>NZ_CP071700.1:0-4338990 GCF_042192375.1 Pseudophaeobacter sp. TrK17
ATGACGGAAGAAAAATGGGGACAGCTCAGAACACGGCTTTTGAAGACTGTCGGCCAAAATAACTTTACGACCTGGATCGAACCGTTGGAGTTCAATTCAGTTGACGATGGTGTGGCGGTGTTTCACGTGCCAACCAATTTTATGGGCAACTACGTAAGCCAGAACTTTGCCGATCTCATTCTGCATGAGTTCAGCATCTCTGGCGAACCGGTTCAACGCCTGGCCTTTCGGGTTGCTGCCAATTCGCCTGCACGCCCCGTGCGTCAGGTCGAACAACCCGCAGAGCCCTTTGCTGAAATGCAGGGCGGCTCTGGCCAGGAGAGCAATGAGTCTCAGTGGCACCAGGAGCCTGCGCGTTCTGCAAATACTGGTTCTGCAAATACTGGCGCGTCTTTGTCTGCCAAAGCAGCTGCCGCAGCGCCAATGGACACATTGCAGGCGGCGCCGCTGGATCCACGGTTTACCTTTGACAACTTTGTCGTTGGTAAACCAAACGAGCTGGCCCATGCCGCAGCGCGCCGGGTTGCCGAAGGCGGCCCCGTGACCTTTAATCCGCTAGTACTGTATGGCGGTGTCGGGCTGGGTAAAACGCACCTGATGCATGCGATTGCCTGGGAAATCAGCGCTCAGAATCCTGGTCTGAACGTGCTGTACCTGTCGGCTGAACAGTTCATGTATCGCTTTGTGCAGGCTCTGCGCGAACGCAAGATGATGGATTTTAAGCACTTGTTCCGTTCGGTTGATGTGCTGATGGTGGATGATGTGCAATTCATCGCTGGCAAGGATTCAACTCAGGAAGAATTCTTCCATACCTTCAACGCTCTGGTGGATCAGAACAAACAGATCATTATCTCAGCCGACCGCGCCCCGGGGGAGATCAAGGATCTGGAAGACCGGGTGAAATCGCGTCTGCAATGTGGCCTGGTGGTGGATCTGCACCCAACAGACTATGAGCTGCGTCTGGGCATTCTGCAAACCAAAGTGCAGCTGCAGCAAAAGACCTATCCGGATCTGGAAATTGCCGATGGGGTGCTGGAATTCCTGGCGCATCGGATTTCCACCAACGTACGTGTTCTCGAAGGCGCGCTGACCCGGCTGTTTGCTTTTGCATCGCTGGTGGGGCGCGAGATCGACATGGATCTGACCCAGGATTGCCTGGCGGATGTTTTGCGCGCCTCTGAGCGCAAGATCACCGTCGAGGAAATCCAGCGCAAGGTGTCAGAGTATTACAACATCCGGATGTCGGATATCATTGGCCCCAAACGTCTGCGCTCTTACGCGCGGCCACGGCAGGTGGCGATGTATCTGTGCAAAAAGCTCACCAGCCGCAGCCTGCCAGAGATTGGCCGCCGCTTTGGGGGCCGGGACCATACAACGGTCATGCATGGGGTGCGCCGCATCGAAGAGCTGAAGTCAACCGACGGTCAGATCGCCGAAGATGTGGAAATGCTGCGCCGCGCGCTTGAATCCTAATCTGCCGACCCGGCTATGATTAAAAGAGACGGTCCTGGATTTCCGGGGCCGTTTTTTGTTTGTCGCCCAGTCTGCGGTCCAGTCTGCGGCCCGGTCTGTTGTTCGGCGTCTTGTCCTGTGTAGCTGCCTGTGTGTCAGCCTGTGTGGCAGCCCGTACAGCTGCCTGCGTTTCGCCTGTGGACCGGGTTCAATCGCAACGATTCTGTGGCTTTCAGGCTGTTGTGGGATCTCACCTCTTGACGCTGCCGGGAATCCCTTAGAAAACTCAATAAAAGCCTTGTGCATGAGGGGCAAACCGCTACTTTGCTTGTCCCGACCCTTGCTCTGTCAGGGCCCGGGGCGGGAGCCCGCAGGGACAGCGAAACAGCTTTGACGAGACGGGCGCGACGAAGAGGAAAGCGACATGAAGATCAGCATCGAACGCGGCACACTGCTGAAGGCGGTTGCGCAGGCCCAGTCAGTGGTGGAGCGTCGCAATACCATTCCTATCCTGGCAAATGTCCTGATCGAGGCCGAAGGCGAAGTGGCCCAGTTCCGCGCCACCGATCTGGATATCGAAGTTGTCGACAAGGCCCCGGCGCAGGTTGAGCGCGCAGGTGCCACCACCGTCGCTGCCACAACCTTGCATGAAATTGTGCGCAAGCTGCCGGATGGCGCCTTGGTGACGCTCACGGCGGATGCGGCAACTGGCCGCCTGACGGTTGAGGCCGGGCGCTCGAACTTCTCGCTGGCCACCCTGCCACGGGAAGATTTCCCGGTTATGGCCAGTTCTGAATACCACTCGAACTTCACCGCCAATGCGGCGATGCTGCGTCGGCTTTTTGATAAATCCAAATTTGCCATCTCCACCGAAGAGACCCGCTATTATCTTAATGGCGTCTATATGCATGTCTCGGATGCGGCGGAGGGCGGCAAGGTGTTGCGCTGCGTGGCCACCGATGGTCACCGTCTGGCCCGGATTGATGCGCCGCTGCCAATGGGCGCCGAGGACATGCCGGGCGTGATCGTGCCGCGCAAAACCGTCGGCGAGATGCGCAAGCTGCTGGATGATGACGACATGGATATTGCGGTCTCCGTCTCCGAGACCAAAGTCCGTTTTGCCACCCCCAATATCACCCTGACTTCCAAGGTCATTGATGGCACTTTCCCGGATTACACCCGGGTCATTCCGGTCGGCAATACCCGCCGGCTTGAGGTGGACGCGGATGAATTTGCCCGCGCGGTGGACCGGGTTGCAACGGTTTCGTCTGAGCGGTCGCGCGCAGTGAAGCTGCAGCTGGAAGAAGATCGCCTGATCCTGTCGGTCAATGCGCCCGACAGCGGTGCCGCCGAAGAAGAGCTGGCGGTGGCCTATGCGGATGAGCGCCTGGAGATTGGCTTTAATGCCAAGTATCTGCTGGAAATCGCCAATCAGGTTGATCGTGAGAACGCGGTGTTTATGTTCAATTCCTCTGGCGATCCGACCCTGATGCGCGAAGGCAGCGACGAAAGCGCGGTCTATGTTGTTATGCCGATGCGCGTATAATTGGTGGTTTGCGGCTGCGCCGTGTAGCAAAAGGCGCGCCCATTCATGTTGGCCTTAACTGAATTGACTTTGTCCCACTTCCGCTCGCATCTGCGGGCGGAAGTGCATTTGGATGGGCGCCCCGTGGCCATTCATGGCAATAATGGTGCCGGCAAGACCAATATCCTAGAGGCTGTTTCGCTGTTTTCCCCGGGGCGTGGCCTGCGGCGGTCCAGTGCCGCCGATATGGTGCGCCGTCCCGAAGGGCTGGGCTGGAAGCTGAAAGCGGTCTTGCAAGCGCCGGATCAGGCCTATGAGATCGAGACCTGGTCGGACGAGGGTTCTGCGCGCCAAGTGCGGATCGACAACAAGGCGTCGAACCAGATTGCCCTGGGGCAGATCTGTCGGGTGGTCTGGCTGGTGCCGGTGATGGACCGTCTGTGGGTCGAGGCCGCTGAGGGGCGTCGCCGGTTTCTGGACCGCATAGCGCTGAGTTTTGATCCCAACCATGCTGAGGCGACACTGACCTATGAAAAGGCCATGCGCGAGCGCAACAAGCTGCTGAAGGATCAGGTTCGCGATGCGGCCTGGTATCGGGTGGTTGAGGCCCAGATGGGCGCAGCTGGACATCGGATTCACAGCGCGCGGTGTGCTGCGGTGCAGCGGCTGGCGGCGGCGCAGGCCACCGCCGAGACGGCCTTTCCCACGGCGCAACTGGAGTTGGTGCAGTCCGAGGGCGAGATGCCGACAAGCGAAGCGGATCTGGTTCAGGCTCTGGCTGAAGGGCGGATGCGGGACATGGCGGTTGGCCGGACCCTGGTTGGGCCGCACCGAAGCGATCTGATTGGCACCTATGCGCGCAAGGGGATTGCTGCCAAGGAATGTTCCACCGGGGAGCAGAAGGCACTTTTGGTCTCGTTGATTTTGGCCAATGCCCGCGCCCTGGCCGCCAGCGAGGGGGCGCCGCCAATCCTGCTGCTGGATGAGGTTGCAGCACATCTGGATGCCGATCGTCGCGCCGCATTATATGATGAAATCTGCGCTCTTGGGGCGCAGGCCTGGATGACAGGCACCGGGCCAGAGCTGTTTGCAGAGCTGGGAAGCCGCGCTCAGACTTTTGAAATCGGTGAGGTGGACGGGGCATCGCAGGTGGTCAGCGAATGAGCCTCTCTGTCTGGGATCTTCTGCTCTATGCGGGTGCCCTGTTTGTGCTGTTTCTGACGCCGGGGCCGGTGTGGCTGGCGCTGATGGCGCGGGCGGTCTCTGGCGGGTTTCAGGCGGCCTGGCCCCTGGCTGTGGGCGTGGCCATTGGCGATCTGATCTGGCCGTTGGTGGCGATTGGCGGCATGTCCTGGCTGGCCAGAAGCCTGGGCGAGGTGATGCTGGTGCTGCGTTGGGGGGCCTGCCTGATGTTTGTCATCATGGGCTGTCTGGTGATCCGCGGGGCGGGACGAAAGGTTGCCGAGAACCGGGCCTTGACCCGGCCGGGTGCCTGGGCCGGATTTGTGGCGGGGGTTGCTGTGATCATGGGAAACCCCAAGGCAATCCTGTTCTACATGGGGCTGTTGCCCGGCTTTTTTGACCTTGGCGCGCTTGGCTGGGTCGATGTTGTGGTGATCATTTGCCTGTCCTTTGCGGTGCCGCTGTTGGGCAACTTGGCGATGGCGGCCTTGGTGCATTCCCTGCGGGCGGTGATTGCCTCGCCAGAGGCCATGCGGCGGCTCAACCTGACCTCGGGCGCATTGCTGATCGGGGTTGGGCTGCTGCTGCCCTTTACCTGATTTCACCCACGATTTTCTGCGAACTGACAGCGGGTCGGCGGCTTTGTTCTCGTCCCTGTTCGGGGCTAAGAAAAAGCCCCATCGTGGGTGACATTGGGGGCCAAGTTGCGTATAAAATCAGAAAGTTAAAACAGGAAGTCGCGAATGTCTGATAACGAACAGAACCCAGCCGAATATGGTGCCGATTCCATTAAGGTTCTCAAAGGGTTGGAGGCAGTTCGCAAACGTCCTGGCATGTATATCGGTGACACCGATGACGGCTCTGGTCTGCACCATATGGTCTATGAGGTGGTGGACAACGGAATTGATGAGGCCCTGGCCAATCATGCCGATCACGTTCGGGTCACAATTCATGCGGACAGTTCCGTTTCCGTCTATGACAACGGGCGCGGGATTCCGGTGGGCATCCACGAAGAAGAAGGCGTTTCAGCGGCTGAAGTCATCATGACTCAGCTGCACGCCGGCGGCAAATTTGACAGCAACTCCTATAAGGTGTCCGGCGGTTTGCACGGGGTGGGTGTTTCGGTTGTAAACGCCCTGTCCGACTGGCTGGAACTGCGGATCTGGCGCGAAGGCAAAGAACACGTCGCGCGGTTTGAACATGGCGATACTGCTGAGCATCTGAAGGTTGTGCAGGAGTGTGGCGATAGAACCGGCACCGAAGTGCGATTTATGGCCTCGACCGACACGTTTTCGAACCTGGAATACTCGTTTGAGACGCTGGAAAAGCGCCTGCGTGAGCTGGCCTTCCTGAACTCCGGCGTCAAGATCATCCTGATTGATGAACGCCCGGCGGAACGGCTGGAATCGGAGCTGATTTATGAAGGCGGCGTCAAAGAGTTTGTCAAATACTTGGACCGCTCAAAGACCCCAGTGATGGATACCCCGGTCTATATCACCGGCGAAAAGGATGACATCGGTGTCGAGGTGGCGATGTGGTGGAACGACAGCTACCATGAATCGGTGCTGCCCTTTACCAATAACATTCCACAGCGCGACGGTGGCACCCACCTGGCGGGGTTCCGTGGGGCGCTGACCCGGACCATCAACAACTATGCCCAGTCCAGCGGCATTGCCAAAAAAGAGAAGGTCTCTTTCACCGGCGATGATGCCCGCGAAGGGCTGACCTGCGTCTTGTCCGTCAAGGTGCCGGATCCCAAATTCTCCAGCCAGACCAAGGATAAACTGGTCTCCTCTGAGGTACGCCCGGTGGTCGAGAGCCTGGTGAATGAAAAGCTGGCGGAATGGTTTGAGGAAAACCCAAACCAGGCCAAGCAGATCGTCGGCAAGGTTGTCGAGGCAGCGCTGGCCCGCGAAGCCGCCCGCAAGGCGCGCGAGCTGACCCGCCGCAAAAACCCGATGGATCTCAACTTTCTCAGCTCCAAGCTGAAAGACTGCTCGGACAAGGATCCGGTCAATACCGAAATCTTCCTGGTGGAGGGGGATTCCGCTGGTGGCTCTGCCCAGACTGGGCGTGACCGGAAAACCCAGGCGATCCTGCCGCTCAAGGGTAAAATCCTGAATGTCGAGCGCGCGCGATTTGACCGCATGCTGGGCAGCCAGGAAATTGGCAACATGGTCATGGCCCTGGGCACCGGCATTGGTCGGGATGAGTTCAACATCGACAAGCTGCGCTACCATAAAATCGTCATCATGACTGATGCGGATGTTGATGGCGCCCATATCCGAACGCTGCTGTTGACCTTCTTCTACCGCCAGATGCCTGAGCTGATCGAAGGCGGTTACCTTTATATCGCCCAGCCACCGCTGTACAAAGTGGCGCGCGGCAAGTCAGAGGTGTACCTGAAAGACCAAGCCGAAATGGATGACTATCTGGTCAATCAGGGCGTCGAAGGGGCGACGCTGAAACTGGGCTCCGGCGAAGAGCTGGTTGGCCAGGATCTTATTCGCGTTGTCGATGAGGCGCGTCAGTTGAAACGGGTTCTGGACGCCTTCCCGACCCATTATCCGCGCCATATTCTGGAGCAGGCAGCCGTGGCCGGCGCCTTTGTGCCAGGTGCCGTTGATGCCGACTTGCAGGGCGTTGCCGACCGGGTTGCGACGCGGCTTGATCTCATCGCGCTGGAATATGAAAAGGGCTGGCAGGGCCGGATTACCCAGGATCACGGCATCCGTCTGGCCCGCATTCTGCGCGGTGTCGAAGAGGTGCGCACCCTGGACGGCCCCATGCTGCGATCCGGTGAAGCGCGTAAAACCGGCAGCTTTACCAAAAGCTTGCAGGAAGTTTACGGAACCTCTGGCCAGTTGGTGCGACGGGACCGCGCCCAGGCAATCCATGGGCCGCTTGATCTGTTGAAGGCCATCATGGAAGAGGGCGAAAAAGGCCTGACACTGCAGCGCTACAAAGGTCTGGGCGAAATGAACCCGGATCAGCTGTGGGAAACCACCCTGGACCCGGACGCCCGCACCCTGTTGCAGGTCCGTGTCGACGATGTGATTGGGGCAGATGATCTGTTTACCAAACTGATGGGTGACGTGGTTGAGCCACGGCGGGAGTTCATTCAGAAAAACGCCCTGAGCGTCGAAAACCTGGATTTCTAAGCCTTTTCTGGTTCTCGCAGAGTTTTGCATTCGGGCGGTCTATCTCGCCCGAATGACGGCGCATTATTCCGTACTGCTTTTGTTACTGATCGCCCGGATTTTAAGGGCGCGAAACCGAGTGGGTGCAATTGCGATCAGGCGGGTTTACCCTTGATGAGGCCAAGTAGGGTTTGAGCGCCATTCATCATCTCTGGTGATGTGCCGTTAACAGAAACTGTGCTTCTTCTTTGCGGATGAGCTGCGATAAAGGTGTGTCAGAGGAGCCCGACCATGTCCCAGAAAACGCGTGAAAACATTGATACTCCGCAGGGGTTGGCCTTTGCTATTTCCGCCTATGTTTTGTGGGGGTTCCTGCCGCTATACATGAAACTGGTGTCCCAAATTCCTGCGGCAGAGGTGGTGGCGCATCGGGTGCTTTGGTCGGTGCCGGTGGCGGGGCTGTTGCTGGTGGTCATGGGGCGGACCAGGGATCTGCGCGCCGCGCTGAAAAGCCCGCGCACGTTGGCTATGGCCTGTGTGACGGCGGCGCTGATCTCGGTGAATTGGGGGATTTACGTTTGGTCGATTGCCTCGGGCCATGCGCTGGACGCTGCCCTTGGCTATTACATCAACCCGCTGTTCAGTATTGCCCTGGGCTCCCTGCTGCTGCGCGAGCGACTGACGCCGACGCAACTGGTTGCCATCGCACTGGCTGCTGCTGCTGTGGTGGTCCTGACGGTCGAGGCCGGGCGGCTGCCCTGGGTGGCAATTGCGTTGACGCTGAGCTGGGGCTTTTATGCATTCTTCAAGAAACAGCTGCCGGTTGGCCCCAATCAGGGCTTTATGCTGGAAGTGCTGATCCTGACACCTCCGGCGCTGGGGTATCTGGCCTATGCTTCGGCCACCGGCGGAACCCATTTCCAGGGCGTGGATATCTGGCTGTTGATGGGCTGTGGGCTGGTGACAGCAGTGCCGCTGATTGTCTATGCCAATGGCGCAAAACTGCTGCGGCTTTCTACTATTGGCATTTTGCAGTACATCGCGCCAACGATGATTTTTCTGATCGCGGTTTTTGTCTTTGGTGAGGAGTTTGGCCGCGCCCGGATGATTGCCTTCCCGATGATCTGGATGGCCTTGGTGATCTATTCGATCCCGCTGATCCGACAGCTGCGTAGCCAGCCCAAGCCCGCCGTTTAACGCCGGGGCGACCCCGCCACACGACCGCCATACCGCCGCCGGGGGCTGCCTGCGACGGCAGCCCTGTCAGTTTTGGGATTATTTGCTCAGCTCAGGGCTTTGCGGAATTCCAAAAAGCGGGCATCTGTGCTGACCCGCGCATTGATGGCGTCGCGCAGGGCGCCAATGGTTTTGTGGGGGCGCATAACCACTTCGAAGGTCTGGATCAGCCCGTCGTCATTCAGGGTGATCAGATCAACGCCGACAGTGTCGAGATCGCCAACCTTGCATTGGAACTCCAGCGCCCAGTCCTTGCCCTCGCCCATGATGCGGCGATAGCGGAACTCAGAGAACACCTTGCCCACATGGCCCAGCACCGCGGCAACCGGTGCGCGCCCTTTCCAGGTTTTCCAATAGGTCGGCGGCAGGAAGCTCACATCTTCGGCCAGCAGATCGGCGATAAGGCTTTCGTCGCCTTTGGCAACAACCTCCTGCATGCGGGTGATGGTTGGATGCATGGTCTCTCTCCCTCAAATTTTGACATGTGTTTGACATGTCTCTGTTGGGGGAACTCTGCGGTTCCTCCCCAATCGGGGCAAGCGCGACGTCACGGGAACTTGCCGTGGCGGGCAAGGCACAGTAGGCAGGCGCCTATGGCTGTTTCAAGTGACTATACCCCGCCGCAGGACCCGCTGGAGATCCTGCATCACGATGCGCAGATTCTGGTGGTGAACAAACCGGCGGGGCTGCTGAGCGTGCCTGGGCGCGGTGAGCATCTGGCCGACTGCCTGCTCAGTCGCCTACAGATGGCCTTTCCCGAGGCTTTACTGGTGCACCGTCTGGACCGGGATACTTCGGGGGTTCTGGTCTTTGGGGTGACGCCCCATGCGCAGCGGCATCTGTCGATGCAGTTTGAAAAACGCACCACCCGCAAAGCCTATGTTGCGCGTCTGACCGGCCATCTGGAGCCCCGCGCCGGAGAGGTAGATCTGCCGCTGATTGTGGACTGGCCCAACCGGCCCCGGCAGATGGTCTGCCATGACACGGGCAAGCCCGCTGTCACCGACTACCGGGTGGTGAAATACGGTGAGGGTGAGACCCGCGTGCGATTGACGCCCAAGACCGGACGCACCCATCAGCTGCGGGTGCATATGATGGCATTGGGTCATGCGATCCTTGGGGATCCGCTCTATGCCACCGGGGCGGCGCGTGAATTTCCCAGGATGATGCTGCATTCAGAAGAATTGCGGATCAAACATCCTGACAGCGGGGAATCGATGAAGTTCCGCGCCAAGGCGCCTTTCTGACAGCAACTGCGGCCCCCCCCTGCGACTGATTGGCCTAGGCGGTGATTTTCAACCAGTCGCTGGGCAGAATGTCGGGGTTGCTGAGCTTGGGGTCGCCAAACCAGTTGGTTGGCCCTGCCACACGTTTCTGTGTATTTTGGTTGAGCCAGGCGGCCCACCAGGAAAACGAGCTATTGCCGATGATGTTGTGATTGCACAGGCTCATCAGGCGCATGTCTTCAAAATCGGTCTCCGGCCCGTTGAAATCCACTACCACCTTGCGGCAGGGCAGCGGCAGATTGGCCTTGGCCCAATCGGGATCATCGGAAAAGACATAGACGGTCGGAGCCGCATCCGGCAGGCCGTCTAGGATTCGGGCCAGGGCGGCCTCGTAATAGGCCTGATCACAGAGCACATGGGCCGCAAGCGCCACATAATCACCGCGTCGCACATGCAGGGAAATGGCAGGGCCAGAGGTGATTTGCGCAGCCATTTCCGCGTTTTGGCTATTGCTGAAATCCGGGAAGGTGAAGGCGGACCGGATCAGACCAGCGATGCCGTGAAAATACTTCTCGCTTTGCCAATAACCGTGCAGGTAGCTGTCATCTCCCCAGGTTTCAAAGGCTGGATTGTAGCCAAGGCCGCGTTCGCGGCGAAACCGTGGTGCCAGCCTCAGCCCACGCCAGAGGGCATAGCGCAGCGGCGCCTGCTGTTTGAGCGGCGGCAGCTTGGCGGCGGGGGAAAGATCCAGATCAAACACCCGGGTAAGCACGCCCTCATTGCGCAGCTCAGCCCCGCGGCTGTCCAGCGCGACGGTGGTGTGCAACCGGTGCGCCAGCGCGCGGGCGGCAGCATATTGAAACATCTGGTTGCCGAGACGACCGTGCAGACGGGCAGTGATCATGGCGGGTTCCTCATCAGATGGCAGGCAATAGGGCGCCTGTTCTCCATAGAGTGCTTTTGATCCGGTGACCAGTTTGCGCGGGTGCCCCAAGTGTTTCGCACGCGAAACACTAGCCGCGCGACGGGGTGGGGCGCTGTTGCCAGCGGCTAAAGGGGCCGTGGTTGAATGCAGGATCTGGCGGTTCTGGCAATTTGGCGATGAACTCGATTGAGTGGCCGTCGGGATCTTTGCAATAGACCGATAGGGCAGGCATCCAGCCAATGACGGTGGGCTCGCTGATCGCCTCTCCTGTCAGTCCCAGAGGCTGAATGCCGCGCTGGCTGAGCTGATCACAGAGCCCGTGGATGTCCCGGGCGGCCATGCGAAAGGCAAAATGCAACTTCATGGAAAGCGGCGCGCTGCCTGTCTCCCAGAGGCCCAGCATGGCGGTTTCCGGGCTGCTGACCCAGTAAAAGGTCACCCGGCGTTGTGGCAGATCATGGGCCAGCTTCAGGCCAAGGATATCCTGATAAAAGGCCCGGGCACGCGCCAGATTTGCAACCGGAATATGGGTTTCATACAGCCCAGTGATTGTTCCAGAGATCTGATTGGGCTGTCCTTCGCAGTCAGGGGCAGGGTCAAGGTGTTGCAGCTGATGTGATGTCATTGGTGTGCCTTTGATTGAGATGCATTTGACTGTGCTGTCTCAACCCGGCTTTAGGTCAAGGCACAATTTTAGCCATCTGTGCGACTTGACGGAGACGGGGAAACTGGCGTAAGCGAGGCGCGAGGTTTGGGTCTCCTGCCTGCCGCAGCCCGTTTTGAGGGCCATGGTGAAACCCTGAGAAGATCAAGACGACATCTATCGCTCAACCTATGGCGCGCTGGATGGCAATGCGGTGACCATCGTGACTTGCGTGCCCTTTATGGGACGAGAAACAGATGACTGATTTTTCTAATGTACCTTCAACGGATGCGTTGAAGCTGCAGGCAAAGCGCCTGCGTCAACAACTGAAAACGAACGGCGTTGAGGTCGGCCATTCCAAATCTCTGGAATTGGTGGCGCAGCAATATGGTGCCCGTGACTGGAATACCCTGCAGGCGCGGTCCTCAAACCGGTTGCAGCTGCGGGTTGGCGACCGGGTGCGTGGACGCTACCTCGGACAGGCCTTTACCGGCGAAATACGCGGGTTGTCCCTGATGGGGGATGGTGAACACCGCCAGGTCACGCTGCATTTTGACACTCCAGTCGATGTGGTGTAGTTCGAGAGCTTTTCGGCGCTGCGCCAGCGGGTCAAAGGGGTGATCGGTTGGGGGGGCTGTTCGCCACAGAAAACCTCTGATGGAGTACCGCAGCTTATTGTCGAAGGCCCCGCCTGAAGAGGGCATTGCCCTGCAGGCTTTGAACCAGCGCGTTCAAAAAAGGGGGAGCTCCCGCGCGTCGGCAGTGTTTCTGGCGAAACCCTTCCTCCCCTTGGGCCCGGCGCCGCGCTTTAGCGCGGCGCCGGGCCCAAGATCCGCCATTGTTCTGGCAAAGCCAGGACAGCGGCGGGACGCGGGAGAGCTACCTTTCCTAAATTGGGCTACCTTTTTCCAATTGCGGTCTGATCTGTGCAGACCAGGAAGCTGAGATAAGAGTTCGATGACAGACAAAAAGAAAGGCCGCCCCTTGGGCGACCTTTTAAAATGTCCGTCTCTGGCGAGACGGTCTTTATTCTGGAGTCCAGCCGCCGACGGCTTTCACCTCGAGGAAATCCTCAATCCCCCAGCTGCCGCCTTCGCGGCCATTGCCAGATTGTTTCATGCCGCCAAAAGGCGCGCCAGCACTGCGCGATTTGCCGTTGATTTCAACCATGCCAGAGCGCAGCACACGGGCCATACGATTGGCGCGGGCGCTGTCTTGGGTCTGAACGTAGTTGGTCAGACCATAGGGGGTGTCATTGGCGATCTCGATGGCTTCCTCTTCGGTGTCAAAGGGAATCATGGTCAGAACCGGGCCAAAGATCTCTTCGCGGGCAACCACCATCTGGTTGTTGGCATCCGCAAACACCGTGGGTTTGACATAAAAGCCCTTATTCAACCCGTCTGGGCGTCCGGTGCCGCCAGCAACCAGCTTGGCGCCTTCGTCAATGCCCTTTTGGATCAGATCCTGGATCTTGTTCCATTGCAGCTCATTCACCACCGGGCCGATATGGCGACCACTTTCGGAGGCGGGACCAACGGTGACCTTGGAGGCAACCTCGGCCGCTGTGGCAACTGCCTGATCGTAGATGCCTTTCTGAACCAGCATCCGGCTGGGGGCGTTACAGCTTTGGCCGGTGTTGTTCATCATGTGCAGCACGCCACGCTTGACGGCCTTGTCATCGGCATCATCAAAGATCACGTTGGCGCCTTTGCCGCCGAGCTCCAGGTGCACCTTTTTCAAGGTGTCCGCTGCCGATTTGGAGATCGCGGTACCGGCGCGGGTCGAGCCGGTGAAGGAGACCATATCCACGTCAGGATGCGCGGTCAGCTGAGAGCCAACACCGGTGCCGTCGCCGTTGACCAGGTTGAACACCCCCTTGGGGAAGCCGGCCTCGTCCATCATTTCGGCAAAGAGCATCGCGTTGAGCGGGCTTTGCTCGGAGGGTTTCAGCACCATCGTGCAGCCGGCAACCGCAGCCGCACCGACTTTCAGCGTCACCTGGTTCATGGGCCAGTTCCACGGGGTGATCAGCGCCGCAACGCCAACCGCTTCGTGGATGATACGGTCATTTGGGGCGTGATCGCCCAGCGGCGCGTCAAAGTCATAGGCCTTGGCGGCGTTGATAAAGTTTTGCAGGTGATAGCTGCCGGCGCCAACCTGCTGGCTGCGGGCCATATCAATCGGGGCCCCCATCTCGATCGACATGGCTTGCGCCATCTCTTCGCTGCGCTTGCTGTAGATCTCGATCAGTTTCTCAACCAGGGTGATACGCTCGGCCACGGGTGTGGCCATCCAGCCTGGCAGAGCGGCCTTGGCGGCGGCAACAGCTGCGTCGGTATCAGCCTTGTCGCCCAACGAGATCACCGCACAGGTTTCTTCGGTTGAGGGGTCGATTACCTCAAAATCATTTGCCTGCGCGGGGGCAACCCACGCACCGTTGATGTAAAAGTCGCGTTTCTCAATCATGTCCGGTCTCCCATTCAGACGCAGAATCCGGCAGGTTGGCCGGACGTCAGATAGCAGTGTGTCATCGCGCTTCCGGAGGGGCAAGCGATCACCTGCAATAATTTGATCATATTATTCGAGAGAGAAACGGGCGCAAGCGAAGTTTCGCAAAGTTCGCTGCATTCCGCCATAGTCTTTGCCTTTTGGGCTGGCCAATCCAGCCTCGGGCTGTAACGTTGCGGCATCACAGACAGCGGGCTGTTTTGCAGCCCGGACTAAACATGAGAGGAGACCGTCATGGGTTTGCGCATTAATGATGTCGTTCCAAATTTCACGGCTGACACCGACCAGGGAGAGATCAGTTTTCACGATTGGATCGGTGACAGCTGGGCCATCCTGTTTTCCCACCCCAAGGATTTCACCCCTGTGTGCACCACCGAGTTTTCCGCTGTTGCGCAGTTGAATGACGAATGGGCCAAGCGCGGCACCAAGGTGATTGGTGTTTCCGTTGATGGTGTTGAGGACCACAAAAAGTGGAAAGGCGACATCGAGAAATACGGCAATGCCGCCGCTGGCTTCCCGATCATCGCGGATGAAGGTCTGGCGGTCTCTAAAGCCTTTGATATGCTGCCCGCCGAAGCCTATTTGCCCGACGGTCGTACCCCTGCCGATAGCGCCACTGTGCGTTCGGTCTTTATCATTGGGCCAGACAAGCAGCTGAAATTGTCGATGACCTACCCGATGTCCGTGGGGCGTAACTTTGCCGAAATCCTGCGCGCCCTGGACGGGTTGCAGATGGCGACCGGCAATGGCGTAGCCACTCCGGCCAACTGGGTGCCTGGTGAAGATGTGATCATCCCGCCCACTGTGTCGAACGAGGACGCCACAGCAAAGTTTGGCGAGTTCGAAACCATCTTCCCCTATCTGCGCAAAACCAAAGCGCCGGAATAAGACGCCGGAATAAGCTCCCTGGTAAGTGAACCGGGCAAGCAAGCCGAGGAATAGAAATGAGCGGGCCAGTCAGTTTTGGCTGGCCCGCTTTTCTACCACTTGGGCAACCCGTCCCATGTCGCACCGTCTGGATGCTGCTGTTTGGTTGGCATCAGCCACAAAAACGCTTATCCGGGAATGGTGTGGCTCTGAAGTGATCTGGAAGAGGAAAACAGGTGGCATCTCTTAAGCGTTGGATCGATCTCAAGCGAAACCCGTGGAAGGCGCCGCTGCACAAGGGGATGAAGGCCTGGAAAGCTGACAAGGCTTCGGATAGCCATCTGTTGCAGTATGACGACCTGCCTGAGCAGCCGGTTGTGCTGGATATCGGTGGCTATGAAGGCGGCTGGAGTGACGTGGTCCTGGCGGTTCGGCCTGCGGCGATCATTCATATTTTTGAGCCTCACCCAGGTTTTGCCAAAGAGCTGCGTCGCAAGTTTTCAGCCAATGCAAACATCACGGTCCACGAGTGTGCCATTGGCGCACAGCCGGGGCAGATAACGCTGAGCGATTCTGCGGATGCCTCCTCTGCCTTTGGGGCAAAATCCGGCCAGACCTATGTGGCCGAGGTCCGCTCGGTTGCGGATTTCTTTGCCGCGTCAGGTTTGCAAAGCGTCGATCTGGCCAAGATCAATATCGAAGGCGGGGAATACGATCTGCTGCCGGGGTTGATTGATACCGGGCTGATCGGGCGGATCAAACGGCTTCAGGTGCAGTTTCACCTGTTTGATCCCTCGTGGAGCGCCGATCGCGACGCCATTAGAAAGCAGCTGGATGCAACCCATTCCTGCGCCTGGTGTTATACCTTCGTCTGGGAGGAATGGCGTCTGAAATAGGCGCTGTCCGGGCAGCTTTTCAGGTCAGTTTGACAGGCCCGTATTAAAGATCAGTCTCTTTGCGGCCGGGTCGAAACCTGCGCCCGGTAGAGGCTGCGTTTGAATTCGCGGCCCAGCTTACTGCCGGATTTGCGTTTTTGAATGGTGGAGCCGCCAAGGGCCTCTGTCTGTTCCGAGACCCCATTGGGCAGGATGGTCTGGATTTGCTGCTGGTGAATCCAATGCATCTGCAAAAAGGTATCGACGGGGCGGTCCAGCTGTTCGGTGGCCGCCAGCAACCGCTTGGCAGCGGCGCGACCCACGATCTGTGCAACGGTTTGCAGGCCGATGACCCTGGGCAGGAATAGCTTGCTCTCCCCCTGCTGCGCGTGTTGCGCCACAGGCACCTCCCGGCGCTTGGCTGGCAGCCGGATAAAGCTATCGGTACTGGCCTGTTCTGTGATCAGCATCAGCACATCAGCCCAAAGAGAGTGGTCAAGCGCCAGATCATCTTCGACAATTAGGGCATAGTCCCACCCTGCATCGACAATGCGCTGCCAACAGCGCCGATGCGACAGAAAGCAGCCGATTTCTCCGGGGGAGAGGCGGAAAGGGTAGCCTGGCTTGTGCAGATCACCGGGGTGCAGGATGTCACTGACCTCCGCAGCCACCGCGCGCCCGTTCACGGCCTCAATGACTTCGGCATCGGGGAGCGTAAACAGCAGGTGCTCCACATTGGCGGCACGTTTGCCGCTGCCCGGCATATGAATGATCAGAGAATGCATGGGCTGCATCTACCGCAGAAAGGCGCGTTAGAAAAGCGTTCTGGCCACTAGGCGGGATTGCGTGTGGACACACCGGGGGGCGGGGAGTGGCGGGGAGGCCCCTGTAAGCAAAAAGGCCCCGGAGCACTGCTCCGGGGCCTTTCCTAATTGTCAGAAGACGGGATTAGTCTTCTTTTTTCTCAGGAGCCATTTCTTCGCCGGTTTCCTGATCGATCATTTTCATCGACAGACGCACCTTGCCGCGATCGTCAAAGCCCAAGAGCTTCACTTTCACTTCCTGACCTTCCTTCAGAACATCCGAAGGGTGGTTCAGGCGGCGGTTTTCGATCTGGGACACGTGCACCAGGCCGTCGCGCTTGCCAAAGAAGTTCACAAAGGCACCAAAGTCGACAATTTTGACAACTTTACCGGTGTAGATTTTGCCTTCTTCGGGCTCGGCCACGATCGAATAGATCATGTCGTAGGCTTTCTTGATCGAGTCGCCGTTGGGCGATGCGATCTTGATGATGCCTTCGTCATTGATGTCGACCTTGGCGCCGGAGACTTCAACGATCTCACGGATGACCTTACCGCCGGAACCGATCACTTCACGGATCTTGTCGGTGGGCACCTGCATGGTCTCGATGCGGGGCGCGTGGATCGAGAAGTCCGCAGCACCGGACAGCGCTTTGTTCATCTCACCCAGGATGTGGATACGGCCAGCTTTGGCCTGCTCCAGGGCTTTTTCCATGATCTCGGGCGTGATGCCTGCGATCTTGATGTCCATCTGCAAAGAGGTGATCCCTGCTTCGGTACCGGCCACTTTGAAGTCCATGTCGCCCAGATGATCTTCGTCGCCCAGAATGTCGGACAGGATCGCATAAGAACCGTCGTCTTCCAGGATCAGACCCATGGCAACACCAGCAACCGGTGCTTTCAGCGGAACGCCTGCATCCATCATCGACAGGGAGCCACCACAAACGGAGGCCATCGAGGAGGAACCGTTGGATTCGGTGATCTCGGAGACCACGCGGATGGTGTAGGGGAAGTCGGTTGCCGCAGGCAGAACCGCCTGAAGCGCACGCCATGCCAGCTTACCGTGACCAATTTCACGACGGCCGGGGCCGCCCACACGACCAACTTCACCAACCGAATAGGGAGGGAAGTTATAGTGCAGCAGGAAGTTGGATTTGAAGTTGCCGTGCAGCGCGTCGATGAACTGCTCGTCGTCGCCGGTGCCCAAAGTGGTCACAACCAGACCCTGGGTTTCACCACGGGTGAACAGGGCAGAGCCGTGGGTCCGTGGCAGCAGGCCGGTTTCAGACACGATGTCGCGGATTTCGTCGGTGGCACGGCCATCGATACGCTTACCGGTTTTGACAACGTCGCCACGCAGAATGCCAGCTTCCAGCTTCTTCATCGCCGAGCCAAGGTTGGCATCGTCCAGCTGCTCTTCGTTCAGAGCGGCCTTGATGGTTTCGCGGGCAGCGGCAACAGCACTGGTGCGCTCTTGCTTGTCGCTGATTGCAAAGGCAGCGCGCATTTCGGTTTCACCGGCAGCTTTTACCGCTTCAAACAGATCTGCATAATCAGGTGCTGCAAAGTCAAACGGCTCTTTTGCCGCGTCTTCCGCCAGCGAGATGATCAGGTCGATCACCGGCTGGATGGCGTCATGGGCGAATTTAACCGCGCCCAGCATTTCGGCTTCCGACAGCTCATAGGCTTCGGATTCAACCATCATCACCGCGTCTTTGGTGCCGGCAACAACCAGATCCAGGCGCTGTTCAGGGTTCAGGCGCAGGTCCTGCATGTCGTCAACGGTTGGGTTGAGGACGTATTCGCCGCCTTCAAAACCAACGCGGGCCGCTGCGATTGGACCCATGAAGGGCGCACCAGACAGGGTCAGCGCGGCGGAGGCCGCGATCATTGCAACCATGTCCGGGTCATTGACCAGGTCGTGGCTCAGCACGGTGCACATGACCAGAACTTCGTTTTTGAAGCCGGGAACAAACAGCGGGCGGATCGGACGGTCGATTAGGCGCGCAGTCAGTGTTTCTTTTTCGGTTGGGCGCGCTTCGCGCTTAAAGAAACCGCCGGGTACTTTACCCGCGGCATAGTATTTTTCCTGGTAGTGGACTGTCAGGGGAAAGAAGTCCTGACCGGGCTTTTGCTTACGGGCAAAAGTCACGTTGGCCATAACGCTGGTTTCACCCAGTGTGGCGATGACAGAGCCATCGGCCTGACGGGCAACCTTGCCCGTTTCCAGTGTCAGCGTCTCTTCGCCCCACTGCATAGATTTTTTCGTAACGTTGAACATGTCAGCATCCTAATTGGGAGCACTCCCAGGCGGATCCCGGGTCTCCCGTTGCATATAGCGGCCGCATTGCCGCCGGCTTCTTCCATCTTTATTTCGCGTGTCGAAGCCAAGCACGTGTCTCAGATAGGCCGCCCATACATGAGATTGGCCCGAAAAGAAAGCAAAAGAGCCGGTTGCTGTCTCTTGTGGCCCTTCGCACTGGCGATATAGTACCAGGATGAGAGGACGACCTCCCTCACAGTGGTGGGACAGCGCAGGGGACGGCCCCGATCACAGGCATCCCGTGGGGCAGGACAACAGGTATCTCATGCGCAGTACAGCAGACAGAATTCGCCACGCGATCAGCTTTGAGGTAATAGGATTATTGGCGGTGACACCGCTTGGATCCTGGGTTTTTGGCATGGAGATACATGCGATTGGTGTGGTGGTGCTGGCCGGAGCGAGCCTCGCAACTGTTTGGACCTATATCTATAATTTGGGCTTTGACCACGCCATGTTGCGGTGGCTTGGCCATTGCCGCAAATCGCCGCTGATGCGGGTTTTGCACGCGCTGTTGCTGGAGGCCGGGTTGCTGGCAGTTTTGCTGCCCTTTACCGCTTGGTATTTGCAGATTGGGCTATGGACCGCCTTGATCATGGATCTGGGTTTTTCCGGGTTTTACCTCGTCTACGCCTTTTGCTTTAACTGGGCCTATGATGTGATCTTTCCCGTCCCGAGGCAGCCCATCCGTGACTAAAGCGTTTGGCCCGCTTGGGTGAAGCTGCTGGCGATGTGTTGCAGCGCTGCCTGGTTTGCCTTGTAAAAGACCCAGTTCTTGATCTTTTTCGAGCTCACCAATCCGGCCTGTTCCAGGTTTTTCATATGGCTGGTCACTGTCGGTTGGCTGAGGCCGGTTTTGTCGGTGATAAAGCCAACACAAACGCCATCCTCCACCAGGTCGCCATCGCGCTGCGGCGGAAAATGGCTTTGGGGATCCAGCAGCCATTCCATGATCTGAACCCGATGTGGGTTGGCCAGGGCACGCAGCGCGGCAAGGTGGGTGACAAGCGACTTGTTCATATAGTAAATCTTCTATATAGAATATTTTCGATATTGCTTCGAATAGGACGAGATTGCCATGAATGAAGATCAGTTGCTACAGGAAGCCGACAGGCGCGGCCGCGACTATGTGGCGGGGGCAGACGCACGTCGGGTTTTCCCCCGTGATCAGGATGTTGCGGCGCTTGCGGGATTCGATGAGACCCTGACAGACCAGGGGCGCCCGGCGGCGGAAACCATTGCCTTGATGGATGATCTTGGCTCCCCGGCCACGGTGGCCTCCAACGGGCCGAACTACTTTGGCTTTGTCATTGGCGCCAGCCTGCCGGTGGCAGCAGCGGCGGAACGTCTGGCGATAGCCTGGGATCAATGCGCCTCGGCCGAGGACGGCAGCCCGGCGGCCTATGCCCTGGAACAGCAGGCCAGCAAATGGCTGTTGGATATTCTGGATTTGCCGCGCAGCAGCGCCGTGGCCTTTGGCACCTCTGCCACTGCTTGTGGGCTCAGCTGTTTGGCCGCTGCCCGGGCCGCGCTGTTGGCGCGGCAGGGGTGGGACGTGGTAAATGACGGGCTGCACGGGGCGCCGCAGGTCAAGGTTATGGTGCCTGCCAACACCCATGTCACCGTCCGTAAGGCGCTGCAGGTGCTGGGCTTTGGCTGGAACCAAGTGATCAAGGCGCCGGTGGATGATCAGGGGCGGATCCTGCCGGACCAGTTGCCCGACATGGATGCCACAACCCTGTTGGTGTTACAGGCCGGCGAGGTTAACACCGGCGAGTTTGATGATTTTGCCGCGATCATTCCTGGCGCCAAATCCGCAGGGGCCTGGGTGCATGTGGATGGGGCCTTTGGGCTTTGGGCCCGGGCTGCGCAGGGATTGCGCGACTTGACCAGAGGGATCGAGGACGCCGACAGCTGGACAACCGATGGCCATAAATGGCTCAACACGCCTTATGACGGCGCGATGGCCATTTGCCGTGATCCCCAGGCGCTGGCCCGGGTGATGAACAGCGATGCGGCCTATTCCACCGCCTCGGCAGATGCGCAGAAAAACCTGACGCTGGAGTTTTCCCGCCGGCCGCGGGGTATTCCGATCTGGGCAGCTCTGCGCACACTGGGCAAGGCGGGTGTCGCAGATCTGGTTACGGGCCATCACAATCAGGCCCGTCGCATTGGGGCTGCCCTGGAGGCTGCAGGGTTTGAGGTGTTGAACCGGGTGGTGCTCAATCAGGTCTTGGTGCGCGGTGGGGATGACGCTGCGACCGAGGCCATTTTGCAGAAAGTACAGCAAAGCGGCACTTCTTGGTTTGGGGGAACCATCTGGCAGGACCGCCCGGCTTTTCGCATCAGCCTCTCTTCTTTCCGCACCCAGGACAGCCATGTGGATCAGCTTATCTCTCTGCTGGTCAGGATCGGCGCAAATGGCGCGGGCTGACTGAATAGCGCAGAGGAGGGCGGGGCGATCCTTATACCGCGGTCTGTTTGAACTTTGGCAGTCGCACCTTGCGCGTGGCGGGGCCATAGACAGGTCCCAAGGGCTGGGCCGGGCTGGTTTTTGCTCTGGTGCGTTTCAGGATCAAAGGCTTGAAATCGCCTTTTTGGATGGATCTGTGCAGGCTCAGTGAAAAGGTCAAGGTACGTCTCCTCGTAGTTGTTGTACGACCTGAGTACCTGATTTCTTTGCCCCGGCTAAGATATGCAGGGGGTGGTTTTGGGGAGCGATAGGGGCAGGGTATATCCAAAAGTGTAGGGGTCGGCGGCACATTGGGAGATGTTCTGCACCGTGCTGCCGCCGCCAGCGCTATGATCGCCTGTCTGGCAAAGCCTGCCCCTGCCGAGGCTTTTCGCTGCGGGCCAGCGTTGCGGCCTCGGCCCGGTCGAGACTCGCGAGGGCCTGTTCCAGACTGTCACCCCTGGCTTTGGTTTTGAGCCAGACCCTGCGGCAGGAGGCTGGTGACCAGGGCAATTTGGCGCTCTGCATCCACAGGCGCAGGTCGCGCGGCAATTGATCGTAGACCTGCATCGGATCTTCGCGGCGTCGGCGGCGTTTTACCCGCGTTTCGCCCAGGTTACGTTTGGCCATATGGCGGAGAGGGTGAGGCTGCATGAGTACACAAATGTTATAACGTATCAAAACCTCTTACCGCTCGGACCCACTCGATGCAAGCGCGCCTGACCCGGGGGAGACAAAAGACAAAAAAACGCCCGCTCAAATTTGAGCGGGCGTTGATAATCCAGAAGGATTGGTATTCTTAGCGGCGGATGCCAAGGCGTTTGATCAGGTCCTGGTAACGGGCCACATCTTTGCCTTTGGTGTAGTCCAGCAGCTTCCGACGCAGAGCAACCATTTTCAAAAGGCCACGACGACCGTGGTTGTCTTTCTTGTGGGTTTTGAAGTGCTCGGTCAGGGTGTTGATACGCGAGGTAAGGATAGCAACCTGGACTTCGGGCGAACCGGTGTCGCCTTCTTTGGTTGCGAATTCTTTCATCAGGCGTGCTTTTTCTTCAGCTGTGATCGACATCGGGGTCTCCTTTAAAAGGTTAGAGTGATGGCACAGGCCGGGATGTCGTCCAGCGCAGGCCCATGGAGTAGAAACCGCCGCGAATCCCTTGGGAAGCCGAGGCAGATGCGGGCGTATAGGCGGAACTGCAAGAAAAGGCAAAGAAGAACTGCAATTGCAGTCAAAACGCCTGCCTTTTTCGGGCTAGATCATCTGGCGTTACCTATCTGGTATGCGGACCAACCAGCCTAGACTGTGAGGCCAAGCTGGGCATCCACCAAAGCAATATCCCCAACGCTCAGCCCTTCGGCCCCGGTGAGGCGCAAAACCTCGGTCCCGTTGACGCGAATGATCTGCTGGTCGGGGTCGTCACTGTCTGGCTCAATCGAAATCTCGGGCTCGGGCTCACTGTCCGGGTTCCAGAACACCACCAGCTGATCCTCAGCGCTGTCAAAATCCATCAGCTGGACAGCTTCGCCGCTGCCAGCCAGATCTTCGGCCCAGATCTCATCGGCACCGTCGCCGGCAGTGACGATATCGCCTGCTCCGGCAACGAGTGTATCGTCGCCAGCGCCGCCATTGAGGTAATCCACGTCGGTGCCATCATCGGCGCCCCAGACAAAATCGTTTCCCACGCCACCGAACAGGCTGTCCTGACCAGCGCCGCCTTGCAGACTGTCGTTGCCGTCATTGCCGTGAAGGGCGTCGTTGCCGTCCTCACCGTTAAGCGAATCATCCCCTTGGCCGCCATGGCCCTGATCATCACCGTCGCCGCCCATCAGCGTATCGGCACCAAAATGGCCAAACAGGCTGTCGCTGCCTGCGCCGCCTGCCAGGCTGTCATCACCGTATTCGCCGTGCAGCAGGTCAGCGCCGCTGCCGCCCATCAACGTGTCGTCGCCCGTCCCGCCGTGCAGCCTGTCGTCGTCGGCGCCGCCGTCAATGGAATCATTGCCGCCATAGCCGTTAACCTGGTCATCGCCGTCTTCTCCAAAGATCTCGTCATCGAAGTCACTGCCACCCAGGATATCCGTCAGCTCCGACCCGGTGAGCCGGTCGCCATCAAAAATCGGCCGCACGTCTGTATCACCGTCGCTGTCGTCACTTTCGGTGTCGATAAAATCGCAGATCTCAAGGCCCTCGTCGGTGCCGCTGGTTTCGCCATCCAGAAATTCATCAGCAGGGATGGTTGGGACATCGTCGGGAGAATTGGGGTCAGAGCCGCCGCCAGTGGTTTGCGCCTCGTCGGTGTCATCCGTTGGCCCGTCGTCGCCAAAATCCAGCAGGGCGGCACCACCGATTCCCATGAGGCCCAACAGGCCTGCAATCCACAACATGGCATCTCTCCAAAACCGGCCAGGGCAGAGCGCAACCAGACCGTCTATTTGTGATCAGTCTGCCATATTTTCCCTAATTGTATCCAAACAAATAGAGAACATCGGTTAACGACACTTATCGCCAGACTTCAATGGCTTGGCGAAATACCGGCGATAGAGCCACCGTTAAAAATGCATTAATCCCAGCGCAGGGGGCGCTGGCTGTAGGTAATATAGAGCGGATGTTTGGGGTGTCCGTGCTTGCTGAGACCCAGGTGGTGCAACGGTCTGCCATCGGCACGCAGCAGGGTCTCGATCTCGGCGCCCTGGCCGCGGTGGACGCCGTGGGTGCCCCAGGCGCAGATCACCATATCGGCCCAGTCCAGCCCTTTAAGGATCGCCGCCCTGTTGTCGGGGCCTTCCGGATCAGCGGCGCTGCGCATCACCTTTGGATCAGTGGCGCGAATGGCAAAGATATTGGTGGCCTGAAACCCACCAAAGCCCAGGGCGCGGGCGCGCCGTTCGCAGCGCTCGATGGTGGGGTCGTTCTGCACTTCGGTCGCCTTGGAGGGGTTCAGCATGACAAACATCACCCGCTGCCCCGCCGGGTCCCAGACACGGGTGAGGCTGTAGCGAAAGGTCTCGCAATCGGAATAGACGGCGGTAGAGGGCGCGTCGCCCTTGGTATGGCTGCGAGTGATCATGGCGCTGTCCTGCCAGTCCCGTCGTCACGAGGCAAGCCCAGCCGTTAAGAGCGGGCTTGCCCGGGGCGGCTTCAGTCGGGCTGTACGAACACCCTGGAGGGATGCAGCTCGCCCGCCTTGTAGATGCCCACGGCGACGGCCTTGCCATCCAGCGAGGCCCAGGCTTCATCGCCGTATTCCAGGTCTGAGGCCAGCACCATGCCGGGGTTGCCATTGCGCAGACGGGTGGCGCCTTCGGGGGTGCATTTCAGCTCGGGCAACTCGGCCAGTCCCTCTTCCAAGGGGCGCAGATGGGTGTCCAGCTCGGGGGTGCGCTCCATGCGCAATACCTCGTCCAGAGTCAGCCCATCGGCGGCCTCAAAGGGGCCGGACCAGATGCGGCGCAGCACTTTTACATGGCCATGGCAGCCCAGCGCGGCGCCCAGATCACGGGCGATGGAGCGCACATAGCCGCCTTTGCCACAGGTCATTTCCAGCACAACGTGATCGGCGTCGGGGCGGTCCACCAGCACCAGCTCTTCGACCCACAGGGGCCGTGCGGCGATTTCAAAATCCTCATCCCCGTCGCGGGCCAGTTTATAGGCGCGCTGACCGTCGATTTTGACGGCAGAAAACTTGGGCGGGATTTGCTGGATATCGCCAATGAACTGCGACAGGGCCTCTTTGATTTCATCGTCACTGGGCCGCGCCTCGCTGGAGGCAATGACTTCGCCCTCGGCGTCATCGGTATTGGTGGCCTGACCTAGCCGCACGGTAAAGCTATAGGCCTTTAGCGCATCGGTAATATAGGGAACGGTCTTGGTGGCTTCCCCGAGGGCAATAGCCAGCACGCCGGTGGCTTCGGGATCCAGAGTGCCTGCATGGCCGGCCTTCTTGGCCTCCAGCGCCCAGCGCACCTTGTTCACCACGGCGGTGGAAGTCAGCCCGGCGGGTTTATCCACCACCAGCCAACCCGAAATATCGCGGCCTTTGCGTTTGCGTGCCATGCCTGTTCCCTAAATTCTAGTGAGGCGCGCGGCCTATCCCAAGGAAGTAGCCCTGTCAATTCTGCTGTCGCTCACTGGGCAGGCCTCCCCTGGGCGCTGGTGGTTTACTCAACCACGCCCACAATGGGCCCCATCATGAAACCCGCATCACTGCGTCCGATCTGCGGTGCATGCAGCCGCGAGATATTGCCATCAAAATAAAGCGCGCTGGGCAGCTGCAGGTGGTCGCGAAACAGGCTGCCAAACTGGTGAAAGGTCACCGCATTGCGTGAGATTGCAAAAACCACGCGGCTGCCATCGGCTGAGGTGCCAACGCCGTTGCGGATGTAGGCAGAGGTCGAATTGGGCAGAAACCGCGGGTGCAGCTCGCCGTTGATCACCAGCATTGGACCCGATTGGGTGGCTGAGTTGCAGCTGATGCCGGCATCGCGAAAAGCCAGGGTTTCAAAGACATCGGCGCGGCCCTGGCGCAGGCAGAACACCCCATTGGGCAGCAGGCCAAAGTTGCCAGGGCCGGCATTGGGGATCAGCCGCATTTCTTGCTTTCCGTCTTCGATATACAGGCCAACAGGGGCGCGATTGGCGTGATACATCCCGGCATTGGTGGCAAAGATCAGCTCTTTGCCTTCCGATTCCAGCGCCTTTGCGATGTTGGAGAAATGGCCAAATACCTGGTCTTTGTCGTCGCGCAGGAACAGCTTCAGCTGGGCCCGGGTCGCATCAACGTCGCAGATCGTATAGCGATTGCCTTCGTAGCTGAGATCGCTGCAGCTGACCGCGCTGCTGTCGCCGGCGTTTGCCGGCCCAACGATAGGCCCGACCACTGGCAAGACCCAGAGGGCCGCCAGCAGTATGAGAGCCCTAAGGATCAATCCTCAAGATCGCGGCGCACCGCGTCTTGTTCCAGCATCCGCCGGGTGGCATCCATCTGATCATAGGTAAGATCCAGCTGGAACCGCAGATCGGGGGTGTATTTCATCCCCAGTTTCTTGCCCGCAAGGGTGCGCAACTCCCATTTGTTGCGGGCCAGCAGCTTGAGCAGATCCTCCTGCCCCTTGCCGCCCAGAGGCAGCACATAGGCAGTGGCGATACGCAGATCCGGGGTCACCCGGACCTCGCCAACGGTGATCGACATGCGATTCAGCTCGGGATCGTGCAGCTCGCCACGGGACAGGACTTCGGACAGGGTCCGGCGGATCAGCTCGCCGACGCGCAGCTGCCGTTGGGAGGGGGCGCGCCCCTCGGGAGATTTGTTCTTTGCCATATCTTGGATCTAAGCCGAAACCACCCCTTTGCCAAGTCATCGCCAAGCGGGTAGGAGAAAACCAGCAGAGTTTTTTAACATCCCATCCATCCAAGGGCGAGGACCACAGCAATGACCGAAACACCAGGCATCGTGATTACAGGGGCTTCTGGCCGTATGGGGCAGATGTTGATCAAGACGGTTCTGGACAGCGACAAGGCACGGCTGGTTGGGGCCGTGGAACGCGTGGGCCATGCCTGGGTCGGTCAGGATCTGGGGCTTGCCATGGGGGGCAGCGCCATTGGTGTCGTGGTCACCGATGATCCGCTGGAGGCCTTTTCAAAGGCCCAAGCGGTGATTGATTTCACCTCACCGGAGGCGACGCTTGCCTTCTCCAAACTGGCGGCGCAGGCAAGGGCGGTGCATGTGATTGGCACCACCGGCATGTCCGAGGCGCAGATCGCCCAGCTGGAACCCGCAGCACGCCATGCGGTTCTGGTGCGGGCTGGTAATATGAGCCTGGGGGTCAATCTTTTGGTACAGCTGACCAAAAAGGTCGCCGCAGCCCTGGATGAGGATTTTGATATTGAGGTGATCGAGGCCCATCACCATCACAAGGTCGACGCGCCCTCGGGCACCGCGCTGATGCTGGGCGAGGCCGCCGCCGAGGGTCGCGGTGTGACCCTGGCGGATGTCTCGGACTCTGGGCGTGATGGCATTACGGGCGCGCGCAAGCGCGGCGATATCGGGTTTAGCGCTATCCGGGGTGGTGACATCGTCGGGGAGCATGACGTGCTGTTTGCCGCCGCTGGGGAGCGCATCGTGTTGCGCCACATGGCCACTGACCGGGCGATTTTTGCCCGTGGCGCTTTGAAAGCCGCGTTGTGGGGCCAGGATAAGGCACCGGGCGAATATGACATGCTGGATGTTCTGGGGCTTTGACAGGCCAGGTTGCAGGGGCGGCCTTTGCAGGCCGCTGCCTCCGGCGGAGGTATTTTTAGCAAGATGAAAGCCCTATTCTATTGATCTGGATATGGGCTTTGTCGCCGGGATCAGAGTGAGGCGGTCTCGTTAAAGCCCTCAAAACCCTGGGTGGTTTCCACCACTGAGGCCTCATAATGGGCAATGAGTGGCATCACCAAGGGTTCGACGTCTTGCGCCCAGACCGGACCGTCGTAGAAGGCCTGTTTGATTGCATCGCGGTGTTCAAGGCTTTGAAAGGCGCGCATCCAATGGACTTTGTCTGGATCGTCGAGGTCGCGCAGTGGGCCAAAGACCAACATGCCGGCCTCGCGCAGGGCGGCGCGGTTCATCTCTTCAAAGACCTTAATAAAGGTCTCGCGCTGGCCTGGGTGCAGGGTGTAGCGGCGGATTTCCAGAATCATCAGCGGTGATCCTTGCAAAAACAGGGCCTCAAAAGTCGATGGCGATGCCTTTTTTCTCCCAGTCGCCGTAGCGGGCCGGGTCCAGGCCGTCGCGCCCGCCCAACTCTACCGGTGGTTTGGCTTTGGCCTCTGCGGCTTTGCGCCGTTCGGCGGCTTCTGCCAGGGCGCGCTGGGCGGCGGCGGGCAGATCGGGATCAATGGTTGGTTCAGCCTGTTTGGCGGGCGGGGTTTCGGCGCTCATGGCGGGTTCCTTTATGCTGTGGCCATGATATACGCCCCTTTTTGGTGGGGACAAGCCACCTCTGGCGTCGGCGCTGTGGCAAGCGGGGCGCGCGTCTATGCCAAGGAGAGCAGCAATGTCCGATGGAACTCAGGCCCGCCGTACGGTGATCTATCTTTTGGATCAGGTTCTGGGTGAAGGGCGCCTTCTGGCGGAGTGTTATGCGGCGGGCGCCTTGGAGCGTCTGACGCCTGAGGATCGCGCCCGGACCCAGCGGTTGACCCTGCAAACCCTGCGCAGCCTGGAACGCGCCGATCGGGTGCTGCAAAAACACCTGAAGAAATCGACACCGCTGACCGTACAGAATGCGCTGCGTCTGGGCGCGGTTGAGCTGTGCCACGGGGCGGCGGCGCATGGCGTGGTGAACGATATGGTGGCAATTGTCTCTAAGCATCGCCGCCATGGACAGCTGAAAGGCCTGGTCAACGCGGTTTTGCGCAAAGTGGCGGAGCAAGGCCCGGCGGAATGGGCAAAGCTGCGGGTGCCGCGCCTGCCCAAATGGCTGCGCAAGCCCCTGGCGGAGGCCTGGGGGGCTGAGGCGATGCTGGAGATCGAGGCGGCGCACTATGCCGGGGCGCCCCTGGATATCACCGGCAAGCCGGGCGCGGATCTGACGCCGTTGGGCGGGACTGCCCTGGCGACAGGATCACTCCGGTTGCAAGAGGCCGGTCAGGTTTCGGCCCTGGCCGGATATGGTGCGGGTGATTGGTGGGTGCAGGATGCAGCCGCCGCCTTGCCCGCCCAGATGTTGCAGGCCAAAGCGGGCGAGCGGGTGCTGGATCTCTGTGCTGCTCCTGGGGGCAAGACCATGCAAGTGGCGGCCAGTGGTGCCAGCGTGACGGCCGTGGATACCTCGGCCAGTCGGATGGAACGGTTGCAGGAAAACCTCACCCGGACCGGGCTGACAGCTGATCTGGTTGTGGGGGATGCGTTGGAGCAGAACGGGCAGTTTGATGCGGTGTTGCTGGATGCGCCTTGTTCGGCAACCGGCACTATTCGGCGCCACCCGGACCTGCCCCATGCCAAAGACGGCAGCGCCTTTGGTGCGCTGATCGAGCTGCAGGCGCAGATGCTGGCCCATGCCTGGAGCCTGGTCAAACCCGGTGGGCGCATGGTGTTTTGCACCTGTTCGTTGCTGCCGGATGAGGGCGAGTGCCAAGTTGAGGAGGCGCTGGAGATGTTCCCGGATATGACCGTAGACCGCGATGTGCTGCCGCCGCTGGGGATTGATCCGGCCTGGATCACCGAAGAAGGTGGCTTGCGTCTGCGGCCAGACTATTGGCCCCAGCAGGGCGGGATAGACGGGTTTTACATGGCGCTTTTGCGCAAATCTGCCTAGGGCTGCACCGTGAGGTCGCTTTCATCGGTGACTTGATGCGCCAAGGCGGCTATCCTTTTGCCAAAACGTCGGCCAATCACAGGCACACAGGCGTGAGGCAGAGAGCATGTCCAGATACGACAGAGTAGCGGGTCGCGGGACTCGCATGATGAATAGGCTATACGCCTGGCGCGCCCGCAAGCAGCCAGCAGCCACCGGGTTTGTCTCGCAGCCCGAACCTCGCACCATTGGCAGTTTTGCCCGTGGCCGTCAGTTGGTGGCGGGCAATCTGCTGTTTGCCGGCTATCTGGTCGAATCAGAAACCACCGGCCTGTGGGACGTCAACGCACCGGATGCGGCCTTTGAGGCGGAACGTCAGGGCTTTGGCTGGCTCGATGATCTGGCGGCGGTTGGCGATATCAAGGCCCGGGTCAAGGCGCAGAAATGGGTCTGGGGCTGGATCGAAACCCATGGCGCTGGCAATGGGCGGGGGGCGGCTTTGGCCTGGTCGCCGGATCTGACCGGCCGCCGGGTGATCCGCTGGATCAACCATGCTCTGTTCCTGCTCAGCAGCAAAGACCGCGCCGAGACCGAAGTGTTCTATCAGTCCCTGTCACAGCAGACTTGGTTTCTGTCCCAGCGCTGGCAGGGAGCTTCGCCGGGATTGCCCCGGTTTGAGGCCCTGACAGGTCTGATCTATGCCGGTTTGGCGCTGCAGGGCCGCGAAGAGCTGGCGGATCCGGCGATCCGGGCCCTGGCGGCGGAATGCGAGCGCCAGATAGATGCCGAGGGCGGCGTGCCGACGCGCAATCCCGAAGAGCTGCTGGAAGTCTTTACCCTGTTGACCTGGGCCGCCGCCGCCCTGCATGAGGCCGGTCGCACGGTGCCTGCGGCACAGACAGCGGCGATCGAGCGGATTGCCCCGGCACTGCGCACGCTGCGTCATGCGGATGGCGGGCTGGCGCGGTTTCATGGTGGCGGGCGTGGCTTGGAAGGCTGGCTGGATCATGCCCTGGCGGCCAGCCACGTGACGGGGGATCACCGTGACGGGCTGGCCATGGGGTATGCCCGTCTGGCGGCGCGCAGAACCTCTGTGGTGATTGATGCTGCAGTGCCCCCACAGGGTGCGGCCTCCAGCAATGGCCATGCATCGACACTGGCGTTTGAACTGACTTCGGGGCGGCGGCCTTTGATTGTCAACTGCGGCTCGGGAGAGACCTTTGGTCTGGAATGGCGTCGCGCCGGACGGGCAACGCCGTCGCATTCAACCCTGTGTCTGGCAGGGCATTCCAGCGCCCGGCTGGCGGCTCCGGATCGCACCACTGGCCAGGAACTGCTGGTGGAAGGCCCCGGCGAGGTGCAGGTCGCTTTGGATGAGCAGGCCGAAGGTCATCGCTTTCAGGGCGGGCATGACGGCTATCTGCGAGGCTTTGGCCTGACCCATGCCCGCACATTGGTGCTGTCGGATGATGGCCGCAGCCTGTCTGGCGAAGATCTGCTGGTGGCCATCGAAGACCCGGCCAAACGGGTCTTTTCCAAGGTGCTTGATCACTCGGGGACCAAGGGCGTCGGGTTTGAGCTGCGCTTGCATCTCCACCCAGAGGTGGATTCTGCGCTGGATCTGGGAGGCTCGGCGGTGTCGATGGCGCTGAAGAGCGGCGAGATTTGGGTGTTTCGCCACGACGGCAGCTGCGATTTGAAGCTGGAACCCAGTGTTTATCTGGAAAAAACGCGATTAAAGCCTCGTGCGTCAAAGCAGATCGTTTTATCTGGTCGCGCAATCGAGTATGCGACACGCGTCCGGTGGACGCTCAGCAAGGCGCAGGAGACTGCGATTGCCGTGCGCGACCTGAATCGGGATGAGCCCGAAATTTTTGACTGAGCCTAATGAGCCTGTAAAGGACCGCCCTGCCATGACCGACCAGACCCCCATCCGCCGCGCCCTGCTTTCCGTATCCGACAAGACCGGTCTCATCGACCTGGGCAAGGCGCTGAGCGCCCGCGGCGTTGAGCTTTTGTCCACCGGTGGGTCTGCCAAGACCCTGCGCGAGGCGGGCCTCACGGTCAAAGATGTGGCTGATATCACCGGCTTTCCTGAAATGATGGATGGCCGGGTGAAAACTCTGCACCCGATGGTGCATGGCGGGCTGCTGGCGCTGCGCGACAATGCCGATCACGTCAAAGCCATGGACGAGCACGGCATTGGTCCCATCGACCTGTTGGTGGTGAACCTCTACCCGTTTGAGGAAACCGTGGCCAAAGGTGCCGATTATGACACCTGCATCGAAAACATCGACATCGGCGGCCCGGCGATGATTCGCGCCGCTGCAAAAAACCATGGCGATGTGACCGTGGTGGTGGATGTGGCCGACTATGACGCGGTCCTGGCTGACATGGACCAGAACAACGGGGCCACCGACCCCGCATACCGCCGTAAGCTGGCGCAAATCGCCTATGCCCGCACCGCGGCCTATGATGCGGCTGTGTCGACCTGGCTGGCTGGCGCGCTGGAGCTGGAAGCGCCCCGTCGCCGTGCCTTTGCCGGTGAGCTGAAACAGACCCTGCGCTATGGTGAGAACAGCCACCAGAAAGCGGCCTTTTACACCGATGGCACCGACCGCCCCGGCGTTGCCACCGCGCAGCAGTTGCAGGGCAAGGAACTGTCTTACAACAATATCAACGACACCGACGCCGCCTATGAGCTGGTAGCCGAGTTCGACCCGGCTGAAACCGCCGCCGTGGCCATCATCAAACACGCCAACCCCTGCGGTGTGGCCAAGGGCGCCACGCTGACAGAGGCCTACCAAAAGGCCTTTGATTGCGACCGCACCTCGGCCTTTGGTGGCATTGTGGCGTTGAACCAGCCGTTGGACGCAGAAACCGCCACCAAGATCGTCGAGATCTTCACCGAGGTGGTGATTGCCCCCGGTGCCTCGGATGAAGCCAAGGCGATCTTTGCCGCCAAGAAAAACCTGCGCCTGCTGCTGACAGATGGTCTGCCAGACACCCGCGCGGCCCAAACCGCCTACAAACAGGTTGGCGGCGGTGTTCTGGTGCAGGACAAGGACGTGGGCTATGTCGGGCTGGATGATCTGAAGGTTGTCACCGAAAAAGCACCGACCGAGGAACAGATGCAGGATCTGCTCTTTGCCTGGAAGGTTGCCAAACACGTCAAATCCAACGCCATCGTCTATGTCAAAGGCAATGCCACCGTTGGCGTCGGCGCCGGCCAGATGAGCCGCCTGGACAGTGCCAATGTGGCCGCTTCCAAGGCGCAGCGCATGGCGGATGAGCTGGGCTTGGACGAAAGCCTCGCCAAAGGATCGGCGGTGGCTTCAGACGCCTTCTTCCCCTTTGCGGATGGCCTGCTGGAAGCGGCGGCTGCAGGCGCGACCTGCGTGATCCAGCCCGGTGGCTCGATGCGCGACGATGAGGTGATCGCGGCGGCCAATGCCCAGGGCATCGCCATGGTCTTTACCGGCATGCGCCACTTCCGTCACTAAACCAGACACGAGCAAAACATGGCAGCAGCACGTATGATATTTTGGGGCGCCTTCTGGGCCTTTCTGTTGGATCAGGCCAGCAAATACCTGGTCATCCACTGGATGGGCCTGTCACGGCGTCTCAGCATTGATGTGCTGCCGCCGCTGCTGAATTTTCGCTATGGCGAAAACACTGGTATCAATTTTGGTTTGTTTGGCGATGGCGCCGAGAGTGCCCGTTGGATTTTGATTGCTCTGTCGCTGGCGATTTGCCTGGCGCTGGTGCTTTGGATCGGGCGCGGGCGCGACAAGGGCGCCCTGATGCAGGTCTCGGCGGGGCTGGTCATTGGCGGTGCGCTTGGCAATGTCGCCGATCGTCTGCTTTATGGCTACGTTCTCGACTTTCTCAACATGTCCTGTTGTGGGCTGAACAATCCCTATGTCTTTAATCTGGCGGATGTGTTCATCTTTGCCGGAGCAGCGGGTTTGATCCTGTTTGAGGGGCGCATAAAAAAGCCTGCGTGACCTCCATTGGGAAATAGGCTAAAACCGCGTTGAAACTGTCGGGAGTATTGGGGAAATGCGAATTCCTCTGGCGATTATCGGTCTGATTTGTGCTGTGGCTGTATCTGGCTGCGGCCGAAAAGAGCTGCGGGATATCCGCAGTACCGGCACCGGACCGGATGAGTTCCTTGTCTTGCCGCCCAAACCTTTGAGCGCCCCTGAGGACTATACTGCCCTGCCAACCCCAACTCCGGGTGGGCAAAACCGCAGTGATGTGAACCCGCAGGCCGAGGCTGTTGTTGCCTTGGGAGGCAAACCTGCTGCCCTGCTGCCCGGCAACGCGATCCCTGCCAGCGATTCTGGTCTGGTCACCGCCTCCAGCCGTTATGGTGTGTCCGCGGATGTGCGCCAGGTGCTGGCCAGCGAGGACGCAGCTTTCCTCAAACGCAGACGTCGCGGTGGGCGGATCAAGATTGCGCCTGTTGATCGCTACGAACAGATCTATTCCAAACAAACGCTTGATCCCTTTGCGGTCAATGAAGCCTTCCGCCGGGCTGGGGTTGCAACGCCTTCGGCACCGCCCAGCAACGAGTAACAGCCCCGTTTCCTCTGCTGGATCGAGGGTGATTTGCCTGGATCGCGTCACCTGGCTTACTGGGGCTGCTTGCGCGGCCCCGTATGCGTTGGCGGATCTGTCTGGTGCTGCTGTTTCCGCTGCTTCATTTCCCGGTGTTTCATCTATGTTTCACCCGGTCTTGCTACCGTCATGACGACGGAAATTGGGCTGGAAATGGGCTGGGGCAAGAGGCTCTGCCAGTATTCACCTTTGCGAGAGTGTCGCTTGCACCCAGATGTCAGGGGCGTAGGTTGAATAGAGTACAGGGCTGCCCCAAATATGGGGCCTGGCCCAAGGGCCGCAAGGTCAACAATGAGGAGAGTGCCGAATGTTCCCAAGGATTGCTTTGGCGGCCACCGTGCTAAGCTTCAGCCTGACGGCGGCTCTGGCCGATACGCAGGATGGCGCTGCGGGACCGGATGATATGGTGACCAGTTTTGCTTTGGACAATGGCATGGAAGTTGTCGTCGTCGAGGACCACCGGGTGCCGGTGGTGCAGCATATGGTCTGGTATCGCGCCGGCTCCGCGGATGAACCCATTGGTCAATCCGGGGTGGCGCACTTTCTGGAACATCTTCTGTTCAAGGGCACCGATACCCTTGCCCCTGGTGAGCTCTCGGCGACCGTGGCGGCCAATGGTGGCCGCGACAATGCCTTTACCAGCTATGATTACACCGCCTATTACCAGCGCGTTGCCTCAGATCGGCTAGAGCTGATGATGCGGATGGAGAGTGACCGAATGGTCAATCTGCGTCTTTCCGAAGAAGAGATTGTCACTGAGCGGGAAGTCATTCTGGAAGAGCGCAACCAGCGCACCGATAACAGTCCCCGTGCACTATTTGGCGAGCAGCTGAACGCGGCGCAGTATCTCAACCATCGTTACGGTCAGCCGGTGATTGGCTGGCGCCACGAGATGGAAGCCCTGGACATCGACGATGCCCTGTCCTTTTACGGTACATTCTATGCGCCCAATAACGCCATTCTGGTGGTTTCAGGGGACGTTGACCCCGCAGAGGTCAAATCCCTGGCCGAGACCTATTATGGCGCACTTCCAGCCAACCCTGATCTGCCAAAGGTGCGGGCGCGCAGCAAAGAGCCGCCGCAAAACGCCGAGCGGCGGCTGATCTTTCGCGATCCCCGCGTGGCCCAGCCCTATGTTCAGCGCTCCTATCTGGCAACCGAGCGCAACGCCGGAGCCCAGGAAGAGGCGGCAGCGCTTTATCTGCTGGCAGAGCTGTTGGGGGGTGGGTCCACCTCCTACCTGTCCAATGCGCTGCAATTTGACCAGCAGGTCGCGGTCTATACCGGGGCGTTTTATTCGGGTGTGTCATTGGACAAGACCAGTTTTGACTTTCTGATTGTACCTGCCGAGGGCGTCAGCCTGGACCAGGCCGAAGCGGCGCTGGATGCCACCGTGAGTGCCTTCCTGGCCGAGGGCGTCGATGCCGAACAGCTGGAGCGGATCAAGCTGCAGCTGCGGGCGTCGGAGATTTATGCCCGCGATAATGTGGACGGGATTGCAAATCGCTATGGCCGGGCGCTGACCTCGGGCTTGACGGTGCAGGATGTACAGGACTGGCCGCAGATACTGCAGTCTGTCACCTCGGATGAAATCATTGCCGCAGCGCAAAACTTGCTCCGCCCCGAAGCCTCGGTGACGGGCTGGATGATGCGGCAGGAGGAGGGCGAATGATGCGTCTTACAGCTTTGACGACGGCAGTTTTTGCCTGGGTTTCCCTGTTGGTCCTGCCCGCGCAGGCCGAGATTAAAATCAACGAAGTGACCTCTCCCGGCGGGATTACCGCCTGGCTGGTCGAGGACCACTCGATCCCCTTTACTGCGCTTGAGCTGCGCTTTCGCGGCGGCACTTCGCTGGATGCGCCGGGCAAACGCGGCGCCACCTATATGATGGCCGGATTGCTCGAAGAGGGCTCTGGCGAGATGCGGGCGCAGGCCTATGCCCGTGCGGTTGAAAATCTGGCGGCCAGCTTTGGCTATGACGCGGACCGGGACAGCCTGTCGGTCTCGGCGCGGTTTCTCAGTGAAAACCGCGATGCGGCTGTGGGTTTGCTGCGCCAAACCCTGCAAGAGCCACGCTTTGATCAGGATGCGCTTGACCGGGTGCGGGCGCAGGTGCTGGCTGGGCTGCGGTCGGATCTGAAAGACCCCAACAAGATCGCCAGCCGGGCCTTTGCCGAAATGGCTTATGGCGATCACCCCTATGGCAGCTCTGGCAAGGGCACCATAGACAGTGTTTCCGCGCTGACCCGTCAGGATATCTTTGCCGCCCATGAGGCCGTTTTTGCCCGCGACAGGCTTTATGTCAGTGCTGTCGGTGATATCACGCCAGAAGAGCTGGGCGCGCTGTTGGACCGGCTTTTGGGGGACATGGCGCCTACGGGCGCGCCATTGCCCGGCCCGGCCGAGGTGACGATTTCTGGCGGCATCAGCATTGTTGATTACGACACGCCGCAATCGGTGGCGCTGTTTGGTCATATGGGGATCACCCGGGATGATCCCCGGTTCTTTGCCGCCTATATCATGAATCAGATCCTCGGCGGTGGCTCATTTGACAGTCGCCTGATGACAGAGGTGCGCGAAAAGCGGGGCCTGACCTATGGGGTCTATTCTTATCTGGTGCCGCAGGATCTGGCCTCTGTCTATATGGGGCAGCTGGGCTCTGCGAATGGCAAAATGGCCGAAGCGGTGGAGGTAATTCAGGGCGAATGGCAGCGGCTTGCCAGCGATGGCGTCACTGAAAAAGAGCTGACAGACGCCAAGACCTATCTCACCGGGGCCTATCCACTGCGCTTTGACGGCAATGGCCGGATTGCCTCAATCCTGGTGGGGATGCAAATAGATGACCTGCCCATCGACTATGTCCAGACCCGCAATGATAAGGTTAACGCGGTCACCCTGGAGGAGATCAATCAGGTGGCCAGTGAAATTCTGCTGCCCGAGGCGCTACATTTTGTTGTGGTTGGCCGACCTGAGGGGCTGATCGCCAGCCCCTGACGGGTCAAGCGCTCAGGCGTAGGGCCAACAAAAGGCGACACAGCATAGCGTTCAGGGCCGGGGATTTCCCCGGCCCTGTTGTTTTGCACCCGCGCTTTCGCCGGGCCTGAATCTGGGGGTTTTCCCTATTCGCCGTAGGGCACCCAGATGTTTTTCACTTCGGTGGCTTCCAACAGGAACTTGCGGCTGTGATCGTGGCTCCAGTCGAGCGACGCGGCATGGGCGACCCAGGTCCGTTTGAGGTTGAGCGCCGAGGCCTCTTCGATGGTCTGCGCCAGATCGGTTGAAGAAAAGCTCCAGACCGCATCCACATTCATATGGGCGGCCAGGGGCTGTGCCAGCTCTGCAGCCTCGCCGGTCAGAATATTGACCACGCCGGCGGGCACATCCGAGGTTTCCAGCACCTGATAGAAATCAGTGGCGGCCAGCGGGAAGGGACCCGAGGCGGCAAGCACCACCCGGTTGCCCATGGCCAGGGCAGGCGCCATGACCGAGACAAGCCCCAACAGCGGCGCCTCATCGGCGCAGAGCGCGCCAATCACCCCGACGGGTTCTTTCATGGCCAGGGCAACCGCCCGCATGGGCACACCATGGGCCTGACCGTCGTATTTGTCGGCCCAGGCGGCAGCGGTGAACAGCCGTTCAATCGCGGTCTCAACCTCTTTGGCTCCTGCCTTTTTACCAGTCATAGCATCAATGCGATGGGCAAATTCATCCGCCCGCGCTGACAGGTTCTCGCCGATGTAATACAGAATTTGCGCCCGCAGATGGCCGGTGGTCTTGGACCAGGCCTTGGCTCCGGCGGCGGCCTCGACTGCGTTGCGGATGTCTTTGCGGCTGCCCATGCCCACATGGCCCAATAGTGCGCCGTGGCTGCTGAAGACGGGCTTTGAATAGCCACTGTCGGGGCGTGCCTGCTTGCCACCAATATACATCTTGGCGGTGCGATCCACCGGATCGGCGCTGTGGCTATCCTGTTTGCCGGCAAAGGCCGCGACAGGTGCCAGCGGTTTGGTTTTGCCTTTGGGGCGGGTATAGGCGCTGAGCCCTTCCCAGCCGCCTTCGCGGCCAAATCCGCTTTCACGGACACCGCCAAACCCGGCTGCGGCGTCAAACATATTGGTGCCATTGATCCAGACCACGCCGGCCACCAGTTTTGGCGCCAGATCCAGCGCCAGATTGATATTTTCGCTCCAGACCGTGGCGGCCAACCCGTAGCGGCTGTTATTGGCCAGCTCCACCGCCTCGGCGGGGGTGCGGAAGGTGCAGGAGACCAGCACTGGGCCAAAGATCTCTTCCTGCATCAGCGGATCTGACGGGGCCAGACCCTGGATCAGGGTGGGTGGGAAAAAGCTGCCCTGGGGCGGCAGACGCAGGCTGGGCTGATAGGTTTCCCCGGCCTGATTGCCGGCAACCAGCGTGGTGATGGTCTCTAGCTGCACCGGATCCACCACCGCGCCGATGTCGATGGATTTGTCCAGCGGGTTGCCGATGCGCAGCTTGTCCATGCGGGCTTTGAGCTTGGTATAGAACCGATCGGCAATGTTTTCCTGCACCAACAGCCGCGAGCCGGCGCAGCAGACTTGCCCCTGATTGAACCAGATGGCATCGACCAGGCCTTCTACAGCGGAGTCCAGATCGGCATCGTCAAACACGATATAGGGCGATTTCCCTCCCAGCTCGAGGGTCAGCGCCTTGCCGGTGCCTGCGGTGGCTTCGCGGATGCGGCGCCCCACAGAGGTGGAGCCGGTAAAGGCGATTTTGTCCACCTCTGCGGCGACGATCATTTCACCTACGGCGCCATCGCCGGTGACAATATTGACCACGCCCTTGGGCAGGCCAGCCTGTTGGCAGATGTCTGCAAACAGCAGCGCAGTGAGCGAGGTATATTCTGCCGGTTTCAGCACCACGGTATTGCCCATGGCAATCGCAGGCGCGACCTTCCAGGCCAGCATCAAGAGCGGGAAGTTCCAGGGGATGATCTGGCCACAGACCCCAAGCGCCTGGGCCTCGGGCAGTTCGCTTTCCATCAGCTGGGCCATGCCAGCGTGATAGTAAAAATGGCGCTGCGCCAGCGGGATATCAATATCACGGCTTTCGCGAATTGGTTTGCCATTGTCGAGCGTTTCCAGCACCGCAAACAGGCGGGCGTGTTTCTGCAGCAGCCGGGCAATAGCATAGAGGAAACGGGCGCGTCCCGGTCCGCCGAGCTTTTCCCATTTTGGCTGCGCTGTGCGCGCGGATTTTACCGCCGCATCAACATCGTCCTGGGTTGCCTGGCTCAGGGTGGCCAGTACCTCACCCGTTGCGGGATTGCGGCTGTCAAACCCATCCTGAGGCGCGGTGAGGGCACCGTTGATGAAATGGCCAAACCGGTCGCCCTGATCAATCAGCCAAGCCAAGGCCTCGGCGGCATTTTCGGGGGCAGGGCCGTAATCCATGGCGTCGAACTTCTCTTTGATGGTCATTGTATCGGCTCCTTAGCCGTGCAGCTCTGGGGTTTGAGCACCCGTTGGCTGGAGGCAGGATGGCGCAGCAGGGCCGCTGCGGGACGAAGAGGACGCGGCACAAGATTGCCGCCGCAGTTTGGACAGGTGCCTTTGAGGATTTTGTCGGCGCAATCGGCGCAGAAGGTGCACTCAAAGGTGCAGATACGGGCCTCTGGGCTCTGCGGCGGCAGATCGCCGTCGCAGCACTCACAATTTGGTCTCAGCTCCAGCATCTGCTCAGGCCATCGCATGGCGGTAGCTGGCAGAGTAGGCGCCGCTGGTGTGGTGTTCCAGCTGACGTTCAATGTCGTTCAGCAGGGAGGAAGCGCCAAAGCGGAACAGATCGGGCTGGAGCCAGCGATCTCCCAGCTCTTCCTTGATTAATGACAGATAGACCAGCGCATCCTTGGCCTTGGAAATACCGCCGGCGGGTTTGTAGCCAACGCGGAAGCCGGTACGGTCGTAATAGTCGCGGATGGCACGGATCATCACCAGGCTGACAGGCAGGGTGGCATTAACGCTCTCCTTGCCGGTGGAGGTCTTGATGAAATCCGTCCCGGCCATCATGCAGATCAGCGAGGCCCGCGCCACATTGCGCAACGACCCCAGCTCTCCGGTGGCGAGGATCGCCTTGACATGGGCCTCGCCGCAGGCCGCGCGAAAGGCCTGCATTTCATCATACAGCGCCTGCCAATTGCCCGCCAGAACATGGCGGCGCGAGATCACGATGTCGATCTCCTTGGCGCCCGCCTTGACGCTTTCCTCGATCTCGGCGACCCGCAGGTGAAAGGGCGACAGCCCGGCAGGAAAGCCGGTCGAGACCGCCGCGACGGGAATGTCGGTGCCTTTCAGTGCCTGAACCGCTGCTGCGACCATTTCGTGATAGACGCAGACCGCCCCGGTGGTGAGTGGCGGCATGTCGAGCGCCTGCAGGATATCCCCGCGGACCGGCTGACGCGCCTTGGCGCAGAGCCTGCGCACGCGCTCTTCGGTGTCATCCCCGGACAGGGTGGTCAGGTCGATGCAGGTCACCGCCTTGAGCAACCAGGCGGCCTGATAGTCCTTTTTGACGCTGCGCCGTGCAGGAAGCGTGGCGCAGCGACGTTCGATCGCAGAGGTATTGGCCTGCACGCCTGCGACCCAATCCAGATCCAGGTCCATGCCCGGGTTGCGGGGCTCCTGGGCCAGTGCCAGCGGTTTTGTATCTTGCAAGGTTTGGCTTTCCATTCCGGGGATCCTCAACAGAGTTCTGCGCAAAAGTCGCACGGGTGCGGCATCTTGGCAAGTAAACCACGCAGGAGGCGGGTCCGATTTTGACCTTTTGGACAAACGTCAGAGAAGTTTCTTGCGAATAAGTCGCAATTTCATTGACTAAGTTGAGAATCATTCTCATATTCAGCCCAACAGCTACAAACAGGAGGCTCCGGCCTATGCGTATGAGACACTTTGCCTATCTGGGCCTGATGATGCTTCTGGCTTTGCCGATGACCGCAGGCCGGGTGCTGGCCGAGGCGCCGCTCAAAGTGGTGGCGACCACTGGAATGATCGCAGATGCGGCGCGTCAGATTGGTGGCGATGCGGTAAAGGTCCAGGCCCTGATGGGACCGGGGGTGGATCCCCATGGCTATCGCCAGACGCGCTCGGACATTGTGGCGATGACCCGGGCTGATCTGGTGCTGTGGCATGGTCTGTACCTTGAGGCGCAGATGCAGGATTTCTTCCATGATCTGGAACGCAAGCGGCCAGTGGTGGCGGTGGCCGAAGGGCTGCCAAAGGATCTGCTGCGGGGCCATGATGACTATGCTGACAAATATGACCCCCATGTCTGGATGACCCCCGTGCTGTGGAAACTGGTTGTCGCAGAGGTGCAAGAGGCCCTGACCACGGCACGCCCCGAGTCGGCAGAGGTATTCGCCGCCAATGCCGCGACGCATCTGGCAGATCTGGACCGGCTGATCGCCTATGGGACAGATGTCCTGTCTCAGGTGCCGGAAAACAACCGGGTTTTGCTGACCGCCCATGATGCCTTTGGCTATTTTGGCCGTGACTTTGGATTTGAGGTTCTGGGAGTCCAGGGCATTTCCACCCAGTCAGAGGCCGGGTTGAACCGGATTGGCGAACTTGTTGATCTGCTGGTCTCACGCGATATCAAAGCGGTTTTTGTCGAAAGCTCGGTCTCTGATCGCTCCATGCGGGCCCTGATCGAAGGAGCGGCTGCCCAGGGGCATGAGGTCTCTATCGGCGGGGAGCTGTTTTCCGATGCGATGGGCGCTGACGGCACCTATGAGGGCACATACCTCGGGATGCTGGATCATAATATGACAAGCATTGCCAGGGCGCTTGGGGCGGTAGAAACCCCGGCCCGCGGCATGGATGGAAAGCTTTCGGCGGGATTATGACTGTGACAGTAGAAATTGTAGAAACACCGGTTGCGGCCCATATGGACAGCGGCGCGGCGCAGAATGCAAAGATCGCTCAAAGCCCCCTTGCCATTCGCGGCCTTACCGTAACTTACGGTGAAAAACCGGCGGTATTCTCGGTAGATATGACCGTTAAACCGGGACAGATGACAGCGATCATCGGCCCCAATGGGGCGGGGAAATCAACCCTGCTCAAAGCGGCCTTGGGCATTGTTCCACCTGTCTCTGGCCGGGTGACGGTTTTTGGCCGCTCTTTGGCAGAGCAACGCGCCCGGATCGCCTATGTGCCGCAGCGCGCCAGCGTTGATTGGGATTTCCCGACACGGGTGATCGATGTGGTTCTGATGGGGCTATACCGCGAACTGGGCCTGTTGGGGCGGGTCAAACGCGCCCATCGCGCCAAAGCCTTGGACTGTCTTGCCCGTGTTGGCATGGCGGATTTTGCGAGCCGCCAGATTGGCCAGCTTTCGGGTGGTCAGCAGCAGCGGGTGTTTCTGGCCCGTGCTCTGGCACAGGGGGCGGACCTATATCTGCTGGACGAACCCTTTGCCGGGGTGGATGCGGCCACTGAAAAGGCGATTATCGCGGTTTTGAAATCCCTGCGTGAGGCCGGGAAAACCGTGGTGGTGGTGCATCACGATCTGGCCACCGTCACCGAGTATTTCGACAATGTCTTCCTGATCAACACCCGCAGCATTGCCGAAGGCCCGGTGGCCCAGGCCTTTACCGAAGAGACCCTGCAGGCGGCCTATGGCGGGCGGCTGGCAACCTCGCAAATTGATCAACTGGCCAAGGTCTGAGAGGAGCACCCCTATGCTACTGGACGCTCTGCTGCTTCAGCTCGGCTATAACGCCACGCTTGTTGCCCTGGGGGCCGCGCTTTTGGGCACCTCGGCGGGGATCACGGGCACCTTTTTATTTCTGCGCAAACGCGCGCTGGTCTCGGACGCGGTCAGCCACGCCACCCTGCCCGGTGTCTGCATCGCCTTTCTGGTGATGGCCTTCGCCGGGGGAGATGGCCGCAATCTGGCGGGGCTTTTGCTGGGCTCGGCGGTCTCTGCTGCGATTGGCCTGTGGTGCATGAACTGGCTGACCCGCAACACACGCCTGGCGGAGGACGCCGCTATTGGTGCGGTTCTGTCGGTGTTCTTTGGCCTTGGCATTGTATTGCTGACGGTTATTCAGACGCTTGGTGTCGGACGTCAGGCGGGGCTGGAGGGCTTCCTGCTCGGCTCTACTGCAGGCATGCTGTATAGCGATGCGGTGGTGATTGCGGCAGGCGGAGCTGTGACGCTGTTTCTGGTTTTGCTGATGCGCAGGCCGATGACCCTGGTGGCTTTTGATCCCGAATATGCCGCCGCCCGTGGTCTGCCGGTAGATCGTATCGACATGCTGATGATGGGGCTGGTCATGGCGGTCACTGTTGTGGGGTTGAAAATTGTCGGACTGATCCTGATCGTGGCGCTGCTGATCATTCCCGCTGTTACCGCGCGGTTCTGGTCGGAACGATCCGACCATGTGGTCTTTCTTGCCGGTCTGTTTGGCGGTGTGGCTGCCTATCTGGGGGCGGCCCTGTCCGCCTCGGCGCCCAACCTGCCGACGGGGCCGCTGATTGTTCTGGTTAGTTTTGCCTTTTTTGTGCTGTCCCTGTTTCTGGCACCCAACCGCGGTGTGCTGGCGGCAGTGCTGCGCCATCTGCGGTTCCAGCGCCGGGTGCATCTGCGTCAGGGGCTGTTGGCGCTGGCGCAGGGCCAGGCAATCTACGAGAGACTCACCCTGCGATTGTTGCGCCGCGCAGGCCTGACCCGCGCCGATGGGGTGGCAACCGCCAGGGGCCGCGCCCGCGCTGCCAAGGCGCTGCGCGACGAGCGCCGCTGGCAAGTGGTGCGCAGTGATATCACCCATGAGGCGGCAGCGGCGCTATATGATGGGCTACGCGACATTGAAACGGTGCTGACGCAGGATCAAATTCAGGAAATCGACCGCCAGATCGGTGGCCCACGCGAGGTTATGCCATGAGCGGTGAAGAGTTCGTCCCCCTGTCGCTGACGCCAATGCTGATTGGCATTTTTGCCGCCGTGGCCTGTGCCTTGCCGGGGAACTTCCTGTTGTTGCGGCGACAGGCCCTGATCGGCGATGCCATCAGCCATGTGGTGCTGCCGGGCATTGTTGTGGCCTTTTTGGTGACCGGGATGATCGCCGCCTGGCCGATGATGCTGGGCGCGGCGGCGGCAGCGGTTTTTGCCGTGGTGATGATCGAAGCAATCCGACGTCTGGGCCGGATTGAGCCGGGCGCAGCCATGGGCGTGGTGTTCACCTCCATGTTTGCCGGTGGGGTGTTGTTGCTGGAACAAAGTGATACCTCAGCGGTGCATCTGGATGTGGAACATGCGCTTTATGGCAACCTGGAAAGCCTGATCTGGCTGGATGCCACCGGCTGGGCCTCGCTGCTGGACCCGGAGGCGCTGCGCTATCTCCCGGCTGAGCTGCCGCGTATGGCGCTGACGCTGGTTGGGGTTTGCCTGTTCATTGCGCTGTTTTGGCGGGCGTTGAAAATCTCCACCTTTGACGAAGGCTTTGCCCGCACCATGGGGATCCGCACCAATCTGTTGGGGCTGGGACTGGTGATCACCGCCGCTGTCGCCGCTGTGGCGGCTTTTGATGCGGTGGGCTCGATCATCGTGATCGCCATGTTTATCTGCCCGCCCGCGGCGGCGCGCATGATGACCAACCGGTTGGAAGCGCAGATTACCTGGAGTGTTCTCTTTGCGGTACTCTCGGCGGTGCTGGGCTATATCTTTGCAGGGTTTGGGCCGCTGTGGCTGGGGGCGGCAGATGCTGTTAGCGCTGCGGGCATGATTGCCACGGTTTCTGGGGTGATCCTGGTCATTGCCGCTCGTTTTGGTCCCTGTCGTGGCCGGTCCGGCGCGCCAGTGGGCGTCTGACGCAGATCGCAGCAGCTGACAGGTCAGACCACAGAGAGGGGAGCATATTTTTGTTCCCCTCTTGTTCGTTTTTTGCACCAGACCCTGTGGTAGAATCGTGGGAAGCTGCTAAATTTAGCGGTATGAGCAGCCAAGACCCCCATATCAGCGATCATGATCGCCCGACCATTCGTCAGCTTGATGACAGTGCAATCAACCGGATCGCCGCTGGCGAGGTGGTGGAACGCCCGGCCTCGGCCGTCAAGGAATTGGTGGAAAACGCCATTGATGCCGGCGCGCAGCGGATAACCATCGAGATCGCAGATGGCGGCAAGACCCTGATCCGGGTGACGGATGATGGCTGTGGCATGACCTCCCGCGATCTGCCGCTGGCGCTGTCGCGTCATGCGACCTCAAAAATTGATGGCACCGATCTGCTGAATATCCATACCTTCGGCTTTCGCGGCGAGGCGCTGCCAAGTCTGGGTGCTGTGGGGCGGTTGACCATAACCAGCCGGGCCGAAGGCCATGACGCGGCGCAGATCCGGGTGGCGGGGGGCAAGATGGAGCAGGTACGGCCAGCCGCCCTGCGCTCCGGCACCATCGTCGAGCTGAGCGATTTGTTTTATGCCACCCCGGCACGGCTGAAATTCATGCGCACGGACCGGGCGGAATCCCAAGCGATTGGCGATGTGGTGAAACGGCTCGCCATGGCAGAGCCTTCGGTGGGGTTCACCCTGCGCGATGTTTCTGGTGGCGGTGAAGGTCGGGTGACTTTTCGGGCAGATCCGTTGACTGGCGATTTGTTTGACGCGCTGCATGGGCGCCTGGCCTCGGTGCTGGGGCGGGAATTTGCGGAAAACGCGCTGCGTATAGATGCCACCCGCGAGGGTATTCGCCTGTTTGGCTATGCCGCCCTGCCGACCTATTCGCGCGGGGCTGCGGTGGCGCAGTTCCTGTTTGTGAATTCGCGGCCCGTCAAAGACAAAATGCTCACCGGCGCACTGCGGGGCGCTTATTTTGATTTTCTCAGCCGTGACCGCCACCCAGCGGCGGCGCTGTTTATCGACTGTGACCCTACCCTGGTGGATGTGAATGTGCATCCGGCGAAGTCCGAAGTGCGCTTTCGCGATCCTGGGCTTGCGCGTGGGTTGATTGTTTCGGCACTGCGACACGCCCTGGCCGAGGCCGGGCACCGGGCCTCGACCACGGTGGCCGGGGCCACATTGGGAGCAATGCGGCCAGAGGCGCCAACCGCAACCGGCGCGGCGCGGGTCTATCAGATGGATCGCCCCTCGATGGGCGCGCGCACGGCATCCTATGCCGGGCAACACCCCGCGTTTCCGCCAGCACCGCCGTCGACATATGGCGCGCCGGAGACCGAAGGCTTTGCCGAGCTGCAAGGAGAATACAGTGGCCGTATAACAGAGGCCCCGGGGCCAGTGTCGGATGCGCCCGAGACCACCGCGCCCGGGGCCGAGCAATTGCCGCTTGGGGCGGCACGCGGGCAGGTGCATGAAAACTACATCATCGCCCAGACCGCTGACGGTATGGTGATCGTCGATCAGCATGCGGCCCATGAGCGGCTGGTCTATGAAAAGCTGAAGCAGCAGATGGCGGAGAATGGCGTCGCGGCCCAGGCATTGTTGATCCCCGAGATTGTTGAGTTGGGCAGCAATGACTGCGCGCGTATCCTCGCCCATGCGGAGGCGCTGAAGAAATTTGGCCTCGGGTTGGAAGCTTTCGGCGGAAATGCCCTCGCCGTGCGTGAAACCCCCGCATTGCTGGGAGAGGTGAACGCAGAGGCCATGGTAAAAGATATTCTGGATGAGCTGGACGACCAGGGCGAAAGCCAGCTGGTGCAGGCGCGGCTGGAGGCGATCCTGTCCAGGGTTGCCTGCCACGGGTCGATCCGGTCCGGTCGGCGCATGCGCGGCGAAGAGATGAATGCGCTGCTGCGCGAAATGGAGGCAACACCGCATTCCGGCCAATGCAACCATGGTCGCCCCACCTATGTGGAGCTGAAGCTTGCCGATATCGAACGGCTGTTTGGGCGCAGCTGATGGAGGGCATGGAGGAGGCAGTTCAGGCAATGAATGAAGTCGGGCTGCTGATCCTTCTGGCAGGCGGGTTTGCCGCGCTGCTGGTGTTGCTGCTGATCCTGTCCCTGCGGGCTTCGGCGCGGGTGGCGCGGGCCATGGGGCCGCTCACGGGGCAGATCGGCCAGCTGGGCCAATCTGTGCATCAATTGCAGGGCGGTTTGCAGCATGTGTCCGACACCCAGGCGAGCGCACAGGTGCAGATGGTGCAGACGGTAGAGGCGCGCCTGACTGCGGTGCAGCAGCATATGAATGACCGGCTGGCGGACAATGCCCTGCGCCAGGCGCAGTCCATGGCGCAGATGCAGGAGCGCATGCAGGAAAGCCTGCATGGCAGCAGCAAACGCACGGTGACCTCGCTCACCCAGTTGCAGGAACGTCTGGCGGTGATCGACAAGGCACAGGACAATATCACCAAGCTGTCGGGGGATGTGCTGGGGCTGCAGGATATCTTGTCCAACAAGCAAACTCGCGGTGCCTTTGGGGAAATTCAGCTGTTTGACATTGTCTCCAAGGCGCTGCCGGCGGGCAGCTACACAATGCAGGCGACCCTGAGCAACGGCAAACGCGCCGATTGCCTGGTGCATCTGCCCAACCCACCGGGGCCAATTGTCATCGACAGTAAATTCCCGCTGGAACCCTATGAGGCGCTGCACCGGGCCGAGAGTCGCGACGAGAAAGCCTATGCCATTCGGCAGATGAAAGCGGCGCTGCGGGCCCATATCACTGCGATCTCGGAAAAATACATTGTTGAGGGCGAAACCGCCGAAGGCGCGTTGATGTTTCTGCCCTCAGAGGCAGTTTACGCAGAGCTGCACGCCAATTTCACCGCCGTGGTGCGGGAAGGCTTTGCCGCCAAGGTCTGGATTGTCTCCCCCACCACCTGCATGGCGACACTGAATACCATGCGCGCGATCCTCAAGGATGCGCGGATGCGCGAACAGGCCGGGGCGATAAGATCTGAATTGGGGCTTCTGTACCGGGATATGGAACGCTTAGGGGAACGGGTGGGCAATCTGGACCGCCATTTTGGCCAGGCCGCCAAGGATATAGCCGAGATCCAAGTCAGCGCTGAAAAGGCCGGAAAACGGGCCAAGCGTTTGGATAATTTTGATTTTGAAGAGATCGCCGGCGATGTCGCTGGCACTATTGCGCCCCTGGAGCAGACCCCATAATGAAAAGCGAACCTCTGGATACAAAACTACTGCGTCAGGCGGAGGTGAAGGTTGAGCGGATGGTGGCCGTTCTGCGTGTCGCCGTGGCTGGTTGTTTATTGGCCGCCTTTTTGATCCTGGTAAAGGGAGAGGGCGCAGACCAGTCTTATCTGAGGATCCAGTGGCTATTGGCGCTGCTCACGCTGCTGTCGTATTTTGTCCTGGGGGCGATCTCTTATTGGCTGGCCACCTCGGGGCGGTTTCGGCGCTGGATGGTCTGGCCAGCGGTGACGCTGGATTGTCTGTTCATGCTGGTGAACACATGGGCGGGACTGAGCAATACCGGCTTTCCCGGGGAGCTGACCTTTTTGTTGCCGCCCACCTGGCTGGTGCCGGTTATTCTGGCCTTTGCGGTGTTGCGGTTTAATCCTTATCTGCAGGCCTATTGTGTGGTGCTGACGGTGGGAGGTCTGTTCTATCTGACGCTCTGGCAACCCGAAGAAATCACACCTGACCTGGCTGCGCGTGCCGAGTTCATGCTGTTGTTGCCCCCAAATATGGTGCGGATTGTGATGATTGCGCTGGGCGGATTGGTGTTGATTGTGGCCGCCTACCGGGCGCGGCAGCTGTTGCATAGTTCGATCACGGATGCCCGCGCCCGCGCCAATCTTACCCGTTATCTACCGGCGCAGATGGCGGACCGGCTGGCGGCGGGTGAGCTGAGCGAGCTGCGCAAAGGGCGCCAGCAGGAAATGGTGGTGATGTTTGTCGATATTCGCGGCTTTACCCAGTGGTCCGAGGGGCGGGCACCGGAAGAAGTCGGCGCCTATATCAGCGAGTTTCGCCGCCGCGTGCAGCGTGCGGTGGGACAGAACCAGGGTATGATCGACAAGTTCATCGGCGATGCTGCAATGATCCTGTTTGAAGGCGAGAGCGCTGCGGCCCGGTCCCTATCCTGTGTTGATGACCTGCTGGTGGAGCTGAAGGACTGGGGCAGGGAGCGTCAGGCTGAGGGGCGCGAACCGGTGCGTGTAGGGATTGGTCTGCATCTGGGCGAGGTTTTTTCCGGTGTGGTCGGCGATGCCCAGCGTTTGGAGTATTCGGTCTTTGGCGATACGGTGAACACGGCGGCGCGTCTGGAAGAGCTGACCAAATCGGCAGAGGTGGATGTGATTGCCTCGGCGGCGGTGCTGCAGGCGGCAGGAAGCGAGCCCGCGCGCGAGGGTTGGTCTGCGCTGCCGGCGGAGCACTTGCGCGGGCGCAGCAGCTGGGTCGAAATCTTCGGACGTGGGGCACTGGAGGGCTAAGCGCGCCGGGCCATTTGCTCCATCGCTGGTTTCTTGCCCCAGATCAAAGACCCTCGGGTTGTGCTGCTGTCTGATGTTCTTAACGGCGAACAGAAGGAGACGGAAAATGCTGGAGATTTCCACACGCAAGATTGCACAGGTGGCCCTGATGGCACGGGAGCTGGGACGGGCAGAGGGCGAACTGCGCGCCTTTATCGACCGCCTGGGCATGGATGAGCAGGCGGAACTCACCGCAATCATGTGGGTTGGCCGGGGCAGTTTTGAGCCGGAAGAGCTGGCCGAAGCCATTGCAACAGCCAAATCTGAGGCCTCTACCCCGACGGCTGACTATCTGATTGGCACCCCACATCTGGCCGACAACATAGAGGCTGGTCTGGATGCGCTGGGCGTCGATGTGCAGGATGTCGAGGACGATGTGATCGGCCGTTAGGCCGATCTGATGAGGGCCAGAACCCAGTGGCCTGAGCCCCCGAAATTCGAGGTCGTGTAACCTGAGGCCCCGGACCCTGTGCCCCCTGAAGCAGGGGCATTCGCGGGCAGATCATTTACAGCTGCGGGACTACCTGTTTCAGCTCAGCGGCTTCGGCGCGGCTGAGCTGTTGGCCCTGTTTACGCTTGAGCAGCACGTCGCGGGCGCGGGCGTATTGGTCATCCTGCCAGAAGATCATGCAGCCGTTGCAACCCTTGCCGCAACAGCCCTCGACACCAACACGATTGGTTTTTAAGCGGCGGGTATTGCCGTCTTCCTCGATGCTTTTGGTCAGGGCGTCGCGACGCTTGGCATAGGCGGCGGGGTTTTCCTTGCCGCTGATCTCCAACCCCTGGGTGAGCTTGTCAAACCGCACCCGGTTCCATTGCTCCTCGGTCAGGGCGCGTTCCTTGCGCATCACCGAATACTGCGGGAACCGCAGCTTTAGCGCGTCGATGTCTTCGTGGTCGAACAGGGTGAAGGGCAGGCGAATCACCGTCTTGGTGCTGCCCTGTACCACCTGCGCCCTTTCGCCAGTGGCGGCGTCTTCAAAGTCGTAGACCCGCAACAGCACAGTCTCGCGCGCGATGGGAGAGACAAACTCCAGCACTTCACCGGCGACCAGCTTGTTCTTCACCTCCACCAGAAAGGCATCCTCTGTCACCTCGGTGACAACACCGGCATACTCCCACTGCGCCAGGGAGGCGGTGTGTTCGTAATTATGAGCGTAATTGGTCAACCGGCCCTCATGGAAGGCCAGGGTGTAGCCGCGATTGCCCACCGCCTCCAGCTCGCGCATATAGGGTTTGGGGTCCCAGTTTTCCGGGTCTGCGTAGTAGTCATCAATCGCCATGCGGTAGGCACGGGCGACGATGGCGCAGTAGTATTCAGACTTGCCGCGTCCCTCAACCTTGAGACTGTCAACGCCGATTTCCAGGTATTCGTTCAGCTTTGGCATGATGCAGAGATCTTTGGAATTGAGGATGTAGGAGCCGCGCGCGTCTTCCTCGATTGGCATCAGCTCACCGGGGCGGCAGCCCTCTTCCAGCAGGAATTCGAACATATCAGCGTTGTCATCGGTGATCTGAAGGTCCTGCACGGTGCCGTCCTTCAGGCGCATGCGGAAGCTATAGTTCCAGCGGCAGGAATTGGCGCAATTGCCCTGATTTGCACCACGTTCCGCCATAAAGTTCGACAGCAGGCAGCGGCCGGAATAGGTCATGCACATGGCCCCATGTACAAAGGCCTCCAGCTTGATATCCGGGCATTTCTCGCGGATCTCTTTCAGCTCAGAAAACGAAACTTCGCGGGCCAGAACGCAGAGCTCAGCCCCCTGATCCTGCCAGAATTTGACCGACAGCCAGGAGCAGATATTGCTTTGTGTTGAGATATGCAGCGGCAGCTCGGGGGCGCGGTCCTTGACGTATTGAAAGACGCCGGGGTCTGCGATGATCAAACCATCAGGGCGCACCTTGCGGACGGTATCGATATATTCGTCCAGCTTTTCGATGTCTTTGTTGTGGGAAAACAGGTTCAGGGTCAGATAGGCGCGCCGCCCATGGGCGTGACAGAAGGCTACACCCTCGATCACCTCCTCCAGCGAGAACTCGGATTTGGTGCGCAGGGACATATCCGGGGTGCCGAGATAGACCGCATCAGCCCCGTATAAAATGGCCAGCTTGAGCTTGCGCAGGTTGCCTGCGGGCATCAAAAGCTCGGAGCGTTTCATAGGTGATGTTGCGGCGCGGGTCATAGGCTGGGTCTCTTCACCAGGAATGGGGAAGCGCGCCTATAGAACGGGCCGGGACAGAAAGATATGATCTAGCGCAAAGAGGCGCGCATCTGCAAAGGCCAGCCCAGTGAAACAGGCTGGCCAAAGTGCGCATGATTCCGCCAAATTATACGCCTTCTGCCGTCAGCTTTTCAGCGGGCAGGTGTTGATACCCAGGATTGTGTAGAGCGGGCAGTTGCCCAGCAGGCCAGTGGCCAGAGGCACGATCCCGATCAAGCCCCAAAGCGACTGGGGGCCGATAAAGACAAGCGAGAGCAGGACGATACCGGCGATGACGCGCAGGGTGCGGTCGATTTTGCCTTCGTTCTTGGTCATGGGAAGATCTCCTTTTGCGGTGTTGAGAAGAGCATAGCAAAACCAAGATATGAGGGGCGGTGACAGAGTCACCAGATAGGCCAAGAAATCTATTTTTGTTCGGCAATCTGCGCCAGCTCAGGTGCATTGCAGATGTGAATACCGTCCGAGAGCTGTTCGACCAGGCCACGGCGGGCAAATTCTGCCAGGCGACGCGACACATATGCGCGCCCCGAGGCGGTTTCAGCCGCCAGCGCGGTGTGGGTGACAGGCACAACCCCAGTTGCATCGACAAGACGCAGCAAAACCTTTGCGAGGCGGGCGTCAAACCCTGTCAGCGCGACGTCTTCGATCAGTTGCTGGTATTCGCTGAACCGCAGCGCAACGGAGGTCAGCACGTCATTGCGAAAGGCCTCATCCTGTTCGATCACCTGTCGAAACTGGCCTGCCGGGATCAGATCTCCGTGCAGATCTTCTTCGACTACACCCTCGGCGGCATAGGTTTGATCCTCGATCAGGCAGGTAAAGGTCTGCAGACAGACCTCACCGGGGTGCACCCGGTACAGCACCACCTCGCGGCCGCTGCTGCCAGTCAGGGTGACCTTGATACAGCCCTGTTTCAGGACCAGAAATCCGGGGCACTCCTGTCCGGGGCTGAACAGTGTGGTGCCCTTTGGGGCCGAGAATTTTCTACCGATCTTCACCAGGGCCACTCCTAACAGAACTGGGTCTACCCGACACCAGCAGGCTGGCAAGTGCAAGCGACATCCAAGTCGCAGTCCGGCGAGACTTGGGACGTATCAAAATAGGGGGAGAACCAAAAAAGGGCCCGCTTGCGCAGGCCCTTTGAATGTCGATTATCCGAAGTCTCAGGCGAGGCGGTCGGTGACCTCCAGGTGCTGCGCCAATGTGCCGATCTTGCCCATCCAGTCTGCGACCAGCCCGGCATCGCTGGGGGCGGCGTGTACGCCGGGGGCGATCTTGCCGTTCATCACCGCCTCAATAGCATAGGACACCGGATAAGAGACCAGACGCGCCATGGCGGTGCCACGTTCGTCCCCCCAGGCATCCATCACATAGGTTTTGTGCCAGACGGTCTCGCCTGCCTTTTCCGCCTTCAGATCGACGCAGAGCACAACCCGGTCGGGCTCGCCCTCATCATAGGAGTTTTCTTCCCAGAACTGATCCGACATTTCCTTCAGCCGGGCATCTCCGGCTTCGCCTTCCAGGGTTTCTACCTCTTTGAACACAGCGTCCCAAGCCTGCGCCCAGCCATTCAAGCGCAGGGTGCCGCGGACGAACTCTTTTACTTTCCAGTCAGCGCCAAACTCATACTGGCCGATAAAGGGCAGGGAATCGCGGTTGGGATAGACTTCAAAGCTCTCTGGTGTGGGCAGCGGCGCGTCAAAGGTAGAGATCGCGTCCCAGGGGCGGGCGACGTCCAGCTCCTTGAAATCACGAATTGATTTCGAGGGCGAGCGCAGCGCTTTCAGCACGCCCAGGGGCGACCAGCTGAATTTGTAGCGGAAGGGATTGGGGGTCTTTGGGATGCCGCCGCAATAGGACAGAAAGCTCACCTCATTGGCCGGATCAAAGGCGGCAGAGGCCTTGTACTCATCCACCAGCGCATGGGCCATCAGGTGGTCGATGCCAGGGTCAAGCCCCACCTCGTTGACCAGCGCCACACCGGCGTCTTTGGCCTTGCCATCCAGCGCGCGCATTTCAGGCGCGATGTAGGAGGACGACACAAAATGGGCGCCTTTTGAGATCGCCAGCTCTGCCAGCGCTACATGCCAGTCGCCGGGCAGCATCGAGACAACAACATCCGCCGGGCTCAGCATCTCGCCCAGGTTGTTGATGTCAAAGGCATGGATATTGGAGGTCAGATCGCCGACTGCCGCGCGGGCCTTGTCGGCCGTGCGGTTCCAGACGGCAACATCGTGGCCCGCCTCAAGCAGGCGACGCAGGCCGGGAATGGCGGAGAGGCCGGTGCCGCACCAATGAATAGTCATGAGAGTTCTCCCTTATTTATAACGCAGTTTGGCGGCGACAATGCTCACCACAATGAGAATGGCACAGATATTGGCAATCATGATCGGCCAGTCGTTGACCATGATCCCGTATACGAACCACAGGCTGACGGTGAGCAGAAACATCAAGTTTGCAGCCAGAGATAGACCAGATGTATCCCGGCTGGCCCAGGCCTTCCAGGCCTGTGGCAGCCAGCAGATGGTCCCCATAAAGGCCGCGAGATATCCCACATACAGCTCCATCAGGCGGGTACAAATTCGCGGAATGTGGCCTCTGCCCGGCCCCAGACGCCGGATTTAAGATCAGCCAGCGTCAGCAGCGAGGGCAGCAGCTGTCCGGCGTAGTCATGGGAGCTTTCGACCGGTAGCATTGACGGCAGGTTGTCGATCGCCATCACATCCATCACCGGATCACTGGCAACCCGCAGCGCCGGGGCCTCCCAGCTGGTGGCCTGATCATAGATCGGCACCGGATTGTAATCGCTGTCGGGATCGCAGGCGACATCGCCAATCGCCGTCAGTTTACGCGCCGCCGAGAGCGCCTCGGCAGGCACAAAGACAGGGGTGCCGGGGCGGGCAAAGATACAGTTGAGAAACAGATCGTGCTGCAGGATCTCGGGGAAGGGGCCACCGCTTGCAGTCTCTGCCATGTCCCATTTGGTGACGGTGATCCCCATTGCCTCGCATAGATCCGCAGCGCCGGTGCCGACGCGACCCATGGCGCCGATGACAATGGCCGTGGGCACATCTGCCTGCACAGCTTTCAACTCGGCGTTCAATTCCGCCAGCAGGGCATCCTTGCCGGGGTAGACACCCACGGGGCCGCAGATGTCGCCGCGTTGCTGGGCACACCAGCTTTTCAGGGTGACGGCAGCGCCCGCATAGCCGGCCCAATAGCCAAAGGCGGCAACCCGTCGGCCTGCCTCGTCCACCAGATATTCCAGATCATACAGCGTGCCGCCGCCAGCGGCAAAACGATTCAGCAGCGCCTTGCCCGAATGCTGGCCTTTGAAGGCATGACCAAACATGATGTGGCGATGGGGCAGTGGGGTGCCATCCTCGGGCAGTTCCTTGAGGCCAAAGATAATTGCATCCGCCGGGGCACTGGGCCAGGAGTTTTCGGCTGCGATCTCACAGCCGGCATCGATGTAGCCTTGCAGAGGGATTGCGCGTACCGCGCTCTCCTCCACCGTGACCTTGATGCCGCCTGACATGAGCGCCTTGGCGCCTTCGGGCGTCAGGCCAACGCGGTCTTCATTGGGGCGCTGTTCGGCCCGTACCCAGAGATGTGTCATTGTGGGATCCTTTAGAGCATGTCCTTGGCAGAGACTGCGCGCACGGAGTCGCGCTGTTCCATTGCCGCCATGAAGGACTGTATTTTGGGAAAATCTGCAAGGGTCACGCCATCGCCTTGCAGCCAGGTGCAGACCACGTAGAGATAGCAATCGGCAAGGCTGAGCCTGTCCCCCAGAACAAAGGGACCGCGCAGCCCGTATTGGCTCAGGTGAGCGCAGCTGTCGGCCATGGTCTGTGGCACCTTGGCCTGCATGTCCTTGTAGCTGGAGGTCTTGCTGGCCCAGCGGCTGCCGCGCATCTTGTGAGCGTGGTTCACATGCATGGTCGAGGCGAGATAATACATCACCTCCCGCATCCGGGCCAAAAGTATCGAGTCCGTGGGCCGCAGGTCTGCGTCGGGGGCAATATCGGCAATATAATCCAGCAGCGCACCGGTTTCGGTCAGGATGCCGCCATCCACCGCCAGGGCAGGCACCCGCGATTTGGGGTTGATCTGGGCATAGGCGGGGCTGGTCTGTTCCTTGTTGGCAAAATCAATCTTGATGGCCTCATAGTCGAGACCAGCCTCTTCCAGCGCGATGGCGACCGCAATCGAAATGGTCCCCGGGGCGTAATAGAGTTGCATGTCAGATCTCCTGTTGGGGCTAGGGTGGGGCAGAGCGCGGATTGGGCGTCAAAGGTGGGTCTGCGCGTAGAGCCGATCCGCAGTGTCCAGATGCGGCACCGCGTTGAACAGGACCGGGCTCAGATGACCGCCGATGGGAAACAGCCGGTGCATCGAGGTATTCATGATTGCCAGGGCCATACGGGCCATCCCGTCGGTATCAAGCCCCATGGCCTGACGCATCGCCATTGAGATAAAGCCACCCGAGGTGACCACCAGGGCGGGACCATCCCCGTCAGCAATCTCGGTCAGGACTGATTGGGTCCGGTTTTCAAAGTCTTCCCAGCTTTCGGGAGGATTTTTGATTTCTCCGGCTGACCAGGCTTTGAACACCTTTGGCAGATGCGCGATAAAGCCTTCGCGTTCCTGCGGAACGGCCAGCCCTTGCTGGACCTCCATGGCCTGGGCCATGGTGAAATACTCCATCTCGTTGAGGCGGGCATCCTGAATGACCTCGGCGCAGCCCATGCCCGCAGCGGTTTCAATATGGCGGGTCAGGGTGCCGCAATAGACGCGGGGGTGATGGCTGCCGCAGGCATCCAGATAGCGCCCCAACCAGGCGGCCTGCTGGTGCCCCAGCTCGCTCAGCCGGTCATAGCTGACTTCATCGCGGGCCTCGGTGTTGGCCTGCCCGTGGCGGACCAGGGTGATATGTGTCATGCGACGGATCCTATTTCTGTTCCTCAATTTCATAGGTGAGCCAGCAGCGACATGGAAGAGCGTGTTTGGGATGGGTGCAGCTTTTTGATGGGATGGAAAAAGTTCACCCCTGTTAGGCCGGTTTGAGCCTGAAAATGTTCGATTTGGCTATTTCGCCGCAATTAGATGTAAATGTTGCAGATCCACGTCTTGACCATTGCACTGGGGGCAAAGCCATGAATTAGTCAAGGTATCGCAGAATGCGACAAGACTGATGCCCGGCGCTCGACGCCTGACAATCCCCAACAGAGGTACGCTCATGACCCTGAACCCTGATCGCTTTCTCGAGGATCTGCACCGGTTGCGGTCCTTTGGTGCTTCGGGACAGGGCAAGGGCGTTGTCCGCCCGGCCTTTACCGCAGTGGAGATCGCGGCGCGCCGCTGGTTGGCGTCTCGGATGCAGGAGGCAGGTCTGAAAACCCATCTTGATCCCGTCGGCAATCTCTTCGGGTTGAACGGAGAAAAATCTCTGTTGATCGGCTCTCACAGTGACAGTCAGCCTGAAGGTGGCTGGCTCGATGGGGCGCTGGGGGTGGTGGCAGGGCTGGAAATCGCCCGCGCTGCCAAAGAAGCAGGTGGCCCACCTATTTCCGTGGTGAATTTTCAGGACGAAGAGGGGCGGTTTGGCATTCTCACCGGCTCTGATGTCTGGACTGGAAAAATCTCGCTGGCAGAGGCGGATGCCCTGACCGACACAGATGGCCTGACGCTGAGCGTGGCCCGCTCGCGTATGGCCGGTCGGACCCGCGAGTTTTTGCCCCATGACATGTTCACCGGCTTTATCGAGATGCATATCGAACAGGGGCCGGGCATGGATGTCTCGGGAGATCAGATTGGCGTGGTCAGCGACATTGTTGGCATTCGCGAGGTTCGGATCACAATAACGGGTCGTCAGAACCACGCAGGCACCACGCCGATGGCGCTGCGTCAGGATGCGTTTCAGGCGCTGTCCAATTTTAACCAGCGGATCAACGAGCGGTTCTCGGCGGTGGCGACGCCTGAAACCGTCTGGACGCTGGGCCACGCGGAGCTGAGCCCGAATGCCTCCTCTGTTGTTCCAGGTCTGGCGCGGTTCGCATTGCAGTGGCGCGATGGGGATCGGGAACGTTTGATCCATATGGAAAAGATCATGCGTGAGGTGGCGGCAGAGGTTGCCCGCGCGCAAAGGGTCAAGATCGAACTGGGGGAGGTTGGCGGTATTGAACCCGCGGCGATGGATTCGCACCTCAAACAGGCGCTGCGCACCGCAGCAGAGGATCTGGCGCCAGGAAAATGGCTGGACCTGCCATCAGGCGCGCTGCATGACGCGGCCAATGTGTCTCAGGTAATGCCCAGTGCAATGCTCTTTGTTCCCTCGATTGGCGGCATCAGCCACGCGTTTGATGAGGACACCAAAGAGGCGGACCTGGTAAAGGGGCTGGAAGTTCTGAACCAGGCGGCATTGTCTTTGTGAGTCAAGCCTTTGGCTCGGGTCAGTCGCGGGCGTAGCCCCGTTTCAGCATGCGGTTGCGGTGTTTGTCCGCCGCCAGCGAGGCCTCGCGCAGGTTGTCATAGATGTTGATGGTGCTTTGGCCATTGCGGCCTGCAACGCCCCACTCCCGGAGGACCGAAACCTCGGAAAACAGGTTCAACGCCAGCTCGATCCGGTAGAACCGGGAGCGGCGGTTTTGGGTTTGGCAATAAAGCAGACAGGTGGCCATAGGGTGATTCTATACCAGAGCGAATCGTTGCGGCAAGAGCGGTCTGTCAGGATTTCCCGCCGCGCTGGCAAGAGGCTGGCACCGCGTCACCCTTGAATTTTTGTCTCCGGGCCAGTTCTGGCTTAATGCCTGTTAGCGCCAGGTCACATCCCCAAGGAAAATATAACCCGCCCCGTAGATGGTTTTGATCAGGCGCGGGTTTTTGGGATCTTCACGCAGTTTGGTCCGCAGGCGGGACACCCGCACATCCATGGCCCGGTCAAAGCTGTCACCAGCACCACCGCCAAGGCTTTCTTGCATCTGCGCCCGCGAAATCAGCCGCTTTGGACTGTCGAGAAACAGCCGCAGTACCTCTCCCTCGGCATGGGAGAAGGGCACTTCGACGCCTTTGTCATCTTCGAGCAGATAGCGGTCAAAATATGCGGTCCAGCCGGCAAACTCGGCGGCGTTGCCACTGACTGGCTGACTGCGGGGGCCAGCGCGCAGGCGGGCGCGAATGCGGGCGACCACCTCGGCGGGATCAAAGGGTTTGGTGATATAGTCATCGGCTCCCAGTTCCAGCCCGGTGACGCGATCCTGCACCTGGGCGCGGCCCGAAATGATGATGACGGCAGCGCCCTGTTCCAGCGCCAGGCGATGCACCAGGGCAAGCCCATCCACATCCGGCAGCGACAGGTCAACCAGGCAGACATCCGGTGTCACCCGTTTGAGGGAGGCCTCAAACTCGCGGGCGCGGGCAAAGCTTTGGGTGCGGAACCCGGCGTCCTGCAGGCAATCGGTGAGAATCTGGCGAATTTCGGGTTCATCGTCCAGAATGGTGACGAGGGGCGCGGTCATGCTTGTGTCTCCGGAGTGATGAGGGCCGACAGTTGCTGGGTCGTAAAGGGTTTTTGCAGCACCGGTCCAGACTTGAGAGCCATGCGGTACTGCGGATCACTGGGCGGCAAAGAGGTCATCAATACAATAGGCAGATGGGTGCCTTTCAGGCGTTGCGCCAGATCAATGCCGGTCGCCTCCCCCTCTAGCCGCACATCTGACAGCACCAATGCGATATCCGGCAGGTCGGCGGCCAGGGCTGAGGCCTCGTCGACGCTGGTGGCCTCGATCACCGAATAGCCAAGATCAATCAGCATATCGCGGAAGGTGGCGCGCAGCTCTTCGCTGTCCTCGACCAAAAGCGCCAGGCCGCCTTTGGCATCGGGGGCCACCCGATAGGGCAAGCGCAGGGTGATGCTGGCCCCGGACACCGTGTTGCCCACCCGCATGTCGCCGCCTGCGGATTTTGCCATGTCATAGACCATGGGCAGACCCAGGCCTGACCCTTCACTGCCCTTGGTGGTGAAAAACGGGTTTAGAGCGTTTTTGAGCGCCTCGCTGGAGAAGCCAGGGCCAGTGTCCGTGACGCTGATTTCCAGCCAGATTTGACCCACCACATGGGCGCTTACAGTGATCTGCCCGTTGATGCCGCAGGCGTCACGGGCGTTGAGGATCAGGTTCAGCAGCGCGTCCTGCAGTTTGCCGGCATCCAGCAGCAACAAGACATCGGGGGTATTGTCCAGCACGCTCAACCCCATGCCCTGCGGCAACGAAGGGGTGGCGAGGATTTTCAGCTCGGACAGTAGCGCGTGCATATTGGTGGCCTGTGGGCGCAGGCTGCGCTGGCCGGTCATCTCGGCGATCCGATTCAGCAACCGGCCACCGCGCCGCGCCGCGGCCAGGGTGCCGCGTATCATGTCCTGGGCCTGGGGCGGCAGCTGCATCTTGTCGAGCTTGCCCTGCATGCCAAGGATGATGGTCAAGAGATTGGAGAAATCATGCGCCAGCCCGGAGGTCATCTGCGCTGCCATTTCACGCCTGCGCGCCTGTTGCAGGGCAACGCGGGCCTGGGTTTCCTCGGTGACATCCATCGACAGAATATAAACGCCGCCGCTTTTGTCTGGGGTAAAGGCCACCCGGATGCGGCGGCTGTCATGGGCTTCGGTGAATTCAAACACCGGACTGCCGCCCTTGTAGGCGGCCATCAGATGTGGCTCGATCTTGGCAAAAGCCTGGGGCCCCAGCGCGTCGGAGATATGCATTTCCAGAATTTCAGAGGGGCGGCTGGGAAACACCGAGCTCAGCCGCCTGTTGGTATAGGTGTAATAGCCCTCGCCGTCGACATGGGCGATATGGGCTGGCATCATCTCGGTGGTGAGCCGGGTGCGGCCTTCGATTTCGGTGAGCTGGCGTTTTGCCTCTTCCAGGGCGGTGATGGTAGCGGCCAGCTTGCGGTTGGTCGCCGAGAGCTCCTCGGTGTGAGAGATCAACCGGTCTGACATTTCCTCTGATTTGGCGCGCAACAACTGCTCCACCCGTTTGGTGCGGCTGATATCGGTGTAGACCGCAACCCAACCGCCCTGGGGCAGCGGTGCGCCTTCGATCGAGATCATCTGACCATTGGCGCGGGTGCGTTCGATATAGTGGGGTTCAAAATCCAACGCCTGTTCCACCCGGGCGCTGACAAATTCCTCGATATCCTCCATTGGCCCATATTCACCGCTGGCGGCGATATGGCGAATGGTGTCCTCAAAATGCGCTCCGGGGCTGACCAGATCATTGGGGAGGTTGAACATTTCCTGAAACCGGTTGTTGCAAACCGCCAGCCGCAGCTCACTGTCATAGATCGAGATCGCCTGGGCAATCAGGTTCAGCCCGGCAGTGGTCATCGCGGCGCGTGTTTTGTCGGATGTATTCATGGTGCCTCCCCGGGCATGGGGTACCATCCTGACCCAAAAGAGCAAGGGCGGCGCGCTGACGCGGGGAAGAGTTACCCGTTTATGAGCGCGCGCATGGCAGAGCGGGTGCCGGGGCCGATCTTGCCGTCGATCGCCCCCGAATACAGCCCCATATCGCGCAGCCTGCGTTGCATCGCCATCAGGGTGCTTTGCCGCCAGGAATCGCTGGACCAGCCCAACGGAGTCTCGCTGCCCAGTTTCAGACCGTCGATGTAATAGGACACCGCGCGCTGGTCGTTTTGCGAAACCCCACGCCCCAGCTCATACTGGACACCGATGTTGACGGTCGCGGTCGCATGTCCCTGCGCCGCCGCCTTGTGGTACCACTCCAGAGCCTGGCTGTAGCTTTTCTGAACGCCCCGGCCCTTTTCATACATCCACCCCAGCGAGGTCTGGGCCTTTGCCAGGTCACGATTGGCAGCCCTGCGGAACCAGCGCACCGCTTCGACGTCGTTCTGGGACACGCCATGCCCTTCGCGGTAAAAGATGCCAAGCTTGTACAATGCGTTCAGATGCTCCGCCTGCGCCGCCTTTTGATACCAGCTGAAGGCGCGAGAATAGCTTTGGCTGACGCCGCGACCCTTTTCATACATCCAGGCCAGATTATACTGGGCGCGGGGGTGATCCCTGTTGGCGGCCCTACGATACCAGGACAGGGCCAGGGCATCATCCTGTGGCACGGCGCGGCCTTTTTCATACATCCAGCCAAGCTGGGTTTCGGCAATGGGGTAGCCTTGGTCTGCGGCGCGTTTCAGCAGGCTTACGGCGATCTGATCGTCCTGGGTCACGCCCTGACCCTTGCGGTACATCAGTGCCAGATTGGTTTGCGCCATAGGATCCTGCGCCGCCGCCGCAGTGCGGTAATGGGACAGGGCCTGCTGCAGATCTTCGGCCTTGTCATAGGCCCGGGCCAAAAACGCCTGCACCGCCGGGGTGTCAGGGTTGAGATTTGCCGCCCGTTTGCAGGCCGGGATCGCAGAGAATGCGTTCAGTTCTTTCCAGTCCACCCCAGAAGACTGGATGCGCTGGCTGATCAGCTGCGGGTGGCGCGGATGCCCGGCGGCATCCGCGCAGGACCGCAGGGCTGCCTGCTGGGCCGAGAACGACGGCGTCGCAACAGCTGGTGAGAGTGCAGCAGGCGAGGGCGAACTGGGCGCAATAGATGCGGCTGCAGAGGCAGGGGGTGTGACTGCGACCGTTGGTCGATTGCCCTTTCCTTTGGACAGCAGCGCCACAAACTGGTCTGCGGCTGGATTTGCTGCCGATTGGTCCGCCTGGCTGGGGGCCTCCGCTGCAGGATCTGGCTGCGTGGGTGTCACCGCCGCGGAGGGCTGGGGGGCTGGGGATGTCTGCGCTCGGGTTTGCGTAGTGGTCGAGGGAGACACCGCTGCGGGGTCACAGCGCAGTCGCAAATAGGCCTCGGCGATGGGCGCAAAGACATGATCCGAACAGGTGGTCTGATAGGCAGAATACGCATAACACTGGTCGGCCTGCTGGGCGACTTGGAACAAGGCGCTGCATTGATCCAGCTCCGAGGTCTCTGCTTCGGTTTCGTCAGGGGCGGTGGGTGGCTGGACGCCACATTGCCCGGCCAGACAAATGCGTTCGGTCGTCTGGTCATAATAGGCAGGCAGCTGCTGGTGCCCGCCATAAGAGGCGGCCTGTCGGGTGGTTTGCCTGCGGGCGTCCAGAATGGCATCCTGAAGATAGGTGCCCGGTTTCAGGTGCTGGACAAAATTTCGGGTAAAGACAGAGAGCTTTTGATCCGGACTGTCTGTTGGCAGATGATCCAGGGCCTGCTGCCCCTTGCCGGCGGAATAGACAATAAAGGTGCCGGTGCTGGGCAGAACTGGCGTCAACCCGCGTGTCACACCAATGGATTTTGTGCCGGGGCTTTGCAAAAACGGGCTGTCGCGACAGGCATCAATCACCGCGATGGTCAGCGCGACACCTCTGGCTTCCAGCTCATCCAGCAGTCCGTTATGACCGTTCTGCAGCGGAATGGTGGCGTCTTCCAGAAGCTTTTGGAACTCGGGCTGCGGGCGCTGCACCTCGGTTGGAACAATATAGTTGACCCGGCCATTGCTCCAGCCATGCCCGGAATAGATAAAGGCAACATCATCGCCGGGGGCGACCTGATTGAGGAAGCTGTAAAAGGCATGCAGGGTCTGGCGTCTGCTGAGATCCTTGGTCAAGGTAACCGCAAAACCCAGACCTTTCAGTGCTTTAGCATAGGCTTCAGCGTCGGCATGGGTGTTGGCCAGATCCCCTAGTTCTGCGTAGTCGGAATTTCCCAAAATAAAGGCATGCCGTGCCGCAGAGACCTGCGAGGCGAAAAAAAGGGTCAGAACCAGAGCCAGAAAACGTCTCATCATATTCCCCGCAAAGCACCAGATTCCATGGCAGCAATGTTGGCTGACCGCAGCCCATCTTGGCAAGGGGTGTGATTTCCAGGCCCATAGTTTTTTGCCGACATCTAAAAATTAGGCAGTCTGAGAACGGCTGTTACAATTCGTTAGATTTGTGAAAACTTCACGAAAAAGTTGACCGGCTAGCATGTTGCAGTCCCTAGTCGGGACCAGAATCGTGTGACAGCGATCTGCCGGTCGGGGAAGGCCGGAATGGGAGGAGAAAGACATTGGCTCAGATGCAGTCAGGCGCTGCGGGGAAACTCTCCCTGCCGGCGCTGCTTGAACGCAACGTAGCGGAATTCGGTGACCAGCCGGCTTACCGGGAAAAAGAATTTGGCATTTGGCAGTGCTGGACCTGGGCGGAAACCGCCAAGGAGATCGAGGCATTGGCGCTTGGTCTTATCAATCTTGGTGTGAATGAAGGCGACTTTATCGCCATCATTGGCGGCAATCGCCCCTATATGTACTGGTCGATGGTTGCAGCCCAATCCGTGGGCGCCATCCCGGTGCCGCTGTACCAGGACGCCAACGCAGAAGAGATGGCCTATGTGCTGGACCACTGTGGCGCACGCTTTGTGATCGCCGCTGACCAGGAACAGGTCGACAAGGTGATCGAGGTGCAGGATCAGTTGCACCAGTTTGAGCACCTGATCTACCTGGATCCACGGGGCCTGCGCAAATACGACCACCACGCGCTGCATGAATATTCCCATGTTCAGAACCAGGGTCGCGCCGCCTATGACGAGTGGATCACCGATCTGAACGCACGTCGCGCCAAGCTGACCTACGACAGCACCTGCGTGATGCTGTATACCTCGGGCACCACCGGCAAGCCCAAGGGCGTGGTGCTGTCCAACCGCAACATCATCGAGAGCGCCAAGAACGCTTGCGAATTTGATAAGCTGAAACAGACAGATCAGATCCTGGCCTATCTGCCGATGGCCTGGGTTGGGGACTTCATCTTTTCGATTGGTCAGGCCTATTGGAGCGGGTTCTGCGTGAACTGCCCGGAAAGCCCTGAGACCATGATGACCGATCTGCGTGAGATCGGCCCCAGCTACTACTTTGCACCGCCACGTGTGTTTGAAACCCAGCTGACCAATGTGATGATCCGCATGGAAGACGCGGGTAATTTCAAACGCAACATGTTCCACCACTTTATGGCCCATGCCAAAAGGGTTGGTCCTGATATTCTGGACGGCAAGCCCGTTGGCATGATGGACCGGCTGAAATACAAGCTGGGCGATCTGCTGGTCTATGGTCCGCTGAAAGACACGCTTGGTTTTGGCAATGTCCGCGTTGGCTATACCGCCGGTGAAGCCATCGGCCCAGAGATCTTTGAGTTCTACCGCTCGCTGGGGATCAACCTCAAACAGCTTTATGGTCAGACCGAAGCCACTGTTTTCATCACCGTGCAGCCAGATGGCGAAGTGCGGGCGGATACCGTTGGCGTACCAGCGCCAGATGTAGAAATCCGCATCTCCGACAATGGCGAGATCTTCTACCGGAGCCCGGGTACTTTTGTGGAATACTACAAAAACCCCGAAAGCACGGCAGATACCAAGGATTCCGAAGGTTGGGTTGCCACAGGTGACGCGGGCTTCTTTGAGGCTGACTCCGGCCATCTGCGCATCATCGACCGGGCCAAGGACGTTGGGAAAATGGCTGATGGCAGCATGTTTGCCCCCAAATTTGTCGAGAACAAACTGAAGTTCTATCCCGACATTCTGGAGGCGGTGCTGTTTGGCAATGAAAAGGACCGTTGCGTTGCCTTCATCAACATCGACCTTTCGGCGGTGGGTAACTGGGCAGAACGCAACAATATCGCCTATGCCTCCTATCAGGAATTGGCGGGTCACCCCAAGGTGCTGCAGTCGATCCAGGAGCATGTCTCGGAGGTGAACAAATCAGTGGCTGCGGATCCGATGCTGTCGGGCTGTCAGGTGCACCGCTTTGTGGTTCTGCATAAGGAACTGGATGCGGATGATGGTGAGATGACCCGGACCCGAAAGGTACGTCGTCGGATCGTCGAAGAAAAATTCGCTGACATCATTGGCGCGCTGTATGACGGGGCGGGTGAGATTTCGACCACCACCGAAGTTACCTATGAAGACGGTCGCAAGGGATCGATCAGCGCTACGCTGACCATTATTGACGCGGATCTGTCCGCTACGGCCCAGCAGCGGGTGGCCGCAGAATGAGTACGCAATACTCAGACAGGCTTAGCGCCCGTCTCAAACCACTTGGCCTGATCTCAAACGAGGTCGGGGCAGTGTTCGGGATGAAAGGCGGTATGCACCACCTGGCGGATCATAAGCGGCGCGCTGAACTCACGGGTTCTGCGTCTGAGACTGGCGCTGCTTTCGGATGGGGACAGGCCGTTGCGTCTGCACTCAAGCGCCATGTCCAACAGGCAACTGTGCTCGAACTCGCTAAACATTGCAGGGATCTCCTTGCTGCTCATCTTTCTCAAGTGTCCGCTGATTTGGTTAACATTTTAGTGTGGCGAAAAAATGGAGACGTCGCATATGCTTGACCAATCCGATAGCTATGTCACCGCAGACGGTCGCACCATCGGCGGTGTGGTGATGGAAATGAAAAACATCACCCTGCGCTTTGGCGGTGTGGTGGCGATCAAGGATATCTCTTTTGATATCCGCGAAGGCGAAATTCGCGCCATCATCGGCCCCAACGGCGCCGGCAAATCCTCGATGTTGAACGTCATCTCGGGCTTCTATGTGCCGCAAGAAGGCACGGTGGAGTTTCATGGCAAGCCGCGCCCGCAGATGCGCCCCTATGAGGTGGCACAGCAGGGTATTGCCCGGACCTTCCAGAACATCGCGCTGTTTGAAGGCATGAGCGTTCTGGACAATGTTATGACGGGCCGCCTGAACCACATGAAAACCAACTTGCTTCAGCAGGCATTTTGGAAGGGAAAGGCTGAAAAGGAAGAGACCGCCAACCGTGAAGTGGTTGAAAAGGTTATCGACTTTCTTGAAATTCAGCACATTCGCAAAACGCCTGTGTCGCGTCTGCCGTATGGTTTGAAAAAGCGGGTGGAACTGGCGCGGGCCCTGGCGGCAGAGCCAAAGCTGCTGCTGCTGGACGAGCCAATGGCGGGGATGAACGTCGAGGAAAAAGAGGACATGTCCCGCTTTATTCTTGATGTGAACGACGAATTTGGCACCACCATCGCCCTGATCGAACATGACATGGGCGTGGTGATGGATCTGTCGGACCGCGTGGTGGTGATGGATTACGGCAAAAAAATTGGCGACGGCACACCGGACGAAGTGCGCAACAACCAGGATGTGATCGACGCCTATCTGGGGGTGGCACATGACTAAAGTTCTGACAGATATGAGGAGAGCGACTGATGTCTGACCAGTTTCTTTTTGCAACCGAAGTCTTCTTCAACGGGCTGATGGCCGGGGTGCTCTATGCACTGGTGGCACTGGGCTTTGTCCTGATCTACAAGGCCTCCGGCATTTTCAACTACGCCCAGGGCGTTATGGCGCTGTTTGCGGCGATGACCCTGGTGGGCATCATGCAGGGGCAGGTGCCGTTCAGCCATATCATCAACGCGATGTTTGGCACCGAGGTTCACCACTTTGGCTGGCATGTGCCGGCGCTGCTGGCCATCTTGCTGACGGTTGGGGTGATGGTGATTTTTGCCTGGCTGGTGCAGCGCATTGTGATGCGTCATCTGGTGGGCCAGGAGCCGATCATCCTGTTCATGGCAACCATTGGCCTGGCGTATTTCCTCGAAGGATTTTCCGATCTGATGTGGGGCTCCGAGATCAAGAAGCTGGATGTGGGTCTGCCCCAGGGTGGCTCGTTCTGGATCGAAGACATGACCGCAGGTCTTGGCTCTGACAATTTCTACGGCTTCTTCATCGACCAACTGGACATCGTGGCGACTGTGATTGCGGCGCTTCTGGTGGTCGGGCTGGTGCTCTTTGCCCAGTATACCAAACAGGGCCGCGCCATGCGGGCTGTGGCGGATGACCACCAGGCGGCGCTGTCGGTTGGTATCTCGCTGAACTTCATCTGGGTTCTGGTCTGGTCGGTTGCGGGCTTTGTTGCCCTGGTGGCCGGGATCGTCTGGGGCACCAAGTCGGGGGTGCAGTTCTCGCTGTCCCTGATTGCGCTCAAGGCCCTGCCGGTTCTGATGCTGGGCGGCTTTACCTCCATCCCCGGCGCCATTGTTGGTGGCTTGATCATCGGCGTCGGCGAAAAGATGTTTGAATTTGCCATCGGCCCCATGGTGGGCGGTGCCACCGAGAACTGGTTTGCCTATGTGTTGGCGCTCTTGTTCCTGGTGTTCAGACCGCAGGGCCTGTTTGGCGAAAAGATCATCGAGAGGGTCTGATCCCCCAAAGCAAGACTGGCCTTCCCGCTCCGTTCCGGATGGGGAGGCATCAAGAACCCCTCGCAGCCTGTGCCATGTGTGTGCGCACCGTAAACTAGGAGACCATTTAGGATGAAGCTTATCGCCATCATCAACGTGATTGCCTGGTCCGGTTTCTGGGCCTTTGGATACCTGGCCATCAGCGCCAATGGATTTTCCGAAGCTCAGATTGTCACCGCGGCGCTGCTGGCGGCTGGGGGGCTCTTTACCGGCATCATTGCTTATCTGCGCCTGGCCCGTTCTGCTGAGTCGAGCGGATATGCAAAAAAATCCAATCAAATGAGCGCAGCGGATCGTAATCGCGCGCACCAACAGGGGAGCATCTAACCCATGTTCTATCGCGAAGCCGGAGACTTCAAAGTCTCTTATGAACAGGACAGCCAGACCTTCCCGATCAAGTTTGATCGCTATCGGTATTACTTTGTGCTGCTCATCGCCTTTCTGGTCATTCCGTTCCTTATCAATGACTACTGGGCCAGCGCCATTTTGCTGCCGTTTCTGATCTATTCGATCGCTGCGATCGGCCTCAATGTCCTGGTTGGCTATGCCGGTCAGGTGAGCCTTGGGACTGGTGGTTTTATGGCTGTGGGCGCCTATGCCTGTTACAAGCTGATGACCGCCTTCCCCGAAGTGAGCATGTTTATCCATGTATTGCTGGCAGGCGGGGTTACCGGCCTGGTCTGTGTGCTGTTTGGCCTGCCAAGCCTGCGCATCAAGGGCTTTTACCTGGCGGTGGCGACACTGGCGGCGCAGTTCTTCCTGGTCTGGTTGTTCAACCGAGTGCCATGGTTCTACAACTATTCTGCCTCTGGCCAGATCAACGCGCCTGAGCGTGATGTCTTTGGCATCCTGATCACCGGCCCCAACGCACCCGCCTGGGCAACCTATCTGTTCTGCCTGGCCTTCCTGACGCTCTCTGCTTTGGTGGCCCGTAACCTGACCCGTGGCACCGTCGGCCGCAGCTGGATGGCGATCCGCGACATGGATATCGCGGCGGAAATCATCGGGGTAAACCCGCTGAAGGCGAAACTGACCGCCTTTGCAGTCTCTGGCTTTTTTATCGGCATCTCTGGGGCGCTGTTCTTTGCGCTGTACCTTGGTGCGGTAGAAGTCGGCGAGGCCTTTGGCATCACCAAGTCGTTCCAGGTTTTGTTCATGGTGATCATTGGTGGCCTGGGCTCGATCTTTGGCTCCTTTGCTGGCGCGGCCTTTCTGGTCCTGCTGCCGGTGATCCTGAAGGTGGTTGGCGTGGATGTGCTGGGTTGGCCCACAGATATCGTGGCCCACTTCCAGCTGGTGATCGTCGGGGCACTGATCGTGTTTTTCCTGATTGTGGAACCACATGGGCTGGCGCAGCTTTGGCGCGTTGCAAAAGAGAAACTGAGGCTATGGCCCTTCCCGCACTAACGCGGCAAGGTATGAGAAGAGCGGCGGGGACAAGAGCAATATTTCAGCCCCGCCTACCCAAGACGACTATCGGATGAGACCAAGGGAGGATGAATACCGATGAAAATGAAACTTACCACTTTGGCGCTGGGCGCCATGATGGCTGCGGGTCCGGCAATGGCGGACCTGGTGTTCCCATCGCTGAGCTATCGTACAGGCCCCTATGCTGCGGGCGGTATCCCGTTTGCGGATGGCTATGCTGACTATTTCACCCTCGTAAACGAGCGTGATGGCGGTATCGGTGGTGTAAAGGCACGCCTGATCGAGTGCGAGACCGGCTATAACACCGAAAAAGGTGTGGAATGCTACGAATCCACCAAAGGCGAAGGTGCCCTGGTGTATCAACCGCTCTCCACTGGTATTACCTATCAGCTGATCCCAAAAACCGCTGCTGACGGCATCCCGCTCCACACCATGGGCTATGGCCGGACCTCGGCTGCCAATGGTGATGTCTTTGGCAATGTCTTCAACTACCCGGCCAACTACTGGGATGGAGCATCCGGCATCATCAACTACCTGCTGGACGAAAACGGTGGCGACCTGAAGGGCAAGAAAATTGCTCTGGTTTACCACAACTCTGCCTACGGCAAGGAACCAATCCGCACCCTGGAAGAGCTGGCTGCAAAGCACGGTTTTGAACTGACCGCTCTGCCTGTTGACCACCCTGGTCAGGAACAGAAATCCCAGTGGCTGCAAATCCGCCGCGAGCGTCCTGACTTTGTCGTGATGTGGGGCTGGGGCGTGATGAACCAGGTTGCTGTTCAGGAAGCCGCAAACATCCGTTTCCCAATGGAAAACTTCATTGGTGTCTGGTGGTCCGGTGCTGAGCATGACGTTCTGTCCGCGGGCGCTGCTGCTGATGGCTACAAAGCTGTGACGTTCCACAATGTTGGCCGTGACTTCCCTGTATTTGACGACATCCAGAAATATGTTGTTGACACAGGTAAGGCAGCTGGCGCTGGCGATCAAATCGGCAACGTGCTGTATAACCGTGGTCTCTATGCGGCGATGCTGGCAGTTGAAGCCGCCAAAACCGCTCAGGAAATCCACGGCACAGCTGACATCACCCCTGCGATGATGCGCGATGGCATGGAAGCTCTGGAAATGCCCGAAGCCCGGATGTCCTCGCTTGGCATGCCCTACTTTGGCCCCTCCTTCAACGTGTCCTGTGAAAACCACGGTGGCCCTGGCCTCGTTGGTATGACCCAGTGGGACGCTGAGTCCAAAACCTGGAGCCTGGTGTCCGATTTCCAAAAGACCGACACGGATGTGATCAAGCCGCTGATCGATGCAGACTCTGCGTCTTACGCGACTGAAAACAACATCGAATCCCAGTGTAACTAAAGACTAATCCGATCCCACATCTGTGTGGGGTCGGGCCTTAATCCGGCGCGGCGGCTTCATCCTGCCGCGCCACACCGACCAGACCCGGATGCGCCAAAAACAGCGCCCTGGACCGTATGAGGACAAGCTTTGATGCTGGATGCAGCCAACACCACTGATGTGCAGGCCGAGACCCTGCTAGAGGTCAACAATATCGAGGTGATCTACAATCACGTGATCCTGGTGCTGAAAGGCGTCAGCCTCAATGTTCCAAAAGGCGGCATTACAGCGCTTTTGGGCGGCAATGGTGCCGGTAAGACTACAACGCTCAAGGCGATCTCGAACCTGCTGCGCTCGGAGCGTGGCGAGGTGACCAAGGGATCGGTGAAATACCGTGGCAAGAATGTTCACGATGCAGACCCTGCCGAACTGGTGCGCAACGGCGTCATCCAGGTGATGGAAGGCCGCCACTGCTTTGAGCACCTGACAGTCGAAGAAAACCTGCTGACTGGCGCCTATACCCGAGCTGACCGGGGTGCGAAGATCCAGCAAGATCTTGAAATGGTTTATACCTATTTCCCACGTCTGAAAGAACGCCGCAAAAGCCAGGCGGGCTATACCTCGGGTGGGGAACAGCAGATGGTGGCCATGGGCCGCGCTTTGATGAGCCGCCCTGAAACCATCCTGCTGGATGAGCCCTCGATGGGGCTGGCACCCCAGCTGGTGGAACAGATCTTTGAGATCGTCAAAACCATCAACGAACAGGAAGGCGTGACCTTCCTTCTGGCGGAACAGAACACCAATGTGGCGCTGCGCTATGCCCACTATGGCTATATTCTGGAATCCGGCCGGGTGGTGATGGATGGTCCCGCAGCAGAGCTGCGCGAAAACCCTGATGTAAAAGAGTTCTACCTTGGCATGTCCGATGATGGCCGCAAGAGCTTCCGCGATGTGCGTTCCTATCGCCGCCGTAAGCGGTGGTTGAGCTAAGGGAGTGATGGTGAACCTATGACCTATTTTGATACCCTAGAAACGCGGTCCGACGACCAGCGCGCCAGTGATCTGGCCGCGGCGCTGCCCAAACAGATTGCTTTGGCCCAAACGGCTGCCGGTTATGCGGACAGCCTGAGCGGGATTGAAGCCAGTAGCATAACGTCGGCTGCGGATCTGGCGGCACTGCCGGTACTGCGCAAGTCTGACCTCAGCAAGGCTCAGGGCGGCAATGCGCCTTTTGGTGGTTTCACTGTGAAACCGGCCTCTGGGTTTGCCCATATTTTCCAATCCCCAGGCCCGATCTATGAACCGGGCGGCGTTGATCACGATTGGTGGCGCATGGGGCGCTTCCTGCATGCGGTTGGCATCGGCGCTGGTGATGTGGTGCAGAACTGCTTTGGCTACCATCTGACCCCTGCTGGCATGATCTTTGAAAACGGCGCCCGCGCCGTTGGTGCTGCGGTGCTACCGGCTGGCACCGGCCAGACCGAGTTGCAGGTGACAGCGGCACGGGATGTGGGTGCCACGGCCTATGCCGGCACGCCTGACTACTTGAAGGTCATTCTCGACAAGGCCGAAACCATGGGCGTAAAGCTGGGCTTTACCAAGGCGGCGGTTGGCGGCGGTGCGCTGTTTCCCTCGCTGCGTCAGGAATATGCGGATCGCGGTATTACCTGCCTGCAAAGCTACGCCACAGCGGATCTTGGCAGTATCGCCTACGAGAGCGCCGCGATGGAGGGCATGATCGTTGATGAAAACGTCATCGTCGAGATCGTCACACCTGGTACCGGCACACCTGTTGCACCCGGTGAAGTGGGCGAGGTGGTGGTGACAACGCTCAACCCAGACTATCCGCTGATCCGTTTTGCCACGGGTGATCTGTCGGCCATCCTGCCGGGCACCTCCCCCTGCGGGCGGACCAACCTGCGGATCAAGGGCTGGATGGGGCGCGCGGATCAGACCACCAAGATCAAGGGCATGTTTGTCCGTCCTGAACAGGTCGCGGCGCTGGTTGAAAAGCATGATGAGATCGTCAAGGCCCGTGTGATTGCCGCCCGTGATGGCGAGATGGACACCATGACGGTGCAGATCGAAGCCAATGCCGGCGATGAGATCACCTTTGGTAAATCGGTAATCGAAGTGCTGAAGATGAAGGCTAAGATCGAAGTGGTCGCCCCGGGTGCCCTGCCCAAGGATGGCTTGGTGATCGAGGATCAGCGCAGCTACGATTAAACACTCCTCGGCCCGGCAGCCTGATGCCGGGCTCTCTTATCCCCGCACTGCTTGTCGGTGTCCTTGCCCTCCGATCTGCCTGGCGGCTGTCGGGGGGATTTTTATATGGGAGGGATGGGGGACAACGCTGACCGGGGCCATGCGCGAGCATGCTTATGGCATCGCCGGAATGTCCGTTGGCGCAGGTTCAGCACCCGCCGCTGTGAGCATGGCGTGTATCTGCCCCCGGTGGTGGGTTTGGTGGTTGAACAGCTGAACGACGCAGATCGCTTTTGCCATTTCGATCCTGGCAGCACCGTCAGGCGGATACCAGCTGGTCGTGCCATTGAGCTCTGCGTTGGTCAGGCTGGCTGCCCAGTCTTCGATTTCTGCATTCCGGCCTGTGCGGAGGTGCTTGAACTCAGCCCAATCTGAGGGGCTGGTCAGCGCATGTTTGATCGAATCCTGCGGGCGTTGGTTGCCTTTGATGCGCTCAAGCATGAGGGCGTCTGCCCAATAGAGATGGTTCAATGTTGCAGCTATGGATTTAAAAAACGCGCCCCGATCCTGCCAGCGCTCAGAATCGGTCAATCCATCGGCTGCAGCAACGAGGCAGGTATTTTGCCAGCTGTTGTAGCGTGCCATGAGACGGCAATAGTCGGCTGAAATCATCTTTCAGGGCCTTACTGTAATTGGGGGGATTGGATGTCTTGCCTAGGCCAAGCCAGATGCACAAAGACCCACACAGGCTGTGGCACCGTGGGGTGAGTGTCAGTGTATAGGTGTCAGCGGATTTGGGTAGGCTTTTTCTGACCCTAGCTTTTGCTCAGCTACAAAAGCCTGCGCAGCAAAAACAGCCGCGTTGGGTTTCCTGCTGGAGTTTCTGACCAAAATGATCGAATAAGGGGAAAAGCCAACTAGACAGCCAAGAGCCAGATACATGACCGCCGTGAGCGAGACAGATGAATACGCCCCAAAGGGCAACCGCCGTGGGCGACGGTCGGGAACCGGGGTGTTCTCGTTTCTGGCCTGGGTTGTTGCGCTGGCTTGTATCTTGCCGATGGTTGCGGTGGCTCTGGCGGCGCTGACCGGCGGCACAGAGACAATCCGGCATCTGGTCGATACCGTGCTAACCGGCTATGCGCTGACCACCTTTGCTTTGGTGGCTCTGGTGTCTGTGGGCACACTGGGAATTGGTGTTGGTGCTGCCTGGCTGGTGACCATGACACGGTTTCCCGGCGTGCGGCTGTTTGAAATCGCCCTGGTCTTGCCGCTGGCCTTTCCGGCCTATGTTTTGGCCTATGCCTATACCTTTGTGTTGGACCATCCCGGCATTGTGCAGAGCAGTTTGCGCCAGGTGACCGGTTGGGGGCCGCGCGATTACTGGTTCCCCGAGATCCGGTCCCTGGGGGGCGCGGCGGTGATGCTGGTGCTGGTGCTGTATCCCTATGTCTATCTGTTGGCGCGGGCTGCCTTTTTGCAGCAAAGCGGCGGTGCCTTTCTGGCGGCGCGGGCGCTGGGAAAAAACGCCTTTCAGGCCTTTTGGCTGGTCAGCCTGCCAATGGCACGTCCTGCAATTGCCTCGGGCGTGTTGCTGGCAGTGATGGAGACCATCGCGGATTTTGGCACCGTGTCCTATTTTGGCGTACAGACCTTTGCCACCGGGATCTACACCAGCTGGTTCTCCATGGGGGATCGGGCAGGGGCCGCGCAACTGGCGCTGTGCTTGCTGAGTTTTGCGCTGGCGCTGGCCGTGGTGGAACGTTCGACTCGGGGCAAGGCGCGCTATCATCAGGCGGGTAAACAGCACGCGGCGATGCCACCGGCTGAGCTGAAAGGCTGGCAATCTGGCGGCGCCTGGGTGCTTTGTGCGCTGCCGGTCTGTCTGGGCTTTTTGCTGCCGGTGATTATCCTGTTCAATATGGGGCTGCAGTCCGAACAAAACCTGCTAAGCCGCCGCTATATTGGCTTTTTGCAAAACTCCCTTACCCTGGCAACACTGGCTGCGCTGCTGACGGTGCTGGCGGCGGTCTGCCTTGGCTTTTATCAGCGGCTGCGCCCCGGGCGGACGTCCTCGACGGCGGCCTATATGTCCCGGTTGGGATATGCGGTGCCCGGTGGAGTTATTGCGGTGGGGCTGATGGTGCCTTTTGCCGCCTTTGACAATGCCCTGGACGCCTGGATGCGGGCCAATTTTGAGATCCGTACCGGGCTGTTGATTTCCGGCTCGATCTGGCTGTTGGTGGCGGCCTATATGGTGCGCTTTCTGGCGGCGGCGCTTGGCGCCTATGAAAGCGGGCAGTCCACGGTGCATGCCAATATGGATGCGGCAGCGCGGTCATTGGGGCAGGGACCCCTGGGAATGTTGCGCCGCGTGCACCTGCCGATGCTTACCCCCAGTTTGCTGACCGCCCTACTGATAGTCTTTGTCGATGTGATGAAGGAACTGCCGGCCACTCTGATCATGCGCCCCTTCAACTATGACACCCTGGCGGTGCAGGCCTACCGATTGGCCTCGGATGAGCGGCTGGAAGGCGCGGCGGTGCCGTCATTGGTCATCGTAGCACTTGGGCTGTTGCCGGTGATCCTGATCTGTCGTCAGGTAGGACGGCGCTAGGCAAGCGCTGCTGTCGCCGCTCAACCGTTCCACCAATCCTCAATCTGATCCCGGCTGATCTGGTCCTTCGGCCCCAGAGCCACCAGTTGGGTCTGGGTCGCGTCGCAGCGCTTGGCCTCGACGTTCTGGCCGACAATATGCAGCTCATAGGCACCGCCGGTGGTCAGCACAAATCCCTTCATCCGGTATAGCCCATGTGGCCGCGCTGCCAGCTTGTCGCCCAGTTTACGGCGATCAAGGGGTGTTTCGCTGTCAAATTGCCAGGTGGTAAAGGCCGGATGCGCTGTGATCCGGCTGCGGCTTTGCGGCAGCGGCAGCACATCAAACAGCAGGTCAGCCAATGGCGTCGCATCCAACAGGCGCAAGCCACGGGCGCCGATCTGGGACAGCTGCGCCTGCAGATCCGTATCCAGCGCGGTGGTTTTGCTCACCAGCACCAGATCGGCGCTGCTGATTTGCTGACGCACCAGGTCGGCCACTGCCGGGTCGGCCAACAGCTCCGGGGTGTTTGTGCCATCCACCAAGGAGACGATACCGCCATAGATCAGGTCTGGGATGTTTTGGATGGTGGCCGCAATCGCAGACGGATCTGACACGCCGCTGGCCTCGATCAGGATATGATCCGGGCGGTCGGCCTGAATTGCGATCCTGCGCAGCGCCATCTGCAGATCCTGATCCATACTGCAGCAAACACAGCCATTGGTCAGCGCCAGGGTCTCGCCCTCTTCGGCCTGGATCAGGGCGTCATCAATGTTTACCGCACCAAAATCATTGACCACAACCATCAGCCGCAACCCGTGGTCTTCGGCCAGCAGGCGATTGATCAGGGTGGTTTTCCCCGCACCCAGATAGCCGCTGAGAACGGTGACAGGCAGGCGGGTCATAACGCGCCTCGCGAGAGATTATGCCGCCGGGATGCTGCCGTGATCTGAACCATTTGGGCCTCCTGCCTGTCCCTAGTATTGCTGCAGCTATAGGCCAGCAGACAGGACCGGGTCTAGGGGGCCTGATCCACGGGCAGGAGCGGCTTGAACAGATAGGTGGTGGCTTCAAAAACATCCGCGCTGGGGCTGCGGCAATATCCGGGGATTGTGCCGGCAACCTGATAGCCGAGGCTTTCATACAGATGCTGCGATGGGTCGCCAGAGCGGGTGTCCAGAACCAACAGCGTCTTGTGCTGGTGCCGCGCCTGCGCTTCTAGGGCCTGCATCAGTGCCCGGCCCATGCCGCCGCGGCGGGCCTTTGGGTGAACCAGCAGTTTGGCGACATCTGCGCGGTGTTGTTGATTGGGAGGCTGCGAAACCACCAGCTGCGCGGTGCCTTGCAGCTCACCGTCAACAAAGGCGCCAAACAGTATGGTGTCGCCGCGTTGCACTGCGGGAAAGATCTGATCGCTCCAGAACCGGGCGGCATCTTGGGGGGAAAAGGGCAGGACAAAGCTGACACTGGCACCGGCCTGAACGCAGGCCCATAGGATCTCGGCCAGCGCGTCGGTCAGGCCATGCAGTTCAGTGGCAGTCACAGGGCGTATGTCGAGTGTCATATCAGTACCAGAATGTAGCGGGCCCCCTGAGAGCCTGATGAAAATTGTGAGGATCCGGTCAGGTGATAGCGTAGGCAATCACCGACTTGCAGCGCATGGGTTTTCCCGGAGAGGGTCAGCTGCAGCGCCCCCTGTTGCAGGATCAGATGGTGTTCCAGACCAGGGCGCGACGGGGAATCATAGGTGATGGTCTGATCAGGTGGCAAATAGCCGGCAATGACCTCGCCAGCCAAGGTCGGCGCGGGGGGCGAGAGCTGCCGCCGCTCAAACCCGGTTGTTGGATCGCGCCATATCTGTTGGTCAGCGGCGGCTATCAGCGGCGCGTGGCTGTTTTCTACCTGCATCATCAGCCGCGACATTGGCAGCGCATATGCGGCACACAGCTGGCCGAGGCTTTCAGCGGTTGGGCTGACCTCACCCTTTTCCAAACGTGACAGGCTGGCCCGGCTGATGCCGCTTGCCTGCGCCAACTGGTCCAGTGACCAGCCCCTGTCCTGTCTGAGCGTCGCCAACCGGTTGGCCAGACGGCTGTTAAAGTTTTGCATCTGTGTCACCCCTCTATCATGAGGGAATATTTCCCATATGTGAGATTCGCGCAAGAAAAAAACACCCGGAGCAGAATTTCTGCTCCGGGTGGATTTGCGGTCAGGGGAGGGCGTTTATTCCCAGCCGGCCTGATCAAAGATTTTCTGCGCTTCGGGGATGTTCTTGGCGACCTCAGACAGGTTCACATCGTCAGGCTTGAAGAAGCCCAGGGCGGCAATGCTTGGCGCCAGACCAACACCGGGCACGCCGGGGTATTCGTCGTTGCCCGCCGAGAAATACTGCTGCGCCTGATCCGAGGCGAGATATTCCAGGAACTTCACCGCATTGTCGCGGTTGGGTGCATTGGCGGCAACGCCGGCACCAGAAAGGTTCATGTGGGCGCCTTCGGCATCCTGCGAGGGGAAGACCCAGCCGATCATGTCACGGCTGTCGGACAGGCCTTTGACGTTCTTGCGGATCGAGCGGGCAAAATAGTAGCTGTTGCCAACGGCAATTTCGCATTCGCCGGAAACGATGCCGCGCATTTGGTCGGTGTCACCGCCCTGGGGCGCGCGGGCCATATTGGCGACAACGCCTTTGGCCCAGTCCGCAGCCTTTTCCACGCCGTGGTGGGTGACGATAGAGGCTAGCAAAGTCTGGTTATAGGTGTTGCTGGAAGAGCGAATGCAGATCTGACCTTTGTAGGCCGGATCGGCAAGTTCCAGATAGGTGCGCGGTGGGGTGGCGACATCGTTTTTGTCATAAAAGATGATCCGGGCGCGCTGTGAGAAGCCAAACCACTGGTTGTCGCTGTCCTGGATGTAGCTGGGAACCTTGGCTTCCAGAACCGCGCTGTCCACGGGCTGCAAGATGCCTGCATTTTTGGCGCGGGCCAGCCGCGAGGTGTCCACGGTCAGCAGGATATCGGCAGGAGAATTGGCGCCTTCGGCGGACATGCGGGCGATCAGCTCGTCTGCTTTGCCTTCGATCCGGTTGATGGTGATGCCGGTGGCCTCCTCAAAATCGGAATAGAGGCGCTCATCGGTGTCATAGTGGCGTGAGGAATAGAGGTTCAACTCACCTTCGGCAGCGGCAGAGGTTGCAACGGCGGCTGCAAGAGCGCCTGCAAGGATGGTTGTGGCTTTCAACATAGCGATTCCGATCTACAAATAGTCCGCGTTGGGTCTGCGGAGTTTCCGACTGATTTTGTCAATTATAGAAAAAACCGGAGAAGGGAAATGAAAACTGACAAAAACCATCAGAAAAAATCCCTGACGGACCCGCAGCTGCGGATGAAAGCGCCATCGGGGTGGGGAAAGGAAACAAGGGAAGTCCGGATCAAGGACGTACTGGATCAAGGACGGACTGGGCAGTGTCCAAACACAAAAAAACCGCATCCAAGGATGCGGTTCTTCCGATTAGAGCGAGATCTTAGTCTCAGCCCTGGCGTGCTTTGAAGCGCGGCTGTGTCTTGTTGATCACGTAGACGCGGCCCTTGCGACGCACAATGCGGCAATCACGGTGCCGGTTCTTGAGCGAGCGGAGCGAATTCTTGACTTTCATAGTCATTCTCCTGTTCTGCGGCGCGAACCAGCGCCTGGGTTTGCGGATGTCCCGACCGAATGGCCAGAACAGTGAATTCATGGTGGGCACTACAAGGTTCGAACTTGTGACCCCTTCGATGTCAACGAAGTGCTCTACCGCTGAGCTAAGCGCCCATGAAACCCTTGCGACCCCCTGTCCCAAAATAAATGGGACGCGGAGAACCGCGCCGGTGAAGGGGTCTATAATCAGAGTCGCGAAGGGGCGCAAGAGCTTTTGATGCTAGAATTTTCGCTCTATGGTGATTTCAAGAAACCAAGGGCAGAAGCACCTATGTCAAAGCAAGCATTTTCCGTTTTTTCGCCGGTTGAACTGACGTCATCGGTGGTTTTTGCCTCACCTCATAGCGGATCTGATTACGATTCTGCCTTTTTGCAGAGTTCAATTTTGGATGCCCAGCAGATTCGCAGCTCGGAAGATGCCTTTGTGGATCAGCTTTTTGCGGATGTTACCAGATTCGGGGCACCTTTGCTTACGGCGCAAAAACCCCGCGCCTTTCTGGATCTCAATCGCGCCACAGACGAACTGGACCCAGCCCTGATTCAGGGGGTGTCGCGCCGGGGGCAGAATCCTCGGGTTGCTTCGGGGCTTGGGGTGATTCCCCGTGTGGTGGCAAATGGTCGGGCGATTTACCGGGGTAAAATGCACCAGCAAGAGGCGCAGCGGCGCATTCAGGACTATTGGCATCCCTACCACACCGCCCTTCAGGGGTTGATGCGAAAGGCACAGGGCCGGTTTGGCCATTCCATTCTTATTGATTGCCATTCCATGCCCCATGAGGCCGTTGCAACTCTGCCCGCGCGGGGGGCTGTCCCGCCCGAGGTTGTGCTGGGCGATCGGTTTGGCTCTTCCGCCGGGGCGGCGGTGATGGACCAGGTCGAATCAGCCTTTGTTGGGGCGGGATTGCGGGTGGCGCGCAATGCGCCCTTTGCCGGCGCCTATATTACCCGCACCTATGGGCGCCCATCGCGGGGGCAGCATGCGGTGCAGATCGAGATTGATCGCTCTCTTTATATGAATGAGGCCGAGGTGCGCCCAAATGAAGATTTCGCGGCCTTCCGTGAGCTGTTGGGGCGGGTCGCGGGGGAAATTGCCGCGATAAAACCAGAGGATAGTAACATGCCCCTGGCGGCCGAATAGACCGGCGGCGAATGGAGGGCGGATCCAGGCGCCTTAGCGCAGGGCGCGCCCTTTCAGAATGGCGCTGTCGCCAAATCGTTTTCGAATCGCATCCGTGGCGCGCTCTGCCTGGGCGCGCTTTCCTGCCTGAGGGTCCAGCAGATCGCCACTGGTATCGGCCTGCGACTCGGGGGTCAGATCAGAGATGCCACAGCCAAGCAGCCGGTACGGGCCCTGATCGCCAACCTGATCCAACAGGGCGCGGGATTGGCGATAGATCACATCGGCCAGTTGGGTCGGGCTGTGCAGTGATAGCCGTCGGGTCAGAGCCGAATGATTGGCCCGCTTGAGTTTGAGAGTCACTACCCGGCCGGCCATGGATTTGGCCTTGGCGCGATCGGCCACCTGTTCTGCCAGCCGCCACAGATGCCCGTCCAGCACATCCAGGCTGGCAGTGTCCTCCATAAAGGTGGTCTCTTTTGAGATTGATTTCACCGGGGCGTTTGCCGACACACGGCGGCGGTCTTCGCCGCGGGCCAGATGCCACAGCCGCTCCCCGGTGCCACCAAAACGGGCGACAAGATCCTGTTGCTCCCAGCGCAGCAGATCAGAAAAATTGCGAATACCGGCCTTGTCCAAAGAGGCCTGCGCCGCCGGGCCAATTCCCCAGATCAGCCGCACCGGCTTGTCGCGCAGGAAATCGGCGGTCTCGCCCTTGCCGATCACCGAAAATCCGCGCGGTTTATCCAGGTCAGAGGCGACCTTGGCCAGGAACTTATTGTGCGACAACCCGATGGACCCGGTGATCCCCAGCTCGTCTTTCATCCGTTTGACCAATCGCGCCAGCATCACTGCGGGCGGGCGGCCGTGCAGTTTCTCGGTTCCAGACAAATCCATAAAGGCCTCATCCAGCGACAGGGGCTCCACTTCTGGGGTGAGCTCATCCATCATCGCGCGCACCGCCCGGCTGACCTCGACATAGGCGGACATGCGCGGTTTGATCACCACCGCATCGGGGCAGAGCTTCAGCGCCTGAAACATCGGCATGGCAGAGCGAACGCCGCGGATGCGCGCCACATAACAGGCGGTGGACACAACCCCGCGCTTGCCGCCGCCGATGATCACCGGTTTGCTGGCGAGCTCGGGATTGTCGCGTTTTTCGACACTGGCGTAAAAGGCATCGCAATCCATATGGGCGATGGTCAAAGAGAATAGCTCGTCATGCTGTTTGATGCGCGGGCTGCCACAGTTTGGGCAGCGTCGCGTCGGAGCGATCTGGCTGAGGCAATCACGGCATAGGGCTTGCATGGCGCAGTGGAGGCTTTATCTCTGTGTGGAGCGATACAGCATTTTACCCCGGCTGTTTCGGCTTGTCTGTAGGACTATCAGCTTACAAGTGAAGAACATGTCTTTTTCCGGTGCAAAACTGGCCCTGTTTCTGGGGCACGATCTGTTGGTGATCAAGCGCGATGACAAGCCGGATATTCCCTATCCGGGCTATTGGGATCTGCCCGGAGGCGGGCGCGAAGACGGGGAAAGCCCCGAGGCCTGTGTGCTGCGCGAAACCCTGGAAGAAGTCGGCCTGTCGATCCCTGCGTCAGATCTGACCTGGTCCCAAAGTTACCAGCGTCCACGTGGCACTGTTTGGTTCTTTGCCAGCCATCAACCGGCGGAGCTGGTGAAGCAGGTCCGGCTTGGCTCTGAAGGGCAATGCTGGCGCCTGATGGCGCCGCAGAGTTATTGCAGCCACGCCCTGGCGGTGCCGCATTTTGCCGAGCAGTTGCAAAGCTACCTGGCGGGCTGAGCCGCGGTCTGCATCGATGGGCTGGGTCGCGGCGCTGCAAGAGCGCACCGTGGTTTTTCTATGATCAGGGTAAAAAATTCCCCCGCTCTCAGGCGGGGGCAGGAAGACGAGCCTCAGGAAGAGGAGCTCGTCAGGGGAGTGTCTCGGGATCAGAATCGCCCATAGCGGGGCGTTACGCAAATTTCATCGTGTGTGCGTATTGGTGCGCAACCGTTCGATGTGGCTTTCGTGTCACGTGGCAATTTGGCACAGCAAGGCGCGTGGGATGGAATTTTCACTTGAATACAGGGTGTTGACGTAGGGTAAGCTGCGAGATTGCGTATCAAGCCTTCGTCGCTGGGAAGGCGATCCCAAAGTAATTTGTTTGATGCATTTTTGGGCAGACGTGGCATTGATCGGGGTTTGCAACTCTTTTCAGTGGCGAACGATCAGGTAATGCGCCAGAAAAGCGCCCCAACAATTGCCGCTCCCTCCTGATCGCCAAAGGGAGCGGATGCGATCCACGCTGACTGGTTTTTTACGGCTCAGGCCGCGCGGAGCTCGTCTAGAATGGCCAGGGCTGCTGCCCGTGGATCAGTGGCTTGCCAGATGGGGCGTCCTACCACAATGTGATCGGCGCCATCGGCAATGGCACTGGCCGGAGTCGCCACACGCTTTTGATCACCCAGATCTGCCCCCACCGGGCGCACGCCTGGGGTGACAATCAGCTTGCCTGCGGCCTCGGGCAGGGCGCGGATGAGCGCCGCTTCTTGTGGGCTGGCAATCACCCCATCGGCACCAGCGGCAAAGGCATTGCCGGCGCGTTCCTGCACCAAATCGCGGATCTCACCGGGTTTGATCAGGGCACCATCCAGATCACCGCGATCCAGCGAGGTCAGAATGGTCACGGCGAGGATCTTCATGTCTTTGCCTGCAGCGCCCTCTTTGGCGGCTTTCACCACATAGGGGTCGCCATGCACGGTGAGAAAATCCAGGTCAAACTGCGCCAGGCCGCGCACGGCGCTTTCAACGGTGGCGCCGATGTCAAACAGCTTCATGTCGAGAAAGATCCGCTTGCCCAGCTCCTGCTTTAGCTCATTGGCCAGCGCCAACCCGCCGCCTGTCAGCATGCCAAGGCCGATCTTGTAGAATGAAACTGCATCGCCCAGCTGTTCGGCCAGCTTCAACCCGGCCAAGGCATCGGGAACATCCATGGCAACAATCAGGCGGTCGTCGGCTGTGGTCTGGGACATGAGGCTTCTCCGGAAATCTGGGCTGAGTATCAGGGCTGAGGGATTGGCGCTTTCCTACTGCGCTGGTGAGAGTGGGGAAAGCCCCAAAAGGGGGAGTCTTTCCTTGGCATTGATACATATCAGGGATTTTTCAGGATTTTTGCCACAGTATGATCTTGAAGAGGCGCTAAGACCTCCCAAATTGATCTGTGAGGCCCGGACCGGGGCGTGCCGCAAAGCGGGCGCAACCACATCTATTCGGGCGCTTGTAAAAGGAGAAAGACATGGACTTGAACAAGTTCACCGAGCGGGCACGGGGTTTCGTGCAGGCAGCGCAGACCATTGCGATGCGCGAAGAGCATCAGCGGATGATGCCGGAGCATCTACTCAAAGCATTGATGGATGACGATCAGGGGCTGGCGAGCAATCTGATTGGTAAATCTGGTGGCAATGCCGCCCAGGTGGTTGTGGCTGTCGATATCGCCGTGGGCAAGCTGCCCAAAGTCAGCGGCGATGCCGCGCAGGTCTATCTGGACGGCCAGACTGCCAAGGTTCTGGATGAGGCTAGCAAAATCGCCGAGAAGGCCGGCGACAGCTTTGTTCCCGTCGAGCGGGTGCTGATGGCGCTGTGCATGGTGAAATCCAAGGCCAAAGACGCGCTGGAGGCAGGTGACGTCACCGCGCAGAAGCTGAATGAAGCCGTCAACGATATTCGCAAAGGCCGCACAGCGGACAGCGCCACCGCCGAAGAAGGCTATGACGCGCTGAAGAAATACGCTCGCGATCTGACCGAGGCGGCGCGCGAAGGCAAGATTGACCCTATTATTGGCCGCGATGAGGAAATCCGCCGCGCCATGCAGGTGCTGTCGCGCCGTACCAAGAACAATCCGGTTCTGATTGGTGAGCCGGGCGTGGGTAAAACCGCAATCGCCGAAGGCATGGCCCTGCGCATCGTCAACGGGGATGTGCCCGAATCTCTGCGCGATAAGCAGCTGTTGTCCCTGGACATGGGCGCGCTGATTGCCGGGGCCAAATATCGTGGCGAATTTGAAGAGCGCCTGAAGGCGGTTCTGACCGAAGTCACCGAGGCTGCGGGTGAAATCATTCTGTTCATTGACGAGATGCACACCCTGGTGGGCGCGGGCAAATCCGATGGCGCCATGGATGCGGCCAACCTGATCAAACCTGCGCTGGCGCGCGGTGAGCTGCACTGTATCGGGGCCACAACCCTGAATGAGTACCGCAAATATGTGGAAAAAGACGCGGCCCTGGCCCGCCGGTTCCAGCCCGTTGTGGTGCAGGAACCCACGGTAGAAGACACCGTGTCGATTCTGCGCGGCATCAAGGAAAAGTATGAGCTGCACCACGGGGTACGGATCGCCGATGCCGCCCTGGTCGCGGCGGCAACCCTGTCGAACCGCTATATCACTGATCGCTTCCTGCCGGATAAGGCCATTGACCTGGTGGATGAGGCCGCCAGCCGTTTGCGCATGCAGGTGGACAGCAAACCAGAAGAACTGGATGCGCTGGACCGTCAGATCCTGCAGATGCAGATCGAGGAAGAGGCGCTGAAGGTCGAAGACGATGCCGCCTCCAAGGATCGGCTGGAAACCCTGCAAAAGGAATTGTCGGATCTGCAGGAACAGTCCTCTGAGATGACCGCCCAGTGGCAGGCCGAACGGGATAAACTGGCCGGTGCCCGCGACATCAAGGAACAGTTGGACCGCGCCCGTGCTGATCTGGAAATCGCCAAGCGTGAGGCCAATCTGGCCCGCGCCGGGGAGCTGTCCTATGGCGTTATCCCGGATCTGGAAAAGCAGTTGGTCGCGGCCGAAAGCCGTGAAGAGCAGGATGTGCTGGTCGAAGAGGCGGTGCGCCCCGAGCAAATCGCCGGGGTGGTGGAACGTTGGACCGGTATCCCGACCTCCAAAATGCTGGAGGGCGAGCGCGACAAACTGCTGCGTATGGAAGACGCGCTGCATTCCCGTGTCATTGGCCAGAACGCGCCGGTGACGGCGGTGGCCAATGCAGTGCGCCGGGCACGGGCTGGGCTCAATGATGAAAACCGCCCCTTGGGCTCTTTCCTGTTCCTGGGGCCAACTGGGGTAGGGAAAACCGAGCTGACCAAGGCGGTGGCGAACTTCCTGTTTGACGACGACAACGCCATGGTGCGGATCGACATGTCAGAATACATGGAAAAGCACAGCGTTGCCCGTCTGATCGGGGCACCTCCCGGCTATGTTGGCTATGACGAAGGTGGCGCCTTGACCGAAGCAGTGCGTCGGCGCCCCTATCAGGTGGTGCTGTTTGACGAGGTGGAAAAAGCGCACCCGGATGTCTTTAACGTGCTGTTGCAGGTTCTGGACGACGGCATGCTCACCGATGGTCAGGGGCGCACGGTTGATTTCAAGCAGACGCTGATCATCCTGACCTCGAACCTTGGCGCCCAGGCGCTGAGCCAGTTGCCTGAAGGGGCGGATGCCTCGGATGCCAAACGGGACGTCATGGATGCAGTGCGGGCGCATTTCCGGCCAGAATTCCTCAACCGTCTGGATGAGACCATCATCTTTGACCGTCTGGCGCGCAAGGATATGGACGGTATCGTTGATATCCAGATCGCCCGCCTGGCCAAACGTCTGGCCGCGCGCAAGATCACCCTGTCTTTGGACGAGGGCGCTAAGACCTGGCTGGCGGATGAAGGCTATGACCCGGTCTTTGGGGCGCGTCCGCTCAAGCGGGTGATCCAGCGCGCCTTGCAGAACGCCCTGGCGGAGCTGCTGCTGAGCGGCGAAGTCAAAGACGGCGATACCATCCCCGTTTCGGCAGGTGGCGAAGGGTTGATCATCGGCGATCGCCTTGGCACCACTGAGCGGCCAAAACCGGATGACGCCGTGGTGCACTGACACGCGGTTTGCACGCTGAACATGAGAAAGCCCGCCAGTGTTGGCGGGCTTTTGTTATTAGAGATCTGTGTTGGGGCAACGGGCTGCGGGTGAGGTTATTCCTCAATGGCTTCCTGCACGATCTCATCCAACAGGGTCTGGATCACCTGCATCGCCCCCTCTGGGAAGCTGCGAAAACCCACGGTGACGCTGTCTTCGCCGGGGCGCTGGGCGACAAAGATGTCATAGGGGCAGAAGGTGATGTTCATCGGGTCGGCCTCCATCACCTGACGTGACAGTGTGGCGGAGCAGAAGGAATAGACATCAGCCTGCTGAAACAGAACCACATCGGATCCAACATCGGCGCGGGTGCGCTCCAACATCTCGCCCACGTGGCTGATGTGGTCGACCACAAAGCCACGGTCGGTTATGGCGCTTTCCAGACCAAAGGTCACATCCCCATAGTCAAGCCCGGTGGTGTAGCTGACCATGTCGTCGGCTTGTGCTGGGGTGAACAACAGCGTGCTCATGGCAAAACTGGCGGCGACGGTGAAATATTTCATCTGACTTCTCCCAATGTGAACAGCAGTACCTTGCCCATTGTGGGCATCCCCCTCATTTTAGGGCGATAGAGACAGGCAGCACAGGGTCGCCTGTTGTATTTATATATAGGAGTTTTTGCATGGGTTTCGCGGCAAAGGCTATAGAGTTTCTTGCACTTGGATTTGTTTTCTTTCTTGGCGCTCTGGTGCTGGTGGGCTTGCTTTTGTTTGTTGTGGACCGGCTGCAGACCCAGGATGCGATCCGCAGGAACTACCCTGTTGTTGGTAGATTTCGTCATTTGTTCAGCACCATGGGAGAGTTTTTCCGTCAGTATTTCTTTGCCATGGACCGGGAAGAGATGCCCTTTAACCGGGCTCAACGCGAATGGGTTGGCCGCGCTGCCGAAGGGGTGGGAAATACCGTTGCCTTTGGATCAACCCGCAACATTACCGTGCCGGGCACACCCATTTTTGTAAACGCACCCTTTCCGCCGCTGGATGATCAATATGCCAGTACCGAACCCCTGTGTATTGGCGCGGATGCACGGGTGCCCTACATGGCGCCCTCTTTCTTTAATATCTCGGGCATGAGCTATGGCGCGCTATCGCAGCCGGCGGTGCGGGCCCTGAGCCGGGGCGCACGCGAGGCCGGGGTTTGGCTGAACACCGGGGAGGGCGGGCTCAGCCCGTTTCACCTGGAGGGCGGCTGCGATATTGTCTTTCAGATTGGCACCGCCAAATATGGCGTGCGCAACCCTGAGGGTGGATTGAGCGACACCAAGCTGCGCGAGATTGCTGCCAACCCCACGGTGCGGATGTTTGAGCTGAAACTGTCTCAGGGGGCCAAACCGGGCAAAGGTGGCATCCTGCCGGCGGCAAAGGTCAGCGCCGAGATCGCCGCCATTCGCGGCATTGCCGAGGGGCAGGCCAGCATCTCGCCCAACCGGCACCCCGAGATGCGGGACTTTGATGACTTGCTGGACATGATCTCTCATGTGCGGGAGGTGACGGGCAAACCGGTTGGCATCAAAACCGTGGTTGGCTCGGAAGTGGTGATGCGGGAAATGTTCATGGTGATTGCCTCGCGTCCCAAGGCAGCGCCGGATTTCATCACCATTGATGGCGGCGAAGGCGGCACCGGGGCGGCGCCGATGCCGCTGATTGATCTGGTGGGCATGTCGGTGCGCGAAGCCCTGCCGCTGGTCTGTAATCTGCGGGATGAATACGGCTTTCGCGATCGTATCCGGCTGATTTCCAGCGGCAAGCTGGTCAATCCTGGCGATGTGGCCTGGGCGCTGGCGGCGGGCGCGGATTTTGTCACCTCGGCGCGTGGTTTCATGTTTTCGCTGGGCTGTATTCAGGCGCTGAAATGCAACAAAAACACCTGCCCCACTGGCATTACCACCCATGATCCACGGTTTCAAAAAGGCCTGGTGGTCGAAGATAAATACAAACGCGTGGCGCGCTATGCCACCGAGATCATCCATGAGGTTGAAACCATCGCGCATTCGGTTGGGGTGACTGAACCGCGCAAGCTGCGCCGCCGTCATGTGCGCATCATGCAGGAGGATGGTCACTCCCGCCCGATGAATGAAATCATGCCAAGTTACAGTGCCGTCGCGCAGACGTGACAGGATATGTTTTGGCCTGCGCGGCGTACTGGGCTAGGTCAGTTGGGACTGATACATTTTAGGAGACGCCCTCATGGCCCGTCGCTGGACCAATACTCTGACTGCCGCAGATGTGACGCCCAAAGCTACATTTATGAACCGCCGCCAGATCATGGCGGGGCTTGGCGGTATGGCGGGGCTGGCCGGGATTGGCGGGTTGCCAGGGCCAGCACAGGCAGAAACTCTGGAGCCAAACTCCTGGGAAGATGTGACCAACTATTGCAACTACTATGAGTTTGGCACCGGCAAAGGTGACCCTGCCAAATATGCCGGTCAGCTGACCACCACTCCCTGGAGCGTCAAGATTGACGGGATGGTGGAGCGCCCCGGCGACTATGATTTCCAGCAGATCCTGGGCGAGATGACCCTGGAAGAACGGATCTACCGCTTCCGCTGTGTCGAGGCCTGGTCGATGGTGGTGCCCTGGACCGGGTTTGAATTGGCCGACTTGCTGGCCCTGGCTGGTGTCCAGTCAGAGGCCAAATACGTGGCCTTTGAAACGCTCTATCGTCCCTCTGAAATGCCCGGCACCGCGTACCGGGTGCTCGATTGGCCGTACCGCGAAGGTCTGCGCCTGGATGAGGCCATGCACCCGCTGACCCTGATGGCGACCGGAATCTTTGGCAAAGACCTGCCAAACCAGAACGGCGCGCCTTTGCGATTGGTGGTGCCGTGGAAATACGGCTTCAAATCAATCAAATCCATTGTGCGGATTACCCTGACGGATAAAGAACCCCAGACCAGCTGGAACATGGCAAACGCGCGGGAGTACGGTTTCTACAGCAATGTGAACCCGGAGGTCTCTCACCCACGGTGGAGCCAGGCCTCTGAGCGTCGTCTTGGCGGCGGGTTGTTTGCCAGCCGTCAGGACACGCTGATGTTCAATGGCTACGGCGATGAGGTTGCATCACTGTATGAGGGAATGGATCTGGCCAAGTTCTTTTAGCGCTCCGCTCTGGTGCCCCGGTTGGGCCCTGAGCGGCAGAGGACCCATTGTGGCGGGGCAGCGTAATTGGGGTCTCCTCGCTGGAGGCCTCATCGCCTCGTATTCAAGAGGGTGGAGTTACCCGCGTTAGAACGCGCCAGAACAACGGATGAGGACGTTTCGCCAGATGATCGACGCCATAAATACTGCTCTGCGCAGACTTCCTACTTGGGTTCTGTATTTGCTTGGGTCTCTTTATCCTGTCTGGCTGCTCTATTTAGGAATGACCGGGGGGCTGGGGGCTGATCCTGTCAAGGCGTTGGAGCATGAGTTGGGGGAACGCGCCCTGCAGCTATTGATCTTGGGGTTGGCGGTCACGCCGTTGCGCCGCTTTGTCGGGGTGAATTTGATCAGGTTCCGTCGGGCGTTGGGCCTGCTGACCTTTACCTATGTGGCTCTGCATCTGCTGGTCTGGCTGCTATTGGATGTGCAAATTGTCAGTCAGATCCTCGCTGACATCGCCAAGCGACCCTATATCACCATTGGCATGGCGGGCTTGGTTCTCATGGTGCCGCTTGCGCTCACCTCGAATGATGCCTCAGTCAAACGTCTTGGCCGCAAATGGAAACGTCTTCATCTGCTCACCTATCCCGCCGCTTTCCTGGGCGGCCTACACTACGTGATGCTGGCGAAAGGGTTTCAGATCGAGCCCTTGATCTATTTGACGGTGATTGTGGTTTTGCTGGCGCTTCGTTTGTTTGGCTTTGTTGTCCGCAGTTTTGTCGCTTTGCGGGTTTAGTGGTTTTGGTTTGGATGTTTTTGGAAGGGTGGGGGGTGGTTTGGTTCGCGGGCGTGGTTTTGATGTGTTGTCTTGGGTGAGTCTTGGCTGGGGCGTGTTGAGTGTTGTGGTTTGGGGCGGTGTTTGGGCGTTGGGTTTTGGATTGGCCGGGTGATTTTGGGATTAACCCCGTGATTTTGCGTTATTTCAGGCCTTTTCCAAAAAAGATGATATTTTTGTAATTTAGGTGTTGCGGGTTTGTTGAGTTAACACTAGAACCCCCTCTACCGGCGGCGCTGAGGCGCGGCACGGTGGGGCGGCTGAGAGGTCGCTGACTGGCAGGAAAGGCTGCTGGACGCTCAGGAGAGACTGGGGCATCTGGAGGATGTTATGAGGCGGTTGCGCTAAGGAATTGGCGCGGTGGTCTTGTTTTTGGCCTTTAGGTGTTGCTCTTTGACATTGATGATAACTGAAGAGATATGTGGGCGGTTTGGTTCGTTTCGATGGATCAACGTCTGTATATCAACGCTAGTAGGGTGGGCCATTTGGTCTGTTCGATGATCTAGTGTCAGCTTCACTGTTTGACGGACTTTTGTTTACTTTTGTAAACTGAAGCACAATCAAACAGATGACTTCCGATACGTGTCCAATCCTTAGCCGGGTGGACATATGGATCTGCCCCCAAAAGCGGTCCTGAGTATTGGAGATGTGCAGAGGTTCGAACGTCAAGGATAGCATCGCGAGATGCTTTCAACTTGAGAGTTTGATCCTGGCTCAGAACGAACGCTGGCGGCAGGCTTAACACATGCAAGTCGAGCGCACTCTTCGGAGTGAGCGGCGGACGGGTTAGTAACGCGTGGGAACGTGCCCTTCTCTAAGGAATAGCCACTGGAAACGGTGAGTAATACCTTATACGCCCTTCGGGGGAAAGATTTATCGGAGAAGGATCGGCCCGCGTTAGATTAGATAGTTGGTGGGGTAATGGCCTACCAAGTCTACGATCTATAGCTGGTTTTAGAGGATGATCAGCAACACTGGGACTGAGACACGGCCCAGACTCCTACGGGAGGCAGCAGTGGGGAATCTTGGACAATGGGCGCAAGCCTGATCCAGCCATGCCGCGTGAGTGATGAAGGCCTTAGGGTCGTAAAGCTCTTTCGCCAGAGATGATAATGACAGTATCTGGTAAAGAAACCCCGGCTAACTCCGTGCCAGCAGCCGCGGTAATACGGAGGGGGTTAGCGTTGTTCGGAATTACTGGGCGTAAAGCGCACGTAGGCGGATCAGAAAGTATAGGGTGAAATCCCAGGGCTCAACCCTGGAACTGCCTTGTAAACTCCTGGTCTTGAGTTCGAGAGAGGTGAGTGGAATTCCGAGTGTAGAGGTGAAATTCGTAGATATTCGGAGGAACACCAGTGGCGAAGGCGGCTCACTGGCTCGATACTGACGCTGAGGTGCGAAAGTGTGGGGAGCAAACAGGATTAGATACCCTGGTAGTCCACACCGTAAACGATGAATGCCAGACGTCAGCAAGCATGCTTGTTGGTGTCACACCTAACGGATTAAGCATTCCGCCTGGGGAGTACGGTCGCAAGATTAAAACTCAAAGGAATTGACGGGGGCCCGCACAAGCGGTGGAGCATGTGGTTTAATTCGAAGCAACGCGCAGAACCTTACCAACCCTTGACATCCTTGGACCGCTAGAGAGATCTAGCTTTCTCGCAAGAGACCAAGTGACAGGTGCTGCATGGCTGTCGTCAGCTCGTGTCGTGAGATGTTCGGTTAAGTCCGGCAACGAGCGCAACCCACATCCTTAGTTGCCAGCAGTTCGGCTGGGCACTCTAGGGAAACTGCCCGTGATAAGCGGGAGGAAGGTGTGGATGACGTCAAGTCCTCATGGCCCTTACGGGTTGGGCTACACACGTGCTACAATGGCATCAACAATGGGTTAATCCCCAAAAGATGTCTCAGTTCGGATTGGGGTCTGCAACTCGACCCCATGAAGTCGGAATCGCTAGTAATCGCGTAACAGCATGACGCGGTGAATACGTTCCCGGGCCTTGTACACACCGCCCGTCACACCATGGGAGTTGGATCTACCCGAAGGCCGTGCGCTAACTTTTGAGGCAGCGGACCACGGTGGGTTCAGCGACTGGGGTGAAGTCGTAACAAGGTAGCCGTAGGGGAACCTGCGGCTGGATCACCTCCTTTCTAAGGATGTATCTAGCAAGAAGAACTTGTTCTTCCTCGTGATACACTTAGCAATGAACAGTAATCAAAACTGTTCAACATCGGGACATCTACTGGATGTCCTTTGGACCGAGCCGTCCTCATATCTCTTCAGACAAGTCGCGGCAGCAGCCGTTATCTGGCGCTGCCTGGTGACATAACCACTGAGTGCTGCTCTCGGGCATTGCTTTGCAATACCCTGTCGCACACGGGTTTTGATTTGCTTTGCAAATCGAAAACCGGGTCGGTAGCTCAGGTGGTTAGAGCGCACGCCTGATAAGCGTGAGGTCGGAGGTTCAAGTCCTCCTCGACCCACCACTCATCCTTCGGGATTAAGATGGGGCCTTAGCTCAGCTGGGAGAGCGCCTGATTTGCATTCAGGAGGTCAGGAGTTCGATCCTCCTAGGCTCCACCATTAAACAATTAGATCGTTAAGCACTGTGCGCAGTTCTTAACCGTCCAATTGGACGAATTGATATCGTAAAGAGAGAAACAATCAACAACACTGTTGATCGCCCCGAGTGTGGGGATGATCTCAGATTGGTGCTGGGTGAGATCTTCGGATTTTACACAGCGAGCTTTGGAATACGTCTGTTTCCTCGGACGTCCCAGGGTATGCCGGTTTGAAACGACAGAGTTGTCCAAGTCAAGTACACTAACCCGGTTCTAATTCCGCAAGGTTTTGGAACCAATTGTATTTATGATGTTTGTTTTGCGAAGGGGCTGCGACCGACATCACAGCCTTAGTAGTGAAGCGACTTTCGCATCATAAATGCGGGAAAGTATGCTTTTTGGTTCAGAGATTGTGGTCCGGCTACTTACCAGCGGCTGGATCCTGATGGTTTAGGCTATCTATTTCTGGATCAGATCAAGCGCGAGAAGGGCGTTTGGTGAATGCCTTGGCAGTAAGAGGCGATGAAAGACGTGATACTCTGCGATAAGTCATGGGGAGCTGAGAATAAGCTTTGATCCATGAATTTCTGAATGGGGCAACCCACCTGAAAGTTCATTATTGTTACTTCGGTAGCCAATAATGTTCTTAACCAGGTACTTATGAACTGAATACATAGGTTTATAAGAGCAAACCCGGGGAACTGAAACATCTAAGTACCCGGAGGAAAGGAAATCAATTGATACTCCCCTAGTAGCGGCGAGCGAACGGGGACCAGCCGAGCCTTGAGTGTGAGAAGAACCTGTTGGGAAGCAGGACCATAGCGGGTGATAGTCCCGTATTCGAAACATGATAGGACGTATTAAGTAGGGCGGAACACGTGAAATTCTGTCTGAAGATCGGAGGACCACCTTCGAAGGCTAAGTACTCCTTACTGACCGATAGTGAACCAGTACCGTGAGGGAAAGGTGAAAAGCACCCCGACGAGGGGAGTGAAACAGTACCTGAAACCGAACGCCTACAATCAGTTGGAGGGCCCTTGCGGCCTGACAGCGTACCTTTTGTATAATGGGTCATCGACTTGGTCTCACGAGCAAGCTTAAACCGTTAGGTGTAGGCGCAGCGAAAGCGAGTCTTAATAGGGCGCATGAGTTCGTGGGATCAGACCCGAAACCGAGTGATCTAGGCATGGCCAGGTTGAAGGTGCAGTAACATGCACTGGAGGACCGAACCCACATCTGTTGAAAAAGATCGGGATGAGCTGTGCCTAGGGGTGAAAGGCCAATCAAACTCGGAGATAGCTGGTTCTCTGCGAAATCTATTTAGGTAGAGCGTCGTACGAATACCCCGGGGGGTAGAGCACTGGATGGGTAATGGGGACTCACCGTCTTACTGATCCTAACCAAACTCCGAATACCCGGGAGTACTATACGGCAGACACACTGCGGATGCTAACGTCCGTAGTGGAGAGGGAAACAACCCTGACCTCCAGCTAAGGCCCCTAATTCATGGCTAAGTGGGAAAGCAGGTGGGATGTCCAAAACAACCAGGAAGTTGGCTTAGAAGCAGCCATCTTTTAAAGATAGCGTAACAGCTCACTGGTCTAATTAAGACGTCCTGCGGCGAAGATGTAACGGGGCTCAAGCCATGAGCCGAAGCTGAGGATGCACATAGTGCATGGTAGCAGAGCGTAGTGTGACATAGTTCCATGTCTCCTTACCTACTTCGGTAGGATTGGAGACACGGAGCTTTCGATGAAGCGGGCGCGTGAGCGATCCCGTGGAGAGATCACTAGCGAGAATGATGACATGAGTAGCGACAAAGAGTGTGAGAGACACTCTCGCCGAAAGTCCAAGGGTTCCTGCTTAAAGCTAATCTGAGCAGGGTAAGCCGACCCCTAAGGCGAGGCCGAAAGGCGTAGTCGATGGGAACCAGGTTAATATTCCTGGGCCATGAGGTGGTGACGGATCGCAGGTGTTGTTCATCCTTATTGGATTGAATGAGCAGCTGAGCGGTTCCTGGAAATAGCCCCTCTATAAGATCGTACCCTAAACCGACACAGGTGGACTGGTAGAGAATACCAAGGCGCTTGAGAGAACGATGTTGAAGGAACTCGGCAAAATACCTCCGTAAGTTCGCGAGAAGGAGGCCCGGGTCCTACGCAAGTGGAATCCGGGGGCACAAACCAGGGGGTGGCGACTGTTTATTAAAAACACAGGGCTCTGCGAAGTCGCAAGACGACGTATAGGGTCTGACGCCTGCCCGGTGCCTGAAGGTTAAAAGGAGGGGTGAGAGCTCTGAATTGAAGCCCAGGTAAACGGCGGCCGTAACTATAACGGTCCTAAGGTAGCGAAATTCCTTGTCGGGTAAGTTCCGACCTGCACGAATGGCGTAACGACTTCCCCGCTGTCTCCAACATCGACTCAGCGAAATTGAATTGCCTGTCAAGATGCAGGCTTCCCGCGGTTAGACGGAAAGACCCCGTGCACCTTTACTACAGCTTCGCACTGGCATCAGGATTGTGACGTGCAGGATAGGTGGTAGGCATCGAAACCGAGACGCTAGTCTCGGTGGAGCCTCCCTTGAGATACCACCCTTCGCACTCTTGATGTCTAACCGCGGTCCGTTATCCGGATCCGGGACCCTGCGTGGCGGGTAGTTTGACTGGGGCGGTCGCCTCCTAAAGCGTAACGGAGGCGCGCGAAGGTTGGCTCAGAGCGGTCGGAAATCGCTCGTTGAGTGCAATGGCAAAAGCCAGCCTGACTGCGAGACTGACAAGTCGAGCAGAGACGAAAGTCGGCCATAGTGATCCGGTGGTCCCGAGTGGAAGGGCCATCGCTCAACGGATAAAAGGTACGCCGGGGATAACAGGCTGATACTGCCCAAGAGTCCATATCGACGGCAGTGTTTGGCACCTCGATGTCGGCTCATCTCATCCTGGGGCTGGAGCAGGTCCCAAGGGTACGGCTGTTCGCCGTTTAAAGAGGTACGTGAGCTGGGTTTAGAACGTCGTGAGACAGTTCGGTCCCTATCTGCCGTGGGTGTAGGATACTTGAGAGGAGTTGCCCCTAGTACGAGAGGACCGGGGTGAACGAACCACTGGTGGACCAGTTGTCGTGCCAACGGCAGTGCTGGGTAGCTATGTTCGGACAGGATAACCGCTGAAGGCATCTAAGCGGGAAGCCCCCCTCAAAACAAGGTATCCCTGAGGGCCGAGGTAGACCACCTCGTCAATAGGCCAGAGATGTAAGCGTGGTAACACGTTCAGTTGACTGGTACTAATCGCCCGATTGGCTTGATCTGATCTAGTAATAGACAGCCAAGAACCAAATAAGCACCACATGACTTGTGACATAACAAAGGTGCAGCAACGTGCATTTGCACTGCCTGCTGCGTGACAGACTTTACTAACGTAAAGTCGTCAGTGTTGATTGTTTCCCTGCGATCTTGGAAATGTCCTCGTGACATAACTGGGGTGCGGTCTCTCGGGCATTTGCCATGCAAATACCCTGCCGACCGCCAACCAAAAAAATCCAAGAACCGCAGGTTCTTGGATTTTTCTTGGTTTGGTGGCGATAGCGAGAGCAAAACACCCGGTCCCATCCCGAACCCGGAAGTTAAGTGCCTTTGCGCCAATGGTACTGCGTCTTAAGGCGTGGGAGAGTAGGTCACTGCCAAACCTAGTAAAATCCAAAACTCAAAAACGATAACATAAACGCTAACTACTAGGACAAATCGTCCTCAAGTAGCAAAGCGCTAGGACATCATAACTGTCGCGGGATGGAGCAGCCCGGTAGCTCGTCAGGCTCATAACCTGAAGGTCGTAGGTTCAAATCCTACCCCCGCAACCAAAATCACACACAATATCAAATACTTGGTTCCCGACAGAAATACTGGGGAATTATAAGCGCATCTCATGTCAACGCCATGTCAACGTTTGGCGAGTCGCATCCTCCGAAAAGCCGTAATCGTTGGTAATCAGCCAAACCCAAGGACGGTCGATTATGTTCGGGCATATTGGAACGGATTGGCCAGACCAGCCGGTGACGGCGATCGTGACCACCACAGTATAATCTCCGCAAAGAATGCGGAGTATAGGTCGGATAATCTCCGCACAGCACGCCTAGCCTATCCAGGATCGTCCGCTAGATCCGCTTTTTCCATTCCGCGCCTAGCATGGATGCTCAACGATCTCGTTTGGGCATGCACACACGGGCCTCTTGGCATCGCCGTGGCGCTCGTGGCATGACTTGCGCATGATTGAATTCCGCACGCTTCCTGATGATCACCCAGACTTAATGCGCTCGCCGCTGCTGCGCGGTGCCCTGTTGACGCTGCAATATGTCCAGGAGCACGGATCGATCGGCCTCACCCAAACCAAGGCGTTTAAGCGTGTTTTCGTCCACTGGGCCGTGGAGCACTTCGATTGGCCGGGGAAAAGCGCCGAAGAAATGTTCCGCTACAACAGGGTCATCAACGAGTATGAATTCCCACCTCTTGAGGTTCTGCACTTTCTTCTAATCTCATTGCGCCTCGGCCGGCACTACAAGGGGGCGTTTCGGTTGACGAAGAAAGGCGCAGAATTGGCACGATCGCCAGGGCACTTGTTTGCCGAGTTGATCCCATACTTCGTGCTTCGCATCGATCACGCGTCCTATGCGCGTTTTGACGATCAGCCGTTTGGCAAATGGGACGTCTGGATGAATGTCATCAACGTCGAGGCTGACCAAGGCACCACTGAGGCAGCTTTGTACCAGGCCTTCTATGGCGAGCCAGAGGATTGGCACACCGCAGGATGGCGGGCGATGGCCGCATTCTCATCATGTGTCTTGCGGCCGCTTGAGTGGGCGGGATTGTTGATGGAGACCCGAGACAACGCTCCGGGCAAACACGATTGTCACGTCTTCAAGACCCAGCTTTGGCGCAGCGCCCTCAAACTCGACACCGATGAGATGCTGCGACCGGTACACGTTCAGTGATCAGCGGCAGTGGATTTTGGTGATCATTTATGACCTAAGTTGACGTCCCTAAAATTTGATGGTGGTCCATTACCATCAAACTCCGTTGCCAACGGAATATCCCTTAATATTGCCATCAAAGACTTTGACCTTCTGTAGCTGCCAACGTAACGCCTTGGCGGCAAGGCAATTACGCGGTTGTTGCCAACCAACTTCCCTATAAACTTGGCACCACTGAGCATTGGGAAGCAAATGGTTGTATTGACTCTGCGGTGCCTGAATATGGATTTGCCTCATGATAGGGTGTAGGAACCCATCATGGATTTTGTCTTCTACGATCTTGAAACCACGGGGATCTCGCCCGAGTTCGACCAGCCGCTGCAGTTCGCCGCGATCTGGACGGATGAGAATTTCGTGGAAAAGGATCGGGTCAACATCCGCTGCCGGTTGGCGCCCCATATTTTGCCCTCACCGCAAGCGTTGGTTGTGACCCGCGTCACCCCTGATCAGTTGACTGACCCAAACCTGCCGTCGCTGTTTGAGTTTTCGCAGCAGGTGGCTGAGTTCACCGAGCGATGGGCGCCGGCGATTTGGGTTGGCTACAACACGATGAAGTTCGACGAGGAGGTGCTGCGTCAGACCTTCTACCAGAACCTGTCGCCGAACATTTATGCCACGCAGTTCAATGGCAACACGCGCTTTGACATTTTGCCTGCTGTCTATGCCGCTTATGCCCGACACCCGGATCTACTCGCCTGGCCCACCGATGACACTGGCCGGCGAAGCTTCAAGCTTGATCGGCTGGCGCCTGCAAATGGCTTCAATGCCCATAACGCGCATGATGCCCAGGGGGATGTTGAGGCGACCATCCACATCGCACGCCTAATCGCAACGCGCAGCCCGGCGCTTTGGTCTGAATTGATCGACAACGCTCATAAGGCACGCGTGCAGGCAAAGCTTGAAAGCTTTCGGCCCTATGAGCTGATCACACGCTTTGGCGGTGGTGAGCCGCGATCCTACGTGGGGTGTTTCTGCGGATACTCTCACGGCAACAGCGCGCAGGCCGCGTTTTTTGACCTGGATGCTGCGGACCCAGCCGATTTTCTCGAAGCCTCTGATGAGGCGGTCTTTGCAGCAGTAGATGCCACGCCGAAGATCATTAGGGGCGTGTCCACAAATAAGGCCCCTGCGCTTCTCGAACACACTGCGCCCAGCGCGGAGCATCTGCGCCGGGCGACGGTCATCGCTAACGCGCCTGAGTTTCGTCAGCGAGTAGGCGCGGCAATGGCCGCTCGCTTCGTCGAAGATCCCGACGCTCCGCCCAAACCGGTTGAGCGGCAAATCTATGGGGAATTCTACTCCAACGCCGACAAGCAGCTCTTGCAGGAGTTTCAGCATGCGACCTGGCCGCGCCGGCAAGAAATCGCTGCAAGTTTTTCAGATACTCGGCTGCGTCAGCTCGGTCGGCGGCTGGTGGCGTTTTACAGCGCTGAACTGCTGACGGCAGATGAGATGGCGCTCTTCAAAGTCTATCTGCGCGATAAGTGGTCGGCGCCCGACGTCCCTGAAACCGAATGGATGACCTTCAAAAAAGCGGAGCCCGCACTAAGCGATTTGCGTGCTGCCGGTGCTGCGGAGCCCCGCGAGCTTGACGCGATTGCTTCATTTCTGTGTGAGCGGTGTGCAGGTGGTTCCTAGGAGTCCCAACACTTGCAGTATTCGGGGTGCGATATCTCGCCTCGGTTGGCCGGCGAAAAAAAGAAAATTCCACCGTACGACTGCCGCAACTGTGGGGCTGAAGGGGGCCCCCAATTTGAATGGATTACGGTGGCTTTGCACTGGCAGCATCTGGTAGGTTGGGAGGGGAGCGGTCGTTCGCTGCGAGATGCGCAAACGACCGATATGCGCAAAGATCAGCTATTTAGGACTCGCGTCGGAAGCTCAGCGCCACGTTTGACGCTGCGCCGGCGTGGATCTGTGCCACTATTGACTTTCTTGGCCCCCGAGATGACCGTGAGTCCGCACTCAGGAGCCACGGGCCAAGTGGAACTCGGAGGACGTTTTTGCGGGCCTTTTTCGATCGATGCGCCAACAATGCTCTTTAGGTCGTGTTGCGTGATTATCCTGCGTAGCTTGAGAAAGAAACGAAAGGTCTATTTTTCCGACGCTAATGTCAAAATGCCTGCAACCCTGCATCAAGAGTGCCTGTAAACGCGGGCGCTTCTGAGGAAATATAGCGCTATGAAATTCATCGTTGTCCCAACTAAGTCAGACCATGCGCCCAAAGAAGGTATGGAGGTTGGCTACCTTTGGACAGACCAGTGGGATGACTGGTTCACCTACAACAGGCTCTGTTGCACAAATCGCGCGAGGGATTCATCTCGTGAATCCAGCATGGTAGCTGGGATGCATGAGCAGACCTACACCTCCGACCTACAGGACCAGGAACTGGCCAGCCTATAACGAAGCGCTCAAGCGCCGGGGCTCGCTGACGATCTGGTTCGACCCCGAGATGAGATGGGATGCCGTGCCGACAGGCAGGCGTGGCCGCCAACAGACCTACAGCGATGCTGCCATTCAAACGTGCCTTACGATGAAGGTTCTGTTCGGCATGGCGCTCCGGCAGACGAGCGGCTTCGTCGAGAGCCTGCTGCGGCTGGTTGGCCTCGACTGGACGGTGCCTGACTTCAGCACCCTGTCCCGCCGCCAGAAGACCTTGGCCGTGAACATCCCGTATCGCGGTTCCAAGGGCCCGCTGCACCTGCTGATCGACAGCACCGGGATCAAGGTCGAAGGTGAAGGCGAATGGCACGCGCGCAAGCATGGCGGCCCTAAACGTCGCGTTTGGCGCAAGATTCATCTCGGGATTGATGAGGAAACACTGGAGGTCCGCGCTGTCGAGATCACCGGGAGCCACATCGGTGATGCGCCGGTGTTACCCGACCTGCTCGGTCAGATCCCGGCGGACGAGCAGATCGGCAGCGTCACCGCCGACGGCGCCTACGACACCCGCAAATGCCACGATGCCATCGCTGACCGTGGCGCCCACGCTGTCATTCCGCCCCGCAAGAACGCCAAACCGTGGAAGACAGTCACCGCCGGCGCGGTCGCACGAAACGAAGCACTGCGGACATCGAAGTACCTCGGCCGCGCGCTCTGGCGACGATGGAGCGGATACCACCGCCGCAGCCGCGTCGAAACGAAGATGCACTGTGTGAAACTGCTGGGCCAGACTTCGGCGACGACCTGCTGCTGAAAGAGGTGCAGGCGCGTGTCGTCGCCGTGCTGCGCATGGCCGAGGCGCTCTCGCCGAAGTATCATGTGGTGGTGGCCAATCCGCCTTATATGGGCAACGGAGGAATGAACCCCACACTCAAGAGTTGGATTGAGAAAAACTACCCATCGGGCAAGGCCGACCTGATGACGGCTTTCATTGTCGCGTGCCAAAGATTGAACAAGTCAAAAGGGACAGCCGCGATAGTGACGCTGGATAGTTGGATGTTCCTCTCTTCGTTCAAAGACCTTCGACAGCAACTGATCCGAAACGCTTCTATTCAAACACTGATGCACGTAGGCTGGAACTGTTTTCCTGACGGCCATGTTTATAACCGGGGGGTTGGTTTTACTGTGCAGGCCAGTGCGAACCAAGGTGTCGGAAATTATATCAATCTGAGCAATGTTCCTGCCGTCGTCGATAAGCATCAGCTATTCCACGAGAGGTTAACGGAAAACGAAGTCATTTCCGTAAGAAATGACGAGTTTCTCAAAGTTCCAGCAAGCCCTATTGCATATTGGCTGCCTAACTTCTCCATTTTTGAAGGACAGCTATTTCGTGATATCTGGACATCCGGCGGAAGATTGAAAACGCATGGAAGCGACAGATACATTCGCTTCGTTTGGGAAACAGCCAAAGACAAGAAGCACTGGCGTCGTTTGACCAAAGGTGGTGAGGTTCGCAAGCACTATGGGAACGAGGAACACTTGGTCGACTGGTCTGCCGAAGCAGTCAAACACTACGATTCAGTCGGAGGCCTATACCCCGAGAGCTTCCAGCGCAAAGAAGGGATAACTTGGACTAAAGTTACTTCGGCCAACCCAACCTTCCGCATCAAGCGAGATATAGCTGAATACGATTCCGGTGGACCTGTCATTTTTAACGATGACTATAGTTGCGACTATGTAGCCTTGGCAGCTTTGAACAGCCAGCCGACAAGGTTCTTTCTGGACGCCATCAACCCAACAATAAACACGCAAGTTAACGACGTTTTGTCCCTCCCTACAGCAAGTCTTGCTGACACCGTTGCAACGAATGTTGGCAATGCCGAGAAAAAATTGGTTGCTATCTCACGCTCCGACTGGGACGCCTACGAAACCTCTTGGGATTTCACCACGCTCCCGTTGCTCTCGCTCGATCACCGCGCCAACACGCTCGAGGACACCTACGCCCAACTGCGCGCCAATTGGCAGTCCATGACGGATGAGATGCAGCGGCTGGAGGAAGAGAACAACCGCATCTTCATCGACGCCTACGGCCTGCAGAACGAGCTGACCCCCGAAGTGCCGATCGAGGAGATCACCCTCACCTGCAACCCCGCCTATCGCTATGGCGTGAAGAACTCCGAGGCCGACCGCGAAACCCGCCTGCGCGCGGATACCATGGCCGAGTTCCTCAGCTATGCCGTGGGCTGCATGTTCGGGCGCTACAGCCTTGATGCGCCGGGCCTGATCCTCGCCAATCAGGGCGAGACACTGGCCGACTACCTCACCCGCATCCCCGAGCCGACCTTCATGCCGGACGAAGACAACGTCATCCCCGTGCTTGATGGCGACTGGTTCGCCGATGACATCACCGAACGCTTCCGCCTGTTCCTGCGCGTGACATTTGGCGAGGCGCATTTCCGCGAGAACCTGAGGTATATCGAGGACGCCCTTGGCAAGGACATCCGCAAGTATTTCACCAAGGATTTCTACACCGACCACGTGAAGCGCTACAAAAAGCGCCCGATCTACTGGATGTTCTCCTCACCCAAGGGGACGTTCAACGCGCTGATCTACATGCACCGGTATCGGGCCGACACGGTGTCGGTGCTGCTCAACGACTATCTGCGCGAATTCATCAGCAAGCTTGAAGGGGAGCGCGGGCGGCTTGAGAAGCTGTCAGATGACATGAGCGCCAGCCAAGGCCAGCGCACCAAGGCGCTGAAGGACATGGCCGTCATCGCCAAACAAATCGACGAGCTGAACGAATGGGAGCGCGATGTCGTCTTCCCGTTGGCGCAGGCCAAGATCGAGATCGACCTCGATGACGGGGTGAAGGCGAACTATCCCAAATTTGGCGAGGCACTGAAGAAGATACCAGGGCTGGAGGCGAAGGATGACTGACCGGATCACCGCCAGCCTGACACGCCTCTTTGACGAGCATCGCATCGTCTTCTGGTATGACGCTGCGCGCGACATGCGGGGGGAGTTCGACGCGGTTGAGCTGGCTGGCGTGACCAAGGTGGAGATCGCCAACAACCAGTTCGGCCTCAAATACCGGATGCTGCGGCAGGAGCCGAAGGCGAAGTTTCTAGTATTCCATGACGGGTCAGAGCCTGAGAATGCGGCGAACTGGCTGCTGGACCTGCAATTGGCAACGGCGGTGTTCAAGGCGGATCAGGCTGGGATCTGGCTGGGTGAGCTGGGCCTGCCGCCGCAATTCGAAAGCGTTGTGCGCGATCACATGGAGTTTTACCGCTCCAAAGCCCGTGTGGCCGAGCTGAAACGCCTTTTGCATGCTGCAGACACGCAGTCCCAGGTGCGGCTGCGCATGCTGGCCGTCTGCGCTGGTGCTGAAGGTGGGCTTGATACGGTTGTCGAGGCGCTCTTGGGTGAGTTGGCGGATGGCCGCGATGATGCCATGCGGCTGATCGAGCGGTCTGGTCTGACCGAGGTGTTCTGGAAGCAAGTCGGAAATGCTTATGGCTATCAGCCGGATCAGCCCGACCTTGAAGACTTTGCGATCGCACTTTTTCAGTCGGCGTACCTGCGGGCGCTTGGCGAGGATGGGAAGCTGAACGCCGAGGCGCTTTTGGTCTTCCGTCGGTGGAAGAACAACCGCCACTGGGAAACTGCATTCGAGACGTTGGCCGCGCGCTATCAGGGCTTGCTCAAGATCCCAGAGGACTTGTCCAAGCGCGACTTTCGTGCGGTCATGGCCGTCGACCATTTCGAGGAAATCGATCGCCACATCATCCGGCAGCTCGTGCATGCAATGTCGACCCAGACAGTCAGCGCGTCTGAGGTGCTGAAATGGGTGCGCGAACGCCGGCAGAGCCATTGGTATGGCACCTACGAGGACATCTATCAGGCGATCGGCTTTGCGACCGAATTTCAGCAGGCGCTCGCCGAGGCCAATCTGGGGATGACGAGCCCTGCCGAAGGGGTGAAGCGGTACGTCAGCAGCTGGTACAAGCTCGACCAGCTCTATCGCAAGTTCATCTACCATATGCAGCGCAGTGGTCATGCCTCGCTGCTTTCAGAACTCTACGAGGCGGTCGAAAACAGATACACCAATAGCTTCCTCTTGAAGCTGAATGACGCCTGGCAGGATCAGGTTGCCGGACTGACCAGTTGGACAATCCCCGGCTACGCACGCCAGAGCGCTTTCTATGTCGAACAGGCTGCAGAGTTCCGCCGTCGAGACCAAAAAGTCGTGGTCATAGTCTCGGATGCCCTGCGCTTCGAGGTGGCCGAGGAATGCTTGCGTCGTATCCGGGCGCTGAATCGGTTTGATGCAGAGCTGAAGCCCATGATCAGCGCGCTACCCAGCTATACACAGCTCGGGATGGCAGCGCTCTTGCCGAACAGAGAGCTGTCTTTCGCAACTGATGGCAGCGGATCGGTTCTGTCGGGGGGCGAAAGCACCCAAGGCCTCGCGGCGCGCGAGAAGATATTGGCAACAGGACGTGCAGGCGATCGCGCCAAGGCTCTATCCGCACGCGATGTGCTCGATATGCGAGTCGATGAAGGCAAAGAGCTCTTCCGCGACAATGACGTGGTCTATATCTACCACAACTTGATCGATGCGATTGGCGACAAGCTGCAGACCGAGGATCAGCTGCCCAAGGCGGCAGAAGATGCGATCGAAGAGCTGACCAAGCTCGTTCGGAAACTGACGTCGGCGAATTTCTCAAATATCCTGATCACAGCGGATCATGGCTTCCTCTATCAACATCGAGCGCTGGATGAGAGCGACTTTGCTGTCGCTGATCCCAAGGGCGACGAAATCATGCTGCGCAATCGCCGCTTCGTCATCGGTCGCGGCCTGGACGAAACCGCCGGCATGAAAAAGTTCACCTCGGCCAACCTCGGCCTCACTGGTGACCTCGAAGTCTTGATCCCGAACTCGATCAACCGTCTTCGGGTCAAAGGGGCGGGCAGCCGGTTTGTGCATGGTGGGGCCTCGCTGCAGGAAATCGTTATCCCGGTCATTCGCGTTGGCAAGCAGCGCGAAGCGGATGTGAACCAGGTCGAGGTGCAGATTATTGTGTCCGGCCGCAGCCAGATCACTTCTGGACAGACGGCGGTGATCTTCTACCAGGCGCAACCGGTCTCCGAGAAGATGCAGGCGCGCGAGCTGGTCGCGGGTATCTATGCCGCCGACGACACACTGATTTCAGACGAGCATGTCCTGCAGTTCGATTTCACCTCTGAGAACGCCCGCGAGCGCGAAATGCCTCGGAAGTTCCTGCTGTCGCGAGAGGCGGACAAATTCAACCACCAAGACGTATTCCTGAAACTGCGCGAGCGGGTTGGCAAGACGAGCCACTATCAGGACTACACAAGCCACCGCTTCCAGTTGAAACGTGGCATCACAACAGATTTTGACTTTTGAGGAGCGGGCCCATGAGTGATCTCGACGCCAGGATCAATGAACATTTCGCGGGCTTTGTCGTGCGCAAGGACCTGGTCAAGGCGGTCAAGGGCAACGCGATCGTTCCGACCTATGTGCTCGAGTATCTCCTCGGCCAGTACTGTGCCACGGACGACGAAGCTTCGATCGCCACAGGTATCGAGACCGTCAAAGAAATCCTGCGCAAACATTATGTCCATCGCAGCGAGGCGGGGCTCATTCAGTCGACGATCAAGGAAAAGGGCCGTTACAAGGTCATCGACCAGATCAGCGTGTCGCTGAACGAGAAGACCGATAGCTACGAGGCGACCTTCGACAACCTCGGCATCAAGAAGGTTGCGGTCGACAGCGGTACGATCAAAGCGCACCCAAAGCTGCTAGTGACGGGCGTCTGGTGCATCGCAGATGTGCAATACGAGTTCTCGGAAGATGCGCGCATCTCGCCGTGGATCCTCGAGACCATTAAGCCCATTCAGATCGCCAAGGTCGATTATGACGGCTACCGAGAAGCGCGGGGCAGTTTTAACACTGACGATTGGATTGACCTTCTGATGCAGAGCATCGGGTTCAACCCGGAGGCCTTTGGGCGTCGGGCGAAGCTCTTGCAGTTGATGCGCCTGATCCCCTTCGTGGAACGGAACTATAACATCATCGAGCTCGGCCCCAAGGGGACGGGCAAGTCGCACATCTATTCGGAGTTTTCGCCGCATGGTCAGCTGATCTCGGGTGGCGAGGTGACGATCCCGAAGCTCTTCGTGAACAACTCGAACGGTCGCATTGGCCTTGTCGGCTACTGGGACGTCGTGGCTTTCGACGAGTTCGCCGGCCGGGAAAAGACCGCGAACAAGGCGCTGGTCGACATCATGAAAAACTATATGGCCAACAAGACCTTCTCCCGGGGGGTGAACCCCATGGGGGCCGAGGCCAGTTTCGCGTTTGTCGGCAACACCGACCACAACGTGCCCTTCATGCTGAAAAACAGCGACCTCTTTGAAGCCCTACCGCCGCAGTTCCATGACTCGGCCTTCATCGATCGTCTGCATGCCTATCTGCCCGGCTGGGAAATCGACGTGATCCGCGGCGAGATGTTCACGAAGGGGTATGGCTTCATCGTCGACTACCTCGCCGAGATCCTGCGCCACCTGCGCCAGGAGGATTTCTCGCACCGGCCGGACCAGCATTTCAAAATCAGCGAGAAAATTTCGACACGGGATCGGGACGCGATCTACAAGACGATGTCGGGTCTTCTGAAGCTGATCTTCCCGAATGGCGGTGAGACTGCGGAAGATGTCGAAGAGTTGCTGCGCCTTGCCATGGAAAGTCGCAAGCGGGTCAAAGACCAGTTGACCCGCATCGACAGTACTTATCCCGAGGTCGATTTCCATTACCTTGGCACGGATGGTGCCAAGCGCCGTGTGACCACGGTTGAGGAGGAAGAATACCCGCAATTCTACCACCTAAAGCCCGCGCTGGACCCGAAGGAGCAGGAACAGTCAGAAACGTCAGCTGGTGCTGGTGAGGCCACATCTGCCGGTGAGGAAGGGGTATCGACGTCAGAGTCTGCTTCGGAGGCTGCGCGCCCCGTCAAAGTAAAGGCGAAGCCCGTTCTCGAAGAAGGCCACCATGTCTTTACAGAGGATCGCAAGGGGATCAGCTACGATCGGCTCTTCGGCCCTTACATCCAAGGCGCATCAAAGATCATCGTGACAGACCCCTATGTCCGATACTTCTACCAAATCCGAAACATGATGGAATTCGTTGAAATGGTTATCCGGCGGAAATCGCCCGAGGACCAGGTCAGCGTTCACCTCGTCACAGGGCCAGACGATGGCAATGTTGGGAAGCAACGCGAGCTGTTGGACTCGATCCTGGACGCCTGTGTTGGCTCGGGCGTTGAATTCACATGGGCCTTCGATGGCACAGGAACAGCGCATGCGCGTGATATCGTTACCGATACTGGCTGGAAGATCGTGCTGGATCGTGGCCTCGATATTTTCCAGGCGCCGATCAAGAAGGACGGGTTTTCGCTCAGTGATCGGTTGCAGGAGCACCGCATCATCAAGGGCTTTTATGTGACCTACGTTCGCGCCGAGCAGGGGTAAGCCGCATGTTCCGCATCGATAAAGACGACAACTCGATCAAGCCGCTCAAGGCCCGCAGCTTTTCCGAATTGGGATTCAAGGAGCGTCAGCACCTGCAGGAGTGGATCGCCAAGTATCCATCCTGTCTTGGTGAGGATTTGTTGATCATCCAGAAGGAATTTGCGGGGTTTTCCGATACGCAAGAGCGCCTCGATCTGTTGGCGTTGGACAAGAAGGGCCGCTTGGTCATCATCGAAAACAAGCTCGACGACACAGGCAAGGACGTCACCTGGCAGGCCATGAAATACGCCTCCTACTGCGCAAGCCTGAAAACTGAGAGCATCTGTGGCATCTATCAGGATCACCTGACCAAGACTGGCCAGCCCGGTACGGCGAGCGAGCTGATTGCCGATTTCCTGGAAGTGGCCGATTTGTCGGAGGTCACGCTCAACCGTGGAGTGTCACAGCGGATTATGTTGATTGCTGCGAACTTTCGCAAAGAGGTGACCTCTACCGTTCTGTGGCTGATGAACTTCAAGCTCCAGGTTCAGTGCTTCAAGGTCACGCCGTGGTCGATGGGAGACGATCTCTTTCTAAACGTCGAGCAGATCATCCCTGTGAAGGATACACAGGACTTCGTGATTGGCCTGGCAGACAAGGCTCAGGACGAAGTGCAAACCTCTTCTGCGGAAGCCGCCCGGAACACCATACGGCGCGAGTTCTGGGGCGAAGTGATCCGCGTCATGCAGACCAAATCACGCCTATACGACAATATTTCCGCGGGGGTCGCCAATTGGATCGGTGCGGGGTCTGGCATGCGTGGCGTTGGCTTCAATTTTGCCGCGGCGGGCAAGTACGGGCGCGCGGAGATTTATATCGATCGGGGTGAGCAGGCCGAGAACAAGTATGTCTTCGATCAGCTTCTCGCCCAGCGCGAAGCCCTTGAGGCGGCGTTTGGTGGGCCGTTGGTATGGGAGCGCCTCGATCATCGACGCGCGTGTCGGATCAAATGCGAGACCGAAGCCGATATGTTCGAGCGTGAGGACTGGCCGCGCATGATCGAGTTCATGACGGATGCGATGGTGCGCATTGAAAAGGCGTTTCGCGATCCGCTGCAGAAATTGAACGCCGATGTCCGGTCACGCACGTTCGAGCCGGAGGCTGGTGGGGACGGTTCGTGATTGGTCTTGGCAAAAAAGACGAAGACGGCAAGCAGGTCCGGATCGAACATCGAGGGAAATACACCCGCGCTTCTCGCACGGGCGGTGTGGCGGTTCGGGCTGAAGAGAAGGTGGGCCCGGTCAACTTGACGGCCAACTCGTCGAAGGGCCTGCGGGCGTCCACCCGGGTTGCCAACGGCACACGTATGGCACTGCAGAACGGAAGGTTTCAGCTGATCGGTCGTTGGCGGGCAGGACCGCATGGCTTCAACCTGTCCAAAACCGGTGTCAGCGCGTCGGTGAAGAACAAGGCAGGTACTTTAAACTTCCTGAAGCCCCAGTACTCGTCGTTCAAGTTTGCCGGCGTACAGCTGCGCGGCAAGAAGGCGGCCCAGCTGCAGGTCATCTACATGCTGATCACCGCAGCCGTGGTCTTGCTGGCCTTTATGGCGCGTGCTGCAATTTATCTTTTGTGGCTCTTGGCTCTGCCGATTTTGTTCGTGTGGGATCTTCTAGTCGGATTTGTGGAGGGGATGCGTGATGCGTAGCTGGGCTCTTCGGTTTCTTAGCCACTCATGCCCCGCGTTGCTATGCGTCCCTATGATGGTCCAGCCCGTCCAAGCAGACCCAATGGTCGACTTCATCATCGAGCAGTTCCAGGAACAGTGCGATGCTGAACAGGCGAATTTCCGCGGGATTGACGACGATCTTGATGCGCCGCTGCAGGGCGTCTTGAGCCTGTCCGAGGATGCCATTTATGACATTGCGCTGACACCAGACGGTGTCACGGGCACGGTTCTCTATAACGAGTTTCACTGCACCAATGTTGGATATGGCTGGTGCGGCTCGGGTGGCTGCGGCTTCCATCTGATCGTGGACGGGGTCGCCTTTTTCCGCCGGAGTGGATTTCGTCCGTTCTCAGTGCTGCAAGGGGAGAAATCATTTGTTCTGATCCCCATCCATGGGAGCGGTTGTGTCACAAGTGACGGGAACAGCGGGGCAGGCGCAGACCCGTGCTATGTGGTGGCAACTTGGGATGCCGACGTGGCGACCTTCAGAAGCAAGGGCGGCGAAATTGATCTCAGCCCGATAAATCCGTGAGGGGCTGTGCTGAAGACTGTTGGCGCAAAGCGGGCCAAACGCTGGAGATAGAATGAAAGGAGCGCTGCAGTTCTTCGTCTGGTTTGTTATCGCGTTCCTAGCGGTGCATGGTTTTATCGATCTGGTCTTTTGACCTCCCTCACCACCATCCCCGTCAAATGCCAGACTGCCGCCATCAGGATCCCCATATTGAATGCAAACTCGTTAGCGCAGCTCTGCTTGAAGAAGTCCCCCTCGAGGAACATGCAGGATCCCTTGCAGAGTTGAACGACGGGGCATGACATGCATTCGTCCCGGAACGCAAAATGCGTCGCGGTATCGAGCGCGATGGCGTCGAAGTCGGCAACATGGCCGATCTTGTGGGCCCCCTTAGCGCCGGTGTTCTGACAGGTCATAACATTGCCACGCAGGTCGACGGCGATGGCGTCGGGGCTGTCCATGCCGCATTTCTGGCCGAGGGCCTCGATGGGGCGCCGCCGCTGAATCGAGGCAAAGAACTCGTTGATGCGCTCGCCGAGGCCAAAAGCGTTCGGATCCTCAACCAGCGCCTCGAAGATCGAGTGCGTCAGGCTGTTCAGCTCCACCGGTTCGAACCGACCTGTCCCTACGGCGGTCGCTGCGTCATAGACATTCACGACGCCCTCGAGCCCGACGAAGATGTCCGGCCCAACTTTTTCGGCGAACCATGCCTTGAGCTTGCGAAGGTCATGATGCTGGCGCGTCAGCACCGCATTGAACCCGGTCTTTTCCGGGCGCTCGGCCAACAGGGTGTGGATCCAGTGGCTCTTGTCGGGATCGTCGAACGGATCCGGGCCGCGCAGATGCTGACCGGGCCCGTCGTGTGAGATCGTGATTTCAATGTCGTGTTCGGCGATGAAATCCAGCTTTTCGCGGGAGAGGAGCGAGCCGTTCGTGACGATCGAGAAGCGCGCCGCCGGAAAGCGCTCCGCCAGCGCGGGGATCAGCCGCTTGATCTTTGCCCAGTAAAGAAACGGCTCCCCGCCCCAAAGCTCGACCTTTTCCGGGGCGTCGGTGATCCAGCCGTCAAGCTCAGTCAGGAAGTGCTCGACATCGGCCAGCTTCGAGACCGTGGCATCGGCGATCTGGAAGGCCTGGCTGCAATAGCTGCAGGCATAGTTGCACGAGAGCCCGAGCTGGATTTTCAGGATGCGGGGAGCGCGAGATTTTCCGAGGGGCTTGTCTTTGGCCACGCGGGCAACCTGCGCAAATATTCCTGGTTCAACCGGCAGCGGCAGCCCTTCACATTCGGAGGTGTGCGGGTTGTAGCTCACGTGATGGCGGCTGCCGTCACGCGCTTCCAGGGTCAGATCGAACCACATCAGTCAAAAAGCCTTTCCTCGATCGCCACAGGCAGGTTGACGCGGAAGTTTGCGACCACCTGGACATGGGGCACGCTCCCCTCATAGGGGTGCTGGTTGTGGGGAATATGGGAGGGGAAGAAGACCGAGAGTCCTGGTCGCGGATTGACCGAGTAGCCGTGCCGCGCCTCGAAGGGCAGCCGGCCCTCGTCAAAGTACCGCGACGGATCCTCGATTACAAAGCGGGGGGTGCCGACAGAATTCACTGGCTGCCCCACCCCGCCGCCAGTCAGGAAGTGCACGCAGGTCAGATCCCCCTCGCGGCTGTCCTTGTGGGTGGAGATGAAGCCGCCCGGTTCGATGACCAATGCGCGGTTTTCGCAATGGTCGGGGTCGAGATATTTGGCCCAAGGGCCAAGGACGGCGCGCGCGCAGGTGAAGAGATGGGCCTTCAGCGCCTGACCGGCTTCGCTCCGCTCGAGAATGCCGCGCACACGGCGCTTTGCTGCGTTGGCCATCGACCCGTTTTCGGTGGCCTCGACGGCGGCGATGGCCTGGTTGGCCAGTTGCCGGTTCACCGCCCAATCCACTGGCGTCTCGAAGAACGTGACCCGCGTCGGCCAGAGGTCGACACTCGTGCTTCGGATTTCCATCGTCAGCACCGGCAATTGCAGTTGCAGTTATAATATTGGCGGTTCGCTGTTATGGTCACTGCTCCGCTGCTGCCGCCGCCGGAAAGCGAGCCAACATAGCAGTTGGATGTGCAAGCACCCCCTCCACAGCTTTGGTAGAGCAAGCCAAATAGACTTTGGCCTGAGGTTGGCGTGGTATTGCTCACCGTCACGCCCGTGATGTCCCCGGTTCCAATCGCCGGCTTGTTGGCGATACGCGACCAATCCACGTTTCCGCTGTCGTCAATCACGATGGTGGTTCCGACCTTATAGGCCATGGCAGCCTCCTTGCGCCTGATGGGCCAGGATCTCAGAGAGACCGGCCTTGCAGTGAGAATTGGGTAGATCGAGGGAGCAAAGGACGGGGATGCACATCCGTTCGTCGCCCTCGAAATAGGTGCTGTCATGGGGCAAGTGGCCCTCGAAGACGAGCATGGAGCCCGTGCGTGGCTCGACTGCATAGGGTGCATCGCCATGTTGCTGCAGTCGCTCGGTGAGGTTCCCGGCCAGAATGCTGGCGCGAGCGGGGAGACTGGCAGCGCCATCTGACGCGTCGCCGCCCTCCGCTAGTTCCACCTGCCGCCCCAGTATGCGCGGCCCGAGCCCCGACAGGAACGCCATGGCCTTGGTGGGTTCAACCAGCAGCGGAGTGTTGAAAGCGCGTGCGGCAATGCGGGCATGGAGCATCAGGCTTGGTCCTCGTCAGGGCGCGAGCGGTCTTCCGCGTCATCGGTCTCATTGTTTGGCTCGGCCTCATCGTCCTCGATAGGAACCGCCTGCACGCCTTGCGCGGGCGATCCTGGCCGGCGGAAATCAAGGCCCAGTGCACGTTCGCGTTCCCGCTCGGATGCGATTTCCCGATCAACTTGCTCCGCGTCATAGCCGCGTTCGGCGATGGCCTGCGTTCGGGATTTCAGGCCCGCCTCGATCTGGGCGATTTCGGCATTGGCGTCTTTCAGTGGGTCGACCCAATCCCATTTGGTGGGCAACCAATCTGCTGCCAGCATCCGCGGGCGTTCAGCTTCATAGCCCGGCAGGGCCAGCGTGCCGGACAGAACGGCCAGATCGAGCCAGCGCGCATAGACCGGGCGGCAGAGCTGGTAGACCATCACCGAATGCTGCCAGGCGGAGACGCGGCGGCGGAACTCGATCAGCGCCAGGCGCGAGTTGGAGAAGTTCCCCTTCACCATGTCATTCGCGAGATAGGGGTACGGGATGCCTAACGCTGCCGAGATCTGCAGTAGCGTCCGGTACTGGAAAGGCTCGTAGGTTGCCCCGCTATCGGCGGGCTGGCCGACGGTCACATCCTCGCCGGGATCCAGTCGCACGATTTGACCGGGGCTGATCTCGACGCCTGCGGGCATCTCTTCATCGTCCAAGGGCGCGAGCGGGTTCTCCGGGGCGGGCGAGGTCACGAACATCGCGTACATCGCGGCGACCTTTTTGCGGTCGAGCTCGGCATCGTCATATTGGTCGAGCAGGAACAGCTTCACGATGGCGGGCGCCAGTTTCGAGACGCCGCGCAGCTGACCACCCTCCACTGGGTCGATGACGTGGATGACCTCCGAGGCGGGCACCCTGACAATCTCTCCAGAGAGCCCCGGATCGGTGCTGTCGCTCGGATGGCGGCGGAAGAAGTGATAGGCCACACGGCGCCCGATCCGGTCAAACTCGATGCCCTGCCGGATGGCATTACCGTTGCGCGCCACGCCCGTTTCATGAAGCGGCAGCATTTCCGAGGGCAGCATCTGGAGTTGGAGCGGTACCGTGAGGCCGTCCTCCACCCGCCGCGGCCTGATCCGAACAAAGACTTCGCCTGCCAGGAACACCTCACGCGCCGCTCGCCGCTGAAGCCCGTAGAAATCCGTCAAGCCCTCGGCATCGGCCTCATCCGTCCAGGCGAACCAGAGCCGCTGCAGCTCTTCCTTTTGGGCGGCATCCGCCAGCTTCGAGATAGGCTTGATCCCGTCGCCCACCGTATTGGCCGCCCAGCTTTCCACCGCGTTCACGGCATAGCCATTGTTGCGCACGAGCCAGCGGGCACGGGCGGTGATGTCGGGCCCGGAGGCCGCAATCAAGGCATTCACATGCGCGCGTGTCGCTTGGAACCCACGCAGGCGGCGATGATGCTGGCCAGCATCGAAGCCACCTATGAAGGCCCCAAGGCGCTGTCGCCAGTTCATCAGAGATCCTTCACGGCATTTGGGCGCAACACGCGCCCAGCGCCGCGTTCGAGTTTCGCGATGCGCCGTTCGACATCACCTATGGCCGCGGCAAGCTCGGCGTCGGTGCCATAATTCACCGTCTTGCCGTCATAGCTCACAGACCGTGTGCCGCTGTAGCGCGCGGCCAAGAGCGCGCTGTGCCGGAGTTTTAGCTCGTCGAGGGTCATTCATCATTCCATGTATTTGGGCGTGCTGATCTTCCAGCCGCGCCGCCGGGGCGATGCGATCCGCCCCGCCTGAGGTTCAGTCGGTTTCTCGGGCTCGGCACCCTGCGCTGGCACAGCCGTCTCCACACCGGCCTGCTTCTCCAACTGGCGCCACATCCGTTCATCAAAGCGGTCGGCGCCGAGGATCCACGCGGCGGCCCGCGCATAGACCCTTGTGTCCAGCGCCTCGTTCCTCTCGCGCATCTTTTGCCATTCCTGGCGGCCGTAACCGCGCCGGTCGCGGATGGTGACCAGCTGTTCGGCCACCAGCTGCTTGAGCCATTCGCTGTCCGTCCAGTCGGGCAGGTGGATGGTGCCCGCCGGGTTGGGCACGCCCAGCGCGCGATCCTCATCGGACGGTCGCTCAAGGCGCAGATAGCGATAGGTCTCCGCCTTGAAGGTGGCCGTCGCCACTGTCCAAAGCCGTGCTCCGCGCTTGAGCTTCCGCCCATTCACGGTCGCATCGACGAAGGTCGGGCCCGAAACAGGTGTCGCACGGTTGAAGCCTTCGAGCCCCTTCACGGGTGCCACCTGCGCAATACCCTGTGCCCGCGCCCAGGCGTAGACGGCGGAGGTTTCGTAGCCGGTATCGATCGCCAGCTTGGCGAGCGGCATCACGACGCCGTTCTCATGTTGCCATGTCTGGCCTAAGAGGGCGGTCAGCCTCTCCCAGCAGGCCGGGTCATCTGGCCCGCCCGGGATCACGATGTGATCGACGAGCCAGCTTTCCAGACCTCGGCCCCAAGCCCAGACATCGACCTCGATGCGGTCCTTCTGCACATCGGCCCCCGCGGTCAGGAACAGACCACCCATAGGGATCTGCGCCGCATAAGCCTCGCGCCGATCCGCCAGCCGACGCCATTCCGGCGCGTCGCCGCTTTCAACCCAGGTCTCGCCCAAGAGCGTGTTGCGCGCCGCGCGTAGCATTTCGTCCGAGCCCTGCGCTGCCAGCCAATCCCGTGCGATTTGCTCCCAGCTTTTCCAGCCTATCGGCGAATAGAGGGCCGAGAGGTGGAACCCGATGGCGTTGGGATCCGCGCTGGTCGCGGTGGCCCTCCATTCACCTCGCGCCAGCATGTCCGTCTTGTGGTGCTCGGCGATAGGGCGCTCGCAGCCCTCGCAGGCATAGGCCGCGGTTTCCGGTCGTCCCTTATCCCAGCGCAGGCGTTCGAATTGCAGCCATTGCATATGGTCGCAATGAGGACATGGCACGAAATAGCGCCGCTGATCGCTGGCCTCGAACTCTCGCTCAATGCGCGAGAGCCCCCGTATCGTGGGTGTCGAGACCATGAACACCTTACGCCTGTGCGCGAAGGTCGTGGTGCGCGCCTCGGCCAACGTGACCGGATCGCCTTCTTCGTCGGACGAGGCCGGATAGGCATCGACCTCATCCAGAAACACGTAGCGTGCGGGCATCGAGCGCAGGCCCGTCGCGCTGTTCGCACCGGTCAGCACCAGAATGCCGCCTGGGAATTCCTTTGACAGCATTGAGTTGCCCGCATCCCGCGAGCGCGCGGGCTGCACGCGTTCTTTTAGCGCTGGGCTGTCCTCGATCAGCGGATCGATCCGCCCACGCGAGGTGCGCTTTGCCATCTCCACGGTGGGCAGCACCGCCAGCATGGGGCCGGGCGCGTGATGGATCACGAAGCCGATCCAGTTGTTCCCTGCCTCGGTAGCCCCGACTTGGGCGGCCTTCATGAAGCTGATCCGCTGTGCTGGGTGGTTTGGCGACAGCGCATCCATAATGGCGCGCAGATATGGCGTTCGGGCTGTTCTGTATTGTCCGGGTTCAGCCGAGGCACGCGATGACAGCTTGCGATGCTTATCTGCCCATTCGGATACGGTCAGGTCAGGGTCGGGCCGCATCCCACGGCGCCATGCGCGCAGGATATCCTCTGCGCCATCAAAGGCGAGATCAAGGCCCTCGGTCAGATCAGATGTGTTCTCCTCATCATTCAAGCGAGACCCTGAGGTCGGCCAGGGCGTCGAGCTGCTCTCGGACATGGGTTTCCAACACCCTCTGCAAGATCGCAGTCTCGATCGTCACCGCCTTGCCGGATGCCTTCTCCATATCTGCGGACAATTGTGCGGCCATCAGCGCCGCCACGCGTGTGGGCCAGGTGACCCAAAGATCCCGCTCTTGGCGCGCAAGGCGAAACACCAAGGTCTCGGCGCGCGCGCGATCGACCAGCACGCCCTTTTTCTTCTGGATCGACAGCTGCCGTTCCTGAGCCTGATAGACGGTAAGTGCGGTGCGCGCCTTGATATAGGACGTGCTGTTGCCCGGGCCGGAGACTGCAGGCCCGTCACCTACTGCACTGAGGCCACCGCGAGAGCGCATCTGTTGATCCGGATCGGTCGCTGAACCGCGCCGCGCATCGGACGCCACTGCGTTGATGGACCCGTCTGCAAAAAGCACCAGCCGACCGGTCTTGCGCGCCTTCTGCACGGCCCCGCGTGAGATCCCGGCATGCTCGGCATAGGCGCGTTCAGACATACCTTCCATGGCGGCTAGATCGGCCTCAATATATTGAAAATAAATAGAAATATCTGCCTATTTGAGTTGATTACACTTCCGCTTAGAGCGATTCTCACATCAAGCAAATTGCCTGATTGGAGAAGCACAGATGACCCTTGCCACCCGCTACAACGCAGAAGCCAAACGCCTCATGCCGCACATGGCAGACGATCTCGTGGTTGACCCCGCGATCGACAACGCCGGCCTCATCGACGAGATCGTGTTCCACCGCAGCGAATACCTGGGCGGCATGGCGGCGGTCCTCCTCGCGCTGATTGCGCAGCAGAAATGAGGGCGATCCTATGAGCACCCGCGCACAGATCGCTATCCAGACCGGGCCCGAAGAATGGGCGCATGTATATGTCCATTACGATGGCTACCCCGCGCACATGCTTACCGCGCTAGCCGCGTGGACGCCCGAAGACATCCTTGCCGCAAGGGAAATCCGGCAGGTCAGCGCCGAGGCGCTGGATTGTTTCAACCCGCCTCGGCCGCCCCGGTTCCTCTCGCGGCCGACCTGTGAATTGTCCCATCTCTACCTCTGGCAGGACGGGCATTGGATCGATGCGACGGATTAAGCGCAGTGATCAGATAGCAATTATAGTGCTCTGATTTTGCTACGTTAATCGGCTCTTCAGAGCGATTGTGATTGCACCAAAACGATGCAACTCACCTGAAAGGCCCACGCCATGACCACACACCCCATCCCGCCCAGCCGCAATGAGGATTACGGCTTCTTTCGCACGCTGACCGTCTGCCCTCAGCGCGACCGCCGCAGCTCGGAGGTCTGGAGCCTTGCTTCTCGCCTGATCGCTGAAGCCATCCATGCCGACAGTGAGGACGAGATCATCGGCATCCGCGACTTTCTCGACAGTCGCATGGGCCGCCACTTCGCCGACGATGTCGTTGGCAACATGACCGGCTGTGGCATTGGGCTCGAAGCCGCCATCGCCTCCGCGATCCGCCGCTGGCAGGGCTGGCGCATCGATCGCAAGACCGAACGTGAGCACGGCATCCCTGCTGGGCTGTCTTACCTAACCGGTTGGGTGCAGCACTTCGCGGTCACTGCCGCGATGGATGATGCCCACTGACCTGCTTCACGACACTTTTTGAAAAGGAGCAAACGATGCCCAAACTCACCGATACACAAACCATTATACTCACGCGCGCCGCATCCCGCCCCGGCAACTTGGCCATGCCTCTGCCCGACGGGCTGGCTGGCGCTGCGGCCAAGATGACCGTCACCAAGATGATCGAGCGCGGCTGGCTTGAAGAGGTTAATGCCAATCTCCGTCGTCGCGAACCACTCTGGCGTGAGACCGGTGATGGTCATGGCACGACCTTGATCGCAACTGAGGCCGGACTTGATGCCATCGGCATTGATCCGGTTGTCGCGAGCACGGTCAGCAATATCCGCAAGGCTCGGCCAGCGGCCAAATCTAAGGAAGTGGCCGCTGGCGCAAGTGAAGGCCCCAAGCTGGTTTCTATCCGGCAAGGTACCAAGCAGGCCCTGTTGATCGAAATGCTGCAGCGCCCCGAAGGTGCCTCGATCACCGAGATCGTTGAGGCGACATCTTGGCAAGCACATACGGCGAGAGGCGCAATCTCTGGTGCGCTCAAGAAGAAGCTTGGCCTGCCAATCACTTCTGAGAAACACCCCGAGCGCGGCACTGTTTACAAATTGGACGCGGCCTGATTCCGCCAGTCATCGCCAGCGCTCGAACAGCCGGCGCAGCGCATAGCTGCGCAGAAGCGAGATCATCACGAACATCGCGCCGATCGCGAGGTTTTCGTTCAGGCTTACTTTCAACCCGAACCACGGAAACACCACGATCTGCGTCAGCACGGCCAGCGCATAGCCCACCGCGACATTGGTGATCGCCTCGATCAGCGATTGGCGTCGTGACTGCATCACGCTGCCAGGCGCTTGGACTTGAGGCTGGCGAAACTCTCCCCGCTGTCTGCCAGAACTGCCTCCTCGCCGGTGAAGGCTTGCCAGCGCTCGATAGCGACATCGACGTAAACCGGGTTCAGCTCTACCCCGTAGCAAATGCGCCCGGTGGTCTCAGCCGCGATCAGCGTGGTGCCCGATCCCATGAACGGTTCATAGACTGCTTGGCCGGGGCTGGAGTTGTTAAGGATCGGGCGGCGCATGCATTCGACCGGTTTTTGCGTGCCGTGTACGGTTTCGGCATCTTGGTCCTTGTTTGCGATTTGCCAGAGCGTTGTCTGCTTGCGATCGCCGGCCCAATGGCCCTTGCCCTTGGCCCGCACCGCATACCAGCAGGGCTCATGCTGCCAGTGATAGTCGCCGCGGCTGAGCACCAGCCTGTCCTTTGCCCAGATGATCTGGGAGCGGATGGCGAAGCCCGCGGCGATCAGGCTGTCGGCCACAGTCGCTGCGTGCAGCGCGCCATGCCAAATATAGGCCACATCACCGGGAAAGAGGGACCAGGCCTCGCGCCAATCAGCGCGGTCGTCGTTCAGGACCTTGCCTGTGCGTTTCGTCTTGGCCGCGCCCGCTTGGTTGCGCCAAGACGGGTCGTATTCCACGCCGTAGGGTGGGTCAGTCACCATCAGCAATGGTTTGACGCTGCCCAGTAGGCGCCCGACCACATCGGCGCTGGTGCTGTCACCGCAGATCAGCCGATGCGACCCTAGCTGCCAAAGGTCGCCTGCCACCGACACCGGGTTAACCGGCGGCTCCGGGATATCATCCTCGCCCTCAACGGCCCCATCGTCGCTCACCGTCTCTGGATCCTGCAGCAGGGCATCCAGATCCTCATCTGAGAAGCCCAGCAGATCGAGGTCGAAGTCTTCCGCCAAGAGCCCTGCGATCTCGTCACGCAGCATCGCCTCGTCCCATTCGGCGAGCTCGGTCAGCTTGTTGTCGGCGATCCGATAGGCGCGCCGTTCCGCTTCATCTAGATGGCCAAGCCTGATGACAGGGGCCTCGGTCAGGCCCAGCGCGCCGGCTGCCAGCACGCGCCCATGGCCGGCAATCAACTCGCCGTCGTCGGCCACCAGGCACGGGACGGTCCAGCCGAACTTCGCCATGCTGGCCGCAATCTTCGCAACCTGGGCCTCGCCATGGATCTTCGCGTTCTTGGCATAAGGGCGCAGCTTCTCGATCGGCCAGAGCTCGATCTGGCGCGGTGCAAAGACAAGATCCATGGGGCGGGACGCTCACTGGCTGCAGGCAAGGCATGCTGAAGCCAGCTCCAAATGCATGGGCGTGTCAGCGATCGCGGTGCCAGAAAAACAAAAGCGCCCACGAGGGTCTCCTCCGGGCGCAAATCTTCGATGTTTCTTCGATAGGTCAAGGGGGCTAGAAATGTCAATCCGTTTTCTGTTTTGAATCAAAGGCTTCTTAAGGGGACGGGTGGAATCCACGAAAGGTGGCTTCCTTGGATTCCTCGATGGAATCCACCTGCAAGGCCATCGAAGCGCGTAACCCTTTGATAATGAGTCAGGTTTTGGCGCATTGCCAGCGTGCTGGCTTCCAGGTGGATTCCCCGGTGAAAAGGCCAGACGCTAGGAAACTTGCGCGCTTAGCCCCCCCGTATACGCAAAGGCCCGGGGAGGAACCATGGGAGGGGGGTCAGGCCCCCTCGCCGTTAGCCTCGAGGTGATAGGGTGCGATCAGAGAGGCCGCTGGGATTTTCCAGCTGGTGTTGATCTTCTGGATCATGCGCAGTGTGAGCGGACGCTTGCGGTTCATAATCTCGGAGGCGCGTGGCTTGCCGCCCACCAGCTCTGCCAGATCACTCTGTTTCTTCTTTTTGATGTCCATGAAGACCTTGAGCGTCTCAATAGGATCGAGCGCTTCGATGGGGTATTCACGGTTCTCGTAGGCTTCGATGAGATCGGTCAGGATGTCGAAGCGATCAGCTTCCTCTGTTCCAGGCGCAGGCGGTGCATCGAAGTATTGTTCGATTTCCGCAAGTGCCCAATCCAGATCTTCATCGGTTCGAATGGCGCGGAGTTCCATTTGTTTCTTCCTGGTTTACTTAGATCTTGGTTACGTCAATCTTGTCATATTCTGCGTGGGTACCCACGAATTTGATCATCACACGGTAATACGGGCCGTACACAACACGGGCGACCAGCCGAAACTTGTTGCCGCCGATGTCGAACACGATCCTGCTGTCTCCAACGAAGTCCACCGACCCACCGAACATGTCCTTCACGTCCTGCGGGCGCTCCCATTGGGCCCGCTCGACCTCAGCGTACCAGAACAGCAGCGGGGCTTTCGCCGCCGCATGCTTGGTCCAGTACTCAACAAGTGTTCGTCTCGACAGGATCCGCATGCCACCTCATCGTGTTCCCTGTATGAGAACATCCCCTCATATGTTACCAAATTGGGAACTTGTCAAGTGTGTTTGGAGTGCAGGAGCTATGACGACATGACTGAAGGGGCATTGGGCATCATCAGTCATTGCTTTGCGGAAGAGACGACGCGATCTGGTGAGAACTATCTTGGCCTCATTCACAATCGGCCCTCAGCTGCCGTTCGATAGTCTCCCAGAAAACGTCCCCATGCCCATCGCGTTTTTGAGATCTTCTGTGCTACTCTGATCTCGTTTTATACGGACGCGGCAGCCGAGCATTTCGCTGTTTCGAATCTTGGAGTATGTGAAGGGGGTTTTGTGGAAGAGGACGAAACGGGAGCGCAGGGAGATACGACAGCGCTGGGTATGCCAATGGAACTCGGGCAGCCAGAAGTCGAACCAGTGGAGACGCCTGAAGTTTTTCTGGCTGGCGTATCGAAGGACCTTAAGGCTTCGGCTGATGTCGACGCCGACCTTGCCAGCATTCTTTCTGATCACCTGCTTACTGCCACTCCGCATGCTGATGCAGTGGCCAATGCGAAGGCCGCGATCGTCTTAATTGCGTCGAAGCGCGCGGCTCCAGACGAGGAGCAGAGCGATGCCTGATCCCACTTTCTTGCACTCGCTGACTCTGGAGGGCTTTCGTGCATATCTTCAGCCCAAGACCTTCGATTTAAGCAAAAAGCCCTGCTTGGCAATCTTCGCGCCGAACGGTCTGGGCAAGTCGAGCGTCATCGACGCGCTCGAATACCTATTCTCCGAACAGGGCACCCTCGAACGGCTCGGGCAGCGGGCTCGCGACAACCGGGCCGGACCGGCCGCGCTCATGCACCACGATGCGCAGGAATCTGGCATCGAGCCCAAGGTCAAGTTCACGACGATCACTGGCAAGACGAAGGCCGAGGGCAGTCGTGTCGCTGCAGGCAGTTCCCGCCCGATGCACCCGGCTGCGGCCGCGATGAAGGCTGGTTTCGTTGTGCCCCCAATCATTCGCGGCTACGCGCTGCGCAACTTTGTTGAGTCTCATAGTCCCGAAGATCGCTACAAAGACGTAGCCGACTGGCTCCAGCTTTCGCCGTTGGTAGATGTTCAGAGAAACCTTCGCCTCCTGCGCCGCGATGTGAAGGCCGCTGCCGAAAGCTCCGAGGAACAAGATCGCATTGCCAAGCTGTTGCGGACCGAAAGCGACCACGCCGTTCAGGCATGGGACGACGACGCCGTCCTTGCTTTCATCAACGGAAGCGTCACCGCACCACTCGATACTGAAGTGACGCTGACAGCGCTGGATTCCGAAGACGAGGGCTATCTCGAGGTCGTCAAACGTGTCGAGGCCGAGGAAAAGCGGTTAGGCCTCACTGGGCTGAAACAGATCCGTAATTCGGTTATAGCGCTATGGCGGAAGATCGTCCCTGAGGATGGCGACGAAGCGGAGCTTTCCGGCGCTATCGCTGCGTTCAATGAGGCGCTCATAATTTTAGCCGATGCCAGTTCAACAGAGGCCGACGAACGAGACAAAGCGGCCGACATCGTTTTCCGATCGGTGTGGAGAGAAGCCGAGAAGCTATTTGGCGACGACGCAACTGCGCCTGACGCATGCCCTGTATGCGCCACGGCGATCGGTGACACCGCTGCTGGGAGCGTGCCCGAGATCCGTGATCTATTAAAAAACCACCTCGAAGACCTGCAAAGCTACGATAGGGCAAAGACTGCACTCGACGCCGCTGAGACCGCCGCTGTTCAGGCGCACCAAAAACTCGTTGCGCGTCTTCCCGCCATGATCGAGCATCTGCCCGACGATGACGGCACCGGCTCTAAATCTGCGCTAATTGGCTATCAGGCCGACGTTGCCAAATGGCCAGCCTCCGATGCGCCAGAGTCAGCCACTATTGTCGCCGACCTGGAGTGCCGTCTGGCCGATCTCGACCAAGAGATTGCGGACATCGAGGCAAAACAGGGCGAGCACACTTGGGCCAATGCCAAGGCACGTATCGACCGTTTGTTCGAGCTTCAACAGGAGATGGCCCAGGCGATACGTACGACCAAGGAACTGTCGGCACTGCATGAGGCACTCATCGCGCAAGCCACGCTCGTTTCCGGCAAAATCCGCGACAAGGTTCAGTCGCTGCTCGACACACTTCAGGCGCCGATGAACGGCATCTATCAGGAGATCCAGGGCGGCAGCGCCAAGCCGATCCGACTGGAGCTGCCCCCCGAGGACGATAGCAACCAACAACGAATGCATTTGGTGATCGATTTCGCGAAGAACCGTCAAAGCGTTGCGCCGGGCGGCTATTTGAGCGACTCCCAAATTCACTCGGTTGCGCTCGCGCTTCGCCTCGCGGCAATCAAGCAATTCAACAGCGCTGCACCAATGATCGCATTGGACGATATCGTAACATCCTATGATGCCGATCATCGGCGCGCGATCGGTGCGATGCTCGCGAAGATGTTCACAGGCGGCCAGATCATACTTGTCACCCATGACGAGCGTTTCTTCAATCACCTGAAGGATCAGCTCTCAGAGAAAGATTGGCAGTTCACCCGCATCATTAGACTGGACCCGGCGTCCGGGCCGCAATTCGCCGATCACAGGGTTAGTGATGAGATGATCGCCGACCGCTGGGCCGACGGAAATTCCGCAGCAAACGAGATGCGTCAGGCCGAGGAGGAATGGCTTCTCAGCATTGCGCGTGGGTTTGGCGTCAATGTCCGGATACGACAGCTCGAAAAGGCCTACTCCTATGAGCGCTCGGAGCTGGCAGCGGCGATTGGCGGGTTCCTCAGCGACCTCAAACTAACTCCCCCTAATGTGCCGGGCGTCAATAACCGCTTTATCAACAGCCTCATTAAGGGCGAGATAGAGAATTTCGGCAGCCACTTTCAGGACGGGCCCTATGGAGACGGCTCGATCGGGGACGAACAAGCCAGATGGGACGAATTCAAGTATTTCCGCAAGCAGTTTGAATGCGTCTGCGGGCGCACGAAGTATAAGCGTCCGTTCGGCCTAAGCAAACCAGTGTGCGCACACCACAAGTGCGAAATGCAGTTCGCCTTCAGAGTGCCTGCTGAACATGTGGATGTCGCCTCCACAGGCGGTGCTGGCCCAATTGCAAAAGAATGAACCTTGGGATGGGCCGGCCCTTGCCGATTTCAGCAGGGGGGTCTCTGTGAAGATGATATTATGGTCGGCGGGATACTCTATTTGAATGGTTGGTGGCGGAGCCAAGGTCGATTCACCACTACCTCGGGATCCTTCACCAAACCGGTCGTTCGAAGAAACCGCCGCTAAGGTCAGCTTCCCGCCCGTATTGACAGTTTTCAATACAGCTCCCACGGCTTGGCCTTCGGCGTCATGCCTGCCACATCGACTTCTCTCAACATACCACCCGAAATGAGCCCATCGCGGACCCAAACCAGCGCCTGCCGCCACTCGCCATAGGCCTGCCTCGCCCCCTCAATCTGCCTGGCATCTGGCCGAAACATCACTGGACAGGCGCGCACCTCCACGGTCCGCCACTTCCCGCGCGACAGCACGCGCTCGGTGCCGACTACGACGGTCGTTGCATGATCCCCATGCCGGTTGCGTTTCATTTCCACAGGGACACAGCGCGGCACAGCCCCTGGCATCCAATCCGGTGTCAGCCCAGCGCGGGCGAGTTCGGCCACGCGAATAGCCATGCGCTTGCCGCCTAGGTTGTCGGGCATCCCAGCCACTGTGGCCGCTATCACTTCGGCATCTTCGTGGGTGTAGGTGCCCATCTTGTACTGGCCGCCGTCGATTTTGCAGCCCAGCGCTGCCCGCTGCATGAGCACGTATTCGAGGCCGAAGCCAAATCCTTGACCACGTTCTGTGTCTGGAGGCTCTGGTAGTTCTAGCTGCGCGTGCTCAGTGCGAAACGCCCATTCCAGCGCCTGCTGCACGGACATGACGCGCTTTGGTCGCCCATGACCGGTGCGTGGGGAGTAGGTGTGAAGATTGCGATCGTGTTTCATTGGATGCCCCGCACGCGAAGTTGGTCTTTTGTGACAAGGCCGCGGGCGAGCATCTGGTCGCGCATGCCGTTGCTGATTGCGCTGGGCGGAAGGTATTTTTCCGAGTGCACCCAGTCGGCGTAGAATGCAGGCAGATCGGTGATCGGCTGGCGTTCCGGTTGCGTTGGCTTCTGCGCCTTGCGCCGACCTCGGGATTTCTCATCCGCTTTGCGCTGGGCCGCGCGCTGCATGATGCGATCCAGGCCCTTGGGCCCATCTGGTGGTTCAGGATGTTCCTCGCGAGAGGTTTCCGCAGCCTCGAGGATATCCGTCTCAGTCAGCCCGAGGTCCGTTTGCCAGCGCCGAACATGCTCTCGGGGTGGCCAACCCTGCCACCAGCCAGGTAGTGGCCCGTCAGGGTCAAAGCCCAGCGCTGCCAGGAGCGATCCGAAAAACTCTTCATCGACGAGTTCGCGCGTTTGCGCGTCCTCCTCCTCCTTTACTGGTTTACTTACTGGTTCTCTTACAAGGTTACTGTCCGGATTTCGGACACGGGAATGGGCATTTTCCGGACACGGGTCGGGGTCAAAATCGGACACGGCTCCGTGTGCGGATTTCGGACACGGGTGCGGGTTATCCACAGAGTTATCCTCAGAAATAGCTGTGATTTCAGAACCCTTGGCTTCGTCTGCGTATGTCGCTTCGACGTCGTGTCCGGTTTCCGGACCCGGGTCCGCGCGATCTTGGGTAAAGCCCGGCTCGAAGGCCAAGATGTAGCGGGTCGGCATTTGTCGCTTGGTGCCTGGGTTTAGCCGCTGTACGCGGCGGATCAGCCCAGCGCTCTCGAGGAGCGTGAGGTGGTCATTGAGCGTTGATCGGCTGATCTCGCAGTCATGGGCCAGCTGCTCCTGGGACGGGAAGCAGCCGAAGTCCGGGTTGAACCTGTCGCAGAGATGCCAAAGCACAATCTTGGTGGTGGGCTTTAGCCCGCGCTGCTGAATGGCCCAGTTGGTGGCGGCATGGCTCATGGCGCGGCCCTCCCATTTGGAGAGGCCACACGCGTTGTGAACCCGTGGTCTGCCAGTGCGCCCAGCGCGTCATCAAGCGATCGCACAAGCGCCCAGCCAAAGCCCTGGGCCAGCACCGTGTCGCGGAATGCCTCCTGCGCTGGGCTAAGCCGACCTTTGACGGACTTCAGCTCGAGGAACAGCACGCGACCGTCGCACAGAATGATCAAGTCGGCAAAGCCGGGATGGACGCCCATGCCGATAAGTATCGCCTGCCGCTTGGCCCCACGCGGGCCTGCCTCAGTCACCTCATTTGCACAGTGATGGATGATGGCGCCCTTGGGGAGCGCAAAGCGCAACGCGGTCACGACCGCGCGCTGCAGATCAGCTTCTGGAGTTCCGCGTCGCTTCATGAGCGGCCCTCCCGAGCTGGTGCAGGCAGCCGCCCAGGCGTTTTGGCATCGAGGACGACAAGCAGGATGCGTGCATCCTCGCGCTCCTCTGGGGTTTCGCCATGCTGGACCAACACATTGCAGGCGAGGCGAACGAGATAGTCGGAATGGTGAACCATATCGGCGATCACCATGCGCGCTTCGCGCCGACGCTCCTCAATCCACTCCTGACGGACACGGTCCCGGGCGCTGGGCTTGCGAAAGGGAAGGGGGAGGCTCATCGGCGTGACCCCGCACGACGCGGTGCAGGGGCTTCCTGCAGCATCAGCCATTCCTGTACCGCATCACGGCGGTAATAGATCTTGCGACCGGCGCGCACGCAGGGTGGGCCGAAGCGGATCTTCTCCCAGCGGTGCAGGGTTTCAACGGTGACCCCAAGTTCAAGGGCGAGGTCGAGGCGGCTGATCCAGCCGCTCATCAGGCGCTGAGGGCTACTGGATCGGGGGGCAGTTCCAAGGTCTGGCATCTGGGTTCTCCTGAGTTTGGCCCGACGCGGGCAGGATTCAGGGCTTCAGAAGCGCAGAGCGGAAAGGGTGGCGGGAAGGCGGAGACCGGCGGTGATGCGCCAAATGGCTGCCGGTCATTGATTTCATTGAGGTTTTACGGTTTTGGCGCCGGTCGAGTTAGTGACACAGGACGGCGCAGAACCCTCGCAAATTGACCGATACAGAGTCGCAGCGGTCCAAAATCGGCCAATTTACAAGATTTCGCCGTGTTTCAGCGGGTTTCTCGTGCGTTCAAAAGTATTCGCCCAACCGGCAAGGGGTCCGAACCCTTGCCGGTCATTGATTTTAAACGGAATTTACAAAATCAGGGCTTGGTCTGGGAACGAAATGGCCTGTGGGGCGTACTTTGGGGCGCGAAACATACTCCGCTGGCCGATAGGTTCGCCCAGCACAATGAGCGCTCGTTGGTATTTTCTCCCATGTTTTCAATGACCGGCAGAGTTTTGGCGCATCACCGCCGGTCACCGCCTATGTGCCGCCCAAAGTCCCATGCTTCGCTTGATAAGCCTGCGCATCTACGCCTGTGTCATGCGCATCAAGGAGGTGTGAATATGGTCAACCGATTGCGTTTAAATGATAAAACCGTGCGCGAGCAGATCCCGGAAGAGGATCGGGCGTATCAGGTCTTCGATACCGAGATACGGGGTCTTTCCATCCGTGTGATGCCCTCAGGCGAGCGCTCCTTCGTGATGGATTACCGTTTTGCCGGACGGCAGCGCCGCATGGCGATTGGGCGCTGGCCGGAGTGGAGCGTTACGGCTGCTCGGGAACGCGCCCGGGAACTGCGCCGCCTGATCGACGAGGGCACAGATCCAATGGAGGAACGCGACACGCTGCGCGAGGCCCCTCGCTTCAACGACATGATCGAGCGGTATTTGATCGAGCATGCCTCGACTCTGACGCCCCTAAGCGCGGGTGATCATAAATCCTTCCTGACCAAACTGGTCGCACCGCACTGGGGCAACAAGCTGGTCACGGAGATCACGCCACATGATGTGACAAAGCTCTTAAACCTCATTGCAGAGGGCAGGGCGCGGCCATCGAAGGCGAAGCCCAACAATCGTGCGCGCAAGCTGCAGGGGCGCAAGCCCACGCCGGTGCGCGCCAATCGCGTGGGAGAAGTGCTGCGCAAGATGTTCAATCTCGCCATCCAGTGGGGCTGGCGCACGGACAATCCGGCTGCTGGCTTCAAGAAACGCGTCGAGACGGCGCGCGAGCGCTTCCTCTCCCATGAAGAAATCGGCCGGCTGGCCGAAGTGCTGGATGCGGCCGAGGATCAACGCGCCGCGGGCATCATCCGCATGTGCATGCTGACAGGCGCCCGCGTGGGGGAGGTGCGACAGGCGCAGTTTGAGCAATTCAATCTGGAGCTGGGGATTTGGTCGAAGCCCGCAGCGACCACGAAGCAGCGCAAGATCCACCGAGTGCCGATCTCAGCTGACGTCGCGGCGATCGTGCGCCAGCGGGCGCTTGTGGTACCCAAGGGCAACCCGTGGCTTTTCCCCGGTGATGTTCCGGGCCAGCCCGTCAAGGAAATCCGCCGGTTTTGGGTGAAGGTGCAGCGCGAGGCGGACCTACCGGATGTGCGCATCCATGACCTGCGCCATACATTTGCCTCGCTCTTGGTCAGCGGGGGCGCTTCGCTGGAAATGATCGGCAAGCTTCTTGGCCACAGCCAAATGCAGACGACCCTACGCTATGCGCATTTGATGGACTCGCCGCTGCGCGCCGGGGTTGATGCCGTGGCCGGCATGTTCCGGCCACGCCCGAAGATTGTGCATGACGCGGATGCCGAGAAAGAGGCCAAGCGGGCCTAAAAGCTGGGGCCTGCTTACTTCTCGCCGCGCATGGCGCGCCAGAAGGGGCGCAAACGACGGCGGATGGTGCTCTCGTCGGGGATCTCCCCGTTCTCGGCCACATCGGCGAACCAGTCCTGAAGATAACCGATCAGTTCGGCCTGGGTCTCTGGAATGCCATGTTCGTGGACGCGCTTCAGCAGCGCCACATACATGCCTTCCCAGTCGTAGGGCGAGAGCGCGCCCGTGCCGCCGCCAATGCGGCGCAGCAGGTCATATTCGTCTTCGAACCGAAGCACGTCCTGACCGGTGATCAAAAGGTCCGCGATGGACACCTCAACCCCATCTGCGGGCTCGGTCACATAGCACCAATCTTCGGAATGCTCGGGCTTGATCCGCTGTAGCTTAATGACCGTGGGGCCGGTTCCGCTGCGGCGAAAGAGGGGCAGCATGTCCATCGGCGAGATCGTGATTTTGCCGGAGACCTTTTCGTCGCCGCAGATCGCGAGAGAAACCCCTGTGACGATGTCCAGCTTGCCTTCTGTGGCCCAGCCGCCAATGTCGGCGATGGTGCAGCCCCATCGGGACGCGGTTTCGTGCAGGGTGAAGAATGCTCTTTGAGGTAGTGCCATGTGGGCTCCAGTTCTGATGTCGAGGTAAGACAGCGGGCGGCCTGGCAAGTTGCTGACGCCGCCCAAGTGGCAGCGAGGCAGAAACTCCGGGCTGCAGGCCGCATGAAGCTGCACCCCCGCACTCACGCTCATGCGGCGACTGCCAAATTCTCCAATCGATCGGCATCCTTAGGACGAATCGTCCTCTCTCGGGTTATAACCCAGGCACTACGTCAAGAACTGTCGGGGATAAGCGCCATGTCGTTCCAAAAGGCACAAGACCTGTTGAAGCTTGCAGGCATGTCGGCCAGCCGGCACGGTGGGATCACTGTGAAGGAGGTCGCCGAAGCGTTCAGCGTGAACGAGCGGACCGCCCAGCGCATGATTGCTGCCCTGAAAGATGTCTTCCCAAGTATCTCCCACCAGACGGACAACGAGCGGCGCCGACGCTGGAAGTTGCGCGACACCAGCATGCTTGGCATGCAAGGGCTTTACCGCCGGGAACTCGTCGCGCTCGAGGCCAGCATCACGCGGGCTGAGCGGGAGGGCGCGCATATGGAAGTGGAGGCGCTTCGGTCGCTGCGAGATCGCTTGGTGGCAACCTTGCCATCAGCGCAGGCCCGAAGCATGGAGGTGGATGCTGAGGCGATCCTCGAGGCCAAAGGCTATGCCTGCCGCCCAGGCCCTAAGGTCAAAACCTCTCCGGCTGTACTGAACATCGTTTCGGCTGCCCTCAGAGGGCCCTTCCGGCTCATCATCCGATACCAGGGTGCGCAGGATGCCAAACCGCGCAAGCGCGTGATCGAGCCCTATGGGATTCTGCTCGGCACGCGGCATTACTTGATTGCCCGTGATACCGCCAAAGATGCCAACCTGCGCCGCTTCCGCATAGATCGCATCGAAAAGGCCGAGATCACCAACGACTGGTTCGAAAAAGACAGGGACTTCGATCTTGAGGCCTATGCGGCGCGGTCATTCGGGTCGTTTCACTCAGACGACGAGTTCAACCGGGTCGTGTGGCGGTTCAGCCCGGCCGCTGCGCCGACGGCCCGGGAGTTTGAGTTTCATCCCAAGCAGCAAATGACCGACTTGGAGGATGGCGGGCTACTGGTCAGCTTCGAGGCCAGTGGGCTGGTCGAAATGGCCTGGCATCTGGCTAAATGGGGCATGGAGGTCGAGGTCGTTGAGCCGGCAGCGTTGCGGGAGATGGCAGAAGCATACCGGAATGCGTCCATTCGCGTGCTGCCATGACGCGAGGTTCTACAGATCGAACGAAGGGCTTGTGTGAGCATCAATGGGTGGTAAGCGGCCTGACGCCGGCGCGGCTGAGGACTGCGGCATTAAGCTGGAAGCGGACACTCGGCTTCTCACCGAGAACAGAACATCCTCCTAAGCTGCCAATATTGCCATCTGCACATCGAACAGTCGCTGCCCCTCGTTGACCAGCGAAAACCCCCGCGCGCCAAGGGACCAGCGGATGGCGACACCCTGCACCAGTGACGTCAGAAGGATTGCTATATCCTCCGGGCTGACATCACTACGCAAATCGCCTGATGCCTGCATATCACGAAGCACGACGACGAGCCGGCCCTGAAACGCGCCTAGAACTCCCCGGAACACGTCGCGCAGGCTATGATTGTCCACCTGCAATTCACGCGAGAACAGGATCGATGGCAGGGCTGGCGTCTCGGAGATCGCTTTAAGTTGCGCCTCGATCAGCGCTCCGAGGCGCGCCTGCGGCCCGCTGGCCCCGGCCTCCGCTGAGGCCCAATCACGCTGCAACCGGTCCGCGATGTCCTCGGCCACCGCCAACCAGAGCGCGCCTTTGGTTGGGAAGTGCCGGAAGATCGCAGGCTGGCTTATGCCAACCGCGCGGGCGACATCCATCGTGCTGAGCCGGTCTGGTCCGATCTCATCTGCCAGCCGCAGCACCTCGGCCACGATTTGTGCTTTTCGGTCTCCCGCACTTTGACGAGCCGACATGCGTCACCCCTTGTGAGTTATTACTAACTAACATATAGCGTTGATAACCGCAATCTCTATCACGAGTCGCGCACCCAGACCAAAAGGACACCGGCCATGCCCGCCACAACTGCCCCCATCGGCTATTCCCGCCTGCAGATCGCGCTGCATTGGCTCGTCTTCGCGTTGATCGCGCAGCAATACCTCTTCAAGGACGCGATGTCGGCGGCATGGGACCGCGTCACCGATGGGCTGGAAGCCGGGTTCGATCCGCTCGTGCTGGCCCATGTGGCGGGCGGCGCGCTTGTGATGATCTTCGCGCTTTGGAGGTTGACGCTGCGCGCCCGGCGCGGTGTGCCTCCGGCGATCGAGGCCAACAAGGTGCAGGGCGTCCTTGCCAAGCTCACTCATGTCGGCCTCTATGCCCTGATGGTTCTGTTGCCGGTCAGCGGCTCGGTCGCGTGGTTCGGCGGGGTTGAGGCGGCCGCACAGGGCCACAACGTGATGAAGATCGTCCTGCTGGCGCTCCTGGCCTTGCATGTGGTCGGTGCGCTTTACCACCAGTTCGTGCTGCGTGACGGAACGCTGGCGCGGATGCGTCGTGCGCAGGACTGAGCCCATGCGTCTGGCCCCACTTCTTGCCCTTCCGCCCATTGCCCTTGGTGCTGCCGTTGCGGTCTGGATGATCTCTAACGCGCCCGGTCCGGCACAGATCGAAGGGCGCGCGTCCGCGCTGCACGTCCGGGTGATGACGGTCGCAGCGGAGGAAATTCGCCCGACCGCAACCGCCTGGGGGAATCTGAGGGCGGCTGACACCTGGGTCGCCGTGGCCGAGGTGCAGGGCGAGGTTATCTGGCGCCATCCGAATCTGGAAGCCGGACGCTTGATCCCGGCCGGAACCGAGGTGTTGCGGATTGACCCGGCCGATTACGAACTGGCTCTTGCGCAATCGCAAGCCGATCTTGCGGCACTTGCCGCCGAGCGCGCGCAACTGACCGCTGAGGCGGCCAATACAGCCCGAATCCTTGATCTGGAACGTGCTAGGCTGGCGCTGGCGGAGGCCGACCTGACCCGCACTCGCACGCTGGCCGAACAGGGCACCGTCCCGCAATCCCGCGCTGACGAGGCCGAGCGCGCTACGCTTCTTGCCCGGCGCACGGTTGCCGAGCTAGAAAACATCCTCGCGCTGATCCCGCCGCGCGAGGCGCGGATCGAAGCGCAAGTGGCCCGCAGTGAAGCCGCTATTGATCGCGCCCAGCGATCGCTGGAACGCACCACATTGACCACGCCCTTCGACCTGCGCGTGATCGACGTGGGCGCAGAACAATTTCAGACCGTGGCCCCGGGACAGGTCCTGATCCGGGGCGACAGCATCGCAGCCGCCGAGGTCGTGGCGCATCTGCCGATCGACAGCTTTCGCCGCCTGGTCGGAGATGTGCCCGAAGGCATCACCATTGCCGACATGATGCGCGATGGGCCGGCCACGCAGATCGACGTTACCCTCAGCCCATTGTCGGATCAGTCCCAGACGTGGCCCGCTCGTGTGACCCGGATCGAAGGTGCACTGGACGCCCGCGCGCGCACCGTGCCCGTGGTGGTCACGGTCGATGCTCCCTACGAGGATGCGGATCCGCCACACCGTCTGCCGCTGGTTCCAAACATGCAGGTGCAGCTTTCCTTCGCAGGCGCGACCCTGATGGGTGCCATCGCAATCCCCGAGGCGGCGTTGCATGGCGGCTTTGTGCGGGTTGCCGGTGCCGATGACCTGCTGGAACTGCGCCCTGTCATCGCCACCTTCGCGCAAGAGGGCCACGTGGTCATTGCCGAAGGGCTCGCCTCAGGCGACCGCGTCGTGATCGACGACATCGCTCCCGCTATCCCCGGCATCGCCCTGACCCCCGTCGAGGCCGCGCCATGATCCGCTGGTTCACCGGTCACCCGACGGCGGGCAACCTCCTGCTGCTGCTGTTTCTTGCCGCCGGTGCCTTTGCAGCACCCGGCCTATTGCGCGAAACCTTCCCCGATTTCCGCGCGGTCGAGGCCGAGATCACTGTCCCCTATCGCGGGGCCGCCGCCGAAGATGTGGAAACCGCCATCTGCGCGCCGCTTTGGGACGGTGTGCAGGGTGTCGAGGGGCTCGAGACCTTCACCTGCACCGCGCAGACAGGCCGCGCGCGTGCCGTAGCGACCATGGCGCCGGGCAATGACGCGCTGCGCTTCGTCAATTCGCTGCGCACCGAGGTTTCGGCCATCGACAGCTTTCCCGATCGCGCCGATCCTGCCGTGGTGCGCGAATTGCACCGCTCCGATCCGGTCACATCGGTCGCCATTTCGGGCGATCTGCCGCTGGGCGAGTTGGACCTCTACGCCGATGGCCTGTCCGACCGTCTGGCCGCCTTGCCCGGCGTTGCGCGAGTGACGCGTGGGGGGCTCGGTGCCCGGACGCTCTCCATCACAGCGGACCGCGCCGTGCTTGACAGCCACGGCCTGACACCTGCCGTTTTGGCCGCCGCCATCGCCGCACAGAACATCGATCTGCCCGCCGGAGCGCTGGAGGGTCCGGGCGCTGACCTGACCCTGCGCTTCACCGCCGAGCGCGATACGGCAATCACCCTTGCGATCATCCCCGTGCTGGTCCTGCCGAATGGCGCAACCCTGACACTGGGTGATGTGGCCGTGATCGAAGAACGCTTCGAGCCACCGCAGGACCGCGCCTTTGTAAATGGCACCCCGGCCATCTTGATCGACGTGGCGAAGGCACTTGATGCCGACGCGCTGCGCGTGCTCGACGGGGTCGCGGCGCTGGTGGCCGAGGAAACCGTACGCCTGCCCGACACGATCAAGGTCGAGGTGGTGCAGGACGTGACATCCATCATCCGCGACCGGCTGGTGATGCTGGTGCAGAATGGCGTGATCGGCCTTGTGCTGGTCGTGATCGTGATGAGCCTCTTTTTCCGCCCCGGTTTCGCGATCTGGGCTGCGATGGGCCTGCCCGTGGCCTTTGCCGGGGCCTTCGTCTGGATGGCCCTGACGGGCCTCAGCCTGAACATGATGACGCTGGTGGCGCTGCTGATGGCGATCGGGATCGTGATGGACGATTCCATCGTGATCGCGGATTCCATCGCCGTGCATGCAGCCAAGGGCGCAACGGTGGAGACCGTGGCCGCGGGCGTTGCCGCTGTGGCACCTGGCGTCACCTCATCCTTCCTGACCACGCTCGCCGTGTTCCTGCCGCTCGCCTTTCTGGCGGGCGAACTTGGCGCGGTGCTCGAGGTTCTGCCGGTTGTCTTGCTTGCCGCTCTGTTTGCGTCATTGATCGAAGCCTTCCTGATCCTTCCGCATCATCTGAAAGGCGGGATGAAGGAAACCACCCCGTCGCGTTTCCGCATCCGCTTCGACGCAGGGTTCGATGCCTTGCGCGAGGGCATGGGCCGTCTGGCCGATACCGCGATCCGGGGCCGCTGGTTGGTTGCCGGTCTGGCCATCGGCGCGCTGATCCTGACCGTCGGTGCCTTGGGCGGCGGTGTCGTCAAGCGCGAGGCGATGCCCGAGATTGACGGCGATGTGCTGGAGGCGCGGCTGATGTTGCCCGCAGGCACACCGCTGGACCGCACCACCGAGGCGGTCGCACAGGTCGAGGCGGCGCTGGACCGTGTGAACGCGCGCCTGACCCCTGACCAACCGCAGGCGCAACCGCTTGTGATCCGCCGCATCACCCGGCTGGGCCGCAACCTGTCCGCGGGTGAAAGCGGGGCCAATGTCGCCACCGTCGCGGTAGACCTTCTGGGGGCAGAGACCCGCACCAGCACGCTTGATGATATCGTCACGCTCTGGCGCGAAGAAATCGGCGCTCTGGCTGGCGTTTCCTCGCTGATTCTGACCGAGCCCGGGATCGGCCCGCAGGGGATCGCGGTAGAACTGCGCCTGAGCCATCCCGACCTCGCCACGCTGGAGGAGACTGGCCGCACCACGCTGGCAGAACTGGAAACCTACGCCGGCGTGCGCAACGCCATCCTTGACCTGCGCCCAGGTTCACCCGAGTTGCGGTTGAACCTGTCACAAGGGGCCGAGGCACTGGGCCTGACCGCCACGGATGTGGCCAGCCAGCTTCGTGCGGCTTTCCTTGGCACGCAGCTTGCGGAAATCCGGCGCGGCGATCTGGCCTGGGATCTGGAGGTGCGGCTGTCTGATGACGATCGTGCCACCCGCGCCAATCTGAACATTTTCGAAATCGCTCTGCCTAACGGTGGCACCGTGCCGCTTTCCAGTGTCGCAACGATAACCGAAGCGCGCGGCTGGGGCAGCATCACGCGCCGCAACGGATCACGCACGCTGACTGTTTCAGCCGATGTCGACGGGCGGATCGGCAATGCCGACGCGATCACCGCTCGGCTGGCCGAGGACTTCCTGCCCACTCTGGCGGCCAACAACTCCGGCCTGACCTTCGACATTGGTGGGCAGGCCGCGAATTCGGCGGAAACCGTCGCCTCGATCCTGCGGGGGTTCCTGATCGGGCTTGTGGGCATCTACCTTGTGCTCAGCTTCCAGTTCCGCAGCTATGTCGAGCCACTGATTGTGATGATCACCATTCCACTGGCATTCCTCGGGGTGATCTGGGGTCATGTTCTGATGGGCTACAACATCTCCATGCCATCTCTGGTGGGCGCGGCGTCGCTCGCGGGCATTGTAGTGAACAACGCGATCCTGCTGGTCGGCGTCATCAACACCCGCCGCGCCGAGGGATTGTCAGCTGCGCTGGCTGCAGGCGAAGCTGTGCGATCGCGGTTCCGTCCCATCTTCGTCTCGGTCTCGACGACGATCATGGGCATGGCGCCCTTGCTGCTGGAAACCTCAACCCAAGCCCAGACGCTCAAGCCGCTAGTGATCTCGGTTGTCTTCGGGCTCTTGGCTGCGACGGTTCTGATCCTGCTGGTGTTGCCCGCATTCTATACGGCACTCGAAGATCTTCGGGGCGGGAAACGGGGCAATGTCGAACTGTCAGGAGGTCGCTGACCCGACATTATGGCACGGGCACGACGCACGGGCAGATGCATCATGCCTGCTGCCCGGCATGAGCTGGGGCTGCCTCGCTGGATCGTCATTTCATAGATGACCGGCAGCTTTGCTGAAGCAAGTGAAACGGCCTGAAAACGGCGACCGGCAGCTAAGGGCCGAAAACGATTATCTTCCAGTTCATTGAGCGATCGTCCATGTCAACGCCATGTCAACGAACGTACGTCATTTTTTGAGTGTGAGGCACCGTGAGTGTTGGCCAATGTCAGCGAGTTTTGGGCCTGTAATTTTGTGATTTCAAAGGCTTGTCGACTAATCTTTTGATTTTATTAAGCAATTGAAATCGCTCAATAATGGGCTCATAACCTGAAGGTCGTAGGTTCAAATCCTACCCCCGCAACCAGCGCCTCTTGTGAGGTAGCGCCAGTAGAATACGCAGACACACAGCCCCCTTGCGGGGCTGTTTGCGTTTCTACCCTAAGCTCTTGATGCACGTGTTGAAGTTTAGAAAGTTCCGCTGCAATGCGGCTGCTTTCTGACGTAGTTGCAACCGACAGAATGCCTGCCAGGTCGCCAATCAGATCAACCGTCAATTCTTCACCCGTCTCGTTGGGGGTGAGGACTACTTTGTCGATCATTGCGCGCAGATGCTGTGATGCTTCGGCACGTGTCTCGGGGTTGTTCATGGTGTCCATCAGGCCGCGCACTTCCTTGTGGTAGCGGTCCGCCATATTGGGGTGGAAGATGATCTTCTCTTCTTCCTGAGTGGACAGCACCTGTTCCAGCTCATTGAGGCGGTTGTTGACGATGACAGCGCGGTCTTTGATCATCTCGGCAGGCACGCCATCGCAGATGGACTGTACGATCTTCTGCTTCTCGCGTTCCAGCTTGCGCTGTTCCTTGATGAAGTCATTGCGTGAGGCGTTGTGTTGGCTGCGCAGGGCATTCATCCGCTTGGTGTATTCCGCACAGAAGGTAGCCACCAGGCGTTCATCCATCAGGTTCTTGTTGAGGGCGTTCAGAACCGTCTGTTCCAGGTCTTCACGCTTGATGGTGAGGCCATTGCGACAAGTGCCTTTGTTCTTCGCTGTGGAGCAGGCTAAGCGTGTTTGGTTGTGCATCGCGAAACCTCCGCCGCAGCAGCCGCATTTGACGAGGTGCGACAGCAAGTAAGTTGGGCGATTGCGCTTGTGCAGCGGTTTGTCTTTGCGGTTGTAGACGCCTTGCTGGGTTTTGACTTTGTCCCAAAGGCTCTGATCGATGATGCGCAGGTGCGGCACATCAGTGACCACCGGTAATCCCCCCTAAAAATAGTGGTGTTCCAAAGTAGAATTTTCTCGGCAAGATATCTGAGGAGATTTATGATGAAGAATGGACGATTTAGCGACGCGCAAATCATGGCAGTGTTGAAGCAGGCGGAGGGCGGTGTGCCGGTCTCTGAGCTTTGCCGCGAGCACGGAATGAGCAGCGCGAGTTTTTACAAATGGCGGGCCAAGTTTGGCGGCATGGACGCGTCCTTGATTTCCGAGATGAAGGATATGGCGGAAGAGAACCGTCGTCTGAAGCGCATGTATGCCGAGATGAGCATGCAAAACGACCTGCTGAAAGAAGCGCTTGGAAAAAAGCGTTAAGGCCGTCTCATCGGCGAGAGATGGCCATGAATGCAGTTGCGCAATATGGGGTCAGCATAGCTCTGGCCTGCCGTGCGTTCGAGATCAGCGAGACCTGCTATAGATACAGCCCTGTGCTGAGCGATGACAACGAAGAGATCGCAGATTGGCTTGAACGCTTGACGGCTAACAAGCGGACCTGGGGCTTCGGCCTGTGCTTTTTGTATCTGCGCAACGTGCAGGGCTATGGCTGGAACCATAAACGTGTCTACCGGGTCTACTGTGAGCTGGCGTTGAACCTGCGTATCAAGCCGAAGAAACGCTTGAAGCGGGACAAGCCGGAACCACTGGCTGTGCCTGAAAGACCAAATGAAACTTGGTCCATGGACTTCATGGCGGATCAGCTGGCGGATGGCCGGTCGATCAGGGCATTAAACGTCTTGGATGACTTCAATCGCGAAGGACTGGCTATTGAGGTCGACTTCTCGCTGCCTGCTGAACGTGTCGTGCGTGCGCTGAACCAGATCATTGAGTGGCGCGGAAAGCCCCAAGCTATTCGTGTGGACAACGGCCCAGAATACGTCAGCGGGAAGCTCATGGAATGGGCTGAGAAACGCAATGTGCGGCTCGAATATATCCAGCCCGGTAAGCCCCAACAGAATGCCTATATCGAGCGCTACAACCGCACCGTTCGTGGCGAATGGCTGGGGCAATACATCTTCGAAACCATCGAGGAGGCACAGGACCAGGCAACACAATGGCTCTGGACTTACAACAACGAGCGACCCAACATGGGCATCGGCGGCATGACACCCGCCATGAAACTGAAAACGGCTGCGTGAATTCTACGGCTGGACCCAATTAAAAATGGGGGGATTACCCAGCTATCTATGGCTTTGCGTTCGGTCTTCTTGCTGCCCAAGTTGGTTTCCCATGGTGGGGCGTTGGACTGATGAGCGCCACCGTTCATGCAGGGTCGTCTCAGATCGTCGCGGTGGAACAGTTTGCCTCCACGCAAACGGTGGCCGGTGCTGCCCTGGCGGGTGCTGCGCTGAATCTCCGCTATATAGGGATTGTCGCATCGCTGTCGGATGTGTTGGCAGGTCTATCGTTGAGGGCCAAACTCTTGGCGATCCACATCACGGGCGACGAAAACTGGGCGTTGACGATGGCGGAACGCGCCAAATCGCCAGATGTTGGGGCGGCCTTCCTCATGGGATCAGGCCTTGTGATGATCGCTGTCTGGACAGTTTCAACAACGGTTGGAGCAGTGATTGGGGCGGTGCTGCCCGACCTTGAACGCTTTGGATTGGGGTTCGCCTTTACAGCCGCATTCATTGCAATGGCACGAGGGCTTTGGCGTGGAAGGTCACAGATGTTGCCCTGGGTGGTCGCCGCCACCGTAACCATCGCGGTCGTGTCACTTGGATTGCCGAAGGCCTATGCAATCGTCGCTGGGACGGTTGCCGGGCTGGCGATGTCCTTGATCTTGCATCGTGCCAGCGGAGTGGTCGCATGAGCGTCGCGCACTGGGGGGGCATCGGCATTTTAGCTCTTGCCGCGTTCTCCATTCGCATTCTCGGTTTGATTGCAGGCGGACGCATCCGTGGCTCACGCCATGCGTGGGTGTTAGACGATTTACCGGGTTTGATCGTTGTCAGTCTGGTTGCAGCATCGCTTGCGGGTCAACCGTTGCAGACATGGGTTGCTGCCGGCGCGGCACTCGGAGCGGCAGTTTTAACCAATCACGTTATTGCCACGATGGTGGTTGGTGTGGTGGCCTTTGCGGGTCTCGCAGCCTTTGGGCTGTGACATTGGAACGGGGCCTGGCGAGTACCCCGCTGCAGGTCCTTAGTCGAGCCTCAGCTTTCTCGAAAGAGGATTTGCGTTCCGTTACAACAGTCTCGCCATTGGTCCTTAGACAGTCTCCTGAACCCACCCAGATGAACCGTCTCTGACTGTTCTGAAATAATCTGTCGTAAGAACGATGACTTCAAAAGATTCGACTGCGCTATTCGGGTAAACTACATACTGAACACACGTGTGGGCACGAGGCCTGATGTTGTAGGGGGGGCATATGACGGCAAAAGATCTGGGTGAGCAGGATGAGTCCCTTAGAGAGCTAAAGGTTTCGTCGCCGCAACAGGTAAGATCGGATTCCCATCTGAAGGTTGATGTTTTTCAAGCTGCGACGCGTGAGATTTCATTAAAAGATCTGTCCTTGCTTCAGGAACTGATTGTCGGTGTCTTTTGGCCGCATCGCGACAGGGATCTCGAAATGCTGATACAGCTGGGGCAGGGATACCTTGCTTTGGATGAAATTGGCCGCCCTTTGAGTTCTGCGATGAAGTTCGAAATGGGCTCGGAATTTGCGATGTTGGGTATGATGATCACTGCTCCGCGTTTGCAGACACTGGGGACGGGGCGCTGGATGTTGGAGCAAATCATGGAGGACTGTGGCGCGCGGGATCTACGTCTGAGTGCAACGCGTGCGGGCTACCGCTTGTATAAAAATGTGGGCTTTCAACCGGTGGCAACGATCCGGCAGCAACAGGGCATCGCGCGGGCGATTGTGCCGCCGCCACCACTGGCTCATACCGATGTGCGCGCTGTTGAAGAGAGAGACTGGCCAAAGCTGCTGGAACTGGACACAGGCGCCTATGGTGCCGATCGCCAAACCATTCTTCAGGCGCTGCAGGTCAAATCTGACTGTATTGTCGCAGAGCGCGCAGGACAGATTGCGGGATATGCGATGATCCGCAACTTTGGCCGAGGTCAGGTGATTGGACCCGTGGTGGCAGACAGTGACGCGCTGGCGATACAATTGATCGCGCCGTTGATTCAGAAACGCGCAGGAACCTTTCTGCGCCTGGATACCCTGGTGGAGGAAGGCGAATTGACCGAGTTTCTGTCAGCTGTCGGGCTGGGCCTGTATGACACTGTGACAGAAATGTACCTAGGCAAACAGCGGCGCGCCACAACGGGCGCTGTGTTGTATGGATTGGCTGCGCACTCCCTGGGGTAAGGGGCCTGCCCCAGGGTTACGACAGGCGGTCTTTGAGACCAAACCACAGGCCCACTAGCGGAAGAAACCAGGGCTGGCCGGAATGGGCGGGAATTGTCGGCCAATTCAACCCATCCAGAGGCGTGTCTTCCTTGACGCCCATAGCTTTGTTCGCCAGTTTTTGCCCCAGCAATGTTGAAAACTGCGCCCCATGGCCGGAATAGCCCATGCCATAGATCATGCCATCAGCTTCGCCCGCCCGGGGAAAGCGATCTTTGGTCATGCCAACAAGACCTCCCCAGCAGTAGTCGATGTCGATGTTTTGGGTCTGCGGAAAGATTTCGGTCATGGATTTGCGCAAAATGGCGCCCGACTTTGCGTCTGAGCGCTGATTGCTATCCGCAGAAAACCGCGCCCGCCCGCCAAAGATCAGCCGGTTATCCGGGGACAGGCGAAAGTAGTTCCCGATGTTCAGCGAGGTTACACAGGTGCGATTCCCCGGCATGACCTCCGCGACTTCGATTTGGGACAACGGACGGGTGGCCACGATGAAGGAGCCAACAGGAATGATGCGCCTGCGAAAGAACCCCAGGGGGGCGGTTTTAACCTGCGCAGAATAGGCCCCGGTGGCGGCGATCACACGATCTGCGGTCAGGCTGCCGCGCATGGTGTCAAGCTGCCAGCCCTTTGCGGTTTTGGATCGCGCAGTAACTGGAGCGTTTTCCCAAATCGTGGCCCCGTGCCGCTGTGCCGCCTGCGCCAGGCCGCAGACATAGCGCCCCATATGCATCATGGCAGACTTTCCATAAAGGATCGCACCATGAAAGCGATCACTGCCAACCTCATCCTTCAGCTCAGAGCGGTCGAGCCAGCGGGTCTCTGGGTCGACCTCTTTGTTCAGCAGCTCAAAATTCGCTTTCATAGCCGTAACATGAGACGGCTTAGAGGCCAGTTTCAGTTTACCTGAGCGGCGAAAATCACATTGAATGCCCTCAGCCTCAATAAGTTCCTCGATAACATCAATAGAGTGATCGTAGGCCTGATACAGCGCCTGGGCGCGTGTCGCGCCCAAGTGGGATTTGGCAGAGGCAAAATCATGGGCCAGGCCGTTGTTCAGATGGCCACCGTTTCGTCCAGAGGCCCCGGCGCCAACGTGTTCTGCCTCCAGGATCGCCACAGACACCCCCGCCTTGGCAAGGCGATGTGCGGCGCTGAGCCCGGTAAAGCCGGCCCCGATGATGGCAACATCAAAGTGACCGCTTACCGGGGCAGGGCATGCCGCCTCGAACGGGGCAGCTGTTTCATGCCAATAGGAGGCAAACTGCATTACAAACCAACCACTTTTGCCAGACCGGAAAGATCGGGGAGTTCTGTGTAGCCGTAGTATGGGTTTGCCGGCTCATGGCCGCGGTTGATCCAGACCTTATTGGTGATCCCCAGATCATGGGCTGTCATCAGATCGTAGCGGAAAGACGACGATACATGCAGGACGTCTTCTGGTCCGCACCCAAGCTGATCAAACATATACTCAAACGCCCGCATTTGCGGCTTGTAGGCCTGCGCGTCTTCGGCTGTGAACACATGCGCGATGGGCGAGCCCAGTTTTTCGATATTGTGGGGGATTTGCGCGTTCATCGAGTTGGTCAGCGCCACCAGTGGTATTTCATGGGCCACTTTGGCCAGCCCAGCGGGCACATCGGCATGGGGTCCCCAGGTTGGGACGCGGTGGTAGATTTCTTTCGCAATCGCAGGATCAAAGGCCAGATTGTTCCGTTTGCAAGCCCGTTCAAGCGCGTTGTAAACGATCTCAGCATATGGCTTCCAGGCCCCCAGAACTTCATCGAGGCGATAGGCTGAAAAATCCTGGATGAATTTTGCCAGTGCCTCTGCGGACAGAATGTTGCTGTAGTGATCCGTCGCCGCACCGGCCATATCAAAGTTAATCATGGTGCCGTGGCAGTCAAAGGTGATGTATTTAGGGCGGAAGGTCATCCGAGCTCTCCAGTGTTTCGTCGAGACCATCTTGTCGCTTTCCAAGGCGCGCCAGATGCCGGGTTTGCCAAAACCAAGGCAGGAAATTCTGAAATACAAATGCACAACAGCAGAGCCTGCCATCTGACCGGCGGGCTTAACCGATGCGCCTTGTGAAGCCGGTGCAGACTATCTGCAGATAAGGTGACGTTAGAAAATGGGGCAGCAGATGACAATTTTAACCGCCGAAGACCTGTTAGGCAGGCTGGTGGGGTATCCCACCGTTGTAGGGCACGCAAACCTCAACCTGATACAGTTCATTGCTGATTACCTTGAGAGCTACGGAGCCCAGGTTCGTGTTTTGACCGGGCCAGAAGGCGACCGCGCCAATCTGTTTGCCACCATTGGCGATCCCTCAGTTCCGGGATACATCCTGTCTGGGCACGTGGATGTTGTGCCCGCCGGCGAGCCTGAATGGAAAGGGGATCCTTTCAAAATGCGCCGCGATGGGGACCGCCTGATTGGGCGCGGAACCTGCGATATGAAAGGCTTTGATGCCGCTGTCCTGGCGGCGGTGCCAGATCTGGCAGCCCTGTCGCTGTCTGCCCCGGTTCATATTGCACTGTCCTATGATGAAGAGGCCGGCTGCAAAGGGGTGCCCCATATGATTGCGGAGCTGCCAAACCTTTGTGCCAGGCCGTTGGGCTGCATTGTTGGGGAGCCAACGGGATTGCAGCCCGTGTTGGCCCACAAGGGGAAAGCGGCGCTGCGGCTGCGGGCCAAAGGTTTGTCCGGTCACAGCTCGCGCCCTGATCAGGGGCAAAATGCTATTCACGCTTTGCTTCCGGCGCTTAGTGCGGCTGCGGCGCAGGCTGAGGCCTTAAAGACCCAATCGCAGGATGCGCGTTTTGCGCCGTCCTATTCGACCCTTCAGATTGGTGTTGTGCAGGGCGGGCAAGCGGTCAACATCATACCGGATCACGCCGAAGCGCTGATCGAAACACGGGCCATTGCCGGTGTCGATCCCCGGCAGCTGATGGCGCCGATTATCGCACAGGCCGGATCTTCGCTGGAGGTTGACTGGATTTCCTCCTACCCGGCGCTGGCATTACCGACAGAGTCCGACCTGAGCCGGCTCATGAGCGAACTCTCTGGAAAACCACCCCTTGGGGCTGTCAGTTTTGGCACCGAAGCAGGGCTGTTTCAGCAGGCTGGAATCCCTTCGATCATCTGCGGTCCGGGGGACATCTCGCGGGCGCATAAACCAGAAGAGTATCTGACCCGCGCAGAGCTGGAGGCAACGCGGGACATGATCTGTAAGCTGGGCCAGCACCTGGCAAACTAGCTGCGTAGCATTTTGTGCTGCAAACACTCACGATGCAGTTTCTTTGCTGCTTTCCCCACCTCAAACGCAGCGCAACGCGTATGGCAAAGCCGGTAGGCTGGGGGCAAGTAATCATGGAATTGAAATTATGACGACAACTTTGGACAGGATCCAATTGGTGGATTTCTCCGCAGATCACTTGCCCGGAGCGGTGCGGCTCAGCCAAGAGGCTGGATGGCCACACCGGACACAGGATTGGGCGCTGACGCTTTCGCACTCCACAGGGGTTGTAGCGCTACAAGAGGGTGAAGTTGTGGGCACGGCGCTTGCCTCGGTTTTTGGCGATGTTGCCACCCTGAATATGATCATCGTTGATGAGCGCCTGCGCGGTCGCCGCCTGGGGCGTGGTCTGATGGATGCGGTTATTGCGTATGCTGGGGCACGTGAAATGCGGCTGATTGCAACCCAGGACGGGCTGCCGCTCTATGAAAAGCTGGGGTTCAAAGCGATCGGTGACGTCGCGCAGTTCCAAGGGCTGGTTCGGGCCGCTCCACCCGCCGATGGGGTGAACACCGATGGCTACGATCTGGACCGTATGGTCGCGATGGATAGGGCCGCCTCTGGCTTGGAGCGCGGCGATCTGCTGAAGCAGATCTCAGAGCAGGGGCAGGTGTTCTATACCGACCAGGGCTTTGCCATGCTGCGTGATTTTGGCCGTGGCAAGGTGCTTGGCCCGATTGTCGCGCAGAATCTGGAAACGGCCCGCAGTTTGCTGGCGACAGCGGCGCACACAGAAAACGGCTCTTTTCTGCGCCTTGATACGCCGGTTCCAGAACTGGGCACATTTGCGCAGGAGCTGGGTCTGGAACCCGTCGGCGGCGGCACCTGCATGGTGCTTCAGCCGCAGCAGGTCACCTATGGCAACACCTTTCAGACCTATGGTCTGGTTTCTCAGGCTTTGGGGTAAACAATGAACACTCAACTGCATTCAAACGCGTTACACGAATTGGACCGTCAGCATTTTGTGCATCCGGTCTCGTCCTGGCAGGGACACGAAGCACGGGGTGTTCGCATCCTGAAAAGCGCAAAAGGGGCCACCGTCACCGATTCTGATGGTCGCCAGCTTTTGGATGGTTTTGCCGGTCTGTGGTGTGTGAACGCCGGCTATGGCCATGAAAGCGTTGTTGAGGCCGCGGCCGAGCAAATGCGCCGTCTGCCCTATGCGACAGGGTATTTTGATCTCGGCTCTGAGGCCCCCATTAAATTGGCGGCCGAGTTGGCGGACCGCGCGCCGGGGGATCTGAACCACATCTTCTTTACGCTTGGCGGCTCTGACGCGGTGGATAGCACCATTCGGTTTGTGCGCTACTATTGGCATTCCAAAGGCCAGCCCCAGAAAGACCAGTATATCTCGGTTGAACAGGGCTACCACGGCTCCACCTCTGCAGGCGCGGGCCTGACTGCGCTGCCGGCGTTTCACGACGGGTTTGGTGTGCCGTTCAATTGGCAGCATAAAATCCCGTCGCATTACCTGTATCGCAACCCGGTGGGAAGCGACCCTGCGACCGTTATTGCCGCATCGGTTGCCGCCCTAAGGGCAAAGGTTGCAGAGCTGGGGCAAGAACGCGTTGCCGCCTTCTATGTAGAGCCGATCCAGGGTTCATCAGGCGTCTTGGTGCCACCCAAAGGCTGGATCAAGGCAATGCGCGACACCTGCGCCGAGCTGGACATCCTTTTTATCGCGGATGAGGTTATCACCGGGTTTGGCCGTACCGGCCCGATGTTTGCCTGCGAAGAAGAAGGCATCGTGCCCGACATGATGACAACGGCAAAGGGGCTGACCTCTGGCTATTCGCCAATGGGGGCCGTGTTCCTGTCAGATCACGTCTACCAAACAATTTCCGAAGGGGCGGGGCCAAAGGCCGTTGGCCACGGCTTTACCTATTCAGCGCATCCGGTCAGTGCGGTTGTGGCGCTGGAAGTGCTGAAGCTTTATGAGGGCGGGTTGTTTGAAAACGGCATCAAGATGGGGGACCGTTTGCAAAAGGGGCTGGCCGGATTGTCAGATCACCCCCTTGTTGGGGATGTGCGGGGCCGGGGGATGTTGGCCGCGATTGAACTGGTCACGGATAAGGCAAAGAAAACTCCAGTGCCCGCCGAGCTCCAGGCCGCGACACGTCTGTTTGATCGTGCATGGGACAACGGCCTGATCATTCGCGCCTTTCCGCAGGGCGTGTTTGGATTTGCGCCGCCGCTGTGCTGTACCGCTGATGAAATCGACGCCATCGTTGATCGAACCAAACAGGTGCTTGATCTCACCCTGGAAGATCCGGAAATCAGAGCCGTGCTGCGCGGATGACTCTACTGCTTCAAAGCTTTCCTGCGCGGGCCAAGGTCTGGAGTGAGGTCTTTGCCGCCGCAGGAGAGCCTCTTTTCACCCAGGCTCCTTCGGGGGCGGAGGCCAAAGACGTCACGGCATTGGCCTGCTGGCAGCCGCCATCTGATTTGACGGTATACCAAAACCTGAAACTGGTTTTGTCCGTTGGGGCTGGGGTGGATCAGATGCCTGCTTTGCCTCAGCATATCATGCTGTGCCGGTCTGCGGCGCCGGGGATTGAAACGCAGGTGCGCGACTGGGTGACCATGGCCTGTTTGATGATGCATCGGGATATGCCCGCGTATCTGCAGCAGGCCCGCACAGGGGCGTGGAACAGTCGGGACACCAGGGCCACGACCACGCGCCGGGTTGGCGTGCTGGGCATGGGGCGGATCGGCCGACTGGTGGCCCAAAGCTTGACCGCTTTGGGCTTTCCGGTTGTTGGCTGGTCGCGCTCTGGGCGGCCTGTTGACGGGGTTGAAATCTATGGCGCCGAGGCCTTGTCGGCGGTGCTGGCACAGGCTGACATCTTGGTCTGTCTGCTGCCCCTGACCCAGGAAACCAAGGGCATTCTGAACGCAAAAACCTTTGCCGCGCTGCCCAAAGGTGCCCATTTGGTTCATGCCGGGCGCGGTGCGCACCTGCATATGGATGATCTGCGGGATGCCTTGGACAGCGGGGATCTGACCTTTGCCATGTTGGATGTCACCAATCCTGAGCCGCTTGCCAAAGGCCATTGGGCCTGGGCACATCCGCAGGTGATCATCACGCCGCATATTGCGGCGCAGACCGACGCATATGAAGGGGCGCACCACGCGCTGAATGTTATCCAGGCCCTGAAACGTGGGGAAATTCCACCGGGTTTGGTGGATCAAACCAATGGCTATTGAAAGGCGCGGGTGGCGAAGGTCGGCAATCAGATGTTCTGCGGACTTCACCAACTTGGAAGATTCTGCCGCAGGAGGCCCGGATATCAAACAATATGCGCAGGTTTACTGGCGGATGATGAGTTCAGGAAGTGCTGTGGCACTGGGGTCTACCTCTCTTCTGGTTTCACCAGAGGAACGGGTCTCACCGTCTCGCGACGCAATCTGTTGCTGACCAGACTAAGGCTGTCACTCTTCAAGAATGCTTCTTGCCTGTGCGGTTGCGCGGGCCCCACAACAAACAGGGATTGAACATGACCAATAATAAACCAACAAATTGGACCGGTCGCGACGATACAATGGTCGAAAATGCGATCCGGCGTGGTGCAACGCGGCGCGACTTGCTGAAGATGCTGGCTGCTTCGGGGGTTGCCGTCGGCGCAGGATCATCTTTGCTGCTGGGCGCAACAGGCGCGGTGGCTGAAACACCGGTCTTTGGTGGCCATTTGAAAGCGGCGGGCTGGTCGTCATCCACCGCCGATACGCTCGACCCGGCCAAGGCCTCATTGTCCACTGATTACGTCCGCTGCTGTGCGATCTACAACCGGCTGACCTTCTTGGATGAATTTGGTCAGGTGCAAATGGAACTGGCCGACAGCATTGAGTCTGCCGATGCAAAAACCTGGACTGTTCAGCTGAAATCCGGCGTCACTTTCCACGATGGTAAGCCCTTTACTGCGGCGGATGTGGTGTTTTCCATGAACCGTCACCTGGATCCGGCGGTTGGGTCCAAGGTCAATTCCATCGCCAAGCAGATGACCGCGATTAAGGCGGTTGATGATCTGACCGTTGAAATTGTTCTCGAGGAATCCAACGCCGACCTGCCCACGATCCTGTCGTTGCACCACTTTATGATTGTGGCGGATGGCACGACTGATTTCTCAAAGGGCAACGGCACCGGCGCCTTTATGATGGAGACCTTTGAACCGGGTGTGAAATCCATCGCGGTGAAGAATCCGAATTACTTTAAGGATGGCCCCTATCTGGACAGCTTTGAGTATTTTGCCATCACCGACAACAACGCGCGTGTAAATGCGGTTCTGTCCGGTGACATTCACATGGGCGCTTCCATCAAGGGTCGTTCGCGCCGTATGTTGGAAGGCCAGGACCACGTTTGGTCATCTGTTACCAGCTCCGGCAATTATACCAACCTGAACATTCGTCTGGACATGGAGCCCGGTGCCAAAGCGGGCTTCATCGAAGGGATGAAGCATCTGATCAATCGCGAAGTGATCGAAAAATCGGTTCTGCGCGGTATGGCGACCGTCGGCAACGACCAGCCAGTGTCTGCGGCAAACCGTTATCACAACTCTGAGCTGGCCCCCAAAGCCTATGACCCGGAGAAGGCCAAAGCATTGTTCGCCAAGTCCGGCCTGCTGGGCGAGTCGGTTCCAATCGTTGCTTCTGATGCGGCAACGGCCTCTGTTGATATGGCGACGGTGGTTCAGCAGGCAGGGTCGGAAATCGGCATGACCTTTGACGTTCAGCGGGTGCCGGCAGATGGCTACTGGTCCAAATACTGGCTGAAAGCGCCCATTCACTTTGGCAATATCAACCCACGTCCCACACCGGATATTCTGTTCTCGCTGCTCTATAGCTCGGATGCCAAGTGGAACGAGAGCCAGTTTAAATCCGAAAAGTTCGACAAGATGCTGATCGAGGCGCGTGGCGCTTTGAACGAGGATCTCCGCAAGGAAATCTATTGGGAGATGCAGGAGATGATTGCCAATGACGCGGGCACGGTCATTCCGGCCTATTTGGCAAACGTGGATGCACTGTCCACCTCTGTGAAAGGTCTGCGCTCAAACCCGTTGGGCGGCCAAATGGGCTATGCATTTGCCGAATACGTCTGGCTCGACGCCTAACAGACTTAAATCAGTATGTCCCTGCGCTGGGTTTCCCGGCGCAGGGAACGCGCATTTTTAAGACCCAGATCCGGAGAGCCCGCGTTGCATAGATCGTCTCAAACCTGGCTGCTTGTCGCACACCGAATTGGCATCGCATTGATAACATTAATCATTGTTTCATTTGCGGTATTTTTCGCCACCGAACTGTTGCCCGGTGATGTCGCTGAGATCCTATTGGGGCAGGCGGCAACCCCCGATGCTGTCGCCGGGTTGCGGGATGCCATGGGGTTGAACGAACCCGCATTATCGCGGTTCCTGTCCTGGCTGGGCGGGCTCGCCACTGGCGATATGGGGCGCTCTTATGTCAACGACATCAGTGTTGCTGATTTAATTGGACGCCGGCTCTCCAACTCCCTGCGGCTGGCAGGGGTTGTCACCGTGATCTGCGTCCCCTTTGCCCTGACCTGCGGTATCGCTGCAGCCATGTGGCAGGATTCCCTGCTGGATCGGCTTGTGTCGATCCTGACGATTTCGGTGATCTCCATTCCGGAATTTATGGTCGCCACACTGGCGGTTCTGGTGTTTGCGGTCTGGCTGGATTGGCTGCCAGCCCTGAGCTACGGGGCGGATGCCAGCAATTTTGCCGCGCTGCTCAAAGCCTATGCGATGCCTGTCATCACCTTGACCTGTGTTGTGTCGGCGCAGATGATCCGCATGACCCGCGCTGCCGTGATCGAGACAATCAAAACACCCTATGTCGAAATGGCCCTTCTGAAAGGGGCAAGCCGTCGACGCATGGTTCTACATCATGCCTTGCCCAATGCGCTGGGCCCTATCGCCAATGCGGTGGCGCTGTCGCTGTCCTATCTCGTCGGTGGCGTCATCATCGTCGAGACCGTTTTCAACTATCCGGGGGTGGCCAAACTGATGGTGGATGCCGTTGCAACGCGTGACCTGCCGCTCATCCAGTCCTGCGCGATGGTGTTCTGTGTGAGCTATCTTTCTTTGATCACCTTGGCTGATGTGATCGCCACTCTGTCCAACCCAAGGCTGCGGAAATGATGCAAGATACTCAAGGCTCCGAACGCAAATTCTCAATCACTGGTCATGGCTATTCCTTTAATATGGCGGGACGAATTGGCCTGACCATAATCCTGTTCTGGGCGGTGATCGCTATAATCGCCCCCTGGATTATTCCCTATCCGCCGGGCAAAATTGTGGATTGGGACTACTTTGGCCCAATCAGCGAAAGCTATTGGATGGGCACGGATTATCTGGGTCGGGACATCCTGAGTCGGGTTTTGATGGGGGCAAGATATACCGTCGGCATCTCACTGGCCGGAGTCACCCTGGCCTGTAGCGGCGGTATTGTTCTGGGCATGATCGCGGCTGTGATTGGCGGATGGTTTGATACGATCCTGTCACGCCTGCTGGATGCGTTTAACGGCATTCCCTCCTTGTTGTTTGGCCTGGTTGTTGTTGCTGCCGTTGGCTCGTCCATCCCTGTGCTGGTTCTGACGCTGGCCGCGATTTACCTGCCCGGAAGCTACCGTTTTGCGCGGGCTTTGGCGGTGAATGTGAACACGATGGATTTTGTCACCGTGGCCCGTGCCCGCGGTGAGCAAACGGGATATCTTATTCGCACCGAGATATTCCCTAACATCCTGGGGCCGGTGCTGGCGGACCTTGGCCTGCGCTTTGTCTTTATCGTTTTGGTTTTGTCGGGACTGTCCTTCCTCGGCATTGGTGTGCAACCGCCCCATGCTGACTGGGGCGGGTTGGTACGTGAAAACATCGAGGGCCTTAGCCTTGGGGCGCCTGCGGTGATCTTCCCCTGTATCGCAATCGCCTCCCTGACTATTTCGGTGAATATGTTCATCGATAACCTTCCACAAAAAATCCGCGACAGGAGCAACTGATGAGCCAACCCCTTGTGTCTGTTCGAGATCTTGTGATCGGCGCGGTGACGGATTCTGGCCGCGAGGTCGAGATTATTCGCCATGTCAGTTTTGACATCCAACCGGGTGAGATCGTTGCACTGATTGGCGAAAGCGGATCGGGCAAGACAACGATCGCGCTGTCGCTGATGGGCCATTGTCGCCCGGGCTGTTCCATCAATGGCGGCTCTATTCAGTTGGGCGCGCAGGATGTTACCAAACTGACAGAACCCCAACGCGCCCGGTTGCGTGGGACAGAAGTTTCCTACATTCCGCAGTCCGCTGCGGCGGCCTTTAACCCGTCGCAACGGATCATGGATCAGGTCATCGAAATTACCGACATTCATAATCTGATGCCCCGTCCCGAAGCCGAAGCCAAGGCGGTTGAGCTGTTCCGCGCGCTGGCGCTTCCTGAGCCTGACAGCATTGGGCAACGCTATCCCCATCAGGTCTCGGGTGGGCAGCTGCAACGATTGTCGGCGGCGATGGCGCTGATCGGCGATCCACAGCTTGTCATCTTTGACGAACCAACCACGGCGCTGGATGTCACCACGCAGATTGAGGTTCTCAGGGCGTTTCGATCGGTGATGCAGGGGAGCGGCATGGCCGGTGTCTATGTCAGCCATGATCTGGCAGTGGTGGCGCAGGTTGCGGATCGCATTATTGTTCTGAAAGAAGGGCAAATTCAGGAAGTCGGGATGACACGAGACATCTTGGACGCGCCGCAACACCCCTATACCCAGGAATTGTTAGCCGCCTTCAAACCGGTGCCTTTTGCCTCGGTCAAATCTCCCGTGGCCAAGGCCGAAGCCCCCATTCTTGAGGTCAACAACCTCTCTGCGGGCTACGGGCCGACACGTTCGGGCGAGGCAGAGTTCAAAGTTCTGGATAACATCAACTTTCAGATGGAAAGAGGCACAAATCTCGGGGTCATCGGCGAAAGCGGGTCGGGAAAATCGACGCTTGCTCGGGCGGTTGCCGGCATTTTGCCCCGCTACAAGGGCGACGTATTTTCCCAGGGTGAGGCCCTTTCGCCAGATCTGAAAGACCGCTCCAAAGATCAACTGCGGCGGCTTCAAATTGTGTTTCAATTGGCAGATACGGCTTTGAACCCAGCCCAGCCGATTGAATCCATTCTGTCCCGACCGCTGAAGTTCTATCACGGTATGACTGGCAAGGCACGTGAGCGGCGTGTGATTGAACTGTTGGATATGGTGCAGCTGCCAGCGGCAATGCGGCACCGGCTCCCGGGGGAGCTGTCGGGCGGACAAAAACAGCGGGTGAATTTTGCCAGGGCGCTTGCGGCGGAACCGGACCTGATCCTTTGCGATGAAATCACATCGGCTTTGGACACGGTAGTAGCTGCGGCCATGCTGGATTTGCTCAAGGACCTGCAACGGGACCTGGGGCTCAGCTATATGTTCATTAGCCATGATCTTTCGACGGTCGAAGCGATCTGCGATGATGTTCTTGTCATGCTGAAAGGGGAGCTCGTCGAATCCTTGCCCGCAGCACAGATGAACGAGAGCGCGGAACATCCCTATTCACGGCTGTTGATCTCATCGGTGCCCAAGCTGGACCCAGACTGGCTGGCCAACCTCGAACACAACCCAGAGCTGGCAAAAGCCATGCAGGGCCGTTAGCTCTGGTCGTGAACCCGATCCCCAAACAGACGCCCGAGTGGAAGATGGTTTTTCACAAAGGGCGTCTTCATCACGACAAAGCTAAAGTACTTGTCGATGCCAACATCCTTGTCGATCAGGGCTTCCACAATATTCTGATAGTCCGAAATGCCGGCGGTTACAAATTTGGCGAGGTAGTCATAACCGCCTGAAACGAGGTGACATTCAACGCAGTTATCGATCTTTTCCAGGGTCTCTTGAAAGCGCGCAAAGTCGATTTGGCGGTGGTTTTTGAGAGTGAATTCCGTAAACACCGTCAGCGTCTCACCCAGTTTCGCAACATCAATCAAAGCGGTGTATCCGGAGATATAGCCAGCCTTCTGAAGCTTCTTCACCCGCATCAGGCAGGGGGAGGGCGACAGGTTGACAATCTCCGAGAGCTCAACATTGGTAATCCGCCCATTCTCTTGCAGAGCAGCCAGTATGTTCACATCGATACGGTCGAGTTTGTAGGTCTGGGTCATTCAAAATTCCACGTGAATGGCTGTGCGTTCTTCATAAGAGCATACTATTTGCTGGTCCTGTAACCATTCGCTGGGTGGCTCTTTAACAGAATATGCTGAATTTCCACCCAATCCGGTAGTTCGCATCGCTTGTTTCAAGTTACTTCCTAAGAAAAGATTTGGGATTTTTTGATGACTGCTCCGCTCTTGCACATTTTGTCCGCAACCGATTGTCCGCAACACGCGGATACAGTGGTTATTGGCGGAGGTATTGTTGGCGTCAGCACCGCCTACTGGCTGGCGCGGGCCGGGCAAAAAGTGGTGCTGCTGGAAAAGGGCCGTATCGGAGCTGAGCAATCCAGCCGAAACTGGGGCTGGTGCCGACAGCAAAACCGGGATGCCCGTGAATTGCCCTTGTCGCGTGTGAGTCTGTCTCTGTGGGAAGAGATGATGCAGGATTGCGGCGCTGAAATTGGGTTTCGTCGCTGTGGTTTGATCTATCTGTCCAACGATGAGGCCGAAATCGAAGGCTGGGCCCGGTGGGGTCATTTTGCCCGTGGTGAGGGCGTTGATACCCGTATGTTGACCGCTACGGAAGCTGCCGAACACGTGGCGGCCACTGGGCAGGCTTGGAAGGGCGGGGTCTGGTCTCCGACGGATGGTATTGCCGACCCTGCGGCGGCGGCGCCGATGATTGCGCAGGGGGTCGTGAAGCACGGCGGAATTGTCCTGCAGGGCTGCGCGGCGCGCGGACTTGAAACCAGCGGCGGAGCGGTCAGCGCCTTGGTCACCGAAAAAGGGGTGATCCAGACCAAACAAGTTGTGCTTTCTGGCGGCGCCTGGGCCGGCAGTTTCCTGCATCAGCTGGGTATTTTCTTCCCGCAGTCCTCGGTGCGCAGCTCGATCCTTTCGGTGGCACCCGGGGCGCAGGGCCTGCCAGATGCGGTGCACACCAAAGAGGTCTCTGTCACCCGGCGCGGCGATGGCGGCTATACGTTGGCCATCTCGGGCCTGGCAAAGGTCGATCCTACCCCGCGTATGCTGCGCGGATCTAAGCACTTTCTGCCGATGTTTCTGCGCCGCTGGCGCTCCCTGGCCCCTGGCGGGCCGCAGGCCTGGCGTTGCAATTTTGACGGTTTGAAAAAGTGGAAGCTGGATCAGCCGACGCCGATGGAGCACATGCGTATATTGGACCCGCGCCCGGATGCGCCCACAATTGCAAAAACTCTGGCCCAGGGGCGCCAGTTGTTTCCGGCTTTGCAAAATGTGCCTCTGCAGGCCTCCTGGGCCGGGTATATCGACAGCACTCCAGACGGCGTTCCGGTCATTGATAGCGATATCGGAATGCCGGGGCTGGCTCTGGCGGCGGGTCTGTCCGGGCATGGGTTTGGTATTGGCCCCGGTGTCGGCCACCTGATGGCGGATATGGTGTTGGGGCGGACACCGGTTACTGAAACGGGACAATACAAACTGTCCCGTTTTGCAAAGAGCCAATGGGGCAAAGTTTCTGAGTTCTGACCTCATGCGCTGAACCGTGCGATTTCAAAAGGCGCCAGCGGCGTGGTGCAGCTCCCCGTTGTGATAAGTTCCGCCATGGCATCACCCACGCCCGGCCCCAGCTGGAAGCCATGTCCACAAAAGCCAAAGGCATGAAAAAGACCGTCGGTGGTGCCGGAAGGCCCCATCACGGGCAGCATGTCTTCGACATAGCCCTCGACGCCAGACCACTGCCGAATAACGGTCGCCTGGCGCAGGGCGGGCACCAGTTTCACAACCTCTTGCAACTGCTTTGACAGGTTGTGTGGATCAATTTTGGCAAATCCGTCTGCCCCAACCCGGGTGCGCGCAACCGCGCCGCCAAAGACCACATTGCCGCGCTCGACTTGGCGCAAATAGGCCCCGTGTTGTTTTGACCAAACCCCGACCACAGGTAAAATGCGATGGGGCAGGGGCTCTGTGACCCCCATTTGTGGCCCTGCCAAAGTGATAGGAACCTCTTCGCCAAAGCGGCGCGCGATGTCAGGCCCCCAGGCGCCGGCGCAGTTCACAAGCCGGCCGGCAGAAAATGTACCAGCTGAGGTCACCACTTCAAAGCCGCTGGCCGTTTTACTGATTTCAGAAACATGGGCCTGCTCGTGAATGGTGGCGCCGCCGCGCGCCGCAGCACCTGCAAAGGCGGGGCTGATGAGACGCGGGTTGGCAGAGCCATCATCGGGGGAGAAAGACGCCGCAATTGCATCGGGACCCAGCCCCGGAAACCGTTCGCGAATGGCCTTTGGCTCCAGAACCTCCAGTTCCAGCCCCCAATCCAGCGCGTCTTTGCGAAATTGCTGCATCAGGGCCAGGCCATCGTGGTCAAAGATAAGCCGCAAATGCCCGGTTGCGCGGAACTCGACATCCATACCCAGCCAGGTTTCCAGCTTTGACCACAGTCCCAGTGAGCGATTGGCCAGGGGCATCTGCGGCAGATACCGCCCCGACCGTCTGATATTCCCAAAGGAGGCCACGGTTGCACCGGCACCAATATGGCCGCGCTCAATCAGCGTCACGCGGACTCCGCGTTGGGTTAGAAAATACGCCGTGGCGGTTCCCATAAGACCGCCGCCTAAGATCATCACATGCACAGCACAATACCCCCTGCATCCATCAAAGAGGCAACGACCGCTTGCGTCAAAGACGGCTTTCTGTGACACCTATAAGGATAGCCTATGGAGTTGTTATGCGCGCGCGCCAATTGGAAGTGTTTACAGCCGTCATGCGGATCGGCACCGTGACCGGTGCTGCCCGTATGCTGAATATTTCGCAACCGGCCCTCAGCCAGGTCTTGCGTCACACCGAAGACGAGCTTGGGTTTCTGCTGTTTAGTCGCGAAAAGGGACGCCTGCATCCCACCCCCGAGGCGCTAGAGCTTTATCCCGATGCCGAACGCCTTTTTGCCGGGCTCGAAGGTCTGCGCCGCAAATCGACAGATCTGCGAAAGGGGCGGTCGGGGCTTGTCCGTATTGCCGCGTCGGCACCGCCGTCCATGTCGGTTTTACCCAATGCATTGGCCATGCTGCGGCAAAAACACCCGAACATTCAATTGCGCGCGCATGTGGCCCCGATCAACACCTTGATATCCATGTTGCGGGCAGGGGACGCCACATTGGCGCTGGCGTTAGATGATCAAATGCCGCCAGACATATGCGCAGACGTCATTGATAGGACATCCTTCTGCTGCTTGATGTCGGCACAGTCTGATCTGGTCAGCGCCTCGGAAATCAGTTTTGATATGTTGGCGGATCGCACCGTTATTTCATACCGGGCGCAGACCCGTCCCAGAGATGAATTGCAACAGGCGGCGCAGGCGCAGGGGCTGGGGTTTCAACCCGATTTGGAAATTGATTCCTCAATTACAGCGGTTGGATTTGTTCAGGCCGGGTTAGGTGTCGCTTTGGTGGATGCCCTGCTGCCTTGGCATCAATTTCAGGGTGTGGTGGTGCGTCCCTTGGCCAACAGTCCCAAATTGCCCCTATCTTTGTTGACGCTAAAGGACAGGCCATTGTCCCAGGCCGATCAGATCATGTCCGCAGAGTTGCGGGCGATCTGTGAAAGGGACGACACGGAATAGCCATAAGTGTGGCTTATGGATTTGCACCGTAAGCGTCTTGGACGGTCTCCGCTCAATCTGTTCCCTTAGGGACAACAGATTGAAAGGGACGCAAATTATGGATGGGACTAGACCTCATCGTGAAGACTGGAAGATCGGCGTCGATATTGGCGGCACCTTCATGGACTTCTGTGCGCTGGAAGTGAATTCCGGCCGTTTGGCAACTTTGAAAGTTCTGACAACTCCCGATGATCCGGGCGCGGAACTGACCACAGGGTTGTCACTGCTGGAAGAGCGGGACCAGCTTTTGCCCGAGACAGTGACGCGGTTTGTGCATGGGACCACCGTGGGAATTAACACGGTGTTGCAGCGCAAAGGCGCCAAGCTGGCGATGATTACCAACGCCGGCTTTGAAGATGTGCTTGAGTTGGCGCGCCTGCGCATGCCCGAGATGTATTCCCTGTTTTGCCACCGCGCTGCGCCGCTGATTTCGCGTGATCATATCTTTGGTGTGACAGCCCGGCTGAATGCACAGGGGGAAGAAACCACCGCACTGGAGGAAGGCTCTGTTGCAGAAGCCATCCAAAAGGCGCTTTTGGCAGGGGCTGAGGGCATTATCGTTTCTTTCTTGCACAGCTGGCGCAATGACGCCCATGAGCGGCGGGTGAAAGACATGATTTTGGACATGGCACCGGGGGTTTTTGCCTTCACTTCCTCCGAAGTCTGGCCGGTGATCCGCGAGTATGAACGCGGATGTACAGCGATTATGAATGGCTATGTGCACCCGCGTGTCGCCGGTTATCTCGACGCGCTAGAGACGCGTTTGGCCAGCAAGAATATCCCGGCAAAGGCTTTGCTCACCAAATCAAACGGCGGTGTGATGAGCGCAGGCGACGGGCGAGAGAACTGCGTTTCCATGCTGTTGTCAGGCTCGGCATCTGGTGTGACGGGCGCTGCCTGGCTGGCACGTCAGGCCGGAGAAGACCGCATCCTGACCCTGGATATTGGCGGCACCTCTGCCGATATTGCCCTGATCATCGACGGCGCGGCGAATTTTGGCACTGGGGAAATGATTGGTGATTTCCCGCTGTATATTCCTTCGGTTTCGGTCAGCTCAATTGCCATCGGTGGCGGCTCCATTGCGTCAGTTGATGACCATGGTGTCCTGCGGGTGGGACCGGGGTCTGCTGGATCCACCCCGGGGCCAGCCTGCTATGGGCGCGGTGGCACCGAGGCGACGGTGACAGATGCAATGGCTGTTTGCGGCTGGCTGGGGCATAGTGATCTGGCCTATGGGCAGCTCCGGATGGATCGGGATCTGGCACTCCAAGCCGTGGCTGTGTTGGCCGCGCAGCTAGAGCGCAGCACCGAAGAAACGGCCCAGGCGATCTTGAACATTGCGCTGTCCGAAATGTTCGTCGAGGTCGAAAAGCTCGCGTCACGCGAAGGTGTCGATCTGAGGGAATTCACATTGCTGCCCTTTGGCGGCGGCGGGCCGATGCTGGGGGCTTTCCTTGCAAGGGATCTGGGTATGACACGGGTTCTTGCCCCCCGTCGCCCGGGTGTTGTGTCAGCGCTTGGTGGATTGGTGGCTGACCTGAGGGGGGATTTCATCCGCACCGTCTTTGCGGGGCTTGATGATAAACTTGTCCCTGCTTTACAGGCGCAGTTCACAGAGCTTGCGCAAGAGGGCCATGCGTGGCTGAGCAGGCAGGGCCATGATGGCCCCGCTGAACTGCAGCTGACCGCCGACATGCGGTATTCAGGTCAAAGCTTTGAGATCGAAGTTACGCTCAAACCAGAGTGGCTGGAGAGTGCCTGTGACATCGCTGCCGCTTTCCACAAAACCCATGCCCGTATCTATGACTTTGCGGATCCAGAGGGGCTGATCGAGGTTGTGAATCTGCGGCTGGCAATTGTTGGCGCAGGCCCAAATCCTGAAATTCCGGCGCAAACCGTCAGTGCCAGCACGGCAGAGTCAGAAAAAACCGTCTTGGTCTACACCGGCAGCTACCGCGATGTTCCGCTGTATCGGCGCGAGACCTTGTCCCCTGGCACCCAGCTGCGCGGGCCAGCAATTGTTTCACAAGAAGACACGACGCTGATCATTCCACAGGAGTGCACGGCCGAGGTGGATTTTGCTTCGAACATCGTTGTGCATATCGAGGGCTCTGCTCATGACTGATAAAATGACACTGCGGGTTTTGGCAAACCATGCCCGCGCCGCCGCTGAAAACATGGCGCATACCCTGCACCGCACAGCGCATTCGGCATTTGTAAAAGAAACGCAGGATTTCACCGTCATGCTGATGGATCGGCGCGGCGATACCTTTGCTGTGCCAATGGACCTGGGGGCAACCTGGTATCCGGGTCTGACCTATGGCCGTGCGATTGATATGGTGTCGGACTATCGACCGGGCGATGTCGCCTTTACCAATGATCCCTATTCCGGCCACGTCGCAACACATGCCCCCGACACTCATCTTTGGAAACCGGTGTTCAGCGAGGGTGAAATCGTTGCCTGGACGGGCGGGCATATTCACAACACCGACATGGGGGGCGCTGTGCCTGCCTCCCTTAGCCGGTCGCTGACAGAGGTCCACCAGGAGGGTCTGCGCTTCCCCCCGATGAAGCTGGTGCACGAAGGCCAGTTTGATGAGACGGTGATGCGGATCATGGAAACCAATGTCCGTAAGCCAGGGCTGAACATCGGCGACATCAAGGCGCTTGTCGGGGCTTTGAACACCGGTGAACGCAAGGTGCAGGCGATGATCCAAAGGTTTGGCAAAACCGGCTTTGTCGATGGGGTGTCGCAGTTGATGGACCAGGCCGAAGCCGAAGCGCGGGCCATTCTACGGGCGACGCCGGACGGGGAATACATCTTTGCGGACTACGCCGACGAAGACAGCGATGCGGGCAATCCATGCCGCTTGCACCTGAAGCTCTGCATCCAGGGGGACCAGGCGGTTCTCGATTTCTCCGGTTCTGATCCGCAGCTGGGCTCGTCTTTGAACGTACCCTCAGGTGGGGATCCTCGACATACGATACTGTTGGTGGGGATCTATTATGTGCTGTACACCCTGAATCCGCAAATTTTGTTGAACACGGGCCTGACCCGCGCTTTTACCTGCATCACTCCCAAAGGATCGGTGCTGAATCCGGTAGCGCCGGCTGCGGTAGGGATGCGGTCCCTGACCTGTGCCCGGCTGCGGTCGGTCATTTTTGGAGCCTTTGCCCAGGCCATTCCCGATAAAATGCCCGCAGCCCCTGCAGGCAACAATTGCATCGTGAATGTGATGACACGGGACGAGCGCCACCAAAAAACGGTGATTGCAGCGGTGAACCCGGTTGTGGGCGGCGGTGGCGGGATGCCCCATCGCGATGGGACCAACGGGTCTGGCGCGGATGCGGCCTATCTCAAGAACACACCGATCGAGATAACCGAAACCGAGGTCCCCGTAGAGGTGCTGCGCTATGGTCTTGCGCAGGATACCGGCGGGGCAGGGCAATGGCGCGGCGGGCTGGCGACGGAGCTCTCGTTTCGCGTCTTTGCGCCCGACACCCGGATTACAGCGCGCAATCGGGATCGTTCAAAGTTCCGGCCATGGGGCACTCTGGGCGGGCAATCTGCGGGCCTGGCGCATATGGTATTGAACCCCGGTCAGCCTGCAGAAACGGATCTGGGCAACCGTGATACAGCCGTGCTGCAACCCGGTGACGTATTGATGATCCGCTCTGCCGGCGGTGGCGGACGAGGTGATCCATACCTGCGCGCCCCTGAACGCGTGGCGCGCGATGTCGCCTGTGGCTATGTCTCGCAAGAGGCGGCGGCCCATGACTACGGTGTCGTCATCGACAACGGCATCGTTGATCAGAAACAGACACAGGCCCTGCGCAAGAAACGCCCGTTGCGGGACAGCATGTTCGACTATGGAGCGGAGCGGACTGCCTATGAGACCCAATGGAGCGATGCCGCCTATGAGGTCTTGAACACGACCCTGGGCAAACTGCCTATTCATTGGCGGTTCTTTACCAAAACCGAGGTTTTTGCGCGGATGACCGACCGCAAGGGCGCCGAGGGGGTAGAGGCGGCGCTGGGCGAGATTTGCACGCGTTTCCCTGAACTTGCGGCACTGCTTGCACGAGATGCACAACCGGGTGACGCATGACGGCCCGCGTGCAACGGCTGACAGCGGTCACGCGGCCTAAAATCGAGTTTCTGTTCGATGGGCAGCCGCTGTCCGGCCAGCAGGGGGATACCATCCTCACCGCGATATTGTCCAACAGGGGCGCGTTGCGCGCGGCTGAGTTCGGGCCAGAACAACGTGCCGGGTTTTGCCTGATGGGGGCCTGCCAGGACTGCTGGGTCTGGCGAGAAGAGGGAGCCCGCTTGCGGGCCTGCTCAACTCAACTGCACGCGGGCTTGCGGCTGAGGTCAAAAGCCCCTGATGGATGGCTGTCATGACAGAGGCGTTAAGCACTGGTGTTCTCATCGTAGGCGCTGGGCCTGCCGGAATTCGCGCGGCGCAAACCTGCGTAGCCGCAGGTCTGCATCCGATAGTGGTGGACGAGGCCAGCCAGGCGGGGGGGCAAATTTACCGACGCCCTGCGAGCACAGCGTCGCGCAGTGCCAAGGACCGGTATGGGTCGGAAGCGGGTAAGGCATTGGCACTGCATAAGTGCTTTGACCAGATGGTGTCACATGGACAGGTGACCCATCTGTCCCAAAGCTCGGTCACAGCCATCGCCCATCAGTCTGCGCAAGTCCTGACACAGGATGGTATCAAGGTCATAGGCTATGAGAACCTTATTTTGTGCACCGGCGCGGGCGACCGTTTGCTGCCGGTTCCGGGATGGCAATCGGCTGGTGTGTTTTCCTTGGGGGCCATGCAAATTGCCCTAAAAACACAAGAGATCGCCCTGGGGCGGCGGCTGGTTCTGGCCGGCACCGGCCCATTGCTGACCTTGGTGGCGGCGCAACTGATCCGGGCGGGGGCCGAGGTGGCAGCGGTGTTGGATACGGCCCCGATGCGACAACAGGTTAAGGGAGCCTGGGCTATGGCCAGGGCGCGCCCCATCGTGACGCTCCGCGGGGCCTATCTGCGGGCAATACTGGGGCGACGCTACCAGGCAGGCGTGCGCAACTTGCAGATCACAACAAATGAGGCCGGGCCGACCCAAATCAGCTGGCAAGATCACAGAGGCCAAGACCGTAGAACAGCCAGTGACGGGGTGGGGCTGGGCTGGCACCTTATGGCCGATACACAGCTTGCGGATCTGGCTGGGGCAAATTTCTGCTGGTCACCTGAATGGTCACAGTGGCTGCCGACAAGTGATCCTGCCGGGCGCCTTGGCAATGGCGTCTATCTGGCTGGGGACGGGCTGCGCATTCTGGGGGCTGATGCCGCAGAATGTGCCGGACAGATCGCCGCAACCGCTTGTCTGGAGGACATGGGGCGTGCCTGCAACCCGCGCAAGCGCGTGCACCGACGCTATGCCCGGATGCAACGGTTTGCCTCTGGTCTGGCGCAGGCTTTTCAGGTGCCGCAGGAGCTTATTTCACAACTGCCGTCTGATACGGTGATTTGCCGATGCGAAGGGGTGGCGCTTGGCGACATTCAGGCTGCGGCGCGGCGGGTTGGCCCTGAAATCAATCGGGTCAAATCGGCCCTGTACGCACGAAAGGGGTCAAAAACGGCCACATTTTCTGGTTGTGCATTTTGAGTTGATATGGCGGACTGATCCGTATATATGCTCCGATATAAATTAACTTGGAGCGTGCATGGAACAGCTTTGGTCAGCAGAGGCCCTGCGTTTACATTGGGTTTTGCAACCCTCAGAGCAGCCGCTGCTGAAGGGGTTGCCTGGGCCGAAACGGCTTGTACTCGGATACTACCTGAAGTTTTTCCAACGCCATGCCAGATTTCCTAACCGAATGGATGCCATGCCAGAGGCTGTTGTGCAGTTTTTGGCGGAACAGATCGAGTATGACGGTCCGCTGCCATCAGATGTACCAGAGCGCTCGGATCGCCGGTATCGCCGTCTGGTTTCGGATCATTTGCGGCTGCGGCGATTTGATCGAGCCGCTTCTGGCGAATTTGTGGAATGGCTTGTGGTTGAGGTCTTGCCGAACGCGCCGCAGGTGTCGGCGCTTGATGAGCGGATGACAGCGTGGTTTCTAGCCAATCGTTTCATCCGACCAGAGCAATCGCGCTTGGACAAGCTGATGGCTCAATCGGAACGCCAGTTCGATCACAGGCAATACGCCAAGATTTCAGGGCGGCTGACGTTGGCGCACAAACACGCCTTGGATGCTTTGCTGACGACCGATGAGGCCGCATCGCGATTTGCGCAGCTTGCGCGAGGTCCAGGCGGGGCAAGCGTACAGGCCGTTCAGGATGCTGTGGCGCGGTTAGAGATGGTTCGTGCCATCGGCCTACCGCCTCATCTCTTGGAGGGCATTCATCCAGACCATATCGCCAGCCTGGCTCGCCGCGCCGCCAGCGAAGATGCTTGGGACATGCGCCGCCGTCCCGAGGCTGTACGGCATGCCCTGCTCAGTTGCTTTTGCGCGATCAGAGCCGCAGAATTGACAGATGATCTGGGCGATTTGGTGATCAGCATCATCCACAAGATATCTGCGCGCGCTGAGAGTAAGGTGATCAAGGAATATGTCGCTGACTTTCGGAAGGCGGAAAGCAAAGACACGGTTTTGGGCAAGATCGTGCTCGCAGTCGATGGGCAGCCGGAAGGCGACATCCCGCAGGTCATCTACCCGGTCGTCCCGCGTGAGACGATCCGTGAGCTGGCGAAAACCTACCAGGCAGACACGCCTTCATTCACGACCCGCGTGCATCATACAATCCGCCGCTCTTATGCGCGGCATTACCGGCGCGTCCTGCCAGTGATCTTGAGAGCACTGACGTTCCGGACGAGCAGCACCAGTGCCGAGCCGTTGTTGGCCGCCCTTGCCGTATTGACGGAGCCATCGGACCGGAAGCCACAATTTTATGCTGAGGAGGAGGTTCCGATCGACGGTGTTATTCGCCCCAAGTGGCGAGACATTGTTCTCGAGGTGGGCCCTGGAGACGTGGTCCGCGTCAATCGCATCAACTACGAGATATGTGTCCTTCAGACTCTGCGTGAGAAGCTGCGGACAAAAGAAATCTGGATAGAGGGTGCAAAGCGATATTGCGATCCGGACCAAGATCTACCAGCCGATTTTGATACGCGCCGCGCGCACTACTTCGACTTGCTTGATCAGCCCCAGAGTGCGGCTCAGTTTGTCCAGGCGTTGCGAGACGGCATGAGAGAGGCCCTGAGCGCCTTTGATCAAGGCTTCCCGGCCAACAGGGATGTCAAACTCAAGGCTCGGGCCGGAGGCGCGCGCCTATCCTTGCGTCCCTTGAGTCCACAGACTGATCCTGTGGGGTTGGAAGACCTTAAAGCGGAGCTTGGCCGACGGTGGCCGATGACCAGCCTTCTGGATGTGCTGAAGGAAGTCGATCTGCGCACAGAGTTCACGCCGCTGTTCCGTGCAGCGGGGTCTCGGCAGAACTTGCCGCAGGAAGAGGTCTCCCGGCGTCTCTTGCTCGCCCTGTTCGGGATCGGGACAAATATCGGGCTCAAGGCCATTGCGGCGGGCCCCCATAAGGTCAGCTACAAGGAGTTGCTCTACATCCGGCAACGCTTCATTCACAAAACAGCACTGCAGGATGCAACCCGCCGGATTGCAGATGCCACCTACCGCATTCGCAGCTCCGATATCTGGGGAGATTCGGGTACGAGCTGCGCCTCGGATTCCACGCAACTGGCATCCTGGGACCAGAACCTGATGACCGAGTGGCATCAGCGCTATGGCGGGCGTGGTGTAATGATCTATTGGCATGTCGATAAGCAGGCCACCTGTGTCCATTCACAGTTGAAACAAGTCTCGTCTTCCGAGGTTGCGTCCATGATTGAGGGCGTACTGCACCACGGCACGGACCTGGATATCGACCGCCAGTTTGTTGATACTCACGGACAAAGCGTCGTGGGGTTTGCTTTTTGCCACCTTCTTGGCTTCGACTTGATGCCACGCCTGAGAGGTATCGCCGGCCAAAAACTCTCCCGCGCAGACAAGCAGGCCGACCGCCGCTTCGCAAATATTGAGCCGATTTGCACGGCCCGACCCATCGACTGGGATCTGATCGCGCGGCATTACGATGAGATGATCCGCCTTGCGATTGCCCTCAAGCTGCGGACAGCCGATGCGGAGACCATCCTCCGCCGCTTCACACGGGGCCAAACGCACCCAGTGTTCTCGGCACTTCTGGAATTGGGCAAGGCGGTCAAAACGATCTTTCTATGCCGGTATCTCGGCAACGCGGAGCTGCGCCGCGAAATCCATTCCGGGCTCAATGTCATAGAGCGCTGGAACGGGGTGAACGACTTCATCTTCTACGGCAATGGTAATGAGCTGGTGTCCAACCGTCGTGACGATCATGAAATCTCTGTCCTCAGCCTGCACCTGCTGCAAGCGGCGATGGTCTATGTGAATACGCTCATGATCCAGCAGGTACTTCGTGAGCGCCCCTGGCGCGAAAAGATGACCGCCCGCGACATGGCAGCGCTGAACCCGCTGCCGCACAGCCACTTCAACCCATATGGTGTCTTTGATCTCGATATGGATACGCGCCTTCCCCTCGAAGAGATGAGGATGGCAGCATGATGCGTTCCGAAACTTATAACAAACGGAACGACCTTTTTTGTGCGCAAAATCAGCGCCTTGTAAAATCCGTATATTTGTTCCGTATATGGCGCCTTAAATCCGGGCAAAATCCATGCTGATCGGGTACGCGAGGGTCTCGACGACTGGCCAGAACCTAGAAAGTCAGATCGAACACCTCCAGAGCGAAGGTTGTGACACGATCTTCCAGGAAAAAATCACGGGGTTTGACCGGCGCAGGCCTCAGCTTGAAAAGATGATCGCTTCCCTACAGCCCAGTGATACGTTGGTCGTCACCAGCCTCGACCGTCTGGCCCGATCAACCAGTGATCTCTTCGTGATTACCCAGAAGGTAGAGGCCGTCGGAGCATCATTCCGCTCCCTGCGGGAACCCTGGGCCGACACAACAAGCTCCATGGGAAAGTTCTTACTTACTGTTTTTGCTGGACTTTCTGAACTTGAACGCAACATCATCAATGAACGCACAGAAGAAGGACGGACCTCCGCAAAGAAACGCGGCGTGAAGTTCGGACGCAAGCTGAAGCTGACACCACACCAGCAGGATCAGGTCAGGGCCATGCTCAAAGAGGGAAAATCCATTCGTGCCATCGCGCGCGACTTCAACGTCGGTGTCGCAACAATCGACCGCATCAAGCGCACAACAGCACTCTCATGAAATGTGGCCGTTTTTGAACCCCTTCGTGCGTACGGGGCCAAATCCCAGTGTCGCATCGGCATGGGGCGCTGTCAGGGGCGCTATTGCCAATTTGCTGCGGGGCGCATTCTTGCAGAAATGGGCCAGGTGGGGCCTGCAAAAATCGGTCGTTTGCGGGCGCAACCGCCGCTGCGCCCGCTACCGGTTTCAGCCGCTATCGAGAGCGAAAGCGTGAAAGACCCGCAGTAAGGAAAATTTTGTGCCGCATTTGGCGGGATTTCGGCCCTTCTTGCCGAACCCCAAGGCTTAGATTGAGCACAAATCCAATCACGATCGGCGCCCATGAAACGTTCATTTGATCCCAGCACATTGACCCTGCCCACAGGGCACTACATCGGAAACGCCTATGTCCCGGCAGCGGCAGAGATTGCGGTGACAGCTCCCTCCGATGGCCGCAGCCTGGCAGGCATCGCCAGGGCGGATGCCGCCATCGTCGATCAGGCTGTTGAGACGGCAAAACAAGCGCTGCGCACCTCGGGTTGGGCGACATGTGCCCCGCGCGACCGTCTTCGCGCGCTGCAGGCCTGGGCTGACCTTATTGAGGCCGAAGCCGAAACACTGGCCAAACTGGAAGCGGTCTGTTCCACCCGGCCTGTGGGACAAGCAGCCGTGGGTGATGTCTTGATCACCGCAACACAGATCAGGTTTTTTGCCGAATTTGCCGACAAGGAAGGGGGCGATCTGGCCCCGACCTCTGCTGGGCAGCTGGGCTTTATCTCCCATGAACCCTATGGGGTTGTTGGGGCAATCACCCCCTGGAACTATCCGATTTCAATGGCGGGCTGGAAGCTGGCCCCGGCTTTGGCCGCCGGAAACGCGGTGGTTTTGAAACCTTCCGAGATGACGCCATTTTCGACTCTATATATGGCAGAACTGGCGGTGCGGGCAGGTATCCCCGCCGGGTTGATCAATATCGTTCTGGGCGACGGCCAAACCACCGGCGCGGCCATCACCGGCCACCCAGATATTGCCAAGGTCAGTTTCACCGGCTCAACCCGCGCAGGCGGAGCGATCATGGAAAACATCGCCAAGACGGGGGTCAAGCCGATGACCCTAGAACTGGGCGGCAAGTCGCCGCAGATCGTTTTTGCGGATGCGGACCTGGAGCTGGTGGCCGATTGTCTTGCCCGTGGCATTCTGCCCAATGCAGGGCAGACCTGTGTTGCGGGGACGCGTTTGATTGTTCATCGCGATATTGCGGATGCGCTGGCGCAAAAGCTCATCCTGGCCTTTGCTCAGGAAAAACCAGCCGCGACCTGGGAGGATCCTGCCGGGTTTTCACCTATTATTTCGTCGCAGCAGCTGCAGCGGATCGACAGCATCGTCCAGGCCGCCAAATCCGAGGGCGCAGAGCTGCTGTGTGGCGGCAAAGCCTTTGATCGGAAGGGCAGTTTCTATCAGCCAACGATCATCGCCGGTGTCACTGACCGCAACCCTGCGGTGAGTGAAGAAATCTTTGGCCCCGTCGTCACCTTGCAGACCTTTGCAAGCGAGGAAGAGGCTCTAACCCTGGGCAATCATCCGACCTATGGGCTTTGTGCCGGTGTTTATACCCGTGATCTTTCACGGGCGCTGCGTGTCACCAAGGCGCTGGAAGCGGGCACTGTCTGGGTTAATCGCTATGGGCGTTCGCAGGATCACATCTTGCCCACAGGGGGCTGGAAGGCGAGCGGCCTGGGCAAGGACCTGGGGCGCGAAGCCTTTCTTGCCAACCGCCGCAGCAAATCCGTGCTGATTGATCTGTGACACTAAAAGAAAGCTCTTAAATATGAAATCTTACCAGATCGCTTTGATCCCCGGTGATGGCATTGGCGTCGACGTGACGGATGCAACGGTTCAGGTTCTGGATGCTGCGGCCCAAAAATTCGGCTTTCAGCTGAATAACACAGAATTCCCCTGGTCCTGTGAATGGTACCTGAAGCATGGCACCATGATGCCAAAGGACGGGATTGAAACCCTTCGAGCCTTTGATGCGATCTTTCTTGGCGCTGTGGGTTGGCCTGAAACTGTGGCAGATTCGGTATCTTTACATGGGCTGCTTTTGCCGATCCGCAAAGCGTTCACACAATACGCCAATATCCGGCCGCACCGGCTGTTGCCCGGGGTCCAAGGGCCCTTGGTCGCCGACGCCTTTGACATTCTCTGCATTCGCGAAAACACCGAAGGTGAATACTCTGGGGCGGGGGGGCGTGTGCATCAAGGCACGGCGGACGAAGTGGCGGTGGAGACCTCGGTTTTCACCCGCACCGGTGTCGAACGCATTCTCCGATATGGGTTTGAACAGGCTCGCGCCAGACGTGGGCATTTGACATCGGTCACCAAATCCAATGCGCAAAAATACTCGATGGTGTTCTGGGACGAGGTCACCCGTGAACTGGCGGCAGAATATCCAGATGTCACGGTTAGCCAAATGCACATCGACGCCATGGCGGCAAAAATGGTGATGGCGCCGCAGGACCTGGATGTGATCGTTGCCTCAAACCTGTTTGGCGACATTCTGACAGATCTCGGCGCGGCCATTCAGGGCGGGCTTGGCTTTGCGGCCTCCGCCAATATCTGCCCAGATCATAGCGGCCCATCCATGTTTGAGCCGGTGCATGGCTCGGCCCCTGACATCGCGGGACAAGACATCGCAAACCCCATCGCCGCCATCTGGTCTGCCGCCATGATGCTGGATCATCTGGGCGAAGCCGAGGCCGCCTCCGCTGTGCTGTCGGCGATCGAAGCGGCGACTGCAAAAGGCATTGGCACCCATCCCGGCAAACACGCGACTGCTGTCATTACCGCTGCAATCATCGCAGAACTGGAGCTTTGACCATGAACCTACAAGACCCCAAATTGTTGCGCCACGCCGCATTTATCAACGGCGAATGGCTGGAACGCCCTGACATGTCAGTGACCAACCCTGCAACCGGATCTGTGATCGGCAAGGTTCCGGATTGCACCGGGGCCGAGACCGAGGCCGCCATCGCGGCAGCTGAGACGGCAATGGTCGCCTGGCGCGCACGTTCCAATGCAGAGCGGGCGGATCTTTTGATGGCCTGGCATGACCTGATGTTGGCCCACAAACAGGATCTGGGTCGTATTCTCAGCGCTGAACAGGGCAAACCCCTGGTTGAGGCCGAAGGTGAGATTGACTATGGGGCAAGTTTTGTGCGGTGGTTCGCCGAAGAAGCCCGCCGGATCAATGGGAAGGTCATCCCGGTTCCTGGTAAAAAGTTGCTTGCCTTGAAAGAGCCCGTTGGGGTTGCGGCGATCATCACGCCCTGGAATTTCCCCAATGCGATGATCACCCGCAAGGTCGCGCCCGCCTTGGCGGCCGGCTGTACCGTTGTGATCAAACCCTCTGACTTTACCCCATATTCAGCTCTGGCGCTTGCTGTTCTGGCAGAGCGAGCCGGCATACCCAAGGGTGTCATCAATGTCGTCACAGGTCTGCCCACAGAGATCGGCAAGGCCCTGACCTCTAGCCCGGTTGTGCGCAAACTATCTTTCACTGGCTCGACCCGCGTTGGGGCCTTGTTGGCAGAACAATGCGCGCCGAGCTTGAAGAAGCTGAGCCTCGAGCTGGGCGGTAACGCGCCCTTTGTTGTCTTTGATGATGCCAATATTGACGCCGCTGTTGAGGGCGCGATGCTGTCGAAATTCCGCAACGGTGGCCAGACCTGCGTTTGCGCCAACCGGATTTTGGTGCAATCGGAAATCTATGATGCCTTTGTGGAAAAGCTAACCGCGCGGGTAGATGCCCTGACCGTGGGGCAGGGGGATCACGCAGGAGTTGATATTGGCCCCATGATCAACGCCGCCGCGCTTGAAAAAATCAATACCCATGTACGCGACGCAGAGGCAAAGGGCGCCGCTCGCACCACGCGGAAACGTCAGCTCAGCTCGCAATTTGCGGACCCCCTGGTGTTGCGCGATGCCACAACCGAGATGCAGTTGGCGTCGGAAGAAACCTTTGGGCCGGTTGCGCCGATCTTTCGATTTGAAACCGAAGACGAGGCGCTCGAGATCGCAAATGGCACCCCCTTTGGATTGGCAGCCTATTTCTACACCCAGGACATCGCCCGCGCGTTCCGGTTTGGCGAGGCGCTCGAATTTGGCCTGGTTGGGCTCAACACTGGGGCGGTGAGCAATGCCGAAGCGCCGTTTGGTGGGGTGAAATCCTCTGGCCTGGGTCGCGAAGGCGCGCAGGAGGGGATCGAAGAGTACCTGGAAACAAAAGCGCTCCATATTGGCGGCCTGCAAGACTGATCCTATGGCCTGTCGCTCTGCTTATGCCGCCTGTTGGGGCGGCATATGTTTGTCCGGTTTAGGGGATTGAAACACTTTTTAGCAGTGCATCCAGGGCAGCGCCAATATCGACGGCTCCCTTGGCTGCCAGATCGGTCAACCCAATATAGGCCCCGTAAACCAGGTGAACGACAGCGGGATCATGTTGCCCGATATCACCTAGCAGCTCTGTCAGGAACGCCAGCCTGATGTGATCAACGTCGTTGACCACCGCTAAGGCGGCCGGATCCGTTAACGCCCATGACCGCATTGCGGGTTCAACCCGCCGCCCGCCAAATCTGTCGGGTGCTGATCCTGCTGCCTGCGCAATCAAACGTTCCAGACGCAGTGATGCATCCACTGCGCTGACGCTTTCAATTTCCTCAGCAACCCTATTGCGCCAGAGCGCCAGCATCTCGCGTTTGAAGGCGGGAAGGTCGTCGAAGTTCCAATAGAACGATCCTTTGGTGGCTCCAAGATTTCGCGCCAGGGCCTCGACCCTGATTGCGGTTGGGCCATCGGATGTAAGAGCGCGAAAGCCGGCGGCCAACCAGGTCTCTGATGGGAATTTGGTTTTGTTCATCGTCAAAATATACGCTGCCGTATTTACAATTCCAAGAGGCATCATATACGGTGGCGTATGTAAACATCTCAAGCGGGTAAATGTGACTTGAAACATCCACCGAAGATACGGTTTGTGCGGCTGACGGATGTCGCATTGGAAGACATCGTTTTGCATATGAATACCCCGCGTGTTGCGGAACACATGCCGCTCTTGGGGGCGAAATGGACCCTGGATGATGCCAGACAGTTTGTTGCTGCGAAGGAAGAGTACTGGCAGCGCGATGGTCTGGGCCATTGGGCGGTCTTGAGCGATGAAGCCTATGTCGGGTGGGGCGGGTTTCAAAAAGAAGGCACAGAGTGGGACTTTGGCCTGGTTCTCACGCCGGGCAATTTTGGTCTGGGGATGCTCATCTCAAGAAAAGCCATTGCATTTGCGAAGGCAGATCCGCGCATTGAATTCGTGACGGTCCTGCTGCCGCCCTCTCGCAGGAATTTGGGTGCGCTTGTCCGCGCCGGGGCCAAGTTTACCAAAGAAATCGAATATGACGGTGAGGTTTTCAGGAAATATCGGCTTGAAACGTCGTGATGGCGCTGCGCTCTGGGACATTTCATCCATACCGCTGCAGTCGGCGGTTCTGATCCGCGCGACCGGCGCATGAACCGCCTCACGTGATGCGCGGTGTGACACTGTTTAGGGACAACCTAAGCAGTGCTGCGAGAAATCGTAGTTTTAGGGCATTGTCTTCTCCTTTAGCTTGGAAAGGATCGCCCGACATCGGGCCAAAAGCACCTTTAAAAGCAGGGGAAGGCGGACATGCCCGTGGAAAAGACTGATACATTGATCGTCGGGGGCGGACAGGCTGGCATCGCCATGAGTGAGCACCTTGGCCGGGCCGGAGTGCCGCATCTGGTGTTGGAAAAGAACCGCACGGCCGAAGCCTGGCGCACCGGGCGCTGGGATGCGCTGGTGACCAACGGGCCAGTGTGGCATGACCGGTTCCCAAATATGAATTTCGAGGGCGAGGCGCCTGACGCCTTTGTCTCCAAGGATCGTGTGGCGGATTATCTGGTGGATTACGCCGCAATGGTACAGGCGCCGATCCGTGAAGGGGTCGAGGTGCTGGAAGCCCGGCGTCAGCCCGGCACTGGCCGGTTCCTGGTCAAAACCAGCGCTGGCGAGATCGAGGCCGACCGTATCGTGGCGGCGACTGGCGCGTTTCAGCATCCGGTGATCCCACCCATCGTTCCGGAAACCGCGCCGGTCACCCAGCTTCATTCGTTTCACTACAAAAACCCCGATCAGCTCCCCTATGGGGCGGTTATGGTGGTCGGTGCCGGGGCATCCGGGGCGCAGATTGCAGACGAGCTGAACCGCGCGGGTCGCAAAGTGTTCCTGTCGGTGGGCTCGCATGGCCGTCCACCACGTCGCTACCGGGGGCGTGACTTTGTCTGGTGGCTGGGGGTGCTGGGCCTGTGGGACATGGCCGCACCCGCGCCCGGCACAGAGCATGTGACCATCTCAGTCAGCGGAGCCTATGGCGGGCAGACCATGGATTTCCGTCGCCTCGCGGGGGAGGGCGTGGTGCTGACCGGTTTGACTGCGGGCTATGAGGATGGCGTGCTGCGCTTTGCTGACGATCTGCAGGCCAACGTGGCAAAGGGCGATGCAGATTACGCCGAGTTGCTTGATATGGCCGATGCCTATGTCGCGCGCACAGGCCTTGATCTGCCCATGGACCCGCAGGCGCGGCAGGCCTTCCCCGACCCGGACTGTCTGAGCCAGCCGCTGAACGCCATCGACCTGAAACAAGAGAACGTGGGCACAATCATTTGGGCCACCGGCTTTCGGCAGGACTTTGACTGGCTCAAGGTTGACGCCTTTGATGGGCGTGGCGCGCCAATCCACCAACGCGGACTGTCCACAGAGCCGGGGGTGTATTTCCTTGGGCTGCCCTGGCAGTCGCGGCGGGGGTCGTCTTTCCTGTGGGGCGTGTGGCACGACGCCAAACATGTCGCCGATCAAATTGAAATCCAGCGAGCCTACATGGCTTATGACGGCGAGGCGGCGATTGTGTCGGCCGCCGCAGAATAAACCTGACAGGAGCGCCCATATGGCACATACCCGCATTCGCAAATTCAACACCGGTGACACTTACCCCGAGCAGAATCTCGACAATGATCTGTGCCAGGCCGTGGTCACGCAGGGCGGCAAGACCGTCTGGCTGCGGGGGCAATGCCCACAGAGCCTTGATGATGCCAAAAACATCGACAGCCATGATCCGGTGGAGCAGACCCATAAGGTGATGCAGAACATTCGCCAGCTGATCGAAGAGGCCGGCGGCGACATGAGCCACCTGGTCAAGGTGGTGGTCTATATCACCGACGTGCGCCACCGCGAGGCGGTGTATCGCACCATGGGTGAATATATCAAAGGCGTGCATCCGGTTTCGACCGGGCTTGTGGTGCAGGCGCTGGCGCGGCCCGATTGGCTGGTTGAGATCGACGGCACCGCCGTGATCCCGGATTGAGCGCATGACCTTTTCTCTTGTAGCGCGCTGCGCCGAAACCGGTATGTTTGGCATGGCAATTTCCTCCTCGTCACCGGCGGTCGCCGCGCGCTGTGCTTTTGCCCGCGCAGGCGTGGGCGCGGTGGCCTCGCAGAACGTGACCGATCCCTCGCTGGGGCCGCTGACGCTTGACCTGATGCAAGGCGGTATGTCCGCGCCTGAGGCCATTTCTGAGGTGCAGGCCCGTGGCCAGTTCATGGAATACCGCCAGGTGCTGGCGGTAGACGGGCAGGGCCGCACGGCGATCCATTCCGGCCCCAAAAGCCTGGGCATCTGGACCCAGGCAGAGGCGGAAAATGTGGCCTCGGGGGGGAACCTTCTGGCCAATGACAGCGTCCCGCAAGCCATTGTGGCGGGGTTCTCGGGGGCCAAGGGCCATATCGGTGACCGCTTGATTGCCGCGATGCGCGCAGGTCTCTCCGCCGGAGGTGAAGCCGGGCCAGTACATTCCGCCGGAATGCTGATTGTCGACAAGGTCGCCTGGCCGGTGGCCGAGCTGCGCTGCGACTGGACCGAGGGCTGCCCGATTGAAAACATCGCCACCGCCTGGGAGGTCTACAAGCCGCAGCTTGACGCCTATACCCAGCGCGCGCTCGACCCGCGCGAGGCGCCGTCCTACGGCGTGCCGGGCGACGAATAGAACAGGAAGGAACAGGGATGCGGGATTTCACCCTTCACGACTGGCGGGCCAAGGCGGCTGCGCTGAACATCCGCCGTCAGGCGTTTATCGACGGCAAATTCACCGATGCCATTTCAGGCAAGACCTTTGAGAGCGTAAACCCAGCCGATGGCGCCGTTCTGGCGTCGGTGGCGGAATGCGATGCCGCGGATGTGGATTTGGCTGTGGCCGCTGGGCGTCGGGCCTTTGACGATGGCCGCTGGTCGCGCATGGCGCCGGGGGACCGCAAGGCGGTATTGCTGAAACTGGCTGATCTGATCCGCGCCAATCTGGAAGAAATGGCGCTGCTTGACTGTCTGGATATGGGCAAACCCATCACCGATGCGATGACCGTCGATGCCCCGGGTTCGGCCCATTTTTTCCAATGGTACGCTGAGGCGATCGACAAGATTTATGACGAGGTCGCGCCAACAGGCCCCGGTGATCTGGCGCTGGTGCGCCGGGTGCCTTTGGGCGTCGTGGGGGCGGTCGTGCCGTGGAATTTTCCGCTGGATATGGCGACATGGAAATCGGCTGCGGCACTGGCGGCAGGCAATTCGGTGGTGTTGAAACCTGCTGAACAATCGCCGCTGTCGGCGCTGCGACTGGCGGAACTGGCTGCTGAGGCCGGGGTGCCTGACGGGGTGTTCAATGTGGTGCCCGGATTTGGTGCCACAGCGGGCCGCGCGCTGGGCCTGCATATGGATGTGGATTGTCTGGCCTTTACCGGGTCAACCGCAACCGGCAAGCGTTTTATGGAATACTCCGGGCAATCGAACCTGAAACAGGTCTGGCCCGAAACCGGCGGCAAAAGCCCCAACCTCGTCTTTGCCGATTGCGAGGATCTGGAGGCGGCGGCTGACATGGCGGCCTTTGGTATCTTCTTCAATCAGGGGGAAGTTTGCTCCGCCAATTCGCGGCTTTATGTGGAACGGTCAATCAAAGACGCGCTGGTGGAAAAGCTGATCGCGCGGGCCGAAGGCATGCAACCGGGCGATCCGCTGGGTCCAGCGACAAAAATGGGCGCAATCGTCGATGAAAAACAGACCCAAGGCATCATGCGCTTTGTCGAAGCTGGCAAACAGACTGCCGATCTGGTGACTGGCGGCGCAAGGGTGCAGGTGAATGGAAGGGGCTGTTTTGTACAACCTACGATCTTTTCCGACGTGTCCCATGACGACGCGCTTGCCCGCGATGAAATCTTTGGTCCTGTGTTGTCGGTGATCCCCTTTGACACCGAAGACGAGGCCGTCACCATGGCCAATGATTCAATCTATGGTCTGGCGGCCTCGGTCTGGACCGACAATCTGTCCCGCGCCTGTCGGGTGTCTGATCGGCTGCATGTGGGTACGGTTTCGGTGAACACGGTTGATGCCCTGTCGGCGCAGACGCCGTTTGGCGGTATGAAACAGTCGGGGTTTGGGCGTGATCTATCGCTGCATTCGCTGGACAAATACTCCGCCCTCAAGACCACCTGGATCAAATACAAATCCTGATCGCCCGGCGCGGCTCTGACAGGCGCGCGCGAGAGGTGAATTATTGCCGTTTAGGAGACGAGAATGCGCGATTCCCGCTACGATATTCTGTTTGAACCGATGCAAATCGGCCCGGTCACGGCCAAGAACCGCTTTTATCAGGTGCCCCATTGCAACGGTGGGGGGTACCGCGATCCGTCTGCCGCGGCCGAAATGCGCGGGATCAAGTCGCAGGGCGGCTGGGGTGTGATCTTTACCGAGCAGTGCGAGATGCACCATAGCTCGGAGATCACCCCGTTCATCGAACTGCGGCTGTGGGAAGACAAGGATATCCCACAGCTGCGCCGCATGTCTGAAAAGATGAAAGAACACGGTGCCCTGGCGGGCATTCAGCTGGCCTATTCCGGGATCAACGGCCCGAACCTCTATTCCAAAGAGGTGCCGCTGGCCCCCTCTGCTCTGCCGATCCGCACCTTCACCAATGACCCGGTGCAGGCCCGCGCCCTGTCCAAGAGCGAGATCAAGGATCTGCGCCGCTGGTTTGTGAACGCGGCAAAGCGCTCGAAAGAGGCGGGTTTTGATCTGATCAACCTCTACGGCGCCCATGGCTTTGGTATTTTCCAACACTTCCTCAGCCGCGCCACCAATCACCGGACAGATGAATATGGCGGCAGTCTGGAAAACAGATCCCGCTTTGCTACCGAAGTGGTCGCGGATATTCGCGACGCGGTGGGCGACACCATGGCACTTGCGCTGCGGGTCTCATTGGATGAAACCATCGGCGACCTGGGTTTTTCCAACGCCGAGGTGCGCGATTTTGTCGAAATGAACAGAAACCTGCCGGACATCTGGGATCTGGCGCAGGGCACCTGGGAAGACTGCTCTGGCCCATCGCGTTTCAAGGAAGAAGCGGCCCAGGAAGCCCTAGTGCGCGGCATTCACGAGCTGACCGACAAGCCGATTGTGGGGGTGGGGCGCTTTACCTCGCCCGATGTGATGGCAAAGATGATCAAGTCCGGCACCCTGGACATGATCGGCTGCGCGCGGCCCTCTATTGCAGATCCTTTCCTGCCCAAAAAGATCGAAGAGGGCCGGATTGAAGACATCCGTGAATGTATTGGCTGCAACATCTGCATCACCGGCGATATGACAATGTCGATCAGCCGCTGCACGCAAAATCCCACGTTTATGGAAGAATGGCGCAAAGGCTGGCACCCGGAAACCATGAATGCAAAGGGCGACAGCGACAATGTCCTGGTCATCGGATCTGGTCCCGCCGGGCTGGAGGCCGCCTGGGCGCTGTGCCGTCGCGGCTATGACGTGGCGGTGGCCGAAGCCCGCGATGTCATCGGCGGTCGTGTCACCCGCGAACGCGCTTTGCCGGGGCTGTCGGCCTGGGGCCGTGTTGTCGATTACCGGGACTACCAGCTGTCGCAGCGCCCCAATGTCGAGATCTACCGCGAAAGCGAGCTGGACGTTGACAGCATCCTTGAGTTCGGGTTCCAGAACGTCGCCATTGCCACCGGTTCCACCTGGCGGCGCGACGGGGTCTCCCGTCAACATGTGGTGCCCATGCCCATCGCCGAGGCGGCAAAGGTCTATACGCCTGATGATCTGATGGATGGGACCGTGCCCGGCGGCACCGTGGTGATTTATGACGATGATCACTACTATATGGGCGGCGTTCTGGCTGAGCTTTTGGTAAAGCAGGGTGCGAAAGTGACCCTGATCACCCCATCGGCCTATGTCTCGGACTGGACCAACAACACATTGGAGCAGGCGACGATCCATGCCCGGCTGGACGAGATGGGGGTCGATATCGTGCTGAACCGCGGCGTCACCGAAGTGGCCGGCGATCACGTGATCTCGAACTGCGTTTATACCGGCAAAACCCGCAGCTACCCCTGTGACGCGGTTGTCATGGTTGCATCGCGCAGTGGCAATGATCAGCTGTTCCAGGGGCTGACAGCGCGGCAGGCGGACTGGGCCGATGCGGGTATTCGCTCGGTGAAGCTGTTTGGCGATGCAGAGGCCGCTGGCCCGATTGCCTGGGCAACCTATGCCGGGCATCGCTATGCGCGGGAATTGGATGAGGCTGACATCGGTGACGATCTGCCATTCCGCCGGGAAATCACCGAACTGGCGCCGCAATGAGCGCGGCGGTGCCCAAGGCCCGCACCGGCGACATTCTCGCCCAGCTCATTAGTTTTCCAACAGTCAGCGCCGATAGCAATCTGGCGCTGATCGACTATGTCGAAGACCTGCTCAACACCGCAGGGTTTGAGACCTGTCGGCTTGCTGACCCCGATCTCCCAAAGGCGGGGCTGATGGCGCGCCTCGGTCCCAACGGCCCGGGCGGCGTGATGCTGTCGGCCCACAGCGATGTGGTTCCCGTTGAGGGACAGGACTGGACCCGCCCGCCGTTTGACATGACGCGCGCGGATGGGCGCATCTATGGGCGCGGCAGTACCGACATGAAGGGGTTTCTGGCCTCCGCCCTGTCGCTGGCAGAGCGCGCCGGGGAGGCGCCCCTGGCCCAGCCTTTGATGCTGGCGATCTCCTATGATGAGGAGGTGGGATGCCAGGGCATTCGCAAGATGATACCGGGGATTGAGGCGCTTGGCTGGCGCCCGGACCTGTGCATCGTCGGCGAGCCAACGTCGATGCATCCGGCCATCGGTCATAAGGGCAAGGCGGCGTTTCGTGCCATATGCCACGGCGAGGCGGGCCATTCGGCGCTTGCCCCACGGTTTGTGAACGCGCTGCATCTGGCCGCAGACGTCTTGACTGCCTTGCGCGCCCTGCAGGATGAATACGCCAGCTCAGGCTCGCAGGACGCGGCCTATGACATTGCCTATTCCACCGTACATGCCGGAACAATGCAGGGCGGTACCGCGCTCAACATTGTGCCGGACCACGCCGAGATCGCGTTCGAGCTGCGCCATTTGCCGACTGACCAGCGTGAGGTGTTTGAGACCAGGCTAGCCAGGGAAATTGGCAATACCACCGGGATTGAGATCACCTGCACCAATACTTACCCAGGCCTGGAGGTCTCGCCAGATGCACCAGAGGTGGCGCGGGTTGCAGCGCTTTGCGGCAGCAAGGCGGCGATCAAGGTTGCCTTTGGCACCGAGGCAGGCTTTTTTACGGAGCTTGGTATCCCGACAGTGGTATGTGGCCCTGGCGACATGGCCGGGCAGGGGCACAAGGCGGATGAATACCTGGAAGAGGCGCAGCTGGCCGCCTGTGACGAGATGATGGACCGCCTCCTGGCCGAGCTAAGCTGACCTGGCTTAACGCGAGTTGAGAAGCTGGGGCACATGTGTGGAGATCCAGTCATTTGCATGGGTCAGAAAGGCGTCATGCAGCTGGATCCGGGCATTGCTGGCGATGGACAGCAGGCCCAGCTTCATGGGGCGGTGGTTGCCCGTCAGTGGCAGGAACCGCATGGGCTTACCATCTGGCGCCAGATCATGCAGCGGACGGATGTTTACGATCGAATAGCCAAAGCCGTTCGCGACCAGCCCCCGCATCACCGCCATATCCTGTGTCCGCTCGGCGATGTTTACGTGCAGCCCTGCGCGGGTAAAAAACGACAAAAAATAGTCCGCACTATGGGGCAGATCCAAAAGAACCATGGGATAGTCCGCCAGGTCTTCTATCGCGACGGAGTGTTGATCGGCCAGGGGATGGGTTTCGCTGAGCGCCACCAGCGGCGGCAGGGTCACCATCGGGTGAAAGCTCAGGTCGCGTGGCAGGTCCAGATCATAGGTCAGCGCCACATCTATCTTGGCCTGGCGCAGCAGAATGAAAAGTTCTGATTGGTTGGCTTCGATCTGGCTGATGCGGACCTCGCTGTACTGGTCGGTAAAACTACGGCGCAGGCCTGGCAGCACAACCTGGGCAAAGGTGCTGAGACAACCAATCGACAGCGGTCCGCGGATCGACCCAGAAAGCGACGCGGCGAGATCGGCAAGACCCGACGCCTGTTGCAGCACGCCCTTTGCATGATCAAGCATTGCGTGACCCGCCGGCGTGGGTGTCAGCCCCTGTGCGTGATGTCGCACAAAAAGCATCACCCCCAGCTCCTCCTCAAGCTGCGACACGCTTGCAGAGATGGACGGGGAGGAGACATTGAGCAAGTGCGACGCTGCCGTGATACTGCCGGTTTCGCCGACGGCCACAAAGTACTCAATCTGCCGCAAAGTGTATCTGATAGGCATGGTGGTACCCTCGTTTCCTTCTGGTCGGCGCTTGCGGTTCAAACCGTGCCGGGCGGGGCGATACTCATCGCGGGGTGCCGCGCCGCTACCGACGTATCGGGGGAGGCGGCTTGGCCGGAAGTAACGATCTATCCTGTCCTCGGCAGCTTAGCCAGTGATGACGTGAGGCGTCACTGGCCGGGCGGCATTTCTGATTAAAAATTAAGCTCTGAACGATGTAAACCCGCAGGTGCTGTTTGACCGCCAGCGGATGGCAGGAAAATGCGGCTTACCCGGTGAAAGCTGTATCTAGCTAGAATTCCAAAGAAATTTAGAGTTTGAGGCGCAAACAGCAGAGGATTTTTTCGTGGCGTTTAGCCCCTGCCTAATCAGCGATTTCGCAACTACTCATTTACCTGTCCCGCTGACGCGGCCTTTATCCAGTCAATAAATGACCTGCCACGCGACCGTCCATCTCTTTTCGGGACTGGTGGTAGGGCGAGAACGGGATAAGCCATATGAAAGATTTGAACGCAGTTGAAGTGATCGAAGTCTCCAAGAGTTTTGGAACTTTTGACGCGCTAAGCTCGGTCAGCTTTGACATCCGCGAGAACGAATTTTTCACCATGCTGGGGCCATCGGGTTGCGGCAAGACCACGCTGTTGCGGATGATGGCAGGCTTTGAGACGCCCGATCGCGGCAGTCTGCGTCTGCATGGGCGCAACATCGTCGATATCCCTCCGCACAAACGCCGGGTGAATACCGTGTTCCAAAGCTATGCGTTGTTCCCGCATATGACGCTGGAGCAAAACGTGGCCTTTGGGTTGGAAAACCTGGGGTGGGACCGGGCCAGGATCAAGGCGCGTGTCGGTGAGATTCTGGACCGCGTGCATATGGGCCAGTTTGCCACTCGCAAACCGGCACAGCTGTCGGGGGGGCAACGGCAGCGTGTGGCGCTGGCCCGCGCATTGGCCCCCGAACCCGAAGTGCTGTTGCTGGACGAGCCGCTATCGGCGCTGGATCTGAAACTGCGGCAGGCGATGCGCGACGAGCTGCGCAGCCTGCAACGCGACACCGGCATCACCTTTGTCTTTGTCACCCACGACCAGGAAGAGGCGCTGGACATGTCTGACCGTATCGCCGTTCTTGGCGGCGGAAAGGTGCAACAGATCGGCACTCCAACAGAGATCTACGAAGAGCCGGTCAATCGCTTTGTGGCCGATTTTGTCGGCGAAACCAATTTTCTTGATGTTGAGGTCCTGGAGGCGGCAGATCACAGGGCCACTGTGCGCACGCCCTTTGGCCGAGTGATTGAAATTCCTGCCCCTGTGGATGTAGGCAAGGGTGATGCCACCCTGTCGATCCGCCCGGAAAAGCTCAGCCTCGGGGATCAGGTGGAAGGCATCGACTTCACTGCCGAGGTGCTGCAGAAACACTATCTGGGCGGCTATACCCACTACGTTCTTGAGGCCAATGGCACCCAGCTGCGGGCCTCCCGCCGCAATGCCTCCCGCGAGGGTGACACGATTGCAGTGGGCAGCACCGTGCATGTGGGTTTTGTCGAACACTCGGCCCGGGTGCTGAGCTCATGAGCGATGCCGATCAAACCAGCACCGCAGTGCAGCGTCGCCGCGCCCTGAACCTTGCCTATCTCGGGCTGGTGCCGTCTTGGCTGCTCATGGGGTTTGCCCTGCTCATGCCGATTGTGATCGTCGTCGCCGTCTCTGTCTCGACGCGCGGCGCCTATGGCGGTTTTGATTGGGGCTTTGATCTCACCGGCTACCGGCAAATCCTGTTCAACGAGGGCTGGACCGGCGAGATGGAGTTCACGCCGCAATACCTGATGATCATCCTGCGCACGGTTTTGTTAGCAGCAGTGACAACGATCATCTGTCTGAGCCTCGCGGTGCCGGTCGCCTATTACATCGCGCAGCAACCAGCGCGCCGCAAGGCGCTGATGGTGTATCTGGTCACCCTGCCGTTCTGGATGTCGATGATTTTGCGGGTCTATGCCTGGATGATCATCCTCGGTCGAGACGGCCCATTGCCGCGTTTCCTGGAGATCTTTGGTGCGCCGCAAGGGTTGAGCCTGATGTACAACGACGGCGCGACGCTGGCGGCCATGGTCTATACCTACATCCCGCTGATGGTGTTGCCGGTCTTTGCCTCGATCGAGAAGCTGGACGGCACGCTGATCGAGGCGGCGCATGATCTGTATGGCAACCGCTGGGTGACGCTGCGGCGGGTGATCCTGCCGCTGACGGCGCCGGGCATTGCCTCGGGGGCGATCCTGGTTTTTGTGCCGGCGCTGGGCGCGGTGCTGGAGCCGATCCTGATGGGCGGCGGCAAACAGATGATGATGGGCTCCCTGATCCAGCTGCAATTTGGCGGCGGCCGTAATTGGCCCTTTGGGTCTGCCATCGCCGTGATGCTGTTGGTCTTTGTCATGGTTGTGCTGATCGTTCTGGCCCGCCGGGCCGCGCTGAAGGAGGCAACACCATGAGCCGCAATCACGACGTCAAACGCTATCCCGGCCTTGGGATCCTGAGTCTGGCCTTCTTTGCCTATCTCTATGCCCCTTTGCTGATTGTGGTGATCTATTCGTTCAATGCCAACCGGATCACCGGTGTCTGGACCGAGTTCTCGGTCAAGTGGTACGGCTCTGCGCTCAACAACAGCGCATTGATGGCCGCTGTCGAGACCTCGCTGATCGTGGCCGGGATCGCCACAGTGGTTGCCACAACCATTGCGCTGATGGCGGCCATGGCGATCATTCGTGGCAAGAACCTGCGCTTTCGCAGGCTGTCTGAAACAGTGGTCAACCTGCCGCTGCTGCTGCCAGAGATCGTTCTGGCGGTGGCCACGCTGATCCTGTTTTCGCTGATCGGGTTGCAAAATGGTCTGCTCAAGCTGGTGATTGCGCATTCGGCCTTTTGCACACCGTTTGCCTTTTTGCCGATCCGGGCTCGTCTTCAGGGTATGTCGTTGGATTTTGAGGAGGCCGCCACCGATCTATACGCGCCGCGCTGGACGGTTTTTCGCCGAGTCACGCTGCCGCTGATTTTCCCCGGACTGTTCTCGGGGGCGATGCTGGCCTTTCTGATTTCGATGGATGACTTCATCACCTCCAACATGCTGGCCTCGGGCGGGACCACAACGCTGCCAGTCTACATCTTCTCGCTGATCCGCGCAGGTACCTCGCCGGAGCTCAATGCCATCGCCACGCTGTTGATTGCGGCCTCATTGGTGCTGGCGACGGTTGCGCTGACGGTCGCAGCGCGCAGCGCGCGCGAGCCAAACTGATTTCACCGAACCACATAACAACAAGCCCCCAACAGGAGAGAAAACATGAAAAAACTGATGACGGGAACTGCGCTTTCACTGTGCTTTGCATCTGCGGCGTTGGCCGAAGGAAGCCTGAACATCTACGCCTGGTCGGAATCTATCGCGCCTGAGCTGATCGAGAAATTTACGAAAGAATACGACGTTGAGGTCAGCCTCGACGGCTACACGTCGAACGAGGATCTGCTGACAAAGTTGCAGGCCGGCGCCTCGGGCTATGACATCGCCGCGCCGTCACAGCACTTCCTGCGGATCATGATCGACGAAGGTCTGATCGAGAACTTTGCCGCCAACGAGCTGGAGGCCTATGCCAATATCGACGAACGCTGGCGCAATCAGTGGTGGGACGAAGGCCAGGAATATTCGATCCCGATGGCCTATGGCACGGCAGGCTTTGCCGTCAACACTGCCGAGTATGACGGACCGACCGACAGCCTGAAGTATTTCTTTGAACCAGGCGAAGGTCTGGCCGGCAAGGTTGCCCTGCTGTCCTATCCTGATGAGGTCGTTGGCGCGGCGCAAATGTATCTGGGCGTGCCTTTCTGCTCCGAAGATCCTGCCGAGATGAAGAAGGTTCTGGATCTGCTGATGGCGCAAAAAGAGGCGGTTGCGGTCTATTCCTCGGATAATATCGCGACCCGCCTCAGCTCGGGCGAGGTGGCGACCCATTTCTGGTGGGACGGTGAAGTGGTGCGCGCCATCGCGGACGGTGCTCCGGTGGAATACGCCATGCCCAAGGAAGGTCTGGTTGGCTGGATCGACAGCCTTGTGATCCCCAAGGGGGCGCCGAACCGCGAGAATGCGATCAAGTTCATCGAATTCATCTCCACCCCCGAGAACGCAACCATCGAGATGAACCACTACGCCCACTCTTCGCCGATGAAGGTGATCGAGGCCGAGAAGATTTACACCAAGGAAGTTGCTCCTGCGCTCTACCCCACGGTGCCCGTGGAAATGTCGCGCACCTGTAGCCCCAAAGCGCAGGATCTCGTGACCCGCGTCTGGACCCAGCTTCTGCAGTAACACCATCAGCGGGGGCCGCACTGGCCCCCGCCTCCCGGAGAACATCATGCCTGCCACTCTCGTCATCCTGAATGCTAAGATCCGTCCGCTCTTTGCTGCCAAAGGCACAACAGCGCTTGCCCTGCGCGACGGACGCATCGCCGCCATGGGAGGTGACGCTGACATGCGGGGCGAAATCGGCCCGGAGACCCAGGTCATTGACGCGGAAGGACGTGAGCTGCTTCCCGGGTTTATTGAGAGCCACCTGCACCTGTTCATGGGGGGCGCGTCGCTGTCGATGCTGAATCTCGGTGAGACCTTTGGGTTTGAGGCGACGCGCGAGGCTTTCCTGGCCTTCATTGCGCAAAACCCGGCAGACGACCTGATCTCGGGCTTTGCCACCAACTACACCATTTTTGGCGAGGACCGCCGCCCCAACCGGCATGACCTGGACCGGATCTGTGCCGACCGTCCGATCTGTCTGAACTCGGTCGACCTGCATTGCGCCTGGGCCAATACCCGCGCGTTGGAACTGGCCGGTATCCTGCAGGGGGCCGACGTCGGAGCGGGATCTGAGGTGGTGATGGGCGCGGACGGCTTGGCCACTGGTGAGCTGCGCGAGTTTGCCGCCATGCAGCGGGTCAAGTCCCTGTCGCGGCTGCAGGGGCGCGACGGGATGGATCAAATGGGGCTGGATGAGATGCCCGAAGAGCACCGCGCCTATGATCGGGCGCTGATCGCCGAGGCCGGCGCCTATTGCGCGCGGCACGGGATCACCCATGCAGTCAATATGGATGGCACGCCGTATCAGGCCAGTTTGATGCGCGAGTTGGCCCAGGCGGGTGAGATGCCCGTACGGGTGAGCCTGCCGCTCAAGCTGGCGCAGGCCGACGGTGCCGAGGGCGTGGCCCGGATTGAACAGTTTGGCGCAGAGGTCCCCGGCTGGCTGAGCTTTGGCCGGATCAAGCTGTTTATGGATGGCGTTTACGACACCTGGACGGCGCTCACGGTGAGCGATTACCCCGACAAACCTGGCTTTCGCTCGGAGCCGCTGATCGACCCGGAGATTTTTAAGGCGATTTGTATCGAAGCCGACCGGCGCGGCCTTCAGGTTGCCACCCATGCGGTGGGAGACGGCGCGGTGCGCGCCAGCATTGACGGATACGAGGCGGCAGCGCTGGCCAATGGCACACGCGATGCCCGTCACCGGATTGAACATATCGACACGATTGCGGCGGAAGATCTGGAGCGGTTAAAACCCCTGGGTATCATCGCCTCCATGCAGCCGGTGCATCCGCCGGGATCGGCGGGGCTGCCGCTGGAACCCACCACATCCATCATGGGGCGGGACCGTTGGGCCCATGCGTTTCCCTGGCGCATGATCCGTGACCGGGACGTGCCGCTTGCCTTTGGTACCGATTGGCCAGTGTCGCCGCTTTCCCCCCTTTACGCGATCCATTGCGCCTTAACCCGCAGGCCCTGGGCCGAGGATATGCCGGATCAGCGGATCAGCCTTGATGCCTGTCTTGCGGCCTATTCCACGGGCGGTGCCTATGCGGATTTTTGTGAAACGCGGCGCGGCGCGCTGAAACCGGGATATGACGCCGATCTGGTGCTGATCGACGGGGCCTTGGAAGGCCTCGCAGACAGCGCCGAGGCTGCTTCGGTCTATATGACGCTGTGCAACGGAGAGATAACCTATGAGGCAGACCGTGCATAAAGCTGAGAGCAAAGTTGAGTTCGACTATATCGTGATCGGCGCAGGATCTGCGGGCTGTGTTCTGGCCAACCGGCTGTCAGCCAACCCGGCCCATCGGGTTCTGGTGGTCGAGGCGGGGGGATCGCAGAGCGACCCACGGGTAAAGGTCCCCGCTGGCATCCTGGCGATGTATGGCCGCCCGCGCTTTGACTATGGCTATGTTGGCACGCCGCAGCCTGAAATGAACGGCCGCCGAATTCCGGTGAACCGGGGCAAGATGCTGGGTGGTTCCTCCTCGATGAACTCGATGCTCTACATTCGCGGCGCGGCCTCGGACTACGATGAGTGGCGCGATCTGGGCTGTACCGGATGGGGCTGGGACGCGGTGTTGCCCCTGTTCAAGGCGCTGGAGCGCAATGGCATTGGTCAGGATCCTGCCTATCACGGCACCGAGGGCGAGCTTTGCGTCTCGCATCCCACGGATCCCAACGCCGTCTGTCAGGATTTCATCGCTGCGGGCGAGACGCTGCAACTGCCCCGGAACACGGATTTCAACGGCCCCTCGCAACTGGGCCTTGGGGTCTATGATGTGACCCAGAAAAATGGCATCCGCTTTTCTGCCTACAATGCCTTTCTGGAGCCAGTGCGAATCCGGCCTAATCTGGAGATCTGGACCGGAACAGAGCTGCAACGGCTGATCCTTGATCAGGGCCGTGTCTGCGGCGTGGCGCTGAAGCGCGACGGAGCCGTGCAGCAGGTCGGTTGCCGGGGTGAGGTGGTGCTGAGTGGCGGTGCCATTGGCACACCGATGGCGCTGATGGGATCGGGCATCGGTCCGGGTGAGATGCTGCGGGCTGCGGGCATTGAGGTGGCGCATGATCTGCCCGGCGTGGGCCAGAACCTGCGCGACCATGTTGACGGGATGATTACCGTGCGCAGTGGCTCGGCACGCACGCTTGGGCTTTCGATGCGCAACTGGCGGCGGCTGGTCATGTCTCCCTTTGCTTTTGCCGCTCAGCGCAAGGGGGAGCTGTCGACAAACTATGTGGTCGCTGGTGGCTTTGCCAAGACACGTTACGCAGACGCGCAGCCCGACATCCAGTTCCATTTTGTGCCGGGCTATCGCAGTCACCGGGGGCGGTTGCTGGAATGGGGCCATGGGTTTGCCGTTCATACCTGCGTGTTGCGGCCCGGCTCGGTTGGGGAAGTCCGGCTGGGGTATGAGAATGGCGCGCCGGTGCCGCTGATTGATCACCGGTTTTTCTCAGACCGTCGCGATCTCGATACCCTGATCGAAGGGATCAAGACCGCGCGCCAGATCTTTGCGGCTGCGCCGATGGCGGGTCTTGGCGGTAAAGAGATTCTCCCCGGCCCAGCGGTGCAAAGCGATGATGAGATCGAGGCCTACCTGCGTGCCGAAGCTTTGACCGTGTATCATCCGGTTGGCACCGCAAAGATGGGCACCGATCCCATGGCGGTGGTCGACCCTGTGTCGATGCGGGTGCGCGGCTTGCAGAACCTGCGGGTTGCCGATGCCTCGGTCATGCCGACGCTGATCGGTGGCAACACCAATGCGCCCACAATGGTTATCGGTGAAAAATGCGCCCGTGCGATGCTTGGATGACTGATGCTCGGGTGACTGTGGATGCCCGCCCACATTCCGGCTGTGTCTGCCTATTCAGCAACATGATCTGAACCAGCACCGTTAAACAGATCGGCTAAACAGATCAGCCACCTGCCGAGCCCAAATCACTGTGCAGAGGCCCGGAGCTGTTGGTCTCTCGTTGGCGATAGGCGCCTGGGGTGGCATTGGTCCAGCGCCGGAAGGCGCGATGGAAATTTGCAGCAGAGGCAAAGCCGATATCCTGCGAGATCTCCTCAATGCTTTTGAGACCTCGCGATAGATCACGTATGGCAATATCGCGGCGGAGGCCGTCTTTGATCGCCTGAAAGGAGGTGCCTTCGCCGTCCAACCGCCGGATCAGGGTTCGGGGGGTCAGGTTCAGGTCCTTGGCCGCGTCTTTGAGATGATAATCCAGCCTGTCCGAGAGCAACAAAAGGTCCCGTAACCGCAGGGGCAGGGCATGGGTGCGATAGCTGGTAAAGATCCAGTCTCGGGGGGCGCGCAGCAGGAATTCCTGCATTTCCAACTCGCTGCGGGCGACCGGCAGGTCATCGGGCTGGCTGCCAAAAACAATCCTGGACTGCGCCTGACCAAACAGGATCGGCGCCGGAAACAACACCGGGTAGTCTTCGGCAAATTCGGGGCGCTCAAAGGCAAAGCCGACTTCAGTCAGCGGCAGTTCACGCCCGGTCAGCCAGGACGAGACCCCGTGGGCAAGTTTCAGCAAGAACATATGGCCAAACCGCTGAGGCCTGTGCTGCCCACGTGGCGCCAACAGGATGCAGATTTGTCCGGCTTCTGTCTCGAGCACCAGTTGGAAATCATCCAACAAGAGGTTCCAGAAGGAGGTAAATCGAAACAGCGCCGCCGAAAGCGAAGAGGCCCCCCGCATAGAGGCGCAGAGATGTTTCAGGGTGCCGGTGCGAATAGGGCGGCTCCACAGGCCCATCATTTCATCACCGGTCTCCTGCGCGACCAGCTGATACAGGCGGACAATCTGATCATGAGTCACACGCCCCCCGGGTTGGGCGGACCCGACCAAACCGATCTGATCCAGAAATCCGGCCAGCTGTTGCGGCGGGCAATGTTGACGCAGGACCTGCAGCCAGTCTTCCAGAAAGGCGCGGGATACGGTGGGCAGAAAGTCTGGGCTGGGGTCAAATATCATAGGGGGTTTTTGCGAAGCTTTGTCACTTTTTGCAAGGTTTTCGTCCACTGCGGAGATTGTTCCGACAATTTGACGTCTCTATCTGGCATATAAAGCAAGCCCGATTGGGCGACAGATCAGACAGATATCCCAGTGGAGGCGACCGCCCGTGAGTTTTGATGCACCCGTAAAAGACATGCTTTTCAACATTGAACACCTCTCTCGCTGGTCCGAGGTTGCCGGGCTGGACAAATATGACGGTCTGGAGCTGAGCGACGCGGGCGCCGTGTTGGAAGAGTTTGGCCGCTTTTGTGCCGAGGAAATTGCGCCGCTGAACGCCTCTGGCGATGCCGATGCATCCCATCTTCAGGACGGCAAGGTTCAGCTGGCTGGCGGCTTTGCGCAGGCCTATCGGAAATTTGTTGAAATGGGCTGGCAAAGTCTGCCCCATCCCAGCGCCTTTGGTGGCCAGGACCTGCCCCGCGCTGTGGCGGCCTCTGCCACCGAGATGCTGAACGCGGCCAATCTCAGTTTTGCGCTGTGTCCGCTGCTGACAGACGGCGCCATTGAGGCGCTGCTCACCGCCGGGTCTGACGCCACCAAGGCGACCTATCTGGACAATCTGGTCAGCGGCAAATGGACCGGCACCATGAACCTGACCGAGCCCCAGGCCGGTAGCGATCTGGCGCTGGTACGCAGCCGCGCCGAACCCCAGGCGGATGGCACCTACAAAGTCAGCGGCACCAAGATCTTTATCACCTATGGTGAACACGACATGTCGGAAAACATCGTGCATCTGGTGCTGGCACGCACCCCGGATGCCCCGGCTGGGGTCAAGGGCATCAGCCTGTTTTTGGTGCCAAAATTCATGGTCGGAGACGATGGTGCACTGGGCACGCGTAACGCGGTTCACTGTCAAAGCGTTGAGCACAAACTGGGCATCAAGGCCAGCCCGACGGCCGTGCTGCAGTTCGAAGGCGCCACCGGGTTTTTGATCGGTGAAGAAAACGCAGGTCTCACCTATATGTTCGAGATGATGAATTCGGCCCGCTATGCGGTGGGTCTGCAGGGGATCGCCGTGGGTGAGCGCGCCTATCAGCAGGCACTGGCCTTTGCCAAGGAGCGGGTCCAAAGCGCGCCGGTGGATGGCTCCAGCCGCGACGCGGTGACCATTGTCCATCACCCGGATGTGCGCCGCATGCTGATGCGGATGCGGGTGCTGACCGAAGGGGCGCGCGGCATGGCCGCCTTTGCCGCTGGCTGTCAGGATCTGGCCCGAAATGCGGGATCGCCCGAAGCGCAGGCAGAGGCCAAGGCACTGTCAGAATTCCTCACGCCGCTGGTCAAGGGCTTCAGCACCGAAAATGGTGTCGAGGTGGCGTCCTTGGGTATTCAGGTACATGGTGGCATGGGCTTTATTGAAGAAACCGGCGCGGCGCAGCATTACCGCGATGCCCGCATTCTGCCGATCTATGAAGGCACCACAGCCATTCAGGCCAATGATCTGGTGGGGCGCAAAACGCTGCGCGATGGCGGTAAAACCGCCCGTGCCCTGGCAGCACGGATTGCTGAGACAGAAGCAGAGCTGGCGGCAGGCTCAGCTGCGGCCCAGGCCGTGGCGCCACGCTTGGCAGTTGCGCGGCAGGCCTTTGAAGAGGTGGTCGCGCATCTGCTCAGCCTGGATAAGGCGGAAATGCCTGCCGCCTTTGGCGCTGGTGTGCCCTATCTGATGCTGGCCGGGAATTTGGTCTCTGGCTGGCAGATGGCGCGTGGCCTGCTGGCTGCAGAAGCGGCCCTGGCGCGCGGCGAAGACCCGGAGTTTATGACGGCCAAGGTCGCCTCGGCCCGGTTCTATGCTGATCACGTGTTGTGTGAGACTGAGGTGCAGCGCAGCCGCTGCGTTTCCGGCGCTGAAAGCCTCGCGGCGGCACTGCTGTAACCGCACCACATAAAATCTTCTTTTAGGGCGGCGCTTGCCCCGGCGCCCGCTTCTCCTCTCATGCTTATAAGGACCAAACCATGACTGTCGAAATTGACATCTCCCGCTTCAAAAACCTCGACCTTCAGGCCCATGAGGATGGTGTCTGGGTTGTCACCCTGAACCGCCCGACCAAACGCAACGCACTGGATATCGACACCATCGAAGAGCTGGTTGATTTCTTCTCCACCGCGCCGCGCGCTGGCGTCAAGGCGGTGGTTCTGGCGGGGGCTGGCGATCACTTCTGCGCTGGGCTTGATCTGATTGAACATCACGACGAAGACCGCAGCCCGGCGGATTTCATGCATGTCTGCCTGCGCTGGCACGAGGCCTTTAACAAAATGGAATACGGCGGCGTTCCGGTCATCGCCGCCCTGCAGGGCGCGGTTGTTGGGGGCGGGCTGGAACTGGCCAGTTCGGCCCATGTTCGGGTGATGGATCAGAGCACCTATTTTGCCCTGCCCGAGGGGCAGCGCGGGTTGTTCACCGGCGGTGGTGCCACCATCCGTGTGACTGATCTGGTGGGTAAATCCCGCATGATCGACATGATGCTGACGGGCCGTGTCTATCAGGGGCAGGAGGCCTGCGATCTGGGGCTGGCACAGTATATTGTCGAAGGTTCCAGTTTTGACAAAGCGCTGGAACTGGCGCGCCGCACCGCTGAGAACCTGCCGCTGTCGAACTTTGCCATCTGCTCTGCTGTTAGCCATATGCAGAACATGTCAGCGATGGATGCCGCCTACGCCGAGGCTGTGGTGGCGGGTGTGGTCAACACCCAACCCGATGCCCGCGCACGGCTTGCGGCCTTTGCTGACAAAAGCGCCGCCCGGGTGCGTCGCAACGACTAAGACCCAAGACCCGAGCCCATTGCTGCCCTGCCCTTTGCAAAAGGGGCGGGGTTTTTCTTTTTCACCCCTGCAGTGTCCAGGGTTCAACAGCACCTGAATGGGGAAGCTGGTGAAGCGCAGGGGAATCAGATAGGAAAATTATGTGGCTGTTTGTCTCGTGCCACTGCCGGATCTGTATCGCTCTTGTTGCCCGCCTACGGGATGAAGGAAAGAATTGACCGCATGAAACATGTCCCCAAAGAAACCACCGATGACGCCCTTATTCAGGAATTTCTGAACAAGGGTGGCAAAGTCAATGTTGGTAAGACCAAACCGATGCCAAGCGAGCTCGGTCTGAGTAACAATGTCTGGAACAACAAAATGACCAAAGAAGAAAAAGCGGCCCGCGATAAGCCGAAGAAGTAGCGTCCCCCGGTGCGCAAAACCAAGCGGGCTGCTTTGCGCGGATTTTCTGCGGTGACAGGCATTGAGTAGTCTCGCCCTGCGAACCGGGCGAGACTGTTTGTTTAGGTCAGATTTGTTTAGGCCGTGCCGGTTTTCACGACCATCTTGCCAAAGTTCCGGCCCTCAAGCAGATCGTTGAAGGCTGCAGGCGCCTTTTCCAGGCCTTCAACCAGTTGCTCGCGGTATTTGATCTGACCGCTTTTGATCCAGCCGGTCATTTCCTTGGAAAACTCGGGGTAGTGATGCGGGAAGTCGTCAAAGATGATAAAGCCCTGCATCTTGATCTTTTTCACCAGCAAGGCTCCCATCAAGGCCCCCATGCGATCGGGGCCATCGGGCAGGCTGGTGGCGTTATACTGCGAAATCAATCCGCACAGGGGCACCCGCGCATTGGGGTTCAGCAGTGGCAGCACGGCATCAAACACAGCGCCACCGACGTTTTCAAAATAGACATCAATGCCATCAGGGCAGGCTGCTTTGAGCTGCTGGGCAAAATCCGCAGCGTTGCGGTCGATACAGGCGTCAAAGCCCAGCTCGTTTACCGCATAGGCGCATTTTTCAGGCCCACCCGCGATGCCGACAGCACGACAGCCTTTGATTTTGGCAATCTGGCCAACAGTTGCCCCCACAGGACCGGTGGCCGCTGCGGTGACGACGGTTTCACCCGCCTTGGGCTCGCCGATATAGAGCAATCCGCAATAGGCGGTGAAACCGGGCATGCCCATAATGCCAAGCGCCCATGACGGCTGTGCCGGATCGGCCCCCATATTGGTGACGCCCACCCCGTCTGAAATGGCATAGTCCTGCCAGCCGCTAAAGCTGAGCACCCAGTCGCCGGGGGCAAAGCCCTCCACATCCGAAGTCACAACCTGTGCCACGGTGCCGCCGACCATTGGATCGCCAACGGCAACCGGATCGGCATAGGATTTGGCGTCGTTCATGCGGCCACGCATGTAGGGGTCCAGTGACAGGTATTCGACCCGCAACAGCATTTCCCCCTTGCCTGCGACGGGCAGATCGGCGGTTTCCAGGGCGAGGGTGGTGTCATCCGGTTTGCCAACCGGGCGGTTCTTCAGAACGATCTGGCGGTTTTTATCGGCGGTTTGTGGCATTGGGTTTCCTATGTGTTGGGGGATGTTTGTTCGGGTTCGGGGTGTGGCTCGGGCAAGAGCGCCAGAGTGGCCTCCATCGCCTGCAACAGCGGATCAGCGCTGCGGGACAGTTTGGCCATCAGGCTGGCACCCAGCCACATCTGATAGAGCGCAGGACCAACCAGGTCGGGCTGCACTGAAGCGGCGATGGAGCCGTCTTTCTGGCCCTCGGCAATGGTCCTGGCCAGGCGTCTGCTTACGGTACGTGTTCCGGCCTCCAGAAGGTGACGCATCTCGTTTGATATGTCAGAGACTTCTGCGCCCAGTTTCACGATCAGGCATTGGCTGCAGGCCTCTTGGCTGCTTTGACTGCTCACCCAGCGTGACCAATACTCCAACAGCCGGGCCCGTGCCGTTGGGGCACTGTTCTCCAGTATCTCGGTCAGCGACTCGCCATATTGGCTGAGATACTGTTCCAGCAGTTTGCAGCCAAAATCCTCTTTTGAGGCAAAGTAGTGATAGAAGGAGCCTTTGGGCACCGCAGCGGTTTTGAGCAGCTCTGCGAGCCCCATACCGGTAAATCCACGCTGCGCCACAAGGGCCCGGCCGGTGGTTAGAATATGGTCGCGGGTGGAATCGGTTTGCGTTGTCATGGCGCATGAGATGACAAGAATTAGACCGGTCGTCTAGTGCGATGAATTGGAAACCCCACGTTACTTGCTGCGCCGCAAAAGGCGGCTTCAATGAGGGCGTTTTTGTGTTTGCCTGTCAAAGTGACGTTTGGTCCAACTGCTATGACGCAGGATTAACCCTCTGCAAAACAGGGGATCCCTCGTCTAGTCTTGGACCCTTGTAACGACGCATGATCCCAGCCGGAGGCAGCCATGAGCGACCTGAAAACCCAGTTTCGAACCTGCAATATCTGCGAGGCCATGTGCGGGCTGATTGTCACCTACGACGAGACCGAGGTGCATTCGATCAAGCCAAACCCCAAGGATCCGTTGTCGCGCGGCCATATCTGCCCAAAGGCCATCGCGCTACAGGATTTCCGCACCGATCCGGACCGGGTGACAACGCCGTTGAAAAAGGTAGACGGTGAATTTGTGCCAATCAGCTGGGACGAGGCCTATGCGTTTGCCGCGCACCGTCTGGCCGCAGTGCAACAGGCCCATGGCAAGGACGGGGTTGGCATCTATCTTGGCAATCCCAATGCCCATAAATTTGGCAACCTCCTGACCCTGCCGGGACTGGTCAAGGCGCTGGGCACAAGCAACCGCTATTCTTCGGCGACCGCGGATCAGATCCCGCATCATGTCGCCTCGATCCATATGCTGGGCCACCCGATGCTGATGCCAGTGCCGGATGTGGCGCGCACGGATCTCATGCTGATCCTGGGCGGCAATCCCGTGGTTTCCAATGGGTCGATGATGACGGCGCCGGGCTTTGGGAAGCGCATGGATGAGATCAAGGCGCGCGGTGGTCGCGTGGTGGTGATCGACCCGCGCCGCACTGAAACTGCAGCCCGCGCGGGTGAGCACATGTTCATCCAACCCGAAACCGATGCCCTGTTACTTCTGGCGCTGATCCACGAGGTCTTTGCCCAGGGGCTGGAAGATCTTGGCGCGCTGGCTGACATCACCGATGGGGTCGAGGTGCTGAAACAGGCGGTGCAGCCCTTTACCGCTGACAAGGCTGCGGCGATGACGGGTATTGAGGCGCAGTCCATCCGCGATCTGGCCCGCGATTTTGCCTCTGCAAAATCGGCTGTGTGTTACGCGCGTATGGGGGCCTCAACCCAGAGCTTTGGCTCCCTGTGCCAATGGGCCAATAATGCGCTCAATATCATTACCGGCAATTTTGACAGCCCCGGTGGCGCAATGTTCACCACACCGGCGCTGGACAATGTCGGCATGAACAGCCGCAAGGGCAAGAGGCGCAGCTACCCAGAGAGACGCTCGCGGGTGTCCCAGCAGCCGCTCTATAATGGTGAGTTCCCGGTTTCGGTCATGGCAGAGGAGATGGAGACGCCGGGTGAGGGGCAGATCAAGGCGATGATCACCGTGGCGGGCAATCCTGTCCTGACGGCTCCGAATGGTCAGCGCATTGGCCGCGCGTTTGAGGCACTCGACTTTATGATGTCGATCGACCTTCACATCAATGACACCACCCGCCATGCAGATCTGATCCTGCCGGCCACGGTGGCGCTGGAGGAAGAGGTCTATGACATGGTCTTCCACAGTTTTGCGGTGCACAATACCGCAGCCTTTGCCAAACCGGTCTTTGCTCCGCCCAATGGCAACCCGCAGGAATGGGAGGTGATCTCCCGCTTGGCGGCGAAGATATCAGGATCCAGCAGCATTGGCCCTTCACCAACCAAAATGCTGGAGATGCTGCTGCAGCAGGGGTTCCACAGCGGAACTGTCACGGTAGAGGCCATGTTGAACGCGCCCAGTGGCGCCATTGACCTGGGCCCGCTGGTCTCAAACCTGGCCGATCGGCTGGAGACCCCGGATGCACGATTGAACCTGGCGCCCGAAGTGTTCCTGGCGGACTTGCCGCGATTGCTGGACTTCCAGCCCCCGGTCTGTGACGATTTCCCCTTGCTGATGATTGGTCGCCGTCAGGTGCGCAGCCATAACAGTTGGACACAGAACAGCCCGCGCCTGGTTAAGGGACGCAATCGTTGCACGGTGCAGCTCAACCCGGCTGACGCCGCACGGTTTGGCCTGACCGAAGCGAAGGATGTGGAGATCGAAAGCGCAGTAGGAGCGGCAAGGTTTCCGGTTGAGATCACCGAAGAGATTGCGCCTGGTGTTGTGTCGATCCCTCAGGGGTGGGGGCAGCGAAAGGGCAAGCTTTCGGCGGCGACCAGGGTGCAGACGGTATCAATCAACGATCTGACCGATGATCGTCGCATTGACCCCATCAGTGGCAACGCTGCCTTTAACGGAATCCCCGTGCGCGCCCGCGCTGTGTAGCGCTTCGTCTATTCGCCGTGTTTTTGGTTTGGATGTTTTTGGAAGGGTGAGGGGGGTGGTTTGGTTCGCGGGCGTGGTTTTGATGTGTTGTCTTGGGTGAGTCTTGGCTGGGGCGTGTTGAGTGTTGTGGTTCGGGGCGGTGTTGGGGGTGGTCCTGGGTGTTGGGTTTTGGATTGGCCGGGTGATTTTTGGGATTAACCCCGTGATTTTGCGTTATTTCAGGCCTTTTCCAAAAAAGATGATATTTTTGTAATTTAGGTGTTGCGGGTTTGTTGAGTTAACACTAGAACCCCCTCTACCGGCGGCGCTGAGGCGCGGCACGGTGGGGCGGCTGAGAGGTCGCTGACTGGCAGGAAAGGCTGCTGGACGCTCAGGAGAGACTGGGGCATCTGGAGGATGTTATGAGGCGGTTGCGCTAAGGAATTGGCGCGGTGGTCTTGTTTTTGGCCTTTAGGTGTTGCTCTTTGACATTGATGATAACTGAAGAGATATGTGGGCGGTTTGGTTCGTTTCGATGGATCAACGTCTGTATATCAACGCTAGTAGGGTGGGCCATTTGGTCTGTTCGATGATCTAGTGTCAGCTTCACTGTTTGACGGACTTTTGTTTACTTTTGTAAACTGAAGCACAATCAAACAGATGACTTCCGATACGTGTCCAATCCTTAGCCGGGTGGACATATGGATCTGCCCCCAAAAGCGGTCCTGAGTATTGGAGATGTGCAGAGGTTCGAACGTCAAGGATAGCATCGCGAGATGCTTTCAACTTGAGAGTTTGATCCTGGCTCAGAACGAACGCTGGCGGCAGGCTTAACACATGCAAGTCGAGCGCACTCTTCGGAGTGAGCGGCGGACGGGTTAGTAACGCGTGGGAACGTGCCCTTCTCTAAGGAATAGCCACTGGAAACGGTGAGTAATACCTTATACGCCCTTCGGGGGAAAGATTTATCGGAGAAGGATCGGCCCGCGTTAGATTAGATAGTTGGTGGGGTAATGGCCTACCAAGTCTACGATCTATAGCTGGTTTTAGAGGATGATCAGCAACACTGGGACTGAGACACGGCCCAGACTCCTACGGGAGGCAGCAGTGGGGAATCTTGGACAATGGGCGCAAGCCTGATCCAGCCATGCCGCGTGAGTGATGAAGGCCTTAGGGTCGTAAAGCTCTTTCGCCAGAGATGATAATGACAGTATCTGGTAAAGAAACCCCGGCTAACTCCGTGCCAGCAGCCGCGGTAATACGGAGGGGGTTAGCGTTGTTCGGAATTACTGGGCGTAAAGCGCACGTAGGCGGATCAGAAAGTATAGGGTGAAATCCCAGGGCTCAACCCTGGAACTGCCTTGTAAACTCCTGGTCTTGAGTTCGAGAGAGGTGAGTGGAATTCCGAGTGTAGAGGTGAAATTCGTAGATATTCGGAGGAACACCAGTGGCGAAGGCGGCTCACTGGCTCGATACTGACGCTGAGGTGCGAAAGTGTGGGGAGCAAACAGGATTAGATACCCTGGTAGTCCACACCGTAAACGATGAATGCCAGACGTCAGCAAGCATGCTTGTTGGTGTCACACCTAACGGATTAAGCATTCCGCCTGGGGAGTACGGTCGCAAGATTAAAACTCAAAGGAATTGACGGGGGCCCGCACAAGCGGTGGAGCATGTGGTTTAATTCGAAGCAACGCGCAGAACCTTACCAACCCTTGACATCCTTGGACCGCTAGAGAGATCTAGCTTTCTCGCAAGAGACCAAGTGACAGGTGCTGCATGGCTGTCGTCAGCTCGTGTCGTGAGATGTTCGGTTAAGTCCGGCAACGAGCGCAACCCACATCCTTAGTTGCCAGCAGTTCGGCTGGGCACTCTAGGGAAACTGCCCGTGATAAGCGGGAGGAAGGTGTGGATGACGTCAAGTCCTCATGGCCCTTACGGGTTGGGCTACACACGTGCTACAATGGCATCAACAATGGGTTAATCCCCAAAAGATGTCTCAGTTCGGATTGGGGTCTGCAACTCGACCCCATGAAGTCGGAATCGCTAGTAATCGCGTAACAGCATGACGCGGTGAATACGTTCCCGGGCCTTGTACACACCGCCCGTCACACCATGGGAGTTGGATCTACCCGAAGGCCGTGCGCTAACTTTTGAGGCAGCGGACCACGGTGGGTTCAGCGACTGGGGTGAAGTCGTAACAAGGTAGCCGTAGGGGAACCTGCGGCTGGATCACCTCCTTTCTAAGGATGTATCTAGCAAGAAGAACTTGTTCTTCCTCGTGATACACTTAGCAATGAACAGTAATCAAAACTGTTCAACATCGGGACATCTACTGGATGTCCTTTGGACCGAGCCGTCCTCATATCTCTTCAGACAAGTCGCGGCAGCAGCCGTTATCTGGCGCTGCCTGGTGACATAACCACTGAGTGCTGCTCTCGGGCATTGCTTTGCAATACCCTGTCGCACACGGGTTTTGATTTGCTTTGCAAATCGAAAACCGGGTCGGTAGCTCAGGTGGTTAGAGCGCACGCCTGATAAGCGTGAGGTCGGAGGTTCAAGTCCTCCTCGACCCACCACTCATCCTTCGGGATTAAGATGGGGCCTTAGCTCAGCTGGGAGAGCGCCTGATTTGCATTCAGGAGGTCAGGAGTTCGATCCTCCTAGGCTCCACCATTAAACAATTAGATCGTTAAGCACTGTGCGCAGTTCTTAACCGTCCAATTGGACGAATTGATATCGTAAAGAGAGAAACAATCAACAACACTGTTGATCGCCCCGAGTGTGGGGATGATCTCAGATTGGTGCTGGGTGAGATCTTCGGATTTTACACAGCGAGCTTTGGAATACGTCTGTTTCCTCGGACGTCCCAGGGTATGCCGGTTTGAAACGACAGAGTTGTCCAAGTCAAGTACACTAACCCGGTTCTAATTCCGCAAGGTTTTGGAACCAATTGTATTTATGATGTTTGTTTTGCGAAGGGGCTGCGACCGACATCACAGCCTTAGTAGTGAAGCGACTTTCGCATCATAAATGCGGGAAAGTATGCTTTTTGGTTCAGAGATTGTGGTCCGGCTACTTACCAGCGGCTGGATCCTGATGGTTTAGGCTATCTATTTCTGGATCAGATCAAGCGCGAGAAGGGCGTTTGGTGAATGCCTTGGCAGTAAGAGGCGATGAAAGACGTGATACTCTGCGATAAGTCATGGGGAGCTGAGAATAAGCTTTGATCCATGAATTTCTGAATGGGGCAACCCACCTGAAAGTTCATTATTGTTACTTCGGTAGCCAATAATGTTCTTAACCAGGTACTTATGAACTGAATACATAGGTTTATAAGAGCAAACCCGGGGAACTGAAACATCTAAGTACCCGGAGGAAAGGAAATCAATTGATACTCCCCTAGTAGCGGCGAGCGAACGGGGACCAGCCGAGCCTTGAGTGTGAGAAGAACCTGTTGGGAAGCAGGACCATAGCGGGTGATAGTCCCGTATTCGAAACATGATAGGACGTATTAAGTAGGGCGGAACACGTGAAATTCTGTCTGAAGATCGGAGGACCACCTTCGAAGGCTAAGTACTCCTTACTGACCGATAGTGAACCAGTACCGTGAGGGAAAGGTGAAAAGCACCCCGACGAGGGGAGTGAAACAGTACCTGAAACCGAACGCCTACAATCAGTTGGAGGGCCCTTGCGGCCTGACAGCGTACCTTTTGTATAATGGGTCATCGACTTGGTCTCACGAGCAAGCTTAAACCGTTAGGTGTAGGCGCAGCGAAAGCGAGTCTTAATAGGGCGCATGAGTTCGTGGGATCAGACCCGAAACCGAGTGATCTAGGCATGGCCAGGTTGAAGGTGCAGTAACATGCACTGGAGGACCGAACCCACATCTGTTGAAAAAGATCGGGATGAGCTGTGCCTAGGGGTGAAAGGCCAATCAAACTCGGAGATAGCTGGTTCTCTGCGAAATCTATTTAGGTAGAGCGTCGTACGAATACCCCGGGGGGTAGAGCACTGGATGGGTAATGGGGACTCACCGTCTTACTGATCCTAACCAAACTCCGAATACCCGGGAGTACTATACGGCAGACACACTGCGGATGCTAACGTCCGTAGTGGAGAGGGAAACAACCCTGACCTCCAGCTAAGGCCCCTAATTCATGGCTAAGTGGGAAAGCAGGTGGGATGTCCAAAACAACCAGGAAGTTGGCTTAGAAGCAGCCATCTTTTAAAGATAGCGTAACAGCTCACTGGTCTAATTAAGACGTCCTGCGGCGAAGATGTAACGGGGCTCAAGCCATGAGCCGAAGCTGAGGATGCACATAGTGCATGGTAGCAGAGCGTAGTGTGACATAGTTCCATGTCTCCTTACCTACTTCGGTAGGATTGGAGACACGGAGCTTTCGATGAAGCGGGCGCGTGAGCGATCCCGTGGAGAGATCACTAGCGAGAATGATGACATGAGTAGCGACAAAGAGTGTGAGAGACACTCTCGCCGAAAGTCCAAGGGTTCCTGCTTAAAGCTAATCTGAGCAGGGTAAGCCGACCCCTAAGGCGAGGCCGAAAGGCGTAGTCGATGGGAACCAGGTTAATATTCCTGGGCCATGAGGTGGTGACGGATCGCAGGTGTTGTTCATCCTTATTGGATTGAATGAGCAGCTGAGCGGTTCCTGGAAATAGCCCCTCTATAAGATCGTACCCTAAACCGACACAGGTGGACTGGTAGAGAATACCAAGGCGCTTGAGAGAACGATGTTGAAGGAACTCGGCAAAATACCTCCGTAAGTTCGCGAGAAGGAGGCCCGGGTCCTACGCAAGTGGAATCCGGGGGCACAAACCAGGGGGTGGCGACTGTTTATTAAAAACACAGGGCTCTGCGAAGTCGCAAGACGACGTATAGGGTCTGACGCCTGCCCGGTGCCTGAAGGTTAAAAGGAGGGGTGAGAGCTCTGAATTGAAGCCCAGGTAAACGGCGGCCGTAACTATAACGGTCCTAAGGTAGCGAAATTCCTTGTCGGGTAAGTTCCGACCTGCACGAATGGCGTAACGACTTCCCCGCTGTCTCCAACATCGACTCAGCGAAATTGAATTGCCTGTCAAGATGCAGGCTTCCCGCGGTTAGACGGAAAGACCCCGTGCACCTTTACTACAGCTTCGCACTGGCATCAGGATTGTGACGTGCAGGATAGGTGGTAGGCATCGAAACCGAGACGCTAGTCTCGGTGGAGCCTCCCTTGAGATACCACCCTTCGCACTCTTGATGTCTAACCGCGGTCCGTTATCCGGATCCGGGACCCTGCGTGGCGGGTAGTTTGACTGGGGCGGTCGCCTCCTAAAGCGTAACGGAGGCGCGCGAAGGTTGGCTCAGAGCGGTCGGAAATCGCTCGTTGAGTGCAATGGCAAAAGCCAGCCTGACTGCGAGACTGACAAGTCGAGCAGAGACGAAAGTCGGCCATAGTGATCCGGTGGTCCCGAGTGGAAGGGCCATCGCTCAACGGATAAAAGGTACGCCGGGGATAACAGGCTGATACTGCCCAAGAGTCCATATCGACGGCAGTGTTTGGCACCTCGATGTCGGCTCATCTCATCCTGGGGCTGGAGCAGGTCCCAAGGGTACGGCTGTTCGCCGTTTAAAGAGGTACGTGAGCTGGGTTTAGAACGTCGTGAGACAGTTCGGTCCCTATCTGCCGTGGGTGTAGGATACTTGAGAGGAGTTGCCCCTAGTACGAGAGGACCGGGGTGAACGAACCACTGGTGGACCAGTTGTCGTGCCAACGGCAGTGCTGGGTAGCTATGTTCGGACAGGATAACCGCTGAAGGCATCTAAGCGGGAAGCCCCCCTCAAAACAAGGTATCCCTGAGGGCCGAGGTAGACCACCTCGTCAATAGGCCAGAGATGTAAGCGTGGTAACACGTTCAGTTGACTGGTACTAATCGCCCGATTGGCTTGATCTGATCTAGTAATAGACAGCCAAGAACCAAATAAGCACCACATGACTTGTGACATAACAAAGGTGCAGCAACGTGCATTTGCACTGCCTGCTGCGTGACAGACTTTACTAACGTAAAGTCGTCAGTGTTGATTGTTTCCCTGCGATCTTGGAAATGTCCTCGTGACATAACTGGGGTGCGGTCTCTCGGGCATTTGCCATGCAAATACCCTGCCGACCGCCAACCAAAAAAATCCAAGAACCGCAGGTTCTTGGATTTTTCTTGGTTTGGTGGCGATAGCGAGAGCAAAACACCCGGTCCCATCCCGAACCCGGAAGTTAAGTGCCTTTGCGCCAATGGTACTGCGTCTTAAGGCGTGGGAGAGTAGGTCACTGCCAAACCTAGTAAAATCCAAAACTCAAAAACGATAACATAAACGCTAACTACTAGGACAAATCGTCCTCAAGTAGCAAAGCGCTAGGACATCATAACTGTCGCGGGATGGAGCAGCCCGGTAGCTCGTCAGGCTCATAACCTGAAGGTCGTAGGTTCAAATCCTACTCCCGCAACCAGCGCCTCTTGTGAGGTAGCGCCAGTAGAATACGCAGACACACAGCCCCCTTGCGGGGCTGTTTGCGTTTCTACCCTAAGCTCTTGATGCACGTGTTGAAGTTTAGAAAGTTCCGCTGCAATGCGGCTGCTTTCTGACGTAGTTGCAACCGACAGAATGCCTGCCAGGTCGCCAATCAGATCAACCGTCAATTCTTCACCCGTCTCGTTGGGGGTGAGGACTACTTTGTCGATCATTGCGCGCAGATGCTGTGATGCTTCGGCACGTGTCTCGGGGTTGTTCATGGTGTCCATCAGGCCGCGCACTTCCTTGTGGTAGCGGTCCGCCATATTGGGGTGGAAGATGATCTTCTCTTCTTCCTGAGTGGACAGCACCTGTTCCAGCTCATTGAGGCGGTTGTTGACGATGACAGCGCGGTCTTTGATCATCTCGGCAGGCACGCCATCGCAGATGGACTGGTAATCCCCCCATTTTTAATTGGGTCCAGCCGTAGAATTCACGCAGCCGTTTTCAGTTTCATGGCGGGTGTCATGCCGCCGATGCCCATGTTGGGTCGCTCGTTGTTGTAAGTCCAGAGCCATTGTGTTGCCTGGTCCTGTGCCTCCTCGATGGTTTCGAAGATGTATTGCCCCAGCCATTCGCCACGAACGGTGCGGTTGTAGCGCTCGATATAGGCATTCTGTTGGGGCTTACCGGGCTGGATATATTCGAGCCGCACATTGCGTTTCTCAGCCCATTCCATGAGCTTCCCGCTGACGTATTCTGGGCCGTTGTCCACACGAATAGCTTGGGGCTTTCCGCGCCACTCAATGATCTGGTTCAGCGCACGCACGACACGTTCAGCAGGCAGCGAGAAGTCGACCTCAATAGCCAGTCCTTCGCGATTGAAGTCATCCAAGACGTTTAATGCCCTGATCGACCGGCCATCCGCCAGCTGATCCGCCATGAAGTCCATGGACCAAGTTTCATTTGGTCTTTCAGGCACAGCCAGTGGTTCCGGCTTGTCCCGCTTCAAGCGTTTCTTCGGCTTGATACGCAGGTTCAACGCCAGCTCACAGTAGACCCGGTAGACACGTTTATGGTTCCAGCCATAGCCCTGCACGTTGCGCAGATACAAAAAGCACAGGCCGAAGCCCCAGGTCCGCTTGTTAGCCGTCAAGCGTTCAAGCCAATCTGCGATCTCTTCGTTGTCATCGCTCAGCACAGGGCTGTATCTATAGCAGGTCTCGCTGATCTCGAACGCACGGCAGGCCAGAGCTATGCTGACCCCATATTGCGCAACTGCATTCATGGCCATCTCTCGCCGATGAGACGGCCTTAACGCTTTTTTCCAAGCGCTTCTTTCAGCAGGTCGTTTTGCATGCTCATCTCGGCATACATGCGCTTCAGACGACGGTTCTCTTCCGCCATATCCTTCATCTCGGAAATCAAGGACGCGTCCATGCCGCCAAACTTGGCCCGCCATTTGTAAAAACTCGCGCTGCTCATTCCGTGCTCGCGGCAAAGCTCAGAGACCGGCACACCGCCCTCCGCCTGCTTCAACACTGCCATGATTTGCGCGTCGCTAAATCGTCCATTCTTCATCATAAATCTCCTCAGATATCTTGCCGAGAAAATTCTACTTTGGAACACCACTATTTTTAGGGGGGATTACCGTAGAGCCAAACATAGCGGTGCAGCGTGGTCTCCAGTTCTTCGCCTGATCGGAAGTGGTGGCTTTGCAGCACGTCTTCGATGCGACCGTTGAAGCGCTCGACCATGCCGTTTGTTTGGGGCGAGATGAGCTACCCCCCGAAATTCGGACACTGACGTAAGCTGCTATTTGTTGTCTGCTGATCTTCAACACGAAGGAGATCAGGAATGTCGAAACGGAAGCAACATCATCCAGAATTCAAAGCCAAGGAGGCGTTGGAGGCGTTGGAGGCGTTGAAAGGCGAAGAGACGGTCAGCGATTTGGCCATTCGGTTTGGCGTGCACCCAACGATGATCCATCAGTGGAAGCGCGCATTACTTGAAGGCGCATCGGGCGTATTTGAGCGTGGCGGACGGAAGGCACCGGAAATCGATGAGGAGCAGGTCAAAGACCTGCACGCCAAGATTGGGGAGTTGGCCGTCGCCAACGATTTTTGGCCAGAAAGCTCAAACCTTGGACCGGCAAGTGAGGCGCAAGATGATTGAGCCGAACCTAAAAGGTCTGTCAGTCAGCAAGCAATGTTCGCTGCTGTCGATCTCGCGGTCTTCGTTCTACTATGAGCCGAAGGGCGAAAGTGAGATGAACCTCGATCTGATGCGCCTGATCGACAAGCAGTTCCTGGAAACGCCGTTTTACGGCGTGCGTCAGATGACATGGCACCTACGCAATGACGACCACCTCGTCAATAAGAAGCGGATCAGACGCCTGATGCGGCTGATGGGCCTCATGCCGATCTATCAGAAGCCCAACACCAGCAAGGCAGCGAAGGGTCACAAGATTTACCCTTATCTGTTGCGCGGCTTGCGCGTGGATCGGCCCAACCAAGTTTGCTGCGCCGACATCACCTACCTGCCGATGCGGCGTGGGTTTTTATATTTGGTCGCCATCATGGACTGGCACACGCGCAAGGTGCTGGCGTGGCGTATCTCAAACACGCTGGAAGCCGAGTTCTGTGTTGATGCCTTGAATGAAGCGATCCACAAGTTCGGCCCACCCGAGATCATGAATACGGATCAGGGCAGCCAGTTCACGTCATTTGCTTGGACCGACCGCCTGCGTCGATCCGGCATCCGCATCTCAATGGACGGCAAAGGCCGGTTCCTCGACAATATCTTTGTCGAACGACTGTGGCGGTCGCTGAAATACGAATGCGTTTATCTGCACGCATGGGAGACCGGATCAGAGGCCAAAGCTGGCGTCAGAAAGTGGATCGCGTTCTACAACCACAAGCGCCCTCATTCCGCCCTTGGCGGCAAACCACCCGCTGTGATCTATTGGCAGAGAAACGAAACAACCAACCCCGATCAGCAGATGCAAAGAGTAGCTTAAATCACGCCAGATCCTGTCCAAGGATTGGGGAGTAGCTCAGCGAACAGATAAACGGCTGCTGGTTCTGTCCTAGCGCTTGTCGCAGCGCCCATGGGACGTTATGTCGGCCATAACAGCCAGAGAGAACCGATATGCCCGTTTTTCTAGACACTTCTGACGCAGATTTTGAAACTGCCTTTGTTAGGTTGCTGAATGCCAAGCGCGAAGACAGCCCGGATGTAGACGCCGCTGTGGCTGAAATCATTGCTGATGTACGCGCCCGCGGCGATGTTGCAGTGCTTGAGCTCACGGCGAAATTTGATCGCTTGGATCTTACAGCAGACAAGCTGGCCATCTCGGAAGCGGAAGTGGATGCCGCCATCGCCAGCGTGTCGCCGCAAGAACGTGCCGCGCTTGAACTGGCAGCGGATCGCATTCGCGCCTATCACGCCCAGCAAATGCCGGCAGACGCTCAGTGGGAAGATGCTTCAGGCGCTACATTGGGCTGGCGCTGGTCACCAGTTTCGGCGGCAGGGCTTTATGTTCCCGGCGGGCTTGCGTCCTATCCGTCATCGGTGTTGATGAATGCAATTCCAGCGCAGGTGGCCGGGGTTGCGCGCTTGGCGATCACTGTGCCAGCACCAGATGGAGTGCTGAACCCACTGGTCCTGCTGGCCGCGCGACTGTCCGGCGTCACCGAGATTTACCGAATTGGCGGCGCTCAGGCGATTGCGGCTCTGGCCTATGGCACCCAAACCATCGCGCCTGTGGACAAAATCACCGGCCCGGGCAATGCCTTTGTTGCCGCCGCCAAGAGACGTGTGTTTGGCAAGGTTGGCATCGACATGATCGCCGGCCCCTCCGAGATTCTGGTCATCGCCGACAAAAACAATACCCCCGATTGGATCGCACTGGATTTGTTGAGCCAGGCAGAACACGATGAAAGCGCGCAATCGCTGTTGATCACCGATGACGCTGACTTTGGTCGCGCCGTCGCCATGGCAGTTGAGCATCGCCTAAAAACCCTGGACCGCCGCAAGATCGCGGGCGCTAGCTGGCAGGATTTTGGCGCCGTGATCACTGTCCGTGATCTGGATGAAGCAGCCGAACTTTCCAACCGGATTGCGCCTGAGCACCTGGAGCTTTGTGTTGCCGACCCGCAAGCGCTGAGCCTCAAAACCATCCACGCCGGGGCGATTTTCTTAGGCCAGTACACCCCCGAAGCCATTGGTGACTATGTTGGTGGCCCCAACCACGTCTTGCCAACAGCGCGCTCAGCACGGTTTTCTTCTGGGCTTTCGGTGATGGATTTTGTCAAACGCACGACACTTAGCCAGATGACACCGGCTGCTTTGCGCGCCATTGGTCCTGCGGCAGAAGTCTTGGCAAAGAGTGAAAGCTTGGAGGCTCATGGCCTTTCAGTAACCGCCCGGCTAGACGCCTTGAACACAAAATAAGAGAAACAAAAGCAGGGGGCGCCGCCCCCTCTGGGCCCAAGGGTAACTTCATTGTGGGATATTCTGGGCCAAATTAAGCTTCAGCAGATCTCGGTTGCCAGCTTTCCAATCGACTTTCATTGCCCGCCTCCCTTTTGTTCAGGCGGCCTAAATTTTCCCAGATGGGCGATTCGCCAGGTTCGTCTTCCAAGGTTGCCGTCAGGCGCTGATAAACACGCCCTGCCAAGCTGACGATCTGTTTGAGGGGAAGCGGCTCAGGTTTGGCCCGAAGGGCAGCCCAGCGGCGTTGGATGGCCGCATACTCAGTCGCAAAGCGTTCCTTTGCTTCCGCAGTTTCACGTGTTCGCAAGGACTTCGGCACCTCAGCACGTCCGAAAGACGCCGTCAGGTCAGCGGGACGCGCACGCGGATGTAGTAGATTCCACTCTTTGGCTCTTTGGCAGGACGGGGCATAGGCAGGGACACTGTGTCGGAGTCTGCAAGTGTAAGGCGCTGTTTTGGCGCAACTATCTGCATCTATTGAGATTTTCATGGTGCTGCTGGAGAGAATCGAACTCTCGACCTCTCCCTTACCAAGGGAGTGCTCTACCTCTGAGCTACAGCAGCGCCGTGAGGGGGCTTTTAGGGATAAACGCAGGAGGGCGCAAGAGCTTCTGGACGGTTTTTTCCCACTAAGTTACAGAAGGTTCATGGTAGAGAAAAAACCGCAGAAATCGAGTCAAGCGACCTCCCAGCGTGAGGACCGGCTCAAAGCCTCGTTAAAGGCCAATATGGCGCGTCGTAAGGCGCAGGCCAAGGCGCGTGCAGTGAAACAGAACACAACGACCGAAGAGTCGGAAAGGTAGAGGCAGATGGATTCGATTTTGGTAAAAGGTAACGGCCCCCTGAGCGGCCAGATTCCAATCGCCGGGGCAAAAAATGCCTGCCTTGCGCTGATGCCCGCGACCTTGCTCAGCGAGGAGCCGCTGACCCTGACCAATGCGCCACGGCTCAGCGATATCGCAACAATGACCGAGTTGTTGCAATCCCTGGGGGCCGAAGTCTCCAGCCTGCAGGAGGGCCAGGTACAGGCGCTGTCGAGCCACACAATCGGCAACCATGTCGCTGACTATGAGATCGTGCGCAAGATGCGAGCCTCTAACCTGGTGTTGGGGCCGATGTTGGCGCGTCTTGGGGAGGCGGTGGTGTCCTTGCCGGGGGGCTGCGCGATTGGCGCGCGTCCGATGGATTTGCATATTCATGGGCTTGAAGCGCTGGGTGCCGAAATTGAGCTGAAAGACGGCTATCTGCATGCCAAGGCGCCACGTGGCCTAAAAGGCGCGGTGATACAGCTTAGCTTTGCCTCTGTGGGGGCAACGGAAAACATTATGATGGCGGCCACCCTGGCCAAGGGAACCACGGTGATCAAAAACGCCGCGCGCGAACCTGAAATCGTTGACCTGGCTGACTGCCTGAACAAGATGGGCGCCCAGGTGGAAGGCGCCGGTAGCCCGGACATCACCATCCAGGGCGTGGACCGCCTGCATGGGGCGACGCATCCGGTGGTCACTGACCGGATTGAGCTGGGCACCTATATGCTGGCGCCCGCGATTTGTGGCGGCGAGGTCGAGCTGCTGGGCGGGCGTCTTGATCTGGTTGGTGCCTTTGTTGAGAAACTGAACGAAGCCGGTGTTGATGTCACCGAGACCAAGGCGGGCCTGAAGGTCAAGCGCCGCGGTGACCGTGTCAAAGCGGTGAGCGTCACCACTGAACCCTTTCCCGGTTTCCCCACCGACTTGCAGGCGCAGATGATGGCCCTGATGTGCACCGCAGAGGGGACCAGCGTGCTGGAAGAGAAAATCTTTGAGAATCGCTTTATGCATGCGCCCGAGCTGATCCGCATGGGGGCCAAGATCGATGTACAGGGCGGCCTCGCCACGGTGACGGGAGTTGACCACCTGAAGGGGGCGCCAGTCATGGCCACCGATCTGCGGGCCTCGGTCTCGTTGATCCTGGCCGGTCTTGCCGCCGAGGGGGAAACCATCGTTAATCGTGTCTATCACCTGGATCGCGGCTACGAGCAGGTGGTGCGTAAATTCTCAGGGGTTGGCGCTCAAATCGAACGTATCAAGGGGAGCTGACCGATGTCAGACGCGAGCTTTCACGACGGGCGCGAGGCGCCGCTGAACCTCGGGGCGCTGAGCGCCGAGGATCTGCAAGTGGTGTCGACGCTGATACAGGACGCGGTCTTCCCCATCAGCGAGATGAGCTGGCGCGCCAAGGAGCATCGTTTTGCGCTGCTGCTTAATCGGTTTCGCTGGGAGGATCTGTCCAGTGCTGAAAAACGCGGCCGCCCTTTTGAGCGGGTGCAGTCCCTGTTGGTCATCGACGGGGTTCTGGGGGTTGCCTCGCAGGGGATTGATCGCGGCGACAAAGACACCATTCTTTCGCTGCTCTCGGTGCATTTTGAGCCCGGCGAGGACGGCGCAGGCCATGTGCGGCTGACCCTGGCAGGGGATGGCAGCATCCGTTTGGCAGTAGAGACACTGGAGGTCAGCCTGCGCGATGTCACCCGCCCCTATCTGGCCCCCTCAAAACAGGCCCCGGCGCACCGGGACTAAACTATGAGGGATCAGTCGGGCCGGTGGCGCCGCTGCTCGCTGCTCCGCTTGCGAACACCGGTGCTGAACCAGCGCCTGCCTAGTCGGTCAGGCGCTGTTTTGCCTCGCGGGCCAATGCCTCAATCTCATCCCAGGCCTGGGCCGAGACCAGAGCATCCGGTGCGATCCAGCTGCCGCCTGCACAGAGCACATTGGACAGACTGAGGTAGTCAGGGGCGTTCGACAGGCTGATCCCGCCTGTTGGGCAAAAATGGATCTGCGGCAAAGGCGCGCCAATCGCCTTGAGCGCGGGAGCGCCGCCTGAGGCCTCGGCTGGGAAAAACTTCTGCGTTGTGAACCCCCGTTCAAGCAGGCGCATGGCTTCGCTTGCGGTGGCGGCGCCGGGCAACAGCGGCAGATCCTCTGCAAGGCAGGCCTCTATCAGGGCGTCGGTGGCGCCAGGGGAGACACCAAACATGGCACCGGCGGCTTTGGCCTGTCGCACATCCTGGGGGGTGACCAGTGTGCCTGCGCCGACAACACCGCCGGGGACTTTGGACATTTCTGCAATCACATCCAGCGCTGCTGGCGTGCGCAATGTGACCTCCAGCGCGGGCAGACCGCCCGTGATCAAGGCCTTGGCCAGGGCAGCGGCATTGGCGACATCCCGCACCACCAGAACAGGCATGATGGGGGCCAGTTCACAGACTTCACGGGTCTTCTTTTGCGCGGCTTCTGAATTATGTGTCATCATGTATCACCTTTTTGAATGCGGGCCGGAATAGCCACAGGTATCGGGATGGACGCGACAGCGCCGATCATATTAGCCGGCCTGGGGGGGAACCACAGCAGCGATTAATCAGGCCCATGGTTGACCGACAATAAAATCCCAGTCGCTTGCGTTGCTTTCTAGTGTTCCAAATTTTAACAGGTCAGTCCGACCATATATTTCGGCGATTTCTGTTGCAAACGCGCGGACCGATTTTGGGATGCCTGTGCAGATGTTGATTGCACCGACATCCGCCCCGAGCGCCGCAGCAGAAATGGTTTCTCCAGCGACTTTGACGTCAATAAAGTCGCGCACCTCCCGGCCCGAGCCCAGGGTTACGGGTTTACCTTCCGACAAGCGGCTGTGCAAATACGGGTGCAACCGTTGTGCATGCTCTCCTTCGCCATAGGGCTGGAACAGCCGACACCACAGGAACTCAGTCTTGGTTTCGCTAAACAACCCGCTCAGCGCATGAAATGCAGCGGCTTTGGCCTGACCATAGGGGGTGCTGGGCGCCAAGGCGGTTTCGGGTGTGAGGATTTTGGGTCCCAACTGGTATTCGATACAGGTGCCAACCCCCACAAACCGACGCAGGTCTGCCTGCAGGGCACCGCGCGCCATTTGAAGCGTACCGATGAGGCAGTCAGTGTTTTTGGGAGAGGTCAGGTACTTTCCCGGCTCGGTATACCATGCGGAATGAATGAGGGTGTCGATCCCCGTCAGGGTTTCGGCCCACCAATCGGCGCTCTGGGTAAAAAGATCCTCTACTTCTACAATTTCGCAAGTCTCTGGAAGGTCGCCCAGTTTTTCCTGCCATCCCGGTCGGACCAGCAAACGCAAGTTCACATCACGGGCAACACAAGCCGCCAGGATCTGGCGACCAACAAAGCCTGTCGCCCCGGTTATGAGAACGCGCGGTGTCACGTGAGCTTGAGCTCTGGCACCGCAATCACAAAGGTGCTGCCATTTTTTGCCAAGTCTTTGTTTTGCGACATAACCTCATCCGCAATATTCCAGGGGAGAATTAGGGCCCGTGGACATTCATCTTGAAGCGATGATGACAGCTGCGAGATGCCAGTTGGCAGCATAGCTGGACGCTGTTTTCTCGTACCGGGTCGCTATGGCTCTGAATTCCTTGATCTTTGCGAAGAAATTCTCGATCAAGTGCCGCCATTTGTAGGCGTGTTTATCGTAATCGCGCAGGAACTTGCGGTTCGCTTTCGGTGGGATGATGGCGGTGGCACCGCGCGCATCGAGTTCTGTGAGCAGCCAATCGGCATCAAATGCCTTGTCGGCCAAGAGAGCATCAAAGGCCACGCCATCGATGAGCGGTTCGACGCCCTTCATGTCGTGAGCCTGACCAGGCAGGAGTACGAAGTCAGCCAGGTTTCCTAGGGCGTCGACCAAAGCAACGATCTTGGTGGTCAATCCGCCACGCGACCGCCCGATGGCTTGATTTTGAGTCCCCCCCTTGCGCCGCTCGCCTTCTGGTGAGCCTGAACAATCGTGCCGTCGATCATTGCGTATTCGAAATCTGGATCCCCACTGATTTCCTTGAAAATTCGCTCGAATACGCCGCCCTCAGCCCATCTGCGAAACCGTCGGAACACGCTGTTCCAGTTGCCGAAATAAGCAGGCAGGTCACGCCACGGCAACCCTGTCCGCACACGCCATAGCACGGCTTCGAGAAACAGACGATTATCCTTGCCCGTCACACCCGCATCGCCCTCCTTGCCAGGCAAGTGCGGCGCGAGGCGAAGCCAGACGTCATCTGTCAACACAAACCGCTCTTCGTTCATTCAAACCTCCATTTTGGAAGCTTGAATCAGAATTCAGACCGGTTGGGAATCCTGAATGTCCACGGGCCCTAGAATATAGTCGGGCTGCGCTGCGGTCAGTGCGGCGGGAGCTTTGATCGGAATATGGCTTCCGGGCATGAATTTGCCGATCTTAGAGGGGGCAGCGTCACTGATGAACGGGATCAAATCCGGCCCCACACCACAGAAATTCAACAGCGTATTACCCTTTGCTGCGGCCCCCCCCGTAACCGACGACTGTTTTCCCTTCAGCTTTGGCGTCCAGCAAAAACCGCAACAGGCCATTCTTGACCTTCTCAGCCCGGTCTTGAAAACCGCGATAGGTGTCTTCATTCAAAAGGCCTGCGTCAACTTCTGCTGCCAAGATCTTTGTGACATTCTCTGTCGCGACATGAGACGCACTGTCCAGGCAGCCAAAGACGCGCAGACTGCCGCCAACCCCGGATGGGCCCAGCAATTCGCGGCGTAGGCGCTGCAGATCGCGACACTGATAGGGGCGGAAAAGGGCCAGGGCCTGCGCCAGTTCTGAGTGGTGGTGGCGATCTGCAGCGCTGTCTGCGGCTGATCGGCCAGGGGCGGCTTCGAGGGTTGCAAAAGCCTGCCGCAGAGCGACGAGTTCGGGGGCCGTGTCGTAGCTGAACTGGTCGTCAAGCTGATGCCAGAATTGCCGGGACAGCCCATAGGTGCGGACGACAAATTTCAGGATCACCCGCTGCGCATCATCTGCAAAGCTATCGCGCTGCTGCAGCAACAGGATGGCCACCTGCGACAGAGCCGTGCAATGGGCCCGCCCCCAGTAGTTTTTGGCCTGTTTGTCGATCAGATCCATATAGGCGTTTAGGATATTCTCGCGGGTCTTTTCGTCCAGCCCCTGCGCCGCAATGACCCGCCGCATAAGCCAGGCCAGGGCCGGGGTGACAATCCACCCGGTTGTCGGGTCAATCAAAGATCGCAAGGTCGGGCAAATCTGATCGTGCCGTCCTTCAAGAAAGAGAAAGGGCAAAAGAGCCGAGTTTTTGAAAAGGTTCCCAGCCTCAGGGGACAGGCTGCAGCCAAACCCCTGGCTGCAAAAAAGCCTGTGGAATCCGTCAAAATCTCGGGTTGGGTGGCAGAAAAACTCACTGAGAGAAAGAAAAAGATGGGGGCGCAGGGCCTTGGGAAGGTCGCTCAAAAGCGCCTCAAGGACCACCAGCGGATCGCTTTCGGGCTTGTGCCGCATTGTCTGGCCAAACGCCGCCTGGGCCTGCACGACCGGGTCCTGCGGTGCCAGCGCAGGAGCCACGACGGGATTGGTGGTTTCTTCGGTCATGGGGGTGGTGGGTTTGATATAGTCATCAAGGCCAAAAAAGCGCTGAGCGCTGGCCAGGCTCGCCCGGCTTTGGCTGGACAGCTGGTCCAAGAGACCGCCAAACTGAACATGTTCAAAGACCTGCATGGCGGCCAGAGCGTCATTGCCCAGATCGGTTTTTGCAAGGATATCTTCGATCTGTTTGACCAAATTTTCCCGTGTCAGGCGCAGGCGGGGGCAGGCTGGGCTACCGTCCGCATGCAGCAACCCCAGATCCAGGGCCTCTCCCTGCGGGCGGCCCTCCCAGACACGACCGGGCAGGAGCACAATGACATCGCAGACCTGGGACGCCCTACCTCGACTGCCCTGTTTACCGCTGTCCGGGTACAGAATGACCTTTGGTGAAGAGCTCTCCCCAGGCAGATCCAATGTCAGGGCGCCACCCTGGGCTGGGACCTTCAGTCGGGCGCGCAGCTCCAGGCGGTTGCTCAGGCACAGCTGCCCCTTATTTAACAGGGCCTGATTGGCGCGGTTCAGCGCCCCAAGGGAGAGTTTTGGACTGGTGCTATCGCCAAAATCAACCTCAGCAGCGGAGATGCCGCCCTGATAGCTGACAAAACTGATCTTATCGAGGTTTGGGTAGGTGCGGCTAAGCAGGCGGCGCCCAAAGCTGAAGACCTTCTCTCCGTCCAGCGCCACAGTCACCTGGGGAGGCGCAAAGGTAATTGTCACCTCAACCCCGGTTTTGGGCAGGCGGTGCTTTTTGGGCCTTTCTGGCGACCACTGCGTTCCGGTGCGCGAGCTGCAGACACAGAGACCGTCTTCTTGGCGCAGCGACAGATGGAACAGGATGTTTTCCTGGGCGCGATCAAAAAACGAAATATTGGCATAGGGGAACTGCGAGAACCTCGCCGTGTAGCGAAACACCGTGGTATCTTTGACGAAGAACGACTGCATGGCGATATTTTAGGCCCAAATGTTAGGTTGTCTTTTGTCTGCGGTTCAGAGCGGGGGTGTTCAGGTGTCGCGGCGAAGCCGGGCTTCAATGCTCAGCAAGGTTGCGATCCGTCGCCCCTCTCCCGGGTCTAGAGGTGTTTGCTCTCGGGTCAACCCACGACGAAAGGCGATCCAGGCGGCAGAGGCGGACAATAGCGCCAGCTTCAGCTGCCGAAGGGGAGGTTCCAGCTGTGCAATCCGCTGGCGCAGGGCGCGGGCAAACAGGCGTCTCTGCCAGCCTTTTGAAAGCCTCGCCGCCAAGTTTTGATCCAGATCCCCAGCCAATTGATCCAAAGAGCGCAGGTCCTGCCGGAACCCTGCCCCCTTGTGATGCGGGGGGTGGTATTGAGCGCGCGCTTCGCTGGATTGGTTCACATTGCAGCCAGACTGCTGAAAATAAGCTGCTCTCTCTGCCATCAGCGCCGCTTGTAAAGCCATGGTCCAGCCCGGCAAAGCTCCGGTGCCAAACTGCAGGCCTGTCTCAGTCAGAAAGGCCCGGCGATAGAGCTTTGGCGACACCTGACCATCCAGCGCGATGGCGGCTTCGGGGGAAAAGCGAAATGCGGCCGCGCACATATCGTCCAGCGAAACTGTATCGTTCTGATAAAAGGACGAATGATAATTGTCCCCCTCCTGCCTCAGGCGAAACACCGACACGGCAAAATCAGCCTGCGATGCAAGCAGCCCGTCCACCCAGTCATGGAGCGCCATTTCCGTGAGGGTATCCCCGGCAACAAGAAAATTCACATAGAGCCCCTGTGCTGCCTGTAACCCGGCATTGCAGGCGGCCCCCAGATCTTCTCCACCTGTATGGTGCAAAACCCGCGCCTCCGGGTGCTTCTCTGCGATGGTCTTGGCCTGTGCCAGGGCTTGGTCAGAGCTGCACAGGATCAGGATCTCCCGCCCCGGTGCGCCCTGCCGGGCCAGCGATTGCAGGCTTTCCTCTAGCAGGTCTATGTCCTGGCCTGCCCAGGGGATTACCACGCTCAGCGGCAGCGTGCCTGCCATTTCCAGCCCCCAGGCCCGGGAGATATGAGGATCCCAATCGGGGGCATAGGTCATTTGATGGGTTGCGAGATAGGTAGCACAGGCGCTGGCGTAACGGGCCCGGCGCTCAGGCGCGCGCAGGGCTGTGCTGCGCTCAAACAGCAGGCGGCTGGTGATCCGTTCAAAGGCCTGCTCAGCGTCCGGCCAGTCAGAGGATTCCATCAGCAGTTTGACCCGGTCCAGAACCGTGAACTGCTCAAACACCCGATCACTGTCGCGGCCGGTTATCTGCCCTTGCCGTTGGCGGGTTTGTAGATACAGCGGCGCCTCGATATGCAGCAGGTGATCGGTTCGGGCCACTGTTTGATAGTAGAACTCGTGATCTTCAAACCAGGTGCCCTCGGGAAAGCGCAGCCCGTCGATCAGGCTGCGGCGGTAGAGCTTGTTCCAGGCAGAGGGAAAGTGCGGGATTGCGTCTTTCCAGCTGTGTTGCGGGTAGCGGGTGATCTGGCCGGAGCTGTGCCGCTCTGCCCGGCCATGAATAGCTGAATGATCAATATGGCGGTCATTGGGAAAGCAAAAGCGGATGCCGCAGGAGACCCAATCTGCCCCCGTTGTGTCCAGGGCCTGCCAGAGCCGCGACAGATAGCTGGGATCAAGCCTGTCATCGCTGTCGAGAAAGGCAATAAAATCCCCTTGGGCCAGATCCAATCCGGTGTTGCGGGCACCGGAAAGCCCTTGGTTCTGTTGCTTTATCAGCTGAAACCGAGGGTCCTGTCCTATCACTTTTTCGGCAATGGCTGCGCTGTTGTCAGTTGAGCCGTCGTCGATAACCAGGGCTTCAAAATCACCTAAGGTCTGCGCCTGAAGACTGCGCAGGCAATCCGCCACATGGTCACCCACATCAAAGACTGGAATGATGACAGAGATGAGAGGCCGTGGTTTGGAGTGTTGCATTCGATGAGACAGCTTCTACAAAAATGGCCGGTTCTACAAATAGGGCCGGTGCGGGCGCACTAGTACATCACCAGGGGCTGCGCTGTCACTAACCCTAATTGCGGTGCGCTCTTCCAGGCCCTTGATGCGCTGGGCGAAAAAGACGGCTCATAGGCCTGTTTGCTGACCATCCTGTGGTCTGTTCCTGCGCTGGAACGGCTCTGGCGCTGTCTTGCGCAGGTTTGGTCTGCTGGGCATATAGAAGGGCGCAAAGGGGTAAGCATGACAGAGCAACTGTTCTATGTTCTTGGTGGAATTGGCATGTTCCTGATGGGGATGAAGGTGATGACCGAGGCCCTGCGCGAAGCAGCCGGCTCCGGGTTACAGGCCATCCTGACCAGATTTACCACCACTCCCTTTACCGGCGTCCTATCAGGCGGGCTGACCACCGCTGCGATCCAGTCTTCCAGTGCGACAACCGTGATGACGGTTGGCTTTGTCGGGGCGGGGTTATTGACCATGCCGCAGGCGCTTGGGGTGATTTACGGGGCCAATATTGGCACCACGGCGACGGGCTGGTTGGTCAGCCTGCTGGGTTTCAAGCTCAAACTGGGCACTGTGGCGATGGCGCTGCTGTTTCCGGCCAGCCTGCTGGACCTTTTGGCGCGGGGTGGTTGGGCACGATCCGGGCGCATGTTGGCAGGGCTCTGTCTTTTGCTCATAGGCCTGGATCTGATGCAGGCAGGGATGAAGGATGCTGGCACTATCCTGCGCCCCGAGATGTTGCCGTCTGGATCAGTCCTTGGCCTGCTGGCCCTTGCAGCCCTGGGCGCAGGGCTGACGGTTGTCATGCAAAGCTCTTCGGCGGCCATGGCTCTGGCCCTGGTCATGATCCAAAGTGGTGCCATCAGCCTGACGCAGGCTGTGGCGATTGTGGCGGGGATGAATATCGGCACCACCTGCACCGCCTTGCTGGCCTCGCTGGGCGGGTCGCGGCCCATGCGGCAGACAGCGGTTGCCAATCTGCTTTTCAATGTGGCGACCAGCCTGATAGCGGTGCCTGTGTTGTTGTTTGGGCTGGGGGCGCTGCAGGAGCTGGCCGTGCGGACCAATCCCATGACCGCGATTTTGGTGTTTCATACCGGGTTTAATGTGGTTGGCGCGATGCTGTTCCTGCCGGTCACGGCGCAGTTTGCGCGGTTCATCACCTGGCTGATGCCAGAGACGCCTAAGACAAAATTGGTTGATCTGGACCGGGCCTTGCTGTCGGATCCGGTCACGGCGCTCTTGGCGGTGCAGGCCGCGCTGGAGCTGCTGGAACATCGGGTCTACGGGGCTATGGCCTCTGCGCTGCAGGTGCCGGCGGACTATCGTGGGATTGCAGCGCTGTCCCCCTGTCGCGCCGCTTTGGCTGAGGTCGAGGCCTTCCTTGCGGATATTCGCCTGACGGCAGATCATGCAAGACAGGAGGTCGCGCTGTCCGCTTTGCTGCACCAGACCGACCATCTGTTGCGGCTGCTGGAACGGTTGAGCCAGACCGGGCGGATATCGGTTCTGAAGGAGGATCCGCTGTTGCGGCGGCCTGCAGTGATCACCGGGGTGGTGCTCCGTCGGCTGATCGAGGGGTGTTCCACTGACGCCGAACAAGCCCGGTTGCAGCGGCTTTCGGTTTTGGTCAATCACCGCAAGGACCGACATCGCCGTGGGTTGCTGTTGGGAGAACACGCCGGTCTATTTGACCTGAACGAGGTGTTTTCCAACACCGATGCAATGCGTTGGCTGACCCGTTGCCTGCACCATCTCGAAAGGTTGGAACACTATCGTCAGGTCACCAGAGCGGCCCTGCCTGTCGCCAGAGCGATGCCCTAGCCATATCTATCTGTTCAAAAAAGAAAAGAGGGCGTTTCCGCCCTCGTTTTTAGGTTCCCAATGGGGTCCAGCGGCAGCGCCCCTCAGAGGCCCGCCACTGGCACTAGGATTACAGGCTGGCCTGCAGGGCCGCGACCACGGCGTTGCCCATTTCGCTGGTCGAAATCGGATCAACACCGTCTTCACCCAGCAGATCTGCGGTGCGGGCACCGTCCGAGAGCACTTTTTCGATGGCTTTTTCCAGACGGTCGGCCTCGGCCCCCATGTCAAAGCTGTAGCGCAGCGCCATGGCAAAGCTGAGGATACAGGCGATCGGGTTTGCCTTGCCCTGGCCTGCGATGTCCGGGGCCGAGCCGTGTACCGGTTCGTACATCGCTTTGGGGCGGCCATTGGCCATCGGCGCGCCAAGGCTGGCCGAGGGCAACATGCCCAACGAGCCGGTCAGCATCGCGGCACAATCGGACAGGATGTCGCCAAACAGGTTGTCGGTCAGGATGACGTCGAACTGTTTTGGCGCCCGCACCAGCTGCATAGCGCCGTTATCGGCATACATGTGCGACAGCTCTACCTCGGGGTATTCCTTGCCCACACGGGTGGCCACTTCGCGCCACAGGATGCCGCTTTCCATCACATTGGCCTTCTCCATCGAGCAGACCTTTTTGTTGCGGCGCATCGCCAGTTCAAAGGCCGAGCGGGCAGCGCGTTCGATCTCAGACTCGGTGTAGCGCTGGGTGTTGATACCGACGCGCTCGTTGCCTTCTTCAAAGATGCCGCGCGGTTCGCCAAAATAGACGCCCGAGGTCAGCTCGCGCAGGATCATGATGTCCAGGCCGGCCACGATGTCGCGCTTGAGCGAGGAAAAATCGGCCAGTGCGTCAAAGCACTGTGCGGGACGCAGGTTGGCATAGAGATCCATTTCCTTGCGCAGGCGCAGCAGGCCCCGTTCGGGTTTGACCGAGAAGTCCAGATCGTCATAGGCCGGGCCGCCAACCGCGCCGAGCAGAACCGCGTCCACCTCTTGTGCGCGGGCCATGGTTTCATCCGCCAGGGGGATGCCATGTTTGTCATAGGCGGCGCCGCCGACCAGATCTTCGCTCACATCGAACTGAATGTCGCGGGCTTCACCAAACCAGGTGATGACTTTACGAACCTCGGTCATGACCTCGGGGCCGATACCGTCGCCGGGCAGAATCAGAATCGATGGATTGGACATATGTGCCTCCTAAAAACAGTTGGCAACGGCCTACCCCTCTGGGGCCTCAGGGTCAACAACGGCCCCTGATTTCAAGGGCGAAGGCGGCGATTTACTGGCCATTTTCAGGCCTTTTGCCAACAGCGACCAGACCCGCCGGATGCGGGGGGTTTCCCGCATGGCGCTATGGGTGGTGAGCCAGACCGGCAGCGGCGGGATTTCGACGCCCAGATCCAGCTCTGCCACGGTGGTATCCGCGCGCGCCACATCGCTTTGGCAAAAGCCGATGCCGCATCCTGCCCGCACCAGTTGCCAGTAGGTCGCCTGGTTATCACAGCGCATGGCAAAGGTGCTGCGATCAACCTGCCATCCCATCGCCCGCATGGTGTTGAGGATCAGCGCGTTGTTGTCATAACCCACCAGGTCATGCTGCCACAGCTCTGCTGCGCTGCGGGGAGTGCCGCGTCGCGCCAAATATGTGTGGGCGGCAAAAATACCCAGCGGCAGATCGGTGATATGTTGGGTGATCACATCCAGCTGGCTGGGGCGATACATGCGCAGGGCAATGTCGGCGGCCCGGTACAACAGGTTTTCGCTTTCATCTGTTGGCACCAGTTCCAGCTCAATCCCCGGTTCTGCCTGGCGAATATCGGCCAGTATGGGGGGCAACAGGTAGTGGGAGGCAAAAACGCTGGCGGTGATGCGGACGGTGCCGGCCAGCTCTTCGGACTGGCCCGCGGCCTGAAGCGACAAACGATACATCTGGGCCTGCATTTCCCGCGCCATGGGCAGCAGCGCAGTCCCGGCCTGCGACAGCCGCAATCCGCGCGGGTGGCGCTCAAACAGTTGCTGGTTGAGGCTGGCCTCCAGGCTTTGAATGTGCCGGCCCAGGGTGGGCTGGCTGCGGTCTAACTGCCGCGCCGCCGCCGAAAGCGAGCCGCAGTCGGCGACGGCCAGGAAGCTTTGGATGAGCGACCAATCGGTGAGCTGTGCATCATTCATGCATTAATGAATGGCAGATCTGAAAATTTTGGCAATGCCATATGTCAATTGAATAGGAGAGGCTTGGGCCAGTGTTCAGGATAGGAGAAGATTTTATGACACAGACAGCTCTCATACTCGGTGCTTCGGGCCGGTTTGGCCGCGCGGCAGCGGCTGCCTTTGAGCGGGCCGGATGGCAGGTAAAGCGCTTTCGGCGCGGGACGGAAACCCTGTCGCAGGTCGCTGTCGGGGTCGATGTGATCGTGAACAGCTGGAACCCGGCCTATCCGGATTGGGCAAAACAGGTGCCGAGCCTGCACCGGCAGGTGATTAGGGCTGCTGAAATGAGCGGCGCGACGGTCATTCTGCCCGGTAATGTCTATGTTTTTGGTCCCCAAACCCCGTTTCCATGGTCCGAGCAGAGCCCCCATGCGGCGCAAAACCCGCTGGGACGTATCCGGGTGGAGATGGAGGCGGCCTATCGTGCCTCCAAGGCGCGGGTGATCGTACTGCGCTCGGGGGACTATCTGGATACCGAGGCGTCGGGGAACTGGTTTGATGAGATGATCACAGCCAAGCTGGGTAAGGGCAAATTCATCTACCCAGGGCGGGCGGATATTCCTCATGCCTGGGGCTATCTGCCGGACAAGGCCCGGGCTGCGGTGGGGCTGGCTGAAAAACGCGCTGCGCTGCCGTGCTTTGTGGATGTTCCCTTTGCGGGCTATACCCTCACCGGGCATGAGCTGCTGGCGGCAATAAACGCGCATCTGCACCAGCCTGCCAAACTGAGCCAGATGTCCTGGCTTCCCCTGCAACTGGCCCGTCCGTTCTGGCCATTGGGGCGCTTCCTGTTAGAGATGCGGTATCTGTGGGATACCCCACATAGCCTGAGCGGGGATCTGCTACAGCAGCTCTTGCCCGATTTTCAGGAGACTCCGGTGGCACAGGCTTTGCCACATTGCTTGCCCGAGGCGCTGTTGATCCCTCAAACGGGCAGAAGGCTGAAGGCAGAGGGAAGCGGCGGCTTAGCAGCCTAGTCGAGGAGGATATCCAGCCAAACCAGCCTGTGGCGGCTGGCAATTGCGGCGGCGGAGGTGGCGCTGTCAGGCCAGATCACCCCGGAGGCCGCAACGTGCCAGTCCTGCGAGGGCAGCAGGTAGTCCACCCGCATGCGGCGGCCTTCGCCCCAATCCACGGTCTGAGCTCCCCCCTGCGGTGACAGGGGGCGCGGTTCCTGTAGCCTGGGGTCCTGTAACAGTCTGGCGATGGTTTCGCGTCGGCCCGCGCCAGTGTCCGGGTCCAGGTTTGCACCACCAGCAATAACAAACCGTTTGGTTGGTGGGCGCGCGAATTCTGCCGGGAGCTGCCCGTCAAGAAGCCGGTCAAGAAGCCCGTCAAGTAGCCCGTCCAGAAAAACCTGCCAAAGGCGGATCTCATCGGCATTGCGCAACCCGTTGCGGTCTTCGATGCCGTCGAATACCGGCGGCGCGGCCTGAAAACACAACAGCGTCAGTCGGGAGCCGTTTGCCAGCTCCACCGGCAAGACCCAATGGGCAGTGGAGGACAGGCGTTGGATTGCCTGGGCGGGCTTTGACGGAAAGGGGCTACCATCCGGGTGCTGGGGCAGGGCGGCGCCGGGGATGTCGCGCCACACCAGCGGGCTAAGGTCAATCAGCTCCTCTACCACCAGCGGGTAGCGCGACAATACCGCCATGCCACCGCGCCCGGTGTAGTCACCAAATCCCTGTGAATCGCCGGGGCCACCCAGGCGGCCATCACCATCCAGATCAAGATCGGTGGCAAGGCCGGCATTGGGCTGACCCGCAAAGAGATGCGGGTAAGTCGCGCCTTCCTGCGCCAGCTGCCGCGCCAGCGCCTTGAGCGCCAGATTGTCGTGGTCCCAGTCAAGACCCTGCAACACCAGGATATCAGGCTGCGCCTGGGTGATGACGGTGATCACCGCGGTAATTTGCGCGTCCTCACCGCGGGTAATATCGCGCAGCAGCAGGCCCGGCCCCTTGCGGGACAGCTCAGTATTGAATGTAGCGATGCGTAGGGTTTCCGCCTGCGCCATTAGCGGCGGAGCCAGGCAGGCGAACAGCAAAGAAAACAGAACGGGAGTACGCGGCAACATGGAGAGATATCTCCACATCACCCAAGGCATCATACAGCCTGAAGGGTTTCGGCATGGGCGTAGACGGCCCGTCTTTTCTGCGCGATCAAATCGGCGACCCGCAGCATCGCCAGCCCGCGCATGATCATCGAGGCCGGGACAAAGGCCCAGGCCGTTATTACCCAAACCAACATCTGAGGGGAGGTGAGCTGGCTGACATCTATCAGGCCGGACATGAGTTTGATCATGGCGGGAATGGCAAAGGGCAGCAACACCCCGATGACGATATTGATACGGCCATCCCGCTGCAGCCGGCTGACAACATCGCCGCCGGTGGTGGGATCAAACAGCGGCAGGTTTACCCAGACATTAAAGGCCCCATTGGCGACAGGCCAGTTGCCGATCCGTATGGCGATAATAAACCCCAAGGTCGCCAGTGCCGAGACAAGATAGGCGATGCCGGCAGCGCTGCGGGTTAGCTGAAGGCTTTCGCTGGGGGTGTCCAGTGGCAGCATCAAAACTGTCAATTGCACTGGAGAGTAGGCAAAATCCAGGGCCTCGCCCAGCTGCGTTCCCAGGCTCTGCACCAGCGCGGTAAGACCGGTTGGGTCCAGCGGGTGACGCGTCAGCAGGCTGAGCAGACCGACCATAACAAAGGCCGCGATAAACCGCATTCGGTTCAGCGGTGGCGCCTCGCGAAATTCGACAAAGCTGGGATAGTTGGAGAAATACTCGGCAAAGGTCAACGCTCCGCCAAGGATCGCCATCAGGACGATGATCTCTGGAGATTCTGTGGCAGAAACCGGCAGTAACATCGATGGCATTGCGATCAGCAATGCAACCAATACACTACGAGTTGCCGCGCCTGATATGCGAGCAATCACTGCTTTTTTTCCCTTCAAACTGGACTGGACGGTACTTTGCCGTGCCCTTGTTCCAACTTGATGCATCCTGGACTGCCCAGAATGCGCGCCTCAATTTTGCCCCATTTCTGCATGGATTGGCTGCTGGGCTCAAGTTTCCAATTGCGGAAGTTTGATTTTCCTTAAGAAAGCTATGGGGGCTGATGCCCGAATGCATCAATTTTGGCCAAACCTATCAGCAACTTGTCCAGCTTATACCAGATCTTGTGGTTGCAGGGCGTTAGACCCCCAGTCCGATTTGAAGCTGGGTTGGGCAAGGCCAAGGGGGTGGGAATGTGGCGCATTTGTGGCGTATTTGTCTTAATTTGCACTCAAATGGTGTGGCCTCAGCTTTTGGTGGCTGGGCTTTGCGCCCCAAAAGTGGCTGCCCGGATGCATACAGCCGCCCCAGAGTTCTGGAGCGGCTGTATTCAATTTCGATCTGCGCGCGGCCCTACAGGCACGCAGCGCTGGAAACGCGGTGGTTAGACCCAGGGACGTTCCTGCGCCATCTTGTCTTCGTAGGTGTGAACCGCGCTTTGCTTTTGCAGGGTCTGGCCGATGTCATCCAGCCCTTCCAGCAGGCATTGCTTCTTAAAGCTATCAACCTCGAACTTGATCACTTCCCCGTCCGAGGTGGTGATTTCCTGGGCCTCAAGGTCCACGGTCATACGGGCGTTTGCGCCCTTTTCCGCGTCCTTCATCAACAGGTCGACCTGCTCTTGTGGCAGAACAACCGGCAGGATGCCGTTCTTGAAGCAGTTGTTGAAGAAGATATCGGCAAAGGAGGTGGAGACCACACATTTGATGCCAAAATCGGCAATCGCCCAAGGCGCGTGTTCCCGCGAGGAGCCGCAGCCAAAGTTGTCGCCAGCCACCAGGATCTCGGCGTTGCGATACTGGGGTTTGTTCAGCACAAAATCAGCAATTTCGCTGCCGTCGCGATTATAGCGCATCTCGTCAAACAGGTTCTTGCCAAAGCCCGTCCGTGCAATCGACTTCAGGAACACCTTGGGGATGATCATGTCAGTGTCGATGTTGACCAGGGGCATAGGGGCGGCGATGCCGGTGAGTTTTTGAAACTTTTCCATCTGTCTCGCTCCTTCAGATCAAATCACGGATGTCGGTCAGCTTGCCGGTGAGGGCAGCTGCGGCGGCCATGGCCGGCGACACCAGATGGGTGCGGCCCTTGTAGCCCTGACGTCCCTCAAAATTGCGGTTCGAAGTCGCGGCGCAGCGCTCACCTTCGGACAGCTGATCGGGGTTCATCGCCAGACACATGGAACAGCCCGCAAGACGCCATTCAAAGCCTGCCTCGCGGAAGATATCCGCCAGACCTTCTTCTTCGGCCTGGGCCCGAACCAGGCCAGAGCCGGGAACGATCATGGCCCGCATGCCGTCCTTGATCTTCTTGCCTTTGACCACTTCGGCCACGGCGCGGAAATCTTCGATGCGGCCATTGGTGCAGGAGCCGATAAAGACGGTGTCGATCTCGATGTCGGTCAGTTTCTGACCGGGGGTCAGACCCATGTATTCGATCGAACGGCGCGCGGCCTCAACCTTGCCACCCTCAAAATCTTCGGGGTTAGGCACTACACCAGTGATCGGCAGCACATCCTCGGGCGAGGTGCCCCAGGTCACAACCGGCTGGATATCTTCGCCGCGCAGGGTGACAACCTTGTCAAAATGCGCGCCCTCATCGGTGTAGAGCGTCTTCCACCAGTTCAGCGCGGCTTCCCACTGGGCGCCCTTGGGGGCGTGGGGGCGACCGTTGACATAGGCGTAGGTGGTTTCATCCGGTGCAATCAGACCTGCGCGGGCGCCGCCTTCGATGGCCATGTTGCAGACGGTCATGCGACCTTCCATCGACAGATCACGGATCGCTTCGCCACAATACTCGATGACGTAGCCGGTACCGCCGCCGGTGCCGGTTTCACCGATCACCGCCAGGGTGATGTCCTTGGCAGTGACGCCGGGGTTGAGCTTGCCAGTGATCTCAACCTTCATGTTCAGGGATTTTTTCTGAATCAAGGTCTGGGTGGCCAGCACGTGCTCCACCTCGGAGGTGCCGATACCATGGGCCAGGGCGCCAAAGGCACCGTGGGTGGCAGTGTGGCTGTCGCCGCAGACTACGGTCATACCGGGCAGGGTCCAGCCCTGTTCCGGGCCGACGATGTGCACGATGCCCTGGCGCACGTCGGAGACCGGATAGTAGTGCACGCCAAATTCGCGGGCGTTCTTGTCGAGCGCCTCGACCTGGATGCGGCTTTCGGGCGTCATTTGCGAAGGATCATCGCGGCCCTCAGTGGTGGGAACGTTGTGATCCGGCACTGCAATCGTTTTGTCCGGCGCATGCACAGTGCGGCCGGCCAGGCGCAGACCTTCAAAGGCCTGCGGGCTGGTCACTTCGTGGACCAGGTGGCGGTCAATATAAAGAAGGCAGGTGCCGTCCTCTGCTTCATGCGCAACATGCGCATCCCAGATCTTGTCATAGAGCGTTTTGGGGGACATGTGTCCTCTCCCGTATATTCAATTGTGAGTAGCTGGCGTAGGGCGTGGGCTGCCGATTATAGGCGCGCCAGGACCGTGCGGGCGGCACCATAGAATCGCTCGCGCAGGCGGGCGCGATCTTGCAACTCAATAGTCTGGGCCAATACGAGGGTCATGTGCGTCAGATACAGGGGGGCGGGCAGGCGATCAAGGGCTGGCTTGGCGAGAACGTCGTAATCTGGGCAAACTTTCCTTTGAATCCTTGTAAATATGATGTGTTCCCTCTTTCGGTGCGGCGGCAGATCAGGCAGAGAGTGTCGATGATTCGAGTCCCGTTGCCGCATTTATTGAAATGTGGCGCGGGAATTGCTATTTTTAGCATATCCCCAGCGCCGGGGGAGGGTCGGCGCGCCTTATGGAGGACAGTGTTCTGTCGACCGAACCTCAAGCGGCTGTTGCCGCTGCTAGCGAGGCAGCCGAGGGTGCTGCCAAGAGCCGCCCATCCAATGTTGTATTGTTGGAGCGGATCCTGAGCTCTCTGGATGAAGATAAAGCCGAAGAGGTCGTGCAGATTGATTTGCGCGGCAAGACGGCGATCGCCGATTTCATGGTCATTGCGACGGGTCGTTCGAGCCGTCAGGTGGCAGGGATCGCGGAAAAGCTGACCGATCGCCTGAAGCAGGAATATGGTATTCTCAGCAAGGTCGAAGGTCGCGACACCGGCGATTGGGTCTTGATTGATACCGGCGATGTGATTGTGCATCTGTTCCGCCCGGAAGTGCGCGAGTTCTACCAGATCGAAAAGCTCTGGCAGCCCGGCGTGACCCCTGGTCAGGATGGCGCCTAAGCTGCGGTTTTGACACTGGAGGTGGCGCCCTGTTTGGGTGCCGTCTCTGCTGTGTCTAGCGCGACAGGTCGCTTTATGCCGTAATTCCCAGCGAGGGCCCTTCCGATGCGTATACATATCTGCGCGGTTGGACGTCTGCGCGCTGGGCCTGAAAAGACCCTCATCGACGACTATCTCACACGGTTTGACCGCACCGGGCGGGCGCTGGGTCTGGGGCCGGCCCGCATCGTTGAGGTCGAAGATAAGAAAAACGCCGGCATGGGCGCCGAAGCGGGTTTGCTGCGCAAGGCCCTGCCCAAGGGGGCGGTGATCTGCACCCTGGATGAGCGGGGCAAGCTGCTCAGCTCGCCCGATTTTGCCGATCGTCTGGGCAGCTGGCGCGATTCCGGACGCCAGGATCTGGCGCTGATCATTGGCGGCGCGGACGGCATTGATCCCAGTCTGCGCGCCGAGGCGGATTTCTCACTGTCATTTGGGAAAATGGTCTGGCCGCATATGCTGGTGCGGGTGATGCTGGCCGAGCAGATTTACCGCGCCGCCACCATCCTGTCAGGCAGCCCCTATCACCGAAGCTGAGCGCGCACAGGCGCGCCGGGACCAGCCCGGTCGCGCCACGCGATCTTGTTTTAGTCTTCGGCGGGTTCAATCATTCCCATGCGGGTGGCATGGCGACCGCCTTCAAATTCCGCGGACAGGAAGGCGTCGACGATATCCAGCGCCAGGCCTTTGCCCACAACCCGCGCACCGATTGACAGCATATTGGCATCATTGTGCTGGCGGATCATGCGGGCGGAAAAGGTATCGGCGCAGACGCCGCAGCGAATGCCTTTGACCTTGTTTGCGGCCATCATGATGCCCTGACCGGTGCCACAGACGATAACACCCAGATCACAGTCACCCGAGGCCACGCGCTCGGCGGCTTCGCGCCCATGTTTGGGGTAATCTGTGCTGTCCGATGTGGTGGGGCCGATATCAATGACTTCCCAGCCTTGGCTTGCGATGTGATCGGCAATGGTCTGGCGAAGCTGAATGTCGGCGTGATCGCTGGAAAGAACGACGCGTTTTGAGGCTGTCATGGCAGGGGTGTCCCGTAGCAAAGGAGGAGGTGGCGATTTGCCAGACCTGTGTCACAAGATGCCCCTTTCTGCAAGGACGAGGCGGGCGTTGCTCTTGGACAAAGGGCTGCAGGTGTTACTTGAGGTCAACCACAAACAGCGCGTCTGCCCAGCCATCGACCAGGCAGCGCGCCTGTATTTGGACCTGGGTTGTGCCCGTAGGGATCACCACGCCGGACAGGGATCTGGTAAAGGGCTGTTCCTGTATATGGGGATGGGCCAGGACCCGCAGCCCGAGCTCATTGCCCTGCATGTCCAGCACCCGCCAGCCATCGGCATAGTGGTCCCAGCCGGTATCCGGGTGGGACAGGGTGACATCAAAGCGCCATGTGGTGCCAGAGGGCACTGCAGTGACCGCTTCGATTTTTGGGGCGTCGGCCAGAGCGGGCAGCGCCATGAGGGCAAGCAGGAGGGAGAAGAGAGGGCGTTGCATGGATATACCCTAGCCTTTCTGCGGTGGTGGTACAGTCACGAAGGCGTGTCTGCCTGCTTGGTTTATCCGCTGTGACAACTTCGTGCTTGCTTGAATGGGGTAATTGGTAATATTAATTTACCAGATGTCGCGCCACCAAAGGAGAGCCCCATGGAGATGCCTGTCCCCAATTCCACCATTCTGGCCCGCAAGGCACATCTTGCTGCCCGTTTGGCAGCGGTGTTGCCAAGTGATGCGGTGATTCAGGATGAAATGGAGACGCGCGCCTATGAGTGCGACGGCTTGGCTGCCTATCGCTGCCCGCCGTTGCTGGCTGTCTTGCCGCGCACCACGCAGGAGGTCTCGGATATCCTGCGGATCTGCCATGAAGAGGGCGTGCCAGTGGTGCCGCGCGGGGCAGGCACCTCGCTGGCGGGGGGCGCTTTGCCGACGGCCGACAGCGTGATCCTGGGCGTGGCGCGTATGAACGAGGTGCTGGACACGGATTACGATAACCGGGTGATCCGGGTGCAATCGGGGCGCACCAACCTCAGCGTGTCCGGCGCGGTAGAGGAAGAAGAGTTTTTCTATGCACCGGATCCGTCGAGCCAGCTGGCCTGTGCCATTGCCGGCAATATCGCGATGAACTCGGGCGGGGCGCATTGTCTGAAATATGGTGTGACCACCAATAACCTGCTGGGCGTAACCCTGGTGATGATGGATGGCACTGTGGTGGAGATCGGCGGCGCCCACCTGGATGCCGGCGGGCTGGACCTTCTGGGGGTGATCTGCGGCAGCGAAGGGCAGCTTGGTGTTGTGACCGAGGCGACCCTGCGCATTCTGCGCAAACCTGAAGGGGCGCGTCCTGTGTTGATCGGCTATGACAGCAACGAAGTCGCGGGCGCCTGTGTCAGCGATATCATCAAGGCAGGGGTTTTGCCGGTTGCGATCGAATTTATGGACCGCCCCTGCATCGAGGCCTGCGAGGCATTCGCCAAGGCCGGCTATCCGATGTGCGAGGCCTTGCTGATTATCGAGGTGGAGGGCAGTGACGCGGAAATCGCCCATCAGCTGGAGCTGATTATCGAAATCGCCCGGACCCATAACCCGGTAGAACTGCGCGAGGCAGGGGACGCGGATCAGGCGGCCCGTATCTGGTTGGGGCGCAAATCGGCCTTTGGCGCCATGGGACAGATCAATGACTACATGTGCCTGGATGGGACCATCCCTGTCGGCTCCTTGCCGCAGGTGCTGCGCCGGATTGGTGAGCTGTCACAGGAATACGGGCTGGACGTGGCCAATGTGTTTCACGCTGGTGACGGCAATATGCATCCGTTGATCCTGTTTGATGCCAACAAACCCGGGGATCTGGAGCTGTGTGAACAGTTTGGCGCTGAGGTGCTGAAACTCTGTGTGGATGTCGGCGGCTGTCTCACAGGGGAACATGGTGTTGGCATCGAGAAACGTGATTTGATGCTGTATCAATATGCGCCGGTGGATCTGGAGGCGCAGCTTTTGGTCAAGGATGTCTTTGACCCCAAGTGGTTGCTGAACCCGGCAAAGGTTTTTCCGCTGTCGGTGACCGAGGGTCGTCGGGTGCCGGTCCTGGCGGCTGAGTGACGGACGTTGAGTGACGGGCGTTGCGTGAGGGAAGCTGTGTGATGGGGGCTTTGCCCCCAAACCCCCAAGGTATTTTTGGAAAGATGAAAATGTATAATCCGCAGGATGAGGCTGAACTGGCTGAAGTGATTGCCGAGGCGCGCGCCCCCTTTTGTATAGAAGGCGGCGGTACGCGTGGTTTTGGCGGGGCGGGGGAGGTGCTGAGCATGTCTGGACTGACAGGCATTGAACTCTATGAGCCCGGATCCCTTACCCTGGTGGCCAAGGCGGGAACGCCTGTGGCGGAAATCGAACAGATTTTGGCCGCAGAAGGGCAGCGTATGGCCTTTGAACCAATGGATATGCGTGGGGTGCTGGGGACCAGTGGCGTGGCGACGATTGGGGGAGTCTTTGCCACCAACAGCTCAGGTCCGCGCCGCATTCAGGGTGGGGCGGCGCGCGATTATCTTTTGGGGGTGCGGTTTGTCGATGGCAGCGGTCAAGTGATCAAGAACGGTGGCCGGGTGATGAAGAATGTCACTGGCTATGATTTGGTGAAACTGATGGCGGGGGCGCATGGCACTCTTGGTGTGTTGAGCGAGCTGTCGCTGAAAGTGTTGCCTAACCCAGAGGCTGTTGTGACCGTCAGTGTTGCAGTGGCTGACCTGACAGTGGCGGTGCGGGCGATGTCGGCGGCTTTGGGCTCTCCCTATGATGTGAGCGGTGCGGCCTATGACCCCCATACTGGACTTGTACATGTGCGGCTGGAAGGGTTTGCCCGCTCGGTTGCATATCGCCAGGAGAAACTGGCCACGGAACTGGCTGGTTTTGGTACGGTTGCGACCGACGCGGGTTCTGAGGTGCTGTGGCAGGGGATCCGCGATGTTGCCGGGTTCCACGGCCGGGAGGGCGATGTTTGGCGGATCTCGGTCCGACCGTCGGATGCGCCCCTGCTGGCGCCGATGTTGGAGGCGGAGGCGCTGCAGTTTGACTGGGGTGGTGGGTTGATTTGGGCCCTCTGTGACGCGGGTGCCGACCTGCGGGCCAGAATGGCGCAGGCAGGGGTCGCAGGCCATGCAACCCTGGTGCGCGGCAGTGCTGAAACAACGACTCGGTTGGGCCGCTTCCAGCCGCAGGTGGCCCCGCTGGAAGCGATCGCAAAAGGCCTGCGGCAGAGGTTTGACCCCAAAGGCCTGCTTAATCCGGGGGTGATGGGATGATTTTGTCGGATAAGCGCCGACAGGCAAAGCGCTGGGGAGCTTTCTTGCTCAATTTGCTCGCTACTGTGCGCTCACCGCGCCCTGAAGAACTGCCGCAGGAGGTCTGATATGCAGACAAATTTCACCAAAGAACAACTGCAGGCCCCGGGGACGCAACGTGCCAATGAAATCCTGCGCGCCTGCGTGCACTGCGGCTTTTGTACCGCGACCTGTCCGACCTATCAGGTGCTGGGCGATGAGCTCGACAGCCCGCGCGGCCGGATCTATCTGATCAAGGACATGCTGGAGAACAACCGGGTGCCGGATGCCAAGACGGTCAAACATATCGACCGGTGTCTCAGCTGTCTGGCGTGTATGACCACCTGCCCGTCGGGGGTGCATTACATGCATCTGGTGGATCACGCCCGCGCCTATATCGACAAAAATTACAAACGCCCCGTGATGGACCGCCTGTTGCGGGCTGTGCTGGCGCGGATCCTGCCCTATCCGGGGCGGTTCCGTCTGGCCCTGTTGGGAGCGAAGATGGCGCGCCCGTTCAAAGGCCTGGTGCCGGATGCGCGGCTCAGGGCGATGTTGGAGATGGCGCCAAAGCAAATCCCGCCGGTCAGTCGCAATGATGACCCGCAGAGCTTTGCGGCGGAGGCGCCACAGAAGAAACGGGTGGCGCTGATGACCGGCTGTGCGCAAAAGGCGCTGAACACCGATATCAATGATGCCACCATCCGGCTGCTGACCCGATTGGGTTGCGAGGTTGTGGTGGCAGAAGGTGCGGGCTGCTGTGGTGCGTTGACCCATCACATGGGGCGCGAGACCGAAAGCCACGCCACGGCTGCCAAGAATATCCGTGCCTGGAGCGCCGAGATTGATGGCAAGGGGTTGGATGCCATTGTCATCAACACTTCGGGCTGCGGCACCACGGTCAAGGACTACGGCCATATGTTCCGCAATGATCCCCTGGCTGCGGATGCGGCGCGTGTTTCTGAACGCTGTCTGGATATCTCGGAGCTGTTGATGCAGTTGGATCTCCCCGTCGGGGCTGAGAAAGAGCTGACGGTTGCCTATCACGCGGCCTGTTCCTTGCAGCATGGTCAACAGATCAAAAGCCACCCCAAGACCCTGTTGAAACGCGCCGGGTTCAAGGTGGTGGAGCCCGCCGACAGCCATCTGTGCTGCGGCTCGGCAGGGACCTATAACCTGATGCAGCCGGAAATCTCGGGGCAGTTGAAGGCGCGCAAGGTCAAAACCCTAGAGGCCAAATCCCCGGATCTGATTGCTGCAGGCAATATCGGCTGCATGATGCAGATAGGATCCGCGACCGAAGTGCCTATCCTGCATACGGTTGAGCTGCTGGACTGGGCGACGGGTGGGCCAATACCCCCTGCCATGGCGGGTGGATCTCAGCGTGCAAATGAGGTGCCGATCCTGCGCTGAACCTTAGTCGATGCTACAGCCTTGATAGCGGCGTGCAGTTTTTTTCCTTTGGGGCTGTCTTTCCTGCGGCGTTGCCGTATTTTTGCCGAAGCTTGCAGGTAAACATGCCAGCAATCGGGTGAGGAGACTGATGTGCTGGATTTGCGTTTCATTGGACAGGGCTTCGCCGGGCTGTTCGGCCTTATTGGGCTTTTTCCGGTGATGGCACAGGCGGCTGACAGCCGCCTGCAGCGCATGGAGACCTCTGATGCCGGGCGCGGCTGGGAGGCCGTGGGGCGGTTGGATGTCGATGGTGAAGGCTTTTGCACCGGGGCGCTGATCGCGCCGGATCTGGTGCTGACGGCAGCGCATTGTCTGTATGATGCCCGCAGCGGCGTCCGTATCCAGCCAAAAACGATTGAATTCCTGGCGGGCTGGCGCAATGGCCGCGCCTCGGCCTACCGGACTGTCACCCGGGCTGTGGTACATCCCGACTATATCTTTGACGGAGAGGTCTCGACCGACCGGGTGCGCAGGGATATTGCCTTGTTGCAATTGCAACGGCCGATCCGCAATACCACCGTTATTCCGTTTCAGACCGACAACCGCCCGCGCAAAGGTGCGGATGTGGGGGTTGTGTCTTATGCCCATGACCGCTCAGAAGCGCCGTCAATCCAAGAGCTGTGTTCGGTGATGGCGCGTCAGGAGGGGGTGCTGATTATGTCCTGTGACGTTGATTTTGGCTCGTCCGGGGCGCCGGTGTTTTCATTTTCCGGGGGCAAGCCGCGCATCGTTTCGGTGGTTTCGGCCAAGGCCGAGGTTGACGGCAAGCGGGTGTCCCTGGGGGCGGATCTCGCCAAAGAGCTGCAGATCCTGCGGGCGCAGCTCACCAGTACGCGCATTGGCAGCCGCATGCCCGAAGGCGTGGGCAGGGTCCAGGTTGGCGGTGCCCGTTCGTCAGGTGGAGCCAAATTTGTGCGCCCGGGCGGCTAGGCCATAGCGCCCTGCGCCGCGCCGTGGGGCTGTGCTGGCAGGTCTTGAAATCGGATAGCGCGTGCATATTTCATGTTTTGTCGGGGTCGCCGGTTACCGGGGCCCAGATGTCCACCGCCTGTCCCATCCGGGAGGGCACAAGAATGTCGCTCATATTCGAGGATAAAACATGCGTAGATTTGACTTTGCACCACTCAACCGTGCAACTATTGGTTTTGACCAGATCGCTGATCTGATGGACCGCGCCCTGAGCAATGACGTCGGCCAGCCCAGCTATCCCCCTTACAATATCGAAAAAACCGCTGCTGACAGCTATCGGATTTCCATCGCGGTCGCAGGGTTCAGCGGAGAAGACCTGACCGTTGAGGTCAAGGAAAACGCCCTGGTGGTTTCTGCCGGAAAGGCCGATGAGGCCGAAGGGCGCAGCTTTTTGCACCGGGGCATCGCCACCCGGGCCTTTGAGCGCCAGTTTACCCTCGCGGATCACGTCCGGGTCACTGGTGCCAGCCACGCTGATGGCATGCTGCATATCGATCTGCACCGCGAGGTGCCCGAGGCGCTAAAGCCACGCCGGATTGAGATCAGCTCGACCGGGCCGCAGCGGACCGCGATTGAGTCTGACGCGCAGCCGATCAACTAAGGTCAGTCCCCTAACTCCTTTCTGTTCAAGGCTTTCTCCAGGGAGCCTGGATGGAATGACCATAGCCCTGGGCCGCAGATGTGGCTTGGGGCTATGGGCGTTATTTGGGCGCGTTAGTAAAAACTCCGTATTACTTACCATTCGGTAGGTATCTCTGCTTACCGAATGGTAAGTTTTGCGAGGCTGTGCTAGGCTTGAGCTACCTAATCAGAGGTCAGCCCATGTCATCTGCACAGCACACACAAAGCGAGCTGTTGCGCGCCGCCAGACGCCACTTTGCTGAACGGGGGTATCAAGGCGCCAGCCTGGCCCGGATCTCCTCGGAGTCGGGGGTTTCCAAACAGGCCTTGCTGCATCATTTCAAAACCAAGGATCAGCTCTATCGCGCGGTTCTGGATCAGTTGAACCAAGAGCTGGTGCAGCTGCTTTTTGTCGCGATGGAAGAGACAGAACAGGCTGAACTGCAGATTGAGAGGGTCTTTGTGGCCCTGTCAGGGTTCTTCCTGAAGCAGCGCTCAGCCGCGGCTTTGCTGATAGGGGTTTTGATTGATGGACCGGGCCAGGCCGCAGTTGCAGATGACCTGCGCCCGCCGGTGCAGGATTTTTTGGAGCCGCTGGCAGCTTTGATCCAGGCCACAGAGCGCTGGCGGGACGCGGGCTTTGCTGCGGCATTGTCGATTGCCATGGAGCTATTGGGGGTTGTCTGCCTGCTGCCTGCGGCGCGGTGCAACCTGTCATATCGTTTTGGTAAGGATCCAGTGGACCAAGGCGCAGGCCTTGCCCCTGCCCATACGCGCGATCTGGTTCGAAGCGTGGTAAGGCGATGATAGATAGGGGTTAAACAGGTGGGAGCGACGCGATAGACCTTCCAGGGGCAATTGTGCTGCTTATTTGTCGACCCCCATGCGGTCATGCAACGTTGAATTGATTTTAGTTTTGTCTCTTGCTCAACAGGTTCTATAAACGTGCAGGTAAAAGTAATGTTTGTGTAAATAGGGGGGCCGAAATGGAGGGGAATGACGTCAAAGAGATGCAGTCCAGTTTTTCCTTGATCTACGCGAGAAAGGCAGAACTGGCGGAGCGGTTTTACGTCCACCTTTTTGAGCTTTTGCCTGAAGTGGAGCCCCTGTTCGGCGGTGACTTTGCCAAACAGAAGGAAATGTTTTCTGCCATGTTGACCTATTGCCTCAAAGGAGTGGCCAACAACCAGAGCATGACCCATGCGCGCGACAGCCTGTCGTTGACACACGGGCGCTACAACCTTGGCCGCCAGGAAACGGCTTTGGCTGGTAAAGCTGTGATGGCGGCGTTGGAGGATGTCTTGGGCAATGATCTTACGCGAGAACAGGTCAGTGTTTGGGAGCAAGCCATTGCCGGGGTCATGGATCTACTTCATGCAGAACCCGAACCAGAACCCAAACCCGATGCTGAACGCCAACCCTGAACCTATGTTGGGGGCCTGAGCCCAAGAGGCAGGCAGGCGGCGGGGTGCGCGCCTGCCACACTGGGCCCCAATAGACATCAGGGCCCAGAACTGTCTCTTAGTGATGTCACACTGACATGCAGATGTATTTCATTTCCAGATAGTCTTCGATGCCGTGGTGGCTACCTTCGCGGCCCAGGCCGGATTGTTTGACGCCGCCAAAGGGGGCCACTTCGGTGGAAATAAGACCCGTGTTGACGCCAACGATGCCATATTCCAGGGCCTCAGCGACCTTGTAAACGCGGCTCAGATCTTTGGCGTAGAAATACGACGCAAGGCCAAAGATGGTGTCATTGGCCATCTCAATGACGTCATCTTCGCTCTCAAACTTGAACAAAGGTGCCAAGGGTCCAAAGGTTTCATCGGTGGCAAAGGCCATCTTGCGGGTTGCCCCGGTGACAATTGTCGGTTGAAAGAAGGTTCCGCCCAGATCGGATGGGGTGCCACCTAGAATGACCTCGGCCCCTTTGGCGGTCGCATCTGCAATATGGTCCTGCACTTTGGTCACTGCCTTGGCGTTGATCAGCGGGCCAAACACGGTGCCATCTTCCATGCCATCGCCGACCTTCATTTTGGCAACGGCTTCCTTCAGCTTGGCGGCAAATTGATCATAGACCCCGGCCTGCACATAGATCCGGTTGGCGCAGACACAGGTCTGACCATTGTTGCGGAACTTGCACATGATCGCGCCTTCTACGGCGGCATCCAGATCGGCGTCGTCAAAGACAATGAACGGCGCGTTGCCACCCAGCTCCATCGAGCACTTTGTCACTGTGTCAGCAGCCTGGCGCATCAGGATGCGACCCACTTCGGTGGAGCCGGTGAAGGTGAGTTTGCGCACCGTGTTGTTTTCACAGAACTCCTTGCCGATTTCCGAGGCATTGGAGGAGGGCACAACATTGAACACGCCGGCAGGAATGCCCGCACGGTCTGCCAGAACACCCAGCGCAGTGGCCGAGAGTGGGGTGAGTTCCGCCGGGCGGGCGACAAAGGCGCAGCCTGCTGCCAGTGCCGGGCCGGCCTTGCGAGTGATCATTGCATTGGGAAAGTTCCAGGGCGTAATGGAGGCGGCAACACCAATAGGTTGTTTCAGAACGGTGATGCGCTTGTCGCGCTGGTGGCCAGGAATAGTCTCGCCATAGATGCGTTTGGCTTCTTCGGAAAAGAATTCAATGAAGGATGCACCATAGGCGATCTCGCCGCGGGCTTCGGCCAGGGGTTTGCCCATTTCGGCTGTCAGGATCACCGCTAGGTCTTCCTGATTGGCCATCATCAGATCATACCATTTACGCAGCACAGATGCGCGCTCTTTGCCGGTCCATTTTGCCCATTCTTTTTGCGCAGCATCGGCCTGGGCGATGGCTCCGGCGACCTGGGCGCGGCTGACATCGGCAACCTGGGCAATCACATCGCCGCGCGCCGGGTTGGTCACATCGAACGTGCCCTCACCATCGACGAACGCCCCGCCTATATAGGCGCGGGTTTCCAACAGGGTTGGGTCGCTCAACAGAGTCTTCAGCGCGGTGGTTGTTTGTAGCATAGGGGCCTCCCGAGGGTGTTTGTGCAGACATGGAAAACTGTTCCCGATAGATATGTCCAGAAAGATCCATAAGTCCAGAATTTGATCATAAGTTAATTTACTTGTTAATCTAATTCCATTGGGGAGAAGAGTGTTTGACAATGGCAAAGCCAGATTGTCACTTGTTGCACAAATAGGGGAGCACACTGATGGAACTGGATGATGCCTATGCAAATGGCGCGCACATTGCGGGAGCGGAGGATTTTCCGCCGCGTTGGGCGGCTTCGGCCGAGGATTTCCGCAATAGCCTGCACGAACGGGCGCGTCTGAATCTCCCCTATGGTGACGGCGCGCGGCATTGCTTTGATCTCTTCATGCCTGAAACGGCGCCAAAGGGGGTGCTGATTTTTGTGCATGGCGGCTATTGGCTGGCCTTTGACAAAAGCTCTTGGTCGCATCTGGCAGTGGGCGCATTGGCGCAGGGCTGGGCGGTGGCGATGCCCTCTTATGATCTGTGCCCAGAGGTGCGAATTGCGGATATCACACAGCAGGTCGCCAGGGCCGTGGTTCGCATTGCTGAAGAGGTGCCGGAGGTGCCGATCTCGCTTGCCGGCCATTCGGCTGGGGGGCATCTGGTAGCGCGAATGCTGGATCCAAAGGTGATCCCCAATGCGGTTGGCGCGCGTTTGAAGGTGGTTGTGCCGATTTCGCCGCTGGCGGATCTGCTGCCGCTGCTGCGCACCTCGATGAATGACACGTTCCAGATGGACAACGACGCGGCCAAGGCCGAAAGCCCGGTGGAAATGCAGGATCGCTACCAGACTGAGGTGACTGTCTGGGTTGGTGCAGAAGAGCGCCCCGCCTTCCTGGATCAGGCGCAGTGGCTGGCAGATGCCTGGCACGCGGATCACGTGATTGCCTTTGGCAAACACCATTTTAATGTCGTGGACCCCCTGGCAGATCCCGAGAGCGATCTGGTCCGCTTGCTCACAAGCTAGGCCCTGGGATGAAGAGGTGCGGGAGGCAGCGAAGAAATATCGCTTGCCTCCGCGATGATTCGGGCGCATTTTCCAGCCTGACTGGGCGATGGCGTCGCCACATGAACGTGCTGACTTGGGATGATAACCACTGGTTTCGTCCGTCAGCACCACATGGGTCACTTTCAATTTTTTCGTCCTGTACGCCAGGACCTTTCTTGAGCAAAGGAAGGATCCAGCATGACTGCACGTCCTGACATGTATCGTTTTCACAATGGTGAAAAAGCCCCGCTGCAATTTGCGGTCTCTGAGTATGAGGCGCGCATCGCCGGCCTGCGTAAAATCATGATCGACAAGGGGGTGAGCGCGGCCGTTTTCACCTCGATGCATAATATCTCTTACTATTCCGGCTTTACCTACTGCGCCTTTGGCCGCCCCTATGGGCTGGTTGTGACGGCGACCGAGGCCGTGACCATCTCGGCGGGTATTGACGCGGGCCAGCCCTGGCGCCGGTCGTTCTGCGACAACATCACCTATACTGACTGGCAGCGCGACAATTTCTGGCGCGCCATCAAATCGGTCTCGGGTGATGGGAGCGTTGTAGGCTATGAGAGCGACCACCTGACCCTGCTGCAAAAGGGCAAGCTGGAAAGCTACCTGAGCCCGTCGAAGTTGGTGGATCTTTATGAACCCACCATGGTGCAGCGCATGGGCAAATCCGATGCTGAGCTGGAGATGATCCGTGCGGGGGCAGCCGTGGCAGATGTGGGCGGTTTTGCCATTCGGGATGCGATCAAGGAAGGCGCGCGCGAGATTGATGTGGCCATGGCCGGGCGGGACGCGATGGAGCTGGAGATTGCCAAGCGGTTTCCCGATGCGGAATATCGCGACAGCTGGGTCTGGTTCCAGTCGGGGATCAATACTGATGGCGCGCATAATCCGGTGACAGGGCGCAGATTGCAGCGCGGTGATATCCTGTCGCTGAATACCTTTCCGATGATTTCCGGCTATTACACAGCGCTGGAACGCACCCTGTTTTTGGGCGACGTGGATGCCGAGAGCCTGAAAATCTGGGAGGCCAATGTGGCGGCCCATGAATATGGCATTTCACTGCTGAAACCCGGGGCCAGCTGTGCCGAGATCACCAATCAGATCAACGCCTTCTTTGAAGAGCGCGACCTGCTGCAATATCGCACCTTTGGCTATGGCCATTCCTTTGGGGTGCTGTCGCATTACTACGGGCGTGAAGCCGGGCTGGAGCTGCGTGAAGACATCGACACGGTGCTGGAGCCCGGCATGGTAATTTCGATGGAGCCGATGCTGACCCTGGCCGCAGGGCAGCCCGGCGCCGGTGGCTACCGTGAGCATGATATTTTGATTATCCATGAGGAGGGCAATGAAAACATCACCAAATACCCCTATGGGCCTGGGTTCAACGTTGTTGGCTGAACGCCCAGGCGCCACGTCGTGAAAGATCAGCGTGGCGCTCCCGCCCGGATCTGACCCCTGCCGGGATCACATGCCCGTTGGGCATGGCACCGCGCCGTTGGCGCGGTGCTGTCCCGTGATACGACCTGAGTCTGTGGTCTGATCACGCAGGGTTTATGACTGAGACCATAGGGAGTATTTTTCACCTATGCGGGAGCCTGCGGGAGCTTTCTGGGGGGCTGACCCTTGCTTTCAAAGCCAAACCTTTTATGAGTACCGACCTCACCTTGGTGTTGGACGGGGCCCTGCAAGTCAGTGTGGAGCCTGTTTTGACAGCGGGTGGGGAGTTGTTTCCAACACTGATCTCTGTCTCATATAGGTGACCAGGCCACGCCATGGATGAACCCCACGACAAAAGACTGACCGAGTTTGCGCTGATCCAGCTCTTGCCCAATATCATGACGGTTGGCGCAATCTGCGCCGGGCTTTCGGCTATCCGTTTTGGGGTGCAGGGCAACTATGTGCTGGCGGTACAGCTGATACTCCTGGCGGCGCTTCTGGACGGGCTGGACGGGCGCCTTGCACGGGCCCTGGGCAGCGACAGCAAGATGGGCGCCGAGCTGGATTCGCTGGCGGATTTCCTCAACTTTGGTGTTGCCGCGCCGCTGGTGATCTATTTCTGGGCGCTTCAGGACATGAGCAACGCTGGCTGGATCTCGGTCCTGGTGTTTTCTGTCTGCTGCGTGGTGCGGCTGGCCAGGTTCAATGTTGCCACCAAATCCGAAGAGGTCAGCGACGTGGCCAGTGGATATTTTGTTGGCATCCCCTCACCTGCCGGGGCGCTACTGGCGATGCTGCCCATGTTCATTTCTTTTGCCTTTGATGCGGGAACCGGATTCCCCAAGCTGCTGATCTGTTTGCATATGGTGGTCATTGGATTGTTGATGATCAGCCGCATTCCTACCTGGTCGCCCAAGCTGGTACGCATCTCACGCGAGAACGTGAAGTATTTTCTGGTTGCCTGCGCCTTTGCCGGTGCTGCTGTATTGACCTACGCCTGGACGACAATGGTTGTTCTCTGTCTCAGCTATGTTGTGCTGGTGATCTGGGGATTGCTGAAACGATCCTCGCCGGAATAACCCTGATCGCCAAGGCTGGCCAGTATCCTGCCAGTGCCCCGCCAGAGCGCTGCTGTTGCTTTCGTTTGTAGACTGTCACCGGATCCCTGTTTCGCAGACGTCGTCTACACAAGGGCAGGGCGCTGGTCATAGCGGAGCCGGTCGGCGCGTATACCAGGTTGATGATCCACGGCCCATTCATTCAGCGCCCCTATCGCCTGGTGCAAAGACAGCCCGCGCGCGGTGAGGCTATATTCCACATGTGGCGGGGCAGTGGGCAGAACCCTGCGGCTGACCAGCCCGTCACGTTCCAGATTTCGCAGGGTCACTGCCAGCATGCGTTGCGAAATACCGTCGATCACCCGTTTCAAAGCATTAAAACGGCAGGGACCTTTGGAAAGCTCCAAAATGGTCAGAACGGTCCATGCATCGCCGACCCGGTCCAGCACGTCACGGATCGGACAGTCATAGTCGAGTTTGCGCTTTGCTCCCACTGGGTTCCTGCCTTGTTTCTATGTGGCTGGCCCTGTTTCGGACCAGTTTTTCGCCGCGTAAGGGGCGGTTCCCTCAAAGTAACTATAAGACGAAAAGATGCGTATTCCGTTGGCCTCTGCCGGTGCGTATCTAGTTACTAGTAGTAACTTATATCGAAAAGAGAACTAATATGAAACTCCTGATCATTGGGGCCACGGGCATGATTGGTAGCCGCTTGGTTGCAGAAGCTGAATCGCGGGGCCACAGCGTTGTGGCCGCCTCTCGCAAGGGGAGCACGGTAGGCAATGCCCAGCCGCTGTCCCTGGAGGTGACCGATGTCGAGGCCGTGGTCGCTGCCGCCCAGACTGTGGATCTGGTGATCACAGCGGTGAGCCCGCGTACAAGCGGCAACGCGATGGACGATGCTCTGGGCTATGGCGCTGCGCTGATTGAGGCGGCCCCGCAGATTGGCAAGCGCCTGATGGTCGTTGGGGGCGCCGGGACCCTGAATCTGCCAGACGGCACACCGGTCGCCGATGTGGTGCCAGAGCCGTACCAAGATGAAGCCAAAGCGATGCGTGCCATGTATGAAATGCTGGCAAAGAGCACAGCAGATTTTACCTTTATGGCACCGGCCGGGGTGATTGAACCCGGCGAGCGCACCGGTGTGTTCCGGCTGGGGCAACGTGCGTTCCTGACGGATGATGAGGGCAATAGCCAGATCAGCGCAGAGGATTATGCCGTGGCATTTATGGATGAGGTCGAGGTGCCAAAACACCCGCGCCAGGTCTTTACTGCCGCCTACTGATAGGCAGCTCTGGCGGGGCGCTAAGGTCGCCAGATGCTTTTGCTGCAATGAGGCCTGCAAGCGGCGCGACGGCTCCCCCCGCTGATTTCAACCTGGCCATTCCACCCCGGTTTCGCCGGGCAGAGTGCTGGTCATGCGGTTCCGGCTGGGGCATAGTACAGGCAAGACAGACAAGACCCCGGTAGAGGATCTCTGCCGGGGTCTTTTGCTGTCATATGACCCGGAATGAGCAGTGCCTGGTGCGCGCGGCGCCAGCAAAGGAGCGGAAAAATGTTTGCCTTTCTTCGTCTTGTTCTGCTGCTTCTGATCATCCTGACCCTGATCTACGGTGGCGTCTCGCTCTATTCGCGTGAGCGACGACGCGCCAAACTGAAACAGCATTGGGCAGTCAAGGGGTTGACCGGAGACCGGCAGAGCTTCATCCAGCGGGGGCTGAAACAATACGACCACTCATTACGGCGGCGGCTGATCCTATTGGTCTATATCCTGCCGCTGAGCGCAATCGCTCTGGTCATCTATGTGGTAAACTTTAGCTAAGGGGCATCTGTCATGGCCTATATCAAATGGGGATTTTTGATCACGGTTTGGTCTGTTTTTGCAGCCTTCCTGCATTATACCCTGCCGCAATACGATGTGGTGCGGATCGTCAGCACCTATGAGGAGCGCCAGGAGCTGGACAATTGGAAGCGGATCTTCTGGTCGACCCCGGACAATCCGACACAGGCGGCGATCACGCGGGATGTGCAATTCATTCAGTCCTTCCGCGCCAATGGTGATGCGATCGTTTACCGCAACGAGGATACTGGCTGGCATTGGCCGCCCTATTTCAAGTTTGATACCGCCAATCTTTATACCGAAGCCAATGACGCTATCTCGACCAAGGATGACCCGGAATGGGTTGTGGTTCTGCACTACGGCTGGCGCAGTGTGTTCTTGTCCACCTTTCCCAATGCGATCTCAATCACGCCGGTGTCCGGTCCTGATGATAAGCCGCTCAATTGGTTCAATATCATCTTCCTGACCCTGCTGGCAGCGCTGTTTTGGGCTATCTATGTGCGCTGGCGCCGGTTTCGCCGCGATCGGATTGATCCGGTGCTGGAGGATGTCGAAGACGGGTTCTATGCGGCGGGAGACGCCATTTCGGAACGGCGCGGGCGGCTGCGGCGGTGGTTTTCCAGCCTCAAGGGATGAGGCTGAGGCCGACCCCGCCTGATTTTGGCGGGGCGGCAAGGGCACAGGAAAGCCCGGACGCAACGGGTCTAATCGGCAAAAAGATGTGGTGTTTGAGCCAGGTCCTTGGCGGTTTCAAAGGGCAGACTGAAGAATTGCGCCAAGCGGTCGGCGTTTTCCTCGGCGCTGTCGGATTCGCGAATGATCGTGTAATTGGAATAGCCGGAATCGCGAATGCGGTCGGATTCGTAGACAATGTCATTGCGGATTGTCGGCAGCAGCCGTTCCAGCGACTGCTGCGGCGTACGCTCCCCGGCGAGCCCGACCCGATGGGCATGGCCAATCAGATAGTCATCTGAGAAATCGCATTCGATCTGCAACGTGCGGGTGGTCGAACGATCAGAGTTGAAGTCATTCATCAACTCCAAGGCGGACGGGTCCATGCAGATGATCAGGCGGTTGGTGTCAAAATATTCAAACAACATCCGCATCAGCGCTCGCCGGTGCCGGGTACGCTTGCTCAGGGAGGCCTGAATACCGCCCAGGTCCGGCAGCGGCGTGCCTTCTTCGTGGAACAGATAATCAATTGCGGGGATATTGGTGCTTTGGCGGAGCTGTTCGATCAGGCGCTTGGCAACGTGCCATTTCTTGCAGACCACGATCATCAGTTCGCGCTCGCGCCCAAGCGAGCTTTCCTTTTCCCAGAATCGGGTGGCAAACCGTCGGCCAATGCGGCCGCGTTTCACTAGGAAATTGTAAAGGCTGCGGCCCTCGTTGGAGATCTGAAAGCTCACGCCTTGCGCTGCATAAAGGCGCCCAAGGCGCAGTTTCAGCTCTTTGGCATCCGGGCTGATTTTGCGGGCAAAGAGAAAGTCCTGGCTGAGCAGCAAATCATAGTGATCATTGTAGAAATTCACCGGCATGCCGTAATCGGTGAACATCAAAAAGGTCAGGGTGCGGCTGTCGATCTCGGATCCCGGAACCAGGTGGCGCACCAGAGTTTGAAAAAAGGTCTCATCCGGAATCCAGGTGGTCTGGAAGAAGCGGATGATGTCTTTGCGCTCGGCAAGCAGGTCAAAGATGCATTCCACTGTGCGGCGGCGCAGGCACCACCATTGGCTGCCGATTTGTACTTGAAGATCACCGGGAATCTCTCGCCTCAGCCCCAGTTTTTTTTGCAGGTTCACACTCGCATAGAACAGCGCCTTGTTTTTGCGTTCATTGAAGAAGTGGCGATAGGTCAGCCGCTCTTCTTTCATACCGGTCTTGATCCAGTCGCTGCCAAAGAAATCAAAGCTTTCGATGAAATCGCAGTCATGACGGTCCAGGAAGTCATGGGCGTATTCGGCAGTCTTGATCGCCATACAGTCGCCAGACAGCATGTAAAAATGTGTGGCGCGCGGAAATTCTTCGATGGCGCTGTGCAGCGCGTGCAGGGTGGCCTGCACCAGGGACCACTCCCCCCAGCCACATTTGATGCGTGTCTTGGCAAAACAGACGTTTGGATTGTCGGCCAATGCCTTTTGAATGCTGGCGTAATCCTCTGGTTTGGCACGGCGGTCAAAATGGATGGACATGTAGTCGCCAACCGCCGTCAGCTGTTCAGCCTGCTGGATGATCGCTTCGGGATCCTTGTGGCAGAGCAGGATATACGCAATTTTTGCCATTTTGGAGACGATACACCTTGCTTCAGCCTGATTGTCTCCTTGATAAAGGCGCGAGCGCATTGAATAAACCAGATTATTTGAATTTTATGCTTAGATGTGGATTGTACCGTTAAAGCGGCACGACTGGAGGAAGGCTTACATGGGATTTCCGGGCACTTGGATGACCGAAAGCGAGAGCGTGATTTATCGCGTGGTGCCCAAATGCGCCTGCTCGACCATTGGCCAAATCCTGCACTATTCGGATCATGGCAAATTCTTTGATGGCGATATCCATGATGCGCAGAACGGGCTGCACAAATGGGCGCTGGAGCACAGCCAGGGTCCGATCACCCGCAATGTACGTGGCCAACGCACCTATGCTTTTACCTGCGTGCGTAACCCTTATACCCGGGTGCTCAGCTCGTTTTTTGACAAGATCTGCGGCATCCAGCGCAATGGCAAACGCTATCGCGGCAATCTGGTACCCAAACTGATAAATGAATATGGCATCGAGGTCGGCGGCGAGGACGGCAAGCAGGAGTTCGACCAGATCCAGAGCTTTCGCCGGTTTTTGCTGTTTGTGCGCGACAGCATTCGCTTCCGCCGCCCGATGGACCCCGATATCCACTGGTCAGCGATGTCGGGCCATGTCTCGACCTTCATCTGGAATGGTGGCCGCTACAACAAAATCTTCTGGACCGAGGATTTCAACGGCGGCATGCAGGAGGTGCTGGACGCCATCGAGACGCCTCATACCGTCGATCTGGCCAATATCCCCCGCTTTAACGAAAGCGAAGGCCATGGTCCCAAACGGGCACATCCGGTTGAGGACTATTTTGACGATCTGTCGATGCACCTGATCTATGAGATCTACAAACGCGATTTCGAGCTGGTCAAATATGACTTTGAGGACCCTTCCAACAAGATGCCCACTGGGGAAATTGATCTCGACGAAGTGCACGCCAAACTCGGTGAATAGGTCAGCAGGCCCCTTTCAATAAAAGGGGGGGGCTCCCGCCCGTCTCGGAACAATCAAAGATTGATTCTCCCCCGTTGGGGGTGGCGCCGCGCTTACGCGCGGCGCGGCAGTGTTTGAGATTTCGCGCGGTGGACCTCGCGTCCCGGGTCAAGGACGGCAAAGCCGCCGCGCATCTGCGCGGTTTACCCTTGAGGCGGGGTATTCTTGTAAAAATTGACCGGGCGCGTTCAGGGCAGACCTGCCCCTGAACCGCTTCTCAGCAGATTTCTATTTTTTTCTCCTTGCCCCAACTGTTTCGATGGCGAGACCGCACTTGGCGGCTAGATCCGCACCGGGCGGAGCCCGGCGCCATGCCCAACGCTTCAAAGGCTTTCTGCCGTTAGGCAGAAGACCTGCAGAGGGGGCGGGAGCACCAGCTGGACTTGTATAGTGGTTGATCAAAAGAAAACCCTCCGCATCAAGGATGCAGAGGGTCATTGGCATGGTAAAGTGGTGGTTATCAGCCGTCGTAGTCTTCCGGCAGCTCGCGCACTGCGCCTTTGGCGGCAGACGTGGCCAGCATTGCATAGGCCTTCAGCGCCTTGGAGACCTTACGTTTACGCGGTTTGGCGGGCTTCCAGCCTGCGGCGTCCTGGGCTGCGCGACGTGTTGCCAGAACCTCATCCGAAACTGCCAGATGGATGGTGCGGTTGGGGATGTCGATCTCGATCTTGTCACCCATCTCAACCAAACCAATGGCGCCGCCTTCTGCGGCCTCAGGCGAGGCATGACCAATTGACAACCCGGAGGTGCCGCCGGAGAAACGACCATCGGTCAGCAGGGCGCAGTCTTTGCCAAGGCCTTTGGATTTCAGATAGGAGGTCGGGTAGAGCATCTCCTGCATACCCGGACCGCCCCGCGGCCCCTCATAGCGGATCACCACCACATCACCGGCCTTGACCTTACCAGTCAAAATGTCGCTGACGGCCTGATCCTGGCTTTCGCAGACATAGGCGGAGCCGGTGAATTGCAGGATCGAGGCATCCACACCGGCGGTTTTGACGATGCAGCCGTCCAGGGCGATATTGCCAAACAGGACCGCAAGACCGCCATCCTGGCTGAAGGCATGTTCCTTGGAGCGGATGACACCGCCTTCACGGTCCACGTCGACCTCTTTATAACGGTTTTCGGTGGAAAAGGCCTGAGTGGTGCGCACACCGCCCGGAGCCGCTTTGAACAGCTGCTCAGCCTCAGGGTTGTTGGCGACCTTGATATCCCATTTGGCGATAGCTTCGCCCATTGAGGCCGAATGCACGGTGGAACAGTCATCATGCAACAGGCCGGCGCGGGAAAGTTCCCCCAGGATCGAGAAGATGCCACCAGCGCGGTGCACGTCTTCCATATGCACGTTTTCGATATTCGGTGCGACCTTGCACAGGCAGGGCACCTGACGGCTGAGTCGGTCAATGTCATCCATGGTGAACTTGATCTCGCCCTCGTTGGCGATTGCCAGCAAGTGCAAAACCGTATTGGTCGACCCGCCCATGGCGATATCCAGGCTCATGGCATTCTCGAAGGCCTCAAAGGTGGCGATCTCACGGGGCAGCAGGCCTGCCTCGTTGCCCTCGTAGTGGCGTTTGGTGATCTCGACGATCTTGCGGCCGGCCTCCAGGAACAGATGTTTGCGGTCCGCATGGGTCGCCAGGGTGGAGCCATTGCCGGGCAGCGCCAGGCCCAGGGCCTCGGCCAGGCAGTTCATCGAGTTGGCGGTGAACATGCCGGAACACGACCCGCAGGTGGGGCAGGCGTTTTCTTCGATATGCTGTACTTCGGCGTCGGTCAGCGTGTCGCTGGCTGCGGCAACCATGGCATCGACCAGATCGACCTTTTTTGCATCAAGCGATTCGATGTCGATCTTGCCGGCCTCCATCGGGCCGCCAGAAACAAAGATCACCGGGATGTTCAGGCGCATGGCGGCCATCATCATCCCCGGAGTGATCTTATCGCAGTTGGAGATACAGACCATGGCGTCGGCGCAATGGGCGTTGACCATGTATTCGACGCTATCGGCGATCACTTCGCGCGAGGGCAGTGAATAGAGCATGCCGTCATGCCCCATGGCGATGCCGTCATCCACCGCAATGGTGTTGAACTCTTTGGCAACACCGCCAGCGGCTTCGACCTCGCGGGCGACCATTTGGCCCAGATCTTTGAGGTGCACGTGGCCGGGCACAAACTGGGTGAAAGAGTTGACGATGGCGATGATCGGTTTGCCGAAATCATCGTCCTGCATGCCGGTGGCGCGCCACAATCCGCGGGCGCCCGCCATATTGCGGCCGTGGGTGGAGGTTCTGGATCGGTACATTGGCATCTGAGCTGTTTCCCTTGTCTTTGCCCTCAGACACATCATTTGCGCAACAAACGCAATATCCGCAGGCAGGTTTTGGTTCTTTTGATCTCAAGAGCCCGTCTTTGAGGTGGGTTTTACGGGCTCCATGGGGTGGAAGGCGCTGTTCTCAGGGGGCTTTGGCTGCGGCGCTGGGCTTGGGCGTGCTGCGTGTAAAGAGGTGATTCACCAGCAATCCAAAGACCAAAGCCCAGAAGGCGGCGCCGATGCCAAAAAAACTGACGCCGGACACGGCAGTCATAAAGGTGATCAGCGCCGCTTCACGCCCGGTCTCTTGGTGCAAGGCCTGTGACAGGCTGTTGCCGATGGTTGCCAGCAGGGCCAGCCCGGCAACACCAGCAACCAGCGCTGGCGGAGCGATGAGAAACAGGCTGATGACGGTGGCGCCGCCCAGGCCAACCAAGCAGTACAGCACTCCGGCGGCAGCGCTGGCGAGATAGCGGGTTTTGGGGTCATCATCGGCTTCTGGCCCGGCACAGATTGCGGCGGTGATGGCGGCAAAGTTGAAGGCAAAGCCACCAAAGGGAGCCAGGATTAGGGTGGCAATACCGGTCACGGTCAGGGTGGCAGAGACCGGCGGTGTGTAGCCTGCGGCGCGCAGGGTGACGGTGCCGGGCATGTTTTGCGAGCACATGGTCACAATATACAGCGGCAGGCCAACGCCGATCAATACTGGCAGAGAAAAGGCGGGGCTGACGGCTTCGGGCAGGGTCAGGCTTGTGTTTAATTGGGTGAAATCGCCAAAGCTGCCTGCGGCGCCTGCCCAAATTCCGCCGACCAGCAGAACGGCCAAAATGGTGTAGCGGGCAAACCAGAGCCGTCCGGCCAGAAAGGTCACGCCCATTATGGCCAGCAACGCGGTGTCCTCATTGAGGGCGGTAAAGGCGGAGAGGCCAAAATTGAACAAGATCCCAGCCAACAGAGCATTGGCCAGACTGTCGGGGATCAGTCGCGCCAGGCGCTCAAACCAGCCGGTCAGCCCGGTTAAGGTGAGCAGCAGACCGCAGAACAAAAATGCGCCGACAGCCTGGTCAAGCGGCACGTCTTTCAGCCCCACAGCCAGCAGTGCGGCGCCGGGTGTCGACCAGGCTGTCAGCACCGGCATGCGAAACCAGAGGGACAACATCAAAGAGGTCAGGCCCATGCCAAGCCCCAAGGCTACCAGCCAGCTGTTTGCCTGTGCCTGGGTCGCGCCCACGGCTTCGATCGCCTGGAAAATGATGGCCACCGAACTGGTATAGCCAACCAGAACCGCAATGGCTCCGGCCGCCAGATGCGAGAGTTTTAAGTGAGAGAGCATTTGGGTTTTCCTTCTCGCGGGGCTGGGCTAGGGTGGCGTGCGTTATAACGCTCATGTTGCTCTTGTGCGTTATAACGCACAAGCCCCTTTTTTTGAATCGCCTGCTTTAGGCTCTTTGGAGCACAGATCATGACAGAGGATATTATCGGCGCGAATCTGCGAAACCTCCGCAATACAGCCGGGATCAGCCTGTCCAAGGCCGCCGATCTGACGGGGGTGAGCAAGGCCATGCTGGGGCAGATTGAGCGGGGCGAATCCAGCCCGACAATTGTCACCCTGTGGAAAATCGCCAAGGGGTTTCACCTGCCGCTGTCGGCGCTGATTGGCACACCCGATGCGGGGCGACCTGATCCAGCTGTGGCCTATAAAACCGTGCAGTTTCCGGGCAGCATTGCGGTGAAAATCATTTTTCCCTTTGACCCCGTGCTTGGCGGCGAAACCTTTCAAATCAGTCTGACACCAGGCCAGTCCCATGTCTCGCAGCCGCATGAGAATGGGGTGATAGAAGAGGTTTTTGTGCTGGCGGGCACGATGGAGGTGTTGCGAGACGATGTCTGGCAGCCGCTTGGCGTCGCAGAGGGGGTTCGGTTCAGGGCGGATCAGCCCCATGGATATCGTGGCGGCGCGGAGGGGGCGGTGTTTTTGAACATGCATTACTATCCCCGTCACGTTGGAAATGCAGACCAGGCCTGACAGTGGTCTGCTAGGGGGCAAGTATATGGCTGGAAGGGAAAAGAGCATGGAGACTCTGCGCGGCAGTTTTCTGATGGTTCTGGCTATGGCAGCCTTTGCTTTGGAAGACATGTTCATCAAAAAAGTCGCGCAGGAACTGCCGGTTGGGCAGATCCTTGTGCTCTTTGGTCTTGGCGGTATGGCGATTTTTGCTGCGGTGGCGCGTGCGCAGGGGCAGCGCCTGTGGCATCCGGGGTTTTGCACGCGCCCTTTGGTGGTGCGATCGCTTGCAGAGGTCACCGGGCGGCTCTGTTTTACCCTGGCTATCGCCTTGACGCCGCTGTCCTCGGCTTCGGCGATTTTGCAGGCCACCCCGCTGGTGGTGGCAGGGGGCGCGGTGGTGTTTTTTGGCGAAAAGGTTGGCTGGCGGCGCTGGTTGGCCATTACGCTTGGCTTTGTGGGAGTGCTGATGATTCTGCGCCCGGGCGCCAGCGGGTTTGAGATCTATTCGCTCTTTGCGGTGATCGGCACATTAGGTTTTGCCGGGCGCGACCTTGCCACCCGCGCGGCCCCCAAATCCATGACCAACCTGCAACTGGGACTATTTGGCTTTGCCATGCTGGTCATTGCCGGGATCATGGCGCTGGCCTGGAGCGGCGGCGCCGTCTGGCCCAGTGGTCGGGCCTGGCTGTATTTGGGGCTCACCACTGGCATCGGCGTCATTGCCTATAATGCCCTGACCGGCGCGATGCGCCATGGGGAAATCTCGGTTGTGGCGCCGTTTCGCTATACCCGGCTTGTCTTTGCCATGGCGCTGGGCATTCTGGTCTTTGGCGAGCGTCCAGACAGCTGGACCTTGTTGGGCAGCGCAGTGATCGTCGCGAGTGGTTTCTTCACCCTGATCCGCAGCTCTAGGCGATAGAGGCATCTTGCGCCTGCCCGCCCGGGCGCTTACATCTGCCAGTCATGGCTCAGACGAAATCAGACCCGAATTACAAAGTGATCGCCGAAAACCGCCGTGCGCGGTTTGACTACGCCATCGAGGATGACGTGGAATGCGGTGTTGTGCTTGAAGGCTCCGAAGTGAAGGCCCTGCGCGAAGGCGGCACAAATATCGCCGAAAGCTATGCGGCGGTGGAGGATGGCGAGCTCTGGCTGGTGAATTCTTACATTCCGCCCTATTCGCAGGCCAAGATGTTCAAACATGTGGAACGTCGCCGCCGCAAGCTGCTGGTCTCGCGCAAGCAGCTGTCGGATATGTGGAACGCGACCCAGCGCAAGGGGATGACGCTGGTGCCTATCGTGATGTATTTCAATCACAAGGGCCGCGCCAAGCTGAAGATCGGCATCGCCAAGGGTAAAAAGGCCCATGACAAGCGCGAAGCCGAGGCCAAGCGTGACTGGTCACGTCAAAAGAGCCGCCTGATGAAAGATCACGGCTGATCCGGCCTGAGGCGCGACTGCCGGGTTAGCTGCGACACTTACCCTAATACGACCTTGAAACGCCTGGCTTGCCAGCGAGGCGAGGCGCGAGCCCCTTGATGCTGGCAACCTGCTGACAACTTTGAGCTGCCTTGCGCATAATTGCAGCCTTCCCTTGCACCTGTGTCATGCCAATAGTAGGCATTGACACATCTTCAGGGAGGCTTTGATGCGCGACGATCCAAAAACTCTTGTATCCACCGAGTGGCTGGCCGCTCACCTGAAAGATCCGGACCTGCGGGTGCTGGACGGATCTTGGTACCTGCCGCAGGAAGAGCGTGATGCAAAGGCGGAATATGACGCCGGGCACATCCCCAACGCACGGTTCTTTGATATTGATGACATTTCTGACCATCGTTCAGAACTGCCGCATATGGTGCCCCCGGTTGAGAAATTTATGTCCCGCCTGCGCAGCATGGGCGTGGGGGACGGCCACCAAGTTGTTGTCTACGACGGCGCCGGTCTGAAATCAGCCGCCCGGGTCTGGTGGTTGTTCCGCCTGATGGGGCAGAGCAATATCGCAGTACTGGACGGCGGCCTGCCCAAATGGCTGGCCGAGGGGCGCGAGACTGAAGATCTGCCACCGGTGATTCGTGATCGCCATATGACCGTGCGGGTGCAGAACCATTTGGTACGCGATGTGACACAGGTGTCTTCCGCCGCCAAACTGGGCGACCATGAGATCATCGACGCCCGCGCTGCTGCCCGTTTTCGCGGCGAGGTGCCTGAACCCCGTGAAGGTCTGCGGAGTGGCCATATTCCGGGCTCAAAGAACACGCCCTACACAGATCTTCTCCAGGCTGACGGCACCCTCAAGGAGCCAGAAGAGCTGCGTTCGGTCTTTGAGGCCGCTGGCGTCGATCTGAACAAACCCGCCATTACCACCTGTGGGTCGGGCGTCACCGCTGCGGTGCTGAGCCTGGGCCTGGAGCGGATCGGCAAGACCGATCATGCGCTATATGACGGATCCTGGTCGGAATGGGGTGCCTTCCCGACCCTTCCCGTTGCAACCGGAGAGACCTGATGTTCGAAACTCTGAAGCCACAGCCAGCTGACAAAATCCTGGCTCTGATGCAAATGTTCCGCGAAGATCCGCGCGACAACAAAATCGACCTGGGCGTCGGCGTGTACAAAAACGCCGAAGGCCTGACGCCGGTGATGCGTGCCATCAAGGCTGCCGAGCATAAGCTCTGGGAAGAGCAGACCAGCAAATCCTACGTTGGCTTGGCAGGGGACCCAGCCTATGGCGATGCGATGATCAAACTGATCCTCGGCGATGCCGTGGCGCGGGAAAACATCGCCGCAGCCGCCACTCCCGGCGGCACTGGCGCGGTGCGTCAGGCCTTTGAGATGATCAAAATGGCCAATCCATCGGCCAAGGTGCATGTTTCCGATCCGACCTGGCCGAACCATGTGTCTATTCTGCAGTATGTTGGCATTGAAACTGTCACCTACCGCTATTTTGACCGCGAAACCCGTGGCGTGAACTTTGACGGCATGATCGAGGATCTGAAACTGGCCGCCAAGGGCGATGTGGTGCTGCTGCACGGCTGCTGTCACAACCCAACCGGCGCCAATCTCAACGAGACACAGTGGCAAGACGTCATCGCACTGATGAATGAGCGCGGCCTGATCCCGATGATCGACATTGCCTATCAGGGCTTTGGCGACGGTCTGGAAGAAGACGCGCTGGGTGTGCGTCTGGTGGCTGCTGGCTGCCCAGAGGTGCTGATTGCCGCCAGCTGTTCCAAGAACTTTGGCATCTACCGCGAACGCACTGGCCTGTTGATGGCGGTGGCGCAGAACAAGGGGCTGCAGGTGGTCAATCAGGGCACCCTGGCCTTTCTCAACCGGCAGAACTATTCCTTCCCGCCGGACCATGGCGCCCGTCTGGTGACCATGATCCTGAACGATGATGCGCTGCGCGCGGATTGGATGGCAGAGTTGGAAGAGGTGCGTCTGGGCATGCTGGGACTGCGTACGGATCTGGCGAATGAGCTGCAGCGCCTGTCCGGCTCTGACCGCTTTGGCTTTCTGGCGCAGCACCGGGGCATGTTCTCGCTGCTGGGAACCTCTCCGGAACTGGTTGAGAAAATGCGTCTCGATAACGGTATCTACATGGTCAGCGACAGCCGCATGAACATCGCGGGTCTGAACACGGCCACTATTCCTGTCCTGGCCAAAGCGATCATTGACGCTGGCGTCTGAAGTCCAGTCAGCCAGGTTTTGAAAGTACAAAGCGCGCCCCCTGGGGCGCGTTTTTGTGTTTGCAAAGCAGGCCCCGCCCGAAAAGCGCCCGTGGAGGGGCCAAACGAAAAAAAACGCGACCCCAGGGGGCCGCGTTTTCTGTGTTCTGCTCATAGGTCTTTGGGCGTTAGCCTGCTTTGAATTCAGGGTAGGCTTCCATACCCAGCTCTGCCATGTCGAGCCCGTTGATCTCGTCTTCTTCGCTGACGCGGATGCCCATGGTGGACTTCAGGATCAGCCAGACAATGCCGGAGACGATGAAGGTGAAGGCACCGATGGCAACAAAGCCGGTGATCTGGGTCACGAAGGAAGTGTCGGCGGTGTAGAAGGGAACCGCAAAGGTACCCCAGAGACCGGCAACCAGGTGAACCGGGATTGCGCCAACAACGTCATCGATTTTCAGCTTGTCCAGCATCGGTACAACAAAGACCACGATCACACCGCCAACAGCACCAATCCACAGAGCGCCAAACAGGGTTGGGTCAAGCGGGCCGGCAGTGATGGAGACCAGACCAGCCAAGGCGCCGTTCAGGGTCATGGTGAGGTCGGGCTTTTTGAACATGACCTGGGTCAGGATCAGGGCGGTGACGGCACCAGACGCAGCAGCCATATTGGTGTTGGCAAAGATGCGGGAGATGTCAGTGATATCGCCCACGGTGCCCATCGCCAGCTGCGAGCCACCGTTGAAACCAAACCAGCCGAGCCACAGGATAAAGGTACCCAAGGTTGCCAGCGCCAGGTTGGAACCAGGCATCGGGATGGTTTTGTCGCCTTTGTATTTACCGATACGTGGGCCGAGGATCAGAGCGCCTGCCAGGGCTGCAAAGCCACCTGCTGCGTGCACCACGGTCGAGCCGGCAAAGTCAGAGAAACCCATTTCCGAGAGGAAGCCGCCGCCCCACTGCCAGGATGCGCCGATGGGGTAGATGATACCGGTCAGCACAGCCACAAAGATCAGGAAGGGCCAGAGTTTGATACGCTCCGCCAGGGTGCCCGAAACAATCGAGGCCGTGGTGGCGCAGAACATCAGCTGGAAGAAGAAATCAGAGCCAACCGAGGCATAGTCCAGGGAGGCATCCGCTGCGTCCAGACCAACAGCTTCCAACGCGGTGGGCGAGAAGGCACCAAGGATGCCGCCAATCGACCAGGCGTCGCCGGGGTACATCAGGTTAAAGCCAACCAGCCAGTACATAATGGCGGCAATCGAGAACAGCGCGATGTTCTTGGTTAGCTGCATGGTGACGTTCTTGGAGCGTACCAGACCGGCTTCGAGCATGGCAAAACCAGCAGCCATCCAGAACACCATAAAGCCACCAATCAGGAACAGCAGCGTGGTAAAGATATAGGGGGTGATATCAGCGGGGGCAGCGGCAGCGGCCTCATCCGCCAGGGCCAGGCCCGGCAGGGTGGTCAGCGCCAGGGCTGACAAAGAGAGAGAGAATTTACGCATCAGTTTTCCTCCAAATGCGGCGCTTAAAGCGCGTCTTGATTGGTTTCGCCGGTGCGCACCCGCAGGGCATGCTCCACGTCGATTACAAAGATCTTGCCATCACCGATCTTGCCGGTGCGGGCGGTATTGGCGATGGTTTCAACCACTTGCTCCGCGAGGCCGGCAGAGACCACGATTTCCAGCTTCAGCTTGGGGACAAAGTTCACTTCGTACTCGGCGCCGCGGTAGATTTCGGTATGGCCAGCCTGGGCGCCAAAGCCTTTGACTTCGGAAACCATCAACCCGGAAACGCCGATACCTGTCAGTGCTTCGCGGACGTCCTCCAGTTTGAAGGGTTTGATGGCTGCGATGATCATTTTCATTTCGACATCCTCGTCTTGGAAAGGTGCCTGTCACCAAGGGATCTGGCTGTTGCACCCGCGTATTTGCAATTGCAGAAAAACCAAGCCGCCGAGTCGGGGGAACCGGAGCAGTGGTTTTGCAGGTGCAGCACGGAGGCGTCGGTTAAAAAAGGAGCGCAAAATTGTAAATCTGCTCGAAAATTAGGCGGCAAGAGAAGCTATTTTCCCCTTAAACCGCCTCTCTACAAAGCAGGGCAGAGAGGGTAGAGTGGTAAAAACGGGCAAACCGGGCAGGATTGTGAAGATGGCGCAGGGTTCAGGGCGAAAGCCACTGGTGGCGGAAAAACGCTATGCAAAGGCAGGGGGCAAACGGCCTGCCAAACGACGTGGAGGGCTTTGGGGGCTGCTGTTTGGCAGGCCAAAGGCAAAACCGCGGCCCAAGCCTAAAGCGAAACCTCGACCTCAGTCCCGGTCTAACCCCCAGCGACCAGCCTCGGCGCGGCAAAAGCCGACGCGCCCCCGTAAGCCACGTGGTGTGATTGGGACTTTGTTGATGCCGGTGCGCTGGCTATTGCGGCTGATCTGGAGCTTTTCCTGGCGGGTTGGGTTTATCGTTCTCACCCTGGTGGGCATGGCAGTGGGCTATCAGGTGCTGAACCTGCCAGAGGTCTCAACCCTATTGGATGGCCGCGCGCACGGCTCTGTCACCCTGCTGGACCATGAGGGCGACGTCTTTGCCTGGCGGGGAGATCAGTTTGGTGGTGTGGTGACCGCGCAGACGGTCTCACCCTATCTGAAAAACGCGATCGTCGCGACCGAAGACAAACGGTTCTACCGCCACTTTGGGATTTCGCCCCGTGGTGTGGCCTCAGCGGTGCGGATCAATCTGAGCGAAGGGCGCGGTCCGCTGTCGGGGCATGGGGGCTCCACCATTACCCAACAGACGGCCAAGTTGCTCTGCCTCGGGCGGGTCTATGATCCCACAGAATGGGAGAATGAGGCCGACTATGAGAAAGACTGTCGCCAGGGGTCGCTGTGGCGCAAGGGCACTGAGGCTATCTATGCGCTGGCCATGGAGGTCAAATATAGCAAGGACGAGATCCTTTCGATCTATATGAACCGCGCCTACATGGGCGGTGGCGCCTACGGGGCGGAGGCTGCGGCGCAGCGCTATTTTGGCAAATCTGCTAACCAGCTGAGCGCCGCGGAAGGGGCGATGCTGGCGGGATTGCTGACCGCGCCGTCCTCGCTGGCGCCGACCAATAATCTCAAGCGGTCGCAGGATCGTGCAGCGACCGTGCTGCGCCTGATGCAGGAGCAGGGCTACATTAGCCAGGCCGATGCCAAAGCGGGGCAGGATCATCCGGCGCGGCTCAGCCAGGCGGCAGAGGCGCGGGCAGGTGGCTATTTCGCAGACTGGATCATGGACAGTGTGCCCAGCTATTTTGGCGCCCAAACGTCGGAAGACGTGGTGATCCGCACCACTATGGACCAACGGCTGCAAACCGCCGCCGAAGAAGCGATGACCTATGTGTTTGAAAACAAGGTCCGCAAGGGGTCCAAGGCGCAGGCGGCAATTGTGGTGATGAGCGCGGATGGCGCGGTGCGTGCCATGGTTGGCGGACGCAAGACCCGGGTTTCTGGCGTGTTCAACCGCGCCACCCAGGCAAAGCGGCAAACCGGCTCGGCGTTCAAACCCTTTGTCTATGCAACCGCGCTGGAGCTGGGCTATTCGCCGCTCGATATCCTGTTGGATACGGAATATTGCCTGGACCTGCCCGGATCTGGCGAATGGTGTCCCAAGAACTATACTCGTAAATACTATGGTGAGGTGACGCTGGCCCGTGCCCTAAGGGATTCGCTGAATATTCCCGCCGTGAAGCTTTCCGAAGCCGTGGGCCGGGATCTTGTGCGTCGGGTTGCCAGCGATTTTGGCATTGATAACGAAATGGCCGAAGGGCCGGCGCTGGCGCTGGGGGCCTCGGAAAGCACGCTTCTGGAAATGACGGGCGCCTATGCCGGGATCCTCAATGGCGGCTCTTCGGTGACGCCCTACGGCGTCAGCGAGCTGCGCCTGGCCACCGATACAGAACCCTTGATGGGGCGCAGTGGTGGCATGGGCGAGCGGGTGATCCGTACCAAGGCAGCGCAGCAGCTGGTTTGGATGATGGAGAAGGTCATCGCTGAGGGCACCGGACGTCGGGCGCAGATCCCCGGTTGGCAGGCGGCCGGGAAATCCGGCACCACCCAGGCTGCGCGTGATGCCTGGTTCATCGGCTTTACCGCAGATTATGTGGCTGGTGTCTGGATGGGCTACGATGACAACACGCCCTTGAGCGGTGTCACCGGCGGTGGTCTGCCAGCGGAGATCTGGCACGAAGCCATGGTACGGGTGCATGAGGGGCTGACACCAGAACCCCTGCCGATGTTGGCGCCTGACCCCATTGCGCCTCCTGTGCAGCCGGCTCCGCAACGGCGGCGCGACCGGATCCAGCCGGGCCGCGAGATCGGCCGGGCGGTGGATGGGCTTTTGCGCGATATCTTTGGCCGCAACTAGCCCGCCTGTTAGCCGACTTGTCTGCTGCGTAGCAAAAAAGAAAAGGCTCCCGGTTGGGAGCCTTTTGTCTGTGATGATCAGATCTTGCGCGACTGGCCTTAGCTTTGGCGCTTCAACTCGGCAATCATTGCGTCGATATCGCCTTTGTTGCTGTCCAGGATCGCACCAATCTCGGTACGCTCGGTCAGCAGCAGGTTCACCCCTTCGATATACATATTAAAGAAGAGATCCTTGCCGGAGCGGTCAGAAACCAGAAAGGTGACCTCAAAAGGGGCTTGCCCCTGCAGAAAGGCGGTGGTGCTGACTTCGTACCACTTCTTGACCCGCTTGACGCTTTTCACTTCCAGGCTGCCACCGATGAATTCGCGGAAGCGTTTGCCGTATTTGCGGGAGATATAGCCCTGGAAGGTCTTGGAGAAATTCCGTTTTTGGGCAGCAGAGGCCCGGCGGGCATCAACGCCAAGCGCATAGGCCGCAATATAGGAGGTGTCGCTGTAGCGTTTGAAGATCCGTTCAAACTCGCGGAACATGGCATTTTCCGCCTTGCCCGACGCGATGACCTTATTGATGTCGGTGACGAGGCTGTTGATCAAACTGCTGGCGCCAGCTTCGTTCAAAGCCCAAAGGGGGGCCGCAGGCACAAGCGCCGCGCTGGCAGTGAGACCGGTCAGAAAGCTGCGGCGATGCATCATTTAAAATCCTTCAGTATCTAGTTCAAAGGGATCAATTTCACTGATCTCGGCCGTTTCACCCAGCTCGAAGCGCCGGTTCTGCAGATACAGCAGGCGGGCCTGGGCATAGCTGTCGGCACTTTCATAGAGAATCGAATCCACGGTATCTGAATATCTGCCACGATCGCCCATGCGACGCACTATCTCTGCGTAAATGCTGATGTTATCGGCGGGATTGTTCCGAGCGTAGCCAATGGGGTTGGTGAAGAAATCGACCAAAATACCCGTGGCATCCCGCGCGGTGGAGGGGCCATAAAGCGGCAGTTCAACATAGGCGCCTTCCCCGACACCCCAGACAGCCAGTGTTTTGCCAAAATCGGTATCTACCTGGGGAAGGTTGAATTCGGTGGAAGGATCCGCAAGGCCCAGGAAGCCAATTGTTGTGTTCATGGCGAACCGGGCCAAAGCCTGCCCGGCCAGCTTGGGGTTGCCTTGCAGCAGGGCATTGACGGCTTGCCCCGGCATCGACAGGTTCCGAGCGAAGGAAGAAAAGCTGGTCACCATAGGCTCGGGGACGATGGTCACATAGCCCTTGGAGGCGGGCCGAAAGGCGTAGCGATCTACCGCCAGGTTAAAGCTGTGCACAGACCGGTTGGTGTTTTCATAGGGGTCAAAAACCTCGCCAGCAGCCCTGGCCTCAGGGCTTTGTGTGGCGCAGCCTGCCAGTGACAGAACCATAGCAAGCGCAGCAAAAACAAAACGAGGTTTGGTGAAAAGTCGCATTCGGTATGTGATCCAGTTAATTCGCTATTTGAGAAACACGCGCGGCCTATTTAAAGACAATCCGGCAGATTCCCACTTTCGACAGCAATTTGTTTGCACGTTTGTGGCAGATTCGGAACAGGTTTCCCCAGATTTGTAGGTGGCGAAGGGTCTAATATGTCGCGGGCGGTTTGAACAGGTAGAGCGTGGTCAATATGACAAATAAAACATTTAAGCCTGGTTACGATGAGCTTACGGCCTGCCGCCGCCAAAGCCGTGGCCTGTACTGGGCCGTTGGTATTTTTAGTATCTTTGTAAATCTGCTGATGCTGACGGGGCCGCTCTATATGATGCAGGTCTATGATCGCGTGCTTGGCAGTGGGTCGGAGGCGACCCTGGTGGCCCTGTCGCTGCTGGTCCTGTTTCTTTATGGCATGATGGGGCTTCTGGACTACGTGCGTGGTCGGGTGCTGGCACGGATTGGCGCCCGGTTTCAGGCGCAACTGGACAAACGGGTGTTTGACGCCATGGTCCGCCGTTCCGCAGTGGCCCAGGACCCGGTTGCCCAGACCGGGACTGCAGATCTGGAGGCAATTCAGAGACTGATGTCTTCACCGGTTTTGGGCGCTGCGTTTGATTTACCCTCGACGCCTTTCTTTCTCGCTGGGATTGCCCTGTTCCACCCCTGGCTGGGATTGCTGGCCCTGGGGGGCGGTGCGGTTTTGGTTGCGGTGGCGTTGCTCAATCAGGTGTTCAGCCGTGCGCCGTTGCAAAAGGCGGCGGTTTCCTCCCATCGCGCCAATCTCTCTTCTGAGGAAATTCGCGGCGAGGCAGAGATGATCCAATCCATGGGCATGCGCGGCGCCGCGTTTCAGCGCTGGCAGAAAATTCGCAAAGCGGCCCTGAAAGACACGCTGAGCGCCAATGATACCGGCGGCGGCTTCACCACTCTGACCAAGACACTGCGACTGTTTCTACAATCCGCAATGCTGGGCTTGGGGGCCTATCTGGCGCTGCAGGGGGAGGTTTCGCCGGGGGCGATGATTGCGGGGTCGATATTGATGGGGCGCGCCCTGGCACCAATCGAGCTGGGGCTGGGGCAATGGGCTCTGGTGCAGCGCGCCATCAAAGGCTGGCATTCCCTGGCGGAGCTGCTGACCAAGGTTCCGCCTGAGGTCGAGCGCATGGCACTGCCACAGCCCGAAGCGCGTCTGGAGGTTCAGGCGCTGGCGGTGGTGCCACCGGGGGAGAGCCGGGCACAGCTGCGCAACGTCAGTTTCCGGGTCGAGCCGGGCCAGGCGATTGGGGTCATTGGCCCCTCGGGGTCGGGCAAATCGACGCTGGCCAAGGCACTGACGGGGGCCTGGAAACCAGCTGCCGGCACCGTGCGCCTGGATGGCGCGGCACTGGACCAATACGACCCGGATGTTTTGGGGCGGCATTTTGGCTATCTGCCGCAGCGTGTGCAGTTGTTTGACGGCACCATTGCGCAGAATATCGCGCGCCTGGCTGAGGAGCCGGATGCCGAAAAAGTCGTGGCCGCAGCCAAGAAAGCAGCAGCCCATGAGATGATCGTCAACCTGCCGGATGGCTACGACACCCGCGTATCTGCGGGGGGCGGGCGCCTGTCAGGTGGACAGATGCAGCGCGTGGCCCTGGCCCGAGCGCTTTATGACATGCCGGTGATTGTGATCCTGGATGAGCCCAACTCGAACCTTGATAACGAAGGCTCGGTGGCTCTGAATCAGGCGATCAAGGCACTCAAGGCTGCGGGTCAGTCGGTGCTCATCATGGCGCACCGCCCGGCAGCTATACAGGAATGTGAGATGCTCCTGGTGATCGACAACGGCGTGCAAACCGCCTTTGGGCCCAAGGATAAGGTGTTACAGGAAATGGTGGCCAATCATCAGTCCATCCGCAAGACGGCTGGCACGGGAGGTGTGCAATGAGCCAGAACAGCGAATGGTCCGCCCGCAAGCCCCTGCTGATCGGGAGCCTGAGCCTGCTTATCCTGTTGGGCGGTTTTGGGACCTGGGCGGTGATGTCGTCTATTGCCGAGGCGATTGTTGCCTCTGGCCGTATCGAGGTGGATCGCAACCGGCAGGTTGTGCAGCATCTGGATGGCGGGATCGTCGCCGAGATCCTGGTGGATGAGGGCGACAGCGTCGCTCTCGGCCAGATGTTGCTACGTCTCGACGCCAAGGAGTTGCGCTCGCAACTGGCCATCACCGAGGGCCAGTTGTTTGAGATGATGGCGCGGCGTGGGCGGCTGGAAGCGGAACGTGACAGCGCCAAAGAGGTTACCTTTGATGCAGAGCTGTTGGCCCTGACCGAGACCCGTCCGGCGGTGCAGGATTTGATCGAGGGGCAGCGCCGTTTGTTTGTGGCCCGCGAAGAATCCATTGCCCGTGAAATTGAACAGCTGAACAAACGCAGTTCGCAGACGCGGGATCAGATCACCGGGATCAAGGCACAGCAGGCCTCGATGGAGTTGCAGCTGGAGTTGATCGCCGAGGAGCTGAAGAACCAGACAATTCTGCTGGACCGGGGGCTGGCGCAGGCGGGGACTGTGCTCAACCTACGCCGCACCGAGGCCGATCTGAGTGGCCGTTTGGGAGAGCTGATCGCCACCGAGGCCCAGGCCTTGGGGCGGATTACCGAGACTGAGATCGTGATCCTGAAACTGGGCTCGACCCGGCGGGAAGAGGCGATCACCCAGCTGCGCGATCTGCGGTTTCAGGAATTGGAGCTGGGCGAAAACCGCCGCACCCTGCTGGAGCGCCTGGACCGGCTGGATATCACCGCACCGGTTTCGGGAATTGTCTATGACATGCAGGTTCACACCCCCCGTTCGGTAATCCGGGCGGCAGACCCGGTGCTGTATCTGGTGCCGCAGGACCGCCCGCTGGTGATCGTGGCGCAGGTGTCGCCCACGGATATCGAACAGATCTATGTCGGGCAGGATGTGACGCTGAAATTTTCGTCTCTGGATCAGCGCAATACCCCGGATCTCTATGGTAAGGTCATGCAGGTCTCGGCGGATGCATTTGAGGACCAGAACACCAGGGCCTCTTTTTACCGGGCTGAAATAGAACTGAACGCAGAGGAGGCGCAGCGCCTGCCCAAAGGTACGGTGCTTATTCCCGGCATGCCGGTGGAAAGCTACATCCGCACTCAGGATCGTTCGCCGCTGACCTATCTGGTGAAACCCCTGGCCGACTATTTTGTCAAAGCCTTTCGCGAAGACTGATGCCCCGGTGCTGGTGGCTGTTGTCGTTTTTGCTCTTTCCGGCGCGGGTCATCAGCGCTAGCGTCGCCGCGAAACATCGGCGTTGAAGGAGCGTGACCATGAGCATCGAAGCAAACCTAAAAGACCTGGGCATCACCCTGCCAGAGGCCCCGGCCCCGGCGGCCAACTATGTGCCTTTTGTCGTTGCGGGTGACATGGTCTATGTCTCCGGGCAGATCTCTGCGGATGAAAACGGCTTGATCACCGGCACCCTGGGCGCGGATCTGGATGTGGAGGCCGGTCAGGCCGCCGCCAAGCGCTGTGCCATCTCCCTGCTGGCGCAGCTGAAAGCCGCCTGCGGTGGCGATCTTGAACGCCTGGTGCGGGTGGTGAAGCTGGGCGCATTTGTCAATTCCACTGCGGATTTCACCCAGCAGCCACAGGTGGTAAATGGCGCGTCAGATTTCCTGGTTGCTGCACTGGGTGACGCTGGCCGCCACGCGCGCTCGGCCGTTAGCTCGCCGTCGTTGCCACTGGGGGTGGCGGTTGAAATCGACGCGGTGTTCCAGATCAAATGATCCCAAAACTCCCTGCTGACCTGCTGTCGCTGCCGGTTGCCCATCGGGCGCTGCATGATGTGACGGATGGACGGCCTGAAAACAGCCGCGCGGCCATCCGCGCGGCAATTGCGGCGGGCTATGCGATCGAAATTGATTTGCAGCGCTCCAGCGATGGCTGTCCCATGGTGTTTCATGACGACGACCTGGACCGCCTGACCGAGGCCACAGGTTTGGTCGCGGCCCGCAGCCGGGCAGAGCTGGAACAGATCCCGCTAAAAGGTGGCGACGGCGAGTGTATACCGACCCTGGCCGAGGTGCTGGATCTGGTGGCCGGTCAGGTGCCGCTACTGATTGAGATTAAGGACCAGGATGGCAATCTGGGCCCCAATGTGGGCGATCTGGAAGCAGCCACAGCCAAGGTCCTGCAGGGCTATGAGGGAACAGTCGCCCTGATGTCGTTCAATCCACATTCGACCGCTGCATTGGCGCAATACGCGCCCCATATTGCGCGGGGTTTGGTGACCAGCGCGTATGACCCGACGGACTGGACCCCGGTTCCCAAAGCCATCTGTGAGCGGCTGCGCGACATCCCTGATTTTGACAGCAGCCAGTCCAGCTTTATCAGCCACGAGGTGGGGGATCTGTCGCGTCAGCGGGTGCAGGGTTTGCGCGCTGCTGGGGTGCCGGTTCTATGCTGGACGGTGAAAAGCCGTGCAGCCGAGGACGAGGCGCGCAAATGGGTGGATAATGTTACTTTTGAACAATATCTTTCGCCGCTGCCGGCTTGATCAACGCGATACGCTGCTCAAATAGTGTCAGGAGCAGGGAGAGTTTATGGATCACAAACCAGTTGAAATTCGCGTGCTTGGCAGCCTGTCGCAGATTGCGGCAGCGGATTGGGATGCCTGTGCCTGCCCGGAAGCCTCTGATGGCGGGCGTCCTTTGGATCCCTTTACCACCTACCGGTTTCTCAGCGCGTTAGAGCAAAGCGGGTCGGTAGGGCCGGGCACGGGATGGCAGCCGCAATATCTGACTGCCTCTCTCGACGGGGCCTTGATCGCCTGCGCGCCGCTCTATGCCAAATCGCACAGCCAGGGCGAATATATCTTTGATCACAACTGGGGCCATGCCTATGAGCAGGCCGGCGGGCGCTATTATCCCAAGCTGCAGATCGCAGTGCCCTTTACCCCGGCCACGGGGCGGCGGTTGCTGGTGCGGCCCGGCTATGAGGGCATTGGCCAGTCGGCCCTGGTGCAGGGGGCGGTGCAGCTGGCGGGCGACAACCAGGTCTCATCCCTGCATGTGACCTTTTGCACCTCTGAAGAGGCGCAGATCGGCACTGAGATGGGGCTGATGCCACGGGTCAGCCAACAGTTTCACTGGCTCAACGATGGTTATGCGGATTTTGACGGCTTTCTGGCGGAGCTGTCGTCGCGCAAGCGTAAAAATATCCGCAAGGAACGCGCCCAGGCTCAGAGCTTTGGTGGCACAATCCACAGCTATACCGGGGAACAGCTCCGCCCGGAGCACTGGGATGCCTTCTGGGCCTTTTATCAGGATACCGGATCGCGCAAATGGGGCACACCCTATCTGACGCGGGAGTTCTTTTCGATCATTCACGAAACCATGGCGGATGATCTGCATCTTATTTTGGCGGAACGCGATGGTTATCCGGTTGCGGGGGCGTTGAATTTCATCGGGCGTGAGACCCTATATGGGCGCTACTGGGGCTGCCTGGAACATCACCCCTGTTTACACTTTGAATTATGCTACTATCAGGCCATTGATTTTGCCATTGCCAATCAGCTGTTACGGGTTGAGGCTGGCGCGCAGGGCGAACACAAACTGGCGCGTGGCTACCTGCCAGTGGAGACACACAGCCTGCATTGGATCGGCGATGCAGGGTTTGCCGAGGCCGTTGGCCGGTATCTGGAAGCCGAGCGGGCAGCGGTGGCAGAAGAGGTCGAGGTGCTGACCAGCTATGGGCCGTTTCGCAAAGCAGAAGTGGAGGAACAGGAATGACCGAGAAACTATCAGAGGCCACGCGCGGGCCGCTACTGGATCCGCTGTTTGCAACCGGATGGCAGATGGTCGAGGGGCGCGATGCCCTGACCAAGACCTTCACGTTTGACAGTTTTGTCGACGCCTTTGGCTGGATGACCCGTGCCGCGATCTGGGCTGAAAAATGGGACCACCATCCAGAATGGAGCAATATCTACAATCAGGTAACGGTCGTGCTCACCACCCATGACGTGGAGGGGGTCTCGGCACTGGATGCCAAGCTGGCGCGGAAATTCGATAGCCTGGTCTGAAATTTTGGCATTAAATTTTGGCCGGAAACTCTGGTCTGAGATCAAAAATGCGGCTGCCCAAGCGATAGGCTCGGGCAGCCGTTTTGCATCAGCCAATCGAGGCCAGCAGGCCTTCGCCAGCAGAGAGTTCGCACTGACCGGGATTTTCTTCCATGTTGAGCTGGGTCACGACGCCATCCTCAACCAGCATTGCATAGCGCAGCGAGCGGCCAATCAGCCCGGCGGGCGGCGCGTCAAAGCGCATGCCGATTGCATCGGTAAAGGCGCTTTCGGCATCGGCCAGCATGGAAATTCCGGCAGCCGTGGCGCCGGTTGCTTCGCCCCAGGCCTGCATCACAAAGGGATCATTGGCCGAGATGCAGATGATCTCGTCGACGCCTTTGGCAGCAAACTGATCCTTGGTGCGGATAAAACTGGGCACATGGGCGGAATGACAGGTTGGGGTAAAGGCGCCGGGCACCGCAAAAATTGCGACTTTGCGCCCCTTTACCTTATCGGCCATCTGCACCTGTTCGGGGCCTTCAGCGCCCATTTGGGTGAGCGTTGCATCGGGCAGTTTCTCTCCAGCAGAAATCATTGCGCGTTTCCTCTGTTGTGGTGATTGCGTTTAGGTTCTTCGCCCCTATAGGGTCACCACAACAGGAGACCAGAACCAGCGTGGGAGGCAAGAGGTGAAATGAGTCACATCATTGTGATCGGAGCAGGACAGGCAGGATCGTCCTTGGTGGCGAAGCTGCGCAAGGATGGGTTTGAAGGCGAAATCACCTTGATTGGGGCCGAAAAGACCCTGCCATATCAGCGCCCGCCGCTGTCTAAGGCCTATCTGCTGGGAGAGATGGATCTGGAGCGGCTGTTTCTGCGGCCTGAGAGTTTTTACGCTGACAACAACATTACCCTACGTCTCGGCACTGTGGTGACGGCGATTGATGCTGGGGCCAAGACCCTGAGCCTGGGCGATGAGGTGATTGCTTATGACCAGCTGGCCCTGACCACCGGATCGGATCCACGGCAGTTGCCTGCCGCTATCGGCGGTGATCTTGGCGGGGTTTTTGTGGTGCGCAGCCTGGGCGATGTTGATGCAATGGCGCCCTATGTGGGTGCAGGCAAGCGCGCCTTGATCGTTGGCGGTGGTTACATTGGGCTGGAGGCCGCAGCGGTCTGCGCCAAACGCGGGGTTGATGTCACCCTGGTGGAGATGGGCGATCGCATCCTGCAGCGGGTCGCCGCGCCCGAGACCTCTGACTATTTCCGCGCTCTGCACCGGGATCACGGTGTTACCATCCTGGAAGGCACCGGGCTGGACCATCTGGAAGGCGAGGCGGGCCAGGTGACCCACGCCGTCCTGGGCGACGGCTCCACTGTTGAGGTTGATTTTGTCGTTGTTGGCGTTGGTATCACCCCCAGCACCCAACTGGCGGCGCTGGCCGGGGTGGAGGTGGAGAATGGCATCAAGACCGATGCGCAGGGGCGCACATCTGACCCGTCGATCTGGTCCGCGGGGGATTGTGCCTCCTTCCCGTATAAAGGGGGCCGTATCCGGCTGGAAAGCGTGCCAAACGCCATTGATCAGGCGGAGGTCGTGGCGCAGAACATGATGGGCGCGGGCAAGGACTATGTGGCAACGCCCTGGTTCTGGTCGGATCAGTATGATGTCAAACTACAGATCGCCGGGTTGAACACCGGGTTTGACAATGTTGTCACCCGCGCCGGTGACGGCCGGACCACCTCGTTCTGGTACTACAAGGGCGATCAATTGGTTGCGGTGGACGCAATGAATGATCCGCGTGCCTATATGGTCGGCAAACGGCTGATCGACATGGGCAAGACGGCAGATAAGGCGGCGGTGGCAGACGCTGCGGCGGATCTGAAACCCCTGCTGAAAGCATGAGGATCATCGCCGGGGACTTTCGCGGTCGCGCCTTGGCGGCGCTGGGCAAGGGCGATGCGGGGGCCCATCTGCGTCCCACCACTGACCGGGTGCGCGAGAGCCTGTTCAACGTGCTGGCGCATCAGGTTGATTTTGACGGCATGCGGGTGCTGGATCTTTTTGCCGGCACCGGTGCGTTGGGGCTCGAGGCCCTGTCGCGCGGCGCCGAGAGCGTGACATTTGTCGATGACGGCCGGGTATCGCAGGGGCTGATCGCCAAAAACATCGACATCTGTCGCGCCGGCGATCGCGCCAGCCTGATCCGGCGCGATGCGCTGAAGCTGGGGGAGAACCCGCAGGCGTCCTTTGATGTGGTGTTTCTCGATCCCCCCTATGGCAAAGGCCTGGGGGAAAAGGCCCTGAAGGCCGCCGAGGCTGGCGGCTGGATAGCGGAGGATGCGCTGATCATCTGGGAGGAAAACGCGGCGATGTCCCCTCCCGAAGGCTATGAGCTGCGAGACGCGCGCAAATATGGCGACAGCTATATTACCCTGTTGTTGCGGGGTGTGTCAGTCTGAAACAGGCGCGGGGTAGATCGGGCGGTTTTGTGCCGGTACAGGGTTTGCATCAGGGTTTAGCGCGGGGCAGAATACCGGGGCTTTGCCTCAGGAATTCATGACATGCCTACGACCTTTCCAACGCCACAGCTGGTTATTTTTGATTGCGACGGGGTACTGGTCGATAGTGAACGGGTGTCAAATCAGGCGCTGGTCGACAATTTGTCCAGGCATGGGCTGTCGCTGAGCCTTGAACGCTCGATGCAGCTGTTTGTCGGTGGCACCATGACTGGGGTGATGCAGAAAGCCATCGCGCTAGGGGCGGACCTGCATGAGGGCTGGGTTGATGAAATCTATGGGGAAACCTATGCGGCGCTCAAGGCCGGCGTGGATCTGACGCCGGGTGTTACGGCGCTTTTGGCGGTCCTGGATCAGCATCAAATCCCCTGCTGTGTGGCGTCCAATGGCAGCGAAGACAAGATGCGCATCACCCTGGGGCAGAACGGGCTGTGGCAGCGGTTTCACCCCAGTGCGATGTTTTCAGCCCATTCCCTGGGCGTGGCAAAACCGGATCCGGGGCTTTTTTTGGCGGCTGCCAGCCATTTTGGCAAACAGGCGCGCGACTGCTTGGTGGTCGAAGACAGCGCCACCGGGGCCACGGCGGCGGCGCGGGCTGGTATGCGGTGTCTTGGCTTTGCGCCCGAGGGCGGTGGCGCGGATCTGGCGACGGCGGGTGCTGAGGTCTTTTCCCATATGTCTGATGTCCCGGCCTTGATCGGGCTTTGAGCAAACTCCTTTCCCCAAATGAAAAGCCCCAACCGAGGGTCGGGGCTTTTGATATCAGGGCGCCGGGGCTGAGGTCCTAGCCGTAGGTCGGGTGGAACTTGCCGCCGGGGGAGAGGGTGAAAATGTCAAACCCGTCTGCGGTGACGCCAATGGAATGTTCAAACTGCGCCGACAGGGATTTGTCGCGGGTGACAGCGGTCCATTCATCGGCGAGGATCTTGGTCTCGGGGCGGCCCAGATTGATCATCGGCTCGATGGTAAAGAACATGCCCTCTTCCAGCTTTGGGCCGGTTCCGGGGCGGCCATAGTGCAGCACATTGGGCGGCGCATGAAACACCAGCCCCAAGCCATGGCCGCAGAAATCGCGCACCACGCTCATCCGCTGGCTTTCAGCATAGGATTGGATGGCATGACCGATGTCGCCAAAGGTATTGCCGGGCTTCACCACCTCGATCCCTTTCATCAGGCTGTCATGGGTCACCTGAATCAGGCGTTCGGCCTTGCGCGACAGTTTACCCGCAACAAACATTCGCGAGGTATCGCCAAACCAGCCATCCACGATGACGGTCACGTCGATATTGAGGATGTCGCCATCTTTCAGCTTTTTGTCACTGGGGATGCCGTGGCAGACCACGTGGTTTACTGAAATGCAGCTGGCGTGCTGATAGCCCTTGTAGCCGATGGTGGCAGATTTCGCCCCGGCCTCCTCGACCATATTGGTGATGAGCCGGTCAATCTCTCCGGTGGTCTGCCCTGGAAAAACATGCTGTGCGATGTCATCCAGAATCTGCGCGGCCAACTTCCCGGCCACATGCATGCCGGAAAAATCGGCTTCCTGGTAAATGCGAATGCCGTCTTTGGTGGTGCGGCCGTCTTTCGATCTCATCAAGCTGGGCTCCGTAGGCGTGTCTCTTGGGGACTATGTAAGGGGATTTGGTTAAAAGAACCAGAGCCGCCGTTGTAAAACCGGGGCTGGGGGTTGGTACTGGTCAGGCTGCTGGCAGCCTTGGCCCAGGGCGATCTATTGCGCAGAATTGCATCTGCGGTAGATCAGCGCCCCGCGTCCGCAGTATAGTACGCCGTCTAAAACGGCCGCGCACCCCTGTCTGTCGGTTCGGATGCAAATTGTCCTGATTGATCGAGAATGTTGCTTTGACACCCTTTGCGGCTGGGATAGGAAGATAGAATGGAGTTTTCTACGCCTCTCATCCCGGCCACCTTGATCCGGCGCTACAAGCGATTTTTGGCCGATTGTCTGCTGCCAGATGGCCAGGAAATCACCGCCCACTGCCCCAACCCCGGTTCGATGACCGGGCTGGCAGAGCCGGGCATGCGGATCTGGTTGGAGCCCAACAATGACCCCCGGAAAAAGCTGAAATACGGCTGGCGATTGGTTGAGCATGAGAACGGACATTTCTCAGGCATTGATACTGCGGTTCCCAACCGGGTTTTGCGTTCCGCCCTTGAGGCTCAGAAAATCACCGAGCTGGCTGACTACAAGACCGTACAACCCGAAGTGAAATACGGTGAAAACAGCCGCATTGATTTTCTTCTGACACAGCCCGGTTTCCCGGCCTGTTATGTCGAGGTCAAGAGCGTCACGCTGATGCGGCAACCAGGCGTGGCGGAGTTTCCTGATAGTGTGACCAAACGGGGCACAAAACACCTGGAAGAACTGGCCCGTATGGTAGAGCAAGGGCACCGGGCGGTGATGCTCTATCTTGTGCAACGCACAGATTGCGACCGCTTTCAGCTCGCCGATGATATCGACCCGGCCTATGCGCGGGCCTTTGATCATGCGCAAATCTGTGGCGTTGAGCGGCTTGTTTACAGCACTCAGATCAGCCCGCATGAGATAACTGTGGCGGCACCTGTCGTTGGGGTGTGACTGGCCATTTTGCCAAATGGACAGTTCTAGGCCCGGATCTGCGCGACCTGGCGGGTAAGCTGTGCAAGAAAATCAACGACCTTTGATCGGTTCTGCGGCTCCAACATGGTCTGATGAATTTGCTCTGGTGACAGTTTCATTAGGTCAAACCTGGCGAAGGCTTCTGGGGTGAACCCATCGCTGACTGTGGCCAAAACCAGCCGCAACTGAGCAAGCATGTCATCCCCTCGGTGTGAGGCGTGCAGTAAGGCTATAGGCTTGCCAATAATCTCGTCTCGGGACACCAGCCAATCAATCGCGTTTTTCAAGCCGCCGGGAATTGCCCTTATGTATTCGGGACTTGCGATGATCAGCGCATCATTTTCCCGGATCAGGTCAATGAAACTCCGAACCGGCAGCGGCAAGGGATCCTGTTCTGCGTCAGGAGAGAAGACCGGCAAATCAGCGACGCCTGCGAAAACCGTTACGCGATGATCAGAACCTGCGATTTCAGACACAGATTTGAGCAAAGCGGTGTTGGTGGATGTGGCGCGGCCACTGCCAGAGAGTGCGAGAAGTTTCATAGCCTCTGAGTAGAACACCCCATGGGCTGGCACAACGATCGCAGTGTGGGATTGGCTGACCTGCAAGCAAGATGTTGCTGCAGGGCGTGCCCATAGAGGCTTGGAATGGTACAAAAGGGAGCACGCAGGGGGCGAAATCGTCAGCAGGTCTGAGAAAGCCATGGTGAGGAAAGTGTTTGCACCAATCTTGGCCAGAAACCGCGCGTCAGAGCAGGCCTGAGACGGGATGCCCGCTTGCCCTTGATGCAGGAGTGGCTATCTTGCAGCAAAGATCGCGCAGAGTGTCATCATAGGAGAGAGAAGATGCCCAACCCAAGTGCCGCAATGTTGGTCATCGGTGATGAAATCCTGTCAGGACGGACCCAGGACACCAATACGCATTTTCTGGCAGGTGAGCTGACCAAACATGGCATCGACCTGAAGGAAGTGCGGGTGATCAGCGATGATGCACCGGTTATTATTGCCGCCGTGCAAGCGCTGAGCAAAAGGTTTGACCATGTCTTTACCAGTGGCGGCATTGGCCCCACCCATGATGATATCACCGCAGATTGCATCGCAGAGGCCTTTGGCGCCCATCTTGATGTGCGCGACGATGCCCGGGCCATTCTGGCGGCGCATTATGCCAATTCGGGGCAAGAGCTAAACGCGGCGCGCCTGCGCATGGCGCGAATCCCCGACGGCGCGACCTTGATCGACAATCCGGTGTCTTCGGCGCCGGGATTCAGCTTAGGCAATGTGCATGTAATGGCTGGGGTACCAACGGTTTTTCAGGCCATGGTGGCTAGCGTTCTGCCGGGGCTGACCGGCGGCGAGCCCTTGCTGTCACAAAGCCTGCGGGTGATGCGCGGCGAAGGCGATATCGCGGCTTTCCTGTCGGATCTGGCCGCGCGGCACGGGGATTTGTCGATCGGGTGCTATCCGTTTCAGCACAACGGCGCCTACGGGGCCAATGTGGTGATCCGTGGCCACAATGGCCCCGGGGTTGACGCGGCAATGCGGGAGTTGGCACAGGAGATGGGGCTATGAGTATGGGCGCCACGCTGACAGATCCAAAGTATTATGATGTGGTTGAGGCCACCTGGCCTGCCGCTGGAAAACGCAGACTTGGGCCTGTCACTTTGCGCGACGGACAGGGCGGCGGCAGCCGCGTTTCGGCCGCCAGCGTTGAGGGTCCCGCCTCTGAGGCTGAGATCGAGGCTGCCGAACAGGCGATGCGCGCCATGGGGCAAGATTGCCTCTTTATGGTTCGCGATGGCCAGGACGAGCTGGATGCACAGCTGGCCGCGCGCGGCTATCTGGTGAAAGACCCGGTCAATCTGTGGCTTTGTCCGATTGAACAGCTGACAGACCAAGAGATCCCCCGTGTCACCACCTTTGCCCTGTGGTCGCCGCTAGAAATCCAGCGTGAAATATGGATCGCTGGGGGCATTGGCCCGGAACGTCAGGCGATCATGGACCGGGCTGCTGGTCCCAAGGCGGCCCTGTTGGCGCGCAATGATGATAAACCAGCCGGGGCAGGTTTTGTGGCGGTGCATGATGGCGTGGCCATGGTGCATGCGCTGGAGATCCTGCCGCACCAGCGGCGTCGTGGCATGGGGGTTTGGATGATGCGTCAGGCCGCCTTGTGGGCGGCTGAAAATGGCGCGCGCGAGCTGGCAGTGCTTTGCACCAAGAAAAACGCCGGAGCCAACGGACTTTATGCCGCATTGGGTATGACCAAAAGCGGGCAATACCATTACCGACATTTACCTACAGGAAGTAATTTATCATGACCGATCAAACACCGCCAACCGCTCTGGATCTGCCGCCTCTGGACCCGCTGCCTGCGGGCATGCAGAAGTATTTCGGCATCTGTCAGGACAAGCTGGGCATGGTGCCCAACGTGCTGCGCGCCCATGCGTTTGATGAGAATAAACTCAACACCTTTAGTGCGCTCTACAATGAGCTGATGCTAGGCGACAGCGGCCTGAGCAAACTGGAACGCGAGATGATCGCGGTGGCGGTTTCGGCGGTCAACGGCTGCTTTTATTGTCTTGCGGCCCATGGCGCTGCGGTTCGCCAGCTTTCGGGCGATCCAAAACTGGGCGAGATGCTGGTGATGAATTACCGGGTTGCCCCGTTGGATGCGCGCCAACGGGCCATGCTGGATTTTGCGGTCAAGGTCACCAAGGCCAGCACCGAGATCGAAGAGGCCGATCGCGAAATGCTGCGCCAGGTTGGCTTTAGCGATCGCGATATCTGGGACATCGCCAATGTTACCGCGTTTTACAACATGTCCAACCGTGTTGCCTCGGCCACTGGCATGGTGCCAAACGACGAATACCACGCGCAGTTCCGGTGAGGCAGACCAGATGAGGCTTGGCCCTGCTGTTCTGGCTCTTGGCAGCTGTCTGACCCTGGCTTTCTCTGCTGTTGCAGCTCAGGCTCAATCAGGGGGGGAGGCTGCCTTGCAGCTGCCTGCGGGCGCCACAGCCCGCTCCGAGCGGGAAACCGCGTTGGGCACTTATGCGCTACCGGTTGGCGCCTTTAGCGCGGCGGGCATCCCCCTGCGCCTGCAAGAAGGCCATATCCTGCGGCGGACCTGGCATCTGCAAGGCGATACAACTGTTTTGCAGGTTTTGGATGTGCTGCGCAGCCAGCTGGTAGAACAGGGTTATGAGATCCTGTTCCAATGCGAAACCCGCCAATGCGGTGGCTTTGATTTTCGCTTTGGCATCGAAGTCGTCCCGGCACCCGACATGGTTGTCAGCCTGTCGGATTACCATTTTCTGGCGGCGCAAAAGCAGACCGCAGCCGCGACGGCGGATCAGGCCACGACGGGGCAGGCAACAGCTGAGCCTGCTGCGGCCAGGCAGGTGGTTTCGTTGTTGGTGTCACGAAGCGGAACAGTAACCTACATTCAGCTGATCGAGGTCTCACCGGAAAAACAGGCGCCTTTGGCTCTTGTGACAGCAGAAACCCCCGCCTCCGCCCTTCCGTTACAAGCTCAAACACAAACCGCTTTGGGGCTGGCAAGCCTGCTCGAACAACAGGGCCATGTCGTGCTGGCCGGAGTGGTGTTTGGCACCGGAGGGGAAGCACTGGGCCAGGACGCTATTGCCAGTCTGGAGCAGCTCGCAGGCTTTTTGGAAGAGCAGCCCCAGGCTCAGATTCTGGTTGTTGGACACACTGACAGCGTTGGCGGGCTTGAGGACAACAAGTCCCTTTCATTGCGGCGGGCCTCGGTGGTCAAGGAAACACTGGTGCAGACCTATGGTGTTTCTGACGGGCGTATCGAGGTTGCGGGAGCCGGCTATATGGCGCCGATTGCCAGTAATCTCACAGCCGCCGGGCGCGAGAAAAATCGCCGGGTGGAGGTGGTTCTGCTCTCCAGATAATCTAGGGTCAGGACTCCGGGCGCCAAACCGAGGAAAGCGCTGTCGTTTCTTCGGGTGGCGCAGCAGAAAACTGCCCCCGCCTGAGCAGGAGCAGCTTTGAAAAGAGAGGAGTCATGGGGCTGTGCCGCCAATCAGGCGGACTGTTGCCACTCTTCGCTATCTTTGCCGGCAAAGGAATGAGCCAGAAAGTCGATAAAGGCACGGACCTTGGGCTGGGTGAACTTGCCCGGAGGATAGACCGCATAGATGCCCTGGGTCTCTACGGGCAGGTTTGGCATGACGTCTTCGACCAGCCCCTCTGCCATCGCTTCAGAGTAGAGGTAGCTGGGCAGATAGGCGATGCCCAGACCCGAGATCGCAGCATTGAGCAGGGATTGCCCATCGTTCACCGACAGCCAGCCCGTGGTGCGCACCTGGCGCTTCTCACCAGAGGGGGCGGTGATCTTCCAGACATTGCCGCTGGACTGGTTGGAATAGTGCAAAAGCTTGTGGGTGTTCAGATCGTCGATTTTTTGCGGTCGGCCAAATTGTTCCAGATAGCCCGGTGAGGCGATCATCCGTTTGGTGGTCTCGGTGAGCTTGCGGGCCTTGAGCGAGCTGTCTTCCAGTTCGCCTATGCGCAGAGCCATATCAAAACCTTCTGAAATCAGCTCCACATAGCGGTTGTTCAGGACCATGTTGACAGTGATGTCGGGGAAATCCCGTAGAAACTCCGACAGCACCGGTGACAGATGGTTGACGCCAAAATCCGTCGCCACCGAAATCCTGAGCAGCCCGGAAGGCGCGGATTGCATGGAGGAGACAAGCGCGTCAGCTTCGCCGGCATCGTTCAGCACGCGTCTGGCGCGGTCATAATAGGCGAGGCCGATTTCTGTCGGCGACACGCGGCGCGTTGTGCGGTTCAGCAGCCGGGCGCCGAGGCGGGTCTCCAGGCTGGATACATGTTTAGATACGGCGGATTTTGAAATCCCCATCTTCTTTGCCGCGTCGGTGAACCCGCCCTGGTCCACGACATTGGCAAAGGCCTCCATTTCGGTCAGTCGATCCATTCGCAGGGTCCTTTTGTTTCGTTTGCTCGACCTGTGTTTGGCGTCGAATTCGGGCAAGAACGGGGCAATGGTGGGATAATTGCGGGGTTTTCTCAAAACCGTTCAGATCCTGGAAACGGTCGCACAATGTGGCGATTTTGACCGTTTCGTTCAGAAAAACAGACCAGCTACCAGTAGCCGCAGCCGCAGGGATGGGGCCAGCAGCAGCGGCGGTTGAGCAAGCAGGCTTAGCTCCAGAAGAAGAGGCGCGCCAAAGCCCAAGGTCAAAAACATGTGCTGCGCCAGGCGCGTTCTATGAAAGAGGGTGCAAAGAGCTCCATGAGATTTTGCCCCATTTGCCCAGCCTGTAGGCTTCCTTGGACCAAGATAACGGGATGTACACTACTTTTGAATATAACTCGGAGCCAGAACGTATAATGTTTGGAAAGGCTGATAACTCATGCATCGTTTTTCACTGCGTACGCAGGTATTTATTTTAGGGGGCGCTTTTGTTGCGATGCTGGCGCTGGTCGCTGGAATCTCCTGGCTGGTCAGCAATCGTTTGACAGAAAGCATCTATCAATCGCGCTTGGTTGTGGCACAGCTGAAGAGCCTGGATGATATGAAAGAAGATATCGAACAGGGTTTGGCGGATCTATTGGCCTATACTGGTGGCGACAACGAAGGAATAACGGGGCTGCGCGGCAACATAGACGAGGTCGCCACAGAAATTGCTGGTGCCGAGGATCGCTTTGTTAAGGTCTCTTCTGCAAATGCTGTTCAAAACGATGTTTATGAATCTGTCATCGCTCTGACGCCAACTGTCGATGGCTTCACCGCTATGCTTGCTGCACTTGAAAAGACCGAAGCGGGTGCAGACCGCCGGGCTTTTGCCTATGATCAAGTCGTTCCCGCCATTGCCCATCTTCGTGATTCGGTTAATTCCATGCAGGACATCATGGGGGCGCGAAAACAGGCGGTTGAGGATCAAATTACCAGTCTGATTGCGCGCAGCGAAATTGTGCAGCTGGGCACCAACATTGCGGCAATGGTTGGCGCACTGGTCATGGCGTTGGTGTTTGGCCAGCTTCTGAGTCGGCCAATTGTTGCAGCAGCGCGTTCTGTGAATAGATTGGTGGAAGACGACTACCAAAGCGAGATTGAAGATACCCATCGCCGGGATGAGGTCGGGGCCATTGCCCGCAACCTTGCGGATCTGCGGCAACGGTTGGACCAGGCCAAATCAATTGAGCTGAAAAATCAGCAGGAAAATGAGCGCAGGGTTGAACTGTTCCATGTTCTCAGCGCCTCCATGGCGGATCTGAAATCTGGCGATATGAATCAGCGGATTCCTGCGGGGGACTGGACCGACCTCGGCGAGAGCTATGAAATGCTCTGTATCGACTTTAATGATCTCGCGGGCGCCTTGGGAGAACTGGTGCAAGAGCTCAGCGTGAGTTCGAGCGCGGTGGGCCAGAATGCGCAGGGGCTGTCCACGATGTCCGATGAAATGTCCCGTCGAGCGGAAACCCAGGCTGCAACACTGGAAGAATCCGCCGCAGCATTGGAACAATTGTCAGCGAGTGTGCAATCCGCAGCGGAACAAGCGCAGGCGGCGGATGAACAGGCTGCTGAGGGCCGCAGACGGGCGGAACAGGGCGGCGGTGTTATGCAGGAGGCGATGCAGGCGATGACCTCCATTGCGGAGTCTTCTGAAAACATCAGCAAGATCATCACGGTGATTGACGACATCGCCTTTCAGACCAGTCTTTTGGCCCTGAATGCGGGGGTAGAAGCAGCCCGCGCCGGTGAGGCCGGTCGTGGATTTGCGGTTGTTGCTTCGGAGGTGCGTAGCCTTGCCCATCTGGCAGCCAAATCGGCCAATGACATCAAGGGGCTGGTGACCAATAGTTCAAAACAGGTCGAAGATGGCGAGCGCCTGGTGCAGGCCACCAGCGAGACCTTGGCGCAGATTGTCGAAAGCGTAACCAGCGTTTCTGAACGTGTCTCTTCGATTGCCGCTTCAGCGACCGAACAGGCCTCTGGCCTGCGCGAGATCAACATTGGTGTCTCCCAGCTGGACAAGGTCACCCAGGAAAATGCCGCCATGGTGCAAGAAACCAACAGCGCCAGCCAGAAGATGAAAGACGAAGCATCGCGGTTGTCAAACCTGCTTCAAAGGTTTGCCGGCTCTGGTGATGCGCAGCAAGAAGTGGCCTGATAACCCGGTTTCACCAGGGGACAGGATTCCACAGCATAAAGGCTTCGCTCCAGAGCGAAGCCTTTATGCTGTGGAATTGGCTAGGCTTGGGATCCCAAGAACAGGAAACCTGCCATGCTTACATGTATTATCCGCTACCAGATCGACCCAACAAAAACCGAGGCCTTCCGCCAGTATGCGCGCAATTGGGGGGAGGCCATTCCCCGCAATGGCGCCGACCTGATTGGCTATTTTGCCCCGCATGAAGGATCTGCGACCCAAGCCTATGGGATCTATAACATTGCCGACCTTGCCAGCTATGAGCGCTATCGGGCCCGGCTGGCCGCTGATCCGCTGGGGCAGGAGAACTATGCCTTTGCCCAGCGGGAGCGGTTTATCTTGCGGGAGGAGCGCAGTTTCCTCAAGCTGGCCTCAACACCAGATGTCCCCACCACAGGAGCGCGCAAGTGATAGCCGTGATATTTGAAGTGCAGATCGCCGAGGGGCAAAAGCCAAGCTATCTTGAGGTGGCGGCAGAGCTGAAGCCACTGCTGGAGCAGATTGACGGCTTTATTTCGGTGGAGCGGTTCCAAAGCCTCAGCCAGCCGAACAAGCTGCTGTCTCTTTCCTTCTTTCGCGATGAACAGGCGGTGCAGCAGTGGCGGCAGTTGACACAGCATCGCACAGCCCAAAGCAAAGGCCGGGATGGGATTTTTGCGGACTATCGCCTGAAAGTGGCAGAGGTTCAGCGCGACTATGGCATGCGGGACCGTCAAGAGGCCCCCGAGGATAGCCAGGTAGCAAACAAATCGATTTGACGCCTCAGACAGGGGGGCTCCCGCCCGTCGTTGGCTTTTGCCAAAGCCGCCTCCCGTTGGGGGTAGCGCCGCGCGCAATGCGCGCGGCGCTACCCCCAAGGTCGCACGGGATGGTGGCCTGGCTTTGCCAGGACATCTGTGGGCGCGGGAGGATTTGGCCGTAACCTTCAGCGCCTAGAGTGTGGCAGCCAGCCTGGTTCCCTGGTTGATGGCGCGTTTTGCATCCAGCTCTGCGGCAACATCGGCGCCCCCGATGACATGGCAGGGCACGCCTTTGGCCGCGAGCGCCTCCGCGAGACTGCGGTCCGAGACCTGCCCGGCGCAAAGCACAATGCTATCCGCTGCGATAACGGTGGGGGTCTCACGCGCCTCGCCAAAGCTGACATGCAGCCCCTCGTCGTCGATGCGTTCATAGTTCACGCCGCCAACAAAGTTCACGCCTTTCATCTTGAGCGTGGCCCGGTGGATCCAGCCAGTGGTCTTGCCCAGGCCTTTGCCATGGGCCTGTTTTTTGCGTTGCAACAGTGTGACTTCACGGGCCGGAGCCTCGGGTTGTGGCCCCTCGGGGGCAAGACCGGAGCGGTGCTCGGCCGGGTCGGTGACCCCCCATTCCTTCATCCAGAGAGGCAGGTCTTCCGTTGGGCTTTTGCCCTCGTGCAGCAGGTATTCGCTGACATCAAAGCCAATGCCGCCTGCGCCGATAACCGCAACCGTCTTGCCGACGGGTTTCTTATGGCGCAGCACGTCGATATAGCTCAGCACCTCGGGGCGGTCCTGACCGGGAATGCCGGGATCGCGGGGCATGACCCCGGTGGCAATGATCACCTCGTCATAGGTGGTGAGATCCTCTGCAGAGACCTCGCGCCCCAGTTCCAGAGTGATCCCGGCCTCGGCAACCATGGTGCGATACCAATCGACAAGGCCCCAGAACTCTTCCTTGCCGGGCACCTGTTTCGCCATGTTGAGCTGGCCACCGATCTCATCCGACCTGTCAAAGACGGTGACCTTATGGCCCCGCTGCGCCGCAGCCAGAGCGGTCGATAGACCTGCAGGACCCGCACCCACAATCGCCACGGACTTGAGCACATCCGCCGTGCCCAGGACCAGCTCGGTCTCATGGCAGGCCATGGGGTTCACCAGACAAGAGGTCAGCTTGCCCCCAAAGGTGTGATCCAGGCAGGCCTGATTGCAGCCGATGCAGGGGGCAATCTGTGCACCCTTACCGGCTTCGGCCTTGGCGACAAAATGCGCATCTGCCAACATCGGTCGCGCCATCGACACCATATCGGCACAGCCCGTGGCCAGCACCTCTTCGCCCACTTCCGGCGTGTTGATCCGGTTTGAGGTGATCACCGGGATCGAGACCTTGCCCATCAGTTTCTTGGTGACCCAGGCAAAGGCCGCGCGCGGGACCGAGGTGGCGATTGTGGGAATGCGTGCCTCGTGCCAGCCGATGCCAGTATTTATTATGGTAGCGCCGGCCTTTTCGACCTCTTGCGCCAGCTGCACCACCTCATCATGGGTCGAGCCATTGGGCACCAGGTCGATCATCGACAGGCGATAGATGATGATGAAATCACGGCCCACGGCTTCGCGGGTGCGGCGGACCACGTCGATGGGCAGGCGCATGCGGTTTTCATAGGATCCGCCCCAGCGGTCGGTGCGCTTGTTTGTATGGGTGACCAGGAACTGGTTGAGGAAATAGCCCTCAGAGCCCATGATCTCCACCCCGTCATAGCCCGCTTTCTGGGCCAATACGGCAGCATTGACGATATCCGCGATCTGCTTCTCGATGCCTTCTTCGTCCAGCTCATTGGGCGGGAAGGGGGAGATCGGCGATTTCACCGGGCTGGGGGCGACGCATTTGGGGCCGTAGGAATAGCGGCCCGCATGTAGGATCTGCATGGCGATCTTGCCACCGGCCTCATGCACGCGCTTGGTGACAATGGAATGGCTGGCGACCTCTTCATCCGTGGTCATCATCGACGCCCCGGGCAGTACCGAGCCTTCGAGATTGGGGCCAATGCCGCCAGTGACCATCAGTCCAACATTGCCGCGCGCCCGTTCGGCATAGAACTCCGCCACCCGATTCCAGTCTTTGGTTTCTTCCAGACCAGTGTGCATCGAGCCCATCAGCACCCGGTTTTTCAATGTGGTAAATCCGAGATCCAGCGGCGCCAGAAGATTTGGGTACGCAGTCATGACACTCTCCCTTGTCGTTGTCGACAAAAATGCCCTGCGCAGGCGGGCTTGTCACGCCTCAACGCGGCGTCACCCTCTTGCCTGCCCTGACGACACGGGGTCTAAGGAGAAACAGCAGAGCCACACCGCCGATATTACCGCGCTGCGGCCTTTGTCTGCATCTGCCCCAGTGGCCCAAGGAGACTAAAATGACGCCCGAAGAAATTGCAAAGCTGCCCTATCGTCCCAATGTGGGCATCATGTTGGTAAACCGGGCCAACCATGTCTTTGTGGCACAGCGCAAGGATCGGTTTCAGGATGCCTGGCAAATGCCGCAGGGGGGGATCGACTGCGGCGAGGACGCCCGTGTGGCAGCCCTGCGTGAGCTGGAAGAAGAAACCAGCGTGACCCAGGATCTGGTTGAGATCATTGCCGAAAGCGACGGATGGCTGCCCTATGACCTGCCGCTTGACGTGGTGCCAAAGTTCTGGGGCGGGAAATATCGCGGTCAGGAACAGAAATGGTATCTTATGCGGTTTCTTGGCCGCGATGATCAGATCAATATCGAAACTGATCATCCTGAGTTTTCGGACTGGTGCTGGCAGCCGGTGGATCAGCTGGTGGAAAAGATTGTCCCCTTCAAGCGTGAGGTCTACGCCCGCGTGGTGGTTGAATTTTCTGCCCATTTCTGAGCCCAGAGCATGCGGGGGGAAGGGGCGGCCTGGGTAGGCTGTTTCGAGCCGCGTTTCAGTGAGCGAGAGCTGAGTTTTCCTGCCCATGGCCAGACCCCTGGGGGCCTGGCCCGGCCCCTGGGTTTTGTAACCTACGAGGGGAGCTTTGCTTTGGGGCGGCGAAAGCCCAGGTTAGATTGCCCCAACCAGAGACTGAACAGGGCCAGGGCAGCGCCCGAAATTTGCATCGGGGTCAGGCTCTCGCCCAGCAAGGTCCATCCCAAAAAGACGGCTGAGAGCGGGCTTAGAACCCCCAAAAGCGAGACTTTGGCAGGCTCGATCCGGGCCAAACCGCGAAACCACAGAATATAGGTCAGGGCGCCACCGATCAGGCTCATGTAGGCCAGGCCAATGAGGTTGTTTCCTGTCAGTAGGGGGATGTCGGCCAGACTGGGGGCCGCAAAGGGGATCAGCAGCAATCCACCGGCGGTCAATTGCCAGGCGGTGAAGGTGAGTGGGGGGACTGGTGGTTGCCATTTGCGTGTCAAAACCACGCCTGCGGCCATGGAAGCGGCGCCGCCCAAGCCAGCCACAACACCCCCAAAATCAAGGGCGGCCGCTGGGGTCAGCACCAGCAGTGCCACACCAAGAATACTAAGCGCCGCAGCCAGCAGCGCGGTGGGGCGGATGGGCGTTTGCAGCGCATAGGCGGACAAAAACACCACCAACAGCGGCTGCGCCGCGCCCAGCGTTGCCGCCACGCCACCAGGGAGCCGGTATGCAGCGACAAAAAGCAGGGTCCAAAACAGCGAAAAGTTGAGCGTCGCCAGCACCAACAGTTTTGGAATCCAGGCAAGCGGCGGCAATTGGCGGACGATCAGCAGCAGGATCAGCCCAGCGGGCAGGGCACGCAATAGCGCCACCAGAAGCGGCGATTGCCCCGGTAGCAGACTGGTCGTAACAATATAGCTGCTGCCCCAGATGGTCGGGGCAAGCGCGGTGAGAAATAGATCCAAACGGGCCATATCTTGAGTCTCCTTACTTTTATCTTGATGTCAAGATAATTGGGTTTGTCTTGACATCAAGATAAATTCTGAACAGGCTATGTGCATGGATCATGTAGACTTTATCACTGACCAATGGGCGCGTGAACGGCCCGATCTGGATGTCAGCGCCATGGGGATCATTGGCCGGGTGGCCCGGCTTTATCTTGCTTATCAGGAGGCGATGCAGGTCACGTTCTCCCGCTACGGTTTGAATGCTGCAAAATTCGACGTGCTGGCAACTCTGCGCCGCTCAGGCGCGCCCTATCGGCTGTCACCGGGGGACTTGCTCAAAGCAACCATGGTGGCCTCTGGCACTATGACCAACCGGATTTCCCGTCTCGAAGCAGAGGGCCTGGTGCTGCGTCTGATCAATCCTGACGACAGCCGCAGCTTTCTGATCGAACTCAGCGCCGATGGTCTGGCTTTGATTGACCGGGTGGTGGAAGAGCATGTTGCAACGCAGGAACGCCTGCTTGCCCCGATGCCCAAGCAAGAGCGCACTGCACTCAAGACCCTGTTGTCGCGAGCACAGGCAGCGGTTGAAAAATCATCAGGCTAGGGGTGCTTGGCTTTGCCACCTGTGCCAGAACACTGGTAGAAAAGAGCGCCGGAGCGCGGGGTGGCAAAGCCTCCCCGCGCTGGGCCCAACGGGAGCCCTCCCGCCGGAGGCGAGAGGGGCGACGGGCGGGAGAGCCCGCTTTGTGATTGAAACCAGGCGCTGTGCTTACAGCAGGCCAGCCTCGCGGATCAGCTCCAGCATATTGCTCTCGGGGCGTGGACCGATATGGCTAATGACCTCAGCCGCGCAGATGTTGCCAATCTTGGCACAGGTTTCCAGATCACGGCCGGTGGCAAGACCAAACAGGAAGCCGGCGGCAAACTGGTCGCCGGCCCCGGTTGCATCTACCGGCACCACCCTAGTGACGGGCACATCCAGCCGGGTTTCACCGCTGATCACGGTGACGCCATCGCCAGAGCGGGTGCAGACCACCAGCGGGCAAATCGCCGCCGTTTTGGCCAGGCCCACTTCCAGATCATCGGTCTCAAACAGCGATTTGATCTCGTCCTCGTTGCCGATCACAAAATCCAGATCATGTTCGATCAAGGACAGAAAATCTGCCCGGTGCCGTTCGACACAGAAGGGATCCGAGATGGCGATACCAGATTTGCCACCGCCCTTACGGCAGTCCCGCGCGGCTTCCATGAAGGCTGACTTGCCCTTGTCCTTGTCAAACAGATAGCCTTCCAGGAACATGATCTGGGCGCTGCCGGCCACGGCGTTTGGCACATCGGCGCTGCTCAGCTCGGAGGAGATACCAAGATAGGTGTTCATCGAGCGTTCGCCATCCGGCGATACAAAAATCATCGACCGCGAGGTCGGCAACTCGCCACCCGCAACGGGTGGGTTTACAAAATCAACGCCGTCTTCGTTCATGGCATTGGCATAAAAATGCCCCAACGCATCGTCATGCACCCGCCCGATAAAGGCGGCGTCCAGGCCCAAAGCCCCGGCGCCGGCGATGGTATTGGCGACCGATCCACCGGGGGTCTGCACCCGGTTTTCCATGGCGCCATACAGCACTTCGCCGCGATCCCGTTCGATCAGCTGCATGATGCCTTTTTCGATTCCCATATGGGCCAGAAAGCTGTCATCGCTTTGCGAGATCACGTCGACAACCGCATTGCCGATGCCAACGATTTGGTAGGTTTTCATAGGTTCTTGTCCTCATATTGACAGAGATCGCGGATCAGGCAGGTGCCACACAGCGGCTTGCGCGCCTTGCAGTGATAGCGTCCGTGCAGGATCAGCCAATGATGTGCATGTTGCTGAAAATCAGCGGGAATATTATCTTCAACGGCGCGCTCTACTGCATCGACATCCTTACCTGGGGCTATGCCCGAACGGTTGCCAACGCGAAAAATATGGGTGTCGACCGCCTGTGCAGGCTGATGCCACCACATGTTCAAGACCACATTGGCGGTTTTGCGGCCTACTCCGGGCAGCGATTGCAGCGCCGCGCGGGAGTTTGGCACCTCGCCGTCATAGTCATCCACCAAAATCTGGCTGAGCTTGATGACATTCTTGGCCTTCTGGCGAAACAGGCCGATGGTCTTGATATGTTCGGTGACGCCTTCAAGGCCGAGATCCAGCATCTTTTGCGGCGTATCCGCGATTTGGAACAGCGCGCGGGTGGCTTTGTTCACGCCTGCATCGGTCGCCTGTGCCGACAGGGCCACAGCCACCACCAGCGTGTAGACATTGACATGCTCCAGTTCGCCCTTGGGCTCTGGTTCCGCGGCCTGAAAGCGCGAGAAGATTTCGCGAATTGTATGATAATCGAGTTGCTTTGCCATAACCGGCCTTATCGCCGTTTTGGCCAACATCCTGCAATGCCAAAGCGTCGGCGCGGTTTACAAGGGCTTTCCTGCTTGTTCTTTGGCCACAGCAGCGCCTCTCTGGCCGGATCATGGCCGCGCGGCTTGCAGCTGAGGACATTTTCGCAAGTTTCGGGTCGCTGGCCGAGGGCAGATGGCAGTATGATCAGAGCAGGCAGAGACCAAAAGGGCGCGGCATGAACATACAGGCAAGCGAGCAAGGCTACCACTATGGCGTCATGCGCCGCGCCATCGACCTGATTGATGCGGGCGGTGATAATCTTTCGCTGGAAGAGCTGGCAAAACGCATGGATATGAGCCCGGCACATTTTCAGCGCTTGTTTTCCGCCTGGGTTGGGGTCTCCCCCAAGCGATATCAGCAGTATCTGCGGCTTGGACATGCAAAGACCCTGCTGCGGGATCGGTTTTCCACGCTGGAAACCGCACATGCAGTGGGCCTGTCCGGCTCCGGCAGGCTGCATGATCTCTTTGTACGCTGGGAGGCGATGAGCCCCGGTGAATATGCCCGCAAAGGCGCTGGCTTGGACATTCTCTGGGGCTGGTTTGACAGTCCCTTTGGGCTGGCGCTGGTAATGGGCACGCAGAAAGGTATTTGTGGCCTGGGTTTTGCTGCTGAAACAGGGGCCGAGCCAACCCTGGCCGATATGCGCAGCCGCTGGCCACAGGCAAGGTTTGTCGAGGATCCCATGGCATTGCGGCCTTTGGTTGATGCAGCCTTTGCGCAAAAGGGGGAAACCGCGCTGCATCTGATTGGCGCCCCGTTGCAAATCAAGGTCTGGGAGGCGCTGATGTCAATTCCGGATGGGCATGTCACCAGCTATTCGGAAATCGCCAAGTCAATCGGCGTACCAAGGGCAGTCAGGGCGGTTGGCACCGCTGTTGGCCGCAACCCGGTCAGCTGGCTGATCCCCTGCCACCGGGCGCTTAAGAAATCAGGTGAGCTGGGGGGGTATCATTGGGGGCAACCCGTGAAGCGCGCCATGCTGGCCTATGAGGCCGCCCGCGCTGACACGCCAGAGCGCGAGTCGGAAAAGGCCTAGCCGACAGCGTTTTGTACACTGAATTTATGCGGTGCTGGCTGTTTTTGCGCAGTATTTCGCCGAAACGGGCAAGCAAGAGCTTGAGCCGGCTCTCCTCAGCGTCGATATATACGGGGACGCGGTGCAGGATTTGCATCGGCGAGCAGAGAATGAGGTGACCCAGTGACCGTTTTGAAAATCTCCAGCGCGGGCCTGTTGGCTGCGCTCCTTGGGCTGACCACCGCCTGTACTGATACCAATGCCCTGCGCCAGCCGGGCGAAAAAGAGCGCAATGGCCTGATTGCCGGGGCAATTGTGGGGGCTGGGCTGGCGGGTCTGTCAAATTCCAGCAACAAAGGCGCGGCAGTCGTTGCTGGCGCTGCTGCGGGGGCCTTGTTGGGGGGCGCCATTGGCAACCAGTTGGACAAGCAAGAGGCTGAGCTGCGCCAGAGCCTGTCCAACAATGGCATCACCATCGTCAATACCGGCGATCGTTTGATCCTTTCCTTGCCAAATGATTTGACCTTTGCCACCGATAGCGCGGCAATCTCCCCAGCAGTTGAATCCGACCTGCGGCAAGTTTCGCAGAGCCTGGTGAGATATCCCAACAGCACGGTTCAGGTGATTGGCCATACCGACAGCGACGGTGATGCGGCTTACAATCAGACCCTGTCAGAGCAGCGGGCGAGTACCGTTGCCGATCAGGTGCAGGCGGGCGGGGTGCCGTACAACCGGCTGCAAACCTATGGGCGTGGGGAATCCCAGCCTGTGGCAAGCAACCTGACCGCCGAGGGTAAAGCGCAGAACCGCCGGGTTGAGATCGTGATTGTTCCCACCGCCTGATGTGGCGATGAGAGAGCCTCAACGGGCGTGATTAGCACCACTGAGGGGCCACATGTTGATGTGGCCTCTTTTGCATTTTGCTCTGCCGCGCGGCTGGAGCCTGTGATTGGGCGGTTGCCACGGAAGGTGCAGGGCGTAAGGTTGCGCAATGACACATCTCACTGACTCCGCTCCTCCCTCTGACGGCAATATTCTCCGTAGTCTCGATGTCATGGACCCTGCGCGGTCTGCGGCACTGCAGGTTGCGCTTGGATTGCAGCCAAGCATCGTCGCAGGCACAGAACTGCCGCCGTTTTTTCATCAACTCTATTTCTGGACACCGGTGCCGCCGGAGCAGCTAGGCCGAGATGGCCACCCAGGGCTGAGCACATCCGGGTTGATCCCTGATCTTGGTTTGCCGCGGCGCATGTGGGCTGGTGGCCGGTTGCAGTTTGAACGCCCGCTCAAGGCTGGGATCGAGGCGGAAAAACGCTCTGTCGTAGAGCGCTCGCAGACCAAGATGGGCCGAACCGGGCCTTTGGGGTTTGTCACCCTGCGCCATGACATTCACCAGCAGGGACAGCGATGTCTGCGCGAGTGGCACGATCTTGTCTACCGCGAGGATCCCTCTCCCGAGGCGCCAAAACCACTACCGCCTCGGGCCCGTGAAGATGAAGAAGAGGCGCGACAGGTCCGGTTCGACTCGACCTTGCTGTTTCGCTATTCGGCGCTCACCTTTAATGGTCATCGCATCCATTATGACCTGGACTATGCCCGCGAGGTTGAGGGCTATGCTGGTCTGGTGGTGCATGGCCCGCTATTGGCGCAGCAGCTGATGTTGCTGGCTGTCGAGCTGATGGGACCACTGGCTGAGTTTTCCTTTCGTGCCACCGCACCTTTGATGCATTTTGAGGCGGCGACCCTGTGTTGCAATGGGCAGGATCTTTGGGTGCGCGCGCCAGATGGGCGGCAATGCATGCAGGCCCAAGCCCTGCCTGAGGCAAAGGTTTGAACGTCAGATAAGGGGGAGCTCCCGCGCCTTTTTGAACACCAGCAGGGCTGGTCATCAAAAGAAGCCTTGGGCCCGGCGCCGCTGCGCGGCGCAACAAGGCTGCTGGGGAAGCGCTTGAGCGGCAAGTCTGCCTCTCAAGACGCGTGGTCCAGTTTACAGGGCCCTGTGCCGCCTCAAGGGTGACCCGCGCTGGCACGCGGCGGCTGACGCCGCCCTTGACCCGTCAAAGGGCAAAAGAACCGGGCCGGGGGAGGTCTGCAAATTTGGTTCAAAGGTTGTCTTCGACCCGAAAACCCGGGGGGATGTGGTCTTTGCCGTCCAGCAGCAGGTCTGCCATGACCTGAGAGACCTTGGGGGCCATGCCAAACCCAATTTTGAAGCCGCCATTGGCGATGTAATGTTCTGGGCGCTGGGGCCAGGCGCCCAGCATTGGCGCGCGGCTTTTGGCACGGGGCCGAACCCCTGCCCAGCGTTCTATGACTTCGGCCTGTTGCAGCACAGGCAGCGCTGCAGTGGCGCGGGCAATGACATCGTCGAGCTGATCGTCTGTGTCGTTTGGGTGCTCAAAGCTGCGTTCGCTGGTAGAACCGATGGCGACGGTGCCGTCGGCATGGGGGATAATATGCAGACCATCCGCATAGAGCTGTGGCACCTCGCCAGCGTCATGGCGCAGCAGCGCGGCCTGGCCTTTGACCCCATTGCCCATGGGTTTGGCAAAGCTGTCGTTGAGCTCTAGCAGGCCAGCGTAGCCCTTGGCGTGCAGCACCAGGCCGGTATCGGGGCCATCCTCTGTGATGGTCACGCCCTTATTGGCTAGGGCAGCCGTCAGGGCGGCGCAGGCGCGGCGGGGGTGCATGCGGCCGCTCAATGTATCCTGGACAACCAGTCCGCTAGCACTGGGTGGGCACCAGGTACCAAGGTCAGAGGCCGGACGGACTTGCCACCGGGCCTGACCTTGCCAGAGGCTGCGGGCGGTGTCTTCGCGCTGGTAGGCAAGTTCAACTGCGCGGGCGTCCTGCAGCGGCTGCAGGCGTCCGGTGCGACCATAACCTGCGGTGACCCCTCCGGCGGCTTCGACCTCTGCCCAGAAGGCTTGCGCCATCAGCAGGCTGTCGAGTTGGAACTGCTTTTTGGGGTTCCAGTTTTCCGGCACATGGGGCGCCAGGGCGCCAACGAGGCCGCCACTGGAGCCCGCCCCGGCGCCGTGAGGGTCGATCACCTGTACCCGGGCGCCGCGCTTGGCGCAGGCCCAGGCGATGGACAGCCCAAAGATGCCTGCGCCCCGGACGGTGATATCTGCCATTGTCATTTGCCATGCCTTTCGCCAGTGTCGCGCCAGTTTTCAGACTTCATGTAGGGGATTTTGCCATGGCGGACCAGCAGGCACAGCTCAGCTGGCGGGAAGACCGCATTCCGGTCTCGGATCAGTTTGATGATCCCTATTTCTCGATCCAGGATGGTCTGGCCGAGACCTGCCATGTTTTTCTGGGAGGCAATGATCTGCCAACACGGTTTGCGACTGATTTTCATGTGGCTGAGCTGGGCTTTGGCACCGGGCTGAATATGTTGGCCACCTGGCGCGCCTGGGAGCAGAGCGGACAGCAGACTGCGCTGCGGTTCACCAGTTTTGAGGCCTTCCCGATGGCCCCTGCCGATATGAAGAAAGCTTCGGCGGCTTTTCCTGATATCCAGCCCTGGGCGGATCGGTTTCTGGCACAGTGGCAGGGCAGCGGGCACTGTGATTTGGAGACATTGCAGCTGGAGGTGGTCACAGGCGACGCGCGCCTGTCGCTACCAGAGTGGACAGGGGTGGTTGATGCCTGGTTTCTGGATGGGTTCTCTCCGGCGAAAAATCCCGAGCTGTGGCAGCAGGATCTGTTGCAGGCGGTTGCGGATCATACCAAGCCGGGGGGCAGTGCGGCCACCTATACCGCAGCAGGGTTTGTGCGGCGGGGGCTGGAAGCCGCAGGGTTTACCGTGACACGGGTGCCGGGATTTGGGCGTAAACGACATATGACCAAGGCGGTCAGGACAGAGGCGAATTTGGAATGAGCACGGCAACGGCAGGCAGCACACCTCAAAGCAATAATGTGCCCATGGGCATTTTGCTGATGATTGGGGCGACAATTGTCTTTGCCCTGCAGGACGGGATTTCGCGCCATCTGGCGGGCACCTACAACACCTATATGGTGGTGATGGTGCGTTACTGGTTTTTTGCGGCTTTTGTGGTGTTCCTGGCGATGCGGACACCGGGGGGCATAAGGGGCGTGGCCCGCACCAGTCAGTTGGGATTGCAGATCTTTCGCGGTGTCCTGCTGGTCGGTGAGATCTGCGTCGCTGTCTATGGCTTTACCCTGTTGGGGTTGGTCGAAAGCCAAGCGGTGTTTATCTGCTATCCGCTGTTGGTTGCCGCGCTGAGCGGCCCGGTGCTGGGCGAAAGCGTGGGCTGGCGCCGCTGGGCGGCGATTGGTGTGGGGCTCATCGGGGTGCTGATCATTCTGCAGCCCGGCACCGGAGTGTTTGATCCTGCGGCTTTGATCCCCTTTGCCTCGGCGCTGATGTTTGCGGTCTATGGGCTGGTGACCCGTTATGCGGCGCGGCGCGACAGCACCGCCACCAGCTTTTTCTGGACCGGGATCGCGGGCATGGTGTTTATGACCTTGATCGGCATTTGGTTCTGGGAGCCCATGAGCCAGGGGGATTGGCTGTGGATGGCCCTGCTGTGCGTTTCTGGCGTCACCGGACATTGGTTGCTGATCAAATGTTACGAGATGGCAGAGGCCAGCGCGGTGCAGCCCTTTGCCTATTTCCACCTGGTCTGGGCGGCAATTCTGGGGGTCAGCATCTTTGGCGAAGTGATCCGTCTGAATGTGGCAAGCGGCGCGGCGATCATCATCGCAGCCGGGCTATTCACTTTGTGGCGCGAAAGCCGCAAGGCTCGCGCCTGACAGTTCCTTTGAGAAGGGGACCGGCAGAGGCGTTTTGCCCAGCCGCGCGCGATAGACAGGCAGGCTTTCGGTGACCCGCATCACGTAGTTGCGGGTCTCGTTAAAGGGAATGTGCTCGATCCAGTCGATGATATTCGGGCTGCCGCTGCGGGGGTCGCCGTATCGCTTCATCCAGGCGATCGGGCGACGTGGGCCGGCGTTATACCCCGCCGCCATCATCACCACATTGCCGTTGAATTCCGCCGCCAGCCCGGCCAGGTACTGGCTGCCCAATGTGGCGTTATAATCCCATTCCGCCGTCAGGCGGGCGGTTTCATGTTTGGCCAGAATATCCAGCTCTGTTGCCACCAGTTTGGCGGTGGCTGGCATAAGCTGCATCAAACCGCGCGCCCCTGCGTGGCTGACCACCAGGGGGTCAAATTCGCTTTCGCGCCGGGCAATTGCCAGGGTCATCTCTGAGGCCATAGGCAGTTTTTGCAGGGCAACAGGGTGCAGCGGGTAATAGGCCCCTTGCAGTTCTACACCGGCCTGGGCCGCGCGTTTGGCAATCATCACCGCCAGATGTGGCTCTTTCATTGCAACGGCCATCTGCCCCATCTGCTGCGCTTCAAGCGGTGACAGGCTTTCCACTTGATGGGTAAAGAACCGTTCTGCCAGCGTCAGCTCGCCTGCCTGCAACAGCAGCAAAGCGGCTTCAACCACCGAGGTGTCCAGAAAAGCAGCACTGCGCCAGGGCGGCAGCTGTGGCGGTGTCACAAGCGCCGGATCAAAGCTGCGCCCCAGGGCTTCTGCTGCCAGTAGCCCGTAAAAGGACGTCTGGTAGGCAGCGGCCTTTGCATAGGCCGTATGGGCCTTGTCCACCTCGCCGAGAGCCGCATGGGCCCGGCCCAGCCAATAGCCGCCACGCCCCACGGAAATTGGCGTCTCAACAGAGTCAAGAAACCGGTCAAAATGATAGACGGCCAGTTCTGCGTCCTTCAGCTTGCGCAGGGCGATATACCCGGCAAGCCATTCGCAATCAGAATAGCCATAGCCAACCTCTGGCGTGGAAAAATGATGCGCGGCCAGTTGATAGGCCTGTTCATGCTTTCCGTCGCGCATCAGTTGACGTGCCAGATCTCGACGGCGGCGCAGCCATTTTTCCGGCTGTCCCAGGGCCTTGGCGCTGGTGCTGCGATCCATCATCAGGGCAATGGCATCGTCCTGGCGGTTTTTGCGGTCGCGCCAGACAAAACGATCATAGGCCAGACCTGGGTCATTTTGCAGTGCTGCCGGAATGGCTTTGATCTTTGCATCTACTCCTGTGGCCTGTTTTTGCAGCGCAATGCGGGCCTCTGCCAGGGCGCGCTCAGCCGTGCCAACCAGCGGCAGCATGGGCTTCGCGCTCAGATCATGAGAGTCCCACAGCAGCTGGCTCAGCCGGGTGGCATGATGCGGCTTCAAAAGCGTGGCATGATCCGCAATATAAGCCTCTTGGGTCTCCGCGCTCATCGGCATGGTTTGCCAGGCCCGGATCAGTTCCGCCTCACCCTGACTTTGCTGCCCCTTGGCAAAAAACGCACGGGCCAGGCTGGCGGCCCCTTCCGGGGTCTGGGGCGGTTGATCGGCAAAAAAGGCGCGTACGCGCTGGTGTGATTTCTCGATGATCAACTCTTCATTGCGCCGCCGCAGATAGGGCAGACCGGGCCAGTCAGGCCGTCGCGCCAAAAAGCTCTCCACATCCTCAGCCGTGCCTTCTTTGGTCCGCAACCGGTGCCATTCAACAATGTCACGGGCCACGGAGCCTTTTGCTCCGGCGGTCTGCAGGGCCTGGGGCCAGTCCTGCGTGCGCAGGTGCTCCAGAGCCCGTTCCAGCCGGTGCGGCTGGGCTGTTGCGACGGATCCAAGCATCAGGATCAGCGATATCAGGAGCAGTATGCGTGTCATGGCTTGCTTTTATAGTGGATCCGGGGATAGAGCCATTGACGATAATCCGAGAATGGCCGGTATCAACTCAATTTCCGGTCATTTCCACACAGTTGGCGGGCCTCCGCCTGTCACGACCATTCGCTAAGGGAGCGCACCCATGTTTACAGGCTCTATGCCAGCCCTCGTCACCCCGTTTCAAAACGGCGCGTTGGATCTGGATGCGCTTAAACGCTTGGTTGATTGGCACATCGCTGAAGGCTCAAGCGGTTTGGTGCCGGTTGGCACCACCGGCGAAAGCCCCACCCTCACCCATGAGGAACACGAGGCGGTAATCGCCGAGGTGGTCAAGGCGGCAGCCGGGCGCGTGCCAGTGATTGCCGGTGCCGGGTCCAACAACACGGTCGAAACGATTCGTTTTGTCGAGTTTGCCCAGAAGGTCGGCGCCGATGCCGCTCTGGTGGTGACCCCCTATTACAACAAGCCGACACAGCGCGGTTTGCTGGCGCATTTTCAGGCGGCCCATGACTGTGCCGATGTGCCAATCATCATCTACAATATCCCGGGTCGCTCGATCGTCGACATGACGCCTGCCACCATGGCAGAGTTGGCCAAGCTGCCGCGCATTATTGGCGTCAAGGATGCCACCGGTGACATCGCCCGTGTCAGCCAGCAGCGTGCCAGCTGTGGCGCCGATTTTGTCCAGCTCTCCGGCGAAGACGCCACCGCGCTGGGCTTTAACGCCCACGGCGGTGTTGGCTGCATCTCGGTGACGGCAAATGTTGCGCCAAGGCTTTGCGCTGAATTTCAGGCAGCAACTCTGGCGGGCGACTACGCCAAAGCGCTGGAATATCAGGACAAACTGATGCCCCTGCACGAGGCGATCTTTATCGAACCCGGTCTGGTCGGCGCCAAATATGGTCTCAGCAAACTGGGCCTGTGCTCCCAGGAAATCCGCTCTCCGCTGACCGGCCTTGAGGACAGCACCAAGGCCGCCATTGACGCGGCCATGGCCCACGCGGGTCTGTTGTAAAGCGCCATCATCAACCAGATTTTGCGAAAGCCCTGCAGTAAATGCGGGGCTTTTTTTCGCCTGCATGTCTTCTCAAACCTACTCTGGGCAAACTCGCAGCCGCGCGTGCTGACAGGTTTAGCCTAGACCAATGCCCTCTCCAAGTGCCGGGTCTTGTCTGGGTTTCGGGTCACATAGATGCGGGTAATCCGGCCCTCCAGGATCTCAATCGCTGTTGTTTCAAGCACGCCGTCCTCTGACCAGCACATCATGGCCGGCAATCTGTTGAGCCGACAAAGCCGCCAGTTGGCTGGCAGTCTGCGCCCGGCTTTACGCGCCACCCCGTCCAGCAGCCGCGCCACCCGGTCCATCCCGTAGATCGGATTGAGGGCCGCGATAGCCTTGCCTCCGCCATCCGAGATCAACACCACGTCCTGGGCTAAAAGTTGGCTTAATGCGGCAGTATCGCCAGTCTTGGAGGCCCGAAAGAAGGCTTCGGCAAGGTCCATGCCGTGTTGGCTTTGCTCTGGTGGTTTTGGCGGAAGCTGCTGTACTTTCCGCCGCGCCCGCGCGGCCAGTTGGCGGCAGGCCTCGGGAGAGCGATCCAATGTTGCGGCGATATCTGTATAGGCGTCATCAAAAATATCATGCAGCAAAAATGCGGCGCGCTCCAGTGGTGACAACCGGTCCAGTGCCAGCAACAGGGCCACGGTGACATCCTGATCCAGCAGCTCGGTTGGATCTTCGGTGAGTACGGGTTCGGGCAACCATTCCCCAGGATAGGTTTCGCGCCGCACACGTGCGGATTTGAGCAGATCCAGACAGAGCCGGGTGGTGATCCGTATCAGGTAGCCTGCTGGTTCTTGTATCGCCGAGCGGTCAGAACGTTGCCAGCGCAGATAGGCCTCTTGCAGGATGTCCTCGGTATCGCTGACACTGCCCAGCATCCGATAGGCGGCCGCAAACAAGCACGGCCGCATCTGTAGAAACACTTTTGTGTCTGGATCAGTTGCCTGAAGTGTCACGCGCTCGCAGCCTCCTGACCGACAGGATGTGGAATGGCAAAGCCGATGGCAAGCCGATTCCAGGCATTGATCGTGGTGATCAATAATGTCACGGCCACTTGTTCGCGGGGATCAAACTGCGCGGCAAGGGTCGCATAGGCGCTGTCTGGGGCGCCGCGGCTTGCCACCTCGGTCAGGCATTCGGTCCAGCTCAGGGCGGCACGCTCGCGGGGGGTGAACAGCGTGGACTCCTGCCAGGCGTGCAGCAGATGCATTCGGGTGTCGCTTTCCCCGTTGGCGCGGGCGTCCTGTGTGTGCATATGGATGCAAAAGGCGCAGTGGTTGATCTGCGAGGCACGCAGTTTCACCAGCTCGATCAGGCTGCGTTCCAACCCGCTAGCGGTAATGGTTTCCTCCATCGCAAGCATGGATTTCATCAGGTCGGGGGCAGTGGTGAACTGGTCGATACGGGCTGTCATGGGTGTCTCCTGTCTTGACGGCATGTAAACAGGACGAGGTAGCACTGGCGGCTGTGACATGGGCAGAACAAAAAAGCGCCCCAGAGGCGCGCTTTTTATATGTGGCGGCGGTTTTACTGCTCAACGCTTGCCGTAATAGAGCCCGACCACATGTTCCGCCTGGGCAAAGAACAGCCAGCGCGACACCGCAATCCCAGCCATATGTGAAAGCACAGCAAAGGCGGCCATCAGATGTTTGACCAGGCTGGACTCCACTGGCAGTACCAGAAACATGACTGGCAGGGCAAAGCCCAGGATCAGCGCAATGGCCCGCAGCTTTTGCGCATGTCTGCGCCCCACCACATGCACAAATTCCCGTAGCAGATAGTTGCTGCCAGTATGGGGCGGCTCAAAGGCGCGCACTGTGGCCCCCTCGGTGCCCAGACCGGTGGCACTGGCCATGGTGGTGCCAGAGGTGGCAAAGGCCCGGTCGCCCTGCCACCAATAGGCCAGCTGTACCACAGCGGCCGCCAGCAAGAACCAGACCGCGAGGCGCTCTTGTCCGGCCAGCAGGGCGCCTCCGGCTAGGGCAAAGATGAGGAACATCACCGGTGTCAGCGGCATGTGCCAACGGGGGATGGTCTTGAGCTGGGTATAGATCATTGAGGTGGTAAATACGGTGCCAAGGCTCAGCCCGGCGCCGATCACGCCCAGAACAGGCCAGTGCGTTTCGAGAAAAATTGCGCCAATGGCATAAAGCCCCATCACCAGCAGCGCCGCCACGGCGCATATGCCTTCGCGGCTGAGCCAGCTTGTGCGCCATTGGCTGAAGGCTTTGAAAGCGCGTTCCGGGCGGCCAAGGTGGAAAGTCGAGGTCAGCAGCCCCCCGACCGCCAGAGCATAAGCAATGGCGTAGAACACAAAGGCCACCCAGCCAGTCACGCCAGGGGAGCCGAGGCCGAGAAAGGCCAGCAGCCCAAATCCGAGGCCAGAGAGGGTGGTAAAGAGAATGACGGATGGTGCCGGATGCATCAGGCGGTCCCTCCTGAAGACTGATCCGAGGACTGGCTGGAAGACTGGCCGGAAGACTGGCCTGGCAGTTTGTCGAGGGCCTTGTCGAGCCAGCCCAGAAAGCCGCCGGGGGTTTCGGTGACCGGCGCCAGCAGTGGCGCCAGAATGTCGATCTGCTCTTCCAGTTTATCCTTGGGGCGCGGTGGCAAGTATTTGTTTACCGGTTTGGTGCCCATCTCGGGCATCAGATCCATGCCGCCGCGCTCAACCACCAGCTGGCTGACGGCACTGTCTGGATCGCCAAGATCGCCAAAGTGTCGCGCACCTGCAGGGCAGGTCCGCACGCAGGTGGGGACGCGGTCCACCTCTGGCAGGTTTTCATTGTAGATCCGGTCAACACAGAGCGTGCATTTTTTCATCACGCCCTCGGCCAGATCGAGCTCGCGCGCGCCATAGGGGCAGGACCAGGCACAAAGCCCGCAGCCGATGCAGTCGCTCTCATTGACCAGAACAATGCCGTCTTCAACCCGTTTGTAGCTGGCGCCTGTGGGGCAGACGGTGACGCAGGGGGCGTCGTCGCAGTGCAGGCAGGATTTGGGGAAATGGACCAGCTGCGCTGCCGGGGCAGGCTGCGCCGCTGTGGCCGCGGGCTGCACCTCGAAACTATGCACCCGGTTGAGGAAGGTGCCGGCAGGGTCGGCGCCATAGGCGTCCTGATCTGACAGCGGCGCGCCGTAGTTTTCGGTGTTCCAGCCTTTGCAGGAGATCACGCAGGCATGGCAGCCAACGCAGGTGTCCAGATCGATGACCAGGCCCATTTTTTTGGCGGTATTGGTGGGGAGTTCAGTCATCAGAACATGCCTCCGCTCATTTTGGATTGCAGGACCGGGGCGCTGCCCCGGACCCCGAGGTATTTGCGGTCAGATGAAGAGCAGGGGTGCCAGAGAAAAAGCAGGGTCATTTTCCCACCTTCCATGTCAGATTTTTTGGACCGGTGCCGACGGGTGATTTGATTGGCTCCAGCGAGGGTTTGCTTTCGGTGAAATCTGCCGGGGCAGCTGCTTTTTCGATTTTCACCTTGAGGTCAAACCAGGCGGCCTGGCCGGTGATGGGGTCGGAGTTGGCCCAGCGAAGTCCGTCACCTTTGGGCGGCATCAGCTCGTGGATCAGGTGGTTGAGCAGGAAGCCCCTGGTGGCTTCGGGCGCGTCTTCCTGCAGGCCCCAGGTGCCTTTGCGTTTGCCGATGGCGTTCCAGGTCCAGACGGTGTTGTCGTTGAGCGCCGCCATTTCCATCACTGGTACGGTGATTTCCCCATGGGGAGAGGAAACCCTGGCCCAGTCGCCATCTGCCAGGTCGTGCTGACGCATCAGTTTTGTTGGCAGATAGAGCGGGTTGTGCCCATGCAGCTGTCTGAGCCAGGCGTTTTGGCTGCCCCAGGAGTGGTACATCGCCATGGGGCGTTGGGTTAGGGCGTTGACGGTGAAACCCTCGTTGCCCTGCTGATCCGTCTCATACCAGATTGGCAGCGGGTCCATGGTGTCTTTGATGCGCTGACGCAGGTGTTCCGGGGGTTGTCGTTCGCCGTAACCTTCGGCGGCCAGCTGGAATTTGCGCATCGGCTCCACATAGAGCTGAAACAGATAGGGCTGGGGGCTGTCATAAAGGCCAAGGTCCACCGCCCAGTCTTGATAGGCTCTGTTCCAGGGTTTGAAATAGCTGGCCTCGGCGGGGATGTGTTCGACAAAGAAACCGCCGTTTTTGATATAGTTGTCCAGCTGCTGCGGGTTTGGCTCCCCGCGCCCGGATTTATCGCCACCGGGGCCGCGAAAGCCCGCCAGCGGGCCAATGCCGGGTTTGCGTTCGTGGTTGACGATATAGTCGGCGTAGTCCTGCCATTTGGCGCTGCCGTCTTCATTTGTGAAACCGGGCAGTTTCATCTTGTTAGCCAGCTGCACCAGCACGGTCTGAAAGCCGCGCACGCCATGATGACCGGGCCGGTCGGGCTCGATCACCGGCCAGCGGATGGCATCGGCGGCGCCATCGGCTTCGCAAATGGGGCGGTCCAGCATCGAGATACAGTCGTGGCGTTCAAGGTAAGTGGTGTCGGGCAGGATCAGATCGGCGTAGGCTACCATTTCCGAGGAATAGGCATCGGAATAGATGATGCGCGGGATCTTATATGCGCCGTCGGCGTCCTTGTCGGTCAGCATATCGATCACGCCGCCGGTGTTCATCGAAGAATTCCACGACATATTGGCCATATACATGAACAGGGTGTCGATCTTGTAGGGATCGCCTGCATGGGCGTTGGAGATCACCATATGCATCAGCCCGTGGCTGGACATCGGATTTTCCCAGGTAAAGGCCTTGTCGATGCGCGCCGGGCTGCCGTCACTTTTCAGCGCCAGATGTTCGGGGCCATGCACAAAGCCCAGGTGCGGGCCATCCAGCGGTTTGTTGGGGGTGACCCGGCAATGGGGGGCCGGGTGGGCGTCGACCGGTTTGGGATAGGGGGGTTTGAAGCGGAAGCCTCCGGGGGCTTCTACCGTGCCAAGCAGGATCTGCAGCACATGCAGGGCGCGGCAGGTTTGAAAGCCGTTGGCATGGGCCGAGACACCGCGCATGGCATGCATGGCGACGGGGCGGCCGATCATCTTTTTGTGTTTTTCGCCACGAAAATCGGTCCATTCCTGGTCCAGCTCAAAGGCCTCGTCAAAGGCGACGCGGGCCAGTTCTGCGGCAATGGCACGGATACGTTTGGCGGGGATGCCGCAACGCTCGGCCACGGCTTCGGGGGCGTATTCGTCTTTCAGGTAACGCTGGGCCATCAGCTGAAACACCGAGACATGGGTGATGTCGCCCATCTTGAAACTGCCGCCTAGATCCGGGCGCACGCCCTTCATGTCAAAGGGGGCAAGTTTGCCGGTGTTGCGGTTGATCACCAGCGGTGAGCCGTGGTCGTCGCGTAGGAACAGGCCCTTGTCCGGCGAATTGGGGTCCTGGTTCACCAGCACCGGTGCATTTGTGTAGCGGCTGAGGTAATCCAGATCGATCTTGCCGGCCTTCATCAGCTCATGCACCAGGGCCAGGATGAACAAGCCATCGGTGCCGGGGGTGATGCCGACCCAGTCATCTGCGATGGCGTTATAGCCCGAGCGGATCGGATTGACGCCGATCACCCGCGCGCCGCGCGCCTTGATCTTGCCGAGGCCCATTTTAATCGGGTTGCTGTCGTGGTCTTCGGCCACGCCAAACAGCATGAACAGCTTGGTGTGATCCCAGTCCGGCTGGCCGAACTCCCAAAAGGCGCCGCCCATGGTGTAGATGCCAGCAGTGGCCATATTGACCGAGCAAAAGCCACCGTGCGCCGCGTAATTACAGGTGCCAAAATTCTGCGCCCAGAAGCCAGTGAAGGACTGCGATTGATCCCGGCCAGTAAAAAAGGCCAGCTTTGACGGGTCATCACGGCGGATCGGCTCCAGCCAGCCAGCGGCGATCTCCAGCGCTTCATCCCAGGAGATTTCCTCAAACTCGCCAGACCCCCGAGGCCCAACACGTTTCAGCGGCGCCTTCAGCCGTGAGGGCGCGTTGACCTGCATGATACCGGCAGACCCCTTGGCACAGAGCACGCCCTTGTTGACCGGGTGATCGCGGTTGCCTTCGATATAGGCGACCTCTTTCTTGCCATCCTCATTGGTTTTCATATGCACGTTGATGCCACAACGGCAGGCGCACATGTAGCAGGTGGTCTGACGGATCTCGTCTGATACCTTGGGGGATGTCTCCACCCGGGGTTGCTGGAACGTCATCTGGCCTCCCTATAACGTTGTCTGTCCATGGCGGATCTCAGCTCAGGACGGTGATCCCTGCCAGGATGAGCCCGGCAATGAACAGTGTTTCGACGATGAGTAAGGCAATGGCCGCGCCTCCGACGGCCAGCACCTGTTTTAGATTGGTCTTCATGCCCACGGCCGCAATCGCGGTGAGCAGCAACCAGCGTGACCACTGGCTGAGAAAATCGCTGACGCTCGCCGGGATCAGTCCAAAGGAGTTGAGCCCGGCGAGCAAGAGAAAAGCAACCACAAAGCCAGGCAGCAGCGGCGGACGGGTGCCATCTTTGGGCAGTTCGGCAAAGGCACGGATCATCAGAGAGGCCACCAAAACGATGGGCGCCAGCATGGCGACGCGCATCAGCTTAACCAGAGTGGCAGTATCCCCGGTCTGTTCCGAGATGGAAAAGCCGGCGCCAACCACCTGGGCGACATCATGAATGGTCCCACCCAGGAAGACGCCGGCCTGCACTGGGTTTAGCCCGAGGAAATTCACCAAGATAGGATAGGCAATCATGGCGAGGGTCGACAGCACGGTGACGCCCATCACGGTAAAGATAAGCCGCTCCTCGGAACGCCCGTCGCGGGGCAGGATCGCGCTGATCGCCATGGCGGCGGAGGCTCCGCAGATTGCCACGGAGCCGGCGGTCAACAGTGCAAAACGCCATTTGTGACCAAAAAACCGCGCCACCATCAGGCCAAAGCCAATGGTGGCAATCACACCGCCCACAACCAACGCAATGAGATCCCAGCCCAGGGCCATCATCAACCCCATCGAAACCCGCACCCCCAAAAAGGCAATGCCCAGACGCAACAGCGACCGCGCCGAAAAAGCGATGCCGGCAACTGTTTTGCCTTCTTCGCCAAGAAAGCTCACGGCGATGCCCAGTAGCAGTGCCAGCAGCATCGCCGGGGTGGCGTAATGGTCTGCCAGGAACTGCGCGGTGGCAGCGACAATCAGTGCCACGGCAACACCGGGAAACAGCTCCTTGCTTTGGGCGCGCAGGGTCTGGACCATCTGCGTTGTCCGGTTGGGCGGGATCGTCTGGGTCACAGCGGCGCTTTCACACAGAGGCTGCAAAGGCGCAGACGTTGGGGCCGTGGCCCTCGCGGCCTATGCCGGGCAGCAAGCGGCAGGTTCCTTTGCTTGCGCAAAGGGGCCAGTTTGCTGTGATGTATCGGTGAAACAAAGGCGCATGGTGTCACGTTCATGTGGCGCCTCGGAGCAAGGTATCGGCATCCATGGCGATCTGACGCTCTTCCTCTGCTGGGACGATCCAGGCCGTAGGCGTCGCTGTGGTGCTGGTCAGGCAGGGGGTGTTCTGGGTGTTTCTATCGGGATCAATCGCGCAGCCAAGCCAGGCAAACCCATCAAGGATACGGGCGCGGATGCCGCTGGCGTTTTCACCAATGCCGCCGGTAAAGGCGATGGCATCGCAGCCTCCCATGGCGCCGATCAGACTGTGACCGTGGCGGATGGCCCAGTAGCAAAAGTGGTCGATTGCAAACTGCGCCTCAGGCGTGCCTGCCTGTTCCAGCGCCCGCATGTCCGACAGGCCGCCAGACAGGCCGACCAGGCCGGACCGGTTGTTTAGCATTGCCTTGGCCTCGTTCAGGCCGATCTCTTCCACCAGCCTGAGCGTCGCATTCGGGTCCAGGGTGCCGACCCGGGTGCCCATGGTCAGCCCCTCAAGTGGGGAATAGCCCATGGTTGTACCCACCGACTGACCGTCCTTGATGGCGCAGATGGAGGCGCCGTTGCCAAGGTGCAGCGCCAGCAGTCGCTGCGGCAAGGGATGGGTGGAGATCTCAGGCAGGCGGCGGCACAACGCGGCGTAGGACAGCCCGTGAAACCCATAGCGGCGCAGGCCCAGAGCTTCGGCCTGGGGCGGCAGGGCGTAGCGGCTGGCGACCTCGGGGGCGGTGGCGTGAAAAGCGGTGTCAAAACTGGCATATTGCGGCAGATCTGGGGCCAGATGGTCCAGGGCATCCATCGCCAACAGCGCATGGGGGTTGTGCAGCGGTGCCAGTGGAACACAGGCCCGGATCTCAGCGCGCACCGGTGGGGTGATGCGGGTCGGCTGCGTGAGGGTTTGGCCACCATGGACCACGCGATGGGCCACCGCACGCAGGCTGCCTGGGCCTGCGCCCTGTTGGGTTAGCCGGTCCAGAACTGCCGCCAGCGCTTGATCGTGATCAGGCAGATCCAGCGCCTCTTTCTGTGCGCCGATGCGCAGGGTTCCCCGACCGCCAATACCCTCCGCAACACCGCTTATGCGTTCGTGCAGCTGGGCGTCAAAGACCGCGAACTTGACAGAAGAGGACCCGGTATTCAGCACCAATATGTCTGCAGAGGTGTTCATAGTGCTACCTTGAGAATGTTGAGAACGGAAAACACCGTCAGCAGCGCTACAATCACCCGGCGAAACTGCGCCTGTGAGGCCGAGGAAAACCGCAGGCTCCCGGCCCAGATGCCAAGCCCCAGAATGGGAAAGGCCAGCAGCACACCGGTCAGGGTTTCGCCGCCCGTCAGGCCATTGGCGTGCATCACCGGCAGGGCCATCAGGTCAATCCCGGTGAGAAAGACAATCATGGTGGCGCGAAACACCGCCGGGGCAACCGGCTGCGCGGTGAGGAACGCCGCCGCAGGCAGGCCGCCAACGCCGGCGCTATTGACCATGCCGGACAATAGTCCAACCGCCAGATTGCCATTAAAACCAATTTGGCGGCGCAGCTGCCAGCCGCTCAGCAGGATCAGGCTCAGCATCAAAATTACGGCTGAAATGGCCAGCCGGGCCTGATCTTCGCCCAGTCGGGCCATGACGGTCACCGCGGGAATGGTGGCGATGGCAGCCCCAATCAGCAAGGGCCGCACACGGGACCAGTCCACATGGGCCCGAATGCCCCGGGCCTGAAACAGGGTCATGGTGATTTCACAGGCAAAAATCACCGGGATCAGCGGCAGCGGATTGGTGGTCAGAGCAGCCAGAATTATAAAGATCGCGGAAAATCCAAAGCCGGAGTAGCCGCGAATATAGGCCGCCGCGAACAGTGCGGCGGCCAGATATGCCCCTTGGCCTGCTGTTAGATCAAAGGGCAGCTCCATCTGGATCAGACCTGCTGTTCGCGCATGTCAGAAGCGTCGATACCTGCAACCTCGACCGGCTTTTTCATCGCGTCGCGGCGGAAGGGTTCGCCCAGTTCCTGGTTGATCATCGCCTCAATGAGGGTGGTGATCCCGTTCTTCTGGTCTTCGACAGCTTGCGACAGGGCGGCTGTCAGCTCATCCATGGTGCGGGCAATGACGCCTTTCAGACCACAGGCCGTGGCGATTCCCGCATAAGACACCTGCTGGTCCAGCTCGGTGCCAACAAAGTTGTCATCGAACCACAGGGTCGAGTTGCGCTTTTCCGCGCCCCACTGGTAGTTGCGGAACACGACCTGCGTCACCGCGGGCCACTCGCTGCGGCCAATTGCGGTCAGTTCGGTCACCGCAATGCCAAAGGCGCCATCACCAGAAAAGCCGACAACCGGCACATCCGGGCAGCCAATCTTGGCGCCAACAACCGCTGGCAAGCCGTAACCACAGGGGCCAAACAGGCCGGGGGCCAGATATTTGCGGCTGTCATCAAAGGACGGATAGGCATTGCCGATGGCGCAGTTGTTGCCAATGTCAGACGAGATGATCGCCTCTTTTGGCAGTGCGGATTGGATTGCACGCCAGGCCATGCGTGGGCTCATCCACTCTGGCTTGTCGGCACGGGCGCGTTCGTTCCAGGTGGTGCCGGGATCGTCGTCCTCGTGGTCCATCGAGCTGAGCTGCTGTGCCCAGGTGGATTTGGCGGTGGAAATCAGCGTCATGCGATCGTCGCGACCCTCATCACCGGCGCTGTCAGACAGTTTTTCCAGGATCGACGTGGCGACTTTCTTGGCGTCACCAACGATACCCACTGTGACCTTTTTGGTCAGGCCGATGCGGTCAGGGTTGATGTCGACCTGGATGATCTTGGCCTCTGTTGGCCAGTAGTCGATGCCATACCCGGGCAGGGTCGAAAACGGGTTCAGGCGTGACCCTAGCGCCAACACCACATCTGCCTTGGCGATCAGCTCCATGCCGGCTTTGGAGCCATTGTAGCCCAGAGGTCCTGCAAACAGCGGGTGCGATCCGGGGAAGGCGTCGTTGTGCTGGTAGCCAACGCAGACCGGAGCACTGAGACGCTCGGCCAGCTCTTTGGAGGCCTCGATACCACCGGACAGAACCACACCGGCCCCGTTCAGGATGACGGGGAACTTGGCGTTGGACAGCAGATCAGCCGCTTCCTGCAGCGAGGCTTCGCCGCCACCGGGGCGTTCAAACTCGACGATCTGTGGCAGCTCAATATCGACGATCTGGGTCCACATATCACGGGGGATGTTCAGCTGCGCCGGGGCAGAGCTGCGCTTGGCCTGCATGATCACCCGGCTGAGAACTTCTGCCACGCGGGACGGATCACGGACTTCTTCCTGGTAGCAAACGCAGTCGGCAAACATGCGCATTTGCTCCATTTCCTGGAAACCACCCTGACCGATGGTCTTGTTGGCGGCCTGTGGTGTGACCAGCAACAGCGGCGTGTGGTTCCAGTATGCAGTTTTGACGGCGGTGACAAAATTGGTGATGCCAGGGCCGTTCTGGGCGATCATCATCGACATCTTGCCGGTGGCGCGGGTATAGCCATCTGCCATCATGCCGCCAGAGCCCTCATGGGCGCAGTCCCAGAAGGTGATGCCTGCTTTGGGGAAGATGTCGGAAATCGGCATCATTGCCGAACCAATAATACCAAATGCATGCTGAATGCCGTGCATTTGCAGAGTTTTTACAAAGGCTTCCTCGGTGGTCATTTTCATGGCGGGTGCTCCTAAGTGAGACGCATAGAGCCCCGGCCAGTTACCGGGGATTATCACTGGTTTAGGCAGACTAAGCCCGCGCAGTTAGGGCCAGTTCCAAACGCGGATAGAGCCAAAACAGGCGCCGCCTTTGTAAAAGTAGGGGCTTTCAGGAGATCACCTGCGCATGCAGGGTTCCGAGACATCAATGCGCGATATGATTTGTCTCATTCAACATGAGTGTTGCTGTGGCAGGTCAGGGGCTGGTTAGGCTGTTTCTGCCTGTTTCAGGGCCTGCGCCAAGAGGGCCAGCCCAGGTGCGATGCGGTTGGCAGAAATGGAGGAATAGCCAAGCCGAAAGAAGTTGTGCTGGCGATGTTGCGCCGAAAAGAACGGCGCGCCGGGTTCAACAATGACGCTGTCGGGTTTCAACTGCTCAGCAATATGAGCCATGTTGATGCCATCGGGCGCCTGCATCCACAAAGATGAGCCGCCGTAGACCCCCTCGCCCGATACCGTGAGCCCATGTTCGATGATGGCTTCTTCGATCACTTGGCGGCGGTCCTGCAGAACCTTTGCGGTGCGCCGGATCTGGGCATCATAATGCCCCAGTGACAGGAAATAGGCGACAGTACGTTGGACATGGCCCGGAGGGTGTCGCAGTACATTGGCGCGCAGGGCGCGGGCCTGGCGAATAAAGGCTTCGGAGCCGACAATATAGCCCAGTCGCAACCCTGGAAACAGGGATTTGGAGAAGCTGCCGACATAAATCACCCGGCCATCGGAATCGAGTGACTTCAGGGCCGGGGAGGGCGCCCGCATAAAGGACATTTCAAATTCATAGTCGTCTTCGACAATGACCGCATCAATGTCATGGGCACGTTGCAGCAACTCACGGCGCCGTGCCATGGGCATGGTCGCTGTGGTGGGGCTTTGATGGCTGGGGGTGCAGAAAATGACATCCGTGTCATCGGATATGTCCTGTGGCGGTAGACCGTCCTGATCCACTGGGATGCAATCAACCTGACAGCCCACATGATGCAACTGGTCCCGCAGGGTGTAATAGGTCGGGTCTTCGATGGTGGCTTTGCTGCTCTGGTTCAGCAAGAGCTGACCAGCCAGCCAGAGGGCGTTTTGGGCGCCAAGGGTGATCAGGATCTGTTCGGGCCGGGCAATGACGCCACGACGGGGCAGGGTGTGGCGGGCGATGTATTCGATCAGGAGGGGGTCGTCCTGGTCGAAATAGTCGTCTGTCAGCGCCGCAAAGTCTTTTTGCCCCAGGGCGCGCAGCGAGCAAAGCCGCCAATTGGCATGATCAAACAGCGAGGGATCAGCCTGCCCGTAGATAAAGGGGTAGCGATAGCTGCGCCAGTCTCGGGCCTTGCGCGGGGTGTCGCCGCCAGTGAATTTGCGCACCAGTACAGTGTCCCAGTCCACTGCCTCTCTGGATTGCACAGGAGGGGTGTAGATTGGTGGGACAGGTGCGTTTTCCGACACAAAATACCCGGATCGTCCACGCGATGTCAGGTAATCATTTGCCAGCAGTTCTGTATAGGCCAGCGTGACGGTGATGCGGCTAATGCCCAGATGTACCGCCAGTTTTCTTGAGGAGGGCAGCTTTTCACCAACGCGAAAGCGCCCTGAAAGGATGCCTTCGGCGATCATTTCCTGGATTTGCGCCTGCAGGGTGCCCTGGGCGTCGGAATTCAGGAAAAATGTGTCAACGGATATAGCCATGACGGGCACCTTAGGGTGGACATAAAGCGTGCGCAATCTGGACTTAAGGGGATGTGGAAGATTCATGGGGTTGTCTTTTGCAAAATAAACCATAAAACTAGTTTTATAGAATCGAAGAGGAGATCTAGAATGTTGTGGGAAGAAGCGGCACAGGGTTTTGCAGCCATGGGCTCGGAATCGCGCCTGCAGGTATTGCGCTGTCTTATTCGCGCAGGCCGGGAAGGGCTCACTGTTGGGGACATTCAGGACCGAACGGGCATTGCTCCGTCGACCCTGGCGCATCATTTGAAATTCTTGACCGGCGCTGGCGTCGTTGATCAGGCGCGGGTTGGGCGCAGCACTCTGAACCAGGCAAATTTTGAACAACTGGAAAAACTGGCGGGCTTTATCTTAAGCGAATGCTGCGCCGATCTTCCCCATAACAAGGCGGCAAATGATGGCTGATCTGTCTCAGAACTCATCCCACCCCCTGCCGGAGGCGAAAGGCCCCCGATGGGCGTGGCTAAAAACACCCTGGACTGTGAGCCTGTTGATACTTTGTGCAGTTTTGCTGCTGGATCCGGGAAATTTCCAGGCCGTGATCATTTTTGCCGCCAAGGCTTTGGCTCATACGGGTCGGTATATTCTCTTTGCGGTGTTGCTGTTGGCCTATCTCAAGGCCACTGGGGCAGAAACCATGGTGGCGCGGGCCTTTGTTGGGCGTGAGGTGCGGATGATTTTTCTGGCCGCAGTCTTTGGCGGCCTGGCACCGTTCTGTTCCTGCGAGGTCATCCCCTTTATTGCCGGGCTTCTGGCGCTGGGCGCACCACTTTCCGCCGTGATGGCCTTCTGGCTGGCGTCACCACTGATTGACCCACCAACCCTGCTGATTACAGCCGGCGCGCTGGGCTGGGATTTTGCCATCGGCAAAGCGGTCATCGCCGTTGCCCTGGGTCTGTTTGGCGGGTTCTTTGTCAAAACTCTGATGGGGCAGGGGGCCTTTGCTGATCCGCTGAAACAGGCGCCCAGCTGTTCCAGTTGCTGTTCTTCCGGTCCAAAGCTGGATGACAAACCACACTGGAAATTCTGGCAGGACCCGGAGCGGCGCCTGAAATTCCGCAGCGAGTTTATCAGTAATGGATTGTTTCTGCTGAAATGGCTGGCGCTGGCCTATGTGTTGGAGGCAATTCTGGTGCATTACGTGCCTGCTGATCTGATTGCAGGTCTTGTTGGGGGCGACGGCGTGGTGCCGATTGTCCTGGCGGCGCTGGTCGGGATGCCGGCCTATCTCAACTCCTATGTGGCGCCGCCCCTGTTGGCGGGGCTGATGGACCAGGGCATGAGCGCCGGTGCTGCGATGTCCTTTATGGTGGCCGGGGCTGTGAGCTCGATCCCGGCGATGGCGGCGGTCTGGTCCCTGGTCAAGCCAAAGGTCTTTGCCACCTATCTGGGGCTTGGTGTCAGTGGCGCTATTGTTTCGGGGGTGCTGTTCCAGCTGATCTGATTGGCTAGGGCTTCGGGTGGGGCTCCCGCCCGGAGTTGTCATTCAAAGAATGCCTGCCTCCCGTTGGGCCCAGCGCCGCGCTGACGCGCGGCGCTGTGGCGTTTGGGGCAAAGCTGTCGCAGGGGAGAACAGCTGGATAAAGTGGCTGAGGTGGCCCCCTTGATCCGCCGCGCCGATCAATACCGGGTCATAAGATGGTTCAGATGGGCCTGAATGGTTGGCCATTCCGGTGCGATGATCGAATAGACTGCCGTGTCGCGGAGGCTGCCGTTAGCCATCCGCATATGAGCTCGTAGGATGCCATCAGGTTTTGCCCCAAGTCGTTCAATCGCACGGCGGCTTTGGTGGTTGATCACATGGGTGCGGAACTCCACCGCGATGGCGTCGAGACCCTCAAAGGCGTGACGCAGCATCAGCAGCTTGCATTCGGTGTTCAACCCCGAGCGCTGTACCGATGTGCGGTACCAGGTCGAGCCGATTTCAAGCCGCTGATTGATCTGGTCGATATTCATATAGGTGGTCATGCCGACAGCCCGGCCAGAGGCGTCCAGAATGGCAAAGGCCACCATGCTGCCTGCCTGTTGCAGCGCCAATCGCCGGTCAATCTCGGCTGGGACATCCGCCGGGGCGGGTATTGTCGTGTACCACAGCGCAGCAAGGTTACCATCGGCGCTGGCCACGGCCAGATCGGCGGCGTGGGATTGGCTGAGCGGCGCAAGCGTGACCTGCTGACCGGTAAGTGTGACGGGTGTGGCCCACATGGGTCGACTCCTTTATCGCATATCCTTTGCGCCAAAGTGCAGGCGGGATGGGCTGTTAGAAAGAGCCACTTTTGTTCAAAGTGGGCAGTCCAAAATGCTCGTGCTGCCTGGACTGATAGGCAAAACGCCCCGGGAAACCGGGGCGTTTTAGTTGTTAAGTGAGGACTGGAGGTTTAGCCAAAGACCTTGGTTAGGGCCTTGTCGACAGCATCGGTGATGGCGTCGATGTCTTCGGCGGTGACGATCAGCGCCGGGCTGAAGCACAGCGTGTTGTTCTTGCCGGGAATAGAGCGGTTGGTGACACCGATCAGAACACCCTGGGCACCACAGTCTGCCACGACCTGCTGGGCGAGCTTCTCGTCCACTGGCTCTTTGGTTTCGCGATCAGTGACCAGTTCGGCCCCAAGGAACAGACCCTTGCCGCGTACATCACCAATCACGGGGTGCTTTTCTTTCAGCGCCAGCAGATTGTTCATCATCCGCTCGCCCATGGCGGTGCAGTTGTCCAGCAGGCCCTCTTCTTCGATGATGCGCATGTTTTCCAGCGCCGCCGCAGGGCCGGCGGTGCAGCCACCAAAGGTGGAGATGTCACGGAAGTAGTTCAGCGGATCCGATGCATCATCTTTGAACATGTCAAAGACCTCTTCGGTGGTGACCAGCACGGCGATAGCTGCATAGCCGGAGGCAACACCTTTGGCCATGGTGACAAAATCAGGCTTGATGCCGTAGTGCTGATAGCCAAACCAGGTGCCGGTGCGGCCCACGCCACAGACAACCTCGTCGATGTGCAGCAGAATGTCATACTGGGTGCAGATCTCCTGCACGCGCTCCCAATAGCCTTCGGGGGCCTCAATGACGCCGCCACCGGCTGTCACCGGCTCCAGGCACAGGGCACCAACAGTTTCGGGGCCTTCGCGCAGGATCACCTCTTCGATGGCATTGGCGGCTGCAATGCCAAATTCGCGCCCCGACAGATGTTCAAGACCCAGCTCGTGCTTGCGGTATTCCATGCAGTGGGGCACGCGAATGAAATCAGGCGCAAAGGGGCCGTATTGCGCGTTGCGCTCATCCTGGCCACCGGCGGACATCGCTGCCAGGGTGGAGCCGTGGTAATCGCGGTCGCGATACAGGATCTTGGTTTTTTTGCCGCCGTATTTTTTGTGCGCGATTTGGCGCACCATCTTAAAGGCTTTCTCATTCGCCTCGGAGCCGGAGTTGTTGTAGTAAACGCGGCTCATGCCCGGCATTTTTTCGATCAGTTTCTCGGCAAAAAGCGCACCGGGGATCGAGCCTGCCGACTGGGCAAAATAGCACAGCTTCATCATCTGGTTGTAGACGGCTTTGCAGATCTCTTCGCGGCCATAGCCGACGTTGACGGTCCAGACGCCGCCAGAGACCGCATCCAGGAACTCTTTGCCGTTCTGATCCCAGACGCGCATGCCTTTGCCTTCGACGATGATGCGCGGATCATTCTCTTCAAAGGGCTTATGCTGAATCAGGTGGTGCCAGACATGGGCCTTATCAGCCGCAACTACCCGGCTGAGATCGTTTTCGTTGAACGTGCCGTCCATGACATGTCCTTCCATAAAAGTAAAAGTGGGGGTGTCTGCCAGCTGCCTGTCAGCCGGAGTCGTCATAATGTGACGAAACGCCAAAACGGGCGGATACTCTAGGGCCAGATGGTGGGGTGTTTTGCGTCCAGTTTTGGGGCAGGCTTGGCAGGCTATGGCAGGCCCATTTTTAACCAATTGGTAAAAAAGAACTTTCCCCCTGGGACAGGGGGGGCCTGTGGGCAGAACCCGTAGGGATTGGGACCCATGTTTGGCGTGTAGAGGTCGAAAATGGCTTCACATCCCGGTGAAGAGGTAGCGAAAGAGCAATTGTTCTGAAAATGCTGGCTTGAGATCGCACTGCGCTGTCGCCAGTGTTTTGGCGACGCCAAAGCAGGAGATCAGAGGTGGCAGACTATCAGCTGACCGTGGCGCCCAACGGGGCGCGCCGGCAAAAAGCCGATCATCCAGAGTTGCCAATCACGCCGCAAGAGCTGGCACAAACCGCACGGGCCTGTGCCGAGGCAGGGGCCAGCACATTACACCTGCACGTGCGCGATGATGCGGGCGGGCATTCCCTGGATGCCGGGCGCTATCGAGCGGCCATGGCGGCTGTGGCGGATGCAGCGCCAAATATGGGTGTACAGATCACCACCGAAAGCGCCGGGATCTATGCCCCGGAGACGCAGCTGGCCTGTTTGCAGGCGCTGCGCCCCGCTGCGGCCTCGATTGCGGTACGGGAAATGGCCAGGGCGCCCGAGGTAGCGGTGCGTGCCTATGGGCTGTGCGCCGAGGCGGGCACTCAGGTTCAGCATATTCTGTATTCACCGGCCTGCATTGCCCAGCTCACATCCTGGTATGCCGACGGCGTCGTCCCTGCGGCGATGCGAGATGTGATCTTTGTGCTGGGGCAATACGCGCCCGCGACACCGGGGCGGCCCGATGGGCTGGCCGATTTTGTGTCGGCAGCTCAGGCGCTGGATCTCAGTTGGAGCCTTTGCGCCTTTGGCCGAGACGAGCGCGCCTGCCTGCTGGCGGCGATCCAGGCGGGCGGCAATGTCCGTGTTGGATTTGAGAACAACCTGGAGACCCCAGAGGGCAGAGTGTTGCAGGATAATGCCGCTTCGGTCGCGGCGCTGGTCAAGGCCGCCTCACTGGCAGGTCACACCCTAAAAAGGAACTGATCCATGAGCCATGTTTTTCCACGTCATACAAAGGCCAACCTGCCCACTGCTGTGGCGGGTGACGGCTGCTATCTGATCGATGCAACGGGCAAACGCTATTTTGACGGCTCCGGCGGGGCGGCGGTGTCCTGCCTGGGCCATTCGGACGCGGCGGTGATCCGCGCGGTGCAGGAACAGGTGGGAAAGCTGGCCTTTGCCCATACCGGATTTATGACATCGGAACCGGCAGAGGCTCTGGCTGATTTGCTGATTGAGCAAGCCCCGGCGGGGCTGGATCGGGTCTATTTTGTTTCTGGAGGGTCCGAGGCCACCGAAGCCGCAATCAAGTTGACGCGTCAATACCACCTCGAACGCGGTGAGCCGGAGCGCCGCCATCTGATTGCGCGGCGGCAAAGCTATCATGGCAACACCCTGGGGGCTCTGGCCGCCGGGGGCAACGCCTGGCGGCGACAGCAGTTTGATCCGCTGTTAATCGGCGTGTCGCATATCGCGCCCTGTTATGAATATGCTGATCGCCCCGAGGGCGAGAGCGCCTTTGACTACGGCCAGCGGGTCGCCAATGAACTGGAGGCGGAAATCCTGCGTCTGGGTCCTGAAACCGTGATGGGGTTTATCGCCGAACCGGTTGTCGGAGCCACCTCTGGCGCGGTGCCTGCGGTGCCGGGATATTTCAAACGCATTCGCGAAATTTGTGACAAATACGGCGTCTTGCTGATCCTGGATGAGGTCATGTGTGGCATGGGCCGCACAGGCCATATGTTTGCCTGCGATGCCGATGGGGTGTCGCCTGATATCCTGTGTATCGCCAAAGGCCTGGGCGCGGGATACCAGCCCATAGGTGCGATGCTGTGCAGCGCAGATATCTATGCAGCTATCACGGCAGGGAGCGGCTTTTTTCAACATGGCCACACCTATATTGGTCACCCGGTGGCAACCGCAGCCGGGCTTGCCGTGGTGACGGAGATGCTCAGAAGAGATTTGATTTTCAAGTGCCGTGACAGGGGGTCGCAGCTGCAGGCGGCCTTGGTCGACCGGTTTGCGGATCATCCACATGTGGGAGATATTCGTGGGCGTGGCTTGTTTTGCGGCATTGAATTGGTGGCGGATCGTACAACAAAAGCGCCGTTTGATCCGGGTAAGACCCTTGCTGCCAAGGTAAAAAGCGCTGCTTTTGAGGCCGGGTTGATCTGTTATCCGATGTCTGGCACCCGTGATGGGCGTATCGGCGACCATGTCCTGCTGGCACCACCCTTTATCATGACCGAAGCCCAGATTGGCGAAGTGGTGGACAAGTTGGATAAGGCTATCGCCCTTGCCTTGCAGGGGATCTAGGCCCCAGGGGGCCTAGATCGGGATTTTCTGGTGGATTAGCTCAGATCAAAGCGATCCGCGTTCATCACTTTGACCCAGGCGGCAGCAAAGTCCTGCACAAACCGCGCCTTGGCGTCGTCCTGGGCGTAGGTCTCTGCGATGGCGCGCAGCTGCGAATTGGAGCCAAAGGCCAGGTCAACGCGGCTTGCGGTCCATTTTGCTGCACCGCTGGCGCGGTCGGTCCCGGCGTAGCTGCCATCTTCCTGCGGCGCCCACTGGGTCGCCATATCGAGCAGATTGACAAAGAAGTCGGTGCTCAGGCTGCCAGGGGTGCTGGTGAAGACACCCAATGAGGATCCGCCGTAGTTCGCGCCCAAGACCCGCAAGCCACCGATCAGAAACGTCATTTCCGGCGCTGTCAGGGTCAACAGCTGGGCCTTGTCCAGCAACATCTCTTCGGGGGAGATGCTATACTGCTTTTTCTGGTAGTTGCGGAAGCCATCGGCCTCTGGTTCCAGAACGGCAAAGCCGTCGACATCGGTCTGCTCTTGGGTGGCATCGGTGCGACCGGGTGCAAATGGCACCTCGATCTCCTGACCTGCGGCACGTGCGGCCTGTTCCACAGCGGCTGAACCGGCCAGAACAATCAGATCCGCCATTGAGATCTGCCGCTCCCGCACTGTGGCGTTGAAGGTGCTGCGGATATTTTCAAGTCCACTGAGGACGCGCGCCAGTTGCTCGGGCTGGTTCACCTCCCAGTCTTTCTGCGGGCTCAGCTGGATGCGCGCGCCATTGGCGCCGCCGCGTTTGTCAGACCCGCGGAAGGTGGAGGCCGAGGCCCAGGCGGTGGACACCAAGTCTGCAACAGAGAGATCAGAGGTCAGAACTTCGGCTTTCAGAGCAGCAATATCAGCCTCATTGACCAAGGCGTGATCTACAGCGGGAACGCAGTCCTGCCAGATCAGCTCTTCTGCCGGGACTTCATCCCCGAGATAAAGCGACCGTGGCCCCATATCGCGGTGGGTGAGCTTGAACCAGGCGCGGGCAAAGGCATCGGCCAGCTCTTCTGGGTTCTCATGGAAGCGTTTGGAGATTGGCCCGTAGATCGGATCCATCCGCATCGCCATATCAGCCGTGGTCATCATGGTCTTGACCTTCTTGCTGGAGTCATGGGCCGCCGGGGCCATGTCCTCGGGGCGGACATTGACCGGTTCCCAGATCCAGGCGCCAGAGGGCGATTTGGTCAGGTTCCAGTCATAGCCAAAGAGCAGGTCAAAATAGCCGTTGTCCCACTGGGTCGGGTTGGCTGTCCAGGCGCCCTCAATACCGCTGGTGGTGGTGTCATCGCCTTTGCCGGTGCCGTGGCTGTTGATCCAGCCAAGGCCCATGGTTTCAATCGGCGCGGCTTCTGGCTCTGGGCCAACCAAATCCGGATCCCCGGCGCCATGGGCCTTGCCAAACGTATGGCCGCCGGCCACCAGCGCGACGGTTTCCTCGTCGTTCATCGACATGCGGGCAAAGGTTTCGCGGATGTCCCGCCCCGAGGCCAGGGCGTCGGGCTGCCCATCGGGACCTTCGGGGTTCACATAGATCAGGCCCATCTGCACCGCAGCCAGTGGGTTTTCCAGATCGCGCTCGCCGGAATAGCGGCTGTTCTGAGCAGAACTATCGGCCAGCCATTCGTCCTCGCGTCCCCAATAGACGTCTTCTTCGGGCTCCCAGACATCGGCCCGGCCCCCGGCAAAGCCAAAGGTCTTGCCGCCCATGCTTTCAATGGCACAATTGCCGGCCAGGATCATCAGGTCAGCCCAGCTGATCTTGTTGCCGTATTTCTGTTTGATCGGCCACAGCAGGCGGCGCGCCTTGTCGAGGTTGCCGTTGTCGGGCCAGCTGTTGAGCGGCGCAAACCGCTGCTGACCGGTGCCGCTGCCGCCGCGCCCATCCGAGGTGCGATAGGTGCCGGCGCTGTGCCAAGCCATGCGGATGAACAAGCCGCCGTAATGGCCATAATCGGCAGGCCACCAGTCCTGGCTGTCGGTCATCAGGGCCACAAGATCCTGTTTCAGAGCCTTAAGGTCCAAAGATTTGAAGGCCTCTGCATAGTCAAAATCAGCCGCCATAGGGTCGGATTTTTCGGAGTTCTGATGCAGAAGTTTCAGATTGAGCTGGTTGGGCCACCAGTCCTTGTTTGATCTTACACCGGTTGAGGCGCTTTTGGCACCGCTGTGCATCACCGGGCATCCACCTGTTTGTGGGGCGTCGTTTCCGTCCATTTTGGTCTCCGATCTGGCTTGCTTTTATGGCCGTGGCGAGAGGAGGACGCAGATTTTGCTGCCTCCTTCTTAGGGTATGCAGGCAGGGTAGCAAGGTGAATTGATAAAAGGAAATTGCACTTTTGTATTGTTGTCATAGGAATAGATTATGACCGTGACGATTTGAGGCCGCCAGCTGAAATCAAACCAGGGTGGTCCGAGCTCTCCACAGAAAACGGCGCCGCCCAGACCTGATCGCTCCGGAATCAGGGCCCTTGATAAAACGGCCAGGGCTGGCAAACTGGCAACCTGTTCAAGGGGAATTCAGGGTTGCCGCCGTAGGGCGTCAATGCGGTCGCAGATTTGCATATACGTCGTTGCTCCTGTGAAATCCGTTTCCAGAACTTGCCTCAGGCCAATGCCGTCAAACCGTTCTGACCTATTGATAAGACGGCAGAAAAAGGCGTTTATATTGCGCTCATCCGCAATCGAGATACGGTGAACCAGTGGTTCAGCAGGCAAGACGCCCCTGAAATTGGGGTCATAGTCCAGCAGGGCTGGGCATAGGCGTTTTTGCCAGATGTCCTGCCCACTCTCGCTTTGCTGTGAGGTCGTAGCCAGGATCGGTTGCAGCAGCGCAGGTTTGTTTGGCAGAATGCGCACCATGGGAACAACCTGGGCCGCAGAGGGGCTTGTTTCGCTGCGATCCGGGCGGCGGGGGCGCCGGGGCTGCGAAAACGATGCATCCACCCAGTGTTGAGGGTGCGGCCACTGCGGTGCGCGCATCGCTTCATCACTGTCATGGGACATGTCGGCGCAGACCTGCTGACGATGGGTGAGCACAGGGTTCTGGCCATTTTGTGCCAGGAGATCCTCAAAACTGGCCAGCCGGATCTCTAAGGTCTCGAGGATTGGGGCCATCTCGCTGGCAATGACGCCCTGTTGTGTGCTGCTGAGGCAATTGGCAGATGCGGTTTGCCCGCCAATCTGTAGCGCCACGGCATCGCCCGTGGCCGCTGAGACCCAGGCGGACCCACTGTCGCCAGCAGATGAGACCTTGCCGCCTGCAACAGGAATGTCGGTTTCATAGACCAATTTCAGCCCTTCTATAACGCGATATTCCAGCATGCCTTGCCGTGTTTCATACTGCAGGCGATACAGCCCCCTGCCATCGACCCGCGCCTGGGCGTTGCTGGATGCGCGGGAGGTTTTGTTCAGGATTTCACCCAGACAGGCAGATCTGACACGGCTGATACTCTCAAAGCCGCCAAATTGCAGTGGCAGCCAGGGCTGATCCGGCAGCAGTTCAGCCAAAGCGGCATCTCCGCTGCGGTTCAGCATCCAGCGTTTCAGATTGGCTATGTGATTGCGCGGGTCAAATTCATCATCACGCTCCCCCAGTTGCATGATTGGATCATTGCGGCGTGCCCGTGGGCCAGCCAAAACATGCCAATTTGACAGGATGCCGGGTTTGCCGTTGGTCTTATCAATTACCACCAGGCCAATTGTACCTGCTCCTTCACCGGATCTGCCGCAGGGCAGGCCGCCCAGGGTATAGGGTTGTCGGGTGCTGGCCCGGCGCGCGGCGCCAGGTTCCAATGAGGGCTGGTAGGCGGCTTCGATGACGTCCAGTGCGACGCCTTCCACATGGGTCGGCAGCACCTGCGAGGGCATCAGGGCGTCAAGCGGCAGTTTGCGATCTAGATGCAGGCGCAGGCAGATCTCATCGGTGCGCTGCCCCTGCCGCCAGCGATAGCCGATGTCCACGCCGCGAAAATAGGAACGGTGGCCAAAGGTCTGATAGGCCTTTGCAAGCGGGTAATCCAAATCTGCTGGAAAACTGGTGTCGCGAATTGGCTCAGCAGTGTGCAACTCAGCCATGGTTCTCTCCCGGTTTCACCAATTTGGCGTTTTTTTGAAACATCGTAAAAGCCGACTGTGAAGGCAGCGTGATATTGCAGTCAGGAGGCTGGCTGGGCGTTTTGATAGGCAGGGTTTGACGCTACGCTTGTGGTAATCTGTCAACGGGTTATGCAGACTACAGGCGAGCGGTTTCAAAAGAAACCCTTGGAAAGAGAACGCTTTGGAGGCAAGGTTGCGCTAATCCGTTCCAGAAGAGTGTGAGAGACATGTTTGATTTGACCACTGTAACCGCTGAACAATTTGCCAAATTCCAGGATCAGGAGTTTGTGATTACCTCTGCGGAGCCACCCGTCACTTTGAAGTTGATCGAAGTGACCAAACTTGGGACGGGTGAGCGTGAAGGCGGCGCTTTTTCACTGTTGTGGCAGGGACCGCAAACGCCAGCATTAACCCAGGAAATACATAAGCTGTCCCATCCCGAAACGGGGGGCCAGGACCTGTTTCTGGTGCCTGTGGCGCAGAAAGAGGCCGGGTTTCAATACGAGGCGGTCTTTACCTGATCGCCTGACGTTGTCGGTGCGGCCTCAGCAGCTTGGGGCGTCCAGAACAACAAATCATAGACGCCCTTTTCCTCGATCGTGACAAAGCCAAGCCGGTGGTAGAGCGCCATTGCCGGGTTGGCCTTTTCGACATGGATACCAATACCGCGTGAGCCATCGGCAGCCGCGCCTATCTGCAAGTCTCGCAACAAGCTGGCGCCGATGCCCTGACCACGTGCCTCTGGCATCAGGGCAATGTCGATAATCCGGTGCTCTTTGGGCCAACGCTCAAGGTAAAGACGCCCTATTGGGTTGCCTTTTTGCTCAATCACCAGCCACAGCGCATCTGGATAATGCTTTTGGTAGTGGCTGTGTTGGGCCTCAAACTGCATTTGGCAAAAGGCCTGCTTCTCTGCCTCGCCCCAGCCGACCTGCGCCAGTTCAGCCTCACGTGTCGAACGATAAAGCCGCGACAGCAATCCCATGTCCTGGTCGGTGATCGGTCGAAAACCTATGTGGTGTCGCGCTGCATGGTGAAGCAGGGGCAATTGGGTCATAAACAGGCCTTTGCGGTTGCGAGGGGCAGATTTCCGGGCAGGTCTGCGACAGGCCCGGGGCTAGAACCATAAGGTTTGACAGGTAAAGGGCGCGGTCTGTTTCGCCCCGCCAGTGTGACAAGTTTTTGGCGCGGTCGCAGCCTATCCGCGAGAGGGGTAAAGCCCCTGCAGTGCGATGATGAAATTCATCACCAAAAAGGGCTGCATATTGTTATGTGCCTGACTGCCACCAGTATTCGTTACCTGTTCCATCCCGGACGATCACATAGATTCTCGCCGATCCGCATTTTTCATGGCAAGATCGGTTTTCGGTGACATTCGGGAGGGCGCTTAATGCTGATCCATCTTCATAACCAAGCGACAACAACGCCTAAGATACGGGCTGCCATCCAGGCGAGCGACGAGCCTGCATGGGTTCTGGCTGAGCGTTTTGGCACAACCGAACAGACAGTTTGGAAATGGCGCAAGCGCGACAGTGTCCATGACCGTAGCCATACCGCTCATCGGCTGCAAACGACGTTGACGCCTGCTCAGGAGGCCGTTGTGGTTGCGCTGCGCAAGATGCTGCTAGTGTCGCTGGATGACCTGCTGGCCGTGGTGCGGGAGTTTCTGAACCCGGACGTCTCGCGCTCTGGACTGGATCGGTGTCTGCGGCGGCATGGGGTCGGCAACCTGCGCGATCTTAAGCCAAAGGCCGCCCGCCCAAAGCAGAGCGCCTTCAAGGCATACGAGCCGGGATATCTGCATATCGACGTGAAGTACCTGCCACAGATGGCTGATCAAACTTCCCGCCGGTATCTGTTTGTTGCCATTGATCGGGCTACACGCTGGGTTTTTATCCGTATCTACAGCAGCAAGACAGCGGCCAACGCGCGCCGCTTTTTGCGTGATCTAGAGCGGGCTTGCCCACTTCGCATCCGAACCATACTCACAGACAATGGAAAGGAGTTCTCCGACCGTCTCTTTGGCCTGCGCAAGCGCGAACAAAGCGGAAAACATGATTTCGACAAGCTCTGCGCCGAACTGGACATCGAACACCGTCTGACGCCGCAAAGATCGCCCCAAACAAACGGCATGGTCGAGCGCTTCAACGGTCGCATCGAAGACGTGCTGCAAAGCCACCACTTCCGATCAGGCGAAGAACTGGAGACCACGCTGCACCGCTATGTTTGGCTCTACAACCAACAGCTTCCGCAATCAGCCTTGGGCAGCAAGACGCCCTTGCAAGCGATGAAGCACTGGCACAAACTCAAACCAGAACTGTTCAACAAACTGCCATACTACCGTCCGGGATGTGACACTTACCGTTTCGCTTGCTATATTCGTTAGCCCTGCCCCAGCGGTCTCGTAAAGCCGGTCCAGGAAGCTGTTTTTTGAAATAGCGGCTGTAGAGCCGGGGGGAGTGCCGGAAACCCCTGCGCCAGTACGTGCACGGACTGTGTGCGAATGGTTTGGAATCTGTGCCTCTGTGAGGGTAACCGTTTCGACCCCTGTTCTTTGCCCAAGGCGTCGGGAGGTTAGGCCCGGACCCCGACCGGGGTGTATCGGCGCACGCCCTTCAAGATTGGGAAGCGCTGTGGTTGTGCGACCATCACCGCCATAAGTTGTTCCAATCAGTGAGAATAATGCGGTATTTTGTGCTACTGGAAGCAATTGACCGTTGCAAAAGGCCCAGCTGCGTGGAGCAAGGTTACCGGCAAAAATGCGGATCTGCGAGGATCTATGTGATCGTCCGGGATGGAACAGTTAATGTTGACCTAAGGAGGATGTGGGGAAAGAGCTATTTTGCTGCCTTTCTTCCACTAAAAATTGAAATTTATGAGATATTTGTCAAATCTGCGTGCCCTTGGCCTGCAGTCATTCACCTTACTTGCGTTTGTGATTTTGCTTTTGGGTCTGCCCCGATCGGCCGATGCTGCATTCACGGCGAGCTGCCCTGATCTGACAGCTCAAGGGCAAGAGCTGGCTTTGAATATCTCCGATGACCACTGTCTTCTGACGACATCTATCCCCAGCAGCCCTACGTCCGGAAATGAGGATTTCATCATCATTGGTGACAACCGAAATATCGCAAACAAGCTAGCTTTCAGGTGTTTACCCAGACCGGGGCCACCCTGACTGCGACTGTGAATGGCGTTAACGTTGGCGGACTTGGTCTGCAGGTCGATTGTACGGGTGGTTGTACAATTGCCGGTACGCATAGCGTGACTGGTAGTTTCAGTTTCCAATTCACCTTCAATACTGGAACGGGAACAGCGACAACGGGCAGTTCTGTTGGCCCCCCCCTCGGCCTTCACCTCCCCTTCGGGCGGAGGGCAAAGCGCCACGATCTCGACCGCTTTTGCCTCGGTTCTGACGGCAATGGTTGTCGATGCAGGCAGTAATCCGGTTTCAGGTGTTTCCGTTACCTTCACGGCGCCCGGCTCCGGTGTCAGTGGCACTTTCTCCGGGGGCGGTGTATCAGAAACGGTCACCACAAATGGATCAGGTGTTGCCACTTCGACCACCTTCACCGCCAATACAGTGGCAGGGGGGGGACAACGTGGTTGCCTCCAGTGCGGGTATTTCAAACCAAAGTTTTGCCCTGACCAATATGGCGGGGGCAGCGGCAACGCTGGCGGTGTCCAGCGGCGACAGCCAGAGCACGGCGATCTCGACCTCTTTTGGCACCGCGCTGGTGGCGCTGGTGACGGATGCCGGGGGCAATCCGGTCTCTGGGGTGACGGTGACCTTCGCGGCACCGGGGAGTGGCGCTTCGGCGGCGCTGTCGGCGGGCTCGGCGGTGAGCGATGCCTCCGGCCTGGCCTCGGTGACGGCGACGGCCAATGCCACGGCGGGGGCCTATAATGTGACGGCCAGCGCCACGGGTCTGACCTCGGTGACCTTTGGGTTGACGAATTTGGATGTTGTGGCACCCACTGTCACGCTATCAACCAATGCGGTGTCGGTTCGACCTGGCGAAGACTTTGACGTCACGGCGACATTCTCTGAGGCGGTCACCGGGTTTGCGCTGCTTGATGTGTTCGTCACGCATGGCTCTGCGGTTGCGCTTTCCGGGAGCGGGTCTGTCTACGTCATTACGATCCAGTCAACAGGAAGCGGTGATACCGGCGTTTCGATTGCGGCGGGGGTGGCGCAGGACGCCTCGGGCAATGGCAACCTCGCCTCCGGTGCGATTGCTGTTCATAGCTCGGCAGTTGAGGAGACCAGTCAGCTTATTGGTCAGTTCATGAACACCCGGGCAACCCAGTTGATCAACAATCAGCCCGATTTGACAGGGTTCTTGTCCGGTAACGGAGCGGGGCTGGGCCAGGGTCAGGGGCAGTTTAACCTGGCGGTCACCCGCGGGCAGGGAACCTTTGACATCTCGACGCGGCCAGGGTCGCGTGTCTGGACCCGGTTGCAGGGGGCTATAAGCCGTGAAGGCACCAGTGATAGCTCCTATGTCTTTGGCGTTGTCGGCAGTCACTTTGCCATCAACAAGAGCCTATTGCTTGGGGCAATGCTGCAGCTGGATTACCTGGATCAGGACGATGGGGCGGCCAGTATCAAAGGCAAGGGTTGGTTGATCGGCCCCTATTTTGTCACCAAGTTTCCAGACCGTGACGTCTTTGTTGAGGGGCGGCTTCTGTATGGGCAGAGTTCAAACGATGTCTCTCCGTTTGGCACCTATACGGACAAGGTCGAGACTGAGCGTTTTCTCGCCTTGTTGAAGCTTTCGGGATCAATGCTCTATGGCAAAACCACCCTGATCCCAAAGGTTCAACTTACCTATACGACGGATGATCAGAAGGCTTACCGCGACAGTCTGGGCAACCTGATCCCGGACTTGGATGTCGCATGGGGGCAGGTTGAGCTGGGGCTTGATTTTGAGACACCGCTTGAAGTGCGGCGCGGCAATGGTGAGGTGCTGTTGTTTGGCGGGATCAGCGCTATTGGCAGCCATGTGAAGAACTCGGGCAATGCAGTCACCACCTCTTCCAATGTGCAGGGGGCGCGCGCGCGGGCCAAGCTGGGGCTGAGTTATCATTTTGCGGATCAGGGCGTGTTCCAGGCAGAGACCTTTTATGATGGGATCGGCATGAGCGGCTATGAGAGCTACGGGCTGCAGGTCGGGTTTGATCTGAAGTTCTAGGCGAGCGCCCCTTAAACACCTTAGAGCGCGGTCCCGGGGGCGGCGCTCTAAGTATTTCGTAGCGGGTAGGGCTGGATAAGGCAGGATAAGACCGGATGAAACTAGGCGGGCAGGTTTTCGAAAGTGCGCGGGTGGCAGGAATGTCGGATTGGTTCTTCGGCAGAGCTGCGGTAAAGAAAGGCCATGGCCCAGATAGAATCTCTCTTTGTGACCCGCTTGTACCGCGCTGCCCTGTCCGAATGCGGACCGGCCATTGATGCGCAGGAAATGGAAACCTCTTGCATTGTTATCGCCGAAGATGACGAGGCCGGACAGGACTGGTGCGAGGCGAACGGCTATCCCGGCTATACCTCCTATGCGTCCCTGACAGATCTGCCCTGGCGCTTCCCGGTGTTTGCCGATCTGGTGAAATCGCTGGATGAACACGTCGCCAATTTTGCCAAGGATCTGGAGTTTGATCTCGATGGCCGCAAGCTGGTGCTTGAGGATCTTTGGATCAATATCCTGCCCGAAGGCGGCATGCATTCCTCGCACCTGCATCCCCACTCGGTCATCTCAGGCACCACCTATGTGGCGATGCCCGAAGGGGCCTCTGCGCTGAAGCTGGAAGACCCGCGGTCCGGCCGGATGATGGCGGCGCCCACGCGCACCAAAGAAGCGCGGCGTGAGTTGAAGCCTTTTATCTACATGAAGCCTGCCGTGGGGGATGTGCTTCTGTGGGAGAGCTGGCTGCGCCATGAGGTGCCGATGAACATGGCCGAGGACGAGCGTATTTCCGTCAGCTTCAATTATCGGTGGGAGTGAGAAAGCTTCTCGGAAACGCTCTGGGAGAGCGTTTCGCTTTCGAACGGGCGGAGCCCTAGCCGAACCACACAGTGGCTATCGTTGCGGGGGAGCGATAGAGGCGCGAACCGCCGGAAACCAAAGCCAGACCGCGGAACAAAAGGGCGGTGTCTGACCTTGGGGAGGTGCAAAGCGCCTTCCCATGGGGAAAGTCAGGCGCGGCCCGGGCTTTCAGCCTGAGCCGGAATTGAGATTCCGATGCATCTATAGGTGGAATTGGTGGGGTTTGGAAAATAGTATTTCTGCGATCCTGGAGGCTAACGTTCAATGTCGTATAAGCTGAAGCTCATTGCATATCTTCTGTTGGTGCCACTAACGATCCCCTTGGTTCTGCAAATGTCGGTTTTGCCCCTGCAGTTTGCTATGGGATTTAATGTCATTCCTGAGGACCAGCTTTGGGTTCTCTACCTTTTCTTGGCCTGTGCCGTTGTCGGGCTAACAGTTGCCGCCTTGGTTGCTGCCAGAATAATGCGCAGGACGTTTTTGCGTCGGGTGCTGCACACTAAGAAATTGTTCTGGGTGACCTCGGTGGGGAGCTGTGTCGTTTACTTGGCAACTGTCTATGCAGCAGCTTTCCTGATCCTTAATCTCCATTTTGAACTTTGGCTCTCAGCGCTTTTGGTGGGGTCGTGTGCGGCGCTTGGAATGCGATTTGTTTTGTCCTTGGCCAAATTGCTTTAGGGTGGGGGCTGCCCAACCTTTCCCTTGCCCCCACCCCCTATCTCCCCTATAGGGGCACATCGCTTGGGCTAAATTCGTCTTGGATTTGGCCCCGGTGATTCTTTTCTGCACTTTATTGAGTGCGGGTTTTACATAACCCACCAGATAACAAGGTGACCCTCACGGGGCCTTCTGGTGCTTTGGACAAGGAACAAAGGCGATGAACGCCAATGATCTGCGTGACAAGACCGTGGATGAACTCCGCGATGTGCTTGCCAACATGAAAAAAGAGAGCTTCAATCTCCGTTTTCAACAAGCTACCGGTCAGCTGGAAAACACTGCAGGCATCAAAGCGGCACGCCGCAATGCTGCTCGTGTGAAAACCATCCTGAACGAAAAAGCTGCAGCCGCAGCAGCAGAATAAGGAGCCTGACAGATGCCCAAACGTATTCTCACAGGCACCGTGACCAGCGACGCCAACGCCCAGACCGTAACAGTTTCGGTTGAACGCCGCTTCACGCACCCTGTTCTGAAAAAGACCATTCGTAAGTCCAAAAAGTATCGGGCGCACGATGAACAGAACGCTTTCAAGGTCGGCGACCAAGTCCGCATCATCGAGTGCGCGCCGAAATCGAAAACGAAACGCTGGGAAGTTGTGACCGCTTAAGAGACCGTAAGGTCCCATAAGCGGCAAACTGACCAGTTTGTCGAAACCCTGGGGGATTACAGCACGCATCGCTGCCCCATAGGTCGGGAGAAACCACATGATCCAGATGCAAACAAACCTGGATGTTGCTGACAACTCCGGCGCTCGCCGAGTTCAGTGCATCAAGGTTCTGGGTGGTTCCAAGCGTAAATACGCATCCGTAGGCGACATCATTGTTGTCTCGGTTAAGGAAGCCATCCCCCGCGGTCGCGTTAAGAAAGGTGATGTCCGTAAGGCCGTCGTCGTTCGCACCGCTAAAGAAGTCCGTCGTGCCGATGGTACAGCGATCCGTTTTGATCGCAACGCCGCCGTCATCCTGAACACCAACAACGAGCCCGTAGGTACACGTATCTTTGGACCAGTTGTTCGTGAGCTGCGCGCCAAGAACTTCATGAAAATCATCTCGCTTGCTCCGGAGGTGCTGTAACAATGGCTGCTAAACTCCGCAAAGGCGACAAGGTTGTCATGCTGTCCGGCAAGGACAAGGGTAAAGAGGGCGTTATCGCTTCTGTTGATCCCAAAGCCGGCAAGGCGATCGTTGATGGGCTGAACATGGCGATCCGCCATACCCGTCAATCGCAGAACGAACAGGGCGGCCGTCTGCCCAAAGCACTGCCAGTCGATCTGTCGAACCTGGCTCTGCTCGACTCCAATGGCAAAGCAACCCGTGTTGGCTTCCGCATGGAAGACGACAAAAAAGTCCGCTTCGCCAAAACGACTGGGGAGACTGTCTGATGCTTGATAATGCAACCTACACTCCACGTCTGAAGGCTCTTTACAAGGACACCATCTGTGGCGCCCTGAAAGAAGAGTTTGGCTACAAGAACGACATGCAGCTGCCTAAGCTGGAAAAAATCGTTCTGAACATTGGCTGCGGCCGGGCTGCTGTTCGTGACAGCAAAAAAGCCAAATCCGCTCAGGCTGATCTCAGCACCATCGCTGGCCAGAAAGCTCTGACCACTGTGGCAAAGAACTCCATCGCTGGCTTCCGTGTACGTGAAGGCATGCCGATGGGCGCAAAGGTTACTCTGCGCGGCGACCGGATGTTTGAATTCCTGGACCGTCTGATCACCATCGCGATGCCCCGTATCCGTGACTTCCGCGGCGTATCGGGTACCTCCTTTGACGGCCGTGGCAACTACGCCATGGGTCTGAAAGAGCATCTCGTGTTTCCAGAAATCGATTTTGATAAAATCGACGAAAACTGGGGCATGGATATCGTGATTGCCACAACCGCGAAAACCGACGCCGAAGCGAAGGCACTGTTGAAAGCTTTCAACATGCCCTTCAATAGCTGAGCGCGGGAAGGATAGTAGAGACATGGCTAAGAAAAGCATGATCGAACGCGAGAAAAAGCGCGAGCGTCTGGTGGCAAAATATGCCGCAAAACGCGCCGAGCTGAAAGAAATCGCGAATGACGAATCCAAGTCGATGGAAGAGCGTTTCAAAGCGCGCCTGACATTGGCCAAACTGCCGCGGAATTCTTCGGCAACTCGTCTGCACAACCGTTGTCAGCTGACCGGTCGTCCTCACGCTTACTATCGTAAGCTGAAGGTCAGCCGGATCGCGCTGCGGGAACTGGGCTCGAATGGCCAGATCCCCGGTATGGTGAAATCGAGCTGGTAAGGGAGAGACAGATATGAACGATCCTATCGGCGATATGCTCACCCGTATCCGTAACTCGCAAATGCGTGGCAAATCCACCGTAAGCTCCCCAGCGTCAAAGCTGCGGGCTTGGGTTCTGGACGTGCTGGCAGACGAGGGTTACATCCGCGGCTACGAGAAATCCACTGACGAACGCGGCCATCCGGCGCTGGAAATCAGTCTCAAGTACTACGACGGCGATCCTGTCATTCGTGAAGTGAAGCGGGTTTCCAAACCTGGCCGTCGCGTTTACATGGGCGTCAATGACATCCCGTCGGTCCGTCAGGGCCTGGGTGTGTCGATTGTCTCCACCCCCAAGGGTGTGATGTCGGACGCAAACGCACGCGCAGCCAATGTTGGCGGCGAAGTGCTCTGCACCGTCTTCTAAGGAGGCCTAATCGATGTCCCGTATTGGTAAAAAATCGGTCGACCTGCCTAGCGGTGTAACCGCTGCCGTGTCCGGCCAGAGCATCGAAGTCAAAGGTCCCAAAGGGACCCGCAGCTTCACTGCAACCGACGATGTCACTCTGACTGTTGAAGACAACGCTGTTTCGGTCACGCCTCGCGGCATGTCCAAGCGCGCCCGTCAGCAGTGGGGTATGTCCCGCACCATGGTTGCCAACTTGGTAACCGGCGTGACCACCGGCTTTAAGAAAGAGCTGGAGATCCAGGGTGTGGGTTACCGGGCTCAGATGCAGGGGAATACCCTGAAGCTGAACCTCGGTTACAGCCACGATGTCGAATTTGTTGCTCCGGAGGGTGTTACCATCACCGCGCCGAAGCAGACAGAAATCGTTGTGGAAGGGAACGACCAGCAGCAGGTGGGCGAAGTCGCGGCGAAGATCCGTGATTGGCGCCGTCCCGAGCCCTATAAGGGCAAAGGCATCCGCTACAAGGGTGAGTTCGTCTTCCGCAAAGAAGGCAAGAAGAAGTAAGGACCAGCACAATGGCAAACAGCAAACGTACCCTGTTTCTGAAGCGTCGCCTGCGCGTCCGGAACAAACTTCGCAAGGTCAACGCTGGCCGTCTGCGTCTTTCTGTCCACCGTTCGAACAAGAACCTCTCGGTTCAGCTGATCGACGATCTGGCAGGCAAGACTCTGGCGTCCGCATCGACCCTGGAAAAAGATCTTGGCTTTGTAGGCAAGAACAACATCGAAGCAGCAACCAAAGTGGGTTCGGTTATCGCCGAACGTGCCAAGGCGGCTGGCGTCTCTGAGGCGTATTTCGATCGTGGCGGCTTCCTGTTCCACGGCAAGGTGAAGGCTCTGGCCGACGCTGCGCGTGAAGGCGGCCTCAAGATCTAAAGACTTGCGGGTGGCGATACCGCCACCCCGATGATCCGGGAGGCGCGTCTTCGGGCGCGCCTCACCAGGATTGGAACAATTGGCGCTCGTCGCCACACACAAAGGAATGCTTTATGGCAGAACGTGATAACCGCCGTGGCAATCGCCGCGACCGTGATGAGACACCCGAATTTGCGGATCGTTTGGTTGCAATCAACCGTGTATCCAAAACCGTAAAAGGCGGTAAGCGCTTTGGTTTTGCAGCACTGGTTGTTGTTGGTGACCAAAAGGGCCGCGTCGGCTTTGGCAAAGGTAAAGCCAAAGAAGTCCCCGAGGCGATCCGCAAGGCCACTGAACAGGCCAAGCGTCAGATGGTTCGTGTGCCTCTGAAAGAGGGTCGTACCCTGCACCACGACATTGCAGGTCGCCACGGCGCCGGCAAAGTTGTCATGCGGACGGCTCCTGAAGGTACCGGTATTATTGCTGGTGGTCCAATGCGTGCAGTTTTCGAAATGCTCGGCGTCAAAGACGTTGTGTCCAAGTCGATCGGCTCGCAGAACCCCTACAACATGATCCGTGCAACCATTGATGGCCTGACCAAAGAGCAGAGCCCCCGTTCGGTTGCTCAGCGTCGTGGTAAAAAGGTCGCCGATATCCTGCCCAAGCGGGACGAAGCACCTGCTGCTGAAGCAGCAGAAGCGTAAGGAGACGGACAATGGCTAAAACAATCGTTGTTAAGCAGATCGGTTCCCCGATCCGCCGCCCCGCCGACCAGCGCGCGACGCTGATCGGTCTGGGTCTGAACAAGATGCACAAAACCCGTGAACTCGAAGACACTCCTTCGGTTCGTGGCATGGTGCGCAAGGTCTCTCACATGGTAGAGATCATCGAAGAGCGCGACTAAGCCTATTTCGAATGACTGATTAAGGACGCCTCCGGGAAACCGGGGGCGTCTTTTTTTGTGGCGGGGGGCATCTCTGCCCGCCAGCCCGGTCGAGGCCACCATGAGCCCGGCCTATGCATCGGATGCATAGCGGGTTGTCTTGTTGCAGTGGTTGTTTGTAACAAATTTATTCCTTTATTCCAGAGACACCTAAACAGGTTAGAAAAAGGGCTGGGAAATGGGTCTCAGCCGCAGCTAAGGAATAGCCAATTGGCATTTGTTCAAAACACCACCACCGACTTTGGTATCACCGCGCGTCTGCGGGCTTTTGTGGCGCAGGCCAGTGCAAACTGGGCGATGAACCGTGAGTACAAGCGCACCTATGCGCAGCTGTCGCGTCTCACCAATCGCGAGCTGGCAGACATCGGTGTCCGCCGCTGCGATATCGCTGATATCGCGCGCAAACACGTTCATCACCTGTAACCCGATCAGCCAGAGCTCTCCTCCCTCGCTCCTGATCGTAAAAACGTCTCTGTTTCAACAGGGACGTTTTTTGATTCTGAAACCGTCTCTGTCCAATAAACTGTTGGCATGGCGTCAATGTGAGGGTGGCGAGATCCGCAAGGGCTTGATCCGGGGGGGCTGGGCGGCTATAGGCCTACGGTGGCCTCTTGGGGTCATGGAATCATATATCAAAGACATGCCGTGGTTGATCCTGTTTACGCTTCTGGGATCACATCCGGCGAAGGAGAAGCGAAATGAAACTTCACGAACTCAGCGACAATCCAGGTGCCGCCAAAAAACGTATGCGTGTTGCCCGTGGTCCCGGCTCCGGCAAGGGTAAAATGGGTGGCCGTGGTATCAAAGGTCAGAAATCCCGTTCGGGTGTTTCGATCAATGGCTACGAAGGTGGTCAGATGCCATTGTACCAGCGTCTGCCTAAGCGTGGCTTCAACAAGCCAAACCGCAAGGCATATGCCGTTGTGAACCTGGGCCTGATCCAGAAATTCATCGACCTGGGCAAGCTGGACGCAGCCTCGATCACCGAAGACACCCTGGTGGCTTCCGGTCTGATCCGTCGCAAAAAAGACGGTGTCCGCGTTCTGGCCAAAGGTGAACTCACCGCAAAAGCCACCATCGCCGTAACCGGCGCATCCGCTGCTGCTATTGAAGCAGTTGCAAAGGCCGGTGGCGCATTGACCGTGGCAACAGCAGCCGCAGCTGAGTAACGGCTTGTGAGCGGCGAGATTGCCGCTTACATAGGTCATCAGTTTCCCTATACGCCGTCCGAGCCGGAAAAGGGCTCCGGGCGGCGTTTTTGCAAAAAGAGACCCATTTCATGGTATCAGCAGCAGAACAAATGGCAGCGAACACCAGCTGGTCCGCACTTGGCAAAGCCACGGATCTGCGCAATCGCATCTTGTTTACGCTTGGCCTTTTGATCGTATATCGCCTCGGAACCTTCATTCCGGTTCCTGGCATCGACTCAGGCGCGCTTCGCAACTTTATGGAAGCGGCAGGGCAGGGCATTGGCGGCATGGTGTCGATGTTCACCGGTGGCGCCCTTGGCCGGATGGGCATTTTTGCCCTCGGGATCATGCCCTATATTTCGGCTTCGATCATTGTGCAGTTGCTGACCTCCATGGTCCCGGCACTTGAGCAGCTCAAAAAAGAGGGTGCCCAGGGCCAGAAGAAAATCAACCAATACACCCGCTATGGCACCGTGGCGCTGGCGACAGCGCAGGCCTATGGCCTGGCGGTTTCGCTGGAAGCTGGTGACCTGGCGACTGATCCGGGCATGTATTTCCGTATGGCCTGCATGATCACCCTGGTGGGTGGCACCATGTTCCTGATGTGGTTGGGTGAGCAGATCACCCAGCGTGGTCTGGGCAATGGCATCTCGCTGATCATCTTTGTCGGCATCATCGCCGAGGTTCCGGCCTCGATTGCGCAGTTCTTTGCCTCTGGCCGTTCCGGTGCAATCAGCCCTGCGGTGATCATCGGTGTGATGCTGATGGTAGTTGCGGTGATCATGTTTGTGGTCTTCATGGAGCGCGCCTTGCGCAAGATCCACATCCAGTACCCGCGCCGCCAGGTCGGCATGAAGGTCTATGATGGTGGGTCCTCGCATCTGCCGGTGAAAGTGAACCCAGCGGGCGTTATCCCAGCGATCTTTGCCAGTTCGCTGCTGCTGCTGCCAACCACGATTTCGGCTTTCTCATCCGGTGCAACCAACGGTCCGGTGATGTCCTGGATGCTGGCCAACTTTGGCCCCGGCCAGCCGCTCTACCTGCTGTTCTTTGTCTCGATGATTGTGTTCTTTGCCTATTTCTACACCTTCAACGTGGCCTTCAAGCCCGAGGATGTGGCCAATAACCTGAAGAACCAGAACGGCTTTGTGCCGGGTATTCGCCCGGGCAAGAAGACCGCCGAATATATCGAATATGTGGTGAACCGCATCTTGGTACTTGGCTCGATGTATCTGGCGGTGGTTTGCCTGCTTCCAGAAGTGCTGCGTGGCCAGTTTGCTTTCCCGGTCTACTTTGGCGGTACATCGGTGCTGATTGTGGTCTCTGTGACCATGGACACCATTCAGCAGGCGCAAAGCCACCTGTTGGCGCACCAGTATGAGGGGCTCATCGAGAAGAGCCAGCTGCGTGGCCGGAACAAGAAACGAGCAAAACGGGGGCCCTCTCGCCGATGACCAATATCATTCTTTTAGGGCCACCCGGTGCGGGTAAGGGGACGCAGGCGCGTCATTTGACCGACGCGCGCGGCATGGTTCAGCTCTCCACTGGTGATATGCTGCGCGACGCGCAGTCCAGTGGCTCGGAGATGGGTAAAAAGGTTGCCGACGTCATTGCCCGCGGTGAGCTGGTCACAGATGAGATCGTTATTGGTCTGATCCGCGAAAAGCTCGTGGAAGGCGCCGAGGGTGGTTTTATCTTTGATGGCTTCCCCCGCACCCTGGGGCAGGCTGATGCCTTGGGTGAATTGCTGGCGGAAATGGGCCTGACCCTGGACGCGGTGATTGAGATGGCAGTGGATGACAGTGCGCTTGTTGCGCGCATCACCGGCCGCTCCACCTGTGGCGGTTGCGGTGAAGTCTACCACGACCAGACCAAGCCCTGGCCTGCGGATGGCAAATGCAGCAACTGTGGCAGCACAGAGGTAAAGCGCCGCGCAGACGACAATGAGGAAAGCCTCAAGACCCGTCTGATGGAGTATTACAAAAAGACCTCGCCGCTGTTGGGCTATTACTACGCCAAGGGTGATCTGCAGTCCGTTGATGGATTGCAGAATATGGACGCTGTAAAAGCGGATATTGCAGCGGTTCTGGCTGAGTAAACTGTGCCAGCTGAGATCTGATATCGAAAAAGGGAGCCTCGTTGCTCCCTTTTTGGGTGGGGTGCTGGAAACGGCCTTGGGGGCGCTTGGCGGTGAGAGTGTCTTTGTTGGCTGTTTCTGTCTGAAACAGGCTGTGCGTTTACAAAATCTGAAACAAGCAGCCTATAGTGATCCTGACCCATCCCATTTTAGAGAAAGCCCAGTTGATGAAATTCCTTCTGCCTTCCATTGTCCTGTTTTCCTTCACCCTGCCGCTGCAGGCCCAGCATTTGCTTGTCGATAGTCCGGAGGGCTGTGACATCGTGATGTCGAGCCCGGATGGCGATCTTGACTATGCGGGGAACGGCGGGCTGCTCTTGAATGAAACCGGCTATAGCTCGTTGGAGTATTTCTGCTCTTTCACGCCCAAGGCGCTGTACCAATGGCAGGTCTATGATGTGACCACACATGTGGGCCAGTGCGAGATGCCAGGGCCGGAGTTTGTGCCGCAGCTGTTCACCATTGTCCGCGATCCCGACCAACCGGGCGTCATCTCCATTTTTACGGGTGACGCAGAGCCACTGCGGTTTTATAATTGCGCATCGTGACGCCAATTGGCTGAAAAGCCCGCCTTTTGATGAAAAAGGCCTGGTTCATCTCTTGACGGGTTGACGCTCTGTTCAAATCCTCATACGCAACCCCATCCCTTTGTGGGATGATTCCATGTGGGCAGATTCTTTTGCCTGCATGACCACCTCAAAATGCTGGGCTGAACGGCTGAACTGCCAGGGTCGAGCGTTGTGAAAAAAGGTTCTGGAGCTACGGAACCGCAACGAAAAGGAAAGTGACACGTGGCACGTATTGCCGGCGTAAACATCCCCGCTGCTAAGCGGGTACCTATCGCCCTCACCTATATCACCGGAATCGGAAACACCTCGGCTGCCGCAATCTGCGAAGCTGTTGGCATTGATGCGGCCCGTCGCGTCAACGAATTGTCTGATGCCGAAATTCTGGCCATCCGCGAGCACATCGATGCAAACTTCACCGTTGAAGGTGACCTGCGTCGTGAAGTTCAGATGAACGTCAAGCGTCTGATGGATCTGGGTTGCTACCGCGGCCTGCGCCATCGTCGTAACCTGCCCGTTCGCGGTCAGCGTACCCACACCAACGCTCGCACTCGCAAAGGCCCCGCAAAGGCCATTGCCGGTAAGAAGAAGTAAGGGAGGGTTTGATCAATGGCACGCGATAAGACTCGTACGAAGAAAAAAGAGCGTAAGAACATCGCAACTGGTGTTGCGCATGTGAACTCATCGTTCAACAACACCAAGATCCTGATCTCTGATGTTCAGGGTAATGCGATTGCATGGTCCTCTGCTGGCTCCATGGGCTTCAAAGGGTCGCGTAAATCGACTCCTTATGCGGCTCAGATGGCGGCAGAAGATGCCGGCAAAAAGGCACAGGATCACGGTGTTAAAACTCTTGAAGTTGAAGTTCAGGGCCCCGGTGGCGGTCGTGAATCTGCCCTGCGCGCTCTGGCCGCAATCGGCTTCAACATCACCTCGATCCGCGACGTAACGCCGATGGCACACAATGGCTGCCGTCCACCTAAGCGTCGTCGCGTCTAAGACTTCGAGACTTACGCTGGGGCCCCGCTTGTTTGCCGGGCCCCAGTCCGTCATTTTAAACCTCGGGCGTCTGCACCTTCGGACATGAGGTACAGACAGGAATGGAGGGACTGCATGATCCATAAAAATTGGGCAGAGCTGATCAAGCCAACGCAGCTTGAAGCAAAGCCGGGCAACGATCCCGCACGTCAGGCAACAATTATTGCCGAACCGCTTGAGCGTGGCTTTGGCCTGACGCTTGGCAACGCGCTGCGCCGCGTTCTGATGAGCTCGCTGCAAGGTGCCGCGATCACATCCGTACAGATCGACAACGTTCTGCACGAATTCTCCAGCGTTGCTGGCGTTCGTGAAGATGTCACCGATATCATCCTGAACCTCAAGGGTGTTTCCCTGCGCATGGACGTCGAAGGCCCCAAGCGCCTGTCGATCAATGCCAAAGGCCCAGCTGTTGTCACCGCCGGTGACATCTCTGAGTCCGCAGGCATCGAGGTTCTGAACCGCGAGCATGTTATCTGCCATCTGGACGACGGCGCTGACCTGTTCATGGAACTGACTGTGAATACCGGCAAGGGCTATGTCTCTGCCGATAAGAACAAGCCAGAAGACGCACCCATTGGTCTGATCCCAATCGATGCGATCTACTCACCGGTGAAAAAGGTGTCTTATGACGTTCAGCCTACCCGTGAGGGCCAGGTGCTGGACTATGACAAGCTGACGCTGAAAATCGAAACAGACGGTTCCGTGACCCCGGATGACGCCCTGGCCTATGCCGCGCGTATCCTGCAGGACCAGCTGTCGATCTTCGTCAACTTCGAAGAGCCCGAGTCGGCGAACCGTCAGGACGAAGACGATGGTCTCGAGTTCAACCCGCTTCTGCTGAAGAAAGTGGACGAGCTGGAACTGTCTGTCCGGTCGGCAAACTGCCTCAAGAACGACAACATCGTTTACATCGGCGATCTGATCCAGAAGACCGAAGCAGAAATGCTGCGCACGCCAAACTTTGGCCGCAAGTCGCTGAACGAGATCAAAGAAGTGCTGTCCGGCATGGGTCTGCACCTCGGCATGGACGTCGAGGACTGGCCACCAGACAACATCGAAGATCTGGCCAAGAAGTTCGAAGACACGTTCTAAGAACCTCACTCGGTCACACAGGATTTGAGGGCAGGCCCAGGTCTGCCCTTAAACAATGCCCGCGCTGGCGGGGAAAGATGGGCACATGCCCCAAGGAGAGCAGCTGACACGCATCGGCTGACAGACAAAGCAAAACGCGAAAGAAGGAATTGAACAATGCGTCACGCACGTGGTTACCGCCGCCTGAACCGTACTCATGAGCACCGTAAGGCCCTGTTTGCAAACATGGCTGGCTCGCTGATCGAGCACGAGCAGATCAAAACGACTCTGCCCAAGGCAAAAGAATTGCGCCCCATCATCGAAAAGATGATCACCTTGGCAAAACGCGGCGATCTGCACGCCCGTCGTCAGGCCAACGCGCGCCTGAAAGAAGACCAGTATGTCTCCAAACTGTTTGATGTGCTTGGCCCCCGGTACAAAGACCGCCAGGGCGGCTATGTTCGTATCCTGAAAGCGGGCTTCCGCTATGGTGACATGGCGCCTATGGCGATCATCGAATTCGTCGATCGTGACGTTGCTGCCAAAGGTGCCGCCGACAAGGCGCGCGTTGCTGCAGAAATCGAAGCTGACGACGCAGAATAAGACTGTCTGACATCGTCAGATGGCATGGCCCTCGCTCCTTTGGAGCGGGGGCTTTTTGTTGGAATGATTGCCGACCATGAATTTTCTAGCGCCGGACCACTTTACGGGTTTTGCGCTCCTTCACAAATCCACCGCGCTGGCCCCGTTCGGGGTATTGGGGGCGGTGGCAAAGCGCAGGTTTGGCATTGGAATACGACGGCCTTTGAAGGCGCAGTATCTGCGGCAATGCTGTCGTTCAAGGCGCTACGACGAAGGTCGGCTTTGAGCGTATGAAAGAGCTTGTAGATCGTGTCAGTAAATCGCCTTCACCCAGATGTCGCTGAAGTTCATTTAACTTTCATACCACTGTCAATGAGCTGAAACTTGCACCGCGTTAAGCATCGGTATCTCATCTGATTAGGATCACATTCCCATGCCTCGCATCACATTTACCCGTCGCCAAGCGCTTTTGGGCACGGCTGCACTTTCTGCTACCATTGCCATGCCATCCCTTTCGAGAGCGCAATCGCGTCCACTGATTACCCATGGCATTATGTCTGGTGATGTCGCCCATGATGGCGCTGTCATTTGGAGCCGCGCTGATCGCGAGGCCAAGATGCTTGTCGAGTGGGCAACCACCGAAAGCATGACAGACGCGCGTGCTGTTCCCGCATTGGCAGTTGGCACACCGACCGATTACACAGGCAAGCTGGCGCTCACCGGACTGCCAAGCGATCAGGATATTTTTTACCGCGTAACAATGTCCGATCTTGCTGATGGCACGCTTTCAGAGCCGATGACCGGCACTTTCCGGACCGCGCCCATGGGCAACCGGGACATCAGTTTTGTTTGGTCTGGCGATACGGCTGGTCAAGGTTGGGGTATTGACGAAGATCGCGGCGGCATGACCACCTATGCGACGATGAACAGTCACGCGCCTGATTTCTTCCTGCATTCCGGTGATACGGTCTACGCCGATGGTCCGTTGCAGGAAGAAGTCGCACTCGACGACGGCTCGATCTGGAAAAACATCGTCACACCCGCCAAGATGAAGGTGGCTGAGACTTTGGACGAATTCCGCGGCCAGCATTTGTACAACTACATGGATAAAAACGTGCAGGCGTTTAATGCCTCCGTGCCTATGATTTCTCAGTGGGACGACCACGAAGTCACAAATAACTGGTATCCCAATGAAATGTTGACTGCGGATGACCGTTATACGGAGAAATCACTGCAGGTCCTGGCAGCCCGTTCCGCACGCGCGTTCCACGAAATGATGCCAACCCGTCAGGTTCTGTCGGAACCGATGCGCGTCTATCGCAAGGTGTCCTACGGCCCGTTGCTGGATATTTTCGTGATCGACATGCGGACCTATCGCGGCGACAACACGGCCAACACCGAGGCAGAAGGCACTCCGTTCCTGGGCGCGGAACAGCTTGCTTGGCTGAAACGCGAGATGGTGAACTCTACCGCAACATGGAAGATCATCGCGGCCGACATGCCAATTGGCATGATGGTACGAGATGGTGATAACATGGAAAACGGTGCAAACGGCGATGGCCCGGTCCTGGGCCGTGAAAAGGATGTCGCCGCAGTCCTGTCGTTCATTAAAACCGCCGAGATCACCAACACTGTTTGGCTCACAGCAGATGTGCATTACACCGCCGCCCATCACTATTCGCCTGACCGCGCTGTTTTTCAGGAGTTTGAACCGTTCTGGGAATTTGTCTCCGGTCCATTGCATGCCGGCACATTCGGACCCTCCGAATACGACAACACCTTTGGTCCCGAAGTGCGCTTTGCAAAACATCCTGAAGAAGGGCAAGCCAACCTGCCGCCAAGCGACGGGTTGCAGTTCTTTGGCAAAGTCGACATTGCGGCGAATACGGGCGTGATGACTGTGCGCTTGATGGACAGCGCAGATGTGGAGCTTTGGTCGGTTGAGTTGGAGCCGAAGATCGCTATCTGATCTGCCCAAGATTGAGGTGGCCTGTTTGGGTCACCTCAAGAAATTAAACGATGCGCCTCAGATCAGCAGCTGCCGAGCGGGCACAAAGCCGACCGTCTGAATTTGCTTTTGCAAACTGTAGAGTGGTTCGTAAAAAACGGCTTTCACCGTGGTGAAATCTGGGCGCACTCCGGGTTCAAAGCAGACGTTGTCCTTTCGATGAGGTCTTGTGAAAGCTTGGCTAGCTCAGTTTTGAAAAAACGCTTTCAACTTTCCTGATGACAGTCTGGCGAATCTCCGCTAGCGTCGCCCACATGACCCAAACCTATGCTGCAATCTGGTTTTATTTTTATCCGGGCCGACAGGCGGACGGAGGGGTCTTGGCGTGCAGATGACATAGTGCGCAAAAGCAGATACCACACCAACCGCCCTCAGCAGATGGCGGTTTTTTTGTATCCGCCGCCACGCAAAAAGGGCCTCCCGCAAGGAACCTTAGGACTATGACACCCCATATTGAAAACCTCCGCATCACCGATATGCAGGAGCTGATCTCGCCGGATGAGCTGGCAGAGAAACTGCCCAGCAATGATCTGGCCAGCAAGACCGTGTTGGATAGCCGCGCTGACATTCAAAAGGTGCTGCGCGGCGCCGATGATCGCTTGGTCGTTGTTGTCGGCCCCTGTTCGATCCATGATACTGCGGCGGCCTTGGACTACGCTGCGCGTCTAAAACCCCTGCGCGAAGAGCTGGCGGGCGAGTTGGAAATTGTGATGCGGGTCTATTTCGAAAAGCCCCGCACTATCAGCGGCTGGAAAGGGCTGGTAAATGATCCCGGCCTGGATGGTTCCTTCCGCATCAATGACGGGCTGGAGATGGCGCGCAAGCTCTTGCTTGATATCAACCAGACGGGGCTGCCAGTGGGGACCGAATTCCTGGATACGGCGGTGCCGCAATACCTGTCGGACCTGATGGCCTGGGCCGCTATTGGTGCGCGCACCACCGAGAGCCAGATCCACCGCGAGATGGCCTCGGGCCTCAGTTGTCCTGTGGGGTTCAAAAATGGCACCCGGGGCAATGTGCAGATCGCCATTGATGCGGTGCGCTCATCTGCCCATCCGCATCATTTCATGGCCTTGGCCAAAAATGGTCGCGCGGCAATTGCGGCCACCAGCGGCAACCCGGATTGCCACCTGATCCTGCGGGGCGGCGGTGGGACCAACTATGATGCGGGTTCAGTCGATGCCGCCTGCCGGAAGGCCGAACAGGACGGTATTCGCGGTCATGTGATGATCGACGCCAGCCACGCCAACAGCGACAAAGATCCGGCCAAACAGCCGCTGGTTTTGCAGGATGTCGGTGACCAGCTGCGGGCTGGCGAGCAGCGTATCACCGGGGTTATGGTGGAGAGCCATCTGGTCGCCGGGCGTCAGGATCTGGGCAAGGGCGATCTGACCTACGGCCAGTCGATCACCGACGGCTGCATTGGCTGGGACGACACCGTGACGGAACTGCATAAGCTAGCGGATGCTGTCAAAGCGCGCCGGGCACGGCCCAATCAAATGGCGGGGTGAAACGGCCGCAGATCTGGGTTGCTCCCGTCCTGTTGTCGGACTGGGAGGACCCAGACCGGGTCTCCTTGGCAAAGCTTGCATTTGGGCCTCGGCAGAAGCATATCCTAGAGTAACACTTTTACGGGAGATCCCATGATCCGTACTGCTTCTTTCGCCCGCTTTGCCCTATCTTTGGTTCTTGCTCTCGCGGTAGGGCTCCCAGCGCAGGCGGAAACCCGTGTGCCGCAATCCCAGACCGAAATCTCGCTTGGGTTTGCGCCCCTGGTCAAGCAGGCGGCGCCAGCGGTGGTGAATATCTACGCCAAGATCGTGCGCCAGCAACACCAGCGCTCTCCCTTTATGAACGATCCCTTCTTTGAGGATTTCTTCCGCAACTTCTCCAATCCGCGCCCGCGGGTCGAAAGCTCGCTGGGGTCAGGGGTGATTCTGTCACAGGACGGCATCATTGTTTCAAACTACCACGTGGTGGCGATGGCGACTGAAATTCGGGTGGTGACCACGGATAAGCGCGAATATGAGGCCCGCGTCGTCCTGGCCGATCAGGCAAGCGATCTGGCCATTTTGCAGCTCGAAGACGCTGCAGATCTGCCGTTTTTGACCCTGCGCAACAGTGACGAAGTCGAAGTTGGCGAGCTGGCCTTGGCCATCGGGAACCCCTTTGGCGTTGGTCAGACCGTGAGCAGCGGCATTGTCTCGGGCTTGGCGCGCAGTGGCACCGCCTCGGGGGAGGGCTTTGGCTATTACATTCAGACCGATGCGCCGATCAACCCGGGTAACTCGGGCGGTGCGTTGATTGATGTGAATGGCGACCTCATCGGCATCAATACCCGTATTCTCAGCCGCTCTGGCGGCTCCAACGGCATCGGCTTTGCCATTCCGGCCAATTTGGTGCGTGAGTTTGTCAAACAGGCGCGGGCTGGCTCGGAGGGCTTTCAGCGCCCCTGGGCCGGTATGGCGGGCCAGCCGGTGGATGCGGATCTGGCAGCCTCCTTGGGTATGGACCTGCCCGAAGGAATGGTAATCTCTGAATTGCATCCGCAAAGCCCCTTTGCCAAGGCAGGATTTGAGGTCGGCGATGTGATTACAGACGTGGATGGCCAGGTGGTGAATTCTCCTTCGGAAATGGTGTTTCGCATGTCGGTTGCTGGTCTGGATGGCACCTCGATGGTGACACGGCTGCGCGGTGACAGACGCGAAACTCTGGTGGTAGAGATGTTTACCGCCCCCAATGACCCGCCAGCGCGGTCTGTGGTAATGAATGAAAACAGTGTGTTGCCGGGGCTGACCGTTGGTTTGATCAACCCTGTTGCCATTGTTCGCCTGCAGCTGCCGCTTTCGGCTACTGGGGTTGCGGTGCTGGACCCCGGCCCCTATGCGGCGCGCGCCGGGATCAAAGCGGGCGATATCCTGCTGGCCATCAATGGCAAGGAGGTGACCTCCTCGGAGGATGTGCCAGCTCTGCTGGAGCAGGCCGGGCGCCGTCTTCGGTTTGATCTGAACCGGCGTGGGCAGCGGGTCAGCCTGCATATGCGGCGCTGAGCAATGGCGGATCTATTTGACAGTGATGCAAAGCCCGAAGCTGAAGCCGCTGCCGAGGTAAACAGGCCGCTGGCGGATCGTTTGCGCCCCAAATCGCTGGCAGAGGTGATCGGCCAGGCGCAGGTCCTGGGCGAAGAGGCGCCGCTGGGGGTGATGCTGTCCTCGGGCTCGTTGTCGTCGTTGATTTTCTGGGGGCCGCCCGGGGTGGGAAAAACCACCATCGCGCGGTTGCTGGCACGGGAAACGGATCTGCATTTTGTCCAGATCTCGGCGATTTTTACCGGGGTGCCAGACCTGCGAAAGGTGTTTGAGGCCGCCAAGATCCGGCGTCAAAACGGCCAGGGCACGCTGCTGTTCGTCGATGAGATCCATCGCTTCAACAAGGCGCAGCAGGATGGGTTTTTGCCCTATATGGAAGATGGCACCATCTTGTTGGTTGGCGCCACTACTGAAAACCCTTCGTTTGAGCTGAACGCCGCTGTGCTGTCGCGGTCGCAGGTCCTGGTGCTGGAGCGGTTGTCGCTGGTGGATCTGGAGTTGTTGACCCAGCGGGCCGAGCGGGAGTTGGGCAAAGCGCTGCCGCTGAATGGTGAGGCGCGGGATGCGCTGCATGAAATGGCCGATGGCGATGGGCGCACGTTGCTCAACCTGATTGAACAGGTTGCAGCCTGGCGGGTGGACATCCCGCTGGGGCGCGAGGCCCTGGCAACCCGGTTGATGCGACGGGCCTCCAAATATGACAAATCCGGTGACGAGCACTATAATCTCATATCGGCACTGCATAAATCCATCCGAGGGTCCGATCCGGACGCGGCGCTGTATTGGTTGGGGCGGATGCTGGAGGGCGGCGAGGATCCGCGATTCCTGGCCCGGCGTCTAACCATGATGTCGACCGAGGATATCGGTCTGGCGGATCCACAGGCCAACACGGTTTGCCTGAATGCCTGGAACACCTATGAGCGCCTAGGCAGCCCCGAAGGCGAGCTGGCTCTGGCCAATGCGGCGGTTTATCTGGCGCTGGCCCCCAAATCCAACGCGGTCTATGTCGGCATCAAGGCGGCACGTCGTCTGGCCAAGGAAACCGGATCAGCGCCGCCACCTAAACATATCATGAATGCGCCAACTAAGCTGATGGCGGAACAAGGCTATGGCGATGGCTATGCCTATGACCATGATGCCGAGGATGGGTTTTCGGGACAGAACTACTTTCCCGATGGGGTGCGCCGCCCCGTGCTGTATCAGCCAGTGGAGCGCGGCTTTGAGCGCGAGTTGAAACGGCGATCAGAGTATTTTGCCAAGCTTCGGTTGCAGCGTAACTCATAAGAGCGGCTTTCCCTGCTGGAAAACCACTGCCTCCGGCGGAGGTATTTTGGGAAAGATGAAGCTGAAGGGGGCATCTTCTGGGGGCCTTATTGACGTGAACTGCAATCAATCGCCGTAAATTTGAACCGTCGTGTTTTTGCCCGCATCCGTTTTGCCGTCTTGGACAAATGGGCCAGAGTGGCGTTCAGCCTGTTCGGCTTTGCCCTGGCAGGTCAATGCAGCGATTATAGGTGTTGTTTTCATGTCTCCCCTGTTTGGTTTTTTCTGGGCGAGTGTCCCAGTTGTTTGGATGTGAGGCAGGGGACGTGCTGCATAGCGGCTAAAACTTGACATCCTGTTCCGGTCGCGCCACAGACCCTTGATGATTTCAACGGTATCTCTGGTCGCCCTTGGCGGCGCCTGCGGAGCGGTGCTGCGCTATTTGACGGGCCTGGGTGTTTTGCGCCTGGTTGGCCATCAGGAGTTTCCGCTCGCCATTATCTCGGTGAATGTGATTGGCTCCTTTTTGATGGGGGTCTTTGTGGTGGTGGCGGCCCAAAAAGGGGTGACTCACCTTAGCCCCTTGGTGATGACCGGCTTTCTGGGTGGTTTTACCACCTTTTCGGCTTTCTCGCTGGAGACGGCCAATCTGATTGAGCGTGGCGCCCTGGGGCAGGCTGCGGTCTATGTTTTGCTTTCTGTTGGCCTGTCGGTTGGCGGATTGTTTTTGGGCCTTTGGCTCGCAAGAGGAGTGTTCGCATGAGCGGCGTACAGATGATTACCGTAGCCGAGGCGGATGACGACCAGCGGATCGACCGTTGGCTGCGTCGGTTGTTCCCCCATGTGAACCAGGGCCGGATTGAGAAGATGTGCCGCAAGGGCGAGCTGCGTCTGGATGGCGGTCGGGTCAAGGCCAATACGCGGGTTGCAGCCGGGCAGGTGGTGCGGGTGCCGCCCCTGGCGGAGTCGGATTTGAAACCGGCAGCCCCCCGTGTGGCGCGGATTTCCGAGGCCGACGCCAAGATGATCCGGGGCTGTGTCATTTACAAAGATGACGATGTCATCGTGCTGAACAAACCGGCGGGTCTGGCGGTGCAGGGGGGCAGCGGCACCACCAAGCACGTCGATGGCTTGGCGGATGCCCTGCGCTTTGATGCAGAAGAAAAACCCCGTCTGGTGCATCGTCTCGACAAGGATACCTCTGGTGTTCTGGTGCTGGCGCGCAACCGGCTGGCGGCCAAGTCGCTGACAGCGGCCTTTCGCCATCGCAACACCCGCAAGATCTACTGGGCGCTGGTTGCGGGCGTTCCGACGCCCTACCTGGGCGAGATCAAGGCAGGTCTGGTCAAGGCAGGCGGACATGGCGCCGGCGGGGAGGGCGAAAAAATGATCGCCGTGCATCCCAATGAGATCGACAGAACCCCAGGCGCCAAGCGGGCCCATACCTATTACGCCACCCTGTACCGGGTGGCGGGTCGGGCTTCTTGGGTTGCGATGGAGCCGGTCACCGGGCGCACCCATCAGCTGCGGGCACATATGGCAGAGATTGGCCATCCGATTATTGGCGACGGCAAATACGGTGGCTCGGGTCAGGAAAACCTGGGCGATGGCTGGGGGGCTCAGCTGGGCGGTGTGATCAGCAAAAAGCTTCATCTGCACGCCCGTCGTCTGGTGTTTGAACACCCAACCACCAAGAAAGACATTGTGATGACGGCTGAGCTTCCGGATCACATGAAGGAGAGCTGGGAGACCTTTGGCTGGACCGAAGACCTGGCGGCAGATGACCCGTTTGAGGGGCTGATGTGAGCGCAGACCTGCGGCTGATCCTGTTTGATGTGGATGGAACTCTGGCGGACAGTCAGGACGCCATCGCAGCGGCCATGCGCTTTGCCTTTGAGGGGCAGGGGCTGGCGGTCCCGGCGCGGGCTGAGATCCTGTCTATTGTAGGATTGTCACTGCCTTTGGCGATGGACCAGCTGGCGCCGAGCCACCCTTCAGAGGTGCGGGCGCGGTTGGTCGCGGGCTACAAGCAAGCTTATATGGACAAACGGCTGGCGCAGGGAGCAGGGCATTCGCCGCTGTTTCCGGGCGCTGCCGAAGTTCTGGCGCAGCTACATGCGGTGCCAGAGTATCTGCTTGGGGTCGCGACGGGCAAATCACAACGTGGATTGGATGCCTTGATTGCCGCCCACGGGTTAGACTGTTTTGTCACCCGGCAGGTTGCGGATCACCATCCCTCCAAACCGCACCCGTCGATGATTTTGACCGCTCTGGCTGAAACCGGTGTTGAGCCAGCAGATGCGGTGATGATCGGTGACACGAGTTTTGACATTGATATGGGGCGCGCTGCTGGCGTCCGTACCATCGCAGTTGACTGGGGCTATCACCCGGCGGCTGAGCTGGGGGCGGATCATATCATCAGCAGTTTTGACCAGTTGGCGCCCTTGTTGCAACAGATCTGGAAGACATGAGAGATGAGTGATTGGAAGCAAAAGCGGTTCTGGAAAGAGGTCTCTGCGGTCGAAGTTGATGGCGGATTCTCGGTTCGTCTGGATGGGCGCGGGGTAAAGACCCCTGCGAAGGTTTCCCTGACCCTGCCCAGTCTTGAGATGGCACAGGCGATTGCTGCGGAGTGGGATGCGCAGGTGGAAGGGATCAATCCCGAAACCATGCCCTATACCCGCTCGGCCAATGCCGCCATTGATAAGGTCACGAATCAGCACGCCGAAGTCGCCGACATGCTGGCGGATTATGGCGATTCGGACCTGTTGTGCTACCGCGCGGACAGCCCGCAGGAGCTGGTGGCGCGTCAGGCCGCGCATTGGGACCCTGCCTTGGATTGGGCCGAAGATACCCTGGGTGCGCGGCTTGAAACCCGCCAGGGCCTGCTGCATGCGCGGCAGAATCCTGCGGCCCTGTCGGTCTTGCGCGATGCGGTTCACGATCTGAACAATTTCCAACTCGCGGCCTTTCACGACCTGGTTTCGATGTCCGGATCCCTGGTCCTGGGCTTTGCGGCTGCCCATAATTGGCGCACAGCGGATGATATTTGGCAGATATCGCGCCTGGACGAGACCTGGCAAGAAGAACAATGGGGTGTTGATGAGGAGGCGCAAGAGACTGCAGAGTTGAAGCGCGCCGCCTTTCTACACGCAAAAAGTTTCTACGACATTTGTTAAGAAGACAGCAAATTGCGAGACTGATCACTATTCAGAAATTTTGTATCTATTAGTGCAGAGTTCGCTATGCGGACATCGAAATTCATGATCACACACTTGACGTTTGTTGATGAATGCGCCCAAACTCCCTGTACGAATTGGGGTTTCACCCCAGTTCACACCATTTCCGGCACCTCTGTGTCGGGCAAAAAAACCACCACAATAGGTGGAAAATCAGGAAGAGGTAAATATGAAAAATACCGTAATTTTGGGCGCGCTGACCATTGCTGGTCTGTCTGCTGGTGCAGCTGCGGCTGGCACTCTGGACGACGTCAAAGCCCGCGGCAAACTGAACTGCGGCGTCACCACCGGTCTGGTGGGCTTTGCGGCTCCAAATGCCAGCGGCGAATGGGAAGGCTTTGACGTTGCCGTATGTCGCGCTGTTGCAGCCGCTGTACTGGGCGATGCCACCGCTGTCGAATTCGTGCCAACAACCGGCAAGACCCGCTTTACCGCGCTGGCGTCTGGCGAAATCGACATGCTGGCCCGGAACACCACCTGGACCTTTTCGCGCGATGTTGACCTGAAGTTCGAATTCACCGGCGTGAACTATTACGACGGTCAAGGCTTCATGGTTCCTAAAGAGCTGGGTGTTTCCTCGGCCAAAGAACTCGATGGCGCCACTGTCTGCATTCAGACCGGTACCACCACCGAGCTGAACCTGGCGGACTTCTTCCGCTCGAACAACATCTCTTATGAGCCTGTTCCAATCGAAACCAACGCTGAAGCACAGCAGCAGTATCTGGCTGGTGCCTGCGACGTGTACACCACCGATGCCTCCGGTCTGGCCGCAACCCGTGCCACATTCGAAGCACCTGATGCACACACCCTGCTGCCCGAAATCATCTCCAAAGAGCCTCTGGGCCCGCTGGTTCGTCATGGCGACCACGAGTGGGGCGACGTTGTGCGCTGGACATTGAACGCGTTGATCGCAGCTGAAGAGCTGGGCGTCACTTCGGCCAACATCAATGAGATGGCGGCTGGCACCAACAACCCTGAAATCAACCGTCTCTTGGGCACCGAAGGTACCCTGGGTGAGATGCTTGGTCTGTCGGCTGACTGGGGCAAGAACGCGATCGCTGCTGGCGGTAACTACGGTGAAGTCTTTGCTGATAACATCGGTGAAGCAACACCTATCGGTCTGGCACGTGGCCTGAACGCACAGTGGACCAAAGGCGGCCTGCTGTACGCGCCTCCTTTCCGCTAAGATCCATTTAGGAAGGGGCGCAGGATATCCTGCGCCCTTTTTCCTTCTGACACTATCCAACCAAAAAACGCTTTAGATCTGACACGAGCGGGGAACCAACCCCGCCGAACGGTAGATCTATGAGCTACGGGGATCACTTTCATGTCAACTCTCACTGACCCACCGCAGGAGCAGTTCCGGCTCTCCATGCTGGTCAACGATACCCGCTATCGATCATTGACCTTCCAGGCGATAGCCGCCTTGGTCCTGGCCTTGGCCATATGGTACCTGGGCAATAACCTCATTCAGAACCTGCGCGCCGCTGGCCTGAACATTTCCTACAGTTTTCTGGGCGATCGGTCTGGCTATGACATCGCTCAACGTCTTATCGAATATGACAGCCAGTCCAGCCATGCCAGCGCCGCTGTTGTGGGTATTCTCAATACGCTTCTGGTGGCCTTCTTAGCCTGTATCACGGCGACATTTTTTGGTGTCATTGCCGGTGTTTTGCGTTTGTCGAACAACTGGTTGGTGTCAAAACTGATGGCCGTCTATGTTGAGATCTTTCGCAACATTCCGGTGCTGATCTGGATCATCATCATTTTCACCATCATGACGGCCGTTATGCCGGGTCCACGCGATTTTCGTGGTGCAGACCCATCTTCCAGCATGGTGTTTGACCTCTTTGCCTTTACCAACCGCGGCGTCTACACCCCGATGCCATTGTTCGAGAGCGGGCTGTTTGCCTCCGCTGCCTTGAACTGGCTATTGGTTCTTGCGGTTCTGGTTGGATCGTTTTTTGTGATGCGCATGGTGAACGCCAGTGCAACCCAAAAGCAGGAAGCAACGGGCATTCGTCCCAACACCCTATTTGTCAACTTGGCGGTTTGGATTGTTCCCTTTGCCCTGCTGATGCTTGTGATGGGACTGACCTGGGAAGTCCCAGAGCTGAAGGGCTTTAACTTTAAGGGCGGTATCAAAATTGGTGGCCCGCTGATCGCATTGTGGTTCGCGCTGTCGATCTATACCGGCGCCTTTATCGCGGAAAACGTCCGTGCTGGCATCCAGGCGATCTCAAAAGGCCAGACCGAGGCGGCTGCGGCCCTGGGTATGCGTCCTGGCCGGATCATGAACCTGGTGGTTCTGCCCCAGGCTTTGCGGGTGATTATCCCGCCGCTGATCTCCAACTTTCTCAACATCACCAAAAACTCTTCGCTGGCGATCGCCGTGGGCTATGCGGATATCACCGCAACACTGGGCGGGGTTACCCTGAACCAGACCGGGCGCGCGATTGAATGCGTGCTGCTGCTGATGCTGTTCTATCTCACCGCATCCCTGATGATTTCTATGGTGATGAATGTCTACAACGCCTCCGTTAAGCTGAAGGAGCGCTGAGCCATGAGCGATAAACAAAACAATCCGATTGCCTTTGTCGCCACAAGCGTCATTCCAGAATCGCCGCCGCCTGCGCGTGATACTGGCGCCTATAAGTGGGTGCGCGAGAACCTGTTCTCAAACATCCCCAACAGTATATTGACGCTTCTTTCCTTTGCCCTGCTCTATTCCCTGCTCAGCAATACCCTACCCTGGATGCTGAACGGAATCTGGACCACCTCTTCGCTGGCTGAGTGTCGCGAGATTCTGGATGGTAAGTCTGGCGCCTGTTTCTCGGTCCTGACTGAGCGCTGGAATCAACTGCTCTATGGGTTCAAATACCCCACAGACCAATACTGGCGGCCAAACCTGGCGCTGGTCCTGTTGCTGATCGCCTTGGCACCGGTGTTGTTCTTTGACCTGCCGCGCAAGCTGTTGGCCTTTACCGTTGTTTACCCCTTCCTGGCCTTCTGGCTGATCTGGGGCGGCGCCTTCATGGTGCCTGTTGTTGCCCTGGTTGGTTTTGCTGTTGCTGCGGTTGTGTTTCAGTACCTTGGCAAGAGCAGCTTTGCAGCGGGGTTCTTTGGGTCCATCGTTGCGGCCCTGGTGATCTGGAAAGTCGGCGGGATGCTCATTCCTGAAGGCGCGTCGGACACGGCGATGCTGTCGGCAGTGCCCTCGCGGGATCTGGGTGGCTTTATGCTCAACATGATGCTGGGCGTGACCTGTGTGTCCTTGTCGGTGCCGCTGGGGATTGCCCTGGCTTTGGGGCGTCAGTCCTCGATGCCGCTGATCAAATGGATCTGCGTGGTCTTTATCGAGTTCGTGCGCGGCGTGCCGCTGATCACACTGCTCTTTGTGGCCTCGGTGATGCTGTCCTACTTCTTCCCGCCGGATGCATCTGTGGATCTGTTCCTGCGTGTGGTCATCATGATCACCCTCTTCTCAGCGGCCTATATCGCCGAAGTGATCCGGGGTGGCCTCGCGGCTCTGCCAAAGGGGCAATATGAGGCCGCTGACAGTCTGGGTCTGGATTACCCGCAGGCAATGCGTTTGATCATTCTGCCGCAGGCCCTGAAGATCTCTATTCCGGGTATCGTGAATGTGGCCGTTGGCCTGTTCAAGGATACCACGCTGGTGTCGGTCATTTCGATGTTCGACCTGGTGGGAATGATCCGTGGTCCTATTCTTGCCTCGACCGAATGGAACGGCGTCTACTGGGAGCTCCTGGGCTTTGCAGCGCTGCTGTTCTTCATCGTTTGCTACGGCATTTCTCAATACTCTCAGTGGCTCGAGCGTCGCCTCGCCACTGGTCACCGATAAGGAGGCCGGACAATGGCTGACACTTCTCAAATGCAAGTCTCTGACGAAATCGCGATCACCATCAACCAGATGAACAAATGGTACGGGTCGTTTCACGTGCTGCGTGACATCAACCTGACCGTCAATCAGGGGGAGCGGATCGTGATCTGTGGTCCGTCCGGGTCGGGTAAATCGACCCTGATCCGCTGCATTAATGCGCTGGAAGAGCACCAGCAGGGCTCGATTGAGGTCGATGGGACGCTGCTGTCCAATGATCTGAAAAACATCGACAAGATCCGGTCCGAGGTTGGCATGTGCTTCCAGCACTTTAACCTGTTCCCGCATCTGACCATTCTGGAAAACTGCACGCTGGCGCCGATCTGGGTACGTAAAACACCCAAGAAAGAAGCCGAAGAGCGGGCGATGCATTTCCTGGAAAAGGTGAAGATCCCGGATCAGGCCAACAAATACCCCGGCCAATTGTCGGGTGGTCAGCAGCAGCGTGTGGCCATTGCCCGCTCGCTTTGCATGATGCCACGGATCATGTTGTTTGATGAACCAACCTCGGCGCTGGATCCAGAGATGATCAAAGAGGTGCTCGACACCATGATCGAACTGGCAGAAGAGGGCATGACGATGCTTTGTGTGACCCACGAGATGGGTTTTGCCCGTCAGGTGGCGAACCGGGTGATCTTTATGGATGCCGGTCAGATTGTGGAGCAGAACGAGCCGGAAGAGTTCTTCAACAATCCACAAAGCGAACGGACCCAATTGTTCCTGAGCCAAATCCTCGGCCACTGAGTGTTGAGAGTAAACTGAGATAGAGTGGCCCCCCGGTTTTCCGGGGGGCCTTTTCTTTTCCGCCATAAAGGTCAGGCGGCGCCGAAGTGCATGCGGATTTCGGGATGGCCGAAGAAGCCATTGATCCGCTCTTCCTCTGCGGTGAAACCGTAGCTTTGATAGAAGTGACACCCGATAGAGTTCTTGGTAAAGACATCAAGTTCGAGATATCCTTTGCGTGCAACGGCGCGATCCATCAGCGCGCGTCCGATGCCACGTCCGTGAAACGCTGGGCGTAGAAACAACCCGCCGACCTCGTGGTCGATCAGTGAGATGAAACCGACGGGCGCACCTGCGACGTCGGCCATGTAGGTTTCTGCCAAATCCAGGAAATGGTCGCGGATCATGACTTCTGCCTGATCCGTGGCCTCTGTCGTCAGAAACGGATGGGCGAGTGCACTGGCTTCACGCCAGATGGAAAGAACAGCGGGTTTGTCCACTGGAGTATAGGGTCTGATCATGTCAGGCATGTCCATTGAAGAAAACTGCGTCTTACGCAGTTCGGAAAGTTGAGAAAGACGAAGCACACAAAACCGGTGCCGTTTCATGTTGAAAACGGCCTGAAGTGGTTTTGAACTGTGCAGCGGTGCCGAAGGCACCATCCTCAACGGGACATAAAATCTCCAGTGTAGATATGCGGATGACTATATCAACAGCATGCCTTTAGCCAGAGCGAATTCAGGTCACCAGCAATTCACGCGGGACGATGAATTCAATCACCCTGCCGCTACTCCAGGTCAGATCCGCCCAGGTGTCGATGTCAAACTTGGCGATCAGGGTTGCGCCGGTTGGATAGTCGTCAAAGCGGGTATGATCCGCAGGGTAGTTTACAATGGCATGGGCAAAGGCCGCTATCCCCGGATTATGGCCCAAGATCATCGTGCGCGAATGTGATGCTTCTTTTAGCACCTGAAAGATGATGTCAGAGCTTGCGTGATAGAGCCGTTCGGTAAAGACCGCAGGCGCCTCAATGCCGGTCAGGTGATAGGTCTCCCGCGTGCGTTGAGAGGACGACGACAGGACCTGTTGCGGCAGTTCGTTTGTTTCTCGCAGCCAATTCCCAAGCGCCCTGGCAGAATCCCGCCCCCGACTGTTCAGCGGGCGAGAATGATCGCTAGGGGCGTTGCTGTCCCAGGCGGATTTTGCGTGACGGGTCAGGATCAGGGTACAGGTCATGACGGGTGAAAATACCTCATGTGATGTGCGGTTTGTTCAATGGGTCGTCCAGCCCCCTGGCTGAGGGGACATGCGCACCGGGCGCGGCATCCCTGCGTCATGCAGGCTACTCCGGCCGGGGTCTCTAAGTGGTGGTGACAGGCGGCCAGATCATAGGGGCCACCTTCAACCATGGCATCTGCCGGACATGACGTTAAACATGGCTGGGTTGTGCAGGTCGCGCAGGGAGAGTGTGCCAAAGGAGGAGGGGGGATGTCAAAGTTTTGGTCGAAGTGGAGCGCCCCCCGAAAGGAAATCAACATGCCTACCTCATCATGCACCATCATTTGTGACGGGGATGTGAAGGCCCGACCCGAAGCCAGAGCCCAGTCCACAAAGGGCGTATAGGGTGGACCCCCAAAGGGAAAATAGGCTGTGGCACCCAGATCTGCTGCAAGACTGCCAATCACGCGTGTTGACCAGCGATCCACAGGATCCGGTCTGGCCTCCAGATACTCGGGGGAGCGAGTGAAGATCGGCCAGTACGCCGCGCCGCAGCCCAATAGAAACAGGGTGCCATGGGACAGCCCCTTGACTGGGCGGTCGCCGGGGTGGAGCGCGCCATAGATCTGCAGGCCCGCAGCACGCGCGGCCTGGGCGATATCAGCGTAGCCCAGCTGTGGACCGGTCTTGGCCTGCTTAGGCGTCATGCTAACCTCCCGAGGCGTCTGCAGGGGAGGATAGCAGAATGTTGAGCAGGGGATGCGCAAAAACGGCAATACCGTTCAGATAGGCTGGCTTGCGCCGTTCTATTGGAGGCTGAAGGCGCGCTCCTAGGTTCAGGCGCGGATCATCGAGCCAGCGCCGTGATCGGTAAACAGTTCCAGCAGCACAGCATTCTTGACCCGGCCATCAACAATGGTACAGGCGCGCACGCCGGAACGAACGGCCTCCAGAGCGGTTTCTGTTTTGGGAATCATACCGCCAGCAATGACACCTTCGGCGGTCAGACGTTCCACATCCGCCGCTTTCAACTCGGTCACAACTTCGCCAGTTGCATCCTTGACGCCGGAAACATCCGTCAGCAGCAGCAGCCGGTCGGCGTTGAGCGCAGTGGCGATAGCGCCAGCTGCGGTGTCACCATTGATATTAAAGGTCTCACCCGCGCGGCCAGCCCCGATGGGGGCAATCACCGGGATGATGTCTTTTTCAAACAGATCATGCAGAACCTGTGGCTCCATCTGTACCGGGGCACCAACAAAGCCAAGCTTGGCATTGGCCTGATCGCAGGTGATCAGATTGGCGTCCTTGCCCGATAGGCCAACGGCGCGGCCTCCCTGGGCATTTATCGCCTGCACAATGCGTTTGTTGACCACCCCAGAGAGCACCATCTCCACCACTTCCATGGTGGCCTGATCGGTGACCCGCTTGCCGTCAACAAACTCTGACTGGATCTGCAGTTTGTCCAGCATGGCATTGATCATCGGCCCGCCGCCATGCACGATCACCGGATTGACCCCGACTTGGCGCATCAACACGATATCGCGGGCAAAGGTCTCCATCGCTTCATCGCTGCCCATGGCATGGCCACCCAGCTTGATGACAACAATGGCTCCGTCATAGCGCTGCAAATAGGGCAGGGCGCTCGACAGAGTTTCAGCAGTGGCAATCCAGTCGCGGTTCATATCTTGTTTCTTCATGGCTCGGGGTCCTCTTGGCGTCTGGTGTTACTTGCTTCTGGCACTGCTGCCAAGTGCGACATAGAGATTGCAGCTCCGGGCTGGCCTGATAGGGTCGCCTCACAGCTCAGAAAGATGGAATTTACGCCATGCGCCAAAAGACTTTGCTTCTGACCGGCGCCAGCCGGGGCATTGGCCACGCAACTGTGCGACGCTTCAGCGCCGAAGGCTGGCGGGTGATCACCTGTTCACGGCAACCCTTCCCCGAGGAATGCCCCTGGGGTGGCGGTGCGGAGAATCACGTGCAACTGGACCTGTCGGACCCTTCTGACACCATCAACGCGGTGGGCGTCATCCAAGAACGGCTTGGCGGGCAGCTCGATGCGTTGGTCAACAATGCGGGCATCTCTCCCAAAGGGCCCGAAGGTGAGCGGTTGAACACCCTGGACACCGACCTGATGACCTGGGGCAAGGTCTTTCACGTCAATTTCTTTTCCTCTGTGGTGCTGGCACGCGGGTTGAAGGACGAACTGGCCGCCGCCAAGGGATCAGTGGTCAACGTGACCTCGATTGCCGGCAGTCGGGTGCATCCCTTTGCCGGGGCCGCTTATGCTACGTCCAAGGCGGCACTGGCAGCGCTGACCCGCGAGATGGCCCATGATTTTGGCCCACTCGGGGTGCGGGTGAATGCCATCGCGCCGGGAGAGGTGGAAACCGCGATCCTGTCCCCTGGTACCGACAAGATTGTCGAAAAGCTCCCCATGCAGCGCCTGGGCCAGCCTGAGGAGGTCGCCGCGGCGATTTATTTCCTGTGCTCGCAGGAAAGCTCTTATATCTCGGGTGCGGAGATCGAAGTGAACGGTGCCCAACACGTCTGAAACCAGAAAGGGCCGTAAAATGCCCCCACAGAGGGGGCTAGGCGCTGCGCAGGCTGGTGGCCTGCCTATTCAAGACCGCAGATGATGGAGCGCAGGGTGGCGATGCCATCGCCTTTCTCCGAGGAGGTCAGCACGATCTCTGGATAGGCGGCGGGGTGGCGTGCCAGGGCCGTGCGGACCTGTTCAATCACCCGTTCACGATCCTTCAGCTTGACCTTGTCGGCCTTGGTCATGACGCACTGAAACGTCACAGCAGAGCTGTCCAGCAGGCTCATGATCTCTTCGTCCACATCCTTGACGCCGTGACGGCTGTCGATCAGCACAAAGGCGCGGCGCAGGGTCTGACGGCCACTGAGGTAGCGCTTGAGCAGCTTTTGCCATTTCTCCACCACCGCCAGCGGCGCATTGGCATAGCCATAGCCGGGAAGGTCCACCAGATAGAGCTCGGGGCCCTGGGTGAAAAAGTTGATCTCTTGCGTGCGGCCCGGCGTGTTGGAGGCACGTGCCAGGCCCTTGGTGCCGGTGAGGGCATTGATCAGACTGGATTTGCCAACGTTGGAACGGCCGGCAAAGCAGACCTCCATGCGGTCTGCATCGGGCAGGCCGGACATGGCCACCACGCCTTTGACAAACAGGGATTCGCCGGCAAACAGCTTGCGGCCCTTTTCTGTGGTGATCTGGTCAGGCTCTTCAGCGAGGGCGAATGGGATCTGCATCAGACAAGCTCCAGAGTATCGGTGAGGGCAATGTTCCCATCGCACAGCACCTTGGCACGAATGCCAAAATCAGTATGGCCCCAGTGGTCGCGCAGGGCCTTTAGGGTGTTGGCGTCGCGGCTGCCCGTGTCCGGGTTGGTTTCGGTTGCGCGACAGCGGGTGATGCGGTCGATCACTTCCAGACGCACTTCACCAATCTGCAACTGGCGCCCAACCCAGTCAAATTCCTCAAAGGGGGCAGCGCCGTCGATCCACAGATTGCCACGGAACCGGCGCGGGTCCAATTCCTGTCCCAGGGTTTCCACAAGTGCCCGCAAGGAGGCCAGTGACAGGATCGAGAGCGCCGAAAAATTGGCATCAGCCATGCCGCCTGCCGGGGCTGCAATCAAACTGTGTGGCTGTGGCCGCTCGGCCGGGTAGATCGGTCGCAGCCAATCCACCAGTTTCGCACCATCCGTTGCCGGGTCCAGGGTGATCTCACCCTGTTTTGGGTGACGGAGAGTGATTTTGTCGCCCTGTGTTTCGCCCTGTGTTTGGGCGGTAACGGCCATGAGTTCGGGACCGAAACAGCCGCGGGCAAAGTTGCGGCAGTGTTGCCATGCGCCGGTGTCTTCGGCGGTGCCAGTCAGCACAGCCCAGGCCCGGTCCAACGGCATAGGTCCGCCTGTCTCCAGACGGACCTGTGTCACTGATTCGGCCCCGATGCCTTTGATCGGGTGCCGCCACATTTGTTTGACAGTCGCTGTCATTCTTTCCCGGCCTTTGGCTTACGCTTGACGCTGGCTTTGATGTTGCCAAAAACGTCAGGCTTATAGCCGTGGCTGCGCATGATCAGATACTGCTGGCTAAAGGTGATGGTGTTGTTGGCGATCCAGTAGACAACCAGACCAGAGGCAAAACCACCCAGCATGAACATGAAGACCCAAGGCATCCAGGCAAAGATCATTTGCTGTGTTGGATCCGTCGGAGCCGGGTTCAGCTTTTGCTGCAGCCACATCGAGATCCCCAACAGCAGTGGCAGGATGCCGATAAAGACCAGCGCCATGATGCTATCAGGGGCCGGACCGTTAAAGGGCAGCAAACCAAAGAGGTTGAGCAAAGAGGTTGGATCCGGTGCGCTCAGATCCTGGAAAGGACCAAAGAAGGGCGCGTGCCGCAGTTCCAGCGTTACAAAAATCACCTTGTACAGCGAGAAGAAGATCGGGATCTGGATCAGGATCGGCAGACAGCCGGCGGCTGGGTTCACTTTTTCCCGCTTATACAGCTCCATGATTTCTTTTTGCTGCTTTTGGCGATCATCACCAGCGCGCTCTTTCAGCTTCTCCATCTCCGGCTGCAGCTCTTTCATCTTTGCCATCGAGGCATAAGATTTATACGCCAGCGGGAAGACCAGGATCTTGATCAGCACGGTCAGGGCAATGATCGCCCAGCCCATGTTGCCAATCAGCCCGTGCAGGAAGTGGAGAACTGCAAAGATCGGTTTGGTCAGGAAGAAGAACCAGCCCCAGTCGATGCTGTCGAGGAAGCCGGCAATGCCGCCCTTTTCATAGGCGCGGATGGTTGCCCATTCCTTAGCCCCGGAGAACAGCTGAGTGGTGACCTCGGATGTTTCGCCTGCGGCCAGGGTCATGGTCGGCAGCACCACGTCGGTTTGATAGATATCCCGACGTTCGTCATATTTAGCCGAAGAGCGGAACGCCTGGCCCGGTGCCGGGATCAGCGTCGACATCCAATAGTGATCGGTGAAACCGATCCAGCCGTCGCCTTCTACCTGTTTGATTTCGGAACGCGATCCGTCGCGGGGATCAATTTCAAAATCGGCAACATCGGAATAATCCAGCTCGGTCAGCTCACCGTCGGTCATGCCAACAATGCCTTCGTGCAGGATGAAGAAGTTCTTCAGGTCAGCAGGTTCACCGTGGCGCGCCAGGGTGCCATAGGGAGCCAGCGAAACTGTGTCGCCGGTGCCATTGGTGACCGATTGGGTGATCGCGAACATATAGTCCTCGTCCACCGCGATGGTGCGGTTGAAGGTCAAGCCCTTGCCGTTGTCCCAGGTCAGGGTGACGGGGCTGTCAGGTGTCAGCTCAGCACCAGCGGGGGCGGTCCAAAGAGTATTGGCTCCTGGGACGTCCTCAGCTGCCAGACCACTACCAGGTGCCCAGCCATAGAGGGCGTAATAGGCGCCTTGCTCTCCAACCGGAGAGAGAAACTGGACAATGTCCGGTGCATCAATGGTGACGCGGTAGTCTTTTAGGGCCAGGTCGTCGAGGCGACCGCCCTGCAGCGAGATGCTACCGGTCAGGCGATCAGATTCGATGTTGACGCGTGGCGCGTCAGAGACGCTGGCCTCTTCTGCAGGCTGATTGGTCGCAGCATCGGCTGCGACGGCTGCACTCGGCGTGCTGACGGGCCCATCTGCGGATGCCGTCTCAGTCGCCTGGACTTCGGGAGCCGGCGGGACCTCTGGGGGTGGAAAAAAGTACATCCACCCAAGAAGCACGAGGCTGCTGAGTGCGATTGCGAGAATGAGATTCTTGTTCTGGTCGTCCATTTGGGACTGCCACCTCGTGTAGGGAATGACAGGGTGTGGTTCAACAGAGAAGACCCCCAAAGGTCAAGCGGAATCACGGGAATCCGGGGCGGCAAAGCGCCCCGAAGCCAGAAAAGCGGTATTTCGCCAGTGATTAGCCGGTGATTAGCCGGTGATTAGACCGAGTCTAGATTGAGATCAGCGGGTGTTGCGGCCGATTTCCGGGGCTTCCTGCAGTTTCGCCTCGTGCGCGGTCATCCAGTCCAGTGTCTGGTCAAAGGGCATAGGGCGACCGATGCCAAAGCCCTGAACATGATCGCAGCCAAGTTGGGACAGCAGTGCATGCTCACCGACGGTTTCGACACCCTCCGCCAGAGTCTCAAGATCCAGACGTTCGGCCATGGTCAAAATGGCGGCGATCAGCTTTTGCTGGTCTGGGTCACGATCCGCCCGCAGTACAAATGAGCGGTCAATCTTGATCCGGGAGATGTTGAACCGGCGCACCGCCGAGATCGAGGCATGACCGGTGCCGAAATCGTCCAATTCGATGTGGCAGCCCAGGTCGCTGAGGGCCGCAATATTGCGGGTGACCACGTCATCGGGCCGGTCGGTCATGACGGTTTCCAGGATTTCAACCGAAAGACGCGCAGGCGGCAGGTTAAACCGTTCCAGTTCCCATTTGATATTCTCGGACAAATTGGGATTGCGCAGTTCCTGGGTCGCAAAGTTTACCCCAACGGCGGGCACTTTCAGCCCTGCGGCATCCCAGGCATTGAGCGCGGTCAGCGAATGATAGAGCATGACCTGGCTGAGCCGTTCCATCAACCCGGCTTCCTCCAACACGGGCAGGAATTTGCCAGGTGGGATCAGCCCGCGCACGGGGTGCATCCAACGGGCCAGGGCTTCAAACCCGGATACGCGACCCGTGTCTGTACAGATCTGTGGTTGGAACCAGGGCAGGATATGTCCAGCTTCCAGGGCTTCGGCGGCTTCCTCGCGTAGGCTGCCGCGGGCTTTGCTGCGCTGATACATGTCGGCGGAAAACACACGAATTCCCGACGGGCCGTTTTGCTGGGCCTCAGTCAGAGCCGCAGAGGCCGCTGTGGACCAGTCGGAGTATTCCCGGCTGGGGGCACGGGTGTTCAGGCAAAACCCGATCGAGCAAGAGGTATAGACTGTGGAGCCCCCCAGCGAGATCGGCTCTTCGACAGCGGCTTGAATACGCCCGGCCATCTGAACACAGGTTTCCAGATCCAATTGCAGCACCGGGGTCAGGCAGACAGCAAATTTGCTATCGCCAATCCGCGCAACGGTATCACCATTGCGCAGAGTGCTGGCAATGCGTTCGCCGCAGCTTTGAATAATCAGATCGCTTGCTTCCTGACCTTCGCGGTTGATGAGCTCTTTGAATTCATCAACTTCGATGTAGTAGAGCGCCGAGCGCAGCTCGGTGTTGCTGCAGTCATCGACGATGCGCTTCATTTCCAGCTCAAAGCCTTCACGCAGCATCAACCCGGTGACGCTGTCGCGCGGGGCAAAATTGCGGCCATGATTGGAGAAGGCTCCAAAAGCGGCAAAGATCAGCGGGATACCCAGTGCAACCCACAGCAGGGCCGCTTCACCACCGAGCCAAAAGGTTGCGAGGGTGAGGGCGGGTAAGAACGCGAGAATGGGAGGCGCCAAAAGCGCTGGAGCCAGTCTCGCCCGAATTCGGTTATAAAGACCGGAATTCGCTTTTGTCATGTTCAGACCTTTCGCCTAAAGCAGGGGTGCTTGGGCAGAATAGAGGCCTGTTTCTGACTCCGGAGTTAACGCAGCAGCGGAATCTCATCCGAATCGACGCTTTCTTCGCTTATTTTGCGTTCCAGGCCGGCAAAATCGAACAGCTTGGGGTCCAGGAGGTGCGAGGGGCGGGCGTTGGTCAGGGCGCGAAACATCACCTGACGCCGTCCTGGACTGTTGCTTTCCCACTGGTCGAGAATCTGTTTGACCTGCTGGCGTTGCAGGCCATCCTGACTGCCGCAAAGATCACAGGGGATGATGGGATAATCCATTGCTTTGGCAAACTTTTCGCAGTCCACCTCGGCGACATGGGCCAGCGGGCGATAGACAAAAAGATCGCCTTCTTCATTGATCAGTTTTGGTGGCATGGTGGCAAGCCGGCCACCGTGAAACAGGTTCATAAAGAAGGTTTCCAGGATGTCATCGCGGTGATGGCCAAGAATCACTGCTGAGCAGCCTTCTTCACGGGCCACACGGTACAGGTTGCCACGACGCAGGCGCGAGCAGAGCGCGCAAAAGGTCCGTCCCGCGGGCACCTTGTCCACCACGATGCTATAGGTGTCCTGGTATTCGATGCGGTGCGGCACGCCCATTTTTTCCAGGAACGCAGGCAGCACAGTGGCCGGAAATCCCGGTTGTCCCTGGTCCAGATTGCAGGCCAGCAGATCTACCGGCAACAGCCCGCGCCATTTCAGCTCGTGCAGCACCGCCAGCAGCGTATAGCTGTCCTTGCCACCAGAGAGGCAGACCAGCCACCTGGGGGTGCTGCCATCGGCGGGACGCTCAATCATGCCGTATTGTTCAATCGCCTCTCGGGCCTGACGCACGATACGTTTGCGCAGCTTTTTGAACTCGGTGGTTGAGGGTGCCCCGGCAAAAAGCGGGTGAATTTCGGACTGATCATCATCAAACATGCAGCGCCCCTTAAACAACTATCTTTGGCAAAGCAACAAATGCCGCAGCTGGCGCGACAGGTGTGATTGCCTCACCAAGCCTGACCCGTCTGAAAATTCTCGAACCGACTCATCCAAAACCTTTGCCGCACCGTAGTCCTTTTATCATGTGGGTATTCAAAAAGGGGAAAACAGATGCGTGGCGTCGTGAACTGGATCGTGATTGGTGTTTTGGGTCTGGTTCTTGTGGCCTGTGGGCGACCAGAGCTGTCGGATGCAAAGTTGAGTGACAAGACTCTAAACCTTGAGGAATATTTCCAGGGTCGAACAGTGGCTTACGGGCAATTCGAAGACCGCTTTGGGACCGTGCGAAGACGGTTCAAGGTCGATATCGACGGGACTTGGGACGGTACGGTGCTGCGTCTTGCGGAGCGGTTTCGCTATTCAGATGGCACACAGGAAACGCGCAACTGGGCGCTGACGAAGACCGGGCCAGAAACCTGGACCGGAACAGCAGAGGGCGTGCAGGGCCTCGCCCGTGGCACAGAAAGCGGTGATACCTTCAACTGGCACTATACCATTGATCTGCCCTTGGCGGATGGCGGCACCCAGCGCGTGACATTTGACGATTGGATGTGGCTGTTGGAGGATGGTCGCTTGCTGAATAAGGCTTATATGAGCCGCTTTGGCATCACCCTGGGCGTGGTCACGATCCTTTTCGAAAAGGAATAGCGGGGCTACTTTTCCTGAAGCAGTTTGTCGTGCTCCGGGTCACTCCCAGGAACCGGATCATAGCCATTCCCCCCCAGGGGATGGCAGCGGCCGATGCGGCGGACCGTCAGGTAGGCGCCTTTGATAGCACCATGTTTTTCAAAGGCTTCAAGCGAATAGGCGGAACAGGTTGGTTGATAGCGGCAGTTAAACCCGACCCAGGGCGAAAAGAGCAACCGATAAGCGCGGACCGGCAGGGCGAGGATATGGGCGAGCGGTGTCATGGCGCCAAGATAGGCTCAGCGTTGCGGTGAGAGAAGATCATCCGTGGATCTTTTTGATCGCATAGGCCAGATCGCGCTTGAGATCTTCAAAGCCGCGATTGGCGGTCACTTCGGCACGGCCGATCAACACATAGTCCCAGCCATCGCGGCCAATACCGGGTAGAACATGGCGCGCAGCTTCGCGCAGGCGCCGTTTGGCGCGGTTGCGTGCCACCGCATTGCCAACCTTTTTGGAACAGGTAAAGCCGACGCGAAAACCATCGGCCTCGCCCTCTTTGCGCTTGCGGCCCTGCACCATCATGCTTTTGGTGCCCTGACGCCGCGCCCGGGCGGCGGCGAGAAACGCGCTGCGTTTGGCCAAAACCACCAATGGCGGCAGTTTCGGGGGCCTTTGGGCTGCCGTCGCACAAACAGAAACCGCCGAAGGCTGGTTCCCGGAGGCAGCTGAGCTGTCCTGTGGGGCCTTCGGCGGTGTCATATCTGTCAATCCTTGGGGCGTCGCGCTTATGCGCTCAGCTCCTTGCGGCCACGTGCGCGGCGTGCGTTAAGGATCTTACGGCCTGCCTTGGTGGCCATGCGCGCACGAAAACCGTGGCGACGTTTACGAACCAGGTTCGAGGGCTGAAAGGTGCGTTTCATCGCTCCGGTCTCCAATTTCTACAGGGCAAAGCGGAATCGCTACCCGTGGTGTCTATCTCGAAGCCCGGTCTTTAGAAGGGATTCTCTGGCAAGTCAAACGCTGAGCCGGTTTTTTGACAGCTTGGGGTGATATTTCTATCAAAAACCGCCAGAAAGAGCGCGATATAGTCCAGGCATTGTTTCAATACCTCTGGGCAAATGCGTGATTCCTCACAAAAACAGCCTACCAGATCAAGGCCGCGTGATAAGCCCCCGTTCGCTCTCGCAGCAGTTATAGTTTAAGCGTAGCACCCTAGTTCAACCCCCAAGCCAGGCTGAGAGTGGCCAAGAGAGATAGAGAAAGATGACCGAGACGCCAAAACGCGGGCTAGCCCGTCACCTTCCCTTGATTGCCGTGGTCGTGATCGCTTTGATCGGGGCTGCAACGCTTAAAGATCACCTGAGCTTTGACACGCTGCGCGATAACCGCGAGGTATTGATGGCGTTTCGCGATCAGAACTTCCTGGGGCTGGTGGCGCTGTTTGTCGGCATCTACATTCTGATTGTTGTGTTTTCGCTGCCCGGCGCTGCGGTGGCGTCGGTCACGGGCGGCTTTCTGTTTGGACTGGCAACCGGGACAGCTCTGAACGTTCTGGCGGCCACTATCGGCGCCAGTGGCATCTTTCTGGCGGCGCGGCTGGGCCTGGGGGAGATGCTGACCTCCAAACTGGAAGCGGCGGAAGGCCGGGTGCAGATGCTGAAGAACGCGTTGCGCCAAAATGAGATCGAAGTCCTGCTGTTGCTGCGCCTGGTGCCTGCGGTGCCGTTTTTTGTCGCCAATCTGCTGCCGGCGCTGGTGGGCGTGCGGTTTGGCAACTTCCTGTGGACCACGGCCCTGGGTATCATTCCGGGGGCCATTGTCTTTACCTGGATCGGTGTTGGTGTTGGCGAGGTGTTTGACCGGGGCGAAGACCCTGATCTGTCCCTATTGTGGGAACCCCATGTGATTGCTCCTCTGCTGGGGCTCTGTGTACTGGCTGCCATGCCGATCATCGTAAAAGCCCTGCGACCCAAGAAGAAAGCGAGCTGAGCCATGAGCCTGACCTCTCAGACCCCGATAAGATGTGATCTGCTTGTCATTGGGGCTGGCTCCGGTGGGCTATCGGTTGCGGCCGGGGCCAGCCAGATGGGGGCCTCTGTGGTGCTGCTGGAAGGTCATAAGATGGGCGGTGATTGCCTGAACTATGGCTGTGTGCCCTCCAAGGCGCTGCTGGCCAGTGCCAAGGTGGCCTATGGGCAGAGCCATGCGGCGGCCTTTGGCATTGCGGATCATGCACCGCTGGTGGATTACGCCGCCGCCAAGGCCCATGTTCAAAACACCATAGAAACCATCGCGCCGATGGATAGTCCGGAACGTTTTGAAGGGTTCGGGGTGCGGGTCATCCGCGAATTTGGTGCCTTTATCTCACCCACCGAGGTGCAGGCCGGTGATCATATCATTCGCGCCCGCCGGGTGGTGATTGCCACCGGGTCATCGCCGCTGGTGCCGCCGGTCCCCGGGCTGGAGAGCGTGCCCTATGAAACCAACGAGACGCTGTTTGATCTGCGCGAGCGCCCAGAGCATCTGCTGATTATTGGCGGCGGACCTATCGGCATGGAAATGGCGCAGGCGCATATCCGTCTGGGCTGCAAGGTGACGGTGATCGAAGGTGCCAAGGCGCTGGGCCGTGACGACCCCGAGGCCGCCGCCATTGTTTTGCAGGCTTTGCGTTCTGAGGGTGTCGAGATCGCCGAGGATGCCCTGGCCGCCGAGATCACTGGGAGGGGCGGTGCTATTGAGGTGAAGACCAAGGATGGGCGCAGCTTTGCGGGCTCACACTTGTTGATGGCCGTAGGGCGTAAAAGCAACGTGGAGCGGTTGAACCTCAAGGCCGGCGGCATTGCGCCGAGCCGAACAGGCATCGAGGTGGATGCGTCTTTGCGCACCAGCAACAAGCGGGTCTATGCCATTGGTGACGTGGCTGGCGGGCTGCAATTTACCCATGTGGCGGGCTATCATGCCGGGGTTATCATCCGCTCGGCCCTGTTTGGTCTGCCTTCCAAGGCGCAGGAGCTGCATATCCCGCGCGCCACCTATACCGACCCGGAATTGGCGCAGGTTGGGCTGACCGAAGCAGAGGCCCGCGCCCAGTATGGCGACAGGCTAGAGCTGGCCCGGTTTGAGTTCCACCACAATGACCGCGCTTTGGCGGAGTTGAAAACCAAGGGCTTTATCAAGGTGATGGTGGTCAAGGGGCGGCCTGTCGGGGCGACAATTGTGGGCCACCAGGCGGGTGAATTGATATCCTTGTGGTCGCTGGCGCTGGCCAATAGGCTCAAGATGAGTCAGATTGCGGCGATGGTTGCGCCCTATCCTTCTATTGGGGAAATCAACAAACGTGTTGCCGGAGCCTATTTCTCACCCCGGCTCTTTGAGAGCCAATTGGTCAAACGAGCGGTGCAATTTGTGCAGCGCTGGATTCCCTAAGCTGGAAAGGGCTCTATGCTGAATTCGCTTTCAGGCAGGTTCCTGGTCCTGACCATTGTTTTTGTGATGCTGGCCGAAATTCTGATCTTCGTGCCGTCTATTTCCCGTTTCCGGCTCGATTATCTTGCCGAGCGCCTGGAGCGGGCGCAGATTGCCTCCTTGGTGCTGCTTGCGGATGACATGCTGGACACCGATCTTGAATCGGAGCTGCTGCAGAATGCCGGGGTCTATAACGTGGTGTTGCGCCGCGATGAGGTGCGCCAGCTGATGTTGTCTTCGCCGATCCCGCAGCCGATTGCGGGCACCTATGATTTGCGGATGGCCAGCGCAGTGACTCTGATTGGCGATGCCTTTCGCCAGTTGGCCAGTCCAGCCAATAGAATCATCCGGGTGATCGGGGCGCCGGTGCGCGACGCGGGGCTGTTGATTGAAATCACCATCGAGACCGCACCGCTGAGGATGGCGATGATCGACTACGGAGTGCGGGTCCTGTTGCTGTCTGCAGTGATTTCGATCTTTACCGCCCTGTTGCTGTTTGCGGCGGTGCGGGTGTTCCTGGTGCGGCCCATCAAGGGGGTTGTCGGCTATATGCAACGCTATGCCGCCGCGCCCGAGGATGCCCGCGGCATCATCCAACCCAATGCCGGGGTGATTGAGCTGCGTGAAGCAGAAGAAGCGCTACAAAAGCTGCAGACAGAGCTGACCCAGGCGTTGCGGCAACGGGAAAGGCTGGCGCAACTGGGGGGCGCCGTGGCCAAGATCAGCCATGATCTGCGCAATATCCTGACCTCGGCGCAGCTGTTCACCGACCGCATCGAGATGAGCGAAGACCCTCTGGTGCGGCGGCTGGCCCCCAAGCTGGTGAATTCCATCACCCGCGCCGTGTCCCTATGCGAAGGCACCCTGGCCTTTGGTCGCGCCGAAGAGCCGGCTCCAACCTTTTCCCATGTGGCGTTATGCGAGCTCGTCGAAGACATCGTTGAGAGCGAATTGCTGGCCCCGGCAGAGGTTGCGGTTGATCTGATCAATGCGGTGCCCAAGGGGATGATGATACGTGGTGATTCAGAGCAGTTGTTTCGGGTTGTTATGAATTTGGTGCGCAATGCGCGGCAGGCGATTGTTGCCACCGGAAAAACCGGCAGCGTGACAATTGCCGCAAGAGACGATGGGGATGCCTGGTGGATCACTGTGTCTGATACCGGCCCGGGGTTGCCCAAGCGGGCCCATGAGAATCTATTTACGCCGTTCCAGGGCAGCGTGCGCAAAGGCGGCAGTGGTCTGGGCCTGGCGATTGCCGCAGAGCTGATCAAAGGGCACGGCGGTTCGGTGACGCTCAGCGAGACAGGCCCCGAGGGCAGCAGGTTTGAGATACATCTGCCAAAAGGCGATGGAACCCTGTGACCTGCAAGCTGTGCCTCTTGCCGTCAAAAAGCAGGAGATCAAAAAGACCGGAACTTATTTGTTTTTGGGGTTGCGCGCCCCATCCCCTAGGACTAAACCCCGCCGCAGTGGACCGATAGCTCAGCTGGATAGAGTACCTGACTACGAATCAGGGGGTCGGGGGTTCGAATCCTCCTCGGTCCGCCACTATTTCAATTCACCCCGATTGGGGATGTTTTGGGAAGGTTAGGGAGCCCGCCGTAATTTGGCTTGCTTCTCCAGGGCAGGAGCCTTAAATCCTGACGCAGTGGACCGATAGCTCAGCTGGATAGAGTACCTGACTACGAATCAGGGGGTCGGGGGTTCGAATCCTCCTCGGTCCGCCACTGCTCCCCCCTATGGAATGTCAGACGAAATTGGCTTTTACGTCATAAACTGACCCAATCACCGCGAACCGGATGATTGTGGGCAAGCCGCGAGTATCCGGTTCGCCCCCTGTTACGTGATGCTTCTCTAGATCTTTAGAACGGCGATGCACGGAAAGCGCCCATGCAATGCTGGGATGGCGGCAGGACCGGTTACGGCCCAGAGCTGCCTTTGACTGTGCAGCTGAGCTACCCCCCAATCCTTGGACAGGATCTGGCGTGATTTAAGCTACTCTTTGCATCTGCTGATCGGGGTTGGTTGTTTCGTTTCTCTGCCAATAGATCACAGCGGGTGGTTTGCCGCCAAGGGCGGAATGAGGGCGCTTGTGGTTGTAGAACGCGATCCACTTTCTGACGCCAGCTTTGGCCTCTGATCCGGTCTCCCATGCGTGCAGATAAACGCATTCGTATTTCAGCGACCGCCACAGTCGTTCGACAAAGATATTGTCGAGGAACCGGCCTTTGCCGTCCATTGAGATGCGGATGCCGGATCGACGCAGGCGGTCGGTCCAAGCAAATGACGTGAACTGGCTGCCCTGATCCGTATTCATGATCTCGGGTGGGCCGAACTTGTGGATCGCTTCATTCAAGGCATCAACACAGAACTCGGCTTCCAGCGTGTTTGAGATACGCCACGCCAGCACCTTGCGCGTGTGCCAGTCCATGATGGCGACCAAATATAAAAACCCACGCCGCATCGGCAGGTAGGTGATGTCGGCGCACCAAACTTGGTTGGGCCGATCCACGCGCAAGCCGCGCAACAGATAAGGGTAAATCTTGTGACCCTTCGCTGCCTTGCTGGTGTTGGGCTTCTGATAGATCGGCATGAGGCCCATCAGCCGCATCAGGCGTCTGATCCGCTTCTTATTGACGAGGTGGTCGTCATTGCGTAGGTGCCATGTCATCTGACGCACGCCGTAAAACGGCGTTTCCAGGAACTGCTTGTCGATCAGGCGCATCAGATCGAGGTTCATCTCACTTTCGCCCTTCGGCTCATAGTAGAACGAAGACCGCGAGATCGACAGCAGCGAACATTGCTTGCTGACTGACAGACCTTTTAGGTTCGGCTCAATCATCTTGCGCCTCACTTGCCGGTCCAAGGTTTGAGCTTTCTGGCCAAAAATCGTTGGCGACGGCCAACTCCCCAATCTTGGCGTGCAGGTCTTTGACCTGCTCCTCATCGATTTCCGGTGCCTTCCGTCCGCCACGCTCAAATACGCCCGATGCGCCTTCAAGTAATGCGCGCTTCCACTGATGGATCATCGTTGGGTGCACGCCAAACCGACTGGCCAAATCGCTGACCGTCTCTTCGCCTTTCAACGCCTCCAACGCCACCTTGGCTTTGAATTCTGGATGATGTTGCTTCCGTTTCGACATTCCTGATCTCCTTCGTGTTGAAGATCAGCAGACAACAAATAGCAGCTTACGTCAGTGTCCGAATTTCGGGGGTAGCTCAAAGGAACGCGTTTCATTGATAACGATTCCGGACAGAAAACCATGTTTTTCGAGTGCGCTACGCAAACCGTCTAACATTTCGGTGTCAGAAAATCGATGTACTTTGGCCTCAATAATGGCTCTGGCTGCGGCAAACAGCGCAGCGTCGACAATCGCTTCGAACGCACCTTCGGATCGAACCCAGCTATTGGGATCATTTTGAACATGCCGCTTCTTCAGCTTGAAGGAATGGCGGTTCCAAATGTTGTTGCCGATATGCTTTTCGTTTGAGAGTAATTGGCGCACAACCGACGGTGTCCATTCTCGGTCCAGATCAGTTTGGATGCCCTGCTTGTTTAGATCGGCGGCGATCATGGCCTCGGAATGCTGGTCATTTACAAAGCTATGGAAGATTTGGTTCACAATCGCGATTTCGTTCTCAGGTCCCGGCACAAGTGTCACGGGGTCTGTTTGAATGCTCTTGTGTTCACCCCGGGTGAGAACACCTTTCTGATTGCCGACCTCGTCAATTAGCATCCGCCGCAGGCCAAAGCCGGGCGGACCACCCTGACGATAGCCCATCTCGATAAGTCTGGATTGACTGGCAAAGACCTTTTGCGACAGCTCTCGACTATACTCGCCTGCCATTGCACGCTTGACGCCTTTCACGATGGTGGAGACAGGGCTGCCGTCGTTGTCAAACTGCTCGGCGCAATACTCGACAGTTATACCAGCACGCTTGCAGATATATTCGTAGTAGGCGCTCTCATCTGCATCCTGAAACCGGCCCCAGCGGCTGATGTCATACACAAGAACTGTGTTGAATTCTGCTTTTCCAACCTGGATGTCATCGAGCAGTTGCGTCAAGCCATCGCGACCTTCAATTCTCAGGCCACTTTTGCCCGCATCTGAGTATGTTTTGATGATTTTGTAACCGCGTTCCTCCGCATAGAGTCCGATTACATCGGCTTGGTTTTCGGTTGAGTAGCGCTGATGCTCGGTTGACATGCGCACATATTGCGCAGCCTCGCGACGAACCTTGCGCTCGTATTTGTCGTCAGGCCAACTCAATGCACATCTCTCCCTCGTTCAAGTTTGCAAACCTGTATTGAAGCCTTGCGATTCTTCCTTCGATGTTAGCGAAGGAGGGGTGGAAACATGTTGCATAAAAAGGGCAGCTCGTTTCAGCGAGACTGCCATGGGCGCGTTTCTGCGTCAGAATACCGGCAAGCCATCAGCGCAGCGCTCACACAAGAAATCGGCGGTGCAGGCAGTGCGGCGAAAGTCGCGATCGGCTGGACTGGAGCGAGTGAACGAACAGCCAAGAACTGGATGTCAGGTTCATACGGTCCGACAGCGGAGCATCTGATCGAGTTAATGAGAAACTCAGATACGGTGCTTGCGGTCGTTTTGGGATTGGCAGGGCGAGAAGAAGCCATGACGACCGAACGCCTTAAACGTGTTCGTGCAGAGCTGGCGGCGGTGTTGAGCAACTTGGATGCGATCTGCGACGCAGGCGGCAACGACACAGCGTCTTGAGGGCAAGTATTGAACCCCACAAGTTATCCGTGCTGTTGGGAAGAACCGCGCCTACTGGTTTGAGGCGAAGAAAGGCGACAAGCCGGAAGCCCGCGAGGTTTCTCGGTTTGGGTCAGAATTGAATGACGTGATCCGCGCGGTGATCCATGATTTGGCCGAGAGCCGGACCGGGACAGAGTGCGGTGAAAGAAGCAGAACAAATATTGCAGCAAACCCCTCCCAGATTAGGCTCTCTTCGCCGGTTTCTGGCGAAACAGAGCAGGGCCATACGCGAGGACAAAGCCAGCAAAAGCCATGAGCCACAGGAGGCCGGACACATAGCTCATTTCCAGCCATAGGGAGGTCGAAAGCCGTGCAAGGACTGCCCCGAACAGGCTCAGGTAGATCACGACGGTGATCCGATTTGCCACCAGCTCTTGGCCGGTGTGCCCCAGCGTGGCGCGTGTCATCACGGCCAATGTCATGGATCCTATGGCCCCTGCCATCCACAAATGCTGTGCGCTTGCAGTACCGGGATTGCCCGCCAGTTGGTCAAGCCCCAAGGCAAAGGCGCCCACAGGGATGAACAAGTACGAAACATGCAGAACCCAAACCAGGGGTTCGCTGAGTGTGTGATGCCCCTGCCAACGCAGCAGGCGTGCAAGATGCAGGACACCAAAAAGGACAAGGGCGATGCCCGTCAGTCTGTCCAAAGGCTGCAAGACCCAGAGGGGCAGGACCACGATACCTGCCAGCAAAACCAGCTTGTCAAACCGCTGCATGGGCGGTGCCGGGCGCGCGGGATTGTCGGTGCGGGCCAGCCAATTGCGAGTGAAAGAGGGAATGATGCGTCCACCGATGACCGCGATCATCATCACCGCCGTCGCAAGGCCAAGGCGTAAACCCATGCCTTGTGCCGCATAGTCGCCGCGCAGCGCCTCATAGTGGAACAGGCTATTGGCCAGCGTGAACATTGCCAACATCGCCAGTACGATCAGGTTGCGCCAGTTCTTGCCCGCCACGATTTCGCGCAGGATCATTCCCCCCAAAACCAACGGGAAAGCCAGATCGACAACAGGTGCTACCACCGCAGGCAGCAGGGCGGAAAAGAACACGGCGATCCGGCCCAGGGCCCATAGGCAGAACAAGGCCACCAAGCGCCAGCCAACCATCGGTAAGCGCCCGGTCCAGTTGGGAACCGCCGTCAGCAGAAATCCCGCCAGCACTGCTCCCAGATAGCCGAACAGGAACTCATGGGCGTGCCATGAAACAGGATCAAAGCGGGTCGGCAGGTCAATTGCGCCCGTCAAAGCCGCCAACCAGACCAGCATCGCCACCACGGCCCAGATGGTCCCGAACAGAAAGAAGGGGCGAAACCCGTAGCTGAACAGCGCAGGCCCTTGCCATGCGCGCATTTGCTCTGCCGATGTCTGTGCCATTAGCGGCCTCCGATCGTTGTGCGCTGGGTTCTGAGGAGCGTGCCATCTTGCGAACAGGTCAGGCACACTTTCGTGGTGTGGTAAAAGAATGTCAGACGCATGCGGCCAGCATCCTCGTCTACTCCGGTCTCGAACCGGGTTGTGATCTCTTCAGCGCGCATCTTGGCCTGAACGTCAGCCGCACTCAGGCCAAGCAGGTTTGCCACGTCCATGGCATCCACAGTGGGCTGACCGTCTTTCATCTCGATCTTCATGTTTCCGGTGTCCTGTCGGCCACATCCATCAGGTGTCGGATATGGCGGGAAAAATACCATGTGGCAGGCGCGCCGATGAAACACCCAAGCGCAATCGACCACGCGGTCGACGCAACAGGGCCACCCACCCAACTGAAGATCAGCGAGGCGAAAAAGACATTCACCGCTGCGGCCCCGGCCCCGAACGGGTAGAGAACCAGCGCGATCTGCCCGGTTGACCACCCGGCCCGTGCTGTCGCGGTTTGGCTCATTTGCGCGATACCAGCCGCTGCACCGCAACCATCGCTACAACCAGCGCAAGGCAGGCCAGCGCGTACCAGAATTCGGCGGTTGCCGATTGCGCCTGCGGGATCGGGCGGTCGAAACCTCCGGCCAGGACGGGAGAGGCGATTAGGCTTGAGAGGATGAGCGTTATAAAACTGGGCATGTCAGGTCTCCTGTGTCAGGGTGCGGTAGATGTCCGGCAGCGCCTTGGTCAGGCGTTCCGGGTTGGGCAAAAGGGTAAAGCCACCACGCCCAAAGATACGGGCAAACCAGTCCTGTCCGTCTTCGTCGATGATGATGCCATGCAGGCTTTGCCCGGCATTGCGGGCTTCGCGTACAGCCACGTGGCTATCCTCAATGCCGTGCTGGCCTTCGTAGTGATCAAGGTCATTGGGTTTTCCATCGGTCAGCACAATCAACAGCTTGCGCGCCGACGGTTCCTCGGCCAGTTGTGCGCTGACATGGCGAATTGCGGTGCCAAGGCGGGTGTAATGCCCGGGTTTCAACGCGCCGATATTGGCGGTGATGTCAGGGGACATCGGGGCTTCAAAGTCCTTGCAACGCGTCAGAAATACCCGGTCGCGACGCAGCGAGGAGAAGCCCCAGATGGCCAGCCGGTCGCCCGCCGCGTCGATGCCACCCGCTAGGGCTGCCATCGCTTCGCGCCCCACTTCGATCACCGAAGTGTCGCCAATCGCCGCCTCAGTCGATCGCGAGGTGTCGATGAGGAAGGCCACCGACAGATCGCGCTCGGTCTGGCGTGCGGACTGCCATATGCGATCCGAGCCGCGCCCAGTTGCCAGCAGGTCGGCACGCGCGGTCAGCAGCGCGTCCAGGTCCAGCTCGGTTCCATCCACCTGACGGGGCTGTAGGACGCGACGTGGGCGCAGGGCCTCGAACTGGCGGCGCACTTCACGCATCCTTCGCTCATTGGGGGCAAAAATCGTATTCCCTGGTTGCGCAGGTGCGTCCAGAACCCGGCAGTGATCTGGCATGTAGCTGCGCGCCCTGTGGTTCCATTCTGGGTATGTGTGCTCGCCGGCCAACGCCTCGTGATCGGCATCGGCGGGGGACAGATCGAGATGCAAACGCAGGCGGGTGGCTGCCTTGCGATCCTGTTTGGACAGCGTGATCTCATCCTGATCGTCGGCGGCTTTCTGGGCGTTTTCATCATCGTCATCATCCACACTGCGGTTGATGTTCATCGATTCAACCCAGGACAGGATCGATTCAAAGCGGTGGATGATGAAACTGTCCTTGCGGTTGTTCTGCTCCTGATCCTTGCGATTGCCCAGCTTGCGCGCCGTGTGTGCTGCATTGGGCGGAGGTGCCGCAGCAGCAGCCTGTTCTTCCTCGACCACCGCGCCAGAGCCAGGTCGTACAAAGCGCAGCCAGATCGGGACAGGTGCGATTGGCATATAGCGGTGCGATGCAGGTTCACGTGTCAGAACCGGCGACCCGCCGCAAAGCTGATCGCGAATGGCAGCTTCCAGCGCGGCCTCTTGTGAGGGGCGCAAAACGTCGGGCCGGGCAGCGACACAGGCTTTTGCCATCTTGGTATAGGCCTGCCGCAATCCGGGGCAGGCCGCATAAGCGGCATCCGCAGCACCGGCATTGGCCCGGATTTGCGCGCAATCCTGCGCTGGCCCGTCTGGCGACAGATCAAGTCCGGAGACATCCGTCAGCGCCGCCAGCGCGGTGAGCCAGAAATACGCGGCCCGGTTCAGCGCGGGATCGGGAAACGCTGCGATGAATGGGGGCAAGGCAAGCCTTTCGCCATCAAAGCGTGCCACCCATTCATGGTCACGGTCCGCCCCCAGTTTGCGCCGTATGGGCTGACGATGCTTGACCAGCGTGGCCGCCGCCTCGGACAGTTCCACCCCCGGCGCACCGCCAAGGGATCGAAACAACAGCGCGAGGCTGGGCCGGACCGAGGCCAGCGAGATGCTGGCCTCGGGATAGGACACCTCTGCTCCGATCCCGCTGGCCATATCGTGCCAGAGATTGCCAACGGTTTCTTCGGGCTCCATGAGGTCAAGCAGGTGCATGGGTCTTATCCGTAAATGGTCGAGACGAGATCGCGCAGCGCCTGCTGCACATCGGGTTCATCGCTCAGGGGTTCGATCACTGCCGCTTCGAGCGCCTGATCCACGCCCATACCACCGGCCATCAGCGTGGCGGCATAGATCAGCAGGCGGGTGGACACCCCTTCTTCGAGGTCCATGCCGGACAGCCTGCGGATATGCCCGGCCAACCGCACCAATGGCGCAACGCGCCCCGGTTCGAGCTGACTTTCGGCGGCGACCACAGCGACCTCTGTCTCGGCCGCGGGGAAGTCGAAGGACACCGACAGGAACCGTTGCCGTGTTGATGGCTTCAGGCGTTTCAGCACGTTCTGGTAGCCGGGGTTGTAGCTGGCGACGAGCATGAAGTCCTTGGGGGCGACCAGCTCTTCGCCTGTGCGGTCGATCATTAATGTGCGCCGCGTGTCGGTCAGAGGGTGCAGAACGACGGTGACGTCTTTACGCGCTTCCACCACCTCATCGAGGTAGCAGATGCCGCCTTCGCGCACCGCCCGGGTCAAAGGTCCATCGACCCAGACGGTCTCTCCGCCCTTCAATAGGTAGCGTCCGATCAGGTCGGCTGCCGACAGATCGTCATGGCAGGCGACCGTATAAAGCGGCTTGCCCATTTTTGCCGCCATGTGTTCGACAAAGCGCGTCTTGCCGCAGCCGGTCGGCCCCTTCAGAAGAAGGGGCAAACCGTTGTCATAGGCCGTCTGGAACAGATCGCATTCGCGGCCCGTTGTCTGATAGAACGGCAGGGGTGGGGTGACTTGCATGTTCATGGCTTACTCTCCCGGCACAGGGTTGGCAGAGCCGGGTGCGATGACCTCGGCCTTGCGGACCACCAGCAGCGAATAGATGAACAGGATTGCCCCGATCACCACGGCAAGGCCCGCGCCCCACCGCATCAGGTAGAAGATCGACAGGCTTTCCTGCACCTCCATGTAGTAGTCACCGACCACCCGCTGCATGTGCGTCTGGATGGTACCAGCGAAGGTCAGCACAAAGGTCATGAACGCCATCCCCCCGGTCATCAGCCAGAAGCTCGCCATATTGAGCACCTGATTATAGGGTGCGCGCTGCCGCAGCATCGGCATGGCATAGGTAAAGATCGCCAGGTTCAGGGCCACGTAGGCGCCATAGAAGGCAAGGTGGCCGTGGGCTGCGGTGATCTGCGTGCCGTGGCTGTAGAAGTTCACCCCGTGCAAGGTGTGCAGGAAACCCCAGACACCCGCGCCGAAGAAAGCGACGGTAGAGGACCCGAGCGACCACAGAAGCGCGGCCTTGTTCGGGTGGTTCTTGCGGCCTTTCCACACCATGACGAAAGCAAAGCTCATCATCAGGAAGAAGGGGATTACCTCGAAGGTGGAGAAGATCGAACCGACCCACTGCCAGTATCCCGGCAGACCGATCCAGTAGAAATGGTGTCCGGTGCCAAGGATGCCGCTGAACAGCGCGGTGGCAACGATGACGTAAAGCCATTTTTCCACCACTTCGCGGTCAACGCCGGTGAGCTTGAGCAGCAGGAACGCAAGAATCGCAGCCATCACCAATTCCCAGGTCGCTTCGACCCAAAGGTGCACGACGAACCACCAGTACATTTTGTCCAGTGACAGGTTGTCAGGGTTGATGAAAGCAAACACCCACAGCAGCGACAGCAGCCATAGCCCCATCAGCAGCACGTTGGTGATTGCGGTCTTTTTGCCCGCCAGTACTGTCATTGACACGTTCAAAAGGAAGATCAGCGCGGCAACGAGAATGCCAAATTTGACCCATAGCGGTTGTTCGAGAAACTCACGCCCGCCGTGGATGCCGACAAGGTAGGAGCCGACCGCCCCAAGCGTGCCGACCAGAAGAATGATCAGCTGGATGTAGGCCAGCTTTGGTGACCAGATTTCGCGCTCGGATTCTTCGGGTATCAGGAAATAGGCCGCACCAAAGAAGCCCAGCAGCAGCCAGACAATCAGCGCGTTGGTGTGAATCATGCGGATCACGTTGAACGGCAGAAGCTCTGCCAGGAAGTTGGGCGAGACATAGACCCAGCCCGCCAGCAATCCGCCCAGCACCTGAATGCCGAACAGTGCCATTGCGGCCAGAAAGTACCAGTACGCCACACTTTGAGATTGATATTTCATTTGTATGCCCTCCTTATCCGGCGTCATTGGGCGGCCAGCCCTGCGTGTCTGTCTGGTCAGCCCACCGCAGGAATTCGGCGAGACCGCGAATGTCTTCGTCTGTCATTTCGTAGCGGGGCATCTGGCGACGGCCCTCGATGCCGCTGGGTTGCGCCTCGATCCATCCTTTGAGTATTTCGAAGGCGCCTTCGGGATCATCCAGCACGCCCCAGCGGGTCATCACATTGCCGACCTCGGGGGCGAAATAGGCGCCCTCGCCATGCAGGCTGTGACAGTTGATGCAGGAGTTCCGCTCCCACACGTGTTTGCCGTGGATGACCTCTTCGCTCAGCGGCATGCCCGCTGTCGACGTGGTCACCACGTATCGGTGCGACTGCACGGTCATCGCCACAAAGACCACGACAAAGAAAATCGAGCCTCCGTAGAAGATGTTGCGCGCCCGCGATTTTGTTAGAAATTCAGCCATTTTACGGCCTCCTTGAACTCGGGATGGCCAGTTTTACGATCAAGGTTGGTGGCGAAGTTTGCGCCAGCGCAACGTTTGAAGCGATTGGAACAATAGAGTGCATTGTGAAAGGAGCACTCTATGCGTCACTCCAATCTCGACGATCCGGACCTGTCTTTGGCCGACCTGATGACCAAATGGCCGCAGACAATTCCCGTCTTTGTCCGGCACAAAATGCTGTGTGTCGGCTGTCTCGTCAGTCCATTCCACACCATTGCAGACGCCTGCGCGGAATATCATCTTGATGAAGAAGTGTTTCTTGCAGAATTGAAAACGGCCGCCGGTCTGGCGTGATCCGGGATCGGTCTGTCCGTGCTAGGTCTGACTGAGCACCACCAGCGCATGCGGATCACAGACCGTGATGCGCTTGCGCTTGCTTTGAACAAGCCCTTGCTTTTCCCATCCGCTTAGCAGGCGGCTGGCTGTATGCAGCGTGGTCGCCGTCAACTCGGACAAGTCCTGACGCGTGATCGGAAAGTCAATCTCGATCCCACCGTCCACCTTGCGCCCCGTCTGATTGATCAACCGCAGAAGCGCATTTGCGACACGCTGCTCGACCTGCTGCGTGGCCATTTCCACGACACGGCTTTGGACTTCAGCAAGCCTGAAACCAAGCGTCTTGTAGGTTTCGGTCGCAAACCCGTCATAGTCAGCGATGAACCTGTCCCAAAGCCGCGTCGGCCAACTCAGCACAATAGATTCCGTCGCGGATAGGGCCGTGGCAGGATAGGTATCGCGGCCAATGGCCTTGGCGATACCCATCAGCTGACCGGCCGGGATATGCAGGGCCGTCACTTGTTCACCTGTCGGCGTGATCCGAATGACCCGCACATATCCATCCAGCAACATATAGAACCGTTCTGCCGGATGACCTTCTTCAAAGATCGCAGTTCCCGCATCGTATCGCCGTGCGGTGGCCAGATCGAGGATCGTGCGAATCTGACGTCGATCCAACCGCGAAAACGGAGGCAGATGCGTCAGCAGGCTTTCGTCAAGCCGCGGCAGGGTTTTTCGCAAAGGCATATTGTCCATGTCCTATGTCATGCCACACAACCCGATCCTGCGCCACATTGAGTTCACGACAATACGCGTCGCAAATCACCAAGTAGTTTGTGCCAGAGCAAATTGTCCTTGGTGCGATCCAGTAGTCTTCAGATCAAACGACATCACGATTTGAAAAGGAAACGACGATGATCCGCCAACTTGCAACAGGTCTTGCTCTTGCCACCCTCATGGGTAGCGCTGCGTTTGCTGAAACCATCGAGGTTCAGATGCTCAACAAGGGCAGCGATGGCGAACGCATGGTGTTTGAACCCGCCTTCGTTCAGGCGCAGCCGGGCGACACAATCAAATTCGTTGCCGCATCCCGCGGCCACAATGCCGAAACCGTTGACGGGATGATCCCCGAAGGTGCCGAAGGCTTTGCTGGCAAGATCAATAAAGAGATCGAGGTCACGCTCGACACCGTGGGCTACTACGGCGTCATCTGCAAACCGCACTTCGCCATGGGCATGGTGATGACCATTGCCGTTGGCGACGCCGAAGTGCCCGCTGATTTTCTTGAAGGACGCATCCCGCGCAAAGCCAAGGAACGCTTTGAAGCGCAGCTCGCCAATTTCTAGCCATCTACCGGTGTTCGGGCACTGTGGCCCGACACCGCCAATCATTGTCAGGAGAAAGCTATGACCAAGTTCATCAACCCCGGCCTTATGAAAACAAGCCGCCGCAATATGCTGCGCGGAAGCGTGCTGGCCGGGGCGGCCGCAATGACAGGGGCTGGCGCCATGTCCGCACCGCGCGCGCCGCGCATGCCGCGGATGAGTGCCATCAACGCCGCGTCCTCTAAAATCTACAAAGCTTCCGGTCAGCAAGAGGCAACCACAACCGCCAAGCCAACCGATCTGTCAGGCTATACCCGCGTCAAACAAGAGTTGGTCGCGCCTCCCTTTGCGCCGGTGCATGAGCAGGTTGCCACAGGCGGTCCAAAAATCATTGAAATCACAATGGAGACCGAGGAACGCCTGATGGTGGTGGATGAGGATACCGGCGCGTCGATCTGGGCGCTGACCTACAATGGCTCAGTGCCCGGCCCGCTCATCATCTGCCACGAAGGCGACATGATCGAACTGACCTTGCGCAACCCCGTGGACAGTATGATGGAGCACAACATCGACTTCCACGCGTCAACCGGCGCTTTGGGCGGCGGGGGCCTGACCCACGTCTTTCCTGGTGAAGAAACCGTGCTGCGCTGGAAAGCGACCAAGCCGGGCTGCTTTACCTATCACTGTGCCCCCGGCGGCGCGATGATCCCCTATCACGTGACCCACGGGATGAACGGTGCTGTCATGGTGCTGCCGCGCGACGGGCTTAAGGACAAGGACGGCAATCCGCTGCGCTATGACAGCATCGCCTACATCGGTGAACAGGATTATTACCTGCCGATGGACGAAAACGGTGACTACCGCCAATATGAAGTTGCCGGAGACGACTATTCGGACAGCCTTGAGGCCATGCGCAGCCTGATCCCGACCCATTCGGTGTTCAACGGCGCAGTGGGTGCCTTGACTGGCGAACATGCGCTAAAAGCCAATGTCGGCGAAACCGTTCTGATGATCCACAACCAGGCCAACCGGGACTCGCGCCCGCACCTGATCGGTGGCCACGGCAACTATGTCTGGGAATCGTCCTTCACCGACGATCCGCTGCAAGGCATGGAAACCTGGTTCGTGCGCGGCGGCAGCGCTGTGGCGGCAATGTACACTTTTGAGCAACCCGGGGTCTATGCCTACGTCAACCACAACCTGATCGAAGGCGTCATGCTGGGGGCAACCGCACACTTCGTCGTCGATGGTGAGTGGGACAATGAGCTGATGGAGCAGGTCATCGCTCCGCGCGAATTTACAACCTAAACACTGACAAAAAGGAAAACGATCATGCCTGCCGTCCAAAACCTCAGTTCCAATCTCAAGACGTCCCTTCGTTTTGCGGCATTCGGGGTTTTGGCGGCAGGTCTTGTCGGGGGCGTGCTCTGGCAGCGCGCCCCCGATGCCACATTTGTTCCTGTCATGTCCGATCGGCCTGTGATCCTGCCAGATGGCAGTGCCATGTATGTCCAACGTCACGAAGTCACCGTTGCCGAATGGAATATGTGTCATGCGGACAGCACGTGCTCAATTTCTCTGCGCGCAAGACCCGATCAAGACCCAGCGATCACACCTGCTACAGGCCTCAGCTATGTTGACGTTCAGGAATATCTTTCTTGGGTCAACGAAGTTTCCGGTCAGACATTTCGTCTTCCCACCGCCATCGAATGGGATCACATGGCCGCGTCCGTTTTACCAGATGCACCCGATCCAATCTTTACCGATCCTTCGCTGACATGGGCTTCTACATATCTGATAGAAGGCATCGCGCCCCGCGCGCTGAAACCGCAAGGCAGTTTTTCGACATCGCCGGAGGGCATTGTTGATCTTGACGGCAGTGTCTGGGAATGGACGCAAGAGTGCTATGCTGGCGCATCAGAGGGCGTGGACCCGGCCCGTTGCCCGGCGTTTATTGTCGGCGGTGAACACCTTGCGGCGATGTCCTATCTCATCCGCGACCCGGCGCGTGGAGGCTGCGCCGTTGGCACGCCCCCCGCGCATCTGGGCATGCGGCTTGTGGCAGACAGACCAATCAAAGGCCTGTGACGTGGTCCGGAAAAACCGGACAGCGTGCTAAGATTTATTCAACCTTGAATGCAGGATAGGCAAAGGACCAAGAAAGGCCGTTTTCCAGATTAGTTTAAGGCCACGGTCGCGCCTGTGGCAGTGCGAGGTGAAAAGACGGCGGCAGGGATTGCAGCGAAGCACAGGGGGGCTTTGTTACCACAGGTTTTTGCATGCAAACCCTGACAGGCGACACAGGTGACGGCGTGAAAACGGCAGGCTATTGATGGTCGTGGCTGAACCATCCTGCGCCTGAACCGCAATTCTAGGGCGCAAGAGTTATAAAATTGATGCTTTCAACACGTTTGTCTGACCCAAAGCCAATGGCGGCATACCAGTTTGCGATATCTTGCGGCGCTTCTGAGCAAACGAGGGCGTTGAATCTCTCTGCCGTTGGGGCCTCACCACTCGGCACACGGCCCAATATCGCAATCACCTCTCCTCGCGTCAGTCCAACCCGCAGCCCTGATGGCATATCCCAGGCCGCATCCGTGGCCTGCATGGCAATCACCAGCCCATCAAGAATGTCGATACTGAGACCATGCGCAGTGATCCGTTCAAGCTCGCGGCCATCGGGCAGAAACACGCCGCTCGCTTCGGGTGATCCAAGTTTGGCAAGTGTCGCCACAGGATCCCCCATTGCGACACCGCCAAGCATGAATTCACTGCCCAGCAAACACCCGCCGCTGGTGTCCGACAGCAAAATTGGCTCCCGCGCCACGGCCTCCGGCAGCCATGTTTTTGAATCGTCGTCCCAAACCAGGCCAGCAGCCACTTTGGCATCATAAAGCCCGCCGCCAAACCCATAGGTCACCGTGTCGGGGAGACATTCCAGCCTGCGCAGGCTTTGACCGTTCTGGGCAACGTCGATCCAACCAAAGCGTCGCGGACCAAGCTGCATCTCCTCGTCGGAAAACGGCCGCTCAAATCCCCCGCCGATCTGATAGCTAAAAGCCCCGTTGTAAAAGGTTACCGTCTCGCTGATGGCTTTCCCTAAGCCAGACCACGGCTCGAAATCCACATGCGCCACAGTGTCCGAAAGGGTTAAATCAGGGGCGCCGTCAATCGGTCCATAGCGATAGGTTGCGACCTGATCATCAAAGCAAACACGAACTTCGGTGTTGCGCCCTTTGATCTGGCAGGAGGTGAAGGCTTCCTGCCCCGCCGGGCAACCCGCCTGTGCCAGGCTCCCCAAAAGCGTGCTGCAAACGACAGCACAAACACTCAAATTCCGCCGCATAACCCTGGCGCTCCTATCATATTCAATATCAGGCCCATGGTTCGATACCCTGATTGCACTGGCCGCTATTGATCGGCCTGGCCGTCAATCAAGCCAAGATTTATTGCCGCTTGTCGCATTGCGTCAATGGCTTGCCACGATGGATTTGCCGCGCATATTGCCGATGTTTCATAATAGAAACCCGAGTCCAGAAGAGGCGTTGAAGACGATGTGGTAGAAAGGTCGGCGACTGTGAAGTGGTTGTCCTGCATAAACCGCTTGATCAAAACCGCATATGGCACAACGTCTTCGGAAGGCAATCCAAGGTCATCATGAAACGCACCTGTCCGGCGATAGTGGGCAATCTCGGCGTCATGGTAGTCAAAAATGACCTCCTCATGGCGCTGGCCTAGCGCGTGGCAGGTCAGTTTTATCAGCTCATCAGCAGTGAAGTGCTGTGGTTCATCTGCACTTACCCAAACGAAAGTTGCCAGCGCAGCGGCAGAGGCACATACACATAACCCTATTGCGAAAAATCTCTGCATAGAGCCACGTTGAATGCTTTGGGTCTGTTTGTCAAAACGTCGGTTCTCTTCAGTAGAGCTGACAGAATTCTGCGTTGATATTGAATAACAGATGGGGGCGAAGCTAAGATTGAGGGAGCAGACTGGATAACCGGCGATAGCGGTTGCGGCGCCAGGTGGTGAACAGGTCAGGCGGTGAACAGGTGATGGTCGTGAACTGCAGGAAGGGCTAGATTAGCTTGACCTGCCTATGGAGGAACGGGACATGAAACTTTTGGCGACAGCGGCAACGGGATTGCTGATGACTACGCAGGCATTTGCCGGTTCTTACGAGGTAAGATGTGAGACAAAATCGGTGCCGTATCAGGAAACCGTGAGAGGCGGGAGCCCAGAAAAAGTAATCGGCGGCGCGATTGTAGGCGGTGTGATCGGCAAGGTTGTGACCGACAAAAATGCCGGCGCTGCTGTCGGTGCGATCGTTGGCGGAGCCATCGCCAATGAAACCAGCAGAAATAGAGTCACCAAATATAGAGAGGTCGAAACCTGCACAAACGTGTTCATTCCGGAGCGCATCTCGGATGAAGCAACGCTGCAAAGTGCCCTGCTGGATCTGAACGAAGGCAAATCCGTCAGCAAAGAAATGACCATGGACGTGCAGTATACGATTGGCGTCTCCTATGACGGCAAGTGGGGCCCGAAGTCTCAACTGGCTGCAGAGAAATACTTGGCCAATCTTGAGCCCGACGCGCCGTTGTATTCACTGGTGGTCAACGATGTGGTCATCGTCAGCTCAGCCGACGTCGGCGCAATTGATGAGATCAAGGAGGCGCTGCTTGAAGCTGGTGTTGCCTCGCAGATCTTTGTTGATTTGGAGTGACGGGCGGAGAGCAGCCGTTGTCTTCGGTCCCGCAGACGGCAGGTTGATCCCCATAGCCGCCCATCAGCATGGGTTTTGCGCGGTAAATCGGGGGCAGGGTAGAATGCCGCATTTTGTTTTTGGAATGTGATGGCTAGGGTGCTTGGCAGATGCAGCTCTGCGTATAAGTGAAAGATGCCCTGCCATGATCCGTACCATTGTTACTGTCGCCGCGCTTGTTCTCCCCGGCTTTGCCTTCGGGCAGAGCCTTGATGTTCAGCCGGTGGTGCCGGGGATCTGGGCCATCGTTGGTCCAACTGCGCAGCGCAACCCGGATAATCATGCCAACAACGCAACCTTTGGCCTGGTCGAAACCGGTGCTGGCGCGGTTCTGGTTGATCCAGGCGGGTCCTGGGCGGGCGCAGAGGCACTGCACGGGGTGGTGCGCGGGCTCACTGATCAGCCGGTGAAATATGTGATCAACACTGGTGGGCAGGACCATCGCTGGCTTGGCAATGGCTATTGGCAGGCGCAGGGCGCAACTGTCATCGCCTCAGAGGCGGCGGTCATGGATCACAAAGACCGGGCTTCGTTGCAGATGTCAGCCCTGACCCATTTTCTGGGGGACGGCCTTGAGGGCACAGAACCATCCTTTGCCGATATCACCTTTGAAACCGAATACCAGTTTGATCTGGGCCAGAAGAGCTTTGAGATCATGCACCGCGGCTCGGCCCATACTCTGGGTGACAGTTTTGTCTGGCTGCAAGATCAGGAGGTCATGTTTACAGGTGATATTGTCTATGTCGATCGCATGTTGGGGATCGGCCCGGCAGGGGATAGCGCCAGCTGGCTGGAGGCGTTTGATGCCATGGCGGCCTTTGGCGCCAAGCATATTGTGCCAGGCCATGGCAGAGCCACGGATATGGCACAGGCACGGGCGGAAACCCGTGATTACCTGTCCCATCTGCGCCGCGAGATCGGCAAAGTGATTGAGGCGGGGGGATCCATCGAGGAAGGGACCCATATTGACCAGTCTCAGTTCAGCTACCTGGAGGTTTTTGAGCAGATCTCTCGGAAAAACGCACAGAACGTCTACATGCAGATGGAATGGGAGTGAGGCCGCGACGCCTGCGCTGGGCGGCTAAACCCCTTCGAGATGGCCCCAAGGTGTCGGCGGAGTGTGGCCTGTTCCACGGTGAGCTCGGATTGCTCCTGTGCGCCTTGAGAGAAGTCAGGTAGCGAGTGGCCTATGTCCAGCGCAACAGAGCTGGAAGGACCAAAGTCTCCACATAAACCACCTGAGAGAGTGCCCCATGCGTAACTTGCTAAACCCCGATGCCGTTCATCCTGCCATCAAAGAGATGATCAGCACCTACCACCAGGACACTGTGCAAGAGGTCATGGACGCGGTCTCTGGCAATGGGGTTGTCGTGGTGGGGATGAAATATAATCCTGTGGTGTCAAAAGCGCGCAAATCGCTGCAAGCGGCAGGCATTCCCTTCACCTATCTAGAATACGGCAGCTACACCGCCCAGTGGCACAGGCGACTGGCAATCAAGATGTGGTCGGGTTGGCCGACCTTTCCGATGATCTTTGTTGATCAGAGTCTTGTGGGTGGCAATGCCGAGCTGCAAGCGTTGATGAGTGATCCAAACCAGGACCTGCCGTCGTTGAAGCGCAGCTGAGGCCCTGTCCCGGACGGCCTTGGCCATCCGGGTCTTTGGGGGCGCAGGCCTGGACCTTTTGCAAGCTCACTTTCTCTGAAATTCCCCCTCATGGCTGGGGTGCTTTGTGCATGATTTTGGTGCAATTGCCGCGAGAACGCACAGGGGATGATCGGTGTGCTGCGCCTGGATTGGCCTTGGAGCTGAGCAATTTTGAGAGTGCAAAATAGGGGCGTGGCCAGTTATTTTTCCGTAAACATGACCTGACAGGGGCTGTTGCGCTGTGATTGATGACTAAAATTAAGACAAAAAAAGGACTTGGAATGTTAGTTACTTCGCAATTGGAGAATAAGTTAAGCGCGGAGTAGGGCATTGTTTTTTATGAAAAAGTCTCAAAAAGAGATCTCCGAAATTGAGACGGACAAAGTTATCGCGGGTTTGATCGACCGCACTCAGGCGACTATCCAGTTTGATCCACAGGGCAAAATATTAACCGCGAACAAGAACTTCCTGACGGTCATGGGGTATGACTTGGAGGATGTCCTTGGCAAGCATCACTCGATGTTTGTAGCCAAGGATTTTGTTGAAAGCCCAGACTATGCTGCCTTCTGGGAAAGGTTGGGTAAGGGCGAGGATATTACCGACCAATTCCCGCGATTGGCGAAGGATGGATCGGTAATCTGGATCCAGGCCACATATGCGTCCTGCCTCGGGGCTGATGGCACTCTGGAGCGGGTGGTGAAAGTTGCCAGTGACGTGACCGCGCGGCGTCGTGGCCTTGGGGTGATTGCCGAAGGGCTGGAGGCGTTGCGCGATGGCAACCTCATTCACCGGGTTGAGGTGTCGGATATTCCTGACATCGGACATCTCGGCAAGGCCTTCAATGACTCCGTTGAACAGCTGGAAGCCACGGTGACCAATGCCAAAACCGTCTCTGTTGGGGTGGGGCGGACGGCGGGTGAGATCAGCCAGTCCTCGAGTGATCTGTCACAGCGCACCGAAAGCCAGGCGGCAACATTGGAACAAACCGCTGCAGCGCTAGAGGAGCTGACCGCAACCGTGAAGTCCTCTGCTGATGGGGCAAAACGGGTTGAAGAAATTGTGGGCGAGGCGCAGACTGTTGCCACTCAGAGCGGGGTTGTGGTTGGCAAGGCAATTGAGGCCATGTCAAAGATTGAAGGCTCTTCTGATGAAATCGCCAAAATCATCACAGTCATTGATGACATTGCCTTTCAGACAAATCTGTTGGCGCTTAACGCCGGGGTCGAAGCCGCGCGCGCCGGGGAGGCCGGGCGTGGCTTTGCCGTTGTTGCCTCAGAGGTACGCGGACTGGCACAGCGCTCCGCCCAAGCCGCAGGCGAGATCAAAGAACTGATCGACCAGAGCCAACATCATGTGGGCAGTGGTGTTGGTTTGGTTGGAGAAACGGGCGCAGAGCTGGAGCGCATCATTGAAAGCGTTGGTACCATCACCGTGCACATCGGTGAAATCGCGCGCGGCGCAGCTGAACAGTCATCGGCGCTCTCGGAAATCAACACCGGCGTCACGCAAATGGATCAGGTGACGCAGCAGAACGCCGCCATGGTCGAAGAAACGACGGCTGTTAGCCTGACCCTGTCCAACGATGCCGGGCAATTGACCCAGCAATTGGCCGCCTTCAAGGTGAACGCTGAAAGCGGGTCAAACGTGGTGCAGATGCCTGCGGTGTCGGCTCAGCACAAGAACAGTTCACCGCCCGCAATGTTACACACAGGCACCGGGGCGCAGGTGGTCACTTCTGCGGCATCAGCACATGGGGAAACTCCGGGGTGGGATGATTTTTGATCCCGGTCGGCACTGCCCTTCGGGGGTATTGACCCCGATACTTCTGGTCTGAAAACCCTATAAACGCAGCGGCCCGGATCTCCGGGCCGTTTGCGATTGCATGGGCTAGGTCATCATCTGGCACCAGCTGGCAGGAGATCCTATTGCGTTGCACAAGCGCGTGCCAGCGGCAAAAGCAATATTGACACCAGCCAGAGCTGCCGCGACGGTGGCGCCACACTTTTCTGGGGGCATCAGGTGACACAAAACACGTCGCGTTTTCCGATCATTCGCACCGCTGGGCTGGAAGGTATGCTGGTGACTTTCTCAGATGCGCTGAGCGAGTCTTCCAACCGCGCTACCCTGGCCTTTGGTGAAGCGGTGAAGGCCAGCGCCTGGCCCGGGGTTGCGGAGGTTTCGACCTCGCTGGCCTCTGTTTTTCTGCGTTTTGACAGGACAGTGCTGCGCCATGAGGCGCTGCAAGACCTGCTTTGGGACCTGCTGAAACAACAGGACTGGCAACAGGCGCCCCTGCCGGCAGGGCGTCGTTTGTGGCGGGTGCCGACGGTGTTTGGCACCGATCTGGCGCCGCAATTGGCCGAAGCCGCCGATGCCGCCGGCATGAGCGAGACCCAGGCGATTGACAGCTTGGGCAGCGCGCGGGTGCGGGTTCTGACCATTGGATTTGCGCCGGGGCAGCCCTATCTGGGGCCTCTCGGGGCGGAGTGGAACCTGCCGCGCCAGACCGAGCTGACACCACAGGTGCCCGTCGGGGCGCTGGTGCTGGCGATCAGCCAGTTTGTGCTCTTTGCCACCACCGCACCCACAGGCTGGCGTCACGTCGGTCAAACCGGGTTTCGTGGCTTTCAGCTGGGCAGGCCCGAACCCATCGCCCTGCGGCCCGGGGATGAGATGATTTTTACCCCGGTCACCAGAGCTGACTATGATCGCTTCTGTGTGGAAGACAGCCATTTTGGTGGCGCCAGCCGCGAGGAGATCCCAGCATGAGCGCGCTCAAGGTTCTTCGCATTGGCCCGCTTGCCTCGATCCAGGATCAAGGGCGCCCGGGACAGTTGCAGCAGGGGGTTTCCCGCGGCGGGGCGGCTGATCTACTGGCCCTGGCCGAAGGTGCGGCCCTGTTGCGGCAGGATACCCATCTGGCGGCGCTGGAGATGGCCGGCATCGGCGGGCTGTTTGAGGCAACCGGCCCCCTGCGCATTGCCCTCACAGGGGCGCCGATGCAGGTGAGCCTTGATGGTGAAAGCCTCGCCTGGAATGCCTCGCACCAGATGCGGGCGGGGCAAAAGCTGGAGATTGGCGCCGCGCGCAAGGGTCAGTATGGCTATCTGCATCTGGGTGGTGGCATCGCCAGCGAGGTGCTGCTTGGCGCCCGCGCGGTGCATGTGATGTCTGGTCTGGGCAGCCCTGTTGCCGTGGGCGATGTGCTGCCCTGCGGTGAAGACCGTGGTCGCGAAGTCGGACTTGGGCTGGCGGCCGAGGATCGGTTTCAGGGCGGGGCCTTGCGGATTGTGGAGGGCTTTCAGTCCGACCTATTTGCCGCCGAGGTGCGGGCACGGTTTGCCGATACCGCCTTTAAACGTGGCAGCCGGGCCAATCGGATGGGGGTCGAGATGACTTCTGACGGGGCGGGGTTCTCGGCTGCGGGGCAGCTCAATATTCTGTCCGAGGTGATCCTGCCGGGGGATGTACAGATGACCGGCGATGGCAAACCCTTTGTGCTGCTGCGCGAGGCGCAAACCACTGGGGGCTATCCACGGATCGGCACGGTTCTGCCCTGTGACCTGAGCAAGGTAGCCCAGGCCCAGGCCGGAACAGATTTGCATTTCACCTGGGTCACTCTGGACGAAGGGCTGGCGATCCAAGCCAAACAGGATGCTTTGGTGAAGGCGCTACCCTCGGCTTGCAAGCCTTTATTGCGTGATCCGGCGATGATGCAGGATCTGCTTTCTTTTCAACTGGTCAGCGGGGTGGTCTCGGCAGAGGCGGACCCTTTTGAATCTGGAGACATCACATGAGCAACACTGACGTGGTCAATATGAGCAAGGCAAAAACTGTCGATCTCAACGCGGATATGGGCGAAAGCTTTGGCCCCTGGACCATGGGCGACGACACCGCACTGCTGGATATTGTGACCTCCGCCAATATCGCCTGTGGTTTCCATGCGGGCGATGCGGATGTGATGGCTGCCACCATGGCGCTGGCCCGCGACAACGGCGTGGGGATTGGGGCGCATCCCGGCTTCCCGGATCTGCAGGGCTTTGGCCGTCGCAAGATGCAGATGACCCCGGACAGCCTGGGCAATATGGTGCGCTACCAGCTGGGTGCGGCACGGGGCATGACGGCAGCACACGGCGCCCAGGTGCGGCATTTGAAATTGCACGGGGCGCTGTCCAATATGGCCTGTGTTGATCACGCCATGGCGCGGGCCTGTTATGAGGCGGCGCTGGAAGTGGACCCGGATATCATCATCATGGTGCTGGTCGCCACCGCAATGGAAGACGTGGTGCGCGATCTGGGCTGCAACTGGTGTGGCGAGATCTTTGCTGACCGCGCCTATAACGATGACGGCACCCTGGTGGATCGCTCCCTCCCGGGGGCGGTGATCCATGATGCAGAGCTGGCCGGGCCGCGTATCCTGCAAATGGTGCAGGAAGGCGCGATCATTACCGAAAGCGGCAAGCGGATTGCCACCTCGATTGATACCATCTGTCTGCATGGCGACACCGCCGAGGCGGTAGAGCTGGCAAAATCCGTGCGCAACAGTCTACAGGCCGGTGGCGTTGAGCTAGCGCAGTTCAAGGGCCGCAGCGGCTAGCGGAGGCCTCGGTCCTTACCCGATGGTATTGAGGATCAGGGTGGCAATCTGGGTCGAGGAATGAACCCCCAGCTTGCCATAGGCGCGGCGACGCAGGGTGCGGATGGTATTCTCGGATACCCCCAGTTCCAGGGCGGTGCCGGCGACACTCAGCCCCTGCACGCCCAGATCGCAGACCTCGGCTTCACGCGGGGTGAGCGTGCCAAAGAGGCCGGCGTCCCGCTCACGTAGGGCAGAGGCGCGACCGCTGGCCGCCTGTCCGATGGCGGCTGATCCGACAATGCGATGGCGCAGCCCGATCAGCTCATGCGCCAGGGGCAGAACCTGTTGCAGGCGCTGCATATCCTGACTGCTAAGCCAGCCGGATTTTTCGCCCCGCAAAAAGAAAGACTGGAACCCCACGCGGTCGTTCAGGGAGGAGACCGTGACTCGTTCGATCACCTGATCGCGGGCATAGATCGGGCTGATCGGATCATCCGGGCTAGGGCGCCAGCGCTCGATCACCAGACCGCCGCCCTCGGCAGCATGGATCCGTTGCAGAATGCTTTGCATCAGGCGCTCGTTTTTCAGGATCGTGCTGGCATTGCGGTTGAACCAATAGCCGCTCATCTCTCCGGCCCAGATCGATAGCACCGGCGCTGGGCGGGACATGTCCGGGACATAAAAGGTGCCAAAATTGGCGATCTCGGCCGCAGTGCGAATGTAGCCTAGTAGATGGCGGGCAAAATCCGGCCGCACAACAGCGGCGGCAAGCTCGGCAACACCATCACGGGGGAGGGGCCTGGGCGGAAATATGTCACTCATTCGGGTGACAGACTGGAGCAGTGACTGTGGAATAGTCAAGTTTCTTTCACCGATCCCAGCTGCGAGGCCCGGCCACCATGACCAAAGTTTTTTCAACCCGGCAGCGGCCAATGCATATGGGTCCCTTCCCGATGGAGCGGCTGGTGCGCGGGCCGATGCCGGATCTTGCGGCCGTGCCTGCCGCGCAGCCGCTGGAGTTCCGCCGTCCCACGGCACCTGCCTCGATCGTCAATGCGATGGGCGACTATCAGGCGATGATGGATGCGATCCGCGATGGGTTGGTGAACAAGGCGCAGGCCGCCTGCCCAAGCGATCCACAGGCGCGTGCAGAGCATATCAAGGCCTTTGGCTATTTTTCCGATGCTTCCATGGTGGGGATCGGCCCGGTGCCGACGTCGGCACTGCTGGCGCTGCCCTATCGCAATCCGGATATTGACCGGCTGTCGGAGGATCTGAAAACCCGCCAGACCAAGACACTGGCGGCGGGCATTGATCACATCATGGCTGATCTCAAAGAGGCGATGCAGGCGCCGCCCACCACCATTGGCGATCACAAGCACGCCATTGTTTTTCTCTATGACATGCCGCGTGATCCGCGCCTGGATGAGGAGGGCGCCGAGTGGATCCAGGATGCCGAGCAGCATCGCGCCTGTCTGCGCGCCAGCGAAACCGCTGTTGTGCTGGCCAATTACATCCGGCTGTTGGGCTGGGATGCCAAGGCCCATACTGGCACCTCATCGGATGTGGATCTCAACCAGCTGGCGGTGGCCGCTGGGCTGGTCGCGGTGCAGGAGGGACGCCTGGTCAGCCCCTATCTGGGGGAGCGCTTTGGTCTGGCGGTGGTGACCACCGATTTTGACCTGGCGATGGACCAGCCTTTGCTGCCGCTGGATCAACAGCCGATCATGCAGGTCAAGGGGCCAAAATGGTGGCTCGGACTGGGCTCGCAGCGCTCTGCCCTTAATGGTGATCCCTTCGGGGCGCGCGATTTCAAGGATGGCCCGCACCCCTTTGAAACGCTGAAACGGGTGAAGGATCCTACCACCTATATAGATGAGCCCAATGTGGCGCGGGTGCCAAAACGCACAGATATGTTTGCCCGCAGCCAGTTTGGCGATATGGGCAAAGGAAACCAGGTGGCGGCGACGGGCGGCTTTTATGTGCGCAAGGCAGCGCCCTCCATGGCGCAGCGCCGAATGCTGGGCGCCTTTGTGCTGTTGCAGGATGGCACCCCCGCCAAGGGCCCGCGCCCCAGTGATGCGGCGCGCAATGCGGCCAATATCAAAGCTGCCAGTTACTGGCTGGGCATTGATGCGGTTGGCATCAGCCGCTGCCCGGACTGGACCTGGTACAGCCATGATGCGACGGGCGCCGAGATCCACCCAGAACACGATCAGGCAATCAGCATGATCGTCGATCAGGGCTTTGACACCACCGAGGGCACCTCGGGGGATGATTGGATCGCGGTGGCCCAGTCGATGCGGGCCTATCTGCGGTTCTCGCTGCTCGGTGGCGTTATCGCCCGCCAGATCCGCAACTTGGGCTACAAGGCCAAGGCCCATACGGTGATGGATGGCGAGGTGCTGCAGCCGCCCTTGCTGCTGCTCTCGGGCCTGGGAGAGGTCAGCCGGATTGGTGAAGTCATCCTCAACCCCTTTCTGGGGCCAAGGTTGAAATCCGGGGTGGTGACCACCGATATGCCAATGGCCCATGATGCGCCGATTGACTTTGGCCTGCAGAAATTCTGCGAAGCCTGCAACAAATGCGCCCGTGAATGCCCCTCAGGGGCGATCACTGCCGGACCCAAGCTGATGTTCAACGGCTATGAGATCTGGAAATCGGACAGCCAGAAATGCACCACCTACCGGATTACCACCCCTGGCGGCGCCATGTGTGGACGCTGCATGAAGACCTGTCCCTGGAACCTGGAGGGCATCTTTGCCGAGCGCCCGTTCCGATGGGCGGCGATGAACATCCCCCAGGCCGCGCCGGTGCTGGCCAAGCTCGACGATGCGCTGGGCAACGGCGAGATGAACCCGGCCAAGAAGTGGTGGTGGGATCTGGAGATGCAAGAAGATGGTGGCTATCGCCCGACGCGCCATCCGGTAAATGCGCGCGCCCTGCAAAAAGATCTGAATCTGAAATATGAGGACCAAACACTGGCGGTCTACCCGGCGCATCTGGCACCGCACCCCTGGCCCTATCCCTTCCCGATGGACCGCGAAGCCGGGATCGAAGCCTACCAGCAGATGATCACAGTGGAGGAGTACAAGTCGCGCCGCGCCAAGGGGGAGACCGGCGCCTGGGATCACCGCTACAGCAATGATGTGGACAGCCCGGTGCTGGGCGTGCGGGTGTCGCGGGTCCAGGCCATGGGCCCGGATATAACCAAATACGAATTTCAAAGCCTGGACGGCTCCCCCTTGCCGGAATGGACGGCGGGGGCCCATCTCGACATCGTGGTGGCGCCGGAATATCTGCGCCAGTATTCCATGTCGGGCGATCCGGCGGACCGCTCCACATACCAGATCGGGGTGCTGCGCGAGGATGCCGGGCGCGGCGGCTCGCTGCTGTTGCACCGGATCTTTGCCGAGGGGCGCAAGATCTTCATCTCCAAGCCGATCAATCACTTCCCACTCACCGAGGGCGCGGCAAAATCCTACCTCATGGGCGGCGGCATCGGGGTGACACCGATGATCGCCATGGCGCACCGGCTGCATGCGCTGGGCCAGGCGTTCGAGCTGCACTACTCGATCTCAAACCGCGCGGCGGCGGGCTATCTGCAGGATCTTGCACAGGCGCCTTGGTCCGACAGGGTGCATATCCATGTCTCGGCGGAGGGCACGCGGGCCGATCTGGATCGGCTGCTGGCGGGCTACGGGCCCGGCCAGCACGTCTACACCTGCGGGCCGGATCGCTACATGGAGGCGGTGATGCAGGCCGCCGAGCGGCAGGGCTTTCCCGAGGAGGCGCGTCACCTGGAGTATTTCTCGGTGCCAGAGCTGCCGGAGTATGAAAACCACGCCTTCACCCTCAAACTGGCCCGGTCGGGCAGGGTGCTTGAGGTGCCTGCGGACAAGACCGCAACAGATGTCTTGCTGGAGAACGGCGTTCATATTGATGTGAAATGTTCGGACGGCATTTGCGGCGTGTGCAAATGTGGCCTGCTGTCCGGGGAGGTCGAACACCGCGATTTTGTGCTGTCCAAAGCGCAGCGCAAAGAGGCTGTGGTCCTGTGCCAGTCACGGGCCGCCCAAAAGGATGGCACTCTGGAGGTGGACCTGTAAGGGCGGATACGCCTTTAGCGGCTGAACCAACTGGGGAGTGTGGTTCGAAACTGAAACCGCAGGCTTTTGCAGCGCAGGACAGAGCTGGCCTCGTCCCGCACCGGCGACTGCAGGCTGTTCCAGGCTGTTTCTTCGGCCTCATCCCAGGGAAGCTGTGGCAGCGCCTCTGCTTCTTCGCGTTTCTCTACCGCTTCTTTTGCCGCCTGCTTCCAGGCCTTTCCAGGGGTGCCGGGGCCTTCGCTATTGCCCACCTCCTGGCGCACCTCGGACATCGCCGACAAGGCGGCGACATCCGCATATTTCAAATGGGCCAGATAAACCCCGCGCGGCATGGCAAAGGGAAACTGCGCCAGCCGTGCCGGGCGCAGCTGGATGCCATGACGGCGCAGCCCGATGGGTCTGCGGACGGCCCAGGCCTTGCTGTAGTGTCCGGTGAATACGGCGTCTCGGGTCTTGGCAAAGACGGACAGGTCCGTGGCGTTCACGCCGGACTGCGAGAAATCAAACAGATTAAAGCCAAGCGCAAAAACCGCAGGCGCCTGTTGATCTGCCAGCATATCAGCCAGCGATCCCCAGCGCGCGGGATCCAGGCAAATCAGCTCATCCGCATCACTTCGAATGACCCAGTCATAGATCTCCAGCAGACCCTGCTGAAACCCATTCAGCATCCGGCCCCGCCAGTGGTCAAACCCCTGCAAACGATCCCGCGGTATGGTCAGCACCGAAGCGCCGGGGCAAATCTCTTGAATGCGCGGATCCGCACCGTGGGACACCACATACAGATTCTCGGGGCCAAGCAGCCGACTGTAGTGGCGAAACCATTGGGACAAAGCCCAGTGGTCCTTATAGGCCATGGTGAGTGCGCAAATTTTCATGCCCGCACTATGGGAGCAGTGCAGGCGTTCGCCAAGAGCGTTTCATGACAAGCAAGAGCGTTTCATAACAGGGCGGGGTGAACTGTCCTCGGGTTTGGTCTCCTGTGCTGATCCTGAATGGCATCAGGACGGCAAGACATCCCAAACAACGGCCCTTTCAGCGGCGCGCGGCAGGCGGAATCGCAGCCGAGTCGCTCGGCCGTCTTGTGGCTGCTTCTGGGCGCATAACTACATGTTGAGGCTGACCCTTTGGCCTAACTGCAAAAGCTATGTGGCCTGCAGGGGAGAACAGTACGACAGGAGCGGCTTTGGCTAGATTGAGTTTTGATAAGGTGCTGAATTTATGTGATTTTCAGGCCTTTTCCAAAAAAGATGATATTTTTGTAATTTAGGTGTTGCGGGTTTGTTGAGTTAACACTAGAACCCCCTCTACCGGCGGCGCTGAGGCGCGGCACGGTGGGGCGGCTGAGAGGTCGCTGACTGGCAGGAAAGGCTGCTGGACGCTCAGGAGAGACTGGGGCATCTGGAGGATGTTATGAGGCGGTTGCGCTAAGGAATTGGCGCGGTGGTCTTGTTTTTGGCCTTTAGGTGTTGCTCTTTGACATTGATGATAACTGAAGAGATATGTGGGCGGTTTGGTTCGTTTCGATGGATCAACGTCTGTATATCAACGCTAGTAGGGTGGGCCATTTGGTCTGTTCGATGATCTAGTGTCAGCTTCACTGTTTGACGGACTTTTGTTTACTTTTGTAAACTGAAGCACAATCAAACAGATGACTTCCGATACGTGTCCAATCCTTAGCCGGGTGGACATATGGATCTGCCCCCAAAAGCGGTCCTGAGTATTGGAGATGTGCAGAGGTTCGAACGTCAAGGATAGCATCGCGAGATGCTTTCAACTTGAGAGTTTGATCCTGGCTCAGAACGAACGCTGGCGGCAGGCTTAACACATGCAAGTCGAGCGCACTCTTCGGAGTGAGCGGCGGACGGGTTAGTAACGCGTGGGAACGTGCCCTTCTCTAAGGAATAGCCACTGGAAACGGTGAGTAATACCTTATACGCCCTTCGGGGGAAAGATTTATCGGAGAAGGATCGGCCCGCGTTAGATTAGATAGTTGGTGGGGTAATGGCCTACCAAGTCTACGATCTATAGCTGGTTTTAGAGGATGATCAGCAACACTGGGACTGAGACACGGCCCAGACTCCTACGGGAGGCAGCAGTGGGGAATCTTGGACAATGGGCGCAAGCCTGATCCAGCCATGCCGCGTGAGTGATGAAGGCCTTAGGGTCGTAAAGCTCTTTCGCCAGAGATGATAATGACAGTATCTGGTAAAGAAACCCCGGCTAACTCCGTGCCAGCAGCCGCGGTAATACGGAGGGGGTTAGCGTTGTTCGGAATTACTGGGCGTAAAGCGCACGTAGGCGGATCAGAAAGTATAGGGTGAAATCCCAGGGCTCAACCCTGGAACTGCCTTGTAAACTCCTGGTCTTGAGTTCGAGAGAGGTGAGTGGAATTCCGAGTGTAGAGGTGAAATTCGTAGATATTCGGAGGAACACCAGTGGCGAAGGCGGCTCACTGGCTCGATACTGACGCTGAGGTGCGAAAGTGTGGGGAGCAAACAGGATTAGATACCCTGGTAGTCCACACCGTAAACGATGAATGCCAGACGTCAGCAAGCATGCTTGTTGGTGTCACACCTAACGGATTAAGCATTCCGCCTGGGGAGTACGGTCGCAAGATTAAAACTCAAAGGAATTGACGGGGGCCCGCACAAGCGGTGGAGCATGTGGTTTAATTCGAAGCAACGCGCAGAACCTTACCAACCCTTGACATCCTTGGACCGCTAGAGAGATCTAGCTTTCTCGCAAGAGACCAAGTGACAGGTGCTGCATGGCTGTCGTCAGCTCGTGTCGTGAGATGTTCGGTTAAGTCCGGCAACGAGCGCAACCCACATCCTTAGTTGCCAGCAGTTCGGCTGGGCACTCTAGGGAAACTGCCCGTGATAAGCGGGAGGAAGGTGTGGATGACGTCAAGTCCTCATGGCCCTTACGGGTTGGGCTACACACGTGCTACAATGGCATCAACAATGGGTTAATCCCCAAAAGATGTCTCAGTTCGGATTGGGGTCTGCAACTCGACCCCATGAAGTCGGAATCGCTAGTAATCGCGTAACAGCATGACGCGGTGAATACGTTCCCGGGCCTTGTACACACCGCCCGTCACACCATGGGAGTTGGATCTACCCGAAGGCCGTGCGCTAACTTTTGAGGCAGCGGACCACGGTGGGTTCAGCGACTGGGGTGAAGTCGTAACAAGGTAGCCGTAGGGGAACCTGCGGCTGGATCACCTCCTTTCTAAGGATGTATCTAGCAAGAAGAACTTGTTCTTCCTCGTGATACACTTAGCAATGAACAGTAATCAAAACTGTTCAACATCGGGACATCTACTGGATGTCCTTTGGACCGAGCCGTCCTCATATCTCTTCAGACAAGTCGCGGCAGCAGCCGTTATCTGGCGCTGCCTGGTGACATAACCACTGAGTGCTGCTCTCGGGCATTGCTTTGCAATACCCTGTCGCACACGGGTTTTGATTTGCTTTGCAAATCGAAAACCGGGTCGGTAGCTCAGGTGGTTAGAGCGCACGCCTGATAAGCGTGAGGTCGGAGGTTCAAGTCCTCCTCGACCCACCACTCATCCTTCGGGATTAAGATGGGGCCTTAGCTCAGCTGGGAGAGCGCCTGATTTGCATTCAGGAGGTCAGGAGTTCGATCCTCCTAGGCTCCACCATTAAACAATTAGATCGTTAAGCACTGTGCGCAGTTCTTAACCGTCCAATTGGACGAATTGATATCGTAAAGAGAGAAACAATCAACAACACTGTTGATCGCCCCGAGTGTGGGGATGATCTCAGATTGGTGCTGGGTGAGATCTTCGGATTTTACACAGCGAGCTTTGGAATACGTCTGTTTCCTCGGACGTCCCAGGGTATGCCGGTTTGAAACGACAGAGTTGTCCAAGTCAAGTACACTAACCCGGTTCTAATTCCGCAAGGTTTTGGAACCAATTGTATTTATGATGTTTGTTTTGCGAAGGGGCTGCGACCGACATCACAGCCTTAGTAGTGAAGCGACTTTCGCATCATAAATGCGGGAAAGTATGCTTTTTGGTTCAGAGATTGTGGTCCGGCTACTTACCAGCGGCTGGATCCTGATGGTTTAGGCTATCTATTTCTGGATCAGATCAAGCGCGAGAAGGGCGTTTGGTGAATGCCTTGGCAGTAAGAGGCGATGAAAGACGTGATACTCTGCGATAAGTCATGGGGAGCTGAGAATAAGCTTTGATCCATGAATTTCTGAATGGGGCAACCCACCTGAAAGTTCATTATTGTTACTTCGGTAGCCAATAATGTTCTTAACCAGGTACTTATGAACTGAATACATAGGTTTATAAGAGCAAACCCGGGGAACTGAAACATCTAAGTACCCGGAGGAAAGGAAATCAATTGATACTCCCCTAGTAGCGGCGAGCGAACGGGGACCAGCCGAGCCTTGAGTGTGAGAAGAACCTGTTGGGAAGCAGGACCATAGCGGGTGATAGTCCCGTATTCGAAACATGATAGGACGTATTAAGTAGGGCGGAACACGTGAAATTCTGTCTGAAGATCGGAGGACCACCTTCGAAGGCTAAGTACTCCTTACTGACCGATAGTGAACCAGTACCGTGAGGGAAAGGTGAAAAGCACCCCGACGAGGGGAGTGAAACAGTACCTGAAACCGAACGCCTACAATCAGTTGGAGGGCCCTTGCGGCCTGACAGCGTACCTTTTGTATAATGGGTCATCGACTTGGTCTCACGAGCAAGCTTAAACCGTTAGGTGTAGGCGCAGCGAAAGCGAGTCTTAATAGGGCGCATGAGTTCGTGGGATCAGACCCGAAACCGAGTGATCTAGGCATGGCCAGGTTGAAGGTGCAGTAACATGCACTGGAGGACCGAACCCACATCTGTTGAAAAAGATCGGGATGAGCTGTGCCTAGGGGTGAAAGGCCAATCAAACTCGGAGATAGCTGGTTCTCTGCGAAATCTATTTAGGTAGAGCGTCGTACGAATACCCCGGGGGGTAGAGCACTGGATGGGTAATGGGGACTCACCGTCTTACTGATCCTAACCAAACTCCGAATACCCGGGAGTACTATACGGCAGACACACTGCGGATGCTAACGTCCGTAGTGGAGAGGGAAACAACCCTGACCTCCAGCTAAGGCCCCTAATTCATGGCTAAGTGGGAAAGCAGGTGGGATGTCCAAAACAACCAGGAAGTTGGCTTAGAAGCAGCCATCTTTTAAAGATAGCGTAACAGCTCACTGGTCTAATTAAGACGTCCTGCGGCGAAGATGTAACGGGGCTCAAGCCATGAGCCGAAGCTGAGGATGCACATAGTGCATGGTAGCAGAGCGTAGTGTGACATAGTTCCATGTCTCCTTACCTACTTCGGTAGGATTGGAGACACGGAGCTTTCGATGAAGCGGGCGCGTGAGCGATCCCGTGGAGAGATCACTAGCGAGAATGATGACATGAGTAGCGACAAAGAGTGTGAGAGACACTCTCGCCGAAAGTCCAAGGGTTCCTGCTTAAAGCTAATCTGAGCAGGGTAAGCCGACCCCTAAGGCGAGGCCGAAAGGCGTAGTCGATGGGAACCAGGTTAATATTCCTGGGCCATGAGGTGGTGACGGATCGCAGGTGTTGTTCATCCTTATTGGATTGAATGAGCAGCTGAGCGGTTCCTGGAAATAGCCCCTCTATAAGATCGTACCCTAAACCGACACAGGTGGACTGGTAGAGAATACCAAGGCGCTTGAGAGAACGATGTTGAAGGAACTCGGCAAAATACCTCCGTAAGTTCGCGAGAAGGAGGCCCGGGTCCTACGCAAGTGGAATCCGGGGGCACAAACCAGGGGGTGGCGACTGTTTATTAAAAACACAGGGCTCTGCGAAGTCGCAAGACGACGTATAGGGTCTGACGCCTGCCCGGTGCCTGAAGGTTAAAAGGAGGGGTGAGAGCTCTGAATTGAAGCCCAGGTAAACGGCGGCCGTAACTATAACGGTCCTAAGGTAGCGAAATTCCTTGTCGGGTAAGTTCCGACCTGCACGAATGGCGTAACGACTTCCCCGCTGTCTCCAACATCGACTCAGCGAAATTGAATTGCCTGTCAAGATGCAGGCTTCCCGCGGTTAGACGGAAAGACCCCGTGCACCTTTACTACAGCTTCGCACTGGCATCAGGATTGTGACGTGCAGGATAGGTGGTAGGCATCGAAACCGAGACGCTAGTCTCGGTGGAGCCTCCCTTGAGATACCACCCTTCGCACTCTTGATGTCTAACCGCGGTCCGTTATCCGGATCCGGGACCCTGCGTGGCGGGTAGTTTGACTGGGGCGGTCGCCTCCTAAAGCGTAACGGAGGCGCGCGAAGGTTGGCTCAGAGCGGTCGGAAATCGCTCGTTGAGTGCAATGGCAAAAGCCAGCCTGACTGCGAGACTGACAAGTCGAGCAGAGACGAAAGTCGGCCATAGTGATCCGGTGGTCCCGAGTGGAAGGGCCATCGCTCAACGGATAAAAGGTACGCCGGGGATAACAGGCTGATACTGCCCAAGAGTCCATATCGACGGCAGTGTTTGGCACCTCGATGTCGGCTCATCTCATCCTGGGGCTGGAGCAGGTCCCAAGGGTACGGCTGTTCGCCGTTTAAAGAGGTACGTGAGCTGGGTTTAGAACGTCGTGAGACAGTTCGGTCCCTATCTGCCGTGGGTGTAGGATACTTGAGAGGAGTTGCCCCTAGTACGAGAGGACCGGGGTGAACGAACCACTGGTGGACCAGTTGTCGTGCCAACGGCAGTGCTGGGTAGCTATGTTCGGACAGGATAACCGCTGAAGGCATCTAAGCGGGAAGCCCCCCTCAAAACAAGGTATCCCTGAGGGCCGAGGTAGACCACCTCGTCAATAGGCCAGAGATGTAAGCGTGGTAACACGTTCAGTTGACTGGTACTAATCGCCCGATTGGCTTGATCTGATCTAGTAATAGACAGCCAAGAACCAAATAAGCACCACATGACTTGTGACATAACAAAGGTGCAGCAACGTGCATTTGCACTGCCTGCTGCGTGACAGACTTTACTAACGTAAAGTCGTCAGTGTTGATTGTTTCCCTGCGATCTTGGAAATGTCCTCGTGACATAACTGGGGTGCGGTCTCTCGGGCATTTGCCATGCAAATACCCTGCCGACCGCCAACCAAAAAAATCCAAGAACCGCAGGTTCTTGGATTTTTCTTGGTTTGGTGGCGATAGCGAGAGCAAAACACCCGGTCCCATCCCGAACCCGGAAGTTAAGTGCCTTTGCGCCAATGGTACTGCGTCTTAAGGCGTGGGAGAGTAGGTCACTGCCAAACCTAGTAAAATCCAAAACTCAAAAACGATAACATAAACGCTAACTACTAGGACAAATCGTCCTCAAGTAGCAAAGCGCTAGGACATCATAACTGTCGCGGGATGGAGCAGCCCGGTAGCTCGTCAGGCTCATAACCTGAAGGTCGTAGGTTCAAATCCTACTCCCGCAACCAATAATTACTAAAACAATATCAGTAGTATCTTAAACCCCGCCTCGGCGGGGCTGTTCGCGTTGTGCTAAACGCGCTGGAAGCACTCTGGAAGCAAATGGGACGGAAAAGTGCTGTGTTGAACAAGCAACACTGCCGTAACGCTTAGAAAGGCGATCACCACGCAAAAAACTATCAAAAGGGCAAAGAGGCAGTAGGGCGGCTAACAGCCCAAAGCAGACCCGCTGTCTGCCTGCCTGGTTCAATGGGGCTCATGCAGGTCGGGCGGAGCGCTGCCGTTTGCTGCGTTGCGAAGGGGGCGCTGCCTTACAGGAAAAAGCGGACGTTTACGCCCTGGCAGACCGAGACCCAGATGCTGCGCTGCGCAGCAACGTCGGCTAAAGCAATATCACATTCTAGGCCCGCACTTTTAACACTACAGCAATAATTTCGCTTTCATATGCAGGTTGTAATAAACCCACATCTTTGGTTTTAAGAATATCCAATGCATTTCCAGCGCTTTGCTTACCGGACTGCAAACCCAAGCTGCCGAGGTAGGCTATGAATTGTCTTGCGAATTTAGACGTCAACTTGGCTTCCGGCGCCGCGGCTGCCCTGTTGGCTGTCTGCTCGGTTGTTCTAGTCCGGATTGCACGAAATATTCCCTTTGCCGGTCAGCTCTCCTTTGTTCTGACCTTGGCAGCGATGCTGTGGTGGCTTTTCACTGTGGTATTCGATCTGGCTTCGCAAAGCGAAACCTGCAAAGTCGGGTGGTCCTTGGCTGCCTGGCCTGGAATCGTACTGGTGCCTATCGCGTGGACATTCTTTGTCTTCGACTACTCGATGAGCAAGCGCCGGATCCGCCGACCGGTTCGGATTATAGCCTATATTGGCCTGCCAGGCCTGGTAAGCGTTATCGCCGTTACAAACCGCTGGACGCACCTGCTTTATGGCCCAGACACCCGGCTTGTGACAGAGGGCGGCAATAGCTTCGTGATATTTGACCACGGACCGCTCTTCTTTGCGGTTGCCGCGATTCTATACATATTTCTGATTGCCGCTTTGGGCCTGCTTACTTTTGTCTTTCTAAAGGCGAAAAAAGTCATCCGCCCCTTCATGGGCGCCTTGATCATCATCACGGCAGCTCCAGTGGCGGCCAATCTGGCCTATATCGGCTGGGGTGTGACGGTTTTTGGCTTCGACCCGACACCGTTTACATTTGCAGTTTCACTCATCGCTTTGAGCTGGCTGCTTGTGAATAATTCGATGATGGATACGGCTGCCCAGGGTCGGATCCTTATGTTCTACGCCAGCCAGGATCCCGTGATCCTAGTGGATGCGGGCGGTCATTTTGTCAGTGCCAATCCTGCAGCCAAAGATTTTTTCAGCCATCAGCTTCCGAAACATGGCGCAACTCTCGAACACTTGGAAGGAATCGGGCCGCTGCTGAAAGATCTCATAGTTGACGGAGATATCAATAGCGCTACACCGATCAGGATTGGTGGACGTGTCTTTGACCCACGCGCGGTTCCGATTGACAGCCCGATCCAGTCCCAGATTCCCCTGCTGGGCTGGTCTATCTCACTGGTCGACATCACCGAAAGAGAACGCTCCGCCGAGGTCCTTCGTGAAGCACTGGCGCATGCCGAATCCGCCAACCGCGCGAAGACGCACTTCCTTGCCAATGTCAGCCATGAAATCCGTACACCACTCAATGGTGTGCTTGGAATGGCGGCAGTCCTGAGCGAAACCACGCTAGATGAAGAACAGCGCGAATTTCTGCAGGCCATCGAAGATTCGGGTCAGATCTTGCTTACGACGATTGGGGATGTCCTTGATCTGTCAAAGATCGAAGCCGGAAAGATGACGCTGGAAAACAGACCATTTGCGCTCGGGATTGCGCTGGAAGGAGCGCGTGCTCTCTTTTCCGCAAGGGCCAACGAAAAGGGTTTAAGCCTCAGTGTAGAAATACACGAAGATTTGCCAAAGGCCATTATTGGTGACGATCACCGGTTTCGTCAGGTGCTGCACAACCTCGTATCCAACGCGGTCAAATTCACCCAAACTGGCAGCGTCACGCTCACTGCAGAGCCCGCAGATAACGGCGCGCTCCTGCTGGTTCGTGTCAGCGACACAGGACCAGGCGTGTCACGGGAAGCCCGGGACACGATCTTTCAACCCTTCCAGCAGGCGGATGGCAGCGATGCCCGCAAATTCGGCGGTACAGGTCTTGGGCTTTCGATATCTCGACAGCTTTGCCATCTGATGGGGGGTAGCCTACAATTGGCAACCGGCGTTGAGCAGGGGGCAACTTTCGAAATAAGACTGCCGCTGTTGCCGGCCACCGATGAACCGAAGGCAGAAACGCAGCCCGTCTTGCGGTCGGCTTCGGCTCCGGAACCTACGGCCGTGGATGTCCTTGTGGTCGATGACAACAAGACCAACAGGCTGATCCTACAGAAGTTTCTTTCTTCCGTATGTCGGGTCAAATCCGTCTCCAGCGGACCTGAGGCAATCGATCTGGCGCGCTCATTTGCTTTTGATGTCATCTTGATGGATATTCAGATGCCGGAAATGGACGGTGTGGAAACCACGCAGAAAATCCGCTGCATTGAACAGGAGATTGGCCGTGAGCCAAGTTTCATTGTGGCCGTGACCGCGAACGCGATGCCGGAGCAGCTGAACCACTACCTGTCAGCGGGCATGGATGAGGTGCTGGCAAAGCCGGTGTCGAAAGAACCTTTGCTCTCTCTTATCAAAAATTTATGAGGTAATTCTGCTTGGGCTGCCTGGCGTAATCTGGCGACGGTGATCAGGTGCGGGGGCGAGCCCATACCTCCCAACCTATTGCACCGCGGCGAAGGTCACCCCGCCCGGTACAGGCCGTTCTTGATGATCCCATAATTTTACTAATGTCGCTATCCTGCGCAATGCGGTCCTTTAGTGGAGCTCCCGGACTTTTTACTTCAACCGATACGGCGCCGCTGCCTTGCAGAGGCGTTCTGGCAGGGGCGTGGGGTGTTCTTCGGATAGGGGCAGAATGACGGTGAGTGGTCCCTTCCTTGGAGCGTCCAGAGAGGGGGGGAAGACCTTCTTTGCTCTAGCTACTCTTTGCCAGAGCTCTCCGTCACCAGCGAAGCGGTCATGATATCGCTCAAAGTGCGCGCTATACAGGCACCGGAATGCGGTGCAGTCGCGAAAAGTGAAGGACGCATCGCGTTGAACGATCTTGGGGCGCCCTGCATTTCGTGTGACACGGTGAAGATGCGCAGAAAATCGGCATAAGGGTCCGTGCCGTCGTTGCGGGGGCGATAGTTCAGACGGCCCTCGCGCTGACTGGCTTCATAGATTGTATCGCCTTGCTTGATCGTTTCCAGCACCACGATGGTATCGAGCGTTTCGGGGTCAATCGCTGTGGGGTCTTTGGACAGAATAACCAGATCGGCAAGTTTACCGACCTCTAGCGATCCTTTGCTACCCTCTTCGAAATGCTGATAGGCGGGCCAAATCGTAAGGGATTTGAGTGCCGTCAGCACATCGACCCGCTGCGCCGGACCGATGATGTCGTTTGAGCGCGACCGACGGGTCACGGTGGCATCAAGAATGCGCATACTGTCGGGAAAAGCCACAGGCGCATCATGGTGACTGGAAAACATCATGCCACGTTCGCGCACCCATCCGGTGGGCGAAATGTTATCCGCTGCCACGGGACCAACCGTGCGATCACGGTGCCAATCGCCCCAATAGAAAGTGTGCATGGGAAACAAGGACGGGAAAACATCCAGTCGGTTATAGGCATCCACCTGATCTTCGCGCATGAATTGCCCGTGGATCAGAACCGGGCGGCGGTCGGCTGGCCCGTGCGTTTGCGTCGCGGTGTCGATGGCGCCGATCAAAATATCCGACGCGCCCTCACCATTGGCGTGTACAAGGATTTGAACATCATTTTCGAATGCCCAATCGATGGCGTCAAAGACCTGGTTATTCGATGCCGATGCATAGCCTGCATAGTCAACCCGAAATCCTTCGGGCGGTTTGAAATACGGGCGGTCGCGCAGCGCAGTGAAGCCTTGCGGAGAGCCGTCGATGGTCAGCTTTGCGCCTCCGACGCGGAAACGGTCTGTATAGTTGCGGGAGTGCTTCGCCTGAATATAGTCGCGGTCCACCAACACATCGGGATAGGTCACCACATCTATGTCAAGCCCTTCCTCGGTGGCGACCGCCTGCATCAGGTTTGCCACAGCGGGGATCGAGCGCCCTTCCTGCGCTGTGGTGTATCCGAAAGAGGAGATCAATTCGACGCCAGCGCGGAAAATCGCGCGGTTGGCCTGTTGATCCAGTCCGCCCAGCAAGCCGCCAATCACAACAGTTGCCGCGTTTTCTTCCAGTACGCCGTTGGGCTCGGAGCTGCCTTCGCGCCGCCGGATCACACCGCCTGCGGGGTCTGGCGTGTCAGCGGTGATGCCCGCCAGTTCCAGCGCCTTGGAGTTCGCAACGCCAAGGTGACCGGACTGGTGAACGACATAGACCGGTATCTCGGTTGAGACAGTGTCAAGTTCATCTCGCGTCGGGTGACGCTGCTCGGCAAGCTGTGCGTCGTCATAGCCGAAGCCAAGGATCAGACCTGCGGCACCGACACGCTCGGGTTGGGCTTTGGCAAAGTCTCGCAGCACCTGCTGCAACGTGGGGATGTCATTCACCGTGCCATCAGGCGCGGGCAGCATGTTGGCCGACAGAGCCTGAATGCCGATCATGAACACATGGCCGTGGGCATCCACGAAACCGGGGATCAAGGTGCGGCCTGCCAGATCAATGATCTCAGTCTCAGGGCCCTGAAAGGCCATTACGTCGTCCGCGTTACCAACGCCGATAATCTCACCGTCTTTTTCTGCCAACGCTTCAACGCGCATCGCATCATCGTTCATGGTCAGGATTGGGCCGCCCAGCCAAATTTGGTCGGCAATCAGACTGCTCTCCACAGCAGAGGCATGTTGCTCCCGGAAATACGCCCAAGCGTCGACCTCACTGCCGTCGGCGAGGGTACAAATCCCGCGTTGGCCAGCGGCATCCTCTGCGAGGAAATATGCCCCGCCTTGTTCAGTGCAAAATTTAGCGGCTGGGTTGGGGAGCTCCAAAGCGGTTGCATTGCTTGTAATACAAGCCACGATCAAGCTGGCTATAACTGAGACGTAACGAAGCATAATGGAGGACCCATCTATTTAGGTGATCTGCGCAGTAACGTTGGCGTGTTGAGTCCCGCCAAGCAGGCGGTTCTAAGGCCCGGGGGGAAATCGACAACACTCCTGCACTATCGGGAAGGTTGCAATCATCTGTCAAGCGTCGAAGCGGACATTGGCGTCGAGATGCTCGTCAGTCTAAATTGGCTCACAGCCGTCTACTAGGTCTACCGATCTGACCGGCGACAGAGCGTTCGGGGAAAAACCACACGCTACATCGCCGCAAGGCGGCTTTAACACCATTTGGCCGATGCTGCACTGCGCGTGAATGCCAGGTTTTTGAGCACTGTCGGAGGGGCGAGCAGGTCACACGCAGTTTGACATGCTCAGGCATGCAATGGCACGCTAAGCCTCAACACACTTTTTTGTCGACAAGAGGAGCAGCAATGGCGGCATTCATAATTGGCCAAATGCAGATCCATAGTCGCGGCTGGAAGGACGACTACTTCTCGAAAATTCCCACAGTCGTAGCGCGGCATAACGGACATTTTCTGGTGCGAGGCGGTAATCCGGAGGCAATGGAGGGTGAGAACGTGCTGCCAGACGCTGCTTTCATCATTGAGTTTCCAGACCGCATTTTCGCGAGAGATTTCTGGGCGTCAAAAGAGTTCCAAGAACTGGCAGTCCTGCGTCGGACAGGATCGACGCTCAACGCGATTCTGGTAGACAAGCTGACATAAGATGCATTCGGAATGACTAAAGCCCTCTCTCCTTATTACGGTGAGCCGAAAATCCAAGCACTTCAAAAGGCAAGGGATGAGCAGGTGGCCGACCTCATCGACATGCCAGGAGCGGTGGTCCATGCACGCACGTTTTCGAGCGACGACCCGACAGCGTTGGGTTGGAGTTACTTACAAAAAGTCATGTCCAACGAGGGCTTTGTAACGCTGCGCGGTGCCGACCAAGTGACCGTCGAAACCGCGAAAAAGGAACTCAGCGAATTCGATCCAAATCTACATTTTTGGGACCTGTTCATGGCAGACGCCCAGGCTATCCGCGACCTATGTGGGAAGATCGTCGAAGCCCCACTTCCGGAGGGCCTTCGGCGTGTGACCGATGGTGAATTGACGCCTCAGAAGGTCCACGAAGTGCAGGGCTTCCTGACAAATCAGGGTGTTTCTCCCTTTTCGGCGGATGCTCTGCTTGGGACGCTCTTCCAAGCACAGCTTCTCGCACTTCAAAATATCGATGGCTGTATTGTCGCGGCCGGTTTCGCAGCCATGACCCACAACCGTCACAGCCCGTTCTATAATTCAGCATGGGTCGGCCTGATCGCAGTCGACCCTACGCTGCGCGGTCTTGGGTTAGGTAAATACATGGATGCGCTTTGCAACCTTGCCGCCATCACTGAGCTGGGAGCGGACTCGACGATGGAGTTTGTTGCTCAGGACAATGCACCTTCGCGCGCGATGCTGGAAAGTTGTGGGTTGAGGCAGGTAGACGGAAAGTCGGTCGTAATGTTTTCAACATCTGCGGAGCGCATTACGCGATAACGGGCAACTCGGAGAGGGAGAAAGATGGCCCGCTTCATTTATTCAAAAACAGACGTTGACCCAACCGGAGTGAATGGCCGCAATGTCCGCAGTGGTCTCCTTTGGTGACGTTTAGCGGCTGCACATGCGGCGAAGGGCTGCTTATCCCAATGCGCATGCAGCGTAAGACTACTGAACGGCCGCCAGATAGGCGTTGCCCGTGATTACACCCTGAAGCGCAACCAAGAGGTTCAGCGTAAGGCCACCGAGCGCGCCCAGAACGTGGCTAAACGAACCCGAAGCCGCTGCTATGTGGGACCGCGCGGAAGCACATACACGATCACGTCTAGCGGGCGGAAAAACTACGGAGGATGTTGATCTCTTCGCCACGCGGGGGCTGCAAACACTGCGGCTCCCGCTCGCAACATCTGTACTGCCCGCTTTATGTCGTTCTCAAGAAGCTAACGATGTCATCAAAGAAACGAAATCGCTCACACTGACCATTCTAGGCGATCAAATGCCACGGTGCTCGGAGATTCTTCTATTGGTCAATGCCAACACCTAAGTCATTGAAAATAATTCAAATAGGTGTGGTGGCGGAGACGAAGGGAAGCTCCACCAACACCCGCTAAGTAATTTTAATCGTTGAATATCATATGCTTCCAGAGTAGCAATTGGTCAATGACGTTGGTCAATGAGGTGCTGATATGGCTGTAAAATCCAACCGCTCTGAGCGCTTACTCTCCCTCAGGGGCAACGTTTGGTGGTACCGTCAGGGCATCCCTAAGGCTGTCCATAAGGTGACAGGCGGGCCAAAGTTTATCCTCATCAATCTGCGCACCTCTGACATTGCGGAGGCAAAGCGAAAGCGAGATGAAATCGAGCGGGTCACAAGCGCCCAGTTCGATGAGATCAAAACAGGCCGCAGGCTCTCCCTCACTCTGGATGGCTGGGGGGATAGTAGTGGCGTAAGGAGGGCAGCCCTGCCGCCAGCCGATAGGGGCACCGTTACGCGCGCTGCGCTGGAAGCGTCAGAGGATGCAGATGAGCGCCACCTCATCATCACCGCAGCAGAAGCTGAAGCAGAAGCCATGCGGCCTGCCCAGCGCAAAGCCTTCGAGGATGCAATGGCGGGTAAGGTGGAGATCGAGCGCCACCTTGAGACCTATCTGACCCTCGCAGAGCTGGCCCCTAAGACCACCAATGAGAGGCGCGGGATTATCATGATGTTTGCCCGTTGGTGCCGCGAGAAGGGGAAAATGCTGGACCGTGTGGATAGGCGCTTGGCAGGGCAATACGCCGCTGAGTTTCTGGACGGGAAACACCACGTCACACAAGGCAAGCACCTTTCCGCATTACGCCAGTATTGGATTTACCTTGCACGCAGGGGGCACGTCACACCACCCGCAGGGGAAGCTGTAAATTCCGGCTGGCCTTGGAACGATCAAGCGATAGAGAAAAAGGGGAAGCGTGTCGAACGAGGCGCGCAGAGCGCCGAAGAAAGGCCTTTCACTGACGATGAGGTCAAAGCCCTCATCACCGCAGAATACCCGTTCAAGGCCGCTGACGCACAGGTGATGAAGGACGTTCTGTTGACCTCTTTGCTATCAGGTATGCGCCAAGCTGAGATTGTCACCTTGTGGGTGCAAGAGGTTGTGGAGGAAGGCGGAGAGCTGTTCTTCGACATCCAGCACGGCAAGACCGCAGCGGCTGCGCGTAAGGTGCCCGTTCACAGCACCCTCGCGGCTATGGTCCGGGAGCGTTTGGCAGGCAAAGGACCGCAGGAGATGCTGTTCCATGAGCTGACCAGTGCAAGCAATCCGTCTGATACCTTCGGGAAAAGGTTCAAAAGGTGGCGTGAGGCAGTTGGGGTTGCTGATAGCCGGGAGGGCGTGAGGCGCTCACTTGTCAATTTCCATTCTGCCCGTCGCTGGTTCACCACCAAGGCGCGCCATGCGGGCCAGTCTAAGGAAACCATTGCGGACGTGATCGGCCACCGCCCAGACAAACAGGACGTGACCTTTGGCGTCTATGCGCGGGAAGCGTCTCAGGACCAAAAGAGGGCCTGTGTGGAGGCTGTTATGCTGCCCTAACGGCCCCCGGCAGGTTCACCACCGGGGAAGCGTTCAGTTTGCTCAGCTTGTCTCAACGACAACGCAGTTCGCGACAACATCCATCTTGCGGCTGACAAGGTGCAGATTGCGCCCAAATATGCGCCACACGATTTCTTTTCCCCAATCGCCCTGAAAAACGGTCTTTCGATCTACGTCCAGTTCCCAGTCGCCATCAAGACAGATTTCATAGCGACCAAAGCGAAGAGATTGATAACGTCGGGTGAAGACTGCTTCGATTTTAATTTGCATTTGATTGGTCCTTTTTGCTGTGGGTGAAAAGTTCATAATATTAGTCTAAGTTATTGTAAATAATAAATAAAATTCCACTTAGGGAACTGTTCCACAAGTGGAAGTATTTGCTGACCAGGCCAAGCCCAGCGCACCCGCAGTGGCAACCTACAGTTTCAACGGAATGGACTTGAGGGTGGTCGAGATCGACGGCGAGCCGTGGTTCCTTGCCACTGATGTATGCCGCGTGCTCGGTTACAAAGTCACCGCTTCAGGCGTCAATCACTACCTTGTCGGTCTGCGGAAAGATGTAGATCGCAAAACAATCAATGCACGTACCCTCGGAATTATCGAGGGTAAGGGGGGCAACCCGCATCGAACCTTCATCAACGAGCGCGGGCTTTACACCGTAGTGATGCGCGCTCACTCAACACGCGAGGGGGTCGAAGAGTTTCAGCAATGGGTAACTGGCGAGGTGCTCCCTGCCATCCGCAAGACGGGCACCTACACCATGCCCGGCGCGAAGAAGACTATCGAGACACCGAAGCCCTCTGAGGCAAAAAACGTCCCCCCACCACTATAAGGGAAACCATCACGGCCATGCGAGCGAGCATGCTAGGGTGGAAGACCCACATCATCTTCAAACTCAATCTCCAAGGGCGAAGCCCTCAACAACGCTGCATGTTCTGGCTCTGGGTCTCGGCTATATCAGCTTGGACAGAGCGAGAGCAGACCATGCAGAACAGCCTTGGCAAAAGGATGCTTCAATATCAAAAACTTAGGTGAATAACACACACCATGCGGAGGGAATAACCCACACCTCCGGATAAAGAAGCCGTGCTGCCGCTGACCGAGGTTGGCGCAGGGCGACAACGCGGAGGACCGAAAAAAGGGCCCCCAAGATAATTAACCCGCACATTCAGACAGAGGAAGACACGAAAGGACACGCCGAGCTGCTGGCGATGATGACAAGCAGCCACGCAGAAGCCCAGTCACTCACGCGACCACCGCGTTACACTGGCATGGTATGAGATCGGGAAGGTGACGGCCCCGATATGACGGCCCTGCGGAGACCAATTCTGGACGGCGAAGCCGTTGTTAACGGTTCATGTTAAAGGGACCAATACGGTTCAATGTTAACAATCATCTCTATCATCATCTTCACATAAACCTCTCACATAAAATTTCCCATGAAGCTTTATACCGGCTGTCGCCGGATGGTGGATTGAGGTTGGATGATAAGACGATCTGCCCTTCTGTGGTCTTCCAGAGCGCGTGAGCGCGCCCCTTCTGGTCTACCTGAACATGCCCCTTAACGGGCCTGCGCAGTTTCTTCTCCACCTCCATCACCATCGACCAATCCCCCCTCACACCACTGATAGGGTGCCCAATGGGCCGCCCTGTTTGGTCGCAGGTTGTCCTTGTCTCAAGGCCCTGCGGGCATCCTTTCCGTGCTGTGAGGCGCGACCAAATAAACACTGACAAGGACAAGTGCAATGAACGCAATCACAAATATCATCTCCGAAACCCAATCATTCGACTTCAACACCAAGCAGGTCCGCGTGGTGAGCCGCGACGGTTCCCCGTGGTTTGTTGCGAAAGATGTTTGCGACGTGCTGGGCATCGTGAACCCGTCCCGTGCTGTCGCTTCTCTGGATGAAGATGAGCGAGGGACAGTACCCGGTTCTAAACTTCATAGTGCGGAGGTTAGCGCCCCGAACCGTGGCCTGATTACTGTCTCCGAAAGCGGTCTTTACGCCCTCATCTTCCAGAGCCGCAAAGCAGAAGCTAAGGCATTCCGCAAATGGGTCACCTCCACGGTCCTGCCAGCAATCTGCAAGACAGGCTCCTACGTTGCCGGTGAAGAGCACCTCGACCCTTCAGCCCCGGACTACATGGAACGCCTGCATGAGTTGCTGCTTGAAGCGAAGGAGCGCAAGATTGCAGCGCAGGCTGCCGAGATCGAAGCCCTGACACCCAAGGCCGATGACCACGACAAGCGCTTTGAGCGTGTCGATCTGGTCGGCCTGACTGAGTATGCTAAGCAAGTGGGCCTGCGCCCGAACAAGTTCTGCAAGGTGCTCCGCCAGATGGGCTATCTCTACTCCCGTGGTCGGGCGACGAACATGCCCAGCGCCCAGTATGCCGACAAGTTCTTTGAGCGCCGTGATACTGTTGCGGGCTTTGGCCAGACAATGCTGACCGAAGAGGGTGTTATACACTTCAACGAGCTGACGAACGCTGGAGTGTTTGACGACATCAAAACAAAGGCGTGAGCAGCATGACCGAGCGCATTTGCCCAATCTGCGAGGGCAAGTTCACCGCCCAGCGCGTCACCTCGCTGACCTGCGGCGCTGCCTGCTCGAATAAGGCGAAGAAGCTGCGCAGTGCGATCAAGGCGTTCAACGAGGGTAAGCGAGAGTTACGACCCGCCACTCTCGAACAGGCCATGCGCCTCCTCGAAGCCGACGAGGTCATCTCCGCCGCTAAGGTCCAGCGCCCGCAGCGCGTCCTGTTCGACGATGAGGTTGACGACCCGGCCGAAGACAGGCGCTGGCGGAATGCTTACGCTCGCAGACAGGCTATCGAGCGCAAATGGATGCGTGACTGGCGGGAGGCGAATTACCGCCTCGCCCTCCGATACCTGAACGAAGGCAAGCGGCTGCCCATGTGGATGACTGAACGCTTCCTTGCGAAGGCCCATGCAGCATATCCCGGCGGTCTCCCTCCGCTGACCTAAACAAATCCCCCAGCGGTTCCCTCTACGGGTGCCGCTCACACTCCCCCAGAAATTCTGTGGGACATCACCTTGCGGTTCCCGCGAGCATTCCCCGGACAGCACCGATGCAGGTGTTTCTGTCCATTCTCACCTCCACAAAACCCACGTTCTGTTTCTCGGGCCGGTGCTTCTGGGGAGTGCTCACGCGAGCTGCAAGCTCGACCACCTCAAATTCAAAATGGACAATCATCATGGAATATCGACACGGCGTCACAGACGCATCCAACCCCTCTGGCAGCAACCTCGCATCCCGGCCTATGGGCTTCACCGCAACGGTAGGCGGTGGCTCACTTGAGGTCACATCCGGTCAAGGCATGACCCGCAGCGGCGGCATAGAGCACACCGTGCGCCCAACCGCAGACCCCACTTCTGGTCTGACCTTCAGCACCGAAGCGGGCCTACCAGTCCCCGGCGGTAATCCCCGCCCGAATGATCTGGTCGAGATCGGCGGGATGCGCGTGAAGGTGGCGCAAGCTGTGCGCGACGGGCTAATCATGGACCCTTCGCGGGGGGCGCTCAATGCCCCTGAGAGCCGCCATAACACTGCGCTGCAAGGCAACCCTCACGCTGCCGATGAAGGCGCTGTAGAGGCCCCTGAGAGCGTGGCAGATAGCTTCACCTCTGACGTTTTACCCCGCGTATCTCCCGCCACAATCGCCTCTCTCGAAGCTGATCTGAATGAAGGTCAGTTCGCGGAGAAGACGATGGATTACCTCTCGCTTGAAGGCGGGCAGAATACACAGGCGCTGGGCGCAGTACGTGATGCTTACGCCACCAAAGTCACTGCCGCCACCGGCATGGATGAGGCAGAACTCCAAGACCTCTGGAACAGCAACCGCCCCGCGTTCAATGCTGCGGTGAGCGAGATGCTGAAGACCGGCAGCACCGCCGCTTTCCAAGACCTCGCAGCACAGGCAGACGCCGCAGCATGGACCGCTATGGACAGCGAGGCAGCCACCGAAGCATGGAAATCCCCGGACTTCCCGCAAGCATTGATCGACGCGGGCCTTGAGCCGGTGTTTGATGGCGGCGTCGTCTCGATCAACATTCCCGGCATGGGTGTTGTGCCGTGGGCCGAAGCGGTCCAGCGCGGGCTGGTGAAGGTGAGCCGTCATGGCTGACCCCAAGTGCAACCAGCAGGGCCAAGTCACCACCTTTGGCTGGCCCTCAGCGGCTGAAGTAGCGGCCCAGATGCAGGCGAAACATGCCGCATACCGAGCACAGCAAAAGAAGCTGGAAGAGGCGACCGCTAAGGCTGTGGCCGAACGTGCCCGCGAGGGTGAGGCGAAAGCGGCCCGATCGCGGGAAGCGACACAAGCCAGCCTGTTCTGGCACGACATCAAGCAATGAAATCAAGGAGTGGTTGACCGGACGGAAGTAGAGCGCCGCCTGTCGCCCCAGCAAGCAGGGGGTATCCGGGAGACCGGGCACCCCCAAATATTTTGGTGCAAAAATTCGTGCAGCAGAGATCATTATAGAGGCCATGCGAATTCCCCCGGTGGGGAGGGGGTCTTTTCACACGCGCGCACAGGCACCTTCACATGCCCGCTGGCAGGCCCGTTGTTCTGCCCTTTGGGTTGGTGCAACGGCTCCCCCTTTTGTCTCACTGGGGCAAGGTCTATTGAGGCGTCTCAGCTTTAGCCGAATTACTGTCTCGCAAAATATACCTTTGACATTTTGAGACACTCGCCTTACATCATCTAAGACTTCATTGAGACAGAAGGGCTAGACGGATGATCGTTGGCTATGCGCGTACCTCCACACTTGACCAGACCGCAGGGCTTGAAGCTCAGCAGCGTGACCTTGCCGCCGCAGGGTGTGAGAAGGTGTTTGTGGAACAGGTTTCCTCGGTGGACGTAGTGGCCCGTGAGCAGCTCGCTCAGGCCCTTGATTACATCCGCGAGGGTGACGCCCTAGTGGTAACCAAGCTGGACCGTCTGGCCCGCTCTGTGGCTCATCTGGTGGAGTTGCTGGCAGAGGTGGAGAAGAAAGGCGCAAGCCTCCGCATCCTCGATATGGGCATCGACACCAGCACCACAAATGGCCGCCTGATGCTGAACGTTCTTGGCAGTATTGCGCAGTTTGAACGGGAGATCATGCTGGAACGGCAGCGCGAGGGCATTGCTAAAGCTAAGGCAGCAGGCAAGTACAAGGGCCGCAAGCCCACCGCGAAGGCCAAAGCGAAAGAAGTGCTAGAGCTTCATGCGGAGGGCGTGGGGGGCACCGAGATTGCCAAGCGGCTGGGCATTGGCCGGGCCAGTGTTTACCGCATCCTCAAGGAAGAGGCTGCATGATTAACTTTCAGCTATAAATCATGCGGTCGAGGTCGGTGGAGTGTATCAGTTTTTTGCGAGACAGTTAGGGTAACTGTTACGCGATAAATTCACCTATGTAGATCATTCAGGACCATGTCCAACACCAAGCGCTTGAATTTGTCCAACTGCTCCGGGTCTTTCATTAGTTTCAAAAACTGCTTTTGGTGCGCCTCGCTGCTTTCAAACAGGGCATCATCCACGGCAACCGGATAGCCGCCCAGCATAGCCTGCTCTGGGGTGTTTCTTGAGATTTGCTTCATCACTGCCGCGTTCGCGTGCACCTTGGAGGTGATGGTGCGCATATAGCTGACCATATCATCTTCGGTTAAACCTTCCCCCGCAAACACCTCGTTCAGCCTCTGGATGATTTGTGAGAGAAACTCTTCCTGTTTGTCTTTTGCCTTGCCGCTCCCCAAGCCGCTGCCCGGTTCAAGTCCCTCGGCTGCGTCAACTGCAAGTTTCAGGTTTTGTTGTTTTATCTTTGATAGGCGGTAGTGGCTCAATGCCACATCCCCAAGGTCCAATTCGTCCTGATCGATGTTTGCTTCGCGCAGGAGTGGCCCAAGTTGCCGGGCGTATAGGCTGAGTTTTTCAAGTTCCTTGTCATCATAATCTACGATTTGGGAGATGAACTCATAGAAACGAACAAATGTACCCAGATCTTTCTTGAAAAGCTCCAGTGCGTCCTTTTCTGTTTTGCAGTCTTTCAGGGTTCTTTCCGTATTTGCGATCAAAACCGCATCACCACTTTTCTTAGCACGTTCGAACATTTCCAAAGCTGTTGAAAAGGCTGCGCTTGCGGATTTGTAGCGGGATGCCCAGCGATCAACCGCAGGCTTGCAGATGTTGGCAACCGCAGCACTGCTCAGGGCTTGGGTCAGGAAAGCATCGCAAAACCGTTCCACTTCCGCCCACGTAAAGACGCCAAATGCCCGAAGCTTTTCCGAAAGGTCAAATACGAGGTTGGGGTTTGATACATCAACCAATTCAGCTGTCTGGTAGTATTCTTGAAAGGCTGCCAAGACGTCATCAGGTTCATTGAAAAAGTCGAGGACATAGGTTCCGGTCACATCTTTGCCGGGGTAAGTCCGGTTCAAGCGAGACAAGGTTTGCACGCATTCCACCCCGGCCAGTTTCTTATCGACGTACATTGCGCAAAGCTTGGGCTGGTCAAAACCCGTTTGGAATTTGTTGGCGACGATCATGACCTGATAGTCATCGCTGTCGAACGCCTTGCGCATGTCGCGCCCTTTGAGGTTCGGGTTCATAGTGGTTTCTGTGAATTTTTCGTCGAGCAAACCTTCAATATTCGGGTCACTTTGGGTGAACTCGACTTCCCCCGAAAAGGCCACCATCGCATGAACTTTATCATAGCCCATTTCGGAAATGTATTTGTCAAACCCCAGCTTGTAGCGAACGGCTTCTTTTCGAGAACTGGTGACAACCATGGCCTTGGCTTGCCCGCCTAACAGGCCGCTTATGTTGTCCTTAAAGTGCTCTACGATCACCCGTACCTTTTGCGAAATATTGTAATCGTGGAGGCGCACCCACTGGTTCAGTTTGACCTTGGCCTTTTTGCTATCGACCTCTGAATCAGCTTCCTGCGCCGTGAGGGCCAAGTTATAGGCGACCTTGTAACTGGTGTAGTTGCGCAGCACGTCCAGGATAAAGCCTTCCTCGATGGCCTGCCGCATTGAATAGACATGATAGGCCTCCGGCTTGTTACTCGGAGATGGCTGTTCATCGGGGTTTGGCACCCGCCCGAACAGTTCCAGCGTTTTAGTCTTTGGCGTCGCAGTAAAGGCAAAATAACTGAGGTTGGTTGAGGCGCGCTTGGCGGCCACGGCTGCATCCAGAATGTCTTCGGAACTCAGCGGCTCGTCATCGCCACGCGCCTCAATCATCAGCACCTCTTTCAGCTTCCGCGCGGTGGAGCCGGTCTGCGAGGAATGCGCCTCATCGGCAATGATGGCATAACTGCGCTCTTTCAGGCTGGTGCTGTTTTCAATCGCTTTCAGCACATGCGGAAAGGTTTGGATGGTGACAATGATGATCGGCTGCGCCGCCTCCAGCGCATGGGCCAGCTTTTCCGATTTGGAGCCATCGCCCTCTTCACGGTTGATGCGCCCGACCACTCCGTCAACGTGCTCAAACTGATAGATCGTCTCTTGCAGCTGATCATCCAGAACCGTGCGGTCGGTCACGATGATCACCGATTCAAACACCTTGCTGCCACCGTCATACAGCGATGACAGCTGATGCGCGGTCCAGGCGATGGAGTTCGACTTGCCAGACCCGGCGCTGTGCTGAATCAAATACTTGTTGCCCGGCCCCTCAACCTGCGCAGCCTCGACCAGTTTGCCGACCACATCCCACTGATGATAGCGCGGAAAGATCATTGTCTCTTTCTTGAATCTGCGCCCCTCCCAGTCTTCCTTTTCCTCGATCTGCAGATGCATGAACCGCGCCAGGATGTTCAGCAGCGCATCCGGCTGCAGCACCTCTTGCCACAGATAGGCGGTGGCGTAGCTGTTCACATCCTCGGGCACATCATTGCCCGCGCCACCATCGCGGGTACCTTTGTTGAAGGGCAGGAAATAGGTCTCAGCGCCCGCCAGTCGGGTGGTCATATAGACCTCGTATTGGCTCACCGCGAAATGCACCAAGGCACCGCGTTTGAAGGTCAGCAGCGGTTCCGGCTTCTTGGTTGCTGGATCAATCGGTGGGCGGGTTTTCTTGTACTGGCTGATGGCGTTTTGAACGGATTGTTTGAATTCCGACTTCAACTCCAGGGTGACCACCGGCAGGCCATTCACAAACAACACCAGGTCAATGCGCCATTTCTTGGCCTGCGTTCCTGCCTCAGCCAAATGCGCGTCAGTGGCATAGGGGCTGTAGACCAGTTCGGGCACAATGCGCAGGCGGTTCTGTTCATAGCGGGTCAGCGTGTCGGGGTTCAGCCCATGTTCGGGTTTGAACTGACACAGCTTGAATTTGGCATTGCGGTCCTTGACTCCGTGGCGCAGCACACCCAGCGTGCCAAAGGTGCGAAGCTGCGCGCCGGTGGCGTTTGGGTCGGCCTTATCCAGCTGCGCTGCCACCCGCGCCAGCAGTTTTCCCTCTGGGTCGCTGGGGTAGTTTTTGCAGTGCTTCTGCCACTCTGCGTCCTGGGTATCTTTGACAAAGCCGATCAGGTCTTCTGTATAGATCGCCAGTTCGCGGTTGTACCCGGCAGGGGAGCCGAGCTGCCACCCGCTGGCCCGCATTTGTGCAATCATTTCGTTTTGAAAAATAGCTTCGCGGGTGACGCCATGGGAAATGCTCATGCAAATTCGTCCTTTGAAATATAGGCGGTGCGGGCTATGGCAGAGGCCGGAGGCTGCCAGTCGCGCAGATCAATCTTGCCCGTGACAGCCGCTGAAATGAGGGCTGTGCGGCGTTCTTTGAGGAGAGAGGCAGCCAAACTCGCCTTTTCTATGAGATCAGCATATTTCGAAGAGATTTTTTCAAGTGTAAGCAGAATAGATTTCTGTTCTGCCTTTGGTGGCACGGCCATCCGAAAGTTTCGAATGTCTTCAACGTTGATCCGTTTGAAGGTTGACCCGATCATTGCTAATGCCAGTTGTTGCTCAACAACTTTTGACTTCAAAATATGAAGAACGAGCGCGGGAAGCACATTAGTAGACAAGCGAATGAGGCAAACGTCTTGTCCCATGGCAAATTCAGGCATTCCCTCGGTTACTATAGCCGCTGCACCAACTGTCGCATTTCTGCTATAGATAATATCGTTGATCTCTGGTCGTCGTCCGCCTTCGATAAGGCTTTCATAGTACTTTTTTGTAGTGAATTTGGCCGTGTCTAAATTTACGCTCCAGCCCTTTACTTCGGCAATGCTCGCCAGCGGAAATCCATCATCCGTGAATTCCGCTGTGATGTGCTTGCAGTCGGTGACTTCTCCTAAATGCTTGAGCGACTTCACCTCCCAATGCTCCGGCACATCGCCGAGCCAGTCGATGCCAGAGGGGCGGAGGGGGGCGGAGGGGTTGAGGCCCTTGGTCACCGCATGGCTGATCACCGCTTGGCGCTTTTCCTCCAACAGCGCGATCAAGCGCTGCTGCTTGGCAATCAAGGCATCAATCTTGGCCGTCTCATGATCCAGAAAGGCTGCGATTTTGGTTTGTTCGGTGAGGGGAGGTAACCCAACAATCAATGCGCCAAACTGTTGATAGCTAATCGACTTTCCATCTCGAAGGCTATCTGTGCTGGCTTGTAGGGCTGCAACAAACGGTTTGCTTTTCAGGTAATGCCTGAAGAATTGCCCGCTAACTGGGCCATGGGGATTGAGGACAGTATACGCGGGCGAAACGCAGCCGGAGAACGCGCTATATTCGATTCCGCCTTCGAAGCTTCTTAAGCTAATAACAAAGTCCCCAACTTCGACATGTCTAAAAGACTCGGTGCCTTTAAGCGCCAGCATGACCTTCGCATTATTGCGCTCCATCATTTTGGACTGGGGGACAACACCATAGGCTTGGCTCGCCGCCAATTGCTCATCACTCGCAGAGGATGGCTCGCGGCGATTGTCAAAGAGGCGCTTAGCGGAATAGGTCTCCCATCCCTCAGGAATATCCCCCAGCCACTCCACGCCAGAGGACTTATAGGATGGATAAGGCTGATATTTCGCGCCCCCCGCCATCACACATGCACCTCTTGCAGCAGGGCCATGATCTCGGCGCTGACCGCGTCCAGCTCTGCGTCGATCTCTGCCAGATCGCGCGGCGGGGTGTAGGTATAGAAATGCCGGTTGAACGGGATTTCATAGCCGACAATGCCAATGCCGCCGTCAATCGCATCCACCTTGCCTGCATCAATCCAAGCGTCCGGCACATGCGGCTCGACCTCGGCGGCGAAATAGCCCTCGTTCACCGTATTCACCGGGCGCGACGGGTCCAGGGCGACGTTTTCATTGTCGCGCAGATCGCCGTCGGGTTTGTATTCCACCACCTGACCCTCCACCGCGAACAACCCGTAGATTGGATTGGCGGTGGCGTTTTTGTGGACCTTCTTGATGACCTTTGCGGCCTTGGGGTTTTTCCAGCTCACGGCGGCGGTGATCTGTTTTTTCGCAGCCGTATCCAAGGCAACGCCGGTGGATTTCAGCACCTTGTCAAAACTGTTCATATCGTCATGCTGGTTGAGGCCGATTTTGGCCTGCAACGCGCGGGCCTTTTGCAGGACGGCCAGCTGATTGCGCCAGATCGCTACATCCAGCGCATCCTTGATCTGTTTTTCTTTCAGCTCGGGGAACTCGGCCTTGATATGGGTGCGGATTTCGACCTCATGCGCCGTCAAAACGCCGTAGTTAGCCCCGTCTTCGTCCCAGCCGGTGCCGTAGGTCTGGTAAATCCACTGGGTGAGCGCGGTCAGGGGCTTGGGCGCAAAGCGCAGGCCAGCAATACGGTCGTCGCTGAACTGATAGCTTTCGCGCAAGGGCCGTTCAATCGTCAGGCGGCGGTAGCCGAATTCATGGCTGTCAAAGATCTTCGCGGCAAAGGTTTTGGGCGTCTCAGCCTTGGGCGTGCCTGCTTGTCTGCCGCGATTGCTTTTGGCATCCGCAGGTTTGTCCAGCGTTTCCGCTTGCACCGGTTCAAACGCCCCAAAGCAACGGGTGATGGTGGCAATGTCGCCCGCATCCATCCATTTGCGTTTGGACCCCAGCGATTTACGCATCTTGCTATAGAGATCAGTGCCATTGATCAGCTGCACCTTTCCCTTGCGGGCTGGGTCTTTCTTGTTGCTCAGCACCCAAACATAGGTGGCGATGCCGGTGTTGTAGAACATATCGGTGGGCAGAGCGACGATGGCCTCTAGCAGATCGCTCTCCAGAATGTGGCGGCGAATTTCACTCTCGCCCGAGCCAGCACCCCCGGTGAACAAAGGCGAGCCGTTGAGGATAATGCCAATGCGCCCGCCGCCAGTGTCGGTGTCACGCAGTTTCGAGATCAGGTGCATCAGGAACAGAAGCGAACCATCAGAGACACGCGGCAGGCCCGGGCCAAAGCGCCCGTCAAAGCCCTTGATCGCGTTCTCATCTTTGATGTCTTTTTCGATTTTCTTCCAATCCACGCCAAAGGGCGGGTTTGACAGCATGTAGTCGAACTTGTCCGTGACCAGCTGGTCTTGTGACAGGGTGTTGCCAAGCTTGATGTTGGTGACGTCCTGGCCCTTGATCAGCATATCCGCCTTGCAGATGGCATAACTTTCGGGGTTCAACTCCTGCCCAAAGGCCCGCATCACCGCGCCGGGGTTCAATTGCAGGACGTATTCCATACCCGCTGAGAGAAAGCCGCCCGTTCCTGCGGTCGGGTCGTAAATGGTGCGGATGACACCCTCTTGGGTCAGCGCAGCGTCATCTTCCATGAACACCAGAGAGGTGGTGAGGTCGACAATGTCGCGCGGCGTGAAGTGTTCACCGGCGGTCTCGTTGGACCCTTCCGCAAAGCGGCGAATGAGTTCCTCAAAGACCAGCCCCATATCATGGTTCGAGACTACCTCGGGACGAAGGTCTGCGCCTTTCACCTGTTGCACGGCCTTGTAGAGGAGATTGGCATCAGCGAGCTGCGCAATAAATTCGCCGAACTTGAAATGTTCGAAAATCTCACGGGCGTCTGTCGAAAAGCACTGAATGTAGCTCTCTAGATTGTCCTTGATGCCACTGGCTCCCAAAGAGGACAGGTCCATTTTTGAGGTGTTGTAAAATGATAGACCGGACGCCCTTAGAAGTAGCATTTCCTTTGCTTCTTCTGGCAGCGCCATTGGCTCAACCCGCTCAAGCTCGGCCAAGACGTCTGCTTTCCGTTCACTGAACACGCATTCGAGACGGCGAAGGAGTGTGAACGGTAGGATTATACGTCCGTACTGGCTTTGTTTGAAGTCACCGCGCAAAAGGTCGGCAAGCGACCAGATGTATGACGCCAGATTATTTGTTGATTGAGACACGCTTGCTACCCGAAATTGATCTGTTTTCTATCGAGGTCGACCGTAAATTGACGGTCTTTCATTGTACAGGTGCATGCATCTTTAAGTGGTGAGGTTAGATCAGTGCTTCGGTCGCATCGTCCAGTACATTTCAACTCGCTTCTTGCGAAGCTTTCGGTAAAAAAAACTTGGTCAATAACGGTGGTCAATGTTGGTCAGTGCCATCACCTAAGTCATTGATATGACTACATTTAGGTGTGGTGGCGGAGACGAAGGGATTCGAACCCTCGAGACCCTTCCGGGCCTACTCCCTTAGCAGGGGAGCGCCTTCGACCACTCGGCCACGTCTCCGCTGACCCGTATATGTCTGGGGCTCGGGGGTGACAAGGCCCAAAAAGGAGGGCTGAAGAATTTTTTTGTCAGATCTTTGGTTGGGTAATGCGGCGCCGGCTGTGGAGCTGATGGCGGTGTTGTGGTGACGGCCCGCAGCGATGCGGGCCGGCGTGTTTTTCGTTAGGCTGCAGCGGTTTTCAGGATCGAGCTTTGGCTTGGGCCTGTTGGTCTCAGCTGGGCAAGACCGCCTCTACGGCGCGTTTGGTTGCGGCGACCACGGTATCGGCCTCGCTGCGGCTGAGGCAGAAAGGAGGGGCGAAGCCCAGGATGTCGCCCTGTGGCATGGCACGGGCGATGACGCTGTCCTGCGCCAGCAAAGTGGCAGAGATCTGCGGGCCGATCTTGTCAGCGGCATCAAAGAAGGTGCGGCTGTCGCGATCCTGTACAAATTCCACCGCGCAGAGCATGCCTTCGCCACGGATATCGCCAACATGGGGGTGATCGCCCAGGGCGTCGCGCATGCTTTGCTGCAGATAGGCACCGGTTGAGCCGGCATTTTCGATCAGGTTCAGCTCATCAATCAGCTTGAGGTTGGCAACCCCGGCCGCCGCGCCGATGGGGTGGGCGGAATAGGTCCAGCCATGGCCGATGGGGCCGTTTTCATCGGTGCCTTGCTCCAGCACTTTCCAGACCTTGTCAGAGACGATGGAGCCGGACAGAGGCGCATAGGCAGAGGTCAGGCCCTTGGCGATGGTGATGATGTCGGCCTCCAGCCCATAGTGATCAGAGCCAAACATGGTGCCCAGACGGCCAAATCCTGTCACAACCTCATCGGCAACCAGCAGGATGTCGTGCTTTTTCAGAACTGCCTGAATTGCGGACCAATAGCCTGCAGGGGGCGGAACAATGCCACCGGTGCCCAGCACCGGCTCACCAATAAAGGCGGCGATGGTGTCGGCGCCCTCGCGCTCGATCATGGCTTCCAGTTCAGCGACGCAATGGGCCACAAATTGTTCTTCGCTTTGGTTCTGATCTTCGCGGCGGAAGTAATAGGGCGCTTCGGTGTGCAGCACCTGGGCCAGCGGCAGGTCGAACTTCTTGTGAAACAACTCAAGCCCGGTGAGCGAGCCGGTAACCAGCCCGGAGCCGTGATAGCCGCGCCAGCGCGAGATGATCTTTTTCTTTTCGGGGCGGCCCAGAATGTTGTTGTAGTACCAGATCAGTTTGACATTGGTTTCATTGGCGTCCGAGCCGCCGAGGCCGAAATAGACCTTGGACATATTGGCCGGTGCCCGGTCCAGGATCATCTTGGACAGGGTGATGGAGGCCTCGGTGCCGTGGCCCACATAGGAGTGGTAATAGGCCAGCTCCTTGGCCTGGGCGGCAATGGCTTCGGCAATTTCCGGGCGGCCATAGCCGACATTGACACAGTAAAGCCCGGCAAAGGCATCCAGCAGCTGGTTGCCGTCGCGGTCTTCGATGTGGACACCGCTGGCGGTTTTGATCACGCGCGAGGGGCTTTCACCACGGGCATGCTGAGCCAGATGGGTGGAGGGGTGAAAGAAATTATCGCGGTCCCAGCTGTCTAGTTGATCGTTCTTCAGCATTATTTTTTCCCGTAGCTGTCGCGTAGAATTTACGCATTTGTGTACAACGGCAAATGAATCACTTGCCTTTACGGTGAAACTTGGCAGTAATCCGGGAGAAACTCCATGATGTTTTTACTGTTGTACACATCACAACTTCTTATACCTCAGAAAGGATACCGTATTGGCTCCAGGAAATGCCCCGTTCAGCCGCGCTGAATACGACCGCCGTATCGCCAAGACCCGTGCGGCCATGCACCAGGCAGGGATCGAGCTGCTGTTTGTGACTGATCCGTCAAATCAGGCCTGGCTGACCGGCTACGATGGTTGGTCATTTTATGTGCATCAGGGGGTGCTCTTGGGGCTGGAAGGGGAGCCGGTCTGGTGGGGGCGGCATATGGACAGCATCGGGGCAGGGCGCACCTGCTGGATGTCCGCCGAGCATATCCACGGCTACGCCGACCACTATGTGCAATCGACCGAGCGCCATCCGATGCAGGATTTGGCTGACCGTATTCGCGCTCTTGGTTTTGAGGGGGCGCGCATTGGTGTCGAGATGGAGAATTATTACTACTCCGCCAAGGCCCATGCTGTGCTGGTGGCCGAGCTGCCGCAAGCGCAGATGTTGGATGCCACTGCCCTGGTCAATTGGCAGCGGCTGGTGAAATCGGAGGATGAGATTGCCTTTGTGCGCAATGCCGCCCGGATCACCGAAAAGGTCATGCAGGTCGCGATTGAGCGGGCTGAACCGGGCCTGCGCAAAAACGATCTGGTGGCGGATATCTATCATGCCGGGATCACCGGGGTGGATGACCTTTGGGGCGACTACCCGGCCATTGTACCGCTGACCCCTTCGGGTCTGGACGCAACAGCGGCGCATCTCACCTGGAATGGGGTGCCGATGCGCGAGGGCGAGGCCACCTTCTTTGAGCTTTCCGGGTGCTACCGCCGCTATCATGCGCCGCTGTGCCGGACTGTCTATCTGGGCACGCCACCGGAAGAAGTGCTGCGGGCCGAGGCGGCGCAGCTGGAGGGCATCGAGGCCGGGTTGCAGGCGGCGCGGGCGGGCAATCGCACCTGTGACATCGCCAATGCCTTTATTGATGTCCTCAAAAGCCATGGCATCGACCGCAATGGCCGCTGCGGCTACCCCATCGGGCTCAGCTACCCACCAGATTGGGGCGAACGCAGTGCCTCGATCCGCAGCGAGGACACGACTGTACTGGAACCGGGCATGGTCTTTCACTTTATGCCCGCCCTGTGGATGGATACCTGGGGGCTGGAGACCACAGAGACCATTTTGATCACCGAAGATGGTGCGGCAGAGACGCTGTGTGATGTTGAGCGCAAGCTCTTCGTCAAGGGGTGAGGCCGGTGGAGTTGCGGGATCGCACCTGCGAGATCCTGGGGGATCTGATCGCCTTTCCCACCCTGTCCAGCGACAGCAACCAGGCGCTGATTGCCTATGCGGCGGGGCTGCTGGAGGACTGCGGCGCCAAGGTTGACCTCACCTCTTCCCCCTGTGGGACCAAGGCCAATCTCTTTGCCACTTTGGGGCCAGAGGTGGACGGTGGCATTCTGCTGTCGGGGCATAGTGATGTGGTGCCGGTGACGGATCAGGACTGGAGCTCGGACCCCTTTGTGATGGCGGAGCGGGATGGGCGGCTTTATGGGCGCGGCGCCTGCGATATGAAGGGCTTTATCGCGGCGACACTGGCCATGGCGCCGACCTATGCAGCGGAGGTTGGCGCGCGACCGCTGCATTTTGCCTTTACCTATGACGAAGAGGTCGGCTGCTTTGGCGCCCAGCACCTGGCGGCAGATCTGCAAACGCGCGGGCTGACGCCGGGTGTGGCCATCATCGGTGAGCCTACAGAAATGCGGGTGATCGAGGGTCACAAGGGCTGCTATGAATACAGCACTCATTTTCATGGACTCGAAGGCCATGGCTCGGCCCCCGATCTGGGCGTCAATGCGGTGGAATATGCGGTGCGCTATGTGGCGGAGCTGTTGCAGCTGAAACAGCGCCTGCGCGGCATGGCCCCGGCGGGGAGCCGGTTTGATCCGCCCTGGACCACGGTAAATTTGGGGGCGCTGCAGGGTGGCGTCGCCCATAATGTCATCGCCTCAAAGGCGCAGGTGGATTGGGAAATGCGCCCGGTGACGGCCAGCGATGCGGATTTTGTAAAAACCGCCCTGCGCCAGCTGTGCGAAAATGAACTGTTGCCGGAAATGCGCCGGACCTATCCTGAAGCGGATATCACCCTGGAAACCATCGGTGAGGTCGCCGGGCTGCTCCCTATGGAGCAGAACGAGGCCCGCCGCATTATGGCAGAGCTGACAGGCGCCAATGGGGCTGACCTGGTTGCCTTTGGCACCGAAGCGGGTATTTTCCAGGCCCTCGGCATGGATGTGGTGGTCTGTGGTCCGGGCTCGATCAATCAGGCGCATAAGGCGGATGAGTATCTGGCCCTGGATCAATTGGACCAATGCCTGACGGTGTTGCAGCGACTGAAGGAGCATCTGTAGGTGAGCGATAACCCGTCACCACAAGGGGCTTTGTCACCCCAAGAGGCTTTGGAGGATGCGGGGCTTTCGGTGCGGGACCGTCATGCCTTGATGCATCACGAGATCCGTCAGCGGATTTGCCTGCTGGATTACCTGCCGGGAACGCGCCTCTCTGAGGTGTCCCTGGCAGAGGAATTTGGCACCAGCCGCACGCCGATCCGTCGGGTGCTGGCCCGGCTTGAGGACGAGGGGCTGGTACAGTCCGTTCATGGTGTTGGCACCGTTGTTACCGATGCGGACCTGACCGAGCTTGAACAGGCCTATCGCCTGCGGGTCGAGCTGATTGCCTTGACCGCGCGGCTGGATCCGGTTCTGCCGGATGCGGGTTTTATCGCTGCGTTTGATCAGCTGGTGCAGCGCGGCGCGGATATCGTCGCCAATGGAACCGCCCGGGCCTTTACCCAGTTTGACATAGATGTGTTTCAGGTGTTGCTGCAGCTGACCGCCAACCAACCCCTGCGCCAGACCCTTGAACGGTACTATTTTCAGACAAAGCGGCTATGGCTGCGGGCGGCCAGCGAGGCCCATTTGGATCTGGAAGAAGAGTTCCGCATCTTTCAGCACGAATTGGAGGCCATTCAGCTGGCCCTGCGTGCCGGAGATGTTGAAGCCGTGGCGCATATCCAGCGCGCACACATCTCGATGAGCCTGAAACGGCTTCAGCTCAAGAGCCGCTAAGGTATCCTTGCAAGATCAGTCCCGCCAGCCGCGTCTCTGCTAGGGAAACGGCCAGGCGCCAATCACCGCTTCGTGCAGCGGCAACAGCGCGGCCCAGCACAACAGCCCCAGCAGGCAACGTGGTGCCAAAGCACTGGCGTTTTGGCGCAACCAGTGGCGGCGCACCAATGGCCTGAGTGACAGCCAAGAGGTCTGGGAAAAAAATACCTCTGCCTGTGCCCCCATCTGGCGCGCCGATTTTCTGTCAAACCCCCACATGGCCACCAGCGGGAAGCTGGCAAAGGTGCCAAACAGAATGACATGGGCCAGTTCGCCATTGACCACCAGATGCGCGCCGGCCCAGATCAGCAGGGCCAGCAATAGCGGATGGCGGCTCACAGCGGCAATTCCGGGATTTGTGGCGTCAAATTCCGCCCCCTTTCTAGAGCCTAATGTATTGGGGCTGCGCAGTCCCAAGCCGCAAAAAATCAGCACAAAGGCCAGCGGCATTGCCAGATTGGGGATCCAACGCATCCAGGGGTAATGTGGCCAAATCGCCACCCGCGGAGCCTCTCCAACGGCGACGATCACCCAGGCAAACAAAAGCAGCGACACAGCGCCATAGAGCGAGAAATAGATCGATCGCCCCAGCTTGGTGATCAACCGGTCGCGCAGGCCACCAATGCGCGGGATGATGTGGCTGCTCAGAAAGGCAGTGAGGGAAAGCGCAAAGTTCAGCCAGTCGGCCATTTTAGTCAAACTCCCTGTAGGTGCGGGGGCAGCATTCTGTGCCGCTAGATGGTGATAGATCATAGCTTGGATCTAGAAAACACCCGCCCAGGCACCAAAACGCCTAATTCGGTGAATCATTTCGGCTGATTCTACGGCTGCTCTGCCCCTTCACCTGCTGGGAATCGGTGCGATTGGTGCCAGGGTTTGCGCTGTGATGAGAGCTGCCCCCTTGGGCCCGGTGGCCCCTGCGCAGATCGCCGGGCGGGGGAGAGCTTAGAATTTGTGCGCTTGGGACTGGCGACTGTAGCGCGCATCGCGGGCGACATCCTATCGCTGGGCGGGTATGCGAAGCCTGGCGGCCCTGACCCTTTTGGGGGAGGCTCACGTGCCCCGGTGTCACGGTGGATTTGTCTTGGCTACGGCACAAGATCCAGGCGCAGCGCTGGCCAGACACAACGATGCAAACAGCTGCAATCCCTTAACAGAACACAATAATAGCACAGGACTGCGGCGGAGAGCGCCTCTCCTGGCAGTCATGGTGCTCTGTGCGGCCTGACATTATCACGGCGACAGGTTTTGCTGGCTGTGTGACTAAATGGGCGTGTTCCAAACTGCCTAGGTCAGACCCGGTAAAGGTGTAGTCGCAAGGGCACCGGGCGTTCCAAAAGGGGGCGCTTTTGCGGGCGGTGCTTTAGGGTTCAATATTTTAACCTTGAAACAATCAGCACTTGCCGCTTACAGTTTTAGACAGGTCCTGCCCAACATCGTCATAGGGCTGCCCGGTTTTCGTCAGTCTTCAGCGCTGGGGTCACCGGGATGGGCAAGAATAACTGGCGCCCCTCACCTGATGTGGGGATAGTAACGTCATGGCACCTGCGACCAACGCGGGGCAAGCACACTGAAGTACTATGGGAGAATGTGACTAATGAAAATTCTGAAATCACTGGCGATGGCAACGGCTGTGTCGACCCTTGCGCTCTCGGCGCAGGCCGATACCAAAATTGGCATGATCACAACCCTGTCCGGCGGCGGCGCTGGGCTGGGCGTTGACGTGCGCGATGGCTTTATGCTGGCCATCGAGGCCGCAGGGCGCGACGATGTTGAGGTGGTGATCGAGGACGATCAGCGCAAACCCGAAAGCGCCGTGCAGATTGCCGACCGCATGATCCAGTCCGAAAAGGTTGATATCATGACCGGTATCATCTGGTCGAACCTGGCCATGGCGGTGGTGCCTGCGGCAACCGCGCAGGACGTGTTTTACCTTTCTCCCAATGCCGGCCCTTCGGCGCTGGCGGGGAAACGCTGCCACAAGAACTATTTCAACGTCGCCTGGCAGAACGACAACCTGCACGAAGCGGCGGGTGCCTATGCCAATGATGCGGGCCTGACAAACAGCTTTGTTCTGGCGCCGAACTATCCGGCGGGCAAGGATGCACTGACCGGTTACAAACGCATGTATGGCGGGGAGCTGGCCGGTGAAATCTACACCAAGCTGGGCCAGACGGATTATGCAGCCGAGATTGCACAGATCCGGGCCTCTGGTGCGGACTCGGTCTATTTCTTCCTGCCCGGTGGTATGGGGATTTCCTTCCTCAAACAATATGCCGACAGCGGTGTGGATCTGCCGGTTGTGGGCCCGGCCTTCAGCTTTGATCAGGGTATCCTGCAGGCCGTGGGCGCCGCCGCGCTGGGCATCAAGAACACATCGCAGTGGAACAAAGACATCGACAATGCGGCCAATGCGGCCTTTGTTGCTGACTTCCAGGCGAAATATGGCCGTCTGCCATCGCTCTATGCCAGCCAGGGGTTTGACACAGCCAACCTGATCCTCAGCGCACTGGACAAGGCCGATGTCAAAGACCAGGACGCCTTCCGCGCGGCGCTGGAAGCGGCTGAGTTTGACTCGGTGCGTGGTGACTTCAAATTTGGCAACAACCACCACCCGGTGCAAAACATCTACGTGCGTGAAGTGATCCAGGAAGGTGATGTCTTCACCAACAAGATCATCGCCACCGGTCTGTCTGATCACGCGGACGCCTATGCGTCTGAGTGCAACATGTAAACGACCTTGAAAGGTGGGGCCGCGCGCTGTCGTGGCCCCAACCCAAGGAAAGAAATCCCCTCATGTCTCTTATTCTCATTCTTGAGCAGGTCCTGAACGGTTTACAGTTCGGGGTCATGCTCTTCCTGATGGCTGCTGGTCTGACCCTGGTCTTTGGCGTCATGGGGTTGATCAACCTCGCCCATGGTGCGCTGTATATGGTGGGAGCCTTTGCTGCCGCTGCCGTAGCGGGCTGGACCGGCTCCTTTGTGCTGGCGCTGATGGCCAGCCTTGCCGCCGCCGCCGCCGCTGGTGCGCTGGTGGAGGTCACTGTCATTCGCCGCCTGTATGATCGCGATCATCTGGATCAGGTGTTGGCAACCTTTGCGCTGATCCTGATCTTTTCCGAGGGCACCCGCTGGCTGTTTGGATCCTTCCCGCTGTTTCTGGATGTGCCGAGCTATCTGTCCGGCCCGGTGACGCTGCCGGGAGGCATTCAGTATCCGCTTTACCGTCTGGCGATTATCGTCATTGGTCTGGTGGTCGGAGCAGGCTTGTTCTGGCTGATTGCGCGGACGCGCATCGGCGTGCAGATCCGCGCTGGCGAGGCGGATCGCGAGATGATCGCAGCCCTGGGCGTTGATATCTCCAAACTCTACACGCTGGTTTTTGCGCTCGGCGCCGCCCTGGCTGGTCTGGCGGGCGCGCTGGTTGGGGCAATCCAGTCGGTCCAGGTCGGCATGGGAGAGCCGGTGCTGATCCTGGCCTTTGTGGTCATTGTCATCGGCGGCATTGGCTCGATCAAGGGGGCGCTGGTTGGTGCACTTTTGGTGGGGCTGACGGATACCCTGGGCGGCGTGTTCCTGCCACGGCTGTTTGCGCTGTTGATGGAGCCAGCTGCCGCTGCATCCTTGGGGGCCTCCTTGGCTTCGATGTTGATCTATATCCTGATGGCGGCTGTGCTTTTGGTGCGCCCGTCCGGCCTATTTGGGGGGAGCGCATAAGATGGGGCGCGAGAGACTATTTAATGCGGTGATTTTGCTGGCCCTGCTGGCGGTGCCGCTGATGGCCTGGCAAATGGATGAACCCTTTGTCATCACCCTGGCAACCAAAGTCGCCATTCTGGCGCTGGCCGGCGTCGGGTTGAACATCGCCCTGGGGCTGGGCGGCCTGGTCAGCCTGGGCCATGCGGCGTTTTTTGGTATCGGCGGCTATGCCATGGGCATTCTGGCCTCACATGCGCAGAATTACGAGCCGCTGTTCAACTGGCCCTTTGTGTTTGAGGGCAGCAATCAGATGCCGCTGATCTGGCTGGTGGCGGTGCTGGCCAGCGCCACCGCGGCGCTGGTGATCGGCGCACTGTCCCTGCGCACCTCGGGGGTCTATTTCATCATGATTACCTTGGCCTTTGGTCAGATGCTGTATTATTTTGCCATCAGCTGGTCTGCGTATGGCGGCGAGGATGGCCTGTCTATCTGGGTTCGCAACGAGATGCCGGGGCTGAATACACTTGTCCCGATCCAGTTCTTTTCCGTCGCCTTTGGGCTCCTTTGTCTGACGCTTTGGATCTCGTCGCGTCTGGCGCAATCCGCATTTGGCCTGGCGCTTTCTGCCGCCCGTCAATCAGAGGACCGGGTGCAGACCGTTGGTTTGGCGCCTTTCAAGCTGCGGCTCATGGCCTTTGTGATCTCTGGCGCGATCACCGGCCTTGCGGGGGCGCTGTTTGCGGATCTCAATCGGTTTGTCAGCCCAACGATGCTGAGCTGGCACACCAGTGGTGAAATCATGATCTTTGTCATTCTTGGCGGGGTGGGGCGGCTTTATGGACCTCTTGTGGGCGCGGCAGTCTATATCCTGTTGGAGCATCTTCTGGGGGGGATCAGTGAATACTGGCAGATTTTCCTCGGATTGTTGCTGCTGGGCATGGTGCTGTTTGCGCGCGGCGGTTTGATTGGTGCCCTGTTGGGCCGGGAGGTGGCGCATGACTGATCTGGTTCTGCAGGTCCACAACCTGTGCAAAAGCTTTGGCGCGCTGAAAGCCAGCAATGATGTCTCACTGGATCTGCGCCCAGGAGAAATCCACGCCCTGATCGGCCCCAACGGCGCAGGGAAATCCACCCTGATCAAACAGATCTCGGGCGGATTGCAACCGGATACCGGCCGCATTGAGGTGCTGGGGCAGGATGTCACCGCGCTGGATACTGTGGCACGGGCGCGGATGGGCTTGGGGCGGACCTTTCAGATTTCGTCCTTGGCGATGGAATTCTCGGTGCTGCAAAATGCGGTTCTCGGCGCGCTTGGGGCGCGCCGCGCCCGCGGTGGTCGGTTGGGCCTGTTTCGCAATGTGATGAAAGACGCGGATTTGCTCGCCACCGCGCAGGAGGCCCTGTCGCGGGTGGGGTTGGAGCAGGCGGCGCAGCAGCGCACCGCCGATCTGTCCCATGGCCAGCGTCGCCAGTTGGAGGTGGCAGTGGCCCTGACTCTAAAACCACGTTTGTTCCTGATGGATGAACCGATGGCAGGACTTGGCGCCAGCGGGTCAAAAGATCTCACCACCTTTCTGGACAGCCTGCGCCAGGAGGCTCCGATCCTGCTGGTAGAGCACGACATGGATGCGGTTTTTGCCCTGGCTGACCGGATCTCGGTTCTGGTCTATGGCAGCGTGATCGCCACCGGGACCGCCGATGAGATCCGCAATAACCCAGAGGTGCGCCGCGCCTATCTGGGGGAGGAGGAACTGACATGAGCCTGTTGCAAGTTCAGGGGCTGACGGCCTCTTATGGTCCGTCGCAGGCCTTGTTTGGCGTTGATCTGTCGATTGATGAGGGCGAGGTTTTGGCGCTGATGGGGCGCAATGGCATGGGCAAGAGCACCACGATCAAGGTGATTTGTGGCATGCTGGCGGCCTCATCCGGGGAGCTGCGGTTCGCTGGGACCGATCTGCGTCAGATGAAATCCCATCGCATTGCCCGGCTCGGGGTTGGCCTGGTGCCCGAGGGCCGTCGCTGCTTTGCGCCCCTGACGGTAGAGGAAAACCTGAGTGCTGCGGCGCGTCCGGGGGACTGGGATTTTGACCGGGTGGCAGGGCTGTTTCCCCGTCTGGCAGAGCGGCGCGATCAAAAGGCCGCCTCGTTGTCAGGGGGAGAGCAACAGATGCTGGCCATCGGACGCGCCCTGATGACCAACCCGCGCCTGTTGATCCTGGATGAGGCCACCGAGGGCCTGGCCCCGGTGGTGCGGCAAGAGATCTGGGAAGCAATTGCACAGTTGAAGTCGCAAACCGGGATGTCGATTCTGGTGGTGGACAAGACCCTGAAGGAGCTGGCTCAGGTCGCGGATAAGGCGGTGATCCTGAACAAGGGCGAAACAGCTTGGTCCGGTGGCATGGGCGAGTTGACGCCTGAGCTGACGGATCGCTTTCTCGGCGTCTGAAACTTTCGCAGACGGATCACAACGGCCCTGGGTGCATCTGCGCTCAGGGCCGTTTTTTTTGTGCAGGCCTAAGGCGCGCTGTTTTTGGGGTGAAACAGCCCCCATCGCAGCGGGCTACCTTGTGCCAGTTTCCACAGAACCAGCGCGGTGAGACAGCCGAGCATCACCTCGGCTATGGGACCAGCATACCAGACGCCGATCTCTCCAAACTGCAACGGCAGCAGAAACGTCAGTGGGATGGCAAAGGCGTAGGGCTTGCTGAGCCCTAGAATGGCAGCCTTGGTGGCGGAGCCGATAGCCTGAAAATAGCTGGCCAGCATCATCAGGGGCCCCATCAGGAAGAAAACACAGGTCATCACCGGCAGGATGCGGGTCACCTCTGCGATGACGGCCTGGTCTTCGACGAAGGCGCTGGCGATCTCGGCAGGGAGGGCCATCACCATCACCTGGACCAGGGTGCAATAGACAAAGGCGGCGACCAGCGCGATCTGCAGGCTGGCATCGGAGCGCTGCCACAGCTCTGCGCCGTAGTTGTTGCCGGTGATGGTTTGCATCGCAAAGGACAGGCCCAGCAGCGGCAGGAACGCAAAGGTGATGACGCGGGTGATGATGCCGTAGGCCGATACCGTGTCGGGATAGTTGGCGCCGCCAAACCACTGCAGAGCGGTGATGATCGCTGCAGACCCCAGCGCGAGACCCAGAAAGTTGAGACTTTGCGGCGCCCCCAGGGCCAGAATTCGGGACCAATAGCGCAGCATGGAACTGCGCAGCAGCACCGCCGGGCGCAGCTCGGTCGGGCCGATGAGGCGGAAACACAGGATAATGGCAAAGGCAAGCGCCTGCGCTGCTGCCGTGCCATAGGCCGACCCGGCCACGCCCATATCCAGCAGGGCAATCAGCACATAGTTAAAGCCGATATTGGCGATTGAGACCAGCAGGCTCATCAGTGCCATAAAGCCAACCCGCCCCTCGTTGCGCAGGGCGTCCGAATTGACCGAGAGCACAAACAAAAGCGGCGAGAAAAGCACGGTGATTTGCAGATAGATCACCCCCATCCGGGCCAGGTGTTCTGAGCCCCCGGCAATCAGCAGCGCCATGGGCTGGCCGAGAAAGAAGAACAGAGCAATTAGCCCCAGCCCCAGGCCAAGGGCCAACCCATGGGCGCCTGCAAATATACCCTGCGCGCGGGTTAGGTCTTGCGCCCCAAAGGCCCGCGCCAGCAGGCTGGACATGCCGTTTGAAACCAGCGTCGAAAGCGCCACAATCAGCATATAGATCGGAAACATCAAAGTGACGGCGGCCAGCGCATCCGGTCCGACATAGATGCCCAGAAACAGCGCGTCACTCACCGACAGCAGGCCGTTCATGCCCATCACCAGAATGATCGGCAGCGCAGTTTTAACATAGATGGCCCCCAATGGGCCATTGGTGAAGGTATTGGTGGGGGTGTCAGTCATATCCCATATCTCTCAAGTCAATCGCTTAGATGAAGATGGGACCCGCGTTGCCATCCGCGCGATTGGCGGAAAGAGATCGTCATTGGACGTCGCAGAACTTTACCAAGACAAAGCGTCAGCGGGAGGCAGGCGTCTACAGCCTGCCCTTTGGGTAGGCTGCATTTGTTTTGGCGTCAAGCCCCAGGGCTATGGCGACGCCGAACAGAGCCGGGGAGATCAGATAGTGACAGTTTGACGTCACCACGGGGCCATGCGGGCTATGACCCGGTAATCCCCCCATTTTTAATTGGGTCCAGCCGTAGAATTCACGCAGCCGTTTTCAGTTTCATGGCGGGTGTCATGCCGCCGATGCCCATGTTGGGTCGCTCGTTGTTGTAAGTCCAGAGCCATTGTGTTGCCTGGTCCTGTGCCTCCTCGATGGTTTCGAAGATGTATTGCCCCAGCCATTCGCCACGAACGGTGCGGTTGTAGCGCTCGATATAGGCATTCTGTTGGGGCTTACCGGGCTGGATATATTCGAGCCGCACATTGCGTTTCTCAGCCCATTCCATGAGCTTCCCGCTGACGTATTCTGGGCCGTTGTCCACACGAATAGCTTGGGGCTTTCCGCGCCACTCAATGATCTGGTTCAGCGCACGCACGACACGTTCAGCAGGCAGCGAGAAGTCGACCTCAATAGCCAGTCCTTCGCGATTGAAGTCATCCAAGACGTTTAATGCCCTGATCGACCGGCCATCCGCCAGCTGATCCGCCATGAAGTCCATGGACCAAGTTTCATTTGGTCTTTCAGGCACAGCCAGTGGTTCCGGCTTGTCCCGCTTCAAGCGTTTCTTCGGCTTGATACGCAGGTTCAACGCCAGCTCACAGTAGACCCGGTAGACACGTTTATGGTTCCAGCCATAGCCCTGCACGTTGCGCAGATACAAAAAGCACAGGCCGAAGCCCCAGGTCCGCTTGTTAGCCGTCAAGCGTTCAAGCCAATCTGCGATCTCTTCGTTGTCATCGCTCAGCACAGGGCTGTATCTATAGCAGGTCTCGCTGATCTCGAACGCACGGCAGGCCAGAGCTATGCTGACCCCATATTGCGCAACTGCATTCATGGCCATCTCTCGCCGATGAGACGGCCTTAACGCTTTTTTCCAAGCGCTTCTTTCAGCAGGTCGTTTTGCATGCTCATCTCGGCATACATGCGCTTCAGACGACGGTTCTCTTCCGCCATATCCTTCATCTCGGAAATCAAGGACGCGTCCATGCCGCCAAACTTGGCCCGCCATTTGTAAAAACTCGCGCTGCTCATTCCGTGCTCGCGGCAAAGCTCAGAGACCGGCACACCGCCCTCCGCCTGCTTCAACACTGCCATGATTTGCGCGTCGCTAAATCGTCCATTCTTCATCATAAATCTCCTCAGATATCTTGCCGAGAAAATTCTACTTTGGAACACCACTATTTTTAGGGGGGATTACCACCCGACCTTTGGTCTCCACCCCAACCGGGCAGGGCGTAGGCGCGCAGGCACGGGGCCAAACCTCTTACTCGAAGGCTTGCCGTATCTGCCGTTTGATCGCGTCGAATTTGCGGATGCTCGATTTGCGATTCCCGTAGCTTGAGAACCGCATCTTTACATAGCAATTGTTGACCACGCCCATGGTTAGAAAGTCATTTGTCACCGGCGCCCCTTGGGGTTCAAAGAATATCTCATATTCGACTTGAATCACTGAGGGAAAGTCTCCTGTCTCCTTTATGTTGACCGGCTGCTTTTGTGCAATATGTGTTCCACCTCCCATCTCAGTATAGGAAAGAAGGCGCTGCTTCATAGCGTCGGCTCCCGCTTGCGAGGCTTCTTTGAGCAAATGAACATTGCGGATTTTCCTGCGCCGCTGGTCATAGAAAAACAGGGTTGCCCAGCTCTTTCCGATTTAGCCAAATTGCAGCCCATAGCCTGCGCCGCGGCTGTCCTTTTCATAATTATGACTATCGGTCAGGGGAATTCCGCCCAGATGCCGGGGGGCGGAAGAATACAGGGTTTGGCATTGTTTGAGATCCGCAAAAGCGGGCGCAGCCAAACAGAAATATGCGCACAGGCAAACAAACAGTTTTTTCATTCAATGGCTCGCTTGAAATTTTTTCCCTAACACAATCAAGGATTGATTTTCGCGATTGGCTTGTAAAGTAAAAAGCTTTGAAGAGGCCAAGACCGAAGGGCGCGGTTTAAGCTGGGCTGACTACGCCATGACGCCGTCTGATCTTGTCGGGACGGCCGGGTAAAGACAGCTCTGCATCGCCACGGGGAGAGCGGGCGATTACCTTGCCCTTTGCCACCACGGCCAGACGGGCAGGGCGCAAACGGACGGCCTCGGTGGGATTGGCGGCGTCCAGCACCACCAAAGAGGCCTGCGCGCCAGGCTTGAGCCCGTAGTCCTGCGCGCCAACGATCTGGGCGTTGGTTTCGGTCACCATGGTGAAACAGCGTGCCATTTCATCCGGGTGGGTCATCTGCGCCACATGCAGCCCCATAAAGGCAACATCCAGCATGTCGCCGGTGCCCAGAGAGTACCAGGGATCGCGCACGCAGTCCTGCCCCCAGCCAACCGGGATGCCAAGCGCCTGCATTTCCTTCACTCGTGTCAATCCACGCCGTTTGGGGTAGCTGTCATGGCGGCCCTGCAACACGATGTTGATCAGCGGGTTGGGGATGGCAGAGATCCCGGCCTCGGCGATCAGTGGCAGCAGTTTGGAGACATAGTAATTGTCCATCGAATGCATCGAGGTCAGATGCGATCCGGCAACCCGTCCCTGCAGCCCCAGGCGCTGGGCCTCATAGGCGAGGGTCTCGATATGGCGCGACAGGGGATCGTCGCTCTCGTCGCAGTGCAAATCCACCATCAGGCCTCGGTCAGCCGCGATCTCGCAGAGATCGCGCACCGAAGCGGCACCGTCGGCCATGGTGCGCTCAAAATGCGGAATGCCGCCAACAACCTCGACCCCCATATCCAGCGCCCGCAACAGGTTCTCGCGACCTGTCGGGCTGCGATACAGCCCATCCTGGGGGAAGGCGACAAGTTGCAGGTCGATGTAATCTTTGACCTTTTCGCGCACCTCCAACATGGCGGTGACGGTGTTGAGGTGATCCGGTGTGGTGTCCACATGGCTGCGGATGTTCAACAGGCCGAGGCTGGCAGCCCAGTCACAATAGGTCAGGGCGCGGTCGACCATCTCGTCAACCGATGTCTGATCGCGCAGCTCTCCCCACAGCGAGATACCTTCCAGCAGGGTTCCAGAGGCATTCACCCGCGGCAGTCCGTAAGACAGTGTGGCATCCAGATGGAAATGTGGATCGACAAAAGGCGGCGCCACCAGATCGCCAGTCGCGTCGATCACCTCATGCGCCTGCGCCTCGATCTTTGGCTCGATTGCGGCGATGCGGGTGCCTGTGATGGCAATATCGCGCTGGGTGCCGTCGGGCAGGGTGCCACCCTTGATCAGCAGGTCAAACATCATCTCTCTCCCTTGTTGAACGGCACCATCAGCGCCGCTGGGATCTCGGCGCGGCGGGACATCACCACCAGGGCCAGAATGGATAGGAAATAGGGCAACATCAGAAAGACCTGATAGGGCACCACGGCACCAATGCCGGTCTGTTGCAGGCGGATTTGCAGCGCATCAAAGGCGGCAAACAGAATGGCGCCCATTACCGCTTTGCCCGGTTTCCAGGCGCCAAAGACCACCAGCGCAATGCAGATCCAGCCGCGGCCATTCACCATGTCGAAAAAGAAGCTGTCAAAGGCCGAGAGCGTCAAAAATGCCCCCCCCACAGCCATGAAGCCAGAGCCAACAATCACCGCTCCCATGCGGATTGCAGTGACGGACAGGCCCTGTGCAGCCACCGCCGAGGGGTTTTCTCCGGCGGCTCGCACCGCCAGTCCCAGGGGGGTGCGGTACAGCACCAGCGCCGTCAGCGTCGCAAGGATAAATCCGGCATAGGTCAGCGGCGTTTGCGAAAACAGCGCAGGCCCCACCAGCGGCAGGTCTGACAGCAGCGGGATTTCATAGGGTTGAAAGGCGGTGATCTTGGGCGGCGAGGATACCTCGGGCAGCACCACGCGGTAGGTGTAAAAGGTGAGCGAGGTGGCCAGCAGTGTGAGGCCAATGCCCACCACATGTTGCGAGAGACCAAAGGGCACGCTGAGGATGGAATGCACCAAGCCCAGCATCATGCCCGTAAGCATCGCCACTGCCACGCCGCCCCACAGCGGCAGCCCCGCCCAGACAGCAATCCAGCCGGCAAAGGCGCCGGCCACCATGATGCCCTCAATACCAAGGTTCAGCACCCCGGCGCGCTCACAGATCAGCTCACCCAGGGTGGCAAAGATCAGCGGCGAGGCAATTCGGATGGCAGCGGCCCAGAAACTGGCAGAGAGCAAAATATCGAACAGATCCATATCAGTCCCTCCGCACACGGAATTTGGTCAGCAGGATTGCCAGCACCATGAACAACAGCGCCGAGGCCAGCATGATATCGGCAATATAGCTGGGTACGCCGACGGCGCGGCTCATACTGTCGGCGCCGACGAAAATGGCAGCGACGAACAGCGCCGCAACCACCACACCCAGGGGATGCAGCAGCGCCAGCATGGCAACCACGATGCCCGTGTAGCCAAAGCCGGGCGACAGATCGAGCGTCAGCGCGCCCTTGAGCCCGGAGACCTCGGAGAAACCGGCAAGCCCGGCGAGGCCGCCAGACAGCAGTGCGGTTTTTAGGATGACGCGGGTGACGGGAATGCCGGCAAAGCCTGCGGCCTCGGCATTTTGGCCCACCGCGCGCATCTCGTAGCCCAGTGTGGTGCGGGTGTTGATCACCCAGACCAGCAAGGCGGCGGCCAGCGCCAGGGCAAAGCCCCAGTGCAGCCGCAAGCCGTCGACGATACGCGGCAGCCGGGCCTCTGATGTCAGGCGCGCGGATTTGGGCCAGCCCATGCCCATGGGATCTTTCAGCGGACCCTCCAGCAGGTAGGAGACAAACAGCAGGAAGATGAAGTTGAACAACAGGGTTGTCACCACCTCATCGACACCCAGTCGGGTTTTCAGCAAGGCAGGCCCCAGCAACAACAAGGCGCCAGCCAGCATGGCGGACAGAGCGCAGAGCGGCAGCATCAGATAGCTGGGTAAACCCAGCGCGCCAGTGCCCAGGATCACGGTTAGCACCGCCCCGGCATAAAGCTGCGCCTCGGCACCGATGTTCCACAGTTTGGCGCGAAAGGCGACGGCAATGGCCAGCCCGGTAAAGATCAGCGGCGTGGCGCTGTTGAGCGTTTCCAGCAGGGCAAATTTGGAACCAAAGGCGCCGTTCAGGATCAGGCCAAAGACCGCAAAGGGATTGCCCCCGGCAATCAGCGCCAACAGGGCTGCTACCAGAAATGTCGCAGCCATGGCCAGCGCGGGCGGCACAATGCGGCGCGCCGGGCTGGGGGAGGCAATAGGTTCAAGCCGCATCGGGGGCCTCCGCATCAAACCCATGGCCAGCCATCCAGGCGCCCAGCTCTTCGGGGCGCATGCTGCCACGGGCAAAGCTCGGGCTGAGCCGCCCTTCAGAAATTACATGGATCACATCGGAAAGCTGCATGATTTCATCCAGATCCTCGGAGATGAGCAAAACAGCCGCGCCGCGATCGCGGGCCTTGGCCAGTTCGCCATGTACGTAGTTCACCGCGCCAATATCCAGGCCGCGAACGGGCTGGTTGGCCAGAATGATCTGGGGGGATTCTTCTAGCACGCGTCCCAGGATCAGCTTTTGCATATTGCCGCCTGACAGCAGGCGAATGCGAATGTCCGGGCCGGGGCAGCGCACATCATAGGTTTTGATCAGATCCTTGGTAAAGGCGCGGGCGGCCGCCCAGTTCATCCAGCCCCGGCGGCTGAACCGGCTGGCATAGGTTTCCAGGATGGCGTTCTCGGTGAGGTCAAAATCGGCGATAGTGCCGGTTTTGTGCCGGTCTTCGGGAATGCGGGCGATGCCTTTGGCGATGGCGCTTCGGGGGGACCAGTTTTTCACCGGCTCCCCCGCCAGCTGCATCTCGCCCTGCGTTGGACTGATCAAGCCAGAGAGCAGATCAGACAGTGCTGCCTGTCCATTGCCGGAAACACCGGCAAGCCCGGTGATCTGCCCCGCCGCCAGGGTGAGGTTAAGCGATTTCAGCCCCGGTGCTGCGCCGTGATCCGGGGTGCAGACCTGGCGGAGCGCAAGCAAAGGCGCGCCGGGGGGCGCGGTTTCGATGCTGGGGGCGGTGACCTCGGCCCCGACCATCAGCGCTGCCAGCTCTTCGCGACTGCTGTTATCGGTGGCGCGTTCTGCCACCAACCTGCCATGGCGCAGCACCACAACACGGTGAGAGATCGCCATGACCTCGTGCAGTTTGTGGCTGATGAAGATCACCGACAGGCCGGTAGAAATTGCCTCGCGCAGGGTGGCAAACAGCGCCTCGGCCTCTTGCGGGGTCAGTACGGCAGTGGGCTCATCCAGGATCAGGATTTTGGCATCCCGGTACAGCGCCTTGAGGATCTCGACCCGCTGGCGTTCGCCCACCGTCAGGCGACCCACCTTGGCCTCTGGGTCGACTTTGAGATGGAATTGCTGCGACAGGGCGCGAATGCGGGATTTTACCTGCCGGGGTTTCAGCGACAGCCCGGACAGGTGGTCGACGCCCAGAACGATATTTTCCCAGACCGTCAGATTGTCAGCCAGGGTGAAATGCTGATGCACCATGCCAACGCCGGCATCCAATGCCGCGCGGGGTGCACCTGGGGGTAGCGGCTGGCCGAACAGCTCAACCGATCCGGCATCAGCGGTATATTGGCCAAAGAGAATATTCATCAGCGTGGTCTTGCCCGCGCCGTTTTCGCCAAGCAAAGCAATGACTTCGCCGCGATGCAAATCAAAGCTCACCTCCTCATTGGCCGTGACCGGACCAAAGCGTTTGGTGATGCCTTGAAGGCGCAGGACAACCTGCGCCTCGTTTTCTGTGCTCATGCGATCAGGTCCAGCTCAAGAAGACTTGGGCTCTTCGTCGTTGATGGCAACAGTATAGGAGCCATCCTTGATCGCCGCAGTACGGGTGGCGATGAGATCAAGGGCAGCCTGGGGGATCTTGCCCTCAAAGGTGCCATAGGGCGCCAGGGAACAGCCGCCCTTGGCCATAAAGGAATAGATGCCGTAGTCTTTGGCAGTGAAACTGCCCGCCTGCACGGCGGCAATGGCCGCATCCAGGGTGGGTTCAAAATGCCAGATCGCCGAGGCCACAACCGTGTCCGGATAGTCAGACTGGGTGTCGATCACATTGCCGATGGCCAAGAGACCTTTTTCCTTGGCTGCATCCGACACGCCAAAGCGTTCAGCATACAGCACATCGGCGCCATTTTCAGCCATGGCAAAGGCGGTTTCCTTGGCCTTGGGTGGATCAAACCAGGAGCCAATAAAGGAGACCTGGAACTTCATCTCCGGGTTCATTTCCTTTGCGCCGGCCATAAAGGCATGCATCAGGCGGTTCACTTCCGGGATCGGAAAGCCCCCAACCATGCCGATATTGCCAGATTTTGACATCGCCCCGGCGATGATACCCGACAGGTAGGCGGCGTCCTGAATATAGTTATCAAACACCGACAGATTGGGCACGGCGGCGTCTTCTTTGAAAGAAGAGCCCATCAGGAAGGCCACATCCGGGTAGTCAGCCATGACTTCACGGGCCTCGGCCTCGACGCCAAAGATCTCACCGATGATCATCGTGTAGCCGCTTTCGGCATATTCACGCATCACCCGGGCGTAGTCAGAGTTGGAGGTGTTTTCGGAATAGCTGTAGCTGATGTCACCGCGATCCTGCGCTGCCAGCGCGGCCACATGGATGCGGCTGACCCATTGCTGTTCAACCGGGACGGTGTAGATGCCGGCCACTTTGATGGGCTCGGCTGCCATCAGTTTTGCAGGGGACAAAGCGGCACCGGCTGTGAGGGCGAGCGCTGCGCTGCTGGCGAGAAAACGACGGCGCGACGGTGCGGCCAAAGTGGATTTGGTCATAAAACTTCCCCTGTGTTGAAAAGGTCGATCCTTTGCAGATCTTGTCCAAAGGGTAAAAATTTCACGGCGCTCTGGCAAGGGTGCATTCGCAGATTAGCTAGCATCCTGGGAAGGTTGGTCAAATTTTGCACATCTCGGAACGGAGTTTGGTGTTTTTGCGTTTAGAAAATGAATTTCTGGCCGATAGCACTGGTCAAATAGCACTGGTCACACGGGCCGGGATCAGCGGGTGGCGCGCACCAAAGTAAAACAGGATTGACAGCCGGGGCGAGTTTTAGCCGAGTTTGGTTTATCGGTAGGATTTGTCACGGGAAACGGCCAAACTGGGAACGACGGAAACATCGCGGTTCTCCGTTTATATTTTGGTGCCCGTTTTGGGGCCCGTCCAATACCAGTCCAATACCAGTCCAGCGCCTGTCCAGAGCCTGTCAAAAAGGTAGCCCGTTATGAACCTCCGTCCTCTTCTCGTCGTGCCGCCCCTTGCAGTTGGAATTTTGGGGTTTGTCTGGATGACCGCGCGCCCGGAGCCGCAGGTGAGCGCGCTGCCCGAGGCTGAATTGGCGGTGCGCGTTCAGCCGGTGGTCCGCCGAGAAATCATCGCCAGCGCCGAGGGGTTTGGCCGGGTTGAGGCCGAACACAGCTGGGCGGCTATTTCCGAGGTGCAGGGCCGTGTTCTGGAGGTTTCTGCGGGATTGAACACTGGCAGCATCGTCGAAGAGGGCACCGTACTGGTCGAGATCGACCAAACCGACAATGAACTGTCGCGACAAAAGACACTGGCCAATATCGCCGCCGTCGAGGCCGACCTAGCGGAACTTGCCCGCGAGGAAGACAACGCGCAGCGGCTGCTTTTGGTCGAGCAACGGATCCTCAAGGTGGCTCAGGCTGAACTGGCGCGGGTGACATCTTTGCTGGATCGCGGCGCAGGGACACAAGCCACTGTGGATACCGCAGAAAAATCCTATCTGGCGCAGCAGACCTCGGTGACCAATCTGACCAATACGCTATCGCTTTTCCCCGCGCGGCGCGATGCGCTGCACGCGACACTGGCGGTGCGTCAGGCCGAATTGGCCGAGGCGGAGCGGGCGCTGGACAAATCTGTCATCACGGCGCCATTCCGGGGGCGTGTGGCCAGCAAAAGTATCGAAGTTGGACAATTCGTCAGGACGGGGGATACGCTTTTGTCCCTGGACAGCACTGCCGCCGCTGAGGTGACAGCAGAGGTCCAGCCCAGCAGTTTTGGCCCTGTAGTCCTTGCTGGGGCCCAGAACGCGTTTCTGCAAAACAGCAGTTTTGACACCAGCCAATTCACCCAAGCCCTTCGCCGTGCGGGGGTGAGTGCTCATGTGGAGCTTTCGACGCCGGAGCAGTTTGCGCCCTGGGAGGCCGAAATTGTGCGCCTGCGGGGTACCATGGATGCAGAGACCGGCACCATGGGCATTGTCGTCAGAGTTGCAGATCCGTTGGTGTCGCAACAGGGGCTGCGCCGCCCGCCCCTGCATACCGGCAGTTTTGTCCGTGTGGTTTTCTCCAGCGCGCCGAGGCCAGACAGTATCGTGGTGCCCCGCAGCGCACTGCATCTGAGTGACGAGGGGACGCCCTTTGTCTACCTGGCCAACACAGAAGAGCGACTGGCCATCCGTGAGGTGGTGCCCGGGCAGGTCATTGGTGGCGAGGTGATTATCCGCTCTGGTTTGACCGGAGGGGAGACCCTGGTGCTGGGCCTGCCCAGCCCGCCTGTTCCGGGTATGAAACTGGCCTTGGTGCCAGTTTCTGCTGCTGCGGAAGGCCAGTGATATGATCTCTTATTTTGTGCGCCACCCGGTTGCCTCCAACCTGATCATGGTGCTGTTCTGCCTTCTGGGGCTTGGTGTTCTCAGCACTCTGGAGCGCGAGACCTTCCCCGAGTTCACCGCCTCCACTGTGGCGGCCCGGGTGGTCTATGCCGGCGCCTCGGCACGGGATGTGGATGAGGAAATCTGCACCCCACTGGAAGCGGCGCTCACCGGCACCTCTGGAATGACCGAACTCACCTGTCTTTCTGTTGACGGCCTGGCAACTGCCACCGCCGAGCTGGAGGAGGGCGGCGATCTGACGTTGTTTTTTAATGATGTTTTTTCAGCGGTCTCCAGCATCAATGATTTCCCCCTGAATGCTGAAACACCCACGGTGGAAATTCAGGCACGCAGCGATCTGGTGGCGCTGGTGGCGGTCTCTGGTGTGTCTGGCAAACAGGGGTTGATCGAATATACCGATCAGCTGGCGGATCGTCTGCGCGCTGTGCCCGGTGTCGCCGAGATTTCGGTTTCGGGCATTACCGACCGTGAGCTGCAGGTGGTGTTTGATCAGGGCGCGCTGCACCGGTTTGGCCTGTCACCGCGCAATATCGTTGATGCGATCCAGGCCCGCAGCCTGAGCCAGCCGTTGGGCAGTGCAGATCTGGACGAAAACAGCCTGGTGCTGCGCTACGCCGACACCCGCCGCTCGGTTGCCGATCTCGAAGATCTGATCGTTTTGCAAAACCAGTCGGGCAGTTTTGTTCGGGTCAGCGATCTGGCCGAGGTGCGGATGATGGATGCCGACGAAAACATCGCTTCCTTTATTGATGGCGATCAGGCCGCGATCATTTCGGTGTCCAAAGCCAAGAACACCGACAGTATCCGGGTGTTTGAGGCGGTGGATCAGATCCTCAGCGCCGAGCGGGCGGCCTATCCCGATCCGTTTCAGATCACCGTCACCAACAACATGACAGAGCTGGTCGAGGAACGCCTGAACCTGATTTCGGAGAATATTGCCGTTGGTCTGGTTCTGGTGTTTTTTACCATGTGGCTGTTCTTTTCCCTGAACGAGGCTCTGTGGATTTCCGCTGCATTGCCGGTGTCCTTTCTGGGCACGTTGTTTGTAATGAGCCTGCTGGGCATCACCATCAACATGATCACTCTGGTGGCACTGCTGATGGCGGTTGGGCTGATCATGGACGATTCCATTGTGATTGCGGAAAACATCGACAAATGGCGGACCCGTGTCGGCCCCACCGAGGCCGCCTCCCGTGGGGCGCTGGAAGTTCTGCCTGGGGTTTTGTCGTCGTTTCTGACAACCGCCTGCGTCTTTGGCCCCTTGCTGTTTGTTGCCGGCGACATGGGGCAGATCTTGCGGTTCATTCCGCTGGTGCTGCTGATCACCCTGGCAATTTCACTGTTTGAAGGGTTCTTCATTCTGCCGCATCATCTCAGCCATGGGAGACTGGCGCGGACAAGTGTTCACAAGACCCGTTTGGCGGAACGGGGCCTGGACTGGATCAAAGAGCGCTGCGTCTTGCCAATTGCAACCTGGCTGGTGACTTGGCGCTATCTGACCTTGGGGTCGGTCTTTGCTGTCTTGATCCTGTCGATCAGCCTGATTGCCTCTGGTGCGGTCAAGATGATCGGCTTTCCCTCCACCGAAAGCGACACCCTGACGATCCGATTTTCGCTGACCTCCGGGATCAATCGTGAGCGCTCTGTCGAGACCGTGGAACAATTGCTGGCGGGGCTGCGTCAGGTGGATGCGGAATTTACCCCAAAAACCAAGGGGGGGCTGCCTTTGGTTGAGCGGGTTTTGGTGCGTTATGCGGTCAATAGTGAGGTCTATGACAATGGCTCCAACACCGCCACGATCACCGTGGATCTGCTCACCAGCTCTGAACGCAATGTGAGTGCCGATACGGTGCTGGAGGCCTGGAGATCGGCGGCGGGGCCGATCCCGGATCTTGTCCAATCATCGTTTTCTCAGGCTGAAATGGGTCCGGGAGGCTTTGACCTGGATGTGGAACTTACCGGCTATGATCTGGAAGAGCTGGAGGCGGCCTCCGCTGAGCTGCGCAATACCCTGTTGGCGCGTTCTGACGTGGTCGAAGCGTTTCAGGATTTCTATGGTGGCCGACAGGAGGTGCAGCTGGCGCTGAATGAATATGGCTACCTGATTGGGCTGACACCCCAGGCGATGTCGGATCAGCTGCGCAGCGCCTTTCAGGGCACCGAGACGGATAGCTTTCGCTCCAGTCAGTCAGATATGACGGTGCGGGTGAAACTGGATGACACGGTGGCCAATCTGGTTGAGCTGGAACGCTTTCCGATCCTGGTGGGCGATGGCAAGCTGGTGGCGCTGTCAACCGTGGCTCAGATGACCCTGTCGCAGGGCTATCCGACAATCACCCGCAAGAATGGCAAGGCGCTGGCGCGCATTCGCGGCAAGATCGACAACGCCACTGTGACCTCGGCGCAGATCTCGGCGGTGATCACTAAGGAGCTGGGCCCGGCGCTGCAAAAGAGCTTCCCCGGAGTTGAGATCGGCATCTCGGGGGCCAGTGCCGAACAGGCCAAGTCGCAATCCTCGATGATGAAACTGCTGTTATTGGGCCTTGTGGGGGTCTTTATGGTTCTGGCTTTCCAGTTCCGGTCCTATTCGCTGCCGGTTGTGGTGATGTTGTCTATTCCCTTTGCGCTGGTTGGCACCATCCTGGGCCATTGGGGGCTGGGGATGGATATCTCAATGCCCAGTTGGATCGGATTTGCCTCGCTTGCCGGGATTGTCGTGAACAATGCGATCCTGTTTCTGACGTTCTTCCAGTCGCACCTTGATGGGGATGACTATGTTGCCGCCTCTCTGGATGCGGTGCGGGCGCGCTTTCGGCCAATTCTGCTGTCGACCTCTACCACCATCGCTGGTCTGGTCCCGATCCTGTTTGAGACCAGTCCGCAGGTGCAGACCCTGGTGCCAGTCGTGGTTTCGGTGGCCTTTGGCCTGTTGGCCTCGATGGTTTTGGTTCTGTTGGTGCTGCCCGCGCTGATTGCGGTCTATTTTGACGTGGTTGATGTGCGCAAATGGGTGGATCAATTCCAGCGCAGTGAGAATATGTTCTAACGGGCAGGTCCCACCACGCATAGGCAGGCGGCACCCCGCATGGAGGTGCCGCCTTTGATCCGTTACAGTCCCAGATCCGACAGGCCGGGATGATCATCGGGGCGACGCCCCAGCGGCCAGTGAAACTTGCGATCGCTCTCTTTGATGGGCAGGTCATTGATGCAGGCAAAGCGGTTCTGCATCAGGCCGTTTTCGGCGAACTCCCAGTTTTCATTACCGTAAGAGCGATACCAGTTGCCGCTGTCATCATGCCATTCATAGGCATAGCGCACCGCGATGCGGTTTTCGGTAAAGGCCCAAAGCTCCTTGATCAGGCGATAGTCCAACTCGCGGATCCATTTTGCCTCGAGAAAGGCCTGGGCCTCGGCGCGGCTGCTGACAAAGGTGGCGCGGTTGCGCCATTTGGTGTCCGGGGTATAGGCCAGGGCCACCTTGGCCGCATCGCGGCTGTTCCAGCCATCTTCGGCCAGGCGTACTTTTTCAATGGCGCTGTCGCGGGTGAAGGGCGGCAGAGGCGGGCGGGTTTCCATGGTAAGCTTCCTTTGTGTCAAATCAGAAGGGGAGGGGAGGTTAAAGGTCGAGTTCCAAGGCTGCGCTGCCTTTGGCAGGGCGGGCGCAACAGAGAAGGGCTTCGCCGGGGGGAATCTCGGCTTGGGGTGGGGAGCGGTAGCTGACGCTGCCTTGGGTAACTTTGGTGGCGCAGCTGCCGCAGGAGCCTGACCGGCAGCTGAAATCGGGCGTCAGCCCCTGGGCCTCTGCCAGCTCCAGCAAAGACCCGTCTTTGGCGCGCCACTGTGTTGCCCCCGCAAGACTGGCAAAGCGCACTTCGGCGGTCTCGGCTTCGTCCTCGGCGCAGGGATCCGCCAGCTGATCCGCGGGCTGAGCGCCGGTTGAGACATCGGGGGCGCGGCGCAGCGCGGCGGGGCCAAAGCTTTCGGCAAAGATCCGGGCATCGCTGACACCAAGGCGGCGCAGGCTGTCATAGATCCCCTGCATGAAGGGCGGCGGGCCACAAAGGAAGAAATCATAGTCATCCAGCGCCAGTACCTGCCGCAGGGTGTCGTCAGTGATCCGACCGGTGCCGTTATAGTCCAGGCCGGGTTCTTCATCCTCGGTGGCCGTGCCTAAAAGAGACAGGTAGCGGATCTGCCCCTCTGTCGCTTGCTGCAGGGCGCGAAACTCATCCGCAAAGGCGCGCTGGGCGCTGTCGCGGCTGGCATGTAGCACAGTCAGCGGGCGCAGGTGCCGGGTCCGCAGACCTTCGCGCATTACATGGTTGGCCATTGCAACCATCGGCGTGATGCCAACCCCCCCGGCCAAAAGCACCGCCGGCCGCCTTTCGGCAGGATCAATATAAAAGGCACCACGGGGTGCTTTGATCTCCAGGATGTCGCCGGGCATGATCTGGTCATGCAGTAGGTGCGACATCGCACCCTGTTCTTCGCGTTTGACCGAAATCCGGTAGTGGCGCTCACCGGGGGCAGAGGAGACGGTGTAGCTCCGGCTCAGGATTTGGCCGGCGGCTTGTTCCTGTGTCGGTGTCTTGGATCTGGCGCGCAGTGTCAGAGATTGGCCAGCCTCAAACGGCAACAGCGGTGCGCTATCGGCAGGTTCCAGATAAAAAGACCGAATGACCGAGCTTTCTTGCTGCACCCGAGCGACCCGGACCCGGCGCCAGGCATTGCGACCCTCTTCCTGTCTGGACCGTGCGGCGCGGTCTGCCCAGGTGTCGGCCATCAGCGAATGCGGTGAAAAGGCGCCCAGTTTGGCGCGAAACGGCAGCGCATCCTGCAGCCAAAGCCCATGATCCAGGGTAAAGCGCCAACCACGATCGGCACCGTGAAAGCCGCGTATTTCCGGTGCCTCCTTTGACAGCAGCTCAGTGGTGCCAGTGAGCATCAAAAGGTCGCCGGTGGAAAAATCGGGAAACACCAGCCCGGCCTTGGGGTTCAGCAGGAAATTGCCAAAGGTGTTGAAGTGGTTGTTGCCGGGGAAATCGGGAATGATCAGGCTATTGCCATCAACCTGCACAAACCCCGGCCGCCCGCCACGATGGGAGACATCGACACCCTCGACGGTGGGGTTGTCACGGGACTCTACCGCGCTGGCGACAAAGAACACATCCGCTGCCTCGATCATCCGACGCGCCTTTGTGCTCAGGTCTGTGAAACGCGGCGAAGCCTGTGCCGGGGAGCTGTCCGCAGCAGGGCGCAGAAAGGTGATGTCGCGGTGTTGGATATACTGCGGGCAATTGCCAAAGGATTGGTCAACTCGCAGCTGGAGCTGGCTTTCCCCTAAGGAGGAGACGCGTCCGTTCATCCTGTTGCGACGGCGGCTGTGCATCTCAATTCCCAGCACAGCCATCGGCGTTTCAGCCTGCAGGGCGCGCCGTACCGGATCCGCCTGTGCAGCGTTCAAGGCGATGTTCAGGTGGCGGTTGTCCGGGCTTTGGGCAAACCCGGGGGTGCCTGGAAACAGGCTGGCCCAGGGCCAGCCTTTGGCATCCACAGCGCCCACCACCACAAAGGGCAGTTGGGCAAAAAAGGCCCGGTGTTGCTCTGGCATATAGGGGCGGATCACCTTGCGGCCAAATTGTTCCAGCATGTCGCGGCTGCCGTTGGCGCGTTGCAGCTGTTGCTCCCCAGCATGGAATGGGGAGGCGGCCTGGCTGTCGTCAATCTGGGCGGGGATGGCGGGGGGCATGGCGGACCTCTTCACGGGATGCAGTTTGAACAAATGGGCGGGGGCTGGGGAGGCGCCATTGATGGCGGTCTGTCCGGGGCGGGCGACCCGCCCCGGTGGTTGGTTTTGAACGCTGAGCGATCAGGCCGCAGCGGAAAGACCAACAGGCGTGACGGGCATTGGCTTAAAGCCTTTCAGGCCTTCAATGTTGCTCAGCAGGCGGCGCACATTGGGGTAGGCGGCCAGCGAAACATCGCCTTCTGGGGCATGGGCCACATAGGAATAGATCGCCACATCCGCGATGGTGGGCGCAGTGCCAACCAGAAAGTCCCGCCCGTCCAGGTGGGCTTCCAGTTTGGCCAAAAGGCGCTCGGCGACGGTTTTGCAGAACTCCGCATCCAGGGGGGCGTTAAAGACATTGATCAGACGCGCGGCTGCGGGGCCAAACGCCACCTCGCCGGCTGCCAGGCTGAGGAATTTCTGCACCTCGGCTTCGGCAACCGCATCGCTGGGCAGATAGGACGGGGCGTATTTGCGGGCTAGATAGACCAGGATAGCGTTGGAATCACTGATCACGGTATCGCCGTCTTCAAGGACTGGAACCTGACCGGCAGGGTTCAGCGCCAGAAAGGCCTCTCCTTTGTGTTCCCCATTAGCCAGATCGACGGTGATGACCTCATGGGCGATACCCGCCAGGCTGGCAAAGAGTTCAACCCGGTGGCCATGACCGGAGAGGGGGAAGCTGTGGATGCGCAGAGTATTGGACATAGGATGTTCCTCATGGGGTTACCGCGTGAGCGGCGGGAGTGGAAAGCGACTGGGTAAGAGCCGCCGTTTCGATGAGGAAGAGATACATTCAGAACGGATGGGTGATAATATGTCATCCTGTAGAGTAAGTATGTACGTATTGGAGATAATGAGATACCTTGTCCGGGCGAAAGAGAAGCCGAGGGCCAGGCGATGGACACATTGGATTGCATGCGGACTTTTGTTGCGGTTGCAGCGCAACATTCCTTTACTGCCGGGGCGCGCCAGATCGGCATCAGCACCAAACTGGCCAGCAAATATGTGGCCCGGCTGGAAGAACGCCTTGGCGCGCAACTGTTTAACCGCACCACCCGATCGGTTACTCTGACCGATACCGGTCAGGCCTATCTGGAGCGCTGCCTGCCGGTATTGGATCAGATCGACGAGATGGAAGGGGTCATTCAGGAGCGCCAGTCCGAATTGGCTGGCCCCATCCGGCTCACCGCGCCCACGGGGTTTGGCAGCCGCGAGCTGGTGCAGGCGGTGACGCCGTTTCAGCAGAGCCACCCCAAGGTGCAGATCGAAATGCTGCTTTCGGATTATCACGCGCCCATTGTCGAAGAAGGCATTGATCTGGCCATCCGCTTTGGCAGGCTACAGGATTCGACCCTGGTGGCGCGTAAGCTCTGCGACATGCGGCTGGTGGTGGTGGCAGCGCCGGACTATCTGGCACGTCACGGCGAGCCGGGGCACCCCCAGGCCCTGGCGACTCATAACTGCCTGTTGCTGCAATCCGCAGCGCAGCCGGAGCGCTGGCGGTTCAACGAGGCCGGCAAGGTGACCTCTGTCCTTGTGAGCGGCAGCTTTCGGGCCAACTCGCCGCGTGCGGTGGCCCATATGGCGGCGGGTGGCCAGGGCATTGGCCGCTGTCCCTATTACACCGTGAAACCCTTTATTGAAACGGGCCGGTTGCAGCTGCTGTTTGCAGACCGCGAAGACGCGCCGCTGCCGCTCTATGTGGTCTACCCGCCAAGCCGCCACCTGACAGCGCGCATTCGGGCCTTGATCGAACATCTGGCCAAATGGTTCCAGTCAACCGAACAGAACCTCTGGGGGCCGTGACCGCGCTGTCTGCTTTGCTAGCGGCAGATTTCGCAGATGGGCTGTGCTGCACTAAGGTCGCTTTGAATACGGATAAAGTCATGTTCCGCAAGGCCAATCACCGTGCAGTCCTGAGCCCATTGGCGGATCACCTGTCGCGGTGTGGTTACGGCGGCGGTCAGGGCGTCTTGTAGCGCAATATCGCAGTGGGTGACGAGGATGCGCAGCGCTGTGGTGAGGTCAAGATCTGCGCCCGCCAGGGTGCCATCCGCCAGGGTAAGCCGCCCGTTCTGGCGCAGGATCTGGCGGCCCTCCAGCTGAAACGAGGTCAGGTCACTGCCGGCCGGGGCCATGGCGTCACTGACCAGGTAGATTTTGCCCTCGGGGCTGGCATTGCCCATCTTGGCAGCCCAGGCGGTGCGCAGCGCGGCGGGATGTACATGAATGCCATCGGCAATCAGCCCGGCAAATAGCTGCGGATTGTTGAGCGCCGCGCCGGGCACCCCGGGGGCGCGGTGGCCAAGGGGGCTCATGGCGTTGAACAGATGGGTGACACAGGTGACGCCGGCCTCGGCATAGTCCATCGCCTGTTCATAAGGCGCGTCGGTGTGGCCCAGGGACAGGATGACCCCGGCCTGCCGCAGTGCTTTGACCTGATCCAGGTTGACGCTTTCTGGTGCCAGCGTAACCATCAGGACCGGCAGGGCCTCAGCCGCGGCCAGCAGCATGTCCAGATCCGCCGGGGTCATCGCCCGGATCAAAGCCGCATCATGGGCGCCCTTGCGGCTTTGGGCCAGATGTGGGCCCTCCAGATGCAATCCGGCAATGCCGGGCACTCCGGCGGTGATGGCCTGCTGGGTGGCGGCGATGACCTGAGCGGTTTTCTGTAATGTATCGGTGATCAGCGTTGGCAGGATCTGCACCGCGCCAAGCCGTCGGTGCGCCCTGGCAATGCGGTCCAGCCCGGCGCAGTTGGGCTGTGCATTCAACATGATGCCATCGCCGCCATTGACCTGCAGATCCAGATAACCGGGGCTGAGGATATCGCCGGCAAGGTCCACATAGGTCTCATCCGCTGCGGGGGGGCGGTGCGGCATCAGGCTGACCAGCCGACCAGCTTCAAACCGAGCGCTCATGCCCTGTTGCAGACTGTGGCCATCAAAGATCGGGCCGCCTGCGTAAACTGTGCTTGGTCGGCTCATTGGGGCGTCCTGACGGGGGTGTCCGCCACACTGTGATCTTTGGCAGCGAACTCCCGTGCCAGCGCCAGCGCCCCGGTCAACGGATCACCCTGCGGCGGTTGCAGCGTGTCTTGCATTTCTGGCGGCAGATAGCTGCGATACTGTGGCGCCAACCCGCCCGTGAGGCAGAGCGCATGGCCGGGTGCCCAGCCGATCCGTGGCAGGGTGTCGGCAATGTAGCGGGCGCCCTGATGCATCAGATCAGTGGCCAGGGCATCCCCCTGGCTGGCCTGGTAAGTGACATCGCGGGCCAGCGCACCCAATTCCATCGGGCTGGCCTGGGCGGCAAAGGCGACGATTTCGGCAGAGTCTGAATACCGGGCGAAAAGCTGGGTGGTCAAGGTGGAGGCGGGCGCGAGACCGTCGACCATATCCAAGGTGCGCGCCAGGGCCAGACGTCCCAGCCACTGCGCCGAGGCCTGATCGCCCAGCTGCTGTCCCCAGCCGCCAATGATACGGCGCGCGCCCTTGATCTGGCTGGCCAGAAAGGAGCCGGTGCCACAATGGGCAATCGCCCCTTCGCCATCGCCAAGCGCCCCACGCAAAGCAGCGGGTCTGTCGTCTGTGATGCGGCTCTGGGTTAAGGGCAGGTTATGCTGCAGCCGCTGGGCAATGTCAGCACTGACAACCCCGGCCAGCCCAACATAGGCGGGGAGCGCGGCCAGCTGCGCCAGCGGCAGGCCAGTGGCGGCACAAAGGCGCTCCAGCCCCAGATGGATCTGCGCCAGGGCCCCGTCAAAATCGCTGGAAACATTTGCAGGCCCGCTGTCGATCCGGATGACCTCACCGGCGCGCTCCAGTGCGATCCGGCAACGGGTTCCGCCGCCATCTATGGCCAGTATTGCGGTGAGTGGGCTCTGTTTCATACACACAGGTATAGGGGGGGGGGCAAATGGGAGCCAGCCCCAGTTTTTGACGCCAGACTGTGGATGCCAGCTGAACAAAGTGGAGTAGCCCTGAGCCAGGACAGCAGGCGCATCACATTGATTTTCGGGGGTAAAACTGCGGGAGGCTTACAGAGGAAAAGTGGTGGCGTGGGGGAGACTTGAACTCCCGACCTATCGATTATGAGTCGATCGCTCTAACCAACTGAGCTACCGCGCCATCTTCTGTGAGGGGCGATTTACGGAATGGCGCCTCTGGGGTCAAGGCGCAAATGCAGAGGAAACCGGCTTTCGGGTATGTTTTTTTGCCCGGGTCGCCAGTTTTCTTGGTTTTCAACCCGTTGTCAGGCGCTGGGCAGGGCCTGCACCGTGGCGCGAATGAAGTCATTACACAGCGCCGGGGCGGTAATTGGCAACATATGCCCAAGGTCTGGGGCGATTTGGCAGCTCAAACCATAGGTTTCCATTGTTTTGCCCTGGGACTGAGGGCCGAGAATGGCGTCCTCGGCCCCAAAGAGAATCGCCCCCGGTGTGTTGAGCTCTTTGGCGTAGCGGGCGGCCTGGTCTTCGATCGCCGGGTAGAGAAAGGACGCATCCGCTGAGGCGGCGACAAAGCTTTCGGGACGCAGCCCCAGGGCGCCGCCGGCCTTGATCAGGAAATCATCCGGGCAGGGTTCGGGCGCAAAGATCTGTTGCAGAACCGGTTCTGCGGTACGTTGTGCGGTAGGCACAGCCACAGTCTGGGCCATCAGGTGGCGCATGAGGTTGGAATGAACAATCAGCCCCTTAAAGGCCTCAGCCCCCTGTTTTGAAGGATGGGTCAGCGGTGCCAGCAGGGCCAGACCGCGAATTTTCTCTGGGGCCTGCAGCGCCATGGCCAGCGAGACGGCGCCGCCCAGGGAATGCCCCACCAGAACCGGCTGGTGGACCTGGAGCTTGTCCAGCACGTCCAACAGGGTCTTTGCCTGTTCCGGTAGACGCGCCATCGCATCGCTGGTGCGGGTGGAATAGCCACATCCGGGCCGGTCAACTGCGATGACCCGGTAATCCTGGGCCAGGGCGTCGGCCAGCGCATAGGTGAAATGCTGCAATTGGCCGCTTAACCCATGGATAAGCACCAGGGGCTGGGCATCGCGCGGGCCGATGTCGATATAGTGGATTTTTCCCTGCAGGGTGTTACAGAACTGGCCGATGGGCGGCACCAATTGCCGGGCCTCGCGCGCGAGTTTGCGGGTTTTGAGATGCGACGCCCCCATCAGGGCCGCTGGGGCAGCGAGGGCGATCAGGGCAAGACTGCTAAGGGCGGACATGGGCATACTCCGGGATAAGGGCGTGGATCACTTGGCAGGGGATCGCTAGGCTGGTGAGCGCTGGTCCAGCGCCTGAAGCTGTGGGCGTGGTAATTTGTCCAGCAGGGCAAAGACCCGGGCGCGGCAGGTTTCTCCGGCCCAGGCGTCGGGGGGGAACCCTGTGGGCAGCACCGGGTGGCGCAGGGCAATTCTGCGCCAGTGGTGCACGATTAGGGTGCGCAGGGTGGCAATCTGCTCTGGTGACAGGTCGGCTGCGGGGGGCGGGATTTTGGCCAGCGCGTCGAGCAGGGACTGGCAGGCTTCGATCAGATCCTGCGGGAACAGCCGGGCCTGCAGCCAGCCGGGCACCGAAAACGCGGAAACCTGTGCCACAAAGAGATCGTCAAGCCCGTCGGGCGCGGGTCCGTACCCTAGCGCAGTGCGGCGGTTGACCTGGGTGTATTGCGGCAGCAGCAGGGTTTCTTCCAGCGCGTTCTGGCCGCTGCTGTCCTCTGCGATCAGCAGATGCCAGGTCTGTGGCGGTTGCGGGGCGCGGGCGTAGATGCGTGGGGTCACGGCTGCGGATTGATTGCGGCCGAACTCGGTCAGATAGTGCACCGAGGCGCGCCCCGAACGGGTGCTTTCGATCCAGCCGTCCTTACGCAGGCGGTGCAACGCCACCCGGATTGCTTCGGGTTTGATCCCCATCGGAGTGATGATCTGGGTGAGGGTGGTGCCACTGATCTGATCGCCGGGTTTCTGCGCCAGATCGCCAAACAACGAGACGATGATCGACCAGACCCGCAGGTTTTGCAGGTCGGTAAGCTGGGCGATGCTCGCCTGGTAATTCTGAGAAAGTGTTGCTGTCATGGCAGCAAGATAGGCATTCCGGGCCAGTTAGACCAGCCCGGAGCGGTACGGCTTTGGCTGTTTCGGCGCCTTAGAAGGCGTTCATGGTCAGCAGTTCATATTCCGCAACTTTTTCATCGTCTTGATTGGTCAGGGTCACATGCCAGCGGACCTCACCATATTCATCGTTGCGGGGGGTCTTTTTCTTGACGCTGAGGCGAACCTTGATGCTGTCGCCCGCCGAAACCGGCTTCATAAAGCGCAGGTTGTCCAGGCCGGTATTGGCCAGCACAGGTCCTTCATTGGGTTCGACAAACAGGCCCGCAGCAAAGGAGAGCAGCAGATAGCCATGGGCGACGCGACCGGGGAAGAAGGGGTTCCGCTTGGCGGCGGCGTCATCCATATGAGCATAGAAGGTATCGCCGGTGAATTTGGCAAAATGTTCGATATCTTCCAGCGTCACCTGGCGTGACGGGCTGTTGAGGGTCTCGCCAATTGCCAGTTCGCCAAATTTTCGGGTGAAGGGATGCGCAGGAACGGGGATTTCCGTGCCGCCGGGCACCCATTGTTCGCCAATGGCGGCCAGAATGTCGGGGCTGCCCTGAATGGCGGTGCGCTGCATGTAGTGTTTCACCCCGCGAATACCGCCGAGCTCTTCTCCGCCGCCCGCGCGACCGGGACCGCCATGCACCATATGCGGCAGCGGCGAACCATGGCCGGTGCTTTCCTTCATTGAGGCGCGGTTGTTGAAATAGATCCGCCCGTGATAGGCGCCCGAACCCAGGGCAATTTCGCGGGCCACCTCTGGGTCATTGGTGATGCAGGAGGCCACCAGCGAGCCCTCGCCCCGATTGGCCAGGGTCACGGCATGGTCCAGATCCCGGTAGCCCATGACGGTGGACACCGGGCCAAAGGCTTCGGTGTCATGCACGCGGGTTGCGGCGTCAGGGTTTTCGCAGTGAAACAGCATTGGCGGCACAAAGGCACCTTTTTCCGCATCGACGCCAGTCACGGTAAAATCGTCGGGATTGCCGTAAACGCGGGTGGCTTCGGTGGCCAGAATCGCCGCCTTTTCCAAAACATCGCGTTTTTGGCTGTTGGAAACCAGCGCGCCCATGCGGGTGCTTTCCAGCCGCGGGTCCCCAATGGTGGTTTTGGCCAGTCGTGCCGACAGGGCCTCAATCACCGCCTCAGACTGCGATTCCGGCGTGATGATGCGGCGCACGGCGGTACATTTCTGCCCCGCCTTGGTGGTCATTTCGCGGCTGACTTCTTTGATGAAGAGATCAAATTCCGGTGTGCCGGGGATGGCATCGGGCCCCAGAATGGAGGCGTTCAGGCTGTCCTGTTCCGCCACAAAGCGGATCGAGTTTTCCAAAATGACCGGGTTTTGACGCAGCTTCAACGCGGTCTGGGCAGAGCCGGTAAAGCTGACCACATCCTGCATGGTCAGATGGTCGAGCATATCGCCGAGGCCACCAGACACCAGCTGCAACGCACCGGCGGGTAGGATGCCACTGTCGAGCATCAGCCGCACCGCCAGTTCTGTCACATAGCAGGTGGCTGTCGCGGGTTTCACGATGGCAGGCACCCCGGCCAGCAGGCTGGGGGCGAGCTTTTCCAGCATGCCCCAGACCGGGAAGTTGAAGGCGTTGATATGCACCGCAACACCCTGCAAAGGCGTGCAGATATGCTGGCCCAGGAAGGTGCCGTTGCGCGACAGCTGCTCAACCTCGCCATCCAGGTAGACCTTGGCATCGGGCATTTCGCGGCGCCCCTTGGAGGCAAAGACAAACATGGTGCCGATGCCGCCATCAATGTCGATCATATGATCGGACTGGGTGGCGCCAGTTTCAAAGCTCAGATCATAAAGCGCCTGTTTGTGCTGCCCCAGATGCGTCGCCAGCGCTTTGATCATACGGGCGCGGTCATGGAACGTCAGCGCGCGCAGGGCGGGACCTCCGGTGTCGCGGGCATAGGCCAGCATGGCCTGCACATCCAGCGCGTCATTGCCGGCCTGCGCCAGCGGCGCGCCGGTTACGGCGCTGGCGATGTTGCGGGCACCGGCGCCGGGGGCGATCCATTCACCGGCGGCAAAACTTGATACGTCTAGAAGGCTCATGTTCTGTCCTTTTCTTTCCTGATGGGGCGCTGTCGGCGCGGGACCGGACAACGGGCTGAGGCTGGGCCTCATATTTGCTTTGAATGATATATTGACCGTCCGGTCGGTTTATGCAAGAAATTTGTCAAAGGGATTTCACAGCCCGCTGGTTCTGACTGGCGCAGGGGCTGTATGAGGGAGAGAGAAATGTCCGAATCTATTCTGGTTGCGGATCATGGCGCTTGGGTGGAGATCACCCTGAATAGGCCCGATCGGCTCAATAGTTTCAACGATGAGATGCACTATGCCCTGCGCACCGCAATCGAGGCCGCACGTGATGGTGGCGCGCGGGCGATTCTGTTGACGGGCGCCGGACGCGGATTTTGCGCCGGGCAGGATCTGGGGGATCGCGACCCCAGCAAGATGGATGGCCCGCCGGATCTGGGTAATACGGTGCGGACCTTTTACGCGCCGCTGGTGCGGCTGATCCGATCGCTGCACTTTCCGGTTATCTGCGCCGTCAATGGTGTCGCTGCCGGAGCGGGCGCCAATATCGCGCTGGCCTGTGACATGGTCTTTGCCGCTGAAAGCGCCAAGTTTATCCAGTCTTTCTCCAAAGTGGGGTTGATCCCTGACACCGGCGGCAGCTGGCATCTGCCGCGCCTGCTGGGAGAGGCCCGCGCCAAGGGCCTGGCCTTTACCGCCCAGCCCTTGTCCGCCAAACAGGCCGAAGACTGGGGGCTGATCTGGAAGGCGCTGCCGGACGGCGATCTGATGGAAACGGCGCGTGCCATGGCCGCGCAGCTGGGCAATGGCCCAACCCTGGGACTGGGGCTTAGCAAGCACTGCATTCAGGATGCCGCCGTTGCCACCTTGGACGCGCATCTGGAGCAAGAGGCCGACGCGATGAAGACCTGCGGTGAAAGCGCAGATTATGCCGAGGGCGTCTCTTCCTTTTTGGAAAAACGCGCGCCGAAATTTCAGGGAAAATGACCATGACCGCCACCATGACCCCGAAAGAACGGGCCGAGAAATCGGCGGCCTCCATGTGGGCCAGCGACAATGCCTCAAAATGGGCGGGGATGGAAATCACCGCAATTGATGAAGGCCGCGCGACCCTGGAGCTGACGGTGGAACCGCATCATTGCAACGGCCATGGGATTTGCCACGGCGGCGTGACCTTCATGCTGGCCGACAGCGCCTTTGCCTTTGCCTGCAACAGCCGCAACCAATCGACGGTGGCGCAGAGCAATTCCATCACCTTTACCGCCCCCGGTAAACTGGGAGAGCGGCTGATTGCCCGCGCCACAGAGGTCTCTTTGACCGGGCGCAGCGGCATTTATGACGTGACAGTAGAGACCCAAACCGGCCAGATGATCGCTGCCTTTCGCGGGCTTTCCCGCGCGATCAAGGGCCAGTTGTTTGAAGAATAGGTGAGGAGAACACCATGAAAGACCTGTCCCCTAATAAGGCCGACCTCGATGCCATCGAGATTGCCTCGATCGACGAAATTCGTGCCCTCCAGTTGGAACGCCTAAAGTGGTCCCTGCGTCATGCCTATGACAATGTGCCCATGTATAAAGAGCGCTTTGATGCGGCGGGCGTCCACCCGGATGACCTGCAGCAGCTGTCGGACCTGTCGAAGTTCCCCTTCACCCATAAAAACGACCTGCGCGACAACTACCCCTTTGGCCTGTTTGCCGTCCCGCGCGAACAGATCATCCGCCTGCATGCCTCCTCTGGGACCACGGGCAAGCCCACGGTCGTGGGCTATACCGCCAATGACATCTCCAACTGGGCCGATCTGGTGGCGCGGTCCCTGCGTGCCGCGGGTCTGCGTAAGGGCAATATGGTGCATAATGCCTATGGCTATGGGCTGTTCACCGGCGGGCTGGGGGCCCATTACGGGATTGAACGCCTGGGCGCGACTGTGGTGCCTATGTCTGGTGGCCAGACCGAAAAGCAGGTGGGGTTGATCACCGATTTCCAGCCTGATGGCATCATGGTGACGCCTTCTTATATGCTCAATATCCTTGAGCAGTTTCATAAGGTTGGCCTGGACCCGCGTGACAGCTCGTTGCAGGTCGGCATTTTTGGCGCCGAGCCCTGGACGGATGCCATGCGCCGCGAGGTCGAGGCCGCCTTTGATATGCATGCGGTTGATATCTATGGGTTGTCCGAGATCATGGGGCCGGGGGTGGCCAGCGAATGCGTTGAAACCAAGGATGGCCCGGTGATCTGGGAGGACCATTTCCTGCCCGAGATCATTGACCCCAAGACTGGCGAAGTGCTGCCCGATGGCGAAATGGGCGAGCTGGTCTTTACCACCCTCACCAAGGAAGGCCTGCCGATGGTGCGCTATCGCACCCGCGATCTGACCCGGCTGTTGCCCGGCACCGCGCGCAGCATGCGGCGGATGGAAAAGATCACAGGTCGCAGTGACGATATGATCATTCTGCGCGGGGTCAATGTCTTCCCCAGCCAGATCGAAGAGCAGCTGATGGCCACGGGTGGTCTGGCGCCGCACTACCAGATCGAGCTGTACAAATCCGGTCGCATGGATGCGATGCGGGTCTTTGTCGAGGCGAACCCGGACGCCACCGATGAGCTGAGCAAAACCGCTGCGGCGCGGATGTTGACCAAACGGATCAAGGATATGGTTGGCGTCTCCACCGAGATCATCGTTGGCGAACCCGGCGAGGTCGAGCGCAGCCAGGGCAAGGCCAAGCGTGTCATCGACAACCGCGACGCCGATTAATCAGAGAGTGAGTTGAGCCCATGGCCCGCACCATTGCAAAAGATCACGATGAAAAGCGTGCCCAGATTCTGAAATCTGCCGCCAAGGTCTTTGCCGAGGCGGGCTATGATCGCGCTTCGATGACCCAGCTGGCGCGGCAATGCGGGATCTCCAAGGCCAATATCTATCACTATTACGACAGTAAGGAGGCCGTGTTGTTCGGCCTTCTTGATACCTACCTCTGCGAGCTGCGCGACCGGGTCTGTGGTGTGGATTTGAACGGGGTCTCCCCCGATGATCGCCTGCGCCGGGTCGTGGCAGAGATCCTGTTGGCCTATCAGGGGGCTGACGACGAACACAAAGTCCAGTCGGGCGCAATGGGCGCGCTGCCGGAAGAGCAGCAAAAATTGCTGCGCGCATATCAGCGCGAGATGGTGCAGTTCCTCAGCGACACCCTAAAGGCAGTGGCTCCAGAGGTGTTTGAGGAAAACGACGAGAAACTGCGCTCTGCCACCATGTCGGTTTTTGGCATGTTGAACTGGTACTACATGTGGAATTCCGGCGCGGGCTCAGACGCGCGCGAGGACTATGCAGAGCTGGTGGCGACCCTGACCCTGAACGGGGTGCGGGGGCTATAAAAAGCGGCGTCCCTGGGGGCCACGTGTTGACCGGCGCTATTCGTCGCGCCCTGGCTCGTTTGGGTCGCTGGAGAACAGAGCGATTTTATTGCCCTGAGGGTCCCGCAGGTAGCACACATAAAAATGCGCGCCATATGCGTCACGAAACCCCGGCTGACCCGCATCAAAGCCCCCTGCCGTCAGCGCGGCCGCGTATAGGTCACGCACCTGGCTTTGACTGCGCGCCTCAAACGCGGTCATGGCACCGTTGCCAGCCGAGGCCGGACGCCCATCAAAGGTTGGTTTGACGTAAAAATCCGGCAGCGCAGCAGCTTGGCCCGGTGGTGCAGGCAGCGCGTAGCTGAGCCCCTCAGGACCTTCTGTCATACTGTAGCCAAGGGCGGGCAGGATCGCGGCGTAAAACCGTTTGGCGCGGGCGATGTCATCTGCCCCGACGGTGACATAGGCAATCATGCTTGGTGGTCCTTTTCGGTGGGGTCGCCAATGTATCGAAACCATTTTAGCGATGGAAAGTCACCATAGAAACCTGTCTCTGGGCGCGCTCGGTTTGCCGTACTGATTGTCATACTGGCAGTCGCTGCAGGGGGCGCAGTCGTCCGGCCTGAGCGCCCTGCGGTCAATGAATTGGGCATAAAAAAACCCGCCCTGATTTCTCGGGGCGGGGGCAATGCTGGAAATGGATCGGCTGGGTTTTTAGGCTTCAACCGGTGGGATCAGGCCGACGATGTCATAGGTCTGGCGCAGGATCGGCGCGGTGATGGCGCGGGCGCGCTCAGAGCCGCGGGTGAGGATCTTGTCGATCTCATCGGGGTGTTGCATCAGGCGGCTCATCTCGGTACCGATCGGCGCCAGTTTGGCTACGGCCAGGTCCACCAGCATGGGTTTGAATTCCGAGAACTGCTTGCCGCCAACATCCGCCAGCACCTGATCGACGCTCTGTTCATTCAGGGCTGCATAGATATTGACCAGATTGCGGGCCTCGGGGCGTTCTTCCAGGCCCTTGGCCTCGGAGGGCAGCGCATCCGGGTCGGTTTTGGCCTTGCGGATCTTTTTGGCAATCGCCTCGGCATCGTCTGTCATGTTGATACGGCTGGCATCTGAGGCGTCGGATTTCGACATCTTTTTGGAGCCATCGCGCAGGGACATCACGCGGGTGGCAGCGCCTTCGATCACCGGTTCGGTGAGCGGGAAAAAATCGACGCCATAGTCGTGATTGAACTTGGTTGCGATGTCGCGTGTCAGTTCAAGGTGCTGTTTCTGATCCTCACCAACCGGCACATGGGTGGCGTGGTAGATCAGGATGTCGGCTGCCATCAGCGAGGGGTAGGCGAGCAGGCCAAGGGAGGCGTTTTGCGCGTTCTTGCCTGCTTTGTCCTTGAATTGGGTCATCCGCTGCATCCAGCCCATCCGGGCGACACAGTTGAAGATCCAGGCCAGTTGCGCGTGTTCGGGCACCTGGCTTTGGTTGATCAAGATGGATTTTTCAGGGTCGATACCTGCGGCAATGAACCCGGCGCAGAGCTCTCGGGTGGCTTGGCGCAGGTTGCTGGGATCTTGCCAGACGGTGATCGCGTGCAGGTCAACCATGCAGTAGATGCTTTCCACATCGCGGTCCTGCCAATCGACAAAGCGCTTTAGGGCGCCAAGGTAGTTGCCCAGGTGCAGGTTGCCGGAAGGCTGAATGCCGGAAAAGACGCGCGGCGTAAATGTCGTATCGCTCATGGGGCGAAACTCCCGTCTGGAATTATGATCCCTAGTCGCTTACCCATGGGCCAGGGCAGCGTCAACCGGGCAGCGCCCATGGGCGGGCTGTGCAGGGGCTGTATCTGCCACAAATGAACCGTGACAGGCCAACGTGACAGGCCAACGTAACAGGCCAAGGAGTACGACAAGCTATGAGTGACGATCCAAATATCTCTCCCGTCAACCCATTGCCGCCGGCAGTGGTGGCGCTGGTTCTGGTGATTATGGGGATCGAGGCGGCGTTTTCGCTGGGGATGCGGGGCATCATTGGCGGGCCTGAGGCCATTGGCTGGCGGCTGGAGGCCTTTCAGTCTTATGCGTTTTCCTCAGAAATCTTCTGGTGGATGGTCGAGACCGGGCAATGGCCGGCCGAGCATCTGATCCGGTTCTTGTCTTATACCTTCGTGCATGGCGCCTTTACCCATGCGCTGTTTGTTTGTGTCTTTGTGCTGGCGATGGGCAAGATGGTGGGTGAGGTCATGGGCGATCTGGTGATGGTCATCATCTTTTTGGCCTCTGCTGTGGGCGGTGCGGTTGGATATGCGGTGCTGATCAATGGCGAGGTGCCGTTGATCGGGGGCTTCCCGGCGGTCTATGGCTTGATCGGTGCCTTTACCTATATCCTGTGGCGGCAATTGTCCCTTGTGGGCGCCCAGCAAAGCCGTGCCTTTTCGCTGATTGCCTTTTTGATGGGGATCCAGCTGCTGTTTGGCCTGCTGTTTGGCGGCCAAAAGGACTGGGTTGCCGATCTGTGTGGCTTTGCCACCGGATTTGGATTGTCGTTCTTTCTGGCCCCGGGCGGCTGGGCGCGTATCCGCAGCAATATCCGTCGCGACTAGCAACAAAAAAGGGGGGGGGCTCCCGCCCGTCTCGCAGCATCAAGATGCTGCATCCCGTTGGGCCGGGCGCCGCGCTGACGCGCGGCGCGGTTGCGCAGGTGGCTGGCGAGGGGGCCGCAGGTCGTGTGGCCTTAACCTTTGCCGCGACGCAGGCTGGATTTGAAATCTGACAGCCGGAAGGCACCGATACTGGCACCAATCGCAAAATAGCCGCAGATGCCGATCAGGACCAATAACGCCAGCGCCGGATAGCGGATGCCGGCGCTGAACAGCCAGGGCTCCAGCACCAGGGCAGCGCCCCAGAGCAGCCCTCCCATCAGCAGGGCCGCCACCAGAATCCGCCAGATCCGCTGCTTGAACCTTGCATCAAACCGCGCACTTTGCCCCATATCTTTGGTGCCGCGCGCCAGTTGCCAGACCATGGCCCAGCCCGCAACCGTGGTACCGATGGCGGCCCCGATGAAGCCAAGCAGTGCCGCGCCTGCAATGGCCACCAGGGCGTTGACCACCATCGCGTTCAGCGCAAAGCGGAACGGGGTCCGGGTGTCTTCGCGGGCAAAATAGAGCGGCTGCAGCACCTTTTGCAGCACAAAGGCAGGCAGGCCTAACCCGTAGATGGCGACCGCAAGGGCCGTGGCCTGGCTATCCGTGAAGGAAAAGGCGCCGCGCTCAAACAGGACCGAGACAAGCGGCAGGGGAATGGCCACCAGCGCGATGGCAGAGGGAATGGTCAGCGCCAGGGAAATCTCGCCAGCGCGGCTGAAGGCGTATTGCGATCCCGCTGCATCCTCAGAGGCCAACCGACGGGACAGATCTGGCAGCAGGACGATACCCACTGCAATGCCCACCACGCCCAGAGGCAGCTGATACAGCCGGTCCGCATAGCTAAGCCAGGCAATCGCCCCGTCAAAGAAGCTGGCGACCTGACGCCCGACCAGCAGGTTGATCTGCACCACCCCCCCGGCCAACATTGCAGGTGCCGCAATCACTGCCAGACGTTTCAGGTCCGGGGTGAGTTGTGGCCGACGCGGGGTCAGGCGATAGCCCGCCCGACTGGCAGCGACCCAGACCAGGGCCATCTGCGCGACCCCGGCTAAAAGCGTGGCCCAGACCAGTAACGTCCCCTGGGAAAACCCAGGCAAATCAGGGCGGCTGGCAGGAAGATAGGCATCCAGCAGACCGCTTTCGCCGAGTAACAACGCGCCAACCAGCACGATGTTGAGCAAGACCGGAGCCGCTGCGGCAGCAGCAAAACGCCCCGAGGCATTGAGCACCCCCGAGAGCAGCGCCGCCAGCGAGATAAACAGAATATAGGCGAAGGTGATGCGGCCAAAATCAACCGTCAGATCAAAACGCGCATCATTGCGAAAACCGCTGGCCATGGCCAGAACCAGCCAGGGCATTACCAGCTGTGCCAACAGGGTAAAGACGATCACAACCGTCGCCAGGCCGGTCAGCGCATCGCGGGCAAAGCCGACGGGATCGTCATTCTTTTGCAGCTTTTTGGAAAACAGCGGCACAAAGGCGGTGTTGAACGCGCCCTCGGCAAAGAAGCGGCGGAACATGTTGGGCAGGCTAAAGGCCACCAAAAAGGCCTCGGCCACGGGGCCGGTGCCCAGGAAGCTGGCAATCATGATATCGCGGGCAAAGCCCAAGATCCGGCTGGCCAGGGTCCAAAAGCCAACCGTCATAAAGCCCGACAGCAATTTTACCGGCTTCATGATCGCGCCCGTTTAGACCCTTCGGAGATCGCCTCGCGCAGTTTGCGTTCCAGGAAATCCTGTTTTGATTTTGTGTGGTATTTCAAGCCAAACATATCCTTGACGTAGAAGGTATCCACCACCTGTTCACCATAGGTCGCGATCACCGCATTGGCGATATAGACATTGGCTCCGGCCAGTGTGCGGGTCAGATCATACAGCAGCCCGGTGCGGTCGCGGGTGTCGACCTCGATGATGGTGTAGATCTCGGATCCCTCATTATCAAAGGTGATATGGGTGGGGACCTTAAAGGCCTTTTCGCGCTTTTTAAACTTGGCGCGGGACTCCAGCGCCTCACCGGTCATCACCTCTCCGTTGAGGGTCTTCAGGATCATCTGGGTCAGTCGCGGCAGCCGCGAGGCCTCAAACGGATGCTCATCCGCATCCTGGATCCAGAAGGCATCGGTCACATATCCGTCCTTGGTGGTGTAGCTGCGGGCATCGACCACATTGGCCCCGACCAAAGCCAGGGCGCCGGACAACCGGGCAAAAATCCCGGGATGGTCGGCCATGACAAAACATGCACGGGTGGCGTCGCGATCATCGTCCGGATGCAGGCGAATACCCACCTCACTGGCATCGTTTTTTGCCTCAAGCTCTTTCAGCATTTCAGCAAAATCCACATGGGCGGTAACATGAAGCCCCTGCCAATAGGGGTCATAGTGGCGCCCGGTTTCGCGTTTGAGATCGGTCTTGGACCAGTCGGACAGGGCGGCGCGCAGGGCCTTTTTGCCGGCGGCACCACGGTGCTCGCGGTTGAGCGCCTCCATGCCATTTTCCAGCGCCTCGCGGGTCTGGTTGTAGAGCGCACGCAGCAACGCAGCTTTCCAGTTGTTCCAGGTGTCCGGGCCAACACCGCGAATGTCGCAGACCGTCAGCAGCAAGAGCAGATCCAGCCGCTTGACCGATTGCACCGCCTTGGCAAAACCCCGCACGGTGCGCGGGTCGGCAATATCGCGTTTCTGCGCCATATCCGACATCAAGAGGTGATTGCGCACCAGCCACTCCACCGTTTCGCTGTCCACCTTGTTGAGACCGAGACGCGGGGCCACCTTGCGGGCGATCTGCGCCCCCAAAATGGAATGATCCAGCTCGCGTCCCTTACCGATGTCATGCAGCAGCATGGCAACCAACAGGACCTTGCGGTTGATCCCCTTGTGGATCACTTCCGACGACAGGGGCAGCTCTTCTTCCAGTTCGCCCTTCTCGATGGCGGTGAGGTTAGAGATCACCTGAATGGTGTGCTCATCCACGGTGTAGGAGTGATACATGTTGAACTGCATCATCGCCACGATGGGTTCAAATTCGGGGATAAAGGCGGAGAGCACGCCAAGCTCGTTCATCCGGCGCAGGGCGCGTTCCGGGTTGCCATGTTTCAACAGCAGATCAAGGAAGATCCGCCGGGCTTCCTTGTTGTTGCGCATATCGTCGTCGATCAGATCCAGATTGGCGGTGACCAGCCGCATGGCATCCGGGTGGATCAACATGCCGGTGCGCAGCGCCTCTTCAAAGATCCTCAACAGGTTCAACTTGTTGTTGAGAAAGGCCTCTGGGTCATTCACATCCAGCCGGTTGTGAATGACTTTGTAATCCGATTTCACTTTGGGGCGTCGGCGGAAGATCCGCTCCAGCAGGGGGGCGTCTTTTTGCTGGCTGGCCTCAAGCTTGGTCAGCAGGATCCGGGTGATATCGCCCACGGTTGTGGCATGGCGGAAATACTCCTGCATGAAGATTTCAACGCCGCGCCGACCGGCGCGATCCTTGTAGCCCATGCGGCTTGCGACCTCGACCTGCAAATCAAAGTTGAGCTGCTCAGTCGGGCGCTTGGTGGCCAAATGCAGATGCGAACGCACCGCCCACAGGAAGTTGGCGGCGGTGGAAAACGTGTCGAGCTCTTCCGGGGAGAACAGGCCCAGGGGGACCAGATCAGCGACGTCCTGCACCTGATAGACATATTTGGCGATCCAGTAGAGCGATTGCAGATCACGCAGACCGCCTTTGCCCTCTTTCACGTTGGGCTCAACCATATAGCGCTGGCCCTGTTTCGAATGACGATCGTCTCGCTCGGTCAGTTTTGCTTCGATGAAATCATGGGCGTCGCGGGAAAACAGCTCGCTGCGCAGACGGGTTTCCAGCTCATCTGCCAGATCGCGGTCGCCGGTAAGGAATCTCTGCTCCAGCATGGCGGTGCGGATGGTGTAATCTTCCGTCCCAAGCCGGATGCAGTCTTTTATCGTCCGGCTGGAGTGTCCCACCTTGAGCCGCAGATCCCAGAGGATATAGAGCATCGATTCAATGAGGCTCTCAGCCCAGGCGGTGATCTTGTAAGGGGTAAGGAACATCAGATCGACGTCGGAAAACGGTGCCATTTCGCCGCGGCCATAGCCCCCGACCGCGATGAGGGCGATCCGTTCACCCGATGTCGGGGTGCCCACGGGATGCAGATAAGTGGTGGCCACATGGAAGGCCGTCAGCACCAGCCCATCGGTCAGATAACTGTAGGATTTTGTCAGGGCGCGGGCAGAAAACGGGGCCTCGGCAAAGGCCGCTGCAATGATGGCGCGGCCCTGCTGATTGGCCTCACGCAGCAGCGCAACGGCTTCGCCGCGCAGGGCATCTGGCGCAACCTCTTTGGCAAGGGTTGCAAGCTGGGCCTGGACCTCAGCGAAGTCAAAAATAGCGGTAGCATCGCAAATCAGCCCAGAGCCAAAGGGAGCTATGGGCTGATCGTGATGGGCCGTCCGGGCAGGATCAGGATCCTGCGCCGGGGAAGCTGCTGGGGGCTGCGTCAATGATGACTACCTTCTGTTCTTGAATCGTTGCAATGGCCAGGCCGCGGTCATTGGTGCCATCAGGGCGCAGACGGAAGATACCGCCGGTGCCGTGGAACCCTGCACCCTGTGTCAGCGCTGCCGCTGTCAGAGCATCCGCTTTGCCAGCGCCGACCAGTGCGCCAATTGCGGCGATCCCATCATAGGCCAGCCCACCAATGGAATGGGGCGCATTGCCATAGGTTGCCTCGTAGCGATCGCGGAAGCCACGGGCCTTGCCGGGATCCGGCATGGCGAACCAGCTGCCCTGAACCCCCGGCAGCGCCAGGGTCTGGGCGGGAACATCCCAGCGGGTCAGGCCAATGTATTGCACGTCGGTGGGTTTGACCCCGGCTTCGGGCAGCAATTGAGTCAGCAGTGGCAGGGCGCCGGCCGTGGTGGCGGTCAAGAACAGCGCATCCACGCCGCCGCTGCCTGTCGCAGAGCGGATTTGTGGAATGGCATTGATGACGCCCTTTTGTGACAGCTCGTAGCCAATGCTGCTGGTAACAGTTACACCGGACTGGGCCGCAGCGTTGCGGATCGCAGCTTGTCCTGCCAGCCCCGAGGCGTTGTTGCCGCCTGCAATCAGGATATTGTTTTTGCCCTGGGACTTGGCATAGGCGGTCAGGCGGCGGGCGGTGTTGTCATAGGTTGGCCCCAGAATGAAGACGTTGCCGCCCGCGATCGAGGTGGTGTTGGAAAAGGCCAGAACATTGACGCCCTTGCGGGCGGCGGCGATGCCGGCAGCATTGGCGGCTTCGGCATAGACCGGGCCCAGAATGATCCGGGCACCACCATTCACCGCCTCTGTGGCGGCGGCAGCGGCACGGGTCGGATCGCCGGCCGTGTCATAGATGCGCAGGTCAATCTGCACGCCCTGCAGATCCGCGATCGCCAGACGCGCAGCGTTTTCCAGGCTTTGCGCCAGCACCGAGTCGCCAGACTGGGCGGAGCCGCGCGGCACCAGCAGCGCGACGGGAACGGGTTTAGACGTATTGATTGTGGGTCCGCCGCCGATCGCAATCGGATCGCAGGCGGCCAGTGCAAATGTGGAAATCGCGGCGATTGCAGACAAAGTTGCCTTGCGGGCCCGCTTGAAAACAGCAAACATAATAGACTTGTAACTCCCCTTGTCCGGCGCTTGTGCACCGTGTTGGTTCCGGGGGGATAATAAACGACCAAAAAGGCGGGTCCAGCGTGAATCATCAGATCGTCAATTTGTTGCCGGGACTGTATTTTGTGGCAACACCTCTGGGCACGGCGCGCGACATCACGCTGCGGGCGCTGGATGTGCTGGCCTCGGCAGATCTGATCGCCGCCGAAGACACCCGGTCGCTGCGCCGTCTGATGGAAATCCACGGCGTGCCGCTGGGTGAGCGCCATGTGATTGCCTACCATGATCATAGCGGAGTGGGTGCACGCGGCAAATTGCTGGCCGCATTGGCGGCCGGAAAATCGGTTGCCTATGCCTCCGAAGCGGGCATGCCACTGATCGCCGATCCTGGATATGGCCTGTCCAAAGCCGCCGCGGAGGCGGGACATCTGGTGACCTCGGCGCCCGGAGCCACAGCTGTGACCACGGCGCTGGCGCTGGCGGGTCTGCCGACAGATGCGTTCTTTTTTGCGGGCTTTTTACCCAATGCCAGCGGGGCTCGGCGCAAACGGCTGGAAGAGGTTGCGGCGATTCCCGGCACTCTGGCCTTTTACGAATCCCCCAAACGGATCGCCGCCTCGGTTGCGGATATGGCGGATGTGCTGGGCAATCGCCCGGCGGCGCTGTGTCGCGAGCTGACCAAGAAATTCGAAGAGGTGCGGCGCCTGCCCTTGGCCGATTTGGCCACCAGCCTGGTGGATCACCCGGTGAAGGGCGAAATTGTCGTGCTGGTGGATCGGGCCTCGCAGGTGGTCGCAAGCGACGGTGACATCGAAAGTGATCTGCGGGCCGCTCTGGTCAATAACTCGGTTAAAGATGCCGCCGCCATCGTCTCGGAGGCCCATGAAATGCCCCGCCGCAAGGTCTACCAGTTGGCGCTGAAACTGGCGAAAGAGAGCTAAGATGCCCAAGCCGCCTGCCTCTACCGGATTGCGCGCGCATCTTGCGGGGGCTGCGGCAGAGGACCAAGCGGCGCGCGCCTATGAGGCGCTGGGTTATGCGCTGGTTGAGCAGCGCTGGCGCGGGGCTGCCGGAGAGATCGACCTGATCCTGCGCAGGGGCGCGCTGCTGGTCTTTGCCGAGGTCAAGACCGGCCCCAGCTATGCGGCGGCACTTGCGCGGATCACCCCACGGCAAATGCGCCGGGTGCAGGCCTCAGCCGCCTTGTTTCTGGATCAGCAACCTGAGGGCGCCTTGAGCGAGGCGCGCATTGATGTGGTGCTGGTCTTTGGCACAGGCGAGGTCGAGATCCTGGAAAACGCCTATGGTCAGGGCTGATCCTGGTCGCAGCAATTTGAACAAGGCATATTGAACCTCGCCCCCGGCTGCGCCATCTATGGCGAAAGCAAAAGGGAACCTGCCATGAAAATTGCCTTCCAGATGGACCCGATTATGGGTGTGGACATCAACGCCGACAGCAGCTTCCGCCTGGCGGAAGAGGCCCAGGCGCGGGGCCATGAGCTGTTTTTCTACCTGCCCGATCAGCTGGCCTATCAGGAGGGCAAGATCACCGCACGCGGCCAGGACATGACCGTGCAGCGGGTGGCTGGGACGCCCGCTATCCTGGGAGAGATGCGCGAAGTTGATCTGGCCGAGTTTGACGTGATCTGGCTGCGTCAGGATCCGCCTTTTGACATGCATTACATCACTTTGACCCATCTTCTGGACCGGCTGAAAGACGACTGCCTGGTGGTGAATGACCCCTTCTGGGTGCGTAACTATCCGGAAAAGCTGCTGGTTCTGGACTTCCCCGACCTGACCCCGCCCACGGCCATTGCCCGCGATCTGGACACCATCAAGGCCTTCAAGGCCAAGCATGGCGATGTGATCTTGAAACCGCTTTATGGCAACGGCGGCGCCGGGGTGTTCCGGTTGGATGCCAATGACCGCAACCTGACCTCATTGCATGAGCTGTTCACCGGCTTTAGCCGCGAGCCACTGATCGTGCAGAAGTTCCTGCCCGATGTCAGCAATGGCGACAAACGGGTGATCCTGGTGGATGGCGAACCGGTCGGGGCGATCAACCGGGTGCCTGCGGCGGGCGAAACCCGCTCGAACATGCATGTGGGGGGACGCCCTGAAAAGGTCGGCCTGACCGAGCGCGATCTGGAAATTTGTGCCGCAATCGGGCCGCTGTTGAAAGAAAAGGGCCAGATCTTTGTCGGTATCGACGTGATCGGCGACTATCTGACCGAAATCAACGTGACCTCCCCCACTGGCATCCAGGAGTTGGAGCGCTTTGACGGGGTGAATATCGCTGAAAAGATCTGGCAGGCCATTGAGGCCAAAATCAGCTGATGAGCTGGCAGCGCCGGGCCATCAATGCATGGATGCGCTATGGGGTGAAGCCGGTGCTGGAGCGGGCTGGACACCCCGATATGGCGCGGCGCAGCTTTGAGTGCCTGGCACCTGTGCTCAGCCCGGCACTGCCGCTGACACGGTTTCAGCGCCGCCCGGGGCCTGTGCCGCTCTATTTGCTTTCGCAGGGCAAGTGCCAGCCGGGGCGGGTTATTCTGTTTCTGCATGGCGGTGCCTATCTGGTCGGCAGTGCGCGCAGCTATCAGGGGATGTTGTCGCGCCTGTCCCGTGCCTGTTCGACAGAGATCCTGATCCCGGACTATCGTCTGCTGCAGCAAGCGCCGTTCCCTGCCGCCTTTGACGATGCCCTGGCATGTTGGCACCATCTGCGCCGCAGCGGATATGCTGCCCGTGATATCCTATTGGCCGGTGATAGTGCTGGGGGCGGCCTGGCACTGGCCCTGTTTGCGCATCTTCTGTCGGAGCAGGACCCAGAGCAGCAGCGCCCTGCCGGGCTGGTGGCGTTTTCGCCCTGGTGCGATCTAACCCTGAGCGGTGCCAGCGTTCAGGGCAACCGTCACCGGGATGCCATCATCCCCACAGCACGGATGCAGGAAGCGGTTGATCTTTACCTGGGCGGTGCCCAGCCGACAGATGCGCGGGCCTCGCCGCTGTTTGCCGATTTTCCAAACCCGCCGCCGGTGCTGATCCAGGTTGGCGATGGCGAAGTGCTGCGATCCGATGCGGATCGCATGGCGGCGCGGCTGCTGGCAGCAGGCGGTGAGGTGCATTTGAAGGTCTGGAAGGATGTGCCCCATGTCTGGCAGTTTCTGGCCGGTATCCTGCCCGAGGGCCAGGCGGCGCTTGAAGAGGCCGCAGTTTTTGTGCGTACAGCCTTTGCCGCAACCTCAGCTGACTAATGGCAGGCGAAAGCTCAGGGCCTCGGCCAGATGTGGACGTTCAACCTGATCACAGCAGGCAAGGTCGGCTATGGTGCGGGCAACGCGCATCACCCGGTGATAGCCACGCGCCGAGAGGCCGAATTGTTCAGCGGCGCGCTGCAACAGCTGGCGGCTAGTGTCGGTCAATGCGGTGGCCTGCTCCAGTACCGCGCCTTCGGCATCCGCATTCAGCCAGACCTCGGGCAGGTCGCGATAGCGCGCCGCCTGGATTTCACGGGCGATGGCCACCCGCTGCGCCGCTTCGGGGGAGCCCTCATCCGCGGCGGGCAGATCCAGATCCGTATAGGCCACGGGCGGCACTTCGATACGCAGGTCAAACCGGTCCAGCATCGGGCCGGAAATGCGCCCCAGATAATCCTCGCCACAGCCCGGCGCCCGGGCGCAGGCGCGGGCGGCATCGGCCAGATAGCCGCATTTGCAGGGGTTGGCCGCCGCCACCAGCATAAACCGGCTGGGGTAGCGGATATGGGCATTGGCTCGGGCAATCATCACCTCGCCGGCCTCCAGCGGCTGGCGCAGGGTTTCCAGCACCGCGCGGTTGAATTCAGGCAATTCATCCAGAAACAACACGCCGTTGTGGGCCAGGCTGATCTCACCGGGTTGCGCCCGCCTGCCGCCACCAACGATAGCCGCCATCGAGGCGGTGTGATGGGGTTCGCGAAAGGGGCGGCTGCGATTGATGCCGCCTTCGTCGATGAGGCCACAGAGGGAGTGGATCATCGCGGTTTCCAGCGCCTCAGCCGGGGTGAGCGGCGGCAGGATCGAGGGCAGCCGGGCCGCCAGCATGGATTTTCCGGAGCCGGGTGGGCCGACAAGCAGCAGATGATGGCGTCCGGCGGCGGCGATTTCCAGGGCGCGCTTGGCCTGTTCCTGCCCCTTGATGTCGCGCAGATCGCGCCGAATGGGTTCGCTGCGCATCTCACCGGGGCGGGCCGGGGCGAGCGGCATTTCGCCGGTAAAATGGCGCACCACTTCGGTCAGGCTGGCCGCGCCTATGACCAGCGCATCACCGGCCCAGGCAGCCTCAGCCGCCGAGGCTTTGGGGCAGAGCAGATGCCGGTCGGTGGCAGCGGCCCCCATTGCGGCGGGCAGGGCACCGGTGACAGGCATCAGCATGCCATCCAGGGACAGCTCGCCCAAAGCGACGGTTTGCGCCACCGCGTCCGGCGGGATGAGACCAATGGCAGCGAGCAGGGCCAGAGCGATGGGAAGATCAAAATGGCTGCCTTCCTTGGGCAGATCCGCAGGCGACAGGTTGACCGTTATCCGCTTGGCCGGCAGGGCGATCGACATGGAGGCAAAGGCGGCGCGCACCCGTTCACGGGCCTCTGATACCGCTTTATCCGGCAGGCCGACGATGGCAAAGGCAGGCAGGCCAGCCACCAGGGAGCATTGCACCTCGACGGGGCGTGCATCTATGCCGTGAAAGGCAACTGTGTTTGCACGGCTGATCATGCCACTCCATTCCCTTGATCAAACAAGGAAAAATCATAGCCTCCGTGGTATTGGAGTCTGCATGTCTGGTGGGAAACATGGCGCTTTTTGTGCTGATTTCCCGCAAGCCTTACGCTGTTGGCCGCTTTGGGCCGCAACCAGGTCGAGGGCCTGCGGGAAAAGGGGCAGGCGATTGGGCCAGGCTAGCCGATGGGCCAGGCCGCCCGCTCCAGATCCAGAAGGTAGGGTTCGGGATCGTAGGTGACCTCCCGTGCGAGGCTCTGCCATTTCAGAACCGCCGGATCTGACAGCAGCAGCTCGCAGTAGGCGCGGGTTGCGGCAGAGACCGGCAGGTCATAGCCAATGATCCGCGCGGCCACTGGGGTGTAGAACACTTCTGCCAGCGAGTAGCTGCCAAAGAGATAGCCATCCGGCGCACCAGAGATTTTGCGGGCATGGGCAAAAAGCGCCTCAATCCGTGCAAGATCTGCCAGCACCGCCTTGGAGGGGGTGAATCCTTGCCAGACATGGGACAGCTGCATCGGACAATCGCCGCGCAGGGCTGAAAACCCGGCGACCATTTCGCTCACCAACCAGCGCGCTGTGGCGCGTTGATCTGCAGCCCTGGGCCAAAGCCCGGCTGTTGGGAAATGTTCAGCCAGAGTTTCCCCCATGGCCAGGCTCTCGCCAATCACCAGCCCCTGATCGGTTTCCAGCGCCGGGACCAGGCGGGCAGGGGCCAGATGGGCCATATCCTGCGCCATGGTGCCGGCGTAGAGCCCCACCAGATGGGTGTTATGCGGGATTGCAAATTTTTCGAGCATGAGCCAGCCGCGCAACGACCAACTGGAATACATGCGATCACCAATATAAAGTTCATAAGCCATGGCAGCAGCTTAGCAACGCAAGATGTATTCTCAAATCGAATATTTGTGAGGGAATGCATCACAAAAGTTGATGAATTCTGACCTTAGATAAGCTGGTTGAGCGCACCGCTGCGCCAGCCCTCTGGTCCATAGAACAGCTCACTAACCGACAGGTTGTCAATACGGTGCGAGAAAGCCGCCTCTGCGCTGAGGCCTGCAGCCCGCTGAATCTGCGTCAGGATCTGGCCAAAATGGCCGACCACCACCAGATCACGCCCGGCATGGGTGGCAAGCAGGCTGTCAATGGCATCGTTGACCCGGGCACAGACTTCATTCCAGCTTTCCCCTCCGGGAGGGGTGGTGTCGCCAGGGGTCTCCCAATAGGCCCGAATGCGGCTGGGGTCTTCGGCGTCGATCTCTTTCCAGCTACGCAGCTCCCAGTCGCCAAAATGGATTTCGCGCAGGGCCGGCATATGGGGCAGGCGCTGGCGGTTGCCTTGCACTGCCGTTGCGGTTTCAACCGCGCGGATCAGATCGGAGGAGACTACCAGAGCCTCGGGTGGCAAAGCCGCTTCAAGCCGCGACAAGGCAGCAGTATCCGAAAGATCTGCGGGCAGATCAGACCAGCCAACCATGGTTTTGGCATGGGTGGGACCATGGCGGACAAGAAACAGGCGCGATGTCATAGCTGACCTTTCAAAACCAGTGGCAGCCCAGCGGTGACCTGCACCACCGCATCGGCGCGCGCCGCCAGCGCAATGTTGAGCCGCCCCTGAGCCTCGCGGAACCGACGCGCCAGGGCATTTTCCGGCACAATGCCAAGACCAACCTCATTGGAGACAATCACCAGCTCTGCCGGGCAGGCCTCGATGGCCTCTAACAGGTTGGCCTGGGCCGCTGCCAGATCGTGCTCAGCCAACAGGTGGTTGGTCAGCCACATGGTGGCGCAGTCCAGCAGGCAGATGTGATCCTGGGGCAGCTGATGCAACAGCTTGGCGGCTTCCAGAGGTTCCTCATAGGTGGTCCAATCGCGGCCGCGTTGCCGTAAATGGGCCGCGATCTTGGCTTGCATCTCATCATCAAACACTTGTGATGTAGCAAGGTAAGACTTTGGCTTAGTTGATTTAAAACACAAACCCTCGGCGAATTTAGACTTTCCCGACGCGGCGCCGCCCAGAATGAATGTGACAGGTGCAGACAAGTTCTTTACCCTTGGACAGGAACGGTTTCGCTTTTGTGCGTACCTGCTGGAGGCGCCCAAAACAAGGGGCAGACAGCATCCGTGCCGCTGCGCTGGCCTGCCAGTTTGCGCGATAGCCACTCTGCACGGCAGGCAGGGGTCTGACGACAGACCTGAGACGCAGATTTTCGAGGCAGTACCGTGGCATTGCGCTGCGCAGATACCGATCCTAGGCCATATCTGAGGCCAAGGCAGTGCCGCGCCTTAGTCTGCCGCTTTTCAAGACGATCTGAGCCCGGAGGGAACAATGACGCTTGACCATATCACCGAAAACCCATTGCCCAAAAAGGCGATGAAAGCAGAGCTGCTGGATGCAGAAACAGAGAAACGGCTGGCGCATGCCTGGCGTGATGACGGCGACGTTGAGGCGCTGCATCGGTTGATCAATGCCTATATGCGGCTGGCCATTTCGATGGCGGTGAAATTCAAACGCTACGGCGCGCCTATGAATGACCTGATACAGGAGGCTGGCCTGGGCCTGATGAAGGCCGCGGATAAGTTCGACCCGGATCGTGGCGTGCGGTTTTCGACCTATGCGGTCTGGTGGATCAAGGCCTCGGTGCAGGACTATGTGATGCGCAACTGGTCGTTGGTGCGCACGGGGTCCACTTCGTCGCAGAAATCGCTGTTCTTCAACCTGCGCCGGGTGCAGGCTCAGCTCGAACGACAGGCCGATACGCAGGGGGTGCGGCTGGACAAACATCAGCTGCATCAGCAAATCGCCTCTGAAATCGGGGTGCCTATCCGGGATGTTGAAATGATGGATGGCCGTTTGTCGGGCAATGATTTTTCACTCAATGCGGTGCAGTCGAGCGAGCCTGATGGGCGCGAATGGATCGAGATCCTCGAGGATGACGGCGCCCAGGCCGCAGAGCTGGTCGAGAGGCGCCATGATCGTCGCAAGTTGCGCGGCTGGTTGGTGCAGGCGATGCAGAGCTTGACCGGCCGCGAGCGGCGGATCGTGATGGCGCGTAAACTACGCAGCCCGCCGCGCACGCTTGAGGACCTTGGGCGCGAGCTGAGCCTGTCCAAAGAGCGGGTGCGTCAGCTGGAGGCGGCGGCCTTTGTCAAAATGAGAAAAACGCTTGATCGTCGCTCAGGGGAAGTGCAAAACCTGCTTTTATGAACAGGCATGGTTGTTTTTTCGGATACATCCGAGGTCGCATGGCCGCCTTGGTCGGCGCCGTTGGGACAGGCCGGACTGTAAATGTCCGGACTGTAATTGGGCGGGGTGTGATATTACAGGCCGCGATCAGAAAACCTGTGCGGATCAGCGCTGCAGCGGTTCTGACAATTGGTCTCGCGACCAGTATTGGTCTGACATCAGCTGCTCGGGCTGAGGCGACGGCGCCTGGGCTTCAGGCGCAGAGATTGGCGCAGACGGTGGTTCAGACGGTGGCTCAGACGGTGGCGCAGGTCGCTGATGTTCTGGCCGGGGCGGATGTCTCCATCCTGGGCGAGGTGCATGACAACAAAAGGCATCATCAGGTGCAGGCCGAATTGGTCGCAGCACTACAGCCCAGAGCCGTAGTCTGGGAGATGATCACTCAGGAACAGGCCGAGGCGCTGACACCGCAGATCCTGCAAAACCCAGCAGAGACTGCCCGGGTGTTGGAGTGGGAGGCTTCAGGCTGGCCTGATTTTACCCTCTATGCACCGGTGTTCAAGCGGGCGGCGCGGGCGATGCAGTTCGGGGCCTTGGTTCCGCGCGCGCAATCCAAGGAGGCCCTGCGGCTTGGGGTCGCCAACCATTTTGGCGCGCAGGCGCAGCAGTTTGGGCTGGATCAGCCGTTGCCCGTCGCAGAGCAGGCTACGCGGGAAGCGGAGCAGATGGCAAATCATTGCAATGCCTTGCCGGACCATGTCCTGCCGATGCTGGTGGATGTGCAGCGGCTGCGCGACGCCAGTCTTGCTGCCGCGGCAAAACGGGCGCTGGAGCAGACTGGCGGCCCGGTGGTGGTGATCACCGGCAATGGTCATGCGCGGCTGGACCGTGGCCTCGCGGTCTACCTGCAACGCGCGCTCCCTGATGTGGTGATCCGGGCCTTGGGTCAGATGGAAGAGGGGGCAATCCAGGGGCAATTTGATGTGGTGCTGTCGGCGCCGACGGTGCAGCGTCCCGATCCCTGCCTGGGTTTTGCCAAATCCGATTAAGACATCTGTCGTGCCGCTGAAGGTGGGCCGCCGCCGCGCGGCAAAAGCGTTTCACTCTTTGTCCCGCAACGGCTAGGGTTGCCGCGGGCTTGTGACCAAGTCCGGTTAACAAAGGGCAGTTGAGATGCTGGCAGGAAAGAAAATTCTTCTGATCATTGGCGGCGGCATTGCGGCCTATAAATCACTGGAGCTGATCCGGCGCCTGCAGGATCAGGGTGCCAGCGTCACACCGGTTTTGACCCGCGCAGGCGAAGAATTTGTCACGCCCTTGTCGGTCTCCGCCCTGGCCGGGACAGCGGTGCACCGGGATCTGTTTGACCTGACGGCTGAGGCCGAAATGGGCCATATCCAGCTGTCGCGCAGCGCGGATCTGGTTGTGGTCGCCCCTGCGACTGCGGATCTGATGGCAAAAATGGCGCATGGGCTGGCCAATGATCTGGCCTCCACCCTGCTGTTGGCGACGGATACAAAGGTTCTGCTGGCGCCTGCGATGAATGTGCGCATGTGGAACCATGCGGCAACCCAGCGCAATATCAAAACCCTGCGCGGCGACGGGGTGCAGTTTATCGGCCCCAATGAGGGCGGCATGGCCTGTGGTGAATTTGGCCCGGGCCGACTGGCGGAACCGGCTGAAATCCTGGCCGCCATCACGGCGCAGCTGGGGGCGAATGCACCGCAGGGCAGCCTGGCCGGGCGTCGCATCCTGGTGACCTCTGGCCCGACCCATGAGCCCATTGACCCGGTGCGCTATATCGCCAATCGTTCCTCCGGGGCGCAGGGGACAGCGCTGGCCCGTGCTCTGCGCGATCAGGGCGCGGAAGTGGTGTTTATCACGGGCCCTGCAGAGATCCGGCCCCCCGAAGGGGTGGAGGTCGTGGCGGTGCAAAGCGCGCTTGAGATGGAGGCCGCAGTGCAGGCGGCCTTACCGGTGGATGCCGGGGTCTTTGCGGCGGCTGTTGCCGATTGGCGCGTCGCCAGCGCCTCGGACCGCAAGCTGAAGAAATCAAAGGACGGGCTGCCGGTGCTGGAGTTCGCAGAGAACCCGGATATCCTAAAAACGGTGTCGCGGATGGCGAAGGGGCGGCCACCGCTGGTGGTTGGCTTTGCTGCCGAGACCAATGATGTGGTGGAGAACGCCACCGCCAAGCGCCTGCGCAAGGGCTGTGACTGGATTGTCGCCAATGACGTCTCGCCCGCTACGGGTATCATGGGCGGGGATGAGAACGCGGTGATCCTGATTTCCGATCAGGGCGCCGAGGAATGGCCGCGCATGGGCAAGGCAGAGGTTGCCACCCGGCTGGCCGCCCGTATTGCCACAACGCTCAACAGCAAAAGCTGAGGCCCGTGAATATTAAGCCCAGCAGTCCGTGCCGCGTTGCATGGCCCCTTTTGTTGTTACAGAACCCAAATCAATGAGGCCCCTATGGTTGAGATCAAAATAGCCCATGATGCGGGCGCAGATCAGAGCCTGCCCCTGCCCGCCTATGAAACTGCCGGAGCTGCCGGGGCGGACCTGCGGGCCAATCTGCCGGATCGCGCCAGCCTGACTCTGGCGCCGGGTGCGCGTGCCTTGGTCCCCACAGGGCTGCGGCTGGAGATCCCTCAGGGCTATGAGGTGCAGGTCCGCCCGCGATCAGGGTTGGCGCTGAAACATGGGATTACCCTGCCAAACAGCCCCGGCACCATCGACAGCGACTATCGCGGCCCGCTGGGGGTGATCGTGATGAACGCCGGAGAGGCAGATTTTACCATCGCCCACGGGGATCGCATCGCGCAGATGGTGCTGGCTCCGGTGTTGCAGGCGCAGTTCACCCTGGTTGACACCCTGCCCGAGTCTGAACGCGGCAGCGGTGGCTTTGGCTCCACCGGGAGAGTCTGATGCTGCGCATTCTGGCTCTGGCTGCGTTTATCTGGTGGGGCGGCGCCTATCTGGGCTGGAGCCGCGCCATGCGGGCTTGCCTGCTCTCGGTGTTGTTTGCCACTGTGCTGCTGCTGCAGTTGACCCTCCCCGAGGGCCATGATTTGCGCACGGCAACAGGAGGTTCGCCAAAACCCTGGCTGATCCTTGGCGGTTTTGGCCTCTTGGCGGCGGGCTATGGCTGGATTATCTCTCAGCTCAAGACCCGCGCCCATGCAGAAGGCAGCCCCATGTCACAGCCTCCCTCCCTGTTTTCCGACACTGAGTTGAACCGCTATGCCCGCCATATCGTGCTGCGTGAGCTGGGCGGACCGGGGCAAAAGAAGCTGAAACAGGCCAGGGTGCTGGTGACAGGTGCCGGCGGGCTTGGGGCGCCTGCCTTACAATATCTGGCGGCGGCCGGCGTTGGCACCATCGGGGTGATCGACGATGACGAGGTGGAAAACGCCAACCTGCAGCGTCAGGTGATCCACCGGGATCAGGATATCGGCATGCCCAAGGTTTTTTCAGCCGAGGCGGCGATGCGGGCGCAAAACCCCTATGTTGAGGTGCGCCCCTTTCATCGCAGGCTGACCGCGGATATCGCCGCGGATCTGTTTGCCGATTTTGATCTGATCCTGGATGGAACCGATAATTTTGAGACCCGCTATCTGGTGAACGAAACCGCGGTGAAGCTCGGCAAGCCGCTCATTTCCGGTGCATTGTCGCAGTGGGAAGGCCAGCTCAGCCTGTTTCACCCCAAATCAGGCGGCCCCTGCTATCAATGTATCTTCCCCGAAGCCCCGGCCGAAGGGCTGGCGCCCTCCTGTGCGCAGGCCGGGGTGATCGGCCCGCTGCCGGGGGTTGTTGGCGCAATGATGGCGGTGGAGGCGATCAAGGCGTTGACCGGCGCGGGCGCTACTTTGCAGGGTGAAATGTTAATCTATGATGGGCTTTATGGCGAAAGCCGCAAGATCCGCCTGTCGCCCCGCCAGGATTGTCCGGTGTGCGGCAGCGATAGATAAGACGAAAGCATCCCTGCATTTGAACGAAGCCTTTTTCATTACCGCCCTCTGCGGTGCCCTATTTGGCGGCACGCCTGAAGCCGTGCATGATTTCACCTATCCCGACGGCGCCGCCTCAATCCGGATAGATTGCGAGAACGACCGCCGGGTGGTTGAGTTCGGCCTGGATAAGCGCAGCAGCCTGGACAGTATTCAGCAGGCCCTGTTTGCCGCCGAGGTGACCGGCAAGGAGGCGGTGGTGGTGCTGATCGACACCGATGGGCGCATGGGCCGGTTTGAATGGCGCATCGCGCGCGCAGCCAATATTGCGGGGGTGCCGATCCGCATCTTGTCGGCCACTCTGGTCGACAGTCCTGAGGTGGGCGGCTAGATTTACCCTGTTCATGTGCATTCATGTGGCTGGCCCGGCTCATTTGATTTTGCAGACCGCTTGGGACCCTGATTGCAGCCGCCCAAGTTTGCCGCTAGCGTCGCGGCCAAAGGAGTTTTGACATGTCCAACCCCCTCTTGGTCCCCTGGGACACCGCTTTTGAAATTGCCCCCTTTGATCAGATTACTGACGCGGATTTTGCGCCCGCGTTGGATCAGGCTTTGGCGCAGCATCAGGCCTGGATCAAGGAAATCGCAGAGACCCCAGAGCCGGCCACATTTGCCAATGTGATCGAGGCCCTGGAGACGCCGGTGCAGGCGCTGGAGCAGGTTCTGTCGGTTTTTTACACCGTGGCGGGCGCAGACAGCAATCCAGAGCGGCAGGCGCTGCAGCGGCAGTTTTCCCCAAAACTGGCCGCGCATTTTTCATCCATTACCGCGAATAAGGCGCTGTATGCGCGCATCAAGCAGGTTTGGGATCAGCGCGACAGTCTGGATCTCAGCGCTGAGCAGCAGCGGGTTTTGATGCTCACCCATCGTGGCTTTTTGCGCGGTGGCGCGGCGCTGGAAGGCGCGGCTGACACCCGCATGCAGGAGATCAAGGGGCGGCTGGCCACCCTGGGCACCGAGTTCACTCAGAACCTTTTGGCGGATGAGCGCGACTGGTACATGGAACTGGGCGAAGAGGACCTTGAAGGTTTGCCGGATTTTGTGGTGGATGCCGCACGTGCCGCCGGACAGGAGAAAGAGGCCGCTGGCCCCGTTGTGACCCTGTCGCGCTCGATCATTACGCCATTTCTGCAGTTTTCACCCCGCCGAGATCTGCGGCAAAAGGCCTTTGCAGCCTTCACAGCGCGCGGCGCCAACGGGGGGGAGACGGATAACCGCGCCATCGCCGCCGAGATCCTTGCCTTGCGTGCCGAACGGGCGGCGCTACTGGGCTATGACAGCTTTGCTGACTACAAGCTGGAAACCGAAATGGCCAAAACCCCGGACGCGGTGCGCGGCCTGTTGATGGATGTTTGGCAGCCTGCCGTGGCGCGGGCAAATGCGGATGCGGAAATTCTGGCGCAGATGATGCATGAGGATGGTATCAACGGCGAGTTGGAGCCCTGGGACTGGCGTTACTACGCCGAGAAGCGGCGCAAGGTGGAGCATGATTTGGATGAGGCGGAACTGAAGCCCTATCTGCAACTGGACCGGATGATCGAGGCCAGCTTTGCCTGCGCCAACCGTTTGTTTGGGCTGGAGTTCACACCGCTGGATGTGCCGCTTTATCATGCGGATTGCCGCGCCTGGGAGGTCACCCGCGATGGCAAACACCTGGCGGTGTTTATTGGCGACTATTTTGCCCGTGGCTCCAAACGCTCTGGGGCCTGGTGTTCTGCCATGCGCGCCCAGGCTCATTTCCCCAAAGTAACCAGCCCGATCGTGATCAATGTCTGCAACTTTGCCAAGGCTGAGCCGGCATTGTTGTCCTGGGATGACGCCCGCACCCTGTTCCATGAGTTTGGCCATGCGCTGCATCAGATGTTGTCGAATGTGCGCTACGAGAGCATTTCCGGCACCTCGGTTGCGCGTGATTTTGTCGAGCTGCCCAGCCAGCTATATGAGCACTGGCTGGAAGTGCCCGAGGTCTTGCGTGAATTTGCCACCCATGCCGAGACCGGCGAAGCCATGCCACCTGTGTTACTGAACAAGGTTCTGGGGGCCTCGACCTACGATATGGGATTCCAGACGGTTGAATATGTTGCCTCGGCTCTGGTTGATCTGGCCTTTCATGAAGGCGCGGCGCCTGAGGATGTGATGGCAAAACAAGCGGAGGTTCTGGCAGAAATTGGCATGCCCCCTGCGATCAAAATGCGCCATGCGACCCCCCAGTTTGCCCATGTCTTTTCTGGCGATGGCTATTCTTCGGGGTATTACAGCTACATGTGGTCCGAGGTCATGGATGCAGATGCCTTTGCTGCCTTTGAAGAGGCTGGCGGTGCCTTTGATCCCGAGCGCGCCCAGGCGCTGGAGACCCATATCCTCTCTACTGGTGGATCGGTGGATCCGGTGGATTTGTACACCGCGTTTCGCGGGCGTCTGCCTGGGGTGGAGGCCCTGCTGAAAGGGCGCGGGCTGGTCGAAGCCTAAGGGCAGGAGCGAGCCGGGGCAGGGGGCGCTGCCCCCGGTCTGCGACCTCCCCCGAGGTATTTTCTGTAAGATGAATTGGGGGAGGGAGTTGCCGTTGCCCGTGTTTGTAGCCCGTGTTGGTAGCGGGTGTTTGCCGCTTGGGTGGATCAGTAGCCGAGCTGACGATTGACCTGGTTGAGAAAGGGTCGGCTGCTTTCGCCGCGATGGATGTTTTTGGCAATCATCTGTGCGGCTGTCAGCGGCCGCGTTTCTGCGGCGATATGGGGCGTGACCGTGATGCGTGGGTGAGGCCAGAAGGGGTGGTCCATTGGGAGGGGCTCCTGACGGAAAACATCTAGGGTGGCATGGGCGATTTGTCCACTGTCCAGGGCTGCCAGCAGGGCTGCGTCGTCGATCAGGGGGCCGCGGCCGGGATTGATGATGCGTGCGCCTTTGGGCAGCATGGCAAGGGTTTCTGCATTGAGCGTGTTTTCTGTTGCAGCGGTTTCCGGCAGCAGCAGTATGAGGATCTGCGCCTGTTGCAGGGCGTTTTGAAAGCCTTCGGTGCCATGTTCACAGGTGATCCCGGCGATAGATTTGGCGGAGCGTGACCAGCCGGTGACTGGAAAGCCGAGCTGGGCCAGGGTCGTGGCGCAGGCGGTTCCGAGAGCGCCGAGACCAAGCAGGGTGACCGGGCGCTCCTGGGCCAGGGGCGGCACCACCGGGTCCCAGCGGTCCTGGGTATTGAGGCTGCGATCTAGATCCAGGTGATAGCGCAGCACATGGCCTGTGACCCATTCCACCATTCCGGCGGTCAGGCCGGGGTCAACCATGCGGCACAGCGGCTGGGTAAGGGTTGTGTTGCCGGTGATTTTCTCCACCCCGGCCCAGAGGCTGAGCACAGCCTTGCAGGCGGTATAGCTGGTAAAATCCTGCAGGTCAGAATTGGGCGCATAGATCACATAGTCCACCTCTGCTGCCGGGTGATCCTGGCGTAGATCCACCTGCAGCCCGGCCTGGGAAAAGGCAGCTTTCAGCGGGGCCTGGTAGCTTTCCCAGCGTTCGGGGCGGGCGGCAAACTGAACCTTGATCATGTGGCAAATACTCCGGTCATGTCCTTGAAGCCCTTGATTTCAATTGGATTGCCGGCTGGGTCATGGAAAAACATGGTGCTTTGCTCGCCGGGCTCGCCAGCAAACCGTGTCACTGGCGCCAGGGTGAAGTCAAGCCGAGCTGCGGTCAGCTGGTCCGCCAGGGCCTGCCAGTCCTTCTGCGGCAGGATCACCCCAAGGTGGGGCATGGGGACCATGTGGTCACCGACCTTGCCGGTCTTGCTGGTGGCAAAGACCGGACCGAGATGCAGGGAGATCTGGTGACCAAAGAAGTTGAAATCGACCCAGGTGTCGGTGCTGCGTCCCTCGACACATCCCAACAGGCCGCCATAAAAGGCGCGGGCCTTGTCCAGGTCATCTACGTGGTAGGCGAGGTGAAAGATGCTCATGTTGCGGGCTCCTGATTGGGCGCTTTTGGTTCGGGCCGATGGGTGATGCAGTCGACACCTGGGGGTTACAATTTGCTGCCGGGGGGCAATTTCTGCAGGATGGAGTAGGCGCTGAACTGTGTGCAGCAGATCCTGTAGGGCGGCGGGGTGGATTAGCGCGGGCGGTGAATATTGGCGCTTTGCACCAGACCAAAGGCCGCCAGCAGCACCAGCATCGCCGAGCCGCCATAAGAGACCAGCGGCAGCGGCACCCCGACCACCGGCGCCAACCCCATGACCATCGACATATTCACGGCAAAGAACAAAAAGAAAGTCAGCGCGACGCCGAGGCTCACCAAAGAGGAGAAGCGATCTTTGGCCGCCAGCGCGGTGGCTACACAAAACACGATGATCAGCACATAGAGGCTCAGCAGGGTGAGCCCGCCGATAAAGCCGAACTCTTCGGCCAGGGTGGTGAAGATGAAATCGGTGTGTTTTTCCGGCAGGAAGTTCAGCCGCGATTGGGTGCCCTGCATGTAGCCGCGCCCGGACCAGCCGCCGGACCCCAGGGCGATTTTGGACTGGGTGATATGATAACCTGCGCCCAGGGGGTCTTGTGACGGGTCGAGGAAGGTGTCGATGCGCAGATATTGATAATTCTTCAGCAGCTGCCAGTCGGTGCCGCGGCTTTGAAAGACAGCCGCCACCAGGCCGAGACCGGCGGCGATGACGGCGGTGAAATAGGCCCAGTGTACTCCGGCCAGAAACATCACCCCACCGCCGGCTGCCATCAGCAGGATCGAGGTCCCGAGGTCAGGCTGGCGCAGCACCAGGAAGGTGGGGAACAGGATCATCAGCACCGGTACCAAGACCCAGACCGGGCGCGAGCTGCGTTCAGCTGGCAGCCAGTCGTAATAGGCCGCCAGCAACATAACCAGAGTGATCTTCATCAGCTCAGAGGGCTGCAATCGCATAAACCCCAGGTCGATCCAGCGCTGCGCCCCCATGCCGACGGTGCCAAAGAACTCAACCGCCAAGAGCAAGACAACGGAGGTCAGATAGGCCAGGATCGAGATGTTTCGCCAGAACCAGATCGGGATCAGGGCCACCACCAGCATCACGCCCATGCCGAGCAAAAAGCGTTTGAACTGCGGTTCGGCCCAGGGGGAAAAGGAGCCGCCCGCCACGGAATAGAGCATCAAAAAGCCGACCCCGGCCACCGAGGCCAGCAACAGGGTCAGCTGCCAGTTCAGGTATAAGATCTTGCGCAGGCCCGAGGGCGTCGATTTGGCGTTATACTCTAGATAACTCATGCGCGGTCACTGTCCGGGTTTTCGGCACGTTTGGCACGCTCGCGCGCTAACCTGTCCTGCTGCGCCTTGATCCGTTTGCGGTCGCCTTTGGGGTAGGCCTCCAGCGGTGGGGTGCCGTCATAAAGCGCTTGCAACATCACATCGCGGGCAATCGGGGCTGCGACGCTGGAGCCACCGCCGCCGTGTTCGACAATCACCGAAACCGCAAATTTGGGGTCGTCAAAGGGGGCAAAGCAGACATAAAGCGCATGGTCCCGGCGCTCCCAGGGCAGATCCTTGTTGCGGATCACCCCGGCGGCGCGCTCGGCGGCGGTGATGTTGCGCACCTGGCTGGTGCCGCTCTTGCCCCCCATGCGCATGCCTTCGGCGATAATGCGCGAGCGGTAGCCGGTGCCGCGCCGGTCATTGCTGACCGAATACATGCCACGGCGAACCATGCGCAGATTGTTTTCATTCAGGCCTAGGCTTTCACCCGCACCTGAGGGTTGCTCAATGCCATCAATGGATTTGATCAGTCGGGGCGACAGGTTGCGCCCGGTGGCCAGTCTGGCGGTCATTACCGCCAGTTGCAGCGGCGAGGCCAGCATAAAGCCCTGGCCGATTGAGGCATTTACGGTATCCCCCACCAGCCATTCCTGGCCTTTTACCCGTGATTTCCAGTCGCGGTTGGGGGCCAGCCCGCTGGCCACCGCTGACATTGGCAAATCGTGACGTACCCCCAACCCCAGCCGATTGGCCATGGCCGAGATCTTGTCGATGCCGACCTTGATCGCAAGGTCATAGTAATACACATCGCAGGATTGCTTGAGCGAGGTGTTGAGGTCGACATGGCCGTGACCAGCGCGTTTCCAGCAGTGGAACCTACGTCCAGAGACCTCTAGGTGGCCGGGGCAATAGACAGTGTCTTCCGGCCCGATCAACCCCTCTTCAAGGGCAGCGAGGGAGGTCACCATCTTGAAGGTCGAACCGGGAGGGTAGGTGCCCTGCACGGTCTTGTTGGCCAATGGCCGGTAGGGATCGTCGGTCAGCATGCGGTAGTCGGCCACTGAGATGCCGCGCACAAATTGGTTGGGGTCAAAACTCGGCGCTGAGGCAATGGCGCGCAGATCGCCGTTTTCACAATCCATCACCACCACGGCGGCGCTTTCTTTGCCGAGCCGCGCCTGGGCATAATTTTGCAGCTCCGTGTCCACTGCCAGCTGCATATCAGCGCCAGCCTGACCTTCTTTGCGGTCCAGCTCGCGCATCACCCGGCCACCGGCGTTGACCTCGATGCGTTTGGCCCCGGCGGTGCCGCGCAGCATGTCTTCGCGCTTGGCCTCAAACCCGACCTTGCCGATCTGAAAGCGCGGAATGCGCAGGATGGGATCAGGCGCTTCCAGTTTGCTGAGATCATAATCCGACACCGGACCTACATAGCCCACCACATGGGCAAAATCATCAAGCTGGGGATAGATCCGGGTCAGGCCCACCTCGGGGGTGATGCCAGGCAGGGCGGGGGCATTCACCGCAACCTTGGAGATGTCCTCCCAATTCAGCTGGTCGGCCAGGGTAATCGGCAGGAAGGGGCGGCCACGGCGAATTTCAGTACGGGCGCGCTCGATGTCCTCGGGCGGCAGGGGGATCAGCTCAGACAGCTTGCCGATGACCTGCTCAACGTCGCCGGCATCTTCGGGGACGATGATAATCCGGTAAGAGGGCGAGTTATGGGCCAACACCCGACCGTTTCGATCAAAGATCTCGCCGCGTGCCGGCGCCAGCAGGCGGATATTGATGCGATTTTCTTCGGCCAGCAGGCGAAACTGGTCCGCCTGGTCGATCTGCAAGTACCGCATCCGTGCGGCCAGCGCCCCCACCAGGCCAAGTTGCATCCCCCCCAGCAGCAGGGCGCGGCGGCTCAGCTTGCGGTGGGCGCCTTCCTGATCTTTGGGGGAACGTCTCATTTTCGGGCTTCCAGAATTTCGGCTTCGGCGGCAGAGAGTTTGCGCACGCCCAGAAGGCTTTGGCTGAACAGGGCCACCAGCGGATAGGAGGCAATTGTGGCAAACATTTCGCTCCCAGACAAGCTCAGCGGGGCGCGGGGAATGGCAAAGATGGACAGGGTCAGGCGGTTTAGCAAGGTGATGACGGTGATCACCAGGGCAACCGAAAGCCATTCCGCGATAAAGGTGGTTTCATGCTGTGGCTGCGCGCGCGCGCGCAGGAATTCGCAGCCCAGCACCACCAGCAGGGTCAACAAACCGGGCGGGCGTTGAAACAGCAGATCGGCGATCAGCAGCACCGGAATCAGAAGCAGCACCGGCACATAGTCGGGGCGGCGCAGCGACCAGGCCATGGCGAGGCAAATAATCAGATCCGGCGGCGCCCAGCTGCGGACCTGGGTGTTCAGGGGCAGCAGGTGAAAGAAGATGACCACAAAGGCAAGCGCTGCAAAACCAACCCGCATGAGATGAATTCTACCGGGGGTAACCTCAGCCATTGTCGGCTCCGTTTCCACTGGGAGCGACCGCCCCGTCGGCGGGGCTATTTGTGGTGCCAAGCTCAAGATCGCCGGGACGGGATCTGGGGGTATTGGCGCCGGGGGCCGGGACGATCAGCCCGCCGGGATCGCGGATGACCTGGGTGCCATGATGGCGCAGGACCCGCAGAAACTCCAGCCGTTCATAATCTGCCGACAGCCGCACCCGCATGCGGCCACTGCGATCCAGCGTTGCCTGCCCGACAAGCAGACCGGCGGGAAAAACATCGCCATCGCCAGAGGTAATCACCCGGTCGCCGGGGCGCACCAGATCATCATTTTCCAAAAAGGTGAGCAGGGGGGCAGTACTGTTGTCGCCTGTCACCAGCGCGGTCTGCCCCGAAGGCTGGATGGTGACGGGCACCGCGCTGGCGGCATCAGTCAACAGCACCACCCTGGCCGTATTGCGCCCGGTGCCGGAAATGCGCCCTACCAGGCCGATGCCATCCATGGTGGCCCAGCCATCCTGGATGCCGTCGCGGGCGCCCACGTTCAAAATCACCGACTGACGAAACGGCGAGCCACTGTCAGCCATGACCACGCCGGTAATAAATGTGAGTTTTGGATCAAGCCGCACGTTGTTCAGATCCAGCAGCCGGGCGTTTTCCTGCTCCAGCTGTAGGGCGGCCTCTTTCCAGGCCCGCATCTGCCGCAACTCAGAACGCAGCTCGCGGTTCTGGTCGCTCAGACGCTGGTAGCTTTGGAAATCCCGGAACAGGTTGATGGCCCCCGTTACCGGCACCATGGCCCAGTCCATATTGGGCACCACCGCGTCGATCAGCTGTGCGCGAAACCGTTCGACCCTTGGGCTGTCGATCCTCCAGACCAGAAACAGTGCAGCCAGACAGAGACAGGCCAGCACCACCAGCAGGCGGCGCAGCGGGGTTGTATAGTCTTCGCGCTGGGAGCGATCTTTGGCCAAGGGGCTCCTTTCCGACGGCTGTCACTGCCCCGCATGGTTCTGCGCGGGCAGGGCAGGTGTTGGCTTAGCTGTCGTAGTCGATGGCGTGGCGCAGCTGCTTTTCGAACTCCAGCGCCTTGCCGGTGCCAAGTGCCACACAGTTCAGGCATTCATCCGCAATCGAGACGGCCAGCCCGGTCTGTTCGCGCAGCGCCAGATCCAGATCCCCCAGCAGCGCACCGCCCCCGGTGAGCATTACGCCCCGGTCGACGATGTCAGCGGCCAGATCCGGCGGTGTTGTTTCGAGTGCGGTCATCACCGCTTCGCAGATCTGCTGTACCGGTTCTGCCAGGGCTTCGGCGACCTGGGCCTGGCTGATTTCGATTTCTTTTGGCACGCCGTTCAGCAGGTCGCGCCCGCGGATCTGCATCGACTGGCCGCGGCCATCGTCGGGCATCCGGGCGGTGCCGATCGAGGTCTTTATCCGTTCGGCGGTGGCTTCGCCGATCAGCAGGTTTTGCTGGCGGCGCAGGTAAGAGATGATGGCTTCGTCCATCCGGTCGCCCCCCACACGCACCGAGCGTGCATAAACGATGTCGCCCAGCGACAGAACCGCAACCTCGGTGGTGCCGCCGCCGATATCAACAACCATGTTGCCGGTGGGGTCGGTGATGGGCATGCCAGCGCCAATGGCAGCGGCAATGGGTTCGGCGATCAGCCCAGCGCGTCCAGCCCCCGCAGACAGCACCGAGGTGCGAATTGCGCGTTTCTCAACTGGGGTGGCACCATGGGGCACACAGACAATGATCTTTGGCTTGCGGGAGAAAGGCGAACGTTTGTGCACCTTGCGAATGAAATGTTTGATCATCTCTTCGGCAGTGTCAAAATCGGCAATCACCCCTTCGCGCATGGGGCGGATCGCCTGAATGCTGCCCGGGGTCCGGCCCAGCATCAGCTTGGCGTCTTCGCCAACTGCCAGAACCTTTTTCACCCCGTCTTTGATGTGATAGGCCACCACAGAGGGTTCCGAAAGGATCACGCCGCGGCCTTTGACATAGACCAGCGTATTTGCGGTGCCGAGGTCGATGGCCATGTCCGTGGTGAACAAACCGCCAAGATTTCCGAAAAGCGCCATAAAAATAGGATCCTATTGAACTGCAACGTGGGGCGACTCCGCGAGGGCCGCAGATCAAGGTCTTATACCAGCGCAGCCCTGCCGCGAAAGGGCGTTTTAAGGTCAACTAGCGCCTTTTCGCCGGCCTGGGCGATATTCTGGGCATCGGACTTGTGCTTTGCTGGCGGCAGGGCAATGGGCAGAGATCGCCGCAAGCAGGCAGGTGCCGAGATCCCGCCGAGATCCCACCGAGCTCCCGCCGGGGGTCTTTCGAGGTTTCGCATGGGGCAATTTCACGCTAAAGCCGGTGCTATGCTATCCTATCAACATATCTATCACGCCGGAAACCTGGCCGATGTGCAGAAACATGCGCTGCTGGCGGTGATTCTGTCCTACCTCACCCGCAAGGACAAACCGGTCAGCTATATCGAAACCCACGCCGGGCGGGGGCTGTACCATCTGGATGCGCCGGAGGCGGTGAAAACCGGCGAGGCGGCGGCGGGCATTGATCGCATTCTGGACGATGGTCTGTTGCCAGCCGAGCATCCGCTGCGCCAGGCGCTGGCGGCCTGTCAGGCGGCACATGGCGATATGGCCTATCCCGGCTCGCCGCTGATTGCCTCGACCCTGCTGCGCCCGCAGGACAGCCTGCATTTTGCCGAGCTGCACCCCGGCGAACATGACGCCCTGCGGCAGGCGCTGCCACGGGGGCGGGCCAAGGTGCATCTGCAGGACGGGTTTGAGCTGGCTCAGTCCCTGGCGCCGCCCACCCCGCGGCGTGGCGTGTTGTTGATTGATCCAAGCTATGAAATCAAAAGCGACTATGGCCGCATCCCCGGCATTATCGCCACTCTGCATCGCAAGTGGAACGTCGGCATTATTGCCCTGTGGTACCCGATCCTGAAGGATGGTGCCCATGGGCCGATGCTGCGGGCGCTGGAAAACCAGAACCTGCCCGGTGCCCTGCGTCACGAGGTGCGGTTTCCACCAGCGCGCGAAGGGCACCGGATGATTGGCTCTGGCATGTTTGTGGTCAATACGCCCTTCGGCACCGAGGCCGAATGCGCCCGCCTGGACGCGCTTTTTGCAGCGCTGAGCTGAGCTGCGGGGTTTTTGCCTGTCGTCGGGTATTTGCACATCATGCGCCACACTGCTGTGCGGCGCATGATGCTGTCACGCTGCCATGAGGCTTACCCTCAGGTGACGTCTTTGTATGAAATCTCGCGGGTGTCGACGCCTTCGCCGACTTTGCCGCGCCGCACGATCACCCGGTTCAGCGCGTTGATATAGGCCTTGGCCGAGGCCACAACCGTATCGGTATTGGCGCTCTCGCCGGTGGCGATGATGCCGTCCTCTTCCAGCCGGACCGAAACAGTGGCTTGGGCATCGGTGCCTTCGGTCACTGCGTTCACCTGATACAGCTGCAAGCGGGCGGTGTTTGGATAGAGCTTGCGGATCGCCTTGAAGGTGGCATCCACAGGGCCGTCGCCGCTTTCCACCGCTGTCAGGTCTTTGCCGTCGATTTCCATCTCAACCGTTGCCTCTGCCGGGCCGCCAGTGCCACAGACAACCTTCATCGAGACCAGCTGCAGATGGTCATTTTCGGCATCCTCACCGACCCGCATGAGGGCGACAATATCGTCGTCAAAGACTTCCTTCTTGCGGTCGGCCAGTTCTTTGAAGCGCACAAACAGATCTTTCAGCTGGTTGTCGCCGACTTCAAACCCCAGAGTGGTGAGCTTGTCGCGCAGGGCCGCGCGGCCCGAGTGTTTGCCAAGCGGCAACGAGGTGCCGGCCAGACCCACATCTTCGGGGCGCATGATCTCAAAGGTTTCCTTGTTCTTGAGCATGCCATCCTGGTGGATGCCGCTTTCATGGGCAAAGGCGTTCTTGCCGACGATGGCCTTGTTGAACTGCACGTTGAACCCCGAAACAGTGGCAACGCGCCGCGAGATATGCATGATCTTGGAGGTGTCGATGCCGGTCACCCAGGGCATGATGTCACTGCGTACTTTCAGCGCCATCACCACCTCTTCGAGCGCGGTATTGCCGGCCCGTTCACCCAGGCCATTGATGGTGCATTCGATCTGACGCGCACCACCGGCCACGGCCGCCAGCGAGTTTGCCGTCGCCATGCCAAGGTCATTGTGACAATGGGTGGCAAAGATCACCTCATCGGCGCCGGGAACTGTTTCGATCAGGCGTTTGATCAGATCAGCACTCTCAGCCGGGGCCGTATAACCGACAGTGTCGGGGATGTTGATGGTGGTCGCACCAGCCTTGATGGCGATCTCGATCACCCGGCACAGGTAGTCCCACTCGGTGCGGGTGGCGTCCATCGGTGACCACTGCACATTGTCCACCAGGTTGCGCGCATGGGTGACGGTTTCGTGGATCTTGTCGGCCATCTCATCCATGGAAAGATTGGGAATGGCGCGGTGCAGCGGCGAGGTGCCGATAAAGGTATGGATGCGCGGTCGCGCAGCGTTGCGCACGGCCTCGGCGCAGCGGTCGATGTCTTTGTAATTGGCACGGGCGAGTCCGCAGATCACCGAATTCTTTGACCGCTCTGCGATTTCGCTCACCGCCTTGAAGTCGCCTTCAGATGCGATGGGAAAGCCGGCTTCGATAATGTCGACGCCCATGTCATCCAGCAGCTCGGCAATCTCGAGTTTTTCGTCATGGGTCATGGTGGCGCCGGGGCTCTGTTCGCCATCACGCAGGGTGGTGTCGAAGATCAGCACGCGACCTTTGTCGGTAACATTTGTCATTTTGAAATCTTTCTAGCTCTGTCCTGAAGTCCATTTCTGGGGGTGTGTTCTGACGCGTAAATCCATTCTCCTCTGAGCGGACGCGCCAAAAGGCACGCTCAGAGGCGGACTAGGAGCAGTAGTAGGGCGCGCAGAGACACAGCACGCGACGCGGCGTTGGTCATGGGGATATCTGCGCAAATGGTCATGGGGTGATTTATACAGAGGCAGGGGTGAATGAAAAGAGAGAATTTTGCTGCTCTGGACAGCGGCAAGGGCCCAATACCGCGGCAACGCTGAGCGGCGTGCTGCTGCCTTACTGTTGCCTTGGGGCAGGTCTTGGCGATGCGGGCTCAACCCGTTGCTGTTGCATCCGCACTGTCAGGCCACGATTGCAGGCCAAGATTGACACGTCGGCACCGATCTTGGCCTTGCCCGATGGGGGCTTAGGTGTCGTCGGCGGTGTTTCCCTCGGCCTCGGCTGCCGATCCATCTGCACTGGGGGGCGCGCCCTTGTCCCATTCGCCACTGACGGTTTGGCCGCTGACATAGGTCATGGTGCCGGCCCCCTGGCGTTTGCCGTTCACAAAGCTGCCGACGTAGACATCTCCGGTGGCATAGGTGGCAGTGCCTGAGCCGGTGATCTTGCCTTCACTCCAGTCGCCTTCATAGGTAAAGCCGTTGGGCATCTCGATCTTGCCTTTGCCATGGCGCTGGCTGTTCACGAAGCTACCGCTGTAGATCGAGCCATCCGCATAGGTGACGCGGGCTTCGCCGTGGCGCTGCCCATCCTTCCAGCCGCCATCATAGCGATAGCCGCTGGCGTCCGTCATGACGCCCTGACCATGGTTGCGGGCATTCTGAAACGCGCCCGTGTAGGTGACCCCATTGGGATAGGTGGCGGTGCCATTGCCTTCGATCACCCCGGCAATCCAGTCGCCTTCATAGGTCGAGCCATCCGGATAGGTGATTTTGCCGGTGCCATGGGACAGATCATCCTGAAACTGCCCCACATAGACCGAGCCATCGGGATAGGTGACGCGGCCATTGCCCTCGATCTGGCCGGCCAGCCAGTCGCCAGTATAGGTATAGCCGTCGGTTTTGGTAAAGGTGCCGGTGCCGTGGCGCAGGTCATCCTGGAACATGCCTTCATAGACGTCGCCATTGGCATGGGTCTGGGTGCCAATCCCCTGGCGCCGCCCCTGGTCGAGCGGACCGGTGTAGACATCGCCGTTGGGCTGGGTGAGGGTGCCGATGCCGTGCATCTGATTGCCGACCCACTCGCCTTCATAGTGCAGCCCGTCGGGCATCTGCAATGTGCCGGTGCCATGCAGCAAACCATCGACAATATCGCCCTGATAGGTGGCGCCATCGGGATAGGTAATGGTGGCGGTCCCCTCTTTGCGTCCTTCGATCCAATCCCCGTCGTATTCATAGCCGCCGGGGTTTTGCATCACCCCTTTGCCCTGGTGCTCCCCCTGCACAAAGCTGCCCTCATAGCGCACCCCATTGGCATAGACTGCGACGCCCTGGCCATTGATGACGCCGGCCATCCATTCGCCCTCATAGGTGCCGCCATCCGAGAGCGTGATCTTGCCCAGACCTTCGGGTTTTCCCTTGACGAACTCGCCTTCATAGACGGCGCCATTGGGAAAGCGTGCAACCCCCTGGCCGAGAATTTCCCCATCGACCCAGTCGCCAGAGTATTCATAGCCATTGGGCAGGCGATAGGTGCCGGTGCCATGCTGCACGCCGCCGCGGAAGGTGCCCTCATAGACCCCGCCGATTTCGTCCTCACTGGTGATGATGGTGCCATCCTGGGCCCAGAGGGGGCTGCCGGTGGCGCTGGCCAGGGTCAGAAAGGAAAGGATCGCAAGCGTTCTGCTGTAACCGGTCATAAAAACCTCTGTCTTACCTGTGCCAGTCTGAAACCAGCGCGGGATTTGCGTTTGCCAATGGGTGACTTCTGGGCGACTTGCTAGGAAACTAAGCGAGCAACACGCGTGTCGCAATGTCTTTTGCACTCGGCCCTTTTCCTTGGCTCCTGATCTGATAAACGACTTGCAACATGTTTTGCAAAGGGCTTGTGCAGAATGGCTAATCGTTTCCGGGTGACACTGGCGCAATTGAATCCCACCGTCGGGGATCTTGTTGGCAATGCTGCAAAGGCGCGGGCGGCCTGGGCCGAGGGGCGCAAGGCCGGGGCCGATCTGGTGGCGCTGCCGGAGATGTTTCTGACCGGCTATAATACTCAGGATCTGGTGATGAGGCCAGTGTTCCAACAGGCCGCTATGGCCGCCGCCGAACAGCTGGCACAGGACTGCGCTGATGGTCCGGCGCTGGCAATTGGCTGTCCCTGGGTCGACGGGGATAAGCTCTTTAATGCCTATTTGATCCTCAAGGACGGCAAGATTTCTTCGCAGTGTCTGAAGCACCATTTGCCCAATGAAACCGTGTTTGACGAGGTGCGGATTTTTGATGTGGGGCCTCTGGGCGGTCCTTATGCGGTGGGCGATACCCGCATTGGTTCGCCGATCTGCGAAGATGGCTGGCACGAGGACGTGGCGGAAACTCTGGAAGAGACCGGCGCTGAATTCCTGCTGATTCCCAATGGCTCGCCCTATTACCGCAACAAGATGGAAGTGCGGCAGAATCACATGGTGGCCCGCGCGGTAGAGACGGGCCTGCCGGTGATCTATCTCAATCTGGTTGGCGGTCAGGATGACCAGGTCTTTGATGGCGGCACATTTGTGTTGAATCCCGGCGGGGCTCTGGCGCTGCAAATGCCGGTGTTTGACGAGGCAATAACCCAGCTGGATCTGCAGCGCACCCCCGACGGCTGGCGCGCTGTTGAGGGCGAAAAGGCCCATCTGCCCGATGAATGGGAGCAGGACTATCGCACCATGGTCGAATCCTTACGTGACTACATGGGTAAGACCGGGTTCAAAAAGGCGCTGTTGGGGCTGTCGGGCGGGGTGGATTCCGCCATTGTTGCCGCCATTGCCGTGGATGCGATTGGCGCCGAAAATGTGCGCTGTGTGATGCTGCCCTCTGAATACACCAGCCGGGAATCGCTGGATGACGCCGAGGCCGTGGCCGAAGCCCTGGGGGTGCATTACGATTATGTGCCCATTGCCGAAGGCCGCAGTGCCATCTCAAACACGCTGGCGCCGCTGTTTGCCGGGCGCGATGAAGACCTCACCGAGGAAAACATCCAGTCCCGCCTGCGGGGGCTGTTGCTGATGGCGATGTCGAACAAGTTTGGCGAGATGCTGCTCACCACCGGCAATAAATCCGAAGTGGCCGTTGGCTATGCGACCATTTATGGCGACATGAACGGTGGCTACAACCCGATCAAGGATCTCTATAAAACCCGGGTGTTTGAAACTTGCCGCTGGCGCAATGGCAATCACCGCCCCTGGATGATGGGGCCGGCAGGTGAGGTGATCCGCCCCAATGTGATCGACAAACCGCCCTCGGCTGAATTGCGCGACGACCAGAAAGACAGCGATAGCCTGCCGGACTACCCCGAGCTGGACGCCATTCTGGAGATTCTGGTCGATCAGGACGGCTCAATCGCGGATTGTGTGGCCAAAGGTTTCGCGCGCGAAACAGCCAAGCGGGTCGAGCATCTGATTTATATCAGTGAATACAAACGCTTTCAGTCGGCCCCGGGTGCACGGCTGTCTCCACGCGCCTTTTGGCTTGATCGGCGCTACCCTATTGTCAATCGTTTTCGTGACTCTTCTTAACTATTATATTGAGACCAGGCCGCGTGATCTTGGTGCTTTGGCACCTGATTTGGCCTGATTTTATTCGCTTCACACAAAAAGCTATGTCCCAAGAGTGCCAACCATGCGTCCGAAAAATCACATTTTGTTCCCGGCCTGCCGGGGGGCTGTTTTGTCCTCTGGACCAAAAGCCAGCGGCGCGGCATAGACCATCTCATGCCTGGACCTAAGCTGCCCTATTTCCAAGCCGATCTTGCCCTGCCCAAACGCGTTGATGCGGTTGTTGTTGGGGGGGGGATCATTGGTGCCTCGACGGCACTTGAACTGGCCGAGCGCGGGGTTTCCGTGTTGCTGTGCGAAAAGGGTCAGATTGCAGGCGAGCAGAGTTCACGCAATTGGGGCTGGGTGCGGATTTCCCAGCGAGACCCGCGCGAGCTGCCACTGATGGCAGAGGCGATGAAAATCTGGGAGGGGCTGGAGGCGCGCACTGGCCATCCCACCGGCTATCAGCGCTCTGGTATTCTCTACACTGCCGAAAGCGGACGCGAAGAGGCAAAGCTGGAAACCTGGGCACCGCATCTGGCGGCGCTGGATCTGCCGGGGCAAATGCTGCGTGGTGATCTGCTGAAGCCGGTGATGCCCGGATATCAGGGCAAAGTGATCTCCGGCTACTACACCCCGCTTGATGGGCGTGCCGAGCCGCAATTGGCCACCCATGCCATTGCGCGGGCAGCGCAGGCCGCAGGGGCCAAGGTGATGACGGAATGCGCGGTGCGCGCGGTTGAAACCGAAGCGGGGCGGGTCAGCAATGTGATTACCGAACGGGGGCGGGTGGCCTGTTCGGCTGTGGTGGTCGCGGGCGGCGCCTGGTCGCGGCTGTTTCTGGGCAATGCGGGGGTTTCCCTGCCGCAGCTCAAGGTCTTGAATTCCGTGCTGCGGACCTCGGCGGTTCAGGATGGGCCGGAAACCGCGATCTGGAGCAATGGCTTTTCGCTGCGCAAGCGGCTGGATGGCGGTTATACCATTGCCAATGGCACAGAAAACATCGTCGATATTGTTCCCGATACGCTGCGCCTGGGGCTGAAATTCCTTCCCAGTTATCTGCAGGAATGGCGCTCGCTTCAGCTGCGTCTCACGGGGTCGGGCCGGTGGCGCGAAGAGGCTGCACAGGACCGGCGCTGGACGCCACAGCAGACCACGCCATTTGAAAACGCCCGGGTGCTTGATCCTGCACCGTCGCAAAAGGCGATCAAACAGGGCTGGGAAGCGGCGCAAAGGGCCTTTCCGGTATTGCAAGGTGCCGATGTGGTGCAGAGCTGGGGCGGGTTGATTGATGTCACCCCGGATGCAGTGCCCGTGATTTCGCAGGTGGATGATCTGCCCGGGTTGTTTGTCTCCACCGGATACAGCGGCCATGGGTTTGGCATCGGTCCGGCGGCGGGACGTCTGACAGCGGATCTGGTCACCGGGGATGCGCCCGTGGTGGACCCACATGAATTCCGCCTGTCGCGGTTTTGGAAAAAATAGATCAGGAGCTGCCACGGCGTTTGCCGGACAGCTCCTTTCGTTTTATTCGAGTTTTGTTTGGGTTTAGCCCATCATCTGATAGCTGACAGGCACAAAGCGGAAACCGGAGCCGCGTGTTTCCACATAGCCGGCCGCCGGGAAGGGCATGTGGTAGCCAATCATCGGCGTGCGGGTGCTGGCGAGCATATCGAGGATTTTCCGCCGCGCGCCGGTCGCGGCCTCTTTGTCCATGTCGAACTTCACTTCCCAGTCCGGGTGGGCAAAGGACCAGACATAGTGATTGGCCAGATCTGCGGTCAGCATCAGCTGCTGCCCGCCGCTGTCCAGCATGTAGCCCATATGGCCGGGGGTATGGCCAAAGCTGGCCACCGCGCTGATCCCGGAAGCAACCGAGGCGCCATCCTCCAGAAACGAGAGCTTTTCGGCAAACGGTGTCACTTTCTTGGCCATCAGATCGCCTATGCGGTTGCCTTCTGCCTGTGTGCCCCAGAAATCAAACTCCTGACGCCCGGTGATATAGCGCGCCTTTGAGAAGGTTTCTGCCCCCGCCGTGGTCATGCCACCGATATGATCCGGGTGCATATGGGTGAGCACAACCACGTCGATATCCTGCGGGGTCAGGCCCACCTCGGCCAGCGCCATCTGAATGCCGCCTTGGCCCAGGCCGGTATCAAACAGGATCTTCTCTTGACCAGTGTCGACAAGTGTTGGGGTAAAGAAGAATTGCGCAACGTCGGTGGGAATGAAGTTCTGCGCCGAGGTGGCGGCGAACTCGGCATCACTGGCACCGCCGCCAAAAATCGGCTGCGGATTTTCGACGGGTCGGCTGCCGTCCAGCAATGTGGTGACGGTAAAGTCACCAAGTTTGAAGCTGCGCGTTTGGGACGCGGGTGCTTTGGCCAGCTCGGCGCTGGCACTGGCGCTGCGGGCGGTTGCGGCCAGCGGCAGGGCTGCTGCTGCGGTCAGGGCGGTACGGCGGGTGAATTTTACGGTCATAGGGAAGTCCTTTCTGCCAAGGTGGCGGTGGATTGGATGTCGCCGGTTTGGCGAATTCAAAGGGTCACTTGGAAGGTTCGCGTCTTGATCGTCGCTGAGAGCCTAGCCGAGCATGGCGCAAATCAAAGAGGTTTAAGGCAAACCTCACGCAACTGTGTGTCGGCGTTTTAGGCGGGGGTGCCTTGTAGCTGGGTGTTTTATGGCTCGGGGCGCCGGCCTGTGGCGGGTTTAGTCGGGGCAAAGCATGGCGCATATCTGCGGCGATTGTAGCGGCAGGGATACGGCGCGGCAGGTGGCAAAAACTGGACAAAGCCAGCCCTATGTGAGATGGGCAGGGCAACAGGAGATATCTAATGACAACCACTCGTTTTGCCCCGTCGCCCACTGGATATATCCACGTCGGCAATCTGCGCACCGCGCTGATGAATTTCTTGATCGCCCGCAAGGCCGGCGGAGAGTTCATTCTGCGTATTGATGATACCGACCCTGAGCGCTCGAAGGAAGAATATGTCGATGCGATCAAGCAGGACCTGGAATGGCTTGGCCTGACCTGGGACCGGGTTGAGCGCCAGTCCGAACGGCTGGAGCGCTATGTTGCTGCCGCGGATGAGCTGCGCAGCATTGGCCGCTTTTATGAGGCCTTTGAGACCCCAACCGAGCTGGACCTGAAGCGCAAGAAACAGCTGAACATGGGCAAGCCACCGGTCTATGACCGCGCAGCCCTGGCGCTGTCCGAGGATGAAAAAGCAGCACTGCGGGCGGAACGCGGCGATGGTGTCTGGCGCTTTAAGCTGGACCATGAGCGTATCGAGTGGAAAGACGGCGTACTGGGCGATATCTCGATTGATGCCGCGTCGGTATCCGACCCGGTGCTGATCCGGGGCGATGGTCAGTTCCTGTATACCCTGGCATCGGTGGTGGATGACACCGAAATGGGCGTCACCCATGTGGTGCGGGGATCGGACCATGTGACCAATACCGCCACTCAGATCCAGATCATCAAGGCGCTGGGCGGCGCGGTGCCCGAATTTGCTCATCACTCGTTGTTGACCGGCCCCCAGGGCGAAGCGCTGTCCAAACGGCTTGGCACCCTGGCGCTGCGCGACCTGCGCGAAGCAGGCGTGCAGCCCATGGCATTGCTGAGCCTGATGGCCCGGTTGGGGTCTTCGGATCCGGTTGAAGTGCGCGCTGAGATGGCGGAGCTGGTTGAGGGCTTTGACATCAACCGCTTTGGCGCGGCGCCCACCAAGTTTGATGTGGAGGATCTGTATCCGCTGACCGCACGCTATTTGCAGTCGCTGACGCTGGACCAGGTGCAACCACATGTAGAGGCCCTGGGCGTACCTGCAGACAAGCAAGAGGGCTTTTGGGCAATGGCCAAGGAAAACATCACCACGCTGAAAGATCTGCAGGGCTGGTGGGATCTGTGCCAAAACGGTGCCGCACCGCTGATCGCCGATGAGGATGCGGAATTCATCGCTGAGGCGATGAAACTGCTGCCGGAAGGCCCCTATGATAATGAGAGCTGGAAGAGCTGGACCACCGCAGTGAAAGAGGCCACTGGCCGCAAGGGCAAGGGCTTGTTCATGCCGCTGCGCAAGGCGGTCACCGGGCGCGAACGCGGACCAGACATGAGCGCGCTGTTGGCGCTGATGTCGGTTGTGCAAGCGCGCGGCTAAATCGCGACAAGCGACCTGGCAAACAACCTGGCTAGCGACAGCGCAACAAACAGCAGGCGACCCTAAAGGAGGGTCGCCTTTTTTGTGCGCTGGGACAAGGAAAGGGGGGGCTCCCGCCTGTTCAGCCCCATTCAAAGAATGGGACGACACAGTTGGGCCGGGCGCCGGGCCTTGCCCGGCGCGGTGCGGCGCGCGGAGCGATTGTATCGCGCCTTTTGGGTGTGGCGGAACCTTGGCCTGCCGGGGAAAAGAGCTAGCTCAGCACCTGGGCGTTCAGCTGGGTCAGATGCTGGTCCACCAGCTGCTGCTCGGTGGCGGACAGAACCTGGTGGCGGGGATAGCGTGGCTGTTGCCGGTCGTTCAGGATAGGGGCGTCCCAGCCCGCAGTGCTGGCAAAAAACGCATCCACACCCGCCGTACCAAAGACCTGCAGATGGCCCTGCACCACCACATCAAGGTAGCTCAGCAAGATCGGGTGGCGATGGCTGCCTTGGTTTTGCGCCTCTGTCGGCACCGCATAAAAGGAAATTTCGGTATGATCAGGCAGGGCATGGCGGACTTGTTGATCTGCGGGCAGACGGTCATAGGCAAACTCGCGGTCATCCAGAGCCTGCCAGTCGGCATTCGGGACGGCGGCGATCAACCCGTCGATTTCAACCTGCGGTGCGGGTTCGACGGTGAGAAAGGCCACATCACGCAGGGGGGTATGGCACCAGCTGCGCCGCCAGCCGCGGAGCCGCGCGGGCTGTGGATCCAGGTAGTCGTGGGTGGCGGTGTTTACCAGGCTGCCATAGCCAAAGAAATAAGGAGGGTGGAGCGTCATTTCATCGTCATTCCATTTTTGAAGCCGGGGCAATTGATGTATGTCAAACCGCTTTTTGGCGGGTTGTGCAATAAACCCCTAGCTGAAAGTAGCGGGAGCCAGGATCATGCGCATTACAAAAAGGACCAATATCGCCGTCCGACTGCTGATGTATTGTGCAGCAAACGCGGATCGTTTGGTCACCAAGGCCGAGATCGCCGAGTGTTGCAATATCTCGGAAAACCATCTGGCCCAAGTCATCAACCAGCTGAGCCAGCTTGGCTATCTGCATACCCAGCGCGGGCGCAACGGCGGCATGACCCTGGGGCGTCAACCTGAACAGATCCAGATTGGCGAGGTGTTTCGCGATGTCGAAGGCGCGCTGCCAATGGTGGAGTGTTTTGCCGATGCCGACAACACCTGCCCGCTCTCCAGTGCCTGCCGCCTGAAGGTGGCGCTTGCGGATGCGGCACAGGCTTTTTATGCCTCGCTGGACGACATCACCCTGGAAGCGCTGATCTGCGAAAATCACGACCTGATGCGGATCTTGCAGCCGGTTGCCTGCGCAGGTTCCGCGACAGGTGTCGCGACGGCTGCAGCGGGTTAGGTCTGCCAGAGACATGGCTGGCCAAACCGGGCCTGATTTGGCCTGGGGCGGATTTGGCCTGGGGGTATATGTTCCTGAAGGCAAAAGGCGCTTTCGCGCGCTTGCTTTATTCACGGGCTCGCAAAATACGGGCGGGACGGGCGGCCAGTGGGCGCCAGGCAAAGATCAACCCGGCCAGCAGCGTGGTTGCGATGCCCCCAGAGACCACCGCCAGCGCATTGGGCCAGATCACCACATAGGCGGTCTCAAAGACATAGATATTCACCGCCCAGGCGCCGGCAACGCCTGCCAGCAGGGCAACACCCCCAGCGCCTGCGCCCAGAATGATAGACCGCAGGGCAAAGCTCAGCAGGATTTTGCGGCGAGAGGCCCCAAGGGTCTTGAGCAAGGCAGCTTCGTAGCGCCGGGCGGGCTCTCCGGCGGCGGCGGTGCCCAGCAGCACCAGAAACCCAGTGATCAGGGTGGCAGCGGCACCATAGCTGGTGGCAGCGGCCAGCTGGCGCAAAATATCAGAGACCCGGTCAATGGCATCGCGGACCCGGATGGCGGTGATATTGGGCATTTCCTGCGCCAGATCCCGCAGGATCTGCGCCTCTGCGCTGGTCTCGGCATAGACCGTGGCGATAAAACTATGCGGCGCACCGGCCAGTGCCGCCTCATTCAGGGTCAGCACAAAACCCATGCCGGCAGTGGAGAAATCGACATTGCGAAAGCTGGTGATTTCGGCCTGTATGTCACGGCCCAGCACGTTCAGGGTGATGGTGTCGCCCAGGTCCAGGCCCAGTTCCTCGGCCTCTTCAGCGGCAAAGCTGACCTGCGGCGGGCCGGTGTAATCCTCGGGCCACCAGCTGCCTGCCACCACCTCGGTGCCTTTGGGCTGTGCTGCCGCATAGGTGACGCCACGATCGCCGCGCACCACCCAGTGATCGCCTGCGACCTCCTGTGCGGGGGTGCCGTTGATCTTGGTAATGACCGCCCGCAACATTGGCGCGCTTTCAACCTTGCTGACAGCCGGGTCGCCCTCGACACGGTGCAGGAAGGCAGGCATCTGATCGCGCTGAATGTCGACAAAGAAATAAGAGGGGGCCACATCGGGCAGATTGCCGGCAATGGCGCGGCGCATATTGCCGTCGATCTGGCCAATGGCGGCCAGAACCGTCAGCCCCAGACCCAGCGCCAGGACCGCAGGCACGGCGCCATCGCGGGCGGTGCCAATCGCGGCCAGTGCCCATCGCAGCGCCGGGCGGCCACGGGTGATGTGGGAACCACGCCGTGCCAGCCAGCCCAGACCCAGGGCGGCAATCAACAGCACCAGCAGGGCGCCCATCAGCCCCCCTGCAGTCCAGAGCGTCAGCTTTGCGGCGCCAGAGAACCAGGCGGCCGAGCCCACAAGCAGGACCAGCGCCAGGACGGTTGCCAGAATATAGCGGAGCGCCGGCAGGCGGCTTACCTCGCCCAAGGCGCCGCGAAACAGCGAGGCAGCGCGGATGCGCTCGGCCCGGGCCAGCGGCCACAGGGCAAAGATAAAGGCAGTGAGAAAGCCATAAAGTGCCGCCTCAACCAGGGTGGCGGGGTAGACCGCAAAAACCGCCGGGAAGGGCAGTTGCGCTGCAATCATCGGCCCCAGCAGGATTGGCCCCAACCCGCCGAGCAGCAGCCCGATGCTGACCCCCAGCAGGGTCAGTGCGCCGATTTGCAAGAAATAAGTGAGGAAAATCACCTGCCGTTCAGCGCCAAGGGTGCGCAGGGTGGCGATGGTTTCGGTCTTGGTGGCCAGATAGGCGCGCACAGCAGCAGATACGCCAACGCCGCCCACCGCCAGACCAGAGAGCCCGACCAGCACCAGAAACCCGCCCAGACGGTCGACAAAGGTGGCAATGCCGGGGGCGCCGTTGCGGGCATCACGCCAGCGCATGCCGTTGTCCTCAAACTGGGCGCGGGCCTCGGCCTGCAGCGCGTCGAGATCGGTGTCCGGGGCCAGCGCCAGCCGGTATTTGGTGGAATAGAGCGAGCCGGGCGCCAAAAGGCCGGAGCCCTCTAGGGCTGGGCGGGCCACCAGGGTACGTGGCCCCAGGGCAAAGCCGGAGGCGGCGGCGTCTGGCTCGGTTTTGATGGTGGCCATCAGCACAAAGTCGCGGGTGCCAAAGCGGACCGTATCCCCGGGCTTGAGCCCCAGCCGATCCGCCAGAACCGGCATCATCGCCACACCGGGCAGCGTGCCATTGCCCGCCAGCGCCTGCGCCAGGGGGATGTCGGGTTGCAGGGTCAGGCTGCCGGTCAGCGGATAGGCATTATCAACCGCTTTGACCTGGGTCAGGGCGCGTTCGTCGCCTAAGGTCGCCATCGAGCGGAACTCGACAATCTGCGAGACCGCCTCGGAATGGGTGGCCATCCAGGCGCGCTCTTCGTCATTGGCAAAGCGATAGGTAAAGGTGAGTTCAGCGTCGCCGCCCAGCAGACTGGCGCCTTCTTGGGTCAAGCCGGCCTCAATCGAGGCGCGGATCGAGCCAATGGCGGCAATCACCGCCACCCCAAGAGCCAGACAAGCGAGAAAGATGCGAAAGCCTTTGACGCCGCTGCGCAGCTCACGCAGGGCAAAGCGCCAGGCAAGACGGAGTGAGAAGGCGGGCGTGCGGGACTGGCTGCGGGACTGGCTGAGCGACTGGCCCGTCATTCTGCCGCCTCACTTGCGGCTGAGGGGTCTGCCAGCCGGCCATCACGCAGGCGGATCACCCGATCACAGCGGCTGGCCAGTTCAGGTGCATGGGTCACCATGATCAATGTGGCGCCTGAGCGGTCGCGCAAGTCAAACAGCAGATCCATCACAGCGGCGCCATTGGCCTCATCCAGATTGCCGGTTGGCTCATCCGCCAGCAGGATCTCAGGGCGCGGTGCCAGGGCGCGGGCCAGGGCCACACGTTGTTGTTCCCCGCCCGACAGCTGCGCCGGGAAATGACCCGCACGATGGCCCAGACCCACGGCTTCAAGCTCAGCCAGGGCGACGTCAAAGGCGTCGCGCCGTCCTGCCAGCTCCAACGGGGTGGCGACATTTTCCAGCGCTGTCATGGTTGGAATCAGATGAAAACTTTGGAACACCACCCCCATGTGATTGCGGCGAAACCGCGCCAGAGCGTCCTCATCCATGGCGGTCAGATCCTGCCCCAGCGCAGCAATATGGCCGCCGGTTGCCAGCTCCAGCCCGCCCATCAACATCAACAGCGACGACTTGCCAGATCCCGAGGGGCCAATCAGGCCCAGGGTTTCCCCGCGTGCGACATCCAAAGAGATATCCTGCAGAATTCGCACCGGTCCGGTATTGCCATTCAGCGTTAAAGACGCATCTTGAAGGTGAAGAACGGGTCTATCTGTTTCTGTCATGAAGCTGCGCCTGTTAAATATACTCTATCGGATATGGAGCATTTGCTGCAATGCACAAGGTTTTAGCCCTGTTTGGGATGATTTTTATCGTGACCTACGCCTCTGATACGCGCGCCGAGGACCTGCGGATCACGGCCTTCGGAGATAGTCTGGTCCAGGGCTATGGATTGCCCCAGGGCGACGGGCTGGTGCCGCAATTGCAACACTGGCTGCAAGAACAGGGAGCTGAGGTCCGGTTGACCAATGCAGGGGTGTCCGGCGATACCACCGCTGGCGGCGCTGCCCGGATCGACTGGACGCTGGCGGATCAGCCGCAGGGGCTGATTGTGCTGTTGGGCGGCAATGATCTGCTGCGCGGTCTGCCGCCGCTTCAGGCCCGTGCAAACCTGCGTCAGATCCTGGTGGCAGCACAGGCGCAAGAGGTTGAGGTGCTGTTGATCGGGATGCAGGCGCCGGGGAATTTCGGACCCGAATATAAGGCAAGTTTTGACAGCATCTATGCAGAGCTGGCGCAGGAGTTTGGTGCGCTGTTGCACCCGGATGCCTTTGCCGGAATTCGCGCGGTTGCGGGCGATGATCCGGCGGCGGCGCAGGCCTATATGCAGGGGGATAATATTCACCCCAATGCCAGGGGGGTGGCCTTGAATGTGGCGGCGCTGGGCCCTGTTGTACTGCAGCTGGCAGCCCGGATTGAAGCTGCCGCAGCCAAGAGCTAGGGCCAGGAATCAAAAGCGGCCCCGACCGAAACAGGGGCCGCCAGAATGGGTCATCTTTGGCGGCTCAAAGCAGCGCGAGATCTACAGCGGATTCACGACCGTCGCGGCCGGGCTGCATTTCGTAGCTGACTTTTTGGTTGTCTGCGAGGCCGGTTAGGCCGGACCGTTCAACCGCAGAAATGTGAACAAATACATCGCTTCCGCCACTGTCGGGGGCGATAAAGCCGAAGCCTTTTGTGGTGTTGAACCATTTGACGGTGCCAGTTGCCATCGTCTCTTCTCCTAGTTTCTTCTCACGTGCTCTGCCCGCAGCATGCGGCAGTATGGCGCGTTCATTCTGGGGGAGCGCCCCCCATCAGGGTCCATTTGCACCCCTTTTATGACCTCGCGGTGACAGCATTGGACAGAAGAAGCCCTCACGCAAGAAAAAATCTTGTAGTCTTTGCTGTCACTGCAGCAAGCGTTGCATCTTGCGCGCGTGATGGGCGCCAACAGGCCAAATAGGCGCTTGGGCGGCGCTTTTATCCCGCGGTTTGGACTGGCGGCGGCTATAAAACCGTGACTTTGGTGCCGATGGGGACTCGATTATAAAGATCGGTTACATGTTCGTTCAACATCCGGATGCAGCCATTGGAGGCGGATGAGCCAATGGTTTCGGGCTGGGTGGTGCCATGGATGCGAAAATAGGTGTCCACCCCGTTTTGAAACAGATAAAGCGCCCGTGCCCCCAGGGGATTGTCCGGCCCGCCGGGCTGAACATAGCTGTTATCGGCGAACCGCCCATAGCTGCGCGGACTGCGTTCGATCATTTCCTGGGTGGGTCGCCAGCTGGGCCATTCCCGTTTGCGCTGGATGGTGGCGCTGCCGGTGAACTCCAGCCCGGCCTTTCCGACCCCGACGCCATAGCGAATGGCTTTGCGTTTTTCGGTCACAAAATACAGGTAGAATGACCGGGTCAGGATCAGGATCTCACCGGGGAGGAACTCTTTTTTGATCCGTACATATTGCGGTGTTGGATCAAACACCGGGGCCTCTTTGGCCATGGCCGGGCTTGGTCGGGACAGAGCGGGCAGCGCTGCGGCGGTAAAACCCGCCAGGGCAGAGCTGGAAAACGCGCGGCGAGAAATCATCTGGGCCTCACATGTTGGAACAAGTCCTGGCCAGTCTGCGTGTCACCCACGGTGGGGTCAAGCCTGTCGCCCTGCTGTTTGGCTTGTAGAACCCCAAGCAGCGCTTATATCTCGGGGATACAATACACTGGAGAGCACGTGATGGCGCAACAGATGGCGATGAAAACCTTGACCTGCCTGTCCTGCGCGCAGCTGAACCGGGTGCCGGAGGCGAAACTGACGGCTGGGGCAAAATGCGGCAGCTGTGGCGCGGCGCTGCTGCCGAAACAGCCCGTGGATGTGGACCCGGCGGTGCTGCAGAAGGCGGCACAGAACGATGACCTGCCTTTGGTGGTGGACTTTTGGGCCCCCTGGTGCGGCCCTTGCAAGATGATGGGGCCGGAATATGCCAAGGCGTCCAGTAAACTGGCGGGGCAGGCGCGTCTGGTCAAGCTGGACACCCAGAGACATCAATCCACTGGCGGGCGCTATCGGATCAAAGGCATCCCGACCCTGGTTGCTTTTGAGCGCGGCAAAGAGAAAAAGCGCCAGTCAGGCGCTTTGCGAGAAGGTCAGATTGTCAGCTGGGTTAAGGCCCGCTAGGGATTTCCTGTCCGGGCGAGCGCCTGAAATCAGGCGCCAATGGCTGCTTGGTTTTCCAGGTTGGGCGATTTTGCCGCGAAGCCACTGCGCAGAGCCAGGATAGTGATTGACAGAACCGCAAACAGAACGCCGGACCCAGAGTAAAGCAGCAGGCTCTGCCAGACGTGCAAGTCAAACAGCGCAAAGCCGGTTACGGCAGACAGCAGCCCAAAGACAGAACCGAACATGATACTTACAAAAGCCAAAACATTTCTCCCTCACCGAGGCCACGGCCAGAACTTAGCGCGGCACCGCCTCTCCAATACAGCGACAAATGGTTAAGATTTTGTTCAAACCTTGCGCGATCTAAGGCTTCGAAGAATGGCTTTGTGTCCAAAACCCCAAAAAACAAAGAAAAATTGTTTGGGTTCATGAGGGCTTGGTCACGGAATTTGGGCGATCTATTTTGAAACCAAGGCCTGACCGTCACGGGGTTTTGGCATCTTGCCACGGCCCTGTTGCAACACATGAGCAAGCTCATGGACCAAAAGGTCGGTGTTTTTAGCGCTGGCGGGTCGGGCGAAATAGACATCGTTGCCAATGGTAAAAGCCTTGGCTTTCAGCTCCTTGCACAGGTCCTTGGCATTGCCGCCGATATGAACCTGAACTTTGGAGAGCTTGCTGCGAAAATGCGCCTCCAGCCCCTTGCGCAGATCGCTGGGCAGTTTCTTACCCTTGGTGCCTTCGGGCGCGGTGGTCAGTCTTTTGCGCTTGGCCTTTCTGCCCTTGGTGGCCTCGATCTTGGCAGCGATTTCTTCGGCGGTGATCGGCATTGGGGGACCCTTTCAAACGGATAACACGGCAACAGACCGGCGTGAGGTCTGTCCAGCCTAGCGCAAGAGGAGCAAAAGGCAAAATGCAAGGAAGAGCGGGGCGGCGAGGTGGTAATCCCCCCTAAAAATAGTGGTGTTCCAAAGTAGAATTTTCTCGGCAAGATATCTGAGGAGATTTATGATGAAGAATGGACGATTTAGCGACGCGCAAATCATGGCAGTGTTGAAGCAGGCGGAGGGCGGTGTGCCGGTCTCTGAGCTTTGCCGCGAGCACGGAATGAGCAGCGCGAGTTTTTACAAATGGCGGGCCAAGTTTGGCGGCATGGACGCGTCCTTGATTTCCGAGATGAAGGATATGGCGGAAGAGAACCGTCGTCTGAAGCGCATGTATGCCGAGATGAGCATGCAAAACGACCTGCTGAAAGAAGCGCTTGGAAAAAAGCGTTAAGGCCGTCTCATCGGCGAGAGATGGCCATGAATGCAGTTGCGCAATATGGGGTCAGCATAGCTCTGGCCTGCCGTGCGTTCGAGATCAGCGAGACCTGCTATAGATACAGCCCTGTGCTGAGCGATGACAACGAAGAGATCGCAGATTGGCTTGAACGCTTGACGGCTAACAAGCGGACCTGGGGCTTCGGCCTGTGCTTTTTGTATCTGCGCAACGTGCAGGGCTATGGCTGGAACCATAAACGTGTCTACCGGGTCTACTGTGAGCTGGCGTTGAACCTGCGTATCAAGCCGAAGAAACGCTTGAAGCGGGACAAGCCGGAACCACTGGCTGTGCCTGAAAGACCAAATGAAACTTGGTCCATGGACTTCATGGCGGATCAGCTGGCGGATGGCCGGTCGATCAGGGCATTAAACGTCTTGGATGACTTCAATCGCGAAGGACTGGCTATTGAGGTCGACTTCTCGCTGCCTGCTGAACGTGTCGTGCGTGCGCTGAACCAGATCATTGAGTGGCGCGGAAAGCCCCAAGCTATTCGTGTGGACAACGGCCCAGAATACGTCAGCGGGAAGCTCATGGAATGGGCTGAGAAACGCAATGTGCGGCTCGAATATATCCAGCCCGGTAAGCCCCAACAGAATGCCTATATCGAGCGCTACAACCGCACCGTTCGTGGCGAATGGCTGGGGCAATACATCTTCGAAACCATCGAGGAGGCACAGGACCAGGCAACACAATGGCTCTGGACTTACAACAACGAGCGACCCAACATGGGCATCGGCGGCATGACACCCGCCATGAAACTGAAAACGGCTGCGTGAATTCTACGGCTGGACCCAATTAAAAATGGGGGGATTACCAGGGCACGCCATCCTGCTTTGCCTCCGGAGGGAATATTATTGGAAAGATGAAATTCAACCCATTTGCGCTGCCGCTCATAGAGGCAGGGACAGGGGGAGCCCTTCGCACCCAGCAGCGCAACTCAGCCCGGCCTCAACAGGATACCCCCTGGGACGTGAGGCGCAAGCCGCACGGCCCGCGCCTGACCTTTCCCTCGTGGAGTTCGAACCGGTCCGCGTAGCGGCAAAGGCTCTGGGGGAGCGTTTGAGGTTCGGGCGGGCGGAGCCCTTCGCTGGCACAGGCGACTTTGGAAGGTGACAGTTGCGGGTTTGCCCCTGGGCCGTCAGGCCCGCGCCTGACCTTCCCCCCGGGAAGGCGCATTCGCACCTCCCCAAGGTCAGGCTCGGGCCTTTTGTTATGGGAGAAGACATTTCTAGAAAGGAATTGCGTTCTCTATAGCCTCCTCCAGCGCGAGCTGAAGTTCACTTGAACTAGGGTGCTCACCTCTTAACGTTAAGTGGGAATGAGCCGTCGAGATGAAGTCCACCTCGATTTCTATTTTCTTTGAAGATGCTATAAGGCTTTGGAAATAGCCGACGCCGTTTTCGATCTGATTGGAGTTGTACCCTCGTAGGCTCTGTTGCACAAATCCTGTGAGGGATTCATCTCGCGAATCCAGCGTGGTAGCTGGGTTGCATGAGCAGACCGACACCACCGACCTACAAGACCAGGAACTGGCCAGCCTATAACGAAGCGCTCAAGCGCCGCGGCTCGCTGACGATCTGGTTCGATCCCGAGATGAGCTGGGATGCCGCGCCGTCAGGCAGGCGTGGCCGCCAGCAGACCTACAGTGACACCGCCATCCAGACGTGTCTGACGATGAAGGTTCTGTTCGGCATGGCGCTGCGGCAGACGACCGGCTTCGTCGAAAGCCTGTTGCGGCTTGTTGGCCTCGACTGGACGGTGCCCGACTTCAGCACGTTGAGCCGCCGCCAGAAGACCCTCGCCGTACGCATTCCATATCGTGGCTCCAAGGGTCCGTTGCACCTTCTGATCGACAGCACCGGGATCAAGGTCGAGGGCGAAGGCGAATGGCACGCCCGCAAGCATGGCGGCCCCAAACGGCGTGTGTGGCGCAAGATCCACCTCGGGATCGACGAGGAAACGCTGGAGATCCGAGCCGTCGAGATTACCGGGAGCCACATCGGAGATGCGCCAGTGCTGCCCGACCTGCTGGACCAGATCCCGCCGGAGGTTGAGATCGGCAGTGTCACCGCAGACGGCGCCTACGATACCCGCAAATGCCACGACGCCATTGCCGACCGCAGCGCACATGCCGTCATCCCGCCCCGCAAGAATGCCAAGCCATGGAAGACCGTCACAGCCGGTGCCGCAGCCCGGAACGAGGCCGTGCGAGCATCAAAATATCTGGGCCGCGCCCTCTGGCGACGATGGAGCGGATACCACCGCCGGAGCCGTGTCGAGACGAAGATGCATTGCGTGAAACTGCTGGGCCAGAGGCTCATGGCACGGGACTTCGACCGTCAGGTCGCGGAACTCCAAATCCGGATCGCCGTGCTGAACGGCTACACCGCGCTTGGCATACCCGTCACAGAGCCCGTGGGGTGAGTCCGTCTGGGGAAGGGGCAACCTCGGCATTCAGCCGATTTGTGCAACAGAGCCACCCTCGTAAGCAAACTTCAACGGTTTCTTCATCAAGTTGCTTAAAGGAGATCTCCTCTCTTCTCGAGGGCAAGGCAATGCCCAACCCATAATCGTGGTCGAATTTGGAGGCGGAGATAGAACGCTCCAACCTATCAAGCCTATCTAGTATGATGTCGCTGGCAGGGAGTTTAGTGCTTTCCACATCAGGGATTTGGAAGGGCCCCAACTGACCAATAAAACTGTTCTCAGCGCCTTGAGTTTCGGTGTTCTTGATCGCGCTGATCAGATCAGCTCTGAACTTTTCCATTGCTGGGTGACGCAAGTCTCGCGGATAACCGACATATCTGTTCGGACCAGTGTCAAAAGGATAAGCGGTCTTATCATCTTTAATAATAACTGTAGGTTTTTGTGTGGCCATTCGAATGCCAAGTTCGAAGAAAACATTCGGGTTTCTACCGCTAACGTCACAAATTACCATTTCATCTTGGTAGATGTTCTGAAGAATTTCTTTGTGAATTAGGTTGGATTCGAAGGTGTCGCTAACAAGCCGTGCTTGGTAGCCTGCTTCCTTTGCGGCCGATTCAATGATCCTTAATACATCAGCCCAATGGGATGCAGGCCGCCCATCGCATTCTGAAATCGGCATGACGATGCCACAGGTTTTGTTTGCGTCGCTCATAATTGCCTCAATAAGTATAAATTAGGCCGGGCAGTAGAGCCCGGCCTGTATCTTTCACCGCACAAACTTCTTGTGCTTCAACCGCTTGGGCTCAAGGGCATCGGCTCCCAAACGGCGTTTCTTGTCTTCCTCGTAGTCTTCAAAGTTGCCCTCGAACCATTCTACATGGGCGTCGCCTTCAAAGGCCAGCATGTGGGTGCAGATCCGGTCGAGGAAGAAACGGTCGTGGGAGATCACCACGGCGCAGCCGGCAAAATCTACCAGCGCGTCCTCGAGCGCCCGCAGGGTCTCCACGTCCAGATCGTTGGTCGGTTCATCGAGGAGCAGCACGTTGCCGCCCTCTTTCAGCAGGCGCGCCATGTGGACTCGGTTGCGTTCACCGCCCGAGAGCAGGTTCAGCGGTTTTTGCTGATCGCCACCTTTGAAGTTGAACGAAGAGCAATAGGCGCGGGAGTTCACCTGAGCGTCGCCGAGTTCAATGATTTCAGCGCCACCAGAGATGGCTTCCCAGACGGTTTCATTGTCTTTCAGGTCATCGCGGGACTGATCCACATAAGAGAGCTTTACCGTGTCGCCATAAGAAACCGAGCCGCTGTCGGGCTGTTCCTGGCCGGTCAGCATGCGGAACAGGGTGGATTTACCGGCGCCGTTGGGGCCGATCACACCGACAATACCGCCGGGGGGCAGATCAAAGGAGAGGTTCTCCACCAGCTGTTTGTCGCCATAGTGTTTCGAAATGCCCTCGACCTCGATCACCTTGCTGCCCAGACGGGGACCATTGGGGATGACGATCTGGGCGCGGGTGAGCTTTTCGCGTTCGGACTGTTCCGCCAGATCGTTATAGGCGTTGATCCGGGCCTTTGATTTGGCCTGACGGGCCTTGGCGCCCTGGCGCATCCACTCCAGCTCGCGCTGCAGGGTCTGTTGCTTGGACTTGTCCTCGCGGGCTTCCTGCTCCAGGCGCTTGGCCTTTTGTTCCAGCCATGCGGAATAGTTGCCCTCGTAGGGGATGCCCTTGCCGCGGTCCAGTTCCAGGATCCAGCTGGTGATGTCATCGAGGAAATAACGGTCGTGGGTGACGATCAGGATAGTGCCCTTGTAGTCGATCAGGTGCTGTTGCAGCCAGGCGATGGTTTCCGCATCCAGGTGGTTGGTCGGTTCATCGAGCAGCAGCATGTCAGGCGCTTCGAGCAGCAGTTTGCACAGGGCCACCCGGCGTTTTTCACCGCCCGACAGATTGGCGATCTCGGCATCATCGGGGGGGCAGCGCAGGGCCTCCATCGAGACATCTACCTGGCTGTCCAGATCCCAGAGGTTTTCCGCGTCAATGCTGTCCTGCAGCGCGGTCATCTCTTCCATCAGCTCGTCGGTGTAGTTCTCGGCCATCTCAACCGCGATCTGGTTAAAGCGATCCACCTTGGCCTTTTTCTCGGCCAGACCCAGCATGACGTTTTCACGCACCGTCAGGCTCTCGTCGAGCTTGGGCTCCTGCGGCAGATAGCCAACGCGCGCGCCTTCGGCAGCCCAGGCTTCGCCGGTGAAATCCTTGTCGAGACCGGCCATGATCTTCATCAGGGTCGATTTACCGGCGCCGTTGACGCCGACGACACCGATTTTCACGCCGGGAAGAAATGACAGGTGGATGTTTTCAAAGCATTTTTTGCCACCGGGGTAGGTCTTGGAGACACCCTGCATGTGGTAGACGTATTGATAGGCGGCCATGTGACTGCTCCATGATGGGGAAATTCGTGCTGGCTGGTGTGATAGCGGATGGCAGGCCAAGGGGCAATGTCACGTTGATCATGAGATATGGAAAAGGTCATCCACTGCTTTGGAACGTGCCACGCCGTGGCCCATCCCGCGCCTAACTTTCCCGTCAGGCCGGAGGCATGTTTTCAGTATGACGAAGGCGCATTCGCCCCTCCCCAAGGACAGGCGCGGGCCTGATGTCTCTCCGGCACAAAACTCTAATAGTCAGCCGGAAGAACGCAGGGATCAAAATAATCCGCGACAATTTTCACGGGTGGTTACATCCAAGACGATGACGTGCGGGCCGTTGATGCGTTGGACCTGCTCTGACAGTTTGTCGCCGATTTTCTTGCGACCCAGTGCCAATACATGTGGTCAACTTTTGCAATTCTATTGAGGTATCACCCTGTGCTTGGGGCTTGGAATTCCGGTGATTTATGTGCATCAAGCCTTAGATGAGGCAGGGGTTTCCATATCTGCGCCCCGGCATGACCGTGGGCTTGCTCGGCGGGTCGTTTGATCCGGCGCACCAGGGCCATGTGCAGATCAGTCGGGCCGCCTTGCAGCGGTTTGACCTGGATTGCCTCTGGTGGCTGGTTTCGCCGGGTAATCCGCTGAAAACCCGTGCGCCTGCCAGTATGGAACGCCGCATTGCAGCCGCACAGGCGCTGATGGATCACCCAAGGGTGCGGATCAGCGATGTCGAGGCGCGGCTGGGTACCCGCTACACCGCCGAAACTCTGCGGGCGTTGCGGCGGCTTTACCCCCAGGTGCGGTTCACCTGGCTGATGGGGGCGGATAATCTGGCGCATTTCCACCATTGGAAGGACTGGCAGCAGATTATGGAAACTGTGCCGATTGGCGTCCTGGCGCGTCCCGGAGACCGCATTTCTGCGCGCCTGTCCCCTGCGGCGCGAATCTACCGCCGCCAGATGGTCAAGGACAGCCAGAGCCAGATTTTGGCCCGATCAACGGCCCCGGCCTGGTGCTTTGTCAATGTGCCGATGATCGCGGAGAGTTCTACCGCAATCCGGGCAACGGGGGGCTGGTCGTCAGCCAAAGGGTGAGAATCTGGTGTGAGATCGACCCGAAAAGAGCCAATTGCCGCCTTTTTAACGGCCCTTTGCCGTGCCAAACTGGCCTGACTTGCGGCTCCCTTTGGCAGAGAGACCGTCAGGCTGGGAGCATTTTTGCAGGTGATTTTGCCGCAGATAAGGTATGAGATATGGCGCAAATAGTAGATATGGTCTTCATTTGCCGTTTGGTAGCAATTTTATTAGATATTGACTGACATGTTTTCGAGACGCTTTTTCCTTTCTGCCGCCGCAGCGGCTCTGGCGGCGCCAGCGGCTCTGGCCAATGCGCCAAAAACCTCGTTGCGGCCCCAGGCCCGTGCCACAGCTGGGCTTGGCTCTGGCGGCGCGGCTGCCAGCCGCGCCAGTGCAGCGGGTAGCCTGGAGACCTTCTTGGCGCGGTCTGACCTGTCCGGACGGGTCGCCTGTGCCGTTGCCGAGGTCACAAGTGGCAAAGAACTGGAATCTCATGCGGGCGAAGAGGAACTGCCGCCGGCCAGCGTCGCCAAGGCGCTGACAGCGCTTTATGCGCTCGACAGTCTGGGAGCAGATTACCGGTTCACCACGCAGATTTTGTCAACGGGCACCCTGTCGGGCGGGGTGCTGAAGGGCGATTTGATCCTGGCCGGTGGCGGTGACCCGATGCTGAACACCGATCATCTGGCGCAGCTGGCGGCGGCGCTGAAAAAGGCAGGCGTTCGCGAAGTGCGCGGCGGGTTCATGGTGTGGGACGGGGGGCTGCCACGCATTTCCACCATTGATGCAGATCAGCCCGATCATGTGGGCTATAGCCCCGCGGTTGCTGGTATCGCGCTGAATTTTAACCGGGTGCATTTTGAATGGAAACGGGCCGGTAAAAGCTGGAGCGTCGCTATGGACGCCCGCACTACAAAATACCGTCCCGAGGTCAGCATGGCGCGGATGAAAGTCGCCAATAGGGCCCTGCCTGTCTATACCTATGCGGATCGCAACGGGAAGGACAGCTGGACCGTGGCCTCCCAGGCGCTGGGCAAAGGCGGGTCGCGCTGGCTGCCGGTGCGCCGCCCGGCGGACTATGCCGCAGATGTGTTTCGCACCATGGCGCGCGCGCATGGCATCAAGCTAAAGGCGGCCAAAAGGGTGTCATCATTGCCAACCGCCACCTTGCTGGCACAGCACCACAGCCCACCGCTGGATTTGATGCTCAAGGCCATGCTGAAATACTCTAACAATCTGATGGCTGAAATGATCGGCATGACGGCCACAGCGAAACGCGGCAAGCGCCCCAGGGGGCTGAAGGATTCGGCGGCTGAAATGTCGCGTTGGGTGCGTGCCAAATACGGTGTGAGCGCGATCCGAATGGTGGATCATTCCGGCCTGGGAGAGGCCTCGCGGGTCGCCCCCAATGCCCTGCTCAAGGTGCTGGTCACCGCCTACAAAGCTGGCAGGCTCAAGCCGCTGCTCAAGAGCTTTCCGATGCGCGATGGCAATGGCCGGATTGTCAAAAACCACCCGATCAAGGTGACCGCTAAAACGGGAACCCTGAATTTTGTCTCTGGGTTGGGGGGGTTCTTGGCCACCTCCAGCGGCACGGTTCTGGCCTTTGTGATCTTTGCCGCCGATACCAAGGCGCGGGCGCGCATCAACCGGGCAGAACGCGAGCGCCCGGCCGGCGCCCGGAGTTGGAACAAAAGGGCCAAGCGGCTGCAGCAACAGCTGATCGAGCGTTGGGGACAAAGCTACGGCACCTGAGGCCTGCCGCCTATGGTGACCGGCGGCAGGAAAAGTGCCGTATCCCCCTTGGGATATGGAGCCCAAGCCCTGTCCTGCGCGCTTTATTCCCAAAGCTATGCCTTGGCAGGTTTTACCTCGACAAAAGTCTCGTGATAGCAGGCGCCATCCTCGATATCGGTGCGGATATCTGCCGGGATCAGGGTATTGACGGTGAACCCGGTCTGCGAGCTGCCGCGCCAGGTGCCTTTGGGGGAGTACAGCACGCCGGGGCGGGTGGTGTCGGTGACTTTGAGCTGGAGGGTGACAGCGCCAAGCGCGTTCCAGACCGAGACAAGTGCGCCATCCTGCAAGCCCCGTTTCTGGGCGTCTTTGGGATGCATCTCCAGCATTTCCGGCCCGGCGGAGGCCGTGTCACTGCCAAAGGTGGCATTGGTCCGCTTGGCTGAGCTGGGGGTAATCAGTGTCAGCGGCAGGGCCTGTGGCACCGGGTCATAGCGTGGCACGCCAAAGCCATAGCGCGTCTCATAGTCCTGGCTGAACAGCTCAATCTTGCCGGACGGGGTGGCCGGGGTGACGTTTTTGCACATCACCAGCGGTTCACCATCCGGGGCCATCATTTCGATGGCGCGATCCAGGGCGATCTCGCTGGGGCGTTTGCCTTCTAGCTGCGGGTGGGTTTCGTCGATGGCCTCATCCATCAGCTGGCTGTCGCTGGCCTGAAACAGGGCATCATCATAGCCAAACCGGGCGGCCAGGCGGCGGAAGATCTCGGTGTTGGGCAGGCTTTCCCCGACACAGGGGATCACCGGTGCGGCCCGTTGCAGATAGTTTTGACCGTAAGCGCCATAAATGTCGTCGAACTCAAAATGTGAGGCAGCAGGCAGGATTACATCGCAATAGGCCATGCTGTCGGTCATCACCACGTCACAGCCAGCGATGAACAAATCCTCGCGCATCAGGGCGCGCATCAGGTTGCTCTGATCCGGGTGGGTGGCCACCGGATTGTGATTGTAGATCATGGTGGCTGTGATCGGGACCTCTAGGCTGTCGTCCTGCAGGATATTGGCCAGATCAACAATGTTGAGGATCCGGGTTCCGGGCTTGATCAAATGGTCGCCGTGCAGGCGCGCCTGGGTCTTTGGGGTGGCGCCGCCGGATTTGGCCATGACGCCGGCCCCCAACCGCCCATGGTGACCCAGCAGCGCAGGCAGCGCCATGCCCGCGCGCAGGGCTGACCCGCCGGACCGGCCACGTTCAATGCCGTTGCCAAAGGCGCAGGCCATATTTTTTGCCGCCACCATCACATCGGCGAGGGCATGAAATTCTGCGGCGCTGATGCCGCAGGTTTCAACAACCCGCGCCAGCCCATACTGCCGGGCCTGGATCATATAGGGATCAAAGCCCGCAACCCAATCGGCGATAAAGGCCTCATCCAGCGCCTGGCGCCGCTCCAGCTCGGCGGCCAACCCCATGGCCAGCACCACGTCGGTGCCGGGTTTGATCTGCAGGAACATATCACATTGTTCGGCGATCTTGATCCGCTTGGGGTCGATCACCACCAGAGTGCCGCTCCGCGCCCGCAGCTTTTTCAGCAGTGGCGCCAGATGCAGGTTGGAAACGGTGACATTGTTGCCCCAGACCAGCACCAGATCGGAATGCTCAATCTGTACCGGTGGCATGCCGGGGGCGGCGCCAAACAGACTGGCATAGGCGCCCCCGCGCACCCCGCCGCACAGCGGGCCACGGTTGAGCAGGCTGGCCCCCATCTGGTAAAAGAACCGCCGATCCATTGAGCCCCCGGCCAGCTCGCCATGGGGGCCGGCATAGTTGAAGGGCAGCACGCTTTCGGGACCATGGTCCGCGATCGCCTTGCTGAACCCCGCATGCACCATATCCAGTGCTGCGTCCCAGCTGATCCGCTCAAACTGGCCAGAGCCCCGTGGCCCCACCCGTTTGAGCGGATGGGTGAGCCGGGCTGTGCCATGCACAAACGCGGGGTAGTAGCGCGCCACCTTGTTGCAGATCACATTGGCGGTATAGGGGTTCGCGGTGGAGCCTTTGACCGCGACCACTGTATCTCCCTGGACCTGGACGTTGAGACTACAGGTGTCGGGGCAGTCCAGCGGGCAGACCGAAGGCACAGTACGGATGTCGAGTGGCTTGTTCATAAACTGGCTCCAAAGGCGATGTTGGAGCCAGTTTAATGGTGGGGTCGGGATGTCTTTAAGGGCCAAAACCGCACAATCTGACCAGACCAATTTTGTCGAAACCGGCGCGGCGAAGAGGCGCCAAACGGGGGTCGGCTCTGGATCTTAAGCCCGGGGCAAACGCAGCAGGATGGACTGGTAAGATAATCTGCCGGCGTTAGACCATGTGGCGGGCGCGGGCGCCACGTTCGATGGCGGCGGCATGCAGTCGGTCGATATTGAGCTCATAACGCACTTCTGCAAGGAGCTCGAGCTCGGTTTCAGCCAGTTTTCCATCGGCGGCCGCCACATCACAGGCCAGCGCATAGGCGGTTTCATACAGGCGTTCCGGCAGGTCGTCGCGGATCAGGCCAAACAGGGCCTCCAAACCGTCTTCCTGTTCAAACAGATCCAGCACGGTGTTGGAAATCCGGGTCATGCGGTCAATGTCGTAATCGGCAAAGACCGGCAGCATGTTCACGGCAGACTGGATCTTGATCAGCTCGGCGGTGCGGATGTTTTCGTCCGAAGCAGAGACCGCCACCATCAGAGCCACGAGGCAGTCCTGCTGGGACATGGATTGTGCGTTTTTCTCGGTCATGGCAGATCCTTTGTGCGCATTTCAAACCCAAGGATAGGCTTGGCCAGAGACGGGTTCAACTCCTGCCTCTGGCCTATTGATGTGAAATTGCTGCGAAACTGGCGAGAAACAGCCGGAACCGGGGTCGATTTTAGGCCTGGGCCTCTTCTGCGCCGGTAAAGCGGTAGGTGATCTGTTCAAAGCTGCTTTCGGCAAACCCATAGGCAAAGCGCAGCCCGTCAGGGCCGGCCTGGGTGCTGTGCTCGGCATTGGCGGGCACATAGATGGCGACGCCGGGTCGCATCTCATGGGGGGTGCCGTCGATGATCACGGTGCCGGCACCTTCGAGGCCCAAATAGAACTCGGCCGGATCGTGGCGATGGGGCAGCAGACGGCCATGGGGTTCAAACTCGGCAATGCCCAGCACCATATCACGGGATTTCTCAGAACAGCTGTTGATCAGGGTACGCCAGCGGACCTCGCCAAAGGCAGCATCGGTGCCGCCTGCCAGGGGCACCTGTGCGGCATCCACCACCATCAGGTGGTCCTGCGGGGGATGGGGCAGATTGGAGGCCTGATGCAGCTGTTCGGTGTCGCTGAGATCAGTGGCAAGGGTGGTAATGTCCATCGCAATATCCTGGGGCAATTCCTGTTGCATGTGCTGAGGCCTCCGTAGGGTTTGTGTGAGTGGGTGGCGATTGGTTTCAGATAAGGGGCTTTTTCTGTTTCATTCAATGCGTTAAAGCTGCAGTGCAATATACGTTGAGGTTATGTTAGATGGAGCGTTTACCCAGCTTTTCAGGGCTCACAGCCTTCTATGCCGCCGCCCGCCATGGGACACTGACTGCGGCCGCAGAGGAACTGAATGTCTCGCAACCGGCAATTTCACGTCGGATCGCGACACTGGAGGCCGATCTGGGCAGTAACCTGTTTGACAGAACCCATAAACCAGCCCGAATAACCCATGCAGGTAAGGAGCTTTTGCAGGCGCTGCACAGTGGGTTTGGCCAGATCGAAGACGCGGTCTCACAAATCAGAAAAGCTGCAGAAACCCGAATTGTGACGGTCACGGCACCATCTGGGTTTGTTGGTTTCTGGCTGATTCCACACCTGGGAGAGCTGGAGCAGGCCTTTCCTGAGGTGACGATTCGTATCATAAGCCAGGAGTATGGCGAAGCAGTGCGCCCCGGGGATCTGACCATCCGCTTTGGTCTGCCCGGTGGCGGCGGTGAGGCAGAGGCGCGTCTGCTGAGCAATGAGGTCTATGCGGCAGCCAGTCCGCTCTATCTGGCGCGCCTCGGCATGACGGCGCAGGGCTATGAATTCTCCCGCATGACCTTTCTGACCATGGAGACGGCACGCAGCCAGTGGCATGACTGGCCAAGTTGGTTCAAATCCGCAGGTCAGGTGATGCCGCGTGGGGCGCGGGTACTGGACTTCAACTCCTATGCCATGCTGGTCAATGCCGGGTTGGCGGGGCAGGGAGTCTTTCTTGCCTGGGGCGGGATTTTGGACAGTTTCACCGAGACCGGCGCCCTGTTGCGCTTGCAGGCACCCACCACCACATCGGCGCGCGGCTATTTTGCCGGGCTGCGGGACGGGGCTGCCGCGCGGCAGGATGTGCGACAAATTCTGGACTGGATTGTCGAAAAGGCGCAATTTAACGACTGAAACCGAGGCAAGCCCGGCTCTGTTCATTGACTCATGCTGCATCTGCGCAATAGACCGGGCCGACCTGCTGCATAGGGCAGCGGGACAGGATTTAGGCGGCCACAGGGGCCGCTGATGGAGAACAGCAATGTCTGATTTGCGCGACACCGCTCTCAAGAGCAAGGCCTGGCCGTTTGAAGAAGCCCGCCGGGTGCTCAAACGTTATGCCAAGGGCGCGCCAGAAAAGGGCTATGTCCTGTTCGAAACCGGCTATGGCCCCTCTGGCCTGCCGCATATCGGCACCTTTGGCGAGGTGGCCCGGACCACCATGATCAAAAACGCTTTTGAGGTGATCAGCGATATTCCAACCAAGCTCATCTGTTTTTCCGATGATCTGGACGGGATGCGCAAGGTGCCAGGCAATGTGCCCGATGCCGACAGCCTGACGCCACATCTGCAAAAACCGCTGACCTCGGTGCCGGATCCCTTTGGCACCCACGAGAGCTTTGGCCATCACAACAATGCCATGCTGCGCCGGTTCCTGGATACCTTTGGCTTTGAGTATGAGTTCTACTCGGCCACCGAATTTTATGGCTCGGGCCAGTTTGACGAGGTGCTGAAACGCGCCGTTGAAAAATACGATGAGATCATGGAAGTGATGCTGGCCTCGCTGCGCGAAGAGCGGCGCCAGACTTATTCTATCTTTTTGCCGTTTCACCCGGAAACCGGGCGGGTGCTCTATGTGCCGATGAAAAAGGTCTGCGCCGAGACCCACACCATCACCTTTGACGATGAGGACGGCAAGGAATGGACCGTGCCGGTTACTGGCGGCAATGTGAAGCTGCAGTGGAAACCGGACTTTGGCGCGCGCTGGGCAGCGCTTGGGGTCGATTTTGAGATGTACGGCAAGGATCACAGCACCAATACGCCAATCTATGACAAAATCTGCCGCATCCTGGGGCACCGGGCGCCAGATCATTTCACCTATGAATTGTTTCTGGATGCCAATGGGCAGAAGATCTCCAAAACCTCTGGCAACGGTATCTCGATTGACGAGTGGCTGACCTATGCCAGCGCCGAGAGCCTGTCCTATTTCATGTACCTCAAGCCCAAGACCGCCAAGCGGATGCATTTTGACGTGATCCCCAAGGCAGTTGATGAATATCATCAGCAGTTGCGGGCCTATGCGACCCAGGACACCAAGGCCCGGCTCAACAACCCGGTCTGGCATATCCACGCCGGCGATGTGCCAGAGTCGGATATGGTGGTGCCGTTCTCGATGTTGCTGAACCTGGCCTCAGCCTCCAGTGCTGAGGACAAGGAAACCATGTGGGGCTTTATCAATAAATATGCCCCGGATGCGACGCCGCAGAGCAATCCAACGATGGATCAGGCGGCGGGTTTTGCGGTGGCCTATTTCAACGATTACGTCAAACCAACCAAGGTGTTCCGCGCCCCCAGCGATCAGGAACGTGTGGCGCTGCAGGATCTGGCGGATGCATTGAAATCGGCAGAGGCCGCGCTGGCGGCGATTGCCAAGAAGAACGACATTCTGGGCAAGGATGAGCCCCTGCCAGAGGCCGATTTTGCCGATGAGGAATTTCTGCAATCGGTGGTCTTTGCCATTGGTAAAATCCACGGGTTTGAGCCGCTGCGCGATTGGTTCACCGCCATTTACGAGGTGTTGCTGGGCGCCAGCCAGGGACCGCGCTTTGGTGGCTTTATCGCGCTGTATGGCTTCGATGAGACCATTGCGCTGATTGACCGTGCCCTGATGGACCAGGCCCTGGCGGATTGAGATCACGCCCTTTTGGTGTGACGCTTCGCTTTGAAGAATTGGGAGCGCCCTTTGGGCGCTCTCTTTTTTGTTTAGAGGGGTGTTTTCGGCTCAGGATCCCACCCAAGCAAAGCTTTGAAGATCTGCCCCTCACCTGATCTGAGGTCCTGGCAGGGGGCGGCGGCTGCATGCCAAACAAAATAGCCGCATCCCCGCCTTAAGAGGCGGGGCCCCTCGGCGATTTGGTCTGGGGCAGCCACCTTTCCCTGCCGGGCGGGCCTCAGGCGAGGGACAGGCTCCAAAGCAAAGTCCGGCTGCAGGGGATCAAGGGGGTGCAGGGGGGGCGCACGCCGTGATCGGGCGGTTTTAAACCGGGATCTCTAGCTTTTGTCAGCGATATGCATGCGCGCTCTTGGAAAGGGTTTTGGGATGAACAAGGTGATTACTGCGGGTCTAGAGCTGATGCCGCCAGAGTTTGAAGCGGGGTTGGATGTCTGGTCGAGCGGTGAGGGCACGCCGGGCTCTGACACATATGACGGGGTTCCCAATGCGGCGATTGTGGTGGCGGATGCGGATTTTGCCGGCTGCCTGGAGTTGCAGAAACTGGCGAGCACGCAAAAACTGCGCTCCATGGGGAAAACGCCGCTTTTGCCCGGTTGCTATTTGCAGGTGAAGGCCCGGATCAAGGCGGTGAGCGGCGCCCTGCCAACGGTGCGGATTGCCGCCTGGGCCGGGGATAGCAGCGATAGCCACGTTGCAGGGGTGATTGAGGTGGGCAGCAGCACCACGCTTACCGCCTATGGCACGGTGGTGGAGGTGAGCGCCATCATCGGCACCGGCAGCCGCGCGGGCGTTGATATGCCCTGGGGGCTGGCGGCCACCTATGGTCACTTTGGACTGGATCTGATTGGCCCCAATGGTGGCGTGGTCCGCATCGACGATATCGAGATCACCGATCTGACCAGCGCCTTCCTGCGCGATATGGTGAGCGTGGTGGATGTCACGGATTTTGGCGCCATCGGGGACGATGTGACGGATAACACCGCAGCCTTTGAGGCCGCGGATGCGGCGGCGGCGGGTCGGCAGATCCTGGTGCCTGCCGGCCAGTACTTTTTGGCGCAGACCGTCTCGTTAAATAGTCCGGTGTTTTTTGAAGGCAGCCTGCGGATGCCGGTGGATAAGATGCTGCTGCTGCGCAAGAGTTTTGACTTTCCCTCCTATGCGGCGGCTTTTGGCAATGAGGAAGAGGGGTTCAAAAAGGCCTTTCAAGCTTTGCTGAATTCTGCGGATCATGAATCGCTGGATCTGGCCGGGCGGATGGTGACGGTGACGGCGCCGATTGATATGCAGGCGGCGGTGCCCAATCGCAGCTCCTATTCGACGCGGCGGGTGATCCGTAACGGCCAGCTGGCGGCCTCGGGCGGGGCGGCCTGGGATACGGATACCTGGAATGAGCAGGCCACCTATGATCCCAATGACCCGCGCAAGCTAAAAAATGTCAACAATATCGCCAATATCCCGGTAGGGGCGCTGGTGGAGGGCGCTGGTGTCGGCCGCGAGATTTACGTGCGCAGCAAAAACACCGGCGCTGGTGAGATCACCCTGAATGCACCGCTTTATGATGCGGCGGGCACCCAGGTGTTTACCTTCAAGGATTTCAAATACATGCTCGATTTCAGCGGCTTCAGCGCCCTGAGCAAATTTGGCATGACTGAGGTGGAAATCCAGTGCAACTCCCACTGCAGCGCGCTGCGCCTGCCCTCGGCAGGGACGGTGTTCAGCCTGGACCATTGCTTTATTTCGCGGCCCAAGGATCGCGGCATTACCTCGATCGGGTCGGGGTGTCAGGGCATTCTGGTGGACAATTGCCAGTTTCTGTCGGCGGAAGAGGCCGCAACCGTCCCAAACCGCAGCAGTGTTGGGATCAACGTCAATGCCAATGACGCCAAGCTGCGCAACAATCGGGTGACCAAGTTTCGCCATTTTGCGCTGCTCGCGGGGGCCAATAACACCATCACCGGAAATCACTTCTTTCAGGGGGACAGTATCGCGGGGGGCGTGCGCACGGCGGGGCTGATTATGGCCTCGACCTATTGTGCCAGCACCATTTCGGACAATTACGTCGACAACTGCTTTATTGAATGGACCAACGAGCAGGATCCAACCCCGAATTTCACGGGTGGGTTTTCGTTCAGTGCACTGTCGATCACCGACAATGTGTTCCTGTCCAGCGATGTGGCGCCCTGGTTCAGCTATGTGGTGATCAAACCCTATGGCACCGGGCATTTCCTGAATGGGGTGAGCATCTCGGGAAATAAGTTCCGGTCGATCAATGGCAGTATTGACCGGGCTGACCGGGTGGATACCAGTTTTTCCGATCTTGATTTCAGTCGTAGCAAATCGGTATTTTTTGAAGGCAATACCTTCCATGGGATCTCCACTGCGGTGGCCAGCCCGCTGCGGATCCGCCATGAGCAAGCCACGGTTGCCAGCACTTGGACAGTTTCGACCGCCGGGGCCATGCCGTTCCAGGGGCGTGCGCGGGCGGTGGATGCGGTGGTGGCCATTGGGCCCATGCGCAATTCCAGTGGCACTTATCAATACCCACGCCCCTGGGTGCAGCTGGAACAGGGCAGCAACCGGGACGAGGTTAAGTTGAACTGGGGCGAATCCCTGCGTGGCGAGGTGCAGGTGGTGGTGCGGGTCGATAAGTAGGCCAGAGCCTAGCTGGGAGGGGATAGGTCGTCTGGCGTAAGGGTGAAAGCCTTACCAAAACCGCCGTTCAGATTGCCCAGCCGCACAGAAAAACGGACAAAAGAGAAATCCGTAAAGCCGATGTAGAGTTTGGATTTTGGATGGCTGCGCAGGTAATGCGTGGCCATTTCCTGATGTTCCGGGCTTTGGTTGTCGACAAACTGCGCCGTGCCAACCAGACTAAGCCGGGGATGGGTGAGCGGGTCTCCCTTTGGGCCGGGCTCTCCGACCAGCAGTGAACAGGCGGGGTTCGCTGCCAGGTTCTGGCTGTGTTGGGCGAGGCTGGACATCAGGCTGATCGGTTGGCCTGCGGCGCACAGGCCAAAGGCAACCCGCGATACCAGCGGGCTGCCGCTGCTATCCAGCGTGGCCAGAGCGGCAAAGCGGGCTTGGCTCATCAGGCTTTGCGCTAGGGCGCGGGCCTTATCGTCGGTCGGGCGGATCGGGTTTGTGCTCGGGGTGGCCTGTGGGGGGATCGATGTCATGGCACCAGTCTTTTGGGCTGAGGAAGTTGCGTCAGGAATTTTGGGATCGGGGGAGCGGGGACAAATCTGGCGAGGGCCTGGGTCAGAAGCGCTGCCACAGGGCTATCTTGAGGCCCAGACTCTGCGTGTTTGCGCGCCGATATTCAAGCCCGATGGTCAGGTCGCTGGTTTCGAATATGGGTTTTTTGGCAAAGGACAGGCCAGCAAGCTTGATGCGCAGGCCAGGCGTGATGGCGTAGGCAAAATCGGTCCCCTGGCCAAAGCTGGTTTCAATCTGCAAAAGCGGTGAGAGTGCGCGGTTGGTATCTATGCCAAAACTGCCGTCCAGTTTCCCCAGGGGGTGGGCCGCGTCGCCGCGCTGTTCAACACTCAGATCTAGGGAACCCCAGAGCGTTCCGATCCGGGTGGGCTTGCTGCGTCCGGCAGACAGGGTGAGCCGGTACATCGGGTGCCATTGCAGGTTGGTGTGATTGCCACCAAGTGCGAATTCGGCGGCGATTTGGGTTTTGTCCGCCTCCTGGCGCAGTGGCAGGCGGGCAAAGATCAGGACATGGCCGGATTGGCTGTCCTGTTGGTTCAGATCAATGCCCAGATCAAACCGCGCTGAGAGGCCAAAATCCCGGTAATAGCCAAACTCGCTTACCAACCCCTGGTCAGATCTGCGCAGGGTAAAGCTGGTCGCGGCAAAGCCGGTATCCACAGGGCGCTTCCAGGCTCCGGCACTGGCAGCCAGAGGCAGGATTGCGGCCCAAAGCGCCAGAAACAGATGTGCAGGGCGGAGCATGGCCTTATCGGAGAGTTGTCGGTAGCATGATCCTGTTATACGTGTGATCATCCCACGCTGACAATCGCCTGCTGAAAAACGAGTCCGTTTCTCAGCGTAATCATCGTAGGCTTGTCACAGGTAGCGAAACAACCAGGGAGAAGCCAATGCCTAAAATTACCGATGGTGCGGAGATCCAAACGGTTATCACGACCTTTGAAATGACGCCGGGAACCTGCCAGGATCTCTTGGATGCGCTTACGGATGCCTATGGCGCGTTCATATCCAAACAGCCCGGATTTATTGCTGCGGGGTTGCACGTGAATGACGCCCAAACGCGGATTGCAAACTATTCACAATGGCGCCGCCGCGAGGATTTCATGGCGATGCTACGCTCCGCAGAGATGCGCGAGCGGAACCGGAAAATCAATGAGTTGTGCCGCAGTTTCGAGCCTGTCATGTATGAGGTCGCAGCGACATTTGAGGCGGTTTGACCTCAAGGTCGGGACACATTCACAAAGGGCAAAACCCCTGATTTGGATCAAGGTCCATAGGATGATCCGGGGGCATGCTTTGATTTAGGCGAGTAGCCAAGGAGGCTTTTCATGTATCATAATATTCTCGTACCAATTTCGTTTGATCCAGACCGTGATGTCTCAGCATCGCTTAAGCTGGCGCAGATCTTGGCCACACCAGATGCCAAGATCACCCTGTTGCATGTGGTCGAACAGGTTCCGGCCTATGCGATTTCCTATATGTCCGCTGACTATATGGCAGAAACCCGCAAGGCGCTGGAGGCCGAGCTGGCTGCTCTCGCCAAAACCCTGCCAAACGCTGCCAGCAGCCTGGTCATAGAAGGCCACTCAGGGCGTTCCATTCTTGACTGGGCAGAGACAAACAAACCCGATCTGGTGATTATCTCATCTCACCGTCCAGGCATGCAGGATTTGCTGCTGGGCTCCACCGCCAGCCAGGTGGTGCGCCATGCAGCCTGTGCTGTGCATGTGGTCCGGTAACGCTATTGGCCTTTTCTTGGGCCTGTGGCGTTGCACAGGCTGCAAGGTAAGGGCGGCGGCAAGGGGCGGCGGCATAGGTTTTGCTTTGCCGCCGCGCCCGCCAGGTCATTGCGCGCTGGGACGTCTCAGGCGGCAAGGCCGCAGGTAGGCAGCGCGTCAGCCGTGGCGCAGAAAGCCTGAGACCAAGGTCTGAGCCAAACGGATCATGCCGCCCGGCAACAAGGCAGAGCGCAACAGAACCTTGTTGGAATTTATCGCTTCTGCGATGCGGGTGTAATGCTCTTGTTTGTTTGCGGGTGACCGCAGCAAAATGGTTTCGGCCTTTTCCAACGCCTGTATGGTGGCGCGCTTTACCCTTGGGATGGCGGCGGGTTTGACCGGCGTATAGGTTTCAAGAGCACGCCTGCGTTTGGGCTGCGTGGTGTCGCGGTTCTGTGCAATCACCGCTTCCAGGCTGCGTTCGACCTGCTCCAGCGCTTGCTGGGCTTCGGAATAGGCGTCATTGGTTCGCAACTGGTTTGCGGCGCGCCGGTAAACCCAGCGATAGCAATCGTAGCGGTAGGCGGCGGGTTGTTTCCTGCAACGCGATGTGCCCCGTGACAGTGTCTTCACCACAGACTTGGTCGCTGCGTTGCTTAACGCATTCGAGGCGCTGGTCCCACCCCCATCACCGCCAGCAAAAGCAGGCGACTGTGCAAGGGAAAACAGGGCAACCAGGGGGGCTGAGATCGCAATTCGTTTCAAACTACTCATAAAAAAACTCCTCAATATAGGCCGAAATTCTGGCCTCAGAACAGGCAAAGCGTAGCATGAAAACCGACTGTGACAAGGTGGCTCTGAAGCCAGATGTGGGACCATAGATCCCCCGAGCCTGGCGGCGTGAAATGATGCCACCGGGCAGAACTTCTGCTAGAGCAAGGGGGAAGGGCTCAAGGAAAGGCATGTCCAAAATGAACATCGACAAGAAAATCGTGGATGATCTTGTTGCCAACGACATTTCATTTGTCACCACAGTTCCCTGCAAACAGCTGGCCGGGGTGATCGAGGAAGTTGAGACGCGCGACGAGGTTTTTCATGTTCCCGCCAACAAAGAGGACGAGGGCATGGGGCTGTGTGCCGGAGCCTGGATGGGGGGCAAGCGTCCGGCAATCATCATGCAGAACACGGCGATCGGGGTGACCATCAATACGCTGGCGACCTTGATTCAATACTACCGGATGCCCCTGCCGATGCTGATCTCCTATCGCGGTGAGCTGCGTGAACCGGTGGCCTGTCAGGTCGAGATGGCGCTGCACACCAAGGCCCTGTTGGCGCAGTTGAATATTCCGACCTATCATTTCCACAAACAGTCCGACGTGGAGGAGTTCGACATGATTCTGAAACATACCTTCATGTGCAATAAACCAGTGGCCATCCTGACCGATGCCAATTTCTGGGGAGGCTATGGCGAACAATGATCCGTTCTGAAATCCTTTCCGAGATCGCGCCCTTGCTGCGGGATCAGCTTGTCGTTTGTAACATCGGCATTCCCAGCCAGGAACTTCACGCCATCGACGATCAACCAAGCAATTTCTATATGCTTGGCACCATGGGGCTGGCCTCTTCGATTGGCCTGGGGCTCGCGCTGGCGCAGCCTAAACCGGTGGTGGTGATTGATGGCGATGGCTCGGTGCTGACCAACCTGGGCACCCTGCCAACAATCGGCAATAACGCGCCGCCCAATTATATTCTGATGATCATCGACAATGGCTCTTATGGCTCGACCGGGGATCAGCCGACCTATACCGGCAAAAAAACCTGTCTTGCCGGTATGGCACGGGCTGCAGGCTGTGACAGAGTGGTTGAGGTCCAGGACGTCGACACCGGCGCGGCGCTGAAACAGGCGTTAGAGGCCGGTAAGGCAACGGTTCTGGTGGTCAAATGTGACAGTGGCAATGCCAAGATGCCGGTGATCCCGCTGGACCCTGTAGTGATCCGGGATCGGTTCATGAAGGCAGTGCAGGCCTAACCCTGGTCCCGGTCCTTCGCATCGGGGATGGCCGGGGGCGGCGGGGCTGGCAGTGGCTGCGACTGGGTCGTTGATCCGGGTCTTGATCCCATCACCACGACATTGCCAACCTTGCGTCCGGTGTCCACGTAGCGATGGGCGGCGATCAGCTCGTCCAGCCCATAGTGCCGGTCCATGAGAGGTGTCAAAGCCCCGCTGCGCGTTAGCACCAGCAGCTGGGTCAGCAAGTCCCGCAGCTGGTGCACGGGCTGCAGGCCCGCCGCTGAAAACTGTGCCCAGCGTCCCCCCAAGAGCCAGGTCGCCAGCGCAGCGCAAAGCAGTTTTGCGTCCAGAACCGGACAGAGATACCGCCCGCCCGCTGCCAGATTATGCTTGAGCCGCCCAAAAGAAGACGCGCCTAGGGTGTCATAGATCACGTCAAATGTTTCGGCCGTGTCCGCGATATCAAGCCGGGTGTAGTCAATCACCTGCTGGGCCCCCAGAGCGCTGACCTGCGCTGCGTTGCGGGTGCTGCAGGTGGCGGTGACTTCGGCGCCCAGATGGCGGGCGATCTGGATGGCCGCACTGCCCAAGCTGCCAGAGCCCCCCAGCACCAGCAGGCGCTGGCCGGGGTGCAGCTGGGCCACCTGCGTCAGAAAATGCAGCGAGGTCAAAGGCCCATCACAGAGCGTGCTGGCCTGTGCATGGGGCAGGCTGTCGGGTTTCTGCAGCAGCAGCGCGTCCTCTTCCAGGCAGATGTGGCTGGCATTGGCTCCAAACGAAAGACCGCTTTCTCCAAAGACGGCATCGCCAACAGCAAAGCGTTTGACCCCAGGGCCGATTGCGGTGATCACACCGGACAGGCCGGTGCCAACCAGATTGTTGCGCGGGCGCGACAGGCCAAGGAAGGCGCGGGCAAATCGCGGCACCCCTGCGCGCATCATGCAATCCGCCCGGGTCACGGCGGAGGCCTTGATCTCGATCTGCAGTTGCCGCCCCGTTGGGGGGTGTCGCGGCGGGGTCACAGGCTCCAGCACCTCAGGGCAGCCGTAGCGCGGGATCGCCCATGCATGATATGTTTTTGTCATCGCTCTGCCTTACTCAGTCGGAGTTCGGGGGCTGCATGGCGGATTATTTGCGTTCCGGAAATGGCTTGAATTGATCCGGTATGGATTGATAATGTTCCGGCATGTTGGATTGGAAACCGCTCCCCGCCTTTTTGGCTGTCGCCAGGCATGGCTCGCTTCGGGCCGCAGCAGAGGCCATCGACAGCACCCATGCCACCCTGCGCCGTCAGGTAGAGGCCCTGGAGGCCGGGCTGCGGGTGCAACTGTTTCGGCGCGGTGGTGATGGGCTGCATTTGACCGCCGCCGGGCGGGCGCTGCTGCCGCAAGCGCTGGAGGCAGAGGCGCTGTTGCTTAAAGGGTTCAATGCGGTGCAGGGGTTGGACCGGGAGGCAACCGGGCGGGTGCGCCTGTCTGCGGATCCGATGACGGCGCATTATCTTTTGGCGCCGATCCTCGCCGAATTCAGCAAGCTCTACCCGGATATTCACATTGATCTGAGCCTGTCCTTTGGCATCGAGTCCATTGAAAACCACGAAACCGATGTCTCGATCCGCCATGTTCTGCAGGTCGAGGACGCGGCAGTTGGCCGTCGCCTGTTCCCGCTGTCACTGGGGATATATGCGGCGCGGGACTATATCGAACGGGTCTTGCCCGGCGCCGGACCAAAGGGCCAGGGGTTGAGCTGGATCGGCTATGGGGCGGAACCAAGCCTGTTGGACATGATCGCCAGCTCGCCTTTTCCTGAGGCCAAGATACGCCACGCCATTCCCGACCCGCAGATGCATTTGCACATGGCGCGGGCTGGGGCCGGGATGACCTTTCTGGCCAGCTGGGTGCAAAAAGAATTCCCCGAATTGCAGCGGGTGCCGGGCACAGAACTGAACCAGGACCGTTCTACCTGGTTGCTGCTGCATGGTGATCTGCGCCGGGTTTTACGCGTGCGTCTGCTGGTGGATTATCTGCACGCCGCCTTGCAGGAACGGCGCGCAGATTTTATCGGAACCTGACCTATCGGTAAGGCCGCTCTTTCCTTAAGGCCATCTATTGAATAACGGCGCTGATCCATTCTTTCAGAAAGGTGCGCCGTTTGAGCCTGTCCAGATAGGTCATTAGGGCAGGCCCCAGCGTGATTGCCGATTGGGGCGGGGAGCCGGATTCCGGTATCAGTGGCGGCAAGGGAAAGGCCCCGGGGTCCAATGGGGCGGACTGGATTTTGAGTAGATGGCGAATAAAATCCCCGGCGTGCCCTGGCTGTGTGGTTCCGGCGGAAACAAAGCCGCTGCGCATCATGGTGATGGGGAAATCAGCGGGCAGAATGACGGCCAGATCATCGGTGTCGGTGGTGCGGGCGGAGGCATAGCTGCCAAGCACATTATAGGCGACAGCGATCTTACCATTTTGCAGGTCGGTGATCATATCGCCGGAACAGCAATACAGATGGGTGCCCAGATTGCCCATCACCTCCATCAGCCGCCAATAGGTCTCAGAGGCCCGGGCATCCTGGGTGGCAAAAAGATACCCCAGCCCGGAATGGCGAATGTCGTACGTCCCTAACCGATTGCGGAAAACCTCGGGGCGGCTGCGCAGGGCCTGGATCAGGTCCTGACGGGTTTGTGGCAGTGGATGGCCGGCAAAATCGGCGCGCCGAATGACAATGGCTGCGGGTTCCGTGGTAAAGGCAAACAGGCTCTGCCGCCACTGGGCCCAATCAGGTGTGGTGACATCTTCAATCGCCAAAGCATGTCCATCATTGGCCAGCTTGAACTGCAAATCCATGGCGCTGGAAATGACCAGATCAAACTGGCTGGGATCCTGGCGGAAAATGCGGTCAATCTCAGCTGTTCCCGAGACAAAGTATTCGATGGACAGATCGGGCCGCTGGGCAAGGAAGCTGGTGATGATGGGCGCAAAAAAGGATCCGTCGGTACTCGATAGAATCCTGAGTGTCTGGCCGCCATTACTGCCGCGAAACATTGCCCGCTCTTCCCAGGTGTTCTGGGCCTGTGCAGCTGTCATCAGTGGCAGAAGGGCGAGTATCAGAGCGAAAATAACACGCATGCGCCGCCTCCTGTAAGGTTGGACAGGGTTAGCTTTCCACCATGGGCAATGGCGACATCCTGGGCAATCGTCAGCCCCAGGCCTGAGCCGATTGTGCCCGCTGCGTTATTGCCGCGTGAAAACCGCAGGGCCAGATCGGAGATTTCATCGGGTGGAAACCCAGGCCCCTGATCACGGATTTCCACCTGTGGCCGGGGACTTGCGGACACCCGAATGTCTATGGTGCTTTCGCTTGGGGAATACTTCAGCGCATTGTCGATCAGGTTGCGAATGGCATTTTGCAGCAGGATGGGATCGCCCTGACAGTGGACCGGCTGATCTACATGAAACCGCAGATCAATGTCTTTCATTTCCGCAACCGGCGCGAGACGCAGCACCAGATCCTGTACCAGATCGACCAGATCCAATTGCTGGTATTCCAGCTGGTCGGCGCGAAAGGTGATCATTGCATGATCCAGCAGTTGCCCCGCCGCGCGCGAGCTTTCGTCGATAGCCCGGATCATCGACCTGAGCGCCTGGCGGTTTTGTTCTTTATCGACCCGCTGGAGGGTGGTTTCGGCGTAGGAGCGCACCGTGGCAAGCGGGGTGCGCACCCGATGGGCGGCCTCGGCGATGAAGTCTTCGGATTGGGTCAGCGATTGATTGAGCCGGGCCATTAACCTGTTAAGGGCCCCCACCAGCGGCAGCATCTCGGTGGGCACCGGTTTGCTAACCGGGCTTAGATCCTGGGGGCCGCGCCTGGCGACCGAGGTGGCGAGGCGATTGAGCGGCGCAATGGTGATGGAGGTGACCCAAAAGGACAACAGCACCACCAACACAAAGAAGCCCATGCCAAAGGAGGCAACATTGCGCGAGATGGCATTCAGCCGGTCCGAGAGCGCGTCCTGGGTCTGCGCCACGGAAACGGTGATGTGGGTTTTGACGTCGGCGCCGAGCAGGGTGCGCGAGGCGGTTGAGATACGGATGGGCTTGCCGATGAACGCAGCGGTTTGATAATGGCGTTCGCCGCTGTCGGGGCTGTCAGCATTGTCTGGCCGCGGCAGATCCGCATAGCCCGACAGCAATTGGTCATCCCGGTAGATGGCGTAAAATACCCGGTCATGCGCCGGTGTGGTCAGCATCGAAAAGGAGGCATAGGGAAAGTCGATCTCCACCTGATCATCACGCAGCACGGCGGCATCCAGAATAGAGGAGACCGAGGCCCCGAGGATGCTGTCTTGCCCCTGCTGCGCGATCTGGGCGGCGTAGTTTCTGACCACCAGAAACAGCAGCAGAGCCAACAGTGAGGCCCCGCCGATAAGGGTCACAGCCAGCCGGTTGCGCAGGGAACCCGAGATTTGCGGCGCCTCAATCATGGTCCAGCCGATAGCCCAGCCCGCGGTGGGTGGTGATCTTTAGGCCAGAGCCTTCGAGATGTTTGCGCAGCCGCGCGATATAGACCTCAACAGCATTCTCCGAGACATCCTCGTCGTAGGAAAACAGCCGGTCCGCCAGTTTCTGCTTGGGGAAAATTTGCCCCGGCGCATTGAACAACACTTCCAGCAAACGCAACTCTCGATTGCGCAGGTTCACCACTTTATCACAGACGGTGACCACCCCGGCGACCGGGTTGAAGCTCACGTCGGCAAGCTGCAAAACCGCCTGCGATGTGCCGGTCTTGCGGCGCAACACCGCCCGACAACGCGCCTGCAGTTCTTCGTGATCAAACGGTTTGGTTATGTAGTCATCGGCGCCCAGATCCAGCACGCTGATTCTGTCCGAGACCTGCGACCGGGCGGTCAGAACAATCACAGCTGTGTCGCGTTTCTGCTCCCTATGCTGTTTGAGAAAGCTGCGCCCGTCGCCATCGGGCAGCATGATGTCGAGCAGGATCAGATCGTAATCTCCGGTCTGCGAAAAGGCGATTGCATCGTCAATTCTGCCTGCATGATCAATGGTGTGGCCATCCAGGTGCATACGTGCACAAATCGCTTTTGCCAGGTCCATATTGTCTTCGACCAAAAGGAATTTCATGCGCTCTTTTCACTTTTTTCATCGCGTGACAGCTCGGTGACAGCTTCTCATGTTTGTCTCTCTCAACTGAGCCGCCTTTCGGACAGTTGTCAAATGGGAGGAAATCATGATGACAATCAAGATGGGCCGTCGCGCCCTGATAGCGAGTGTAGTTGCGACCTTGAGCCTGGTTGGGAGCCTGGCCACTCCGGTCTTGGCCGAGGGTCATAAAACGCTTGAGAGCATTCACTTTCTGATCCCCGGTGGGGCCGGTGGCGGTTGGGACGGCACTGCACGTGGAACGGGTGAGGCCCTGACCAAGGCGGGGCTGGTGGCAACCGCGTCCTATGAAAACATGTCTGGCGGCGGCGGCGGTAAGGCCATCGGCTATTTGATCGAAAATGCCGAGAGCAACCACGGCACCTTGATGGTCAACTCGACCCCGATCGTGATCCGCTCGCTTACCGGGGTGTTCCCGCATAACTTTCGCGATCTGACGCTGGTGGCTGGAACCATCGGCGATTACGCCGCCATTGTTGTCGGCAAGGACAGCCCGGTGAATTCCATGAGCGATCTGCTGGCGGCCTATGATGCCAACCCATCGAAAACCGCCATTGGTGGCGGCTCTGTTCCGGGCGGTATGGATCATCTGGTTGCAGCCATGGTGATGGAGGCTGCAGGCAAAGACGCGCTGGAGGTCAAATATATTCCCTATGACGCCGGCGGCAAGGCCATGGCGGCGCTGCTCTCGGGTGAGATCGCAGCCCTGTCGACGGGATTTTCCGAGGCGATTAACCTGGCCAATGCCGGGGAAGTCAAAATCATCGGTGTCACCTCTGACGCGCGCGTTGGCGTGGCGCCGGATGTGATGACCATGAAGGAGCAGGGCATCGACACCAGCTTTGTCAACTGGCGCGGCTTCTTTGCGGCTCCCGGCCTGTCTGAGGACAAGCTGGCGATGTATCAGGACGCCCTGGCCAAGATGTATGACACGCCCGAGTGGGAAGAGGTCCGCGCCCGCAATGGCTGGGTCAACATCCATAACTCAGGTGATGATTTCAAAGGCTTCCTGGAAGAACAGGAACAAGTCATTGGCGATCTGATGAAAAAGCTGGGCTTCCTGTAACACCCAACTGGGTGAGCAAACGACATGTGACAAGGCGGGCTATCGCCTTGTCACCTTTGAAGGGCAGGGAGGGGAAAATGGCTCTTGATCGCTGGATCGCACTGATCCTGTTAAGTATTTGTCTGGCCTATGGATATACGGCCTGGTTCACCATGGACAGCAGTCTTGCGCCGTTCATGAAACGCAACCCGATCTGGCCCAGCACCTTTCCCAAGGTTCTGTCCATTCTTGGCGTGATCGCCTGTTGTACCATCCTGTTTGGACTGGAAAAGAGCGAGGAAAAGCCTGCCGAGATCAATTACCGCCGGTTGGGGGACTATCATCTGAGCCAGGCGCTGATGCTGCTGGGGCTGATGGTAGCCTATGCGCTGTGCCTGCGCCCTGTCGGGTTTATTGTCTCGACCTCGGCCTTTCTTATTCTCGGGGCCGCTATTCTGGGCGAATGGGGCTGGCGCTATCTGGTGCCGATTGCCCTGATAGCGACTCTGGTGGTTTGGTATTTGGTTCAGCAGGTCTTGGGTATCTACATGCGCCCGCTGCCTGGTTTCTGGGGAGGCTGATATGCTTGAAGGACTGTTAATTGGCCTGCAAACGGCCCTCTCGGTACAGAATCTGCTGATGGTGATTGGCGGCTGCCTGATCGGCACCTTTATCGGCATGTTGCCGGGGCTGGGGCCGATGTCGATCATTGCGATCATGATCCCGGTTGCAATCTCGATGGGGGATCCGTCGGCGGCTCTGATCCTGCTGGCGGGGGTGTATTATGGCGCCATCTTTGGCGGCTCGACCTCATCAATCCTGCTGAATGCGCCGGGGGTGGCGGGAACTGTCGCCTCCAGTTTTGATGGCTATCCGATGGCGCGGCAGGGCAAGGCGGGCAAGGCGCTGACCATTGCTGCCATCGCCAGCTTTGCCGGCGGCACCATTGGTGCGCTGCTGCTGATGATCTTTGCTCCGGCCTTGTCTTCGGTGGCGTTGTTGTTTCACTCGCCCGAGTATTTTGCCCTGATGGTTGTTGGCCTGTCGGCGATTGCCGCCTTTGCCGGCACCGGACAGGTGGCCAAGGCGCTGTTGATGACCACGTTGGGATTGATCATGGCCACCGTTGGCGAAGGCGCGTTGTTCAATCTGCCACGGTTCACCATGGGGTTGATGGATCTTCAGTCGGGGTTTGGGTTTATCACCCTGGCAATGGCGATGTTTGCCCTGCCAGAGGCGCTGTTTCTGGTGCTAAAGCCCAAAACCGCGCAGGATGCCGATAGCGGCGCGATCACCGATCTGCGCATCAGCCGGGCAGAGGCAAAATCCATTGCGCCAGTCATCGGGCGGCAGTCTGTCCAGGGCTTCTTTATTGGCGTCTTGCCGGGGGCAGGGGCCACCATTGCCAGCTTCCTGGGCTATGCGGTAGAGCGCAGCCTGGCGCCCAAGCAGGAACAGGATCAATTTGGCAAAGGCTCGATCAAGGGGCTGGCAGCGCCAGAAAGTGCCAATAACGCCGCCTGCACCGGATCCTTTGTACCGCTGCTGACCCTGGGTATTCCGGGCTCTGGCACCACGGCGATTTTGCTGGGGGCTTTGGTTGCGCTGAACGTGACGCCGGGGCCGCGGTTGATGATCGACCAGCCAGAAGTGTTCTGGGCGGTGATCATGTCGATGTTCATTGGCAACCTGGTACTGCTGATCCTGAACCTGCCGCTGATCCCCTATATTGCCAAGGTGCTGTCGGTTCCGCGCAGTTATCTGATCCCCTTCATTCTCTTCTTTACCCTGATGGGGGCCTATATCGGCCAGAACAACGCAACCGAGCTGTTGCTGCTGGTGGGCTTTGGGGTCTGTGCCACGGCGCTGCGCTTTGCCGATTATCCGTTGGCGCCGCTGCTGATCGGCTTCATCCTGGGCGGCATGCTCGAAGATAACTTTTCGCGCTCCATGCAGCTCTATGATGGCGCCGCCTTTATCTGGGAGCGGCCGCTGACGCTGGGCCTGTTGTGCTGTGCGGCGCTGCTGGTGCTGCTGCCCAGTTACCGCGCACGTCGGGCACGGTTGCGGGCGCAGGGCGTGGCAGAGGGAGACTGACCCAAAAGCAGGCCTCAGCCCGGGAAACCCCCGGGCTGAGGCTGCCTTGAAACCAAAAGGTTTGGAATTCTGAACTTAGGCTCGGCGGCTCAGGCTGTAGCCTGCAAAGATCCCCGCCGCACAGCCAAACAGATGGGCCTCCCAGCTGACACCGGGTTGTCCCGGCAGGATCCCCCAGATCATCGTGCCATATACCAGGGCCACCCCAATGGTGACCAACAGAGGCACCAGTTGCCGGGTCATCACCCCCCGGGTGAGCAAAAATCCGAACCAGCCAAAGATCAGCCCCGAGGCTCCCACATGTATCGCGGATGCACCAAAGAGCCAGACGCCGAAACCGCCTAGCACAGTGATAAGCGCCGAAGCCTTGAAAACCAGCCTTGGGGCGGTGGCCGCCAGAAGGCCGCCGAAAATGACCAAGGGGGCGGTATTGGCGGCAGCGTGGCTCAAAGAGCCGTGCAGAAACGGCATAAACAGGATCCCGTCCAAACCGCCAAGGGAGCGGGGGAGCAGTCCGAACGCTGGGTTGAGCGCGTAGCCAGAGATCAGGTTCACCACCTCGACCACCCAGATTACCGCCAATACGACTGCCAGCCAAAGGAACCGTTCCAAAACCACCACCCGTGCATTATCTGTTTCATCGGCTGGGTAGCACAGCCTGCGGCGGCAAGAAATACTCTATTGATAGCCAGGTTGCAGCCTGTGACAGGCCTGGCAGCAGCGCCTGCTTTGGGGTGTTCTTTGGGCCAACTCTCTGAACACTGGCGGGTCCGGAGTTGTCACGACGCGGTGACAAACCACGCCCAAGTGCATAAATTGGCTTGCTTGGGCGGCCTTTCATTGGCAGCTTGCGGCGGATGGGGTTCCAGGTTCAGGAACGTCGCACAAAGCAAGGCTTCTATGTCTCTTTCAACAACATCACCGGATGGTCCTGCCATCACTGCGGGTCCAACCCGGCCCTGGCTGGTGCTGACGGGGCTGGCGCTGGGGGTTACTGTAACCAATGGATTTGCCAGGTTTGCCTATGGTGTGATGTTGCCTGCGATGAAAGCCGAGATGGGGTGGAACTATGCCCAGGCGGGATGGCTGAACACCGCCAATGCGCTGGGCTATGTTGCCGGAGCGATCCTGACCATGGTGTTGATCCGGCATATTTCACCGTCGCGCTTGTTTGCATTTGGTCTGGTCACCACCACCATAGCAATCCTGGCCACAGGGCTGAACGCGGCGCTGTGGTGGCAGACGCTCTGGCGTATTCTGGCGGGCACCTTGGGCGCGATGTCCTTTTCCTCTGCCGGGGCACTGGCTGCGGGGCTGTTTCAAAACGATGCGCGGCGCAACGCGCTGGCCATTGCGATCCTGTTTGGATCAGGCGGCGGGGTTGGCATCGTGTTGACCGGTGCAGCGCTGCCGCTGATGCTTGATCGGTTTGGCCCCGGATCTTGGCCCATGGGCTGGATTGCGACTGGCGCGGTCAGCCTGTCGTTTCTGCCCCTGGGCCTGTGGGCCGCGCTGCAACTGCGGCCAGCAGTGCAGAACCCCCTGCGATCCGCACCTTTGCCGGTGCGCAGAATGCTGCCTGAACTTGCAGGATATGCAGGGTTTGGGTTGGGCTATATTGTCTATCTCACCTTTTTGTCAGCCTGGATGACCGAACAGGCGGCGAGCGCCGGGTTTATTGCCCTGGTCTGGGTCATGCTCGGCCTGTGCATCTGTGTGTCGCCGCTGGTTTGGCGGCCCATTCTGGTCCGCTATAATTCTGGCGTGCCGCTGGCCCTTATCCTGACCGGCATCGCGATTGGATCCGCCCTGCCGGTAGTGCTACCCAGCGGACCCGCGCTGCTTATTTCGGCGGTGGTCTTTGGCCTGTCGGTCTTTATGGCGCCGGGGGCCGTCACCAACTTTGCCCGCCAGAACCTGCCGCCAGAAAGCTGGGCCGGGGCGATCAGTCTTTTTACTGTTGTGTTTGCTGTCGCGCAGACCCTTGGGCCCTATGGCGCTGGATTGGTTGGGGATCTGTTCAACAGCATCGGCGTCAGCCTACTGGCCGCCGCCGGTTTGTTGTTGGCTGGCGCTGTGCTCGCCTTGCTGCAAAAACCGCTTTAAGCGGGTCAGGCTGCACCACTGGCTATCTTCACTGTCTGGATGGGTGGTCCGGCCCCACCGGATGTAAGTCACCCTTTGGATGCCACCAGTTTGCGCATCATCGCATCCGTAAAGGGTTTTTGCAGCTTTGCCGGCCGCGCTGCCGCCTCAAGCTCCTGTGGAACACGGTATGTTTCGCGGGTCGACATGAGGGCCAGCCGGCACTTGGGAAACAGCCGATGGGCAAGGTGCAGAATGTCCCAGCCGGATGCGCCATTGTCCAGATTCAGATCACTCAGCACCAGGTCCAGCCGCGGCAGGCGGTGCAGCTGCGCAGTGCCGTCGCTAAAACGTCCGGCCCGAACAACGATATAGCCCAACCGCTCCAAGGCCTCTGACGCAGAGGCCAGGTAGGTGGGGTCGTCATCAATCACCAATGCGGTTCCGGGTGTCAGCATTTCATTGGATTGGTTGGTTTCTTCTGTCAGCGCCGGGAATTTGAGTGTCACTATGGTGCCTTGCTGCGGGGGCTCTGTGCGCGAGCGGAGGCTGAGCTGGCCGCCAGATTGATGGACAAAGCCGTCGACCATCGACAGGCCCAACCCGGTGCCGCTGCCATCGTTGCGGTTGGAATAAAACGGCTCTGTTGCGTGGCGCAGCACCTCGGGAGACATGCCGCAGCCATCGTCGTGGATTGACAGCTGTGCCCCGTCGTCATCCGTCACGCAGACGCGAATATGGCCGGTCTCACCTATGGCCTGACCGGCATTGACGCAGAGGTTCAGCACTGCGCTTTCCAGCTGCCCCGGATCCACCCTGGCCAGCACCGGATCTGGTGGAATTTCAAAATCCATCGACACCGAACTTGGCACCGCAATTTCCAACAGATCCGCCATGCCTTCGATCAGCACGCCAATGTCGGTCACCTGGGGTTCCAGATGTTGTTTGCGGGCAAAAGCCAGCAGCCGCTCTGTCAGCGAAATACCCAGATCCAGGGCGGATCTGAGGCGGGTATGCAGATGCTGGGCCTCTTCGGCATCCGCCGTTTCAAGAAGGTGCAGATTGCCAGAGATGCTAGACAGGATATTGCCAAAATCATGGGCAACCTCGCCAGAGACCTTACCCAGCGCCTCGACCCGGCGAATTTCTTCCAGCCGTTGCTCCACTCGTTTCCGTTCTGTGGTTTCGGACAGTAGCCAGACCTCTTCGCCATTTGGCAAAGGTGAGCGGCGCAGTTCCAACACGTTGCCGGAGGGGTCGGCATATTCTTCAAACCCGCCATGTTCGCTCGCCGAGGTGCGCCGAGCAAAACCGGACGCCGCTATCAGATCAGGCACCCGCGCATGGGCAGTACCTTGCGCAGGGGGCAGCCGTAGCAGCTGGCGCAGATTGTCGTTTTCGGCCTCGATCCACCCTTTGGAAGAGGCAATCGCCGCACCATCCTTGATATTGCGAAACACCCGTGAAAACAGTGCGTTCTGATGACCAATCTGGCGGGTTCGGCGCTCCAGCTTGCGGGCGCTTTCGCGAAACACATGAAACGCCGCATAGAGCTGGCCAATTTCATCCTCGGAGTTTGGTCCCTGTGGCGGGTCTGTGCGGTGGTTGCCCGCTGCAAGCCTGCGCATGGCCTCAGCAATACGTTGCAGATTGCCCGCCACGTAGCGTGACACATAGAGAGATGAGGTGATCGCCACCAACAGGCTCGCGGCGGTGAGGGCCAAAAAGGCGTTTTTGGCAATGGCCAGGTTGCTGGAGGTCTCTGCGCGGGCCTGTGACAGACGGTTTTCCGCCTGAGCGACTTTTGCCCCGGCAAAAGTGCTGACACGGCGGGCTTCTTGCCGGATGCGAAACAGCGCGTTTTCCGCATCAAGCCGCGCCGCCAAATCGCGATGCTTCAGAACAAACAGGCTTTCGCCGCGCTGGGTGGCCTGCTCAATCTCGGCAAATGTCGCCCCATGAACCGGCAAGAGCTGCGCCAGTAAGGCTGCGCGCTGCTTTGAATAGCGACGGTGCGCTTCCCCCAGCTCGATGAGCGCATTGGCCCGTCCCGCCCCAATTGCACTGGCGGTTAGCTGTTGCAGACCAGACCAGACTTCCCGCTCTGCCAGCGGCAAGGTGCGATCCCCGGTAAACCGCCGCACCCGCTGGTTCAGCCGCACCATGTCGCGATCAATGGCATCCAGCGCGGCCTGCCGTTCGGTCTGCGGTGCCAGGGCCGTTGTCAGATCATCAATGGCAAACCGCAGCCGTGCCACTGGCAGGTCCAGGGCAGGGTCGTCGGCCGAAAGCGCCTCAATTCGGTCCAGGTTGGCCAAAACCTTGGCCTTTTCCTGTTCCAGCTGAAACGGCGGAAAAAGCGCATATAAAAACGGTGCCGAGGTTGCCAGATCTGCAGATTCCCGTGACAGATCCAAGGCTTCGGAGACCTCTGCCAGGGTGTCCTTGTGCAGCACGTTCATCCACAGCTCAGTCCGGTTCAACACCAGAAAGCCAATCAGGCTGACCAACAGGATCAGGCCAAACAGAACCGCAATTGCTGCCGACAGGCGAAACCGGACACTCAGGTTTGACAGCGTGGGCATCACTGGCCTTCTGGTGATAGGTGGAAAATATACCCCTGGGCGCGACGGGTCTGCAGATGCACCGGTTTGGAGGCAACGGGCTCGATCTTGCGGCGCAGGCGCAAAATCAGCACATCAATGGTTCGATCCACATAGCGCTGCATATCTGAGCCCAGTTCTTGCAACAGTTCCGGCCGCGGGATGACCCGGTTGGGGTTGCGGGCAAAATACTCCAGCAGGCGGTATTCTGCATTGGTCAGCGGGATTTCTTCGCCCTCGGCGTCCAGCACCCGACGGGTTTGAATATCAATGCGCTTGCTGCCAAAAAAAATGCCCTGCCCGGAGGCGGCGCTGGTGGGTTTTGCGCCGCCATGCCCATAGCGGCGCAGCACGGCCCGAATGCGCGCGACCAGTTCGCGCGGGTTGAAAGGCTTGATCAGATAGTCATCGGCGCCAGTTTCCAGGCCGATGATCTTGTCGATCTCGTCTCCCACTCCGGTCAGCATCACAATGGGAATTTCGTAGCGTTCGCGGATGTGGATGGCCAGGGTCAAGCCAGACTCGCCCCGCAAACGCAGATCAATCAGAGCCAAATCCACCGGCGGCGGGTCTCCCAGCGCCATAAACGACGCGATGTCGGGACAGCTGAGGGCCTCAAACCCGCTTTCGCGCATTAAGGCGGAAAGGGTGGTGCGCACGCTTTCGTCGTCATCCACAATCGCAATGAGCGGCTCGGCTTTGCTCATATGCATGCACCCTCTTTCTGTGTCTTCCTGCGGCATCAGACGGCCACTGTGCTTTGGCTATCACCGATCCAGTGACGCAGATCATGCCAGATTTTAAGCCCGCGCAACCGGGTTTGTAATATTGTTAACATTAAACTGGCTTTTCGTCTGTTCCATTAACAGACGCGGACTCGCTTCCGCGCGCTGTGGGCTCCTACCTTGGGCTTGTCAGCGCATTGCCTTGGGAGGACCGTCTAAAGGCGTGCGTGAAAAGGGAGGACACCATGACACCATTTATTACCCGAGCTGCAACAGCACTGGGCATCCTGTCGGCGAGCGCTTTTGCCGCTGCCGCCGCAGACTGCGCCGACCGTGGCGCGCTGGACGAACTCTATTGTGACGCCAACGGCGATCTGGTTGCGGATACCCCAACCGACCCGGCAGAGCTGCGCAACCCGGACACCCTGGTTTTTGCCTATACCCCGGTTGAGGATCCGGCGGTTTATGCAGATATCTGGGCGCCCTTCATTTCCCACATGGAAGAGGTCACCGGCAAGGATGTGCAGTTCTTTGCGGTGCAATCCAATTCCGCCGAGGTGGAGGCCATGCGCTCGGGCCGCTTGCATGTGGCGGGTTTCTCTACCGGGCCAACACCCTTTGCGGTGAACCTTGCCGGGGCGGTGCCCTTTGCCATCATGGGCGCCGAGGACGGCCAGTTTGGCTATAAGCTGCAGGTCTTTACCCAGGCAGACAGCGACATCAAGGAAGTGAAAGACCTGGCAGGTCGCCGGGTTGCACATACCTCGCCCACCTCCAACTCAGGCAACCAGGCGCCACGGGCCTTGTTCCCAACGCTGGGTGTGGAGCCTGACAAGGACTACGAAGTGACCTATTCTGGCTCTCACGATCAATCCATGCTGGGTGTTGTGGCAGGTGATTATGACGCGGCCCCCGTGGCATCCGAAGTGGTTGAGCGCATGGCGGAACGTGGACTTTACGACGCTGAGGATGTGCGGATGATCTGGGAAAGCGATCCCTTCCCAACCACCTCCTTTAACCTGGCCCACAACCTGGACCCGGCGCTGGCCGATAAGATCAAGGAAGCCTTCTTCACCTTTGACTTTGCCGGCACCAAGCTGGGGGACGAATTCTCCGGCGTGAGCAAATTCATTCCAATCACCTACCAGGATCAGTGGGCGGTCATCCGCCAGATCCAGAAATCCAACGGTGTGGAATACACGCCACAAGGGCTCGCTGGTAAGTAATCAGACCCTTCCAAAACACCCCGGACAGCGCGCGATCGTTGTCCGGGACCATTTTTTCCAGCCTGGTGCGTCCCGCTGCGGCGCGCGCCATTGGCACGGCTGCGCTATGCCCGAGGACCCCCAATGCTAAAAATCTCAAAGCTGACCAAACGATATGGCTCCGGCGATCCTGTGCTCAAGGAGCTGGACCTGACCGTCGAAGGCGATCAGTTGACCTCCGTTATCGGCTCTTCCGGGGCTGGCAAAAGCACGCTTTTGCGCTGCATCAATCGGCTGGTTGAGCCAACCTCCGGTTCAATTGATCTGAACGGCACCGAATTCACCACCCTGAACCGCCGCGAGTTGCGCACTGCACGCCGCCGTATTGGTATGGTGTTTCAGAGCTTCAATCTGATTGACCGTCTGACGGTGATGGAAAACGTCCAGTCGGGCCGTTTGGGGTATATTTCCACCTGGGCGGCGCTGACCCGCCGCTATCCGCGCGACGACATCCGCCACGCCTATGAGCTGATGGAGCGGGTTGGAATTGCCCATTACGCCGATAAACGCGCAGATGAGCTGTCGGGCGGCGAACGTCAGCGGGTCGGTGTGGTGCGCGCCTTGATGCAGCGCCCAGAAATTCTGTTGGCGGATGAGCCTACAGCCTCGCTCGACCCCAAGACCTCCGAGCAGATCATGTCACTGCTGCGCGATCTGGCCTCTGAGCTGAAATTGCCGGTGATCATCAACATCCACAATGTCACCGAAGCCAAAGAATACAGCGACCGCATTGTCGGCATGCGCTACGGACGGATCATTTTTGATGATCTGCCGGGCAAGCTGGACAAGCCTGAAATGGATGAAATCTATGCCGGGGTGCCGGCCATGGATCGCGCCGAAGTCGGAGCCGTGGCATGAGCACCGATAGAACCAGCTGGCGCAAGCCGGCCTTTATCAAAAACCCGACGCTTCGCTACGGGATCTATGCCGCGCTTGCCATCTATGTTGTTGTCACCCTGGCCACATTGCCCATTGATTGGGATCGGGTCTCTGACGGGATGCGCCGGGCGCAGCGGATCTTTAACGGGGCTTTTCCGCCAAACTTTGAACGCTCTGGCCTGTTGATCGACGGCTTTCTGGAAAGCCTGAAGATTGCCATTCTGGCAACCGTGGGCGGCATTGCCCTGTCAGTGCCGCTGGCCTTTATGGCGGCGCGCAATATCTCGATCAAGCCGATCTACTTTCTGGGGCGCGGCATCATTATCGTGGCGCGCAGCTTTCACCCGGTGATTGTCGCCATCATCTTTGTCAAGGCGGTTGGCTTTGGCCCCTTTGCCGGCGCCCTGACGCTGGTGGTCTATTCCATTGGCTTTGTGGCAAAACTGCTGGCGGAACGGATCGAAGAGATCGACTTTGGCCAGGTTGAGGCGATGCGCTCGGTTGGTGCGGGCTTTCTCTCGACCCTGGTCTACGCAGTGATGCCCCAGATCATGCCACGGCTTGTGGGCCTGGGCATCTACCAGCTGGACAGCAACCTGCGGGCCTCTGCCGTGGTTGGGATTGTTGGGGCAGGTGGCATTGGTGCCACCCTGGCCAATGCCTTTGGCCGTTACGATTATGATTTTGCCCTGGCCATCACCATGGTCATTGTCGGCGTCATTCTGGTGTCAGAGGCGGTGAGCGGATTTATCAGAAAGCGGATCGCATGATGGACAGTCAACCTTTGCAGCAGACACTTGACCATTGGTCCCGCTTTACCCTGCGCCAGCGTCTGATGCGCTATAGCGGTTTGATGTTCACCCTGCTGATCGTGGCCTGGGCTCTCAGCAGTATTGACGTAATCTGGGAATGGGTCTGGGACGCGCCGACACAAATGGGCGATCTCTTTGGCCGGATGATGCCGCCAGATCCCAGCAATCTGCCGTCGATCCTGGAGGCCATCTGGCAGACCGTGAACATCGCCACACTGGCCACCATGTTTGCCGTCGTGGTGTCGCTGCCGGTTGCCTATATTTCGGCGCAGAACACCACCCCGAACCGGGTGACCCTGTGGATTGGCCGCTTCATCCTGGTGTCGTCCCGTTCGGTCAACACCATTATCTGGGCGCTGCTCTTTGTGGCCATCTTTGGTCCTGGCATTGTTGCGGGCATTGTCGCCATCATGTTCCGGTCTATCGGTTTTCTGGGCAAACTGCTGGGGGAAGCCATCGAAGAGATCGATCACAAGCCCGTCGAGGCCCTGGAGGCCTGCGGGGCCTCGCGGTTCAAGATCGTGCTCTACGCCATTGTGCCGCAAGTGATGCCCGCCTTTTTTGCCATTGCGATCCTGCGCTGGGACATCAACCTGCGGGAATCCACCGTGCTGGGACTGGTAGGCGCGGGGGGCATCGGCATGATCCTGCAGGGGGCAATTGATACCTTCAACTGGCCCGAGGTCTCGATGGTGTTGCTGACTATCCTGGCGCTTGTTGTCTTCGGAGAGGTGGTTTCCTCTTACATGCGCAAGAAAATCCTATAAGCCTTTTGGCGGCCAGTCCTGCTGGCCGCCAGATGTATTTAGTTTCAAGGCACCCCCAATGATCGACACAAAATGGGCTTTTCAACGCTATGAGAGCCTGCGGGCAGCCTTGCCCAGTGCAGCCTTTTGTCAGGATTCCCGCAACGGGCGGGATCTCAGCGATACAGCGCCGGATTTTGACGCCTATATTCTGGATGCCTTTGGCGTTTTGAACCGGGGCGAAACGGCCATCGAGGGCGCGGTAGAGCAGATGGCTGCGCTGCGCGCCTTGGGCAAGCGGCTGATCGTTCTGACCAATGCGGCCAGCTATACGCGCGGCGAAATCTTGGCAAAATACCACCGGCTTGGCTTTGACTTTGACGCCTCTGAGGTGGTCTCCAGCCGTGATGTTGCTTTTGCCAATCTTACCACATTGCTGCCGTCACAGGTTTGGGCCGCAGCCGCGGCCCAAGGCGATGATTTCAGCGATGCGCCGACCACGGCCCGGATTGCCCATTTGGCTGACAATCCTGATCTGCTGAACACTGCCGGTGGGATCCTGCTGCTGTCCTCTGCCCGTTGGCGCGAGGCTGATACCGCTGCGGTGGTGCAGGCGCTGCAACACCGCCCCCGGCCGCTGGTTGTCGCCAACCCGGATCTGGTCGCCCCGCGTGAGGAGGGGCTGTCGTTGGAACCTGGCTTGATTGCACATGACATCATTGCCCAAACGGGCCTGCGGGCGGAGTTCTATGGCAAACCCTATGGCAATGCCTTTGAGGTCGCCCTGAACCAGCTGGCGGGCATCCCCCGCCACCGCATCGCCATGGTGGGCGATACGCTGCACACCGATGTTCTGGGGGGCGCAGCGGCCGGCATTGGCACCATCCTGATTACGGATCACGGCTTGTTTCGCGGCCACGATGTCGCGCCCTTTATTCGCAGTTCTGGGATCCGCCCGGATTGGGTGGTTGCCACGACCTGAAGGCATAGTTGCGCTGTCTGGAGCGGTGAGCCCCTAACGCTGTCGAGTCTTATGAGAACCGGTTCTGCGCCAGGGTGTCCCTGGGAGAGCAGCCAAACACCTCACGGTAGGCAATGGAAAACCGGCCCAGATGAAAGAAGCCGGCTTCATAGGCGATGCCACTGACCAGGGTGTCCTTGGGCAGCGATTGTGCCAGCAGATGCGCATGGTTCAGGCGTTGTCGTTGAAGAAAGCCAACCGGGGTGCAGCCAAGGCTTTGTTGAAAACTCAGCTGCAGGCTGCGGATACTGCAGCCTGCGGCAGCTGCGATCTGGGCCACGGTGATCGGATCGGTCAGGTTTTCCAGGATATGTCAAGGGCGGCGCAAAATTGGTCCATTAGGGCGGCGTAAAAGTAGGCCAGTTTGGATTGAGCCGTTTGTTTGATTTTAGAGGCGCCCGGGGACCTGCGGCTCCTCACATAGCAAGCGGGTTCCCGGGCGCATTGCCCCGTGAGGGGCAATTCCTGATCAGTTGTTCTGGGTTGTTTTTCGGCTCTGTGCGAGGCGGTAGCTTTCACCGTTCATCTCGAGAATGGAGACATGATGGGTGAGCCGATCAAGAAGTGCGCCGGTGAGACGTTCTGATCCGAGCGTTTCAGTCCATTCCTCGAAGGGGAGGTTGCTGGTGATCAATGTCGAGGCGCGTTCGTATCTCTGCGAGATCAGTTCGAAGAGGAGTTCTGCGCCGGTTTTGCTCAATGGCACGAAGCCTAATTCATCAATGATCAGCAGCTTGGGTGCCAGCATCTGCTTTTGCAGGCGCAGGAGCCGTTTCTCGTCACTGGCCTCAATCAGCTCATGGACAAGAGCCGCCGCGGTGGTGAAGCGAACCGGTATCCCTTTCTGACAAGCGGCCAGTCCAAGGCCAAGAGCGACATGCGTTTTGCCCGTGCCACTTGGCCCCAGAGCGATCACGTTCTCGCGCCGCTCGATCCATCCGCAACGGGCGAGGTCCAACACCCTGGCTTTGTTCAGGGCGGGGATTGCCTGGAAGTCGAAACTGTCCAGACTTTTGGGCGCCGGGAACTTCGCCGCCTTGACCCGTCGCTCCACCATACGCCGCTCCCGATCGATGAGTTCCAATTCGATCAATCTGTGGAGGAACTGGATGTGATCCTTCCCCTCGGCGGCGCACTGTCGCGCCTGCTTCTCGTATTCGCGCAATACGGTGGGCAGTTTGAGCTTCTTGAGGTGATGGGCCAGCAGAAGGTCCGGGACTTCCGTCATGCGGCTCCCTCCGACAGGAGCGCCATGTAACTCGCGGCTTTTGTCGTCTGAACCGCAGTCCGGGGAAGATAGGGGTAGAGGGACAGATCGAGCCGAGCGGGGCGGCGCTCCACTTGGCACAGGACCAGATGCTTGATCGCATCAAAGGCGATCGCCCGCTTTTGCAACGCCACCCGCACCGCCGCGCACAAAGTCGGCAGATCAAAGCTTTCCAGGAGCCGAAGCACCTGAATGAACTCTCGGCGCCCTTGGCGGGCATGTCTCGCTTCCATTAGGCGACGCAGGGTTTGCAGCTCGTCGGGCATCTCCCAATCGACCAAAGGGGCGGCTTGGTCCAAGGCCCCGGGCTTCGTCTCCAGAAGGGCAAAGTAATGCACAGGGTCGAAGATCATTTGTTCGCGCTCGTAGCAGCGGGCGTGACGGGCGATGACCCCACCACCACAGCCGATTTCGACCACATCCACAAACGCACGGATCGTCACCTCCCGTAAGCCATAGGTGCTGGGAACCGAGTAATCATTGGATTTGTAGCGCACCAGAGATTGGGAGCTGACCCGGCCCGTTGCCTTGTGGCAGGCTTGGTAAGGCATTGCAGGGAGTGGCGACATGGCAGCCAGATCCCGCTTCAGCCGTTCCCCGATCGTCTCCCGGTGCCCATGCAAGACAGCCGACTGCCGTGTCAGACATTGTTCTTCGAGCCAGACATTGAAGCTGTCCAGATCAGGGAATTCCGGCAGCGGCACCATCAGGTTGCGCCGGGACCAGCCCACCAGACCTTCGACATTGCCTTTATCGTTCCCCTTGCCCGGGCGGCCGTAGCGATCATCAAAAAGGTAGTGTGACAACATCTCCGTGAACATCTGCGTCCGCCGACGCCGCCCTCCGGCTTCGATCTTCGCAACAAGGCAGCTGTCATTGTCATAGACCACCGAGAGCGGCACGCGCCCGAAGAACTCAAAGGCGTGAACATGCCCGTCCATCCAGGCTTCTGTTGTCGCCGCATGATAGGCCCGCACATAGCATGCATCGCTGTAGGGCAGGTCAAAGGCAAAAAAGTGGATCTTCTGTTCCACGCCCCCCAGGATGACAACGGCCTCACCGAAATCGGCCTGCCCGTGACCCGGAGGATGGGCGAGTGGAATGAACATCTCCCGCGCTTTTTGACGATGCCCCCGAACATAGTCCTTCACGGTCGTATAACCGCCGGTAAAGCCTTCTTCCTCACGGAGCCGTTCAAAGATCCGCTTCGCCGTATGGCGTTGCTTCTTCGGACGGTTCTGATCCTCCAGAAGCCATTGGTCAATTGTATCGGTGAAGGCTTCCAACTTCGGGCGCCGAACTTTCTGGCTCCGGCGGTAACCAGGGGGAGACGAATACGCGCACATCTTGTCGACCGTTCCACGGGCAAGGCCAAAATCACGGGCGATCGAACGTTTGCTGCGCCCCTCATCGAAATGCGCGCGGCGCACGGCTAAATATACTTCCACGGTGAAAATCCTCCGGCCCTCCCTGCAAAGACAGTGAGAGCAAAAGTGGACGACTTTTGCGCCGCCCGCCCCGGCAAAATACCGGCGCTACCGTGGCCTAATTTGCAACCGCCCTATACAAGGATATAGGTGCGGGCGCGATTGATCTGCGGTGACGACACCTGCGGTTGGGCCTGGGTCATCAGATGATGCACCGTGCTGGGTTGCGCCATCAGGAACCCTGTTATCAATTCCTCTTCGAACAGGGTTTGGTGCTTATGCTGGCTGTCTCCGAAGGCGCCTTTTTGGTCGGCCACAGCGACGGCAGCCCGGAATTTTCGTTCCCAGCTTTGTAGCGCAGGTGATTCCAACTGGACCTCGGGATCGAAAACGATGGGATGAGTCAGCGCATGCCCCAAAATCCGCTCGGCCATCTGGTGCAACGCGGTGGCGTCAATCTGAAGCAACAGTTTCTCACAGCCCCCATACCAGACCATATGGGTGTCGCGCGTTGGATTGAGAACCGACCCGGTTCTGTGTGTTGCCTCTACCGTCTTGCGTCCATTGCGGACCTTGGCGGCGCCAAGCAGTGGAATTTGAACAAGATAAAAGTCACTCAGCTCTCCGGGGTTGATCGTCACATCGCAGCCATACCGCATGTAATTCAGCGACAGGCTTTGCCCTTGGGCCTGGCTATGGCAGGCGTCAAACCTGCCATGCGCGGCACCTGGGATCAGATCGTGATCGCAGAATTGTTCAGCTACTGAGGCGCGTACAAGGTCAACGTCAGTTGACCGCAACAGGCGGTGCCTGCGCAGGGGGTCGGCCGATTTGCTTAGGAATACAGGTCCCATCCCAAGCAGCCTAAAAAGTTTTAAACTTAAAGCAAGCACTTTCGAGAATGCATTTTTTTGCGCAATTTGGACAAAGCAAACCGAGACTGCGCAGTACGCTGTTTGTGACATTTTGTCATAACAGGGAAAAATAACATGAAAGAAACAGCCGGAGTTACGTCAACCGACACAGGTCTCGAAGGCGCCGTATGGAACGTCGTAGGCCAGATTTACACCCCCAAACTGCACTCCGACAATGCCATGATCTGGCACGCGGTGGTGCCTGCAGACACCTTTGTCCCGCCGCATGTTCATCCGACCCAGGATGAATGGATCCTGGTCGTCGAGGGCAACCTGGAAGTGGATTTTGGCTATGAAGAGGGCAATGTAAAACCCAACAAAGCCGGACCAGGCGATTTGATCCGTATGCCCATGGGCCTGGCGCATGGAGTTTTTAACCGGTCAGGGGCCGAGGCGAAATGCGTCTTTGGCGTGGCTCCGTCGCGCAAGATCTATGATCTGTTCTGTGCCTTGGATGGGGTAACGGAGCCAGAAGAACTGGTGCGTATCTCCGCCCTACATGAGGTGGACTTTCTGCCGCCACCCCCAGAGGCGTAAGGAGAGCCCAGATGGTGAGTAGAAAAACAGTTGCCGTCATTGGCGGCGGTGTTGCGGGCCTAGCCGCAGCCAAGGCATTTGACGAAAAAGGCCACCGCGTCATCGGGTTTGAACGCAGTCACGATTTTGGCGGCGTCTGGGAATTGTCGCGCTCCTACCCTGGTGTGCAAACACAAAGCCCAAAGGAGCTGTATCGCTTTACCGATATGGCGATGCCGGATGCCTATCCGCAATGGCCAAAGGGTCCGCAGGTGCACGCCTATATCCATTCCTATGCCGCCAAGCACAAGCTTGGTCGGCTGTATCAGCTGCACACGGATGTGGTGGGAATGGAGCGGCGCGCCGATGGCAAGCCGGGCTGGACGCTGACGCTGGAGAGTGCAGGGCGAACCCGCAAGCAAGAATTTGACTTTGTTGCGATCTGTACCGGGCAATTTTCCTATAAGAACATCATTTCCCACCCCGGACAGGAGGCATTTATCGCGCAGGGGGGGCAGGTCATGCACTCCTCGGAGTATACCGATTCAGAGACCGCACGGGGTAAGCATGTGGTGGTTTTGGGGGGCTCAAAGTCTTCAACCGATATTGCAGTGAACGCGGCGGATCATGGGGCCAAACAGGTGACCATGGTCTACCGCAAAAACGTGTGGCGGGTGCCTTACTTCATTGGCGGCATCAACTTTAAACACCTGCTCTATATGCGCGCACAGGAGATGCAGTTTAACAGTTGGGGGCGGAGCCCGCTGCAAAAGCTGTTTGCCGCAGTCACCAAGCCGCTGGTCTGGGCCAATTTCCGCGGGCTGGAAACCATGCTGAAGCTTCAATTAGGGCTGAAGAAATGGAACATGGTACCGGATACACCGATCGAGAAAGAAGCCTCTTGTTCGCTGCCACTGGTCACTCCGGGGTTCTTTGAAACGCTGAAATCCGGCAAGCTGAACCTCGTTCAGGGGTCGATAGACCACTATGATGGTGACAGCGTGGTCTTCACCAACGGAGAGCGGGTGAAATGTGATGTTTCGGTTCTGGCCGTGGGGTGGAAATTGGGGGTTCCTGTTTTGCCCGAGGCATACCGCGAAAAGCTGATGGAAAGCGATGGTCAGTACCGGGTCTATCGCCTGTCGGTGAACCCGGATCTGCCTGAGGTGGGATTTGTCGGTTTCAACTCCAGTTTCTGCACCATTTTGTCGGCGGAAATGATTGCCAACTGGCTGGTGCGCTATGCGGATGGAAAACTTGCTCAACAACCAAGCGCGGATGAGATGAACAGCAATATCGATATGATGCTGAACTGGCGGCGCAAGGAACGTCCGGCTGCTCAGGTCTATGGCGGCCTGTGTTCGGCCCCGTTCCATTTCAAGCATTTTGATGAATTGCTGGCGGATATGGGGGCAACCAAGACCAAGCGGTCAAACCCTCTGGCTGAACAGTTCTCGTTTCCCGATGCGGACGCCTATGGTGAATTCCTCGCTTCGGCGCCCAAGTATCAGGCCGGGTAACGGATGACAAAAACGGAGTATAGTGACATGCGCGATTGGGATGATGCCTTCAACAACATGGGGCATGTCAAAGGCTCTGATGCGCTGCCCGGTTTCTGGGCAGCGCGCGCTGCAGATTATCGCAGGGGACCGGTGCGGATCGACAGCGATATCTCATATGGCGACAGCGCGCGGGAAGTCTTCGATCTGATTTGGCCGGACACCCCGACCCGTGGCGTTCTGGTTTTTGTGCATGGCGGGTTTTGGATGCGGCTGGACAAATCCTATTGGACTGATCTGGCAGAAGGCGCGCGGGCGCATGGCTGGGCGGTCTGCATTCCCAGCTACACCCTGACACCAGTGGCGCGGATTTCAGACATAACCAAACAAATCGCAACAGCCATCGAGGCCGTCGGACACCGCGTTGATGGCCCCATTCGGCTGGCAGGCCATTCGGCGGGGGGACATCTTGCGACCCGAATGATCTGTTGCGACAGCCTGCTACCGCCCAAAACATCTGCCAGAATTGAAAAGACGGTATCAATCAGCGGATTGCACGATCTGCGCCCTTTATTGCGTACTGCGATGAACGCGACCCTAAAGCTGACGGAGGCGGAAGCCGCTGCCGAAAGCGCCGCCTTGCGACGACCGATTGCTGAGGCCAAGGTCACAGCCTGGGTTGGTGGCGCGGAACGGCCAGAATTTTTGCGCCAATCGCAGCTGCTGGCGATGATGTGGGATGGCCTGGATGCGGATACCAATCTGGTTATCGAAAAGGATCACAACCATTTCACCATTCTTGACAGCATGGCATTGCCCAATTCCGCCCTCTGCAGGGAGTTGGCTGAATAGGCAACATGATGACAAGTTTGGCGGACCGTGGAGAACCCAATACCCTAATTTGAAACAGCGGGTTAGCCTGTCGAGCTCAAAAAACGCGCCCTTGAAAACACCCAGAATATTTGCCGCTTGGCGAACATTTCCGAAACGGCGTTCGGCAATGTCACAGTTTGGCAAAGCTACCCATAAGAAAGTCGCACGGTCCATTGGCTATCCCGTTCGGGCGACTAAGCCCTATCGTAACATCGGGACTTTTGGCCCCCCATGATACGCTCATAGAAACTGCGCGAGTATCATTGCTCTCGGCCCAGATGTATGTACCAGCTGCTGTTCGCAAATGATTTCTGGCATGATCTCGGAAGTCGCTCATATGTATCCGGCCTGTTGATCGACACGCGGGTCGTGGCCTTGTTGGGGTTACGCACGCGCCGTGATCTCATTAGCGGACAGGTCGATTATGACCATTTGGGCCGTCAGACTCTGGGGGCGTAATTTTTCCGTTCCATGCTTTGCTATCTATCGCGAACTCCTTTGGATTGCTGAGGGTCGATCAGATACCGACAGCAACCTCATCTCTTGGCACGTCAAATGCCGTTTTATGTCTCAAAATGCTCCACGCCATGCGCGCCAGTTTATTTGCAAGGGCGACGGCAGCCTTGTTGCGATGTATGCGTTCTGATGCATGTATTAGCCACTCGCCAAAGCTAAAGTCGGGCCATCGATGTGGCCGCATCATGATGACTTTTGCTGCTTGGACGAACAGCATCCGTAGATATCGACTTCCTCGTTTTGAGATCCGCCCCAAGATCGTTCGCCCACCGGTGCTGTATTGTCGGGGAACGAGGCCGACCCAGGCCGCAAAGTCACGACCGCGATCAAAGGCTTCGCCTTCACCTACCGCCGCGACCATCGCCGTGGAAATCATCGGACCAATACCGGGGATCGTCATGACATTTCGGCAGTTCTCTTCGGTTCGACTGATCTCTTCGATCTCTGCTGAGACCTTGTCGATACGGTCATCCATCCACATCCAGTCGCCGTAAAGGCCGATCAGGATCGAACGCATCCGGGGTGATATCTCATCTTTGCGCTCCTCCAGGATCGCTTCAAAGGAATTATTCAGCGCGCGCAGGCCTTTGCGGACAGTGATCCCTTGTTCGATCAGAAAGGCGCGGATCTGATTGATCGTTGCTGTACGACGCGACACCAGACGTGAGCGCACACGATGCAACGCCTGTAGGTCGAGCTGGTCCTGCGTCTTCTCGGAGACCGCCTTCAAGTTCGGCCGCAGCGCAGCCTCTGCGATGGCCTCAGCATCGTTGTAATCGTTCTTTTGTCCCTTGTTGAAAGGCTTCACGTAAATCGCAGGGATGATCCGAGGCTCAAAACCCATCTTGCGCAGGGTGCGGCTGACAAAGTGAGCGCTTAGACACGCCTCCATGCCGACCACGCAACGCGGCAACTTCTCGAATGTCGTTATCAAAGCGAGGCGCTTGATCTGCTTGCGCAGAACGCGCTGCCCATCTTGGTCAAAACCAACCAAATGAAACGTATCTTTGCCGATATCGATGCCAATCGACATCAGTTCATCTGAGCTACCCCCCGAAATTCGGACACTGACGTAAGCTGCTATTTGTTGTCTGCTGATCTTCAACACGAAGGAGATCAGGAATGTCGAAACGGAAGCAACATCATCCAGAATTCAAAGCCAAGGTGGCGTTGGAGGCGTTGGAGGCGTTGAAAGGCGAAGAGACGGTCAGCGATTTGGCCATTCGGTTTGGCGTGCACCCAACGATGATCCATCAGTGGAAGCGCGCATTACTTGAAGGCGCATCGGGCGTATTTGAGCGTGGCGGACGGAAGGCACCGGAAGTCGATGAGGAGCAGGTCAAAGACCTGCACGCCAAGATTGGGGAGTTGGCCGTCGCCAACGATTTTTTGGCCAGAAAGCTCAAACCTTGGACCGGCAAGTGAGGCGCAAGATGATTGAGCCGAACCTAAAAGGTCTGTCAGTCAGCAAGCAATGTTCGCTGCTGTCGATCTCGCGGTCCTCGTTCTACTATGAGCCGAAGGGCGAAAGTGAGATGAACCTCGATCTGATGCGCCTGATCGACAAGCAGTTCCTGGAAACGCCGTTTTACGGCGTGCGTCAGATGACATGGCACCTACGCAATGACGATCACCTCGTCAATAAGAAGCGGATCAGACGCCTGATGCGGCTGATGGGCCTCATGCCGATCTATCAGAAGCCCAACACCAGCAAGGCAGCGAAGGGTCACAAGATTTACCCTTATCTGTTGCGCGGCTTGCGCGTGGATCGGCCCAACCAAGTTTGGTGCGCCGACATCACCTACCTGCCGATGCGGCGTGGGTTTTTATATTTGGTCGCCATCATGGACTGGCACACGCGCAAGGTGCTGGCGTGGCGTATCTCAAACACGCTGGAAGCCGAGTTCTGTGTTGATGCCTTGAATGAAGCGATCCACAAGTTCGGCCCACCCGAGATCATGAATACGGATCAGGGCAGCCAGTTCACGTCATTTGCTTGGACCGACCGCCTGCGTCGATCCGGCATCCGCATCTCAATGGACGGCAAAGGCCGGTTCCTCGACAATATCTTTGTCGAACGACTGTGGCGGTCGCTGAAATACGAATGCGTTTATCTGCACGCATGGGAGACCGGATCAGAGGCCAAAGCTGGCGTCAGAAAGTGGATCGCGTTCTACAACCACAAGCGCCCTCATTCCGCCCTTGGCGGCAAACCACCCGCTGTGATCTATTGGCAGAGAAACGAAACAACCAACCCCGATCAGCAGATGCAAAGAGTAGCTTAAATCACGCCAGATCCTGTCCAAGGATTGGGGAGTAGCTCAACCGTCGAAATGACGCTGGACTTGCTTGAGCAATTGCAACTGGCGCATCCCCGCTTTGATCACCGGTTCACGATCGAGCATTACTGTATCAGCACTCCGGATCAGGCGCGACGGCTGAAGGCACTAGGCGGGCTGGCCAGTGTCAACAACATGTTCGTGCACTACCGTGCGCTCCTGCACGCCGACAGCGGCTTTGGTTTTGATCGCACCGAGGCCACGGCTCGGCTTGGCAGCCTCGAGCGCGAAGGCGTCGTCTTTGCGCTGCACTCGGATTTTTCGCTGGTGCTGACGCCGATCAGCCCGCTTTCGGCGGTCTGGATCGCGGTCAACCGGATCGCGCTGGACGAGAAAACCGTGCTGGCCCCCGGTGAGCGGATCGGCGTGGACCGCGCCATGCGTGCGATCACTATCGACGCCGCGCATGTGATCGGGCGCGATGCGGTTCTCGGCAGTGTCGAAGTTGGCAAACATGCTGATTTTACAGTGCTGGACGATGATCCTTACGAGGTCGACGTAAACGATATTCGCGACATCCGCGTTCACGCAACGGTCTTGGCGGGCCAAATCTTCCCCACCGACAACTGACAGGCCATCGACATGAACAGCCCCGCAACAACGACGCCGAAAAATACCACCCCAGCCGAACTGCGCCGCGCCCTCGACACTGTCGATTTTCTCTCCGGACTGGTCGAGGTGGCAGCGCTGAACCGCACAAGAAGCGACATGCGCCGCGCCGCACTTCCTGTGGTCGTCGTTAGCGGTTTTCTCGGGGCGGGCAAGACCACGCTGATGCGTCATTTGCTGACGGCGGGACATGGCATGAAGATCGCCGCGCTGGTAAATGACTTTGCTGCGCTCAACATCGACGCGGCGCTGATCGGCAATGTCACAGGCGACACAACAGCGCTCGACAACGGCTGTATTTGTTGCAGCCTGTCTGGCGGGGTGGCGCGTGCGCTTTCTGAAATAAGCGAGCGCGAAGAGCCGGTAGATGCCGTCCTCGTCGAAGCAAGCGGCGTATCCGACCCTGCAGGAATTGCCCATGTCGCGAGCGCTGTTGACGGCGTCACGCTCGATTGCATCGTGACGGTCGTGGATGCGGCGGAGAACACGGGATCGACAGGCTGGGACGATCTTCTCCAGCGTCAGGTTGCCCCTGCCAATCTTGTTCTACTGAACAAGACCGATCTCCTCAGCGCGCCTGAGGTTGACGCAATCGCCGCACGATTGGCCGCACTTGCGCCCCGAGCACAGATCTTTCGGACGTCTCATTGTGCTGTGCCGCCCGTTATCATTTTCGACGCGGCGAGTGCACCTGCGCTCATTGGCACAGAGGGCGGCGGTCGTCAGGACCATGGCTTTGCAACGATGCTGTTTAGCGCTGCTCAGCCGATCGAACGTGTTGAGATAGAGGCGCTACTGAACAATATACCCAGTGGTATCTTGCGCCTGAAGGGATTTGTTCGACTGGCGGAGGCACCCGAAACCGCAATGCTGTTGCAATGTGTTGGCCCCCGCTGGCGCTGGCAAGAGGCCCCCGAGGCTCCCAGCGGCTCAAAGCTCGTCATGATAGGTCAGACGTCGACAATGGACCCAGATTCTATCGAGCAGCATTTCGCACCACTTGGAGAGATGACAAGTTTGGCGAGCCGTGGAGGACTCGAACCCCCGACCTGAGAATTAGAAGTTCCCTGCTCTAATCCAGCTGAGCTAACGGCCCGCACTTGTCTCGGCTGTATCAGTCAAATCCTCTGCCTTGTCAACTTGCTAGAGAAATGGAATGGCGGCCCGAAAAAAAGAATTTACGTTCGCAACCTTACCTGCGGGCAGCAGACTGCCGGCGGCAATTAGGGGTGTTGTTTCAATTGGGGCCGCCGTTTCAGAGGTGCCTTGAAAATCCTGCATAGCCCTCAAACTGGGGCCATGGCTTGGGCGGTTTTTAATTTGGTCTCATTGTCGCGACCAGTTCCGCGACCTTCAGGCCAAATTTTCGCATCTCTGACTTGTTCATGATCGCGCCATCGGCGGTAAGGTACATCCAGTCTGTGGCCTGCAAGGTGTGTCCCCCGGAATCTTCGGGAAGAATGATCTCATAGCGCAAGCGGACGGTTGACCCGGAAACCACCCCCTGTGCCTCTCCCACCAGGTCATCAGCTGTGGCGGTAAAGGTATTGTTTGGACCGAGGGTCAGATACCATTTCCGGCTTTGGGTTTTCCCATTTGAATAGGTGAATTCTTCGCTCAGGGTGCCTGTGTCCCCGTCCCAGGTGCCGACCATTTTTGCAACAAAGCTGTTGGTCATCTTGCCATTTGGCCCAAAGATCAACCCTTCGGACAGGATCTCGCCAGACAGATGTGTCTTGAGATCAAACTGCGGGCCGGTTCCAGCGTAATCCTGTGGCGATTGGAACCGGAAACTAAAGAGGTAGGTTTTGGCAACTATGGCCACAAGTAGGATCACGAGGCAGGCGACAAGCAATTTCATCAGGAGGAGCTTTCACTGGGCAGCCGTAGAGCATAGCAAAAGGCTGCGGATTTCAGGACACAAGGAAGGATCGCATAGGCCGCAACAAGCGCCGACAGCGCCTCTGGCCTGTTGTGTGTGCCAGGGGTAAAGCCAAATGCCTGTAGCAGTGGCAAAGTGACTGCGGCTGCAAGGGCCAGGGCAAGTTTTCCGGCAAAGGACCAAATACCGAAGGCTGTTCCCGCGCTTAGGCCTGCTTTGGTCAGGGCAATGCTGAACAGGGCAGGCAACAGCAGCATGTCGGCCCCCAGCGCCGCCCCTGACGCCAGACAGATCAGAGCAAAGCCATAGGCGTTTCCCGGATTTAGAAACCCGGCTCCGACAAAGCTGGCAATGGCCAAAGGCATGGCGATCAACAGCGTGGCTTTGGCCCCGATCCTGTGGCTGACCAGGGTCCACAAGGGCACGCTGAGACCGGCAGACAGGAAGAACAGTACCAGCAGTGGCCCTGCCAGTTTTGGTAAGTTCAGGTAGTCTTGTACAAAAAACAGAAACAAGGTGGAGGTCAGGGCCACCGGCAGACTGTTCAGGACCGCCAGGATCAGCAGACTGGTGGCCCCGGACTGGGACAGGGCGGCATAGCTGAGGGGGCGACCGGCCACCGCAGGCTGTGACCAGACCGGTCTGGTCAGCAGGGCGGTGACGATTGCCACTGCACCCAGCAGCAGGCCAAATGCCCCATAGCCCTGTCCCGCAGCCCCCATGCCAACCAGGAGAGCCGGAGCAATCGCTGCCAAAATCACACCGATCAGCATGCCGCTTTCACGGAATGCGGCCAGCGTCATTACTGCACGTGGTTCAGCAGATTTGGCAAGGGTAGTACTGCGCCCATAGAGCAAGATCATACCCAGGCTGTAGGCGGAGAACAGCAGCAACAGGATGGGGATCATCTTGGCCAACACATAGGGGCTGGCTTGTAGTCCAAACAAAAGCGGAAACCCCAGGGTCAGCCCACCGGCAGCGAGCCAAGCAAAGCTGGACTGCTTTTGCGGCCATCGATCCACGGCCCAGCCGATCAACGGGTCCTGCACCAGATCAAACAGCCGGATGGCCAGCAAAACACCCCCCAAGGCCCCAAGCCCGATGCCAAGATCGGTGGCGGCGTATTGTGGCAAGTGAATGTACAAAGGGATCCCGGCACTGGCCAGCATCAGGGCATAAAGGCTAATTCTTGGATACAGCATCACTGCCCCAGCAGCGCCTGTGTAAAGCGCTCCGAGCGGCTGTTTTCACCCAGAAAGATCTCCATGAACCGGGTTTTGATACCCGCATGAGACAGCGTGCAAACCGCCACATCATTGCGCCAGAAAGTGAGCTCGTCCGGGCCGTTGCTGACGGCCAGATATGTGTCCCCTGGGCGGACAGCCTGATAACAGTTTTCCAGCTGCCCGCGCATGGGCAGGGCATTGCCCATGCGGTCCATTTCGCGCAGGGTGGCCTCTACCAGATCAGACTGGCTGAGATTGCGCTTATAGGTCAGCTCCAGACCAAAATCCTGCGACCAGTCCAGGGGCAGGCCGCCTTTGGTGAACAATCGCGCGGTGTAAATCTGAAACCCCAGAAATCTGAAGGCTGCCTCGCCGCGTTGCTCGGCGCCGTTTGGCAGGTTGCTGGCCTGGCTGGTCGCCGCAACAATTGGTGCCAGCCAGATGCAGAGGCCAAGTATCAGACTACGCATGGGCCAGCTCGACCTGGACGACATTCGTGTGCCCAATCGCAAAGGAGGCAGCGCAGATTTCAAGGTAGTACTGCCAGTTGCGGAAAAACCCTTCGTCATAGCCCTGTTCTTCGATCTTGCGTTGCTGCGCGACCAGACGTTCAGCCCAAATCCGGCAGGTTTTGCCGTAGTCCTGGCCAAAGGCAAAACTGTTTTTCACCTGCAGGCCCGCCGCAGTGGCCTGGCTTTCAATCACCCGATCCGACAACAGCATGCCGCCGGGGAAAACATATTGCCGGATGTAATCGGAGGAGGTGCGGTAGGTTTCAAAAAACGAATCCGGTACCGTGATGGCCTGCAGCATGACGCGGCCACCTGCCGACAGGTTCTGTTTCAGAGCCGTAAAGTAGCTGGGCCAGTATTTTTCGCCCACCGCTTCGATCATCTCGATAGAGACGATATTGTCGAATGTTCCCTGCACATCGCGGTAGTCCCGCAGCTGAATGTCGGCGCGGCCATCAAGACGGCAATCGGCATAGCTGTGCTGGTTGCGTGAAATGGTGACGCCTGTCACATCGCGGCCCTCGGCGCTGGCCTGTTCTGCAAAGCCACCCCACCCACAGCCGATTTCCAGCACACGTTCGCCGGTGGTGAGACGGGACAAGACCCGTTCGTTTTTGCGTGACTGTGCCTGGGCCAGATCATCGCCGGTTTCGCCAAAAATACCCGAGGAATAGGTCATGCCTTCGTCGAGCCAGAGTTGGTAAAACTCGTTTCCAACATCATAATGCGCGCGGATATTTTTACGGGAGCCACGTTTGGAATTGGCCCGCAGCACCCTGTCCACAAGACGAAACTTGGCGCGGTTGAACGGGCTGGCCTGATCATAACTGCCAAGATGTTCGCGGTTGATCATGGCAAGCGACATCAACCCCTCAATCGAGGGGGTATCCCATAGTCCCTGAACATAGGCCTCACCCAATCCCACCTGACCATGCGCCGCCATCGCAGAGACCGCTGCCCAATCGCGGATCTGCATTTCGGCCTCTGGTCCGTGATCCCCAAACTGATAGCGCTCCCCGTCGGGGGTCCGCAGGGTCAGTCGGCCCTCACGCAGTCGCGCGCAGGTTTCCAGGAATTGCGATTTCATCGCCTTGTGCGTCAATGTCATGCTGGGATCCTTTGTGAAGCAGTGGTGAGGGCGCATTCATCATGCGAACAATACGCATAGCGCTGGCGATGCCATCTTCGTGAAAGCCGTGACGGTTGTAGGCGCCCGCGAACCAGCTGTTGTTCTGGCCCTGCAGGCCACGCAGATCGCGCTGCGCCCCGAGCGCCGCCTGGTCAAAGACCGGGTGCGCGAACTCAACCCGGTCATAGACCTTGTCGGCGGCAATGGGCCGCGTCGGATTCAAGGTCACAAACAGCGGGTCGCTTTCGGGAATATTCTGCAGGCGGTTCATCCAATAGGTCACGCCAACTCCCCCATCCTGGCTGCGATACGCCCAGCTGGACCAACAGCTGCGACGTTTGGGCATCTGCCCTGGGTCACAATGTAGAACGGCCGTATTGGATTGGTAGCGGATCGCGCCCAGGGCGGCTTTTTCAGCAGCTGTGGCCTGCTGCCCCAGAATGCGTAGTGCCTGATCCGAATGGCAGGCAAAGACGACCTCATCAAAGCGCTGGCTGTATTGCTCCTGCGGCGTCAGGCTTACACCGCGCGTATCTCTGGTTACCGTTTGGATTGGTGAACCTGTATGAATTTTGCAGCCGCGTGCCAGCAGGGCCGCCTCCAGTCGGCGCACATATTCGATGCTGCCGCCTTTGACCGTCCACCACTGGTGTTGGCCGGTCCCGGCCAGCAGGGCGTGGTTGCGGAAAAAATTGACCAGGGACTTTGCCGGAAAGGCATCTACATCGGTCACCGGCGTAGACCAGATCGCGCCGCACATGGGCATGAGGTAATGATCGCGGAACCAGGTCCCAAGCCCCAGCTCATCCACCAGTTCACCAATGGTTTTGCTGTCATCCGTCGCCGCCGCTTCGGCTTCTTTGCCAAACCGCAGGATATCCAGCACCATCTTGTAAAATTGCGGCCGGACCAGGTTTTGTTTCTGTGCGGAGATCGCTGCAAGGCTGTTGAGCCCGTATTCAATCCTGCCATCGTCGATACTGGCGCAAAAGCTCATTTCGCTTTTGATCACCGGCACGTCGAGGTCGCGAAACAGGCGGGTGAGATAGGGATAGGTGGCGTAGTTGAAAACGATAAAACCTGTATCGACTGGCTGATCGCCATTCTGCCCTGCCAAAACCGTGCGCGCATGGCCTCCCAAACGCGGTGCCGCCTCATATAGGGTCACGTCATGGGTGGCGGACAGATAGTAGGCTGCTGACAGTCCAGAAATGCCACCTCCGATGATCGCTATTTTGCGGCGCGGGCCTTGGGTTTGGTCCAACATGCGGTCCTCATGTGTGATTATGTTTCAAGGAATACGGGGGGGATCGGCAAGCGGATCACTTTTGATAAAGGAAATTCGCAGCGCGGTGATCCAGAGGCCGATGTTTTCCGTAATGGTCACATGATTGAACTTGTATCAGCCCAAACCTATCACAGCCGCCGTGGCAGCCTGGCCAACGCCTTTCGCTATGGGGTCGACTATGTGTTGACGGATATGACCCACGCGGCGCCACCGCTTTTGTCGCGCAACCGCTTTAATCTGTTCTCGCTGCACGACCATCACCATGGTGGGCCGCGTGGGCAGGGGCAGGGGGTTGTGTGGTTTCGCAATGAACTGCACCAGCGCGGCTTTCCTGTAGAGCAGGCGCTGCTGTTGCTTCTCACCCAGCCGAGCTTTTTGTGGTTCAACTTCAATCCTGTCAGCTTTTGGATCGCCGTGGTTGATGGGGAACCGCGGGCGTTTATTGCAGAAGTGAACAACACCTTTGGCCACCGCCACTGCTATTTTTGCGCCCATTCCGATTTCCGCCCCATCAAGCGATCTGACCGGATCGAGGCAGAGAAACTGATGCATGTGTCGCCGTTTCAGCAGGTCGCCGGGCGGTATCTCTTCAACTTTGGTATGACCGAACGCGCCTTCAATATCCGCATCTCATATGAGCATGGAGAAGAGGGGGTTCTGGCCACATTGAATGGATTGAGAACCCCAGCAACAACGGCGGGCCTGGCCAGGGTGGCAATTCGCCGTCCTTTGGGTGCGGTGCGGGTTGTGGCATTGATTTATTGGCAGGCCCTGAAGCTAAAGCTCAAGGGCGCGCCGTTCCTGCGCAAGCCAGAACCCCCGAAACCGCTGATTTCTGACAGCAAGACGTCGAGTATTGGATAATGAGCACGCTGGAGGGAAAGACCTATTGGGTGATCGGCGCAAGCGAAGGCCTGGGGCGGGAGATTGCCAAGGGGCTGGTTGATGCGGGGGCGCATGTGGTTCTGTCCGCCAGATCTGGCAAGCGGTTACAACAGCTTGCTTGGGCTCTTGGATCAGCAACACCGCTGGCGATGGACGTGACCGATGCGACCTCGGTGCAGGACGCGGTAAAAAACCTGGGGCCGATTGATGGTGTGGTTTACAACGCGGGCACCTATGCCCCGATGCGTAGCCAGGAATGGGACAGCCAGACAGCCCTGGGCATGCTGGAGGTGAATTTTTCCGGCGCTGTGCGGGTGTTGGGCCATATCCTACCTGAATTTGTCGCAAAGGAGAGCGGCGATATCACGTTGATTGGATCATTGGCGGGGTATCAGGGATTGCCTGCAGCGGTTGGCTACGGGGCAAGCAAGTCAGCGCTGATCAGCCTGGCAGAAACGATGCGCCACGATCTGCGCGGCAGCGGTGTCACCATTCGCATTGTTAACCCCGGCTTTATAAAAACGCGCCTGACTGACATGAACGATTTTTCAATGCCGCAGCTGATGTCCGCAGAGACAGCCGCAGAACATGTGCTCTGGGCCATGCAGACGCGGCGGTTTCGCACGGATTTTCCACGACCGTTTTCATGGGCCATCAAGGCCTTGACGCTGCTGCCCGATTGGCTGGTGTATCGCGGCAAATAGGCGGATCGCGCCTTTTCGCCCGGTCCCTGTTTAGCCCGGTCCCTGTTTAGCCCAGTCCCTGTTTAACCCAATCCCTATTTAGCCCAGTCCCTAATGCGCTAAGTAGATGCAGTGCATCGAGCGCTACCACTTGTCAGGTGCGCAGCTGTGCACAAACGGTTTCCTGGGCAGCCTATATTCGGAAAAAGGGTTGCAACAAGCGCGGCATGAAGGCGTTGAACCGCAGTGGCGCATCGGTTGCCGCCAAGCAAATACAGGCATCCCCTGCATCGGCTATGGGCGTGTGTTCCAGCTCTTCATCCGCGATTTCAACATCGCCCACACCAAAGCTCCCGGTTTCATCACTAAAGCTGCCCTGCAGAACCAGGGTCAGTTCCAGGCCATTATGGCTATGGTCGGGAACAGCTTGCCCAGCCGGAATATACAACAGCCGCACGGATCCTGTATCTGTTGCAGACAGGATGCTTTGTCTGACCCCCATGCCCAGTGTCTTCCAGCGCGGCGAACGGCCTTTCAGGGCTTCCATGACTGGGCCTGGATAGATGTCGCGGGCGTCATATATTGGTTCAGGTCGCACCGGTTCATCAAGCAGCGCCATCACGTTGGATTTTAAGCTGCTAGAGAGCGCAACATTTTCGGTGCGCTGCAGTACCGCGCCCCCCAGTGTCTGGTGTGCGCCATAGTCCGCCCGGCAGTCCGGGCAGAGCGAAATATGTGTTGCAACAACCATTGCAAACGGGTGAGGCAGCGTGCCAGCGACATAGGCTGCCATCATATCATCTGGAATATGGTGTGTGATTGCATGCATCTAGCGCAACCCCTTTAGTTCTTTACGCAAACGGTCAAGGCCAAGGCGAATACGTGATTTCACAGTGCCCAATGGCAGTCCGGTTTGAAGGCTTATTTCCTGATGCGTGAGATCCCCCATATAGGCTTTCTCTATCATCTCTTTTTGGTCGGGCCGCAGCAGGTCCAAGGCGGTTTTGAGCTGCTCTGCCTCCTGGTCAAACGCCAGGATCTGGCTGGCATCCGGTTCCGATCCGGGGTCCTGCGCCAACTCGTCTGGCACTGGCCGGTTTTCTTTACGGATTATATCAATCTGACGGTTTCGGGCGATTTGATAAATCCAGGCCGAGGCCTGCGCACGGTGGGGATCAAACATCGCCGCCTTACGCCAAACTGTCAGCATCACATCCTGAACAATTTCTTCCGCCTGGGCTGCGCTGGTGCCACTGCGCATGATGAACCCCTTGAGTCGAGGCGCAAAATAGTCAAACAGCCCGGCAAACGCGTCTCGGTCCCGGTGATCCCGCACCGCGATAAGCCAGACCGTCAGTTGAGACATTGGCTGCTCTGGTCGCGGCACGGCTCTTCCTGTTCTGAGACGGCCCGTTTTTGCAGGGCCAGCAGAGTGATGTTCTAATACGAGCTCGATCATAACAACACTACGGGTGGGTGCAAATTTTGGATCACCTAAAGAGGAAGAAAATCTGCCGTGGTGACGTGCTCAGGCCACTGTGATCTCCAAAAGAGACGCCAGAAGCGCTCAACCAGCGGCGCCCAGCGGTATTTGAAAAGATTTTGCGGCCCAATGTTTACTGACCTGTGTTTACTTGCCAGTGGCTGTTAGCCTTTGACAGGAAGGGGCAGCCGCATAAAGGCGCTCATCGGGTCTTCGCCGTAGCCTTCAATCGGTGGGCAATAGGCGTAGCCCAGACGTTCATATAGGGCTCGGGCTGCGTCATACTCCGGGCACAGCGACGATCCTGTCTCCAGTACCAGCGCCGAAAAACCTGCCTTTGCGGCTTGGCTTGCCAGATGATCCATCAGCCGTTTCGCCACCCCACGACCCCGTGCGGATTTACAGACAAACACGGATTTCACCTCTGCGGTACCATCACGCAGTGCTTTGAAGGCGCCACAGCCCAGGGCTGTTTCTCCCTCAAAGGCTGCAAAGAACCGTACGGCCGGGTGGCTCAGGTCTTCGACACCAAAGGTATGGTCGCTGTCCGCAGCGGTTGCAGCAGCGCCATGGCTTTGATTGCCCTCAATAAGAGGGCGCAGCGCTGGAAGCGTTGGATCTGAGGTTCGGATCTCCATCCGGTTGGAGGCCGGTCAGTGGGTCCAGGGAACGCGCCGGTCGGTGGCGAAGTTTTCACCATAGCCACCGTCACGGATATTGGCCTTGCGCGCCTTTGGCTCGATCACTTCGGCATCAATTCCGTGGTCCTGCGCATATTCCAGCGCGGCCTCTTTGCTGTCAAAGCGCAGGCGGACCTGGCTTTGTGTATCAGAGGAAGAGGTCCAGCCCATCAAAGGATCGACTTCGCGTGCACTTGCCTGGGCGTAGTCCAATACCCATTTGCGGGTCTTGGCCATTCCGGATGTCATGGCGTTTCGGGCTGGCCGGTAAATCCGCGCTCGCATATGGGCTCTCCTCGTGACTCGTCTTGGCGCATTTATGCGCCCAATCGGCCTTTGCTACAAGGTGACAAATCCGGCGTATTCAACAGGTTTTGCACTGCGGCAACAGGCCCGCGCCCGAAATTACAACAAATGCCCCTTGAACAAGAACAAAAACAGACCAAAATCAGCGCGACTCACAGGAGAGCCGGATGCCCTACGCCCATTCAGACAAATCCGCAGCCAAGACGCCAGAACAGCAGTCTGTGCATATGGTTGAGCGTGACGCCGTGCAGCGCCCCAAGCTGGAAGGCGGTAAGGCCTTTGTCATGCATACCGAGTTTTCGCCGGCTGGCGATCAGCCAACTGCAATTGCGGAACTCAGCGCCGGGGTAAAGGAGGGCGAGCGTAATCAGGTGCTGTTGGGCGCCACCGGCACCGGCAAGACATTCACCATGGCCAAGATTATCGAAGAGACCCAGCGTCCGGCGATTATTCTGGCGCCAAACAAGACCCTGGCGGCGCAGCTTTATGGCGAATTCAAAGGCTTCTTTCCCGACAATGCGGTGGAATACTTTGTCTCCTTTTATGACTATTACCAGCCCGAGGCCTATGTGGCGCGCTCGGATACCTTCATCGAGAAAGAAAGCCAGATCAACGAACAGATCGACCGGATGCGCCACTCGGCGACGCGGGCCTTGCTGGAACGCGACGATGTGATCATCATCGCCTCGGTCAGCTGTATCTACGGGATCGGCTCGGTTGAGACCTATTCGGCGATGACCCAGGATCTGAAGGTCGGCGCGGAATACGACCAGCGTCAGGTGATGGCTGACCTGGTGGCGCAGCAGTACAAACGCAACGATCAGGCCTTTCAGCGCGGCTCTTTCCGGGTGCGTGGCGACACGCTGGAAATCTTCCCCGCTCACCTGGAAGATCGCGCCTGGAAGCTGTCCTTCTTTGGCGAGGAGCTGGAGGCAATCACCGAGTTTGACCCGCTGACGGGTGAGCGGACCGGGGCATTTGAACAGATCCGCGTCTATGCGAACTCTCACTATGTGACGCCAAAACCAACGCTAAATCAGGCGGTTATTTCCATCAAGAAAGAGCTGAAGCAGCGGCTGGACCAATTCAACGGTGAGGGCAAACTGCTGGAGGCGCAGCGGTTGGAACAGCGCTGCAACTTTGATATCGAAATGCTGGAGGCCGCTGGCCATTGCAATGGTATCGAAAACTACTCGCGCTATCTGACCGGTCGTGGCCCTGGTGAGCCGCCGCCAACCCTGTTTGAATTCATCCCTGACAATGCCATTGTCTTTGCCGATGAAAGCCATGTCTCGGTGCCGCAGATTGGCGGCATGTACAAAGGTGACTTCCGGCGCAAATCTACCCTGGCAGAGCATGGCTTCCGGCTGCCCTCCTGCATGGACAACCGGCCGCTCAAGTTCGAGGAATGGGACGCGATGCGGCCGCAATCGGTGTTTGTTTCCGCAACCCCTGCGGCCTGGGAGATGGATCAGGCAGGCGGGGTTTTCACCGAACAGGTGATCCGTCCAACGGGGCTGCTGGAGCCAGAGATTGAGATCCGCCCGGTCAAGATGCAGGTGGATGATCTGCTGGATGAGGTCCGCAAGGTGACTGAAAATGGCATGCGCACGCTGGTCACCACCCTGACCAAACGCATGGCCGAAGATCTGACCGAATACCTGCATGAACAGGGCATCAAGGTGCGCTATATGCATTCGGATATCGACACCCTGGAGCGGATCGAAATCCTGCGCGATTTGCGCCTTGGCGCCTTTGACGTGCTGATTGGTATCAACCTTCTGCGCGAGGGGCTGGATATCCCCGAATGCGGCTTGGTTGCGATTTTGGATGCCGACAAGGAAGGCTTCCTGCGCTCGGAGACCTCCCTGGTGCAGACCATTGGCCGGGCCGCACGTAACGCGGAAGGTCGCGTTATCATGTATGCCGATAAAATCACCGGCTCGATGGAGCGGGCCCTGGGGGAGACCAACCGGCGCCGTGAAAAGCAGATTGCCTACAATCTGGAGCACGGCATCACCCCGGCCACGGTGAAAAAGAACGTCGAGGATGTTCTGGCGGGTCTGTACCAGGGGGATGTGGACATGAACCGCGTCACCGCCAATATCGACAAGCCGATGCATGGCGCCAATCTTGAGGCCCACCTGAACGGGCTGCGCGATGAGATGCGCAAGGCTGCCGAAAACCTCGAATTTGAGGAAGCCGCGCGCCTGCGCGACGAGGTCAAGCGCCTGGAAGCGGTGGATCTGGCGGTGTCGGACGATCCGATGGCGCGCCAGTATGCGGTGGAGAAGGCTTCTGAGGCGGCAGTGAAATCACGCGGTCGCTCCAGCGCGGGTAAGGCCGGAACGCGGGCCTATCGGGGCAAATCGCAAAAGAAGTATGGCGGGTGAGCGTTGCGGTTGTTCTGGGCGCAGCTGTTCAGAGCGACGGCCAGCCCTCGCCAACATTGCGGCGCCGCAGCCTGCATGCAGTGCAGCTGTTTCGCCAGGGCAGGGTCACCCATGTGATCTGCTGTGGCGGGTTGGGGCGGTTCCCGCCGCGCGAGGCAGAAGTCATGCGGCAGATTTGTCGCGACGAAGGCCTGCCTGAGGCTGCCATTCTGCTGGAAGATCAGTCTCATTCCACCTTGGAAAACCTGCGCAATATCCGCCCCATACTGGCCGATTTGGGCTGGCCGGAGATCGTGATTGTGACCGATCTCTATCACAAATGGCGGGCGCTGCTGACGGCGCGCCATTTTGGCTATGCGGCGCAGGCTGATTGCCCTGCAATGACCGGCACTGCAGGGCGCAGAGTGGTGAAGTTCTGGCTGCGCGAAATTCCAGCCCTTATCTACTATCTGTGGCGCCTGCGCGGTTCAGACGGGGGGCAGCCTTCAGACAGGGGGCAACCTTCAGAAAGAGGCCAGTCTAGCGGGTGACCGTGACGCGCACGTAGTCGCGCTTGCCGCCGTCATAGACCTTGACCCTGACCATGACACCGCCCCGGACGATGTCCCGCCCGGCGGAGGCAGAGATGGACCCGTGCTGGATCATGCGTTCCATCACCGCGCGATTGTTCTTGTTCTCAAAAACCGGATCCCATTCATCGCCAGGCTGCGAAATGCCAAAGCGGTGATAATTGGCCCGGTCCTGCCGCAGGATTTGCCAGGGTTCGCTGAGCCGTGCACCTTTGGAGTTGTGCAGATCATCGCGTCCGATAAAGGCGACATAGTCGGCCAGCAGCTCATCGGCCAGTGCTAACGGGGCAGACAGGGCCAGTACCGCAACGGCGCCAAGTAGCGTTTTTGCAAAGGTCATTCCACAATCCTCCAGTAAAATATAGCGCTTATGTTTGAGCAAACCGCAGCTGAGAACAAGTGCAACTTGCCCAGCAAGGGTGCGACACGCTGGCCTTTTGGCGCAGGAGGCCGGGCTGGCAGTCAGGGAGGGGAGTTGGCGCATGCTGCCAGATTTGTCGGGGCATGCGCCTCATCTCGATCAGACCGAGCGCGTCAATCCTCCGTCCACGCGCAGGTTCTGGGCGGTCATATAGCCGGCCTGATCCGAGGCCAGCCAGGAAATCAACGACGAGATTTCCTCGGTGCGGCCATAACGCCCCAATGGAATGCGGGCTCTGCGCTCTTCGGTCTCGGGCAGGCTGTCGATAAAGCCTGGCAGGATATTGTTCATACGCAGGTTTTCGGGGCCGTATTTATCGGCAAACAGCTTGGTAAAGCCCGCCAGACCGGCGCGAAAGATTGCCGAAGTCGGGAATAGCGGATCGGGTTCAAAGGCGGCAAAGGTCGAGATGTTGAGGATGGTGCCGCCCCCTTGGGCCTGCATGATTGGGGTGACCAGCCGGGTTGGGCGGATCACATTCATCAGATAGACCTCCATGCCCATGTGCCAGTCTTCATCCGAAATTTCCAGCACAGGCCCCTTGGGACCGTGCCCGGCAGAGTTTACCAAAACATCGACGCGGCCCCAGCGCTGCATAGCGCCCTCAACCAGGTTTTGCAGGGCCTGCGGGTCGCGGTTAGATCCGGTAACCCCAAAGCCGTCCAGCTCCGCGCCCAGGGCCTGGCCTTTGCCCGAAGAGGACAGAATGGCCACCTTGAAGCCATCCGCCGCAAGGCGACGGGCCGCATCCGCGCCCATACCGCTGCCGCCAGCGGTAATCAGTGCTACTTTTCCTACAGACATTGTGATCTCCATCTTCATCTGGTCACAACATAGGTGTGAGGCACCAAGGCCACGATTCAGAATTGATCCCTTCTCCCAGTAGAAATACTACTGGCATATGGATGTACTCCCCCCTTTGAACGCGCTGCGGGCCTTTGAGGTTGCGGGGCGATATCTGAACTTTCGTCTCGCGGCCCAGGAGATGGGGCTGACACAGGGCGCCGTGGCGCAACAGGTGCGTCTGTTGGAGGCCCATCTCGGCATGGCGCTGTTTGAGCGCCACGCCAAGGGGCTTGCCTTTTCCACGGCGGGGCGTGGCTACCACGCGGCGGTGGCCGCCAGTTTCGACGGGCTGCGGGCGGCAACGCAGGTGTTGCGACCCGAGCCGGGAAAAGTACTGATCAGCGTTACGCCGGCCTTTGCTGCAAAATGGTTGATCCCCAACTTGCCCGCGTTTTCCGAGGTCTGCCCGGAGATCGATCTGCGGATCATGGCCACGGAAAAACTGTCCAGTTTTCATAGCGAGGGGATCAATCTGGCGATCCGACAGGGGGCGCCGCCCTTTGGGGCCGCGCTGGAGGCCATCTGTCTGTTCCGTCAGGATGTGATCGCTGTTGCCTCGCCGCATCTGGCCGGAGCGCAGGCAGCACAGCTCGCGCCGCCTGCGCTGGCGGAGCTGCCAAAACTGCATGATGGCCACGATCTTTGGCCGCAGTTTTTGGCCCAACTGGGGGTCGAAGATCAGGCAGGGCGTGGGCTGCGGCTAAATCAGGTGGCGCTGGCCATTGACGCGGCCATTTCTGGCCAGGGCCTTGCCTTGGTGCCCCGGTTCCTGGTGGCCCGCGATCTGGCAGCAGGCACATTGGTTCAGGTCACCCCCGAAGTGCTGCAGGGTGACAAGGCGTTTTATCTGCTGGCGGAGCCGCGCAAAAAGCGCAGCAAGGCGGTGGAGCAGGTCCGGCGCTGGCTGGTCGAAATGTCCGACCAGCCTGATGAGCGCCGCGGCCCGTGATTTTGCCGTGATACGCCGCTCGGACCTGATACGGCGGAACCTCAGCTCTGACGGATTTCGGCCAGTTGTCCCAGGATATTGGTAAAGTTCTCAACCCCTTGAGCGCCGCTGACCAGGTGTTTTTGATCAAAGATAACTGCGGGCACGCCTTGGATACCCTGGCTGCGCCAGAAATTCTGCACCTCCCGCACGGCGCCTGCAAAACGCTGATCCTGCAGCACCTCCAGGGCCGTGTCCCGGTCCAGCCCGATCTCTGCCGCGATATCAGCAAGAACAGAGGTATCCGACAGATCCCGGTGATGGGTGAAATGGGCCGAGAACAGTGCCTGTTTCAACGCGTGTTTGCGGTTTTGCGTTTCTGCCCAGTGCAGCAACTGATGGGCGTCAAAGGTGTTGTGCATCCGCATCTCGGGCTCGAACTGAAAGTCAAAGCCCAGATCTTCGCCCAGTTTGGTCATCTGGGCGCGGTTCTGCTCCGATTGCTCGGGGGTGGCGCCATATTTTTCGACGATATGCTCCCGTAGGTTCTGACCTTCGGCGGGCATCTCCGGGTTCAGCTCAAAGGGATGCCAGTGCAGCTCGTAGTCTGTGTCGGTGGCCTCTAGTGCCGTGGCAAGCTGGCGGTAGCCAATGATGCACCAGGGGCACATCACGTCGGACACCACGTCGATACGCAACGGGGTGGGGCTTTGGGCTGTTGAAGGTGCCGATGGCCGGTCTTGCGTGTTCATGTGGGGATCCTTTTGTGCGGCTGCCGAAGGCTCGGCTTTTGGCGCCAGTGGAGTGAGACAATACCCATGGCGGTGCGGTGGCGCGCGGGCATTGTTTGGTGCGGCCAAGATAGGTCGCGGGGGCGCGAAGTTCCATAGGAGGCGCGCGAAATCACTGGAAGTTGAAAATGGCTGCCGAGATCGTTCAACAAAAAACCGCGCGGGCCGGGGCCTGCGCGGTCTTGTAGATTTGCACTTTGGCCTGGGTCAGAAATCGTCCCAGCCGACAGCCGCTGGCAGAGCGGATGAGGAGGAGTCCTCGGCGAAGAAATCATCTTCGGATTCGTGGAACTCGCTATGTGCTGCCGGAGCAGGCGCCGGAGAGGCAGACTGGACGGGTGCCATAGTCCGGTCGTTGCCGGTCTTGAAGACCGAAACCTGATTGGCCAGCTCGCTTGCATCGTTGCGCAGGATCTGGCTGGCAGCAGTGCTTTCTTCGACCATAGCAGCATTGTGCTGGGTCACGTGATCCAGTTGCGAAACGCCGGTGTTGATTTCCAGCAGTGTCGTGGACTGTTCGCTGGCGCCTTGGGCAATCTCTGCCACATGGTTGGAGATTGTCCCAACGCGGCTGATGATGCTTTCCAGCTCGCTGCCGGCCTTGCCGACCAGATCCACACCTTTGGAAACATGCTGCGAGCTTTCGGAGATCAGTTGTTTGATTTCCTGTGCCGCATCGGAAGAGCGCTGCGCCAGGGCGCGCACTTCGGAGGCAACCACGGCAAACCCACGACCGGCTTCGCCTGCACGGGCGGCCTCAACCCCGGCGTTGAGCGCCAGAAGGTTGGTCTGGAAGGAGATATCGTCAATCACCGAGATGATCTGCGAGATCTGGTTCGAAGAGGTCTCGATCTCGGACATGGCATTGACCGCATCGGTGACAACCTGGCCACTTTGCTTGGCGCCACTCTGGGCCTCCTCAACAATGACTTCCACCTGTTTTGCACCCTCTGCTGCGGATTTCACGCTCACGGTGAGCTGTTCCATCGCCGCAGCGGTTTCTTCCAGGGTGGCTGCCTGGCTTTCGGTCCGTTGCGACAGATCGGCAGAGGATTGGCTGATTTCTTCTGCATTGGCGCGGATCCGAGTAGTGCTTTCCACAACCGCATTCATGATCCCAACCAGGGTAGACAGCGTGGTGTTATAGTTGGTGCGCAGGCTCTCATATTCGCCCTTGAACGGCGTATTGATGGCCTGTGTCAGATCACCTTCTGACATGCTTTGCAGGGCACGGTTCAACCGGTCGACGACATGTTTTTGCTGTTCCTGAGCTTGCTGGCGTTCTTCTTCAACCGCCTGGGCCGCAGTGAGCTGGGTTTTCAAATTGTCGATGGTGCGGGCAATAGCGCCCATTTCGTCGCGGCGGTCCAGCAGTGGGACGGGCTGGGTATAGTCGCCATCGGCGATCACATCGATGGTCTCGCCAACGGTTTTCAGGGGGCGTGACAGAATTCTGCGCAGGGCAAATACCGACAGCAGACACATGATGACAAAAGCAGTCCCCGCAAAGATATGTGTCATTGTCTGGCCTGGGGCGGCCTCGGCAAAGGCGCGTTCGGGCGACCAGATCATGGCTACCGATCCAACCAGTACGTCAGCATTGGCACCGGCCATCGCAGGTGCAGCGATGAAATAGCCGTCGGCGCTGGTTTCCAATGCACCGGATTCCGCAGAAGCAATGCCCAAAAGGGTCAGGGCCTCGATATCTGCTTCACTGGCGTCCCCGGCAGTGGCGACGACTTTTCCTTTGCTGTTAATCGCCGCACCAAACAGGGCACGCCCGTCGGAGAGCTCAAGAATTTTCAGGATATCCGCCGAAAGCCGATCTGCATCACCAAAGCGGATGGAGCCACCACTGCGGGAGGCGACAGTAATGGTGACGCCATTGCCCAGGGTATGCACACCCTTTTCAACGGCGGCATCAAATGTGGCGTCGGTCCTTACCAGAAGCGCGCCAGATACAACCATTGTGGTCGCGACGATGAGCAAGCAGCACTTCATGAAGACTGACATGCCTTTGAATAGGGGAATCGAGGGTATGCGGGCTTTCATTTTTTAACCTTTATTAGATAAATGCGCAGAGCTGCTTGCTGGATTAACGTTACATCAAGGAGTCAGCGTCGACGCCTACGGTCATGGCGCCAATTGCGGCACCAGATTCCGTATCAACGATCGTCAGGGAAATTTGGGCTTGATATCGTTGGCTGGATTCATCCAGCTCAATCTCGCCAAAATGGACGGCATCCGAGCCAACGCTATAAGTCATCTGAAATTTGGCTTCGTCTCCTTGCCACATGTCTGATGTCGTGCCAGAGGCCGCGACATTCAGACCCTGTGCATCCATGATGAAAATCTCGGTGATCCGGCCACCTGAGGATTCAATCTGAGTGCGCAGGAAGTCTGCAGCATCGTTACTCAGGACGTCGCTGATCAAAGCCGATTGGTCTGTACCAACTTCAGCGCGCCACTGGAGATCCAGAGCGTCAACATCGGCTTGGCTCATGCCACTCGTTTCACTGTTTTGGTTGGCAATGGCTTCGACCAACACGGGAGTCTGAGCCCAGTTGCGGATATTGGTTTCAAGATAGCTCTCCATTGCCGCATTATAATCTGCAGCAAAGGCGGGCATGGCGATTAGGGAAAACAAAGATGCAATCGTTAGGGTACGCATTAGTCACTCCTTAGAGGTGTCCGTCCAATTTTGGGTGGTCCAAGAGTATGGTTTGTGACTTACCGAGGTCTTAACTGACCAAGTTCGGGCAGATCCGGAGCCAGCGAGGGGCAGGACCATCTGTTAGAAAGGGCCTGTCTTGAAACCGGCCTGTTTTAAGTCCCAATGTGGCAATGGCTTGATAGGTGATTGATTTTGCATCATTTAAATTTATTTTGGGGTGCAGGGAGTGAGTTTTTCGCATGAAACTTGGTGCGGTATTTGCACAAAATTAGGAACATTTCTTCGTACTTTGGGTCTTTAGGCGGCGGCGGCGCTGGCGGCTAAGCCCTGTGAAATGCAGCCTAGGGTGGGGGTTTCCTCATTTAAAACCCCTAGAGAGCGTAGAATCGGTTTGACCACTCTTGATCAAATGACCCAGGTGTGAACGGTCTTGCCAAATGGGGCTTGTAGTGCGGCCTCCCGCGCTTCGGCGCGGCCGGTGCAGGCTGTCCAAACTGGCGGGTTTTCAGTCCCGGGCAGATTGCCGCGATTGCCTCTGGTTGGGTCTCGGCCCTATGGTCACAGAATGATAGAACTCAGAGATTTACAATTGGTGACGGCTCTGGCCCGGCATAAGCATTTTGCCAAGGCGGCCAAAGACTGCGGCATGTCCCAGCCGGCCTTTTCCATGCGCATTCGCAACCTTGAGGAAAAGCTGGGCCTCTCGATTGTTCGGCGGGGCAACCGGTTTCAGGGTTTGACAGGTGAAGGCGAGATGATCGTGCGCCGGGCGCGCGGGATTTTGGATGACGCCAAAGCACTGGAGCAAGAGGTTTCAGCCTCGCGGGGGGAAGTGACCGGAACCCTGATGTTGGGGGTGGTGCCCACTGCGACCGCTTTTGCGGCTCAGGTGGTGAACCGCTTGCACGAGGTGCATCCACGGGTTTTGGTCCACATTGATGTCACCACCTCAATGGCGATTCAGCAGCGCATCCTGGATGGTACCATCGACGCCGGCGTGACCTATAGCGATAGCGTGCCGCCCGGATTGGTCGCAACCACCCATCTGTATGAAGAAAGCTATGTGTTGCTGGCCCCGGAACCCATGGTGGCGCATCTGGGTGAAAGCATCAGCTGGCAGGCTGCCGCCGCTCTGCCCCTCAGCCTGCTGGAGCCGGGGATGCAAAACCGGCGTATTCTCGACCGTATCTTTGCTGGCCTGGAGGTCAAACCTGACGTGATGTCTGAATCCAGCGGCTTTATGTCAGCGATAATTATGGCGCGCGAAGGCGCGGTGGCGACCATTCTGCCACGGGCCCTGGCGGATGCCTTGGGAGAGATCGCCGGCACCCGCGTGCTTGACCTGATGAGCGCTGGAGACATGGAATCGCAGGCACGCCCACTCTGTCTCGCCTGTCTGCAGCGCACTCCGGAACTGACCACCGTCGCCTCTTTGCGCCGGGTTGTTGCCGCCTTTATGCAATAAGCTTTCGTTATTGCGCATTCCGCACATACAATTTGACGATATGATTTCCTGATGACATTTGCCGAGAAAAGGCACGTGCGAAATTTTTGGAGGTCAGCGTGGCACCATTGGACAATAGCAAGGGCGTCTGGAAATCCGGCAAAGGCAAGGGGCGCAAAACGCCCAAGGGTCGCCAGCTGGAGGATCAGGCACATAGCGAGGTTCTGGCACTTCTGGGTGATCGGCCCCGCAATCGGGATTTGTTGATCGAGTTTTTGCACCTGATCCAGGATGCCTATGGCCATCTGAGCGCCGCCCATATCCGTGCCTTGGCGGAAGAGATGCGCACGGGCCAGGCAGAGATCTACGAGGTGGCCTCGTTCTATGCCCATTTTGATGTGGTCAAGGAAGGCGAGACACCGCCGCCCGCGCTGACCATTCGCGTTTGCGATTCCCTGTCCTGCGAAATGGCCGGCGCCCAGCAGCTGCAACAGGCCCTGGAAGAGGGCCTGGATGCGTCACAAGTCCGTGTGTTGCGGGCGCCCTGCATGGGCCGTTGTGACACCGCTCCGGTGCTGGAAATCGGCCATAACCACATTGACCACGCCACCGTCGAAAAAGTGCAGGCGGCCATTGCGGCAGAGGACACCCATGTGCATGTCCCTGCCTATGAAACCTTGGCAGATTATCAGGCCGACGGCGGTTACGCGGTGCTAAAAGATCTGCGTGCGGGCGGCGACTGGGAAGCGGTTCAGGCCAAGATCAAAGAGGCCGGGTTGCGGGGTCTGGGTGGCGCGGGGTTCCCATCGGGCACCAAATGGGGCTTTGTACGCGCCAATGAAGGCACGCGCTATCTGGCCGTCAACGGTGACGAGGGCGAGCCGGGCACCTTCAAGGACCGCTACTATCTGGAGCGCACCCCACATGTCTTCTTGGAAGGCATGCTGATGGCGGCCTGGGCGGTTGAGGCTGAAAAAGCCTTTATCTACATGCGCGATGAATACCCTGCTGTGCTGGCGATTCTGGCAACCGAGATCAAGGCGCTGGAACAGGCTGGCCTTGTCGAGCCCGGATATATTGATCTGCGCCGTGGCGCGGGAGCTTATATCTGTGGCGAAGAGAGCGCCATGATCGAGTCGATTGAGGGCAAACGCGGCGAGCCACGCCACCGCCCGCCCTTTGTGGCGCAGGTGGGGATCTTTGGCCGACCAACGCTCGTGCATAACGTCGAGACCCTGTACTGGGTCTGCAAGATCAACCGCGAAGGCCCCGAGTGCCTGAATTCGGTTGAAAAGAACGGCCGCAAGGGCCTGCGCAGCTATTCGGTCTCCGGTCGTGTCAAGAACCCCGGCGTACATCTGCTGCCTGCGGGTTCCACCATCACTGATATTATTGCGGCCTGTGGCGGCATGCTCGAGGGTCACACCTTCAAGGCCTATCAGCCGGGTGGCCCGTCTTCGGGTCTACTGCCTGCCTCGATGCATGATGTGCCCTTGGATTTTGACACTCTGCAGCCCCATGGCACATTCATTGGCTCTGCTGCTGTTGTGGTGCTGTCGGACCAGGATTCGGCCCGCGATGCGGCGCTGAACATGCTGCGTTTCTTTGAAGATGAAAGCTGCGGCCAGTGCACCCCCTGCCGGGTGGGCTGCGAAAAAGCCGTCAAACTGATGGGCGAAAAGAAATGGGACCAGGGTCTGCTGGAAGAGCTGAGCGCTGCCATGGTTGATACCTCGATCTGCGGCCTGGGCCAGGCTGCGCCCAATCCCATCCGTCTGACCATCAAACACTTCCCCGAGGAGGTCTGAGATGTACAGCGTAACTGAGATCTTCCGCCCGGCGGGTTTCGCCGGGCAGCGCCCGACCCGCCCCCATGGGCGGGCGCTTCACGCCCACCCCGGGACGGGCGCTGCCCTCCGCGTGACACACCAGATGGAAGAGGTCTGAGCCATGAGCGATAAAATCACATTCACCCTCGATGGCGAGCAGGTCACAGCCGAAGCAGGCCTGACCATCTGGGAAGTCGCCAATGGCCGGGGTTTGAAAATTCCGCATCTGTGCCACAAGCCACAGCCGGGCTATCGCCCCGATGGCAACTGCCGCGCCTGCATGGTCGAGATCGAGGGCGAGCGCACATTGGCCGCGTCCTGCATTCGCGAACCCAGCCCAGGCATGGTGGTCACCACCAATAACGCCCGCGCGGAAGGCGCCCGTAAAATGGTGATGGAGCTGCTTGTCGCGGACCAGCCCAAGCAGGAAGAGGCGCATGATAAGTCCTCGCACCTATGGGATATGGCGGCGCTGAACGGGGTTTCCGAGTCGCGTTTCCCTAAACTGGAAGAAGGCCGCATTCCCTTGCTTGACGAAAGCCATGTGGCGATGAGCGTCAACCTGGATGCCTGTATCTCCTGCGGGCTTTGTGTGCGCGCCTGTCGCGAAGTTCAGGTAAATGACGTCATCGGCATGGCCGGCCGGGGTCACGACGCCTATCCAACCTTTGACATTGCGGATCCCATGGGCGGCTCGTCCTGCGTGGCCTGCGGTGAATGTGTGCAGGCCTGCCCCACAGGGGCCTTGATGCCCGCCGCCGTGCTGGATGATCAGGGCGTTGGCGATCTGCAGGACTTTGATTCTGAGACCGAAAGCGTCTGCCCCTTCTGTGGGGTGGGCTGCAAGGTCAGCCTCAAGGTCAAGGATGGCAAGGTCAAACATGTGGAGGGCATCAACGGCCCCGCCAATGAAGGCCGCCTTTGTGTCAAAGGCCGCTTTGGCTTTGACTATATCCACCATCCGCACCGCCTGACCAAACCGCTGATCCGCCGCGATGATGCCCCTGCCAAGGGGCTGAACGTCGATCCCGGTGATCTGGCCACCCATTTCCGCGAAGCCAGCTGGGAAGAAGCCATGGAGCTGGCAGGCACCCGCCTGAAAGCTCTGCGGGATGAAGACCCCAAATCGGTTGCCGGGTTTGGCTCGGCCAAATGCACCAACGAAGAGGCCTATCTCTTCCAGAAGTTCATCCGCCAGGGGTTCAAGCACAACAACGTCGATCACTGTACCCGGCTCTGCCATGCCTCATCGGTGACGGCGCTGATCGAAAACGTCGGCTCAGGCGCGGTGACCGCGACCTTCAACGAGATCGAAAACGCTGATGTGGCGATCATCATCGGCTCCAACCCGATCGAAAACCATCCCGTCGCGGCGACCTATTTCAAACAGTTCACCAAACGCGGTGGCAAGCTGATCGTGATGGATCCGCGCGGCGTCGGCATGCGCCGCTACGCAGCTGAGATGCTGCAATTCCGCCCCGGTGCGGATGTGTCGATGTTGAACGCAATCATGCATGTCATCGTCGAAGAAGAGCTCTACGACGCCGATTACATCAAGCTGCGCACCGAAAACTGGGAGGCCGAGAAGGCCCATCTAAAAGACTTCACCCCGGAAAAAATGTCCGAAATCTGCGGCATCGAACCAGAGCAGCTGCGCCGTACCGCGCGTCTCTTTGCCAAGGCCGATGCGGGGATGATCTTCTGGGGCATGGGGGTTTCCCAGCATATCCACGGAACCGACAATTCACGCTGCCTGATCAGTCTGGCGCTGATGACCGGCAACGTCGGTAAACCGGGCGCTGGTCTGCACCCTCTGCGCGGACAAAACAACGTGCAGGGTGCCTCTGATGCCGGCCTCATTCCGATGTTCCTGCCGGATTATCAGTCGGTTATGGATGACGGCATCCGCAAAAGCTTTACCGATGTCTGGGGCGGGGGGGATTTCTCCAACGAGAAAGGCCTCACCGTGACCGAAATCGTGGACCAGGCCTATGCGGGCAACATCAAGGGTATGTATATCCAGGGTGAAAACCCGGCCATGTCCGACCCTGATGCCGATCACGCCCGCGAGGCCTTTGCCAAGCTGGACCTGATGATCGTGCAGGATATCTTTCTGACGGAAACGGCAAACTTTGCCGATATCATCCTGCCCGCCTCGGCGCTCTATGAAAAGAACGGCACCGTTTCCAACACCAACCGCCAGGTGCAGCGGGTTCGTCCCGCTGTGGCGCCTCCGGGTGAGGCACGCGAAGATTGGAAAGTCACCGTCGAGCTGGCGCAGCGCATTGGCCTGCCCTGGGACTACGCCGATGTCTCCGAAGTCTTTGCCGAGATGAAGCTCAACATGAAGTCGCTGGACAATATCACCTGGGAGCGCCTGGAAACCGAGACCATCACCTATCCGTCGCTGCATGCAACGGACCCTGGTCAGGCGATTGTCTTTGGCGATGGTTTCCCCCGGGTTGACGGGCGTGCGCGCTTCACGCCCGCCAGTGTGATTGCACCGGATGAGGCCCCGGATGCGGACTATCCGATGATCATGACCACCGGGCGGCAGCTGGAACATTGGCACACCGGGTCGATGACCCGGCGCTCGCTGGTGCTGGACGCGGTTGAGCCCGAGGCCAACTGTTCATTGCATCCCAAAACCCTGCGCGCTCTGGGGGTGGAGCCTGGGGATATGGTCCGTCTGTCCACCCGTCGCGGCTCGATTGAGATCATGGCCCGTGCAGACCGGGCCATCGCCGAGGATATGGTGTTTGTGCCTTTCGCCTATGTCGAAGCCGCCGCCAATATCCTGACCAACCCGGCGCTGGACCCCTACGGCAAAATCCCTGAGTTCAAATTTGCGGCGGTGAAAATCGAAAAAGCCGAGGGCCAGATCGCAGCACAATAGCGGGCGTTTTTCTGCAGCTTATACCATTGGGCGCGACATCTTGGATGTCGCGCCCTTTCTTTTAGCCGTACCCTCTGTGCCCACTGTCTGTGCCCACTGTGGAGACCTGCGGTCAAGGAGCCCGGCAGGGCCCGCGCGTTGCGCGGCTTGTCCTTGAGGGCAAAGCTCCAGATCTTAAATTTGATCAGGCGCATTGAGCGGCATATTTGCCCCTCAATCGCATCTCAGCACATTTTCTTTTCTTCGCCGGGCAACGCCCGGCGCTGGGCCCAACGGGAGGGGGCGGGGCTTGCCCCTGCGCCCGACGGGCGGGAGCGCGCGCTTTTGCGGTCAAGCCAACAGGGTGATGGTTGACTGACCGGCGGCGCGGCGCAGGGCATGGGTTTCCTGTAACTCAGGATCATTGATCCAGGCCTTGGCGGCGGCAACGTCGGGGAATTGCAAAATCACCCCAATGCCGGTTTTGTCGCGGCTGCCCTCGATAACAGTCTGGTTGGGGGTGGAAACCAGTGGTTTGGCCCCGTGCTTTTGCAAAGCCGCCCCAGCCTTCTCGCGGTAGGCTGCCATGATCTCGGGATCTTCCAGCACCAGGTTTACATATACATATGCCATGTTTTTTCCTTTTCTCAGTGATGGCAAACAGATGGGGGAAGGGCGGGCGCAAGAAAACACATGCATTTGAGTGTTATCCATGCAAAAACGCATGGTATGCAGATCAACTGGGATGACATGCGCACGATCCTGGCGCTGGTACGGGCCGGAACACTGGCCGGGGCCGCCGAGGCGCTGTCGGTGAGCTACACCACGGTGGCGCGCCGGGTGCAGCGCGCCGAAGAAATGCTGGGCCGCCCACTGTTTGAGCGCCGCCCCGAAGGCTACTTGGCCAGTCCCGAAGCCGAAGACCTGGCCAGAGCCGCCGCTCGGATGGAACAGCAGGAACAGGCAGCATTGCGTCAGTTGTCAGGGCGGGACCAGGGGCTGTCTGGCCCCCTGACGCTCACCGCGCCGCAATTGCTGATCCAGACCCATCTGGCGCCTTTTCTGGCAGAGTTCTGCCGACAGAACCCCAGGATCGCGCTGACGGTGCGCGCCACCAATGATGTGTTGGATCTGACCCGGCGCGAGGCGGACCTGGCGCTCCGTATCAGCAAATCCCCTGGGGATAGTCTGGTGGGGGTGCGTCTGGCGGACCAGAAAACCACCTGTTTTGCCCGGCCTGAAACCATCGCGCAGGCCAAATCGGACCCGCAAGCCCTGCTGGATTGGGTGATTTACAGTGAGCAGGAGGCCCCACCCAAGGCGGCGCTAGCGCTTTATCCGAACTATCGCATTCGGGCGCGGTTTGACGACATGACCGCGCTAATCGCAGCGGCCAAGGCCGGTATGGGGGTGGTACGCATGCCGGTGTATCTGGGGCGGAGCGATCCAGAGCTGCAGCCGCTACCGGGGCTGGAGCCGCAGGACTATGCCCCGATCTGGGTGCTCAGCCATCAGGATCTGCTGCAATCTGCCAAGGTGCGGAGCTTGAAGGCGGCTTTGAAGCGGTTCTTTCGGACCCGCCAGGCTGATTTTACTCAGCTGTAGGCGGCGTTTCTGTGCTCTGGTGGCGCGCCATAAAGCGATCAATATCCACCTGCGCCGGGCGCTGGCCGGTGAAGACCTCGATATAGTCAGGCATCCGCGCCATGCGTCGTTCTTCGGGCTGTTGGATTTGCATCGAGATATAGCCGATCTGGGTGTAGATCATGGTCCGCGCCCGCACCAGAGCGGTGTCTAAACTATAGCCAAACCGCTGCAGCATCGCCGTCATTGCCGCTTCACGGCGCGCATCCGCCTGATCCAGCCGCAGTTGCAGCGCCGCGTCATTGCGGGCCCAGTTGCGGATCGCCAGATCCAGAGCGGCATCAAACAGGTCTGCATCCAGCCAGCAGTCAAACAGGTTAAAAATCGCCTCCGAGACATTGGCCGCATAGGCCTCGGTGCGGGCCACCAGATTGCCGGTGTTCTTGTCTTCCCAGTGTTGAAACATCGCTTCCAGCAGTGCTTCGCGGTCTTTGAAGTGCCAGTAAAAGCTGGTGCGCGAGACCCCAAGCCGTTTGGCAAGCGCCATGATTTTCACCGCCTCCACGCCATTGTTGGTCAGCTCGTCATACGCGGCTGTCAGCCAGGCCTCTTCCGAGGTCGGCGGGCGGGAAGGGTTCTGAATATTCATGCCAATGTCCTAACACCGACATCGGTTTGTCGCAATAGAGTTGACAGGTATGACCGCCTCATCGACACATGTGTCGAGTTGTACAGTTCTCGGGAGGCCAAAGGCATGAGTGACGCGCAGGTAAAAACACGGGGGCGCCGGTCCCGTCGTGGCGAGGGCCGCTCTGCCGAACCGGGTCAGAATGCGTATTTAAAGACACCCTTCATCAGCCGTAACATCCCGACCTATGATATCCTGTCTGAGGAAAGCCTGGAGCAGATCGAAGCCACGGCAGAGCGGATCATGGCGGAGATTGGCATCGAGTTTCGCGACGACCCGGAGGTGGTGGAACTGTTTCGTGCCGCCGGGGCCCAGGTCACAGACATCACCGCAGAGAGCTGGAACCTGAAGTTTGCGCCGGGGATGATCCGCCATATCCTGTCGACGGCGCCCGCGCGGTTTATCCAGGTGGCGCGCAATCCCGCCAACACAGTCGAGATCGGCGGTGATGCCATGGTCTTTGCGCCCTCTTATGGATCGCCCTTTGTGATGGATCTCGATAAGGGCAGGCGCTACGGCACCATCGGGGATTTTGAGAACTTCGTGAAGCTGGCGCAGATGAGTCCCAACCTGCACCATTCCGGCGGGACAATCTGCGAGCCAACGGATGTGGCGGTGAACAAGCGCCATTTGGATATGGTCTACGCCCATATGCGCTATTCCGATCGCGCCTTTCTGGGATCCATCACCGCGCCAGAGCGGGCGGAGGACAGTATCGAGATGTGCCGCATTCTGTTTGGCGCCGATTTTGTCGACCAGAACTGCGTGATCATGGGCAACTTCAATACCACCTCTCCGATGGTGATGGACGGGGTGACAACGCGGGGTATCCGTATCTATGCGGCGGCGGGGCAGGGGTCGATCCATCTGCCGTTTTTGCTGGGCGGCGCGGTGTCGCCGCTGACCACTGCCGGGGCGGTGGCGCAATGTCTGGCAGAAAGCATGGTGTCCTGCGCCATTACCCAGTTGGTGCGCCCCGGATCACCTGCGGTGCTGGGCTCTTTCATCAGCTCGATGTCGTTGCGCACAGGCTCGCCCACCTTTGGCACGCCAGAGCCCGCGCTGGGCTCGCTTGCCATGGGGCAACTGGCGCGCCGCCTGCAGCTGCCGCTGCGCTGTGCAGGCAACTTTTCAACCTCAAAACTGCCAGACGGGCAGGCGATGCAGCAGGCGATGATGTCGATGATGTCTGCGGTCCAATGTGGCGCCAACTTCATTTTGCACTCAGCCGGGTTTCTCGACGGGCTGTTGTCGATGTCCTACGAGAAATTCATCCTGGATGCGGATCTCTGCGGTGCCCTGCACGCCTACCTCAAAGGCTTTGAGGTGAATGAGGACACGCTGGGCTTTGAGGCGCTGGCCGAAGGCGGGCCGGGGCAGCATCTGTTTGCCACTCAGCATACCCTGCGCCATTACCAGAGCGCCTATTGGGACAGCGCCATGGATGACCAGCAGCCCTGGGAGACCTGGGATGAGCAGGGGGGCGTTGATGCCGCCACCCGCGCCAACAGCCGCTGGAAGGCGCAGCTGGCCAGCTATCAAGCCCCCGATCTGGACCCCGGCACCGATGAGGCGCTGCGGGAGTTCATCACCAAAACCAAAACCGCGATGCCAGACGCTTGGTATTGACCCTGCTTTTTGGCATCCGGGGTGTACTTATACGTCGGATGCCAGTTCACTGAGACCACTTCAAGGCCGTTACCCCAGAAAGAAGACCCGATGTCCAACGACCCGCTTTTGCAGCCTTACACATTGAAACACCTGACCCTGCGCAATCGGATTATTACCACCAGCCATGAACCAGCCTATCCCGAAGAGGGCATGCCAAAACAGCGCTACGCGGCCTATCACGCAGAACGGGCCAAGGCCGGGGTCGCGCTGACCATGACGGCGGGCTCGGCTGCGGTGTCGCGCAACAGCCCGCCGGTGTTCAACAATATCCTCGCCTACAAGGACGAGGTGGTGCCCTGGATCCGCAACATGACCGATCAGGTGCATGACCACGGCGCGGCGGTGATGATCCAGCTCACCCACCTGGGGCGTCGCACCCATTGGAACAAGGGCGACTGGCTGCCGGCGGTGTCCTCCACCCGCCACCGCGAGCCGGCCCATCATGCTTTCCCCAAATTGGCGGAAGACTGGGATATCTCCCGCATCATTTCTGATTTTGCCGATGCGGCAGAACGCATGAAGGCCGGTGGTATGGACGGGGTTGAGATCATGACCCATGGCCATCTGTTGGACCAGTTCATTTCGCCGCTGACCAATGATCTGGATGGCCCCTATGGACGGGCCCACCTGGAGGACCGGATGCGGCTCACCACCGATATTATTGCCGCCGTGCGACAGCGCGTCGGCGACGATTTTGTACTTGGGGTGCGCTTTGCCCCGGATGAGGCCCATGACGGCGGCATCACCCCTGAAATGGGCGTGGAGATTGCCAAGATCCTGAAACAGACTGGCCAGGTGGATTTTCTCAACGTCAACCGTGGGCGTATCCATACCGATCCGGCGATGACCGATATGATCCCGGTACAGGGGATGAAGAATGCGCCGCATCTGGATTTCGCCGGATCGGTGCGCGCCGCCACCGGGATGCCGGTGTTCCATGCCTCCAAAATTCCCGATGTGGCCACGGCGCGCCACGCGGTCTCGGCCGGGCTGCTGGATATGGTGGGGATGACCCGGGCGCATATGGCGGATCCCCATGTGGTGCGCAAAATCATCGAAGGCCGCGAGGATGATATCCGCCCCTGCGTTGGCGCCACCTATTGTCTGGATCGGATCTATCAGGCGGGTGAGGCCCTGTGCATTCACAACCCAGCCACAGGGCGCGAAGTGACGATGCCCCATGACATTCCACCAGCCCCGGAGAAAAAGAAAGTCGTTGTCATCGGTGCCGGCCCCGGCGGGCTGGAGGCGGCGCGGGTGGCAGCAGAGCGTGGCCATGCGGTGACAGTGTTTGAGGCACAGCCCGATCCTGGTGGCCAGATCCGCCTGACGGTGCAGAACCCGCGCCGCGCCGAGATGATCTCGATCATCGACTGGCGCATGGCGCAATGTGCGGCCCGCGATGTGGAGTTCCGCTTCAACACCTGGGCCGAGGCGGCGGATGTCACGGCGCTTAACCCGGATGTGGTGATCGTCGCCACCGGCGGCATGCCCAACAGCATGTTGCACGAAACCCGAGAGGAGGCCGCCAATGTGGTGACCAGCTGGGACATTATCTCGGGCGATGTAAAGCCGGGGACAAATGTGCTGATCTATGACGAAAGCGGCGATCACCCTGGGGTGATGGCGGCAGAGGTCGCCGCCAATGCCGGTGCCAAGGTAGAGCTGATGACCCCGGATCGCACCTTTGCACCTGATATCATGGCGATGAACCTGGTGCCCTACATGCGGGCGCTGCAAGATAAGGACGTGCGCTTTACCGTCACCCGGCGACTGCTTTCGGTCACACCTAGCGGCAACCAGCTGACGGCGACCATTGGCACCGACTACAGCGGCCACACAACCGAGGCACAGTATGATCAGGTGGTGGTGAACTACGGCACCCTGCCGCTGGACGAGCTGTACTTTGATCTTAAAGAGCTGTCGTCCAACCGGGGTGAAGTAGATCAAAGCGCCCTGATCGATGGACGCCCGCAAAGCATTACCAACAACCCGGATGGCGGCTTTCAGCTGTTTCGCATCGGCGATGCGGTGGCGGCGCGCAATACCCATGCGGCCATCTATGATGCCCTGCGCCTGCTAAAGGATATCTGACATGCGTCTTGGGTTTATCGGCACCGGAACCATTGCCTCTGCTGTTGTGCGTGGGTTGGCCGGTCAGGGCCATGACATCCGCATCAGTGCCCGCAGCAAGGCGCGCGCAGATGCCCTCGCTGCGGAGATCCCAGAAGTGCAGATCGCCGAGTTGCAAGAGATCCTGGATCACAGCGAGGTGGTCTTCCTTGGCCTGATGATGCAAGCCGCCCCTGCCATCCTTGATCGCCTGACCTTCCCAGCAGATCTGCATGTGGTCTCCTTTATGGCGGGTGCTGACCTGGAGCAGGTCGCTGCGCTGGTTGCCCCGGCTCAGGCTGCGGCGGTGATGATGCCTTTCCCGGGCATTGCTCAAGGCGGGTCCGCCATCATGGCGCTGGGGGATGCTGAGCTGCTGACCCGGATCTTTGCGCCGCAAAATACCCTGTTCATGCTGCGCGATGCAGGCGAGCTGGACGCCTACCTCTGTGCCCAGGCTGTCCTGTCGCCTGTGGCGCGGCTAACGGCGGAGGCGGCCAACTGGCTGGGGCAACGTGTTTCGGACCCGGCCCAGGGAGAAGCCTTTTTGCGGATGCTGATTTCCAGTTCATTGGCTGGCAGCGTTGCTGAGGATCTGCTCACGGCCCTGAATACGCCCGGCGGCTACAACCAACGCCTGCGCCACCATATGGAAGCGGTAGGCATGCACAAAGATCTTGCCGCCGGTCTGGACGCTTTGCAGGGCTGACCCTGTTCCCTGGGCGATGCAGGTGATGCGCTTCTGGCTGCCCAGCCCGGTTGCAAGCGCTGGTGCAGTACTTGCTGCTCTTTCGTTTTTTTCTCTGGGGGTTTGTGTTGTTTGTTTTGATTCCTTTTGGTGAGTCTGTGGGTAATGTTGTGGGTAAGTTGGATTTTGGTTGTTTTGTGGATTGTGGGGGCTGTTTTTGAGGATGTCTGGGGTGTGGGTGTGGGGGTGGTTTGTGTGGTAAGATATTGATTTTGTTTTTATTTCACATTTCTTTTGCAGAAAGTTGTGATTTGATTGGTTTTTGGGTTGCGGGTTCTCTGGGTTATACTTAGAACCCCCTCTACCGGCGGCGGAGACGCGGCACGGTGGGGCGGCTGAGAGGTCGCTGACTGGCAGGAAAGGCTGCTGGACGCTCAGGAGAGACTGGGGCATCTGGAGGATGTTATGAGGCGGTTGCGCTAAGGAATTGGCGCGGTGGTCTTGTTTTTGGCCTTTAGGTGTTGCTCTTTGACATTGATGATAACTGAAGAGATATGTGGGCGGTTTGGTTCGTTTCGATGGATCAACGTCTGTATATCAACGCTAGTAGGGTGGGCCATTTGGTCTGTTCGATGATCTAGTGTCAGCTTCACTGTTTGACGGACTTTTGTTTACTTTTGTAAACTGAAGCACAATCAAACAGATGACTTCCGATACGTGTCCAATCCTTAGCCGGGTGGACATATGGATCTGCCCCCAAAAGCGGTCCTGAGTATTGGAGATGTGCAGAGGTTCGAACGTCAAGGATAGCATCGCGAGATGCTTTCAACTTGAGAGTTTGATCCTGGCTCAGAACGAACGCTGGCGGCAGGCTTAACACATGCAAGTCGAGCGCACTCTTCGGAGTGAGCGGCGGACGGGTTAGTAACGCGTGGGAACGTGCCCTTCTCTAAGGAATAGCCACTGGAAACGGTGAGTAATACCTTATACGCCCTTCGGGGGAAAGATTTATCGGAGAAGGATCGGCCCGCGTTAGATTAGATAGTTGGTGGGGTAATGGCCTACCAAGTCTACGATCTATAGCTGGTTTTAGAGGATGATCAGCAACACTGGGACTGAGACACGGCCCAGACTCCTACGGGAGGCAGCAGTGGGGAATCTTGGACAATGGGCGCAAGCCTGATCCAGCCATGCCGCGTGAGTGATGAAGGCCTTAGGGTCGTAAAGCTCTTTCGCCAGAGATGATAATGACAGTATCTGGTAAAGAAACCCCGGCTAACTCCGTGCCAGCAGCCGCGGTAATACGGAGGGGGTTAGCGTTGTTCGGAATTACTGGGCGTAAAGCGCACGTAGGCGGATCAGAAAGTATAGGGTGAAATCCCAGGGCTCAACCCTGGAACTGCCTTGTAAACTCCTGGTCTTGAGTTCGAGAGAGGTGAGTGGAATTCCGAGTGTAGAGGTGAAATTCGTAGATATTCGGAGGAACACCAGTGGCGAAGGCGGCTCACTGGCTCGATACTGACGCTGAGGTGCGAAAGTGTGGGGAGCAAACAGGATTAGATACCCTGGTAGTCCACACCGTAAACGATGAATGCCAGACGTCAGCAAGCATGCTTGTTGGTGTCACACCTAACGGATTAAGCATTCCGCCTGGGGAGTACGGTCGCAAGATTAAAACTCAAAGGAATTGACGGGGGCCCGCACAAGCGGTGGAGCATGTGGTTTAATTCGAAGCAACGCGCAGAACCTTACCAACCCTTGACATCCTTGGACCGCTAGAGAGATCTAGCTTTCTCGCAAGAGACCAAGTGACAGGTGCTGCATGGCTGTCGTCAGCTCGTGTCGTGAGATGTTCGGTTAAGTCCGGCAACGAGCGCAACCCACATCCTTAGTTGCCAGCAGTTCGGCTGGGCACTCTAGGGAAACTGCCCGTGATAAGCGGGAGGAAGGTGTGGATGACGTCAAGTCCTCATGGCCCTTACGGGTTGGGCTACACACGTGCTACAATGGCATCAACAATGGGTTAATCCCCAAAAGATGTCTCAGTTCGGATTGGGGTCTGCAACTCGACCCCATGAAGTCGGAATCGCTAGTAATCGCGTAACAGCATGACGCGGTGAATACGTTCCCGGGCCTTGTACACACCGCCCGTCACACCATGGGAGTTGGATCTACCCGAAGGCCGTGCGCTAACTTTTGAGGCAGCGGACCACGGTGGGTTCAGCGACTGGGGTGAAGTCGTAACAAGGTAGCCGTAGGGGAACCTGCGGCTGGATCACCTCCTTTCTAAGGATGTATCTAGCAAGAAGAACTTGTTCTTCCTCGTGATACACTTAGCAATGAACAGTAATCAAAACTGTTCAACATCGGGACATCTACTGGATGTCCTTTGGACCGAGCCGTCCTCATATCTCTTCAGACAAGTCGCGGCAGCAGCCGTTATCTGGCGCTGCCTGGTGACATAACCACTGAGTGCTGCTCTCGGGCATTGCTTTGCAATACCCTGTCGCACACGGGTTTTGATTTGCTTTGCAAATCGAAAACCGGGTCGGTAGCTCAGGTGGTTAGAGCGCACGCCTGATAAGCGTGAGGTCGGAGGTTCAAGTCCTCCTCGACCCACCACTCATCCTTCGGGATTAAGATGGGGCCTTAGCTCAGCTGGGAGAGCGCCTGATTTGCATTCAGGAGGTCAGGAGTTCGATCCTCCTAGGCTCCACCATTAAACAATTAGATCGTTAAGCACTGTGCGCAGTTCTTAACCGTCCAATTGGACGAATTGATATCGTAAAGAGAGAAACAATCAACAACACTGTTGATCGCCCCGAGTGTGGGGATGATCTCAGATTGGTGCTGGGTGAGATCTTCGGATTTTACACAGCGAGCTTTGGAATACGTCTGTTTCCTCGGACGTCCCAGGGTATGCCGGTTTGAAACGACAGAGTTGTCCAAGTCAAGTACACTAACCCGGTTCTAATTCCGCAAGGTTTTGGAACCAATTGTATTTATGATGTTTGTTTTGCGAAGGGGCTGCGACCGACATCACAGCCTTAGTAGTGAAGCGACTTTCGCATCATAAATGCGGGAAAGTATGCTTTTTGGTTCAGAGATTGTGGTCCGGCTACTTACCAGCGGCTGGATCCTGATGGTTTAGGCTATCTATTTCTGGATCAGATCAAGCGCGAGAAGGGCGTTTGGTGAATGCCTTGGCAGTAAGAGGCGATGAAAGACGTGATACTCTGCGATAAGTCATGGGGAGCTGAGAATAAGCTTTGATCCATGAATTTCTGAATGGGGCAACCCACCTGAAAGTTCATTATTGTTACTTCGGTAGCCAATAATGTTCTTAACCAGGTACTTATGAACTGAATACATAGGTTTATAAGAGCAAACCCGGGGAACTGAAACATCTAAGTACCCGGAGGAAAGGAAATCAATTGATACTCCCCTAGTAGCGGCGAGCGAACGGGGACCAGCCGAGCCTTGAGTGTGAGAAGAACCTGTTGGGAAGCAGGACCATAGCGGGTGATAGTCCCGTATTCGAAACATGATAGGACGTATTAAGTAGGGCGGAACACGTGAAATTCTGTCTGAAGATCGGAGGACCACCTTCGAAGGCTAAGTACTCCTTACTGACCGATAGTGAACCAGTACCGTGAGGGAAAGGTGAAAAGCACCCCGACGAGGGGAGTGAAACAGTACCTGAAACCGAACGCCTACAATCAGTTGGAGGGCCCTTGCGGCCTGACAGCGTACCTTTTGTATAATGGGTCATCGACTTGGTCTCACGAGCAAGCTTAAACCGTTAGGTGTAGGCGCAGCGAAAGCGAGTCTTAATAGGGCGCATGAGTTCGTGGGATCAGACCCGAAACCGAGTGATCTAGGCATGGCCAGGTTGAAGGTGCAGTAACATGCACTGGAGGACCGAACCCACATCTGTTGAAAAAGATCGGGATGAGCTGTGCCTAGGGGTGAAAGGCCAATCAAACTCGGAGATAGCTGGTTCTCTGCGAAATCTATTTAGGTAGAGCGTCGTACGAATACCCCGGGGGGTAGAGCACTGGATGGGTAATGGGGACTCACCGTCTTACTGATCCTAACCAAACTCCGAATACCCGGGAGTACTATACGGCAGACACACTGCGGATGCTAACGTCCGTAGTGGAGAGGGAAACAACCCTGACCTCCAGCTAAGGCCCCTAATTCATGGCTAAGTGGGAAAGCAGGTGGGATGTCCAAAACAACCAGGAAGTTGGCTTAGAAGCAGCCATCTTTTAAAGATAGCGTAACAGCTCACTGGTCTAATTAAGACGTCCTGCGGCGAAGATGTAACGGGGCTCAAGCCATGAGCCGAAGCTGAGGATGCACATAGTGCATGGTAGCAGAGCGTAGTGTGACATAGTTCCATGTCTCCTTACCTACTTCGGTAGGATTGGAGACACGGAGCTTTCGATGAAGCGGGCGCGTGAGCGATCCCGTGGAGAGATCACTAGCGAGAATGATGACATGAGTAGCGACAAAGAGTGTGAGAGACACTCTCGCCGAAAGTCCAAGGGTTCCTGCTTAAAGCTAATCTGAGCAGGGTAAGCCGACCCCTAAGGCGAGGCCGAAAGGCGTAGTCGATGGGAACCAGGTTAATATTCCTGGGCCATGAGGTGGTGACGGATCGCAGGTGTTGTTCATCCTTATTGGATTGAATGAGCAGCTGAGCGGTTCCTGGAAATAGCCCCTCTATAAGATCGTACCCTAAACCGACACAGGTGGACTGGTAGAGAATACCAAGGCGCTTGAGAGAACGATGTTGAAGGAACTCGGCAAAATACCTCCGTAAGTTCGCGAGAAGGAGGCCCGGGTCCTACGCAAGTGGAATCCGGGGGCACAAACCAGGGGGTGGCGACTGTTTATTAAAAACACAGGGCTCTGCGAAGTCGCAAGACGACGTATAGGGTCTGACGCCTGCCCGGTGCCTGAAGGTTAAAAGGAGGGGTGAGAGCTCTGAATTGAAGCCCAGGTAAACGGCGGCCGTAACTATAACGGTCCTAAGGTAGCGAAATTCCTTGTCGGGTAAGTTCCGACCTGCACGAATGGCGTAACGACTTCCCCGCTGTCTCCAACATCGACTCAGCGAAATTGAATTGCCTGTCAAGATGCAGGCTTCCCGCGGTTAGACGGAAAGACCCCGTGCACCTTTACTACAGCTTCGCACTGGCATCAGGATTGTGACGTGCAGGATAGGTGGTAGGCATCGAAACCGAGACGCTAGTCTCGGTGGAGCCTCCCTTGAGATACCACCCTTCGCACTCTTGATGTCTAACCGCGGTCCGTTATCCGGATCCGGGACCCTGCGTGGCGGGTAGTTTGACTGGGGCGGTCGCCTCCTAAAGCGTAACGGAGGCGCGCGAAGGTTGGCTCAGAGCGGTCGGAAATCGCTCGTTGAGTGCAATGGCAAAAGCCAGCCTGACTGCGAGACTGACAAGTCGAGCAGAGACGAAAGTCGGCCATAGTGATCCGGTGGTCCCGAGTGGAAGGGCCATCGCTCAACGGATAAAAGGTACGCCGGGGATAACAGGCTGATACTGCCCAAGAGTCCATATCGACGGCAGTGTTTGGCACCTCGATGTCGGCTCATCTCATCCTGGGGCTGGAGCAGGTCCCAAGGGTACGGCTGTTCGCCGTTTAAAGAGGTACGTGAGCTGGGTTTAGAACGTCGTGAGACAGTTCGGTCCCTATCTGCCGTGGGTGTAGGATACTTGAGAGGAGTTGCCCCTAGTACGAGAGGACCGGGGTGAACGAACCACTGGTGGACCAGTTGTCGTGCCAACGGCAGTGCTGGGTAGCTATGTTCGGACAGGATAACCGCTGAAGGCATCTAAGCGGGAAGCCCCCCTCAAAACAAGGTATCCCTGAGGGCCGAGGTAGACCACCTCGTCAATAGGCCAGAGATGTAAGCGTGGTAACACGTTCAGTTGACTGGTACTAATCGCCCGATTGGCTTGATCTGATCTAGTAATAGACAGCCAAGAACCAAATAAGCACCACATGACTTGTGACATAACAAAGGTGCAGCAACGTGCATTTGCACTGCCTGCTGCGTGACAGACTTTACTAACGTAAAGTCGTCAGTGTTGATTGTTTCCCTGCGATCTTGGAAATGTCCTCGTGACATAACTGGGGTGCGGTCTCTCGGGCATTTGCCATGCAAATACCCTGCCGACCGCCAACCAAAAAAATCCAAGAACCGCAGGTTCTTGGATTTTTCTTGGTTTGGTGGCGATAGCGAGAGCAAAACACCCGGTCCCATCCCGAACCCGGAAGTTAAGTGCCTTTGCGCCAATGGTACTGCGTCTTAAGGCGTGGGAGAGTAGGTCACTGCCAAACCTAGTAAAATCCAAAACTCAAAAACGATAACATAAACGCTAACTACTAGGACAAATCGTCCTCAAGTAGCAAAGCGCTAGGACATCATAACTGTCGCGGGATGGAGCAGCCCGGTAGCTCGTCAGGCTCATAACCTGAAGGTCGTAGGTTCAAATCCTACTCCCGCAACCAATATTACACAATCAGAACAACGACTTGCTAACCGCCTTCGGGCGGTGCTTTGCGTTGCGCCAAACAAACTGGAAGCACTGTGGAAGCAATAGGAGCGGAAAAGTGCTGTGCTGAGTACGCAACACTGCCGTAGCGCCAGGAAAGGCGATCACCGCGCTCAAACTATCACAAAGACAAGAGGTAGGAGGGGATGTGGCGAGAGACAACGGCCCAGACTTGCCGTTCGCCGGTCGGTTCATCGCTGCAGAGCGGCTTCACCGAACCGGACGTTCGTGCATCGCGCAGCACTGCCACCGCCTAGATGACCGCAGAGCGGACTTTGCTGCCTTTCGCTTCTGCCACCTAAATGTCTGCACCTTTCCTATTCACTACGATGGCACTCCGCCCTAGCTTAACTAAACTTAGCTTAACTAAAGCAAAGCCCTGCAGGATTCAAAAAAAAGGCATATTTCAGATGATCACGAGCCATATGCACGTCAAAGCCCCAGGCTTCCCTCGTCATCCCAAAGATGATGATTTGGTCAACGACTTCATGTCTGGTTTCTCACTTGCCGACGCGATTAAGTCCGAACTCATGGAACGCGGATACGACGGCCTGCAACTCATTGACGAGGACTGGGGATGGCTCGTCGTTGCTTTCAACCGGGCGTCAAACACTGAATTACGCGTCATGGTCTCATCGGAGCTATGCTTGAATTTGGGTGACGCGCGTCATCAGGCGGCGCGGTTTTTGGCGTCATTCTTCACTTCGACGCCGTCGTTGAATTTGATTCCTTCGATGACTTTTGGCAACTGATTTCTGCCTTTGAGGCGCAGCCATGTTTTCGATGCGGACTGGATGAGGGTGAAGACCATCAGTTTTGCGGTCTTTTGCGAGAGTGCGCCTTTGGTGCGCACCGTTCTATGCCGCACCGTTGCGAAGACGCTCTCGATGGGATTCGAGGTGCGCAGATGGCCCCAATGCTCGGCCGGGAAGTCGAAGAATGCCAGCATCGCGTCCTTGTCCTTGATCAGACAGGCCACACCTTTTTCGTATTTCACGCCATATTTGTCTTTGAAAGTATCCAAGGGACTATCCTGAATTTTGTGCGCTGACGTGGTAACTGCTCGAAGAGGAGACCCACGTATGAGCATCGATAAAGAGATCTTGGACCGATTGATGGAAGGCCGCGCGCCTGGTGATTTGTTTGGCAAGGACGGCATTCTGTCCGAGCTGACAAAGGCGCTGGCGGAACGGGCACTGAGCACGGAGATGGACGTCCATCTCGGTGAAGAACGCGCCGAGGAAGCCCCTGAGGGGTATAATCAGCCGGCCAATCGGCGCAATGGCAGCAGTCAGAAGACCGTGACCACCGACAGCGGCAAGGTCGTTCTGGACATCCCCCGCGACCGGAACGGCACCTTCGATCCGATGCTGATCGCTAAGTATCAGCGCCGCTTTCCCGAGTTCGATCGCAAGATCATCAGCATGTATGCCCGGGGCATGACGACCCGCGAGATCCAGGGGCATATCGAGGAAATCTATGGCATCGAAGCCTCGCCCAGCCTGATTTCCGCGATTACCGACGCGGTCATGGAGGAGGTCACCGCCTGGCAGAACCGCCCTCTGGAACCCTGCTATCCGATCATCTTCATGGACGCGATCCGGGTCAATATCCGCAGCGATGGAGCCGTCTCGAACAAGGCGGTCTTCGTGGCCCTCGCGGTTCTGCCCGACGGCACACGCGACGTTCTGGGCCTGTGGTTCCAGGCCAATGAGGGCGCAAAGTTCTGGGCCAAGGTCCTGAACGATCTGCGCAACCGGGGCGTCCAGGACATCCTGATCGCCGTCGTGGATGGGCTGAAGGGCTTCCCGCAGGCCATCGAAGCGGCCTTTCCCCAGACCCAGGTCCAGACCTGCATCGTTCACCTGCTGCGCCATTCCATGAGCTTTGCCAGCTACAAGGACCGCAAGGCCGTCGCCACGGCGCTAAAGACGATCTACACGGCGGTGGATGCCGACGCGGCCGAGGCCGCTCTGGCAGAGTTCGAGGAGAGCGATCTGGCTAGGCGGTATCCGGCCATCGCACCGAGCTGGCGCCGGGCCTGGAACGAGGTGATCCCGTTCCTCGACTACCCGCCCGAGGTGCGCAGGCTGATCTACACCACGAATTCCATTGAGGCATTGAATTCGAAGATCCGGCGCGCCGTCCGAACCCGCGGTCACTTCCCAAGCGATGAGGCAGCAGCGAAATTGATCTATCTGGCGCTCAATGCTACATCCACCGAATGGAAGCGTTCGGTGCGCGAATGGCACGCTGTCAGAAGTCAGCTTGCCATCATGTTCGAAGACCGCTTCCCAATGGCGTAAAAAAACGCGTCAGGCACAAAATTCGGCACAGTCTCGTATCCAAGGCAAATATTGCGGCAGCACGGGTGTCGGCGTGCTGAATGTTGTCCAGATCCGACTTCACGCCGGGTCCCATTTGCTTGGGAAAATAGTTCAGCACATTTTTCACCTTATGTACCCAGCATCTCTGGTGTTTTGTGCTTGGAAACGCCTTATCCAGCGCGTTCCAGAAGCCCATGGCCCCATCGCCAACCGCGATCTCGGGCGCGACGGACAGTCCGCGCTTCTTGATGTCAGTCAGCAACTCGTGCCAGCTCTGCGTGCTCTCTCGAAGGCCGACCTGAAAGCCGAGCAGTTCCTTCTTACCCTCCGGTGTCGCGCCAATGATCACCAACATACACTCGGCATTTTCTTCCATCCGCGCCTGAAGATAGACACCATCCGCCCAGATGTAGACGTAGTGACGAGCCGATAGATCTCGCTGCGCCCAGCTGTCATAATCTGTCTGCCAACCCGCTGTCAGGCGGGCCAGTACGCTGGGCGACAGGTTGGGTGCATCAGCCCCTAAAATGGCTGACAGCGCCTCCTGGAAATCGCCGGTTGAGATACCTTTCAGGTAAAGCACCGGCAAAAGCGCATCCAGACTGACCGAGCGGCGCGCCCATTTGGGCAATATGTTCGACGTGAAGCGGACTTTTGAGGCTGCATCAGGGGTCGCCTTCCGGTCGCGCACCTTCGGTCGCTGCACATCCAGTGCGCCAATCCCCGTCTGGATCTGACGTTCTGGTCCAAATCCATGCCGCACAATCCGTTGGCGGCCATCCTCCAGTCGGTCATCGGCGAAACTGGCGACAAAAGCATCAGCTTCGGCTTTCAATGCCTCCGCCAGCATGCGCCGCGCCCCTTCCCGCGCAAGCTCGGTCAATGGATCTGTGATCGAATCCGATTGGCGAAATGGCAGAATGTCTGTATCGTTCTTCATGGCGTATTGCTCCTTGTGAGGTTCTGGCTGGCTTTTACACCGCCACAATACGCCGCCCTTCAAATCACGCCATCACCCAAACTCCCGCATAGCTCGTCTCATCGCTGGCCGACCCAGAAGACGACGATAATAACGTTGTAGAAGCAATGATAGCAATTCACCCCCAGAAGCTAACCAAAGGCGCGCTTTGGTGGAAAAAGGATATCAGTGGAGAAGTGCGAAGCTTTTCCCAAGCTGTTTTTAATTTCTTGAGAAACACTCCCGGCATCCAAAGTATCGAAGAATTTGCAGATATCAAATAGCATCTAGGAGCGGTTGGTCAGTGTTGCGGTTCCTTTTGAAGGACAGATTTTTCTCGCAGTCACGATCCGCAAAGCTGGCCTTCGTGCCAAGTGCAGCATTCAGCATTCTGGGCTCACAGTCGCCGTTCTCCGCACCAGCACACCAACACGGTACTGAGGCAATTAGTCAAGGTCGGCTGAGCGGACTTTTGGGACCTTGGATCAAAGTGCGCCAAGGTCCGCTTCGGCGAACCGTTCAACAAACGGCCGTTTGGGGAGGCTAGCTAAACGTATCCAAATGGACATTGGCCGCTGCCGTCCGCTCGGCCCAATCTTCACCCTCTATGCATTTCCACTCCGCCCGCAACTCACCCAACCAAGAGCGCAATCTGCCGGTGAACCACGCTCGGCGCGCCGGATCAGAGAAATGTCGTGTTCCGTCATCTTTCCAAGGTGTCGCGTGGTCGAGCAGAAGGTAAGTCTTCCCTTCAATCGCAGAACGTGCCCTGTCTACGAGCGGCTTATACACTTTGCCTAACAATGCCTCGGCCCAAACCAACGTTTGCAAGGCATCCGTATCCTCAATAATAATCGGTCCACCTCGGGCCGCCATCGTATCGGCCAACGCTTTGTGGCCCTCCATGATCGCCTCGAAGTCTGCCGCGACCCAATCTTGCCCATGCCGGAAGACGGCGTCGTAATCACGCCCATATTCAGGGATCGGCACACATTTAAGCCGTGCGGCCAAAGCTTCGGACAATACCGTCTTGCCGGTGCTTTCCGCTCCCACCAGAACAAGGCGGCGTTGGTAGTGGCTCCGCACTGGAATTGGCACATGGCTCCAATTGCGCGTCAGATCTTCTCGGATTGCCGTGGCCGACACCGGCACAACCTGTCGCTCCGGGTCCACTGGAAAGGGCCGCGCATCGACTTCCTGCGCAAGGCGGTGGACGTAGCCTTCCGAGCCGAAGACCCAATCAATCGGTTCGGGGTGGAACTCCGCAATTGCTGCACGCCAGATAGGCCAAAAGTTATGATGATCCTCTGGTGCCTGCGGAATGTCGCGATGCATATGCAGCACGCGATAGCCGGGCCGCGACAGGCATTCCCTCATCCACTTGGCCCTTAGGTATCCGTCGATCGGCTCTGCGTCATGGCTACACACGAGCACCGTCATCACATCACACCGCGCCTTCCCGACCTCGGCACAATAGAGATGGCCTGCATGGGGCGGCATAAACTTCCCCAGTAGAAAGCCGTGTGTTTTCATGTCGTCAGAGGCTGCATCGCGGCCCGACGCCACTGGAAAAATCCTGTGATAGCAAGGCCTAGGAACACGACGTAAAGTGCTGCCGTCGGCTCCAATCCGCGCGTGTAGAAAAGGCCAATCGCCAGCACATCCACGGCAATCCACAAATACCAGCTTTGCAAGTATCTTCGCGACAATAAGAATTGTGCAGTTATGCTTAACGCTGCCACTGCCGCATCCCAGTAAGGGGCGGCTGCATCGGTATAGGCTGCCATTAGACTCGCAACGATCAACCACACAATGGCGGTTCCCCCAAGATACAACGCGAATATGCCAGTTCCCAAAGGTGCCACGATGATCCGACCGTCGCGCGCACGTCCGTTTAGCCAGACATAGAGGCCGTAGAACTGAATAAAGAAAAAATAGACTTGTAACAGCGCGTCACTATAGAGCCGATATTCCCAGAAGATGAAAAAATATAGCGTCACCACGGCAAAGCCAAACGGGTAATTCCATATCGAACGTCGGATGATCAGACTTACGTTCAGTATTCCACATGCAACCGCGATCCACTCGATAGGGCGGCTACCAACCATCCCCCAGAAAAACTCCAACACATCTCTCATCCTGCTCGTTTCACGTACCGGATATAAACAGCAATCCATTGGGGTGACGCAACCAACATCATCCGACCCTTCCAGCTCCGATATGTTCAAGGCCATCAGCAGTCAGCAAAAAAATTGTGCAGAATTTTGGCTCTCCCGCACAAGCAGACATTAGCTGCATTGCAGAAAATCGGTAAAGTGGGCTCGGAGCGGTCTTGCGGCAGTGCAGAGCGAAGCGCGGTTGCGGCGCCGCCTGGATTTCAGCTCTCACCTTCGCTCCATGTCTGGCTCGCACATGCAGCTAACGGCCGCTTTCCGCCGATTCTGTTGAAAAACAACGTGCTGCGAGCGCAGAAATTGGTGTTTTGATCTGCGCGCGAGTGCCTTTCTTATCAGGCTTTTCTCGTTTGCTGCGGTGCAGGAAAGATCTTGGCCAGTTTTCTGAGGTTCTGGGCGGTAGCGGCGAGGAGGAATTCGTCATTTGCGCCGCAAGGCCCGCGTAACCGTAGTCGTCCCAGCCCGAGAATGCGTTTGAGGTGGGCGAAGAGCATTTCGACCTTCTTTCTGAGCTTCATCGCGATCTGGTATTCTTCGGTCTTGGCCAGATCCCTGGCGACCTGACGCGCATCTTCGTGCTCTTCGCGGGTGATCTTGCGAGCATCAGCGTTAGGGCAGCATTTTTGCTTGGACGGGCAGACCTGGCAGACTTCTTTCAAGGCGCGATAGCGGGCTGTGCCCTTGCCCGTCGGTCCCCGGTTCGGATCAGAGTAATTCCGGCGGAACTGCTTGAGCGCGCGACCCTCGGGGCAGATGTATTGATTATTCTCTGCATCCCAATCGAAATCTGTGCGTGTCCATGTCCCATCGGGGCGTCCGGCCTTGTCAATCACAGGGATGTAAGGATCGATCTTGCGCTCCACGAGCCAGCCGAGCATTGGGCCTGAACCATAGGCTGTGTCGGCGATCATCCAGTCAGGGACCAAGCCGAACTTTTCTTTCACCCGCGTCAGCATGGTTTTTGTCGATCCGACCTCGGCTTGCCGGATGGAGCGTGTGGGTTCCACATCCAAGATGACACCGTGATCCGTGTCGATGAGATAATTGTCGGAATAGCTAAAGAATGCAGGGCCTTTGCGGGCTGCTGTCCACTGACTGGCGGGATCGGAATGCGAGGTGAACTTGGGTTGGACATCGCTCGCCGCTCCAAACGCGGCCTCGTCGAGCGTCTCGAGATACTCTCGGACTGCGCGGGGTGCATCTACGGCATCGATGGACGACGCATCCCATTCTTCCTTCGGTGTTGAGTTTTGCTTGTTCGCATCGGCTTCGATCAAACTGGCATCGACTGCCATGCGCTGACCGCTGGCGAGACCTTCCTCGATACAGCGGGCGACGGTCGTCTCGAACAGGTGTCGCAGAAGTTCGCTGTCGCGAAAACGCCCATGCCGGTTCTTGGAAAACGTTGAATGATCGGGAACGCGATCGCTTAGGTCGAGGCGGCAGAACCAACGATACGCGAGGTTCAGATGAACCTCTTCACAGAGCCGCCGCTCGGACCGGATGCCAAAGCAATAGCCAACCAACAGCATCCGGATCAGCAGTTCAGGATCGACGGAAGGGCGGCCCGTGTGGCTGTAGAAATCTGCCAGATAGGCGCGAGCGCTGCTCAGGTCGACGAAACGATCAATGGATCGCAGCAGGTGATCTTGTGGGACATGATCTTCCAGCGAAAACTCGTAAAACAGTGCCGCCTGCGCTTCTTGCCTCGGTCCCAACATCGCCAAATCCCCCACAATATGGGAATTGAATCAGTAGTTCAGGTCGCAATCAAGGAAGAGTTTTTCAACAAAATACGCCCGGACTGCCGGATCATCTACGCTGCGAGCGTCGACCCGATCATGTCCGCTTCGGGCTGCCTGCAGTCCTTGACCAGATTTCCAGATGTTGCGCTCTGCTGACTGTCGCCCGCCATGGACTCGTGGCCCGGTTCGGGGCAGGTATGCTTAATTTTCTTACCAACATTACGTGACGCCGATCGCTGATAGTACTCAGGAAATACGCCGCGCCGTCTCAAAGCTGTGTGACGTTCCACATAGAGCAAGCCCCCCCAAAGATGCGCAGGACTTCGCCTGCCGCGCGCCATTGGGGCGATTAAATTGTCAGACAAGGCGGCGGCGCGGTGCTAGGCTGCGCGACCGGTTGCCGTTCCCGCGTTGACGGGCATCGGGGCCGAAGCACTCTTTTTTGAAAGACCCGAATAATGCTGTCACTCCATGCGATGCCTGATGCCTTTAGCGTCGGGGAATGCGACGCGATCATTGCCGCGATCTCGCAGGCTCCTACCGATCCTGCCCTGCTGGTCGGACGCAACCGCGACCACAACACACGCAGGGCCGATCTGGTCTGGACCGACGAAGTGGACGGTCTAGGCTGGGTGATGGACCGTCTGATTGATCTGGTGCGGGTGGCGAACCGTGATCACTTCGGCTTTGATCTAACAGCCTTCGAGGAAAGCCCGCAGGTGGCGATCTACCGCGCCACCGCTGCAGGGCATTTCGCATGGCATTCTGACATTGGCGGTGGGCCGATTTCGGCCAAGCGCAAGCTGACGCTGGTGCTGCAACTGTCGCCGCCAGAGAGCTATAAGGGTGGCACGCTGGAGGTAATGCCCGGCGCGCAGGTGCTGGAAGCCAGTCGGGCGCAGGGCTGCGTCAGCGTCTTTCCAAGCTTTACCTTGCATCAGGTGACCCCAGTGCGCAGCGGTGTGCGTCATTCGCTGACTGTATGGGCGCATGGGCCTGCGTTTAGGTGAAAGGGGGGCAAACACCCGACTTGTCGAACGTCAGATGACTTTGACCCAGAAGCAAAAGCCGGAGCTTCATGCGGATCGCGGCGAACGGTGGGACCGAGCCCAAGTTTGACCGATGCTGCGTGATGCCCCAATACCCGCTCTTTTGGCTCTAGACTCTGGGGCGGTATATTCGGTGGCACGCGCGAAACAGCGCGACAGGAAGAAGCATATTCTGGCACATCTGCAGCGAAGGTCTGCTCCCTCCATTGCTCGTGCAGCATGGGACCGCTGCCCAAGTGGCGGATCCTGAGACTTTGCAAATGGTGCTTTCTTCGCTTTGCTGACCTTGGTGCGCAGCGCAGCATGTGGATTTCGCTCGGTCAGGGCTTGAATGGCCGTTTTTGCCTGTCTGGCACGGAACCTTCGCAGACGCAGCCAAGGTCCGGAAACCGCCCGTTTTACTTAAACCGATACCGCGCCGCTGCCTTGCTGAGGCGTTCTGGCAGGGGCGTGGGGTGTTCTTCGGATAGCCGCTTCAGTGTTTCGATATGGCTATCCAGGAAGTCTTGGTATTCGGCTGGTTGAACTTCTGACGCGGCAGCCCGTGACACAAATAGTCCAAGGATTTGCCGGTCCAGCATGCGCATGTGTTCAGCGCGGTTGGTCTCGATCACCTCGCTAGGCAGGACGCCGGAACAGTTTTCGTGCAGATCATTGGCAATGACGCTGGCGACAGACTGCCAAAGATCATGTGTGGGCCAGCGGGCGCGGTTGCTGTCGATGGTGGGGCAGGTGTAGCGGATCTTTTCGCAGAACTCGCTGTAGGCGTCGCCTACCATGTCGCGCAGATCCTGCCAGCTTCGCATTTCCCAGCGGTTGCGCAGTTGTTTGGCCCCCATGCGTAGTTCAAAGCGCCAGACTTGGCTTGTCAGTCGGTCGGACAGATCCAGGGGCGGGCGGTTCAGTTGCGCGCGGGCGTCGTTCCAGATGGTGAGCCAACCCAGCTTGCCCTTTTGCATGACCTCTTGTCGTTTGTCATAGATCGCCAATTGCCGGTTGGCGACGGCCCCGGCGCGCAGCCCGGTGACGCGTGCGCCTGTGGCGTGGGTCTCGGTTTCATGGACCCCGGTATATTCCTGCACGCGGGTACCGGGTGGCACCACCAGCGCCTCGCGGTCTGGTTCAAACCAGGGGGCCAGAAAGTCGATGGCATAATCAACGCGGGTCACACGCAGCAGATGATCGGCGTAGCGGATGTCAAACGCATCCATGCAGGCCCGAAAGTGTTTTTCGGCGGCGTCCAGGCCACCAGTGGCAAGTAGGAAGGCGCGAAAGTCTACGGTAATGCCGGGATTGTTCGCAGGGCGGTTTTCCGGGTCGAGAAAGTACCATTCCGCCCCGTACTCTCCAGTATGGGCGGAAAAGGCGGATCCGCCTGTACGGCGCACTGAGAGGGCTACAGGGCCAAATTCCACAACGGTCTCGGCATTGGTCTTGATTGCCAGGGCCTTAGCCTCTGCCAGGGCTTCACGCAGGGCGGGCGGAATACCGGTTTCCACCGTGAATTTCAGCCCGTCAAAGCCAGAATGCAGGATATCCGCGCTCATCTACTCTTGCCTACGTTTTCGTATTCGTGGAGGGGGGTGTTACAAGACCCCCCTTAATTTCGCCGTCTTGGCGCTGCGGTTTGGGAAGTGTTGATTGGATGCTGCCCGCCGGTAATGGTGCCTCCGGCGGGGCAGCTTGTGTTTTGGGGCCGGGCGGTGCCCGGCTTGGCAGTTAGTGCTGGGCGCTCAGTTGTCTGCTGATCCAGATTTCTGCGCGTTCCGCGCATTTGGCGATATTCAGCAGGTCAGAATGGAAGAACCCGGATGTGTTTTTCCACTCGCCATCCGCGTTTTTGTAAGCGCGGGTAATATCGACAGAATACGACCCATCATTTTTCCAGATGGTGGCGGTGGTCAGGCCCAGTTTGATTTTATGGGCGGGAAGATTGGACATGGGGTAATCCCCCCATTTTTAATTGGGTCCAGCCGTAGAATTCACGCAGCCGTTTTCAGTTTCATGGCGGGTGTCATGCCGCCAATGCCCATGTTGGGTCGCTCGTTGTTGTAAGTCCAGAGCCATTGTGTTGCCTGGTCCTGTGCCTCCTCGATGGTTTCGAAGATGTATTGCCCCAGCCATTCGCCACGAACGGTGCGGTTGTAGCGCTCGATATAGGCATTCTGTTGGGGCTTACCGGGCTGGATATATTCGAGCCGCACATTGCGTTTCTCAGCCCATTCCATGAGCTTCCCGCTGACGTATTCTGGGCCGTTGTCCACACGAATAGCTTGGGGCTTTCCGCGCCACTCAATGATCTGGTTCAGCGCACGCACGACACGTTCAGCAGGCAGCGAGAAGTCGACCTCAATAGCCAGTCCTTCGCGATTGAAGTCATCCAAGACGTTTAATGCCCTGATCGACCGGCCATCCGCCAGCTGATCCGCCATGAAGTCCATGGACCAAGTTTCATTTGGTCTTTCAGGCACAGCCAGTGGTTCCGGCTTGTCCCGCTTCAAGCGTTTCTTCGGCTTGATACGCAGGTTCAACGCCAGCTCACAGTAGACCCGGTAGACACGTTTATGGTTCCAGCCATAGCCCTGCACGTTGCGCAGATACAAAAAGCACAGGCCGAAGCCCCAGGTCCGCTTGTTAGCCGTCAAGCGTTCAAGCCAATCTGCGATCTCTTCGTTGTCATCGCTCAGCACAGGGCTGTATCTATAGCAGGTCTCGCTGATCTCGAACGCACGGCAGGCCAGAGCTATGCTGACCCCATATTGCGCAACTGCATTCATGGCCATCTCTCGCCGATGAGACGGCCTTAACGCTTTTTTCCAAGCGCTTCTTTCAGCAGGTCGTTTTGCATGCTCATCTCGGCATACATGCGCTTCAGACGACGGTTCTCTTCCGCCATATCCTTCATCTCGGAAATCAAGGACGCGTCCATGCCGCCAAACTTGGCCCGCCATTTGTAAAAACTCGCGCTGCTCATTCCGTGCTCGCGGCAAAGCTCAGAGACCGGCACACCGCCCTCCGCCTGCTTCAACACTGCCATGATTTGCGCGTCGCTAAATCGTCCATTCTTCATCATAAATCTCCTCAGATATCTTGCCGAGAAAATTCTACTTTGGAACACCACTATTTTTAGGGGGGATTACCCTCTAACTGTGGGCGGGTTTGAGATTGTAGGCAGCCGTCACATTAGGGCAGCGTCTGCTCGCGATCATTCAGATTCCTTGCCTCATGGGGCTGTCACCCATGTTTTAAACCTGCGAGCGCGGCTGCAAAAGCTTCGGGACGCTGAAAGCTGGCGAGTTGTGCGCAACCGTCGATCAGAACTACGTCACATGTCGCGTGGTTTTCTACATAGGCTTGGATGTTCTTGGCCAGAAACATCGTATTTTGCGCTCCGTGGAAAAACCGGATGTGATGGGTATGGGCGACATTGTCCAAGAGCTCTTGCCAATCGCTTGCCCAGCGTGAAACGTCCTTGACCAGACGGTCGGTAGATTCAAATGAGAACCGAATGATGTCGCGCGTGATGTCATAATACTTAGGATCAGTACGGGTCAGCGCACGGTCCAGAGAGCTGCTTTCGAAAAAATAATCGATGACACGCGCCTCTCCCTTGGCAGAGCGATGGAAGTTTGCGGCTATAAGACGATGGGGCAGTTTTAGAACTTCGGGGAAATAGCGTGCTGGGATGAACGTCCGGCTAACGGATTTCGGCAGGGCCATGAGTTCGGCACGCCCTTTAAAGGGTACGCCAGTATCTACGAGAAAAACCGCCTCACTGCGGGCGGGGAAAAGGCGGGCAAAGGTCAATGCATATAACCCCCCCGACGCTTGCCCGGCCACGATGGCCTTGCTGACCCCCTCTGCGTCCAGAAGCGACTGATAGTCCCGAACCATGTCTTGCATGCTTTGCGAAGCAGGTTGCGACGTGGTTTTGCCTGATCCGGGCTTCAGAGGGGCAAATATCCTAAGGCCCTCCGCTGCCAGCGCGGCGCGCAAGTCTGGCGTCAGTCCAGGCGGGTGGGTCGGCTGGATCAAAAGCACCGGTGTCCCCGTTTCAGGGCCGTAGAAAAGGTATTCAAGCACGCGGTCGTCAATTTGAAGTGTCTTGCGTGCCACATGCTGCGCTAAAGCGCGAGATCCATCTTCAGTGGAATTAACAGGTGTAGAGGCCGCCAAAACCCCCAATGACGAGAGAAAGAACGCAAGTTCCGTCTGGCCATCGACGCCAATGCGGCCAAAAACCTGCGACAATTGCGTGCGTACTGTCCGGATCGACCTTCCACGAGCCTTTGCGATTTCCGCAACCGATCCAGACGCCACAAAAGCTCGTAAGATGGCAATTTCGGTGGCAGTGAGCCCATAGGCGGATTGCAATAGCTCTTCGATCTGCCCGGTCCAGTAAGGGTGTACCAATGTCAGTTGGATCACCTCGTGTGAGGCATCGTTTGATTGTATGGAACGGCGTGCCAGAAACGAAGAGGGTTTGTCAGATCCGTCAAATTGGAAAGTGAGCAAGGCCTGTCGCCTTTCCTGCGCGTGCCCCAACAGGGCGTGCAACCTTTTGCGGTCATTGGGGTGGGCAAGGCAATCTTGCAAAGAACGCCCGGCGTCCCGTCGGGCCAAAACCCTGAAATCCTCATTTTCTGCCAACAGTGACCCGTCCGACGCCAACACGGCGGCTGGCAAAGTGTGACGGGCTACAAAATCCTGAGCTGTAGGAGGTTCATCTTTTTGCACAACATCAAAAAGCCGGTCCGCTTTCTCGAAATGCTCGGCCAATACCTTGCGCCAGACGGGAGGTAAGGCGGCTGGTTCCTGAAGGTCCAGTGCTTGGTCAATGAAGTCGTCCATTGCGTGAAACATCGGCTCAAAGTTGGTCTCATCCGCGACCATGTCGTACAGCCCTCCCAACACACGGATAGCCGTCTGGTCAGGCGTATTGATCTTGTCGTCGTGAGAGGCGGACATCGAGAGCTTTCGAGTGAGAGACTGAAGCTAAGACCTAAATCATTTATCTGGAAATCATAATAATTTGGTCCGCATACGTCAAATGACGGATGCTACAGAACATAGAGACGTTATCGTGCTCGCGTTGCCCGAATTTGCAACAGCTTGGAGAGTTCCTGTGACTAGGTCGGCTTTCTTTTGCTTTTTGATGCTTCTGCCCGTCTCGGCCTTTGCGTGCCCCGATTTTAACTATTATCCCCTTACAAGAGAGACCTAATGAAACCCTTTCTTTTGGCGACCAGCCTCATTCTCGCCCCCTTTATCGTCAACGCAGAAGAAGATTTTTCTGACCTGATTGAACAACTTGAAAAGTTTGATGCCGCGCACATGAACCGCGGTGAATACCTCGATCAAATGGAAAACATTTTTCCAGATTTGTCCGTCGCGGCATTTTTGCTGTTCACCCGTGCGCGACCAGAGTTGAACGATTACGCCCCGGATTTTACTTGGTCTGAGGCCTATGAAGAAGCCTTTGGCTGCATGTATGACCAGACAGCTGGCGTCGGGAATTATGACGATCTAAAAGCCTACACCCAAGGCGGGTTGGTGTCGTTACAGTATCTCAGGGACAATCCTGACTTGAATTTCATGACGATGACCGAGCATCCTGAATACATGGATAGCGTCACGCCAAGCTCGGCCTATTTGACGTTGCTCAAAGACTGCGGCGTGCAGCAATTGTCCCAAGACGCTATGATGAAAAGTGGCATGATGGAAGCCCTGCAAAAGGTCGCTTCTCAATGATCCGTTTTGTCATGTTTGTTCTTGCGATTGGCTTGTCCCCACTCGGTGCTGTCGCGCAAAGCCTAGATGAACTGCGGCCTGATTTTATTGCGGGTTGCGTGGACGGTGGCAATGACGCCCCGATTTGCGGTTGCCTCTTCGACAACTGGCGCGTCAATCTACCCGAGGATCAGCATCCGCTCGCATCGACTGCGATCACGATGTTTTTGGGGGAGATGCCACAAGACCCACAGAAAATGATGGCCGCGACGGTGCTGCTACAGGACATGACATCCGTGTTGCTGCAATGCGCATCGGGCGAATTGGAATTATCCGCGCGGGACGCCCCACCACCGATCCCCCAGACAGGTGATACCATTGAGGAACAACTGCTTTATGCGCGTATCACCGGCCCCAGCGCGACCATCGCTGAAATGAACCGCTACACGGCCTTGGTTGAGGCACGCAAAGCCCGCGAACGTGCCGCAGAGCAAGGCGCCATAGCGGCGACAGAAAGCCGAGCCGATATCAACCGCAGTGCGCTGTCTGCGGACTATGAGGCCGAACTGGCCCGCATCCACGGCCGCGACATCACCGCATGGGAGATAGATGACTTCGCGTCGCTGTTCGATTTGTACTGCCGATCCGGTGGCGGCACCGAGGCGAGTTGCGCTTGCGCGTGGCCCATATTGGCAGGGCTTTCTAAATATAACGCTGTTCCCTATATGGCTTCGCGCAGTCCGGGTGATGACATCAGCTCCCGCCTGAGTGCCGCCGACTATTCCGCAGCGCCTTTCACGCTTTCACTGTTCAATGAGCGCCGCGCTGTCTGCGATTGACCCCCATCACATGGAAATTTGAAACATGACTCCATTATCCAAAACTTTCGGTCTTATCGTTGCAACCGCGATGCTTGCCTCCCCCATCAGCGCCCAGGACACGCCCCCCGGTATCGTCGAGCGGGCTGATATATCGTTCAATGTGCGGGTCGCTGTAGAGGGTGATCCGAGTACGATTACCACAGGCATCAAAGTACGTTGCGAAATGGTTTTTGTTCAGTGGGATGGCACGCCCTTCACCTACCAAAAGGAAGTAACCCTCGTGCCGAATGGTGCCACGTTCAGCCCCCAGACTGCTGATGGTTTCATAGAGGCCACAATCGTCCTTGATGATGTCGATGTGGCGGAAAATCTGAAAGAGAGTTCCGACACCAACGGTTATTGGCGATGTGAGGCGATGCCAGTGGACGCGTCCTTCTCCCCCTATTTCGTTAGAGGTAGCACTGCGATACGGCCCGCAGAGGCTGGCAGTTGCCCATCGGCCCAAGGTCAAATGCGTCCTGATGGCTCCACCGATCAGCCGGTACAGCGCTGCGCAAAACTTGGTGGTTAAATGGCTTCCCCATTCCACCATCCAGGTCGCGTGAAACCTCAATTAACCTGTATGTTGCCTTTGGTGGCATTGCTGACTTTCAGTCCCCTTTTGGCGCTGGTGGTGATGCCGGCACATGCGCAAGACCGCCGCGACCTAGAGGCCCGTCCTGTCGCTCGACCCATCATCCCCGATCGGGCGAGTTCCATCGAGATAGACGCGCCTGATCTGACGATCATCGCGCGGCCTGTATCGGTGGAGATTACCATTGATGCTCCAAACCTCGTCATTGCGGCCAAACCCGTTTCGCAGGACATCGTGATCAACGTACCAGACCTCACTATTGTGGCGCGGCCCATTCCCAAAGATATGACCATTGAGGTCCCGGATCTGATCATCGTGACCAAACCGGCGCCGCGAGATGTTGTTATCGATGTTCCGGATTTGACCATCGTCGCCAGGCGCGCCGAAGAGCCTGATGCGCCGCTGTCGAGCGAGCTAACGGTTGCAACAGGCAAGACCACGGCAAATCAACCCGACACAGCCTCAACGACAGGTACGGTCACGTCTCCTGACACAGACCCCGACCCGCAAGGCATAGCTCAATGGTGCGTTGGCGATTTCGATGCCCATATCGGGCGGGGTGTGGGGACGGCCGTGGGCTTTGCCATGCCCTTTGGCGACTACATGGTTTCAGACAGTCGGGTCACCGCGCAAGATTGCCGCAATACCCTTGCGTTCAACGTCCAAGGGCAAACCGTTTTGCTCAGCCAAGGGGAAACACCTCGCAGCTATTCCGGTGGGCTTGATTTTGGTGACGGCGCCATGCGCACGCTTGTTTTACAATGCGACGAAGATCTCAACCTGCGCGGTCGCCTCGTCACGGCGGACCAAAACCTGCGCATAGAACGGCCAGTTTGGTTGATCCGCAAACCCCAAAGCCCAGCCGACATCACAGATTGCAGTTCCCTCCTTACAAAGGAATAGGCGCTGAACTTATGCCAAAAGATACTGGAGGCACCAATAATCGGCGGGCAACATCCAATAAACATTCCCCAAACCACTGCCCAAGACGGCGAAATTAAGGGGGGGGGCTTCTACTCCCGCCTTCCACGAATACAAAAACGTAGGCAAAAGTAGATGAACGCGGATATCCTGCATTTTGGCTTTGATGGGCTGAAATTCACTGTTGAGACGGGTCTCGCCCCCTTGTTGCGGGCGGCAGCGCAGCCATAGCCATCGTTGACCACGCGCCGGTGATGCTGCGCTGCCAGCATTCGTAGCACTTGTTCGACCTTCGTCGGCCTCAGACGAGTGCTCGGTTGGGTAATGCCGCGGTTCGAGGAGCGGTTAGTCCACCGTGATTGTAATCGCCTCGCTCATCACAGGTGGGTTGTGTGGAACGTGACTCCAATCACCAAGCAACAGTTGCAGCGTATGCGTGCCTGCAGGCAGTTCTTTGGTCACCTGTGTCTGGCCACCCCCAAAATGGACGACCTGGTCGGTTGCGGGCAGTCCGGAATCCATATCCAGTGTACTTGGGTCGGTGTCGATCAGAAGATGATGGTGGCCGGTGTTGTCCGCATCTGTTCCGGCCGGGGCGACGCCCATACCCTCCAATCCAAAAACGATGGTAACCGGATTTGACACTGTTGATCCATCCGCCGGCGAAACAATGTACGCGCTGGCCCCTTCGGGCGCCGGGCTCCGGTGAGAGTCAGCGGACGCAGTCCCGGTAATCAGAAGTCCTGCTGTAGCAGCGATTATCAAATGCTTCATTTTATTCTCCCAAAAAAAATAGCCGATTGGCCACTATTAACAGTATAGCACACCAGTCCCCTTAGCCAAAAAACGCTATTTACCAGCCCGGTCGGCCCGGAGAGGACCTTCGACCGAGGGCAGCCCTGATCCCGCTGTCCCCAACCCGACATTGGTGCGGCTTGCAGCATTTCACGGACCTCAACGGGGGCTCCACCAAACGGGGGCGGCGCTGGTCGACGGCTATTGGATACAGCAACATGGCCGAGGCGAAATGCCTCCAGCAGAGAGCGCTGATACATATGCTCTGATCACTATGACGACGTTGTAGAACCCCGCAAGAACAACCGACCTTTTCCTCAAGAATTTTGACACAAAGCCTGTATTATATGTGCCTCATGTGGGGGCTATGAGCGGTCGGTTGTCACCGACATTTCAAGAAGGACCGAAGATAAGCATTTGCCATGGGCGTCCAGTTCCAAGGATCTTGTGACCCCCCCTTTAAGAGCACCTTTAAGAACAAAATTCATAGCGTAAAGCTGAGGTAGCACGTAGCGAGTCACCGCACTGGCCGGCTGGTTGAGGTGGGCAGCGACACGGTCGGTTGTAATATCGACAAGCAACCGATCAAAATCCTTCGCATGATAGGCGATAACGGAGATGTTGGAGGTATCGCCTTTGTCGCCGGTTCGGCCGTGGGCAAGTTCATGCAGCTTCATGGGTCTCTCCCAAGATATCAGAGCGCAAGAGGACGCTATCAGACGGCACCAATGTCGAAGCAATGGCGATGATTTCCCGCACTGATTTCGAAACGCCGCCGCCTGCTGCCGGGCCGCATAGGTAAAGCGACTCTACTTCCTCGCCGATCAAACGGGCCGTGGCGGCACTGGTGCAGCGGGCGGTGTAGCGCAGGCGGGTATCTTCTGCGCTGCCGATCAGCTGGCCCAGACGTTCGCCGATGTCCGATGCCTGAAGCCGTTGGTCCAGAATAGATCTCGCCAGTTCGGCGCGGGCGCGGGCATTGACACCCATGTAAGAGATTTGTCCCTCTCCTTGCCAGCCGTCCCGATAAGCAACCGAGACCTTGAGCTGCCCGGTCGGGGGCTGGCCTGTGGCACCGCGCACGGCCACACGGTTTTTGCCAATGGCTTCGAACGTAACCTGCGAGAAATCTGCTACAACGTCCGGCTGGAAGTACCGCGCGGGGTCGTGTATTTCATACAGCAGTTGCTCGGTGCAGGTGGCCGGCGTGACAATCCCGCCGGTGTTTTCAAGCTTGGTCACGACGGCATTTCCGTCTGCCGTTACCTCGGCAATAGGAAAGCCGAGATTGGCGAGATCAGGCACATCCTTGACGCCGGGATCCGCAAAGTACCCGCCTGTAATTTGCGCGGAACACTCAAGAAGGTGCCCGATTAATGTACCGCGTCCGAGTTTTTCGTAGTCGTCCATTGCCCAGCCAAAATGATGCACCAAAGGTGCCAAGAACAAGGCAGGATCGGACGCACGTCCACATATTACGATGTCAGCCCCGTGTGTGAGGGCTTCAACGATGGCTGAAATGCCGATATAGGCATTTGCCGAAACCATGCGTTGCCCCAGGGAAGAGGCGGGTTGATTGATTTCGTCGAGCACGTAATCCGCGATCTGGTCGGAAACATCGTCACCCGTCACCGTTGCGACTTTTAATGACAAGCCAAGGTCAGCCACAATAGCGCGCGCTTTTTGTGCAGCTGCGCGCGGGTTGGCCGCCCCCATGTTCGTGACAATCTTAGTGCCGTGTCTTGCACAGCCTGGCAAGGTCGCGCGAAGGCGGCGCTCAAGTAGTGGATCATACCCACCGTTGGGATCGTCAAGCCGTGCCTTTTGCGCCAGTGCGATGGTGCGTTCTGCCAGACATTCGAAGACCAGCACATCCAACGCTCCGCGATTGGCGAGATCGGCAGCCGGTTCGATCCGGTCCCCTTGAAACCCGGCACCACAGCCAATTCTGAACGGGTTCATGCTACGACCTCCCTGTGATTTTGGCCCAGTTTGCGGGCGCCGAAGTACACGGCAAAGGCAATGACAGGGGTGATCGGGTGCGGCCAGACCGCCAGAATGATCACAGCAATAAGCAAAACCGTGTCGATCAGCCGGTTTCCGACAAGCGGCGACCCAGTGAGCAATGTCGGCACCGCAAGCACAAGCACCGCCCCGGCCAATATCGCTTCGGCGATTGCCAAGGGCCCACCCTGAAGCAGCATGCCGGGAAAGAGCAGCAGCAAAAATGGCACCAGATAGGTCACCGCTCCGAGGCGAACCGCATGCCCGGCCGCAGGCAGCCAGTTCGTTTTCGCGATACCTGCACCGACAAAGACTGCCACGCAGACGGGCGGCGTGATCACGGAAATCGTGGCGAAGTAGAACACAAAAAGATGCGCGGCCAGAGGGTCAACACCGACGGCTGTCATGGCGGGGGCCAGCACCGCTGCAACCAGGACATAGGCGGCAGTGGTCGGCAGGCCCATGCCCATGATCAGGCAGACAAAGCCCACGATAAACGCAACCAGAGGCACACTATCGCCAGCCATCGACACAATCAGCGATGACAGGGTCACGCCAATGCCCGTCAGGTTGATCATCGACACCAGCACTTGCGCCCCCGCCAAAAGCACGCCAATGATGACCATGCCTTTTCCGGCGTCTTCCAACCCGTTGATGATCTTGCCGATCATATCACGTGGTGACAGTCTGCCCGCTTCGGTCGCAACAAATGCGATCAGCAGACCAATGACGCCGTAAAACGCAGCGGTGGCAATAGAGCGGCCAAGCCAGATGCCGATGCCCAGCCCGCCAAGCGCACAAAGGATCGGTGCGACGCGTCGCGGTGACACGATGGTTGCCCATGCAGGCAACTCGTCCTCAGGGACAACGGCAAGACCACGGCGGAGTGCCACAAAATGCACGGTCACAAAGACAGAGGCATAGAACAGGACAGCCGGGATGATCGCCCCAAGGATAATTGTGGTGTAGGGCAAGCCCAGAATTTCAGCCATGACAAAGGCAGCAGCCCCCATGATTGGCGGTGCAATCTGGCCGCCTGTCGATGCCACTGCCTCGACCGCTGCAGCGAAGGGCCGGGGATAGCCCAACCGGATCATCATCGGGATGGTAAAGTTGCCTGTGGTCGCGACATTCGCCACCGCAGAGCCCGAAATCATCCCGAACAATCCGCTTGCAATGGTAGCGATCTTGGCAGCGCCACCGGGCTGACGTCCGCCAAGGCGCATGGCCAGATCCATGAAGGCCTGGCCACCGCCGGTGTGAAGCAAGAGCGCCCCGAACAAGACAAATGCCGCTATGACCGTTGCCGCCACGCCCGTCAACATACCCCAGATCCCGAGATCCCCGAGAAAAATCGTTTCGGTCACAAAGGCAGTGTCAAAGCCGCGATGCCGTAGGGCTCCGGGCAGCAAATTTCCGAACAGCGCATAGCTTAGCCCCAGCAGAACGAGGACCGGAAAGATCAGTCCCACAGTGCGCCGCCCTAGCTCAAGCACCGCCAGCACAAGCCCTACGGTCAGCGCCTTGTCTATGGATGTGGCCCAGGGCAGGGATGTCATTATGTCGTCGTAGTTCCAGACGACATAGCCGCAAGCGATCAGGACAAGCACACAAAGCACGAGATCAATTACGATGCCGATCGGGCGCCAGCGACTGCCAGCGCCCAAAGGGTAGAGTGCGAAACCCAAAGAGGACACAAGCGCAAGGAAAAGCGCGCGCTGAATCAGCCCTTCGAACGGCCCGCTTGCCGCTGTATAGAAAACGAAGGCTCCGACCAATATGGCAAGCCCTTTTTGGATATTCGCGAGGCTCATTTTAGTTGGCTTTCAGCTTGGCAGGGATTTCCATGCCCTGTTCTTCGAACCAGCGCGCAGCGCCCGGATGCAGAGGAACAGTGCCATAATCCAAAGTCATCTGAGCCAAGTTGGCCCCCTTGAGCGCGGCCATTGCATTGGCCTGTGCCGTATCGTCGGCCATAATGGCCGAAACGATTTGGTACGCCGTTTCATCATCCATTGACGCCGGTGCGGCAACACCAACACCAAAGGCCCAGGTGCTGTAAGCCGGGATACCATCAGCAGCGCCTGCGGGAATATCTACGACGGAAATGTCTGGCATTTCTGCGCGCAGCGTCTCGGCCTGTTCCGAGCTTAGTCCAAGAACCGAAATATCTGTCGAAACCGCGATATCCATTGTGGAGCCGTCAAGCTTGAGGCCCGAGCCGGATTTGACATAGCCAACAAGGCGATTGTCCTTGATTGCGCCTACGATATCCGTTGTCGAGCCGCGGACATAATCGGCGCTGAGGCCGAGTGTGTTGAACACCGCCTCGGTCGTGGCTTCTGTAGAGCCGCCTTTGATACCTGGATTAAAGCGTTTTCCCGCCAACCCGCCGAGGTTGGCCACATCGGAATCAGCGCGAACGACAACGTTTTGTGGCGCGTTGGTGTAGACCCAGAGCAACCGCAGATCTTGTGCGTTGCCCTCAAAGGCGTTGGTGCCGGACACGGCATGCTGAACGGCATTCGTCGTCACAAGCCCAAGGTCAATCTGGCCCCGCCCCATGCGCCGGATATTGTCCAGCGTTGCGCCTGTCTCGACAACCGAGGCTTTCAGCCCTTCGCTGTTTTCGTTGATCAGTTGGCCTACCGCAACGAAATAGCCGTAATGACTGGACGATGCCGAGGTCGAGCCGATGAGTAGGTCGGTTTCCTGCGCTGCCAGTGGCGATGCGAGCAAAGTTGCGCCCAAAAGCGCGGCGAATGTATGTTTCATGTTTTCCTCCCTTGGATGCCCTTTTGGGGACGCGTTGAGCATGCAACGGATTGCTTGTTGCGAAAATATTTGACTTTGGGATAATTGATGCATGAAACGCAACAATATGTCCTTGGCTGATTATATGGCCGTCCTCACATTGCAGGACGCCGGATCGTTCCGCGCAGCCGCTGAAACTTTGCGCATGTCGCCATCGGCGCTCTCGCGCCAGGTATCGGCCCTTGAGGACCAACTTAGCACACGGCTTTTTGACCGTGACACCCGAAACGTCAGACTTACGGCCAGCGGCGCAGTGCTTGCCCGAATCGCGGCGCGGATGGTCAACACGGCACAGGACGCACATGCGGAATTCGACGCTCATCTGTCTGCGCGCAATGGACAGCTGACAATCGCCGGCCTGCCTTCTGTCACGGCGGCCTTATTGCCGCGAATTTTGCGCCGTTTCACCGCCAAGTATCCGGACATCGACTTGAAGATCATTGATGCGCTATCCGAAAGTGTGATCGAGGTTATTGAAACGGGGCGTGCGGAAATCGGGTTTACGTCGGGGACTTTGTCGACGCGGTCACGGCTTGCCTTTCAACCGGTGATGGATGATGCATTTGTTGCGATAGGCGCACCCGACGGACCGCTTCAGGAAGATCGGGCATATGATTGGTCAGAACTGGTGGAGATGCCGTTCATAGCAATGGCACATGGCACGTCCGTACGTGAATTACTGGACAGCGCTTGCCTTCGGTTAAATCGGCCGCTTTCGCCGCGGTTTGAAGTCGCACATCTTGCAACTGCGGGTGCACTGGTGGCCGAGGGGCTGGGCATTACGGCTTTGCCGGAACTGACACTTCCGGTTTTGCCAACTGAACGCCTGGTCCAGCGATCAATCATAGGGTTCGGGGCCCGGCGGCGCATTGGGCTGGTGCGTCAAACCGGGAGATCACTCTCCCCCGCAGCCAAGGCTTTTCTGGAGGTTCTGTCGGAAACGCCGGTCAAATCCAAACCTTCGGCGCCGACATTCGGGTAACACGGCCTTACCGAGTATGTCTTTCTAACCAGATCATAGCCACTAAAGTCTAATTCCTTACAGCCAAACGCAGATCGCAAGGTGGTCCCACGATCAGCGTAGCGAACCCCTTTGACCTGTCGCAGCAAGCCGCTAGGGTCAAGGTCGCAAATATCGCAGAGACTATGCGCAGTGCTACAATGATGCTACGCGCCACAGCAAACAAATGCAGCAGAACCTAAGTGAGCGGACGCAAGGGGGGGGCCGGTCAGCGTCGACCTCCTTCTTCGTATTGAAGACCAGCAGATAACAAATCTCAGCTTACGCCAGTGTCCCAACTTTGGGCGGTAGCTCATGTGGCTGTGTCTCTACACCAGTGAAGTGTTTTTACACCTGATGCAGTGCCTGCGTCAGGCGGACCGACTGCTGTCTGGCTTTACAAGTGCTTGCGGCCAGCGAACGCCGGGCAGGCTTTCAAAACCTGGCTTGGCGAACAACCAACCCTGCATCAAATCAATTCCAAGGTCGTAGAGACAGGAGAATTCGCCCTCAGTCTCGATGCCCTCCGCAACAACAATAATCCCAAGTTGCTCCAACATCGACACCACATGCCGCACAATCGTTTGTTTGACACTTGAGCTGTCAATCTCCCTGATCAGCTCAGCATCCAGCTTCACAACATCTGGCTGGAACCGCGACAGCAGATCAAGCCCTGCATATCCGGCGCCAAAATCGTCAATCGCGGTCAAGAAGCCAAGGCGGCGGTAGGTGTTGAGAATGTTCAAAAGATGCGGCACAGAAATGCGTTCAACCTCGGTGAACTCAAACATGATCTGCGAAAGCGGAAAGCCTGTCTTCTTGGCCGTTTCCAGTGTCAGGCGAATGCAGGCCTTTGGATCATAGACCGCGTTGGGCAGGAAATTGATCGACAACAGCGACCCAGTTTCACCAAGATCTAGACGACTGGCGTGTTCAATAGCGGTTTTTCGACATTTCTGGTCGAAGGCATAGAGGTTGTCATCGGTTACCTGCTCGAACACCTGGCCCGCGCCGCATCCATCTTGTCCCCGCACAAGTGCTTCATAGGCAAACACTTTTCCAGATCCAACGGAAACAATAGGCTGGAACGCCATCGAAATGGGGATTTCAAAGCCGTTACCGTTTCGACAAGCCTTACACTTTTCCAGATCAGCCACTGTAATTGCCTTCTTGCTTACTCCCGGTAGTTCTAAGTGCAAATTGTGAAAAAATTCTTTTTGGGCAACAGTGCCTCCCAAAAGACCATGCCAACCGCAACGCGGGATGGCTTGGGAAGAGGCGATGGCAGCGAGCTGCCACCGCCGGGGGTGAGGTCTAGAAAAAACCGAGCTTGTTTGGGTTGTAGCTCATCAGGATGTTTTTGGTTTGCTGGTAGTGATCCAGCATCATCTTGTGGTTTTCCCGGCCGATGCCGGACTGCTTGTAGCCACCAAAGGCGGCATGGGCCGGGTAGGCGTGGTAGTTGTTGACCCAGACGCGACCGGCCTCGATTGCGCGGCCAAAGCGGTAACAGGTATTGGCATCGCGGGACCAGACGCCAGCGCCAAGCCCATACATGGTGTCATTGGCAATCGCCAAGGCTTCGGCTTCGTCCTTGAAGGTGGTGACCGAGACCACCGGGCCAAAGATTTCTTCCTGGAACACCCGCATCTTGTTGTGACCCTTGAGGATGGTGGGCTGGATGTAGTTGCCCCCGGACAATTCGCCATTGAAGCGCGCCGCGCCGCCGCCAGCCAGAACCTGTGCGCCCTCTTCGCGGCCAATGGTCAGGTAGGACAGGATCTTTTCCTGTTGCTCGGTGCTAGCCTGCGCCCCCACCATGGTTTCCGGATTGCGCGGGTCGCCCTGTTTAATGGCTTTGACCCGCTCAATGCAGCGCTCGATGAAGGCCTCGTAGATGTCTTCCTGGATCAGGGCACGCGAGGGACAGGTGCAGACTTCCCCTTGGTTGAAGGCAAACAGCACAAAGCCTTCGACGGCCTTGTCCAGGAAAGCGTCATCCTTGGCCATCACATCAGAGAAAAAGATGTTTGGACTTTTGCCGCCCAGTTCCAGCGTCACCGGGATCAGGTTGGCGGTCGCAGCTTCCATGATCTTGCGCCCGGTCGCGGTTGAGCCGGTGAAGGCGATCTTGGCGATGCGCGGGGAGCTGGCCAAAGGCGCACCGACCTCGGCGCCGTAGCCATTGACGATGTTCAACACACCTGCGGGCAGATAGTCCGCCATGATTTCGGCCAGGATCATGATCGCAGCCGGGGTCTGTTCCGCAGGTTTCAGCACGATGCAGTTGCCCGCCGCCAGGGCAGGGGCCAGCTTCCAGGCCGCCATGAGAATGGAGAAGTTCCAGGGAATGATCTGGCCAACAACGCCCAGGGGTTCGTGGAAGTGATAGGCCACCGTGTCGGCGTCGATCTCGCTCATATTACCTTCCTGGCCCCGCAGGACCCCGGCAAAATAGCGGAAATGATCAGCGGACAGAGGAATATCAGCGGCCATGGTTTCGCGAATTGGTTTGCCGTTGTCCCAGGTTTCTGCCTGCGCCAGACGCTCTAGATTGGCATCAATGGCATCGGCAATTTTCAACAGCAGGTTGGAGCGCTCAGATGCTGAGGTCTTGCCCCAGCTGTCTTTGGCGGCATGGGCCGCATCCAGGGCCAAATCGACATCGGCGGCATCCGAGCGGGCGCATTCGGTGATTATTTCGCCGGTGATCGGGGTCACATTGTCAAAGTAGCGACCGTTTACAGGTGGGGTGAATTTACCGCCGATGAAGTTGTCATAGCGCGGTTTGAAAGGCGAGACATAGGTGCCTTTCTCGGTATGGGTCATGTCGTTCATTTGGTATCCTCCACAAATACCGGGACCTCCTCCCGGATTGCTCAGGACACTGCCCCTGCTGGGGGGCGTTTGTCTGCCAGCTGGAAAAGCCGGAGGACCAAAGGTGTCTCAGGAGTGAGACAGGTTGGCGATACTTTACTCCAAACCCAGCCGTTTCATTCGCCGATACAGCGTCGCGCGGCCAATGCCTAGCTGGCGGGCCGCCTGTGAGACATTGCCGTCAGAGCGCGCCAGTGCCCGCACCACAGCGGCGTGTTCGGCTTTTTCAAAGCCTGTGGGCCCGTCCTCGCGTCCAAGAATATCTGCGGCGGGGCGGGGTGTCAGGGCGCCTGTCATCGCCAGACCAAACACCCGGCGGGCCTCGCGGGTGGCGCCGACAATCAGGTCATGGGCATCAACCGCCAACAGCGTCGCAGCCTCGGCATCGTCGCTTTCGGCAACAATGATGCGGGTGCGGTCGTAGGCTGCGCGAAAATTAGCCTCTTCAATGGCCCGTGCAGTCTGGCAAACCTGGGCTGCGATCAGCCGGTTAAAGGCCTCTGTTTGATCGGCCCGGGCAGAGGAGACATCTAGCGCCGCCACAATCTGCCCCTCTGGCCCATAGATCGGGGCATCAATGCAGCTCATGGCAGTGTTTCGCGCATAGAAATGTTCGTCGCGATGGATAATCACCCGCCGCTGTTCTGTCAGACAGGTGCCGATGCCATTGGTGCCTTCGCGCTCTTCGCTCCAATCGGCGCCGATGCACAGCCCCCAGGATTCAAAGACCGGGGCGTCTGCCTCGGCAACCCGCTGATCCAGAACCACCCCATCATCATCGGTCAACAGCACAGCGCAGCCGGATTGCCCAACCAGCGAGAACAGACTGTCCAGCCTTGGCGCTGATACGGTCATGAATGTCTCGAGCACTTCCTGCCGTTCGCGAAGGTGGGTGCTATCAATGCGTTCTGGCCCCCGGTTTTCAGCAGGGTCGAGTCCGTGTTTGTCTGCCGAACGTCTCCAGCTTGCCGCCAGCCGAGAGCGGGCAGCAGCCGAGGCGGAATTTGTGACGCCCAAGACTTTTTCAACATGTGCCAACTTGCCAAGCATGGTGCCTCCCCCCCCCTCGGAATGTCGGAATTCTTTTATAAACTACGTCAACTTGCCCGCCGCGACAATCTCTGTGCCCGCGGCTACATTTGAGCGGGGGAAAGGGGGATTTGGCCTGCACGGATAGATTGCACATGGGGCGGGGTGCTGGCCTTGCAAAAAATTGCCTCTATCGAGTGAAACCGGAAATGTACTCTTGAAACGAAACGAGAGCAGTCGCATATTTTGAGTGCTTGTGTTTCTCTATGTCGACCTGCTGCCTCCGGAATAACGGCGTTCAGTCTTCGATCCAGACTCAACAACGCCGGGCTGTCGCACTCCTGCGGACAGCAATTTTTAGGGAGTATACGGAATGGCTACTGGCACCGTAAAATGGTTCAACTCTACCAAAGGCTTTGGCTTTATCGCGCCCGATGGCGGCAGCAAGGATGTGTTTGTGCACATCTCTGCGGTTGAGCGCTCTGGCCTGACTGGTCTGGCCGACAATCAAAAAGTGTCCTTCGACATCGAGCCCGGCCGGGATGGTCGTGAGGCTGCGGTCAATCTGGCACTGCTCTGACCTGATCCCCCACCAAGGGGTGAAGACTGTGAAACGCGCTCTCTGGGAACAGGGGGCGCGTTTTTCTTTGCGCGGGCCATTCAGTGTCGGCGGGTTCAGCGCAGGCTGTTTATGTTCTGAATCAGCGATTCCCGGGCGCCGGAGATATGAAGCCGCGTCAGTTCGGCAGCTTGGGTGGCATTGCCGGCCAGGCAGGCCTCCCAGATGGCGATATGTTCTTGGTTGGCGCGTTCCATCCCGTTCGACATCACCAGCTGCGCCCGCAGGTAGCGGTCAATCCGGTCCATGGCATTGTCGATGACATCCAGATGGTATTGCAGCCCGCTGGCCCGGTAGAGGGTTGAATGGAAATCCCGGTTGAGATCTCCCCAGCTCATCGGGTCCGCCGAGGCCGAAAACGCCGCCCAGGAGGCGCGGGCGGTTTCGAGTGTTTCTGCCGACATCAAGGGCACGGCGCGGCGGATCACCTCGGGTTCGATCAAGGCCCGGAAATCAAATATTTCCTCGGCTTCGGTGGCAGAAAGCCCAGAAACAACAGCGCCTTTGTAGCGCTGGGTTTTGACCAGACCCTGTTCTTCCAGCCGGGAGATCGCCTCGCGCACGGGGATTCGACTGGTGTTGAACAGCCGGGCAATTTCATCCTGGCGCAGGGGCTCCCCCTCTTTGACGTCGCCCTCGATGATGGCTTTGCGCAGGGCCTCAAACACGATCGAGGACACCGAAGCGGTTTTTGAAATATCGACGGAATTCAACTTCATAGGGCACTCCTCCTGCAGTGTTCATAGCGCTATTTCTTTGCTGAGGAAAGTTGCGTAAGAAAATATATTGTAAATTGGATCCAATATGAAATAGAACCGCGCAGGCGCCACCACAGCAACCGTCGCTTTCCTGCTCCATTCACGGCCCTCAAGGCTGGGGCCAGAGCAGGGCAGGGGGGCTTTGGTGCCTGTCACTCTTCGGCCGCAGAGGCTGGTTCTGAAAGGAAAAGACCATGAGCAAAAATATCTTCTCCGGCTGTATCCCGGCCCTGATGACCCCCTGTACTGCGGATCGCCGCCCGGACTTTGATGCGCTGGTGCGCTCGGGGCAGGAGCTGATTGCGGCAGGCATGTCGGCGGTGGTGTATTGTGGTTCCATGGGCGATTGGCCACTGCTGACGGATGCGGACCGCATGCAGGGTGTGGCGCGTCTGGTGGCTGCCGGGGTGCCCACAATCGTCGGCACCGGCGCGGTGAACAGTAAACTGGCAGCAGCGCATGCCGCCCATGCGGCGGAGGTTGGCGCCCAGGGGCTGATGGTTATCCCGCGCGTTCTGTCACGGGGATCCTCCAGCGCTGCACAAAAGGCCCATTTCAAGGCGGTTCTTGCAGCGGCCCCGGACTTGCCGGCGGTGATCTACAACAGCCCCTACTACGGCTTTGCCACCCGGGCGGAGTTGTTCTTTGCTCTGCGCGCAGAGCACGCCAACCTGGTGGGATTCAAGGAATTTGGCGGCGCAGATGATCTGCGCTATGCGGCTGAAAACATCACCGGACATGATGACAGCGTCACTCTGATGATTGGGGTGGATACCACCGTTTTCCATGGGTTTGTGAACTGCGGTGCCGCCGGGGCCATTACCGGGATTGGCAACGCCCTGCCGCGCGAAGTGCTGCATCTGGTGGCGCTGTGTCAGCGGGCCGCTGCGGGCGATGTCGGGGCGCGGCAGCGGGCGAAAGAGCTGGAAGCGGCGCTTGGCGTGTTGTCGTCCTTTGATGAAGGACCGGATCTGGTGCTCTATTATAAACACCTCATGGTGCTGAACGGTGACAGCGCCTACGGCCTGCACTTCAACGAGAGCGACGCGCTCACCGAGAGCCAGCGCAGCTATGTCGAGACGCAATATACCCTGTTCAAGACATGGTATGCAGACTGGGCCCTGCAGCCCGATACTGCCGCCTGACCATGCGGGTGATCGACAGTCACACCGCCGGAGAACCAACGCGTGTGATCCTGAGCGGTGGCCCGGAGCTTGGATCCGGGTCGCTGGCGGATCGCGCCGCAAGGTTGTGGCGAGACCACAGCGATTTCTGCGCCTCCGTCCTGCTGGAGCCGCGCGGCCACGACGCCATGGTGGGGGCGCTGTTGCTGCCTCCACAGGACCGGGACTGTGTCGCGGCGGTGATCTACTTCAACCCGGCTGGCACTCTGGGCATGTGTGGCCATGCCACCATTGGAACCTTGGTGACGCTGTACCATTTGGGACGGATTGATCTGGGCCTGCACCGTCTTGAAACCCCGGTCGGCGTGGTCGAGGTGGACCTGATTTCCCCAAATCGGGCGGTGGTGGAAAATGTCGCCAGCTATCGCCAGTTCAAATCCGTCTCGCTAGAGCTGCCAAGGCTGGGGTGGATCATCGGGGATGTCGCCTGGGGCGGCAATTGGTTTTTTCTCACCCCTGATTGCCCGGTGGCCCTGGAGGCGACAAACATCGCAGCGCTGACCTCAGCGGCCTTGGCTATTCGCGACGCCCTCTGGACGGGTGGGATCACCGGGGCCAGGGGCGCCAGGATCGACCATGTGGAATTTATCTCCGCGCCACAATCCCCGCAAAGCCATGGGCGCAACTTTGTGCTGTGCCCCGGTGGGGCCTATGATCGCTCGCCCTGCGGGACCGGCTGTTCTGCCAAACTGGCCTGTCTTGCTGAGGATGGCCTGCTGGAACCAGGAACCGCCTGGATTCAAGAGAGCATCATCGGCAGCACTTACACCCTCAGGTATCGCCGCAATGGCGCGGGTCAGGTGATCCCACAGATCGAGGGCGCGGCGCATGTCACCGCTGACACAACCCTGATTTTTGCAGAAAACGACCCCTATCGCAGCGGCATTCAGCTCTGAAAACAGGTCAAAAACTCAAAGGACGTATGACTATGGACTACACAAATCTGATTGCCGGTAGCTGGGAAAACACCAGTGATGGCAGCGCCAATGTAAACCCGTCGGATATTACCGACGTTATTGGTATGGCGGCACTCAGCGAGACAGCCGACATGGATCGCGCCGTTGCCAGTGCCCGAACTGCCGCCGCCGATTGGGCGCAGGCCACGCCGCAGATGCGGTTTGACGTGCTGGATTTCATCGGCAGCGAGATCCTGGCCCGCCAGGCTGAGCTGGGGCAGCTGTTGTCACGCGAAGAGGGCAAGACCCTGCCCGAAGGTATTGGCGAGGCTGCGCGTGCGGGACAGATCTTTAAATTCTTTGCCGGCGAATGCCTGCGCCAGACCGGTGATCGCTTGGCCTCGGTCCGCCCCGGTGTCGAGGTCGATGTGACCCGCGCACCGGTTGGAGTTGTCGGACTGATCACACCGTGGAATTTCCCCATCGCCATCCCCGCCTGGAAGATTGCGCCGGCTCTGGCCTATGGCAATGCCGCGGTGCTAAAGCCCGCCGAGCTCACCCCCGGCTGTGCCTGGGCCCTGTCCGAAATCATCTCGCGCTCTGGACTGCCTGAAGGCGTGTTCAACATCGTCTTTGGTAAGGGGGCAAGTGTCGGCCAGCATCTGGTCGACCACCCCGATGTCGATGCGGTGTCCTTTACCGGGTCGGTGCCGACGGGCCGCGCAATTGCGGCCTCCTGTGCCAAGACCCTGAAAAAGGTGCAGCTGGAAATGGGCGGCAAAAACCCCATGGTGGTACTGGATGATGCTGATCTGGATCTGGCGGTTGCGGCCTGTCTGAACGGGGCCTTCTTCTCCACTGGCCAGCGCTGCACCGCCTCGTCCCGTTTGATCGTTACCGAGGGCATCCATGATCGGTTTGTCGCTGCTTTGACCTCCGCGATGCAGGGGCTGAAGGTTGGGAATGCGCTGGAGGCGGGCATTCAGATGGGGCCAGTGGTGGATGCGCGACAGCTGGAGCAGAACCTGTCCTATCTGAAGATCGCAGCTGACGAGGGCGGCACTGTCATTGGCGGGGAGCGCCTGACCCTGGCGCAGGAGGGCTTTTACATGGCGCCTGCCTTGGTGAGTGAGACCAGCAACGACATGCGCATCAACCGCGAAGAGGTCTTTGGCCCGGTGGCCTCGGTCCTGCGGGCGCGCGACTATGATGAGGCGCTGGCGCTGGCCAATGATAGCGCCTTTGGTCTGAGCGCAGGAATTTGCACCACCTCGCTGAAACAGGCGAGCCATTTCAAGGCAAATGCTGAAGCGGGCATGGTGATGGTCAATCTGCCCACCGCCGGGGTGGATTACCACGTGCCCTTTGGCGGCAGCAAAGGATCCAGCTATGGCGCCCGCGAACAGGGCTCTTATGCTGCTGAATTCTACACGCGGGTAAAGACGGCCTATACACTGCCCTGACATCGCGAGATAACCCCACTATAGGCACCGGGATGTGCCTGTAGTGATTTGGCACAACGTGAGAGGCATCCGATGGGCAAAGCGGCGGCGACAAAAGCGTCTTCTCAGGGCAGCATGACGATTGCTGTGATTGGTGCTGGCATTGTTGGGGTGAGCACTGCGTTGCGCCTGCAAAGTCTCGGCCATCAGGTGACGATCTATGATCGCAAAGGGCTGGCAGCAGAGGCGTCGGCGGGCAATGCCGGGGCCTTTGCCTTTAGTGAAATCATTCCACTGGCGACGCCGGGGATGATGCGCAAGGCCCCCAAATGGCTGCTGGATCCCATGGGGCCGTTGTCGATCCCGCCGCGCTATGCCCTGCAGCTGGCGCCCTGGCTGCTGCGGTTCTGGCGGGCCAGTTGGCGCGATCGTTACGCCGCGTCCATGGCGGCGCAATCGGCGTTGATGGGGCTGGCGCGGGCGGCGTTGGAGCGTCAGATCAGCGATACGGATGGCGAATTTCTGATCCAGCGCGATGGCCAGTTGCAACTGTTTGAGGGCGAAAAACAATACCAGGCCAGCCTGCCAGCCTGGGAGGCACGTGGTCAGGCCGGTATTCGCTATGAGCTGCTGCAAAACCCGGATGAAATCGCCGAGATACAACCGGGATTGAGCCGACAATTCACCCATGCTGGCTATACGCCGGACTGGATAAACACGGTGGACCCAAAGACATGGTGCGAATACCTGGCCGGGCAGTTCATGGCGCGCGGTGGTCGTATCGAGGTTCAGGAAGTCAAAGGGCTGAGTGCGGACCGGGGTTCGGTCTCGCTGGATTTGGGCAGTCACAGAGTTACCCCGGATCGCGTGGTCCTTGCCGCCGGCGCCTGGTCACATCAGTTGGCGCGGGGCCTCGGGGATGCGCTGCCGCTGGAAACCGAACGCGGCTATAACACCACCCTGCCTGCCGGGGCCTTTGACCTTAGAACCCATGTGACCTTTGGCAGCCACGGATTTGTTGCCAGCCGGATCAATGGCGGCGTGCGTATTGGCGGCGCGGTTGAGCTGGGCGGGCTGAAACTGCCGCCCAATTTCAAACGCGCTGATGTGCTGCTGAAAAAGGCCTGCCGCTTTATGCCGGAGCTGGATCGCACGGGCGGCACCCAGTGGATGGGGTTCCGTCCCTCCATGCCCGACAGCCTGCCGGTGATTGGCACCTCCTCCGCTTCAGATGCGGTGATCTATGCCTTTGGCCATGGTCATCTGGGCCTCACCCAATCGGCGGCGACGGCGGAATTGGTGGCGGACCTGGTGATGGCCCGCCCACCTGAAATCTCGCTTGCGGCGTTGTCCCCGCAACGGTTCTAACCGGTGTAATAGATGGTCTTTAGGCCGCGCTCAGGCGGCCTGTTCCTGCACAAACTCCAGGGATTGTTCCAGATCCTGCAGGATATCAGCGACATTTTCCAACCCGGCAGACAGCCGCACCAGACCTTCGGTGATGCCATGTTCGGCACGCTCATCCGGCGCATAGGTGGAATGGGTCATCGAGGCCGGGTGCTGGATCAGCGTTTCCGCATCCCCCAGCGACACCGCGCGGGTGATCATTTTCAGCCGGTTCATCATCGCCCGCCCCGCGGGCAAGCCGCCTTTTAGTTCAAAGGCAATCATGCCGCCGGGTAGGGCCATCTGGCGACAGGCCAGGTCATAGTGATCAAAGCTGGGCAGGCCAGGGTAGTGAACTGTGGCCACGGCCGGATGTGCCTCTAGCCAATCGGCGATTTCGGCGGCGGTGCTGCTGTGGCGCTCCATCCGCAGCGCCAGGGTTTTCAGCCCGCGCAGGACCAGCATTGCATTAAACGGCGCCATGACGGCTCCGGTCATGTCCTTCATACCTGTGAGGCGGATCTCTTGGATTTGTTCGGCCCGCCCGACCAGCAACCCGGCGACAACATCCCCATGACCGCCAAGATATTTGGTGGCCGAATGCAGCACCAGATCGGCGCCCAGCTCAATCGGGCGGGTCAGATAGGGGGTGGCATAGGTGTTATCCACTACAACGGTTGCGCCATGGGCATGGGCAATGCGGCTGACGCCGGCAATATCAACCAGCCGCATATTGGGGTTGGCCGGGGTTTCAAAATAGACCACGCGAGTCTGTGGGCTGATCGCCGCCTGCAGCTGGGCCAGATCTGTCATGTCCACATGGGAAACGGTGATGCCAAATTTCTGCAACCCGTGCCGCATAAAGGCAAAGGTGCAGCCATAGAGCGTTTTGTCCACGAGGATTTCGTCACCGGGGCTGAGCAAGGTCCAGAGCGTCGAGGTGATTGCCCCCATGCCTGACGACAGCGCCAATCCGGCTTCGGCACCTTCGAGCGTGGCAATGCGTTGCTCCAACAGATCCAGGGTAGGGTTGGAGATGCGGGAATAGATATGCCCGGGGCGATCGCCTGCAAACATTTCGCCACCGCTTTCGGCCGTTTCAAACGCAAAGGTCGAGGTGAGATGCAGCGGCGGCGTCAAGGCGCCCTCATTGGCCTGTGCATCATAAGCGTGATGAATTGCGCGGGTGGCAAAGCCGGGCGTGGTGTCGGTAGGATGGGTCATCGCAGGCTCCTGTCGCGGGTCTGGCGCTATGATGCCCTTGTTATTTCGTGATGAAATTGCGAATTATGCCATGATTTTGGTATTTATTGGCATAGTCTGCCAATATTTCGGAACTGGAGGCTGATTTGGCGACATTGGATCAAAAAGACCGGCAGATTATCCGAGCCCTGCAACGGGACGGGCGGATGTCTAATCAGGATCTGGCCGAGGCGGTCAACCTGTCGCCATCCCCCTGTTTGCGGCGGCTGCGGAATTTGGAAAAATCTGGGGTGATCGCCGGGTTCTCCGCCCGCGCAAATGCCAAGCTTTATGGTCTGGGCATGGAGATCTTTGTGCGGATCCGGCTGGAGCGGCACCACCAGGAGGTGGTGCAGACCTTTGAGCGTCAGGTCCTGGCGATGCCGGAAGTGCTGGAATGCCACATGATGACCGGGCAGGTGGACTATCAACTGCGGGTTCTGGTGGCGGGGCTGGATGCCTATGAGCATTTTATCCGCAACAAGATCCATCCTATCGGCGGGGTGGGATCAATTGAGACCAGTTTTGTCTATGGCACAGTCAAGCAAACGGCGGTGTTTCCCGACCTCGGATAGGCATCATGGGCGCCTGAGCAGGATCGTCGTGGTGTGCCGCATGGGGCAGCGCCTAGCGTCCGGCAGGGATAAAGCTGCCCTGCAGGATATTGCGACCGGCCACTGAGCTGCTGGGGGCTGCGTTGCGGCTGGCCATGCGTTCGAGATTGACAATTGTCGAGAGCATCAGCCGATCATGGCTCCAGTCGCCGGGGCGTTGCATCAGCATGGCGGTGGCCAGCACCGATGCGATCATCAGGCCTGATACCATGGCCCAGCCAAAGCCGGTTTCACCATGGGGTTGTTGGGCGGTCACCGCAATGATGCGTTGTTGCAGCGTTGAATCGCGACGGGTTTCGCGCCGGTCCACCAGGGCAACAGCCGGGCTGCGGCGGGTAAAGAAAACGCGTTCCTGCGCAGCCTGGGCACAGGCGCGGATCAGGCATTCGCAATAGGCGCGGATATCCAGGCCGGGGCGCGCCATCAAGGCCTGATCACAGGCAAATTCGCGCAGGTGCCGGACCTCGCGGCGCCACAGGTAAAAAGCGGGGTTCCAGAACAATAGCGGCCGCAGCAGCTCCAGCAGGACTTCGCATTCGATATCGCGCTGGCGGAAGTGCTGTAGCTCATGGGCCAGGGTCAGTTTCAGATCCTGCGGCTGGCTCAGCAGTGCCGAGGGCAGCACCACATAGCGGCTGAACAGCCCGCGGGTCGAATAGGCAACCGGGGTTTCGTCAGAGATCAGGATCTGGGTGGCGCCAATGTTTTTCCAGATAAAGCTGCGCTTAAGCGCCCGGCGCAGGCGATAGATCGAGGAGGCCAGTTGGGCGGCACAGATCAGCCCGCCGATGGCCAGCGCCGTGGTCAATAGCCGGGTCCAGAGCAGTTGCTGGGAGGAGAGCACCCGCACGGTGTCTTCGCGCAGGCCCAGGAGGGTTTCAAAGCTGCTGGCGCTCATGCTGACATTGCCCTGCAGAAACTGCGACACCAGAAGATCGGAGAGATTGGGCGGATGGGCCATCACCAGATGGGTAAAGGCAAACATCATAAAGGGCGATAGCGCCAGCAGCAGGGTGAGGACATTCATCAGCCGCAGCTGCGCCCCAAAGGCATGAGCAAGATGAGAGTGAGACAGAAGTTTTCGCGCCGCCAGCCAAAGCAGGGTGCCTGCAAGCACCAGAAGATTTAGATCCAGATAGCTATTGATCAGCGCGTCAGTTTCCATTGTCCCCCAACCTTTCGTTCAGCAGCGCCCGCATCTCAACGAGCATGTCGTCGGTAACTTCTTCATCGTCAACAAGACGGGCGACCAAGGCCGCGGGCGTATCGTTGAACAGCTTGCTCGAAAGGTTTTTCAGAGAGGTTTTTTGATACTCTGCTTTGGGAATGGCGGGGCGGTAGATCAGCGAACGGTCTGCCCTTTCGCTGCTAAGAAAGCCCTTTTGTTCCATGATTTTAAGCACAGTCGCCACCGAGGTGTAGGCGCGTTCCTGTGCCTGGTTCAGCACCGCAAGGATATCCCTTACAGTACCGCCCCCGGTAGCCCAGACGACGGTCATGAATTCAAGCTCAACCTCGGTTAGCAGTGAATTGTCCTGTTTCTTGCGCATGTCGTCTGATGTCCGGTCCATTTTGGTCTTTCAGCAATGCTAGTGGAAAGGGGGGAGTTTGAAAACTATTTCTTTAGCAGACCTGGGCGCCATGGATCCAAGCCAGATGTTGGCTCCATCTGGGCGTTGCCAAATTGAGCGCTTCCGCGCGCCTATTTCTGCCAGAGGCGGGGTGATATATCAGTCTAGGCCGACGAGATTGGGGCGTGCTGTTGTATGTTGGCTGAGAAGGCCTGAAGGGGCAGGACTGCCCTTCAGGCCGTTCGCAATTTTGTTCAGGCTTGCGCGTCAAGGGCGGGCCGCTGACGCGGGGCCTTTGGCCCCCTTGACCCGCACATCCCAAAGGGGCGGTGTTACACCTTCCAGAAGGTGAAGATGCCCCAGAGAATGGCCAGCCCCAGCGGGTACCAAAGCGGCATGCCGACCAATCCAAGCCAGGCGAGGAAGATGTAACTGGTGCCCAACAGGGTGATGAACAAACGGTCCCCACGGGTGGTGGAGAGCCCCAGCACACCTTTGCGCAGGTCGCCGCCGGGGGAGCGGATTTCCAGCAGTACAAGCACCCCAATGGCAGAGAAAATACCGATAAAAACCAGAGCAGTGGGCCAGGTCCAGGCCATCCATGACAGCATTATACTCTCCCCATCGCAAAACCTTTTGCGATATAGTTGCGGACGAACCAGATCACGATGGCCCCCGGAATGATTGTCAATGTGCCCGCTGCTGCCAGCAGGCCCAGCTCATAGCCGGCACTTGAGGCGGTTTTGGTCATGGTGGCAGCGATAGGTTTTGCGGCCACCGCCGTCAGGGTCTTGGCCAGCAAGAGCTCGACCCAGGAGAACATGAAGCAGAAGAAGGCGGCAACGCCGACCCCGGCCTTGATCGAGGGGATAAAGATGGTGGCGAAGAAACGCGGGAAGGAATAGCCGTCTACATAGGCGGTCTCGTCCAGCTCCTTGGGGATGCCGCCCATGAAGCCTTCTAGAATCCAGACCGCCAGCGGGATGTTGAACAGGCAATGGGCCAGGGCCACCGCCAGATGGGTGTCAAAGATCCCCACCGCCGAATAGAGCTGAAAGAAGGGCAGGGCAAAGACTGCCGCCGGCGCCATCCGGTTGGTGAGCAGCCAGAAGAACAGCTGTTTGTCGCCTAAAAAGCGATAGCGCGAGAAGGCATAGGCCGCCGGCAGCGCCACGGCCACTGAAATCACCGTGTTGATGCTGACGTAGAGGATCGAGTTGATGTAGCCCCAATACCAGGTCGGATCGGTAAAGATGGTGGCGTAGTTTTCCAGCGTGAAGGTCTGCGGGAACAGCGAGAAGCCCGAGAGGATCTCATTGGTGGTCTTAAAGCTCATCGCGACCAGCCAGTAGATCGGCAGCATCAGGAAGAGGATATAGACAATGGGGATGATAAAGCGTTTTTGCATTTCTCAAACCCTCCTTAGTTCAGGTCGTCTTTGGTCATTAGCGTGTAAAACAGCCAGGAGACCAGAAGCGTGATTGCAAAGTAGATGAGCGACATGGCGGCGGCGGGGCCGAGGTCAAACTGACCCAGGGCGATTTTCACCAGATCAATCGACAACAGCGTGGTGGAGTTGCCGGGGCCACCACCGGTCAGCACAAAGGGTTCGGTGTAGATGTTGAAACTGTCCATGAACCGCAACAGGATGGCGATGGTGAGGACGGTTTTCATCTTGGGCAGCTGGATAAACCGGAACACAGCCCTGTTGGAGGCGCCGTCGATTTTGGCTGCCTGGTAATAGGCATCGGGGATCGATACCAGGCCGGCATAGGCCAAGAGCACCACCAGCGAGGTCCAGTGCCAGACATCCATGGTGACGATGGTGACCCAGGCCGCCAGCGGGTTCTGGGTCATGTCATAAGAGATGCCCAGCACGTGGTTGAGGAAATAGCCAAGCAGGCCAATGTCCGGCAGGGTAAAGATGTTCCACATGGCGCCCACCACGTTCCAGGGGATCAGCATCGGCAGCGCCATGGTGACCAGACAGACCGGAACCCAGAAGCCTTTGCGCGGCATCGACAGGGCGATGATAATGCCCAGCGGCACCTCGATAATCAGGATCAGGAAGGTAAAGAGAAACTGACGTCCCAGGGCGGCGTGAAAACGATCAGAGCGCAGAATCTGTTCGAACCAATCCAGGCCCTGCCAGAAAAACACATTGTCGCCAAAGGTTTCCTGCACCGAGTAGTTCACCACGGTCATCATCGGGATCAGCGCGTTAAAGGCCACCAGCACCAGCACGGGCAGCACAAAGAACCAGGCTTTTTGATTTTCGGTTTTCATTGTGCCGCCTCCGCTGCGGTGTCGGGGGTGGTGGCCAGCCAGCCATCCACATAAAGCCGGGTTTGGTCACGCCGAAAATCGAGATGCACCGGGCTGCCAACTGCAGGTCCTGCGCCCTCGATCACGGCATTGATGCGGCTGCCATTGGTCTGGCATTCCACCACTGTATGACGCCCCACATCCGACACTTTGGTCACTGTTGCGGCCAGGCCGGTGTCCGCCAGAGAGACAAATTCCGGCCGGATGCCGATTTCTGTTTTGCCATTGGCTTCGCCTTGGATTGGGCCTTCCAGCGCGATGGGCTGGTCGGCAAAATGGGCAGATCCTGCCTGCAGTTCGCAGGGGAGGATGTTCATCCCCGGTGAGCCGATGAAGTGGCCGACGAACGTATGGGCGGGGCGGTCAAACAACTCGACAGGCGTGCCGATCTGAACCACTTCGCCGTCCTGCATCACCACCACCTGATCGGCAAAGGTCAACGCCTCTGTCTGGTCGTGGGTGACATAGATCATCGTGGCTTTGACGCGCTGGTGCAGTTCTTTCAGCTTTGAGCGCAGCTTCCATTTCAGATGCGGGTCGATCACCGTTAGGGGTTCGTCAAACATCACCACATTGACGTCTTCGCGCACCAGCCCACGCCCCATGGAGATCTTTTGTTTGTTGTCGGGGGACAGGCCGGCGGCCTTTTGGTCCAGCATTTCAGTGACTTCGAGCATCTCAGCAATGGCCATCACCCGGTCACGCACGGTGTTCTCATCCCGGCCACGGTTGCGCAAAGGGAAGGCGAGATTGTCGTAGACTGTCATGGTGTCGTAGATCACCGGGAACTGGAACACCTGGGCAATGTTGCGCTGATCCGGCGGCAGGGCGGTGACGTCCTGACCGTCAAACAGGATCTGGCCCTCCGAGGGCACCAACAGGCCGGAAATGATGTTGAGCAGGGTGGATTTACCACAGCCCGAAGGGCCAAGCAGCGCATAGGCGCCGCCGTCGCTCCAATCCAGATCGATCTCCTTTAGCGCATAGTCTGACGGGGATTTTGGGGCGGGCATATAGCTGTGTCGCAGCTTGGAGAGTGTAATTTTTGCCATTTTCCTGAACCTCAGGCTGCGCGGGAGCCATCGGGTGCAAAGAAGTAGCACGCCGAAGGGTCCATGTAGAAATCATGCATTTCGCCAATCTCGTAGGGGTGCACCCCCGCCGACAGGGATACCCAGTTGGCGTGGGCTTCGCCGCCTGCGGTGCCGCCAAGGCCAAGATCGAAATGCGCAGAACTTTCCGAGCCTGACAGCTCGGTCACCTGTACCCGGCCATCAAGGCGCACAGTGGCCTTTTTGCTGGCGCTGGGCAGGACGTGATAGGGGCGGATGGCAAGGGAATAGGCGCCATCGCTCAGCCCGGCGGCGGTGCCGCTCAGCTGCCAGCTCACCCGGTCTCCCATGCGGGCGGTGGTGCCTTCTTTGATCACCGTGGCGGTATTGATTGGCGGGTCAGAAAAAACCCGCGCCGCGTCCAGATTGCCGGGGTTGCGGTAGATTTCAGCGGTGGGGCCAAACTGGGTGACGCGCCCGTCGCGCATCAAGGCGGTTTTGCCGCCCAGCAACAGCGCCTCTTCGGGTTCCGAAGTGGCATAGACCACCACGGCGCCACGTCCGGCAAACAGCTCGGGCAGCTGGTCACGCAGCTCTTCGCGCAGTTTGTAGTCAAGGTTGGCGAGCGGCTCGTCCAGAAACACTGCGCGGCTTTCCTTGGCAATGGCCCGGGCCAGGGCGCAGCGCTGTTGCTGGCCGCCGGACAACTCATGCGGGCGGCGGTGCAGCATCGGCTCCAGCTTCAGGATTTTGGCGGCTTCCGCGACACGATCCGCGATCTCGGACTTCGCCATTCCAACCACTTTCAGCGGCGAGGCGATGTTCTCATAGACCGTCATATGCGGGTAGTTGATGAAAAACTGGTGCACCAGACTGATGTTGCGTTTCTGGGTGCTCAGGCGGGAAACATCCTCGCCCTCCATCAGCACCTGACCGCTGGCCATCGGGTCCAGCCCGGCCATCAGCTTGATAAGGGAGGTCTTGCCCGAACCGGTGGCGCCCAACAGGACGTTGAAGTGACCGGGTTCCAGCATCAAGGATGTCTCCTTGATATGGGTGACCGCGCCGACGCGCTTGGTCACGTTTCTTAATTCTAGTGCCATCGTTATTTAACTTTCCGGCAACCGGCCCTGCAGCAAAACTGACAGGGGCCGTGTCTGTACGTAGCGGGGGAGAAAGCGCCCCGAAGCAGTGTAAGAACACCGTTCCGAGGCAAAGTGTCGGGCCAGAGGCCAAAGGCGATCAGGCCCGACGGGGAGGAGCGGTTACTGCGAGGCCCAGCGGGCGACCAGCTCGTCGTAGTTGACGGTCTGACCGGCAGGTTTTTCGTTCTCCAGCGGTGGCTTGGCGCCGCCATTGGCATACCACCACTCAGCGTCTTTTTCCTCATTCAGACGCGGACCGCAGCCGCCGTAGATCTCAGCCTGCTCGTCTGCACGCTGCATCCGGGCCATGGTGATGTCCATTTCTTCGGCCAGACGGTTCATGGCTTCCTGCGGGGTAAAGGCCCCCGAGTTCACGTCGCCAATCTGCTGCCACCAGATCTGGGCCAGCTTTGGATAGTCAGGCACGTTCACACCGGTTGGCGACCAGGCCACACGATCCGGCGAGCGGTAGAATTCTACCAGACCGCCCAGGTTTTCAGCCCGCTCCGAGAAGCTCTCGTGGTTGACCGAGCTGTCACGAATGAAGGTCAGACCCACGTGGGACTTTTTCACGTCGACAGTTTTGGACACAACAAACTGAGCATAAAGCCAGGCTGCCTGCGAGCGCTCCAGCGGCGTCGACTTGAGGAAGGTCCAGGAACCAACGTCCTGATAGCCAACCTTCTGGCCGTCTTCCCAGTAGGGGCCATGTGGGCTAGGCGCCATCCGCCACAGCGGCTTGCCTGCTTCGTCGACGGTGTTGTTGCCTTCGGACTGCGGCTTTACCATATCGGCGGTAAAGGCGGTGTACCAAAAGATCTGCTGGGCAACATTGCCCTGCGCAAGCGCGGGCAGAGACTGGTAAAAGTCATAAGACGCGGCACCGGGAGGTGCATATTTGCGCAGCCATTCGTCCCATTTGCGGATCGCATAGACCGCAGCCGGACCGTTTGCAGCACCACCACGGGTGACAGAGGCGCCAACCGGGTTACAGGTTCCGGCCTCCATGCGGATGCCCCATTCGTCGATTGGCACGCCGTTTGGCTCACCCTTGGACCCGGCACCGGCCATCGACAGCCAGGCATCGGTCATCCGCCAGCCAAGATCCGGCGCGCGTTTGCCGTAATCCATATGGCCGTAGATCGCTGTGCCGTCGATTTCTTTGACGTCTTCGCTAAAGAATTCGGCGATGTCCTCATAGGCGGACCAGTTGACCGGAACCCCCAGATCATAGCCGTATTTTGCCTTGAAGGCCTCTTGCAGATCGGCGCGGTCGAACCAGTCTTTGCGGAACCAATACAGGTTGGCAAACTGCTGGTCGGGCAGCTGATACAGATCCCCATCGGGACCGGTGGTGAACTGGGTGCCCATAAAGTCATCCAGATCCAGGCCGGGGTTGGTCACCGACTTGAAATCACCCGCCATCATATCCGTCAGGTTATGGGCCAGTTGCAGCCGCGAGTGGGTGCCGATCAGATCCGAGTCATTGACATAGGCATCATAAAGATTGCGCTGTGTCTGCATCTGGGTCTGCACCGCCTGCACCACTTCGCCTTCGCCCAGGATCTGGTGATTGACCTTGATCCCGGTGATTTCTTCAAAGGCTTTGGTGAGAACTTCCGACTCATAAGAATGCGTCGGGATGCCCTCGGAGAGCACGTTGATCTCCATACCTTTGAAGGGCTCGGCGGCGGTGATAAACCACTGCATCTCGCTCATCTGTTCGTCTTTGGTCAGGACCGAGGGCTGAAACTCCTCATCGATCCACTTAACTGCGGCTGCTTCATCGGCATAAACCGCCTGTCCCGCAGCCACGGCGCATACCGCTGCTGCGGACAAAAGATACCTGCGCATCTTTTTCCTCCCTAAAAGTCTGTAAGGCCAGCTACGCTCTCTCGCATCTGACTGGTATTTAGCTTTCATATAGGCGTCATAGTTGTCAAACTAAAAATTTAGTTTTACCTTATCTCGTTGAAAATAATGTATTTTTAATGACCATTTTTTGATCCATCAATCCCACGATAGTGACGTCTTTGGGCGCAAGGCCTGCGGCGAGTCTTTGCCGCAATGCGGCAAACAGACCCTTGGCTTTGATCGGAGAGAGGGGAAAATAGCCATCGCCCAGAGGGGCAAACCGGGGTAAGAGAGCCGGATGAGCGATATAGACACATTCGAGATCTTTCTGACCGCAGCCCCAGGGCTGGAGGTGGCCCTGCTGGCTGAGGTGCGCGAGGCTGGCTTTGCCGCTGCCAAATCCGTGCCCGGTGGCGTCACCGTGCAGGGGGACTGGCGCGAGGTCTGGCGCGCCAACCTGAGCCTGCGGGGCGCTGCCCGTGTGCTGGCCCGAATTGGGGAGTTTCGCGCCTTTCATCTGGCCCAGCTGGACAAGCGCGCGCGCAAGTTCCCCTGGGGTGAGGTGCTGCGCAGGGACGTGCCGGTCAAGGTGGAGGTCACCACCAACAAAAAGTCCAAGATCTACCATGCTGGCGCCGCGGCGCAGCGGGTGGAAAAGGCGCTGGTTGAAAGCTTTGGCGCCACCCTGTCAAAAGAGGCAGCACTGACGTTGAAGCTGCGGATCGACGACAACATGTGCCAGTTCAGTGTCGATACCTCTGGCGATGGGCTGCACAAACGCGGCCATAAATCCGCTGTTGGCAAGGCGCCGATGCGGGAAAACCTGGCAGCGCTGTTTCTGCGCGACTGTGGCTTTGACGGGCGTGAGCCGGTGGTCGACCCCATGTGTGGCTCTGGCACCTTTGTGATTGAGGCGGCAGAGATCGCTCTGGGCCTGGTGCCGGGGCGCAGCCGCAGCTTTGCCTTTGAACAGATGGCCAGCTTTGACGCCGAGGCCTATGCGGCGCTGAAAGCAGAGCTGACACCGCAGGAGGTGGATGTCTCGGCGCTGCATTTCTATGGATCTGACCGCAACGCCGGTGCGGTTGAGATGGCAACCGCCAATGCCGAACGTGCCGGGGTGTCGGCTATCACGCAGTTCAGCCACCACGCGGTCAGCGATCTGATGCCGCCCGATGGACCTGCGGGGCTCGTGATCGTCAACCCGCCCTATGGGGCGCGGATTGGCAACAAGAAACTGCTCTTTGCGCTTTATGGCGCGCTGGGCAAAACCCTGATGGAGCGCTTTTCCGGTTGGCGGGTTGGCATTGTCACCAGCGAGACCGGGCTGGCCAAGGCCACGGGGCTGCCGCTGTTGCCCCTGGGGGCGCCGGTGGCCCATGGCGGGCTGAAAATCCGCCTGTTCAAAACTGCTCCCCTGCGCTGAACGGGCGCTTTTGCTCAAGAAACGCAACGGCTTCTGCAACTGTGACGTGGGGATTCTCTTTACCCTTGGCGCCGGGGCAGGGATGTTGGCCGCAGCTATGCCGACAGCAATGATGCCGGGCACACTGTCGGGCGTCAGGTCGAGCAATAGGCCGAGCAACAGGGGGCAGGACAGCCATGACAACACAACCCACGCAGGGGCATGATGGCCCTTATCCAGCACCCATTGTGGTGACAGAACGATCAGTTTTGCCAGAGTGGATCGACTACAATGGCCATATGAACGTCGCCTATTATGGTCTGGCCTTTGATAATGCGATTGATCAGATGTTTGATAACCACATAGGCAATGGCGAGGCCTATGTGCGTGCCGCCGCCCAGGGCATGTTTGTGCTGCAGTCGAATATGCAATTCCTGCAGGAGCTGCGGCTGGGGCAGGTCTTCTCGGTCAGTTTTCAGCTCATTGATCACGACACCAAGCGGCTGCATTTTTGGTCAGAAATTCTGTTGGACGGGCAGGTCTGCGCCACCCAGGAAGTCCTGGCGATGCATGTTGACCTGACCAGCAAACGTTCGGCTGTGTTTCCCGACTGGCTGCAGGCGCGCTTGGCGCAGTTGCAGGCGGATCACGCCGCGCTTGCGCGTCCCGAACGGCTGGGGGCCACGCTCGGCATTCGCCGGGGCTGAGTGTCGCAGACCTGATCAGTTATGAGCGTTTTGCAGGGCCGTTTGGTACAGTGAAAGAGCAGGCACAAATAGCAAAGGGGGCGCAGTGATGCGCCCCCTTTGGCAGTGATGTGATCCTGTCAGGTGCTAGACCAGACAGTCGGCTTCCACCGCTTCTTCTTGTTCACAGTCCTCTGGCAGGTCGTCGATCGGCTGGTTCATCAGCGCCATGATCTCTGCGAAGACAGAGTTGTCATCGTCTTCGCCACCGTCGTCGCTGCCTGTTGGGGCAGTATTGGCTGCGTACCAGGACTCCAACCCTGCATCTGATACACCGCCATTGGCATAGCTGCTGCTATCAGAGGCCGCCGCTGCCGGGTCATAGCCGCCAGACAGCACATCCTGGCTGCCATCCGGGTTGCTCACAACCAGCGAGATTGAGCTGAGGTCGATGTCATCCAGGGTCAGGCCAGCATCTGACCAGAGCGTGAAGTTGGCATTGTTCACCGTGCCATCTGTGCTGTCGGGTGCCTGACCAAACTGCACCATTCCGTCGTAGTTCTCCGGCACTGTAAGACCATCGTCCAGGGTGTTGACAGAGTTGGCCTCTGCCAGGTGGCCGGTAACAGGAATAGCGTTTTCATCCGGCGAGAAATTCAATCCCGGCACATCAGAATCATCGTTCATGTTGAAGAACATGCCGTCGATATCCGCCACTTCACCATCATAGGAGGTGGGTTGCAGGTTGATGAACAGCTGTCCCTGGGGAGTCTGGGTGACTTCCACGGTGACGCTGGGATCGCCATTGCCGCCGACTTCAAAACTAAGGGTGGTTTTGCCGTCGCTACCGCCGTCACCGCCGCCGTTATCGCCGCCAGTCCCTGTGCCGCCAGTCCCTGTACCGCCGGTTCCCGAACCGCCAGTCCCAGACCCACCAGTGCCACAACCGCCCGTACCGGAGCCACCTGTACCGGAGCCACCTGTACCGGAGCCACCTGTACCGGAGCCACCTGTACCGGAGCCACCTGTACCGGAGCCACCTGTACCGGAGCCGCCCGTACCGGAGCCACCCGTACCGGAGCCGCCTGTACCAGATCCACCTGTACCAGATCCACCTGTGCCAGATCCGTTTTCATCCTCGTCGCGATGCTGCCACCACTTTTTGCCCCACCGGCCATGACCGCCATGCCCCCCGTGGCCACCGCCGAAACCACAGCCCTGATCGCCCGTGCCACCAGTGCCTGAGCCACCGGATCCAGATGTCCCGGAGCCGTTGTCGTCGTCGTCGCGGTTTTGCCACCACTTCTTGCCACCGTGGTCGCGGCCGCCGTGGCTGCCTCCGGTGCCTGACCCGCCTGTGCCGGATCCATGTTCGTCTTCGTCCCGCTGCCAATGTTTGCGACCGCCATGGCGGCCAAAGTGATTGGAGAGTTTGTCGCTATACCAGCGGTCAAATCCGCCATCGCGCACACCGCCGTCATGGTAGCTTTTGCTTTGGCAGGCGCTGTGCCCACCCCATGCCGAGCGCCCACCGCCCCAACCAGAAAAATGTCCCCAGCTCATACCTAACACCTCTTAACACAATGTCGCTCGATGCCGCCGTGACCCCACGTGGCACGCATCCCGTGAAATTAGAATAGCTGTGGGTTTGAGCCAAATTTTCGCCGCATTTTTGGCAAATTTGATCCATTGCCGCGTAAATCCGGAAACAATGCAAGAGAGCCGCGCCCAACTGTTGCAAGAAACGCCAAGTCAAAGTGAGTCGCGCTAGCACGGGGCGGCAAAGGTCCAGTCCAGCCCAAGGCGGCGAGAGCGGTTTACGCACATCGCCATCGCCTGCTTTTTAGGAGGCCTGTTAGGGGGCCTGAAATTTCCCGAAAATTGCCATCTTCTGCGCCTAAGGAGTTACCAGTGCTGTCCGGGGCGCAGAGTGTTTCGGCAGGGTGTGTTAAAGAACTGAGAGGGTGGAGTTGGTGGCGGACACAAGCTTTGATGAGCGCGCGGCCTATATTGTCGCAAAAGCACAAGAGACCCTGGGCAAAACCCCGGACCGGATCACCACGCCGGGCGGCAAGTCCCGCTCCTCTATGCGACTGCATTTTGGCGAGGACAGAGCCATTGCCACTCTGCGGGAGAATTTTCGCCGCACCCATCTGGAAGCCTATGTGCTGGAAAAGCTGGGGCCCCACTGCGACGACATCCCCCGGGTTCTGGGCGTCAATGAAGATGTGCTGTTTCAGTCTGACACTGGCGAAATCCGGCTGAGCAGCGAAGTGTTGGAGCATAATGAGAGCGACCAGGTGGAACTGGCAGCTGAGGCCTGTGCTGCGATCTTTCGTATTCACGCCGCCGCCCGCCAGACCGATCTGGCAGAGATGCTGCCGCATCTGGGCTCGAACCGGGATTGGATCATCAATCTGGTGGGATCCGTTGATGCCCTGCAGGCCTATTCCATGGGTATCCCCAAGGAGTTTGATTTTGTTTCCGTAGCCGAACGCATGGATCAGCCGGGGCGGCAATTTCTGAAATGGGATTGCCGGGCGGGCAATGCCGCCATTGGCGATGATGGCTTTGTGCGCTGGTTTGATTTTGAATATGCCGGCCTGCGTCATGGCGCCGAGGATTTTGCCTGGCTCATTGCCGACGAAACCTGGCCGGTGTCGCCAGATAAAATGGCTGATGTGATGATCGACACCTATGATCATGGTTCTGGCTATGACATCGCTGACTACCTGGATTATCTGTCTGTCTATGTCACTCTGCATGCGGTGCAGCGGCTGAAATTGATCCAGAAGGAAGTCAAAAAACGCGGCTGGCTCAGCAAAACACGGGTGATCAAATATGATGATGCCGGGGTCCACCCGGATTATGCGCGCCAACTCTGCCGGGTTGGGGCCTATTATGCGGCGCAGTCAAAACTGACCGCGCCCCTGGCCCGAAATTTTGAGGCTGCCGGGCGCGCCTTTCAGGCCATCGCAGACGGCTAATCCGCTTGCGGCATCACAGTCCCATCTGGCGCACCGCGAGATCGCGCATGATCTCTTCTGATCCGCCGCCGATGGCCATGACCTTGACCTCGCGGTAGATGCGCTCCACCCGGTTGCCGCGCAGATATCCGGCGCCGCCCAGGATCTGCATCGCCTCAGAGGCGCAGTATTCGCAGGCCTTGGTGGCAAAGAATTTGGCCTTGCTCAGCTCGGCCACTGGCATATCGCCCTGATTGACCTGCCAGCAGATCATCCGCAGTGTCGCCTCAACCGCATCAATGCGGGCCGACATCTCGGCGATCTTGTGGCGGATCACCTGATGACGGATCAGCTTTTTGCCAAAGGTCTCGCGCTGCTGCGCCCAGGTGATACTGTCCTCTAGGCAGGCCTTCATCATGCCCAGAACCCCGGCAATCAGGTTGATCCGCTCCATGTTGAAATTGTTCATGATGGCCAGAAACCCGGTGCCTTCCTCCCCCATCATGTTGCTGGCAGGCACGCGGACCTCATCCAGAAACAGCGTTGCCTGATCCGAACACCACCAGCCCATCTTGCGGGTCAGGGCCGTGCGGGAAAAGCCAGGGGTATCCGCCTCGACAAAAAACAGGGAAACGCCATCCAGCCCAGCACCGCCGGTGCGGGCCGGGATGACAAAATAGTCAGAGGTCATGCCGCCGGTGATGAAGGTCTTGGAGCCATTGATCACCCAGTGATTGCCATCGCGCCGGGCGGTGGTTTTGAGGTTGGCCACATCCGAGCCGCCCCCGGGTTCGGTGACCCCCAATGAGGAGCCTTTGCGCCCGGACAGGATTTCCGGCAGCACCCGCTGGCGGATCTCTTCATCGGCCAGCCGCGCAATCGGTTCAACTGAAATGGTGCGCCCGGCCAGAGCAGCAGTTACTCCGCCAGCACCGCAGCGGGCCATTTCTTCGCTGTAGGCCACGCGCAAAAAGCAATCGTCAAAGCCAAGGCCGCCATATTCTTCGTCAATGCCAAACCCCCAGACGCCAAATGCACCAATCTTCTGATGCAGCTCCCAGGGGACTGTGCCTGCCTCGTCCCAGTCGTCGCAATAGGGCTGGATTTCTGTTTCGACAAAGGCCCGGATGGTATCGCGAAAGGCCCGGTGCTCTGACGTTTCAAAGGGATTCTGCATCTGTGTCTCCATTAGGGCTGCGCGCAGACAAATGCGGCGCCATGATGCGGCCAAATAGCGCCACCATCTTGGTTATGATTTTTGGATCGCGCTCAAAAGGCGCCTGGCTGTGCAAGCCGCGCATGAAACTCCGGCAGATCGACCAGAGCAGGGTTAGCTCATCCTCATGGCCGTCGGCGGCCTGGTAGAGATTGGCGATATTGCGGTTGAATTCGTCGTTGTAGCTCCAAAGCGCGGGGGTAATGCGGCTGTTCAGCACCTGATCGGTGCGGGCCGCCACCAGAATTTCCATCAAAGCGCGGCCTTCGCGGGTGTTGATCACCCGGCTCCACAGCGCATGCAATTGGTCCTGCAGGCTGCTCCCGGCATCAGAGGGGCGCAGCAGGTTCGCCTCTTGGTCATTTGGCTCCGAGGCGCCACGCACCGGCGCCAGCAGGTGTTCGAGGGTTTTCACCATCATTTCTTCTTTGGAGGGAAAATGATGGGTGAGCGCACCACGGGAGACCCCGGCCAGGGTTTGCACCCGGTTGATGGAGCATTCCGAATAGCCGACCTCGTCGAGCGCGGTGATCACGGCATCAAAGATTTTGCCACGGGTGCGGGCCACACGCGCCGGGTTGCCGCGCATGGGCGGGCTGTCGCTGGAGGTGACGTTCGGTTGGTCTTCGGTTCCTGGGCACATCAGCATATCCTTTTGACGAATCGTTAAACAGAACGGTTGGTCTGTTCAATCACATGAATTTGGATCAGACGCAGCGGAATTTGATCAAGAGAGGGCACGAAACATGCAACAAGCCGAAGATTTCCGAGCTGAGAGCCAGGCTCTGGCTGCTGTGTTACAGGACCTGCCCGAGGCGGATCTGCACCGGGTTACCCTGTTCAAGGAGTGGACCATCGACCATGTGCTTGGGCATTTGCATCTGTTCAATGTGGCGGCTGAAACCTCGCTGCAGGGGGAAGCGGCCTTTGCGACATTTATCGGCCCAATTGTGAAGAACATGCAGGCCGGCATGTCGATTTTGCAGTGTCAGTTTCCCTGGCTTGACGGTCTGTCAGGCCGCGCCCTGTTTGAAGCCTGGCAGGCCGGGGCCGAGAGCTGTGCTGATGCCTTTGCGCAGGCTGACCCCAAAGCGCGGGTGAAATGGGTGGGGCCGGAGATGAGCGCGCTGAGCTCGATCACCGCGCGCCAGATGGAGACCTGGGCCCATGGTCAGGAGGTGTTTGATCTGTTGGGGGTAGAGCGGCAGGAGCAGGACCGCATCCGCAATATCGCCCATCTGGGGGTGTCGACCTATGGCTGGACCTTTCTCAACCGCAAAGAGCCGGTGCCCGAGCCCGCCCCATTTGTTGAGTTGACCGGTCCTTCTGGTGCCGTCTGGACCTGGAATGATCCGCAACAGGACAACGTGGTGCGCGGGTCTGCGGTAGAGTTTGCCCAGGTGGTGACCCAGGTGCGCAACATCGCCGATACTGACCTTGAGACCCAGGGAGGCACTGCCGCGCGTTGGATGGCAATCGCCCAGTGTTTTGCCGGTCCGGCTGAAACACCACCCGCAAAGGGGGCACGTCACAAGGCATAAGTCCCAAGTCAGATCGCGCAGTCAGATCGTTTGAGAGCCAGGAGCGGAAGCCCGCAAGCTTCTGCCCAAAAAACGGGGGGCTCCCGCGCAGATTTGTCCCCTTTGGGGGACTGCATCCCCTTGGGCCCAGCGCCGCCGCCCCGCCGGGCGGCGGCGCTGCACCGTGAGGTGGACAAGCCCCAGTCTGTAGCTGGCGCAGAAATCTTGCTTCTTTTGAGCGGACTGACCCTCCTCCTCCTAGGGAGCAGGCGCCGCTTTCTCCGCTTGTCGCCTGGCTTGCATCAACCCTTCGATCGCCATCCGATCGGGATGGGCCTGGGTGGCAGGCAGGCCCTGTGCCGCGAAGGCGGCCATATAAGGGGCGGCCAAGTGGTCGGGGGCGACCAAGGCGAGGTTTTGTCCCAGCCAATAGGCCCGCGCGGCGGCCAGCTCTGCCCCAAGTAGATAGCCCCACAACAAGCCGGCGGCTTCTGTCGTATTGGGCTCTGGGGCAAGCTGACTGGCGCGCAGTTCGGCCAGCCGGGTGGCCAAGCGTTCGGGGCGCGACATGGTATCGGCAACGCCCTGTGCCAAAGCGCTTTCGGACCAGTGCGCAGGCACTTCGAGGCGCGCTGCCAAGGCGGAATAGAGACCGGTCGTCAGGGTGCTTTGAAAGCTGACAACCTCAGCGGCGCTGACCTGAACCCAATGTGTCACCTCGCCAGGCAGGCAGATCACCCCGTCCCATTTGGGATTGAGCGCCACAAAGCCGGCGATCTGCGCGGTGCTCTCTTGCATCAGGCCTGCCGGGGTCTTTTGCTGCAGGCCGGGAAGCACCAGCAGCTGCCAGCGATCCAGAGCCAGTTGGGTGAGGGGCAGGTCCCCCGGTGTGGCGGGGACCGCGACCGCCGCAGAGGCGGGGGGGAGACCGCAGACCAAAACCGGGGCCGAATTGGGCGTGTCCGAGTTTGGCACCTGGGCCTGACCCAGCGCAGCGGATAAATCCTGCTCAGGGGGCGCAGCTGTGCGGGCAAAGCTGTGTTGCTTTACCATCTGCCCGGCCGCAAGGCTCCAGAGGGAAATTTCGGCATCGCCAATCAGAGCGGCGGTGCAATCTGTCTGGCGATGTGATGCGCCCATTGTTTGACGATCCTTTTGTACCTGTGGCGGTGCAAACCGGCAGTTGGCCATATCCGAGGCTGAGCACCGGAATTTGCCCTGCAGTCATACTGGTGCACGCGTCGGGTTTCAAACTGCTAGAGGAAACCTGTGACCGAACAGGGCAAGGACAAGCAGCCAAGGGGCGATGCGGCGACACAGAATCAGACATTTTGGCGTCGAAAAACAGAACCAGGGTTTCATGGTTGCGGCGGTATTTGGGGATAGTTTATAATCAAAAGGCTAGATTGTTTCCGCTATTGGCTAGGCAAGGCCCCTTTTTGCCGTAATCGCTAAGCTTTGGTTATAATTCTCATTAATTCGGTTAGATTTATTCTTGTCACGGAATGCGGTAGCTTGAACTGACATTCCCCAAGTGGAACGTCCTCCCGCCCACCTTGCCGCTGTTCTGCGCTCCTATCAAGCCTCTTGGACCCATGGTGCCGTTGTTCGGGCATCTGACGCGCGAACTGAGCACGATTTCCGGTCTCGGGGGCGAGGTTGATCCGGATATTGGTCTGACCGACCCCCGTATGGATAGACCGGTTGAGCCGCTTTTGTTCAGGTTTTATGATTAACGATGTTGTCATTAGGGAACCGGCGGTGCGCGCAGCCGATGTATGGCCGCAAGGATGCGGTTGAACAGATCGCCGCTGACAGCCACCTCGGCCAGTTGGAAGGTGATTGCACGGGCGTGACGCACAACCCTCGCACCAATCTTGATCAATCGCGTCTGCAGGCTTGTCAGTGACCAGTCGGCTATCTCATCAGGTAGATCAGTGCCCTGTAGGAAGGCACCGATATTGTAAGCCAGTGCATGGAGTTGCAGCCGCACCTCGTTCTGCGCCATGCCTTTGCAGGACAAACGGGTCCAGTTGATCGCCTGCTTGCCTTCCTTGATGTATTGCTCGGCGGTGCCGCGTTGGTTGTAGAAGCGGATGATCCAGTCGGGTTCCATCGGCATGTTGGTGACCACGAAGCCCACGCGCGGGAACAACTCGCTGGGATGCCATTCCACCTTGGCGATGACACGACGAGGTTTGTCCCAAGATGCCGCCTGATATTGGAAGTCGCCGTAGATGCGCTTCACGCCTTTTGGCGGACGACCCACAGGGCGCTTGAGCAGATGCGCAATCTTGCCCTGAAGAACGCGATTGGCCCGAAGGCGGATGGCGTAGAAATAGTTTTCCAGTTCCAGAGTTTTGTATAGCTCCGGGATGGCGAACGCAGCATCCCCCCGGAAGAACCGCATCAGGTGACGATCCGCATATCGCGCGATGACGGGCTTCAGAACCTCTTCCCACCCATCTGCGCTGTGAACATTGCCGGGGCGCAGGGCGCAGCGTTCCAAATGGCCAAACTGGTTGAAGACGAACAGCGGGTGATAGCACATGCAGCCGAAATGCCCGTTCCAAGCGGTGCCTTCTTGCGCGCCGTGGGTGGGACTGACTGAACTGTCCATGTCGAGCGTGATCCACTTGGGCGGTTTGCGATTGTGAACCCGGTCGATCCAGTGTCCTGATAAATCCGCCAGCACAGTGCGATTGTCGGTTGCCGCCAACACCTCGGTCTCGAACCGTCCCATCTGGCTCGCAGACGCGGCCTTGGCCTCAACGGCACGCCCTCCAACGACCTGCCGCATCACCGGATCAAGCGATAAACGGTCCGCGTCATTAACATCATCATATCCGGCCAGCCGCCCAAAGACCGACTGGCGCAACAAGCCGACCAGTGAGTGCAGGCGATTGTGGCCAGTTCGCGTGTCTCTCAGAAATCCGCCCGCAATGTCGTGCAGGCCGAGCACTTCATCCAATTCCCTGAACAACAGTAATCCACCGTCCGAGCTGATCTTGGAACCATGAAACTCCAGCCGGACCCGGCGGTCAAAACTGAGCCGCCCATCACCCGTTTCGCGTGCACCCTCTGGGTGATCCATAATCCACCACCTTCAGCCAAATTAACATACTGAAATATAACACATTAGTGGCCGTTGGAGGCGCGAAAACGTCAAGTTACTTGGGAAATGCGGGTTGAAAGAGCCACAGGGGTATTCAACTCCGGCATTCATCAGGGGCGAAACATGTGGGGGCATGGTTCGGCAACACCCAGAACGTGATGACATTACCCGCGTCGCTGTTGTTGCGGGTTTTGAAAATACAAAGAGCTGACGGCCCTGGGGTTTCCCCGGAGCTTGAGCTGTGAGCGCATGGGGTGATGATGAAAGATTTTGTATCAAACGCAACGGAGCAGGCGTTGACCGCACCCGGGCTGGCGCTGTCTGGCGTGCGCGTCACTGGGCGATCCTCTTTGATCTGTGCTGCCGTGCCTGCTACCGCTGTTCCTGCGGTCGGCACCGGAATCAGCCAGGCATTGGCGATTGCGCGCAGTAAGAACTCTGGCTACGCCTTGGCTGGCAAGCGGCTGTTGGACCTGGGCTTGGTCTTGTTGGCGCTGCCTGTCGCCTTGCCGATTATTGTCCTGTCTGCTGTGATGCTCTGGCTGGAAAGCGGATTGCCCTTCTATAGCCAGGATCGGTTGGGGCAGCATGGCAAGCGTTTCCGTATCTATAAACTGCGGACCATGGTGCGGGACGCGGATGCCCGCTTACAGAGCTACCTGGACAGCGATCCAGAGCTCCGCCAGGAATGGGAAACAACCCAAAAGCTTAAATATGATCCGCGGATTACCCGTGTCGGGCGGTTTTTGCGCATGACCTCGCTGGATGAGCTGCCACAGCTTTGGAATGTGGTGACCGGCACGATGAGCCTGGTTGGCCCGCGCCCGATGCTGCCCGAACAGCTGGCTTTGTATGGTGAGGCCGCCGCCTATTTTGCCGTCAAGCCCGGCATCACCGGGATCTGGCAGGTCTCGGCCCGCAACGAGAGCAGCTTTGCCTCGCGGGCCAAGGCTGATGTGGATTACCTGCGTCAAATGGGGGTGCAGCAAGACTTGAACCTTATTTGGCGCACCTTTGGCGTCGTTGCCAAGGGGACCGGATATTAATCCGGGACATTCAACCGGAGCCTGGCGCGCTGGCCGGGGCGCAGGGCAAGGTGGGGCACTGGATATTAATCTCTTTGCCTTTGACTGCGAGACGGCTGGGACCAGTGGGCCGGATACGACAGGGCGGGGGCGCGACGTTGGAATTGTCAGGAGATGACGCATGAAGCATTTTGCTGTATCAGCCTCTGATGGCACTCCGACCCGTCCAGGGGGTGCAGGAGATGATCCGAACAACACAACGCCTGCCTTGGATAGGGGTGGTGAGGACCGTATGACGCAAAAGGGGTACAAGACGTTTCGCCGCCGCAACACAGCAGCGCGGCAACAGGCTGGTCCAACAGTCGACGCAGCCGCAAACCCGGTGAGCGCAGAGCCAACTCCGGCCCCTTCTGCCCCGTCAAAACAGCCAGACTCGGCCCCAAAGGCCGCTCAGAACAGAACTCGGGAGACCGCTCAGACCAAGGGGGCAACCCCGGTCAAAGGGGCGAATCCGGCCCAGGAGGTAAACCAGGAGCCTGCGCCGCAACTGGACAACCCGCAGCCTGCTGTCGCGGCCAAGCCCCGCACAGAGCCCGCGCGACCTGCGCGGGCCAAACCGCGGTTGGAACTGGACCGGCAGGCACGTGTTGACCTGCCGCAGGAGCCCCCCATCGGTTTGCCAACCCGTTTTGATCCCTGGTTGCAGATACCGCAGGTTCCCTTTGATTTTCTCGGGCAAAAACCGTCACGCCTGCCGCTGGTAAGCGCCTTTCGGGCCTCGCCGACAGCGCGGGCCTTTGATTTGCTGCGCACCCGGTTGCTGCACAGCCTCAAGGCCCATGGCTGGAAACGGGTGGCGGTCACCAGCCCTGCTGCAGGCGGCGGTACCACCTTTTGCGCGGTCAATCTGGCGCTGAGCCTGGCGCGGGTGCCGCAAAGCCGTACCCTGTTGATGGATATGAACTTTCGCAATCCCGGCATCGCCGCTGCACTGGGTATTCCGCCACATGGCGATATGGCGGCTTTCCTGGCCGGAGAGGTGCCGCTGAGCCAGCAATTGCAACGCCTGTCCGAGTCGCTGGCGGTGGGAAGCAATTGTCATCCCGATCACAATGCCTCGGATATCCTGCATGATCGCCGCGCCGCAGATGTGATCTCCACCATGATCGACGAGACCCAGGCCGACACGGTGCTGTTTGATCTGCCGCCGGTGCTGGAGCATGATGATGTCACCGCTTTTCTGCCGCAGGTGGATGGGGTGCTGTTGATTTCCGATGGCGACCGGACCACCGCTGCCGAACTTGCCGCCTGCGAAAAGATGCTGGCAGGGCACGCGCCCTTGCTTGGCGTGGTGCTGAACAAGGCGCAACAGTCCGACAAGACGCAAGTTACCCCCTAAAACCCTCATTTCCACGTTGCAGCGCCCGGTCAGAGCCACAGTTTTGCCCGGTTGCTGTGCTGTAAGGTCTGGTGAATACAACCGCTGCGCGCTGGCCTGATGGGGCAAAGGCTGGCAGGATGACAGATGTGACGACAAGGTGAGCTGACCCATGGGCCCGATTTATTCGCTGGCAGATTTTTTGGATATGTTGCGCCGCCGCGCTGCGGTCATTTTGTATGTCATCGCGGCGGGCAGCATTCTGTCGCTCTGGGTGGCGCTCAATCAACAGCATATGTACCACAGCGCCGAAGTGATCCAGGTCACGCGGCCAACCATCGCTGACGATCTGGCCAAATCCACAGTCGAAGGCTCCTCGGCGCGGCGGATGCAGTTGATCGAACAGCGCTTGATGGCCCGTGCCACTCTGCTGGATATCATCGACAAATTTGCGCTCTATGCCGATCTGCCCAGTCTCACACCAACTGAAAAAGTAGTGATGCTGCGCCAGGCCGTGAGCATCACCGGCGTGGCAGCGGTGCGCGAAGGCTTTGCCGATGACGGCACCATTTCAGTGCTGACCATCACGGCCTTGATGCCGACGGCGCAACAGGCGCAGCAGGTGGCCAGCGAATTTGGCCGCCGCACCATCGAGCTGAGCGTCAGCAGCCGAATTGCCCAGGCGCGCGAAACCCTGAGCTTTTTTGCCGAAAAGGAAGCGGCCCTGGCCAGTCAAGTGTCGGCGCTGGAAGATGAGATTTCGGCCTTTCACGCCGCCAATGACGTGGCCCAGCCTGGCACCGTGGAGTTTCGGCGCAGCGAAGTGGCAACCATCAACGAAAGCCTGCTGGATATCGAACGCGAAAAGATCCTGATCCGGCGCACCGCCGATCAGGCCAGCGCCTCGGAACGCCCGGCAACCGCACGCCGAGTGCTGGCCGACGCGCAGGACAAGCTCAACACTCTGGATGCGCAACGGGATCTTTTGAGCCAACGCAAGGATGAGCTGGAAGCAGCGCTGCAAACCACCCCGGAGGTGCAGCGGCAGCTGGGGGTCTACAGTCGACAGATGGAAGCCTTGCAAGGCGAACTGGAGGTCGTGTCGACCCGCCGTAACGAGGCCGAAGTGGGCTTTCGTCTGGAAACCTCGCGCCAGGGCGAACGCCTGACGGTGCTGGAACCCGCAGGGCTTGCTGATTACCCGTCAACTTCGGCGCGCAAAAACAAGGCTTTGATGGGCGGCATTGCCAGCGTTCTCGCAGGGCTGGCCTTTGCCTTTGTGCTGGAACTGCGCGCACCAGTGCTGCGCTCTGCGGCGCAGATGGAGCGCGAAACCGGTCTGGCGCCGGTGGCGTCGATCCCGGTGTTGGAGACCAAACCACGGGGCCGGGGGCTGTGGGGCATTATGCGCGCCTGGCGACGGCTGCTGCCACAGAAACTGGCGCGCCGCTGATCTGGCAGGGCTGCCTGATCATAGGTCATGGTGATCACCGCCGGCACTATAGCCCGCGAGATCATCACAATCTTCAGCCGCTGATTGACCGGATGGCCCAGCAGCATGGGAAAACTGGCAAGAAAAAGCCGATATTGTAGATGCGCAGCACCTTGAGCGAGATAAATTTCCCCAAAATCGCCCGGTTTCCCTGTGAGATCAAAAACCAAAAGGCCGTGGACAAAAAGATCCATTTGCCACAGCGCACCAGCTCGGTCACTGATTGAGGCTGCCAGCAAAAGCGATTGCGCAGCCCTGGCCGGCAAAAGGGCTGTCTGTGGCGAAAAAGGCCAGACAATCCGCATTGGTATCGTGCATCGATTTGGTTTTGATGACGGGCGCCTGCGCCCTCTAGGCAAGCCGGGACCGAGCCGCTACCTTGGCCAAAACCAACTGGCTGACTGGAGTATAGGCCTTTGAAAGTTGCTTATGTTCTGAACAGTTACCCGCAGCCCTCCCATAGTTTTATCCGTCGGGAAATTCAGGCGCTGGAGCGTCAGGGGATTGCCGTGCTGCGCCTGGCCATGCGACCCGGATCCGCGCCCTTGGTGGATCCGGGTGACAGGGCGGAGGCGGCGCAGACCGAGTATGTTTTGCATCGGGGTCTGCTGCCCTTGTTGCTGGCGCTTTTGCGCCGGGGCGTGGCGGCACCGGCGGTGTTCCTACGGGCAATGGCTTTTGCCATTCGGCTGGGGCGGGTGTCACAGGCTGGTGTCTTGCGGCACCTGATCTATCTGGCGGAGGCCTGCTATGTGGCGGAGCTCTGCCGGGCCGAGGGCGTTGATCACATGCATGCGCATTTTGGCACCAATGCCACGGCGGTGGCGCTGCTGGCACAGGCCTTGGGCGGGCCGGGGTACAGTTTCACCACCCATGGCCCGGAGGAGTTTGACGCCCCTGTGGCACTCTCCCTGGGAGAAAAGATCAACCGGGCGCGCTTTGCCGTGGCGATCAGCAGTTTTGGCAAAAGCCAGCTCAGCCGTTGGGCCGATTTTGCGGCCTGGGACAGGCTGAAGGTGGTGCATTGCGGCATTGAACCGGCGCGGTTTGAAACCCCGGCACCGCTGCCGGAGGGGGCTCTGCGGCTGGCAGCGATTGGCCGCTTTGTGGAGCAAAAGGGCCAGATGGTGCTGATATGCGCCATGGCTGAGGTGGTGCAGACGCATCCGCAGGTGCATTTGGTGCTGATCGGCGATGGCGAGATGCGCGCCGATCTGGAAGCCGCAATTGCCGCCGCTGGATTGCAGAACAACGTGACCCTGACTGGGTGGTTGTCCGAGGCGGGGGTGCGCGCAGAGCTGGCCGCGTCTCATGCCCTGGTGATGCCCTCCTTTGCCGAAGGCCTGCCCATGGTGGTGATGGAGGCCATGGCCGCAGCCCGTCCCGTTCTGGCGACCTATATTGCCGGCACGCCAGAGCTGGTTTTGCCCGGCAAGACCGGTTGGTTGGTCCCGGCGGGCGATGCGCAGATCCTGGCCGCAGCCATTGCCGAACTGGCACAGGTTCCTGCGGCGCAGATGGCGAGCTTGGGCGCGGCGGCACGTGAGCGGGTTCTGGAGCGCCACGACAGCGATATCGAGGCGGGTAAGCTGGCTGATCTGTTCCGGGAGGCCTGCCAGGGCAAGGGGGGCTCCCGCGCGCTTTGATTGTTTCTGACGAAACCACCAAAGCGCTTGGGCCCGGCGCCGCGCTAAAGCGCGGCGCGTCAGCGCCGGTAGCAGCGCAGCGTGTCATGGCAGGCGCCTCAGAAGGGGCGCGGAGGGATCAGCGTCCGCGTGTCCAGCGTTGGCGGCTGCGAAACAGTGGAGATTTTACCGCCAAAGACACCAGCGCATAGGCGGCAAAGCCGATGGGATCCTGCAGCAAGAGCTTGAACAGCTGCCCCGCAGGGAGCGGTGTTTTGTCATCATTGGCCAGCAGCTGGGGGTATTTTTCATTCAGCTCTGCGACGCCCGCATTCTGTCGCCGCCGCACCCGGGTCAGATTGCGCAGCCCTTCGACCATTGGCCAGGAGTAGCGCGCGGGCAGTTTAATCCGCTCCTGCGCTGTAAAGGACAGCCGGGCAAAGGTATCATCGGCAATAATATCGGGCCAGTCCTGCCAGCGCGCCCGCCCGGCGCGGTTCATCGCAAACAGGCCAAAGCCAGGGGTGCCGGTCTGGACAAAAGGCAGGCGCATCCAAAACCTGCCATAGGCGTGGGTCAAGGCGCTTTGGGCGGGGGCGATGACAGGGGTGCCGCTGGCATACCGGGGCTGAGCTTGGGACTGGGCTTGGGTCAGGATCTGGGCGTCGCCAAGCGCAGTGGTGATCTGACCGATCAAGGCGGGATCAACGATGACATCGGCATCCAGATAGACCAGCACCGCTCCGCGTGCCTCCGCATCGCCTGCATTCAGCGCCTTGAGCTTGTTTCCTTCTGGCAGCTCGATCACGCGAAGCTGCCACTGGGGGGGGGCAGCCTGCGCCGCTGCAATTCTGGCGGTGGCATCGGTGCAGCCATTGGCCAGGATCAGAACTTCGCCCTGCATCCCCGCAGGCAGTGCGGAGGCAAACAGCGCCGCAAGGCAGTCCGCGATGTAGCTGGCTTCGTTATGGGCTGGGATCAACACGCTCACCTGTGGCTGGGCGGCGGCGGTTGGCGGGCTTGTTTGCGGGTCTGTTGGGGCAGGGAAGGCGCTCATTTTACGGATTCCAATGCAGACCAGCGCGGGTTGTCATCGCTGAGGCTCCGCAGGGCGCCCCAGCTGCCCCATTTGCCGGGAACCGCCACATCCGCATAGGCAACAAACAGCGTGCCGCCCAGCTCTTGCCAGCCGCTGAGCAGCCTTACATAGAGTGCTCCCATCTCGGGCGTGTAGTTGAAATGGGTAAAGAACCCGGTGAGCACCTCATCCTCGGTCATTGGGCCAATGCCAACCACATGACTGCCGCCCTCATACATGATCAGATCCAGCCCATGCTGATCGGCAACAGCACGGTGGTATGGCAAAACGCGGCCTAACAAATCGCTGAGCGTATCAGTGGCGTCGCCGGTGACCAGGCCATCGGTCAGCTCGGCGGCGGCCTGGACGCTGGCAACATCATATTGGTGGTCGGTAATGAATTGTTCGGCCTCTGTCCCACTTAACCCCTGGGCGGCAGCAGCGGTGCGGGCGTGTAGCTGGCTGTCGGCGATCCAGGCCCGCAGGATTGGGGCGCGTTCCTTTATCCCCAGAATGCCGCCAAAATATCCGGTGACCGCATAGGCATCAAAATAGGCAGCAGGAGCCTCGCGGTCGGCGGCTTCGGCCACCCACAGCGGCGCTGTCAGGATTTGCTCTTCCAGCCCCAGCCAGCCGGTCTGGGTGGCCAACACCCGCACCAAACGTGTGGGTGATGCCGCGCCGAAGACTTCGGTCCAAATCTGCGAAACCTCTGCGGCGCGGCCACCGTAGAATTGCACCCATAAATCCTTGCCGCCCCAGCGCGCCTGCGCCTGTGCATCGGCCCAATTCGCCTGGTCGAACTGCCAGTTCCAGACCTCGTTGGAATATTCGACATAGGCTTTGAGATCAAAATCCAGCCCCGCCTTAACCGCGCGGGCAAAATTGCGGATATAGCTGTCATCGGCGCGGTGGGGCATGTTGAACCAGCCATCGGCGCCCAGCTCATTTACCAGCGCCAGCATCACCTCCAGCGGTACACCCTTGCGGCTCCAGCTGTAATCGCTGACCAGGGGGCGGTCCTCCCAGCCGGTGAGGCGCGAATCATTGGTGCCCATCCAATCCATAAAGCGCAGTACGGCAAACCCGTCCAAAATCTCCAACCAGTCCGGGTTGAAAATCTCGCCAGCGGCATAGCGCGGCAGGTGCTCTTCCTTGACCACGGTGATATTGCGCGGGTAGTCGCCCCCCTCGCCGATGCGCTGCAGCCGGATTTCGACCGGGCCGGGACCGGGGGTGAAATCAAACGAGACCTCGCCCTTGCCATAGCGCTGATTGCGCGCCCGTCCCGAGACCTCGACGATGCCCTCGCCGTCAAAGCGCAGCACATAGCGCCCGGCCAAACTATGCGCGCTCTCGGGCAGGTCCGTCAGGATCACCGTCCCGATCGAGCCCAGCTCGGGCGGCAGCGCAGTGGGCCAGCCCGCCGCGTCCAGATAGCCGGCCTGTGCCAGATCTGCCTCGCTGGCGCCGCCCCACTGGCCGGGCAGATGCCCGATCCAGGGACGCGCAGTCTTGAAGTGATCCAGAAACGGTGCCTGTGTGCTCCAATCGGCCACCGACATCAGGTTTATCGCAATGGGCTGGCGGTTGGGGGCCTGGGGCGCCACAGCGTGCCGCTGCTGTGGAAGTTCTTCCGGGACTGGGCTGTTCAACTGGGCCAGCTCAGGCTCCTTGGGCAGCGGCGCGGGCTCATCGGGCAGAGCCGCAGAGGCGGTATCACTGCCGCCGACAGCGGCCCAGGCCAGCCTTTGAAGCTGCCGCGCCAAAGCCTCAGACGGGGCGGTGTAACCCTGTCTCCAGCGGTCTTGCAGCCGATGGGGCAGCCCCCGTGGGTCCTGTCCGGTCAGCACCGCATATTGCACCAGGCTGAGGTAGTAAAACCCCAGCGCATTGGGGTGGATATCGTCGGAAAATACCTGCGAAATGGACTGCAGCCCGGGCAGGGTGCCGGCGGTGATGGCATCATCCAGCCGGGCCATGGCCTGGCCTGCAGGCAGCAGGCGCACGGTGCCGCCGGTGGCTGCGTTTACATCATCGACCAGAGCCTGCCAGCGTGGCAGATCCTGCTCGAGCCGCTGCCGCCACGGGGTTGCAGCGCCTTCGTCAAAGGGCACCTCGGTGCCAGTGCCGCTGTTGAGACTGTGCCAGGTCTCTTGCAGGTAGAACTGCACATCCGGGTTGGCGCTGCGGGCCAGCTCATAGAACTGGGTCACGGCTTCTTCGGAGTTGCTCCATTTCAAGTGATTGGCCAGCGGGATTGCCTCGGTGACGATCACCGCATCCACAGGCGCGGTCAGCCGCTGGCGGGCATTGATGCCTTCGGCGTTTTTGGCGTGTTGCCAATTGTAGCTGAGCGGCGCGCCATTGATGATCTGGGCCTCGACCGTGACCGGTGCGGTTGCACCCGGCTGTTTCGCCAGTAGCTGTTGCAGCATTTGCGGATTGTCCGGGCCAAACAGCGAATGCCCGACCATCACCACCGAGGTGATCAGCGCCTCAAGGTTCATGCCCCACCTCCTGCCTGCGCCGCCAGGGCAAGACCTGTGCGGGGCTGGGCCAAGACCACCTGCCAGACGATCCGTTGCACCTGTTCTGCGGCTGTCGCCGACAGGCTCTGCGCGGCGCTGCCATCCGCCCGGCTGAGCTGGTGTGGCAGCCCCAGGGGCGCACGTTGATAAAGCACCGCAAAATGGGTGAGCGCCACCACATAGGCGCCCAGATCATTGATGTGGATGGTATCCAACGCGCCTGTTTCACTGCGGGCAAACAGATCCTCGCGGGCATTCAGCCCGTCGATCTCGCCCGCCTCAGCGGCGCGGGCAACTGCGGCCATGACCTGTCCTGCCGGGATCAGATAGGCGGGGCGGTCGGGCGCCGCGCGGCTGTCGGTCCCTGTTAGCTGTTGCAGCCAAAGTCGATCGAGGTCACTGGCAATGCGGCTGTCCCAGCCTTCCGGGTCGTTCAGGTGGTGCCAGGTTTCATACAGGTAGACACGGGTTTTGGCGGCGCCAGCGCGGGCCAGACTGGCCCAGCGGTGAAAATATTCGGCACCGTCAAAATAGCGGATGGCGTCGCGCAGTTCGACCATTTCTGTTAGCACCACGGCATCATAATCGCCGGAGCCTATGGCTTCACGTGCCGCGCGAAAGGCAGGCGGCTGATTGCTGGTTTCAAAGTCTAGGATCGCCAGGTCCGGTTCCCAATGCTGTTTCAGATTGGTGCCGGATCCCAGCTGGCTGTTCCAGCGATGCCCCTGAGGGGCAAGTTGCGCCAGCATATGTGGCATGTCCGGCCCCACCAGGGAATGGCCAAGATGATAGACACGCAATGGCCCCTGGGGCGGTGCCAGCACCGGCACTGGCGGCAGCGCGCTGGGCCGCCACCAGCGGGCCAGTGGCCAGAGAGCAAGCAGGGCGGGCACCGCCAAAAGGACGCGACGTGATATCATGGATCAGCTCCGCAGCTCGGCCGTGGTGACGATCAGACCCGCCCCAATGGCAAAGCGCCCTGAGATGTGGTCGCCACAGGTGAAAGGCGGCTGATCGGCACAGAAACGGGCCGAAAACCGGCACTCCGAAAGGTCGATTGTCAGCTCCATCCCGTCAAACCCATAGAATCTTTCGCTGACTGTGAACTGGCACTTATAGGCGGCTTCCTTGGCGGAAAACACCAGTTTGGCCAGTTGGCCGGGATTGTCCTGTTGGCGCAGCCAATCCTGTTCCTGCGCCGAGCAGATCGCGGGCCAAAGCTCATCTGCCAGGGATTTGTCCTCTTCCACATCGATGCCCAGCCCCTGAACCGGGCCCTTGGCGGCGACCACAGCCATGGCGCAGCTGCGGGTATGGGTGATCGATCCGACCAGCGCGGAGGGCCAGAGGGGGGCGCGGTTCTTGGCCACGGGAATGGCAACGGGGGCATGGCCAAGCTGCGCCATCGCCTGATGCGCGGCAGCGCGCCCGGCAGCAAATTCGCGGCGGCGTTTGTCCACCGCATTGGGGGACAAACAGGCGGTCTCGGCGGCAAAGGGCGCTGGCGGATCCGCCAGCGGGTTGACCAGCGCCACCTCCACATCCCTGTCAAAGAGCGGGCGCACCAAGGCCAGCCGGGCCATTTCCTGTGGTGAACTTTCTGCCGTCATCCTGCTCGTGCTTTGCGGTTTGCCCGCATCGCCCGCCGTTTCGACATGGTGTCGGATTTGGCGGCCTGCGCGGCCTCGTCTTCTACCGGATCATCGGGCTTTGTGCTGCCGCCTGCAAGGGTCTCGATATGGGTGGCGAGCCCGGCGAGGGTTGGGAAGCGGAAGATATCGGTGATCGACAGTTTGTTGACCCCCAGTGCCGTCCGAATGTCGCGGTGCGATTGCACCGCCAGCAGCGAATGGCCGCCCAGGGCAAAGAAGTTATCCTGCGCGCCAATACCGTCTACGCCCAGAATTCGGGACCAGACCTTGGCAATCTCGGCCTGCACCCCAGCGCCAAGGGGTGCCACTTCTGCCGCCGCTTGGGGGGCTTTGGGCGCACCCAATTTCGGATCAGGCAGCGCCTTGCGGTCGATTTTCTTGTTCGGGGTCAACGGGAAGGCATCGAGCGCCACAAGATGAGAGGGCACCATGACGGCGGCGAGATGGCGGGACAGGTTCTGCTTGATCGCGTTCAGATCCGCCGGTTTGTCGCTGTCTTGGGTGATGTAACCCACCAGTTGCGCGCTATCGCCCAACTGTCGCTCGACCACAACCGCGCCGGTGACATGGGGCTGGTTGGCCAGGGCGGCTTCGATCTCACCCAGCTCAATGCGCTGGCCACGGATCTTCACCTGATGATCGGTGCGCCCCAGGAAGGCCAGCTGGCCCGCAGCCGTCCACCGGACCAGATCGCCAGTGCGGTAAAGGGGGCCGGTTGCAAAGGGCAACTGCACAAAGCGATCTGCGGTCATCTCAGCCCGTTGCCAATAGCCCGAGGTGACACCAGAGCCGCCAATATACAGCTCACCCGCCGCCCCCATGGGCACCGGGCGCTGGGCGGCGTCCAGCACATAGACCTGGGTATTGGCCAGCGGCGTGCCGATAACGGCGGTGCCGCCAGACAGATCAGACTGACCAGACAGAGGGGTCGAGGTGGACCAGATGGTGGTCTCAGTAGGGCCATACATATTGTGCAGCTGCGCCGGCGTCGCCTCCTGCAAGGCGCCGACGAGATCCCCCGGCAGGGCTTCGCCGCCCACCAAAAGATGCTTGAGTCGCCCCAGCACCATGCGGGCCTCATCATCCTGCACCAGCATCCTTGCCATCGAGGGGGTGCACTGCATATGGCTGACGCCATGGCGCATCATCTGCGCCGAGAGGGAAAAGTCATCCGGTGCCAGCTCTTGCGGGGTATTGGCGCGGCGCAGCACTTCGGCCAGCGGCTTCAATCCCTCCAGCACCACTTCTGGCGCAATGCCATAGTCGATCAGACAGGCGATCTCATCAACGCCGATGCGTTTCAACTGCTCGGTGCGGACCAGGGCGTCTTCAACGGTGCCAAACAGGCCAGACTCCTCAAAATAACGCTCAAAGGCAAACTCCAGGATGGCCTCCAGCTCCTCCGCGCTCAGCCCGTCCAGTTGCATATCAAAGGCGTTATTGACCCCCTTGGGCCGTTTGAAGGCGGGGAAGGCCCAGGCGTATTGCTTGATCAAGCCGGCGGCCGAGCGCAGGTAATCCTTCATCGGTTCACGGGCGATGCGGCGGGATTCTTCGCGGGTTTCTGCCAGGTAACTGTGCAGCATCAGCGTGACCTTGAAATCCGCCGGATCATGGCCCGCCGCGCGCAGGGCATCGTGATAGATGCGGATTTTGCCGCCGACTTCCTCGATGCTCTGCCCCAACAGATGGGTCAGCACATTGGCGCCAATCTCGCCTGCCTCGCGCCAGGTATCGGGGTTGCCAGCGGTGGTGATCCAGACCGGCAGCTCCCGCGATACCGGGCGCGGCTGGGTGACAACACCATGCATGGAGCCATCCTTGCGGGGAAACTCCACCTCGTCACCGCGCCACAGTTTGCGCAGGGTCTCAATACAGTCATACATCGCCGGTTTGTTGGCCGGCGGGGTGTTTTCCGGGCGTAGCACAAAATCATCGGGCTGCCAGCCCGCAGCAATGCCCAGCCCGGCACGGCCATTGGTCAGGTTGTCGATCACCGACCATTCCTCGGCCACACGGGCGGGATGGTGCAGCGGTGCCACACAGGACCCGGCGCGCACGCTGAGATTGCTTGTGACCGCCGCCACCGCGGCCCCGGTCACGGCAGGGTTGGGGTAGGGGCCACCAAAGGCATGGAAGTGGCGCTCAGGTGTCCACACCGCGTTAAACCCATTGGCATCGGCAAACTTGGCGCCTTCCAGCAGCAGGTGGTATTTGCGCGGGCCAGGGCCATCGTCATTGCCCCAGTAAAACAGATTAAAATCCATCCGCCGGTCCGAGGTCGCAATGGGACCATTGGACAGCTCCAGGCGGCTTTCATCGCTGGAGAGTACCAGTTTAAAACCGCGTGACAGGGTCCAGAACAGCTCCAGCACGGAGATGTCAAAAGACAGCGAGGTCACCGCCAGCCAGGCATCCCCCGCCTTGTGAGGAATGCGCGCATCCATGGCAGCAAAGAAATTGGCCACATTGTCCTGGCGTACCATGACGCCCTTGGGGGTGCCGGTGGAGCCGGAGGTGTAGATCAGATAGGCGAGATCTGCGCCGGTTGCGGCGCTGGTGACGTTTGTCGTCACAGCCTCTGATGCTGACGGGCCATCCACTGGCAGGCTATCTACAGTGACGATTTTGGCCTGGGTTGCGGGCAGCTCTGGGCGCAGCGCGTCCTGCGTGACGACAACGCTGGCCTGACTGTCCGACAGGTAATGGGCGATCCGGTCCCGGGGGTAGGCCGGGTCCAGCGGCACATAGGCGGCGCCGGTCTTGAGCACTGCCAGCGCCCCGACCATCAGATCGGCGGAGCGTTTGATATAGAGCCCCACATGGGCGCCGGGTTTGACGCCGACCTGCTGCAACTGGCGGGCCAGGGCATTGGCCCGGGCGTTGAGGCCTGCGTAGCTGTAGCTTTCGCCTTCAAACACCAGGGCTGTGGCCTCTGGCGTGCGGGCAACCTGGGCCTCAAATGCGGCTTGTATGGTTTCTTCGGCAGGCAGATCGCAGGCGGTCTGGTTCCAGTCTTCCAGCAGCACTCGGCGTTCTGTTTCCGGTAGGATCGACAGATCAGACAGGGGGCAATCCCTGCCAGAGCAGAGGAGAGATGCGATGACACCCAGCGCGCTTTCAAGCCGCGCGGCGAGCAGCTCCGCGGCCTGAGCATCGAGCCAGGTGTCATCTACATGTAGCGCCAAGGCGCTCTCAACCAGCGAAACGGTGGCGATGCAGCCTGGCAGGGCAGCATCCCGATCCGCTGAGAACCCGATTGCCGGCATGTCTTGCGCGCAAAGCTCTGGGGCGCGGGCCACCAGATCCAGGGCAAAACCGCCAAACTTGCGAGCCTTTGCTACGTCTATATCTATCTGAGTCGCTAATCCGTTAACAGATGAATCGCGTGTCACCTGCAGCGGAATCCACTCGGAAACCACCTGTGCTGCCGAGCCCTGTGCCGCCAGCGGTGTGGCAAAGGCGATATCGGCCTGATCTGCGCCAGTGCCCAGCGAGCTATGCGGGAGTTTGGGTGATGGCGTGATTTGAAGGGCGGCGCATGCTGGCGGAGGCATTGAAAGCCGAAGCTGATGCTTTTGTCGCCAGTTTCGCCGATGACCGACTGGAGGATGGCCGCCAACGGATTGTGCGGCATGGATTTGGACCAGAACGTCAGATCCAGACGGGGATTGGCGCACTGGATGTGCAGCGACCGAAGGTGCGCGACCGGAAGGCGACCCCTGATGCAGCCTCAAAAGTCCGCTTCACGTCGAACATATTGCCCAAATGGGCGCGCCGCTCGGTCAGTCTGGATGCGCTTTTGCCGGTGCTTTACCTGAAAGGTATCTCAACCGGCGATTTCCAGGAGGCGCTGTCAGCCATTTTAGGGGCTGATGCACCCAACCTGTCGCCCAGCGTACTGGCCCGCCTGACAGCGGGTTGGCAGACAGATTATGACAGCTGGGCGCAGCGAGATCTATCGGCTCGTCACTACGTCTACATCTGGGCGGATGGTGTCTATCTTCAGGCGCGGATGGAAGAAAATGCCGAGTGTATGTTGGTGATCATTGGCGCGACACCGGAGGGTAAGAAGGAACTGCTCGGCTTTCAGGTCGGCCTTCGAGAGAGCACGCAGAGCTGGCACGAGTTGCTGACTGACATCAAGAAGCGCGGACTGTCCGTCGCGCCCGAGATCGCGGTTGGCGATGGGGCCATGGGCTTCTGGAACGCGCTGGATAAGGCGTTTCCAAGCACAAAACACCAGAGATGCTGGGTACATAAGGTGAAAAATGTGCTGAACTATTTTCCCAAGCAAATGGGACCCGGCGTGAAGTCGGATCTGGACAACATTCAGCACGCCGACACCCGTGCTGCCGCAATATTTGCCTTGGATACTTTCAAAGACAAATATGGCGTGAAATACGAAAAAGGTGTGGCCTGTCTGATCAAGGACAAGGACGCGATGCTGGCATTCTTCGACTTCCCGGCCGAGCATTGGGGCCATCTGCGCACCTCGAATCCCATCGAGAGCGTCTTCGCAACGGTGCGGCATAGAACGGTGCGCACCAAAGGCGCACTCTCGCAAAAGACCGCAAAACTGATGGTCTTCACCCTCATCCAGTCCGCATCGAAAACATGGCTGCGCCTCAAAGGCAGAAATCAGTTGCCAAAAGTCATCGAAGGAATCAAATTCAACGACGGCGTCGAAGTGAAGAATGACGCCAAAAACCGCGCCGCCTGATGACGCGCGTCACCCAAATTCAAGCATAGCTCGTGCCCAGCAGCGCCCAAGCCAGGGTTGCGGCGATGATCTGGGTTTCGGTGAGATCAACACCGGCTTCTTGTGGCAAGGTCAGCGGGTAGCGCGTGGTGCCTGCAGGTTTGTCATGGCGAGCGGCCAGCGGCACCGTGACGGGTTGCATGGCGGCCAAAGCACGGCGCCAATGGGCCTCGCTGCCTTGGCTCTGCCCCAAGGTGGTGGCGACGTCATTGGCCGCTTGATCATTCAGCGTCGGGAGCTGTTGGCCGGCTGTAAACAGGGTCGGCAGATCGAGGCTTTCGCCGCCAAGTGTGGTGATATTTTCCAGCGCAATGGCACCATCAGCGGTGGCAACGGTGACAACCGCGCCAGTCACGCTAAGCAGGGTGCCTGCCGGACCGCTACCCTCAGTAGGGGTGGCCTTACCCACGCGCAAAACCTGATCAGGCAGCAGCAGTTTGGCGCTGCCAAGTGGGTTCCAATAGCCACCATAATCCAGCCCGCGCACAAGGCGGCTCAGGTTTTGACTGGTCTGGGAAAAATCCAGAATCCCCCCTGCAGCGGGACGGTGATCCCGGGCAAAATAGCTGCGCTGGGACAGGTCCTGTGGCTGGCGATGCAGCGCATCCGTACTCAGCTGCTCCAGCACCTCGCCAAAGCTGTCCATGGCAGCGGCGTAGCATTTGGAGTTGAGACTAAAGGCGGTCTCATCCTCGGCAATGTCGAACAGGCGCTGGGCGAGGATATCGCCCTCATCAATGCCGCCCTCCATCACATGCCAGGTAATGCCATGCTGCGCTTCGCCAGCCATAATCGCCCAATTGGGTGTGTTCAGACCGGCATAGCGCGGCAGCGGGCCATCATGGAAATTCACCGCACCTTTGCGCGCCATGGCCAGCACTGGATCTGGGATCACCCGCAGGTTGGCAATCGAGAGCAGCCAATCATACGCGTCAGTGATTTCAGTTGCGTCCGTGAGCACGGGCAGCGCCTTGCCCTCGGCCCAGGCGCGGATGTCGCTGTCGGTCGAAACCACCGCCTGAATCTGGTGGCCACGGGCCAGAACGGCTTCGGCGCAGCCGATCAATAGGGATTCATTGCCGATGACGACACAGGAAAATTGGCTCATTTTGGATCCTCCGAAACCGGGGAGTGAAGGCGCGTTTCACATGGGGGTGAGGGCTTGTGCGACACAGGCGCAAGGGAATGTGAGATAAGATCTTTCAGGAAATGATTGGGATCGGCCTGCGGCTTGCCCTGCACCAGACGGCGCAGTGCGTAAAGACCGGTGCCAGCAATGCGGGCCAGGGTGGCAAGGGCGGCATAGACGCGGCCATGGGATTTGGCAAAATAATGGCTGCGCGACTGGAACCAATAGGCTGGGGTGCGGTCCCAGTCTTTCATGCCGGTCGAGGCAGAGCCCAGATGGGCAACCTGACTGTCCGGCACGTAATGGGTCCGCCAGCCCGCCTTGGCGGCGCGACGACACAGGTCGGTCTCTTCGAAGTAGAGGAAAAACGTCTCGTCAAAACCGCCGATCTCTTCGATCACCTGGCGGCGGATCATCAGGCTGGCACCAGCGGTCCAATCCACCTGGGTTTGTGTCTGCGGCATCTCCATCGCCACCACCCAGGGGTGCAGCAGCCGGGTAAAGATACCGGTCCGTGCGGCCATTTCGAACTCACCCGCGATCGAGGGAAAGCGAAAGGCGGTGCGATGGGGGGTGCCATCGGTGCCATGCACAAAAGACCCCGCCAGCCCGGCTCCGGGGTGATCGGCCAGAAAATCACGCAGGGTGCGCATGGTCTGCCCCTGCACAAAGGCATCCGAATTCAGCAGGTAATAATAATCGGGGGCGGTGCCATCCGACAGGCCAGCGGCAAAGCCGATGTTCATGCCGGCACCAAAGCCACCATTGACCGGGGATTGCAGCAGCCTGATCTTGTCACTGTGCTGCCAGCCACGTTGCGCCGACCCGGCCTGCAGCGCTTCCCAAGAGCCATCCCCCGAGCCATTGTCGATCACCAGAACCTCACCTGAAAGATCCGCCATCTCCACCAGGGCAGCCTCGGCAGCCCGGAGGGTCATCTCCGGGGTGCGGTAGTTCAGGATAATGGTGAGAATGCTGCCTGTGTTCATCTGGGTCATTCCGCGGCTCGCGAATAGAACCGCTGCGGGTTGGCGTCATCGGGGGTTGGCTTTGCCTGAGGTGGAACACCAGCCAGCCGGGGCTTCAGGGCCGCGGCCAGGGTGCTCACATTGGGCACCAGCACCATACTGTCATGGTCGCCAGGCACTTCGATCACTTCCAGTCTGGGCGCCCAGCTGGTCCAGTCATTGTCGGCAAAGACATATTCCCGCTCGCAGCTGACCCAATTGCCGCCCGAGACCTGCCAATGGCGGTCCAGTGGCGGGCGCAGCAGTGTGAGCGGGCCATTCCAGGGCTGCAGCGCGTAGTTTTCGACCGAGTGCCGGAAGGCCAGCTCGATCTTGCGGTTGTTGAAAGCAGGCGCCTGACCGGTTTCTGCCGGGGGCTGGCGGCGTTTGCTCAGCTCCCACAGGATGCGGTTTTTGGCCCATTCCAGCAAATAGCCCGCGCCTTTGCGGCGTAGCTCCTGCAATTTGATCAGCGCCTTGTCGACAGGTTTCAGGCTGGGGCGCACTGGTAGGGGCGTGTCGAGCAACACCAGCGCCGCCGTATCTTCGCCGGCTGCCTGCAATTGCTGGGCCATTTCATAGGCGGTGATGCCACCACCCGAAAAGCCGCCCAGCAGATAAGGCCCCTGAGGTTGGATCTGTCTGATCTCGGCCAGATAATCGGTGGCCGCTGCAGCAATGCTGGTATGCGGGGCCTCCTCGCCGATCAATCCACGGGCCTGCAGGCCGTAAATCGGGCGCTCGCCGCCCAGTTCCAGCGCCAGATGGCGCAGGTTCAACACATTGCCAAACATTCCGGCTACCACAAAGAACGGCGCGGCACCGGTGCCGGATCCGGGGTGCAGCATCACCAGATGGGAATGGGCCGCCGCCGTGTTCTGAGCGGTCTCCTGGTCGGTCTGGGTCGCGGCATCGCCCTGTGCGGCATCTCCCTGTTCCGCACCTGCGCCGCGCGCCATCAACAGGTCAGCCAGGTCGGCAACGCTGGGGGCCTCAAACAGGGTCGACAGCGGCAGGTCCACATCATAGTGGCGTTTGATCTGCGCAAAGAGCCGCACCGCGATCAGCGAATGGCCACCCAGTTCAAAGAAGCTGTCCGCCACCCCAACCTGCGTGACCCCGAGCAGGCTTTGGAACAGGGCTGCCAGGTGCTCTTGCACCGGGGTGGAGGGCGCCACATAGTCTGTATCCAGCTGGGGGCGCTCAAAGCTCTGGCTCTCATCGGCCGCGGCCTCTGCACGGCTTTGGGTTGTCTGTTCAATCAATGACGGCAGATCCAGCGAAGAGACCACAATTTGCGCGCGGTTTGTCGCGAGCGCGCGCACCATCGCCTCTGGGCCCTCGGCCGCGCGGATGCCATTGGCCAGGTTCAGCTGCAACCGGCGTTCGTCTTCCGACAGAGGCTGCGGCGCGGCACTGGCCACAAGGCCCAGGGCCTCGGCGCTATGGTCGGCATTGGTCTGGGGCGGCGTGGCTTCAAAGCCTCCGGCAAGCCGGGTCATCTGGAAATCTGTAATCTCAACCAGGACCCGACCCTCAGTGTCGGTGAGGGTGACATCAAAAGCTGCGCTGTCGCTGGTGGCGCCAGAACGCAGGCGCATATGGCTGCAAATCTCTGTGGTCAAAGGCGCCCGCACCAGGATGCTGCGATAGCCCAGGGGCACCCAAAGATTGCGGCCCTCATAGCCCGGCGCCAGGGAGATGGCCCAGCCGGTGGCCAGATCCATCAAACCGGGGTGCAGCAGGCAGTTATCATCCTGCGCCGCCGGGGGCAGACGCAGATGGGCCAGACCTTCTGTCGGGGTTTCAGCGGGGCCAAAGGCGGTCTGTTGCAGCACCTGCCAGCGGGGACCAAAATCCAGATGTGCCTCTTGCGGGGAATGCAGCGGCTTGTCGGCTGTGGCGTGCGCCACCTGCGGGCAGCGGGCCTGGATGGCGGCGAGATCCAGCGATGGCGGCTGCTTGCTGTCGGGGTGTTTGCAGTCGGGCAGCAGGGTGATTTTGGCCTCGGCGTTGAGCGCATAGCCCCCCGCAGAAAGGGCGCTGTGGGTGGCAAAATCATAGCCCGTATCCTGCGCCTGCAGCCGCAAAACCACCGCGCGCGGGGGCGGTTCCGCGACCACCAGGGGCCGCAAAAAGGTGAGGTCCCTGATCTCAAACGGCGCTTGCAGGTCCTGTGCCGCCAGCGCCTCGGCAATCCATTCGATATAGCCGGTGCCGGGTACCAGCGCGGTGCCGCCTTTGGTGCGGTGCTCATTCAACATCCAGGACTGGTTTGCGTCCAGCTGGCTGGCAAAGATCGGATTGCCAAAGGCGTCGAATCCGGTCTCGTCCAGCAGGGGCTGGGCGCAGCTTTGGCGCTCAGATGGGGCGGTGCCGCCCTGACGCGCGGCCATGGCTTCGGCGGCCATGCCGGTATCGGCCCAGACACCCCAGTCAATGGCGACAACCCGGGTCTGATCGCCCTGGCGATGGGCGGCATAGGCGTTGAGATATTCATTGGCGGCGACATAGTCGATTTGCCCGGCGGGCCGGGTGACCGTCGAGGAGGAGGAAAACAGCAGCATCAGGTCAAGGCTGCCGTCGGGGAACAGATCGTCGAGCACCCGCAGGCCGGTGACCTTGGGGGCCAGAACCCGGGCGATCTGCGCCTCTGATTTGGCCAGGATCGGTCCGTCGTCGATGACGCCGGCACCATGGATGACCCCGTTGAGGTGGCCAAATTCGGTCTCGACTTTGCGCAGGGCGCTGCGCATCTCGGCGCTGTTGCAGATGTCTGCGGCTAAGGGCAGCACGGCGCCTGAGCCGATGTCTTCCAGCTGTTGCACGGCGCGGATGCGTTGGGCGATGCGATTGGCGGGGCTGTGGCTGGCCAGATAGCGCGGCCAGTCGGCGCGCGGCGGCAGGCCCTGGCGCGAAATCAGCGCCACCTTGGCATCATAGTGACGCATGAGATGCGCCGCCGTGGCCAGGCCGATGCCGCCAAAACCACCAGTGATCAGATAGCTGCCACCGGGTTTGAACCCGGCCAGATCCGCTGTTGGCGCGGCTGGGACCTCGGGCAGGGGCTGGCTGCGCCAGCTTTTTTCAAACCGTTTGTCACCGCGCCAGATACTCACGGTATTGGCGGGGCCGGCCATCAGTTCTTGCAGCAGGCGCGGGGTCAGATCTGTGGGCAGGGCACCGCGCAAAGTGGCGATAAGTCCGGGCTGGGCGGGCAGTTCGATATCTACCGTCGCGCAGGTGATCCCGGGGAATTCCCGTGGGATGACCCCGGCGGGAGCGGCAATCATCGACTTTTCCGGGTAGGGCAGGGGTTCAGCACCGAGCTGCGCCGCGCCCGTGGTAAAGACGTTCAGATGGACGGGGTGATCCAGATCCAGGCTGCCCAGCTCCTGTGCCAGGGCAGTGACAGAGGCAAACCCCATTTCGAGGTTGCGGTCAAAGACGGAGGAGCCGGGACGAACCTGTACGTCCTCGCCGGTGACCAGCCAGAAATGGGCGATGCGATGGGGCATGGCATCGGCCTCTGCCAGATCGGCAAGCAGAGCGCCATAACCGAACCTGCCCTGTTCGGGGGGCAGGATATAGTCGTCCGGGGCAAGCCGTGCATAGGTGTCGCCAGGCCGCACCAGGCTGACGCGATGACCGGCAGCGCGCAGTCGGGTGGCTGTCGCAGTGGCCACCCCGCAGTCATCGGCAAAGATCATCCAGGTCTGCGGTGTTTCGCCCAGGTCTGTGTCCACATCCAAGGCGCAATCGGCCAGCCGGGGACGCCAGGCGGGGCGGTAGCCCCAGTCGCTGATCGCGTCATGGCGCCGGGGCGGCGATGCGTCTTCCTGCTGCTGTTGCGTGCCCGGCGCGATGAAATAGCGGCTTCTTTGGAACTGGTAGGTGGGCAACGGCAGGCGATGGCGCTTCGCCTCGCCCCAGATCTGATCCCAGTCGGCCTCAACCCCGCAGGCCCAAAGCCGACCAATGACGCCAAAGAAATAGGCGTCATCCATGATAACCTGCTCTGGGTGGCGCAGGGCGCTGAGCACCTGTCCGGGCTGCACAGTGGGCGACATCTGGGTCAGGGCGCTCAGCGCCTTGCCGGGGCCGACCTCCAGGAACACCCGCCCCGGTGTGGCGGCAAGGGTGGCGATGCAATCGGCAAACCGCACCGTATTGCGCAGCTGGCCAACCCAGTAATCGGGGTCCATGGCCTGTTCAGCCGTCAGCGGCTGACCGGTCCGGTTGGATATCACCGGGATCTGTGGCGCCGCCAGGGACAACCCGGCGAGGAAGGCGCGATATTCTGCCAGGATACCGTCGAGCATCCGTGAATGCGCCGCGATATCAATCTGGATGCGCTGGAAATCCACCTCACGCGCAGCGAGCTGTGCGGCCAGGGCGTCCAGCGCCTGTTGCGGCCCGGAGACGGCGGTGAGGTTGGGCGCATTGACGCTGGCAATATCGAGATCATCGCCGATCAGCGCCTCTACCTCGGCCAGCGGTAGGGCAATCGACAACATGCCGCCCGCAGGCACCTGGTCAAACAGCCGTCCGCGCAGCAGCACCAGATCAATACAGTCCTCAAAAGAGATCACCCCGGCGAGACAGGCGGCGGTGTTTTCCCCCATGGAATGGCCCACCATGGCAGCCGGGCGAATGCCCCAGCTGATCCAGAGCTGCGCCAGCGCATATTCAATGATCATAATCAGCGGCAATTGCGCCGAGGGCCGTTGCAGCTGGGCATTGGCAGCGGCTTCATCGCCGGGGTTCGGCAACCATAGGGCGCGAATGTCGTGGTCGAGCTGGGGCTGCAGATGATCCAGCCCCCGGTCCATCCAATCGGCAAAGACCGGCTCAGTTTCATAGAGATCCCGCGCCATGCCAGCATATTGCGCCCCACCGCCAGGGAAGGAAAACACCACCTCGGGGGCGTCCCCCAGTTGATCATGGTCAAAAACCTGACGCGGATCGCCGGCCCGCAGCAGCGCGGCGGCTTGGGTCGCGGTTTCCGCCACCAGCACCCGGCGTTTGCCAAACCCCCGTCGTCCCTGTTTCAGGGTATAGGCTACATCGGCCAGATCGAGCTCCGGGTTGGCCTCCAGATAATCGGCCAGGGCAGCGGCATTGGCGTTGAGCGCCGCCTTGGACTGCCCTGATATGCAGAGCACATGGAAGGGGAAATCGCTTTCCTCGGAGGGCGCCCGTGCAGGAGCTTCTTCCAGAATGGCATGGGCATTTGTGCCCCCAACGCCAAGCGCGTTGATCCCGGCCCGGCGCGGTCCGCTGTGCGAGGTCCAGGGCGTCAGGCGGTCATTGACCTTGAAGGGGGAACTGTCAAAATCAATGGCCGGATTAGGCGCCTCATAGCCCAGCGAGGGCGGGATCTGCTGATGCTTCAATCCCAGCGCGGTTTTCACCAGCCCGGCGATGCCGGCGGCGGTGTCCAAGTGACCGATATTGGTTTTGACCGAGCCAATGCGGCAGTAGCCTTCGGCCTCGGTGCTGTCGCGAAAGGCCTCGGTCAGGGCCGAGACCTCGATCGGATCGCCCAGATAGGTGCCGGTGCCGTGGCATTCCACGTAATCAATTGTCTCGGCTGAAATATCCGCCGCATCCAACGCCTGGCGGATGGCGCTGGCCTGGCCCCCAACCGAGGGCGCCAGATAGCCGGCCTTGTCGGCGCCGTCGTTGTTGATGGCGCTGGCCTTGATCACCGCCCAGATGTGATCGCCATCGGCCTGGGCATCCTCAAGCCGACGCAGGGCAACGGCGCCCGCACCAGACCCAAAGACAGTGCCCTGGGCGCGGTGGTCAAAGGCATGGCAATGGCCATCGGGCGACAGGATTTCGTTCTCTTTATAAAGGTAGCCGCGCCCCTGGGGCATATCTATGGTGACACCGCCGGCCAGCGCCATGCCACATTCGCCGGCCCGCAGCGCCTTGCAGGCGTAATGCACCGCCACCAGCGAGGTGGAACAGGCGGTCTGGACATTGACCGAAGGCCCTTTGAGATCAAAGATATGGCTGACGCGGGTGGTGAGAAAGTCCTTGTCGTTGCCGGTATGGCGCAGCAGGAACATGCCCACGTCATCCACCAGACCAGGGTTGGAGCAGATATTGAAATAGAAATAGCTGCCCATACCACAGCCGCCATAGACGCCGATGGGCTCTGACAGGCTTTCGGGCGGATGGGCGGCGTTTTCCATGGCGCCCCAGGCGACCTCAAGAAACTTGCGGTGTTGCGGGTCGAGAATGGCCGCCTCTTTGGGGCTGAAGCCAAAGAATTCGGCATCAAAATCGGCAAAGCCCTCCAGCAGGGCGGCATGGGGTACATAGTTTGGATCGGCCAGGGTGGCGGCGGGAACACCCGCCTCGAGCAGGGCATCGCGGTCCAGCGGCACGATGGATTCAATGCCATCACGCAGGTTGTTCCAATAGGTCTGCACGCCCTCGGCGCCGGGAACATTGACCGACATGCCGACAATGGCGATATCGCCGCTGTATTGCGGCGCGCCTGAGCTCTGATCTGCTGTCTTTACCACGACAAACTTTGGCCTCTACATTTGGCAAATCTGGGATGCCTCTCCTGCCTGCAATCCCTGCCATGCCAATGGGCAGAGTCCGGTGCCCCAGGAGAGGCAAATATCTGTTGGGTCGGTCCGGGCGCACGCGGTGGGCAGTTCGGCGGCTGGGGCCAGCTGATCTGCCTGCGGTTACGATTCCTTGTTACCCAAGGCGAAATTGGTGCATCACTGCGGCAAAGCTGTGAAAGCTTGGTGTTGAAAACGGGTATTAAAGCGAAAACAATAAGGCATTATATATGCTTGCGTGCTCCGGGGGGAAGGGGTTGCGGCATCAAGACCTGCCTGCCTGCAAACAGGGCACGGGGTTTTTCAAACAGCCCCGGGTAGCGCAGCCGTTCGGCATAGCCCAGAACCGATCCGGCACAGAGCCAGGTCATCGGCACCAGAGTATCATTGAGCATCATATCCACCATGGTAGCGGCAAGGATCAGCGCGATTGGCGTGGCATAGGGGGAGATCTGCTGGCGGCGGCGGCGGTGGATCTCGATCCCGAGCAACAGTATGGAAAGCGAGAGCAATCCCATCTCGGCCAGATAGCCCAACCAGCCCAATGTGCCAAAGAGCAGGATCCAATGGCCGTCCGGGATCGAGACAATAGCGCCGGTTTCCAGCTCGCGCACCAGATTGCGGCCCCAGCCGCCCCAGCCGAACCAGGGCTTTTCAGCGGCGCGTTGCAGCAACATTGCTTCATTATCAAAGCGATAGCCCAGTGATTGCGCCCGCTCGGGGCTGATGGCCTCGGCCAGGGCCAGGATGGCCTCGGTGGGAATGACCCCGAGGTTGCGCAGCATGGGGTAGGTGATGGCCAGGGCCGCCAAAGTGATGGCGACACGGATTTGCCAGCGCGGCGAGGCCAGCGCCACCAGCGGCACAAAGCTGAGCCCATAGGCCAGCGAGGCAAAGCTTTTGCACAGGAACAGAACGAAGAACAAATAGGCCGCAGCGATGGCGAGCCGCAGGCGGTCCCGCCCCTTCGCAGCCTGGGCCAGGGACACGGCGGCCAGCACTGCGGAAAACATGAACAGGGCCAGCCACAGGGAATGGGGCATAAAGACGATGGGGCGAAAGCCGCCCAGGCGCATGGTTTGCGCAAAATCATGCTGAAAGAAGCCATAGACCATAATATTGATCTGCGGACTGAGACGGATTTCGATCAGCGACGGGATCGAATAGGCCAGTCCGGCGATGCAAAGGGCGAGCAACAGCTCTTTTTGTCCTTCTGGCGAGGACAGATAGCGCCGCGCCAGCAAGAAGGGCATCAGGATGATCACCTGGTTGATCATCACCGATCCAAGATCCCGCCATCTGAGCCCGGGCAGCATATCGGTGATAAAGACAATGGGGTCGGCATCTGCCAGCACTTCAAAGATTACCGGATCGCCATTGGTCATCACCGTGGGAATCACCGCAAATGTAAACAACAGGGTCAGCAATTTCGCCAAGGGGTGCCGGGGTAGGAGCGGTACTTTTTTGCCCATCATCCCGATGCACAGGACAAAAGCCATGATCGAGGGAATGGTGAATTTGTCCATATCCGGCACCAGCGGCAGGTCGAACTCGGCCACCGGGGGCAGCAGCAGGTAGCCCGCCAGAATGCACCACAAAATGGCCCGCTCCAGCGGCAAGCGCCGGAACAGCACCAGGCTGACCACAGGCCAGAGCAGCAGCATCAATGAGGCAAGTGCATTAGGCATGAGATGGATCTAGGGCCCGTGGACATTCAGGATTCCCAACCGGTCTGAATTCTGATTCAAGCTTCCAAAATGGAGGTTTGAATGAACGAAGAGCGGTTTGTGTTGACAGATGACGTCTGGCTTCGCCTCGCGCCGCACTTGCCTGGCAAGGAGGGCGATGCGGGTGTGACGGGCAAGGATAATCGTCTGTTTCTCGAAGCCGTGCTATGGCGTGTGCGGACAGGGTTGCCGTGGCGTGACCTGCCTGCTTATTTCGGCAACTGGAACAGCGTGTTCCGACGGTTTCGCAGATGGGCTGAGGGCGGCGTATTCGAGCGAATTTTCAAGGAAATCAGTGGGGATCCAGATTTCGAATACGCAATGATCGACGGCACGATTGTTCAGGCTCACCAGAAGGCGAGCGGCGCAAGGGGGGACTCAAAATCAAGCCATCGGGCGGTCGCGTGGCGGATTGACCACCAAGATCGTTGCTTTGGTCGACGCCCTAGGAAACCTGGCTGACTTCGTACTCCTGCCTGGTCAGGCTCACGACATGAAGGGCGTCGAACCGCTCATCGATGGCGTGGCCTTTGATGCTCTCTTGGCCGACAAGGCATTTGATGCCGATTGGCTGCTCACAGAACTCGATGCGCGCGGTGCCACCGCCATCATCCCACCGAAAGCGAACCGCAAGTTCCTGCGCGATTACGATAAACACGCCTACAAATGGCGGCACTTGATCGAGAATTTCTTCGCAAAGATCAAGGAATTCAGAGCCATAGCGACCCGGTACGAGAAAACAGCGTCCAGCTATGCTGCCAACTGGCATCTCGCAGCTGTCATCATCGCTTCAAGATGAATGTCCACGGGCCCTAGTCTCCAATTGCGGCAGGGCGATGGGCATTTGGTGACCGCAGGGGGGCGGCGTGACGAGAGTGTGGTCAGAATTGTTACCTATTTAGGGGCCTGACCTGATGACCTGATGACCTGGACCGGTGAGCAGGACGGGTGAGCAAGACTGCGCACTTTTTGCGCCGCTTTGCCGCAAGTCATACCCCATCAGATTACAACGGTCTTGGCGCGGTGTCGCGGGAAATTCCGCGCATATTATAGCCAAAGGGATAAATGAGGGGGCGCAAACGGCTATATTCAGCCGGTTATGTTAGAGTGGCTTGAGCCACGGTCTTTTGCGGGGTATTTGCGCAGCGCTGCTTGGAAATTGGCGGATCTCGGTTTTTGGGGTCAGCGTGGGAGTGAACAGGTGTTTTTTGAGTTTCAAGGCCAGCGTATCACGGTGAATTTGCCCACCCGGGCCGCCTTGGAGAGCGAGGTTTTGCGGCGCTTTTCGGCGGGCGAAGGCTTTGCCCTGGCAACCGTGAACCTGGATCATCTGGTTAAACTGGCTGACTCGCCAGAGTTTCTGCAAGCCTACGCCGGACAGGATTTGGTGGTGGCAGACGGGCGGCCCATTGTCTGGCTTTCGCAGTTGGCCAAACGCCCGGTTGAACTGATGCCGGGGTCTGATCTGGTTCTGCCGCTTTGCCGTCTGGCCGCTGCAGCCGGGGTGCCGGTGGCCTTGGTTGGCAGTACCGAGGTGGCACTGCGCGATGCCCCGGCACATCTGGAGGCAGAGGTGCCGGGGCTGGATCTGGCCTGGTGCCATGCGCCCTCGGGGGTTTTTGACCCACAGGGCGATGAAGCCGGTAAAATACTCGAAAACCTGAACAGCAAGGGCATTCGCCTGTGTTTTCTGGCCCTGGGCGCACCCAAGCAGGAACGCCTGGCCCATCGCGGCCGCAGCGCGGCCCCGTTGGTTGGCTTTGCCTCGATTGGCGCGGGGCTGGATTTTCTGGGTGGCCATCAGACACGGGCGCCGCTTTGGGTGCGCAAGATTGCCATGGAATGGCTGTGGCGCGCCTTGAGCAGCCCAGGCCGGATGGTGCCACGCTATGCCAAGTGTTTTGCCATTCTGCCTGGTCAGATCTGGCAGGCCCTGCGCAACCGGCCCAAACTGTAGCCTCCTCTATTCGCATAAATAGAACCGGGCTGGGACCCGGCAAAGGGGAGGCTCCCGCGCCTGCAGATGGGGCTTTGCCCCCTCTTGGCAGCCTTGGGCCCGGCGCTGGCTCTGACGCGCCAGCGCTGTAGCGCATTGTTTTGGGCTCTGTGTTCAGTGACAAATGCGGCAAGGGGCCGGGCGGTCAGAACCTATTTATACTCCAATATTTTGCGGTTTTTTCCCCGCACGCGGTCCCAGGAGTATTCTGCCACGCCAGCGCATTCGGCAAATTTCCCCAGCAGCGAAAACCAGGCAGGCCGCAGTCCCATGCGCGGGCTCAGACGCAGCAGCTGCAGCGGATATAGCCCTGCAACCACGAGGACCCAGGGGGAGATCGCCACAGTGCCCAAGAGAAGAGCCAGCGGCAGCACCCCACCCCAGAGCAGGGCGCGGCGGGTTTCGGTGACCCAATGTCGCTCCGGTGAGGCCCCATGCAACGCGGCCCCCTGGACAAAGGCATAGCCGGCCCGGCGGCTGCGCTTCCACCATTGGCCAAACCGGGTCATCTGCGCATCATGCAGGGTCATTTCCGTATCAATGCGCCAGATTTTCCAGCCCTTGCGGCGCAGGCGCAGGCACATTTCGGGTTCTTCCCCTGCGATCAGATCGGCGCGATATCCGCCCACTGCGCGCAGCGCCTCCAGCCGCATCAGCGCATCGCCGCCGCAGGCCTTGGCCTCACCTATGGGCGTGTTCCATTCCGCATCGCACAGTTGGTTGTAGATCGACGCCTCTGCAAAGCGCTCGCGGCGGCGGCCACAGACCACGGCCACCTCTGGGTGCTGCTGCAAAAACGCCGCGGCCTGGGGAATCCAGTTGGCGTCCACCTCGCAATCGCCATCAACCAGCTGCACAAACCCCTGTTCGCCCTGCAACCGGTCCAGCCCCGCATTGCGGGCACGGGCGGCAGTGAAGGGCAGCGACATATCCAGCGCCACCACCTCGACCCCCAGCGCCTGCGCCGCTTTGGTCGAACCATCGCTAGAGCCGCTGTCGACGTAGATCAGCCGGTGTATCTGCGGTTGCAGCGAGGCAAGGCAGGCGAGCAGACGCGCGCCTTCGTTGCGGCCTATCACCACGGCGCTGATGAGAGGCGCGCTGTTCGGGGCGGACACCGTCATTATGCGGCCCCTCTGTCATTGTGAGACCTGCCTGAGTGCGTGGCTACATAGGCGCTATAGGCGGGGGGCGCCAGGCGCAGCCCGGTTGAGGCATGGGGATGAGGGGCGGGAGTGACGCCATCGCGCACCAGCGCGACCAGAACCACCTCATCGGCGGCGGCGATCCGCTGTTTTGGCCCATGCGCATGGGGCTGAGAGGCAAAAAAACGGGCGCGGTGCAGCGCAGAGTTGAGGCGCTTTGTGATACGGGCAGCGAAGGCGGGCTGCGGTGGGTGTTCACTCATGCAATCTGTCCAGCGTGTCGGGGCTTTAGGGCCAGGTTAAGCGGCTGCTCCGGTTTGGAAAAGCATTTGCAGGCTTAACGAAGACATGTGTCGAAATTGCGCCGCCGGGGCGGAGCGCTGATGGCGTGGGGTATGCGGGGGCCAGAAAATCAGTAATCCCGCTTGAAGAACAGACCAAAACCGCTTTCGCCTTCGCTGTCGACAGTGCCGGTCACGGTGACGGAATCGGTGAGGTCGATGTTGATGCTCAGCTCGCTGTCGCCCTCGGTGTTGACGTTGAAATCAGTATAGGCTTTCTCGCCGATATAGCCGCCCAGCCCCAACAGGCCCGAGCCGATATTGTCGAGCCCGACCTCGACGTTGTCAGCGCCGGTTGCGTCCCGCAGGCGGCTTTGGTTGCCCAGTCCACGCCCGCTGAGATCCAGCGCAGATTTGGCCAGGCGCGCCAGGGCCAGGGGGGACAGATCATCAATGTTGTCGCCAAACAACAGCAGCGCCAGGGCCTCTTCGCTGGGGCGCGGCGGGTCGGAGGTGACCTTGATTTGCGGCGCATCCAGGGGGCCTTCGATTTCCAGCGTTGCACTGCCAGTGGCGGTGCTGGCAGAGGAGCGGAACTCCAGATGTGGTTTCAGATCCCCCAGCAGGGTAATGCGGCCTTCGTCCAGTTCCAGACGCCGCCCAAGGATGTCAAAGGTGCCACGTTTCAGGCTGATCTGCCCGGCAGGGGCCAGGGCGGCGGTGCTGCCGCGCAGCTGGATGCGGCCGCCCAGTTCAGCATTGAGCCCACGGCCCCGGGCAAAGATGCGGTTTGGCGCGTCAATCAACAGATCCAGGGCGATGTTGCTGCTGGATCCGGTGCTTGCGGTGGTTTGGATCAGATCAGCGCGGGCGCGGGTCTGCCGAACCGGGCGCGATTCGCCGATGTGACGGATTGGCGGGATGGGCGCCGCCGAGATTGCCCCCCCGGCGGTGTTGAGGTTGATATTGCTTTCGCCAATATCAATCCGACCGCTCAAACGGCTGTTGCCCGCCAGCGGACCGGCAAAAGACAGCGCGCCGTTCAGCAGGGTTTCATAGCTCAGATGATCGGTCAGCGTGACATCCGATATGCCAATCTTGAGCGCAGCATCAAACGGGGGTGTCAGAGCTATGGGGCCGGTCAGGCGCAGGTTGCCGCCATCCCGGGGGCGTGCCGAGACCTGCAGCTGCGCGCCAGCGTTCTGCAGCGTGACCGTTGCGTTGATATCGTCGAGCCGCTGGGCCGCAGCAGGCAGCGCCATTGCGGCGCCACGGGTGGTGATGCTGCCGCTCAGGGCCGCGAGCGTGGGCGCGCCTTTTAGTGCCAGATCAAAGGCGGCGGTGCCACTCAGCAGATTTGGGGTGATAAAGGGGTTGGCGCCTTCCAGCCGGGCCTGACCCTTGGCGGTGATATCGGCCAGCCCGCTGCTTTCGTCAAAGCTGCCGGCCAGGCGTGCCTCAGCCCCCGAAGGCGCCTTGGCGTCACTGGTGATCTGCCAGCGGCCATCACGGCGTCGCGCCTCTCCTGTCGCACTGAGCCTGCCCGGCAGTTCGGGAACAAAGCGCTGCATTTCTTCCAGTGAGGCCTCAAAGGTGACATCCGCCGCGCCGTCCAGCTGGGCACGGCCCTGGAGCTGGGCAAAGGACGCATGTGGCCCCTTGAGCTGGAGCTGCCCCGACAGGCTGTCGCCGCTTCGGGTCAGGTCGCCCTCTAGGGTCAGCGCCCCGGAAACCTGCGGCACCAGTGGATTGAGATCCTTGAGGCCCGCCTGCAGATGCAGGCTGCCGGCGCGACTGTCCAGGGTGCCGCTGGCCTCGGCTGAGATTTGCCCGCTCAGCAGTGTGAACTGTTTGATCTCCAGCCCGGCGGCATCGCGCCCGCCCTTGAAGGTCAGCGCCAGAGTGCCCTCTGTCAGCTGATCAAGAACGTCAATCCCGGCAGAAACGCCCTGGCCCTGTAGCGCCATATCGGCCTCAAAGGCGCCGGAAAGCGGCGTGAGCGCGCCTTGGATCTGGCCTTGCACGGCGCCCGACAGGGGCTGGCCTGCCAGAGCAGAAAACCGCTGCAGATTGCCGGCACCGACGCGCAGGTCGCCGGTGACCTGCAGGCCGCTTTCCAGCCCCGCAAAGCCCAGATCTCCGCTGGCCTGATAGTCCTGTCCCTGCAACAGCAGCTCATGCAGCGAAAATGCCGCCGCGCCCTGGGTGGTCAGATGGCTGGACAGAGAAACCTCGCGCCCCACTGCGGCGGCCAGGGCTGGATCGCGCAGTTTCAGCCCCTGCAACTCTGCGGTGACATCCCCGTCGAGCTGCTGCGCGCCGCTGTCATCCAGTGACAGCCGCCCCTGAGCCGTAATCAGCGCGGTTTCGATCAGCGCCTCAGGATGGCTGAGCTGGGTCAACTCGGCGCTCAGGGACCAGGGGCCGTCGCTGGTTTTCTGCGCCAGAATTTCTGTGCCAGCCAGGGTGGTATCGGCGCCGGGCAAGGGCAAGAGCACCGCAGCCTGCCCAGGGGGCGGGGTGATTGCAGCGCGAATATTGGCGGTGTCCAGCTGTCCCGCGGGGGTCATGGCCAGTGCCCCGCTGAGCCGCAGGGCCTGGCTGCGCAGGGCAAAACTGTCCAGCACCAGCCCGGCTGTGGAGGTGCTGCTGCCCCGCAGAGCCAGTTGCAGGTCAGGACCAAAGAAGGGGCGATAGTCCGGCAGCAGCAAGGCATCGATATCGCCGCCAAGATCGGCGGTGAAGCCAATGCCCGCCGCTGCGGCGCCAGCATCGGGAGTTCCGGTGGCGCCTGTCCCGGCTTCGGGTGGCGCGGCCAGAGCCGTCAGTTCAATCTGGCCCGCCAGTCTGTTGCTGCCGTTGGAGGACAGGGCAATCTGGGCGGTGAAATCTTCGACCGGGCCGCTGCCTTTTATATCGAGCTGCAGGCTGGGGGCCGCAGGCAGCGCCAAGGCGGTGGAGATCAAGCCGCCCGAGGCTTCTTGGAGCGCCAGATCAAGGGTGATCTGGCGGCTGTCCTTGGCATATCCGGCCTCAAGGCTCAGCCGGTCGCCGGGTTTGTCGAGCCGATTCACCTCGAGCTGGGTTGTCAGACTGCCCTCGGCTAATTTCAGCCCGCCCTGCAGGTTGAGGCTGGCAGCAAAGCCAAACAGCGTCTCATCCAGCAGGATGCGGGCGACGCTGATCTCTCCCAGCTCAATCGCGACCGGCAGGTCCGGCAATTGAAAGGGGGTGGCCTCGGGGCTGGGCAGGCTGGGATCCGGCGGCAGCGGCTTTGGTTGCCGCAGCACGGCAATTTCGGCGGCCTTCAGGTGATTGATCGACAAATTGCCACGCAGCAGGGCCAGGCGGTTCCAGTCCAGCTCAGCGCCGCGCAGCCGCAGCCAGACGCCTTCGGTATCGGCGACGGTGATTTCGTCGATCACCGCCTGCGAGGAAAAGGCACCGTTCAGCCCGGTTACGGTGATGTATTGGTTGTCTGCGGACAGGTTTTCTTCGAGGAAGCTTTCGAGATAGCTGGGCTCAGGCTCAGGCGGGGTTTCGGGCGTGGTGTCCTGCGCTGCCAGTGGCGAGACTAAGGGCAGGATGAGCGCAGAGCTGGCCAGCAGAGCGGCGGGAAACAGAACCGAAACGCGCATCAAAAAGCCTGCCCTATACCGATGTAGAATTGCAATCCATCCTCGGTGCCGCCATCCACCGGATAGGCAAAATCCACCCGCAGCGGCCCGATTCCGGCCACATCATAGCGCAGGCCAAACCCGGCGCCCGAATGGCTTTGCGAGGTGCTGGAGACAAAGGCATCGCTGTCCACATAGCCAATGTCAAAAAAGCCAACCAGCGAGAGCTTGTCGGTGATCTTGCCGCGCAATTCGCCCGAAAACGCCAGATAGCCCCGGCCCCCGGCGGAATTGGCGCCCACAGGCACGCCCAGAGATTGGTATTCATGGCCGCGCACCGATCCGGCACCGCCGGAGAAAAACAGCAATGTCGGGGAGGTATTGCCCAGCGAGGGGCCAATCACCGATCCTAGCTGGGCGCGCCCGGCAAGAACCAGACGATCACTGCCGCCCAGCCCGTGGTAAATCCGCCCGTCGAGCTTGATCTGCAGCCCATCGTCGGTGCCGTCTATACCCAGAAAAGGGGTGAGACGGGCATTGATGAAATAGCCGCTGGTGGCATTCACCCGGCTGTTGCGCTGGTCATATTCCGCCCGCAAAAAACCGGCGACATATTTAAAGCGCCGTTTGCCAAAGGCATCCTCGGCCAGGATGGTGTTAAAGCCAAAGCCCGCTTCGGCAAACAGCTGATCGGAATAGACCCGGCGCAGACCAATACCGCCCCGGGCTTGGGTAGCGGTATAATGTTCTTCGTCCAGCCGTTCGGCCTCAATGAGGTAGAACAGATTGTCATCCGGCCCCAGCGTAGCTGGTTGGTCCAGTCGCAGGGCAATGCGCCCGTCGATGTCATTGCTGCCCCCCAGCCCGCTGAGCCGGGTCTCAAAGCGCAGTTTTTCCGCGCCGCCAAACAGATTGCGGTGCATCCAGCTGGTGGTGATCTCGATCCCGTCAGAGGAGCTGAGCTGGGCCCCAAAGGTCAGCCGCCGCGGCGGCATGTCCTCGACCGTGGCGATATAATCAAGCGTTCCGTCCGGGTTGGGCTGGTCTTCGGGGCGCAGGGTGACCGAGGAAAAGGCACCGGTACGGCGCAGGCGGGTGGCGGATTTGGCCACAAGATCCGGATGGTAGACCGCGCCGGTTGGCAGGCCCGCGATGCGCTGGACTGCCTCGGTGCGCACGGCGCTGGGGGTGGCCAGACGCAGCGTGCCAAACCGCAATTTTGCCCCAGGGGCCATGGTCAGGCGGGCGTCCAGCGTATTGGCGCGATGGTTGGCGGTAATCGCCTGATGTGCCAGACGGGCCTTTGGGTGGCCAGCCCTGCGCCAGGCCAACAGCCCGGCGGCGCCGGCATCGCGCAGCACCCCGGTGGTAGCGGGTTGACCGACGGCAAAACCGGCGGGGCGCTGCACATCGCTGTTGCTGGGCCAGGGGGTGATTTCGGCGCGGGAAAAGCGAAAGCTGGGGCCGGGGATCACGGTAATGCGCACCTGATTGATCTGGCGCGGCGCGTTCAGTGGCTCAATGCGGGCGGCCTCTTGCCCGTCGAGACGGATGGTGACCTGCGGCGCAAAATGCCCGGCGTCATACAGCACCTGTACCAAAGTGCGATAGTCCGACAGGGCGGCGGCCAGCAGTTCCTGCGCATCAATCTGCGGATCGGCTCCCAGAACGCTGGAGGCCCCTTGCAACCGCTGGGTCAGCGCCTCTGAAGCGCCGGGCGCCGTGAGCTGGACTTCGGCACTGATGCCCGCAGTGGGCACAAAGGGGGCGGTCAAACACAGGCCCAAAGCGGCTGCGCGCAGGGCCCTTTGCGGGGCAGAGCGCAGGGGCAATTTGAAAAACATGGGCACTCCGGGCAGCGTGCAGGAATTGGGCGCAGACAGAACGATCCCGGGTACGTGGCAACAGGCAGGGCCGCCACTCAGGATGTCATGGTGACCCTAGCACAGAGCAGCGTGAGGTAAAGTAGTCCCAAGAGGGATTTGAGCAGAGTTTGGCATCGCGGGCAGGAAGCCGCGCAAGTCGACCTGTGGCGCGCAGTGCAAGCTTATCTGAAAGCCAGGCTGCAGGCAGGTGAAAGCCGCGCTACATGCGGGCGTTTTTGAACCAGCGGCGAATGGCGGCGCGATCCTCTGGCTCCATAAAGGTGACATTGGCCGGGGGCATGGCGTCGGTCATGCCGGCATGCAGAAACACCGCCTTGGCCTGGCGGGCCAGATCGGCTTCGGTTTCCAGCAAAACCGCCTTGGGGGCGGTGCGAATGCCATCCCAGAAGGGCTCGCGGGCGTGGCACATGCTGCACCGGCCCAGGACGATCTCATGGACCTCTTCAAAGCCATCGGCCTGTGCCATGATCAGCGCGGTGCCGGTCAGTGCGGCGCTGTCCTCATCGGCCTCGCCCTCCTGTTCCAGACCCAGAGTGGACAGGATAATCACCCCCAAGAACAGCAACGCTGTGGCCAGCCAGGTCCAGGTGGGATTGCCAGTGCCTGCATGTTTGGTGTTGAAATAATGCCGGATGGTCACCCCCATCAGGAATACCAAGGCGGCGATCAGCCAGTTGTATTCAGAGGCAAAGGCCAGCGGGTAGTGGTTCGACAGCATCAGGAAGATCACCGGCAGGGTGAGATAGTTGTTATGGGTTGAACGCAGCTTGGCGATCTTGCCATATTTGGCGTCCGGGGTGCGCCCTGCCTGCAAATCCGCCACCACAATGCGCTGGTTTGGCATGATGATGAAAAACACATTGGCGGTCATGATGGTGGCGGTAAAGGCCCCGAGATGCAGCATCATGGCGCGGCCGGTAAAGACCTGGTTGAGCCCATAGCCCATCACCACCAGCAGGCCAAACAGCAGTACCATCAACAGGGTGGGGCGCTCGGACAGGCCGGATTTGCACAGGCGATCATAGATCAGCCAGCCAATCGACAGCGATGCCGCCGAGATGGCTATGCCCTGCCACAGGGTCAGCTCGGCCTTGGCCTGATCAATCAGATAGAGCTCGCCGCCCACCCAATAGACCACCATCAACAAGGCAAAGCCCGACAGCCAGGTGGTGTAGCTTTCCCATTTGAACCAGATCAGATGCTCCGGCATCTCGGCCGGGGCCACCAGAAATTTGCGGATGTGGTAAAATCCGCCGCCATGCACCTGCCATTCCTCGCCATGGGCGCCAACCGGCAGATTGGGCGCCTTGCGCAGGCCCAGATCCAGGGCGATGAAATAGAAAGAAGAGCCAATCCAGGCCATTGCGGTGATTACATGCAGCCAGCGAATGGCAAAGCCCAGCCAATCCCACATCATCAGAATTTCATACATGCCCGTGCCCTCATATGGTCTGTGTGGTGTCGTCTTTGTGCAGCGTTGAGATTTGTTCAGGGGGGTCCATAGATTTCCCTATGGTTTCCCCCGTGGCCACCCTAGGCAAGCGCATCTTTATTCGGTATTCCAGTAAACTTCCAAGCTGTATCAAAAAAACAAGAAGAATGCCGTGAGGCAACCGGAGGCGCCATGTCTTATCTCGATAATATCCGAACCTTTGTGCGTGTCTATGAGCTGGGCTCGATGTCGGCGGCGGGGCGGGATCTGCGGGTTTCTCCGGCGGTGACCTCGGCGCGGATTTCGCAGCTGGAGGATTACCTGGGGGTGCGCCTGTTCCAGCGCACCACCCGCAATCTGACCGCAACCGAACAGGGCCAGGCGTTTTATTCCGGCGCGGTTTCGGTGCTGGAGGCAGTGGATCAGGCCGAGGCCCAGGTGATGCATCTGACGGATACGCCGCGCGGCACCCTGTTTGTGGCGGCTCCCTTGGGGGCGGGGCGGCGGCTGGTGGCGCCGGAGGTGCCAGCCTTTCTGGCAGAATACCCAGAGATCAACATGCGCCTGCGGCTGTCGGACCGGACGGTGGATCTGACCACCGAAGGGCTGGATCTGGCGTTTTTTTTGGGGCAACCGGAGGACAGCAACCTGCGCATTCGCAAGATTGCTGACTGCCAGCGGGTGCTCTGTGCGGCGCCGGATTATCTTGCGTGCCACGGCACGCCTGAGCGGGGCGAGGATCTGGTTGGCGGGGCGCATAATTGTTTGAACCTGCGCTACCCTGGTGCCAGCGAGTTTCAGTGGATGTTGCAAAGTGAAGATGGGCCGAAACGTTTTGCGGTTTCCGGGCGCTATGAATGTGACGATGGCGATGTGCTGATAGACTGGGCCCTGGCCGGGGAAGGCATTGCCCTCAAGCCGGTGTTTGAGGTGGCGGAGCATTTGATCTCGGGGGCGCTGGTGGCGGTGGCGAAGCAGAGCCCGCCGGTGCCGGTGCAGATGGCCTGTCTTTATACCCACCGTCGTCACCAGGACCCAAAGACGCGGTTGTTTATGGATTTTATGACCCAACGCATGGGCGCCTCGGTGCGCGCCGCCGAGGCATCTGTTGCCGTTTGCGCATCAGGCGAAAACTAATGTCGCGAGGCCAAAAGGGAAGCTCTCGCCTGTGAAGTAAAAGGGGGCTCCCGCTCAGCTTTGTTAAGGGGGGGGGCTCCCGCCTCCGGTGACATGCCCTGCCGGGCCCGTCCCGGCCTTGGGCCCGGCGCCGCTGTCGCGGCGCAGAAAGAAAAACTGCTGAGAAGCGCTTCAGGAGGCAGTCTGCCTCTGAAGACGCCCCGTCGAGTTTAAACCTGTTCTGCCCGCCTCAAGGGCAAGCCGGGCAGAGCCCGGCGGCTGCGCCGCCCTTGACCCGGTCAAAACAGAGGGTCGGGGCAAAGTGCGTGGGTCAGCTGCCGCGATAGGTGGAATAGCCAAAGGGTGAGAGCAGCAGGGGCACGTGATAATGGGCCTCTGCATCACTGATGCCAAAGCGAATGGGCACTTGATCGAGAAAAAGGGGATCGGTGCTGGCCTGATCACCGGCCTGGCCGCTGGCGCGCAGATAGGCGCCTGCGTCAAACACCAGCTCGTAGGTGCCGGGGGTGAACTGGTCCTGGGGTAGGATGGGGCTGTCGGTGCGCCCATCGGCATTGGTATTCATCTGGGCCAGCTGGTGGCGGCTGTCGCCGTCGATCCGGTAGAGAGTGATGGGCAGATTGGCGGCAGGGCTGCCCTGGGCGGTGTCCAGAACATGGGTGGTCAGATATCCGGTCATTTCAGAGGCGCTCCGTGAGATGTGTGCTGCATTTTCCTGCATGACTATGGATTTTGCTGCAAACACCGCTGCTTTGACAGTGTATTCGGGAATATTTGAAAAAGAAGCCGCGCCTTTTACAATAGCAAGAGAGAATAGGCCGGTTTTGCCGTTTTTGACGACAGAGCGGTGGACAGAGGTTAAGAAAGAGACGCAGCGCATGAACAGATATCCGCGCAATATGATTGGCTACGGGGCGCAGGCTCCAAACGCAGCCTGGCCGGGAGCGGCCCGGGTGGCGGTGCAATTTGTGCTGAACTACGAAGAGGGCGGCGAGAATTGCACCCTGCATGACGACCCCGCGTCCGAGGCCTTTTTGTCCGATATTGCCGGGGCTGCGCCCTGGCCGGGGCAACGGCACTGGAATATGGAATCGATATATGAATATGGCGCGCGGGCTGGGTTTTGGCGGCTGCATGACATGTTCACCGCTGCCGGGATTCCGCTGACAATTTATGGCGTGGCGACGGCGCTGGCGCGCTCTCCCGAGCAGGTGGCGGCGATGAAATCTGCCGGCTGGGAGATCGCCAGCCATGGCCTGAAATGGGTCGAGCACAAAGATATGGCCCCGGAAGACGAGCGCGCGGCCATTGCCGAGGCGGTGCGACTGCATACCGAAGTGGTCGGGGAGCGGCCGCGTGGCTGGTACACTGGCCGCTGCAGCGCCAATACGGTGCGGCTGGTGGCAGAAGAGGGCGGCTTTGACTATGTCTCGGACACCTATGATGACGATCTGCCCTATTGGCTGGAGGTCGGTGCGCGCGACCAGCTGGTGATCCCTTACACGCTGGAAGCCAATGATATGCGCTTTGCCACCGCACCAGGTTATATCACTGGCGAACAGTTCTTTCAGTATCTGAAGGACGCCTTTGACCTGCTCTATGCCGAGGGGGCAAATGGCGCGCCCAAGATGATGAGCGTCGGGTTGCACTGTCGGCTGATTGGCCGCCCTGGCAAGGCGGCAGGGTTGAAGAAGTTTCTTGAGTATATTCAGGGCTTTGATCATGTCTGGTGCCCGCGCCGCATCGAGATCGCCGACCATTGGGCCAAGATGCATCCGCATCAGCGCTTTGAGCGCGCCAGCCAGATGGATCTTGCGCGGTTTGTCGAGGTCTTTGGCGGTATCTTTGAGCACTCCCCCTGGATTGCCGAGCGCGCCCATGGGCTGGAGCTGGGCCCGGCGCATGACACCGCAGGGGGGGTGCATAATGCCCTGTGCCGGATGTTCCGCTCTGCCAGCGAGGACGAACGCCTGGGCGTTTTGACCGCGCACCCGGATCTGGCGGGAAAACTGGCGGCGGCCAAACGACTGACCGCAGAGAGCACCACGGAGCAGGCCAGCGCTGGGCTGGATGCGCTGACAGATGCGGAGCGGCAGCGGTTTAGTGCGCTCAACAGCGCCTATGTGGACAAACACGGCTTTCCCTTCATCATTGCGGTGCGGGACTACGACAAGGCCTCGATCCTGGCGGCCTTTGAACGGCGCATCGACAACAGCCGCGCCGAGGAATTTGCCGAAGCCTGCAAGCAGGTGGAGCGCATTGCCGAGTTCCGCCTGCGCGATCTGGTGCCAGCATGAGCGCACCGGAGAACAAGATCGCCATTCAGCCGATAAGCGCAGCGGGGTTTGCCCCTTTTGGCGATCTGCTGCAGGTCACTGGCGCGCCGGACAAGATCATCAATCAGGGGCTTTGCGGTCGCTACCATGACCTGGCGCAGATGGATTTCTGTGACGGCCGGGCGGGGCTGAGCCTGTTCAATGCGGAACCCCGCACCCTGCCGCTGGCGCTGACGATGATGGAGCGCCACCCGCAGGGCAGTCAGGCCTTTATTCCGATGAGCGAACACGGGTTTTTGGTGATCGTCGCCCCGGATGCGGGCGGCACGCCCGGCACACCACTGGCCTTTGAGACCCAGCCGGGACAGGCGGTGAATTTTCACCGCGGCACCTGGCACGGGGTTCTGACACCTTTGCAGGCGCCGGGGCTGTTTGCGGTTGTGGATCGCATTGGTGCTGGCGCCAACCTGCAGGAACACTGGTTCGAGACGCCTTTTGTGGTGGAGCGAAGCTGACAACGACGAGAGGGATCACCCAAAGAAGGTGGCGATCTTGAAAACCAACAGAACGAGGGAATATGAAAATGGCTGATGGCGCTTTAGGAACACCTGCGCAACTGCGGGATCCGAATTACACTCCACCGCTGGCGCGTGCGGTGCCGCTGGGCATCCAGCATGTGCTGGCAATGTTTGTCTCCAATGTCACCCCGGCGATCATCGTGGCGGGGGCGGCGGGCTTTGGCTTTGGCTCCAATTCGCCGGACTTTCCGGAGCTGCTGTATCTGATCCAGATGTCGATGCTCTTTGCCGGGGTGGCGACCCTGTTGCAGACTGTGACCCTGGGACCTGTGGGGGCGGCGCTGCCGATTGTGCAGGGGACATCCTTTGCCTTTTTGCCGATCATGATCCCGCTGGTGGCGGGCAAGGGCGTCGATGGCCTGGCGGCGCTCTATGGTGGGGTGCTGATTGGCGGTATCTTCCATGGTCTGCTGGGGCTGGTGATCGGCAAGATCCGCTTTGCGCTGCCGCCGCTGGTGACAGGGCGAGCTATGCTTGAATTTGGGTGACGCGCGTCATCAGGCGGCGCGGTTTTTGGCGTCATTCTTCACTTCGACGCCGTCGTTGAATTTGATTCCTTCGATGACTTTTGGCAACTGATTTCTGCCTTTGAGGCGCAGCCATGTTTTCGATGCGGACTGGATGAGGGTGAAGACCATCAGTTTTGCGGTCTTTTGCGAGAGTGCGCCTTTGGTGCGCACCGTTCTATGCCGCACCGTTGCGAAGACGCTCTCGATGGGATTCGAGGTGCGCAGATGGCCCCAATGCTCGGCCGGGAAGTCGAAGAATGCCAGCATCGCGTCCTTGTCCTTGATCAGACAGGCCACACCTTTTTCGTATTTCACGCCATATTTGTCTTTGAAAGTATCCAAGGCAAATATTGCGGCAGCACGGGTGTCGGCGTGCTGAATGTTGTCCAGATCCGACTTCACGCCGGGTCCCATTTGCTTGGGAAAATAGTTCAGCACATTTTTCACCTTATGTACCCAGCATCTCTGGTGTTTTGTGCTTGGAAACGCCTTATCCAGCGCGTTCCAGAAGCCCATGGCCCCATCGCCAACCGCGATCTCGGGCGCGACGGACAGTCCGCGCTTCTTGATGTCAGTCAGCAACTCGTGCCAGCTCTGCGTGCTCTCTCGAAGGCCGACCTGAAAGCCGAGCAGTTCCTTCTTACCCTCCGGTGTCGCGCCAATGATCACCAACATACACTCGGCATTTTCTTCCATCCGCGCCTGAAGATAGACACCATCCGCCCAGATGTAGACGTAGTGACGAGCCGATAGATCTCGCTGCGCCCAGCTGTCATAATCTGTCTGCCAACCCGCTGTCAGGCGGGCCAGTACGCTGGGCGACAGGTTGGGTGCATCAGCCCCTAAAATGGCTGACAGCGCCTCCTGGAAATCGCCGGTTGAGATACCTTTCAGGTAAAGCACCGGCAAAAGCGCATCCAGACTGACCGAGCGGCGCGCCCATTTGGGCAATATGTTCGACGTGAAGCGGACTTTTGAGGCTGCATCAGGGGTCGCCTTCCGGTCGCGCACCTTCGGTCGCTGCACATCCAGTGCGCCAATCCCCGTCTGGATCTGACGTTCTGGTCCAAATCCATGCCGCACAATCCGTTGGCGGCCATCCTCCAGTCGGTCATCGGCGAAACTGGCGACAAAAGCATCAGCTTCGGCTTTCAATGCCTCCGCCAGCATGCGCCGCGCCCCTTCCCGCGCAAGCTCGGTCAATGGATCTGTGATCGAATCCGATTGGCGAAATGGCAGAATGTCTGTATCGTTCTTCATGGCGTATTGCTCCTTGTGAGGTTCTGGCTGGCTTTTACACCGCCACAATACGCCGCCCTTCAAATCACGCCATCACCCAAACTCCCGCATAGCTCTGACAGGGCTGGTGGTGACCATGATCGGTCTGGCACTGGTCAAGGTTGGCATTCAGTATGCGGCCGGCGGGGTGCCTGCGATTGGCACGCCTGAATATGGCTCCTTGTTGAATTGGTCGGCGGCCTTGGTGGTGATCTTTGCCACCCTGGGGCTTAAGTTTTTTGCCCGCGGCATGCTGTCGGTTTCGGCGGTGCTGTTGGGTCTGATTGTGGGCTATATCTACGCGCTGATGATGGGCATGGTGACGGTCGAGGCGATTGGCAGCAGCTGGTCGCGGGCGGCAAGTTTTGCCCTGCCGGTGCCGTTCAAATACGGGTTTGAGTTCTCTTTTGCAGCCATTCTGGGCTTTTGTCTGATGGCCTTTGTGTCAGCAGTAGAGACCGTTGGTGATGTCAGCGGGATCACCCGTGGTGGCGCCAAGCGGGAGGCCACGGAAGAGGAAATCACCGGGGCTACCTTTGCCGATGGTATTGGCTCGGCAGTGGCCGGGATTTTTGGAGGTTTGCCAAATACCTCGTTCAGCCAGAACGTCGGACTGATCGCCATGACCGGCGTGATGAGCCGCCATGTGGTCACCATCGGGGCGCTGTTCCTGATCCTGTGTGGTCTGGTGCCCAAGGTCGGAGCGATCATTCGCACCATTCCGATTGAGGTGCTTGGAGGCGGTGTCATCGTGATGTTTGGCATGGTTGTGGCTGCCGGGATTTCGATGCTGTCCGATGTGAACTGGAACCGGCGCAATATGGTGATCTTTGCCATATCTTTGTCGGTTGGTCTGGGGCTGCAGTTGGAGCCGGGGGCGGTGCAATATCTGCCGGGCACGCTGAAGGTGCTGATGACCAGTGGCTTGCTACCGGCTGCATTGATTGCAATCGTCTTGAACCTGGTCCTGCCTGCAGAATTGGCGGATGAAGCCACCGAAGAAGTCTCTGGCGGCATGGCAGGGCATGGTGATGGCAGCCTGCCTGGAGAGTAGGGTTTTTAGAAACCAAAAAAGGGGGAGCTCCCGTCCAAACTGAACCAATCAAAGATTGGACCAGTTTAGTTGGGCCCAGCGCCGCGCTGACGCGCGGCGCTTTTCTTTTGCTGAGAGGTTCTGAAGGGGCGGGTTTGCCCCTTCAGAACCCTTTCAAGCCTGTGGCGCCGCATCCTGCCTCAAGGGTGAACCGCGCTTGCGCGCGGCAGCCAAGGCTGCCCTTGACCCAGGATGCGGCAAGAAACTGCTTTTTCCATAGGGCGTGGCCGCGCCGCGCGAAGCGCGGCGCTGGGCCCAACGGGAGCGCTGCAGCTGTGCTGCGGCAGCGACGGGCGGGAGAGCTGGGCTTTGGCTTCTTAGGGGCGGGCCATCAGGCGGGCGACATCCAGCATTCGCGCCGAAAAGCCCCACTCATTATCATACCAGCCAAAGACCCTGACTTGCTGGTCGCCAACCCGTCGGATTTCCGGCGCTGCAAGCACCAGGGATTCTGGCCGCGCCCGCAAATCTGACGACACCAGTGGCATGTCGGTCCAGCCCAGCACTTCGGATGCCGCGCAACCGGCCTGCAGGGCTGCGATGAAACGGTGCTCCTCAACCGGGCTGTGCAGCTGCGCCACCAGATCCACCGCCGATACGCTGGCGGTGGGCACCCGCACGGCCGCGCCGCTGATCCGGCCTTTGAGATGCGGCAGCACCTCGTCGATCAGATGGGTGGCCGAGGAGGTCGTTGGCACCATCGACAGGGCGCCCGCCCGCGAGCGGGCAAAATCGCCCCGTGGCGCATCAACCATGGGCTGCGAGTTGGTGTAGCAATGGATGGTGGTCATATGGGCGCTGACAATGCCGCCGATCTCATCCACCAGTTTGACCAGCGGGGCCAGCCCATTGGTGGTGCAGGAGGCGTTGGAGACAATCCGCGCCGCTCCCAACTGGTCCTCATTGGCGCCATAGACCACCGTCTGCTCTGCGGCGGGCGAGGGACCTGAGATCAAGACCTTCGTGGCCCCCGCCGCCAGGCCACGCTGCGCAACATCCGAGCTGCGGGCAATGCCGGTGCAGTCCAGCACCACATCCACCCCGGACAGATCGACCCGGGTGAGATCGGCCTCATGGCGAAACGGGATTTTCTGCTCCAGCACGCTCAGCGTGCCGTCCCCATGGGTCACCGCATGGGGGAAGGGGCCAAAGGTGCTGTCGTATTGAAACAGATAGGCGCAGATATCCAAGGGGGCGATGTCATTGATCAGGGCGATCTCGACGGCCTCGCCGCGCGTCGTGGTGAGGATCTGGCGCAAAATGGCGCGACCGATGCGGCCAAACCCATTGATGGCAATTTTCATAAGCGCAACTCTTTAGCGTTCCGGCTCCCCCGGGGATGGGGGCAGTGCACCGGGATCTGTTCAGGGGATTTACCTTGGCCGATCAAGATCAAACCGGCGCCTGGTGGCTACATGGGTGATATTATTTACGGGGACAGATCAGGGTGGCAAAATAGGCCCCCGTGATGTTGCGATACAGCGAGTCGAGATTGGCGCTGCAGCCGGTTGCTTTGCGAAAGGCCCGCACTGCCTGGCGGGCGCTGAGCACCGCAGGCGGGCGATTGGGCTGTAGCTCGGTGTTGAGCCGAACCGCGCGATACAGCCCCGGCGCCTGTTCCGCGGGAGCGACAACCCAGTTGCGTCCCAGAACGGTGACGTGTTTTGCCGCTGATGCCTCCTTGGCCCCGGACCCGGTCGGCATCAGGCAGGTGGCGAGCGTCAGGCACAGACCAAGCGTCAGGGCTTGGGCAGCGGTCCGCGCGCGCGGCAGTGGACGGGGGCGGGGATAGAGCAGGGGATGGGGCAGGGGGCGGGGGATCATCAGGAACAGCTCCGGCGGTCAAAGAAATCTGCCGCCAGCCTAGCGTCGCATCGGCGCTTTGCAATGGTGATCTCTGCCCGCGGCACAAAGAACCCGGCAGGGGCTATGACCGCACCAGGGGTTGTTTCCAGTCCGGCCGCACAGGCTTTGGGGGGCTGGCCATCGGGGCAGGCGCAGCCTACAGGGTGCAGGCTACGGGACAGGCGACGGGCTCTGCTTACAGGCTCAGGGGCATGTGCCGGTTGACATCTTTGTACAGCAAGTAGCGGAAAGGCCCCGGTCCGGCGGCATAGCAGGCCTGTGGGCAGAAGGCACGCAGCCACATGAAGTCCCCGGCTTCGACCTCGACCCAGTCTTTGTTCAGCAGGTAAACCGCCTTGCCCTCCAGCACATAAAGCCCGTGCTCCATCACATGGGTTTCCTCAAAGGGGATGACGCCGCCGGGCTGAAAGGTGACAATTGTCACATGCATGTCGTGGGACATGTCTTCGGGATCCATAAACCGGGTGGTGGCCCAGCGGCCTTCGGTGTCGGGCATCGCATTGGGGGCGATGTCCTGCTCGTTGCAGACAAAAGCCCGGGGTTTGTCGAGACCGGGGGCGGATTGCCAGCGCTTGCGGATCCAGTGGAAACTGGCACTGGCTTTGCTGCTGTTGTGCAGCTGCCAGGCGCTGCCAGCGGGCAGATAGGCAAAGCTGCCCGCAGTGAGGCTATGTTCTGCGCCGTCTATGGTCAGCTGCAGTGTGCCTTCGGTGACAAACAGTCCGCTCTGGGCTGAGGCATCAGTTTCAGGGCAGTCAGAGCCGCCCCCCGGCTGAAGTTCCACAATATATTGCGAGAAGGTCTCGGAAAAACCGCTCATGGGGCGCGCGATGACCCACATGCGCATGCCAGTCCAGCCGGGCAGGAAAGAGGTGGTGATATCGCGCATGGTGCCGCGCGGGAGTACCGCATAGGCATCGGTGAAAACCGCACGCCCGGTGAGCAGCTGCTGCTGGCCGGGGAGGCCGCCTTTGGGAGTGAAATAGCTGCTTTGGCTCATGGTGCGTCCTTGCTCGATACCGTCGCTGCCATCGGGGCAGATCACAGGCAATATGCGGGTGTCCGGGCGCCGCTCCAAGCAACACAAGGGCGATAACTACCTTCGTAATTTTTTGAAAACGGCCACCGCAATGGCAGTGCAGCGGCCGCTTTGGACAGCGTCCGGAACAAAAGCCCGGAAATGGCAAAACAACAAACCCAAAGACGCCGAGGGTCTGTTCAGGATCTGGGGCAGGCTGGATCAGAGATCGTCCACGGCATTGGTTTGGCGCAGCTCAGCGGCGCAGATCTGCAGCCCCTGTATCAGCGCGTCGCTGCGGCGGTTTGGGTGTAGACCACTGGCCGCAGAACTGCCCAGCACCACCGGTGTATTGCCGGGTCGTGACAGCGCCACCGCGTAGCCAGCTATGCCGGGTTCAAACTCGCTGTCGGTGATGCAGTAGCCGCAGCTGCGGGCCTCGGCGATCTGTTGCATAATCACCTCCCGGTCCAGAATCGATTGCTCTGTGTGACGCGGGACCTCCACGCGGTGCAGCAGCTCGGCGGCCTCTTCCTGGGGCAGGCAGGCCAGCAGCATCCTGCCAAGGCTGGTATGCACCAGCGGGATATGCGCGCCCGCAGTAAAGCCAAAGGTGACCGGTCCGCTCTCGGTGGTGGATTGCGCCAGCAGCAGCACCCGATCCTGATCCAGTATCGCCAGGCTGAGTTCACTTTTCAGATCGCGCGCGTGTTGGTTCAGGGTGGGTTGAATTCGGCGACCAAACTGATTGGCCTGCAAAAAGCCGCCGGCCAGGGCCAGAACCCTGGGGGTAAGGGACAGCATGCGGCCCTGTTGGCGCAGATACCCCGCCTGTACCAGCGTCAGCGCGCCGCGCCGCGCTGTGGCGCGATCCTGGTTGGTGCGCCGGGCGATCTCTGCCAGGGTCATGCTGGGCGTGGCCGCATCAAACACGGCCAGAACGGCCAGGCCTTTGGAAAAACTGGAAGAAATATTTCGGTCTTGTACTGGTTTGGTCATGTAACCTGTCGCTTGTCAAAAATGATTATTGGCTGTGACCTTGACAATGGTCGGAACACACAACAAAAATTGGTCGTATGTAAAAACATAAGTACGTTTAACGAACTTTGTCAAGGGCGCGAAAGCGCCATCCACAGTGCGCAACGCCAAAGGATAGAGCCAGCCATGATCAGCCAGGAATTGAACGATAGCCTCACCCGTGTTGGCAAAGGCAGCGATGCCGGGGAGGTTTTGCGGCGCTACTGGCAACCGGCGGCTTTGGTGGATGAGCTGGAAGGTGTCCGCCCCGTGGTGCCGGTGCGGCTGCTCGGGGAGGATCTGGTGCTGTTTCGCGACAGTGAGGGCGAGCTGGGCCTGATCGGGCGCCACTGTCCACATCGCGGCGCCGATATGTGCTTTGGCCGCCTGGAGGACAACGGGTTGCGCTGCCCGTTCCATGGCTGGCATTTCAACCGCGCTGGTCAATGTGTCGAACAACCCGGCGAACCGGCGGGCAGCCGGATGCATGAGAAGATCCAAAGCACCGCCTACCCGGTGGTTGAAAAGAACGGCATCATCTGGGCCTATATGGGGCCGGGCACGCCGCCGGACTTTCCCGCACTGGACTGTTTCCGCGCGCCCTCCAGCCATGTCTTTGCCTTCAAGGGGTTGTGGGACTGCAACTGGCTGCAGGCGATGGAGGTGGGGATTGACCCGGCGCATGCGTCATTCCTGCACCGGTTCCTGCAGGACGAAGACCCGGCAGAGGCCTATGGCAAGCAGTTCCGCGACACCGCTGGCAATACCGAAATCCCGATGACCAAGCTGCTGCGCGATTTCCCCCGCCCTGAAATCACCGCCGAAGAGGCGGATCATGGGCTCAAGATCACCGCCCTGCGCGATCTGGGCGATGGGCGCACTCATGTGCGTATCACCAACCAGATCTTCCCGGAGGCGATCTGCATCCCGATGTCGCGCGAGATGACTATTACCCAGTGGCATGTGCCGATCGACGACAAATCCTGCTATTGGTATTCCATGTTTACCAGTTTTGACCAACCGGTGAACAAGACGCTGATGCGCGAACAGCGTCTCAAGGAACACCGCCTGCCGGACTATGCGCCGCTGAAAGGTCGCCATAACAACTACGGCTTTGATCCGGAGGAGCAGCAGCGCGAGACCTATACCGGCATGGGGCTGGATATCAATGTGCATGACCAATGGGCGGTTGAAAGCATGGGCGCCATTCAGGACCGCACGCAGGAACACTTGGGCAAGACCGATGTTGGCATCATCCGCTACCGTCGCCAGTTGCGCGCTGCAATTGCTGCGGTAAAAGAGGGGCGCGATGAGGATCTGCCGATGTATGGCGGGCTGGACCTTGCCACCGTTTTCGGGCCAGTTTCCAATGACTCGATTGCGCCGGATGGCGATTGGGAACGTGCCGCACAGGAAGCTGATCTTCAGCGTCGCGGCGCCTGTTCCTGGGATGCCAAGGTCTAGACGACCAATCAGTGCAGGGTGATAGACGGACCACGGGGGCAGCCAGGGGGCTGGTGCCGCAATAAAAGGTGAAATGTGCAATGGCTGAAGATCTGGCGACAGGGCTTGCAACGGGGCGCTTGGCACGGATGGGGCTGCTTGCCCCGCAGGCGCTGGCGCTGGCAGAGGATGTCCTGGCCAAGGCCCGGGCGGAAAACATTGAAACCCTGCGGGTGCTGTTTGTCGACCAGCACGGTATCCTGCGCGGCAAGACCCTGGTTGCGGAGGCCTTTGAGGGGGTGTTTCGCTCTGGGCTGAACATGCCCTCGACCCTGCTGCTCAAGGATACGTCACACCGCACGGCCTTTGCGGTCTGGGAGGCCGAGCAGGGCGATGGTGGCGTCTTTGTGCCAATGCGCGGCGCCGGGGATGTGCTGTTGGTGCCGCGTCCGGAAACCTTTCGAGTGCTGCCCTGGTCGCCGCATTCCGCCTGGATTCTGTGCGACCCGGTGCAGACCGATGGCAGCCCTATCAGCTTTTCCTCAGCCCAGGTGCTGCGCCGGGCCGCTGCCGATCTGGATGCGCAGGGGCTGGAGGCGATTTTTGGTCTGGAGGTGGAGTTTCAGATCTTTGAACGGCTGGATGCGGCGCTGGACCACAGCCAAAGCACCATGCCGGGCGCACCGGTGGCAACCCGCAATCTGACCCAGGGCCATCAGTTCCTGACCGAAAGCCGCTACAGCGACTGTGAGGCGGTGTTGGATGACATCCGTCGCAATGCGCAGGCGCTGGGGCTACAGGTGCGATCGGTCGAGATCGAGATGGGGCCGAGCCAGTTTGAATTCACCTTTGCGCCGCTGCCGGCGCTAGAGCAGGCCGATGCCATGGTGATGTTCCGTACCATGGTCAAAGAGCTTTGTGCCCGCGCCGGGTTGCACGCCAGTTTTATGGCAAAGCCGCGTCTGGACAACGCCATGGCCAATGGCTGGCACCTGCATCAATCGCTGCTGGAGCGCTGCTCTGGGCGTAATCTGTTTGAGCCGGGTGCGGATGGCAGTCTGACTGCGCAGGCCTCGGGCTGGATTGCGGGTTTGTTGACCCATGCGGCGGCCTCCTCCCTGATGATCGCGCCAACGGTGAACAGTTATAAACGCTACCAGCCCTATCAACTGGCGCCGGATCGCATCCAGTGGGGGCAGGACAATCGCGGCGCCATGCTGCGCGCCCTGATGCAGCCGGGAGACGCCGCCTCAAGGATTGAAAACCGCGCCCCTGACAGCTCGGCCAATCCCTATTTTGCCATTGCCGCACAGATCCTGGCGGGCGCTGCCGGGATGGCGGCGGGCCTGCAGGCCCCGGCGCCGACCAGCTCCCCCTATGATGCCGGCGCCGCGCGGCTGCCGCGCTCGCTGGGGCAGGCGCTGGACAGCTTTGCCAGCTCCGATCTGTTTGCCGACACATTGGGGCCCGAGTTTGTCAGCTACCTGGCACAGTTGAAACGGTTTGAATGGGAACGCTACCTCAACACCGTCAGCGAGTGGGAGCAGGCGGAGTATTTCAACCTGTTCTGAAGCGCCTTTTACGGCGCTCAAGATAGTTATGAGTAAAAGCGACAAGCTGGGGCGTATTTGCGTCTTGAACGCGCCCCGGCGCGCTGGTACTTGTGGCCTTGTGTATATGGGAGAACCGTCGCGGCGCTGTTGGGCTTTTGGGCCCCTGCGTAAGCCCGGTGCCGAAGGAGCAACCGCCCCGGAAACTCTCAGGCAGCAGGGACCTTATGCACGAAAGACTCTGGAGAGAGCGCGGGGAGAGCCCGCGCCGCCGAAGGGATAACGATCTCAGGCAAGCGGACAGAGGGGGCATCGAACCGGGCGGGCAGGGTGCGCGCGCGGGGATGCCGGAGAGACTTGACCAGATCCCACTGATCAAGCCGGCCCGAATATCCGGCTCCCTTTGGGGGCGGGAAGGCCAGATCAAACCACCGGGCAAGGTGCTCCGGGGCAAGCATAACGGGATGAGAGCGATGAAATTTACCGAAGAACACGAATGGCTGGACGTGGACGGCGATATTGTGACCGTGGGCATCACCGCCCATGCTGCCGAGCAGCTGGGGGATGTGGTCTTTATTGAACTGCCCGAGGTTGGCGACGAATTTGCCAAAGACGATGAAATCGTGGTGATTGAATCGGTGAAGGCCGCCTCTGACATCCTGTCGCCGCTGGACGGCGAAGTGGTCGAGGTCAATCAGGCCCTGACCGAGACCCCCGGCAAGGTGAATGACGATCCACAGGGCGATGCCTGGTTCTTCAAGCTCAAGGTCGAAGACCTGTCGCCGATGGACGACTACATGGAAGAAGCCGCCTACAAGACCTTCATCGGATAAGATCTACAGCCCGTCGCACCCCTGGTTCGGCGGGTTTTGCTTAGCAGCTGCAGATTGGCTTGATCGCCTGGATCAGGCAGACGGGTTTGCCCGAACGCATTTCCTGTGTCCGCGATCTGCTGTCGCGCCCTGCACCGAACCGCTTTGACCCGCCCTGAACAGACAGGACCTATGTGATGCCTTTCACTCCCACCGACTATCTTCCCTATGATTTTGCCAACCGTCGCCACATTGGCCCCTCTCCCGAAGAGATGCAGGCCATGCTGGACGTTATCGGTGCCGAGAGCCTGGAGGCGCTGATCGACGACACGGTTCCGGCCTCAATCCGGCAGGCTGCAGCACTGGAGTTTGGCCGCCCGCTGTCCGAGCGCGAGCTGCTGTTTCACATGCGCGAAGTGGCGGATAAGAACCAGGTGCTGACCTCACTGATCGGGCAGGGCTACCATGGCACGGTGACGCCCCCGGCGATCCAGCGCAATATTCTGGAAAACCCCGCCTGGTACACCGCCTATACGCCCTATCAGCCCGAAATTTCCCAGGGCCGGCTTGAGGCCTTGCTGAACTTTCAGACGATGATTTCCGACCTCACCGGTTTGGAAGTCGCCAATGCGTCATTGCTGGATGAAGGCACTGCGGCGGCCGAGGCGATGACCATGGCGCAGCGGCTGGCCAAATCCAAGGCAAAGGCGTTTTTTGTTGATCGGGACTGCCACCCGCAGACCATTGCCGTGGTGCAGACCCGGGCACAGCCACTGGATATCGAAGTGATTGTCGGAAACCCGGACAAGATGCAGGCCGATCAGGTCTTTGGCGCCCTGTTCCAGTATCCTGGCACCTACGGCCATGTGCGTGACTTTACCCCGCAGATGGAGGCGCTGCACGCCGCCCGTGCGATTGGCGTGGTGGCGGCAGACCCACTGGCGCTGACCCTGCTGAAAGAGCCGGGCGCCATGGGGGTGGATATTGCTGTTGGCTCGACCCAGCGCTTTGGCGTGCCAATGGGCGCAGGCGGGCCACATGCGGCCTATATGGCCACCCGCGACGCCTATAAACGGGCGATGCCGGGGCGTATTGTCGGGGTGTCGATCGATGCCCAGGGCAACCAGGCTTACCGGCTGTCGCTGCAAACCCGCGAGCAGCATATCCGCCGCGAAAAAGCCACCTCCAACGTCTGTACCGCGCAGGCGCTGTTGGCGGTGATGGCTTCGATGTATGCGGTGTTCCACGGTCCCAAAGGGCTCAAGGCGATTGCCCAGCGGATCCACCGCAAGACCGTGCGTTTGGCGCGTGGGCTGGAAGAGGCGGGCTTTAAGGTCGATCCCAAAGGCTTCTTTGACACCATCACTGTTGATGTGGGGCCGCTGCAGGCGGCGGTGATGAAATCGGCCCTCGACGAGGGCATTAACCTGCGTCGCGTCGGTGAGACCCGCGTTGGCATCACCCTGGATGAGACCACCCGGCGGGACACCACCGAGGCGGTCTGGCGCGCTTTTGGCATCACCCGTGCGGATGACGAATTGGCGCCGGAATACCGTGTACCAGCGGATATGCACCGCGAATCCGACTATCTCACCCATCCGATTTTCCACATGAACCGGGCCGAGACCGAGATGATGCGCTATATGCGCCGTCTTGCGGATCGTGATCTGGCGCTGGATCGCGCCATGATTCCGCTGGGCTCCTGCACCATGAAACTGAACGCCGCCGCCGAGATGATGCCGCTCAGCTGGCCCGAGTTCGCCCATATCCACCCCTTTGCCCCCGCCGCGCAGCAGGCAGGGTACGCTGAGATGGTAACGGATCTGTCGGACAAGCTGTGTCAGATCACTGGCTATGATGCGATCTCGATGCAGCCCAATTCCGGCGCGCAGGGCGAATATGCGGGTCTGTTGACCATTGCTGCCTATCACCGCGCCCAGGGGCAGGGGCATCGCAATATCTGTCTGATCCCGATGTCGGCCCATGGCACCAACCCGGCTTCGGCCCAGATGGTGGGCTGGAAGGTCGTGGTGGTGAAATCGGCGGAGAATGGCGATATTGATCTGGATGATTTCCGCGCCAAGGCGGAAAAGCACTCCGATAATCTGGCGGGCTGCATGATCACCTACCCCTCGACCCATGGGGTGTTTGAGGAAACCGTGCATGAGGTCTGCCAGATCACCCATGATCACGGCGGTCAGGTCTATATTGATGGCGCCAATATGAATGCCATGGTGGGGATCAGCCGTCCCGGCGACCTGGGCGGCGATGTCAGCCATTTGAACCTGCACAAGACCTTTGCCATTCCCCATGGTGGCGGTGGTCCCGGCATGGGCCCAATTGGCGTCAAATCCCATCTGAGCCCGCATCTGCCGGGACACCCGGAGCAGGGACACCCAGAACGGGGCGGCGCAGATGCGGGGCCGGTCTCAGCAGCGCCCTACGGGTCTGCCTCGATCCTGACGATCTCATGGGCCTATTGCCTGATGATGGGCGGCGCTGGGCTGACCCAGGCGACCAAGGTGGCCATTCTGAACGCCAACTACATCGCCAAGCGGCTGGAGGGGGCCTATGGGGTGCTGTACAAGGGGCCAACGGGCCGTGTCGCCCATGAATGCATCCTGGATACGCGTCCCTTTGACCTGAGCGCGGGGGTGACGGTGGATGATGTGGCCAAACGGCTGATGGACAGCGGCTTTCATGCCCCCACCATGAGCTGGCCTGTGGCCGGCACCCTGATGGTGGAACCCACCGAGTCAGAGACCAAGGCGGAGCTGGATCGGTTTGTCGATGCCATGCTGTCGGTCCGGGCCGAAGTGCAGGCCATCGAAGACGGCAAAATCGATGCGCAGAACAACCCGCTGAAACATGCGCCGCACACTATGGAGGATCTGGTGAAAGAGTGGGATCGCCCCTATAGCCGCGAACAGGGTTGTTTCCCCCCTGGCGCCTTCCGGGTCGACAAATACTGGCCGCCGGTCAACCGCGTTGACAATGCTTACGGCGACCGCAACCTGATCTGTACCTGTCCCCCGCTGGAAGACTACGCTGAAGCGGCGGAGTAGGCCAAACCGCCAGCGCATGTAAATCAGGCAGGTATATCAGACGGGCCCTTCGGGGCCCGTTTTGTGTCTGCAGCTGCGCCACGGTTGAGAGGGTACAGGGGCATTCTCCTCTTTGTAGGCACCTTCCCGCGACGTCAGCCTTGTTTGGAATCAGCACCGCCCCAATCCTGCCGCCCAAAGGGACGGGGAGATGTGTGCGATGAAATGGCTGCGGCGCGTGCTCAAAGGATTGTTGCTGTTGGGGCTGCTGGCGGCGGGGCTGATCTGGTATCTCCTGCGCCCCGAGCGCGTCGCATCCCAGTTGATCCTGACCGGAGGGGAGATCCTTCCCATGGCCACAGCGGCCGAGGTGCCCGGTCCCGAGGCGATTTTGGTAGAGGATGGCGTGATCACTGCAGTTGGCACCTTGGCACAGCTGCAAGAAAGTGGCGCGCCGGTGCATGATTTAGCGGGCAAGGTGCTGACGCCGGGGTTGATCGAACCCCATACCCACCCGATTGCCACGGCGCTTTTGGGGGCGGTGGTGGATGTCAGCGGCTTTACCCACAGCAGTCGCGCCGAGGTGATGCAAACCCTGGCGCAGGCAGCAGATGGTCGGGCGCTGACCCCTTGGCTGGTGGCCTATGGCTGGGATCCGGTGGCCATCGCTGATCTCACAGCGCCAACCCTGGCAGAGCTGGACGCCATTGCGCCGGACCGCCCTCTGGTGGTGATCACCCAGATGCTGCATGAGGTCTTTGCCAATACCGCTGCCATGCAAGCCGCTGGTATTGATTTGGTTTCACAGGACGCGCAGGACGTACAGGCGGGGCAAGCGGGCATCATCCGCGACGCCGCAGGCCGGGCCACCGGTGCCTTCCGCGAGCTGGAGGCGGTGAACGCCATCCTCGGCGCCATGCCGGCGGCCGATCCGGCAGTCATCGAGCTCTTGGTGCGTAAGGAATACACCACCTATGCCAAGGCAGGCTATACCACCATTGGCATCACCGGGGCGGTGGGCAAACACCCGGATCCGGTGGGGCTGTTGCGTCATATCGGTGCCACGGCTGCGCCTCTGCGGGCCTATCTTTATCTGCTGCCGCATCAGGGCAAGGCACTGGGAGGCAATGATGATTTCCGGGTTCTGGGCACCAAGTTCTGGATGGATGGTTCGCCCTTTACCGGTGGTGCAGCCTTTGCCGATGCCTATGAGCACAGCGATCTTACCTCGGAGCGGATGCATATCCCCCACGGCCATCTGGGGCCGGTGAACCATGACCCTGGCGATTTTGCCGCCAAGGTCGCCGCCCTGCAAAGCGCCGGGCATCAGATTGCCGTGCACAGCCAGGGGGAACGCGCCATTGACGAGGTGCTGGATGCGTTTGAGGCTGCCGGGCCAAACCCTGGTCTGCCGCATCGGCTGGAGCACAATGCGCTGATCACCGCCGCGCAGATGCAGCGGGCCAAGGCGCTGGGCATCAGTCTCGGCTTTTTTGTCGACCACATCTTTTACTACGGCGATGCGCTGCCGGATATCGTGGGGGACCGGGCAGAGCGCTACATGCCCGTGGGGACGGCGATGCGCGCCGGGGTGATTACCACGCTGCATGGGGACCATCCGGCCTCGCCGATTGGCGCGTTGCGCACCCTGCGCACGGCGGTGGACCGGACCTCGGTTTCAGGCGCGACCATAACTGCGCCGGATCAGGCGGTCTCTCGCTATCAGGCTCTGTCGGCGATGACGCGCCAGGCGGCACGGCAGCTGGGGCAGGAGGCGCTGATTGGCACGATTGAGGTCGGCAAACGCGCGGATTTCACCCTGTTCAACGGCAACCCGCTGACGGCGGACTGGCAGGGCTTATCCGTGGCGGCAACCTGGAAGGATGGCCAGCCCACCCAGACCGGGCTGGGGGGCTGGCTGCGATTTGGCCCGGCGTTTGCGGCTCTCAAATCTATGCTGTTTTAGCGACGCCTTGGCGGCGGGGTCAGTAGCCCCGCTGCCGGTCCACTGCGTGCAGCAGATCTTCGCCGGCGCCCAGACGACGGAAATTTTCCACCACATCCTGCAGCGCCTCGCCCAGGTGCCAGCCCGAAATATGCGGCGTGATGGTGACCTGAGGGTGCGCCCACAGCGGATTCTGCTCGGGCAGCGGCTCGGTGCAAAACACATCCAGCACCGCATGGCCCAGATGACCGCGATCCAGGTCGGCAATCAGCGCCGCTTCATCCACCAAATCGCCGCGCCCGGCGTTGATGAAGGTGGCGCCCGGTTTCATCGCGGCCAATGTCTGCGCATTGATCAGCCCACGGGTTTCGCCGGTAGAGGGCAGGATGGCGCAGATATAGTCACAGATGCCCAGCATCGGCTCCAGCGTTTCCGCCCCGTGGTGGCAGGTGACGCCTTCCATGTCTTTGGCAGAGCGGCTCCAGCCGTGCACCTCAAAGCCGAGATCGCGCATCAGAGCGGCGGTTTCGCCACCGATATGACCCATACCCAGCACCCCAACGCGGGTCTTGTGGTTTTGCTTTGGCTCCAGCGATTCCCAGCTGGCACGGGCCTGATTGGCCGCATGGGCCAGAATGTTGCGCTGCCCCTGCAGCACATAGGCAAGGCAATACTGGGCAATCTCGCGGGCGGGTTCCAGCGGTTTTAACCGAGTGACCTGCACATGTGGCGCCAGAGCCGGGTGGGCGACGATGGTTTCCACACCAGCCCCCAGTTTTTGCACCAATGCGAGATTGGGCAATTGGGGCGGCAGATCGTCGGCCAGCCCGGAGACGGCCAACATGGTGATCTCTGCCAGATCGCCGGGCTCTTCCAGGGTGCGGATGTCAGCCCCGGGGGACAAATTGCGCAGCTCAGCTGCCAGTTCGCGGTCGCGATACCATCCGTCATGTCCAATATTGACCAATAACGCCATGCTGGTTCCTTCCGTATAATTTCTATTATGACTCAATGACGTCCCGTCATTGCGCTGGACAGTTGTTGCGCGACTAAGCCATGGTTTTCGCAAGAGCGAAAGTGGCAGTGGAGGAGAATTTCTATGGATATGAATTTTGGCATGCGGGCAGAGAATCGCCAGCTGTTGGAGCGGGTTGCCACCATGGTGCGCGATGAGATCATGCCGCTGGAGGCCGAATATCAAGCCGAGATCGGCAAAGGCGACCGCTGGCAATATACCGTCCGCCAGGCTGAGATCCTCGAAGGGTTGAAAGCCAAGGCCAAAGCAGCGGGGCTGTGGAACTTTTGGCTCACCGACAGCGACAAGGGCTTTGGGCTTTCCACCGTGGAATACGCCTATTTTGCCGAGGAAATGGGCAAGACGCCGCTGGGCGCCGAGGTGTTCAACTGCGCCGCGCCGGACACCGGCAATATGGAAGTCTTTGAGCGTTACGGCACCGAGGCGATGAAACAGCAGTGGCTGGCGCCGCTGTTGGAGGGCAAGATCCGCTCTGCCTATCTGATGACCGAACCCGATGTGGCCTCTTCGGATGCGACCAATGTGTCGATGGCCTGCGTGCGCGATGGCGACGACTATGTGCTGAACGGCGAAAAATGGTGGGCCTCGGGGGCCGGGGATCCGCGCTGCAAGGTCTATATCGTCATGGTGAAAACCGCTGGCGAAGAGCAGCCCAAGCACCAGCGTCAGTCGATGATCGTGGTGCCCGCAGACACCCCCGGTATCGAAGTGCTGCGCCCGATGGAGGTCTACGGCCACGACGATGCGCCCCATGGCCATATGCATATCCGCTTCACAAATGTGCGGGTGCCAGCCGATAGTATCCTGCTGGGCGAAGGTCGCGGCTTTGAAATCGCCCAAGGTCGCCTTGGGCCTGGACGGATCCACCACTGCATGCGCGCCATCGGTCAGGCCGAAAGCGCCCTGGAGCAAATGTGCAAACGGTCGCTGCAGCGCGAAGCCTTTGGCAAGAAGCTGGCCCATCTGGGCGCCAATTACGATATCGTTGCGGAATGCCGCATGGAAATCGAAATGGCGCGCCTGCTGTGTCTCAAGGCTGCCTGGTACATGGATCAGGGTGATGGCCGTGCGGCGGCGCCTTGGATCAGCCAGATCAAGGTGGTTGCGCCACGGGTGGCGCTGAAAGTCATTGATGAGGCGGTGCAGATGTTTGGTGGTCAGGGCGTCAGCCAGGATACACCGCTGGCCACGGCCTGGACTCATGTGCGCACCTTACGTCTGGCCGATGGCCCGGATGCGGTGCACCGTCGCCAGGTGGCGCGGGTTGAGCTGAAGAAATACACTCAGGAAAAGGTCTGATCCATGACCTCCAAGGCGCTCGCGGCGGCACCGTTCTTTTCGCAAAACTCTGAAGGCGTTTTTGTGGGCAACGATCCGGCGCGGGGGCCCTGGTCTGCGGATCACTGCCATGCCGGGCCGGTCACCGGCCTGGCGGTTCGCGCCGCCGAGATCGAGGTGGGCGCCGACAAGATGCTCTGTCGGTTGACGCTGGATATTTTGCGCCCGCTGCCACTGGCGGGGCTGCGGGTTGCGGCCGAAACCACGCGCCACAGCCGCACCTTGGCGACGACACAGATCACCGTACATGATCTCGACAACAACCTGTGTGCGCTGGGCACCTCGATGCATCTGGTGCGTAAAGATCTGGGACCGGTGCCAACCGCGCCGGTGCTGCCGTTGAACCGCGCCGAGGCCGTGCCGGGGCGGTTTTCCATTGGCGCAGGTCTGCATGACAAACCCTATTTTGGTGAATTTCTGGATGTGGCCTATCCGCCTGAGTTTGGCCTGGAGCCCGGTCCAAAGACCCTTTGGATGCGCACCACCACCCTGCTGGAGGGGGAGCAGCAATCGCCGATCCAGTCGCTCTGTGCGCTGGCGGACTGTGGCAATGGCATCTCCTGGAATGCGGCCCCCAGCGAGATGGGCTTTATGAATACCGACCTCACTCTCAATGTGCACCGCGAGCCCGTTGGCGATTGGCATGCCTCAGAATCGATCTCCCATTGGCACAGTAGTGGCATTGGTATGTCGCAATCGGTTTTGCAGGACGAACAAGGCCCGGTGGCCACAGCCCTGCAAACCCTGGTTCTACATCCGCCCAAAGGTTAGGATCAGGCCCTATTCATTCAGCATGCCTGGCAGCGCTTTTGTAAAACCTCAAGGGTTTGGGGCATCACGCCAATAGTGGTTACATGTCACGTCCCGTAAGCTGGTAAGGAATTTTCTTGAACAGCTCTGGTTTGAGTTTGTACCAGTCTTTCATGGCCTGCAAGGGCGTTTTGCTGCCCAAGACTGATTGTGGTAGCTGTTGGTTGTAAAGCCATACGTAGCGCTCGAGGGTCTGTTCGAGATCTTCGCCTGATTTGAAATGGTGGCCTTGCAAGACATCCTCGATGCGTCCGTTGAACCGTTCGACCATACCATTGGTTTGCGGCGACTTCGGTGGGGTCAGGCGATGCTCGATGCCCAGCTCGGCGCAAAGCTTGTCAAACTCGTGCTTCCCTGTCGCAGAGCGCTTACGCATTCCGAACAAGCGGTCCGTGAACTCCTTACCGTTGTCTGTCAGGATTGTGCGGATCTTGAGAGGACAGGCGCGCTCCAGATCCCGGAGGAAGCGCCTGGCGTTAGCTGCAGATTTTGCTGAGAAAATACGGATGAAGACCCACCGTGTGGCACGGTCGATGGCGACGAAGAGGTAACGACGCTTGGTCTCGTCCTGCATCTGAGGCAGGTATTTGACGTCGATGTGGATATAGCCTGGCTCGTAAGCCTTGAAGGTGCTGTGCTTGGGCTTGGGGGCCTTGCCCTTCAGCTCACGCAGGTTGCTCACCCCGTGCCGACGCAAGCAACGATCCAGCCCCGAGCGAGATACATTTGGGTTCAAAAACTCCCGCACCACCGCCAGAAGATCATCCAGGGGAAGCAGCAGCGTCTGGCGCAGAGATACTGCCACGGCCTCTTGCGCAGGTGTCAGGGTTGTCTGAAGGCGATGTGGCGTGTGGCTTTTGTCCTCCACGCTGTCACGGTGACGCCACTTATACACCGTCTGCTCCGAAATCCCGTGTCGGTCAGCCAGAACCCATGCAGCCTCATTGCTGGCCTGGATCTCGGCGCGGATTTTCGGGGTGGTCGTCGCCTCGCTATGCAGTCGAACAAGCATCTGTGCCTCCGTCTCGGATCTCCCTCAGCAGCGAGCGTGCCATAAAAAGCGCCAATCGGCGAGGATCAATGTGATCATCCGGGACGGAACAGTTACATCTGCGAGCGGCGCAAGAGGTTGCAAATGACGTTAGATTACCGCTGACGGCGTAGGATAAATGGGTCCTGACCCTAGGTTTAGAGGCCTGAGATTTTCAATATACACCCTATTGGCGTGTTGAATATCTGCACAAAATAGCGCTTCGTATTAATTGCCTGTTCAGCCCGAAACTTGACAAGTCACAGAACAATCTGTCTCGTGAATGTGGAAACGTTGCGAGGAATGCCGCTATGACCTTGGTCAAGAGCCGATTGCAGATTGCTGGTTTTGCCGCAGTAATATTTGCCTTGTCAGCAGTTTTTCTTGTCAGCAGAGCGGTTGAACTCGACAGAGCCATCTATGTATTGCCGAAACAGGTTATACGGCTGGAGAGATCTCTTGGATATGATGGGTTTATTCACAATTTCAAAAATGGTGTCCTGCGCCGGGATGAGGAATATTTTACCAAAGCGGAACGTAACTATGATGAAATAGTGGCCACTCTCACGCGGATCAGCCTCACGGCGCAATCGGTGGGGTTGCAGGCCGATTTTGCCTCTCTGGAGGACACATTGTCAGATTATCGCGTGATGATCGATGAAGCCAGGCAGCTGCAGCTGACGGGAAAATCTGCAGCTGAAGTCGATGCCCGCGTGCGTCTGTCGGACATTGACGCCGCTGAGAACATACGCGCCTTTGAACTCCAGTTAATCAACGCAATGCAGGGGCGTAGGTGGCTTCTTGTGACCGTAGGTGGGGGCTGCTTTGCCGCCTTCGTGCTCACATTGCTGTTATTGACAGTAACGCTGGTTCGGCTTCTGCAGACCGCTGAAAAAGCGCGGGTAAAGGCACGCGAGAGTGAAGCGACACTGTTGCAGGCTGAACGAATTGCCAGATTAGGCCACTGGAAGGTGCTGAAAAACGGCGCGCTGAAAACCTCGAAATCAATGCGAGAAATTCTAGCTTTCTCAAGCTCCGAGGGTCCCGATACGCTGGAGAAATTCTTTTCCCTAATGTCTGATGCGGACAGGGCAAAACTGGAGAGCCGGATGTCTAAATCCGGCCAACAGCGGGAACCCTATACCTGCTTTCATAAAATAAGAATTGCAGATGGGTCAGAACTGTCCGTTGTGAATACCGGAGAGCCCGTTATTGATGGTCAGGGCGAAATTTATGGTTTTGTTGGGATTATCCAGGATATTTCAAGAACAATTGATCTGGAAAACGAGCTTCGGCAATCTCAGAAAATGGAGGCTGTTGGGAATTTGGCCGGTGGGATGGCGCATGATTTTAATAATATTTTGGCGGTCATCCTTGGCAATCTTGAATTGATGGAAACAACGGACCAGCAAGAGAGCCACTCTCGCTATCGCACAAGTGCGATTCAGGCTGCAAAACGGGGTGCTGAGATAACGAAGAATGTGCTCAGCTTTGCGCGAAAATCACACCTGGAGCCTCAGCTCTTGGACGGGAATTCCGTCGTTCGAGAAGTGCTGACTTGGGCAGAGCGTCTGCTGCCCGCCAACATTGAAATTCAAACATCTCTGCTGGGATCTATTTGGCCATTTTTAGCCGATGATGCGCTCACAAAGAGCGCCCTTCTTAACCTTCTGCTGAACGCAAGAGACGCGATGCCCGATGGCGGTCGTTTGACGATTGAAACCGCAAATGTTCGATTAGATGATGAATACCTGGGTGAGAGAAATGAACACATCAAGCCAGGCCGGTACATCATGTTGGCCATCTCAGACACAGGGTCCGGCATCGAACCTCAGCATCTCAAAGAGATATTCGAACCGTTCTTTTCAACCAAACAAGTTGGTAAAGGCTCAGGTCTTGGGCTCTCTATGGTGCACGGGTTCATTAAACAATCAGGGGGGGCGGTACAGGTCTATTCTGAAATCGGCACTGGTACGACATTCAAATTGTACTTCAAGGCAGCAGGTCAGGCTGCCTCCTTTGACGCGATGCCGGTGGTGGAAACCCGGTCTGCGAGGGCAGATCACAGCAAAGTTCTTCTGGTGGAAGACAATGCCGAGTTGTTAAAGCCGCTTGCAGAAATGCTGACCAAAGCCGGATACAGTGTGACCACGGCGAAAAGTGGAGATGAGGCATTTGCCACTTGGTCTGACTTGCGAGACTTCGACGCTGTGATCACCGATATTGTCATGCCGGGGCAGCTCCAGGGAACCCATCTTGCCAAAGAGATCCGGGCGGTCGACCCCACTGTCCCATTTGTCTTTATGTCCGGCTATGCCAGTGAGGCAATGATCCACGGCAATGGGCTGATGCCAGAAGACTGTCGGTTGATGAAACCTGTTGGCAGGGCAGAGCTTCTGGCCGCCATCGGCATGGTCCTGGAGGGCAAGCAGGGAAAAGAAACCGCTCTATCAGACGCTGAAACATGACAAACGCGGTTGTGTCTGGCTCTACTTAAATGGTCGTAGCAGACGCAGACGCAGACGCAGACGCAGACGCAGACGCAGACGCAGACGCAGACGCAGACGCAGACGCAGGTATACTGGGCGTTTTCAGCAGCCCGCTAGGGCAGCACACCACCATTGTAAGCGATGAACGGCTGGCAGGCATTCAAGCCAGAGCGGCTCAAGAACCGGACTGCCTGTCCTTGGAGCTATGACCGGGCGCCATAAACGGATCCACCGGATAGCCAACCCGGGCCAGATACAAACCATGGCCGGGGCAGACCGGGCCACAGGCGGCGCGGTCGCAGGCTTCCAGTGCGGATTTCACATCCTGCGGCTCCCGGGCGCCGGCGCCGACGCGTTCCAATGTGCCGACAAAGCTGCGCACCTGATTGTGCAGAAAACTGCGCGCCCGCACGTGAAAATGCACCTCGGGGCCAGACAGTCCCATGACCCGCTCGATGCGCAGCTCATCCAGGGTTTTCTGCGGGCTTTGCGCCTGACAGATCGACGAGCGGAAGGTGGTGAAATCATGGTTGCCAAGCAGGTGGTTGGCCGCCTCCTGCATGGCGTCGACATCCAGATCATTGTTGACCTGCCAGACCTGGCCCGCGTCATGGGTGGCGGGTGCGCGGCGGATCAGGATGCGAAACAGATACTGCCGCTCGATGGCGGAAAACCTTGCGTGCCACTCCGGGTCGACCTCGGCGCAGTCCACAATCGCCACGGGCGCGGGCTTCAGGTGAAAATTCAGCGCCTCCGACAGGCGAAAGGGAGTCCAGGGTTTTTGCAGATCACAATGGGCGACCTGTCCCAGCCCATGCACGCCGGTATCTGTGCGGCCTGCCGCGGCAATGGTATGGGGACCGGGTTCCAGCCGGGCGAGCGCATCTTCGATCGCGCCCTGCACCGAGGGCTGATCTTTCTGCCGCTGCCATCCGGCAAAGGGCTTTCCGTGGTATTCAACTTTGAGAGCAAAACGAGGCATGAGCGGGCAAGTAACCCGGCAACAGGGCTGAGGCAAGTGCTCAGACAGACTGGAAAACCCGCTACCACCTGCCTATCTTGAGCCAAGCAAACAACAGCAGGTGGGCCGGGTGGTATTATCGACATTGACCGAGGGCGCGGCACGCGGGCTGGACAGCCTTGGCAGCACTGTGTCTTCACGGTTCTTTGAGCCGACGCTCAGGCTGGGTGTCACGGGTCTGGCGCGGGCGGGTAAGACGGTTTTTATCACCTCGCTGGTGGCCAACCTGCTGAACCGTGGGCGGATGCTGCAACTGGATGCGGCGCGCATGGGCCGTATCGACAGCGCCTATCTGCAACCCCAGCCCGACGATACGGTGCCGCGTTTTGCCTATGAGGACCATCTGGCGGCGCTGACCGGCCCGCAGCCTTCTTGGCCTGCCAGCACCCGCGCGGTGTCTGAGCTGCGCCTCAGCCTCACCCTGCGCCCTGCGGGGTTGCTGTCCGGCTTTCAGGGGCCGCGTCGGCTGCATCTGGATATCGTCGACTACCCCGGCGAATGGCTGCTCGATCTGGCGCTGTTGGATAAATCTTATGCCCAGTGGTCCGCCGAGGTGCTGGACCGGCTGCCCGCCCGCGAGGTGGCGGCGGATTTCCTGCAAGCTCTGACCACGGTCGAGGCCACGGCGCCCCATGATGAACCACAGGCACAGGCGCTGGCGGCGGAATTCACCCGCTACCTGAACGCGGCGCGGCGCGCCGGGTTTTATGACTGCTCGCCGGGGCGGTTTTTGCTGCCCGGCGATCTGGAGGGCTCCCCGGTGCTGACCTTTGGCCCCCTGCCACCACAAGAGACCGCGCCGCGCCGCAGCCTGTGGCGCGAGATGGAGCGCCGCTACGAGGCCTATAAGTCCAAGGTGGTGCAGCCGTTTTTCCGCGATCATTTCACCCGCATCGACCGTCAGGTGGTGCTGGTGGATGTGCTCAGCGCCATTCACGCCGGGCCGCAGGCGGTGGAAGATCTGCGTCTGGCCATGGGCGATGTGCTGGCGGCTTTTCGCCCCGGTCGCAATGGGTTCCTCACCTCGCTGTTGCGCGGCAAGCGGGTTGAGAAAATCCTCTTCGCCGCCACCAAGGCCGACCATTTGCACCATTTGCAACACCCACAGATGACCGCCATCATCGAAGCCCTGACCAGCGATGCCCGCGACCGGGCGCAGTTCGCCGGGGCCGAAACCGCGGCGCTGGCGCTGGCGTCGCTGCGGGCCACCACCGAAGAGATGCGCCCTCACAATGGGGCAGAGCTGGCCTGCGTGCGCGGGCGGTTGCTGGAGACCGGTAAGCAGGCGGCCTTTTACCCCGGCGCCCTGCCGACGGATCCGGCGCAGCTGCTGTCTCCGGCGCGTCAGGGGGCGCGGCACTGGCTGGACGGCGATTATCAGGCGATGCAGTTTGCCCCGGCGCCGCTGAGCCTGAAGCCGGGGGATGGGCCGCCCCATATCCGGCTGGACCGAGCCGCAGAATTCCTGATCGGAGACGCCCTGTGAACTCTCCACTCCCTGCTGTCAGCCTACGTCCGGCCTCGGCGCTGGATGCGGGTCCCACGGGCTGGATTCTGCACCGCTTTGCGCTCTACACCCCGTGGATGCCTGTGCTGTACTCCGAGGCGGAAACCATTGGCTTTTGCGAGGTAATGATTGGGCACGGCTGGGTCACGGTGGCTGAACATGACGGGCGGGTGGTTGGCTTTATGGCCCGCGACGGCGCCGAGATCTGCAGCCTCTATCTGGCACCGGACGCACGGGGGCAGGGGGTTGGCAAGGTCCTGTTGCGACAGGCCAAGGCGGCACAGCCGGCGCTGTGGTTGCGGGCCCTTGCGGCCAATACCGGCGCCCGGCGCTTTTACCAGCGCGAAGGGTTCTTTGAAACGGACCGCAGCGACGGCAGCGGCAACGACGAAGGCCTGCCGGATGTCCGCATGGAATGGCAGGCCGAGACCCACGCGCACGCCCCCCAAAAGCAGGAGCAACAGGGATGAGCCAGAAACCGGTACTGTTTGATCTGGAGCAGGATGCCCGCCCCCAGGACCCGGATGTGGCCGCCGCTCCGCCGGTGCCGGATGCTCTGCCGGACCTGGACCAGTCTGCGCCCCCTGCTGCGATGGAGCAGGCGGCGCGTCTGGCGGCCCGGCGTCCCTCGCGGCTGGCGCGGTGGTTCTGGGGGCTGGTGCTGGGCTTGCTGGGCGCGGTGGTGTCCCTGGCGGCCTGGGATTTTGCCGTTGGGCTGGTGGCGCGGATGCCGCTTTTGGGCTGGGCGGTCAGCGCCGGGCTGGTGTTGGCCCTGATCCTGGCTCTGGTGATGCTGCTGCGCGAGCTGGCAGCGCTGGCCCGGTTGAAGCGGGTCGATGGGCTGCGTCAGGGGGCAGCGCTGGCGCATAGCGACCTTGCCGCCGCCAAGACACATGTGGCCAAGCTGCAGCGTTTTTATGCCGGGCGCCCGGATATGGCCTGGCAATTGGCCCGGCTGTCAGAGCGACAGGATGAGGTGCTGGACGCCGATGCCCTGCTGGTGCTGGCAGAAGAAGAGCTATTGGCGCCACTGGATGCCCGTGCCCTGCAAGAGGTCGAGGCCGCCGCCCGTCAGGTTGCCACAGTGACGGCGCTGGTGCCGCTGGCGCTGGCCGATGTCACCGTGGCGCTGCTGGCCTCGGTGCGGATGATCCGTCAGGTGGCGCAGATCTATGGCGGGCGCTCGGGGCTGTTCAGCTCCTGGCGGTTGACCCGCGCGGTGCTGGCCCATCTTGCAGCCACCGGAGCGGTGGCTGCGGGGGATGATGTTCTGGAGTCGGTGCTGGGCGGCTCGGTCCTGTCCAAGCTGTCACGCCGCTTTGGCGAAGGGGTGGTCAATGGCGCCCTGTCGGCCCGTGTTGGCATCGCTGCCATGGAGGTCTGCCGCCCCTTGCCCTTCTCGCGGGCGCATCGCCCCGCGACCCGGCGGGTGATCAAAGGCGCCTTGGCCGGGCTGTTTCGCCGCGATCAGGCCCCGGAACCGTAAAAGTCGCGATAATTCAACCGCTTGTTCTGCGTAGCTTAGGCCGCGTCAGGCCCACAGGCCAAGTCAAGCCCACAGGTCAGGGTGATCTTTGCTGTGGAAAACCCTGTGGAAATACCTGTGCACAGTGCTAGGAGGGACCCAAAATCATAATGATATTAAGGGCCTTTACCCTTTGCTTCAGCTGAGCTGCGGACAGGCGCTGGCTGTGGGTATCAGCGATAACCGGGATACGTTGCTTTGCCTGTCTCCGCATCACCTGGCTGGTCGTCACCCGCTCAGCGGCCGGTGACCTGCGCAAAAAGCTGGGTCAGGTGGCAGCTGCGCCATGGGAGCCGCGAGGCTCTGTAAGAGCGCTGTTTTCCACAGGTGGAGAGGTGTTATCCACAGGCGGGGCGTATTTATTCACAGAATTGAGATTGCGGTGGCAGCTCTGTCACGGCTATTTTGCGTTTCTTTAGTGGTATTTTTCTAACAATTATCGCGGATATAACCGGAATATGGGGCGATAATTTTTCAATTCTCAACTTTGGGCAATTTGGGGTCAGCCCTGACTTCAGGTTTGGAGCCGGTCTGGACGTCGCTGTGCCTTAGAAGAGTTTGGGCGGCCCGTCCTTGGGTTGGCGCATGGCCACGATCCCCGTGCGAAAGCCCTCGCCGATACGGTCTGCCAGGGTGCCCCATTGCAGCGCAATCGGCGCGGGCAGCTCGGCCCGCAGCACTTCGTGGAACAGACCTAGCCACTGTGGGAAATGCTCTGCCTGGATTTCGGGGCGCGAGACATGCACCCGCATCGGGTTGCCGTTATAGCTCTTTTCGCGCAGGATCGCATTACGCCAGAACCGGGCGATCTTGGCCTCATGCGCGGGCCAGTCTGCATCTGCCACATAGCGGGCAAAAATGGGCCCCAGCTCTGAATGCGCGCGGATGCGGATGTAGAACAGGGTCACCACACGGTCGATTTCTGATCCACTGATGTCAAAGCGCTTCATCGGGTGATTGGCGGTTTGGGGTGTATCGGTCTGGGAGGTCTTGGTCATGGGGCTGTCTCGCTTGCGGTCTTGGCCCAGCGGCCGGTCCCGCTGCTGCCCTCACATAGGGGTTTCCTTGGCTGATGGGTAGGGGCGGCGTTGATCTGTCGCAAGGCACAGGCGCCGGGATCCATTAGATGTAGGAGCCCTAACAGAAGGAGCCCGCCATGGTCGATCACGGTCACAGCCCGCAGGAAATCAGCGACCGCATCGGCAGGCCTCCGGGGCGCGGGGTGCTGCGGGATGTGGTTTACGGTGCCATTGATGGCTCGGTCACCACCTTCGCAATTGTCGCCGGGGTGGCGGGTGCGGGGTTGTCGCCCTTTGTTCTCGTGGCACTGGGGCTGGCCAATGTGCTGGCGGATGGGTTTTCGATGGCGGCGGGCAATTATTCCGGCACCAAGGCGGAACTGGACGATCTCAAACGCCTGCGTCAGGTCGAGGAGAACCACATCAAAACCTACCCCGAAGGTGAGCGCGGCGAGGCGCGGGAGATCCTGCGGCTCAAGGGGTTGTCGGGGCCGGTTCTGGAGGCGGCGACCGATGCGATCTGCGCCGACAAAGAGGCCTGGATCAACCTGATGATGGAGGGCGAATATGGCGTCAGCCCGGTGGACCCTGACCCAATGCGCGCGGCGCTGGCTACCTTTGCGGCCTTTCTGGTGGCGGGAATGGTGCCGTTGCTACCCTTCTTGCTGGGGCTGGGATCGGCCTTTACCATTTCGGTCTGGCTGACGCTGGTGACCTTTTTTGCCATTGGCGCCTTCAAAAGCCATTGGGCCCTGACGCCCTGGTGGCGTTCGGGGGCAGAGACCCTGGCCATTGGCGGCGCAGCTGCGGCATTGGCCTATGGGGTGGGCTGTCTGTTTCAGGCCTGAGCCAGGCCTGGAGAGGCACTGCCCCAAAGGTTTCGCGTGCGAAACGAATTAGCGGTCTGGTAATCTTGCTTCGGACTTTCCTAAACTGGTGTGCGCAGGTGTCACAGGCGGCCTTGTGCGCTGGACAAAACCCCGGCGCTGCGCCAGCTTGCCGGGGCTGATTCAATGGAAATTTATGACAATGGCCAAGAGCACCACCCCCAGTACAGGACCTCGGGTTTTGGTCCTGGGAGGCTATGGGTTTATTGGCGCCGCGCTGGTGCGGGCGCTGATCCGGGCGGGCTGCGCGGTTGCGGTCTTTGGCCGTGATGCCAAAATGGCAGAGCGCGTCGTGCCTGGGGTGGCGTTTGTCCCCGGAGATCTGCGCAGTTTTGCAAAGGCGCAGGACTGGCTGGCGGTCATCAGGAACTATGATCTGGTGGTGAACGCAGCGGGGCAATTGCAGGCCTCGACGGCAGAGCTGGACCAGGTGCAGCATCTGGCGATTGCCGCTTTGGCGGTGGCCTGTGGCGACACGGGGACTGGCCTGGTGCAGATTTCTGCTGCGGGGGCCAGTGCTGACAGCGCCACAGAATTTATGCGCAGCAAGGCGGCTGCAGATGCGGCGGTGGTGAAACAGGCCGGCCGCACCAATATCTGGGTGCTGAAACCTGGGCTGGTTCTTGGTCAGGGTGCTTTTGGCGGCACTGCGTTGTTGCGGATGCTGGCGGCCATGCCTGTGGTGCAACCTGTGGCATTGGCGCGGGCACAAATCCAATCTGTCGGTCTGGAGGCGGTGGCCACTGCTGTCTGTCAGGCGGCGCGGGCCGCGCTGCCGCCGGGCAGCTATGATTTGGTGGAGGATCAGCCGCACAGCCTGCAAGAGATCCTGCGGCAGACCCGGGCCTGGCTGGGTTTTGCCCCGGCGCGCTGGCAGATTTTGCTGCCGCGCCCGCTGCTGTGGCTGACCACCCGGGGGGCGGATGTGCTGGGTTATTTGGGCTGGTGCTCGCCGCTGCGCCACACTGCGGTTCAGGTGCTGGAACAGGGCATCGCTGGCGATCCCGCCCCCTACCGCCAAGCGACCGGGCAGGGGGTGGCTGCCCTGCCACAGATCCTGGGCGAGATGCGGGCGGGGCGGGAGCACCGGCTGGAAGCGCGGATGCTGCTTTGTATGCCCTTTGCGGTGGCGCTGCTGAGCCTGTTTTGGTTTTTATCCGGCATCATCGCCCTGTGGCAGCTCGACAGCGCAGCACTGCATCTGACAGCAGCTGGCTGGAGCCCCGGCCTGTCCCGCACCAGCGTGGCCTTTTGGGCGGGGGTTGATATCGCCCTGGCCCTGGCGCTGTTGTGGCGCCCCTGGGCACGGCAGGCCTGTCTTGGCATGGTGGCTGTGACGCTGTTTTACCTTGGCGCTGCCAGCCTGGTGACGCCGCAGATGTGGAGCGATCCACTGGGGCCATTGGTCAAGACATTGCCGGGGCTGATGCTGGCCCTGATCACCCATCAACTGCTGCAGGAGCGTTAAGGTGGAGTATGACCTGATCCTGCGCTGGCTGCATGTGCTGGGCGCCTGTACCCTGCTTGGCACCGGCGCTGGCATTGCCTTCTTTATGGTGATGGCGCATCGCAGCGCGGACCCCCGGATAATTGCCCATACCGCCGGGGTGGTTGTGCTGGCGGACCTCTTGTTTACCACCACGGCCGTGGTGGTGCAGCCGGTGACCGGTGCTTTGCTGGCACATGCGCTGGGGTGGAGCCTGTGGGAAGGCTGGATCCTGCTGTCGCTGGGCCTGTATCTGCTGACGGGGCTGTTTTGGCTGCCGGTGGTGTGGATCCAAATCCGGCTTCGCAATCTTGCGCGCGCGGCGGCGACCACAGGGGCCGGGCTCCCAGCCACATACCATCGCCTGTTTCGCATCTGGTTTGCCTGCGGCTTTCCCGCCTTTGCAGCCGTATTGGCCATCGTCTGGCTGATGCTGGCGCGCCCCGATATAGGCTTTTGAAGCTCTGTGCCTCTGGCAGGGTGTCGCAGGCATGTCGGTGCAAGCGGATTTTCCAGAAATCAAACCTTGGGCTGCGACATTCAGCGTTGGTAGAACCCCGCTTTACCCCGGGGCGTAGTCGGCCTATAACGCCTGCATGTCCAATATCCTGGCCATCATTATTCGAATTATATCCCCGGCGCTCTGATCACATGAGACGCCGGGCAAAGGCGCTTGAGCCATCGCGCCGAACCGAATATCCCGATTTCCGAACCGATTATCCAAAGGACGCCACCCATGTGCGCCGACACTGCTGATACCCCCGAATACAAACAGACCCTGAACCTGCCAAAGACCGATTTCCCCATGCGCGCAGGCCTGCCCAAGCGCGAGCCCCACTGGCTGGAGCGCTGGGCCAAGATCGGCGTCTATGACCGGCTGCGCGAAAAGACAGGGCGCACGCCTTTCACGCTGCATGACGGCCCGCCCTACGCTAACGGCCATCTGCACATTGGTCATGCGCTGAACAAGACCATCAAGGACATGATCGTGCGCTCGCACCAGATGATGGGCTTTGACTCGCGCTACGTGCCGGGCTGGGATTGCCACGGGTTGCCGATCGAGTGGAAGATCGAAGAGCAGTACCGCAAGAAGGGCAAGAACAAAGATGCCGTGGATGTGGTGGAGTTCCGCCAGGAATGCCGCGCCTTTGCCGACCAATGGGTGGATATCCAGCGCGAAGAGTTCAAGCGCCTGGGCATCACCGGCAACTGGGCTGATCCGTACCTCACGATGGATTTCCATGCCGAGGCGGTGATCGCGGCGGAGTTTCAGAAGTTCCTGATGAATGGCACGCTGTATCAGGGCTCCAAACCCGTGATGTGGTCGCCGGTGGAAAAAACTGCCCTGGCCGAGGCTGAGGTGGAATACCACGACAAGGAGAGCTTTACCGTCTGGGTGAAGTTTGCCGTCACCGGCGGATCTGAAGACCTGGCAGGCGCCCATGTGGTGATCTGGACCACCACCCCCTGGACCATGCCGTCCAACAAGGCCGTCGTGTATGGCGACAGCTTTGATTACGGCCTCTACGAGGTCACCGACGCGCCGGAAGAATGCTGGGCCGCCAAAGGCGATCGCTTCATCCTGGCCGACAAACTGGCCGCTGACGTGATGTCCCGCGCCCGCCTGGCCGAGGGCCAGTATAGCCGCGTGCGCACCGTGCCAGCGGATGAGCTGGCACCGCTGCAACTGTCGCACCCGCTGGCTGGCGCCGACGGCAGCAACGGTGAATGGGATGCGCCGCGTGATTTCCGCGCCGCGCCCTTTGTCACCGATGAAGAAGGCACCGGTTTTGTGCACTGCGCGCCAAGCCACGGTATGGAGGAATTTGAGCTCTACCGTGATCTGGGCATGTTGGAGCAGGTCATCACCTATAACGTCATGGACGATGGCGGCTTTCGCGCCGATCTGCCGTTCTTTGGTGGCAAATACATCCTCAACCGCAAGGGCGGCGAGGGCGATGCCAACAAGGCCGTAATCGACAAGCTGGTCGAGGTCGGCGGCTTGCTGGCCCGTGGCAAGATCAAGCACAGCTACCCGCACAGCTGGCGCTCCAAGGCACCGATCATCTATCGCAACACGCCCCAGTGGTTTGCCAGCGTGGATCGCGCGGTGGGCGACGGTCAGGACGAGATGGGCACAACCATCCGCGAACGCGCCCTGCGCTCGATCGACGAGCTGGTGAAATGGACGCCGCAAAAGGGTCGTAACCGGCTTTATTCCATGATCGAAGCCCGCCCGGACTGGGTACTGTCGCGCCAGCGCGCCTGGGGCGTGCCGCTGACCTGCTTTGTGAAAAAGGGGCTGCTGCCCACGGATGAGGGCTTTTTGCTGCGCGATGACGCGGTGAATGCCCGTATCGTTGCAGCCTTTGAAACCGAAGGCGCCGATGCCTGGTATCTGGACGGTGCCAAGGAACGTTTCCTGGGATCGGATTACAATGCGGACGAGTGGGAGCAGGTGTTCGACGTGCTCGACGTTTGGTTTGATTCCGGCTCGACCCATGCCTTTGTGCTGCGCGACCGCAAAGACGGCACCGAAGATGGCATTGCCGATGTCTATATGGAAGGCACCGACCAGCACCGGGGCTGGTTCCATTCGTCCTTGTTGCAGGCCTGCGGCACCAAGGGCCGCGCGCCCTATAAAAACGTTGTTACCCATGGATTTACCCTGGATGGCAAGGGCAACAAAATGTCCAAATCTCTGGGCAATACCATCGTGCCTGAGGAGATCGTCAAACAGTACGGCGCCGATATCCTGCGGCTCTGGGTGGCGCAGACCGATTATACCTCGGATCAGCGCATCGGCCCTGAGATCCTGAAAGGCACCGCCGACAGCTATCGTCGCTTGCGCAACACCATGCGCTATATGCTGGGTTCGCTGCATGATTTCACCGATGATCAGCGCGTTGATGCTGCGGATATGCCCGAGCTGGAGCAATGGGTGCTGCACCGTCTGGCGGAGTTGGATCACCAGGTCCGCAGCGGCTATAAAGCCTTTGATTTCAACGGGGTGTGGCAGGCGATCTTTACCTTTGCCACCGTCGACCTTTCCGCCTTCTACTTTGATGTGCGCAAGGATGCGCTGTATTGTGACGGCGACACGCTGAATGCCCGCGCCGCCCGGACCGTGCTTGATATCCTGTTCCACCGTCTGACCACCTGGCTTGCGCCAATCCTGGTGTTCACCATGGAAGAAGTCTGGCTGGAGCGTTTCCCCGGCGAGGACAGCTCGGTGCATCTGGTCGATATCCCTGATACCCCGGCGGATTGGCTGAACGAGCCGCTTTCGGCCAAATGGGCGCAGATCCGTCAGGCCCGCCGGGTGGTGACAGCTGCACTCGAACTGCAGCGTATCGACAAGGTGATTGGTGCCTCGCTGGAGGCAAATCCGGTGGTGCATGTGCGTGATCCAGAGGTGCTGGCCCTGCTGAAATCGGTGAACTTTGCCGATATCTGCATCACCTCCGACATCTCCCTCACCACTGACCCGGCGCCGGCAGAGGCCTTCCGTATGCCCGAAGTCGACGGTATCTCGGTGGTCTTTGAAAAAGCCGAAGGCGACAAGTGCCAGCGCTGCTGGAAAATCCTGCCGGATGTTGGCAGCCATTCCCACGCCGGCCTCTGCGGCCGCTGCGATACAGCCCTGAGCTGAGGCGCGCCTCAGTATATACGGGCCCAATCGTATAAGGGTCTGAACTCAAAACGTGTCTGGCAGCCTGGTGCTGCCGGCCACCCATAAAACGGCCCCCAATCTGCGGTGCGACTCGCAGCTTGGGCCGGGCGAACAAAAAAAACCTGTCGCGCCATGCGCGGCAGGTTTTCTTGTCTGGAGGGGAAGGAGAGAGAGGTCGTAATACGCGGGAGGGTTCTGATGTGGAGGGCGTTACAGAGAGGCTCCATCAACCGCAGCCACAGCTTGGCTGCGCGCGGCGCGATAGCTGTCTTCTGCCATCAGGCTGCTGACAGGTTTTGGACCCGGGGCATGGTTCGAGGTCAGAGCCAGGAACTGCGCCAACATTGCCTGTTCGCTATAGCTGACACGGCCCAGGGCCTTGTTTCTTGCCGCTTCCAGGGCCGGGCCCGCTGACTGGGGGGTGCCCGTTTCGGATTGCTGGGCATTCTCTGCCGCCTTCAGCGCTGTTTCACGCTGGATGGCCCGATCCATTCCTTGGGTCTTACCTTCATTAAGACTTGCATCCATTTCAGGAACGCCTGCCTTGTAAGAGGCGGCAAGGTTGCTGACATTGAGATTTGAACCAATTGCAGAGATCATCATCTTAACCCATTCATTCTTTCTGAACTTGTTTTAACAGAGTTTTATCAATTTTGACGCCCCCCCTTGGGTCACGGTTCGGAGGAATTAGGTTAGCGACCTATACGAAAGAGCGAATTTACTCTGTATTTACGCCCCAAATCTGTGCCCTAGTGCAGGAAACCGTCCTTATCCTTACGGAGCATCTGCAATGCCGTCGGCCCAGATTGATACATTTGTCGGAATATTGAGCGTGACAGAGACCGATGGGGCGATAACCGGCCTGCGCTGGGGGCCGCAGGAACAATCCAGAACCGCGCTCCTGGACCGCGCCATAGACCAGCTCAGAGCCTATTTTGCCCGGGAGCTGCATCGTTTTGATCTGCCATTGCATATTGCCGGATCGGCGTTCCAGCAGGCGGTCTGCGCGGCAATGCTGGCAATTCCTATGGGGCAGACCAGGACCTATGGCGATATTTCCAAGGAGCTGAACATCCCGCCTCAACCCGTGGGCAATGCCTGTGGCGCCAATCCAATCCCGGTAATCATTCCCTGCCACCGGGTTCTGGCGGCAGAGGGCCTGGGCGGGTTTTCCGGTGGCACGGGGATTGAGACAAAAATAGCCCTGCTCAAACACGAAGGCGCTGCCAGCTTACTGATCTGAGGCTTTGCGCGCCCCCAATACGACCTCTGGATTGTGTCTTTGCACAAACGTTCCGGCGGGCATGTGCTTTGACTCAGTCACAGCACAGAGGGAGTGGCCCCTTTTACATTTCACCGCTGCAAACAGGGGCTGGCTTCGGCAGGACGCAAAGCGGGAGGCCAGTCAGAAGGTCAGTCACGCTGCGGAAAGATCTGCTGCGCAATGCCGACAAACAACAGATAGACAGAGGTCACAACCAAGCCCCAATGCGCCCAGCTTTCCGGGTGGAAATCCACCCAGGCGGCCCAGCCGGCAAAAAAGGTCCAGGCCAGGGCGACCGGAAGCGAGACCCGGCGCCAGCGCTCGGTGCGCACGGGATGAATGAACTTCAGGGGCAGGAACATGGCAATAGACAGCAGGGTCACCAGCACCAGTATGGTCCAATGGCTGGGTTCCAGGGCAAAGATCACCAGCACCAGCATGTTCCAGCAGCCTGGAAAGCCGGAAAAGGAATTGTCCTTGGTCTTCATGCGGGTGTCGGCAAAATACATCGCGCTGGCAAAGGTGATGACAATAATGGCAAACCAGCCAGTCCAGCCCGACATCAGCCCGGATTGGAACAGGGCAAAGGCCGGGATAAAGACATAGGTCAGGTAGTCGATGATCAAATCCAGCAGCACGCCGTCAAATTGCGGTGCATAGCGACCAACCTGATAATGTCGCGCCAATGGTCCATCAACGCCATCCACCGCAAAGGCCACAACCAGCCAAACGAACATCAAACTCCATTTGGCCTCCGCTGCGGCCAGCATGGAGAGCATTGCAAAAACAGCACCTGTGGCGGTGAGCAGGTGAACGGAGAGGGCGCGAAACTGTGGTGTCATAATCTCGTGATGGCGAATTTCACCGACGCCTGCAAGACCTCAGTGCAACCAAGTGGGGTATTCCTGACGTTGTAGGCCCATCATCACCGTGTCGTGGGCCTCATTTTGCGCCGCGAGCAAGATCATTTTTGCCTTGGGCGAATCTGGCTGGGGCAGATCGGACCGGCGGATGCGATGGGGCAGACGCGGAATGTGGATCTGCGACGGGGCCGGGGCGGGGCAAGCAGGGGCGGGATGAAACGCAAGAGTCTGTACAGTCAACTGAGCATCCTTTCTGGAGCAAGAGGAGGCTTCAGATAAGCGGCAAGGCGTTAACCACAGATGCAGCCGGAGGCAGAACTTATCTCGAATTTTAGCAATGTCACCGCCCCCTTTCCTCCGGGGTCGCTGCTGCATAAATCAAATTCCAATAATGGAATTTATTTGCTAGAGTGCCATAGAGCAAGCAAAAGACGGGGCTTTTAATGGGGCAAGGTGCGTATCATTGGGATAGGATCTATGAGGCACGGAAAACCGAATCGGTAAGCTGGTTTCAGAACGACCCGACGCCATCCTTGAGTGCGATTGCGCTCTGTGGTGGCCAAGCCCTGTCGATCATTGATATCGGCGGCGGAAGCTCTCGTCTGGCGGGCACCCTGGTGGAGCAGCGCCGCCATGATGTGACGGTTCTGGATCTGTCGAAACGCGTGCTGACCTTGGCCCGTGTCCGGCTTGGTGCTGACAGGCGCAAAGTGGCCTGGATCGCAAAAGATGTTACCCGGTGGCAGCCCCACCGGCAGTGGGACATCTGGCACGACCGGGCGGTGTTTCGCTTTCTGACCGAGGACCAGGATCGCCAGGCTTACCTGCAGGCCCTGGGGGCTGCGGTGCCGCACAAAGGTCATGTGGTTCTCGCCGGCTGTGCGCCCGACGGGCTGCAGAGCCAGCTGGGGGAGAGCTATGATTTGCTGCACAGCTGGCTCGAGGCCCATGGCACCCCGACGGGGCAGGCGCAGGCCTTTACGTGGTGTGTGTTCCAAAAACTATAACAGGCCGGATCTCCGGGCCAGTTTGGCAGGCCAGTTTGAGGGGCCTGTTTGAGGGGGCAGTATTCGCGATCAGCCTGAGGTCCGGGGCGTATCGCCAAGCGCCAGATCAGGCCTTGGGGTGGCTGCGGTTGTAGACCGCCATCAGATGGGCGGTATCCACAGCGGTATAGGCCTGCGTTGTCGACAGCGAGGCATGGCCCAGAAGTTCCTGGATGGAGCGCAGATCGCCGCCGGCTTCCAACAGATGGGTGGCAAAGCTGTGGCGCAGGGCATGGGGGGTGGCACTGGCAGGCAACCCCAGCTGCGCCCGGGCCTGGGCCATGGCGCCCTGGATCTGACGGGGATTCAGCGCGCCACCACGCAGGCCGCGAAAAAGCGGCCCGTCGTCGTCTTTGGGATAGGGCGACAGGGCGAGGTAGCGCTGCACGGCTTCGCGGGCAGCGTCGATGACCGGCACCAGCCGTTCCTTGCCGCCCTTGCCCAGAATGCGCAGACTGGCCGGCAGGGGGGCGGCCTTGCCGGTCAGGGACAGGGCCTCGGAAATGCGCAGCCCACAGCCGTATAGCAGCGTTACCACGGCGACATCTCGCGCCGCGATCCAATCAGTGCCGGACTGCAGCTCGACGGTCTCAATAACCGCGCGGGCGGCATCCTGGTCCAGCGGGCGGGGCAGTTTCTTTTGAAACTTTGGCGCCCGTGCTGCCAAAACGGCGGTGGGCTCAAACCCTTCCCGGTCTGCCAGCCAGCGATAAAAGCTTTTCACCGCAGAGAGTTTGCGCGCCAGCGAGCGCGCTCCGGTGCCGGAGTTGCGCTCCTGTGCCATCCAGGCGCGCATGTCCGAGGTGGTGATCCGCGCCAGCGCGCCAAGCCCCTGCGGCGCGCCAGTGTGCCGGGTCATAAAGGCAAGAAAGCCGCTGAGATCGCCCTGATAGGCGCTGATGGTATTGGCCGCAGCCCCGTCCAGCGCACTGATGCCCTGCAGCCAGAGCTGTAGCGCATCACGGCAAGCCGGAGAGATCAACATCTGCACCTCTGGCGTGCTCATCTTGGCCCCCCCCCCTCAGCATCCCACCCGGCATAGGCCGCGCCAAAGCACCTGAGTTCACATAATTTGGTGGCACGCAGCGCCGCGCGGCAGATCCAAGGCCGCTGGGGCGCCGGGATAGGCCAGGGCGGCTCATGCCAGGCTCATGCCAGCCAGCGGCACATGGCGCGTTCAAAGACGCCGGCAAAAAAGGTCAACAGATCGGTGCCGTGCTGCGGGGTGAATTGATGCGGATCTTCCGACCCCAGCACCAACAGACCAGGGAGGCGACCGGCACCGAGATCCAGCCGCAGGCAGGCCTCGGAGCGGATCCATTCGGCCTTGTCGCCATAGATCTGGCTGGTGCCGCCCTGCAGTTGGCGCAGAGTGACCTGACGGGCTGGCCCGCCGCGGTCCGATCCGGCATAGCTGTCGATGAAGCCGGGGTTGGCCACCTTGAGCATCTCGCCCATGCGCGCGGCTGCGGCACCGCCATCGTCCTGCAGGGTTTCCAGCACCAGAGAAACCGAATCTACCCGCATGATCTCGGCCAGGTCGCCATTGAGCGCCTGCAAAAAGCCCTCAAAATCGGTGGGATCCAGCAGCCGCAGAACAGCGCGATGGATCTGATTCGTACCGGCGAGGTTTTCATAGGCCGCCGCAATCACCGACCTGTGGGTGTCTTCCAGCCGATCCAGCCGGGCCTCCATCCGTTCCATGGCGATGCCGCGCAGGTCAACGATATTGGAGCCCATGGCGCGTTCATTGGCCGAAACCAGGGCATCCATCAGGCCCTGATCTTCGAGAACCGCGTCTGGCTTTGCCAGAATCGCATCGCGCAGGGGCGTGTCTAGTTTGGCTGTGGTGCTGCTCATTCTTGAACCTCTGTTGGGCTTTGAGACCGGGTTATAACACGGGTTTTCGAACAGAGTGGCTAAAAATGTGTTACGGGCGGGAAAAGGCCGAAAAAAAGCCCCCCCAAAAGGGGAGCTCCCGCCCAGGGCTGCTGGATCAAAGATCCCTTGCCCCAGTTGCGCCGGGCGCCGGGCTGCGCCCGGCGCAAAAAAGAAGGAAAAGGGGCTGAGAAGCGGTTTAAGGGCAGGACTGCCCTTAAACGCGCCGCATCTATTTTGTCAGGGAATTTGCGGCGTCAAGGGCGAGCCACGCTGGCGCGTGGGCGCCAAAGTGGCGCCCCTTGACCCCGAAAATCCCGGACCCCGAAAATCCCGGCGACCCCAAAAGTCCTGGCGCTGTTGCTACAGGATTTTGATGTCGGCTGCCTTGATGTCCTCAAGGAAGGTGGCCAGGCCCTTGTCGGTCAGCGGGTGGTTGGCCAGGGACTTGATCACGGCCGGGGGCGCGGTGATCACATCGGCGCCAATCAGGGCGCTGTCGAGGATATGGTTGGCCGAGCGGATCGAGGCGGCGAGGATTTCGGTATCAAAGCCGTAGTTGTCATAGATCTGGCGGATATCGTTGATCAGCTCCATGCCGTCGAGGTTGATATCGTCCAGGCGGCCAATGAAAGGCGAGATGAAGGTGGCACCGGCCTTGGCGGCGATCAGCGCCTGATTGGCGGAGAAGCAGAGCGTCACATTGACCATGTGGCCGTCGTCGGACAGGACCTTGCAGGCCTTCAAGCCATCCCAGGTCAGTGGCACTTTGACGGCGATGTTTTCGGCGATCTCGACCAGTTTGCGGCCCTCGGCGATCATGGTTTCGGCGTCTGTCGCGGTGACCTCGGCAGAAACCGGGCCGGTGACCATGGCGCAGATCTCTTTGGTGACCTCGATAATGTCGCGGCCGGATTTTTTGATCAGCGAGGGGTTGGTGGTCACACCATCCACCATGCCAAGGTCGTTGAGCTCGGCAATGGCGTCGATTTCGGCGGTATCTACAAAGAATTTCATCGGCGGGGATCCTTTTGGGAAAGTTTGGCCTGGATTGCGCTAGCCTTTAGCGCATGGCGCGGGCATTAAAAAGCCCCGAGGTTTGGAGGCGGTACAGGTGAGCGGGCAGGAATTTTTCCATCAGGGCGACAGGGTGGCGGTGCTGACCGCGCAACCTCTTGATCGGCTTTTGGATTATCGCGCCCCCGAGGGCGGCTGTTTTCGCGGTGCCTTTGTCGAGGTGCCGCTGGGGCCGCGCAAAGTTCTGGGGGTGATCTGGGGCGCGGGGGGCGGCAATTTTGATTCGGCCAAGCTGCGCAGTGTCATCCGGGTGCTGGATCTGGCGCCGATGCGCGATGAGATGCGCCAGTTTCTGAGCAAGGCCGCCGATTATACGCTGACCCCGATGTCGATGATGCTGCGGCTGGCCACCCGCGCGCCCGGCCTGTCGGACCCGCCGTCCATGCGCAAGGTGTTGCGGCTGGGCGACGGGCAACCGGACCGGATGACCCCGGCGCGGGCCAAGGTGCTGGCGGTGATGGAAGAGTTCGGCGGCATGGCGTTTACGCCCAAGGAGCTGGCGGATATGGCCGGGGTAACGCCTTCGGTGGTCAAAGGCCTGGTGGGGCAGGGGGCGCTGCGCGAAGAGGAAACGCCCCGCGATCTGCCCTATCCGGCCCTCGATCCCAACCGTCCCAGCAAGGATCTGACCGAAGACCAGAGCCGCGCCGCCGCTGCCCTGTCCGAAGGGGTACAGAGCGGCAGCTATGGCACCACCCTGCTGAAAGGCGTCACCGGGTCGGGCAAGACCGAGGTCTATCTGGAGGCGGTGGCGGCCTGTCTGCGCAGGGGGCGGCAGGCCCTGGTACTGCTGCCGGAAATTGCCCTGACGGCAGAGTTTTTGAAACGGGTGGAGCAGCGCTTTGGCGCCACCCCGGCAGAATGGCATTCCGGTGCCACCATGACCGAGCGCCGCCGGGTTTGGCGCATGGTCGGCCAGGGCAATGCGCAGCTGGTGATCGGGGCGCGCTCGGCGCTGTTTTTGCCGTTTCGCGATCTTGGCCTGATCATTGTCGATGAGGAACATGACACCGCCTACAAGCAGGAAGAAGGCGTGTTGTATAACGCCCGCGATATGTCGGTGCTGCGCGCGGCGATGTGCTCGGCGCAGGTGGTGCTGGCCTCGGCCACTCCCAGTCTGGAGACCTGGAGCAATGCGGAGGCCGGAAAGTACAAGCGCGTTGATCTGACGGCGCGCTTTGGCACGGCGGTGCTGCCGGTCATGAAGGCGGTGGATATGCGGGCTGAGGATCTGGCGCCGGCCACCTGGATTTCTCCGACCTTGAGGCAGGCGATGGCCCTGCGGATGGAGCGCGGTGAGCAGTCGCTGTTGTTTCTGAACCGGCGTGGCTTTGCGCCGGTGACGATCTGCCGGGCCTGCGGCACCCAGGTGGCCTGCGACAATTGCGATGCCCGCATGGTGGAACACCGGTTTATGAAACGGCTGATGTGCCATCAGTGCGGCGAGACCAAGCCGGTGCCCGAGGTCTGTCCCTCCTGTCAGGTGGAGGGCAAGATGGCGCCGGTCGGTCCGGGTATCGAACGTCTGGGGGAGGAGGCGGCAGCGCTGTTTCCTGAGGCGCGCATTGCGGTGCTGAGCTCGGATCTGTTTGCCTCGGCGCGGGCGCTGAAGGCGCGGATTGAGGAGATCGCAGCGGGGGAGGCCGATATTATCCTAGGCACCCAGCTGGTGGCCAAGGGGCATAACTTTCCGCTGCTGACCCTTGTGGGGGTGATTGATGCGGATCTTGGCCTGCAGGGATCAGACCTGCGGGCGGGGGAGCGCACCTTTCAATTGATGCGGCAGGTGGCGGGTCGGGCGGGCCGGGCGGAACGCCCCGGTGAGGCCCTGTTGCAGACCTTTCAACCAGAGCATCCGGTTATCCGCGCCATCCTGACCGGCGATGAAGAGGAATTCTGGCGCGCCGAAGCGGCGCAGCGCCGCGAGGCCGGAGTGCCGCCCTTTGGCCGCATGGCGGGAATTATCCTGTCGGGGTCAGATCTGGCGCAGGTTTTTGATCTGGGCAATGCGCTGGCGCGCAACGATGGTCCGTTGCGCCAGGTGGGGGCGCAGCTCTATGGCCCGGCGCCGGCGCCCATTGCCCGGGTGCGCGGTCGCCACCGGGTGCGGCTACTGGTCAAGGCGGCCAAGGGTGTGGCGCTGCAGGAGGCGCTGAGCCGTTGGGTCCAGCCCTTTCGCATGAAGGGCGATCTGCGGCTGAGCATTGATATCGACCCGCAGAATTTCTTTTGAACCTCCCATTCTCGCGCGTTGACCACAGCGGCTGGCTCTTGTTTAACGCGTGGGTGAAGTGTGAATTCCCGTCTAGGAAAGGTATTTAGGCCCTTTGATGAACCAAGATTTTCTCGATCCCAACATGAGCAGAGCTACCGTCTATGAGACACCGGAAGGCCTGCGCATTGTGGTGCCGGCCAGGCGGAGAATCCTAATAGCGCTGTTTTTGTCATTCTGGCTTTGCGGCTGGGCCTTTGGCTGGATCGCGGCCTTTACCACCTTAGCGTCGGGCTCGGCTGGATCTGGGGGGCTGTTCTTGATTTTCTGGCTTTGCACATGGACCGTGGGTGGCATGTTTGCGATAAGTTTCGTTGCTTGGATGTTGGCCGGAAAAGAGGTTGTGACAGTGACTTCTCAGGGTATCGAGATTGCGCGCAAGATTGGTGTCTTTCAGCGCAGCAGGAGCTGTAAAGCAGACTACATCACAGATTTGCGGGCGGTAGATGAGGCTCCATCGACGTCTTTTGGCAGATCACAGCCGCCTTGGATCCTCTCTGGTTTTAGGCACGGCAGCGTTAAGTTCGATTATGGCAATCTTACCTTGGGGTTTGGCCTGGAACTGGAACGTGGGGAGGCCAGGAAAATTTCTGGATTGCTGGCAGAGCGTTTCGCCTATCTGCAATCCAGATAGGTGATCAGGTGGCTGGTTGCGCTCCGCGCTGATCGACCAATAAATCCGTCGCCATGGCGCCGACCCACATAAAGAACAGCGCCAGCCAGGCGGTGCCGGCAAAGATTGACCCGCCGGTCACCCCGGCACCGATGGCGCAGCCGCCCGCCAGCATGCCGCCGAACCCCATCAGGACCGCACCGATCATCGCCTTGCGCATGGTGGCGGCATCGTCAAAGGCTTGCAGCTTCATCTCTCCGGCGGCCCAGGCGGCCAGCATGGCGCCGATGAACACGCCGGGCACCAGGCCGATGTCGAATTCCAGAATGGCGTTGCGATCAAGGAAGAACATCAGGGTATGGGCGGAGGGGCCGGTGAAGGTGGCGCTTTCGATTTGCACCGGATCAAAGGCCACCTGCGACAGCCCGTAGGTCAGCACCCAGCCCAGAGCCACGGCAAAGCCGACCCCGGAGGCAAAAATCAGTCGGGAGGCGCTGATCTGGCTGCGGCGCGCCAGCACCAGAGCGACAACCGCAATTGCCAGCCCCAGCGCCAGCCCGCCCCAGTTGGGCAGGCCTGCTTCCACCAACAGATCCATGTTGCGCCCGCCTGAGGTGACCCAGAGCGCAGCGATTTTGTCGCGCAGGGGCGATAACATGCCAGAGAGGCTCATCTGTGCCACCACGGCAAAGATCAGGCCAGAGACAACAGAGCGCAGATTGCCGGTGGCAGCCAGCACCAGCAAGCGACCGGAACAGCCCCTCGCCAGCACCATGCCAACACCAAAGATCAAACCACCGATGATGGCTCCGGACCAGCTGCCGGGCACTGCCATCATGCGGGCATCGGCGCTGCGCATAAGCCCCAGGAGCTCGGCACCCTGGACCCAGACCACGGCGGTTGAAAAGGTCAGCAGCCAGACTGCCATGCGATCCCCCATGCCGCCGCGGGCAAATTCTACCGTGGCAGCGCGCAGGCAAAAGCGAGAGCGCTGGGCAGCGACGCCAAAGGTCACGCCGGTCAGCAGACCAAAAAGCCCCGCCAAAGGCGCTTCTCCCAGGCGTTCGGCCAGGATTTCGATGAGAATAAGCAGATCCATGACCCTAGCCTCCGTAAGAAGTAAATGCCGTATTATATACACACATTCTGATTTGTGATTTGATTTAGGTCATAGGCGCGCTGCCCGTGCGTGGCCCTGTGGACGTCGGTGTTTTAGACTTCTGCGATGCCCAACACTGTAGGCCCTTTTATGTGCGTCGATGGAGCTATGCTTGAATTTGGGTGACGCGCGTCATCAGGCGGCGCGGTTTTTGGCGTCATTCTTCACTTCGACGCCGTCGTTGAATTTGATTCCTTCGATGACTTTTGGCAACTGATTTCTGCCTTTGAGGCGCAGCCATGTTTTCGATGCGGACTGGATGAGGGTGAAGACCATCAGTTTTGCGGTCTTTTGCGAGAGTGCGCCTTTGGTGCGCACCGTTCTATGCCGCACCGTTGCGAAGACGCTCTCGATGGGATTCGAGGTGCGCAGATGGCCCCAATGCTCGGCCGGGAAGTCGAAGAATGCCAGCATCGCGTCCTTGTCCTTGATCAGACAGGCCACACCTTTTTCGTATTTCACGCCATATTTGTCTTTGAAAGTATCCAAGGCAAATATTGCGGCAGCACGGGTGTCGGCGTGCTGAATGTTGTCCAGATCCGACTTCACGCCGGGTCCCATTTGCTTGGGAAAATAGTTCAGCACATTTTTCACCTTATGTACCCAGCATCTCTGGTGTTTTGTGCTTGGAAACGCCTTATCCAGCGCGTTCCAGAAGCCCATGGCCCCATCGCCAACCGCGATCTCGGGCGCGACGGACAGTCCGCGCTTCTTGATGTCAGTCAGCAACTCGTGCCAGCTCTGCGTGCTCTCTCGAAGGCCGACCTGAAAGCCGAGCAGTTCCTTCTTACCCTCCGGTGTCGCGCCAATGATCACCAACATACACTCGGCATTTTCTTCCATCCGCGCCTGAAGATAGACACCATCCGCCCAGATGTAGACGTAGTGACGAGCCGATAGATCTCGCTGCGCCCAGCTGTCATAATCTGTCTGCCAACCCGCTGTCAGGCGGGCCAGTACGCTGGGCGACAGGTTGGGTGCATCAGCCCCTAAAATGGCTGACAGCGCCTCCTGGAAATCGCCGGTTGAGATACCTTTCAGGTAAAGCACCGGCAAAAGCGCATCCAGACTGACCGAGCGGCGCGCCCATTTGGGCAATATGTTCGACGTGAAGCGGACTTTTGAGGCTGCATCAGGGGTCGCCTTCCGGTCGCGCACCTTCGGTCGCTGCACATCCAGTGCGCCAATCCCCGTCTGGATCTGACGTTCTGGTCCAAATCCATGCCGCACAATCCGTTGGCGGCCATCCTCCAGTCGGTCATCGGCGAAACTGGCGACAAAAGCATCAGCTTCGGCTTTCAATGCCTCCGCCAGCATGCGCCGCGCCCCTTCCCGCGCAAGCTCGGTCAATGGATCTGTGATCGAATCCGATTGGCGAAATGGCAGAATGTCTGTATCGTTCTTCATGGCGTATTGCTCCTTGTGAGGTTCTGGCTGGCTTTTACACCGCCACAATACGCCGCCCTTCAAATCACGCCATCACCCAAACTCCCGCATAGCTCGCGTCGATGCGGGCTAGTATGTGCGGCGGCTGCTTTGGTCTCGCGCTGGCGGAAAAAGAGGCGTAAAGGAAAGGCATGTTTAAACCTCTCTCCCTGGATGCGGCCCGTGATCTGCCGCTGTGGCGTCGCCCGACAACATTGCTGTTTGTGATGGCGATCTGCATGCCTATTGCATTTAATGCCTGGTTTGCCCTGTTGAACAACTTTGTCATCGAGGTGGCCCAGTTTGACGGCGCCGATATTGGCCTGTTGCATACGGTGCGCGAAATTCCGGGGTTCCTGGCGGTGGGGGTGATTGCCATCATCCTGTTCGTCCGCGAGCAGGTGCTTGGGCTGATCTCATTGATGATGCTGGGCATTGCCACCATGCTGACCGCCTGGTTCCCTTCGCTGGGCGGCATTTTGATGATCACGCTGCTCAGCTCGATCGGGTTTCACTATTATGAGACGGTGAACCAGTCGCTGCAGCTGCAATGGCTGCCCAAGGACCGGGCGCCGCAGATGCTGGGCTGGCTGCTTGCCACCGGATCGGCGGCAACCTTTGTGGTGTATGGGGCGATTGTGCTGCTGTGGGAGAGTTTTGAGCTCAGCTATAATATGGTCTTTATGGCGGCTGGCGGCGTGACCACGCTGATTGCCATGCTGTGCCTGCTGGTCTACCCGCAGTTTGACTCGCCCACGCCGCAGAACAAAAAGCTGATCCTGCGGCAGCGCTATTGGCTCTATTACCTGTTGCAGTTCATGGCCGGGGCGCGGCGTCAGATCTTTGTCGTTTTTGCCGGTTTTATGATGGTGGAGCGCTTTGGCTTTGACGTGCATGAAGTCACCGGCTTGTTCCTGATCAACCTGGTGATCAATATTCTGTTGGCGCCATTGCTGGGGCGGTTTGTGGCCGCTTTTGGCGAGCGCCGCACCTTGATCATCGAATACACCGGCCTTGCCTTGGTTTTTGCGCTCTATGGCGGCATCTACTGGTTTGGCTGGGGAGTCTTGCTGGCCTCCTGCCTTTATGTGGTGGATCACGTGTTGTTTGCCCTGGCGCTGGCGCTGAAGACCTATTTCCAGAAGATCGCTGACCCGGCAGATATCGCGCCGACGGCCGCTGTGGCCTTTACCATCAATCATATCGCAGCGGTCTTTTTGCCGGTATTGCTGGGGCTTCTCTGGGTGATCTCTCCCTCGCTGGTCTTTGCCTTGGCAGCTGCGATGGCGCTGGTGTCTTTGGGGCTGTCCTGTCTGGTGCCGCGCCATCCGGCGCCGGGCAATGAGACGATTTTTGCCAAATATCGCAGCCGCGTTGCCGCCCAGTAACCGCCCAGTAGCAGTGCGGACTGTAGAAAACAGCGCACAGAGCAGTGGAACGTGGCTCTGCTCTTGACCTCTGGCGGCCTTGGGCCTAGGCGCAGAGCACTGCAGCTGGAGATCTGACATGCCGACCTTTACCGCCCTGACCACCCTGCCTGGCAAACCCCAAGCCGAAGCTCTGGGCGAGGCGATGGAAAGCCTGATGCCGGAACCCACCGGGGTTGGCGTTTTTGAAGTCGAGGACGGATCGGGCCTATGGGAGGTCGGCGGCTATTTCACCGAAGCGCCGGACCAGGCGGGGCTGGCCCTGCTGGCGACGCTGCATGGCGCCAAGGAATTTGCCGTCTCCGAGCTGCCGGAAACCGATTGGGTGGCCCATGTGCGCCGCGAGCTGGCACCGGTAGAGGCCGGGCGGTTCTATGTCTATGGCAGCCATGACGCCGATACGGTGCCCGAGGGGCGCATTCCGCTGCTCATCGAGGCGGCGATGGCCTTTGGCACTGGCCACCATGGCACAACTTTGGGCTGCCTCAAGGCGCTGGACCATCTGATTTCAGAAGGGTTTGTCGGCGCCAAAGTGGCCGACATCGGCTGCGGCACTGCGGTTCTGGCCATGGCCGCCGCGCGCGTCTGGCAGGGCGATTTTGTCGCCAGCGATATTGACGAAGTGGCGGTGGATGTGGCCGAGGCCAACCTCAAGGCCAATGGCATGGAAGGCGCTGTCACCTGTCTGGAGGCCGCAGGTTTTGACCACCCCGGACTGAAAGAACTGGCGCCCTATGATCTGATCTTTGCAAATATCCTCAAAGGTCCGCTGGTGGCGCTGTCACCGGATCTTTGCGCCAATCTGCGCCCCGGGGGCTATGCTATTCTTTCCGGCATTCTCAACGAGCAGGCCGATAGCGTCATTTCTGTTTATGCCGAGAATGGAACCAATCTTGTGCGACGCGATGTGATTGGTGAATGGACCACACTGCTTTTGCAGCGAAACGGCTGATTTTACGAAGGTTTATGCCTAATTTTAGGTAATTCCCTTGGAATCACATCGTTAAGATTCTATAAAGTTTTATCCGCTGGTGGGGGCCAGTTCGGAGCAACTTTATGAGTGTTCAACATCAAGAATTTCGGGGTCGTGTGGCCCGTTTGCAGAGCAAGCATGCTGGCTTTTCGCAGGGTGCGACTGCGCGCGTTAAGTCTGACGGGCTGATTGTAATCGAGCCCCGCAAAATCCGGTCTAACACCTCCGGAAAAGTCCTTATCCTGATTGTCGCGGCCTTCCTGTTGTTCAAGGCCTTCCTGATGGCGGCTCTTGGCTTTGACACCTATGATGAACGGGTGGCAAAGCTGACCGAGGGCAGCGCCATAGAGCAGCTGGGCGCGGTGATTATGCAGTCTGATCCAGTCTCTGTCTGGGCGGCGCAACAGGCCGGGCCTATTCTGCGCTAAAGCTCTCATACTCTGACGGGGCAGTTCGCGCCCCGCTTGCCGGCCGTTTTGAACCTGGCTAGTTTGAACCTGGCCAGTTTGAATTCGGCTAGTTTGAACCTGGCCAGTTTGAATTCGGCCAGTTTGAATTTGGCCAGTCCGCGAGCAACCACTCTGCCAACAGCCAGTCTAAAACGGGCCAGTCTGAGAGGGCCAGTCTGACAGCACCAGTCTGGTTGGGCTGTGCAGATCGAGCAGGGCGAATATTCAACGCGCCTCTAAACCGCTACGGCTCTGCCGGGCGGTTTTTTGCTGTCTTGCGGGACTGTGCCGCGCCTTTGGGCAAACCAAAACCGCCGCGGCCAGGATGGCGCGCGGCGGTGGGATGTGTGATCCTGACGGGGAGAACGCAGGATGACCGATAAGACCGTTTCTGTGCGTCTTAGAAGACGGGCTTGCCAGTTGCGATGTCTTCGATATTGGCGCGGCTCAGGCCGATATCTGCCAATTCGCGATCGGACAAAGCATTCAATGCATTCTTGGAAGTGCGGGCATCATTCCAAGTCATTACGGAGCTTGTCAGGGCGACAAAGGCAATGCCGATACGGCCAAACAGGCCGGTGGAGCCATAGGTGGTGCGGGTCGTGTCAAAAGCAGCCATATCCTCATCCTTCGTATCTGAGTGAACTGTTTTGCAGCAACGGGATGTTGATGCGATTTTGCGCATTTAGGGAGGAAATTTTGCCCGCGCAAGTAGCGAAAATTGCATGCGTCCTATGCGCGGAAAGCATAGCTTTGGTCTTTAAAAATAAGGCTAATCTGCGCCTTTTTACCCAGTGTTTGGAAATGTCGCAGCTGCCTTGGCAAAGGGTCGGTTTTGGAACAGGTTTTGGGGGTTTGCACGCAGTCTTGTCGCTGCGGGGGCATCATAGGGGCTGTGCGCAGCGCTGGGAAAGCGTTTGGCGATGTTCGCCTTTTGTGCTAATTGGTGGAAAAATACTTTGAACACATAGGCAAAGGCCGGGCAGAACATGCGCATTTTGGGAATTGATCCGGGGCTTCGCAACCTCGGGTGGGGTGTTATCGAATCGCAGGGCAGTCGGCTCAGCCATGTGGCAAATGGGGTCTGTACCTCTGATGGGGATGATCTGGGCGAGCGGCTGTTGTCGCTGCACAATCAGGTCACCGAGGTGATCGCGGCCTATCAGCCGACCCAGGCGGCGATCGAACAGACCTTTGTGAACAAGGATGGCGTTGCGACGCTGAAACTGGGGCAGGCGCGTGGGGTTGCGCTGCTGACCCTGGCCAAGGCGGGGTTGCCAACCGGCGAATACGCGCCCAACCGGGTGAAAAAGACGGTGGTGGGCGTGGGTCATGCCAGCAAGGAGCAGATCATCCATATGGTGAAGCTGCAGCTGCCGGGCTGCGATCCCAAAGGCGCCGATGCGGCGGATGCTCTGGCGATTGCCATCTGTCACGCCTATTACGGTGGCACCCAGCAAAGACAGCTCAAGGAGGTGCGGGCATGATTGGCAAACTGACGGGCCGTGTGGACTATCGCACCAGCGACCATCTGTTGATCGACGTGCGCGGAGTTGGCTATCTGGTCTATTGCTCCGAACGCACCATGATGACGCTACCGGGGGTTGGGGAACCTGTGGCGCTCTATACGGATATGGTGGTGCGCGAAGACCTGATGCAGCTCTATGGCTTTACCTCGCTGGTGGAAAAGGAATGGCATCGGCTGCTGACCTCGGTGCAGGGGGTCGGCGCCAAGGTGTCGCTGGCGATCCTTGGCACCCTGGGGCCGGATGGGGTCAGCCGCGCCATTGCTCTGGGGGATTGGGGCAGCGTCAAAGCGGCCAAAGGTGTGGGGCCGAAGACGGCGCAGCGTATTGTGCTGGATCTCAAGGATAAGGCCCCCGGCGTCATGGCCATGGGCGGCAGCCTGCCCGATGCGATGGAGGGGCCTGATCTTGACGCGGTGGTGGAGCCGGTTGAGGCTGCCGCCGCGGCGCCAAAGCCCGCGCGCAAATCCGCCGCCAAGAAACCCTCTGGCGCGGCGGCGGCCTCTGCCGGGGCGCTGTCGGCGCTTGGCAATCTGGGCTACAGCCCTGCGGATGCGGCCTCGGCTGTGGCTGAGGCGGCGGGTGACAACCCGGAGGCCGATGAGGCGGCGCTGATCCGCGCCGCGCTGCGCCTGCTGGCCCCAAAGGGATGAGGTGCATCGTGTTACCGGAAGGCCCGCCCCTGAGTGCGGACGCAACCGGATCCAAAGGCCAGATAATAGAAGGCCAGACAATAGCATGTCGCCAACCCCAGAGAGGCCCAGATGATCGACGCTGACCCAACCCTGCGCCCCGAGCCGATTCCTGAGGATGGCGCGAGCGATGGCGACCGCGCCCTGCGTCCCCAGGGACTGTCTGAGTTTATTGGCCAGGCTGAGGCCCGCGCCAATCTGCGGATCTTTATCGAAAGTGCGCGCCGCCGTGGTGAGGCGATGGACCACACCCTGTTTCACGGGCCTCCTGGTCTGGGCAAAACCACCCTGGCACAGATCGTGGCGCGGGAGCTGGGGGTGAATTTTCGCATGACCTCGGGGCCGGTGCTGGCCAAGGCGGGCGATCTGGCGGCGATCCTGACCAATCTGGAAGCGCGGGATGTGTTGTTCATTGATGAGATCCACCGGCTGAACCCGGTGGTGGAGGAGATCCTGTATCCCGCGCTGGAGGATTTTGAGCTGGATCTGGTGATTGGCGAGGGGCCGGCGGCGCGCACCGTGCGCATTGAGCTGCAGCCCTTTACCCTGGTGGGGGCGACGACACGCATGGGGCTGTTGACCACGCCGCTGCGGGATCGCTTTGGCATTCCCACCCGTTTGCAATTCTACACGGTGGATGAGCTGTTTGAGATCGTCAGCCGCAATGCCCGCAAACTGGGCACCCCTGCGGATGCGGAGGGCGCCCGTGAGATCGCGCGGCGCGCACGCGGCACCCCAAGGATCGCCGGGCGGCTCTTGCGCCGCGTGGTGGACTTTGCGGTGGTCGAGGGCGATGGGCGCATCACCCGAGACCTGGCGGATGGGGCCCTGACGCGGCTGGGTGTGGATAGGTTGGGGCTGGATGGCGCCGACCGGCGCTATTTGCGGCTGATTGCCGAAAACTACAGCGGTGGCCCGGTGGGGATCGAGACGCTGTCAGCGGCGCTGAGTGAAAGCCGTGACTCGCTGGAAGATGTGATTGAGCCCTATCTGTTGCAACAAGGACTGATTCAGCGCACCCCGCGGGGGCGGATGTTGGCGCAGAAGGCCTGGACCCATCTGGGCATCGCCCCGCCGCCGCGCGCGACGGATCTGTTTGGCTAAGCAACCGCAATTGCCCCATGCGAGACACGTCAATTTGCGTGTCTCTGGTGTTTGCGTGGCCTTGGTGTTTGGACGTCACAGGCGCTGAGAGGCAGCACGGTCACCAGCAGGCAGGGTGATTTGGCAGGGGGGCGGTACCGCCTCGCGTCGTTTTCTGGAAGATGAGATGGCAGATTTGCCGGGCTTCGATCTGTTCTGTGCGGGTTGGCAGGGAGCTGATGCGAAGGCTTCTTTTGGGCCAGTAAACACAACGCGCCAGGGAGGCCGGGACCTGAAGAAACGGGTTTGAGTTGCTGAGAAGGCCTCAAGGGGCGGGTTTGCCCCGTGAGGCCGCATTCAATTGTTTTGCAGCTGGCGCCTCAAGGACAGGCCGCTGCGCGGGGCCTTGCGGCCTCCTTGACCCGCAGGTCTGGGCCGATATCGGGGCAGGCTGCCTGCGCGGCTGAGCGGGCTTGCCGTTTTGCGCTGCGGCGGGCATAGAGCGGCAACCCGCTTGTATCTCATATACCTAATCTGATGGAGTGCCGCCATGTCGCTGGACCTGACCCCGGAAGAAATCCAAGCCCTGTTTACCCGCAGCGATGGCTCCTACGGGTTTGCCCGCTGGGGGCGTCCCATCGCGCCCATCGTATTTGGGGTGCAGGAGGAGACACTGACGGTGGTGAAGGGGGCGATTGAGGCCGTGGCGACCTTGGCGGGTCATCCGATGGCGGAAACCGACCCGGAGCTTGGCTCCAACCTGATGTTCTTTTTCTTTCGCGACTGGGAAGAGCTGCTGGATGTGCCCGACCTCGGCCGCCTGATCCCGGATCTGGCGCCATTGGTGGCGCGGCTGCAAGCGGCCGACGCCAGCCAGTATCGCGCCTTTCGTTTTGATGACACCGGCGCCATTCAGGCCAGTTTTGTGTTTTTGCGCATGCAGGGGGCCATGGCTGAACTGCCAGCTGAAACCCTGGCGCTGAGCCAGGCGGCGCAGGTTATCCTGCTGTGGGGGGATCAGGCCTTTGCCGAGACCTCGCCGCTGGCCATCCTGCCAGAAACTGGCGCGACCATCCTGCGCCCCGAAATAGCAGCCATCATTGCGGCTGGCTATGACCGGATGATGCCGCCTTCGGCCAATGACCTCTCCCATGCGCTGCGGCTGTTTGCGCGACTTCAGGGATAGGGGCTGCGGTCTACGCAGCGCCCTGTTTGCGCGTCCACCCGATCCGACAGGTCGCCTCAAGTGCTACTTTACTTTCAGCTTGAATGCGCCGGTTGGCACCCGCACCTCCCAGGAAACGGATTTGTTGCCCGCTGTCACGGTCTCACCTTCTACAAAAACTTCGCCGCCGACTTTTAGAATTTTAAAGTCAGCGCCTGCGGTGGCTTTGCTGCCGATCTTTTTGGCAACCTGAGCAGAGTTACCGGCTGAGATCTTTCTGATCTTGGAGTCTTCTTCACACCTGACGGTCAGATTTTTTGCCGTTCCCAGCTTATAAGTGGTCACGCCGCTGGAGATATGAGAGGCCTTTCCGGTTGATACTGTCATGATGCGCAGCGAGCCGACGGGCATGATTTCTATGCCCTTGAAACTGACCACCCCGCCCTTGACCGGTTTTGACAGGGTGATGTCGTCGCGCCCGGGGGCCTTGATTTCGATAAATGCCTTTTGGCTGAGCATTGGAGAGCCGAGAAAATCTACAAAGACGAATTGCAGATCGACTTCGCGCGCGCCAAGCTTTTTCTCCTTGGCTTCGTGTTTGGCCTTGTCCCGTTTGGTGACTTTTAGCTCCGCTTCGATATCTTTAAGCAGATAACCGAGGAATTCTACCACCTCGGCGACGGCTTTGTACTTGGCGTCTTTGCTGAGCTTGGTGGCACCTGTCTTCATTTTTTCCAAGGCAATCAGCCGCCCCTCATAGGCAGGAGGTTTGCAATCCCAATAAGAGGACATGGCAGGGGCCAGGGAGGTGTCGCGCAGTTTATGCGTTTTGAGAAGTTTTTTCCAAGCTGATGAATCGATGAATTTTGTACCCATTGTGAAACCTATACATAAAAAGAAAAACGCAGGCTTGAGGTTTGTGCCGCAAAACGAACGGTCAAAAGGCTGCTGGGATAGTCTACGCGACCAAGGCGCCGGGTCAATGGCCTCGCCCCGCGGGAGAGCTGCGCAATCATCTTGCTGACGCACGGTGGCCTGTTTTAGGTTGCCGGGAACCACAGGAGCACCACCCAATGATCCATACCTTTCCGGTCCGCGTTTATTACGAAGATACAGACATGGGCGGTATCGTCTATCACGCCAACTATCTGCGGTTCATTGAACGGGCACGCAGCGACTGGGTGCGTGGCCTTGGCAATGATCAAAACGCCATGCGCGATGCCGGGGTGATCTGGGTGGTGCAGCGGATTGAGGCGGATTACCTGGCGCCTGCAAAATACGACGACGAGCTGCTGATTGAGACCGAGGTGACCAAACTGACACCGGCGCGGCTGAATATGGGGCAACTGGTCAAACGCGGCGAAACTGCGCTGTTTCGGGCCCATGTTTCGGCGGTGTGTATCTCTTCTGAAACCGGGCGGCCAACGCGGCTTCCGGCAGAGATTCGCGCATTGCTGTAACATTACCGCCTTTGTGCACTGTTTGATTGGCTTTTACGGCTGAACTCCGCTAGCGTGCCTGTAAATAAGGCCGCAACAGACGGCTGATCGTGAGTGATGGCAACAAGCAGAACGTCTCGGGGCTCCTGAACTGGGGCGCGCGGCAAATACGTAAGACCGGAGCGATCCGGCAGAGAATTGAGCAGGCAAATGGAAGCAGAAACTCTGGCGCTGGCGCAGGAGATTGATTTCTCCATGTGGGGTCTTTTCGCGCGGGCCACCTTTACCGTGAAACTGGTGATGCTGTTGCTGACCGCAGCCTCGATCTGGTCCTGGGCCATTATCGTGCAAAAGCTGATCAACTACCGTCAGGCCCGCCGCCGGGCAGCGCTGTTTGATCAGGCGTTCTGGTCCGGCGAGCCGCTGGATGGGCTGTTTGACCAATTGGGGCCGGAGCCTTCGGGCCATTCAGAGCGCATTTTTGCCGCTGGCATGGCGGAATGGCGGCGCAGCCATCGCAGCGATGGCGGGCTTATTCCCGGCGCTCAGGCGCGGATTGACCGCTCGATGGATGTGGCCATTGCCAAAGAGACCGAAGACCTGCAGCGCGGGCTGTCGGTGTTGGCCACCGTTGGCTCTACCGCGCCCTTTGTCGGGCTGTTTGGCACGGTCTGGGGCATTATGACTGCCTTTATCGAAATTGCGCAGCAGCAAAGCACCAATCTGGCGGTGGTTGCCCCCGGTATTGCCGAGGCGCTGTTGGCCACCGGGCTTGGCCTGCTGGCGGCGATCCCGGCGGTGGTGTTCTACAACAAGCTGAGCGCCGACAGCGATCGTATTCTGGGTGGCTACGAGGCTTTTGCCGACGAATTTGCCACCATCCTCAGCCGCCAGTTGGATTCCTGAGCCATGGGCGCAGCGGTTCAACAGAACTCTTCGGAGACGCGGCGGCGTGGGCGGCGGCGTGGCCGGGCGCGGCCCATGGCCGAAATCAACGTCACGCCCTTTGTCGATGTGATGCTGGTGTTGTTGATCATCTTTATGGTGGCGGCGCCGCTGACCACGGTTGGCGTGCCGGTGGATCTGCCAAAGACCGAGGCGGGCGCGCTGCCAAGTGAGCAGGAAGAGCCGCTGACTGTGACGATGATCCTGGGCGGTGAGATCCAGATCCAGACAACGCCGGTGGCGCGGACTGAGCTGGTCTCCAAACTGCGCGCCATTGCGGCAGAACGCAGCTCTGAGCGCATCTATCTGCGGGCCGATGGCGGGATTTCCTACCGCGAGGTGATGCAGGTGATGGGGGCGCTGAACGCAGGCGGCTTTGCCAATGTTGGTCTGGTGACGGATGTGGCCGGGCCCGAGCCGACAGCTGGACCCGTCCCCACAGGCGCGCCAGCCAGCAGCGCGGATCAATAAGCGGGAGCTTGAGGCAGTTTTATGGGCCTGCAAACCGGAACCAAAATCTCTCTTGCGGGGCACGGCCTTTTGGTGGGCTGGGCTGCCTTTGGCGCCTGGCTGCCGTCAGAGCCTTTGCCGGTTCCGGTACAAGAGGTTGCGGTGATCTCGGCTGATGAGTTCGCCCGGTTGAGCCAGCAGATCCAGGCGCCTGAGGTTACCGAAACCCCGAGCAACCTGACGCCACCTGACCCGGCGCAGGAACCGCCCGAGGTGTCCGTCCGCCCGGAAACCCGGCCCGAAACCCGCCCCGAAACCACTGCGCCGCAGGCCACCCCGGCCCCTGTGGTGGAAACGCCAGTGGCGGCGCTGCCAGAGCCAGAGCCGGAACCAGAGATCACCGATACGCTGCCAGAACCGGAAACCCCGCCCGAGCAGGCAACGGACGCCCCGGCGATTGTTCCCAGCCCTGTGGTCCCAGAGCAGGTCCGCCCGGCTGACCGGGTGGCCCCGGTGCCGGTGGAGGCGCCAGAACAGGAAGTGGCAATTGACGATCTGGTGCAGCCCGAAGTGAGCCCGGATGAGGGCGCCTTGAGCGAACAAGAGGTGCAGGAAGCCACCGCCCCCGAGGCTGCCAGTGACCGGATTGTCACTGAAGCCAATGAAAGCGACGAGGCAGAGCCCGCGCCACCTGTGACCGCGCCGGTAACCTCGGTCCGGCCCAGAACACGGCCACAAAGGCCCAGGCCGCAAGTCACCCCTGCCGAGGTTGCCGAACCCACACCGGCCACGCCAACGACGCCGCAAGAAGAGGACCAGTCCGCAGCGATTGAGGATGCTTTGGCAGCGGCCATTGCAGGTGGTGGCGAGGTGGCAGCACCAGAGCCCGCTGGCCCGCCGCTGACGGTGGGGGAAAAAGACGCGCTGCGGGTTTCGGTCTCCAAATGCTGGAACGTCGGCTCGCTGTCCACCGAGGCGCTGAAAACCACGGTCGAGGTTTCGGTCTCGCTGGATCCGGACGGGCGGCCCAAAACCGGCACCATCCGCATGGTTTCCAGCACCGGGGGCTCAACCGGGGCGGCCAAACAGGCCTATGAGGCGGCGCGCCGGGCAATCATCCGCTGTGGCGCCAAGGGGTTTAAACTGCCCAGCGACAAATATGACCATTGGCGGGACATCGTCATGACCTTTAATCCAGAAAAGATGCGCATCAAATGAGACACCAAAATTTGATCACGCCTCGGCCGGGGCTCGACTATGACAGGGGGAGGGGGGATTTTCCCCCTGCATTGACACCCCCAAGCCCCGATACTGCCCCGATAGACCGCACTGATACTCACCTCGGAAAGGACGCGACGCACATGAGGCGCACCCTGACAGGCCTTTTGGCAAGCCTTCTTCTTGTGGCGGCGCCCCTGCTGACCACTGGCAGCGCAGCCCAGGCCCAGGACGGGCCGCTGCGGATCGAAATCACCGATGGGGTGATCGAACCCTTGCCCTATGCGGTGCCCAATTTTCTGCCCGAAACCCCGGCAGCGGCCGAACTGGCCAATCAGATCACCCGGGTGGTCGCGGCGGATCTCAGCGGCACCGGGTTATTTCGCGAAATTCCCGCTTCGGCGCATATCTCCACAGTGAGTGATTTTAACGCGCCGGTGCGATTCGCCGACTGGAAAGCGGTGAATGCCCAGGCGCTGATCACCGGTTCGGTTTCGGTCAATGGCAAGCAGTTGACCGTGCGGTTTCGCGGCTATGATGTCTTTGCCGACAAGGAGCTGGGCTCGGGCCTGCAATTCAACGGCACCACAGATGGCTGGCGGCGCATGGCGCATAAGGTGGCAGATGCCATCTATAGCCGGATCACCGGCGAAAGCGGCTATTTTGACAGCCGGGTGGTTTTTGTTTCCGAAACAGGCCCCAAAAACGACCGCCGCAAACGGTTGGCGATTATGGATTATGATGGCGCAGGCGTGCAGTATCTGACCAATAGCGCCGCCCTGGTGCTGGCGCCGCGGTTCTCGCCCACTGGCGACCGGGTGCTTTATACCAGCTATGAAAGCGGCTTTCCGCAGATCCATGTGCTGGATGTGGGCAAGGTGCAGCGCCGGGTGTTGTCGGCAGACAAGGGCATCATGAGCTTTGCGCCGCGCTTTGCGCCTGATGGCAATACGGTGGTTTATTCGCAGGCCGAGGGCGGCAATACCGATCTCTATACCATGGATATCGCCACCGGGGCGCGTCAGCGTCTGACCAATGCGCCCTCAATCGAGACCGCGCCGTCCTATTCGCCCGATGGCAGCCAGATTGTTTTTGAAAGCGACCGCTCGGGTACGCCGCAGCTATATGTCATGGCGGCAGGTGGTGGTGAAGCGCGCCGGATCAGCTTTGGCAAGGGGCGCTATGGCACCCCGGTCTGGTCGCCGCGTGGAGATCTGATTGCCTTTACCAAACAAAGCAAAGGCCGCTTTCACATTGGTGTGATGCGGCTGGATGGCAGCGAAGAGCGCCTGCTGACGGCCTCTTTCCTGGATGAGGGGCCCAGCTGGTCCCCCAATGGCCGGGTGATCATGTTCACCCGCGAAACCCAGGGGGCCAATGGCCGGGCGTTGCTGTATTCGGTGGATATTCTGGGGCGGAACCTGAAACCGGTGCGCACCCCGGATGGTGCCTCGGACCCGGCCTGGTCACCGTTGCAAAAATAACCGGTGGTCAAAGGGCGAACCGGCATGAAAACGCAAGACTGGAAGACCTGCATAGAATCGGCCCAATCTCTGTGATAGATTAGGGCTAAGAAACCAAAGGAAAAGACACTGTCATGAGCGGTTTTAAGAAGGCATTTGTGCTTGTTGCGGCCTTGGGGCTTTCAGCCTGTAGTAACACCTCCTGGGACGATACCGGAGCGGGCGGCGCAGGCGGTCCTGGCGGCATTGGCTCCAACCTGGATCCGGCCAGCCCCGCCTATTTTCAAGAAACCATCGGGGACCGTGTGCTGTTCCTGGTGGATCAGTCGAGTTTGAACCCCACAGCGGAAGCCATCCTGCAAGGCCAGGCGCGCTGGTTGACGGCCAATCCAGATTACACCGTCACCATTCAGGGCCATGCCGATGAACAGGGGACGCGGATCTACAACCTGGCCCTGGGGGAGCGTCGCGCCAATTCCGCGCGGGAGTATTTGATCTCGCAGGGGATTGCCGGCTCACGGATCCAAGTGGTCAGCTACGGCAAGGAACGCCCGCTGGAGATTTGTTCTGCCGAAAGCTGCTATGCCAAAAACCGCCGTGCCGTCACCGTGCTGGCGGGTGGATTGACGGGGTAACATGATGCGTCTGATGCGAGCGGCCTTTCTTGTCGGTGCTTTGTTTGGGACTTCGGTTCTGGTCTCACCGGCCTTTGCACAGGATCAGCAAACCCTGGCGGACATCCGTCAGGAGCTGACCGTGTTGCACGTGGACATCCAGCGTCTGAAGCGCGATCTGTCGACCACAGGCGGGGTGAATTCCACCGTGGCCGCCAGCAGTTCTGTTCTCGACCGGGTTGGGGCAATTGAGGCTGGGTTGCAGCGGCTTACGGCGCAGACCGAGCAGCTAGAGTATCGCATCAACCGCATTGTTGCCGATGGCACCAACCGGATTGGCGATCTGGAATTCCGCCTGGTTGAGCTGGAAGGGGGCGATATCGGAGCCCTGGGCGAGACCAGCACCCTGGGCGGCGAAGAAGCCCTGGCGGCTGGCGGCACATCGGGCGGCGGCCAGGCGGCCACTGACAGCGGCAGCGAACTGGCGGTTGGGGAACAGGCCGATTTTGACCGGGCAATGCAGGATTTGGACGCGGGCTCCTACCAGGTGGCGGCGGAAAAATTTGCAATCTTCACCCAGTCTTATCCCGGCAGCCCGCTGGCACCAAAAGCCGATTTCAGCCGTGGCAAGGCGCTGGACGGGCTGGGGGACACGCGGGAAGCGGCGCGCGCCTATCTGGCCTCCTTTACTGGCGATGCAAATGGCCAGACCGCGCCAAAGGCGCTGTTTGAATTGGGCGCCGCCCTGGGGCGGCTTGGGCAGCTTGATCAGGCCTGCATTACCCTGTCAGAGGTGGGCGTGCGGTTTGCGGGGGGCGATATGGTCGCGCCGGCTGAGGCCGAAATGACCGCGTTGGGATGCTCTTGACGCAGCCCAATGCGGCTGGCGGTTTGGGCAGGGATGATTTGGTGAGTGCCCTGCGCCAGCAGTTTCCCCCACCGCTGCCTGCGCGCATCGGCATCGCGGTGTCCGGCGGCGGCGATTCCGTCGCGCTGATGCATCTTCTCAAAGACTGCTTTTGCGATGACCCGGTCGAGCTGATGGTGGCAACCGTCGATCATCAGTTGCGCCCCGAATCACGGCAAGAGGCCGAAGAGGTTGCGCAGATGGCGCAACAGCTTGGTCTGCGCCATGACCTTCTGACCTGGGGCGAGGGGCCTGAGCCTACAGGGAACCTGCAGGATCAGGCACGCCGCGCCCGGTACGCGCTGTTGACCGCCTGGGCGCGGCAAAACGGCATTCCGGTTTTAGCGCTTGGCCACACCGCGGATGATCAGGCTGAAACGGTAATTATGCGCCTGAAGCGGGCCGCTGGGGTGAATGGCCTGGCCGGTATGGCGCGGCGGCGAACACAGGATGGGGTCTCCTTGCAGCGGCCGCTGTTGGGTCTGCGCCGCAGCGACCTGCGGCGCTACTTGCGGGCTATGGGACGGAGCTGGATTGAAGACCCGTCAAACGAAGATGACACTTATGACCGGATCAAAACCCGCAAGGCGCTGGCTGTTCTGGAAGATCTGGGACTGACAGTGCCCGCTTTGGTCACCGTGGCGCAGAACATGGGTAAGGCGCAGACCGCTTTGGGGTGGTATGCCTTCTTAACAGCGCGGGATCTTGCTGAAATCAAGGCCGGTGCGGTGGTTTTTGAGCTGCGAAAATTTCGAACTCTGCCGGATGAGATCTCGCATCGGTTGATGGTTCAGGCACTTTTATGGGTTTCTGGTGGCCAATACGCGCCGAGGCGACAGCCGATGATCGAAGCTGTCGCTATTGCGCAACGGGGCGGTTCATCCACCCTGGCGGGCTGCCGCATCCTGAGCCACCGGGACAAAATCTGGATTTGCCGGGAAGCTGCCACCGTGCAACAGGCGGCTGGCGATCCTGGTGAGGTGTGGGATCAGCGTTGGCGGGTTTTTGCAGGAAAATTAGAGTCTTGCGAGGTGCGCCCCCTGGGTGCGGCGGGGGTGAAGCTCTGCCCCGACTGGCGGGCAGAGGGCTGTCCTGCGCCGGTTCTGGAAGTCACCCCATCGCTGTGGCGGGAGGGCAATCTGATGGCCGCGCCACTGGCTGGATTCGCCAATGGATGCAGTGCAGAACCGATAAATAGTGCAGAAGAGTTCTTCGCATCGCTTTTATCGCATTGAACCTGCCTGAATGTTCCTTATTTTATGCGCAACGAGGGCGTCCTGAGAGGATGCCCGGATATTAGGAGATATTCCTTGGGTAACGCACGTAACATCGCCTTCTGGGTTGTTCTGTTCGTCTTGATTCTGGCGCTGTTCAATCTGTTCAGTGGCTCAGGCGGTACGATGCAGAGCAATGAGCGCTCTTTCTCGGATTTTGTCACCTCGGTGGAAGCTGGTCAGGTCAGCACCGTGGTTCTGGATGGCGAGCAGGTTCGCTTTTCCAAGTCCGATGGTCAGAAGTATGTGACCATCCGGCCGTCGGATGCGGAAGTCACAAAGCTGCTGATCGACAACAACATTCCGGTGCGCGCTGAAAAGCAGCAGCAGTCTGGATTCCAGTCTTTCCTGATCACCCTCTTGCCCTTTGTGCTGTTGATCGGTGTCTGGATCTATTTCATGAACCGGATGCAGGGCGGTGGCAAAGGCGGGGCCATGGGCTTTGGCAAATCCAAGGCCAAGATGCTGACGGAAAAGCACGGTCGCGTCACCTTTGACGATGTTGCTGGTATTGATGAGGCCAAGGAGGAACTGGAAGAGATCGTCGAGTTCCTGCGCAACCCGCAGAAATTCTCGCGGCTCGGCGGTAAGATCCCTAAGGGGGCACTGCTGGTGGGCCCTCCCGGTACTGGTAAAACCCTGCTGGCCCGTGCCATCGCAGGGGAGGCCGGTGTGCCGTTCTTCACCATCTCCGGTTCTGATTTTGTTGAGATGTTTGTTGGCGTGGGTGCATCCCGGGTGCGCGACATGTTTGAGCAGGCCAAAAAGAACGCGCCTTGCATTGTGTTCATCGATGAAATCGACGCCGTGGGCCGCCATCGTGGCGCCGGCTATGGTGGCGGCAATGACGAACGTGAGCAGACGTTGAACCAGCTGCTGGTTGAAATGGACGGGTTTGAAGCCAATGAGGGCGTCATCATCCTGGCTGCCACCAACCGTAAAGACGTGCTGGATCCTGCCTTGCTGCGTCCGGGTCGTTTTGACCGCAATGTCACCGTTGGCAATCCCGACATCAAAGGCCGGGAAAAGATCCTTGGCGTGCATGCCCGCAAGACCCCGCTGGGGCCTGACGTGGATCTGCGCATTATTGCCCGCGGCACACCTGGGTTTTCGGGGGCGGATCTGGCCAATCTGGTCAATGAATCTGCCCTGATGGCAGCTCGCGTTGGCCGTCGCTTTGTCACCATGGAGGATTTTGAAGCCGCCAAGGACAAGGTGATGATGGGGGCCGAGCGTCGCTCGATGGTGCTGACCCAGGACCAGAAGGAAAAGACCGCCTATCACGAGGCAGGCCATGCGGTTGTTGGCTTGAAACTGCCGGAATGTGATCCCGTTTATAAGGCGACGATCATTCCCCGTGGTGGAGCCCTGGGCATGGTTGTGTCGCTGCCGGAGATGGATCGCCTCAACTGGCACAAGGATGAGTGTAATCAGAAGCTGGCCATGACCATGGCAGGCAAGGCGGCTGAAATCATCAAATACGGCGAAGACCATGTGTCGAACGGTCCTGCGGGCGATATCCAGCAGGCCAGCCAATTGTCCCGCGCGATGATCATGCGCTGGGGGATGTCCGATAAGGTGGGTAACATTGACTATGCTGAAGCCCATGAGGGCTACAGCGGCAATACCACCGGCTTCTCTGTATCGGCTCATACCAAAGAGCTGATCGAGGAAGAGGTCCGTACCTTCATTCAGAACGGCTATGACCGCGCCTTTGAGATCCTGACAGAGTATAAGGACGAATGGGAGCGCCTGGCGCAGGGGCTGTTGGAATATGAGACCCTGACCGGAGATGAGATCAAGCGGGTGATGAAGGGCGAGCCGCCGCATGAAAAGGGCGACGATTCGGATGAGGATCAGGGAAGTTCCTCGGTCACAGCCATTCCGAAAGCCAAGCCCAAGAAACCCTCCTCAGATGGGGAAACTGATTCGGGCCTGGAGCCGGAACCAACTTCCTGAGGTCCTTGAACCGCACTAAACGTAATAAACCCCGGGATGCTGCATTGGCGTCCCGGGTTTTTTCGTTTGGCGGTGTTCTTTAACGATCTACGCTTTGGCTGGCTTTGGGGGTGGCGCAGCGGCGGCGGGCAGCTAAAGCTGCCCGCCGCCGCTGCGCCCGGGTCGGATCGCTAAGCGATCCGACCCGAAAGAGGGCTTCCTCTTGCTGGGGATAGTCTTATTGTCGCCAACAAAAGCCTACGTGGTATCTGGGGAAAAGGGGCGAGACATGCCGGTATTGTTGGAAACAGAATTCAAAGGTGAAGTGGTCTGGGCTGGGGAAACCGGTGCCGATAGCGGTATTGCGTCCACGCAAGTGGCGGCTCTGACGCTTGGTTTCCACGGGGTGAGCGGGGAACGTCACCAGGGTGAAAAACGCGCTTCTTGTGTGCGTATGCGCAACCTCTACCCAGAAGGGACCACCATCCGGAACGTGAGACAGCTGAGCATCCTGTCAGAGGAGGAGCTGGCGCTGATCGCGGCGGATATGGGGTTGCAACGGGTCGATCCTGCCGCCCTGGGGGCCAACCTGGTGCTGCGTGGTATCCCGGATTTCACCTATGTGCCGCCCGCGTCACGGCTGCAGGGGCCGGATGGGGTTACCCTGACCGTGGACATGGAGAACCGCCCCTGCATCTTTCCGGGGCGCGAAATTGACAAAGATCACGCAGGTTTTGGCCCCAAGTTCAAACCTGCGGCGCGTGGGCGCCGGGGAATCACTGCCTGGGTTGAGCGCCCGGGGCAGTTGAAACGCGGCGACAGCCTGCAGCTGTTTGTTCCAGATCAGCGCGCCTGGGCGCCCTAGGGGCAACCCATCGGGGACAGAACTTTCGTTTTGGCAACTTTCGTTCCCTCAAACTTTGGGGGGACGCCGCTTCACGGCCGGAAAATGTCGGAAACCACGCGCGCAAGCTGCCACATTCTGACTAAATCTGAGACAGAACCGGTAAATTCAGGCCGGTGTTCGTTTTCTCACATTCAGGAACCAGGCCATGAGCTACAAGAGTGACATCGAGATCGCCCGCGAGGCGAATAAGCTCCCGATCCAAGAGATTGGTGCCAAAATCGGAATTTCGAGCGGTGATCTGCTGCCCTATGGCCACGATAAGGCCAAGGTCAGCCAGGAGTTCATCAACTCGGTGCAGGACCGTACCGATGGCAAGTTGATCCTGGTGACCGCGATCAACCCGACGCCTGCGGGTGAAGGCAAGACCACCACCACCGTGGGGCTGGGCGATGGCCTGAACCGTATTGGCAAAAACGCCATGGTCTGCATCCGTGAGGCCTCGCTGGGGCCAAACTTTGGCATGAAGGGCGGCGCTGCTGGCGGCGGCTATGCACAGGTTGTGCCGATGGAGGAGATGAACCTTCACTTTACCGGCGATTTCCATGCCATCACCTCGGCGCATTCGCTGCTGTCAGCGATGATCGACAACCACATCTACTGGGGCAACGAATGCGACATCGACATCCGTCGCGTCGCCTGGCGTCGTGTGGTCGATATGAACGACCGCGCCCTGCGTCAGATCACCGCCTCCCTGGGTGGCGTGTCCAACGGTTTCCCACGTGAAACCGGGTTTGACATCACCGTGGCCTCCGAGGTCATGGCGATCCTCTGCCTGGCCACCGACCTGAAAGACCTGGAAAAGCGTCTTGGCGACATCATCGTGGCCTACCGCCGCGACAAAACCGCCGTCTACTGCCGCGACATCAAAGCAGAAGGCGCCATGACCGTGCTGCTGAAAGACGCGATGCAGCCAAACCTTGTACAGACCCTGGAAAACAACCCAGCCTTTGTACACGGCGGTCCTTTTGCCAATATCGCCCATGGCTGTAACTCGGTCATCGCCACCAAAACCGCGCTGAAAGTCTGCGACTACGTTGTGACCGAAGCGGGCTTTGGTGCTGATCTTGGTGCAGAAAAGTTCATGAACATCAAGTGCCGCAAGGCCGGTATCGCGCCGTCGGCTGTGGTTCTGGTTGCCACCGTGCGTGCGATGAAGATGAACGGCGGCGTTGCCAAGGCCGATCTGGGCGCTGAAAACGTCGAGGCGGTGAACAATGGTTGTGCCAATCTGGGCCGCCACATCGAGAACATCAAAAGCTTTGGTGTGCCTGTTGTTGTTGCCATCAACCACTTTGTCACTGACACCGAGGCCGAAGTTGACGCGGTCAAAGCCTATGCAGAAACCCATGGTGTTGAGGCGGTTCTGTCGCGCCACTGGGAGCTGGGTTCGGAAGGCTCCGCGCCGCTGGCCGAGAAAATTGTTGAAATCGTCGATACCGGATCTGCCAACTTTGCGCCGATCTATCCTGACGACATGTCACTGTTCGACAAGATCGACACCATTGCCAAGCGCATCTACCGCGCGGACGAAGTGCTGGCTGACAACAAGATCCGCAACCAGCTGAAAGAATGGGAAGAGGCAGGATACGGCAACCTGCCGGTCTGCATGGCGAAAACCCAGTACTCCTTCTCGACCGACCCAACCCTGCGCGGCGCGCCTGTTGGCCATTCGGTTCCGGTTCGCGAAGTACGCCTTTCGGCTGGGGCTGGTTTCATCGTCGCAGTCTGCGGTGAGATCATGACCATGCCGGGTCTGCCCCGCACTCCTGCAGCAGAGAATATCTGCCTAAATGACGACGGCCAGATCGAAGGCTTGTTCTAAGACGCAAAATGCGCAATCTGCGGCCCGAGAGACCTTCTCGGGCCGCAAGAGTTTTTAGTGATGACACATCTGATCCCTCCGCAACACTGCGCTGATATGAACGAGCTGCGTGGCCAGATCGACGATCTGGACAAAATGCTGGTAGAGCTGCTGGCAACACGCGCTGGCTATATCGATCGGGCAGTCGAGTTGAAGACGCTTAATGGCTGGCCCGCAAGGATCCCCGCACGTGTCGAAGAGGTCATCGCAAATGCCCGCGCCAAGGCAGGGCAAGCTGGACTGGACCCGGATCTGATTGAGGATCTCTGGCGCCAGTTGGTGGAATGGTCGATCATGCGAGAAGCTCGCGTGATCCATGAAGCATGAGAGGACGCGATCGTTCGAAAACTCCTGAAAGCAGTCAGGAAAAGGGTGCCAAGATCACCTTTGTTGCCATCGCACTGATATTTGTTTCTTTGGTGTTTGTTGTTCTAGGTGGTGTCCTTGGAGCCTGGGTGCAATCAACATTGGGCCTGACTTTCCAAAGAGCTTTAGGAGGGCAGCTCGGCATGTGCGCTGGTGCAATAGCATCCTTGGCTATTTGGAAGCGTTTTCTTCGCTGGGCAGGAGTTTCCATCGAGCCAGAACGTCAAGAACACAAACGTTGAATCACGATAAGGATGACAACAATGGCAGCTAACATCATTGACGGCAAAGCTTTCGCCGCCACAGTACGCGAAAAAGTGGCCGGTCACGTCGCCCGCCTGAAAGAAGAGCACGGTATCACCCCCGGCCTCGCCGTGGTACTGGTGGGCGAGGATCCCGCTTCTCAGGTATATGTGCGCTCCAAGGGCAAGCAGACTGTTGAGGTCGGCATGAACTCCTATGAGCACAAGATGGAGGCCGATACCTCGGAAGAGGATTTGCTGGCGGTGATCAATGGGCTGAACAATGATCCTGCCGTGCATGGTATTCTGGTGCAGCTGCCGTTGCCCGATCATCTGAACGAAGACCTGATCATCAATTCCATCGCGCCGGAAAAAGACGTGGACGGGTTCCATATCTCCAACGTCGGCCTGCTGGGGACAGGACAAAAGTCCATGGTGCCCTGCACCCCGCTGGGCTGCCTGATGATGCTGCGTGACTATCACGGCAGCCTCTCTGGCATGGATGCGGTGGTGATTGGCCGCTCCAATATCGTCGGCAAGCCGATGGCTCAGCTGTTGCTGGGCGATAGCTGCACCGTCACCATCGCCCACAGCCGTACCAAAGACCTGCCAGAGGTGGTGCGCCGTGCCGATATCGTGGTGGCCGCTGTGGGTCGCCCTGAAATGGTGCCGGGCGACTGGATCAAAGAAGGCGCCACCGTCATCGACGTTGGTATCAACCGCATCCCGGCGCCGGAAAAGGGCGAAGGCAAGATGAAGCTGGTCGGCGACGCTGATTTTGCCAGCTGTTCGGAACGTGCCGGTGCCATCACCCCGGTTCCCGGTGGCGTTGGCCCGATGACCATTGCCTGCCTTTTGGCCAATACGGTTACCGCCTGCTGCCGCGCCAATGGTCTGGCAGAGCCCGAAGGCCTGACCGCCTGATCCTGCCGACCTTTTGGATTTAAAACCAGCAGGGCGCCCTAAACAGGGGGCCCTGTGTTGTTTCAGGCCAAAGCTGCGCCTCTGGTGCTGGGCCAGGTCAGGATGCGCAGGGGTCGCCCCAGAAAACTGCCAGAGGCCAGCCCCAGCAGGGCCGGGAACAGGATCTGATAGACCAGCCCTGCGGTCAGGTCCGGCGCCACAGCGGCAAAGACGCCATTGGCAAAGTTGGCCCAGAACAACAACATCATGACGCAGAGGCTCAGCCATTCTCCGGTGACCTCAGCCCGCAGCCCGGTGCGGGTGATGATCCAGCGCCCCTGCAGCCGATACCCGCCAAGGATACCACAGAGATAGGCCAGGCCCCAGGCGGTTACGGCCAGCTCGGGGCGTTGTTGCGCCATCAGGGTAGGGACGGTGGTCAGCGCTATCAGTGGCATCAGGAAATAGGGCAGGATCGAAATTTTGCGGTCCCGGCTACAGAAAATCCCCAGTCCAATCAGCAAAAACAGCAGCGGCCAGATCCAGATCGGGGCGCCCGTTATAATGCCGGTCACGATGCCAGGCAGAAATTCAGTTAGAAAGTTCATCATCATATTCCTTGTTCAAAGACCAAAAACAACGGCATGCATCAGCCGCCCAGGCAGCAGGGTAAAAACGCCAGCCGCCGTCAAAGAGCCATAGGTGAGCCAGGTCATCACCCGGCGGTGCCTGCCCCTGCGCTTGCCGCGCGCGGCAGAGACAGCCACGACCAGCGACACCAGGGTCACCAGAGACAACAGGTGGATGGGGCTGAAGCCGCCAATCAATTGGATCTCCTGGATCCAGAAACTCGACAGGGCGACGCAGGCCATGAGCAAAACCCAAGCCCAGCCAAGGACCCTGTGCAGGCGATTGCCGCGCACCAGGGTGAACAGGGCGATGGTCAGCGGGATAAGGGCCAGGGCGGCACAGGCGTGAACCTGAATGGGCCAGGGCACAGAGAAAAGCGGTGAAAGTGTCATTGGAGGTCCATGGTTGATATCTGCCCTCAACCCATGGCAATTTCAGCGCAATATCGGCAAAGTGATTTACGCCAGAGGCCGGATGGCTTCGTGAAATGCAGGGAATTTTGTGGAAATGTCATTCACGATGCGCCAACAACCGATGACAGTTTGGCTGCTTTTGCTCTGGGTTCTGGTGACGATTTTTGCCGCCTCGGCCGGACCCTTTGGCACCTTTGAAGGCCTGGGGTTTGGGGGGCGCCTTGGATATTGGGCCGTGATTGTGGGCCTGTCGATCTGTCTGACCCGGTTGCAATTGCATCTGTTGCGCGGTCGGCCACAGATCCTGCGCTTTGCCAGCCAGCTGCCCTATGGGTTGGCGCTGGCGGCGATTGCCCACGGCATGAATATGGTGATCTTTGCAAACTGGGGCGGCTGGTCCGATTTTGGCTTTTTGGCCCTGGTGACGCTGAGTGTTGTTTTGATGATTGAGGCGGCGGTGTTTCTGGCCCGCAGCTATGCCCAGCCGGTTGTGCCGCCGGTGGTCCCGCCGACAGCTGAGCCCGACAACCCGGCGGCACCGCCTGATCCCGGTGCTGATTGTGAACCTGACCCGGCGGTTCTGTTCCAGCGCCGTTTGCCACTGGACAAACGCGGCGCTTTGATCCGGCTGGAGGCGCAGGATCACTATTTACTGGTGGTCACCGATCGCGGCAGCGACACCCTGTTGTTGCGACTTGGCGATGCCGCTGACGAGCTGGCTGAGGTTGGGGTGCGGGTGCATCGCTCCCATTGGGTCAGCTGCGCGCAGGTGCGCGGGCACAGCCGCCAAAAGGGCCGTGATTTTCTCAAGATGGCCGATGGGCAGCAGGTACCGGTTAGCCGCAGCTACAAAGAGGCCGCGCAGGCGGCGGGCCTTTTCTAGAGCCCTCCTTTAGGGCTCAACCGGTATCATGGTGCCTTGCAGCACGGCGATGAGTTTCTCCTCTTGGCCGGTGACGGCATGCACCTCGGCGCTGACCACAACAAGCCGGCGCCCCGGTTTGATCACCCGGCCCGTGGCGCGCAGATAGTCCCCGGCGCCGGGGGCCAGTAGGTTGACCTTGATTTCGGCTGTCATCACCTCCTGATCTGGTGACAACAGGGTGAGCGCCGAATAGCCCGCAGCGCTATCCCCTATGGCAAAGGTCAGCGCAGCATGGGCAAAGCCCTGCTGTTGACGGCTGGTGGCCAGGATGGGGGCTGTGATCACCACCTCTCCGGGGGCAATGCTGCTGAGACTGGCCCCGAGGGTTTCCATCATGCTCTGACGGGCAAAGCTGTCGCGAATGCGCTGTTCCAAAGGCGGGTCCTTTTGTTGCAAGTCGTGAATGTTCAAACGCCAAGCCTAAAGCAGGACAGGGCGCCTGCGCAGGTGACGCTGCGTGCCGATCAAGCGCGCAATGGCCTGCGGGCGGTGCAGCCCTGCATAGCCGCAGGGTGACAGCAGGGGCATTGTCTTACGCATCGTGACCCGCTCCTGGGCTGGGGGCTACGGCAGGTTGTCAGGTGGTGTCGGGATCCTTGGCAAGTTGCTCGGCGATGGCCTTGATTTCCTCCGGGAACCGGGTTCGGCCAATGGGGCCGGCCTCTTCCGTCCATGCGGCGAAGCGTTCGAACAGCGGTACAAACAGCGCGAGCTCTTCCTCGCTCCAGCCGGACAGGAATTCCCCGAGGATCAGAAACTTGAAGCGGCGCACAGCCTCGATGATGGCAGTGCCGCGGTCTGTCAGCTCTACCAGAGTGCGGCGGGCATCGCGCTGGCTGGCGGTGCGCCTGGCCAGCCCGCGCGCAATCAGGTCACTGACAACGCGCGAGGCGCGCGAGGGGTCTATGCGCAGGCGGGTGGCGATGGTGGCCACCATTACCTCTTCGGTTTCGTCGTCGCCGCCAAAGGCGCTGGCCGGGGCCCAGATCGCCATCATTACATCCAGCTGCGCTAGATCGATTTCATCGTCCAGCCCAAAGGCCGCCAGGGCCGCCGCGCCCAGTTCGCGCTTGTTCACCCGGCGCCGCCAGTGCTGCAGGACGCCATCGACCTCCAGTGCGGCTGTTCCGGTCCGGCTGTCAATTCCGGCCTGTTCCAGAAATTGCGTCAGTTCAGTGTCGCGTCCGCCTATAGCTCCGCCCTCCCGGTTGCTGACGCCCGCTGGGATCGTCATGTGAAAAATACATGCCGTTGACATGTAATTGCTAATATCATACATCTGCCACCAACAGATGAGCCGTTGCAGGACAGATCGCAAGCAGTCCGTTGGGATGGCATCTTTCCAGTCCACGGCCAGAGCAAGGATTATCATGTGAACGGACCAATCCCAAGTCCTCCCGCGCCCCTGGATGACCGGCAGCTGAAACTGATGATCGGAGCCATCGCTTCGGTTCTGTTTATTGCTTCGCTGGGGCAGACCGTGGTGACCACCGCGCTGCCCACCATCCTCAGTGAGCTGGGGGGGCTGGCGCAGATTACCTGGGTGATTACGGCCTATCTGATGGCGGCAACGGTGGGGGCGCCCATCTGCGGCAAGCTGGGCGATCTGTTTGGGCGTAAACCGGTGATGCAGGGCGGCATTGCGGTGTTTTTGCTGGGGTCGTTGATTTGCGCGCTGGCGCCCAACCTGTGGGCGCTGGTCGCAGGGCGGTTCGTACAGGGGATTGGCGGCGGCGGTTTGATCGTGGTGTCGATGGCCACCGTGGCCGATATGGTGCCGGCGCGGGAGCGGGGCCGCTATCAGGGGCTTCTGGGCGGCGTTTTTGCGGCCTCCACCGTGGTGGGGCCTTTGGCCGGGGGCTTTATCGTGCAGCATTTTGCCTGGGAGTGGCTGTTTCTGTTGAACTTGCCCCTGGGGCTGGCAGCTTTTGTGGTGCTTTCGCGCTCCCTGACCTCGGTGCCGACTGGTCGGCGTCCCTCAATTGACTACGCGGGGGGGCTGAGCCTGGCCCTGCTGCTGTCCTTGGCGGTCATCTCGGCAAGCCTGGGGGGCAGCGTTCTGGCCTGGAACAGTGCCGAGATGCTGGGGCTTTTGCTGGCGACGGCTGTGGCGTTGCTGGCCTTTGCGGTGATCGAGACACGCGCGGCAGAGCCGATTTTGCCCCTTGGGCTGTTTCGGATCAACACCTTCCTGGTGTCAAACGCAGTGGGGTTGATTGTCGGCTCTGCGATGTTCGGGACGATTGTTTTTGTCCCCTTCTTCATGCAGGTGGTCAAGGGCATGTCGCCGGCGCTGTCGGGCATGTTCACCTTCCCGATGATGATCGGCATCATTCTGGGCTCGACTATTTCGGGGCGTATCATGGTGCGGACCGGGCGGTATCGCCGGATGCCAACAGTGTCTACGCTGGTGCTGGCCGTAGCCATGGCCTCTTTTGCGCAGATGACCACCCAGACGGCCGATTGGTGGATCGCCGTATCCATGGTTCTGACCGGGCTGGGGATTGGACCTGTGATGGCAGTCGGGGTGACGGCAATCCAGAACGCAGTCCCTGTCTCTATGGTGGGGGTGGGCACGGCCAGCGCCAATATGTTTCGCATGATCGGCGGCTCGGTGGGCACAGCAGTGTTTGGTGCGGTCTTTGCTGCAGGTCTGACGCGGGAGCTGGGCGGCGCGCTTGGCGGGGTAAATCCGCGCAGTCTTAGCAAGGATGCCATTGCCGCAATGCCGCCTGAGCTGCGCGAGATGGTGGTGAGTGGCATCGCACAGGCTTTGCATCCTCTGTTCTGGGCGGCGGCCGTGATGGCCTGTCTGGCCTGCTTGATTTCGCTGTTTCTGACAGAAATCCCCTTGGAGGATAGACTGGCCCCCAGGGGCGCGGACGCCGCTGAATAGCGACCGGGCCTGCGGCAGCTGAGGCGGCAAGTGCTGTGCCGCCCAAAGGTCAGGCCGCAGTCATTTTCCCTTTGGGCCGGAGTGGCACCGGATTAAGACAGAGGCCCCAGACGGCACGGCAATTTGTGCGCCATTCTGGCAAAGAGGCGCGACGGAAACCTGGTGGCGCTGCGTTCAGACCTAAAGCAAGTCAAATACAGGAGCTTAATGATGTCTGCGTTACGCACATGGGCCACGCCACTGACCGTCGCAACCTTCCTTTTTATGGGGATGACGGGGATTTTGATGTTCTTTCATCTGGATAGCACGTTGAACAAACTGCTGCACGAATGGGGCGGCTGGCTGATGGTGGGGGGCGTACTGGCGCATCTGGTGCTGAACTGGCGTCCCTTTACCAGCTATCTGAAACGTCCCATCGGCCAGGGCATCATCGGGCTGGGGGTGGTGGTTCTGGCGCTGTCCTTCTGGCCGGTTTCCAGCGATGGCAGCCCGGTGCGCCATCTCATGCAGGCGGTGGCGCAGTCGGATGTTGCCACGGTCATCGCGCTGAGCGGCCAGCAGCTGGATGCGGGACTGGAGGCGCTGGCGGCAGCAGGGCTGCAGGCCGATCGCACCACCACCATGGCAGAGCTCACCGGTGGCGCGCGCGGGGTGCAAATGCAGGTGATTGATGTGTTGTTTACCGCGGGCGAATAACCACCCCTTGGCCGCTGCAGCGCGGCGTTTGGCCCGGCTCTGCGGCAGTCTGCAGCGGCGCTGCCAAATGGCTGCAGGGGCAGGGCTCAGCTAACAGGAAAGCAGTATTCGATCCGGTATTGTTCAAGCAGAGATACGAAAGTATTCGATTTTTCAGGGCTCTCCAGCTTCTCATGCAGAATAAAGAAACTGGTTTTGTCCTTGTAAACATAGCTGTCTGCCCCCTCTCTGGGGGAGGGGGTGAAGGGCGGTTTAGGGGTGCGGCGCATTGCCATTTCGTGGCGGGCAAAAGACCCTTTTGCCATGGTGAACACCATGATGGCGGCGCCTTTTCCATCGCCATAATCGGGGATCCAGGCGGAGCGGTGTCCGTCGCGGTCTGGGTCCTGCAGCTGCAGATCCTTCAGGTTGAGCAGAAAGGAAGACCACAGGACCTTGCCGTGGTCCTGCCAGTCTTCATAGACATAGGTGGTGAGGCTACAATGCTGCAGGCGCACTTAATGTCGGCGTTCTGCGGTCTCATGAAAGCCAGCGGCTTCCACCTGGGCGGCCAGGGCTTGCCTGTGGGTGTCCGCCAAAGCAAAGGAGGCCCCAAGGGCTGTCTGACCTGCCAGCAAAGCAACACCGAGACGGGCCAAGGATGCCACCGTCATTTGACGATATGCTCGTCTTTGACAAACATATTGGCCCAGGCGCGGTCGATCAGATCTGGTGACATCTGATAGGGAATGCCTTCGAATTCACAAATCGCAATCATCTGGTCGATCAGGAAGATCGGCTGATAGTTGGCGTAGACATTGTCGATGGTCGGGTATTTTGCTTTCAGCAAATGCACCAGCGCGGTCTCGTCCAGGGGCATACCGCGTTTGCGCGCCACCATGGCAAAGATCTTGAGGAAGTTTTCCTGGCTAGGGCCGTCGATCTTGATCTTGAAGAAGATCCGCCGCAGCGCCGCCTGGTCAAAGATCTCATTGGGGTGAAAGTTGGTGGAAAAGATCACCAGGGTGTCAAAGGGCACCTCAAATTTTTCCCCCGATTGCAGGGCGAGGATATCCTTGTTTTCTTCCAGCGGCACAATCCAGCGGTTGACCAAGGTCTGCGGCGGTTCCGCCTGGCGGCCAAGGTCATCGACGATGAAGATGCCACCGGCGGATTTCAGTTGCAGCGGCGCCTGATAGGTGCGGGCCGTTGGGTTGTAGACCAGATCCAGCATATCCAGCGTCAGCTCGCCGCCGGTGATCACCGTGGGGCGTTCGCATTTCACATAGCGGCTGTCAAACCGTTTGGGGCGGCGCAGGGCGTTTGGATCCTCTGGCGCCTCTTCGATCAAGGTATGCACGATTGGGTCATAGACGGTGATCACCTGGCCAGCATATTCAATAGCACGCGGCACATAGACGTGATCGCCCAGGGCGTCGCGGATCCCGTTGGAGATCGAGGATTTACCGTTGCCGGGCGGGCCATACATCAGGATCGAGCGGCCAGCGCTGACGGCGGGCCCCAGATGGTCCAGCAGGCTGTTGGGCAGCACCAGATGGCCCATGGCGCTGACCAGCTGATCCCGTGTCACCATGATATTGCGGATCGACTGGCGTTTGATCTGTTCGCGGTAGACATCCAGCGGCACCGGCATGGCGCCAAAATACTCTGATTGGCTCAGCGCGTCCTGTGCACGCGCCTTGCCCGCATCGGTCAGCTGATAGCCCATCTCATTACCGCTATTGGCGTTGAGCGTGCCGGTGGCCTCCAGCAGTTTTTGCTCGCGGGCCATGTCGATCAGCTCTTGTGTTACCGGCATCGGCAGGCAGATCGCCTCGGCCACTTCGCTGACCACATTGACGTTCTTGCGGAAAATCGTCTTGAGCAGGATGTCCCGCATCATCACGATGGGTAGCTGCATCTGCTCTAATCCCTTGGGGGTTGGAGGTGCAGTGACGGGGCTGTTTTGCATGTTCATCTGGTGGCCTGCTCATCTGATCGCGAAGGTGCCGGGGCCTGCACAGGGCAGGGGGGGCTTGCGCAACAGTCTATTCACCACTGCGGCAAGACTGAGGCAAAGCCAGAGCAATTTAGCGGTGGAGTAGGGCAGATTTGAAATGGATTGCAGCCAATAGCTGAAGCCAGCCGCAGGGGGCATCGTCAGCGCGGCTGGGGGGGGGAAATACAGCGTTCCGAGGTTCTGTCGACAACACAATGGTGCAAGGGATGGGAGAGCTTGACATTAACCAAAATGGCCTCGGCTGTATTTGGTTCGCAAAGGTCTATTTTGTCCAAATGATTCTTAAAATGTACAGCTGTGGTCATGGCCTGACTGTACTTATTAGGGGAAACAGCTCTCGCTCCTATACGAAAGAGGGGTCAAATACGCCAAAATCTCTACCCTGAGGTGAAGTAAGGAGTGCTACTACTTCTCAGCGCAGTGTTCACATACTGCTCATTTGTAAAGTGTTGTTATCTTGGGAAAAGGTTGATGAAAATGTTCAGGTCAAAAAGACGCGCAGAAGTCATGGAACTGGCAGAAAAACGATCCTTTATGGACGTTATCGACCGTACTCAAGCGGTTATTGAGTTTAAGACAGATGGAACGATCCTGAAGGCCAATGACAATTTTCTATCTGCGCTGGGCTACGATCTGGATGAGATCGTTGGCCACCACCATTCAATGTTTGTCGACCCTGAGTACGTCAAGACAGAGAGCTACAGCGCTTTCTGGAAGGACCTCGCTGCGGGTGAATTTTTCACCGATCAGTTTCCAAGGGTGACCAAGAGCGGAGATGAAATCTGGATCCAAGCCACCTACGCTCCTGTTCTGGCCGCTGACGGAACTGTCGACTACGTTATCAAGCTCGCCACGGATGTGACCCAACGCAGAAAAGATACCGAAGACATCGCCAATGGTTTGGCAGCAATGGCCAGTGGGGATCTCGCACACCATGTTCAGGTATCGAGCATGGAAGACCTGAGCGTTCTGGGCAGCTCGCTGAACCAGGCAATGAAACAGCTTTCACAGGCCATGGATACTGTCAAATCCGTGTCAGTGGCTGTGTCCTCCACAGCTCACGAAATCAACGGATCAACATCGGACTTGTCCAACCGCACAGAAACCCAGGCGGCAACCCTGGAACAAACCGCTGCTGCGCTTGAAGAACTGACAGCCACCGTACGCTCTGCTGCTGAGGGCGCAAAACAGGTCGAAGACATTGTTGCCAACGCAACTGCGGCAGCCAAAGGCAGCAACCTGGTTGTGCAAGACGCAATCGTGGCCATGGATCAAATCCAGGGATCCTCGGACAAAATTTCCCGTATCATTTCAGTCATTGATGACATCTCCTTCCAGACAAATCTTCTGGCGCTCAATGCCGGGGTCGAAGCGGCCCGCGCAGGCGACGCCGGACGTGGCTTTGCCGTGGTTGCCTCAGAAGTTAGGGCGCTGGCGCAACGATCCACAGAGGCGGCTGGAGAAATCAAACAGCTGATCTCAGAAAGTTCCAATCATGTGAGCCAAGGGGTTAAGCTGGTTGGGAAAGCCGGGGTTGAGCTGAATGCGATTATCGAGAATGTCGGCAATATTTCCGGGCATGTGTCTAATATCGCTCGCGGTGCACAGGAACAGTCGATCACACTTGAAGAAATCAATACCGGTGTAAGTCAGCTGGATGCGGTGACGCAGCAAAACGCAGCCATGGTGGAAGAAACGACGGCGGCCAGCCAAATTCTGGCAAACGATGCAGCAAATCTGGCGCAGCAGGTGGATAAGTTTAACACCCAGGCTGGAAACGTCGTAAAGATGCCTTCGGCTGCTGCTTCAGGTGGGACACACCGGTATGACCGGGTTGCTTTTGGAACCTGATACGCCATTGCGACATCTGCGCCTGAACCCGTTTTTTTAGGCTTCATTGCGCGCTCTTGGCGATTTTACGGGCGCAGATTTTTCGAAACCCTGGCGGCACTATTGTCCAAAGAATGCCACCAGGGTCAGATAGATCGCCAGAGTGCCGCCAAGGCAAAAGCCCATGGGGAAGTTCTTGCCGACACTCCAGCTTTGCCATTGCGGCGCCAGGCGGCTGAGCGGCGTGTGTTTGGCCAATCTATGGGTCGCAAAGGCGGCCAGCAGGTTTGCTGCATAGATCATGATCAGGGCAGGGAGGTCGGCCAGCACCACCAGTGGCGCGGCAGCACCAATGAATTTGGCGTCTCCCCCGCCCATGACGCCAGCCGAGAAAAACAAAAAACCGATGGCAACGCCAATAGGCAGATGCAGCAGCTGCCAGCCATAGTCGGCCCAGGTCGGCATGATAAACAGCCCCAGGATCACATAGACCGCGCCCAGGATGTCATTGATCCAATTGGGAATGCGCATCGTGGACAGGTCGGTGTAGGCAGCCGCAAAACACAGCGGCAACACAAAGGGCAAAAACCAACGCGCCACCTCTGCCGATCCGGCCATAAGCTGCATGATCAGCTGTTCTCCAAAGCGCTCAGCGCCTTGGCGGCGGCTTCAAAATACTGCGGATGGGTGGCAACCGCTTGGCGCAACAGGCCCTCGCCAATTTTGACATCGCCCTGTTTGACTGCCGAAAGTGCCAGTGTGTGCAATAACTTGGCCTGTTCTGTCTGTGTCATGGAGATCACCGGCAGATCGTAGTTGCGCTGGGCGCCACGGGCCAGAACCAGGTTGTTTTTGGCGGTGAACAGGCTTTGGTCCTGGTGGATTGCTTCGCCAAACAAACGCTCTGCTTCGCTGTAATCGCCACGGGTCAGCTTGGAATAGCCCCAGTTGTTCATGATCTTGGCAGGCCGGGTGATGAGCCCAACAGCGGTTTCATAAAAGCTATCGGCGCGTTTCCATTCCTGATTGGCATCGGCCACCATGGCTTCCAGGCGATAGCGCTGGTAGGTTTCATGGGTCGGGGGGATCGCATTCAGGGCGGCTTTTGCCAGATCCCAATCGCCGATACGGATCAACGAGTCCGCGAGCCCAAGACGATCTTCACTGGTGACCTCGGGCATGGCAACAACCTTTTTCCAGGCTGCGGCGGCTTCGGTGTTGCGCTTGGCCCGGATCAAAGAGATCGCCAGACCACGCTGCATATCGATCCGTTCGGGGTTGCTTTTCACACTGTCCCGGAAATAGTTCACCGCCTGATTTGGATCGGCCACGGTCAACATCACATCATTGAGATTGGTTTCATCAATGACATTTACGTCCTGAAGGGCGCGTTCGACGGTTTCTTCACCGTCCTGTTTACCACAGGCTGACAGCGCAACGGCGCCTGCCAGACATGCAGATACTAGAAATACGTGGCGCATGTTCCTGCGTCCTTTTTCTGCTCAGCCTCTAGAGGTCGGGGTTTTTGTGAAGCGCATAGCTTCCCCCGCCTTGTTGCACCAACTTGTACGCGTTGTTTTCTGTGCTTTGCCCGTCACTATGAGGGGTATTTTCATTTTTTTCGAGAGCCAAGCGCAAATTATCCCGGATTGCGTCACTTTCGCCATTGTTCAGCGCAAAGGCCCGCTTGAGGATCTGCACCGCCTCAGCGGTTTTGCCCCGTTCCATCAGCACAATGCCTAGGTTGTTATGGGGCTCGGCCCAGTCGGGGGCCTGTTTGACCGCGCGCCGTAGCAGCTCCTCTGCCTGCCCCATTCGGCCAAGACCGAGATTGGCCGAGCCCAGGCTGGACAGGATCTCCGGGGTCAACCCATGGTCCAATGTGGCGCGGGTAAAGGCATCCAGCGCGAGGTCGTATTCCTGGGCAGCCATCAAACGGTGGCCGACCACGAGCGGGTCTTCCCCTTCTTGGCGGCTGTCGATGCCTGGTGCCCAGCTGTTGGAATTTTTCTGTGAGAGGCCCGCCGGAGAACAGCCAACCGCCACCAATGCAAAAGCAAAGGCGGCGGCGCGCGGTACATATTGGCGAACAGGGATACCCCGTTCGAATTTCGTCATCATCAGTTGCCTGCATTGCCCATATTGGTGATGTTCTGCACCGATGGGCCAACCAGAATGATCAGCAGCGGTGGAACCGTCAGCATCATTGTGGCAAGGGTCATCTTCACTGGCAACTTATTTGCGGCCTCTTCGGCCCGCATCACGCGTTTGTCCCGCATTTCCGCGGCATAGACCCGCAGTGCCTCGGCGATCGAGGTGCCAAAGGCGGCAGATTGGATCATCACGGTGGTAAAGGAGGAGATATCCTGCACGCCACAGCGGGTGCCCATGTCGCGTAGCACCTTTTCCTTGTCTTTACCGGCCTTCATCTCATGGGCGACAATGTCGAATTCATAGGCAAGCTGCGGGTAGGAGGCCTTGAGCTCGGAAGCGACGCGGACAATGGATTGATCCAGTGACTGACCTGCCTCAACGCAGACGAGCATCATGTCCAGAGAATCCGGGAAACCGGATTCGATTTCTTCTTTGCGTTCGGCAATGCGGCGGGTGACCCAATATCTGGGCAGCATATAGCCGGCGCCACCTGGGCCAATGATCCGAATGACCAGCGCCTGGGTTTCGAATTCAAAACCGGCGTTCATCACGTAGACATAGAACAGACCCGCAGCGAGCCCGATGAGGCCAAAGGCCATTTGGGCGAAGTGAAAAATCCGCACAGCATCCTTTGAGTGATACCCCGCCTGGCGCAGTTTCAGCTCCATCGCCGACAGTTCCTCGGCGTTCTGTGGCTCCAGGAAACTGGCAAATTTCTGCAACTGTTCGTTGCGGTTGTGCTGACGCAGGCGTTCTTTTTGCGGTGTTTTCCGGCTGTCCGTGGACAGGTCCCGTTGCAGTTTCTTCAGTGGATCTTCGGGCTGGTTGAGCAGCAGAAGCGCTGCAATGACCACCATCAGCAAGCCCAAAAGGCCCAGCACCAGCAGCGGACCAAAGGCACCAAACTGATCCGTGAGATAGGTTTCGATATTGGCAAAGATGCTCATGGTCTCCTCCTCACACTTTGATGTTGGTTAGGTGGCGCATCACAAACAGGTTCACCGTCAACATGATGCCGACAAAGAAACAGGCTGGAATGAACCAAGGGTGCCCCATCACTTCGTCGTAATAGGTAGGATCCCGGAGCAGGGTGACCATTAGGGCCAGCAGCGGGAAGGCCGAGAGGAATTTACCTGACCATTGTGCCTCGGCTGTGATGGCCTTGACCCGGCGAAACAATCGGAACCGGGCTCGGATCACCTTGGCCAGACCGGCCAGAACCTCAGCCAGGTTGCCGCCTGATTGCTGCTGAATGGTCACCGCAACGGACAAAAAGCGCAGATCCTGAATATCAAGCCGTTCGGCCATTTCTTTCAAGGCCTCACCAATATCCCGGCCATAGGCGCTTTCATCGGCAATGATGCCAAATTCGGTGGCCAGGGGATCTTCGATTTCATGCGCGACGATTTGCACGGTCGAGTTGAACGGGTGGCCCACCCGCAGGCTGCGCACCATCAGCTCCACCGCATCTGGCAGTTGCTCTTCGATCATGGCCATGCGTTTGCTGGCCTTCCGGTTGACCCAGAAAAACACCCCGCCCACACCCATGACTATCGCGGCCAGAACCCGTAGGGGCAGGGGGGTATTGGTGCCGATGCTGAGGCCAAAAAAGGCAAGGGTGGCGACCCCTGCCATGATCATCATCAGCTGTTTGGGACTAAAGGCGATGGCCGCCTTTTGCGCCTTTTCGGCCAGAATGGAATAGAGCGGGATGGTCTTGGATTTGCCATGCTGGCCCAGTTCCTTGCGCAGCTGCTCCAACACTTGTTCGCGGCTGCTGCCCTTTTCCATCATTTCCAGACGGCGATTGACCTGATTGTTCAGCCGAATGGATTTGCCAAAGGCAACCAGATAGATGCCTTCGACCAGCACCACCACACCGACAAAGATCAGGATATAGATGACCGGTTCTGCACTCAGTTGCATCTTCAGACCTCCACTTGGCTGGGTTCATAAATTGAAGATGGCAGGTCATAGCCCCAAAGACGGAAGCGCTCGGAATAGTGGCTGCGCACGCCGGTGGCGGTGAAATGGCCGATGATCTTGTTGTCGGGGGTCAGGCCGACGCGCTGGAAGCGGAACAGCTCCTGCATCGAGATCACATCGCCTTCCATGCCGGTGATTTCGGTGATCGAGGTCATCCGACGCGAGCCATCCTGCAGACGCGAGGCCTGTACAATGACGTTCACCGCAGAAGAGATCTGACTGCGCACCGCCTTGATCGGCATTTCCATGCCGGCCATGGCGATCATGTTCTCCAGTCGGGAAATGCCATCGCGCGCCGAGTTGGCGTGGATTGTGGTCATGGATCCATCGTGGCCAGTGTTCATCGCCTGCAACATGTCGATGACTTCCTCGCCACGGGTTTCCCCGACGATGATCCGGTCCGGACGCATCCGCAGGGCGTTTTTCAGACAATCCCGCGGCGAGACTTCGCCTTTGCCCTCAACATTGGGCGGGCGGCTTTCCATCCGTCCCACATGGGTCTGTTGCAGCTGAAGTTCCGCAGTATCCTCGATCGTCAGAATACGTTCGGCGTTATCAATAAAGGACGAAAGCGCGTTGAGCGTGGTGGTTTTACCAGACCCGGTCCCGCCTGACACAATCACATTGAGCCGGGTTGAAACGGCAGCCTGAAGATAAGCGGCCATTTCTTCGGTGAAGGCACCAAATTCAACCAGGTCATCAATGCCCAGCTTGTCTTTTTTGAACTTCCGAATCGACACCAATGAGCCATCGACCGCAACCGGCGGCACCATGGCGTTGAAGCGCGAGCCATCAGCCAGACGGGCATCCACATAGGGGTTGCTCTCATCCACCCGACGGCCAACAGCCGATACAATCTTGTCGATGATCCGCATCAGGTGCTTTTCATCTTTGAAGGCAATGTTGCTCAGCTGCAGTTTACCGCTGCGTTCGATGAAAATCTGGTGCGGGCCGTTGACCAGAATGTCGCTGACGGTTTCATCCTGCAAAAGCGTCTCAAGCGGGCCCAGGCCGGTTACCTCATCATAGAGCTCTTTGTTGAGCGTCATGCGGTCTTCACGGTTGAGCACGATACCCTTTTCTTCAAGGATTTCAGCGGCAATGGCAGAAATTTCGCCGCGCAGCTCTGCTTCCGGGGCGGTTTCCAGGGCAGCCAGGTTGAGGTTTTCCAGCAAATCGCGGTGCAGCTGAACCTTGATCTCGCTCAGACGTTCCTGGCGCTTGCGCTCCTTGTCATGGGCGGAGGCTTCGGCAGCAACGCGGGTGATCGGACGCCGCAGGCTGGGTTTTGCAGCCGGGCTGGGCGTCGCTGCTGCAGCGGCTTCGACGACCGGTGCTGCGGCCTTTGGCTTGGATGGTTGTTTCTTGTACTTCGAAAACATGAGAGACCCCCCGGGTACTCAGTAAAATGGGACGGTAGAGGCTAGGCTGCTGCCTCGGCCTCGCTGGCCCCCAAGTCGTGCAGGGAGCGGGCCAGTTTGGCGATTTCCTTGCGCAGGGGGTTCTTGGCGTTTGATGTTGCCAGTGGCAGCCCGTGATCGCAGCTTTGGGTGATTGGTTTGCCACCATCGGGCAGTTGCAGGTCAATGGAGATGCCAAGGCTTTCGGCCATGCGTTTGACCCGGCTTTTGCCGCTGAGGTCGGTGAATTTTGGTGCCCGGTTCAGGGCAAAGCGCAGTTTGTCAAAGGGCAGGCCTTCGGATTGCAGGGCCCGTTTCAGGCGCAGGGCGTTCTGGGCCGAGCGCATATCCAGCTCGATCAGAGCAAAATAGACATGGGCCATCTGCAAAATGGTTTCCGACCACTGCACCAGCGTATGGGGCATGTCGATGATGACAAAATCAAAATGACTGCGGGCCATTTCCACCACCCGTTCGATGTCTTCCACTGAGATGAATTCCAGCGGGATCATGTCACTGGGCGCGGTCAGAACCTGCAGTTTTTCCTCAAAGGGCAGCAGCGCCTGGCCAAAAATATCGGCATCCATCTCTTCGGTTTCGCTCCACATCTCCATCACGACCTCGCGGCGCGGCAGATCGAGATAGGTCGAAATCGATCCCTGCTGCATGTCAAAGTCCAGCAGGCAAACCGAAGGTGCCTTTTGGCTGCTCATCTCGGCGAGCTCCCAGGCGAGGTTCACCGCCAGCGTGGTCGAGCCAGTGCCACCGGCCAAGCCGTGACAGACGATAACCGCGCCTTCACGGCGGGCATCCGGTTGCAGAGCATGTGGATTGTTTTGCGCTGCTGGCTCGGGCTCGGGTGTGCTGAGCCGGTCAATGGCGGCCTGCAATTCGCGCTCTGGCAGCGGATAGGGAATAAACTCATCGGCCCCCTGTCGCAGCAGGGTGTGCAGGGCGGCGGGGCTGACTTCCTCGGCGATCAGAATCACCTTGATGTCGCGGGCCTTGGCCTGAGTGATGATTTCGCCCATCTGCGCCAGGTTGGCTTCGTCTTCACTGTCCATTGCCAGGGCGACAAATTCCAGGGTTTCGGCTTCGGGCTGGGCAAAAAAGGCCAGGGTTTCGTTAAACCCAAGATCGCCCCAGGCCTCGCCCAGTGCTGTTTCCATGTCTTCAATCAAGAGGTCGAAATTCTGCACGTCGCGGCTGATTGTGCAGGCAACAATGGCAGCTGTTTCAGTTTGTGGCATTTCACCGCTCATCGACATCATCCTCTTGGTTCCAAAGCGGTCTGGCAAACGACGGATTGCCTGACTGCTTCTGAGGATCAATGTCGGTGAAGATCTGGGCGAGATTGGGGCCAAAAAGCCCCAATTATTGGGAATTGTTAAGGGTTCCTAAAACTCTAAGAACTTGGCGGGCCGTTAGGGCCAGATTATTCCCCAGCGGTGGGCAGAGATTGCTCAGCGGTCAGTGTTGTGGGGACAACGGCGCTTTCGACGTAGTCGCGATAGACGATCTGCGCATATTTGCCATCCAGCACCGAAGGGTGGCGTTTCAGGAAGCCGCTTACTTCGGTGACGGTGCGGCGATTGCGGCGCTCCGGTTCCTGGGTCAGGATCAGCGGCTGGCTTTCCCCTTGCGACACCATGGCCTCCAGGCGGCGGCGATCAATGCCACGGCTCACCAGGTGGTTGACGGCAGCGCGGGCGCGGCGCAGGCCAAGCCGTTTGTTGTAGCTGTTGCCGCCAACGGCATCCGTGTGGCCATAGACCCGGAAGCGGACTTCGGGGAATTGCTTTATCCATGCCGCTTGGCGATCCAGCACCGCGCGGGCTTCACCATCCAAGCGGGCCTCATTAAAGCCAAAATTGATAGTGGTTGGCACTTCTTCGGCAAACCGGGCGGCCAGCTGAATGGCATATTCGCCTTCGCCGCGCATCATCGCCGTGTTATTGGCGGTGGCTGCGCCCATCAGGCTGCTGTCCAGCGGTTCACCCGCCTGATTGTGGCTACAGGCTGTGGCGCTTAGGAACAGCCCCAGGATCGCTACGCTTTTGATCATTTTCCCGGTCATCCTTTGCTTTAGTCCATCACATAGCCGTAAGAGCCGTTGAAGTCTTGCTTGGCAACTTCACTGGCAGGGCCTTTTTGGGAATGAACCGTGCGGCCCAAGAGAAAGAGCTCGGACTCACTTGGGGGTTTGATGCGGTCGGTTGGCAGGCTCAGGGCCTCGCCACGGGTGGGGGTGACCAGGTGGGCGCTGACAATAATCACCAGCTCTGTTTGATTGCGCTGATAATCGGCGCTGCGGAACAGGGCGCCCAGCACTGGAACATCGCCAATCCACGGGACCTGTGAGGTCTGATCCAAAAAGTCATCCTGCACCAGTCCGGCAACAGCAAAGCTCTCACCGTCACGCAACTCGACAGTGGTCGATGTTTCGCGGCGCGAGAACGCGGCCACGTCAAGACCATTTGCGGTGATCGAGTTACTGGTATCAACCGCAGAAACAGCGGCCTTGAGCTCAAGATTGATCAGATCGCCATCCACGACCCGTGGAACGAAGTTCAACTCGATACCAAAGGGTTTGAACTCGATGGAGACGGTGCCGCCATCTTGGGCGACGGGAATAGGATATTCGCCACCGGCAAGGAATTTGGCCTCTTGCCCGGAAAGGGCAGACAGGTTTGGCTCTGCCAGGGTGCGCACCACGCCTTTGCGCTCCAGGGCTTCCAGCAACAGGCCAACCTGAAGTGATCCGACACCGAACTGAAAGGCAAGCGCCCCGGCAATGCCGTTTTTGACTTCGACGGGATTGCCGAGCCCGTTGGTCCCTTGCAGCCATTGGCCGGTTTCACCAGAGGTGCCGCTGCTGCCGCCGAGAGCAACCGAGGAATGCAGGGCTTTGGACACGGAGCGCTGCATTTCAGCAAAGCGCACCTTTAGCATGACCTGCTGTACACCGCCGACGTTCATCAGGTTGCTCACCCGTTCGGGGGCATAACGTTCGGCGAGATCCAGGGCACGTTGCAGACGTGCCGCACTGGAGACATTGCCGGACAGAACGATCCCGTCGTTTGCGGTACGCACTTCGATTTGCTCACCCGGCAGGATCTGGCGGAGGCGTTGTTTGAACTCCGAGACATCTGCAGCCACCCGTACATTTACATTGGTGATCAGCTTGCCCGAGGCATCCAGCAGGGTCAGGGTGGTCAGACCGGGGGATTTTCCCAGCACATAGATGGTGCGGTCGGACAGCGAAGAGATATCGGCGATATTGGGGTTGGCAATGCTCAGCTCGGCAAAGGGGTCATCGCTTTCGACCACCACCGCGCGGTTCATCGGCACATCCAAAGTAACAGAGGTGCCGCGTTTGACCACGCGCAACCCATTGGCCAGAGACACCTCTGGCACAGCCATACAGAGGAGCGATAGCCCAGTGAGAGCTGCCGCCATAAATCCACGAATTCTCATGTGACCTGCCTTTCCGATCACGCCTCATTTTCGGGTCTTTTTGCCCGTTGTTTGGCGACACTCTGCGGCAATTTGCGAATTATTGCAAGAATCAAAGGCTTCTGGCGGAGAGTTACAGCTATTTCCCTGTGGGGCAGCGGCAACAGAAAAACCGGGCCATCCCAAAGGACAGCCCGGTGCTGGAGGTTAATTGGTTGAGAACACAGCCCTTCCCAAATCAACAGGCCTAGACGATCTGGCCGGAAGTCGCTGGTTTGGGCACTGCTTTTTGCACTGCGCCTTAGTTGGTGCAGGGGATCGGGATTTCCACCACTTCGGCGCCACGGCGGGTGCGGATGGTGCAGACCCGTTTTTGTTCGACCGGCGCTGGCGCCAGTTGCTCCCCAAGCCCCAGAAGACTGCGCTGGTTCACTTCGACAACCGAGGCCACCGTATCATCACCGGCGCCAACCAAAGACAGTGACAGTCGTCCTGTCGTTTGAGCCTGTGCCAATGCGGCCACCTGTTCCGGCTGCACGGCTACGGTCACGGTGCGGGCAATTGTGGCTCCGTTGATTTCGCTGCTGGCGCTTTGGTCCACTGCGATCAATTCGATGCTGGGTTCAATAAGCCGGGTGATCTCTTGTCCGCCGCGATTTGCTCCATGCTGCACGCTGCCGGTCCAGTAGACATCCACATGGTCGCCGGGACGCAGGAATCCAGACACACCTGAGGACACATCAACGCTGATTGCAAAAGCCCGCATGCCACGGCGCAACTGCGATGTAATGCCGGCATCCTGACCAGGATTGGTCAGCTTGGCTGCCAGCAGGGCCTCATCCTTTTCCATGGTCCGCAACACCACCCGCAGATCACCAGGATTGGCCGGGGGGAACAGGGCTTCCAGCGAGGTAAAGGCACCTTCGGGGATAGATTCACTGGGCCAACGCACCTTGCGCACCAGGTCTTTGGTCAGCCGTTCGCCGTATTTCAACTGGCTGTTGGCCACAAAAACGTCTGTGGTTGGGATCACTTCGCCACGATTGGCGCGTTCCCGGGCAAGTTCGTTCTGGTAGGCGGAGATGTAGTTCTTTGCCATCATCACAGCGCCGCCAGCGAGGGCGACCCCGATTATAAGGACTAATCCAAATACTGCGCGCATTGTGTGACCTTTCTCTTTTGGAACCGGCTCTAGCCAAGGGCAGAACCGGTAAGGTGATAAGTCTTACAGTGACAATAGTGCAGCCCTTTGGCCTGGCCAATGGGGGTGCGTTAGCTGAAGTCCCAGTTTGACAGGTACTCGATCACCGCGTCTGTAAAGCTCAGAGTGCCATCAAGCATCGAGTTGAAAGCGAACATTGTTAAGCCAATTATTCCCGCAGTCAGCACGACCCAGTCAACAGTCACAGCACCGTCGTCGCTAGCTATAAACAACCAAATTTTCTTCATTTAACCCTCGCTCATATGTAGCTTCGGGAAGGGGCCGCGCCCTTTTGCAAAGACACGGCCCCAAGCAATCGTCGATAATACTAGCGCGCTAAGGTCAATTACTGACCAGCAACACCAATAGTATCAGTTTTGCCGCTCAGGTAGGTGCTGGTGTCTGCGGTCAGGTTGCCGGAACCAGTTTCGATCGCGGTGTAAGCAGCGCCAGCCAGGGCACAAACAGCAGCGGTCAGAACAACCCAGTCAACAGTCACGGCGCCAGAGACGTCTTTGCGGAAGTTTTTGATGAATTTGATCATTGTGTTGTCCCTCCAGGGATATCTAAGGTTTTGCGTTACCCGGCGACGTCGTTTCAGGGTCTGTCTCTCTCTCTCACCGACCCTGTGTCGCTTGGATGAATACATATAGCCGGGAGAGCATGGCAGGAATTGGGCCGGATTCTGAAAATCGCTGCCCAATTTTAACTTTTTGGCAAGATCGCAGGTAAGTGTCTGTAATGGAACGATTTAAGGATTTACCCTTTGTCAATCCTCGGGGCTTTGCTGGGGCGGAAGGCGGCAAATATGGCGAAACTGCCAGATTTGAGGCGGTAAAACTGGCTTTTTGCGCCGGGATCGGTGAGTCTGCCGGAAAAAAGACCTAAGTTTTGAGCGGTGAAATGACCAAGAGATCTCTATTGGGGATGACATTTTTCATTGCCCCCCTTGTTCTGGCCCTCGGGGTGTCAGAGACCGCTGCCCAACAGAGTGATGCGGGCACACCAAGGAACGTGCCGCAGCCTTTTCCAACCTTTGAAGCCAGACGCGTTGCTGCGCCCAAGCCCGGCACACCGCCAAAGATCACCATTCAGATCCAGGAACCACAGACGGCGCCTGCACTGGCTGCTGACGCACCGCAGGCCGCAGCCAGTGCAGCTGCTGCAGCGGGGGAGATTGGCCGCTATGGCTGGTTCTGGCAGCGGGTTCCAGCCGGGATCGCGGGGGAGCCGACGCACAATCGCCTGGAGCTGGCGTTGACGGCGCTCAGGACCGCACCAACTCCGGTTTCCGCACCTGGTTTGCAGCTGATGCAGCAAATCATCCAGGAACAGGCCGTGCCGATCTTGATTGCCTCAGCGGATAGCCAGGTGTCCCCGGCGCTGGTGCTGGCGGTGATCGCGGTGGAATCCGCAGGTAAGGCGGAGGCGGTGAGCAGCGCCGGGGCAGAGGGGCTGATGCAGCTGATGCCGGATACCGCAGCGCGCTTTGGCGTGTCGGATGCTTTGGTGGCGGATCAGAACATCAGTGGCGGCATCCAATACCTGGATTGGCTGCTTGACGAATTTTCCGGGGACGCGGTTCTGGCGCTGGCGGGGTATAACGCAGGCGAAGGGGCAGTACGGGCTCATCAAGGCGTGCCACCCTTTGCCGAAACCCGTGACTATGTGCCCAAGGTGCTTGCGGCCTATCAAGTGGCGCGGGCGCTGTGCCTGACACCGCCAGAGCTGATCAGCGATGGCTGTGTGTTTCGATCGGTGAAATGAAATGACGGCTAGACATGATGAGAGAGCCTCGGCAGATCTCATAGCGATCTGTCGCACAGGCAGGCATCACCTGCTGTCTTGATATACACAAAGGTCCCACAAAAAACGGGGCCACATGGGCCCCGCATGATGGATGTGCCATCTGATTGGGCGTTTACCCGTAGAGGGCCCGCGCCTGCGAGAACGACAGCAGGCGTTTGCTGTTTTCATCCCACAAATGCAGGCGAGCGCAGGCCAGGCTTTCGCGGATGGTCAGCCGGTTTTTCATCGCCAGCTCGGAATGATCCTTAATCACCTCGGTGAGACGGTAAAAGGGGATACGGCTATAGAGATGATGGACCTGGTGAATGCCAATATTGGCCGTGAACCATTGCAAGACCGCTGGCAGGACATAGTAAGAGCTGCCATTGAGCGCCGCATCATGCAGCTGCCAATCGCCGGCGTTTTCCCAGTGGGTGGTTTCAAACTGGTGCTGCACATAGAACAGCCAGACACCTGCGGTGGCCGCCAGAATGGTTGAGGGCAGGAAGATCAGCAACAGGGGCAACAGGCCGCCAAAGTACCAGATTGCGCCCAGAGCCGCCAGAATGGCCAGGTTGGTGCCCATGGCACTGGTCCAGTAGCGCAGGCTGTTCATCAGACCCAGCGGGATGCGGTTTTGCAGCAGGAACAGGTAGCTTGGCCCCAGGCCAAACAGTGTGAACGGGCTGCGATAGACCCGGTAGTGCAACTTGCCAAAAGGCGACAGCGCCTGATACTCCGCCACGGTGAGGGTGTGCACATCCCCCATGCCACGCTTGTCGAGATTGCCCGCAGCGCTGTGGTGCTCAGAATGGGTCCGGCGCCAGACATCATAGGGGGTGAGGGTCAAAACTCCCAAGATCCGGCCAACCCAGTCGCTCAACTGTCGATTTTTGAAAAAGGCACCATGGCCGCAGTCGTGTTGGATTGTGAACAGGCGCAGCAAAAAGGCAGCATTTACCACCGAGATCGCAAAAGCCAGCCAGTAGCTGTATGACAAAGCCCACCACGCCAGCGCCCAAAGCAGGAAGAACGGTATCGCGCTGACCCCCAGTTCAAAGCCGCTGCGCAGCTCGTTGGGCTCGCGATATTTTGCCAAAATCTTCACCCAATCGCGCGAAGACCGCTCAGGAGACTGCGGTTTGGGAAGGTCATTGGAGTTTGTCATGCGCCTGCCGTGTTTTTTGAATATGTGCCTTCGGATAAACTACCTGTGTCGCTTGGCAAGTTAATTTTGCCCGCAATGTGTTCACAGCGACTTTATGCCGTCGAAAAAGGCGCATTAAAAACGACATACCCAGCATTTTTCCTGCTCTGCTCAGAAGACCCCTTGCCTTACGTCAAGGTCAGGTTTTGCGTCGGCATCCACGCCTTTAGGTCCTGTCGAGAATCGAAAAGGGCTCATCTCAAAATGAGATGAGCCCTCTCTAACAAAGCAGTCCCTCACCAAAGCGCGGAATGACGGACCCTTTGGGTTTAGTTGACGATGGTGGCCTGGGTGGCGGCGCGCAGCTCTTCCTCAGAGACGCCATCGGCGCATTCAACGATTTTCAAGCCGCCTTCAACCACATCCAGCACACCAAGATTGGTGATGATGCGGTCGACAACTTTCTGACCGGTCAGGGGCAGGGTGCAGCTTTTCAGCACCTTGCTGTCGCCATGTTTGTTGGTGTGATCCATGACCACCACAACGCGGCCAACGCCAGCCACCAGATCCATGGCGCCGCCCATGCCTTTGACCAGCTTGCCCGGGATCATCCAGTTTGCCAGATCGCCGTTTTCGGCCACTTCCATCGCGCCCAGGATGGCCATGGCGATCTTGCCGCCGCGGATCATAGCAAAGCTCTGCGCGGAATCAAAATAGGCGGTCTGCGGCAGCTCGGTGATGGTCTGCTTGCCGGCATTGATCAGATCGGCGTCCTCTTCTCCGTCAAAAGGGAAGGGGCCCATGCCCAGCATGCCGTTTTCCGACTGAAGCGTCACTTCGACACCTTCGGGGATATAGTTGGAGACCAGGGTCGGGATACCGATGCCGAGGTTCACATACCAGCCGTCCTGCAGTTCCAGCGCTGCGCGGGCGGCCATTTGATTGCGGTCCCATGCCATGGATCAGGCCTCCTTCTGGCGCACAGTGCGCTGTTCGATGCGTTTCTCGTGATCACCTTTGATGATGCGATGCACATAGATGCCGGGCAGGTGAATGCTGTCGGGCTCCAGGCTGCCTGTGGGCACGATCTCTTCGACCTCAACAATGCAAACCTTGCCACAGGTGGCAGCAGGCGCGTTAAAGTTGCGCGCGGTCTTGCGGAACACCAGATTGCCGGTTTCGTCAGCTTTCCAGGCCTTTACGATGGCGAGATCGGCAAAAATGCCCTCTTCCATGATATAGGTCTCAGGCTGGCCGTCGGCGCCGGTGGGGAAATCCTTGTGCTCTTTGCCCTCGGCAATCACGGTGCCTACGCCGGTCTTGGTGTAGAACCCGGGAATGCCAGCACCGCCGGCGCGCATGCGCTCAGCCAGGGTGCCTTGCGGGTTGAATTCCAGCTCCAGCTCATTGCTGAGATACTGACGCATAAATTCAGCGTTTTCCCCCACATAAGAAGAGATCATCTTCTTGACCTGTTTGGTCTGCAGCAAAATGCCAATGCCAAAATCATCGACACCCGCATTGTTGGAGGCAAAGGTCAGATCCTTGGTGCCTGCCTCCTTGATTGCATCGAGCAACAGCTCGGGAATGCCGCAGAGGCCAAAGCCACCCGCCGCAATGAACATGCCGTCATGAAGCAACCCATCAAGTGCTTCAGAGGCGCTGGAATAGATCTTCTTCATTGAGTTCTCCCATCAACAGCCAGTTGCCCCGGTTCTGGCCCCGAGGCGGCGCGGAGTCAATAATACTGATCAGCGCGCGTATTACTACGGAGCCAGCAGCCCGGTCTGACAAATGGCCCCGCCCGCCGCATCCTACAGCAGCAGGCGTTGCAACGGCTGGGTTTCATCTTACCGAAAATACCTCGGGGGAGGCCCCCCCCACAAAAGGGGGCCGGGGGCAGCGCCCCCAAACTGCGACCTTGGGGCTGACAGATAGGGGTTAGTTGCTGTCTGTGGCCTTTGTCGTGGTGGCCTTTGCGGCGGCGGTCTTTGGTGCAGCCTTCTTGGCCGCAGGCTTCTTCGCTGCGGGCTTTTTGGCTGTCGCTTTTTTGGCAGGTGCTTTTTTCTTGGCCGGGGCCTTTTTCTTTGCCCCCGATTTACCAGCCTTCTCGGCAATCCATTCCACCGCCTGTTCCAGGGTCACATCCTTCACCTCGACCTCTTTCGGGATCGTGGCATTGACCTTTTCCCACTTCACATACGGCCCATACCGGCCATCCATGATCTGGATGGCGCCACCGCTGTCGGGATGTTCACCCAGCTCGCGCAGCGCCTTGGCGGCTGCCCGACGACCGCGGCCCGGATTGTTGCGCTTCTCGGTGATCATCTCCATCGCCCGGTTCATGCCGATTTCAAAGACATCCAGTGTCTCTTTCAGATTGGCGTAAACGGGTTTTTCCTCATCCGGCAGCTGGTGCATGATATAGGGGCCAAACCGGCCCAGATTGGCCGCAATAACGCCGCCTTCGGGGTGGGGGCCAATTTCACGCGGCAGGGTCAGCAGGGTAACAGCCTGTTCCAGCGTCACCTCATTTGGACCCCAGCCGGCCAGGAATTCCTTGCCCTGTTTCGGCAGCGAGGAGCGCGGTGGTTTTTTGTTCTCGGGCGTGGCCTCGCCGCGTTGCACATAGGGGCCAAAGCGGCCGGACTTGAGATGAATTTCATCACCGTCGTCTTCCCCCAGAACCTTTTCATAGCCCTCGGCGCCCTCACCCGAAATGGGGCGGGTATAGTTGCACTCGGGGTAGTTGCCGCAGCCGACAAAGCCACCGGTGCGCGAGGTCTTCAGGTGCAGCTGGCCGGCGCCGCATTTTGGGCAGACGCGCGGATCGGTTCCGTCTTCGCGCGGCGGGTACAGCTGTGGCGCCAGGGTTTCGTCCAGCACATCCAGCACTTCCGAGATCCGCAGATCCGATGTTTCTGAGATCGCAGCCGAAAAATCGCGCCAGAATTTGCTCAGGATGTCTTTGTAGTCGCGCCCGCCGGCACTGACGTCATCCAACTCGCCTTCCAGATTGGCGGTGAACTCATAGCCCACATAGGTGCGGAAAAAGTTCAGCAGGAAGATGGTAACGATGCGGCCCTTATCTTCGGGGTAGAGCCGGTTCTTGTCCTTGCGGACATATTCGCGGTCCTGAATTGTGGTGATGACGCTGGCATAGGTAGAGGGGCGACCAATGCCCAGCTCTTCCATCCGTTTGACCAGGGTTGCCTCGGTAAAGCGCGGCGGTGGTTGGGTGTGGTGCTGCAGCCCCAGAACCGCCTTGTTGTCCGACAGGATCGAGGCGTCTTTGCCAGCCTTGTCGGCCTGTGGCCCCATGGTGGCGGAGAACTTCATCGCTTCGCCCTGCATGATCTGCGGCAGGCGCTTGTCGTCTTCGTCGACCACGTCATCGCGGCCTTCCTCATAAACCCGGAGGAAGCCGTCAAACAGCATCACCTGACCGGTGGCGCGCAGTACCACCTGGCCATCGTCAGAGCCCAGATCAACCGTGGTGCGCTCCAGCCGGGCACCGGCCATCTGGCAGGCCAGGGTGCGCTTCCAGATCAGATCATACAGCCGACGCTGGTCCTCTTCCGAGACCTTCAGGCTTTTGGCGTCGCGGCCCATTTCGGTGGGGCGGATACATTCGTGGGCCTCTTGCGCGTTCTTGGCCTTGTTCTTGTAGATGCGCGGGGAGCTGGGAACATATTCCGCCCCGTAGCGTGTCTTGATTTCATCGCGCGCGGCCTGCACCGCCTCTGGCGCCATATCGATGCCATCGGTCCGCATATAGGTGATGAGACCCGCCTCATAAAGCCGCTGAGCGGCGTTCATGCACTGCTTGGCGCCCATGCCAAATTTGCGGCTGGCTTCTTGTTGCAGGGTCGAGGTCATGAAGGGGGCAGATGGATTGCGGGAGGCGGGCTTGGCCTCTACCGATTGAGCCACCATGTTGCGGCTGGATACTGCCTGCACCGCCAGTTCGGCGGCAGTGGAATTGGCCAGGCTGTATTTGTCGAGCTTATCGCCGCCCAGTACCGTGAGGCGGGCTTCAAAATCCTGACCGCGCGGGGTGGTCATATTGGCTTTGACCGACCAGTATTCCTGCGGATTAAACGCCTCGATCTCCATTTCGCGCTCAACGATCAGGCGCAGGCAGACCGATTGCACCCGCCCGGCCGAGCGCGCGCCGGGTAGTTTGCGCCATAGAACCGGCGACAGGTTGAACCCCACCAGATAATCGAGCGCGCGGCGGGCCAGATAGGCTTCGACCAGGGGCATATCCACCTGACGCGGATTGCGCATGGCCTCGGCCACGGCCTCTTTGGTGATGGCATTAAAGGTCACCCGGCTGACGGGCGTATCCTTTTTGATCGAGCGCCGTTTGGTCAGCGCCTGTTGCAGGTGCCAGCTGATCGCTTCGCCTTCGCGATCGGGGTCAGTTGCGAGAATCAGTTCGTTGTCTTCTTTCAGCGCATCGGCGATGGCTTTGACATGTTTGCGGCTGTCGTTGCCGATCTCCCATGTCATCTCAAATTCGTTGTCGGTATCGACCGATCCGTTTTTGGCGGGCAGGTCGCGCACATGGCCATAAGAGGCCAGAACGGTATAGTCTGACCCCAGGTACTTATTGATTGTTTTGGCTTTGGCCGGGGATTCGACAACAACAACTGGCATGTAATTCTTTGGCCTCTTAAGTGCACTAACGGGCGTTCTATGGCTGCGCAAGTTCAGCGGCGCAAGGGGAGAATGTCAATGAGAGAGCATTGGACGCAGGAGGTGTGACTGCTGTCAGGGGCGTTTTCTGACCTGATCCACGTCATGTTTGGGGTGATTTTTCGCCCCTCTCGGGGGGCGCAAAGACACGGGGCGGGCGGGTGTTGCGGAGCAGGCTATCCACTCTTGTCCCCGCGGTTGCGCCGGGTGAGCAGGCCGCCGGGAATACGGCTGATCTTGCCCTCCAGCTCCAGTTCGGTCAGCGCCGGGGTGAAAGCCTGCGGTGTCAGCTCCAGATCGCGCATCAACTGGTCGGAAGCCGTCGGGCTGGGGCCGAGGCCGGCCAGAATCATCTGATGCAAGGCCGCTGTTTCTTTCAGGCTGCGCTTTTCCGGCGGCGGCGTCGGCACCCCCGCCAGAGCCTGGGTCAGGGCCGAAAGCTGCGTCAGTTTTTCTGTCACAGTCTCCTTGCGGCCAGATGCCGCGGGTTTGGAGACCTCAGGCGCGGGTGGTGCAGCGGTTGACACGCCGCCAGTTGCCGCAGATGGCATCGGGGGCAGCGCTGCAATGACATCTTCGGCGTTGCGTACCAGCACCGCGCCGTCGCGGATCAGGGCATTGCAGCCAAAAGCGCGGGCGTCAAAGGGGTGACCGGGGACCGCCATGACCTCGCGCCCCAGATCCAGCGCGTCACGGGCGGTGATCAGGCTGCCGGATCGACCGGCGGCCTCTACCACGATGACGGCCTGGGCGAGACCGGCAATGATGCGGTTGCGTTTGGGAAAATCACGGGCCTGGGGTGTGCGCTGCATGGGTTGTTCTGACAGGATCAGGCCCTTGCGGGCAATATTTTGGGCCAGGTCGGTATTTTGCGAGGGATAAATCACATCACAGCCCCCGGCCAGAACCGCAATGGTGCCGGTTTCCAGGCTGGCAAGATGGGCCGCAGTATCCACGCCCCGCGCCAGACCTGACACCACGGTAAATCCCGCTGCACCCAGATCCCGGGCCAGACTACGGGCCATGCGGGTCCCCAAAGAGGAGGCATTGCGGGCGCCGACCACGGCAATCATTGGTCGGGTCAGATGCTGCAAATCGCCAATCGCCCAGAGCAGCGGTGGCGCTGAGCTAAGCTGCGAGAGGGCAGGGGGGTAGAGCGGAGCATCAAAGCACAAAAGCCGCGCTTTGGCGGCTTTTGCGGCGTTTACTTCTGCGGTGACCGCACTTGCAGGGCATATTTCATATCCTGACATTCCGGCGGCACGTGCCATTTTTGGCAACGCATCCAGCGCGTTCTGCGCTGAACCATGCTCTGCGAGGAGGCGGTGAAACGTCACCGGGCCTACGCGTCGAGAGCGCAAAAGGCGAAGCTTGGAAAACCAGCTATCTTCCGTGGTGGGTGGGAGTGGGGGGTGAGTGGAAGAATGTGCTTCCTCGGTCATCCGTTGCTCCGCCTATTTGCAGTTAAAGGGATACCCTGGAAACAGTTAACAGGCGGTGAATATTTGAAAATTATCCAAAGATTTTCGACAGCCTGAGCGTGATTTTTAGAGATCCTACGAAAACCCTTTGCAGGGCATTGAAAACTAACAGTAAAGATTCGTGCTTCTGGTGCCAGCTTGCCTGTTTTTCCTTGTAATAGCCCGCAAAAATTCCAAAAAAACGCGCCCAGATCGGCCGCGTTTTTGGTAAAGAACCCGCGTATCCTCGCGATTTATGATAGCTTTTTTCCGCCCTTTAGGGGGCGGGTTTTGGCCTTTGCGAGCGGCGGGCTGGGGTTGAGAAAGTCGCCTGCCGTAAAGCACGGCGCGTGATCTCAAGTTGCGGAGCCGCCAACCGTCAGCCCATCCATCAGCACGCTGGGTTGCCCCACGCCAACCGGCACCCATTGTCCGGCCTTGCCGCAGTTGCCCATGCCCGGGTCCAGCTGCATGTCATTGCCCAGTGCCCGGATTTGTTTCAGCGCGGTGGCGCCATCGCCAATAAGCGTGGCGCCTTTGACCGGAGCGCCCACCTTGCCGTTCTCCACCCGGTAGGCTTCGGTGCAGGAAAAGACAAATTTGCCGTTGGTAATATCAACTTGGCCGCCACCAAACCCAACGGCCCAGATGCCGTCTTTGACGCCGGCAACCAGATCGGCGGGGTCTGTTTCGCCGCCCAGCATATAGGTGTTGGTCATCCGGGGCATTGGCGCGTGGGCGTAGCTTTGGCGTCGCCCGTTGCCGGTTGGCTCAACCCCCATAAGGCGGGCGTTCTGGCGGTCCTGCATAAAGCCCACCAGAATGCCGTCTTCGATCAGGGTGTTCTTTTGTGATGGGGTGCCTTCGTCATCCACGGTGATCGAGCCACGCCGGTCCGCGATGGTGCCATCATCCAGCACGGTGACGCCGGGGGCGGCAATGCGTTGCCCCATCAGCCCGGCAAAGGCAGAGCTGCCCTTGCGGTTGAAATCGCCTTCCAGCCCGTGACCAATGGCTTCGTGCAGCAAAATGCCGGGCCAACCAGGGCCAAGCACCACCTCCATGGCGCCCGCCGGGGCGGGGACGGCCTCCAGGTTGACCAGGGCAATGCGCAGCGCCTCTTTGGCCTTGTCGGCCCAGGCGGCGGGATCTATCAGCCCGTCCAGCCCAACACGGCCTCCGCCGCCGGCCGAGCCGCTTTCGCGCCGCCCGTCTTGTTCGACAATCACCGACACATTCAGCCGGGTCATCGGCCGGGTGTCGCGCACCCGTACCCCATCGGCGCGCAGGATTTCGATTTCCTGCAGCGAGGCCGCAATCGAGGCGGAGACCTGCACCACTCTTTGATCTAGATCACGGGCATAGGCGTCAATCTCGCGCAGGGTCTCGACCTTGACGGGGAAGGGCAGATCGCCAATCGGATCCGCATCGGTATAAAGCCGTTTGTTGGTCGCCTGGGGGGCATCTGCGTAGGTGCCGCCGCCATCCCCCACGGCCAGTCGCGCGGTTTGTGCTGCCCGTTTCAGGGCGGCAATGGAAACCTCGGTGGAATGGGCGTATCCAGCCACCTCACCGTTGACCGCCCGCAGGCCAAACCCTTCGGAGGCATCATAGCTGGCGCTGCGCAGGCGACCATCGTCAAACATCAGGGCCTCTGATTTGTGACGCTCGGCAAAAATCTCTCCATCTTCGGCGCCTGCAAGGGTTTCGCGCAGGATTGGCAGGGCCTCATCCTCGGGGAGGAGGGTTTCAAAGGGTCGAAAGGCTGGGTTTTCCATGTCACGGACCTCAGGTTTTTTTGATCTAAATCAAGAAAGCGACGCTTTGACGCTCGCCTGCCTCTTTATCTGTACGCCTGAATATGATTTTAAGCAGCATCAAAGACAACGGGTACGAGCGCGATTTGTGGAATCAACTCTCCATGGGGCGCAATCGGCTGTAAGAATAAATCGATCACAAACGATCAGGACATGATATGAAGAATGCTTTGATGCTTTCGGGCCTTTTTGCTGGCCTTTCCAGTCTTCCAGCCATGGCGCAAGAAGCACTAGAAACAATTGGCAAGCCAACCAACGGCGGCCTGAACTTCCAGCCAGCGGGGACTGAACTGGCGGAGGGTATCCACAAACTCGACTGGATGATTCTTGTCATCATCACCGTGGTCTGCGTTTTTGTTGCGGGTTTGCTGCTTTATGCGATTGTACGGTTCAACCGTCGCGCCAATCCAACACCTGCCGCCTTTACCCACCACACACCTATCGAAATCGCCTGGACGCTGATCCCAATCCTGGTTTTGGTTTTCATCGGCTCGTTCTCCTTGCCCGAACTGTTCCGCCAACAGGAAATCCCAAAAGGCGACGTTACCATCAAGGTGACAGGCTACCAGTGGTACTGGGGCTATGAGTATGTCGACCACGGCTTTGGTTTTGAAAGCTACATGTTGGGCAACCCCTCTACATTGGATGAAACAGTCCGCGCTGCAGATGCCGATGTAACCCCATTTGTCTTGGACGATGCGATGCGCGCCAAGCTGGTGGATGCGGGTTTCAACGAAGATGAATTCCTGCTGGCCACAGATACTTCGGTTGTTGTGCCGGTTGGCAAAACCATTGTGATGCAGGTGACCGGTGCCGATGTGATCCACTCCTGGACCATTCCCGCCTTTGGCGTGAAGCAGGATGCGGTTCCTGGCCGTCTGGCCGAGCTGTGGTTCAAGGCGGACAAGGAAGGTATTTACTTTGGTCAGTGTTCCGAGCTGTGCGGCAAGGACCACGCCTATATGCCGATCACTGTGAAAGTGGTCAGCCAAGAGGCCTATGACGCGTGGCTGCAAGGTGCGATCGACGAATACGCCGGTCTGCCCCAGTCTTATCAGGTTGCTTCCAACTGAGGCACGCCTCACCAATCTGCTCCCCCGGCGCGCTGAAGGGCGCTCGGAAGGGGATTGAAACCAGAGAGATGCGCAGGGTTCTGCGCATTTCTGGTCGACAAAAGGGTCTATGATGAGCGACGCAAGCATCAACGCCAGCACTCCCCGTGAAGACGAGGCCAGCTTTGGCGATTATTTCGCCCTGCTCAAGCCGCGGGTGATGTCACTGGTTGTCTTTACGGCCTTTGTTGGCCTGTTGGCGGCCCCTGTCGGCGTGCATCCGGTGATTGGCTTTTGTGCCGTATTGTTTATCGCGATCGGCGGCGGGGCCTCCGGGGCGCTGAACATGTGGTGGGACGCAGACATCGACCAGGTGATGAAGCGCACCAAATCGCGCCCCATTCCCGCCGGCAAGGTCGAGGCGGGCGAGGCGCTGAGCCTGGGGCTGGCACTATCGGGCATGTCGGTGATCATGTTGGCGCTGGCGACCAATGTCTTTGCCGGTGCCTTCCTGGCCTTTACCATTTTCTTTTATGTGGTGGTCTACACCATGTGGCTGAAGCGGGCGACGCCACAGAACATCGTAATTGGCGGTGCAGCGGGGGCGTTCCCCCCGGTGATTGGCTGGATTGCCGCCACCGGCACCATGTCGGTTGAGCCCTGGCTGATGTTTGCCCTGACCTTCATGTGGACGCCGCCGCATTTCTGGGCCCTGGCCCTGTTCATGCGCTCGGATTACGATGATGCGGGCGTGCCGATGCTGACCGTGACCCATGGCCGCCGCGCCACCCGGGTTCATATCCTGGTCTATACGATCCTGCTGGCCATTCTGGCCATTGGAACATCCTTTTCTGGCATCGGCGGGCCGATTTACCTTGCCGTCGCTGTTGTCATGAATGCCTTGTTCCTGCTCGGCGCCTGGAAGATTTTCCGCCGCGATGAAACCAATTCGGAAGAGGATAACTTCAAGGCGGAGCGCAGGTTCTTCAAGCTGTCGCTGCTGTATCTTTTCCTGCATTTTGGCGCCATCTTGGTAGAAGCATCGCTGAAACCCTATGGATTGGGAGGCTGGTAAGATGGCTTTGAACAAAGAACACGACCTGCACAAACGCCGTTTTGGCCGCAATATGGGCGTTGGCCTGTTGCTGGGCAGCTTTGTGGTGCTGGTGCTGGCCTTGACCATCGTCAAGGTGACCTCGAACGGGTTCCAGTTCCCGCAAACACAAAGTGAGCAGAACTGATGGCGCTGCAGGGGCCACAAAAAACAGTTTTGCAGCTGGTGGGTGTTGTCGTCACTATGGGCGCATTGTCCTGGGCCTCGGTGCCGTTTTACGACTGGTTCTGCCGTGTCACCGGCTTTGGTGGCGTCACTGGCGTGGCCGAGCGCGGCTCTGATACGGTTCTGGATAAGACGGTCACCATACGGTTTGACGGTTCCAAAGAACGCGACTTTGCCTGGGAATTCAAACCCGTGCAGCGCGAAATGGAAATTCAGATCGGTGATACTGGTCTGGCCTTTTACGAGGCCTACAATCCAACGGACCGGCCCATTGCCGGCCAGGCCTCTTACAATGTGACGCCCTATTCCGCAGGCGCGTTCTTTGAAAAGATCGACTGCTTCTGCTTTACCGAGCAGGTGCTGCAACCAGGGGAGCGGGTGGAAATGCCCGTGACCTTCTTTGTCGACCCGGAAATCGTTACCGACCGGGACGGGAAATTCGTGCATACGATAACGCTTTCGTACACGTTTTATGAAATCGATCTGCCCGAGGGCTATGCCGCCCTCGATACCGGGGACAACACCGGGGCAGATCTTACTACGAACCAGGCCGACGGGTGAGGGACACTTAAATGGCACACGCTAAAAATCACGATTTTCATATTTTGCCTCCATCAATTCTGCCGTTTCTGGCAGCTGTTGGTGGTTTCATCATGCTCTTTGGTGCTGTTCTGTGGATGCAGGGTATCACGGCCTGGATGTTCTGGGGCGGTCTCGTCATGGTGCTCTATGTCAGCTTTGACTGGTGGTCCCAGATGGTCGTCGAGGCCCGCCAGGGCGATCACGCCCCAGTGGTCCGCATCGGGCTGCGCTACGGTTTCATTCTCTTCGTGATGTCCGAAGTGATGTTCTTCTTTGCTTGGTTCTGGTCGTTCTTCAAACACGCCATGTACCCAATGGAAGAATACTTTGGCACCGAATATGCCAAGCCAGAGATTTACGGGGTGGACCCGTTCCACCTGCCTTTGATCAACACGCTTGTGCTGCTGCTGTCGGGCTGTGCCGTCACCTGGGCGCATCACGCGCTGGTGCACAACAATGACCGCAAGGCGCTGATCCAGGGCCTGTCCATTGGTATCGTGCTTGGCATTTTCTTCACCTTCCTACAGGGCTACGAATACGCCCACCTGCTGCACGAAGGCTGGCAGTTTGGCGGCGATGAGTTCTACTCCAACTTCTTCATGGCAACTGGCTTCCACGGCTTCCACGTCCTGTTGGGCACCATCTTCCTGATTGTGTGCCTGATCCGTGCGATGAAGGGCGATTTCACCCCCGAGCAGCACGTCGGTTTTGAGGCCGCAGCCTGGTACTGGCACTTCGTGGACGTTGTCTGGCTGTTCCTGTTCTTCGCAGTCTATGTCTGGGGCACCTCGGGCTTGTAATCATCAATCCAGTGCCCGGTGGAATGTACCGGGTACATGTTTGAGGTTTCAAAACGACGCAACAGACCGTATCAAGCACAGCGCATGGGGCAACTCATGCGCTGTTTTTTGTGGCAACGGAACTGACATGCAGCGACTGATTTTCCTTTCCGCCATTGGCGGGCTTGGACTGGCGATCCTGCTGGGGCTGGGCACCTGGCAGGTGCAGCGTCTGGCTTGGAAAGCGGATCTATTGGAGGTCATTCAGACCCGCATCGCAGCGACGCCTGTGGATGTCCCGCTGACGCCATCCGAAGCTCAAGACCGCTACCGTGCCGTCACCGCAGCGGGGGAGCTGGGGACGCAGGAACTGCATGTGTTCTGGGTCACCAAAGAGGCCGAAACGGGCTATCGTGTGATCTCTGCCCTGGAAACAGGCGATGGACGCCGTCTGCTTCTGGATCAGGGCTTTGTTCCGGCGGCTGACAAGGATACCCGCCGCAGCTCCGCAGCGGTTTTGGTGACGGGGAACCTTCTGTGGCCGGATGAGGGCGACTGGACCACGCCGGCGCCGGAAGTCGATACCAATATCCTTTATGCACGTGACCTTGCCTATATGGCTGAACAACTGGGCACCGAGCCGGTTTTGATTGTTGCCCGCAGTATCACGCCCGAAACATCCGTGACACCACAGGCTGTGACGGCTGAGGGCATTCCGAACAACCACTTGCAATATGCGATCACCTGGTTTTCGCTGGCCTTTATCTGGGCCGCGATGACTGCCTCTTTTCTATGGCGTTCGCGCGCCAAATCCGAAGGCTGAAGCGATGAAATATATCTCTACCCGTGGGCAGGCGCCCGAGCTGACATTTGAAGAGGCCATGCTGACCGGTCTCGCCCGTGACGGGGGGCTGTATGTGCCTGCCGAGATCCCAACCCTCAGCCGGGATGAGATCGCCGCCCTCTCCGGCCTGTCCTATGAGGAAACTGCCTTTCGGGTGATGAAGCCCTTTCTGGGCGATTGTTTCACCGACGAAGAATTTCGTGACATCATCGAACGCGCCTATGCCGGGTTCAACCACGCCGCCCGCGCGCCGCTGAAACAGCTGGCGCCAAATCACTTCCTGTTGGAACTGTTCCACGGGCCGACGCTGGCCTTCAAAGACTTTGCCATGCAGCTGATTGGTCAGCTGTTTCAGGTGGCACTGCAGCGCCGCAACGATCGCGTCACCATTGCCGGCGCCACCTCTGGCGATACCGGATCTGCGGCGATGGAGGCCTTTCGCGGGCTCAGCAACGTGGATGTCTTTATCCTGTACCCCCATGGCCGGGTGTCCGAGGTGCAGCGCCGCCAGATGACCACACCTGCGGATCAGAACGTACATGCGCTGGCGCTGGAGGGGGACTTTGATGATTGCCAGGCCCGGGTCAAAGACATGTTCAACGACTTTGAGTTCCGCGACGGGGTGAAACTCGCCGGGGTGAATTCGATCAATATCGCGCGGGTGCTGGCGCAGGTGGTCTATTACTTCTCCTCCGCTGTCAGCCTTGGGGCACCGGAACGGGAGGTGAGCTTTACCGTGCCCACCGGTAACTTTGGCGATATCTTTGCAGGCTACATTGCCAAACAGATGGGCCTGCCAATCAAGGATCTGGTGGTGGCCACCAACCAAAACGACATTCTGCACCGCTGTCTCGAAGGTCAGGGCTACCACAAGGGCGATACTGTCCCGTCGATTTCGCCTTCAATGGATATCCAGGTCTCGTCCAACTTTGAACGGGCGCTCTATTTTGCCTATGACAAAGACGCCAGCGCTGTAGCGCAGCTGATGGAGGAGCTGAAGAACGGCGGTTTTGAGGTCAGCCAGGGCGCCATGCAGGCCCTGTCGGAAACCTATAAATCGGGCCGTGCCTCGGAAGAGGAAACCCTGGCGACCATCAAATCCGAGCTTGCGGCCTCGGGTGAGTTGTTGTGCCCCCATGGCGCGGTTGCGGTAAAGGTCGCAGCAGAGCAACGGGCGGCTGATGTGCCTATGATCACCCTGGCGACAGCGCATCCGGCAAAATTCCCGGCAGCGGTGGAAAAGGCCTCTGGTCAATATCCGGACTTGCCGGACCGTATGGCGGATCTGTATGAGCGTGAGGAACGGCTGAGCCGGATCGACAATGATCTGGCGGCCATCGAAGACCACATCAGAAAGAACATCGCATAATGAGATCTATTCAGTGAGCGTCCAACAGCACCAACTCGCCAATGGCTTTCGCATTGTCACCGAGGCCATGCCGGGTCTGCAATCGGCCTCGATCGGTATCTGGGTGACCGCCGGTGGCCGCAATGAACGCCTCGAGCAGAACGGCATTGCGCATTTTCTCGAGCATATGGCGTTCAAGGGCACCAAGCGGCGCAGCGCCCTGCAGATCGCCGAGGCGGTGGAGGATGTGGGCGGTTATATCAACGCCTACACCTCGCGCGAGGTGACTGCCTATTACGCGCGGGTGCTCAAGGATGATGTGCCGCTGGCGCTGGACGTGCTAGCGGATATTCTGCGCAATCCGGTGTTTGACCCGCGCGAGATCGAGGTGGAGCGCGGCGTGATCCTGCAAGAGATCGGCCAGGCGCTGGACACGCCGGACGATGTGATCTTTGATTGGCTGCAGGAAGAAAGCTATCACGACCAGCCGCTGGGCCGCACCATTCTGGGCCCGGCTGAACGGGTCAGCGCCTTCACCCGCGAGGATCTGACACAGTTTGTATCGGAGCATTATGGCCCGGGGCAGATGATCCTGTCAGCAGCCGGCGCGGTGGATCACGACGCACTGGTCAAACTGGCGGAGGATCTGTTTGGCGACATGACGGCGCGGCCAGCACTGGTGATGGAGCCTGCACAGTTCACTGGCGGTGAGGCCCGTCACGCCAAGGATCTGGAGCAGGCGCATTTTGCCCTGTCCTTTGAAAGCCCCGGCTACCGCGATGACGCTATCTATACGGCGCAGATCTATTCGGCCGTCATGGGTGGCGGTATGTCCAGCCGCCTGTTTCAGGAAGTGCGGGAAAAACGCGGGCTTTGCTATACCATCTTTGCCCAGGCTGGCGCCCATGCCGATACCGGCAGCACCACGATCTATGCCGGCACCTCTGCGGATCAGGTCGAAGAACTCGCCCATATCACCGTGGATGAGATGAAGCGCGCCGCAACAGACATGTCGGATGCCGAGGTGGAGCGGGCCCGGGCGCAGATGAAGGCAGGTATGCTGATGGGGCTGGAAAGCCCCACCAACCGCGCCGAACGTCTGGCACGTCTGGTACAGATCTGGAACCGGGTGCCTGCGCTGGAGGAGACGGTGAAACTGATTGATGCCGTCAGCACTGCCGATGTGCGCGCCATGGCCGAACAGCTTGCGGTGCGCGCCCCGGCGGCGATGGCGCTCTATGGGCCTGTTGAGGGCGCCCCCAGCCTCGCCGCGCTGCAGGAGCGCCGTGTTGCCTGATGCTGCTGAGCCGTCGCAAACTTCGACTTGAGACCGAGCGGCTGACGCTGCGCCCACCGGTGCATTCCGATTTCCAGGCCTGGGCGGCGCTGCGCTTGCAAAGCCGCGACTACCTGACCCCCTGGGAGCCCGCCTGGGCGCCCGATCATCTGGGGCGCAAGAGCTTTACCAACCGGGTGTACTGGGCGCAGCGCTCGGTTTCTGGGGGGACGGCGCTACCGCTGTTTCTGATCCGGCGCGAGGATCAGGTAATTGTCGGCGCCATTACCCTGGACAATATCCGCCGCGGCCCGGCCATGGCCGGCACGCTGGGGTACTGGACCGGTCAGCCCTTTGGGCGTCAGGGCTATATGCGCGAGGCCATTGGCACCGTGGTGCATTATGCCTACGGCAAGCTGGATCTCAGCCGGATTGAGGCGGCCTGCCTGCCGGAAAATGCCGCCTCGCGCGGGTTGTTGGAAAAATCCGGGTTCAAATACGAAGGTGTTGCCCAGTCCTATCTGCAAATTGCCGGACGCTGGCGCACCCATGTTCTATATGCCGCTCTGCGCCATGACCGTCGGGGCCGCACACAGGCGGGGTAGCTGCTGTTACCGATGGGGGAAGATATTGGCTGGGTGTCTTATCAGACCTGATTGCGGATAAAAGGGGGGGCTCCCGCCCCTTTTGCGATAGCCCCCTGCCTGACGGCCCGGGTCTGTCACATAAGCGTTGGGCCCGGCGCCGCGCAAGCGCGCGGCGCGGGTGCTCCCAGTGCCAGCAGACTGGAAACCCGTCTGGCAACCAGTCTGGCACCCCGTGGCGCATTTTGGCGTTTTTCAAACCGATGATCTGCTTCTTAACCGGGATAGGTCGGCGAGAAAAGCTTGCCACGGGGGCTGGGATTAGAGATGCAGGGGCATGAGCTATTCACCTGCAGATGCCGCCTTCGCCGCCAGCCTGACCGCTTCCTTGCCTGAGGGGGTGTTGAGCCCCTGCGCGCCGAGATACCTGGAGGAGCCGCGCGGGCGCTACCAGGGACAGGCGGGGCTATTGGCCAAACCAAACAGCACCGCAGAGGTGGCAACGCTGTTGCGCGCCGCCAACGCCGCCCGTGTGCCGGTGGTGCCCTACGGGGGCGGCACCGGGTTGGTTGGCGGCCAGGTGAAGCCGGAGGGGGCAGCGCCCCTGGTGATCTCACTGGAACGCATGTCCCGGATCCGTGCTGTCTATCCACAGGAAAACGTTATCCTGGCAGAAGCCGGCGCTATTTTGGCTGATGTACAGCAGGCTGCTCTGGCGCAGGAGCGGCTGTTTCCGTTGTCCTTGGCGGCGGAGGGTACCGCCCGCATCGGTGGCAACCTGGCCACCAACGCAGGCGGGGTTAACGTGCTGCGCTATGGCAATGCCCGTGACCTGTGCCTGGGGCTGGAGGCTGTTTTGCCAAGTGGCGAGATCTGGAGCGGGCTGACCCGGCTGCGCAAAGATAATACCGGCTATGACCTGCGCAACCTTTTGATCGGCTCTGAGGGCACTCTGGGGGTGATCACGGCTGCGGCGCTCAAGCTGTCGCCGATCCCCGCCCATCAGGGTGTGGCACTGTTTGTGGTGCCGTCGCCAGAGGCGGCAATCGCGCTGCTGGCATTGGCGCGGGACCAACTGGGCGAGGCCGTGAGCGCCTTTGAGCTGATGCACCGGCAAGGGCTGGCGTTTCTTGCTCAGCACCTGCCGCAGCTGCGCCAACCCTTTGCCCAAGCGCCGCAATGGTCGGTTCTGATTGATCTGGGGTTGGCCCGTGGGCAGGATCCGGTTGCTGCCTTGTCCGATCTGTTTGAAGCTGCGGTTGAGGCTGGGTTGGCTGAGGATGGGGTGATTGCGCAGTCAAAAGCGCAGGCTCAGGCACTCTGGGCGGTCCGCGAGCAAATTCCGGAGGCGAACCGTCTGGTTGGGTCGATTTCAAGTCACGACATTTCGGTGCCGATCTCGGTTATTCCCGATTTTATCCGACGCGGGGGCGAAGCAATTGCTGCTTTGGGGGAGGGGGATATGCGCATCAACTGTTTTGGCCACTTGGGCGATGGCAACCTGCACTACAATGTCTTTCCCGCAGAGGGGCGGTCGCGCAGCGACTATGACGACCTGCGTGGTGCAGTGAAAACCGTGGTGCATGATCTGGTGCAGGATATGGGTGGGTCTTTTAGCGCAGAACATGGCTTGGGCCGGATGAAGGTTGCCGACCTGCAGTCCTATGGTGACCCGGTGAAGCTGGCAATGATGCAGGCTATCAAACAGGCACTGGACCCTCGGGGGATCATGAACCCTGGCGCAGTCTTCCCGTCACTGGAGCCTTGAAACCAGAGAACCAGCAACATGAAACAAGAAAAAGGGGGGGCTCCCGCGCAGCCTGCTCCCTCCTATTCGGAGGAAGGGCTGCTTGGGCCCGGCGCCGCGCTGACGCGCGGCGCGCCTTTTTGGCTCTTTGAGCCAAAAAGGCCATGCCCAACGGGAAGGTTTCCCCTTTAGGGGAGACCTGACGGGCGGGAGCCCCCCGGCTGCTGTAAACTGGCGTGCCGGTGGGCGGTCCTGTGCCTGGCTCTACAGCCTATTCGCAGATGTTTTGTCTATTCGCCGTCAAATTCACACAGAACATGTACATCCATGCCAAGGTCTTCCAGAATCTTGCGACCGCCCAGATCCGGCAGGTCGACGATAAAGGCGCAGGAGATGATTTCTCCACCCAGGCGTTCGATCAGTTTGATGCCGGCAGAGGCCGTGCCGCCGGTGGCCAGGAGGTCATCCACCACCAGAACCTTTTCACCGGGCTGGATCGCGTCTTCATGGATCTCCACAATGGCTTCGCCATATTCCAGCTTGTAATCTTGGCTCAGGGTGCGGCCCGGCAATTTTCCCTTTTTGCGGATGGGAACAAACCCAACACTGAGCTGATGGGCAATGGCGCCACCCATGATAAAGCCACGGGCCTCCAGCCTCACCACTTTGTCGATCCGCTCTCCAGCATAGGGGTGCAGCATCTGATCAATGGCCATGCGAAATCCGCGCGGGTCGGCAAAAAGCGTGGTGACATCGCGAAACATGATCCCTTCGTGAGGGAAATCAACGATGGTACGGATGTAGTCTTTCACGGCGGTTTTTTTGGGCATGGGGGGCTTTCTCTTGCTTGGGCAGGTCTTGGCAGGTCGGCGACGATACGGCTTTGTCTCTGTTGCGTCCCAGCCATCAGGGACGGCCAACAGGAACGGTCACCGGGGTTTGGCCAGCAGGGTTTGGCGCAAGCTGTCCCCGCGTGCAAGGGGCAAGCAGGCTGCCCCCCGCGGGAACGTCAGGTCGGGCGGCGCAGCAGCGCGGTGGCCAGTCCCATAGCGATGAGCGCCCCGCCACCGACCCGGGTCAGGTGTGCAATTGCCGTGGGGCGCGCGATCCAGCGCCGCAACCGATCCGCCAGCAGCGCATAGGCCATGGCATTGACAGCGGCCAGGGCCACGAAGGTGGCAATCAGGGCCAGAAACTGCGGTGCCAGCGCCTCGCTTGGACGGATAAACTGCGGTACAAAGGCGATGAAAAAGGCAATGGATTTTGGATTCAGCGCGGTGACCACAGCCATGTGGCCAAAAACCCCGCGCGCGGTGACCGCATCCGGGCTGGCCAGGTGCTCCAACCCGCTGCTGCCAGAGGCGCTGCGCCACAGCTTGACCCCCAGCCACAAAAGATAGGCCGCCCCGACCCATTTCAGCGCGGTGAACAGGGTTGCAGAGGCCATGACCAAGGCGCCAAGCCCGGCCAGGGATGCGGTCATAGCGATCAGATCACCAAAGGCCACGCCCAGAGCAGAGGCCATGGCCACCGGGCGCCCCTTGGACAGGGCATAGCTCAGCACCAGCAGCACGGTGGGGCCGGGGATCAACAGCAGGGCTGCAGAGGCGGCGGCAAAGGCCAGCCAAAGTGTGACGTCCATTGTATCCCTCTCTTCTCTGCACGCTCAGCACAGCAAAGACAGCGGCTTTGAGGCAGGTCAACGGAAAATTTCAGAGACCCGCCGCATTAGGGCTTCGAGGGGGCCACGGGGAGTGAGGAGCGTCCAAACCCAGGTCAGCATCATCGACAGAGCGCAAAAGCCGAGGCTAAAGCCAAAGATGGCCTCTGGCGACAGCGACCCATCCAGCTGTCCCATGGCTTCAAGCGTGCCCATGCCCAGCAGAATATGGGCAACATAGAGGCTGAGCGCCATACGCCCCGGCGCTGCCAGCCATTCGGCCAGGCCGAACCGATCCAGCAGGCCTTCCAGGCGCAACAGGGCTCCGATCATCACACAGGCACTGCCACTGGCGGCAATCAGGTAACAGGGGCCCGGCGGCAGTGAGGCGGTGCCCAGGAGCTCAGCCAGTTGTGGATCCTTGATAATCACACCTGGGAGTGCGGCAAGCAGGCTGGCGGCCAGCCCCCACAGGATCAACCGGTTTTGCGTTGCCTTTTGTGCCAGATCCTGGCGCCCGATCCACATGCCCAAAAACACAAAGCTGACCCAGGGAAACACCGGATGCCAGCCGTTAAAAAACGAGTGCCGCAGAAAGCCCTCCAGGGTCCAGAAATCCGAATAGGCGAGGGTCTGCCAATTCCAATGGGCCTCATAGTCGAGCAAAATCAGGCCGGCAAAACCAAGCGCCATTGCGGAAAAAGCAGCCAGCAAAAGCCGCTGTGGTGCAGCGTTTAGAAAGGGCAGGGCAACCAGGAAATACAGGGCGTAAAAATGTAGGATATCCGCCTCAAAGATGGTGAGATTTGCCAAGCCCAAGACAAAAAGCGCACCGGCCCGGGCTGCAACAACCCGTTTGGGGGGCTGGCTGAGGGTCAGACCGATCCCGGCCAGAATGACAAAGAGGGCGGCGGCACGTCCCTCCAGCGCATTGGTTAGGAGTGAGGCGAAATCGTTGCCTGGGCTCACCTGGGCTGCAATTCTAAAATTCACCAGCACCATGCCGCAAAAGGCAATAAACCGGGCGATATCCAATCCGTGAAGACGCATGTTGTTATTATCTCGTCAAAAAACTTGGGGACGCGTGCTGTCTATCAAGGGATGAAACCGTGGGAAATAAAGGGGGCGGTCGAAAAAAAACCGCCCCCTCTGTGGTGTTGCCGGGGGTCTGTTGGCGGCAGACTAGCCCAAGACACGCCCAGCCACCGCGTCCAGTTTTGCCAGCAGGGCGGGGTCGCGTTTGTCAGGTGCCGTCATCACGGCAAACTCCAGGGCACGATCACAGCCATGGGGGCAAAGGTCGCGTTGTTTGCCCAGCAGAGCGGGCAGGCGGCGCACCAGGTCGCGGCCATTGTTGGAGTTGCCCTGAAGGGTGGCCAAAATGTCGCTGATATCCACCGCGCCATGCTCAGGATGCCAGCTGTCATAATCGGTGACCATGGCGATGGAGGCATAGCAGAGCTCTGCTTCGCGGGCCAGTTTGGCCTCTGGCATATTGGTCATGCCGATAACATCGCAGCCCCAGCTTTCGCGGTACATCTTGCTTTCGGCCATGGAGGAAAACTGCGGCCCCTCCATACAGAGATAGGTGCCGCCGCGATGCACGGTGACCCCGGCCAATTTGGCGGCTTCTTCGGCCGCATCAGAGAGCCGCGCACAGGTGGGGTGGGCGGTGCTGACATGGGCGACGCAGCCGGTGCCAAAAAAGCTTTTGTCACGGGCAAAAGTGCGGTCGATGAACTGGTCAATGATGACAAAATCCCCCGGCGCCATTTCTTCGCGGAACGATCCGCAGGCAGAGACGGAAAACACATCTGTCGCGCCCAACCGTTTGAGCGCGTCAATATTGGCGCGGTAGGGGACTTCGGTCGGTGAATGCACATGGCCACGGCCATGGCGCGGCAGAAAGGCCATTTTGACCCCATCCAGATGTCCAGTGAGGATCTGATCCGAGGGCGCACCCCAGGGGGTGTCGACAGAGACCCATTCAGCGGCTTCCAGCCCGTCGATTTCGTAAATGCCCGAGCCGCCTATGACGGCGATCATGGTGTCCTGTGTCACGTGCTACACTCCTGTTTTTCCACTTTACTGGCGCTATACAGGGTTGTGCCTGCCCAGATGTGGTTTGACAACTGCCGGGACTGTGGCTGCAGTGTGTTTGCGCCTCCGGCGGAGGTATTTTTGGCAAGATGAAAGGTTGGGTGCCGTGCGCAGGGGGGGCGGTGTTTTTGTTGGCGGGGTCAACGGCCGCGTGCCCTAGCCAGGTTTCACCAACGCTGGTGATGCTGTCTGTTATAGTGTCTGGGGCTGCGGTTGGCAGCGCAGCTGGCGATTGCTGCCTGGAAGTGACGTTTTGCGGACCTGCCTTTGGTTGCGGGCGCGGCAGGAAGGGCTCTGCCCTTGTGCAATCGGCGAATTTCCGCTAGGGGCGGGCAGCGAACACCAAGCTCCTCCAATCACAGGTATCCCCCATGAGACGCGCCGCCATGGCCCTGCTGGCCAATCATATTTCCCCGCCGAACCTTTCGATCATGCAGGACGAGGGCTGGTCAGTTGCCCGCGTGCGCACCGAGATCCTGTCAGGGTTCACTGTTTCCCTGGCTCTGGTCCCCGAGGCGGTGGCCTTTGCCTTTGTTGCTGGGGTGCATCCTCTGGTGGGGCTGTATGCTGCTTTTCTGGTGGGGCTGGTCACGGCGCTGATTGGCGGGCGTCCGGGGATGATTTCTGGGGCCACCGGGGCACTGGCGGTTGTCATGGTGGCATTGGTCGCAGAGCACGGGGTTGAGTATCTTTTTGCCACTGTGGTTTTGATGGGTATCCTGCAGGTGATTGCTGGGGTGATGCATTGGGGGAAATTTATCCGCTTGGTGCCGCATCCGGTGATGCTGGGGTTTGTCAACGGCTTGGCGATTGTGATTTTCCTCGCTCAGATGACCCAGTTCAAAGTGCCGGGCACAGGGGGCGCTGAGTGGCTGTCGGGCATGCCGATGATGCTGATGCTGGGCCTTGTTGGGCTGACCATGGTGATCATCTGGGCGACGCCACGGATCACCTCGATCATTCCGGCGCCATTGGCCGGGATTGGCATTGTGGCCGGGATTGTCATTATCTTTGGTCTGGATGTGCCCCGGGTGGGGGATATGGCCTCGATCAAGGGGGCTTTGCCGTCCATTCACAACCCCTTTGGCTCCGGGCTCGGCATCTATGGTGACATGCTGGCGCCGTTCAATCTGGAAACCTTGAAAATCATCCTGCCCTATGCGGTCATTCTGGCCGCCATTGGTCTGATTGAGAGCCTGCTGACCCTGAACCTGGTGGGTGAAATCACCGGCAAGCGGGGGGGCGCCAGCCAAGAATGTATCGCGCAGGGGACTGCCAATGTGATCACCGGCTTCTTTGGTGGTATGGGCGGCTGTGCCATGATCGGCCAGTCGATGATCAATGTGAAATCTGGCGGTCGTACCCGGATTGCCGGCATTGTGGCGGCGCTGTGCCTGCTGGCCTTTATCGTGGTGGCCTCGCCGCTGATTGAGCAGATTCCGCTGGCGGCGCTGGTTGGGGTGATGTTCATGGTGGTGATCGGAACCTTTGCCTGGAACAGCCTGAAGATCATGACCAAAGTTCCGCCCATGGATGCCTTTGTGATTGTGTTGGTGACCGTGGTGACGGTGATGAGCGATTTGGCCATTGCGGTTGTAGTGGGTGTGATTGTCTCGGCCCTGGCCTATGCTTGGAGCAACGCGCGCCGCATTCATGCGATCACCCGGCAATCCGAAAGCGAAGCGGGGGCCAAGGTTTATGAGATCGAAGGGCCGCTGTTCTTTGGCTCTACCGACGGGTTTATTGAGCTGTTTGATGTCGAGAATGACCCGGACAAGGTGATTGTCGAGTTTGGCCGCAGCCGCGTGGTTGATCAATCTGCGCTGCAAGCCATTGAGGTGATTGCGGGCAAATATGAGGCGGCGGGTAAGGAGCTGATGTTGCGGCACCTTAGCCGAGACTGCCATGAGCTATTGACCAAAGCGGGCCATTTGATGATCGATAGCGACGACGATCCAGAGTATCAGGTGGCGGCGGATTATTCTGTCAAGACCGGGGTCCTGGGGGGGCACTAGCGTCCCAAGCCACCCTGCTGTTGTAGAGCGGTCGCGCCCCAGATGGGGCGCGGCTGTTTTGTTTTAGAGACAGGCCTCTGAAGTGTTGGACCAAACAGCAGGTTGGAGCTGCTGCTGGTGTTGGAGGCCCTGACAAGCTGGAGGCCCTGTCAGTCGGGGGCGAGGCTTTCCAGCATCTCCAGATCTCCTGCCAGCAGCGCAGGTTCGGCGCGAGCCAGCAGCTCTTGCGGCCAGTGCCACCATTTCAGCGACAACAGGCGGGCGATCTGAGGCTTGGAAAAGCGAAATCGTTGCAGGCTGGCCGGATTGCCGGTGACAATGCCATAGGGCGGGACAGTACCCCGCACCACAGACCCGGCGCCAATGATAGCGCCATCGCCGATACGGGCGCCGGGCAGGATCAGGGCGCCATAGCCAATCCACACATCATTGCCGATCACGGTGTCGCGGGTGTCTGGCTGAAAACCGGCCATTTGTGCCGGATCAAACACCGGGAACGGATAACAGCTGATGCCATCCTGCGCGTGATTGGCGGAGGCGGTGATAAAACGCACCCCATGGGCAATCTGGCAGAACCGCCCAATCACCAGGCGTTCGCGGGCGCCGGCAAAGAGATAGGGCGCAAGGTGGCTGGCCCAGTCCTGCGGCGGCGCAAAGTCCGAGGCGTAGCTGAAGTCGCCAACCTGAAAGTTGGGGTGGGTGATGGCCTGCGAGAGCATCACGGTGCCGGCATGGGCCTGGCCATCGGGGAGGACAATGGGATTGCGTAGGGCGGGATTTGGGAGGGGCATCAGTGGGGCTCAATCATCAGGGCGCGCCAGCGAGAACACATCCCGCACGACGGTATAATCACGGTAGCCCATACGGGCCAGGGGGTGGAAGGTTGTGACGTCAAAAATGCCATCGCGCAGGCAGTCATCGCGCAGGTGAATGCCGGTGACCTCGCCAAAGGCGACGCGGTTTGCCACACCGGGCAGGGTGACGATCTGGGTTAGTTTGCATTCCAGGGCTGCGGGGGCACCTTCAATGCGGGCGCAGTTGATGGTGTCGCATTCCACCGCTGTGAGACCTGCATGGGAGAACTCGTCCGCCTCTTTGGGCAGCATCTCGGAACTGGCGTTCATCGCGTCACGCATCTCATAAGCTACGATGTTGACACAGAACACGCCGGTGTCTTCGATGTTTGCAAGGCTGTCCTTGGTGCCGGGTTGGTCGTCCTTGCTACCGGTGGAGGCAAACATCACCTGCGGCGGCGTATAGGCGACGCCGTTGAAAAAGGAATAGGGGGCCAGATTGTTACTGCCATCCTCTGCACGGGAGGATATCCAGCCGATCGGACGAGGGGTGATCAGGGCATTAAAGGGGTTATGCGGCAACCCATGGCCGTCTTCGGGGCGGTAGAACATGGCGCGACTCCAATTGTTTGCCCCAGACTTACGCCCGTGCTAGGGCGATTTCCAGCCCCTTGAGGTGAGGGCAGGGACGGAGAGCAAACGGCGTGATTGAACTCATGGCAGAACAGCCCGGCGATCGCTGGGAGGTGGAGGCGCTGTATGATCTGTGCTTTGCGCCGGGACGAGAGGCTTTGTCGTCTTACCGGCTGCGCGATGACGTGCCACCTGTTCCGGGGTTGAGCCAGGTCGCCCGCGACGAATTGGGCATTCTGGCCGGGGCCATCCGATTCTGGCCCGTCCATATCGAGCCCCCGAGCCCGGCTGCAGGCGATTTACCCAGCACGTCCGATCCGGTAACAGCACTGCTGTTGGGGCCGGTGGCGGTGCATCCCACCCACCAAGGCGAGGGGCTGGGCGGCTCGCTTATCCGTGACAGCCTGGCCAAGGCAGCCGAGCAGGGCTGGCACCGGGTCATGCTGGTGGGGGACGCCCCCTACTACAGCCGTTTTGGCTTTGAGCGGCTGTCGGATGTGGAAATGCCGCCTCCCACCAACCCGGAGCGGGTGCTGGGGCTGGGCGCGCAATCCGGGGCCTGGGAAGGGGTCCGGGGCCGGGTTATCCGCTGGCAGGGAGCAGAGCTCACGGCCTGACGGACTTGAAACCGGCGTGACGGGAGCCAATCTCTTTGACAGAGAGGGCCAAAGCACATGAGCGAAATACTGCAGCAGTCCCGCAGCCTGTCACCCGGTGAAATAGAGGTCGAACTGGAGGCCCTGGCGCGGCGCTACCGGGCGGCAAGCGGTCTGGGGGTGAACCTGCTGAATGTGATCGGCGGGCAAGTCGAGAGCTTTTTGGCGCAGATGCCCGCTGGGGCGCGCGCCCAGATGGGGCAGGCCACTGAGCGGGCCTTGCATTTGGCGATGCAGGCTGCGCGACAGTCACGACGCGTGGTGCCGGGGCAATCGCGTCGGGTGAACCGTTTGGTCAGCACCGCGATGGGGGCAGCCGGCGGGGCTGCCGGATTGCCGGGAGCCCTGGTCGAGCTGCCCGCCACAACCGCCTTTTTGCTACGCACGATCCAGGATGCCGCTGCGGCCGAAGGATTTGCCCCGAATGCCGAGAGCGTCATGTTTGATTGCCTGCGGGTCTTTGCCTCGGCGGGACCGCTGGCGCGGGATGATGGCAGCGACACCGCTTTTGTCTCTTTGCGGTTCAGCCTGTCTGGCCAGGCGCTCAATCAGATCATTGCCACTGTGGCGCCGCGATTGGCCACTGCGATGGGGCAAAAACTTGCCGCTCAATCGGTGCCCATCCTTGGGGCGGCTGCTGGGGCGACGGTGAACTATGTCTATTGCGGCTACTACCATGAGGTCGCCTTGGTGCATTTTGGCCTGCGCCGCCTTGCGATCGAGGCGGATCAGCCAGAGGCGGAGCTGCTGGCGAATTTTGTCAGCCGTTTGCCAGTGAATGGCTAGGATCGAAACCGGCCGCGGATCTCCAGGCTTGCCACCAAAGGTGTGAGGTCCGTTGGGTTGCGGAAACAAACAGCGGCCTTTGGCGGGGCATCAGGACAACACCCGGACGGGGCTGCGGCATATTTCCCCTCTTGATCTTGTATTTGTTCGCCCGTTAATCAGAAAAGCCTGCTACGAGTAAGAGAATGATAAACTACAGCCTTAAATGCGCCCAAGGGCATAGCTTTGACAGCTGGTTTCAATCCGCGTCCGCTTTTGACAAATTGGCGGCAGCCGGTCTGGTCGCCTGTGCCTATTGCGGCAGTAGCAAAGTCGAGAAAGCCATCATGGCGCCACGGGTGCGCACCGGACGCAAAGCGGTGTCTGGTATGGGGGAGCCAGAGCAAAACCTGCCAGCGACGCCAGAGCATCAAAATACGCCCTCTGCTTCCGCCCAGGGTGATGCCCCTGCAGGGACTGCTGGCCCTGACAGCAGCCCAGACCGTGGCCCTGAACGTGGACCGGGCGCGCTGAGCACCCCGATGAGCAGTGAGGCGGCAGAGATGCAAAAGGCCTTGGGCGATTTGCGCCGCAAGGTGGAAGAAAACTCTGATTATGTGGGTAAGGATTTTGCCAGCGAGGCCCGTGCCATGCATCTGGGTGATGCGCCGGAACGTGCAATCCATGGCGAGGCCAAGCCGGAAGAGGCCAAGGCCTTGATTGAAGAGGGGATCCCGGTTGTGCCGCTGCCCTTTGGGCGCAGTCGCAAAACCAACTAAAGGTCTTCACAAATGAACCACCCACAGTATTACCTGTATGACCAAGTGAGAGGCAAATTCTTATGCATGTAGTGATTACCGGTGCAAATCGCGGAATTGGCCGCGAGATGGCGTCTCAGTACAGTGGGGCAGGCCATGTGGTGACAGGAACCGCCCGCGATGGCGCATCTGAGGTGACGCTGGATGTGACCGACCCAGATCAACAGGCACAGTTTGCGGCGCATCTTGGCGATCGTCCGATTGATTTGCTGGTCTGCAACGCGGGGGTCTATCTCGATAAGGGGCTGGCACTGGAAGATTATACAGCCGATATCTGGAGCCAGAGCATGGCCGCAAATGTGACCGGGGTGTTTCTTACCGTTCAGGCGCTGTTGCCCAATCTGCGGTTGGGGACGGCACCAAAGATCGCAATCATTTCGTCGCAGATGGCCAGCCATGCGCGGGCACCTGGGGGCAGCTATGCCTATCGGGCTTCCAAAGCGGCTGTGCTGAACTTGGGGCGCAACCTTGCCACCGATCTTAAGCCAGAAGGCATTGCTGTTGGGATCTATCATCCGGGGTGGGTGCGCACGGAAATGGGCGGTGAGGCAGGCGACATCAGTGTTGAGGAATCGGCCTCTGGCTTGATCCGGGAATTTGATGCACTAACCATAGAGATCACAGGCTGTTTTCATACCTGGGACGGGCGTATTCACGCCTACTGACAGGCGGTCGGCGGCTGGTTTTGGTGGGTGGTGTTGGCCACCACAAGGGCAACAAAAAAGACGCTGGTGGGATGTCCACCAGCGTCTTTTCGTTGTGAACCCCAGAGCCAGCGCCGTGCCGCCTCTGGGGATGGTCTAAGATCAGGCTAAGCGTGCTTATTCCCAGCAGCTGACCAGAACTGTCATTCCGGTGGCCCGGTTCACCAGGGCCTGGTTTGGCAGGGCAGCACCTGCGAGCTGGGTCTGAACCTCAAGACCTGCGGCCTCCATGGCGCCGCGAATGGTCTCGGCATTTGCCGCAAAGCTCACCCCGGCGGGCAGCTGACGGCCCTGTGCTGTTTGGGGCAGCAACATGCCAAGCACCGCACCAGAGGCATCCACCACCGGGCCACCCGCGTCCCCAGGCTGGGCGGCAAGCGCCAGCCGTGCAACACTGGTATCCCCTTCCAGGCTTTTGACGTCGGCCAGTTTTCCCCAGGTCAGGCTGGGGGCTCCCAGCACACCTTCGTAGGAAAAGCCGGAAACGGCGATTTCGGATTGCAGCCGTGGGCTTTGCGGGCTCAACTCAGCCACCGCGATCGGCGCCAGGGACTGGGTCGACCGCAGGATCGCCATGCCGGATTGGGTATCGGCGCTGACAACTTCGGCGCGGTAGCCGTAATCCAGGGTGACCCGGGTGCAGCCCTGAACCACATCGGCGGTGGTCACAACCACACCATCGCTGCTGACAAAAAAGCCAGAGCGCGACATTTTGGGTTTGCGGATTTCCAGACCGGACAGCAGGTCTATGTCCTGCTGAATATCGCCGCCTGCGGAATCGTCCAGCACGCCTTCGCTGCGCTCAAAGCTCGCCTGCATGGCGGAGAGAACGCGGCTGCGGCGGGCCTCATCGCCGGCTGGCCAGATGAGGGTGAAGCCCTTGATCTCACCGTTTTTGAGGCTGGCCTGGGTAAAGGAGACAAGGCGGCTGTTGCGCCCTTCCAGGGTGAAACTGTCGTTTTCACGCTCGCGCGGGCCTTCCAGGGGCACAATTTCCAAAGTCTGCATGATGTCATACAGGCCATAAAGCGTGCTTTTGTCGCCACGCTGGCTGATCAGCAGCACCCGGACACCCAGATCGCCGGAGCTGTCGTAATGGGCAAAGGGGGGCTCATATCGACTAAAGGTGACTTCATCTGCGGGGATTTCCAGCGAGATACCAGCCTGCGTGTCGATAATGCGGCGCATGCCAACCGAGATCAGCGGCGCGTTGTAGTCGTCCAGCAGAATCTGGCGCTGTGCCGTGGTCAGAACGCCGGTGATCTCAAACCCCTTGGCGGCTTGCCAATCGGACATGGAGCTGCGGGTGCCGCGGCCAAAGGCGCCATCAATGGCCGAGTTGTAGAACCCGGCGGCCTGGAGTGCGATTTGCAGTTCTTTGCGCTCATCTCGGCTCAACGTCCGCTCGCTGCGCCGGGCTTCGGCGGGGCTTTCGTCGGGCAGGGCTGGGGGGCTCGGTTCCGCGATCACCACGGGGTCTGCGGTCTGCGTCTGTGGTGCCGTTGTCGCCTCAGCAGTGGCACCCGTTGCTGGGGCCTGGGCTGGCTGGGTGGTCTGCGCAGTGTCTTCCCCCAATGGGTAGAACTGATTGCGCAGGTTGTTGGGCAGGGCGATAAAACTGTCGCGCGGGATCTGCCCTTCAGAGCGGTAGACCTGCAACACACGATTCGCGTCTTCGCGGGTGTAGGGACCGATCAAGACACCATACCAGCCACCGACAAGCGAGAAGCCGGCAACATCAGGGATCTTGGCGGCAAAAACCTGTGCTTCTTGGTTGGCCGAGGCCAGGGTGGGGCGTGCCGCCACCTGGATCCAGACTGTGTCCTGTGGGTTTTGCTGCGCTTGCGCTGGTACAGCTAGAAGCATGGCAAGCGCATTGAGCGACAGGACCAATGCGGCAATCATTTTTCTCATTCTCAGGACCCTATCCCGGTAAACCAAATTATTGCCGCGCAGATAAGCATTTTGTGGCGGCAAAGGAAACGCCCCTTGCAGGGGGGAATTCCACACTTGATGCAGCAATCTGGTGATTATGGCCTTAATGCCACGACAAAATGTCATGTTGAGACGCCCTGTGGTTCCTTGGTCACTGATCTGCGCCGCATTGGCTGCTTCTAGCCGTTGACCCCGCCGGGGGGCTTGCATAGGAAGAAAGCCGCATTTGCTGCTTATACGAGGGATTTGGATATGACCCAGACCGCCACCCCGACCGCCACCCAGGCGACCGGTCAGACCGTGGGCCAGACTGTAGGCCAGACGGGCATGATGACAGCTGGCGCGACCAGATCCACTCCGCGCTCTTTCCAGGAGATCATCTTGCGGCTGCAAAGCTATTGGGCCGCCAAGGGCTGCGCCATCATGCAGCCCTATGACATGGAAGTGGGCGCCGGTACCTTTCACCCGGCGACAACCCTGCGCTCATTGGGCAGCAAGCCCTGGGCCGCAGCCTATGTGCAGCCCTCGCGCCGCCCCACCGACGGGCGCTACGGTGAAAATCCCAACCGGTTGCAGCACTACTACCAGTTTCAGGCCCTGATCAAACCCAGCCCGCCCAATCTGCAAGAGCTGTATCTGGGCAGTCTAGAGGCGATTGGCATTGATATGGATATGCACGATATCCGCTTTGTCGAGGATGACTGGGAAAGCCCGACGCTGGGCGCCTGGGGGCTGGGCTGGGAAGTCTGGTGCGATGGTATGGAAGTCAGCCAGTTCACTTATTTTCAGCAGGTTGGCGGCCACGACTGTCACCCGGTTTCCGGTGAGCTGACCTATGGTCTGGAACGTCTGGCGATGTATGTGCTGGGGGTTGACCATGTGATGGACATGCCCTTCAACGACCCGCAGGCGCCAATCCCGCTGACCTATGGGGATGTGTTCAAACAGACCGAAGAAGAATACGCCCGCTGGAACTTTGACGTGGCCAACACCGCAGTGCTGCTGCGCCACTTTGAAGAGGCCGAGGCCGAATGTGCCACCATTCTGGCGCAGGACCATGTGGATCCCAAGACCGGCAAGCGCATCATCATGGCGCATCCGGCCTATGATCAATGCATCAAGGCCAGCCATATCTTTAACCTGCTGGACGCGCGCGGTGTGATCTCGGTGACAGAGCGCCAGGCCTATATTGGCCGGGTGCGCACACTCGCAAAACAATGTGCTGACGCCTTTGTACAGACCAGCGCGGGCGGTTTTTCGGGCTAACCCAGGTTTGGGTGTCAATTGGGCCATGCCCCACCTGTGCACTGCTGGGCGGGGCATCGGTGTGAGGCTGGCGACAGAATAAGGGCGATTGCCAATGTTGGGTAAGTTTCTTGCGATTGTACTTGTGGTCTCCGGCCTCGCAGCTGGCGGGGCGATGTATTACCTGCAGGTCTATGGCTATTATGACGAGGTGACGCTGAAGCCGGGCCAGGATGTCGTGCTGCTGCCGCTGGGCAAGGACACCCCCTTGCCGATCGCCTATGGGGATTTTCAGGCGATTGATGCCAGCAGCTCGCCTATCCGCTATCGGGCCTGTTTCAGCACTTCGCTGAAGCCTGAAGCATTGGCGCAGTTGTTTCAGGTTTCAGAGCAAAAGATCCCGCGCAATGCGCCGGGCTGGTTTGACTGTTTTGATGCCGAAGCCCTGGGGGAGGCTTTGCAGGCAGGGACCGCCACCGCCTTTGTATCGGTCAAGAATATCTCTTACGGGGTGGATCGCATCGTGGCTGTCACCGATCAGGGGCTGGGCTATGCCTGGCATGAGCTGAACGCCTGCGGTGAAAAGGCTTATGATGGCACCGTTGTTGGGGAAACCTGCCCACCGCGCCCGCAGAATACTCCGCCTGCAGAATAACTGAATGGAGCGATCTGCCGCCTTGGCGCGTCAGCTGTGGGGTTTGGCAGATCGACTCAGGCGCTCTTTGTCGCCGTTGTGAATATGACCGAAGTGAGCAAAGCCTATGGACCCTCTCCTGTTGCTTTTGTAGTACTTCCCCTGCTGTCCGCGCCTTGTGTGGATATCGCCAATGCCATCGTCATCCAGGCGATTGTGAACTTCTGAGGACCCCAGATGCCCGACCTGCTGATTGAACTGTTTTCCGAAGAAATCCCGGCCCGCATGCAGGCGCGTGCGGCTGAGGATCTGAAAAAGCGCATGACCGATGGTCTGGTCGAGGCAGGTCTCACCTATGCAGGCGCCGCCGCGTTCTCGACGCCGCGCCGTCTGACCCTGGCACTGGAGGGCCTGCTGGCCGAAAGCCCAACCCTGCGCGAAGAGCGCAAGGGGCCAAAGGTTGGCGCACCGGACAAGGCAATCGAAGGCTTTCTGCGCGGCGCTGGGCTGACCCGCGATCAGCTGGAAGAGCGCGATACGCCAAAAGGTGCTGTTTATTTTGCTATGATTGAAAAGCCCGGTCGGCCGGCGGCTGAAATCATCGCTGAGGTGCTGGAAGCAACGGTGCGCAACTTCCCCTGGCCCAAGTCCATGCGCTGGGGCGCCGGATCTCTGCGCTGGGTGCGGCCGCTACATTCGATCCTCTGTCAGCTCAGCGATGAAAACGGATCCGAAGTGGTGCCGCTTGAGATCGACGGAATTGTCGCGGGCAATGTAACCCAGGGCCACCGCTTTATGGCGCCGGGAGAGATCACGGTAAATGGGTTTGAGGATTACGCCGCCAAGCTGAAGCGCGCCAATGTGGTGCTGGACCCGGCAGAACGCAGCCAGGCGATCTGGCAGGAGGCCGGCAACCAGGCCTTTGCCCGTGGGCTGGAACTGGTCGAAGACAAGGGGCTTTTGACGGAGGTGGCTAGCCTGGTGGAATGGCCCGTGGTGCTGCTGGGCGATATCGACGCTGAGTTCCTGGAGCTGCCGCCGGAGGTGCTGCAGACCAGCATGCGCGAGCACCAAAAGTTTTTCTCGGTGAAGAACCCAAAAACCGGCCGGATCGAGGGCTTTGTCACTGTTGCCAACCGTGAAACCGCAGACCAGGGCGCAACCATTCTGGCGGGCAATCAAAAGGTTCTGAGCGCCCGTCTGGCCGATGCCAAGTTCTTTTGGGAAAACGATCTGCGGGTGGCCAAGTCGGAAACCGGCATGGAAGCCTGGACCGCGCAGCTCAGCAATGTGACCTTCCACAACAAGCTGGGGATGCAGTCGGAACGGATTGACCGCATTGCGGCTCTGGCACGGGAGATCGCGCCGGTGGTGGGCGCCGATGCGGATCTGGCAGAACAGGCAGCCCGGGTGGCCAAGGCGGATTTGTCCTCTGAGATGGTCTATGAATTCCCCGAACTGCAAGGGCTTATGGGGCGCTATTACGCCCAGGCGGCTGGCCTGCCGCAGGAGGTCGCCAATGCTTGTGAGGCGCATTATTCGCCGCTGGGCCCCTCTGACGATGTGCCGTCCGAGCCGGTTTCGGTGGCTGTGGCGCTGGCCGACAAGATCGACACGCTGACCGGGTTCTGGGCGATTGATGAAAAACCCACCGGATCCAAAGACCCCTTTGCCCTGCGCCGCGCTGCGCTGGGGGTGATCCGGCTGGTGCTGGAGAACGGTGCACGCATGCCTTTGGACCGGTTTTTTGACAGCCATCTGTTGCGGGTCGAAAGCGCGCTGGACAGCTCTTTGCCCGCTGCCGATATTGAATCGCTGCTGCAGGAAATTGCAGAACACGGTGTCTTTGGTGCCTCCTTCAAGGTGGTCAAGGAGAGCCTTGGCGACCTGGCCGAAGCGCCCTTCTTGGATCTGGAAACAAAAGTGCCGGATCTATCGGATGATCTGTTGTCCTTTTTCCATGACCGCCTGAAGGTTTTTCTGCGGGATCAGGGCATTCGCCACGATGTGATTGACGCCTGCATTGCCATGGACGGTAATGACGATCTGACGCTGCTGGTGAAACGCGCCCGGGCTCTGGAAGATTTTATGAAGACAGAAGATGGCACCAACCTGTTGCAGGGCTTCAAGCGGGCCAACAATATCCTGACCCAGGCTGAGGAAAAGGACGGGGTGGAATACTCCTATGGCGCCGATGTGAAATTTGCCGAAGACGAAAGTGAAAAGGCTCTTTTCACCGCGCTTGCTGCGAGCGAGGGAGCGATCTCCACGGCCATCGAGGCCGAGGATTTCGCGGCCGCCATGGGCGGCATGGCGGCCCTGCGGGCGCCGGTGGATGCGTTTTTCGAAGCGGTGCAGGTGAATTCGGAGAAGGAAGTTGTCCGTCGCAACCGGTTGAACCTGCTGAGCCAAATCCGCAGGGTCTGCGGCCAGGTTGCGGACCTGTCTCTTATCGAAGCCTGAAGTCGGGCGCATTATCAGAGTTTCCAGAGTTTAGGGGGGCTGCGTTTTGGCGCGGCCCCTGTTTTTGTGCGGAGGCGTGTTTTAGGCGGGGCTCGGCCTTCTCTAACGCCTTTTGGCCCTGAAGGGGCGTTCAGGCTGAGCCCGCTTTGACCCGATTGGCGTTCTAAACCGGTATTGTGGCGCGAGGTTTGCGCTGTGGCATGGAAGAGAGCCTGAGGTAAATTCAGCTGCGGCTTTGGGCTTGGCTCTTGCGAAGGTGGCTGGCGTGATTATGCTGCAGACAAATAAAAGGTGCCGCAGTGCAGAAAAACCATGTCTGAGATCCCGCTTTCTACGTTGATCACCGCCACAGCCCCAATTGAGGCCGCAAATCATGGTGGGCGTGCCAAATGCCTGCAGCGCTTGGTGCGGCTGGATCTTCCGGTTCCCCGCACTGTGGCCCTGTCGTTTGCTGCGGTGCAGCAGGCGGCCGCGGGCGAGTTGCCGGACATTCGCGCCATTCTGGCGGAGTTCTCGGAGGATGCACTGCTCTGTGTGCGGCCCTCGTCTGAGGTGCCGGATTGGGGCGGGCCGAGTGCGATCCTGAATATCGGTATGAACGACGCCCGCTATCTGTCCCTGAGTGAGGTCTTGGGGCAGGCGGCTGCTGCCTCGCTGTATCTGCGGTTTGTGCAGTCCTATGCGGTGCATGTGGCGCGGCTGGATCCGGATGTTTTTGATGACGTCGAAGACGGCGGGCCGGATGCGCTGCGCGAAATCCTGCAGGCCTATGAGGCCGAGACGGACGAGGTTTTCCCACAGGATCCCGGCGAACAGCTGGCGGCGGTGCTGCGGTCAATGGCGCGGGCCTGGGAGGGCACCTCGGCGCGGCTGTTGCGGCAGGCCAAGGGGGCTCCGGCAGATGCCGGTCTGGGGCTGGTGGTGCAAGAGATGATCCCCGGTCTGGGCCAGGGGGAATGCGGATCTGGCGTGTTGCAGCTGGTGGATTCCGATACCGGGCTGCCGCAGCTGACGGGCCGCTATCTGAGCCAAAGCCAGGGGCGTGAGGCATTGGGAGCAGGCACTGAGGCGCTGTTCTTGGAAAAAGATGCGCGGGGGCCCTCGCTGGAGGAGCTGGCGCCAGAGGCCTTTGCGCGGATCAAGGCGGATGCCGCGCTGATGCGGGTGCGCCTGCGCGAAGAAATGCAGGTGGAATTTGTCATCCAGAACGGTGCGTTGCATATCCTGGATGGGGTGCGGGTGCTGCGGTCTTCGCGCGCAGCGGTGCGGATCGCGGTGGCGCTGGCGCAGGATGGGATCATCCCCCCACATGAGGCGGTCATGCGGGTGGACGCCCATGTGCTGAGCGAGCTGTTGCACCGGCAGGTTGCCCCCAGTGCAGCCCGGGATGTGATCGGGGCAGGCATTGCTGCCAGCCCGGGTGCCGCAACGGGGCAGTTGGTGTTTACGGCGGCGGATGCGCAGTCCAGCGCTGCCCGCGGTGAGCCTTGCGTTTTGGTGCGCCGGGAGACCTCGCCGGATGATGTGCGCGGCATGCATGCGGCGGTGGCGGTTCTGACGGGCAGGGGGGGGATGACCAGCCATGCGGCGGTGATCGGGCGTGGGCTTGGCCTGCCCAGCATTGTCGGGGCGTCGAACATGACCTTTGATTCCCGCAAGAAACGACTGATTTCCGCCAGTGGTCAGGTCTTTCACGCTGGCGACATCGTGACCATTGATGGCAGCCGCGGAGAAGTCCTTGCGGGGGAGCCCGAAATGCTGGAAGCTGCGGAGGACGATGCCTTTCAAGCCTTGCTGGCCTGGGCGGATGAGGCGCGCGATATCGACATTCGCGCCAATGCCGATACGCCGGCAGATGCGCAGACAGCGCGCAATTTCAACGCCCAGGGCATTGGCCTGTGCCGGACCGAGCACATGTTCTTTGATCCCGGGCGCCTGACGGTGATGCGGGAAATGATCTTTGCCGAAACCTCCAGTGGGCGGGCTGCGGTGCTGGCGCGGCTGTTGCCAATGCAGCGTGAGGACTTTCTGGAGCTGTTTCGCATCATGGAGGGCTTGCCGGTCTGCATCCGCCTGTTTGACCCGCCGCTGCATGAATTTCTGCCGACCAGCAAAACGGGCCAGCGCGAACTGTCTGAGGCTTTGGATATTCCGGTGAGCGATGTCACCCGGCGGGTCGAGGAAATGGCGGAGTATAACCCAATGCTGGGTCTGCGCGGCGTGCGCCTGGGCGTCACCGTGCCAGAGATCTATGACATGCAGGCGCGGGCCATTTTTGAAGCTACACTTTTGGCTTCAAAAGATGGGGCGCCGGTGGTGCCGGAGGTGATGATCCCGCTGGTTTCAGCCAAGCGTGAAGTTGAACTGGTCAAGGCGCGCATTGATGCGGTTGCTGCTGCGGTTGCCGCGGAACAGGGCGAAAGCTTTGACTACCGTCTTGGGGTCATGGTGGAAACACCGCGGGCGGCGTTGCGCGCGGATGAGATCGCCCCGCATACCTCGTTCCTGAGTTTTGGGACCAACGATTTGACCCAGATGACCTACGGGTTGTCGCGCGATGATGCGGGTCGGTTTATGTCCAATTATGTGCAGCAGGGGGTCTTTCCCGAGGATCCTTTCCACGTGCTGGATGTGGACGGCGTTGGCGAGCTGTTGAAGCTGGGTGTGCAGCGTGGACGCAGTACTAATCCCGAGGTCACCCTGTCGATTTGTGGTGAGCATGGGGGCAACCCCGAATCAATTGCTTTTTGCCGTGAAGCTGGCTTTGATTATGTGTCCTGTTCGCCTTTTCGGGTTCCGGTGGTGCGCTTGGCTGCGGCACAGCTGGCAATTGGCGAGAAAACCGGCGCAGTTTCTCCAACATACACATAAAATTAGGAAAAATTTGTTTTTTCCGACCCCGACATAGGTAGGCCTGTGATCGGGGTTTTGGGCGTCTCAGGGGGGCGGGAGCCCCGGAACTGGACGTTTTAGCCGAATGTGGTTAAAGGAGGCGATCGCATTGGACTGGGGAGGCTGTGCGGAAGTGGAAAATTTGAGGACCCCTGACATGAAATTCCTGACCTTGGCTGCCCTGGCGGTAGCAACAACAATGACGGGACAAATGGCCAAGGCCGAGACCGGCTTGAGCGCTCTGTTCAAGCGTGAGCAATCGACCCTCAATTCGGTTCCAGGCTCCCGTCTGTCGAGCTTTCTTGGTTTCAAAATTCGCCCCAAGACAACGGCCCCAGAAGATATCACCTTTACCAAGTCCTGGCTGGCTGAACAGCCCGTGGCCACTGGGGGAGAAAACTTCGCCTGCCTGGCCGAAGCCCTCTACTTTGAGGCGCGCGGTGAAACCGTCAAAGGTCAGTTTGCAGTGGCTGAAGTGATCATGAACCGGGTGAAAAGCGCCCAGTTCCCCAACTCCCTGTGTGGGGTGATCAACCAGGGGACCGGCCGACGCTATCAGTGCCAGTTTACCTATACCTGTGATGGCCGCGAAGAGGTGATCCGGGAGAAAACGGCCTATGTGCGGGGGGCCAAGATTGCACGTATGGTGATTGACGGTGCTGCGCCTGACCTTACCCAGGGGGCGACGTATTATCATACCAATGCCGTCAGCCCGCGTTGGAGCCGTAGCTTTACCAAGACCACGCGTATCGGCGTACATTTGTTTTACCGCGATGACCGCTACCGCACCGCTTCTAACGACTGAGGGCACGCCCGTCGGTATGCTGTGCTGGGGTCCAGCTGCCGCCGAGGCTGGCTATTTTTGACAGTGCGGAGCCATGCTGCGCCGCATTCAGGGCCTAGTCGGACGTAAGCGGGCCTGTTAAGGCACGGATCAACGCTTAGACTAAGCACTATGCGTTGAATGACGTTCTACCTCTTGCCAGCCAAAGGCCCGTTTGCCATGTCTTCAGAAGTTCGCCTCGCCTTTGAACACCCCTCCGAACGCGCCGCTGCGACTGCCAGGCCGGGGCCTCTGGACCGAATTTCCCTACGCGACCATATGGTCGAGGTTGAGATTGGCGCTTTTCAGGCCGAACGGGGCAATACCCAGCGGATCAGTTTCAATGTCGTGGTTGAGGTAACGCCGCTGCCTGCGGATCTGGACGACGATGTGGATCGGATCCTGTCCTATGACAAAGTGACCGAAGCCATTGCCTATGAACTGGCGGCAGAGCGGCTCAACCTTTTGGAAACATTGGCGGAACGGGTTGCAGAACGGATCCTGCATGAACCGCAGGCGGTGCGGGTTTTTGTGCGTATCGAAAAACTGGACCGTGGCCCCGGCGCTCTGGGGGTGGAAATTGCCCGGTCCAAAGATCAGATGAACCACAGCGTCGAGGAGGACGAGCCGCCGCATCCTCGGTTGATGTATCTGTCTAACGCGGCGATCGAGAGCGCAAATTTCAAGACCTGGATCGACCAGATGGAAAGCCGCCAGCGACCGCTGATTCTCTGCGTCGGGGCACATCCGCTGGAAGTGCCCAAAACCGGCCATAAAATGACTCAGCGTCGAATTGATTTACTTTCTATCGAACAAAATGCCTGGCGCCTGGCGGCCAAAGACGACCGCTGCGTGGTGGTTGCCACCCGGACCGAGCTCGATTGGGCCATGAAAAATGGCCAGATCTGCGTCTGGGCGCCGTCAAAGATCGTTTTGGACGCGGTGGATGGTCCGTCAGAAGCGCCTTCTGAAGCGGTTGCATTGGCAGCCTGGTTTGCGGCAACCTTTGAAGCGGGCGAAATGATTGTTATTGGCGCTGAGTCTCCTGAGAGCCCGCAGGTGCCACTGCGCGTCGTTAATGTGGAGCAAACCCAGTTGTGATGTATTACCGGCCACTGGTGCGGCATGGAGAGACACGACCCGAAGGCGCGCTGCCGCTTGCAGGCGGGTCGCTTTGGTTTTCAGAAGTAGAATTGCTGAGCCGGGAGGCACCGCCACGGATTGTACCGGTTGGTCTGGTCCCGGCTGAGGTGCGCCACCGGTTGACGTTTCGGCGCGCGGCCATTGCGGGCCTGGATATGACCCGCCCCAAAATCATGGGCATCCTGAATGCGACCCCAGACAGTTTTTCCGATGGGGGGCGTCACATTGGCGTTGCAGCTGGTGTGGAGGCGGCGCAGCGTATGGTGGCAGCGGGTGCTGATATGCTTGATATCGGGGGGGAATCCACCCGCCCGGGGGCGGCTTTTGTGCCCGAAGAGGAAGAAATCGCCCGCACCATCCCAGTGATTGCCGCTATTCGCGCCACATCTGATGTGCCGATCTCGATTGATACCCGCAAGGCAGCTGTGGCCATGGACGCCCTGGAGGCGGGGGCGCAGCTGGTCAATGATGTTTCGGGATTTACCTATGATGCGGCCCTGGCGCCGCTCGCGGCCCAGGCGGGCGCCCCGGTTTGCGTGATGCACTCGCAGGGGGATCCGGAAACCATGCAGAAAGATCCTCGTTATGATCACGTGCTGCTGGACGTCTATGACTACCTGGAAAAACAGGTGGACCGGCTAGAGGCGACGGGGATTTTGCGAGATCAGATCGTGGTTGATCCCGGCATTGGGTTTGGCAAAACACAGGCGCATAATCTGTCCCTTATCAAAGGGTTGAGCCTGTTTCACGGGCTGGGTTGTCCAATCTTGCTGGGGGTGTCCCGTAAGCGGTTCATTGGCGATATCGGGCAGGAGCCGCAGGCGGACAAACGGGCGCCTGGTTCGATTGCTGTTGCCTTGGCTGGTGTGGCCAAAGGCGTGCAGATGCTGCGTGTGCATGATGTGGCGGAAACCGCACAGGCCCTGCGGCTGTGGCAGGCAACGCGCTAGACCCTAGCCCTAGCTGTGCTGGGACCGGGTGAACAATCGGGTCAGCGCCCCCCATTGGCTGATGCACAGGCCGGTCAGGATCAGCGCCATGGCCAGCATCATCGAAGCGGGCAGCGCTTCATTCAGGAACACTGCACCCAGCAGCACCGCCCAGATCGGCACCTGATAGTTGGTGAGGGTCATAAAGGTTGGCCCCGCTTCGCGCACCACGATCACCCGCAACAGATTGGCCGCTGCGGTGGGGATCAACCCGAGCAGGGCAATAAGTGCAAGCGTCTGATGGTCGGGCAGCGGCGGCGCGCCTTCGATGCTCCAGGCCGCGGGCAGGATGATCACACTGCCAATAAGCAAAAGAACAGCAGCCAGCCCCACCGGATCCACCGGCGGCAGGCGGCGGGTCAGGATCGAACTGACAGCATAGCAGCCAGCGGCTGATACGCAGGCAAGACGTCCCCAGAGTTCCAGCTCTGAATGACTGCTGGCAAAGGCCTTGCCGCCGATCAAAATCGCCACGCCGACGAAGCCGATGACAAAACCAACCAGGCGGCGCAGCACCATTTGTTCGCCGGGAATAAAGAGATGCGCCAGGGGCAGGACGAGCAGCGGAATTGCCGCCATGCTCAGCCCGGTAAACCCGGCCGAGACATGTTGTTGCCCCCAGTTGATCAGCATGAAGGGCAGGGCTGTGCTGAAGGCGCCGATAATCAGCACCGCCGACCAGTTGCGCGCCCCCTTGAACAGGGTAAAGCCACGCCAGGCCCAAACAGCGCCCAGCAAAGCAGCGGCAAACCCGATACGCCCGGCAGCAAGCCAAAAGGGCGTAATCCCGTCCAGCGCAAGTTTGATCAGCGGAAACGTCCCACCCCAGACAAACCCAAGCGTGGCAATCATCAGCCAGTATTTTCCCATTCGATCTGGCATAGATTCTCCGCTTCTGTCAGGCCTGTACAAAACGGTTTTGCACCCGGCAGGTCAATTGCAATTTCTGCCCTCTGTTGGGCGGCATCAGGGGCGTTGGCGATGCACCGGTGCCCGGCTGAGCAACAAGCCCCCCAGGATCAACCCCAGGGCGGCAAAGAGTTGCGGCGGGAGGGTCTCGTTGAGCAGCAATGCGCCAAAAAACACCGACCAAACAGGAACTTGATAGTTCACCGTCGACAGAAAGCTGGGGCCGGCGCTGCGCGCCACCTGGACCAGCAGCACCTGTGCAAATGCAGTGGGAACCAGCCCAAGATACAGCACAGCCAACAGGGAGCGCGCTTCTGGCAGGCTGGGCAGGCCCTCTTGCCACAGCGCGGTCGGAACGATCATCACCGCCCCGCAGCTCAGCGCTGCCGCAGAGAGCGAGAGCATATTCACACCGGGGCACAGCCGGGTGATGATTGAGCCAATCGCGTAGCACAGCGCCGCTCCCAGACAGGCAAGCCGGGCCAGAGATTCAAAATCACTGCCCGCAGAGGCAAAGGCCTTGAACCCGATCAGCGTCAGCACGCCGCCAAACCCGATGGCGAAGCCGAGGGCGCGGCGCAGGGTCATGCGCTCTCCGGGCACCAGGAAATGCGCCAGTGGCAGCACAAACAGCGGCACCACCGCCATGCAGACCCCGGCAAAGCCACTGGCAACGTAGGTTTGCCCCCAGCTGAGCAGGGAAAAGGGCAGCGCATTGCTGAAGAAACCCATCCCCAGCGCACAAAGCCAGACAGTGCGGCCGTGGCGGGTGTTGAGCGAGGGCAACTCAATCCGCATTATGGCGGTGATGAGCAACAGGGCGAGCGCACCGACCGTGATCCGTGTTGCGGCAATTGTCATCGGCGCGAAACCGTCCAGCGCGATGGAGACCGCCATAAAGGAGGACCCCCAGATCAGGCCGAGGATAAGTAGTTTGATCCAGTTGATGGCGCCAATGGTGTTGCTCATCTGAAATTTCCTGTTGCGCTGGGGAGGGGGCGCCATCCGGGATCAGGCGGCGCCAAAAATTTCGGGTCCGGGTACATAGGTTCTGAAAGGTCAGAAATACACCGAAAAATAAGGGCGCCCCAATTGCTTGGAGCGCCCCGTCGTGTTCAGGCTGCGGTCTATGCCGCGGGCGCCTTAGTTCTTTGCTTTGTCGACCATTTTGCCAGCAGAAATCCACGGCATCATGTCGCGCAGTTTCTGACCAACAACTTCGATCTGGTGCTCGTCATTGGCACGACGCGAGGCTTTGATGGTGGGCTGGCCAACGGCGTTTTCCAGCATGAAGTCACGCACAAATTTGCCGGACTGGATGTCCTGCAGCGATTCTTTCATCGCCTTTTTGGTCTGCTCGTAGGGCAGGATGCGGGGGCCGGTGACATACTGGCCGTACTCGGCAGTGTTGGAGATCGAATAGTCCATGTTGGCGATGCCGCCTTCATAGATCAGGTCAACGATCAGCTTGGTTTCGTGCAGGCACTCAAAATAGGCCATCTCTGGCGCGTAGCCAGCTTCAACCAGAGTTTCAAAGCCACAGCGGATCAGCTCAACGATACCGCCGCACAGAACTGCCTGTTCGCCGAACAGGTCGGTTTCGCATTCTTCGCGGAAGTTGGTTTCGATGATGCCGGAGCGACCGCCACCGATGGCGGAGCAATAGGACAGGCCGATTTCCAGCGCTTTGCCGGTGGCGTCGGTGTTTACAGCCACCAGGCAAGGCACGCCGCCGCCTTTGGTGTATTCGCCGCGCACGGTGTGACCTGGGCCTTTGGGCGCCATCATGATCACGTCGATGCCTTCTTTGGGCTCGATCAGGCCAAAGTGCACGTTCAGGCCGTGGGCGAATGCAATGGCAGCACCTGGCTTGATGTTGTCGTGGACGTATTTTTTGTAGGTTTCGGCCTGCAGCTCGTCGGGCATGGTGAACATGATCACGTCACACCAGGCTGCGGCTTCCGCGATACCCATTACTTTCAGGCCTTCGCCTTCGGCTTTCTTGGCAGAGGCAGAGCCTTCACGCAGGGCAACAACCAGGTTTTTGGCGCCGGAGTCGCGCAGGTTCAGCGCGTGGGCATGGCCCTGACTGCCGTAGCCCAGGATGGCCACTTTTTTGTCTTTGATCAGGTTAACGTCGCAATCGCGGTCGTAGTATACGCGCATATCAGAGTTCCTCTTGGTTGTCGTTTGCAGGCATCATAAGGCGCGGGCTGGGATATGCAGCGCTGCCTTTGGCAAAAAATCTGGAAACTTTGCAGTAGTCATTCGTCATTTTGATAAGTATTGGTTTAATCATGCTTGATGATCTGGATCGGCGCATATTGCGCCATATGCAAAGCGACCCGGAACAATCGATTCCGGACCTTGCCGAACGCCTGGGGCTAACCCCGTCACGCCTGTCGCGGCGGCTGGAAAAGCTCCGCGAGGGGGGCATTCTGCTGGGCAGCCGGGCGATGATCGACTGGCGCGCCCTTGGCTACACGGTGGAGGTCTCGCTGCGGGTCACCCTGGACAAGACCAACCCGCGTGCCTTTGACGAATTTATTGCCCAGGCGCGTGACATCCCCGAGGTGCTGGAGATCCAGACTTTTCTGGGCCAGGTTGATGTGCGCCTGTCGGTGATTGCGCGCGACATGGGGCACTACCAGCAAATCTATCGCAGCGCCATTCTGACCCTGCCACATATCGCAGATATCGAAGCCTTGATGCATGTGGCCCGGATCAAGAGCAACGAAAGCCTGCCATTATGACAGATCTGGATGAGATTGATTTTGGCCTGTTAAAGGCCTTGTCGCGTGATGCAAATCAGTCCGCCGGGGCATTGGGGCGCGCGCTTGGGCTCAGCCAGCCGGCCACTTGGCGGCGGATCAAACGGTTGCAGGAGCTGGGCATCCTGTTGGGGCGTCGGCTGGACCTGGACCGCGAAAAACTGGGCTTTGGCGTCACGGTGTTTTTGGGGGTCAAACTGGGCACCAAAGGCCGCGTCAGCCTGGAAGATTTTGAACGCGCCGTCTGTGCCATCCCCGAAGTCCAGACCGTGGAGCATGTGCTGGGGCTGTATGACTACCGGTTGCGGGTCACCGCCCGGGATATTGCCGATTTTGAACGGGTGCTGCGTCGCAGGGTCATGCTTTTGCCCGGGGTCGGCTCTGTGGATGCCAATGTTCTGCTGAGCGAAGAACGCCGCCCCGGCCCATTGGGCTAGGTCGTGTTGTCTCGGGAATTTGAAACAGCTTTTGCGCAGGGCCGGGTTTTCGCCCGACAGCGAATTTAGTATGTCCGCAGGTAAGGGTCCGGCGCATAGCGTGCGGGGCAGCGGCAAACAGATCGGAGACAGCAATGGCACTTTTGGAAACCGTGGACCCTCAGGGGTTGGATGAATTCTCGGTGGTCTTCACCGATCGCTCGCTCAACCATATGTCAAAGAGTTTTCAGCAGGTGATGCTGGACATCAATGCCTTGTTGAAAGAGGTCTATCAGGCAGATGCGGTAGCCCTGGTGCCCGGTGGCGGCACCTATGCGATGGAAGCGGTGGCGCGTCAGTTCGCGCGGGGGCAAGAGGTTCTGGTGGTGCGTAATGGCTGGTTTTCCTATCGCTGGAGCCAGATCATTGAAACTGGCGGGCTGACAGCTGCGACCACGGTGATGAAGGCGCGACAAAGCGGAAATGAGGCCCAGTCGCCCTTTGCCCCCGCGCCAATCGAGGAGGTCACCGCCGCCATTCACGCGCAAAAGCCGGGCATCGTCTTTGCCCCACATGTGGAAACTGCTGCTGGGGTGATCCTGCCTGACAGCTATATCGCCGCAATGGCCGAGGCCGCCCACGCGGTCGGCGCGCTGATGGTGCTGGATTGTATTGCCTCTGGCTGTGCCTGGGTTGATATGCGAGCCAATGGCGTCGATGTGCTGATTTCGGCGCCACAAAAGGGCTGGAGCGCCTCTCCCTCGGCCGGTTTGGTGATGTTGTCACAAAACGCCCTGGCGCGGCTGGAGGAGACCACATCCGACAGCTTTGCCCTGAACCTGAAACAATGGCGTGCCATCATGCAGGCCTATGAAGATGGCGGCCACGCCTATCATGCCACCATGCCCACGGATGCGCTGCAGGCCTTTCGCGATACCATGTTGGAAACCAAAGACTACGGGTTTGAAAAACTGCGTCAGGCCCAGTGGCAGCTTGGCAATGAGGTGCGCGCAATGTTGGCCGCAAAGGGGGTCACCTCGGTGGCCGCCGAGGGCTTTGGCGCTCCGGGGGTCGTGGTCAGCTACACCTCAGATCCTGAAGTGCAAAACGGCAAAAAATTCGCCGCCCTTGGCATGCAGATCGCCGCAGGCGTACCGCTGCAATGTGATGAACCCACCGAGTTTTGCACCTTCCGCCTGGGACTGTTTGGCCTCGACAAGCTCTACGATGTCGAGGCGACGCTTGGCCGTCTGCAAAAGGCGGTAGATCAGGTGCTCTGAAGGTGCTCTGACCCGGGCTACTTTCTGTGAGGGGCGGCCAGTGGCTTTCACGGGCCGCCCCTTTCATCTTGCCTTAAATACCTTCGCCGAAGGCACCGGTTTTCCCATTTGGGAAAACCGGGTTCTATTTTACCCCCAGTCCCATCTGCATCAGGGTTTTGCGTACGGGCGCCAGGGAATAGAGCGCGTTGAGGCCAAAGGCGCGCAAATCCCGCAGGGGGCGCGCCTCGATCATCGAACTGCGGTTGAGCAGGTCGATGCCTTTCACCCGCAGCATGATCTCATTGTGACGCGCCTTGTGATAGGCGCTCAGCATCTGCGCGTCCCCCAGACCCTCAGGGCGGGTCTCCGCCAGCTCCAGCAGCACGCGCAGATCGCCCAGTGACATATTCAGGCCCTGGGCGCCAATTGGCGGCACCACATGGGCGGCTTCGGCCATCAGCGCCAGGCGTTGGCCATCCATACGCGCGGCGGATTGGCTGATGATTGGCCAGATACTGCGACGTGAGGCCAGGGTCAGGTCGCCAAACAGCCCACAGCTGCGCCTTGTCATTTCCGCTTCAAACACCTGCGGCGCCTGCGCCAGCAGCTCTTCGGCGCGCGGGCCGCGCTCCATCCAGACCACCGCAGAGGAGGGTTTGCCCTGATAATCCGGCAGCGGCACCAGGGTGAAAGGGCCGCCAGAGCGGTGGATCTCGGTGGAGACATTGTCGTGCGGCACCGGATGGGTAACGGCAAAGGCCAGTGCTTTTTGCCCATAACGGGTGGTTTTTACCGGAATGCCTGCGGCGGCGCGCATCGGCGAGGAGCGCCCATCACAGGCGACAACCAGCTTGGCGCGGATTTGATCGCCATCGCTCAGGGTGACCCGGGCCTCATGGCTGCGGGTGAACAGCGATTTAGTGCCAGTGCCGGCGCGAAATTCCACATTTGGAAGCGCCGCAATCCGGGCCAGTATTTCGCGTCGCAGCAACCAGTTGGGCAGGTTCCAGCCAAAGGGCAGTTGGGAAATATCAGCGGCGTTGAAATCCTTGATCACCCGGGGTTCCGGTTCGGCGCCGCCCGCATCAACGATACGCATGATCTGCAAGGGAGCCGCATGATCCGCCAGTTGCTCCCAGAGGCCAAACCGCTGCAACAGCGCCTGCGCCGGTTGCAAAAAGGCAGTGGTGCGCAGATCAGACCCCGCAGCATCGCGTGTGGTCACCGGCGGGGTCGGGTCTACACAGATCACCTTGAACCCGGCAGCCCCAAATGCTGCCGCTGCCGTCAGTCCGGCGACACCGCCACCAGAAACCAGAATGTCACATGTTTCAGCCATTGCCCTGCCTTTCGTCTCTCTTCCTCAGATAGGACCGAGGCCAGGGCAATGACAAGCGGCATGTGGTCCCAGTGGCCACCTTGGGCCGAGTTTGGCCACTAGCCGCGCGAAATGGCGATAAGCAGGGTAAACATCACCGGCACAAGCGCCACTGCCGGCAGGTAGAGACCGGGGATGCCAAACAACAGGATCGAGCTGCCCCAGAGGCAGATCAGAATGGCCAGGGCATAGTAGAAATTCTCTTCTTCTCCATAGGCCACTTCTTTTGAAATCCGCCCCAGCAGGGGAATGGCAAAGAGGAAACGTTGCCACAGAGGCAGACGGTCAGGGAGAGTATAGGCAAGGGCCATGCGCGCGATCCTTTAGCGTTGTTATCGCTGCCTATGTAGGGCCTTTGGGGGCAGAATTTGAGGCCAGTTTGCCGGTCTTTTACCGGTCTTCCTGCGACAGAGTGTCCCCGTTTTGAGGGCGTGTGCCGGGCCTGTTTACAGGATCTTGGCGAGGAACCCGGCCAGGTCGTCGGTGTGATGGTGAATGTGGCTGCGCGCCTCAGCCTGACCAAGCGCTTCTGGCGCCACATGGACAGTGCGCATCCCCATCGCATGAGGGGCCGAGAGATTGCGGGGGTCGTCTTCGAACATGGCGGCGGTTTCGGCGTGAATGCCTGCCTTGTCAAACACCATGTCAAAGGCGGCGCGCTCGGGCTTGGGGCGGTAATCAGCATGTTCCACACCAAAAACCCCGTCAAACAGCCCCGACAGCCCACGAGCGGCCAGCACCCGTTCAGCATAGGGGGCGCTGCCATTGGTGTAGACAATACGTTTGCCAGGCAAGGCCTTGATACAGGCGGCCAGCTCCGGGTCTTTGGGCAGATGATCCATTGAAATGTCATGGACTGCCTCAAGATAGGGCACAGGGTCCATGTCATGTTCGCGCATCAGCCCTGCCAGGGTGGTACCATGCTCTTGCCAATAGCTGCTGCGCAGATGGTCTGCTTCTGCCTTGTCGACCCCCAGCTCTGCCATGACATAGTTGGTCATCTTGACCTCGATCTGATCAAACAGTCGGGCCGAGGGGTGATATAGTGTGTTGTCCAGGTCAAAGACCCAGTGGCGCACATGAGAGAAAGCTTTTTTGACCATGGGCAGCACCTAGGCAGACTGGAATTGTTTTGCAATGAGGATCTGACGTAGACCGGGTGAAATTGCTTTGGCTACTTTTGTCGTATTCTGGCCCCAAAAATCTGGCAAAGGCTTGATTGCCAAGGCGTGAGCTGTAGGAATACAGACCTACCATTTGAATGGGACAGCAGATGAACCAGAGCCGCAACACCCAGAAAGACGCCTATTCTCTTATTCTGGAAGCCATTGACGTGGGGGTCTACAAACCGGGGGATCGCCTGGTGGAAAGCGACCTTGCGGAACGGCTTGGGGTGTCTCGTACCCCGATCCGTGAGGCCCTGCAGCGGCTGGAGACCCAGTCTTTGCTGGAGCGGGACGGGCGTTCACTGATCGTGGCCTCGCTGGATCACAATCAGATGGCCGAGCTGTATATGGTGCGCCGTGAGTTGGAGGGGCTGGCGGCCAGCCTGGCTGCGCGTCATGCCACCGAAGAAGAAGTGCGGGTGCTGAAAGACATGGTGCGTGAGGATGACGCACTGGTTGATAAACCTGCAGATCTGGCCAAGGCCAACCGCCGCTTTCACGAACAGATCCATCTTGCCTCTCACAACCGCTATCTGGTGCAGCAACTCAACCTGGTGCATCGCTCCATGGCGCTTATGGCCACCACCTCTTTGGCGGCAGAGGGGCGGGGAGAAATTGCTCAGGCAGAACACAAAAAGATTGTTGCGGCGATTGAGGCGCGCGATGAAAAGGCCGCAGGTCAGGCGCTGAAGGATCATATCTCGGTGGCCTTTATGACCCGGTTGAAACAGGATGCGGGGGACCGTGGCCAGGGACGCTAGCAGTCACCGCGCCATACCAGCTTCAGGTCTTAGAGATCCGGCATTGCGGCTGTGAAAAGCTACTGTCCCGCCGGCTTTGGACCCGTCTGATTTAGGCCTGTTTGGTTTAGGCCCGTCTGATTTAGGCCCGTCTGCTATGGGTCTTGATCCGAAGCGACGTGTTCCTGCGCGTTGCGATCCGGGGGATGCATGCCGTGACTGGTTTTGTCCCAAAAGAACGGATTATAGAGCAGCTCATAAAGCGCTTTATAAACCGCGATCGGCCCCATCAGATAGTAAAGCGGCAAAATCGGCACCCAGAGCGCCAGCCGGGGGCGACCGGAGGCAAAAGCGCCACATGCGGCTATGCCCATGCCCAGAGCTTCAAAGCTGATCAGGGATGAGACGCCAAGAAACAGGAGCATATCCGGCAGCACAGCTGTGCTGGGATGTGGAAGACCCAGGAACACCAACCAATAGGTCCACAGGAACGGCGCCAGTAGAAACTGGCCGATAGTGCCAAGGAAAAAGGCCTGAAAGCCAAGAAAACCGCGCCAGCCCAGTCCCCGTGCAAGATGTAGCGGTTGCCGCATATGGACCAGATAAGTGGCCATAAATCCTTTGAGCCAGCGAGAGCGCTGACGCACCCAGGGTGCTATATGGCAGCTGGCTTCTTCATAGGTGGCGGTGGCAAGCATCTGGGTGCGATAGCCAGCACGATACAGGCGGACGCCAAGGTCGGCGTCTTCAGTGACATTATGGGCATCCCATCCCCCCAGCTTGTCCAGCACAGCCCGGCGCACAAACATGGTGGTTCCGCCCAAAGGCACCACCAGCCCAAGCCGGGCAATGCCCGGCAAAACAATGCGAAACCAGCTGGCATACTCCAGGGTGAAGCAGCGTGAAATCAGATTGGCGCGCGGGTTGTAATAGTCCAGAACCCCTTGAAAGCAGGCCACCTCGGGTGAGGCTGCGGCAAAGGCTGCGGCCACTTTTTGCAATTGATCCGGTTGTGGTGCGTCCTCGGCGTCCCAGACCCCGACAATCTCACCTTGGCAAAAGTTCAGCGCATAGTTCATCGCCCGCGGCTTGGTGCGCAGCTCGCCCCAGGCGGGGACCTCAATGGCTGAGATCCAGGGCGGCAAAGTTGCCTCTGAAATGGTTTGCTGAGTGAGGCTGTCGCCTGCTTCCAGAACCAATAAGACCTCCATTCGGTCCTGTGGGTAGGTGAGGCGTGCCAGCCGTTTGAGCAATGCCGAGCTGATGGCGGATTCTTTGTAGAGCGGCACCAGGACCGAGATCTTTGGCAGGTGCTCTGGGGACTGTTTCTGTGGATTGTGCAGCGGCAGCGATGCTGGGCTGCTGTGCCGATTTGGAACAAGATGCGCGACAAGGCCGCAGAGCTTTAACCCCGTGAACATCAGCAGAAAAGCAGCGCAGCACCGCAGCAAAAGGAGAAGACCGTTAGCGGGAACAGTACCGAGAGGCAGAGAAACGCGGAGACAGGCAGCAGTTGCTTTAAGCGCTTGGAGTGCTGGAACAGCGTTCTGCTGCTGAGGTCGGGGGCGATACTGTTGCTCGCCTGTCGGGCCATTGCTGTTTTGAAATGGGCCTGCAACAGCGGTGAGATCTGCGCCGCCGGAGCGAGAACGGGTATGAAGGGGCCAAAACAGGCGCTCAGGGTTTGTCGCTGGCTCTCGGCTTCTGCAGCGGAGGCAAAGGCAATGGCGATGGTATCACCGAGTTGCACCCAGGGAATCGCGCAGTGACGCAGCCAGAAACTGGCGGGCATCCGATTCAACAGGAGGGCGCTGGGCCTGTGTTTGCGGAGATCCACAGACCGCAGGGCCAGTGCCTCGGCACGGAAAACCCCGGCGACAGACTGCGACGCGGCGTGTTCTTTTTGGTGTGCTGGTTGGTGTGCTGGGCGATCTTTCGGCGCGACGGCACCGGATGCAGGCGCGGCTAAGGGGGCGGATTCTGGCGCTCCGGTGGGGGCTTGCCGTCCCTGTTTGGCGGCAGGAGGCGGATCCTCGCGCCGGTGGTTTTTCCCGCGCAGATAGACCTGCCGCGCGCTTTCCTGCGCTGTATCTTTTGGCGCAGCCAATACAGAGGACCCTGTCCCTGGCTGGGTAATCCAGATAGGGCGGCGAAGACGTTTAAAGCCGCGAGACTGCAAACCGCGCATTCGATCACTCAAAATAAAAACCCCAGATGCATTGCACATCTGAGGTTGAAGAGGGCGGCTTAACAGTGTGTTAACCACATTATCCGTGTCGCGGTTTTAACCGGGAATTATTAGAATCTTTACGAGGCTTTACGCTCCGCCATGGCTGCAGCAAAGCGTTCGAACAGATAGAAGCTGTCCTGGGGGCCGGGGCTTGCTTCGGGGTGGTGCTGTACCGAATAGACCGGGCGGCCTGCCATGCGAATACCGCAGTTGGAACCATCAAACAGCGAGATATGAGTTTCCTCGACGCCTTCGGGCAGGCTCTGGGCGTCGACGGCAAAGCCGTGGTTCATTGAGGTGATCTCAACTTTGCCAGTGGATTTTTCCTTGACCGGGTGGTTGGCACCGTGGTGGCCGTGGTTCATCTTGACGGTTTTGCCGCCAAGCGCCAGCGCCAGCATCTGATGGCCCAGGCAGATGCCAAAAACCGGCAGAGTGGTGTCTTGCAGAATGGTGGTGATCATTGGCACGGCATATTCGCCGGTGGCAGCGGGGTCACCGGGACCATTGGACAGAAACACGCCGTCTGGGCTATGGGCCAGGACCTCTTCGGCCGTGGCTGTTGCCGGCAGAACGGTGACATCACAGCCAGCCGAAGCCAGGCAGCGCAGGATGTTGCGTTTGGCACCATAGTCAATGGCGACCACCTTGTGCACCGGGTTCTCCTGACGCGAATACCCCTCGGGCCAGGCCCAACGCATTTCGTCCCAGCGATAGCTTTGGGCGCAGGTGACCTCTTTGGCCAGATCCATACCTTCCAGCCCAGCCCAGGCGCGGGCCTCAGCCACCAGGGCCTCAACGTCAAAGTTGCCCTCGGGATCATGGGACAGGGCCACATGGGGCGCGCCCAGTTGGCGGATGGCGCGGGTCAGGCGGCGGGTGTCAACACCGCCAATGGCGATCCGGCCAGTCCGGGTGAGCCAGCTTGTCAGCTCTTCGGTGGCGCGCCAGTTGGAGGCCAGCGTCGGATCCCACTTTACCACCATGCCAGCGGCAACCGGATCTGCGGTTTCGTCATCCTCTGGGGTGACGCCGGTGTTGCCGATATGGGGGAAGGTGAAGGTCACGATCTGCCCTGCATAGGACGGGTCTGTCATGATCTCCTGGTAACCGGTCATCGCGGTGTTGAAACACAGCTCGGCGACGCAGCGACCGGTGGCGCCAAACCCGGCTCCATAAAAGACGGTGCCATCGGCTAGCGCCAGACATGCGGTTGGCTTGGACGGTGCAGTATCGGCCATGACAGAGACTCTCCTGAGGGTGAAATTCATCGGCTTTTAGGGCCGGGCGGGCATGGGGTCAAGCCTAGCAGAGAGGCAAGGGGGACAAGAAGCATGAGGTAAACTGCCCCTAGGCACGCCGCCTGCGGTTTTGGCTCGGCTGAAACGGCTATGCAGTTGACCTGACGCAAGGCGAGGTGGGAGAGCAGGCGCTTGAACTGAGCCAGTCGATTGGATAGAGGTGCCACTTCCGGTTTCTTCTGCATGGATAAAAACGATGGATACGCGAACCCTGGTCAACCAGGCTCTGAAACGGGCGATGAAAGACAAGGCTGCCCAACGGGTAAGCACGCTGCGCCTGATCAACGCCGCAATCAAAGACAAAGAAATCGCAGCCCGTGCCGAGGATGGCGAGATCGCCCTCGGGGACAGCGAAGTCCTGGCGATTCTTGGAAAAATGACCAAGCAACGCAACGAAAGCGCCCGCGCCTATGAGGAAGCCAGCCGTCTGGATCTGGCCGAACGTGAACTGGAAGAAATTGCGATTATCGAAGAGTTCCTGCCCAAGCAGCTCGACGACGACGAAGTCCGCGCTGCGGTAAAGGCCGCAGTGACTGAAAGCGGTGCAGCCTCGATTCGCGACATGGGCAAGGTGATGGGCGCATTGAAGGCCAAATTCACCGGCCAGATGGATTTCGGCAAAGTGGGTCCCATGGTCAAGGACGAGCTGTGCAAGGACGGCGGCTGCTGAGATAGGGTGCCGCTATTGGTACGGAGCCGAGAAGAGGCTCGCCAATCGCAACTTCTTTGTCTTTTAGTTGCGCTTGGCCGCATCCAGTATGCGTGTTCGGATTTCGACAGCATATGAATTCCGTGGAGACAACTTCAATGCATGTTCTGCAGAAGCCAGCGCGGTTTTCGTGTCTCCCATTTTTAGGAACAAATAGGCACGTCCGATATAGGGAAAGATGTAATCAGGGTCCAGCTTTGTAGCCTTGTCAAAGTCCGCAAGTGCAAGTTGGTACTTGTCCATTCCAAGAAAAGTATTTCCGCGATTATAATAGGCCTTTGCGAACCGAGGGTCGCTTTCCAATGCCTTGTTGTAGTGTTCTATAGCCTGCTGAAATTCTGATCGATTCTTGCTGATAATTCCGAGATCGATGTAGGGATGCTTGTAGGACGGGTTGAGTTCTATGGACCGGTGCAAATCCTTCAGAGCGCGGCGTGTGTTCCCGAGCCGACGATGGGCATTGCCTCGAAAGTAATAGGTCACTTCAGATTTTTCTGGCAGCAAATTCAACTCGATGACCTTCGAGCAAGCTCTGACTGAAAGCCTCAGATTGTTTTCTTGAGAACAGTCTTCGATCGGGCCCGCGTAGGCGAAGGAAGTGGCTGCTACGGTGCAGAAAAGGCCGACGATACAGCGGACAAAAATCATAGATCGAAAACTCCCAAGTGCTCTTGCCTTAAACAAACGGTAGCAATTAATGGTTGTAAAGAGCGATTGGGAATGTAGGCTGGAGTGGTGCCCTGCAAACAGCACTGGCAAAGCTGACGATGGTGTTTGCGCTCATTGCATGGTTCTCTGCAACTCATCATATAGCGCCTTGCGCTCCTCCTCGGACAAAAACGCGCCGATCTCTACCTCGCGGCCACCTCCGCGCAGGGTGACGTAATTGGGAACTGGGCCGTCCTTGGGGTGCAGCTCCACGGCAACCCAGTAGCGATTGCACTGCCAGCTTTGCTGGGTGCCATTGGCATTGCGCCGCTCTAGGCGGGCCTCAGTGGCGTCCAGGGTCAAGACCTCGATCACCTGCGCATCGCGGCGGTTGCGGTCTAGGGCATATTTCAGACCAAAAAGCGCCAGCAGCAGAAACGGTAGCAGCCCCCAGAACACAATAGATCCTGCAAAGGATAGCAGCGGCAGGGCGATCAGTAGCGCGGTTACCCCAATGAAGCGGGCGTAGCCCTGGGGCGGCAGCGATTGGTGCGGCCACAGATGCATCTCGCCGGGGGCATCGGCCACGGGGGACGCTGGGGGAGGGGTGATCCAGGAGTAGGGCATCTTTGGTCTTTGTCAGGGGCGGTCTGAGGGTGGTCTGAACGGAGGGCTTGATTATTTATGTCTGTCGCAGACAGGTTTTCAAGCGGGCAATTGCGCGCGCCGTGCTGCAAAAGGAAAGGCCCCGAAAGCGACTGCTTCGGGGCCTTTCTGCGTCTGTTACGTCACCTTAGTGCGCGTGGGGTTTGTCCCAGTCTTCCTGCTTTGGCAGGATCTCGAAGGTGTGCTCTGGTGGTGGGCAGGGCAGGGTCCATTCGAGAGTGTCAGCATATTCATTCCAGTAGTTGTTCTGGGTGATACGTGCGCCGCGCAGCAGCGAGTAGATCATCACACCAAAGAACAGAATGAAGGATGCAAAGGACAGGAAGGCGCCATAGGACGAGATCTTGTTCCAGTAGGCAAAGCCTTCGGGATAGTCGATGTAGCGACGTGGCATGCCCTGACGACCCAGGAAGTGCTGGGGGAAGAAGGTCAGGTTGGCGCCGATGAAGAACATCCAGAAGTGAATCTGAGCGCCCAGCTCGTTGTACTGACGACCGGTCATCTTGCCAAAGTAGAAGTAGATGCCCGAGAAGATCGCAAACACGGCACCAAGGCTCATCACGTAGTGGAAGTGAGCAACCACATAGTAGGTGTCGTGATAGGCGCGGTCGATGGAGGCCTGGGACAGAACCACCCCTGTGACACCACCAACGGTGAACAGGAACAGGAAGCCAAAGGCAAACATCATTGGTGCTTTGAACGAAATCGATCCGCCCCACATGGTGGCAATCCAGGAGAACACCTTAACGCCGGTGGGCACCGCGATGACCATGGTGGCCAGCATGAAGTAGGCCTGTTGGTTCAGCGACATGCCAACTGTGTACATGTGGTGCGCCCAAACGACGAAGCCCAGAACACCAATGGCGATGATCGCCCAGACCATGGGCAGGTAGCCGAACACAGGCTTGCGCGAGAAGGTGGCAATCACGTGAGAGATGATACCAAAGCCCGGCAGGATCACGATGTAGACTTCGGGGTGACCAAAGAACCACAGGATGTGCTGATACAGGATTGGATCGCCGCCACCGGCAGGATCAAAGAAGGTGAAGCCAAAGTTGCGGTCCATCAGCAACATGGTGATCGCGCCCGCCAGAACTGGCAGCGACAGCAGGATCAGCCAGGAGGTGACAAAGATCGACCAGCTGAACAGCGGCACCTTGAACAGTGTCATGCCAGGGGCACGCATGTTCAGGAAGGTGGTGATCATGTTGATCGCGCCCAGGATCGAAGAGGCCCCAGAGACGTGAACGGCAAAGATCGCAAGATCCATCGAATAGCCGCCCTCATTGACCGACAGCGGTGGGTACAGAACCCAGCCCACACCAGAGCCAAGCTGACCGTTGCCGCCAGGCGACAGAACCGAAGCAACCGCCAGCGAAGTACCAGCCACATAGAGCCAGAAGCTGAGGTTGTTCATCCGCGGGAAGGCCATGTCAGGCGCGCCGATCTGCAGTGGCATGAAGTAGTTGCCAAAGCCGCCGAACAGCGCCGGGATCACCACGAAGAACATCATCAAGATGCCGTGCGCGGTGATCAACACGTTCCAAAGGTGACCGTTCGGGGTACATTCGCTTGAGGCATCCGCGAAGAAGCGGGCGCCTTCTGCACACATGTACTGAACGCCGGGATCCATCAGTTCAAGCCGCATATAGACGGTGAACGCGACGGAGATGAAACCTACAAGCGCCGAAACGATGAGGTAGAGTATGCCGATATCCTTATGGTTCGTGCTCATGAACCAGCGGGTAAAAAATCCGCGCTCGTCTTCGTGGCCGTGACCATGAATGGCTGCGTCTGCCATTAGGTGCCTCCTGTTGCAAAACTTTCTGGCCCCAGGAAACACTCCGGGTGGCCATAGACTCATATGCGGTTTTAGTGTGCCGTGTGGTGGCCTTCAATGGCGGAGTTTGATCTGGATCAAGATTAATTGTCGCGGGCACTTGTTTTTTGTAGCGTTTTCCCCACTTTCATCCGCATTTGTTAGGATCTTGCTGATTTGTCCTGAATGCCTGGTGCCGCAGCTGGGAAAGGCGCCGTTTGGCTCGCCAAAGTCCAAAGGCTTGACCACGGAGCGCATGCACCGCAAAACCCCACTACAGTGCGCTGCAAAACAGATCCGAGCAACCTATGGAGACCAGCTAGATGACTGCCTATGATCCCGAGAACATTTTTGCCAAACTTCTGCGCGGAGAAATCCCGGCGGCGCGCGTCTATGAAGATGAGCAGACCCTGGCGTTTATGGACATCATGCCCCGTGCCGATGGTCATCTGTTGGTGATCCCCAAAACCCCCTGCCGCAACGTCCTGGATGCCAGCCCGGAACAACTGGCGGCGGTCATGCAAACGGTGCAGAAACTGAGCAAAGCCGTGATCAAGGCCTTTTCGGCCGATGGGGTCACTCTGCAGCAGTTTAATGAGGCGGCCGGCGGGCAAGAAGTCTTTCATCTGCATTTTCACATTCTGCCGCGCCACGAGGGAGACAAAATGCGCCCCCCTGGAACAATGGCAGAACGCGACGTGATCGAAGCCCATGCCGCGCAGATCCGCGAGGCTGTAGCGACCCTGTAGGTTTGGGGCTGGTGAGTTCCTTTCGACAAGGTATCAGATGAATACCCGGTGATGCGCACCGGGTATCCTATACCGTCCTGTTTGCGATCATATTAAGATTTCTTTCAGCGCAGGGTTGATTAAGTATTTTGTCGCGTAGTATTTCTCAAAATGAAACTACAGCTTTTTGAAATTTGAGATCACTGAAGGCTGGCATTGAACGACAGTTTGCCTGTGGCACTTGTGCCCCTTTGATCTGATGCAGTGCTGAACTCTGGTTGCGATGGGGTTCGCGCATTTTAGCGGGGCGTGTCGCCGTTTAACGTCAATGGGCAGGGCCGCTGGGCGGCGGCTGGTATTGTTTTTGGGCACCTGATTTGTGTGTCGCTTTTTTGTAATGGGTGAGGTGCGTGTGACCGATTTTCAGCCAGATTTCCTGCCCTCCAGAGAGCAAATTGCTGCGGCTATTTATGAAACTGTTTTGCGGCCGCAGTTTTTTGACAGGTTCAGCGTCGCGCATCAGTCTGGCTCAGCTTTAGGCGCAAACCCCATAGCAGATGGGCCCAGCCGGATCTTCGAAGCGCCGGAAATACAGAGCCATTTTGCCCGTGCTTTGGAAATTCTGGAACAAAAGTGGGTAAAGATGGGGCGACCAAACCCGGCGACGGTATGGGCAAACCCGACCGTCCCCGGCTGGGAGGGCAAGACCGCCAGCGAGGATGAAATCTGGATCCTGGTAACGCTCGAGGCGGAGCTATTAGAAACGCAGGCACCGCCGGTCAGGGACATGGATCCGCTTGCGCGCGCAAAACAGGAAACGCTGTCCTGGGTGAGACATGCACAGCGTGTCGACGGGGAGTGGCACGGGTTCGTAGATCGAATCAGAGCGCAGGATTTTTCCTGGCAAGACATTTTGGTTCTTGAAACATCGGTGCCGAACAAGAAGCTTCTGTGCCGCCCGGTTTGTATGGGCGCAGACGCAGGCGCGTCTGGCCCGCCTGTCGCAATATCGGTTGAACTTTTAGAGGTCGATTGGCCCCGCAGTGCCGATAGCTTTATCGCCAAGACCTTTGGGCTCAGCTCTGCCGAGGTGCATAGTCTGCGAACCCTTGTGCTCGGCTCAGAGCAGGAACGGTCTCAGGCGCAGGACCCGGTAAGAATTGCCGCCAAGGCCGGCGCGCCCGGTGCTGCGGAGCTTGTCCGTCTTATCGGGTTCTTATTGCAGGAACATGCGCGCGATATGGCAATTTCTCGTGGCGTGTGTCTGCCGGAAAGTGTGGAAATCCGCGACAGCCAGGGGCGGGTGACCCAGTGCTTCAGACTCGGGGCCGAGACGGGCCAGCCCGTTATATTTGTGCATGGTATGTTGGATGGGATTGCAGGAGTGCAGCAATTGCAGCCGCTGCTGCGCGCCGGCGGTTTTCGGGTCTATGCGCCCCTGCGGGGGGGCTATGGTGGCTCACATCCGGCGCCGGAAAAGCACCAGCAGCTCGACGCTTTTGTGGCGCAGATTGAGACGCTTATTGATCAGGAAAACCTGCGTCGACCGCTTCTGTTGGGGCATCGCAGTGGCGTTATCTTTGCGCGGGCGGCAGCGTTGCGGTTGCGCGGCAGAGTGGGGGGGCTTTTGGGGGTGGCTCCCGCTCCGCCGCTCGCCCAGGCCCGCGACTACCGCCGTAACCACCGCTCTTTGGCGCTTTGTGCCCAGTTTTTGCCGCCCCTTATCCCCCTGGTTCTAAAGGGCTGGAGCAAATCGATTCAGCGACAGGGGGCTGCAGTTCTGGTGCGCAACCAGGCGCGATCAGGCAGCAAGGGCTGGGAGCGGCTTCGGGGCAAAAAGCTAGAGGACCTGCTTTCTTTGAGCCTGTCGATGATCATGCAACAGTACGGCGCGGGAATTCTGGCTGACCTGAAGCTGCAGCCCGAGGACTGGCGTGAGCAAATGATCGGTCATGCAGACCAGGCGGTGTATCTGTGCGGCGCAGAGGAAGCTTTGGTCCGTCAGAATGGGCTGTATCCCCAGGTGCTGGGCGCCGAGAAAGTCCAGCTTCGCGTCTGCTCCGGGGCGGGAGATGTGCTGCTGTATGCCTGTCCGGAACTGGTGCTTTCGGCGCTTGACGATTTGTCTTCGCTCCCACCTTCGCAGTTTCGCCAGGGGGGATGAGGTCAGAGGTGGCGATATCGCGTCCGTTTGCAACGGGATAGCTGTCTAACCCCAGGCAGGAAAAGGCAGCTGCTGATCATTCGATCTCTGCTGCAAAGACTTCGTAAAAACTGCGTTTCAGGGCGACATCCACGTCCGAAAGGGTAACGGGCAGGCCGAGATCGACCAGGCTGGTCACACCATGCTCCTGAATGCCGCAAGGCACGATACCCCCAAAATGCTCCAGGTCGGGTTCCACATTGATCGAAATCCCGTGGAAGCTCACCCATTTCCGCAGTCTGATGCCGATAGCTGCGATCTTGTCTTCACTGAGACCACCATCCGCGCGCCGGGGTTTGTCGGGCCGTTCCACCCAAACGCCGACCCGCCCGGCCCGGATGTGGCCGGTGAGGTTGAATTCAGCCAGAGCCAGAATGACCCAGGCCTCCAACTCCTGCACAAAGCGGCGCACGTCATGGCCGCGTTTGGCCACATTCAGCATGACATAAACCACCCGCTGGCCTGGACCATGATAGGTGTATTGACCGCCGCGTTTGGAGGGGTGAACCGGAAAGCGATCCGGGTCGGTCAGATCTTCGATCTTGGCAGACGTCCCCGCAGTGTAGAGCGGTGGATGTTCCAAGAGCCAGATGCATTCCTCTGCATCGCCCGCAGCAATTGCTGCGGCACGGCTTTCCATGAAGGAAACAGCACTGTCATAATCGACCAAATTGTCCGACGTGACCCATTCAACCATCAAAGATCCCGCCAATTGGACAAGGTATTTAGCCTTAGAGGTGTTTTTTTTGCCAAAATGACTCGTGCGCGGGGCGCGAGCTGGGCTAAGCTTAATTCATACTGCTTGTTTTATAAAGGGGAGTGGCATGTTTTCAAAGTCACTAAAGACTGCTTTGGTTGCCGCGATGTTCACGACGTCATCCGTTGGGCCGGTGTTTGCCGACAATTTGGGTGCAGCACTTCTAGGTGGCCTGATCGGCGGCGCAATTGTCAGCGGGGCCAATCGTAACAATAAACGCACCACCACGCGCCGCACCGGAAATTCTGCCGCCCGGACGCAGAACCGCGAAACCCAGACCTCGCTGAATTATTTTGGTTTTCCTGCTGGTTCACCTGATGGTGTGATGGGGCGTAAATCACGCGCAGCGATCAGCCAGTATCAGGCCTATCTGGGCTACCCGTCCACCGGCCAATTGACGGAATATGAGCGTGGCTTTTTGAACTCGGCGCGTCAGCGGGCCCTTGCCAGCGGGTTTCAGGCGACGCAGCAGGCCAGTGCACATCCCGATGGCTCAAAGATCCTGCTGAAGATCTACATGAATGAACAGTTGCAGCAACAACGGCAGGCGCAACAGCAGCCCGTCCCCGTGCAACAACTGAACGGTATGCCTCAAACCACGATGGTTGGCGTGCCGCAGCAATATGGCCAACAGATCCCACCGCAGGGAACCTACGCCGGGCAGGCGCCTGTGACGATGCAAACCTATGGCGTACAGCCACAGGTGAATGGTCAGCAAATTCTAAGGCAAGGCCAGCCCGTGCAGGGTCAGGTCGTACAGGGCCAACCCGTGCAGGGCTATGGCGGTCAGGCCTATCAGGGGCAGGTCGTTCAGGGGCAAGCCTATCAGGGTCAGCAGCTGCAGGGGCAACAGGTCTTCCAGGGGCAAGTTTATCAAGGTCAGCCACTTCAGGGCCAGCCAGTCCAGGGGCAAACGTATCAGGGCCAACAAGTCCAGGGCCAGCAAGTGCAGGGGCAGGTCTACCAGGGCCAGCAGCAGCAACAGGCTCCAGCGGCTCAGGGCGTAGCCGTGGCGGCCCTCAGTTCACCAGCAGCTGTTGCGGCGGTGTCGGCTGCGGTGGTTCAGCCAGAAGCAGACAAACAGGTCTATGCCGCGCCTCAAACCCAGCGCCGTGCCCTGGTGATCGGTGTTGATGGATACCAGAACTTGGCATCTTTGCAAAAAGCCCGGAACGACGCCGCTGCCGTCAGCAATGCGTTGGTTGACCTAGGCTTTGACGTGCTGACGCTTTATGATGCCAGCCGCCGTGAAATCAACAGTGCTGTGTCAACCTTGGCTGGGCAGATTGAGCCGGGGGATGAGGTCCTGTTCTACTTTGCCGGACATGGCATTGAGGTGGACGGGCGAAACTACCTGTTGCCGTCTGATGTGCCAGTGGTGAACTACGGCGACGAGAGCTTTCTCACCGGCGAGAGCATCCCAGCAGGGCGAATCCTGGATACTTTCCAGCGCAAAGGTGCTCGAACCACAGTTATGGTTCTGGACGCCTGCCGCAATAACCCCTTTGCCCAGGATGGCAAGAGAGCCGTTGGCGGCTCCCGCGGTTTGGTACGCATGGAGCCACCAGAAGGGGCGTTCATCCTGTACTCTGCCGGTGCCGGCCAAACGGCGTTGGATCGGTTGTCAGATGACGACGAGAACCCCAATTCGGTCTTTACCCGGGCGTTGTTGCCGCGTCTTCAGGAGCAGGGCATGTCACTGCATGATCTAGCAAAGCAGGTTCGCCGCGATGTCCAGCAGTTGGCGTCGACAGTGAACCATGAACAATTCCCGGCATATTACGACCAGATGTCTGGGGATATGTACCTGTCGTCCCAAGTGGCCAATCAATAACGCTTTATCCCCTGATCGGGGATCTTGTCAGAGGGGGAGTGGAGCAAATCCGCTCCCCCGAACTGTTTCCAGAATTGGGGAACCCGGCGAATTTTGCTGCCGGGGCATGAAGAACCTAATTTCTTTGATTTTGCCTCTTCACATCTCGTCGTGGCTCGTCTAATACCCGCACACCAAGCCTAGACAGTGCGGTCGTGGCGGAATTGGTAGACGCGCAGCGTTGAGGTCGCTGTGGGGTAACACCCGTGGAAGTTCGAGTCTTCTCGACCGCACCATTACATCCCCTTGAGGGTGTTGTTTTTCAAGCATATCATGGCGTTAGCACCCCTCCCGAGACACAAATTGGGACACTTTGGGGACATTTCGCATGGTTGTTGTGATGAAGCTCAAATACGTTGACGAACTCTCAGGGGGCCGCAAACGGTTCCGCAGGCGCTATCCGCAAGCTGTTGCCGAGGTGCTTGGCGAAAGCGTTTTTCAGGTAGCGATGAAGGCCCGCGAAGGGGCCGAGTTGTTCACCGAACACGCAAAGCTATTGGCTGAGTTTGAGAAGATCGTGGCAAAGGCCAAGCGTACAGCCGCCGAGGAGGGGCAGCTCTCCCCCGTCGAGCACTGGCGAGAGAGCATCAAAGAGGCTGAGGCACTGATGGCTGGCATTCGCGGTGTTCGTGATGAGCATGAAGCTCGCCAAGTGCTCGCGGATGACCTGCGGGCACGGAAAGCCGACCCCATGCTCTACAAGGCGGTCGTTTCACCAGAAGCCGAAGAGCCGCCGATTACCATGCAAGATGCGAAAGAGGTCTATCGTGTCGAGCGCATGGCAGGCGCGCACGGGCGGAACCAAAAGAACCGCTTGGAACGGATATGCAGGCGTATTGAGACCTCCCTTGGGCCCCTTAACAAGATCGCTTTGGTGGACCTGAAGCGCGAACATGCTCGCAAACTGCGGGATGAGATGCTTGCCACGAAGAAGAAGGATGGAACCTTTCTGTCGCCTTCCTCCGTTCGGCGTGAGTTGGACATGGTGCGCGCTATGGTCTCGGTCGCAATCACCGAGCATGACCTTCAAGGAAAAGCTCACAACCCCTTTGATGGGCTTGAAGTGGCTAAAGCCAATGCAGCACCTGAGACAGAGTGGGATAAGCGCGACCCGCTACCACGCCATGTTATTCTGGCAATGCGGGAACGTATGACGGGTAAGCTCAGGGAGCCTGCTCTGGGTATAATCTGGCGGTTGCTAGAAGGCACCGGATGCCGTGGCGCGGAGGTGGTAGGGTTGAGGGTGGAGGACGTGCAAATCACTGCCCCATATCCCCACATTCGCGTTCAGTGGCATGAGGACCGGCGCGTAAAGACCAAAGTTTCTATACGCTCGGTTCCCCTTGTTGGAGACACGCTGGAAGCCGCTAAAGAGGCTGTTGAGAACGCCAAGGGGGAACGTATGCTGTTCCCGCGCTATGCCTATGAGGGCGGCCCAGATGCCGTGTCTCAGGCGTTGATGAAGCACTTGCGCAAGTTCACGACGAACAAACGCCATGTGGTCTATTCACTGCGCCACAATATGAAGGACTTACTTGTCTCCGCTGGCGTTCCAGAGAGGGACGAACACCGCATCCTTGGTCATTCCTTGGGCGGTGTGGGCAATCGGGTGTACGGCGGCGATGAGGCAAAGCTCAGAGCTGCAACTGAGGCGATGGAAAAGGCCCATGCGCTGATGCCCTGATGCGCGCTCAGGCCTCTAACGGCGCCCGGCAGGTTCACCACCGGGGAAGCCATTCATGTCGCCCAGCACCCCCACAGTGGTCACCTGCACTAATCTACATGGTGATAGCTATTCGCGGGAAGACCCATGGAATTTCCATGGGACATAAGGGGCACCGATAGCTCAGAAATAGCGTGCCCGCAGCGTCCACCCTATATCCGATGAAGGGTGTGAAACTGCTACATACCCTTACACAGAGTAAAGGAGCACCCTGATTTCATCTCAGGGTCCGCAGTGGTCACCTACAGTTTCAACGGAATGGACCTGAGGGTGGTCGAGATCGGCGGCGAGCCGTGGTTCGTGGTCCGCGATGTCTGTCTGGCGTTGGGGATGTATCTGAGCCCGCGCGACAGCCTTCCTATCGTCACCGTCGCGGTACGCAAGTTAGGTGAGGACGAGGCTCACCTGTATCCGATACAGGTGGAGGACAAGCTAGGGCGAAAGACCACCCGGAAGATCATGTTGGTTTCCGAGAGCGGGCTCTACAAGCTGACCATGCGCAGCGACAAGAAGGAAGCCAAGCAGTTCCAAGATTGGGTGACCCGCGAGGTGCTCCCTTCCATCCGCAAGACGGGCACCTACACCATGCCCGGTGCGAAGAAGGCTATCGAGGCCCCAAGCCGTCCAAGGCAAAAAACGTCCCCCCACCACTATAAGGGAAACCATAACGGCCATGCGAGCGGGCATGCTAGGACGAAAGACCACATCATCTTCAAACTAACTCTCTCAGGGCGAAGCCCTCAACACGGCTGCATGTTCTGGTTCTGGGTCTCGACCACATCAGAATGGACTGAGCGAGAACAGACCCCATGCAGAACAGCCTTGGCACGGCTGCGAGCTATGCGGGAGTTTGGGTGATGGCGTGATTTGAAGGGCGGCGTATTGTGGCGGTGTAAAAGCCAGCCAGAACCTCACAAGGAGCAATACGCCATGAAGAACGATACAGACATTCTGCCATTTCGCCAATCGGATTCGATCACAGATCCATTGACCGAGCTTGCGCGGGAAGGGGCGCGGCGCATGCTGGCGGAGGCATTGAAAGCCGAAGCTGATGCTTTTGTCGCCAGTTTCGCCGATGACCGACTGGAGGATGGCCGCCAACGGATTGTGCGGCATGGATTTGGACCAGAACGTCAGATCCAGACGGGGATTGGCGCACTGGATGTGCAGCGACCGAAGGTGCGCGACCGGAAGGCGACCCCTGATGCAGCCTCAAAAGTCCGCTTCACGTCGAACATATTGCCCAAATGGGCGCGCCGCTCGGTCAGTCTGGATGCGCTTTTGCCGGTGCTTTACCTGAAAGGTATCTCAACCGGCGATTTCCAGGAGGCGCTGTCAGCCATTTTAGGGGCTGATGCACCCAACCTGTCGCCCAGCGTACTGGCCCGCCTGACAGCGGGTTGGCAGACAGATTATGACAGCTGGGCGCAGCGAGATCTATCGGCTCGTCACTACGTCTACATCTGGGCGGATGGTGTCTATCTTCAGGCGCGGATGGAAGAAAATGCCGAGTGTATGTTGGTGATCATTGGCGCGACACCGGAGGGTAAGAAGGAACTGCTCGGCTTTCAGGTCGGCCTTCGAGAGAGCACGCAGAGCTGGCACGAGTTGCTGACTGACATCAAGAAGCGCGGACTGTCCGTCGCGCCCGAGATCGCGGTTGGCGATGGGGCCATGGGCTTCTGGAACGCGCTGGATAAGGCGTTTCCAAGCACAAAACACCAGAGATGCTGGGTACATAAGGTGAAAAATGTGCTGAACTATTTTCCCAAGCAAATGGGACCCGGCGTGAAGTCGGATCTGGACAACATTCAGCACGCCGACACCCGTGCTGCCGCAATATTTGCCTTGGATACTTTCAAAGACAAATATGGCGTGAAATACGAAAAAGGTGTGGCCTGTCTGATCAAGGACAAGGACGCGATGCTGGCATTCTTCGACTTCCCGGCCGAGCATTGGGGCCATCTGCGCACCTCGAATCCCATCGAGAGCGTCTTCGCAACGGTGCGGCATAGAACGGTGCGCACCAAAGGCGCACTCTCGCAAAAGACCGCAAAACTGATGGTCTTCACCCTCATCCAGTCCGCATCGAAAACATGGCTGCGCCTCAAAGGCAGAAATCAGTTGCCAAAAGTCATCGAAGGAATCAAATTCAACGACGGCGTCGAAGTGAAGAATGACGCCAAAAACCGCGCCGCCTGATGACGCGCGTCACCCAAATTCAAGCATAGCTCCACGGCTGCGCCGTTGGATGAGATGTAGGTGAGATGATGATCTGATCTGCCTCAGTGGTCTCACCGCGTGAAGCGCCAGTGGTCTTCGGCCTGAACGAGACCGAAAAGTTTAGGCTAGGTCATTTCTAGCAAGCAGAATTTCCCGCACGTTCATAACACCTCGCTCCCGGCTTGCGCCGAGGTTGGAATTGAAGGTGTGATGATATTCATCATCCCCCCAGCACAGCCCGTTCATCCCCCGAAGTTGCCCCCTATTACATATACGGGGGGACGTTTTAGCAGTTCAGCGTTCAGGCGCTTTCGGCACCAAATCAATTTTCACACACCTCCGGATAAAGAGGCGTCCTGACCCGTTTCTAAACTCAGGATGTTTATTGCGTGGACCTGAGGGGTTTCTGACTTGTCAAGTAAGAAGTCGATTAACCCACCCCTTGGGGAAGGGAGACAAAGTTTCTTGTACGTATCCCTCGATTATCGCGATGCCTGTAACTGGTGACGCGAACAGGTGAGCTTCGACTTACTAGGCGAAAAATCAATTACCACGCACAGTAGGACGAAGAAGTCATCTTCTCCATTCCCCCTCCCCTCGATGAACGCGATGGGCAGCTCTCGCATGCCCGATAGCGCCTTTGGTCGGGCCCCTTGGCGGGCCTGCTGACGGGCTGTCCTCCCCGATCATCCATCAAACCCAAGGAACCAGACCATGACCGAACAAATTCAATGCCCCGCCTGTGACGCCGAGTTCACGCCACGCCGCAAGAACCAGAAGTATTGCAGCGACAACTGTCGCAAGCGCAAGTCCCGCCACGCTGCCCGTGGCTCCCGTAAGGTTGCCCACAACTGGGACGAAAGGCGGCGAAGTCAGATGCGGAAGACTAAGCTGACTGACTTGACCAACGCGCTATATGAGATGCCGCCGCGTTACCGTGCCGAGTTTTTGGAGCGACTGATCGCAAAAGCTCGGAGCAATGCAGAGCTGCGGATGTGGCTGACCCGACGCGACTTGCTTAAGGCGTGGTATATGGATGGGACCGGGCGTATTGGAATAGGTCATAGCCTCGACCACTACTGTCAGGAGGTCTATGGGCAGCGTTCTTATGAAGTTCTCAACCCGGAGAACACGCTCCCGGCCCATGACGCCTTGGCTTTCCCGGCTGAATACTTCGGTCCAGACCATCCCCCTGTCTACGAGGATGGATGCTTGAGGCTGCGGCCTTGTCCGTGGTCTGCATGGAAGGTGAGCCGTGAGCGCGCAGCTCTGATGCAGCGCCGCCGGTCAATGCATGCGGAAGCGATTGCAGCATGACCACGAACGCTGACAGCCACCCCCGTCGCAAAACCATCAACGTCCCCAAGCATTGGCTCTACAGCAAACGCTGGCGTGACCCGTCTTACAGCAACCGCAGCTTCAATGCTGGCAGGCGCAAGGCGCGGGAGGAATACATCCCGCTATTCCCTAATCGCACCCCGGCCAAATGGAACGGGACGCTGACCCTCAAATGACCCAGCCGGGGCCTTCACTGGCCCCGCTCTATCCCCTTGCGGTTCCCGCGAGCATTCCCCGGACGGCACCGATGCAGGTGTTTCTGTCCATTCCACCTCCACCAAACCCACGTTCTGTTTCTCGGGCCGGTGCTGCTGGGGAGTGCTCACGCGAGCTGCAAGCTCGACACCCTCAAATCAAGAATGGACAAATGACAATGACCGAATATCGACACAACGTAGACCCCGCAAACCCCTCTGGCAGCAACCTCGCATCTGGCCCAATGGGCTTCACCGCAACGGTTGGCGGAGGTTCTCTTGAGGTTACTAGCGGCCACGGCATGACCCGCAGCGGCGGCGTAGAGCACACCGTACGCCCAACCGCAGACCCCTCCACCGGCCTTACCTTCAGCACCGAAGCTGGCCTCCCGGTCCCCGGCGGAAACCCTCGCCCCAATGATCTGGTCGAGATCGGCGGTATCAAGGTTAAGGTCGCTCAGGCTGTCCGCGATGGGCTTATCATGGACCCCTCACGGGGCCTGCTCAATGCCCCTGAGAGCGGCCATAACGCAAACCCTCACGCTGCCCCTGAAGGCGCTGTGGAGGCCCCTGAGAGCGTGGCAGATAGCTTCACCAATGACGTGCTGCCCCGCGTATCTCCCTCCACAATCTCTTCTATCGAAGCTGACCTGAATGAGGGCCAGTTCTCCGAGAAGACGATGGATTACCTGATGCTTGAAGGCGGGCAAAGTGCAGAGGCGCTGAGCGCTGTACGCGATGCCTACGCCGCAAAGGTCACCGCCGCCACCGGCATGGATGAGGCCGAGCTGCAAGAGCTGTGGCAGGACAACCGCCCCGCCTTCAATGCAGCTATCTCCGAGATGCTGAAGACCGGCAGCACCGCCGCCTTCCAAGACCTCGCAGCACAAGCAGACGCCGCAGCATGGACCGCTATGAGCACCGATGAGGCAACCGACGCATGGAAATCCCAGGGCTTCCCGCAGGCTTTGCTGGACGCTGGCCTAGAGCCGAGTTTTGAAGGCGGTGTGGTCTCGATCAAAATTCCCGGCATGGGTGTTGTTCCGTGGACCGAAGCGGTTCAGCGCGGGCTTGTGAAGGTGAGCCGTCATGGCTGACCCCAAGGCAAACCAACAGGGCCAAGTCACCACCTTTGGCTGGCCCTCAGCGGCTGATGTAGCGGCCCAGATGCAGGCGAAACATGCCGCATACCGGGCGCAGCAAAAGAAGCTGGAAGAGGCGACTGCTAAGGCTGAGGCCGAACGTGCCCGTGAAGGTGAGGCGAAAGCGGCCCGAACGCGGGATGCGACACAGGCCAGCTTGTTCTGGCATGACATCAAGCAATGAAATCAAGGAGTGGTTGACTGGGCGGAAGTAGAGCGCCGCCTGTCGCCCCAGCAAGCAGGGGGTATCCGGGAGACCGGGCACCTCCAAATATTTCTGTGCAAAAATTCGTGCAGCGGAGATCATATAGTAGGCCGCAAAAACTCCCCCGGTGGGGGGGGGGCTATTCGCCATAGACGATGCGGTTCTTTATCTTAGCTGACATTCCCCAAGTGGAACGTCCTCCCGCCCACCTTGCCGCTGTTCTGCGCTCCTATCAAGCCTCTTGGACCCATGGTGCCGTTGTTCGGGCATCTGACGCGCGAACTGAGCACGATTTCCGGTCTCGGGGGCGAGGTTGATCCGGATATTGGTCTGACCGACCCCCGTATGGATAGACCGGTTGAGCCGCTTTTGTTCAGGTTTTATGATTAACGATGTTGTCATTAGGGAACCGGCGGTGCGCGCAGCCGATGTATGGCCGCAAGGATGCGGTTGAACAGATCGCCGCTGACAGCCACCTCGGCCAGTTGGAAGGTGATTGCACGGGCGTGACGCACAACCCTCGCACCAATCTTGATCAATCGCGTCTGCAGGCTTGTCAGTGACCAGTCGGCTATCTCATCAGGTAGATCAGTGCCCTGTAGGAAGGCACCGATATTGTAAGCCAGTGCATGGAGTTGCAGCCGCACCTCGTTCTGCGCCATGCCTTTGCAGGACAAACGGGTCCAGTTGATCGCCTGCTTGCCTTCCTTGATGTATTGCTCGGCGGTGCCGCGTTGGTTGTAGAAGCGGATGATCCAGTCGGGTTCCATCGGCATGTTGGTGACCACGAAGCCCACGCGCGGGAACAACTCGCTGGGATGCCATTCCACCTTGGCGATGACACGACGAGGTTTGTCCCAAGATGCCGCCTGATATTGGAAGTCGCCGTAGATGCGCTTCACGCCTTTTGGCGGACGACCCACAGGGCGCTTGAGCAGATGCGCAATCTTGCCCTGAAGAACGCGATTGGCCCGAAGGCGGATGGCGTAGAAATAGTTTTCCAGTTCCAGAGTTTTGTATAGCTCCGGGATGGCGAACGCAGCATCCCCCCGGAAGAACCGCATCAGGTGACGATCCGCATATCGCGCGATGACGGGCTTCAGAACCTCTTCCCACCCATCTGCGCTGTGAACATTGCCGGGGCGCAGGGCGCAGCGTTCCAAATGGCCAAACTGGTTGAAGACGAACAGCGGGTGATAGCACATGCAGCCGAAATGCCCGTTCCAAGCGGTGCCTTCTTGCGCGCCGTGGGTGGGACTGACTGAACTGTCCATGTCGAGCGTGATCCACTTGGGCGGTTTGCGATTGTGAACCCGGTCGATCCAGTGTCCTGATAAATCCGCCAGCACAGTGCGATTGTCGGTTGCCGCCAACACCTCGGTCTCGAACCGTCCCATCTGGCTCGCAGACGCGGCCTTGGCCTCAACGGCACGCCCTCCAACGACCTGCCGCATCACCGGATCAAGCGATAAACGGTCCGCGTCATTAACATCATCATATCCGGCCAGCCGCCCAAAGACCGACTGGCGCAACAAGCCGACCAGTGAGTGCAGGCGATTGTGGCCAGTTCGCGTGTCTCTCAGAAATCCGCCCGCAATGTCGTGCAGGCCGAGCACTTCATCCAATTCCCTGAACAACAGTAATCCACCGTCCGAGCTGATCTTGGAACCATGAAACTCCAGCCGGACCCGGCGGTCAAAACTGAGCCGCCCATCACCCGTTTCGCGTGCACCCTCTGGGTGATCCATAATCCACCACCTTCAGCCAAATTAACATACTGAAATATAACACATTAGTGGCCGTTGGAGGCGCGAAAACGTCAAGTTACTTGGGAAATGCGGGCTTAGTAATCAAGTAGGCAGTGAATATCACGGCGACAGCAGCGACGAGTGCACCAATCGGAATGGACAGCCACAGAGACCAATCGACCGACTGGGTGAAAAGGTAGACTACGGCTATTCCGAATGCGTTCCAGAAAAGTCCCTTCATTTCAATAACTCCAATTCAATTTTCAACACCTTAGGAAGCGACAGCGGAAAGGTCCAGCGTCTCATTGGGGCAAGGTCTATTGAGGCGTCTCAGCTTGAGCCGAATTTCTGTCTCGTAAAATACCCGTTTGACATTTTGAGACACCCGCCTTACATCGTTTAAGATTTCATTGAGACAGAAGGGCTAGACAGATGATCGTTGGCTATGCGCGCACCTCCACCCTCGACCAGACCGCAGGGCTTGAAGCTCAGCAGCGCGACCTTGCCGCCGCAGGGTGTGAGAAGGTGTTTGTGGAGCAGGTCTCTTCGGTGGACGTAGCGGCCCGTGAGCAGCTCGCTCAGGCCCTCGATTACATCCGCGAGGGTGACACCCTAGTGGTAACCAAGCTGGACCGTCTCGCGCGCTCTGTGGCTCATCTGGTGGAGTTGCTGGCAGAGGTGGAGAAGAAGGGCGCAAGCCTTCGCATCCTCGATATGGGCATCGACACCAGCACCACAAATGGCCGCCTGATGCTGAACCTTCTGGGCAGTATTGCGCAGTTTGAACGGGAGATCATGCTGGAACGGCAGCGCGAGGGCATTGCTAAGGCCAAGGCAGCGGGCAAGTACAAGGGCCGTAAGCCCACCGCGAAGGCCAAAGCGAAAGAGGTGCTAGAGCTTCACGCAGAGGGCGTGGGCGGCACCGAGATTGCCAAGCGGCTGGGCATTGGCCGGGCCAGTGTTTACCGCATCCTCAAGGAAGAGGTGGTGTGAAGGGGCCGTCAGGCTGGATTATGTTTCATGCGAGCGGGTTCGCTGGGGTGTATCAGTGTTTTTTGGCAGCTCGCCGTGTACTGTCTTTCACTTCGATGAGGTCGAGGAAGTGAACATGCATTGCTTGGAGCATCTGAAGCACCGCTTCGGCAAGGCAAGACAAGATATTTTCAACTCGATAAACCCCGTGGAGGTCTAGGTATGTACCTTCTTTAAATGAGGGGGGGCATAGTACAGAAAACTTAGAGCCGTCCGTCCGCTCTCCTGAATAGGCCCATAGATTGGAGTGCTCAACAATGTCTGGATCACTATGAGCGAAGAGCTTGTTACGTTTGTTGATGAGGTCATTATGGATTTCGCTCACGGAAGACCGCAGTTTTATTCCCAGCCGTCCGTATGAGAGGGGCGGGACTTGCCCCTTGCTCTGACTGAAGGGTCTAGCATAGGCAACGATTAGTGATGTTTCGTACGCCTGAAAACGCCGCAGCTCCCCAAGAGGATATTTATCTTCCCATTCAACTTCTTCCAGTAGAAATTGCGCCGCGCTGCGAGCCTGATTTAAGTCACGCACCGAAAGCAGTAGTCGTTTGAAAAAGTCCTTATCGCTTAGCCGACTTTGGTCAAACTCGTCATAGTTCGGGGTTTTAAAGGCACAAACGCCAGCGCTTGTCACACGGTCATCTAAGGCTTCGGAAAAATACCAGTCATCAGGAAAAATACTTGCAACAGGGGGTAGGTCGTTGTCCGGCATGGGGGGGCTTCTCTGTTAGTGATTTAAGCAAATATATGGTTGTTCACTGTCTTCCCGTGATCTTACCAAGGCTTGTGGAATAGGAAAACGATTGCATGAGAACGGCGGTGCAAAATTAGACCACGGTAGCGCCGCCATATTGGCGGTGCGGGCGGCGTAAAAGTCGTCCACTTTTTCCCTTCTTGCGGCCGCAGGGAGGGCGAGGAGATTTACACCGTGGAACTTTACAGGAAGGTCAGGCTGGCGCGCAGCGAGGGTATGAGCCAGCGGGAGCTGGCGCGTCATTTCAACATATCGCGCGACAGCGTTCGCAAGATGTTGGCGTTCTCAACGCCGCCTGGATACCGGCGCACGAAGGAGATCAAGCGTCCGAAGCTTGATGGATTTACGGAGATCATCGACGGCTGGCTTGAAGGGGACAAGAATGTGCCCCGCAAGCAGCGCCACACGGCGAAGCGGATCCACGAGCGGCTCAAGGCGGAGCACGAGTTCACTGGCGGCTATACGATCATCAAAGACTACGTTCGGCAGCGTGAACGGCGCAGCCGTGAGATGTTCGTGCCTCTGGCACATCCGCCGGGCCATGGGCAGGCCGATTTTGGCGAAGCGGTCGTTGTGATCGGAGGCGTTGAGCAAAAGGCCCACTTCTTCGTCCTGGATTTGCCGCACAGCGATGCCTACTTCGTGCGGGCCTACCCGGCGGCCACGGCGGAGGCCTGGATGGACGGACATGTGCATGCCTTTGCCTTCTTTGGCAGGGTGCCGCAGTCGGTGCTTTATGACAATGACCGCTGCCTAGTCTCGAAGATCCAGCCGGATGGTACCCGGGTACGCGCCAAGCTGTTCAGCGGGTTGCTGTCACACTACCTGTTCCGAGATCGCTACGGACGGCCCGGCAAAGGGAATGATAAGGGGAATGTTGAGGGAATGGTGGGCTATGCTCGCCGTAACCACATGGTGCCGATCCCCCACTTCCCGGACTGGGAGAGCTTCAACGCTTATCTCGAAGAGCAGTGCCGCGCCCGTCAGGGCGACATCTTGCGGGGACATACGGAGACGATCGGCGTGCGCTTGCAACGGGATCAGGCCGAGATGCGCCCCTTGCCAGCCGCTCCCTTTGAGGCCTGCGCACAAGCCAACGGTCGGGTGAACTCCCAATCTTTGGTCCGCTACGACACCAACGATTACTCGGTCCCCGTGGCCTACGGCCATCAGGATGTCTGGGTGCGGGCCTATGTCGATCAGGTGGTGATTGGCTGCCGTGGAGACGTGATCGCGCGCCATCCGCGATGCTACGCGCGCGAGGACATGGTGTTCGATCCGATCCACTACCTCCCGCTCATCGAACGCAAGATCAATGCTTTGGATCAGGCCGCGCCCCTCGCGGAATGGGACTTGCCCGAAGAGTTCGACACGCTGCGCCGTTTGATGGAAGCGCGCATGCTAAAGATCGGTCGTCGCGAATATGTGCAGGTCCTGCGCTTGCTGGAAAGCTTCGGCATGGATGACCTGCACGTCGCCGTAAAGCAGGCCCTGAAGATGGGCGCGGTCGGCTTTGATGCCGTGAAGCATCTGGTGCTGTGCCAGGTCGAGAAGCGTCCACCACGGCTCGATCTCGACGTGTACCCCTACCTGCCACGGGCGCAGGTCGAGACGACATCAGCGGCCAGCTACATGTCCCTGATGTCGGAGGCTGCGGAATGACCCATGTCCCCGAGATCCTGCTGGAACATCATCTCAAGACGCTGAAGCTTCCGACGTTCCTGCGCGAGTATCAGAAAGTTGCGCGCCAATGCGCTGCCGAGGGCTTGGACCACGTCCAGTTCCTGACGCGCTTGGTCGAACTGGAGCTGATCGATCGCGAGCGACGGATGGTCGAGCGCCGCATCAAGGCGGCCAAGTTCCCGGCCACCAAAAGCCTCGACAGCTTCGACTTCAAGGCGATCCCCAAACTGAACAAGATGCAAGTGCTGGAGCTGGCGCGCTGCGACTGGATCGAGCGGCGTGAGAACGTGATCGCCCTTGGCCCAAGCGGCACGGGCAAAACCCATGTCGCCCTCGGCCTGGGGCTTGCCGCTTGCCAGAAAGGGATGACGGTCAGCTTCACCACCGCCGCAGCCTTGGTCAACGAACTGATGGAAGCGCGTGACGAGCGCCGCCTGCTTCGGGTTCAAAAACAGATGGCCAACGTAAAACTGCTGATCATCGACGAATTGGGCTTTGTCCCTCTCTCCAAAACCGGGGCCGAGTTGCTCTTTGAATTGATCTCGCAACGCTACGAGCGTGGGGCCACGCTGATCACCAGCAACTTGCCCTTCGATGAATGGACGGAAACCTTCGGCACCGAGCGCCTCACCGGCGCGCTTCTCGACCGGTTGACCCACCACGTCAACATCCTCGAGATGAATGGCGAGAGCTATCGCCTGGCTCAGAGCCAAGCGCGAAAAGCCACCAAAACCCCCTGATCGAAAATCCATGGCTTGGCCCTCACGGGCCAAGACGGCCAGTCAACCGCCAGCTATTTGGGGAGCGCGGTTGACTGGCCGCCTGCGCTCTGCGCACCCGTCACGCACAACACCAAAGTGGCCTACTTTTGCGCCGCCCAATGGTCTGATTTTACTCCGCCGTTGACAGCGCGGTGGAGATCCGCCTCGACTCGTCTGTAGTCGTGCCCCCCATGGCGATTTCGGACACCGCTATGGCGATGCTTATTTTTGGTGTCACCGTGATCATCCTGCTGATTGCCATTGCTTCGGCAAGTATCGAGGTCAATCTTGAGGGTGAATCACGCTCGCAACTTGAACACGCAGCCCAGCATGACCCCCTGACCAGTATGCCCAACCGCATGTGGCTGGCCCGCAAAATGGACGACTTGGCGACACAGTTGGCCGAGGATGAAACGGCGCGGGTGGCAATGCTGACGATGGATCTCAACCTCTTTAAGGAGGTGAACGATCTGCACGGTCACGCCATGGGCGATGCAGTGTTGCGCCGGGTCGCCTGGCGATTGAGCATGCAACTGGGGGAGGGCGAATATGTTGCACGGGCGGGTGGCGATGAATTTGTGGCCATACAGGTTGGCTTTCGCTGCATCGAAGAGGTGCTGAGCTTTGCCAAACGGTTGCATGCGGCCATCGTCGAGCCTATCGACCTCGAAGAGGTCTCTCTGCGTGTTGGGGCATCCATAGGGATTGCAACGACGCTGGAGGATGGGCGAGATGCAGCCCAGTTGCTGCATAAATCGGATGTGGCGATGTATCGGGCCAAGTCAGAAACCGACCGGCCAATCTGCCTGTTTGATGAGGAAATGGGCCGGATCAACCGCAACAAGATGCAGCTCGTCCATGACCTGCGCCGGGCGCTGGAAAACGACGAATTCGAACTGGTGTATCAGCTGCAGAACCGGCTGGAAACACTGGCGCCAGAAGGGTTCGAGGTTCTGCTGCGCTGGAATCATCCGACCCGCGGACGGGTGTCGCCAGAAGAGTTTATCCCGGTCGCCGAGGAAACCGGCCTGGTGCGCGACATCGGTGCCTGGGTTCTACGGGAGGCCTGCCGCGAGGCAGCTCAATGGGATTACCCCTATAGTGTTGCAGTCAATGTGGCACCGCAGCAGCTGGTACAGCCCTCGTTTCTGGAAAACGTGATGGACAATTTGTTCGAAACCGGGCTGCTGCCGCAGCGTTTGGAACTGGAGATCACCGAGGCCAGCATTATCCACGACCAGGCGCATACGCTCAAGGTGATGCACAAACTCAAGGCGCTGGGTATTCGGATTGCCATGGATGATTTTGGCACCGGCTATTCGTCGCTGTCGATGTTGCAGACCTTCCCCTTTGACAAGATCAAGATTGACCGCAGCTTTATTCAGGATGTGCATAAGAACCCGCAACGTGCCGCGATTGTGCGCTCCACCTTGCTGCTTGGTGATGCACTGGACATTCCGGTACTCGCTGAAGGGGTCGAGAGCGAAGACGAGCTTATATTCCTGCGTGAGGAAAATTGCACCTCAAGCCAGGGCTACTACTTTGGCCTGCCAATGGCCCGCGAGGATATGCGCCGGATCACCTGCAAACCTATTGATGATGAAGAAGAAAATGCCGCGTGAACACCTGCGGTTTTGGTGGCCACCTTCCATTAAGCGAAGGAATACCTTTCATTGCTGCAAGCGGTTTGGCTAAGGCGGGCACTGATCGGGGGTATCGTTTCAATCGCAACACCTTGCGTTGGAGCCCCCGCCCGGGGCATGCCTTAGCATTCCGGGGCATAAGCTAAACCCAGATCAACGTCGCCAAACGTCTTGGCGGCCTTTTTCATCAATGCGCTGGGCCAAGCCAGTAAATTCGGCTTCGAGGAATTTATGGAACCGTTTAACTGCCGGGCGAAGAGGGCGGTCAGGGTCCCACAATAGCCCAAGCTCTCTTTCGGGGTGTTCCAGTTTCACCGGCAGCGCTGTGATGATCTTCGTTGTGCTTTGCATGAAGACGACGGAATACGGTAAAACAGTGAGAGAATTTGATCCGGCCATCACGCTGAATATTGATGCAAGCGAGCCACCGGTAAAGCTGACCCGGAAGTCCGTAATCCCGATGCTTTGCAGAGCCATGCGCAGGTCTTCATAGAGCGGGCTTCCGGCAGGTGGCGCGATCCAGGGGTAGGCCGCAATATCTTCCAGCTTGAACGCTGATTTACGTGCGAGCGGGTGGGATGGCGCACATGCTATTACATTTCTACCGCGCAAAATTGGCTTGAAACTCAACTTCGGTGGCACCGCATTGGCATTGACCGGGCAGATTGCCAAATCGATCAGGCCAGCGCTGAGCTGTTCGCTAAGCTCAGGTAAATACCCATAGGTTTGATGAATGGTGACATCGGGAAAGGCTGTTTGAAAAGAAGCAAGCATTCCAGAGATAACGCCGTCCATAAAAATTGGTGTGCCCGCAATGCGTGCGGTTCCAGCCTTGCCTCTGGAATACAGCTCTGCAGCGGTTTGGGCTGCCTCACTGGCCTTTGCCACCACTTTTCCCTGTTCCGCCAGCGTCAGGCAAAGCTCTGTCGGCCTCAGGGGTCTTTTTCCCTTTTCGAATAACCGCGCTCCAAGCCTTTTCTCCAGCATCGCCAAAGAACGAGAAACGCTTGGTTGAGACTTGTTGAGTGCGGCAGCGCCTTCGCTCAACCCGCCCGCGTCGATGATGGCAGACAGCATATGCAGGTGATTTGGATCAATCTTCATAACCTAAAGGTATATTGATTGTCTGATATTCGATCAACCGCTCAGTTTTTGCATCTAATATGGGCGAAACAATGAGCGGAGAAGACCTCGTGGCACAGCCAATTCAGAATTCGGACACAGCTGTTCGCGTTGTCTTTGGGGCGGCAAAGCGCATGTCCGTCGCCGCCGAAGTCCAGCGGATCGGCGCATCCAAGGTGCTGGTTCTGGCCACGCCGCTACAGAGCGACGCGGCGTTGGAGATTGCCGAATTGCTTGGGCCTTTGGCGGTTGGGGTCTTTTGCAAAGCAGAAATGCATACCCCTGTTCATGTCACAGAGGCCGCGATGGCCCAGGTTGCTGAAACGCAAACAGATTGCCTGATTGCCATCGGTGGCGGATCAACCACCGGGCTAGGCAAAGCGATTGCATTTAGAACCAGCCTACCACAGATCGTGATCCCAACGACCTATGCAGGCAGTGAATGCACGCCAATCCTCGGCCAAACGGAAAATGGTGTCAAAACCACCCTGAGCGACCCAAGCGTTTTGCCAGAGGTCATCCTGTACGATTCTGAGTTGGTGAGGACGCTTCCTGTGCCAATGACGGTCACATCGGCGCTAAATGCGATGGCCCACGCGGCAGAGGCGCTGTATGCGACCAATCGAACGGGTGAAACAACCGCAATGGCGATCCAGGGGCTTGAAGCCTTCATTGATGGTCTGCCCAGGGTGCTCAGGGAGCCGTCTGACCTCGTGGCGCGCGAAGCAACTCTGCGCGGCGCGTGGGCCTGTGGGACCGTTTTGGGGCGGGTCGACATGGCCCTGCATCACAAACTTTGCCACACGTTGGGGGGCGCATTCAATCTGCCCCATGCAGAAACTCATGCGATCGTTCTGCCCCATGCCATTGCCTACAATGCCCGCGCCGCCGGGCGCGAATTACAGCCAATTTGTGATCTTCTGGGCGGCGAAAATGCTGGAACAGCGCTGCACGCTTTTGCCCAAAAGATGAACGCACCAACCGCTTTGCGCGATTTGGGCCTGCAACAGCGCGATCTTGATCACGCCGCAGATCTGGCAACCACAAAACCCTATCCAAACCCACAGCCCGTGACCCGCGATGACATTCGCGCGCTGTTGCAGGCTGCCTGGGCCGGAGACGCACCAATTCAATAAGTATCACGATGTTTGGGAGGACATTATGCTATCACGTCGTAAGCTACTTCAATCATCCGCCGCAACCGGCCTGACGCTGGCTGCCGGGGGGCTTGCTGCCCCGGCGCTGGGGCAGGGCGCAAAAATCCGGCTTGGCTATGTCAGCCCTCAGTCCGGTCCCTTGGCTGCCTTTTCGGATGCCGACAGTTTCATCATCGACGGCTTCCTGAATTCCGAGTCTGGCGCAAACTTCGAGGTGATCGTCAAGGATAGCCAGTCCAACCCAAACCGTGCCGCCGAAGTCGCCAAAGAGCTGATTATTGATGACGAAATCGATATGATGCTTGTGGCTTCGACACCGGAAACCACCAATCCCGTTGCCACAACCTGCGAGTCCGAAGAGATCCCGGTGATTTCTACCGTGGCGCCCTGGCAGCCCTATTTCATCGGCCAGCAGGGCAACCCTGGTGATCCGAACAGCTGGCGGCCGTTTGACTTCAGCTTCCACTTTTTCTGGGGGCTAGAGGATGTCATTTCCACCTTCACCGCCATGTGGAACCAGCTTGATACCAACAAATCAGTCGGGGCCATTTTCCCCAATGATGGGGACGGCAATGCATGGGGGGACCCAAATGCGGGCTTCCCGCCCGTACTGGACGCCCAAGGGTTCAGCCTGACAGATACGGGGCGGTATCAGAACCTCACAGATGATTTCAGCGCGCAAATCAATGCTTTCAAAGCTGCCAATTGCGAGATCGTCACAGGTGTCCCCATTCCGCCAGACTTCACGACCTTCTGGACGCAGGCGAAACAGCAAGGGTTCAACCCAAAGGCTGCGAGTATTGGCAAAGCAATCCTGTTCCCGCAAGCCGTGGAAGCACTGGGCGATCATGGTCACAACCTGAGTTCCGAAGTCTGGTGGTCCCCGTCGCATCCCTTTGCGTCATCGCTCACAGGGCAATCCGCAGGCGACCTTGCAGCGCGCTATACGGCAACGACAGGCAAGTCCTGGACCCAGCCGATTGGCTTTGCCCATGCCTTGTTCGAGATGGCAGCAAACGTCATGGGACGCGTAGAAGACAGCCGCGACCCTGACGAAGTCACCTCTGCCATTGCTGCAACGCAACTGGATTCAATGGTTGGGCGCATCGCCTTTGATGGTGCAGGCCTGCCGCCCTTTGCGGCGCAGAACGTGGCCAAGACACCGCTCGTCGGTGGGCAGTGGCGCCTCAAGGATAGCGGCGGTTACGAGCTGGTGATTGTGGAAAATTCCAAACATCCAAACATCCCGACAGGCGGAGCAATGGAAGAAATTTCCTAAAGCTTCTGCATCTGCGCCCCGCCGACCCTGGCGGGGTGCCTCTCTCTCCTCTTGTTAGATGGCCCCTTCCTTTGGGGCCTTGGATAAAGCCATGTCGATCCTATCGCTCCAATCAGTTACCAAAAGTTTCGGCGCCTTGACGGTGACGGATGATGCCAGCTTTGATGTTCCGCAGGGGCAGGCGCTGGGCATCATCGGGCCAAATGGGGCGGGTAAATCGACCCTGTTCAACCTGATCACCGGTACTATTCGTGCCAACCAGGGCAGCATTCATTTTGAAGGGCGCGACGTGACCAAAGTGTCGGCGATGGAGCGCTGCCTGACAGGGATCGGGCGATCCTTTCAAATCCCGCAGCCCTTTGAAAAGCTGACAGTCTACGAGAACCTCCTGGTTGCCGCGACCCATGGGCGCAACATGTCCGAAGCTGCGGTGCGTGACGATTGCGCCGAGGTTCTGGAGCGAACGGAACTGATCGCCCAAGCGAACACGCCTGCGGGGCAGCTGTCGCTGTTGGAACGCAAACGGCTGGAACTGTCCCGTGCCATGGCGACGCAGCCCAAACTGTTGTTGCTGGATGAAATCGCAGGCGGCTTGACCGAAGGCGAATGTCAGGCGCTGATCCGCACCATCAAGGACATCCATGCGCAAGGCGTCACGATCATCTGGATTGAACATGTGCTGCACGCGCTGACCTCGGTGGTGGAGCGCCTGCTGGTGCTGGATTTCGGCAAAGTTATCGGGCTCGGTGATCCGGATGAGATCATGGCAAGCCGGGAAGTCCAAGAAATTTATCTGGGGATCGAAGTCTAATGAGTCTGTTGAGCACGCAGAACCTGACCGCCCACTACGGGGATTTTCAAGCGCTCTTTGGCGTTGATATCGAATTGGGCGAGGCTGAAACCATTGCGATCATCGGCGCGAACGGTGCTGGCAAGACGACGCTCATGCGCTCAATTGCCGGTGTTCTACGCAATGAGCCAAAAGCGGTGCTTTATGACGGCATCCCAATCGGTACGCAGCCCGCAGATGAAATCATGTCCCAAGGCGTCGCGATGGTGCCTGAAGGGCGTAAAATTTTCCCCTCCCTCAGCGTCGAGGAGAACCTTTTGATCGGCACCTATGGGCGCAAAATCAAGGGGCACTGGACGTTGGACACTGTCTATGAACTCTTTCCGATCCTGGGAGAACGGCGGAACACTCCGGGGACGGCGCTCTCGGGTGGGCAGCAACAGATGGTCGCCATTGGCCGGGCCCTGATGAGCAACCCGCGGGTGTTGCTTTGCGATGAAATCAGCCTCGGGCTGGCGCCCGTCGTCATCAAGGACATTTACCAAGCCATTCCGCAGATCAAAACGGCGGGCGCATCGTTGATCGTGGTGGAACAAGACATCGCGCAGGCCATGGCCGTCGCCGACCGGGTCTATTGCATGATGGAGGGGCGTATCACCCTGACGGGCACGCCCGACAGCCTGTCACGCGACGACATTCACGACGCATATTTTGGAGCAGGCCATTGATCTGGATCGATACAATCATTCAAGGCATCCTGCTGGGTGGCCTTTATGCACTTTTTGCCTCAGGCCTGAGCCTGGTGTTCGGGATCATGCGCCTGGTGAACCTCGCCCATGGCGATCTGATTGTGATGGGCGCTTACCTTATTCTGGTGTTGGTGACCTTGCTGGGCCTTTCACCGTTTATCGCAGCCCTTATCGCCATGCCGGTAATGTTTGCATTTGGCTATCTGCTGCAAAAGTTTCTGCTGAACCGAACGCTGGGCGATGATATCCTGCCGCCATTACTGGTGACATTTGGTCTGTCGATTGCGCTGCAAAACGCGCTTCTGGAAGGCTTTTCTGCTGATAGCCAACGCTTGCCGACAAATGCGCTGACAACGGCCTCACTTGACGTTGGGCCGATCACTCTGGGTGTCATGCCCTTGCTGACCTTTGGCTCTGCTGTTTTGGTGATTGTTGGGCTGAACCAGCTGTTTTACCGAACCGAGCTTGGCCGCGCCTTTCGTGCCACATCCGATGACGCAACCACCGCCAGCCTGATGGGCATCAAGCCTGCGAACATCTTTGCCACCGCTACAGGCATTGCACTGGTGATCGTCACAGTTGCGGCGCTTTACCTTGGCCTGCGTGCAAATTTTGACCCCAATATCGGCCCCGCCCGCCTGATCTATGCCTTTGAGGCCGTTATCATCGGAGGTCTTGGCTCGCTTTGGGGCACGCTATTGGGTGGGGTCATCATCGGCGTGGCCCAAACGCTGGGCGCGGCCATCAATCCCGAATGGCAAATCCTGTCCGGGCACATTGCGTTTCTTGTGGTGCTGCTTTTGCGACCCCGCGGCCTATTTCCGAGAGCGAATGACTGATGGCATATTCTGTAACAACTCAAACCCCCGCTTCGCGGATTGCCGCCATCCTTGGCGTTGTCCTGATCGCCGTGCTGATCGCGCTGCCGTTCTTTGCGGGCCGCAGCGCAATTCAGGACATGTTTTTCATCCTGACAATGCTGGTTCTGGCGCAGTTCTGGAACCTGCTTGCGGGCTACAGCGGGCTGGTGAGCATTGGGCAACAGGCCCTTGTCGGGATGGGCGCCTACGCGCTGTTCGGCGCGGTGATCCTTTGGGGCGTTGATCCAGTTCCCGCGATCCTTTTTGCAGGCATCGCAGCACTTGTGATCGCTGTACCCACCGCGTTTTTCGCTTTCCGCCTCAATGGCGCCTATTTTGCCATCGGTACCTGGGTCATCGCCGAAGTGGTGCGCTTGCTGGTTGCCCAATGGAAAACCCTGGGCGGTGGCACCGGTACATCCTTGCCCCGTGATGCAACCCGCGACATGTGGTTCGTTGATCTCATCAAAGAGACACTTGATGTGCGCTCAGCAGCGGCACGCGATATCCTGGCCTATTGGCTGGCACTGGTGCTGGCTCTTGCGACAATCGGCTGCATCTACTGGCTGCTGCGCACACGGCGCGGGCTTGCGTTGGCCGCAGTGCGTGACAACACCCAGGCTGCAGAATCCGTTGGCGTGGATGCAGGGCGGATGAAATGGATCGTGTTCCTGAGTTCTGCTTTTGGCACCGGGCTCGCAGGGGGGCTGATCTATATGCAAAAAGCCCGCATCAGCCCAGACGCGGCCTTTAGCGTCACCGACTGGACGGCCTATGTGATTTTCATTGTTGTCATCGGCGGCATCGGCACCATTGAGGGCCCGATCCTCGGAGTGCTTGTGTTCTTTGCGCTGCAATCCCTGCTCGCTGATTTTGGCAGCTGGTATCTTATGACCCTTGGTGTGCTGGCCATCGCGATCATGCTGGTCGCCCCACGTGGCCTTTGGGGGCTCGTCTCCGAACGCACCGGGCTTCACCTTTTTCCAATACGCCGCCGCCTGAGTGGTGGCAGACTCAAACTTGAGGAGAAATAAACTCATGGCAGATATCACGACAGAGGTTTTGATCATCGGTACCGGGCCTGCTGGCTCCACAAGCGGCGCCCTGTTGTCCAGCTACGGTGTCGAGAATATCGTCATCAACCGGTATCACTGGCTGGCAAACACGCCACGCGCGCACATCACCAACCAGCGCACAATGGAAGTGCTGCGCGATCTGGGCAAAGAGGTGGAGAGCGAAGTCTACCTCAATGCGATGGACCAGAGCCTGATGGGGGAGAATGTGTTTTGCGAAAGCCTTGCGGGGGAAGAAATCGGCCGCATGAAATCCTGGGGGACGCATCCTTTGTCCAAGGCGGAACACTTGCTGTCTTCGCCAACCTTTATGAACGATCTGCCCCAGACCTTCATGGAGCCGATCCTGTTCAAAACGGCCTGCAAGCGCGGCAGCCGCGCCCGGATGAGCACAGAGTATAAATCCCACGTTCAAGACGCCGAAGGGGTGACAACCACCTGCCTTGATCGCATGACAGGCCAGGAGATCACTATTCGCTCAAAGTACCTGATTGGCGCAGATGGCGGCAATTCTCTGGTGGCCGAGAACGAAGACCTGCCCTTTGAAGGAAAAATGGGTGTTGGCGGGTCGATGAATATCTATTTCCGCGCTGACCTGACCAAATATGTCGCCCACCGTCCTTCGGTTCTGTATTGGGTAATGCAGCCCGGTGCCAATGTTGGCGGGATCGGTATGGGTCTGATCCGCGCCATCCGCCCCTGGAATGAATGGCTGATCGTTTGGGGCTATGACATCAACGAACCTGCCCCGGTGGTGGACGAAGCGATGGCGACGGATGTGGCCCGCCAATTGGTTGGTGATCCAGAGCTTGAGATTGACCTCATCAGCGCCAACACCTGGACAGTAAACGATACCTACGCCACGCAGATGTCCAAAGGACGCGTGTTCATCATGGGGGACGCGGCGCACCGGCATCCGCCCTCAAATGGGCTTGGCTCGAACACCTCCATTCAAGACGCATTCAACCTGTGCTGGAAAATGGCCGCCGTGGTCAAAGGCGAAGCAGGCGAGAGCTTGCTGGACAGCTACACCGCCGAGCGCGCTCCCGTGGCCAAACAGATCGTGACCCGTGCAAACCAGTCTATCGGTGAATTTGGCCCAATTTTTGAAGCCCTCGGCATGACCGGGGGATTGGACATTGATCAGATCAAGGCCAACATGGATGCCCGATGTGGCACGACACCAGAGGCAGAGGCACAACGCGCGGCGTTAAATTCAGCGATTGCCTTCAAGAAGTATGAATTTGATGCCCATGGTGTTGAAATGAACCAGCGCTATGCCTCAGCTGCGACAGTGACCGATGGTCAGATCGAACCTGATTTTGCACTGGATGCGGACCTTCATTATCAGCCAACCACCTGGCCGGGCGCACGCATTCCACATGCCTGGCTGTTTGATCAAAAAGGCGACAAACACTCAACGCTCGACCTCGCGGGTGGTGGGGCCTTCACGCTCTTCACTGGCCTTGGCGGGAGGGCCTGGGCAGAGGCTGCAGAACAAGTTTCCAAGGCCTTGGGCGTCAAGCTGGAGGCGCATGTAATTGGGCCGCGTCAGGACTATGTCGATCATACTGGCGATTGGGCGCGGGCGCGTGAAGTGGGCGATGCCGGCTGCATCCTGACCCGCCCCGATCAACATGTCTGCTGGCGCAATGACGCGATGGCGGACGATCCCGTGGCGGAGCTGACCCGCGTTCTGACTGCAATTCTGGCACGATAGGAAAACATGATGTCCACACAAGAACAGGGCTATTTCACCGAAGAAAACTCCGCCGAGGTTGTGATCAGTCGCAATGCGCAGGCAAAAGACGCACGTCTTGCTGACGTTATGGGCGCGATCACCAAACATCTGCATGCTGCCGTGAAAGAGATTGAACCAACGCAGGAAGAGTGGTTCGAAGCGATCCAGTTCCTCACCAAAGTAGGGCACACCTGTGATGATTGGCGACAGGAGTTTATCCTGCTGTCGGATAGCCTTGGGGTTTCAATGTTGGTCGATGCGATCAACAACAGAAAACCATCAGGCGCATCAGAGTCCACCGTGCTTGGCCCGTTCCATGTGCCGGATGCGCCCGAGCTGCCAATGGGGTCTGACATCTGCCTTGATGAAAAAGGCGAGCCGATGTTGGTCAAGGGCCGCATCCTTGGCACCGATGGCGCTCCGATCAAGGGGGCCAAGATTGATGTCTGGCAGGCAAATGATGAAGGCTTTTACGATGTGCAGCAAAAGGGGCTGCAGCCCGACTTCAACCTGCGCGGGGTGTTTCGCACTGGGGCAGATGGATCGTATCATTTCAAAGGGGTAAAGCCGAAATTCTACCCCATTCCCGATGATGGACCCGTTGGTCAAATGCTCGAAAAACTCGGGCGCCACCCCTTTAGGCCCGCGCATTTGCACTACATCCTCGAAGCGGAGGGTTTTGAGACACTGATCACCCATATCTTTGATCCAGACGACCCATATATCCACTCGGATGCGGTTTTTGGGGTGAAAGAAAGTCTGCTCGCCAAGTTTGAGCTGGTCAAAGACCCGGCCCGCATCGCAGAGGCTGGATTTGCTGGACCTTACTACGAAGTGGTCCATGATTTTGTATTGGCGCCAAGCACATGAGCACGCCTTGCATCATCTGTGTCGCGATTACCGGGAGCTTGCCGCGCAAGGCAGATAACCCGGCCGTGCCGATCACCGTCTCAGAGCAGATCGAAAGCACACATGCGGCTTTTGAGGCGGGGGCAAGCATCGTGCATGCCCATGTGCGCAATGACGACGAAACCCCGTCCAGTGACCCTGAAAAATTCGCGGCCCTGAAAGACGGGGTGGAAAAACACTGCCCTGGCATGATCATCCAGTTTTCTACGGGGGGGCGGTCTGGCGCAGGTCAAACACGGGGAGGCATGCTGCCGCTGGGCCCCGACATGGCCTCGCTCTCGGTGGGGTCAAACAATTTCCCGACGCGGGTGTATGAAAACCCGCCAGAGCTTGTGGACTGGCTGGCGGCAGAAATGCTGTCCTATTCCATCAAGCCAGAGATCGAAGCCTTTGATCTGTCCCACATCCTGAAGGCCGCAGACATGCACAGACGCGGCCAGATCAAAGATACCCCGTATGTCCAATTTGTCATGGGGGTGAAAAACGCCATGCCCGCAGATCGCCAGGTGTTTGACTTTTATGTCCAGACCGTCAAACGGCTGTTTGGCGAAAAGGCGCAGTGGTGTGCAGCCGGGATTGGTGCAAATCAGCTCGTCTTGAATGAATGGTCGGTGTCATCAGGCGGCCATGCGCGCACAGGTCTAGAGGACAACATCCGCCTCAGCAAGATGCAGCTTGCGCCGTCGAATGCCGCTTTGGTGCAACGTGTCGCTGATATCTGCGCGCAGCATCACAGACCGGTCGCAACAGCAAGCCAAGCACGCCGTATATTGGGTATTGCGTGAGAGCCCAGCACTCAAGTCGCACGGCCCCCTGATCCGCGCCACTTGAGTGGTCCAAGTTGAATGTGACGGCCTTATCGGCCTGGTTTCCAGAGCCGGTGGGCTGCCCCAATACATCGGACCTGTCACGCTTGCGGACCGCCCCAGCGGGTTCGGCCACAATCCGCTGATCCAGTGGGGTGGCTGAACATGCCGGATGAATGGGTTTGACCCCTAGGTCAGCGCTCCCGTCTGCCGCTTTTGGTCAGTCTCCCCGTTTCGCAAAATGGTAAGGGATCCTTACCCTTGACCCCCATCTTGGATAAGATGAATAATGATGTGCTGCCGCCCAAGGCCAGCACCCGGCAACTGCTGCTAGGTTCAACACTGCACAATCAGGAGCCAACATATGTTGCGTCGCCATATCGCCTCTTTGGTGCTCTGTCTCAGCGTCTTTCCAGGTGTGGTATTGGCCCAACCCGCCGAGAAGGCAGCATCGCCGCTTTTCCTGGAGCTGAACGCCCTCCAGGATGTGGGGGCAGCCTGTCGGCTGACTTTCCTGGTGCGCAATGAGACAGGCCAGCTTATCGACCAGAGCATTTTTGAAACTGTGATCTTTGACACCTCAGGTGGCGTGGTGAGCCTGTCGCTTTTTGATTTTCGCGAACTGCCTGAAAACCGGCCTCGGGTGCGCCAATTTGAGCTGCCAAATATGGCCTGCAGCACGGTGGGGCAGGTGCTGATCAACGGTGCTAACTCCTGCCTCATCGATGGGGTCGAAAGTAAGATCTGCGATAAGGCGCTTTCGCTGAGCAGTCGGCAAACAGTGGAGTTGCTGGGATGAAGTCATTTGATGTCATCCGCGAGATCCTCGCCCTTGGTGGTCCGGTGGTTTTGATCCTGATTGCGGTGTCTGTACTGACGCTTGGGGTGACGCTGTACAAGCTCTGGCAGTTTGCCGTCTGCGGCGTTGGCCGCCATCGTGTGCTCTCAGACGCTCTGGAGGCCTGGGATGCCGGGGAGCGACAGGCGGCGCAGCTGAGGATCTCAGAGAGCCGCAGCTATCTGGCGCCTTTGTTGCGTGCGGCAATGCAGGCCCAGGGCCAGGCTGATCTTGAGGGGCGACTTGAAGCCGAAGCAGGGCTGGCCCTTGCCGGGCTGGAACGCGGCTTTCGGTTTCTCGACACCGTTGCCCAGCTTGCGCCCTTGCTGGGGTTGTTTGGCACGGTTCTTGGTATGATCGAGGCCTTCCAGAACCTGCAAGGTGCGGGCTCTTCGGTTGATCCGTCGTTGCTGGCCGGAGGGATCTGGGTGGCCCTGCTGACCACCGCTGTCGGGCTGGCCGTGGCCATGCCGACCTCTATGGTTCTGGCCTGGTTTGAAAGCCGAACAGCACGCGAAAGAGTGTTTGCCGACAAAGCCCTGCAAACCGTTCTGGTGCCCGGCCAGGCAGGAACGCAGGTAGAAACGTTGGCCGCTGGCCAAGCCGGGTCTCAGTCTACGGGCCAGGTCCGGGCCGCCGAGGCACAAGTCGCCACATCTTTCGATGCGTAACCAAGCCCCCTTTGTCCGGCGTGCCTTGTCGATGACGCCGCTCATTGATGTGATCTTTTTGCTGTTGCTGTTCTTCATGTTGACCTCGACCTTTTCAACCTTTGGTGAAATCGAGTTGGGCCAGGCGACCGCCGGGACCGCGGCGCCACAGACACAACCCGATCAAAGGGTTTTTGTGCAGCTTGGGGCCTCACGCCTTGTTTTGAATGGCGCATCGGTCACTTTGGAAGAACTGGCTGCACAGGTTGAAACCGGGCAGGTGCTGGTTAGTCTTGATGCCGATACCTCGGCGCAGCGGGTGGTGGATCTGTTGGTGCATCTGCGTGGCCGCAAGGGGCTGTCCGTCATGGTGCTGGAATGATCCCATGATCAGGCGCCCCCGCATAGGCCGCAAACGCGACTCGACGATCACGCTGATCAACGTGGTTTTCCTGATGCTGATCTTTTTCCTGATCGCCGGCACGGTTGCGCCGCCGCTGGACAGCAATTTACAGTTGGTGGAAACCTCTGGCCTGGAAGGGCGTGAGCCGCCGGATGCGCTGGTGTTGCACCAGGATGGCAGATTGAGCTTCCGGGGCGCTGTGACTGATCCTCAGACATATATGGCTGACCATGGGGCCAAGCCGGTGCGCATCGTCCCGGACCGCGCCGTGCCAGGGGCGCGTTTGATTGAGGTGACCGGCGCATTGCGCCGTCTGGGCGCGCCCGGCGTTTTTCTCGTGACTGTGCGGTCCCTGGAATGATCCGAGGCTCCACTGTTATCGCGATTGCCGCATTGCTGCTGTCGCTGCTGCTGCATTTTGGCGGTTTGCATGCTGTGCAGACTAGGCCGGCTCCGCAGCCGTCTGAGCAGGGGGGGGAGGATGCCATCGCTGTTGGCAACGCCTTTGAAGACTTTACCGAACCGCAGCCAGAGCCACCCCCTGCTGAAACAACTCCGCCGCCCGAGCCGGAACCCGCCGATGTGCCCAAGCCGGAGCCAGCCGATGTCCCGGAGCCAGAAAGTGCAAAACCGCCGATCAGTGAGGCGCTTGTTGCATCCGAGACACCGCAGAGCAGTTTTACACCGGACACAGGCAGGGCAGAGGAGGTGACGTCGCAAGCATCTGGAGCTGGCGAACAGGCGCCGGACCAGATTGCTGAGCCCCAGACACGCGCCCCCTCTGGCACCCAGCAGGACAGCCTTGCCGAACCGCAGCAAGTAGCACCGACAGTGCCTGACCCAACACCCGCCCCGCCAGTCCCCCCTGCGCCGCAGCCTCGCGCGGCCTTGTCGGTTTCCGTCCCGCCCAGCCTGCCTGTTACCCCGTCGCCGGTGCCCTCAATGGTTCCCACAATTCCCCTGGGAGAAGCCTCTGCGCCTGAAACACTGGAGCCATTGAGTGACCCAGAGGCGGAAGGCAGCCCCCCTGAAAGAACGGACATAGCGCAAGGTGAGACCGATCAGGCCGTTGCCGTTTCGTTGCGCCCACAGCTGTCGCGCCGCCGCTCCCAGGTCGCGCCCACAGGGGAGAGAGAGGCCGCAACTGACCTGAGCGCTCTTCGGTCTCCACCACTGATTGAATCGCCTCTGAGCGCCTATCAAAACGGTGAAACCAATCCCTTTGCCGGGCAAAGCGGTGGGTCCCTGGCCGAAGGCTTTGGCCTGCAGTCGAGCCGCAATACCGGCAACGCCAGCACCACCAATTATGCCGGCCGGGTTTTGCTTCATCTCAACCGAGCCGTCTCGGTTCGGGTTTCGGTTCCAGGCGTTGTTCAGGTTCTGTTTGAGATAAATCCTGATGGCTCATTGGCCGGGGTTGAAATTATCAGCAATACAGGCACGCAAGAGCTGGCTCGTGCCGCCAAGAGGCAGGTTCAAAACGCCGATCCCTTCCCGCCGCCACCAAAAGGTGTCAAACGGAGAATGTCCTTTGTTTACCGAAGCAACTAGCCTCTCGCCCAGTAAAAACGTGATTGCCAAGGCCCCCAGCAGGATCGCCAGCGCGCGCCGATAGTGGGGCTGGGGCTATACTCAGGCATTGGGCTGCCTCCATCTATGGGCTCGTGCCATCATGGCAAGTCGGATGACCCAGGCGATCATCGGTAGTTTTATTGCGAACTCCTTTTGTTTCAATGGTTTGGTTTGCGCCAAGCCCCGCTTGCTCACCACGGTTGAGCGCCCGCAATCCTTTTAAAGAATTTGGAAGAATTTCTAAGTAATCTTAGCAGAGAGCTATCATGAAAATGGAACGTCAAAGTGACAATCAACGACCGCCGCCTACATGCTCGACCGACACAGGGAGAAGCTCCCTTTGGTCTTCACGAAGTATTTATCTCGCGAACAGACGAACGCGGTGTGATCAAAGCAGCCAACTATGTGTTCAAGCGGGTTGCTCACTATGAGTGGGACGAACTTCTCGGTGCCCCGCACCGGATCATCCGGCATCCAGATATGCCCAAAGGTGTATTCCACCTGTTGTGGGAAACCCTGAAACGGGGCGAGAGCATAGGTGCCTACGTCAAGAACAAAACAAAAGACGGCCTGCATTACTGGGTTTTTGCGGTCATTGTCCCTTGCCCCGGTGGATACCTCTCTGCGCGTATTCGCCCCAGCAGCGCAATGTTCACCGAGGTCAAAAATGCCTATGCAGAGCTACTGCAGGCCGAAGGGGACGGTGATCTGTCTCCGAGCGACAGTGCGGAGTTGTTGAATAAATGGGTGCTTTCAAAAGGGTATGAAAACTATCACCAATTTTGCACCGCCGCTCTAACCGAAGAGCTGCTTTCGCGTTCTGCCGGCCTCGATACAGCTCCGGATCCAAAGATCCTGCAACTGCAGCAAACTGTGTCAGATGCCAATGCGCTAGTTGCCGAAACCAAAAGCCTGATTGGGGAATTTGATGCAATGCGGACCATTCCTCATAATCTGAGAGTGATCGCATCTCGCATCGAGCCAGCAGGTGGCCCTGTTACCGTATTATCGCAAAACTATGGCAGTATGTCTTCTGAGATGTCGAACTGGTTCGAGGCCAACGTCATGGGAGAAAACAGCAATTTCCACAAGATTAAAGTCGCGGTGACCAACCGTCTGTTTGTTGAGGGCATGACCCGCATCTTGGAAGAATGTGACGATCTCCTATCCAAAGAGCGGCGGGCGCTGGGGACGGCCGATATTGCGAAAGAGCGTGAGATCCTTGCAAATCTTATCAAAAGAGAGAGGGAGCAGGCCTGTAAAGGCGGCGAGCAAGTCAATTTCGAAGCTGACAGAATTCAACATGCTTGCAATGTGATGCACCGACAGTTTTTGGGACTAAGCACCACAAGGGTTCTTTGCAAAATCGAAGCTGCGCGGTTGCCCAAAGATGGGGAAACCCTGGATGACATCATCAATCAGCTCGGCAGTTTTCAAAGAAGCATTGCAGAGCGTTTGACAACTATTGCCAAGCTGAGCGACCAAATCCGCGCCATAGAATAGAGCACGGCGGCGCGCTTTGTCTCCTGTGTGGTCAACCAAGCGGTGATCGGTGGGAAAACAGTGGCTTGCGATCGCTGCCAAAACCGGTGGCGCTGTCGAGCCGAGCATCCAGGCGAGGGCCCAGCGGCGGACAAAAGATACGACGGATGGGGGGGCTTAACGGCGGGCTTCAACCTGAGCTGTGATTTGGACAGGCCCCACCGCTGCCCCTCGCTGAACACCCTCTACCGGGTAGGTCGGGGGCCGTCCAAGCAGAGCAACGGGCAGAACGAGGAACTGGCGGAGGTTTGCGGTTGCTGGAGGGCTCTGGCTGGCGAAGAGGCTGGAAATGGCCAGAAAAGCGGGCTACGAAGCTTCCATGAAAACCCCGTATTTACTACTCGTCGTCTCAAGTATTGCGCTTGTCGGTACCCTGCTCATTTCTGGTTTCTCCGCGTTCGTCCTGGTCACGGGCCCGGCCTTTCTTGCCAGCCTGATTCTTGCCCTAAGAGCTCTCACGAAGCGAAGTAAGCGCTGGGTGATCTTGGACGGTTCAAACGTCATGTATTGGCGTGACGGAACTCCCCAAATCGAGACGCTCCGGGAGGTGGTCCAGGAGCTTCGCGCGGCGGGATACACACCCGGCGTCGTATTTGATGCCAACGTTGGTTACCTCTTGTGTGGGAAATACCAACATGACGGGGCGCTGGCGAAGGCTTTGGGATTGCCAGAGGAACGTGTGATGGTGGTCCCAAAAGGATCGCCCGCAGACCCCGCAATTTTGACCGCTGCGCTTGATCTGGGAGCCAAAGTCGTGACGAATGACCGATACCGCGATTGGGCAGAGCAGCATCCTGAGGTCAATGATCCGGGGTACTTGATCCGGGGTGGATACAAGGCAGGGGACCTATGGTTGAACTTTGAGTAGCCTGCAAGGAAACCATCCCCGGCTAAGTCAGGGTTCACATAGTCCAACGCACGAGGTATCCGGCAAGCCCCTGTAACACATGGGATATACTGGAAGCATTGGGGAATTTTCTTCAAGAAGATTGTTTGGAGGCGAGTACCGGAATCGAACCGGTGTACGCGGATTTGCAATCCGCTGCGTCACCACTCCGCCAACTCGCCTTTTCAAGGACTTAACTGTGGCACGTGGTGTCCTGCCACACAGTCTGGGACATCTTCTATTTCTGTTCCCTTTTGTTCGCAAGGGGCAAAACGACAATTAGGCGCGAAAATCAATGGGCCGCTGGGCAGATGTGTTTTGACGAACAAGCGGGGTGGAATGGGGGCCATGTTGGCGCATTTTACAGGGGTGTGCAGCGATGGTTTCACCCTTGTCATTGGCCCTGCAACGCTCGGCTGTGGTGGCGTGGCGGGCCGCAGATATGCCCCAGGTCATGGCCCCATTCCCATCCCGATCTACTGCACAGCGGCAGAGCCACCGTAGTCTGATCTGTGGGGGCGTTGCTCGCAGCCCCGCTGGAATGAATTCGAACGGATCACATGATCAGTCCTTGGGATCAAACATGGGGCGGGACTAGCGGTTTGGGCCGTCGCTGCGCAGAGCTGCCAGCGCTTCTGCGTGGAGTGTGGTGCTGGCGGCTGCGATGACTTTTCCCTCGGAGGCCAGCGTCAACGGCTGTCCATCCCAGTCGGTAATCACGCCGCCTGCGCCTTCTATGACCGGGATAAGGGCCATGTAGTCATAGGGTTGCAGGTTCATCTCGAACAGGAGGTCCACATGCCCCGAAGCCAGCAGTCCGTAGCCATAGCAATCGCCGCCAAACCGCCGCAGTGCAGCCCGTTTGGACAGGGTCTCAAACTGCGCCAAACCCGCTGAGTCAAAGCTGTCGGGACTGGTGGTATAAAGGATCGCATCGGCAAGTTGCGCCTTTGCGCTGGTCTTGCAGGCTCTGCCGTTGAGCAGGGTGGGCTTGCCACGCTGACCGACCCAGCGTTCGCTGGTGGGCGGGATTGAAACAACCCCCAGATCGGGGCTGCCATCGGTCATGCAGGCGATCAGCGTTCCAAAGGTTGGCATGCCGGACAGAAAACTCTTTGTGCCGTCGATTGGGTCAATGACCCACAAATGGGAGGCCTCTAACCGTATGGATTCCTGTTCTTCTCCGAGAATCCCATGGGTTGGAAAGGTCTCCGTGATCTGCCGCCTCATTTCTTCTTCGATGGCGCGGTCCGCCTGGGTAACGGGCGAATCGTCCGCTTTTGACTCGATGTCCAGCGGGTTGCGGAAATAGCTCATGGCCATGGCATCGGTGGTATTGGCCAACCGATCAGCAAACTGGGCCAGCATCTCCGGTTCAGAAAGAGTCGTCATCATCTGCATAAAAATTCCTCAATTGCGCGGGTTGGCGGGCTGTGGGCATCGGTGTTGAGAATTTGTTGTAGACAAATGCCACAAAAACGCAAGACTACACAAATAACCCCAAGTTTAAAAACAGAGCGGGGCAATCAGAACGGGTCATCACAAGGACCCGCAGCTTTCCGGATACAGGTCCGGGCCAACAGATATGGACCAACAAGGAGATCACGATGAAAACCTGGATGCAGACCACCGCACTCTCGCTGGCAGCCCTTGGCTTTGCCGCACCCACCCTTGCCGATGACCTGACGGTTTACACCGCGCTGGAAGAAGAAGAGATCGCCGCATATGTTGCCGCAGCGCAGGCCGCTATGCCTGATACCAAGATCAACGTTCTGCGTCTTTCCACCGGCAAGCTCGGCGCGCGGCTGCTGGCCGAAGCGGGCAATCCGCAGGCAGACGTGATTTGGGGCTGGGCGGTCAGCGCCATGATGGACCCACAGATCCTTGAGATGCTGGAAGCCTATCAGGCCTCGGGTGTCGAGGTGCTGCCCGACACGTTCCGAGGCGAAAATGGCAAATGGTTCGCCCCGATTGGCTACATGGGCGCCTTCTGCGTCAATACTGCGCGGCTGGAGGAGAAGGGGCTAACGATGCCAACCAGCTGGACGGATCTGCAAGATCCGGCCTTCAAAGGTGAGGTGGTGATGCCTGATCCAAACTCTTCCGGCACCGGCTACCTGCATGTAAACGCTGTCTTACAGGGCATGGGAGAAGAGGCCGGCTGGGCCCAGCTCGAAGCGGTTGATCCAAACATGGCGCAGTATACCTCCTCTGGGTCGAAGCCGTGCAAAGCGGCCCGCGTGGGGGAATACACCGTCGGGATCTCGCTGGCCTTTACCGCGATGCAGTCGATCGAGGAAGGCTATCCGCTGGCCATGGTGTTTCCCGAAGGTGGCGTTGGCTATGAGCTGGAAGCCTCAGGCCTGATGGCAAGTTCGGACAACAAGGAGGCCGCAAAGGCGTTCCTGGACTGGACCATGTCGGATGAGGCCATCGGGCTGTATCAAACCTACAAAGCCCTGATCACAGTGCCAGGTGTTGATGCCTCCAAAGCCGCAGAGGCGGCTGGCCTGCCTGCCGATATCTCAACGATCCTCGCGGATGTGGATTTTGTTAAGGCCTCGACGCAGCAGTCTTCTGTGAAGGCTCTATGGAAAGAGAAGTTCGGTCGCTGAGCCAAACACTGGGGCGGCCCGGGTCGCCCCACGTCTACCCGGGCCGGTACCCAGCCGCCCGTACGCCAGGAAAGATCCCCTATGTATTTAACCGTCCGTGACGCCACAAAAACCTATGGTACCTTCACCGCGCTTGATCGCGTCTCTATCGAGATCGAGAAGGGCGAATTTGTCTGCCTTCTGGGCCCTTCTGGATGCGGCAAGACCACCCTGCTGCGGCTGATCGCTGGATTGGCTGATCTGGATGGCGGAGAAATCACCCTGGAGGGGGCGGCGCTGTCCGACCTGCCTGCCCGCAAGCGTGGCTTTGGTATCGTTTTTCAGTCTTATTCGCTGTTTCCAAACATGAGCGTGGCAGAAAACATCGGCTATGGTCTGAAGATCCGCGATATTCCCGCCGCTGAAATTGCGGAACGGGTGGCGGAGCTTTTGGATCTGGTGAAACTGCCACAGGTGGCTGACAAGCTACCCGGCCAGCTGTCTGGCGGGCAGCAACAACGGATCGCATTGGCGCGGGCGATTGCCGTCGATCCACGGGTGCTGTTGCTGGACGAACCACTTTCGGCGCTGGATGCAAAGGTCCGCGCCACCCTGCGTGACGAGATCCGCCAGGTGCAGCGGTCCCTGGAAATTCCAACGCTTATGGTGACCCATGATCAAGAAGAGGCCCTGGCGCTTGCCGACAAGATCATCTGTATGAACCACGGCATCGTCGTGCAGGCAGGCACGCCGGAAGATCTGTACCACCGTCCTGCCACGCGGTTTGTGGCGGAGTTCATGGGCAGCAGCAACCTGTTGTCGACCCAAGAGGTGAGACAGCATTTCCCGGAACTGATGTCCACCTGTCCCGCCGACAACAAGACATATCTCGCCTGTATCCGCCCCGAACAGATCGTCCTGACACCTGATCGCAACGGTACCGCCACAGTGCGAAACATCAGTTTTCTGGGCAATTTGCAGCGCCTGGAAGTGGACAGCCCGGCCGGAGCTCTCCTGGTCGAAACACACGGCAGGGCCCCCTGTGGTACTGGAGACTCCGTAAATCTGAGCATCGCCTCACAGGCCTGTACCTGGGTTCTTGATGACGTGGATCAGCCAAAGACCGTTACAGCATGAACACCACCGACCAGACCTCCCGCCCCGCATTGCACCGTCACTTTGACGGCGATCGCCTTTTGACACTTGCCTGCGTAGGCCTGCCGTTGCTTGGGTTGATTTTGTTTTTCGCCTACCCGATGGCGATCGTCTTCCTGCGCTCCATTACTGTCGAAGACAGCTATGGTATCGGCAATTATACCGAGGTCCTCGGCTCTGCCGGTTTCTGGCGGGCGACGCGGCATTCGTTGGCGATGGGGGGCGCCACCACGGTGCTCAGTGTCTTTCTGGGCTTCATCATTGCCCATGGGCTATATCGCTGCGCCTTCAGGGGCAAATGGCTGATCCGCAGTGTGATCGTGCTGCCATTGCTGGCGCCGTCGCTGGTGCAGGCGCTGGGGCTTATCTTTTTGCTGGGGCGCAATGGCGTCATCAGCCGGGCGCTTGGGGTTGAGATCGAGATCTATGGGTTTTGGGGGCTACTGATCGCCAATACGCTTTATGCACTGCCGCAGGCGGTAATGATCATTGGCGCGGCTCTGGTCCTGTTGGATGCCCGCACCTATGAGGCCGCAGAGGTCATGGGGGCGTCGCCCTGGCGGCAGTTTCGCGATCTGACCCTGCCAGCCGCGCGATTTGGGGTGCTGAATGCAGCGTTTGTCTGCTTTACCATCACAATCACCGACTTTGGCAATGCTGCGGTGATCGGCGGCGATTATTCCGTATTGGCCACAGAGATCTACAGCCAGGTCGTTGGTCAGAGGAACTTTAACATGGGCGCCGTGGTTGGCATCATGTTGCTGCTGCCCACAGTCATTTCCTACAGTATCGAACGCCAAGCGATGAAGCGGCAGCAGGCCGGACAGACCACCGGGCAGGTCGCATACCAGCCCAGCTTTGCACCGCTGCGCGACCTGAGCATGGCTGCTGTCTCGCTGGTGATCTGTGCAGCCATTGTCGCTGTGATCGGGATCGTGGTCTATGCCAGCTTTGTGAAGCTGTGGCCCTACAATATGTCACTGTCGTTCAAACACTACAACATCACCCTGGCAGGGGGGTACTCGTCACTTTGGATGACGATCCTTGTCTCTTTGGCAGCTGCTGTGGGCGGCACCATTGCGGTGTTCATGCTGGGCCTCGGCCTGCGCCGCCTGCCACAGAGCCTTGCCCAGCCGATCCAGATCCTTGCGGCGATGCCTGCCGCCGTGCCGGGCATGGTGCTGGGGCTGGCCTATATCCTGACTTTCAACTCCACTGCGACGCCGCTTTACCTGCTGTATGGCACCGCTGCGCTGATCGCCATCGTCAACTTTTACCATTACCACACACAGGGGTTCCTGACAGTGATGACAGGGTTTCGCCAATTGCCCTCGGCGCTGGAAGAAGCCGCTGGAAGCCTTGGCGCTGGGCTGGGTCGCACGGCGCGCGACATCGTGGCACCCTTTATTGCGCCGATGCTGGTTTCTGTCTTTTTCTTCCTCTTCATGCGCTCCATGGTGACGCTTTCGGCTGTGGTTTTCCTGACCACGCCAAACCTGAGCGTCGCCGCCGTGACGATCATGCGCTTGGACGATGCCGGGCTGACGTCGCAGGCCGCAGCCTTCTCCACTTGCGTGATGGCGGTGGTCTGTGTAGCGGTCTTGTCAATGAAGGCAACCTTGGCGCTGATGGGGCGTCGCAGTCGGAGCAAAGGGACGGTCTGATGTGGGCAAAGGAGCGTCACCAGCGGATTGTGTCGATGCTTACGGCCAACCGGCAGGTCAGCGCCAATGATCTGGCCGGGATGCTGGGTGTTTCGCGCGAAACCGTGCGCCGTGATCTGCTCGACCTGGAAGAAATCGGCAAAGTTGTACGCGTCCACGGCGGTGCCATCCTGCCAGAGGCCCGCTCCGAGGATCCATTTCACCAACGGATGACGACCCAGATCCGGGCAAAATCCGAAATGGCAAAAAAGGCCGTCGGCCTGATTCAGCCCGGTCAGACGATCATGGTGGATGCCGGATCAACCACCGCTGTCTTTGCCCGCGAACTGGTGAAGGTTCCGGGGGTTTCCGTCATCACCAATTCGCTGGACATTGCCACCACCTTGCAGGCTGGCGGAATGGATGTGATCCTGCTGGGGGGGCGGATCGCCGCAGATGTGCCCGCAACTGTGGGCGAGCTTACCCTGTCAGAAATCCGGCGTTTTGAGGTCGATCTGTGCTTTTCCGCCCCGGTTGCTCTGCACCCGGAAAAAGGATCATATTTTTATGACCTGCAGGAGGCCGAAGTCTCCATCGCGATGGCAGCGCAGGCGCGGCGGACAGTGGCGCTGGCTGACCACACAAAACTGGGCACCACCAATCGCGTCCGTGCTTGGGACGTGGCAGAGATCTCAACGGTGATCACCAACCATACCGCTGCCACAGCCCTGCTTGACCAGTTCCGAACCATCGATATCGAAGTCCTTTAGTCTGTTTTGATGGCTGGCCTCAGGGCACGGTCAGACTGGAAAACCTGCAGATAAAACCGGGGGCGGCTGGTATAGCAGCGCTCGCCGATCCGGTCTGGGGGCGGGCCCTGGGTGTTGCAACAGTTGGGCGACATGGCCTTGCTTAGCCGACCATAAAAACATCATATCGCGTGGTTTTACCGCGAATTTGGTGGGTGCATTTCTGAACCCCAGCTATCGGATCTGCTTTTGCAGGCCACTTGAGAACCACCCGTTTTTGCGCGTGTTCAATCGCTATGCGAACCAGTTCGGCTGCGTCATCGTCGGTGCCGACCAGTTCTCGAACCTGACGCAAATCCTGTTTCACCAGCGCTGACTTTTTCCGTTCAGGGTGCATCGGGTCTATTAATATTGCGTCGCAGGATAACGCGGGGATCAAATCTTTGGAGTCGCCCTTTAACAGGGTCATGCGGCTGATAATTTCGCGAAACTGACCGCCTTCTTGCTCGGCGCGTTGCATACCCTGCGCCAGTAAGGCATGCATTTTCTCCGATCGCTCTATCAAGGTCACCTGCGCACCCAGAGAGGCCAGGAGAAATGAATCGCGGCCCAGCCCGGCAGTTGCATCAACGATCGTTGGCGTTTTTCCCGCCCGCAGCCCCATAGCTTTTGCCAAGTCTTGACCACGGCCGCCACCGAACCGCAGGCGGTGCGCGACGGACCCGCTGACAAAATCGACCCTTAGTTCAGCCACAGCCTGTTTCACACTCTACTCATTTCCGAACCCGGAAGAGCACCACTCTCCATGGTTTTCAGTTTGTACTGTTTTCTTTATTGACCACAGCCCGCAAATTCAACGGCTGAAACGAAGGGGCTTTCTCCGTAAAGTTCTGATCCAATGCTGTCCGGGGAACTCGGGAATGACGGGCTGCACCGCAGAGCTTGCAACGCCACCTTAGCCAACGGTCCGGCCTGCGGGGACCACTTCAGCCCGTGATTAAACTTATCGCAAGGTAACAAGGCCTACTGTGATCTGAATCCTCAGAAATTTAATAGCTAACCGCTTTGAAGGCCAGACATGTTATCGGACAAGATTAGAAAGTCCGCCCTCAAAAAGGCGCGGTCGCCTGAGCAATTGGACGCGATGTTGACCGTGGTGCCGCCGCTTGGTTGGCTGGCCTCGCTGCTGCTTGTGGCAAGCGTTTTTGCTTTTCTGCTTTGGGCGCTGGTTGCGACAGCCCCGGTCAAGGTTGTTGGCAGCGGCATTCTTTTGACAGAGGGGGAGATCGTCACAGCGCGCACCCAGGGGGCTGGTATCGTGGTCGGGCAATTGGCCAGGGTCGGAGACCGGGTGCAGGCGGGGGATTTACTGACGCGCCTGGAAAATTTCCAGATGCAAGAAGCCATTGCGCAGGGCAAGGCAGCTCTGGTCCGGCGTGAAACCATGCTGGCGCAAACGCGCAAGGCACACCAGAAATTTGTGACATCGCTCCGGGCGGAGCTTGCTGATGCCGATGCCTTTCACCAGGATCAGGCCAGTAATTTGCGTGACCGAATTGCGCGATTGGCCAAACTCAAACAAGAGCGACAGGTGCTTTTTGATAAGGGCTTGATTGTCGAACAGAAACTTCTGGAGACCCTGCAGAACCTGGAAGACGCCCGCCAAAGCCTCAGCGCCGCGCAATACGATTTTTCGTCCACCCGCACGACAGTTTTGGCAGATATCCATAAATCGACAGCCAATGTCACCGCGCAAGAAAACCAAACGGACATAGAGCGGGAAAGGCTGAAAGACCTGCAGGCGGATTATCAGCGCAGTGTCGAGATCCGCGCCCTGGCGGCAGGTATTGTGACGGAAAGCACCAAAAGCATTGGTGATCAGGTCAGCGCCAATGAAATTCTCTTTGAAATCCTGCCGGATGCGGCTCCCGTCGCCAGCGACCAGCCAGAGGCACCGGCTTTGCTGGCCGTGCTCTATGTGGATGCCAGCCAGGCAGCAAGGCTGGAAACCGGGGCAGCGGTTCAGGTGGTGCCTGCATCCGTTGAACTGGAACGTGATGGATTTATTCAGGGTCAGATCATTGAGGCCTCGGTCCTGCCAGCGACGCAGGCGCAATTGCTAAAGCGTGTACAGAATCCAGAATTGGTTGCAGTGCTATTGGCCAATGGGCCGGTTCGCGAAGTGTTGGTGCGCCTTCAACCTGATCCAAGCACGGCCAGCGGGCTTGCCTGGTCCAGCGGCGAAGGGCCGGCCTTCGTGATCCATCCCGGTACTTTGACAGAGGCCAGTTTTGTGGTTGACCGAAAGCGGATCGCCAGCTTTGTGTTCCCCAAACTGGATGAGATCCTGCCCGCCGTGGACAGTATCGCCCCGACCCCGGTGGTTGCCGCGCCGCCGCAGCCCATGTCTCGGCTTGAGGGCTGAGCCATGAAAGGGGTCAAAACACCCACAATCCTGCAAATCGAAGCCGAGGAATGTGGCGCAGCCTCGCTCGCCATGGTTTTGGCCTATCATGGCCGACACATTCCGCTTGAGGATTTGCGGATTGAATGTGGCGTCTCCCGGGATGGGGCCACGGCGGCCAATGTGCTGAAGGGGGCGCGCCGCCATGGCCTGACCGCCAGCGCCAAACGGCTTGAACTGCCGCGCCTGGCCGAAATTCCCCTGCCTGCGATCATCTTTGTGAATATGAACCATTTTGTGGTTCTGGAAGCGGTCTCGGCGCGGCGGTATCGCATCAATGATCCCGCTGCCGGGCGGCGCATTGTCGACCATGACGCCTTTGATGAGATGTTCACGGGCATCACCCTGTTGCTTGAACCGGGGGAGGCGTTTGAACGCCAGGCAGGCCCGCCAGGCAAGCTGTCTTCGCTGATCGGCTATCTGCAATGGGATCGCACGGCCACCCAGCTTATTCTGCTCTGTGGGATGACATTGATTGTGCCCGGGCTGGCTATTCCCGCCTTCAGCAAGGCCTTTGTCGACGACATTTTGATGGGTGGGCAGGACGACTGGCTGTTCTGGTTTGCGGTTATGATGCTGGCGGTGATTGCGCTTCAGTCCGGGCTGATGGCCCTGCGCAGTTTGCTGAGCGCCAAGCTGGAAGCAAAACTGGCCCTGTCGTTGAACGCCAAGCTTGCCTGGCGTTTGCTGCGGTTGCCGCTTCCGTTCTTTCAGCAACGGTTTTCCGGGGCTCTGGCCGGGCGGGGGCAGATGGCCGCACGGATTGCGCAACTGGCTGGCAAAACTCTGCTTTCGACCGTGCTGGAGGGGACCACCCTGATCTTTTTCCTCGCAGTGATGGCGCTTTATAGCCTTCAGATGGCGGCGGTGGTGGGCCTGTTGGTTCTAGGCAGTGGGCTGCTGATCTGGGTGGTGCAGCAGCGTATGGATCAGCTTTCGATCAAGACGATGATCGAGTTTATGAAACTCACCGGCAAGACCATGGTCGGGGTGCAGACCATCGAAAGCATCAAGTCCTCGGGCACCGAAGCCAAATATTTTGAAGGCTGGGCCGGCACCCACGCCAATGTGGTGAACGGACAGGCTGAGCTGACCCTTCGGCAATCGGTGCTGCAGGTCACGCCGGGATTTGTGTCTTTCTTTGGCAAGGCCCTGACACTGGTGATCGGCGGGCTTGAGGTCATGGCCGGGGAGCTGACCGTGGGGTCGCTGGTGGCGTTTCAGGCCCTGCTTGCGGCGATGGACAGGCCCTTTCAGGGGCTGATGAGCAACGTGCAGGAGCTGCAGCAATTGCAGGGACCGTTGAACCAGCTCAGGGATATTACCGACCACCCGGAGGCCAGTGAGTTTTCCCAGCGGCGCAACCCGGCGGAGCCTGCGGGCGCATCGCGGTTAAACGGCGCTATCTCATTGTCGGATGTCAGTTTTGGCTACAGCCGCTTGTCCCCGCCCTTGATCGAAAATCTCGATCTTGCGGTGGCGCCGGGGCAACGTGTTGCCCTTGTCGGCGGCTCCGGCAGCGGAAAATCGACCTTGGCCAAACTGATTACCGGCGCCTATTCCACCTGGTCCGGCCGCATCGACTTTGACGGGACATCAATCGAAGATCTGCCGCGTGCGGTCTTGCGAAACTCCCTTGCCGTTGTTGACCAGAACATCGTGTTGTTTGAAGGCAGCTTTCGCGACAACATCCGCCTGTGGGATGAAACCATTTCCGACGATCAGGTGACTGCAGCGGCCCAGGCGGCTGAAATCCATGATTTCATTGCCGGCACGGAAAACGGCTATGACACGCAGGTGGAAGAAGGCGGGCGCAACATGAGCGGCGGCCAACGCCAGCGGCTTGAGATCGCCCGGGCGCTGGCGCGGGATGGCTCCATCCTGGTTCTGGATGAGGCCACAAGTGCGCTCGATCCCATTGTCGAGGCAAAGGTGATGCAGAATATTGCCCGGCTGGGGATCACCTGTGTGATCGTGGCCCACAGGTTGTCGACCATTCGTGATTGCGATCAGATACTGGTGATGGATCATGGCAGCGTGGTGCAACGGGGCACCCACCAAGGTCTGCGTGATGTGGAGGGTCCCTATCAGAGGATGATCGCCGCATGAGCGCGCAGCCCAACCCCGCTGCACGGCGCTTATTGCAGGCGGATGATCAGGATATGGTGGCCTGCGGCGACGGCGCGCAGATCTCTTTGCAGGGGGCAAACCGGTGTTTTCTGGTCAAAAGCGGGCGCCTGGATGTCTATATTGGCTGCGGAGACCAGTCACAGGCCATAGCGGAGCTGGTTGAGGGCGAGGTTATTCTTGGTCTGGACGGCAGCAGGGAGCGCCTGTTTGGCCGGGCGCGCGGCGATCTGCAGCTGTGCCGGGTAGAGCTGTCTGACTATTGCGCCCCGGATGCGGATGCCGAGCAAAGACTGCTGCACGCGCTGAACCTAGATATCTGGTTGGCGCGTCTCAACGCGATTGCGCCGGGCTACGCCCAGCAGGGCACGCAGCCAGATCACCCTGCGATGACGCAGGGCATTACATGGGTCAAAGACATTGATTGCGCAGAGGCGCTGCCGAGACCGCATTTCCCACAAGATGACAGCCCGGACCCGGATGGCAATTCAGTCACTGTGTTCGTCCGTGATACTGAGGCGCTTTTGGCACTGCCATTGGCCGCTGCCACCATTGCAGCGGCCAATGGGCACCTTGCCCAGACCATTGCTGACGGGATGCAAAGCAGAGCGGAGGCCCAGGTCCAGCGGCGGGTGCTGCAGGTTGCTCAGGATACGGCGCGTCTGGATCGTGCTTTTGGGCGGCTGACCGCGTCCTTGTCGGCCAAATCTCCCACAGTTCGGCAGGGACACAGCCCTGCCCAGATGGCGGCTGGCTTTGCCCAGATCGCGCATTTGGCCCAGCGGGCAGGGCATGACCTGACTGCGTTTGAGCCTGGCAAAGATCTGGCCGGGCGGGACTATATCTGCGCCCTGTGCGATGCCAACAATATCCGCTACCGCACAATCACGCTGACGGGCCACTGGTGGCGCAAGGATTCCGGTGACTTTGTTGTCTTTGATGAGGCTGGCCAGGTTTTCACCCTCATGCGCGAAAACAGATCCTATGTGGTGATGGATGCCAATGGGGATAAACGGCAGTTTCGTCCCGAGATGGCAGCCCAATGGGAGGGGCAGGGGTTGTTCCTCTATTGGCCGCTGCCAGATCAGCCGGTCAATGGCTGGGGCTTGATCGGGCGGGTGTTTCGCATCTGCGCCTCGGATCTTTGGACTGTCTTTGGGGTGAGCCTGGCCATGAGCCTGCTGGCGCTTGTTTTGCCAATTGGTGCGGGCATTCTGGTTGGGCAGATCATCCCGCAGCAAAGTCAGGCTCTGTTGGTGCAGCTTGGCGTGATCCTTGCGCTGGTGGCGATGGTGCAATTTGCCATCGGCATTATCTCCCAGATTGCAGCTGCCAGGATTGAAACCCGTGCGACGCTTTGCATCCAGGGATCGGTCATGGACCGGATTCTGCGCCTGCCCACCGGGTTCTTTCGCAGGTACGCATCGGGTGAGCTGACCCAGCGCGCCCTGGCGATCAGCCGATTGGAGCGTCTGGTGACCAATGGTATGATCACCGGTGTCCTGTCGGGCCTGTTTTCGTTTCTGAGCTTTGGCCTGATGTTTCATTTTGCCCCCGGACTTGTCCTGCCCGCGCTCGGAGCGGCGGCGGTTTTTATCGCCATTGCCGCCTTGCTGGGCCGGGCCGAGACAGCCGCCGCCCGCAGTCAGATCCTGACCAGTGGCCCGGTTATTGCGCGCATGATGGATATAGCGCAGGGCATTGAAAAACTGCGTTTTGCTGCTGCCGAGGCGCCGGCGTTTGAGCGCTGGACACAGGCTTTTCAGCTGCAACAATCAGCGGCCTACCGGGAAAAACGCATGGCGGCGCTAATGGAAACCTTTAGCGGATCGTTCCTGGCAACGGCCACATTGACGGTTTTTGTGGTGATTGGACAACGCGGGAGTGACAGTGCGCTCTCTACCGCCAGTCTGGTCAGTTTTCTGACATGCTTTGCCAGCTTTATGACGGGCTTAGGCCAGTTGACCCGCACGGCGACGCAGCTTGCCAGCTTTAAACCGATCTATGATTTTGCAGCCCCCATTCTGCAGGAGGTCCCGGAAAACAGTCAGGGCGGCACCGACCCCGGCGCGCTGCAGGGGGCGTTTTCGCTCACCAATGTGCGCTTTGCCTACAAAGACCAGGGGCCAATGATCCTGGATGGGCTGAGCCTGACAATCAAGGCGGGTGATTATGTGGCGCTGGTTGGGGATTCAGGCTGCGGAAAATCGACCCTGCTGCGGTTGCTCATGGGGTTTGAGACGCCAAAGTCAGGATCTGTCAGCCTGGACCAAATCGATTTGCGAGTGATCGACAAACGCCTGATGCGCCGCCAGTTTGGGGTGGTCATGCAGGATGCCAAACTGCTGCCGGGCTCGATCTATGACAATATTGTCGGCACCAATTTTGGCATGCCGATGGAGCAGGTGAGCAGGGCCATTCGTCAGGTTGGACTGGCAGACGACATTCAGCAGATGCCCATGGGGCTGCAAACCGGGGTTGTTGAATCCTCGGGTGGTCTGTCTGGTGGCCAGGTGCAGCGCATCATGCTGGCGCGGGCCATCGCAGCCAATCCCATGGTTCTGTTGTTGGATGAAGCGACAAGTGCTTTGGACAACCGGACACAGGCCATTGTGACAGAAACGCTGGACGGGATGACGGCGACGCGCATTGTTGTGGCGCATCGGCTGTCCACGGTGGTGAAAGCCGACAAGATCATCGTGCTGGATCATGGCAAGGTGGTCGAGGTTGGCGACTATGACAGCCTGATGGCGCAGGATGGCAAATTTGCTGCCCTGGCACAGCGCCAGCTTGTCTGATTTTGGCGGCCTGCAGGAACTAACACTGCGGCAGTCCTTAAAAAGCGGGCATTGCAATGCCGCCTTTGAAACTAATTAACCCTTTTCATTTTATCGTCTCCCCACAATACAACAGCGCCTTTTGCTCCAGTGGGCATATTTGTCATGCCGCCTTAGGGCAGGGGTCTTTTTTAAACTTCACGTAAGGAACGTATTATGTCGACTTGGACCGAAGAAGACCAACACACTGCCATTTCCGCTTTGTTGGAGCGCTGCGCAAGCGATGCGAACTTTTATCAAAGCGCCCTTGCAGATCCTGCTGCGGCAATCAAAACCGTGTCCGGCAAGGCGCTGCCTGAAGGCTTTAATCTGCGTCTGGTGGCAAATGAGGGGGCTGATCTGACCCTGGTCCTGCCCGACCCGGTGAGCGAAGATCTGTCCGATGCGGATCTGGAAGCTGTCGCTGGTGGTGGTCGCAGCTGTACCGTTACCATTATGTAATCCGCGACTGATCAAGCGCTCCGGCTGGCCGCGTCAGCGCCCGGCCGGATCACGCGCCGCGCCTCTTGCTGAGGCCCGGCCCAGATTTTTCCTGAGGGTCGTTCTGTGACAGTCCCGTTTTCCACGCCTGCAGTGTCGCCCTGTCCGCCCTATTGTATTCAACCCTTGGATCCGTGGCTGGCCCAATCGGCGGCTTCGGTGGTTTTTCCGCATTTTAGAAATCACCTGAACGGGACAGATCCAGCACGCATCCGATTGGTGGCTGTGGCGCAAGGTGACAGTGCAACGCGGCGGGTTCTGGGCGCCATTCTGGTTGAGATCGATCAGCCCAACGCCACGGTTTTGTCGCTGGCTGTAGCCCCCGAGTTTCGCCGCAGGGGCATCGCCAGGGCGCTTCTGGAACGGGCTCTGAAACAAGCCGAAATACAGGGGGCCAAACGGGCTTGCCTGTCGTTTGTGTCCCGGATGCCCCAGGTTACAGCATTAAAAGCCTTGCTGCGCAGTACAGGCTGGTCGGAACCGGCACCCCGAATACTGTTTGCAGAAACGGCGCCGCAGCAGGTGTTGCAACAGGCCTGGGCGCAGCGGGTGCTGAGCCGGGGACCGCGCAATGCTACCGCCTTTGACTGGAGCGACCTGACGCCAGCGGACCGCGCCTTTGTCGAGGCCGAAATAGCAGCTGGGCGCTACCCGCAGGATGTCTCCCCGTTCTGGGATGAGGGCAATATCGCCCCGGTCAGTCTGGGCCTGCGCGCCGCAGATGGGCGCGTGGTGGGCTGGCTGGCCTGCCATTTTGTACCTCAGCGGCCAGGCAGCATCCGGTTTAGCCGCAGTTTCTGCCATGCCGAGACCGCCTTTCGGGGCAATGGCGCCTGGATCATGGCAGCGGCCCTGGGGCGTCACGTCAACAGCAGCCTGCACCAAAGTCATCCGACGGTTCTTTTTGATGTGGATGAGCGCAACACGGCCATGATGACTGTCTATAGGCGTCGGATCGCGCCCTATATCGACAGCTTCTATCAAAGCTATCTTGTGGCAAAGGATCTATGTTGAACATGGCGGACCATACGACACCTTTACAGCAGACAGACAGGCCCCCCCCCATCCCGGTGATCGGGTTTGAAGAGCACAACGAGGCCCTGATTGCGCTGGCCTGGGCGCGCGAGAATTCCCTGCTGGGCAACGCACCTGCGCGCCTTTTGCATGTGGATCAACATCAGGATCTGGTGGTGCCACAGCTCAGCCGGACGATTGGCGGCACGCCGCTGACGGTTGCGGCTATCAAAGACCTGGTGGAGACCGAAATCACCATCGCCAGCTTTATCTGGGCCGGGGTTTATCTGGGGCTGCTGGATGAGATGTTCTGGCTTGCGCCCAAGGCTGCCATTGCCGGGGGGCGACCTCATTCAGCCCTGCCCACTAAATACCTGTGGATCGCCACCATGGATGAGCAACGGCGCGAGATGATCACCCTGGCGCAGCGCCCTGAGGCCAGTGAGGTGGGCAATGACGACCGCAAGTCGATGACGTTGCATTTTGTTGATACCGAGGTCCAGATGCCCGACCGGCCGGGCCCGGAGGCCGCTCCCTGGGTGTTGGGCATTGATCTGGATTACTTCTCTTGCAACAGCATGCCGGACAACGGCTTTCGCATCAGCGTCACCCGGGACACCTACGAACAGGTCTCCACCAACCGCCACCACCCGCTGCGCCTGTCGCCCTCGCACCGGGTTGAGGCCCGTCACGATGAACAGGGCTACTGGCTGGAATATGACATGCTGCCGCCCCGGAGCTCTGATCCGCTGGTGCGCAACACCGCAGAGATTGAGGCCGAGATCGACAGGCTGGGGGCGATGTTGTCACGCCAGACGCAGGCCCCGGCCTTGATCCTGATCGCCCGTTCACAGATCAGCGGATTTACCCCCCGCGACCAATGCGAATTCATCGAGGCCCGGGTAAAGGACATGCTGGCCTCGGTTTATCCCTGCACACTTCTGGAAGGATCTGACCTATGGTGAGTGCCGCTTTACCCAGCCCGCAGGCGCCAGAGGCAGGCGGGCAGGGAGCAACGATCGCGCGTCGCACGCGGATTTTGGCCTCTGAATTAAACCGCGCCTTCCTCAGCCAGGGCAGCACCCAGCCTGTACTGCTGACGGGGTTGACCGATGGCTGGCCCGCGATGGATCGCTGGAGCTTTGACTATTTTGCAACAACCTATGGCGATGAGCGGGTCATAGTGACTGATTACCTGGGCTCAAAGAACCTCCACAAGGTCGGCTTTGGCCGCTATCTGGACTACGTGCGCGACCCTTCGGTTGATCTTTTACCAGGGCAGCAGGCCGAAACCCCCTGGTATTCCCCCTATTGGTCGCCTTTTGTGGATCATCCGGAGTTATCCGCCGATTTTGATGTCTCGGAGACGGTAGAGAATTGGATGCCGGAGGCCAGCGGGATTGACGCCGCTGATGGCTCCAGCGAGGCGCTGATGGCGCAGTGGGCGCTGCGCGGGTTTTCCTGGCTGTTCATCGGCCCGGCGGGGACCTATACGCCCCGGCATCTGGACACGCTGAACACCCATGCCTGGAACGCGCAGATTTGCGGGCGCAAACGGTTTGATCTCTGGACGCCGGGCCATTCGGCGCAGGGGGATGCACCGGATTTTCAGGTGGTGCTTGAACCGGGCGAGACACTCATTATTCCCATGGGGTGGGCTCATGCCGTAGTGGCTCTTGAGGCCTCGATCAGCCTCACCGGGAACTTTTTCAACGCCACCAACAGCGCTGCATTTTTCCGTACCATTTATACTCAGCCAGATGTCTGGCAGGCAAAGGCGCGTCTTGTTCCGGCGCTAAAGGCGCAGCTGACCCCATGACCGCAGCCCAGCCTGCAGCGGTTTGCGACAGGGCTGTGGATCTGGTGCAGCAGGTGGCAATAATCGCCGCCCGCGCCCAGACCCTGGAAGAGCGGTTGGCAAACCCCGTAGCGCTGGACCAGCCCTGGCCACAGCACCAGCAGGCCGAAATGGTCCAGAACTGGCGGCAGATCTGTGGTCAGGGCGATCCGGCAGACTTCGACAAACGTCTCGCGTGGTCAGGGCTTGCCCGGGCGCGGCTGGAGACCTATCTGGGCGATCCTCCAGCCATGCCGCGCAGTCAGTGGCCGGAGTGGGCGGAGCGGTTGTTTGATGTGTTGGCTAATCCCCGCCCTGATGCAGGGGCCAGCCCAGCCCCTGCCACCCATTCGGCCCATCCTTTTGCCGAGGTTCTGGCAGGTTTTTCCGACTACGCGACGCAGCATTTAAAAACCGTCTATGAGGATATCTCCAAGGCGCTGGGCTGCGACAGCCCTGCGGTGCTGCAGGACGCCTTGCTCAGCCGTCTATGCGATGTGTCCGTGCAGGCCTTGACGGCGGAATTTCAAATCTTTCGCCACCCGCGGTTGGCTGGGACCATGGTGCTGCCGGGCGCGCATCACGCCTATGACGCCTTTGTCGCCTCCCTTCAGGACGGGGCGGGTTTGCTGAGGCTTTTTCAGAAATACCCCGTGCTTGCGCGGCTTCTGGCTACGGTTCTGCAACATGGGATCGCATTTACCCGCACATTGCGTGACCGTCTGGTGGCCGACCTGCCACTGCTGAAGCAGGCGTTTGGATTTGTCGGGCCCGCCCGGTTGGAATTGGCGGGCTCTGATCCGCATCTGGGTGGCCAGGTCTGTGTGAAACTGGTGCCGCAGGCCGGACCGGCGGTGTTCTATAAACCAAAATCGCTGCAGCCAGAGCTGGTGTTTGAAGCCTTCCAGGTACATTTGGCCGGGCTGCTTGGCCTTCCCACGCCCGCCACTGGGGAAAATCTGGATCGTGGTCTATATGGCTGGAGCAGGGAAACCGTATCTGCGGCCTGCGGTGATGCGGCAGAGGTTGCGTCCTTCTTTCGCGCCAGCGGGCATCTGTTGTTTGGCCAGTACCTGTTGGGCGGCGCAGACATTCACCGTGATAACCTGATTGCGGCGGGGCCAGTGCCGGTCATCATTGATCAGGAATGTCTGATGACCAATTGGCCAGCGCCCAGCGTTGATCAGACCCCGGCAGGTGTTGCCGCTGTGCGTGCCATGGTATTTGAGACCGTCTTGCGGAGCTCGATGCTGCCGGAGTGGAATGACGCCTTTGAGGGCCAGCGGGTCGACATCAGTGCTTTGGGGGGGGCAGGGGGTCCCGAAAAACAAACGCCAGACCTGGTGGTTTTGCACCCGAATTCGGACCTGATGCGGCTGGTGCGCAAGATCACACCGGTTGAGCGGCGCATGGAAAATCTGGTGCGCCATAATGGCAGGATTGTGCAGTCTGCAGACTATGTTGATGATATCTTGCAGGGGTTTTCAGATGCCTACCACGCGCTGCGCAGCGCGCCGGAGCTGCCTGATGCGCTGGTTCAAAAGCTACAGTCCCTGCGCGCCCGGGTGGTGTTGCGGCAGAGCCGTGCCTATAGCGAACGGCTGACCCGCCTGTGCGCGCCGGCCAATCTGCGCAATGGCATTGCCGCGCAGCTGTCTATGGAGAGCCTGTTTCAATCGCTTTTGCAGGACCCGGCGACGGCGGATAGCCTGGTTCCCGTTGTCAAAAGCGAGCTTGCCCAACTGATGAATATGGACGTGCCGGTGCTGCACGCCGGCGCCAATGGCCGCGCCATCCAACTGCCATGTAAAACTGAGGTTCGGGATGTGTTTCCAGCCTCTGCCATGGAGAACCTAAAGGCGCGGATTGACCGGCTGGGTGACAAAGACCTGGCGCTGCAAAGGCAACAGATCCTCACAAGTTTTGCCTGTCAGCAACGGACGGGGCCGGAGTGTTCTGCCTGGGCGCAACATAGGCCGCAACAGAGCGTCGAAACCAACAGGCCGGTTGCTGCTGATCCACCTTTGGGCGTGGTGCTGGGCCGCCTGGGTGATGATCTTTTGGCGCAGGCCATTCGCGGCACGCAGGGGGCGCTTGCCTGGCATGCGCCGGTGTTTAAGGAAAGCATCGGCGCCTGGCGTCTGTCCCCCCTGCGCGAGCGGGTGTTTGATGGCGCGCTTGGCATTGCCTTGTTCCTGGCGGCGCTGACCCGACAGAGCGGCAACAAAGATTATTTGCAGGCGGGGCTCAGCGGGATTTCAAACCTGCTTGAGAGCGCAGACCGGGCGGCGACGGTGCGTATGCTGATGGCACCGGGGCTGGGGTGCGGCACCGGGGTGGGGTCGGCGATCTATGGTCTGGTGCAGCTTGCGCGGATCAGCGGTCAAGATCATCTGGCCGATGTGGCACGGGATATCTTCTATAGGGTTGAGGCCCACCGCAGCAGCGGTACACACAGCACCACCAAAGCGGACTACGGTCTCTCTGCCGGCCTGTCGGGATATGTGAACGCATGTTTGGCGCTGGACCAGCATTACCCCGGCGATGCCCGGGTGCAGCGCACGCTTGAAGATTGTGCGGCGCGGATTGTCACGGCGGCGGTTCCTGATCAGGCGGGCGGGGTCTATTGGCCGTCGCCTTATGGCCGCGGGGGGCATGGTTTTGCCCATGGCAGCGCAGGGGTCGCGACCGCTCTCATGCGCGCAGCACGCCACCTGCAGGATACGCAGCTTTGGGACTATGGCCGCCGCGGTCTCAGTTTTGCTTTACGTCAGGATCAGGCCCTGCAGGAGGATTTAAGCTGGAAAACCGGCCGCATAGGGCTTTGCATTGCCGTGCAAGAAGCGCTGAGCGTCCCTGGTGCAGAGGATTTGGATTTGCGCAGCTGGCTTGAACGGCAGATGGTGGCGCTCGGCAGTCACTCTGGGCTCGCGCTGGATGATCTGTGTTTTGGAGAGGCGGCCCGGGTTTCTATCCTGCAGCGCAGCGCCGACGTCTGCGGACGCCCGGAGTGGGCTGCGGATGCCGGTCGGGCCAGTCGCCGGTTATGGGGCCGGGCGGCCAGCGGCGATTTGGAGTTTGGCTGGCCCCAGGGGGGAGCATTGCCTGGCTTTTTCCAAGGCACCGCCGGAATTGGCTACCAACTGTTGCGTTGCGAGGTTGATCAAGGGTTGCCCGATATATTTGCCTATTCCTAGGGGCGCTGAGTGCCTTGAAATTATGTTGATTTCCCAGTGCTCCACCGCATCCCTGCCGTTTCGCGAAGGGTGCGCGTAGATCCCGGCCTTGGTTTTCGCTGTGAAACAGGGGGGAGGCCGGGACCCGTGCCAAGGCGCGGTTACGAGATCTGACGTTGCTTTCCTTGCCAGTAGGGTTTGCGCAACTCGGTTTTCAGCACTTTGTTTGCACCAGACAGGGGGAAGGGCTCTGTACGGTATTCGATGCTACGCGGGCATTTGTATCCGGCGATCAGCTGGTGACAGTGGGCCTGCAACTCTTCGGTGGTGACGGTTGCGTCAGGGTGCAGGATGACAAGAGCATGCACGCTTTCACCCCATTGATCGCTGGGAATGCCGATGACCGCACTGGTGGCGACGGCGGGGTGCTGGCCCAGAGCATTCTCGACTTCGGCAGAATAGACGTTTTCGCCGCCTGAGACGATCATATCCTTCACCCGGTCCACCAAGAAGACAAAGCCGTCTTCGTCCATATAGCCAGCATCCCCGGTCATGACCCAGCCATCAATGATGGTTTCTGCGGTCACCTCTGGCTTATTCCAATAGCCGAGCATGGTGGTCGGCCCCTTGACCGCAATCTGACCAACATCGCCGCGCGCGACCTCTTGGTTGTGGTCATCCACAATGCGGATCTCGCACACCCGCGTGGCGCGACCCGCAGAGCGCAGCTTGCCTGCTTTGGGGCCGTCCAACACATGGTATTCGGCGGGCAAAATGGTCGCGACCGGGCTCAGCTCGGTTTGGCCAAAGGCCTGCAAAAACGAGACATTGGGGAATTTCACAAAGGCGTCTTTCAGGACCGCCTCGGTGATGGGAGAGGCACCATAGGCGATCTGGCGCAAAGAGGAGATATCCGTCTGCGCCAGCTTGTCGCTTTGCAGAACCATCTGCAACATCACCGGCACCAGCAGGGTCTGGTCTGGGCGGTGTTGTTCAATCGCTTTCAGAGTGCCCTCAGGGGTGAACATGGGGATGATGACATGGGTCCCCGCCATCAGGGTGATGGCACTGAACCACAGCAGATCGGCAATGTGGAACATCGGGGCAGCATGCAGATAGACTGTCCTGTCGTGCATGTTGATGTCATGGGCATTTGAGACGGCCCCGACATAAAAATTTGTGTGGGACAGCATCACACCTTTGGGGAAACCGGTTGTGCCCCCGGTGTAAAAAACGCCTGCTAGATCATCACCGCTGCGCTCCAGATCAGCGGCAGGCGCAGCGGCGGCGAGCAGGTCTTCGTAGTTTTCCATACCCTCTGGCGTTGCGCCGTCTCCGGCGTAGATCAGCGTCTTTAGCCCGGTGACCTGCGGCTTTACCTCGGCAGCGAGATCCCTGAACGCGTCATCGCAGATCAGAATTTCGGCCCCGGCGTCGTTCAGCGCATAGGCGCATTCGGCGGCGCTCCAGCGAATGTTCATCGGCATCATGGCGCCGCCGCCCCAGACCACGGCGAAATAATATTCGATGAACCGATCCGAGTTCAGCGAGACCAAAGCCACCCGGTCGCCAGGTTTCATCCCCAGCTCCTGCAGGGCGCCGGCCAGGCGGGCAACACGGTCCAGCATTTGGCTCCAGCTTTGCTGACGGTCCTGGAATATGGTTGCAATCCCATTGGGATTGATCTGGGCGGCGCGTTTGATCATGGAGGTGATCTGCATGGTGCGACCTCTCAGTTTGCTGTGACGTGGAAGGGCGGACCCTAGGATTTCCGCCAAAGGTGATCATCGCCGCCGCGCAAGTCAACGCTTTTAGCTGATTGGATAATCCTGATTATGATGTGACGGGACGTCCTTTGCACAGGGCGCCGGAACTGGCGCATGCTGGGGCCAAACCCAGCGCAACAGAAATGCGGGGGCAAAGCCAAAAAGGCCAGAAATCCCAGAGGTAAAACCCAGTTGGCCACAACCAAAGAGGCCAAAATCTAAGAGGACTGACGTGAAAACCATCAAAGCTGAAAACCCGGCCATCGTTTCTGAAATTCGCGTGGGGCTCGGGGATGAGATTGCCGCAGGCACTGTTTTGCTTGTGACCGAGCTGATGAAAATGCAGCACGAAATCCGCGCCGATGAAAGCGGCGTGGTGACGGCCCTGCATGTGTCACCAGGGGATGAACTGCGCGGCGGCGAACCGTTGGTGAGCCTGGAGCCGGGCGAGGTTTCTTTGCAGGTGAAGCAGCAAGAGCAAGGGCTGCGGCTGGAGTTTTCCGAGTTTGAGGCACGCATGGCGGGGCTTGCGGATAGCAGCAGACCACAGGCGGTTGCCAAGCGTCAGCAAAATGGCGGCCGTACAGCGCGCGAAAATATCGAGGATCTGTTCGATCCAGGGTCCTTCACTGAATACGGAGCCCTGGCCGTGGCTGCACAGCGTACAAAACGCCCCCTGGCGGATTTGCAATCGCGCACCCAGGGGGATGGGATCATTTGCGGCACAGGCACGGTGAACGGGCGCGCTGTTGCGGCAATGGCGGTTGATTACATGGTGCTTGCTGGTACCCAGGGCTACAATCACCACCGCAAGATGGACCGCTTGATTGAACGCGCTGGGCGGGACGATCTGCCTATCGTGCTCTTTGCAGAAGGTGGCGGCGGGCGCCCCAATGACTACGATGTGGCACCGCTGGTGGTGGCCGGGTTGAACGTGCCCTCCTTTCGCAACTTTGCCGCCCATCGGGGCCCCAAGATCGGCATCGCCGCCGGGATGTGCTTTGCCGGGAATGCAGCCATGTTTGGCCTGTGTAATGTCCGAATTGCCACCGACAACAGTTGGATCGGCATGGGTGGCCCGGCGATGATCGAAGGCGGCGGTTTGGGCAGTGTAAAGCCACAGGAGATTGGTCCCTCTGAAACGCAAAAGGCCAATGGTGTCATCGACCTGTTGCGCCAGGACGAGGCCGGGGCGGTCGCCGCCGCAAAGGCGCTATTGGGGTTGTCGGCTGCAAAAGCCTGCCCGCAAGAAACCGCGCCGGTCATCCCCCTGCGCAGCGTTGTGCCCGCCGATCGCAGCCGCGCCTATGACATGCGTCAGGCCATTGAGGCGCTGGCCGATGCGGACAGTTTCCTGGAACTGCGCCGGGATTTTGGTCAGGGCATGATCACCGGGTTTGTGCGTATCAAGGGGCAAGCCTATGGGATTTTGGCAAATAATCCGCTGCATCTGGGCGGCGCCATTGATGCGCCCGCAGGGGACAAGGGCGCGCGGTTCTTGCAACTTTGCGACGCTTGGGGGCTGCCGGTTGTGACGCTCTGCGACACTCCGGGATTTATGGTGGGGCCAGCGATCGAAGAGACCGGGCAGGTGGCGCATATCTCGCGCCTGTTCCTTGCTGGCGCACATTTTGGCCAACCCCTGGTGACCGTCATTCTGCGCAAGGCCTACGGCCTGGGGGCGATGGCGATGGCGGGCGGCGGCTTTGACCGGCCGCATTATTGTTGCGCCTGGCCCACGGGCGAGGTGGGCGCCATGGGGTTGGAGGGCGCGGTAAAGCTGGGCCACCGCGACCACCTGGCCGCAATTTCGGATCCGGTGGCGCGCGAGGCAGAATACCAGCGCCTGGTTGCGGAGCTGTACCAAAACGGCTCAGCCCTGAACGCTGCGAGCCTGCTGGAATTCGACGCGGTGATTGATCCTGCCCTGACGCGTGAGGAAATCGGGCGGGTTATCGCGGCGTCAGGTCCCACCATCCCCAGTGATCGCTATGTCGATGCCTGGTAAGGCACGATGAGACCACGCGCGACTTCGCGCAAAAGCTGAAACAGCTGGGCGGCATTGGGCTCTTTGCTTTCTGGCCAGCGCCGCCCTCTGATCAGCCGACTTCCCCAAACCCCAGATCGCCGCTGCTGAGGGCAGACATGTCCCGGCCAAAATGGGCGGCGCAGGGGCCAGAGCTTTTGCAATGGGGGAAACAGGCCATCCCTCAAAACGTGTGCGAAAATATTTGACTAACTCTACCTCAGGTGGAACTGTGCACCCATTGCACAGCGTCGTGCGCGGCGCAGCTGTCAGAGCCAACTCATTGTTTGATAAATTGGGGCACCCAAATGGATGTAGATGCGAGTTTGAAACACGTGCAGGACATGCACGAAGCGTTTGATTTGTCGCAGGCAGAGGTCATGATGGTTGCCATCATCAATGCAGGGGTGCTGGGGGATAAGGACACGCTAAAGGCGCGGTTGATCGCGGACCTGCAGGCCGCCATCCAGGTCGAACTGGCAACTATTCCGCTGTATTTGTACACCTATTACTCGATCAATCGGACCAAGCTACAGGGCAAAGACCTGGAGGCCGCGCAGATTTTTGCCAATGAGGCGGGCGGCGTCATCATGTCGGTTGCTGTCGAAGAGATGCTGCACATGTCTTTGTCTAGCAATATTTATTTTGCTTTGACAGGCCAGCCGCCGCAGCTTTACCAAGCGGCACCGCAAAGCTATCCTGCGCTCTTGCCGCATCATAATCCGGTGGTGCCAGAAGGCCCAGACCCACAGTCCAAGGGCGGGATCCCGCTGCGGCCTTTCTGCTCGGCCCAGCTGTGGCACTTCCTGCAGATCGAATATCCCCATAACCCGTTCTTTAGTGAAATCCCGGCCGAGGCTTTGCCGGATCTGGTGCGGGAGCTGTCCCAGATGCCCGGCAAGGAGGCCCTGGCGTTTTTGAATGAACACGGCTGGCCGATGGATCAGAACTGGAATTCGATTGGCCAGTTCTATTCCTTTATTCGCTGCATTGTGGCCTCTGCCTATTTTGACGATGGGGATTTTCAGGCCGGAGATCCCAAGCAGCAAATCCAGCCCTATAATTACGCGCCGAACAATATCGACACCATCTATCCCAAACAGGCCTTTGATCCTTCCAGACCGGCGCCGACTGCTCCGGGGGGCGGCTCGGGCTGTCCAGCGGGGCTGCCCGGTGCCGCAGAGGTCACTGTCTATGCCGATGCGGCGGATAGTTCTGATGCGCCGGTGCGCCCGGTTGAGGACCACAAGGGGCATACGGTTTCTGGCGCTTTTGAGCTGATGACGATTTCCAGTCGCCAGGATGTCATGCTGGCGCTGGAAACAATTTGTGAGCAGGGCGAGGGATATTCCGCCAAACCCGGCGGTAGCGAGGCAAACTGGGATGACCCAGCCTCGCAGGCAGAGCAGAGCCATTTTAACAAGTTTCTTGAGTTGCAGATGCAGTTTGAGGATTTCTCGCACAGCCTGGAAAGCCTGCCGCCCTGGATGGAAGAACAGATCGACCTGCAGTGGCTGTCGGAAGCGGTGCAGGGCAAGGCGAATAAATGGAGCGCGGAGGGGCTCAAAGCCAAAGAACTGCTGTTTGACTACCCGGCCAATCCGACGCGCGCGGACTATGCCCATGATCCGATCGCAACGGCGCTGAATGATTTTTGTAGTGGCTTGTTCCAGTACATGCTGATCCTGTCCGAAACCATCTACAAGATCGAACCGAACTATGTCGCGCCGGACCAGCCGGGGGCTGACAAGGTTTCAAAGGATGGCACCGTTCCCCATCAAAAGTACTTTTTCAACATCGCGTTGCATCGCTCGATGATCTGGATTCTGGATAAATTCATCGCCCTGATGCGTGGCTATGAGGTGACCTTGACGGATGGTCGGACCGTCGCATTGGCGCCCAGTTTTGATAACCTTGGCTTTGGCCCAGCGGGGCAGGGGTTGGGCGTACGCCAGGAGGCCTTTGCCAATCTGGCGCAGCTTGGCGCCGAGGCGCTGCTTGCGACGGCGGGCAATAGTGCACTTAACGGGTCTGTGGCGCCGCTGGTGGCCCTGACAATCAACAAAACATCCACTGATGGCGAGGGTATGCACCTGCCTGATGTCAGCGCCTATTGGCCACAGACCTAGGTCGCAATCTGCACCTGTAGTTCAGGTCTGTTCCGGCCTGAAAAGCTGCAAATGAACTGGCCGTTACGCCACTTAAAGATGCCGAAAGGACAAACCCATGTCTGAGACCAAGCACAGCAACGCCAAGACATCGCAGACCGATCTGCCAGCTGTGGTGCCCCCGCCCTTTAACTGGAAAGACACTCCCTATGGCAAAGCGGGGGCGCCGCTGGAATTGCCGGAAGGTGCAGAACTGCACGCCTGTCTGGGGCTGAATTCCTGCAAAGGGCAGGATCGTTACGGCATTCATGGGCCCAATGGCAATAATCCAAACAGCTGTGCCGGGCAGGGGTTTTGCGCCACCACCGAAATCCATTCCTGCCATACCAATAACAACTGCGCCAATCAGGGCGGCTGTGGGCTGTATGGTTGGGGGCCCGATATGGACCAGCCGGGCCAGAACGACTGCCGCTCGATGGGGTCTTGTGCGGCCCCGATCAATGCCGAACGCTTTATCACCGAAGGTGACCACAAGGGGATGAGCGTCTGGAACCGGGCCCGCCAGGTGTTTGAGGAAGCCTATGCGCAAAAGCAATCGGGTGAAAAGCTCGGGGCGGCACCAGCGCCGTTTAGCGACACCGGCCCGACGGAATCCTGGATCACGGAAAACTGCAACAGCTTTGCCGCCTGTGGCGCCAGCGGGCTGTCGGGGGGAGGCAGCTGTTCGTGACACAACCGCCGACAGAGATCGCAAAACTGCCCAGGCTTGGCCTGGGGCTGGGGCTGCGCAACACTCATTTTGACCATATCCTGACCACTTGGCCGGAGGTGGACTGGTTCGAGGCCATCTCGGAGAACTTTATGGATTCCGGTGGGCGTCCGCGTCAGGTGATCCGCAAAGTGGCCGAGCGTTATCCGGTGGTGCTGCATGGGGTGTCGCTGTCAATTGGCAGCAGTGATCCTTTGAACATGGACTACCTCCAGCGGCTGAAACATCTGGCCCAAGAGGTGCAGCCGCAGTGGATCAGTGATCATCTGTGCTGGACCGGCGTCATGGGATTGAACTCGCATGATTTGCTGCCGGTTCCGCTGACCGAGGCAACGCTGGACCATATCGCCGCCCGTGTGCACCGGGTGCAAGAGGTGCTGGGGCGTCCATTGATCCTGGAAAACCCCTCTACCTATCTGAATTTCCGCGAAAATACTCTGTCCGAGCCTGAATTCCTGCGTGCCCTCTGTGACCGCACCGACTGCGGATTGCTTTTGGACGTCAACAACGTCTTTGTGAGCTGCTTCAACGCCGAAAGCGACCCGGTGGACTACTTTGACAGCTTCCCCTGGGCCCGTGTGGTGCAGATGCATCTGGCGGGGCATACGGATTGTGGCAGCCATTTGATTGATACCCATGACCAACCAGTGCGCCCGGAGGTCTGGGCGCTGTTTGCCTTGGCCTGGCAGCGCAGCAATGGGGCCTCTACCTTGTTGGAGTGGGACGGCAATATTCCCGCCTTTGAGGTCTGCCATGGAGAGTTGCTCAAGGCCAAAGCCTATATGAATGGCGGTTTTGCGTCTCTGACCGGCGCGCCTGCTCCGCTGGCTGAAACCCGGGCGGTATCCAACCCAGTCAGTTTCCTGGTGCCGGATGTTATGCCCGGAGCAGTAGAGCTGGAAGAGGGGTGAGCGCCCCGCCTGAGCTGCTTGACCTGCAAAAGTGGATGCAGGGGGCGTTGCTACAGCCGCAACATACGCCGCCCCAGGAAATTGAGGACCGGGTGCAGTCCACATCCAGGCTGTCTGCTGCGGCGGCTCTGGAGATCTATCAAAACAGTTACAACCTGCGGATCGCGGCCTGTATGCGCGATCAGTTTCCGGCGCTGTGCTATGCCTTAGGGGAGGGGTTGTTCAATGATTTTGTTGCGGAATACATTCGCCAGGACCCGCCCGAAAGCTATACTCTGTATGATCTAGGTCGCCGGTTTGCAGGGTTTTTGCAGGTCAATCGCCCCGATCTTGGTGCCCCCGTGCCCGAACTTTGGGTGGATTTCATTATCGACCTCACCCGGTTTGAGCGGCAGGTTTTTTCCACCTTTGACTGCGCCGGAGCAGAGGATCTGCACCTGGCAGAGCTGGCGACGCCAGACGCCGCGCTTGTGGTGCAACCCAGCCTGTCGGTCGCGTCCTATGGGTTTCCTGTCGGGACATATTATCACGCGGTCCGCCAGGGGCGCGCGCCGCAGCCGCCGCAGCGGGAGCAGGTTTATCTGGCGGTTCTGCGCAAGGACTATGTTACCCATACCATCCCGGTGAGCTTTGCCCATTTTGTGTTCTTGCACGCGATGTGCCAGGGCGGAACGGTGCAGACAGCCCTGGCGACAGTGGCGCACCAGCTTGGGCAGCCCCCGGACAGGGTTGAACAGGCGTGGAAAGACGCCGCCGAGATACGCGATGGCTGGATCACAGCGGGGTTTTTCCTGGATCGCAGATGGGCCTAGGGGCTGCTCCCTCCCAGTTAGTCAGCCGGGATCAGGCTCAGATATTCCACGGTATAGCCGTTCACATAGTCCAAACTGACCGCGCCATTGCCCCGGCGTCCAACCCCTGGATAGCCCGCCAGCGGGTCGTCCGGGTATTTTCCAAAATCGCCATTCCAGCTGTTGCGGAAAATGAACCAGCCGCCCCCTAGCTCTTCTGGTCCGGGCTGAAACCCGGTCACACAGACGCAATGGCCTGAAACCCGCACCTCACGGTCCACCAGGTCCGGGCGGGCCACCGGGTCAAATACAATGCCAGAGTTCAATGCGCCGTTGTAGGTCCAGTTGTTCTTGTGGGAGTTCTTCAGCTTGAACACCGGCAGGCCCAGCGCCACCGGCCGCCCTTGGCTCAGCTCTTGCAGGATACTGTCAGCCGTGGTTTCAGCAACAGGGCCGTTTTCAAAATCCTCATATTTTACCGTGCAAAACCGTCGGGTTGCGGCATCTGCCTCGGCGGCCTCAGGGGGGGCGTGTTTAGAAAACAGCCCGTTCTGCAGGTCGCTGGTCTGGTAGGGGGCCAGGGCCTCGGTACATATTCCACGGGCGGCGAGCACCTTATGCGCCTGCTTCAATTTGGTGGCGCCCCTGGCATAGTCCGGCAGAACCGCGGCTTCCTCGGCGGTAATGGCCGCACGCATGTGCCAATAAAGATATTCCGGCGAATGCAGGACCGGTTGTTCCCTCCGCCGGGCCTGCAGGATATCGACGCAGGCTGCGACGGCAAAGGCGGTGCAGGTCCCGCGCGGGCGCTGATCCCGGGGATCCCAGTGGGGTGACATACCTGCTTCGAGATCAATCACCTGCGCCCGCAGGGCGCTTTCAGCGCTGCTTGCTCCAAGGTGGGCACAACGATGGACCCATTCGGCATATCCAGGCGCGCGAAACAGTTGGTCCAGAGACTCAGGGGGGGTGAACCCAGCAAAAAAGCGTCCCAAGGGCGTTGGAAAATCAGGCATGGCAGCCTCCATGAGCGGGGGAACGGGGAGAGGATCGGGGGCAAAACAGGCCGAGCCTGGCCATGGCTGGGATCAAGGGGATTTCTTTTTCTGGTCCTTGAATGGCTTGTCTGGGCGTTCCGCTTTTTTAGCCTCGCTGTCGCTGTTCAGGGCCGCTGCAATCAAATCCGGCAGGTCATTGGCCAGCCTGCTGGCCACAGCGTTGGATACCCTGCGGCTCAAGGAGGTGCCGCCCTCCAGATCCGGGAGGGTCTCAGGATCAGGGGCAAAGCTGCAGGTGATCCCGGACCACTCTGCGCGGGCCTCGGCGAGCAGGGCTTTGACCTCCGGCATCTCCTTGAGGAAGCCGTGAAAAGTGTCCTTTGCCAATTGCTGCCCAGCCTGGGTATCGCTGCGAAAATGCACCCCGGCGATTTCGCGGTTTTCGGAAATGCGCTGCGCCAGTGCAGCGGCATAGCGGGCCATGGCATGCGCTTCGCCGTCGTCAAACAAAGCGGCAATCATCGTCGCAATCAGGGTCATCTGGGTGGCGTGGCCGCTGGGATAGGAGGCATGCGGCGGGGTTGGGACCAGGGGCATCAGCGCTGGGCAGACCTGCACCGGGCGGGCGCGGCCAATCTTATGTTTGAAATGAAGCGCAACCATCTGTCCGGCCTGCATTGCCAGCATGATCAATTTTTGTGTCGCGGGCCGGTTGCCTGCCCCCATCATCAACATGTTTGACCAATAGGCCTCGCTATTGGCGACCTGCGCTACGATCTCTGCGGCGCGATGGGCCCTGTGGTTGTTGCGCATGGCAATCAGATCATGCACTTCGCGGCGCAAGGCCAGATCGCCGTCATCAGGGTTATCCACCTGAATGGCACTATCGCCTTCGTCCCAGCCAGTTTTGGCAAACCGCTGCAGGATCAGCTTGATTTCGAGCTGCGGCGACCAGGCATCGGCGGGAAATTCCTGACCGCCGAGATAGCTAAAAGGCACGCCACCTTTGCGCCCCAAAGGCTCGTTAAAGGGCAGTCCGGCAGCTTTTCCTGCAGAGCGATAAGGGGCGTAAGATCCGGCGGCAACAGCGCCATCTACCGCCCCGTCAACAGCCCCATCCACTGCGCCGTCTACGGCCCCGTCAACTGCGCCATCGCGATATCCATGTGTCATGTTACCCTCCACTCCGGCCCCTGGTTCTAGAATAGAACGCCCGACCAGATTAACTTTGGAAAGCACTGCGTCAGCCTGGCGTGAAGAGCCCGTGAGATCGGTTAGTCTTGCAGGCCAATCTCGCGGAGGCGGGCGGCGTATCTCTGGCCGGTGGCTTGATCCTGGAAAGGTTGCTTTTTCAGGAATTGGCCAATGCGAAAACCGGGATCCAACCGTTTGATCTCAGACGCAATCTTGCCGGCCTCCGCCAGATCTCCGGTTTCGGCCAGGGCCACAGCGGTCATGCGCAGGTTGGAGGTATAATTGGGATTCAGCCTTTGGGCGCGCCGCCCTGCGGCCACGGCCTCGGCGTAGTTGCCGGCGGCAAAATGGGCGATGCTGAGAAAATGCTCTGATCTGAACAGATAGGGGTCACAGGGCGACAGGTGAATGGCAGTGCGGGCGTTGTTGATACCCTGCTCTGGCTGACCAGAAAAGGTCAGCGTCGGGGAGGACCACAAAAGCGCCTCGGCATCATTGGGGGCGTTGCGCAAAGCCTTACCACAGATCTCGATCGCCTGTTCCGCATAGCCAAACAGCACCGTCTGATTATGGGCATAGCGGGCCAGCGCACGGCCACTTTCACCGCTGAGCCGCACCGCTTCTTCGGTCGCATTTTGCAGAGCTTTGCCATCGGTTGCGGGGTCTTTGGACCAGCCCTGACCAAGCAAAACAGAGTGCCAATCGGTCAGGGCAACCCGGCTTATGCCATAGCGGGGATCACGGGCGCAGGCCTCTTCCAGCAGGGATTTGGCGGTGGTGAAGGTGGCCGGATCAAGATGAAAGGCGATGTCACGCCCCCGGATCATCAGATGATAGGCCGACAGGTCTTCGGGCAGGCTGCCTTCGGTGCGCCGCAGTTCCGCCGCCGAGACCGAGGGTAGCAGTTGATGGGTCAGGTTGATGGCAATATCGGTCTGCATTTCAAACAGTTCCGAGGCATGGGCGGCATAGGTATTGGCCCATTCAACCAGCCCCGTACGGGTATCTACCAGCTGTACCGTGATGCGAAACCGATCACCTGCGCCGCGAACGCTGCCGGTCACCACATAGTCGGCGTCCAGTTCTGGCGGCTGGCTGCCGGGGGCGCCGGGCAGTCCCTGGAATTGCCGGGTGGTATTGCTGGAATAGACCTGCAATTCGCGCAGCTGTGCCAGCAGCGACACGGTATCCTCCAGGATCCCATGGAGGAAATAGCTCTCAACGGGGACAGGCCCCAGATCGACAAAGGGAAAAATCGCCAGTTTTGGCGGCCCCTCCCGGTTTGGCGCGATGGATGACGCCGCAGAGGACACACCGCGCGGCTGTGTCCGCGGGGGCTTCGGCTTGGCGTGCTGCAGATCACCGTTTTTGATCGCAACCGCCAGCGCCTGGGTCTCTGCCGAGGGCTCCATTGCCAGGGCCTCGTCGAGGCGGTCATAAAGCTGGCCATAGATCTGCAAAGAGGCCCCGGTTTCGCCGCGCTCAGCCAAGCTGCGCATGGCAAAACGGCTGGCTTCCTCGTTCAGGGGATCGAGACGGCAGATGATACGGGCGGCGCGCAGGGCTTCGGCGGCGCGGGTCTGAGGGGCCTCCATCAGATCAAACAGGCGCGCAATCAGTTGCGTTTCGCAGCTTTGGCAGCACTCGCGCGCCCAGTTTTCAAAGCCCTGACCAATATGGCCAAATCCCATCAGGAAAAGATCGCTAAACTCGGCGCCAGCTTCCAGATGCTGTCCCGGAATTTTCTGCGCCAGCGCCGCAATCAGATCGCCAATATCTGACGAAACAAAATCCGCCCGCAGCGCAATGTCTGTTGTGTTGACCTCAAGTGCGGTCGCCATCAGGTCAGGCGCTTCGCGTCTGATTTCTGACAGGCATTGGCGCAGCGAGGAGCGCGCGCGGCCCTCTTCGCTGCCTTCCCAGAGCAATTCTGCCAGCTTCGACCGCAGGGCGCGCTGTTCTGGCTGCAGCGCCAAGTACACCAATAGCGCGGTGGCCTTTTTCTTTCCCTGAAACACTGGCTCGCCAGCCCAGCTGACACCGGGACTGCCAAGTGTCCGAATATAAAGGCCTGACTTGGTCTGCTGCATTGTGGTCTTCCCCCAAGGAGAAAGTTAATCACAGGTTCTTTCAGCAGACAACACGGGGAAGACCAACAGGACCAGCGCGGAAAAGTGACGGGCTATGGCTGGCTTGGTGGCGGCAGACCTTCCCAAGAAAATCCACCGCGGATCTGCTTTGAACTTGCGGAGTTGGTGCGGCCTGCCAATTGACGTGCCTTGGCGCCTTTTAGGTTTTTAGGTGGCCGTCAGTTCATCAAAACAGGTCAGCGCCTTGGCTGCGTACATCATCGCGGGCCCGCCGCCCATCTGGATCGACATTGCCAGCACATCAGAGACTTCTTCGCGGCTGGCGCCGGCTTTGATCAGGGCTTCCACATGCAGGCCAATGCAATCGTCACAGCGCACCGCAACGGCGATCCCCAGGGCGACAAATTCTTTGTGTTTGAATTCCAGAACGCCGCCCTGTTTTACGGATTTTCCAAGCGCACCAAAGGCCTGCGCAGTGTCCGGAATGGATTTGTTCAGATTGCGCAGCCCTTGGCGGGTGCTTTCCAGTTTGTTCGACCAGCTCATGGCATGTCCTTCGAAAAATATTCAACTTGTCGAAGGTGTAGGCGGCTCTGGTCAGCGCAACCTTGATCTAGGTCATGGGAAAAATCAGCAAAGACGCAGTGTCAGGCGGTACCTTTGGCAAAGACCAGTGCCAGATTATTGGCGGGCATTTCAATGACCTCAACCGGGCTCAACCAAACCTCGTGGGCCCAGTCCAGAAGATCAAAATCATCCTTGTATCCGATCTCGGGGTCATGGGCTTTGAGCGAGCTGTGAAACTGCGCATCGCCGGGGCTGGTGAGCTCGCCCGCGCGCAAAAACGGCCCGTAGATCACCATACGACCCCCGGGGGTGAGGGTGTTTGCCGCCTCGCGGAGCAGGCAGCGGGCCTCGGGCGTGCTGATGAGGTGCATCAGGTTTGACAGCACAATCAGGTCCTGTGGCTCCTGCGTAGCGCTCCAGCCTGCGGCGGTGGCATCCAGCGCCTTGGCCGCCCGCACATTTTCCAGCGTTGCCTCGCCTATGTAGGCATCAATGCTATGCAAACGGCTGGGGTCAGCTTCGGTGGGGTGCCAGATATAGTGCGGCAGGCGGGTGGCATAGCCGACCACATGCTGGCCGGTGCCGCTGGCCAGCTCCAGGGCGGTGCGACCCGAGGGCGGCGCGACCTGTTCCAGCAGGTCAGCCAGCACATCCAGGTTGCGCGCCGCTGACGGGGCAAACAGCTTGCCGCCTTGGGGATTGGCAATCGAGGCAGTGCCGGGAGTGGATCGAACGGGCATCAGCGGAGCCTTTCTGGGGAGAGGGCTGCACGGGTTGCGGCGTCCAGCTCTGAGGTGGTGCCGCCCAGCAGGTCCGCCAGCAAGCGCGAGGCCGCAGGGGCGGTTTGAAAGCCATATCCGCCCTGGGCCGCGCACCAGATAAAATCGGGCTGGTCCGGGTCCGGCCCCAATACCAATGTGCCATCGGGGGAAAAACTGCGCAGCCCGGCCCAGTTGCTTTCGACCCGGGTCACAGGGGTGGTGACCCTTTCTTCATAGCGGGCCAGCCCTTCGGCCAGCACCATATCATCGGCATAGGCATCATGTGGCGCAACCAGATCTGCATCCGCCGGCGAGACCAGTAGCTTGCCCGCGTCGGGCTTGGCATACCAGGTTTCGCCAACGCCCATCAGCATCGGCCATTTGGTCACGTCATGGCCCCCGGGCGCGGGCAGCCGCGCCATTGAGCGACGGCGCGGGGCAATGCCAATGGGGGCGACACCGGCCATGGCTGCAATTTCATCCACCCAGGCGCCTGCCGCGTTGACCAGCTGTTTGGCCGTATAGGTTTCGCCGCTTGCCTCGACCTGCCAGCCCCCTGCGCTGCGGCTAATACTGGTGACCTTGGCGCGGGTGATGACCTTGCCGCCATTGCTGCGGGCTGCCTTGGCAAAGTCCTGGACCATACGATCGGTATCCAGATCCTGTGCCGCCTCGTGCAACCCGGCATGGGTGACGGTCTTTGGGTTCAGGATTGGCACGCGGGCCTGTGCCTCGGCAAAACTGATCTCATCGAGGTGGAGCTGCTGGATGTCAGAGGTAAACTGCTGCTCCTGACCGGGACCAGAGACCAACATAAAGCCGCGCGGGGTGAGATAGCCGCCATTGGCCGTTTGGTGATAGCTGGCGCTGGCCGTGTTCAAAGCCACCACAGAGGCGGGGCCATAATTTTCCTCAAACATGGCGGCGGAGCGCCCGGAAGCATGGTAGCCGAGAGCGTCTTCCATCTCCAGCAGCACCACATGGCCCAGCTCTGACAGACGGGCAGCGGCGCTGCTGCCCGCGATACCACCGCCAATGATCAGGAAATCACATTTCATGCACCCAACTCCTGCTCTTCCAACCGGTCTGTCGCCGGGGCGGGACGCGGGCTGAGCGCTTCGATCTGGTCATACAGCGCGGCGTCGATTTGAAAATCAAGGGCCGCAAGCGAGGGCGCAATCTGTTCAGCGGTGCGCCCTGAAATGATCGGCATCGGTGCCGATGGGTGGGCCGCCGCCCAGGCCACCGCCAGTGTGGCGGGGGAGACATCAAGGCTGTTTGCCAATGCGCTCAGCCCCTCGGCAGCCTGATGCATCCAAGCCTGCCCATAGCGGCTGTTGTAGCGGGCATCCTCGCTCAGGCGTCCCTGACCGCCACTGGCATACTTCCCGGTCAGCAAGCCGCCACCCAGGGGGGAATAGGGGGCAATGGCGATGTTCTGGTCTGTGCACATGGGCAGGATTTCCACCTCTGCCTGGCGTTTGACCAGCGAATACATCGGTTGCAGGATATCCGTCGCAAAGCCCAGGTCAGCCCCCAGCATCTGCGCCTTCATCACCTGCCAGGCGGCAAAGTTCGACAGGCCGATATAGCTGATATCCCCGGCCTCTTTGCGGGCGCCAAACCAGCCAAGGGTTTCACGCAGATCAGTTTGCTCATCAAACCGGTGCAGATAGAGAATATCAATGCAGTCCAGCCCTAGCCGTTTGCGGCTGGTGTCAAACTGCGCCTGCATGTTTTCAGCCCCGGCGCCGCCCGTATAGCCAACCTTGCTGGCAATGATCAGCTGATCCCGTTCTGCCCGAATGAGGTCCCCCAGGATCTCTTCGCTGCGGCCGTCTGTGTAGACCCAGGCGGTATCAAAATGGGTGATGCCAGCGGCGCGGCAGGCGGCGTAGATTTCGCCAGATTGTGCTGCATCCGCACGGCCGCCAAATTGCATGGTGCCAAAGGCAAAACGGCTGGCAGGGGTTCCATCGGGGGAGGTCAGTATTTGTGTCATGCGGGCAACCTGCCACGTCCTTGGTACGGGGAAAAGAGCCAAGGTTCTGTCGCAAGGTCTTTTGGGGTGACCTTGCTATTGGCCCCAAACACGCCGCCTGGGCATTTGGGCGGTACTGGTGCATTACCGGGAGGCACCCTGTGGTGTGGCGCGGCGACCAAGGTTTGAGAAAAGCCACCATTGCAAGGGCCAGTCGCAAACAGAAGTCTCAACGCAGTCGGCACAGCAGGGCTTCACAATGCCTCCCCGTTTTTCGCTGTGCCGATGCAGCTTTCAACAGAGGCGCACCCAGACAGGAGGCTCACCTCAAAGTTAACGCAGAAGGTCGCGGGCAATGATGGTTCGCTGTATCTCCGAGGATCCTTCGTAAATCCGGAAGATCCGCAAGTCGCGAAGGTAGCGTTCCAGCGGAAAGTCGCGGGTGTAGCCGTAGCCGCCGTGGATCTGTAGCGCCCGGTCTGCGATGCGCCAGGCCGCTTCGCTGGCGTATAGTTTGGCAAAGGCGGATTCTGAGGAAAACCGCTCGCCAGTGCCGCGCTTGCGGGCGGCTTGCAGGCCCAAGGCCCGCGCCGCAGCCAGTTCGGTGGCACTGTCGGCCAGCATCCACTGCAGCCCTTGGAAGGTGCTGATCGGCTGGCCGCCAACCTCGCGCTCCTTGGCATAGGACACAGCTGCATCCAAGGCGGCGCGGGCAATGCCGGTGGCCTGCGCGGCGACTTCGATACGGCCGTTGTCCAGCACCTTCATTGCGGTGCGAAACCCCGTGCCCTCATCACCCAGCCGGTTTTCTGCGGGCACGTGACAGTCAAACGAGATCGGGAACACATGGCCACCGCGCAGGCCCATGGTTTCCTCGTGCGTGCCGATTTCCATCCCGTCGGTCTTGGCTGGTTCGACCACAAAGGCGCTGACCCCGCGCGCGCCCACTGCCGGGTCAGTCTTGGCATAGACTACGATGAAATCTGCAGCCCCCGCATTGGAGATGAAGCATTTGGCCCCTTTCAGCCGGTAGCCGTCGCCGTCGGGTGTGGCGGTGCTGCGCATATCCGCCGGGTTGGAGCCGGCCATGGGTTCCGTCAGGGCAAAGGCCCCCAAAGCCTCGCCCGCCGCCGCAGCGGGCAGAATGCGCTGCTTCAGCGCCTCATCCGCACCCAGAAACAGAGAATCTGTCGCCAAGAAATGCGCCGTTAGCATCGAGGCCGTAGAGCCGCAGGCCCCTGCGATCGTCTCCACCGCGTGATAGAGCGCAGGCCCGGAAAGACCGATGCCGCCATGGGCTTCGGGCAGGTTCATCCCCATGATGCCCATCTCAGCCAGGGCTGAAAGGTGCAGGGTTGCAAATTGGGACTTTGCATCGATGGCCGCAGCGGCAGGCACCAGAACCGCGCTGGAAAACCGTTCAATCTGGTCGATGACGGCCTGTTCTTCGCTCTTGAGGTCAAGGCTCATTGGGGCTCTCCCTGTTTTTGTTGCAGTTGGTGCAGAATGTCCTGAGTGTGGGCGCCCAGGGCGGGCGCAGACTGGCGTCCGCCTCTTGGCGCCCCGCTGAAATGCACCGGCTGTTCCGGCACCGTGAGGGTGCCAAGGGCAGGGTGCTCTACCGTCGAGGCCAGCCCGCGCGCCTGCGCCTGCGCTGAGCCCCAGGCCTCGGGCACCGTACACAGGGCCGCAGCTGGAATGCCCGCCTCGGACAGAACCGCCACCGCATCCTGTGCGCTGCGGGCCGCAGACCAGCTTTCGATATGCTGTGCCAGCGCAGGTTCGTTTTGCCGCCGCAAGGCATCGCTGGCAAAACGCGGGTCCTCTGCCAGCTCCGGCGCGCCAATGGTTGCTGCGAAACGCGCAAACAGCCGGTCATTCAGCACCGCGACGGTGAAACTTCCATCCCCGGCCGGATAGGTGCCGAAGGGGGCTGACAGCGCGTGTTTGCTGCCCGTCCGCTTGGGCGTCTCACCTGCCATCAGTGCCCGGCAGGCCGCCACCGGCATCATCGAGGCCAGCGCATCATAAAGCGCCAGATCAACATGCCGTCCCTTGCCGCTGCGGGTGCGGTCGAACAGCGCCACCATCGCCCCGAAGGCGGCGAACATGCCGCCTGACACGTCAGCAAAGGCTTCTCCGGCCATCATCGGCGGGCCGTCCTCGGCACCGGTCATATCCATCAGCCCGCTCATAGCCTGGATGATGATGTCATAGGCCGGCAGCAGCCGGTTCGGGCCAGTCTGGCCGAACCCGGACACAGAAACATAGACCAAGCGGGGATTGGCTGCGCAGAGGTTCTCCGGTCCCAGCCCGAACCGTTCCATCACACCAGGGCGGTAGTTTTCCACCAGCACGTCACACTGCGCCGCCAACGCCGCAGCGGCTGCCGCGCCGTCTTTGGATTTCAGATCCAAAACGATAGATTTCTTGCCGCGATTCACCGATTGGAACAGCAGGCTCTCGCCTTCCTTGAACGGGCCGATGTGGCGGTAGTCATCGCCTGCAGGGGGCTCAACCTTGATCACCTCTGCGCCCAGGTCTGCCATCAGCGCTGTGCAATACGGTCCGGCCAGAACCCGCGAGAAATCCAACACCCGGACGCCTTCAAGCGGCCTGCAGCCTGCTAGTTTGTCATTTTCGAACATACATTCACCATCAATTGCCTGCTGGTGGATAGCCTTCGAATAGGTATATCTGGAAATACAATGTAGGTATGAGGGGTATACCCATTTGAATATACCACTGAACTTTCGCCAGGTCGAAATACTGCTGGCCGTCGCGGATACCGGCAGCACCGCTGCAGCAAGCCGCGCTTTGAACACCTCGCAGCCCTCAGTGTCGCTGGCGATCGCCCGCTGCGAGGAGGTGTTCGGCCAGAAGCTTTTTGTCCGCATCCCCGGCCGCGGCATGGAGCTGACCCCGTTTGGGCAGCACAAGCTTGCCCAGCTGCGCGAGTTGGAGCAACAGGCGCGCTGGATGCTGAGCGGTGGTGAGGGCACGCCGGAGTTCCTGAACCTGGGGGTGTTTTCAACCCTCGGCCCGCGCTATGCGCCGCAGCTGGTGCGCCGCTTTCTGGACGCTCGCCCCGACGCCGAAGTCCGCATCCTTGAAGGCGACCTGCAAACGCTGTTCGATTGGCTCAGCGAAGGCCGGATTGACCTGGCGCTGCTGTATGATTTTGGCATTCCGTCGGATTTTGTCATCACACCTCTGATGGCAGCGGAGCCCTATGCGCTGCTGCCGCAGGGTCACAGGATGGCACAGCAGCCCAGCGTCCGCGCCCAAGATCTGGCGCAGGAGCCGGTCATCCTGATGAACCTGCCTCACAGTCGCGGCTATTTCCTGTCTCTGTTGCAAAACGCAACTGTCCCGGTGAGGGTGGCCTATGAAACCGGCTCGATCGAAATGCTGCGGTCAATGGTGGCCAACGGGCTTGGCGTCGGCCTGCTGGCGACGGACCTGCCAGACGGACCCTGCTATGATGGCAGTCCGGTCATCCGCGTGCCCCTCGCCGGGTGCCCTCCGCGGCATCAGATCGCCCTTGCCCATCGCGGCGCGGCGCTGAAGCGGCCAATCACTCAGGCGTTTACCGCCTTTGCCGCAACCTATTTCAGCCCGCCAGCCTAAGCGCAAGGTGGCCGTCGGCGCCAACCCGCGGCTGCATTCCCTGCGGACTTTGCTCTTGGAATCGTCATGCTAAACCGTGGACATGTTGCTGCACAGGCCGCGAAGGATCGCTGGGGGCTATTGTTGCCTCCGGTCTCACATAGGCTGCTCTGTCCCGCGCAAGGCGATTACGATGAGGTTGATCAAAAGGTCTACCCAGCCTTAACAGGGGCTTTACCAATAGTAGGTGAGGTGGCGTCTTAACAAAAAGGCCCGCCTGTTAGGGCGGGCCGTCTTAGTCGCAATGCTGCAAAGGCTTACTGTGGGATATCGCCTTCGATGCCTTCAACATAGAAGTTCATACCAGCCAGGGTGCCGTCATCGGCGGTTTCACCCTCTGCCAACCAGGCAGAACCGTCCTGTTTGTTCAGCGGGCCTGTGAAGGCGTGATAGGAGCCATCCGCCAGGGAGGCTTTCATTGCCAGGGCGGCAGCTTTCACGTCAGCAGGAACCGCGTCGGAGATTTCACCGATGCCAACCATGCCGGCGCCGATCCCATCCCAGGTGCTCTTGCTTTCCCAGGTGCCATCCATAACGGCCTGTGTCCGGGCGATGTAGTAAGGCGCCCAGTCGTCGATGATGGAGGAGACGCGGGGTTTTGGACCGTATTCGGCCATATCGGAGGCCTGACCAAAGGTGATGACGTTGCCAGCAGCCTGGGCCGCAGCCTGAGGCGCAGTAGAATCGGTGTGCTGCAGGATCACGTCGGCGCCCTGTTCAATCAGAACCTTGGCGGCGTCGGCTTCTTTGGCGGGGTCAAACCAGGTAAAGGCCCAGACGATCTTGAAAGTGACGTCAGGGTTTACTTTCTTGGCGTGGATATAGGCCGAATTGATGCCGCGGATGACTTCGGGGATCGGGTAGGACCCGATGTAGCCCACGATATTGCTTTCGGTCATGTGGCCCGCAATGGTGCCCTGAACCGCGCGACCCTCATAGAAACGGGCGGAATAGGTCGAAACGTTATCCGCGTTTTTGTAGCCGGTGGCGTGCTCGAATTTTACATCCGGGAATTTGGCCGCAACATTGATGGTGGGGTCCATGTAGCCAAAAGAGGTGGTAAAGATCAGGTCAGCGCCCTGCAGCGCCATCTGGGTGATCACGCGCTCGGCATCGGGGCCTTCGGCAACGTTTTCAACATAGACTGTTTCGACCTTGTCGCCGAACTCGGCCTCAACCGCCTTGCGGCCCTGGTTGTGCTCGTAGGTCCAGCCGCCGTCGCCGACAGGGCCGACGTAGACAAAGCCGACTTTGGTCGGGTCGTCAGCCAGGGCTGCGGTTGCAAGACCAAAGGCCATTGCGGCGCTGGTCATAAGATTGGTCAGTTTCATCAAAGGGATCCCCCGTTTTGGTTTTAGTTGTGCCCAGGGGCGTAGCCCCGGGCAAGTCGTAGGCCGCCCGCCAATAAATCAGCGCGCAGCGTGGAAATTGCGACCCAAAGCAGCGGGTGCGCTGCTCTTATCGGCCGATAGGATAACGAGCACCAGAATGGTGATCAGATAGGGCGACATTGCCAGATACTCCACCGGGATGGCAACGCCGGCAGCCTGAAGATTAAGCTGAACAACGGTTACACCGCCAAAAAGATAGGCACCCAGCAACACACGCCAGGGTTTCCAGCTGGCAAAGACCACCAAAGCCAGGGCAATCCAGCCGATTCCTGCGGTCATGCCCTCGGTCCATTGCGGCACCCGGATCAGGCTGATGTAGGCACCGCCAAGCCCCGCACAGGCGCCCCCAAACAGGATCGCCATGATGCGGATGCGCACCACCTTATACCCCAGGGCATGGGCGGCATCATGGTTTTCCCCCACCGCACGCAGCACCAGACCAATCCGGCTGAATTTGATCACGGCCCAAACAGCGGCAATCAAGAGTAGCGCCACATATAGCATGAGGTCATGGCCAAACAGGATCGGGCCGACAACCGGCAGATCGCTGAGCACCGGAATGTCCAGCTTTTCCATCTGAGGCGGTTTCACCCCCACATAGGACTGCCCCAACAGGGCAGACATGCCGAGGCCAAACAGCGTCAGCGACAGGCCAGAAGCCACCTGATTGGCCTGGGCGTATTGAGTGAGAATAGCAAACAGGACAGACAGGGTCGCGCCAGCCCCAGCCGCGGCGACAAACCCCAGCAGCGGTGAACCTGTTTCCACAGCCGTGGCAAAGCCCGCCACCGCGCCAATGATCATCATCCCCTCAACGCCCAGGTTCAGCACCCCGGATTTCTCCACTACCAATTCCCCAATGGCAGCAAACAGAAGCGGCGTTGCCGCCACCATCAGCGAGGCAATGAGCAGGACGGGATTAATTGCAGAAAGATCCATTACGCGACCTCCGGTTTGCCAAGAGAGATGCGGAAATTGGTCAGGAGGTCAAAGGCCAAGAGGAAGAACAAGAGCATCCCCTGGAAGACCTGGATCGCCGCCGAGGGCAGCTGCAGGTTGGATTGTGCAATATCGCCACCAATGTAAGTCAGCGCCATCAGCCCCCCAGCGAGCAGGATGCCCACGGGGTGCAGACGCCCCAGAAAGGCGACGATAATAGCGGTGAACCCGTAGCCGACGTTAAAATCAATACTGACCTGCCCCGACGGGCCGGAGACCTCAAACATGCCTGCCAGACCAGCCAACATGCCGGAAGTGCCAAGGCAGAACAGGATCAACCGGCTTGGATTGACCCCGGCAAAGCGCGCAGCGCGGGGGGCCTCTCCAGTCAGGCGGATGTGGTAGCCGGTGATATGGCGGTTCAGCAGCACATAGGCAAAGATCACCGCAATCAGCGCTGCCACCACGCCCCAGTGCATGCCAGAGCCTGCAATCAGGTCAGCGTTATAGGCGCTGTCATATTGTTGCAGGTTGCGCGAACCGGGAAATCCGTGACCTTCGGGGTTTTTCAGCAACCCCAATGACATAGAGGCCAGAAATTGCTCCGCCACATAGACCAGCATCAAGGAGACAAGGATTTCATTGGTGCCAAAACGCACCTTTAGAAAGGCCGGGATCATTGCCCAGATCCAACCGCCAAAGCCCCCTGCGATGACCATCAGCGGAAAGATGTACCAGGCCTCTGTTGGATAAAAGGCAAGACCCGCACCGGCGCCAAACAGGGCGCCCATGATATACTGCCCCTCGGCGCCGATGTTCCAGATACCGGCCTTGAACCCCAGCGACAGACCGATGGCGATCAGCACCAAAGGCGCGCCTTTGACCAAAAGCTGCGGGCGGTAATAAAAGGCAAACTCGCCAAACAGCGGCTCCCAGAAAATGGTGCGAATAGCCTCTACCGGATCCTTGCCGAGGATCCCAAAAAGCAAGCCCCCGGCAATCATGGTGGCCAGAACCGCCAACAGCGGCGTGGCCAGTGACCAGGCCCGTGACGGCTGCGGTCGTTTCTCTAGCCGGATCATTGCGCGGCCCCCTGTTTTATCTTTCCCCAAATATTCCCGCCAAAGGCGATCTCACGGCATAGGCTGTCAAACATGTGCCACCTCCATGCCATGGGCGCCGCCCATCATCAGGCCGATTTCTTCCACGCTTAACCCCGCAGCAGGACGCGGCGCTGACAGGCGGCCCTCATTCAGGGCGGCAAAGCTGTCAGAGATTTCCATCAGCTCATCCAGATCCTGGCTGATGCAGATGACGGCACAGCCGCCTGCGGCCAGATCCAGCAGCGATTGACGAATGGCAGCCGCCGCCGAGGCATCAACCCCCCAGGTGGGCTGGTTCACCACCAAAACCTCAGGGCGTTGCAGCACTTCGCGGCCAATGACAAATTTCTGCAGATTACCACCCGACAGCGAGCGGGCAGCATTCTCCGGCCCCGGCGTGCGCACGTCAAAGTCCTTGATCACCCGCGTGGCAAAGTCCCTGGCAGCGCCCCATTTGAGAAAGCCGTTCTTTACCAACCCCTCACGGGTGGCTCCGGTGAGCATGGCATTCTCGGTCAGGCTCATATCAGGGGCGGCAGCATGGCCCAGGCGTTCTTCGGGCGCGGTCAACAGGCCAAGCGCGCGCCGCGCAACCGGCCCAAGCTGGCCAATGGGATCGGTGCCCAGTTTGACCGCATCAGCCTCAGTCTGGACCTCGCCAGAGAGCACTGACAGCAGCTCGTCCTGGCCATTGCCAGCCACACCGCCAATACCGAGGATCTCGCCACGGCGCACGGTCAGATGCACATTGCGCAGCGCGGTGCCAAAAGCTGTGGGGGACGGCACCGACAGCCCGGAAATGTCCAGCGCCACAGCCCCAAAATCGCGGTCTCCACGCTCTGGCGGAGTCAGCGCTGATCCCACCATCAGTTCCGCCATTTCACTGGCCGAGGTTTCGGCGGGAACACATTCGCCGACGTTTTTGCCCAGCCGCAAAATGGTGGCGTGATCACAGAGCCTGCGGATCTCCTCCAGCTTATGGCTGATATAAAGGATCGAGGTGCCCTCAGCCCGCAGTTTTTCCAGCGTCAGAAACAGGATTTCGACCTCTTGCGGGGTCAACACGCTGGTGGGTTCATCCATGATCAGCAGCTTTGGGTCCTGCAACAGGCAACGAATGATCTCCACTCGCTGGCGCTCCCCGGCGGACAGATCGCCAACGGTGCGATAGGGATCCAGCGGCAGGCCGTAGGCCTCTGAGACCTGGCGGATCTTGGTGGCCAGATCGCGCAGCGCAGGTGGGTTTTCCATCCCCAGCGCGATGTTTTCTGCAACGTTGAGCGCATCAAACAAGGAAAAGTGCTGAAACACCATGGCAATCCCATCGGCGCGGGCCTGACGCGGCTCACCGGGGGCAAAGGGTGCGCCACGCAGGGTCATCTCGCCGCTGTCGGGTTTCACCAGCCCATAGATCATTTTGACCAGGGTGGATTTCCCAGCGCCGTTTTCTCCCAGCAGGGCGTGAACTTCGCCCGCGCCGATATCAAAGGAGACAGCGTCATTGGCCACCACACCGGGGTAGGCCTTGGTCAGACCTTTCAGGCTCAAGAGTACCTCAGTCACGCGCGCCGCTCCTCTTTTATCTCTCTGCGTGCCGCCCGCGCCAGCAGCTCTGCCGCGACGCCGACCGCAATCATCTGCGGGTGTTTGCCCAGGGCAGGGGTGCCAATTGGGCAGGTGATGCGGGCGATCTCGGCCGGGCTGTGACCCAGGGCTGCCAATCGGCTGCGAAACCGCGCCCATTTGGTGGCCGAGCCGATAAGCCCCGCAAAGGAAAACCCATGCAATAGCAGACCGTGGCATAGCGCCAGATCCAGCTCATGGGAATAGGTGAGAACCAGATGCTGTGCATTTACCGGTGCATGACGCAACAGGAGGCTCGGGTCCTGGCCGGGAAGAATGGTCACGCCCGCTGGTACATGCGCCGGAAACCGCGTCGTTGCTGTATCCACCCAGGTGATTGCCAGATCCGGCAGGGGCGCCAGCACATCAACCAGGGCGCGCCCCACATGACCGGCCCCCCATATCCACAGATCTTGCTGTGGCTTATGTACCGGCTCCAGCATCCAGTGATCCATCAGTTGTGTCTGCGGGCGTTGTCCCTGCGCCCGCAGCTGCGCCAGCTGGCGCTTCACGGCCAGTGGCGGGCTTGTGGCGGCCTCCGGCGTGACGGGGCGCAAAATGACCTCCGTGTCCAGTCGCGCAAAATCCTCCATGTCATAGATCTCGCTGACCAGAGTAACCGATCCGCCGCAGCACTGGCCCAGATCCGGTCCCAGGGCATGGGTGCTGAGACGGGTTTTCCTGTCTTGCTTGCGTGCCGTCTCTGCCGCTTCAAACTCCAGCGCGCCGCCGCCGATGGTGCCGCTTTGTCCCTGGTCCCAAACCAGCATGGCCGCCCCCACCTCCCGCGGCGATGAGCCACGAATGGCGGCAATCACAACCCGGCAAACCCGGCCATGTTGCAAAAGGGCGGCACGAAGCGCGTCCAGATCAAACCCCATCGCGCTGCCTCCGGGTCTGGCGCCAGACTTCTTCCGCCGTCGCCGGTGCCGCCAGCGCCGGGTAGCTGTTGCCAAACTGCGCCACCGCATCGCTGATCGCCAACCAGGCCGAAATCCCCAACATAAAGGGCGGCTCACCGACCGCTTTAGAGCGGTAAATACTGTCCTCACGGTTCTCGCCGGCAAACAGCGCCACATTGAACACATCCGGTCGGTCGGAACAGGCCGGGATCTTGTAGGTCGAGGGCGCATGGGTGCGCAAGGCGCCGCGCTGGTCCCAGACCAACTCCTCTGTGGTGAGCCAGCCGGCGCCCTGCACATAGCCGCCTTCCACCTGACCTATGTCCAGATCCGGGTTCAGCGAGGCGCCTGCATCATGCAGGATATCGCAGCGCAGGATGCGGTTTTCGCCACTGCGACGATCCACCACCACCTCAGTCAGCGCGGCCCCATAGGCAAAGTAGAAAAACGGTCGCCCCTGGCCTTTGATCCGGTCCCATTGCAGGCTCGGTGTCTTGTAAAATCCAGTTGCCGAAAGGCTGATCCGCCCCTCATAACAGCGCTTTGCGGCCTCATCAAAGGTGATCTCCTCGCTGCCAACGCGAACCAGATTGCCTGAGAAAACGACGTCTTCCACAGCTAACTGATGCTGTTCAGCCAAAAATGCGGCCATGCGCATGCGGATGGTATCACAGGCCGCTTTTACCGCCATGCCATTCAGGTCCGATCCGGAAGAAGCCGCCGTCGCCGAAGTATTGGGCACCTTGGCGGTATCGGTGGCGGTGATTTTCACCTTATCCACGGAAATCCCAAAACCGCTGGCAGCCACCTGCGCCACCTTCTGGAACAGCCCCTGGCCCATTTCGGTGCCGCCGTGGTTCAGATGCACCGACCCATCCTGATAGACATGCACCAAGGCCCCCGCCTGGTTGAGATGCGTGAGGGTAAAGGAAATGCCAAATTTCACCGGCGAAAAGGCAAGCCCGCGTTTCAGATCGGTCTGCCCCTTGTTCCACTTGGCAATCTCAGCCCGCCGCGCCGCGTAATCAGCGCTTTCCAGGAGCTGATCTGTCAAAGTGTGCAATTCAAAATCGCGGACTTCCATCCCATAGGGCGTGGTATTGTCGCGTGTATTCATCTTGCCTGAAATACCTCGGGGGGCGGTCGCAGACCGGGGGGCAGCGCCCCCCTCTGGCTTCTCGTCAGGCGCGTCATAGTAGTTGCACCGCCGTATTGCGACAGGATCCGCGCCCAACGCATAAGAGATGTGATCCATCACCCGCTCGATCCCCACCATACCCTGTGGCCCGCCAAAGCCGCGATAGGCGGTGGCGCTTTGCAGGTTGGTCTTCAGCCGGTGGCTTTCGATGCGGATGGCGGGAATGGCGTAGGCATTGTCACTGTGCAGCATGGCGCGATCTGCCACTGGTAGCGACAGATCCTGGGCCCAACCGCAGTTGACCAGATGGGTGAACTCGACCCCATGCAGGCGGCCCGTCTCGTCATAGCCCGCCCGATAACTGATCCGAAAGGCGTGACGCTTGCCGGTGATCACCATGTCATCATCCCGGTCATAGCGCATTTTGCAGGGCTTGCCGGTCTGGCGCGCGGCGACAGCGCAGGCCACGGCCAGGGCATTGCCCTGGCTTTCCTTGCCGCCAAAACCACCGCCCATCCGGCGGATCTCGACCCGCACTGCATGCATGGGCAGGCCAATGGCCTCGGCCACCTTGTGCTGGATCTCGGTTGGGTGCTGGGTTGAGGAATTCACCAGCATGCCCCCGTCTTCCTGTGGCAGCGCCAGGGCGGCCTGACCTTCCAGATAAAAATGCTCCTGCCCACCCAGCTCAAACGTGCCTTCAACCTTGTGGGGGGCCTGCGCTATGGCCGCTGCAGCATCGCCTTTTTGATAGATCCGTGGGCCTTCCTCAAAGCGGCTGTTGGCGGCCAGGGCGGCATCCAGGGTCAGCAGCGCCTCTTCTTCGCTATAAGAAACCGTCCCCCGACGCGCAGCAACGCGGGCGGCGCGATGGCTTGTGGCGACCACCAAAAACAGCGGCTGACCCAGATAGTGTACCGTGCCGTCCGACAGCAGTGGTTCGTCATGGATCGAGGGGGAGACATCATTGCTAAAGGGCAGATCCGGCGCCGTCAGCACCGCCACCACACCGGGGCTGGATTTGACCGCTGCCAGATCCATTTTGTCGATGCGTCCTTTGGCAATTGTCGACAGCCCAAAGGCCAGATGCAGCGCGCCGCGCGGCAGGGGGGTGTCATCCACATAGCGGGCCTTGCCGGTCACATGTAGTTTTGCCGCGTCATGGGGCAGGGGTTTTGCAACGCTCATGCCTGCACCTCCAGAACTGAGTGGCTGTTGCCGTTGATGTCATCGAAATAGCGCGCAAGCATGTTCTTTGCGGTCTCCAGCCTGTACTCCGCCGAGGCCCGCATATCGCTGAGTGGGGTGAAATCCTGCGCCAGCGCGGCCATAGCCGTTGTGACACTGGTTTCATTCCAGGGCTGGCCAGTCAGCGCCGCCTCCAGATGTGCGGCGCGCTTTGGTGTGGCGGCAAGCCCGCCAAAGGCGATGCGGGCGGCGGTCACCAGACCACCTGATACAGTGACATTAAACGCCCCCAGCACGGCTGAGATATCCTGGTCAAAGCGCTTGGAAAGCTTATAGACCCGCAACCGGTCTGGCTGACGCGGAATGCTAACGGCTTCGACGAACTCACCGGGGCGGCGGTCCTGTTTGCCGTAGTCTATAAAGAAGTCCTCAATGGCGATGTCGCGGCGGCTGTCGCCCTGGCGCAGATGCAGGCGCGCCCCCAGGGCAATCAGCGCAGGTGGGTTGTCCCCAATGGGCGAGCCATTGGCGATATTGCCACCAAGGGTGGCGGCGGCGCGCACCTGTTGGCTGGCAAAGCGGCGGATCATTTCCCCATAAGAGGGGTGCAGCGGCGCAATCGCCTCGCGCATACGGTTCATGTCCACCATGGCACCCAAGCGGATCTCCTGGTCGGTCAGCGTGATCTGTTTCATGTCGTCACAGCCGTCGAGAAAGATCATCTCCCCCAGATCGCGCAGCCCCTTGGTGACCCAAAGGCCCAGATCGGTGGCCCCAGCCACCAGCCGGGCTTCGGGCTTGGCCGCGTAAAGCTGTGCCAATGCATCTGATGATTGCGGAATATTGGCCGCCTCGGTGGCTTGGGGCAGGGGCTCCTTGGTGATCCACTGGGGCACCGGCTGATCGGCAGCTGCCTCGGCGGCGCGGACGATCGGCGCGTAGCCGGTGCAGCGACACAGGTTGCCGGCCAGCTGCACATCATGATCCGTCGCGCCGTTTTTATGCGCGGTGACCATCGACATGACAAAACCGGGGGTGCAAAAGCCGCACTGGCTGCCGTGATGGCTGATCATAGCCTCTTGTACGGGGTGCAGTGTGCCATCGGCATCCGCCGCACCTTCTACAGTGCGAATGGATTTACCGTTGAGCTGCGGCAGGAACAGGATGCAGGAATTCAACGGCTTGGAGCCCGACCTATCCGTTACCATCACGGTGCAGGCGCCGCAGTCGCCCTCGTTGCAGCCCTCTTTGGTCCCCGTCAGTCCGCGCTCTTCGCGTAAAAAGTCAAGCAGAGTGGCCGAGGGATCAAGATCCTCGAGCACAACCTCTTCACCGTTCAAATGAAAGGTGATTGTCATCGTGTGAAACCCGTCGCCTTACGTGAACCACCCCAAATGCCATGCTTTCGATGCGACGTAGAAAGTCTGGCGGGCCTTTGCATATGCTTGCTGCGATTAACCTACGAAGCAGCAGCTCGTTCTGGCAAGAAAAAGTGACTCTGTTCTGTTACATTTGGTCGCGCAAGATTATTACTCCTTTTAGGGCCCGTGGACATTCATCTTGAAGCGATGATGACAGCTGCGAGATGCCAGTTGGCAGCATAGCTGGACGCTGTTTTCTCGTACCGGGTCGCTATGGCTCTGAATTCCTTGATCTTTGCGAAGAAATTCTCGATCAAGTGCCGCCATTTGTAGGCGTGTTTATCGTAATCGCGCAGGAACTTGCGGTTCGCTTTCGGTGGGATGATGGCGGTGGCACCGCGCGCATCGAGTTCTGTGAGCAGCCAATCGGCATCAAATGCCTTGTCGGCCAAGAGAGCATCAAAGGCCACGCCATCGATGAGCGGTTCGACGCCCTTCATGTCGTGAGCCTGACCAGGCAGGAGTACGAAGTCAGCCAGGTTTCCTAGGGCGTCGACCAAAGCAACGATCTTGGTGGTCAATCCGCCACGCGACCGCCCGATGGCTTGATTTTGAGTCCCCCCCTTGCGCCGCTCGCCTTCTGGTGAGCCTGAACAATCGTGCCGTCGATCATTGCGTATTCGAAATCTGGATCCCCACTGATTTCCTTGAAAATTCGCTCGAATACGCCGCCCTCAGCCCATCTGCGAAACCGTCGGAACACGCTGTTCCAGTTGCCGAAATAAGCAGGCAGGTCACGCCACGGCAACCCTGTCCGCACACGCCATAGCACGGCTTCGAGAAACAGACGATTATCCTTGCCCGTCACACCCGCATCGCCCTCCTTGCCAGGCAAGTGCGGCGCGAGGCGAAGCCAGACGTCATCTGTCAACACAAACCGCTCTTCGTTCATTCAAACCTCCATTTTGGAAGCTTGAATCAGAATTCAGACCGGTTGGGAATCCTGAATGTCCACGGGCCCTAGGGGCATGCTGTTATTTTTAAAGCACTTCCTACGGAAAACCCCCGAAAAACGGTCTCAGGGTGGGGGAGTTCGAGTAGGACTTTCAAACTTGATTTGATAATACCCTTAATTTTTCAGGGTGTCATGGGTGCAATAAGCATCACATTGCGACCTGTTTGTCCAAATTCACGCCGCTTTATTAACGCGGCAGCAGCCTGTGCCCCAGATATTTTTGCGCAATAACAGCTCTTATCCTTGCGCCGGGGATCGGATAGCTTGGCCCCCATGACAAATGCTCCTCGATTCATTCACCTGCGTAGCCATACGGAATATTCCCTGCTTGAAGGTGCCCTGCGCCTGAAAAAGCTGCCGGATCTGTGCAAAAAGCACGAGATGCCGGCCATTGCGGTGACCGATAGCAACAACCTGTTCTCGGCTTTGGAGTTCTCGGTCTCTGCCAGCAATGCGGGGGTGCAGCCGATCATTGGCTGTCAGGTGGATCTGCGCTTTGTCGACCCTGCTCCGGGGGAGCGTCCGCAGCCGCCGGCGCCGCTGGTGCTGCTGGCCCAGAGCGAGACCGGCTATGAGCATCTGATGAAGCTGAACTCCTGTCTCTACCTGCGCCAGGGCAGCGAACTGCCCTATGTGACGCTGGAGGAACTGGCGACAAACGCGGGTGATGTGATCTGCCTGAGCGGCGGACCGGATGGACCGGTGGGGCGGCTGCTGCGCCAGGGGCAACGCCCGGCGGCAGAAGAGCTGATGCAGCGGCTCAAGGCGATTTTTGCCGACCGGCTCTATGTGGAACTGCAACGCCATCCCGGTGAAGACGGCCAGCCCGAGGCAGAAAAGCTGAGTGAACGCGGCCATGTGGAAATGGCCTATGCCATGGACCTGCCGCTGGTGGCCACCAATGATGTCTATTTCCCCAATACAGAAATGTATGAGGCCCATGACGCGATGATCTGCATCGCCGAGGGCGCTTATGTGGACCAATCCGAACCCCGTCGCCGCCTGACCGCGCAGCATTACTTCAAAAGCCAGGAGGAAATGGTCACGCTGTTTGCGGACCTGCCCGAGGCCATTGAAAACACCGTTGAAATCGCCAAGCGCTGCGCCTTCAAAGCCTATCTGCGGGATCCGATCCTGCCCAAGTTTGCCGATGACGAGGTGGCTGAGTTGCGCCGGATCGCCAATGAAGGCCTGCAACAGCGTCTGTCGGTGATCCCCCACGCGGTCACCGTTGAGGAATATCAGGCGCGGCTCGACTTTGAGCTTAATATCATCGAGGGCATGGGCTTCCCCGGCTACTTTCTGATCGTTGCGGATTTTATCCAATGGGCCAAGGATCACAATATCCCGGTGGGGCCGGGGCGGGGGTCTGGTGCGGGCTCTTTGGTGGCCTATGCGTTGACAATTACCGACCTGGACCCACTGCGCTATTCGCTGCTGTTTGAGCGGTTCTTGAACCCGGAACGGGTGTCGATGCCCGACTTCGACATCGACTTTTGTATGGATCGCCGCGAAGAGGTGATCAAATACGTGCAAGAAAAATACGGCCGCGACAAGGTTGGCCAGATCATCACCTTTGGTGCGCTTTTGTCCAAGGCGGCGGTGCGTGACATGGGCCGCGTCTTGCAGATGCCCTATGGCCAGGTGGACCGCTTGTCGAAACTGATCCCGGTCGAAGGCGTCAAGCCGATGTCCATTGTGGACAGTCTGAAAGAAGAACCGCGCCTGGCCGAAGAGGCCAAGAACGAACCGGTGGTGGACCGGCTGTTGAAATACGGCATGCAGGTCGAGGGGCTGCTGCGCTCGGCCGGGACCCACGCGGCGGGGGTGGTAATTGGCGACCGGCCGCTGGATGCCTTGGTGCCGCTCTACCGCGATCCGCGATCAGACATGCCTGCAACTCAGTTCAACATGAAATGGGTGGAACAAGCCGGGCTGGTGAAATTCGACTTTCTGGGCCTGAAAACCCTGACGGTTATCCAGAACGCGGTGGATCTGATCATACAGTCGGGGCGCGATCTGCACACCGCAGCCGACGGCACCCCGCTTTATGAGCCGCCCGAGGGCGCGGTGAACGAAATCAACGCCATCCCGCTGGATGATGAACCCACCTACAAGCTGTATTCCTCGGCCAAGACCGTGGCGGTGTTCCAGGTGGAATCCACCGGCATGATGGACGCGCTGAAACGGATGAAACCCACCTGCATTGAGGACATCGTGGCGCTGGTGGCGCTCTATCGTCCCGGCCCGATGGAGAACATCCCCACCTATTGCGAGGTGAAAAACGGTCTCAAAAAGATCGAATCCGTGCATCCCCTGATCGACCACATCCTGGAGGAAACTCAGGGTATTATTGTTTATCAGGAACAGGTTATGCAGATTGCCCAGGTGATGGCAGGCTATAGCCTGGGGGGCGCTGACCTGTTGCGCCGCGCCATGGGTAAAAAGATTAAAGAGGCGATGGACGCCGAACGGCCCAAATTTGAAAAAGGTGCCGGCGAAAACGGTGTGCCTGCCAAAAAAGCCTCGGAGGTTTTTGACCTTCTGGAGAAATTCGCCAACTACGGTTTCAACAAATCCCACGCGGCGGCCTATGCGGTGGTTTCGTATCAGACCGGCTGGCTGAAGGCGAACCACCCGGTTGAATTTATGGCCGGGGTGATGAACTGCGACATCCATCTGACGGATAAGCTGGCGATCTATTTTGAAGAGGTCAAAAAGGGCCTTGGTCTGCCCTATGTGCCGCCCTGTGTGAACCGCTCGCTGGCGACGTTCAATGTGGTCAACGGCGAGCTGGTCTATGCGCTGGGCGCGCTGAAAAACGTCGGTGCCGATGTGATGCGGCTGGTGGCGGAGGCCCGCATTGAGGACGGGATTGAGCGCCCCTTTGTCAATCTGTTCGACTTTGCCCGCCGGGTGAACCTGAAAAAGATCGGTAAGCGCCCGCTGGAAATGCTGGCCCGCGCCGGGGCCTTTGATCAGCTGGACCGCAACCGTCGCCGGGTCTTTGACAGCCTCGAGGGCTTGGTGAACTATTCCAACGCGATCCATGAACAGAAGAACTCCAACCAGGTGTCCCTGTTTGGCGAGGCCGGCGATGATCTGCCGGAACCACGTTTGGCCAATACCCCCGATTGGCTGCCAGCTGAGCGATTGTCTGAAGAGTTCAAGGCCATTGGCTTTTATCTGTCTGGCCATCCGCTGGACGACTACATGCCGGCCCTGAAACGCAAGGATGTGATGACCCTGGATGAGGTCATGGTCAAGGCTGCGCGCGGACCTTTCATGGCCAAAATGGCGGGGGTGGTTGCAGGGCGGCAAGAGCGCAAATCGGCCCGCGGCAATCGGTTTGCCTTTGCTCAACTGTCGGATACCACCGGCGGCTATGAGGTGACGATCTTTTCGGATGTGCTGGAAAAGGCACGTGAATTTCTCGAAACCGGCTCCAAGGTGGTGATCACCGCCGAGGCCACGATGGAGAGCGACCAGCTGAAACTCCTGATGCGCTCTGCCGGACCGGTGGACGCGGCCATTGCCGATGCCGGGCGGTCCTCGTTGCGGATCTATCTAGACGATGCGAATGCGATCACAACCGTCGCCACCGTGTTGGAAGACGCCAAATCCGCCGCCCGCAACGCCAGCCCGGGGGCGATCTACCTCTATCTACAGGACCCTGGCCTGCCCGGCGATGTCGAAATGGACCTGGGCCAGCCCTTCCCGATCAACCCGCAGATCAAAGGCGCGTTGAAATCACTGGAAGGGGTGATGGAGGTTGAGGAGATTTAGGGTGCCGCCTGCGGTGCCTGCTTCACCGTCCTCCCGGCACTGGTAACCGGGTACCGCCTTCCTAGTAGTGCGGTGGGCGCTCGTCGCCGAACACATGGGCGCCCCCGCTGCCCTGCTCGCGTCCAGCTTCGCGCTCCATCAGCATCCGTACCCGTTTGGACAGGCGGTCAATCTCGGTTTGTTGGCTGGCGACCACGTCGCTCAACTCTTCGACGGTGCGGGTCAGGTGGGCGATCTTTTCTTCCAAGGCTTGCATGTGTTTCTCCATAGCTGCGCAACGTCATAAGCACCTTCCTCTTGCCGGTCCATGGGGAAGACGCGCAGGCTCAGCTCAAAGAGAGATGCCAATGAGCTGCAAGGGACACAACCATGGCTGCAACTGAAGATGAAATGCCACCAGTAGACATCAGCCAGCGCGACGGCGTGATGACAATTGCCATTTGCCGCCCGCAGATACGTAATGCGGTGGGGCCTGCTACTGCGCGCGCGCTTTATGCGGCCTTTCTGCGCTTTGAGGCCGAAGAGACGGCAAAAGTCGCAGTCTTGACTGGTCGGGGCGGCTACTTCTGTGCGGGGTTTGATCTCAAATCCGCAGGCGGCGGCGCATCGGATGAGTGGCTGGCCGCGCTGGATATCGAGGCGGATTGGCGCGATCCCGTTGTTGATCCCCGTCCCGGCCCCATGGGGCCGTCGCGGCTGATGCTGTCAAAGCCGGTGATTGCTGCGATTGAAGGCCCGGCTGTGGCGGGTGGCATGGAGCTGGCGGCCTGGTGCGATATGCGGGTCATGGCGGAGGATGCCTTTGCCGGGGTGTATTGCCGCCGCTGGGGAGTGCCGCTGATTGACGGCGGCACCGTGCGCTTGCCGCGGCTTTTGGGGCAGGGCCGCGCCAATGATCTTATCCTGACAGGTCGCACCCTGCCCGCCGAGGAGGCCCACCGGATTGGCTTTGCCGACCGGCTTGCCCCAACGGGGGAAGCCCTGGATATGGCGCAGGCCCTGGCGCAGGAGCTCACCCGGTTTCCGCAGGCCTGCATGCGGGCGGATCATCTGTCGGCGCGGATGCCTTCGCAAGAGCTGGCGGCGGCGCTGCGGCGCGAGTGGCGGTCAGCCAAGGCCTTTTTGACAGAGGGACGCGACGGGGCGCAGCGCTTTGCCTCTGGGCTGGGGCGGTCCGGCGATTTTTCGCAGATTTGATCTTTGTTGCCCGTACCCGCTGCGGCGCAGGGGCTGTCGCATTCCTGTCATGCTGAAAAGCTAGGCAGCGCCAGATCACTTGGGCTTGACCCGGTGTGGTCGAACCTGTTGCCTTGCTCACAGGCACGGCTTGGGCTAGACCGCGCGGCGAGTAAATGACCCAAACCCACCCGTGAGGAGGCCTTTTCATGGCCAAGATCAAGAAACAGCCCCGTCCCAAGGCGGTAACGCCCAAGGGATTTCGTGACTATTTCGGCGAAGAGGTGACACAGCGTTCCGAAATGCTGCGTGCCATCGCGGGTGTCTATCATCATTACGGGTTCGAGGCGCTGGAGAGCGCGGCGGTGGAAACCGTCGAAGCGCTGGGCAAGTTTCTGCCCGATGTTGAACGCCCCAACGCCGGTGTTTTTGCCTGGCAGGAGGTCGATGAAAACGATCCCGACAGCAACAAGGGCGACTGGATGGCGCTGCGCTATGACCTGACAGCGCCGCTGGCGCGGGTCTATGCCCAGCACCGCAATGACCTGCCCAGCCCCTATCGTCGCTATGCGATGGGGCCGGTCTGGCGCAATGAAAAACCTGGTCCCGGGCGCTACCGTCAGTTCTATCAGTGCGATGCCGATACCGTGGGTACGGCGTCTATGGCGGCAGATGCCGAAATCTGCATGATGCTGTCTGATACGCTGGAAACCGTCGGCATCCCGCGTGGTGACTATCTGGTGCGGGTCAACAACCGCAAGGTCCTAGATGGTGTTCTAGATGTCATCGGCGTCAAAGATGAGAATCAAAAGGCCGCCGTGATGCGTACAATTGACAAGTTCGACAAAGTTGGAGGGGAAGGGGTCGCCCAACTTCTAACGGAAGGTCGGCTAGATGCCTCTGGGGCGTATATTGATGGCGTTGGTTTGGTTCAGGATCAGGTTTGGCCTGTGATCTCTTTCCTGACAGCCAAAGGGGATGACCTTTTAAGTACCATCGCCAATTTGCGCGATGCTGTTGGTGACAGCAAAATTGGGGCCGAAGGCATTGGCGAGCTGGAACAGATCGGTGATCTGATGGCCGCCGGTGGCTATGGCTCTGACCGGATTGAGATTGACCCCTCGATTGTGCGGGGCCTGGGATACTACACCGGCCCGGTCTACGAGGCCGAGCTGACCTTTGAGATCTTTGACGACAAGGGGCGCAAACGGCAGTTTGGCTCTGTTGCCGGGGGCGGGCGCTACGATGATCTGGTGAAACGTTTCACCGGTCAGGAAGTACCGGCAACGGGTATGTCAATTGGCGTTGATCGCCTGCTCGCTGCGCTGCGCGAAAAGGGCCGCCTCAGTGCCACGCCCACGGGGCCTGTTGTGGTCACAGTGATGGATAAAGCCCGCATGGCGGATTATCAGGCGATGGTGGCCGAGCTGCGCAATGCCGGCATTCGTGCCGAAGTCTACCTGGGTAATCCCAAGAATTTTGGCAATCAGCTGAAATATGCGGATAAGCGTAATTCCCCCATCGCGGTGATCGAAGGCGGCGACGAAAAGGAAAATGGCGTCATTCAGATCAAGGATCTGATCCTGGGCGCCAAGATCGCTGAAAGTGCCACGCTGGAAGAGTGGAAAGAGCGTCCCAGCCAGTTTGAAGTGCCGCGCGGCGAACTGGTCGCCAAGGTGCGCGAAATTCTAGAGAGCCAGGGCTAGACCATGATGGATCGCTCAAAAACACTGGCGCGGGCCGCACGGCTGCGCATGAACTTTGAGGCCGCAGGGGCGCAGGTGGTGGAGCCACCTCTGTTGCAGCCGGCCGGCACCCTGCTGGATCTCTATGGTGAGGACATTCGGGCGCGGGCCTATGTGACCTCGGACGCGGTGCGTGGCGAGCAGATGCTGCGCCCGGACTTCACCCTGCCGGTGGTGCAGATGCATATGCGGGAGGGGGCCGAGCCCGCGCGCTATACCTACGCGGGCGAAGTGTTTCGCCGCCAGGAACACGACCCGGATCGGGCCAGCGAATACCTACAGGTGGGCTATGAGGTGTTTGACCGCGATGACCCTGCTGCCGCCGATGCCGAGGTCTTTGCGCTGATTGCCTTGCAATTGCGTGGCTTGCCCCTGCGGGCGGCAACCGGCGATATTGGTATTCTGATGGCTGCGGTTGAGGGGTTGAACACCACGCAGATCCGTAAATCTGCCCTGATGCGCCATATCTGGCGTCCCCGGCGGTTTCGCTCTTTGCTGGACCGCTATGCCGGCCGCAGTGCGGTGCCGGAAAGCCGGTTGAAACTGCTGTCCTCGGAAAGCGGGCTGACGGGGGAGACGACGGTTCTGGGCAAGCGCAGCGAAGCGGAAGTGGAGGCGCGCATTGCGCTGCTGCGGGCTGATGCTGCGGCGCCGCCCATTGCGGAAAACGAGTTGCTGGCGCTTGAGGCGCTGATGGCGGTACGCGAAACCGTACCCTTTGCCATTGAACAGATGCGCGACATAGCGGTGGACCTGCCTGCAATCAACCCGGCCCTGGATCGTCTGGACGGGCGGATTGCGGCGCTCAAGGCGCGGGGCATTGATATTGACAGCCTGGATTTTGAGGCCTCCTACGGGCGCACCTCGATGGAATATTATGACGGGTTTGTCTTTGGGTTCTATGCCGAAGTGCGGCCGGATTTGCCTCCCATTGCCAGTGGCGGGCGCTATGATGCGCTGACGCGGCAATTGGGGAATGGCGGTGAAATCCCCGCTGTTGGGGGCGTGCTGCGCCCGGATCTGATGCTGATGCTCGAGGAGGGTCAGTCATGAGCCTGAAACTGGGTGTGCCGTCCAAGGGGCGGCTGATGGATAAGACGTTTGATTGGTTTGCCAAACGGGGCGTGACCCTGGCGCGGACTGGATCGGAACGGGAATATGCCGGCGCCATCGAAGGGGTTGAAGGCATGGAGCTGGTGCTGCTCTCGGCGGGGGAAATCCCGCGGGAGCTGGCGGCAGGTCGCATTCACCTAGGGGTGACCGGCACCGATCTGGTGCAGGAAAAACTGCCGCTCTGGGAGCAACAGCTGGAAGAGCTGGAGCCACTTGGCTTTGGCCATGCGGATTTGATCCTGGCGGTGCCGCAGTGCTGGATCGACGTGGATACGCTGGATGACCTGGATGCGGTTGCGGCGGCTTTTCGCAAAACCCATGGTCACCGCCTGCGGATTGCCACCAAATACCACCGCCTAGTGCGTGAGTTCCTTACCGAGGCCGGTGTGGCAGATTATCAGCTGGTCGACAGCCAGGGCGCCACTGAAGGCACGGTGAAGAATGAAACCGCAGAGATGGTGGCCGATATTACTTCCACCGGCGAGACCCTGCGGGCCAATCACCTCAAGCTGTTGTCGGATGGCTTGGTGCTGCAAAGCCAGGCGACCCTGTGGCGCAGCCGTGTGGCCTCCTATTCGGAAGCGGAACGCGTCGCGCTGAAGGCGCTGTCAGAGTTGATCCACGGCTGAGCTGGGGTTGACCGGGGAATGACCAGGGAACGCTGAGTTTGAAGGCCAAAAGGGGGGCTCCCGCCCGTCGCCCATGCACTAAAGTGCACCGGGCTCCCGTTGGGCCCGGCGCCGCGCTATCGCGCGGCGCTTTTTCGTACTGAGACATGTTTTGCGCAGATCGAGAGCAATGCACACCCTTGTGGCCGCACGGCTAAACCCTGTTGCGCAGGGTGGTGCTGTGGTGCATGCCGCAAAATCCGGACACCAGAGAGGACCCTGTGGCTTTCTGCCGATTAGAGCACGCCGATTTCGGCCAGAGCCTGGGAGAGCTCCAGAGGCAGAGGCTCTTCTGTGCTGCGCCCCTCTGGCAGGTCGGCGGGGCTGTCTTCGGGTTTGAGGTAGCGCCAGCCCTGAAAGGGGCGCTTGGTGGCGGTCTGGGTGCGGTGAAGTTTGGGGTCAAGGATAATGGCGCAGCGGCGAATACCATCCTCGCCGATCACCTCATCCATACGCAGGATGCGCTGGCGGCACTGGATCTGCCCCTTGATGACCCAATAGATTGATCCACCAGCGAGAATCTCTGCCTCGCGTTTGGGCCACATGCGGGTGACGTGACGCGGCAGTCCTTCGGGCAGTCGCAGCCCGGTCATGTCCTGCCAGTCCTGCAGGTTTTCGACGCTTTCTGTGCCAACAGAGAGCTTCACCAGATTGACATAGTTATCCACAGCTTCCCCACAGAGTCGTCCAGAGCCCAACCCTTATATAGTGTTTTGAAATTTGGTGCGAGCAAGATATTGTGGTACACTCAGTAATTATTTCTCAACGAACCGTGATTTCACCGTTGAGGATTTGTATCCGCCTGTAGTATCGAAGCCGCCACTCAACTGCGAACATCGACCAATAGGGAATCACTATATGAGCCGCTTTGCTGCCCCCATCGCCGCACAAATCTGGGATATGAAGTATCGTTTCAAGGAAGCGGACGGCACCCCCATCGATGTGACCGTGGAGGATAGCTGGCGTCGTATTGCCCGTGATCTCGCCCGCGCCGAGGACAAGCCCGCCGTCTGGGAAGAGAAGTTCTACGAGGCGCTGGAAGATTTCAAATACCTGCCCGCAGGCCGGATTACCGCTGGGGCCGGCACCGCGCGTCAGGTGACCCTGTTCAACTGCTTTGTGATGGGGACCGTACCCGACAGCATGGCGGGTATTTTTGACATGTTGAAAGAGGCGGCGCTGACCATGCAGCAGGGGGGCGGCATCGGTTATGACTTTTCGACCATTCGCCCGCGCGGCGCGGATGTCAAAGGCGTGGCGGCAGATGCATCTGGGCCTTTGTCGTTCATGGATGTCTGGGATGCCATGTGCCGCACCATAATGTCCGCAGGTTCGCGCCGCGGTGCGATGATGGCGACCATGCGCTGCGATCACCCGGATGTTGAGGCCTTTATCACCGCCAAATCCGACGCGGCCCGTCTGAGGATGTTTAACATGTCGGTGCTGATCACCGATGATTTCATGGAAGCCGTCAAGGCGGATGGTCCCTGGGAGCTGCAGTTCGATGGTAAAATCTACCACACCGTGCAGGCGCGGGATCTGTGGAACAAGATCATGCAGGCGACCTATGAATATGCCGAGCCCGGCGTGATCTTTATTGACCGGATCAACAAGGCCAATAACCTCAGCTATATTGAAAACATCTGTGCCACCAACCCCTGCGGTGAGCAGCCGCTGCCGCCCTATGGCGCCTGCTTGCTGGGCTCGATCAATATGGCGCGCCTGGTTTCCAACCCTTTTGAGGCCTCTGCCGAGCTGAACCAAGGCGCCATGCAGGAGCTGGTCGCCACCGCTGTGCGTATGATGGACAATGTGGTGGATGTGTCGAAGTTTCCCTTGGAGGCCCAGGCCGCCGAGGCCCAGGCCAAGCGCCGGATTGGCCTGGGCGTGACGGGGCTGGCCGATGCGCTGTTGATGCTGGGGCTGGAATATGGCTCGGACGAAGCGGCGCGTCAGACCGACCGCTGGCTGCATGCGATCGCCCGCGCCGCCTATCTGGCCTCGGTGGATTTGGCCAAGGAAAAGGGCGCCTTCCCGCTGTTTGATGCCGAAGCCTATCTGGCCTCGGGCAATATGATGAACATGGATGAGGACGTGCGCGATGCCATCCGCGAACACGGTATCCGCAACGCGCTGCTGACCTCGATTGCGCCCACCGGAACCATCAGCCTCTATGCGGGCAATGTCTCTTCGGGGATCGAACCGGTCTTTGCCTATGCCTATAGCCGCAAGGTTTTACAGAAAGACGGCAGCCGCACCGAGGAAGAAGTCGTCGATTACGCAGTACAGATGTACCGGGAAAAATTTGGCACCGATGCCGCACTGCCCGACTATTTTGTCAACGCCCAGACGCTGCCACCTGCGGCCCATGTCAAGATGCAGGCCGCAGCACAGAAATGGATCGACAGCTCGATCTCCAAGACCATCAACTGCCCCGAGGACATCTCCTTTGACGACTTCAAGGGCGTCTACATGCAGGCCTGGGATCAGGGGTGCAAGGGATGCACCACCTATCGCCCCAACGATGTGACCGGGTCAGTTCTGTCTGTCTCTGAAAGCGCTGATACCGCTCCTGGTGAAACCGCAGATGCACCCCATGCCAGCGCGCAGGGCGAGACCGGTGCCGAAGTGGTCTACATGTCGGAGCCACTGGACCGTCCGCAGTCGCTGGAAGGGCATACCTACAAGCTGAAATGGCCGGATTCGGAACATGCGATCTATTTGACCATCAACGACATTATCATCAGCGATCACCGTCGGCCGTTTGAAGTCTTCATCAATTCCAAGAACATGGAGCACTATGCCTGGACCTTGGCGCTCACCCGGATGATCTCGGCGGTGTTCCGGCGCGGCGGCGATGTCTCCTTTGTGGTGGAAGAGCTGAAGGCGGTCTTTGATCCACGCGGTGGGGCCTGGGTGCAGGGCAAATACATTCCCTCAATTCTGGCGGCCATTGGTGGGGTGATCGAGACTCATATGGTCAAGACAGGCTTTCTTGAGGGCGAAGGCATGGGGTTGAAATCCGACCCGCAGGCGGAGGTGGTGAACCTGAACGCCCCCCGCGGTAAGGCCTGCCCGAGCTGTGGACAATTCGACATGCAGATGATCGAAGGCTGCATGACCTGCCGCAGCTGCGGTCACTCGAAATGTGGCTGAAGCAGGTAAAGTTCCTTGTTGTGGGTGACGTCCGACATCTAAATTGCGCTTTTGCGACAAAAAGCGCATTTTTAAAATGCGGTCAGGAGACAACTGGAAGTCCGGCACTCAATGAACAAAGGGCGGTGCAAATGCACCGCTGAAATGCCCGGGGTAAATTTGCCACTTTGGGCATTTCGACCGCCACCTTACGGGTCTATCTCTGCCACCTCTGCGTAAGTCATTGATTTTGCGTGACCGGTATCGATACGTTGATCGCGACAAAATTCATAAAACGTATCGCGACAGCGCCTACTTCGCCAAGGTGCTCAAAACTGTTTTGCACCTGCGGTCGACCTCCTCCATGACACCTTCCAGGATGCCATGATATCCTGCCGGCATGGCAGCAACGTCCTCCGCCGTTGCACGCAGCTCGTTTCGAACCTTGTTGCTCATATCCTCCACACGCGCCAGGGCTCGTCTTGGTGCGAGACCACAGGCCTCCGCTTCGCGGCGCCAGTGGCGCCCTTCGACGTAATCTCCTACGCGCTTGCCACCGACATCGAATGCCAGATTTCGCGTGATGTTGGGCCAGACACCGGCACACATCACGTCGTAGATGGGAGCGAGCTTCACCCCATCTGATGACAGGAGTAGGGAGTGGTTCTTCAGGTGGGCGTCGGTATTCCCGCTCAGGACGTTGAACAGCAACATGTCCCACATTTGCATGACCTGAGAGCCGCCACCCACTTCCCGCAGGCGATCCATCATGCGCGAGAAGCTGGCTTTCGGGCCGCGATGCTGAGAATGCTGGTACTTCGCACCGGGCGGAAGTCCCAAGGCTTGGCAGAAATCTTCCTGGTGCAAGCGGCGAAGCAGGTCTTCTTCCCTTACTCGATCATACCTTTCCACGAGAAGGAACTGCCGCTCTCCGGCCTGTCCTGTAGTGACGACCGGCGCAGACAGTCCAACGCGGCGAGCCAGGGTCAGGCAGAATGCCTCGTTGTGGACGCTGCCCCAGAGGCGACCCGGATTATCGGGCTTCAGAATATGGCTGGAAGGGGCGCCGTCTACGGGAATGCCAAGTCGGCCGTCATCGAGCAGGCGGACGGAGAGTTTTGACTGTACGCCTGCGAGGGACATGGAGACCCCCTCATCGCCGGCCAGGAATGGTTTGGCAGGCAGTTCATTCAGGATCTTCTCAAGTGCAGCGTCCGTTTCGATTGGAATGACCGTATCACCGGTGGTGCCTCTCTGCGCGAAGGAAAGTGCCCCCGACGTATCCCGACCAACCCGTTCGAGCAGGGCCAGAACATCGGTGTGAGGAACGTCAAGGATACGGGCCATCATGCGCAGTGCGTCAGCGTCTTCCGGCAGGAGGTTGATCAACCATGGGGCCAGGACGTCCCAGCCGACGGGTTGCTCCATCAGGGGAAAGGTCGTTGACATTGGGAAGGCACCTGGCAGGGAAAGCCATGCTGGATCGTAACGGAATACCGGTGACGGAGTTGCTGCCGTATCGATCCTGCCGACAATGTACTTCTCGAAGAAGATGTCCATGGGTTACGCCTTCGGAAGAGATGAGGCTGATGTACTTCGACGCTCTTCGAAGAGGGTGGAAATGTTGATACCGAGGGCTTCGGCGGCTGCCAAGGATGGGCCGAGATAGCTGGTGCCCTTTCCGCGCTCCAGTTCGCTGATGAAGCGTCTGTTGGCGCCGATCATGGACGCGAGATCATCCTGAGTATACCCCAGCATCTTCCGGCGGGCGCGCAGGCTCTCGCCGAACTGGCGGGCCAGACGCTGTTCGGCGGTCTTCAGTTCCATGGCATGCACCTCATGCTACACCTCGGTAGCTTACTTCTATTGAATTCGTATTGTTACCGGTCTGTATCTTTTGTACAGGATCCGGAGAAATGTTACAAGGGCGTATCTTTCCTGAGAGGCTTTCCAAATTGATACCGCTCGGTATCAAGCAGTTTATGGAACCCAACGCTCTTGAGGAATCCATTCAAAAAGTGGGATGGCGAAGATTTCACTGGCAGAGCATGACCCGCCGCGGTGGCAGATCCGCCGGCCGCGACACTTTCTGCATCTAGTGTTTTCAATGGGTTGCTGATAGGCCGGTGGCAGATCCTGCCTGGTGATTGCAGGATAGCAAGTCTCGACAAGACATCTAAATCGGAAAAAGATCGCGTGAAACTTACAAAATACAAACACCTTTCGGTTTCTTTACGAGCGTTCAGCTTCCTGGCCGCGACCGCGATCAGTGCTTTCAGTGCCGAGGCGGGTTATGTCAATTTAGAAACGGATGCCGGATGTCTGTACCCGCATTTCCCAAGTAACTTGACGTTTTCGCGCCTCCAACGGCCACTAATGTGTTATATTTCAGTATGTTAATTTGGCTGAAGGTGGTGGATTATGGATCACCCAGAGGGTGCACGCGAAACGGGTGATGGGCGGCTCAGTTTTGACCGCCGGGTCCGGCTGGAGTTTCATGGTTCCAAGATCAGCTCGGACGGTGGATTACTGTTGTTCAGGGAATTGGATGAAGTGCTCGGCCTGCACGACATTGCGGGCGGATTTCTGAGAGACACGCGAACTGGCCACAATCGCCTGCACTCACTGGTCGGCTTGTTGCGCCAGTCGGTCTTTGGGCGGCTGGCCGGATATGATGATGTTAATGACGCGGACCGTTTATCGCTTGATCCGGTGATGCGGCAGGTCGTTGGAGGGCGTGCCGTTGAGGCCAAGGCCGCGTCTGCGAGCCAGATGGGACGGTTCGAGACCGAGGTGTTGGCGGCAACCGACAATCGCACTGTGCTGGCGGATTTATCAGGACACTGGATCGACCGGGTTCACAATCGCAAACCGCCCAAGTGGATCACGCTCGACATGGACAGTTCAGTCAGTCCCACCCACGGCGCGCAAGAAGGCACCGCTTGGAACGGGCATTTCGGCTGCATGTGCTATCACCCGCTGTTCGTCTTCAACCAGTTTGGCCATTTGGAACGCTGCGCCCTGCGCCCCGGCAATGTTCACAGCGCAGATGGGTGGGAAGAGGTTCTGAAGCCCGTCATCGCGCGATATGCGGATCGTCACCTGATGCGGTTCTTCCGGGGGGATGCTGCGTTCGCCATCCCGGAGCTATACAAAACTCTGGAACTGGAAAACTATTTCTACGCCATCCGCCTTCGGGCCAATCGCGTTCTTCAGGGCAAGATTGCGCATCTGCTCAAGCGCCCTGTGGGTCGTCCGCCAAAAGGCGTGAAGCGCATCTACGGCGACTTCCAATATCAGGCGGCATCTTGGGACAAACCTCGTCGTGTCATCGCCAAGGTGGAATGGCATCCCAGCGAGTTGTTCCCGCGCGTGGGCTTCGTGGTCACCAACATGCCGATGGAACCCGACTGGATCATCCGCTTCTACAACCAACGCGGCACCGCCGAGCAATACATCAAGGAAGGCAAGCAGGCGATCAACTGGACCCGTTTGTCCTGCAAAGGCATGGCGCAGAACGAGGTGCGGCTGCAACTCCATGCACTGGCTTACAATATCGGTGCCTTCCTACAGGGCACTGATCTACCTGATGAGATAGCCGACTGGTCACTGACAAGCCTGCAGACGCGATTGATCAAGATTGGTGCGAGGGTTGTGCGTCACGCCCGTGCAATCACCTTCCAACTGGCCGAGGTGGCTGTCAGCGGCGATCTGTTCAACCGCATCCTTGCGGCCATACATCGGCTGCGCGCACCGCCGGTTCCCTAATGACAACATCGTTAATCATAAAACCTGAACAAAAGCGGCTCAACCGGTCTATCCATACGGGGGTCGGTCAGACCAATATCCGGATCAACCTCGCCCCCGAGACCGGAAATCGTGCTCAGTTCGCGCGTCAGATGCCCGAACAACGGCACCATGGGTCCAAGAGGCTTGATAGGAGCGCAGAACAGCGGCAAGGTGGGCGGGAGGACGTTCCACTTGGGGAATGTCAGCTGTATGTGAAAGAAAACTCACTACATTTTGCGAATAGCTGCCTAGATGCCCATCCGTTCCTCATTAACAATCATCGGTTGATATCGGTTGATGGGCTATGCCTGACGGCAGAAGAGGCTCCGTGCGGACCGCACGCAAAATCCTCGGAAGTTATTTTTGCCGAGTGCGAAGTGGGTAATCCCGCGCAAAATTGGGATATCCCACCGGTGAACGGCAGCGGCTATGTCATTCACGAGATGTCGGCGCTGACCTCGAAATTCGCCAAAGCATACCTGACTTCCCAAGAACACGAAGCTCTTCCTTTTCATATCATTGAGGCGTTTGAACCCATAATGGGTGATTACTACCATGTGTCAAACAGAGTGACCGGACGTGGTTTTGATTGGAATTTCGACCTTAAGGACGGCGCACAGAAGCTGGCGTTTGGAACCACAGAAACTGGATTGCTTGTCATTTATCAGGGACGGTATTTCCTAGAGCTCGATGATCGCAACGGGTATCGTTTTACAGACAGTTGGTCCGAGGCCACGAAAATGTATTTTCATCCATTGCCGGACAACCAGTTTAAAATGCTCATTGATGAGAACTCCTGCATAGTTGACGCTGGCAACGTCGACGTCGAAGTTGGGTCATGCAACTCAGATTTCGCAGTGTGGTTGGCAAAATGAATTCGCCTGAACATTTTCTTGTAAAAGCAGTTGGGGTCATTGGATCGATAACTCTTTGTGTTGTCGGATTTGCAGCCATTGCAGAAACCAGAAGCTTTTTGAGCCCGGCCTTTGCCAATTGCTCAAGCGAGGTCTCAAACATAAGCGAGGAGTGGCTGGACTGCCTTTCGGACGAAAGGGAGCATCAAGAACAGTTGCTGGCAGGCGTTGAACAGAAATTGCAGCGTAAGCTTGTAGATTTGGGGCTAGAAAACGCCGCGGCCCTGCAAATTCTGCAAGAACGACACGCAATTTGGAAGAATTTCGCGGATAGTGAATGTGAATATTATTTCGGAGTTTTCGCCGCGGGTCCTACGCGCGGCCCTGATCTGGAAATATGCAAAGTAAGAGCAACCATTGAACGAAGGCATGAGCTTGAAAAAGAGCTTGAGGAGTAATTATTTCAGATTCCAATAACGTATATCTCCTATCAAAATGCGGCAGCATGCTAGAATTCCCCTGCGTTTTTTACACCAGGGGGAACAAGAATCTGAGTTCAGGGCTGGTGGGGCATTTAGGGCTGACTGCCGCCATCTGATAGTTTCTGTCAGGAATGCCGGGGAGGTAAGCTGGTCGAGTGGCAGCTATGCGCAGATAGCGCGCTTTGCAAAGTTTGAGCGGTTGCCGACAGCGGACCTTCACCCCGACTGAAGCGATCCGCGGTTGAAGCCCGCCTTTCTGAACGCTACGTATCGCACCAAAGTCTTGCAGGCAGCAAGTCCATCATAGGAGAGATACTTGTGAGAATGACTGCACTTCCCAATTTGCAGGTTCTTGATCTTGCACGTAGCTACCATGAGGCGGCCGAAGTGTTGGCTGACGCTAACGCCAATGCAATTCCAATCATTAATTTGCGTTGCCTGTCAACGGCGGAGTAAAACCCGGCCACTGTGGCGGAGCAAAAGTAGGCCATCTGGGCGCGAGCGCCTTGGAGCGTGCGGCTCTCATTTAGCAAGCACGTTCCAAGGCGCATTGGCCGTCAGGCCAATTCTGTGAGGATCATGTTCCGGCGGTTGCGATGCGGGCGCGGCTTTGGTTGAGCCGATAGCTTTCGCCGTTCATTTCCAGGATATTGACGTGGTGGGTCAGCCGATCCAGAAGTGCGCCGGTCAGGCGTTCTGTGCCGAAGGTTTCCGTCCACTCTTCGAATGGGAGATTGCTTGTGATCAGGGTTGAACCGCGCTCGTAGCGCTGCGAGATCAGCTCGAAGAGCAGTTCGGCACCGGTCTTGCTGAGCGGCACGAAGCCCAACTCGTCGATGATCAGCAGCTTGACCTTTGTCAGTTTGCGTTGGAGTTGCAGGAGGCGTTTCTCGTCGCGGGCCTCCATCATCTCGTGGACGAGAGCGGAGGCGGTGACAAAGGCGACTGGCAGTCCTTTCTGGCAGGCGGTCAGGCCTAGGCCGAGGGCGATATGGGTCTTGCCGGTGCCAGACGGGCCGAGGGCGATGACGTTTTCCTTGCGCTCGATCCATTCGCAGCGGGAGAGCTCCAACACCATCATTTTGTTGAGCGACGGGATCGCCTTGAAGTCGAAGCTATCCAAGCTTTTGATTGCCGGGAACCTCGCGGCCTTGATCCGGCGTTCCACCATGCGCCGTTCCCGGTCTATCAGTTCCAGCTCGGTCAACCGGGCCAGATAGCGCACATGATCCACGCCCTCTGCGGCGCAGATACGCGCTTGCTTGTCATGCTCGCGCAGGAAGGTTGGCAGACGCAGAGTCTTGAGGTGATGGGTCAGCAGTAATTCCGGGGCGTCTGTCATGCACCACCCCCTGCCAGCAGGCTCATATAGGATGCCGCCGAGGTGGTAGTGATACTGGTCCTGGGCAGGAACGGATAGACATCGAGATCCAGCCTCGGGGGCCTTCGCTCGACCCGACACAGGACAAGATGCTTGATTGCATCGAAGCTGATTGCTCCCATTCTCAGCGCATCCTTGATGGCCAGATGCAGGGCGTCGACTTCGAACCGTTCCAGCAAGCGCAGAACCTGCACATACTCGCGCTTGCCTGTCTTGCCCTGTCTGGCCTCCAACAACCGCTGGAGCGTGGCGAAGGCTTCCGGCAACTCCCAGCCCTGCAGGGGTGCAGCCTGATCGAAGGCCATGATCTTATGCTCAATCAGCGGCAGGTAATGCAGTGGGTCAAACACCATGTCACCGGTGTCGTAGGAACGGGGATGATCCGCGACCACCTCGGCGGCGCTGCCAATGACAACACGGGTCACGAAGCCCTTGATCCAGACCTCACGGTGACCATAAGCGACCGGCACAGAGTAATCATTGCCGCGGTAGCGCACCACGGATGTCGATGTGACCTGACCGCTTTGCAAATCGCAGGCCTCAAAGAGCGCCCCAGGCAATTCCCGCATTGCAGACAGGTCGGCGTCCAGCCGTGCGCCGATGCTGGCCTTGTGGCCACGCAAGACATCGCCTTGCCGTTTGCGGCATTGTTCTTCCAGGTGAGCGTTGAACGCGTCCCAGTCCGGAAAGGACGGGATCGGCACCATGAAGTTCCGCCGCGCATAGCCGACCAGTCCCTCGACCTTGCCTTTGTCGTTGCCCTTGCCGGGACGGCCATAGCGATCCCGGATCACGTAATGCGACAGCATCGCGCTGAACCGTTGTGTGCGGTCACGGGTGCCGTCCGGCATGATCCTGGCGACCAGACAGCGGTCATTGTCGTAGAGGATAGACTGCGGCACTGCGCCGAAGAAGGCAAAGGCATGGACATGCCCGTCCAGCCAGGCTTCGGTGGTCGCGGCAGGATAGGCCCGAACATAGCACGCATCGCTGTGCGGCAGGTCAAAGGCGAAGAAACGTGCCTTCTGCTCCACCCCGCCTATCACGACCAGAGCTTCGGGGACTATCCTGAATTTTGTGCGCTGACGTGGTAACTGCTCGAAGAGGAGACCCACGTATGAGCATCGATAAAGAGATCTTGGACCGATTGATGGAAGGCCGCGCGCCTGGTGATTTGTTTGGCAAGGACGGCATTCTGTCCGAGCTGACAAAGGCGCTGGCGGAACGGGCACTGAGCACGGAGATGGACGTCCATCTCGGTGAAGAACGCGCCGAGGAAGCCCCTGAGGGGTATAATCAGCCGGCCAATCGGCGCAATGGCAGCAGTCAGAAGACCGTGACCACCGACAGCGGCAAGGTCGTTCTGGACATCCCCCGCGACCGGAACGGCACCTTCGATCCGATGCTGATCGCTAAGTATCAGCGCCGCTTTCCCGAGTTCGATCGCAAGATCATCAGCATGTATGCCCGGGGCATGACGACCCGCGAGATCCAGGGGCATATCGAGGAAATCTATGGCATCGAAGCCTCGCCCAGCCTGATTTCCGCGATTACCGACGCGGTCATGGAGGAGGTCACCGCCTGGCAGAACCGCCCTCTGGAACCCTGCTATCCGATCATCTTCATGGACGCGATCCGGGTCAATATCCGCAGCGATGGAGCCGTCTCGAACAAGGCGGTCTTCGTGGCCCTCGCGGTTCTGCCCGACGGCACACGCGACGTTCTGGGCCTGTGGTTCCAGGCCAATGAGGGCGCAAAGTTCTGGGCCAAGGTCCTGAACGATCTGCGCAACCGGGGCGTCCAGGACATCCTGATCGCCGTCGTGGATGGGCTGAAGGGCTTCCCGCAGGCCATCGAAGCGGCCTTTCCCCAGACCCAGGTCCAGACCTGCATCGTTCACCTGCTGCGCCATTCCATGAGCTTTGCCAGCTACAAGGACCGCAAGGCCGTCGCCACGGCGCTAAAGACGATCTACACGGCGGTGGATGCCGACGCGGCCGAGGCCGCTCTGGCAGAGTTCGAGGAGAGCGATCTGGCTAGGCGGTATCCGGCCATCGCACCGAGCTGGCGCCGGGCCTGGAACGAGGTGATCCCGTTCCTCGACTACCCGCCCGAGGTGCGCAGGCTGATCTACACCACGAATTCCATTGAGGCATTGAATTCGAAGATCCGGCGCGCCGTCCGAACCCGCGGTCACTTCCCAAGCGATGAGGCAGCAGCGAAATTGATCTATCTGGCGCTCAATGCTACATCCACCGAATGGAAGCGTTCGGTGCGCGAATGGCACGCTGTCAGAAGTCAGCTTGCCATCATGTTCGAAGACCGCTTCCCAATGGCGTAAAAAAACGCGTCAGGCACAAAATTCGGCACAGTCTCGAGCTTCGCCAAAATCCGCCTGCGCATGTCCCGGCTGATGGCTGAGCGGCACGAACATCTCCTTGCCGGTCCGCTTCCTGGTCCGGACGTAATCCTTGACGATCGTGTAGCCGCCATCAAACCCGCACTCATCGCGCAACCGCTCAAAGATGCGCTTCGCGGTATGACGCTGCTTGCGCGGCCGGACCTTGTCTTCGGTGAGCCATTGGTCGATCTGGTCGGTGAACGCATCCAGCTTCGGGCGCCTGATCGGTGCCGTCCGCCGGTACCCGGGCGGCTCCGAATAGGCCAACATCTTCGCAACGCTGTCCCGGCTGATCCCAAAATCCCGGGCGATCTGGCGTCCGCTCAAGCCATCCTGAAAATGAGCCTGACGCACCTTCAAATACAAATCCACGGTGTAAATCCCCAAACCCTCCCCTCTCGGAAAGGGCAAAAGTGGACGACTTTTACGCCGCCCGCGACACCACAACGGCACCGCTACCGTGGCCGAGTATTGCTCCGCCGTTTACAAATTCTTTCATGATCCGATGGTGGTCGGGACCATTGACATCCAGGAGCTGTCAAAAACGCACGAGATCGTCTCTCGATCGAAGACCGAGCTGTGGCACCGCATTCTCACCCACTACCTGCCACTGTATTTTCCCGAGGCCGAACGATTTCACCGAAGTGCGCGGACGGATTGGTTCCTGGCATTCCTGGAGAAGTATCCATCGCCACACATGATCTCGGCCATGAGCCGCGAGGCCTTCATCGCCGACGCCTGGGATGTTGTTGGCCGCAAAGTGTCCAAAGAGCAATTACTTTCAGATATTTACGCCACCGCGGTCAACTCTGTCGGATTACCAGTTCATGCGGATTCTGACGCAGTGCGCATGTTCCGCCTCGTTCTTGCCGAGGGGCGCAGCCTCGTGCGGCAGCGCGATGTGATCGAGGCACGGGCCGTCGAGTTGTTGTCTGACCTGCCCGATTATCAGCTGTTGACCACCATTCCCGGCATCGGCCCGATTAACGCGATGACCATTTTGGCCGAAGCAGGCGACCTACGTCGGTTCCGGCATCATCGACAGTTCTTGAAGTTCTGCGGTATGGACCTCGCAACCGTCCAGTCTGGCATGTTCCGTGGTCAGAGCCGCATCTCGAAGTACGGCAATGCCCAGCTGCGGCGCACGCTCTGGATGGCCGGCCAGACCGCCGTTCTCAAGCGGACCAACAGCTTCCGTGACAAGTTCGAGAGATACATCTCCAAGGATCGACACAATGCCCATCTGCGCCGCAAGGCCTACACCGCGATCGCGGCCAAGATGGCGCGCACCGTACACGCCGTGGTCAATCACGGCGAACCCTATCGCCCCTTCTTCGAGGGGGTGAGCCCAGGCGGAAGGACCTCTCTCTGATGAGCCGTGGAGGCAGCTTGCTGACCTCGTAGATAATGTTCGGGCCTTCTGCTTGGGATTTGGAATCTCGTATTAAGGACGGTGAGGGCCGCCAGTGCGCGTACCCTGTGTTTGCTATGGAAGAGATCATTTCTTGACGGCAGAGCCCGTCTGGGCAAAATTACCAGGGCACCCGGAATGCCGGGTGCCCCATGACCTGCTGACCTAAGCAGCCAAATCTTCCCTACATAGGACGTTGTCCGTGAGAATCGTGCGGATGCGGATTGGGCAGGCGCGCTCCAGGTCTCGCAGGAAGCGCCGAGCATTCGCCGCAGTCTTTGCCTTGAAGATGCGGATGAAAACCCATCGCGTCGCGCGGTCGATGGCCACAAACAGATAGCGGCGTGAAGTTTCGTCAGCCATCTGGGGCAGATACTTCACGTCGATGTGGATGTAGCCGGGCTCGTAAGCCTTGAAGCCGCTGTGTTTGGGCCGCGCCGCCTTGGCCTGCAGGTCACGCAGATTGCCCGCCCCATGCCTGCGAAGGCAGCGGTCGAGCCCCGAGCGCGAGACATCCGGGTTCAGAAACTCCCGCACCACCGCCAGCAGGTCATCGAGCGACACCAGCAGCGTCTTGCGCAGCGCCACGGCCACGGCTTCCTGCGCGGGCGTAAGCGTGGTCTGCAGACGGTGTGGCGTATGGCTGCGATCTTCAACGCTATTGCGCTTGCGCCACTTCCAAACAGTTTGCTCTGTCGTCCCGTGGCGTTCCGCGAGAACCCAAGCTGGTTCATCGCTGGCTTGTATCGCAGCTCTGACCTTCGGCGTCGTCGTTGCTTGGCTGTGAAGCTTGATCAGCATGTCGCTCTCCCGTCCCGCGCCTCCGTCAGAACCCAGCGTGCCATGAAAAGCGCTGAACGACGAGGGGCTATGTGATCATCCGGGATGGAACACTTAGTACCAAGCAAGGATGCCCACTCGCGAATAGTCGGCAGACGTCGCACCACCGCGGAATTGCTGAATCGCCGACAGGTGATGCAGACCAAGAAACAGTTGTTCGAGAACTGTGTTCTCTTCGAGCGTGCCCATTCTCCTCTTTCCCTGCATGGAATAGAAAGAAGCCGCAGTACCGAAATTGATTCCTTGATATTCAATCAAAATTCTAAGTGCCCTCATCCAATTCACTGTCGACGGCAAAGCGAATTGCGGATCGGGCTTTCCGCCAGGTTCGTTTATTGTTCCCTGATTGATGATCCGGTCGTAAAGCATGCGTTATCCTATCGATTTCAGAGCAAAAGTGACACGCACCTGTGGAATCTGGCGCGCAAATGCGAATCTCGCGCGATAGTCTCATGGAAAACAAGCCATTTTCGCAAGTACTGGAGATCCACCGATGTCGGACAGCCTAACTGCTCTTATCCTTTTCCTTACGCCCGAAGACGGCCCACCGCGGTCATTCGTTGATTGCTCAAAATGCTGCGACCGCATCCCGCTTTGCGGGCATTGGCTTCCGTGATTAGTGCTTCTATCATCTGTAACAGACCAAAGAGGTATTTAGATGGAACGCGAACCGAACCTTGTTATTTCCAGCGCCTCGCAGCGCATAGTTGAGGATGGAGTGCCGTTCGAGGTAAACATCTACAAACTCGAAGGGGGTGACGGCTGGTCGCTGGAAGTTGTGACCGAAGACGGGACATCTATCGTCTGGGACGATCTTTTTGAAGACGACCGAGCCGCATTCGAAGAGACGATCAGCACAATTCGCCGCGAAGGCGCAATCGCTTTTGTCAACGGTGGTTCAAATGTCGTACCGTTTAAGAGGTAAGCGAACTGGCCAAGACAACAGGCTGGTCTGCAAAAGGCGCGCGCCTGATCGACCACGCGCCGCTCGGCCACTGGAACACTCAGACCTTCATCGCCGCTCTGCGCCATGATCGGTTCGACGCACTATGGGTTATCGACGGCGCAATAAACCGCGAGATGTTCGAGCTTTACGTCGAGACCCAACTCGCCCCGACCCTGAGAAAGGGCGACGTGATCATACTGGACAACCTGTCATCGCACAAAAGCCCCAAGGCCGCAGAGGCCATGCGCACCGTTGGCGCATGGTTTCTGTTTCTGCCACCCTATAGTCCCGATCTGAACCCGATCGAGATGGCATTTGCTAAACTCAAGGCCATGATCCGGCGCGCCGCCGCCAGGACATACGATGATCTATGGCGCGCCGCTGGGAATGTCTGCGATCTCTTCACCGAAGAGGAATGCTACAACTTCTTCAAGGCTGCCGGGTATGAAACCGATTGAGCGCAACACGCTCTAGCCAAGGTTACCTCACCGGCCGAACAGCTTACCGGTCACAATCCGTCCAGTCTCCCAAAGCCCAGATGTGCCGCGCGATAATTCCTTCGTGAAGCTGCCGCTGGTCTCGGTCCCCGTAATGCGGCGGCGATTGCGCTGCGTCGCCAAGGCGTCCGTTGCGCTGTGCGCTAAGGTTGAGATCAGCTGGTCGAGGTTCCAGACTGTCCCTTCGGAGACGACAGGGATAACCTCGCGGCAGGTCAGATCGGCACAGATGGCGGCGCTCGCTGCGGCAATGGTCGACTGTTCTTCGCTCGGAAAAAGATGTTCTGGGTAGGGCCAGTCCGGAAGCAGTTCGTCGACAGCATTCGCCACGATGGTAACAGGCGGCATCCGTCGTAGGGGACGGGCTGCGAAAGCCACCTCGATCTGTCGGAGCAACTCGACATCCGGGGCGCGTGCGGGGCGATTGGCGCGGAGGATCCATAACACATGGTCACAGTCAAGCACCTGCGCGAGCAGCGTCTCGGCAACCCTTTCACTGCCGTCGATGCCCTGAGTGTCGATCACTGAATAAGCTATCCCGCCGATGTCCAGCGCGTGGTGGGTCAGGTCGGGCGTTGTTGGTGCCATGTCAGTCTCGGCGACTTCGACTCCCGCCAAACGATTAACGATTGTCGATTTTCCTGCTGACACCTGACCAATCACAAGTAAACGTATCGGTTCGTCCGGCAGAGCGAGGATTTGTTTATCAAAATTGACGGAGCCGAGCTCAACCTTCAGTAATTCCTCATCCGTAAACCGCAGGTAACCAGAATGCAGGTCCACCGCGGCGCGCGCGACCTCTTCCAGAATGATCTGCTGAACGATGGCCACGCTGAAATTCTTCATCTCACCGCCATCTGCACCGCTGGTCACAGCCCCCTGGATTTCCTGCATGATGCCGGCCGGCGGGTTGGTTATCAGGCGTTTCGCGCGCCAAGCCCAACCGGCCAGAGTGGCACCGCGCCGGACCCAAGACTTGTTTTCCCAGATCCAGAAGACAGTCTTCAGGCTGATCCGGTCGGAAAATGGCACCAAGTCATGCAGATTGCGGCGCAGACGGATCATAACGCGATTAGTCAGCAGCAGCGCCTCGGGGATCGAGAAATCAAGAGCGCCCTTTTGACCTGCGGACAGCTGCTGCGCTGCTTTCTCGACCAGATCAAAGGAAAGCTGCCGCATATCTCCCCAAGGGTGGGGTTCCCTAGCAATTTCTGCGCATAGGCCATTGAAAACCGCCAGCTCCCGCGCGGTCCATTCTGGGTTGGCGGTGACGATCGGGCCATGGTTAGCATCTACCGGCGCGGTACCCTGCGCCTGCCGCAGGCGTCGGAGCATTATAAGAATAAGCCTGAGCAGTACGACCAGGCCTAATGTGATCCCGACGAAGGGCAGAAGCCAGTCATGCTCGGCCAACCAGATGACCCCGAGGAAAATCAACGCCACCAAAGGCAGGGCATAGATGATGACGGTGAGCAGTGCGGGACTACGCGCCATACGTTTTAGGATCACCTCAACCGGCAGCACTGTCGCCCTCCTTCACCCTGGCCCGTGAGAAGGCGGCAAGGTAGTGGTCCCGCAAAGACTGTTCATCGACCGTCCGGCCAGCCTTGGTGTGATACATCCAATAAGCCGCCGCGCGACCCACCGCATAGGTCGAGGCAAAGCCATAGCTTGCGGTCAAAACCGGCACCGCCGTCTGACCTGCGACAGGGATCAACCCGGCAAGGCCGCGGCCAAGGATGCCGACAAGCGCCCCACCGACCACGCCCGTCCCGAGCGCGGATATGAAGGCGATCAATCGGTCGCGGTCCCAGGGCAGACCGTAACTGTTCGCAAGCGCCGTAACTAGGGCGAGTTGCAACGCAGGCGCGGTGGTTGCCCCAACCACAGGTACGGCCCCCGAGGCTGTCGCCATCCCGGCATATCGCAGGATGGTTCCACGACACGCGAGAAAGGCTGCCTCTTCGGCATCGCTGGCCTTTCGCTGGTCCATAAGCAACGCGACGGAGGGTAACGTGTTGGCCAAGATCTGCTTCAGCTCGGACATATCGGCACTCGACGGCGCCGATATGTCGAGTTCCAGCCACGGCAGATCGCGCTTGGCGGCATTTTCAAACTGCGACTGGTTCGCGGATTGACCCCGCCGGCGTTCGAGCGGATCGGGAACCTTGTCTGCCGCGGTGTGGAGAACGACCACGGGTAGGTCGGGCTTCTTGCGCACCACCTTCGCCAGCGCGTCAGCAACGTTGCCCTGCACCGGATCGTCAAGACGCGAGAGCACGAGGACCATTTGCGAGGCATCGCCATTGGACGCAAGATCCGCGTCCGGGCGATAGCCTGCCTCACCCAGCCCGCGGGTGTCGAGAAAGCGCAGTACAGGATCACCCTCGGGATAATCGTATGCGTCCGCTGTGCGGGTGCAGGAGGCGAAGCCGTTTCCGACCTCTGCCGCGTCCTTGCCAGTCATGGCCTGCACGAGTGACGATTTGCCGGCGCCGGTTTTCCCCAAAAGCCACAGGACGGGGATCGAACGATCCACGAGTGTTGGACTGTGCGACGCCCCCGTATTGCCGTCCCAAATGGCTGACACGCCGTCCTTCACGCTGGACCACAGATAGGACGGCGCGGCTGTGACATAGTCGAGGGCCGAGCGCGCCGTTTCGGACCAACCGCCTGCGGCCTTTTGGAATATCCGGTCTGTCCGTGCGATTGCGGCGAGTTCGGCATCGTGAAGCACGCCATCAGCCGCTGCAATCTCGGTCAGGAAAGCCAGCAACTCGCCCCTAAGAGTGTCGAAATTGCAGTCGGGGTTGTCACGCTTGTAGATGGCCAAGACTTCTGCGATCTCGTCTACGGTGCGGCCCTCCGCGCTCTGTTCGATAACGGGCAAGGCGGCCGCGACATAAGCGGGATCGAGGCCCCATTCGGCAACGAAATAATCTGCGATCGCTGCCCGCTCGGCATCGTCGACATCTTCTGCTTCCCGTGCGACGCGGATCGCCAGCGAGCCCATCAGGTCAAACAGCGCCGCGCCGAGCACATCGACAGGCGTGTTAATGAATGCCGGCACTTTCCTGATGCGCGCGCCCTCATAACCGCGATAAAGGCGCAAGACACCATAGCAGGCGGCTCCGCTAGCAACTGCAGCCCCGACGACCCAACCGACGGGCGTCACCGCCGCACCTATGCCAATTGCTGCAAGCCAGCCACCGCCAAAGAACGTGCCCGCTCCTGCGGATGAACTGGCCGCCAGCCCGCCCGCCGTCGCGGCTGTTCCGACCTGCCAGAGGTCGCCGACCAGCCGGGCGGCCTGCAACGACGCGTAAGCATCCTCGCCAATGTTGAGCTTAGCCTTGAATTTAGAAGGTTCGGCCACCACTCGACCAACACCATCGAACCGACCTGTTTCGCCAGAACGCTCCATGGTCATCGGCCAGTGTTCACGGCTGCGAGTTGCTCTTTCAGGGCTGTGACATTCGTCGACCAAGCCGAGGACCGCAATTCGGACAAATCTCCCATCGTCAAACCTGTCGCCAGCATGATCGGGCCTACAAATGCTGCGAAGAGCGGCCCGGCAAATAGAATGGTCCCGATAATCAAAGTGACGATCGAGGCCACGGCGACGCCGAACAGTGTGCCGGAAAATGTCGTTACGATCTCGAGAGCAACCGAAGGGATTTTGTGACCGATCACAACCACCGTTGATCCGACCGACCAGTTCACTTTTACCAGACCACAAAGTACCGCTTTGAAGTCCGCCGACACGTCAGGCTTATTAATGTACGCCGTCATCTTCCGAAGGGGGAACGCAAAGTTCAGCTCCTTCAGAATTTTAGGATCGGGGCAGTTGATGAGGATCGACGTCGTCATTTAAAGGCCTGATGTCTGATTAGGTCATTATGAAATAGGCTGAAACCTTGAATTTCAAGCTAAATTTCCGAGGGCGCAGGCTGCCGCACCGCAATTGTCGACTTTTTCCATCTCTACTGAATTTGGTTGTTCAAAAGGGCTGCGCAGCGCCCTGAATGGACCGGTTCGGGGAAAATAACACGGCGGTGCCGGGCACTGCGTGACGTGGATGCGCAAGGTTGGAGAGACGCGCATGCGCTGTGCTGTCAGCCAAGGGCCAAAGACCGCGACCAGAGGGGCGGAGCGCTTGTCGTGCCGACAGGCGTTGACCAAGGGATATATCTCAGATGTCCTTTTCGATGGCGTAAAGTTCGGCGATGCAGCACGGGGAAAATGCGAAAGCTCGACGGCTCGAACCGCATGCCTGAAATCATACAAGGCATTGCCTTCGTCGACGGCATCAAGCAAATTCAACCAGCCGCCAGATCATGCCGTCACCACCTTTCGGGCATTGCTCCGAATATATTCTGCGGGGTTTGAGTAAAATTAGGCATAAGAAGTGGGAATGGAGAAATCGATGTTTAAGCCGATAAGCGATTTGTTTCGGTCTGATGAGTTCCTTCCGAGCTCTGCTGTGTTTCCCGATATCGACAAGGACCGTTTGGTCAAAGACCTTGATCTTAAAAAGGAAGCTACCTCCAGAGGGGCGGCGAACCAGCCCGAGACTTCGGCCGAGACACTCGATCATATGGAATTGAAGGCTGTTTCCCGGGTCGAGGATCTACGACGTCGGGGGTTGGAGAACTACGAAACAAATCGCCGCGTATATGCTGAACGGTTAAACAAAGCCGTCTCAGCCCGAATGCTTGTGGAGACCGAAGCCAACGATTCCAAGGCAAAATTCGCTGAGGAAGTGACAAAATGGAAATCCATGATGGTCACGCCTCGTGAACGGGTTCAGGAGACTTATCGCTGGCGCAATCGATTCAGAGAAATAAACAAGTTGGAGCGGCCTGCTAAAGAAGCGGGCAGCCTAATCGCCCTGTTTGGTCTGGCATTTGTGATGGTCATTCTGGAGTCGGTCGGAAACGCTTATCTGTTCGCGCAGAAGAACACTCTAGGTCTGCTTGGTGGCCTGATGGCAGCATTCTTAGTTTCTCTTGGTAATGTTGCTCTCTCAACCATTTTCGGTATGGCAAGCCGGTACATCAATTGCCGTGGCTTTGTGAATTTTTTCAAAAAGCTGGTGGGCTTAGGATTCTTTCTGGCCTGGCTGGGGTTTGTATTAGTCTACAACCTTGGAGTCGCCCACTTCAGGGATGCAGTTGAGCGCAATGGTGAATGGCGTGAAGCTGGTACGACCGCGATTCAGACAATCCAATCAAGCCCTTTCAGTCTATACACCATGGAGTCCTACGTTTTGTTCCTCCTAGGCCTCTTCATTTCCATCATTTCTTTTTTGAAGGGGTATAACCACTCGGACCCATATCCTGGCTACTCCAAGGTCGCGGCTGATGTCGTGGGTGCCAGAGAAGAGTATGTAAACTACCTAGAAGACTCAATCGAGACGCTGGCAGAGCATCGCGATGATGCAGTCAACGGACTTCGTGCTGCCAATGATGAAGTTCATCGCAACATCAACGATTCTGTGGATGCCCTTTATGGCCAGAAGGCCCTTCAATCAAATTTGAATCCGTTCTTGGAGCAGTGCAACATCGCGGCCAATTATATTCTCGCTGTCTATCGCGATGCCAACAAAGCCGCCCGCACCGACGATCCGCCAGCATACTTTAACACCTCGTACACCTTCGAACCCTTCAAAGTTCCCGATGAAGAAATTGAACGTCGCCAGGAAGCAGAGGAGCAGGCCAAAGAGGTGGGTGAGTTGGTGAACACATCGATCCAGGAGATCTTTGAGGTGTTTCATGAAGCCGTAAAGGCGCACTACGAAATCGACGAATTGGAAGGAACCCACATAGACCGCGCTGCGCGTTTTGGAACAAACGGGAAACCCGAGGCCATCAACAAGAAGGAGACTGATTGATGGCAAAACGCCGTACCCGTCGTAAGCCTTCGCGTCGTTCTGGCGGACGCGGCAGGAAGTCCAACAACAATGTGTTGTGGATCATCACCATCATAGGCTGTCTGGGTCTGGTCGTGGGAGTGGCGGTTGTCGCACAGAATTTAATTGCGAAGGGCAAAATTGATGAAGCCACCTTATGTCATTCGGGTGGTCCACAAAATGTCACGTCCGTCCTGTTGGATCTGACGGACCCTCTGAGTGAAACCCAGCAAGCGCGACTCAAGACAATTCTCGCAAATGAAGTGTCTGGCTCTTCTGTGGACACTATGATTGCGCTGGGGATCGTTAGCGAAGACCCTTCACGCTGGGGTGCGATGTTTGCCAAATGTAAGCCGGCGTCTGGACAAGATGCGAATGGTCTCTATGAAAACCCGGCGATTATCGCGGCACGTTATGACCGTGAATTCACGGCACCCATTCAAGCTACATTGCAAACCATGTTGACCGGCGCTTCTGAAAACCAGTCTCCGATTATGGAAGCTCTCCAGTCATTGGTTTCCACAACACCGAGTTTCACGCAAGCCAGAGGCCACCGCAAGATCATCATTGTGTCTGATATGCTGCAACACAGCGATAATCTGAGTTTTTATCGTGGTCAGGGATGGGATTACTTTGTCGGGAAAAATGGAGAGGGGCGTATGGCTGGTAACCTGGCCGGCGTCACCATAGAAATCTTGCGTATCCCTCGTTCAGGAAGAACGCCATCCAACGAGATCACCGAAGGCTTCTGGACCCGCTATTTTGACAGGCAGGGCAGTCGGCCTCCATCTGTCAGTTCTCTGGGAGATCTGTAATGGCCATTCGAGACACAAAGATGCATGCCGTCAGCCCTCGAGAGAACCTAGACAGGGCTGCCTTTATTATTGCTTTCGGCGTCGGGATCGTTGGCGGGATCATTCTGAAACTCGCTGGGGCCCATCCATTTCTTGCAGCAGGTTTCTCTGCAATTGTCCTAGTTTCCTATGCGCTTGTCGCATGGGCTGGAGGCCGGGTTAAGATTGAGCCGGAGGCTATTGGGGACAACTGCTATTACTTGGGATTTTTGTTCACATTGGCGAGCCTTTCCTTCACCCTTTATCAAATGGCTGACCCATCAACGACAGGCGGGAAACCGGTAGATATTCCGGAAGTGATTTCCGGTTTCGGTGTGGCCTTGTCATCTACAATTTTTGGAGTATTTTTGCGCGTCCTGATGATGCAGATGCGCCCGGATTTCGTCGCCAAGGACAGAGCTGTTCGCTCTGATCTCAATAAGTCCTACGGTGATTTCCGCAAGAACCTCTCAGGGGTGCTGTCGCAGATGAAGGCATTCTCCACGGAATCAATTCAATATGCAGCCGAACGCGACAAGCGCCTTCGGGACTCCACAGAGAGCTTCGTGGAAGACCATCAAGCAGCCCTTCAAGCTGCGGCGGATCAGCTTTCCAAGAATATAGAGACTGCCTTCACTGAGGCGTCTCAAAAGGCGATTGGCGAAATCACGGCATCAATGGTGGAAGCCAACAAAGAATCTCAGAAGGCAATTCAGGAATTGGTAGCCGACATTAAGGCTCTCAAAAATCTCCTTAACGAACAGGAAACTGAGTCCTATGAGGAGCTGGCTGCACGCCGAAAACAGCTCAACGCCGAATTGGCTTCCGCAGAGACCCAGGTCAAAAATCACACCGAAGCTATGTTGGAACACATCAAGGTCACTAGGCGATCTGCGGATTCCATGTCAAAACGGATAGGCCCGGCGCTTGACGCACTAAAAGAACGTTTGGACGCGCTTCCACGCTTCTCTCCGGATGGACTTCCAGAGGATGCGCCTTTTGAGGCTGGCGTTGCCCCACCTTTGGATAATCCAGAAAACCTCCAGTCGGTTGTAGATAAGCCGTTCACTGTCAAACTTCGTTCTGGTCCATGGACCAATACAAAGTCTGATACCTAATGTCTGACGCTCAACACTCTGATCGGAATTATCGCCGCGGCGCCATTATGGGGCTGACCATTGCTGAAGCTTTCATTCTGATTGCCTTTGCACTTCTGCTGTTGTTTGCGTTCTGGCAATGGGAAGTGGAGAAGCAAAACACGCCAGAAGTAGTGGCCTTCAAAGAGCTCACTTATGAGCAGAGGCAGACCGTTCTGGTGTCGGCGCAAGATGGCTCCATCGAAGCATTCATTAATTTGAAGGATCAGGGGATCGATTTCGCAACTCCGGCTTCTGTTGAGAAGCCAAAAGATAAGTGGCGTTTTGTAGATCAGGATGAGGTTCTGCGTCTTATAGATGCGGTCCAGCAGCTTCCCGAAGACATGCAGCGTGATTTGGCGGACATGGTCGAGGCTGAGAAGGCCAAAGAGATGCTGAGTGAGATGGCGATTCTGGAAGACCTTGTCGAAGCAGGGAAGTCTGTGGAGGAGCTGATAGCATCAAGTCAGGTATCCAAACTTATCGATAAGAGTGGGAAGTCCGTCGAGGAGCTCTTGCAGACCGCACAGATAATTGAATCTCTGGAAAACTCCGGCAAATCGATAGATGACATTAGGGCGGCTTCTGACGCAATCGATGCGGTAAATGAAGCCGGGCATGACCTGAATGAGATTTTGAAAACAGCCCAAATCCTTGAGTCATTGGCGGCTAGTGGTAAATCCGTTGAAGAATTGATCGCGACTGCTGCTGCTCTTGAAGATCTAGAAAAAGCTGGTCAGACTTTAGAGGGAATCTCTGAAAAGATTAGAGACGCCGAGGCGCAAGAGGCCGCTTTGGTCGGCACCTTACGATCCGAGCTCGGCGGCATCGTCTCTGGTATGGGAGGCTACATTGATGATACCGGCGCCATCATCCTGCCGGACGGCGTTCTGTTCCAGCAGGGTAGCGCTACGATCAGACCAAGTCTCAAACAATTCCTGGCCCAAGCGTGTCAGCCGTGGCTGTCAACCTTGCAGCAGTCAGGCATCGACATTTCTGAAGTGAAGATTGAAGGCCACGCGTCATCAGAGTGGCGGTCCGGATCGTCACCGCGCGCGGCATATCTGGGAAATCTTAACTTGAGCCAACTGAGGTCTCAGGCGGTATTGAGATCGTGCCTTGATTACGTGAAGGACCCTGAGCTGCTGGATTGGTCACGCAAACACCTGATTGCGGTCGGCTACTCATCTGTCCGCCCTGTCTTGGCAAATGGGGAAGAGGATCACGCAGCGTCCCGCCGTGTTGTGTTCAGCGCGACACCAAACCGGCAGTCTCTTCTGGAAGAAATCGGGACGGAAGCCAAGATAGCCCGCTATGACAGATCTCTATTCGGCGGATGGGCAGATTCCGATAACGACTGCCAAAACACCCGACAAGAGCTTCTGCAAGAGCTGTCTACAGGCGCGACAACTTTGGCTCGCAACAACTGCACCGTTGTTCGAGGTAAGTGGTATGACCCTTACACTGGAAAGACCTTTACGGATGCTCGCCAAGTTGACGTTGATCACTTAGTGCCGCTGAAATGGGCTTGGGATCGAGGCGCACATTCTTGGACGGCTGAAAAACGAGAGGCTTTTGCAAACGATAAGGCCAACCTCATGGTTGTTGACCGAGGGGTAAACCGCGAGAAAGGGGCGAATGGGCCACTGAACTGGCTTCCCCCACTCGCGGGCTACCAATGTCAGTATGTGACGCGTTTTCGACGAGTAGTATCCACCCATGGGCTGGAATTGTTGCCAGAGGAGACTGGCAAGTTGAATAGGTTACAAGAAAATGTATGCAAGTAACTCGCAAAAACGAACTATAATCGGACCTGATAACTGCCCGCCACCATCGTCGAGAAGAAAACCCGAATCATCATCACGCTGCCGACTTCATACCCTCGCCAAAGCCTTGTCCGTCTGCTGCTAAACGCGATGGCCCTCCGAAACGCCGTGCACCACAGGCATCAAGGATTCTCAAAACTCCGGCTATTGTGTGCAAAACTCCGGTAGCTCACGATTGGGCAATATCGCCCCGCCCGGGATCAGGACGACCTCAACCCGTGGCTCCGGCCCCCCTTTATTCACCAAGGCCATAGTCAGCGAGATCGCTGCCTTCTGAGCAATGCCAAAACCTTCGGCAAGATTTTCAGAGACATCGTAAGCGGTGCGCCAAAGGCGCTTCTTTGACCCGCCATGCTTGCGGGCATTCCACTCTCCCTCGCCCTCGGCTTTGATCCCAGTCGCGTCGATCAGCAGGTGCAAGGACCCGTTCCTCCGCGATAAGGGATGGCGACGCTAAGGGTTTTCTGGCGGTGACACAGGGTGCTGAAGTCCGGCACTTTCCAGTCAAGGCCCGCCAACCGCAGCAGGCTTTCGACGAACCCGGTCGTCTGGCGAAGAGGCATGCCGAACAAAACCTTCATCGTGAGACAAACCTGTATCGCCGCGTCGCTGAACTCGTATTACCGACCGCGCTTGCCGGTCGGTGCCGCGTACCAGGTCACCTCGGGATCAAACCAGATCGATAGCGAACCGCGCTGCTTCAGCGCTGTGTTGTACGAAGGCCAGTTCCAAGCCTTGTACTTCGTAGGGGACCAACTACTCATACTCGCCAGCTACCACACTGGATTCACACAGGGAATCCCTAACCCCATTTGTGCAACAAAGCCATGCCAATCCGGAAATCCCAGTTGACAATATATCAGCTTGCGCCACAGGGTCAGTTCACCAACTCGACGATCATTGGAAATAATACATGCATTACAGACGGCTGTTCTTGCCTGCATTGCTTGCAACTTTCCCCTATTCGACCGCAGCCTTCAGTGAGGAATGCCCTGACTGGCTGGTCACTGATTTCTGGAAAACTGCCAAGCCCGATGCCGCCCAAGGCTGCCTAGCTGCAGGCCGCAGCATGACAGAACGTACGGACATCGGTGAATCCCCACTTCACCTTGCAGCCGCGGTAGCAGCACCCGAGACCGTTCTTTTTTTGCTGAGATCAGGCGCGGATGCTTCCCTGACCACCGCAGACGGGCTTACGCCGCTGCACGTCGCCGCCAGGGATTCAATGCAGGGCTCCGTGATATCCTTCCTGCTGGTCTGGGGCAGCGAGGTAGATAAGCACATACCGCCAGACACATGCTTTTACCCACGCACCTGCGCCGATACCGCTCTACACTTGGCAGCTGATCGCTCACAAGCTGCACAGATTCTCGCCGCCCTCTTGGCAGGTGGTGCCGATGTGAACTCCAGCGACAGCGAGGGGCGTAAACCGTTGCAACGGGCCGCTGTCGGTGCGGGCCTTGCCGAAATCGACGTCCTGTTGAAAGCAGGCGCCAGCGTTGAAGAGACAGACTTCGCTGGGAACACCGCCCTTCATGTCGTTTCGAAGAATAAATCTAACGAATTCTCCATTGCGCAGAGGTTGATCGCTGCGGGTGCCGATGTCGATGCCGATCGCGATGACGATGTGACCCCATTGATCTCGGCCGCCTACTACACGAACAACCCCGAGGTCTTTACGCTCATGCTGTCTCATTCGGAAGATCCCTGTCATTCTTCGAAGACGGGGACTACGGCGTTGACCGGTCATGACTTCAATCCCGCCCTGAAAAAAGACGAGACTTACTGGAGTGTGCACGAACAATGCTCGCAGGACTGAGACACCTTTTCAGACTGACAAGAACCACGGTTGTCCTGCTTGTCGTGGTCTGCGCGATTGGCTTCAACCTGCTGACCTTTGCCTTTGCGCCCCTGGCCAACATGATGCTGACCGCAGCTCAACGGCTTGCGATTCAACCAGCGTTGGCTGCGGCTTCGGAATTTGCCACGACACGGGCCGGTGAAAAAGCCGCCCAACGGCGTGCGGCCAAGCTGGAAGCCGAGAAAATAGCCGCCCGTTTTCGTTCGGAAAGTCTACGCCGCGAACTGGATGTCGAGCGCCAACGCGTGGCCCAACTCGACATAGATATTGAGGCAAGCGAGGTGCGCATTAAGCAACTTCAGGAGGACTTGGACGTGGAAAAACGCAAGGCAACCAAGTTTGCGGATGAACTCACTCTGTCAAAATCGCGTCTCAAGTCAACCACGATCGAACTGGATCAATCCCGCCAACGCATGGAAGTGGTGACAGGCAAACTCGAAGACCTGCGCAAAAGACCTCGCTTGCCGAACACAACGGTCAAGCGTATCGACAGCCTTACCAACCGGATCGTTCAACGCTCGGGCGTCAACGCCGCTCGCAACCTCGCGTCCATGCCACTCGAAAGCGTACCTGTTGTCGGCGCCCTGACCATCGTCAGCGTGACCGCTCTTGAAGTTCACGATGCTTGTCAGACGGCCGTTGAAATGGAAGAATTGCGGCGGCTCGCCAACCTGCCAGACGTCGACGCCTCAGTTATTCGATCCGCCTGTGCGAAGATTCCGACAATTGGCGGTCTCGATGGTCTCACACTGGCTGAGTGCCGCGAACACGAGGGTAATGTTCTCGCGGAACTCGGCCCTGAAGCTGCGGCCCCAATCAAAGACAAGTGCGACTGTCTGGAACTTCCGGACGGATGCCCTGGCGAACAATCTGGAACGATGCGCGTGCCGCCGCCAAAACCGGAATTGCCCTAACCGCAATGTTGTCAAATGATTGGTTCGCTCTGTTACGCAATTGATTTTCTGACGCCGTTGACCGGTCCGTGCCATGGCAGGCTTTCCAGAGCGTCTGCAACTACTGCACCACAAACAAGTAATTGTTGGCGTGTGACCAGAGTAACCGAATCCCCTAGCATGAGGACAGCACCCTTCCGCAAAGCTTCATGGCTCTGCTGCCTCCGCAGACAGCACGGCACCGCCGGCCTCAAACACGACAATGATAACTTCAAAAGCAGACCTTCCGATCACCTCGCAGCGAAGGTCTGTTGTTCCGCCCGACCTGCAGAACGGGATATCCGATGCAATTGCAGAATGAATGTCCCAATAGGGCTGATTTTATCGAAAAAGTCGGTGTCCGGCCAAGTAAGGGTAAATCGGCAGAACGCTTTCCTGCGAAAGCCGCCCTTGCCAAACATAGTTTGCGGGAAGGCCGCATGAGAGAATGGTGTTCCAAATTTGCGAGCCGCTTTTTAGGCTGCGGAGTTTTTCAACAAAATAGGCTGGGTGTATAGGGCGGTTGCAAATTAGGCCACGGTAGCGCCGGTATTTTGCCGGGGCGGGCGGCGCAAAAGTCGTCCACTTTTGCTCTCACTGTCTTTGCAGGGAGGGCCGGAGGATTTTCACCGTGGAAGTATATTTAGCCGTGCGCCGCGCGCATTTCGATGAGGGGCGCAGCAAACGTTCGATCGCCCGTGATTTTGGCCTTGCCCGTGGAACGGTCGACAAGATGTGCGCGTATTCGTCTCCCCCTGGTTACCGCCGGAGCCAGAAAGTTCGGCGCCCGAAGTTGGAAGCCTTCACCGATACAATTGACCAATGGCTTCTGGAGGATCAGAACCGTCCGAAGAAGCAACGCCATACGGCGAAGCGGATCTTTGAACGGCTCCGTGAGGAAGAAGGCTTTACCGGCGGTTATACGACCGTGAAGGACTATGTTCGGGGGCATCGTCAAAAAGCGCGGGAGATGTTCATTCCACTCGCCCATCCTCCGGGTCACGGGCAGGCCGATTTCGGTGAGGCCGTTGTCATCCTGGGGGGCGTGGAACAGAAGATCCACTTTTTTGCCTTTGACCTGCCCTACAGCGATGCATGCTATGTGCGGGCCTATCATGCGGCGACAACAGAAGCCTGGATGGACGGGCATGTTCACGCCTTTGAGTTCTTCGGGCGCGTGCCGCTCTCGGTGGTCTATGACAATGACAGCTGCCTTGTTGCGAAGATCGAAGCCGGAGGGCGGCGTCGGCGGACGCAGATGTTCACGGAGATGTTGTCACACTACCTTTTTGATGATCGCTACGGCCGCCCGGGCAAGGGGAACGATAAAGGCAATGTCGAAGGTCTGGTGGGCTGGTCCCGGCGCAACCTGATGGTGCCGCTGCCGGAATTCCCTGATCTGGACAGCTTCAATGTCTGGCTCGAAGAACAATGTCTGACACGGCAGTCGGCTGTCTTGCATGGGCACCGGGAGACGATCGGGGAACGGCTGAAGCGGGATCTGGCTGCCATGTCGCCACTCCCTGCAATGCCTTACCAAGCCTGCCACAAGGCAACGGGCCGGGTCAGCTCCCAATCTCTGGTGCGCTACAAATCCAATGATTACTCGGTTCCCAGCACCTATGGCTTACGGGAGGTGACGATCCGTGCGTTTGTGGATGTGGTCGAAATCGGCTGTGGTGGTGGGGTCATCGCCCGTCACGCCCGCTGCTACGAGCGCGAACAAATGATCTTCGACCCTGTGCATTACTTTGCCCTTCTGGAGACGAAGCCCGGGGCCTTGGACCAAGCCGCCCCTTTGGTCGATTGGGAGATGCCCGACGAGCTGCAAACCCTGCGTCGCCTAATGGAAGCGAGACATGCCCGCCAAGGGCGCCGAGAGTTCATTCAGGTGCTTCGGCTCCTGGAAAGCTTTGATCTGCCGACTTTGTGCGCGGCGGTGCGGGTGGCGTTGCAAAAGCGGGCGATCGCCTTTGATGCGATCAAGCATCTGGTCCTGTGCCAAGTGGAGCGCCGCCCCGCTCGGCTCGATCTGTCCCTCTACCCCTATCTTCCCCGGACTGCGGTTCAGACGACAAAAGCCGCGAGTTACATGGCGCTCCTGTCGGAGGGAGCCGCATGACGGAAGTCCCGGACCTTCTGCTGGCCCATCACCTCAAGAAGCTCAAACTGCCCACCGTATTGCGCGAATACGAGAAGCAGGCGCGACAGTGCGCCGCCGAGGGGAAGGATCACATCCAGTTCCTCCACAGATTGATCGAATTGGAACTCATCGATCGGGAGCGGCGTATGGTGGAGCGACGGGTCAAGGCGGCGAAGTTCCCGGCGCCCAAAAGTCTGGACAGTTTCGACTTCCAGGCAATCCCCGCCCTGAACAAAGCCAGGGTGTTGGACCTCGCCCGTTGCGGATGGATCGAGCGGCGCGAGAACGTGATCGCTCTGGGGCCAAGTGGCACGGGCAAAACGCATGTCGCTCTTGGCCTTGGACTGGCCGCTTGTCAGAAAGGGATACCGGTTCGCTTCACCACCGCGGCGGCTCTTGTCCATGAGCTGATTGAGGCCAGTGACGAGAAACGGCTCCTGCGCCTGCAAAAGCAGATGCTGGCACCCAAGCTGCTGATCATTGATGAATTAGGCTTCGTGCCATTGAGCAAAACCGGCGCAGAACTCCTCTTCGAACTGATCTCGCAGAGATACGAACGCGCCTCGACATTGATCACCAGCAACCTCCCCTTCGAGGAATGGACTGAAACGCTCGGATCAGAACGTCTCACCGGCGCACTTCTTGATCGGCTCACCCATCATGTCTCCATTCTCGAGATGGAGCTATGCTTGAATTTGGGTGACGCGCGTCATCAGGCGGCGCGGTTTTTGGCGTCATTCTTCACTTCGACGCCGTCGTTGAATTTGATTCCTTCGATGACTTTTGGCAACTGATTTCTGCCTTTGAGGCGCAGCCATGTTTTCGATGCGGACTGGATGAGGGTGAAGACCATCAGTTTTGCGGTCTTTTGCGAGAGTGCGCCTTTGGTGCGCACCGTTCTATGCCGCACCGTTGCGAAGACGCTCTCGATGGGATTCGAGGTGCGCAGATGGCCCCAATGCTCGGCCGGGAAGTCGAAGAATGCCAGCATCGCGTCCTTGTCCTTGATCAGACAGGCCACACCTTTTTCGTATTTCACGCCATATTTGTCTTTGAAAGTATCCAAGGCAAATATTGCGGCAGCACGGGTGTCGGCGTGCTGAATGTTGTCCAGATCCGACTTCACGCCGGGTCCCATTTGCTTGGGAAAATAGTTCAGCACATTTTTCACCTTATGTACCCAGCATCTCTGGTGTTTTGTGCTTGGAAACGCCTTATCCAGCGCGTTCCAGAAGCCCATGGCCCCATCGCCAACCGCGATCTCGGGCGCGACGGACAGTCCGCGCTTCTTGATGTCAGTCAGCAACTCGTGCCAGCTCTGCGTGCTCTCTCGAAGGCCGACCTGAAAGCCGAGCAGTTCCTTCTTACCCTCCGGTGTCGCGCCAATGATCACCAACATACACTCGGCATTTTCTTCCATCCGCGCCTGAAGATAGACACCATCCGCCCAGATGTAGACGTAGTGACGAGCCGATAGATCTCGCTGCGCCCAGCTGTCATAATCTGTCTGCCAACCCGCTGTCAGGCGGGCCAGTACGCTGGGCGACAGGTTGGGTGCATCAGCCCCTAAAATGGCTGACAGCGCCTCCTGGAAATCGCCGGTTGAGATACCTTTCAGGTAAAGCACCGGCAAAAGCGCATCCAGACTGACCGAGCGGCGCGCCCATTTGGGCAATATGTTCGACGTGAAGCGGACTTTTGAGGCTGCATCAGGGGTCGCCTTCCGGTCGCGCACCTTCGGTCGCTGCACATCCAGTGCGCCAATCCCCGTCTGGATCTGACGTTCTGGTCCAAATCCATGCCGCACAATCCGTTGGCGGCCATCCTCCAGTCGGTCATCGGCGAAACTGGCGACAAAAGCATCAGCTTCGGCTTTCAATGCCTCCGCCAGCATGCGCCGCGCCCCTTCCCGCGCAAGCTCGGTCAATGGATCTGTGATCGAATCCGATTGGCGAAATGGCAGAATGTCTGTATCGTTCTTCATGGCGTATTGCTCCTTGTGAGGTTCTGGCTGGCTTTTACACCGCCACAATACGCCGCCCTTCAAATCACGCCATCACCCAAACTCCCGCATAGCTCCGAGATGAACGGTGAAAGCTACCGCCTCGCACAGAGCCGAAAAACAACCCAGAACAACTGATCAGGAATTGCCCCTCACGGGGCAATGCGCCCGGGAACCCGCTTGCTATGTGAGGAGCCGCAGGTCCCCGGGCGCCTCTAAAATCAAACAAACGGCTCAATCCAAACTGGCCTACTTTTACGCCGCCCTAATGGACCAATTTTGCGCCGCCCTTGACAGATTTGTCTGTCGTGTAGTTTGGGTTGGCGGAGTATTCGCTACACCAAATCTCGTCTACCAGTATCAGAACATCGCCTTCGTCTGGGTCACTGTCGCGGTCTTCTGGTTTGCCCAAATGGAAGATGTCGCCAAAGCCACTGAGGTGATCCTCGTCAGGATGGGTCAGAACAAAAATATCCAGCTTATCGTCATTGCAAGCGCTTCTGACTTTGGGCGCGAAATCCAGCGTGTCGCTGTCCTCGTCACTGGCGTCGGCACGATAATTTACGTCCGTCATGATGACCCAGCCGTGGGCCTCAATAAGGGAGGCGTCTCCGTTGTCGCACGAAAAAAAAGTAAGTTTTTGAGCCGACATTATTTGCCTCATTGATTTTCAAATGCTCGTTGTCAGATGTGAAGCCGATGCACGGTTTTCAAGTACCAGATGTGGTATTTTATTAAGAGACGCTCTTTAAAATTACTCTATATGCAGTGTTTTTCAGGTGGCAGCGGTTTTTTGTTCAATCATTCGTATTCGCTAGGGGCTGTTGACGTTCAGGATTTCCAATTGGCATGAGTTCTGATTCAAGGTTGCAAACATAAGAGAGCAGCCTTGACCCGACGTGCCCTGACCGACGCCCATTGGGCGATCATCGAACCCTTCTGCCTTGGCAAGCACACTGATCCTGGCCAGACCGGAGGCGATGCGCGGTTGTTCATGGAAGCGGTCTTATGGATTGTGCGGACAGGCGCTCAGTGGCGTGAATTGCCTGCCGAGTTTGGGCATTGGAACTCAGTCTTCAAACGCTTCCGGCGTTGGGTCAAAGCCGATGTATTTTACAACATGTTTAGAGCGTTATCTTCTGCCCCCGATCTCGAATACGCGATGATCGATGGCTCTATCGTCAAGGTCCACCGCTCGGGCCAGGGCGCTAAAGGGGGACTCTCAGCCAGGCCATAGGGCGCTCGCGCGGCGGTATCACCACCAAAATATTGGCGCTGACCGACAGTTTGGGCAACCTCGTCGACTTCAGGCTGATGCCCGGGCAAGCGCATGACCTGCGCGCCGTGCCGGATTTGATCGAGCGGCTCTGTGCCGACCACCTGCTTGCTGACCGCGCTTTGGACGCCGACTGGCTGCGGTATGCTCTCGAAAAGCAGGACATAACCCCTGTCATCCCTCCAAAATCGAACCGGCGTTTCCCCGCAAACTTCGACAAGGAAACATACAAATGGCGGCACCTGATCGAGAATTACTTTGGGAAGCTCAAGGAAAACAGGGGCATTGCGCTGCGGTCATGCAAAACAGATCAGAGCTTCGCCGCTTTCATCTCAATTGCAGCAACAATCATTCAAATCAGGTGAACGTCAACAAGCCCTAGAACGTCAATGACAAGAATTACGCCCTATATTTTAGAAACCTCACCGTTAGCAGTCATTCACTCAAGACGCAGCGAACTTCCAAGGGCCGTTTCTACGGTGACGATAGCTCTCGGTTATTGTTTTGCACGAAGCGCAAGGGTGGACGGTGGGGGGGCCACGATTGTGGAACAACATGCGCCACAAATCGTCCACGTCAGCCTGCCATCTTGATAATGGCATTCACCAGCGGGGTTTCGTCTCCGGCAAAGCTTGCTATCATGGCATCCATGAACTCCTCCTCATCGATCCTGTCCTCGATCATCTCAAACCCTGCGACCTGCATGAGAATATCGAGCAAAGTGAGCTGGCAACGACCATTGCCCTCCCGGAACGGGTGGACAGCATTAATATCGGCGATGTAATGGGCCGCACGCGCAGCGAAGTCCTGAATACTGTTCGTGTCGGACAGATGGTTTTCTTCGCTGAGTTCGCGAAAAATCCGGTTCATCTCATTGTCGATGTACTCAGGATAGCAGAACCAATTTCCGCCCTTGGCGGTGCGAATTTGTCTTGTCTGTCCCGCCCAGCTGTAGACGTCTTGGAAAAAATGGTGATGGATCGCCCGGTAGTGGGCATAGTCGAGCGCACCTTCGGGCACGGGTTCCTCGGACCTGGTCAAGAACATCAGTTGCTCGAACTGATCAAGCTCATCCTGAGAGCTATGCGGGAGTTTGGGTGATGGCGTGATTTGAAGGGCGGCGTATTGTGGCGGTGTAAAAGCCAGCCAGAACCTCACAAGGAGCAATACGCCATGAAGAACGATACAGACATTCTGCCATTTCGCCAATCGGATTCGATCACAGATCCATTGACCGAGCTTGCGCGGGAAGGGGCGCGGCGCATGCTGGCGGAGGCATTGAAAGCCGAAGCTGATGCTTTTGTCGCCAGTTTCGCCGATGACCGACTGGAGGATGGCCGCCAACGGATTGTGCGGCATGGATTTGGACCAGAACGTCAGATCCAGACGGGGATTGGCGCACTGGATGTGCAGCGACCGAAGGTGCGCGACCGGAAGGCGACCCCTGATGCAGCCTCAAAAGTCCGCTTCACGTCGAACATATTGCCCAAATGGGCGCGCCGCTCGGTCAGTCTGGATGCGCTTTTGCCGGTGCTTTACCTGAAAGGTATCTCAACCGGCGATTTCCAGGAGGCGCTGTCAGCCATTTTAGGGGCTGATGCACCCAACCTGTCGCCCAGCGTACTGGCCCGCCTGACAGCGGGTTGGCAGACAGATTATGACAGCTGGGCGCAGCGAGATCTATCGGCTCGTCACTACGTCTACATCTGGGCGGATGGTGTCTATCTTCAGGCGCGGATGGAAGAAAATGCCGAGTGTATGTTGGTGATCATTGGCGCGACACCGGAGGGTAAGAAGGAACTGCTCGGCTTTCAGGTCGGCCTTCGAGAGAGCACGCAGAGCTGGCACGAGTTGCTGACTGACATCAAGAAGCGCGGACTGTCCGTCGCGCCCGAGATCGCGGTTGGCGATGGGGCCATGGGCTTCTGGAACGCGCTGGATAAGGCGTTTCCAAGCACAAAACACCAGAGATGCTGGGTACATAAGGTGAAAAATGTGCTGAACTATTTTCCCAAGCAAATGGGACCCGGCGTGAAGTCGGATCTGGACAACATTCAGCACGCCGACACCCGTGCTGCCGCAATATTTGCCTTGGATACTTTCAAAGACAAATATGGCGTGAAATACGAAAAAGGTGTGGCCTGTCTGATCAAGGACAAGGACGCGATGCTGGCATTCTTCGACTTCCCGGCCGAGCATTGGGGCCATCTGCGCACCTCGAATCCCATCGAGAGCGTCTTCGCAACGGTGCGGCATAGAACGGTGCGCACCAAAGGCGCACTCTCGCAAAAGACCGCAAAACTGATGGTCTTCACCCTCATCCAGTCCGCATCGAAAACATGGCTGCGCCTCAAAGGCAGAAATCAGTTGCCAAAAGTCATCGAAGGAATCAAATTCAACGACGGCGTCGAAGTGAAGAATGACGCCAAAAACCGCGCCGCCTGATGACGCGCGTCACCCAAATTCAAGCATAGCTCTCATCCTGATCTGTCAGGTCTGCCTTATTCCGTAGAACGCCAGTGCCGGGATAACAGAGGGGATCCTCTCCGACGTCGTACCGGCTCATTTCCCTTTTTTCATCGTAAAGGAACCGGTAATCGCCGAGCGAAGTGCGTCGCCTTTGAGCCCACGATCGGAATAAGTCTTGAGTGTCATGGCCGATTTTGAGCTGGTCGTAACACCCTCGACCTTGGCAAACTTCGTGGCTTTGCCCTTGCCTAGCGGCTTGGTCACGAAGCGTCCGGTGGTTGCCGATCTCTTGAGTGTAGTGCTTTTAATCATGACGAAAGCTTATCACGCTCCAAATTAAATGTGTATGCAGATTCTGCTCGGCATGCTGACCGTCGTGGCGGGGCATCCAGGTCAACTTGAATAGTGTTAGGCCAGTTCACCGCAGGCGTTTCAGCACCTCGAAATTAGCCGCTGGGGCGGTAAGGACAAAGGACCCTCGTCACTACTTGGTGGAACGCAGTGCGTAGGATGCCAATGCCGGCTTTGCCGAAGCTGCACCGCGGCATCGGATGTACTGATGAAGGTCCGGATTGGGCCGGTCGCGTTTCAATGGCCGCCGTCGGTAACCGACTTTGCAACGTTTACTATCTGCGCATTGCTGCCTTTGGTGGCTGGTGCGTCATGGCGGTGTGTTGACCTTCCAAGAGAGGGCCTCGGAGGCTTGACGATATGCTTCGTCCACGTTCGCTGAGTATTTTCGCGGCGCCATCTGGCAAGAAGTCACACAAAACATGTCAAGGACTTTGTGTTCTGGCGCAGCATTTTCCAAAACGACCGAAAAAAGGCGCAAATTATTGCTTTTCGGAAACCCAAACAAATTCCCTATCGGGGAGGAGGTGGGCATACCCAAGCCCGATAGGGAAAATCTGCCATGGCTGTGCAAGGTCCTGCAAGTATTGCCAATTCTTATTTCGAAAACTGTGTTTTGACGGCCACGCTTTCTGCCTGCCGTGCTAACGGTGCCGTCTGATCTGATTGCAAAAAGTCAGCTGTTTTCGGTAATCTGCCTCCCATGATGACTTACGCACATATCGTCCCCGTATCGCGAATAGCGCGAATAATAGGTTGACCTGACCCGGGTCGACTGTCGCCTCCCCAGACTTTGGAGAGCTGACAGTCTGCCCCACCGGTCTCAACCTGGTACGGGGGATGTGCGGTCCGACTACAGACGCATCGTATCTATCCTCAAACTTGAATAACCGCATGGGCAAGGAGCCTGTGCATGCCTTGAGGAAGAAAGATGGCTTGTCCGACCCACACAGATTCCCATCAATCGCTGTTTTCCAGCGCGCAATCTTTGTGCTCGATTCGTGAATTTCGCTCACCAGAGGGCGCGGGTTTTTCGGATTTTGATGTCGTCGATCCCAAAGGGCAGCGGTTGACGTGTGTCAAACCGTCGCAGTTGCGCGCCGGACTTGGAAAATCGATTCCCGAAGGGGCTCAGGAACAAAAGTGCGAAAATTTTCGGCTTCATTTGGTGCTGTGCGACGATGGCAAGACAATCTTGTGTCCTACATCTGACGCCACTCGAGATCAGGGTGATTGCCACAACATGTGCCTGCCGCCAGGTGATGATGCTTTGTGTAGAGGATCCTTTAAGGCTTTGATTTTTCGCAAACATCCCTCGCGCGATACAGGATTTCACGAAGAATTTCCATCCCTGAAGAGCGGCTTCCAGAGCACTGACTCAGGGGCTAAGAAATCGCCGCAAGCCCAAGGGCAAACCCTGACCTGGACCGAAGAGGAGGACCTGACCATGACGACCTAAAAAGAAAAACGCCTGTCCTGCGCCAACAGGACAAGCGTTCTACGAGGCGGAGTGATCCACCAGAGACATCTAAAGCCATAGCCGAAACGGCTCTCGGCTTCAAGGATCTCCCCGCCCTCCACATCGGATCTTCTCAGTGCAACGTGCCGCTTAAGCCCGGGACGTGACCGGACCCGGATTGTCCAGAGCACCGCCGAAGACCCCTCCCGATGCCCGAATGCCCGGGCCTCGGTTTTGCAAAACTCAAGAGGGCATCCCCATGTCTCATCCGTACCCAGCAGGGGGCATTCGCCTCCCCGCATTCAGCAAGGGCAATCGCGACACCCAAGTTGGCTCCACACATCATTTCACCGGGGGCTTGGTCCTCGGTGATGGACCGGGGGGTGATGGCCCTGAGCGTCGCATGGGCCAGGAAAGCAACCTGGAGCGCAAGGCCACGCTGATCCTTCACGCCCGTCCGGAGACGGTCTCTCTCGTCGAGCAGGTGCTCTTCAAGTGGATCAATCCGAACAACGCACCAGGCAAGCAATTGGTGCCGCATTGGATCGATCTCGTCCAGACACAGGCGAATGGCCAGGTCATCGGATACGCTGTGCGCCCGACAGCCCATGCGGGCCCCGAATACCAATTGAAACTCGCCCGGATCAAGACACAGGCCGTTGCTCAGGGTGTTCTCGATGACCTGCGTCTCTTCACCGAAGAGGATGTCTGCCCGGTCGAATGGCACAATGCCCGCCAGTTTCTCGCGGTGCGCCGTCCTGATCTCTTTGCCGATCCCGTCGCAGCGGATGTTGTCGGTCGCATGACGGGCGTCTGCACTCTGGATGATCTCGTCTCTGCCACAGGGTTGGAGGGGATGGGCTTCCGCGCCCTGGTTCGCCTGATCCGTTCCGGCCACCTCGAAATGGTCCGCCACGAGCGGATCGCCCACACATCGCAAGTTTTCAAAGCGAAGGAGTTTTAATCATGACCAACACCTCGACACATTCGAACCCAATTCTGGAAGCACATGACCTGATGATGCAGGAGGTGCAGGGCTATCTCTCCCCTGCCAAACCGTCGGCCCACATGATCCATGAGGCTGTCTGCAAGGCATTTCACCGTCGCAACTGCCAACCTGCGGCAGTAGGGCGGACAGGCCTTGTTCCTCCCAGCTGGGAAACGGTGCGCCGCGCCATCCGGTCTTTGGACCCCTATGAGGTTGAACGGGCCCGCAATGGGGCTGCTGCCGCAGACAAGAAGTTCCGCCCGACTGCAAAGGGACATCGTTCCCAGCATCATTTGGAACGCGTTGAAATTGATCAGTGGCAAGCCGACCTCGCAGCCCTGTTTTCCCCCGATGCTCGCCGCGGCGGGAAAACGCAGGTTGCAAAGAGGGTGCGTCTGATCGTGCACACGACTTTCTGCAGCGAAACTCGGACTATTCTCAGCTTCAAGGTCGAGAAAGCCGCGTAACCGCTGCGCACTCCATGCCTGTCCGGAGACGCCGGGCAGGCGCAACCGCCCCCCAAAAATACGCGGCCTTCCAAGCTTTACGGCCAAGAAAAGGAACCACAATGACCAAGACGCATTGGCATCAATTCAGCGCAGTCGATCGCATTTCCCCTGAACACGGTGGGCAGTTTACGCGCGCAGCCTTGCCCTCCGACCGCGGAATGATCGAGCGGTTTTTCGGCACGTCTCAGATCGCATGGTGCACCCGTATGCCTGATACCCTGCCGCCTTCGCGGCTTCAGAGCACTCTGGTCTGATCACCCCTTCCAAAAATCGCGGCCGTGGCCGCTCGAGATACCTACGAAAGGATTTCAAAATGGATCTCTCATTTTCGACAGAAAACGCCAGCTTTGTCTTTGGCACATATGATCGCATCAAAATTGAGGGCATTGCCTACAAGGTGCACACGCGCACCGAGGTCGGGTATGTGTTTCTCCGCGATGATGGTCCTGAACTGGCCAAGCAATACTCTCACCAAGAACTGGCCCGTCTTGGCTCTGTTGGCCGGATTCGCGTCGAGCGTGACTATTACAATCCAATGGCGGCGCAAAAACGCCAAATGCGCCGTGAGGTTTCCATCAGCGGCCTGATGGGGGCGCCGCGCCGCCGCGTCACCAAAAAGGAGGCGTATTGCGAGGCATTTTACGATCTCCGCCGTGAGGATCCGTCCTTCAAGATCACCGACAGCTGCATCAAGGCACGTATGTATGAGCTGATGGGGCGCGCCTCGGAGTTGGCAGATAATGGGAACCTAAAAGGCAAACCCTCGGAAGACTTCAGTGTGCCTCCGAGCGCACGCACGCGAGCTATGCGGGAGTTTGGGTGATGGCGTGATTTGAAGGGCGGCGTATTGTGGCGGTGTAAAAGCCAGCCAGAACCTCACAAGGAGCAATACGCCATGAAGAACGATACAGACATTCTGCCATTTCGCCAATCGGATTCGATCACAGATCCATTGACCGAGCTTGCGCGGGAAGGGGCGCGGCGCATGCTGGCGGAGGCATTGAAAGCCGAAGCTGATGCTTTTGTCGCCAGTTTCGCCGATGACCGACTGGAGGATGGCCGCCAACGGATTGTGCGGCATGGATTTGGACCAGAACGTCAGATCCAGACGGGGATTGGCGCACTGGATGTGCAGCGACCGAAGGTGCGCGACCGGAAGGCGACCCCTGATGCAGCCTCAAAAGTCCGCTTCACGTCGAACATATTGCCCAAATGGGCGCGCCGCTCGGTCAGTCTGGATGCGCTTTTGCCGGTGCTTTACCTGAAAGGTATCTCAACCGGCGATTTCCAGGAGGCGCTGTCAGCCATTTTAGGGGCTGATGCACCCAACCTGTCGCCCAGCGTACTGGCCCGCCTGACAGCGGGTTGGCAGACAGATTATGACAGCTGGGCGCAGCGAGATCTATCGGCTCGTCACTACGTCTACATCTGGGCGGATGGTGTCTATCTTCAGGCGCGGATGGAAGAAAATGCCGAGTGTATGTTGGTGATCATTGGCGCGACACCGGAGGGTAAGAAGGAACTGCTCGGCTTTCAGGTCGGCCTTCGAGAGAGCACGCAGAGCTGGCACGAGTTGCTGACTGACATCAAGAAGCGCGGACTGTCCGTCGCGCCCGAGATCGCGGTTGGCGATGGGGCCATGGGCTTCTGGAACGCGCTGGATAAGGCGTTTCCAAGCACAAAACACCAGAGATGCTGGGTACATAAGGTGAAAAATGTGCTGAACTATTTTCCCAAGCAAATGGGACCCGGCGTGAAGTCGGATCTGGACAACATTCAGCACGCCGACACCCGTGCTGCCGCAATATTTGCCTTGGATACTTTCAAAGACAAATATGGCGTGAAATACGAAAAAGGTGTGGCCTGTCTGATCAAGGACAAGGACGCGATGCTGGCATTCTTCGACTTCCCGGCCGAGCATTGGGGCCATCTGCGCACCTCGAATCCCATCGAGAGCGTCTTCGCAACGGTGCGGCATAGAACGGTGCGCACCAAAGGCGCACTCTCGCAAAAGACCGCAAAACTGATGGTCTTCACCCTCATCCAGTCCGCATCGAAAACATGGCTGCGCCTCAAAGGCAGAAATCAGTTGCCAAAAGTCATCGAAGGAATCAAATTCAACGACGGCGTCGAAGTGAAGAATGACGCCAAAAACCGCGCCGCCTGATGACGCGCGTCACCCAAATTCAAGCATAGCTCCACGCACGCTCCGCCGGTGGCTCGCCGATTATGCCGAGTTTGGCATGCTGGGTCTGGTCGACGAGATGTCGCTGCGCGGCATCGGTGGCCGCCGTATGGGCCCCGAAGAGATCAGTCTGATGATGAAGGAGGTGCGTGGGTACCTCTCCCGCGATAAGCCAACAATCAAGCAAATCGCCGAAAATGTGGAATTGGCTTTTCGTGACCGTAACGAGGAACGCGCCGAAACAGGTTTGCAGGCGCTGCCCATTCCCTGCCGCGAAACCGTCCGCCGCGCCATTCGTGGTCTTGATCCGTTTCGGGTGGAAGTCGCACGTAATGGAGAAGAAGCCGCGCGCAAGAAGTTCCGCCCTGTCACCAACGGCCTTGATGTCACACGTCCGCTTGAGCGTGTTGAGATCGACGAATGGACGGTTGATGTCATGACGCTGTTGACTAAGAGCGAGATCTATTCGCTTTTGACAGATGAGGAAAAGCTATCGCTTGGACTTTACGTCGATGGATCGGAGAACGAGGTCGGTGCAAAAAAGCGCAAGAAAAAAGACCGCTGGACCCTGACGGCAGCGATTTGCTACGCAACCCGTTGCATCGTTGGCATGGTATTGAGCCGTAAGCCAAATGCAGAGGCAGCTGTACAACTTCTCCAGATGATTACGACTAACAAGGGGGCCTGGAGCAACGCCGCCGAAGCGTTGACGCCCTGGGATATGTTTGGCACGCCGGAACTCATCGTGTTTGATGGTGGCAATGCCTTCAAGTCGCAGCGCTTCCGCATCGCTGCAGAGGATCTTGGCGTTTCTTGGGAAATGGCAATGAACGGGGTGCCGGAGAACCGGGGCACCTGTCAAGGGCGGCGCAAAATTGGTCCATTAGGGCGGCGTAAAAGTAGGCCAGTTTGGATTGAGCCGTTTGTTTGATTTTAGAGGCGCCCGGGGACCTGCGGCTCCTCACATAGCAAGCGGGTTCCCGGGCGCATTGCCCCGTGAGGGGCAATTCCTGATCAGTTGTTCTGGGTTGTTTTTCGGCTCTGTGCGAGGCGGTAGCTTTCACCGTTCATCTCGAGAATGGAGACATGATGGGTGAGCCGATCAAGAAGTGCGCCGGTGAGACGTTCTGATCCGAGCGTTTCAGTCCATTCCTCGAAGGGGAGGTTGCTGGTGATCAATGTCGAGGCGCGTTCGTATCTCTGCGAGATCAGTTCGAAGAGGAGTTCTGCGCCGGTTTTGCTCAATGGCACGAAGCCTAATTCATCAATGATCAGCAGCTTGGGTGCCAGCATCTGCTTTTGCAGGCGCAGGAGCCGTTTCTCGTCACTGGCCTCAATCAGCTCATGGACAAGAGCCGCCGCGGTGGTGAAGCGAACCGGTATCCCTTTCTGACAAGCGGCCAGTCCAAGGCCAAGAGCGACATGCGTTTTGCCCGTGCCACTTGGCCCCAGAGCGATCACGTTCTCGCGCCGCTCGATCCATCCGCAACGGGCGAGGTCCAACACCCTGGCTTTGTTCAGGGCGGGGATTGCCTGGAAGTCGAAACTGTCCAGACTTTTGGGCGCCGGGAACTTCGCCGCCTTGACCCGTCGCTCCACCATACGCCGCTCCCGATCGATGAGTTCCAATTCGATCAATCTGTGGAGGAACTGGATGTGATCCTTCCCCTCGGCGGCGCACTGTCGCGCCTGCTTCTCGTATTCGCGCAATACGGTGGGCAGTTTGAGCTTCTTGAGGTGATGGGCCAGCAGAAGGTCCGGGACTTCCGTCATGCGGCTCCCTCCGACAGGAGCGCCATGTAACTCGCGGCTTTTGTCGTCTGAACCGCAGTCCGGGGAAGATAGGGGTAGAGGGACAGATCGAGCCGAGCGGGGCGGCGCTCCACTTGGCACAGGACCAGATGCTTGATCGCATCAAAGGCGATCGCCCGCTTTTGCAACGCCACCCGCACCGCCGCGCACAAAGTCGGCAGATCAAAGCTTTCCAGGAGCCGAAGCACCTGAATGAACTCTCGGCGCCCTTGGCGGGCATGTCTCGCTTCCATTAGGCGACGCAGGGTTTGCAGCTCGTCGGGCATCTCCCAATCGACCAAAGGGGCGGCTTGGTCCAAGGCCCCGGGCTTCGTCTCCAGAAGGGCAAAGTAATGCACAGGGTCGAAGATCATTTGTTCGCGCTCGTAGCAGCGGGCGTGACGGGCGATGACCCCACCACCACAGCCGATTTCGACCACATCCACAAACGCACGGATCGTCACCTCCCGTAAGCCATAGGTGCTGGGAACCGAGTAATCATTGGATTTGTAGCGCACCAGAGATTGGGAGCTGACCCGGCCCGTTGCCTTGTGGCAGGCTTGGTAAGGCATTGCAGGGAGTGGCGACATGGCAGCCAGATCCCGCTTCAGCCGTTCCCCGATCGTCTCCCGGTGCCCATGCAAGACAGCCGACTGCCGTGTCAGACATTGTTCTTCGAGCCAGACATTGAAGCTGTCCAGATCAGGGAATTCCGGCAGCGGCACCATCAGGTTGCGCCGGGACCAGCCCACCAGACCTTCGACATTGCCTTTATCGTTCCCCTTGCCCGGGCGGCCGTAGCGATCATCAAAAAGGTAGTGTGACAACATCTCCGTGAACATCTGCGTCCGCCGACGCCGCCCTCCGGCTTCGATCTTCGCAACAAGGCAGCTGTCATTGTCATAGACCACCGAGAGCGGCACGCGCCCGAAGAACTCAAAGGCGTGAACATGCCCGTCCATCCAGGCTTCTGTTGTCGCCGCATGATAGGCCCGCACATAGCATGCATCGCTGTAGGGCAGGTCAAAGGCAAAAAAGTGGATCTTCTGTTCCACGCCCCCCAGGATGACAACGGCCTCACCGAAATCGGCCTGCCCGTGACCCGGAGGATGGGCGAGTGGAATGAACATCTCCCGCGCTTTTTGACGATGCCCCCGAACATAGTCCTTCACGGTCGTATAACCGCCGGTAAAGCCTTCTTCCTCACGGAGCCGTTCAAAGATCCGCTTCGCCGTATGGCGTTGCTTCTTCGGACGGTTCTGATCCTCCAGAAGCCATTGGTCAATTGTATCGGTGAAGGCTTCCAACTTCGGGCGCCGAACTTTCTGGCTCCGGCGGTAACCAGGGGGAGACGAATACGCGCACATCTTGTCGACCGTTCCACGGGCAAGGCCAAAATCACGGGCGATCGAACGTTTGCTGCGCCCCTCATCGAAATGCGCGCGGCGCACGGCTAAATATACTTCCACGGTGAAAATCCTCCGGCCCTCCCTGCAAAGACAGTGAGAGCAAAAGTGGACGACTTTTGCGCCGCCCGCCCCGGCAAAATACCGGCGCTACCGTGGCCTAATTTGCAACCGCCCTATACAGCACTTTTCGCCCTGCGACAGAGTTAGCGATTGCATAGGTTTTGCCGCTACCAGCTCGCCCGGAAACGACCAATCGGCCTCCGGCTTGAATATTCTTGATGGCTTCAGCTACTAACTGCTGCTCTTGGTTAAGTGCATTCATGTTTGCATTCCTTTCGGTCGCGAAAACCACTGTTATGGCTGTCGCGCTAAATTGATTTACTGGGGGATTGGACTGTGGGCCAAAGTGAGCCCACTTTCAGTGGATACGAGAGACGATCTCTGCAGATGCTCTGTTATCTTTAACGGCCCCTATTGCTAACCTATTGATATGAAAAGATACAACTTTTGGTTGATTTTAAGGGTGATTTCCCCATCCAGGCGTCACGAAAGGATGCCTGGATGAGGTTGATTTTTGTTGTTCTTCGCTAGGGGATCTTCTTGGTCACTACGTAGTCAGCCAGCCACTGCCAGTAGGCTTCGGCGTCTTTGAAGCCCTGTCCTCGGGCAGCCAGATCCTCAGCTTTAGAACGAGAAAGACCGCCATCGTACTCAGCGATAGCGGCCCTCTCTTCGAATGCTTCGATGTCCGGTATCCGGCTCATGGGGATAAACTCGCTGGCAACCTGATCTGGTCGACGATGTCCCGCTTCTGCTCATCGCTGATACCCGCAGAATAGATACTGTAAGTGATCCCATTCTCTGATCGAGCGGACTTATGCCCAACTAGGGACGCTGTGAAGTGCTCAGGGACACCGGTACGCTCGCATTGGGTGATGAACCACTTGCGAGTGGAGTGAAACACCAGACCCGGTCTCTCTATCCTTAAAGCCTTCCTGAGAGTAGCAAAGCGCTTGGTGATGTCGTTGACCGCCATATTCAGGCTGCCATCGGCGCTGTCGCCGGTGCCGCTCAGAAAGCCGGTCAGGTCGGGCTGATTGGCGATCAGCTGATTGGCGCGGTTATACATAAAGCTGGCGATGGTCTTTTGGGTTTCTTCCACCGTGGTATCTGCAATCACCAGCGTGTTGGAGGCGGTGGTGACATTGCCCGCCGCATCCGCCGCTGCGCCTGCCGCAACAGAGAGGCTCACGCTGCCAGCGCCAGTCGAAGCAATTGTTGCGGTATAGACCGCGCCGCTGCCGGTGAGGGCGGTGACGGAGCCATTGGATGCGGTGATGTCGTTTGCCGCAAAGCCGGTCACGGTCTCGCTAAAGGTGATGGTGACGTCAAAGCTCGCATTGCGTTCCAAGCGTTCTGGCCCGCCGCTGATCACCACATCGGGCGCAGTTGTATCAACCACTGTCAGGCTGGAGCCTGAGGTGTTGCCGCTGGCGTCGGTTGCTGTGACCGTGACGTTGCCGCTGGGTTGCGGCGCGGCCGACACCACCGAGAAACTGCCCGTGGGCTGGGCCAGGCTGGCACCGTTTACGGGCGCTGCGGCGCGCAGGGGAGATCCCAGTCCGCCAGAGGCGACAGTTGTGGCGGTGCTGCCATCGGGAAAGGTGACGGTGACGATCGCAGCCGGTTCCGTGGTTCCGGTGACGGTCAGTGTGCGGTCAGCGTTGACCGTTACATCGGCCACTGTTGGTACAGGCGGTGCAGAAACATCGGTGACAGTCACGGTAAAGCTCACCTGGACCGCGTTATTGCCGGCGCTGTCGGTGGCATCCATGGTGACGGTGGTCTCACCGACGGGGAAATCAAAGGCCCCCGTCAAGGTGGTGGCGCCCACCTTGTAGGTGATTGCGAGATTGCTATCGACGTTGTCGCTGACCGACCCAAGGCTGGTCACATCCAAGGATGCAGTATTGGCGCCGTCGTCGGTATCCGCGGTCTGTGCGCTTGGCGCGGTCAGCACTGGTACATCCACGTCACTGACGGTCACGGTAAAGCTGACCTGGGTGGCGTCATTGCCCGCGCTGTCGGCCGCATCCATGGTCACCGTTGTCACTCCCACGGGGAAGTCATAGGCACCGGTCAATGTGGTGGCGCCGACCTTGTAGATGATGCTCAGAGTGCTATCCACATTATCGCTGACCGACCCAAGGCTGGTTACATCGATGGAGGCGGTGCTTTTGCCGGGTTCGGCGTTTGCCGTCTGCGCGCTCGGCGCGACCAACACTGGCCCCCCTGCGTCACTGACGGTCACAGTAAAGTTGACCTGGACCGCGTCATTGCCTGCACTGTCCTGCGCATCCATGGTCACCGTGGTCGCCCCCAGCGGGAAGTCATAGGCGCCGGTCAATGTGGTGGCGCCGACCTTGTAGGTGATGCTCAGAGTGCTATCCACATTATCGCTGACAGACCCAAGGCTGGTTACGTCGATAGAGGCGGTTGCTTTACCACTATCGGTATCGGCGACCTGTGCGCTCGGGGCGGTCAGAACAGGGACCTCATTATCGCTGACGGTGACGCTAAAGCTCTGTTGCGTGGCGTTATTGCCTGCGGCGTCCTGCGCATCCATGGTCACGGTGGTGGCCCCCACCGGAAAATCAAACGCGCCGGTCAGGGGGGTGGCGCCCACCTTATAGGTGATCGTGATGCTGCTATCGACATTATCGCTGACCGACCCAAGGCCTGTCACATCGATGGAGGCGGTCGCTTTACCGCTGTCGGTGTTGGCAGTCGGTGCTGTCGAGGGGCCGGTTAAAACTGGAGCCTCACCATCTTCCACCCTTACGGTAAAGCTCTGTTGCGTGGCATTGTTGCCTGCACTGTCCTGCGCATCCATGGTCACCGTGGTGGCCCCCAGCGGGAAAACATAGGCACCGGTGAGTATCGTAGAGCCGACCTTATAAGTGATTGAGAGGCTGCTATCGACGTTGTCACTAACGGAGCCGAGCGACGTTACGTCAAAAGAGGCAGTCGTGAGGCCTGCGTCCGTCGGGCGATTCTGGGCGGATGGTGCGCTCAGGATCGGGGCCGTGGTGTCAGGAGGTGCCGGGATTGATGTGGCCGCTGAAGAAAACTCGAAGTTCCCAGCTGTGAAGTACGTGTTGGCTTGGGTCAGCGTAAAGGAGAACCCGATGTATGTATCATCTGCAAAACTGACGTCAGCCCCAGTCTGCTGCAGGTTTGTAAAATTTGAGGCTGAGGTTTCTAGACATGTTGCAAGAGTGGCCTCTGAAATGCTTGGATACGAAGAATTTTTGTAGCCATTATACCAATACCCCCCCCCGGCTATCTCCAAAGGGCTGCCGCTACTATTGGCCACGTATACGCCGGCGAACGGTGTGTTCGGTTGAATGCGTTCCAGAACCTGGCATTTTCCAAACTGGGTTACTGAGTACTTGAAATCAGAGTCGGTAAAAGCCTGCCCTTACGTCGGCACCATGGCCGATATCATCATCCCCCCGGCGATCAGCAACCGGAATGTTCGTTCAAAAATTTGTTTTTCCATCTTAGCTTTTGATTTCCCCGGAGATTCTCATTGTGATATTTTTCGAGTACTGAACCAAAATGATTTACGGTAAGTTTATGCCGACAGGTTCGAAAAAGGTATATTTCACAGCCGCTTACATTTTTACCTCATGATCTGGGCCTGGTCGGTGTCAGCTCCAAAATGTGCGTATAGAGCGCGTCAAAATAGCCCCCATGAGCCTGCGGTCTCTGCCTGGCCTTTGCGTGGTCCAGCCCAGAAAATGTCAGGCACCGCTGCGCCACGGCGCAGCCCTTTTTGTGCTTGGAGTCTTGGGGGCGCCGCTGTCCCCGGTGCAAAGGTCCGCGAAGCGCAGGTTGTGACTATTGCAAAGTCTGGCGATCACACTGGGCACACAGCCCAAGCGCGCAGCTTGCCGCGTGCAAGCCGGTCATTGCGACAGATTTGCAGCGAAATTTGGAGGGGGAGGGAGCAGCAGTGCGAAGGCCGCAGTCCAGTGTCGCGCACTGTTCAGCCCCTTGGTCTGCGCCTTGCCAGCCAAAGCACAGGGGCGCGCAGATGGTCAGCAGAGGGTCAAAGGTGTATCAGGTGTCGTCTTTCATCAGACTTTGGAATGCAACCCGGCGGTGGCTTTCGATTGGTGCCGGACGGTGGGTTTTGCGATTGACATAGACATGGACAAAAAACCCCTCGGCGGTGGCCGTGGTCTCGTCATTGCGGAATAGGGCGACTTCGTATTTGATTGAGCTGGAGCCCAGCCGGGCCACCCGCAGACCGGCTGTTACCTTATCGGGAAACCCCATTTCTGAATAGTACTTACAACCTGTTTCAACCACCAGGCCATAGGTTCCAGAATTGCGCGGGTCCAACAGACCGCGTTCGATGAGCCATCCATTCACCGCAGTGTCAAAGAGAGAATAATGGACCACATTGTTCATGTGGCCATAGACGTCATTATCCATCCAGCGGGTTTGCAGCGGATAGAACGCGGGGTAATCCGCGCGGGTGGTGATCGGTGCCTTGTCTCCCATCACCAGGCGGCCTCGTAGATGTTGTATGCGTCCCTTTCGGTGACCTCGCGGGGGTTATTGACCAGAAGACGCTGCTGGACCATCGAATCCGATGCCATTTTGGCGATGGCCTCTTTGGGGATATCCACGTCCCGCAGGCGGGTTTTCATGCCCAGATGTTTGGACAGATCTGCCAGTGCGTCAATGAAGGCGGCACAGCGTGCCTGGCTGCCTTCGATCGCGGCGATCTGTGGAAAGGCGTCTGCGGCAATCTCAGCATAGAGCATATGGGCGTCGGGCGCGTTAAAGCGCAGCACATGAGGCAGAACCAGGGCGTTCGACAACCCATGTGGGATGTGGAAGGTGCCGCCGATGGGATAGGCCAGCGCGTGTACCGCAGCCACCGGCGAGTTGGCAAAGGCCTGACCTGCCAGCATCGAGCCCAGCAACATGGCGCCGCGTGCATCTTTGTCCTGACCATTGAATACGGCGGTTTCGATGTTGGCGCCAAGCAGGCGCAGGGCTTCGCGCGCCAGCATTTTGGACAGAGGGTTGTTGTTGGCCGATTTTGACGCATAGGCTTCGATCGCGTGTACCATCGCGTCGACACCGGTGGCGGCGGTAATATGGGCGGGCAGACCCACAGTCAGGTCTGCATCCAGCACCGCAATATCCGGCAGGATGACCGGTGAAGAGACGCCGCGCTTTTCCTCGGCCCCCACCGTGATGATCGAGACCGGCGTAACCTCGGACCCGGTTCCAGCGGTGGTGGGCACCAGAACCAGCGGCAGGCGTGGGCCCTTGGCCTGGGCAACACCCCAGGCTTCGTCCAGATCCTCACCCGACCCCAGCAACAGCGCCACCAGTTTCGCCACATCAAGGGATGAACCACCGCCAAAGCCCAAGACACCGGTCGCCCCGGCTTCGCGTCCAAACTCCACCGCCTGCAGTAGCGTGTCACGCGACGGGTCGGCCTCTACTTTGTCAAAAACCGCAACGCTGTGTCCGGCGGCTTCAAGTGAGGCGATGGCGGGATCCGCAAGCCCCAGCTGGCGCAGTCCGGGATCTGTCACCAGCAAGACCGATTTACCCAGCGTTTGTCCTGCCACCTCAGAAAGGCGTGCCGATGCGCCGGTTTCAAAAACCAGAGATTTGGTGGTGTTGAAAATGAATGGTGTCATTTTGGTGTCCTTGAGTGCTGTGTCACGCCTCTTCCTTGGCGCTATCACGCCGTTTGAGCCGCATGACCTTGCCCGCGCCCCCCCTGGGCAGAATTACTGGGACTGTTGGTATTACAGTTGTAGGTTTTTAGGAGCAAAGCCGGTCTCCACAATAGGCACGAATTGCTCCAATATCGGGTTACGTTCCGTCATCTGATAGCACAAAGACCACTGGGACGCCTGCCGTCGCTGCATCTGCGCGATGGGTTGCCTCCCCCGCGAACGCGACCACTTTCTGAAGCGCCGCGTTCGGAAAAGTGCTCAACTTCGGCTTCGCTGGCTTAGCATAGGCTTTTACATGCTTAGCCCAAAGGTCGTGCTTTGGGGGGATGGGCGCATAAATGACCCCATTCGTGAGGTCAGGAAACAGGCTCGTTCCCTTGGCTCCTGACCCAAAGGAACGACACTTGGTCCCCAAGCCCCCTCGCAACCCAAGCAGAGTGCCCGAGCCCCGCGCGAGGAGCGCACCGCAAGAAAACCACTGGCCGTGGCGTGATTGTCATTCGCGATGGTACCGAAGCGACGTAAGGAGGGTGACTAGCAACTGTATTTCTCAGTCGGTGAAGACCATGCGGAAGGTGAAGCTGTAATTTCCTGGAGAAATCGCTTTGGGAGAACGCGGTAAGCGGGCTTTTCGAACCGCCCCCAATGCTGCCTGGTCTATTGCAGCGTGGCCAGAGCTTTGGGCGAGGGAAACCGCAATCAGACGTCCCTTGGTTGAAACCGAGATATTTAAGCGGACTGTGCCCCGTCCGCCCCCGCGCGGAGGGCGTTTCTGCCGCTGAATGCGTGCAATGATGGCAGCCCCCCAGCGGTTTTTTAGATTGGTGGTGGCGCGGCTCGGATCACCGGTTGTGGTGGCCTGCGCCCCTGCATCTCCCTTGATCTCTTGCTGCTGTTTGCCTTTAGCTTGCTCTTGCTGGCGGGCCGCTGATGCTGTGATCGTAGGTTTTTCTGGTGCGATGGGCTTTGCTGGCGGCGATGGAGACGCCGAAGAGGTCGGGCTTGCATCTGCGAAGGGCGTTGCCGGACGTGGGGGCGAAGGCGGGGAAAGATGGGATACGGGAAAGGGCGCCTCAGGGCGCGCAGGGGGCGTTGCAAACTGGGGTTGGCTTGCCACTTCAGGAGTGGCAATTGCCGGGGAAACATCCGGGACATCCGGCGGGCGGTTCCATTGCTTGGCTTGTTGCACGAGTTGCTGAGAGGCTGCAGCCAATGTGACCTGACCACTGCCGCCACTGCCAGAACCCGCCGCTCTTGAACCGCCGTTGTCCAGCACCAGAAAGGGCAAAATATGCAGCGCCAAGGCTGTGCCCAGGCAAATGGGAAACAGGGCCGGTCGACTCATGGCCTGGTCCCTCTGAGAGTAACAGATCGGATGCCAGCATCGCGCAACTTGGAGATCAGGAGGACCACCTCTCTGGCCGGCACTTTGGCATCAGCACGGAGGGAGAGGGTTTCCAGTTCCGAAGCCTGCTCCAAAACAGCGGTCATGGCGTCTTCGGCTTGCGCACCGGAAAAATGTAGACGGCCATCCGCTGCCATGAACAGCAAGGCTTCTGAGCCAGAGGGCTGACCAGTTTCCAGCTGCGGTGGCGCCACCGCAAAGGGCGCGCGTGGGGCGATCTGTGACGACAGCAGGAAAAAGATCAGCAGCAGAAAGACCACATTGATCATCGGCAGGATCGGCTCACCTGTTTGCCGCTTTTGGGGGCGCGAGAAATCCATCGCCCTTACTCCATGACCACGAGCTGGGTAAACCCGGCCCCTGTTAGCGCTTCGGCCGCATCCATCAGCTGCTGCAGCGAGGCGCTGGCGTCAGGTTGCAGGAGGATTGCATCCGATTTCTCACGGGTGAGCTTGGACATCTGTTCTACCAAGGCTTCGGTTTGCACCGGAATTCCGTTCAGCCGCAGCCCGTCAGCTGTCACCAGAACCAGACGCGGCGGGCCAGAATAGGCGGCGCTCCCGCCCGCCATTGCCAGCGGCACCGCTCGGTCGTGGCCGAACTGCGAGGCCAGCATGAAAAACACCAAGAGCAGGAAAACCACGTCGATCATCGGCGCAAGACTCAGGCGTCTTTTGGCCCGTGGTGTTCCAAAAATCAGTGTCATTCAGCAGCCTGATGCAGGATCGGTCGGGTGGCCGAACTGGTGAAAACACGGGTCGCAATGTCTTCCATGGCGGCCTGTTCGCGCTCAGTCAGACCCTCAACCCAGGACACGAGCGCCGAAGCGGGAATGGCCACGGCCATGCCGGCAGCGGTGGTCAATAGCGCCTCCCAGATCCCGCCGGCCAGCACCGATGGGTCGGCACCGTTGCCGCTGTCCTGTAGAGCCTGGAAGGCTCCGATCATGCCCAAAACAGTCCCGAGCAAGCCGACCAGAGGCGCAATGGTGGCGATCAATTCCAATGGGCGCAGCCCCCGGCGCAGGACGGCCAGTTCCCCCTTGGCAATGCGTGTGACTTCCTTTTCCGCCATCTCGGTGCTGAACGCCGGCGTCAAAACGGCCTGCATCGCAGCCTGCGTCACCCGATCCCGTGGCGTGCGCGCGGCGCTGTTTGGGGCTGCGTTGCCCCTGCGCCAGAGGTCGAGCCAGGCTTCAGCCTGTGATCTGCGCCAAAGGCCTGCTTGCATCAGCTCTGCCACCCGCCACAGCAAGAGGGAAAGGGTGAGGACCGAGAGAGCCGCGATCACCCAAAGGGCAGGGCCACCGCGCGCCATGAATTCAAAAAGAGGGGCAAAGGACATCGTGCTCTCCGTGAGTGACCTAGTTTAGTGACCTGGGTTTTCCGGGTCGGCCTGATCGGCACCCCGGTCAAACTGTGCGGCATAGTCCTCTGTCAGGCTGTTGGATCCCTGCAGCACGTGCCACTGACGGATCCCATTGCGCCAGCCAGCCCGGCCTTCGCGGCTTTGTGGCTCTTGGGCGCGGTCAGCAGGGGTTCCTGACTGCAGCAACTGCCAAACCGCAGCTTTCCCCTGACAGTAATCTTGGGCGCCCCAGTCGCCCAGCAGCTGTTGAAACGCGTCAAAGGCGGTACGGTTGAAGGGCTTGTCCTCGCCAAGGCGCCCAATGACCGGGTTTTCGGGATGTACACCGCAGCAGGGCACCCAGCCCTCGGGGATAGGCGTGTTGGCGGAATGGGTGCGATCGGCTTTCAGGAGCTTGGGCAGCACATGTGTGTGTGGCCCTTCAGGAGATTTGCCGCCGGTGTCGGGGCCGCCGATCATCTGATAGACTTCGACGCGACCGATCTGGGTCAGCACCACGCGATGTGGATGGGCTTTCAGAATGGCCCCCAGCGCCGGATTGCCCTGTTCAAAAAGCGACCGCCCCGCGTTTTGGTTCAGCACTGCCAAAAGCTCGGGGTCGGCAGTACGGATACAAAAATCAGCCTGATACTGGCCCAGCCCCATATCAAAGAGCTCGGCACTGCGATCCTCCATGCGCAGGGCGTCGGTGTCTGGGCCAAGCGCTGTCAACACGTCGCGCTGGTGCATTGCCGCATCCTCTGTGGGCAGGCACAGCGAGACCGCCTGGGTCCAGCGATGAGGTTTGGGGCTGAGGGTTTCATAGGCCACCGGGCGCACCCCCTCCAGTCTGTCAATACGGACGCCGCCGCGACTGGTGAGCTGCATCAGCCCGGCATGGTCGGTTGGCGCCGGATCGCCATAGACATTGTCAGTTACACCTGTTCTTTTCCGTGACCCAATTTTTGCCTGTTGATTTTAAAGGGAAATCTAATTTGAGTCACCCCTCAGTTTTTCCGCGTTCCACCTGTTTTTTTCTTAAAAAACCAGTCACGCAAAAAATCTTTTTTCGCAGATGTAGAATACGACGAGCTTTCTCTGGATGCAAGTTTGCGAAAAAAATTGACCGGTTTCTAGTAGCACAATGCCCTCCTGTTTATGAGGGCAATCAGTCTTCAGATGACGTATTTTCGAAAAGATCGAACTGATAGTCAAAGCAAGCACAAAACGGCCAGCTCAGTTCGCGTTGTTAAGGCACGCAAGCTTCAGTCATTGCCGCCAACTGAACGTCACAATGAAGTTCCAATAGGCAGGCGAAGGCGAATAAAATTTTTAGAAAGGGGGCTCGTTTCAAAACTGGGCCCGAAACACCAATGCTTGAGCTAGAGGATCGAACGCATTGGATATGTGCGAAAGCACGGGCTGTCCGGATTTGGTCAAAGGTCGCCCGCAGGCCTCACTCATCCATGCCAGCCATCAGCTCTTTGACATTACACTCCATGTAGTCATCACGGATGAAAACATTATGACCCGGGGTGCACCCAGTGTACTTCTCGTATGCTTCAGCAAGATGGTCGATCGTAAGCGTGGCTTCATCTTCTGGCAACTTCTTGAATACGTAAAAAATGAATCTGAAAATTTTGCCGTAAAGATCCTCGTGACCGAAGGATATCCTCTGATAAACGTCCGTATCACGCAGGGCGTCGACATCAATTCCGAGCGCCTCTCCGAGGGAATACACGACCGTATCTATCTCGTAGAGGTCGTCTGAGTTGCGATCCAACGGAGCAAGCGTGAAGGGCGTCATTAAGTTTCTGAACTGCGGGTCGAGGTTGACTTTATCGAGCAATTTAGGAATGCCGCTCAGGATGAGTGCAACCGGCCAGTCCCGATGCTTCATAAACGTCTTGAGGGAGTTGATGACCTTTTTGGTTTCCGTTTCGCCGAGCGTTTCAAACATATGCTGGCATTCATGGGACTATCCTGAATTTTGTGCGCTGACGTGGTAACTGCTCGAAGAGGAGACCCACGTATGAGCATCGATAAAGAGATCTTGGACCGATTGATGGAAGGCCGCGCGCCTGGTGATTTGTTTGGCAAGGACGGCATTCTGTCCGAGCTGACAAAGGCGCTGGCGGAACGGGCACTGAGCACGGAGATGGACGTCCATCTCGGTGAAGAACGCGCCGAGGAAGCCCCTGAGGGGTATAATCAGCCGGCCAATCGGCGCAATGGCAGCAGTCAGAAGACCGTGACCACCGACAGCGGCAAGGTCGTTCTGGACATCCCCCGCGACCGGAACGGCACCTTCGATCCGATGCTGATCGCTAAGTATCAGCGCCGCTTTCCCGAGTTCGATCGCAAGATCATCAGCATGTATGCCCGGGGCATGACGACCCGCGAGATCCAGGGGCATATCGAGGAAATCTATGGCATCGAAGCCTCGCCCAGCCTGATTTCCGCGATTACCGACGCGGTCATGGAGGAGGTCACCGCCTGGCAGAACCGCCCTCTGGAACCCTGCTATCCGATCATCTTCATGGACGCGATCCGGGTCAATATCCGCAGCGATGGAGCCGTCTCGAACAAGGCGGTCTTCGTGGCCCTCGCGGTTCTGCCCGACGGCACACGCGACGTTCTGGGCCTGTGGTTCCAGGCCAATGAGGGCGCAAAGTTCTGGGCCAAGGTCCTGAACGATCTGCGCAACCGGGGCGTCCAGGACATCCTGATCGCCGTCGTGGATGGGCTGAAGGGCTTCCCGCAGGCCATCGAAGCGGCCTTTCCCCAGACCCAGGTCCAGACCTGCATCGTTCACCTGCTGCGCCATTCCATGAGCTTTGCCAGCTACAAGGACCGCAAGGCCGTCGCCACGGCGCTAAAGACGATCTACACGGCGGTGGATGCCGACGCGGCCGAGGCCGCTCTGGCAGAGTTCGAGGAGAGCGATCTGGCTAGGCGGTATCCGGCCATCGCACCGAGCTGGCGCCGGGCCTGGAACGAGGTGATCCCGTTCCTCGACTACCCGCCCGAGGTGCGCAGGCTGATCTACACCACGAATTCCATTGAGGCATTGAATTCGAAGATCCGGCGCGCCGTCCGAACCCGCGGTCACTTCCCAAGCGATGAGGCAGCAGCGAAATTGATCTATCTGGCGCTCAATGCTACATCCACCGAATGGAAGCGTTCGGTGCGCGAATGGCACGCTGTCAGAAGTCAGCTTGCCATCATGTTCGAAGACCGCTTCCCAATGGCGTAAAAAAACGCGTCAGGCACAAAATTCGGCACAGTCTCGCATTCATCGATGTGAACAAGCCAAATGCCTTGGCCTTTCAATTGGCTTCGAACGCGTGACCAGATTTCATGTTCTGTCCGACTGGCAGCAAGCGGATATCCAAGTTTTTCAAGAAGCTGCAATCCCAGCGCTTTCCAGGTCGTTTCCCCAACTAATGCCTCTTGCAGAATGCGATTCTCCAACCCGCACTCCATCTTCGGCAGCTTCGTCTTTAGCCGCTTTATTGCCTCGTCGATTTCTTTCGATTTGCCTGATGCACTTTCGCCAATCACGACGATACCTGCGCCCTCGAAGCGTTCACCAGTCAATTTTCCGGCGTCGAAATCATCAGCAAGTTCTTCAATCAGCTCGTCAAGCTTGCCCGCTCGTGGCATTTCAAAATACTGGGACTTAAGAAAGACATTGCGTTGCTTGCGTGACATTACGGTCGTGGTCGTCGTTGCGGTCATTTAAACTTTCCCTTTCCTTTAGGAGGTCCTGTAAATCGTCCCTGCGAGGACATTTCGGGCTTAGGCTGCACCTTCTTAGGTGATGAACCGGTCGCCTTCCGGTTTTTATTTCCAGACGAGGCGCCCATATCATTGGCAGTTTCCTCTGGCACATCGGCGGTCGAAACACTCTCTGGCTGAAGCTCATCATCACATTTATCAGCAGGGCTCAGACGAGCCGCCTCGGCCTTCTCGCGGTGAATATCCTCGGGGGTAAAAATACCCTTGCCGGTTTTTCCTTCGAGCACCGCGTCAATGTCGGCGGACATAGCTTTCTCGGGATTGGCCATGATCTGAAGCCGCAAGCAGTGAGTGGTTTCAAACCAGTTGATCTTTTCGACGGTGATGTCCGTAGAAGGCAGCCCATGCTTCTCAATTCCCACTCGGATTTTCTCCGACTGCCAATTTGCGTGTTTGGCCAAGACATATTCATAGAACTTACGGTCTTTGGGATGAGCTATGCGGGAGTTTGGGTGATGGCGTGATTTGAAGGGCGGCGTATTGTGGCGGTGTAAAAGCCAGCCAGAACCTCACAAGGAGCAATACGCCATGAAGAACGATACAGACATTCTGCCATTTCGCCAATCGGATTCGATCACAGATCCATTGACCGAGCTTGCGCGGGAAGGGGCGCGGCGCATGCTGGCGGAGGCATTGAAAGCCGAAGCTGATGCTTTTGTCGCCAGTTTCGCCGATGACCGACTGGAGGATGGCCGCCAACGGATTGTGCGGCATGGATTTGGACCAGAACGTCAGATCCAGACGGGGATTGGCGCACTGGATGTGCAGCGACCGAAGGTGCGCGACCGGAAGGCGACCCCTGATGCAGCCTCAAAAGTCCGCTTCACGTCGAACATATTGCCCAAATGGGCGCGCCGCTCGGTCAGTCTGGATGCGCTTTTGCCGGTGCTTTACCTGAAAGGTATCTCAACCGGCGATTTCCAGGAGGCGCTGTCAGCCATTTTAGGGGCTGATGCACCCAACCTGTCGCCCAGCGTACTGGCCCGCCTGACAGCGGGTTGGCAGACAGATTATGACAGCTGGGCGCAGCGAGATCTATCGGCTCGTCACTACGTCTACATCTGGGCGGATGGTGTCTATCTTCAGGCGCGGATGGAAGAAAATGCCGAGTGTATGTTGGTGATCATTGGCGCGACACCGGAGGGTAAGAAGGAACTGCTCGGCTTTCAGGTCGGCCTTCGAGAGAGCACGCAGAGCTGGCACGAGTTGCTGACTGACATCAAGAAGCGCGGACTGTCCGTCGCGCCCGAGATCGCGGTTGGCGATGGGGCCATGGGCTTCTGGAACGCGCTGGATAAGGCGTTTCCAAGCACAAAACACCAGAGATGCTGGGTACATAAGGTGAAAAATGTGCTGAACTATTTTCCCAAGCAAATGGGACCCGGCGTGAAGTCGGATCTGGACAACATTCAGCACGCCGACACCCGTGCTGCCGCAATATTTGCCTTGGATACTTTCAAAGACAAATATGGCGTGAAATACGAAAAAGGTGTGGCCTGTCTGATCAAGGACAAGGACGCGATGCTGGCATTCTTCGACTTCCCGGCCGAGCATTGGGGCCATCTGCGCACCTCGAATCCCATCGAGAGCGTCTTCGCAACGGTGCGGCATAGAACGGTGCGCACCAAAGGCGCACTCTCGCAAAAGACCGCAAAACTGATGGTCTTCACCCTCATCCAGTCCGCATCGAAAACATGGCTGCGCCTCAAAGGCAGAAATCAGTTGCCAAAAGTCATCGAAGGAATCAAATTCAACGACGGCGTCGAAGTGAAGAATGACGCCAAAAACCGCGCCGCCTGATGACGCGCGTCACCCAAATTCAAGCATAGCTCCTTTGGGATTTGTTGCCGTCATCTCCTTTATGGCCGCCATCAATGTACGCATCGTGTGATGTGCGAGATCTTTACGCTGATTTTCAAGATGCACTGTCTGGCCATCAATCTTGATACTGATTTCACGTAAATCGTTTGGGTCGAGTCGAACTTCGACCAATCGCTTGCCTTGACTGATATGCTTTGGGAAGAGCGAGGCATCGCCGAATGGGATACCGCATATACGAACTCCCTCTTTTGTAAGCATGCGCGTCAGCTTCAAGCCCGTCGCATTGCGCCGCACGCGCAAAGGTGGAGGTGGCACGGCACGGTATTTCTGAGCATCCCTCCAAGCATCGATTGGACGCTTGCCCAAGAGCCCATCATGCACCTCTAAATGATAGTGATCGACAAGATGCCGGATCAACAGATGCCGAAATTCCTCTGCATTGAAGACAGCCATACCTTCTTTATCATATGCTGCGAGACAGGTGTGAGAATACCCGGTCTTGCCCGGCAGTTCGTCTGCCAGCGTTGTCCTTAGCCCACCAAAGAACCGCTCGACGAAAGGCTTGTCCATTGGAACGCCGGCGCGGCCAAAGATGAATGAGCCGCCAGCGGCAAGGATAGCTTCCTGCACCTCGTCATTAAAAAATTCTGGCCCGGTATCCACGATGATCGTTCCGATACCACAACGTTGCGACCAAACCGAAGTGCATCCCGCCAATCGACCGATATCGGTCTTGTCGCGCATAATTTGGTCAAGAACATCAATGACCGTTGCCGAATTTGGCTTTTCGGCCATTCCTGCACCGAGGACCACGCGTGTTGCCACGTCTACAGCAATGCAGATCCACAGCCTTTGCCGCTGTTTTTTCTTGCCGCGCCGCTTTCCGTCTTTGAGCAGTTTTTGGACATCTGGCGTCAGAATGCCCCAGAATTTACTTTGTTTGCTGAATGTGAACACATCGCCCTGCCAGAAGTCGAGTTCGATCATTTCACCGGGCTTGAGGGCGCGTACACCATGTTGTGTCGGTGAAAATTGTTTCTGGGCAGCCTGGTAGCCTTCCCGTCCAACCACCAACTGCAGCTTTGAAAATTTATTCAGTCGCTTGAAAACCGTGTTTTTGTGGGGCACCGTGAAATTTTGGTTGCGGCCATTCTGGGCGCTCTGCTTCTGTGCCGCCGCAAACTTTTTCTTTACCAGCTCGTATATGGATGTTTTCGAAGGCTGTGCTGTGTTGAGATAGGCCTGACAACATTGATCCAAAAGATCACTGCAGGCGAGGCTCATTTGCAGACGCCCTTTATTGACAGGTGGTTTGCTGATCAACAGCCGCGGATGCCGTTTTGCGTACGGCACCTCGAAGTAAGTCCGGCAGTAATTGCTGATCGACTTAGCCCCCCAACCACGTGCTTTGAATTCTCCGTTCTTGGTGGTTGAACCTAGTGCGTTCAATCGTTGCCGATCAGTAGCACGCGCTTTGATTTCATCGTAGTTATCCTGGATTTGCTTTTCGGTGTAAGTGGCAGGCTCTCCTTTCAGAACCGCCCTGGCGGCTAGGCACCAAGCTTCACGTTGGTACGCAGCTCGCTTGTCTTTCGCTGAGCGGTTTTCAAAAGAGACTTGGGCATGGTGCCCAACCATAGTTTCTGCGATTGAGGGGGCTTCTGCGCTGAAATCCTGATCAATCTCGACATCCAAGCGAGTCAAAAGTTCGTGGATCTTCTCGTCCGTGATGACCATGTATTGGGGCTTTTCGTCCCTACCAACAAACCTATCGCGGACAGTAACCCCTCCTTTGACCGCTCCGACGACAACCACTTGATAACCGTCGTAGGCGATCAAGGTGCCCGGTTGAAAATGAAATGATTGGACGACAGCATTCATTCCGGGAGCTATGCTTGAATTTGGGTGACGCGCGTCATCAGGCGGCGCGGTTTTTGGCGTCATTCTTCACTTCGACGCCGTCGTTGAATTTGATTCCTTCGATGACTTTTGGCAACTGATTTCTGCCTTTGAGGCGCAGCCATGTTTTCGATGCGGACTGGATGAGGGTGAAGACCATCAGTTTTGCGGTCTTTTGCGAGAGTGCGCCTTTGGTGCGCACCGTTCTATGCCGCACCGTTGCGAAGACGCTCTCGATGGGATTCGAGGTGCGCAGATGGCCCCAATGCTCGGCCGGGAAGTCGAAGAATGCCAGCATCGCGTCCTTGTCCTTGATCAGACAGGCCACACCTTTTTCGTATTTCACGCCATATTTGTCTTTGAAAGTATCCAAGGCAAATATTGCGGCAGCACGGGTGTCGGCGTGCTGAATGTTGTCCAGATCCGACTTCACGCCGGGTCCCATTTGCTTGGGAAAATAGTTCAGCACATTTTTCACCTTATGTACCCAGCATCTCTGGTGTTTTGTGCTTGGAAACGCCTTATCCAGCGCGTTCCAGAAGCCCATGGCCCCATCGCCAACCGCGATCTCGGGCGCGACGGACAGTCCGCGCTTCTTGATGTCAGTCAGCAACTCGTGCCAGCTCTGCGTGCTCTCTCGAAGGCCGACCTGAAAGCCGAGCAGTTCCTTCTTACCCTCCGGTGTCGCGCCAATGATCACCAACATACACTCGGCATTTTCTTCCATCCGCGCCTGAAGATAGACACCATCCGCCCAGATGTAGACGTAGTGACGAGCCGATAGATCTCGCTGCGCCCAGCTGTCATAATCTGTCTGCCAACCCGCTGTCAGGCGGGCCAGTACGCTGGGCGACAGGTTGGGTGCATCAGCCCCTAAAATGGCTGACAGCGCCTCCTGGAAATCGCCGGTTGAGATACCTTTCAGGTAAAGCACCGGCAAAAGCGCATCCAGACTGACCGAGCGGCGCGCCCATTTGGGCAATATGTTCGACGTGAAGCGGACTTTTGAGGCTGCATCAGGGGTCGCCTTCCGGTCGCGCACCTTCGGTCGCTGCACATCCAGTGCGCCAATCCCCGTCTGGATCTGACGTTCTGGTCCAAATCCATGCCGCACAATCCGTTGGCGGCCATCCTCCAGTCGGTCATCGGCGAAACTGGCGACAAAAGCATCAGCTTCGGCTTTCAATGCCTCCGCCAGCATGCGCCGCGCCCCTTCCCGCGCAAGCTCGGTCAATGGATCTGTGATCGAATCCGATTGGCGAAATGGCAGAATGTCTGTATCGTTCTTCATGGCGTATTGCTCCTTGTGAGGTTCTGGCTGGCTTTTACACCGCCACAATACGCCGCCCTTCAAATCACGCCATCACCCAAACTCCCGCATAGCTCTCATTCCGGCCACCGTAAGATCGTTGGATAGTCGGTTGTTTCAAACCTAGAAGCGGCCAGTTTTCTGTCTGCAATCGCCCGGAGAACTGCGTCAAAAGCACGTCCGTCATCCGCTAGACGCGGCCCCATCCGGCAACGCACAACAAGCTCTTCTACGGTGAAGCAATCTGAATTTCTAAGGTCCTGGAGGACTTCCGCCAGACGTTGATCGGCCTCAGCATCTGGAACGCGTTTGGCAATGAGTTTCCTCTCAAGGTTTCCGCGCTCTGGTGCCGGATAAGCTGCTTCGGAAATTTGAGCGAAGCCAACACCGGTGGGCAATTTTTCACGAATTGCCTCGCAGATCAATGCAGTCCTCGGGTGCCCCAGGCTGTCTTCGTTGCGTACAAACATGTACGTTTTCGAACCGTCTTTGCGGGTCAGTAAGAAATCGAGGGTATTAGACTTCACCTCATCGATTGGCTTATCGAAAATGACCTTTAGCGGCTGGCATTTTAGACCCCATGTATTTGGATGGATTAAGCAAGAGATCGCCGTTGATCGCTCCAAGCTGCTTTCGAAGCCGACGGGACGTGGCAGGTTATCATCGTCCTCGGTACGACCAGAAAGCTTTCCGGTTTTTGACCAATGGCTCCGATGTACTGTGTTGCGCAGCCCATCATAAGGAAGGATTTGGTCCAATCCCTCGTACCCCACATTGAGATCAGGGGACGGGAAGATTTTGAACTCGCCCGCTTCAGGATCGACGCCGTCAATAACGCTCACGTTCCCGAACGCATTCCATTTTTCTCTCTCTATCTGAGCCGTGCTGTTGTCCTTTTCGGCCATAATCTCTCCGTTGCCGGAATCATGGTTCCGACTTGTTTCATCTGATTTCGGGGAGTTCCGCGCTTGCCATGGCCCTTTTTGGCAAGTGATCTACGGGCGGTATCTGCCCCGACTTTGCGCGCGTCACGTCAGTGACGTGCGTTTTCTTTTCTGCTGTTTCTTCTGTTCTTTGTCGGCTCCCGTACGAGGCTTGATTTGGGTCTTTTTTGATTATTGATAAACTGGATGTCCGATCCGGACTTGCTTTGCAAGCATTTGATTGTAATAGGGTTTTTCGGTCTATTGGAAATTATTTCAGCGATTTTTTTATTCGCAAAAATGCCGATGGTGCGATTGAATGCCTGCAGCGTGTCTCCCTTTTTTTTCGCATTTGTGTCATCCACAAAATATCGAGGTTCCGCTCAAACTGGAACAAGATTTGGGGCGAAATAGCCCTCTTGATGTCGGATATCTGTGGATAGAGAATCTCGTTAACTCAATAGTCGCATATTTTCGCATGCAGGGAGGGCCTACCGCGCGGTCAAAACGGGATGCGAAAAAGCGCAAAGAATGAGCTCAGAAATTGCGCAGCCGTTCTGACCGGAGCGTATATTGGTCGTGGATCCAAAGAAAATATGCCTCCGACCCCTCGGAAAGCCCTTCTGGACTAGAAATTGATTCGATGCAGATACAGCGGGCAATCAGGCTGTCATGGCCGTGTTTCGCGATGTCGCCCATAATCAGGCCCCGTAAGCGACACGTGGCCGCGTAAGAAATCCCCAACTGGCTGGCAAGGGATTTACCAGTCAACGATACGCCCATCGCATCATGCGAATACGCTTGGATGATCGTCTCGGTCGCTTGGAACCAGTTCGTCAAACTGACGCGGCTGCGATGAAGTAAGCTGTAAGACTTTGACGTAAACTGGAAAAGACAGGTCTGGCAGTGAAACGTTTGCCGACCTTCAAGAAAACCGATGAACTCTTCATGACACCTCGGGCAATGAACGCCGTTAGGCCACCTGATTTCAACAAGGCGAGCATGGCAAGCCAACTCATCTGGAAAAGTGTTCAGCACCCCGGCGTCCGGAAGCCGTAAATTCAGTTCCATCCAGCGCAGCCGCGCGACTTCAAACTCAGTCAATCCGCTCATGTTGTTCTCATAAGCGAAAAACAGTTCCTGAGTGAAGCATTCGCAGGTGGGACAAGGCAGTGTAAGGACTTCGAGGCTATCCCTCCTCCTGGCACCTACGGAAAATTACCTGTTGCGAAAAAACGCCTTTCACTTCACCCGTCATTGCTGCGTTGCGTGGCCACGTGTCATTCGCACTTTGCCCCCCCAATGCTCCACGCATACAGGCCCCTCGCAATGCAGGGAAAGATCACTCATCCCCTTCAAGTCGTCACCTTGTCGGGATTTCAATCGACCGCGTATGCGGGTCTAAAACCTCGTCGAGGATCAACTCGCCCATAAAGCTGCGATTGTATGTCCCGAGTCGATAAAACCGGCTCCAACTGCGCGCCCAGCCATTCTTGCAATCGAGCCTTAGGTAAGGCGATGTAAAGATCCTGGCACCGTCACGCAGACGCGGATGGCCTGTCACGCTGCCATATAGGCGGGCACAGCCGTCAACCCCGCTGCCGGGGGACCAGTCCTCCAGCAGCGGCGCGTTTGCGAGGACGTCTGCCGCTGGCGGCGTCGTGCTGAGCCCTTCCAGGGTGTCCAGAATATCCAGCAACGTCGGGGGCTCTGCCCGGTCGCGTCGCGCGTCAAGTCTGTACTCATTGACTATGAAACGCAAGCATCGGCCGAGCTCGATTGCTGGGTTGTCGTTACCACCCCCACCTGATCCAAGCAGACTGCGGACCAAGCGAATTTCATCTTGCAAAGGCCAAAGGGGATCGAATGGTTGCTCGTCAATTGTCATGCTGACGCCCCATTGCTTCATAAAGAACGTCGATAATGTCCGCCCCATCCAATTCACGCCTTTGTTCCAAAATCTTGGCGAGAGCCAAAAGTGCAGGCTTGTTGGCCTGCAAAAGCTCGAAAGCTGCCGTCCTTGCGTTCTGTAGAACGGCCTCAACACGTCTCTGAATGGGCTTTGGCAACAGGTCCAAAGGCGTCCTGCCATCACGCCATGAGATGTCTTTGCCAAGGCCGTGGCTGACCTCAGAGCGTATCGCAAGTTTTGTTGCCTGCGCGATATCACTGACCATTGAGCCGCCCGCTCCGAAAGAGGGTTTTTCAAGCAAGATGCACTCGGCTGCAAAACCGGCAAATTGCACTGACATCCGTGCTTCGACAGTTTCTTTCGTTTCGACGGCAACTTCCGGGATCAGAACATGCCCCCCGCGAGCGGTGACGCGCACTTGGCGCGCGACAGGAAGGCCGAGGAGATGACCAGCAAGAAGGTGCCCAGCTTCATGCACCGCGATCCGCCAGACGTGATCGAGGCCGAGGGTCGGCAGCATGACGTCAGCCGCTGCCTGAATGTCAGAGAAATCAAGCGGTCGGCGGGATGCGCGCGCTCGGGTCTTTGCATCCCGCACCAGAGCGGTCAGTTGCGCACCGGTGGCGCCAGCAAGCTGGTCGACAAACCCTGAGGTGGCGCTTTCATCCAAAACCCCGCCAAGCTCTTTTAGCAAGAAATGACGGACGCCATCGCGATCGAGTGGCCTGACAAAAATATGTTTGTCGAAGCGTCCTGGCCTGACGACAGCTGGATCGATGCGATCACGATCATTGCTGGCGGCGATCAAAATGACGCCTGGCGTTGCCGACAGCTCGTCAATCAATGTCAGAAGACCATTGACCACTCCAATGATGTAACCGTTCTCGCTGTTGTCACGGTTGTAGAAGCTATCAATTTCGTCGACAAAGAAGACTGCAGGGGCCTTCAGAATGGCTTCTTCAGCCGCATTATTGAGGGCCTTGAGCATATCGCCTTGGTGCCCATTTTTCTGGCAGTCCGAGTAGCTCGTCTTAACGAAACCAACTCCGGCCGATCCGGCAAATGCTGTTGCAATCAGGGTTTTCCCGGTGCCCGGTGGCCCAAGCAACAGAAAACTTTTTGTGACCTCCTGCCAGTCCAACCGACCGGCCTGCCACTCTTCGATGTCGACAATGACCTGCCGCATCGCTGACACGGCTTCAGGTTGGCCGTAGACATCATCGAGTGACCCATGCAGCTTGGGCCGGGCAGTCTGAAGAACGAGCTGCAGCTGCTCAATCGCCTGTTTGACATCCGGCGCCGCGAAAACTGGAATAAGCTGCGTGGCGGATAGCTTCGCAATCTCCCTGTCTTTGAGCGAAACCTCGACATGGCTGGCCGCATGAATCTGGCGCAGGACCTCAGCAATCATCCTGCTATTGACGGCTGGCAGAGTGAGCGCGGACAAGACCAAGGATGATTGCTCTGAGGCCAGGCTTTCCCGCCGGGCCGAAAGCGCAATGACAGCCGCGCCCTCCAATAGGCGTCGATCCACCATTTTGTGAAACCCCGGCCGCCCCCCGGCTGATCGCTCGGTCACGATCGCCGGCTCGGCATTTTCCGGCCACAGGTCCATATCCGGCAAAAGGACGAACAGCCGGTCGCGATCGGGTTCTGTCGCCCCGGCAATCTCGAGGATGAAGCCAGCTGGCACGTCCAGACTTTCCAGCCCGGCATCGTGCATGGCGCGGTACAATCGAAGGATCATCAGCCCATGAAGGGCGTCGTCCGGCGTGGCTGCGACAGCGGGCGGTTTGCGGGACGGATCCTTGCCGGGGCGCGCGCCATTCCAGTCACGCTGCAGTTTCTGTTCGAAATATTCCCGAAGCTTTGCAGAGCCCGGGATCAGTGTATCGGTCTCAGACACGACCCCCTCCTTGTCTTGCAGGCGAGGGCATCGCTTGGGCGACGGGCGCAGGTGTCTTGGTTTTCCAAATATTCAAGATCAAGGCTGGGATCCTTTCTTTCGATCGGCAATAGGGTACCGTCCGCGCAAAACGCGGGTCTGGATCGACTGAGCGAGAACGCTTTCTGTCAACGGCGGAGTAAAATCAGACCATTGGGCGGCGCAAAAGTAGGCCACTTTGGTGTTGTGCGTGACGGGTGCGCAGAGCGCAGGCGGCCAGTCAACCGCGCTCCCCAAATAGCTGGCGGTTGACTGGCCGTCTTGGCCCGTGAGGGCCAAGCCATGGATTTTCGATCAGGGGGTTTTGGTGGCTTTTCGCGCTTGGCTCTGAGCCAGGCGATAGCTCTCGCCATTCATCTCGAGGATGTTGACGTGGTGGGTCAACCGGTCGAGAAGCGCGCCGGTGAGGCGCTCGGTGCCGAAGGTTTCCGTCCATTCATCGAAGGGCAAGTTGCTGGTGATCAGCGTGGCCCCACGCTCGTAGCGTTGCGAGATCAATTCAAAGAGCAACTCGGCCCCGGTTTTGGAGAGAGGGACAAAGCCCAATTCGTCGATGATCAGCAGTTTTACGTTGGCCATCTGTTTTTGAACCCGAAGCAGGCGGCGCTCGTCACGCGCTTCCATCAGTTCGTTGACCAAGGCTGCGGCGGTGGTGAAGCTGACCGTCATCCCTTTCTGGCAAGCGGCAAGCCCCAGGCCGAGGGCGACATGGGTTTTGCCCGTGCCGCTTGGGCCAAGGGCGATCACGTTCTCACGCCGCTCGATCCAGTCGCAGCGCGCCAGCTCCAGCACTTGCATCTTGTTCAGTTTGGGGATCGCCTTGAAGTCGAAGCTGTCGAGGCTTTTGGTGGCCGGGAACTTGGCCGCCTTGATGCGGCGCTCGACCATCCGTCGCTCGCGATCGATCAGCTCCAGTTCGACCAAGCGCGTCAGGAACTGGACGTGGTCCAAGCCCTCGGCAGCGCATTGGCGCGCAACTTTCTGATACTCGCGCAGGAACGTCGGAAGCTTCAGCGTCTTGAGATGATGTTCCAGCAGGATCTCGGGGACATGGGTCATTCCGCAGCCTCCGACATCAGGGACATGTAGCTGGCCGCTGATGTCGTCTCGACCTGCGCCCGTGGCAGGTAGGGGTACACGTCGAGATCGAGCCGTGGTGGACGCTTCTCGACCTGGCACAGCACCAGATGCTTCACGGCATCAAAGCCGACCGCGCCCATCTTCAGGGCCTGCTTTACGGCGACGTGCAGGTCATCCATGCCGAAGCTTTCCAGCAAGCGCAGGACCTGCACATATTCGCGACGACCGATCTTTAGCATGCGCGCTTCCATCAAACGGCGCAGCGTGTCGAACTCTTCGGGCAAGTCCCATTCCGCGAGGGGCGCGGCCTGATCCAAAGCATTGATCTTGCGTTCGATGAGCGGGAGGTAGTGGATCGGATCGAACACCATGTCCTCGCGCGCGTAGCATCGCGGATGGCGCGCGATCACGTCTCCACGGCAGCCAATCACCACCTGATCGACATAGGCCCGCACCCAGACATCCTGATGGCCGTAGGCCACGGGGACCGAGTAATCGTTGGTGTCGTAGCGGACCAAAGATTGGGAGTTCACCCGACCGTTGGCTTGTGCGCAGGCCTCAAAGGGAGCGGCTGGCAAGGGGCGCATCTCGGCCTGATCCCGTTGCAAGCGCACGCCGATCGTCTCCGTATGTCCCCGCAAGATGTCGCCCTGACGGGCGCGGCACTGCTCTTCGAGATAAGCGTTGAAGCTCTCCCAGTCCGGGAAGTGGGGGATCGGCACCATGTGGTTACGGCGAGCATAGCCCACCATTCCCTCAACATTCCCCTTATCATTCCCTTTGCCGGGCCGTCCGTAGCGATCTCGGAACAGGTAGTGTGACAGCAACCCGCTGAACAGCTTGGCGCGTACCCGGGTACCATCCGGCTGGATCTTCGAGACTAGGCAGCGGTCATTGTCATAAAGCACCGACTGCGGCACCCTGCCAAAGAAGGCAAAGGCATGCACATGTCCGTCCATCCAGGCCTCCGCCGTGGCCGCCGGGTAGGCCCGCACGAAGTAGGCATCGCTGTGCGGCAAATCCAGGACGAAGAAGTGGGCCTTTTGCTCAACGCCTCCGATCACAACGACCGCTTCGCCAAAATCGGCCTGCCCATGGCCCGGCGGATGTGCCAGAGGCACGAACATCTCACGGCTGCGCCGTTCACGCTGCCGAACGTAGTCTTTGATGATCGTATAGCCGCCAGTGAACTCGTGCTCCGCCTTGAGCCGCTCGTGGATCCGCTTCGCCGTGTGGCGCTGCTTGCGGGGCACATTCTTGTCCCCTTCAAGCCAGCCGTCGATGATCTCCGTAAATCCATCAAGCTTCGGACGCTTGATCTCCTTCGTGCGCCGGTATCCAGGCGGCGTTGAGAACGCCAACATCTTGCGAACGCTGTCGCGCGATATGTTGAAATGACGCGCCAGCTCCCGCTGGCTCATACCCTCGCTGCGCGCCAGCCTGACCTTCCTGTAAAGTTCCACGGTGTAAATCTCCTCGCCCTCCCTGCGGCCGCAAGAAGGGAAAAAGTGGACGACTTTTACGCCGCCCGCACCGCCAATATGGCGGCGCTACCGTGGTCTAATTTTGCACCGCCGTTCTCAAACAACGTGTCTTTGGGTTCGGTGAAGATAATCAGTTTGCGTCGATTGCCATCTTCGTCCCGCATCAATTCGTCATCAAGAATACGGTCAAGCTGGGTCCATTTGGTGTCTTCCCCGGATTTAAGAACCTCGAATGCCTGAGCCTCCAGACCTTGCAGTGTGGCGATTTCAATTTTGAGCTGTTCAGCATTTTCAGCTGTTGTGGCAGAAGCCGACAGAGTATCTTCGACCTGATCCAGTTCTGCAGGATCATATTCTTCCATCTCGTCGAAATCGTCAGGGATGACATCCTCATAGGCGCCGCGCAGACCCTGTGCCCGTCCCTGCAACATTACCTCGCTCAGCTCAGCTTCCAGCCTCTCGCGGCGACGCTTCAGAGATTGGTAAATTGCGGCAGGAGATGAGGCGAGCCGGCGTTGCAAAATCTGCAACGCAAAGCCTACATTGTTCTTTTTGCGACCATCGGTTTCTGCGAACCGTGCAACCCTGTTCATCTCTTCCCGAACATATTCGGTCACGGCATCATAAAGCAAAACCTCCTGCGAGGAGAGGTCGTACTTGATGGTATAAGCACGGCGTTCTGGAAAGAGCGGGCGTCCATCAAAACGCAGCAATTCTTCCTTCGTGAGGCGACGCATCATGTCCTCGGCATTGGCACTATGAACACCGTCGCGGGGTTTGCCTTCAAACCGATCGCCGTCCAGCAGGGCCATAAACAGCTGGAAATCGGCTTCCTTGCCATTGTGAGGTGTCGCTGACATCAGAAGGTAATGGCGGCAAACCTTCCCGAGCAACTGGCCCAATTGGTAGCGCTTGGTATATTTGGCTTCATTGCCAAAATAGGTAGCCGACATACGGTGTGCTTCGTCGCCAATGATCAAATCCCACTCATCGGCATCAAGTAATTTCTGCTGCAGATCCTCATTTCGAGACAATACGTCCAGCCTAGCAATCAGCCGATGCTTTTCGCTGAACACATTGCCGGACCGAGAGGCTTCGATCATGTCTCTGGTCAGGATTTCAAACTCAAGACCAAACTTATTACCCAATTCGTCTTGCCATTGCTCGACCAAGCTTCCAGGGGCGACAATCAGGCATCGGTCAAGATCGCTGCGCGCGGCCATTTCCCGGATCAACAGGCCTGCCATAATCGTCTTTCCTGCCCCCGGATCATCGGCCAAAAGAAATCGAAGCGGCTGACGCGGTAGCATTTCTCCATAGACGGCAGAAATCTGATGCGGCAACGGCATCACCCGGCTGGTATGAATCGCAAGATAAGGGTCAAAATGATGGGCCAGTTGGATCCGGGTCGCCTCGGTCACCAAGCGCAGGAGTTCCCCATCTGCCTCAAACGACCAATTTCGGCCTGTAGCTGCAACAGAAAGTCGAGCCTCATCATCCCGAAACAACGTTCGCTCGGCAACCCCGCTGTCTCGGTCCCGAAAGATGACGGTTAATGTATTGGCACCAACCCATTGAGAGGTCACCACTTCGACCGGCTTGTCAGGGACAATGCCGTTGATCAGAGCTCCAGGCTTGATGTCTTCCAATGTGGTCATCTGAGGGGGTCTTTTCGATCAGTCGGTAACGGTGTGAGATGTAGTTTGAGTGATTGCCCGCATGACGGCTTCCGCTGGCAGATCTTCATTGGCGGCAGTCGTCAGAATGTCGAGGATTTCCGCTTGTAGACTGCGGTCATTTACGGCTGCGCGCACCTGAAGGCGACGCAGCACATCCTTGTCAATTTTAGGAAGTGTCAAATCCGAGGTCATTTGGGTCCAGTCTGTATATTGGAGGAAGGAAACAGTTCAGTGCGGTTGAGCAGCACGATCTGCTGATCTGCCGGGCGACGTGTCGATGGATCCATATCTAAACCAAATCGCTTCAAGGCGTAGTAAAGAAGAGCTTTGCGAACGGTGAGAAGAATGCGGCCATCTACCATGCCATAATCATCTGCAATCACCGCCTTCTGACTATCTGAAAAATCCGGATGGGGGCCAATGACCATTTCAACATAGCTGTGCCAGTCGACATCCTCAGCACTCTTGACTGCAGCCGGATGCGTGCCGCGAATGTCGCGGATCCTCGAAAACAGAAAGTCTTTGAAGACGTTATCGATTTCGCACCAAGCGCGGACATGCCAGCGAAATCCGTCATACCCGATCGCATGCGGTGCGATCCACCGCCAAACGGGGTCAGGACGGGACAGAGACTGATAGCTGATCTCGATTGAAGTCTCGCTGCGGATGGCACGCAAAACGTTCTGCAAGACCGCTACTGGCACGCCACGCATCGGAATAGGAAAGGACCCCAAATCCGGAAACAGGCCGATCCAAGAGTTTTCGCGCGCGACAATGCCTTCGGAGACGGACCGAAGTTGGGTAAAATAAGACCAGATGAGCGTTTTGCGGCGCGCGGGCCGCAAGTGTGGTTTCCTGACGAACACGAAGTAGTTCGAAAGGAGAATGCAAATGAACAAAACCACTTACGTTGGGCTGGACGTCCACAAAGACACGATTGTGGTTGCGGTTGCGGAGGATGGTCGCGGTGGTGAGATCCGGTTTTTCGGAACGATCGCGCATACTTCAGATTCTGTTTTGCGGCTAACCAAGCAGCTGGCGGCTGCGGGAAGTACGCCGAGCTTTTGTTACGAGGCGGGCCCCTGCGGCTACGGTCTGCATCGTCATCTCACCAAGCTCGGGTTTGAATGCGCGGTTGTCGCGCCTGCGATGATCCCTCGCAAGGCCGGGGATCGGGTGAAGACTGATCGTCGGGACGCTGAAATGCTGGCACGGCTGTGGCGCGCCGGTGAGCTGACGGCGATCTGGACGCCGGATGAGGAGCAGGAAGCCATGCGCGACCTGATCCGCACCCGCAAGCAGGCGATGGATGCCGTGAAGGTGGCTAAGCAGCAACTGCTCAGCTTCCTGCTTCGGCATGGGTTGCGATACGAGAATGGCAGTTACTGGACGAAGCGCCACCGCCGTTGGCTGGCCGAACTCCGCCGCTTCCGCTTCTCGCACCAGCAGCTGGCCTTCGAGGAGTTGAAGCGGGCTGTCGACCAAGCGGAGACCCGCGTTGCGACGCTGGATCAAGCGATCGATGAAGCGGTTCAGACGTGGCGCTTCGCCCCTGTCGTCGATGGCCTTCGCGCATTGCGCGGCGTGAACACGATCATCGCAGCGACCGTGGTTGCAGAGATTGGCGACATCACCCGCTTTGAAAATCCACGCCAGCTTATGGCCTGGCTCGGGTTGGTCCCAAGCGAGCATTCCAGCGGCAACACGACGCGGCGCGGGCGCCTGACAAAGACTGGGAACGCCTTAGCCCGTACGATGCTTGTCGAAGCGGGATGGTCCTATCGCCACCCACCCAAGGAGGGGCAGCCGTTCCTGAAGCGTTCAGCGCATCTGCCACAGGAGATCAAGGACATCGGCTGGAAGGCGCAGACGCGGCTTTGCAAGCGGTTCCGCCATCTGTCGAACACTGGCAAACCTCAGCCGCGCGTGCTCGCAGCCATCGCGCGCGAACTCGCGGGCTTTATGTGGGACATCGCACGCAAGACGCCGTTGCCCGCGTAATGCGGCGGCTCATACTGCCTGTGCAGTACGCTGGAGACGGTGGCCATTGATAGGGAAATCCTCGGACTACGTTGGGAAACATATCCGTTCTTAGAGAGAGGTAACCCGTATCGAATTTGGTCAGGCGGTAACCAATCCGCGGATGAGAGCATGACAATCATCGGTTCGGCCACCGTCTCCAGCGCTTGCACAGGCTATATCTTTGACGAACCCGTGTCAGCGGGGTAGTTTAATAGTGTCAGGAGACCTGAAAACGCTCATGAGAGACGTGGTATCTTGCTCTAAAAATTGCGGAGAAAAACGGTCAGTGGGTTCGTATGTCTTGCTGAGTCGGTTGTATTCCATGTTGCCGGGCGCCTGTGTCAGATACTGCCCAAGGTCGAGTGCTGCCTGGTTTTTGGATATACTGAACTGACGCATAAGATCACTGCGGTTCACGCGCCCTTCCCACAGCAGGCGAAACTCGATGAACGTCAACCTTTGTTCAATTGACCACTTGATTGGGCTATTGCCGTCGTTCACCCTGCCTCCTATGCGCACAGATTCAATATGCAACCAGATTATGGTCTTACTGTATCAGTCCAAGACTGGCCGACAAGTCATGATATCCATACCGACACTTATGAGCAGAAAGCTTATCGATAGAGACTTGCTGCGGACACGCAACGGACGGGCACTCCCGTGGGCTTCTATCTTGCGTCGAATAGGGTCGACCTTCAAGACAGATGCGAGTGACAGCCTTTGAAAACAGACCAAATGCTCAAGGGGATCGACTGTATCTGCTTCGATCTGTTCGGCACCTTAATCGAGATCACGGATCGTCGGCGCCCCTTCGCGTCGATGCTGCGCCGCATGCCGCGCCAGAAGGTCGATAGGTTTCGTCGGCTTACGATGACCACCGGGTTGTCGCTTGCGGAAATCAACGAGGAAATCGAGGGCGGCGCAACGATCGCTCATCTTTTAGAAGCTCAGTTTGCGATCGCCCGTGAAGTGATATCGGCACGGCTAAGACCAGGGGTGTTGGCGGCTCTTCGTGAGCTGCCGATCCCTTATGGCATATGCAGCAACCTCAGCCCCGAATACATGCTTGTATTGAAGCAATTTGCAGATCTGGAGCCAAAATTCCGCGTCTTGTCTTGCCAGGTGGGCTGCATGAAGCCTGATCCAGCAATCTATGCATTGGTGGCAGACGCATCAGGTCTCACCCCAGATCGCATCATGTTCGTCGGGGACACGACTTCGGCGGATATTGATGGACCGAGGCGAGCAGGGATGAAGGCAGTTCCTATTGATGATTTCCTGGCTGAGCTGGCCGAGTGATCGGCCTCACTCGTCAACCAGGGACCAGAACCCGTATTTACGCCCGTGTTTGTCGCGAAGAGATTTCACGAAGGTGTCATGCGTAGGGATATCGCCGTAATCCTCAATGGCCGCATCTGCGGACTGGCATTCCGCCAGATGGCGGGCGGCATACCGGTATCGTTTGTATTTTCCACCATCCAGTGTGTCCTGAACCATGGCACGGCGCATCAGCGTTGCGGCAAGGGGATGGTCCGCTTCCAATGCATCAGCCGCTTTCGTAAGGGTATGATAGGAATCCCCGTTAAGGTCCGCCGCCCTGGACAACACGGTCTTTGCCGCCCGATCCTGAGCCGGCCATTCGATCAAGAAATTGATTGCACCGCCAAGGGACGGATAAGCCTCCGCCAGATTTAATGCTTTGTCCTCAGCCTCAATGTCGTCGAAGTCGGGCAACAGTTTCAGGTATTTCCGAAGGCTTGCTGCGCTCAGGGTTTGCTCGAATGTATCCCAGAGATGGGATTTGAGGTCATCCCGCAATCCAAGGGTTTCAAGGCAGTTTTCGTAGACCACGTCCAGATCGTAGCGGAACATCCGGAAGGGTTTCCCATCTTCAGCCGCACGGGCGCTGAGGATCAGGTCATAGGCCTCTTGGGCTCGCCCTGCCTCAAGGAGCCTGCGCGCCACATCAGGTGCAATGGTTCCATAGGTCAGCTGCTCTGGTGTGTATCGTGCCATATAGGCATCGACATCGCCTTGCGCGTCGGCGATGTCGGCAAGGATGACGGAACGGGTCAGGTCCCGGTTTCGGCGAATGCTGTCCTCTGGGTTGGAGGAAAAGCCATATCCCCGATACCGGTCCAACTCATCACGGGTTAGCGGGGTTTCTGCCCAGGCATTCACCAGGGCTTTGAGGTGTTCCAGCCCGTCTTGGCCCAAGGCATCTGACAGGGCAGGAATAATCCCGTCAAATTCCCCATAGCCAGAATCCACGATCGCATCGAGCATACGCTCAGCGAGGGAAGCACCTTTGGTGGAAATCCTGGGCGAGATCGTTGCGATTTGATCTACCGCGTCGCCCATGATCCCCCCGATTGTCCCATTGCTGTCGTCCGTGCGTTCGTGAATGGAAGGCGCCAGAAGAAGGAAAGACCAGAGCAACTCAAACGCCTCATCCGCATCGACAGGAGAAATCGTGGTTTCGATCATGTTCAGAAGGCTGCTGAGATCCTTGGACAGCGCTTTTTGTTTGCGCCAGTCGACATAGCTTGTAGACCGTCGAAGGGAGGCGAACCGTTTGCGAATATCGGAAGCCACTTCCTTCGGCCCTTGAGCGGCGCTCAACTCCATGCGCGCCTGGCGTTGCAGAGCAGCATTCCCTTGGACCAAGTCCATCACAAGCGCGGCCAGTTTTGCGGCGCCAAGTTTCTCGAGGTTGGCTTGATTGAGGGATTTTTTGGACATAGGCAGGCCGTCTTATGCTAATTACCGACCGATGATGCCCTGCCTGGTCGGCGGGCGCAATCAAGTGCTATCTTTGGTTTGCCACGGTGTTTGCAGAGGATTTCGGCGGGAAGCTTCAGGGCTTCGGCCATAGAACAAAGCCCTTCAAAAGTCGTCCTGCTTGAAATGTGATCGCCCCTTGCTTGTCATCACACGCAGGGCGAATGACCGGTGTCAGCCCGTAGCTGACTTTCATTGGCGAAGCGTATCCACCATTTTCCCGAAAGTTATTGAGCCAAAAAATACTGTAGCTTTAGCGCTTTTGGGGTAATCTCAAATACAGCGTCCTCTGGTGCATCCTGATCCAAACTTGAAACGATGAGGCCGAACTTTACGAATTTATCCAAAATATTCAGGAATTCGCGCTTATCGCTTACGCCTAAGCTCTCATGTTCTCCAGGAGTAAAAATCTCCACCTGACAGATCGCTTCAAATACCTCCTCATCTCTCCCTTCAAAGTATACAAAGATTTCAGCATGATTTGCTTCCAACTCTTCACTCATCCATCTTTCAAAAGCGTCGCTCGCTATTCTACCAGCATCCTCAAGCTCATCAAACGCCCATGTGCAAAATTCACCAGCTTCGTCTAGTGCAAATCTTGTATTACCATTGAACATGTCAAAGAGTGTTATAAAGTTAGCGCGCGTCAAGGGCAGCTCGGCATCTTCTTTTATGCGAAATCCTTTGACCCTTTTATCGTAAACCTCTCCACCGACTGTGTCGCTGAGCTCCTGAATATTTAGAGGCTTGTGCAACCAGCCGACCAATCTCGGTGACGCCGCAATGCCACGCACGACTCCCGAAGAGCCGCATAAAATCCACTTGAGCCCATCAATTGAAAATGCGGTATCCCTTAGCGTTTCGATAACTTCTCTGGCAGACTTCGAAGAGTGAAGAAGCTCAAGATTATCAAGAACACAAACAACAGCGCCGGTCTCAGCTGAAGGAAACAGCAGGCGAAGCCAATCTTCAACAGCGGCTCTAAAACCTACTTTGTCCCAACCCTTGCTGGCATTCGGAGCCGCGTTGTAGCCTCCCCCGTTTCCCATAATTGTTGCGGTGAAACTTTTTATTATCGGACTATCGATATACGCTTTAATTCTTTTCTCATTTGGCGCCTTGCTGTATCCAGGTGGGGCGCGGAGGCTATCTTCCTGTTCAATCAGGGTAAGGGCAACCTGAAGGTAAAGCTCATCCAAGAAATCTTCAGCGCTCTTATCTTTGCCAATTTGGAACGAGCAGCGGCATGGAATGAGCAATGGCTCATCCTTGTTGCTTTTCGATCGAGAAAAGGCTCGATGAAGGGCTATGTTCAAGACACTTGTCTTACCGACGCCATTTTGACCTTCTATGGTCGGAATTTTGCTGGATTCTTGGATTCTTCGGAGAAGCTTACTCACTTCACTTTCGCGATCCACCATTAACCTCTCACTGAGATCATCTTGTTGAAGCGCCTTGTTGCTGAAAGGGTCCGAGCTAAATCCTAGTTCGCGATAAGACAAAAGACCTCCTAGTCTATAGTTGAGCTGCTTGAACTATACTTGAGTATTTGACACCTGCCAATAATACACCTTTGGTTCAATGCGTTGGCAAGGGTGCTCCCACCTAAACACAATTTCCGACTAATTGGGTCTACCTGTTCCGTCCGTTTCCTGCGCATTGCTGACCTTAGTGGATGGTGCGGAATGGCAGGGTGTTGAACCTAAGCCCAGAATGGCCGCTTTCATGTGTTTGACAGTGTGCCATCGCAAGCGCAGCGAATTCACACCTCCCCTCCCGCCTTTCAGATACTGCACCGGGGAGGGTCTGCGTAAAGATGGGTCCCCTTAGGGCTGATACCGCCCATCTGCCGCGCGGGAACCGAACGGCGCTCCGGGTTGTTTTTGCGGAACCGAGGTCCCAGAGGACGTGCGGATGCCACGCCGCATCTATGGGTCCGTTCTTATTTCACGATCACCGCGCCTCGACTCTTCACACTCCTGCTGGCAGTGTGTTCAAGTTGCCTTGAAAGAAACCGATGAACCCACCCCTACCTCTCCGAGTTGCGCCCAAAAATCGAGAAACCATTCCTTCATTTCTTGCTCGAATGGCCGCGATCAACGGCCTCAGAAGTGCTGATTTCGCGGTAGATATGGGGTTTGCCCAGAGGAAAATCATCGACCAAAATCCGGAGGCCCTCGAACGTCTTTTCGACCTAGCGGGATTGAGCGGTTTCGATCGACAAAACTTACTCTCCTGGACGGGGCAAAAAGCCGGAAACGTTCGCATGTCTTATCGGGGCGAGATAATCGTCTCTCGAGCTATCCGCAATCCAATAGTCAGGGGGTGTCCAGTCTGTCTTAGGGAGGATGCAGCACAAAACAAAGCTGATCCAGTCGGGGAAATGGTGATGCGTGGGGACTGGCAGTTCCAAGCAGTACAAGTCTGTATCAAACATCGGCAGCCCTTAATCCAACTATGGCAGGAAAATCGACCCGGCGCGCGCTATGATATCAGTCAGAGGCTAAGAGAGGTGAAAGACGCCATTGTGAATGGTCGCCTTGATCAACCTGAAATTCAGCCGACCGAATTTGATCGTTGGCTCGCGCTCCGTCTTCAAACCGGCGAGGATCAGACGTGGCTCGCAACACAGACGCTTTTCGCGGCAACCACATTCTGCAGTTTACTGGGCCACCAATTGTCAAACAAAGCCAGTGACGACAAAAGTGGAGATTACGAAATTGAACAACACGCCGCATATGCGGCAGGATTTGAGGTCGCAAGCAAGGGTGAGGACGAAATTCGTAAGGCTCTTAATGCCTTGGCTGCGAATGCATCCGGCGAGAAAGATCAACCCTACAAAGCCTTCGGAGCATTGTATTCGAGGCTGTCGCGGGAGTATTCGGATGATGACAGCTTTGTGTCCTTTCGGCAGCTTTTAAGGAACTGCATTTTGGGAAACTGGGCATTTCCCAGTGGCACTATTTTGCTTGGTGAGGCCATTCCCCAAAGACGTTTTCATTCTCTTCGATCGGCTGCAAAAGAAACAGGCATAGGGCAAGCCCTATTGGAACAATTCTTGGTGGAAGCCGGGGCATTGGAGGCAAACGATGCCAGACCAGCCATTCACAAGCTCTTCGACGCGCAAAAATACGAGAGTCTTCTGTCGAAACTGCCGACTTTGATAGGGCCGATCGAGATGAGGAAGATAATAGGTGCCACTAGGCATGAATTACGTACTTTAGAAGAAGAGGGCCTTCTGCGCACTCACACTGGAATTGCATCCGTCAAATCACCGTTCCTGCCACAAGATGGTATTGAATTCCTAGACCACCTCCTCAGCTATACCGACGTCGTATCAGTTGACGACGCTCTATGGGAAACCATACAGCAGGCCAAGAAGCGGTCAGGTCTAACTGTTCGGGCGATTATTGAGGCCATTCAAGAAGGAAAACTTAGCGCCGGATTGCTGCCTGGACCCCGTGAGTATCACGGTATCGTCGTTTTGAAGCGTGAAATCGATGGAATGAAAGCCACTAAAGTCATTCAATCTTCCCGGGTGTCATCACATATAGATGAAACAGGCTTGATCCCTGCTGCACAGTTTGCGCGGACTTTGGGTGTTCGAGATAAAGGTGTGTTTCATTCATTCCTTGCCAGCGGACATTCGCCCTCAAGAGAAATTACTCGACCGGAGAACGGTCGGAAGGGCTACTATCTGTCTCCTGCAGACATAGAAGAATTCCATCGTCGTTTTATTAGCCTGACAAGCTTAGTTGAGGAAACAGGTCTGCACCGAAACACCTTACTTGCGAGAATCAATTCTTCTGGGCTTCAGCCTTTTGCGCCACAGGGACAGGCCTTTGGAAGGATTTACCTAAGAACCGATGTCGAAGCGCATCTGACCGACCTCTTCCAATGAGCCAAGCTCCAAACGTGGCATAATTGCCCCGTGCTGCAAAATTTACCATTTAAATACAGAGGCTTAAAGGCCTTAAGTCGGAGAGCCTGCGCGCAGCGGAAAAATTCAGCTGTGACTCACGGAAAAGAACAGGTGTAACTGACAGACATGGTGGAATTCGCCAATGGCCCCAAAGGACCCCATGTTCCAGCCGCAGTCTTCTTGCGTCAGTGCGGTTTTCAAGATCTGTTGAAGCTCAGGCATGTTCTGCTCTCCTGCTGTTGGTTGATTTCCAGTCCAGAGCGCCGCGATGGACGGCCTGGTAGACGGCCTTTCCGACCGCTTCGCCAATGGCGGTGTGAAGCCCGGCATAGGGGGTCGCTCCGGCGGGGGCTGCGACGGCGAGACAATCGGTGCCGGTGCCCGTTGCGGTTCCGCTGGGCAGGTCAATAGCGGCCTCCATCACGGCGGCGGTGCGGGCTTGAACGGCAATGCTCATGGCTTCGATCAGCCCGGTTTGGCTCAGCCCTTCAGACAGGTGCAATGCCACATTGATGGTGCCCCAGTTGCGGTCAGAGTAATCCACCCGGCTGCCCACACGCTCGGCATTGGAAAGGCCAACGGTAGCAACGGCATGGGCAGATATGCCTTCCACCTCCGCCATGGCCTCACAATAGTGGCGCACATCGCGCGAGGTCAGAAAGGCGACTGCGTCTTGGCTGCCGCGCGCGGATAGCTCGCTTGCGAACCACTCCTCAACTTCCAGCTCGGGAGGCAGATCGCGGTTGCGGACCTCACGCCAGAGAATGTGGCGGGCAGTGGCAAAACCCGGACGGTTTACCGCCCAGCTCAGCACCTGCATGTCAGCGCCTAGATCAAACTCGATCCAGGGGCGTTGCAGTGTGACGCGGCCCATCACAGCACCTCCAGCGGCTGAAACACAGGGCCCTCGGCAGTGTTTTGATGCCAGACCGAAATGCCAAAAGCGCGGGCCATCAGATCCGGCGTCAGCACCTGGGCCGGCGTGCCATCAGCTAGAATGCCCCCTTCTGCCAGCAGGATCAGCCGGGTGCAGTGGCGGGCGGCCAATCCCAGATCATGCAGGGACACCAGGGCCGAGCGGCCCTCGTCGGCAAGCGCGGCAAAGACCTCCATGGTGGAAATCTGATGCGCCGGGTCCAGCCCGGCGGCGGGCTCATCCGCCATCAACAGCGGTGTATCCTGGGCCAGGGCGCGGGCAATCAGGGCGCGCGCCTGTTCGCCACCGGACAACCGCGAGGCGGCGCGCTGGCGGAAGCACTCCAGCCCCATCCGACTGATCGCCTGATCGATTAGTGCCTGGTCGGCGGCGGGCAGTCGCAGCCCTTGGGGGAGATGTGGCAAGCGGCCAAGGGCGACCAGCTTTTCCACCGGGAGCGGCCAGGCAATCTCGCGCGATTGCGGCATCCAGGACACCGCCCTGGCACGCTCTGAGGTGCTCATCTCGGCGAGTGAGCTGTGCCCGGTTGCGGGGAGCAACCCAAGGGCGGCGCGCATCAGGCTGGTCTTGCCGGTGCCATTGGGGCCAAGCAGGCCCACAAACTCACCCGGTTTGATGTCGAAGGACACATCCTGAAGCACCGGGCGGTTGCGCAATGTCACAGACAGGTTCTGAACGGATAGCAAGCTCATGCCAGGCCCTTCCGGGTCTTGTAGATCAGATGCAGAAACAACGGCGCCCCCACCAAAGCGGTGACCACGCCGAGTTTCAGGTCGCGCGCGGGCAGAATTACCCGCACGGCGATATCCGCCAGCTGCAGCATGACCGCGCCGCCTAGGCCCGAGGCCCAGAGCAGCCGTGAGGGTTGCCCCCCCACAAAGGGGCGCAGGATATGCGGCACCACCAGACCGATAAAGCCGATGGCCCCGGCAACCGCTGTAGCGCCACCAATAATGCTGGCGGTGCCGATGACCAGCAAGAGCCGCAGCCGGTTCAGGTTCATCCCCAGGGTCTGCGCCGCGTCCTCCCCCAGCGTCAGCGCATCCAGGCCGCGCGCCAATGTCAGCAGGATCGCGATGCCAACACCCACGAAGGGCAGCACCAGCCAGACATGCACCATCGAGCGGTCGGCCAGGGAGCCCATCATCCAGAACACGATCTCATTTGCAGCAAAGGGATTGGGCGACAGGTTCAGCACCAGCGCCGTGAGCGCGCCTGCCAGGGCTGAAATCGCAATGCCAGCCAGGATCAGCGACAGCGACCCGCCCTGTGGTCCGGCCAGGGACATAACCAGGAAAACACCTGCGAGGGCACCCGCCAGGGCCGCCAGCGGCAGGCCCAGGGGCAGCGCTGCCGCCAGCCCGGTGTTGATCGCCAGCACCGCGCCCAGGGCCGCAGAGGAGGAGACACCGATCAGACCAGGTTCCGCCAGCGGATTGCGCAGATAGCCTTGCATTGCGGCTCCGGTCAGGCCAAGTCCGCCACCAATGACAACGGCCAGAATGGCGCGGGGCAGGCGGATTTCCTGCATCACCAAGGTCAAGGGGCCGTAGCTGTCGTCGAACAGCGCAGCCAGGCTTTCGCCCAGGCTCACATCGGCAGGCCCCAAGGAAAGTGACACCAGGAACAAGGCCACAACAGCAGTCAAAAGCGACAGTATCAATCGTGTCATTGCAGGGTTTCCTTTTCCAGCAAATGGCGGCGTTCCTGAGCCAGCTTTTCGATGGCACGCAGCACATGCGGCGTGCCGCAGACCCAATCCGCATCACGCATCTGTCCAGAGGCACTTTGGGCGATCAGTTGCCGCACCACGGGGTGGGCTAGGTTTTCTTCACTGCGCGAGGCACGCGGATAGGGGGAGGTCGTCACCAGAAGATCGGGTTGCGCCATGGCCAGCACTTCCAGGGGGAGCTTTCCAGAGCGCTCATAGCCAAGTTCGGCAGCAATATTGCTGAGCCCTGCGGACGCCAGGATTTGTCCGGCCAGGGTTTTGGGCCCAGAGGTGTAGCTGTTGGCAGCATAGAGCGCGGCACGCGGCTGCGGCCCGGGCCCGGGCAGCAGGTCTGTTAGCTGCCTGTCAAACTCCGACAGCAGGTCTGCGGCGGCCTTCTGTCGCTGCAAGACCTCGCCCATTTCGCGGATGCGATTGCGTACATCCTGTAGGGAGTTGGCGGGTTGGAAGACCTCAACGCGCACGCCAAGACGTTGTAGCATGTCGGTTGTTGCCCGTGTTGAATAGGCACCGGCGATGACCAGATCGGGCTTGATCAGGTAGATTTCTTCTGCCTGACCATGATTGACCGGATAGGCCATGGCTGTGTCCGCCATGGCCGAGGCACGCTTGTCGCGCGCGATATAGGAAACCGAGGCCAGCTGCCCGGGGGCCGCCAGCAGCATGGCCAGCTGATCCGTGCAGAGGTTCATTGAAACCACGCGCGCGGGCCCGGCAAAGGCGCCAGTGGCGGCCCAAAACAGGGCCAGTGCTATGCCAGGCAGTTTGCGCATGGATCAGAACGAGGCCTTTACGCCGATATAGGCGGCACGGCCCCGTTTGGCATAGCCCCAGACATCCGCGTAATCCTCGTCAAACAGGTTGGTGACACGGCCTGTCAATACCACGTTGTTTGTTAGCTCATACTGGGCCGATAGATCCACGGTGGTGTAGTCTGGTAGTTGGGCGGTGGCGTAGGAGCCAAAGAACTGGCTGTCCCAATTGCCGGCCACATGGCGGAGGTCAGCCGTTACGGAGCCACGGCCATTAAAGGCCTGCAGGGTGGCGCTCAGCAGCAGCTCATGTTCCGGGCGGCGCACTTCAACTGAGCCATCGGGATTGCTGGCGTCCAGATAGGTGTAGGTCAGACGCAAGTCGAGGGTGTCTGTGGCGTCGAGACTGGCGGCGAGCTCAACGCCCTTTCGGTCACTGTCACCTGCCTGGTTGCGGTAGGATCTGGTGGTGGGGTTTACCACATAGTTTTCGATCTCACCGGTCAGGGTCTCGTCAAAGTAGGTCACGTCAACCAGCCCGCGCCCCTGCAGGAATGGGACCTCGACACCGATGTCGAAACTGCGGTTTTCTTCCGGTTTCAGGTTCGGATTGCCGAGATAGGTGGTTGTGCCATACGTCACATTGGCAAAGAGTTCGAAATAGGAGGGGTTAACCACGCCTGTCCCCGCCGAGCCATGCAGGCGGATGCCACTGCCCGCAAAAGTATATGAGGCGCTGGCGGTCCAGCTGGTTGCATCCTCAAAGGCGCTGTTATTGTCGCGCCGCACGCCAAGTTGCAGATCCAGGCCATTGGCAAAGCTGCCACGGTACTCCAAGGCGAATGAGTTGGTGCGGCGCGCATAAAGCGGGTTGCTGCTGCTGGAATCCTCTTCCCATTCCAGCATCGCGTTCAGTTGGTGATTGGCCTGATCAACAGGCTGCCCATCCAGACCAAAGCTCAGCAGATATTTGGCTGCTTCTGTCGTGGTCTCGGTTGGGGTGCCACCATTGCTGGCGCTGTCAAAATCGGTGCGCTCCAAAGACAGGCGATGTTTCAAACGCCCCCCCAAGGTGTCTAACTCGGCATAGACCTGCGCCAGGCTCTCGTCCCGCTCGCTGAATTGGGTTGGATCGTCCACCACATAACCGGCCGCATCGGTTGCGATGGCGGAGGTGCTGTCGCTGTCGTAGTGTTCGTCCGAGCTGCGCAGGTTGAAGCCGAGTTTCAATCGTTCCGTGACTAGGTAGTCGCCTTTCAGCTGAAGCGTCGTGCGACGAATGCCATCTTCTTCGCCGCCATCGCCGGAGGTGTCGTAGCCATCGTCTTGGTCATGGGCCAGGCTGAAAGAGATGCCACCACGCTCAGAGCGTGTGGATACCCGTGCAGAGGCGCGGTAGCCGTCAGATCCAACCTCGGCGCTGCCACCGTATTCGGTGCCGATGCCGCCGGTCTTGGTAATGATGTTGATCACCCCAGCCGAGGCGTTGGAGCCATAAAACACTGATTGTGGACCCCGCAGGACCTCAATGCGTTCGATATTGGCGGTGTCCAGACCGGACAGGATGTATTCGCTATCGCCGCCAGAGGCTTCAACACCATCAATCAGGATCAGGGTGTGGTTGGCTTCGCCGCCGCGAATGCGGATTTGAGTGAAACTGTCACCGGAGCCATTGACCATCAGGCCGGGCACTGCCCGCAGGGCGTCCTGGACGGTAGTGATGCCGCGTTCCTGGATCTCTTCGCTGGTGAGAACCGAGGCCGAGCGGCCGTATCTTTGTGCCTCAATAGGCGTGAAGCCACCAGAAATGATGATTTCGCCCAGGTCGATGACCTCAGAGTCTTGGGCCAATGCAATAGCGGGGGTCGCGACCAGAGCCGCAGCCAAGGACAGGCGTGCCTTGCGCATAGTTCAATTCCTCCCGGCCTGGTGTCAAAGCACAGGCCAAGCAGCTGCCCATAGCGGACAGCTCGTTCAAAATGAGAGCCTTTGAGAGGACGTGCCTCCGCAGACGGTGAAAACGCCACCACTACGGAAAACCGTTATCTACAGCGCGCCCCGCACCGGGATAGGGTGATCATTCTGGCAGGTCTCCTGACTTGCGGGTCGAGGCTTTGCTGCGCCTTCCCGCCCTATTGGGGCAGTGGCATTTTGCAGCATTGCTCTCCGCTCACAGTTGCGGGGGCAGTCACGGATTAGGCGCCTATTGGCTACACCTCACCGTGTTCCCTATTATCCGGGTGATCTCCCAGCCGGACCAGAATGCTCACGACTTAGTCCGGCATTGTCCGCTCTGTCAAGAAGCGAGTTCAAAGCGGATCGCTTGAGAACAGTCGCATGGTGAGGTTTTGGCGCGCGGCACTGCAGGTGGCGGACTGGGCGACTTTGTTGCACCAGAGCAGGGTTATTGATGTGCCCATTTGTTCCCTTTATGTTCGCATTCATGCGAGTCGAGTTTCACAATGTTTTTCCCCTGCGCCGTGCCCGCGTCCATGAGGTCTGCGGGGCCGGAGCCATGGGGTTTGCGGTGCTGGCCGCACGGGGGCCTGTGCTTTGGATCCGGCAAGCGTGGCTGTCCGAGACCCTGACGCCACAGGGGATGCTGCCGCTCTTTGATCCGGCGCAGATGTTGCTGGCCCGCCCCAAGGATCAGCTGGACGCGCTTGCGGTGGCCGAAGAGGGTCTCAAAGACGGGGCGCTGCCCCATGTGGTGCTCGAAATAACCCGTCCGCTGGATCTGCGCGAGGGGCGGCGGTTGCAATTGGCGGCCAAGGCGGGGGGTACGACGGGGCTGTGCATTATCCCGGAAGGCATGGGGTCGAATGCTGCGGAAACCCGCTGGCACGCCCGTCCGGTTTTTGATTTTGAACAAGAAGACTCGACTCTGAAGCGCTGGGAAATTACCAAGAACAAATCAGGAACATTGGGAGCCTGGCATGTGCGATGGGATCAGCAAACGAGTCGTCTCGATGTGGTTTCCCCGGTTGGCGAGCGACCGGGTTCTGCGGGCGCGCCCGGTGGACGGGGCTTTTGCGCTGACGCTGAAGGCCAAGAATACCGAACGGATTTATTGCCTCAATCGGGCGGCGGAACAGGCCGGCCTGGGCCGCGGGATGAGCTTTGCTGATGCGCGCGCCTTTTGCCCCGATCTGATCAGCCAGCCGGCCCGTCCTGATCTCGACAGGGCTTTCCTTGCCAGCCTGCGCCGCTGGGCGACGCGCTATTGCCCCTGGGTGGGCTATGAGGGGGTGGATGGTCTGGTGCTTGATGTCAGCGGCGCGACCCATCTTTGGGGCGGTGAGCCTATGATGCTGGCTGATATGCGGGCGCGGGCCAGCCGTGCGGGATTGGAGCTGCGCCTTGGGCTGGGGGAGAGCCGTGGCGCGGCCTGGGCGCGGGCACATTACGGCGCGGCACAGAGCACGCTCACCGATTTGCCCGTTGCTGCGTTGCGGATTGACGATCAGATGGTCACGGCGCTGCAACGTCTTGGTCTGCGTTGTATCGGCGATCTCACTGTGGCGGCCCGCGCTCCGCTGGCCCGTCGGTTTGGCCCCGACCTGATGCTGCGGCTGGATCAGGCGATGGGGCATGTCTCTGAGCCGATCATGCCCGAAAGCGTGGCGCCGCAGTTTGCCACACGGATGAGCCTGCCTGACCCGATTGGCCTGACCGAGGACGTGATGGGCATCACCGCACGGCTGCTCAGGCCGCTGTGCGACAAGCTCAAAGCCCAGGAAATGGGCGCGCGCCGCCTTTGTCTCACCCTGCGGCGGGTTGATCAGGGGCACCAGCAGGTCGAGCTGCGCCTGGCCGCGCCGATGCGCGACCCGAGCCGTATTTTGCCGCTGTTTGAGCGCGGCGTGGGCGAGGTCGACGCCGGGTTCGGGATCGACCAAATGCGGATTGAGGCGACGCTGATCGAGCCGCTCCCCGCCCAACAGATTGGCAGCGGCCAGAGCTCTCCCGACCAACTCAACGATCTGATCACCCGCATCGGCACCCGGATTGGGTTGGAGAATATCCAGCGCTTCCTGCCCGCCGACAGCCATATCCCCGAACGCGCCTTTTCCATTGCGCCCGCTGCCTTTAGCAAGCCCGAGACTGGTTGGGTCGCACCGCGTCCGCGCCCGCTGTGCCTGTTCCCCCCCGAGCCGATCGCGGCCCGTGGACCACAGCCCCCGGTTCAGTTTCGCTGGCGGCGGATGCGGCTCACAACGGGCCGTGCCATCGGCCCCGAACGGATCGCGCCGGAATGGTGGCTCTCGGATGACACCTGGCGCACGGGCCTGCGTGATTATTGGCAGGTGGACACCCGCGAAGGGCGGCGGCTCTGGCTGTTTTATACCCCGCAGAACCCGGGCTGGTTTGCACAGGGTGAATTCACATGACCCAGGGGGGGCGTGACAAGGGGCAGGGGGAGGCCCGCCGCTTTGACCCCATGCTCTGGCACCGTGACAAGGCGGGCTATGCGGAGCTGTGTGTGACAACAAATTTCACCTTTCTCACCGGTGCCTCGCATCCGGAGGAATTGGTGCTGCGCGCGGCGGAGCTGGGTCTGGAAGCCATCGCCATCACTGACCGCAACACGCTGGCTGGCGTGGTGCGGGCCTATTCAGCGTTGAAAACCCTGCGCGACGAGGCGAGTCAGAGCTTGCGGGTGCGCTCGTCGCATCAGGTGGATGCCTGTTCGCGCCAACAGGTCGGGCAGCCGCAGGATTTGCCCTTGCCTCAGGTGCCCCATACATCCCAAGCACCGCATCTGCCGAAACTGATCGTCGGCAGCCGTCTGGTGCTGCGGGATTGCCCGGTGGACTGGCTGGCTCTGCCCACAGACCGTGCCGCCTACCGCCGCCTGTCGCGGCTTTTGACCCTTGGCAAGCGGCGGGCCGACAAGGCGGAGTGTCACCTGGATCTGCAAGACTTGGAGGCGGGCTGCCTGGGGATGATCCTCATTGCCCTGCCGCCTGCGGATCTGAGCCGCGCGCAGGAGCCGGTGCAGCGACTGGGGCGGCGGTTTCCCGGCGCGGTCTTTTTTGCTGCGCCGCCGCGCTATGACGGCTCCGATCAGGCCTGGTTCGATGCTTGTGCTGCCATGGCGCTACGCTGTTCTGCGCCGATGGTGGCGGTGGGGGATGTGCTGATGCATCACGGCAAACGCCGACAGCTCGCGGATGTGCTCACCTGCCTGCGCGACGGCGTCCCGATTGACCAGATCGGCACCAAGGCCCTGCCCAATGCCGAGCGCCGTCTCAAAGGTGCTGGCGACATGGCGCGGCTCTATCAGCGGCATCCGGCGGCGCTGAAGCGGACGCTGGAAATTGCCGCGCGCTGTGGGTTTGATTTGTCGGACCTGAGCTATGAATACCCCGACGAGATGTCCGAAGGTGAATCCGCGCAGGCCCGGCTCACGCGCCTGGCCCAGGAAGGGCTGCGCCGGCGCTATCCGGAGGGTACCTCGGCGCGGGTGCACCAGTTGATGCAAAAGGAGCTGTCGGTGATTGGTGAGCTGGGGTACGCGCCCTATTTCCTGACGGTGCATGATATCGTGCAGGAAGCCCGCGCGCGTGGCATTTTGTGTCAGGGCCGGGGCTCGGCGGCCAATTCCATTATTTGTTACCTGCTGGGCATCACCGATGTCAGCCCGGACATGATCGGCATGGTGTTTGAACGCTTCATCTCCCGATACCGTGGCGAGCCGCCCGACATCGACGTGGATTTCGAACATGAGCGCCGCGAAGAGGTGATCCAGTGGATCTATGAGAAATACGGCCGACACCGTGCGGGGCTTTGTGCCACGGTGATCCACTTTCGCACCCGCGCTGCAATCCGCGAGGTGGGCAAGGTCATGGGCCTGTCCCAGGACCTGACGGCGCGGCTGTCGGGCGATATCTGGGGCATGACCAATGCGGGGGTGGACATGGACCGGGTCAGAGCGCTGGGTCTGGACCCGACGGATCTGCGGCTGGCGCAGACGCTCAAACTCATTGGCGAGATCATCGGTTTTCCGCGTCACCTGTCCCAGCATGTCGGCGGGTTCATCATCACCCATGAGCGGCTCGACGCGCTATGCCCCATCGAGAATGCCGCGATGGAGGATCGCACCGTGATTGAGTGGGACAAGGATGACATTGATGCGCTGGGCATCCTGAAGATCGATGTGCTCTCTCTCGGGATGCTCACCTGCCTGCATAATTGTTTTGATCTTTTGGCGGAGTTCGAGGGGCGGCAGCTGGCTCTTGACACCGTGCCGCAGGAGGATCGTGCCACCTATGAGATGCTGCAGCGGGCGGATGCGGTGGGGGTGTTTCAGGTGGAAAGCCGGGCGCAGATGAATTTTTTACCCCGGATGAAACCCGCGACATTTTATGATCTGGTGATTGAGGTCGCTATTGTGCGCCCCGGCCCGATCCAGGGGGGCATGGTCAAACCCTATATCCGCAGGCGGCAGGGGCTAGAGGCCCCCGAACCCTTTGGTCCCGCACTTGCAGAGGTAACCCGCAAAACCCTTGGGGTGCCGCTGTTTCAGGAACAGGCGATGCAGATCGCGGTGGTCGGCGCGGGTTACACGGCGGAAGAGGCCGACAAACTGCGCCGCTCTTTGGCGTCGTTTCGGCGTATGGGCACCATCGGTGAGCATCGCGACCGGTTTGTGCAGGGCATGTTGGACAACGGCTATCCGCAAGAGGTGGCCGAGGCCTGTTTTACGCAGATCGAGGGCTTTGCTGACTACGGATTTCCCGAAAGCCACGCGGCTGCGTTTGCCATGCTGACCTATGTCTCCTCGTGGTTCAAATGCCATCATCCGGCGGTGTTTGCCTGCGCGCTGCTGAATTCCCAACCGATGGGGTTTTATGCACCCGCCCAGATCGTGCGTGATCTGCGCGATCATGGCGTCGAGGTGCGACCGGTCTGCGTCAATTACTCCGAGTGGGACAACAGTCTGGAACGGCGCGCCGATGGGGCGCTGGCGCTGCGCCTTGGGTTTCGCCAGATCAAAGGGTTTCGCAAGGAGGATGCGGGGTGGATCAGGGCGGCGCGGGGCAACGGCTATCAGGACCCCGAAAGCGTCTGGCTGCGTGCGGGGGTTGCGCCCTCGGTATTGGAACGGCTGGCAGAGGCGGATGGGTTTATCGGCATGGGGCTGACACGGCGTGATGCCCTGTGGCAGGTCCGGGCGATCCGCGCCGCTAAACCACTGCCGCTTTTTGCCAATCCAATGGACGGAGAGGGCATTCACGAGCCCCAGGTGCATCTGCCCAACATGCATCTGGGAGAAGAAGTTGTCGAAGACTATGTCTCCATGCGGCTCACGTTACGCGCCCACCCGATGGAGCTGTTGCGCCCGATGATCCCCGATCTGACGCCCCATGACCGTTTGCCCGAGGCCCCCCTGAAACGCACAAGTGTTTGCGGCCTCGTCATTACACGCCAACGCCCCGGCACCGCGTCTGGCGTGATTTTCCTGACCCTTGAGGATGAAACTGGCGTCTCCAATGTGGTGATCTGGTCCAAGGTCTATAAACGCTTTCGGCGGGTGGTCATGGGGGGGCGGCTTTTGCGGGTGACAGGCCGGTTGGAGCGTGAAGGCATCGTTGTGCATCTCATCGCCGATCATATCGAGGACCTCTCCCACCGGCTTTCTGAGTTGGGTCACCCTCTCGATGACGCGGTGGGCATCACCCAGCCCCAGGCGGACGGCGCCCCCAGAGGAGGCTACAAAACCTCCGCCCGTCACCCGCGCGAGCAGGCAAAGCGGTTGTTCCCAAGTCGGGATTTCCACTGAGAACAGCCATGTATCCAATGGCACCAAACGATGTGCGCAACGCTGCGACAGGGCTGCGGGGCTCGTTTTACGCCCAGGACAGGAGAAATCTGGAGCGGAGAAATCTGGGGTGGATAGATCAGGCTGCGTGGCTACGCACGTTCTTGGCGTCCACCTTCAGGTGATAGGCTTGGCAGGTTTCGCCACCGACTTCGAGGCGCGGGCCTGCCGGCGAAATTGTGAGACCCGTGCGGCGCATGAGCAAGCCTGCAGCGACAGAGGTCAGGCAGATATAGGAGTCAAACTTCCAGGTCTCTGCCAAACGGGCGAGGGCCAAGCCGATTTCACTTCTCACCCGCATTCGGTCCCGGCTGCTCAGGGTATCGGTCACAAAAACTCTGCTGACCTCCCATGTGCCGGGATCCTGTGGTGCAGGTTCGTCAAGAAGGTTCGTCGGCATATCCGGTAACAGGCCAAGCTGCGCATCGCGCAGCATGTAGCTGGCGTTGATGTTATGGGCGGTAGTGGGCGTCACCCGCAGGCCGCCATAAACGGTCAGCCCATCATGTATGGATGCCCCCGGTTTTGCAAGGATTTCCTGAGCTGATTTCCAGCGATTTGATTGCGGTCGTGTATTCGGCCTCGTGTTGCGGCTTTTACGCGCCGCGGGCCATGATGGTCAGTTCGCTGATTGGGTCCAATTCGATTCCGCGGGCTGTAAGCGCCCTACCCCTATCTGGCTTTCCAATCAGGATCTGTTCAATCGACGTCCATCACTTCAGAGCATTCCTTGCCATCTGCCCACTTAATGCAAGCGGGACAGAAGCTTATGCGGCCACCTCCTGATTTGACTGGTAGCCTTGTTCTCTGGTGATCATCGCCCAAATCTGGCGGGCCATTCTATTGGCGAGTGCCACAGCGGCCACCATCTTTGGTTTGCGGTCCAGCTTGTCTTGTAGCCAAGGATGGCAGCGTTTGCCGCGCCGCGCGGCGGCGGCAATGCAGCTCATCGCGCCGATAATCAGCGCGCGGCGAATGTCCTTTTGACCCATTTTACTGGTCTGTCCAAGTCGGGTTTTGCCTCCCGTCGAATGCTGTTTGGGGACCAAACCAAGCCAAGCCGCGAAGTCCCGCCCTTTTTCAAAGCACTTCATGTCTGGCGCAAACGCTTCGATCACCATCGCGGCAATCGGCCCAATGCCGGGCATGGTTTGCAACCGTCGTGCCTTTGGACTGTCGGCGCAATGGCTCTTGATCCGCCCGGTGAGCGTATCGACCTCTTCCGAGAGCTGGTCGATGCGGTTGAAATGCAACTTGGCCATCGTCACGACCAGTTCCGGAAGATCAGGATGGACATCGACCAGCTCCCGGAGCCGCTCAACATTCTTCAACCCAACAGGTGCAATCAGCCCGAATTCCGCAAGATGGCCGCGCAAGGCGTTCACGGTTGCAGTGCGTTGCTCCAACAGCTGGTCCCGTGTGCGCATCATCATGGTCAGTGCCTGGGTTTCAGCGGATTTTGGCACGACAAAGGACATGTTGGGCCGCAGCGCAGCTTCGGTGATGGCCTCCGCATCTGCCGCATCATTCTTGTGGCGCTTTACGAATGGCTTGACATAGATCGGTGGAATGAGCCTCACTTCATGACCCAACGACATCAGTTCGCGTGCCCAATAATGGGCTGTCGCGCAGGCTTCCATGGCGAAAAGGCTGCGTGGATGTTCGGCGCAAAACTTGGCAAATTGTGGTCGGCTCAATTTCTTCCGAAACACAACCTGTCCATCCCGGCGCGCGCCGTGCAGCTGGAAAACGTTCTTTGCCAGATCAACGCCAATGATGATATCTTCTTCCATGGGTGCTCCCTTTCTCTTTGGTGGTGGTTGAATAACCACCATGGCACATCGCGATGCCGTTCGAGGAGGGGGCATCCACCGCATCATGTATGGTACAATAGATGCTTTCCGGGGTGTCATACTGGTCAAATTCGAGCCCGCGCGTATTGGGAAGTTTCCAACCGCGCGTTTCGATGAAGTGATGATACCGTGCGCGCAGAAGCGCCGTGAATAATGTACCGGTTTCACCCAAGTTATCAAAGGTGATCTCTGTCGATTGCATTTGGGTGCCTACCCATTTGTTAGAATCTCTCAAGACTCAGTCTTGGGGATTTGCTAAAATTTAAAACAACTTTTACAGGCAATCGTAAATATTACATTAACTTACATAGGGTCATTTTAAGATTTATGAGGCCCTGAGGCGGGATGTCAGCGGTTTAAAGCGCGGTTTTTGCCTCATGGCTGACGGCTGAAACGCTGCGGATCTCAGACAACAGGACCGATTTCTTTACGGGCTTGGCGATATAGCCCAAGGCCCCAAGCGCAAGGAACCGTTGGCGATCTTCGGTTGCGGCATTGGCGGTGAGCATGATCACCGGCGTTGCAGCAATTCGGCCGCCGCGCCGCGCCATTTCCAACAAGGTTTCTTCACCATCCATGATTGGCATTTTCATGTCCAGCAAAACAAGGTCCACAGGGCGCTGTTCGAGGCATTTCAATGCTTTGGCGCCATCTTCGGCCTCGATAATCTCGACATTGCTCTTTTTCAGAAAGGAGCGCACAACCATGCGATTGGACTGGGTGTCATCGACAAGCAATATGGATTTGACGCCTAGATCGTGGTCAAGCGCTTGCGGGTCGTCTGTGATGTGTTTGGCGTTGGGAAACTCCGGCGGGGATTGTGGCTCTTCCAGGATTTTGAGCTGACTGGTAAAAGAAAAACAGCTTCCCGCCTTGAGAACAGAACGAACTGAAATGTCTCCCCCCATCATCCGGGCGAACCGACGCGCAATCGAAAGCCCAAGGCCGGTGCCCGGGACCGTTGGCGCGTTTTTATCCACGGCCCGATAAAACTCAGCAAAAAGATGAGGGATCTGATTTGCGGCGATCCCACGCCCGGTATCCGAAACCTGGACGGTCAGAACGCAGGTCGCATCAACCTGCTGCGATGACACCTGAACCTTGATATGCCCCGTCTCGGTAAATTTGACTGCATTGGACACCAGGTTTCCAATCACTTGCCGTAGTCTCAAGGCATCAAATTCAGCGTAGCGTGGCAGATCCTCGCTAAAATTCAGGCTGAACTGCAGGCCCTTGGCCCGGGCAGGGGCCCGAAACATCTCTACCGCACTGGTGATTTCAACCTGGGGCGAGGCTGCGGTGACATTGATTTCGATATGACCGGATTCCACTTTGGCATGGTCAAGAACATCGTTCAAAATACCAGTCAGCGCCTGGGCGGATTGCCGCAGCAACAGGCTGCGCTCCTGTTTTGTTTTTGGATCTGTGTCCTCTTCGTCGATGAGTTCTGCCATGCCGCAAATCGCGTTCAGCGGGGTGCGGATCTCATGGCTCATGGCGGCGAGAAAACTGCTCTTGGCACGGCTTCCGGCTTCAGCGGCGCTCAGGGCTTGGCGCAGACGATCGGTCATTTTGTTAAGCGCCCGCATGCTGTGGGCGACATAGCCCGCCCCAAGCACCAGAATGACAACGGCGATGCCAATCTCAACCGGACTGGCAAAGGAGTGAAGAAAACTGACAATCATATATCCGACAGCGCAAATGATTGGCAAAGCGGTCAGCAGGCCAAAGAACATCCACTCAGAGCGGGCCACCACGCTGTGATTGAGCGCGATCACCAATAACATGGCACCAGCGAGTTTGGGAAAGGCGTCGGGTTCCAGGAAAAGCAGGATCGGGATGGCATTGAAAAGCAAGATGCCAACGAAGGCTGAGAGGGAAAAAAGAACAACCCCGGCGAGAGTCACCTTGCGCCTTAGCTTGTTATACACATACAATCCGACAAGTTCGATGAGGGCGATGGCGACATAGAAAAAGCAAACCGTCTGAAACGGAAGGTAGTAGAGCGACAAGAGCGAAATGACGGTGATCGAAGCAAACCGAGACGGCATGTCTTCGCGGACCAGCTGGTTTTGGGCGCACACCGAAGCCTTAAGGTCTGGTGATAATTTCAACATTCGCATTGTCCTTGCGGTGTCCTTCACATCGTTCCTTGTTTGGCAAACCAAGCGCCGGTAGCAACCGTTAACAACCCCTTAAAATAGACACGAACTCCTGCGCGCAGCGTAGGATTAAAAGGTGAGTGGTCCCTTAATCGGCACAGGGTGGTAGAAATACCTCGCACCGAAAGCAGGACCGTGTTTCCATCTTTCGTTAAGTGTTGCCCTTTGGGTGCCCCATGATCAAGCCCGTCAATCGCAACCACGCGCTTTGTTGAGGATCCTGATGGGGGGCCACCTCGTGCAAAAAGCATCAATGGGCAGTGCAGCAAGGCTGCGGGTAAAGTGGTAATTGAATAAAACCAAAGGAAGAATTTTTCCACGCGACGGTTTGTGGTGGCCGCGCAGAAATGTTTGCGCAGTGCAGATCGGTTCCGTTTGACCAGATACCCCGTAGACAGCGACCTGCTGGGAACCCTCGCAGGGAGGCTAAATCTGTTGCACGACAGGCTGGTACACGGGTGGGCAAATTGATTTAGCCGCAAGACCCGGCAGGAGGGGGCCGTGTTTTGCACGGCGGCTGGGCTGCCCCTGTGCCTGACCCGCCGCGCTAGGTTTGCCCGGTTCAGCCCCTCGTGTTCATTCCAGGCTTTGTGTTCAAATTATAGACGCGGGTGAGGGGGCGAAACCTGCCAGAGCCGTTAGATCGTTTGGCGGTGCCAGTGACACAGAGCGCATGGGCGTCGGGGATGATTGGGCGAACCGGATCAGCAGAATCTGAAGTGCCGGGTCAGCTGACCGGCTAAGGGGTTGGTCACAACTTTTGCGAGTGCTGGCGCAAATTGGCCAAACGCAGGGTCAGAGTGCACGGTAGTGCAGTCTCCCGGATTCCGGGGACTACTGTGGCCAGAGATGAAAGGCAGGAAGCCGAGCCCCAAGCAGGCCCGGCACACCAGGGCTTGGAGCTCAGAAACAATCGGTCCCGACCCTAGGCAAAGGCGTAGGCGCCGCCTTTTTCAAGCGCCCGCTGATAGGCCGGCCGCGCCTGCATACTGGCCACAAAGCCCGCCAGTTTTGGCAGGTTTTTCCCCTGGCCCTGGGCGATGGCGATTTCGGCGGGAAAGCTCAGCATGATATCTGCGGCGGACAGCTCATCCTGAACAAAATGCCCAGAGGGACGCAGCAGGCTCTCCATATAAACAAAGTGGCTTTCCAGTTGTTGGGTGATACGCGGTGCCAGCGGCGCGCCTGCTTCGCCCAGTTTGCCCACATAAAGCTGCAACAGGATGGGCGTCATCGCAGAGCCTTCGGCAAAATGCATCAGCTCCAGATGGCTGATATAGGCGTCGGTGTCGCGGTCGGGCACCAGTTGCGGCCCAAAGCCGGCGCAGAGATAGTCAACAATTGCGCCGCTTTCGGTGATGATCCGCCCGTCTACCTCTAGCATGGGGGATTTCCCCAAGGGGTGTTTGGCGAGCAGGGCAGGGGGCGCCAGATTGGTCACGCTATCGCGCTGATAGTGTTCAATCTCATAGGGCAGGCCCAGTTCCTCCAGCAGCCAAAGAACCCGCTGCGAACGTGAGTTGTTGAGATGATGTACGGTAAACATGCTGGCCTCCTGACCCAGTGGTGCTGTGTCCTGTCTCACAGGCTGACCTCCTTTGTCGCTCAGCACCAGTGTCACGTTGGGTCAGCTGCGCATATGGCGGGGTACTACGCCGCCGAGGGCAGGCCGCCGATGTTGCGGATCTCTTGCCAGACCTCATCGACACCGACGCGGGCCTTCAGGTTGGTGAAATAGGTCGGCAACCCCTGACGCATGCGGGCGGCGTCGCGCTCCATCACCTCCAGACTGGCGCCCACATGGGGGGCCAGATCGGTCTTGTTGATCACCAGAATGTCCGAACGGGTCACCGCCGGGCCGCCCTTGCGGGGGATTTCTTCGCCCGCGGCCACGTCGATCACATAGATGGTAAGATCCGCCAGCTCGGGGCTGAAGGTGGCCGACAGGTTATCACCGCCGCTTTCGATCAGCACGACCTCGACCTCCGGGTGGCGGTCGACCATTTCAGCCACCGCTGCCAGATTGATCGAGGCATCTTCGCGGATCGCGGTGTGCGGACAGCCGCCGGTTTCCACCCCGATGATCCGGTCCGAGGGCAGTACCTGCATGCGCACCAGCGCCTCGGCGTCTTCCTGCGTGTAGATATCATTGGTGATCACACCAATGGAAAGCTTGTCCCGCAGGGTTTCGGCCAGGGCTGCGGTCAGCGTGGTCTTGCCGGCGCCAACCGGTCCGCCGATGCCAATACGAAGAGGGCCATTGGGGCTCGTCATGTGCGAAATATCCTTGATCGTTGAGTTTCGTGTTTCATCGCGGCGATATCGGCCAGAAAGGCGGTGGCTGACAGTTGGCTCAGATCGCCATCGCAGGTCTGGTCCGCAATGGCGGGCAGGCGGCAGCTGAGCCGCTGCAGGATCTGCTGCCCCTCGGTCTGGCCCACCGGCAGCAGCCGCTGGCCCGCCGCGACCAGATTGGACAGAAAATCCTGCAGATACATCACCTGGGTCAGCTCCAGCGGCAGGCCCTCAGCCGCCGCCGCCGCCCCCAGTGCCACCGGATAGGTGAGCCCGGCAAGCTGCGCCCCCCAGATCGCCTCGGTCACAAGGCCAAAACTGCGGCCTTGCTGGCGGGTTTCCAACAGCCGTTCCTGTGACGCCGCAAAGGCACAGGCGGTGGCGTCGATCGCGGCCAGGTCAGCGACCAGATCAGCGGCCGCATTCGCGTGCCAGGCGGCGGCCAGAAACAGCGCATCCGAACGCCCGGCGCCATGCTCCAGCACCTCTTGCAACCAGGCCTCCAGATCGCTGCCATCGCGGAGCCAGCCCTGGTCCGCAGCCGCTTCCAGGCCGTGACTGTAGGCAAAGGCGCCTACCGGATAGGCCGGTGACAGCCATTGGCTGAGGGTGAGGATCTGGGCGCTAGTGGCTGTGACCATGGGTGCGTCCGTGGCCATAGGCCCCGCCTTCGGGGGTAAAGGGTGCCTCGACCTCGCGCAGATCAGCGCCCAGTTTTTCCAGCATATCGCGCAGCACATGGTCCATCTGGATCAGCAGCCTGTTGTCTTCGACCTGGCAGGGGGTATGGCGGTTGCCGATATGCCAGGCGAGCCGGGGCAGATCGCCGGTGACTTCCAGCAGGGTTTCAGTGGCGGGGATGACCTCAATCAGCCGCCCGTCAGAGAGCTTGAACGCATCCCCACCACCCACAGAGGACGTCTGCGCCAGATCCACCAGGAACTGCGCCCCAGAGGTGGCGGTCAAAACCTTGCGGCGCAAAAACCGTGCATCATAGGTGAGCGTCACCTGGTCGTCGCCATGGTGGCTGTGGATCACTTCGCGGGCGGTTGGCAGGTCCATTGTGGCCTCCTCAGAACATGAAATAGCGTTGTGCCATGGGCAGCACTTCGGCGGGCTGGCAGGTCAGCAGCTCCCCATCGGCGCGCACCTCATAGGTTTCGGGGTTCACCTCCATCACCGGGGTGGCGGTGTTCAGCAGCAGATCTTTCTTGCCGATGTTGCGGGTGTTTTGCACCGCCACTGTTTGTTTCGCCAACCCCAGGTTCTGGCCGATGCCAGCGTCCTGCGCGGCCGCAGAGACAAAGGTAACAGCCGCGTTTTCCACGGCGCGGCCAAAGGCGCCAAACATCGGCCGGGAATATACCGGCTGTGGCGTCGGGATTGAGGCATTGGGATCGCCCATCTGTGCCATCACGATAGAGCCCCCCAGCAACACCATTTCGGGTTTGACGCCAAAAAATGCTGGGTTCCACAGCACCAGATCGGCGCGTTTGCCCTCTTCCAGGCTGCCGATTTCATGGGATATCCCATGGGCAATGGCCGGGTTGATGGTGTATTTGGCGATGTAGCGTCGCACCCGGTAATTGTCGTTGTCGCCGGTTTCCTCCGCCAGGCGGCCACGCTGTTTTTTCATCTTATCAGCGGTTTGCCAGGTGCGGATCAGGACTTCGCCCACCCGGCCCATGGCCTGGCTGTCGGAGGCGATGATGCTGAACGCGCCCATGTCGTGCAGGATGTCTTCGGCGGCGATGGTTTCGCGGCGGATGCGGCTTTCGGCAAAGGCGACGTCTTCGGGAATGGATTTGTCCAGATGGTGGCAAACCATCAGCATGTCCAGATGTTCCTCCAGCGTGTTCACGGTGAAGGGGCGCGTCGGGTTGGTCGAGGAGGGCAGAACGTGCTCTTCGCCGCAGATTTTGATGATATCCGGCGCATGGCCGCCACCGGCGCCTTCGGTGTGAAAGGCATGGATGGTGCGGCCCTTGATGGCGTCGACGGTATGTTCGACAAAGCCGCTTTCATTCAGGGTATCCGTATGGATCATCACCTGCACGTCCCAGGCGTCTGCCACCGACAGGCAGCAGTCGATGGCGGCCGGGGTCGAGCCCCAGTCCTCATGTAGTTTCAAGGCGCAGGCGCCGCCCAAAACCTGCTCTTCCAGGGCGGCGGGCAGCGCGGCGTTGCCCTTGCCGGCAAAGGCCAGATTCATGGGAAAGGCATCGGCTGATTGCAACATGCGGCCAATGTGCCATGGGCCGGGGGTGCAGGTGGTGGCCAGGGTGCCATGGGCTGGCCCGGTGCCACCGCCCAGCATGGTGGTGAGGCCGGAATGCAGCGCGTCTTCGATCTGTTGTGGGCAGATGAAATGGATATGGCTGTCAAATCCCCCTGCGGTCAGGATGCGGCCCTCGCCAGCGATGACCTCGGTGCCGGGGCCAACGATGACATCCACTCCGGGCTGGGTATCAGGGTTGCCTGCCTTGCCGATCTTGGCAATGCGCCCGTCCCGCAGCCCCACGTCGGCCTTGTAGATACCGGTGTGGTCGATGATCAGCGCATTGGTGATCACCGTGTCCACCGCGCCGGCGGCGCGGGTCACCTGGGATTGCCCCATGCCATCGCGGATCACCTTGCCGCCGCCAAATTTGACCTCTTCGCCATAGAGCGGCGCATTTCCTGAGCCCGAGGCGCGCTCGGCGGTCAGGTCGCGCTCGACCTCGATGATCAGGTCCGTATCGGCAAGGCGCAGCTTGTCGCCGGTGGTCGGGCCAAACATGGCGGCGTAATCGGCACGGGAAATCTGGGTGGGCATGGGGTTGAAACCTCAGCAAAACAGTTTGGTGTAGAGCGCAGTGGCACGCGCCTGAGAGGGGGCAGCAGCGGTCAGAGCGCGCCCATGATCTTTTGGTTGAAGCCAAAGACCTGCCGGGCACCGGAAAAGGGCACCAGCTGCACCTCGCGGCGCTGGCCGGGTTCAAACCGCACGGCGGTGCCCGCTGCAATGTCCAGGCGATGGCCATGGGCGGTCTCGCGGTCGAACTCCAGCGCTGGGTTGGCTTCGGCAAAATGGTAGTGCGAGCCAACCTGCACCGGGCGGTCGCCGGTGTTCGCCACCATCAGCGTTACCGCCTCACGGTCTGCATTCAGGGTCAGATCGCCTGCGGCGGGGATGATTTCTCCGGGGATCATGGCTTTTTCCCTCCTCAGCCTGCAATCATCAGTGTGGTGCCTGCTGCGGCGACCAATCCGCCCAGAAGGCGGGTGGCCAGCGGTGCGCGCTGTGCGAGGCCAAGCCCGCCCAGAACACCCACAGCGTGCAGCAGCGCGGTCGCGATGGCGAAACCGGCCAGATAGGGCAGCGCCTCAGCGCTTCCCAGTTCGGCCCCATGGGCGTGACCGTGAAACATGCCAAAAAGCGCGGTCACGCCAACAGCGCCTGTCAGCGGCAGGCGCAGCGCCAGTGCGCAGAGACCGCCAAGGACCAACACAGAGGCGAGGATCATCGGCTCCACGAAAAGCAGGCCAACACCCGCCATTGCCAGCAGAAAGCCCGCAGCCATCGCAGCGACAAAGGCGACCGGCAGCGCTGCCAAGGCGCGACGGTCCTCTGACCTGCCGGCCAGCATCACCGCCCACAGTCCAACGGCGACCATGGCCAGGATATGGTCTGCGCCAAACACCGGGTGGCTCATGCCCGCAACAAATGAACCATGCTCGGTCGGATCTAGATGGGCCAATGCAGGACCAGCGGTGAGGGTGAGGGCTGGGGTGAGAGCAAGCAGTCGTTTCATCTTGGGCTTCTCCAAATGGGACATTAGCGAATGGGGTTGTGAACGGTCACCAGCTTGGTGCCGTCGGGAAAGGTGGCTTCGACCTGCACGTCATGGATCATCTCGGCGATGCCCTCCATGCATTGGTCGCGGCTGATGACCTCGGCGCCGGCCTCCATCATGTCAGCGACGGAACGGCCGTCACGGGCGCCCTCGACCACCGCATCGGTGATCAGGGCGATGGCCTCGGGGTGGTTCAGCTTGACGCCGCGCGCCAGGCGGCGGCGGGCCACCTCGGCGGCCATGGCGATCAGCAGTTTGTCTTTTTCTCGGGGGGTCAGGTTCATGTCAGATCATCCAGCATCGGGGAAGGGTGCCCTGTGTCAGGCGGTTCTGTGGTGGGCAGTTCTGTGTCAGGCGGTTCAGGATCGGGATCAGGCTGCGGCGCAGCTCATAGGCGTCAGCCGCGAGAATGCGCAGCAGCAACAGGTCATCCCCAATCACCGAGGCCCCGGCCTGGGGTGGCAACATGGCCCGCAAGGGGGCCAGCTGGCCGCGGGCATCCGGCGCCACATAGATCACCGAGACCAGCGCCCGGGCCCCGGCGGCCACATGCGGGCGGTCCAGCTGTGCCTGCATGTCACCGTCAAAGCGCATGGCGTCGCGGTAGAGCTCGGTGCCATTGCGGCGCAGCACAATCCGGTCATGAAAGCGCCCCTGTGTCACCGTTTCTCCCATGGCCAGGCGGCCAAAGACCAGCGGCTCCACCAGCAGGGCGGTGGCATCCGGGGCGAGTTCCACGTCAAGGTGGCGTGACAGGGCGCAGCTTTGGAACAGAATGGTTTCCTGTGGCAGCCAGTTCACATGGCTCCCTGCGGCGACGTTCAGTTTGGTCTGCAGCTGCCCCACTTCACCGGGCTGGGCGTGATAGGCGCGTTCAGCCGTCTGGGTGGTCAGAGTTAAGGCAGCACCGGCCCCGACACCGGCAGTGATCCGCATGTCATCGCCGCCGGTGATGCCACCGGCCGTATTGATCAGAACCGCCTCGAGGCTTGTGGTTTTTATTCGTGGAAACAAACACCTGAACGAGCCAGACTGCCGCAGCCCCCGCAGCACCGACCCCCGCGACGTCTGCTTGACCGTAAGGTCAACAGCGCCCTGCGCCCGCGGTTGGCTGGGGCGGGCAGGGGGCACAGGCCGGGCGGCTTGCTGCGATATGTCGGCGGTCAGAGTAATGCCGGTCTCCTTTATCGGGTCAGATCCTTTGGCCAGATCTTCAGGCCGGATCTTTCGGGCGACAGCAGCATGTCAGCCGCAAGTCGGTTGCCTTTTTTTTCGGCAGTTTCGATCGGAGGCTCCACAAAAACTTGCAAAATTCCGCTTTTGAAAAACGCATTGCCTGTTTTTTAGCGCGCAGAGCGCCGTACAGCCCAATTTTTGATCAATTTACAGTATGGCGCGGGAAAACTCGGCGCCGCACGTTGCTTCAATTGCTGCGATGCAGAAGCACTGTATGTGCCTGCCAGGAGCAATTGTTTTTGAAGGGTGTGTGACGACCAGACGAATTGCAGCTCTGACCGGCCGTCACACGGGTGCAACAAAGGTTGCGGGGACTGGGTACGGAAAGAGGCGCGTTGACGCAAGCACCCCCGACCCCCCTCCGCCGGGAGATAAACATGATCAATCTAAAAACCACTTTGGCAGCCACAGCTGCTGTCGCCGCCCTCAGCACGCCAGCTCTGGCAGCGGATTGCACGTATAAAGTGGGCGTGCTGCATTCTCTGTCCGGAACCATGGCGATTTCCGAGACCACGCTGAAAGACACCATGTTGATGCTGATTGACCAGCAGAACGCTGCCGGCGGTGTCATGGGCTGTGAGCTGGAAGCCGTTGTTGTCGATCCGGCCTCCGACTGGCCGCTGTTTGCCGAAAAGGCGCGCGAGTTGCTGACGGTGCATGATGTGGATGTGATCTTTGGCAACTGGACCAGCGTCAGCCGCAAATCGGTTCTGCCGGTGATCGAAGAGCTGAACGGATTGCTGTTCTACCCGGTGCAGTATGAGGGCGAAGAAAGCTCCAAGAACGTGTTCTACACTGGTGCGGCGCCCAACCAGCAGGCGATCCCGGCGACGGATTACTTCCTCGAAGAGCTGGGTGTTGAAAAATTTGCCCTGTTGGGGACCGATTATGTCTACCCCCGCACCACCAACAACATTCTGGAAAGCTATCTGCAGTCCAAGGGCATCGCCAGCGAAGACATCTTTGTGAACTACACCCCCTTTGGTCACTCTGACTGGTCCAAGATCGTTGCAGATGTTGTGGCGCTGGCCGCAGACGGCAAAAAGGTTGGGGTGATTTCCACCATCAATGGCGACGCCAACATCGGTTTCTACAAAGAACTGGCCGCTGCCGGTATTTCGGCGGATGACATCCCCGTGGTTGCCTTCTCGGTTGGCGAAGAAGAGCTGTCGGGTCTGGATACCTCGAACCTGGTGGGCCACCTGGCGGCCTGGAACTACTTCCAGTCGGCTGAAAGCGAGGCCAACACCGCCTTTATCGACTCCTGGAAAACCACCATGGGCGACGAGCGCGTCACCAATGACCCGATGGAAGCCCATTACATTGGCTTCAACATGTGGGTGAACGCGGTGGAAGCGGCAAAAACCGCCGATGTGGATGCGGTGCGGACGGCCATGTATGGGCAGGAATTCCCCAACCTGACCGGCGGCACTGCTGTGATGTTGCCCAACCACCACCTGGCCAAGCCAGTGCTGATTGGTGAAATCCAGGAAGACGGCCAGTTTGACATCATCAGCCAGACCACCGAAGTCCCCGGCGATGCCTGGACCGACTTCCTGCCTGACAGTGCGGTCTTGATGTCTGATTGGAAAGACATCGGTTGCGGCATGTATAACACCGAAACCAAAACCTGCGTTCAGCTGAACTCGAACTACTGATCGTAACAGTCCCGCAGGGCCCCTCGGCTCTGCGGGACATTGAAGGCACCAGCATCATGAGAACTTCCTTTTTGGCGGGCCTTCTGGTCCTTCTATCGAGCCTCGCTGCCCTGGCGCAGCAGGTCTCCCCCCAGACAAATTTGACGCAACCGGCAGCAATGCAGAGCCTCTTACAAGAGCAAAGCGCGCTGATCCTGAAGAGTTCCCGCAAGACAATTGCCCCGGCGATTGCAGCGATCGCTGACAGCGGGCTGCCCCAGGCGCAGGCCGTGCTGCAGGCCTGGCAGGTCAAGGCCCTGTGGATGCGTAAGTCTGACGGGCTGTTCTTTCGCGGCGAAAAGCTGGAAAGCAAAAGCTATCGCCTGTTTGATTTTGATACCGGAGAGGCCATCGGGGATGCGGCCAAATCGGATCTGAAACAGATCAAACCCAACAGCGGCATTCGGGCTCTGATCGCCACCGCCTTGGTGCAGTTTCAGCTGTCGGACCCGGATCCTTCCCGCCGCCAGGAAGCATTGCTGGCCATTGAGCGCGCCCCCGCTGGCGCGCTGCTGGCGCCGCTGCGCGCCTCGATCCCCGGCGAGACAGATCCGGTTCTGAAAGCGCGAAAAACCCGCATTGAGCAGCTTTTGACCATTGCCTATGACACGGATGAGACCCGCCGCGTCGCCACTATTCAATCCCTGTCCGGGGATCTGGGGCTGGATGTGCGGGCGACGCTGAACCCGCTGGTTTCGACCCAGCTGCGCGCCTTTGCCGGGGATATCCCTGCGGGTTTGAATGTCGCGCGCCGGGTGGAACCGGGGCAGGATGCGCTGACACAGGATGCGGCCTACGACCTGTTGGTTGCGGCCAAACTGGCCCCGGCCCGTGTTTCAAGTGATGAGATCCGCACCACGCTGGCAGCCCATATCGACGGCGGCCGGGTCGGCGGGGTGCCGTTGGCGCAGTTGAACCAAGAGGACGCGCGGACACGTGCCTATGGGGCGCTGGTTGCGGCCAAACTGGCCCCGGCGCTGGTCAGTGCTGAACAAATCACCCAGAGCCTGAACGCGCATGTGTTTGCCGAAATCTACGATGAACCTGCGGCGGCTATTACCAGTGCAGCGCAGGAGGCGCTCAAGAGCATTTCCACCCAGGTGGCGATTGGTCAGACGGTGGACCTGACGCTGGATGCGCTGTCGCTGGCCTCGATCTATTTCCTTGCCGCCATTGGTCTGGCCATTACCTTTGGGGTGATGGGGGTGATCAATATGGCCCATGGGGAATTCATCATGATGGGCGCCTATACCGGCTATGTGGTGCAGCAGGTGATCCCCAACCATACGGTGTCGATCCTGGTGGCGGTGCCGCTGGCCTTTGCGGTGACCTTTGCTGCCGGGGTGGCGATGGAGCGGCTGGTTATTCGCTGGCTCTACAATCGCCCGCTAGAGACCCTGCTGGCCACCTTTGGCATCTCGATTGCGCTGCAGCAGCTGGCCAAGAATATCTTTGGCACCCAGGCGCGTCCGCTGACCGCGCCGGGCTGGCTGGATGGTGCCTGGATCATCAACGATGTGGTGTCGATCAGCTATATTCGCATCGCCATCTTCATGCTGGCCCTGATCTTTCTGGGCGTGTTCCTGTTCATCATGCGGCGCACCCGGCTGGGGCTGGAAACCCGTGCGGTGACGCAGAACCGGGCCATGGCCGGCTCCATGGGGATCAACCCGGAGCGGGTGAATATGCTCACCTTTGGGCTGGGGTCCGGCATTGCCGGCATCGCGGGCGTCGCCATCGGGCTGTTTGCCAAGGTTACGTCAGAGCTCGGCTCGGACTACATCGTGCAGAGCTTTATGACCGTGGTTGTTGGCGGCGTTGGCAATATCTGGGGCACCCTGGCAGGGGCCACCATGATTGGCTTTTTCCAAAAAGGCGTCGAGTTGTCAAGGGCGGCGCAAAATTGGTCCATTAGGGCGGCGTAAAAGTAGGCCAGTTTGGATTGAGCCGTTTGTTTGATTTTAGAGGCGCCCGGGGACCTGCGGCTCCTCACATAGCAAGCGGGTTCCCGGGCGCATTGCCCCGTGAGGGGCAATTCCTGATCAGTTGTTCTGGGTTGTTTTTCGGCTCTGTGCGAGGCGGTAGCTTTCACCGTTCATCTCGAGAATGGAGACATGATGGGTGAGCCGATCAAGAAGTGCGCCGGTGAGACGTTCTGATCCGAGCGTTTCAGTCCATTCCTCGAAGGGGAGGTTGCTGGTGATCAATGTCGAGGCGCGTTCGTATCTCTGCGAGATCAGTTCGAAGAGGAGTTCTGCGCCGGTTTTGCTCAATGGCACGAAGCCTAATTCATCAATGATCAGCAGCTTGGGTGCCAGCATCTGCTTTTGCAGGCGCAGGAGCCGTTTCTCGTCACTGGCCTCAATCAGCTCATGGACAAGAGCCGCCGCGGTGGTGAAGCGAACCGGTATCCCTTTCTGACAAGCGGCCAGTCCAAGGCCAAGAGCGACATGCGTTTTGCCCGTGCCACTTGGCCCCAGAGCGATCACGTTCTCGCGCCGCTCGATCCATCCGCAACGGGCGAGGTCCAACACCCTGGCTTTGTTCAGGGCGGGGATTGCCTGGAAGTCGAAACTGTCCAGACTTTTGGGCGCCGGGAACTTCGCCGCCTTGACCCGTCGCTCCACCATACGCCGCTCCCGATCGATGAGTTCCAATTCGATCAATCTGTGGAGGAACTGGATGTGATCCTTCCCCTCGGCGGCGCACTGTCGCGCCTGCTTCTCGTATTCGCGCAATACGGTGGGCAGTTTGAGCTTCTTGAGGTGATGGGCCAGCAGAAGGTCCGGGACTTCCGTCATGCGGCTCCCTCCGACAGGAGCGCCATGTAACTCGCGGCTTTTGTCGTCTGAACCGCAGTCCGGGGAAGATAGGGGTAGAGGGACAGATCGAGCCGAGCGGGGCGGCGCTCCACTTGGCACAGGACCAGATGCTTGATCGCATCAAAGGCGATCGCCCGCTTTTGCAACGCCACCCGCACCGCCGCGCACAAAGTCGGCAGATCAAAGCTTTCCAGGAGCCGAAGCACCTGAATGAACTCTCGGCGCCCTTGGCGGGCATGTCTCGCTTCCATTAGGCGACGCAGGGTTTGCAGCTCGTCGGGCATCTCCCAATCGACCAAAGGGGCGGCTTGGTCCAAGGCCCCGGGCTTCGTCTCCAGAAGGGCAAAGTAATGCACAGGGTCGAAGATCATTTGTTCGCGCTCGTAGCAGCGGGCGTGACGGGCGATGACCCCACCACCACAGCCGATTTCGACCACATCCACAAACGCACGGATCGTCACCTCCCGTAAGCCATAGGTGCTGGGAACCGAGTAATCATTGGATTTGTAGCGCACCAGAGATTGGGAGCTGACCCGGCCCGTTGCCTTGTGGCAGGCTTGGTAAGGCATTGCAGGGAGTGGCGACATGGCAGCCAGATCCCGCTTCAGCCGTTCCCCGATCGTCTCCCGGTGCCCATGCAAGACAGCCGACTGCCGTGTCAGACATTGTTCTTCGAGCCAGACATTGAAGCTGTCCAGATCAGGGAATTCCGGCAGCGGCACCATCAGGTTGCGCCGGGACCAGCCCACCAGACCTTCGACATTGCCTTTATCGTTCCCCTTGCCCGGGCGGCCGTAGCGATCATCAAAAAGGTAGTGTGACAACATCTCCGTGAACATCTGCGTCCGCCGACGCCGCCCTCCGGCTTCGATCTTCGCAACAAGGCAGCTGTCATTGTCATAGACCACCGAGAGCGGCACGCGCCCGAAGAACTCAAAGGCGTGAACATGCCCGTCCATCCAGGCTTCTGTTGTCGCCGCATGATAGGCCCGCACATAGCATGCATCGCTGTAGGGCAGGTCAAAGGCAAAAAAGTGGATCTTCTGTTCCACGCCCCCCAGGATGACAACGGCCTCACCGAAATCGGCCTGCCCGTGACCCGGAGGATGGGCGAGTGGAATGAACATCTCCCGCGCTTTTTGACGATGCCCCCGAACATAGTCCTTCACGGTCGTATAACCGCCGGTAAAGCCTTCTTCCTCACGGAGCCGTTCAAAGATCCGCTTCGCCGTATGGCGTTGCTTCTTCGGACGGTTCTGATCCTCCAGAAGCCATTGGTCAATTGTATCGGTGAAGGCTTCCAACTTCGGGCGCCGAACTTTCTGGCTCCGGCGGTAACCAGGGGGAGACGAATACGCGCACATCTTGTCGACCGTTCCACGGGCAAGGCCAAAATCACGGGCGATCGAACGTTTGCTGCGCCCCTCATCGAAATGCGCGCGGCGCACGGCTAAATATACTTCCACGGTGAAAATCCTCCGGCCCTCCCTGCAAAGACAGTGAGAGCAAAAGTGGACGACTTTTGCGCCGCCCGCCCCGGCAAAATACCGGCGCTACCGTGGCCTAATTTGCAACCGCCCTATACAGTCGAGTGGCTGAACCCGTCAAACACACTGGCCGCACAGACCTATATGATCGTCTTTATCATCGTCTTCATTCAATTTCGCCCACGAGGGATCATCGCCCTCAAAGGCCGGGCGGCGGGAGATTAAGCGATGTCCGACACTTTCTTCAAACGTAACCCCTCGACCCTGGTGTTTCTGGCTGTGCTGGCCCTGTTCGTGCTGGGCGTGACCCTGTTGGCCGAAGGGGCAGGGGCCGGGGTGATCTCCACCAGCTTTGTCAAAACCCTGGGTAAGACGCTGTGTCTGGCCCTGGTGGCGGTGGCGATGGATCTGGTCTGGGGCTACACGGGTATCCTGTCGCTGGGCCATTTTGCCTTCTTTGGCCTGGGCGGCTACATGATCGGCATGTGGCTGATGTATGCCCGCACGCAAGCGATTGTTGTCTCGTCGCTGGCCGAGGCCCCGATCCCCGCCACCGAGAGCGAGGTTGTCGATGCCATTGGCAATCAGATCTTCGGCGTGGTGGGATCCAGCGAGTTCCCTCTGATCTGGATGTTTGCTGACAGTCTGCTGCTGCAGCTTGTGCTGGTGGTGGCGGTGCCGGGTGTGCTGGCGCTGGTCTTTGGCTGGCTGGCCTTCCGCTCGCGCGTTACCGGTGTGTATCTGTCGATCCTGACCCAGGCGATGACCCTGGGGCTGGCGCTGTATCTGTTTCAAAACGATAGCGGCTTGCGCGGCAACAATGGGCTGTCAGGCCTGCAGAACCTGCCGGGGCTGGATCATGTGCCACAGGCCACCATGTCGATCTGGTTTTTCTGGGCCTCGGCGGCGGCCCTGGCGTTGGGCTATCTGTTTGCCGCCTGGATTGTCTCGGGCAAGTTTGGCTCGGTGCTGCGTGGCATTCGCGACAACGAGGCGCGGGTGCGCTTTCTTGGTTACTCGGTCGAGGGCTACAAGCTGTTCATCTTTACTGTCACCGCCATTATCGCAGGTATCGCCGGGGCGCTGTATTATCCGCAGGCGGGGATTATCAACCCGGCGGAAATTGCTCCTGTTGCCTCGATCTATCTGGCGGTCTGGGTGGCCATTGGTGGCCGAGGCCGCCTGTACGGTGCGGTGATCGGCGCCATCTTTGTCAGCCTGGTGTCGTCCTGGTTTACCGGCGGTCAGGCACCGGATGTGAATCTTGGCTTTTATACCCTGAAATGGGTCGATTGGTGGCTCATTGTGCTGGGACTCAGCTTTGTTCTGGTGACGCTGTTTGCGCCACGCGGCATTGGTGGGCTGGTTGATTTGTGGAGCGAGCGGCGTCGACCCGACCGTCACGGTGCCGATCTGGGACCGGGCGCCGGCGCCCTGCGCGAAAAGGAGGCGAATGAATGAGCATGCTTCTGGAAGTCTCTGGTGTCTCCGTCAGCTTTGATGGGTTCAAGGCAATCAACAACCTCAGCTTTGCCATTGGTCAGGCGGAAATGCGGGCGATCATCGGTCCAAATGGGGCGGGCAAAACCACCTTCATGGATATCGTCACCGGCAAGACCAAACCAGACGAGGGCAGGGTGACATGGGGCGAGCGCAATATCTCGCTTTTGGGGATGAGCGAGGCCCGCATTGCCCGTGAGGGCGTTGGGCGCAAGTTCCAGAAACCCACGGTGTTTGAGGACCAGACGGTGCTGGAAAATCTGCTGATGGCGCTGCGCTCCAACCGTAGCCCTTTTGCGGTGATGTTTTATCGCGCCACCGCCGCCGACCTGGCGCGGGTTGATGAACTGGCCACTGAGATTGGCCTGTCAGATGCGCTGGGGCGTAAATCCGGCGAGCTGAGCCACGGGCAGAAACAGTGGTTGGAAATTGGCATGTTGCTGGCGCAAGAGCCGCGCCTGTTACTGGTGGATGAACCGGCCGCTGGCATGACCCCGGCTGAGCGCGAGCAAACCACTGCCATTCTGGTGGAGGCCGCCAAAACCCGCGCTGTTGTGGTGGTGGAACACGACATGGAGTTTGTGCGCAGGCTGGATTGCCGCGTCACGGTCTTGCACGAGGGGGCGGTTCTGGCGGAAGGCTCTTTGGATCACGTGACCGCAAACAGCCAGGTCATTGATGTATATTTGGGGCGCTGAGAGATGCTGACACTCGACGATTTCACCCTGCATTATGGTCACTCCCAAATCCTGCATGGGGTCTCGCTAGAGGCCAAGGCGGGTGCGGTGACCTGTGTAATGGGCACCAATGGGGTGGGCAAAACCAGCCTGATCCGGGCGATCTGTGGCCAGCATCTGCGCTCGGGCGGGCGCATGGTTCTGGATGGCGAAGAACTACCTGCGATGCCCGCGCATAAATTGGCGCAAAAAGGCGTCGCCGTGGTGCCGCAGGGGCGCGAGATTTTTCCGCAGCTCACGGTGCGCGAAAACATGGAAACCGGGTTTTCCTGTCTGCCCAAATCCGACCATCACATCCCGGATGAGCTGTTTGATTTGTTCCCGATCCTGAAGGATTTCATTGATCGGCGCGGGGGCGATTTGTCCGGTGGGCAACAGCAGCAACTGGCCATTGCACGGGCGCTGATCACCCGGCCCAAACTCTTGCTTCTGGATGAGCCAACCGAGGGCATTCAGCCCAATGTGATCCAGCAGATCGGCGAAGTGATCCGGCTGCTGCGCGATCGCGGCGACATGGCCATTGTGCTGGTGGAGCAGTATTTTGATTTTGCCTATGAGCTGGCAGATCACATCGTGGTGCTGCGCCGGGGCGAGGTGATCTTTGACGGTGATAAGGCCAGCACCAGCCGCGAAGAGGTGCTGCCGAAGGTCTCAGTCTAGCGGTAGATCGGCCAACGCAGACGCCGGGGGCAGGCAGGGGGCACATCGTCCTGTTTGGGGTATAGCCTATTCAGAACAGCGCTTTGCATCGTGGTATGCAGGGCGCTGTTTGCTGTTTGGCGCCTGCGCGATATGCGCTCTATTCCGGATTTGCATGGGTGATTTGAAATTGGCATTGGCCCCTGTTGGGCGCCATGGCTTAGGTATCTCTCACTGTTTCAGGAGGCCAACCAAGGCGTCCGACATGGAGGGAAGAATGAACCAATTTATCCGCATCGCTGCGGCTGGTGTGATGTCGCTCGCCTTTGGCGCCGTGGCTCAGGCCGAAGTCACAGTCAAAGTCGCCTATGACGCCGATCCGGTGTCACTGGACCCACATGAGCAACTGTCCGGGGGCACGCTGCAGTTCTCGCATATGTCTTTTGACCCGCTGGTCCGCTGGACCCAGGACCTGCAGTTTGAGCCCCGTCTGGCAACCAGCTGGGAGCAGATCGACGAAAACACCACGCGGTTTCACCTGCGCGAAGGTGTAAAGTTCCACTCTGGCAACATGCTGACCGCAGCGGATGTCGACTGGACCTTTGACCGCCTGAAAGAAAGCCCCGACTTCAAGGGGATCTTCAGCCTGTTCACCGATGTGAAGGTGATCGACGATAATACCTTTGATCTGATCACCTCGGAGCCCTATCCGCTGGTGCTGCACACGGTGACCTATATCTTCCCGATGGACAGCAAATTCTATTCGGGCACCACTGACGACGGCAAGGATCGCGCTGAGCTGGTCAAGCACGGCGATAGCTTCGCCTCGCGCAATGTCTCCGGCACCGGCCCCTTTGTGGTCACCTCGCGGGAGCAGGGCGTAAAGATGGTCTTTGACCGTTTTGACGGCTACTGGGATACCGAAACCGCTGGCAACGTGGATCAGATCATCCTGACCCCGATCAAGGAAAGCCCCACCCGTGTGGCCGCCCTGCTGTCTGGCGATGTTGATTTCATCGCGCCGGTTCCGCCCACCGATCTGGCCCGTGTTGACGAAAACGAAGGCACCAACCTGATCACCATGCCCGGCACCCGGATCATCACCTTCCAGATGAACCAGGACCGTGTCGAAGCGCTGAAAGATGCCCGCGTCCGTAAGGCCATCGACTATGCCGTCAACAATGCTGGTATCGTCGATCGCATCATGCGTGGCTTTGGCACCGTTGGCGCCCAGGCAAGCCCGGCTGGCTATCTGGGTCACAATGCTGATCTGACCCCACGTTTTGACGTTGCCAAGGCCAAGGAACTGATGGCCGAAGCGGGCTATGCCGACGGGTTTGAGCTGACCATGATGGCGCCCAACAACCGCTATGTGAACGACGACAAGATCGCTCAGGCGGTTGCCTCGATGCTGGCAAAGATCAATATCAAGGTTGACCTGCAGACCATGCCAAAGGCCCAGTACTGGCCCGCCTTTGACGAGCGCGCAGCAGATATGATGATGATCGGCTGGCACTCGGATACCGAAGACTCGGCCAACTTCCACCAGTTCCTGAGCCATTGCTTCAATGAAGAAACCGGCAATGGGCAGTATAACTCGGGCAACTACTGCAACGAAGAAGCTGACATGCTGATGGCCAAGGCCAATTCGGAAACCGATTCTGAAAAACGCGCCGAGCTGCTGCAGCAGATGGAAACCATCCTCTATGACGAGGCCGCTTTCATCCCGCTGCACTGGCAGAACCTCGCTTGGGGTGCGCGCAAAGGTGTTCACGCTGAATCCATCGTGAACGCGCTGAACTTCCCTTACTTTGGTGACCTTGTCGTCGATTAAGGAACGTTCCAACTTTCAGCCGGGGCGGGTCATTGTGACCTGTTCCGGCTTCTTTCCAAGACAGTTTGCCAAGGGTATGCTTCCTGACTGCACAGGGAGGCGAGGTTTGATGCCCTTTGCCATTTGTCTCAGGCCCTCTTCTTCGTTCCAGGCCGAACGACCCCACTACCAATTGCCCCAGGAAGGTGCCAAAGCATGTTTGCTTACCTTGTGAAACGCGTGTTCCAGGCCATCGCGGTGATGTTTGTCATCTCGCTGATCGGTTTTGCCATTCAGGATAACCTTGGTGATCCGCTGCGAGAGCTTGTCGGACAATCCGTCAGCGAAGAGGTTCGCCAGGAGCTGCGCGACGAGTTGGGGCTGAACGACAGTTTCCTCACCCAATATCTGCGCTTTGCCGGCAATGCGCTGCAGGGTGATCTGGGCACCAGCTATTTCTTCAAAGAGCCGGCGCTGGATGTGATCCTGAAAAAGCTGCCCGCCACCATGGAGCTGGTCCTGGGCGCCGCTGTCATCATCATCGGCCTGTCGATCCCGGTGGGCGTCTATACCGCCATCTATCCCAATACGATCATCAGCCGTCTGGTTATGGGGATTTCGATCATTGGTATTTCGATCCCGGTGTTTTTGACCGCGATCCTGATGATCTATGTGTTTTCAGTCGAATACGGCTGGTTTCCCTCTTATGGGCGCGGGGACGTGGTGCATGTCTTTGGCTCTTGGGACACCAATTTTGCCACGGTGGATGGCTGGATGCATATCCTGCTGCCCTCGATCGCGCTGGCCTCGATCATGTTGCCGCTGTTTGTCCGCCTGATCCGGGCCGAGATGATGGAAGTGCTGCAGAGCGAATATGTGAAATACGCCAAAGCCAAGGGTATCCGGCCCTGGCGGATCTATTTTGTGCACGCGCTGAAGAATACTTTGCTGCCGGTGATCACCGTCGGCGGGGTGCAGATCGGCACCATGGTGGCCTATACCATCCTGACCGAGACCGTGTTTCAGTGGCCGGGCATGGGCTTCATGTTCCTGGAGGCGGTGAACCGTGTCGATACCCCGCTGATCGTCGCCTATCTCATCGTTGTTGGCTTTATCTTTGTTGTCACCAATACAATCGTTGACCTGATCTACGGGCTGGTCAATCCCACCGTCAATCTTGCGAGGATGGGCGCATGAGCAGCCTGAATACCACCGCCGAACCATCGCGCTGGGCGCAGATCTGGAACTCCAATATCGGCTATAGCTTCCGGCGCAACCCGGTTGCCATGGTGTCGCTGGCCGTCTTTATGGTGATTGCGGTGATGTCGTTTTGCGCGCCGCTGATTGCGCCCTTTGATCCCTATGATCCGGGGCAGATCGACATTATGAACAGCGAATATCCCCCCGTCTGGGTCGATGGGGCTGATGCGCAGTTCATGCTGGGCACCGATGATCAGGGCCGCGATCTGTGGTCGACTATCCTCTATGGTACGCGCCTGTCGCTGTTGATTGGCATCTGTGCGGTGGGGCTGCAGGCTTTCCTTGGTATCTCGATCGGGTTGATTGCCGGCTATGTGGGCGGGCGGATCGACAGCCTGCTGATGCGGTTGGCCGATATCCAGCTGTCGTTTTCCACCCTGATGGTGGCGATCATCTTTCTGGCGGTGACCCAGGCGATGTTTGGCTCTGAGACCTTCAACCAGTATGCGATCTATTTCCTGATTGCGGTGATTGGCGTGGCGGAGTGGCCGCAATATGCCCGTACGGTGCGGGCCACCGTTCTGGCCGAGAAGAAAAAGGAATATGTCGACAGCGCCCGGGTGCTGGGCTTTGGCCCGCTGCGCATCATGGTGCGCCATATCCTGCCCAACTCGCTGTCACCGATCTTTGTGATCTCCACCGTGCAGGTGGCCAATGCGATCATTTCCGAGGCGTCCTTGTCCTTCCTTGGCCTTGGCATGCCGCCCAGCCAGCCGTCGCTGGGATCGCTGATCTCTTCCGGCTTTGACTATATCTTTTCGGGAAGCTGGTGGATCACCGCCATTCCCGGCATCGTGCTGGTGGTTCTGGTGCTGGTGATCAATCTGTTGGGCGACTGGCTACGGGATGCCCTGAACCCCAAACTGTATAAGGGATAAGCGCAATGTCCTTGCTTTCCGTGCGCGACCTGAGCGTTAAATTCGCCATGCGCGACAATACCGTAACCGCTCTCAATCAGATCAGTTTTGATCTGGCCAAGGGCGAACGCCTGGGCATCGTCGGGGAATCCGGCGCGGGCAAATCCATCACCGGTTTTGCCCTGATGAACCTGCTCAGCCGCCCTGGCTTTATTGACAGTGGCCAGATCCTGTTTCAGGGCGACGACATCGCCGAGATGTCCGAGGCCAAGATGCGCGGCATTCGCGGCAATCAGATGGCGATGATCTTTCAGGATCCGATGGTGACGCTGAACCCGGTGCTGACCATTGGCCAGCAGATGGTGGAAACGCTGATGGCGCACCGCAAGCTCAGCAAGGCGGAGGCGGAACAGATCGCCATCGTGAAGCTGCGGGAGGTCTATATCCCGTCGCCAGAGGAGCGTCTGGATCAATACCCGCACGAGCTGTCGGGGGGTATGCGCCAGCGGATCATCATCGCCATTGCCCTGCTGCTGGATCCGCAGCTGATCATCGCCGATGAGCCGACAACGGCGTTGGATGTGACCATTCAGGCCGACATCATGGAGCTGTTGCTGGAGCTGTGCGACTCCAACAAGGTAGGCCTGATCCTGATCACCCATGACCTGGGCGTGGTCAGCCAGATGACCGAACGCACCCTGGTGATGTATGCCGGGCGCATCATCGAAGCTGGCCGCACCCGCGAGATCATCAACGACCCACAGCACCCCTATACCCAGGGGCTGATCAACGCGCTGCCGCAGCAGACCAAACCCGGCCAACGGTTGAAACAGATCCCGGGCAATATGCCCTCGCTGACCTCAATCCCCAAGGGCTGCCCCTTTAGTCCGCGCTGCGAATATGTGCAGGATCACTGCCGCACCGAGGCGCCAAAGCCGGTGCAATACACCCATGTTCAGGTGGCCTGCCACGAGGTCAACCGGTTGCACAGCGACAAAGCTGAGGAGATGAACTGATGACGACGCCTCAGCCCCTGTTGAAGATCGACAACCTGGAAAAGCGCTTTGAGCTGGACCGTGGCTTTCTGGAAACCCTGAAATTCAAGGGCGGCAAGCTGGTTCAGGAAAAGCGCGAAGTCCATGCCGTCAACAATATCTCGCTGGAGGTCGCCGCCGGAGAGGCGCTCTGTGTGGTGGGGGAAAGCGGCTGTGGTAAATCCACCGTGGCCCGGTTGATTGCAGGCCTGCTGACGCCCAGCGGTGGTGAGATCCACTATGCAGGGGAGCGCATTGATAATCGCTCGCGCCGGGCAATGATGCCGCTGCGCAAAAAGATGCAGATGATCTTTCAGAACCCCTATGCATCGCTGAACCCACGCATGACCATCCAGCAGGCGCTGGAGGAACCCGTGCGCTATCACAATCCTGCCCTGTCCAGGGGCGAGGTGCGCGACAAGGTGGCGGAGGTGATGCGCTCGGTGGGTGTGGATCCCAGTTGGGCTGGGCGTTACCCCCATGAATTCTCTGGCGGTCAGCGCCAGCGGATTGCCATTGCACGGGCTTTGACGGTGGATCCCGAATTCATTATCGCCGATGAACCCATTTCGGCGCTGGATGTGTCGATCCAGGCGCAGGTGCTGAACCTGATGCTGGAGGCCAAGGACCAGCGCGGCCTCACCTATCTGTTCATCACCCATGATCTGAGCGTGGTGCAGCACTTTGGCACCAAGGTTGCGGTGCTCTATCTGGGCTCGGTCTGTGAGCTGTCGGACACGGCGACACTGTTTGAGAACCCCAAGCACCCCTATACCCGTGCTTTGCTTTCGGCGGTTCCGCAGTTAAAAGACGACCATCCCAACCACATCCGATTGCGTGGCGAAATTCCGACACCGATCAACCTGCCCCAGGGATGCCCGTTTGAAAGTCGCTGTGCCCATGCCAATAGCCGGTGCCAGAATGAAAAACCTCGTCCCCAGCTGCAGCCAGACGGCGCCCTGGTGGCCTGCCATGCCGTCGAAGAAGACCGGCTGGACGGCTAGGGTCAAAACGGCGCAGAACGGAATGACACAGTGGACATAGCCTGGCTCAGAGACTTTGAGGCTTTGGTCGCGCAGAAGAATTTCTCGCGCGCGGCGGAAGAGCGCAATGTCAGCCAACCGGCCTTCTCTCGGCGCATTCGGGCGCTGGAAGAGGAGTTTGGCGTCAAGCTGATCAATCGCCAAACCCTGCCGCTGTCGCTGACCCCGGCGGGGGAGGTGTTTCTCGCCCAGTCGCGGGTGATGCTGCGCACCTATGACGAGACGCTGGAACGCTGCCAGATCATTGATGCGGCTGGCGAAAATGTCATTCGTTTTGCCACCTCCCAGTCGCTGTATATGACCCATTACAAAACCCACATCGCCCCGATGGTCGATGAGGGGGGCTTGGAGATTGACTTGAACTCCACCGGCTGGGCGGCGGATCAGTTTGTATCCGCCCTGCAGCAGCGCTATTGCGATGTGATCCTGACCTATTGGCACCCGTCCATGGATGCGCTGGCGCCGCTGGCGCTGGGGAATTGTGACTATATCACCTTGACCAAAGACAGCTTTGTGCCGGTGTCCAAGACCGGGCCGGAAGGGCCGTTGCACCATTTTGACGCCCCCCCCAAGAAACCAGTGTCGCTGTTGTCCTACGGGACGGTTTCGGCGCTGCGCTCGGTGGTGGAACACGCCCTGCGGCAAAATGCTGACGGCCCCAAGATGCTGGTGGTGAACCAAAGCGCGCTGGCCAATTCTGTCAAGGCAATGGTGCTCGAGGGCTTTGGCCTGGGCTGGCTGCCACGGGAGCTGTGCAAGGAAGAGCTGGCAGAGGGGCGGATGCAGATCGTTGGTGGCCCGCAACACTGCCACGCGCTGGAGATCCGGCTTTACCGGGACAAGGAGAACAGCAAACCGACGCTGAACCGCCTGTGGCGCGACATGCAGGCGCTTTCCCCTGATGCCGCAACCCTCCAAGATAGCCCCTGCCCAGATAACTCCGACCCAGGCACTCCCAACCCAGACACCCCCGACGCGGCGTCCTAGGCTATAGGCTGGGCGCCCGTGGGCTAGCGCGACGCGGTCTCGGCGATATAGGGCTGCAGGCTTTCCAAGAAGGTATCGACAAAGTCCAGCGACAGCAGCGACCTGCTGCCAGAGACAGGCCGCAGAATGGACAGCCAGTGAGAGATCTCGGGGTCAAAGGGTCTGGACTGGACGTTTTTTGATTTGAACTGATCGGCGTCCAGGGCGCTGACAACGGAGACCCCCTGACCTTCGGCCACCATCAGGCAAGCGGTTGAGAACTGGCGGACCTCGACCCAGGAATTCAACAGAACACCATGGTCGGCAAAGGCCTGCGACAGGCTGTTGAAGAACGGGCTGCCTTTGCGGGCGTGAATGATTTTTTCATCCGCCAGATCCATCGGCGAGATCTGCTCCAGCTTGGCCAGCCGGTGACCGCGTGGAAAAATACAGACCGTTTTGATCGCAATATCAATGTGCTCAACGGCTGGATGGCCCGTGAACCCATCTGTTATGCCACAGTCATATTGTTCGCCTATGATCCACTCCAGGATCCGCTCCGGGCGGTCCGGCTCAAGCGTGAGATTCACCCCCGGACGTTGCTGCAGAAACTTGGCGAGCAGTTTGGGGAGATGAGAGCTGGCAAAGCCCGGCAGGCAGGCGATCCGCAGATGCCCGGCTGTTCGATCCGTCAAGTCACGGTTGAGTTCTTCTAGATGGCGCAGACTGTCAAAGACCCGGCCAACTTCGGACAGCAGATAGCGCGCTTCGCTGGTGGGAATCAGCATGCCGTCCTTGCGCTGGAACAGCTCGATCGCGACCGAGTTGGAAAAGTCTGACAAGAGCCGACTGGTGGCGGGTTGTGAGATGCCCAAAGTTTTTGCAGCACGGGTGACCGACCCCGTCTGCGCAACGGCCTGAAAAGCCTCCAACTGCCTCAGCTTGAATTTCAATGGCTTAGCCTCAAATTTACGGAATATCTGAGGCTATTCATAACATTGTGTTATGCCTGATGTCAAAAAACTTTCACTTGCATTATGCCTGTTTCTGCTCACTCTTTGGGCATCAGATGAACGGGGAGATCTCATATGTCTATCAAATCACTTCTTTGCACGTCGGCCATCCTGGCCTCGACCGCTGGTGTTGCCTTTGCCGAAACCGAGGTTCAGTGGTGGCACGCTATGGGCGGTGCCAATGGCGAACGCGTCAACAAAATCGCCGAAGATTTCAACGCCACGCAGAGCGACTACAAGGTCGTTCCTGTCTACAAGGGCAACTATACCGAAACCATGACTGCCGCGATTGCGGCCTTCCGTGCCAAAGAACACCCGCAGATCGTGCAGGTTTTTGAAGTCGGCACCGCCACCATGATGGCAGCCAAGGGCGCGATCTATCCTGTCGAGCAGCTGATGAAAGACGCCGGCGAGCCCTTTGATGGCGACGCCTTCCTGCCTGCGGTTGTGTCCTACTATGAGACCCCCGAAGGTGAGCTGCTGTCGATGCCTTTCAACAGCTCCACCCCGGTCATGTGGTACAACAAAGACGCGCTGGACGCGGCGGGTGCATCGGTTCCAGAAACCTGGGATGATGTGAAGGTTGCGGCACAAAAACTGGTCGACAACGGCATGGAATGCGGTGTCTCCTTTGGCTGGCAGTCCTGGGTGATGATCGAGAACTTCTCGGCTTGGCACAACATGGAAATGGGTACCAAGGAAAACGGCTTTGCCGGTTTCGACACTGAGTTCAACTTCAACAACCCTGCGGTTGCTGCCCGTCTGGACGACATTGCCTCGATGACCGAAGGCAACCTGTTCAAATACGGTGGCCGTCGCGGCGACAGCCTGCCGATGTTCACCAATGGTGAATGCGGCATGTGGATGAACTCCTCTGCCTATTATGGCTCGATGAAAAGCCAGGCCGGTTTTGAATTTGGTCAGACCATGCTGCCGCTGGACACCAACCTGGCCGATGCACCGCAGAACTCTGTTATCGGTGGCGCAACCCTGTGGGTTCTGGCCGGTCACGAGGACGAAGAGTACAAAGGCACTGCCAAGTTCCTGACCTACCTGTCTTCGCCAGAAGTGCAGGCCTGGTGGCACCAGGAAACCGGCTATGTGCCGATCACCACAGCCGCCTATGAGCTGTCCAAGGAGCAGGGGTTCTATGAAGCCAACCCCGGCACCGACATCGCCATCAAACAGCTGAGCCTGAACACACCAACCCCGAACAGCCGCGGCCTGCGCTTTGGCAACTTTGTTCAGGTGCGTGACGTGATCAACGAAGAGCTGGAAGCCCTTTGGGCAGGCGACAAGTCTGCAACCGACGCGCTGAATGCAGCGGCCGAGCGTGGCAACACCCTGCTGCGCAAGTTCGAACGCTCCGCGAAATAAGCACTGCGTGATGATCTGAGCCATGCCGCCCCTCGGGCGGCATGGTCTCGTTTTGCGCGCTGCTGCAAGCGGCGCATCTCTACCGGGCACCACTCTCTACCGGGCACTACACGGGGCACTCCATGCTGAAACGCGTCCATTTTCCTTCTTCGCCACTGCCCTATCTGCTGGTGGCACCGCAGCTGGCGATTACGCTGGTTTTCTTTATCTGGCCCGCCAGCCAGGCGATGTATCAGTCGTTTCTCATTGAGGATGCCTTTGGCCTGGGGTCCGAATTTGTCTGGTTTGAGAACTTCCAGGCTCTTTGGGGGGACCAGCATTATCTGGATGCCTTTTGGCGGACGGCCATTTTCTCGCTCTTGGTGGCGGCGCTGTCCATGGGGGTGGCGCTGATCCTGGCAGGATTTGCCCAGCGGGTGGTGCGCGGCGCCATGATGTACCGCACCCTGCTGATCTGGCCCTATGCGGTTGCGCCGGTTCTGGCCGGGGCGCTGTGGGTGTTTATGTTCAACCCGACACTGGGGATCTTTCCCTATTTTCTGGACTTTTTCGGCATCGACTGGAACCACTACCTGAACGGCAATCAGGCCATGGCGCTGGTGGTCATGGCTGCCGCCTGGAAACAGGTGGCCTATAACTTTTTGTTCTATCTCGCCGCCATGCAATCGATCCCGAACAGTGTCATCGAGGCCGCCGCCATTGATGGCGCCGGGCCGGGGCGCAGGTTCTTTTCCATCATCCTGCCGCTGATCTCGCCCACCACGTTTTTCCTGCTGGTCATCAACATGGTCTACGCCTTCTTTGAAACCTTCGGCATCATCCATGCCGTGACCCAAGGCGGGCCTGGCTCCTCTACCACGATCCTTGTCTACAAGGTCTTCAACGATGGCTTTGTGGGTCTTGATCTCGGCGGTTCTGCGGCGCAGTCGGTGATCCTGATGGTGCTGGTCATTGCCATGACCGTTGTCCAATTCCGCTATGTTGAAAGAAAGGTGGAATACTGATGGTTGAAAATCGTCCACTTACCGCATTGCTCACCCATTTTGTGCTGGTGCTTGGCGTCATCGCCATTGCCTTGCCGATCTGGATCACCTTTGTCGCCGCCACCCATGATCAGTTCCGTATGAACCAGGTGCCGCTGCCCCTGTGGCCGGGAACGCATTTGTGGGACAATCTGAAACAGACGCTGTTTGGCTCTGGGCTGAGCGGCAGCGAAGGCGCGCCGGTCTGGCTGATGTTGTTCAACAGTCTGGCCATGGCGATGATGATTGCGCTGGGCAAGATCGCCATCTCGCTGCTTTCGGCCTTTGCCATCGTCTATTTCCGCTTTCCCTTCCGTATGACCTGTTTCTGGATGATCTTCATCACCCTGATGCTGCCGGTTGAGGTGCGGATCCTGCCCACCTTTGAGGTGGTGGCCAACCTTGGCATGCTGAACAGCTATTGGGGGCTGTCGATCCCGCTGATTGCCTCTGCGACGGCAACATTCATGTTCCGTCAGGTGTTCCTGACGGTGCCGGATGAGATGCTGGAAAGTGCGCGCATTGATGGGGCAGGGCCGATGCGGTTCTTCTGGGATATCCTGCTGCCGCTGTCGCGCACCAATATCGCGGCGCTGTTTGTGATCCTCTTCATCTTTGGCTGGAACCAGTACCTTTGGCCGCTGCTGATCACCACGGATACCTCGATGACCACCATCGTCATGTCGATCAAACAGATGCTGGAGGCGGCCGAGCAAAGCCCGCAATGGAATATCATCATGACGACCGCCCTTTTGGCGATGATCCCACCGATCTTTGTCGTCATCTCGATGCAAAAGCTCTTTGTGCAGGGCTTGACGGAAACCGATAAATAGGACGCCCCTCAATGGCTGAAATTAAACTGACCGACCTGACCAAATCCTATGGTCCCACCGAAGTGCTGCACCATGTTGAGGGCGAGATCAAAGATGGCGAATTCATCGTCATCGTTGGCCCCTCGGGCTGCGGCAAATCCACCCTGCTGCGCATGGTGGCGGGGCTGGAGACTGTTACCTCTGGCGAGATCGCAATTGCGGGGCGGCGGGTGAATGAGCTGGAGCCATCAAAGCGCGATATCGCCATGGTGTTCCAGAACTACGCGCTTTATCCGCATATGAGCGTGCGTGAAAACATGGCTTACGGGCTGAAGATCCGCAAACTCTCCAAGGCTGAGATCAATCAGCGTGTTGAAGAGGCCGCCGATATTCTGGAAATCCGTCAGTACCTTGACCGCAAACCCCGGCAATTGTCCGGTGGCCAGCGTCAGCGGGTTGCCATGGGGCGGGCCATCGTGCGCGATCCGCAGGTGTTCCTGTTTGACGAACCCCTGTCGAACCTGGATGCCAAACTGCGGGTGCAGATGCGGCTGGAAATCCGCAAACTGCAGCAGCGCCTTGGCGTGACCTCGATCTATGTGACCCATGATCAGGTCGAGGCGATGACCCTGGGCGATCGCCTGATGGTGTTGAATGGTGGCTATGTGGAACAATTCGGCACCCCGATTGAGCTGTATGACCGCCCGGCGTCGGTCTTTGTGGCCGGTTTCATTGGCAGTCCGGCGATGAACTTTATCCCCGCCACGGTTGAGGCCGACGGCATGGGGCTGCCAAATGGCGCCAAACTTGCGGCGCCGCAGCTGTCTGAGGCACAGGCACAGGCGGGGTCGGTTTTGTTGGGCATTCGCCCAGAGCACCTGGTGGCGGATGAAGACGGCCCCATTGCCATTGATGTGGATATGGTTGAACAACTGGGCGCCAATACGCTGTTGCATGGTATGCTCAGCGGCACCACCCACGCCATGGTGGCCTCGGTTTCGGGGCATGTGTCTACCCAGACCGGTGCGCAGCATCGGTTTTCTGCCGCACCAGAGCTGCTGCACCTGTTTGATCCCAAGACCGAAAAACGGCTGGAGGCGTGATGCAGTTCCCCCAGCTGGCGGCCTTTACCGGTGGCGATGGTCTGATCCGGGTGATCGGGCATCGCGGTGCGCGCGGTGTGATGCCGGAAAACACCATGGAGGGCTTTGCCTTTACCCTGAACTGTGGGGTGCGCCTGTTGGAATTCGACGTGGTGATGAGCCGCGACGGGGTGCCGGTGATCACCCATAATCACAGCCTGACGGGCTCGATCGTGCGGGACGGGGCCGGCAACTGGCTGCAGGGGGCAGAGCCCAGGGTGTCAGATCTGGATTGGGCCTATCTGGCCGAGATGGATGTGGGCGGGCTGGATGGCCGCAGCGAATACGGCCAGCGCTTTCCCGATCAAGCTTTTCTCTATGGCGCTCGCATTCCACGTCTCAGCGATCTCTGTGCCTTGATTGCCCAGCCGGGCTATCAGGATGTGCATCTGATGCTGGAGATCAAATCCGACCCTGAGACACTACAGGATGCCTCGGCCCGCGCCGCCGTTGTGGCGGCGGTGGTGGCTGACGTTCGCGCCCTGGGGCTGACGCAGCGCACCTTGATGCACAGCTTTGACTGGGCGCTTTTGGCGGAATGTGCCCGCCAGGCACCTGAAATGCCGACCTCTTTTCTCACGCAGATGCCGCAAAATGCAGCGGATATCGGCGAAGATCACGCCACCCCTGCGATCCCCGGTCTGACTGAGGCCGACGCCAGCCCGCCTGACCTGGTGGCACAGGCAGGTGGCGCGCTGTGGTGCCCCTATTACCTGGATGTGACCGCGGCGCAGGTGGCGCGGGCACATGCCCTGGGCCTGCGGGTTGCGGTCTGGACGGTGAATGAGATGGCAGACATCGACCGGATGATTGCTTTGGGCGTTGATGGCATTGTCACCGACTACCCAGGCCGGGTTCAGCGCAGGTTGCTGGCGCTGGACCATGTTTGGACGGAACAGGCGGCAATGGCCGTTTAGGCGCGGGTTCTTGCACAGGTTCTCGTACTGACACTGGCGCGTTGTGTGGGGCCGGGTGCCTGGCCCTAGGATCTAAATCCCGCCTCGCAAAAGGCCAACAAGTGCGCGGTGAGATCCGTAGCCAGGTCCCTGGCTGCATCCTGCGGGGGTTCGCTGTCTGCGAGGCCTGCAATTCGCCAGCGCGAGGTGCAAAGGGACAGCATTGCAGAGACCATAAAGACAAAATGGGTGCTGATCTTTTGCTGCGAGCTCTCGGGCAGGATTGCTGCAATCTCCGCAAGAAAGACCCTGACGGTTGGGTCAAAACAGCTCTGCGCAATATGCTGCCAGCGCACATCCGACGAGACATGGGCGATCAGCCGACCATAGGCCGACCAGGCGGCGCCGCCGTTCAGGGTCTTGTCGATGAAAGGCGCAATAAAGCAGGTCAGAATCCGGCGCAGGGTGAGCGGACCTTCGGTTTTGGCTAAGGCCAGGGCATCTTGTCTGAGCCGGGCCAGTTCCTGCGCCCGCCGGGTGACCACAGTGGCAAACAGCGCCTCTTTGCTGCCGCCGTGATGATTGACCAGGGCCCCCTGCACATCGGCGGCGCGGGCGATGTCACGAATCGAAGCCCCTTCAAACCCACGCTCTGAAAACAGCTGCTCTGCGGCATCAAAAATGCGCTCACGAGTCGCCAAAGAGCGCTTGCTCGGCGCACGTTGTCGTTGATTTTCTTTCACTTTTTCGGTCATGGCAGAAATATCTTGCCCTAATTTTAACGGTCGTTCAATCTAAAAGAGCGCCTGATGGCGCACCAGGGAGGAAAAATGATGACGGCACAGACAAGCGCGGCGCAAGAAAGCGTCGCGGCGGATAGGTTTGCACTGATTGGGGCGGGGCCCATGGGGCTGGCCATGGCAAAACTGTTGAAAGAACAGGGCATTCCCTTTCAGGGGTTCGAGCTGCATTCGGACGTGGGGGGGCTGTGGGACATCGATGCGCCGCAATCGACCATGTATGAAACCGCGCATTTGATTTCGTCCAAAAAGATGACTCAATTTCACGACTTTCCAATGGCCGAAGATGTTGCTGAATACCCCTCGCACTGGGAAATGCGCCGCTATTTTTGCGATTTTGCCCGTCACTATGATCTCTACAAAGACTACGCTTTTAACTGTCAGGTGCTGTCCTGTGATCCCCTGGGGGGCAGCGGCGATGGCTGGCGCGTGACCTGGCGCGATGGCGAGGGGCAGGAGCACAGCGCGGTCTTTGCCGGCGTATTGATCGCCAATGGCACTCTGGCAGAACCCAATCTACCCAGCTTCAGAGGTCACTTTGACGGGGAGCAGATCCATTCGGCCCAGTACCGCGACCCGCGCCAGTTTGCCGACAAGCGGGTGTTGATTGTCGGGGCTGGGAATTCCGGTTGCGACATTGCCGTGGATGCCATTCATCACGGGGTGAGCTGCGATATCTCGATGCGGCGCGGATACTATTTTGTGCCCAAATACGTCTTTGGCAAGCCGGCGGATACCATGGGCGGTGCCATTCGCCTGCCGATGTGGCTAAAGCGCCGGGTCGATGGGATGATCCTGAAATGGTTTGTTGGCGATCCGCAGAAATACGGCTTTCCCAAACCGGATTATGCGCTCTATGAGAGCCACCCGGTGGTGAATTCGCTGATCCTGTTTCATGCGGGCCACGGCGACCTGACTGTGCGCCCTGATATCGACCATATCGATGGCAAAACGGTGCATTTTACCGATGGCTCACAGGCGGAGTATGACATGATCCTGACCGCCACCGGTTATTTGCTGCACTACCCTTTTATCGACAAAGAGCTGCTGAACTGGCAAGGCGCGGCACCACATCTCTACCTCAATTGCATGCATCCCAAACGCGACGATCTGTTTATGCTGGGCATGGTCGAGGCCTCGGGGCTGGGCTGGCAGGGGCGCCATGAACAGGCGGAAATGGTGGCGCGCTATATCAAGGGGCTGCGGGATGGCTCTGCGGGGGCGGCGCAGCTGAAACGGGAAAAATCCGCAGGGTTTGAGCGGGCAACCGGCGGCATGAACTACCTGAAACTGGCGCGTATGGCCTATTACGTGGACAAGGCAACCTACCGCAAGGCCGTCACCGGCTGGATCGCGGCCCTGACCGGGGGGCGGGCATGACCGATCTTGATACAGTTGTTCTGAACTTCAGCGGTGCCAGCTTGATGGTGATGAACGCCATTCTTGCCATCGTGATGTTTTCCATCGCGCTGGATCTCAAGCCCAGCGACTTTGCCCGACTGGCACGGGCTCCCAAACCTGTAGTGACCGGGTTGATTTCGCAGTTTATCGTGCTGCCCGCGCTGAGCTTTTTGCTGGTGCTTATTGTGGAGCCTCGGGCCTCTATTGCGCTGGGGCTGATCCTGGTTGCCGCCTGTCCGGGTGGCAATATCTCAAACTTCATCACCCATCGGGCCGGGGGTAACGCGGCGCTGTCGGTGTCGATGACCGCCTTTGCCACCGTTGGGGCGATCCTTATCACCCCGCTCAACATCGCCTTTTGGGGCCAGCTTTACGCGCCGACGCGAGAGATTTTGAACCGGGTGGAGATTGACCCGGTGCAGATTGCGATAACGGTGTCGCTGATGTTGGTGCTGCCGCTGGTGCTGGGGATCTTTCTCAACAGTCGCCGCCCGGCATTGGCCGACCGGGTGCGGCGGCCAATGCAGAACCTGTCGATGCTGATCTTTCTGGCCTTTGTGGTGCTGGCGCTTGCGGCGAATTGGGCCTTCTTTCTGCAGTTTGCGCCTTTTGTGGGCGGGCTGGTGGTGCTGCATAACGCCATCGCGCTGGCTGCGGGCTATGGCACCGCTTCGCTGGCGGGGCTGAGCGACTATGATCGGCGTGCCATCACCATCGAGACCGGCATTCAGAACTCGGGCCTGGGGCTGGTGCTGATCTTTGGCTTTTTTAACGGTCTGGGCGGCATGGCCGTGGTGGCGGCACTTTGGGGGATTTGGCACGCGGTGTCCGGTCTCTGCCTGGCCCAAATCATGTCCCGGCGGGAGGCAAGACGATGACAAAGGTTCTGATCACTGGCGCGGCAGGAGATGTTGGCTCGGCCCTGCTGCACGCGTTGGCGCAGGACGCGGGCAGCCCCTATGAGGTGGTGGCGACAGATATACGGTCGCCGGCAGTTCTGCCTGCGGGGATCCGGTTTGAACCGCTGGATGTGCGCGGCGATGATCCTGATCGGCTGATCGGGCAAGAGCGCCCGGATGTGGTGATCCATCTGGCCTCCATTGTTGCGCCAACGACGCGTGATTTTGCCCAGGCGGTCGATGTGGTTGGCTCGCGTAATGTGTTGGCGGCCTGTGTGAGCCACGGGGTCAAACGTCTGGTGGTGACCTCTTCCGGGGCGGCCTATGGCTATCATGCGGACAATGCGCAGCCACTGACTGAGAGCGATCCCGTCCGGGGCAACCGCGAGTTCGCCTATTCGGACCATAAGCGCCAGGTCGAAGAAATGCTGGCGACAGCCCGCGCCGAGACCCCTGCGTTGGAGCAGGTGGTGCTGCGGGTTGGGACCGTTCTGGGGGCGGGGCTGGAGAACCAAATCACCGCGCTGTTTCACAAACCACGCCTGCTGGCCATTGCGGGCTGTGACAGTCCCTTTGTTTTTATCTGGACCCGCGATCTGGCACGGATTCTGAAACGGGCAGTGGCAGAGGGGCCGCCGGGGATCTTCAACGTGGCCGGCGACGGGGCGCTGGGGGTTTCGGATCTGGCGCGGGCGATGAATAAACCAGTGCTGCGCCTGCCGGCCTGGGGGCTTAAGGTGGCGCTGGCCATCGCTCATCCTTTGAAACTGTCGCGCTATGGTCCGGCTCAGGTGCGGTTCCTGCAATATCGTCCGGTGCTGGATAACAGCGCCCTGAAGACGCGGTTTGGCTATGTGCCGGATCTGACCAGCGCCGAGGTTTTTGCGTTGTGGCAAAAGGCGGCGGGGCTGTGATGACAAACGGGAACCACAACAAAACGGCTATTATCACCGGCGGAGCAGGGGGGCTGGGCCTGGCCCTGGATGCCGGGTTGCGGCAGGCGGGCTGGTCTACAGTTTTGATCGACTTGCCGGGACCTGCGCTTGCGGCCCTGCCTGCAGTGAAGGGGCGGCAAATCATTGGCTGTGATCTGACCTATGCCGCCGCCATGGGCGCGCTGTGTGAGCAGATCCGTGACGATCAGGGCTCAATTGATCTGGTGGTCTATAATGCGGGCATCACCTGGATTGGCGCCTGCGCCGATCTGAGCCCAGAGGCGCATCGCAAAGTGTTTGATATCAATTACTTTGCGGCCACGGAAATGGCCCAGGCCCTGCTCAAGGACCTGCGCCGGGCCAAGGGCACCCATCTGGCGATCTCATCGGTTGCCGGGTTTAGCCCGCTGTTGCACCGCACCGCCTATGCCGCCAGCAAACACGCGCTGGAGGGGTTCTTCAAATCCCTGCGCTGCGAAGAAAAGCCATACGGGGTCCGGGTGGCAATCGCCGCGCCCAGTTTTGTGGCGACCAATATTGGCCGGTCCGAGGCCAAAACCAATGGCATTGCCCGCCCAGGGTCGGCGGTGGACGGGGTGGATTACATGACCCCCGAAGAGGCCGCTGCAGAGATCCTTAAGGGGCTGAAGCGGGGTAAAAGCGTCATCCCCGTGGGGCGGGTGGCGCGATTGTCCTCGATCATCAATCGAGTGTCGCCGGGGCTTTTTGAATGGCTGATGCAGCGAAAGATCGGCGCAGGCCCTGCAAAAGAACAGTAGATCAACTGGCGCAACTATGACCATCCCGGCCCAGTTGTTAACCAAAGTTAACACAAAACACGGGTTTAGGAACGGATCTCTTGATTTTTCAAGGTACGGCGAATAGGAGAATTTTATTCAATTTATTTCTTCGTCCTGCGGCATTGCATCGTTAAATTTGGGGGGGCTGTGGTACATTTTGGAGCACAATTGCGCGCTGGGCTTTTGCAGCGCATGGACCAGCCTGCGCTGATTTGCGACGAGATGGGCCCCTTGACCGGCGGGCGCTGTCTTGCGGCACTGGATCAGGTCATTTTGCGCATCGGCGCTACGGGCTGCGCGCCGGCTGCTCCTGTGGCCATCATTGCTCCGCTGGCCCGGCATGCAACGCTGGGGTTTCTGGCCTGCCTGCACGCCCATGTGGCGGCGCCTTTGAACCCTGACTACACCACCGAAGAATTTCTGTTTTATCTCAAGGATCTCAAGCCGGGATTGGTGCTGTTGGGAGAGGGCGCCAGCGCCGCAGCCCATGCCGCAGTTGCCGCTGCGGGTCTTGCCAGCCTGACGCTTGATGACGCGCTGTTTCAGTCCCCCCCGCCGGGGTCCGATCTGCCAGCCATGTCTGAGCCCGGCGCAGCGGGGCTTATCCTGCATACCTCCGGCACCACGGCGCGCCCCAAGATGGTGCAGCTGAGCCAGGAGAATCTGGCGATCTCCTGCGGCAATATCGCCCAGTCGCTGGAGCTGAGCGATCAGGATACCTCGCTCTGCGCCATGCCGCTGTTTCATATCCATGGATTGATGGCCTGCCTCGGGGCCGCGCTGGTTTCGGGGGGCCGCGTTGTCCTGGGTGGAAAATTCCAGCCAGAGCGGTTTGTCGACCATCTGATACGCCACAAGGCCACCTGGTTTTCTGCGGTTCCGACCATGCATCTGGTCTTGATCCAGCACCTGGAAAAGCGATCGGCGCCGCTGTCGCACAGGCTGCGCTTTATGCGCTCCTCTTCGGCACCTTTGCCCGCGTCGGTCATCGCCCGGCTGGAGCGCTGTCTTGGGGTCCCGGTCATCGAGGCTTATGGCATGACCGAGGCCAGCCACCAGATCGCCTCCAACCCGCTGCCGCCCGGAACACGCAAACCCGGCACAGTGGGCCTGGCGCGGGGCACCAGCATTGCCATTCTGGATGATGCGGGCCAGCCCCTGGCGGCGGGCACCGTAGGCAATGTGGTGATCCAGGGCGGCGGGGTGACGCCGGGATACCTGGAAAACCCACAGGCCAATAGCGAAGCCTTCCAGCAGGGCGGTTTCTGGACCGGTGATCTGGGGCAGCTGGACGATGAGGGCTACCTGACCCTCACCGGGCGGTGCAAGGAGCTGGTCAATCGCGGCGGGCAAAAGATCTCTCCGCGCGAAATCGACGAGGCTCTGCTCGAAATCGACGGCATCACCGATGCAGTGGTTTTTGCGCAACCACATCAAAGCCTTGGTGAGGATCTTGTGGCGGCAGTCTGCCTGGGCGACGACGCAGATCTCACCCCGGAGGCAATCCGCACCCAATTGTTTGCCCGGCTGATCGACTACAAGGTCCCCAGCCAGATCGCAGTGGTCGATGCCATTCCCGTCGGGGCGACGGGCAAACGGCAGCGGCTGCAGATGTGGCAGGCGTTGCAGTCGCATTTCACCAGTGGCTTTCGGGCGCCTTGCAGTGCGGTAGAGATCATCCTGTGCGAATTCACCGCCGAGGTTCTCAACCTGGAGCGTATGGGGCTGGATGATAATTTCTTCAACTGCGGTGGCAATTCCATTCTTGGGGTGCAGCTCTCGGTCACACTGGGCGAGCTGCTGGGCTGTTACATCCCGCCAACGGTGATCTTTCGCCACCCGACACCAAGTGGCCTGTCGGAATACGTGCTGGGGCTGCTGTCTGAGCAGGAGATTGCGCAGCTGGAGCAGGCCTTGAGTGGTTTGGCCGCGCCTGACGCTGACGCTCCGGTGTGCAAGACGGTATGAAAGACGGTGTGAAAGACGGTGTGAAAGACGCGGCTGGGGCAACAACAGGCGGGGGTGGCCGCGAGAGGCGGCAAGGCGCCCTGCGCCAGGGGCTCGCTCGCCGCCTTGCTCCCAATGGCCATCTGGCCATCGCTGCGGCGCTCAAATCCGGCGGGATCACCCATGTCTATTCCCTGCCGGGCAATCCGATGTACGCCACGCTGGGGGCCTGTGTTGACACCGGGCTGACGGTGATTGGCTGCCGCAGCCAGTTTGGTGCGCTAAGTGCCGCCCTGGCGCATAATTTCCAAGCAGGCAAGCTCTGCGCGGTGGCGATATGTTCGCCCAGTCCGGGGGTGACCAACTGCATTACCAGCCTGTCGGATGCCAAGAGTAATCACTGGCCGATGCTGTTGATTGGCGGGGTGGTTGAGCCGTCGCAGGCGCAGGCAGCCCCCGCTGAGGCGGGCGGCGATCAGGGCGGGGCCATGTTCCAAAGCTTTGGCATGTTCCAAAACTTTGACGGGGCCAGGGCGGTTGCGCCCTGTTGCAAGGCTGTGATGCAGCTGCGCGATCGCGACGGGCTTTTTGCGGGGATCACACGGGCGCTTGAACAGGCGCAGACCGAGCCCTGCGGGCCGGTCTTTGTCGAGGTGGGTCCGACTGTGCTGAACGCCCGTCACCACGACGCGCCTGTGGCACTGCGACACAGCAAACCAGCCCAGCCGATTGGTGTCTCTGCGCAGCTCGACCATGCCAAAAGACCGGTTTTGATCCTGGGCGAAGACCTGCGCTGGCATTCTACACTGACGCCAGAGCGACGCGGGGCGCTGCAGGCCGTGCTGGAACAGTTGCAGCTGCCGGTGCTGGCCACCGATATGGCGCGGGGCATTCTGCCGGACGGGCATCGGCTGAGCCTGTTCCTGGCCAAGGACGAGGCGTTGAAAAACTGCGATCATTTGGTGCTGTGTGGCGCGGATTTGGATTGGCGCTTTGGCGCCGGCAGTGCGCTGGGCGATCAGGTGACAGTTGCGCAGCTTGCGCCCCGGTTTGACGATCTGCTGGCCCTGCTTCAGGCCGCCACGCCAGCCCCCGGCCGCGCGGGCTGGGTCGCTGATCTGGCCCAGGCCCATCAGCGCGGGTTTGCCAAACTGCACCAGCAGGGGGCAACGGCCCGCGAGGCAGGCCGGATGAACCAGCTTTGCGTGCAGCTGGCACGCTGGGTGCCTGAGCATGCGGTGACACTCCTGGACAGCGGACTTGCGCTTTCCAGTGGTCATAATTTCTGGCCGGTGCAGCAGGCTTTTTCCCGGATGACGCCGGGGCAGAATGGCACCATCGGGTTGGGCATTCCCTTTGCGCTGGGCAGTGCGCTGCAGGTGCAGGACCACCCCCACAGCCAGGGGCGTCCGGTTGTCGCGCTGGTGGGCGATGTGGGCTTTGCCCTGGCGGCAAGCGAGCTGGAAACCGCCCAGCGGTGCATGGCCAAACTGGTCATTGTGGTGGCTGACAATGGGGGCATCAATGGGCGCGGCTTTCAGGACAATTGGCTGGCGGCAGACAGCCCGGATGTCCTCCGCTACGGCGCTGCGGTGGACTACGCCAAAATTGCCCAGGGCTGGGGTGTCAGGGGTATCACCGCGCGGTCACAACAGGACCTTCAAAGGGCGATGGCTGAGGCGCTGAACGCCAAAGGCCCAACGGTGATTTCGGTTCCGATGGGGCAAGTCTTTGACGTGCCGCAACCAAAAATAGACGGGGTCAGGGATGGCGATTGAAATGACTTCTCTGCGGGCCTCCCTGCGTCGCCGACTGTTGAGCCGGTCCAAAGCCACGGCAAAGGGTCCGCGTCGCCGCCCCCCCGGCGACCTGTTGGTGACCGCGCCGAAGGTGCAGCAGGGGTTCTGGTGCATGGATCAGCTGGCGCCTGGCTGCGGGGTTGCAAACGTCAGCCGTTCCTGGCGCATTGACGGCGATTTTGAGCCAGACAGATGCCATCAGGCGCTTATTGCCCTTACTGAAAAGCACGACTGCCTGCGCTGCGGCCTGCACCTGCGCGACGGCGCTTTGCAGATGGCGATTTCGGAACAGAAAGACCCTGATTTTGCCCAGGTCGATCTGCGCCAGCCTGGCGACATGCCATCTTGTGGCGAGGCGGAAAAGAAGGCTGAGGCGATCATGGCCACCGAAAGCCTGCGGGCTTTTGATCTGGGCGCCGACCCGCTGTTGCGTCTGCGGGCCTACCGGGTTGGCGATCAGGTCTGGCTGCTGCATCTGGTCTATCACCACGCGATCATGGATGGCTGGTCAGTGGGGCAGTTCTGCGAGGAGCTGGGGCAGCTCTATGGGCAGTCTTCCAGTGCAAAATCTGGTGCAAATACTGGTGCAAATCTCAGCGGGAAAGCGGATCGCCCCCCCTATGATTTTGCCGATTACGCCCGAGATCTGCAACAGCGGCCCCAGGGGGCGGCTGTCGCGCAGAACGCGGCCGCATTGGCACCGCTGCCAGAGCTGTCGCTGCCCTTTGACTTTGCCCCGCCGACACAGCCTTCCTATGGTGGCAAAAGCACGCCGCTGCAGATCGGCGCGCAGACCTGGTCTGCCCTTGAGGCGCTGGCGGAATCCCTGCATGTCTCGCCCATATCTGTGCTGCTGGCAGCCTTTCGACTTGCGCTGTTTGAGATGTCTGGCCAGCGCGACTTTTACCTGGGCAATACCGCCATGACCCGCAATGGGCCGGGGGTTCAGCGGATGCTTGGCGCCTTTGTCGATACCCTGCCCATTCGCACCCCCCTGGCGCAGGGGGCGGCGTTTGCGCAGGTCTGTAAGGCGGAACAGGCTGCTTTGGCGCAGACCCTGGAGCAGGCTCTGGCGCAGGGCATCCCCCAGGGGGGCGCTGTGGCGGCAGAGCAGATGCAGGCCCCGGCACTGCGCTTTCAGGCGGTGTTGAACTATCGTGGGTTTTCAACCCGCAACCTGCTGTTGCCTGGCTGCGAGGTTCACTACCGGCCTGTTCCGAACCAGGCGACGCCCTTTCCCCTGGCTTTGAATCTGGAAAAAACACCGCAGGGCTGCGCGGGGGAGCTGGCCTGGAATGCCGCCCGGTTTACCGCCGCCACTGCCGCCCGGATTGTCGAATTGATCACAGCGACGCTGGACGCCGGGCTGCAGGACCCCAAGGCCCCAATTGAGGCGCTGCTGCGTCAGGTCAGAGCCCGGGAGGGGCGTTCGCGGGTGCTTTCCTGTGACGCCGTCGCCCCAAGCCCGCCGGTGGGAGAGCTGCTGGCCCGCGCCTTTGATCACTATGGGGACCAGCCCGCCCTGCGCTGTGGCGAGCTGCGCTGGAGCTACGGGGATCTTGACCGTGCCAGCGCCGCCTGGGCGCGGACACTTGTGCAGGCCCCGGGATCTGTGGGTGATCTGGTGGCGCTGGCTTTGCCCCGGGGGGCGGATTTTGTCGCTGCGCTTATCGGGATTTTGCGGGCCGGGCGCGCCTTTGTGCCCCTGTCGCCGCAGGATCCGCCGGAGCGGCTGAAACGGATCCTGCAACAGGCGGCGCCCAAACATCTGATCGCACAGGCCGATTTGGCGCAGGCCCTTGAACTCCCTGCGCTCAAACCGGAGGAGGCCGCCAAAGCCGCTGCCCCCTTTGCAGATTTGGCGCCCGAGAGTTTGGCTCCCGAAGATTTGGCCCCCGAAGATTTGGCCTATGTCATGTTCACCTCTGGCTCGACCGGCACACCAAAAGGCGTGGCGGTCCCGCATCGGGCTTTGGCCAATTACCTGGCTGCGGTGGGCCAGGTGTTTGCGCCGCGTTCTGGTGATCGGCTGCTGTCGACCAGCGCCACCACCTTTGACAGTATTATTTATGAGGTGCTGCTGCCGCTGGGAACCGGCGGCGAACTGGTGATGATCGAAGAAGATCTGCGCCGGGATCCCTGGCATATTGTTGAGTGCCTGCGCGACACCGCTCCGCATCATTTCTTTGCCACGCCCTCTTTGTGGCGGATGCTGTTGCAGGCCGGTCTGCCCGACATGCCGCAGCTCACGGCGTTGGCAGGAGGAGAGGCGCTGCCCCCAAGGTTAGCGGCGCAGATCCTGCCCCGGGTGGGGCGGCTGTACAATGTCTATGGGCCGACCGAAGCCACGGTGTTTTCCACCTGGCAGGAAGTCTTGCCACAGACCACGGGCGACAGTTCCATACTCCCGGTTGGATCGCCGATTGGCCAACCCTTTCCCGGCTATCGTCTTGCGGTGGTTGATCCTTCGGGCCAGCCTGTCTGGCCGGGACGTCTGGGGGAGATCTGGATCGCCGGCGCCGGGGTTGCAACCGGCTATTACAAATCCCCTGCGCGCACAGCGCAGAGCTTCCCGCTGGCCACCAGTCTGGGGGCAGAGCCTGAGCGCTGGTACCGCACCGGAGATCAGGGCCGGTTGCGCGGGGATGGGACGCTCAGCTACGCGGGGCGGTTGGATGATCAGTTGAAAATCAGCGGCCAGCGGGTGGAACCGGGGGAGATTGAAAATCTCCTGGTGGCCAGCGACTATGCGACGGGCGCTGCGGTGTTTGCCGCCACGATCAACGATAAATCCATCCTGGTCGCTTTTTACCTCCCGCAAAAGGCCGCAACAGAGACTGCGGTGCGCCGCTACTTGCAGGCCAATCTGCCCTCGGCCTGGGTTCCGGGGCTGGTGGCCCAGTGTGATGCGCTGCCGCTGACCTCCTCGGGCAAACTGGACCGCAGAGCGCTGCAGCGTCGTGCCAAGACGCTCTTTGCGAGCCGTTTTACATCCCGGAATGCGGCAGATGCCCCAGAATTGAACGCTGACTGCTGCGGGCAAGGCGGTGCAGAAGGGGGCATCAGGGCGGAGCTGGCCCCGGCCATATTGCAAGGATGGCAACAGGCTCTGGGGCAGCCGCCCGCCAGTGACGATCAGGACTTTTTTGCAGCCGGCGGTAATTCGCTGCGCTTGATTACCCTGCTTGCCCGCATCCGCGAGCTGACCAGCTGTCACCTGCCGGTGGCAGAGGCCTTTGCCAGCCCGACCCCCAGAGGGTTGCAGGCGCTGTTGGCAAAGACGGCGCCGCTGGATTTGCACCAAGCCCTGGTCTGCACCAAAGCAGGCAGTGGACCTGACCCGCTTGTCTTTTTGCCCGGCCTGGTGCCGACAGGGCCAAATCTGACGGATATGATGGCCCAGGCGCCCCAAGACCTGAACTGCTATTTGATGCAAAGACCTGTGGCTGCGGCCTTGGCCACCCCGCGCAGCTTTGCGGATCACACGCGCTATTATGCCAGGGTTCTGGATCACAGCTATCCCGAGGCCAAGCTGCATCTGACCGGGTTTTCCTATGGCGGCGCCGAGGCATTTGAAACCGCGCGCCAGCTTGCAGCGCTGGGGTTTGCGCCTGCCAGCCTGACGGTTATCGATCATGGGCCGGTGTTTCGCAGACTGTGGCCGGTGGATCCGACCTGGGGCGGGGAGGCTATTCGGGCTGAAAAACGGCGGCGTGCCCATGTTTTTGCCCCCTGGGCGGGCGATATGACACTGGTACGCGGGGATCGTCCTGGCCTGCTGTCGCTGGCCATGATCGCTCAAGGCTGGGAGGATTTTGTCGAGGGCGAGGTTGCCGTTCATATGGTGCCCGCCACACATGACGAAATGCTGCATCAACAGGCGGCAGCAACCCTGCAGGCCGTGTTGGGGCAGCAACCGCCGGACTGTATTGTTGCGCCTCAGCCGGGAGCCGCAGACCGGCGCCGGGTCTCGCATCTTTTGGCCAAAGGTGAGCCGGAGGCAGCCCTGGATCTGATCTGTGGGATCAGTCGAGAGCACCCCAACCACCCCTGGGCGGCCTTGGTTGCCGATCAGCTGGCCTTGGATATGGGGAAAGAGTGCACTGATATGCTGGCGGATTGGATCGAGACTGCTGACTTGCTGCCACCCAAGGGGGTTCCTGCTCTGGCCTGGCACGGGGCACGGGCGCAGGCGTTGCTGCGGTTGCAGGACCCGCAGGCGGCGCTGGCAGAGGTCGAGATAGCGCGCGCCAGTGCCAGCACTCATTTGGCCGGTAAGCGGATACGTGAGCTTGAGGTGATCTATGCGGAGCTCCTGCAGCAGGTGGACCGCATGGACGAGGCAACGGCGGTGTTGGTGCACGCCAATAAACTTGGTGCAACCCGATCGGATATCTCTATTGCCTTGGGGATTTGCCTGGCCAAGCAAGGGAAGTTTCACAGGGCCTTGTCTTTGTTGGCACCTGCAAAAGACACCAAAGACTGCACCCCCGACCTGTTGTTCTGGCTGGCGCAGGCAGAGCAGGGGTTACAGGCTGAGCAGGGGGCGCAGGCTGAGCAAGGGCCACGGGCAGAGCAAGGGGCACAGGCAGAGCAGGCGGTGGGGTAGTTGGCAGCGGTGTAGCGGCACCCCGGCTGGTTTATGCAGGTCAGGAGGCCAGAGATCACCGGTTTGGCAGCGCAACCCCGGCGCAGCCTTTCAAGGCAGCGCCGTCATCAAGGATGCAAAACACCGGGGCGGTCAGGTCTGGGAACTGGGGATCTGGCCGCCCATAGGCCCGCACAAAGGCGGATTTGGCAGGGCTCGTCAGCAGATTCCGGGCCAGGGTTCCGGCAAAATACAGCCCGCCACGGGGCAAAAACCCCTTGATGAGGTTGCGGCTCAGCAGCGCCAGGAGTTCTGCGTAGAACCCGGTAAAGGCCGCGACGCTATCATTGTGAGAGGCGGCTGCCATGATCGCAGCGGCATTGTGCAGCGGCGGGGCCTCCGGTGCCCAGGCCGCATAGAGCGCCGCAAAGCCACGGCCGGAAAAGCAGCACTCTATGGTGGTAAAATCAGTGGCTCTGGCGCCGATCTGCGCCTGCAGCGCCTGATACAGATCCAGCGGCAAGGCGACATGGCCAAATTCAGATTTCAGACTGACAACGCCGTGATCCGTGGCAATCACCGGGCTGACATTAAACCCGGTGCCGATCCCGATGACCAGCTTTTGCCCCTGGGGATCTGCCGTGCTTAGTGGCTGGATCTCAGCCAGGTCGTGTTCCGACAGCTCAGCAAGACTATGCCCCAATGCGCTGAGATCATTTAGCAAACAGACCGCAATATTGCCCATGTCCTGGGACAGATCCCGTGAGGAGAGATCCCAGCCGCGATTGGTTACCTGGGCATGTTGGTCCCCCGCAGATCCATTGACCGGACCGGCAACCGCAATCACCATCTCGGTAATCGCGGTCTGCTCTGTATCCCTGAGATAGCGCTCCAGCAGATCTGAAAAGCTGGCAAAATCTTCGTTCCGGTAGCTCTGCACCGCCTGCAAAGGCTGGCCTGCTGCCGTGCTCAGCGCCAGACGGCAATTGGTGCCGCCAAGATCCGCAACCAGACGCCGCATCTAGTTCAACCGCTCGCCGGTATCCGGCGCAAAGAAGGACACCTTACCGAGATCAAAGGCCAGATCCAGCAGGGTGCCAGGCTGGGCTTTGGTTTCGGCATGCAGCCGTGCGGTGACCTGTTTGCCCCCCAATTCCGAGACCACATAGGTGTCGGCGCCGGCCGGTTCCACCAGATCAATGCGGCACTGGGCGGCCTGAACCGATGCACCGCTGCGGAACCCGGCTTCGGCGATATCTTCGGGGCGCAGGCCCAGGATGACATCCTCAGGCAGGTCTTGCGAATGCGGGCTTTGCAGCACCATCGGGGCGCCCTCGGGGCGGGCGATTTCGATCTGGATGCCACTGCCTGCCCGTTGGGTGCGCGCCGGGATCAGGTTCATCGCGGGCGAGCCCATGAAATCGGCGACAAACAGATTGGCCGGGTGGTTATAGATCTCGGCTGGGGTGCCGATCTGCTGCACCACGCCGCCCTTCATCACCACAATTTTGGTGGCCAGGGTCATCGCCTCGATCTGGTCATGGGTGACATAGACCATGGTAGCGCCCAGGTTCTGGTGCAGTTTCTTGATTTCTGATCGCATACTGACCCGCAGCTTGGCATCCAGGTTCGACAGCGGCTCGTCAAACAGGAACAGTTTTGGATCGCGCACCAGGGCGCGCCCCATGGCCACCCTTTGCCGTTGGCCGCCTGACAGCTGGCCGGGGCGACGATCCAGCAGCGGCTCAATCTGCAACTGCTGCGCCACCTCGGCCAGTTTGCGGGCCTGGGTGGCAGCATCTATGCCGCGCACCTTCATGCCAAAGGTGATGTTTTTGGCCACCGTCATGGTGGGGTAGAGCGCATAGGACTGGAACACCATGGCGATATCGCGGTCTTTGGGGCTGACCTGGGTCATGTCGCGCCCGCCAATGCGGATCGACCCGCCTGAGATCGGCTCCAGCCCGGCGATGCAATTGAGCAGGGTGGATTTGCCGCAGCCCGAGGGGCCGACAAGCACCAGAAAATCGCCGGGGTTGATGGCGACATTGACCTCCTTGAGGATTTCCACCGCGCCGTAGTTTTTGCTGAGGGACTGGATGTCCAGGATCGGGGTCATAGCATTAGCCTTTTACAGAGCCGGCGGTGAGGCCGCGAATAAAGTATTTTCCTGCAACCACATAGACCAACAGGGTGGGGAGACCGGCAATGATCGCGGCGGCCATGTCGACGTTGTATTCTTTGACGCCAGTGGTGGAGTTGACGATATTGTTCAGCGCCACAGTCACCGGCTGGGTGCCCGCCTGGCTAAAGCTAACGCCAAACAGGAAATCATTCCAGATCTGGGTGAACTGCCAGATCACTGTGACGACGATAATCGGCAGGCTCAGCGGCAGGAATATCGACCAGAAGATGCGAAAGAACCCGGCGCCGTCAACCTTGGCCGCTTTCACCAGATCACCGGGGATGGTGACGTAGAAGTTGCGGAAAAACAGTGTGGTAAAGCCGATACCGTAGACCACATGGGCAAAGATCAGCCCCGGAATTGTCCCCGCCAGCCCCATCAGCCCCAGCATCCGGGCCATGGGCAGCAGCACCACCTGAAAGGGGATGAAGCAGCCAAACAACATCGCCGAGAAGATCAGATTGGCGCCGCGAAAATTCCACTGGGCGATGATATAGCCGTTGGCGGCGCCCAGAAAGGTCGAGATCAACACAGCTGGCACCGCCAGCAGTACCGAGTTCCAGAAATAGGGGCGCAGGCCTTCGCATTGAATGCCGGTGCAGGCCTCGGACCAGGCGGTGCGCCAGGCGTCAAACGTGACTTCGCGGGGCAGCGCCACCAGGCTGCCACTGCGGATTTCTTCCAGGCTTTTGAGCGAGGTGGTCAGCATGACAAAAAGCGGCATCAGGTAGAACAGCGCAAACAGGCCCAGCAGGGAAAACAGCAGCCAGCGCAGGGCAATTTGCCCCGGGCGCAGGGGTGGTGACACGGCAGGAGCGGCAGAAAAATCAGACATGTTTCGCCCTCAGTTCGGAATAGAGATAGGGAACAACAATGGCAAAGACCACGCCCATCATCACCATGGCGGAACTCGCCGCCTGACCAATGTCGCCACGCGAAAAGGCCATGGCATACATATAGGTTGCGGGCAGATCGGTGGCATAGCCAGGGCCACCCCCGGTGAGGGCGACCACCAGATCAAAGCTCTTGATCGCCAGATGGGCCAGCACGATAAAGGCCGACAGAAAGATCGGTGCCATCGAGGGCAGGATAATGGCCGAATAGATCCGCCAGCCGGGAATGCCATCAATCTGCGCCGCCTTGATGATCTCCCCATCGACGCTGCGCAGCCCGGCCAGAAACAGCGCCATGACAAAGCCAGAGGCCTGCCAGACGCCGGCAATCACCACCGCATAAATCGCCATATCGGGGTCAATTACCCAGTTGAAGCGAAAGCCCTCATAGCCCCAGCTCCGCACCATGGCCTCGATCCCCAGGCCGGGGTTCATGATCCATTTCCAGGCGGTGCCGGTGACGATCATCGACAGGGCCATGGGGTACAGATAGATGGTGCGCAGCACGCCTTCGACGCGGATGCGCTGGTCCAGCAGGATTGCCAACAGCAGTCCCAGTGCCATGGAAATGCAGATGAATAGCGCGCCAAACAGGAACAGGTTGTCCATGGCGGTGTCCCAGCGCGGTGCTGCAAACAGCCGCTTATACTGGATGACCCCATAGAGATCGTATTTGGGCAGTAGTTTTGAACGGGTCAGAGAGATCCAGGCTGTCCAGGCGATGAAGCCATAAACAAAGATGAGGATCGCCACAAACGAAGGGGCCAGTACCATCTTGGGGATCTGGCGTTCCAGCCATGCGCGCATTGGATCGTGCCTTTATGTTTTGTCCCGCCCTGGCAAAATTGCCCGGGCGGAACGGCTCATGTGAGTGGAGCGGGTCGTTTGGTCGGGTGATATTACAGCGAGTTTTCCACTGCGGCGACCAGCATTTCAACCGCCTCAGCCGAGGACATGTCGGAATTGAAATGCGCGGTAACCACATCGGTGATCGCCCCGGATTGGGCGCCGCGCATCGCCATGCCATGGGCATAGCTGGGCAGCAGGGAGCCGTCTTTGGAGCTGGTGGTCATCTCCGCCGATGACAGGTGCGCACAGGAGTCAAAATCGTCCATGGCAACATCAACCCGTGCCGGGATCGAGCCCTTGTTGAGGTTAAAGACCTTCTGGAAATTCTGGCCGACGATCAGCTTGGCCAGTAGGGCCTGACCCTGCTGTTTGTCGTCGCCGCTGACATCAAACATGGCAAAGCTGTCAACATTATAGAGAAAGCCTTCCCCCGGTGCCGAGGCGCAGAGGAAATCCTCACCCGGTACCTTGCCAGCAGCAAGGAATTCGCCCTTGGCCCAATCGCCCATGATCTGAAATGCCGCTTCGCCGTTCATCACCATCGAGGTGGCAAGGTTCCAGTCGCGACCGGGGAAATTGCTGTCCACATAACCGCGCATTTTGCGCATCTGGTCAAAAACCGCGACCATCTTATCCGACCCCAGCATTTCAGGGTCCAGATCGACAAAGGCCTGGTGGAACCCATCCGGGCCCAGAAGGCCAAGGGCGACAACTTCAAATACCGTGGCATCCTGCCAGGCCTGGCCACCATGAGCCAGCGGGATCACTCCGGCCGCCATCAGCTTGTCTGCGGCGGCGTTAAAGTCGTCCCAGCTGGTTGGCATCGCAATGTCATTGGCCGCGAGGATTTCGGCATTGGCCCACAGCCAGTCCACCCGGTGCACATTCACCGGCGCGGCGCACCACTGGCCTTCGCATTTCATATGGGCCGCAATGGAGGCTGGCAGCACCTTGTCCCAGCCCTCGGCCTCGGCCACCTCTGAGATATCAGCGAGAACGCCCTCTTCGTACCATTCCTGAATGGCGGGGCCTTTCAGCTGCACCGCAGTGGGGGCATTGCCGGACAGAACCCGCGCCCGCAGTGCGGTCATGGCGGCATCGCCACCACCGCCTGCCACTGGCATATCGGTCCAGGTGCCGCCATTGGCGGAAAATTCCTGCTGCAAAACGGCGACGGATTTGGCTTCCCCGCCCGATGTCCACCAATGCAGCACCTCTGCCTCCGGACCGGCCTGGGCCATGGATACTGCGGATGCAGCGACAACCGCCAGCGTGGACGCGGCCGTAAATACGGATCTTTTCATTTTGTCTTCCTCCCTAAAATCGTCAAGAGCTCAACCAGCCCCTTTGAACTACGCCACCTCTTCCTCCAAGATGCAGTGGCGCAGATGCCGCCACTGAAGGCGACGGTATTGCCCTAGCCTGCGCTGACGGAGGGGGCTGTCGCAATGGTTGAGCCGACCACTGCAGTGGTCAGAGCGCAGAAATCCGTCACTTCCGTTACAACTTGTTACCTAGCTGTACCTTTGGCCGCAAAAATGGGGCAGTCTGGCAGGCAAAGGCAGAGAGAGTAAGAGGCAGTAAGAGGCTATGACGATACCCCGGCTTATGGTGGTGGATGATGATGCGGAGACCCGTGCCATGCTGACCCAGTTTTTGCAGCAAAACGGCTTTATCGCCCATGCCGCCGAAAATGAGGCGGAGATCCGGGCGCTGATGCAGGCGGGGCGGGTGGATCTGATCCTGTTGGATGTGATGCTGGGATCGGAAAGCGGCGTCGAGATCTGTGCCCGCTTGCGCAGCGAACAGGATGTGCCGATCATTCTGGTCTCGGCGCTGTCTCAGGATCACCAGCGCATGGCGGGGTATGAGGTCGGGGCGGATGACTATGTGGCAAAGCCTTTTAACCCGGATCTGCTGCTGGCGCGGGTGCGGGCGGTTTTGCAGCGGGCCAACCGCAGTGCCTCGCTGGTGCATCGGCGGCGGCTGGCGCTGTTTCGCTTTGCCGGTTGGACCTATGACGGCAAACGCGACGAGGTGCTCTCGCCGCAGGGGTTTCAGGTGGCGCTGTCGCAGCGGGAGACCAGCCTGCTCAAGGTGTTTCTGGCCAACCCGCATATTCCGTTGAAACGCGAGGAAATCCAGGCGGGCCTGCTGGAAGGTTTTGCCAGTGGCAGCAGTGGCAGCAGTGCAGAGCCCGACGGCTCCGGGCGGGCAATCGACATGTTGGTGGGGCGGCTGCGCTCCAAGATCGAAAGCGACCCCAAAGATCCGCAGATGCTGCGCACCGCGCGCGGCATTGGCTATGTCCTGGCCGTGGATGTGGCGGAAGAGCAGACCGCGTGAGCCGCATCTGGGATCTGAAAACCCAGGCGCGCCTGTGGATCTTTGGCGGCTTTGCCATTGGCCTGGGGGCGGCATTCCTGTGGCTGCAATCATCCCGCGCCTGGGAGCAGCATCTGGCCCGCAGCCAGATGGCGGGGGTGTTGCTGTATCAGGCCCTGCAGGGCAATGCGCCTGCGCCCGCAGGACTGCAGATCCAGGCTCTGTCGCTGCAGTCAGACGTGGCCAACGACCATCCGCGCGGTCAACGCCCCGAGGTGCCGGGCGGCGGTTTTGTTACCGAGATCTCGATCTTGGGGGAAACAGGGCGGGCGTTGGGGTTGGGGTCAGGTTTTGGGCCTGGCATGGGGGCAAGCACCGGCACGGTGTTGCGGTTGATGATTGTGTCAGATCGCCTGCGCTACGGGGTTGCCGATCTGCAAACCGCGCCCCGGCAAACGGCGGCGCAGCAGCTGGGGGCGGTCACCCGCCTGTTGGCACGCCATTGCAGCGATCCGCTGGTCTTTGCCCAATATGGCGACAGGGGCTGGCGGCAGGTCGAGGGGGCTTCCTACTGGGGCTGTCAGGCGGCGCCGACGGATCTGCGCCTGCTGGCGGTGATCCTGGCTGCGGTGGGGCTGGCGATTGTGCTCAGCCAAAGTGGCGAAACCTCGGCGCGGTTTGGTGCCTTTGCCCGGCTGCTGCGTCAGCCGCGGGTGCTGGGGGGGCCGGATAGCTACTCCGCCCCCGGCCCGGCAGAGCTGCAGGAGATTGTCGCGGCGGTGAATGATCATCTGGCCGGAGCACGGGCGCAGATCGAAAAACGCGCCACGGTTCTGTCGGCGGTCAGCCATGATCTGGGCACGCCGGCCACCCGCTTGCGCCTGCGGGCGGCACTGATCCAGGACCAGACCCTGCGCCGCAAGCTGGAGGCGGATATCGACAGTATGACCGGCATGATCGAAAGCGTGCTGACCTATACCCGCTCGGAACTCAGCCTGGAAGTGCCGCGCCAGATCTCGCTCACCGCGCTGGTGGAGGCGCTGGTGGCGGATTATCAGGATCTGGACAAGCCAGTGAGCTATGTGCGGATGCAGCCCGAGGTGGTTCAGGGGGCGCAGTCGCTGTTTTCAGCCCGCGCGGGGCAGGGCGCCTTGCCGGATGCGCGTCGGGTGCTGGTGACGGCGCGGCCCATCCTGTTGCAGCGCGCCCTGACCAATCTGGTGGACAATGCCCTGAAATACGGTCGCCGCGCCGTGGTGCGGCTGGAGGCGAGCGCGGAGCGGGCGGTGATCACGGTTGAGGACGAGGGATCTGAATTGACCGTGGCCGAGATTCAGGAGGTTCTGGCCCCGTTTCAGCGCGGTGCCAACAGCTCTGCCATTGACGGGTTTGGCCTGGGGCTGACCATCGTTGCCACCGTCGCAGAACAGCATGGCGGCAAGCTGCAGTTCGATCAGGGCAGCCAGGGGCTGCGCGCCAGCCTGGACATCCAGCGCCACTAGGGGCCGGTCGGGGCAATGGCCGCAGGGGGGGTGGTGATGAATTCACCTGATAAACGGGCTGCTTTTTGTGACATGTAAATGTTGCAGTAGGATTAGGTCAGTAAAGAATTTCGTTGAATGGAAGCGTTTTTAAGCAGATATGAACATCTGTGCGGCAGCTTGCATGACGAACGATAGATAATGGTGAATTGGTTTGGTCTTTTCTATGAAGGGCCAAAATGGGTAAGGTTGAGTGGTGTCTGTTCCGTGAGAGGTTCTTCTGCAAAACCCATTGGCGGGCTAGTGAGACGGGCCCATATCCCGGTTCTGGTCGCCCTCGTCATGGTTCTGGCTGCGGGCTACTATTCAGAACAACAAAACAACACGATTCATTATCAAGCCCTGCGGGCCGATGTGCGCCGCGAAGTCAACGAGCTGCAGGTCAGTCTTGAAGGGGCGCTCAATGCGGATCTTCAGCTGGTGCGCGGGCTGGTTGCAGTGTTGTCCACCGAGCCGGACATGTCTCAGGAGAGGTTCTCGCAACTGAGTGAAAAGGTGATGGGCACGCAATCGGGCATTAGCCATGTTGCAGCGGCGCCGGATCTTGTGGTTTCGATGATCTACCCGTTGCACGGCAACGAGACGGCCCTGGGACTGGATTACAACCAAAACGCCGGCCAGCGAGAGGCTGCCTATAAAGTCCGCGACAGCGGCGCAGTGGTTTTGGCGGGTCCGGTCCAGTTGGTGCAGGGCGGAGAGGCCTTTATTGGCCGCTTTCCGGTCTTTGTCGGAACTGGGGAAAACCGCCGGTTCTGGGGGATTTTGTCCTCCGTCATGCGGGTCGAAGGCCTGTATGAGGCACATGGGTTCAAGTCGCCCGACTTGGGCATCGACGTTGCCATACGGGGACGGGACGGCACCGGGGTTACGGGGGCGCAGTTTTTTGGCGACCCATCCGTTTTTACCGATAACCCGGTCCTTTTGGATATCCCGCTGCCGGTCGGATCCTGGCAGATTGCAGCGCGCCCCAAGGGAGGGTGGTCGGCCAGCAGGGCCAATCCCTGGCCATGGCGCCTGTTGGTTTTTATTGCCGGCGGATTTATTGTCGTGCCAATCTATTTGATCAGTCGTCTGTCGGTAGCACGGCGCGATGCCATTCGAACCTTGAAGCGGCGCGAACGGCAGTTGGAGACCCTGTCGCGGCGGCTTGAGATTGCGGTGGATATTTCAAAGATCGGCATTTGGGAGCTGAATACCAAGAACAGTACAACCGTCTGGGATCCAAACCTGCGCGAAATCTATGGGTTCAAGCTCAATGATCCGCTGTCGATTGACACCTGGGAGAGTTGCCTGCACCCCGACGATCATAAGAAGACGGTTCTTGAATTCCGCAATGCCTGTCACGTCGGGGGCAGCTACAGATCGGAATACCGCATCATTTTGCCCAGCCGGGAGGTGCGCCATATCCGCAGTATGGGAACCGCCTATGCCGATAGCGATGGCTGGCTGCGGATGGTCGGGGTCAATCTGGATGTGACCCAGGACGTGCAACTGCGCGAAAAGCTGATCGAGGCAAATACGGCGCTGTTGCAGCGCAACAATGATCTGAATGATGCCAAGATCGCGGCTGAAAGTGCCGATCGCGCCAAATCGGAATTCCTGGCCAACATGTCCCATGAGATCCGCACGCCGATGAATGGCATTCTGGGCATGGCGGAGCTGATGTCGGAGTTCGATCTGGGCCCGGAGGAAAGACAATATCTGAGCACCATTCAGGATTCCTCCAACGCGCTGCTTAAAATCATCAACGATATTCTTGACCTGTCGCGTCTCGAAGCGGGGCGCCTGGCGATCAGTCCGATTGATTTTGATCTGCAAAACTGTGTGGCTGGCGCGGTCAATCTGTTGCGGCCCAAAGCCCGGGAAAAAGGCCTTTGGGTGTCGGTGAGTTTTGCGGACAACCTGCCGGAACGGGTGCATGGTGACGATGGCCGTTTGCGGCAAATTCTGGTGAACCTTATCGGCAATGCGGTGAAATTCACCTCTGAGGGCGGCGTGGACATCAGCGTCACCTGCCGCGCAGACGACCCCTACAATCTGGTGATTGCGGTGGATGATACAGGCATTGGTATCTCAGACCACCAGGCCGAATATATTTTTGATCGCTTCAAGCAGGCGGATGCGGCCACCACGCGGGCCTTTGGCGGCACTGGGCTCGGATTGACGATTTCCAGCATCCTGGCCAAGCGCATGGGAGGCGGCATTGATCTGTGTCGTCTCAAGGAAAAGGGCTCGTGCTTTCGCTTGAAAGTTCAACTGGCCAAGGCGGTCAATTCCAGCGGCGCCTCTCGGGTTGAGACCATGATGGACACTGCAGCTTTGGCAGGCTGCCGGGTTTTGCTGGCAGAGGACAACAGGACCAACCGTTTGCTGGTCCGCAAGTATCTGGCCGATCTGGGCATCACCCTGAGCGAAGCCCATAATGGCCGACAGGCGGTTACCCTGTGTCAGGAGGAAATGGCGCCGGATATCATTTTGATGGATATGTCCATGCCCGAGCTGGACGGGCTTGCGGCAACTCGGGAAATTCGCGCTCTTGAGATCGAGCAGCCAGTGATTGTTGCGCTGACCGCCAATGCCTTTGAATCCGACCGCGAGGCCTGTCTGGCTGCGGGGATGGATTATTTTCTGCAAAAACCTATCAGTAAATCGGTTTTGTTGCGCACCCTGACCATGCTGCGCATTGGCCAGGACGAAAATAACGGCCAATCCGGCTGATCCTGGGATTTTGCCGCGATAATGGGGCTTCTGGCTTAACCTGGATTGCTCAACCAAAGGGTCATCTGCGCCTTGGCCTGGGCGCAGGCTTCTGCCACAGATGCGCCCTGCGCCAGCGCACAGGCGAGAGCGGTTGCCAGGCTGCAGCCGGTGCCGCGCTTGCTTCTGGGCAGACGTGGGGCTGAAAACATCTGATGGTTGTCAGCGGTAAATAAATGATCCGTGCTGTGGGTGCCCTGGCCATGTCCACCCTTGATCAATACCGCAGCCACACCTGACGCCAAAATACGTTGCGCCCGCATTTTCAATTCGGCCAGTTCTGGCGGATCCTGGGGGCGGTGGCAGGTGCCGGCAAGCCGGGCGCTTTCCTCCAGATTGGGGGTCAACACCGTCACTTTTGGCAGCAGGGGCGTCAGGGCTTCCAAAGACATCAGGTCGCCGCCAGAGGAGCTTTTTAGGACGGGATCCAGCACAATTGGCACCTGGGCGGGCAGCGCTTGTGCCAGGCTCCGGGCTGCTTCTGGGGTGCCGATCATGCCAATCTTGATGGCGCGTGGGATCTGTCCCGCCGGATCAAAGGCGGCTGTGACCTGATCTGCGATAATCTGCGGTGGGATTGGCTGGGTGGCAATCAGCGCCGAGTTGGTCTGCACCGTGACGGCAGTCACCACCGGTGCAACCGAACAGCCCAGGCTTTGGGCCATGGCCACATCGCGGCTCAGGCCGGCACCGCCGCTGCTGTCGGTGCCGGCCACCACCAGAATGCGGCTCATGCGGGGTCACCAACGGCGAGAATTTCAATCTGGTTAAAACCCTGAGCCTGTAGCGCGCGCCCCGTGCGCCATGCCCGGACGCCGGATCGGCAACACAGAACTGTTGGCAGCCCGGGCTCAAGCCTGGCAGGGGCCGGGGCCGCGGCGATGCTATTTGCAGCAATCAGGTCATCGGGCAGGCAGCGCCGCGCCCCGGTGACAGCAGGCTGGGGCGCTTCTTCAACGGGGCGCAGATCTATCACTTGGGCCTGCGCCGGGATCAGCTCGGGGCTGGTGAACCGCAGGGGATCTGCGGGTTCGCAGGCAGAGCTAAAGTCAAAACTGCTCAGGGTCAGGTCTGCCATGTCTACCTGCATCACCCGGCCCAGCGGCGCGGGGCTGTGGCCCAGCAGGGTCTTAAGCGCCATCTGTGCCTGAAGCGCGCCAATGGCGCCCACCACCGGTCCCATCACCCCGGCACTGGCGCAGCTGGCGGCACTTTCTGGCAGCTCTGGAAACAGGGCGCGCAGCGAGGGCGCCGCGCCACAAAAGCCACCGACATAGCCCCGTTGCGCCAGCACCGAGGCCGAGATCAGCGGCAAGCCCCGCGCCAGACAGGCATCCGACAGGATATAGGAGGTGGCAAAACTATCCGCCGCATCCACCACCAGATCCACCGCGCCCAGATCCACCGCGCCCAGATCCCCGTGGCCCAGATCCCCGTGGCCCAGATCCCCGTGGCCCAGATCCCTGTCGCCCAGATACCGCGCCACATTTGCCGCGCTCAGAGCCTCGGCGAGGGGGTGCACTGTCAGGCCTGGGTTTCTGGCCATCAGATGCGCCTGCGCCGCGGTGACTTTGGGCTGGCCGATATCGGCCATGGTAAACAGCACCTGACGGTGCAGATTGCTCTCCTCCACCCGGTCTGGGTCCAGCAGGGTGAGCTGCCCGACACCGGCACCGGCAAGATACTGCAACACCGGCGCGCCCAGCCCGCCAACGCCCACCACCAGCACATGGGCGCGTGCCAGCCGTGCCTGACCGGCAGTTCCGACCTCGGGCAGGGCCATTTGGCGGGCGTAGCGCGACATCAGGCGCAGGCCTCTGCCCATTGGCGGCAACGCGCTTCCGGGTCTGGCGCCTGCTGGATATCCGTCACCACCGCTGCACTATCGGCGCCGGCAGCAAACACTCCGGGCAGGCGCTCGGGCGTTAGGCCGCCGATGGCCACCAGCGGGGTTTGCCCCGCGATCTGTTTCCAGCGGCTGACGCGGTCCAGCCCCTGCGGCCCCCATTTCATTTTCTTCAGCAGGGTCGGATAGACCGGCCCCAGCGCCACATAGGCGGGATCATGGCGCAGCGCCCGCTCCAGTTCTGCTTCGTCATGGGTGGACAGCCCATAGCGCACCCCGGCACGGTTGAGCGCGGCAAAATCGGCGGTTTCCATGTCCTCCTGACCTAGGTGCACAAAGCTGCAGTTCAGATCCAGCGCGATCTGCCAGTGATCATTGACCACCAATTGCGCGCCGTGCACGGCGCAGAAATCACGGGCGCGGGCGATTTGGCGGCGCAGTTCGGCTTCGGAGGCGTCCTTGATCCGCAGCTGCACCAATCTGGCCCCCTGCGGCACGAGCAATTCCAGCCGGCCCACGTGGCCGACGATGAGATAAAACCGTTCCATTGCCTGATCGTCCTTCATGTCAGCTCTGCCAGTCCCAAAACCGGGGTCGAGGGCACAGCCATGTCGCGGCGCGGCATGGGTTCTGCCTGATAGCCGGCCTGACCGGCTGCCACCGCCTGGGCCATGGCGCGGGCCATCCCGACCGGGTCCCCGGCCTTGGCCACCGCCGTGTTCAGCAGCACCGCATCCAGCCCCAGCTCCATCGCCGCCGCCGCATCCGAGGGGCGGCCAATGCCGGCATCCACCACCAAGGGCGTGTCCGGGAAATGCGCCCGCATGGCCCGCAGCCCATCGGGATTGCGCAGCCCCTGGCCAGATCCAATCGGCGCCCCCCAGGGCATCAGGACCTCGCAACCCGCCTGCAGCAGATGCTCGCCCACCACCAGATCTTCGGTGGTGTAGGGAAAGACCTTAAAGCCATCGTCGCTAAGGATCCTTGCGGCCTCCACCAGGCCAAAGACATCCGGTTGCAGGCTGTCGGCATGGCCAATGACCTCGAGCTTGATCCAGTCGGTGTCAAAGATCTCGCGCGCCATCTGAGCGGTGGTCACCGCCTCCTGCACGCTGTGACAGCCGGCGGTATTGGGCAGGATACGAGCGCCGGTCTGGCGCAGCATCTGCCAGAACCCGGTGCCGGCACCATCGCTGGTTTCGCGGCGCAGGGACAGGGTGATGACCTCGGTACCGCTGGCGGCAATCGCCTCACAGAGCACCTTGGGGGAGGGGTATTGCGCGGTGCCCAGAAACAGCCGAGAGCTGAGCGTGATGCCGTAAAACTGCATTGCTCAGCCTCCCTGCATCGGCGCCAGAACTTCGATCCGGTCGCCTTCGGTTAACGGGGTATCAACACGTTTCGCACGCGAAACAAAGCTGCCGTTCAGTGCGGTGGCCAGTGCCGGGCTGGTCAGGCCCAGCTCGTGCAGGGCGGCGTCCAGCGTGGTGGCAGAGATGTCATGCGGCTTGGCGTTTACGGTAATGTTCATCCAGAGGTCTCCAGGGGCAAGAGGTCTGCGGGCTGTGGCCGCAACCGTTGGGCGGCACGGCGCGCCATGGCTGGTGCCAGAAGAAAGCCGTGGCGGTACAGCCCGTTGAGGTGCAGCACGCCGTCCTGTTCGCTCAGGCGGGGCAGGTTGTCGGCAAAGGCGGGGCGCAGACCAGCGCCGAGCTCAACCACGCTGGCCTCGCCAAAGGTGGGGTGCAGCGCAAAAGCAGCGCTGAGCAACTCATTGACCGATCGTAGACTGGGCGCGCGGGTGGATGCGCTTTCAATCATGGTGGCACCGATCATAAAATGCTGGTCGCCCCGCGGCACCAGATACAAGGGAATGCGCGGGTGCAGCAGTCGCAGGGTGCGGTTGATCTCGACCCCCTGGCAGTGCAGCAGCGCCATTTCGCCGCGCACCGGGCGCAGGTCTGGCAGGGCGGCGGCCATGCCGGTGCAGTCCAGATCCACGCGCGGTGGAGCCGGGGTGTCATAGCGAATTTGTCCGCCGAGAGTTTCTACGGCGGTGCCAAGGTCAACCAGCGCGCGGCGCGGATCGAGATGGGCTTCGTCCTTGTAGAACAAGCCACCGGCAAAGCGACCTGCCAGGGCGGGTTCCAGTTCGGCGATATCACTGCCGCCCAGCAGCTGGTGGCCCCGGGTGCGTTGGGCAAAACGGCTGAGTTCGGCCCGGTCGCGGGCAGGCGCAACCACCAGCGTGCCGCGCCGATGCACCGGTGTGATCTTGGCCCACCAGTCACAGGCGCGGCTGCCGAGGCTGACAACCTCTTCTTCGGCGCTTTCGCCTTCGCAAAAGGGCGCCAACATACCGCCGGCAAAGCGCGCCACACTGGCCGCACCCGGGCCTGGCCCGCGTTCAAACAGCGTCACCTTGGCACCGCGTTGCAACAGCTCGTAAGCGGTGGCGAGGCCGGCAAGCCCCGCCCCCGCGATGGTGATCATGCGCCCGGTTCCAGCGCTTTGTCAGCTGGGGCAGGCACATAAAGCTCACCGCCTTCGCGGAACTTGGCGGCCATGGCCTCCATGCCTTCCTTCTGGGCTTCGGCGCGGATGTCGTGGCTGATCCGCATCGAGCAGAATTTCGGCCCGCACATGGAGCAGAAATGCGCCACCTTATGGGCCTCTTTTGGCAGGGTCTGGTCGTGGTAGTCCCGGGCAGTATCCGGGTCCAGCGACAGGTTGAACTGATCCTCCCAGCGGAATTCAAACCGGGCGCGGCTCAGCGCATCGTCCCGGCGCTGGGCGCCGGGCATGCCCTTGGCCAGATCGGCGGCATGGGCGGCGATTTTGTAGGTGATCACACCAACCTTGACGTCGTCGCGGTCGGGCAGGCCCAGGTGTTCCTTGGGGGTCACATAGCAGAGCATGGCGCAGCCAAACCAGCCAATCATCGCCGCCCCAATGCCCGAGGTAATATGGTCATAGCCCGGCGCGATATCGGTGGTCAGCGGCCCCAGGGTGTAAAAGGGCGCCTCGTCGCAGCACTCCAGCTGCTTGTCCATGTTTTCCTTGATCTTGTGCATGGCCACATGGCCCGGGCCTTCGATCATCACCTGGCAATCCTTGGCCCAGGCGATCTTGGTCAGCTCGCCCAGGGTTTCCAGCTCGGCAAATTGCGCTTCGTCGTTGGCGTCGGCAATTGATCCGGGGCGCAAGCCATCGCCAAGGCTGAAGGAGACATCGTATTTGCGGCAGATGTCGCAGATTTCCTCAAAGTGCTCGTAGAGAAAGCTCTCCTTGTGGTGATGCAGGCACCATTTGGCCATGATCGAGCCACCGCGCGACACAATCCCGGTGACGCGCTCTACCGTCATTGGCACCATATGCAGCCGTACGCCGGCATGGATGGTAAAGTAATCAACCCCCTGTTCCGCCTGTTCGATCAAGGTGTCGCGGAACACTTCCCAGGTCAGGTCTTCGGCAATGCCGTTCACCTTTTCCAGCGCCTGATACATCGGCACGGTGCCGATGGGGACGGGAGAGTTGCGAATGATCCATTCGCGGGTGTTGTGGATGTTGCGGCCGGTGGACAGGTCCATCACCGTATCCGCGCCCCAGCGGATCGACCAGACCAGCTTGTCCACTTCCTCTTCCATCGAGGAGGAAACCGCCGAGGTGCCCATATTGGCGTTGATCTTCACCAGGAAATTGCGGCCGATGATCATCGGCTCGATCTCGGGGTGGTTGATATTGGCCGGGATGATGGCGCGGCCTTCGGCGACCTCCTGGCGGACAAATTCCGGCGTCACATAATCGGGGATATTGGCGCCAAAGTCATTGCCGTCGCGGTGGCAGGGTGAGGTCTCGCGCAGTTGGTTTTCGCGGATGGCAATGAATTCCATCTCTGGCGTGATGATGCCGGCGCGGGCATAGGCCAGCTGGGTCACCGCCTTGCCGTCCTTGGCGCGCAGCGGCGCGGGTTTGACCGGGAACTCCGGCGTCAGGCGGTCGCCTGCGACAAAACCATTGTCCGCATCGGTGATCTCGCGGCCCTGGTATTCCTCAACGTCCCCCCGCGCCAGAATCCAGCTGCGGCGCAGCTGCGCGAGGCCCTGACGGATGTCGGTTTGCTGGTCGGGATCGGTATAGGGGCCAGAGCTGTCGTAGACCGGCAGCGGCGCCTCACCTGCGGTGGGATGGGTGGAAATCTCGCGCATAGGCACGCGAATATCGGCGTGGATCTCGCCGGGCACATAGATCTTGCGCGATGCAGGCAGGGCGCCTGTTGTCACCTTTGGGGTGATCTTTGGCGGGCTTACGTTCATTTTGGTGCTCCTCGAGCCAATACTCAAAAAAGTCACCAGATGAGGCATGGCAGGGAGGCGCGGGGAGGATCTACGGTCCTCCCGGTTCGGGCGCAGAACCAAAGAGGCAAAAGCCCGTTGGCGGCGCGTCCTAGCTTCCTACGCCAGTGTCAACTGGGTCAGGTTCTAAGGGTCGCGTCGCCGGTCAGATTGCTCTGCCCTGTCAGCCTCTCAGTCCCCTCGGTGGGACTCCCCTGCGTGGGTTAAGACCTAGGGGAGGTGATGGGTTGCCGTCAACATGAATTTTGATAGATAAAAATAACTAAGCAATAACAAGCTTATATACCTATCTGTTGCCGGTAATGCCGCGCTGCAACATATTTTCTTTGCGCTCCTGTGATTATTATCTATAAAAATATAGCGCGCCTCAGGGCCGCTCAAACGCAACACTGTGACCCTCAGGAGAGCCCATGCTGGACGCTGCCCCTATTCGAAACGACTGGACCCGCGCCGAGGCGGAAGAGATCTACAACAAGCCCTTCATGGATCTGTTGTTTGAGGCGCAGTCGGTGCACCGTCAGCACTATGATCCCAATCAGGTGCAAAAATCCAAACTGCTGAGCATTAAGACAGGCGGCTGCGCCGAGGATTGCGCCTATTGTTCGCAGTCGGCCCGCAACGGCGCCAAGCTGTCAGCCAGCAAACTGATCGAGGTGGAGCGGGTGATTGCCGAGGCGCGCAAGGCCAAGGCAGGCGGCGCCACGCGCTATTGCATGGGGGCGGCCTGGCGTTCGCCCAAGGATCGCGACATGGCCGCGCTTGAGGCCATGATCGAGGGCGTGAAAGATCTGGGGATGGAGACCTGCATGACCCTGGGCATGCTGGATGACAGTCAGGTCTTTCGCCTGCGTGATGCGGGGCTGGACTATTACAACCACAATATCGACACCTCGGAACGCTACTATTCCGAAATCATCACCACCCGCACCTTTGCCGACCGGATTGACACCCTGAACCGGGTGCGCGAGGCGGGGATGAAGGTCTGCGCTGGGGGCATTGTCGGCATGGGTGAGCAGCAGATGGACCGTATCGACATGATCCTGGCACTGGCGACGCTGGAGGAACACCCGGATTCGGTGCCGGTCAACATGCTGATCCCGATGCCAGACACGCCGCTGGCCGATGTGGCCAAGCTGGACCCAATTGAGTTTGTCCGCACCATCGCCCTGGCCCGGATCCTGATGCCAAAATCCCACGTGCGCCTCTCCGCTGGGCGCAGTGACATGTCGGATGAGCTGCAGGCCATGTGTTTCTTTGCCGGGGCCAATTCGATCTTTGTGGGCGACACCCTGCTGACCGCCGACAACCCCGAAGAGGACAAAGACCAGATGCTGTTTGATCGTCTGGGCATCACCGCCATGGGCGTGGGTTGCGACGGCAGCCATAGCGAAAACCAGAGCAAAACATGCGCGGTCAGCGCCGCCGAAAACGGCGAAGTGGTCTCGGCATGAGCCAGGGTTTTCCGCGACATGCCGCCGGGCTGCAGGAGCTGCGGGATCAGGGGCGATTTCGCCGCTTGATCCCCCGCGCCGGGCACGACTTTTCCTCCAACGACTACCTTGGGTTGGCGCAGAGCCAGACCCTGAAAACAGCGGCGCTGGAGGCTTTGGAGCGGGGGGTGCCGGTTGGCGCCGGTGGCTCGCGGCTGTTGCGCGGCAATGCTGATGAGCACGCCCTGCTCGAAGCCGAGGCGGCGGCGTTTTTTGGCAGTGAGGCGGCGCTGTTCATGGGCGGCGGTTTTAATGCCAATCAGGCGATTTTTTCCACCCTGCCGCAGCGCGGCGACCTGGTGCTGAATGATGCGCTGATCCATGCCAGCACCCATGATGGTATGCGGCTGGGGCGGGCGGAGACGCGTAAATTCAGCCACAATGACCCCAGCGATGCGGCGGCGCAGATCGCCCAGTGGCGCGCGGCAGGTGGCGCCGGCCAGGTCTGGATCGCCATCGAGTCGGTCTATTCCATGGAGGGCACTCTGGCACCGCTGGCGGAATTTGCCGCATTGGCCGGGCGCGAAGGGGCGGTTCTGGTGGTGGATGAGGCCCATGCAACCGGTCTGTTTGGCGATCTGGGGCGCGGGCTGGCGCATGACTATGCCCAGAACCCTGCTGTGCTGACGCTGCACACCTGCGGCAAGGGGCTGGGCGTTTCCGGGGCCTTGATCTGCGGCGCCCAGGTGTTGATTGATTTCCTGATCAATCGTGGGCGCGGCTTTATCTTTGCCACCGCGCCTTCGCCGCTGAATGCGGCGCTGGTGCGGGTGGCGCTGCGGGATCTGGCGCAGAATCCTGAGCGGCGCAACCGGGCCTGGGACCATATCACCCATGCCCACAGCGAGGCGGCGCGGCTCTGCGGTATCACCGGCTTTCAAAGCCAGATCCTGCCGGTGGTGATTGGCGATGACAGGCGGACCATGGCGCTGGCCGAGCATCTGCAGGGGCAGGGCTTTGACGTGCGTGGCATTCGCCCGCCGACAGTGCCCAAGGGCACTTCGCGGCTGCGGATCTCGCTGGCCGGCACCCTGACCAAAGGCATTATCACCGAGCTGTTTGAAAGACTGGCGCCAGAGCTTGCGCGTTTGCAGCAACAGCCAGCGGGTCTGGAGCAGGTGGCATGAGGGCTGTTAGCCAGACACTGGTGGTGACCGGAACGGACACTGGCATTGGCAAAACTGTTTTCTCTGCCGGTTTGGTTCAGGCGCTGCAGGCCAGTTACTGGAAACCGGTGCAGTCGGGCCTGGAAGAGGAAACCGACAGCGAGTTCGTCGCGCGCCTGTCTGCTGGCACAGTCCTGGCTGAGGGCTACCGGTTGCAACTGCCCGCCTCGCCGCATCTGTCGGCCGAGGCCGAAGGGGTTGAGATCGACCCGGCTCACCTGGCGCTGCCGCAGCTGGATGGCCCGCTGGTGGTCGAGGGCGCCGGCGGGGTGATGGTGCCGCTGAACCGCGATTTTCTTTATCTGGATCTCTTTGCCCGTTGGGGCGCGCCGGTGATCCTGTGCGCGCGCACGCAATTGGGCACCATCAATCACACGCTTCTGTCGCTCAAGGCGCTGCGGGACGCGGGCTGCACCGTGATTGGGGTGGGTTTCATTGGCGATGCCGAGCCGGAGGTGGAGGAGAGCATCGTCCAATTTGGCGCGGTGGCTCATCTGGGGCGGCTGCCGATGATCACGGATCTGGGGGCACAGCCGGATCTGGGGGCACAGCCCTCGGTCTTGGCCGAGATCTTTGCCAGGCACATCAAACTGGACCTGATCCGCGCGGCCCTGACCGGAGGAGAACTGCCATGAGTACTGCTGAGCTGAGCCAGCTGGAGTTTGACCAGCAGCATCTGTGGCATCCCTATACCAATGTTGCCAAACCCGGTCCCACCTTTGTGGTGAAAGAGGGTGAGGGGGTGCATATCACCCTGGAGGATGGCACCCTGCTGATTGATGCCATGTCGTCCTGGTGGTGCATGATGCATGGCCACCGCCACCCGGCGATCACCCAGGCCATTCACGACCAGCTGGACCGGTTGCCCCATGTGATGTTTGGCGGGCTGACCCATGATCCGGCCATCGACCTGGGCCGCAAGCTGCTGCAGATCACCCCGCCCAGCCTGACCCGGATCTTTTATTGCGACTCTGGATCCGTCTCGGTTGAGGTGGCAATGAAAATGGCGGTGCAATATCAGCACGCTCAGGGGTTTGAGGGCCGCAGTCAGTTCGCTACGGTGCGCTCAGGCTATCACGGCGACACCTGGAAAGCGATGAGCGTCTGCGATCCGGATACCGGCATGCACCATCTGTTTCAGGGCGCGCTGAGCGTGCAGCATTTTGTGGCCCGCCCGCCCATCACCCTGGGTCAGGACTGGGTCGAGGACCCGGCGCAAAACGGCATCGCAGCACTGCGGGATTTGCTGGAGGCGGGGGCCGACAAGATCGCCGGGTTTATCCTGGAGCCCGTGGTGCAGGGCACCGGGGGGATGTATTTCTACCATCCTGAGTACCTCAATCAGGCGCGCAGCCTTTGTGATGAGCTGGGCATCCTGCTGATCTTTGATGAGATTGCCACCGGGTTTGGCCGCACCGGCGAGATGTTTGCCACCGATTTCTGCGCGGTGGAGCCCGATATCATCTGCCTTGGCAAGGGGCTGACAGGCGGTCATATCTCTTTTGCCTGCACCATGACCAATGACCGGGTGGCGCTGGGCATTGGCGGTGGCTCGCCCGGTATCTTTATGCATGGGCCGACCTATATGGCCAATCCGCTGGCCTGCGCTGCGGCAAAGGCGGCGTTGGATGTGTTGACGGGGCAGGACTGGCGCGCCCGGGTGGCCGCGATCTCTGACCAGCTGACACAAGAGCTGGAACCCGCCCGCGCCCTGCCAAATGTGCGCGATGTGCGGGTGCTGGGGGCCATTGGTGTGATCGAGATGGCCCATGTGGTCTCGGCGGATGCGGCCCATGGGCTGGCCCATGAGATGGGGGTTTTCCTGCGCCCCTTTGGCAAGAATATCTATACCATGCCGCCCTTTGTGACCACGCCCGAGCAGCTGAGCCAGATCACCGCAGGGATGCTGCACCTGGCGCAGGAGCTGTGAGACAGCAAGCGGCGGTGAGGTTTTTTCACCGCCGCGAGTCGCGCAGGGGCAAGACAGCTTGGGGAATCATGTGTCACGCTGCGCCATAAAATGGCTTTTTCATTTCGAAACTTGAATGGCGGATCAAGGTTTTACCTGAAATGTGCCGCAAAACCTCGACAAATGGTCGTAAAGCGTTCAAATACTTGTGGCATACCCGGTCACACTTGGGCCAAGACTGGCGGCTGTGACTGGCAGCTGTACCTTTGGCCCGTGCCTTTGGCCTGTACCGTTGGCATGTGCCTTTGCGTGCGGCGCATCAGGAGTTCTGGGGCCGTATTGGACTGTTCTGGTCTACCATAATCACCTTGCCGACCAATTGGAATGGCAAGGCATACAACAGGGAAGTGAACAATGAAAAAGACAACATTTGCATGCCTTCTTGGCGCTGCAGCACTGGTTGCAGGCACCGCCAACGCGGCAGAGCTGGGCGCCGTGGATCAGCCGATCAAACTGGCGATCAACGAATGGACCGGCCAGCATGTCACCACCCATATCGCTGGCGAGATGCTGAAAGCGGCAGGTTACAAAGTGGAATATGTCACCGCGGGCATGTTGAACCAGTTCCAAGCGATTGCTGATGGGGAAATCCACGCCACGCTGGAAATCTGGTCCTCCAATGTCTCCGATGAATATGCCATCAAGATTTCTGAGGGCACCGTTGTCGAGCTGGGCGATCTGGAGCTGGCGGCGAAGGAAGGTATCGCCTATCCCGCTCATGTGGCCGAGCTCTGCCCCGGTCTGCCAGCCTGGGAAGCCCTGAAGGCCTGCGCGCCGCTGTTTGCCACGGCTGAGACCCTGCCTGCAGGTCGTTTGGTGGATTACCCCGCTGATTGGGGCACCCCTGGTGCCGACCGCATGACCGGGCTTGAACTGCCATTCAAAGCGGTGCCCGCAGGGTCTGAAGGCGCCTTGATCGCCGAGCTGCGCGCCTCGACCGAGCGCAAGACGCCGCTGCTGGTCACCTTTTGGCAACCCCATTGGGCGATGTCGGCTTATGACGTAAAATTTGTCGATCTGCCCGCAGGCGAAGAGGCCTGCTTTACCGATCCGGCCTGGGGTCCAAACCCCAATGCGATCAACGACTGTGACTTTGCGCCTTCGCGCATCTTCAAGGCGGCCTGGTCCGGTACGGCGGAAACCTGGCCCGCAGCCTATGAGATCCTGTCCAACTACACCCTCAACGTAGCGGACCAGCAGCCGATGATGGGCGCTATCGATGTGGACGGCGGCAAGGTCAAAGAGGTGGTCGCCGCCTGGATGGAAGCCAATGAAGCCAGCTGGCGCCCCGTCGTCGACGCCGCAATCAAGTGAGCAAGACGGTGATCGAGACAGCCCGCGAGACAGCTGCGGCTGGCTCTGATACGCCCGCCATTTCCTGCCAGAACGTCTGGCAGGTTTTTGGTGTCAATGCAGACAGCGCCTTGAAACGGGCGCTGTCACAGCACTCAACTGCAGATGAGGTCTCTGCGGCGCTGCGCGCCCAGGGGTTGGTCCCTGCTGTGCAGGATGCCAATTTTGACGTCAAAGAGGGCGAGCTGTTTGTCATCATGGGCCTGTCGGGCTCTGGCAAGTCCACTTTGATCCGCTGTATTTCGCAGCTGCTGCCGGGCTCATACGGGGAGATCCGGATTGAAGGCGAAGATATTGTCTCTGCCGGCAAGGCGCGTTTGATCGAGCTGCGCCGCAAGACCCTGGGCATGGTGTTCCAGCACTTTGGCCTGTTCCCCCATATGACCGTGATCGACAATGTGGCCTATCCACTGAAAGTGCAGGGGGTAAAGCGCAAGCAACGGCGCGCCAAGGCACAAGAGGTGATCAATCTGGTGGGGCTTGAGGGGCGCGAAGACCGCTTCCCGCGGGAGCTGTCCGGTGGTCAACGCCAACGGGTTGGCATTGCCCGCTCGCTGGTGGCCGATTGTTCGGTCTGGTTCCTGGATGAACCTTTTTCGGCGCTGGATCCGCTGATCCGTCGCCAGCTGCAGGATGAGTTCCTGGATATTCAGGAAAAGCTGAAGACCACTATTGTCTTTATCACCCATGACATCAACGAAGCGCTGAAACTGGCGGATCGCATCGCCATCATGCGCGATGGCAAGATCGTGCAGATCGGTACTCCGGCGGATATCGTGTTGAACCCGGTGGATGACTATGTGCGCGAATTCTCCAAAGACGTGGCCAGGGGGCGCCATGCCAGAGTGGGCTCGGTGATGCAAAACCCCGAGGGCAACAGCTATGGTGCGGATGATCCGGGGCTGCGCCGGGATATGACGCTGGATGCGGCGCTGGCGCGCTGCATGGATCTGTATGACCCGGTGCCGGTGCGGGACAAAGATGGCACCCTGGTTGGGGTCATCAACCCGGCGGATCTGGCGGCGGCGTTGCAGGTGGAAACCGACCAATGAGCCGCCTCAGAATTGGAAATCTGAGCGCGGGCAGTCTGGCGGCGCTGATTGCGGTGAGTGCCGGGGCGCTCTGTCTGCTGCTCGAAGGGCTGATGCCTGGGGTGACAACCTTTCCCAAAGACTGGGTGCTCCCCGCCACCGAAGGCGTGGGCACCGGCGTCAAGGGGACGCTGACCTATCTGAAACCTGCCGCGCGGATGTTTTCTGCCTTGATGGCCTATCCCATGGCGGCCACCAACTATGTTCTGGCAGTGGTGCCCTGGCCGCTGCTGATCGCGGCCACCGTGGCCCTGGGCTGGCGTCTGGGTGGCATCAAGATGGCGTCAATGGCGGCGATCGGGCTGGGCCTGGTGGTGGCCTCTGGCTATTGGGTGCAGGGGATGAATACCCTGGCACTGGTTGCGGTCTCGGTGCCTTTGGCCCTGCTGGTGGGGGCGGGCATTGGCATTCTGGCCAATGAGTTTCCCCGCTTTCGCGAACCGGTTCAGGCCTTGCTGGATGTCATGCAGACGGTGCCGACCTTTGCCTATCTGACGCCGCTATTGGTGCTGTTTGGCTTTGGCCCTGTTGTGGGGCTCATTGCCTCGGCGATCTATGCGGCGCCGCCGATGGCGCGCAATGTGCTCTTGGGGCTGCAACGGGTTGAATCTGAGGTGAAAGAGGCTGCCGTCATGGCCGGTGGCACTCGGATGCAGCAGCTGTTTCAGGTCGAGATCCCAGCCGCCAAGGTGCAGATCATGGTTGGGGTCAACCAATGTCTGATGGCGGCCCTGTCGATGGTGATCATCGCCGCCGTCATCGGCGGCTTTAATGACATCGGCTGGGAAGTTCTGCTGACCATGCGCAAGGCACAGTTTGGCCCGGCGATGCTGGCGGGATCGGTCATTGTGGTGTTTGCCATCCTGATCGACCGGATGAGCGGCACCCTGGCGCAGGAGCGGCGCCAGCTTTGGGATGGCCGTGTCTCGCTGGGTATTCTGGCGCTGGGCGTGATTGCCACCCTGCTGTTCTGGAGCCGCATTGGCGACCCCGACAGCTATCAGCTGCTGGACCCGGTGGCCGATGGGCTGGACAGCTGGCTGACCGATGTCACCCGCTCCAATGCTGAGGCGCTGACCAGTTTCAAAAACGGCATCATGTTCTATGTGCTGCTGCCGCTGCGCATTGGTTTGGATCAGGCGATCCTGCCCTTTACCTGGGGCTTTCAGTGGACCGCAACGATGAGCCTCTGGTTCTATGCTGGTGCGGCTGTTGTGGGCGGGCTGTTGGCGCTGCGCGGTCAGGTGACCCTTGGGCTTGTGTTGCTGATTGCTGCCGGAATTCTGGAAACGGGCGTGTCACAACTGCCCTGGCCCTTTGTCATCATCGGTGTTGGTGCGTTGTCCTGGGTGGCCGGGGGGCCGCGTCTGGCGCTGCTGTCGGTGATCCTGCTCGCCACTATTTTGCTCTCGGGCCTGTGGGAGCGCGCCTTGTTGTCGCTCTATCTGTCGGGGGCGGCGGTGTTTGCCTGCGCGGTGTTGGGCGGCGGTCTTGGCCTGCTCAGCGCGGTTTCTCCCATGGCGTGGCGTCTGGTAAGACCCATTTGTGACATGTTGCAGACCATCCCGCTGTTTGTCTTTCTGATCCCGGTACTGATGGTGTTCCAGATTGGTGAATTCTCGGCCTTTCTGGCGATCATCGCCTATGCGGTGGTGCCGATGATCCGCTACACCCGGCAGGGGCTGATCGCGACGCCGGACGAGATGATCGAGGCGGCCACCGCCTCGGGGGCGACGCGCTGGCAGATGATGCGGGATGTGCGGGCGCCCTATGCGGCGCCAACCATCCTGCTGGGGCTGAACCAGACCATCCTCTATGCCTTTGCCATGCTGGTGATCGCGGCGCTGATCGGCACCACCGGTCTGGGCCAGTCGATCTATCTGGCGCTGGGGCAGGCGGATGTGGGGCTGGGCATATCAGCCGGGGCGGCCATGGCCATTCTGGCCTTGATTGCCGACCGCATCGTTCAGGGCTTTGCCGAAGAACGCAAAAGGGCGCTGGGTCTGTAGCTGGGCCTTTAACAGCGTTTCCTGCGCCCCTGAATTGGGGCGCGGGAAAACCGCGCTGGCGTCAGGGGCAAATTGCGGATAGCACTTGAGGCGAAATTCCAAACCACTGATGAGAGGGCATTTGATGCATCTGGCCTATGTCATGACCGAAACCCGTGGCGGCACCGACCGGCTGCTCAGCAGCCTGGCAGAGGCGCTGCACGCCAAAGGCATTGCGCTGGCGGGGATTGTACAAACCAATACCGAATGCAGCGATGACGCCCTGTGTGACATGGATGTGCGGGTGTTGCCCGAGGGCGAGACCATTCGCATCTCGCAATCCCTAGGCGCTGGCGCCCGTGGGTGCCGGCTGAACCCAGAGGCGCTGGAGCAGGCGGTGGGGCAGGTGAGCAGCAGCCTGCAGGCAGAGCCCCGCCCACAGGTTTTGATCGTCAATAAATTCGGCAAACACGAAGCCGACGGCCGTGGCATGCGCCCGGTCATCGGAGAGGCTCTGGCCCAGGGTCTGGTTGTGGTGTCGGGAGTCAATCGCATGAATGTCGAAGCCTTCAAGGCCTTCTCTGACGGGATGGCAGTTCAGGGGGGCAGCGCGCTTGACGATCTGGTTGCCTGGGTCGAGAAGGCCCTTGCCCAGTCCTGAGCGTCTTTTGAACGCAGACTGACAAGGGGGCACAGCCAGAGTAGAGGCCCATGCGGCCCCCGTGAACTGCGATCCTTGATCCGTGTCCATGATCGCTACCAGGTACACACACCCAGGCCGCGCGGGGATGTCTTTAAGTTTGTATAGATCTTCGCAGGCTGTCCGGTTTTGCCGGACCTCTTCACGTTGACATGGGCGATCAACTTCACATAAATCCGTGGAAAACCTGTAGCAGAAGTGACCTTTATGACCGAGTTCAAACACCCAGAGGACGGATATGTTTTTATCGTTACATATGGGCGGTCGGGCTCCACTTTGCTGCAATCTCTATTGAATACGATTGACGGGTTCCAACTGCGCGGGGAGAACAACAACACCCTGTTTCATCTTTATAGCGCCTGGGCCGCCGTAAAGGATTCAGTGCCGCTGGACGGCCTGCGCACCAAAGGCGAAGTGACCGCACCAGACCATCCTTGGTATGGCTCCGAAAAGATTGGCCTCGATTCTTATGGTAGAGACTTGGCGCGTCTTTTTACACAATCGGTGTTGCAACCTGATCCTGGCACCCGTGTGTCCGGGTTCAAAGAGATCCGCTTTCATTTTCATGCGGCACATTTCCGTCCGCAGCTCAATTTCATCCACAGTTTTTTTCCCAACAGCCGGTTCATTTTCAACACCCGTAGTCATGCGGATGTGGTGAAATCTGGTTGGTGGGCGGCGCAAGATCCGAGCAAAGTAACGGCGAACCTGACAATGGCCGAAGACCTGTTTAAAAGCTACCTTGCCACCTATCCTGAGCGCGGCATCTTGATGCACTATGACGACTATACAAAAGACCATTCGCAACTGAATGATTTGTTTGAGTTTCTTGGCGAACCTGTTGATCGGGAAGCCATTGAAAAAACGTTCAGCAAACGCTTGGATCACGCGCGATAAGACCGCGCTGAAGACATTCGTGACGTCTACACTACAGGCCGCAATTGGGACATTGCAGTGACCTGTCGGCCTTGAACGCAGGAGCGCCTGAATTAACGCCTGAACGAGCGCCTGGAGCAGCCCAAGGTCCACATGGCCAATCAAAGGTCCATATGGGCCAATGGTTTAGTCGGGGTGCTCTAGGATCAGCGGGGCGTGCTGGGGCGGCATCTTTGCCCTTAGACGTGCCAGGCAGGCTGACAGGTCTTGAAATCGGATCGGTTTGGTCAACACCTCATCAAAACCCGCCGCAAAAAGCCCGTCAATCTGGTCGGGCAAGGCATTGGCTGTACAGGCTATTGCGGGCGGCATGGGCGCGTTTGTTTGTGATACCTGGCGCCGGATCGCTGCAAGGGCTTCTAAGCCGCTCATGTTTGGCATCGAGATATCAAACAACAGACACTCCACCGCGTGGTCGCGCCAGGCTTCCACGGCCTCCTGCCCGTCAGAGCACATGATCAGGGTGTGGTTCAGCTTTGACAGCATCTTGCGCAGGATGAGACGGTTGGTGGCGTTGTCTTCTGCCACCAGAATACGCAGGGGCGCCTCCGGGGTGCAGGTCTGTTCTGTGGCATCAGCGCCTGTTGTATTGCGGTCTGTATTATCGCGGTCTGTGGTCTGCAGGATAGGGGCCAACGGCAGGATGACTTGCGCTTTGGTGCCCAGGCCGTGCTGTGAGTCCATGTGAAAGTCACCGCCCATTTTTCTGACCAGCTCAGAGACGATGGCCAGTCCCAGCCCGGTTCCGCCAAAGGTGCGGGTAATGGAATTGTCCGCCTGCTCGAACTTGTTGCTTACCCGCCGCAGCTGCTCCGGCGTCATGCCGATCCCCGTGTCACTGATGCCTAAGCGAATACCGCCCTGCGCCGTCACTTGCCCCGACAGGGTGACGCGCCCCTGGGTGGTGAATTTCAGTGCGTTTCCACACAGGTTATGCAGCACCTGGCCAATGCGTCGTGCATCACCGATCCATTGCCCGTCCAGCGCGGGTGACAGATCCAGCTGCAGCTCGAGCCCTTTCTGCTGGGCGACGATTTGGTGAATACGTGCCACGTCCCGCAACACCTTCGCGGGGGTGAAGGGGGCTGCGTCATAGGTTTCCTTGCCGGATTCGATACGCGCCAGATCCAGGATGTCGTTGAGAATACTCAGCAACCCTTCGGCAGAGCCATGCACAGCTTCAACCATTTCGCGCTGGCTGGAATCGAGTTCGGTTTGCGATATCATCTGTATCAGCCCGAGTATGCCGTTCATTGGCGTTCGGATTTCATGACTCATATTGGCCAGGAATGCCGACTTGGCCGCATTGGCGGCCTCTGCCTGTGCCCGCGCCTGATTGAGCTCCGTGACATCCACCCGCAGCCCGACACAGCCACCGTCCGGGGTGCGCTGTTCGAAGACCCGAAAGGCGCGCCCGTCTTGTAAGGTGACGAGATTGGATCCCGAAGGGTTGCGAAAGGCCTGCAAGCGCTCTTGCACAAACTCTTCTTCACGTCCTTCGGTTCCGGCGTAAAACCCCTCAGATGCGGCCTGGCGTAAAATGGCGGCAAAGTCTGCGCCTGGCTTTACCAAAGGGGCGGTTTGTTTCGAGAACATCTCGACATAGCGGCTGTTGGAGAGAACCAAGCGTTCGTCGGCGTCGAAGTAAACAAAGCCATCGGTCAGGGCTTCGATCGCCGCCTGCAATCTGGCATGGGCGTCCTGGGCTGCGATTTCGGCGGCGGCGCGTTCCGTTGTATCCTGCACATAGGCCACAATCATCGGCGAGGCGTTGAACACTTTATGCAAGGTGATGTCCACCGGATACCTTGACCCGTCTGCCCGCTGCAACTGGGTGTTCGTTTTCCCGTAGGTCTGCTTGCTGTTCATCAGGGTTTGAACCGTCTTTTCAAAGCGTTCTGCAGTGAGCAGCGGATTAAGCTCCAGCGGTGTCATATGGGTCAGACGGTTCATTGAATACCCGGTGTTTTTCCGTGCAGCCCGGTTGCCCAGAACAAATTTCCAGGTGTTGGGATCTATGACATAGATCTCCTCCGGGCTCTCCTCCAAGATGCCCGACCAAAACGCGATCCGCGTATTTTTGGAAACGGTTTCGGCAAGTGTTTGTTTGTCACGATGTGCTTTCAACAGCGCTGTTACTGCTGCGCTGATCTTTTCCAGATCAGAGATAACTTTGGGCGAAAAGCTGTTGGGGTCCTGTCCCATCGCACAGACTGTCCCAATAGGAAGGCCCGGTTCCGCCTCCAGAAGAACCCCCACATAAGATCGGATGTAGGGAGGCCCCAAAACGAATGGATTTTCAGCGAACCGTTTATCCTGACATGCGTCTGGCACGACCAATGTGGAGCCGCTGTTGACCGCATGCACAGACATGGAGTCCTGGCGTGTGATTTTGCGCATGGGCCCCAGTCCGGTCTTTGCCAGGAAAACCTGTTCGCGTTCCCCCACGATCGAGATAAGAGCTGCTTCGGTCCCTGCGACCTGTGCGGCCAGGTCACAAAGACCCTGAATTTCCGGAAAATGGTCACGAAAATCTATGCGTAAGTTGGCAATAGATTGCAGCCGTACCCTATCATCGAGAAACTTGGGGGTGATCATATTTGTCCATTCAGATCCGGGGAACCATTTTGCTTCGCAGACTATATGCGGCAGGTTCTTTAAGAAACTTCAATAGATGCGTCATTGCGCCCCGGATCAATCTGACCCCGTTTGGACCTGCTTTGTTTTGCGGGCATAATCTGTGTCTTCCCATTTTTACGGGAAAATTGATGTACCGGCCGGAGCCAAATTGAGCGTATTTGCAGAGCTGTATCCGGTTTTCAAAAAGCATAGGCCTGCGTCTGAAAACGGTGAAAGAGACCAAAGGCGCGGTGATCGTGATCTGAGCCGCGTTAAATGCAGCCCCCTGTGGATCATGCTGCGGCGCCGGTCTCAGTCGTCACAGCGTTTAGGGCATGTCTGGCCCTCAGCCTGAAACAAACGCCCCCTCCCCAAGAGGGAGGAGACGCTTTGGGCTAACTGATTTGTACAACGATGCGCGTTTGTGCAGGAAACGCGTCTGTTGAAGGGGAGGCAAGATGGCCCATCTTGCCCCACAGGTAGGCCTGTCTGGTAGGCCCGTTTGGTAGGCCCGTCGCTTAGGTGACGATCTGCACGGATTGCGCGATCTCGCCAAACAAACTGTCACCGCCGTCCATCTCCACCCGCATCACCACCGTGTCGCCGTGCTGCATAAAGGGCGTGTTTCCTGCGCCTTGGGCGATGGTTTCGATGGCCCGTTTCTCAGCGATGCAGCTTGACCCGACGCTTTCATAGTCCTTGTTTGACACAGTTCCTGACCCGATGATCGTGCCTGCGGGCAGGTCGCGGGAATAGGCGGCATGGGCGATCAATTCGTCAAAACCGAACTTCATTTCATCGCCGTTTGTGCGGCCAAAGGCGACGCCGTTGCGCTCTACCTGCAAAGGCAGACAGACCCGGCAATCGCGCCAGGCATCGCCCAATTCATCCGGGGTCACCGCAAAAGGCGCCATGGCGCAGGCGGGTTTGCAGTGCAGCCAGCCAAAGCCGGTGGCCATTTCTGTGGGGCCGATGGCCCGCAGGCTCCAGTCGTTGATCAACACGATCAGACGGATATATTGCGCCGCGTCCTTGGCTTTGGTGCCCATGGGCACAGCGTCCAGAATGACGCCGTATTCGCCCTCAAAATCAATGCCATCATCGGCTGACGGAAACAGCGCGGCGGCAGTTGGCGCCAAAAAGCGGTCCGACATGCCCTGATACATCAGCGGGCGCTCGTTGAGGCCGACTTCGGGGTGGCCCCATGCTTTCTGGATCAAAAACGCATGTGTTTCAAAGGCGGACCCGTCGAGCCACTGCCAGGCGCGCGGCAGAGGCGACAGGGCCTCTGCCGGGTCAAGATCAATCGCGCCAGCAAGGGGGCCCGCCTCAAGTGCGGCGTATTGGGTGTGCCACTGGCTGGCATTGTCCGCCCAGGTTTCAAGCGCCTGTTGCAAAGTGCGTGCTGTGTCGGCAGCAATGGCACGTCTGCCGTCCTGCGATACAATATGAAGGCGCCCATCTGGGCTGCCATCGGCAAGGGTGACAAATTTCATGCGGTCCTATCCTCTTGGGGTCGGGGGCGGCGTGAGCCCATGTGGCCCACTGTTGCGCCGTTTATGATTGTTTTTGGTGCGGGCCTGCACGCCGGTCGCGCCTGTGCGCAGCGCCGTGCAGGGGCAGGGGTAGATGCCCGCCAGTTGTTTGATACCAGTCGTAAGATAGCTGTCGGCGGCGCGCTAACCCCTAGGGGCGGGGCGCCAACATGGGGGCGTGACGCTGTGCGAGCCTGGCTAGTCTTTGATGGTGGCCACGGGGCGGCACCATCCGGCGCTGGCGCCTTTGACCTTGACGGGAAAGCAGATGACGTCAAACCCGGTGGCAGGCAGCGTGTCCAGGGCGGCCATCTTTTCCATGTGACAATAGCCGTGAACCATGCCCGCGCGGTGCCCTTCCCAGATCAGCGAGGCGTCACCGGTTTCGGCCACTTTCTTGGCCGTTTCGGTAAAGGGCGCGTCCCAGCTCCAGGCGTCGGTGCCGGTCACCCGCACACCGCGACTGGTGAGATAAACCGTGGCTTCACGCCCCATGCCGCAGCCGGTGCCCACATATGCAGGCGTGCCATAGGCCTCTGCGGCTGAGGTGTTCACCAGCACAATATCGCCGGGGCTTAACTGATGGCCAATGCGGCTCAGCTCTGCCGCTACATCCGCAGCCGTGGCCACATAGCCGTTGGCAAAATGGCGAAAATCCAGTTTGACCCCAGGACCCATGCACCAGTCCAGCGGGATCTCGTCGATGGTGATTGCCCGCGCGCCCTGGTCCATGGTCGAGTGAAAGTGATAGGGCGCGTCCAGATGGGTGCCATTGTGGGTGCTGAGGGTGACCTCTTCCACGGCCCAGCCCTCGCCGCCCGGCAGTTGATCGCGGTTTACCCCGGGAAAGAACTGGAGCACCTGGTCGGCCGAGTCATTGTGGCCGATGTAATTGATCTTTGGCCCCAATCCGGGGGGGTCGGCATAGTCGGTGTTTTCCAAAGGCCGCGACAGGTCGATGAGTTTCATAAAGGTCTCCGGTAAAATTTAGCGCCCTAACAGGCCGGTTGCGATGATGGGAAAGGCGATGACAAGCGCGAGGCAGATCAGCATCATCGCTGCAAAAGGGGCGGCGCCGATGAAGATGTCCTTGAGGCTGATATTGGGGTCATTGAGGCTGGATTTGATCACATAGACCGATATGCCAAAGGGCGGCGTCAGCAGCCCGATCTCTACCGCGATCACGGTGATCACCCCGAACCAGACCAGATCCACATTCATGCTCACCATCACTGGCAGCATCAGCGGTACAAGGATCAACATGATTGATCCGCTGTCGAGGATCATTCCAAACAGGATCACCACCACCACATAGAGCAAGATGATCGCCAGCAGGCTGACCTCGGCGGTGGCCACCATGGTGCCAAAGGTGCGCGGCACGCCTGAGAAAGCCAGCATGCGGGAATACATTTGTGCCGCAATGATCAAAAAGGAGATCGCGGCGGTAATCAGCCCCGTTTCCACCAGCACCCGCCACAGGGCATCAAGGGACAGGCGGCGTTTTGCAACACCGATGATAAGCGCCCCCGCGACGCCCACAGCGCCTGCTTCGACGGGGGTGAACATGCCGCCATACAGCCCGCCCAGAACGAGGCTGATCAACAGGGCGATGGGCATCCCTTTGGCAAGAACCTCGGAGGCGGGCATATGGTCACTGTCCGCACTGAGGTTTTTGCCGATGAACCCGGGGGCAAAATAGGCCATCAGGATTGTGCCTGCGGCAAACAAACAGGCCAACAGCAGCCCCGGCCCCAGACCAGCAAGGAACAGATCTCCGATAGATTGCTCGGTGAGCAGCCCATAGAGGATCATCAACAGCGAGGGCGGGATCAACATTCCCAATACCGAACTCCCCGCGACCACGCCGACGGAAAACCGGGTGCTATAGCCGTGCCGCCGCAGTTCCGGCACCGCGATTTTGGTGAACACAGCAGCAGAAGCGATGGAAATGCCGGTGATTGCTGCAAAGATGGTATTGGCGGCGATGGTGCCGATGCCAAGCCCGCCTTTGATGCGTTTGAACATGGCATTGGCAACGTCAAAGGCATCGCGCCCCATGCCGCTTTCTGACACGAGAAACCCCATCAGAACAAACACCGGCACGACGCCAAAAAAGTAGCTGGAGATCGCATCGTTTGCCGCAAGGCCCAGCATCTTGGCCGCCAGCAAAGGCGTGCCTTTGATCGCCCAAACACCGACAAAGGAGCACAGGATCAGCGCGATGGGGACATAAAGCCCGCCCAGAACCAGCCCGCCCATGAAAAACAGGCTCAGGATACCGATGGCAAAATCTGTCATTGGATATGCCCTTTTTTCAACCGCTGGATGATGCGGGCTATAAATTGCAGCGCCAGCAGGGTGGCTCCGATCAGGATCATCAGCTTTGCGGGCCATGTGGGCATGGTAAAATTGCCAACTGCCCCGACAAATTCATTGCGGGTGATCGACTTTATCAGGATTGGCCAATGGGCATAGATAATTGCCGAAACCACGAGACACCCAAGCAGGTCAAAGAGGAGCTCCATCCCTGACGCCAGGCGCGGTCTGCTGCGGTGCAGGCTGTCGATCAGCCCGTCCGAGCGGGTGAGCCGACCAGCCCTGAGCGCTTGCGGCACCTGCAGGAATACAATTGCCACGATCGACAGTGATATCATTTCGGGCACGCCGGACAGCGGGGCGTCAAGCAGATTCCGCCCCAGCACATCGGTGCAAATGATAACCACCAGCCCAACAATCAGCAGTGTCCCCAGGATATTGGCACCCTGCGTCGCGATATTGAGCGCGCGCAGGGGTAAAGAGGCGACTGACATTTATTCTTTGTCCCAGTCGCGCAGTGGCGTGGCACCACCGGCCCGCATCTGGTCCATATAGGTGGTCAGCACACCCGAGGCGTCTTTGCCCTGTGCATCCAGCCCTTCCGCCCAGACTTTGGCCGCATTCTCCATGCCGGCAGCCCACTGTGCGCGCATCTCGTCGCTGGCGTCACTTATGGTTGCGCCGCCGGCTTTCATTCCCTTGTAGGCGATGGTGACAAAGTTTTCGAGATCTTCGATATACCAGCTTGCGGCCGCGTCAGCGGCGGCGCGAAAGGCCTCTTGCACATCTTCGGGCAGGCCATCCCACCAGTCTTTGTTGGCGCAGATCGACCCAGCAAACTGCGCCCCAAGACCTGCTTTGGTGATGTTGGGGGCAACCTCGAACAGTTTACCGGGGAAGGCGGCAGAGGCGAAGACAAGCACACCGTCATAGACGCCAGTTTGCAGCTCGTTGTAGTAGGTGGTCAGGTTGCCCTGCACCCCCACAGCGCCGGTTCCGGCCAGCCAGTTAATCGAGGCGCCGGGGGCTGCAATCTTGCGCCCTTCCAGATCCGCCAGCGAGGTGACGGGGAAATTCGTCATCAGCACATAGTCATCAATCGCCGTTGGCGCCCCAAGGTAGACAACACCATTGTCGGTATAGGCCTGCTGCATGCGTGGGTCGCTCAGGTGCAGATTGTGCAGCGTTTCGCTCACCAGTTGGACGTCATCGGACACAAACGGAGTGTAATAGGTGACGTTCTGAACGGCCAGTTTGCCCGGATCAAACAGGCTTGAGCAGGCGCCGAGTTCGGACAGCCCTGCCTCGACGGTTTCCAGCTCTTCGCCCACACCGGCAATTGCGCCGCCATATTGCTCTGAGAAAGAGACGCTATGCCCAAGGGCTGCTAGTTTTTCATTAGCTGTGGGAATGAAAGCTTCGGGAAACATTTTGACCCAGCGGAAAACCGGCGGATGGCCCGCAGCGATGGTGACGTTATAACTGTCGGCAACCGCAGCTGTTGACGACAACAGACAAAGAGCGATCGCGCTGGTTTTCAGAAACTTCATAATTGTCCTCCCAAACATTTATTTGCAGCCGCCCAGGCCCAAGCAAAGGCGCTGACGGCGATGGTGTCGCGAGATTAGGCCGATGAGGGGCAAGTAAGAAAGTTAATATTGATGGTAGTGGCTATTCATTCTATGAATACCTATGCATCTTGAGAAACTGGACCTGAACCTGCTGGTGGCCATCGACGCCCTGTCGCGGACGCAAAGCGTGACTGCAGCGGCGGCTGAGCTGAACCTGACCCAATCTGCAGTGAGCAGTGCGCTGAACCGCGCGCGGGCACATTTTCAGGACGAGCTGTTCTATTACGACGGGCAAAAAATGCGCCACAGCCCCTTTGGCCAATCTATTGCTGATGTGGTGCCTGATCTGATCAACCGTCTGCGCAGCCTGTCGCGGATGCGGGCCAGCGCTGAGCTGCATACGCTGGAACGGCAATTCACCGTGATTGCCTCTGACTATGTGGCGATGGTGTTTTTGTCGGTGCTGTCTAAGCGTCTGTCGATCTGTGCCCCCAAGGTGTCTTTGGCGGTGGTCCCCTTTAGCGAGGAGGCGATGGGTAATTTCCAACGTGGCAAGGTTGATTTCCTTGTCGCGCCCGATTTCTGGATAGACTACACGCTGCACCGTGCCCCACTGTTTAAGGACGGGTTTCAATGCGTGGTCTGTAAAGACAATCCATTGGCCCAAACGGGCCTTAGCTTGCAAAGCTATCTGGATGCGCCGCATGTGGTCACGAACTTTTTTGTCGGCGATGGCAAAAGCCATTTTGAAAACTGGCTGAAACAGGAAGACATAGACATCAGGATTGCCGCATCGTTACCCAGTTTTGTGGTGTTGCCCTACTATATTTCCGGCACCCGCAACATCGCGACTATTCACAAGAGACTGTTGAAACAGTTCGGAAAACTGGATGATCTGACCGCGCTTGCACCGCCGCGTGAAGTGCCCGATTTGACCGAATATCTGATTTGGAAAGATCACCATCAATACGACCCTCAAGCGACGCTGATCCGTGAGATGATGCTTGAAACCGGGGGCGATCTATAGCCGAGGCTGGGCCAACGGTATGCGTGTTTGAGGTGTCGACATCCCGCCCAAGGCCAAGAGCGGCATCGACTATGGCGTTGTGATGTCGGCTGAAATTGCCATGGCCCGGGCCTGCGAACCTGCGGTTGCTGCCTTGTGTTTTGTTTCTTCCCCGTGGCAGGGAGCCCCCAGCACGTTTTGAAGCAAAAACTGCTGGGACATGTGTCCAAGCTTTCGCGGGCGTTGAAGGGCAGGGGCTTTCCTTGCGGACTGTGGCCTCGATGGCTTAACCTAAAGGGGTGGATGGTGGGTGAAATGGGTAACAGCGATACGGAGAAAGACCGAAATTTTGTTACCGCATTGGCGCGTGGATTAGAGCTATTGAGCTGTTTTCGCGACGACGAGATCACTCTGACAAATGCCGAGTTCTCTGAGCGGACCAATTTGCCCAAGGCGACGATTTCTAGGTTAACTTATACACTCTGCGAGTTGGGCTATCTGGTTGCCGATCCGTCCAGCGGCACCTATCGTCTTGGGGCTGGCGCCTTGAACCTGGGGTTCAGCGTTTTGACGGGGATTGATATTCAAGACCTCGCACAACAAGAGATGCAGCGGCTGCGCGACGGACCTAACTCGTATATTTCTGTCGCGTTGGGGGAACTCCATCAGCTGGACGTCGTGTATATTTCATATCTGAGATCCCGCGAACGCGTTGCGCTGGTTGCCAACGTCGGTGTGCGTTTGCCGCTGTTTACCTCGGCAATCGGGCGCGCCATTCTGGTGGGCCAGCAGGACGATGATCGCGAAGCCGCGTTTGAGTTGGCCGGCCGCAGGGACCCAGACCTCGAAGCCCAGGGGCGGTTGCACTATGCCCAAGCCAAATCGTTTTTTGAAGTTAAGGGGTTTTGCACCGGGTATGGTGAATGGCGCAAAGACGTTAACGGTATAGCGGTTCCGGTGTTTTCGATGAATGGCGCCCGCGTGTATGGGCTGAATGTTGGGGGCCCTTCTTTTCTTGTGGAGCCCAAAGCGCTTGAAACCGTCCATGCGCCCTTGCTCATTCAGGCAGCGAGACAGATCAGCATTCAGAAACCCAACCAAAGGTTGCGTTAGGGCGGTCGGTTTCGCGGAAGGCTGTCGGGCAGAATCAGTTGATCTTGCCAAAGCACTTTCGAAGAGACGGAGCGTAACTTACGCCGCATAAATGTTGATATTTTGCTTGCCCACACCAGTAGCGTTGCCAGGGGTGGTTTGGAAAATTTCATAAAAAACAGCAGCTAACGGTGATTTACCCGACGTCGTTCTTTGATATTACTGGTGTTTTTTCAGCCTGAATTCTATTTGCCAGAATTTTGGGAGAGCCGAAACGTGCAACCCTGCATCTTGACTTAAACCGACACTGTGTAAGTCTTGCCTGACTATTGATGCGGACCTCACAGGGTGGATGAGGGACGAGTTGGTTTTTTGGGAGGAAAACATGAAGAAAATGGTTAAGCTTGGCGTTGTTTCAACGCTTTCATTGGTAGTTGGTGCATCCGCTGCCTTTGCTGAAAATGTCAAAATTGCATTTATTGATCCTTTGTCCGGCCCGTTCGCGAGCACGGGGACTAACGGGTTGCACCAGTTTGAATTTGCAGCCCAGCACATGGTAAACGACCAGGGCGGCGTTCTTGGGGGTACCAATTTTGAAATTGTTGCCTTTGACAACAAGATCAGCCCAAAAGAGTCCCTGATCCAGCTGCAGGTGGCGATTGACCAGGGTATTCGCTACATTGTGCAGGGGAACTCTTCCGGCGTTGCCAATGCGCTGACAGAAGCCATTGCAAAGCATAACCGGCGCAACCCTGATAGCCGGGTTCTTTTCCTGAATTATGCGGCTGTTGATCCCGCTTTGACAAACGACAAATGTAATTTCTGGCATTTCCGCTTTGACGCCAATGCAGACATCAAAATGGATGCGCTTACGGATGTCATGTCCGCCGATGAAAGCCTGAAAAACGTCTACATCATCGGCCAGGACTATTCCTTCGGCAAAGCCGTTGCCGCAGCAGCTGTCGCCAATCTGGCCGAAAAACGGCCTGATGTTGAGATCGTCGGCAATGAGCTGCATCCAATTGGCAAGGTGAAGGACTTCACCCCCTATTCGCGCAAAATCATTGCCGCAGAAGCGGATGCCGTTATCACGGGCAACTGGGGTGCGGATATGCTGGGCCTGGGTAAGTCGCTGATCGAGAATGGCTATGATGGCCCCATCTATACCTACTACGCAGCGGGTTCCGGCATGACTGCCGCCTTTGGGGAAACAGCAAAAGGCCGTATCCGGTTGATTTCTCAGGGTAACATCAACCCAATTGGGTCTGAGGAAGCGCGCGAAACCTACAACGCGTTCAGAGAAAAATACCCGGATGGCAACATCGATCAGAGCCGTATCTTTAACGTGATCGGCATGTTGTCCACCGCCATCGAGGCTGCAGGCACCGCGGATGATGTTGTGGCGGTTGCGAACCAGTTGGAAGGAATGGAATACGATTCCATGTGGGGCACAAAATTGTTCATGCGCCCACAGGATCACCAGGTCATCCAAAACCTGAATGTTGGCGTTCACACGAACGACAACGTTGAATTCGATTATGACAATTCCGGCTTTGGCATTGTGACAGAATCGACGGTTGAAATGGCGTCCATGGACAGCCCGACAACCTGTAAAATGAAGCGCCCCTAAGGCCGACTTCATCCCGCCCTGCAATTGCAGGGCGGGCCCTTTGTCTCTGATCAATATCAACCCTTTGGGGGACCGATGGAACTCATCCTCGTCAACTTAATCGACGGGCTTGTCACCGGATTGCTTTTATTCATGCTTTCGGCTGGCCTAACGCTCATTTTCTCTATGATGGGTGTTCTGAATTTTGCCCACGCTAGTTTTTATATGCTGGGCGCGTACTTTGCCTATCAAATCAGTATTGCGCTAGGGTTTTGGGTGGGTTTGCTTATTGCGCCGCTCATTGTTGGCGTTCTTGGCGCGGGGGTTGAAAGATACGGTCTGCGGCGTGTCCACCAATATGGCCATGTGCCGGAATTGATTTTTACATTCGGTCTGGCGCTTTTGATCGAGGAATTGGTGCAGTTCGTCTGGGGCAAAAACCAGATGCCTTACAATATTCCCGAAGTCCTTAATTTCACGGCCTTTTCCATCGCTGGAAACTCGATCCCGGCGTATAAGATCTTTATGATCTTTATCTCTGTCGCGATCTTTATTGGATTGCTGTTTGTTTTGACCAAGACACGCGTTGGCATGATCATTCAGGCCGCCCTGAGCTATCCTCGCACAGTCGAGTCTTTGGGGCACAACGTGCCATTGATCTTTATGGGGGTGTTTGGCGTGGGAACTGCCCTGGCAGGTGTCGCAGGTGTGATTGCAGGGCCGGTTCTGGGGACCTTTCCCGGTATGGCCTTTGTTCTGGGATCCATCGTTTTTGTGACCATCGTGATTGGCGGCTTGGGGTCGCTTTGGGGCGCACTTGTTGCCTCATTGCTGATCGGTTGGATTACCACCTTTGCCAAGTCCTACAATCTTGCCATGTCCGACGTGCTGAATGCCATTGGCATATCCACCCCTGAAAATTTGAGCGACCACGTCCTGCGTGATCTGTGGACCGTTACCAGCCCTCAGATCGCAGATATTCTGCCCTATGTCTTGATGGTCTTGATCCTGATCTTCCGACCTGCAGGCCTCTTCGGAAAGCGTGAATCATGACCGATGAATTGACAACAGACCCTAGCAAACCAATGCAGCGCATGCGTGCAGGATCCATGACACTTACTCTTGCGCCCTGGATCCTGGCGGCTGTGGCGCTGATGATCATGCCCTATATTTTCACCTCCAATTCCGCGCTGACGATCATGAACCAAATGTGGATCACGGTGATTTTTGCGCTTGCCTACAATATGTTGCTCGGGCAGGGCGGAATGCTGTCCTTTGGACATGCGGTATATGCCGGTGTCGGTGGATTTGCCTGCATGCATATCATGAATGCCTCTGACTTTTTTGCGAGTTTTCCGCTGCCTGTGCTGCCTGTCTTTGGTGGGCTTTTTGGCGCCGGGCTTGCGATGATCGTCGGGTCATTTTCGACCCGCAGTGCCGGTACAGTATTTGCAATGATCTCTTTGGGGGTGGGTGAGCTGATCGCCGCCAGCTCCGTGATCATTGTTGCGTTTTTTGGCGGCGAAGAGGGCATCTCGGGCGATCGTACCTATGCGATGCCGTTCTTTGGCAACGAGTTTTTGCAGCAGATCAATGTCTATTACCTGACATCCTTTTGGGTGCTGCTGTCGGCTGCGTTGATGTATCTCTGGTCTCGTACCCCGGTGGGGCGCATGGCCAATGCGGTGCGTGACAACCCGGAACGTGCTGAGTTCCTTGGCTATTCTGCCCGTTGGGTCCGCTTTTACAGCTTTGTGGCATCCGGGTTTTTTGCCGGTATTGCTGGCGGGCTTTTTGCCATCAACTATGAAATCCTGACCGAGGAAAACCTGAATACAACCTCCTCTGGTATCATCCTTCTGGTGACCTTTTTGGGTGGGGTTGGCTTCTTCTTTGGTCCGATAATCGGCGCGATTGTATTCACGCTGGTCCAGACGGTTCTCAGCCTTCAGACAGAGCTATGGGCGTTTTACGCAGGCTCGCTCTTCCTGGCGACTGTGATGTTCTTTCCTGGAGGATTGGCCGGGTTGTTGATGATGCATGTCCCGGCATTCAAGCTTGGAAAGGCCAGACTGTTGGTCAGGCCCTACATAAAAACACTGCTCCCGGCAGCCATCGGCATACTGGGACTTTGCGCCCTGGTTGAAATGACCTTTCACGTTCGTCATGCCGCGCAGGGAGACAATGAAATGACGTTGTTCTGGACAACCTTTGACAGCCACACCCTGCTGCCATGGCTGATTGCTATCGCGGTCACTGTGGTTGGGATTGGTATCGCAAAGCGGACTTCACCTGCGCTGAAAGAGGCCTGGAGCGAAGCCAATTCGGCAGGAGATGTGTCATGAGCGTACCAGCACTGGAGCTTTCGGGCCTGAAGAAGAGTTTTGGACAGGCTAAGATCATTCGCGGCATCGATCTTTCGATTGGCAAAGCGGAACGCCATGCGATCATCGGGCCCAATGGGGCGGGTAAATCTACGCTGTTCAATTTGATCACTGCGCGCTTTGCGCCAACTGCGGGCACGGTCAGGCTGCATGGTCAAGACCTGCTTGGGTTGCAGCCTTACCAGATCAATCGCATGGGCCTGTCGCGGTCGTTTCAGATCACCAATATCTTTCCGGCAATGACGGTGTTTGAAAACGTCCGTTGCGCCCTGCTTTGGGCGCAGGGGTACAAGTATTCGTTCTGGAATCTGGTCAACCGCTCGCGTCAGCTGACCGAAGGGGCGGATGCCATTCTTGAACAGATCAACCTTTTGGAGCGCCGCAATCTGCCTGCGGGCACGCTGAGCTATGCTGAACAGCGGGCGCTTGAAATCGGTATTACCATCGCTGGCGGTGCCGATGTCATCATGTTGGATGAACCAACAGCCGGGATGAGCCATTCGGAAACCGACTACATCACTGATTTGATTATGAAGGTGACCGAGGGCAAAACGCTGATCATGGTTGAACATGATATGGGCGTTGTGTTTGGCCTCGCTGATCGCATTTCGGTTCTTGTCTACGGAGAAATTATTGCAACAGGAAAGCCAGCGGACGTGCGGGCAGATCCAAAAGTGCAGGAAGCTTATCTTGGTGCAGCTCTGGAGGCAGAACATTGATAGAAGTCACTGACATGCACGCCTATTATGGCAAATCACATATCCTTCAGGGCGTTACGCTGAACGTGCAGGAAGGTGAGATCGTGGCACTGCTGGGCCGCAATGGGGTTGGTCGCTCGACCACCTGCAAAGCAATCATGGGCGAAGTGGCCCCCAAGGGCTCGGTCAAGTTCAAAGGCCAAGAGATTTCTGGCCGCAAAGCGTTTGAAATTGCCAACATGGGGATTGGCTATGTGCCGGAAAACCGGGATATATTTCCCGGGCTGACCACCCGCCAAAACCTGACGCTGGGATTGAAACCTGGTCAGAAGGACGGCAGTGGTCGCTGGTCGATGCAGATGATGTTCGACATGTTCTCTAACCTGAATGAACGCGCTGATGTCGAGGCGTCGGTGTTGTCGGGCGGTGAACAGCAGATGCTGACAATGTGCCGAACGCTGATGGGGGATCCTGATTTTGTGATGATTGATGAGCCGACAGAAGGTCTTTCGCCGCAGATGGTGCAAAAGGTCGCTGACGTTCTGAAAGAAATCGCGGACCGGGGCATTTCAACCCTGTTGGTCGAGCAAAAACTGTCGATTGCCATGGACATCGCACACCGGGTTTATGTCATGGGCCATGGCCAGGTGGTGTTTGAGGGCACGCCGGCAGAGCTGAAAGCGCGTGAAGACGTGCGCAAGGAGTGGCTGGAGGTCTAGCCCCAAATCCCCCAAGCGATCGGTGATGCGGCGTAACAGCCTGCAAAAAGTCCGATTGCTTGGGCGATACGACGGCACCACCTGTGGTGATTTTTCGCGGGGAGGGAAGGGGCGCCAAATAGGCAGAATCCCTGCCAAAGCCCCGCTGTTTTCTCTGAATATTGCATAGCCTGACTAACGCCCGCTCAGACGGCCCTGTCAGACGGTTCCTGACCTTAGAAGCCTGACCCTGGAAACCTGACCCTAAAAGCCTGCCCCTAGAAGGTGCAAATCCTTCTAGAGGCACAGCTTATGTCGTTTGCAGGATCCGTTCAAAGCTCGTGATCTGCAAAACGGCGGTTCAGTTTGCGCATCCCGCCGATCCACCGGTCATAATCAGCGGTCTTTTTCTTCATATAGTCCCCCACCTCCGCATGGGGCAGGATCAGGAAGGTTTCATCGCGAATGGCTTGGATGCAAATTTGCGCGACGGGTTCCGGCTCCATCATGCCATTGATCGCCGCAACGTGGTCTTCGTGGCCCCGTGTCATTTCGGTGCGCACCGCTTGCGGACACAACACAGACACTTTGATGCCGTCATCACCGTGGCTTATCGCGATCCATTCCGCCAGCCCCACGGCCGCATGTTTGGTCACCCCGTAAGAGGCCGACCCAATCTGGTTCAGCAGCCCGGCCGCAGAGGATGTGTTCAACAGGTATCCACCGCCACGGGACGCCATCAGGGGCGCAAGTTTGCGCGCCGCCCAGACATGGGCCATCACATTGATGTCCCAGGACCGTTGCCATTCGCAGCTGGGGGTTTCCATGCCCCCGCCCACGGCAATGCCTGCGTTGGAAAAGAACAGATCTATCGGGCCGATGTCTTGTTCGACCCTGTCAATCATGGCGCTGATCTGCGCCTCATTGGACACATCGACGGTAAAGGCATGGCCGCCGATGTCTTTGGCTGTTTGCGCCGCCCCTTCGCCATTCATGTCAACGCAAACCACATGGCGCGCGCCCTCGGCGGCAAAGGCCTGACACAGGGCGCGGCCAATGCCGCTTGCGGCGCCGGTGACGACGCAGATCTTGTTTTTCAGTTCCATATCAAGACCACATGCTGGAGCCGCCACAGACGGTAAGCGCCTGCCCGGTCATGTATTTGCTGGCGTCGGACGCAAGAAAGACGGCGAGACCTGCAAAGTCTTCTGGTTCGCCAAAACGGCGCAGAGGCACTTCGTTTTGGTATTTCTCTGCGGTTTCGGGATTATCCCACAGCTCCCGCGCAAATTCGGTTTTCACAAGACCCGGACAAATCGCATTAAAGCGGATGCCCTTTGGCCCGAATTCGGCTGCGAGGTTACGAACCAAGCCGATCAGCGCAAGTTTTGAGACCCCATAGGTGCCCAGCATGACCGAAGGCTTGAAGGCACCGATGGAAGAGGTGAACGCCATCGAGCCTGCGCCTTTTGCAACCATGTCAGGGGCCACCATCTGGGCAAGCCAGAGGTTGGACAGGACATTGGCATCCATTGTTTTGCGGTAAGCCTCGTCGTCGATTTTTGAGGTCTTGCCGTAGTAGGGATTGACCCCGGCATTGCCGATCACAATGTCGATTGGCCCTGCAAGGTCATGGGTCTTGTCCACGAGCGCCTGCAGCTGTTCCTTGTCACCGACATTGCAGGACACCGCATGTGCGGTGCCTTTGCCGCGGGCGTTGATGCCCGCAGCAGCCGTGTCCAGTGCCTCTTGCTTGCGTGCAGAGATCACCACCGTTGCGCCGTGATCGGCGAGGGCTGTCGCCATCGCCAATCCCATGCCCTTGGACGCCCCTGTGAGCAGCGCGACCTTTCCAGTCAGGTCAAACAGGCTCATCCTACAAACCCATATGAGCCGCGGGCCTTGGTGTCGCCCTTGATTGCGTCCTGACGGGAATTGCTGTCAGCGTAGGTCTTGACCTCGTGACGGGCGATGACGTGGTGATGCACTTCGTCGGGACCATCGGCATAGCGCAATGTGCGCTGCTGGGCGTACATACCGGAAAGGGGGGACCACTGGCTGATGCCCGTGGCACCATGAACCTGCATCGCTTGGTCGATGATGTCACAGACCTGCTCTGGCACCTTGGCTTTGATCATTGAAACCCAGATCCGGGCTTCTTTGTTGCCAAGCACATCCATCGCTTTGGCTGCTTTCAAAACCAGCAGACGCATCGATTCAATTTCGATCTTGGCGCGGGAAATGGTCTCCATGTTCTTGCCCAGGTCGATGATTTTCTTTTTGAAGGCAACGCGATTCAGGCCGCGGTCAATCATCAGATCCAGCGCGCGTTCCGCCTGACCAATGGAGCGCATGCAGTGATGAATGCGACCTGGCCCAAGGCGGACCTGCGAGATTTCAAAGCCACGGCCTTCGCCCCACAGAATGTTTTCTTCGGGCACGCGTACATCTGTGAACCGGATGTGCATATGGCCGTGAGGCGCATCGTCGTGGCCAAAGACATGCATGGGACCAAGGATTTCGACACCGGGGTGATCCATCGGCACCAGAATTTGCGATTGCTGCCGGAAGGGTTCAGCCTCGGGCGAGGTTTTTACCATAACGATCATGATCTTGCAGCGCGGATCACCAGCACCGGAGATATAGTATTTCTCGCCGTTGATGACCCATTCACCGTTCTCCAGAACCGCCGAAGTGGAGATGTTGCGGGCGTCCGAGGAGGCCTGATCCGGTTCTGTCATCGCAAAGGCCGAGCGAATTTCACCGGCCAGCAGTGGCTTGAGCCATTGCTCCTTTTGTTGCTCTGTGCCGATGCGTTCCAGCACCTCCATATTGCCTGTATCCGGGGCTGAGCAGTTCAGGGTTTCAGACGCCAAGGGGTTTTTGCCCAGCTCTGCAGCAATGTAGGCGTAATCGAGGTTGGACAGGCCTTCGCCTGTTTCGGCGTTGGGCAGAAAGAAGTTCCAAAGGCCGGCGTCACGGGCCTTTTGTTTGGCGGCTTCCATCAGTTCCAATTGCCCCGGCGCATAGGACCAGCGGTTTTCACGCCCTTCGCCAAGGCGGTGATATTCTGCGGTCATCGGATCCACATTCTCACGGATGTGTTTGATCACGGCGTCATAAAGCGGCTTGGCTTTCTCGGACATTTCCAGATTGTTCAGGCTGGATGGAGCGGAGGTGTCGGACATTTGCATGTCTCCTTTTGGCAAAATTATTTGTTCACCCACTGGGGCGCGCGTTTCTCGACGAAGGCATTGACGCCTTCTTTGAAGTCTTCGGTTTTGGCCAGATCCGCGATCACCTCGCGGGAATAGGCGATGCTGCCGGCCATGCCGTCCCGCAGAGCCATGTCATTCAGAACCCGTTTGGTTGCCTTGACCGCCGAGGGAGACACCGTGCAGAGCTGCTCGGCCTTCTCCATGGCCTTTTCCATTAGCTGGTCATGGGGATGTACTTCGTTGAGACAGCCCAGTTTTAGTGCCTCAGCGGCGGTTATGGTGCGGCCGGTGAACATGAGTTCCTGCGCCGCCAGCCGACCAATATAGCGTGACAGGCGCTGAACGCCCGAGGCGGCGGCGAAGAAGCCAACCTTGACTTCGGGCAGGGCAAACTTGGCGTTTTCCGAGGCCAGGATGATGTCACAGGACAGCGCCGTTTCAAATCCGCCGCCCATCGCAAACCCATTGACCGCAGCAATAATGGGCTTTTCCAGATCAAAGCGGGACGACAGACCGGCAAATCCGGTTTCGGTCATCTTGGCCTTGCTGCCACCGGTGGCGGTTGCCTTCAGGTCGTTGCCTGCGGTGAACGCCTTGTCCCCGGCGCCCGTCAGTACCGCAACCCACAGGTCTGGATCGGCCGCAAATTTATCCCAGCAGTCGGCCATTTCGTTGTGCATATCCACATGCACAGCATTATAGACCTCAGGCCGGTTCATTGTGACGACAAGCACATGTCCCTTGGTTTCGGTCTTGATGAATTCATAGCTCATACGATCAGGCCTCCGGTGTCGATCTTGGTGAAAGCGCCACCGTCAGCGGCCAGTTTGCGCAATGTGTCGGCAGGTGCAAAGTCGCTATCCTCGGCGCCGAGCTTCTCCATCCGGGCCAAAACCGCTTTGGCGCCAACCATGTCGCCGTAAAACATTGGCCCCCCTTTGTCCGCCGGCCAGCCATAGCCGTTGAGCCAAACCACATCGACGTCGGAGGGGCGCTGCGCCTTGTTCTCTTCGAGGATTTTCACCGCTTCGTTGATCATCGGGTAGATGCAGTTTTCGATGATCTCGTCGGTGCTCATTTTTGCGGGCTTTGCGCCAGTGATATCCTGGATGATCCCGGCGGTGATGTCCGAGGGAACGGGGCGGCGTGCTTCGTCGTAGTCGTAAAATCCGGCCTTGGTCTTTTGGCCACGCCGGTCCAGCTCGCATAATGCATCGCGGATTGGGTTGTCGGTTTTGGCACCTTTGGACCAGCCAATATCCAGTCCTGCAAGGTCGCTCATCTGGAACGGACCCATCTTAAAGCCAAAGGCATTCAGGGCGGCATCAACATCCCAGGGCATCACTCCCTGATAGACCAGCTTGTTGGCCTGAATTTGACGGGCAAACAGGATGCGGTTGCCGACGAAACCGGGGCAGACCCCAACAAGCGTGGCGATTTTGTTGATGTCTTTGGCCAGCGCCATACAGGTGGCAACCACATCATCCGCAGTATGTTTGGCACGCACAATTTCCAGCAGTTTCATCACGTTGGCTGGCGAAAAGAAATGCAGCCCGATCACGTCCTGGGGCCGCTGGGTCATCGAGGCAATTTCGTTGATATCCAGCGCCGAGGTATTGGTTGCCAGAATGGCACCCGGTTTCATAACGCGATCCAGTTCGGTGAAAATCTGCCGCTTGAGGTCCATGTTTTCGAACACGGCCTCGATCACCAGGTCACAGTCCGCAAGGTCGGCAAGCGCAAGGCGACCGTCAAAGCGCGCCATACGCGCCTCGACCTCGTCCTGTGGGAAACGTCCTTTGTCGGACGAGCGCTGGTAATTGCCGCGCACAACTTTCAGGCCGCGGTCCAGCGCCTCCTGTGTTGTCTCGACAATCCGCACCGAAAAGCCTGCGGTGGCAAAATTCATCGCAATGCCGCCGCCCATGGTGCCGGCACCGATGATGCCGACGGTCTTGATTGGTCGCTTGGCGGTGGTTTCGTCTAATCCGGGCACCTGCCAGGCGGCGGCGCCGGCCGCTGCAATATAGGTGCCGATTTCTGTTTCTGTGGGGGTGTTCATCTCTTAGGTCTCTTTATTGTTCAGACAGGCTTCGCGGATCGCGCGACGGTCGATTTTATCCGTTGCACCGCGCAGCAATATGTCGTGCTGGGTCCAAAGGGCGGTGGGAATTTTGAATTTCGCGAGATGCCCGTCCAGAAAGGCGGCCATATCTGCAAGGGTGAGCTGGGCCTCAGCTTTGAGCTGTACGGCTGCGCCCACTGTTTCTCCCAGACGGTCGTCCGGCACCGAAAATACTGTGGCTTCCAGAACGTCGGGGTGATGGTGCAGGGCACCTTCCACATCCAGGCAGGCGATGTTTTCGCCGCCACGGATAATGATATTTTTCTTGCGGTCCAGGATGGTCACAAAGCCATCCTGGTCAAGGACGCCCAGGTCGCCAGTGCGCAGCCAGCCATCTTGCAGAACCTCGTCGGTTGCCTCTGGCTTGTTAAGATAACACCGCATGTTTGCGGGGCTTTTCACCGTGATTTCACCCAGTTCCCCCAGGGGCACATCATTGCCTGCGTCATCCAGCATTCTAAGCTCTTGAACCGGGGGGTGCAGTTTGCCTGCGCTATCGGGGCGGGCCTTGTAGTCGTCGCCGATCATGCCAATGCCCAGAGCGTTGGTCTCGGTCATGCCCCAGCCGGTTGCAACACCAGCATTGGGAAAGGCTTCGGCCAGTTTTGCCACCTGGGCGCCGGGCCGCTTTGCACCGCCAGCCCCAAGATAATCCAGGGAGGGCAGGGTTTCGCCCATCTTGAGAGCGGCCTCCATCAATTCGGCAGATTGGGTGGGCACCCCAAGAAAGCGCGTGATGGAATTGTCGCGTATCAGGCGCACCGCCTGTTCCGGATCCCACTTGTGCATCAGCGTAATCTTGGCACCGGCCGGCAGGCTGAGCAAGAAAAGAGGGTGGGTTGCCGTAACATGGAAAAGTGGGGTCACGACCAGCGCCGAAGGGCGCAGCGGCTCTGGCGCGTCCGGGTCCGGAGGATCAACCAGCGGCGCGATCACCGATTGCATCAACCAGCTGAACACCGCATTGACCGCCCCGCGATGAGTTTGCACAACGCCTTTGGGATGGCCGGTGGTGCCAGACGAATACATGATGGCAAAGTCATCATCCGTGTCGATTTCGACCAGCGGAGCCGTATCGGAACGGGCATTGCGTTTCAGGCTGCTCAGGTCATGTGCCGTTTGTCCCTCCGCATCGCGGACACCAATCAGGGTCAGGTCCAGCGCATCGCGAAGCGGTTGTACCCGTTCCATACGCAGCCCATCTGCAAAAATCACGCGGGCTTTGCTGTCCTGGAGGGCATAGTCCAGTTCCTCGCTTGTCCACCACGCGTTTAGAAACACAACGACGCCGCCGATGGAGGAAATCGCCAGAACCAGCATCAAGAGTTCGGGGTAGTTCCGCATTGCAATGGCCACCCGGTCGCCTTGACCCAAGCCCAGCTCATCGCGCATCGCATGGGCCAGCTGGTTCACGGATTGGGTGAATTCGGCGTAGGTATAGGTCTCGCTCTCGTAGGCCAGGAATTCAAGGGCTCCCTCACCGTGCTGTTCCCAACCAGAGGCCAGCAGCGCGGGAACCGTGCCAGGTATGGATTTGAATGCCTTGACCGTCACGCCCCGCACCTCGACCTCATGCACCGCAAACGTCGGGTTCGTGGTAATGACATGACACACCGCCTCTTCAGGTGTCATTGCTGTCATTGCAACTCTGGAAATAGATACATGTTCCCCTCCCAAGAAAAATGCCGACGGCCTCTTTTCAGATCATAGCCGTCGTTCTAACCGCCAGACTAGGGAGTAGATCTGGATCTTCCAATACCGCAGAACGGAACGTCATTCCGCAAATTTGCAGGATGCAGAGGCAAAGTCGCTGCGATGGCGCTGCGAATCTTGCGTGGTCTGGCCGCTGCAGATGATGACGCGGGCCTTGGTCGGCAGCACTGCCGCGTGGCGCCCAGGCTTTGATATGTCGCGGGGGGCAGGGGCGATGGGGGCGGGGTGCCTGGCGCCATAACCAAGCCCTTGCAGTGGCACATTTTGTTGTCTTGTAAGATTTTTGTAAGTCTGGGGTCTCATGAGCTCCCCCATCGTAAAGAAAAATGGAGCTAGATATGCGTATTTTTGGATTGGCCCTTGGCCTTGCTATGGCCTTGGCGGCACCTGTCACTGCTCTATCGATCCCATCAAACGGCAAACTGAATTTTGATGTTGTTCGTAAAGGCAAAGACATCGGCGATCACAGCTACAGGTTTTCCGGCACCACCTCAGCGCTGACCGTCAAGGTGACGACAGACATCGTTGTGAAGGTGCCTTTGATCAGAACCACAGCCTACAGTTTCAGACATGCAAGTGTTGAGAGCTGGAAGAACGGCAAATTGATGCAGCTGAGCTCAACCACCGACGATGATGGAGATCCCCATCAATTGCAGACCGCGAACAAGGGCGCGTTGCCTGCGAGCCTGTGGAATGATGATATCCTGCGCAGCGGCAAACTGATGAACACCATCGACGGGACACTGATGAACATTCGCGCTGCTGATCTTGGCATGGAAACGGTCACGACCAGACGCGGCAGCATTTCGGCCCATCATTACCGGCTGTCGGGCGGGCTGGCACGGGATCTTTGGTACGATGCGGCGGGCAACCTTGCACAGGTGGCTTTCAAGGCCGATGATGGATCCACAGTGATGTATATCCGGAAATAGGACGGCATGCCGAATGCGGCTTCTCTATATTGAAGACAACGAGAAACTGGCGCTGAACACAAGCGCCAGTTTGCACGAGGCAGGGTTTGTGGTGGATGTCGTCCATACGGCTGAGGATGCGCTGCATTCTGTCAAAAGCTATGAATATGACGCCCTTATTCTGGATCTGGGGTTGCCGGATCAGGATGGCCTAGAGATCTTGCCAAGGATCAAAGCCCACAATCCGCAACTCCCAATTCTCATCTGTACCGCACGTGACGCGCTTGAAGAGCGGATCAAAGGCCTGAATGCGGGCTCCGACGACTACATCGTCAAACCCTTTGCGGTGTCCGAACTCATCGCCCGTGTGAACGCCGTTTTGCGACGTCCCGGTGGGGTGCTTGGCATGACGCTGACGCTGGGCAATGTCTCCTATGAGACGACAGACCGGACCGTCGCAATAGATGGCGTCGTGGCGCGGTTTTCCAAACGGGAACTCGCCCTGCTAGAGCTGTTCCTGCGTCGGCCGGACCGCGTGGTGTCAAAAGATGTGATCGAAAATGCGCTCTATGGGTTCAACGAGGCGACAACGCCCAATGCCATTGATGTGCTGACCCATCGACTGCGGAAAAAGCTGATCGAAAAAGGCGCCAGCATTGAAATCCTCAATCTGCGCGGCATTGGCTACGTTTTACGGGCACCTGCTGAATGAAGGTTTTACATCGCGTCATTGGGCCACGCCGGTCGCTGAAACGTAGCCTGCTGTTAAACATCCTGGCGGCACTGTGTTTTTGCATCCTTTTGGCTGGCGCCGTCATCATCAAGGAATTCTACGAGCATCTGGAAGAAAACATCGAAGACGCCCTGACCGATGAGGCCTATGAAATTGTCAGCCAGATTGATCCCGCGCGCGCGGGCTATGGCTTGGATGCCAGCGCCCTGAGGTTCCAGGGGATTGAAGGCAACTATCGCTACACCGTCTTTGATGACGGTGGTGGTCTCATCGCTGGCGGCGAAACCTCGGGGGAAATATGGCGGCAACTGGCGGCCACGACGCTGGGACTTCCGCACCCCATTGCGCTGCTTGGCGACCGTAGGGGAATTGGCCTCAGGGCGCGTATTGTGGACCAGGAAGTGGTGATCCTGGTTTCCACCTTTCCCAAGGGCAATAACCAGACGCGTTTTGCCAGCCTGCTGCACGAACTCGAAGAGGAAATATGGTGGGTGATCCTGGGTCTTGTGGTGGTGCTGACCTCGACGCTGTTTGCCACCCGCCAGGCGCTGTCGCCGCTGCGATCTCTGTCTGATCAGGCGCATCAAATCGGGCCGTCTGCAGCGGGCCGTCGTCTTGATGTTGCCCAGGTGCCAGCTGAGATCGCGCCGCTTATTGGCGACGTGAACAAGGCGTTTGACCGCCTGGAACAGGGCTATCAGGCGCAGCGGGATTTTTCCGCCAATGTAGCCCATGAAATTCGCACGCCTATCGCAGTGCTCAGGTCCAGTATCGACCGCATCACTGACCCCGAATTGAAAACAATGCTGACGCAGGATGTTGATCAACTGGATCGTATCTTTGCTCAGCTGATTGATTTATCCCGCGCCGATGCGGCTTTGAAAACCAGCTTTGAGCCGGTGGACCTGCACAGTGTTGCGGTCCAGGTCGCCACGGATCTGGCGCAGTCGGCCCTACGGTCTGGTCGGAGCTTGTCGGTCACCGGCGCAGAGACGGTCTTGGTTGAGGGCAACGCAGGGCTCTTGACCATCGCGCTGAGCAATGTTGTCCGCAATGCCTTGCAGTACACCCCCGAGGCGAGCGAAGTCGAGATCGAGGTGCTGGCCAACCCTGCTGGATGGCGGGTGCTTGATCGCGGCGCCGGGGTGCCGGACAATCTGAAAACAGCATTGTTTGAGCGCTTCAATCGCGGAACGCTGGCCAATTCCAACAGCACGGGATCGGGAATAGGATTGGCCATCGTCAAGTCGGTTGCTCAGTCCCACAATGCCACAAGCATCATTCAGGACAGGGAGGGGGGTGGCACAGCATTCTCCTTCATTTTCAATGCTTCGGCGTAACACATCATGTGGTTTTTGCGCTTTGTAAGTCTCTTGTAAGTCTGCCCTGCGATTCCCGTCTCAACACGTCAAATAAAGGTGCGTTGAGGTTGGATATGAAAATCGAGTTTTTGAGCGGTAACTGCCCGGGACGCCAGCAGGCCCAGGACCATATCAAGGGTGTCTATAAAAGTGCCTATGGCGCCGATGTCACCGAATTCGCCCCTCTCTTGGTTGTTGCAAAACATGCAAACGGAGAGGTGCTTTGTGCGGCTGGTATTCGGACGGCGCGGGATGGGTTCTTTTCCGATGCCTATCTGAAAACTGATTTCTCCACCGCTCTGCATCAGACAGCCGGTCTGCGGGTTCCGGCTGCGGAAATCATGGAAGTGGTTTCCCTGGCCGCGACAACCCCCTTTCCCGTACTGCCGATGCTGGACAAGATGGTCGAATGGGGGCGTCAGAACGCGATGACCTGTGGCGTGTTTACGGCCACAAAATCTCTGCGCCGCCTGCTGGCCCGAACCTCGCTGAGCTACACTGAAATCGCCAGGGCGGATATTTCGAAGGTCGCAAACCCACAGGCCTGGGGATCCTATTACGACACCGATCCAAGAGTATGCGCGTTTAGCGAGGTTCTGTCGCAGCCGGTTGTTTTGTCGCCCCGTGCACGTCGGGCCGGGCATGTGGCGGAGGCATCGTGATGAAACAGGTCTTTGACGCGCTTGAACGCCATGCACACAGTCGCCCCGATGCCATCGCCTTTGAAGATGACAGCGGCCAGATCAGCTGGCGGGAGTTGTCCGAACGTGTGGAAAACTTGGCTTGTGTTCTGGATGACATCACAGGCCCTGTTGCTATCGGTCTTGCTGGTGGCATTGACTATGTCGTGGCTGATCTGGCGGCGACGCTTAGTGGCAAACGGCAGGTGCCTTTGCCGTTCTTTTTCAGCACGGCGCAAAATGCCCATGTGTTGATGGATGCCAAGGTTGGCTGTGTCATCACAAACATTCCCGAACTGTTTTCGGCGCTGCCACATCTTAATTTGCTTAGCCCGGCTGCCCCAGCGGCCACGCCGAGCACTGGGCGCGGGCTGCGCGCCTATAACGGTGGGGCCGAGCGGATCATCTATACCTCAGGCTCCTCCGGCACCCCGAAAGGGGTCGTGCTGGGGGATCGCCAGTTGCAGGCTTCTATCAGTGCCCTGAGCCAGGTGATCGCAGCGGATGAAACTGATACCCATCTGTCCATTCTGCCGCTGGCGCAGCTGTTGGAGCAGATTTGCGGGATCTTCCTGCCCATCGTTGCGGGGGCCAAAACGGTGTTTCGATTTGAAGCAACCAAGGCTCTCTTTGGGGCGCCGATCGCGCCGCTGGTTGCCGCCTTTGAAACCCTGCGTCCAACCACCAGCCTGCTGGCGCCGGCTGTGCTAGGCCGCTGGGTTAGCGCCCTGGCGGGGCGCGCAGCGCCTGACAGCCTGCGGTTTGTGGCAGTGGGTGGCGCGTCCAGCTCCCCCTCTTTGATCCATGCTGCGCAAGATGTCGGCATTCCGGTCCATGAAGGCTATGGGCTGTCTGAATGCTGCGCGGTTGTGGCCATGAACCGGCCCGGCGACAATCACCCCGGCACTGTGGGACCAGTATTGGACGGGCTGGCGGTTTCGCTCGATAACGGTGAGATTGTGGTGTCAGGCCCGACAGTGATGACGGGCTATCTGAATGGCGACGGCGCCCCCGATGTCTGGCATACCGGGGATCTGGGGCATTTTGACGGTGACCGGCTGGTTGTTGATGGCCGCAAAGATGCCCTGTTGGTGACCAGTGCCGGGCGCAATATTTCGCCAGAGTGGGTCGAACAGCGGGTCAACAGTGATCCGCGGGTTGTCAGCTCGGCTTTGGGCCTTCGCCAGTCTGACGGGGCGTTGATATTGCTTCTGGTTGTCGCGGCTGCCGTGCCAGCCGCTGACATTCTTGCCTACCTGTCAGATCTGCCATCTTATGCGCGGCCCTCGGCGTTTATCACCACTGATCCGTCTGAGCAGGGGCTGTTGTTCCCAGCCGGAACCCCAAACAGGGCTGTGGCCGCCAGCTTGATCAACACCCGTGCTGCCCAGCAGCTGGACCCAGCCCCAGAAAGCATCGCGTCATGAACAGTAGCAAAACAGTTCTCATCACGGGGGCAGGGACTGGCATTGGCCGTGCGCTGGCCATTGAGGCGGCACAGAAGGGGTTTGATCTGATCCTGGTTGGCCGTACGTTCAGCACGCTGGATGAGACGCTCTCCCAATGTAGCACCACACAAGCCCGGTGTATTGTGGCCGATGTGACCAGCCCACAGGGGCGTGCCGTGATTAGCCAGGCGGTCAGCGGCAGGCTGGATATTCTGATCAACAATGCGGGCGTTCTAAGCGTTGGGCATCTGGCTGATATGACGGATGAAAACCTGCAACGCATGGCAGAGACCAACCTTGTCGCACCGATGGCTTTGAGCCGTGATCTGCTGCCGGCACTGCGCAGCGGAAAGGGCCGTATCGTCAACATCGGTTCGGTTTTTGGCGATATCGCCTATCCGTTCTTTGCCGGCTACTCGGCGACCAAATTTGGCCTGCGCGGGTTCTCGGACGCGATACGGCGGGAACTGTCCGGGACAGGCATTGGCGTGACCTATGTCGCGCCGCGTGCGACGCAGACTGCGGCTGAAAGCGCCTTTGGCGCCTTGGTTGAGCCGTTGGATATGGTGCTCGACACCGCCGAGACCGTGGCCGCACAGGCCTGGGATGCCATCCTGAAAGGCAAGCGTGAGAGCTTCCCCAAAGGCAAAGAGCGGTTTTTTGTAAAGGTGCAACGTCTGTTCCCATCGCTGGTCGACAAATCGGTGGGGGCGCAGGCGCGTGATCCCAGAACCCTTGCGGCGCTCAAAACCTCGCACCACTCCTAATCGACACCTCCCAAAATCAACAGGACATCTGCCATGAGCTACAACGTTATCCGCGCCTCTGATGCGGGCGAAACTTCTATCACTCCAGCCGTGTTATCCGAGATCAAAGACTATTTGGACAGCGATGGCTGGGCCCTGCTGCGGGGCTTTAAGATGGATATGCCTACCTTCAGCGGGATCACATCACAGCTTTGCAAAACCATCACCTTTGATCCCGCGCGTGAATATTCGGAAAAGAACACCCAAAAGGTCGACGCAGGCCTGGGGCCCATTGGGCTCCATATTGAAAATGGCAACACGCCAGTGTGCCCGGATGTGGTTGCCTTCTATAGTGCAAAAGCTGCTTTTGAAGGGTCACAAACAACGATCTGCGACGGTCGCCGGGTTTTTGAAGCTTTCTCTGACGCCCAAAAAGCGCGCTGGTCGCAGCGTATGATGGTGACGCGCACCCTGCCTGAGGTGCTTTGGAAACGCTACCTTGCCAACGAACACCCGGCCATCAGTGATCCCGCAGAGGTCACCCATGACCATATCTTGCAATTCAAAGCGGCAATCCCCGATCAGGACTTCACGTTGAATGACGATGGATCGCTTGAGTACCGCATCAAGGTCTCTCCGGTGCGTCCGTCGTCAGTGTCCCAGGGGCAGGGGTTTGCCAATGCAATTCTGGGTCCGTCGCATAACTATGAACCGCCAGTCTATACCCTTGAGGATGGGTCAATTGTCAGCTCCGATGAAATTGAAGAGCTGCGCGATATTGCCGAGACCTGCACGGCTGAAATCAACTGGCAGGACGGCGATGTGGCAGTGATCGACAACACCCGCGTTATGCATGGGCGTCGGGCGATCAAGGACAAGGATCGACAGTTGTATATAGGAATGGGCCGCCTGTGACGCTGCTGCCAGCAAACTGAGGGCGGCTCAAAGCCCCTGGTTCGCCTGCGCCACGTACACGGGGCTAACCCTTTGGCCCTGAGCCTGTCTTGTCGCAACTCCATTGCGCCCTTCATCACCGCGATGAGGGGGCCAATTTGCCCCTGCGCGGCGCGACACTCAGGCGGTGGTCAAATGCAAGATATCCCGCCGTTTCAGACTGCGGCGGGCCAAGTCACCATAGGCCTGGCGGGTATGGCGACGGCCATATGATCCAACCAGCCCATATACAGGGATCAGCTCTGGGAACAGTTCAAACAATTCGTGCAGATCTTTGGCTGACAACCCTCGAACAGCCTCTGGGCCGGGCCAGAAGGTCTCGGTTGCGATCCCTTCGGCAAAAACCACCTCATGGTGTTCGGTCATCAGATGAACATAGGTGACACCGTCGGGGGTGTCGGTCTGCGGCTGACAGGTTTCGTCAATTTCGGCCAGCAGCTTGGCTGACAGAAAGCTTTCGCTGACCGGCGTATTGTATTCAAAGGTCTTTTTATTGACCAACAAGCGATGCTGTGGCGACAACAGCATCGGCCGGTCGGGGGACAAAACCCCATCTGGACGAATGCAATAGGGGCGCAGATGCGGCCGTTTGGCCAGCTCAGCCCTGTTCAGCCTGCGTTTGCCGACCCATAGGACGGGTTGATATCCATTGTCAGCTGTTTGCAGAAGGTCCCCGACTTGGATCTCGCCAGCAGGCACTGCGCCACGTTTGGTGGCCAGCTGAACCTCGGGGGTAAAGCAGGGAATACCTGCGGAATGCAGTTGCGAGGCGGTGGTAATCTGAGCCGGAGCCACCCCTTCCAGGACCAGGCTTTCCCCGCCTGGAAACGAAAGCAGAGCATTGCCAAACCCGTCGTCGGTAACCGTAACGTCCTGGGTCCGGATACTGCCGCCAAAGCCGGTCCCTCCGGTCAGATCTGAGACATCAAGCTGGTCATTGAAAAAACCATCGTCGTCGTCATCAGAGATACTGAAATCACTCACCGTATCAATGCCGCCGGTGGCGGTCAGGACAAACTGGTCGTAGCCAGTTCCGCCGGAAATCGAATCGTCGCCAGCGCCAAATGTAATGGTGTCATCCCCAGCCCCGGCATCAATCACCACACCGGCGGTGTCTGAGGAGGCATCCACCACATCCGCCTGATCGGTAAGGGTCAGGGCCTCGATTTCGGAGAAGGTGATGGTGTCAGCGCCATCAGAGATGGTGCCAGCCTCATCGCCGGTGTAGGTGACCGATACGCCCGAAGCGGTGACACCGGACATGTCTACCGTATCGTAGTCGTTCCCGGCCTCGCCACCGGTCAGGGTGTCGTTGCCAAAGCCGTCGGACATCTGGAATGTATCCGCATCGGCTTCGCCGTGCATCAGATCGGCACCGCCGCCACCGATGAGCAGATCATTGTCGTTGCCGCCATACATGGTGTCGTCGCCGTCACCACCGTCCAGAGTGTCGTTGCCGTCGGTTGCCACTATGCTGTCGTTGCCAACACCGCCGTCCAGACTGTCGTCCCCGGCTGAGTTGTGCAGCGTGTCATCACCTTCGCCGCCGACCAGGGTATCATTGCCCAGACCGGTTGACAGGCTGTCGTTGCCCAGGCCGCCTTCGATATAGTCGTCGCCGTCACCGCCAGAGATGGTATCGCCGCCGTCGCCGCCAATCAGGGTGTCATTGCCCGCACCGCCATCCATGATGTCATCGCCGGTGCCGCCATCCAGGCTGTCATCGCCCAGTTCGCCGTACATCAGGTCGGCATCGCCGCCCCCCACAAGCAGATCGTTGTCATTGCCGCCATAAAGGGTGTCGTTGCCATCGCCCCCTTCCAGGGTGTCATTGCCGTCGGTTGCGACAATGCTGTCATTTCCGACCCCACCGACAAGACTGTCATCCCCAGCCGAGTTGTGGATCGTATCATTGCCTTCGCCGCCGAGCACGGTATCGTTGCCGATCCCTGCCGAGAGAGAGTCGTCGCCTACGCCGCCGTCGATGTAGTCGTCGCCGTCGCCACCCGACAAGGTGTCACCACCAGCGCCGCCAAGCAGGGTATCCGCGCCAACACCCCCCTCCATGACGTCGTTGCCTTCACCGCCATCCAGCATATCGTCGCCATCTTCACCCATAAGAGAGTCATCCCCCCCCTGGCCATGAACGATATCATCCCCTGCGCCCGCCATGATGGTGTCGGCACCTTCTTCGATGATCGTGGTGACGGGGTCTTCGATCAGATTGCCTGAAAGGGTGAAGCCCGAAAAACCGACCCGCGTCTGTAGGGTGAATTCAATAGAGGAGCGATCCTCAAAAGAGGCCGAGAACCAGGCGTCCTGGTCTGTGTAATCATTTCTTTCGCTGCCTGACGCGGTGACCACATTGCCGTCCAAAGCCGTGGTCAGCGAGGAGCCGGATGACACGCCAAACGAGGTGAAGCTGTTGCCGTCCACAATGACAGCTTCGTTATCTCCGCTCCAGCTGTTGTCATCAATATCGTTGAAGGTCGCGGTCGAGTTCAGGTAAACGGGGTCGCCGGTTGTAGGGTCGAAGAATTCCAACCGGAAGGTCGCCTGATCTCCCGGTGCATTACCATCCAAGAGAACTTCGGCACCTTCATCGTAGCCAAATTCGACCCACATGTCCGGGTTGGTTTTCTCCACCAACACCAACTTGCCCCAGATTTGTCTGCCATCATCCAGGGTGGCGACATCCTTGAAGACAGCAAAATCACCCGCAGATCCCAGATGACCGTCGTGGGAGACACTTTGCATATTGCTGAGTTTCAGCGACAGTGGCGTGGCTTCCAGGCCCTGATCAAAGCCGTCTCCGATGTCACCATAGATGACATCGTTGCCTTCACCGGCATCAATAATGTCGTTGCCTTCTTCACCGGCAACGGTATCGGCACCCGCACCCGCGTCCATGATGTCATCGCCGGTGGAGCCATCCAACGCATTGTCGTCGGCATTGCCTTTGTGGCTTGTATTGCCTGCGACAAGCTCTTCTACCCAATTTGGTATTACCATCTCGCCCACCCAACTATTGGTCGTAAAATTCCGGAACAGATGGGAGAATACAGGGCGCATAATAAAATCGGGTAAACTGGCGATTGGTTATGAATGTCATGCCCGAAAGGTGTTCGTGACCACGGTCCAGCTACGCCAACCTGACATCAGCAGAATGGTTTAACCGGTCAGAGCAAGATTGAAACCTGAACAGGGCGGTTTCACAAATGCGGAGCCTCAGGGGCAGGGCTGGGCGCTGGAGCAAAATCAGAAGATAAGGGAAAGGGTCTTGCTCTCTAGACCCAGGTTAGCGGTGCCGATTTGTTAGAAAACAATGGCAAGATATAGAAAGGATGTAGGGGGTAAGTGGCAGCCCGTAGGGGAGTCGAACCCCTCTTTTCAGGTTGAAAACCTGACGTCCTAACCGATAGACGAACGGGCCACTTGCTGTGGAGCGGTGTTTAGTTTCTCCGTGCCAAAGCCGCAAGGTAAAAAATGCCTCTTGGTGAGAATTTTTTGCGATTGCACAGAGAGCGTGTGTTTTAAAGGGTTTGGCTCGGGTCAGCTGGCTTCGGCGGCGTCTTCCAATCGCAGTTGTGGGCTTTGACGGCCGCCCCAACTGTTGATTTCCAGCCGTCCGGCAAAATGGAATCGTGCGCCGCCATGTTCGAGCAGACACGGCCCCAGCGCTGTGTCAAAGGCGCCAAAGCAGATCGCATCCAGATTACCGCCAACCCCGTCGGTCAACGACAGTTTCAGGTGGGTTTCCCCAATCCGTTTGGCAAAGCGGATGGCCAGATCCGGAAAACCATAGCGCGGCGCTGCGGCTCCGGCACCAAAGGGGCCTGCCTGTTCGATCTGTTCGATCAGATCAATGCTGGCAGCGCCCGGCATCAACATGCCATCCAGTTTCAAATCCGCCGGTCCCAGGCTTCCCGCGCCCTGTTTGGCCAACAGATCGCTGAGACGCTGCATGGCGGGCTCCAGCTTGTCTTCTGCCACCGTCAGGCCTGCGGCCATCTTGTGGCCACCGCCTTTGATCAGCAGGCCCTCTGCTGCCGCGCGCTGGATGACCACACCCAGGTCGATACCACTCACCGAACGTCCCGAACCTTTGCCCTCACCGTTGTGCAGCCCGATGACCACCGCCGGGCGTCCCGCTGCCTCTTTCAGGCGCGAGGCGACGATGCCAACCACGCCGGGATGCCAGCCCTCGCCGGCGGCCCAGACCAAAGGCGCGTCAAACCCGCGGGCTTCGGCCTGTTCCATCGCGGCGGCGCGCACCGCGTTTTCAATGTCGCGCCGTTCCGTGTTCAGCTGATCCAGCCGTTCCGCCAGCGCGGCGGCTTCATGGGGGTTCTCCGTTGCCAACAGGCGGGCACCCAGATCGGCCTTGCCGATGCGTCCGCCTGCATTGACCCGTGGTCCCAGCAAAAAGCCGAGATGATAGGTCGAAGGCGCTGCATCCATGCGCGAAACATCAGCCAGGGCCACCAGACCGGGGCGCTGCCGTGCGCCCAGAACTTTCAGCCCCTGGCGCACCAGGGCTCGGTTTGCCCCAATCAACGGGGCGACATCGGCCACAGTTGCAAGCGCCACAAGATCCAGCAGGCTCATCAAATCCGGTCCGGTGCCCAGCCCCTTTTCCCGGGCCTGACGTCGGACCTCGACGAGCATCAAAAACACCACACCGGCGGCGCAGAAATAGCCCAGTTCACCGTCTTCATCCTGGCGGTTGGGGTTCACCACCGCGACACAATCGGGCAGGGTCTCGCCGCCCAGGTGGTGGTCCAGCACGATGACATCGGCGCCCTTGGCCGCGGCAATGGGGCCATGGGACAGGGTGCCACAATCGACGCAGACAATCAGATCATGGGCCTGTGCCAGCCCCGCCATGGCCGCGTCGTTGGGGCCATAGCCCTCGTCGATGCGATCGGGAATGTACAGGGTCGCCTGTAGCCCCATGGCCCGCAGCCAGACCAGCAGCAGCGCCGCCGAGCTGCCACCATCCACATCGTAATCGGCAAAAATCGCGATGCGCTGGCGGGTCTCAACCGCGTCCAGAAAACGTGCAGCGGCCTGCTCCATATCCTTCATGCGGCGCGGATCCGGCAGCAGGTCTTTCAGATGTGGGCTGAGGAACCCAAGGGCCTCATGAGGGGGGACACCGCGACGGGCCAGCACCTGACACAGCGGCATGGGCAAGCCGGTTTGCTGCGCCATATGTTCGGCGGCGCGTTCAAGATCAATGCCAAGCCCCAGCCAGCGGCGTCCTGTCAGCGAGTTTTCAACCCCAAGAAAGCTCATGGCTCTACCTCATCTATGGAAAAAGGCCAGACCCGAATGGATCCAGCCCTTCATTTGGCTTAAAATATCCCCGCCGACGGCCGCGGCGCAAGCCGCTTTTGCCTGGGGCAGGGGCCGGGCGCTTAAACCGGAGTGTTAAACCGGGGTGCGGTAGGACATCCGCCGTACCGATCCGGTTTTGGAGCGCATCAGCAGCGTGGTGGTCTCAACCCAGCCTGGCTGGCGCTTGATTTCGGGCAGCAGCGAGCCGCCGGTGACGCCGGTGGCAGCAAAGATCACATCCTGGGTCACCATTTCATCGCGGGTATAAATCCGGTCAAGATCGGTGATGCCGGCCTTGGCGGCACGGCCCTTTTCGTCGTCATTGCGGAACAACAGACGCCCAAAAATCTGACCGCCCATACATTTCAGCGCCGCAGCGGCAAGAACACCCTCAGGTGCGCCGCCCTGGCCCATGTACATGTCGATGCCGGTGGTCTCAGATTCGGCGCAATGCATCACCCCGGCAACGTCGCCATCGGTGATCAGGCGAATGGCAGCCCCGGTCTCGCGGACCTCGGCAATCATCGCCTCGTGGCGGGGGCGTTCCAGAATGCAGACGGTAATGTCAGAGGCGGCGCAGCCCTTTGCGGCGGCCAGTGCCTCGACCCGTTCACGAGGCGACATATCCAGCGAGACAACGCCGTCGGGGTAGCCGGGGCCAATCGCCAGCTTGTCCATATAGGTGTCGGGGGCGTGCAGCATCGAGCCGCGCGGCCCCAGGGCGATCACGGTCAGGGCGTTGGGCATGTCCTTGGCGGTCAGCGTAGTGCCTTCCAGCGGATCCAGCGCGATATCAACGCCGGGGCCCTTGCCGGTGCCGACCTCTTCGCCAATGTACAGCATCGGGGCTTCGTCACGTTCGCCTTCGCCAATGACCACGACACCTTTGATGTCGAGCAGGTTCAGCTGTTCGCGCATGGCGTTTACCGCCGCCTGATCTGCGGCTTTTTCATCGCCACGCCCAATCAGCGAGGCAGAGGCCAGTGCGGCCTGTTCAGCGACCCGGGCAAGGCCCAGAGACAGCATGCGGTCGTGGAAGGGGGCGTCGGCGGAGGTCTCGGTCATACTCAATATCCTGTTTAATCCGGGCGGGCTGCCTGTCGAATAGCCTTTTGCAGGGGGGACGGGCAAGGGATGATAGCGCAAGCTATGGCAGGAAGGCGCGCGCTGTGCCCTCAGGGGAGCAGATTTTGCGCGCCGCTGCCGTTTTAGGGGAGAGCTACAGCTCTTCGATACGCAGGGCGACGGGGGCGCCGTCGACAACACTGGCCTGGTCCAGCGCCTCGATGGCGATATCCAGCGCGGCGGAGGTGCATTTGTGGGTTACAATGAGCACCGGCGCGGTGGGCTCGGAGTGGCTGTATTGGCGCATCCGGTCGATCGAGATGCCGGCATCGCCCAGAGCGGTGGCCACTTTGGCCAGGGCGCCGGGTTTGTCCTGCAAGGCCAGACGCAGATAATAAGGCGCAGGCAGGCCGGTCTGGGCGGCGGGGATTTCTTGCAGGGTGGTGGCGGGCTGACCAAAGGTGGCAATGCGCAGGCCGCGTGCCAGATCGCAGATATCGCCAAGCACCGCGCTGGCGGTGGGGCCTTCGCCGGCACCAGGGCCGCGCAGCACAACCTGTTCCACCGCGTCGCCTTCGATCACCACCATATTGGTGCCGCCTTCCAGCTGGCCCAGGGGCGAATTCGCCGGCACCAGGCAGGGGGTCATCCGCTGCTCTAGCCCGCGCGCGGTGCGTTGTGCCACGCCAAGCAGTTTGATCCGGTAGCCCATATCGGCGGCGTGGCGAATGTCGTCGATGGCAATGCGCTGGATGCCTTGCAGCACCACGTCGTCAAAGGCGGGCTTGCTGCCAAAGGCAATCGAGGACAGCAGCGCCAGTTTGTGGCCGGCATCAATGCCGCCAACGTCCAGATTGGGATCGGCTTCGAGATAGCCCAGTCGGCCACATTCGTCGAACAGGGTATTGTAGCCTTCGCCGGTGGCCTCCATCCGGGTGAGGATATAGTTGCAGGTGCCGTTCATCACCCCCATGATCCGAGTGACCTGATTGCCGGCCAGGCCTTCGGTCAGGGATTTGATCACAGGGATACCGCCGGCCACGGCGGCTTCAAAGCGGATCACCTGTCCTGCAGCTTCGGCCTGTTCCGCCAGGGCCTGACCATGGATGGCCAGCAGCGCCTTATTTGCGGTGACCACATCCTTGCCCGAAGCCAATGCCGCCTCAGTTGCGTCCTTGGCGGCACCGTCATGACCGCCCATGAGTTCGACAAAAACGTCCACGTCGTCGCGTTTGGCCAAGGCCACCGGGTCAGTCTCCCAGGCATAGCCTGTGAGGGCGACGCCGCGGTCTTTGCTGGCATCGCGGGCGGATACTGCAGTGATCACCACCGGGCGCCCTGTGCGCATCTCCAGCATTTCTGCCTGGCGGCGGATGATTTTTACCACGCCGACGCCAACCGTGCCCAAACCTGCAATCCCAAGACGAAGCGGTTTTGTCATAGCCGGAGATCCTTTTTGTTCCATCTGTGTTGTCCCGCCTTAGCGGGTTCAGAGAAAGGGTGCAACGGCGGTGGTATAGGGGGAGGGACATTCCCGAGTGAAAGAGCCGTCAATGCTGCTCTTTTGGCTGTTAGAAGTGCTTGTCAGAGGGGGGCGGGGCAACCAAATGCGGCGCGCCACACCGTTTAACAGCAACAGCTGTCACAGCAGGCCAGCGCAATACAAGGGGGGCGGCTGCGGGTGATCAGTTTGTGGCGCGGCGCAGCGCATCGGCCCGGCGCTGCAGAGTGTTGCTGCGCGCATTCAGATTTTGCTCCAGTTGCGTGCTTTGCTGTTCGGGGGCAGGCTGCAGGGGCACCAGATCCTCGATCGGCAACAGCGGCGGGTAGTCGGCATTGCGCAGCTCTGGCGTCAGCTGATTCCTGAGCTCGGGGTCATTGCTGCACCCGGCAAGAGCCGCAACGGCAAAGCTGGCGCAGAGTAGGGTCAGAGGCAGGGAGCGGGTCATATGGTTTTCCTTTGGCCTGCCCCTTGATGCACAATCATCGGGCGCGGTACAAGGCAGTGCAGCCCTGTGGGGGCAGAATTTCGATCTGCCGCTTTTTTCATCGGGCGTAGGTCCTGGTGGATGTATATTGAATGTATATGTCGCGGGGCCTTTTTTCTGAACGAATGTTCAGTTATCGTAATTTCATGGCACGTACGCAAGGTTCACATTCAGACATTACCGGCCCGCGCATTCGCAGCGCGGCGCTGCGGCTGTTTGCGCAGCATGGTTATGCGGCGGTTTCGATGCGCCAGATTGCCAAAGAGGTCGGCGTTCAGGCCGGCGCCCTGTATAATTACATCCCGGACAAGCAGAGCCTGCTGCACTCCTTGATGCAGGGCCACATGCGTGAGCTATTGGCGGCTTGGCAAGCCCAGGAAAAACCGCAGGACGCCCTGGCGCTACTGGAGCAGTTTGTGCGCTTTCACATCGGCTTTCATATGCAGCGATCTGATGAGGTTTTTATCGCCTATATGGAGTTGCGCAACCTGAGCGATGAGAATTTTGCAACGATCGAAGCTCTGCGGCGGGCCTATGAGGACGCGCTGGAGGCGGTGTTGAAACAGGGCGTCGAGGCGGGGCAGTTCACCCTGCCGGATACCAAGATCGCAACGCTGGCGGTGATTGCCATGCTGAACGGTGTGATGACCTGGTATCGCAGCGGCGGGCGCCTGTCGCTCGACGAGGTGGAAAGTGTCTATTGGGATATGGTGCGCAAATCTGTCACCGCCTGAGATCCGGCTGGGGTCTGACCAAAAGGAGCGCTACCGCGCACGGCTATTCAGCAAGTGGCAGGGTGACGCCAAAGGGCGATCTCAGTTCTTGGGGATAGGGGCGTGCAGGCGCTGAGATGGCTTTGACGGGCGGGTCCGCCCCTCAAAGCCGATTGCAAGTATGCTAAGGTTTGCGCGTCAAGGACAAGCCGCCTTTCAGGCGGGGCCTGCGGCCTCCTTGACCCGCGCTGGTTCAGTGGGCCAGATCAGTGGGCCGGTGCGATAAAGGTGCCGTTGCGCAGATCCTTGAAGGCCTGCTGCAGCTCTGCCTTTGTATTCATCACAATGGGGCCGTGCCAGGCCACCGGTTCCTGGATCGGCGCGCCGGATATGAGCAGAAACCGCAGACCTTCGGGGCCCGCCTGCACGGTGATCTCATCCCCGGTGCCAAAGCGCACCAGCGTGCGGTTGCCGGAAAGGTCGCGGATATTGACCTCTTGGCCTGCCACCTCTTTTTCCAGTAGCACGCCTTGTGGGGCGGAGGCATCGACAAAGGCGCCGGCGCCTTCAAAAATATAGGCAAAAGCGCGTCTGTAGGTGTCGATCTTGATCCGCTTGGTGACCCCGGCGGGGATCGAGATGTCCAGATACTGTGGATCCGCAGCGATCCCATCCACCGGGCCGCGTTTGCCCCAGAACTCTCCGGTGATCACCCGGACATGGGTGCCGTCATCATCGGTGATCTCGGGGATTTCGCGGGCGGCGACGTCCTGATAGCGTGGCGCGCACATCTTTTGATCCGCTGGCAGATTGCCCCAGAGCTGAAACCCGTGCATCTGCCCAGAGGCATTGCCGCGGGGCATTTCCTGATGCAGGATGCCGGATCCGGCGGTCATCCACTGCACATCGCCGGCCCCGAGGCTGCCAGTGTTGCCAAGGGAATCGCTGTGTTCGACCTCGCCGGAGAGCACATAGGTGATGGTCTCGATGCCGCGGTGCGGGTGCCAGGGAAAGCCCTGCAGGTAGTCGGCGGGGATTTCATTGCGGAAATCGTCGAACAGCAGAAACGGGTCCAGCTCGCTGGGATCCTGAAATCCAAAAGCGCGGTGCAGTTTGACACCGGCGCCTTCCAGAGTTGGGCGGGCCTGGCGGGTTTCCAGAATGGATCTGGCAGAGGAGGGGCTAAGCGACATGGGAGACGTCCTGTGAGTGGCGGTGTGATCTAATAGTTAGGGCGCATTCAAAGAGTGCAAAATCCCCAAGAGATCACCGCTTCTGTGCGCAGGTGCACAGAGCGCTTTTCCCAGGTGCCCGTCTTTAGGTGTCTGTCTTTAGGTGCCCATCTTCAGGTGTCTGTGTTGCTGTCCTGTGCCCACCAGGTGCCGGGCTTGACGCGGGTGCCGTGGTCCTTGGCCAGCCGCAGGGCCAGTTTGCGAAACCGGGACAGCGCCAGGCGCAGCCAGACACGGTTTTGCGCCTTGGTGTAGTCGCGGTTAAATGGGCAGACCCGCATGCAGATGGCGCAGTCCGTGGCCAGTTTGGCCCAGAAAGATAAGCATTTCTCTGCGTCAGAGGTCCATTTGCGCACGCCTTTGATGGCAGAGATATTGCTGCCGCCCTCTTGTGGCGCGCCAAAGGGCAGGGCTTTGACCGGGCAGGCATCGGCGCATTTGGTGCAGATATCGCAAAAGGCGCGCACGCCCCGGGGTTTGGGGGCATCATGGGTGAGGGGCAGGTTGGTAAAGATCTTTGAGAACCGCAGGCGGGGGCCAAATTCCGGCGTGATCACCATTTGATTGCGGGCATATTCGCCCAGTCCGGCCTTCACCGCATAGGGGATCACCAGCCCGGTGTCATTCATCGAGGGCACCGCCTCGTAGCCGAGGTTGCGGATATAGGCGGCCAGCTGCATCACCACAGAGGTCTCGTGGCTGTATTCCCGCCCCGTTGCAGCACCGGCCAGTGCAGAGGGATAGGTGGCGACCAGATCCGCCTCCATCTCGTGGCCCAGAACAATGACGCTGTTCAGCCCCTGGGGCAGAGGATGGGGCGCTTCGGAAAAGTCACGGGTATCGACGCGGGCGCTATAAAGCCAACGCTCGTCCAGATCGGTAATACCACAGAGATCGGCGCCAAAGAATTTTGAAATACGCTTGATTTCGGCGCTCATCTGGCCGGGGTCCTCAATCGCGATAGGGTCTGGCGCCACGGGGGTGTCGTTTTCAATAGCCGCCTGGAAACCTTCGCGGATGCCGTCCTCTCCCCGGCGGTTGGCGATTACATCCGAGACCAGCCAGGCGGCATTGCGCAGGGCAAAGTCGCGTTGGGTGAAGCCGTCACCACGGCGCGGGGCGGCTTCCATCCGGTAGGAGGCAAAGAATTTTTCGGTGTGTTTGGATTTGACCCTGGGATCCCAAAAGGCGCGGGTGAAGATATCGTTGCGTTGGCTGAACCGTTCAAACGCCTCTGAAATCTCGATACCGGCTGCGGCATCGCTGTCCTGGCGGGGTGGGGTGTTCTGGGGCCAACGCATGGCAAGACGGTATTGGCTCCTGCGGGGACAGGCAAGGGGCGGTTCCGGGAGGTCGCGCGTTTTGGCGGCTGGTGTTGCCGGGGCTGTTCGTGGTGCCAAAATCAGGCTATGTCCCGGCGCAACGTAGGCTCCGCGCGGGGCTCAGAGGATGGCAGGAGAGCGACAAATGACTGACGAAGTCTTGGTGACAGTGGAGGCCTCGGGGCTGCGGCGTGTCATGGGGGTGGCCATGCTTGCGGTGATTGGCGTGCTGCTGCTGTATGTTGCGGCGTCAAAGCCGCCATCGCTGGCCTGGCTGGCGTTTTTGCTGGGGATCGGGCTTGGCGCCTTGTGGTTGTCGGTCCGCATGTGGCAGGCGACCAGCCATAAGATCGAGCTGACAGAGAAGGTCCTGCGCTGCACCGATGGCACTGTGATTGCGCAGGTTTGTGATATTGAGGCCATTGATCGCGGTTTCTTTGCGTTTAAACCGTCCAACGGTTTTTTGATCCGCACCGCGACACCGGGCGCGCGGGTCTGGCTGCCGGGCCTGTGGTGGCGCGCTGGGCGTCGCATTGGCATTGGCGGTGTTACACCGGGGTCGCAAAGCAAGACCATGTCCGAGATCCTGGCTGCGATGATTGCGCAACGCAGCATGCGCTCATAGTGGCTTAATCCGTGGATCCTGCGCCATCGTCATGGCCGCCACCGCTGCCGAGGTCGCCTTCGAAACGCACCAGCGGCGCAAAACGGGGCCGGGTGAAGACAAAGTTGTTGATGTCCAGCTGTGGCAGCCCGACGTTAAATGCAGGGCTCATTTCATTGCGGGTCTCAACCAGAATAACCCGTTCTTCATCCGGCATGGTCGGCAGGTCGCTTTCGACTGCGCCGATGGTTGCATTGGTCCAGGCGACCAAGGACCCGCCGCGAACTTTTGACCAGTCCACGTAGTAGCGGTTGCTGTCTTCGTCCCAGCGCACCACTGAAATGCGCAGGGTTATCGCCGAGTCCGAGCGGATCAGCAGCTGGCTCATCTTGTACATGCTGTCGATGTAGGTGTCGTTCAGCGTTGTGGTCTCGCGAGAGATCAAATCCGAGATGGTATAGGCGGCTTTCAGGTTGACGGTTTCCTGCCGGAAGGCGTCAAAGTAAGTGTAGATGGCGACAAACAGCCACAAAAGCAGCGGCATATAGATCGCAAACTCGACCGTTACTGTCCCTTTGGTGTTGCGGGAAAAGCCGCGTAGACATTTGATCAGTGGAGAAAACATGGTTTACTTCGGCTCCTGCACAAAGGCGGACACGGCCACCAGGCTGACCAGCCCTTCGGGGTCGGCAGTGGAGAGACTTTCGCCAAACCCCCAGCCAGAGAACAAGGGCTTAAACCGCATGCAGGCGCGGATCAGCATCAGGTCGTTGGACCTGCCGGTGTTAGAAAAGCCACGCACCGGCAACACTTCTTCGGGTTTGCTGATGCAGTCGACCTGTTCATTGACGTCCACCCAGGCAAAGGGGTCGAGCTGCACCATTTCCAGTCGCAATGAGGTCGAGCAATTGTCGATGAAGCCTGAGAGGTCACAGATTTGATCCCTTACGACATCGTGTTGCGGGGCTGACCCGGTGGTCAGGCGAATGTTGCGCACCGCGATGTCCAAAGCGCGTTCCAACTGGGATTGGCGCAGGACAACCATGCCCAGCTCGACGGTCGAGGTCAGCAGCATAAAGAACAGCGGCATCAGAATTGCAAATTCGACGGTCACGGTGGCCTTTGTGTCGCCGCGAAAGCGCCGGAACAGGCGTTTTGCAGAGGATAAAATCATTGGGTCAACCTCAGCTGGCGGATCGATGTGGCGATAGAGGCAAAGGCGTCTTTGATTTCTAGTCCGTTCACATCAAAGTAATGGGAATCGGTGCTGGCGCAGTCGCGCAGAACCGCGACCCCATTGCTGGGGGCTTCAAAGCCGATGGTGTAGACAACAATGCCCTTGGCCTTGGCCGCCGCGCAGACGCTGCGTGTGCGATTGTTCTTGGTCCCATTGCCGTAGCTGGAATAGATCCCATAATACCAGGTATTTCGCGCTTGATAGAAATCCATCCAGTCATCAAAAATGTAGCGATACAGGTACTTCAGCGAGGTCCGGGCAAACAGTTCACTGTAGTTCAGGTGTTGCACGTAGGGTGGATTGTCCACCGGGTCTGCATTTTCTGACATCCAGCGACAGCTGTTTCCGTAGCGGTCGCAGTCATAGAAAGTGCTGTTTCCGGTGCCAATGGGGTGGTCCGCCCATTTTGGGTAATGGGGCAGGTGCCAGTAGTAGCGATCATTATAGGCATCATAGGTGGAGTAGACCTTCAACGAGGCAGCGCCGGTGTTGTATCGAATGTCATCCCGCCCAACGATTTTGGAGAAATGCACGCCGGATGGCCCATCGCGGCGGTGGTTGTTCACAAAATACTGCGAGGTGTTCTGACCATCTGTCATCAAGACAATGATCTTGATTGTGTCTGTATCGGTGTAGTCGACCGGGCGATCTGAAAAATCCCCTGGCACAGAGGCGTCATTGCCGGTCGACAGGGCATAGATTGCCGGACGCGCAGAGGGATCCAGCAACGCGGTGCCCCATTTCATGCCAATATCAATCGAAGTATTGCCCCCGGCGGACAGGTTTTGAATGAAGTTTTTGAGCGTGTTCGCATCCCGTTGCAGCGGCAGAATTTGTCGCGACTGCCGCGGGTCACAAACCGGGTCTTGGATCAGGCGTGGGCTGTTGTAATAGGTCCGCATATCCCGATTGCTGTATCCCCAAGGGGTGAAATGCATGGTGCGTTTTAGTGTTTCACTGGTCGGCAATTGCGCTTGGGAAAAATGTGAAGCCTCAAAATTGATGCAGTTGGAATACTCATTTTCGCCCACTGTGGAATACTGACCAATCAGGTCATCTGGCAAAGAGACCTGCGTCGCATAAGGCACCACCGAGATCGACATCTTTCCCTCAGTGGTGTTGGCCACCATGGTGTCGATAAAATCTTTTGCTGCCAGCTTGAGGTTGGTCAGGCGGCTGTTTGAGTTCATTGAACCGGACACATCCAGAACCAGCGAAATCTCCAACCCGTCGATGCTTTCTTCTGCTTTGGACGTGGCATAGATCGGCAGATCCGTACCGCCAGAGAACCGCATCAGATGGGCCTCGAAGGTGGAGTTGATGGTCGCCTGCACCCGCTTATAGCCTAACCCGGTTTCCACAACTGGTGGCGTGTAATGCTCGCCCAGGCCCGCCTTGTTCAGGTAGTCCTTTACCACAACAGCCGGGGGTTGGGTCTGGTCCAGATCTGCAGCAGCCAGAACCGCACGGTCCAGGGTGTATTGCAGCATTGTCCGGTCGCGCTCCATCCGCATCAGATCCACACCCAGGCCGCCAACCGCCAGCATCGCCAGGAAAAAGGCAACCGTCGGATAGGCCATGACGCCGCTTTCGTCGCGGCGGAATGCACGCAGCCGGTTAACGCCTTGGTGCAGGACGCTAAGGGGGAGAGCCGTGACGGTCGTGTGGCGCAGTGTCATGAACAACAGCCTCTTCGGCCCCTCATAGAGGGGGCATAGGAGTGAAACGGGTTTTGGTCTCATTCATATTTGATTTGGGAAGATGGCGGAAATGGGGCGGCCGCAAGTCCATTTAGTTTCAATTTTCTTAATACAAAGGCAATTGAGTGCCAAACGGGGCGATTGTTTACGGTTTCTTGCCAAAATGCGGGGTGCGGGACTTTGGTAAAGTCGAATCGGAGTAAGGATCAGTTTTTAGTGAATTTCGAAATGGAATGGTTAAAAAGGTCGCACTCTTTAAACTTCCGTGCATAGAGTTGCTCTAACGATAGGAATCAGTCGTTGACAGAGCACGGAGAACCGCCAATGAGCAGCCCCCAAGAACCCAGCTTCCGCGAGAGTGTTGATCTGATGTTCAACAGAGCAGTCGCTTTGATGGACCTGCCGCCTGGGTTGGAGGAGAAAATTCGCGTCTGCAACGCCACCTATACGGTGCGGTTTGGGGTGCGGCTGCGTGGTGAAATGGTGACCTTCACAGGCTATCGCTCAGTCCATTCCGAGCACATGGAACCGGTCAAAGGCGGCATTCGCTATGCGATCAATGTGCATCAGGATGAGGTCGAGGCCCTGGCTGCGCTCATGACTTATAAATGTGCCCTGGTCGAAGCCCCCTTTGGCGGATCCAAGGGCGGTTTGTGCATTGATCCGCGCAAATATGAAGAACATGAACTGGAACTGATCACCCGCCGTTTTGCCTATGAACTGGCAAAGCGCGACCTGATCCACCCCAGCCAGAACGTGCCGGCGCCTGATATGGGCACCGGCGAGCGCGAGATGGCCTGGATCGCGGATCAATACGCGCGGATGAATACCACCGATATCAATGCCCGTGCCTGTGTCACTGGCAAGCCGCTGAATGCCGGTGGCATCGCCGGCCGGGTCGAGGCGACGGGGCGTGGGGTGCAGTATGCGCTGCGTGAGTTTTTCCGTCATCCCGAAGACATGGCCAAGGCGGGTCTTGAGGGTAAGCTGAAAGGCAAGCGTGTCATCGTGCAGGGGCTTGGCAATGTGGGCTACCACGCTGCCAAATTCCTCAGCCAGGAAGATGGCGCGCTGATCACCGGTGTGATCGAACGCGACGGTGCCCTGTACCGGAGCGAAGGTCTGGACGTGGAGGCGGTGCACAATTGGATCGTCAAACATGGCGGCATTTCCGGTTACCCGGATGCGACTTTGCTGGAAAATGGCGCGGAGCTGTTGGAGAAAGAGTGCGATATCCTGATCCCGGCGGCGCTGGAGGGGGTGATTAACCTCTCCAACGCGGATCGCATCAAGGCGCCACTGATCATCGAGGCCGCCAATGGTCCGGTGACGGCGGGTGCGGATGAAATCCTGCGTAACAAAGGCACCGTTATCATCCCGGATATGTATGCCAATGCTGGTGGTGTGACGGTCTCCTACTTTGAGTGGGTCAAGAACCTGAGCCATATCCGCTTTGGCCGGATGCAGCGTCGCCAGGAAGAAGCACGCCACCAGCTGGTGGTCGATGAGCTGGAAGGCCTGTCAGACAGCATGGGGAAAACCTGGACGCTGACCGAGGGCTTCAAAGAGAAGTATCTGCGCGGCGCTGATGAGCTGGAGTTGGTACGCTCGGGTCTGGATGACACCATGCGGATTGCCTATCAGTCCATGCGTGAAGTCTGGCACAGCCGCGATGATGTCACCGATCTGCGCACCGCTGCCTATCTGGTCTCTATCGGCAAAGTAGCTGCCAGCTACCGGGCCAAGGGGCTTTGAGGGCGTAATCAAAGCACGGATCGGTTTTCTGATCTTGATGGCGGGCCTGGTGCCCGCCATTTTTTTGGCGTCTCCATGCAGAGACCGGGCTTGCGGGGCAGGCGGCCCAATTAACGCTGGGGGCGCACCACAAAGGCCCAGAAGCGGCAGGGAAAGTCGCGAAATGGCCTAGACATATGTGTACATTTCCTGTGCAAAGACTGGCAAGAGCACGCTTGTCTCAGGAATTTTCCCCTCTGGGGCTAGGCGTCCTGCGGCAAAGCCGCTAGCAATATCACAGGTTTACCACCCCGCAGCTGGGGGTGTCGGGCAGGATGAAACGCGGGAGGGCTGCAATGGGTTTTTCGGGATGGCGGGTGCTCAAGGAAGGGCTGACCGGCAACAAGGGCTGGGGGCCGCATTGGCGCGACCCGGACCCAAAGCGCGAATATGATGTGGTGATCATTGGCGGCGGCGGCCATGGGCTGGCCACCGCATACTATCTTGCTGCCGAACATGGGATCACCAATATTGCGGTTCTGGAGAAAGGCTATCTCGGCGGTGGCAATGTCGGGCGCAATACCACCATTGTGCGGGCCAATTATTACCTGCCGGGCAACTCTGAGTTTTATTCACATTCGCTGCGGCTCTGGGAGGGGCTGGAGCAGGAGCTGAACTACAATGTGATGATGTCCCAGCGCAGTATGCTCAATCTCTATCACAATGACGGTCAGCGGGACGCGGCGGTGCGGCGGGGGAATTCGATCATCAATCAGGGGGATGACGCCGAGCTGCTGGATCGTGAGGCGGTGCGCAGGCTGGCCCCCTATCTGAATTTTGACAACAACCGCTTTCCGATCATGGGCGCGCTGATGCAGCGCCGGGCCGGGACTGCACGCCATGACGCCGTGGCCTGGGGCTTTGCCCGGGGCGCGGATCGGCGTGGGGTGGATCTGATCCAAAACTGCGAGGTTACCGGCATCGACGTGGAGGGCGGCAAGGTGACCGGGGTGCAGACTGCGCGCGGCCCAATCCGGGCCAAGAAGGTTGCCCTGGCAGCAGCCGGACGCAGCGGTCAGGTGGCGGCCATGGCAGGGCTGACCCTGCCGATTGAGAGCCACGTCTTGCAGGCCTTTGTGTCCGAAGGGGTGAAGCCGCTGGTTGATCAGGTGATCACCTTTGCCGAGGGGCACCTTTATATCAGCCAGTCTGACAAGGGCGGTTTGGTCTTTGGCAGCTATCTGGATTTTTACAGCTCTTATGCGGCGCGGGGCAATCTGCCGATGGCGGAACATACCATGGAGACCTGCGTTGCCATGGTGCCCGCCATCAGCAAGGCGCGACTGCTGCGCAGCTGGGGTGGCATTATGGATATGACCCCGGATGGATCGCCGATTATTGATCACTCTCCCATTGAGGGTCTCTATCTGAATTGCGGCTGGTGTTATGGCGGCTTCAAGGCGACGCCGGGGTCGGGGAATGCCTATGCCCATCTGATTGCCACGGATCGCCCCCACGGGGCTGCGACCCGGTTCAAGCTGGACCGGTTTCGCAGTGGCTACGGGATGATGGATGAGGAGGGAACCGGTGCGCAACATAATCTCCACTAGGTCCTTGGGGCTCTGGCTGGATGCCTCCGGCGGAGGTATTTTGGGTAAGATGAAGCAGGAGTGTCAGGCATGAGGATCCACTGTCCCCATTGTGGCGAACGCGACCGACGTGAGTTTTATGTCAAGGGCGCGGCGTTGGAGCGCCCTGGGCTGGATGCCGGGTTGGACGACTGGCATGCATATGTGAACCTGCGGGAGAACCCTGCCGGGGTTTTGGCGGAGCTGTGGTATCACGAGATGGGCTGTGGCGCCTGGCTCAGTGTGACGCGCAATACTGCGACACATGAGATCCTGAAGGTGGAGCTGGCCTCTGCTGTGGGTTTGGGAGGGACAGAATGAGGATCGCGGGGAAAGGGTTCAGCGCCGGAGGCAAGACCGTCAATTTTACCTTCAACGGGCGGCATCTGATGGGGCTGGAGGGGGATACGCTGGCCTCTGCTTTGTTGGCCAATGATATTCATCTGGTGGGACGGTCGTTTAAATATCACCGTCCGCGTGGCATTCTGACGGCAGGCAGCGAGGAGCCCAATGCGCTGGTTACTTTGGGGCATGGCCCCGGACAGGACCCCAATATTCGCGCCACCACGCAGGAGCTTTATGAGGGGCTTGAGGCGCGTAGTCAGAACTGTTGGCCTTCGGTGGAGCACGATATTCTGGCGGTCAACAATCTGGCGGCGCCGTTCTTTGGGGCCGGGTTTTATTACAAGACCTTCATGTGGCCCGCGGCCTTCTGGGAAAAGCTGTATGAGCCGATGATCCGCCGCGCGGCGGGGCTTGGGGCGTTATCTGGAGAGGCAGATCCTGATTGTTACGAAAAGGCCTATGCCTTTTGTGATCTTCTGGTGGTTGGCTCTGGTCCTGCGGGGCTGATGGCGGCCCTGACGGCGGGGCGCGCGGGGGCGGATGTTTTGCTGCTGGAAGAGGACAGCCGTCTGGGCGGGCGTCTTTTGGTTGAGCAGGAAGAGATCGATGGCCAACCCGCAGATGTCTGGTTGCAGGAGGTGCTGGCAGAGCTGGGCGCGATGCCGAATGTGCGCCTGATGGCGCGCACGACGGTCACGGGCGCCTATGATCAGGGCACCTATGGGGCGCTGGAACGGGTGAGCCAGCATGAGATGCGGCGGCACTCTTTGAAGGAGTGTCATCGTCCGCGTGAGTGTTTTTGGCGCATTGCAGCAAAACACTGTGTGCTGGCGGCTGGGGCGATTGAGCGCCCGGTGGCCTTTCGCAACAACGACCGGCCCGGGGTGATGATGGCCAGCGCGGTGCGCGCCTACCTGAACCGTTGGGGGGTTGCGCCAGGAGAGCGGGTGACGCTGTTTGCCAATAACGATGATGCCCATCGGACGGCCCGGGATCTGGCACAGGCTGGCGTGCATGTTGCGGCGGTGATCGACAGTCGCCATGACGCGCCAGACAGTGATCTGTACCCGGTGATGAAGGGGGCGCAGATCTGCAATACCAGTGGTGGCAGGCGGCTGGAAAGCATCACGGTGCGGTCGGTGCGTGGTGAAGAACGGATCCAGACAGATTGCCTGGCGATGTCGGGGGGGTGGAACCCCTCGGTGCATTTGACCTGCCATCTGAATGCGCGGCCTGTCTGGCGCCGTGAGGTGCTGGCCTTTGTGCCCGCCCCTGGTGCGGTGCCGGGGTTGCGGGCTGTGGGGGCTTGCAACGGGACGTTCTCGACCCAAGGCGCGCTGAACGAAGGGGCTGAGGCTGCCGGTCAAGTGCTGGACGCGCTGGGCGTGCCGGGCGCGCGGGCTGATGTGCCTGTTGCCGAGGATGCGGCCTATCAAATTGCGCCGCTTTGGGCGGTGCCCGGCAAGGGCCGTGCCTGGCTTGATTTTCAGAACGATGTCACCGTGAAGGATGTCACCCAGGCGGCAGGAGAGAATTTCCGTTCGGTTGAGCATATGAAGCGCTACACCACCCAAGGCATGGCGACGGATCAGGGCAAGAATTCCAACGTGGCGGCCTTGGCGGTGCTGGCAGATGTGACCGGGCGCTCGATCCCCGAAACAGGGACGACCACCTTTAGGCCGCCGTTTGTGCCAGTATCAATTGGCGCCATGGGGGCCGGGGCGGCGGATCAGGGTTTCAAACCGAAGCGCTTTTTGACCTCGCACAACGCGTCAGAGGAGCGCGGGGCCAGCCAGCTGGAGGTTGGGCTGTGGTACCGGGCGGCCTATTTCCCCAAGCAGAGCGAGAGCAACTGGCGGCAGTCCTGTGATCGTGAGGCCATGTGGGTGCGCCGCGCCGTTGGGGTTTGCGATGTGTCAACGCTGGGCAAGATCGACATTCAGGGGCCGGACGCGGCCAAGCTGCTGGATTTTGTCTATACCAATACCTTCAGCACGCTGAAGCAGGGGCGCGTGCGCTATGGGTTGATGTTGCGCGAAGACGGCTTTGTCATGGATGACGGCACCTGCGCGCGGCTGGGGGAGACCCATTATGTGATGACCACCACCACCGCAGCGGCGGGTGAGGTGATGGCGCATCTGGAATTTATCGCCCAGGTGCTGCGCCCGCAGTGGGATGTGCGCTTTACCTCCGTCACAGAGCACTGGGCGCAGTTTGCCGTTGCAGGCCCCAAGTCGCGTGAGCTGCTGAACGGGCTGCTAGATGCTCCAATTGACGGTGACAGCTGGCCCTTTATGGCCTGTGGTGAGGTCTCAGTCATGGGGGTAAAGGGGCGCCTGTTCCGGATCTCCTTCTCTGGGGAGGAGGCCTATGAGCTGGCCCTGCCTGCGGGGTATGGTGACAGCCTGTTCCGCACCCTGTTGTCGCGCGCCGAAGCACTGGGTGGTGGCGCCTACGGCATGGAGGCGCTGAATGTGCTGAGGATTGAAAAGGGGTTTATTACCCATGCCGAGATCAATGGCACAGTGACAGCCCATGACCTGGGGCTGGCGGGCATGTTGTCCAAGAAGAAGGACTTTATCGGCAAGGCCATGGCCCATCGTCCTGGGTTGGTTGATGCGGACCGTATGCAGATGATCGGGCTGAAACCCCTTGGCGCGGTAAAGGAGCTGAGTGCCGGCGCCCATCTCTTTACGCCTGAGGACCCGGTGGAGCGGGTGCATGACCAGGGCTATGTCACTTCAGCCGGGTTCTCACCTGAGCTGGGACATATGATTGCGCTTGGCTTTTTGAAGCGGGGGGCAAGCCGGATCGGGGATGAGATCCGCCTGGTGGACCATATGCGCGGTATTGATACGCTCTGCGAAGTGGTTGAGCCGGTGTTTTACGACCCAGAAGGAGAACGGACCCGTGGCTGAACTGCTTGTCAAAACCGCTTGTGATGGCCTTGAGCCGCTCAAAATCGGCTTACTTAGCATGACCGAAAGCAAGCCACAGACCCTGACCACGCTGGCCCCCTACCAAGGCGAACAGCAGGCGCTCGACAAGGCCCTGACGAAGGCGCATGGGGTTGGCTTTCCGGGAGTGAATGGCTCGACCTCTGGCAAGGGGGCGCGGGTCTTGTGGTTTGGCCGCGACCTGGCGCTATTGATGGGGCCACAGCCGGATCCAAGCCTGGCCAGGCATGCGGCCCTTACGGACCAAAGTGCTGGTTGGGCGGTGATGGAGCTGGCGGGGCCTGAGGCTGAGGATGTCCTGGCGCGGCTCTGCCCGGTGGATCTGCGGTTTGCGGTTGGGGCATCTGTGCGCACCGAGGCCAAACACATGATGGCTTCCCTTTGTCGCCTTGATAAAGATCGGTTTCAGATCATGGTGTTCCGATCCATGGCGCAGACATTGCACCATGATCTTAAAACAGCGATGGAAGCTTGGGCGGCGCGGAGGTAATCTGCCGGGATCTTCAACTGATTCCGGGAGCGATCCATGATCCGCATCACCCTTGCCGCCGTTCTCTTGGCAGCGCCTGCCTCTGCTGCCGACAGAAAAGAAGACAGCTGTAAATATCAGGGCCAGGTCATGGCCGCGGTTCAGGCCGCCCGTCTGGACCGTGTCAGCAAGACAGATGTCGAACAGGTCATTCTTGACAGTGAGCCCGACTGGCCAGAACAATATTCCAAGGCGATCCCGCAGCTGGCCGAGCACATCTATGCCATGAAGCGCCGGGACCTGAAGGCGACGGAATTTGGCCCGCTGCTGGAACAGCAATGCCTGGAAAACTGGGATCAGATTCAGGAAATGAAACGACAGTTGAAATCAAACTGATATGTCTTTGACACCTGGATTCATGGATGAATTGCGCAGTCGGATCAGCATCTCTGATGTTGTCGGGCGCAAAGTCATGTGGGACCAGCGCAAGTCAAATACCGGCAAGGGCGATCTTTGGGCGCCTTGCCCCTTTCATCATGAAAAAAGCGCGTCCTTTCATGTGGATGACCGCAAAGGTTACTACTATTGCTTTGGCTGCCAGGCCAAAGGTGATGCGCTGAAATTTGTCCAGGAAACCGAAAATGTCGGCTTTATGGAGGCGGTGGAAATCCTCGCGCGGGAGGCGGGAATGGAGATGCCAGCCCGCGATCCCAAGGCGCAGCAAAAACAGGACCGCCGCACGCAGCTGATCGAGGTGATGGAACAGGCGGTGCAGTTCTTCCGCCTGCAGCTGAAAACCAATAACGCGACAGCAGCGCGCAGCTATTTGCAGCGCCGTGGCCTCACCCCACCGGCCCTGGATCGGTGGGAGATCGGCTTTGCGCCGGATGGCTGGCAGAACCTCTGGGATCATCTGCGTGGCAAAAACGTGCCCGAAGAGCTGATCATGGCCGCCGGTCTGGCCAAGCCCTCAACCAAGGGCGGGCGGTCCTATGATACCTTTCGCAACCGGATCATGTTTCCGATCCGCGACGCCCGTGGCCGCGCCATTGCCTTTGGCGGGCGCGCCATGGATCCGAACGACAATGCCAAATACCTGAACTCGCCCGAGACCGAGCTGTTCGACAAAGGCCGCAGCCTGTACAACCACGCCCCTGCGCGGGCAGCGGCTGGTCGCGGTACGCCCCTGATCGTGGCTGAGGGCTATATGGATGTGATTGCCCTGTCCGAGGCAGGCTTCCCGTCCGCCGTCGCGCCTTTGGGCACGGCGGTGACGGAGACCCAGCTGCAGCTGATGTGGCGGATGGCGGATGAGCCAATCATCGCGCTGGATGGCGACACCGCCGGTCTGCGCGCCGCCATGCGGGTGATTGATCTGGCCCTGCCACTGTTGCAGGCAGGTAAATCCCTGCGCTTTGCCATTATGCCAGACGGGCAGGACCCGGATGATCTGATCAAAGCTAAGGGGCCAGAAGCGGTGCAGGCGGTGCTGGATCAGGCCATGCCGATGGTCAAGCTGCTGTGGCAACGCGAAACCGAGGGCAAGGTTTTTGACAGCCCCGAGCGCAAGGCCACTCTGGATAAGGCGCTGCGGGAAAAGATCAAACTGATCCGTGACCCGTCGATCCGCAAACACTATGGCGAGGATATCAAGGATCTGCGCTGGGAGCTGTTTCGTGGCAATCGCCCCGAAGGCCGGGATCGTGACTTTGACCCCGGCGGCTCTGGCGATGGATGGCAGGGCGGCGGCACCTGGAAGCCAGGCCGCAAGGGCGGCTTTGGCGATGGCGCACGCAGACCCTGGAAAGGGCAGAAGGTCGCGCCGGCCCCCATGGCCAGCACCCGCAGCTCGTTGGTGGTGGCTGCCAATGAGGCAGAAATCGCCCGCGCCCGCGAGGCAGTGGTGCTGGCGGTAGCGATCTCGACGCCGGATATGATCGCTGAGTTCGAGGGAAACCTGGAACGTATGCTCTGTGCTGACGCAGATCTGAGCCGTCTCAGGGACCAAGTGTTGCGGTTTGGCATCGATACGCCGCAGCAGCTGAAAGATCGCATTATTGAGAATCTTGGGGGTCAAGCCCTTGAAAATCTGATGACGCTTGGCCACGTGGCAATTATCCCCTGCCTGCGCAGACCCAGTGATTTTGACGCGGCCCGGCAGACCCTGGCCGAAGAATTCGCCAAACTGGAGGCCCTGCAGGGGTTGAATGCAGAGTTGGCTGAGGCCGCAGAAGACCTGACAGGACTGGCGGATGAGGCTTTGACCTGGCGTCTGAAGCAGGCGGCCGAAGCGCGAAATCGCGCGGTGCGCAGCGAGAACGAGGACAAGGCCAACTTTGATGTGGGCGAGAATGGCGCGCGACTCGATCGCGAGGAACTCGATGCTTTTGGCGCCCTTTTGGACAGAATCGGCTTCTCTCAAAAGTGATTCGTGCAGCCCGCGTGTCGTTTTGCTAAGGAAGAGCCAAAGAAAATTCGCTAAACCGGGTGACGAATCACACGATCGCGCTAATGATTCGCTCATCCGAATCGCCCAGCCTCTTAGGGAGCAATGAATGGCCGCCAAAGATAACGACGACCGTAAGCCTGACGATCAGGACGCTGAAATCTCGCTGGACATGAGCCAGGCCGCGGTCAAAAAGATGATCGCCGAAGCCCGTGAGAAGGGCTACATCACCTATGACCAGCTCAACCAGGTGCTGCCTCCCGATCAGGTGAGCTCGGAGCAGATCGAAGATGTGATGTCGATGCTGTCGGAAATGGGCATCAATATTATCGAAGATGAGGAAGTCGAAGAGGAAGAGCAGAAGGGCTCAACCGAACTGGTTTCCGCCGATAGCCCGCGTGAAGTAGCGGTTGCCGGAGCGGCTTCTGAGAAGCTGGACCGGACCGACGACCCGGTGCGCATGTATCTGCGCGAGATGGGCACGGTCGAACTGCTGAGCCGCGAAGGCGAGATCGCCATTGCCAAGCGCATCGAGGCCGGCCGTAACACCATGATCGCCGGGCTGTGCGAAAGCCCGCTGACCTTTCAGGCGATCACCATCTGGCACGACGAACTTCTGTCAGAGGACATCCTGCTGCGCGACGTGATCGATCTGGAAGCCACCTTTGGCAACCAGTTGGATGAAGACGGTGAAGCCGCAGAACCCGTGGTGCCCGTGGTTCCAGGAGCCGCGCCCGCTGCAGCTGCGCCCGCCAAGGAAGAAACCCAGGAGCTGGATGCTGATGGCAATCCGATTGCCACGGATGATGATGACGACGAAGACGAGCAGGCCAATATGTCGCTTGCCGCCATGGAAGCGGCCCTGAAGGATCGGGTGCTGACCACGCTGGAGCATATTTCGACAGATTTTGCCCGGCTGTCAGAGATGCAGGATAGCCGGATCTCGGCAACCCTGAACGAGGACGGCTCGTTTGGCAAAAAAGACGAGGCGACCTACCAGTCGCTGCGCTCTGAAATTGTTGAGCTGGTGAACGGGCTGCATCTGCATAACAACCGTATCGACGCGCTGATTGACCAGCTTTACGGCATCAACCGCCGTGTTATGCAGATCGACAGCTCGATGGTGAAACTGGCGGACCAGGCCCGTATCAACCGTCGCGAATTTGTCGAAGCCTATCGCGGCCGTGAGCTTGACCCCAACTGGCTGTCCGACATGGGCGAAAAGCCCGGCCGGGGCTGGCAGATGTTCATTGAGCGCTCGACCGACAAGGTCGAAGAACTGCGCGCCGATATGGCCCAGGTGGGTCAATATGTTGGTCTGGATATCTCTGAATTCCGCCGCATCGTGCAGCAGGTTCAGAAAGGCGAAAAAGAGGCCCGTCAGGCGAAAAAGGAAATGGTCGAGGCCAACCTGCGTCTGGTTATCTCGATTGCCAAGAAATACACCAACCGTGGTTTGCAGTTCCTCGATCTCATTCAGGAAGGCAACATCGGGTTGATGAAGGCGGTAGACAAGTTCGAATACCGCCGTGGTTACAAGTTCTCGACCTACGCCACCTGGTGGATCCGTCAGGCCATCACCCGCTCTATTGCGGATCAGGCCCGTACCATCCGTATTCCGGTGCATATGATCGAGACCATCAACAAGCTGGTCCGCACCGGTCGCCAGATGCTGCACGAAATTGGCCGCGAGCCGACGCCGGAAGAGCTGGCCGAAAAGCTGCAGATGCCGCTGGAAAAGGTCCGCAAGGTGATGAAGATCGCCAAGGAGCCGATCTCGCTTGAGACGCCAATTGGCGACGAAGAAGACAGCCAGCTGGGTGATTTCATCGAGGACAAGAATGCCGTGCTGCCACTGGACAGCGCCATTCAGGAAAACCTCAAGGAAACCACCACCCGGGTTCTGGCCTCGCTCACCCCGCGCGAAGAACGGGTTTTGCGGATGCGTTTTGGCATCGGCATGAACACCGACCACACGCTGGAAGAAGTCGGCCAGCAGTTTAGCGTGACCCGTGAGAGGATCCGCCAGATCGAGGCCAAGGCGCTCAGGAAACTGAAGCACCCCAGCCGCAGCCGCAAGTTGCGCAGCTTCCTGGATCAGTAGTAAGAAGGGCGCCCTACGGGGCGCCTTTTTTCTAGGGCCCGTGGACATTCAGGATTCCCAACCGGTCTGAATTCTGATTCAAGCTTCCAAAATGGAGGTTTGAATGAACGAAGAGCGGTTTGTGTTGACAGATGACGTCTGGCTTCGCCTCGCGCCGCACTTGCCTGGCAAGGAGGGCGATGCGGGTGTGACGGGCAAGGATAATCGTCTGTTTCTCGAAGCCGTGCTATGGCGTGTGCGGACAGGGTTGCCGTGGCGTGACCTGCCTGCTTATTTCGGCAACTGGAACAGCGTGTTCCGACGGTTTCGCAGATGGGCTGAGGGCGGCGTATTCGAGCGAATTTTCAAGGAAATCAGTGGGGATCCAGATTTCGAATACGCAATGATCGACGGCACGATTGTTCAGGCTCACCAGAAGGCGAGCGGCGCAAGGGGGGGACTCAAAATCAAGCCATCGGGCGGTCGCGTGGCGGATTGACCACCAAGATCGTTGCTTTGGTCGACGCCCTAGGAAACCTGGCTGACTTCGTACTCCTGCCTGGTCAGGCTCACGACATGAAGGGCGTCGAACCGCTCATCGATGGCGTGGCCTTTGATGCTCTCTTGGCCGACAAGGCATTTGATGCCGATTGGCTGCTCACAGAACTCGATGCGCGCGGTGCCACCGCCATCATCCCACCGAAAGCGAACCGCAAGTTCCTGCGCGATTACGATAAACACGCCTACAAATGGCGGCACTTGATCGAGAATTTCTTCGCAAAGATCAAGGAATTCAGAGCCATAGCGACCCGGTACGAGAAAACAGCGTCCAGCTATGCTGCCAACTGGCATCTCGCAGCTGTCATCATCGCTTCAAGATGAATGTCCACGGGCCCTAGTTGGAGTTATGTCTTGCGTCTTTTTATTTCATCTCTTCTGTTTGTGGTTTCAGCCATGCCTGCGATGGCCTGTCCTACCGGATCAGAAGTTCTGGTCTCCTGTTCTTTACAAGGCGGCAGCAAAGAGCTGACAACCTGTTTGCAAGGCGAGCAGGTGAGCTATGCCTTTGGCCGCAGTGGGGCCAAGCCGGATTTGGCGCTGCAGCGAAATGTGCGGGACGTAAACATGGTGCCCTGGCCGGGCATTGGTTGGTCGATTTGGGAAACATTCACGCTTGAAAATGCGGGAACCTTTTACACGGTTTACTACAACCAAGAGAAAGATCCGGATGCAGTTCAGCCCTTAAGCGGCGGTATTGTCGTCGAACAAGGCGGTCGTGAGCTGGCGCATTTGCACTGTGACAGCGGTAGTGTGAAGAGCTCCGGCTACGGTCTGCCCCTGTTTGAGGCCAAGCAGCGCGCCGGACAGGTGTATTCGCTTGAAGCCGAGAGTTGGCAATAGGTGGTGGACAGCCGATGCGAAGATACTCCTACCGAAATGACGGGAGACCTCATCGTCTTTGATGGCGAATGTGTGCTGTGCTCGCGGTTCTTTCAGTTCATGCTGCGCCATGACAGGGCGCAGCGGTTCTCCTTTGCGACGGCGCAGTCGGCACTGGGGCAGCGGCTCTACCGCGAACAGGGGCTGCCGGTGGATGATTTTGAAACCAATCTGGTCTTTGTCGAGGGCCGTTGCTACCAGCGGCTGGATGCCTTTGCCGCTGCAATGCGTGCCCTACCGGGGATCTGGCCTGTTCTGGGGCTGTGCCGCTTTTTGCCCAGGGTCGTGAAAGACCCGCTCTATCATGCTGTTGCGCGCAATCGCTATCGTCTCTTTGGCCGCACCGCCACCTGCATGGTGCCCAGCCCAGAGGTGAAGGCCCGGTTTCTGGATTGGATCCCTGCACAGCCGGAAGAGCATGCATGAGCGACGCTTTTGGCCGCATTATTGCAGAGCAGGGATTGGCCGTGCCTGCGACAGTTGCGCGGTTTCATGCGGCGGGATCTGGCAGCTACAGGGGACGGGCCGATATCACATCGGGCAACCTGCTGGCGCGCCTGATTGTCCGGCTTGCCGGCTTTCCTGCACCGGGACGCGACGTGGATTTTGAAATCTCCACAACCCCGCAGGGAGACGGTCATATTTGGACGCGGCGCTTTGGCACCCGTAAAACCCGCTCCTACCTGAGGTATGACAGCAGGCATGCCTGCGCGGTAGAACAGTTCGGCCCAGTTGCGATCCGTATGGGGGTGCAGATGCAAGGCGAGGTGCTGGCCGTCCAGGTGCTGGGGGCCAGCTTTCTGGGTCTGCCACTGCCGCGCCTGTTGACCCCGAAATCCGCCTCATCAGAGTTTCAAACGCCGGATGGCGGGTTTGGCTTTGATATCTCTGCCAGTCTGCCGCTGATTGGGTTGCTGATCCGCTACCAAGGCAGTTTTGACGTGCCGGAGCCGCGTTAACCATTTGTTAACACCTCTGCTTGCAGCCGGGCGGTGTCGCCCAATATAACCTAATGAACCATCTCGCTACCTATTCGAGATCAAAAACGCCTAAGGGGGACCGATGTCTGCGAATCAAAACCTGACTGAGGCGCTGACCATTCTGCAAGAGCAGCTGGAAGCGCTCAAAAACCTGACCGATGCCAATGAATTTATGGTCTCCGCCCTGAAGGAACAGGGAAACACCCTAAAATCCTTGGATGCAGAGCCGGCCCGCGAGATGTTGCGGCAACAGGCGCGTGCGCAGTTTGACCCTGAACAGGGCAACTCCCCCGATGCAGCGGTGCTGGATATCCTGGAGCAAAGCCTGGGCAAGGGTCTTGGGGCTGAAATCATTCCCTTCCCTGGCGCAGCAGTAAAACACGCCGTTTAGGCGCCTGCCTCTAGATCGTCTCGGTTTTTTACTGGCTGGCCCGGGGCATGGGCCCTGGGTCAGCGAGGGCAGGCCTCAAGGCTTTGTGCATCGCCCCCGCTATGGGTTTCTTGCTCCGTCGCTCTTGGAACACTGTGGCTGGCCTCTTATGTAGGTCAAAACCGGAGAGCGCATCGAATGAAAAATACCTTTATGGCCGTTGGCCTGACTGCGGCGCTTTTTGTGCCTTTGGCGGCTGAGGCCTTTACCACCTCGAGAGGTGTGCGGGTCAATCCAGTGAATGAGTTGATCTTTGAGGTGATCCCAAAATCCTCGGGAACTTTTGATGAGTTCTGGTGCGGCGCCTCGGAATATGCCCGTCGGGTGAAAGGCGCCCAGTGGCAGGATAGCATCCATGTTGTTCAGGGGCGCAACACCAGCGTGACAACTGGACGGCGCTCTGCGGTGCAGTTTACCCTGTCGCCGCAACAGGTGGGCGTATCGGCACCGCTACAGGGGTGGCTGTCTCTGGGGATCAAGCCTGGCAACAGCATGTCGGTGCAGCAGGCGCGCAGCTACTGTGATCAATCGCCTGTGCGGTATTAATCCCTCTGCCGACCAGCAAAAGTATCAGGGGCTGCAATTCGGGGTGGGGCGACCCACAACCGACCAGCAGATCTGTGTCGCACATCGACGTGATTGGCCATCTCGGACCTCTTCCTCTATCCTTCTAGGTGCATGAACTATGTGCCAGATGGGCGGGATATGACGCATTTGGGCCCGTTACTGGAAACGAAGGGTGTGACATGAAAAATCTCTCTTGCGCAGTTTTTACGCTCGCCTTCATGGGGTTGGCAGTTTCGGGGGCCAATGCGTTCACGGCCCGCGATGGGAGCCGGGTGAATCCTGTCTCTGATGCTGTTTTTGAAGTGATCCCCTCGCCTGGTGGCTTGGGGCGGAATTACTGGTGTGCGGCTGGCGACTATGCGCAGCGCGCGCTCAAGGCGCCCTGGGAGGCGCAGATTTACATTTCCAGGTCTCGCGGGGCGAGCGAAACCACAAACCGGCGCTCTGCGGTACAGTTCACCCTGCAGCCCAGGCTGGCAGGCTCCCCCGAGAAGGGCATTTATTCCAACGTCAATGCGCTGCGCCGTGGGGATAATATGCGGGTTCGCAATGCCTTCAACCTGTGTAACCAATTGCCTGTTGGGTTTTGAGTGGCTCCCTTTGTCGAGCGGGCCTGCATCTGATATGATACTCCCTGCAGGGCGAATGCGGCCCCAGTCAGAAGGCGACTTTTTGTAATGCAGCGGACGTTCAGCACAAACGGGATCAAAACCGGTCTGATGGCGGGGCTTCTGGCCGGTCTGGTCTGCCTCCCGTTGAGCGCTCAGGCCTGGCGCGCCTGGAACCGCCACGAGGTTCTGCCGGTATCAGAGGGTGTCTGGGAGGTGGTCAACAGAGTTGGCTCCGGCGCGCAGGACTATTGGTGTGGCATCGGTGATTTTGCCATTCGCCAATTGCGCACACAGGCGACGCAGCGGATCTACATCTGGCAGGAAATCGGACCCTCGGTTAATCGTCCCGGCCGTAAATCGGTGCAGTTTGCGCTGACACCGCCACCGGGCAGCGATACCAGCACAGGCTACTCGCTAAGCGTGAAGATCCGAGGTGATAATCTGAACGCGGCAACAGCACGTAATTATTGCTACGATCGCTTTGATGATCCGCGCTTTCCTTTCAACTGACCGCTCAGGTGGGGGCTGGATGGCCAAGACCAGCCTCGCCCCCCTAGGGGCTTGTGAATAATACTGCGGCCTAGAGCGGAGCCTTCCCGATGCAGAAACAGTTTCAAATCGCCACCCATGGACCGGGACTTTATGAGGTCACGCGCGATGTGCGGGGCTGGCTGGCAGAAGTGGGGTGTGCGCAGGGGCTGCTTACCCTGTTTGTGCGCCACACCTCTTGTTCGCTGTTGATACAGGAAAATGCCGACCCAGAGGTGCAGGACGACCTGCAGGCCTTCTTTTCGCGTCTGGTTCCGCCCTCGACCGATCCTGCGATGGCCTATCTGCGTCATACCTACGAGGGGCCGGATGACATGCCGGCGCATATCAAGGCAGCTTTGCTCCCGGTTAGCCTGTCGATCCCCATTTCTGGTGGCGCCCTGGCGCTGGGAACCTGGCAGGGGATCTATCTGTTTGAACATCGTGACGCACCGCACAGGCGTCAAATCCTGGCCCATATCAGCGGCTGAGCCGCTTGATCTAGCGGTTGAATTTCCCCACTACCCAATTCCTAGCGGCTGGCCTATAGTTGTGGATAACTGTGCAAGTTTTAGCACAAATGGCTCGTGTTAGGAAAAGGGGATCCGCAGATGCGCTGTCCGTTTTGCGGGAATATCGATACTCAGGTGAAGGATTCACGCCCCGCCGAGGATCACGTTTCAATCCGTCGGCGTCGGTTTTGCCCCGCATGTGGTGGCCGTTTCACCACCTATGAGCGGGTGCAGCTGCGCGACCTGGTGGTGGTGAAAACCAACGGCAAGCGCGAGGATTTTGATCGCGATAAGCTGGAACGCTCGATTCGCATTTCGATGCAAAAGCGCCCCATCGATCCCGAACGTATTGATCAGATGATTTCGGGTATTGTGCGACGGCTGGAAAGCATGGGGGAGACGGATATCTCCTCCAGCAAGATCGGCGAGATCGTGATGGAGGCGCTGGCCCGGATCGACACCGTGGCCTATGTGCGCTTTGCCAGTGTCTACAAGAACTTCCAGGCGGCAGATGATTTTGAGGACTTTGTCCACGAACTGCGCCCCCACACCCCCAAGGAAGAGTAACCTGTCTTTGGCCGCTCTGTTCTGATCAAGGGGTTGCGGTGGTTTGGGAATGAAACGAGACTAGACTGAAAGACCTGTTTTGCGCCCGGATTGGCATCGGCCTGATCCGGGCGCGTGCACGACAACAGATAGGTAGCGAGACGTGACCCAAACGGATACTCGATTTATGGCTCTGGCGCTGTCGCTGGGGCGGCGTGGCCAGGGCAATTGCTGGCCCAACCCTGCGGTTGGCTGTGTTCTGGTGCGCGAGGGGCGCATTGTTGGCCGGGGCTGGACCCAACCCGGCGGGCGTCCCCATGCGGAGGTCGTGGCGCTGGCCCAGGCGGGCGATCAGGCCCGCGGCGCCACTGCTTATGTCACCCTGGAGCCCTGCTCCCATCACGGCGATACGCCACCCTGTGCCCAGGCGCTGATTGATGCCGGAATTGCCCGGATGGTGGCTGCTGTTGGCGACAGCGATCCACGGGTCTCGGGGCAGGGGTTCGAAATGCTGTGCCAGGCAGGTGTCGAGGTTCAGGTTGGGGTGCTGGCAGAAGAGGCCGCGCGCGATCACGCCGGATTTTTCTATAAAACAGAACAGGGCCGCCCACTGGTGACGCTTAAGATGGCCAGCAGTTTTGACGGCCGGATTGCCACCGGATCTGGCCAAAGCAAATGGATCACCGGACCAGAGTCGCGCCGCGCGGTGCACGCGATGCGGGCGCGCCATGATGCGGTCATGGTGGGGGCGGGCACGGCGCGGGCGGATGATCCCTCGTTGACGGTGCGCGACCTTGGCATCGAACATCAGCCGGTGCGGGTGGTGATCTCCCGGCACCTGGACCTCCCGCTGATCAGTCAGTTGGCCACCTCCGCCGCTGAGGTGCCGCTGTGGCTATGTCATGGGCAGGGAGCGGATATAGAACGCAAACGCGCCTGGGAGGGGCTGGGCGCGCGCCTGTTGCCCTGTGCCAGTCGCGGTGTGCAGCTGGATCCCCATGATATCCTGCAACAGTTGGGACATGCCGGGCTGACGCGGGTGTTCTGCGAAGGTGGCTCTGCGCTGGCGGCGTCGCTTCTGGCCTTTGATCTGGTGGATGAGCTGATCGGCTTTACCGCTGGTCTGGGCATTGGTGCTGAGGGACTGCCGTCGATCGGGGCCTTGGGGCTGCATAATCTGGAGGCTGCCAACCGGTTCAGCCTTATGGAAACCAGCCCGGTAGGCGCGGATGTGATGCACCGCTGGCGCCGGGCGAGCTAAAGCCTGCCGGTCTCGGCCTCGTCTTAGATCTGCGCTAGCCCCGTTATCTACGCTAACCCCGTCGCCACAGCGGCGCGTAGGTGGCAAAGAGCCCCTGCAGCTTTGACAGGCTGCGGTTGCGCAGGCTGGGCCGTGGCAGTTGCCCCGAAATCAACCGCTCCACCACCACTTCGGGCGGGCAGGGGCGCCCGGTGATAGGGTCATAATAGCGCGGGTAGTCAATTAGCACCGCATGGGCCAGGCCCAGCAGATCCGGCCGCGCCGAGCGCCAGGGCGGTGCGGTGCGTTTGTCGGTGGTGAGCCCCCATCCGGCATAAAAGGGCAGGCCCAGCGTAGTGACCTTGGCGCCGCGTAACAGCGCCTCAAACCCTAATAGCGAGGTCATGGTCCAGACCTCTTGGACCTCATCCAGCAGCGCCATGGGATCACAGTTGCTGGCGACGACATCCGCCAGGTTCTCTGGAACCCCGGTTTCTGGCAGGCTGCCAGGGCGTAGCCCGGCTTCGACGTCCGGGTGGGGTTTGTAGATGATCACCGCTTTTGGGTTGGCTTTGCGGGTGGCGCGCAGCAAGGCCAGATTGCTCTTGATCCGCCCACATCCGGCTTTGATCGAGGCGTCGTCCTCGACCTGCCCGGGGACCAGGATGCGATGGCCAGCGGGGAGGGCGGGGGGCTCGCCCGAGAGGTTGTATTTCGACAGGCTGTGACGGATCAGCTGCTGAATCAGCGCCTCCACACGCAGGGCCTCGGCGGGACCAAGATCAGCGCGCTGGGTGATCAGATCATCCAGATCCGACGGCTGCCGGGGGTCGTAGTAGATGCCCTGACGGTCCAGCACCAGCGACATCGGCGGCACCAGATCGGCGCCCAATCCGCGCGAGCGCAGGAACCCGTCTTCGACGCGGGTGGCGCCGGCATGGGTCTTGGCCCCGGCCTTGCTGGCCCAGACCATCCAGTTGCGACCACTCTTGTGGGCCTCTTCTGGATCTTCGGTGAATTTCAACTTCCGGGTCTGACCAAAGAACCCCTGCAGCGGTTTGCGTTTCCACAACCGCATGCCAGAGGCCACCCAGCCGGCCCGATCCTGACGCCAGGCGCGGATGCCGGCTTCCAGGGTGTCAATGACCCGCTCCAGCTCGCAAAGGCGGTCAGTGTAGGGGTCATACCAGGTGGGATAGAGAAACATCGCCGCCGAAAACAACTGTGGACGGGTGAGTTTGCGCTGTCGCCGCGCCACCGGGTCTTCGTCTTCGGTCAAGCCCCAGCCGGCATAGAATGGCTGGCCAAAGACGCGCGGCTTGTGACCGGCCAGAATGGCCTCAAACCCCAGCTGCGAGGACACGGTATAGACCGCAATGGCCCCTTCCAGCAGCCCCCAAGGAGAGACCGCATCGCTGAACATCTCGACCCGGCCCTGTGCGTCTTTGTCGGTGAAATGCCCAGGCCGGTGGCCGGCGCGGGTTTCCGGGTGGGTCTTGATCAGAATGCGGGCGCCGGGGTGTTCCTGCTGGGCAAAGACCAGCATCTCGCAAAACCGGGCGCGGTCGGCTTTGGAGGCGGTGACAGAGGCGTCGCCGCGCAGCTGGTCTACCACCAGCACATAGCCGGGATCCGGCAGCGGCGCACTGGGCAGGAAGGCGTTGTATTTGCTCAGATGTGCGTCCTGCAAGCGGCCAATGGCATTGCGGGCGCGGCGCATCATATGGCTGTCATCCAGCGGATGGGTTGCCAGCAGCTCTTCCAGATCAGAGGGCTGCGCGGGGTCGAAATGCGCGCCCCGGCGGTCCAGAAGCAGCCCCAGGGGCGGCTCTCCTGAGGCGCGACCGGGATGGATGGAGCGCAAAAAGGCGTCTTCGACATGTAGCAGGTCCGCGCCGTATTTGGCGGCGACAGCGCGGCCACGATGGGCGGTGGGAGAGTTGCCCCAGATGCCCACCAGATCGTTTTTCTGTGGCAGCCCGAGACGGAGATTATACCCCGCCAGACCAAGGATCCGGCGCAGCCGTGATTGGGTGACAAAGCCCCCATTGTAAACAAAAAGCCGGGAGCCTGAGCCCCCGGCTTTTGATATGGCTGTTGCGCCGGTCATATCCTCAGCCGCCAAACAGCGTCTCAACACTGGCGAGCGGTGTCAGCGGGCTGGCCAGCAGCGAAATTGTCTTGGTCCACTGTGCATAGGGCGCTTCGGTGACATATAGCGTGTCTTCGTCACGCACCACAAAGTCACGGGCGATGAACAATCCGTTGGGCTGGGTCAGGTTCAATACATAAACCATCCGCTGGGCGCCAACCAGATCGTCGCGCCCCAGAACCTGATTGGCAATCTCTGCCGGTTCGTTGCGGAAGATGAATACCCCGGTGGGATCAGAGGTGGTGGAAATCAGGCCACCAACCTGTGCGATGGCCTCCAGCGCGGACAGGTCCTGGCTTTCAAACGGCACCCGCGCCTGGGCACTGGTGGCCCCAAGTGCGGTAAAGGAGCGGCTGTCGGCTTCGACCAGAATGCGGTCGCCGCCGCGCAGGGCGATGTCCAACTCGGGGTGGTTAAACAGATCCTGGAACCAGATCTTGCCTTGTTCGCCGCCCCGGATCACGGTGATCTGGGCAATTTCGGGCTCAATAGCCACACCGCCGGCCCGGGCCAGCATGGTGGACAGGGTTCTGGTCGGACGCTCAATGGCATAGACGCCCTGGCCGCCCACGGCGCCCGTCAGGCTGACGGTGGAGCCATCCCCGGCCACACGGCGCACCTGTACCTGCGGATCTGGGGTTTGATCTTCCAGCTTTTTGGTGATTTCTTCGCGCAGCTGCTCTGGGGTGTTGCCAGAGGCGCGCAATCGCCCGGCATAGGGCACAAAGATATAGCCGGCGCTGTCGACCTGAACTTCCTCGAGCGCGGTGGCATTGCTGGGGCTCTGTTGCACAAATCCTGTGAGGGATTCATCTCGCGAATCCAGCGTGGTAGCTGGGTTGCATGAGCAGACCGACACCACCGACCTACAAGACCAGGAACTGGCCAGCCTATAACGAAGCGCTCAAGCGCCGCGGCTCGCTGACGATCTGGTTCGATCCCGAGATGAGCTGGGATGCCGCGCCGTCAGGCAGGCGTGGCCGCCAGCAGACCTACAGTGACACCGCCATCCAGACGTGTCTGACGATGAAGGTTCTGTTCGGCATGGCGCTGCGGCAGACGACCGGCTTCGTCGAAAGCCTGTTGCGGCTTGTTGGCCTCGACTGGACGGTGCCCGACTTCAGCACGTTGAGCCGCCGCCAGAAGACCCTCGCCGTACGCATTCCATATCGTGGCTCCAAGGGTCCGTTGCACCTTCTGATCGACAGCACCGGGATCAAGGTCGAGGGCGAAGGCGAATGGCACGCCCGCAAGCATGGCGGCCCCAAACGGCGTGTGTGGCGCAAGATCCACCTCGGGATCGACGAGGAAACGCTGGAGATCCGAGCCGTCGAGATTACCGGGAGCCACATCGGAGATGCGCCAGTGCTGCCCGACCTGCTGGACCAGATCCCGCCGGAGGTTGAGATCGGCAGTGTCACCGCAGACGGCGCCTACGATACCCGCAAATGCCACGACGCCATTGCCGACCGCAGCGCACATGCCGTCATCCCGCCCCGCAAGAATGCCAAGCCATGGAAGACCGTCACAGCCGGTGCCGCAGCCCGGAACGAGGCCGTGCGAGCATCAAAATATCTGGGCCGCGCCCTCTGGCGACGATGGAGCGGATACCACCGCCGGAGCCGTGTCGAGACGAAGATGCATTGCGTGAAACTGCTGGGCCAGAGGCTCATGGCACGGGACTTCGACCGTCAGGTCGCGGAACTCCAAATCCGGATCGCCGTGCTGAACGGCTACACCGCGCTTGGCATACCCGTCACAGAGCCCGTGGGGTGAGTCCGTCTGGGGAAGGGGCAACCTCGGCATTCAGCCGATTTGTGCAACAGAGCCTGCGGCCATCCTCTAGCGGATGAGCCTTGATCACCAAATGGTGGTGGCGGGGGGCACCCGCGGCAAATCCTGAAATTACCTCGGCCAAAAAGCTGGACATACTGTCAAAGGGGGAATGCATCTGAAACGAGCTGTCATGTTCCAATTGCAACAGCGCCAGATGATAGGGAAAGCCACCGTTGCGAATGCGCCAGGTGGCGAGCCGACGCTCCAGCGCCTGCAGGGGCATCAGCAGCAAGCGTTTGAGGTATAGCTGAAACTCGCGGGTAACAGGGATCGCGCGATGGGGCTGAAAGTTGCGGTACTTGCGGTTCCAGAACATGACAAACCAATGATACAGCGCGCCGTAGAATACATGCTGCCGCATATCGCCCCAATGGGAGGGTGGCAGCGGCGCTTCCATATCCGAGAGCTCCAAAGCAGCCTGCATCTCAGTCACATCTGTCCGCATCAGCCGTGAATTGCCATTGGAGCCATCCCGTTCGTAGGTGACCCAATAGGGGCGCAGATATCCCTCTTCAAACACATGCACCCGCAACCCCAGGGCCTGCGCCGTTGCGACCGCCTGCGCATGGATGGGCCGAGTGTCGCCATACAGGACAATATCGGTGACGTTTTTGTCCTGGCAGGTTTGCTCAAAAAAACCTTTCCAATCCGCAAGGGCGCCGCGAAAGGGCAGATACTGTGCCTTGTCGCGCCAAAAGACCTGATCGCCGGCGTTGAAACCGATGCGCCAAACGCTGCAGCCTGCAGTGCGCAACATCCGCCCCAAGGCGTTGAAGAACGGCCCATGAGGTCCCTGAAGGAACAGAAAGACGGGTTGGACAGCGCTGGTGTGTTGCATCAGGATTGCGGCTTTGGTGGTTAAAGTTCTGGTAATCTGGCTTCGGTTCATAGCACCGGACTGGGGCATAACTATGGCCTGGATCGCCAACAAGGGCGCTATGCCACTTTAGGGGTATTCCGAAACAACCGATGAGACCAGCGTCTATCTCTGCCGCTTGGCTGCGACAGAAAGACTTGCCGCCCATCTGAATCCGGGGGGCGTAAAGGCGGCCCGCAGCTTGAGGAGGGCTTGTAGAACAGGGCCAGCTTAGGCTACCTCTGCGCCAGGAAATCCCGCCGTAGCCAAACCCGCCGTAGCCAAACCCTAGGAGCCCTTACGATGTTCACCGGTATCGTCACTGACATTGGAACCATTGCCCAGCTGGATCAGCAGGGGGATCTGCGGGCGCGGATTGCCACTCATTATGATACTTCAGGTATCGACCTTGGCGCTTCGATTGCCTCGGATGGGGTCTGCCTCACGGTGATTGAACTGGGCTCTGATTGGTATGATGTGCAGATCTCTGCCGAAACGGTGTCTAAGACAAATATTGCTGCCTGGGGCGTCGGCAAACGGGTCAACCTGGAACGGGCTCTCAAGGTCGGCGATGAGCTGGGCGGACATATTGTTTCAGGCCATGTGGACGGGGTTGCCGAGGTGGTGGAGCTGCGCGACGAGGGCGACAGCACCCGCGTGACCCTGCGCGCCCCCAAAGAGCTGGCGCGCTTTATCGCCCCGAAAGGATCTGTCGCCCTGAACGGCACGTCGCTGACGGTGAACGATGTGCAGGGCTGCGATTTTGGTATCAACTTCATCCCCCACACCAAAGAGGTCACCACCTGGGGGGATGTAAAACTGGGCGATCAGGTCAACCTTGAGATCGACACCCTGGCGCGCTACGTGGCGCGGCTGCACGAAGCAGGCTGACAGGCAGACCCCGCGTCTGACTGGCGCTGTCATCCACCACGTCCACGCGGGGGCTGCCTCTTTCATCTTACCTGAAATACCTCGGGGTGAGGCCGCAGGCCGAGGGGCAGAGCCCCTCAACCCTCATAGTATTTCCGGGGCTGTGCGAGGGCAAACGCCGCGTCCAGTGCTTGCTGTGCCGCTGGTGGGGCTGGCCTTTGTCGCGAGGGTGGGCTATTTCGCCCTATATACCCGCCGGGCGATGGGCCCTTGGGGCATGTGGATCGAAAGGCTGTCAGCATGAGCTTTGAAACACCGGGGCCGGTCGAGGCCCGTTTGCGCGCGGCGATCAGCCCGATTGAAGACATCATCGAAGAGGCCCGCGCGGGCCGGATGTTCATTCTGGTGGACCATGAGGACCGCGAAAACGAAGGCGACCTGGTGATTCCAGCGCAGGCTGCCGACGCAGAGGCGATCAACTTTATGGCCACCCATGGCCGCGGATTGATCTGCCTGACCCTGCCTGCCGAGCGCATTGACGAACTGGGTCTGCCAATGATGGCGATGCATAATTCTTCGCGCCACGAGACGGCCTTTACCGTCTCGATCGAAGCCCGCGAAGGCGTGACCACTGGTATCTCGGCCGCCGACCGGGCGCTCACCGTGGCGACGGCCATTGACCCAGAAAAAACCGCTGCAGATATCGCCACGCCGGGGCATGTCTTTCCACTGCGGGCGCGGCGCGGCGGCGTGTTGATGCGGGCAGGCCATACCGAGGCCGGCTGCGATGTGGCGCGTCTCGCCGGGCATTACCCCTCGTCGGTGATCTGCGAGATCATGAACGAAGACGGCACCATGGCGCGTCTGCCGGATCTGGTGGATTATGCCAAAACCCATGGGCTGAAGATCGGTACTATCTCGGACCTGATCACCTATCGCTCACGCAACGACAACCTGGTGGTGGAAACCAGCAGCAGTACCGTGACCTCCGAGTTCGGCGGCGAATGGAACATGCGCATCTTCACCGATCAGACCCACGGCGTCGAACATGTGGTGCTGACCAAGGGGGATCTCACCTCCGGTGGCCCCGTGCTGACCCGCACCCATGCCCTGCACGAGGCCTCCGACATCCTTGGGCTTGGCCCCAAGCCGGTGCGTGAACTGCCCCGCGCGATGGAGCTGATCGCCGAAGAAGGACGCGGTGTTGTCTGTCTGTTCCGCGAGCCGCGCCATGCGCTTTATGCGCCCGAAGACGAAGGCCCGCGTACCATCAAACAGACCGGACTGGGGGCGCAGATCCTGTCAGAGCTGGGTCTGAATGAGCTGGAGCTGTTGACGGATTCCCCCGCCACCACCTATCTGGGTCTCGATGCCTATGGGCTGTCCATTGTTGGCACCCGCCCCATTCTAAAGGAGTCCTGATATGGCCGGACAGGAACAGCACTACATCATGCCACGCGCGGTTTTTGACAAACCGGTCAAACTGGCCATCGTGATGTCGCCCTACTACAAGGATATCGCTGACAATATGCTGGCTGGTGCCCAGGCCGAGATCGAGGCTGCAGGCGGTTCTTATGAGGTGGTCGAAGTGCCCGGCGCACTGGAGATCCCCACCGCGATTGCCATTGCCGACCGCAGCTCCAACTTTGACGGATTTGTTGCGCTGGGCTGTGTTATTCGCGGCGAAACCACCCATTATGACACGGTCTGCAACGACAGCAGCCGCGCAATCCAGCTGCTGGGCCTGCAGGGGCTGTGCATTGGCAATGGTATCCTCACCGTGGAGAACCGCAAACAGGCCGAAGTGCGCGCAGATCCGGCAGATCAAAACAAGGGCGGCGGCGCGGCTGCTGCGGCCTTGCATCTTATTGCACTGACGCGTAAATGGGGCGCCCAGACCAAGGGAGTCGGCTTTAAGGCGCCTTCCGAAGCCATTCAGCTGGCTGGCACAGGAAACGGACCCCGCACAGCATGACCCATTCGGACAGCGCCCCTAAGGGCAATGGCAAGACCCAGATGAAATCCGCCGCCCGGCTTTATGCGGTGCAGGCGCTGTTTCAGATGGAACACAGCGATCTGAGCTTTGACAAGGTGATTGCTGAATTTGAAAACCACCGCTTTGGCGCTGTTTATGACGACGCAGAGATGGCCGAGGGCGATACCGGCCTGTTCCGCAAGCTGTTGAAAGATGCCGTGAACTTTCAGGCCGCTATTGACCAGATGACAGACCGGGCGCTGGTGGCGAAATGGCCGATTGCTCGCATTGATCCGACGCTGCGGGCGCTGTTCCGTGCTGCCGGTGCTGAATTCACCCAGTCCAATACGCCCCCCAAAGTGGTGATCAACGAGTTCGTAGATATCGCCCGCGCCTTCTTTCCCGAGGGCAAAGAGGCCAAGTTTGTCAATGCGGTGCTGGACCATATGGCGCGCGAGGCAAAACCGGAAGTCTTTTGATCGCGCTCCCCCTTTGAGGGGTGAAGCGATTCGCGATTTTGAAAAGCGTGCCCTGGTGGCGCGCTTTTTTATTGCGGCTCACCTGGGGGATCTCCGGCAGGGTGCGACACTATTTCAGGCTCCGAAGCCACGTTTGGTGCGGGTATCGCTGGACCTTGCGGCGCGGAGTGTTACAATTTGCCGGTAACAGAGATGAGGTCGTCATGCCCAAGCTGGTAAAACTCTACATCAAAAATGTTATCATCGGATTTGGCATCGCTGCCGGGTTTGTGTCCCTGTTGCTGTGGTTCAATGTGATGAACCTATGGGGATTGGTCAGCCAGTCCAGCGACGGGATGCTGGCGGTGTTTCTGCTGTGGTTTATGAATGGCATCGTTTTTGCCGGGGTGCAGTTTGCCTGGGTGATTATGGCAATGGCCAGAAAAGAGGATGGCCCACGCGGTGGCACGCCTGTTGCCCATTTTTTTGAACCGGCCCGGGTCAAAGCCGAAGCGCCCGCCGGACAAAAACGCCAGCTCAACAAGCGCGGTTAGGGCCGCTCAGCGCTCCGGCACTGGTCTTGTTGATAAGGCGGCCAGGGTGGTGCAGGCCACACGGTTCTTTGCCAAATGAAAAAGCCGCATCCTATGAGTGTCGCGCCCTATGATGAGTGGGTCGCGGCCTTCTTTTGTGCTTCAGGGGCTTTAAAGATCGTCTGTGAGAGGTTGGAAATGTGACGGGACCACCGCAGACGTGCGGTTTTGATTCCCGGGGACCTGTATGTACAGGTGGGCGCCAGGTAAACGGACCAGGGTCCGCACAGAGCCAGCTCCCGTGGAATTGCTTAAGGCCACTGGAATGCTTCCGGCACTGAAGGGGCAGAACCCGCCACAGCTTCTAGGTAGTGCTCCGTAGCGGCCAAAGCAAGGGGCTCAGCTGGCAAAACGCTGCAATCCGGTTTTCCAGGCGATTTAGCGGCTGAGGCTTGCCTTTTGTTCCCTTATTGTTCACGTTGAGGCCTATGGCATCCCCCGTTCAAACCAATAAGACCCTCTCCAATGATGCCCGTCCTGTGCGGCTGCAGCCGGGACAGCGCCTGGCCCGTGGGGTGTCGCGCCATTTGCGCGCACTTGGCTTTGCCGCGCTGGAAGAATTTGTACCGGTGCGGGGGCTGCGGGTGGATGTGCTGGGGCTGGGTCCCAAAGGGGAGCTTTGGGTGATTGAGTGCAAATCCAGCCGGGCGGATTTTCAGTCGGATACCAAGTGGCAGGGCTATCTGGACTGGTGTGATCGCTATTTCTGGGCTGTGGATACGGATTTCCCGGTGGATCTGCTGCCGGAGAGCACCGGGATCATCATCGCGGATGACTACGACGCAGAAGTGATCCGCATGGCGCCAGAGGTGAAACTGGCGCCAGCCCGGCGCAAAAAGCTGATCCAGAAATTTGCCATGGATGCCGCCAAGCGCCTGCACTCCCTGCGCGACCCTCGCCCCGGTCGGGATGGCTTGTTTTTTAGTGACCCCACCAAAGACGGCTGAAGGCGGGGGAAGAGGCTGTTTTAGCCTGCAACGAGGCGGGCAGCCTGGGCTGCAGCGCGCAGCTCATCTGCGATTTCTTCGGCTTCCTCGGGATCAAAATCCATTGGAATTTCGACACCCTCGGCTTCGATGAACAGCCGCACCATGCCCTGATCGGTGGGGCCGATTTGCATGTTTGCTTCGACGTCGCGTTCGCTATTGATACCCATTTTGCACTCCTGCCGCAGATCTATTGCCGGTATCCGGTGCTAGCCTGCGATGACTTGAAAGGCAAGCTGCTCTGGGCTTTGATAGGCTATGGCAAAAGCAACATTACGGCGATTCGAACCGGCAGATTGTCAATGGCTGGTAGCGCGCCACCAGGATCTCTACGCGCGCGATGAAGGATTCGACGATAGCTTTGGGCCGCTGGTCGCCGAGATTTTACAGAATTTTTGCGAAGCGCATGACCCGCAGTGCGAACGGGGTTGGATTGCCCATCGTGGCGCGGAACGCCTGGGGTCGGTCTTTTGTGTGCGCCAGAGTGATACCACGGCAAAACTGCGGCTGTTTCTTCTCACCCCCGAGGCGCGCGGGCAGGGTTTAGGAAAAGAACTGCTGCACCAATGCATGTGGTTTGCTCGCAGCGCCGGATACCGCGATATGCAGCTTTGGACCCATGAAAGCCACCAGGCCGCCTGCGCGCTTTATGCGGCATTTGGCTGGCAGCTGATTGACAGCAAGCCGGTTCACTCCTTTGGGCAGGATTTGATCGAACAAAGCTGGGAAGTTGTGTTATAAAGCCCTTGCGCTTCGGTTTTCTCTAGGCTAAATCGCCCGCAGTGCCGCCTTAGCTCAGTAGGTTAGAGCGCCTGATTGTGGATCAGGAGGTCCCCCGTTCGAGCCGGGGAGGTGGTACCACTCAAACACTGACTTTGGTTTCTGAGAGAGATGTTGGAGCAGTTCTCCGGCATACTGGGTCCAACGCACCTTCTGTTTTTAGCACACTCCACACAGGCTAGGGCGTCTACCAGTGATCTGGTCAGCGCCCGCACCAACTGGGTAGAGAGGCACAAGACCTCTGTCTTCAGCAGCCCCGCAATTGGCGCGCAGCTATTCGATGTCTATCGTCTGACGAACTGCCTGGCTGTCTGGGTCCAGAATCAGGATTTTATTGTCCGTGGTCACCACCGCGATCCAACCGGATCCAAAAGTCACCGCCTGGGCTGTGGTGCCGGCGGGCAGGGTGATTTTGCTGGGCAGGGTGGGGCTATCTGCAGACAAGCGGATGACAAGCAGGCTGACAACCAGTACAAGCCCGCCAATCATCACCACGGTCAATGTGGTCACCAGTCGACGCAGGAATTTCAGCTGCGGCGGTTCGTCTTGGATTTCAGGCTTGGAAGGATCAGTCATGGGCAGCCGCCAGATTGAGTTTATCATCGCGGAAGACCCGCCTAAAAGGCTTGATAAAGCGGTTTCGCGCGATGTGCCAGCCGAAGCTGCATTGTCACGTACACGGCTCGCCCGATTGATCGAGGCAGGCAGCCTGACAATGGATGGCGCTGTGGTGCGCGACGCCAAGGCCCGGGTGGTTGAAGGGGCGCTGATCTCCATCACCGTGGAGGAGGCCGAGGACAGTCACATCGGTCCCGAAGATATTGCCCTGGATGTGATCTTTGAAGATGACGATCTGATCGTGATCAATAAACCTGCGGGTATGGTGGTGCATCCGGCACCAGGGACGCCATCGGGAACTCTGGTCAATGCCCTGCTGCATCACTGCGGCGAAAACCTCTCTGGTGTGGGCGGGGTCAAGCGCCCCGGCATTGTGCACCGTATCGACAAAGAGACCTCCGGGCTTTTGGTGGTGGCCAAATCGGATGTGGCCCATCAAGGGCTGGCACGGCAGTTTGAGAAACACACGGTGGAGCGCTATTACCGGGCCATTTGCTATGGGGTGCCTGATGCCAATGATCCGCGACTGCGGGGGGTAAAGGGCACCAGTTTTGAACCGGGCAACATTCTGAAACTGACAACGCAGCTGGCGCGGCACAAATTTGACCGCCAACGTCAGGCCGTGTTGTTCCAGGGCGGGCGCCATGCGGTGACCCGCGCCCGCATTGTCGCGCCCTTTGGCCAGCCGCCGGTGGCTGCCCTGATCGAATGCTGGCTGGAAACGGGGCGCACCCATCAGATCCGGGTCCATATGGCCCATGCGGGCCATGGCCTGGTTGGCGATCCGACCTATGGCGGCAAACGCAAACTTGCCGCCAAATCCCTGGCCCCAGCGGCGATTGCCGCTGTGCAGAGTTTTCCCCGGCAGGCCCTGCATGCGGCGGTCCTGGGCTTTGTGCACCCGGTCAGCGGCGCGGAGATGCGGTTTGAAGCGCCGCTTCCCCAGGACATGAGCGATCTGATTGAGGCGCTGCGTCTGCCCCCTGTCGCGGGCTGATCTGGGGGGGATCTCTGTTTTATGTTTGGGCTGAACGGCGGGGTGAAGCCCGCCGCGCAGCCCGGTGTGGCTTTGTGGCATGCCCTGACAATGGCTGCCGCATAGATCGGCACCCATTGCGGTGGCTGCGTAGGGTCTAGATCGCGGCTGTGTCAGGGCAATCAATCACATTGGTCACGGTTTCGCGGAAGAAATCCACCTTGCCGTCCGTCTCATGGGACAGGATCAGCGTGGCGCTGGTGCACATGCGACCGCGCACCCCGTAGAAAAACTTTTGTTCAAACGTGGTGAGCATCCATCCTTCTTGCGGCAGCGGCTGTGTTGCGATCGACAGGGCTTCTGTGCCTTTCGGAAAGACCTCTGTTCCCAAGCGGGTGAGGATGGTGGCGATATCCGCGAGGCCTTTGCCGACCTGCCAGCTCACATCCGCTTCATCGTGAAAGTGGTCAATGCGAAAATCAATATCGTCAGCCATATAGGTCACCAGGGCGGGATCGCCGGCGACGAATTTGCGCAGCAGGGTTTCAATCGCACTGACGGGTGTTTTGGTGGGGGCAGCGGTGGTGTTCATTTTGACAGTCCTTTGAACAGGGTTACGGTGAGCAAAAGAGATGGCAGACCTTTCTGGTATATGATATTCTGGGGTTAACTATCCTTTGTATAGGTTTTACCTATGTTAGAACTCACGCCGCTCCGATACTTTATGAGCGCCCTGGAGATGGGCTCGTTCAGCCATGCGGCCAGGGCCAATGGGGTGAGCCAGCCGACAGTCTCGGCAGCGATTCAAAAGCTTGAGGACCTGATGGGCGGCGACCTGTTCTATCGGCACCGACGCGGCCTGACCGTGACGCCGCTGGGGGAGCGGCTCTATGCCGAGGCAGCGGGCAGCGTGGCGCAGTTGTCTGGGATGGTGCAGCGGTTGCAGACCAGCGAGCGGCGGCTGTTGCGCATTCACTGCCCGCCGGATGTGCTGCTGGCGTCCTTTACGGCCGGGTTTCGCGCACTCAGGTTGGCGCACCCAGAGACCTATCTGTCCTTTGCCCCCGTGCTGGAGGAGGCAGATCTGGCCCTGATCAGTGAAGGCTGCGTCCCCGCAGGCCATGACTTTTTCCCGCTGCGCACAGAAAGCTACGGAGTCGCTCTGCCGCAGGCACATGTTCTGGCAGCCGGGAGCAGTGTTGATTTGGCGGATTTGAGAGATGAGGCCCGTATTCATCGGCCCTATTGTCCCAATGCAGACAGCATGCCGGACGAGCAGGGGTTAATACCCTTGCCACCTGCGCAGGCTTTGCATGATCAGCAGGTTCTGGATCTTGTCGCTGCCGGGTTGGGGGTGGCCTTTGTGCCGATGTCCCATGATGGCATCCATGGGGGTGTCACTGTCCGGCCTCTGCGCAACGCGCCGGAGGTGTTCCGAACTCTGGGGGTTTCCAGCCGCAAAACAGTCTTTGCCCGGCAGTTTGCCCAGTTTTTGGTCGCGGCAAGGCAGTAGGGCGGGAAAAGACAATTTTATGGAGAAAGGTGATTTTCTTTTGGGTTATGTGTCAAAGGTCACAGATGTTTCGTCGGCTGAAATATAAAAGCGTACTTGCAGGCGCCCCTTGAAAGGCGTTTAGCGTTAACCCATATGATCAATGTTAAGTCCATAAACATCTTGGGAGGGACCGTTTGAATGGCTAATTATGCAAATCTGCCCGCACCGACCCCCGAAGGCGGGTTGAACCGCTATATGCAAGAAATCCGTAAGTTCCCGCTGCTGGAACCGGAAGAAGAATACATGCTGGCCAAGGCCTGGGTGGAAAAAGAGGACTCTGGTGCGGCGCATCGGATGGTGACCTCGCACCTGCGTCTGGCGGCCAAGATCGCTATGGGCTACCGGGGCTATGGTCTGCCGCAGGCCGAAGTGATCTCTGAGGCCAATGTCGGTTTGATGCAGGCGGTGAAGCGCTTTGATCCCGAAAAAGGCTTCCGTCTGGCGACCTATGCCATGTGGTGGATCCGTGCCTCGATCCAGGAATATGTCCTGCGCTCCTGGTCGATGGTCAAACTGGGCACAACCTCGGCGCAAAAGAAACTGTTCTTTAACCTGCGCAAGGCCAAGGCCCGTATCGGTGCTCTGGAAGAGGGGGATCTGCGCCCCGAAAATGTTGCCAGGATTGCCCATGACCTTGGGGTGACCGAAGACGAAGTGGTCTCGATGAACCGCCGGATGTCCGGTGGCGACGCCTCTCTCAATGCCACTGTTGGCAGCGAGGGCGAGGGCACCATGCAGTGGCAGGACTGGCTTGAGGATGAAGACGCCGACCAGGCTGGTGACTATGAGGCCCGCGATGAGCTGGAAGCCCGTCGTGAGCTGTTGGCCCAGGCCCTGGACGTGCTGAACGACCGGGAAAAGGATATTCTCACCCAGCGTCGTCTGGCGGAGAAGGTGCAGACTCTGGAAGAGTTGAGCGCAGCATACGGCGTGAGCCGGGAGCGGATCCGCCAGATCGAGGTGCGGGCCTTTGAAAAGCTGCAAAAGAAAATGCGTGAGCTGGCCTCGGCCAAGGGCATGCTGGCAGCACATTAACCGGCTCTGATAGCTGGGTTCACAAGCGGGCGGTCCCATTGGGGCCGCCCGTTTTTTTGTTTGGGGCGCTACATCTGGCGGGAGGCTTGCGACCTGTATGGTTGCAGGGCAGCTGGCTGAGCTGGACCCGCGCCAAGGTCGGGTGTTCAGCGGAGCTGGCGCAGAACCTGGCGTGCTGGCAAAAAGGCTGGCGGGCGAGGGGGTGCGGCGGGTGCGGGGGCTGGCGGAGCCACTGCGATGGCGACGATAAAAGCCTACGCGACGATCAAACCCTAGCTAAAGTCGCAGAGGACAGCGCAGAAAGCGAGATCCCCAAAGCGAACACGCAGAACGTGCTGGCTAAACAGCAGGCTGGCTAAAACGGCTGGCTGGCTAAAACGGCTGGCTACTAGATGGGATGGCTGAAAAGCGGGCTGGCTGAGATCGGTAAGTTGCTGGCATGGCTGGCTGTCTGGCGTGTCCTGGCAAAGCCCGGACTGGCTGGAGTGGCTTGCTGCTTGCTGCCTGACGATCTGGCGGGCTGCGGTTCTTGTCTTATGGATAGGGTTGTCAGAGTGAGTCGTCAATCATGATTTCAGAAAAATCGAACAAAAACAAATAGTTGACAGAAATACTCAGGTAGTCGGGTTGGCGTTTCCAGACGCGGAGCTCGCGAAGAGGGGAAATAGTGCCCGATCCTTAAAACCTGGAGTGCTGAACCAGCAGCCGCTCCAGCAGGATCAGTTCCGGGTCGTGTTGCAGATCCGCCCCCTGTCGCCAGACCAGGGACAAGGCAGTTTTTGCACAGGACCATTGCAGCAGACGCTTTGGTGACACGTCAAAGACCTGTCCCCAGAGCCCTGCGCGCCGGGCAATCAGATCGGCGCTATATATGTCCTGTTCCAGACCTTTGGGATGGCGAAAGGCATTGGCCAATTCATAGCAACGCTCGCCAATCAGCCCCTTGGCATCAAACGCGCAATAGCCGCCTGTGCCCTGACGAATGTTCTCGTGATGCAGATCCCCATGCAACGGGCGAATGTCTTCTTGGTTGGCCAGCAGGGCCTCTGCCAGGCTTTGCGCCTGTTGTACTGTGCGGCGGGCTTGGCCGGTCAGGTTCAGGTCAGCTGCAGGCGCGTGCAGCGCTTTGAACCAGGCGGCAAGAGGCGTCAAGCCGGGCAGTTTTAACGCCTTGGTTTGGGTGTGAATGTTCGCGGCGACCTGAGCCAGAGCGGTATCTGCCTCTGCCCGCCCGCCATTGCGGGCGATATCCCCCAGCGAAGGCCCCGGCAACCATTCCATCAACACAGCGTTCTGGGTGACCTGGTAGATCTGCGCCACAGGGCCTTGCAATGCGGCCAGGAAGGGAAAACCATTGGCTTCGTTGCCCATATGCCCTGCTGTGTAGAGTTTCAAAGCCGCCTGACCATGGCGCTGCGTTTCCACATGCCAGATCTGTGCCCGCGGCACCTCTTGCAGTGACAGGACGCGGGTGATCTGGAACGTCGAAATCAACTCAGCTGGCAGGGCAGGCAGGGCTGGGTGGTTCATTGTGCTCGCCTGTCCCCTAAATCCAAACGCTCTGCCCCGGGCAGGGCCATGCGCATCACCAGTTGCAGGCCAAACAACCCGCCAAAGTGCATGTCTTGGGCCTGGGTAAAGCCGGTCTTGCGATAGAGGCTGATGGCAGTGGGATTGTGCAAATCCACGGTCAGAACCAGGCCGGTGTGATTTGGATAATGGTGGCGCAGATAGTCGGGCATGGCCTGCAAGGCCCGCGTGGCGTAGCGTTTTTGCTGATGGCGGTGGTCAATCATAAACCCCCGCAGCCCCAGCTCGAGCCCCTGGGCGAGGCCATAGGCCCGGTCAATTTTGAAAAACCCAACAGCAGCACCCTGAAAAAAGATGGCGTGGAAATCCACGCCATCCTCAGCGGTATTAAAAGCCTGCGCTATGGTGCCCGAAAACAGGACCTGATCCGGCGCCACGGCGATGTGGCGCACAAGATCATAGTCGCGCGCGGGGATTGGGCGCAGCTCCAGCGCCATTAGTCCTCCATGGCTTCCAGCTCATCAATCATGCCAGAAATCATCGACAGGCCCTTGTCCCAGAACTTGGGGTCCGAGGCATCAAGACCAAAGGGGGCAAGCAGCTCTTTGTGATGCTTGGAGCCACCGGCCTTGAGCATGTCAAAGTACTTGTCCTCAAAGCCCTCGCCGCCCTCGGCGTAGACCGAATACAGCGCGTTCACCAAGCCGTCGCCAAAGGCATAGGCGTAGACATAGAAGGGCGAGTGCACAAAATGCGGCACATAGCACCAGAAGGTCTCGTAGCCCTCCATGAAGTCAAAGGCTTCACCCAAGGATTCGGCCTGCACCGACATCCACAGGGCGTTGATGTCATCCGGGGTGAGTTCGCCGTCAGCGCGGGCCGCATGCAGTTTGCATTCAAAGTCATAAAAGGCAATCTGGCGCACCACGGTGTTGATCATGTCCTCGACTTTGCCGGCCAGCAGGATCTTGCGCTGCTCTTTGGTTTCTGCCCCGTCCAGCATTTTGCGGAAGGTGAGCATCTCGCCAAATACACTGGCGGTTTCGGCCAGGGTCAGCGGCGTCGAGGATAGCATCTCGCCCTGTTCTGCGGCCAGCACCTGATGCACGCCATGGCCCAGCTCATGGGCCAGGGTCATCACGTCCCGTGGCTTGCCCAGATAGTTCAACATCACATAGGGGTGCACATCGGTGACGGTGGGGTGGGCAAAGGCACCGGGGGCCTTGCCGGGTTTGACGCCCGCATCAATCCAGCCCTTGGAGAAAAACGGCGCGGCCAGCTCCCCCATGCGCGGATCAAAGGCCTCATAAGCCTCCATCACGGTTTTTTCGGCCTGCGCCCAGTCGACGACGCGGCTGTCTTCCATCGGCAGCGGCGCGTTGCGGTCCCAGACCTGCATGCGGTCCAGCCCGAGCCATTTGCGTTTCAGCTCGTAATAGCGGTGCGACAGCTTGGGGTAGGCGGCAACCACGGCTTCGCGCAGGGCCTCGACCACTTCGGGTTCCACATCATTGGACAAATGGCGGCCAGTTTGCGGTGTCGGCATGCCACGCCAGCGGTCCATGATTTCCTTTTCCTTGGACTGGGTGTTGTGGACGCGGGCAAAGGTTTTGACATTGGCCTGAAACACCCGCGCCAATTCGCGCGAGGCGGCCTCGCGTTTGCTGCGATCCTGTTCGGTCAGCAGGCTCAGGGTGCCTTCGATGTTCAGCTCCTGGCCCTCGACCTGAAAGGTCAAGCCAGCAATGGTTTCGTCGAACAGCCGCTCCCAGGCGTCGCCCACCACGCCCAGATCATGCAGGAAGCGCTCCAGCTCATCCGAGAGCTGATAGGGCTTCATGGCGCGGATGCGGTCAAACACAGGCTTGTAGCGGGCAAGATCCGCATTGGTGGCAAAATGCGCGTCCAGAGCCTCGTCTTCGATGCGGTTGATTTCCAAAGTGAAAAACACCAGCGGCGTGGTGAAGATGGTGATCTTCTCCTGCATGTCGGACATGAATTTGGTGCGGTCCGCATCCGTGGTCAGCTGGTAATAGCGCAGACCGGCATAGGACATGATGCGCCCGGCAATGGAATTGATCTTTTCGTTGCGCAGCACGCAGTTCAGCAGGCCGGCGGCATCCAGATCGGCCAGCTTATCTTGGTAATCTGCGGCAAAGGCGCTGCATTCCTGCTCCAGCCAGTCCAGATCGCGAGACAGCTCTGGCGCGTCATCGGAGGCATAGAGATCGGTGAGATCCCAGACCGGCAGATTGCCCAGCTCATCAGAGCCAGAGCTGGAATTGGCATCACGGACGGGAAAGGGGAGTTGCAACATGGGGGCTCCTTGGCGGGCATCTCTGTTATGGCGTTGCACAACATCTAAGGGGCAGAGGGGCGGATCACAAGCAAAGCCCCGCGCCGAAATTCGGGACGGGGCAGATTTAGTGATGCGAATTTACAGCAACCGCCAAGGGGGTGTTGGTCCCGTATTCGCAGGCGTAACACGCCGTTGGCTCACCCGTGGTCTGGCTAGTGGCCTGGGTAGTGGCCTGGCTACCGGTATTGGTCAAACAGCTGGGTCATCTTGTCAAAAACCCTGCGGCGGGTCTCCTGGCCCTCCATCACGATCTCGTGCTGCGCCGGATCAATCAGCTCCAACTCGCCACCGGGCCAGCGCGCCATGCGATCCTTGACCGCCGCGCTGTTGACGATCTGCTCTTGCGCGCCAAGAAAGGTGAGGCAGGGCAATACCGGTGAGGGGCGCTCGGCCAGTGTTTCGCATTCCTTCAGCCCTTCGCTCAACCAGTTGATGGTGGGCCCGCCCAAGACCAGATCGGGCTGCGCCTTCAGCTGGTCAATCATCAACTGATACATCGCCGGATCATTGGTCAGGGTATTGCCCTTGAAGGGCGCGGTTTCCACATAATGGCCCTGGGTCGTTGTCGGGACGCGCTTGTCGCCCATTCCTAAAACGGGGGCCAGGCCACCAAGGACACGGGCTACGGGCTTCATGGTGTTGGGGATGAGGATGCCCCACATGGGCGCAGAAAAGGCGCAGGCCTTGACCGGCAGGCCCTCCATCAGGGCGCGCAGGCCAATGGCACCGCCCATGGAGTGGCCCAAGAGATACCAGGGTTCCGGCAGTTTTAGCTGCTTGGCCAGCTTCACAACCGCTGCCACGTCTTTTTGAAAATCGCCAAATTCTTCCACGTGACCCAGGCGGCGATCCGCAAGCATGCGTTCGCCCAGCCCCTGTCCACGCCAGTCCACTGCCAAAGCGGCATAGCCGCGCTGGTTGAAATCAGCGGCGGCGGGGCCGTATTTTTCGACATATTCGGTGCGGCCGGGAAAGATCAGCACAGTGCCTTTTACTGGGCCTTTTACCGGCTCATCCCCGGTTGGCAGCCAATGACCGACGCGAATGCGCACCCCGTCATCGGTGGTTGCCCAATGGGCCTGTCCGGTTTCGGGTCCTTCTGCGATTTCAGCAAAATAGGGCGCGGGGGTCAGGTCCATCAGGCTTTTGTCCATTAGGCCAGCGCCGATGCCAGCTGCATGGCTGTGCCCATGTCACCGTCGATGGTGAGTTTGCCGGACATAAAGGCGCTGGTTGGGTTCACCTCTCCGGTCAGGATGCCCTGAAAGGTCTCTGCATCGGCGGACATGGTGACATCTGCCTCGTCGTCGCTGACGCGGGCGCCATTGCCGTCCAGCACAATGGAGCCAAGGCCTTCGATGGCAAATTTTGCGGTGGCCGAGAAATCACTACCAGCCATTTTTTCGTTCATGGCGGCGGCGGCTTGTTCGAGTGTGTCGCTCATTTGGGTCTTCCTTTGATCATGGTGCAGCGGGGTGCACAGCGGTGTCATTGTGCGGCCCCGCGCACGGGAAACTGCAATTTTGTGTGAAGCCCCTGCTTCCAGCACTAGAAAAAACGCGGCACAGGGTTACACTGGCTCATCATGATCGCAAATCACTTGAACCTCAAAGCTATCGTGGCGGCAACGCTGCTTACAGTCACGATTTCCATGCCTTTTGCAATCGCTGCGGGCGAAAGTTCAGCGGAATCTGACCTGTTGGATCAGCTGGTTTCCGCTGATGCCGCAAGCGCGCGGGGGGTCGATCGGGAGTTGCAGGCGCTCTGGCGCAAAAGCGGCTCTGCGGCGATGGACCTTTTGTTGTCGCGCGCTGTTGAGGCCATGACCAAAGGTGATTTTCCAGCGGCGATTGAACATCTTACGGCGCTGACGGATCACGCGCCGGATTTTGCCCGCGGTTGGTATGAACGGGCCCGCGCCTATCACGCAATGGGGGCCTATGGGCCTTCGGTTGCGGATCTCGAACGGGCTTTGGCGCTGAACCCAAATGATTACAATGCGATCTATGCCTTGGGGACGGTGTTTGAACAGTTCCGCGACCCCAAGCGCGCCTATGAGGCCTATTTGCGTGCCAAGGCTATACATCCCCACCACGAAGAAGTACTCAGCGCGCTGGAGCGTCTGCGGCCCGAGGTTGCAGGCAAGGATCTTTAAGCCGACCTGATTCCATAGTGTCACACTCGACCTGTAGGAAAGAGGCAGAACAAGGGCTGATCAGATGGCAGGCGCATCGCGGATCTTGGCGGTTTTGGGGCCGACAAATACCGGCAAAACACATTACGCGATTGAACGGATGCTGGGCTATCGCACCGGCATCATGGGCTTTCCCCTGCGGCTGTTGGCGCGCGAGGTCTATGACAAAATCGTCGCCATTCGCGGCCCCTCGGTGGTGGCGCTGGTCACCGGCGAAGAGCGCATCGTGCCGCCCCGGGCAAAATACTGGATCTGCACGGTTGAGGCGATGCCGCCGGGCATGGGCTGTGATTTCCTGGCGATTGACGAAATTCAGCTTTGTGCTGATCCCGAGCGCGGCCATGTCTTTACCGAACGGTTGCTGCACTCTCGTGGCACCAATGAAACCTTGTTTCTGGGCGCCGATACCATGCGCGGGCCGATCAAGGCGCTGGTGCCAGAGGTGGAGTTTCTGCGTCGCGAGCGGATGTCCGAGCTGGTCTATGGTGGCTCCAAGAAAATCAGCCGGATGCCACCGCGCACCGCCATCGTTGGCTTCTCGGTTGATAATGTCTACGCCATCGCCGAGCTGTTGAAGCGGCAAAAAGGGGGGGCTGCGGTTGTTATGGGGGCGCTGTCTCCGCGCACCCGCAATGCCCAGGTTGAGCTCTACCAAAATGGTGAGGTCGATTATCTGGTGGCGACAGATGCCATTGGCATGGGGCTGAACCTGGATATCGACCATGTGGCCTTTTCCGCGACATCCAAGTTTGACGGGCGGCGCATGCGCCCTCTGGCACCAAACGAGCTGGCGCAGATTGCCGGGCGGGCGGGACGCGGTATGAGCCACGGCAGTTTTGGCGTCACCGGTGATGCGCGCCCGCTGGAGGATGAGGTGGCTGAAGCCATCATGGAACACCGCTTTACGCCATTGAAAAAGCTCAACTGGCGGTCGACAGATCTGCAGTTTGGGACGGTTGAGGCCCTGATCCGCTCGCTCGAATCATCGCCACAGGATGAGGTGCTGGTGCGCGCCCGCGAAGCAGATGACCTGGGCGCATTGAAATACCTGTCGCGCGACAGCGGCATAATTTCGCGCACAACCAATGCGCAATCGGTGCGCCTGCTGTGGGACGTTTGTCGTATTCCCGACTTTCGCGGTATCTCCCATGGGGAACATGCGGCGCTGATTGGCGGTATTTTTGAATATTTGCACGGCGGTGGCGTGGTTCCCGACGACTGGCTGGCCCGTCAGATCAAGCGGATTGACCGCACGGATGGCGATATTGACACACTTTCCAAGCGTCTGGCCTTTATTCGTACCTGGACCTATGTCTCTCAGCGTAAAAATTGGCTGCGTGACGAAAGCCATTGGCGTGGCGTGACTCGCGCTGTAGAAGACAGGTTGTCAGATGCGCTGCACGAGCGCTTGACTCAAAGATTTGTGGACCGGCGCACATCCGTGCTTCTGCGGCGGCTCAAACAGAAGGAGGCCCTTTTGGCCGAAGTGAATGACAAGGGTGAAGTGACCGTCGAAGGCGAATTTGTCGGACGGTTGGACGGGTTCCGGTTTACCCCGGATAAAAGCGCACAAGGCGCCGAGGCAAAGACATTAAAGTCTGCCTCGCTGCAGGCGCTGGCGCCGCAATTCCATTTGCGCGCAGACCGGTTTTATAATGCACCCGATACCGAGATCGACTTCACCGAACAGGGTGGCCTGATGTGGGGCGACGCTGCCGTTGGTAAACTGGTGGCGGGTGCTGATCCGCTCAACCCGATGGTTGAGGTCTTTGTGGATGACGCCGCTGGTGCGGATGTTGCACAAAAGGTTGAACGCCGCCTGCAGCATTTCATCTCTCGCAAGGTGCAGGCGCTGTTTGAACCGCTGATCAATCTGCAAAAAGACGAAGAATTGACAGGTCTGGCCCGTGGCTTTGCCTTCCGTCTGGTCGAAGGTCTGGGCCTGCTGCCGCGTCACACCGTGATGCAGGAAGTCAAAGATCTGGATCAAGAGGCCCGTGGCGCATTGCGCAAACACGGTATTCGGTTTGGCCAGTTCACCATCTTCATGCCGCTGCTACTGAAACCCGCGCCAACGCGTCTGCGTCTGGTGCTGTGGTCGCTTGCCAATGGCGTGCAGGAATTCCCCGAAGCGCCACCTCCCGGTCTGGTCACCGTGCCTGCCGCCAAGGATGCGCCGCAGGGCTACGATACCATGGCCGGCTACCGCGAAGCGGGCGAGCGGATGATCCGCATCGACATGCTGGAGCGTTTGGCTGATATGTTGCGTGCCGAAGACAGCCGCGGTGGGTTTGAAGCCAAGGCGGATATGTTGTCGATCACGGGCATGACGCTGGAGCAATTTGCCGATCTGATGCAGGGTCTGGGCTATCGCGCCGAAAAAGGCGAACGGGCCAAGGTCAAAGCAGCTCCCGAAGCGCCCAAAGAGGCTGCTCCTGCCGAAGAGGCGGAAGCCAAGTCTGAAGAGGCGCCTGCCGTTGAGGTGGAGGCCAAACCTGAGGACGCGCCTGTAGCTGAGGCTGCTGAAGAGGCCCCCGCTGCGCCAGAGGAGGCACCTGTCGAGGAGGCCAAAGCAGAGACCGCTGACGCAGTCGCAGATGCTCCGGCTGACGCAGTCGCAGATGCTCCGGCTGACGCAGTCGCAGATGCTCCGGCTGACGCGCCTGCTGAAGATTCTGTCGAAGCCCCGGCCGAGATGGAGGTCTTTTATACCTTCGCTTGGGGTGGTCGCGCCCGTCAGGGCGGTGGCAACCGTGGCCAGCGTCGTGGCCAGGGTGGCGGTGCAAGCCAAAACGCCGAAGCTGCTGCTGGACAGGATGGCCAGGAGCGTCGCGGTGGCAAACCGCGCAGTCAGGGTCGCTCGGGTGAGCGCAGTGGCGGCAAGCCCGGTGGGCGCCCTGCTGGCAAACCCGGTGGTAAAAAGGGAGGTCGTCCGCAACAACAGGGCAGCAAGACCTATTCCGCCCGGCCTCCAAAGAAAGAAAAGCAGATCGATCCGGACAACCCCTTTGCGGCAGCTCTGATGGGGCTGAAGCAAGGCGACTGATCCCGGATGCAGCCAAAGGCGGAGAAAATCCGGGTCGACAAGTGGCTCTGGCATGCGCGGTTCTTCAAAACCCGCAGCCTGGCCGCCAAACAGATCAGCGCCGGACATCTTCGCCTGAACGGCGCTAAGATCACAAAAACGGCTCAGAGCGTCACCTCGGGTGATGTTCTCAGCTTTCCACAGGGGCGACAGATTCGGGTGGTCGAAGTTGTCGCCATCGGCGAGCGCCGCGGACCCGCCCCCGAGGCGCAGGCGCTTTATCTTGATAAGACGCCAAAACAGGACATCTTGCCTGCAAATCCGCGATTTGAGGGAAAAGGGCGGCCTGACAAGAAATCTCGCAGGGCGCTTGACCTTTCCAGGCAACAGGACTTCACGTGACATCTTGAAGATGAAGCGAGTCTGAACTAGCTAGTTGCCAAACAGCAAATGGGACAAAGCCCGCATGACCTACGTCGTTACGGATAACTGCATCGCCTGCAAATACACCGATTGTGTAGAGGTGTGCCCGGTAGATTGTTTCTACGAGGGGGAAAACACCCTGGTGATCCACCCGGATGAATGCATCGACTGTGGTGTTTGCGAACCGGAATGCCCGGCCGATGCCATTCGCCCAGACACCGAGCCAGACATGGATAAATGGGTTGAGTTCAACCGCAAATACTCTGAGATGTGGCCGGTGATTGTCTCCAAAAAAGACCCTATGCCGGAGGCTGAAGAGCGTGACGGCGAAGAGGGCAAGCTTGAGAAATACTTCTCCGAGGCCCCCGGCGAGGGCGGGTAAGCGTCTCCGAATCTCGGGGCCGGTTGAAAAGCACGACCAGTTTTTTTGCCGAAAACCACCTGAAAACGGTGATTTTCACCTGTGATTGGCAGGAACAGGGCTCCCCTCGTCTTTCGAAGGGGGGCATTTTGTGATATGGTCTGCCCAGATGTATATGAAAATGAAACCCATCTCGCGTGGCATTTTTGATGTAGCGCGCGGCCTGGGGATTGACCCACGGTGACGATAGAGCGTCTGACCTGCGATGCAGTTCAGGGGCGATAGCGTTGCCGTTGTTGTGTCGGATAGTTGCCTCTGGCGCTGCCCGGCCTCTAGCGTAAGGAAAGACCTGTATGACAAAATCGAAGAAGCTCGCATTCCGTCCCGACGAATATGTGGTTTATCCGGCCCATGGTGTTGGACAGATCATCTCGGTTGAGGAGCAGGAAGTGGCCGGCTTTGCGCTGGAGCTTTTCGTGATCACCTTTGAAAAGGACAAGATGACCCTGCGGGTGCCAACCAACAAGGCCATCGAAGTGGGTATGCGCTCGCTCAGCTCGCCGGATGTGATCAATCAGGCGATGAAAACCCTCAAAGGCAAGGCCAAGGTCAAACGCGCCATGTGGTCTCGCCGGGCGCAGGAATATGAGCAAAAGATCAACTCTGGTGATCTGATTGCCATTGCCGAAGTGGTGCGCGATCTGCACCGTACCGATGACCAGCGTGAGCAAAGCTACTCAGAGCGTCAGCTCTATGAGGCCGCGCTTGAGCGCCTGACCCGCGAAGTCGCCGCTGTTGCCGGTGGCGATGAAATCTTGGCCGCGAAACAGGTCGGGGACGTTCTGACCTCCCGTGTTGCAGCCTGATCGGCGTCAGCTGTTCAAAAATTCAGAAATTTTAAAAGCCCGTGACCTTGGTTGCGGGCTTTTTGCTGTCTTGGCCTCAGCTTAGCTGAAGAGGGCCGCCAGCATCAGCAATCCGGCAATTTCACTGACCTGCTGGCAGGCGCCCAGCACATCGCCGGTCTGCCCGCCGATCTTGGTGCGGGCCACCAGACCCAATCCTAGGGTCAACAAGGCAAGCAGCGCGGCAACGGCAAGGCTGACAAACCCGAGCAAGGGCAGCGCCAGTGCAACAGCGAGGCCAAGACCAAGGGCAGTGGCCCGCCGGGACGGACGGCCGACACTTTGCGATAGGCCGGACTGGCGGGCATTGGGCAGCCAGACCATCAGCATGGGCATCATTGCACGGCTGAGCAGGGCAATAGCCAGCGCACTCCAGCCCTGTCCCAGATCCAACAGCAGCGACAGGGCGTGCCAGCGCAGGCCAATGGCAAAAACCAGTGCCAACACGCCATAGCTGCCGATCTGGCTGTCTTTCATGATCTCCAACCGCCGTGCAGGCGCGAAGCCGCCCCAAAACCCATCGGCGCAATCCGCCAGCCCGTCTTCGTGCATCGCCCCTGTCAGCAGTACCTGAACCATCAAAAATAGCCCAGCAGCCAGCGCCGCAGACAGGCCCAGGGCCTGGCCCGCATAGGCCGCCATGCAGGCGGGCAGGGTCACGGCAAGCCCCGCCAGCGGGAAGGCCCATACCGCCCGGGATTGGCGTTGAAAACTGCTGCTTGCCAGTCGCGGCAATGGCAGCCGGGTCAACAGGACCAGCGCCAGTGGGATGTCCACCAAAGATATGTCGTTTTTTCGCATGTGTGAGCCTCTTGCGGGACTTGCGAAGCAGTTTTGAGCCGCTAAACAGATTGGACCCTGATTTACGCGCGTCCGCCGCCCAGATGCAACGAGGCTTTACATGCTGCCATCTCTGACTTCCCTTGATGATTTCCGCTCCCTGCTGGCGCAGGCCAAGGGTGCGGATCAGACCGCCATCGACGCGGCTGCCGCCCGCAACGGGCAGCTGACCAAGCCTCCCGGGGCTTTGGGCCGACTGGAAGATCTGGCCATCTGGTATGGCGGCTGGCGCGGCACCGATCGCCCCGAGATCAAATCGCCCCAGGTTATTGTCTTTGCCGGCAACCACGGTGTCACCGCCCAGGGGGTTTCGGCCTTTCCTTCCGAGGTGACGGCCCAGATGGTGATCAATTTTGAACATGGCGGCGCGGCAATTAATCAGCTGGCCAAACTGGCAGGCGCGCGTATGGACGTTCATGCGCTTGATCTGGACAATCCGGTACAGGATTTCACCCAAGCCCCAGCGATGGACGCGGCAGGGCTGCTGGCCGCCTTGCAGGCCGGATGGAATGCTGTTGATCCTACAGCGGATCTATTGGTGGTTGGTGAAATGGGGATTGGCAACACCACCCCAGCGGCGGCTTTGGCCTTTGCCCTGTTTGGCGGCGAACCCGCAGACTGGACCGGGCGCGGCACTGGGGTTGATGACGCCGGGCTGGCCAATAAAACCCGTGTCGTCACCGAAGGCGTGGCGCTGCATGGCGCTGCAATCAAAGATGGCCTGGATGCGCTCGGTTGTCTGGGGGGGCGCGAGATTGCGGCCATGGCCGGGGCCATTGCTGCGGCACGGCTGCTGCATATTCCGGTTATTCTTGATGGATTTATCTGTTGTGCTGCCGCCGCCTGTTTGCAGCGCAGCTGTGATGGCGCTTTGGATCATGCCATTGCAGGGCATCAAAGCGCTGAAAACGCCCATCCCGCCCTGCTGAAAGAGCTGGGTAAAGAGCCGCTTTTGGCGCTGGGTCTGCGCCTTGGTGAAGGCTCTGGGGCGGCGTTGGCCATTCAGGTTTTGAAAGGCGCAATCGCCTGTCACAGCGGCATGGCGACCTTTGCAGAAGCAGGCGTTTCAGACGGCTGATTGCTGCTGCATGAAAGGCGAGCGAACAGCAAAGCCCCGAAGCTGACTTCGGGGCTTTTGTTTTGTCGGCTCGATATGGCGGTCAGATCAAGATTTGCTTTGATCTTTTTTCTCGGCCAGCTCCAACAGGGCGGTTTCCAGATCCTTTTCCAGTTCGCGGGCGCGGGCGATATAGGCCTGATTTTCACTGGCAGGTGTTCCGGGCTTCCACAGCGAGGCGAGCTCGCGCACCGTAAGACGGTCGTGCGCATAAAAGGTCTGTTCGGCCTGGGCCGCTTCATATTCGCTGAGGCCGATTTTTTCCAACACGTAGCGCCCCGCCCGCAAGGAGCTGTCAAACATTTCCCGCACGATGTCATCGGCGCCGGCCTTATACAGCTCAAAGACATGGTTGCGGTCATAGGCCCGGGCAATGATGTGCAGATCCGGGTAGGTGCGCCGCACATAGGCGACCATGGTGACAGTCTTTTCTGGGTCGTCCAGCGCCACCACCAGCACATGGGCTTTGGCGATGCCCGCAGCCTTGAGCAACTCGGGCCGTGTGGGGTCGCCGAGGAAGCTTTTGACCCCAAAACGGCGCATCAGCTGCACTGCGCGGATGTCATTGTCCAGCAGCACGGTCTTGAAACCGCTGGCGCGCACCAGCCGGTTGACGATCTGCCCAAAGCGGCCAATTCCGGCGATGATAACGGGTCCTTGTTCGTCAATCTCATCAGGTTCCTGTTCGACACCTTGCTCGCCCATGAAGTGAGACAACATATCATACAAAATGAACAACAGCGGGGTGATCAGCATCGACAGGGCAATGACAAGCAGCAGCTTTTCGGCCAATGGTTCGGGGATGACGCCTTGTTGGCGGGAAAAGGCCAGCAGGACAAAACCAAATTCACCCGCCTGCGCCAGGCTGAGGGTGAAAAGCCAATGATTGCGCCGTCTGAGACCAAAGGCGCGACCCACAAAGAACAGGATTGTGCCCTTGGCGAGGATCACCAAAAGGGCCAGGCCCAGCAGGTCTCCGAAGTTGGCCAACAGCAGCCGGTAGTTGATCCCGGCCCCAACCGTAATAAAGAACAATCCTAAAAACAGCCCCTTGAAGGGGGTGAGATCGCTTTCCAATTCGTGGCGGAATTCGGAGTTGGCCAGAACCACGCCCGCCAGAAATGCCCCCAGCGCAGGGGAAAGCCCGACTAGGGTCATCAAGAAGGAGATCCCAACCACAATGAGCAAGGCCAGCGCAGTGTACATCTCACGCAGGTTGGTCGCATGAATAAAGCGGAACAGGGGCTGGGTCAGATAGATGCCAGCCAGCACGATGACGCCGATCATGCCAAGGGTGGTCAGGGTCACGGCCCATCCTGGCAGACCAGCAACCAAGGAAAGCCCGTCATGGGCCGCAGCCATATGGCCTGCGGTATCTGCCCGCTCAATGGAGCCATCCGAGCCTAACTGTGGTCCGTTCTTGATGGCAAGAAGCGGTAGAAGCGCCAGAATTGGAATGACCGCAATATCCTGGGTCAACAGAACCGAAAAGGAGGACCGCCCGCCACCGGTCTGCATCAGGCCTTTTTCTGAAAGCGTCTGCAGCACGATCGCAGTCGAGGATAGCGACAGCGTGAGGCCAACGGCCAGGCTCACCTGCCAGGTCTCGCCGGCAATAAGGGCGGCAACCATAAGTGCCAGAGTGCTGAGCAGGACCTGTAAGCCGCCCAGTCCGATCAGTTTATGCCGCATCGCCCAGAGCGCCCGCGGGTCAAGCTCCAACCCGATGAGAAACAGCATCATAACGACGCCAAATTCCGCAACATGTTGGAGGTTTTGGGTTTCAGCCCCGACCAGCCCAAGCACCGGGCCTATGATAATGCCGGCAGCCAAATAGCCCAGAACCGACCCAAGCCCGAGACGCGAGGCCAGGGGAACGGCGATAACAGCAGCAGCGAGATAGATTGTTGCCTGATACAGAAATGCGTCCATACAACTGGTATCGCAAGCGGTTTGCACCTTGGCAACGGTTTTAGCAGCATTTTGCGTGGGTCATATTGCTGCTGCGCTTTACCGGGCGTTTGGGAGCCGGGAGATCGGGGGCTCAATGGGAAACGGCGGCCAGGTTTCCCCGTGCCGCCGCGCTTTGGTTTCGACGCTCTGGCGATTGCCAGTGCAGGTCAGCCGCTGCTTATTGCTCCATTTGCCGAATCTCATTGCTGAGTTTGGTGATTACGTCCAGACGGCGCGAGATGCGTTCCTGGAAGACCCCAAGCTGGTCGATAATGTCAGAGAGCGTTTCACCGGATTCCGGCAGGCGGGCGCTTTCGATCTTACACAGAACCCGTGTGGAGCTGAGCCCGAGGAACTGTCGATGCATGACCTGGCAGGCCCGCATGATGCGCTCGGCCTCAAGGTCGACTTCCTCGACGCCTTTGCGGGCGCGGTCTGTTTCCTCTGTGACCAGCTGGGTCAGGATCTTGCGCTCTGCGGCCATGTCGATGTCGCCCAGGCCGCGTCTTTCGGTTTGGAGCTGCGCATCACATTCGTTCAGAATGCGCGCCATGCCTTCGACAAACAGGCTGTTGGTAACGGCCAGTTTGATGGTGTTGAAGTTGCTGTTTTCCCCCATCACATGTGCTTCAAACCAGTCGGACATTTCGCGCGACATCGCACCATAGTTCTGCGACAGGACCGTGACCGGTCCACCCGAGGGTTCAATCCGCGATGCAATCACCCGCAAATTATGCGGAATCGTGTGCATAGCGTCAAAATCTTTGACTAGACCTTGGGTTTCTTCAACGAGGGTTTCGGCGTTTGCCATCATTCTGCGCAGATCCGCGATTTTGGGATCTTTCGGGCGCTCCAGTCCGACATCGCGGGACAAAAGCTCTTCGCTCAGGGCATGGGTGGCGAACTGGTGGTAGTTTTCAAAACCTTTCTTTCGAATCCACTCCAGCATCTTTTCAGCGCTGTCTTCCGCGCTCACTCCTTCGTTGAGTTCAGCCTGGCGCATCTCATTATAAATGGCTTTGATCTCATCAAACAAGGCGCTGCTGGGGGAAATCCGCGCCGAGAGATATCCGCCCTGGCAGGGGACCACCACTGCAAAGACCCAGTAGTACAGCCCATCCTTGGCCTTGTTCTTGACGTAGGCCCCCATGCTGTCGCCTGCTTTCAGAGTATCCCAAAACAGTTGGAAAACACCCTTTGGCATATCCGGATGGCGGATGATCTTATGGGGCGAACCGATCAGATCTTCCCATTCGTAGTTTGCTACGCGCTTGAAGACGTAGTTTCCGGCTTGGATCACCCCACGGTCATCGGTGCGTGAAAAGAAAACCTCGTTCAGGGCGAAGGGGGCTTCACCAGTCGAGGGTCGGGCTTCTATGCGACGGTCTACAAAGGACAAGGAGGCGCTCCACTTCATAAAGATACAGTCAAAATCTATAAAATCAAAACCTTCCATTATTATTAAGTTGGCAAAGGCGCATCACGTTTTAACTGTGCCATTACGATCTGGCTTTGCACCCTGGCGACGGCTGGATGCGGCAATAGAATTTCATGGATGAGCTGATTGAGCGCCTGTAAGTCGCTGCAATAAACCCGCAATAGATAGTCTGCCTCGCCTGTCATGGTCCAGGCTGAGGTAATCTCGGGCCGGGTGCTGACCAGGCGGCTAAAGCTTTGGGATTGTTCCGGCCCGTGGCTGCCAAGGTTCACATGCACGAACCCCTGAACTGTCAATCCCAGTTTTGCCGGGTCCAGTCGGGCGCAGTAAGCCTGGATATAGCCTTCTGATTCTAGCCGCTGTCGCCGCCGCCCGGCCTGACTGGGCGACAGGTTCAGCAGCTCTCCCAGCTCCTGTGCGGTAAGATGTGCGTTCTTTTGCAAGGCGGCGAGCAGTTTGGTGTCTGTTGAATCGAGCATATGCGGGTTTTTCCTGTTTTTATCACATTAGGCGCGAAGTTCTCGCGTGGAAAGGTGATAGGCATACAAAGAACGCGCGAAATATGCATCTCATTTGCGGTATTGTGATCGAGAACAGAAATCTAGCCCGCATCACGCGACTAAAGAAGGAAACCAGCATGGGTCCATTTCCGCATAACGCCCCGAAATCCGTGATCAGCGATGAAAACCCCGCTGGCACCGATGGCTTTGAGTTTGTCGAATTCGCCAGCCCTGAACCGCAGGAGTTGCGGGATCTTTTCACTAAGATGGGCTATGAACAGGTCGGTCATCACAAGACAAAACCGGGCATCGAACTGTGGCAGCAGGGGGATATCACCTATATCCTGAATGCGGAAAAAGGCAGCTATGCTGACAAGTTTGTTGCCGAACATGGGCCCTGTGCCCCCTCCATGGGATGGCGTGTTGTCGATGCACAAAAGGCCTTTGAACACGCGGTTTCAAAAGGGGCCGAAGCCTATGACGGCGACGACAAAACCATGGATGTGCCCGCGATCAAAGGCATTGGTGGCTCGCTGATCTATTTTATCGACCAGTATTATGAGACCTCGCCCTACAATGGGGAATTCGAGTGGACCAAACAGTCAAAACCGCGCGGCGTTGGCTTTTACTACCTCGATCACCTCACGCACAATGTCTACAAAGGCAATATGGACAAGTGGTTCAAGTTCTACGGCGAGCTGTTCAACTTCAAGGAAATCCGTTTCTTTGACATCGAGGGCAAGTTTACCGGGCTGCTGAGCCGGGCGCTGACCTCTCCCTGTGGTCGTATCCGTATTCCGATTAACGAAGATCGCGGCGAGACCGGCCAGATTGTTGCTTATCTCAAGAAATACAAAGGCGAGGGCATTCAGCATATCGCGGTTGGAACCGAGGACATTTATAGCGCCACGGATGAGATTTCTGATCGTGGCATCACCTATATGCCTGCACCGCCTGCGGCCTACTATGAGCTGAGCCACGACCGGGTGAAAGGCCATGATGAACCGCTGGAGCGGATGCAGAAACATGGCATTCTGATTGATGGCGAGGGCGTCGTCGATGGTGGCGAGACCAAAATCCTGCTGCAAATCTTCTCCAAGACGGTGATTGGCCCGATCTTTTTCGAGTTCATCCAGCGTAAAGGGGACGATGGATTTGGCGAAGGAAACTTCAAGGCGCTGTTTGAATCGATCGAACGTGAACAGATCGCCAACGGAGAGCTGGACGCCGCTGAATAGGGTTTAAGCCCCAACAGAAATGTGCACAAAAGTGCCGGGCCTTAGGGAGGTCCGGCACTTTTTTATGTCAGCGGTTTTGCTGTGGCGAACTGGCCGACCTGATGGGACCTGCGCGCCAAGGGTTGGGACGGGCAAACGACAGGTGAGGGGCCGTCGTCAATGTCCTGTCTTTGGATCTGCCTGCAGGTGGTTAATTTCCGGGCAGCTTCAGTGTCTTATTTGTGCCGCGCTTTTGATACTGTAATTGGCTTTCGCTGATGGCTACCACGGTGCCACCATCCAGCCGATCGCCAACCCGGACCTGGCGGGTCCGACCACTGGGCATCAGAACCAGGGCTTGGCGGTTAGACGGTTTTCCGGAGACACCAATCAGGTTTACCCGCCGCAGGTTGATGGCATTGGTGACTGTTGCCTGGCGCGCCACTGAGGCAGAGCTGGGAATGCTGGGGGTAACGGATTGCGGCGCTACTGCCGCCGCCGCTGTCGTGGCGGTTGTTGTGGCACGCTGCCGGGTGGCACGATCCACCAGATTGGCAAAATTCGCAGGCCGATCCCGCGGCGCTTTTGACGTGGCAACAGCCAAAGCGCTGACAGGCTGGTTTTCCTGTTCTTCCGTCTTCAGGCTGGCAGGGCGGGCGCGGGGGCGAACCCGGGCAAGCTCGGCGCGGCTGAGCCCTCCCAAAAGTGCGCGTTCTGCCCGTTCCAGCAGATCGGAGGGACGCGGGCGGGGCCGTTTCAGCGACAGGCTTGCCAGGCGGGCATTTTCGGCGGCTTCCCCAGCATCTTCGGGGGCTGTGCGGACCGGAGTCGGGGGTGGCACGACGCTTGGCCGCCCGAGATAGACCATGATGCCATCCGGGTTGAGTGTGCCTTCGGGTGTTGCTGTCACCAGGCCCTGGTGGTCGAGGTCAAAGTCGCTCCCCGCTGCCGCCGGTGAGCTGAGCGCGTCTGGCTCGGGATCGCTGGTCAACAGCGGCGCCTGGGGCAGGGCGACGGCATCCTGGGAGAGATCGCTATTGTCGATAGAGGCGACATAGATGTCATCCAAAGACACCAGGGCAGGGGCCTCTGCGATTTGGGGAACCTGCTGCCAGATTCCAGTGGCGGCGTAGAGCGCGGCTTCGCTCAGCGCGTCGCTTTGGTCTGGATCGGCAGCCTCCCCTTCTAACGCATCAAGCACGGGCTGGCCCGTGCTTGCATCCAATGGGGTGTCGGTTTCAGCGCCGGCAGGGTCAAGGCTGGTGGTCTCAAAAGGCTCGGCTTGATCGTCCAACTCCACAACGCCTGGGTCAGGGTGGCTTGGTATCGCGCTCACCTGTGGGGCGATGCTGTCTGGCTCGGTTTCCACCTCGCTTATGGGAATATCCACTGGGCTGGCTGGTTCGGCATTGGTGCTGTTCGGCGGTGTCTCCGCAAGCGCCGGATCTTGATCGGTGGAGCCAGCAGGGGGGGGCGCCAGCGGGGTATCAAGGCTTTGTTCCAGCCGCGGACGTTCGGAGGAAAAGAACAACCCGCCTTCGGAGAACACCGCAAAAGCCGCAATCGCGGCCATGGCCAACAAAAGCCCTGCCGTCAGGATCAACCCCAGGAAGCGCGGCTTGCCCTTTATGGTGCCCGGTTTGTCGTCAACAGAGCTGTTGAGACTGTTCGCCGCCTGTGCAGCCGCGCCGCTGATGGTTGGGGCATTGGGGTGAACAGTGGCAGGGGCGGCTGGTGCACTGGTTGACCCTGTGGGTTTTGCAGTTTTTCCAGGGGCAGTGGCGACAGGTTTAACACTGGCTGAACTTGAGCTGGCCGAACTTGAACTGGCAGCGCTTGGGCTGGTCGACTTTGGACTGGCCGATTTTGGACTGGCCGCGGCCTGTGCTCCGGCTGGGCTGTGCACCGCGGGGGCGCCGGTCTCTGGGACGGGACCGGCAGACTGGGCATGGCCAGCAGACTTTGTCGGCTCTGCCCTGGTTGGGGATTTGCCAGCGGGTGCGGCGACAGGCTTGGCCGCTGTGGCTGCGGCCTGTTTGGGGCCCGGTTTTGGTGCCTGTGTGGTTGCAGGTGCTGCTGCGACAACAGGGGGGGCAGGCTTGCCGGGCGATGGCGCTGCGGATTTGTCAGATGGTTTTTTTGCAGATGCAGGTTTTGCAGCCTCTGAGCCTTTGGCCTGCGGTGACTTCCTGCGGCGGCTGGTAAATCCGGCAATTGGACCGCTGTCCTCGGCGTCTGAACCGGTATCCTCACCCAAATCGGGCTGGGCGCTGTCCGGCTCCAAAGCGGCGGGTGCCTTGGGCAGGGTGGGCTCAGCCGCCACCTGATCCTTTGCGGCCTTAGGTGCGTCATTTTTGGAAGCGGGTTTTTCAACCGGTTCAGCGGGGGTGGGATCTGGGAGTGCAGCTGGACCGATGTCCACAACAACGATCCCATCAGGTGTGATCTCAGTTTCGCCCAGCGAGGGGACTGCGCCAAAAAAGGGTTCTCCCAGAAAACCACTGTCACCAGGGATGGCCACAAAGGAGGCGGGCGCAAAGCCATTTTCCAGCGCAAAGCTTTCGGCCTCAGCCAGGGTCTCATAGGCGACGGCGGCAATATGGGTTTGGTCGCCGTCCTCAGACAGGTCAAAAGCCAAATCCGACACCGCATAGGGCGTGGCGCCTTCCAAAGCGACGCGGGCCAGGCGGCGCCGACTTTCCAGATCGGAAATGCCAGTCTCAATGGTAAGATAGCGGATCTGCTCATTGGGGATGATCAGTTTGCACAGCCCCTCGGGCGCCAGGGCGTCTCCCTTGGCTTTGAGCGCGGCAAGATCTGCTGTCAAATCAGCACTGTCGAGCGACACAGTGCCGACATTTCGCCAACCTCCGGCTGCACGATGCAGCAGAACAATACCCTCTGCGGAAAGAGAAAGAGCAAACTCCGGTTTCATAATGCGGTCAAACCATCCAAATCTGTAGTGCCCGGACCGCGAGGAGTCCTTTCAGGCCGTCAGAGCAGACCATAAAGCAGGACATCGCCGAGTGAAAGGAAAAGAGCGCGCTTTCCCCTTGTCAGCGGCGATCTGCCGTCCCCATCTTAGGGCAAAGCAAAGGAGACTTCACAATGAAAACAAAGACAGTTTTGGTAACCGCCCTGGCAATGGCGCTAACTTTGGGCACTGCGCTCAAGGCAGACACGCGCACCGATCGGCAGATTCTGGTCAGCGGCGAGGGCCGAGTTGAGGTGGCGCCGGATCTGGCGGTGATCACGCTGGGGGTCAGCAAAGAGGCCAAGGAGGCGGGCGAAGCCATGGCGCTGGTCTCTGAAGATATGTTCGCCGTCGTGCAAGAGCTGCGGGCCGTTGGCATTGCGGATAAGGACCTGCAGACTCAGCAGATCTCGCTGCAGCCGGTCTGGTCCAATGGCGGCTCTTATAACAGTTCGGGAGAGCGGCGGATCACCGGGTTCCTGGCCGCCAATACGGTAAATTTGCGGGTGCGCGATCTCGATCAACTCGGCGAGGTGCTTGACCGGGTGCTGCGCGCCGGTGCCAATCAGTTCCAGGGGTTGCGCTTTGATGTGGCGGATCACGCGCTGCTACAGGACCAGATGCGCGCAAGCGCCGTTGCGGATGCCCGCCACAAGGCGGAACAACTGGCGTCGGCCGCCGGGGTCACCCTGGGGCCGGTTCGCACCATCACCGATCAGGATCATGGTGGTGGCCGTCCGATGATGGCAATGGAGATGTCCCGCAGCGGTGCCATGCCGATCGAGGCGGGCGAGCTGAGCTTTTCGCACAATGTGCAGGTGGTGTTTGACCTGGTGGTGCCAAACGAATAACCGCGGCTCTGCCAGATTTGAAACTGAAAAGGCCGGGCATAAACCCGGCCTTTTTGTTGTTTTACAGATGGGCCTTTAGGGTCAGCCGCAGGCTTTGGTCAGGGCCTGGTCCAGATCGCGGATCAGATCAGCGGCGTCTTCCAGGCCGATGGAAATCCGCACCACATTGGCGCCCGCGCCTGCGGCCTCCTGCTGTTCCGGGGACAGCTGGCGGTGGGTGGTGGAGGCAGAGTGAATGATCAGCGAACGGGTGTCGCCGAGGTTTGCCACATGGCTGAAGATCTCCAGGGAATCCACCAGTTTGATGCAGGCGTCATAGCCACCCTTGACCGCAAAGGTGAACAAACCGCCCGCGCCTTTGGGGTAGTTCGCCTGGGCGCGCTCATAATAAGGCGAGCTTTCCAGGCCGGCGTAGGTCACATAATCAACCCGGTCGTCCTGTTCCAGCCAGCTGGCCACGGTCATCGCGTTTTCACAATGGCGCTGCATCCGCAGCGACAGGGTTTCAACGCCCATCAAGGTGTAATGCGCCGCCTGCGGGTTCATGGTCATACCCAGATCACGCAGCCCGATGGCGATACCGTGGAAGGTAAAGGCCAGGCCGCCAAAGGTCTCGTGGAATTTGAGCCCATGATAGGCGGGTTCTGGCGCCGAAAGGGAGGGGAACTTGTCGCTGGCGGACCAGTCGAAGGTGCCGCTGTCAATGATCGCGCCGCCGGTGACGGTGCCATTGCCGGTGAGGTATTTTGTGGTGGAGTGCACAACCAGCGTGGCGCCTTGGGCAATTGGGTTGCACAAATAGGGCGTGGCGGTGGTGTTGTCGACGATCAGCGGCACACCAGCGGCATCTGCCACATCGGCCAGCGCGCGCACATCGGTGACATAGCCGCCGGGGTTGGCGATGGATTCGCAGAACACCGCGCGAGTGTTTTCGTCGATTGCGGCTGCGACGGCCTCCAGATCATCGGTATCGACAAATTTTGCCGACCAGCCAAAGCGTTTGATGGTCTGGCTGAACTGGGTGACGGTGCCACCATACAGTCGCGTCGATGCAATGACATTGCAGCCGGGCGCCATCAGCGGGAACAGCGCCATGATCTGTGCCGCATGGCCAGACGAGCAGCAGACTGCGCCAACGCCGCCTTCCAGTGTGGCCAGGCGTTCTTGCAGCACGGCGACGGTTGGGTTGGTCAGGCGTGAGTAGATAAAGCCAACTTCCTGCAGGTTAAACAGGGCAGCGGCGTGATCGGCATCGCGAAAGACATAGCCGGTTGTCTGGTAGATCGGTGTTTGACGGGCGCCGGTTGCCGGGTCCGGTTTGGCGCCTGCGTGGATCTGCAATGTGTCAAAGCCATAGGCTGGTGCATCACTCATCTGGTTTTCTCCCTCATCAGTTTTCTTACCAAATGTTTAGGACAGCTTGCCCGCCGGTACAACGCAGGCGTGGCAAATTGGAACAAACAAACTGGCAAAGAGCAGCGCGTGGGAAATCGTTCTAGGGACCTGATCCTTGGCAACCTGGCTTTTGGGTTGGGAATGAGGCCAGACCACAAAAGGGCAGCCTGTTAGCGCAGCCACAGGCCTTCGGATTTGATTTTGTTGCGAATGGCCTGTTCACGCCGGGGTAGGTGATCCTGATCAAACAGCGCCCGTACCCGGGCACCCCGGTTTTGATAAACAAGCCGCTTGATCGGCTCATAGGTTTTCAAAACCTTCTTGATCCAGTTTGGCGCAGCCACCGTTTCCAGCAGGTCAATCACCGCGTTGCTTTCGCGGGCATAGAGCAGGGGGAACAGCCGGTAGTGACAGCTGGTTTCCCCGTCCAGGTAGCCCGCAGGCAGGGCGTCGCGACCGCCGCCAAAGGAGTGGATCACCAGGGGCAGTGCAACCTGATCCAGCCAGGGATCCAGCGACTGGCCGACCAGCTCAATTGGCGGATCCTTCAGGATGGACTGGGCGTAGACCGCAAATCGTTTGCCAAAGGCGCGCGGGCAGGTGCCGTAGAAAAAGCCGGCATTAAAGTAGAGGTAGCGTTTCCAGAATTCATCCGGTTGTTCCAGATCCAGTGTTGGATCAAGGTCCAGTCCAAACCGGTCGTAAAGAGAGCGCCAGATGTCCGTATAGCCGGGCCCATAAAGCGTTGGCTTGGGCCAGGTGCCTTCGCGCCGCAGCGAGGCAGAGGGGCGATTGAAGTCAAAGGGAACCGCTTCCAGGTCGCCGGTGATCAGCGTGTCGCTGTCAAAGAACACAAACGGCTCGCCCTCGGGCATGGCCTGCAGCGCCTCGATCTTGTTGCCATAGGGATAGCTCTGACCAAAAATCTCGTTTTCAAACGGCAGGATTTCGACCCCAAGCCGGGCCAAGGCCTCTAATACACCGGCGTTGTGAATGCTGGGATCTTTTTGCCAAAGCGGCCCTGGCTGCGGCACCGCAACAAACAAACGACCGGAAAAGTTGGGGCAGCTGTAGCGCAGAGAGGCGGCAAACAACAGTGCCTCGTACTGCAGGCGCCCCGCCTGGCCGATGATCATGACGTTGAAAGACTGCTGCGCCATTGTATTTCCTGTCTTCCGCCTCTTGCGAGCGGTTGGGGCTTGGGTATTTTATGGTTTATATTCAATATGGGCTTTGGGCAAAAGGAAATCCCCAAATTTGAGGGGCCTTTGGCCAGGAGCGCGACTTGTTTGTATCAGCTAAGTGAGGTTTTTATGCGAAGAATTATGTCTGTTGTTATGTTGTCGCTGTGGGGCGCAGGCCTGCCGGTCGGGGCCTCCTCGGCGCCTTTTACCACAGCCGCAGAGGTTAAGCCCATTTTGTCGGCCACCAAGGCCAATTGGGTTTCCGTGCGCGAATATGAGGGGCAGGATCTGCTCTATGTTACGCATCTGTGGTCCTGGCGCTGTGGCTTGAACGGTATGCGCATCGGCGTCAACGGCGCCGAGCCGGTGACCTGGCCGATGCCGCCCTGCCATGAAGATCAGGCCGCCCCCAATGCCATCCTGCCAGAAGATGGGCTGCCCTATGGTACTTTTCCCCTGGGCTCTATCCAGCAGATTACCATTGATGTGTTTTATGATGACATGACGATGGAAACGCTCAAAGTTAACCGGTTAGGACAGCCGATTTCACCTTAGACAGCGATATGTGTCCCATTGTTTGCCGCAAAAGGCTGAGCAGAAGACCGTTGAGACGGTTGGCCAGGGCGGGCTGAGGAGCGGCTGGAGTGCAAGGAGGCGGGATTAGGGGGTGATCATCGTCACACCGGGGATGCGCTGGACGATTTGCATGTCTTCTTCGTAGAGGGCGGTGACCGATTCAATCAGGGCTTCACTCCAGCCAGGTAAATCGATCTCCTCTTCTAACTCGTCTTCGCGCACATATTTGTCGAGAAAAGCGGCCATGACCCGCCGCTGTTGCGTCTCTGACATATCAGGGTGCTGTGCCAGATACTGGCGCAGTCGCCGCATGCCTTCGCGGCTCATGATGGTCGACAGTAAATCCATGCCACCATCCAGACGCTGGTTCATTTCCAGCCCGGACATGTCACGGATGATCTGCGCCCAGATCAGAGGCATATCTTCAAAACACCAAACGGTGAGAGGAACTTGGGGAACGGCGCGTCGCAGGCGCGTCAGAAGATCTGACCACCGCAGGTGATAAGGGTCAAGGTTGCTCAGCACCTGGGCCTTGCGATCGGGGTGGGCGTTTTCAAGCAGGCCCGGCAGAATGGTCGCGGGGTTTCGCAGTCCGATGTACAGTTCCAGTTTGTCCTGTGCGAACAGGTGCTGCAGGGACAAAAGCCGGGCCTCTGCTTCTGGATAAAACTGGCTGCCCTCGATTGATTGGCGCTGCGAGCCAAAGAAATTGGCATTGGACAACAGGACTCTGTCTGCCTGTTCTTCTTCCAGGATCGCATCCCACAACACGTCCCGGGCTTCGGTTGTGGCCTGACCTTCCTGCAGCGCCGCCATGCAATCTTTGAGCAGATAGCGGTATTTGCCTGGGCCGGGTACAACGGTGCCGTGCAGGCGAAAGCGGTCTTTGTTGCGCAGCAGGGTCTTGAGCAGACGGTCCTCTTCGGTTCCATGTGCACCGCAATGAAAAATGACCTGCATCGGGTCGCCTATCTCTTGTCTGCTCGAATTGCCTCAGGCTTACTCCTCTGGGCTATATAGGTCAAATGATCTGCAGGGTGCGATGACAGGGTGCGATGACAGGGGGCGGAAACAGGGGGGGTAGAGGACATGCGCTTACGCTGCCCTTTGGTGGTATCACCTGATCTGCCATGGGACCCTGGTAGAATAGGCCGTGCCACCGTCAGCGCTGCTGGGGGTTTCCTTGTCCTTGCTGCGTGGCCATCACGGTTCGGCTCAAGTCTTGCGCATAAAGTGGTCAAATTATGGGCGATCGGGATAAAAACTGTAGAGCAGGCAGCGCTTTGGCCGCCGCGTGGCCGTGACAGGTCTCAAAACCAATGGATGGGCTTGTGTCTCGCCGGTTTTCAGATTTTCTTTCCCTATGCACACAGTCAAGACACGCACTTTCACCACCCGGCTCACGACGCTCCTGAAGACCATCTATCCTGATCAGGACGCCAGTCTTCTGGTGGACAAAATCATGGATGCGTTTTGGCCAGAGAACCAACAGCCGCGTAAGCGCGGGCGGTTGCCCAGCAACAACCTATGGACCGAACGGGACGCGCTGCTGATAACCTATGGCAACTCGATCCTGGACGGCGCTCACAAACCATTGGATCTGATGCATGACTTTCTGCTGCGGCGCATGAAAGGCCTGGTCAATGGCGTGCATATTTTGCCCTTCTTTCCCTTTACCTCTGACGACGGCTTTGCGGTTTCGGATTTCAGGGCGGTAAACCCGCAGCTGGGAGACTGGCCGGACATCAACCGCATCAGCGAAGATTTTCATCTGATGTCGGATCTGGTTTTGAACCATGTCTCCAGTCAGGGCGCCTGGTTCAATAGCTACCGACAGGGGCAATCCCCCTTTGACGGTTTCTTTTTTGAAGCCTCCCCCAAAGATGACCTGAGCAGCGTTGTCCGTCCACGCACCACCCCGCTGTTGCAGGAGGTCGAGACCGTGGACGGCCCCCGCCATGTCTGGTGCACCTTTAGCCATGATCAGATCGACCTGGATTTTCGCAACCCCGAGGTCTTGCTAGAGTTTTTGCGCATCATCCGGCTGCATGTGGACAACGGCGTGCGCATCATCCGGCTGGATGCGGTGGCCTTCTTGTGGAAAGAGGTCGGCACCAGTTCGATTCATCTGCCGCAGACCCATGCCATCGTGCAACTGATGCGACTGCTGTGTGACTATGCGGTTGAGACCATAATTCTGCTCACGGAAACCAATGTGCCCAAGGCCGAAAACCTGAGCTATTTTGGCAATCGCAACGAAGCCCACGCGATCTACAACTTTCCGCTGCCGCCGCTGATCCTGCATGCTGTGATGTCCGGGTCTGCACAGTACCTGCGCCGCTGGCAAAGCGGCATGCCACCAGCCCAGCTGGGATGTGCCTATCTGAATTTCACCGCCAGCCATGATGGCATCGGCATGCGCCCGGTTGAGGGCATCCTGCCAGAGCCGGAACAGGCCAAGATGATCAAAACGATCAAGGATATCGGTGGGCTTGTGTCGATGCGGGCCCTGCCGGGTGGGGGCGAGGCCCCCTATGAGATCAATACCACCTTTTACGAGGCAACCGGGCAGACATTTTCCGGGGCGGACGCCTATCACCTGGACCGGTTTCTGTGCTCACAGACCATCGTGATGTCATTGGAAGGCATCCCCGCCTTTTACATTCATTCCATGCTGGCAACGCCGAATGATCACGCCCAGGTCGAACGGCGCGGCATGAACCGCGCGATCAACCGTCATCGCTGGGACTATCCTAGGCTGAACGCCCTGTTGGATGATCCCACGTCGGTGCAGGCGCGCGTTCTTGCGGCATTGTCACACCGTTTGCAGGTCCGATCCAAACAACCCGCCTTTCACCCCAATGCCACCCAGTTCACCATGCCACTGGACAACGCAGTCTTTGGCGTTTGGCGTCAAAGCCTTGACCGCCATCAATCCATCTTTGCCCTGCACAATGTCAGCAATCAGCCGGCACAGGTGCCGCATATGTCGATGAACCTGATTGATGACGAACCCTGGGTGGATCTGCTGACCGGTGATCAGATCGATATGATGCAGGAGGCCATTACCCTGGCCCCTTACCAATGTCGCTGGATCACCAATCGGGGTTAGCGTCCTGACGCTAAGGCCTACTGAAACTCAGCCTCATCCGCCTTGGCGGCTGCGGTCATATCCGACAGAAAGGTCGGATCCGCAGAATGGACGCGGTTCCAAGTGGGGATGAACGGCGTCTCATGTGGATTTTCCAAAAAGATCTGCCCCGCCCGCATGATATTTTCCGCAAACAGCTCGATCGCGCTTTCCTCGGCATGGCGGTCAATGGACAGGCCATTCATTTTTGCGTCGTTGTAATAGGCTTCGAGCAGATCAAGCGCGCAGCGGTAATAAGTAGCCTTTAGGGTTCGAAAAACATTGGGTGTAAACACGGTTCCATCGGCGGCAAGCTTGCGAAAGATTGCTTTGCAGATATCTGTGGACATGCGGTTCAACCCGGCATTGGATTCTTCCGGGCTCAGGGACTGGTGTTTGTGATCATAGGCATCGCTGATATCGACCTGACAGACGGCTTTGGGCGCGAGGTTTCTCCAGGCCTCAGACAAGACACCGATTTCCAACCCCCAGTCGGAAGGTATGCGAAGGTCAGGCAGGATAGAGGTGCGCATGGCAAATTCGCCGGACAGCGGATAGCGAAAGCTGCGCAGGTAGTCGATATAGTCGCGGCTGCCGATCACCCGGTTGAGCGCAATTAGCAAAGGGCTGACCAGCAGCCGGGTCACCCGGCCATTGATATTGTTACCACCGATGCGTGGATAATAGCCTTTGGCGACTTGATAGGGAAAGTTTGGATTTGCCATTGGATAGACCAGCCGGGCCAGCATTTCTTTGTTGTAGGTCAGGATGTCACAGTCATGGATTGCCATGACGGCGCTGTCGGCGCAGCCGATCAGATAACCCAATGAGGCCCAGACATTTTTGCCCTTACCCTGCTCGGTAGGCGCCAGCCCCATTGCCTCCAGACGCGCCCCCAGCGCCAGCATGCGCGGGCTGTCGTTCCAGATCACGATATGATTTTGGCCCAGGCCTTTGAAAAATGTCTTTGCATGGCGAAACTGGGCTTCATTTGCCGCATCCAGGCCAATGATGATCCTGTGCAGATAGCTGACTTTGGCCAGTTCCGACAGAATATGCGGCATCGCCTGACCTTCGAGTTCGGAATACAGGCAGGGCAAAATGAGTGAAATTTTTCGCGATTGGGCAAAGACCGAAAGCTCGTGCTCCAATTCATCAGCGGACCGGGTGCGCAGGTTATGCAGCGTTGTGATGTTTCCGTTTTGATGGAAATCGGCCATGAGTTTGATCCTACTTCATGTGCAACCGGTCGAGTAACTCAAGGACCGCCGTATTCCACCCCACGGGGCCTGCCTCTTTGGTGCGTAATATTTGACCCCGCGCCTCTCCCTTTAGCTCTGGTAATGGGGCGCGATGTGGATTGGCCACGACAATACCAAAATCCACGTTTTCCAGCATTTGAATATCGTTGGGGGCGTCTCCCAGCGCGATTGTATGCTGTGGCTGGTAGGTTTGCACAATTTTTAACAGTTTATCGGCCTTGTTGCCTCCAAAAGAGAGGGTAAGAAAACGTCCGCCCTGTTGCGCTGTCACTCCGTGCTCCAGAAGACAGGCTAGGAAATCCGCTTGCTGTTGCGCGGTGCCCAGCCACTGCCCGGGTTCAGAATAGGCGCGGTGCTGTGCCAGTTTCGCCTGCGGCAAGGCCAGACCGGTCATTTCAACCAGCTGATCGGCGGTCATATCGCCAAAGCCGCGAAAACACTCGCGAAGCGCGCTGGGCAGTGTCTCAAGGGCAGATCTAACCGCATCATACTGCGCCCCCTGATGCGCGGTTGTGCCATGGGGCGAGAGAATGCCTGCGCCATTCTCGACAATGGCTGGCCAGTCTTCGAGCCCCAGCTCTGAGCGCAAAGCGCCAATTTCAGCGGCGGTTTTGCTGCTTGCCAGGACAACTGCAGCGGAGATGCGTTTGAGCGCTGTCAAAGCCTCTTGCGCAGCGTCCCACCGATAGGTGTCATGGTCGATTAATGTACCATCCAGGTCGGTAAAGACCATCACGCTAAGGGGATTTGTCATAGGCTATTTATGCCCAGCCGTATTGGTCAGGACAAGGTGGCTGAGGCCGGTGTTCGAATTTTGGCGCGCCTAAGCGCAGGCAGTGATGATTTTTTAGACGCAGGCGCATTCGCAGTGCCGGTATCAGTGCTGGGCAGAACAGCGTTTGTCACGTCTCAGCTATGGTTTGCAGCTTCAATTGCGATCAGTCATGGGGGTTTGTTTCACCTCTCAGGTTCAACGGGCGTCATATGCTGCCAGCGCTCTTTTGCGGCCCTCACCAATGCTGACAACCGGGGTTGGGTATGGATCGTCCTTTGACAGGCCCCAGGCACGCGGGCAGGCATCAAAAAACGCCAAAGCCTCTGGGCCGGGGGTTGGTGCGCGCTCTGCCAGAAACCGGTGAATGTAGGCCTGTTCGGCATCGAACTTTTGCGCCTGCGTTTCAGGATTGAAAATCCGGAAATAGGGCGCCGCATCTGGTCCGCTCCCGGCAACCCATTGCCATCCCATGGCGTTCGCCGCAGGGTCCCAATCAATGAGGCATTCCTCAAACCATTTCTGCCCAATGCGCCAGTGTTTTAGCATGTGTTTCGTCAGAAAAGACCCGACGATCATGCGGCCCCGATTGTGCATGTGGCCGGTCACGTACATCTCTCGCATGGCGGCATCCACAAGTGGAACCCCCGTGCGCCCCTGTTTCCATCGCAGAACCGCGTCATCCTCGTGCTCCGACCATGGGAAGTCATCCCACTGTGATCTCCAGTTTTCCTGGGTGATCTGGGGGGTGTGATACACCAGATGGTAGGCAAACTCGCGCCAGACCAGTTCCCGCAGAAAATGTTCCGCCCCGCGCTGGCCTTCTAGATATCCACGCAGCCCCGCATGCCAGACCGTACGAGGGCCGATTTCACCCCAGGCCAGGTTTTCGGAAAGACGGGAAGTTGCGTTTTGGGCCGGGAAGTCGCGGCGGTCTTTGTAGTCTCCAATTCGCGCACTCATGAAATCGGCAAGGCGCGCATTTGCCGCCTGTTCACCCACATTGGCATGTGGCGCCAAGACCCGTGCTCCGCGGTGCATTGCCGTTTCCAGCGCCCAGTCCTGTAACCGATCAGATTGCGGCCAGCTTTCAGGAGCCAAAAGCTGCTGGGGGGCAGCCTCAGGCGGGGCAACATCCAGATCTTTTACAGCACGCCACATGGGGCTGTAGACCTTGAAGAAACCGCCTTGTTTGGTCTTGACCGCCCAGGGTTCAAAGAGAAGGTGACCCGGCCAGCTTCGCGGTTTGAAACCTGCGTCTTTCAGTGTTGATTTGACCTTTGTGTCGCGTGCAATCGCGTCTGGGTCATAGGCGCGGGTCCACCAAATATCCTCGGCACCGGTTTCGCGCGCCAGGGCCAGCAGTTCCTCTGCAGCGGTTCCCCGCCGCAGGATCAGTCGGGATCCAACGCCCTTTAGGCGGTGTTCAAATTGTTCAATCGCTTGCGACAACCGCCATTTGGAGGCCGCCCCATAGGTTTCGGCAACCTCATCAAGCAAGAGCACTGGAATAACTGGGCGTTGGCTCTGGCTGGCAGCTAAAATCGCCGCGTGCTCCGCCAGCCTGAAATCTCGACGGAACCAGAAAATGATGGGTTTTGAGCTTAGCATCTTACTTCACTTGTTTATTCTCTTTTACCATATACGAAGGCTGGCCGGGAATGGTTCACTATCGTGCTTGGATTATTGCGGTGATCTGAACTCAGAATTGGATCGTATCACTGCTACAAGGAAACCAATGGGCCTGACCGTTTTTTAGGGACTGATCCGATATTCAGGACAGGTGAAATCGAGGCGCGTTCAATGCAAAACAGAGAGATGCCGTAACTCCCAAGCACCCCAGGGGCCAACGGGTTTTTGTCAGTTTTGATGTGGGTCCCGCTGGCTATTTGGCGCATGAATTTTCTGTTGTGGTCTGAATTTCGTGGCGCTGCGCCGATTTCTCTGAATCAGTGGTGAAATGGACCAAGTTTCTACCCTTGAACACTTCCTCGCCACGGCTCTACGCAGGATCGCCGAGTTGGAAGCCTCATTGGCGCGTATGGCGCAAGAGAATGCGGATTTGCGTAGGCAGTTGGCCAAGAACAGCAGTAATAGTAGCAAGCCGCCTTCGAGTGATGGGTTGAAGAAGCCGGCACCGCGTAGCCTGCGTGGTAAGTCCGGTAAGAAAAGTGGTGGCCAAGCTGGCCACCGGGGCGACACATTACGCCAGACAGCAACGCCCGACTTTGTGGAGCGACATGAAACTGCGCAGTGCGGCGGGTGTCAGCGCGCCCTGACGGCGGGGATGATCAAGGGGTTTGAGAGACGTCAGGTGTTTGACGTGCCGCCACCACGCCTGGAGGTCACAGAGCATGAGGCAGCGATTTATTGTTGTGGCCATTGCCGCACTACGGCGACCGCGGCCTTTCCCGATGGCGTGAATGCACACGTGCAATACGGTCAGCGCATTCGAGCGGCGGCGGTCTACTGCAATGTTCAGCAGCTGATCCCCGAGGATCGGGTCTGCCAACTCCTGCGCGATTTGTTCGGTGCCACCAGCCTGTGCGCGGCCAGCGTGACCAACTGGGTGAACGGCGCAGCGCGCACCTTGGGTGGCGTCGTCGAACACATTCTGGCCCGGCTCACTGAAGGCGGCGTTCGGCATCTGGATGAGACCGGACTTCGTGTCGCTGGTAAGCTGCACTGGCTGCACTCAATCAGCGATCACGCCTTCACGCATTATCGCATAAGCGCCAAGCGCGGTGCTGTTCCAGCCTTTCTGACCGGCGGGACAATTGTTCATGACCACTGGAAATCCTATTACGCCCATATGAGTGGGGTGGATACTCACGCCCTGTGCGGGGCGCATCATTTACGCGAACTCAAGGCTATCGAAGAGATCGAAAAGGAGCCGTGGGCGTGTGCAATGAGCGCGCTGCTCACCAGCGCCAATCAACTCAAGTGTGCTGCTCAAGGCCGAGGTGAGACCGAACTTTCGGCGTCGGTTTATCAGGGCATCATCACCAAATACATGGCAATCCTCACCGAGGGCCTCGCCTTCCATGAGCGACAAGCCCCGCTGGTGAGACTCCCTGGCGCGCGAGGCCGAGAAGCCAAACGGCCAGGCCACAACCTCTTGGTCCGCTTGCGTGACTACCGCGATGACGTTCTGAGGTTCCTTGCGGACTTCACAGTGCCCTTCACCAACAATCAGGCCGAACAGGACCTGCGCATGATGAAGTTGCGCATGAAAATTTCGGGAACCTTCCGCACTCTCGAGGGTGCTCAGGTCTTCGCTGACATCAGATCCGTCATCTCGACGGTCAGAAAACACGGGGGCAATATCCTCGAAACACTCACCCTATCACCACAACAGATCATCGCGCGGCTCTAACGGCGCCAGAGTAACCCAAAACCCGATATCCTCTGGAGTACTTGGGAGTTACGAGATGCCAATAAAAATCCGGCCGCCTTCTATCCGGCCACCTTCTATCCAGCGGGCCTTGCGCCGTGAGGGCCGTCAGGATGGGCTGAGATCGTGGACGGGCACGGGGTTGCGGTCCCCATGCTGTAGCTCGTCACGATCGGGTGTGCGCGTATGACACGCCGGGCACTTGTCATCGGGGCGTCGGGGGGTATTGGTGCTGCGCTTTGTACCGCCCTGGCCAAACATGGCTCTGAGGTGACACAAATTTCGCGGACCGCAGACGGGTTCGACTTAACCAACCCCGAGAGTGTTGAGCGAGTCCTGACCGCCTGCCATGGCCCCTTTGATACTGTTTTGGTTGCCAGTGGTATCCTTGCGACTGAGGGCGCGCGCCCCGAAAAATCGCTTTCGGAAATATCCGCAGAAAACATGGCGCAGGTCATGGCTGTAAATGCGATCGGCCCGGCGCTGGTTCTGCAAAACCTGCCACGGCTGCTGCCAAAAGACCGGCGCTGCGTCGTGGGGGTCCTCACCGCTCGTGTCGGCTCGATCGGTGATAACCATCTCGGGGGGTGGTACAGCTACCGCGCGGCCAAGGCTGCGGCCAATCAAATTGTGCGCACGGCAGCCATTGAGATCGCGAGAAAGCGCAAAAACGCCATTGTCGTGTCCTTACATCCGGGCACGGTGGAGACCCCCTTCACCAAAGCCTATCCCGGCCACCAAAAGGTCGCTCCAAGTGAGGCGGCCGCAAACCTTGTTGCGGTTCTTGATCAGTTGTCTCCCAGCCAGAATGGAGGCTTTTTTGACTGGGCAGGAAAACCCGTTCCATGGTGAAACAGCTGTTTTGTATTGAGCTTCTGGACCAGCGCAGCACTGGCAGCGCTGGTCTGTGACGCCCTGATCGCGGGATCAAACCGGATCACCCAGTGTTGCAGGCTATTGTGCTGCCTCATCTGGCTTGGCCCAGTCCTCCCAACGGGTGCCAGTGGTGACAATCGGCCCCTCCCAGGTAAACGGCATCTGGTGGATCGTTGTGTCGGCCCCCTGTATCAAAAGCACAAAGTAAGACGGAGCCATGGGCGCTCCCTTTAACAGATCTGCTTCGTCAAAATCCGGGATCGACTGGTTGCCCGTCGAGGCGACGCTGGCAAACTGAACCCCGGCAAAACACCCGTGGATCGGTGCGTGAACATGGCCAAAATGTATGTAGTCAATTTTGGCTGAATGGGCAGCGATCAGATCCCGGAACGGGGCGCGGTCTCTTTCAACCAATGAAATTTTGTCTTCAGCTGGCAGTCCCAACAGCATCGGGTTGTGATGCAGAAAAATGCGGGCGCGGTCACAATTGGCAAGTTCGTTGTGCAGCCAGGTACGGCGGGTCTCGCAGAAATGACCTGCGTGGGTTCGTTCCCCCACGCTGTCGAGATAAATAAAGCGCACGCCCTCCAGCGTTTCAGCGTAGTTTACAAACCCCGCCCCATCAGTGGGGTGATCGTTGAATACAGACAGAAATGTTTTGCGGTTGTCATGGTTTCCGATCAGCAAGCGCACCGGAATTTGCAGATCTGCGACAGCCTGTTGCAGCGCTTCATAGGCGGCCTGTTCCCCCCAATGGGTCAGATCGCCGGTAATGATGACGCGTGTGGCATCCGGGTGATGTGTGGCGACATCCGCCAGGGCCTGTGCAAACCGCGCATGGGGATCCAGCCCGCCCATTTCTTCGCCGGGAACTGTCAGATGGATGTCAGAAATGTGGATTATTTTCATGGGTGCCTGTCCAGAATAAGGGCGGCCGCGTGAGCAATTTCACGCGACCGTTGATCAGATGATTTAGCCGTTCGGCAGGAGATCAGCGACCTCTTCCACCAGCTCTTGCTGAAGCTCTTTCATGTCGGTGGCATCGCCGGTGACAATGCGCTCGATCCCGTCATAAAGCACTTGGGTGATCGCCAGACCGTTGTCCCCCGGATAGGCCAACCAGTCGCGCAGCAGCGGCAGCTGGTCGACGGCAGTCTGCTTGTTTGGGTTCTGCTCATAGAAATCGGCCAGGATCACTTCGTTGGCAGCCTTGTTGGGGGGCATGTAGCCTGTGGTTTTTGCCACCTCTGAGGCGCCTTCCCCGGAGGTGATGAACTTGAGCCAAGCCCATGCGGCCGCTTGTACCTTGGGATCCTCTGAGGTCGAGGTCAGCAAGGCGGCATTGCCCCCTGCGGGCAGGCCTTTGGGTGTTTCGCCCATGCCAGGAAACGGTCCGGTGACCAGCTCAAAATCACCCTGGGAACGCTCCACCGCACCCAGAGCAGAGGTGGACCAGAACATCATGCCGATCTCACCCGCTGAGAAAGACGACAGGGCGGCTTTCCACTCCAGGTTCCGCATCTCACATTTGCTGAAGATCTCCTGCATCTGCTCCATCGCAGCGAGGGCTTCGGGACTGTCGATGGTCACATGGCCATTTTCCACAATGGCCTTGTCCTGGGACCACATCAGGGCCTGCATGAACCAATTGCCGGTGATGTTCCATCCCCAGAAGACCGGGTTGTCAACGCCGTTGGCTTTCATGGTTTCACAGGCGGAGATTACCTCGTCCCATGTGGTTGGCAGCGCCTCGATGCCACCCGCGTTGAGGACATCCATGTTGTAATAGCCAACCGGCAGGGACACAGAGAATGGCAGGCCGAGCACCGCGCCACCAAAGGTGGAAAGCGACAGCATGGCATCGTGATAGCCCTCTTTGGCGAAATTTTCTTCCTTGGCGATAAAGGGCTCCAGTGATTTGGCAATGCCTTTATCGACCAGGATCTGCTGGCGGTTGAGACCCTGCATGGTTACATCCGGCAGGTTGCCCGACACAGCTTCGCGCAGGATGGTATTGGTGCCGTCCTCGTAGGATTCATAGGTGGCGCGGAACTTCACCTCGATGTTTGGATGGGCTTCTTTGAAGGCCGGCATCATGGCTTCATACGTGACATCAAACAGATGGCTGTAGGGGTAGGCAAACTCAATGGTTACAGTGTCTTCAGCGAAAACGGCGGTGGCGCTCAGGGCCAAGGCCATTGCGGTGGCAGTCAGTTTCATGGAATAGTCCTCTCTTGCCGGATCTAGGAGCCGATGTTTGCAGACGGGGGCTCCGGGGTTGTCCCTTGCGGGATTACGGGTGGGGGTGCCTTTGCGGGCGCCCCCACGTTCATTTCATGTCGCTATTTCATGCCGCTTAGGGTGATGCCCTCGATGAAGCGCCTTTGCGCCAGCATAAAGGCGACGATCAGCGGTGTGACGATGACCGTGGCTGTTGCCATCATCGGGCCAAAGTATGAACCATCTGCGCCGCCTTTGAATTCACGCAGCCCCAGAGGAGGCGTGAACAGGTCGCGGTTGCCGGTGACGACAATACGCGGCCAGAAATAGTCGTTCCAATGGGCCACGATCGAGAAGATCGCAAAGGCAAGCAGCGCCGGGATGGCTGTGGGCAACATCACCCGCCAGACGATGGCAAACTCCCCCATGCCATCCATGCGGGCGGCATCAATCAGATCGTCCGGCACCGTCATAAAGAACTGACGCATCAGGAAGATACCAAAGACCGAAATTGTCCAGGGCACCACCAGGGCGGCATAGGTGTTGGTCAATCCCAGTTTGGCCAAAAGGATGTAGAGCGGCAGGGCGATCGCATGAACGGGGATCAAAAGGCAGAACAACACCAGCGCAAACACTGCATCACGCCCCCAGAACTTGAGCTTGGCCAAGGCATAGGCCGCTGGCAGGGCCACCACCACTTGGATCAAAAAAATCGATGCGGTGACCAACAGGCCATTCAGCAAGTACCGCAGCAGCGGCGCCTCGCTGAAAGCCATGGTGTAGTTAAACACCACCGGGCGCATGGAACAGTCGGTTTCGGCTTCGGCAACCAGGGCCTCGCGGATGCTGCGGTCGCTTTGGCCCACAAACCGAGGCGCTGCAGCCTGGATATCGTCCCGGCTTGGATCCCTCAGCGCCACGCAGCGCTCATCTACCATCATGTCTTGATGCCCAAAAAAGCCACCTTCGCCCCGGTCGATTTCTCCGGGGGATTTAAAGGAGTAGCTGACCATCATGTAAAAGGGGGCGATAACGACAATCACACCGAGGATAAGAAGCAGATGTTTCCACCAATCGCGGGTCATCAGTAGTGAACCTTTCGTTCCACCAGCCAGCGCTGGATCAGGGTGAGGAACATGACAAATGCGAGGAACACCATCGTTATGGCCGAGCCGATACCGATCAGGTTCTGCTTCACGCCTTTCTCAAAGATGGCGAACATCATCACGTAGGTGGATTTATTGGGACCGCCGCCCTGCGGCCAGAAGGCTTCGATGGTGTCGAAAACCTGAAAGGCGCGGATGCAGGAGATGGTGACCACAAACACCGTGGTTGGCCCCAGGGCGGGCCATGTCACCAGGCGGAACCGGTCCCAGGCAGAGCGCGCTCCGTCCATTTCGGCGGCGTGATACAGCTCACGGTGAACACCGGTCAAACCCGCAAGATACAGCACCATGTTGAAGCCAAAGCCCTGCCAGATGCCGATGAAGCTGATCACCCAGATCGCATAGCGTTTGTCGCCGAGCCAGACGGGGAAGTGCTCGGCGCAGCCATGGGCCATAAAGGGCCAGATGCGTTCCAGAAACGTTCCGCAGCCGATCTCGAGCGTCTGATTTATCATGCCAATGGAGGGATGCAGCATGAATTCCCATGCGATGGCCATCGCCAGCAGCGTGGCCATGACCGGCAGGAAATAGATCGTCTTATAGATTTCGCGAAACCGCCCAAGAGAGTTGATCAGCAATGCCGCCCCCAGCCCCAAACCGACCGAAATTGGCACAACCGTCACCACATAGGTCAGCGTGGCGACGAACATTTTTTCATAGGTCGAGCGGGTGAACAGCTTTTCATAATTACTTGTGCCGACCCAGTCGAAGCCGCTGTTGCCCAGCGAATAATTGGTGAAGGACAAGAGCCCGGCGATCGCGATCGGAGCAAGTAGGATGATCACCATCAGGATGAGGGCAGGGGCGGTCAAAATCCAGGCGGTGCGGCGTTCTTTGGTGTTGTAAGACGAGGCTTCGGACGCGACGGCCTTGCCCGGCTGGGTATCTGTCAGCGACATGTCAGGCCACCACGGCTTTCGGCGCCCGTGTTGGACTGATCTCACGCAGGCGTGCGCCAGTGGCATCAAAAATCAGCGCCTTGGCCATGTCAAAAGTCAGACCGACCGATGTCCCCAGGGTCAATGACGCGCGTTTGTCGGACGGCGCACGGAAGGTGATGCGCGGCTCCAGCCCCATCACCTCAATCTGGATAAACATTTCAGAGCCAAGGTTTTCGCAATGTACCACGCGGCCCTGAATTGGCGCGTCTTCCCCGGCAAGGTGCAGGGCTTCGGGGCGTAGCCCAAGCGAGGCAACCCCTCTGGTCCGGCGATTGGTGGTGAGGGGCAGAACGTGACCAAACAAATGGATTTGCCCGGTCTCACTTAGTTCTACCGGCAACAGGTTGATTTTCGGTGAGCCGATGAACTCCGCCACCTCGATCCGGTCAGGATCGTCATAGACGGTTTCAGGCGACGCGCATTGCAATATGCGCCCCCCCATCATGACGGCGATGCGGTCCGACATGGTCATCGCCTCGACCTGATCATGGGTGACATAGACGAATGTGGCCTGCAGGCGGCGGTGCAACTGCGCGATTTCGGCGCGCGTCTGCACCCGTAGTTTAGCATCCAGATTGGACAGGGGCTCATCCAGCAGGAACGCCGCCGGATCACGGACCAAAGCCCGCCCCAAAGCCACGCGCTGTCGTTGTCCGCCAGATAGCTGACCGGGTTTGCGATCCAGAAGATGGGCGATTTCCAGCATCTCAGCCGCCTGCACGACGTCTTTACCGATCTCGCTGGCGCGGCGGCCGGTCCCGGGGAGGAGGCCGCCCAGGAGGGGCAGGCGTTGCAAGCTGTTCATCCGGCGCATCTTGAGAGGCACCGCAATATTTTCACCGACGCTAAGATGCGGGTAGAGCGCGTAGGATTGGAACACCATCGACAGATTTCGATCTGCCGCCCGCCGCCCGGCAACAGTTGTGCCATCAATGCGAACATCGCCCGAGGTCTGTGTCTCCAAGCCTGCGATGATCCTTAGCAATGTGGATTTGCCGCAGCCCGATGGGCCGACCAGAGAAACGAACTCGCCATCTGCGATATCCAGGGACACGGCTTTGAGGACTTCGGTCTCTCCAAAGCGTTTATTGATGTTCTCGATGCTCAATCCGGCCATCTGATTCCTCCATCTGACAGGGATGGTTTAGAAACCGCAGCCTTCACTTTTGTGACGTCATATTAGTGAAACTAATGGCAGCTAAGCCTTGGCCAATAGCAATGAGAGGCCCAATGCGCGCCAACCATCACCAGTTTGTGGCCTTTGCCTATGTTGTGCGTGAAGGGAGTTTCTCCGCTGCGGCGAACCGGCTCGGGGTCACGCAATCGGCGGTTACTCAGCATGTGGCCAAGCTCGAAAAACAGGTTGGATCACAACTGTTATTGCGCAATCGCGACGGTGTTGCCCTGACACGCACGGGACAGGAGCTATATGACCTGGCGGACCGTCTGGTCACTTTGGATTCTTCGATCAGGGAGCGCCTGGAAGGCTATGAAGCGATGTCGCGGGGGCATCTCAAGATCATCGCCAATGCACCGCTTCCGGCGCTGCGGGCCATCAGCCAGTTTCGCAAAATCTATCCGGACGTGGAAATTGACTTCTCGCTCTATGCCTGGACCACCGCGACGCGATTATTGCGTGAAAGGCGGGCGGATGTTGGATTGATCACGGATCCACCAAACATAGATGATTGGGTGCGGGTGGCGGTGCAAAAAACCCGCTACGTCGCCTATCTGCTGCCGAGTTCACCCTTGGCGCATCGTGATCTGCTGCGGTTTGAAGATCTACAACACGAGACGATCATCCTGCCGGAAAACGGCTCATTGACCGAACGGGTTGTACGTGAAGCGCAGGCAAAACACCGCATCCCGTTAAAACGTATCATAAAAATGACCACCTTTCCTCTCATGTGCGAGGCGGTTCTGCAGGGCGCTGGCATTGCCATCTTTCTCGGCAACAGCGGTCTCATCTCGCGGGGATTGATTGAGGTGCCTATCGCTGAGCTTTCAGAAACCCATGAAACTGCTGTGGTGGCGCCAAAGGACCGGGCGCGATTGCATCTGGTGAAAGCGTTTATTGATACGGCGTCCTCTTCGGCCTTTACCGAGCCCGAGCTGTGAAATCGAATTTGAACTCCTATTGATCTGCGGGACAGACCTTGAACCTGACCACTGGGAACGTTCGCACCACGGCCAAAGTCGCGATGAAATCCTCCCCTCCCAAAGCGCTGCCTTGCAGCAAGGCAGGTTCAGGCCCAAAGTAAACGTCCTTGACACCGCGCGCCTATGGCGGTTTTTGTCCACCATGACAGACCTTTCGACACAATCTCTGGATGACCTCAGCCTCGACGAGGCCGCACGACCAAAAGCGCCGCTGGTGCCGGCGGCAACGGACAGGCATCGTCGCCAAGGGCGGCAACTGGCGGCCATCCATCGGCAGTATTTGATGGAGATGGCCCAAATCGGCGCGGTCCTTGCACGGATCGAAGCACGAGACACACCGCCTGAGCACCTGAAGAAAATCGTGCTTTCGCTCGACATGGCTGAGAATTTTCAAGCCTTTGGTTCGCTTTGCGGGCGCGAGTGCCAGATTCTCAAGTTTCACCACGACATTGAAAGCGCTGACATGTTCCCCCGGATCGAGGCTTCGGGCGGAGGAAAGTTCCGCGAGGTTGTGGCCAAATTGAAGTCAGAGCACGAGGTGGTCCATGAGCTAATCATCCGCCTTGGTCGTGCAGCGGAGGCGCTGGCAGAGGTTCCGAGCGATGCAAATTTTGTTCAGGCCGCTGCCACCTTTCGAAAACTGGAAGAGGTCGTCCGCTCCCATTTTGGCTATGAGGAAACCGAATTGGCCGAGGCCATCGGGTATTACCTCGGGTCGATCTGACGGCACTTTTTCGGCGCCACAGGACAGACACCCGCCAGATAGATGCCCCCAGAAGACCACCAGGCGCGCTAACGTTTTTCATCCCTCGCCGCAGCAAAGAGCTTGGTTTGCAAGGCCTGCTCCCTGGGCGCAACAAACCTCTTTTCAGTCTTGAAGTGGGGTGGCCAGGTTCTGGGCGGTATGCGCGGGTTTCTTTGGGGGGCGCAGGGGCAAAGGCTAGCCCATCACGTGAACTGCACTAAGCAGGTGTGAGCCACTTTTCTATCTGAAAAGCGCAGGAAACGGGTTGAAAACTTATAACATGCACTTGCATGCCTAGGCCTGTGGGCGTAAAAACGCCGACGAAAACGCCTCGCCAGCCCCGATTCAGGGCAAGCCCAGCACCAACCTGAATCTTGGGGACTACCATGGCTATCCAAATTGACGCGCTGCGCGCTCGCCTTTTGTGCGGGACAGCGCTTACTCTACTTTCTGTTCTGCCTGCCACCGCGCAGGAGCTTGAGGGAGATGTCATCTCTCTTGATCCGATCCTGGTGCGCCAGCAGGATGAAAAGGGCAATGCAGCTGACCGGTCCTCATCGGTTTATGTGGCCGATGCGGAGCTGGAACGCGCCCGTATGGGGGATGTCAAAGATCTGTTTGCGGGTATCGCCAGTGTCTCGGTTGGTGGTGCAATCCCGGTTGCCCAGAAGATTTTTGTCAACGGTGTCGACATGCTGAACCTGGCGATCCAAGTGGATGGCGTGTCGCAGAATAACCGGGTTTTCCACCACCTCAGTGCCAATGCTTTTGATCCTGGTCTGATGAAATCTGTGCGCGTTGATCCCGGTGTCGCGCCTGCAGATGCCGGCCCGCGGGCCATGGCGGGACGTGTTGTGATGGAAACGGTGGATGCCGAAGATATCCTGACCGAAGGTCAAAGCGTCGGCGGCACCGCACGTATGAGCTATGGGGACAACGGCGGGACGGCACAGGGCTCGCTCACCCTGGCCGGCGAAAGCAACGGTTTTGAAATCGTCGCCTATGCAAAACGCGCCACGGGTGACAATTTTGAGGATGGCGACGGAACCGAAATGACCGGAACCGCAGCCAACATGACCGCAGCTCTGCTGAAGCTGGGCTACGAGTCAGAGCAGGGGCACCGGCTTGAGTTCTCGGCGCAGCAGATTGAAGATGAGGAATGGCGCAACGATAAGCCGAACTTTGGGCCAAGCTCAGGCGGCACCTATGCCTATCTGATCAAGCGCTATAACTACTCTTTGCGCTATGAAAATGTGAACAACACGGGCCTGTGGGACCCTGCTGTAACCCTTGGTTATTCAGGCACTGATGTCGATCGCCCCAATGATGCCTGGGCCGGCTCTACCAATTCGACCTCACGCACCTACTCCCTGGTGCTGCAAAATGAATTCCACCTGTCTGACAGCAACAAAATTACCGCGGGTGTCGATTTCCAGAACCGTAAAACCTCGATCTCGGGTTCTTGGGTGACACCGGACTTTGCATCAGAAGAATCCGACAATATCGGCGTCTTTGCCCAGGCCCGACTTGAGCCGACAGCCCGTCTGAATATTTCTGCCGGTATGCGCTATGACTGGCAGGACTTTACGGGCTATCAGTGGCTCCCAACGGATAGTATTCATACCTCCTCCCATAGCGGCGCCAGTGGGAACCTGTCAGTGACCTATGAGGTGACGGATGACTTCTCGCTGCGGGCGGGGTACTCGAATGTCTTTGGGGGACTGGACCTTGGCGACAGTTTCGAGTTCTGGTTGACGCGGGACTATTCGGGCCTGCGGCCGTCGCGGGCTCAGAACATCATCATCGGAGCTGATTGGACGCCGGGGGCCTGGACCATCAGCGGCGAGCTGTTCAAGACAAAATTTGATGATGCGCGAGACGGTACAACCGTGGTGGATTTTGAAAGCCAGGGCGTCAACATCGGCGCGACCTATGGCTGGGGCAGCGGCTTTGCGCGTCTGAGCTATGCATATAGCGATGCCACACTCGATGGTGCCCCGTCGAGCAGCTTCGATCTGCGGGACTTTGGCGCACCTTTGGGGCATGTCCTGTCTGTGGAAGTGCAGCAGGAACTGATGCAGTATAACACCCTACTGGGCGGCAGCATTGAAGCGGCAGCATCCTATGACGCCGGCGGATCTTACCAGGCAAAGAACTGCCAAGCTATGTTGTTGCCAATGTCTTTGCCGAATACACGCCACCGGCGTGGAACGGTGTGAGCATTCGGGGCAGCATCAATAATCTGTTTGATGAAACCTATGCGGACCGGGCGACCTATGGCGGTGAATTCACTGGCTTCCAAACCATGAACGAACCGGGCCGCAACTTTGTCGTCGAAGCGGTGATGAAGTTCTAAAACCCTGCCCAGATTGCCCAGATTGTGCTGACTGCCCTAAACCAAATGGTTTCAGGGCAGCAGTTTTATCAACAGGCGGGACAGGGTGTAGGCCTCGTCCGTTGTCATATGAGGACCAATCTCATCTTGCATTGCATCCCAGTAGACCGGCCAGATCCGGGCGTGCATGCCTTTGCCCTGTTCGGTCAGAAAAAGGATCTGCTTGCGCCGACCGTCCGCAATGAATTCGCGCCGCAACAGCCCAGCTTTTTCCATCCGGGAAATGTGGCGCGACAGGGCGTATTGAGCGACAAAGAGCTTATCCTCCAGCGCCGCCATGGGTTGGCCGCCGGGGCCAGCCAGCTCGACCTCAAGCAGAATTTCATACCAGATCGGATCATTGATGCCGCAGGTTTTCAGCGCCTTGGCAATGCGCGGCAGAAATTTGCGCTGGGCGCGCATGATGTTGAACCAAACACGGTTGTAGGAAACGACGGGGGTGTTGTCTCCGAAGTAATCTGCACTGCTGGAGTGTTCATCTCTGGCCGTCATAGGGAAACCTGCTGGGAATGCCGGAGTTATTCTAATCGGCTGCAAAGGCAGATTTCAACACCCAGAGTGAATGAAAAAAACAGGGAAACCCAGAATGTTAGTAGCCAATCCAAGCCAGGGTGATAGTTTGAGAACCGAAGCGGAATTCCGGTCTGCGCGCGCTTCGGGATACCTCGCCACGATGGCGAGTCATTTCTCGCATAAAATCGAAGTTACTGAAGTCGATGGCGCGGTGCATCTGCAGTTCGTCTGCGGGCTTGCGGTGCTTCGCGCGACCACGGACAGCTTGCATATGTGCATTGAGGCACCCTCAAAGGAGGAGATGCAGCAGACCTGTCAGGTGGTCGAAAGCCATCTTTTGCGCTTTGCCTTTCGCGAAAATCCTGAACCACTGGTCTGGCGCAAACTGTGATGGTGTTCTGGCCTTTGCCTGCGACCCAGAAGCGCTGGACAGGGCAAATACAATTCAATAGTCACATGATGAAACCCCTGCAGAGCCAGCTTCGGTCAGCCATGCAATATTGATGGAGAGATCAATGTTGAAACCGCTGATTACCCTGGTGGCGCTGGCCTGCAGCACCGCCGCCTTTGCCGATCCTATCGAGGTACGCACCTATCGTGGGCAGCAACAGGTTGAAGCCCTGCCTCAAAAGATCGCCGTATTTGATGTGGCCGCTTTGGATACGCTGGCGGCACTGGGGGTGAAACCCGCTGGGGTCATCGGCAATCTTTATGTTGATTACCTGGACGAGGTGGCGCAGGGGGCCGAAATTGTGGGCTCATTGTTTGAGCCCGACTTTGAAAGCATCAATGCGCTGGCACCGGACCTGATCCTCGCTGGGGGCCGGTCTTCCACCCAGGTAGAGGCGCTGGCTGAGTTTGCCCCAACCCTGGATATGACCATCTATGGCGATGATCTGATGGCGGTGGCGCTGCAAAGGCTCGAAGATTATGGCCGCCTGTTTGGCAAGGAGGCTGAGGCGACAGTGCTGCTGGACAATTTTCAGGCCAAACTGGAGCAGACCAAATCCCTGGCCCGCGGCAAGGGCTCCGCGCTGATCGTGATGACAAACGGCCCCAAGATTTCCGCCTTTGGCGCCAATGGCCGCTTTGGCTGGCTGCACACAACGCTGCAGGTGCCGCAGGCCGCTGCAGATCTGGGGCTGAATGCCCATGGGGAGGCGGTTTCGGCAGAGTTCATCCGTGATGCCAACCCGGATTACCTGTTTGTCGTCGACCGCCTGTCGGCCATTGGCCAGGGCGGCGCGGATGCAAAGGCCACATTGGACAATGATCTGGTGCGCCAGACCACCGCCTGGCAAAAAGGTCAGGTGATCTATCTGGATGCAGCCAGCCTTTATATTTCGGGTGGTGGAATTCAGTCGATGAACCGGGTGCTGGACCAGCTGATCGCAACCTTTGAGGCGAATGGCTAACCCATGCCGCGTCTCTGGCTGCTGATCTGCCTCTGTTTGATCCTTCTGCTATCCGTGTTGTCCATCTTTGTCGGGGTGATTGACCTTACCCCGATGGCGCTGTTGCGGGATCCGGAGGCGCTGCAATTGCTGGCGGTCAGCCGTCTGCCGCGCACCGCTGCGGCGGTGCTGACAGGCTGTTCTATGGCGGTCAGCGGCCAGATCATGCAGATCCTGGTGCGCAATAAATTTGTCGAGCCAATCAGTGCAGGCACAGGGCAGGCGGCGGCGCTGGGCATATTGTTGTCTGTCTTGCTGTTCCCGGCCGCAGGTCTGGCGGTCAAGATGAGCTTGGCCGCTGTCACCGCACTGCTGGGGACGCTTGGGTTTTTGGCCCTGGTGCAGCGCCTGCCACCAACTGAGCCCCTATTGGTGCCGCTGGTGGGGCTGGTCTATGGCGGGATCCTGGGCGCGGTGATGGTGTTCATCGCCTATCAGGTGGATCTGATACAATACATTGATGTCTGGATGCTGGGCGAGTTTTCTGGCGTGATGCGAGGCCGATATGAGCTGTTGTGGCTAGCGGGGATCGCTGCCTTTGTCAGCTATCTGATTGCTGATCAATTTGCCATTTTGGGGCTAGGGCGCGACATGAGCCTGAGCCTCGGCCTCAACCATCGCCAGGTCATGGCCATGGGGCTGCTCTGTGTCTCGGTGGTGTCTGCCCTAACGGTGGTGACAGTGGGCATGTTGCCCTTTATTGGGCTGATCATTCCCAATCTGATCAGCCGCCAACTGGGCGATAACCTGCGGGTGACCCTGCCGGTGACGGCGCTGTTGGGCGGGGTTTTTGTGCTGGGCTGCGATATCCTGGCCCGGGTTGTGCGCCATCCCTACGAGGTGCCGGTGGGCACCATCTTTGGGGTGCTGGGCACGCTGGCCTTTTTGTGGCTGATCTATGCGAGGCCGCGCAATGCTTAGGCTCCGTTTCCTCTGGCTGATCCTCGCCCTTGTTGTGGTCTCGACGCTGTTTCTGACCCTTGAGGCCAAGGGAAGCTGGAGCTTTACCCTATGGTTTCGGGGGCAAAAATTGGCCAGTCTTCTGCTTATTGGGGCCGCGGTCTCAACCGCGACCATCCTGTTTCAGACCATCACCCATAACCGTATTCTAACCCCCTCCATCATGGGGTTTGATGCGCTGTTCCTGTTGATCCTGACCTTGATGATCTTTGGTATGGGGGCAGGGGCCTATGCGCAGGTGCCCAAGGTGACGCTGTTCCTGATCAATCTGATCCTGCTGACGCTGGCTTCGGTTGCGCTGTTTACGCTGCTGCTGCGCGACCAACGCAGTGATCTGATGCGCATGGTGCTGACTGGCATCATTCTGGGGGTGCTGTTTCGATCGTTGGTGCTGTTTATCCAACGGTTGATTGATCCAAGCGAGTTTGCGGTGCTGCAGTCGGCCTCCTTTGCCCGCTTTAACAAGGCCGACCCGGATCTGTTACTGGTGAGCGCTGTTCTGGTCTGTCTGGCCGGGGGCGCTATTTGGCGGATGCGTCATCGGCTTGATGTTCTGGCGCTGGGCGAGGTGCTGCCGGTCAGTCTGGGGGCGGATCCGCGGCGGGGGCAGCTCACGGTGTTGATGCTGATTTCGGTGCTGGTTTCGGTCTCGACTGCGCTGGTGGGGCCGGTGGCATTCCTGGGGCTTTTGGTCAGCAGCCTGACGTACCGCGTGATCCCCAGCTGGCACCATGGCCATATTCTGCCTGCGGCCATTTTGATTGGCGGCATCACATTGGTGGGCGGGCAGTTGGTTCTGGAGCGCATCCTGCACTTTGAAACTCCGCTTGCCGTTGTGGTGGAATGCCTTGGCGGTTTGGTCTTTTTGATTTTGATCCTGCGAAAGGGCAGCACATGATCCGCATCCGCAATGTCAGCCATCAGATTGCCGGGCAGCCCATCCTGCAAGGTGTAGACCTCGATATCCCGGATGGGGGGCTGACGGCGCTTGTCGGGCCCAATGGCGCGGGGAAATCAACGCTGCTGTCGCTGGTGGCACGCCTGCAGACCCTGCAAACAGGCCAGATTGAGATCAACGGTCAGGATTTACAGCAGATCAGCCATGGTGATCTGGCGCAGCTGCTGGCCATCCTGCCGCAGGTTTTGACCAGCACCCATCGCATCAGTGTCGAAGATCTGGTTGGCTTTGGCCGCTATCCCTACAGTCGGGGGCGTCTGGGACCAAAGGACCGAGCGGTTATCGCCGAGGTTCTGGAGAGCTTTGAGCTGCAAGAGATCAAACACCGGTTCCTGGACACCCTGTCGGGCGGTCAGCGTCAGCGCGCCTATACCGCCATGGCCTGGGCGCAGGACACCGAATATCTGCTGCTGGATGAGCCGTTGAACAATTTGGACATAGCCGCATCGCGCAGTCTGATGTCGCGGCTCAAAAGCCTGGCTGCACGGCAGAGGCGCACGATTGTCATCGTCCTGCACGACATCAATTACGCAGCGGGCTATGCCGATCATATTGTCGCCATGAAGGCGGGGCGTGTTGTCACGGCGGGCCCTCCGCAGGAGGTGGTCAGTGAAGCCTTTTTGCATTCGGTCTTTGACACAGATGCCAGGGTAATATTGGCCGATGATAGGCCGCTGGTGATCGTTTAACGCGCGCCATTGCGACAGCAGGGCTCTGTTTAGAAAGTATTTTTGCCAGGTCTTGAAGACTCACCCCCTAGCCCTTAACAGTTTGTGCCAGCCATTCTCTGCACCCCATGCACGCAGGGACCAAGCCATTGAACCCATCCTTTAGGAGGCGAAAATGGCCACTAAAAAACTCTCTCTATTTCTGTTGATGAGCACAGCCCTGGTGCCTGCACTGGCCGCGGCTGATGATATTCTGCTGGACCCAATCAATGTCACCGGCGACGTGGAAAACCAACACGGTACTGTATCTCTATCGGGGGAAACCCTCGAAGATCTGTCCCCCCGCGAGATGTCAGATCTGTTTGCCGGTGAAGCCTCGGTGATGAGCTCGGTCATCCCCACTGGCAACAAGACCTATGTGAACGGTCTGGACAGTTCGATGATGAACGTGACCATCGATGGCACCCTGCAGGGCGATGGCGTGTTCCACCATGCCACCACCGGCATGTATGACCCGGCCCTGTTTAAAGCTGCCACCATCAAACCCGGGGTTACCGCAGCAGATCATGGGCCACGGGCCAACGCGGGGTCGATCGCTTACGAAACCAAGGATGCGGCGGATCTGCTGCAGGAGGGCGATAATTTCGGCGGCGTGGCCAGCCTGTCCTATGACAGCAACAGCGCCGCCTTCCGCCGAGACCTGACCCTCTATGGTCGCCAGGGCGCCTTTGAGTATATTCTTTATGGATCCAACGCGACAGGCGATGACTATCAGGACGGCGCGGGCACGACCTATCGCGGTTCTGCCGCTGACCTGACCTCGTTTCTGGGTAAAATCGCCTATCAGTGGGACAATGGCTATCGTCTGGAGTTTTCCGGGTCCGAAAGCCAGGATAGCGGCTGGCGACAGGCGCGGCCGAATTTTGGCGATCTGACCACAGCGGTGTACCCTCTGTTTGACACCAAGGTGGAACAGAGCAACTACAGTCTGACCCTGAAAAATGAAAACGCCACCGGCGGGTTTTCCCCTGAGTTCCACCTTGGCTTTTCTTCCAGCTTGCTGGATCAGGGCGACCCGGTCGACCCGAGCTACACGCGGCCGTTGTGGGGCGGTGAGGTCGAGACCTGGAATGGTAAGATCCAGAATGAATTCCTGTTTGGCAACCACAGCCTGACAGCCGGGATCGACTTTTTTGAACAGCAAGGCACCGGTGGGGCCATTCAGGGCAGATATACAGACCCTGCATTGGTTGGGGGCTCTTTTGGACCCTATAGCGAAAAAACCAGCAATGTCGGGATCTTTGCCCAGATGCGGTCAGAGCTCTCTGATGTGTTCTCGCTGTCTTACGGTCTGCGCGCAGACCACCAGAACTTTACTGGCTGGGACGGGAGCAAGCTTTCGGATGACGGCTTCTCGTACAATATCTCGGGCAGCTATGCACTCAGCGATGCGGTGACACTCGAGGCCGCCTATTCCCAGGTCTGGGGCGGCTTTGAGCTGGGTGAAACCGCGATCATCAACTACTCTTACCCTTGGGTGAACTACGCGGGGATGCAGGCGCAAGAGACGGAGAACCTGCGTATTGGGCTCAAGGTGAACACAGGCAATTGGGATGCGAGCTTTGCCCTGTTCCGCACCGATGCCGAGAATATTCGCACCCGCAACAGTGCCGACCAGGCGAGCGCCAGCAATATTGTCACTGAAGGTGTCGATGCGGCGCTGGGTTATAGTTTTGCGTCCGGCTATCTGCGCGGCACCTATAGCTATGCCGACGTGACCCAAGACGGCCAGATCTCCACTACCACCAACTACTATGCGGCGCAGCCCATGGGGCATATCCTGGCGATCCAGGGGGCTTTTGACGTGGCGACCGATTGGAGAGTTGGCGGCACCGCCGAGGCGGCCCTGTCGCTGGACCTCGCCAATGTCACACTGCCGGGGTACGAGGTGGTCAATCTGTTCGCCGAGTATAAACCAGCCCGTGTTCAGGGGCTTACAGTGCGTGCCGAGATCAACAATCTGTTCGATAGCTACTACATCTCACGCGCCACGCAGGGCAGCGACAATGGTCGGGTTCTGGCCTATGGCGAGCCTGGACGGTCGCTTGCAGTCACCGCACGGCTGGCATTTTAAGCCACAGGCTTGGGCGGCGAAATCAACGGTCCCGGATTTTCCGGGGCCGTTCTTGCTTTTGCTAAGGGAAAACGCAGGCAGGCCTGAAGCAGCAGGCGCCGGTAAACCGCATAAAAACATGGCAAATCAGCAACAAGAAGACGCGCCGCCCCCGTCACTCTTGACCTTGCGTGCCGGAATACTTAGCGCAGCGATACCCAGCTCTCTGTCAGGCAAAAACAATAACCGCAGCATAGGCGGAGATGGGATATGCTTTTACACCGAACGACCGTTTCGATTTGGGCTTTGATGGCGGCAACGCCTCTTATGGCCCAGGTTGTTGACCTTCAAGAAATCAATGTCTCGGGCGAGACCGAGGAATCCTACTTTGGCAAGAGCGTCGCGCTCGACACCGGAACCGTGTCAAAGACCGGCGACAGTATTCTGGAAACACCTCGCTCCGTCAGCGTGATTACCGCGCAGCAAATGGCCGAGCGTGGCGCGCAAAGTGTGGACCAGGTTCTGCAGTATTCAGCGGGTATTGTTGGCGGCCAGTGGGGCCAGGATGCCCGCTCGGATTGGTCCCTGATCCGTGGCTTTTCTCCTTCGACGCTGCACGACGGACTGCCCTCGCGCTATGGGTACTACAACGATACCAGACCTGAAACTTTTATGCTGAACAGTGTTGAGGTTCTCAAAGGTCCGGCCTCCGGGCTTTATGGCAGCGGCTCTGTTGGTGGGGTGGTCAATACCACCTCAAAAACAGCGGCGCAGGATGCCGATAACATGGTGCAGGTTCAGGCGGGCTCCAATGACCGCATGCAAATCGCCGGGGATGTCAGCGGCGATCTGAATGCGGCCGGCACGCTGCGCTATCGCTTTGTCGGATTGCTGCGGGAATCCAAGGATTCCGTAGATTTCTCCCAGGATGATGCCATTGCTTTGGCGCCTTCGATCACCTGGCGGCCCAGTGAAAACACTGAGCTAACTGTGCTGGCCAACTATCAGAAGAACGATGGCAGCCCACTTATCCAGTTTGCCTCGATCTATGGGACATTACTGCCGGCGACCGGCTTTGGCACCGGGACATATCTGGACAGTGATACCTTTATCGGTGAGCCGGGCTTTGACACCTATAACACCGAGCAGCGCGCGATCACCGCGATGTTCAAGCACCGCTTCAACGCGACCTGGAGCATGAATGCAAGTGCGCGCTACCTGGAAGGCGAGTCCCTGTATCAGCACGCCTGGTGGGCCTTTGATAACACTGGCAACGGGCGCTACAACCCGGATGGCACCATCAACCGGACGTTCTACCGGGCCGAAAACGAGCTGAAGACCTGGGGGCTGGACAGCTATGCCACAGCTGAATACGGCCTGGGCGGCATCGAGATGCGCACCATTCTCGGAGCCAGCTATACCCAGGGCTACTATGACAGCGATACTGGCTATGGAACCCAGGTCGCCCCCATTGATCCGTTCAATCCAACCTATGGCGGTTTCAACTCGATCACGGTCACAGACACGGCGGGCAACACCATCACCGAATGGGGCGTCTATCTGCAGCAGCGCGCGGTTTTTCAGGATCGGCTCTTTGTGGATCTTGGTCTGCGCTACGGCGATATCGAGACCGGCACCAGCAATGGCAGCTTTGGTGCCACAACAGTGGCGGCACAGGACAGCGCTTGGAGCGGTAACGCGGCAGTGCTCTACCGCTTTGATAACGGGTTGGCGCCCTACCTCAGCTATGCTCAAAGCTTCCGGCAGGATGCCATTGGGGCGGATGTCAATGGTACCCCCTTCGAGCCAACCGAGGGTGAGCAGGTCGAGCTGGGTCTGAAGTATCAACCCGTTGGCACAGATACGCTGCTGACGGTCTCGGCCTTTGATCTGACCAAATCCAATATGACGGTGGCAGATGCCGCCAACCCCGGCTTTCAGGTGCAAACCGGAGAGGCCCGGGCCAAGGGCTTTGAACTTGAGGCCTTCCACCGCTTTGGCGATGTCTCGGTCAATTTTGCCTATACCTATCTCGATACCGAGGACGCCGAAGGGGATTACATCGCTCAGGTGCCTAAAAACGCAGCCTCGCTTTGGGTGAACTACGAACCGCTGGATGGAGCGATGGCGGGCTGGAAGCTGGGCGCGGGGATGCGCTACAACGGCGAGGCCTGGGGTGGTGCCAGCACCTATCTGACGCCGTCCTATACGCTTTATGACGCGGCAGTATCCTATGGCCAAGACAATTGGCTGGTGGCGCTGAACCTACGCAACCTCACCGATGAGCGCTACATGGCAACCTGCCAGTCCGGCTCTTGCTACTTTGGCGAAGGCAGAAATGTTGCCCTGACCCTGACCTCCAAATTCTAAAACCATCCCAGCTGCAACGTAAACAAAGACCCCGCGCCCTGTTGATAGGGCGCGGGGTTTCTTGTGGGGTGATGCTGGGGGAAGAGCGTGGCGCTACTTGGCAAAGCTCATCGGCAGGTTGAAGGTGAACTGAGAGGCACCAATACCCTTGGGAGCTTTGGGAAATTTTCCGGCCCGGCTGACGGCCTTTAGCGCCGCCTGATCAAAGGCGGCAACGCCGGAGGATTTGGCCACCCGGTAGTTGACCAGCGCGCCGCTGGCCGCCACCGTGATGCGCAAAACCACCCGGCCAGAGCCACGTGTCCCGGATGGGTAGCGTTTGCGTCGCTCAATCCGGGAGCGGATTTTTGCCCCCCAGATCGACTGAAGCTTTGCCCTTTGCCCCGCCGAGACGGTCGCCGTTGTGGCGCCGCCCGCGGCGCCGGCCTGAGCCCCGCCACCAGATCCGGCAGCTCGTTGGGCCGCGCGGCCAGCAGAGGTCTGATTGGAGCTCTGCGCTGTTGGCGGCGTCTCCACCGGTTTGGGCGCTGGCTTGGGGCGCGGTTTTGGTTCCGGCTTTGGTTCGGGTTTGGGCTCCGGTTCTGGCGGGGGCGGTGGAGGAGGCGTTGACTGATCAATCTCCACCACGTCGGCCTCCTCTGGTTCCTTTAGGGCCACAAGCACAGCGGCACGCGGGGCATCGGCCAGTTCAAACTGGGGCATCTGCGGCGCATCTGTTGGTGTTCGCGGCTGTTCCAGGTCCGGTTTCACCATCTGCGGACGCGGCGGCGGGCGCTCCCATGCCTCGACCATTTCAGCAACTGTGGCGCTGGCGGCTTCGATTGAGACCATGGCCTCGCCCCCGGCGCCGCTGGACTGCACGCCAGATTTCGGTGCCGAGGCAAAAAGGCTGACATGGATAAGCGCGGCCAGGCCTGCAAACAGGGTTATTTCTGCGGTACGTTTCATTGTGGCGTCACCACCAATTCGGCACGGGCAAGCCCCGCTGCCGCCAGCTTTTTCAGAATACCCGCCAGAGTGGTGGCTTCCAGTTTGGCGTCAGCACGCAGCAGCACCACCGGAGTGTCGGCACTGCTGCGTGTCAGCATCTCTAGCGCGGCCTCACCTTCGGCCCCGTCAAAATGCATGCGCCCCTCGGCATCTATGTAGAGCACAGGTTCAGCTTCGGCTTCTGCCTCAAGATTGGCACCGGGCGGCGTGACCTCAAAGGGTTCGGGCTGCGCCAGATGCGAGGTCATCAGAAAGAAGATCAGCAGCAGAAACACCACATTGATCATCGGCACAATGGATTCCGCGCGAGGGCGTTTCACAGCAGGGGACAGGTCCATTGCGCGTCTCACTCCACCAGCACGACGTTGACCAGCCCGGCGTCGCGCAGCAGGGTTGTCACGTCGATGATACGTTGCAGATCGGCCCCATCGCGGCCGCGCAGGATGAGAATATCCTCCGGCGAGGACATCAGCGGCGCCAGCGCCAGGGGCAGGTGGCTGGCGGCGATGGGAACGCCATTCAGATCCAGATTGCCTGCCCCAATCCCCACCAGCCGTGGCGGTCCGGTGTATTCACCGCCGCGCCCGGCAAGGGGCAGCTGCAATACCGCATCGCTGCCAAAGCGCGAGGCCAGCATAAAAAAGACCAGCAGCAAGAAGACCACGTCGATCATCGGGGTCAGGCTGGGTTTGCGCCTGGGGCGCCTGGCTTGGGTGAATTGCATCGCCTTACTCGGCCGCCATGGGGAGGTCTTGGGGAACCTCGGCTACAAACAGCCGGGTGGCGCTGTCTTCTATATCCTGACGGATGCCGGTGATGACCGATTCAAACCAAGTAAGGGCCGCCGAAGCCGGGATGGCCACGGCCATGCCTGCAGCCGTGGTCAGCAGGGCTTCCCATATGCCCCCGGCCAGCAGCGCAGGGTCGGCCTTGGAGCCGGCCTGTTGCAGCGCCTGGAAGGCAGCGATCATGCCCAGAACCGTGCCCAATAGACCCAGAAGCGGTGCAATTGTTGCGATCAGCTCCAGCGCACCCAGCCCGGTGCCCGCCTTTGCGAGATGTTTTTTGGCAATTCTGGCGGTTTCTTCCCGGGCGCGGTCTTCGGGCAGTTGACGCAGGGCGGTCAACCCGGCGCTGACCACCTTGGAACGAATGCCCATTCGGCCCTCAACAATGGCCAGAGCCACCGCTGGATTACCGGCCTCATAGGCCAAGACCGCTTTGCTGGCCTTGCCACGGGACCAGGCGCCGATCAGCGCCAGGCGCCAGATTTTCCACAGGATCAGCGCCAGGGTGATCACCGAAAGCGCTGCAATGGCCCAGATCGAAGGCCCGCCGTCGCGCAGGAATTTCATCGCTTTGCCAGAGGTTTCCTCTGCCAGTTGCAACATTTCTTCCTGTCGGCTGAGCGGCTGCAGTGCGGGCAGTTCAACAGCTGCATTTGGCGCGGCCCCATCGCCCAATTCGGCAGGCGCGGCGGCGGGGTCCGAGACCTCTTGCGAGACTGCAGAGGTGGAAGGTGGCGCAGCTGTGGTAGGGCTGTCGCTGGCTGTTGCCTCGAAAGCAGGTGTCGCAGGTGCTGCCATCGGCGCGGTGGCTTCCGCCGCTGTGCCCTCGACCGGGGGGGACAGGGCCCGACGCGCCGCATTCAAATCGGTTGGTGTCATAGGGGGCGTCACCAGGCCACTGCCCGTGCTGTCCACAGTGGGCGCGGCAAGGATGGGGGCCGCAGAGGCAGGGGCCTGGGCGGCTTCTTGCGCTGCGGCATAGGACGTCGCGGCCAACAACAGGACAGCTGAAAGAGAGATGTGCAGGGTCATGGCTTGCTCCAATAGGCGGCGATGTAGCTGGTTCCGGGGGCTCGTTTGTCGGCCTTCAGGGCTTCGCGCACTGGCGTCACATCTGACTTTTCGCTCGCCAGCCACAAAAAGTGATCCGGGCATTCCCGGTGCGCCGCCAAAGCCTGGCGCGGCACATCCTGGGCCTCTTCGCGGGTGAGCCAGGTGAGCGTGACCCCTGCAGGCGCTGCGATGGGATAGCCGCAGTCGGCGCCCTGTGCGGCGATCAGGGTCACCTGGCCGGTGCTATTGGCGGGTAGCGCTTCGAGAATACGCGCGACCGCCGGGAAAGCAGTTTCATCGGCAAAGATGCAGATCTTGGAACTTTCTGGAATGCCGCCGCCGCCAGGCCCGGCGATGACCAACAGATCGCCAATGCTGGCGCCCCGCACCCAGTTGGTTACGCGGCCCCCGTCGTGCAGGAAAACGTCAAAATCCAGCAACCCTGCCTCCCGGTCGATCCAGCGGGTGGTATAGGCTGGTCGATGCAGCGCCTTTTCTCCTTTGGGCCAGACCGTGGCGCCATTTTCCGCAAGGCTGGGCCATTCCGGTTCGGTGCAATCCGGGGCGGGCAAGAGCAGGCGGAAGTGGATGGCGTCATCCTGGAAACTGCTTAGATCATCGGCTTGGATGCGCACCCGAAGGAATGCGGTTCCCACCGGCGTGACAGAGACAACCCGGGTGAAGTGCAGATTCGGCGGGCGGTTGGGCAGGGTTGCGCTATCCGACCAACGCAGGTCCTTTGCCGCCTCGGGCAGCAGCTGGGACAGGGTTTCGCTAAAACTGTCTTTGAGCATGAACAAGCGGTCCGGCAGCGCCGCTGAAATCCGAATGTGGATGCCACCTTCTGCGGGTTCAAAGCGGTATTGCCCAAAGGAGGGTACTTCAATGCTGACAGCGCTTTCGCTGTCCTCCACGACCCGCAGTTCGTGCTCCTGGGCCTGGTGCAGCATCACCTGCCGCATGGCGGCATGGGACAGGCCGGTCAGCAGGGCTGTGGCATCAATTGGGAAACTTGGGTTTATCGTCATGTTACAGTCCTATTCGGGGATGACATGTGGGGTGCCGTGCACCGGGTCGGAGATGATCTGACATTTCAGATCAAAGACCTGTTCCATATTGTTTCGGGTGACGACCTCGGCGGGGCTGCCCGTGGTGAAGATTGCGCCTGCGTGCAGGGCGATGATGTGATCGGCAAATCGGGCGGCCAGATTGATGTCATGCAGCACCATGGCCACGGTTTGATTGCTCTGTTGGTTGAGCGACTGGATCAGGGACAGAAGCTCGATCTGATGTGGCAGGTCCAGGTAGGTCGTCGGCTCATCCAGCAGCAGGATCTCGGTGTCCTGTGCCAGGGCCATTGCGATCCAGGCCCGTTGTCGCTGACCGCCAGACAGGGCTTCGAGGGGGCGGTTGGCATGGGGGGCCATGCCGGTCAGTTTCAGTGCGCGCCCAACGGCCTCTGCGTCCTGATGGGACCATTGCCGCAGCGCCGATTGATGTGGTGTGCGGCCACGCGTCACCAGATCCCGAACGGTCAGCCCTTCGGGGGCGCTGGGTGATTGCGGCAGGATGGCCAGACGTTGCGCAACCGAGCGGTTGGCCTGTTTATGGATGCTTTTGCCATCCAGAAAAATCTCACCGCTGCCGGGCTTTTGCAGCCGCGCCAGGGATCTGAGAAAGGTGGATTTGCCACAGGCATTGGGTCCGACGATGACGGTAATCTTGCCATCCGGAATATCGGCGCTCAGCGCCTTTAGGATGGGCGTATTGGCAAAGGCAACCGACAGGGCTTTGGCGTGCAGGCGGGCAGGGGCGGTCATTCAGAGCTTTCCTTTGCGAAATTGAACCATCAGCAGCCAGATCATTACCGGGCCACCGATCAGGGCGGTAAAGACGCCTGCGGGCAGTTGAATGCTGGGAACCAAGCGGGAGGCCGTATCTGCTGCCAGCACCAGCAGGGCGCCGATCACTGCTGCCCCCAGCAGGGCGGGTCTGCCATTGGGCACCAGGGCGCGCGCAATTGGTCCGGCGGCGAAGGCCACAAAGGGCAGGGGGCCGGCGGTGCAGACGGCAAGGGCCGCCAGCAGAATGCCCAGACCCGTGATCCCCAGGCGCAGCGGCGATAGCCGCAGGCCCAGGCTACTGGTCAGATCATCCGACAGGCCAAGCCGGGCCAAGGGGAAATGGATCCAGAAAACCGCCGGAGCCAAAAGCAGCAACCCGGACCAAACAAGCCAGACATCCTGCCAATCGCGCGCGTTCAGGGTGCCAATCAGCCATTCGGCCATATCGGCGGCGGTCCGGGCATCGGTCCGGCTCAGCAGTAAATCGGACAGGGCCGCCAGGGCAAAGCCAATGCCGAGCCCGATCAGCACCAGGCGCTGGGGATGCAAGCCGTCTTTCCAGGCGAGGCCAACAACCAGAACTGCTGTGAACAGCGCGCCAACAAGTGCGCCCAGCAACACATTGCCGCCGGTCAAAATGATCGCCAGCAGCGCGCCGCAGCTGGCGCCGGCGTTGAAGCCAATGATATCCGGCGATGCCAGCGGATTGCGCATCATGGTTTGAAACATCGCCCCCGACAGGCCAAAGCAAGCACCAGCCCCCAGGGCTGTCAGGATCCGTGGCAATCGGTGATCCATCAGGATCATTCTGTCAATGTCTGAGCCCGCGCCCAGCAACACGCTGAGCCAGCTGGTCTCGGTGAAGGCATAGCTGCCAAGACGCAGGGCCAGAACCGCGCCCAGGGTGAGCAGCAGCATGAGGACAGAGCCGACAGCAACGGCGCGCTGTGAGACGGACAGGGACAGGGACAGGAAGGGCAGGCGTAGGCTCCAGCTCATAGCGCCGCCCGCCCATTGCGGCGGATCAACCAGACCAGAGCTGGCCCGCCTAGGAGCGCTGCCATAACCCCGGCCTGCATATTGCCGCCAAAGACCGGCAAGCGCCCCAGGAGATCGGCAAGGATCATCAGCCCCGCCCCCAAAAGTGCGGAAAACAACAGGCACCAGCGCATATCTGCGCCCGAAAAACGCCGCGCCATATGGGGCACGATCAGGCCAACAAAGGCGATGGGCCCGGCCATCGACACCGTGGCACCGCAGAGGCAGACAATGGCACAAACGGCAAGCCCCCGCGCCAGTCCAACCCGCAGGCCCAGGCTGCGGGCGGTGTCCTCGCCCAGCATCATGGCGTTCAGGTTGAAGGAAGACACTGCGGCAAGCGTCGCGCCCAAGGCAAAGAAGGGCAGCAAAGCCGCAAGGGTTGCCATCTCAATCCCGTCGAGACCGCCCAGCACCCAAAAGCGATAGACATCCAGGCTGCGCTGGCTGATCAGCAACAGGCTTCGCCCGAGTGCCAGGAACAGCGCGCTGAGCGCCGCACCTGCCAGGATCAGCCGCAGCGGGGTGCCCTGACCGGCGCCGCCCAGGAAGAACACCAGAACCGTGCTGATCAACCCGCCGCCCATGGCGACCCAGACAAAGGATGCCGGGTCGGAAATGCCCAGCAGGAAGATACAGAGGATCACCCCCAGCGACGCCCCGCCATTGATGCCCAGCAATCCGGGATCTGCCAGCGGGTTTCTTGTCAGGCTCTGGATCAAAGCCCCGGAACCGGCCAGGGCAGCTCCGGCCAGCCAGGCAGCCAGCAATCTGGGCAGCCGCATCCCCTGAAGGACCAGATGATTGGCGTTTGTGGCATCATAGGCCACAAAGGAGTCCCAGATGCTGTGCCAGCTGATCGGGCGCAGGCCCAAACGCAGCGACAGGGCCGACAGCAATAGCAGGCTTAGGACGACCGTCAGCAGCCAGATCTGGCGGGCTGATGCACGGTGGTCAGACCGGGGAGATGTAGCCTCGAGAATGGTCATGTCAGAAGCCTTCGGGCAGCAGGCCAGCCTTGGCGGTGCTGGTAACAGTGGTGGCGGGGTCGCCATCTATGGCCGCCTCCAACAAGGGCACCAGGCGATCCAGCGCATAGTTCAGGCTAAGTGGACTGGAATGTGACAGGGCCGCCGAGAGGAGCAAATCGGCATAGATCTCGCGGCCTTCGGTATAAGCGCGCAGGGTTGGGCGCAGCGGCATCCGTTCGAGCTGACTGACTGAGCCACCCGCGTCCAGCCAAATGAGGGCATCAACATCGATGGGGGAGAGGTCTTCCGGCGGGATCAGCACGTAGTAATTGTTGAAGGACGCCCGGGTATTGATGGCGCCCGGCACCTCGAAACCTAGGGCTTGGATAAACTGGCCGCGGATGTCACGGGCGGAATAGGCGCCATTCTGACCTGCCCAGACCATGACGGAACTGGCCCCTTGCCACTCCGGGTGGGCCTGACGAATGTCGTGAAAACGCGCGTCAATTCCGGCGATGATCTCTTCAGCCTGATCCAGACGTCCCGTGGCGCGCCCCAGGGTCCGCAACATTTCCTGCCAGGGAGTGCCATAGTCGCCATACTGCAATTGCGGCGGAACAGTTGGTGCAATTCGAGACAACAGCTGATATTCGCGCTTGGTCATTCCAGACCATTGGCCAACAATCAGATCCGGCTGCATGGCCGCGATGGCCTCGATATCGATCTCGCCCTGCATGACGATGGGCGTGGCCTCTCCCAAAGCTTCCTGCGCCCAGGGCCAGATGCCATAAGGATGCGGCCCAAACCATTTGCGCAGCGCGTGCGGTGGTCTTCCCAGCGCTAACAAAAAATCGTGGCCAATAAAGCTGAGCCGGGAAACACCAAATCCAACAGCAGCAATTTAGGTTCCTGACCTCCTTCTAGCGCGCCCAAAAGAGTGTCGAAATCTGCCACCTCAACGATGTTTCCCTTGACCACCTGGCGCACAATACGGCTCAAAGCTTCGCGAAAAACAGGGTGATCATCAGCGACGATTATGGTTCCGGTCATTAACACCCCCTTATCTCTGATGCCCTAAACCCCCGGCACTGCGGGGAAAACTTCTGGGCAAATTTTGCCTAAGAGCACTGTCAATAGTACACACGTTCTAGTTCTAGCACCGTCAAACTAAGATACAATCAGCACATTGATTGGTAGGTGCAACCCTAAGGGGCTGATCCGCGCGTGCCTTGAACATTTCAGGACAGAGAACACCGATGCCCCAAATCATTTTGAATCTCATAATTCCTGGGCTTGGGACATTTTTCATGCGCAAGCCGTTCATCGGTGCATTGCAGTTGCTTGTCCTTTGCGCCGCCGTGGTTCTGCTGCTGACCGTTTTCCTTACGTTTTTTGGGTTGGTTCTTTGGGGGATTGTTCTGATTTGGGCGCTTGCGACCGGTTTGTCATGGCGCGCACATTCAAAGAGGCTGTCAGCGCCATGACCCAGAACTCAGCCCCCCCTGCGCAAGATTATGACGTATGGAGTCAGCGACGCCTCTGCGGGTGCACCGTAGGGTCAGAAATGCATGTGATCGCGCATGGTTGGGACCGCTACAATTGGCTTACCAGATTTGGATGCGACACCTGAGGCACTCAGATCGATATCATTCCAAAGTCGCACATAGGCTATACATTTACGGTAAGTGTTTTCGGTATTGTGTTCATCGCGTATTTCTTTGTTTTCAACGTTCGCGATCCGTCCATTTGGGCGAAACTCATCGTCAGTGCGATTGGGCTGTTCCAGTTCGGGGTCCTTCTGACGCAATTTCTGGCGTACAAATACTACCCTTTGATTGAAACGACAGACGTTCCGGCGGCGCAGTCTAGGAAAGGTGTTTTCGCCTGGATCGAGAGGATGAGTTTTGGTGCGGGCGTTCTGCTGCCGGTCCTGGCTGCTGTTGTGGTGTTGGGCATATGTTTCTTGCTTGGTATTGTGATCCATTATTACTTTCCGCCGCCATAAACCTGGCCCGCCCGTGGCTTAGAACCCGTTGCAAAGGGCCAAATTCCACGCACCTGAACCTGATGGAGATATTATGAAATACCTTATGCTATTGGTTGTAGTCGCGTCATGCATAGCTGTCACATCCCGGACGGTAGTATGGCAGTTTGTTGAACAGTTCTGGTTTGAGTTTGTGCCAGTGTTTCATCGCTTGCAAGGGCGTCTTGCTGCCCTTGATGGGGGCCGCAGCACCGAGAGGCGGCTGTTTGGCAGCTGAATGGCTGCTTTCGCCTTCCCGATGCATGACCCGAGCACTTGCAGCTAAGGTCCGTTTTCCGCCCCGTCGTGTGGTCTTGTGACGCTTACGTTCCGGTCTCCTCACTCATTTATGTAACCTTTAGTTCGAAGGCCAAGGGGATTTTGCCACCCAGCGATGAGTGATGGCGGCGTGGATTATAAAAAACATTGATATACTGGAAGATCGCACCTTCTGACTTACGACGTGTGTCCCATTTGTTGCGCCAGATCAGCTCAGCCTTGATAGATTTGAACTGACATTCCCCAAGTGGAACGTCCTCCCGCCCACCTTGCCGCTGTTCTGCGCTCCTATCAAGCCTCTTGGACCCATGGTGCCGTTGTTCGGGCATCTGACGCGCGAACTGAGCACGATTTCCGGTCTCGGGGGCGAGGTTGATCCGGATATTGGTCTGACCGACCCCCGTATGGATAGACCGGTTGAGCCGCTTTTGTTCAGGTTTTATGATTAACGATGTTGTCATTAGGGAACCGGCGGTGCGCGCAGCCGATGTATGGCCGCAAGGATGCGGTTGAACAGATCGCCGCTGACAGCCACCTCGGCCAGTTGGAAGGTGATTGCACGGGCGTGACGCACAACCCTCGCACCAATCTTGATCAATCGCGTCTGCAGGCTTGTCAGTGACCAGTCGGCTATCTCATCAGGTAGATCAGTGCCCTGTAGGAAGGCACCGATATTGTAAGCCAGTGCATGGAGTTGCAGCCGCACCTCGTTCTGCGCCATGCCTTTGCAGGACAAACGGGTCCAGTTGATCGCCTGCTTGCCTTCCTTGATGTATTGCTCGGCGGTGCCGCGTTGGTTGTAGAAGCGGATGATCCAGTCGGGTTCCATCGGCATGTTGGTGACCACGAAGCCCACGCGCGGGAACAACTCGCTGGGATGCCATTCCACCTTGGCGATGACACGACGAGGTTTGTCCCAAGATGCCGCCTGATATTGGAAGTCGCCGTAGATGCGCTTCACGCCTTTTGGCGGACGACCCACAGGGCGCTTGAGCAGATGCGCAATCTTGCCCTGAAGAACGCGATTGGCCCGAAGGCGGATGGCGTAGAAATAGTTTTCCAGTTCCAGAGTTTTGTATAGCTCCGGGATGGCGAACGCAGCATCCCCCCGGAAGAACCGCATCAGGTGACGATCCGCATATCGCGCGATGACGGGCTTCAGAACCTCTTCCCACCCATCTGCGCTGTGAACATTGCCGGGGCGCAGGGCGCAGCGTTCCAAATGGCCAAACTGGTTGAAGACGAACAGCGGGTGATAGCACATGCAGCCGAAATGCCCGTTCCAAGCGGTGCCTTCTTGCGCGCCGTGGGTGGGACTGACTGAACTGTCCATGTCGAGCGTGATCCACTTGGGCGGTTTGCGATTGTGAACCCGGTCGATCCAGTGTCCTGATAAATCCGCCAGCACAGTGCGATTGTCGGTTGCCGCCAACACCTCGGTCTCGAACCGTCCCATCTGGCTCGCAGACGCGGCCTTGGCCTCAACGGCACGCCCTCCAACGACCTGCCGCATCACCGGATCAAGCGATAAACGGTCCGCGTCATTAACATCATCATATCCGGCCAGCCGCCCAAAGACCGACTGGCGCAACAAGCCGACCAGTGAGTGCAGGCGATTGTGGCCAGTTCGCGTGTCTCTCAGAAATCCGCCCGCAATGTCGTGCAGGCCGAGCACTTCATCCAATTCCCTGAACAACAGTAATCCACCGTCCGAGCTGATCTTGGAACCATGAAACTCCAGCCGGACCCGGCGGTCAAAACTGAGCCGCCCATCACCCGTTTCGCGTGCACCCTCTGGGTGATCCATAATCCACCACCTTCAGCCAAATTAACATACTGAAATATAACACATTAGTGGCCGTTGGAGGCGCGAAAACGTCAAGTTACTTGGGAAATGCGGGCTGAGAGAAACGATGCGGCTTGGTTCGCTTTGAACTGTGGTCTCGCCGTATTGATGCTGGATCAACACCGGAAAGCTATCGGCCTGTGCATCTTCTGGCGTGGTTGCCACAGCCAGAAATACGGCCAACAGGCCTGCGCAAAAGCGCCGGTTTGGGAAACACCAACACGCCAAGGCGGAAAAGAGAGGTATCATTGAGACGAAGCTTGTGCGCACCATACTGCTCCAACGCGCTGTGAAAGGCGCGAACCTACACAGCTATTGAATGGTATGGCTGGGCGTTAAGGAGGAGGGACACTCCACAACACCTTGCTTCGAGGAAAAGGTATAGGACGGACCCATATTTTTCCTTACGAGTTTTGTCAAGAATTGTGATGGACACAGAATCCAAAATTCATTGGGCTCAAAACTCCCTCAAACTGGGCTGCTCTGGAAAGCGACCTCTGCAAAGCCCGGCAATCTCGCTATAAACACGGCCTGAAACGCTACGCCGCTGCGGAAGGACCGATCAGCGGTGAGGTTTACAGCAAGATTTCGGCGGGGAGGGCAGCTCTGCGGGACTTCGCGGCCGTTCGCTGAATGGTCAACGAATGCCAGCGAAGCACATCTCCCGTCAGCCTTTCTCGGCGGCTTGAAACGCCTTTTTGGCCGCCGTGACCGCATTCATGCAGGCAGGTACACCGGCGTAGACAGAGACTTGCAGGACAATCTCGACCAAATCCTCCCGGCTCACCCCGGTATTCATTGCAGCGCGCATGTGGAACTCGAGTTGCCCCTGCGCGGTGCCCATGGCCGCGAGCATGGCGACGGTCATCATTTCGCGCGTCTTGAGGTCAATCCCGTCACGGCCAACGACGTCCGCGAACGCGTAGCCGAGGACGAGTTTTGCGGTGTCCGGGTGAAACGCGTCGAGGTTGCGTTGCACCCGTTCCGGTGCTCCCAGCTCAAGGCGGTCAAGAAGAGAAAGCGCTCGGGTCAGTCGATCGGATGCATCACTCATGCGTCCACCCCTTTCATGCCTTCCGCAGTGTAGCGAGCCCCCGATACTGGCCGTTCAGAAAGTCCAGCGTCGATATCGGCGAGATCGGTATCCGAGAGCGTAATCTTCGCCGCTCCTACGTTGTCGCGCAGGTATTTCGATTGCTTCGTGCCGGGGATCGGGACAATATTGTCTCCTTGCGCAAGAAGCCAGGCGAGCGCCAGCTGCGCGGGCGTGCAGCCCTTCCGCTTCGCCGTCCTAGCGACGAGATCGGCAATTCGGCCGTTCGCCTGCGCCGCTCCGTTCTGAAACCGAGGCAGAAACGCACGAAAATCCCCATCTTCGAACTGTCCGTCCTGGAAGCGCCCCGTCAAGAAGCCGCGACCGAGCGGCGAATAGGGAACGAATCCGATGCCCAGCTCGCGGCAAGTTGGCAGAACCTCGTCTTCGGGGCCGCGGGACCAAAGGGAGTATTCAGTCTGCACCGCCGTCACCGGATGTACGGCGTGCGCGCGCCGAAGTGTCTCGGCGTTGACCTCGCACAGGCCGATGCGCGCAATTTTGCCCTCACCGACCAAGCGCCCGAGCCCCTCCATGGTCTCTTCGATGGGCCGTTCCTGGTCGACGCGGTGGACGTAGTAGAGGTCTATCCGCTCGATACCGAGACGTCTTAGCGAGCCCTCGCATGCCTGCTGTGCATAGTCCGCCCCATTGTCGAGGCTGCGCCGGTACTCGCCCGGCGCGCGGACGATTCCGAATTTCGTCGCGACCTTCATGGGTGCCGACGTCTCGTTGAAAAATCGGCCAATTAGCTCCTCGTTGTGATGCGGACCATACATGTCAGCGGTGTCGAAAAAGTCGAGGCCAAGCTCGGCCGCCTCGTGCAAAACGCGCAGGGACCTGTCGTCGTCGCGGGGCCCGTAGAACTCGCTCATTCCCATGCAGCCCAATCCAAGCGCCGAGACCGTGAGGTCGGTTCCAAGTGTCCGTCGTTCCATTTTTCTCTCCTATCTTGTGCGTTCGATAGGAATGTGGCATTTCCGATCATGTTAGGTAATAGCCATAAACGGTAACGGGAATTCCAATTATGGAAAGGCAGGGCCTCGTTTGGGATGACGTCTCGGTGTTCCTCGCCGTTGCTCGTTCGGGCTCTCTAAGCGGCGCCGCCGCTGCGCTCTCAATCGGGCTGGCGACTGTTTCCCGGCGGGTCGAGCGGCTGGAAGCGTCTCTCGGACGCCCGCTCTTTCTACGGGATCACACTGGTTACCGGCTGACCGAAGAAGGCGCGGTCCTGATCGAACGCGCCGAGGAGATGGAAGCCGCTGCGCGGGCCTTCGGATCAGGCTTGCCCGAAGAGCCAGAGGTGTCGGGAACCGTTCGCCTTGCCACCGCCGAAAACCTCGCGACCGCACTCATCATTCCTGCACTGCCGCGCCTGCGCCTCGCCCATCCGCGATTGACGCTGGAGATCGCTACCGACATCGCCACCGTGAACCTGCACCGCCGTGACGCTGACATAGCGCTGCGAATGATCAAGCCCGACCGTGGGCATGTCTCGGTGCAGCGCCTGGGAACGCTTGGATACGGTCTCTATGGCGCGCAGTCGTACATTGCAGGCCGCGCCGGACGTCTCGAAGTCGACTTCGAACAGGACGAATTCATCGCCTGGGCCGAGGGGTACGGGCATCTTCCCGCTGCGCAGTGGATCGAGCGCGCCCTGCGCGGTCGGGCACCGGCGGTCGTGACGACGTCGCTTGCAGCCCAGTTGGTCGGCTGCGCTTCGGGATTGGGTCTCGCCGTCTTGCCGCATTTTCTGACGCAGCCAGGCGAGTTGATGTGCCTAGACGCCGACCTTGGCATCGATCAGCCAATCTGGCTCGTGACGCAAACCGATCTCGTGTCCTCGCGCAGGGTCCAGGCCGTCGCAAACTTCCTGCGCGAGGTCGTGTCGGAACAACGGGGCGCTCTTAGCGCGGCTCGCCCTCTTAGACTGATGCATACGGCACGAAGACCGTGGCTGGACGAAATTTGAGGAGCGGCCGTTCATCCCAATCGCAGCATTGGTAAAAACGGGCTTATTTTGTTGAAAAACTCTTCCTTGATTGCGACCTGAACTACTGATTCAATTCCCATATTGTGGGGGATTTGGCGATGTTGGGACCGAGGCAAGAAGCGCAGGCGGCACTGTTTTACGAGTTTTCGCTGGAAGATCATGTCCCACAAGATCACCTGCTGCGATCCATTGATCGTTTCGTCGACCTGAGCAGCGCTCGCGCCTATCTGGCAGATTTCTACAGCCACACGGGCCGCCCTTCCGTCGATCCTGAACTGCTGATCCGGATGCTGTTGGTTGGCTATTGCTTTGGCATCCGGTCCGAGCGGCGGCTCTGTGAAGAGGTTCATCTGAACCTCGCGTATCGTTGGTTCTGCCGCCTCGACCTAAGCGATCGCGTTCCCGATCATTCAACGTTTTCCAAGAACCGGCATGGGCGTTTTCGCGACAGCGAACTTCTGCGACACCTGTTCGAGACGACCGTCGCCCGCTGTATCGAGGAAGGTCTCGCCAGCGGTCAGCGCATGGCAGTCGATGCCAGTTTGATCGAAGCCGATGCGAACAAGCAAAACTCAACACCGAAGGAAGAATGGGATGCGTCGTCCATCGATGCCGTAGATGCACCCCGCGCAGTCCGAGAGTATCTCGAGACGCTCGACGAGGCCGCGTTTGGAGCGGCGAGCGATGTCCAACCCAAGTTCACCTCGCATTCCGATCCCGCCAGTCAGTGGACAGCAGCCCGCAAAGGCCCTGCATTCTTTAGCTATTCCGACAATTATCTCATCGACACGGATCACGGTGTCATCTTGGATGTGGAACCCACACGCTCCATCCGGCAAGCCGAGGTCGGATCGACAAAAACCATGCTGACGCGGGTGAAAGAAAAGTTCGGCTTGGTCCCTGACTGGATGATCGCCGACACAGCCTATGGTTCAGGCCCAATGCTCGGCTGGCTCGTGGAGCGCAAGATCGATCCTTACATCCCTGTGATTGACAAGGCCGGACGCCCCGATGGGACATGGACACGCACAGATTTCGATTGGGATGCAGAGAATAATCAATACATCTGCCCCGAGGGTCGCGCGCTCAAGCAGTTCCGCCGGAATTACTCTGATCCGAACCGGGGACCGACGGGCAAGGGCACAGCCCGCTATCGCGCCTTGAAAGAAGTCTGCCAGGTCTGCCCGTCCAAGCAAAAATGCTGCCCTAACGCTGATGCTCGCAAGATCACCCGCGAAGAGCACGAAGATGCGCGTCAGGTCGCCAGGGATCTGGCCAAGACCGAAGAATACCAGATCGCGATGAAGCTCAGAAAGAAGGTCGAAATGCTCTTCGCCCACCTCAAACGCATTCTCGGGCTGGGACGACTACGATTACGCGGGCCTTGCGGCGCAAATGACGAATTCCTCCTCGCCGCTACCGCCCAGAACCTCAGAAAACTGGCCAAGATCTTTCCTGCACCGCAGCAAACGAGAAAAGCCTGATAAGAAAGGCACTCGCGCGCAGATCAAAACACCAATTTCTGCGCTCGCAGCACGTTGTTTTTCAACAGAATCGGCTCTAAGCCGTCGTTCGCCGCGCTTGCGCTCTAAACCGGTACTGAGATCGTAGGTTAAGGTCGGCTGAGCGAACTGAGTGTAAGTTCCCTGTAGGTGTGCCAAAGTCTGTTTTTTGCCCGAGTTCGTCACAAACTCGGCATGCGGATCGTCATATCACTGAACACTTACCCTTGGAGATGATATGCGACACACCGTTCTGATAGCCGTTGGCGGGCTTTCCCTTGGAACAGCTGCCTACATTTGGACCGCCACAAATCACTGGTATACCAGTGTCCCCGGTGTATCACTGACCGGACCGCTCAATTTTCACTTTGCCAGGGATGTCGCGCTTGCCTACCTGGCTAGTGGTGCGGCGTTGATTTGGGCAGGTGTGAAACATGACAGGTCAGCAGGCGTATGTGGCGCGTCATGGCTTGTGCTTCATGCGGTATTTCACATCTGGATCTGGATACATCGCGGCAGCCCCATGGACGTTGTTGCCTTCACAAACCTGACCGGCATTCAAGTGCCTGCCTTTCTGGCGATGTGGGCGACCACCAGCGCTCCAAAAGAAAGGGCAACAGCATGATACGCGCTTTGTTAAAAATGGGCGCCGAACGGTTCGCGCAACGCTACAACTATGATACGGCTTACATGTCGCATATTGTTGATACCTCTACGGCGGCGGGTCTGCGACTGTCTACGCTACCGCTCTACAGTCAGTTTCGCGGCCCAAAACAGGCCCGCGACGTCTGGGCCGGGGCGATGCTTGGATCGACGCAAGAGGGGGACTGTGGGCCATGCGTGCAATTGGTCGTTGATATGGCGCTTGAATCGAATGTACCAGCAAAGCTGATTGCCCTTTGCCTTGAAGGCAACGCCGGTGGGGCAGGTGACGTCGGCCTTGGGTATAGGTTTGCGCAGGCGGCCATCGCCGATACCCCTGACTTGGCCGAGCTGCGAGACAGGATTGAAGAACGGTTCGGCGCAACGGCGCTAATTGCGGCCTCATTCGCAGCTTCTAGCGGGCGAATTTTTCCGGTATTGAAACGCGGTCTGGGGCATGGGCAAACCTGTCAAAGTGTTCAGATTGACAGCACGACCATTCGGGTCCGGCATCAAACATGAACGTGGCCACAGATATCTTTGAGTTCGAGCGTTCGAAACTGATTTCCCTGTGCTATCGCATGCTTGGCGAACGTGCAGGCGCCGAGGACGCGGTGCAGGACACCTGGCTGAAATGGGCGGCGGCAGACACCAACCGAATTGAAAACCCATCGGCCTGGCTGCGGCGCGTCGCGACAAATATTGCCATCGACACCTTGCGTTCAGCCCATCGACAGCGCGAGGTCTATGTGGGCCCATGGCTTCCTGAACCTCTTTTGCAAATGGAGGCTCAGGAACCAAGCAACCATTTTGAGCTGGCGCAGGAGTGTGAGTTGGCATTGCTCTGGGCCATGGAGCGCCTTACCGAGCGCGAGCGCGCAGCCTTCATTCTGAGAGAAGCCTTTGATGCCAGCTATTCGGAAATAGCGGACACGCTTGGCACAAGCGAGGCTGCCTGTCGCCAGCTGGTCAGCAGGTCCCAGAAGAAACTACAGACCTCTGGACCACGGTTCGATGCCTCCCCAGAGGATGTTGCCGATTTGAGCCAACGCTTTTTCACGGCGGTTATGTCGGAAGACTTCGATCAGGCGCTGTCGCTTCTTACACCCAATTCTGTTGCGCTCTCAGATGGTGGGGCCAATAAAAGAGCCGCGCGTCGCCCGTTGGTTGGCGGCAGCGAAATCATACAGGTGTTCCGTGCGCTGTACGAAAAGGCAAAAACAGAACAGGGCTGGACAACCCAGTTGTCGATGGTGAACGCCAAGCCCGCGATCCTGCGTAGCCAGTTTGGCGTTTTGGATTCCATCACAACGCTTGCCCCGGACCAAAACGGCAAGATTGCTTGGCTCTATATCATGAGAAACCCTGACAAATTAGGACAGGGTGCCCCATAACCGACCCGTCAAAAGCAATTGTTTAAAAAGCTCTAATCGATGGATGCCATGGATATGAAAGCAATGACCGTGCTGCCCAAAGGACAATTTAACATCGGAGACATGCCAAGATTTGGTCTACGGCTTTTGTGATGGGAATGCCAAAGGCGGTATAGCGGTCGTGGAGTGAGACCGCTTGGCGGTGGCACCCAAATCATGGCTGAGTCAAACCAGATTGAAAATGACCGCGCGGTTTTCGCGCAGCGTTGTAGGAGGGCAAGTTCTTTGTCTGATACTTCGTCAGGGACCAGCTGCTCATCTCTCCCAGCTATCACGTTGGATTCACAAAATGAATCCCTGCCGGGATTTGTACGACAAAGCCATCCTGTGGTGGGCCGTCGTGGAACAGAAAACGACTGGGATTTGCGACAGGATTTTCAACCAAAGCCGAATAGGTGAAAATCACATTTTGCATAAGCTATTGAGATCTATCTAGTTTCACTTCCTGCTTGAGAAGGAAGTGGTGGGCGACCCTGGAATCGAACCAGGCGTGCGTCTCCGCGAGGGAGTTACAGTCCCCTGCCACACCTTGCGGCCTGTCGCCCACTAGCAAGTCGCTGTTGACCTGCTGTGGGGGGGTGATTACTAGCGCACCTAAGGGGCGTCAACAGAAAAAGCGCAAGTTTTTTGCCCGAACCTGAAATTCCTTTTGCTGGAGAGAACGATGTCCAAGAAACCCACGAAAAAGCCCCAGTGGGTGATCGAAAAGGAGCAGAACAAAAAGGCCGGAGGCACTGAGACCGTCTGGCTCTTTGGGCTGCATGCTGTGCGCGATGCGCTGATGAACCCGAAGCGGAAAAAATTACGTCTTATCGTAACATTGAATGCCCAGAACAAACTGGAAGACGCCATCGCTGCTGCCGGGATAGATCCGGAACTGGTAGAGCCGCGCAAGTTCAACGCGCCGCTGGATCCTAATTCGGTGCACCAGGGGGCGGCTCTGGAAGTGATGCCACTGAGCTGGGGCTCTTTGTCGGAAAACTGTATCGGTGCTGAGATCCCGCGGGTGATTTTGCTGGATCGGGTGACCGACCCGCATAATGTCGGAGCCATTTTGCGCTCTGCCGAAGTGTTTGGCGCCAGCGCCGTCATCGGCACCCGGCACCATTCGGCACCCGAAACCGGTGCCCTGGCCAAAACTGCCAGCGGCGCGCTGGAGCGCCAACCCTATCTGCGGATGCGCAATCTGGCCGACACGATTACCGAGCTGCAGAACATGGGCTATGTGGTGCTGGGGCTGGATGGTGAAGCAGAACAGACCATCGAGAGCTGTCTTGCGGGGCGTAAGGATCTGCCCGTTGCGCTGGTCCTGGGTGCCGAAGGCCCTGGGCTGCGGCAAAAAACCAAAGAAACTGTTGATCACCTGGTGAAAATTGACGCAGCGGGCGGGTTTGGTTCGCTCAACGTCTCAAATGCCGCCGCGATCGCCCTATATGCCAGCCTAGAGCGGTCCTGAGACCGCACAACAGTACAAAGGCGGACGGCGAGATGGCACAAAGCGGAGCCCATGGTGGCAAAATACTGAGTTGCTGCTATTGCGGCGTGCAATCGAGCTTCATGCCCCGCAAAACAGAGAGTGGCATTTCAGCCCTGATCTGTGGAACCTGCGGCGCACCTTTGGCCAGCCAGAAAGCACGCCCCCTGACACCCGGAAAGGGGGCACGGCTGCCATCGGCAACGGCGCTTGACAGGCCTGCTGCGGCTTTGACCAAGCCCAAGGGCAAAAAGATCAAAGGCGCAAAAGGAAAAAAACCGACTCACAAGAGTGGCAAAGGCAAGAAACCCAAAAAGCGCAAGGGCCTGTTCCAGTCGCTGTTGTCAGAAGCTGTCGATCTGGTTGAGGACATTTTTGACTGATTACACTCACGTCGCGATCACAAAACTGTAACCCATCTATGCAAAACGCCCTTTCTAGGCCAGATTTAGGGCTGTTCTATCTGCATCTTTCGGAGGTTCCATTGGTTCTGCGCCACACTCTTGTTGCTTTGGTCCTGACCCTAGGTCTGGCGCCGCTGTCTGCGCGGGCAGAGACGCCGATCTTTTCTGCCCACGATGGCCTGGCCCTGGATGGCTATGATGTTGTTGCCTTTTTCGAAGGGCAGGGCGCAGTGCTTGGCCGCCAGGAGTTTGCGCTGATGTGGAAGGGTGTCTTTTGGCGGTTTTCCTCTTCTGGCCATCAGGCGCAGTTTGAGGCGAACCCACGCGCCTATGCACCGGTCTTTGGCGGTTATTGCGCCTATGCGGTGTCGCAGGGCTACCTTGCCCATGGTGATCCTAGTTTGTGGCGGATCGAAGATGGTGAGTTGTTGTTGCTCAACAACCCCGGTGTTGAGGCGGTCTGGCAGCAGGAAAAACCAGAACTTTTGCAGGCGGCGCATGACAATTGGCCCGCAGTTTTGCGCCACTGACGGCTGCCCCAGGCCGGGTTTGCGAAAAAAGTACCTGATGGGATCTTTTTTTTAAATGTTGCCATCCTACATCTATAGGGACTGCGGAGCGGAAACGCCGTAGCTCTTTATCAATGTCCCTCGTTCCACACCTCGCGCCCGGAGCTTTGGCTTCCGGGCGTTTTTTTGACCGCTGTTGACGGTGGGTGGCTGTTGCCAAGGCATTTCTGTCGTTTCTGGGCTAGGCCTTGGCGGGAGGGTCGGCTACCTCTGGTGTATGACAGACTACAGCGACAGCTTTTTGAAATCTATTTTGCAACGCAACCGCACCATCGCGGTTGTTGGGGTGTCAATGAACCCGGTGCGTCCCAGCTACTATGTGGCGCGGTATTTGGGGCTCAAAGGGTATCGGGTGATTCCGGTCAATCCTGGCCATGCGGGCAAGCGGTTGTTTGGCGAAGTGGTGCAGCCCAGCCTTTCAGCGATTCAGCAGCCGGTGGATATGGTGGACATCTTTCGCCGCTCTGACGCGGTGCCCCCCATCGTCGATGAGGCGCTTGAGGTCTTTCCTGAGCTGAAATGTATCTGGATGCAGATCGGGGTTGAGCATGCGGCGGCAGCGGCCAAGGCCGAAGCCCGTGGGGTGGATGTGGTGCAAAACCGCTGTCCCAAGATCGAATATCAGCGCCTGTTCGGCGAGCTGCGCATGGGTGGCTTTGCCACCGGTATCATTTCCTCAAAACTGTAGTGTTCCAGCAAAAAAAGGGGGGGCTCCCGCCCGGCAGACCAGCATCAAAGATGCAGGACTTCCCGTTGGGCCCAGCCGGGCCTGCGGCCCGGCAAAGAAAGAGTTGCTGAGAAGCGTTTGAGGAGCGAATTTGCCCCGCAAAGCGCCTGAAACAGTGTCAGAACTTTCTGGCTTAAGAATAACCCCATCCCTTGACCCAGGGGCAGATGGGAGACCTGGGGTCAGCCTTTGCTGCGGGAGGCCTTTTCGTCCAGGCCGCTCATGCTTTGGCGCCGTGTGAGTTCTGCCAGGACATCGTCCAGGGAGACATCGCGCGCTGCCAGCATCACCAGGAAATGGTAGAGCGCATCGGCGCCCTCGGAGGCGAGCTTCGCCTGGTCGCCCTTGACGGCTTCGATGATCGCCTCAATGGCTTCTTCACCAAACTTCTCGGCGCATTTCTCCGGGCCCTTGGCGAGCAGCTTGGCGGTCCAGCTGCTTTTGGGGTCCGCAGTTTTGCGATTGTGGATGATTGCTTCCAGGTCGTGAAGAATGCTCATGTCAGCCTCATGGGGATGCCGGCGGCGGCCATATGTTCCTTGGCCTCCTGAATGGAATATTCGCCAAAGTGAAAAATGGATGCGGCGAGAACGGCAGAGGCGCCGCCCTCTGTCACGCCTTCTACCAGATGGTCCAGGGTGCCAACCCCACCAGAGGCGATCACTGGCACCTGCACCGCATCGGAAATGGCGCGGGTGAGGGGCAGGTTAAAGCCCGCCTTGGTTCCGTCGCGGTCCATCGAGGTCAGCAGGATTTCTCCCGCGCCCTTGGCCACCACGGTGCGGGCAAATTCTACCGCATCAATGCCGGTTGGGCGGCGGCCGCCATGGGTGAAGATCTCCCATTTGCCGGGGCTGACGGTTTTGGCGTCGATGGCGCAGACGATGCATTGGCTGCCAAACTGGTCGGCGGCCTCGGCGATCACATCCGGGTTGGCCACGGCTGCGGAGTTGAACGAGACCTTGTCAGCACCTGCCAGCAACAGGGCGCGCACGTCTTCGCGGGTGCGCACGCCGCCGCCAACAGTGAGCGGCACAAAGCACTGTTCGGCGGTGCGGCGCACCACGTCAAACATGGTGCCGCGGTTTTCATGGGTGGCGTGAATATCGAGAAAAGTGATCTCATCCGCGCCGGCGGCATCATAGGCCTTGGCTGATTCTACCGGGTCACCTGCGTCGCGCAGGCCAACAAAATTGACGCCTTTGACCACGCGGCCATCGGCCACGTCGAGACAGGGGATGATGCGGGTTTTTAGCATCGCGTATCTACCTTTTCCATGCTGCCAGGAGCAATGTCACGGCCAGCCATAAAACACCAGTAACCACCACAAGCGGCGCCAGAAGGCGTGGCGTAATAAACGCAACCGCCCCCGCGTATTTTGAGATCAGCCTGGTGCTGAAGCCCAACAAGGCTGCGGGTGAACTGTTGTAAGAGGCCGGGCATTAAACGCGTCCCACCGCATTGCGCACGATCAGGATATGAAAGGGCATGATCAACGTCAGGTAAAAGCGGCCAAAGCGGTTTTTGGTGCGCACCCAAGTCCCAAAAAAGATCATGCCATCCTGTTTCAGCACCGAAATGCGAAAGTCCAGGTGGCTGTCGTCAATGCCGAGGATCAATTCGGTGTCTGAGCGGCTGACCAGGGGGAAGAAACCAATCCGGTTGGGGCTGGTGACCTCGGTGTTTAATCCAAAGGGCGCGACCATAAGGTTTCGCAATCGCATCAGGGCTGAGACCCAGGCGGGAAAGCGAAAAGCCCGTTCTGCGGCTTCTTCAAGCGGCAGAGAGCAGGGCTTGGCATAGCAATCGACAAAGTCACCTTCGCGAACGCCGGCGGCTTGCTGAAACAGCAAGCTGGAGGCGGGCAAATCCGTTGCAATGACTTGGCCCATGGCGGTTCAGGCCTTCATCACGCTGAGAGCCTCAGCGAGGTCAATGGCGCCATCATAAAGCGCCCGGCCTGAGATCGCCCCATTCAAAGGCGCGCCGCAGGATTTCAACGCCCGCAGATCATCGAGCGAGGACACTCCGCCAGAGGCAATCACCGGGATCGAGACCGCATTGCCAAGCTCCGCTGTGGCCGCGACGTTTGGGCCTTTCATGGCGCCATCGCGCATGATGTCGGTATAGATGATGGCAGAAACGCCCGCGTCCTCAAAAGATTTCGCCAGATCCGTGACCATGACGTCGGTCTCTTCCGCCCAGCCCTTGGTGGCGACGCGGCCATTGCGGGCATCAATGCCAACGGCGACCTTGCCGGGGAATTCACGCGCAGCCTGGCGCACCAGATCGGGATTTTCCACCGCAACCGTGCCCAGGATCACTCGGGCCAGACCCTTGTCGATCCAGTTCTCAATGGTTTTCATGTCGCGGATGCCGCCCCCCAGTTGGGCAGGCACCTTGCATTGCTTCAGGATTTCCTCAACCGGGGCGGCATTCACTGGCTCACCTGCAAAGGCACCGTTAAGATCAACCAGATGTAGCCACTCGCAGCCCGCTGCGACAAATTCTAGCGCCTGGGCGGCGGGGTTGTCGTTGAACACGGTGGTTTTGTCCATGTCGCCATGCAGCAGGCGCACGGCCTGGCCATCTTTGAGGTCGATTGCGGGGTAGAGGATCATTTGCGCAGCCTTTGTCATCCGGTCACATCCGGTTTGTGGCCAGGGGAGCTGGCCATACATGTTCGGCGGTGTTTTGCACAAGGCGGAGCCGAATTGCAACGCGACCCAAAGTCAGCCTTGCCTGAAAAGCCAGACTTGCGTCACAGTCGTTGCAAAACTGTGCACAACATTTGTGACAGTTGCACAGTGAAATGGCTATCTTGACGATCAAAACCAAAGGGAGAAACAACATGAAGATGCTATTGGCGACAACGCTGGCCACGCTGACATTGGCAGGGGCTGCGGTTGCGGATCCTATCCTAGGCACCTGGAAAACCCAGCCTGATGACGGGTCTTTTGCCCATATCGAAATGGCGCCCTGTGGGGCTGCGATCTGTGGCAAGATTGCCCGCACGTTCAATGGTGAGGGCGAGTACAGCTCTCCCAATATCGGCAAGACCCTGGTGATTGATATGGTCGCCCAGGGGGATGGCTACTACACTGGCGAGGTCTGGCGCCCCTCCAACGATAAGATCTATACTGGCAAGATGGATCTCAATGGCAACTCTCTGGCGCTGCGGGGCTGTGTGGCGGGCGGGTTGATCTGCTCGAAACAGACGTGGACACGGGTAAACTGAGACGCGGATGACGTGAGATGCGGGGGGCGTGATCTGATCCCCCGTGTCGGCAAGGGACAGCGCTGGGGCCGCTACAGCAGCCCCAGTTGCACCGGGATAGGCACGAAGCCGCGTTTGACCTGGCTCTCGCGCAGGGCTTCAAAATATTGCAGCGCCTCGCCATGCTGGTGGAAATAGGCGCGGATCTGCTGCCCGCCGGGGGCGCCGATGGGCCCCTTTGCCTGCTCCAGGCACCATTCCCCGAACAGCGTCTGGCTGAGCCTGAGAACGCAGTAGCGGTGGCGCCCCTCAACATAGTCAAATTTTTCGAGTCGGGTCTGCACGGGCGCGGTCATAGCCTTTGATTGGCGGGAGCTTCTCTATGCCCGCAAAGCCGGTCTCTGTCCATTCCCTCAGTCTATTGCCTTTGTGTTTAAGGGCGCGCGACGTAAAAACCGCCGCCTTCGAACAATCGAAAGCGACGGCTAAGCCTGCAAGTTCCGTGAGTGGGTGTAGCAGGTTTTGGCTGTGATCTGATCCGGGGATTAAACAGCGCCGGTGTATTCGCCTCGGGCCGGGTAGTCGTTGGCGATGGCAAAATCCAATGCGCCGACCAGTTCCGAAAAATGCGGACGCACAAAGGGCATGGTCTGGGTTGAGCCGTAATAAAGCGTCTGCTCCGGTGTCACCATGAACAGGCCGGGTTCCGAGAACAGCGCGGGCTCTTCGATGCCAATCGAGGTGGTGCCGCGCGAGGTGGAAATATAAAGCCCCCAGGACTTTGCCACATCCAGTGGCAGATCAAAGGCAAAGCGCAGGGCGCTGGCTTCGATCTTGTCGGCCATGGCCTGGGTGCGCTCTTCGCCGTCAGAAGAAATCGCAACGCAGTTCACGCCACGTTCGGCAAATTCAGCAACGCGCTTTTCCAGCTCTTTCAGGTAGTTGGCGCAGAGCGGGCAGTGCAGGCCGCGGTAAAAGCAGATCACGGTGCCGCGGCTGCTGTCTTCGGTCGCCAGATCAAAGCGACCGCCCCCCAGCAGGGGCAGGGACAGGTCAGGGGTTTTTTGGCGGGGAATTAGCATGGTGGGCTCCTGTGGGTGAGTGGATCAGTTCATTGCCAGCCTTATTGCAGGTGTTTGCATCTTGAAAATCCGAAAAAACAAACTAAAAATCCGATAGTCGCTTTTGCGCTCATAACGCCGCAGGTGGCGTGTGACGGTGCCCGCTGGGCTGGCGTGAGGCAGGAGAGAAGATGGACAGGTTGACAACTTTGATGGAGCGTTTCCAGCTTTCGGTTCATCCCGCGCCTCTGCCACAGGCCAATCTTGTTGTGCTGAGTGCGCTCGGTACGCCGAGCTGTTTGATGTTTTTCCCCCGAGGTGAGCTGCGGATCAGCGCCGAGCGGGAGGTGTTATTGAGCGTCAGAGTGGACTGGGGAGCGGGGCAGAACCCGCTGGTGGCGGCGCTGCCGCAGCAGGTTCATTTTGATCTCACCTGCAACAGTGAAACACGGGATCTGGTGCAGGTCATGCTGGCTGAAAGCTCTGCCAGGCGCTGTGGGGCGCAATCGGTGGTCAACCGTCTGGGCGAGGTGTTGATGGTGCGGTTGCTGCGCGGCCAGATCGAACAGGGTGCGACGGAACCGGGGTTGTTGGCGGGGCTGGCGGATCCCCGGCTGAGCCGCGCCATTGTGGCGGTGCATGATCATCCGGGGCGGCTTTGGTCCAGTGGCGATCTTGCGGCAGAGGCCGGACTGTCGCTGTCGCGGTTTTCCGAACTGTTTACCGCAGAGGTTGGCGAAACACCCATGGGCTATTTGCGGCGCTGGCGTCTGACCCTGGCGCACCAGGATCTGACACGCGGCGACCGGGTAGAGGCGGTGGCGCGGCGCTATGCCTATGGCTCCCCCGAGGGGTTCACCCGCGCCTTTCGCAAGGCCTACGGGGTGGCGCCGGTCTCGTTGCGTGCCTCTGGCTGAAGGGGCGCGCAGAACGCCGACCCCAGCGGGCTGGGCAGCTGGGAAATTTGAAGAGTTGAGGATAGATGAAAAGGGGGGGAGGCTTGCCCGCGCCTCTGCCCCGTCTGGGCGTTCGGTCAGGGGGCCCAGTTGAGGAAGTTTCCGATCATCCGCAGGCCGACGTCCTGGCTTTTTTCCGGGTGAAACTGCATGCCGATCATGGTGTCCCGGCCAATCACCGCAGTGACATCGCCGCCATAGTCCACATGGGCCAGGCGCTCGGCATCGGTTTTGACGCGGAAATGGTAGGAATGCACAAAATAGGTGTGATCGCCTGAGGATATGCCGTCAAAAATCGGGTGCGGGTGGTCGATGACAAGATCGTTCCAGCCCATATGCGGAACTTTGAGTGCGGGGTCCGAGGGGGTGATTTTCACCACATCGCCGCCGACCCAGTCCAGCCCGGCGGTATCGCTGTATTCATGGCCGGTTGTGGCCATCAGCTGCATGCCAACACAGATCCCAAGGAAGGGGCGGCCTTTTTGCTCCACCGCTTCGATCATGGCGTCATAGATGCCCTTGTGGCCGCGCAGCTCGGCGGCGCAGGCGGGAAAGGCGCCATCACCGGGCAGCACCAGACGGTCTGCCTTGGCCACCACATCGGCATCCGAGGTAACAACAACCGTGCCGGCATCCAGTTCCTGCGCCATACGCTGGAAGGCTTTTTCGGCGGAATGAAGATTGCCGGATTCATAGTCGATGATGGCGGTCAGCATGGGGCTGGTGTCCTTCCTGTCTTAGGCTCTTGAGGTGGCGGGAAACTGAGCCGCACGCGGATTTTGATCACCTCGGTCTCCTAGCGGCTGTGCACAGCGGTGTGTCCACAGATGCCGTGGGGGTGCTTAAAGTGCCCCTTTGGTGGACGGGATGGCGTCAGATTTGCGCGGGTCGGTTTCCACCGCCAGACGCAGGGCGCGGGCCACGGCCTTGAAGGCGGCTTCGACGATGTGATGGCTGTTAAAACCATGCAGTTGGTCGATATGCAGGGTGATGCCGCCCTGGGTGGCAAAGGCGGTGAAAAACTCCCGCACCAGCTCGGTGTCAAAGCTGCCGATCTTTTGCGTCGGTATCTCCACATTCCAGACCAGATAGGGACGGGCGGACAGATCCAGCGCGCAGCGCACCTGGGCGTCATCCATGGGCAGGTGGCACTCGCCATAGCGCCGGATGCCTTTCTTGTCGCCAAGCGCCTGGGCCAGGGCCTGACCGAGGGCAATTCCGGTGTCTTCGACGGTGTGGTGATCATCAATGTGATAATCCCCCTTGGCCCGGATCGTCATGTCGATCAGCGAATGGCGCGCTAACTGGTCCAGCATGTGGTCAAAAAAGCCTACCCCCGTCTGGTTGTCATATGAACCCGACCCGTCGAGGTTGATTTCAACCGAGATTTTGGTTTCGGCGGTCTGGCGGCTGATCTTGGCGCTACGCATGAGGTTATTCCTTGCTGTCTGCGCGGCACTTATAGGGCGGAGAGGGGGGCTGGCTCAAGGGTTTTACGGGGCAATCGGCAGGCTTTGCCGGGCAAACGAGCAGCTGCGGCGGCAAGATCTGTTGCGCCCATTGCGCCCGGCGGCTGCGCGTGCCAGCTTGGGCGGCAAATCACGTGACCAAAAAGACCAAAGGGACGCCCATGTCGACCTGCGTATTCATTCAGATCCGGTGCAAACCCGGCACCACCTATTCCGTGGCCGAGGAAATCGGGCGCCGCGAAATCCATTCTGAGCTCTATTCCACCAGCGGCGAATATGACCTGCTGATGAAGCTCTATATCCCCTCGGATGCGGATGTGGGGAAATATATCAACGAGCATCTGTTGGTGATCCCCAATATCGAGCGATCCCTGACCACCATGACGTTCAAGGTGTTCTGAGCCGCGCACAATAAACACAGTTCTACACTGCAAAACGCCCCGGAGCTTTCCGGGGCGTTTGTTTTTGAATGTAGCTTGGGTTTAGGCAGGGGCTTAGGTGGGGGCTTAGCCGTCCAGCAGCCCCTCAGCCTTGAGGCTCTCATAGCTGGTATCCAGTGCGGTTTTGACACGGGTCAGCATGTCATCAATCTCTGGCTTGGTGATGATCAGCGGTGGGCAAAAGGCCAGAGCATTGCCGGCAACCGCGCGCAGGATCACACCGTTGTCCTGGCAGGCCTTGACGGCGACTGCTCCGCCCTTGCCCCCGGCAATTGTCGCGCCGGTGGTTTTATTCGACACCAGTTCCAGGGCGGCGATCAGGCCCTTGCCGCGCACTTCGCCAACCAGCGGGTGATCGGTAAAGATGCGGCGCAGCTCTGCCTGCAGGTAATCGCCCACTTCGGCGGCGTGTCCAAACAGGTTGTCGCGCTCGTAAATTTCCAGCGTCTTGAGGGCCGCAGCGCAGGCGGCGGGGTGGCCGGAATAGGTATAGCCGTGGCCAAAGACGCCAACCTCATTCGAGGGAGCCACCATTTCCTTGTACATCCAGCCGGGAATAACGCTGGCAGAGATCGGGAAATAGGCTGAAGACAGCTGTTTGGCAAAGGTCATCAGGTCGGGCTTGATGCCCATGGTGGTGCAGCCAAAATCGGCACCAGTGCGGCCAAATCCAGTGATGACTTCATCGGCCCAGACCAGGATGCCATGTTTGCGCAGCAGGGCCTGCAGCTTTTCATAATAGCCCTCTGGCGGCACAATCACGCCCGAGGCGCCGGTAATGGGCTCCATGATCATCGCGGCGATGGTGTCGGGGTCTTCGGCCAGGATCTGGTCTTCGAGATTTTGCAGGATACGGTCGACAAACTGCGCTTCGGTCTCGTTGCCCTTGCGGCCGGTGTAGTAGTGTGGCGCATCGGTGCGCAGGATGCTGAGCGCCTCTACGGGGGCGTCAAAATGCGCCAGATTGGCGGGCAGCGAGGTCAGCGACCCAGCCGCCACGGTAACCCCGTGATAGCCGCGCTCGCGGGTGATGATCTTGCGCTTTTCCGGCTTGCCGATAGCGTTGAAGTAGTAGCGCAGCATCTTGTAGTGGCTGTCATTGGCGTCCGACCCTGAGTTGCCAAAGAAGATATAAGCGTCGTCCACCGGCACCATGGCGGCGAGTTTTTCGGCCAGGTCAATCAGCGGCTGGTGGGTCTTGCCGCCAAAGGTGTGGCTAAAGGGCAGGGTGTTCAGCTGGTCGGTGATGGCTGCGATCACCTCTTTGTTGTCATAGCCAAGCGAGGTGCACCACAGCCCGGCCAGGCCTTCGATGTATTTGTTGCCCTTGTCGTCAAACACATAGATTCCCTCGCCGCGGTCCAGGCACATCTGTTCGGTCGCTGTGAGGTTGGTTGTGGGGTAAACGACTGGAGCCATTGCGGAATTCCTCTAGTGGGGCGCATGTATCTGAGACATGGGCGAAGACAGACAGGGCGCGCGGTATGAAATAAACCGCGCAGCTGTGGCTAGCATTGTCTTGTTTTGCCGGGGAGGTCAAAGGAATTTGATCAAATGTTTTACCCAGGTCCGTCGCAGGCCGGTATCTCGCCTGCAAAGAGCATGGGCCAAACAAAAAGGCCGCCGATGCGATCTGCATCCAGCGGCCTGTTTGATCCAAATGGAGCGGGCGAGGCGATTCGAACGCCCGACCCTAACCTTGGCAAGGTTATGCTCTACCCCTGAGCTACGCCCGCGCTACATTTGGTGAGGCGGTATCTAGGCAAAGCCGGGCGAGGCCGCAAGGGCAAAATGGGCGCATTGCTGAGTTTTTTGACATGGCCTTTCTGCAGCGGGACAGCTGGGGCTGGGCGGCACTTTATCATCACAGAAAAAGCAAAAAGGCCGCCGATGCAATCTGCATCCAGCGGCCTGTTTGGTCCAAATGGAGCGGGCGAGGCGATTCGAACGCCCGACCCTAACCTTGGCAAGGTTATGCTCTACCCCTGAGCTACGCCCGCGCTGCATTTGGTGAAGCGGTATTTAGGCAATCCCCGGCAGGGTCGCAAGAGGGAAAGTGACCAGGGGTATGAGATTTCTTTGGCTGTTACCGCTCAGAGGCGGGTTTGCCTGCTGGCTGCGCGCCGGGGGTGGGCAGCCGAAATCCGGCCTGTTCAGCCAGGCGGCGCTGTTGTTGCTGCTGCGGGGTGCAGGAAATGAACTCTGATCCTGAACAATGCGGCAGGTCCAGGGCTTTGATCAGCTGGCTGTCATACTGGCCAGACAGCAGCAGGATGCCTTCTTGCTCCAGCAGATCCCGGGTGCCGCGCCCCTTGTCTGCGCGAATGCGGCGCATGAAGTCCTTTTGCTGGGCGACGGCCTCGACCACATCGCGGGCGATGGGGCTGTTCTGGATCAGGCGAAACAGGCTGGCCATACGGGTATTGCCAGTGCTTTGGGAAAATATTTCCGCCACCAAGTCGGGATCCTGACAGCGCCAAAAGTTGGCCGGGTAGGGGTGATCGCAGAGCAGCCAGAGAATATCGGCAAACCCTGCGGCAGAGATCGCGCCCTTGCCGTCCTTGTTCTTTCCCTGGGTCAGATAGGCGGGGCGGGCGATGATCAGCCCCAGATAGCAGCGGGCGCGGGCTTCGTCGGCGGCGACCAGCAGGCAGGGCTGGTCAATCGCTTCGGTGGGGATCATCCAGTTGCTGCCCATGGTGTTTTTGATATCGACATCTCGGCCCAGGATTTCCGTGTCCAGCCGCCCACGGGGCAGCCGCAACAGGGCGCGCAGCTCGATCTCGACGCGGGTGCCGATATAGGTCTTTTCGGTCTTTTCCAGCTCTTCATAGGCGCGCCGCCCGGTTTTTGGCGTCATGATCACGTCATCAATGCAGCGGCGCAGCATTGCCGGAAAGCGCTCTTGCAGCACCAGGGCGCCGCCAGCACGGGCGGTGATCTCACTTGCCAGCTCGGTCAGCAGATCATAGTCCGCATGTCCGGGCGCTATCAGGCTATCGGGCAGTTTTTGCTTCATCTTGGGCCGTTTTCAGCCTCGGTCCCAGTCCCAGTCCCGGCCTCTGGCTCAGGGGCGTGGTGCGGGATATCAGGCGCGCACAGCATGGAGCTTGGGCTTGGCGATGGCGGCTTTCAGTTGCAGGGCCACGGCCTGGGCCACTGGCGGCGGAAAGGCATTGCCAACCTGGCGGTAGGCATTGGTTTTGGCGCCGGTAAAGTGCCAGGAATCGGGGAAACCCTGGATGCGGGCGACCATGCGCACCGTGAGGCGGGGCATGTCGTTGTGGAAAGGATCTGGCGCCTCATAGGCGATGGTGCGTCCTTCCACCCCAAGCGATGCCCAGGCGCGCCGTGCCCGTGTTGGCCCAAGGTCCGGCCCGCCATGTTTTTTTGAACCACCCACAATTGTCGGTGCGATCTCATCCGCCTGGGCGGCCCAGTCGTCTGCTCCGCGCCAGCCCCGTGATTTCATCAGGTCCAGCAGGGTCTCGCCGACGGTGGGGGGATTGTAAGGTAGGGGATCGGGCCAGCTGAACTGGTCGGAGTATTCTTTGCGCAGGGCGACAATGGCCACCCGGGGACGCAGCTGCGGTACACCGTAATCAGAGGCGTTGAGCAGGCGCCAGTCGGTTTCATAGCCGAGTTTGGACAGCTGTTTTTTCAGTTTTTCACGGTAGTCATGAAAGGCGGCATCAAGAAACCCGCGCACGTTTTCGATCATCACCGCGCGGGGGCGGGTGGCGTCAACGATATGGATGGCATCGTCAAAAAGGTTGCGCTCATCCTTTTCGCCCAGTTGTTTCCCCGCGACAGAGAAGGGTGGGCAGGGCAGGCCGCCGGCCAGCAGATCAATGCCCTTGTAGGTGCTGGCGTCGTCTTTGAACAAACGCAGGTCTTCTTCCAGAACATTCCAGTCAGGCCGGTTGTGACGCAGGGTGGCGCAGCAATGTTTGTCGATCTCGACCAATGCGGTGTGATCAAACCCTGCGCGTTCCAGCCCCAGAGCCTGACCGCCAGCCCCTGCGCATAGTTCTACGGATGTGAGCATGTGGTGCGGCCTGCCTGTTTCTTGTTTTGGTGTTCTGGATCTGTTCCTAGGCGCAAAGCTGATTCCGCGCAAGGCTTTGCTAAGGGTTACCCATTGTAACGCGAAAGGCCACCCCCGAAGGAGTGGCCTTTTCATGGTCCAAATGGAGCGGGCGAGGCGATTCGAACGCCCGACCCTAACCTTGGCAAGGTTATGCTCTACCCCTGAGCTACGCCCGCGCTGCATTTGGTGAAGCGGCTTCTAGATCGGTTGCGCGGCAGGCACAAGAGAAAAATGCGCAGATTTTGCAAATCAGAGACTGGCACTGCGTCTTTGCTGAACCGGTGGCTTGGTGCAGGTCCTAGTGTCGCGGCAGTGAGGGCTAATTCTGGGGCTGCGCGGTCTTCAGTTCGGATTCTATCTGCGCATCAATCAGCGACAGAATCGATTTATCCGCAGCGCAGGCCGCAGTGAATTTTTTGCCGAGTTGGTCGGGGCTTTGTGCCGCGGTGGCGCCGGACAGGGTGCTGTCAGCGTGTTTCCTGACCTGTTTTATGGTCCCCTTGATGATGCTGTCGCTGACCTTGGTTGCGATCTTGGCATGGGCCTGGGCGGTCAGTGTGGCGCCGACTTTGTTTTTCTTCACCAGCTTGTTCAATCGCTGTGGCACCAGGGTGTAGGTGATGACATCCTTGTGCTGATAAGAGAACTTTTTGAAAAGGTCATCGAGCCGGGAATTGATCAGATTGGCAGCCGAATTGTCGACGATATTTGTCACAATACGGTCCAGATCCTTGGCGTTGGGTGGCTTGCCCTTTTTGATGCTGTCGCCCGTCAATTTGACCGCCTCTTCATAGCTGCTTTTGTAGAGCTGCAGGCCGCCGTCATGGATCACCTTGTCTGAATATTTCAGGATCGTGCTCTTTTGGACCAGAGAGGTCTTGGTGGACACCCTGGCAGCCACCTGGGTGCTGATTTTTGACAAAAACTGTTTTGGAGCCTTTGTCGGGATCCTTGCAAGTAACCCCCCGACCAATGCGTCAGTGAGCACCTTTTTCGCTGAGGCCCCGATGTCGTCGGTCTGACCAGTTTGATGTTTCACGCCTTCGTCGATTGCTGATTGCAGCAGGGAGACACCAGCGCCTGAAGCAACCATTGCCACGGTCAGGCTGGCCCCGGCGGTAACGATCATCGGCGTGGCAATGATCCCGACGGCGACAAAGCCTAGATCGCGGGTGATTTCCAGGCCGGTCACAATGCTTTTGCCGCCGGAAATATACTGGCTCTCAAACCGGTTCATGTCCTTTGCAAAGGTCTGGATGGCTTTTTCGGCCTTGGGAAGTTCCTTGTGAATTCGCGCAAGATCCTTGCTGTTTTTCAGCTTGTTCAAGGCGGCGGCAGCGCTGGCGGCTTTTTTGGCAAGCGCCGGGTTGGGCGCGCCGGTGGTGGCAACCGAGACAAACAAGGCATGCATAAGCGCCATTGCAGCGTCGTTACTGAAGTCCGCTGTGTCCTGGTATTCCTTTTGGTTCATTTGCAGGATGCGATTGTAGGAGAGCAGAGAGCTGACACGGCTTTGGACGTTCTTGAGCGCCTGGGCGTAGAGACGATCATATTCCGCCTTGTTGCACAGGATGGTCTTCCCTTTGAACTTCATTTGATACAGGGGTTCCTTGCGCGCTTTCTCCAGTGCTTTCAGGGCTTTTTGATATTTCGGAAGCAAGGCTTTGAAGGTGCGCCCGCCAGGATCAACCACGCTGTCGGTGACTTTGAAACCGGCCTTCTTTTGAAAATGATTGATGGCCTTGATCAGGCCCGCATCCATTTTGGCAGACTGGCCCAGGGGGCCAATGCCATTGGCCGCGAGCATGTCGCGTAACAGCGAAACATCCTTGGCGGCGTTTTTGACTGCAGCACCCTCAAACGGTCGCGGTGCAAGGCCTACAGGAGCGGAAAGCTGAATACTGGGCATGAATACTCGCGAGAAAATAGAAATCAAAAAAAGCCGGTGAGTTTAATGTTTCGGCTCTTCTTTTGATTGTCAATAAACTGGTTTTGGGAACGCATGGGGCGAGGCCAGCGCGCGGCTGCTTTGAGGTCGGCAAAAAAAGAGCAGGTCGTGGATTTTTTTCAGGTCTCGCGACGGAAAGCAGCGCGCTGTTCGTTGAGACCGGACAGCAGCTTTCAAAATGGGAGACCACCGTGGGAAAACTCGAAGAAAAGATCCGACTTGCTGCGCTGTCGACGGCGGTTGTTCTGGGGGTGTTGGTGCAGTCCGGCGCCGACTGGGACAGGGGCGATGAGGGGGCGAAATCAGCCGAGTTCACCGGGCAGGATCTGACAGTGCCAGTCGTTCAGGTGCAGGCGCTATTCGTGCTGTGTGATACAGAGTCCAAAGGGGAGGAAACCCCAGCTGACCAGTTTTCTGCCATGGCCTTGAAATGGCAGAAAACTCTTTGGACGGAGCAGGTTGAGGGCTGGTACAGATTTATTCAGCCGAGTTTTTATCTGCTGGAATGTGACCCGCCGCAAAAGGTCATCTGGCAGGATGCCTAGGTGCAGGACGCATTCAAAGCCGCCTGTTTGGGCCAGCTTCCTAACCTGTGTCCCTGAGTGAGCCCGCACCTGCGCCAACAAAGCTAGGGCTTGCTGCATCTGGCCGCGGCCAAAATGCAAAGCCCCGAAGGAGCAGTCCTTCGGGGCTTTGTTGTGGGCCATGGAAATTGGCGGGGTGACCCGCGAGCGGTCAGGCTCGCTTAGTCCTCGGCGGCCAGATCCTCCAGCTCGATCAGCAGATCTTTGGCGTCAATCTGGGTGCCTGCGGTGACATGCAGGGCCTTGACCCGGGCAGAGCGCTCGGCGTGCAGGCCGGTTTCCATCTTCATCGCCTCGATGGTGAGCAGCATGTCGCCCTCGTGCACCTCCTGGCCGACCTGCACCGCCACAGAGGCAACAACGCCGGGCATTGGCGCGCCGATGTGATTGGCATTGCCGGCTTCGGCCTTGGGACGGCTTTCGGTTGAGGCTTTGACCAGACGGTTGGGTACCCGGATCACCCGTGGCTGACCGTTGAGTTCAAAGAAGACTTTGACCTCACCTTTTTCATCGGTTTCGCCCAAGGCCTGCAGGCGGATTTCCAGGGTCTTGCCGGGGTCGATCTCGGCTGTGATCTCTTCGCCTGGCTCCATGCCGTAAAAGAAGGCGCGCGTGGGCAGGGTGCGTACCGGGCCGTATTGGCGATGGCGGCCCATGTAATCGAGAAAGACCTTTGGATACATCAGGTAGCCGTTGAGATCCTCGTTATCCACGGGTTTGCCTTCCAGCAATTTGCTCAGCTCGGTGCGGGTCTCGTCCAGATCTACCGGCTCCAGATGGGCGCCGGGGCGTGTCAGGTTGGGGGACTCGCCCTTGAGCACCTTGGAGACAATCCCATCGGGGAAGCCGCCGGGAGGCTGGCCCAGGTTGCCGCGCATCATGTCCACGACGCTATCGGGGAAGGAAAGCTCGGTGTCGGGGTTCTCCACCTCATCGCGGGTGAGGTTCTGGGAGACCATCATCAGCGCCATGTCGCCGACCACCTTGGAGGAGGGGGTCACCTTGACGATATCGCCAAACATCTGGTTCACATCCGCATAGGTCTGGGCGACCTCGTGCCAGCGGTCTTCCAGACCAAGGCTGCGCGCCTGAGCTTTGAGGTTGGTGAACTGGCCACCGGGCATCTCGTGCAGATAGACCTCGGAGGCGGGGGCCTGCAGGCCGGACTCAAAGGCGACATATTGCGCCCGGACCTGCTCCCAGTAGGCGGAGATCTCGCGGATCTTTGCGATATCCAGGCCAGTGTCGCGGTCGGTGTTGCGCAGCCCCTCGACGATGGAGCCAAAGCAGGGCTGTGATGTGCCGCCAGAGAAGGCATCCATGGCCACATCCACCGCATCCACCCCGGCGTCGGCGGCGGCCAGAATGGTGGCCCCGGCAATGCCCGAGGTGTCATGGGTGTGGAAATGCACCGGCAGGCCGACCTCTTCCTTAAGGGCCTTGACCAACTGCCCGGCGGCTGCAGGTTTCAAGAGGCCTGCCATGTCTTTCAGGCCCAGAACATGGGCGCCTGCGGCCTCCAGCTCTTTGGCCATGCCGACATAGTATTTCAGGTCATATTTGGCGCGGTTGGGGTCGAGGATATCACCAGTGTAGCAGATGGTGCCTTCGCAGAGCTTGCCACTGTCGACCACCGCATCCATGGCAACGCGCATGTTTTCTACCCAGTTGAGGCTGTCAAACACCCGGAAGACATCCACCCCGGTGGTGGCGGCCTGACGGACAAATTCCTGCACCACATTATCGGGATAGTTGGTGTAGCCCACGCCATTGGAAGCGCGCAGAAGCATCTGGGTCATCACGTTGGGCATGGCCTCGCGCAGATCACGCAGCCGCTGCCAGGGGCATTCCTGCAAAAAGCGGTAGGCCACGTCAAAGGTCGCGCCGCCCCAGCATTCAACCGAGAACAGCTGGCTGAGGTTCTGGGCATAGGCGGGGGCAACCTTGATCATGTCGTGGCTGCGCATCCGGGTGGCCAGCAGGGACTGGTGGCCATCACGCATGGTGGTATCGGTCAGCAACAGTTGGCGCTGCGCTTTCATCCAGTCGGCAACCGCCTGGGCGCCCTTTTGTTCCAGCAGGTTGCGGGTGCCATAGGGCAGGGGCGCCGGATCCACATGGGGCGGGCGCGGCTCTTTCAGGTCAGCAGCAGGCGCGGCGCGGCCTTCGGTTTCGGGGTGCCCGTTGACAGAAATGTCGGCCAGATAGGTCAGTACCTTGGTGCCTCGGTCCTGACGCTTGGCAAACTGGAACAGATCCGGCGTGTTGTCGATAAAGGTGGTGGTGTAGCTGTTGTCGAGAAAGGTTGGATGCTTCAGCAGGTTCTCGACAAAGGCGATGTTGGTGGAAACCCCACGGACCCGGAATTCACGCAGGGCGCGGTCCATACGGGCGATGGCCTTTTCCGGGGTTGGTGCCCAGGCGGTGACCTTGGTCAGCAGGCTGTCATAGTAGCGGGTGATCACCCCGCCTGCATAGGCGGTGCCGCCATCCAGACGGATACCCATGCCCGTGGCCGAGCGATAGGCGGTGATGCGGCCATAATCGGGGATGAAGTTGTTCAGCGGATCCTCGGTGGTCACACGGGTCTGCAGCGCATGGCCATTCAGGCGGATCTCTGCCTGGCTGTCTTTGCCGGTGGCCTCGGCAATGGGTTTGCCTTCGGCGATCAGGATCTGGGCCTGGACGATGTCAATGCCGGTGACTTCTTCGGTGACGGTGTGTTCCACCTGAACGCGGGGGTTTACCTCGATGAAGTAGAATTTGCCGTCGGTCATATCCATCAGGAATTCAACGGTGCCGGCGCATTCATAGTTCACATGTTTGCAGATCTTGCGGCCCAATTCGCAGATCTCAGCCCGCTGTTCCTCAGACAGATAGGGCGCAGGAGCGCGTTCAACCACTTTCTGATTACGGCGCTGCACCGAACAATCACGTTCAAACAGGTGATAGATCTCACCATGCTTGTCGCCCAGGATCTGTACCTCGACGTGGCGGGCGCGGGTGATCATCTTTTCCAGATAGCCCTCACCATTGCCAAAGGCGGCTTCCGCCTCGCGGCGGCCTTCCAGGACTTTTTCTTCCAATTCTTCTGGGCCGTGAATGGGTCGCATGCCGCGCCCACCGCCGCCCCAGGAGGCCTTGAGCATCAGCGGATACCCAACCTCTGCCGCTTCTTCCGCGATGGCGGACATATCATCGCCCAGCACCTCGGTGGCGGGAATGACCGGCACACCGGCCTCGATGGCGACGCGACGGGCCGAGGCCTTGTCGCCCAGGGCGCGCATGGTTTCGGCCTTGGGGCCGATAAAGGTGATGCCGTTGCGGGAACAGGCATCAACAAATTCCGGGTTCTCCGACAACAGCCCATAACCGGGGTGGATCGCATCGGCGCCACATTCCTTGGCAACACGAATGATCTCATCAATGCTCAGATAGGCCGCAACCGGTCCCATGCCCTCACCAATTCGATAAGCCTCATCGGCCTTGAATCGGTGCAGGCCCAGCTTGTCTTCCTCGGCGTAGACGGCAACGGTTCGTTTGCCCATTTCATTGGCGGCACGCATGACGCGGATGGCGATCTCGCCTCGGTTCGCAATCAGGATCTTTTTGAAATCGGGCATTGTCGCTCCTCGGAGTAGGCTAGGGTTGGCGAAGTGTTAGTTACATCTTAGCCACTGGTATAGCCGTAGTATTGGGTATCTGCGGCATGATTGCGCTCCCATACGGCCAGAATTCGTCAGTTTTTTGTGCAGGTGCAGCATTTCTGGCGAAATCGCAGCGCGAATCCGGCTGATGCTTGTCTGATTTTTAACCGATTTTAAAAGCGCCGAATCTTTAGTCGCCGCTTCGGATCTAGGGACTGCGTGGTAATTCTGCTGCCGCTGGCCGTGGAACCCAGGAAAATGGATCGCAGGCTTTGCTACATGTTTCAGTCGTTTGCGCTGACTGCGTGTGATGGTAACGTTAGGTTGCGAATTTGCAAAGTTCTCACCTCAGCGAGAGAGTGCAGACCCAGTTGCCCCATATTGGCCTCAAGATCTTTGCTCAGAATATCGCACAGATGGGCTGGTCCCTGTGCCCCCAATGCTGCGAGTGCAAAGTGAAAGGCCCGCCCCAGCATGACAAAATCGGCTCCCAGCGCTAGGGCGCGCAGAATGTCCAGCCCGCCTTCAATGCCGCTGTCAAAGATCAGCGGCAGCGTGGTGGCGGCGCGCAGCTCTGGCAGCACGTCGATCGCGGCGGGGGCGGCGTCAAACTGGCGCCCGGCGTGGTTTGACACCCAAAGCGCGTCAACGCCAATTTGCTCCAGTGGCGCGGCATCCTCGGCCCGCATCACACCTTTGATGACAAAGGCACCCTCCCAGGCGTCGCGCAGCCACTTTACATAGTCCCAATCCGGCGAGGTGCGCAGCAGGTAGCCGATATGGGCGGTCGAGGAGAGCCCTTTGCTGTTTTCGGTGACATATTTGTCCAGGGTCCGCATATGCGGCATGCCGCCTTGGCCCCGGTGCCGGCGGGCCATGCCAAGCGCCCAGGTAGGGCACTGGGCGACCTGGGCCAGCAAGCGCGGCGTCAACCGGGGCGGCTGGGTCAGGCCAGAGCGCACTTGGCGTTCCCGCCGCGAGGCGACCGGTACATCCGCCGTCAGCACCAGGGTTTTGAACCCCGCCTTGCGGGCGCGCTCCAACATGTCCCGGCGAATGTCTTCGTCTTTGGGAGGGTAGAGCTGAAACCAGGCCTCTGGCCCCAGATGCGGCGCCAGGTCTTCGGGCGATTGGCTGGCAACCGTGGACAGGGAATAGGGGATGCCAGAGGCGGCGCCAAAGCGCGCCAGGTGGCCTTCGGCATCGGGCCAGATAAGCCCGGACATGCCCAGGGGGGCGATTCCAAAGGGACGCGGCAGATCCCGCCCCAGAAAAGAGGTGCTCAGATCGACCTGCAGGGGCCCATGCAGGATCGAGGGCAAAAACCCGATCTGGTCCAGGGCGCTGCGGTTGCGATGTTTTGTGGCTTCCGCCCCCGTTGCGCTGTCGAGATATTCCCAGACAAATTTCGGCAGGCGGCGCTGGGCGCGGGCGCGCAAATCGTACAGGCCAGGGTAGTGTTGATGTAGATCCATGCCGCATTGATAGGAACTAGAAGCCTCTTGGCAAGAGCTGGCTGACTTTGTTGTGTTCTCTGCGGTGGAGGCATTGGTCACGACAGGGCATTTGAAGGGGTATCAATCTTGCGAACAGAATGCGAACGTCCTCTTTTCTCGCGGGGTGAATCACGCTAGAGTTACGGGCATGAGCACATTTGATGAAATGGACGCCTTTGACGGCGCCTCCCTGTCGTCGCGGGCCATGGCGGCCCGCCCCACTCCCTATCTTGACGGGCTGAACCCAGCCCAGCGAGAGGCAGTGGAATGTCTGGATGGTCCGGTCCTGATGCTGGCCGGGGCCGGGACCGGCAAGACCAAGGCGCTGACGGCGCGGATTGTGCATCTGCTCAACACCGGTTCGGCGCGCACCAATGAAATTTTGGCGGTGACCTTTACCAATAAGGCCGCCCGCGAGATGAAGGAACGTGTTGGCGGGATGCTTGGCCAGCCGGCCGAGGGCATGCCCTGGCTTGGCACCTTCCATTCGGTCTGCGTCAAGCTGCTGCGCCGTCACGCCGAGTTAATCTGCGCTGAGGCGGGGATCGGCCCTGATGCGGTCATTGATGAGGTCAGAGACTCGGAGTCCCCGAATCCCTATGAGGATTTGGGTCCATCGGCGGCTCGGAGACGGCACAGTACCCTGCATCTGAAGTCAAACTTCACCATTCTGGATACGGATGATCAGATCCGCTTGCTCAAACAGCTGATCCGCGCTGCAGGAATAGATGAAAAGCGCTGGCCGCCACGGATGCTGGCGGGCATTATTGACGACTGGAAAAACCGGGCGCTGACACCGGATAAACTGCCCGCGTCTGAGGCGGGGGCCTATAACCATCGTGGGCCAGAGCTATATGCCCAGTATCAGCGCCGCCTGTTGGAGCTGAACGCCGTCGATTTTGGCGATCTGCTGCTGCATGTGGTGACGATTTTCCAAACCCACAGCGATATTCTGGCGCAGTATCAGCGCTGGTTCCGCTATATCATGGTGGACGAATACCAAGATACCAATATCGCGCAATATATGTGGCTGCGGCTGCTGGCGGGCGGTCACAAAAACATCTGCTGTGTCGGCGATGATGATCAGTCGATCTATGGCTGGCGCGGCGCCGAGGTGGGCAATATCCTGCGCTTTGAAAAGGACTTTCCCGGCGCCAAAGTTGTCCGGCTGGAGCAAAATTATCGCTCAACCGAGCATATCCTGGCAGCCGCCTCCGGCGTGATCAGTGCCAATGCGGGCCGCCTGGGCAAAGAGCTGTGGACCGCCGCCAAGGGCGGCGAAAAGGTCCGACTGATTGGCCATTGGGACGGCGAAGAAGAAGCGCGCTGGATTGGCGAGGAAATCGAGGCGACACAGCGCGGCACCCGGGGGCAGCGCCCTATCGGGTTGAATGATATGGCCATTCTGGTGCGGGCCTCGCATCAGATGCGCGCCTTTGAGGATCGGTTTCTGACCATCGGGTTGCCCTACCGCGTCATCGGCGGGCCGCGCTTTTACGAGCGGCTCGAAATTCGTGATGCCATGGGCTATTTCCGCATGGTGACCTCGGCGGATGATGATCTGGCGTTCGAGCGGATTGTGAATACCCCCAAACGCGGGCTGGGCGACAAAGCGCAGCAAACCATCCAGAGCTTTGCCCGCGAAAACGGGGTCTCCCTGGTCGAGGGCGCGCGCCTTGCTGTTGAGGCCGGGGCGATCAAGGGCAAGGGGGGCGCTGCTCTGCGTCGGCTGGTGGAGGATCTGGCCCGCTGGGGGCGGATGACCGGAGACGCGGATATCTCTCATATGGAACTGGCGGAAATCGTGCTGGATGAGAGCGGCTATACCGGCATGTGGCAGGCGGACAAAAACCCTGACAGCCCGGGACGGCTTGAAAACCTCAAGGAACTGGTCAAGGCGTTGGAGAATTTTGAAAACCTTCAGGGGTTTTTGGAACATGTCAGCCTGGTGATGGACAATGACAAGCAGGATTCGGACCAGAAGGTCTCCATCATGACGCTGCATGCGGCCAAGGGGCTGGAGTTCCCGGCGGTGTTTCTGCCGGGCTGGGAGGATGGCTTGTTCCCCTCGCAGCGGTCAATGGACGAAAGCGGTCTCAAAGGTTTGGAGGAAGAACGCCGCCTTGCCTATGTGGGCATCACCCGGGCCGAGGAAGTCTGCACCATTTCATTTGCGGGCAACCGGCGTGTCTTTGGCCAGTGGCAATCGCAGCTGCCGTCGCGCTTTGTTGATGAGCTGCCCGAGGAGCATGTCGAGGTGCTGACGCCTCCGGGGCTTTATGGCGGCGGTTATGGTGCTGCGGCCAGCAGTGATGAACCTGTCCGCTCGACCATTGAGGCCAAGGTGGCCCAGGCCGATGGCTATAACTCCCCGGGCTGGAAGCGCATGCAGGCGCGGGCTGGCCAAAGGGGGAACTCACAGCCAAAACAGGCGGGTAGCCCGATTATTGACCTGACGGCCACCGCCAGTTTCACCCTTGGAGAGCGGGTATTTCATCAGAAATTTGGCTATGGGGCGATTGCTGGTATCGAAGGGGATAAGCTGGAAGTGAATTTTGAAAAGGCGGGCACCAAAAAGGTGGTTGCGCGCTTTATTTCCGCCAGTGGGGCAGGTGCTGAAACCGCCCCGGACGATGTTCCGTTTTGAGGTTTCTGCTGATCTGAAAGATCAGGGATCGGATCGCAAAGCGATCCGACCCGGGCGGGCGCGCCGCGACAGTGGAACTGTCGCGGCGCGCCCGCCACCCCTTTTGCCAATGGTTTGCCAAACCGGGACCGAACCTATGACCGCTATTGCATTTCGCAGGCGTAAGGACGGTCCCCTCAGCGGCAAGGCACCCCGCTGGCTGCAGCATAGGTCATAGGATTTTGGCTGTAGTGACGGCTTTTCAATGGAAAAGGCGTGAAGCTACGGGAAAACAGGTGGCGATTCGATCAAAGACTGACGAAAGAATCGCAACACATGTGTTCATCTCTGCGCCAGTGCGATTCCCCCTCTTGAACCAATTCTAACTTTTTTCAGCCGCGCTGCCTTGGCATGGGGAGATACCGGTGAATAGGCAGGCAGACACAGGGGGCCAGCGGGGTGATGGGCTGGCGGGATGATTACCTGTTGTTCACAGTCTAACGGCCACTGATCAGCCAATAGGTTTCTTTGGGGTTTTGAGCGCGAAGTAACCTGTTTCGTGCGCTAAACCTTGGTGTCCTGCGCAGGGCTAATGGGCCCTCGGCGTTGGCTGGCGTATCAAAGATCTGCCGAGCAGAAGGGCCTCACAGCGCAAGCTATCCGTCGCGATTCAGGCTTATCTTTTGAGAGTATGGCGCACAAAAAACGGCGGTACCCAGGGAGGAGGAGGGGGTACCGCCGTTCATGACAACATCAGGACCAAGGGAGGAGGAGGTCCGGATGCATTCTGTTCCGGCTTAGCCGGTGTTAGGGTGCGGTGACATCAGGGAGGAGGAGGATGTCACCGCGTAGGACAGGCCCTTTAGGGAGGAGGAGAAAAGAGCCTGATCTCTATTAGTTGTTTTCGTAGGCCGCCTGATAAGCGACACGTTTGATCATCGAGCGGTTCAGACCCAGATCGGCAAGATCGCGACCCGAAAGCTCGCAGAGCTCATTGTAGGTCTCGCGGTACAAGCGATAACGCGCGAATTTTGTGCTCAACGCGTCGAACCAGGCTGTGGGCAGGATCGAGAATACAGACTTAGGTGTTGCGATTTGGTTTACAGCGGCCATCGGGTCTATCCTCAGAGTTCACTTTTTGCGTTGTGCCAGTATCGGCGTTTGTTGAATTCAAAATAGCTAAATGCTGCAGGTGCACAATCCCTAAAGAAAGCAATTCTGCTATGCAGCATTTGCATGGGTACATTGTTACCCTTTTGTAAACAGGCTGTTTTTTGGGCATAATTGTCCAAATCTGCTTTCCGTTAGGGCAGTGGTATGATTTCGGGCGGTCGCTTTTCCTTGCGCAATAGATGCTCTCAGCACAAGGTGCGGCCTGCATCTCGGGAGCGCCTCAAACAAGCGGTTCTCCTCAGGGTAGAGCTCAGGAAGGAATGGACATGTCAGTGACGCAGAAAAGAGTAGAAGAGGCGCTGGAGCGTCTGGCGCTGCCGGACGGCGGCACTTTGATCTCGCGGGATATGATCCGTGCGCTGACCCTGGAGGGCGGCGCTGCAGCTGATGGGCGGACCAAGGTCAGCTTTGTCATCGAGGCGCCAAGCCCGGCGATTGCGCAGCATATGGAGCCCCTGCGCCGCGCCGCGCAGGCAGCGGTATCGGCGCTGGATGGCGTAGGCGCTGTCTCTGTGGCGCTGACAGCCCATGGTCCCGCAGCGGCACCGGTGGGGGCAGGGGCGGCAACAGCTGCTGCGGCCCCCAGTCTAAAGATTGGCGGTCATCCCAAACCACAGGCTGGCCCGATCAAGCCCAAGGGGGTTTCCCGTATTCTGGCAGTGGCCTCTGGCAAGGGCGGCGTGGGTAAATCCACCGTCAGTGCCAATCTGGCGGTAGCTCTGGCCCGTCAAGGGCGGCGCGTTGGATTGTTGGATGCCGATATATATGGCCCGAGCCAACCGCGCATGATGGGGGTCAGTGGCAGCCCAAACAGCCCTGATGGAACCGTGATCGAACCGCTCAAGGCCCATGGTGTGACCCTGATGTCGATTGGTCTTATGGTGCCGGAGGATAAGGCTGTAGTCTGGCGTGGCCCCATGTTGATGGGCGCGCTGCAGCAGATGCTAGGGCAGGTGAACTGGGGGGAGCTGGATGTCCTGATCGTGGATTTGCCGCCCGGAACCGGCGATGTGCAGCTGACGCTCTGCACCAAGAGCGAGCTAAGCGGCGCTATTGTGGTCAGCACACCGCAGGATGTCGCCTTGATCGACGCCCGCAAGGCGCTGGATATGTTTAAGACGCTGAAGACCCCGGTGCTGGGGCTGATCGAGAACATGTCCTTCTTTACCTGTCCGGATTGCGGCGGCGAGCATCATATTTTTGGTCATGGCGGTGTCGCCAGCGAGGCCAAGGCTCTGGGTTTGCCGTTGTTGGGCGCCTTGCCAATTGACCTGGAGACCCGCTTGGCCGGTGACGCCGGCACCCCGGTTGCCGCTGGCGAGGGGGCGGTCTCGGAGGCCTATGCCCGGATTGCCAAGGGGCTTGTTGCGGGTGGAATGGCTTAAGGCCGACCAGATTACCATGGGTCTGACGCCTATGGGCCCGGGAGTGGGCCCGAGAGTGGGCAGGTCAGGTCTGAAGGGTGGGGTGTGAATGGAATTGGTCTGATTCTAAAAATCTCGCCTTAAACGCCTAGCGGAAACCGTAAATAAACAACCTTTGATTGTTTTTGGCGGTTTATTCGTTGTCGTGGGAAATCATGGGACATTTGGGATTTTATGGTCTGCCTTGGCAATAGGGCAGCGCTGCTGACTCGGAAAGTCAGATGAATCGGTGCGAATCGCGGCGCGAGTCTCGGCCGATTCTAATTATCCACAAAGTTACACACAGGACGTGGGTGGAACATTGCGGGAACTGTTAATCTGCTGTTAATAGATCGGTCTCGTTTTGGGAATTCATGGGTCGCAATGGTCCGTTTTTGGCGACTTTTTTTGACCACCACATGTGGTGCTTGTTTCGCAATGAATCACTATTTGTGCTCAAAAATTCTGAATATGGTTAACTGGATATTGCTCGCTTGTGATATTGAGGATCCTTTTGCGGTGTCTTTTATGAATTGTGGCTTGTCAGGCCATGAATTCCCATAGTATCCCTTTCTCATCGGATGCGGCGGAGAGCATATAGGGGCACCAAAGACCCCAGCTCATAATAATAAGCAGGTTCATACAGGCCTTCACTGCATCCGAACAATGAGAGATCCGGCGCGCGGGCGAGCAGACATCCCCCCAGGTGGCGCGCGCAGTCGGACACCCCGCTAAGCGGGAATTAGGAGGCGAGTTGATCAGTGGCAGCAGATCAGCTCGCCTTCCTTAGTTTCTGGGGCAGAAAACGCGCCAAAGAGCGCATGTTGAGGGCAAGATTTTGGGCCGAAGGTTCAGAGGCGAAAGCCACCATAAGGTGGATGCAAAGGGGCGGGTGTCAATTCCGGCCTCCTTTCGTCGTGTAATCGAGGCCAGTGACCCGAACTGGAAGTCCGGCGAAAACCCCGAGCTGGTGATTGTCTACGGTGACCACCGGCGCAACTATCTTGAATGTTATACCATAGAGGCCATCGAAGAGGTGGATGACAAGATTGATGCGCTGCCGCGCGGCTCGATGCAGCGCAAGATGTTGCAGCGCATGTTCCATGGCCAGTCGTTCCCCACGACCATAGATGAAACAGGCCGCTTGGTTCTGCCTGCAAAACTGCGCAACAAGATTGGCCTGGAAAAAGAAGTGTTCTTTATGGCTGCGGGCGATACTTTCCAGCTTTGGAAGCCCGAAACCTACGAAGAAGAAGAGCAGGCTCTTGCCGATAAATGGATGGATGAGCTGCCAGAGGGTTTTGACCCGCTGGAGTTCCTGGATGGCGCCGGAGGCGCATAAGTAAATGACTACGGACCGCCCCACGCCTACTGGTCCCCATGTTCCGGTCCTGCTGCGCCCGCTGCTCAAAGCGGTGGCGCCGGTTTCGGGCCGCTGGCTGGACGGCACCTTTGGGGCCGGCGGCTATTCCCGTGGCCTGCTGGAGGCCGGTGCAGACCAGGTGATTGGTGTAGACCGCGACCCATTGGCCTTTGAGCTGGCGCAGCCCTGGGCCGCCGACTATGGCGACCGCCTGGTTCTGCAAGAGGGCGTGTTTTCAAAGATGGATGAATACGCCCAGGATCTCGACGGCGTGGTGCTGGACCTTGGCGTGTCCTCAATGCAGCTGGATCTGGCCGAACGGGGCTTTTCTTTCATGCGCGACGGGCCGCTGGATATGCGGATGTCACAGTCCGGCCCCTCGGCGGCGGATCTGGTGGCAGAGCTCAGCGAGGTGCAGCTGGCCGATATTCTGTTCCACTTTGGCGAGGAACGCGCCAGCCGGCGGATTGCCAAATCCATCGTCAAGGCCCGCGAGCTGGAGCCGATTACCACGACCCTGCAACTGGCCAAGCTGGTAGAGCAGTGCCTGCCGCGCCCTAAGCCTGGTAAATCGCACCCCGCCACCCGCAGCTTTCAGGCGCTGCGGATTGCGGTGAACGCCGAATACGAAGAGCTGTTCAATGGGCTGTTGGCGGCTGAGCGGGCGCTCAAGCCTGGCGGACTACTGGCTGTCGTCACCTTCCATTCGGTCGAGGATCGCATGGTCAAACGCTTTTTCCAGCACCGGGCCAATAAAACCGGGCGGGCCAATCGCTATGCGCCGGAAATCGAAGAAATCCCGGCACAGTTTGAACTGGTCACCCGCAAGGCGGTTGGCCCGGATGATGACGAGCTGGCGGAAAACCCCCGGTCGCGCTCAGCCCGGTTGCGGGTTGGCCGACGCACCGAAGCGGATCCCGTGCCGATCTCGGCCAAGGATCTGAGCATGCCGCAACTGAAAGAGGAGCGGAAATGAAGTCTCTGCTCTATGCGATCACGGCTCTGGCTGTTTTTGGGCTCGCCTTTTGGGCCTACCGCGAAAACTACGCCACCCAGCAGGTGTTGAAAGAAACCCGTGCGCTGCAGCGTGAAATCGGCGCCGCCCAGGTGCGGATCAGCGTTTTGCGGGCGGAATGGGCCTATCTGAACCGCCCGGACCGGTTGCTTGAACTGGCCGAGCTGAATTTCGAACGTCTCGGGCTGTTGCCGCTGCGCCCCGACCAATTTGGCAGGGTGGATGAGGTTACTTATCCGGTGCAGCCTGCGCTGCAGATCAGCGAAGGTGTTGATGTCTCTGGTCTGAACGCCCGCCGCACCGAGGAGGCAAGCCAATGATCCGCAAACCGCTGCGCCCGCTGGCGCGGATCCTGGACGCGCGCTCCAAGGGGGAGAACCCCGATGCGATTGAGAAAGAGAATATTCGACAGCGTCACGACGACATGCAGGTTAAATCACGGCAACGCGCTGAGGGCCGCCTGCTGGTGCTGGGGGTGTTTTTTCTCTGTGCTTATGCGGCTGTAGCGGGGCGTATGGGGGTTATGGCGACCTCTGAGCCGCGCGAACCCGTTGCCAGTATCGCTGGCAGTTCCATTGCCATGCAGCGTGCCGATATCGTCGACCGTCAGGGGCGCATTCTGGCGACCAATTTTGAAACCCATTCGCTTTATGTGCAGACACAACAGCTGATTGATCCGCAAAACGCTGTGGACCGTCTGGTTGAGATCTTCCCGGACCTGGACCATGCGGAGCTGTTGGCAAAGTTCACGGGCGCCCGCAAGTTCCTTTGGATCAAAAAGAAAATCAGCCCCGAGCAAAAGCAGGCGGTGCATGATATCGGTGACCCCGGGCTGTTGTTTGGCCCCCGCGAGATGCGCCTTTATCCCAATGGATCCGTTGCTGCCCATGTTCTGGGCGGAGCAAGCTTTGGCAAAGAGGGCGTCAGCGCCGCCGAAGTGATCGGGGTTGCAGGGGTGGAAAAGCAGTTCGACGACTACCTGCGCGACCCTGCCAATGGCAGCAAACCGCTGGCCCTGTCGCTGGACCTCACCGTGCAGGCCGCAGCTGAGCGGGTGCTGGATGGCGGCATGAAGCTGATGAATGCCAAAGGCGCCACCTCAATCCTGATGGATGTGCATACCGGCGAGGTGATCTCGGTGGTGTCGCTGCCGGACTTTGACCCCAATGAACGTCCCGCGCCACCGACCTCTGGCTTTGACCCCTCGGTCAGCCCGCTGTTCAACCGCGCGGTGCAGGGCGTTTACGAGCTGGGCTCGACCTTCAAGATTTTCACCGCCGCCCAGGCGATGGACCTGGGGCTGGTGACGCCGGATACCATCATCGACACCCGTGGTCCGCTGCGGTGGGGGAAGTTCTCGATCAAGGATTACCGCAACTACGGCAACGAGATGTCGGTGACCAAGATCATCGTGAAGTCCTCCAATATCGGCACCGCCCGGTTGGCGCAGCAAATCGGCGCTGAGCGTCAGCGGGATTTCCTGGGCGAGCTTGGAATGCTGGAAGAAACCCCGTTTGAGATCGTCGAGGCGCAGGGCGGCAAGCCGTTGTTGCCAGCAAACTGGTCAGAGCTGTCGGCGATGACCATCTCCTATGGGCACGGGATTTCTACCACGCCGATGCATCTGGCGGCAGGCTATGCGGCGGTTGCTAACGGTGGCCGTTATGTCAGCCCGACCATTTTGAAACAGGATGGCCCGCAATTGGGGCGCCGTATCATGTCGGAACACTCCGCCGAGGCGGCCCGGAGCATGCTGCGCCATGTGGTGACCGAAGGCACCGCCAGTTTTGGTCAGGTTCCAGGTTATCAGGTGGGCGGCAAGACCGGCACCGCCGACAAGCCCAGGCCGCTTGGCGGCTATTATGAGGACAAGGTGATCGCCACCTTTGCTTCGATCTTTCCGGCCCATGATCCCAAATATGTGCTGGTGGTAACGCTGGATGAACCCTCGGTCAGTGCCCATGGGGAAGAACGCCGCACCGCAGGCTGGACAGCGGTTCCGGTGGCCGCCGAAATGATCGGACGTCTGGCGCCGCTTTTGGGGCTCAGACCACAAGTTGAACCCGCTGAGGTGACTGGTATAACCCTCACCTCAAACTGATCCCGGCGAGTTATGCCGGGCCAAATACCTGGTGAGGGCCGCAGATGCGCAGCAACCCCGACGATACTTCTGATCTCCGCCCTCTGAGCGAGCTGGGTCTTACCGCCCGTGGCGGCGCGGATCCCCTGATTTCCGGGCTCTCGGTGGACAGCCGTGGGGTTTCTGAGGGAACGCTCTTTGCCGCCCTGCCGGGCAGTCTGGTTCATGGTGCCAAATTCATCCCGGCGGCGCTGGAGCAGGGGGCGGTTGCCATCCTGACCGATGCCGCAGGCGCCAAGATCGCCGCAAAACCTCTGGAGCAGAGCCATGCGGCTCTGGTGATCGCCGAAGATCCGCGCCAGGCGCTGGCCTATGCCTCGGCGCTTTGGTTTGGCGCTCAGCCGCAGACGATGGTTGCGGTGACCGGCACCAATGGTAAAACCTCGGTGGCGACCTTTGTGCGCCAGATCTGGTGCGCTCTGGGCCATGCGGCGGTCAACCTGGGCACCACCGGGATCGAGGGCGCCTGGAGCCACCCATTGGCCCATACCACCCCTGAACCCATCACCCTGCACTGCGCCCTGGCCAAGGCGGCGGAGGCGGGTGTCACCCATGCTGCGATGGAGGCGTCGTCCCATGGGTTGGATCAGTGTCGCCTTGACGGTGTGCAGCTGGCGGCGGCGGGTTTTACCAATTTCACCCAGGATCATCTGGATTACCACGAAACATTCGAGGCCTATTTTGCCGCCAAGGCGGGCTTGTTCCGCCGGGTTCTGCCCGAAGATGGTGTGGCGGTGATCAACATGAATGATCACCGCGGCGCCGAGATGCGCGCGGTGGCCGCCGCGCGCGGCCAGGAGGTGATCAGCATTGGCCGGGGGTTGGGTGATATCAGCCTCACGGGGCAGCGGTTTGATGACACCGGGCAGGATCTGCGGTTCAACTGGCATGACCGCCCGTTTCAGGTGCGGCTGAACCTGATCGGCGGCTTTCAGGCGGAAAACGTGCTTTTGGCCTGCGGACTGGTGATTGCGGGTGGTGAAGACCCGGCCGCAGTGTTTAACACCCTGCCGCAGCTGACCACGGTGCGCGGCCGCATGCAGCATGCGGCAACCCGCGACAATGGCGCCTCTGTGTTTGTTGACTACGCCCATACGCCGGATGCGGTGGCCACCGCGATCAAGGCCCTGCGCCCGCATGTGCTGGGGCGGCTGATTGCCATCATCGGTGCCGGCGGCGATCGCGATGCCACCAAACGCCCGCTGATGGGGCAGGCCGGGCAGGACAATGCCGATGTTGTCATCGTGACTGATGATAACCCGCGCAGCGAAGATCCGGCTGTCATTCGCGCTGCAGTAAAGGGCGGCGCACCAGATGCGCTGGAGGTCGGCGACCGGGCCGAAGCGATCCTGCGCGGTGTCGATATGCTAGGCACCGGTGATGTGCTGCTGATCTGTGGCAAGGGCCATGAGAGCGGCCAGGTGGTTGGCAGTGATGTCCTGCCCTTTGATGATGTGGAGCAGGCCAGCATGGCTGTTTCCGTTTTGGATGGAAAAGCAATATGAATGCGCTTTGGACAGCGGCAGAGGCCGCAACCGCAACCGGCGGCGAGGCCACAGGTGGCAGGACTGGTGGCAGCGCAGGAGACTGGCAGGTCTCGGGCCTGTCGATTGACACCCGCACCTTGCAGCCGGGCGATTTGTTTGTGGCCCTGAAGGCGGCGCGTGACGGTCATGATTTTGTGGCGCAGGCGCTGGAAAAAGGCGCCGGGGCGGCGCTGGTCAGCCATCGCCCAGAAGGGGTCGCGGCAGACGCGCCCCTACTGATTGTCGAGGATGTGCAGACGGCGCTGGAAGCCCTGGGGCAGGCGGCGCGGGCGCGCACCCGGGCCAAGGTGATTGCCGTCACCGGTTCGGTTGGCAAAACCTCGACCAAGGAAATGCTGGCCTGCATGTTGGCCGATCAGGGCCGCACCCATGCGGCTGTGGCCAGTTACAACAACCATTGGGGGGTGCCGCTGACCCTGGCGCGGATGCCGCGCGACACTGAATTTGCAGTGATCGAGATTGGCATGAACCACCCGGGCGAGATCGCACCCCTGGCCCTGCAGGCGCGCCCCCATGTGGCCATGGTGACCACAGTGGCAGCGGTGCATCTGGAAGCCTTTGACGATGTGGCGGCGATCGCCCGTGAAAAAGCCGCCATCATGCAGGGGCTGGAGCCCGGCGGTGTGGCGGTGCTGAACGCCGATATCGACGAGGCGCAGGTTTTGGCGCAGGAGGCACAAAGGCTGGGCGTCTCACAGCTGTGGTTTGGCGCGGCCGCAACAGACTACAGGGTGCTGACCACTCAGATCCGCGGTGAGGACACAGTTGCCGAGGTGCAATGCGGGGCGCAGGCTTTGAGCCTCACCATCCAGTCTCTGGGCGCGCATTTTGCGATGAACGCCCTGGGCGCGCTGGCCTGTGTTGCGGCGGTGGGCGCGGATGTGCGCCGGGCAGCGCAGGTTCTGGCCCTGTGGTCGCCGGTTCAGGGACGTGGCGCCCGGGTCGAGGTTGAGATGGGCGGCGGCAAGCTGCTGATCCTGGATGACAGCTATAACGCCAACCCCACTTCGATGGCGGCGGCTCTGGCGGTGCTGGCGGCGACGCCAAAGCTGGCAGCGCAGGGGGGTGGTGCCGCGCCTGTTGGGCGCAAGATTGCCTATCTTGGCGATATGGGCGAGCTGGGCCCGCAGGAGGCCGGGCTGCATGCCGGTCTTGCCGACCTGGCGGCGCTGGAGGCGCTGGACAGCATCCATTGCATCGGTCCGCTGATGGCCCATCTGCACGCAGCCTTACCTCTGGATAAGCGCGGCAACCACTACGCAACCGCAGCGGATGTGCTGCCTGATTTGCCTGCGCAGCTGCGCTGTGGCGATATTGTGCTGGCCAAGGGATCTTTAAGCGCCGGGCTCTCCAAGGTCGTTGACGGCATCCGGGAATTGGGTCATGGCAAGCGCTAATCTTGAAACTTAACCTAAAGGCGAGGATCAATCCGAGATGCTCTATTGGCTGACAGCCCTGTCGGATGGCGGCGATTTCTTCAACCTGTTCCGCTATATCACCTTCCGGGCAGGGGGCGCGTTTATGACGGCGCTTCTGTTTGGCTTTTTGTTTGGTAAACCGCTGATCAATGTGCTGCGTCGCAGACAAGGCAAGGGCCAGCCGATCCGCGATGACGGGCCAGAGGGGCATTTCACCAAGGCGGGCACGCCAACAATGGGCGGGTTGCTTATTGTCGGGGCGCTGTTGACCGCGACTTTGATCTGGGCACGGCTGGATAATCCCTTTGTCTGGCTGGTGCTGTTTGTCACCCTGTCGTTTGCGCTGATTGGTTTTGCCGACGACTACGCCAAGGTATCCAAGCAGAACACCGCCGGCGTGTCGGGCAAGGTGCGGCTGCTATTGGGGATCATCATTGCGGTGATTGCGGCGCTCTGCGCCCGGGCCTATCACCCCGAGGCGCTGCAGAACCAGCTGGCGCTGCCGGTGTTCAAGGACACGCTGATCAATTTGGGCTATTTCTATGTGCCCTTTGTGATTTGCGTCATCGTGGGATCTGCCAATGCGGTGAACCTGACCGATGGGCTGGATGGTCTGGCGATCATGCCGGTGATGATTGCGGCGGGGACGCTGGGGGTGATTGCCTATGCGGTTGGCCGGGTCGATTTCACCGAATATCTGGATGTGCACTATGTGCCGGGAACCGGCGAGATCCTGATTTTTGCCGCCGCTCTGTTTGGGGGGGGCTTGGGCTTTTTGTGGTACAATGCGCCCCCGGCTGCGGTCTTTATGGGCGACACCGGTTCGCTTGCGCTTGGGGGGGCCTTGGGGGCTATCGCGGTGGTCACCAAACATGAGCTGGTCTGGGCCATCGTTGGTGGGTTGTTTGTGTTGGAGGCCCTGTCGGTGATCATTCAGGTGCTTTATTTTAAACGCACCGGTCGGCGGGTGTTTTTGATGGCGCCGATCCACCACCACTATGAGAAAAAGGGCTGGGCTGAACCCACCATTGTGATCCGGTTCTGGATCATTGCCTTGATCCTGGCGATGATTGGTCTGGCCACCTTGAAAGTGCGCTAATCACTCTGGCTGCGCCAGCCTGTGTCGCAGAAACGAATGCAAAGAAGGTGGCCTCGGCCACCTTTTTTGTTGCGCAGTTTTGTTGTCCTTTATTCTTACGAAAAAGGGGGGGCTCCCGCCAATTTCGAGAGGCTTTGCCTCTCTGCCAATTGTTGGGGGTGGCAGAGCCCTGTGGGCTCTGCGGTTGCGCCTGTGGATTGGCCTGTGGGGATGCCTGAAGGGATCCTGTGAGCCCTTGCAAGTGGGGCAGCTGCGGTGCACTGTGCGGCGAAAATTTGATCAAGTGTGAGGTAGGCGATGATCCCGGTTCAAGGGTTTGAAGGCGCGAGGGTTGCTGTTTTGGGGCTGGGACGGTCTGGCCTGGCCACAGCGCGGGCGCTGCTGGCAGGTGGCGCCACCCCGGTGTGTTGGGATGATCAGCAACAGGCGCGGGACCGGGCCGAGGCTGAGGGGTTTGAGCTGCGGGATCTGCACCGGCAGGGCGCCTTTGATGATATCGCCACTCTGGTGACCTCGCCGGGGATCCCGCATCTTTATCCTCAGCCAAACCCGGTGATCCGCGCCGCGCTACAGGCGGGGGTGCCGGTGGACAATGACATCGGGCTGTTTTTTGCGTCATTGCCCGCCCAGGGCTGGGACATGCTGGACCAGCCGCCCAAGGTGGTGGCCATCACTGGCTCCAACGGTAAATCCACCACGGTGGCGCTGCTGCATCATATCCTGGAAAGCGTTGGCCGCGACAGCCAGATGGCAGGCAATATCGGCCGTGGCGTGCTGGATATCGACCCGCCCGGAAATGCCGGTGTTGTGGTACTGGAGCTGTCCAGCTACCAGACCGAACTGGCCCGCGCCCTGACCCCGGATGTGGCCATCCTGACCAATCTGTCGCCGGACCATCTGGACCGCCATGCCGGGCTGGGGGGGTATTTTGCCGCCAAACGTAGGCTGTTTGCCGAAGGTGGGCCGGACCGGGCCATCATTGGCATTGATGAGGACGAAGGCCTGTTTCTGGCGGGGCAGATGTCACAGGCTTCCTGCGATGACCGGGTGATCCGGGTGGCCACGGGGCGCAAGTTGAGCGGGCCGGGCTGGCAGGTCTTTGCTCGCAAAGGTTTCCTTAGCGAGATGCGCAAGGGGCGGCAGGTGGGCGCGATTGATCTGCGCCAGATGATGGGCTTGCCCGGAGCGCACAACCATCAGAATGCCTGCGCTGCCTATGCGGCGGCGCGGGTCCTGGGGCTGGCGCCACGGGTGATTGAAGCGGCCCTGGCCACCTATCCCGGATTGCCGCACCGCAGCCAGACCGTGGCCGAGGTGGCGGGGGTGCGCTATGTCAATGACAGCAAGGCCACCAACCTGGACAGTGCCGCCAAAGCATTGAGCGCCTTTAATAATATCCGCTGGATCTGCGGTGGATTGGAAAAAGAGGGCGGCCTGGGCGCGCTTAGCGGTCAGACTGGATCGGTGCGCAAAGCCTATGTGATTGGCCGCGAGGCTGCGGGCTTTGCCATGCAGCTGGATGTGGAGGCGGAGGTCTGCACCACAATGGAGCGGGCGGTCGCCTGCGCGGTGGCAGAGGCAGAGGCCGGCGATGTGGTGCTATTGGCGCCTGCGGCGGCGAGCTTTGATCAATATGACAATTTCGAACAGCGCGGCGATGATTTCATTTCTGAAGTCCACAAGCAATTGGGCTGATTTTTTGGCAAGGTTTTGGTTGGGGGCTCGGGTTCACCAAAACGGAAAACCCGTTTCGGGACCACCCCCGCCTAAGCCCTTGCTGACAGGATGCGCGTCAGGTTCAAGAAAAATAACCGTATCCCCGCTGGGAGCGGGGCCCCTCGGCGATTTATCCTGAGCCTGCCGCTCTTCTCCTGTGTGTTCAGGGGCAGGCGAGGGTGGCTCCGAAACGGAAATTCCGCAATGGCGGGGGACGGTCAGGCGCCAGTTGCGTTTCCGTTGGCATTTCCGGCGGCGATGGCTTGGCCTGCGGCATGGCCCGAGGCCCAGGCCCATTGGAAGTTATAGCCGCCCAGCCACCCGGTGACATCGACGGCCTCGCCAATGGCAAACAGTCCGGGTTGGGATTTGGCCTGCATGGTTTTGGACGACAGCGCATCGGTGTCGATGCCGCCCAGGGTGACCTCGGCGGTGCGGTAGCCTTCAGAGCCGCCGGGGGTGAGCTGCCAGTTCTGCAATGCATCGCAGAGCGCCTGTAGTGCCGCGTCTGACTGATCCGCCAACCGGCCGGTGATGGCGAATTCGGTGGCGAGGAAATCCACCAGACGTCCCGGAAGATGGCGGGCGATTTCAGTGGTGAGGGCGCGGCGACCCTGGGCCTGGCGCTGATCGCGCAATAGGGTGAACAGATCGGTCTGTGGGATCAGGTTGACGGTGATCGCTTCGCCCTCATGCCAATAGGAGGAGAGTTGCAGCACCGCAGGGCCGGAGAGGCCACGATGGGTAAACAACAGGGCTTCGTCAAAGCTGGCGCGGCTGTTGGACAGGCGCGCGGGCAGGGCGGTGCCAGCCAGCGCGGTGAACCGCCCCTCGGGAAAGGTGAAGGGAACCAGGCCCGGGCGGGTGTCAATCAGCGGCAGGTCAAATTGGCGGGCGATGTCATAGGCGAGGCCGGTGGCGCCCATCTTGGGGATGCTTTTGCCGCCGGTGGCCAGCACCAGATTGGCGCAGCTCACCCGTTGCGGGCTGCCATCGCGCAGCAGTGTCAGCTGGTACTGCCCACCCTCATAGCGCAGGTTCTCAATCGAGGTTTTGAGCCAGAGTTGCGCCCCTGCCTGTGTCAGCTCCTCCACCAGCATGGCGACGATCTGTTTGGCGGAGCCATCGCAAAACAACTGGCCCAGGGTCTTTTCATGCCAGGAGATGCCGTGCCGGTCGACCAGCGAGATAAAATCCCATTGGCTATAGCGGGCTAGGGCGGATTTGCAGAAATGCGGGTTCTGCGACAGGTAGTTTTCCGGGGTGACGTCGAGATTGGTGAAATTGCTGCGCCCGCCGCCGGAAATGCGGATCTTTTCACCCGGGGATTTAGCGTGGTCCAGCACCAGGCAGTCGCCGCCTGCATAGGCAGCACACATCATGCCGGCGGCGCCCGCGCCGAGAATCACGGTGTTAACATACATGCAGTGCATCCATCACGGATGGGCCAGTGGCGCAAGGGGAGAGCGCCAGGGCCTCGTCAGAGCGGTGGAGGGCCGGGGCGTGCGGTGGCTGCAAAAACCTGCTGCTGGCGCATCAATGGGCTGGCTTGAGGGGCAGTTTGCGGTTACGCTGTGTGTAATGACCCCAAAATGGGGCTGATTTTGAGGCAAAACTGGCGGTAATCCCATGACTGAGATGGTCTATGGAGCGGTTCCTGTACCCACAGGTGAACCGATCCTTCCGAAATGGTGGCGGACGTTGGACAAATGGTCCATGTCCTGCATTCTGACGCTCTTTGTGCTGGGATTGCTTTTAGGCCTGGCGGCCTCGGTGCCTTTGGCCGAGCGCAACGGGTTTGATAATTTCCACTATGTGCAGCGGCAGGCCATCTATGGCGTCACGGCGCTGATGGCGATGATCCTGACCTCGATGATGTCGCCGCAATTGGTGCGGCGTTTGGCTGTTGTTGGCTTTGCCTGTGCCTTTCTGGCCCTAGCCTTGCTGCCTATTCTGGGGACAGACTTTGGCAAGGGGGCTGTGCGCTGGTATTCGCTGGGCTTTGCCTCGTTGCAGCCTTCTGAGTTTCTCAAACCCGGTTTTGTTGTGGTTGCGGCCTGGATGATCTCCTCCAGTCAGCAGATCAATGGACCATCCGGCACTTTGATCTCCTTTGGGATCTGTATGGCTGTGGTGATGATGCTGGTGCTGCAGCCTGATTTTGGCCAGGCCTGTCTGATCCTGTTTGGCTGGGGGGTGATGTATTTTGTCGCCGGTGCCCCGATGCTGCTGTTGGTCGGAATGGCCTGTGTTGTGGTGTTGGGCGGAGTTTTTGCCTATTCTAGCTCCGAGCATTTTGCCCGCCGTATCGACGGGTTCCTGAACCCCGAAATCGACCCCACCACCCAGATGGGCTATGCCACCAATGCGATCCGCGAAGGCGGGTTGTTTGGGGTTGGTGTCGGCGAGGGCCAGGTGAAATGGTCGCTGCCAGATGCCCATACGGATTTCATCGTGGCGGTCGCCGCCGAAGAATATGGCCTGATCCTGGTTTTGGTTTTGATTGGTCTTTACGCCATGGTCGTGGTGCGCTCCCTGTTTCGACTGATGCGCGAGCGCGATACCTTCATTCGGCTGGCGGGTACTGGTCTGGTTTGCATGTTTGGGGTGCAGGCGATGATCAATATGGGGGTCGCTGTGCGCCTGCTTCCAGCCAAAGGTATGACGCTGCCCTTTGTCAGCTACGGCGGGTCTTCGCTGATTGCCGGCGGGATCGCGTTGGGGATGCTCTTGTCTTTTACCCGCGCAAGGCCGCAGGGTGAGATCGCCGATTTCCTGCGTGGCCGCGGGCGCGGCTGATCTCAGAGACCCAAAAGCACTGGCCCAGAAGCATTATGGGCCAGGCTCAAGCAAAGAAGCGCGATTGATATGACACAGAAACTGCTCTTGATGGCGGCCGGTGGCACCGGTGGGCATATGTTTCCTGCCCAGGCCCTGGCTGAGGCGATGCTGCGCAGGGGGTGGCGGGTAAAGCTGTCGACCGATGCGCGCGGCGCACGCTACACGGGCGGCTTTCCCCATACCACCGAAATCACGCAGGTATCCTCGGCCACTTTTGCCCGTGGCGGGCTGCTGGCCAAGGCCATGGTGGCCCCCAAGATTGCCGGAGGCATTTTGTCGATGGCCTGGCAGATGCGCCGCGATCGCCCGGATGCGGTGGTCGGCTTTGGTGGCTATCCGTCAATTCCGGCTCTGGGCGCTGCGACGCTGCTGAAACTTCCCCGGATGATCCACGAACAAAACGGCGTGCTGGGGCGGGTAAACCAGCTGTTTTCAACACGGGTGGCCGGGGTTGCATGTGGCACCTGGCCCACCGATCTGCCGGATACCGTGCCCCATGAACATGTGGGTAATCCGGTGCGGGCTGCGGTGATGGAGCGGGCGGGGGCCGGCTATATCGAGCCAGGCGCCTACCCGATGTCGATCCTGGTGATGGGCGGCAGTCAGGGTGCACGCATCCTGTCGGATGTGGTGCCTGCGGCCATTGCCGCGCTGCCGCAAGAGATCCGCCAATATCTGCGCGTCTCGCATCAGGCGCGGGATGAGGACATGGAGCGTGTCAGCACCTTTTACGCCGAACAGGGAATTGCGGCGGACGTACAGCCGTTCTTTAGTGACGTGCCTGCGCGCATGTCCGAAGCACAGCTGGTGATCTCGCGCGCCGGGGCCTCTTCGGTAGCGGATATCTCTGTGATTGGCCGCCCCGCCATTTTGGTGCCCTATGCGGCGGCGACCGGTGATCATCAAACCGCCAATGCCCGTGGGCTGGTGGATGCCGGTGGCGCCATTTTGATCCCCGAAAGTGCTCTTGACGCGCGCGCGCTGAGCGCGCAAATCGAGGCAGTTTTGAGCAACCCGCAGGCGGCGATGCAAATGTCGCTTGCCGCATTAAGCGCCGGTGTTCCCGATGCCACCGACAGATTGGTGGCTCTGGTTGAGCAACTGGCCGAGGAAGGAAAATGATGACCCCTGCAACCAAACTGCCCGGTGACGTTGGCCCCATCCATTTTGTTGGCATCGGTGGCATTGGCATGTCCGGTATTGCTGAGGTTCTATTGAACCTGGGCTATGTGGTGCAGGGCTCTGATCTGAAGGCCTCCAAGATTACCCAGCGGCTGGAAAAGCTGGGCGCCCTGGTTTTTGTCGGGCAAAAGGCGGAAAACCTGGCCGAGGCTGAGGTGGTGGTGATTTCCTCTGCCATCAAACCCGGCAACCCCGAGCTGGACGAGGCCCGCCGTCGTGGTCTGCCGGTGGTGCGCCGCGCCGAGATGCTGGCAGAGCTGATGCGGCTGAAATCCAATATCGCCATTGGCGGCACCCATGGCAAAACCACCACCACAACCATGATGGCCGAACTGATGGTGGCTGGCAAATTTGACCCCACCGTTGTCAATGGCGGCATCATCCACGCCTATGGGTCCAACGCCCGCATGGGGCAGGGCGAATGGATGGTGGTGGAAGCGGATGAAAGCGACGGCACCTTTAACCGTCTGCCCGCCACCATTGCTGTGGTCACCAATATCGACCCCGAACATATGGAACACTGGGGTGATTTTGACACCCTGCGCGATGGCTTTCATGAGTTTGTCTCCAATATTCCCTTTTATGGCGTGGCGGTTTGCTGCACCGATCACGCCGAGGTGCAGGCCCTGGTGGGGCGGATCACCGATCGCCGGGTTGTCACCTATGGGTTCAACGCCCAGGCCGATGTGCGGGCCACCAACCTGACCTATAAGGCGGGGGTGGCGCATTTTGACATTCATCTGCAGGCCGAGGGTCAGGTGATCGAAGGCTGTAGCCTGCCAATGCCAGGCGATCACAATGTCTCCAACGCGCTGTCAGCGGTGGCTGTGGCGCGGCATCTGGGCATGAACACCAGCGAAATCCGCGAGGCCCTGGCTGCCTTTGGCGGCGTCAATCGCCGCTTTACCAAGGTGGGCGAAGTGAATGGCGTCACCATCATTGATGACTATGGCCATCACCCGGTAGAAATCGCAGCTGTGCTCCGGGCGGCGCGTCAGGCCATTGCCGACACCCCCGGTGCGCGGGTCATTGCGGTGCATCAGCCCCATCGCTATTCGCGCCTATCGGATCTGTTTGAGGATTTCTGCGCCTGTTTCAACGAAGCAGACGTGGTTGCCATCGCCGAGGTCTTTGCCGCGGGTGAAGATCCAATCCCCGGCGCCAGCCGCGATGATCTGGTTGCCGGCATGATCCGCCATGGCCACCGTCACGCCCGTGCCTTGCTGGATGAGGACGATCTGGAACGGCTGGTGCGCGAACAGGCCCGCCCCGGCGATATGGTGGTTTGCCTGGGGGCCGGGACGATCAGTACTTGGGCCAATGGTCTTCCGGAGCGATTGAGCCGCAGCTGATGCCTGTCTAACCCCAAAAGGATCCGCCAAATGAGCCAGCAGCTGAAGCGCCGTATCGGACTAGGTCTTTTGACTGCCTATGGTATCGGCGTCATGGTGGGGGCGGGGATCTATGTGTTGGTGGGGGCAGTGGCTGCCGAGGCCGGGGTGCTGGCGCCGCTGGCCTTTTTGCTCGCCGGGCTGATCGCGGCGCCAACGGCGCTGTCTTATGCTGAATTCTCCTCTCGCCTGCCCGAGGCCGCAGGCGAGGCCGCCTATGTCGGCCAGGGGTTCAACTCCAAGTTCTTTGCTATCTTTGTCGGGCTGGCGGTGGTGGTTGCCGGCACGGTGTCTGCCGGAGCAGTCCTGCGCGGCGGGGCTGGCTATTTTGCTGCTGCCACCGGGATAGATGCTGAGCTTGCCATCATTGGCATGGGGGCGGCCTTGGTTCTGGTCGCCATTATCGGTGTGCTGGAAAGCTTTGCGCTTGTGGCGGTCTTTACGCTGATCGAGGTACTGGGCCTGGCCCTGGTGGTCTGGGCTGGGTTTTCCACCTCGGCCAGCCCAGACTGGAACGCGGCCTTGCCCCTTGCCGAGATGATCACGACGCCGGGACTGGCCACAGGGATTGCCTTTGGTGCGGTGTTGGCTTTCTTTGCCTTTATTGGCTTTGAAGACATTGTAAACATGGCAGAAGAGGTGCGAAATCCAACCCGCATTCTGCCCCAGGCTATTGTCATTTCCCTGGCTGTAACCTCGGTGATCTACGCACTGGTCTGTTGGGCCGCGGTTCGAACGGTGCCGCTGGACGCGCTGGCAAGCTCCGACAGCCCGCTGGCGCTGGTCTGGCAGCAGTCACAGGGTGGCAATGCACGGTTCTTATCGGCAATAGCGGTCTTTGCGGCGCTCAATGGTGTGCTGGCCCAGATCGTCATGGCCTCGCGGGTGCTATACGGATTGGGAGGCAGGACCACCGGGCTGGCGGCGTTTCGTCATGCGCATCCGCGTTTTGGCACCCCGGTGCGCGCCACCGTACTGATTGGTTTGGCGGTTCTTGTCGCTGCCTATTGGCTGCCGGTGGCGCAGCTGGCGAGTGTCACATCCGCCACGCTTTTGTCTGTCTTTGTGCTGGTGAACCTGGCCCTGATCCTGCAAAAACGCCGCCAGCCAGAGGCGCCTTTTCAGGTGCCCTTTGCAGTTCCTGTGGTGGGTCTGATCCTATCGCTACTGGCGCTGGCCACCGCAGTAGGCGGGTGGATGTGAGCCTGATTGCCGCCATCCTTTGGGTTCTGGCCACCACAGCCGTGGCCATGTTGCCGGTTGAGCGGCATTTTGTGCCGGGGCGCATCCTGTTGTTTATTGCGCCGTTTCTGCTGGTCTGGATGGGATTTGAGCTGGGCTGGATTGCGGTGGTGTTTGGGCTGTTTGCTGTAGGATCGATGTACCGTCGTCCAATCAAATACTACTGGACCAAATGGCGCCAGCCGACGGAGGGGCCGCAATGACCCTCTCGCTAACCCTGGCCGCTGTCTGGGCGCTGCTGGCCAATCTTCTCGCTATGCTCCCCAGTAAGGACAATCACTGGCGGCGCGCCTATATCTTGATTGCAATTGGCATCCCACTGCTGGGCTATGTGGTCTATGAGAACGGCCCCTGGTGGGGGCTGGCGGTGCTTTGCGCTGCCATGAGCGTGCTGCGCTGGCCGTTGATCTATCTGGGGCGCTGGCTGCGCAGGGGAGGCGCTTCGACCTCTGGTGATGAGGAGAGCTAGCCAGATGTTTTGGGTTGGGTTGGCAGTGGTGGTCGGGGCGGTGTTTGGACTAACCGGAAAGGCCCGCTGGTTCATCACCCTCTTCACCGGTATAACTATTTTAGTCGGGGGGCTTTGGCTCTACGATTACTATACTGTGGTTATCCCAAACATGGAACAAGCAGGCAGCGATGACGGGACCAGAATTGGCTTTGCCTTTGCGAGTGCTTTGCTTTTGGTCACTTGGCTTGCAACTTTGCTCGCCTTCTGCTTTGGCCTGATGATCAATACTTTTTTACGCTTGATGGACTGGCTCTGAACATGTCTGACTCCAAAATTCTAAACCTGCCATCGGTACGTGGCAAGCTGACCCCAAATCGCGCCCTGTCTGATCTGACCTGGCTGCGCGTCGGCGGTGCGGCTGACTATCTGTTCCAGCCAGTGGATGTTGACGACTTGCAGAACTTCTTGGCGCAATTGCCCGCTGACATTGCCGTTTTTCCCATGGGCGTAGGCTCTAACCTCATTGTGCGCGATGGGGGGTTGCGGGCTGTGGTGATCCGCTTGGGGCGCGGCTTTAACGGGATCGAGATTGAGGGTGATCTGGTCACCGCAGGGGCTGCGGCGCTGGATGCCCATGTGGCGCGCAAAGCCGCTGACGCAGGCCTGGACCTGACCTTTTTGCGCACCATTCCCGGCTCTATTGGTGGCGCGGTGCGAATGAATGCGGGTTGCTATGGCTCTTATGTGGCGGATCATTTTGTCTCAGCCCAGATCGTGACCCGGCAAGGAGAGCTGCGCGCGATCACGGCGCAGGAGCTCGCGTTCCAGTATCGCCAGACTGAGCTGCCAGAAGGCGCGGTGCTGATTTCGGCCACCTTGCGCGCCGAGGCTGCGGAACCAGACGCCCTGCTTGATCGGATGAAAGCCCAGCTGCAAAAGCGCGATGACACCCAGCCCACCAAGGATCGTTCTGCCGGGTCGACCTTTCGCAATCCGGCCGGGTTTTCCTCGACCGGCCGCGCTGATGATGTGCAGGATCTGAAGGCCTGGAAGGTGATTGATGACGCCGGGATGCGCGGTGCCCAGCTGGGCGGTGCACAAATGAGCGAGAAACACTCCAACTTTATGATCAACACGGGTGGCGCAACTGCCGCAGATCTGGAGACTTTGGGCGAAGATGTCAGAAAAAAGGTTTACGCCAATTCCGGCATAACGCTAGAATGGGAAATCATGAGGGTCGGAGAACCCCTGTTAGAGCAGCAAGAATAACGTCGGAACATTCAAAACACGCAACCTTTTCAAATCTTTATAGGTTTGCTTGGGGGATGTTTTTGCCGTTTGGGCGTGACAGCAGGCAGGCACGATCTTAAACATGGTAAAGGCGCTATTAATAACCCGGTAAGATTTGCGGCGTTATGATGGCACAGGGCCCCTGTTTCGGGGGCGAATTTCCGCCGGATGGCCTTAGGCAGTCATTTGGTGGGCAGGATCTTGGATCTTGCAACTGTTTGGGGCCTCAGGCCCCGGAATACGGGCAACGACCCGAAAATAATGTGGGTCCGTTTTAGGGCTCCAATAACCAAGGGCGCAAAGCCCGATAATTTTGAGGCGCTATCGTGGGTGAGTCGAGCAGAGCACTCCCGAAAGTGGCGGTACTATTGGGCGGGCCCTCAGCAGAACGTGAGGTGTCTTTGTCCAGTGGGCGTGAATGCGCAGCCGCACTACGGGGCGAAGGATATGATGTGGTAGAACTGGACGCCGGTCCGGACCTTTACGCACAGCTTTTGACTGCCAGACCAGATGTGGTTTTTAACGCCCTGCATGGCCGCTGGGGTGAAGATGGCTGTGTGCAGGGCCTGCTGGAATGGATGGGGCTGCCCTATACGCATTCGGGTGTTCTGGCCTCGGCGCTGGCGATGGATAAACAGCGCAGCAAGATGGTGTTCCATGAGGCTGGCCTGCCAATCATGAAAAGCGGCCTTTTTGCCAAAGCGGAGGTGATGGCCGATCATGTGATGGCGCCCCCCTATGTGGTAAAGCCCAACAACGAAGGCTCCAGTGTTGGGATCTATCTGGTGCATGAAGCCGCCAATGGCCCGCCAGCCCTGTCCCCTGACATGCCGGATGAAGTCCTGGTTGAGGCCTTTGCCCCGGGGCGGGAACTCAGCGTTTCGGTGCTGGGGGATCGCGCGCTTGAGGTGACAGATATTCTGACAGATGGCTGGTATGACTATGACGCCAAATACAAACCCGGCGGGTCGCGCCATGTGATTCCGGCGGATATTCCGGCGGATATTCGTGACCTCTGTCTTGATTACGCGCTGCGCGCCCATCGCGCCCTGGGCTGCCGGGGATTGAGCCGCACTGATATTCGCTGGGACGAGTCCAAAGGCGCGGCGGGTTTGATCCTTCTGGAAACCAACAACCAGCCCGGTATGACGCCGACCTCGCTGGCGCCGGAACAGGCGGCCCAATGTGGTCTGGATTTTGGTGCGCTCTGCGCCTGGTTGGTAAAGGACGCCTCATGCGGACGCTAAAAGATCGCATCACCCGCAAGGCCAGTCAGGCTGACCCGGCGCCATCGCGGCTGAAGTATCGGCTGCAACGCTGGATGTTGACCCCCGGCATTCGCTTTGGGTTGAAATTTGGCGTCCCCCTGTGCTTGCTGCTGGCTGCCACCGGGGCTTTCCTGGCGGATCAGGAGCGGCGCGATATGGTGCATGACAGCCTGTTGTCGCTGCTTGCTGCCATCGAAGAGCGCCCCGAATTCATGGTCAATGTCATGGCTGTTGATGGGGCGGGGGTCTCTGTTGCGCAGGATGTGCGCGAAGTGCTGCCGCTGGATTTCCCGGTGAGCTCCTTTGATCTGGACCTGGCGCAAATCAGGAGTGAGATCGAAAGCCTGGCACCGGTAAAGGCGGTGAATGTACGCATTCGCCCCGGTGGGATTTTGCAAATCGACATCGAAGAACGCAGCCCGGCGATGATCTGGCGCAACCGCGAAGGCCTGGCGCTGCTGGATAAGACCGGCGCGCATGTGGCCGAGTTGGGGCGGAGGGCGATGCACCCGGAACTGCCGTTGATCGCGGGGAAATCCGCAGATCTCGTAGCGGAGGAAGCCTTGGAATTGTTTGCCACCGCGCGGCCTCTTGGCGGGCGTTTGCGCGGATTGGTACGGATAGGAGAGCGCCGCTGGGATGTGGTGTTGGATCGCGGCCAGCGGATCATGTTGCCGCAGGATAATCCGGTGCAGGCGCTGGAGCGGGTGATCGTGGTGAGCGAAGTACAGGACCTGCTGGAGCGCGATGTCGCGGTGGTGGATATGCGAATTGCGGCGCGGCCGACGGTTCGAATGACGGAGAATGCAGTGGAAAACTGGTGGCGCATCAGAGAAATGAACGAGGGTGGGTTGTAAGATGACGGATCTTTATCAGTCCCAGCGTGCAATGCGGCAGATGCGCCGTCAGGCGATGCAGCGTGGTGTCGTGGCCATTCTGGATATTGGCAGCTCAAAAATTGCCTGTCTGGTGTTGCGCTTTGATGGTTCCGGTCGGCTCAGCGAGGATAATTCCATTGGCTCTTTGGCGGGACAATCCGGGTTTCGGGTGATTGGCGCGGCCACCACCCGGTCGCGCGGGGTGCAGTTTGGCGAAATCACCGCCATGCAAGAGACCGAGCGCGCCATCCGCACCGCAGTGCAGGCGGCGCAAAAGATGGCCGGGGTGCGGGTCGATCACGTGATTGCCAGTTTTTCTGGCGCCAATCCGCGCTCATATGGGTTGGATGCCCGGTTGGAGCTGGATGGTCAGGAAGTCTCTGAATCCGAGATTGCCCAGGTGCTCGCCGCCTGTGAGGTGCCGGAATACGGTCCGGGCCGCGAGGTGCTGCATGCGCAACCGGTGAACTTTGCCCTTGATAATCGCTCGGGGCTTGCGGATCCACGCGGCCAGCTGGGGCAAACGCTGGCGGTGGATATGCATATGCTGACGGTGGACACTGGCACGGTGCAGAACCTGGTGCGCTGTATCCAGCGCTGCGATCTGGAACTTGCCGGGATTGCCTCCTCTGCCTATGCCTCGGGTTATGCGGCACTGGTCGAAGACGAGCAGGAGCTGGGCGCCGCCTGTATCGACATGGGCGGTGGCTCTACCTCGATTTCGGTCTTTATGAAAAAGCACATGATCTATGCCGATGCGGTGCGCATGGGCGGCGATCACATCACCAGCGATATTTCCATGGGGCTGGGCGTGCCCATGGCCAATGCGGAGCGGATCAAAACCTTCTGTGGGGGCGTCCATGCCACCGGGGTGGATGACCGGGACATGATCGACATTGGCGGCGACACGGGCGACTGGGAACATGACCGGCGCACTGTTAGCCGCGCGGAACTGATTGGCATCATGCGCCCCCGGGTGGAGGAAATTCTCGAAGAGGTGCGCGCGCGGCTCGATGCCGCCGGTTTCGAATACCTTCCAAGCCAGCAGATCGTTCTCACCGGCGGCTCCAGTCAGATCCTGGGGCTCGACGGTTTGGCCACGCGCATCCTCGGCCAGCAGGTTCGCCTGGGTCGGCCTTTGCGGGTCCACGGCCTGCCGCAGTCCGCCACCGGGCCGGGGTTCGCTTCTGCCGTTGGGTTGAGCCTGTTTGCCGCCCACCCGCAGGATGAGTGGTGGGATTTTGAAACCCCTGTTGACCGCTATCCGGCCCGCTCCATCAGCCGGGCGGTGCGCTGGTTCCGGGACAACTGGTAAAAGCAGCAGAAAAAATATCCCCAGCCTGTGGAAAAACCTGGACCGAGCCGGGTGACAGGGCTGGGAAAAACAGATAACAAAGATATAACAGTCGCAAAAAGTGACGCAAAACTGCCGAGCAGAAGGCAACCGTCAAAATTGAACCTGTGACCCTGGTGGTAGTCCCGCTGGGGTAGGTTGCATTGTGTCGGGGGTTGTGGCGTTCTACCAAATCTGCCTGCATGAGCGGAGATTTGCGGGTTTTTCCCGGAGATGGGCCATATTTTGTGGCAGATTTCGTTTTTTGGGATGACGAGACTCCGCCTTCACGGTAAGATTGAGGTGGAAAAACAGGAATAGCCCTTGCGGGAGGGCTGAGAAACAGGCGGAAAGAGCATGACATTGAACCTTTCGATGCCCGGGCAGGAAGAGCTGGCCCCTAAGATCACCGTGTTTGGTGTCGGTGGCGCAGGTGGCAATGCGGTCAACAATATGATCGCAAAAGAGCTGGAAGGTGTCGATTTTGTCGTCGCCAATACCGATGCTCAGGCCCTTCAGCAGAACGCGGCAAAAAGTCGGATCCAGCTGGGCGTAAAAGTCACCGAAGGGCTCGGCGCTGGTGCGCGTCCCTCCGTTGGTTCGGCCTCTGCTGAGGAAAGCATTGAACAGATCGTTGACCACCTGGCAGGCGCTCACATGTGCTTTATCACTGCCGGTATGGGCGGCGGCACCGGTACTGGTGCAGCGCCCATCATTGCGCAGGCGGCCCGTGAACTGGGTGTGCTGACCGTGGGTGTTGTCACCAAGCCTTTCCAGTTCGAAGGCAACAAGCGGATGAAGCAGGCCGAGGAGGGCGTCGAAGCCCTGCAAAAGGTCGTTGATACGCTGATCATCATTCCCAACCAGAACCTGTTCCGTCTGGCCAATGAAAAGACCACCTTCACCGAGGCGTTCTCGATGGCGGATGACGTGTTGTATCAGGGCGTCAAGGGCGTGACCGATCTGATGGTGCGTCCGGGCCTGATCAACCTCGACTTTGCCGATGTGCGCGCCGTGATGGACGAAATGGGCAAGGCCATGATGGGCACCGGAGAGGCCGAGGGCGAAGATCGCGCCGTTCAGGCTGCTGAAAAAGCCATCGCCAACCCATTGCTGGATGAAATCAGCCTGCGTGGAGCCAAGGGTGTTCTCATCAACATCACCGGCGCCCATGATCTCACCCTGTTTGAATTGGACGAAGCCGCCAATCGCATCCGCGAAGAAGTGGACCCCGAGGCCAATATCATCGTTGGCTCGACCCTGGATACCGCCATGGAAGGCCGGATGCGTGTCTCCGTCGTGGCAACCGGTATCGACGCGACTGACGTAATGACAGATATGCCTGTGCCACGTCGTCCAATGTCGGCACCGCTGAAAAAATCTGTCAGCGTCGAAGAGGCCCGTCCGGCTCCGTTGGAGCTGAACACGCCTGTTGAACAGCCACAGGTTGCGGAGGCTGAGCCTGCTCAGGCCGTTCAGGAGCCATCCTTGTTCGAAAGCCTTGAGGTGCAGCCGGTTGCGGCACAGGAAACGGCCGAGGAAGTTTTTGAAGAGATCGAAGACAACGGTCAGCACGGGCTGCCACAGCCGGCCTATCAGCCGCAGGTTCCCGCTTTCCAGCCACAGGTCGATGCGGTTGAAGAACAGCCCGGTGCCTCCTTTGTTGCGCCCAAAGCGCCTGCGCCCGGCACCCCTTCGCCGGATGCTATCGTGCGCCTGCAGGCCGCCGCTGCCCGTGCGCAGGGGCAGCAGCCCATGGCGAAATCGGTTCCGGCACAGGCTCCGGTGCAGGCTGCTCCAGCGCCACAACCACAGCATCGTCCAGCTGCGGCCTCCGCCTCCCACGAGGCAGAGCCACAGTCTGAACAGCGTCGGTTTGGCCTTAACTCTTTGATCCACCGGATGACCGGCAGCGCTGCCGAAACGCAGGCCGCCAAGCCGCAGCCGGTGCGTCAGCAACCGCCGGTTCAGCAGCGGGCAGCAGCGCCGCAGCCGCAACCGGTGCAGCAACAAGAGAGCGATGCTGAGCAGGATCGTATCGAAATCCCGGCTTTCCTGCGCCGTCAAGCAAATTAACCTTTCACTAATCTATTCTGAAGGGCCGCCTCGGGGCGGCCCTTTTTTGTTGTAATTCAATGAATTGCCCAGTTCTGAGCAGTGTTTTGCCGATCTGTTACAGGGATGTTTCAAACCGTTACAAAGATTGAGTTGTGGCTTTTTTGTGAAATCCTTACCTATCTTCCCAACACGGCGCATGTCGCCGGACAAAGTGATCAGGAGCACAAGGTGCAAAATACGCTTAAAGCATCAGTGACATTTGAAGGTGTTGGCCTGCATTCCGGCCAATCGGCACGTCTTGTGATCAACCCGGCGGCAGCGGGGCACGGCATCGTTTTCAAACGCACTGACATCGCTTTGGGCAACACCATGGTTCCGGCACTATGGGATCATGTCGAACGCACCGCCCTGTGCACACGGCTTGTCAATTCAGCCGGTGTGTCGGTTTCCACCGTTGAACACGTGATGGCCGCCTTGGCGGGCTGCGGCGTTCACAATGCACTGATCGAAATTGACGGCCCCGAAGTGCCAATCCTGGACGGCTCCTCTGCCGAGTTCGTGCGCGGTATCATGGGGCAGGGCACCCATCGCCTGGCAACCCCAGTTTCGGCTATTCAGGTTCTCAAACCTGTCACCGTAGAAAAAGACGGTGCCACAGCCAGCTTGTTGCCCTGTGATCGCCTGATGATTGAATTCCATATCGACTTTGATGAGCAGGCCATTGGACGTCAAAGCCGCATTCTGGACCTGCGTAATGGTGCCTTTGTGCGGGAACTTTGCGATAGCCGCACCTTCTGCCGTCGCGTGGATGTCGAAAATATGCAGGCCAATGGTCTCGCCCTCGGCGGCGTTCCAGGCGAAAACGCAATTGTCTTTGATGGCAGCCGTGTCGAAAGTGGCGAGGGGCTGCGCCACTCAGACGAACCTGTGCGCCACAAAATGCTGGACGCGCTGGGGGATCTGGCCTTGGCTGGTGGCCCTCTTCTGGGGCGCTACGTGGGGGATCGGGCAGGCCATGCCCTGACCAACACCCTGCTTCGTGAACTTTTTGCCACCCCAGGGGCCATGCGCCGGGTTGATTGTGATCTGGCGATGACAGCACGTTTGCCAGGACAGGGGCTTGTCCGCTCCGAAATTCCCCATCCCAGCCGTCGCGTCGCCTAATAGCGGCCTGCGTCGCTGATCTGTGCTGCGAATGGCTTGACCGGGCGTGCACAGGCCCCCCCCCCCAGAAAAACCAGCAATCTAGATGTTTGGGCGCTCATAACCGACCAGAGAGCACCGCAACAATTTGGTGAAGATGGCCCCGCTTGTGCGGGGCTATTGGCATTTTGTGGACGCAGAGCTTCGCTGTTGAAGCGGGCTTGCCGGGCGGACAGGCTTGACCATGACAAACATTCTCTGCCAAGTGGGGGCGAAGTGGTTGAAAGGCGTTTTGTACGCTGGATGAATGTGCTAAACGGGGCAGAACCCGGGGCATGACACCCGAAAGTCAAAGACGGTGAGGTTTAGGCGATATGATCGGCATCAAGGCAGGAGCCAAATTTGTCAGCGCGGCTCTGTTGATGGCAGCACTTTCTGGATGTGGCGGGGATGGTGGCGCCGCTGAGCAGACGGTGCCGCTAGAAAGTTACACACCGCAACAGATCTTTGAACGTGGGGAATTTGAGCTGGCGCGCAGCCGCACCAAAGATGCCGCATTCTACTTTTCTGAGATCGAACGCCTGTACCCCTATTCGGAATATGCCAAGCAAGCCCTGATCATGCAGGCCTATTCCAATCACAAGGCAAAAGATTATGAGAGCAGCCGCAGTGCTGCACAGCGCTTTATTGATTTCTACCCAACAGATGAGGATGCAGCCTATGCGCAGTATCTTCTGGCGCTGAGCTACTATGACCAAATCGACGAGGTTGGACGCGATCAGGGGCTGACCTTTCAGGCGCTGCAATCACTGCGCACGGTGATCGAGGTCTATCCAGACAGCGAATACGCCACCTCAGCGATTTTGAAGTTTGATCTCGCCTTTGACCATCTGGCAGGCAAGGAAATGGAAATTGGCCGCTATTACCTGCGGCGTGGGCACTATACGTCGGCTATCAATCGGTTCCGGGTTGTGGTTGAAGATTTTCAAACCACCAGCCATACGGCTGAAGCCTTGCACCGACTGGTCGAATCCTATCTGTCGCTGGGCCTGACCGAAGAGGCGCAGACCGCCGGCGCCATTCTGGGGCATAACTATCAATCGACCGATTGGTATGAGGACAGTTATAAACTGCTGACATCACAGGGGCTCAAGCTCAAAGATCGGGGCAATAACTGGCTGAGCCAGATTTACCGCCAATCGATCAAAGGCCGCTGGCTCTAGTCTGCCTGACGACGGAACAAGGCGAAAACCCGGCTATGCTGCGTGCACTTGATATTCGTGATCTTCTGATCATTGACCACTTGGAGCTGGCGTTTCAGCCAGGTCTGAACGTGTTGACCGGCGAAACCGGGGCAGGCAAATCCATTCTGTTGGATTCGCTTGGCTTTGTTCTGGGCTGGCGTGGCCGCGCCGAGCTGGTGCGCCAGGGGGCTGCCCAGGGGGAGGTCATTGCCGAATTCGACCTCGGCGCTGACCACCCGGCGCATGCCATTCTACAAGAGGCGGGACTGCCGGGCGGTGAGGAGCTGGTGCTGCGGCGGGTCAATACATCGGATGGCCGCAAAACGGCCTGGGTCAATGACCGGCGCTGTTCGGGCGAAGTACTGCGTCGACTGTCGGAAACACTGGTTGAGTTGCACGGCCAGCATGATGACCGGGGGCTGTTGAACCCACGGGGGCATCGTGCCTTGTTGGACGCTTTTGCCTCGATCTCTGGCCTGTTGGCCCAGACCCGGACCGCATGGGGCGCTGTAGCCAAGGCACGCAAGACTGTACAGGCGACCCGCGCGGCACTGGAGGCGGTGCGCGCCGAGGAAGAATTTCTGCGCCATGCGGTGGCAGAACTGGATAAACTTGACCCTCAGGTTGGCGAAGACGAAACCCTGGACGCACAGCGCCGCCAGATGCAGCAGGCCGAACGCATTCGCGGCGATATTGCCCGCGCCTACGCACTGCTGAGTGAAGGCGCTGAGCCCTCTTTGGGCGAAGCCCAGCGGTGGCTTGAGGGCGTTGAGGGCGGCGACGACACCGGGCTGACCGCACCGCTGAGCGCCCTGAGCCGGGCCATGGTTGAGCTGGGCGAGGCGCAAGACGGTGTGCAGCGGGTGCTGGAAGGGCTGGAGTTCAATCCAGGCGATCTGGAAGACTGCGAAGCACGGTTGTTTGAAATCAGAGCATTGGCTCGAAAATATGGTGTCCAACCTGACGAACTCGCGGCCCATGCAGATCTGTTGCGCGGCAAACTTGCCGCCTTGGATGCCGGGGATCGTGACCTGTCAGATCAGGAAGCGGCACTGGCGCAGGCTGAAGCTGACTATCAGTCACTGGCGGATCAGCTGAGCGCTGCGCGTCGCGACAATGCTGACGCCCTGGATCAGGCCGTAATGGCTGAGCTTGCTCCGCTCAAAATGGAACGGGCGGTGTTCAAAACGCTGATTGAGCCAACCGAAGCCGGTCCCGAAGGGTGTGACGCGGTGGCCTTTACCGTGGCAACCAATCCCGGCGCGCCCTCTGGCCCGTTGAACAAAATCGCCTCGGGCGGCGAGCTGAGCCGCTTTTTGCTGGCTTTGAAAGTTTGTTTGCGGGGCGATGATCAAAGCAAGACGCTGATTTTTGACGAAATTGACCGGGGTGTTGGCGGCGCGACCGCGGATGCGGTGGGGCGGCGGCTGAAATCGCTTGCGACATCCGGCCAGGTTCTGGTGGTCACCCATTCCCCCCAGGTTGCAGCCCAGGGTGGTTTCCATTGGCGGGTGCAAAAACGGGTTGCCGAGGGCATCACCCTGTCCGAAGTTGTGCCTTTGGATACCGAAAACCGGGTGGATGAAATTGCCCGAATGGTTTCTGGTGATACAATCACCCCAGAGGCCCGCGCCGCTGCGCGCGCTTTGCTGGCAAGCTAGGGCACTATCAGCCTGAGAATAAGGTAAGGCTGTCGTTCCATGCCAACCAATTCTTTACGGTCTATTTTTATTTTAGGCTGAACGTTCAAAACCATTTTGCAGGATCCCAATGTCCAAGCCGCACGATCACTCGCTGTCTGCTCAGTTTTCCAGAGGGATTTCTGAGATGAAGGACAGCTGGCGTGTTCTGCTGCACCGCGGCCCAAGCCAGTTTCGGTTCTGGTTTATTGCGCTGCTGATCGGCGTCAGCGCCGGTTTTGCGGCCTTGCTGTTCCGCAAGGGAATTTCCGCTCTGCAGGCCTGGGTCTATGGCGCTGAGGATGTCAATTATCTCCATAGTTTTGCAGCAGATCTTCCGTGGTACTGGCTGGTCTTGATTGCCACTTTGGGGGGGCTGATCGTCGGCATCATCCTGGATCGTTTCACCCCGGACGGACGGGTGCGGTCGGTGGCTGATGTTATCGAGGGGGCCGCCCTGAACGAGGGGCGGCTGGAAATGAAAGCGGGCCTTGCCTCGGCACTCGCCTCTTTCTTGACCCTCTCTACGGGGGGATCATCGGGGCGCGAAGGGCCGGTTGTGCACCTGGCAGGGGTGATCTCCAGCTGGGTGAGTGATAAAATCCGCGCTGATGGGATCACCGGGCGTGACCTGCTGGGCTGTGCTGTTGCGGCGGCGGTTTCCGCCAGCTTTAACGCGCCCATCGCCGGCGCGCTGTTTGCGCTGGAGGTGGTCTTGCGCCATTTTGCGGTGCATGCATTTGCCCCCATTGTGATTGCCTCGGTGGCGGGGACGGTCATCAACCGACTTGCCTATGGCGATGTGACTGAGTTTTCCATGCAGACCCCGGGTGCCTTGCAGTTTTATGTGGAGTTGCCCGCCTTTCTGATGCTTGGGGTGATTTGCGGCTTGGTCGCTGTTGTCCTGATGCGGGCGATCTTTTTTGCCGATCACGTCGGTGATGTTGTTCATCAGGGGCTGCGGATACCGCGCTGGCTGCGGCCGGCTATTTCCGGGCTTTTGCTCGGGGTGATCGCTATTTGGTACCCCCATATCATCGGGGTTGGTTATGAGACGACGGAGCTGGCGCTGACGGGGGGCTTGGTGCTGTCGCAGGCGCTTATTTTTGTGGTGGTCAAAACTGCCGCTGTCGCCATTACCATGGGGGGCCGTATGGGCGGCGGCGTGTTTTCCCCTTCCTTGATGATTGGGGCGCTGACTGGTCTGGCATTTGGCTTGATTGCTACCTCTGTACTGCCGGATGTATCTGGAACCCATACTCTCTATGCCTTTGCTGGTATGGGTGCGGTGGCCGCCGCCGTGTTGGGCGCGCCGATTTCGACAACCTTGATCGTGTTTGAGCTGACCGGCGACTGGCAGATTGGCCTTGCAGTCATGGTGGCGGTTTCGATCTCGACCGCCCTGGCGTCACGGTTGGTGGACCGTTCCTTCTTTCTGACCCAGCTAGAGCGGCGCAATATTCACTGTGCGGCGGGACCGCAGGCCTATCTTCTGGCGCTGCTCAGATCGGATGCGGTGATGCGCCCACTTGGTGACCCACGCTGCGCCTCCCGGGAAGAATGTGAGGCCTTGCACAGCCAAGGGCTCAGCCTGGAGAATGGCGCTTCGCTGGAGGCGGCGCTGCCGGTGTTTGACCGGGCTGATGCAGTGTTTTTGCCAGTGGTGGAGGTGAATGACGGTGCAGAGGTGCTGCTTGGGGCGGTTTACCACGTAGATGCGCTAAAGGCCTACAACCGTGCCTTGGTTGCCGTCGCGGCTGAGGAACATAGCTAAAATTGTCTATCTCGAACCTTGGACGACTGCTTTGGTGGTGAATTTTACCAAGAAGCGGGTTCGAAATATGATCAGAACTCCAATTTGACCCAAATTTCTAACGATACCTTTGCGAATTGCGAGGTATCTACATCACATATAGGTTAATTTTTTCTTTCTATTGATTAGACGCTTGGATTGTCGGATTCTGTTCTTGCGGTAACATTCGTTACTAAAGTGCGGAAGGGAAAACATGCGTACTTTAAAAGATGGCCCGGAAGAGGCTGCACAAAGTTTGACTATAGGCGAGCTGGATAAGGAAAAGGCATCCCTGGAAGCATTGATTGACTACGCGATGCAATGCGCGATGGAGACCAATGTTTTTAGTGCAAATGGTCGGCTGGAGGATGTGCGGCGCACCCTGTGTCGCGCGGTGCTCTAAGCTCTGATGCGGCTTTTTCCCAAGCTCTGATGCGGCTGGGGCAGAGCCTTTCCGATCTTCCAAATCGCGCCTTTGGGTGCGCTCAGTCTTTTGACTGATTTTTTGCTTGTAGCTGACTGGTGGCTGACTGGTTTTTGATCCAAGCGGCTTTTGTGGCGAGTATTTGCCCCCCATAGCTGCCCGCGATCCCGGCTAGCGCCTACGACGGGGGGCACTGGCAAAAGCAAATAGTCGCGGCACGTTGCGCTGCTACAGGTATCCCCAACCGCCAGTCGCCATTATCTTGCGTTTCACCCAGGGCCATGAGGCGCCTTCGCCTTGAGCTTAAGAAACAAAAAGCCGCGACACATCGGTGGCGCAGCTCCATGTTGTGATCGAAATGCATGGGACGGGAGAGAAAGCCCCTTGCGTTTAGATCTGCTCCACTTTCACAGAGTCGCTGGTGTGAAAGGCAAGATAGCCTTTGATTTCGGCCAGCTCTTCCTTTGGTGCTTCATAGCTCCAGACCATGTTCTCCGTCACGGATGACTTGTTGACGATTGAATAATAGGTCGCATCGCCCTTGTGGGGGCAGTGGGTGGTTTTGTCGCTGGGATCCAGAAAGGCAACAGCGATGTCTTCGCGGGGGAAGTAAATCACCGGCGCATGACCGTCCTCGTCCAGTTCCAGCGCGCGTGTGGTTTCGCCCAATACGGCGCCACCCGAGCGAACGACCCAGGTGCCAGCTGCCTTGCGGATGCGGATATTGTTCATTTCGTCCCCCTGATTTGGTCACATGGCATGTCTTTATGCCCTAAGCATGTAACAATCTGTTATCAGATTGGTTTGGTAACGTCATCCAGCCAAGACTGGGCTGCGACACTGACGTAGGGGCGCAACTTCGTAGCGGTTTCGCTGTGATAGGCATTGAGCCAGTCTCGTTCTGCAGACGTCAACATATTCCCCAGGATGAGGCGGCGGTCAATCGGCGCGTAGGTGAGCCCGCGCCAGCAGAGCATGTCGCGGTCGGGATCGCTGGTGGCCAGGGCTGGAGCTTGCTCCACCACCAGCAGGTTTTCGATCCGAATGCCAAAGGCGCCTTCGCGGTAATAGCCGGGCTCATTCGACAGGATCATGCCGGGCTCCAGTGGCACGGTGGAGACACGGCTCAAACGCTGCGGCCCTTCATGGACGCTGAGATAGGCACCAACACCGTGGCCCAGCCCATGATTGAAATCCTGCCCCGCGAGCCACAGCGGCATCCGGCCCACAGCTTCGATATCGCGGCCGGCCAGCCCCTTTGGCCAGCGCAGGCGGGACATGGCGATCATACCTTGCAGCACCCGGGTAAAGGCGGCACATTCCTCAGCCCCCGGTGTGCCAATGGCAATGGTGCGGGTAATGTCGGTGGTGCCGTCCAGATATTGGCCGCCGCTGTCCAGAACCAGCAACTGGCCCGCTTGCAACCGGCTGTTGCTTTCTTCGGTGACCCGGTAATGCATCACCGCGCCGTTTTCTCCGGTGCCGGATATGGTCTCAAAACTGATGTCGCGCAGCGCCGGATCCCGGCGACGCAATTCTTCCAGCCGTTTGGCTACATCGATTTCGGTAAGGCTGCCGACAGGCTGGGCATCCAACCAGCTGAGCAGCTCCACCACAGCTGCGCCGTCCCGCAGATGGGCGGCGGCGGATCCTGCGATCTCGGCGGCATTTTTGCGCGCCTTGGGCAGGGCGCAGGGGTCGCCTGCATCCACCAGTTGGTCTCCCAACCTATCGGCAACAATCTGTGGCAGGCTGGCGCAGTCAACCGCGATGGGGCCGGTGAGTGTCTCCACAGCCTGCAAGAAAGCACTTGGCGGATGGCAGGTGATGGATGAGGGCAGGTGGTCGCTCAGCTGTTGCAGCTTTTCTGAGGCCATAAACAGGTCCACCCGCGCATCACAATGAAGGATGGCAAACCCATGTGCCACCGGATTGCGCGCAATATCAGCGCCCCGGATGTTCAACAACCACATGATGCTGTCGGGCAGGGTGATCAGCGCCGCCTGATGGCCTGCCTGGCTTAGCCCTTTGGCCAGGCGTTCACATTTTTGCGCAGCGGCCTCGCCGGCGTAGTCCAGGGGATGTGGCTGGACTGGCATCATGGGGGGGGCAGGTTGGTCCTGCCAGATCCGGTCAATGAGGTTGTCACATTGGACCAGCTCAATACCTGTGCCCTGCAGTTCCTGGGTCAGAGCTGTAATCTGCGCAGTGGCATGCAGCCAGGGATCAAAGCCAATCTTGCCACCCTGAGGCAGCTGTTCTTTGAGCCAGCTGCCAAGCCCCACCTCCGGCCAGGGCACCGGGGTGAAGAGGTCTGCGACCTGACGCTTGACCTGAGTGCGGTAACGGCCGTCGATGAACACCCCAGCGCAGTTTTCGAGCACCGCGCAGAACCCAGCTGATCCTGTAAAGCCGGTGAGCCAGCTCAGTCGCTCGTCGCGCGGCGCCACATATTCACCCTGATGTGCGTCTGCACGGGGCACCAGAAAGCCGTTCAGCCCCTCTTGGGCCAGTTCCGCGCGCAGGGCCAGAAGTCGTGGAGGGCCTTGCTCCGGGCGTGCGGTGACGTCGAAACTCTGGAACATGTGGGGTCTCCTAGGGACGGACAGGGGCAAGAGTAGGGTCGGTATAAATAGGGCTGGCGGAAGAGAAACAGGTCGGGTGTTTGTCACGAATATCTGCAGGCCAGTTGGGCTAACTGTCTCAATTTTTTCAAACTATAACAGGGCTGGCAAGGGGGCGCCACAGGCTGGCTCCCAAGAGGTCTCTTGCAAAAGCGAGCGCTCCCGCCCGCAGTCAAAGCATCATAGATGCTGTTCCTGCCGTTGGGGGTGGCGCCGTGCTGTCGCACGGCGCGGAGGAGCCCCAAAGCGATCCGATCGTATGGAAGCTGTGATGAGCCACAGCCGCAGCGCGCGTTAGCGCGCTGCCGGGCCCAAGGCTTTGGGCCGCATCACAGATGCGGCGTAATGGCGCGGGAGCCCCCCTTGTTCTGACATGGGGGGAACAGTCTGAATGTTGTGTCATCCCTGGTCAAACAACAGCGCAAAACGGCAGGGGTGCCTGGCTGGGCCTAGCTCGCCTTGCGGATCCCCATGACTCGCGCACGGGCGCGGGGGTCGCTGTCGAAGAGGGCGGCCAGTTGTTCTGTCATGGCGCCGGCAAGCTGCTCCACATCGGTAATGGTCACCGCTCGGTCGTAATAGCGCGTCACATCGTGGCCGATCCCAATCGCCAAAAGTTCAACCTGTTTGCGCTTTTCCACCATGGCGATCACATCGCGCAGGTGTTTTTCCAGGTAGTTGGCCGGGTTCACCGACAGGGTGCTGTCATCCACCGGCGCGCCATCGGAAATCACCATCAGGATCTTGCGCGCTTCCTGGCGGGCGATCATGCGGCGATGGGCCCATTCCAGCGCCTCGCCATCAATGTTTTCCTTCAGCAGGCCTTCTTTCATCATCAGCCCCAGATTGGGGCGCACCCGGCGCCAGGGCGTATCGGCGGATTTATAGATGATGTGGCGCAGATCATTCAGCCGTCCCGGCATCTGCGGCCGCCCGTCATTAAGCCAGGCCTCACGGGCCAGCCCGCCCTTCCAGGCGCGGGTGGTAAAGCCGAGGATCTCGACCTTGACGTTGCAGCGTTCCAGGGTGCGGGCCAGAACATCGGCGCAGATGGCGGCAATGGAAATGGGCCGCCCGCGCATGGAGCCTGAGTTGTCCAGCAAAAGCGTCACCACAGTGTCGCGGAACTCGGTGTCTTTTTCGCGCTTGAAGGACAGCGGCGTGGTGGGGTTGGCAATCACCCGCGCCAGACGGCCGGCATCCAGAATGCCCTCTTCCAGGTCAAACTCCCAGGAGCGGTTCTGCTGCGCCTGCAGGCGGCGCTGCAGCTTGTTGGCCAGGCGGCTGACAGCGCCTTTAAGCGGCTCCAGCTGTTGATCCAGATAGGCGCGAAGACGTTCCAGCTCTGCCGGTTCCGCCAGTTCTTCGGCGGCGATTTCTTCGTCATTGGCGTCGAGGAAAACCTTGTACTCGGGGTCGGCCTCGGACACGGGCGGCGGTGGAGGCGGATCCAGCGGTGCCTCGCCATCGGGCATCTCGGTTTCTTCGGCCAGCTCCTCGTCGGCCATCTCATCCATCGAGACCTGGGCCTGACTTTCGTCCTGCTGTTGCTCCTGCGCCTGCTCGGTATCTGCCTCGGCCTGTTCGTCGTCGGAGTCATCCTCGCCATTGCTGTCGGGATCGGGCTGCTCTTCGGCGTTGTCTTCGGCCTCGTCGTCCTGGTTGTCCTCCAGCTCATCCGGGTCATCGCCCAGCTGGTCGCCATAGCCAAGATCGGCGATGATCTTGCGGGCAAATTTGGCAAATTCCGACTGATCGGCGATCTTGTCGTCGAGGTTCTCCAGCGTCTCACCTGCCTGGGATTCGATGAACCCGCGCCACAGCTCCATGACGTTTTCTGCCCCCTCGGGCAGCGGACGCCCGGTGGCTAGATGGCGCACCAGATAACCGGCAGAGGCCGCCAGTGGCGCCTCGGATGAGCTCTTCATCTGGTCATAGCCGCGCCGGATGGCCTCGTTGCGGATCTTTACGTCGATGTTGGAGGCGGTGCCGGGCATGTGCCGCGCGCCCATAGCTTCGCAGCGGGCGGTTTCCATCGCCTCATACAAATCGCGCGCCATTTCCCCCTGGGGGGTGTATTTGGCATGGGTGGCATCGTCGTGGAACTTGCGGCGCAGGGCCAGCGCGTCCGCGGTGCCACGGGCCATCAACACCTCTTCGCGGCTCATCCGGCGGGAGACCTGCGGCAAACGCATGTTGTCACCGGACACGCCCGAGGGGTCGACGGTATAGGAAACGCTCAGCTCCGGATCATCGGCCATGACCTTGGTGGCCTCGGCCAGGGCCTTTTTGAACGGATCAGCAGGATTGTCGTTTTGTTTTTTCATGGTCGCACCTTGTCCCTGATGAGCATCCTCCCTCTTTTTGGGAAAGTCCAGTCGAGCGGCAGCGAAAAGGGCGGCGCCCGACCCGGCGGGGAGGAAGCGAAGCGCCCGCCCCGTGGGGGACGGGACGGGCGCTGCCCGGCCTTGCGGCCGGGCGGCACGTCACTAATCAGCCCAGTGAAACGCTGGCGGCGCTTTCGGGCAGCTCTTCGTCAAAGCAGCGCTGGTAGAACTCGGCCACGGTCTGGCGTTCCAGCTCGTCACATTTGTTCAGGAAGCTGAGACGGAAGGCATAGCCCACATCGCGGAAGATCTCGGCGTTTTGCGCCCAGTTGATCACGGTGCGGGGGCTCATCACAGTCGACAGATCGCCGTTCATAAAGGCCGTCCGGGTCAAATCCGCCACGGTGACCATCTGGCTGATGCTCTTGCGGCCCTCTGCGGTGTTGTAATGTGGTGCCTTGGACAACACGATGGCGGTTTCCGCGTCATGGCTGAGGTAGTTCAGCGTTGCCACCAGCGACCAGCGGTCCATCTGGGCCTGGTTGATCTGCTGGGTGCCATGGTAGAGGCCCGTGGTGTCGCCCAGACCAACGGTGTTGGCGGTGGCAAACAGACGGAAATAGGGGTTCGGGGTGATGATCTCGTTCTGGTCCAGCAGGGTCAGCTTGCCGTCATGCTCCAGCACCCGCTGGATCACAAACATCACATCGGCGCGGCCGGCGTCATATTCATCAAACACGATCGCAACAGGGTTGCGCAGTGCCCAAGGCAGGATGCCTTCGTGGAACTCAGTTACCTGCTTGCCGTCGCGCAGTTTGATTGCATCCTTACCGATCAGGTCGATCCGGCTGATGTGGCTGTCGAGGTTAACCCGCACGGAGGGCCAGTTCAGACGCGCTGCAACCTGTTCGATGTGAGTCGATTTCCCTGTGCCGTGGTAGCCTTGGATCATCACACGGCGATTGTGCGAGAACCCGGCCAGGATGGCCATGGTGGTGTCTGGGTCGAATTTATAGGTAGGATCAATTGCGGGGACGCGGTCCGAGCCTTCGGCAAAGCCCTTGATGGTCATGTCGGTATCGATGCCAAAGACATCGCGCACCGAAATGGGGTCGGTGGGTTTTGCATTCATATCCAGCATGCCGTCAGTCATCACAGTCGATCCTTGTTCCTCTCCCGCCGATTGCGGGGTCAATCCGGGGGATTGGTGCCTGATCTTGCGGTGAAGGGCAAGAGGCAGAGTAGGGGGCGGCGAAATAACGTGATGTTGCAGGCCAAACTGACCCTATGCCCGGTCTGACATTTGAACCGCTGCGCGACAAAATGGCACAAAAATGGGCAGCTGTTGCTGCCCATTTCAGATTTCAATACTCGGGATAAATCGGTCCTGACCCGACGCCCTATTTGAAGCTACGGCTGTCCTTGATCTGCTCCCAGGCCCAGCGGACCTCTTGCAGCTGTTCTTCCTGGCTGCGGTCGCCGCCGTTCATATCAGGGTGCAAAACCTTGATCAGCTTTTTGTAGGCCTTGCGGATGTCGGCCTTGGACCAATCGTCCTTGGCCTCCAGCAACTCCAGCGCCTTGCGTTCGGTGGCGGGCAGACGGCGACCGGTGGCGGCGGAGCGGCCCGGGTTCTGTGTCGCATTGCCACCCAGAACCTGATGCGGATCCTCAATGCCCAGCCGGGCCCAGGCGCGCGCTTCGGGGTCACCCATGGGTTTGGTCTGACGTTCCCAGACCTTGTCCTTGGACTGCTGCGCGTTCAGCTCGGCCTCGGTGGTGCCCTGGAAGAAATTCCAGTGGTTGTTGTATTCGCGGACATGTTCCTGGCAGAACCAGAAAAAGTCATCCAACACATCCGGGGCCTTGGGTGCGCGGAACTTGCCAGCTTCTTCGCACCCTTCCTTGTCGCAGACCCGTACAGAGGTCTCCGAGGCGCCGGACATGCTGCGACGTCCACGCGGATTTTTCTTTTTTGCAGAGCTGACGGACATATCGAAACCGAAAGGATCTGATTTACTCATGGGGTGCACCTTCTCGACGCAGCTACTCGACTCGGAGGAGGCAGTTTAGTCTAAGGGGCGTCAGATTGAAGGGGGTGAGAGAAATAAATATGAGGTTGAGCAGAATATGAGCATTCGTGTTGAAATGGAGCAGCGGCTTCAGGAAGCCTTTACGCCCACGGAACTAGAGGTCGTGGATGACAGCAACAGTCATATTGGCCACGCAGGCCATGACGGCAGTGGGGAAAGTCACTTTAACGTGAGAATCCGTGCCGCAGCCTTTGCCGGACAAAACCGGGTGCAGCAGCACCGGGCGGTGCATAGGGCGCTGGGGGATATTGTGCCGCGTATTCACGCGCTGGCGCTGGATATCGGCAGCGTTTGATCTGTAGCCTTAGCTGCGGGGGCCTCGGCGCTTGTGGCCCCTGCAGCGAGGTAAAGATTAGTCGTCGTCAGCGGAGTGCAGCTTGGCGCGGGCTTTCAGGGCGGTAGTCATGCCTGAAACGGGGCTCAGCTCCTCGACGCCATCGTCGGCGCGCATGCTTGCAGCCCCCTGACCCGGAACAGGTGTTGCACCTTCGGGCGCTTCGGGATCGCCTGCGGTGGCTGTTAACACGCCAGCCGCAGCAGGCACGGCTGGGGCGGCGGCAACGGGCGCCTCTACTGCGGGCGCATTGCCTGCGGGGGCGAGGCTGGCCGCAAACGGCTGCTCCGTCACACCAGCGGCAACTTGCAGGGCGCGGCGAAACACCAGCACGTTGCGCCAATGGGTGGTCGATCCGGTCAGGCCGGAACGCTCATCCGAGGGCAAAAGCTCGGCGCGTTGATAGTCCCAGCCTTCCGCCGCCATTTGATTGAGTGTGATCTCAATGGAATTGGCAAAACGCCCCTCGGGGGTTTTGACGCCTTTGGCTTTGGTGCCCTTGTGAGGGGCGGGAACAACTTTGTACTCAAACGCCTGCATCGCGGTCTCCTGACTTCCGGCGCAGGTTTAACCTATGCAGGCGAGGGGTCAAGTCTGGGTTCGCTGACTGGCGGTCCGCCAGCTGTGTTTGCAGCGGCTTCAATCAAGTCCCGGCTGCCCGATCCTGCGATCGGACAGCGGAGAATGCGCTGCAGGTTATTTTTGTGCCGCCAGCTGCGCCAGGGTCAGGCAGACCTGCAATGACGCGGCCATATCCTGCACCGACACCCATTCCAGGGGGCCGTGAACACATTGCATGCCGCAAAAAATATTGGGGGTCGGCACGCCCATTTCTGTCAGACGTGAGCCATCGGTGCCGCCGCGGATCGGTACCGAGATCGGTTCGATTCCATTGGCGCGGCAGGCCTCCAGCGCCAGATCCACCGGCGTCATGTCCTCTTCCAGCCAATAGCGCATGTTGCGGTATTGCGGATAGATCTCGCAGGTGATGTCGGCGCGCGGTTCTGAGGCCTGAACAGCCTCGCAAACACTGCGCAGCAAATCGCCCTTGGCCGCCAGCCCGTCGCGTTCAAAATCGCGCAGGATCAGTTTGATCACCATCTCTGACGACCCACCCGCCATATCGGTGACATGCAAAAAGCCCTCGCGCCCGTCGGTGGTTTCCGGCGTCATGGTCGCCTGCGGCAGGGTCTGCACGATCTTGGAGGCCAGATGCGCGGCGTTGACCAGTTTTTCCTTGGCCCAGCCGGGGTGGATCGACACGCCCTTGATCGACACCACGGCGCGATCCGCCGAAAAGCTCTCGTAGATGATCTCACCCAGGTCACTGCCATCCAGCGTATAGGCAAAATCCACCCCCAGATCCGCAGGCAGCTTGGCATCGACACCGCGACCAATTTCTTCGTCCGGGGTAAAGGCAATGCGGATGGGGCCGTGGGGGATATCCGGGTTTTCAATCAGGTGCCGCGCCAGGGTCATCACAATCGAGACGCCGGCCTTGTCGTCGGCGCCCAGCAGGGTCAGGCCGGATGCGGTGACCAGATCATGGCCTTCCTTATCCGCCAGATAGGGGTGATCCTGCGGCGACAGCACCAGATCAGGATTATCGGGGAAGGTGATATCGCCGTCGTTGTATCCGCTGATCACACGGGGTTTCACCCCTGCGGCATTGAACTGCGGCGCGGTGTCCACATGGGCGAGAAAACCAACCGTCGGGCCATCGGTGTTACCCGGAACAGTGGCCAGCACGGTGCCATAATCGGTCAGGGTGACATCCTGCGCGCCGATCCCTTTTAGCTCCTCAACCAACAGATTCGACATGTCGAACTGGATCGCGGTGCTGGGCGAGGAGGGCGAGTTCTCATCGCTTTGGCTGTCGATGGCAGCATAGCGGGTGAGCCGGTCCTGAAGCTCTTGGTCGAATGGGGTTTTCATTGTGTTTTCCTGAGGCTGTCACATCTGGCGGCAGGCTGGGGCAGAGCGCCACAAGGGTCAAGGGCAGGCTTGCAACCTATCGGGGCTGCGGGCAGGGTAGAGGCATTGCAGGGCAGAGATTGGCAAAGGGTCGCGCATTTGAACGTTAGCGAGATTGTAAATCGGGAGAGTTTCGCGGCTTGGCTGGAGGAGCTACCGGAAGAGCGCCGATATGAATGGGCCGTCACCCTCGCCACCCGCACGGCGCTGAGGGTGTTTCCGATCTGTTTTGCAAAGACCGAAATGGGCACGGCGCAGGAGCGTGAATTGACATTTTTGTCATCGTTGCGCAGCTTGTTGATATCTGGGGTTACCGGCAGAATGCAAACCCCAGATTTAAAGAAAGCCGTCGCCAAAGCAGTTGATCATGACGCTACTGGTGCCACCGCCGTCGCTATGTATACCGCCTACGCCGCCAACCCTGACGCCGTCTATGGCTACGCGACCTCCATCGCCCAAACCGCCAACGCTGCCGAAGTTGCCTTTAACGTCACCTACGCCGCTGCCGAACGAGGCCCCAACCCCGCTGCCCAACGAGCCGCCTTTGCAGCCAGCAAAATGTGGCGGTTTCTCCGTCACGATATTCAGATGCTTGATCGCGCTGACGCTCTCTTGCATCTGCCGCTTTGGCCGGAGGAGACGCCGATCGAGATTGAGAGGGCTTGGAACACCGGCCGCAGTTGGATGCAAACTGCCCCCGGTCATGCCTTCTGGATCCGTTGGTATGACGCGATCCTCGCAGGCCGCCCCCTGACCCAGGATTGGGACAGCCACTGGCAGCTGATGCACGACATTGCCCTGATCCCGGATGAGGCTTGGGGAGAGGGCAAGGAACAAGACGCCATCCGCGTGGCGGGGATCATCGACCTCATCACCCAGAAACATGCGCTACGGCAGGAGGTCGCGGGGGCAAAACGAGCGCTGGAGAATGAGACATTCAACGCGATGACGCTTGGCCGCCATCGCGACAACCTGCCCGATGACATGCCGCCCTCGCAAATCGTGGAATATCGCGCCCGGCTGCGAGAGTTAGAGACTGCCCTAGATGAGGTGGACGCAGCCCTAGTACCGCCCATCCCTGACGTCGAGGTCTTGGAAGAGGCCACCGGACGCCTTTGGGCTATTTGGGAGAAGATCAAGAAATATCCTGTTGCCCTAGCTTTTGTCACCTTGATCGGGGCAGCGGCAACTGGTGCGGCAGGCCAAGCCGGTGTGCGCGGGATGGATTGGTTTTTTGATCAAGGAATGCCGCAGTTGATACGCGGATCGAAAGACATCGCGCCGAAGCTAAGTACTCCACATGAAGCCCCAAAAGGCTGGGAGAAGCCTTCTGTTGATATCTAGCGATTGAACGCCAAGGGCACGGCCCGACCGAGGTGGGGGGAAGCCCCCGCGTTTTGCCGGAGGCAAACCTTCGGTTTGACGGAGGCGGGCGGGGGCTGCCCGGTTTGGCGACCGGGGGAGGGCCAAACAAAAAGGCGCCCCGGTTGGAGCGCCTTTGGATCTGTTGTCCTGTGCCTTAGCCCAGCTTTTTGGCAACCAGCTCGTTCACTGCCTTGGGGTTGGCCTTGCCGCCGGTGGCTTTCATCACTTGCCCCACAAACCAGCCAGCCAGTTTGGGGTTCTGTTGGGCTTTTTCCACCTGCGCCGGGTTGTCGGCGATGATCTGATCCAGAGCGGCCTCGATGGCGCCGGTGTCTGTCACCTGCTTCATGCCGCGCTCTTCGACGATCTGGGCGGGGTCGCCACCTGTCGTGTAGACGATCTCAAACAGATCCTTGGCGATCTTGCCGGAAATGGTCTCGGCCGAGATCAGCTCGACGATGCCACCCAGCTGCGCCGGGGTGACCGGGCAATTGGCGATATCCTTGTCGTCGACTTTCAGGCGGCCAAACAGCTCGTTGATCACCCAGTTGGCGGCGAGCTTGCCATTGCGGCCCTCGGCCACGGCCTCGAAATAGGCGGCGGATTCCACATCCGCCGTCAGCACCGAGGCGTCATAGTCGCTGAGTTTGAAATCTGCGATGAACCGCGCCTTTTTGGTGTCGGGCAGTTCCGGCAGGCCGGCTTTGATCTGGTCCACCCAATCCTGTTCGATTTCCAGCGGCAGCAGGTCAGGGTCGGGGAAGTAGCGGTAATCATGTGCTTCTTCCTTGGACCGCTGGGTACGGGTTTCGCCCTTGACGGGATCAAAACCGCGGGTCTCCTGGTCTACCTCGCCGCCGGCCTCAAGAATGGCAATCTGGCGACGGGCCTCGACCTCGATCGCCTGCTGGATAAAGCGGGTGGAGTTCATGTTCTTGATCTCGCAGCGGGTGCCAAGATGGCCGAAATCGCCGGTTTCGCGGTAGCGCTCATAGGCGCCGGGCAGGCAGACCGAGACGTTGACATCGGCGCGCAGGTTGCCGTTTTGCATGTCGCCGTCGCAGGTGCCGAGATAGCGCATGATCTGGCGCAGCTTGAGGATATAGGCGGCGGCCTCTTCGGGGCTGCGGATGTCGGGGCGGGAGACGATCTCCATCAGGCAGACGCCGGCGCGGTTGAGATCGACAAAGGACATGTTGGGATCCATGTCGTGGATGGATTTGCCCGCGTCCTGTTCCATGTGAATGCGTTCAACCCGCACGGTGCGTGCGGTGCCGTCGCCCAGCTCTACCAGCACTTCACCTTCGCCGACGATGGGGTGGTACAGCTGGGAGATCTGATAGCCGGCCGGTTGATCGGGGTAGAAATAGTTCTTGCGGTCAAAGGCAGACCAGAGGTTGATTTCGGCCTTGAGGCCCAACCCGGTGCGCACTGCCTGCTCGATGCAGTAGTCGTTGATCACCGGCAGCATGCCGGGCATGGCCGCATCCACAAAAGAGACGTTGGAGTTTGGCTCGGCGCCAAATTTGGTCGAGGCGCCAGAGAACAGCTTGGCATTGGAGCTGACCTGGGCGTGGACTTCCATGCCGATGACCAGTTCCCAGTCATGTTTGGCGCCCGAGATCACCTTGGGCTTGGGGAGTTCATATGTCAGGTCGAGCATCGCGCACCGGCTCCTTTTTTCACGTTTGGTCTGGTTCTAGGCCAGCGCGCCATGGGGGGCAAGAGCATAAGGGCACCGGGCTGGTCTGTTGGGGCTGGTCTGCAGGCCTTGGTCCAGAGTGCCGCCGCCCGTATTGTTGCGAAAGCTGCTGGTCGAAGGGCGCGTTGGAAACTGGGCTCTTGGCGCGGCTGCCGCGCAAAGCTATGAAGATCGCCCACGCAGAATCCCGCGCAGAATGAAGAGGACGCATTGTTGGACACCGCAGCCCGTATCGCCCAGACCATAGCCCGTGAAATTGGGGCCGCCCCGAACCAGGTGAACAGCGCGGTGACGCTGTTGGATGAGGGGGCAACCGTTCCTTTTGTGGCGCGCTATCGCAAGGAGGCCACCGGCGGGCTGGATGACACGCAGCTGCGCACCCTGGCGGAACGGCTGGCCTACCTGCGTGAGCTGGAAGCGCGGCGGCTGGCGATTGTTGACTCGATCAAATCGCAGGACAAGCTGACGGAGGAGCTGGCGAGTTCAATTGCCAAGGCCGAGACCAAGGCGCAGCTGGAAGATATCTATCTGCCCTATAAGCCCAAGCGCCGTACCAAGGCGATGATTGCGCGCGAAAATGGCCTGGAACCGCTGGTGGAGGCGATCCTGGCGGATCACAGCGCAGACCCGGAGGTGCTGGCGGCAGACTATATCACCGAGGCGGTGCCGGGCAGCAAAGAGGCGCTGAACGGGGCGCGCGATATTCTGACCGAGCGGATGACAGAAAACGCCGGGCTGTTGGGGCGGTTGCGCCAGTTCCTGCAGGCCGAGGCCCGGTTCACCGCACGGGTTGTTGAGGGCAAAGAGCAGCAGGGCGCCAAGTTTTCTGACTATTTTGACCATAGCGAGCGCTGGGCCGATGTGCCGTCGCACCGAGCCTTGGCAATGTTGCGAGGCGCCAATGAGGGGGTGCTGACGCTGGATATCGGCCCCGAACCGGAAGAGGGCGTGGCCCGCGCCGAAGCCATGGTGGCGGCAGAGCTGAGCGCCAGCGGCTCGGGTCCCGGCGATAAATGGCTGCGCAAGGTGGCGGGCTGGACCTGGCGGGTAAAGCTGAGCCTGTCGATGATGCTGGAGCTGATGAGCGAGCTGCGCAGTCGCGCCCAGGAGGATGCTATTCAGGTCTTTGCGCGCAACCTCAAGGATTTGCTTTTTGCCGCCCCGGCCGGTGCGCGACCGACGCTCGGGCTGGACCCGGGCATTCGCACCGGCGTCAAGGCGGCAGTGGTGGATGCAACCGGGAAACTGCTCGCCACAGAGACGCTATACCCATTTCAGCCAAAGAATGATCTGCGCGGCGCCCAGGTCAGCATTCTGAAACTGATTGCCGAACATGGGGTCGAGCTGATCGCCATTGGCAACGGTACCGCCAGCCGCGAGACAGAGCGCATGGTGGCAGAGGTGATCAAACACCTGCCCGCCAAGGTCAAAGCCCCCACCAAGGTGGTGGTCTCTGAGGCCGGGGCCTCGGTCTATTCCGCCTCGGAACTGGCGGCGCGGGAATTCCCTGACCTCGACGTGTCGTTGCGCGGGGCGGTGTCGATCGCCCGGCGTCTGCAGGACCCACTGGCGGAACTGGTCAAGATTGAGCCCAAGAGCATTGGCGTTGGCCAATATCAGCATGACGTGGACCAACACCGGCTGTCAAAATCGCTGGAAGCGGTGATCGAGGATGTGGTGAATGGCGTCGGAGTTGACCTCAATATGGCCTCAGCCCCGCTGCTGGCCCATGTTTCGGGGCTGGGGCCTGGGCTGGCGGAGGCCATCGTTGCACACCGGGATGTGAACGGGGCATTTGCGTCGCGCAAGGAGCTGTTGAAAGTGGCGCGTCTTGGCCCCAAGGCATTTGAGCAATGTGCAGGGTTTTTGCGCATTCGTGATGGCAAGGAGCCGCTGGATGCCTCCTCTGTGCACCCGGAAGCTTATAGCGTCGCCCGTCAGGTGGTTGCCGCCTGTGGTCGCGACATCCGCCAGATCATGGGCGATGACAGCGCCCTGAAAGGGCTGCGCGCAGAGCAGTTTGTCGATGAAACCTTTGGCCTGCCCACGGTGCGCGATATCTTTGCGGAACTGGAGAAACCGGGCCGCGATCCCAGACCCTCCTTTGTCACCGCCACCTTTGCGGACGGGGTTGAGACCATGCAGGACCTGAAGCCTGGCATGGTTCTGGAAGGCACCGTGACCAATGTCGCCGCCTTTGGCGCCTTTGTGGACGTGGGAGTGCATCAGGATGGGTTGGTGCATGTCAGCCAGCTGGCGGACAAGTTTGTCAAGGACCCCCATGAGGTGGTGAAAACCGGGCAGGTGGTCAAGGTCACCGTCACCGAGGTGGATGTTGCCCGCAAGCGGATTGCCCTGACCATGCGCAAAGATGGCGGTGCCTCTGCGCGCGAGGATCGCAATGCGCGTTCGGAGGCTGGACCTGCTGCCAAAGGGGGCGCAGGACGCGGCGGCCAGCATTCCAGAGGCCAAAAATCAGGAGGTTATAAATCGGGTGGTCAGAAATCCGCAGTTCAAAAGTCTGCAAAGATGTCCGCGTCGCCGCGCAGCGGTGGCAGCACTGAAACCGGTGCTTTGGGGGCGGCGCTGATGGATGCGTTTAAAAAGACCTGATCCCAGGCGGCCGCGCTACTCACAGCGTGGCGGCTTTGACAGCAGCAACACCAAAGGCCGGGGAGACCCCCGGCCTTTTAACGGTCTGTGACGGGTGCTGCGTTATTGACAGGGCAGCAGGTCGACCCCTTCAGGGGTAAAGGAGACCCTATGGCCGCTTTTGATCTCGTCCTGAAAGATCTGTGCCAGACAGTGCAGGGCCTTGGCCTGGCCATGGGCCGCGAAACGGCGCAGAGAGGTGATCCGGGCGTTATTGTCAAACCCCTGGCAGGCATGGGCCCAGATCAGCGGGTGTAGTTCGCGCAGGTGGCTGCGTACCAGCCAACGGGCCGCTTTGGAGATTTCGACGCGGTTTGAGTCGGCCGATGAGGTCCCCTTGCCTCCATTGGGCAGGGTGACAGCGCAATAGGCCGCCAGCAGGTTGATCATTTCCTGGCTTGAATCGGTGCTTAGAATATCCTGCAGCCCATCCAAAAAGAACTTAGAATCGACGCGGGCACAGGCCTGTTCGTCAATGGCCATGGCGTCAAAATAAACCCAAGTATAGCCGCCAGCGCCCCACTGGGCCTGGGTGCGGGCGGCGGTGCGGCGGGCCTCCAGTTCCAGCGCCGCATAAGAGCCATTGGCGCGGGGCAGCATCTGGGCGCCAAGCGCGCGCATGGGGCGTGGGTTGGTCGGGGCCTGATCTATCAGGCTGCCATAGGCGTCTGCAACATCCAGTGTCTCGGCGCGTTGCCCGGCAAACAGCGCGCATTGGGCTGCCGACAAGAAGGCGCTATCGCCGCTTTGATCCTTGAGCGGTGCCAGAAGTGCTGCGGCGCGCTCAAAATGTGCGCTGGAACGGCGAAGCTGCGCTTCTTGTTTGGCTGGACCTACCTCTGTATCTGCTGCGGCGGCGCCGCGCCAGGTCCAGGCAATATCAATATGGGCCAGGGCAACAATGGCCGTCAGATAGATGTCCTTTGGGTGATCGCGTCGCAGGGTCTCAAGCGCCATGACGCCCTCAATGAGGATCGGGTTTTCGCCTGATTTCTTGCCTGCGGATGCCTGTTTACCAGTGTTTTTTGTCACCGAACGCGCAGTCGTTGCGACAGATTTGTCATTGGGGTCTTGCAGCGCATGTTCCACGGCATTCACCACATCAGAGCGGGCACCGTAGGCCAGAAGGTCGGCCTCGGGCAGGCCGCCTTGGGTGCGCGCCTGGGCTTTGTCTGCGGTGCGGATCAGCTGTGACAGATCGGACCAGCGCTCTTGCCGGGCCAGGAACTGGCCTTTGTCTTGCAGGTTTTGGCGGTTTTGAGCGTCGGGGCAATCGTTCAGAATTGGGATCAAAAACCTATCTGCAATGTCTTCCATATCCGGTTCAACGGCGGCTTCGGGCAGGTGGCCAGTCTTTGCACTGGTGGCATCGGCTGGTTGATTGCCAGCGTCGCAGAACGCGGGGGGCGTGGTGTCGGCCCCTGGGCCGGAGGCGGCACCCGAAAAACTGGTCGCAATCCAGGCGGGAAATTCTTTGTGCAGTCTGGAGAGGTGCATCCACATTTGGTTCTGAGGTCTGAGCATTCAATTTCCTGCAGGTTGGCAGCTTGTTTGTTCAGGATCAAAATGATTGTGCAATGCGGCGCAATCGTGGCGGCGATGGGGTGATTGCCGTTAACAATTGGGAATTGCCATGGCAGCGGCGGCGTCGGCTCTACAAAATGGTGAAGTGATGACGTTCGCTGGGAATGCCGCGCGCAGTCATGGCGTCTTCGAGCACCTGCGTCGGGGGGAGCGCAGGCTGGGGCAGGCGGATTTTGGCACCAGTCTGAATGATCAGGGTGGCGCGAAAGGAAAAATCCCAGCGCCGGTCAAGTCGCAGGCGCGCGATCTCTGACAGGGCCAGCTCTGTGGTGCGCGCACCGGTGAACCAGCTCATCTGGCTATCTGACAGGGTGAGGCCAGAGCTGGGATTTTGCCACAGCTCCCACAGGCCCGGCAGCAAAGGCAGCGCCAGTACGATCAGCAACCAGGCAGTGATCTGTAAGAACACCCCGCCACAGAGCAGGGCACAAACCCACAGGGCCAGCGCGACTGCCAGGGCCCGCGATCGCCCCTGCTGCTCAAAATGAAAAGGCGGCAGAGACGATGGCGACGATGGCCTGGACCTACCGGCCAGGGCTGGCGCGTTTTCTGGCTGATCAGGCATCCAGGATGCGGCTGACCATTTCATTGGTGTCGCGGCTCAACCCTTTGGTGTCCTTGATCCGCTGCAGCTGCTGGCGGATCAGAGCCTGACGGGGCGCATCGTAGCGTTTCCAGGTCTGGAAGGCGGTGCACATCCGGGCCGTGGTCTGCGGATTGAGGCTGTCCAGCGCGATCAGCTTATCTGCCAGGAGTTGATATCCGGCGCCGCTTGCATGGTGGAACCCTGCGTGGCTGCCAGCCAGCGCCCCCATCACCGCCCTAAAGCGATTGGGGTTTTTCAGGGTGAAAAGCGGATGCTCTGTCAGCCTCGAGGCGATGTGCGCGGTTGCCTCGGGGGTGGCAGCGGCGACCTGCAGGGCAAACCATTTGTCCATCACCAGCCGGTCGCCTTGCCACTGCTGATAAAAGGCCTGCGATTGTGCGGTGCCTTTTTCTGCGGTCAGCAAGGCGGCAAGGGCTGCATATTGCTGGGTCATATTGTCGGCGGCGTCATACTGGCGGCTGGCCTGGTCGCCCCCGTCCAGACGGGTGAGCAGCGACAGAATACGCCCGTTCAAGGCGCGCTTGCCAGCGCTTATCGCATCGGGCTGATAGGGGCCTTCGACGGTTGTGTCGGCATAGAGCCGCGGCAGGCTGTCGGCCAGTTGCTGCGCCAGGGTCTGGGTCAGGGTCTCGGCCGCGTCATAGATTTTTTGCGGGTCGGGCAGGTGGCCGCGCTCATGCAGGCTCTGGGCGATGTCGGATTGGCTGGGCGGTTGCAGGATCAGTGCCCGGAAGGCCGGATCAAGGCTGTCGTCGCGTACCAGTTTTTGTAGTGCATCCAGATAGGCCGCATCCGGGGCTTCGCCTGTCAGCACCATGGCGATACGGGCCTCGCGGGACAGGGCATTACCGGCCTCCCAGCGGTTGAACAGATCGCTGTCATGGGCCAGCAGAAAGGCGCGCTCGGTATTGCTGGTGTTGCGCTCCAGAATGACAGGGGCCGAGAACTCGCGCAGGATCGAGGGGACGGGTTTGCTGGCCAGCCCCTCAAAGGTAAAGCTCTGCTTGGCCTGGGTCATTTCCAGCACGGTGGTTGGCTGCACCTCATCCCCGTTGCCATTCAACAGACCGACGGCAATTGGAATGACGCGGGGGTCTTTGTCCGGCTGACCGGGCGTGGGGGCAGTGCTTTGCTCGAAGGTCAGGATGTAGGTTCCATCCGCAAAGCTTTCCGCCACTTTCAGGCGCGGCGTTCCGGCCTGGGCATACCAGCGTTTGAATTGCGTCAGATCACGGCCAGTGCTGTCTTCAAACACCTGCAGCCAGTCCTCGATGGTGCAGGCCTGACCGTCATGGCGATCAAAGTACAGATCCAGGGCCTTGCGATAGGCCTCATCCCCAACCAGACGTTTCAGCATGCCGATGATTTCGGCGCCTTTTTCATAGATGGTGGCGGTGTAGAAGTTGTTGATTTCCTGGAACTCTTCGGGGCGCACCGGATGTGACAGCGGGCCCTGGTCTTCGGGGAACTGGCGGGCACGCAGGTCAATCACATCAGAGATCCGCTTGACCGAGGCCGAGCGCATGTCGGCTGTGAACTGGGCGTCCCGGAATACCGTCAGCCCCTCTTTGAGGCAGAGCTGAAACCAGTCGCGGCAGGTGATGCGGTTGCCGGTCCAGTTGTGGAAATACTCATGGGCAATGATTGCCTCGATGCGTTCAAAATTGGCATCCGTCGAGGTCTCGGGGCTGGCCAGCACGCAGGAGGAGTTGAAGACGTTCAAGCCTTTGTTTTCCATCGCCCCCATGTTGAAATCATCCACCGCAACGATGTTGAAGATATCAAGATCATATTCGCGACCATAGGCTTCTTCGTCCCAGGTCATGGATTTCTTCAGGGCTTCCATGCCAAAGGCGCATTTGTCCTCGTCGCCGGGGCGGACCCAGATGTTCAGCTCTACCTCTTTGCCGGACCGGGTGGTGAATGTATCCGGGTGGTTGACCAGATCGCCGGCCACCAGGGCAAAAAGATAGGCTGGTTTGGGCCAGGGATCGTGCCATTCCGCCAGCCCTTGTGACTGCGAGACGGGGTTGCCGTTGGACAAAAGCACCTCTTCGTCGCCTTCGATGCGCACGGTAAAGGTGGACATCACGTCGGGGCGGTCTGGGTAATAGGTGATCTTGCGAAAGCCCTCGGCCTCACATTGGGTGCAATACATGCCACCGGACATATAAAGCCCCTCAAGCGCCGTATTGGAGGCGGGATCAATCTCGACCTCCGCCTCCCAGAGGAAGGGCTCCGCAGGGGTGTCGCATGTCAGCCCCTCGGCGGTGATCACTGGGGAGACTGCGACGCCGTCGATCTTGGCAGAGATCAGGTTCAGTTTCTCGCCATGCAGGAAAAACTGTGGATCCGCCGCGCCGGGTTTGGGAGTAAAGCGGATCTGGCTCAGCACGCGGGTGGCATGGGGGGCCAGCCGGAAGGTCAGCTGAACGCTCTCTACCTCAAAGCCAAAGGGGGTGTAGTCCTTCAGGTAAAAGGTTTCTGCTTCGGCCTGGGCTGCTGGGCTGGTCATCTTGCTGTCCTCGTCTCATCCCAACCGCGGGCGGCTGGGGATGTGTTGCTTTTGGTTGCCCTAGTGGTAGGCAATGGCGCAGAGCCGGGCAAGCGCATGACGCGGAAAATACGAGCAAAACCCTGGCCTATTCGCCTGTTCTTTTTGAAGCCTTGGTGAATTTTCTGTAAAAACAAGAAACAGCCTTACTATAATTGGTAAAGTTATATTACCGCCTCTGTTGCTGATAGGAAACTTTTCCTGTATCGGGGAAACAGGATCGACAACCGGCGAAGGAGAACACCAATGAGCACGATGCGCAGGATCGAGGGGATGCAGGTTGCACCCCATTTGGCGGAGTTCATTGAAAACAAGGCGCTGCCTGGTACTGGTGTGTCGGCGGCGGCGTTCTGGGCTGGTCTGTCTGGGCTGGTCAATGGCATGGGTGATGAAAACCGCGCCCTCTTGGCCAAACGTGCCGACTTGCAGGGGCAGATTGATGCCTGGCATGTGGCCAACCGCGGCGCAGCGCGCGATGCCGCAGCTTATGAAGCCTTTTTGCGTCAGATCGGCTATCTCTTGCCTGAAGGCGATGATTTTGAGATCGAGACCGAGAACGTCGATGCCGAGATCGCCTTTACCCCCGGTCCACAGCTGGTGGTGCCAATCACCAATGCGCGCTTTGCGCTGAACGCGGCCAATGCCCGCTGGGGCTCGCTCTATGATGCGCTATATGGCACCGATGCCATGGGCGATCTGCCAAAGGGCGGCGGCTATGATGCGGCGCGCGGCGACCGGGTGATTGCCTGGGGCCGTAGTTTCCTGGATGAAACCTTCCCGCTGCAAAGCGGCTCCTGGAGCGATATTACCGGCCTTGCGGTCGTGCAGGGGGCTTTGGTGCCCGCGCTCAAAGAGGCAAGCCAGTTTGCCGGGCACGTTGGTGATGCCGCTGCCCCAACCCGGATCCTGCTGAAAAACAACGGGTTGCATGCGGTGATCGAGGTGGACGCCGCAGGTAATATCGGCGCCACGGATGCCGCCGGGATCAATGACATCACGCTTGAATCGGCACTGTCCACCATCATGGACTGCGAGGATTCGGTGGCCTGTGTCGATGCCGAAGACAAGGTGGTGGCCTATTCAAACTGGCTGGGCCTGATGAAGCGGGATCTGGCAGAAGAGGTCAGCAAAGGCGGCAAAACCTTCACCCGTGTCTTGAACGCTGACCTAGACTACATCAGTGCCGCCGGAGAGGCCGCCAGCCTCAAAGGTCGCTCCCTGTTGCTGGTACGCAATGTTGGTCACCTGATGACCAACCCGGCGGTATTGGACAGCGAAGGCCGCGAGGCGGGCGAGGGCCTGCTGGATGCGATGATCACCGTGATGATCGCCATGCATGATCTGCAGGCCGAGGGGGGCAACTCGCTGCATGGCTCTGTTTATGTGGTCAAGCCCAAGATGCACGGCCCCGAAGAAGTGGATTTTGCCTGCCGCATCTTTGATCAGGTTGAGGCGACGCTGGGCCTGCCGGCCAATACGGTCAAGATCGGCATCATGGATGAAGAGCGCCGCACCTCGGTCAATCTGAAGGAATGCATCCGCGCCGCCAAATCCCGCGTGGCCTTTATCAACACCGGCTTCCTGGACCGCACCGGGGATGAGATCCATACCTCGATGGAAGCAGGGGCGATGTTGCCCAAGGGCGAGATGAAAAACACCCCCTGGATTGCCTCCTACGAGGACCGCAATGTCGATATCGGTCTGGCCTGTGGTCTCAAAGGCCGCGCCCAGATTGGCAAGGGTATGTGGGCGATGCCGGATCTGATGGGGGACATGCTGGCCGCCAAGATTGGCCACCCCAAATCCGGTGCCACCTGTGCCTGGGTTCCGTCGCCAACCGCTGCAACGCTGCATGCAACCCATTATCACCAGTTTGATGTGCTGTCACATCAGGATGCGCTGCGCGCGGCTGGCCCCCGTGGCACGCTGGCGGACCTGCTGGATATTCCGGTAATGCAGGGGCAAAACCTGTCGGATGAACAAATCACCCGCGAGATTGAAAACAATGCCCAGGGCATTCTGGGCTATGTGGTGCGCTGGGTCGATCAGGGTGTTGGCTGCTCCAAAGTGCCTGATCTGAACAATGTGGGGCTGATGGAAGACCGCGCCACCTGCCGGATCTCCAGTCAGGCGCTGGCCAATTGGCTGCACCACGAGGTGGTGAGCGAGCAGCAAGTGATGGCCGCGATGCAAAAGATGGCTGCCGTGGTGGACCAGCAAAACGCCGGGGATGCCAGCTATCGGCCCATGGCGCCCGGCTTTGACGGCATTGCCTTCCAGGCTGCCTGTGATCTGGTCTTCAAGGGGCGCGTCCAACCCTCTGGCTATACCGAGCCTGTGTTGCATGCCCGTCGTCTTGAGCTCAAGGCGGTCGGCTAACACAGTAATAGAGACGGGGGGCAGGGCGCGGTCCTGCCCTCTTCCCTTATTCTTGATCCTGACCAGAAGGATACGACCATGACAATTTCCCTGCAATCTGCGCAGATCATTATCAACACAGCCCTGGCCAAAGGCCGTGAGATGGGGTTGAAACCTCTTTCCGCCGTGGTGCTGGATGGCGGTGGCCATGTGCAGGCCTTTGCCCGCGAAGACGGCGCTGCACCTGGGCGTTTTGCCATCGCCCATGGTAAGGCCTATGGCGCGGTGATGCTGGGCATGGCAGGCACAGCGCAGATGGCCCGCGCCGAAGCCCAGGCCTATTTCATGGCGGCGGTGAATGGCGTGTATGGTGGTCAGGTGATCCCAGTGCCCGGTGGCGTGTTGCTGCGCGACGATAGCGGCGCAGTCATTGGTGCCGTCGGCGTCACCGGCGATACCTCTGACAATGACGCCATTGCGGCCATGGCAGGGATCGAAGCGGCTGGGCTGATCGGCGAGATCTGATCTCACTTGCAAAACCTGTGGCTCAACAAGGGACGTCGCGCTGTGCGGCGTCCTTTTGATTCTCAGGCTTGTTTCTTCGGCGCAGGTGTTGTTTCCGATCTGCCCTGTTTTGCCGCAGATCCCCCGATGACGCTACGACGTGCAGAATTGAACAGTAACCTGCGCGCAATCCGGTCGCTTGTGTGGTTGCGAGATCCCGGGGGAGGCCTTAGCCTTGCTATGTTTTAACACATTCGGAGTCCCCATGGCGCGTCCCAAAGTTGGCATTATCGGCAATTCCTATCTGCTCAACGATCAATATCCGGCACATGCTGGCGGCACCATGAATTCTGAGGCCGTGGCCGAGGTTGCCGGCTGTATGCCGCTGCTGATCCCCTCGGACCCGCGGTTCCTGTCGGTCGAGGAGCTGTTGCATAGCTTTGACGGGTTTTTGCTTACCGGAGGGCGGCCCAATGTGCACCCAAATGAATATGGCGAGGCAGAGACAGAGGCCCACGGGGCTTTTGACCGGGCGCGGGATGCCATTGTGCTGCCTTTGGTGCGGGCCTGCGTTGAGCGCGGCCAGCCCTTTCTGGGGATCTGCCGGGGCTTTCAGGAGGTCAATGTGGCCATGGGCGGCACGCTCTACCCCGAGATCCGCGATCTGCCGGGGCGAATGAACCACCGCATGCCCCCCGATGGCACCTTGGAAGAAAAGTTCGCCCTGCGCCACCCGGTGAAGATGACCAGCGGTGGTGTCTTCAATGATGTATTTGGCGCGGATGAGGTGATGACCAACAGCCTGCACGGCCAGGGCATCAAAACTCCGGGGGCGCGCATCGTGATTGACGGCTATGCCCCCGATGGCACGCCTGAGGCGATCTATGTTCAGGATGCACCGGGCTTTACCTTAGCTGTGCAGTGGCACCCGGAGTGGGACGCCAACAATGATCCGGTCTCGCGCCCGCTGTTCCAGGCCTTTGGCGCAGCCGTTCACGCCTGGGCCAATGGTACCCCTGCGGCTGGCGAACTACTGGAAACAGGCTAAAAGTCCTGCCATCACAACGGTGATTTCGGGCTTGTTGGTTGCGCAACTGCGAAGGCAGCTCTGCGGGAACAGGCCTGTGGTTTCTGGTGCGTCAGTTGAAGTCAGAAATGCACGCCAGTGAGGGTGGGGGGCTTTCCCTTAAATGTCTGATCTAAATTAACTTTCATTCTATTTTAAGCGGGGCTTGAGCTGGCCTTGATCGCGTAGCGTTTCCAGATCCCCCCCCCAGTGTTTAGCTCACTGATAGGGTCTTGGGGGGATCTGGCAGCGTCTTGTTCGGGCTGTTTACAAAAGGCTGAACTGTTTGTTCAGGGGCAGTTCCCGCGCGCGTTCCCCTGTCAGGTCAAACAGCGCATTGGCCAGGGCCGGTGCCGCGGGCGGAGTGCCGGGCTCGCCAGCGCCGCCCATGTGTTTTTGCTGCTGCAAAACCGCCACCTCGACCGAGGGCATGCTGGGCATGCGCATGGCGTCGTAATCGGGGAAGTTCTCCTGTTCTACCGCGCCATTGTCAAAGGTGATCTCGCCAAAACAGGCTGCCGACAGCCCATAGGCGAGGCCACTGAACAGCTGTGCTTCGGTGTTTTGCGGATCCACCACCAGACCAAGGTCGGCGGCAATCCAGGCCTTGGTGATGGCAATATCGCCGTCACGATCGGCCACTTCGATGACCTGCGCAACCGGGGTGCCAAAGCTGTAGGCCAGGGCGACGCCCCGACCGATGCCTGCGGGAGTTGTGCCAGTCCAGCCGGACATATCGCGCACAGTTTCCAGGACTTTGGCGGCGGGCTCCCATTCGGCACGGGCCAGCTCCAGGCGGAACTCCAGCGGGTCGCGGCCTGCCTTATGGGCCATCTCATCAATAATACTGTCAGAAAAGAACCCGTTGAACGACGCCGCCACCGAGCGCCAGAACCCCACCGGGATCATCGGCTTGGCGAGATAGCCCTCGACACGAAAGTTCGGGATCGCCAGGGGCTGGTTAAAGGCTGCGTCCACATGGCCCTTATCCGGGCCGGACATCGGCAGGCCCAGCATCCGCCCGGCACCCTCCTGGGTGGTGGACTGGGCTGCGATCTTGCCATGCACCATCACTGCCTTGCCATCCTTGACGGCGGCGCGGTAGCGACCAATGGCACCGGGGCGATAATAGTCGTGGCGCATATCTTCTTCGCGCGACCAGGTGAGTTGCACCGGCGTGCCTTTCAGCTGTTGGGCAATCTGCACGGCGCGGTTGGTGTAATCCACTTCGATGCGGCGACCAAAGCCGCCCCCCAGAAAGGTGGTATTGACGGTCACGGCCTCAGTGTCCAACCCGGTGAGCGCGGCGGCAGCTTTTTGCACCACCGTTGGCCCCTGATTGGGAGCCCAGATCTCCAGTGCATCCCCGGTATAAAGCGCCGTGGCGTTCATCGGTTCCATGGTGGCATGGGCCAGATAGGGCAGGCGATATTCGGCCTCGATCAGCTCAGCCCCGTCAGGCAGGCTGTCCACGTCGCCGTCATCGCGCATGGTTGAATTGGCGGAGCCGTCAAAGGCGGCCGCAATCTCGGCAAAAATCGCATCGGTGGTTTTGGGGTAGGTTGCAGGCTCCCAGTCCACCTCAATAGCCTCAACCGCCTGTTGCGCCAGCCAGGTATTGCTGCCCACAACGGCCACCGCATCGCCAAGATCCAGGATCTGCTCGACACCTGCCATGTCCTTGGCGGTCGAGGCATCAAAGCCGCGCATACCAGCGCCAAAATGTGGGTTCTGTTTGATGGCGGCGAATTTCATGCCTTCAATGCGGGTATCCACACCAAAACCAGCGGTGCCGGTGACCTTGGCAGTCATATCAATGCGCGGCACGGGCTTGCCGATGTATTTCCACTGGGCTGCGGGGCGTAACTCGGGCTCTTGCGGCTCAAGAGCGGCGGCCTCTGTGGCCAGTTCAGCATAGGAGAGTTTTACATCGCCCGGCGCCAGAACATATCCGTTCTCGGTTTCCAGCAGGGCGCGAGCCACGCCAAGCCGTTTCGCGGCCGCCTCTTTCAGGGTTTCGCGGGCGCTGGCACCAGCCAGCCGCATGCGGGTAAAGCCGTCCTTCATCGAGGAAGAGCCACCCGTGACCTGCAGGTCGAGAAATTTGGAGAAATTCCCGACGATCTGCCCCAAGGAATGCTGAAAATCGCTGGCGTTATAGCCTCGCCCGGGCAGGGCCTCGGCCATCATGGCGCTGTTGTAATAGGCCTTGGCGGCGGGGCCATGGATCACATTGACCTGTGCTGGGTCTACATCCAGCTCCTCGGCGATCAGCGCAGCCCATGAGCTGCGCACGCCCTGGCCCATCTCAGCCCGTGGCGCGATCAGGGTGACGCCGGACTGGTCAACAAAGACAAAGGGGTTCAGCACTGCCTTGCCTTCACCCGGCTCCAGCGGGTTAGGGGCGGGCTGGTGGTATTTATAGGTGCCAAAGGCAACCCCGCCCAGAATGGCGGCAGAGCCGACCAGGAAGCTGCGGCGGGCGATTTTTTTCAAGCTGGCCATGAGATCAGGCCTCCTGCATCATTTTGGCGGCGGAGTGGATGGCGGCGCGGATACGCGGGTAGGTGCCACAGCGGCACAGGTTGCCCTGCATCGCCTCGTCGATATCGGCGTCGCTGGGGCTGGGGTTTTCTGCCAGCAGGCTGGCGGCCTGCATGATCTGGCCGGACTGGCAGTAGCCACATTGTGCCACCTGATGCGCCACCCAGGCCTGCTGGATCTTGGCCATGTTGTCTGGGCTGCCAAGTCCCTCGATTGTGGTCACCTCCCCCTCGACATCGCCAAGGCTCAGCTGGCAGGAGCGCATCGCCTCGCCGTCCACCTGCACGGTGCAGGCACCACAGGCGGCCACGCCGCAGCCAAATTTTGTCCCCGTCAGGCCGATCTCGTCGCGCAGCACCCAGAGCAGGGGCACATCATCGGGCAGATCCACCTCATGGGTCTTGCCATTGATACGAAGCGTTTTTGACATGGGACTGGCCTCTTTGCTGGGTCCGGGAGCTGGGGTTGGTATTTGTGACAAAATGCATGAAATGTGTCAGGTTGTCAATTGACAAAAACCTGCAGAACTGTCAGAAGCGGGCCTATGATGTTTTCAGCCCCCGACACCAAGACAGACACCAAGACACAGGCCATCCTTGCCGCGGCCTGGGCAGGCTTTTCCGCCTATGGGTTTCGTAAAACCTCAATGGATGACATAGCCCGGGGGGCCGGCATGTCACGCCCGGCGCTCTACCTTCATTTCAAAAACAAAGAGGCCATCTTTCGTAGCCTTGTTGAAAGCTACTACGCTGAGGCCGCGCGCGAGGTTGCGACGGCCCTGAAAGCGGAGGGGGCCCTGGCGCCGCGTCTGACGCGTGCCTTTGCGGCCCATGGCGGCGAGACGATGGAAGCGATGATGTCTTCGGCACATGGTATGGAGCTGTTTGAGGCCACCCTGAATGTGGCTGGTGATATGATTGAGGAAGGCGAAGCGCAGTTGCAGGGCATTTATGCCCAGTGGTTGCAGGAGGAAGCCGCGCGGGGGGCAGTTGTCCTGACGGCTGATGTGGATGCCCTGGGGCGTTTGTTCTGCGCCTGTCTCAAAGGGATCAAACACACCGCACAAAGCTACGATGGCTATCGTGTCGGCGTGGCCAATTATGCGGCACTGTGCGCCCAGGCCCTGATCCCCGCAGGCTGAAGGGGGAGGGGGCCGGCAAACTGATACCGCTGCTGCCGCGGCGCTGAACCAATGCGTTTTGCGGTGACGCGCCGCGCGTCTGCGCGGCGCCGGGCCCAACGGGATCCGACATCTGTGATGTCGCGAGACGGGCGGGAGCCCCCCGCCTTTGTTTTGCCAGCCACCGTTTTGGCAGCCGCCGTTTTGTAAGCCTCTGTGTAGCTGAGCCCAGTTTTACCTGCGGTTACAGCGTGGTGCGCAGGTGCCAAAGCTCGGGGAACAGCTCCACTTCCAGCATCCGTTTGAGGTAGTTGACCCCGCCGGTTCCACCAGTGCCGCGTTTAAAGCCAATGACCCGCTCCACCGTGGTCACGTGATTGAACCGCCAGCGGCGGAAATAGTCTTCAAAATCCACCAGTTTCTCGGCCAATTCATAAAGCTCCCAATGGGCCTCGGGGGCGCGGTAGACCTCAGACCAGGCGGCCTCTACCGCTTCGCTGGCCTGATAGGCCTCTGAAAGGTCACGATTGATCACTGTGTCAGGCAGGGCAAAGCGGGCATGCAGCGCCCGCAACGCCACATCATAGAGCGACGGCTGTGCCAGTTCGGCCTCCAGCAGCGCCACCAGATCAGGGCGGTGGGCATGGGGCTTCAGCATCGCCTTGTTGCGGTTGCCCAGCATGAACTCAATCAGCCGGTACTGATGCGACTGAAAACCAGAGCTTTGCCCCAGGGCATCGCGAAAGGCGGTGTAATCCGAGGGCGTCATGGTGCGCAGAACATCCCAGGCAGAATTCAGCTGCTCAAAAATTCGCGCCACCCGCGCCAGCATCTTGAACGCCTGACGCGCTTCTCCCTTTATCAGCCGCGCACGCGCCGCCTGCAGCTCGTGAATGGCCAGTCGCATCCACAGTTCGGATGTTTGGTGCTGGATGATGAACAGCATTTCATCATGGGTGTCGCTCCAGGGTTTCTGGGCAGTCAGCAACATATCCAGTGACAGGTAGTCACCATAGGACATGCGGCCGTCAAAATCCATCTGGGCGCCGTCATCGGCGGGGTTGAAGGGGCAGCCCTGGGGCGTGGTCTTGGAATCGCTCATTGGATTCTTCCTTTTCCAAATTGAAGTATAGCTCAGGAAAGGGAGAAAATCCGTTTGTTCAGGGTGCCGCATTGGGCCAGGCGACGCCACAGCGCCACCCAGCCAAAGGGGCGGCACAGGGGCAGCGCAATGGTGCCGGGCAGGTCCATCAGGTCACGGCCGCGCGGATTTTATATTCGGGTTTGTCCCACAGCTGGTTGTTCATCACATCGGCAATGATCGCCACCGCGCCATCGACATCTCCCTCATCAATATACAGCGGGGTAAAGCCAAAACGCATGATATCCGGCGCCCGGAAATCGCCAATCACCCCGCGGGCAATCAGCGCCTGCATGGCCGCGTAGCCATCTTTGAAGGCAAAGGAGACCTGGCTGCCACGGGCAGTGCCGTCACGGGGCGAGGCCAGGGTCAGTGCTGGGCAGGTCGCCTCTACTCCGGCAATAAAGCGATCGCACAGCGCGATCGAGCGCGCCCGCAGCGCCTGCATGTCCACCTGATCCCAGATATCCATCGAGGCCCCAAGGGCGGCCAGCTGGATCATCGGCGGGGTGCCGACGCGCATGCGTTCAATGCCGTTGCCGGGGCGATAGTCGAGATCAAAGGCAAAAGGCGCCTCATGCCCCAGCCAGCCCGACAGGGCCGGGCGGGCGCGGTCCACATGGCGCGGCGCGACATAGATAAAGGCCGGGCCACCGGGGCCAGAGTTGAGGTATTTATAGGTGCAGCCGACGGCAAAATCCGTGTTGCACCCGGCCAGATCCACCGGCAATGCCCCGGCGGAATGGGCCAGATCCCAAACCGTCACCACGCCCTGTGCATGGGCCAGCTCGGTCAGGGCTTTCATGTCGTGTTTGCGTCCGGTGCGATAGTCCACCTCGGTGAGCATCAGGACAGCAATTTCGTCGGTGATATTGTCTGCTACGTCTTCGGGGTTCACCACCCGCAGCTCATAGTCTTCGCCCAGGGATTTCAGCAGGCCCTGCACGATATAAAGATCCGAAGGGAAGTTGCCATTGTCTGACAACACCACCCGGCGGTCGGGGGTCATCTCCAGGGCAGAGGCAACCGCCTGGTAGACCTTGATTGACAGGGTGTCGCCCATCATCACATGGCCCGGCTCGGCGCCGATCAACCGTCCGATGCGATCGCCAATGGCACCGGGTTGCTGCATCCAGCCGGCCTTGTTCCAGCCAGTGATCAGCATCTTGCCCCATTCATCCTCGATCATCGCCGAGACGCGATCCTTGGTGGCCTTGGGCAGCGGGCCCAAAGAGTTGCCATCGAGGTAGATCATTCCCTCGGGCAGGTCGAACATCGCCTTGGTGGCAGCAAAATCAGTCATCGGGGCCTCGTTGGATTGCAGAATGCTTCAAGCTTAAAGCTTTTGCATTTCGTATCCGATCCAATCTGCTCTGTCCAGTGTCTCTTGCGGGGCCTGAAGCTGAACTTCAAGCAGGGGCTGGAGCAGGGCGTCAGGACTTTGGCGCGGGGTCTGGAATGCCCAGTGCGGTTCTTTTCTTCTTGGACAGGCCTGCGGTGACCATCTGATAGGACAGGGTGATACAGTCGCGCAGCTCTTCATCGCTGAGACCATCTTTGGCAAATTGTTGCAGCCATTTCATCCCACGCGAGGCCAGATAGGGGGCAGGGCGCACACCGGGGCGTTCCTGCAGTACCTCAAAAGCGATCTCACCGGCCTTGAAGGTAAAGGCGTCGTCGCCATCGGCCCAGCCGCAGACGGCAAAGAGCTTGCCGCCTGCTTTCCAAACGTCGGAATTACCCCATTGCACCACATGCTCCGCTGCGGGAAAGGTGGCGCAGAACTGGTTGAACTCCGCCCTGTTCATCTTGCCAGCTTCATTAGGTCTGCCCACCTGCGATTTCGATGGTCTGGCCGTTGATGGATTGTGATCCTGGACCACAAAGCCACATGGCGGCGGCGGCCACTTCCTCTGGTTCGATCAGGCGTTGGTGGCGGTTGGCATTGACCATGACCTTGAGCGCCTCATCCTGGCTGATGCCGGCACGCGTCGAGATCGAAGTGATGTTGCGGTCGACAATCGGGGTGTCCACATAGCCGGGGCAGATGGCATTGGCGGTGATCTGGCTGCCCATGTAATCCTCGCTCAAGGCCCGGGTGAGGCCAATCATGCCATGTTTGCTTGCACTGTAGCAGGCGCCGCCTTTCAGCCCGCGCAGACCGGCGATCGAGGCCACGGTGATGATGCGGCCCCAGTCGGTCTGATGCATGGACTTCAGGCATTCGCGAATGGTCAGAAAGGCGCCATCCAGATTGGTCGCCATCATGTTGCGCCAGAACTCCATGGTGGTTTTGTGCAGGGATTTGCCCTCGGCCACGCCGGCATTGGCGACGCAGATCTGGATCGGGCCACGGGCCTCGACTGCGGCGGCGACTTTGGCAATGATGTCGTCCTCGTTGCGCACATCCATCGCCATGGGGTGCATGCCCGCCGTTGCAACCTCTTCCAGCACCTCCTGGCGGCGTCCGGTGATGGTCACCTGGGCGCCCTGTGCCGCCAGAGCCTTGGCAATGGCAAGCCCAATGCCAGTGCCCCCGCCGGTGACCAATGCGTGTTTGCCGTTCAAATCCATCTTTTGTCCTCCTGTTTGTCACAGGGTATCGCCGGGGCACAGCTGCGCAAGCGCGCCGTTCCGTCACAGAGGCGGTGGCAGAGCGCAAAATCTATTTACAATCATATTCGCAAGTGTGAATTATTTGTCTGAACAGAAATGGGAGGATGCCATGACCAATATCGCGTTGAGCCGGCTTTTGACGCCGATTTATGCCGCAGGGCTGACAGCATATGTTGCAGGGGTGCCAATTGCAGGTCTTGCCAGTGAGGACATTGCGGATCAATACCCCCAGTCCGAGCTGTATTCCAAGCCTGTCGAGGTCATCCCGCATGTGTTCTCGGCCATCGGGGCGACTGCGCCGCCGACCTATGAGAACGCGGGCCACAATAACAATCTCTCCTTTATCGTGACGAACGCGGGTGTCGTGGTGATCAATGCCGGGGCCTCGGATGCGCTGGCGGCGGCTTTGCACGCAGAGATCAAGGCGGTGACGGATCAGCCGGTTGTTTTGGTCATCAACGAAAATGGCCAGGGCCATGCAGTGCTGGGCAACGGCTATTGGCGCGACCAGGGCGTAGACATTCTGGGCCATGCCGATGCCATTGCCGAAACCCAGAAAAATGGCGATTTCATCCTGCAGCGCATGCAGGCCTATAACAAGGAGCGCGCGGGCGACAGCCGCATGGAACATGCCAACCTCAGCTTTGATGACCGCTATGATCTGAGCCTTGGCGGGGTGGATATTCAGGTGCTGCATTTGGGCCCGGCCCATGATCCGGGCGATGTTCAGGTGTGGATTCCCGCATGGAAGATCATGATTGCCGGCGATATCGCTTTCCATGAGCGCATGTTGCCGATCTTTCCCCATACCTGCACCAGCTGCTGGATTGAGACCTGGGTCGAGAAGCTGGAACCCATGGCGCCCACCTATGTGATCCCAGGCCATGGCCATCCCACCAATCTGGACCAGGTGCGGCGCTATACTCTGGACTATCTGAACGATCTGCGCAGCAAGATTGGAGCGCATATCGAAGACGGTGGCGATCTGGCCAGCGCCTATTATGTGGACCAGCAGCAATGGCGCGGGTTGGACACATTTGACGAGTTGGCCACCAAGAATGCGGGGCGCGTGTTTGAAGAGATGGAGTGGGAATAGGTCAATATGACCCACTCACGTCCCCGTTTTTTGCTGGTATGGGCCTCGCGCGAGAGCGGGCCGGGAACGAAGTTGTGATATGGCTTTAAAAACGAGCATACCGTCCTTTTATCTGGACAGTATTTGCTGAAGCGCTGGACCTTGCCCGGGGTTCTGGGGAAGGTGCCGCAAATTGGCCGCGCAGCTCTGCTGTGCGGCTTTGAGGAAAGAGACATGATATGAAATGGATCGACCTACCACCGGTCTGGCTGGCGGGCTGTATCGCTTTGGCCTGGGCGCAGGCACAGTATCTGCCACTGGGGCTGGGGTTTGGCCCGGTATGGGCGGATCTGCTTGGTGGGCTGTTTGTCGGTGGCGGGCTGGTGCTGATGGCGCTGGCGGTTACCGAAATGCGACGTCAGAAGACAACGCTCATGCCCCATGAAACGCCAAGCAGGCTGGTGCAATCGGGCATCTTTACCCGCAGCCGCAACCCAATCTATCTGGGCGATGTCATGGTGCTGGCGGGGCTGATCCTGTATTTCGACGCAGTTCTTGCGTTGCCGCTGATCCCGGTGCTGACCTGGATCCTGGAGAAACGCTTTATCATCGGTGAGGAAAACCGGATGCGGCGGACCTTTCGCAGCGACTGGGCGCGCTATGAGCAAAAAGTGCCACGCTGGGTCTAGCCCTGGGTCAGTTGCGATAAAAGGGTTGGTTTTCTATTGTAGCCTCACAAGAGAGGGCCGGTTGTAGAATCTGACCCAGTTTAGTTGAGTGGTGCAGAAATGCGGCAATGCGGCAGTGATATGCGGCGACGCAGCGAAACCATTGCGCAAAAATATTGCGCAGGATAGTCATAATGTTTGCGATCCGTACCCGGGCAATGCTGGGGCGGGCAGGACGAGGGGGACCGACAAGGTGAAAATTGGAACACCCAAAGAGGTGATCAACGGCGAGGCGCGTGTCGCTATGACGCCCGATTCTGCGCGTCAGCTGCAGAAACTGGGCTATGACTGCGCCATTGAAAGCGGTGCGGGCCAATTGGCCGGCTTTAGCGATGCGACCTATGAGGAGGCCGGTGTTGAAATCATCAAGACTGCCGCCGCTTTGTGGAAGGCATCAGATATCATCGCCAAGGTACGCCAACCCAATGAGGCTGAGCTCAAGCGGCTGAACTCAAAAAAGACACTGATTTCTTTCTTCAATCCCGGCGGGAATGAAGAAGGGCTGGAACTGGCCAAATCCAAAGGCGCCAGCGTTATTGCCATGGAAATGGTGCCACGTATCAGCCGCGCGCAGAAGATGGACGCGCTGTCCTCGATGGCGAATATCGCCGGCTACCGCGCGGTGATCGAAGCAGGCAACAACTTTGGCCGCTTTTTCACCGGTCAGATCACAGCCGCGGGCAAGGTGCCCCCAGCTAAGGTCCTGGTGGTAGGCGCCGGCGTTGCTGGTCTTGCAGCCATTGGCACCTCGACCAGTCTGGGGGCCATTACCCTGGCCTTTGACGTTCGCCCCGAAGTGGCTGAGCAAGTTGAGTCCATGGGCGCCGAGTTTGTCTATCTCGACTTTGAAGAAGAGCAGGCCGATGGGGCTTCTTCCGGTGGCTATGCCTCGGTCTCCAGCCCAGAGTTCCGCGAAGCCCAGCTCGCCAAGTTCCGGGAACTGGCACCAGAGGTGGACATCGTTATCACCACGGCTCTGATCCCCAACCGCGAAGCGCCAGAGCTGTGGACCGAAGACATGGTCGCCGCGATGAAGCCTGGCTCGGTCATTGTTGATCTGGCTGCGGAAAAGGGCGGCAATTGCAAGCTCACCGTGATGGATGAGAAAATCGTCACCGAGAATGGCGTCACCATTATCGGCTACACCGATTTCCCATCCCGCATGGCGGCCCAGTCGTCGACTCTTTACGCCACCAACATCCGCCACATGATGACTGACCTGACCCCTGAAAAGGACGGCCAGATCAATCACGACATGGAAGATGACGTTATTCGTGGCTCCACCGTGACCCATGGCGGCGAAATCACCTTCCCACCACCACCGCCAAAGGTGCAGGCAATTGCTGCCAAGCCCAAAGAGGTGGCGCCAGAGCTGACGCCAGAAGAAAAGCGCGCCGAAGAAGTGGCGGCTTTCAAGGCTCAGACCAAGAACCAGGTCACCCTGCTGGCCGTGGGCGGTGCCTTGCTGCTGGCTGTTGGTCTGGTGGCCCCTGCCAGCTTCATGCAGCACTTTATCGTCTTTGTGCTTTCGGTCTTTATTGGTTTCCAGGTGATCTGGGGCGTGGCGCATAGCCTGCACACACCACTGATGGCGGTCACCAATGCGATTTCGTCGATCATTATCCTGGGCGCGCTGATGCAGATCGGCTCTGGCAGTTTCCTGGTGATCCTGCTGGCGGCCCTGTCGGTCTTTATGGCTGGGATTAACATCTTTGGTGGCTTCCTCGTCACCCGGCGCATGCTTGCCATGTTCCAGAAATCTTAAGGAGGCTACAGAGATGGAATATGGATTTACCACTGCCGCCTATGTGGTCGCGGCTGTTCTCTTCATCCTCAGCCTTGGCGGGCTGTCCGGCCAGGAAAGCGCAAAACGCGCGGTCTGGTACGGGATTGTCGGCATGGCGCTGGCGGTTTTTGCCACCCTCGTGGGCCCTGGCTCCGGGCTCTGGCTCTTGTCGATCGTGCTGATCGCCGGTGGCGGCGTTATCGGCTACCAACTGGCAACTCGGGTACAGATGACCCAGATGCCTGAACTGGTTGCTGCGATGCACTCTTTGGTTGGTCTGGCCGCGGTCTTTGTGGGTCTTATCGCCCATATCGAACTGGGCCGTGTCCTGGCCATGGACGCAGAGGCCAAACAGGCGCTGGACGGCTTTGCCAAGCTGTTGGCCAAGAAAGATGGCGTCGAGATCGCCATCCTGCGGGTTGAGCTGTTCCTCGGCATCTTTATTGGTGCGGTGACCTTTACCGGTTCGGTTGTGGCCTATGGCAAACTGGCAGGTAAACTGACCTCTTCGGCGGTGAAACTGCCCGGCGGTCATATGCTCAACGCTGCTGCGGCGGGCGTGTCGCTGATCGCGCTGATCTGGTACTTCAACACTGGTGGCTTTGTGCCGCTGATGCTGATGACGCTGGCAGCCCTGTTCATCGGCTATCACCTGATCATGGGCATCGGCGGCGCCGATATGCCAGTGGTTGTCTCGATGCTGAACAGCTACTCGGGCTGGGCCGCGGCTGCGATTGGTTTCTCCCTTGGCAACGACCTGCTGATCGTTGTGGGGGCGCTGGTTGGCTCTTCCGGTGCGATCCTGTCGTACATCATGTGTAAGGCGATGAACCGCAGCTTTGTCAGCGTTATCCTGGGCGGCTTTGGCGGCACAGCTGGTCCGCAGATGGAGGTCGAAGGCGAGCAGGTGGCCATCGACGCCGATGGCGTTGCAACCGCTCTGGACGAGGCCGATAGCGTCATCATCATCCCCGGCTACGGCATGGCGGTGGCACAGGCGCAGCAGAACGTGGCGGAACTGACCCGTCGCCTGCGGGCCAAGGGCAAGACAGTACGTTTTGCCATCCATCCGGTTGCGGGCCGTCTGCCCGGGCACATGAACGTGCTGCTGGCCGAAGCCAAAGTTCCCTATGACATCGTCATGGAAATGGATGAGATCAACGAGGACTTCCCGGAAACCGATGTGGCCATCGTCATTGGCTCCAATGACATCGTCAACCCGGCGGCCCAGGAAGATCCCAACTCTCCCATCGCTGGCATGCCGGTTCTGGAATGCTGGAAGGCGAAACAGGTCTTTGTCTCCAAGCGTGGCCAGGGCACCGGCTATTCCGGCATCGAGAACCCGCTGTTCTTCAAGGACAATACCCGGATGTTCTATGGCGATGCCAAGGCCTCGCTGGATCAGTTGCTGACAATGATCCAGTAACAGACCGGTCATAACTCAGACCAAAGGCGCGCCAGAGAGATCCGGCGCGCCTTTTCTTTTTTGACTTCATTTGGCTGCAACTCCCCCGGATGGGGCCATCGGCGGTAGGCAAAAACTTTGTTGGGTTTTCCTGAGTTTTCGATGGGCCCCAATGGCTTTGTATACCATCGTACCCTGGTAACACATTGAAATAAAAGACTTCTGTACAGGTAACCTCTGAATCGCTATGGTGGCTTCACCTTTTTGGAGACCTCTGCGCCATGCCCCCGATCCCAGACCATCCTTTGCGCTATTCTTCGGCGAATGAGCTGCACGCCAGGCCTTTTCCAGCGATGAAAAGCCCCAGCACGGTGGTCTATCTGGCGGTGAAGCAGCCCAGCGAGGCGGTGCGTCGGGATCGCGGGCTGGATCTACAGCATCTCACCGATCTGCTGGATCGCCATGGCGCGCCACATCCGCAACCCGGCGCGACGCATCACTCGGCGCAACTGGGGCGCCATACCCTGAAATGGGAGCAACACACCGAATTCGTCAGCTACACGCTCTATGACGATGGCATCAGCAAGCGCGCCTTTGATCCGGCGGATTTTGATGTGTTCCCCTCGGACTGGCTGGAGGAGGCCCCGGGTCACCGGGTCACCTCGCTGATGATCCGGGTCCTACCGCGGCCAGAGGATAAGCGGATCAAGACCGCATTGAAGGACTGGTTCGTTCCCGAAAGCCTGGCGGTGGCCGAGGTGCTGGATAACAGTGCTGTGGTTGCCGGAGATTTCCGCATTGATCCGGCAGGGCATATGCGGTTTGCACTGTTTGCCAATGCCACAACCGGGTCGCAGCGCATCGGGCGACTGGTCCAGCGGATCTGCGAGATTGAGACCTACCGGGCCATGTCGATGCTGGGGTTTTCCCGGGCGCGGGGCCTCAGCCGCGATATCAGCGAGCTGGACACCCATCTCAGCAAAATGATGGCGGAGATGACCTCTGACACAGCGCCCGCTGAACAGACCCTGACGCAGCTATTGACGGTCTCGGCGGAACTGGAGGCCATGGCGGCGCGTTCGGCCTTTCGATTTGGCGCGACTGGCGCCTATGAGGCGCTGGTCAATCAGCGTATCAGCTTGCTGCGCGAGATGCGCTATGGCGGTTTTCAGATGTTTTCCGAATTCATGCTGCGCCGATATGAACCTGCCATGCGCACGGTGAAGTCCACGGAGAAACGCATTGGTACCCTGGCAGATCGGGCGCGGCGCGGCGGCGAGCTGCTCAGGACGCGGGTTGATGTGGAACGGAGTGCGCAGAACCAAGCGCTTTTGGCCAGTATGGACCGGCGGTCAGATCAGGCGCTGCGGCTGCAACACACCGTAGAGGGCCTCTCGGTGGTGGCTATTGGCTATTACGCCGTGTCACTGGTGTCTTACCTGATGTATCCCCTTGCGCAGGCTCTGGGCCAAAGCAAGGGGATGTTGACGGCACTGATCACTCTGCCGGTTGTGGGGCTGGTGTGGTTGGCGATCCAGCGGATAAAGAAGCAGCTGCACTAGACTCGTCCCGCAGCAGCCGGTGGGCCACAATGCCGCCGAGGGCAATGGCGGCCAGCGCCAGCGGTGCCGCAACACCCAGGGTGGAAATCCCGGCAAGGCCAGCTCCAAGGGTACAGCCCCCGGCCAGCACCCCGCCAAAGCCCATCAGGCTGGCACCCAGCATATAGCGGCCAGTCTGGCGGGGGCTGTCAAAGCTCTGCCACTGGAAGTCCCCGCGCAGCAGGGCGGTAAGCAGGGCGCCGACCAAGACGCCGCCGATCAACCCAGGGCCAAAGCCCGCAGGCAGGGCGCTGGAGGCAATGACATAAAACAGCCCCTCAGACATTGGCGCGGTAAAGGACAGGCTCTCCATCGCGATGGGGTCGAATTCGTCAAACAGCACAAATCCGGTGGTGACCCAGGCCAGTGGCACCAGCGCCCCGATCATGGCGCCGCCCAGCAGCGCCAGTGCGGAATTTTGCGACCGCAGGGCCAGCCACAAGGCGTGCAGGACAATGACGGCGCTCCATAGGGGGGCACCGCCCGGCAGGGCGGCCAGGGTTGCATAGTCTCCCAGCTGGACAGTGTAGCCGCCCAGAAGACTGCGCAGCGGCGCCAGGACACCTTTGAGCGTGGCATGGGCGACCAGGGCAAAGATCCCGATACAGAGCAGCGCCCGCAGGTTACCGGTGCCGCTGAGCACGGTGAGGCGCGAAATGCAGCCCCGTGTCAGCACCATGCCGATGCCAAACATCACGCCGCCAACGGCAATGGCCAGCAGCGGCAGCTCTGAGGCCAGCAGGCGGTGGCCGTCAAAACTGATCCAGCCTTGGGTCACGGCCGCCTGAGTGCCCAGCACCGAAACGGCCAGAGCCAGGGCCCAGATGCCGACTGCTTGGCGGCGGTCCTCGCCAATCAGGGCACGGCGAAAGCAAAACCGGGTGAGCTGCGCCAGCACCCCAAAGCCCAGCCCAAGGGCGAGGGCAAAATACAGCGAGGCCAGTCGTGGGGTGGTTTCTTCAAAACCCAATGTCTCAAACATCGCAGACTCCCGTTTAGCAGCGAATTGGAATTATTTCCCGAAATGAGGCCAAATTCCCGCGCAAGCAAGGGGCATGCCCCACTTATGACAGGGGGCGGCGGCAATATTGTTCTGCTTTAGCTGGGATGGCTGGTCTTTTCTCCTGCGCCTGCTGGGGCAGGGCGAAACAATTTGGCCGCCCCCTCGGGGACGGCCAAAATCTATGTTCTTATTTGAATATGTCTCAGTGAGTTGCAGCGGCACGGCTGCCCGCGCCGCTCTGAGGGGTTAGCGGCCGCGAATCCGTGGATCCAATGCGTCGCGCAGCCCGTCACCAAGGTAGTTCACGCTCAGCACGGTCAAAGAAATCGCGATGCCAGGCCAGAACACTCGCTCGGGATGCTGCTGCAGATAGTCGGTGGCATCAAACAACAGCCGCCCCCAGGTTGGGAAATCCGGTGGGAAGCCCAGGCCGAGGAAAGACAGCGAGCTTTCGGTGATGATCGCGGTGGCAATCCCCAGTGTTGCTGACACCATGATCGGCGACAGCACGTTTGGCAGGATATGCCGGGTGATCAGCTGGCTGTTCGAGGTGCCGATGGAGCGGGCGGCAAGAACAAACTCACGTTCCTTGATCGCCAGGACATCGCCGCGCACGATGCGCGCGGTGGGCATCCAGGAGGTCACCCCAATGGCACAAACGATGAGGATGAAGATCCCCTGTTCAGGCCCAAAGGCCGCGTTCAGCGGTTCGCGAAACAGCAGCATCATCACCAGAAGCAGCGGCAGCAGAGGCAGGGCCAGGAACAGATCCGTGAGACGCATCAACGGTCCATCAAGCCGTTTAAAGAACCCGGCCACAACGCCAATGAAGGAGCCAAGAACCAGCGCCAGCGCCATCGCCGTAAGCCCAACCGAGACCGAGGTGGAGCCCCCAGCCATCATTCGGGCCATCATGTCTCGGCCCAGCTGATCGGTACCAAAGGGATGTGCCAAGCTGGGTCCCTGATTCCGGGAACGGATGTCGATATGGGTTGCATCAATGTCCCAGAGGAAAGGACCCAGATAGACCGAGGCCACGATAAGAAAGAACAGGATGCCGCCTAGCAATGCACCACGGTGGGTTTTGAACTGGTCCCAGACATCCAGCCACTGGCTGCGCGGTGGTTTGCTGGGGATGGGATTGCTAAGCTCAGTCATAGCGGATCCTCGGGTCTAGAATGCCATAGAGAACATCGGCGATCAGATTGAACATCACGATGAGAATGGCAAAGATAAAGGTGAGAGTCTGTACCATGGGCAGATCATTGGCCTGAATAGCGCCAATCAGCAGCTGGCCGATGCCATTTACCTTGAACACCTGCTCGGTGATGATTGCGCCGCCAAAGATCGCAGGAATGCCTAGGGCAATCACCGTGACCACTGGGATCATCGAGTTGCGCAGAACATGCACCATCACCACGACATATTCGCTGAGCCCTTTGGCACGGGCTGTGCGCACATAGTCCTGGTTCAGGTTATCCAGCATCGATGCGCGCATAAAGCGGCTGAGCTGGGCAGTGATCTGCAGCGCCAGCACCATGACCGGCATGATCATCTGTCGCAACTGGTGGACAAAGCTGTCCCAGCTGTCGACCACATGGGTGGTGTCGTAGATCGACGGGAACCAGCCCAGCTGCACCGAGAAGATCACGATGACCAGAACGCCCGAGAAAAACGGCGGTACTGAAAAGCCGACCATCGACACAAAAGTGCCAAGCTGATCAAACCAGCTGTACTGACGATAGGCGGAGTAGATGCCGATGGGCAGGGCGATGAAAATGGCAACCACATAGGCGGTGCCCACAACCCACAGGGTCTGCGGCATCCGCTGGATGACGATATCCATCACCGGCGAACGGGTCTGCCAGGAGATGACGCGCAGGTCACCCTGCGAGAAGGTGGTACCAAAATAGTGGTCGATCAGGACTTGGGGTTCAATCCAGAAGAACTGCACCAGCCATTTCCAGAAACGGATGGGGGCGGGTTGGCCAAGGCCAAGGGCCTCGCGCATTTTTTCTTTGACTTCGGGGGGGACCGTCAGGGGCACCTGCGCCATTGGATCGCCGGGTGCGAGTTCAAGAAGGAGGAAGATCACCAGGCTGATGAAGAGCAATGTCGGAACCGACAGGATCAATCGCCTGATTGTAAAGGTCAGCATGGAACGTGCGCCTTTTGCAATGTGTTATTGTTGAGCTGGACAGGGCGTCAGTGCCGCGGTGGCTGCCGCCTGTGGCCAATGTGTCCGGCGATAAACCGGAACGCGGCGCGAATGGCAAGAGGCCCCGGTGAAACACCGGGGCCTCGTTTGGTCAGAACCGTTTATTTGATACGGTACCAGTCAGCAGCGTTCCAGATTTCGCTGTCCCAGACGTTCAGCACAACACCACCAAGCGAGTTGGCATGCGCCGAGAGACGGCCACGGTGAACCAGAGGGATCATGCCGCCGTTTCCAACGATGATGTCGTTGAGACGCTTGGAGATTTCCGCACGAGCTTCGGCACCGGCTGTGGTTGTCAGCTCCGCATGCAGCTTGTCGAACTCTTCGTTGCAGAAGCGCGAGATGTTCTCACCCTGCCACTGGGTCGCAGGCGAAGGCGCTTTGTCGCACAGACCGTTGGCCAGGTAGGACTGAGGGTCGGTGCCGTTGAAGGTATTGGCATACATTTCAACGTCAGCATAGAACTTCTGGAAGGTGTCAGGCGAACCGGGATCACCACCAAAGAACACGGAACCGCTAAGGTTACGCAGCTCGGATTCGATACCAATTTCGCTCCACCACTGTTTGATCAGAGCCTGGAAATCCTGACGCACGGCGTTGGTCGAGGTCTGGTACAGGATCTTCATTGGGATCCCATCGGGGGTTTCACGTACGCCGTCACCATTGGTGTCTTTGTAGCCCGCTTCTTCCAGCATCGCGTTTGCCGCAGCGATGTCCTGCTTGTCGCAGGTGAAGGTGTCAGAGTTCACAGCGGCAGGTGCCGGAACCCAGTTACAGGTGACTTTACCCGCTTTGCCATAGCCGATTTCGACCAGCAAAGGACGGTCAATCGCCAGCGACATTGCTTTGTATACCGCAGGATCACCCAAGAAAGGGTGCGGACGGATCACCGAACGCTCATCCGGGCCAAGCGCCGGATCAGGGTTGGTGTTGTTCAGCATGATGCGCTCAACCAGCGGGCCAAAGCCTGCGACAGGCTTGCCTTTGCCGGCGGATTCCATCTGGGCGATGACTTCAGGGGCCAGCTGCAGGTTCCAGGCGTAGTCAAACTCGCCGGTTTCCATGACGGCACGGCCAGCGGCCGTTGCGTCGCCGCCACCTTTGAACAGGACCTTGGCAAAGGCAGGCTTGGCCGGGTCACGATAGTTCGGGTTGGCCGACAGGGTGATCACGTCGTTGGGTTTGAATTCATCAACAACAAAAGGACCGGTGCCGATGGGGGCAAAGTTGGCCTCGGTGCATTCCGGTGCCTTGGCACCCATACAATCCGCAAACTGAGCCGCCTGGATGATGGGGCTTTCACCGCCAACAAAGGGGCCATAGGGGAAGGGGGTTGGCTTGGCAAATGTGACTTTGATGGTCAGATCATCAAGGGCTTCAACCGAGGTCACACCTTCGAATTTGGTAACCTGGGCACAGCCGCCTTCGGGGTCCATGCAGTAGTCAGCGGTGAATTTCACATCCGCAGAGGTGAAGGCGCTGCCATCGGACCATTTGAGGCCGGGTGCGATCTTCCAAGTGATGGAGGTCAGGTCTTCGCTGACGCCACCGTTTTCAACGGTTGGGATTTCGGCGGCCAGGTAAGGCACCATGACGCCATCCTGATTGTAGCGGACCAGGGGCTCAATCACCAGCGATGCGGCTTCAACGTCCTTGGTCCCACCGGATAGGAAGGGATTCATGATCGATGGCGCTTGCCAGTAGATGATGTTGACCTGGCCGTCAGAGCCGCGCTCGGCAAAAGCTGCCGGAGCGATGGCAGCCGTGGCGATGGCACCCATCAAAAGGGTTTTGAGTTTCATTACACTCTCCTTGTCGAACACATTACGTGTCTTTTTGTGCCGGACAACTTGGCCCGGCTTGTTGCCGCAAAACTGCGGGTTCGATGTCGCTCTGCCTATGATGGCGTGCAAGGTTTTGAAAGATCAAAATTTTTCGATCCCAATTGTCGCTATACGCACCACCATACGGGGCAGATACTGGCAGTATCGAAGCAGAGTTTCCAAAAAAAGCAAGCCTTACCGGGGGATTTTTCCTGACCAACCTCGGCATTGTGGAATTTTGCAGGCTGGATTTGACGCCCCCCGTCAAGATTGTCATACATCTTGCACAAGCCCGGCACACAAGCAGGGCATTATTATTAACAAAACAGGGGGCGACGGGGTGCTCGATCAACCTATTGCACAAATTAAAGGCCTTCGCGTCGAGTTTCAGACCAAAGATGGCCCGGTTGTTGGCGTCGAGAACGTCTCCTTTGATGTAAACCCCGGAGAAACCGTCTGCGTCGTCGGCGAGTCGGGCTCTGGCAAATCCGTTTCCTCGCTGTCGCTGATGCGCCTCGTCGAATTTGGCGGCGGTGAAATCTCCGCGGGTGAGCTGATGTTTGATCGTCGCAAGGGCGGTGTCATGGATCTGGCCAAGGCGCCGGGCGATATGATGAAGGACATTCGCGGCAACGAGATCGGCATGATCTTTCAGGAGCCGATGACCGCCCTGAACCCGGTCTTCACTGTTGGCCGCCAGCTGACCGAAGGTCTGCGGGTGCACAAGGACATGAACAAGGCCCAGGCCGAGGCGCGGGCGCTGGAACTGCTGCGCGAAGTGCGCATTCCCGAGCCCGAACGTCGGTTGACACAATACCCCCACGAGCTGTCTGGCGGCATGCGTCAGCGAGTTGTTATCGCCATGGCCATGGCCTGCGAGCCACGCCTGCTGATCGCCGATGAACCCACAACCGCGCTGGATGTGACCATTCAGGCGGAAATTCTGGCCCTGATGGACCGGCTAAAGCGCGAAACCGGCACGGCGGTGATGTTCATCACCCACGACATGGCCGTTGTGGCGCAGATGGCGGACCGGGTTGTGGTGATGTTCCGCGGCAACAAGGTCGAAGAGGGCACGGTCGAAGAGATCTTTGAAAACCCCCAGCATGACTACACCAAGGCGTTGCTGGCAGCGGTGCCCAAACTGGGGGAAATGCAGGGCAAGGCCTACCCCGAGCCGATGAAGCTGATGGGGGTCGAAGGCCAAAGGATTGAGCCAATCAAAGGCACTGACGAGGTGCTGTTGCAGGTTGAAAATCTCACCACGCGCTTCCCGGTCAAAGGCGGATTGCTGCGCCGGACGGTGGCCAATGTGCACGCGGTCGAGGATGTGTCCTTTAAGGTTTTCAAGGGGCAAACCCTGTCGCTGGTTGGCGAATCTGGCTGCGGCAAATCCACGGCAGGGCGGTCGCTTCTGCGTCTGGTTGAACCGCTGTCGGGCAAGGTGGAATTCGAGGGTCGTGATATTCTTGGGTTGAACCAAAGAGACCTGCACAAGGCCCGCCTGGACATGCAGATGATCTTCCAGGATCCCTTTGCCTCGCTCAATCCACAGATGCAGCTTTTGGATCAGGTGGCAGAACCGCTGCGTAACTATGGCCTGGCCTCGGGCTCTGAGCTGCAGGATCGCGTGGCCAATCTGTTTGACCGGGTGCAGCTGCCGCGCAGCTTTATGCGCCGCTACCCGCACGAGATGTCTGGCGGTCAGCGCCAGCGGATCGCAATTGCCCGCGCTCTGGCCTTGAACCCGAAACTGATTGTGGCAGATGAGGCTGTCTCGGCGCTGGATGTTTCTGTACAAGCCCAAGTTTTGAACTTGATGATGGAATTACAGGCAGATCTGGGTCTGTCCTTCCTGTTTATCAGCCATGACATGGCGGTGGTCGAACGGGTCAGCCATCAGGTCGGGGTGATGTATCTGGGGCGTATCGTTGAACTTGGCCCGCGTGCCCGCGTCTTTGAGAACCCGCAGCATGCCTATACGCAGGCGCTGATGAAGGCGGTTCCAATTGCTGATCCCCATCGCCGCAAAAGCGAAAAAGACCTGAACTTTAAACCCATTCCATCGCCCATTCATGGTCTCGATTACCAGCCGGAGCTCTCACAGTATCTGGAGGTGGAGCCAGGTCACTTTGTGCTGACCACCGACAGTGGGTATTAATTTGATGACTGCAGTTTTGACGCCGCTAGAGATCATGCAAAAACTGGTGGCTTTCCCAACGGTGAGCCGCGACAGCAATCTGCCTTTGGTCGATTGGGTACAGCAGTACCTGACCGAGCAGGGCATCGTCTCGCACCGCTGGGTGGACCCGGATCAGCCCCATAAGGCAGCTGTTTTTGCCCATGTCGGCCCAGAGATCGAAGGCGCGGTTGTCCTGTCGGGGCACACCGATGTGGTGCCTGTTGATGGCCAGCCCTGGGACAGCGACCCCTTCACCGTGATCGAGCGTGACGGCAAGTATTTTGGCCGGGGCACCTGTGACATGAAGGGGTTTGATGCCCTGGCGATCTGGGCCTTGGTTGAGGCACACCATCGCGGCGTAAAGCGGCCCTTGCAGCTGGCGCTCAGCTTTGACGAAGAAATCGGCTGCACCGGGGCGCCGCCGATGATTGAGGCCATGCAGCCGCTGTTGCCCAAGGGGGCAGCCGTTATCGTTGGTGAGCCATCGATGATGCAGGCGGTGACCGGCCACAAGGGCGGCACAGGTTTTCGCACCCATATGATCGGCTTTGAGGTGCACAGCTCGCTGCTGCACACAGGCGTCAGCGCCATCATGCAGGGAGCGCGGCTGATCGACTGGGCCAACCATCGCAATGCGGAAAACATGGCCAAAGAGCCAGGCGAGATGCAGTCCCTGTTCAACCCGCCCTTCACCACCTGTCATGTGGGCATGATCTCCGGCGGCACCGCCCATAATATCACCGCCAAAGACTGCACTTTTATGATGGATTTCCGGGTTGTTCCCGGCGAGCAGGCCAGCGATTGGGAAGCGGCCTACCGCACTGAGGTGCAAAAGGTAGAAGCGGACATGCAGGCGATCCACCCGGAAGCGCGCATTGATATCAGCAAGGGCTTTGACGTCCCCGCCCTGGTGCCCGAAGAGGCCGGGGAGGCCGAGGCGCTGGTGCGCAGCCTGACCGGCGACAATGGCACCCATGTGGTTAGCTACGGCACCGAGGCCGGCCAGTTCCAGGCGGCGGGCTATTCGGCGGTGATCTGTGGTCCGGGGGATATTGCCCAGGCGCATCAGCCCAATGAGTTTATCACCGTGGCACAGTTCAATGCGGGCCATGGTTTTATGAAACAGCTTGTTGCGCGTCTGGAGTCGCCTCGCTAGCGTGTTTTGTCAGTGTTGTCCTGTTGCGCCCTGTGAAAGGTGATTATGTCAGAAGTAGAGAGTAACCTGCCCAAAGGGATCTACGAGGACATAGATTTTGCCGTCCTGGTGCAAATTGCAGGCCGGATGATCGCGCAGCATGTTGAAGCCATAGGCAAAGAAGCGGCTTTGTCCGCCGGGCATCTCAGCGTGCTGGGGATGATCCACCGCAAGCCGGGGCTGGTGCAAAGCGTCTATGGGGCGATTCTGGCCATCAATGACGCCACCCTTGGCCGATATGTGGACAAGCTGGAAGACCAGGGACTGGTGTTGCGTGAACGCTGCGACGACGATCGGCGTACCGTTCGCCTGACGCTGACGGATGCTGGACTGGCCTTCATCATCGACGTCAGAACACGTCTGGCAGAGATACGCAGCGAAGTGACCGGCGGGTTAGGTCCTTCGGATATTTCTGTGCTGCAGGAGAACCTCGTCGCCTTTTTGACTGCCCACGGGCCGGATTTGCAAGAAACGTAGACAAGGCTTTTTTATTGCCTTACCAATCATCTCAATTGAGAGGAGTTGCGCTTTTGCCCATCAAAAACCGTTTTGCCGAAATGCAGCGAGAAATCACCGCCTGGCGGCATCATCTGCATGAAAATCCTGAACTGCTGTATGAGGTGCATAAAACCGCAGCCTTTGTTCAAGAACAGCTGCAGAGCTTTGGGGTGACGGATGTAACACCTGGCATTGGCAGGACCGGCGTTGTGGCGGTGATCGAAGGCAAGACCAATACCTCGGGTCGGGTGATCGGGTTGCGCGCCGATATGGACGCGCTGCCCATCCATGAGGCCTCTGGCGTCGACTACGCGTCTAAAACGCCCGGACTGATGCATGCCTGTGGTCACGATGGTCACACAGCAATCCTGCTGGGGGCGGCGAAGTACCTCTCTGAAACCCGCAATTTTGACGGCAAAGTGGTGCTGATCTTCCAACCCGCCGAAGAGGGCGGCGCCGGGGCCAAGGCCATGTGTGACGATGGCCTGATGGAACGCTGGGGCATCCAGGAAGTTTACGGCTTGCACAACATGCCAGGCCAGCCTGTCGGGGAATTTGCCATTCGCCCCGGTGCCTTGTTGGCCTCGTCAGATGAATTTGAGATCAAGGTGACCGGCAAGGGTGGCCATGCGGCGGCCCCCCATGATGCCATCGATACCACTCTTGTGGCCTCGCAGATTGTGGTCTCGCTGCATTCCATCGTGTCGCGCAATGTTGATCCGGTAAAACGTGTGGTACTTACGGTTGGGACCTTTGAAACCGATAGCACGGCCTCCAATGTGATTGCCCATACGGCAAAACTGCAAGGCACGGTGCGAACACTGGACACCGAATACCGCGCCGAGGCCGAAGACTGGGTCCGCCGGGTTGCCACCAGCACCGCTGAGGCCTTTGGCGCCACCGCCGAGGTGATCTGGTCGCCGGGATATCCGGTGACAATCAACACCGATACCGAGACCGGCTATGCCATTGAGGCCGCCCGTTCCGTCGGCGCTGCAGTGGATGAGAATACCGCACCAATCATGCCGTCGGAGGACTTTTCCTATATGCTGGAAGAGCGTCCCGGCGCCTATATTTTCCTCGGCAATGGCGACACGGCCATGTGTCACCACCCCGCCTATGTCTTTGACGACGAAGCGATTCCACTGGGTTGCAGCTGGTTCGCCGAACTTGTTGAACGACGAATGCCCACAGCATAATTCAGACCAAAGGACACGCGCGATGCCAGTCAAAAACCGAATTGCAAATCTGCACGAAGAAGTGGCCGGTTGGCGCCGCGACATCCACGAAAACCCTGAAATCCTGTACGAGACCCACCGCACCTCTGCGCTGGTGGCAGAAAAGCTGAAAAGCTTTGGCTGCGATGAGGTGGTGTCTGGAATTGGCCGCACCGGCGTTGTTGCAGTGATCCGGGGACGCAGCGACACGGTTGGCCGCGCCATCGGGCTGCGCGCCGATATGGACGCTCTGCCGATGCAGGAACAGACCGGGCTGGCGCATGCCTCAAAGATTGATGGGGCCATGCATGCCTGCGGCCACGACGGTCATACGGCGATGTTGCTGGGGGCTGCGAAATACCTGGCTGAGACCCGCAATTTTGATGGCACCGCCGTGGTGATCTTTCAGCCCGCCGAAGAGGGCGGCAATGGCGCCGAAGCCATGTGCAAAGATGGCCTGATGGAACGCTTTGGCATCAACGAAGTCTATGCCATCCACAATGCACCTGGGCTGGAACTGGGCAAGTTTGCCATCCGCCCCGGCCCGATCCTTGCTTCGGTGGATGAGTTCACGCTGACCTTGCAGGGCCGTGGTGGTCATGCGGCCAAGCCGCAGGAAACCGTCGATACCACGGTGATGATGTCCCATATCATCTGCGCGCTGCAAACGGTGATGTCTCGCAATGTCGATCCGGTGCTGCAGGGGGTTCTGTCCGTTACCTCGGCTGAAACCTCCTCCAAGGCTTTTAACGTGATCCCGGATCGGGCTGAGGTCCGGGGTACGGTGCGCACCCATTCGCCTGAGGTCCGGGCGCTGATCCCTGAGCGGCTGCAGGCCATCGTCGACGGGATTGCCGAGACCTTTGGCGGCACGGCAGACCTGTCGTTTCATCTGGGCGTCCCGGTCACAATCAATGATGATGCAGCCGCTGATTTTGCCCGCCTGGCGGCAGAAACAGTTTCCGGCGCAGGCTCTTGCGAGGAGGTGCCGCTGGCCATGGGCGGAGAGGATTTCTCCTTCATGCTGCAAGAGCGCCCGGGCGCCATGATCCGCCTGGGCAATGGCCCTTCTGCCGGGCTGCATCATCCCGAATATGATTTCAACGATGAGGCCATTCCGACGGGGATCAGCTGGTTTGCCGAAATGATCGAACAGCGGATGCCAGTGGCCTGATCTGGCCTGACACCAGTTAAACACCATTCAAAACACCCCGGTTAAGTCGCCGGGACAGTAATACCAAGGAGACTATCCATGCCGGTCAAGAACCGCTTCGCCGAATTGCAAAATGAAATCACCGAATGGCGTCGTGACCTTCACGAAAACCCGGAGATCCTGTTTGAAACCCACCGCACCTCTGCGCTGGTGGCGGACAAGCTCAAGGAATTTGGCTGCGACGAGATTGTCACCGGCATTGGCCGCACCGGTGTTGTTGGTGTGATCAAGGGTAAAACCGATACAGCGGGTAAGGTCATTGGCTTGCGCGCGGACATGGACGCGCTGCCCATCCACGAGGCCACTGGCCTGGACTATGCCTCCAAGACCCCCAATGCCATGCATGCCTGTGGCCATGATGGCCATACGGCGATGCTGCTGGGGGCTGCCAAATACCTGTCCGAGACCCGCAATTTTGATGGCACCGTTGTGCTGATCTTCCAACCCGCCGAAGAAGGTGGCGGCGGTGGCCGGGAGATGTGTGAAGACGGCATGATGGAGCGCTGGGGCATCCAGGAAGTCTACGGCATGCACAACTGGCCGGGCAAACCCATTGGTTCTTTCTCAATCCGGTCGGGGGCGTTTTTTGCTGCCACGGACCAGTTTGCCATCACCTTTGAAGGGCGCGGCGGCCATGCGGCAAAACCGCAGGAAACCATTGATACCACGGTGATGTCGGCGCAGGCGGTCTTGGCGCTGCAGACCATTGCGTCGCGCAACGCTGATCCGGTGGAACAGATTGTGGTTTCAGTGACCTCGTTTGAGACCTCCTCCAAGGCCTTTAACGTGATCCCACAGCGTGTCGAAATCAAAGGCACGGTCCGTACCATGGCGAATGAGACACGGGATCTGGCGGAAAAGCGGATCAAGGAAATCTGCGCCGGCATCGCGGCCACCTTTGGCGGCACTGCTGACGTGAACTACTATCGCGGCTACCCGGTTATGGCCAACCACGACGAACAGACCGATTTCGCCGCCAAGGTTGCCACCGACATCTCGGGCGCCTGCGAAGAGGCACCGTTGGTCATGGGCGGCGAGGACTTTGCCTTCATGCTGGAAGAGCGCCCCGGCGCATATATCCTGGTGGGCAATGGCGACAGCGCCTCGGTGCACCACCCAGAGTATAACTTCAACGATGAAGCTATCCCTGCGGGCTGCAGCTGGTGGGCTGGAATCGTTGAGCAGCGTTTGCCTGCTGCCTGATTTGGCAGCAAGCTGCACAAATATTGCAAAAGCCCGGCATTTGCCGGGCTTTTTTTGGGTCTGCAATCAGACCAAACAGGCGCAATACCCCGGTTTGACCCCGAAATTTTTTGGTGGCCTGTCCCTATGGTCGTGGCTTTTGCCTGTTTTTTAGGCGCTAGCCTGTGGCCCAAAGCGCCTGATAGACCTCTTCGATTCCCTGGGCTTCGCGGCTGGCGCTAAAGCTTTCAACGGCGATCTCGCGGGCGTTGTGGCACATGGCCTGATAGTGATTCGGATCTCGTAGCAGCGTCAGGGCTGCCTCTGCGGCCTCCGCTGGGGCCACTTGCGGCACAATTCTCCCTGCACGCCCCTGGGCGGAAAAGACTTGGTAATAGCCTGCCTCAGAGCCAACAAAGGGAACAGCACTGGCCATGCCCTCCAAAGGCACCATGCCGTAGCCCTCGTAGCGGGGCAATTGCATCACCAGTGACAGCGCCCGCATGGTTTGCGGCAGGTCGGCGGCGGGGATTTCACCGGGAAACAGAATGCGTTTCGTCAGACCGGCAGCCTTGATCCGCTCCTGTAATCCCTTGAGAAAGCCCTGATGCTCGCGCGCGGCCCGTCCCAGAACCAGCGCCGTGGCGCCGGGAAGCTGTGGCAACAACTGCAACATGGCCTCGACAAATAGATCGGTGCCTTTTTCCGGGCGAATTCTGCCAATGCTGGCAATACCTATATCGCCGCCAAGCCCCAGCGCCTGCCAGGCTGCGCGGCGATCTATGGCCGGGGTAAAGGTATCGGTATCAACCCCATGGGGCACCACCGCGCGCACATGGGGCACAAAGCTGGCGGCCTCTTGCGAGGTGGCAACAACCGCATCCATGCGCGAAATCAACCAGCGGGGAAAAGCCGAGTGTCGGCGCAGCGCCGCAGAGGTAAAGACAATGCGGATCGGCAGGCGCAGCACATCGCGCGCCCAGATTGCGGCGCGCATCTCAGTATTGCGGCGCACGTGCCAGATGGCAAAGGGAAAGGTGCCGGGGGCTGTGACCGACAGCTGCCGGGCGCGTTTTACGGGGATCGGAGCCGGGCAGCCGGGCAGGGCGCGGCCAACCAACTGCACATCGTGCAGTGCAACCTGTTGGCGCAGAACATTGGCCGCGGTGGCCGAGACCCCGGTGAAGTTCTTGTTGAAATTGGTGACAAAAAGTTCAGTCATGGGGTTCTTTCAGGCGCATTCAGACAAAGGCTGCTGATCAATCGATCTACCACCACATCCAGCTGGCCGGATTGTTCCGCTACATAGTGGCGCGCGGCGTTGCGGGCGTTTTGCAGCTGCTCCGGCTGGGTCAGCCACAGATCGACCGCCTGTGCCAGCTCTAGGGCATCGTGCACTTGCGTCGCGCCGCCGGCCGCAATCATCGGCGGGTAGGTTTCGATGAAGTTGCTATAGCCCGGCCCGGTGAGCACCGCTGCCCCGGCCCGGGCAACTTCAAAGGGGTTATGCCCGCCAATGGGCCGCAATGATCCACCAAGAAACACAATAGGGGACAGGGCATACCAGCTGCCGAGCTCGCCGAGGGTATCGGCCAGATAGACCTGGGTTGCAGATGTCAGCGCCGTGCCAGTGCTGCGTTTTGCATAAGCCAGCCCAGCCTGGGTAATCTTGGCGCCAATTTCATCGGCGCGTTCGGGGTGGCGCGGGATCAGGAAAAGGCAGAGATCGGGATGATCCTGCAACAGCACCTTATGGGCTTCCAGCACCGCTTCTTCTTCACCTTTGTGGGTGGAGCTAGCAATCCACAGCGGACGTCCGGCAAGGGCGGTGCGCATCTCCCCCAGCAGACGAGGCGAGTCCGGCAGGGCGGCGGCCCCGGCCTTGAGATTGCCACTGGGAAACACCCGCGCCGGATCCGCCCCAAGCGACAGCAGATCTTTGGCCACCTGTTGGTTCTGGGTCAGCAAAAGATCAAACAGCCCCATCAGGTAGCGCGCCGTTGGCAGTTTCTTCCGCCAGCCTGCAACGGATTTGGCAGACAGGCGGGCATTGACCAGCGCCAGCCGGGTGCCACCTGCCTTGGCAGCCGACAGGGTCACCGGCCAAAGCTCGCTTTCGACAAAAATCCCGGCATCCGGGCGCCAATGGGCCAGGAACCGGCCCACTGCGCTGGGTGAATCCAGCGGCGCAAACTGGTGCTGGGCGCAGTCCGGCAGACGTTTAGCGGCCATCGTCGCCGAGGTCGCCGTGCCGGAGGTCAGCAAAAACCGCGCAGCTGGTAAGCGGGTATGTAATCGGTTGATCAAGGTGATGGCAGCCAGGCTTTCGCCCACCGAGGCACCATGAAACCAGATCAGCGGCGCAGAGGCTGCAAGGTCTGGGCGGGGGTGGCTGGCATGACCTAGCCTTTCGCGCTGGCGCCGGTCGCTCACCCCATGGGCCGCGAGTTTTGTTGCAACTTTGCGATAGGCAAAAGGCGCCAGCAGCCTGGTCAAGGCGCGATAGCTGTAAAACAGCAGCGTCGGCGGTGCTGTTTGGTCAGGCTTGCTCATCACGTTTCGCTTAGCCGCCGGTGTGGCTCATGTGGCGGGTGATAGTGCCGCCAACCTGCTGCCGGGAATAGTCAAAATCATGGCCTTTGGGTTTGTCGCCAATGGCAGCGCGGATGGCCTGTTCCAGCAGCTCGGTGTCGTCCTGGCTGGCGCGCAGTGGCGCACGCAGATCGGCAGAGCCTTCCTGACCAAGGCAGGTATAAATCTCGCCAGTGCAGGTGATACGCACCCGGTTGCAGCTTTCGCAAAAATTATGGCTGAGCGGGGTGATAAAGCCGATTTTCTGGCCGGTTTCTTCCAGCCGCACATAGCGCGCCGGACCGCCAGTGCGTTCCGTCAGATCGGTCACACTATAGTGGTTTTCATACTCGGCCCGCACGTCTTTGAGCGACCAGAACTGGCCGATGCGGTTCTCATCCCCCATGTCTTCGCCCATGGGCATGACTTCGATCCAGGTGAGATCGAGATCGCGCTCGGCGCACCAGCGGGTGATGGCGGGCAGCTCGGCCTCGTTGAAATCTTTCAGGGCGACGGCGTTGATTTTGACCCGCAGCCCTGCCTTTTGCGCCGCATCAATACCCCGCAGAACCTGCGGCAGCCGACCCCAGCGGGTGACGCGGGCAAATTTGTCGTCATCCAGCGTGTCGAGCGAAATATTGACCCGGCGCACCCCGGCAGCAAACAGCGCGTCGGCGTATTTTTCCAGCTGCGAGCCATTGGTGGTCAGGGTCAGCTCCTTGAGCGCGCCGCTGTCCAGATGCCGGGTCATGCTTTCAAAGAAGGTCATGATGCCCCGGCGCACCAGTGGTTCGCCCCCGGTGATACGCAGCTTTTGCACCCCCATTTTGATAAAGCTGGAACATAACAGATCCAGCTCTTCCAGGGTCAGCAGCTCCTTCTTGGGCAGAAAGGTCATGTTTTCCGACATGCAATAAACGCAGCGGAAATCGCACCTGTCGGTGACCGAAACGCGCAGATAGGTGATGGCGCGGGCGAAGGGATCAATCAGTGGGGCATTCATAGGCCTATAGCTAAGGCGCAGTCCCGCCTAGGGCAAGGAAAGACTGCGTTTTGGTGCTGGCATTAGGGCTGCGTCAAAGCTAGGCTTGCCCTATGAAACAGATATTATTTGTCATGGCACCTTTGGTGTTTTTGAGTGGTTGCAATACCTTGCAGTGGAATTCCGATATTTTGGGAGGCGCTTCCGGCGCGGCGGTACAGACACCGCAACGTGATCCCGGTGCGCCTTTGTCGGCCATTCCCAGCGATGAAAGCCTGCAACAGGGCGCTATTGTGCAAGACCCTGCTGCGGTCAGCGCGACTGACCTGGCGCCGAGTGCGGGAAGTGCGCCTGTTTCTGCGCGGTTCCAGGGGCGGGCACAGACGGTGGCCTCTTTAGGCGACCCTGCGATTCCCGGCCTGTGGATGGAGACGTCCCTGGTCACAACCCAGCAGATCGCCCGGTTGCGCAGCGCCAATGGCAAACAGGTCACCGTGACGCTGAAACCGGCAACCACAGGCGGCTCTAGCGGTCGGCTGTCGATTGGCGCCATGCGGGCGCTTGGGGCGCCGCTGACCGAACTGATTGAAGTCGAAGTGCTGCCAGCAGGCTGAGCTCAGGAGCTCGGCTGGCTGGTGTCTGCGCCGTCGGAGATCTCGACCTCTGCCGCATCTTCCGCTGCTACCACTGGGGACACCAGATCGGGATAGTCGATGGGCTCTTTCAGGTATTTGGCCGCCTCTTTGCGGGCAAAGGGCTTCATTCCGGCGCCGTTTGCAATCAGAAACGCACGGCTGGCGGCGGCATCATGTTTGCTGAGATCACGCACCCACCAGGCAATGGCCTTTTGCAGGAACCAGTTGCGATCCGGCACATAAGAGGCCGCCCAGCCTAAAATACGGTCACGCCGGGCCTGATCTTCGGGTTTGAGGTTGTTGAGCTTGGCCCAGGGCAGCGTGGCCACCAGGGCAGCGCGCCGGGTCCACATGTGATCAGAGGTGGTCCAGGCCTCAACCTCATCCAGTCGTGCGGGATCTGCGGTCAGGCGTTTTTGCATTGCCATGCAGGCGTGATCGGCAATGGCCCAGCTGTCAAAATCAGGCAGCCAGCTTTGCAGCAGCTCCCAGACCGCCGCGTCATCCTGGATCCGCGCCTGGGTGAGCAGCTTGCCTGCGGCAATGCGGGCTTCAAACACATCTGTTTTCCACAACTCATCTGCCAGGGTGACACGCTCTTCCAGCGTCAGGGTCTGGCGCCAGCCCTTGGTGATGTCATTGATGGCGGTATTGGGGATGCCCAGGACGATGCGCTTTTGCTTGTGGTAGCTCACCATCTGTTCGGCGCGACCGGGCTCAAACGCGGCGTTCAATTCGTTCAGGGCATCTTCAAGGGTCATCTGGTTACTCCACCGTAACGGATTTGGCTAGATTGCGCGGCTGATCCACATCGGTGCCTTTGGCCACCGCGGTGTGATAGGCCAGCATCTGGGCTGGCAGCGCATAAAGGATGGGCGTCAGGCTATCGTGCACCTGTGGCATCTGGATGGTTTGCCAGGTGCCGTCTCCGCCCTCCTTAAGCCCAGCCTCATCCGAGATCAACAGCACCTTGCCCTTGCGGGCCATGACCTCCTGCATATTGGAGACCGATTTGTCAAAAACCCGGTCCTTTGGCGCCATGACCACCACTGGCATCTGCTTGTCAATCAGCGCAATGGGACCGTGCTTGAGCTCACCTGAGGCATAGGCCTCGGCATGAATATAGCTGATTTCCTTGAGCTTCAGCGCGCCTTCCAGCGCCAGCGGGAACATCAAACCACGGCCCAGGAACAGCACGTCGCGGGCCTCGCTCAGCTTTTGTGCCGCCTGACGAATGGTGTCATTCTGTTCCAGCCCTGCCGCCAGCACATTGGGCAGGCCACGCAGGGCAGAGATATGTGCCTGCAGGTCCTCAGGTGAGATTGTGCCACGGTCCGTTGCCGCCTTGAGCGCCAGCATCAGCAGAACGCTCAGCTGGCAGGTAAAGGCCTTGGTCGAGGCGACGCCGATTTCAACACCTGCGTGAATGGGCAGGGCCAGATCGCTTTCGCGCGCGATTGAACTTTCGGGTACATTGACCACGGACAGGATCTTGTCCGCTTTGCCTTCGCAGTAGCGCAGCGCGGCCAGGGTGTCTGCGGTTTCACCGGATTGTGAGACAAACAGCGCCGCTGTTTTGCCCGAAATGGGCGGCTCCCGGTAGCGGAACTCCGAGGCGATATCGACCTCGACCGGCAAGCGTGCAATCTGCTCGAACCAGTATTTGGCAGTGAGGCAGGCATAAAAGGCGGTGCCGCAGGCCACCATTGTCAGCCGCTCGATTTTTGAAAAATCAATGCCGTCTCCGGGCAGATGCACGGCGTCTTCCCCCACTGGCAGATAGTGGCGGATGGCTTCGGCAATCACGGTGGGCTGTTCGGCGATCTCTTTGGCCATATAGTGCTTGTGACCCGCCTTATCGACCTGTGAGGCGTCGATCTGGATGGTCTTCATCGGGCGATTGGCCAGGGCGCCGTTGGCATCGCGGATCTCGATGCTGGTGCGGGTCAGATAGACCCGGTCGCCCTCATCCAGATAGGTGACGCGATCAGTGAGCGGCGCCAGGGCGATGGCGTCACTGCCGACAAACATCTCCCCATCGCCATGGCCCACAGCCAGGGGCGAGCCTTTGCGGGCGGCAACCATCAGGTCGTCTTCACCATCAAACAAAAAGGCCAGCGCAAAGGCGCCCTGCAGCCGGTTCAGGGTCTTGTTGGCGGCTTCAATCGGAGTGGCGCCCTGGGAGAGATAGCGCTGGGCCAGCAGGGCCACGGTTTCGGTATCGGTTTCGGTCTGAAACTCGATGCCACAGCCCGCCAGTTCGGCGCGCAGTTCGCGGTAGTTTTCGATGATGCCATTGTGCACAACCGCAACCGCCCCGGCCCGGTGCGGGTGGGCATTGCTGACCGAGGGCACCCCGTGGGTGGCCCAGCGGGTATGGCCGATGCCAGATTTCCCCGGCAGAGGTTCGTGGACCAGTAGATCGTTCAGGTTGACCAGCTTGCCCAGGGCACGCCGTCGCGCCAGTTTACCATCGTTCACGGTGGCAATGCCTGCACTGTCATAGCCGCGATATTCCAGCCGCTTCAGAGCTTCGACCAGAATGGGAGCCGCTTCATGTTTACCAAGAACACCAACGATACCACACATCTACTCAGATCCTTTTGTCAGCCGGGCCTTTTTGGCGCGCAGCATGTCCATCAGTTTATAGGCGTAGCCGGGCTTATTCTCTTGCCGGGTGCGTGAGAGCGCCAGCGCGCCATCTTCGACGTCTTTGGTCACCACCGTGCCAGAACCGGTCATGGTTTCATTGCCCAGGGTGACGGGGGCCACCAGCAATGTGTTAGAGCCGATAAAGCTGCGGGCACCAATTTTGGTGCGGTGTTTCATCACCCCGTCGTAGTTGCAGGTGATGGTGCCAGCGCCAATATTGCTTTCCTTGCCCACCGAGGCATCGCCGATATAGCTCAGATGGTTGACCTTGGCACCTTCGGCGATTTCGGCGTTTTTGATTTCGACAAAATTGCCGATGTGGGTGTTTTCTGCCAGTTCCGCGCCGGGGCGCAGGCGGGCATAGGGACCGACCTTGGCGCCGCGGCTGACATGGCAGCCTTCCAGGTGGGAAAAGGCGCGAATGACAGCGCCGCTTTCCACGGTGACACCGGGGCCAAAGACTACATTGGGTTCGATCACCGTGTCGCGGCCAATGACCGTGTCAAAGGCCAGGTAAACCGTCTCGGGCGCCATTAGGGTGACACCCAGATCCAGCAATTCAGCCCGGGCTTTGGTCTGGAAAACCGCATCCGCAGCGGCCAGATCCGCGCGCGAGTTCACCCCCAGGGTTTCGCTTTCATCGCAGGCAATGGCAGTGACCGAGCGCTCTTGGGCGCGGGCAAGTTCCACCAGATCGGTGAGATAATATTCACCGGAGGCGTTTTCGTTGCCAATCTTGGTCAGCAGATCAAACATCAGATCCGCATCACAGGCCATCAGGCCGGAGTTGCAGAAATCCACGGCGCGTTCTGCTTCTGACGCGTCTTTGAACTCGACAATGCGTTCCAGGCTGTCGCCCTGCATCAGCAGGCGGCCATAGCGCGCCGGGTCTGCGGCGTGAAAGCCCAGCACCACCAGATCCGCCTGCGCCCGCGCAGCGACCATGCGTTCCAGTGTTTCGGCGCTGACAAAGGGCGTGTCGCCATAAAGCACCACAACATCGCCGCTAAAGCCTGTCAGCGCGGCGCGGGCCTGATCCACCGCATGGGCGGTGCCAAGCTGCTCTTCCTGCAACACAACTTCGGCATTCTCGTCAATCTCGGCTACGGCGGCACGGACCGCCTCGGCCTCGTGCCCGGCGACGACAATCACCCGCTCAGGATCCAGGGCGCGACCAGCGGCCAGAGCGTGCTCCAGCATCGAGCCCTGGGCAATAGGGTGCAAAACCTTGGGGATATCAGAATTCATTCGGGTGCCTTTGCCTGCGGCAAGGACGACAAGGGCAGTGCTCATTATCAGTTTTCTCTTTGACTTTTAACGCCCCCGTTCTATCCGCTAACAGCAAAGGTGCAAGCCAATCTGCCATCAAAGAAGGTTGCGGCTTGCAATAAAGGGCAGCGAAAAGGCGCCGAACGGAGGCAATATGCGTACAGTTATCTTTGATCTTGATGGGACCTTAGCGGATACATCCGGGGATCTTTTGGCGGCGGCCAATGCCTGTTTTCGCCAGATGGGGTTGGGTGATATCCTGACCCAGCCTGGGGATGCGGCCACGGCGCTGCGCGGCGGCAAGATGATGCTGACGGCGGGGATGAAGCGGGCCGGTATCTACGATCCCAAAAAGGTCGAGAACTATTACCCGGTGTTGCTGGAGGCCTACCGCGATGCGATTGACCACCACAGCTACCTTTATCCCGGCGCCATGGAGGCGGTTGAAGCCCTGAAACAGGCGGGCTACGGCGTGGGCATCTGCACCAATAAACCCGAAGCCCTGGCCGAGCAGCTGATGCGCTCGCTGGGGGTGCGGCAGGCCTTTGCCTCACTGGTGGGGGCGGATACGCTGGCGGTGCGAAAGCCCGACCCCGAACCGCTGTTTGAGGCAGCGCGCCGGGCAGGGGGCGATCCGGCCCGCACCATTTTGATTGGCGACAGTGACACCGACCGCAATACCTCGGCCAATGCGGGGGTGCCGTCGGTGCTGGTTACCTTTGGTCCTGCCGGCGGCGATATGGCGGCGCTGAACCCCGAGGCGCTGCTGGACCGCTATGAGGATCTGCCGGGGGTGGTCGCCCGCTTGATCGGCTGATCCCGCACTCTGTCAGCGGTGCGGCAGGTGGAATTGTTCCCCTTGACCCTCGGCGGGCGGCGGCTCACAAACGGGCCATGAGCGAGAAATTTACCGGCAGCTTCACCCAACAAGAAGCACTTCCCGAGGCAGCCATCGAGGCCGCTTTGAATGTCCTGCGCCACGGGCGCCTGCACCGCTATAATGTCACTGAGGCAGAGCTGGGCGAAACAGCGTTGCTGGAGCAGGAGTTTGCCGCGCAGGTCGGGGCAAAATACTGTCTGGCTGTGGCCTCGGGGGGGTATGCCCTGGCCACGGCCCTGCGCGCGATTGGTGTAAAGCACGGCGATCGGGTGCTGACAAATGCCTTTACCCTGGCGCCGGTGCCGGGATCCATCGCGGCTGTGGGCGCCACGCCGGTCTTTGTTGGGGTGACAGAAGAGCTGACCATTGATCTGGAGGATCTGGCGGCCAAGGCGGATCAGGCTTCGGTGCTGATGCTCAGCCACATGCGCGGTCATCTGTGCGACATGGATCGCCTGATGCAGATCTGCGACGCGGCTGGCATCACCGTCATCGAGGATTGCGCCCATACCATGGGGGCGGCCTGGAACGGTGTCGCCTCAGGGCGGGTGGGGGCCGTGGGCTGTTATTCCTGCCAAACCTATAAGCATGTGAATTCCGGTGAAGGTGGCCTGTTGATCACCGACGATGCAGAGGTCGCGGCCCGCGCCATCATGCTCTCGGGCTCTTATATGCTTTATGAGCGCCACCTCGCCGCGCCCGGTCCTGAGGTCTTTGAGCGGGTGAAGTATGAGACCCCGAATATTTCCGGCCGCATGGACAATCTGCGCGCGGCAATCCTGCGGCCGCAACTGGCCGATCTGGATCGTCAGGTGGAGCGTTGGAACGCCCGCTACCAGACCGTTGAGGCGGGGCTGCGCGACACGCCCGGCCTGACGCTGGTGGAGCGCCCGCAGGCAGAGCGCTATGTCGGCTCGTCGCTTCAGTTTCTGTTGCTGGACTGGAGCGCAGACAGCATCGCCGAAGTGATCAGCCGTTGTGCGCGGCGCGGGGTTGAGCTCAAATGGTTTGGCGGCGCCGAGCCTGCGGGCTTTACCTCGCGCTATGACAGCTGGCGCTATGCGGCGGCACAGAGCCTGCCCAAAAGTGACCGCATTCTGGCGGCAATCCTGGATATGCGGGTGCCATTGACCTTTAGCCTGGAAGACTGCGCGCAGATTGCGCGGATCATTCGCGCTGAGGTGGGCACGGTCTATCAGGCGGGGTAAGCCCGGCCAGGATGGGTGTTTGCTTGTTAGCTGCTTACGGGCTGCTTGAGGGCGCAATAGCAGCCCCAGGACTGTTCCTAAGGCGCATTAAAGAAAAGACCGGCGCACCCGCAGTGCCCGCTCTTTCCTGATCTGTGTGGTCTTTTTACCGGATTGTTACCCGATTGCCCGGGCGCTCCCGGAGACCCGAACTGATGCGCCAGTGGTATCATCCATCGCCACATGGATTAGGGAAGGGCTGCCCATGTCCTCGCCCTGGCGAATGGTCAGCGCGCCACCATGGGGCCAGCCGGCGTCCCGCAGATACCCGGCAAAGGCTGCGGCTGCGGCGCCAGTGGCGGGGTCTTCCAGAACGCCCCCCGAAGCAAAGGCATTGCGCACCACAAAGGTCTGATCCGTTTCGATATAGGCCAGCATGATCGTCACCAGCTCATGTTGGCGCATGACCTGGCGCCCCGCATCCAGATCATAGCTCATCGCGGCGAGTGTGGCGCGGTTCTTGAGAGGCAACAGGATGTGATCTGCTCCACCATGGATACGCGCTGGGGCCAGGCGCGGGTCAAGATCGTCGCTTGTGAGGCCAAACAGCGCCATCGCATCCTCAAGCTCCTGCGGCTGGATTGCGCTGCTTTTGGTCGGGGGCGAAGACAGCGTCGCCATCATTGCGCTGTCCATAGCGTCGTCGGCGGGGGTTGCATCCACCGTAATTGCACTGTTGTTGAGCTCTAACGCGTAGGTTCTGGCGCCGTGATGCTGGCCAAGGGCTGCGCCCAGGGCAATTGTCGCGTGGCCGCAAAAGGGAACTTCGGATTCGGGTGAAAAGTACCGGACCCGCCAGGCGTCCCCGGTGTCATCCTTGGCCACCGCAAAAGCGGTCTCCGAATAGCCGACCTCTGCCGCGATGCGCGCCATATCTTTTGTTGTCAGATCTTCTTGTAGCAAAACCACGCCGGCGGGGTTGCCGCCCTCGGGGCCTGTGCTGAATGCTGCAATGCGTTGCACGTCCATGGGTATCTCCTGTGTGTTTGATAGGGAGAATCTAGGCATCTGCAGCGGCTTTGTCCCCGGCATGGCAAAGGCGGATGAGACAAAGAGCTTTCAAAACGTCGCCGATCTTTCTAACCTGCCTTCATGTCGAAATTACTGGATCAAACTGACTGCGCCATTATCGAGATTCTCGATGGTGATGGCCGTGCCAGCCTGTCAGATATTGGTAAGCAGGTAGGGCTGTCTGGTCCCGCAGTGGGTGAACGGCTGCGGCGGCTCAAAGATACCGGTTATATTCTCGGCTTTGGCACCCGGCTGGATCTTCGGGAGCTTGGCTATACCATTCAGGCCCAGGTCCGGATCAAGCCACGCAGTGGCCAGCTTCATATGGTGGAGCGCATGATCCAGGAGCAGCCGCGGTTCATGTCCTGTGACCGTGTCACTGGCGATGATTGTTATGTCGCCCGTCTGGCCCTGGCGGATGTTGCCGAATTGGATGACATTTTACTGCCGTTCCATGACCGGGCCGAGACCCATACCTCTATTGTGAAATCCTCAATCTTTGAGAGCAGGCTGCCGCCGCTGTCCGTAAAACCCTGATCACCGGCCACTATTGGCGCTGCAGCGCCTGCGGAGCGACTTTGCGCTCTGGCTGTGGTGTTTTGTCCAGTGCGGCAAAGACCGAAGGGCTGGGGATTGACCCGAATCGACCTTTGCGGCTAGTAAATGAACAGGTGTTCAGATAATTTGACAGATAGCTTGGAAAAGGGAGCGGGCAATGTTCAATGCAAGCATGCAATTCGATCTTGGGGATGAGGTAAATGCACTGCGTGACATGGTGCATCGCTGGGCGCAGGACCGTGTCAAACCGATGGCGCAGGAAATCGACCAGAAGAACGAATTCCCCCCGGAACTGTGGACGGAAATGGGGGAGCTTGGCATGCTGGGCATCACCGTACCGGAAGAGTTCGGCGGCGCGGGCATGTCCTATCTGGCTCATACGGTTGCGGTGGAGGAAGTGGCACGGGCCAGTGCCTCTGTGTCGCTGTCCTATGGGGCGCATTCCAATCTCTGCGTCAATCAGATCAAGCTGAACGCTACGGATGAGCAGAAAAAGAAATACCTGCCGGGCCTGGTTTCCGGTCAGCATGTTGGGGCGCTGGCGATGTCCGAAGCAGGCGCCGGCTCGGATGTGGTGTCGATGTCGCTGCGGGCGGAAAAGCGCAATGATCACTATCGTTTGAACGGCAACAAGTACTGGATCACCAACGGTCCTGACGCCGACACGCTGGTGGTCTATGCCAAAACCGACCCGGATGCGGGCTCCAAGGGGATTACCGCCTTTATCATCGAGAAGGATTTCAAAGGCTTCTCTACCTCGCCGCATTTTGACAAGCTGGGCATGCGTGGGTCCAACACCGCCGAGCTGATCTTTGAAGACTGTGAAGTGCCCTTTGAAAACGTGCTGGGCGAAGAGGGTCGGGGCGTCAAGGTTCTGATGTCTGGTCTGGACTATGAACGTGTGGTTCTGGCGGGCATCGGCACCGGTATCATGGCTGCCTGTATGGATGAAATGATGCCCTATCTGGCAGAGCGCAAACAGTTTGGTCAGCCCATTGGGAACTTCCAGCTGATGCAGGGCAAGATTGCCGATATGTATACGGCGATGAATTCGGCCCGTGCCTATATCTACGAGGTGGCCAAGGCCTGCGACAAGGGCACCGTGACCCGGCAGGATGCGGCGGCGTGCTGCCTCTATGCCTCCGAGCAGGCGATGGTGCAGGCGCATCAGGCGGTACAGGCGCTGGGCGGGGCGGGCTATCTGTCCGACAATCCCGTGGGCCGGATCTTCCGCGATGCCAAGCTGATGGAAATTGGGGCGGGCACCTCTGAAATCCGCCGCATGCTGATCGGTCGTGAGCTGATGGGCACCATGTAAGCCAAAGAAAACCCCACCTGTCCGAGGGAGGCCAGGTGGGGTTTTTCTTATCAGGTTGGCAGGCCCGCAGGGGCCTGCCGATAGATATTAGATCAAAGGATCAAAACCTGTGAACGTAGCTGAAACCAATGGTGACCGGATCGATTTCGGCTGTCCCAATGGCGGCGCCACCGAGGTAGGCATCGGAGTCGATGTCCATGTAGCGGACGTTCAGGCGCAGAGCGCCATTGTCAGAGATCTGCCAGTCGGCACCAGCCTGCAGTGCAAAACCCCAGCTGTCTTCCAGTTTGAGCACACCAAGCGCAGTCTCTTCTTCAAAGAAGGTGGTGTAGTTGATGCCAGCACCGATGAAGGGCTTGATCTTACCCTTGGTGGGGAAGTGGTAGTTGACCGACAGGGTGGGGGGCAATTGCTTGGCAGTTGCCGTGCCGACACCAGCAATGTTGATGTTATGCTCAAACGGGGTCGCCGCCAGCAGTTCGATACCGATGTTGTCGCGAATGAAGTACTCTACGGTCAAAGAGATCTGAGTATCGTCGCCGAGTGTGGTTGCGCCACTAGCGAGAGTTCCGTTGTTGGATTTGGGATTAACGTTGATGACACCAACACCAAAGGTCCAATCACCTTGCGATTGCGCAAAGGCCGGTACGGCCAGAACAGTGCAGGCTGTTGCCAAGGCCAGGATGGAAGCAGAGCGTTTCATGGGGAGAGTCCCTTTTCTTGTATTTACCCGATCTATCTGCGCCCAAAATCAAAAACGCGCTCTGATCTGGATCAAAGAGGCGGTCGCTTTCCCTTTGGAAACACAGGGAAAATAAGCATATCGGCTATGCATTTTGGGAATGTCACATGACAAAAACAGCTTTTGCACAGGCCGGAACTGGACCGGCCGCGGATCGACTGGCCGCAATTGGACTGGCTGCGGATGGGTCTTGGCGCTTGCCGGACCAGTTGAATATGGCGGCGCAGGCCCTGGCGCAGGATCCAGACGCCCTGGCGCTGATTGATCTCACCGGGGCTGAGCGGCGAGATATCAGCTATGGGGACCTGGCTGAGATGGTCGATGGGCTGGCGCGCTACCTGCTGACCCGTATTCAGCCCGGTGACCGGGTAGGCGTTCTGCTGAGCCAATCCCCCTGGTGCGCCGCCGCGCATCTGGCGATCTGGAAGCTGGGGGCCATTTCGGTGCCGCTTTTCAAATTGTTCAAACGCGACGCTCTGGCCTCGCGGGCAGGGGATGCAGGGGTGTCCTTTGTGTTGACGGATCCCGAAGGTGCGGGCCTGCTGGGGGATCTGGCCGAGGCGGTGATGGTGGATCAGGTGTCCCTGCCGGGGCAGGCGGTGGCCTTTGCGCAGACCAAGCCCGACACTCCGGCCATTTTGATCTATACCTCCGGGACGACTGGCAGCCCCAAAGGCGCGCTGCATGGGCATCGGGTGCTGACCGGGCATTTGCCCGGCGTGGCGATCAGCCATGATCATTTGGGCCAGCCAGGGGATTGTCTTTGGACCCCGGCTGACTGGGCCTGGATTGGAGGGCTGTTCGACGTCCTGATGCCGGGTCTGGCGCTGGGCGTGCCGGTTGTTGCCGCCCGGCTCGACAAATTCACCCCTGAGGCCTGCGCCGATCTGGTGCGCCGTGGCGAGGTGCGCAATGTGTTCTTCCCCCCCACAGCGCTGCGCATGTTGAAAGCAGCAGGGCACGGGCTCGACGGCCTGCGCTCGGTTGCGTCTGGCGGAGAGCCGCTGGGCGCAGAGATGCTCGCTTGGGGCCAGTCGAGCTTTGGCGTGACCATCAATGAGTTCTACGGCCAAACCGAATGTAACATGGTGGCTTCCTCCTGTGGTGTCGACTACCCGCCGCGCCCCGGTTGCATCGGCAAGGCCGTGCCGGGGCATCAATTGGCGGTGCTTGATTCCGCGGGCAAACCAACCAGCGCAGAAGGCGATGTCGCCGTGCGGCGCGGCTCGGCCTCGATGATGCTGGAGTATTGGAACCGCCCCGATGAGACAGCCGCGAAGTTTCACGGCGACTGGCTGGTAACGGGCGATCGCGGCATCTGGGAGGGCGACTTCCTGCGTTTTGTCGGCCGCGAGGATGACGTGATCACCTCAGCTGGCTATCGCATCGGCCCTGCCGAGATCGAAGACTGCCTGATGACCCACCCCAGCGTCGCGACCGTGGGCGTTGTCGGCAAGCCCGATCCGCTGCGCACCGAGATCGTCAAAGCCTATGTGGTGCTGAAAGACGGCGCCGTCGCCAGCGAAAAAGAGCTGCAGGACTACGTGAAGCACCGTCTGGCCCAGTATTCCTACCCCCGCGAAATCGCCTTTCTGGAGGCCCTGCCGATGACTGTGACCGGCAAGGTAATTCGCAAGGAGCTGAAAGCGCGGGCTGCTGGGGAGGTCGGGACATGAGAATCATTCAATCCTGTGTTGCCGCCGTGGCACTGGTTCCGGCCCCCATCTTGGCAGCGGCGGACAGGCACCCAAGCCCGGGTTTTGATACTGAGGGGTATCTCGTGGCCTGCAGCAGTCGTACCCTCGATGTTCCTCTGCAAACTCCAATGCTCCAGCTTTGTGTTTCTACTGCGAGAGAACTTTGCAACATGGGTCGGGAGATGCAGTCTCAGGGAGATTGTCTCGCTGATGTGACCTACTGGCTGGAACAGGACGGCGCTCGTATTGAAAGCACCGATCGTGAGGCCTCCGAGCAGGCTGAAGCCCCGTCTGCATTTGCCGATCTGTGGCCACAGGCGACGCCGCAGGGGGATTGCTCCACGACTCAGGTTGCAGGCCTGAACGCCGCCGAACTCTGCGCTTATCAAACGGCGCTTTTGAAATGGTTCAAACTCCGCGTGGTTGAACGCCACCAACCAAACCGTAACAGGTGAGAAGGACGCAAATATGAAACTCAAATCCAAGGCAATGCCTTCCTCCGAAGCCTTTAAGGCCAATCAGGCTGCGCATCTTGAGGCGCTTGGCCAGATCGACGACGCGGCAGAGGCCGCCCGCCTGGGCGGTGGTGAAAAATCCCGCGCTCGCCATGAGGGCCGGGGCAAAATGCTGCCACGCCGCCGGGTGGCGAACCTACTGGATCCAGGCTCGCCCTTCCTCGAGATCGGAGCGACAGCCGCCCATAACATGTATGACAACGCGGCCCCGGCTGCAGGTGTCATCGCCGGTATCGGGCGGGTGCATGGCCAAGAGGTCATGGTGGTCTGCAACGATGCCACCGTAAAGGGCGGCACCTATTTCCCGATGACGGTGAAAAAACACCTGCGGGCACAAGAGATTGCCGAGGAAAACTGCCTGCCTTGCATCTACCTGGTGGACTCGGGCGGCGCCAACCTGCCGCAGCAGGATGAGGTTTTCCCGGACCGTGACCACTTTGGCCGTATCTTTTACAATCAGGCGCGCATGTCCGCCAAGGGCATCCCGCAAATCGCCGTGGTCATGGGCTCTTGCACTGCCGGGGGCGCCTATGTGCCTGCGATGTCCGATGTCACCATCATCGTCAAAGAACAGGGCACCATCTTCCTGGCGGGCCCCCCTCTGGTCAAAGCCGCCACTGGCGAAGTGGTCTCGGCTGAAGATCTCGGCGGCGGCGATGTGCACACCCGCCTGTCCGGTGTTGCCGACTACCTGGCCGAAGATGACGCCCACGCCCTGGCCCTGGCACGCCGCGCGGTGCAGTCGCTCAATATCATCAAGCCGCAAACCGTAAACTGGGCCTCCCCCGAAGAGCCTGCCTATGACCCGGCAGAGATCCTCGGCGTGGTGCCCGGCGATCTGCGTACCCCCTATGACATCCGCGAAGTCATCGCCCGGCTGGTGGATGGTTCGCGCTTTGACGAGTTCAAACCGCGCTACGGGGAAACTCTGGTCACCGGTTTTGCCCATGTCAAAGGCTGCCCCGTGGGGATCATCGCCAACAATGGCGTGCTGTTCTCTGAAGCGGCGCAGAAGGGCGCCCATTTTGTCGAACTCTGCTCGCAACGCAAAATCCCGCTGGTCTTTTTGCAAAACATCACTGGCTTCATGGTGGGCCGCAAATATGAGAACGAAGGCATCGCCCGCCACGGCGCCAAAATGGTCACCGCCGTGGCCTCCACCAATGTCCCCAAAATCACCATGCTGGTAGGCGGCTCTTTTGGCGCGGGCAACTACGGCATGGCAGGGCGGGCCTATCAGCCCCGTTTCCTGTGGACCTGGCCCAATTCCCGCATCTCAGTGATGGGGGGTGAACAGGCCGCTGGCGTGCTGGCAACAGTAAAACGGGACGCTATCGAACGTCAGGGCGGCAGCTGGTCAGCGGATGAAGAGGCGCAGTTCAAACAGCCAACAATCGATATGTTCGAAGAGCAAAGCCACCCGCTTTATGCCTCCGCCCGGCTCTGGGACGACGGTATCATCGACCCGCGAAAAAGCCGCGATGTACTGGCCCTGTCCCTGCGTGCCGCTCTCAATGCCGAGATCGACGAAACACGCTTTGGCGTCTTCCGCATGTAAGCGCGTGTCTTTCATCTTTCCAAAAATACCTAGGGGGTCCGGGGGCAGCGCCCCCGGACTGACCTTCCAAACAAAGGACCCAACCCCATGTTTGATAAAATTCTGATTGCCAACCGCGGCGAGATCGCCTGCCGGGTGATGGAAACCGCCCGCGCCATGGGTGTCAAAACCGTGGCCGTCTATTCTGATGCGGACCGCGCCGCGAAACATGTGGCCATGGCGGATGAAGCCTGCCACATCGGCCATGGTCCGGCCCCAGCCGACAGTTATCTGCTGGGCGACGAGATCATTGCCATGGCCAAGGCCACCGGCGCCCAGGCGATCCATCCAGGGTATGGTTTCCTGTCGGAGAATCCTGAATTTGTTGATGCGGTGCAGGCGGCTGGCCTTGCCTTTATCGGCCCTTCCGCTGATGCGATCCGCAAAATGGGTCTCAAAGACGCCGCCAAGGTGCTGATGGAACAGGCAGGCGTGCCGGTTGTGCCTGGCTATCACGGCAGCAACCAGGATGCGGATTTCCTGAAAGGCGAGGCCGACAAGATTGGCTATCCTGTGCTGATCAAGGCGGTCGCCGGCGGTGGCGGCAAGGGCATGCGCCTGGTCGAAGCACCTGCCGAGTTTGCCGAGGCGCTGGCCAGTGCCCAGGGCGAGGCGACAACCGCCTTTGGCAATCCGGATGTCTTGATCGAAAAATACATCCAGCAACCGCGCCATATCGAAATCCAGGTCTTTGGCGATGGCACCCAGGCGGTACATCTGTTTGAACGTGACTGTTCCCTGCAGCGCCGCCATCAAAAGGTGATCGAGGAAGCCCCGGCGCCGGGAATGACGGATGAAATGCGCGCAGCAATGGGCGAGGCAGGCGTGCGCGCCGCTGAGGCCATCGGCTACAAGGGCGCTGGGACGGTGGAGTTCATCGTCGATGGCAGCAACGGTCTGCGCGCCGATGGATTCTGGTTCATGGAAATGAACACCCGCCTGCAGGTGGAACATCCGGTATCAGAGCTGATCACCGGCGTCGATCTGGCGGAGTGGCAGCTGCGCGTCGCCGCAGGGGAGAGCCTGCCGAAACAGCAAGATGAGCTGTCGATCAATGGCCATGCCTTTGAGGCGCGTCTCTATGCCGAGGATGTGCCAAAAGGCTTTTTGCCAGCCACTGGCACCCTGACCCATCTCAAATTCCCCGCCAATTGCCGGGCCGACAGCGGCGTGCGTGCGGGCGATACCATTAGCCCTTGGTATGACCCGATGATCTCCAAGGTGATTGTGCATGGGCCGACGCGCGACATCGCCCTGTCGCGCCTGTCCCAGGCGCTGGCGGCGACTGAGGTGGGCGGCACGGTCACCAACCTGGCCTTCCTGGGCGCGCTGGCGACCCATGATGGGTTTGCTGCCGGCGATGTGGACACGGGGCTCATTGCACGGGATCTGGACCAGCTGGTGCAGGGGCCGCAGGTGAAATTTGAACACAAGGCTGCGGCAGGAATGCAGGCCTTGGGCCTGGTGGACCTGGATTGGGCGGCGGGCTTTACCCTGTGGTCCGACCTGCGCCGCTCGGTGCATCTCAGCTATCAGGGCGAGGTCTTTGAGGCCACGGTCCAGGTGGATGGGCCTGACTTTCAGATCTGGGAGTTTCCGGACCATCCCGAGGATCAGATCTGCGCCTATTGCACTGACGGCACATGGGTGCTGAGCGGGGATCGTTTGCCTCCGATGGCCCAGGCGGGCAATACAATCACCGTGTTCGATGGCTATGGTCACGTCTTTGAGGTGATCGACCCGCTGGACCGCGATGCCACTGCCGGCGGCGATCTCAATGTGATCGTGGCGCCGATGCCGGGGCTGGTAAAAGCGGTTTTTGCCAAGGCTGGCGATGCGGTGAAAGAAGGCGACCGGCTGGCCATTCTGGAAGCGATGAAGATGGAGCATTCGCTGCTGGCGGCGCGCGACGGGGTTGTCGCTGAGGTGCTGGCTGCGGGTGGCGATCAGGTTGAGGCAGGGGCGGCCCTGGTGCGCCTGGAAGAGGACTGAGGCGCGGGCTGCTGATTGGGCCGTTTGATTATTTTGGAAAGATGAAGAGGGAAGGATCCCCCATGAGCCAATCTGTCGAGATCTTCGAGATGGGGCCGCGCGACGGGCTGCAGAATGAAAAGCGCGCCATCCCGGTGGCAGAGAAAATCGCTTTGGTGGACTGCCTGTCCCGGGCCGGCTTTCGCCGCATAGAAGTGGCCAGCTTTGTGTCGCCAAAATGGGTGCCACAGATGGCAGGCAGCGGCGAGGTTCTGGCCGGGATCAGCCGTGCGCCGGGCGTGTCTTATGCGGCTCTGACGCCCAATATGCGTGGCTACACCGATGCGGTAGCGGCAGGGGCGGATGAAATCGCGGTGTTTGCCTCGGCCTCGGAGGGATTTTCCCGTGCCAATATCAATGCCTCCATCACCGAGAGTATTGAACGGTTCAAGCCCATTCTGCAGGCCGCCGCAGCCATCAAGCTGCCGGTGCGGGGCTATGTGTCCTGTGTCACTGATTGCCCGTTTGACGGACCAACGGATCCGCATCAGGTGGCTTTGGTGGCTGAAACGCTGCATCTGCTGGGCTGCTATGAGGTGTCACTGGGCGACACCATCGGGCAGGGCACGCCGGAAACCATCAGCAAAATGCTGTCTGCCGTAACGAAACGGGTGCCGGTCAGCCATCTGGCCGGCCATTATCACGACACGTCTGGACGGGCCTTGGACAATATCGAGGCTTCTCTGGCGCAGGGGGTTCGGGTGTTTGATGCGGCGGTAGGTGGCCTGGGCGGGTGCCCCTATGCGCCAGGCGCTGCAGGCAATGTTGCCACCGATGCCGTGCAGGACCATCTGGTGGGGCTCGGCTATGAGACGGGCCTGGACCGGGATGTCCTGGTTGAAGCGGCTGAGATGGCACAGGCCATGCGCAGTGACAGCTAATGTGGGTCTAAGACCATGGGCCAGAGGGAAGAGGGTAGAGGGACTGAGAATGTATAAGACAGTATTGATCGAACAGGACGCGCGTGGCGTTGCCACCATGACGTTGAACCGTCCGGAAAAGCACAATGCGATGTCTGGCGAGATGCTGCAGGAGCTGAAAGCGGCGGCGCAGCAACTGGCCTTGGATGACGATGTGCGCGTTGTGGTGCTGACGGGTGCAGGCAAAAGTTTTTGTGCCGGGGGTGATCTGGGCTGGATGCAGCAGCAGATGCAGGCAGATGCCGCCACCCGTGGCGCCGAGGCGCGGGTTCTGGCAGAAATGCTGCAGATTCTGAACACGCTGCCAAAGCCCTTGATCGGTGCCATCCAGGGCAATGCCTTTGGCGGCGGCGTTGGCATGGCGTCGGTCTGTGACGTGGCCATTGGTGTCGATCATCTGAAGATGGGCCTGACAGAGACCAAGCTGGGTTTGATCCCGGCCACCATCGGCCCCTATGTGGTGGCGCGGATGGGAGAATCGCGCGCCCGTCGGGTCTTTATGTCGTCGCGCCTGTTTGGTGCTGCCGAAGCCGTGGAGCTGGGGCTTTTGGCCAAGGCGGTTCCCGCTGCGGATCTGGCGGCGGCGGTCGAGGCCGAGGTGTTGCCCTATATGGCTTGTGCTCCGGGCGCAGTGGCGGCTGCAAAGAAACTGACCCGCGATCTGGGGCCACGACTGGATGACGAGACCATCGACATGACAATCGACGCTCTGGTCAGCCGCTGGGAGGGCGATGAGGCCTCAGAGGGCATCGGCGCCTTCTTTGACAAACGTAAGCCCCGTTGGCAGGGGTGAACCTGGAGTGAACATGGGCAGAGGTCTGTCTGTTGCAGGTCCGCAGCAGAGCAGAGCCAAGCCGCCTACGGGGCGGCGTTAACCAGTATTTTGAATGTCAGTTTTCAGGGCGCCGTGAGAAATCATGGCGCCTTTCCTTATGGAAATAATAAGAAATTAACCCCTGCTGGCCCAAATAGCGTTAAGTGATGCCGCAGGGTCGCGACTTGTACAGAAAGCCACTTTCTTCACCATTGGTTTGGTTGACGATAGGGGGGGGTGGGAGTAGACACATGCGCAAGTCAACACGCCAATTGACGGCGCGCGAGAAGCCGCGCGCTCGGAAAGGAGCCACTCGTGGAAGAGATGTTGCGGGAATACCTCCCGATCTTGGTGTTTTTGGTCGTCGCAGTCGGCCTGGGAATTGTTCTTATTCTGGCGGCAGTTGTACTGGCTGTTCGCAATCCTGACCCGGAAAAAGTCAGCGCCTATGAGTGCGGTTTCAACGCTTTTGATGACGCCCGGATGAAATTCGATGTGCGATTTTATCTGGTGTCGATTCTTTTCATCATTTTTGATTTGGAAATTGCCTTCCTGTTTCCTTGGGCCGTTGGCTTCAAGGATATGAGCGATACTGGTTTCTGGTCGATGATGGTGTTTCTGGCAGTTCTGACCATTGGTTTTGCCTATGAGTGGAAAAAGGGAGCTCTGGAATGGGAGTGATGACCGGAGCAAATACCGCTGGGATCGACAAGGAAGTTGCTACCCAGGCGCTGAACGCCGAGCTGCAGGACAAGGGATTTCTGCTGACCTCGACTGAGGACATTATCAACTGGGCTCGCACCGGGTCGCTGCACTGGATGACCTTTGGTCTGGCCTGCTGCGCGGTTGAGATGATGCATACCTCGATGCCGCGCTACGATGCGGAACGATTTGGCATTGCCCCGCGCGCTTCCCCACGCCAGTCCGATGTGATGATTGTTGCCGGCACCCTGACCAATAAAATGGCGCCAGCGCTGCGCAAGGTCTACGACCAGATGCCCGAGCCACGCTATGTGATCTCGATGGGGTCCTGCGCCAATGGTGGTGGATATTATCACTACAGCTACTCGGTTGTGCGCGGCTGCGACCGTATTGTGCCAGTTGATATCTACGTGCCGGGCTGCCCGCCCACCGCTGAGGCCCTGCTTTATGGGCTGATGCAGTTGCAGCGCAAAATCCGCCGTACCGGCACCCTGGTGCGCTAAGCGATCTGGCTGGAGAGACATAAATGACTGAAGCACTGCAAGAACTTGGTACTCAGATCGCAGCCAAACGCCCTGACTGTGTATTGTCCTGGGATATCGCTTTTGATGAATTGACCGTTGATGTGGCCCCGGCCAATATCAATGGTCTGGTTGAGTTTCTGAAAACCGACAGCACCTGCAAATTTTCTTCGCTGGTGGATATCACTGCGGTGGATTACCCCGAACGTGGTAAACGCTTTGATGTGGTCTATCATTTCCTGTCGATGTACCAAAACCAGCGCATTCGCCTGCGGGTCTCGGTGCGCGAAGACGATATGGTGCCCTCGATTGTCGATGTGCATCCCTCGGCCAATTGGTTTGAGCGCGAAGTTTTCGACATGTTTGGTATCCTGTTCTCGGGCCACCCGGATCTGCGCCGCATTCTCACCGACTATGGTTTTCGCGGCTATCCCCTGCGCAAGGATTTCCCCACCACGGGCTACACCGAGGTCCGATATGACGAGGCCGAAAAGCGCGTTGTCTATGAACCGGTGAGCCTGGTTCAGGAATACCGCCAGTTTGATTTCATGTCTCCCTGGGAGGGTGCCGAATACATCCTGCCCGGTGATGAAAAAGAGGGGGCAAAATAATGGACGGCTCCAAATTCGACGACGCCCAGACGGGCGAACAGAAGATCCGTAACTTTAACATCAACTTTGGCCCGCAACACCCGGCGGCCCACGGCGTGTTGCGTCTGGTGCTGGAGCTGGACGGCGAGATCGTGGAACGCTGCGATCCCCATATCGGCCTGCTGCACCGTGGCACCGAAAAGCTGATGGAAAGCCGCACCTACCTGCAGAACCTGCCGTATTTTGACCGGCTCGACTATGTGGCGCCGATGAACCAGGAACATGCCTGGTGTCTGGCGATTGAGAAACTCACCGGCGTTGAAGTGCCCCGCCGTGGCTCGCTTATCCGGGTTTTGTATTCCGAGATCGGCCGCATTCTGAACCACCTGCTGAACGTCACCACTCAGGCCATGGACGTGGGCGCGCTGACGCCGCCGCTTTGGGGCTTTGAAGAGCGCGAAAAGCTGATGGTGTTTTACGAGCGCGCCTGCGGTGCCCGTCTGCACGCGGCCTATTTCCGTCCCGGCGGCGTGCATCAGGACATTCCCGATGATCTGCTGGACGATATCGACCTCTGGGCGCTGGAATTCCCCAATGTTCTGGCCGATATCGATGGGTTGCTGACCGAAAACCGGATTTTCAAACAGCGAAACTGCGACATTGGCGTGGTCACCGAGCAAGAGATCCTCGACTGGGGCTTCTCTGGTGTCATGGTGCGTGGCTCAGGCATGGCCTGGGATCTGCGCCGTGCCCAGCCCTATGAATGTTATGACGAGTTTGAGTTCCAGATCCCTGTGGGCAAGAACGGCGACTGCTATGACCGTTATCTGGTCCGCATGGAAGAGATGCGCCAGTCCCTGTCGATCATCCGTCAGGCCATCGCCAAACTGCGTGAAGCCACCGGCGATGTGATGGCACGGGGCAAGCTGAGCCCACCGAAACGCGGTGACATGAAGACCTCGATGGAGAGCCTCATTCACCATTTCAAACTCTACACCGAAGGCTTCCATGTGCCCGCCGGTGAGGTCTATGCCGCCGTCGAAGCCCCCAAGGGCGAATTTGGCGTCTATCTGGTGGCAGATGGGTCGAACAAACCCTACCGCAGCAAGATCCGCGCGCCGGGTTTCCTGCATCTGCAAGCCATGGACCACGTTGCAAAAGGCCACCAGCTGGCCGACGTCGCTGCCATCATCGGCACCATGGACGTCGTATTTGGAGAGATTGACCGCTAATGCTTCGTCGCCTTCATTCCGAACAGCCCGAAAGTTTTGCTTTCACGCCCGCGAACCAGAAATGGGCCGAGGCGCAATTGACCAAATTCCCCGAAGGCCGTCAGGCCTCGGCTGTGATCCCGCTGTTGTGGCGGGCACAGGAGCAGGAAGGCTGGGTCTCCAAACCCGCCATCGAATATATCGCCGATATGCTGGGTATGGCCTATATCCGGGTGCTGGAAGTCACCTCGTTCTACTTCATGTTCCAGATGCAGCCCACCGGATCTGTGGCCCATGTGCAGATCTGTGGCACCCTGTCTTGTATGATCTGCGGCGCAGAGGATCTGATCGCGGTCTGCAAGGATAAGATTGCGGCAAAACCGCATACCCTGTCGGCGGATGGCAAATTCAGCTGGGAAGAAGTGGAATGCTTGGGCGCCTGTACCAATGCGCCGATGGCGCAGATCGGCAAAGACTACTTTGAGGATCTCACCGCAGAGGGCTTTGCCCAGATGCTGGATGATCTGGCCGCTGGCAAGACAGTTGTGCCGGGCCCGCAGAATGGCCGCTACGCCGCCGAGCCGCAGTCCGGTCTGACCTCGCTGGCTGAATATGACAGCGGCAAAACGCAGTATAACGCTTCGGCGCAGCTGGCGATGGATATTGGCGACAGCGTCAAACGCATTCAGGGCGACGAAGTGCCTTTGCTGACCCCTTGGGTTGGCAAGGATGGCGTGGTTGCCGGTCGTGCAGCCGCCGATCAACCTCCCAAAGCCCCCGAAGCGCCCAAACCGGTTGCCAAACAGGTGGAAGAGACGAAAAAGCCCGCCCCTGCAGCAAAATCCGCGCCTGCAAAAGCGCCTGCAGCCAAACCAGCTGCCGCTGCGGAGGTTGCTGAGGTAGAACCTGAGACGCTGAAAGAAGCGCGCGGTGGCCTGCCGGATGATCTGAAACTGCTGAAAGGTGTTGGCCCCAAGCTGGAGCAGACCCTGAACGATTTGGGCTTTTTCCACTTTGATCAGATTGCCGGTTGGGGCGCGGCCGAGGTGGCCTGGGTTGATAGCCGCTTGAAATTTAAAGGTCGTATCGAACGGGATGGTTGGATCGCACAGGCTGCTTTGCTGGCCGCCGGGGATGAGACCGACTTTGCCAAGAAGGCCAAAAAAGACGGCCGTTACGACGACGAATAATCCACCTGGCTGCCCTGTTGGGGCGGACAGGAAACAAATATGAGGACCTGAATGAGCGTTGATCTGGATAGGGCGATCGCAGCAAAGGGGCGGCACATCTCATTGGTGATTGCCGGAACCATGCTGGCCTGGTTGGCCTTGACCATGATCATAGGCCCGGCAATTGGAATGCCTGGCCGTTACGCGATTTTGTTTGATTTTGCCGCGCTTGCGGGGCTGATCTATGCATTGGTCAACATATTGCAACTCTGGCGCATGCGTCAGGCCAGTAAAAACGAAAACCAAGGGTAGGCAGACATGCTGAAGGACCAGGACCGGATCTTTACCAACCTCTACGGTATGCATGAGCGCACCCTAAAAGGTGCCCAGGCGCGGGGCCATTGGGATGGCACATCGGGGATCATCGACAAGGGCCGTGACTGGATTATCCAGACCATGAAGGATTCAGGCCTGCGCGGCCGTGGTGGTGCGGGTTTCCCCACCGGCCTCAAATGGTCCTTCATGCCGAAAGAGAGTGACGGTCGCCCTTCGTACCTGGTGATCAACGCCGATGAATCCGAACCCGGCACCTGCAAGGACCGCGAAATCATGCGCCACGATCCGCATACGCTGATCGAGGGTGCGCTGATCGCCAGCTTCGCCATGCAGGCCCATACCTGCTACATCTACCTGCGCGGCGAATATATCCGCGAGCGCGAGGCGCTGCAGGCGGCCATTGACGAATGCTACGACAAGGGCCTTTTGGGCAAAAACGCAGCCGGATCCGGCTGGGATTTTGACGTCTTCCTGCACCACGGCGCCGGCGCCTATATCTGCGGCGAAGAAACCGCTCTGATCGAAAGCCTCGAAGGCAAAAAGGGCATGCCGCGGATGAAGCCGCCTTTCCCGGCCGGCGCGGGTCTGTATGGCTGCCCCACCACGGTGAACAATGTCGAAAGCATCGCCGTTGTGCCCACCATCCTGCGCCGTGGCGCGGATTGGTTTGCTGGATTTGGTCGTCCAAACAATGCGGGCACCAAACTGTTTGCGATTTCCGGCCACGTCAACAACCCTTGTGTGGTTGAAGAAGCCATGTCGATTTCTTTTGAAGAGCTGATCGAGAAACACTGCGGTGGCATTCGCGGCGGTTGGGACAATCTGCTGGCGGTGATCCCCGGTGGTTCTTCCGTGCCTTGTGTGCGCGGTGAGAACATGCGCGATGCGATCATGGATTTTGATTACCTGCGCGGCGAGCTGGGCTCGGGGCTGGGAACCGCTGCGGTCATCGTGATGGACAAACAGACCGATATCATCAAGGCGATCTGGCGCCTGGCCAAGTTCTACAAACACGAAAGCTGCGGCCAGTGTACGCCCTGCCGCGAAGGCACTGGCTGGATGATGCGGGTGATGGACCGTCTGGTCAAAGGCGAAGCCGACCTGGAAGAGATCGACATGCTGTGGGATGTGACCAAACAGGTCGAAGGCCACACCATCTGCGCCCTGGGCGATGCGGCCGCCTGGCCCATCCAGGGCCTGATCCGCAATTTCCGCGAGGAAATCGAAGATCGCATCAAGGCGCAAAAAACCGGCCGTAAAAGCGCCATCGCCGCTGAATGAATATGGGTAGGGGACGGATGATGAGTGTGGATCTCAAATTACTGGCGGTTGCTGTTGTGTCGGTTGGGCTTGTGGCTGGCTGCAGCGACAAAGATTCCCGCCCGGCCTTTGATGGCGTTGCCTTCCGCACCAAGGCCTCTGTTGTGGACAAAAAGGTCTCGCGGGCGCTGTTTGAAGCTGAAGTCTACGATGTTGCGGCCTCGCCTTTGGGCGCACGTGAGGCCATGCGCTATGCAGGCACCACTTATTGCATCGAAAACTATGGCACCTCCAGGATTGACTGGGCGATTGATCTGGACAATCCCGAGGTTCCATTACCGCGCGACGGTGACAATGCTTTGCTGCGGGGGACATGCAACCCGTGAGCGGATTGTTGGCATATCCTGGCCAAATGGCCGGAGCGTTATTGCATAACGTGACCGGGTCTTGGTGTTTTGGCCTCTCCACCACACAGGAGAGCTCCATGACACGTGGCCAAGACAAACCAACCCTGCTTGCCCCGCTGTTTTTTGCAGCGGCGGTTCTGTTTCCCATGACTACGGCGGCGGCAAAGCCATCATTGCGGGAGATTCCCGAAATCGAAGACCCGCTGTTTGCCGTGGCCATGGCCAAGGAGGTCGCAGATCATTGCGACAGTCTGGGGGCCCGGCTTTTTAAGGGCATCGGAGAGCTGCGTCGGCTGCGCTCCCATGCCAATTCGCTGGGCTATGCGGATAGCGAAATCCGGGCCTACATCGAATCCGACGCAGAAAAGGCCCGGATGCGGGCAAAGGGCGAACAGCTGCTCAGCAAGAGCGGCGTGTCCTATGAAGATCCAGAAACATTCTGCGCGTTTGGTCGTGCGGAAATACAGAAAAACAGCGCGATCGGCGCGTTACTGAGGGCGAAATAGACCATGTCTGACCTCCGCAAGATCAACATCGACGGAACCGAGGTAGAGGTGGACGGGGCGATGACCCTGATCCAGGCCTGCGAAGAGGCCGGGGTGGAAATCCCGCGTTTTTGCTATCACGAGCGCCTGTCGATTGCCGGCAACTGCCGCATGTGTCTGGTAGAGGTCGTCGGCGGCCCGCCCAAGCCTGCGGCCTCCTGCGCGATGCAGGTTCGCGATCTGCGCCCCGGCCCCGAAGGTCAGGCGCCACAGGTCAAGACCAATTCACCTATGGTCAAGAAAGCCCGCGAAGGCGTGATGGAATTCATGCTGATCAACCATCCACTGGATTGCCCGATCTGTGATCAGGGCGGCGAATGTGATCTGCAGGATCAGGCCATGGCTTATGGTGTTGATTTTTCACGCTTCCGTGAGCCCAAGCGGGCGGTGGATGACCTGAACCTTGGGCCACTTGTCTCCACGGCGATGACCCGTTGCATCAGCTGTACCCGTTGTGTGCGTTTCACCTCCGAGGTGGCCGGGATTAGCCAGATGGGGCAGACGGGGCGTGGTGAAGATGCTGAGATCACCAGCTACCTGAACGAGACATTGGACAGCAACCTGCAGGGCAATATCATTGATTTGTGTCCGGTTGGGGCGCTGACCTCAAAACCCTATGCCTTTAGCGCCCGCCCCTGGGAGCTGACCAAGACCGAAACCATCGACGTGATGGATGCGCTTGGCTCCAACATCCGGGTCGATACCAAAGGCCGCGAAGTGATGCGGATCCTGCCGCGCAACAATGACGCCGTGAACGAAGAGTGGATTTCCGACAAGACCCGTTTTGTCTGGGATGGCTTGCGTCGTCAGCGGCTGGATCGCCCCTATGTGCGCGTAGACGGCAAGCTCAAACCCGCCACCTGGCCAGAGGCCCTGACCGCCGCCGCCACCGCGATGAAGGGCAAGAAAGTCGCTGGCCTGATTGGGGATCTGGCCCCGGTTGAGGCTGCCTTTGCCCTGAAACAACTGGTCGAGGGGCAGGGCGGTCAGGTGGAATGCCGCACTGACAATGCGCGCCTGCCGATTGGCAACCGGGCGGGCTATGTCGGCACCGCGACCATCGAAGATATCGACAGTGCCAGGGCGATCATGCTGATCGGGACAGATCCACGTAATGAAGCGCCGGTGCTGAATGCGCGTATCCGTCAGGCCTGGATCAACGGTGCAACTGTTGGACTGGTTGGTGAAGCTGTGGATCTGACCTATGACTATACCCACCTTGGCGGCGATCGCGCCGCTCTGGACGCCTTGCACAGCGCCGATCATTCCAGTGCTTTGGGCAAAGAAACCCTGGTCATTGTCGGGCAGGGCGCGTTGCGCGAAGCCGACGGTCTGGCGGTGCTGGCCCATGCGCAGAAATTCGCAGCTGATACCGGCTCCAAGCTGATGGTGCTGCACACTGCTGCATCGCGGGTTGGTTCCATGGACATTGGCGCGGTGACCGAAGGCGGCATGGCTGCGGCCATTGATGGCGCCGATGTGATCTACAACCTTGGCGCTGACGAAGTCGAAATCGACAGCTCTGAAAACGGTGGTGCCTTTGTGATCTATCAGGGCAGCCACGGGGACCGGGGCGCACACCGCGCTGATGTGATCCTGCCAGGGGCGGCCTATACCGAAGAAAGTGGTCTGTTTGTGAACACCGAGGGGCGTCCACAGCTGGCCCTGCGCGCGGGCTTTGCGCCTGGCGAAGCAAAGGAAAACTGGGCCATCCTGCGGGCGCTCAGCGCCGAACTGGACGCCAAGCTGGCATATGATTCACTGGCGCAGCTGCGCCAGGCCCTGGTAGCCGAGGTGCCGCATCTGGCAAAGGTTGACCAGGTTATCGAAAACGAAGGCGTGGCACTGGAGCTGGAGCCTATGGGCAAGGCGGCCTTCTTGCCTGCGGTCAAGGATTTCTACCTGACCAACCCGATTGCCCGGTCATCGCAGGTGATGGCTGAGCTGTCGGCAAACGCCAAGGCCCGCCGGGCCGAGAAGATTGCGGCAGAGTGATCCGCGCGGCACTCATATCGTCTTTGACGCTGGCGGGCTGTGCCCCGGTTCCCGGCGGATCAGCTGACGGGTTCGATCCTGATTACAACGGGGTTCGGACCAGTTTGCTGGAGGGCGATCTGGTGCAATTTCATGTGACCATGTCTGGTGCCCGCTCGGGTTCGGATGTGGATGACTACGCCGAATGTGCAGCGGCACAATATGCGCTGATCCGGGGATACGGGTTTGCGCGCCACGTGCGCACAACAATGAAACAAGAGGGTGGCAATCAGACGGCCGATGCGGTCTACACGATTTCACCCTCCCTACCGCGCGGATTGCGCACCATCGACGCAGAAGTCGTGGTGGCAAATTGCGAGGCAAACGGAATACCTACGGTGTGAGGACCTATGGCTGAATTCTTTAACACCCCAGGCGGCATTGCTGTACTGATATTGGCGCAAGTGCTTGCAGTTGTTGCCTTTGTGATGATCTCCCTTCTGTTCCTCGTCTACGGGGACCGGAAGATCTGGGCGGCTGTGCAGATGCGCCGTGGCCCCAATGTTGTGGGTGTCTTTGGCATCCTGCAATCGGTGGCGGACGCGCTGAAATATGTGGTCAAAGAGGTGGTGATCCCGGCGGGCGCCGATCGCACCGTCTTTATCATGGCGCCGCTGACCTCCTTTGTGCTGGCCATGGTGGCCTGGGCGGTGATCCCCTTCAACGATGGCTGGGTCCTGTCCAACATCAACGTGGCGATCCTCTACGTCTTTGCGGTTTCCAGCCTCGAGGTCTATGGCGTCATCATGGGCGGCTGGGCTTCGAACTCGAAATACCCCTTCCTCGGCGCCCTGCGTTCAGCAGCGCAGATGATTTCTTATGAGGTCTCCATTGGTCTGATCATCGTTGGGGTGATCATTTCTACCGGCTCGATGAACTTTGGCGATATCGTGCGGGCACAGGATGGCAACGCAGGCCTGTTCAACTGGTACTGGCTGCCGCATTTCCCCATGGTGTTTTTGTTCTTCATCTCCTGCCTGGCGGAAACCAACCGCCCACCGTTCGATCTGCCCGAAGCGGAATCAGAACTGGTGGCAGGCTATCAGGTGGAATATTCGGCCACGCCCTTCCTGCTGTTTATGGCGGGTGAGTATATCTCCATCTTCCTGATGTGCGCCCTGACCTCGCTGCTGTTCTTTGGTGGCTGGCTGTCGCCCATCCCCGGCCTGCCCGATGGGGTGCTGTGGATGGTTGGTAAGATGGCCTTCTTCTTCTTCCTCTTTGCAATGGTAAAAGCCATCACCCCGCGCTACCGCTATGACCAGCTGATGCGCCTTGGCTGGAAGGTGTTTCTGCCCTTCTCGCTGTTCTGGGTGGTCTTTGTTGCCTTTGCTGCCAAATTTGACTGGTTCTGGGGCATCTTTGCCCGCTGGACCGTGGGAGCCTAATCATGACAAACCAAGTCGATTACACCCGCGCCGCCAAATATTTCCTGCTGCAGGATTTCTGGGTCGGCTTCAAACTGGGGATGAAGTACTTCTTTGCCCCCAAGGCGACCATCAACTACCCCCATGAAAAGGGGCCTCTTAGCCCGCGTTTTCGTGGGGAACACGCCCTGCGGCGTTATCCCAATGGGGAAGAGCGCTGCATTGCCTGCAAGCTGTGCGAAGCGGTCTGCCCGGCGCAGGCGATCACCATTGACGCGGAACCCCGCGAAGATGGCTCGCGGCGCACCACGCGTTATGACATCGACATGACCAAATGCATCTACTGTGGGTTCTGCCAGGAAGCCTGCCCGGTGGATGCCATTGTCGAAGGCCCCAACTTTGAATTCGCCACCGAGACCCGCGAAGAACTGTTCTATGACAAGGACAAGCTGTTGGCGAATGGCGAACGTTGGGAAGCCGAGATTGCCCGCAACCTAGAAATCGACGCGCCGTACCGATGACTGATGCAAAGAACCCATTCGAGGCCATGATGGCCCAGGCGCAGGCCCAGTACCAGGAGATGGTCAAGGCCATGAACCCGGATCTGGCGGCGGGTCTGGACCCAATGTCCATGAAAGGGTTCGAGGCCCTGTGGCCGACCATGCCCAAAGAGGTCATGGAGATGATGTTTGGCAAGACCATCAACAAGGATGGCCTGGATGCCAAGACCCGGCTTTTGCTGACATTGGCCGGGTTGACCTGTCAGGGCGCGCAGGCGGATTCCGCTGTGCGTCAAACCGTACGCCACGCTGTAGAGGCGGGTGCAAAGAAACAAGAGATCGTTGAAACGATCGGACAGATGTCGGTTTTTGCCGGCATACCGGCCATGAACCGGGCGCTTGAATTGGCGCAGGACGTTATGGCCGACAAAAAGGACGATGAGACATGAGCGTTTTTGCCTTCTACCTCTTCGCCATCAGCGCAATCACCGGCGGGCTGTTCACTGTGATCAGCCGCCAGCCGGTGCATTCGGTGCTGTGGCTGATCCTGGCCTTTATCTCTTCGGCCGGGTTGTTTGTGCTGCTGGGGGCGGAATTCGTCGCCATGCTGCTGGTCATCGTCTACGTGGGCGCAGTCGCGGTGCTGTTCCTCTTTGTGGTGATGATGCTGGATGTGGACTTTGCTGCATTGAAGGCCGAGATGGCGCAGTACATGCCGCTCGCCTTGCTGATCGGTCTGGTCATCCTGATGCAGTTCGTGATGGCCTATGGCTCCTGGGAAAGCGCCCATGGCGCCGCCGAACAACTGGCGCAGCCTATTCCGACCGACCGGCACAACACCGAGGCCCTGGGCCTTATCATTTATGACCAATATTTCCTTCTGTTCCAGCTGTCGGGTTTGATCCTGCTGGTCGCCATGATTGGCGCCATCACCCTGACCCTGCGCCATCGTAAAGATGTCAAACGCCAGGACGTGATGCTGCAAATGTCACGCGACCCGGCCAAGGCAATGGAACTGAAAGACATCAAACCGGGGCAGGGGCTTTAACAATGATTGGTATCGAGCATTACCTTACCGTCGCAGCGACGCTGTTCGTCATCGGCATCTTCGGGCTCTTTTTGAACCGCAAGAACGTGATCATCCTGCTGATGAGCATCGAATTGATGCTCTTGGCAGTGAATATCAACCTTGTGGCCTTCTCCAGCTTCCTTGGGGATCTGGTGGGGCAGGTCTTTACCCTGTTCGTGCTGACCGTGGCCGCCGCCGAGGCTGCCATTGGTCTGGCGATCCTGGTCTGCTTCTTCCGTAACCGCGGCACCATCGCCGTGGAAGACATCAATATGATGAAGGGCTAAAGCATCATGGAAACCATCCTCCTCTTTGCCCCTCTGGTGGGCGCGCTGATTTGTGGCTTTGGTCACAAATACATCGGCGAAAAAGCCGCCATGGTGACGGCGACGGGCCTGTTGTTCCTGTCGGCCCTGCTGTCGTGGATTGTCTTTATCAGCTTTGACGGCGTCACCCGCTCGATCGAGATCCTGACCTGGGTCCAGAGTGGCAGCCTGGATACCTCATGGGGTATACGTATTGACCGCCTCACAGCCTTGATGCTGATCGTGGTGACCACGGTCTCCAGCCTTGTGCATCTCTACAGCTTTGGCTACATGGATCACGATCCACAGTGGAAAGACGGCGAAAGCTACAAGCCGCGCTTCTTTGCTTATCTGTCCTTCTTTACCTTCGCCATGCTGATGCTGGTGACCTCAGATAACCTGCTGCAGATGTTCTTTGGCTGGGAAGGTGTGGGCGTTGCCTCCTACCTGTTGATCGGGTTTTACTACCGCAAGCCAAGCGCGAATGCTGCGGCGATGAAAGCCTTTATCGTCAACCGGGTTGGCGACTTTGGCTTTGCGCTGGGGATCTTTGGTCTGTTCCTGATGACCGACAGTATCAGCTTTACAGAGATCTTTGCGGATATCCCAACCAAGGTTTCAGGTCATTCGATCTCCTTCCTTTGGGCGGAATGGGATGCGGCCAACCTGCTGGCGATGCTGCTGTTTATCGGTGCTATGGGTAAATCGGCGCAGCTGATCCTGCACACCTGGCTGCCGGACGCAATGGAAGGCCCGACTCCTGTGTCGGCGCTGATCCACGCTGCGACCATGGTGACCGCGGGTGTCTTCCTGGTTTGTCGCATGTCGCCGCTGATGGAGTTTGCGCCGCAGGCCACAATGTTCATCACTGTGCTGGGCGCCACCACAGCCTTCTTTGCCGCCACGGTTGGTCTGGTTCAGACCGACATCAAACGCGTCATTGCCTATTCCACCTGTTCGCAGCTGGGCTATATGTTCGTCGCTGCTGGCGTTGGCATGTATTCGGCGGCGATGTTCCACCTGTTCACGCACGCTTTCTTTAAGGCGATGTTGTTCCTGGGTGCCGGGTCGGTCATCCATGCCATGCACCACGAGCAGGACATGATGAACTACGGCGGCCTGCGCAAAAAAATCCCCTATACCTATTGGGCGATGATGATCGGCACCCTGGCCATTACCGGTGTTGGTATCCCGCTCACCCATATTGGTTTTGCCGGCTTCCTGTCCAAGGATGCGATCATTGAAAGCGCCTTTGCCGGTGGGTCCAACTATGGCTTCTGGATGCTGGTGATTGCCGCCTTTATGACCTCGTTCTACAGCTGGCGTCTGATGTTCCTGACCTTCTTTGGCAAGGCACGTGGTGACAAGCACACCCATGACCACGCCCATGAAAGCCCGATGACCATGCTGATCCCTCTGGGCGTTCTGTCGCTGGGGGCGGTGTTCTCGGGGATGATTTGGTACAACTCCTTCTTTGGTCATGCGGATCAGGTTGGCAAATTCTATGGTATTCCTGTGGCCGAGGCTGCTGCAGATGACCATGGCGCTGCCGCTGAAGGCCACGGTGAGGCTGACAGTCACGCAGCTGCTGATACCGGCCACGGCGAGGCTGCAGCGGGCGAACATCACGTTGCCTTTGCGGGCCAGCCAGGCGAGGGGGCGCTGTATTTCGCGCCAGACAACCATGTGTTGGAACAGGCCCATGCGGCGCCAAAATGGGTCAAGGTTTCGCCCTTTATTGCGATGTCTCTGGGGCTATTGCTGGCGATCCTGTTCTACATCGTGAACCCCAGCCTGCCGGGTCGTTTGGCCAATAACTTCCAGCCGCTCTACCTGTTCCTCAAGAACAAGTGGTACTTTGACGAGCTGTATGACGCGATCTTTGTCAAACCGGCCCTGGCCTTGGGGCGCTTCTTCTGGAAGCGGGGCGACGGCAATGTCATTGATGGCTTCCTCAATGGGGTGGCCATGGGGATTGTACCCTTCTTCACCAAACTCGCCGGTCGCGCGCAGTCCGGTTTCATCTTTACCTATGCCTTCTGGATGGTGCTGGGCATCGCAGCCCTGATCACCTGGATGTCGATCGGCGGAGGAGCCCACTGATGGACAACCTTCTATCAATTGTCACTTTCATCCCTGCTGTAGCGGCTGCCGTAATGGCGCTGCTCATGCGTGGCGAGGATGAAGCGGCGCAACGCAATGCCAAATGGCTGGCCCTTATGGCCACCTCGCTGACCTTTCTGGTGAGCCTTGGCATCTATACCCAGTTTGACCCCTCCAATACCGGTTTTCAATTTGTGGAAGAACGCGACTGGGTCTTTGGCCTGCAGTACAAAATGGGGGTCGATGGCATATCGGTGCTGTTTGTGATGCTCACCACCTTTGTGATGCCGCTGACCATTCTGGCCAGCTGGAAAGTCACGACCCGCGTCAAGGAATACATGATCGCCTTCCTGCTGCTGGAGACCCTGATGCTGGGTGTCTTTATGGCGCTGGATCTGGTGCTGTTTTACATGTTCTTTGAGGCAGGCCTGATCCCGATGTTCCTGATCATTGGCATCTGGGGCGGCAAGGATCGGATCTACGCTTCCTTTAAGTTCTTCCTCTATACCTTCCTTGGCTCGGTGCTGATGCTGGTGGCTATGGTGGCGATGTATTCGGATTACGGGTCCACAGATATTGAAGGCATGCTGACGCATAGCTTTGCCTCCAACAGCTTTGATGTGCTGGGCATTCATGTGGTCGGCGGCATGCAGACCCTGATGTTCCTGGCCTTCTTTGCCTCCTTTGCGGTGAAAATGCCCATGTGGCCGGTGCACACCTGGCTGCCCGATGCCCACGTGCAGGCGCCGACCGCCGGGTCTGTGGTGCTGGCGGCAATCCTGCTCAAGATGGGCGGCTATGGCTTCCTGCGGTTCTCTTTGCCGATGTTCCCGGTCGGGGCGGATGTGATGACCGATGTGATCCTGTGGATGTCAGCCATTGCGGTGGTCTATACCTCGCTGGTGGCGATGGTGCAGGAAGACATGAAAAAGCTGATCGCCTATTCATCTGTCGCACATATGGGCTTTGTCACCATGGGGATCTTTGCGGCCAACCAGCAGGGTGTCGATGGCGCGATCTTCCAGATGCTGAGCCACGGCTTTATCTCGGCAGCCTTGTTCCTGTGCGTCGGGGTTATCTATGACCGTATGCACACCCGCGAGATCAGTGCCTATGGTGGTCTGGTTGTGCGTATGCCTGCCTATGCGCTGGTCTTTATGTTCTTTACCATGGGCAACGTCGGCCTGCCGGGCACATCGGGTTTTGTCGGTGAATTCCTCACCCTGATGGGCACCTTCCAGAAAAACACCTGGGTGGCAGCTGTTGCGGCCTCGGGGGTGATCTTCTCGGCGGCTTATGCGCTGTGGCTTTATCGTCGGGTGGTCTTTGGTGACCTGATCAAGGGCAGCCTGAAGACAATCCAGGACATGGATGCGCGCGAGCGGTTCATCTTTGCGCCGCTGGTGGTGATGACCATCCTGCTGGGCGTCTATCCTTCGCTGGTCACCGATATCATCAGTCCCTCGACTGAGGCGTTGATCGCTAACTTCAACCAGTCTCTGGCTGCTGCGGACATCTCCGCCGTTGCCCAGACTGCGTCGCACTAAGGGAGCATGGGCAGATGATCCAAGCTGATCTCTCCGTAATTCTGCCAGAGATTATCCTGGCACTTTACGCAATGGCGGCGCTTTTGGGCGCGGTCTACACCGGTAAGGACAAGCTGGCCTCGACGCTGATCTGGTCCACATCTGGTCTGATGGTGGCCCTGGCCATCTGGATTGGCACCAGCGGTAGCGAGGCGAACACAGCCTTTGGCGGCATGTTTGTCGATGACGGTTTTGCCCGTTTTGCCAAGGTTGTGATCCTGCTGTCGGCAGCGGCGGTTCTGGTCATGGGGCAGGAGTATATGTCCCGTCGTGGCATGCTGCGCTTTGAATACCCCATTCTGGTTGCCCTGAGCGCCGTCGGCATGATGATGATGGTTTCCGCCGGTGATCTGATGTCGCTGTACATGGGGCTGGAGCTGCAATCCCTGGCGCTCTATGTGGTCGCCTCGATGCGCCGCGACAGTGTCAAATCCACCGAGGCCGGCCTGAAGTATTTTGTTCTTGGCGCGCTGTCCTCTGGCCTGCTGCTCTATGGGGCCTCGCTGGTCTATGGCTTTGCCGGCACCACCAAATTCTCTGGCATCATCGAAGTTGCCCAGCATGGCGAAGTTTCTGTTGGTCTGCTCTTTGGTCTGGTTCTGCTGATCTCGGGCCTTGGCTTCAAGGTTTCCGCAGTGCCGTTCCATATGTGGACGCCTGACGTCTATGAGGGCGCGCCTACGCCGGTTACGGCCTTCTTTGCCTCAGCCCCCAAGGTTGCCGCCATGGGCCTGTTTGCCCGGGTGATGCATGACGCCTTTGGCCATGCGGTTGCCGACTGGAGCCAGGTTGTCGCGGTGCTGTCCCTGCTGTCGATGTTTGTCGGCGCTGTGGCTGCGATTGGCCAGCGCGATATCAAGCGTCTGATGGCCTATTCCTCGATTGCCCATATGGGCTATGCCCTGATGGGCCTGGCTGCGGGCACCGTGCTGGGTGTTGAGGCCATGCTGGTCTATATGGCAATCTATGTCTCGATGAATATCGGCACCTTTGCCTTTATCCTGATGCTGCAAAAAGACGGCAAACCGATCACCGATATCGGTGCGCTAAACCAGTACTCCCGCCGCGAGCCTGGCAAGGCGCTGGCGGTGCTGATCCTGATGTTCTCGTTGGCGGGTGTGCCGCCGATGCTGGGCTTCTTTGGCAAGCTGTATGTGCTGCGTGCCGCCTATGAGGCCGATCTGGCCTGGCTGGCAATTGCCGGTGTTGTAGCCTCGGTTATTGGTGCCTTCTATTACCTGCGCATCGTCTATTTCATGTATTTCGGTGACGAGGCCGAAGACCTGGATCGCAGCAGCTCGCCAGTGCTCTGGACTTTCCTCATGGGCTCTGCTGCGGTGATGGTTCTGGGGATCATCAATATGTTTGGTGTCGATGGCGTCGCGGCCGCGGCGGCCGCGGCCTTGGTCAACTGACCAGCTTTACATCTCTGACAAAAGGCCTGGTTCGTTGGACCGGGCCTTTTGGCTTTTGAAGGAATGGCACGATGATGGATTGGCCCGAAGGCTACGGTAAGCGCATCCTTGACGAGGTGGACAGCACCCTGGATGAGGCGGCGCGGATCGCTGCGGATCTCTCAGGACCTGAATGGATACTGGCCAAACGCCAGACCAAGGGGCGCGGGCGTCGTGGGCGCGCCTGGAAAGAACCAAAAGGCAATTTTGCCGCCACCCTGGTGATGCGCCCAACCGAGCCTCCCCAGGTGGTGGCCCTGCGCAGCTTTGTGGCCGCGCTGGCGGTTTATGATGCCTGCGAGGCGCTGACGGGGCGCACCGAGGGGCTGGCGTTGAAATGGCCCAATGATGTGTTGCTCAACGGTGGCAAACTGTCAGGGATCCTGCTGGAGAGCGCCGGGGCAGGCCAGGGGCTCAGCCATCTGGCCATTGGCATTGGTGTCAATCTGGTGGAAACCCCGATGAGGGAATGGCTGGATCCTGGTGCGGTCTGGCCGGTGTCGCTGCTGTCTGAAACCGGGGTGCAGGTCACGCCAGAGGATTTTCTCAACGCGCTGGCGGCATCCTATGCCCGCTATGAACACCAGTTCACCACCTACGGGTTTGAGCCCATCCGCACGGCCTGGCTGGCCCGCGCAGCCAAGTTGGGTGAGGTTATTACCGCACGTACCAACAAGTCTGAGACAACCGGAACCTTCGAGACGGTAGACGCGGAGGGTAACCTTGTCTTAAACAGCGCCAAAGGCCGGGTCTGTATCCCTGCCGCTGAAATCTTTTTCTGACCGTAAGGGCCTCCCATGCTTCTGGCTGTTGATTGTGGCAATACTAATACCGTCTTCTCGATCTGGGATGGCGAACGGTTCATTGGAACCTGGCGCACAGCGACAGACTGGCGCCGCACGGCGGATCAGTATTTTGTCTGGCTCAACACGCTGATTCAGGCTCAGGGCATCAAAACAGATATTACCGATGTGATTATCTCTTCCACCGTGCCGCGCGTGGTGTTCAATCTGCGTGTGCTGGCGGATCGCTATTACAACACCCGCCCGCTGGTTGTGGGAAAATCCGATTGCCTGTTGCCGGTGGATGTGCGAGTGGATGAGGGAACGGCGGTGGGTCCGGACAGATTGGTCAATACGGTGGCCGGTTTTGACCACTACGGTGGCAATCTGGTGATGGTGGATTTTGGCACGGCGACAACCTTTGATGTGGTGGCTGAAGATGGGGCCTATGTCGGGGGGGTTATTGCGCCTGGGGTGAACCTCAGCCTTGAGGCGCTGCACCAGGCAGCGGCGGCGCTGCCACATGTGGACATTTCCAAGCCCGCGCATGTCATTGGCACCAATACGGTGGCCTGTATGCAATCGGGTGTGTTTTGGGGCTACGTCGGCCTGGTGCGCGAAATCTGCGCCCAGATTAAGGCCGAACGTGACGTTCCAATGAAGATTATTTCAACAGGCGGGCTGGCGCCTCTTTTCCAGCAAGCTGCTGATCTGTTCGACGCATATGAGGATGATCTCACCATGCATGGGCTCCAGATCATTCATAAATACAATAAGGATAACGGTACTCCTGAATGAGCACTGATGAACGACTGATCTACCTTCCCCTTGGCGGGGCGGGCGAAATTGGCATGAATGCCTATGTTTACGGCTATGGCAAACCCGGCAAAGAGCGACTGATCCTGGTGGATCTGGGCGTTGCTTTCCCGGATATGGACAGCACCCCCGGTGTTGACCTGATCATGCCTGACATCAGCTGGCTGCGCGAGCGCGTCGACCAGCTGGAAGCGATTTTTATCACCCATGGACACGAAGACCATATCGGGGCGGTATCGCATCTCTATAGCCAGCTGAACGTGCCGGTCTATGCCCGCGCCTTCACCGCCAATCTGGCCCGGCGCAAGATGGAAGAGCGTGGCCATGACCCGCTGGTGGTGAAAACCGTCGGTGCCTGGCCCGAAGTGACCAAACTGGGTCCCTTCACCGTGGGCTTTGCCCCGATGGCGCATTCGATCCCCGAAAGTGCAGGTTTGGTGATCGATAGCCCCGATGGCCGCGTAGTGCATACAGGCGACTTCAAACTGGACCGCACCCCGCTGGTGGGCGAAGCCTTTGATCCTGAGATGTGGGCTGAGATCGCCAAACCTGGCATCAAGGCGCTGATTTGCGATTCGACCAATGTGTTCTCTAAAACACCGGGTCGCTCGGAATCTGATCTGCCAGATGAAATCACCCGCCTGATTGGCGAGGCCAAGGGCATGGTGGCCGCCACTACCTTTGCCTCCAACGTGGCGCGGGTAAAGACCCTGGCAGATGCCGGTACTCGGGCAGGGCGTTCGGTTGTGCTGTTGGGGCGGGCGATGCTGCGCATGGTCGAAGCCGCCAAGGAAACCGGCGTTCTGAAGAACTTTCCAACGGTCTATTCTCCGGAAGAAGCCAAGGATATGCCGCGCAACAACCTGATGCTGATCACCACTGGCAGCCAGGGCGAACGCCGGGCCGCCTCGGCGCAGATGGCGCGGGGCAAGTATCGCGGGCTGGAGCTGAAAGAGGGCGATCTCTTCCTGTTCTCCTCTAAAACCATCCCCGGCAACGAGCGTGGCGTGATCCGTATCATCAACCAGTTCTCGGAACGTGGTGTGGATGTTGTGGACGACAGTTCGGGCCTTTACCACGTCTCAGGCCATGCAAATGGTCCTGACCTGGAAGCGCTGCATGACCTGCTGCAACCGGCGATGCTGGTGCCCATGCACGGCGAACACCGCCACCTGCGTCAGCACGCCCGCCTGGGCGAGGCCAAGGGCATCCCCAGTATCGTTGCTGTTAACGGCATGATGCTGAACCTGTCGGGCAACCGTCCCTCGGTGCTGGAATATATCGACACCGGTAGAACCTATCTGGATGGTTCGATCAAAATTGGCGCCATGGACGGTGTCATTCGCGATCGTATCCGCATGGCTTTGAACGGGCATCTGGTTGTCACGCTGATCCTTGACGAAGAGGACGAGCCCCTGGGCGAGCCCTGGTGTGATATCAAGGGCCTTACGGACAATGGCAGCTCCAATGCGGCGCTGACAGAGGTGCTGGAAGAGGATCTGAACCAGTTCCTGATGCGGGCTGGGGCAAAGACCCTGAAAGACGATGACAAGCTGGAAGGCGAGCTGCGCCGGATCGCCCGTCAGTCTTGCCAGAATGAGATCGGCAAAAAACCAGAGGTCACCGTGGTGATCAGCCGGATGCGCTAAGCGCACAGAGTATTATGGCAAAAAAACGCCTCGGCAGGATCTGCCGGGGCGTTTTTTCGTGAGTGGTGACAGAAATAGTCACTGGGGTAATTTGATATCTCTTGCGGCTCTCTCAGGCAGCACGGGGGCGGTGCAGCAGTGCAGAAAGCTTGTGGGCTGCACGGCTGATGCCCCGGCCCAGTGCGCAAATGCACTCCGCCAAGGCCTGAGCGCGCATTTCATGGGCGCGGGCCTCGATGGCTTGAATTTCTGCGGCGGTGAGGATCACGGGCTGGGCGTCGGTCATTGTATTTCTCAGTCTATGTTTTGCGTACGGATCTCGCCCATGTAGTGGGGTTTGCCCCCGATTACATTAATCAAAGAAGCATTTCCGCCATGCCAGCTGTGCAGACCTAGACCAAGCGGCAAAGAAAAACGGCCGCTCCGGGCGGAGCGACCGTTCTAGTCATGTCTCTGTGGCAGGTGATGGCCTAGCCAGCGCGGCGCTCGTCAAAGGAGAGAGCGATAAAGCTGGGCATGTGATCGCCCATGCCGACAACTGTGCGGTCATCACGACGCCCGCCCTGTTTGCCACCACGTCCGCGGTTGGATTTGGAGTTCGAAGTGCTCGACTGGGAAGAGGTTGACTGGGCAGGGGCCTCTTCGGTCTTCTTGTTCGATGCGCGATTGGACGAGCGAGAGCGCCCTTCGGACTTGTTACCCTCTGCCTGGCGCGAGTCGGATTTGCGCTTTTCGGACTGCGCTGTCTCAGACTTCCCTGCGTCGGGCTGATCGGCCACGGCTGCTGCATCCGCTTGTGTCGTCTCGGTTGCGACCGCTTCTGGCGCGGCTGTGTCAGCAGAGGCTTTGCCGCGAGAGGATTTACCCCGTGTGCCTGGCTCTGATTTGGCAGGTGTTTCAGCGGCTTTCTTGGCGGAGCTGCGTTTGGCAGGCTCTGCCTTTTTCACCGGGTTCTCCAACCGGGTGATTTCCTTCTGCAACAGGGATTCAACAGCGGCAAGCGCCTTTTCGTCCCGGCTAGAGCAGATGGTGATCGCCTTGCCTTCGCGGCCCGCGCGCCCGGTCCGGCCAATCCGGTGGACATAGTCTTCGGGATGTCCGGGGACGTCAAAGTTGTACACATGGCTGACGCTTGGCACATCAAGCCCTCGCGCTGCCACGTCGGAAGCAACAAGAATACGCAGCTGCCCGTCGCGGAACCCATCAAGGGTCTTGGTGCGCTGGCTCTGGTCCAGATCGCCATGAATCGGAGCGGCGTCATAGCCGTATTTCTTCAGCGACTTGGCGACGATATCTACATCGGTTTTCCGGTTGCAGAAAACAATCGCGTTGGTCAACTTGTCGCCTTCGCCTTCGCCGTCGATCAGCGCCCGCAGAGCGGTGCGTTTTTCGCTGGCTTCACGATCTTTACGCGAGGCTTTGAACAAAACGACCTGTTGCTCGATGGTTTCAGAGGCGCTGGCCTGGCGGGCCACTTCGATTCGCTCTGGCGCCGACAGGAAGGTATTGGTGATCCGCTCGATCTCTGGCGCCATGGTGGCCGAGAAGAACAGGGTCTGACGGGTGAAGGGGGTGAGCGAGAAGATCCGCTCGATATCCGGAATAAAGCCCATGTCGAGCATCCGGTCCGCTTCATCAACGACCATGATCTGCACGCCGGTCAGCAACAGCTTGCCGCGCTCAAAATGGTCCAGCAGACGGCCAGGGGTGGCAATCAGAACATCGACACCTTTGTCGATCAGCTGGTCCTGCTCTTTAAAGCTGACGCCGCCGATAAGCAGCGCCTTGGTGAGCTTCAAGTGCTTGGTATATGTGTCGAAATTCTCAGCTACCTGCGCGGCCAGTTCCCGCGTGGGGCACAAAACCAGGCTGCGCGGCATGCGGGCACGGGCACGACCACGGGCCAGCATGGTGATCATTGGCAGGGTAAAAGAGGCGGTTTTGCCGGTGCCGGTTTGGGCAATGCCCAGCACATCACGACCTTCAAGCGCGGGCGGAATAGCACCTGCCTGGATAGGGGTGGGGGATTCGTACCCGGCCTCTTCGATAGCTTTGAGGACCTTTGGGTTCAGATTCAGATCGGTAAATTTTGTCATATGCGTCCGTTTATGCGGACACTGATTTGGCCCGCGCGTGTTTTGACAAAGCTGGGTCCGCAAAGACATGCGGTGTGACAACATCCAACTTTGAGGGGGACATAGCAAAATCTAGTCGAGCGGTCAATTATTGCCTGTGTTTAAGAGCTTGGACACTTGGCATGAAAGCGCTGACCATGCCGTGCGCCAGCGGGCAGGCGCGCCTGATGGGGCATCTGACAGATAGGGGGCAAGGGGGCCACTTGCCCTGATAGCGTTGCAGCGGGTTAGGTGAACGCGGGGAAATGTTTGCGGCGACAGGCTGCCAGGTTCAAGTCCCGGATCCGCAGCAGCCCCTCTGCCTCCAGCCGCGCCCGTAGCGCGGGGCTATCCTTGCAGATCTCGTCATAGAAGGCGCGTAAACCGGCCTCACCCTCTTCGGCTTCGATCATGGTCAGCAAGTCATGTTTGGACAGGCCACCGCGATCAAGGGGGCGCGCCGGGGACAGCCCGGCGCGGTAGGAGCCTTGCGAGAGGCGGAACCGGTAGTGGGCGAGCCAATGTTGCCAATCCGGTGCATGGAGGTGGCACAGGTCAACCTCCGGCAGCTCCTGTGCGCCGGGATTTTCAATATCCTTGCCCGCCGCCGGGTCTTTTTGAAAAACATTGTGAATGCGCAGAGATATATTGGCCATCCCGGTGCGTACAAAGATTTTGCCCTGAACATGGCTGAGAAATCCGCCTTTCAGATGCTCGCCATACCTCGGGTAGATACGGCCAACCGTGCCGCCTTGCTCCGTGCCGCTGGGAATGTGGCCTTTGAAGGCGGTGCCGTCACCCGCCAGCGCCTCGATGGGGCGGGCACGGGCGCAGAGCGTGGTGGCTGGCAGGGCGGTCAGGATCTCACCGATAGGCCTGTCCGCCCAGAGGAATTCGTCGACGTCAATATGGGCCAGCCAGTCCAGATCCCCGGCCTGACGCCGATAGGCGCGGGTGGCATTCAGGCTTTGCCGTGCCTGATGTTTTTCCGGCCTGCCGGTTTTCTTGCGCCGTTGCCACCAGGAGGCATCATCGCAATCAAACACCCGGATCTTTGGATGGGCTTTCAGCAGCGCACGGGCCTCGGGGCAGGGGCTGTCCAGGTAGATGAACAGCCGGTGCGCCCCGATCTCAAGGTGGTAGGCGGCAAAGGTCAGGATATCTTCGGCGGGGGCCTTGATGGTACTGACCAGGCCCCATTTGGCCTTTTGTGCTGTTGTCATCTCGGCCATGAATTTCCTGCCTGTTGCCTGAAGCTGCGCCTGTGCTCGCGGCGATAATGAAATTGGGTCAGCGCATTAGTCCAGTGCGGGTTTACAGCTTGGGCCAGGTTGGCGGTCTGCAAGATATTGCAAAGAAAAGGGCGGCCCCCTAAGGAGCCGCCCAGACTGGAGGTCAACCGCACAAGAGAGGTTTAGACCATCATTTCCTTGGTGGCTGTGAGTTTCAGATCGGGGTAGTCGCGCTCGACCCGGTCGATATCCCACTGCAAACGCGTCAGATAGACGATATCGCCGTCATGGTCATAGGCGATGTGCTGCTTGTTGGTTTCGGTAAACTTATCAAGTGCTTGTTTGTCACCGCTGACCCAGCGAGCCGAGGTGAACTGGGAGTTGTCAAACCGCACGGGCAGGCCATATTCCATCTCAATCCGGCTGGCGAGCACTTCAAACTGCAACGCGCCAACCACGCCGACAATAAAGCCCGAACCAATCGAGGGCTTAAAGACCTTGGCGGCGCCTTCTTCGGCAAATTGCATCAGCGCCTTCTCCAAGTGCTTGGCCTTCATCGGATCGCCCGCGCGCACGCCCTGCAACAGTTCCGGCGCAAAGGAGGGAATGCCCGAGACCCGCAATGCTTCGCCTTCGGTCAGGGTGTCGCCGATGCGCAGCTGGCCGTGGTTAGGAATGCCGATGATATCGCCGGCCCAGGCCTCTTCGGCCAGTTCACGGTCCGAGGCGAGAAACAGCACTGGGTTAGAGATCGCCATCGGCTTTTTGGTGCGCAGATGGGTCAGCTTCATGCCGCGTTTGAAATGGCCGCTAGCCATACGCACAAAGGCCACCCTATCGCGGTGCTTGGGATCCATATTGGCCTGCACCTTAAAGACAAAGCCGGTGACTTTTTTCTCTTCGGGTGCAATTTTGCGCGGCTGCGCGGTTTGCACCTGGGGTTCGGGCCCATAGGCGCCGATCCCGTCCATCAGCTCTTTGACGCCAAAGGAGTTGATCGCCGAGCCAAACCAGATCGGCGTCATGTGACCTTCGAGCACCGCCTGCGGGTCCAGCTTGGGCAGCAGCTCGCGGGCCATCTCGACCTCTTCCAGCAGCTTTTCCAGCAGGTGGGCGGGCACATGTTCCGCCAGCTTGGGGTCATCCAGGCCCTCGATGGCGATGCTTTCGGCCACCTTGTTACGATCGGCGCGATCCATCAGTTCCAGCCGATCGCGCAGCATGTCATAACAGCCGATGAAATCGCGTCCTACCCCGATGGGCCAGGCCGCCGGAGTCACGTCGATGGCCAGGTTTTCCTGAATCTCGTCAATGATCTCAAAGGTGTCGCGGCTTTCGCGGTCCATCTTGTTACAGAAGGTCAGGATCGGCAGGTCACGCAGACGGCAAACTTCAAACAGCTTTTGTGTCTGGCTTTCAACGCCCTTGGCGCCATCAATCACCATCACGGCCGCATCCACCGCCGTCAGCGTACGGTAGGTGTCTTCGGAGAAGTCAGAGTGACCGGGAGTGTCCACCAGATTGAAGCGATAGCCATCAAAATCAAAAGACATCGCCGAGGCGGAAACTGAAATCCCGCGGTCCTTTTCCATCTGCATGAAATCCGAGCGGGTCCGCCGGGCTTCGCCTTTGGCGCGCACCTGTCCGGCCATCTGGATAGCACCACCATAAAGCAGGAACTTTTCAGTCAGCGTGGTTTTGCCCGCATCCGGGTGCGAGATGATCGCAAAGGTGCGGCGCCGCGCGATTTCGGGCGGCAGGTCTGGGCGGTTTGCAGCGGTATCCAACATGGCATTGCCTCTAGCCAGAAACCGGGGGGGAGGCAAGGAAAACAGCCGCTGACATTGACGGCCCCTCTCGTATGCGCCCAGTACCTTTGCTAAAGTGGTCCTGGCATTCGTTTTGCCCATTCTGGCGGCCAGCGCGGTACGGCGCCATCTGGCAGACAGGAGCCTGTGTCGAGACCCCTTTTCGGTTTTGGTTAGAGTTGATGTGTAAAATGATTACTATTAAAGGAAAATTTGCTGTCTAGAGTGTAGGTCAGTGTTCCTGTGTTCAGAGGAAATAGCGAGTGAAACGACTTCAAGCCTGCGACATCTATTCATTGTTGGATGCTGTTGGCATGGCCGTGATTGTGTTGGAAGTCGGTGACGACGGCATACCCCGATATGTGGCGATGAATAAGCGTTCTCGCGCGATTACAAAGCTTTCTGGGGACAGCTGGCTTGGCAAGACTGCTTTGGAGATATTTGGTGGCTCCACCGGAGAACGTGCGCTGGCGCATCATTTGGGGGTGGTGCGGTCGCAACAGGAAGCCACCTACGAGATCAATTTGCCGTCTGTTCACAAGACATTTTACATTCGCACAACAATGACCCCGGTGTTTGATGCCGCTGGTAAACTGACGCATCTTGTTGGGTCATCTGCGGATGTAACATCGGAGCGCGAACGAGACGCTGCTTTGGAGCTGACCAAGATTGCCAAGGAAAAAGCGGAGGAAGCGGGCCAGGCCAAGGAGAGGTTCCTGGCAGAAATGAGCCATGAGATCAGAACGCCGATGAACGGAATTCTGGGTCTCTGTGAGCTGTTGAAGGAAACCAAGCTGGACGACGAGCAAAGCCTCTTTGCCGATACGATCTTCAGTTCCACGACAGCGTTGCTGGACATGATCAATGAAGTTCTCGATTTTGCTCAGATCAAGGCAAAAAAGGTCTCCCTGAACGCTCAGCCCTTTTCACTGCGTGATCTTATTGAAGAAATCAGGTTGCTCTTGTCCGCCAAGACCTCCTACAAGGGGCTTGGCTTTCTTGTAGATTACCCTGACACACTGCCTTCCACATTCATCGGCGACGCCAGTAAGATCCGCCAAATATTGTTGAATCTGATTGGCAACGCGATCAAATTCACCGACCAAGGGCATATCTCGCTCACGGTTGACTATGATCTGAGTGCATCAATGGGGCCTTTGCGGTTTGCGGTTTCTGACACCGGCTGCGGCATTGAAGAAAGCAAGCTTGCCTCCATTTTCTCAGCCTTTGAACAAGCCAAGGGCACGCCCAAAGCACAGGCCGAAGGGACGGGGCTGGGCCTTGCCATTTCGCAGGCCCTGTTGGAGCGCATGGGGGGAGAGATTGCCGTCAAATCCGCTCCGGGGCAGGGATCTTGTTTTACCGTGTGGCTGGACCTCGCGCCTGAAACCGATGGAGCCAAGGCAGCGGAGGCCGGGGAGCAGGGAGCGCCGCAAAATCAGCTTGGCGGTGGCCCCGCCAGTGCCGTTGCTGTTTCGGAGACGGAAACCTTGGAGCGGTTGCGTCGCATGAAGATCCTTGTGGCGGAAGACAACAAGACCAATCAGTTGGTCGTGGAAAAAATGCTGCAGAAATTTGGTGCGAAGGCTCGTTTTGCGGAGAACGGCGCAGTGGCCTACGAGACCTATGTCGCGGCGGAGTTCGACCTGATCCTGATGGATCTTTCCATGCCTGTTATGGGCGGTCTTGAAGCGGCCCGCCGGATCCGGCAACACGAGACAGACACCGGTCGCGCGAACTGTAAGATTGTTGCGCTGACGGCAAACGCACAGAAAAGCGATGTAAAAGCCTGTTACGAGGCGGGAATGGATGGCTTTCTGACCAAACCATTTCGGAAATCTGAGTTGCTGGCGTACCTTAGCGCTCTTGACTGATGACCCATGGGCTCGGCGGGGTTGGGGCACAAGGCCTGGCTACCGCAGGGAAGCGCGTTTCAGCAGGCTGACGGCGTCGGGGCGGTCGAGCAGGGATTTTTGTACCTCGATACCATGGGCGTCGCGGCGCTGGCCAATTTCTAAGGTAGGGGAGATGCGATCCAGGATCTCATCCGGAAGGGCTGATTGGGTCATCGGGTCCAGAAACAGGCTCTCGGCGGCGATGCCCTCGGCGTAGACAATGTGATGACGATCAAACAGCAGCTGGAAATAGTCGACAAAGCCGCCATCCTGCACCACCACGCTGTCGCCATTGACCAGATCCCGCGCCCGTACCAGCAATTCGGGGCTGCCGGTGCCCAATTCATCATGGCGTTGATAGACCATCAGACGATGGTCGGGGCTGACCAACAGGTCGGCGGCATTGTTCAAAACCCCGGCGCGGATCAGCACCGGCGCCATGCGCCCGACAGCGCGCGAGGTGGTCTGGCCGATCCAGCGCAGCTCTTGCACGCCTTCATCGCGGGTCAGGATGCGGTCTCCGGGTTTGAGATCCTCGATTGGTTTTTGCGCACCGGTGGCCATGGTGATCCGGGTGCCGCGGGTAAAGGAAACGCAGGCCATCTGTGCCAGTTTGCGCCGGGCGCTGTCCTGCTCGGCGCGCACCAGCGTATAGCTTTGCTGGATGCCCATTGGCGCCATAGGCACCAGATAAATCGCCGCGATCAGCCCCTCATGGTCGACTTCGACCATGACCATGGCCTCGATGTTGTTACCGGCGTTCGGCATCAAGGTTACGACACAGTCCAGATGCAGCTGGGCGCCCGCCATGCCGAGTTCGGTATCCTGGGCGATGTAAAAACTGCCGTCCGCACCGCTGGCCAATCCCAACCGTTTGGCATGAGCCGTCGGGGACAGCTGGTAGATGTCATCCAGGATCAGCTCATCCATGACGCTCAGGCCGTCGCCCATATTGGCCCCAATCTCCACCTGAAACTGGTCAGCGGGATAGGCCGGGATGGATTGGATGGCGCGATCTGGTGTGGACACAGGAGCTCCGGTGGTTGGTCTGATGCGGTGCAGGGCGTGGACATCGTCGGATGCCCAGGGACTGCATAGCGGGTCTAGCAGTGAATTATGGCATGATACCGACAATTACGGGCAGAATTCCTGACAAGGCGTTAATTTTGCAAAGCGTGGCCTTTCTGACGCCCAGTTTAGCGCCCCAAACTCTGCCAGTTAACCTGCCAGTCAAACAGTCGCCAGGCGCCGACCTGTGGCGCGTTTCAGGGCTGGCCATTGACGGGGGGGCAGTGCACTCTGTGCCAAATCACAAGAAAGACCCATTGGAGGTAAGGAATGGATCTAGGAATCGCGGGAAAACGAGCATTGGTCTGTGCCAGCAGCAAAGGTCTGGGACTGGGCTGCGCTGAGGCGCTGGCGGAAGCGGGCGTCAACCTGGTGATGAACGCACGGAGCGAAGAGGCACTGGTGCATGCAGCGCAATCGATCCGCGACGCTTACGGCGTTGAGGTTGAAACCGTGGTGGCGGATGTCACCACCGGCGAAGGCCAGGAAAAGCTGCTGGCCGCGGCCACGGATATCGATATTTTGGTGACCAATGCCGGTGGGCCGCCTCCCGGCCTGTGGTCGGACTGGGAGCGTGACGACTTTATCAAGGCTCTGGACGCCAATATGCTGGCGCCTATTGCCCTGATGAAGGCGCTCCTCCCAGGGATGATGGACCGGGGCTGGGGACGGGTGGTGAATATCACCTCGCAATCGGTCAAAGCCCCCATTGCGGTGCTGGGTCTGTCCAATTCGGCCCGTGCCGGTCTGACAGGCTATGTGGCGGGCACCGCGCGTCAGGTGGCTGGCAGCGGGGTTTGCATCAACAACCTGCTGCCCGGCATTCATGCCACCGATCGTGCGGTCTCGCTGGATAGCGGTGTCAGCGCCCAGCAGGGCATCACCATGGAAGAGGCCAAGGCGCAGCGCGCCGCAACCATTCCGGCCGGGCGCTATGGATCGCGCACGGAATTTGGTGCCACCTGCGCCTTCCTGTGTTCGCAACACGCTGGTTTTATCGTTGGACAAAATATCCTTCTTGATGGCGGTTCAACCAACGCAACCCTGTAATAATTTACATTACCGAACATTTTTGGAGTATATCCATGGCCAGCGGGTTTTCCCTGAAGGACCAATTGTTCAACATCGAGAAGACCCGCTATCTGGCGGGTCTTTTTGCCGAGGCGGTGCCGGGTTTTAAACCTGACCATTTTGAAGCCGAGGTCATGGCGGGGCTGTTGCCGCTGGAGCTGAAGGCCCGCATCGCTTGGATCGCCGAGGTGTTGGGGCAGCATCTGCAAGGGCCGCTTTCTGAGGTGGCGCCACATATCCTGCGCGCCTTGCCACCTCCGCTTGACCCCAGCAAGACCGATGATGACTTTGGCGATTTCATTTTTGCACCCCTGGGGGAGCTCATCGTCGCACGCGGGCTGGAGAGTGACCCGGAACTGGCGCTGGACCTGTTGGGGGAGGTCACGCAACGTTTCTCAATGGAATGGGCTATCCGACCGTTTTTAAACGAACATCCTGATTTGACACTGACACGTATGCAGGACTGGGCCAGTCATCCCAGCTACCATGTCCGCCGCCTGGTGAGCGAAGGCACCCGGCCACGTCTGCCCTGGGGACAGGGAGTTTCCCTGGATCTGCGCACCCCGCTACCGCTTTTGCAACAGCTGCACAGCGACCCGACCCGCTATGTGACCCGATCCGTGGCCAATCATTTGAATGATATCAGCAAGAAAGACCCGGATCTGGTTTTGGATGTGCTGCAAGATTGGCGCGCGTTGGGGCAGCAGCAGGACAAAGAACTCAGCTGGTTGACCGCCCATGCCTGCCGTGGATTGGTGAAATCAGGCCACCCGCGCGCCCTGCGGGTATTGGGGTATGATCCGGATGCAGAAGTCACTGTAAGTATAAGAATTGAAACAAAAACAGTTAAAATAGGAGATGTCCTGAACTTTGAGGTAACCCTCTCTGCGCCCGGTGATTTGCCGGTTCTGGTCGACTACCGGGTGCGGTTCCCGCGGGCCACGGGAAAAGCCTCGCAAAAGGTGTTCAAGCTCAAGCAGACTGAGTTGAAAGGATCGCCTGTGACGCTGACAAAACGACATCGGCTAAAGGGCGACGCCACGACGTTTAAGCTGCATCCCGGCAGGCATGAGGTCGAGGTTCTGGTCAATGGCCGCGTCGCCGCGCAGGACAGCTTTGAGCTGACGCCATGATACCCCTAACGTCCTGATGCTCACCTTCTGTCACAGATTTGTTAGCAATGCGCCCGCACTCTTGTCGGCGACGACCGGGCAAGATAGCCCGGAAGGTGGCTCTGGAAGTCCTGTCCGGGCCGATTGCTAAGAACGCGCCACTTTGGAGAAGCCCCCGATGTCCCATGAATCCGTGCAGAACTACTATGGCGAAGTGCTCCAGGGCAGCGAGGATTTGCAGACCAATGCCTGCTGCACCCCGGATGACATCCCGGATCACGTCAAAGAGGTGCTGTCGCAAATCCACGATGAGGTGCTGACGCGCTACTATGGCTGCGGCTTGATCGCGCCTGAGGCGCTGGAAGGCGCGCGTATTCTGGATCTTGGCTGTGGGGCCGGGCGCGATGTCTATGCGCTGTCAAAAATGGTGGGTCCCAGGGGGCGGGTGGTTGGTGTTGACATGACCCCGGCGCAACTGGATGTGGCCCGCCGTCATCAGGATTTCCACGCAGAGGCCTTTGGCCATGACAGCTCAAACGTGGAGTTCCATCACGGGTTTATCGAAACACTGGAAGAGCTGGACCTGGAGCCGGGCTTTTTTGATATTATCGTTTCCAACTGTGTGATCAATCTGGCCACCGATAAGGCCGCGGTGCTGCGTGGCGCCTATCATCTACTGAAAGAAGGCGGAGAGATGTATTTCTCCGATGTCTATGCTGACCGCCGGGTGCCCGAAGCCATGGCTCGGGATGAGGTGCTCTACGGGGAATGTTTGTCCGGGGCGCTGTATTGGAATGATTTCCTGACCCTGGCCAAGGGAGCGGGATTCAATGATCCGCGCATGGTGACGGCGCGGCCCCTGACCATAGAAAACCCCAAGCTGGAAGCCCGCGTGGCGCCGCTCAGCTTCCTGTCGGCGACCTACCGTCTGTTCAAGCTGCCGGCGTTGGAAACTGACTGCGAAGACTACGGCCAGGCGGTGATCTATAAAGGCACAATTCCCCATGCGCCCCATGCCCTGCGCTTGGATGATCATCACGTGATCGAGGCGGGGAAGGTCTTTCCGGTCTGCGGCAATACCTGGATGATGCTCAAGGACACGCGGCTGGAACCGCATTTTGACTTTATTGGTGATTTCTCCAATCACTACGGTATCTTTGCAGGCTGCGGTGGCAATTCTCCCTTTACTGGGTTGGATCCCGAGGGCACAGTGGCGGCCTGCTGCTGAGCACTTGCGCGGCGCGCGCCTGGTTGGTATTTGCCGCTAAAGCCGTTCGTTAACCGGCGCAGCTTGCGAGGCCGCATGAGCACAGCATCCCCCCACTCTCAGGGTTCCCAGTCCGTTGCGACTGGGCCTAAGTCGCATCCGCGGCTGGAGATCCGCAATATCCATCGCTATTTTGATGGCCGCGCGGTGGTGGATGATGTGTCCTTGCAGATTCAGGCGGGGCAGGTGACCTGCCTGCTTGGGCCTTCGGGCTGCGGTAAATCCACCACCCTGCGGATGATCGCGGGGGTTGAGATGCAGGACAGCGGCGAGATCTACGTGGATGGCAAGCTGATCTGTGACACGATGTTTCGGGTTCCCCCAGAGCGGCGCGAGATTGGCCTGATGTTTCAGGACTTTGCCCTGTTTCCCCATCTCAGCGTCGCCGATAACGTCGCCTTTGGGCTGAAGGGCAGCAAGGATGAAAAACGCCTCCGGGTCGAGGAACTGCTGCAAAAGGTATCGCTGACGCGGTTCATTGACGACTATCCCCACCAGCTGTCGGGCGGTGAGCAGCAGCGTGTCGCCCTGGCGCGGGCGCTGGCACCACGTCCGCGCATCATGCTGATGGATGAGCCTTTTTCCGGGCTGGACAACCGGCTGCGCGATGGCATTCGCGACGAGACGCTGACCCTGCTGAAAGAAGAAGACACCGCCGTTCTGCTGGTCACCCATGAGCCGGAAGAGGCCATGCGCATGGCGGATGAGATCGCGCTGATGCGTGGTGGCAAGATTGTCCAGCAGGGCGCGCCCTATAATGTCTATACCCGCCCCAGCGACAAGGCATCAGTCGCGTTTTTTAGTGATATCAACGTGTTGAAGTCACAAGTTAACGGAGCGTTAGCCGATACGCCCTTTGGTCAATTCCTGGCGCCGGGCATCGCAGATCGCACGGATGTGGATATTGTCTTTCGCCCGCAACACGTGCGGATCGATTTTGACCGCGCTGGCAAGGGACCGCTGCCCACCGCTACCGACGGTGTACCAGCCCGCGCTGTGGTGAAACGGGCGCGCTATCTTGGCCATGAAAGCCTGGTGGAATTCCAGATGGATTATGATGGGTCGGTGCTGAAGGTGACGGTGCCACGGGTGTTCCTGCCAGAGGTGGGCCGGGTGATGTGGCTAACCGTGCCGCGCAACCGCTGTTTCGTTTTCCCTGCCTAATTCAGCTGTTCCAACGGATCTCGGCCTGATTTCGACGCTGTTTAAATCTTGTCGCGGTGGGGGTCGTAATCCGCCAGGGTTTTTCCCGGCTCATCCAGGAACAGCTCGGGCAGGGCGCGCACCTCTTCGATCAGATCAACGCGAAACACCCGGAAATCACCGCGTGTCTCGCACCAGGCCGTCAGGGTCCAGACACGCCCCCAATACTCCATATGCAGCGGCCGGATGGTGCGATCCGTCAGGGTGCCATCAAGGCGGCGATACCGCAGGGCCAGCTTTTGCCGGGATTTGATCGCGGCGCGCAGGGTGGGCATATGGGCAAAGCCACGGGCCACATCGGCAAAGGGGTAGACGGCAAATTTCCAGGCGTCGGCCTCGGCAATCACCTCGGTTGGCAAAACCGCATCTACCTTTGCGGCCAGGGACTGTGCCGCGGCTTTCAGATCCGCATCCGCCGCCTCTGCCACGATGGCCATGCCAAGGTTCAGGGCTTCCAGCTCTGCCGGGGTGAGGGTCAGGGGCGGCAGGGTAATCTGTTCGCGCACCAGATAGCCGACACCGCGCTCTCCCTCGACCGGCACACCAGAGGCCACCAGCGTGTCCATATCGCGGTAGATAGTGCGGGTGGAGACCTCTAGCTGCGCGGCAATATCCTGGGCGCGATGGAGTTTGCCATCGCGCAGGATCTGGATGATTTCAAAAAGACGGTCGGTGCGGCGCATGGGACTACCCTTGGCGCAGAGGTGGGGGCCGCGTCAAGACAGGCGGCCCCCACCAGAAACAGTTCCAGATCAGTTTGGCATCAGGGTCCAGAGAATGGTTTCATGGCGAATGGAGACGCTGTCTGGCGCAATCGCTGCCATCAGGGCCGGGGCAAAATCCTGTTTGCCAAAACTATCCGCCACCTCCAGCGCGGTTTGCATGTCTTTCCAGATCACCGTGTCGGTCCAGGAGCCGTCGCTGCCACAGCTGAGGCGGCGAAAGACAAAGCCGGGATTGGCGCGCACAAAGCCCTCGCTGGCCTTGCTCAGCTGGACGAATTGCTCCGGCGTGACGCCTTCATTGAGGGTAAAGGTGACGGTTTCGGCGACGTGTTGTGTCATATCAAACTCCTTTTGTTGATGTGGGGTCTCTAACAAGGGCCAACTGACACAAACCTGTCAGTTGCGTTTGCCTGTGACTGAAAAAAACTGTTTTTGCATCCTGCACCGGGGGCAAAGCGGCTGCGGGCTCTTTGCGCCGACACAGGAGCTGCGTAGACCTGTGGTCAGAGGAATAGTCAGCCGATGCACTGCGCATTGGCAAAGTGAAGGAGAGATTCACATGCTTAACAATATTGGTCTTCCAGGCATCCTGCTTATCGCTGTTGTGGTTCTGGTGCTGTTTGGTCGCGGTAAAATCAGCTCGCTGATGGGCGAAGTCGGCAAGGGCATTACATCGTTCAAAAAAGGCGTCAGTGAAGGCACCGCTGAGTTGGAAGAAGATGCGGCCACTGAAGCCAAGGACGTGACCCCCGAAGCTGACAAAGACAAGGCGTAAGCGCCGATGTTTGATCTTGGGTTGACCGAACTACTGGTTATTGGCGTCGTGGCGCTGATTGTCGTCGGGCCCAAGGACCTGCCGGTGATGTTTCGAAATGTCGGCAGGTTTGTGGGCAAGGCCAAGGGCATGGCGCGCGAGTTCAGCTCGGCGATGAACGACGCTGCTGACGAAAGCGGCGTGCGGGATGTGGCCAAGGGGCTGAAGGCTGCGACCAATCCGGTTGGTTCGGCTATGGACGGGGTGAAAGAGGCGGCGCAGGATATGGCAAGATCCATTGATCCGACCTCTTACAAACCGGAGTCAGAAACCGGGAAACTGGCTGCTGAACGGGCCAAGGACGCCAAGAAAATTCAAGCCGCAACCGCGCGTGCCGCAGCCGAACGCAAGGCACAGGAAGCAACCGAAGCCCTGGCCCATGCCGAAGCGGCTGAAGCTGCGGTGGACCGCGCGCCTGAACAGCCAAGCAGCGCCGAGCCAGCAGTGGCACCCTCTGACGGAAGTGAGGCCAAAACATGAGCCATAGCGAAGAGGTTGAAGACTCAACCGCCCCGCTGATCGAGCATCTGGCCGAGCTGCGGACCCGCTTGATCCGGTCGGTGCTGGCCTTTGCGGTGGGGGTCATCCTGGCCTTTGTCGTGGCCGAGCCGATCCTGCAATTCCTGGTGCAGCCGATCGAACAGACCCTGCGGGCGCTGGGTGATCCTTCGCCGACGTTGCAATATACCTCGCCGCAGGAATATCTGTTCACCCTGTTTCGGATTTCCATGGTCTTTGGATTTGCGCTGTCTTTTCCGATGATCGGCTACCAGCTGTGGCGGTTTGTGGCGCCGGGCCTTTATAAGACGGAAAAAGGCGCGTTTCTGCCCTTTCTGGTTGCCTCGCCTTTCATGTTCCTGTTGGGCGCGACCTTTGCCCAACTGGTGGTGACCCCCCTGGCGATGCAGTTTTTCCTCGGCTTTGCGGATGTCAGCTCGATCTTTGCCAACCTGATTTCCAAGGCGGCTGGAGATGTGGCTGTAACCCTGCCGGATGGCGTAAACGTCGATACAGCTGTGGTGCCTGCCACCACGGATGGGGTCAAAATCACCTTCTTTGGCAAGGTGAATGAGAGCCTGGATATCACCCTGAAATTCATCATGGCCTTTGGTCTGTGCTTTCAGTTGCCGGTGTTGCTGACCCTGATGGGTAAGGCTGGCCTGGTCAGTTCTGATGGGCTGGGGGCGATGCGCAAATATGCGGTTGTTGCCATTCTGGTGCTGGCCGCGCTGGTGACACCTCCGGATGTGATCACCCAGTTGATCCTCTTTGTGGTGGTCTATGGTCTCTATGAGATCTCGATCTTCCTGGTGCGCCGGGTTGAGGCCAAGCGAGAAGAGAAGCTGCGGGCAGAGGGCTATTATGATGATGAGTATGATGATCCTTTGATGGCTGAGTTCGACGAGGATGAAGACAAGTAGGGCCGTAATGGTTTGACAGATAAGGGGCGCGCTGGTGAGAACTGGCGCGCCCTTTTTTGTGCCCTAATGGAGGGTGTAAGATAAGCCGCTGAGCTGTCAGAAAAAGAAGGGTTGGGTTTGCGCAATACCCGGCGCAGGCGACAGAGCCACTTGCCGCCAATGAAGGAACGTGCTTTCAAAACCGCAGCTATTGACGGAGGCAGGACATGGACGAAAAAACACTGACACGCATTGCTGATGCTCTGGAGCGGATGTCTCCGGCGCCTCTGGCAGCACCGGATTTTGGCACGGCTTCGGCCTTTGTCTGGCATGTCGCCCCCGACCGGCTGCAACCGGTTGAGCGCGTTAACCGGGTGGATCTTGATCTGCTGGTTGGTATTGAACGCGCCCGCGATACCCTGTTGGAAAACACCCGTCGTTTTGCCCGCGGCGAGGCGGCCAATAACGCCTTGTTGTGGGGGGCGCGGGGCATGGGGAAGTCCAGCCTGGTAAAGGCCATCCACGGGGCGTTGTTGCCGGATTACGGTGATCTCAAGTTGGTGGAGTTGCAGCGTGAAGATCTGCCTTCGGTGGCGCGGCTGCTGAACCACCTGCGCCAGGCGCCGTACCGGTTTATCCTGTTTTGTGATGACCTGTCCTTTAGCCATGATGACCAGCACTACAAAAGCCTGAAGGCCGTGCTGGATGGGGGCATTGAGGGGCGGCCGGACAATGTGGTGTTCTTTGCCACTTCCAACCGGCGCCATTTGATGCCGCGCGACATGATCGAGAATGAGCGTTCCAGCGCCATCAACCCTTCGGAGGCGGTGGAGGAGAAAGTGTCGCTGTCTGATCGCTTTGGGCTGTGGCTGGGCTTTCATCCCTGCGATCAGGATGAATATCTTGCCATGATTTCAGGCTATTGCAGCGCCTATGGTGTGACGGTCGACGCCGAGGCCATGCGCGCCGAAGCCATTGAATGGCAGGCGACACGCGGGGCGCGCTCTGGCCGGGTGGCCTGGCAGTTTTTCACCGATTTGGCGGGACGTCACGGGGTTGCCTTGACCGGGTAGCGGCGGAGTAAGACCAAAAACACGGCACAGTCAACGCTCCAGCCCTGTCTAGGCACGGCTGGAGCGTTGTTTTTTTGGCTGGCGAGCTGTTCGGGAAACCGCCCGCACTGCGGATCAGGGGGCGGTTAGTTTAGATAGGGCAGCGGGTCGAGGCTGTCATAGCCGTTGCGGACCTCAAAATGCAGGGTTGCGCCTTCGGTCTCTTGCAGGTTGGCTATGGTCTGGCCGCGCTTTACCCGGTCGCCTTTGCTGACCAGAATTTTGTCGACATTGGCATAGATGGTCAGCAATTGCGGGTCATGGCGGATGACAATGATCGGGATGTTTTTAGAATCCTTGGTGATGGCGGCAACCGTTCCCGCCTCTGCGGCTTTGACCGGTGCGCCTGAGGCGGCGGCGATGTCGATCCCGTCGTTGCGCCCCTGGGCGTAGGTCTGCACGATTTTCCCCTGAACCGGATAGGCCATGGCGCTTTGGCTGGCGCGGCTGGGGGCTGGTACATCCACGGTGGGCAGGTTTTGCGAGGCCACATTGGCGGGCGCCAGGTCTTCCTCGGGCAGCGGCTTGGTTGCACTTGGCGGCGTTGGCGTGGCGCTGCCCTCGCCGGGGGCGGTGGTGGCCGGGACCACCGGGGTGCGGGAACGTTGCTGGTCTTTGAGCGGGATCAGCAGGTGTTGACCCTCGCGAATGGCAAAATCGCTGCCCAAGCCGTTCCATTCTGCCAGAGATTTGACCGGGACCTGATAGAGCCGGGAGATCGTATAGGCGGTTTCACCGCGCACCACCTTGTGGCGCACGGGTTCGGGGCCTGCCTGAACGGCGGCAGGGCGCTCCGGCGCTGTGGGTTGCAGGTCGGTGGTGGTCACCGAGCCGGGATTGGGCGAGGTTGTCGGGGATGCATCAATGGCGCTGCCTGCAAGGGAGGCAATGTCGACACCTCCAGGCGACGTGCTGCCATCTGCGGCAGGCAGGCTGTCCGGGGCGCGCCGGGGCAGGGCGAGGATTTCGCCCTTGCGCAGGGTGTCCCCGGGTTGCATGCCATTGAACCGGGAAATTTCCCCCACGGGCAGACCAATGCGGGTGGCCACATCCGAGACCGTGTCGCCGCGCTCTGCCACCGCAACCTGGTAGGAGGGATAGGTGATCAAGCCACGGGCATCCGCCGCCGGGCGATGGGTGGTGGCGGTCTGGGCTGCGGCGGTGGTGTTGAAGCCGCCGATCTGTCCGCGCAGATCATAATCCAGCGGTCCATCACATCCGGCAAGAAGAGCCAGCACAGGAAGCGAGGCAAGCGCCATGCGTCGACCCGCGAATCGAAGTCTGGCGCTGCTAGAAGGGCTGCCTGTCATCATGCTATCCTCATTTCGTGTCGTGTTTTTAAACGCGCCGGATCTTTGCCGGTTTTAAGGCCTCTTGTGCTGCTGCGCGACTGCAGGTCAATGGTTTTCTGCAGCTCAGGGGCCAATCGGCGCCAGTTTGCCTGAATTTAGGCTTCTTTGCCCAATCCTTCCAGCAGGGGAACAAACCGGACGGGTCGCAGTTCATCATAATCGAGACCGTCTTCGGATTTGCGCACCCTGATCAGGGTCTGCACCGTGTCGGACTGGCCGACGGGAACAACCATGATACCGCCGGGTTTGAGCTGCGCCAGCAAGGGGCCGGGGGGATCTTCGGCAGCGGCGGTGACAATGATCCGGTCAAATGGCGCCTGATCGGGCAGGCCAAAGCTGCCATCCCCCACCAGCGAGGTCACATTTGGCAGCTGCAGGGCGTCAAAAATCATTCGGGCTTCGCGCACCAGGCGGGCATGGCGGTCGATGGTATAGACCCGCCGGGCCAGCTTCGCCAGAATGGCGGCCTGATAGCCCGAGCCAGTGCCAACCTCCAGCACGGTGTCGCGTGGCGAGACCTGCAGGGCCTGGGTCATCAGGCCAACCACCGAAGGCTGAGAGATGGTCTGGCCGCAGGCAATCGGCAGCGGCGTGTCCTCATAGGCGCGTTCGGAAAAGATGCCGCGGACAAAGGGACCCCGGTCAATCTGCTCCATGGCCTCCAGCACCCGGCTGTCGGTCACCCCGCGCGAGCGCAGGGCAAACAGAAACTGCATCTTTGTCTCGGGGTCGGAGCTGGTCATTCGATTCCTGTGAACGCATCTAACATATCATGGGCGGTCAGATCGGCGCGCATTGGGGTCACCGAGATATAGCCATTCAGATTGACGCTGGCGTCGCTATCAGGCGCGGTCTGAATGTGCTGATCACCGCCACGGATCCACAGGTAGCGGCGCCCGTTTGGAGAAAGCTGCTCTTCGGCTGAAAAGTGAGTGCCACGGCGGAAACCCTGGCGCACCACCCGGGTGCCTTTGACCGCGTCGGCGGGAACGGGAGGGAAGTTGATATTGTAAAACAGACGGTAATCTTGCTGGTCCTGTGGCTCTGCTGCCAGAACCTTGCGCACAACCTCTGCCCCGTGTTGGGCTGCGGCCTCAAAGGGATCATCGAGATCTTTGTTATGAGGGCCAAAATACTGCGACAACCCGATGGCGGGAATGCCCTGTAAGGCGGCTTCCATCGCTCCGCCCAGGGTGCCTGAGTAGAGCGCATTTTCAGCCGAGTTGTTGCCACGGTTCACGCCGGAAAGCACCAGGTCGGGGCGATTGTCCTTCATCGCCACATGGATACCGGCCAGAACGCAATCGGCAGGGGAGCCTTCGGCAGCATAGCGCCGCGGCCCCAGCTGGCTGAGCATGGAGGGGCGCGTATAGCTGATGCAATGGCCAACGCCTGATTGTTCAAAGGCAGGCGCTACGGTCCAGACTTCGCCATCAGGTCCGGCGAGGTCCTGAGCGATCTGTTCAAGCACGACAAGCCCAGGTGCACTGATGCCGTCGTCATTGGTGATGAGAATGCGCATAAAATCCCCCGCAGCTGTTTAGATCTGAATAGGCATTGGTACAATTGGGGGCAAGTGTTTCGGCTCGTCAGGAGACCGGAAGCTGCGGCGGATCTGGTAGCTGTGCCACAGGTTTGGCCGGGGATAGGCCAAATGCAAACCTTCAACGACAAAAAAAGGGGGGGCTCCCGCGCAGATCGGGGCTTTTGCAAAGCCCCTCTCCCCTTGGGCCCGGCAGGCTGCGCCTGCGGTTGAAAACTGGCGCTGGCCTAGTGGGGGGCGGTAATGTTGGGCAATACCCCGCGCCGCCAAAGGGGGGGGCGCTGCGCTGGGGCGTTGTGGTTGTGTTGCGCTGGCCTAGCCCTGAATATCCCTGAGCAGGCGTGCGGCTTCGGCGTGGATGTCGGCCAGCGGTGCGCGGTCCTCACCAGGGAAGAAGCGGGCGCGCAGGGCGGTGGGCATTGGCTGCGGCTGCAGTATCTTCACCACCGGTCCGGTTTTGACTGTTTCAGACTGCCAGCTGCGTGCCAGCGCCATTTGCGCTGCCTTGCTGGCGCCGTAGGTGCCAAAGAACTTTTCGCCCGCACGGGGGTCATCAAAAAACACCGCCTGACCGCTGCGTCCCAACAGGGGGGCCACATAGGGAATAAGGATCGAAGGCGCTGTGGCATTGACCGCGATGGATTTTGCCCAGTCCTTTTCTCCCACGGAAGGCGCCGGGCTGAGCGGAGCGGCATGGATCGCCGTGTGCAGCCAAAGATCCAGCTGTCCCCAGCGATCATGGATCCCACGGCACAGGGTTGCCATGGCTGCGGGCTGGGTAATATCCATCGGCGCCAATGTAGCCGACCCACCCAGCGCCTTGATGCGATCATCAAGCTCCTCAAGCGCACCGGTAGTGCGCGCAACAGCGACGATATGATGCGTTGGCGCCAAGGCTTCGGCCAGGGCTGCCCCCAGGCCGCGAGATGCGCCGGTGATAAGAGCGATTTTCTGTGTCATGGGCCGTCTTTTGATCCGCTTGAGGCAGGGGGTCAAGTCTCCATCTTGGAGGAGCCGCCTGGATTATGGATGCGTCGCATGGGAAGGGCGCTGACCGCCCCGGACCAAGTGCTCAGCTGCCGGGCATTTCGATCCGGCTACTGCGGCCAGATTTTTCCAGGACAATGCCGCCCGGATCAATCCCCAGCACGCGGCCCTGGACCAGCCGGCTGCCGGTTTTGATGGTCTTTACCCGACCGCTGGGCAGGCGCACCATGGCCTGGAGATCATTTTCGACCCCAAAGAGGCCAAGCAGGCTGAGGCCTCTGGATGCGATCATATTGGACTGGGTGGCCTCTTTGGCAACGCGTAAGGGTGTTTCAGGAGTGGTTTGTGTCATGTCTTACTTTTTATGGCGCAGCTGCGGGGGGCAGCGACGAGAACAGGAGGGAGGCCGACAAGCCTGAGGGCCGGGCACAGGTGACGAGGGGGGAGGACCACGCCGTGAAAGGGATCTAAGCGCAGATATGGGCTGCCGCCGCTGGGGGCGAGGGGCAAATTTGAGTGGGCCGATCCTGCGGAGCGGACTATCGGCAAAGCCATGCTAAGGGGGCGAAAAACGGGCGGGCTTTTGCCGACAGGCCTGCAGGGGCAGGGCTGGTCTGGATCACAGGCCGCAGACCTCTTGAAAGCGCTTTGTGTAACCCAGGTCAGGGCTGGCCGGATGTCGGTCAGGAATCATAGACCAGAGAGGCCAGATCATGGCCATAGGTATGGAGCAGCTCAAACAACTCTTCCAGCTGCGCGCCCTGGTTTTGCAGGGGAGCGAGCGGGTTATTGGGCTCTGACACCTGTAGTTCAGGATATTGGCCCTCGGGGCGCATATGCAGCATGCAGGCAACGGGGGTGCCGTTGTCGGGCGGGATGGCATTGGCCAGCCAGGCTGGACGACTGCCAAGGCTTTCGGTCTCCTGCATGTCCAACAGGTCGAGGTAGGCGTCAAAATCTTCAACCCCGAGATTGGCCCAAGTGCCCAAAATGAACTCCTGCCCATCGCTGTCGGCCAGAGGGATCGCCAGAACCGCCCGGACAAACCGCAGATCCCCAATGCGGCAAAAGTCATCGGTGAGCACATCACCGGTCTGCGCCAGAACCGCCGAATTATCCTGTACCACCAGGTCTTCGGGACACTGGTCTGGGCGGTCGCAGCTGAGGCTGAGCAATTGCGCAAAGGTCGCGCCGCAGCAGCGACACTGGCGCGAGGAAGTCAGCATTCTGGCAAGATGTGCGTCCAAGTGGCGGGTCTTTCGTAGAGCTCGAACAGAGCAGGTAGCAAAACACAGGAGAGGCGCCGATCTGTGTGATCAGCGCCTCTCCCTATGACGTTGGGGCTCTCATATCCTGCTTAGCCGGCAAGTTCAAACCCCTCGTGTGATGGCACAGCTTCCGGGCGTCACCAGAGAGGCGAGGCCCGGCACCTGCAGGGGGATCTTTTGGTTCAGGTTGCCAATTTCATGCTGTTCCAGGATTCTCCGGGGGCTGGCATGTCTTGGATCTTTTTGCTCACCCGGCCGCTGCTTTCGAGCGAATCCAGGTAGTCGTTTGAGACACTGCCGGTGACATATTTTCCGTCAAAACAAGAGCAATCAAAGGTGTCGATGTCCTTGTTGCCCTCTTTGGCTGCCCAAACCAGATCTTCAAGCCGCTGATAAATAAGCGCATCGGCGCCCAGCTCTTCGCGAATTTCTTCGGTGCTGCGCCCGTCGGCGATCAGCTCATGCTTGGTAGGCATGTCGATGCCATAGACATTGGGGTATTTCACCGGTGGCGAGGCAGAGGCGATATAGACCTTCTTGGCGCCGGCATCGCGGCACATCTGGACGATCTTCTGGATGGTGTTGCCGCGCACGATGGAATCATCAATGAGCATGATATTCAGCCCCTTCATCTCCAGCGGAATTGCGTTCAGCTTGCGGCGGACCGATTTTTGCCGCTCTGCCTGACCGGGCATGATGAATGTCCGCCCGATGTAGCGATTCTTTACCAGACCTTCGCGGTAACGAATGCCCATGGAGTTGGCCACTTCCAGTGCCACTGGGCGGGCGGAATCTGGCACCGGGATGATGCAGTCGATTTCCAGGTCGGCCTCGATGATCTGTTTTGCCAGCGTCTGCCCCATGCGCAGCTGGGTTTTATAGACCGAAATACCATCCAGCATCGAATCGGGTCGCGCCAGATAGACATATTCAAAGATACAGGGTGTCAGGGTGCCTTCGACCGCCTGGAAGCTGTGCATATTGCCGTCCAGATCAATGAGAATCGCCTCGCCGGGCGCCACATCGCGCAGTTTTTCAAAGCCGTTGATGCCAAAAGCCACGTCTTCCGAGGCAAAGGCGTAGTCATCGCCGTCGCCTTCGGCCGCACGGCGGGCAATGGACAGGGGGCGAATACCATGGGGGTCGCGGAAGGCCAGCATGCCGACACCTGCGACCATGCAGATCACTGAATAGGCGCCCTGAATGCGCTCCATGGTCATTTTCACCCCGGCAAAAAGATTGCGGATCGGGTCGACCGTGCCATTGACCTTGATGCTGTCAGAGATCTTGTCAGCCAGCACATTAAGCAGGATTTCGGAATCCGAGGTGGTGCGCAGATGGCGGCTGTATTTGGCTGTCACCTTGTCGCGCTGCTCTGCTGTATTTGTAATATTTCCGTTGTGTACCAGATAGATACCATAGGGCGCATTGACGAAAAAGGGTTGCGCCTCAGAGGCGCTGAGTGACCCCGCCGTGGGGTATCTTACATGTCCGATGCCCACCTTGCCGCGCAGGGTCTCTGCATCTGAGGCACTGAATACATCTTTGACCAGACCGTTGGCTTTGCTCTCGCGAAAGAACTCGCCCGTGTAGGTCACAATGCCCGATGCATCCTGGCCGCGGTGTTGCAGCATGAGCAACCCATCATAAAGTTCCGCAAAAACCTCGTGCTGTCGGCTTGCGATCCCCAAAATCCCGCACATTGAATGACTCCAATTTCGCTGTAGCGTTGCTGTCGGTTGCTGCAGACCAGGCCCAAGCCTGGATACTGCTGCAGGCTTCCTAGCTTGGATAGGCCGTAGAATACAGAAGAAAGCATGGATTTTTCTGCGTCATTTTCTTGGTGTTCGGAACAGTTTTGTCAGCAATGAGGGAGTTTTTATGCCCCATCACAACCGTGGGGAGTTGCTGCGGACCGGCTGCGGCCAAGAGCGGGCAAGGCTCGTGCCCAGCAGCAGCGCCACTGCAGACAAGAAAATGGGCGACCCTTTTGTGACAAGGCCGCCCTAGGTGGGGAGGAAAACTTTGGGAAAGGGTCTGCTCAGGCAGCCTTTGGCGCGGTGTTGGGGGTGGTCTTTGACCCAGCCAGCAGATCCTTCAGCAGGTCAGGGAACTCGGCTTCTTCTTCTTGAACACCGGTCAGAGCCAGTGCGCGGCCCTCATCGCTGGCCAGGATCTGACGGGTTTCCGCCAGGGACAGCTCTTTGAAAGCACCATCCGGCCCGCCTGTTCCGGCCTGGATCAACATGCCGCTTTCGGCCCAGATCAACTCTTCTTCGGCGCATTCAATGTGGATCCGGCCCAGGCGTTCTGGGCTCAGGGCTTTGATACCTTTGTGGCCGGCCAAGGAAATCAGTTTCACCAGAACCAGGGGAAGACCAAACAGGCGCTCAGCCGCGTCGATTTCAAGCGCGACCATTTGATCGGCTGGAAGTTGCAGGTCACAGTCATTGCCCAGGGCACCGGCAGGAACATGCATCATGGTGGTCAGGCGGGGCACCGCGTGGCGAACCGTCTCGACCTCTTGGCAGCCACCGTCGAAGGTGTAGACCATATCGCCTGGCTTAACGTTCCGGGCCTGCACAAAGCCGCGATCGGTTTCCACCAGTGTCTGCGGCAGAAAGCCACCAGTCTTGCTCCGCTGCGGCGCCTGAACCTCTGGTTCGGGACGCACCATTGGGAAATCCAACAAAAGGCCAACCGGCTGATAATCGGCGAAAGTGTTGAAATGATCCAGGAGCATGGTGTCGATCCTTCTGAGCGAGAGTGCCTGTTCGTTTTGTTGATCCTATCTGGCCCTCGAATTGGGACGGAAATGGGGCAGGGGTGCGGCCAATTCCGTTCTTGCCCCCATTTTTCGCAACAAAAGCGCGTTTTTTGCGCCTTTGTTAACCATTGAGTGGGGCTGCTTGAGGATTTTTTAAGAAAATCACGAAAATTCGAAGTTTCAAAATGCGACCAGAAAAAATGATTCTTAATGGTTAACAAAAGGTTAAAGGTTAACCGAAGGCATTAACCTGTCGTTGGGTGGTCTGTGGATAAAGCTGTGAAGTCTTTGCAGCACCATAGAAAAAGGGCGCCAATAAGGCGCCCTTTCAAAATCATGCTGGTTTACCTTGGTAAACAGATCAGGTGTTAGCTGCCGCAAGAGCCGATCAAGGCCTCGTACTGCTGGGTCACCCAGCCGAGGGCCTGCTCAGGATTGCGGTCTTCGATCTTGCCAATCATCTGTTCAAACACCACCGCCGAGCGGCTCTCGTCAACAATTGTAAAGCTCTGCCCGGTCATCACCACATTATAGAGGAAAAAGGCAATCGCCACGAGCAGGATGCCGCGCAAGACGCCAAAGAAGAAACCGGCCCCCTGGTCCAAGCCGCCAAGCGCAGATCGCTGGACCAGCGATGAGAACAGTGGCGTGAAGAAGGACACCACAATCAGCGCCACCGCAAACACAGCGGCAAAGGCGGCAATGATCGAGAGTTCGCAACTGTCAGAGATGAATTCGCCAACAACCGGGATCTCTGCCATCAGCGGTTCGACCTGAGGGGCGAACATAAAGGCAAGGATGCCGGCTGCGATCCAGCCCGCAATGGCCATGGCTTCGCGGACAAAGCCACGCGAATAGGCCAGAAGCGCCGATAATACGATGACCAGGGCCACAACCCCGTCAATAATAGTGAAACCTTCCATAACCCTCGCCCGTTAGCCTGCGATAAAATTTCGGCAACTCTAGCCGGCTCCAAAGAATTCGCCAACAAATCCCGCCAGATCTGAGGCTCGGCGCAGGCCAAGACCCTTGATCGAAATGGATTTGCCACCACTTGGAGCTATTGCAGAGGTGAAACCAAGTTTTTGCGCCTCTTTCAACCGGTTTTCGGTCTGTGGGGCCGGACGAAGGGCCCCAGACAGCGATATTTCTCCAAAAACAGCCGTATCTGCGGGCAGGGCGACGTCTTCACGGGCGCTAAGCAGGGCTGCGGCCACCGCAAGGTCGGCTGCGGGTTCGGTGATTTTCATCCCACCCGCCACATTGAGATAGACATCCAACCCGGCAAAAGGAATGCCACACCGCGCTTCAAGCACGGCAAGAATCATCGCCAGGCGGGAACTGTCCCAGCCCACCACGGCGCGGCGCGGCTGCGAATGGGGCGAGGGCGCCACCAGCGCCTGCATTTCGACCAGAACCGGGCGGGTGCCTTCAATGCCGGCAAAGACGACAGAACCAGCTGACGGCTCGCCACGGTCCGACAGGAACAGCGCCGAAGGATTGGTGACCTCGGCCAGGCCGCAGCCGGTCATTTCAAAGACGCCGATCTCATCCGCCGGGCCAAAGCGGTTTTTCACCGCCCGAAGAATGCGGAACTGATGCCCCCGCTCGCCTTCAAAATAGAGCACCGTGTCGACCATATGTTCCACAACCCGAGGTCCGGCAATCTGGCCGTCCTTGGTGACATGGCCCACCATGATGATGGAAATCCCCTGGGCCTTGGCAAAGGTGGTCAATTCGTGGGCCGCGGCCCGCACCTGGCTGACAGATCCGGGGGCGCTGTCCACGTGATCCGCCCACATGGTCTGAATGGAATCGATGATGGCCAGCTGCGGTCTTTCGGCCTCCAGCGTGGTCAGGATATCGCGCAGGTTGGTTTCCGCGGCCAGTTTTACTGGCGCCTGTGCCAGTCCCAACCGCTGCGCCCGCATCCGCACCTGCGCCGAGGCCTCTTCGCCGCTGACATAGATGGTCTTCACCCCTGCCTGGGCAAAGCGTGCAGCCGCCTGCAACAGCAGGGTCGATTTGCCGATCCCAGGATCGCCCCCAACCAGAATGGCAGAGGCCGCGACCAGACCACCACCAAGAACCCGGTCCAGCTCTGCGACGCCGCAGGTGGCGCGGGGCGGTGGGGTTTCCTCGGTGGAGAGATCTGACAGCGGGATCGTCTTGCCGCGCCGGATCCCAAGTGACTTTTTGGAAGGGCCAGCGGAGGAGAGGCCTTTGTCTTCGACAATAGTGTTCCATTCGCCGCAGCCTTCGCAGCGACCGGACCATTTGGAAAAGCTCGCGCCGCAGGCAGAGCATGAAAAGGTATTTGATTTTGCCATATGGCCTTCTGCCCTATGTTCTTACTTTGTTCAAGGGAAAGGTAGGCGCTCAAGGTCTGGGGGCAATGCCCCTTAATCCGCGTGGCGCAGGGATCGTTCTGTCAGTAGGCTGAGGATAAGGGAGGCGACAATGCAGGCAGTAAACATATAAAGCCCCCATGCCACCTCGATTGTGGCGTAGCCTATGCCCTTGGCCAGCGTGATATAGAGCGCGATGAGGAAGATATCCGCCATGGCGAATTTACCCAAGGTGTGCAGCACTGGTTGTGCACGTGCGTCCAACAGTCCCCATTGTACCAGGGCCAGGCCGACGGTTTTGAGATAGGGCGCAAAGATGGCAAAACAGGTCACTGTGAGCGCCAGGAAAACATCGCTGCCCCAGAGGCTTTGTAGCCCGGTGATCACAGAAATTTCGCTCAGACCAAAGATAGGCAACAGCCCGGCGCGCATCAGAGGTGCAAACCAGGCAATGGGATAGAGGATCAGTAGTGAGAGAGTGGCTATTTTCAGGGGCATGGTGGTCCGACAGCTGTTAAAAACTGATATTCGACTATTTAGCGTGCCACTGAAAACACTACGGTGGCCAGGGGGGAGGATACGGTCGCAGGCTTTCCAGAAATGATAGGCACTTAGTCATGGCTCTTAGCGCACAGCTTCGATCGGCCCCTCGGCGCGGCCGTGGATGAATTGGTCGAGGTAAGGATCACCGGACTGGTCCATATCCGCTACTGGCCCGGTCCATTGGATCACACCGTCGTGCAGCATGGCGACATTATCGGCAATGGCGCGGACCGAGGACATGTCATGGGTGATGGTCATCGCCGTGGCACCCATCTCGACAACAATTTCGCGGATCAGGTCGTTGATCACCCCAGACATGATGGGGTCCAGGCCGGTGGTGGGCTCGTCAAAGAAAATGATTTCGGGCTCGGCAGCAATGGCGCGGGCTAGGCCGACACGTTTTTGCATGCCACCAGACAGCTCCGCCGGTAGCCGGTCGGCCACATCGGGTTTCAACCCGACGCGGCGCAGTTTTTCAATGGCGATCTCGCGGGCCTCGGATGCGGGGCGTTTCAGCGCGCCCCGTTGCAGGCGAAAGGCGACGTTCTGCCAGACCGGCAGGGAGTCAAACAGAGCACCGCCCTGAAACAACATGCCAAAGCGCGCCAGAAAGGCATCGCGATCGCCAGAGCCCGCGGGCTTGCCATCGACATAGATTTCGCCGCTGTCGGGGGTGATCAGCCCCAGCACGCTTTTGAGTGCTACGGATTTGCCGGTGCCGGATCCGCCGATGATCACCATCGAGCTGGCCCTAGGGATCTCTAGATTCATGCCGCGCAGCACGCGATTGTCGCCAAAGGCCTTGTGAACGCTGTCTAGCTTGATCATCGGTTGGAGAGGGGTATCTGTGGTCATAGCGAAAAGAACACCCCTGTCAGGACAAAATTGGTCGCCAGGATCAGCACAGCTGCCGCCTCGACCGAAGATTTGGTCGCACTGCCAACACCCTGCGCCCCGCGACCGGACTGCATGCCGTAGTAGCAGCCCATGGTGGCGGCGATAACGCCAAAAAAGGCGCCCTTAACCAGCGAGGAAATCAGGTCAAGCGGCTCTAGGAAATCGACGGTATTTTTCAGGTAGGCGGCTGAGTTGAAGCCGAGGTTGTGCACCGAAACGGTATAGCCGCCGGCGATGCCGATGATATCGCCGATGCCCACCAGAACCGGCACGGTCAGCAGCGCTGCCAGCACCCGGGGGGCGACAAGATACTGCATGGGATTGGTCGACAGGGTCACCAGCGCGTCGATTTGCTCGGTCACCTTCATGGTGGCGATCTCTGCCGCAATCGACGATGTCACCCGGGCGGCAATCATCAGCCCAACCAGTACCGGGCCAAGTTCACGCACCATGCCAATGGCGACAATCTGCGGCACCACGGCCTCGGCATTGAACCGCGCACCCCCTGCGTAGATCTGCAGGGCCAGGGCGCCGCCGGTAAAGACGGCTGTCAAGGCAACCACGGGCAGCGACAGCCAGCCGATCTGCAGCAGCGACAGGGCCAGCTCACGCGGGTAGTAGGGCGGGCGCAACATATGGGTGAAGGCACTGACCGTGAACAAGGCCACCCGACCAATCATAGCCAGCGCCGCCAAAGAGGCGCGGCCCAGTCGGGCCAATGGGGTCACCAATGGAGACAAAGAAATCATCCCTGATAGGTCCGTGCATAGCGATGCCCCATCGAGGTGAGGATCTCATAACCGATGGTGCCCGCAGCTGTAGCGAGGTGGTCAACGGTTTGAACTTCATTCAGCAGCGTCAGGCTGGCAGGCACTTCGGAAAGTGCCGTGATATTAACGGTGATCAGATCCATCGAGATCCGGCCCACCACAGGGCAGCGGGTCTTGCCGGCAAACAGATCAATGCCGTGGTTCATCATGGTGCGGTGCAGCCCATCGGCATAGCCGGCTGCAACGGTGGCGATGCGGCTGGGCGCCTGCGCCACCCAGGTATTGCCGTAGCCGACACTTTCGCCGGGCTCAACATCGCGGGTCTGGATGACCGGCAGATCCAGTTGCACAACAGGGAGCGCATCGCCATAAGGCGCGCCGCCATACAGACCCACGCCCGGACGGCAGAGGTCGAAATGATAATCCCGCCCTAAAAGGATGCCACCAGTGGCGGCCAATGAGCGCGGCACCTCCAGCCCATCGGTCATCTCACGGAAGACCTGCAACTGCTGGGCATTCATAGGATGGCTCGGCTCATCAGAGCAGGCAAGATGCGACATCAGCAACACTGGCTTTTGTCCCAGGGCGATATCGCGCACCGCTGCCCATTCGGCGGGCTCCATGCCAAGGCGGTTCATGCCAGAATCTAGCTGCACCCCAAAGGTATGGCCGGGCAGGGTTTCAAAATGGCGCAGCATCTGGTCGAGCGAGTTCAGCATCGGCGCCAGCTGGAATTCCTTCAGCAGCCGGGTGTCGCCCTCCATGTGGCCGGAAAACACCGAAATGCCGGGACCTGGCCCCAGCGCGCGGCGCAGGGCGACGCCTTCTTCGGCGGCGGCGACAAAGAAATTGCGTGCGCCGCCCTTGGCCAATGCCTTGGCCACGCGGGCTGCATCCAGCCCATAGCCGTTTGCCTTGACCACAGCTGCGGTTTCGCAGTTGGTCATGGCGTTCAGATTCTGCCAGTTAGTCACCAGCGCATCGAGATTGATTGTCAGTTTAGCCGTGCTCATGCCCCGTTCTTGACATGCGCGGGGCAGGGGTCAAGAGGAATTCGTGGGGAGGATGGCCAGTTATGGCGGCATTGGGCGGCTTGTGGCTTCTTTGGGAAGGAGACGACCTCATCGCTATAGGCTGGCAAAGCCGTTCACCATGCGCTTGGCGGGGCATTCCTGCTTTTGAGATGTGTACCAAAGCTACCGCCTCCGAACCGAGAGTGGGACGCGAAGCGCCCCCCCCGTTGCGGCGGTTCGGGTGGGCCGTTACTGCGCTTTGGCTTGGCCGGGATCTTATGCAAACACCAGTAGACAAACGGTGATCGTGAATTAGTATATCAACTGTAGAGTGTTATTTTGCGGAGCATTAAATTGAAAAAGTCTGTGTTATTCTGTGCAGCATTTATCTTTGCCGGAGGGGCTGCCCTGGCGGATATGTCGGTTCAACTGGGTGGTGGCTGGGATGGTAAGCGTGTCCCCAAGGGGCAACAATGTACGCTCTTTGGTGGGAAAGGAGCGACGCCACCTATGCAGGTTTCTAATCTGCCAGGCGGCACATCCTGGGTCTATGTCGAATACAACGACCGAGATTATAGGCCGCTTTCAAAGAATGGTGGGCATGGTGTTATCGGGTATCCAGTCAGCGGCACCTCGGCGACGCTTGCCTCGGTGCCGGGGCTGGTTGGTAAACTGCCGGGCAAGGCGCGGGTGATTTCGGCTGGGCGCGGGACTGGCGCCTACGCATCCAAAGGATATATGCCGCCCTGTTCCGGCGGTAAGAATAACCGCTACTTTGCCATCGTGAAAGCGATCTCATCCTCGGGTAAGGTGCTGGATAAACAACGCGTCGAAATTGGCCGCTACTAATTGCTGTGGGTGTTTTCGCCCTGATCTGGTGATCTGAAACGCATCATGCCCCGTTTTTACCGGGGCATGATGGGGCGGGCTGGCGCTGCGGTGTCGCGTTCGCCAGACCTAATATTCGTCTTCGCGCGGACCGTTCTGCCATTCCTTGGCCAGGTTGCCAAAGCGGGTGAATTCGGCGGTGAAGGACAGTTCAACCGTGCCGATGGGGCCGTGACGCTGCTTGCCGACGATGACCTCGGCCTTGGCGTGCAGGCGTTCCATCGCGGTTTTCCACTCTTCCATCTTGTCCAGCTCGTGATCGCCGGGCTTTTCACGCTCCTTGTAGTATTCCTCGCGGAACACAAACATCACAACGTCGGCATCCTGTTCGATCGAGCCTGATTCCCGCAAATCCGACAGCTGTGGACGTTTGTCGTCGCGGTTTTCCACCTGACGCGACAGCTGCGACAGGGCGATCACCGGGATCTGCAGTTCCTTGGCGATGGCCTTCATCCCCATGGAGATCTCGGCGATCTCGTTCACCCGGTTTTCCGCCATACCGCGACACAGCTGCAGGTAGTCGATCACCAGAACATCCAGCCCATGGGTCCGCTTCAACCGACGCGCGCGGGCGGCGAGCTGCGAAATCGGCAGGGCGGGGGTGTCGTCGATGAACAGCGGGCAGCTTTCCAGATCCTTGGCGGCCTGGACAAAGCGGCGGAATTCGCCCTCGGTCATGTCGCCCTGACGGATTTTATGCGAGGAAATCTCGGAAGCTTCGGCCAGAACCCGGCCCGCCAGCTGTTCGGCGGACATCTCGAGCGAGAAAAAGCCCACCACGCCGCCATCAATGGCGCCCTCAGTACCGTCTGGTTTGACGCCTTTCTTGTAGGCCTTGGCCACGTTGAAGGCGATGTTGGTGGCCAGCGAGGTTTTCCCCATCGAGGGACGTCCCGCCAGGATCAGCAAATCCGAAGGATGCAGACCGCCAAGCTGTTTGTCCAGATCAGCCAGCCCGGTGGAAACCCCGGCCATGCCGCCGCCGCGCTGATAGGCCTCGTTGGTGACATTGACCGCTTCGGTCACCGCTTTGAGGAAGGACTTAAACCCGCTTTCGGTCTGACCCTGTTCTGCCAGCTGATAGAGCGATTGTTCCGCCTCGACGATCTGTTCCTTGGGTTCCGAGGCCACATCAACCCGGCGGGCCTTGTCGGAGATGCTTTGGCCCAGGGCGATCAGCTCGCGCCGGATCGCCAGATCATAGATCATCTGCGCATAGTCGCGCACCGCAAAGGCGGAAATGGACGCACCGGCCAGCTTTGCCAGATAGGCGGGACCACCGAGTTCCTTGAGCCCCTCGTCATCCTCCATAAAGGCCTTGAGCGTCACGGGCGAGGCCAGGGCGTTTTTGGAGATCCGCGCGGCGGCAATTTCATAGATTCGGGTGTGGACCGGATCGTAAAAATGGGTGGCATTGATGATCGAGGCGATGCGGTCATAGACATCGTTGTTGGTCAGGATCGCGCCCAGAAGCTGCTGTTCGGCCTCTACCGAGTGGGGCAGTTCAATCGCGGCTTCAACCGACGCCGAGGCAACAGGCATGCCCGTCTGTCCAGCTGAGGCCTGCCCAACGGACGCCTGTCCAACCGGTGCCAGGGCCTGGCCAACAGCTATGGGATCAGCGGCCATGTCATGTGCCATCTCATCCGGCATCTCGCTGGAGATATGGTCAGGCATTTCATCCGGCAGGGGCGCGCTGGGGGGAATATCGTTCATTGCTGCTCTCTTTGGTTTGAGCGTCAGTTGTAAAGCGCTTTGTCGGGTTTGGGTATCGGGAAATTCTGTGGATAAGGTGCGCTTCCCTGTGGGGAAAGTGCAGCCCTTTCTGTGCAAGCTTTGGTGCAGCCACAGAAAAGGCCGCTCCGTGAGCGGAGCGACCCTGCAAGGCATCGGCGATTTTCCGCGCCTCAGCTTGTCTTGTTGGCCTCTTGCCAGGCGCGGGGATCCTTGAGGAAGCTTTCGACCTCGGCCAGGGTTTCGGCGTCAAAGCACTGTTGCGCCTTTGCTTCTGCCAGTACATCCCACCAGGTGCACAGGTAATGCAGCTCAACCCCGTGGTCGCCCAGGCGTTTGGTGGTTTCGGGGAAGATGTCGTAGTAAAAAATCACCGCAGTGTGGCCGCAGCTGGCGCCGGTTTCGCGGATGGCGTCGACAAAGGACAGTTTGGAGCCGCCATCGGTGGTCATGTCTTCGACCAGGAGCACCCGCTGACCTTCGCTCATCACGCCCTCGATGCGGGCATTGCGGCCATAGCCTTTGGGCTTTTTGCGCACATAGGTCATCGGCAGAGCCATGCGTTCGGCCACCAGCGCACCAAAGGGAATGCCTGCGGTTTCACCGCCGGCGATATTGTCAAAGGCTTCAAAGCCGGCATTGCGCATCACGGTCACGGTGAGGAAATCCATCAAAGTGGTGCGGATGCGCGGGAAGGAGATCAGCTTGCGGCAATCGACATAGCTGGGGGAGGGCAGGCCAGAGGCCAGGATATAGGGATCACGCGCGTTAAAGTTCACGGCGCCGATTTCCAGCAGCATCCGGGCCGAGAGGCGGGCGATTTCTTCGCGGGTGGGGTAGGCAGTTGGGATCATGGCGTATCCTTTGGGAACTTGGGAATCCGTGGCGCGGGCAGGAGCCTCCGGCGGAGGTATTTAGGGTAAGATGAAATAGGGCGCCTGATCGCTTTGCGGGCGTTCAGACGGAACATGGGTCAAGCAACGGACCAATAGACCGGGAAGCCGGGGTCAAAAACTGTGACGGGGCCGTCATCGCTGTTGATCTTGGCCGGGAATTGGGTTGCAGCCTCAGATTTTACGAGGGTTATCTGACCTGTGTTTTCCGGCAGCTGGTAGAAGGCGGGGCCGTTTTTGCTGGCAAAGCCTTCCAGGTTGCCCAATGCACTCTCTTCTTCAAAGACATGGGCGAGCAGCGCCATGGTGTTGGTGGCGGTGAAACAGCCGGCACAGCCGCAGCCGCTTTCTTTGTTTGGGTCGGTGTGGGGCGCAGAATCGGTGCCAAGGAAAAACCGGGCGTCGCCAGAGGTGGCGGCGGCGCGCAGCGCCAGGCGGTGTTCTTCGCGTTTGGCCACCGGCAGGCAGTAGTAATGGGGCTTGATGCCGCCAACCAGAATATGGTTGCGGTTGATGATCAGGTGATGGGTTGTGATGGTCGCACCCAGATCCTGAGGCGCGGATTTGACATAGTCCACGCCGTTGGCGGTGGTGATATGTTCCATCACCACTTTGAGCCCGGGGGTGGCTTTGCGGATTGGGTCCAGCACCCGGTCGATAAAGACGGCCTCGCGGTCAAAGATGTCGATATCCGCATCGGTGACTTCGCCATGCACACAGAGCGGCAGGCCGATTTCGGCCATTTTTTCCAGCACCGGGCGGACCTTGTCAAAATTGCTGACACCGCTGCTGGAATTGGTGGTGGCCCCCGCCGGGTAGAGTTTGACGGCGGTGATCAGACCCGAGGCATGGGCTGCTGCGACATCTGCCGGATCGGTGTCTTCGGTCAGGTAGAGCGTCATCAGCGGGGCAAAATCCATCCCTGCAGGCAGGGCGGCCAGAATGCGGTCGCGGTAGGCTGCCGCCTGGTCGCCGGTCACCACTGGGGGAACCAGATTTGGCATGATGATGGCGCGGCCAAAGTCGCGGGCCGTTTCGGGCAGGACGGCCTTGAGCATTGCGCCATCGCGCAGGTGCAGATGCCAGTCATCGGGGCGGGTCAGGGTGAGGGTCTCTGTCATGGCGCCGCGTTAGCACAGCTGCAGCAAAAGGGAAAGAAGCCGGGGCCTGCGCCACAGTCTCCAGAGGGCTCTTTTCTGCAGGTCGGCAGCCTGGTTCAGTCGGGCATCGCGCAGGTGCTGCGGAGCGGCGCACCAGGGCTACAGGGTTGAGGGCAGTTCGAATTCGCCTTCGGCGGCGCGTTGTTCCAGGTCTTGCAACCGGCGGCGAAAGCGCGGGGCGCGGGCGCGGGACAACACGTTGCGACACAAAAGAACCTGCAGGAACGGCCGGTCTTGCTGCTCCAGGCGTGCCATCAGGGCGCGCAGGTAGGAAGAATCGTCGCGTCTGGCCCGGAACAACTGGGCGAACGCGATCTCATTGAAGTCACCCTCGGCGGCCTGTTTCAGGATGGTATTGAGAATTCTCATTTCGATCATGCGGGTCTGGACCGCGGCGCCGAGGTTGGGCACCCGCAGCCGCGATACGTTTTTACGGCTGAACAGCGCCGCATGCATAGCGTCGAGCTGCTCGTAAGGGTCGTAAAAGATAAAGGCCTGTTTGGCGGCGTCGAGCATGTCGGGGGCATAGCCAAAACGATCGGTAAAGGAGACCCGGCGCATTTCCACAAAGCGCTCATCCCATTCTGTCATTCGCGCATCTAACGTGGCCTGGGGCTGGATGGCCACCACGGTGGCACCAGGTGCGGACACGGAAAAGGCGGAGGCGGCATAGCCGCAGGGGCCTGCACCATAAAAGATCACAGTGTCAAATTCATCAAAGAAACCATCGTCGATCAGCTGATCAAAAAAGCCAAAGACGCGTTCGTTGCGAAACCAGGTGTCGCCATTGGAGAGCAGACCCAAATGCGACCAGCCTTCGCTTTTGACCATGTCAAAACCAAGCGGCTGCGCCAGTTTGGAAAGGTTGTGAATGCCCTGCATCGTTTCAAAGGTGACCAGCAGCGTATTGCCCTGGTCCAGAAAGGTGGCGCAGTGTTTGGGACCCAGTGGCTGGAACATGCCAAGCTCTTCGGTGATGGCGGCAAGGCGCTGCTCCCATTGGGCAAGTTTTAGACCGGACAGGTCTTCGTCCAAAATCTCAAGAGTCTCTTGCATCGCCAAACATCCCTTACACAGACCGGTACAGCGGTCGATATGGCTAAGATTTAGTCAAGAAATGCGGCCAAAGTTAGAAAAACTCTGGTCGCTTTGCTGGCCCTTCTACTGGGGATTGCTTCAAACGGCAGCCAGAGGGTGTTGCCTGCGACGGCAAACCGCTCCAGAAGGCCAGCTGCAAAAGGCCCGCTGCGATTATGTGTCGGTGTCTGGTTTTTGCTGCGTCTTGGTGGCTGCCTTTTGAGCGGCCCGGCCCAGGTTGGCAAAGGTGGTCAGCGTCTGGGCGGTGACTGCATTGATGGGGCGTGATTGCGGCGTCATCAGCAGGCGGGAAAACAGCGCCCGATAGGGTTCAAGCTGCATCAGGTCGCGGAATCTCTGATGTCGCCAAGCTACTGATTTAGCGCGTATCTTTGCTAGTTTGGTATCTTCCAACAGCTGGGAAACCATGTCGCGGCGTGCTGGGGCGTAGCGATCAACTGTGTCATCATTGTCCGTGTTGAAATTGCGCTCGACCCAGTAATCTGTACCCAGCATATGGTCTGAATGCACCGCCCGGCCGCGATCCGCCTTTAGGATGTAGCTTTCCATCGCGCCCAGCGGATAATGGTTGAGCTGCGCCAGGTCATAATTCTTGCGGCCATAGTTGGAAAACAGCCGCCGGGTTTTAAAGGCCTCTCCCAGCTCCCGACCGGTGCAGTCAAACCAGCGAAACTCTACGAGCTTCTCTGGGTTTTTGACATCGCGGGGGCGGTGGACGCCGGTTTTGCGATAGGTGCCGTTGTTGCGATAGAGCGTTTTGAACATCGAGGCACGCCAGGGCCAGTGAATGACCTCCGGGGCGCAGCGGCGAAACAGTTCGGTCACTGGGGCGTCCTCAAAACGCAGGATGTCGGAATTGCCAAACAACCGCCAGGTCAGGGTGAACGCGTCGGCCTCTGGCAGGGCGTTGAGCAGATCCGTCAGGGTGCCGTCGCCGGTCTTGATGTTGACAAACTCATCCACGTCCAGGGCGAGGATCCAGTCGGCCTGTTTGACCAACGGGTGTTTGTCGGCCTGCTTCATCGCGGTGAACTGGATGCCGCCCTTGCCATAGGGGCCGTCGTTGCGAATATGGGTAAGCTCACCCAGATCCGCGAGCCGATCCAGCATGGCATCGGTGCCATCCTGACAATCGTTTGAAAAGACCAGGAAATCGGTAAACCCTACGGCCCGGTGATGGGCCAGCCATTCCAACAAAAAGGCCCCTTCATTACGGACCGTGAGGATTGCCAAAAAGCGCATGGGCTACCAGTCAGAGCGAAACACAGCGACTTTACCATGTGACCAGCGGGGGAAAAACACCAGGCCAGCGGCATCCATGCAGCGAAAAACCTTTTGCATGCCCGCCTTGCCGATCCACTGCGGGTGGGTCTCGATCACCACGGCGCGCAGCCCGGTGAGGTCCATTTTGGGCAACAGATCTGCCTCAGCACCTTCGATGTCGCAGATCAGCACAGAGGGCTGCAGCTCTTTGATCACCGCGTTGACGTTCCGGGTCGGCACCTCGACCTTGGTGCAATCCTCGGCGTCCTCCATCGGGTCCAGCGAAGAGGCGAGGAAGTTTTTGCGGATGTAGAAGGGGGCGGTGCCGTCTTGGTCGCCCAGAACCGCATTGGTGACATGGGCGTTGGTCACGTTGTTTTCGGCGTGGACCTGGGCAATATAGGGCATCAATTGCGGGTTGGCTTCAAAGGAGTGCACCGATTTGGCGGGGGTCTTGGTGGCCACCAGCGTGGACATAAAGCCAATCCCGGCGCCCAATTCCATTACCACATCATCGGCTTTCACCAGCTTTCTGACGGCGGTGGCCTCTTTGGCCTCATAGGCGCCTTCGCGCAGCAGGGTGCGGATGCGGGGCGGCAGAATGGCCCGGTCCAGCGGAAAGCGCATGCCCCGGCATTTCAGCATCTTTTGAACGTCGGCAGTCTCGGTCATTGCTCAGCTCTCCACATCAAGCGCCAGCGCATAGGCGACGCGTTCGGTTGCGGTCAGTTTAAGGGTTAAGGCCTGTTGGTAAAGCTCTTCGAACTCATCCATGCCATGCAGTTCATCCGCCTTGGCCCGGTGCCAGTCCAGCCCCTTTTGGTGCCAGTCGCGCAGGGCATCATCCTGCATCAGGCGGTCGTATTCGGCCTGTAGCCGTGGCAGGTTGCGCTGGATTGTGACATCGCGGTGGTCGTTCCAGTCCATGCGGATCCAGTAGTTGATCCCAATCGAGCGATCCACATGCAGGGCGCGACCGCGCTGGCGTTTCACCAAAAAGCTCTCGGCTGAGCGCAGCGCGTAGTGGTTCAGCTGAATCAGGTCATAGCCGATGGATTTGCGCGAATTGCGCCAGCCATTGTCGGCGGCCTCGCGGGTCATATCCTTGCCCGAGCCATTGACCCATTTCACCTTGTCGCGAAAGGTCTCTTCCAGCTTGTTTGGGCGGTGGCAGCTGATCTTTTGATAGGCGCCAATGTTTTTGAACATGGTCTTAAAGCCCCAGACCGTATGGGGCTTGGGGCAGTGTTTGGGGGCGCAGGCGTCAAACTGGGCGGTGACAAAGTCATCCTTCAGCGTGACGACCTCGTTGGAGCCAAACAGCCGCCAGGTCATGGCGATATTGCTGGCATCGGGCACCCGGTCAAACAGATCCTGTAACGTGCCGTTGCCACAGCGCACGTTCATGAACTCATCCACGTCGATATGGATGATCCAGTCGGCATTGATGATCACCGGCTCTTTCAGCGATTGATTCAGCGCATGTTGCTGCGGCGAGTTGCCTTTCCAGTTGTCATTGTTGCGATGTTGCAGGATGCCCATCTCTTGCAGCCGGTCCAGGATCTCGCTGGTGCCGTCCTCGCAGCCATTGGTGTAGATCAGGAAATTATCCACCCCCATAGCCCGGTGATAGGCGACCCATTCCAAAATATAGGGCGCTTCGTTTTTCATGCAGCCAACGATGACATTGCCCGTGCTGCCGCTTGGCAATTCACGCGGGGGGATCTCGCTGTAGGGGGGGTGCGGCAGGTCTTCGCCCTTTTGGCCCAGATTGTTATGGGGCTTGAACGGCGAGCCCTGAAGTGTCTCGAAGTTCTCCAACGCCCGTGGGGTCATCACGGTCATCGCGGTGGCCGTGGGGGTTTCGCCGACAGGCGTGCTGGCCTTGGTGATGTCTTGCAGATCGCTGCCCTTGGTCTGCATTTCGTCCTTTGTGGCCTTGTTGATCCGGCGCATGAAGGTCAGCAGATATTGCGAGGCGCGAAAGCCGCGCTCAGGCGCGGCTTCCTGCCAGCGGGGCAGGGTGTCCTGTGCCGTATCAGTGGTGCCAAATCCGGCAGCTTGCAGCGCCGGGTGACGCGCGGTCAGGTCTTGGTTTGCCTCCGCAAAGAACTGCGCCACCGGCGCCAGCGTGGCGGGATCAATTGGCGCGCCCTCAATGGCGATCTCATTAATAAAACTACGCCACAATTGGCGCGGCAGGATCTTGCTGCGCTGGGCCAGAAGCCGCAAAAGCAAGGCATTCAGCTGGCGGCTGCGTGCCAGCCAGGCGGCTGAGGGCTGTTGCGCCACTTTGCCAGCCGGGCTGCGGCCAATCTGCGAGGGCAGGCCAAAGGCGGCGCAGACTTCACTGGGGGCGTCGGCACCATAGACGGCAGCTTCGTCATAGGGGCGAAAGCTGAAACAGCCGACCCCAAACACCGCCTCCCAATGAGCCTGTAGTGCGGTATAGTCGAGCCAGAATGGCGCGCCTTGGGTTTCTTCAAACTGGCCCGCCTGCGGGTCAATCTTGGGACAGGTCGCTAGGCAGGCCTGCCACCAGTTTTTGCTTTGGGTCAGCTCCAGTTCCTGGCTCAGCGGTCGGTCGCGCCCCTCCAGGATCTGGGCACCATAGTGCCGGGCAAGGGCGCGGGCCGGGGTGTCGATATGGGCCACCACCTGGATGTCGTCAGACAGCGGGTCAAGCAGTGCTTTTAGCCGCATGAGTTCGCTGGGCCGATGCAGTTTGCTGCCCAGCTGCGCTGCCGACAGGATCAGGATATCCGGCTGCGCCTGCGCCACCTCGCGGCTCAGATCCTGCTCCAGTGTCTGATACAGGCGGCTTTGCTTTTCTGCGGTGATAAAGCCGCGGTTGTAGCGCAGGGGATCGACGTGGTCGGGGTCGCTCACCGCCATATACAGGCGGGTGTGGTTTTTGTTGCCCGGTGCACGCGGGAACAAGACCCCCTTGCCGCGCAGCTGGTCGCGCTTGTCCGCCATGATCTGTTGCAACCGGTCTGCACCAGTCTGTTCTAGGCCAATATGAAGATAGATCCGCATCAGGTGTTCTGAGCCTTCCGATTGACATTGGCCTTGCCCCACCAGGGCAGTTCCCGCCCCAGATGGGCGCTGATTTTCTGTTGTGCGTCAGGGGCCGCCACATTGATCTCCAGATAGCGGGGATCGTCGCGGAACCAGTGTTGCAGCGCCTCATAGTGGCCATCAATCCACAGCATCTGCTGGTCTGCCGTCTTGCCATAGCCGATAGGCAATCCGGGAACTGTGCTGGAGGGCAGCCGGGTGGTGCCCAGATTGTTCCAGGCCATGATTGATTTGGAATGGCTTTCGGCATCGCGCCGGGTGGCGATAAACCGGGCCTCTGGGTAGAGATCCTGCAGGGTTTTGATCAGGGCAAAATCAAACTGCGGCCAGACCGAAAACTTGCCGTGAATAAAACTGATCTCAGAGACCGCATCATAGTCTTTCATATAGGCCATGGGGTCGCCGGTTTCATAAAGCCCCTTGTAGAGCATTGATCCGACAAAGACGCGGCGTTTGCCGGGGCGATCCTCTTCGCGCTCCTTCAGGCGATGGTCGGCGACGGTATAGCCCGCCTGGCTGAGCGCCTTGTTCAGGGTTGTGGTGCCGGATTTTGGCAGGCCGAGGTTGATGACTTTCAGCTCCATAGCGGGCGGCTCACTCTGTTGCGCTGGGGGCAAGCCCCAGATCCTCAAGACCGAGATCCTTTAGCAGCGTCTCTTCCTGCGGTGGCAGGGTCGATGTCGCCAATAGCTGAGCGCGCATGTCCTGGTAGTTGGGCTGCGCCAGCAGCGCGTCGCGCTTTTCCAGATGGCGGGCGACGCAGGTGGCGTGCAGCGCGGCTATTTCCGGGTCGGATTTCAGCGCCGCCAGCGCCGCTGTCAGCGCGGGCAGGTAGCGTTGGATCGACAGGTCCTCAAAGGCGGGGTCGTTGCGTTCCCGCCAGTAACTGTCATCAAAGGCGCGGTGCTCGCGGTTGACATCGCCCCGGTCGTTTTTGACCAGATAGCTGTCCAGCGAGCGCAGGGCGTAGTGGTTGAGGGTGGCGAAGGCGCGGCTGCCCTTGGCCGGAAATTTACGGATGCGGCGCGGGTTATCGGCCACCAGAAATTTATGCGGAACATCGCGTCCCGCGCCATCACTCCAGCGGGGGTATCTGCGCGGCGGCAGGTTCTTTTTGAAAAACGGACGATGGGCGCCGTAGTATTTCAGCGGAAAATCTTGCCGCACCAGGGTTTTCACCTCGATTGCGGTCTCGGCGCACCAGATGTCCGGGTTGTGCGAGCGGGTGAACTGGCTGATGACCGGCGCGTCGACAAAGCCCTCAATCCCGTCATTGGCAAAAAACTGAAAGGTGATCGAGATCGCCATGGGATCTTTGCAGGCCTCAATCAGGGCCGGAATGCTATGGTCGCCAACATGGATGTTGAGAAACTCGTCCACATCCGCCACCCAGATCCAATCGGCCTCTTGCACCAGCGGCTGATGGGCGGCGTCTTTCAGCGCCTCCATCTGATAGTTGCGCCCCTGCGCCGGGTTAGGCAAATGGGTCAGCATGTCACGCGCCGCCAATGCATCCAGCAGCTCGGCCGTGCCATCGGTGCAGTCGTTGGAATAAAATAGAAAATCCGTGACGCCAATCAATCGGTTGAAGGCAATCCATTCCAGCAGGAAGGGGCCTTCGTTTTTGACGCAGGTCACTGCGGTGATGCGCATCTGGCATCCCCTCTCATATGCTCGCGCGGGTGGCAGGTTGTGCCAGTCGCGCCTGATTGTGGGTTTGGAACCCGTCTGCCTCAACGCGCCACTTTGATGGGCGCTTAATCTCATTGGCCACAGTTTTGCATTGCCCGGCTTTGACGTCAATCTTTGCGCCGCGCCGCGTCGGCTACGAAGGTCAGAGTGTTGCCTCTGGGACGTAACGGCAGGTTTCAGTGACTTGACCCAAACCGCGCCACATGGCCTGTTGCACAAGAGCGGTGCCGGATAGGCGCAGGCGGCAAGGGGAAGGATACCAATGATACAGGCACAGTTGATACAGGCACAGTCGATTGATCACGTCCAACAGATGTTGACAGAACAGGGCTATGTCTGTGGCCGTCCGCTGGCGACAATTGTGTTCTTGTCACTGAAGCTGGGCCGCCCGCTGTTTCTGGAGGGCGAGGCCGGGGTCGGGAAGACCGAAATCGCCAAAGCCCTGGCGGCGGCTTTTGGGCGGCGGTTGATCCGGCTACAGTGCTACGAAGGGCTTGATGCCTCCTCCGCCGTGTATGAATGGAACTTTGCCGCCCAGATGGTGGCCATCCGTACCGCCGAGGCCGCAGGGGGCGCAGACCGCGCCACCCTGCAGACAGAACTGTTTTCCGATGAATTCCTGGTGGAACGGCCATTGCTGGAGGCCATGCGCCCGGATGAAAACGGCCCGCCGGTATTGCTGATTGATGAGCTGGACCGCACCGATGAACCCTTTGAGGCCTTTCTGTTGGAGGCGCTGTCGGATTTTCAGGTCACCATTCCTGAACTTGGCACCATCAAGGCGCCAGAGCCGCCCATCGTGGTGCTGACCTCCAACCGGACCCGCGAAGTGCACGACGCGCTAAAGCGCCGCTGCCTGTATCACTGGGTCGACTATCCGGATTTTGCCCGCGAGGTGGAGATCCTCAAGGCCCGCGCCCCCGAAGCCTCGGATCAGCTAAGCCGCGAGGTGGTGGCCTTTGTGCAGACCTTGCGTACAGAGGATCTGTTCAAGAAACCCGGCGTGGCTGAAACCATTGACTGGGCCAACTGCCTGCTGGCGCTGGATGTCATTGACCTCTCGCCCGAGGTGATCGCCGATACCCTGGGGGCGATCCTGAAATATCAGGACGATATCTCGCAACTGCAGGGCTCAGAAGCCAAGCGCCTTCTGGATCAGGCCCGTGCCAGCCTGGATGAGGCCTGAATGGCAGAGTTGCCAGAGCTAAGCCTGCCGGAAGACCCCAAACTGGCGCAGAACATCACCCATTTTGCCCGCGCCCTGCGTAAGGCGGGGCTGCCAATCGGGCCGGGCAGGGTGGTTGATGCGGTGGAGGCGGTTGCGGCGGCGGGATTTACCTCGCGGCAGGATTTCTATTGGACGCTGCATGCCTGTTTTGTTTCCAAGCCCGAGCACCGTGTGGTGTTTACCCAGGTCTTTCGGCTCTATTGGCGCGACCCCCGGTTTCTGGAACGGATGATGGCGGCGCTTTTGCCAGCCATCAAGGGCGTGCAGGAGGAACAGGCGGCCAAGCCCGGTGAAAAACGCGCCGCCGAGGCCCTTCTGGACGGGGCAAACCAGGAGGTCGACGCTCCCGAAAACGTTGAGGATGAGAGCACAGAGATCGAGATTGATGCCGCGTTGACCATATCTTCGGATGAACGGTTGCGGTCTTTGGATTTTGAACAGATGAGCACCGACGAGGTGGCCCGCGCCAAGAAGATCCTGGCGCAGATCTCGCTGCCGGTGCAGCCGATGTTGTCACGTCGTCTGATGGCGGCGAAACAGGGGGACCGGGCGGATTGGCGCCGCACTTTCCGCGAGGCGGGACGCCGGGGCGGTGATATCCAGTCCATTGCCCGCGCCAAGCGGCGTCATCGCTGGCCCAATCTGGTGGTGATCTGCGATATCTCTGGCTCGATGAGCCACTATAGCCGCATCGTGCTGCATTTCCTGCACGCGGTGGCCAATGCCAAAGGCGCCGGTTGGGCCCGGGTGCATGGCTTTACCTTCGGCACCCGGTTGACAAATATCACCCGCCACATGGCAACGCGCGACGTGGATGCCGCCTTGGCCGCTGCCGGGGCCGAAGCACAGGACTGGGAGGGCGGCACCCGGATTGGCGCCTGCCTGCATGAGTTCAACCGCGACTGGTCACGCCGGGTCATGGGGCAGGGGGCGGTTGTACTGCTGATTACCGATGGGCTTGACCGGGATGACCCAAAGGCACTGGCCCATGAGATGCAGCGGTTGCACCTGTCGGCGCGCCGCCTGATCTGGCTCAACCCCTTGCTGCGCTGGGATGGATTTGCCGCCAAGGCTCAGGGCATTCGCGCCATGCTGCCCCATGTGGACAGCTTTCGCGCAGGCCATTCCATCGCCTCCCTCGAAGACCTGGCTGCAGTTATCTCGCGCCCGGAGGATAGCGGTGAAAAGGCGCGCCTGTTATCCCAGATGGGGTCTCAGACCTAGCGACGACAGCTGGCCAGCGGTTGGCGGTGCAGCATAAACACCTTATCATCGGGCAGCCGTTCCAGAATGCGCGGCTTGCCATCGCAGCCGTAGAAGTAGAGATCCGACCCGCCAGTAATGAGAATGGATCCGGCGTTTTTGACGACCACATCAAACCTGCCGCCATCACATTCCAGCGCACAGGAGAGTTTCGAGCCGCGCGGCGTGCATGCCGCCGGCGTTTGCCAGGTGGAGGAGCCGCGCAGCCGGACGGCCAGCTGTAGCGCTAACTCAGTCCCCGGACGGCTGAAACTGTCTGCGGTGACATGCGATAGCTGAATGGCCTCGACCTTTTGCACCGGATGGCTGGCCAGATGGCTGGCGGAATAAAGCCGCTGGTAGCAGCTGTCGCTGCCTTTGGAAAAATGCTGTGAAATGGATTGGGCCGCTGCGGGCAGGGCTGCAAGCAGGATAACGCCAAACAGACCGGTTTTTGTAAACATAGTACCTACCTCAAAGCTGGGTGTGCTGATGGTAGGGGGTGTAGGCTAAAAGCCAAGGAGATATAAAATTCCACAAATTGAATGTGATTTGATTTTGATCAAGTCGCGGCTGCACGCCTCTAGATATATCTGATTTTAAGAATGTAATAGGAGGGCGAACAATGCCAATGAATTGGAAAGCGGGAGGGCTCTTTCTGGGGCTGGTGTTCTTCCTGGCGGTGCTATTGGTCAAACCGATTGGGGTCTCGACCCAGTTTGTGATCTTGGATGGGATCCTGGGCGATGTGGTCAATACTGAACTGGTGACCCAAACGGAGGAGGGCTACACCTCAACCAATGCCTATCTGGCAAAGTCCGGCGGCAAATATGCCAAATCAGTGGCCAATCCGCTGAACTACAGCTTTGTCTTTGTACTGGCGATGGCGCTGGGCGGTTTTACCTCCATGCGGCTGCGTGGCGGGCTGGGCGCGGTCGAGCGCTCTGTGCCGGCGCTCTGGCGGGCCAACTTTGGTGAGGGCCCGGCGCTGCGCTACGCGGCGGTGTTTCTGGGCGGGTTTATTGTGCTTTATGGGGCGCGCCTGGCAGGGGGCTGTACCTCTGGCCATATGATGTCGGGTATGATGCAGACGGCGCTGTCGGGCTATATTTTTGCGGCTGGTGCCTTTGCAGCTGCCGTCCCTGTATCCCTGATTTTGTTCAAAAAGGAGGCCTGAGCCATGACGTCTATTATCCTTGCACTGATGATTGGGGCTGCCTTTGGGGCGGTGCTTGACCGGGTCGGCGCCTCCAATCCAAGCTACATTGGCAAGATGCTGAACCTTACCAATCTGAACTTGGCAAAAACGATCATGCTGGCGATCGGCACCGGATCCGTGTTGATGTTTGGCGGTCAGATGCTGGGCCTGGTGGATGTTGGTCATATGTCGGTCAAATCGGCCTATATCGGGGTCTTTATCGGTGGGCTGATGCTGGGCGCCGGCTGGGCGCTGGCAGGCTATTGTCCTGGCACCGGCGTTGTTGCAGCGGCCTCGGGGCGCAAGGACGCTTTGTTCTTTATCGCGGGTGGCCTGTTTGGCGCTGCCGCCTATATGCTGACCTACCCCAGCTGGAAAGCCAGCGGGCTGCTGGACAGCGTGGCTGGCGGCAAAGTCACCCTGGGTGCGGTTCCAGGGGCCAAATACGAGGGCCTGACCGCGCTGCCAGGGGATTTGCTGGGCCTTTTGCTCGGGGCAGTCTTTATCATCCTCGCCTTTGCTCTGCCCGAGCGGATCATCGGCACGGGGCCCGTTACCCAGCCCGCAGAGTAAACGCGCAAGCCGCAAAGGCGCGGCAAAATATGACGCGCTTTATGCGAAACGGCTGAGCGCAGGCTGGTTCAGGCGGCATCTGTAGGCAACTGCAGGTGCCGCTATGTTTTTTGCACCTATGGGTTTTGCAGCTTGAAACCTCTCTGACGGATGCGCACACTCCGGGCAAAGACAGGCACGACCAGGCCTGAGCGGAGGACATATGACCAAAGACACCACCAGCCCCGCCGGCGCGGCGGAGATCGCATTGGACTGGCACCAGGCCGGGTGCGGCGCGGCGCTGGCCACAGTGGTGCAGACCTGGGGGTCAGCGCCGCGCCGGGTTGGGGCGCAGTTGGTGGTCAGCGGTGATGGTCGCCTAGAGGGCTCTGTTTCGGGCGGCTGCGTCGAGGGCGCCGTGGTGATGGAGGCGCAAGAGGCGCTGGCCGATGGAAAACACCGCGTGCTGGAATATGGCGTCAGCGATGGCGACGCCTTTGCCGTTGGGCTGGCCTGTGGTGGCACCATCCGCATTCTGGTCGAACCTGTGGGTGGATCGATGCCTGTGGACCTGCTGGCGGATCTGGTGGCAGCGCAGAAGGCGCGCGACCAGGTGGCCTATGAGGTGAACCTGACCACGGGTATTGGCGCGGTGCTGCGTGAGGCCTATCCCGAACGGATGCGATTGGACCGCTCCGGGGTGGAAGAGGACGGTGAGACCTTTGTTGCGGTGCACAATCCACCGCTGAAACTGATTGTGGTGGGGGCGGTGCATATTGCCCAGGCACTGGTGCCCATGGCGCAGCTGGCGGGCTATGATGCGGCGGTAATTGATCCACGTGCAGCCTTTGCTTCGCCCGACCGCTTTCCCGGTGTGACCCTGCTGGAGGATTGGCCGGATGAGGCCGTGGCGGCGTTGGGGCTGGATGCACGTACCGCGCTGGTGTTGCTCACCCATGATCCAAAACTGGACGATCCCGCACTGGAGGCGGGGCTGCGCCAGAAATGTTTCTACATTGGCGCCTTGGGCTCCAAGCGGACCCATGCAAAACGGGTTGAGCGGATGTTGGCGGCAGGCTTTGGCGCCCAGGACATCGATCGTATTCATGGCCCGGTGGGGCTGGATATCGGCGCTGCAGGTCCGGCAGAGATCGCCGTGGCAATCCTGGCGGAGATGACAGCGGTGCTGCGCGGAAAAACCGGATGAAGTTTGGCACCGTTCAGGTCGCCCAGGCCGAGGGCGCAATCCTGGCCCATTCGATGCAGGCCGCGCAGCCGCCCTATGGCACTGGTCTGTGCTATCGCATCCCCAAGGGTACTTTTCTTACGGCGCAACACCTGGCGGATCTGGCTGAAGAAGGTCATGGCGAGATCACCGTGGCGCGACTGCAAGAGGGCGATCTGCACGAAGATGTAGCCGCTTTGGCGCTGGCACAGGCCCTGGTGCCGGATGAGGAAGGGCAGGGCATTCGCATTTCCGGTGCTGGCGCGGGCCGGGTCAATCTTTATGCGCTGGGCGCTGGTCTGGTCCGGCTGGAGCGGGCAGCCCTTGAGGCGCTGAATGGTGTTGATCCGATGATCACCATCGCCACCGTGCCGGATTATCACCGGGTTGATGCGGATGGGATGATCGCCACCATCAAGATCATATCTTACGGGGTGGCGGCAGCGGCGCTGCAGCGCGCCGGGACTGGCGCGGCGGGGGCATTGCGCATTCTCCCACCAGTTTATAGTTCAGCCAGCCTGATCGAAACCCGCGTCAGCAGGGACATCCCGCCGGACAAGGGGCGGCGGGCGATGGCGGGCCGGTTGCAGCGTATGGGAGTGATGTTGAGCGAAAGGGTGATCGTGCGCCATGACGAAGCCGAACTGGCCTCGGCGCTGGCTACGGCTCCGGGCGAGGTACTGTTGATCCTTACGGGTTCGGCCACCTCGGATGTCATGGATGTCGCCCCGCAGGCGCTGCGCCGGGCCGGGGGCAGCGTGACCCGCTTTGGCATGCCGGTGGATCCGGGCAATCTGCTCTTCTTAGGGGAGTATCAGGGGCGGCCGGTGATTGGCTTGCCGGGGTGCGCGCGCTCGCCCGCGCTGAACGGCGCCGATTGGGTGCTGGAGCGGGTGCTGTGCGGCTGTGCCGTCTCTGGCGCGGATATTGCAGCGATGGGGGTTGGTGGCCTGCTCAAGGAAATTCCCACCCGTCCCATGCCGCGGCGCTCTGATTAAAAATGCGCCTGATGCTGCTGAAATGGGCGCTGGGCCGGGGGCGGCTTTGGTGACTGCGCGGCGGCGCCTGTGGCGGCGTTTCCTGCCGGGGGCGAGATTTTGCCAAGCAGTAAAATTGTTTGTGACGGAGCGTATAAAGGGGTTCGCGCTGGCGTGATCCCGTGCTTAACTTCCCCCAGCCAATAAAAGTAGCAAATGGGAGGAATACATGACCAAGGTCTCAATGACCGTGAACGGTAAACCCGCGCACGGTGACGCAGAGGGCCGCACGCTGCTGTCGTCGTTCCTGCGCGAAGAACTGGGGTTTACCGGAACACATGTGGGCTGTGATACCAGCCAATGCGGTGCCTGCGTCGTGCATGTAAATGGCGTTGCGGTGAAATCCTGCACCATGCTGGCCGTCGAAGCCGAGGGCGCGGAGGTTGCCACCATCGAAGGCCAGGCGGCGCCAGATGGCACGCTCAACACCATCCAGCAAGCGTTTCAGGACCACCACGGGTTGCAGTGCGGGTTCTGCACGCCGGGCATGGTGATGTCGACCGCAGCCCTGCTGAAAGAAAACCCAAAGCCCAGCGAGCAGGAGATCCGTGAGTATCTCGAAGGCAATATTTGCCGCTGCACTGGCTACCACAATATCGTCAAGGCGATCATGGCCGCATCCGGTCAGGACGTCTCCGCGATCGCCGCCGAATAAGGCGGCCCTGCTGGGCCCCATTGGGAGGTGTGGCCCCGGTAGATACCAAGACGCAATGATCAAACTGCATAACCAAGAGGTGCGCCACAGGCTGCACCCTCCAGGGAGGAGATTTGAATATGCCTAAAGATGGTGGCCCTATTGAAAGCGGCATCGGCGCCAGTCCAAAGCGGCGCGAGGACGTCAGGTTCCTGACGGGAACCGGAAATTACACCGATGATATCAATCTGCGTGGCCAGGCCTATGTGCATTTCCTGCGCTCGGATATGGCGCATGGCCGGATCAATTCGATTGATACAACCGCAGCCTCGGCCATGCCTGGCGTGGTGCGGGTGTTCACTGGCGCTGATTTTGAAGGCGTCGGGAGCATTCCCTGCGGCTGGCAAATCACCGATAAACATGGCGAAGTGATGCAGGAGCCGGCCCACCCGGTCCTGGCTCAGGGCAAGGTGCGCTATGTGGGTGATGCCATTGCAGCCGTGGTTGCCGATACTGCTGAACAGGCGCGCGACGCTGCCGAGGCGATCGAGCTGGACATGGAAGAGCTGCCAGCGGTTATCGACATGAAAGAGGCGGTCAAAGACGGCGCCACCAAGGTGCATGACGATCTGACCTCGAACCTCTGCTACGACTGGGGGTTTGTGGAAGAAAACAAGCCCGCGGTTGAAGAGGCCTTTGCCAATGCCGCCCATGTGACGACGCTGGAGCTGGTCAACAACCGGCTGATTGCCAATCCCATGGAGCCACGGGTGGCAGTGGGCGATTTTAATCGCGCCACTGGCGACAGCACGCTCTATACCACCTCACAAAACCCCCATGTGATCCGGCTGTTGATGGGCGCATTTGTTCTGGGCATCCCAGAGCACAAATTGCGCGTCATTGCACCTGATGTGGGCGGCGGTTTTGGCACCAAGATCTTCCACTACGCCGAGGAGGCCTTTTGTACCTTTGCCGCCAAGGCCTTGAACCGGGCGGTGAAATGGACCTCTTCGCGGTCAGAAGCCTTTATTTCGGATGCCCATGGCCGGGATCACGTCAGCACCATTCAGCTGGCCTTGGACGCGGATAACAACTTTACCGCGCTGCGCACCGATACCTATGCCAATATGGGCGCCTATCTGTCGACCTTTGCGCCCTCGGTGCCGACCTGGCTGCATGGCACCCTGATGGCCGGCAACTACAAGACGCCGCTGATCTATGTGAACGTCAAGGCGGTGTTCACCAATACCGTGCCGGTGGATGCCTATCGCGGTGCAGGCCGTCCCGAAGCCACTTACCAGCTAGAGCGGGTGATTGATAAGGCGGCACTTGAGTTGGGCGTCGATCCTGTCGCGCTGCGTCGTCAGAACTTTATCACCGAGTTCCCCTATGCCACTCCGGTGGCGGTGGAATATGACACCGGTGACTACAACGCCACCATGGATAAGCTGGAAGAGATTGCCGATTTTGCGGGCTTTGCCGCGCGTCGGAGCGCCAGTGAGGCCAAGGGTAAAGTGCGTGGTCTGGGTGTGAACTGCTACATCGAGGCCTGCGGTATCGCGCCAAGCAACCTGGTTGGCCAGCTTGGCGCCCGGGCGGGCCTGTATGAAAGCGCCACAGTGCGGGTCAATGCCACTGGTGGACTGGTGGTAATGACGGGCTCTCACAGCCACGGGCAGGGGCATGAGACCTCGTTCCCGCAGGTGATCGCGGAAATGATCGGCATCGACGAGAGCATGGTGGAAATCGTGCACGGTGATACTGCGAATACGCCGATGGGCATGGGCACCTATGGCTCCCGCTCGCTGGCGGTTGGCGGCTCTGCCATGGTGCGCGCCACCGAGAAGATCATCGCCAAGGCCAAGAAGATCGCGGCGCATATTCTTGAGGCTTCGGACGCGGATATTGAGCTGAAGGACGGCCAGTTCTCGGTTGCGGGCACGGATAAGTCCCTCGCCTGGGGCGATGTGACTCTGGCGGCCTATGTGCCGCACAACTACCCGTTGGAAGATATCGAACCCGGCCTGGAGGAAACTGCGTTTTATGATCCGGCCAACTTTACCTACCCGTCGGGCGCCTATGCCTGCGAGGTTGAGCTGGATCCGGAGACCGGCAAGGTCAGCATTGAACGCTTTGCTGCGGCCGATGACTTCGGCAATGTGGTGAATCCGATGATCGTAGAAGGCCAGGTGCATGGCGGTATTGGCCAGGGTATCGGCCAGGCGTTGCTGGAGGCGGCCGTCTATAACGAGGATGGGCAGCTGTTGTCAGCCTCTTACATGGACTATGCCATGCCACGGGCGGATGATCTGCCGTTTTATCAGGTGGACCATTCCTGCCAGACACCCTGTACCCATAACCCCCTGGGGGTAAAAGGCTGCGGTGAGGCAGGGGCGATTGGCTCGCCACCGGCTGTGGTCAATGCGGTGGTCGATGCGCTGCGTTCGATGGGTAAGGATATCACCCATGTGGATATGCCGTTGAGCCCGGCGCGGGTCTGGTCGGCAATGAATGAATAGCAAAGCTTCGGGATAAGGTGATGGGCGAGGGGCGCTGCCCCTCGTGCTCCCCGAGGTATTTTTGGAAAGATGAAAGGGCCGGGAGACCCGGTTCTGGGAAGGAAAAGCGGAATGTATAATTTCGATGTCGAAAGACCCACCAGTATCGCTGATGCGGTAGCTGCTCTGGGCAGCGATGATGAGGCCCAGGCGCTGGGCGGTGGGCAAACTTTGATCCCGACGCTGAAGCAGCGTTTGGCCAGCCCCTCCAAACTGGTCTCGTTGAGCGGTATCGCCGAGATGCAGGGCGTCAGCGTAGAGAGTGGCACTGTCAGCATTGGCGGCGCAACGCCGCATGGGGTGGTGGCCGCCGAGGCAGCTGCGGCCTATCCGGCGCTGGCCGCTTTGGCGGGGCAGATCGGTGATCCTGCGGTGCGCAATCGCGGCACCATTGGCGGCTCGCTTGCCAATAATGATCCGGCGGCCTGTTATCCGGCTGCCGCCCTGGCCAGTGGCGCCACCATTGTGACCAATGCGCGTGAAATCGCGGCGGATGACTATTTTGACGGGCTGTTTACCACGGTACTGGAGGAGGGTGAGATCGTAACCCAGGTGCGCATGCCTGTGCCGGAGGTGGCCAACTATCAGAAGTTTGTCCAGCCGGCCTCGCGCTTTGCCTTGGTTGGTGTCTTTGTTGCCAAATTTGCTGAGGGTGTGCGGGTTGCGGTCACAGGCGCCTCGGAAGAGGGGGTGTTTCGCTGGTCGGAAGCCGAGGCCGCATTGAACGGCAATTTCAGTGCCGCTGCACTGGAGGGCCTGTCGGTGGAGGCCGATGGCATGATGGCGGATATCCATGGCTCCAAAGCCTATCGGGCGCATCTTATTGCTGTGCTGACCAAGCGGGCCGTTGCCGCCGCCAGTTAAAGTCTTGAATGATTTAAAAGTGAGGAGGCCAGGCGGAGGGGAATCCGCCTGGCCTTTTTCTGTAGAGCAAAACAGGGGAGCACCCGGGGGGCAAGCAAAGGAGGGGGCTATCGCGCCTGTTTGCGCAGGCGTTGGAATATGAGGTTCCCGATCAGCGCAACTGTGCCAACCAAAAGGGCCTGATTGTATTCGGGTGGGTGCTCTGGCTGGCCCAGGGCTGGCCAAAGCAGCATGCGCCCGGCAAGATGACCGCTGGCCGCCATCACAAACCCCTGCAAAGCGGCCCCCATGAACAGGGCTTGTACCCTTTCGCGGGGGATATTGCTGCGACCGGTCAGCAGGCCGCGAAGAATGGAAAGATTGTACCACTGCCGCTTGAGGGTTGCGCGGGAGATCAGCGCAAGGGCGAGGCAGGCGCCTGCTGTCGCCGACAGGACGAGCGGGAAAGGCAGGCTGGCGATGGACACACCGCTCATCAGCAGGCCGGTGGCAAGGCCTGAGAGAATGTGAAGGATTGGACTTTTTAGAAGATCAATTCGCATATTCGCAGCCTGTAAACGTGCAAAGGCGGGGCGAAACCTCGCCCTGCGTCCCATGAGACCAACTGGGCTGGTGGGGAGCTAGACAAAGAAATGCCCCCGGAGCGCAAGGCATCCGGGGGCATGACGATCTACCAGGGCTGGCCTATTTCTGTGGCAGCGGCCCGATCATCATGACCATCTGGCGGCCTTCCATTTTGGGCATGTTTTCAACCTTGCCCAGTTCCTTTACGTCTTCGGCGACGCGTTCCAGCAGCTGGCGGCCCAGATTCTGGTGTGCCATTTCGCGGCCCCGGAAGCGCAGGGTGATTTTCACCTTGTCGCCGGTTTCCAGGAATTTGTACACGTTGCGCATTTTGACTTCATAGTCATTGGTGTCAGTATTTGGCCGGAATTTGACCTCTTTGACCTCAATGATTTTCTGCTTTTTACGCGCTTCGCTTTCCCGTTTCTGCTGCTCGTATTTGAACTTACCAAAGTCCATGATCTTGCAGACAGGAGGGGTCGCGTTGGGCGAAATTTCAACCAGATCAAGACCGGCCTCATTTGCCATGTCCATAGCCTTGGCAGGGTGCACAACCCCGACATTTTCGCCATCAGCGCCAATCAGGCGAATTTCAGAGGCGCGAATTTTTTCGTTCGTGCGCGGGCCAGTATCACGTTGTGGCGGCGCATTATGAGGTCTGCGGGCTATGGCTTTGATCCTTTGATTATTGCCGAATTTCGAGCCCGGAACTTAAACGGAACGGTGGAATGTTTCAAGCGGCAACAGTGACCCTTAGATCGGAATTCCCAGGAGTTTGTCACTTTTTAGCTGCTTTTAGCTGCGAGATCCGCGATTTTGGCCGGGGATCGCGGATTTCCCACGCTCATGGTCAAGCACAAGTGGCGCAAGCGGCGGCAATCTGCAAATGAAACCTGCACAAATCGGGACTGAGTCTGCCGGCGGGGTTGGGCTGATGGGACAGAGAGCTGGTTATTCCCCCTTGTGAAAAGTGACCAGAGAGCGCACCTGCCTGACATCAAGCCTGCAAAAATGCAGTGCAACAAAAGGAGACAGGTCATGAAGCCGATTTTTGTCATTTTGGGATTGGGCGTTGTTGCGGCAGGGGGCTATTTCTATGTCCAAAGCCAAAAACCTGCGGCCCCCCTGGCTGTAGAAGAACAGGCACCCGCCGCAGTCGAACCGGTTGCTGAGGAGGTGACTGAGGAAACCGTTGCAGAACAAGCGGAAGAGGTCGTCGAAGAGGCGGGCTCTGCTGTTGAAGAGGCGGTGGAAACGGCAACCGAGGCAGCGGAATCCGTTGTTGAGCAGGTGACTGAAACTGCCACAGAGGCAGCAACTGAGGCTGGCAACGTTGCCGCTGAAGCGGTTGGCGAGGCGGTTGAAGCTGGCGAGGCAGCATCCGAGGCGGCCAGTGCCGCTGTTGAGGCCGCCACTGAGGCCGTCACCGAAGGAGCCAGCTCTGCTGTTGAGGCGGCCACAGAGACCGCAACTGACGCAGCTGATGCAGCTACAGAGGCTGCAACTGACGCGGCCAGCGCTGTTACAGAGACCGCTACTGAAACCACAGAGGCCGCGACACAGGCTGTGACGGAAACTGCCACAGAAGCCGCGACCGAGACCGCTGCCGAAACCAGCTCTGCCATGGAAGGGATGAGCAAGTACCTCAGCCAGGATGGGTTTGACTTTGACAAGGTGATCGAGATGATCAACGGCTCAGAGCTGGACGCGCTGAAGAAAACCGCGCTGAGCAGTGCGCTGACCAAGGCCAAGGACAATCCTGAACAGCTGTCGGCTGTGTTGGATCAGGTGAAGGCGGCGCTGGGGCTGTAAAGCCTCAACTCGCACTGAGAACGGACCGGACTGAATAGAGGTCGGGCTGAATACAGAACGGGCAGCGTCCTTGCTAGGTCGCTGCCCGTTTTCTATTGTACATTGGCGGCAGCCTCTGGGGCGGCAGCCGGGCTTTTGGGGAGCTGTGCCTTTGGAGGGATCAGTCCAAAAAGGCCTTTTCCACCACATATTGCGCAGGCTTGGAGTTGGCGCCTTCTTCCAGACCGGCCTCCTCTAGCATGGCTTTCAGCTCGAGATTGAAGGCCATGTTGCCACAGATCATCGCACGGTCATTGTCCGGGCAGAGCGGCGTCACATCGAGATCCTTATAGGCCTCGCCAGAGTTGATCAGATCGGTGATCCGGCCCATCTTGGGGCTCTCTTCGCGGGTGGTGGTGGGGTAGTATTTGATCTTCTTCCAGAAGCCCTCCCCAATCACCTCATTGAGCAGCTCGTCGTCCTTCAGGCTTTCGATCAGCTCGCGGCCATAGGTCAGCTCACCGGCGGTGCGGCAGGTGTGGGTGATGATGACCTCTTCGTAGTCCTCATAGGTCTGGGGTTCGCGCAGCAGCGAGGCAAAGGGCGCAAAGCCGGTGCCGGTGGCAAAGAACCAAATGCGTTTGCCGGGGATCAGCGCGTCATGCACCAGGGTGCCCACCGGTTTGGGGCGCAGGATGATTTCGTCACCGACCTTGATGTGCTGCAGGCGCGAGGTCAGCGGGCCGTTTTCGACCTTGATGGAATAGAACTCCATTTCCTCATCCCAAGAGGGTGACGCGATGGAATAGGCGCGCAGCAGCGGCTTTACCTTGCCGGTTTTGGGATCGGGGTCGTTCATCAATCCGATCATCACAAATTCACCCGACCGAAAGCGCAGGCTGGCCGGGCGGGTACAGCGGAAGGAAAACAGTTTGTCCGTCCAATGCGTCACCTCAGTTACGGTCTGGGCGTCGGGCAGGGCGGGGGTGGCCTTTACAGGCGTATCGGTCACAGCATCGGTCACAGGCAAAATCTCGTTCATCGGTTGCACTACCGGTCTGTTAAACCGGCACCTCTGATTAATCTTTGATGTAGGTCAGGGGAAGCCCCAGAAACTGTAACGCCGCAGCGTCGTGGACGCAGGGGAGACACAGTCTGGGGCTGATCTGACAGGGAGAGGCGGCTGGCTTAGCGGGCGGAGGAGCCACCGCGCAGGCGGGCCTGATAGTTATGGGCGCTCCATTGCGCCCGGGCAAGCCATTGTTCCTGCGGCTGACGGGCAGCGATATCATCGCTGATTTCTACCTCGTCAAAGCCGGTGCGGCGCGCCATGGCATATTGGTCAGCCAGCACATGGCCCTTGGCGCGCAAACGGCCCGTATAGCCCATCAGGCGCAGTTGCCGCGCCAGGGTGAAGCCCCGGCCATCGGCAAAGCTGGGGAAATCAATGCGGATGATTTCTGCGCCTTCGATACAAGCCGAGAGTGCCGCAGGATCCGCATCAGAGGTCAGGTCCAAGGCATTTGCGCCCTCAAAACCTGCGGTCCAGGTTTCCGGGCCAAACCCCGCGTCGGTTACGATTACAGTCATATCACTCATGCTCCTGTGCGGATGAACTGGCCGTTCACAACGTGAATGCCACATTCTTCCTTGCTTTGGTCACGCCAGCGTCCGGCGCGGGGATCTTCGCCTGCGGCAACCGGAGAGGTGCAGGGGGCACAGCCGATTGACGGATACCCCTTGGCCACCAGCGGATGACGCGGCAGGCGGTTTTCTGTCATATAGGCCCGCACGTCTTCCGGTGCCCAATGGGCCAGCGGGTTGATCTTGATACGCCCGGTTGCGCCTGCAGCGGTTTCTTCGACTTCAAAGAAATCCAGCGCGGCCCGGCTGCCCGCCTGAAAGCGCTTGCGCCCGGTGATCCAGCCGTCAAAACCGTCTAAGGCGGCCTGTAGCGGCGCGGTTTTACGCAGGGCGCAGCAGGCATCGGTATCCGAGAACCGCAGCGCGCCATAGGGGTCTTTTGCGGCGATATCTGCCGCCTTGACGATCTGCACATTGCGCAGCCCCAGACGTTCGCTCACCTCCTGCTGGTAGACCAGCGTTTCGGTGAACAACAGCTCGGTGTCGACAAACAGCACCGGCACCATCGGGTCGATGACGGCAGCCATATGCAACAGCACCACCGATTCAGCGCCAAAGCTGGAGACCAGCGCGATATTGCCGGCATCCTGCAGGGCGCCCTGCATCACCGCCGTGGCGGAGTGGTGGCGGAAGCGGGCGTTGAGACCCGCAACCTTATCGTTGAGCGGCGCGGCAGAGGCCGCAAGCCCATCCGCATCCGCGTTATACGTGTCGAGGTTCACCATGGGGCTAGGCCACCTTTTTCTGAGCCTCGGGATAGAGCGCGGATTTGAAGGGCTCCATGCCAAGACGGCGATAGGTCTCAAGGAAGGTCTCGTCTTCCCCGCTGCGGATCGCAAGATAGGTTTCAACCAGCCGTTCAACGGCGGGGACGATCTCATCATAGGCAAAGCCAGGGCCTGTCCGTTTGCCGATCGCGGCTGTTTCCGTGGCATCGCCCCCCAGGGTGATCTGGTAGTTCTCCACCCCGGCGCGATCCAGACCAAGAATGCCGATATGGGCCACGTGGTGGTGACCACAGGCGTTGATGCAGCCCGAGATCTTGATCTGCAGATGGCCGATGTCATGCTCCAGCTTCAGATCATCAAAGCGGCTGGCGATTTCCTGCGCCACCGGGATCGAGCGCGCGGTTGCCAGGGCGCAGTAATCCATGCCGGGGCAGGCGATGATGTCCGAGATCAGGCCAATATTGGCGGTGGCCAGAGCGTGCTGTTTCAGACGCGCATGCAGCGCGGGCAGGTCGGATTTATGCACATGGGGAATGATCACGTTCTGCTGGTGGCTTATGCGCAGCTCATCATAGCCAAATTCCTGCGCCAGATCCGCCATAACCCGCATCTGTTCAGCGCTGGCATCCCCTGGGGTTTGGCCATGGGCCTTGATCGAGATGGTGACGATGGCATGGTTGGGGTCGCGGTGTGCGGCCAGGTTGGTATCGGCCCAGGCGCGAAATACCGGATCCGATGCATAGGCGGCGTCATAGGTGCTGATGTCGCCAGAGCGGAACGCAGGGGCCGCAAAATGGGTCTTGATCTCGTTCAGCAGCGCCTGATCGGTGCCGTCAAACTCGCCGCGACGCTCTGCAAAGCGGGCCTCGACCAGCTCACGGACTTTTTCGATGCCGTTTTCCTGCACGGTGATCTTGATGCGGGCCTTGTATTTGTTATCGCGGCGTCCCAGCACGTTATAGACGCTGAGAACGGATTCCAGATAGGGCAGCAGATCCGGCTGCGGCAGGAAGTCACGAATGACTTTGCCCACCATGGGGGTGCGGCCCAGGCCACCGCCGACGATGACCTCAAAGCCGATCTCACCGTCGCGCTCGACCATACGCAGACCCACGTCATGGGCTTTGGTCACGGCCCGGTCATTTGGGCTGCCGGTGATGGCGATTTTGAACTTGCGGCCCAGGAACTGAAACTCGGGGTGGTCGGTGGACCACTGGCGGATCAGTTCTGCATAGGGACGCGGGTCTGTCAGCTCATCCGCGGCGGCGCCGGCAAAGTGGTCTGCGGTGGTGTTGCGGATGGTATTGCCAGAGGTCTGGATTGCGTGCAGGCCGACTTCGCCGAGGGCATCCAGCATATCGGGGATGTCGTTCAGCTTGGGCCAGTTGTACTGGATGTTCTGGCGGGTGGTGAAGTGGCCATAGCCCTTGTCCCACTTCTCGGCCAGCAGCGCCAGGGCGCGCATCTGGTCAGAGTTCAGCGTGCCATAGGGGATCGCAACCCGCAGCATATAGGCGTGCAGCTGCAGATAGACGCCATTCATCAGGCGCAGGGGTTTGAATTCATCCTCGGTGAGCGAGCCATCAATGCGGCGGGCAACCTGGGCGCGGAACTGGGCGTTGCGTTCGGCCAGAAAGGCCTCGTCAAAGGCGTTGTACTTATACATGGGCTGCGGCCTCCTGTTTGCCGTGGCTGTAGTTGGATGGGCCTTTGCGGCGGAAATCTTCGCGGAAATGCACCGGTTCCGGGCCGTTGGGGCCGGCCTTGGCATCGGCCAGATAGGCGCCGACGATGCGGATATTTTGCTTTTCAGCCTCCAGCAGGCGCAGCTGCGCTTCGGCTTCATCGACGATCAATTCCGCCTGGGCGAGATCGCGGGTCCAGCTGTTGTCGGCCTGGAAGTAGATCACATCGCCTTCCAGAAGATCATTGGCGGTGATGACTTTGGGGGTGAAGGGACGGGCCATTATGCAAGCTCCATGTTTAGGTCTGAAAGGGCGGCCAGGCTTTGGCGCGGCGCAAGCCCAAGAAAGGTAAGAGCGGGACCATCAAAATCCGCTGCGGCGAGATCTGTTGGCAGGCGTTCCAGGGTGGTCTCCAACACCCGCTGATTGGCGCGCGAGGCGTTTTCGATCACCGTGACCGGCGTGGCGCGATTGGCGCCATGCATGATCATGCGGCCCTGCACAAAACGGGCGGATTTCTTGCCCATGTAGATGGCTGCGACCTCGCCGGGGCGGGCCAGAGCGGCCCAGTCCTGATCGGCAAAGCCACGGGTGTCATGGCCAGTGAGAAAGCGCACCGAGGAGTTGCGCCCCCGCTGGGTCAGGCTCTGGCCGATACTGGCAACGGCGGCAGAGGCTGCGGTGATACCGGGCATGATCTGATAGGCGACCCCGGCCTCTTCGCAGGCGGTGAGCTCCTCGTCCAGGCGGCCAAAGATGGTGGGATCACCGGATTTCAGGCGTAGAACCTTGTGGCCGGCCTGGGCATGGGCAACCATACGGGCGCAGATATCTTCCTGGCTCATCGAGGGACCAAAGCCCTCTTTGCCGACGTCTTCCAGCTGCGCCTGCGCCCCTGCAAGCGCCAGGATCTCGGCGCTGACCAGCCGGTCGAACAAGATCACATCCGCCTCTTGCAGCGCGCGTGCCACCTTGAGGGTCAGCAGCTCAGGATCGCCGGGACCAGAGCCGGCAAAGGCCACTTGGCCGCGGTTCAGGCAACACATGCCGCTGCGGCTGTGCGCGGGGGAATTGGCGGTATGTGTCATTGGACCGGTCATGTCTGGCCTCTTTGCTGTTGTTTGGCTGTTGTTTGACTTACGAGTGTATATAGGAAATATTCCCGCTATTGCGCTATATGTCAGAGTGAATAAGGTGGTTTGTTCCAACTGACGGTGGTCGCAGGCAGGTTTGTCCTAAAGTGGAGGGAAATTGAGAATGACAGCACGGATCGATGTGACAGACCGGAAAATTCTGGCGGAGCTGCAGCGCGATGCGGGGCAATCGCTGGATGAAATCGCCCGTCAGGTGGGCAGTTCCAAGACCCCTGTGTGGAATCGGATCCGCAAATTGCGCGAGGCCGGGGTGATTGGTCAGCAGACCATGGTACTGGATGCAGAGGCGCTGGGGTTTGAGGCCTGTTTTTTTGTATTGATCCGCACCTCAGAGCATGAGGCGGATTGGCAGGCCAAGTTTCTGAAGGCTTTGCGCGACCGCCCGGAAGTGCAGGAGGCGCATCGGCTGGCGGGGGATATCGACTATATTCTCAAGGTGCGGGTGCAAAACGCGCGGGCCTATGATGTGTTTTACCAGGCGCTGATTTCAGAGGTGAAGGTGCATAATGTAACGGCGCTTTTGTCGATGGAAGAGATCAAGTCCACCACTATGCTGCCACTGGAGAGCTAACCCCTGCCAAAAGGGGCGCTACCGCGCGCCTATTTCTGCCTGTGGCGCCGCGACGCAGAACGCCGGGCCTGGTGGCTTGGCTGGGCTTTTGCCCCCCCTCCTGCTTGAGCCGAGAACCGAGAGCCGGAGCTAGAGCGTTACCTGAAGTTCAGACAGTCCGTGAAAATGGTAGCTGTTGCTGTAGCGAGGGTCAGCGGCGAGTTTCAGATCGGGGCAGCGCTGGAACAGGATGGGCAGTGCAATCTGCATTTCCAGCCGCGCCAGAGGGGCGCCGACGCAGAAGTGCAGCCCGCCGCCAAAGGACATATTGGTGCGTGCCGGGCGGCTGGGGTCAAAGAGCTCGGCGTCGTCTTCGGCAGCGGGATCCCGGTTGGCCGAGGCCAGCAGCAGCGCCACCTGATCGCCGCGTTGAAAGGTGTGGCCCATGACCTCTGCCTCTTCATAGGCGTAGCGGGTGAACAGATGCAAAGGTGGGTCAAAGCGCAGGATCTCTTCGACCAGGTTTTCGATGCCTGCAGGCGCCAGCCAAGCCGGATCCCAGCCCTGCTGCAACAGGGTTTTGACACCATTTCCAAGGGCATGCACCGTGGCTTCGTGGCCCGCATTGAGCAACAGGACACAGGTGGCGATCAGCTCGTCGGTGGTGAGTTTGTCGCCTTGCTCCTCTGCGGCAATCAGCCGGGTAATCAGGTCATCTGCGGGCTCTGAGCGGCGTTTGTGCACATACTCGGCCAGAAACGCGGTGAAGTCCTGCGCGGCGCTAGCGGCGGCCTGTTCGGTCTCTGGGGTTCTGGCGGCCTGATACATGGCCACCATATCGTGGGACCAGCGCAGCAGCTGTGGTGCCATCTCGGTGGGCACGCCAAGCAGGCGGCAGATGGTGATTATCGGCACCTGGGTGCAATAGGCCGAGAGCAGATCAAAGGGCGTATCGGGGAAGGCATCAATCAGGCTGTGGCAAAGCGCGGCAATGCCGGCTTGCTGCGCCTTGATCTCGCGGGAGGTAAAGGCGCGCATCACCAGTTTGCGCAGCCGGGTATGGCGGGGTGGTTCCACCTCCAGCATGGAATGGGCCTCAAGCGCCAGGAAGGGCGCAAGGTGCTGCGGCGCGGCAGTGGCCAGTTCCGGCGGCATCTCACGGCCAAAACGGCGATCACGCAGCAGCATGTGAACAGCGGCGCGGCGAAAGGCGGCTATCATGCCGTAGTCTTGCCAATAATTTAATCCAGCCTGGGCACGGGCCCTGTGATAAAAGGGGTACGGGTCTTGCACAAAGGCGGGATCGGTCGGGGATTGGCTGACTGTTTTCATTGCCCGACTTTGCCTTCATGGGTGGTCTTTGCAAGCTCAGTCTTGCTAGACTGGGAAAAAACTTCGGGTCAAAAGAGAGCAAAAACTGATGCAAAGATGGCCGTTGCTGCTGGGGGTTGCCCTTGCAGTATCTTGTATAGTCGGAGCGACCTGGATTTATGGGTACCGCCAGGCGCTTGAGTCCCTGGCGGAGCGCAGCGTTGCGGACCTTGCATTGGCCTCGGATCGGGTCAGCACCCAGTTGCAGATCTATCAAGAGCTTGCGGTTCTGACCGCAGATCACCCGGTTTTGGAACAGCTGGAGAGCGAAGCAGAACGGCAGGCTGCGCAGTGGGTGTTGCGCAGCATTGCCGACAAAACCTCTGCTTTGGATGTGTTTTATGCGGATACCAGTGGCGCAGTGCTGGTCGCGGCGGCGGGTGTCACCGGGGGCGATATTGCCGATGCGGACTATTTCCGGCGCGCCATGCAGGGCGCGCTGGGGGTTGGGTCGGATGTCTTGGCTGAAAACGGCCGTCGCGCCTATTTTTATGCCGCCCCCAACTTTGCGCCAGGAGCCGGGGTGTCCGGGGTGCTGGTGGTGGTGGCGGATGTCGAAGACGTGGAGCAGACCTGGCAGGGCTCTTTGCCTGCGGTGTTTTTTACCAATGACCATGGCGAGGTTTTTATCTCAAACCGGCCAGAGCTGCTGTTCTGGCATCAGGGGCAAGAGGCGGGCGCCAATGCAGGGGCTGCGGAGGAAAAACTGGACTATGAGGTCTATACCCAGGGTGAGTACGAGATCTGGACGCTCTCTGGCAGCGCCTATCTGCCCCGTCGCGCCCTGCATTTGACGGTAGATCTGCCGGTCATCGGTCTGACGGGACAGATCCTGGTGGATGTGGCCCCGGCCCGCAGATTGGCTCTGCTTCAGGCTGCGGCGCTGGCGGCACTCTGCCTTGCCTTTGGCAGTTTTCTGTTTCTGACCATGGAGCGGCGCCGAACCCTGGCCGAGGCCAACGCGGTGTTGGAAAGCCGCGTTGAAACCCGTACCCGTGCACTGCAATCCACCAACAGCCAGCTGCGGCGCGAAGTCAGTGAACGCCAGGATGCAGAGGCTGCCTTGAAGAAGGCGCAAGAAGAGCTGGTCCAGGCGGGAAAGCTTTCGGCCTTGGGGCAGATGTCTGCGGGGATCAGCCATGAGCTGAACCAGCCACTGATGGCGATCCAGCAATTTGCCGAAAATGGCGATGCTTTCTTGCAACGGGGCCAGATCGACCGGGTGGGGGAAAATCTGACGCGTATTGCAGGCATGTCGGCGCGCATGGCGCGGATCATCAAAAACCTGCGGGCCTTTTCGCGCAATGAGAACGAGCCGATGGCGCGGGTGGATCTGGTGCAGGTCATCAATACCGCGGTGGAGCTGACAGCCTCACGCCTGGAAACCGACGCGGTGACGCTCCGCTGGAGCCCGCCAGTGGGGGAAGACCCGATCTATGCCTGGGGCGGTGAAGTGCGACTGACACAGGTTTTTGTCAATCTTATCAATAATGCGGCTGATGCAATGTTGGGCCAGGACAGCCGCGCCATCACCATAACCCTGGAGGCTGGAGACCGGCTCGCGGTGGTGGTGTCTGATATTGGCCCAGGCATTAAAGAACCGGAAAAGATGTTTGATCCGTTTTACTCGACCAAGGTGGTGAGCAGCTCTGAGGGCATGGGGCTGGGGCTGTCGATATCCTATGGGTTGTTGCAGAGCTTTGGCGGCAATATCCACGGCAGGAATGGTACGCGCGGTGCCGTATTCACTGTCGAGCTGGACCGCTGGAATGAGGATGCCGCGATATGACCCGGAAGGTTTTGGTCGTCGATGACGATGCCGCCCTGCGTGAGGCCTTGGCGCAGACGCTGGAGCTGAATGATCTGGAAGCCATTACTGCGGGGTCCTTTGTGGTGGCAAAGGATTTGATCACTGCCGAGTTTGACGGGGTAATCCTGTCCGATATTCGGATGCCGGGTCGGGATGGGTTTCACCTGCTGGACTACGTGAGCGGCATTGACGACGACCTGCCGGTGATCCTGTTGACCGGTGAGGGGGATATTCCCATGGCGGTCAAGGCGATGTCACGGGGGGCCTTTGGCTTTCTGGAAAAGCCCTGTGTCACTGCGGATCTGCTGACGACGCTGCAGCGGGCTTTGAAAACCCGCCACTTGGTGCTGGAGAACCGCGATTTTAAACAACAGCTGGAGGAGGGCGATCCGGCGGCGCGCATGTTGTTTGGCACCTCCCAGCAATCCGATGAGCTGCGGGCGCGGGTGCGCGCTGTGGCTCCAACCTCGGCCGAGGTTTTGGTGGCGGGGCCGGCCGGCAGCGGCATTTCCAAGGTGGCAGAGGTGATCCACCTGATGTCACCGCGCGCCCAGGCGCCCTTTGTCAAATCGCCCTCAGCGGGGCTGAGCACCGCTGACCTGCGGGAGCTGTGTCAGCAGGCCGCTGGTGGATCGCTGTTTCTGGATGAGATTTCTGCCCTCTCCGAAGCGCTGCAATATGCGGTGCTGGACTGGGTCGAACAGGGGGGCGAGACACGGCTGATTGCAGGCAGCACCGCCGATCTGGCGGGGCTGGTTGCAGCAGGCAGTTTTGGCGCCGACCTGTATTACCGGCTCGAAGGCATGCGGGTGCGTATTCCGTCACTGGCCGAGCGCCCTGGCGATATCCCGGTGTTGTTCCGGCTGTATGTGGCTCAGGCCGCGGAACAGGCCGGGATTGAGGCGCCGCAGATCAGCCAAGAACATCTGGCGGGTTTGATGGCGCAGGATTGGCCGGGCAATGCGCGCTCGCTGATGTCGGCAGCCATGCGGTTTGTTCTGGGGATGCCGGATGAGATCAGCGGTGCCACCGAACTGGGCCTGGCAGAGCAAATGGCCCAGGTGGAGCGCTCACTTTTGATCGCGGCTTTGGGACGTCAGAATGGCAGGGCCGCCGCAGCGGCTGAGGCGCTGAAACTGCCGCGTAAAACCTTCTATGACAAACTGGCCCGCTATGGCATCCGCCCAGAGGATTATCGCCGCGCCTGATCTCGCCTCGCTCCCCCGACCCAACGGCCCTGGCAATCAACCACCCCGGCAGTCCTCAGCTTGGCGATTCCTGCAGGTCACGGGCAGTGGCTCAGGTGAGATCAGGCGTTGTCGCTTTGTGCGGTTTTCCGCACAAGGCTGGCAATCCCTGTGCGAGATTTCGCACAACCCTGTCGTGCCCGCGTGGGGCTGCTGCTGCGCGTTTCAAGTAACCGTCTGTGAAATATATAAAAGATTTCAATTTAAGATGACTTGAAAACAAATCTTGAGCTGCGCCGCGCAACTGGCAATCCTTGGCCGAGGCTTCTGCCATGGCAGGAGATAGGATGAAATCTGGGAGGATTGATATGAAGTTTGTAACCGCTGCTGCCACCGCGATGGCCCTGACAGTTACCGCTGGCGCTGCTAGCGCTGCCTGCGATGACGGCGAAATCGTTGTCAAATTCAGCCATGTAACCAACACAGACAAGCACCCCAAAGGGATCGCGGCCTCTTTGCTGGAACAGCGCATCAACGACGAAATGAATGGCACCATGTGCCTGGAGGTCTACCCGAACTCGACCCTCTATAACGACAACAAGGTGCTGGAAGCCATGTTGCAGGGCGACGTGCAGCTGGCGGCTCCGTCGCTGTCCAAGTTCGAGAAGTTCACCAAGGAATTCCGTCTTTTCGATCTGCCCTTCATGTTCAAGAACATTGATGCGGTTGACGCGTTCCAGGCTTCGCCCGATGGGCAGGCGCTGCTGGACAGCATGCAGCGCCGTGGCCTGCAGGGGCTGGCCTATTGGCACAATGGCATGAAGCAGATGTCGGCGAACCGGCCTCTGGTCGCGCCGACCGATGCCAATGGTCTGAAGTTCCGTGTTCAGTCCTCTGACGTGCTGGTGGCGCAGATGGAAGCCATCGGTGGCTCGCCCCAGAAGATGGCCTTTTCCGAAGTTTACGGTGCCCTGCAGCAGGGTGTTGTCGACGGTCAGGAAAACACCTGGTCCAACATCTACGGCAAGAAGTTCTTTGAAGTGCAGGACGGTGTCACCGAGACCAACCACGGCATCATCGACTATCTGGTTGTGACCAATGTGGACTGGCTGGAAAGCCTGGACGCCCCAGTGCGGGAGCAATTCCTGCAGATCCTTGGGGAAGTGACCCAAACCCGCAACGCTGAGTCCACTCAGGTCAACAACGATGCCAAAGCGGCCATCATCGCAGCCGGCGGCGAAGTCCGCAGCCTGGATGCAGCACAGCGTCAGGCCTGGGTTGAAACCATGATGCCCGTCTGGGAGCAGTTCTCTGGTGACGTTGGTCAGGACAAGATCGACGCAGCACAGGCGATCAACGCCAATTACTGATTGATTGGTTGTAACACGCGGACCCGCCCAATTGGCGGGCCGCATCCGAGGGGATGATCCTGTGTGATCAAGGCCCCCGGACTTTCAGGCGGCGTGGGGATCCGCCGCCTGATCTTTTTCTTTCTCAACATCATCGGGGTGACCACTATGTCCGGGGCAAGAACCGGCCTGTCCGGGTTTATCAACACATTGGAAGAAACGCTGATCGCGTTGCTTCTGGGGCTGATGACGCTGATAACATTTGCCAATGTAATCGCGCGATTTGCCTTTAACTCCAATATCCTTTGGGCGCTGGAACTGACAGTTTTCCTGTTTGCCTGGTTGGTGCTACTAGGGGCGTCCTATGCGGTTAAGACCCATACGCACCTGGGCGTGGATGCCATCGTCAATATCCTGTCACCGGGGGCGCGCCGGGGTGTGGCGCTTGTTGCTGCGGCGGCTTGCCTGGTGTTTTCCCTGCTGCTGCTGAAAGGCGCCTATGACTACTGGGCGGTGTTTGCGGATCTGCCGCCAACCTCTGGCCGCTGGTTTCCAACCGGGTTTGACATGAAGGCGCGCAGCCAGAGTTTTTACGAGGTGCAGGATGTGCCCATGGTGGGTCTTTTCCGCTTTTTGGAAGAGCTGATCAACTACGGCGACTCTTACGAGAAACTGCCCAAGGTGGTGCCCTATGTGGTGTTGCCCCTGTCAATGCTGTTGCTGGTTTTCCGCTTTTCCCAAGCCCTGATGCAGGTGCTGCGCGGCGAGGCGGATCGGCTGGTGGCCAGCCATGAGGTCGAAGATGAGTTGGACGAGGCCCGCGCCCGGGCTACCGAGGGAGAAAACTGATGGATGTAATTTTTCTCTTTGCGATGGTGATTGGCCTGATGTTGATCGGGGTGCCGATTGCCATCTCGCTGGGCCTCAGCTCGGTTCTGTTTTTGCTGATTTATTCCGACAGTTCGCTGGCGAGCGTTGCTGGCACTCTGTTTGAGGCCTTTGAAGGCCACTTTACCCTGCTGGCCATCCCGTTTTTCATTCTGGCCTCTACCTTTATGTCCACTGGTGGCGTGGCGCAGCGGATCATTCGCTTTTCCATCGCCTGTGTTGGGCATTTCCAGGGTGGCCTGGCCATTGCCGGTGTTTTTGCCTGCATGATGTTTGCGGCACTCTCTGGCTCTTCGCCTGCCACGGTTGTTGCTATCGGTTCGATCGTGATCGCAGCGATGCGCCAGGCGGGCTACACCAAGGAGTTTGCAGCCGGTGTGATCTGTAATGCCGGCACCCTGGGCATCCTGATCCCCCCCTCGATCGTCATGGTGGTCTATGCGGCCTCAGTGGATGTCTCGGTGGGGCGGATGTTCCTGGCTGGCATCATTCCGGGCCTTTTGGCAGGCATCATGCTGATGGTGACGATCTATGTGATTGCCCGGATCAAAAACATGCCCAAGGGCACCTGGGCCGGTTGGGGCGAAGTTGGTGCTTCGTTCCGGGAGGCATTCTGGGGTTTGTTCCTGATCGTGATCATCATGGTGGGTATCTATGGCTACCCTTGGTACTCGGCGGAGCTGGGGCTTTATAAAGAAGACGCCATCTTTACCCCCACGGAAGCGGCTGCTGTGGCTTCGGTCTATGCCTTCTTTGTTGCCACCTTTGTCTATCGTGACATGGGGCCTTTGGCTGAAACCGAACAAACCCCGCGCCGGTCGGTGTTTCAGGCGCCGCAGGCTTTGCTGACGGTCTGGGCACATAAGGACACCAAGAAAGCGCTGTTTGATGCGGGCAAGCTGACGGTGACGCTGATGTTTGTGATCGCCAATGCACTGATCCTGAAACATGTGCTGACCGATGAACAGGTGCCGCAGCATATCGCCAATGCGATGCTGTCCGCAGGTTTTGGGCCGGTGATGTTCCTGATCGTGGTGAACATTATCCTGCTGATTGGTGGTCAGTTCATGGAGCCTTCTGGATTGTTGGTAATCGTGGCGCCGCTGGTGTTCCCTATTGCCATTGAGCTGGGCATTGACCCGATCCATTTGGGCATCATCATGGTTGTGAACATGGAAATCGGTATGATTACCCCGCCGGTGGGCCTGAACCTCTTTGTTACCTCCGGGGTGGCAGGCATGCCGATGATGGCGGTGGTGCGGGCGGCCTTGCCCTTCCTGGCGGTGCTTTTTGTCTTCCTGATCATGGTGACATATATCCCCTGGCTGAGCACCTTGATCCCCAATGCGCTTATGGGGCCTGAGATTATCACCAACTAAAGCGTCCGGCCTGTAACCTGCGGTATCGCGCATCACTTTTTGCGCTGAGCCGCGCAGGCGAAGGCCGCGAACAGGTGGTTCATGTTTAAGGCCGGGCGCTCTAGGGGTTTGGCTCCAAGTGAAACAGAAAACGCCCCGGATTTGGTCCGGGGCGTTTTTGTTTTGGCGGCGTAAGGGCTGGGCGGCGCCTGCCTATGGGTTAGGGGCCAACTGCAATAGGGGGATCAGCTGGCGTCGAGGGCGGCGATAATGGGGGAGAAATCTGCGGCCTTTAGGCTGGCACCGCCAACAAGGGCGCCGTCGACGTTGGAGGTGGCAAAGATTTCAGCGGCATTGCCCGGTTTTACCGACCCGCCATAGAGCAGGCGGGTAGCATCGGCCATTTCGGTGCCGAACCTGGTGGTGAGGGCCTGGCGCAGGAAGTCATGGACTTCGGCAATTTGGGCCAGGCTTGGCACTTTGCCAGTGCCAATGGCCCAGACTGGTTCATAGGCGATGACGGTGTTTTGGCCTGTGGCACCGTCGGGCAGGGAGGCGGCCAGTTGGCTGCCAACAACGCTCAGGGTATCTCCGGATTCGCGCTCTGCCAGGGTTTCGCCAAGACAGACAATGGCGGTGAGACCGGCGCTCCAGGCGGATTTTGTTTTTGCAGCAACGTCTTCGCTGCTCTCGTTATGGTCGGCGCGGCGCTCTGAGTGGCCTAGAATGACAGCGGTCGCGCCGGCGTCTTTGAGCATGTCAGACGACAGGTCGCCGGTGTGAGCCCCAGCAGTTGCTGCGTGGCAATCCTGGCCGCCAATAGCCACAGGGCTATCTGCAGCAAGCTCTGCTGCGCGGGACAGCAGCGTGGCAGGGGGGCAGATCAGCAGCTCTGATGTGGCGGCGCGTTGGCCCTGTATCAGGGTTTCAAGCTCGGCCAAGGCTGCGCTTGTGCCATTCATCTTCCAATTGCCCGCTGCCATTTTCTGCCGCATCTGTCGCTCCCCTGGTCAATATCTGGCCAAGTGGTAGCACCGGGGGCAGGGCGGGGCAATCGGGCAAGGGCCTGAGGGCGAGGCCTTTTGCCATTTCATGAGCGGGGACGCCATCTGTCAGCGCAGGCACCATCGGCTAAATGGGCTGCGAACCTGTCACAGGTTTGGCACATCCTTGAAGCTGATGGATTCACCACAGCCGCAGGCCTCTGACACGTTGGGATTATTGAACTTGAAGGCGCTTTCCAACAGCGAGGTCTCATAGTCGATTTCGGTGCCAAAAAGGAACATCTGCGCCATGGGGGCGATCAGCACCTTGGCGCCGTCCTGTTCCACCACCTCGTCGTTCTTGTCCGGCTCGTCGACATATTCCATGGTGTATTCCATCCCCGCACATCCGCCCTTTTTGACGCCAATGCGCAGGCCTGCGTGGCCACCGCTGGTCATCAGTTTGGTGATCTGGGCCGCAGCCCGGGGGGTGATTGTCACAGCCTGTTTGCCGGGAATGCCGAACATGAGTGTCTCCAATGCGCGCGTTTCCTCTTATCTAGGCCCGCGAGGGGGCAGGCTCAAGAGGCAGTGGACAGCAAAACGGGCCGCAAAGGGACAAGCGGCCCGTTCAAACCTAACACAGCAGGGATTTATGAGACTTAAAGCCCCATGCAGTTGGCGTAGTAGGTGACTGTTGCGGGCCAGTCAGAAAAGATGCCTTCGATCTCGACATCCTGGGCCAGAACATCAAGAATTTCGTAATAGCTGGAGGCATTGCTGACCGCGGGCTGTACGGTCTGGAAGTACCAGCCGCCCCCTGTGGTCAGCGGGCCAGAGCGCTCCAGGGTCCAGGTAATCAGCTTGAGCCCGGCGGCCTTGGCCTCCTTGGCGTAGGGGGAGGGCACCATTTTGCCATCTTCAAGGGTAACCAGCATCCACATCGGGGGGGCGATGTAGTTCACACCCATATCGGCCAGTTCCTGCATCGTGGGGCTAAAGCTGCTGGGATCCATTGGATCCAGCGGCGTTGCACCGCTGTAGCGCCCATCCAGATAGACCGCCTGTTTGCCAAATGCGGGCTCGTTCTGGATCCAGTATTTCACCACCTCCAGATCAAAGCTCTGGGCCCAGACATCGGTCGCGGGGATGTCGGCCGCCTTGTAGTCGTCGATCATCTTCTGGGCGTAGGCCTCCAGAGTGAAGCCGTTGAAGGGCATCTCAACCGAGGGGGATTTGAGCTCTGGGGTGAACTTGGCGCCCAGAGATTTGAACAGGGCGATGGATTCCGCATGGGTCATTGCGGTGGCACCATCCGCATATTGGCTGCTGCGCCAGGAGGGCGAGCCACCCTGGGAGGCCGCCGCTGTGGTAGCTGTCTTGTCAAAGCTGTCCATCTTGGGCGTCAGGCTGCGGAACTGCTCCAGGGTGATCTCTGAGCTGCGGCATTCGGCCGAGGCGGGGGCGGTGCCGCTGGCCGGGGTGAACGGCGTGATGCAGGTTTCAGCCAGATCGGTGGTCAGGATATTGGTGGTGGTGTGCAAATCGTTTTGCGCGTGACGGCAGATCAGCTCCAGATCCTTGGTGAAGGTCACGTCGCATTCCAAAATACCCGCGCCCATCTGCGCGGCGGCAACATTGGACTGCACGGTATGTTCCGGGAACATCAGCGGCGCGCCCCGGTGGCCAATCGAAAAGGTGCTGCGGGCAGGCAGCTGCGCCGCACAGGACTGCAGTTTTGACTTCAGCGCCCCTTCGGGCAGCTTTTCGATCAGATAGGCCGGGCGGGGACCATAGCTGAGACCCGTCTCAGCGGCGTTGACCTCTGGCGCGAAACTGGCGGATCCAAGGGTGAGAGCGATGAGCGACAGGGTAAGGGCGTTGCGCAATGGAATTCTCCAAAGAAGTTGATTTTCAAAAGAGAAATCGCGGCGAAAGGTAAAACCTTTGCCGCGATCCGATGAAGCTTTTGTGACCTCTTTGAGGTTGAGCCCGGGTGGAGCTTACATGAAGCCCAACTCGAGGCGGGCCTCGTCTGACATCATTTCCATACCCCAGGGCGGCTCCCAGGTGATTTCCACATCAACGGATTTGACCCCAGCCACAGGTGAGACGGCGTCAACAATCCAGCCGGGCATCTCACCGGCGACAGGGCAGCCAGGGGCGGTGAGCGTCATGATGATCTGCACGTCGTTTTCATCAGAGATGTCGATGGTGTAGATCAGGCCCAGCTCATAGATATTGACCGGAATTTCAGGGTCATAGACTGAACGGCAGGCCTCGACGATCTGATCGAAGAGCGGGTGTTCAACGGAAGACGGCGCAATCAGCGGCGTTCCTTCAAGCGGTTCGGAAGCGTTGGTCATGTCGATCCCTGACAGTTAATCCGACTGTTTATATAGGGAAACTGTAGAGGGAGGTCCAGAGGCAGCGAAAGAAAGCCGTCAGTTGAAGCTGGTGTTTCCAAAATATCTAAGCGGGCAGCACCAATGACGGCTGTCAGCCTATTCCGTTGAAAAACTCGCCCCAGTAGCCGCGTTGAATAGCTCACGAGATTGAGCGCGCGTTGCCTCGCCTCTTTTCAGCAGGCGATTTTTGGTGGCGGCAGGAGCTTTGCGAGCTTTCGGAGGTTCTGGGCGGTTGCTGCGAGGTGGAATTCGTCACGCGCGCCGAGAGGGCCCCGCAATCGAAGACGGTTCAGCCCCAGGATCCGCTTCAGATGGGCGAACAGCATCTCAACCTTCTTCCTCAGTTTGCAGGAGATCGCGTATTCCGTGGTCTGAGCGATAGCACGGGCCCGATCGCAGGATGGCTCATAGATCGACCGGAGCACCTTACGTGCAGGCGCCTTCGGGCAGCAGCGTGCTTTCAGTTCGCAGACATCGCAGTCGGCCTTGCTGGCCCGGTAGCGCAGCATCCCATGCTCGTCCGGCTTCTGCTCTCTGGCCGTCGTGAAGGCCCGACGGTTCTGTTTCAACTCCTTGCCGCCCGGACAGGTGTAGGTGTCCTGCTCGGCATCATAGGTGAAGTCGGTGCGTTCGAATGTTCCGTCCCGGCGCGCCGACTTGTCAAACACCGGGATATGAGGCGCGATCCCGCGCTGGCGATCCAGCCAGTCCAGCATCTCGCCCGTGCCGTAGGCAGTGTTGGCGATCAGACGTTCTGGTTGTAGGGCGAAGGTATCGCTCACACGATCGATCATGGTGCGCACCGATCCGACTTCGGCCTGGCGGATCGAACGGGTGGCCTCGACGTCAAGGATCACGCCGTTGTCGGTATCGATCAAGTAGTTGGTGGAATATGCAAAATAGGCTGGCCCACCCCGTGCCCCGGTCCATTGCGACGCGGGATCGGAATGCGAGGTGAACTTCGGATCGACCGGGCTGGCCGCGCCGAAGGCCGCATCATCCAGCGTGGCCAGATATTCCCTGACTGCCCGCGGCGCCTCCTCGGGATCGACCTTGTCTGGCTGCCAATCAGCCTTGGGCGTCGAGTTCTGCCGGTTCGCGTCAGCTTGAATGATGCTGGCGTCTGCCGCAAAGCGCTGGCCGCTTGCCAGTCCCTCCGCGATGCAGCGGGCAACCACCGTTTCGAACAGATGGCGCAGCAGATCGCTGTCACGGAAACGGCCGTGCCGGTTCTTGGAAAAGATCGAATGATCCGGCACGGGATCGGTCAGGTCGAGACGGCAGAACCAGCGGTAAGCGAGATTGAGGTGGACTTCCTCGCAAAGTCGACGTTCCGAACGGATACCCATGATGTAGCCGATCAGCAGCATCCTGATCGTCAGTTCAGGATCAACCGACGGTCGCCCAGGGCTTTGTTGCACAAATCGTTAGCGGGGATTCATGTTGCGAATCCAACGTGATAACTGGCCAGCATGAGCAGCTGGATACCGACGACTTACAAGACCACGAACTGGTCAGATTATAACGCGGCCCTGAAGCAACGTGGGTCGTTATCGATCTGGTTTGATGCTGAGATGGCTTGGGAAGCGAAACCTTCAGGTAAAAGGGGGCGCCAGCAGGCCTACAGCGACGCAGCGATCCAAGCCTGTCTGACCATGAAAGTGCTGTTCGGTTTACCGTTGCGGCAGACGACTGGGTTCGTTGAAAGCCTGTTGGCTTTGACGGGGCTTGAATGGTCCGTGCCTGACTTCAGCACTTTATGTCGGCGGCAAAAGACATTGTCGGTGGCCATTCGGTATCGCGGCTCATCCGGCCCACTACACTTGCTCATCGACAGCACGGGCATCAAAGCGGAAGGAGAGGGTGAGTGGAATGCGCGCAAACATGGCGGCCCTAAACGCCGCCTCTGGCGCAAGATACATATCGGGATCGATGAAGAAACACTGGAGATACGGGCCGTTGAGGTGACGACCAGCAGTATTGGCGATGCTCCAATATTACCTGATCTCCTTAACCAAATCCCACCCGACGAAGACCTAGGCAGTGTAACTGCAGACGGCGCGTTCGACACGCGCAAATGCCCTGAGGCGATTGCCGCCCGCAATGCCCATGCGGTCATCCCACCACGCAAGAATGCAAAACTCTGGAAGGCTGACACACCAGGTGCACGGGCACGAAACGAAGCGGTGCGATCATCAAAGTACCTCGGAAGGGCATTGTGGCGACACCTGACAGGTTACCACCGCCGAAGCCGCGTCGAAACGAAGATGCATTGTTTGAAATTGCTTGGTCAGCGCCTCTCAGCACGGGACTTCGACCGGCAGGTTGCCGAGATCCAGATCCGTGCTGCCATCCTCAATGGTTTTACCGCACTGGGCATCCCCAAAACAGTGGCTGCAGCATAAATCCGTCTGGGGTAAGGGGTACTCAACCTACAAACCTATTTGTGCAACAAAGGCCGGTTCCTCGACAATATCTTTGTCGAACGACTGTGGCGGTCGCTGAAATACGAATGCGTTTATCTGCACGCATGGGAGACCGGATCAGAGGCCAAAGCTGGCGTCAGAAAGTGGATCGCGTTCTACAACCACAAGCGCCCTCATTCCGCCCTTGGCGGCAAACCACCCGCTGTGATCTATTGGCAGAGAAACGAAACAACCAACCCCGATCAGCAGATGCAAAGAGTAGCTTAAATCACGCCAGATCCTGTCCAAGGATTGGGGAGTAGCTCAGTATTCCATCATCTATCTCCCTTGTTCACAGCTATCCTGTGATCCTATCGGGAGCTTGACCTCAGAACAGAGGCAGCCCAATTACGCATGCTTTGGGCTGACATCAGTCAACCATGTGTGCCGATCAGACCGGCGACAGAGTGTTCAGGGTGAAAACCACTCGCTGCACCGCCGCAAGTCCGCTGTGAGCTCTCTTTGACCGGTGCTGCGCAATGCACGAATGTCCGGTGTTGTCACAAAACCATGGCTAGCGCTAAGTTGGCGACCTCTCGCACAGAGCAACGGCCTCACGTGTTCTTCCTCTCTGCGTGTCGATAAAAACCGTACCTGTCACATCCCGGACGGTAGTATGGCAGTTTGTTGAACAGTTCTGGTTTGAGTTTGTGCCAGTGCTTCATCGCTTGCAAGGGCGTCTTGCTGCCCAAGGCTGATTGCGGAAGCTGTTGGTTGTAGAGCCAAACATAGCGGTGCAGCGTGGTCTCCAGTTCTTCGCCTGATCGGAAGTGGTGGCTTTGCAGCACGTCTTCGATGCGACCGTTGAAGCGCTCGACCATGCCGTTTGTTTGGGGCGATCTTTGCGGCGTCAGACGGTGTTCGATGTCCAGTTCGGCGCAGAGCTTGTCGAAATCATGTTTTCCGCTTTGTTCGCGCTTGCGCAGGCCAAAGAGACGGTCGGAGAACTCCTTTCCATTGTCTGTGAGTATGGTTCGGATGCGAAGTGGGCAAGCCCGCTCTAGATCACGCAAAAAGCGGCGCGCGTTGGCCGCTGTCTTGCTGCTGTAGATACGGATAAAAACCCAGCGTGTAGCCCGATCAATGGCAACAAACAGATACCGGCGGGAAGTTTGATCAGCCATCTGTGGCAGGTACTTCACGTCGATATGCAGATATCCCGGCTCGTATGCCTTGAAGGCGCTCTGCTTTGGGCGGGCGGCCTTTGGCTTAAGATCGCGCAGGTTGCCGACCCCATGCCGCCGCAGACACCGATCCAGTCCAGAGCGCGAGACGTCCGGGTTCAGAAACTCCCGCACCACGGCCAGCAGGTCATCCAGCGACACTAGCAAATCCTGCGAGGGTTTCGTCATTTGTTCAGTAGCGATTGTCAGTTGGCACAGGTTCTCGGCCATCGCTTCGGCGATGAAGTTCCATCACCGTGGCGAATGTGGCTGTTTAGTTTAAAGATGCACCACCACCATTTCTGGAGGCGGTGCTCAAATACAGCCAAGTTGCTGGCTATGCTGCAAACCGCGACGTAGCGTCTTTGGCTGCCTTCTCAAGACTGTCCCATGCGCTTTCAACACCGGCTTTCATATCTTCCCAAGCGTCGTCGCTGGAGGCCCTCAGTTCATCAAGTTTGGCTTGCGCCTCATGCTGCTCTTCGCGAAGGCTCTCAATCTGCTCTTGATACTTGATCTTGGCATCCGCCCCAGCTTCGTCTGTGCGGGCCTTCAACTTCTCAATCTCCGCATCCCATTCGTTCAGGCGGGCTTGGATCTTTTCGACATATGCTTGCTTCATGCTCATGTTTATCTCCTTTTCATTGCCTATCTTCTATTGGGGATGAGGTGAAAAAGCAAATAAAAACATATAGTTAAGTTGCGTCACTGAATGACCCCACCCCTTTTCATCATCGTGCAGCATTGAGGTGAGACGCATATCAACCGTTACTGCGCCTTCTTACCTAGACGTTGGCTTTTCAGTAACTTACTCTTGTTCCAACACTTCATGACACCAACGGAGACAGAATTCATGAGCGATTCTGGCGGCAAACGGACTCTAAAATTGCAAGTGATGTTGAATGACGACGAAATCAAAGCCATCGACGATTGGCGCTTTGATCACCGTCTTCCATCCCGAGCCGCGGCCATTCGCGAATTGCTGAGCCGCGGATTGCAGGGCAAGGAATTTGGCAATCCGGAAGAAAGCAAGCCATCTGGTGCATTCGGTGTTACGACGCCACCAGATGAGGGTGACTAACAGGAAAGCGAATGGCTTCTGAATTTCACGCGCAATTCAGGAAGCCAGGGCCGCAAAATGCATACGCTAAAGGCTCCGAGCAGCCTTTCAGACCTTAGAAAGAAACCCAGATTCGTGGTGGCGTGACTTTGGCCCTAACCGTTGTCGCTCGCTCGCCTCACGCCCGCAATGAGCGAAAGTTCGGTTTCCGCCCATGCCACTTGTCGCTGCATGAGCAGTGCAGAAAAAGCGGTCATTGCCAGCAAGATTGCTAAGGTTTGTTTTGTCCCGCTCAACTGACCTTGACTTCCAGTCCCAGTGCCGGTTGGGTGTGCTGGCGCGGGGAGCGGCGGCTTGGAGCCCGGATTACCGTTTTGGTTTGCCAAGGTGCCACGCGTTGTAAAGTCCCCCTCCAAGCGCCAACGCAGCGAGCAGGAGCCAGACGCCCCCGGAGTGCTCCAAGTGTACGACTCCCGTGCTTTCGTCGAAGCACCGCCCTAACTGGTTGAAACAATTTCGCCATTGAAAATCCTGAACATAGTAAAGGTAGCCAAAAGCGCCTGATAGCCCAAGAAGAGTCAGAGAAAATGTCTTTCTAATCATCTACTGGCCCCCAAAATACTGGCCCCAAAAAACGCTCCTGGGAGTTTATGGTTTTGTCCAAGAAATTCAACGTCCGTTTGGTCCCGCTCCTTACCAGTTCGCGACGTGCGTGGCCAAGGTCAGCTATCGCAGGTTCGTGCCAATGGCTGTTGGGCCGCTTTGGGCTGGCTGCCGTCATCTAGCGTCTGGGAACTGGTGCGGAAACGCTGCGACCCTGCTGCCGCACCGCCGCATGTCCGGTTTCCGCCGATTCTGTTGAAAAACAACGTGCTGCGAGCGCAGAAATTGGTGTTTTGATCTGCGCGCGAGTGCCTTTCTTATCAGGCTTTTCTCGTTTGCTGCGGTGCAGGAAAGATCTTGGCCAGTTTTCTGAGGTTCTGGGCGGTAGCGGCGAGGAGGAATTCGTCATTTGCGCCGCAAGGCCCGCGTAATCGTAGTCGTCCCAGCCCGAGAATGCGTTTGAGGTGGGCGAAGAGCATTTCGACCTTCTTTCTGAGCTTCATCGCGATCTGGTATTCTTCGGTCTTGGCCAGATCCCTGGCGACCTGACGCGCATCTTCGTGCTCTTCGCGGGTGATCTTGCGAGCATCAGCGTTAGGGCAGCATTTTTGCTTGGACGGGCAGACCTGGCAGACTTCTTTCAAGGCGCGATAGCGGGCTGTGCCCTTGCCCGTCGGTCCCCGGTTCGGATCAGAGTAATTCCGGCGGAACTGCTTGAGCGCGCGACCCTCGGGGCAGATGTATTGATTATTCTCTGCATCCCAATCGAAATCTGTGCGTGTCCATGTCCCATCGGGGCGTCCGGCCTTGTCAATCACAGGGATGTAAGGATCGATCTTGCGCTCCACGAGCCAGCCGAGCATTGGGCCTGAACCATAGGCTGTGTCGGCGATCATCCAGTCAGGGACCAAGCCGAACTTTTCTTTCACCCGCGTCAGCATGGTTTTTGTCGATCCGACCTCGGCTTGCCGGATGGAGCGTGTGGGTTCCACATCCAAGATGACACCGTGATCCGTGTCGATGAGATAATTGTCGGAATAGCTAAAGAATGCAGGGCCTTTGCGGGCTGCTGTCCACTGACTGGCGGGATCGGAATGCGAGGTGAACTTGGGTTGGACATCGCTCGCCGCTCCAAACGCGGCCTCGTCGAGCGTCTCGAGATACTCTCGGACTGCGCGGGGTGCATCTACGGCATCGATGGACGACGCATCCCATTCTTCCTTCGGTGTTGAGTTTTGCTTGTTCGCATCGGCTTCGATCAAACTGGCATCGACTGCCATGCGCTGACCGCTGGCGAGACCTTCCTCGATACAGCGGGCGACGGTCGTCTCGAACAGGTGTCGCAGAAGTTCGCTGTCGCGAAAACGCCCATGCCGGTTCTTGGAAAACGTTGAATGATCGGGAACGCGATCGCTTAGGTCGAGGCGGCAGAACCAACGATACGCGAGGTTCAGATGAACCTCTTCACAGAGCCGCCGCTCGGACCGGATGCCAAAGCAATAGCCAACCAACAGCATCCGGATCAGCAGTTCAGGATCGACGGAAGGGCGGCCCGTGTGGCTGTAGAAATCTGCCAGATAGGCGCGAGCGCTGCTCAGGTCGACGAAACGATCAATGGATCGCAGCAGGTGATCTTGTGGGACATGATCTTCCAGCGAAAACTCGTAAAACAGTGCCGCCTGCGCTTCTTGCCTCGGTCCCAACATCGCCAAATCCCCCACAATATGGGAATTGAATCAGTAGTTCAGGTCGCAATCAAGGAAGAGTTTTTCAACAAAATAAGCCCTTAGTTGCGACCCAGCACGTCAGGTTTTTCGCCCGCAAACTCAGGATATTTGACGCAAATTTCGTAGACAAAATCTCGTTCAATATTCCCTATCAAGTCAGCGAATTTTCTTCTGAAAGCGCGCTTTTCGCTAGCATCTTCGATGGCATCAATCGCCATAATTAGTTGAGATGAAGCGCCACAAAGGGTGTCTGCGGCTTCGAATATATTCTTTGCGTCATCACGTTTCATGTTGTCCCCATCTTACCGCGCACGGTTTGGCTCAAGTGAGCAGTATTATCGTCACGTTGCGGGAGTGAATGAAATAGTTGCTTTGTCCGCAGTGTTCCCCTTTGGTGACTATTAGCGGCCGCACTGCCGCAAGTCCGCTTGGCGCCCGTTCATCAGATTTTCACTGCAGCTAATGCCTGCGTTTGGGAAATCAAATCTGCATGCAGCGCTGCCAAGGTTGCAGTTCAAGGCAGGTCAGCCAAACTCTGCGGAGGCATTGCGGATTGGAATTGGGCACCTTAGAAAATCCCGTCCGTTCGCCAGTTAATATGCATTTCTGCGATGCTGGCCGAGTTGGACAGGCCGATGATCTCTAATACCAGATGCGCGATCTCGTCAGGTTGGGTCATCTCTTTTGCTGCAACGGCGTCGCCCGCCGCGGTCGCGCCCATTTCTGTCGCGACAAGGCCCGGACAGAAGGCCGTCGCGCGGATGCCATCGTCCCAGCCCTCAAGGCGCAGAGCATGGGCCAAACCAATGGCGGCGAATTTGCTGACCGAGTACAACGCGGAGCCTTTTGACGCCACACGTTTGCCAGACAGTGACCCGAGGATCGCCACCCGCCCGCATCCGCAGGCCCGCAACATCGGCCATGCCGCTTTGGCGAGGCGGCGCGGGGCGCGCAGGTTGATCTCTAACAGGGTGTCGACCTCGCCTTCCTCAGCGTCGATGATCGATGTGTCGGTGAACAGGCCGGCATTGGCGACAATCGTATCAATCCGGCCATGCCTTGCGACAGTGGCGTCCACCCACTTAGCTTCGGTGCTGCGCGAGGTGGCGTCATAAGCGTGGAGCTCGGTGAGCTGCGGATCAAGCCCATGGGGCAAAACTGATGGATCACGCAGACCAAGGCTGACGTGCCAGCCCCGCGCTTGCGCCGCCTTTGCAATGCAATAGCCGATGCCTCTATTGCCGCCAGACAGCATCATGACGGGCCTGTCTGATGTGCTCATAGGGAACCTGTGCGTTTGACGGCCACGCCATTTTGCATGATCAGCGGCATATGCGCGCCTTGTTCGGTCAGCAGGTCCAGATTGTTCAGCGGGTTGCCGTCCACCGCGACCAGATCAGCAAACGCACCGGGCACCAAGGCACCGATCTGCCCTTCCATCCGCAGCACCTTGGCCGCGTCCAGTGTGGCAGAGCGGATCACATCATGCGCAGGAATATAACGCCCACGCAGGGGGAATTCGCCAGATTGTTCGGACTGCATGCCGCCCAACAAATCAGAGCCGTAGCCCATGGTTACTCCGGCGTCATGCATTTTGACCAGCCGCTCCAACCCGGGCAGGCGCACATCTTCGATCTTGGCGACCGATGCCGGTTGCAGGCCAAATTCTGCTCCGCGACGGGCCAGCAGGTCATAGGTGATGTTCGTCGGCACGACGACCGCCCCGTCGCGGGCCACGCGGGCGATGGTGTCATCGCTGATCAGGTTGCCGTGTTCAATACAGGTGATGCCGCAATCCAGTGCCCGTACGATGGCTTCGTCCGCATAAAGATGCGCGGCAACATAGGTGCCAAAATTATCGGCAATTTCGACGAGCGCCTTTAGCTCTTCTGTGGAGAACACCAGATAGCCGACGGGATCAGAGGGCGAGGACACGCCGCCGTCCGCCATAACCTTGATGAATTGCGCCCCGGATTTGATTTCCTCGCGGGCGGCGCGCAACACTTCGGGCAGGCCGTCACAAATCCGGCCCATAGAGCCCAGTTGATTGGCGTACCATTCGACAGGGCGGTTGTCGTAGGGGCCGCGATAATCGGTGTGGCCACCAGTCTGGGACAGGGCTTTGCCACAGATCACCAACCGCGGCGCTATGAAATACCCTTGCTCAACGGCCTGTTGCAGGCCGCGGTCAGCACCGCCGAGATCTCGCACCGTGGTAAAACCACGCATGAGCATTTGGTACATCAGCCGCGCGCTTTTGGCCGCGATCAAGGACGAGGGGGCGGCCGCGTTGGCCCCAAGATTGGCACTGGCTGCGATTGTATGCACGTGACAATCGACCAGCCCGGGCATAACGGTATATCCCTTAAGGTCGATCTCTTCGTCGGCAGTGAAAGAAACCGTCGGTGCAACCTCTTTGATCTTACCGCTCTCGATGGCGATCTGCATCGGATCTGTGGGTCGGTCTTGGCTGCCGTCAACGATGCAGGCGTTTTTGATCAATATGCTGGTCATTGGGTCTTCCTTAGTTTGATTTTTTCTGTACCGCCAATGCAGCGGTTCAATGCCTAAAAGCGGGGATCAAATGTTGGGCAATCCGGCTCATTTCGTTCAGGTCTTCTGCCGTATATGCGTCCAGGCTCGCATTCAGCGATAGCACGCCAACCGTCTTTCCCTCTGAGATCACCGGCGCGCAGGCACAGGCCTTGCAGCCTTTGGATAGGATCAGTTGCGCATCGGGAAAGGCCCAGAGCACCTCATCCGCGCCGTTGCCCAGCCATGTCTGGCCGCCGTCAATCACCAGCTTGCCCCAAGGCGTGCCTCCCATCGGTTTGAGCGCGCCGATCTGGTAGTCATCTGGCGAGGAGCTATGCACACGCAGGACATTCACCGGGTCGGGTAGAATTTTCAGAATGGTCAGAAAACGAAAGCCGAACTGTGTTTCGCAGGTTTGCGTGACCTGTGCGAAGACTTCCTGCATCTGCGCGGCAATCCTGTGGTCTTGGTCAGCCATAAATCATCTCCGGGAGCCAAATGGTGATTGCAGGGAAAGCGACAAGCAACACGAGGGTCAGCACATCCATGCTGATGAACCAGGTGACCCCTTTGAAGATCGTCGGCAGCGTGACCTGATCGCCAAGTGCGCTTTTGATCACAAATATATTTAGGCCCACAGGCGGGGTGATCAGCCCGATTTCCAACAGCTTAATCAGGATGATGCCGAACCAGATCATGTCCATTTCGAGCGATACGGCCAGCGGCAGCACCAAGGGCGCGGTCAGCAACAGCAAGCCGATGGAGTCGATGAACATACCCAACACGATATAGAGAACCGAGACTGCGGCAATCAGCATGAGAGGCCCCGCAGCGCTTTCGACAAAGAGCTGTTCCAGCACTTTGTTCAACCCCGCCACCGCCACATAGCGCGTCAGCAGTGCGCCACCGATGATGATCACGAAAATTGCCGCAAAGGACAGGGCGGATTGTTTCAGCGCCGACCAGAAGCTGGCGGGGGAAAAGGTGCGCATGGCGATTGCGATCAATACGGCCCCTAATGCTCCAAGAGCACCGGCCTCCGTGGGGGTGGCCCAGCCCATCGAAATCGAGCCCATGACAATTGCGATCAGGATCGGTAGCGGTGCAATGTCCATAAGAAGCTGTCCAGCACCCACCGTTGGCTCATCTTCTGCCGTGGCTCCTCCGCCTGCAAGGCTAGGGTTGAGTTTGCACCGGGTCACAATCATGGCGATGTAGATGGCCATCGACAATATTCCGGGCAATATCCCCGCCATGAACAGCGCCCCAATCGAGACATCCGAATACACGCCGTAAAGGATCATCACGATGCTTGGCGGGATCAGTGACCCGAGCGTCCCGGAGGCCGCAATCGTCCCGCAGGCAAGACCCGGATCGTAGCGGCGGCTCAGCATTTCAGGGATTGCGATCTTTGACATGGCAGAGGCCGTGGCCACCGAAGACCCCGAGGCCGCCGCAAAGAGCGCGCTTGCCAGAACGCTGGAACAGGCCAATGCACCGGGCAGGCGGGCCAAGACTTGACGCGAGGCGCGAAACAATCCGCTGGTCAACCCGGTCTCGGAGGCCACATAGCCCATAAGCAGGAACATCGGTATGGCCGAAAAGCTCCAGTTGGAGGCGAGGTCATAGGGGATGCGCGCAAGGGACCCAATGGCCGCGCGCAGGCTGATCTCATAGGTGATGCCGACAAAGGAGACCGCGATCAGCGACAATCCGACGGGGACGCGAATAGCGATCAACGAAAGCAAGGCACCCAAAGCCACCAGAATTGGAGTGATATCTTCAAGCATCTTATTTTACGCCCTTAGTGTTGCGGATAGTCAAAGCAAAGGCTGCCGCAGTTGAGCTCGCAAAGGCCACTGGCAGAATCCAACGCACAGGCCAGACCGGCATCAGATTGACCCCCATCGCCACTTCGCCTCGTCCAGTGGATGATACGGCCTGTTCAAATGTGATGTAGGTCAACAGTCCATAAATCCCGACGGACAAAAGACCCGAAACAATCACCGATAGCCTTTTGGCTGCGACAGGAAAAAACCGATAGAACAGATCTGTATCAATATGTTCGCCCCGCACCTCAAGGATCATAATGGGCAGGAACACGACTGGGATCATGCAATAGAATGATACGACTTCCATGGTGCCAGTGAGCGGCGCACTGAACGCAGTGCGCAGCGCCACGTCCAAAGAGATCGCCAGCAAAATTGCCATGACAGCGAAGGCCGCGATCGCGAGTTGCAGACGCGCGACACGGTCTAGCAATTCAAACGGCCTGGAAAGGGCATTTAGGATCATCGGGAAGCCTTTGGTGAAGAAAGGGAAACCAAAGACCGCAGAGCTCAGTCTGTCGGTCCAGGCGTGATGCGGCCACACCAGAACTGTGGCCGCACCAGGCGTTTCGCGGGGTTTATTGCAGGCCGTATGTGGCCAGATCGAGTTTGTCGTAAATCTCTGCTCGCATCATATCAGCCAGCGTCTCTTTGTCCTCGACGGGTACGTCGGCCAGCTTGGCATCCCACTTATCAATCGTCGCCTGGAACCGTGCGAGCAAAGCCTCGGCCTCTGCGATTTTATAGGTTTCCTGAATGATCGGCACGGCGTTCTCTGGCTGTTTGGCACGGAAGGCAGAAATCGACGCGGTAAGATCTTCGCCGGGTGCGTGGAAGGTTACACCCTCGGCTTTGAGGCTCTCTTCGGCTGCAGCTTCCTCCAGCAAGGTCCCGTCAACGATCAAAGCAGCCATAGCGTCGGCCTCCGCATAAAGTGCGGCGCGACGTTGATCTATGGTCAATTCAGCCCAAACCGCCGGGTTGTAGCCATGGCCCAGACCTGCCCAGAACATGGTCACAGGCATATCAGTGATATGGGGTGCGACTTCATAAAGTTTACGAACATAGGCGTCAGCGGCTGTTGTTGTGGTGCAGGTCAGCGCGCCCTTATCCAGCGCGCCATACTGTTCGTTGGTGTTAAACGACACAGTCGCAGCACCGGCCGCATTGGCCCATTCAGCAGGCGCACGGCCCGGCAGACGAAGCTTGGCACCGTTCAATTCTGCAAGCGTGGTGATTGGTGTGTTGCAGATCAATTTGTACTGGTTCGTCGTGTAAGACCCGCCATAAACGACGCCGTGGCCGGCCCATTCTGCCAACAACATTGGCTCGGTCATGTTGAATTCGGTGGCCGCCGCAATTACCACGCGCGGATCGCCGAAGGTCATGCCCAGCTCTTCAAGCGCGTTGGCCACAGGCAGGTCGCTTGGCGTGTATTGCGCGAAATGGCCTGAAACGTCAGCGAGGCCATCTGCGATCTCTTGCAGGTTGCCGCCCGCCGTCACGCGCGCAGATCCCAGTTCGACCTCGGCTACCAATGTGCCGCCAGAGCGTTCGGCAAGCGCTTCGGCCCAATATGTATACAGATAGCGCGAATATTGGTGTTGCGGCGGTAGCCAGGTGGCGGCGGTGATTGTATCGCGAGCCATCACAACACTTGGGCCCAGAATGGCCCCACTGAGGGCTACGCCCAAGATGAAAGTCGTTTTCATTTGTCTTCTCCACTGTTGGTTGTTTTTTTGCTTTGCAAAGCGCTGAAATCAGGGGTGATTGCAGGCTTTATCACCGCCCCTGTAAGGAAGAACTGGGCAAACCCCTGCCGCATATGTCGGGTTGCGACCTCTTGATGGCCGAAGGAATTGGTAAACCCGTAACCGCGCAAAGTGTTCGATGCGATGGCCCAGTGGGTCTCCTGTTCGGCCTGCGACAGGGCTGGCAGATCAAACGTATCGGTCCAAAACCGCAGTAGGTTTTCGCGCCATACGACAATGGCATCTTGCGCCGCCTCAGAGAGGAATTCTTCGACACGCATCCCCAGGGACATCTCCATGGTGGCGATGAACAAATCACTCGCAAAGGCTGCTGAAGTCTCAATGACAAATTCTTCAAGCCCAATTTCACCGGATCGCAGCCTTTGGGATATCCGGGTCAAGCAGATCGCAAACTCCGCCAGCACATCTTCGAAAGCGGCAACGACAAGCGCGTCCTTGCTGGCAAAATGATGAAATAGAGCCCCCCTAGACACGCCCGCCTTCTTCAAAAGCGGTGCAATTGAAAGCCCTGCAAACCCATTTGAAATCAGCTGATCGATCGCCGCCCGCTTGAGGGCGGCAACGGTTTTCTCAGAATCGCGAATGCGCGCTGTTGGGAGTTTTTTGTCCATTATTATCATCCTGATTATACCGACCGATCGGTATGTAAGGTGCCTCAATGGAGCTCATGCTGTCAATATGTTTTCCAATGACATGTCTAAAAACGGGTCAAGCGCCTGTATCACAACGTGAAATTCTTGTGCTCATGTGGCTATGGGCGAGAATTCCGTCCAAGATGGTGAAGCGGTCTATGCGAAGTTTTGGGGAAGCCGCGATGCCGCACTTGGACATCTGGACAAAGGCCGGTGTGGGCCGTTCCAGTCGTCGACCGGGCCACAGATGTAAGGTTTTTGAAAGGTCGCTTTTTGCGCTTTTCTGCCGTTCGTGCAGGTTGCGGCAATGGGCAATTTGGGCTCGAAGCCGCCTTGTGGCGAGGCGACCCTATGTCTGCTGCCGGGAGGTTTGTCCCCTGTCAAGGTATCACTGTAGCGTCCCGCTCTGTCGATCAGCTCCGATTGGAAAGCCTGCCAAAAGGGGCTGATCGCAGATGTTCATGAAGGGGCTCTAGTCGTTGATGTCTGTCTCGAAGGTTTTTACCTGGCCAGAAGGCAGAGCAAAATAGCGCCGCATCAGCAGCCAGGAGATCAGCGACAGGGCGGCGAACAGGAAGATCAGGATCGGCAGGGCAAGAGCACCGCTGCCCAGCACCGCCAGCAGGATGCCGCAGGCCAGGGCGCCCAGGGCAAAGCCCAGAAAGACAAAGCCGGGGGCCAGGACCTCTAGGATGGCGAGCACCAGCGCGGCGGCGCACCAAACCCACCAGAGTTCCCAATAGGAGGCTGCAACCGGTTCCATCATTTGCCACCTTTCAGCAGCTTGAAGGCATCGCCAAAGGCCTCAATTGCGTGGGCGGGCAGCACGATGGTCTGTTTGCCTTCGCCGTTGCCAAGCGCATTGAGCGCCTCAACCTGTTTCAGGGCCACCTGATACTGCGCCGCCTCGATGCCATTTTCGTGGATCGCCTTGGCCACGACTTCGGTGGCATAGGCCTCGGCGTCGGCCTGAATGCGGCGGGCCTTGGCGATCTGTTCGGCGGCATAGAGTTCGGCATCGGCAGACAGTTCAACTGCGCGTTTGCTCCCTTCGGCCTCGGTCACCTGGGCGCGGCGGGCGCGTTCGGCGTTCAGCTGTTGCAGCATGGCGTCGCGGGTGGCCTGATCCAGGTTCACGTCCAGGATTTCTGCGCGGGTGACTTCGATGCCCCAGTCATCCACCGCGTCCTCGACGCTTGCCTGGATCTGGCCAATCAGCTGGGTACGGTTTGACTGCACCTCGTCCAGGTCCATCTTGCCGATCTCGGCGCGGACGATACCTGCCACGGTGGTGGCAATGGCGGCATCCACGTCGCGGATCCGGTAGACGGTTTTTTCTGGTTCGGTAATACGGTAGAACACAGAGGTGTCGATCTGCACCAGCACGTTGTCCTTGGTGATGGCATCCTGGCTGGCACTGGGCAGCTGGCGTTCCAGAATTGAAATGCGATGCGCCACCGCGTCCAGCAAGGGCACGATAAAGTTGATGCCGGGTCCAAGCACCGAATGCAGGCGCCCAAAGCGCTCGATCACAAATTTTTCGGACTGGGGTACGATGTGGACGCCTTTGAAGATGATGACGATCAGGAAGATCGCCCCCAACAGGTAGATGGCGTTTTGTGAAATTAGACCAATGAGAAAATCTTCGTTCATCGGGCCCTCCTAGAAAAAGTTGTGTACTATTGCATACATATGGGGTCGCCATGGTATGACCGCAAGAATGCAGCCTATGTCCTGTATGCTCTGCTCTGAGAGGGCTGACAAGATGGCTTGAGGCTTGTCAAAAGCCGCGCAATCAGGCAAATGCGCTGGGTTCTGCACTCAAAGGAGAGTAAAATGGCGCCGAAAATCACCTTTGATCTGAAAGCCCGTGATGGCAAGGCCCGCACCGGGGTTATTTCCACACCGCGCGGCGATATCCGCACGCCGGCCTTTATGCCGGTTGGCACCGCAGCCACGGTGAAGGCGATGATGCCGGAAAGCGTGCGGGAAACCGGTGCAGATATCCTGCTGGGCAATACCTATCACTTGATGCTGCGCCCCACGGCGGAACGCATTGACCGCCTGGGCGGGCTGCATAAATTCATGAACTGGGATCGCCCTATCCTGACGGACTCCGGCGGCTTTCAGGTGATGTCCTTGGCAGGGCTGCGCAAGCTGACCGAGACGGGCGTCACTTTTAAGTCCCATATTGACGGCTCCAAACATGAGCTGACGCCAGAACGCTCGATGGAAATTCAAAAGCTCTTGGGCTCTGATATCGTGATGTGTTTTGACGAATGCCCGGCGCTGCCCGCCACCCGGGATCGCATTGCCGAAAGCATGCGCCTGTCGATGCGTTGGGCCGAACGCTCGAAAGAGGCCTTTGGCGATCGCCCGGGCCACGCGCTGTTTGGCATCATGCAGGGCGGTTTGGAGCAGGATCTGCGTGCAGAAAGCGCCGAGGCGCTGAAAAACATCGGTTTTGATGGCTACGCTGTGGGCGGGCTGGCCGTGGGTGAGGGGCAGGAGGCGATGTTTGACTGCCTGGACTATGCACCCGATATGCTGCCCGAGGATAAGCCACGGTACCTGATGGGGGTTGGTAAACCTGATGACATCGTCGGCGCAGTGGCCCGTGGCATTGATATGATGGACTGCGTGCTGCCGTCGCGCTCGGGACGCACCGGCCAGGCCTTTACCCGCCACGGCGTGGTCAACATCAAAAATGCCCGCCACGCGGATGACCCGCGCTCCCTGGATGAAAACTGCAGCTGCCCGGCCTGTTCGAAATACAGCCGCGCCTATCTGCATCATGTGTTCCGCAGCAACGAAATGATTTCGGGCATGCTGCTGACCTGGCACAACCTGCATTATTTCCAGGACATCATGGCAGGCATGCGCGAGGCCATCGCAGAGGGCACTTTCGCGGCCTGGCAGCAGGGCTTCCATGACGGGCGCGCCCAGGGCGATATCGAGCCATTGTAAGGGGCGTATTCACGTCGCAGGGGCAGGTGAAAGACCTGCCCTGTTTGCATTACATTTGTGAAGAATTTGAACCTCTCTCCCTGTTGCGGACCCTCTAAGGACAAGGTCTGGTCACAAAATTCCTGTGTGTTGCTCAGCAGTTTGTAACACCTGGAGGTGAGTAATGAAAAATTCTGTTTCTGCAAGTTCCGCCCATATCGTTCTTTTTGTTGTCCTGGGCCTTGGTATGGCTTTGATTGGATTTATGGATGGCGGATCTTCCCAATCATCTGAATTTGCCCAACTTTCCCATCTTCAAAGTGGTCAGGCTAAATAACCAAGCTATTTGGTCCTAGTGGAACGGGGGGCTTCATCAGCCTGTTGTCGGCCTGTTGCCGGCCGGTTGACTGTGCGGCTGGATGTCCGGCGGGGCAGTGGCATTAGGTGTTTTGGGTCGTGCGCGGATTTGCGGTGCATTTACCAAAAGCGCTCTTGTGGTTCGGCAATGCTACGGGCAAGGTGTCCCCCAACTTTGCGGTGCGGCGGTTGAAATATGTTAACCGCTGTACCAGATAAAGACTTCCAAAGAGGGGAGCGCCAGAGGTTGCCGAGTGTCGGGACCGGGGGCTCTTGCCAAGTAAAGGACCGAGTATGAAAGAGCCGCTTAATTCTTCCTATCCTGTATTGCCGCTGCGCGACATTGTGGTCTTTCCGCATATGATCGTGCCGTTGTTTGTAGGTCGGGAAAAATCTGTGCGCGCCCTCGAAGAGGTGATGGCGGATGACAAACAGATTCTGTTGTCCAGCCAGATTGACCCGGCAGAGGACGAGCCACAGACCGATGGCATCTACCCAACGGGTGTGCTGGCCAATGTGCTGCAACTGCTGAAACTGCCCGATGGCACCGTAAAGGTGCTGGTCGAAGGCCATGCGCGGGTCAAGATCACCAATTACCTCGAGAATGAGGACTATTTTGAAGCCGGTGCGGAATATCTCACCGAGATCCCCGGCGACGCCACCACCATCGAGGCGCTGGTGCGCACGGTTGGCGACGAGTTTGAGCGCTACGCCAAGGTCCGCAAAAACATCCCCGAAGAGGCTCTGTCCGCAGTCGGTGAAACTGCCGAGCCCGCCAAACTGGCGGATCTGGTTGCGGGCCATCTGGGGATTGAGGTCGATCGCAAGCAGGAGTTGCTGGAAACCCTGTCGATCAGCGAGCGGCTGGAAAAAGTCTATGGGCTGATGCAGGGCGAAATGTCGGTTCTGCAGGTCGAGAAAAAGATCAAGACCCGGGTCAAATCCCAGATGGAGAAGACCCAGCGCGAATATTACCTGAATGAGCAGATGAAGGCCATTCAGAAGGAACTGGGTGACGGCGAAGAAGGGGCTGGCGAAATTGCCGAACTGGAAGAGAAGGTCGCTGCAACCAAGCTGTCGAAAGAAGCCCGTGAAAAGGCTGATGCGGAGCTGAAAAAGCTCAAGAACATGTCGCCGATGTCGGCCGAGGCCACAGTGGTGCGCAACTACCTTGACTGGATGTTGGGCATTCCATGGGGCGTGAAATCGCGCGTCAAAAAGGACCTGGGCAAGGCACAGGACATCCTGGATGCGGATCACTATGGTCTGGAAAAGGTCAAAGAACGCATTGTCGAATACCTTGCGGTGCAGCAGCGCTCGACCAAGCTCAAAGGCCCGATCCTCTGCCTTGTGGGCCCTCCTGGTGTGGGGAAAACCTCGCTTGGTAAATCCGTGGCCAAGGCAACGGGGCGCGAGTTTATTCGCATCTCGCTTGGCGGTGTGCGTGATGAATCAGAAATCCGCGGCCACCGCCGGACCTATATCGGCTCGATGCCCGGCAAGATCATCCAGGCACTGAAAAAAGCCAAGACCACCAACCCGCTGATCCTGCTCGACGAGATCGACAAGATGGGGCAGGATTTCCGTGGTGATCCGGCTTCAGCGATGCTGGAAGTGCTTGATCCGGAACAGAACGCCACTTTTGTGGATCACTATATGGAGGTCGAATATGACCTCTCCAACGTGATGTTCCTGACCACCTCGAACAGCTACAACATGCCTGGGCCGTTGCTGGACCGGATGGAAATCATCCCGCTGTCTGGCTACACCGAGGACGAAAAGCGCGAGATTGCCAAACAGCATCTGGTGTCCAAGCAAGTCAAGAACCATGGTCTGAAGGCCAAGGAATTCGAGATGAGCGATGAGGCGCTGAAGGATATCATCCGCGTCTACACCCGCGAGGCTGGGGTGCGGAACCTGGAGCGTGAAATTGCCAAGGTGGCGCGTAAATCGCTGACCAAGATCGTCAAGAAAGAGGTCGAGAGCGTTTCTGTAACCTCCGACAATCTGGATGAGTTCCTGGGCGTTGCCAAATACCGCTATGGTCTGGCCGAAAAGGAAGATCAGGTTGGTGTTGTCACCGGGCTTGCCTATACCTCGGTAGGCGGCGAGCTGCTGTCGATCGAGGCCCTGCGCCTGCCGGGCAAAGGCCGGATGAAGACTACAGGTAAGCTGGGCGATGTGATGAAGGAAAGCATCGAGGCCGCTTCCTCCTATGTGCGCTCCATCTCGCCCAAGATCGGGGTGAAGCCGCCCAAGTTTGACAAGTGGGATATCCACGTTCACGTGCCCGAAGGCGCCACCCCCAAGGATGGTCCCTCGGCGGGTCTGGCCATGGTGACTTCCATCGTGTCGGTGCTGACAAAAATTCCCGTGCGCAAGGACATCGCCATGACCGGCGAGGTTACCCTGCGCGGCAATGCGCTGGCCATTGGTGGTTTGAAGGAAAAGCTGCTGGCGGCCCTGCGTGGCGGTATCAAAACAGTGCTGATCCCACAGGAAAACGCCAAGGATCTGCCCGAGATCCCGGATAACGTCAAAGAAGGCCTGGAGATCATCCCGGTGAGCCATGTCTCGGAAGTTCTGAAGCATGCGCTGGTACGCCAGCCCGAGCCGATCGAATGGGACGAGGCTGCCGAAGAAGAGGCCGCTGCGGCAAAGGCCGCGCTGGAGGCTGGCGCCCGGGCGTCGGGTGCCCCAGCGCATTAAGCCGCTTGGGATAAAACAGAGGCTCTGATCTGAACCTTTGTTTTCTGATAAAAAAGAGGGCGGCCCCTGCGGGTCGCCCTTTATCGTTTTATTGTTACTCTTTCCGTTCTGGCCCCTTGGTCATGGGCTCTTAGTATCTCGTTTAATTCTATTTGGCTCAGGCGGCGCTTTGCTGCGCCATTTTGGCCAGAACTGTGGTGATCGCCACCGCGTCGGGGCTCTGATCTTCCACTTTTGCCTGGTTCAGGATGGTGGCCAGGGTCAGGTCCAGCGCGCTGAGCTTATCTGCGACATAGTCAGCGCGATTGCTGATCTGCTCGATCTCGGAGGCAACATTGATGATGCCGCCGCCATTGGCGACAAAATCCGGCGCATAAAGAATACCTGCGTCATGCAGCGCCTGGCCATCCGCCGGGGTGGCCAGTTGGTTGTTGGCGCCGCCACAGACGACGGACACCTGCAACTGAGGAATGGTCTGCGCGTTCAGGATGCCACCAATGGCACAGGGAGCAAAGATATCGGCCTGGACGCCATAGATTGCCTCGGGGGTAACTGCGGTGGCGCCAAACTCGGCGACGGCTTTGTCGATTTGTGCGTGATTGACATCCGTAACAATCAGCCTGGCCCCAGCTGCGTGCAGGTACCCGCAGAGGTAATACCCCACGTGACCCAGCCCCTGCACCGCAATGGTCAATCCCGACAGATCTTTGCTGCCGCTCTGGTGCGCCTGGGAGGTGCGGATAGCGTTGAAAATGCCCCGTGCAGTGACCGGCGAGGGATCACCACTGGCAAACTCACCATCGGCGAGACCGGCCACATAGGGGGTCTCTTCTGCCAGAATGGCCATGTCCACCGGGCTCATCCCCATGTCTTCGGCGGTATAGTAGCGCCCCTCAAGACTGTGAATAGCGCGGGCAAAGGCGCGCAGCAGGGCGGGGGATTTATCTACGCCAGGGTCGCCAATGATCACCGCCTTGCCACCGCCAAGCGCCAGACCTGCCGCGGCATTCTTGTAGGTCATGCCCTCGCTGAGCCGTTTCACATCCACCAGGGCCTCTTCCTCACTGCTGTATGGGCGCATCCGCAATCCGCCCGCTGCTGGGCCCAGCTGCGTTGAATGCAGCGCAATATAGCCGATCAGCCCGGTGGCTGTGTCCGCGACACGGTAGATCTCTTCATGGGTCGTGGATGCGACGGGGGTGATTGTCATTTTTCTGGCTCCTCCTGGATAAGACGCCTGTCTAACCTAGGGGGGGTGAAGGTTTTCGCCAAAATTAAGCGCGGGACTTCTATCTATTGGAGGTTTTGTCTACACTTGGGCGAAATTATAGGTGAAAGCTTCATGGACAGTATTGATCGCAAGATAGTCGCCATTCTGCAGTCGCAGGGGCGGATCAAGATGGCCGAGCTGTCTGAGCGCGTTGGCCTGTCTGCGACCCCCTGTGCACGGCGGGTTGCCATGCTGGAGGAAGCCGGGGTGATCAGCGGCTATTCGGCACGGGTGGACCAGGCCAAACTGGGGCTGCCGGTGACAATTTTTGTGGCGGTCGAGCTGGACAATCAATCCACCGATGCCCTGCAGGCCTTTGAACGCGCGGTGCGCCAGTTTGATCAGGTAATGGAATGCTACCTGATGACAGGCACCCGCGATATCTTGCTGCGGGTTGTGGCGCAGGATCTGAATGATTTTGATCGCTTCTTGGAGGAACGCTTGATGCGGGTCTCCGGTATTCGAAATACCCGCTCCAGCTTTACCCTGCGCACCATGATTGCCCGCACCGCCTTGCCGCAGTTTTAGCTGTTGAGCTGCGCTGGCAGGGGGGGCTGAATGTGCCTCACCAACACCTGTACAAGACCTGAAAAAGGGCAGGGAACTCTGTAAAAGTCACAGGTAGACCTTTTGTAAACCACATATCTGGCCTTCCACTGGGGGACCGCCTAGCCTGAGCAAAGATGATGGATAGGCAACATCAGAAAATCGAGGCACATCATGACCAGCAGTAAGACAGGCGGTCGCAAACCGGCGACACGCAAAGCTTTGCCGCAAAAACTGGCAACCAAAGCGCGGCTGGCAGAGGCGGTGCAGCAGGATCCGGCCACGTCACCTGAGTTGGCAACAGAAGGAGCACCCCCGTTGGATATTTCGGACAAATCCGCTACCCCGCCCCAGACACTGGCTGCCGGGCAGGACCCCAGCCCGGTTGTGGTGACCTCGACACCGGTGCTCGACGTGCCGCCCCTGAACAAGAAAGAACTGATTGATGAGGTCGTTCTGCGGTCCGGGGTGAAGAAAAAAGATGCCAAGCCGGTTGTCGAGGCGCTTTTGTCCGTACTCGGAGAGACAGTGGCCTCTGGCCGCGATCTGAACCTCAGGCCCTTTGGCAAATTGTTGCTGAAACGCAGTGAGCTGCGCAGCAATGGCACTCTGCATGTCTGTCGGCTGCGCCAGCCATTGGAGCAACCGCGCGGCGGTCAGGAATTTGCCGAAGATACGGATATTTCTTCCTAGGCCCCTCTTGCGCAGGGCGAGACCTGAGGGTACTACCCAGCACACCGGGTGATTAGCTCAGTGGTAGAGCGCTTCGTTCACATCGAAGATGTCAGGAGTTCAAATCTCTTATCACCCACCATCCAGCCCTTTGAAATTAAGGTGTAATGCATCTCGCGGGGGCTCGTTTGCACCGTGTTCCACTGTCCTTTACCTCTTGCTGTTCCGTTCGTCGCGTCAGGAGACGGCTTAGTCAGCTGCCAGAGTGGGGGGCAACTCACTAGGGCGGGTTCTCAGGACCGATGCGCTCTCAGAGCTTCCGGTACTGCTATGAGCAGCAAGAGGGTTGCGGTGATCATGAAAAGCCAGCTTCCGACCAGCTGAAACAACAGTGCGCCGCACAAACCGCCAATGGCAAAACAGGCGAGCGTTAAGCTGTGTAGCCAGAGCTTTGGCGTGGCCTCTCGTCGTGACTTGTCCCCCCCGACCAATGCCGCCAGCTCTATTCCGATGTCTGTTGCCATTCCCGACACATGGGTGGTGCGCACCCGGGCCTGAGAAATCATCGTCGTCACAGCGTTTTGCAGTCCCATGACAAAGCTGAGTACAATGACCAACAATGTCTCGTGTTCTGTGGCTGATGATCTGGTAAGGGCGGTGCCGATCAGCAAAAGAATGATGGCCTCGGCGGCAATTGCCAAGGCATAGACCGAGCGGAGCTGTCGACGTTCCCCTGCTTGAATAGCAAGGGCCGCTATGGCTGCGCCCCAGATAAAGGCAACGACCAGCCCCAAGAACGACAAGGCAATCGGGATCGCGCCATTCGCCAGGTGGTCAGCAAATGCCGAGATATTTCCTGTCATGTTGGCTGTGAAGGATCCGGCGATCAGGAAGCCGACAGCGTTCAACGCACCGGCGATAGACGAAAGGAGGCCTGCCAGAACCAGATCAATATTTGAAGTGCGCGCATTGCCAACTTTGATGAGCATCATAGTTCCAAATGGTTAGGGCTCTGGGGTCAGGACATCGTCCTCCGACCTGATCAGTGTGACAGACTTTGTGGAAGAATAGGAAGCCCTGCGCAAAATAGGGGGGCTACTTCATGCAGATGTGAAGCCGTCTGCGGCAATAGCCGTCAAACCCGGAGGGTGGCTGCTTCATGGTGTGTCAGGCTCTTGAGGGCTTGCAACGAGAGCGACTATTGGCAACGTCCCGGTTCTTGCACAACTGTCATTCACGGGTGTTCAGCAAACCTTCGTCACCTGCCACAAAACACCTAGGTTTCAGTTCTGCCCTTAGGGTCGCCAGAAGGGGGGCAAAGAAAAGAGGCGCAATGTGTCCATTGCGCCTCTTGCCTGATGTGAAAGGCTAAGCTCGAAGCCGTGAGGCGCGCTTAGAAATGTGCCGATTTTGTTCCGGCTGGAACTGCCAGAGGTGGGGCAAACTTGGTGAGATCAATGCCTTCGACAGCGGCTTTGTATTCCTCCATCGTCGGGGTACGCCCCAGAACGGCGGCCAGGACAACAACCGGGGTCGAGGCGAGCAGCGATTCACCCTTCTTCTCGGCGGTGTCACCAACAACGCGGCCCTGGAACAGGCGGGTCGAGGTGGCAAGAACCGTGTCCCCCTTGGCGGCTTTTTCCTGGTTCCCCATGCAGAGGTTACAGCCGGGACGTTCGAGGTAGAGAATGTTCTCATACTCGGTCCGGGCCTGTGTTTTGGGGAACATGTCGTCAAAGGTGAAGCCGGAATAGCGCTGCAGAATTTCCCAGTCGCCTTCTTCTTTCAGCTCATCAATGATGTTGTAGGTTGGGGCAGCCACCACCAGCGGTGCTTTGAACTCGACCTTGCCCATTGTCTTTTCAAGGTTCTTGAGCATCTGCGCCACGATTTTCATATCGCCCTTGTGCACCATGCAGGAGCCAACAAAGCCCAGGTCGACGTGCTTGTCGCCGCTATAGTAGGTGATGGGGCGGATGGTGTCGTGGGTATAGCGCTTGGACACGTCGTCGTTGTTGACATCCGGATCCGCGATCATCGGCTCGTCGATCGCGTCTAGATCAACAACAACCTCGGCAAAGTATTTGGCGGTGTCGTCCGGGGTCAGGGCTGGGTTGGCGCCTGATTTGATATCAGCAATACGGGCGTCTGCCTTGTCGATGAGCCCCTGCAAAAGCTTGGCGTCATTGTCCATGCCCTTGTCGATCATGATCTGGATACGGCCCTTGGCCAGCTCTAGCGAGCCGATCAGGGTCTCGTCATTGGAGATACAGATCGAGGCCTTGGCCTTCATCTCGGCTGTCCAGTCGGTGAAGGTAAAGGCCTGGTCCGCCAGCAGGGTGCCGATATGCACTTCGATCACACGGCCCTGGAAGACGTTGTCGCCATGCTGATCCAGCATCTGCGCCTGGGTGGCATGTACCACGTCCCGGAAATCGAGGTGGTCCGCCATCTTGCCTTTAAAGGTCACCTTGACCGATTCAGGGATTGGCATCGAGGCTTCGCCGGTGGCCAGCGCCAGGGCAACAGTGCCCGAATCCGCACCAAAGGCGACGCCTTTGGACATACGGGTGTGGCTGTCGCCGCCGATGATGACGTCCCAGTCATCGACGGTGATGTCGTTCAGGACCTTGTGGATCACGTCGGTCATCGCATGATATTCCCCCTTGGGGTCACGCGCGGTGATCAAGCCGAAATCATTCATGAATTTCATCAGCTTGGGGATGTTGGCCTGGGCCTTTTTGTCCCACACGGATGCGGTGTGGCAGCCGGACTGATAGCCCACGTCAACCGAAGGCGAGATGACGGTTGCGGCCATCGCTTCCAGTTCCTGCGCCGTCATTGGGCCGGTGGTATCTTGCGAGCCAACCACGTTCACTTTGACGCGCACATCAGACCCGGCATGCAAGGTCGCGCCTGGGGTGGTGCCCAGGGCGTTGCGGTTGAAGATCTTTTCAACCGCGGTCAGGCCCTGGCCCTCTGCGGTGACTTCTTTGGAGGGGGCATAGGCTGATTTCAGCTCTTGATCCAAAGCACCAGCGGCAAATGTCTGCAGCTTTTTGCCAAAGACCACAGCGTAGGAGCCGCCGGCCTTCATGAATTCCACCTTCTGCGGGGTGAAGGCGGTGGCGACGCTTTTCAGCTCTTTGCCATCCGCATCATGCAGGGTCTTGGTTTTGGAGTTGATGGTCAGGACCGTGCCAGTGGCGACCGAATAGGCCTCTTCCAGCACAGCTTCGCCATCTGCGTCTTCCACGACGTTGCCGTCGGCGTCCAGCTTTTTGACCCAGTTGTCCAGGTCAATGCCGATGCCGCCGGTCACGCCAACGGTGGTCAGGAAAATTGGCGAAATGCCGTTGGTGCCGGCCACAACAGGGGCGATGTTGATGAAGGGCACATAGGGCGAAGCCTTTTTACCGGTCCAGAGCGCCACGTTGTTGACGCCGGACATGCGGCTGGAGCCAACACCCATGGTGCCTTTTTCGGCGATCAGCATGACGCGGGCATCTGGGTGCTGTTTTTGCAGCTCCTGGATTTCGGCCTGGGCTTCGGGGGTGATCATGCACTGGCCGTGCAATTCGCGGTCCGCACGTGAGTGCGCCTCGGCACCGGGCGACAGCAGGTCGGTCGAAATATCGCCCACACCGGCGATATAGGTCACAACTTTGATTTCTTCTTCGACCTCTGGAAGCTTGGTGAAAAATTCAGCCTTTGCGTAGCTTTCCAGGATCTCCTTGGCGATTGCGTTGTCATCGGCAAGCGCTGAGGCCAGACGGTCGGTGTCTGCCTCATAAAGGAACACTTGGGTTTTCAGAACTTCGGCGGCCTGTGCTGCAATCGCAGCGTCGTCTCCAAGTGCCAGATCCAGCAGAACCTTGACCGAGGGGCCACCCTTCATGTGCGACAGCAGCTCAAAGGCAAAGGTCGGGGTGATTTCCGCAAGGCTTTCCTGACCCAGAATGATTTCTTTCAGGAACTGAGCCTTCACGCCCGCGGCGCTGGTTGTGCCTGGGATGGTGTTGTAGATGAAGAAGTTGAGCGAGTCCGCGCGATAGGCGTTGTCGGCATCTTTGATCTGCGCGATCAGCTCTGCAACAAGGTCCGCCCCGTCGATGGGCTTGGGGTGCAGGCCCTGTTCTTTGCGCGTTTCAATCTCTGCTAGGTAGTCAGTGTACAAGGTCATGGTTTTCCCGCCGATTTGGTGTTGCACGTAAGCTTGAGCGACGGGTGTCAGAAAAGGTCTGGCGAGTCGGAACAAGCTGGTTGTATGCGATGGTATACTTATTGGAGGTCAGATGCAATATGCCCCCCGGGGAGTTTGATGTTTTGACTGGTCTTGTCTGTTCTCATCTGTGAAACGGTTTCAGCCTGCGCTGCGACCCAAAGGTGTCGCGGCGCAGGCTAGCCCATCAAGGTTACCGCCGGACTAAACATGGTTTTGCAGCGCTGGCAACAAAAGCCGCGCTGAAACAGGCTGCGGCACTTTGTTTGGCAGGGCCGGGGCAGGGCGCGCAGGGGCGGGCTGTCTGGATCGTCTTACCTCTGCCAGCCCCAGTCCCCGACCGGTGGCTTTGGCTAGTCGCTGGCCACCACTTTTTGTTTTTGCACACCCAGGCCTTCGACCCCCAGCTCCATGTAATCGCCGGGTTTCAGGTAGACCTCGGGGCGTTGTCCCATCCCAACACCCGGAGGTGTCCCGGTCGAGATCACATCCCCCGGCTGCAGGCTCATGAACTGGGATAGATGCGAGATGACAGTGGCCACGTCAAAATGCATCGTCCGGGTGGAGCCATCTTGATAGCGATGGCCGTTTACCTCCAGATACATGGCCAGGTCCTGCGGATTTGCCACCTCGTCGCGGGTCACCAGCCAGGGGCCGATGGGGCCAAAGGTATCGCAGGATTTGCCCTTGACCCATTGCCCGGAGCGATGGATCTGAAAATCCCGCTCTGACAGGTCATTGACCACACAGTAGCCCGCAACATGGCTCAGCGCGTCTTCAACAGAGACATATTTTGTGTGTTTGCCAATCACCACGCCCAGCTCGACCTCCCAGTCTGACTTGACCGAGGTGCGGGGGATTTCGATCTCGTCATCGGGGCCGCAGATGGCGGAGGTGGCTTTGAAAAAGACCACTGGTTCCTGTGGCAGGTCCATGCCCGCTTCAGCGGCGTGATCGGCGTAGTTGAGGCCAATACAGACAAATTTGCCCACCTGCCCGACGCAGGCGCCAATCCGGGGGTTGTCCTCTACCAGGGGCAGGCTGGCCGGATCAATCTGCCGCAGCGCCTGCAACTGGCTGTCGTTCAGCACCTCGCCTGCGATATCCCCCACCACGCCAGACAGATCGCGGATCTTGCCATCGGCATCCAACAGTCCTGGTTTTTCGCTGCCCAGTGGACCAAATCGCAATAGTTTCATGTGGTGTCTGTCTCCCTGACATTCAAACTGACAATCAAATCGATCAGCCGCCGTTGCGGGCGGGCGTCGCCCCAGTGGTAAAGGCGTTGTCGGCGCTGGCAAGGTGCAATGCGAAGGCTGCGACCTCTTGTGTCCCCACCCTGGGGACGCGGCCCGATGTTCAGGCGCGTTGGATGGCCTTGGCAATCAGCCGGGCAACCTCTGGCGTGGTACCGAGGGCAGGCAGCACTGTGCCATCGAATTTGGCGCTGCTGAGCGCCTCGGGAATGTCGTCTTTGACGTGATCGCCGGACTGGGCAAAGAACGGCAGGCAAAGGCCGTCGCTGGGCATGTTTGAGGCGACATTCGCCAGATAGGGCGCTTGTTCGATATAGGCTGTCCTCACCTCCAGCTCTGGCAAGAGCGGGCGCAGTGCGGTGGCAAAAAGCTCGGTGGCGGCGGCGGCCTTTGGGCCGCGGGCAGAGCCATGGGCAGCGAGCAGCAGGCAGCCTGGCGCGCTCGGGTCAGAACCAGAGCCAGAGGCCGAACCAGAGGCCGAACCATAGGCCGCTTCAAAGGGGTGGCCCTGTGCGGTGCGGGCCTGCCGGACCAGCCTGGCCGCCAGTTCGGGGAGGTTGGGATCCTGGCCAAAAGGCGGCAGTTGCCGGTGATCCACGTGACAGATCCGTTTGGGCAGAACTTTGCTGGTGAACCAGCCCTCTGCCATGAAGAAGGGATAGACCAAGGCCCCCGGCTGCACCACCTGTTCCAACCGGCCAGACAGCGCCAGGGTGGCCGAGCGCACCTGCCATCCGGGAAGAAAGCTGGCAACCTGTTCAGCCAGTTGTGCCAGGCTGTGCTCTGGCGGATTGGGCGCCGACGGCTGGCCATGGGCCACCAGAACAACGGTTTTGGGGGCCGCGCCGGAGGTCTGTGCATCAATGACTTGGGAGGCAGGGAAGGGGGAGGACATCAGGAGGCTTCTGCATGGCTGGGGGTGAATGTGGGAGACTTGGTCTGTCCAGAGGGCAGGACAGAGATCGACCGGCTGGTTGATTTATATATGTCGTTCTGGGCCTGGCGCTAGGGCACAGAGCATATTTTGCCAAAGGCTGTGCCCGCGATAGGTGTTCCCGTGGAAGGTATGCCCGAGATCGCAGCCGCTCTTGTACCCTGTTGGCGGTTCGGTCAATCCGCGCCCAAGATAGCACGGGGCGGGACGGGGAGGCCAACCGGCCTCCCCGGGGACGAAAGCCCTAGCCATATTGCGCCACAGGGGTGCCGGCGATGGCCGCCATATTCAACAGGCCACGCGCGGTGATCGACGGGCTGACGATATGGGCGCGGTTGCCCATGCCCATCAGAATCGGCCCAACCTCCAGACCATCAGAGCGCATTTTCAGAATGTTGCGCACCCCAGAGGCGGCATCGGCATGGGCAAAGACCAGCACATTGGCCGCCCCCTGCAGACGCGAATTGGGGAAGATACGACCGCGCAGATCGGGGTCCAGCGCGGTGTCGATGTTCATCTCGCCCTCATAGGTGAAATCGCAGTTATTGGCATCGAGGATCTCGATCGCGGCGCGCAACCGGCTGCCTGTATCACAGGCGATATTGCCAAACTGAGACTGCGAGCAAAGCGCGATTTGAGGCTCGATGCCAAAGCGGCGCACATGGCGGGCGGCGCCCATGACGGTCTGGGCGATCTGTTCCGGTGTGGGTTCGATCCTGACCTGGGTGTCGGCAATGAACAGCGGGCCATCTTCGAGGATCATCATCGACAGGGCGCCGTGTGGTTCAAGGCCATTGCCGCCCAGCACCTGGTTCACATAGTTCAGATGCCAGCGGTATTCGCCAAAGGTGCCGCAGATCAGGCTGTCGGCCTCATTGTGATGCACCATGATGGCGCCAATTGCCGTGGTATTGGTGCGCATGATCGCCTTGGCCAGATCCGGGGTGACCCCCTGGCGCTGCATCAGCTGGTGGTAGCTGTTCCAATAGTCATAGTAGCGCGGATCGTTTTCCGGGTTCACGATCTGAAAATCGCTGCCGGGACGGATGCGCAGGCCCATCTTTTCACAGCGCGCCTCGATTACCTCGGGGCGGCCAATCAGGATTGGGGTCTCGGTGGTTTCCTCCAGAATTTCCTGTGCAGCCCGCAGCACCCGCTCGTCCTCGCCCTCAGAAAACACAATCCGGCGGGAGGCGGCGCGGGCGGCTTCAAACACCGGGCGCATCAGCAGCGCTGATTTGAACACCGTTTGATTGAGCCGCTGCTTGTAGGCCTCCAGGTCGTCGATTATACGCGAGGCGACGCCGCTTTTCATCGCCGCCTCAGCCACCGCCGAGGAGACCACGGCCACCAGACGCGGGTCAAAGGGTTTGGGGATCAGATAATCGGCGCCAAAGGTCAGCTGCTCGCCCTTGTAGGCGGCTGCAGCTTCGGCGCTGGTGGTGGTGCGGGCCAGTTCGGCAATGCCCTCGACGCAGGCGATCTGCATTTCATCGTTAATCTCAGAGGCGCCCACATCCAACGCCCCGCGAAAGATGAAGGGAAAACACAATACGTTGTTGACCTGATTGGGAAAATCGCTGCGCCCGGTGGCGATGATGGCATCAGGGGCCGCTTCGCGGGCCAGATCCGGAAGGATTTCGGGGTTGGGATTGGCCAGGGCAAACACAATCGGCCGGGAGCTCATCTTGGCGACCATTTCGGGCTTCAGCACATTGGGGCCGGACAGGCCAAGGAACAGGTCGGCGCCCCCGATCACCTCGTCCAGGGTGCGCAGATCGCTGTCCTGGGCAAAGGCGGCTTTTTCCGGGTTCATGTCTTCGCTGCGGCCCTCATAGACCAGCCCGTGAATATCGCACAGCCAGATGTTTTGCCGCTTCACCCCCAGTTTCACCAGCATGTTGAGGCAGGCAATCCCGGCAGCCCCGCCGCCGGTCGAGACAATCTTGATGTCTTCAAAGCTTTTGCCAGCCACATGCAGGGCATTGCGGGCGGCGGCGCCAACCACGATGGCGGTGCCGTGCTGATCATCGTGAAACACCGGGATCCCCATGCGCTCGCGGCAGATTTTTTCCACGATAAAACAATCCGGTGCCTTGATGTCTTCCAGATTGATGGCGCCAAAGCTGGGCTCCAGCGCACAGACGATATCGGCCAGTTTTTCCGGGTCGCTTTCGTTTACCTCAATGTCAAAGCAATCAATGCCGGCAAAGTTCTTGAACAGCACCGCCTTGCCCTCCATCACCGGTTTGGAGGCCAGCGCGCCGATATTGCCCAGCCCCAGGACCGCAGAGCCATTGCTGACTACCGCCACCAGATTGCCACGTGCGGTATAGCGCGCGGCGTTCTCGGCATCGGCTTTGATCTCTAGGCAGGCCTCGGCCACCCCGGGTGAATAGGCCCGTGCCAGATCGCGGCCATTGGCCATTGGCTTGGTGGCGCGGATCTCCAGTTTTCCTGGGCGGGGGAATTCGTGATAGTGCAGCGCCGCGTCGCGCAGGGAGGGGGTGTCGGACATGAGGGGCTCCAAAAAAACGTATAGTTTAACATTAAACCAATTGTGACGTCGGGTGAACAGGCTTTTCAGCAACCTAACGTGATCGGCACTCTCTTGCGCAATGAAAAACTTCGTTCCACTGTGCCCAAACTGTGCCGGAAACGGTTTGCGACGCCCCGTGCAGCGGGGGAAAAGGATAAGTGATATGAGCGAGATTGCAGCAGAGATGCGCCTGCCCACGCAGGAGTTGCGTGAGGATATTCCGTTTTTTACCAAAGTCTTGGGTATGAAGATGGATATGATCTACCCAGCGGATGACCCTTCGGTTGCGGTGTTTTCAGGCCATGGGCTGCGGTTGCGGATCGAAAAGGACGCCCCAGAGGCACCGGGAACCCTGCGCATTTTATGTGACGACCCCGATGGGTTTGCCGATGGCCAGCGGCTGCTGACGGCGCCAAACGGCACTCGGGTTGAAATCGAAGAGCGCCACCCGCCGCTGGTGATGCCAAAGACCGTGCATAGCTTTGTGGTGCGCCGTCTCAAGGATCAGGCGCCCTGGATCATTGGCCGTGCCGGGATGCATTACCGCGATCTGGTGCCCGACCGGCTGGGCGGCTCGATCATTGCCAGCCATATCCGCATTCCTGACGGCGGGCCGGTGCCGGATATGGTGCACTTCCACCGGGTTGGCTTTCAGCTGATCTTTTGCATCCATGGTTGGGTGGATGTGGTTTATGAGGATCAGGGCGAAAAGATACGCCTGACGGCGGGGGATTGCTTTATCCAGCCGCCTGAGATCCGCCACCGAGTGCTGGAGGCCAGCGACAACGTGCAGGTGATCGAGATTGGCGTGCCGGCCGAACATGTGACCGAGATCGACCACGAGATGACGCTGCCAACACCGCATCTGCGCCCGGATCGCGAATGGCAGGGGCAGCGGTTTGTCTACAACCAGGCCGAGGGGGCTGCTTGGCAGCCGTTTCGCCTGCCGGGGTTTGAGGCCCGCGACACCACCATTGCGACAAATACCAAAGGCGTTGCCGGGGTTCAGGTGGTGCGGCCTGCCGCGGGCGGCGCAGATCCCGTTTGGGCCAGCCACGATAGCGATATCCACTTTACCTTTGTGATGAATGGCGCAGTGACGCTGGAGGGCGAGGGGCGCGATCCCTATCCGCTGGAAGAGGGCGATGCCTTTGTCATCCCGCCGGGGATGAAGACGCGGCTCAGCAGCGCCTCTGGCGATCTGGAACTGTTGGAGGTCAGCCTGCCGGGGGTATTCAACACCACCGTTTCGCAAAGCGCATAACCCGCCTGCGGGCTGGGGCGGGGCAGGATGTAGGACTGCGCGCGGCAATAGGGGCTTTCCCTTTGCCGCTGCTTTCTCCTATCCTGATCCCTTTCGATCCCTCCACGCGGCCTGTTGCCCCAATCTAGCGAGACCCATTTATGACCCTGAAAGACGCAGCCTTCGCCGTGCGTAAGAACGCCTACGCGCCCTATTCCAACTTTCTGGTCGGGGCGGCTCTGCGCACAACGGCCGGCAATACCTATGTTGGCTGCAATGTTGAAAACGTCGCCTATCCCGAAGGCACCTGCGCCGAGGCCGGCGCTATTGCCGCCATGGTGGCCGCCGGGGAGCAAGAGCTGGCAGAGGTCTATGTGGTGGCCGACAGCCCAACACCGGTGCCGCCCTGTGGTGGCTGCCGTCAAAAGCTCAAGGAGTTTGGCGCTGGCGCGGTGAAGGTGACCCTGGGCACGCTGGACGGTTTGGAACATGAGACCACCATAGCAGATCTGCTGCCTGGCGCCTTTGATGCCGACCATATGGCGCGGAGCTAATTCCATGGATGCGCGTGCGATCATTGCCACCCTGCGTCGGGGCGGGCAGCCCAGCGAGGCGGAGCTGAGCTGGTTTGCCGAAGGGCTGGCCAATGGTGAGGTCAGCGATGCCCAGGCGGGGGCCTTTGCCATGGCGGTCTGCCTGCAGGGGCTGGACCAGTCGGCGCGGCGCGCCCTGACCCTGGCGATGCGCGACAGCGGCGATGTGTTGCATTGGGACTTGCCGGGACCGGTGATGGACAAACACTCCACCGGTGGCGTCGGCGATTGTGTCTCGCTGCTGCTGGCGCCGGCACTGGCAGAATGCGGTGTCTATGTGCCGATGATCTCGGGGCGGGGGCTGGGTCATACCGGCGGCACCCTGGACAAGATGGAGGCTATCCCCGGCGTCACCTCCCAGATCTCGCAGCAGCGGCTGCACAGGATCACCGCAAAGGTCGGCTGCGCCATCGTTGGCGCCACCGGGCGCATCGCACCGGCGGATAAGCGGCTCTATGCCATTCGCGATGTCACCGCGACGGTGGAAAGCCTTGATTTGATTACCGCCTCGATCCTGTCGAAAAAGCTCGCCGCCAGCCCCGAGGCTTTGGTGCTGGATGTGAAAATCGGCTCTGGCGCCTTTATGAAAACCCTTGAAGAGGCCCGCGCCCTGGCGCGCTCCTTGGTGGATACTGCCAATGGCGCCGGGTGTCAGACCACGGCGCTGATCACCGATATGAACCAACCCATCGCCCGCGCCCTGGGCAATGGGTTGGAGGTGGCCGAGGTGATGCAGGCGCTGACGGCGGGCAAGCCTTGCCCGCTGATCGAAATCACTGCGGCCCTGTCCGGCATCTTGCTGACCCATGCCGGTCTGGCGCGCGATGACACCGAGGGGGCAGAACGGATCACCGAGGCATTGCTGAGCGGGCGGGTGGCCAGCCGTTTTGGCCGTATGGTGGCTGCCCAGGGCGGACCCGATGATTTTGCCAGCCACTGGCAGCGCTATCTGCCGGTGGCCCCGGTGATCCGCGAGGTGACAGCGCCGCGCGCAGGCTATGTCAGCGCCATGGACGGCGAGGCCCTGGGGCTGGCCGTTGTGCATCTGGGCGGCGGGCGCTTGGTCGAGGGCGATCAGGTGGATCCGGCTGTCGGCCTGTCGGATCTGGTGCGCCTGGGCCAGTGGGTCGAGGCCGGCACCCCGTTGGCGCGCATCCATGCAGCCCGCGAAAGCGCGGCGCAGGTGGCCGAGGCCGGCGTGCGAGAGGCCATAACGCTTACATCGCAGGCGCCAGAGCTACCGCCTCTTGTCTACGAGAGGATCAGCTGATGGCGCGTGCTTTTCTGGTGGTGATGGATTCCCTTGGCATTGGCGGTGCGCCGGATGCCAGTGAGTTTTACAACGGCGACCTGCCGGACCTGGGCGCCAATACCCTGGCGCATATCGCTCATGCCTGCGCAGCAGGGCGGGCCGAGCAGGGGCGCTCTGGTCCTTTGCAGGTGCCCCATCTCGATGCGCTGGGGCTGGGGGCGGCCCTGCGGCTGGCCTCATCCCAGCCGCTACCGGGGTTTGATGCGGCACCAGCGGGGCTTTGGGGCTGCGCCGCTGAGGTGAGCCGGGGCAAAGACACCCCGTCGGGCCATTGGGAGCTGGCCGGGCTGCCGGTGCCCTGGCAGTGGTGTAACTTTCCTGATGCCGATCCGGCCTTCCCGCCAGAGCTGACAGATTTTGTTGCAGAGGCAGCGGGGGCTACAGGCATCCTAGGCAATTGCCATGCCTCCGGCACAGATATCATTGCCCGCCATGGCGCCGCCCATATGCAAAGCGGCCAGCCGATCTGCTATACCTCTGCCGACAGCGTGTTTCAGATCGCCGCCCATGAAGACAGCTTTGGGCTGGAGCGCCTGTTGGATCTGTGCCGTGCCGTGGCGCCACGGCTGCATAAAATGAAGGTCGGGCGGGTGATCGCGCGCCCCTTTGTTGGCACGCCGGAGCAGGGATTTACCCGCACCGCCAACCGGCGTGACTTTGCCATTGCGCTGCCCGCCCCGGTGCTGACCAATTGGGTGCAGGACGCAGGCCAAAGGGTGCATGCCATTGGCAAGATTGGCGATATTTTCACCATGTCCGGCATTGATACGCTGAAAAAGGGCTGCGACGCCCAGCTGATGCAGCATCTGGCCGAGGCGATAGATCAGGCAGAGGAGGGCAGCCTGACCTTTGCCAATTTTGTCGAATTCGACAGTCTGTATGGCCATCGCCGCGATCTTGCGGGCTATGCCCGTGCTCTGGAATGGTTTGATGCGGAACTGGGCAAGCTGCTGCCGCGCCTGCGCCCCGGTGACATGCTGCTGCTGACGGCGGATCATGGCAATGATCCCAGCTGGCCCGGCACCGACCACACCCGCGAACAAGTGCCTGTTCTGGTGGCGGGTTGTGGCGCGGGCTGCATTGGACAGCGGGCTTTTGTGGATGTTGCGGCCTCTGTTGCGGCGCATCTGAATGTGGCGGCTCAGGGGCCGGGGCGCAGCTTTCTTTGACCATCAGATCAAAAGCCACTTGCCCTGACAGGGCGCAGGCGCATAAACCCGCGCTGAAACATCATGGTATTCATTGTAGGAGAGAGCCCAAATGAGCGAACATCTGACCGTTGTTGATCACCCGTTGGTACAGCACAAGCTCACGCTGATGCGCGACAAGGGCACCTCGACCTCTGAGTTCCGTCGCCTGCTGCATGAGATCACCCAGCTGCTGGCCTATGAGATCACCCGCGAGCTGCCGGTGACCCATACGACCATCGACACGCCGATGGAAACCATGGACTCGCCTATTCTGGCCGGTAAGAAGCTGGCGCTGGTGTCGATCCTGCGGGCTGGCAACGGCATGCTTGACGGGGTGCTGGAGCTGGTTCCTTCGGCCCGTGTAGGCTTTGTTGGTCTGTACCGTGACGAAGAAACCCTGCAGCCGGTGCAATATTATTTCAAAGCCCCCAAAGAGCTGGGCGACCGGATGGTCATCGCAGTGGATCCGATGCTGGCCACCGGTAATTCTTCGGCGGCGGCGATTGATCTGCTGAAAGAAGCAGGCGCCACCAATATCCGCTTCCTCTGCCTGCTGGCAGCCCCAGAAGGGGTGGCGCGGATGAAAGAAGCCCATCCAGATGTGCCAATCGTCACCGCGTCTCTGGACCGCGAACTGAACGACAAAGGCTATATCATGCCGGGTCTTGGCGATGCTGGTGACCGGATGTTTGGCACCAAATAAACCCGCTTTTCTAGCGTGTTACTCAATGGCAGCAATCGGGAAACTATTTACCTGAATGCTGCCATATTGTTGTCACAGGCGGCTTTACTCATTCGACTAAATGAGGCATCCTAACCCCATATATAGTGGGGCCTTGGTATGAAACTTACAAGAATTGTTGCGCTTGCCATTATAGCGGCCTCTGCCGCAGCCGTGGTTGAGACTTCAGCGCTGCAGGCGCAGACTTTGCGGTCTGTCAGCTCTCCTGCCCAGTATCCGCCAGCCTCCTTTAAGGGCAACCAGTTTGTCGATAGCCGTGGCTGCGTCTATATTCGCGCCGGTATTGATGGCAATGTAAACTGGGTGCCGCGGGTGGCGCGCAATCGCAAGCAACTGTGTGGCTATAAACCAACGGCTATCGCCGGGACCACCGCGCGCCCCACACAAAGTGCCGCACCTGAACAGATTACTCTGAATGGCGGGGCCGCGTCCTCCGCTGCTGCATCTACAGCCCGTCCTGCACGCGCCCGTCCGACTGCCAGTGCGCCGCGCCGCGCCGCTGCAACAGCTGCTGCGCCCACTGTGGTGACCACGACGCGGGTGCGGCGGACGCCGCAAACCACCACCGCGCGGGTTGCGCCAGCGCCCAAGACCCGCCGCACCACAGCAGCCGCTCCGGTTCGCATTCAGGCCGCCCCTGTTGCCAGGGTGCCCAATCCCCGCGCCACGGCCTCCAACCAACCAACTGGCGCTTCTCAGGGCGGCTGCGCCGGGGCCTCGGCGATTAGCCAGCAGTATAGCAACCAAAGTGGCGTGCGCTGTGGGCCGCAGGATAAATCACCTGTCAGCTATGGCTCAGGCGGTGGCATTGGCCCGCAGTCCTCGCTGCAGCTGACGCCCAATACGCGGGTGTTGCCGGTGCATGTCTATCAACAGCAGCGCCATAGTCAGGGGTTGACCACGCCAGCAGGATACAAACCAGCCTGGAAGGATGACCGCCTGAACCTGCGTCGCGCCGAGCGTGATCTGCGTCCGGCAATTTTGACCAGCCAGACAGAGGTGCCTGCGGGCTATGTGCTGGTTGCCCGTGGCGATGATCGGATGAACCAAATGCGGGGCGTCCGTACTGCCCAGGGCGACGCGCAGATGGCGGGAATCTGGGACAATGGCACACCGCGCAGGCTGCGCGACCTGCCGCTGGATCGTCAGGTTGTGACCAGCCAAAACAGCCGCACCGATGATTTTGAGGGCGAGGCCTCAAGCGGGCTGGCGTTGCGGCTGTCGAGCCGCTCGCAGCCCGGTGCGACCCTGGAGGAACGCTCTGTGGCCTCTGCCTCGCGCTATGTGCGCGCCGCGACCTTTGCTGATCCGGCTGAGGCACAGCAGGCGGCGCGGTCTCTGGCCTCCACCGGTGTGCCGGTGCGCCTTGGCTCGGTGTCGCGCAATGGTCAGCCCTATAAGGTGGTGATGGCCGGGCCGTTTGGCAATTTGAATGCAGCTGAACAGGCGCTCAGCACAGTGCGCGCCGCTGGCTATCGTGGTGCGCGTATCAGTCGCTAAGCGCCGCTTGGCCCGCCTGCATCTACCTACCTGCATCTACCTACCTGCATCTGTCAGGCTGTATGATGGGACAGCGCTTTATCAGCGCGATTGCCGCTTCCCATCTACAAAGCGGCCAGAGCGCCCCCGGATAGCGCCCGGCGGGGCACTGTCTAGCCGCAGATGTTTTGCAGCTGCACCCAGTCGCGATCATTCAGCACCGGCTCCAGCACCCGGCCAGCCATTGGATCGGCTTCGATCAGACCAAGCGTGGTTTCACCGGTCACATCCAGCGCATAGGCATAGGGGGTCGAGGGAATGGCGGCGCGGGCAAACTCGGCCAGCAACAGATCATCCGGCAACACTGGGCGCGGCGCGGCCAACACGGTTTCGGAATAGCGATCCAGGGTTTCTCGGGTCAGCTCACCAGTGGTGAGCAAGCGGAAAGAGGCAAGGAAACCGCCAACCTCCAGCAGCTCCGCCAGCGGATCGTGCAAATGGGCGCGGGCGCGCTCGGCCAGGACCGCACCAGCGGCAACCGCCGGATCTTCAAAATCTTCCACCAGGCTGCGGTTCAGCAGCACAATGCCGCCGGGCAAATGCAGGCTGCTGGCGACGCCTGAGCGCATGATCACCAGTTGCCGCACGTCGGTGCGTGCTGCCAGTTTGGCCAGGATCGGGCTGGCCTCCGGGGTGGCGCAGGCCTGCCCCGAGACCCGTTCAATGCGGCCCAACAAGGCCTGTCCGATCGCCTTGGTCTTGATCTCTGGCACCACTTTGACTGCGTGGTTTTGCATCAATCCTGGCAGCCCGAAGACCACCAACAGTGCCACCAGCGCCAGGCTGCCAAAGATGCTCACCACCCGCAATCGGCCAGGATGGGGGCGGGCGCGCTCAATCGCGGTGCGGACCTTTTCGATGGCCTCCAGCATTGTCGTTTCATCCTGGGGGATTTCAAGCTGTTCACCGGGGTCACCATCCGGGTGAAACAGGGCCGGAAATACACCGGGGTTGGCCCGTTCCACCGCCGCCAGAGACCAATGCGCCAGCACCCGGTCCTGCATATCGGTGATGGTGAGCGTCGCATCGCCAACCGAAATGATCACGTCACGACGCTGCGCGTCTGGGCTCGCTCGCCAAAGGCCCGCAGCCTCAAGTCGTTCGAATTCCCTCAGAACGGTCATTCATCCTGCCTGTGTTGCCTGTTTTCGTTGCCAAAAGCCTAGCATGGCTCTGCCGCAGGCGGCAAATGGCTTTGCATAGCAAAGGCCTTGAATAGCGCGTTTTTCCTGGGGTGGCGCGTCGGATCGGCAATGCCAGGCGCGGGTCGGGTGTAGATCACTGTGTATTTTTGATCAAATTACTGTAACGTGAGGGGTGTTGTTGTGATGTGAGAGAAAGCGGAGAGATGACAGGGATTTTTGTACGGGCGGCGCGGGTTGAAGACGCCGCGATCGTTGCTGATTTTGTACATGCGCTGATTGATGAGCTTTCGGGTGGGAAAGCGCCCGCAAAGCAGGGGGTTTTTGACATCGCTCAGGCTCTGCTTGCGGGGGCGGATGTGAGTGCAGCCATCGCATATGCCGGGGACGCGCCAGTTGGTGTCATCACGCTGAACCAATGTGCCGCAATCTATGCTGGTGGCAAATTTGGCGAGATATCAGAGCTATACGTGCGCCCTGACATGAGGTCGCAAGGGGTTGCGCAGCTGCTTTTGGATCATGCGCAGCAAGAGGCGCGGGCGCGGGGGTGGGCGCGTCTTGAGGTTGGCGCGCCAAGCCAGCCTGAATGGCACCGCACACTGAACTTCTACCTGCGCAATGGGTTTGATGAGGTCGGCCCACGGCTGCGGCGTTTGGCCTAAGGCCCGGCCCCCCTGCAGCAGCAAGGGGGCCGGGGGTGTAACCGGGCTTGGTTACAGGGATTTTGCGGTTTCGCGCAGCTCGAACTTTTGGATTTTCCCGGTAGAGGTCTTGGGAAGCTCCTGGAAAACCACCCGCTTTGGCGCCTTGAAACCCGCCAGAGTCTCGCGGGCAAAGGCGATCAGTTCCGTCTCGGAGACCTCTGCGCCCTCTTTGAGTTCCACAAAGGCGCAGGGCACTTCGCCCCATTTGTCGTCGGGTTTGGCCACCACCGCCGCCAGGTTCACCGCCGCATGGCCCATCAGCACGCCTTCGACTTCGACAGAGGAGATATTCTCGCCGCCGGAAATGATGATATCCTTGGCCCGGTCAGCGATCTGGATATAGCCATCGGGGTGCTGCACCGCGATATCGCCGGAATGGAAATAGCCGCCCTCAAAGGCCTCAGCGGTGGCTTCGGGATTTTTCAGGTAGCCTTTCATCACCGAGTTGCCGCGCATGACAATTTCACCCTGATCGGCGCCGTTCCGGGCGATCTGCTTCATGTCGTCATCCATTACGGTGATATGGTCCATCATTGGGAAGGCAACCCCCTGGCGGGCCTTGATGGCGGCGCGGCCCTGGTGGTCCAGCCCATCCCATTTGTCGCCTTTCCACAGGCATTCGGTGACATGGCCATAGGTTTCGGTCAGGCCGTACACCTGGGTGACATGAAAGCCGAGGGTTTCGATCTTTTGCAGCGTTGCAGGCGCGGGCGGGGCGCCTGCGGTAAAGACCTCGACCGTGTGGTCAAAGGCGCGGCGCTCTTCTTCTTTGGCGTTGACCAATAGGTTAAGCACAATCGGCGCGCCGCCAAAATGGGTGACACCGTGGTCGCCAATGGCGGTGTAGATCGCGCCGGGGGTGATGTTGCGGCAGCAGACCAGGGTGCCGCCCAAAACTGGCATCATCCAGGTGTGGTTCCAGCCGTTGCAGTGAAACAGCGGCACAATCGCCAGATACACCGGGTTCATCACCATGCGCCAGGAAATCACCGTGCCCATGGTCATCAAATAGGCACCGCGATGGTGGTAGACGACGCCCTTGGGGCGACCTGTGGTGCCAGAGGTATAGTTCAGCGCCAGGCTTTCCCATTCATCCTGCGGCATGATCCAGTCAAAATCATGCTCGGCGGCGTCCAGCACTTCCTCATAGGCAGGATGACGGCCGGTGGCCTCGAAACCGGCCTGCGGATCCGGCACCTCGATCAGCAGCGGCGGCTGGCCCGCCATCTGCGCCACGGCGGCCTCGGCCAGGGGCAGGAACTCGGTATCCACCAGCACCACCTTGGCGCCGCCGTGCTCAAAGATATAGGCAACCGTTTCAGTATCCAGCCGGGTGTTGATGGTATTGAGCACCGCACCACAGGCGGGCACGCCAAAATGGGCTTCGGCCTGGGCGGGCAGATTGGGAATGAGGGTGGACACCACATCGCCGGGTTTCACGCCCATCCCCGCCAGTGCCGAGGCCAGCCGGGTGCAGCGATCATAATAGGCGGCATAGGTCTTGCGGTGATTGCCATAGATCACCGCCGGAATGTCGCCAAAAACATGTGCCGCCCGGCGCAGATGCGACAGCGGTGTCAGCGGTACGTAGTTTGCTGCGGTCTTCTCCAGGCCCGCCTCATCAGCCATCCATCCCATCAGCTATCCTCCCGTGATTCTTTTGGTATGTCGGTTTGAGAACAGATAATGAGCAAAGTTGCAGGCATTGGAAGAGCTATGAAACAGATTGCAGCCCTTCCACCCCATGCAGGACATCAAACAACGGCGGCGCAGGCCATGTTGGCGGCGATGGCGATTATTGGCGTCACTGATAATGTCGTGCCTCTGATGGCAGAAACCATGGGGCTGGGGCAGTTCTACCTGCTACGCACGCTGGTGGCGCTGCCAATTCTCTGGGTGCTGTCGAAGATGGGTTTTGGCAGCATGATGCCGCGTCGCTTTGGCGCAGTGGGGTTGCGGGCTCTGTTGGTGGCTTTGGCGATGGTTTTCTATTTCTCTGCGGTGGCCTTGATGCCGATAGCGCAGGCGCTGGCAGGTCTGTTCACCTCGCCGATCATCATCGTGGTGGTTTCGGTGCTGTTTATGCGGTTGCGCATCGGCATGGTGCGGATTGCAGCGGTGATTGGCGGCTTTGTCGGCGTGCTCTTTGTGTTGCAGCCCGATGTTGCGGCCTTCGACTGGCTGATCCTGCTGCCGGTTGCAGGCGGTTTTTTCTACGCGCTGGGGTCGATCGTCACCGGCACCATGTGCAAAGAGGAAAGCACCGTTGCGATGCTGTTCATCTACCTTTTGGCTCAGGGGCTGATCGGGGCAGGCTTATTGGTCGCAGTCGAGATCTGGCCGCTGCCCGTGGGGCAGGGCGCAGATGGGTTTGTCACCCGGGGGTGGGTCTGGCCGCTTTGGGAGATGTCGCATTTTATCTTGCTGCAGGGCTTTGCCGCCGTGGCTGGGGTGTTTCTGATCACCAGGGCCTATCAGCTGGGCGAGGCGTCTTTTGTCGCCGTGTTCGAATACTCAGTGCTGCTGGTCGGCCCGGCCATCGCCTGGGTGGTCTTTGGTCAGGTGCTCAACCTTTGGCAAATGCTGGGAATTGCCTTGATTGTTCTCGCAGGCTCCACCCTGGCGTTGCGCTCTTCCAAGGGGGCGTAATTGGCGAGGACCGCAGAAGGCCCAATATGAGCCCAAGCACTCTCAATACCTGTTTTGAGCTGTGAACGGGTTTTGTTGCGGCATTAAGGGAGGCATTTGCATAGGGGCCAAGAACCAGCCTATTTGGCGCGAGGTTTGTAACCCTTGGTCTGAAGACGCCGACAAGATCGACATCTGCCATGGATCATCCGGCAGGAGCGAATGACAAGCTGAGCCCATTCAAGCAATGGCGTTTGCCGGTCGGCTCTGGCCCATCATCAAAAATATGACCCAGATGGCCGCCGCAGCGACGGCAATGTACTTCGGTCCGGACCTGAAAGATGAACCTTCGGTCCTCTTTTGTCCTAACCGCATTCGGGAGGCTTTCAAAAAAACTCGGCCAGCCGGTTTCGCTGTCATACTTGGCCTCTGCGCCATAGACAGGCAGGTCGCATCCGCGGCATCGGTAGGTGCCGGGGCGCGTCTCTTCATTCAAGGGGCTGGTGTAGGGTTGCTCGGTCTCTTCCTCGCGCAATACGAGGTATTCGTCGTCGCTCAAACGGGCGCGCCACTGGGCTTCGCTGCGGCAAATCTCAAAGTCGCAGGTCTCAGCGGTCAGCGGCTGTGCAAGCATGGCCGCGCCAGTGGTCAACAGGAATGCTCGACGGTTCATAACATCACCTTTTGAATAATTGCGCGGATAGGAGAGCCCTGTGGAGGCCCTCCCATCCGCTCGCCTGCTCGACTTATTTTGGAACCAGAACGGAATTGACGACGTGGATCACGCCATTCGACTGATTGACGTCAGCGATTGTTACCAGGCTTGCATTGCCGCTTTCGTCGAGGATGTAGACATTGTTGCCCTTGACCTGGGCAGACAGGGCGTCACCTGACACGGTATTGAAGTGATAAAAGCCGTCGGATGAGGCACGCGCCTGACGAGCGATCTCTGCGGCGGACCAATCACCGGCCACCACATGCGCGGTCAGAACTTTGACCAGCATACCTTTGTTTTCAGGCATCAAGAGCGTTTCGACCGTTCCCGCAGGCAAGGCCGCAAAGGCGTCGTTTACGGGTGCAAAGACTGTGAAAGGCCCAGGGCTTTGCAGCGTTTCGACCAAGCCGGCAGCCTTGACAGCGGCAACAAGTGTGGTGTGATCGGCTGAATTCACCGCGTTTTCCACGATGTTTTTAGTCTCGAACATGGCGGCGCCACCAACCATCGGGTTTTCGGCATAGGCTGTGGTTGCAATGGTCAGCGCTGCTGCGGCTGTAGCGATTTTGGATACGATTTTCATGCTTATTTCCTCTCATGATTGTCCGCAATTTCCTGCGGCTATGAGGGAACCACGGCGCCCGGCCGGAAACAGTTTCAGCCGGCGCGAAATAAATCTGCATCAAAGAATTCGTCGAGCGCGAGAATGGCTCCTGTCGGCGCGCCGGTCGGTGATCCGCCTGCCGGTTCATCCGAGACCGCCAGAGTTCCGCCGTCGATCAAGGCGGCAATTTCGGGCGTGATCTCGAACAGGCTTTCGCGATCCGCAGGGATCACGCCCAGGGAGACCGGCGCTGGTGCGTCTGCGCCGATGACCCAAAGCTCAAAATCGCGGCCTGTCGCGGGCCTGCCCTGTTCCGGGATGACTTTGAACAGATTGCCGTCCGGGGCGTAGCCTGCCTCGATATGCAGGCCGCCGTCTTGCGAGATCAGCGTCGCATGATGCGTGGGATCAAAAGCCGGGCCGCGCAGCATCGGGCTGAAGACGAGGAATGCGGCCAGGGCAACGGCGGCCATTGCGGGGAAAGCCAACCAGTTCCAGCCCCATCCACGACCCCAGGCCCATCCACGGCGCCGGCGCGCGGCCTCGCCGCCCAATTCGGCGACAAGCTTTGCCCTGACCGAAGGCGATGGAGTGTCTTCCGGCAGGTCCATGGCCATGGTTGCCAACTCTGCCTCCCAGAACTGCACATGCGCGCGAAGATCCGGGTGGGTCTGAAGCCGCGCTGCAAAGGCCTGCTCTGCGTCCGCGTCCAGCAGGCGCAAGACGTATTCAGCAGCCAGGGCCTCGTCTTCCGGTATGTCCTGAAGGTCGCTCATCGTGAAAGGCACTCCTTCAAAGATTGCAGGCTGCGGCGCAGCCAGGTGCGCATCGTATTCAGCGGCACGTCAAAACGGTCCGCAAGCGTTTGGTACGTCGCCCCGTCGAGATAGGCGGAGCGGACAGCATCGGCACGGTCTGGCGGTAGTTCCGCGAAACAGGCACTGATGCGACGTTGTTCAGAGGCTGCTATACTTGCAGCCTCAGGCCCTGGACGCTTTTCGACAAGCTCGCCAACACTGTCGAGGTCCACATGATTGCTCTTTTTCGCACGCAGCCGGTCTATGGCCAGATTTCGCGCAACGGTTATGAGCCATGTCATCGGAGAGTGACCCGTCACCGCATAGCGGTCAGCCTTGGCCCAAATCCGCAGATACACGTCCTGCAGCGCGTCCTCGGCTTCTGAGCGGTTCTTCAAGACACGTAAACAGACACTGAATAGTTTCCCGCTTGTGGCATCATAAAGCGCGGCCAGTGCAGCCCGGTCACCAAGCGCGACCCTGCCAATAAACTCTTCGATGTTCTTGCGGTCTGTCATAGGTGTTTTGAGCAGCTCAAATAACTTCGTCTTGTCTTCCTGACAGAAATGGTCCCGAACAGCAATCTCTTGCCACCGGGACCATCCTGCACTGGTATGAAGGAACTCATTTACCCATCGCGACGAATTACTTGCCGAGCGACGTCGCGAAGCCGGTAATGCCACCCATTTTCAGATCGGCCTTCATCGCGGAGGCCCCTGTTTCGAGGTCAATCTCGTAAAGGCCAGCCGATCCAGCGCCTTCCATTTGCAGGATTGCAAGTGCCATGTTCTCGCCTTCCTTGGACGAGACGATGTCGAAGCCACCCATCGGGGCGAGGTCGACAGCGGCACCGTCAACGGTGATCTTGCCGATGGTTTTCAGGGTGCCTGCGTTGTTTGCCAGGCTGACCAGCGAGTCGGTTTCGGCATCAAGCGCATATTGGAATGTCGCGCCCGCTGTCTCGCCATTGATCGCGTTTGTGTAGGCATTGGCAAAGATCATCGGTGTTTTATCTGTCATGGCGTCATCGTCAGAGTAGGCGAGGTCGGTAAAGCGGCGTACAGAACCTGCGCGCTCATCATTGTCGCCGAAGCCTTCGGGAAAATAGACCAGGTTGTCGCCGGCCGATGTCACGGCGCGAACGGCGTCGATCTTGTTGTTGAAGTCAAACGCCACCATCTTTCCGTCGCCGATCATTGCACCGTCCATGAACGACGCGCCCAGATCGGTCATTTCGCCCGACATCGGGTCGATCACCGCGATCATTCCATCGGAAAAGCCAAGCAACTCTCCGGTCACGGGACGCCATGCAATTGCGCTCAACGGAGAGGCAAGGCTGTAGGTCATCACCTCTCCGGGGGCGTTCACATCGCTCATCACAACCAGCGTCGCGCCGTCATTGGCCAAGGCATAACCCGAAACAGCTGCGTGACCTGCGGCAAATGCCGGACCGGTCGCAAGGGCAATCAAGGATGTCACAAGAGCTCGAGTTTTCATCGTATTTCCTTTCAAATTAGACAGGTTACGCACCGTACTGGATGCGCTCTGACCTGAACCACGAAAGGCAGTGCTGGATAGTTTCAAAAACTTGATCACTTTGAAATTTAGTTGGCAATAAAGTCTTGCGCCCACATTTATCCTTTTCTCGCAGCCGCAGCGCATTTCTGGTTTGTCCGGCTCTGCGCTCTTGACCTACGGCCCAGCACCGTGTCGGTGTGCTGACACCGCAAACGGTGGTTTTGATCCCGGTTTGACCAATAGTGCGGCGGAAATGAGCAGCGGCTTTGACGCGGCGCTCCAGCAAGGGGCTGCTGTCAGACGTGAACCGAGGCTAGACGGCGTGTGAACCACAGCGCGATCAGGATCGACAATCCGCCGAGCATGAACGTGATCCGCAAGCCGTCGACAATCGCAGCTTCGGCGGCTTCCTCAATAGCGGTGCTTCCCACACCGGCTGAGAAGACGGCTCCCATGACGGACGCCCCGGATATGAGACCGATGTTGCGCGACAGTCCGAGCAGGCCCGACACCGCGCCGCGCTGGTCCGCGGACACGCCTGCCATCACCATCACGTTGTTGGCGGATTGAAACATCTGGTATCCCGGCGTCATGATCGCGATTGCCGCGATGTAGCCTGCGACACCGAATGTTGCGGGCAACACCGATAGCGAAAGAGCCCCGGCGGCAAGGGTTCCCAGCCCGAGCGTCAGAACCCGCTGGCCCCCCCAGCTATCGACCAATCGACCCGACGGCACGCCAGTGCAGATCGACAGGACCGGCCCGACCGACATTACGAGACCGACGATCGCCTCTTGCAGGCCAAGCGCGACGGCGAGGTAGAACGGCCCCACCACCAACGTAGCCATCATCACATTCGCCACCAGAAAGTTTGCCGTTAGGCCAGCAACTACGCCATTTTCTCCAAGCGCGGACAAATTCAATCGCGGCGTTGTCCCGATCGGCGCGACCGCTGGCAGGAGCCGCAATGCCAATCCGGCCGCCAACAGACCAACCGGAACCAGAACAAGGAAGATCGCATGCCATCCGACCCAGCCGATAAGCACGCCGCCGAGAGACGGGCCAAGCGCCGTTCCAATGGCCGACATCGTGCCGAGCCATCCCATGGCCCGTCCGACACGCTCGGTCTCGACTGTCTCTCGCACAAGAGCGATGGCGAGCGTCATCATAAATGCGGCACCGATCCCCTGAAGCGCCCGAGCCGCGACCAGCATCCACAGGCTGGATGCCAGGCCGCAAAGCGTGGATGCCAGAGCGAATAAAACCAGACCAACAGCGAGCATCCGTTGCCGACCAAAAACGTCCCCGAGACGCCCTGCGATCACAACAAAAAGGGTGATCGACACCAGATAGGCGATCACAACCCATTGCACCCATTGAAATGACACGTCGAAGGCCACCGCCAGCGTCGGGAGTGCGATATTGGCGATGCTGGTTCCCAGCGAGGCCAGCACCATGGACAGCGAAAGACACAGCATCCCCCCGCGCTGCGCAGCCTTGGGTGCCGATGGTTCGAATGTCTTCATCTGTGTACTCCACTTGCGAGAATCGATGTGAACGGGCACCTTACGAATTCAAGCCAACTTGAGGTCAATCATGAAACTGATCGATATCGGCGAGGTGTCGCGACAGGCCGGTATCCCGGCATCGGCACTGCGTTATTACGAGGAGATTGGTCTGATATCTTCGGTGGCTCGACATGGGCTAAGACGGCAGTTCGAACCCGATGTGCTTTTGCAGCTTGCGCTGATCTCGATGGGGAAGGCGGCGGGTTTCTCGCTTGAGGACATTTCGGCAATGTTCGGTCCAGGCGGAAAGCCCGACCTGCCAAGAAAGGATCTGCACGACCGAGCAGATGAACTGGACCGGCACATTGCAGAGCTCACCGCGCTACGCGATACCCTTCGCCATGTTGCCGACTGCCCGGCTCCGTCGCATATGGAGTGCCCAACCTTTAGACGACTCGTCGACCTTGCTGGAAAACGGCGACAAAAACGGATCAAGCCACCTTTGCAGACCTTGGGTTAGTCTGGACGAATGGCCGCGTCGTCCGCTCAGCCTCTGAGCCGCTATTGGCCCCACAAACGCGCTGGGTTTCATCCCAAAGGTGTCAGAGATCCGCTAGGAGCCCAAATTGATCAGTGCTGCACAACGCTTGAATGACCGCCAAACAGAAATTGTGGCTACATCCATTATTCATAGCGATACCATGGTGATCTGATCCAGACTGACTGACGTAATCGATAAGATTGACGGCGAGAGGTGGATGGCTCATGCAAGTTGTTTGGTTCAAGCGAGATCTGCGGGTGGTGGATCATGCTGCCTTGGCCTGTGCGGCACGAGCCGGGCCGGTTCTGCCGCTCTATGTTGTTGAGCCCGATCTTTGGCAGCAGCCTGATGCATCGCCTCGGCACTGGGGCTTTATCGCGCAAACGCTTGCAGAACTGCGCGAAGAGCTTGGGCGGCTTGGCCAGCCGCTGGTTGTGCGTCAGGGGGCGGTCGTTGACATTTTGGAAGGATTGACGCGCCAAGGAGCGCTCTCGGCGCTCTGGTCGCATGAAGAAACTGGCAATGGCTGGACCTTTCGGCGGGATCAACAGGTCGCGGCCTGGTGTCGCGACAAAGGGGTGCCTTGGCATGAACTGCAGAACCATGGTGTTTGGCGGCGGCTTCAGTCTCGCGACGGTTGGGCGACGCGTTGGGATCGACTGATGGCCCAGCCCTGCGCGTCTGCGCCGCATCTCGCCCCAGTAGAGAGTGTGCCGGGGCCGATACCCTCGTCCCGGGATCTGGGTCTTGGATCAGATCACTGTCCGGGGCGGCAGACCGGGGGGCGACGGGCTGGGCAAGAGCGGTTGGAGAGCTTTCTTCAACAACGGGGTGAGCAATATCAGCGCGCCATGTCCAGCCCGGTTGAGGGCGTCTCCGCCTGTTCACGGCTTTCTCCGTATCTGGCCTGGGGCGCGGTTTCGATGCGTGAAGTGACGCAGGCGAATGAGGCACGGCGGCGCGCCTTGCCCCCCGCCGACAAAACCTGGCGGAAGTCGTTGCGGTCCTTTTCAGGGCGATTGCACTGGCATTGCCATTTCATTCAAAAGCTAGAAGACGAGCCGCGGGTTGAGTTCGAAAATCTCCACCGTCTGTATGACGATCTGCGCCCCAGAACGCCCGACGTCGCACGGCTAGAGGCTTGGGAAAAAGGGGAAACCGGCTACCCATTTCTGGATGCCTGCATGCGGTCGCTGCAAGCTACGGGCTGGCTGAATTTCCGCATGCGCGCAATGCTCATGGCTGTGGCATCCTATCACCTTTGGCTCGACTGGCGTGCACCGGGGCTGCATCTGGCGCGGATGTTCACCGATTACGAACCGGGCATTCACTGGAGCCAAGTGCAGATGCAATCAGGCACCACGGGCATCAATACTGTCCGAATTTATAACCCGGTGAAGCAGGGATTTGATCAGGATCCCACGGGCACTTTTATTCGCACCTGGCTGCCGGAACTGGCGCAGATTCCCGATCAGTATCTCCATGAACCATGGGCGGCAGATAACGCGGCAGAGGTGATCGGTCACGATTATCCCGAACGAATTTTTGATCATATGGCAGCCGCAAAAGCCGCGCGTGAAAAGATCTGGGAGGTTCGGCGCCGCCCGGAGTTTCGCGCACAGGCCGAGGCGATCGTGATCAAACATGCGAGCCGAAAAAACCGTTCCAGGCGGAAGGCACCTGCACCGAAACGCTCTGACCAATTGAGCCTGCCTTTTGGAGAGACGTCGTGAAACACCAAAAGAAATCGGATTTGCCTCAGAAGATCTGCCCCGCCTGTAGCCGCCCCTTTGTCTGGCGCAAGAAATGGGCGAAGGTCTGGAACGAGGTGAAATATTGCTCCAAACGCTGCAGGGCATCCTCATGACTAAAGCCGCCATCCTGCTGCCAAATCAGTTATTTGCTGACCATCCGGCCCTGCTTACCCCTGTAAAGCATGTGGTTCTTTTCGAAGACCCGCTCTTTTTTGGCGACCCACAATATCCGGCCAGGATGCACCGTCAAAAGCTTTGGCTGCACCGGGCCAGTATGGCGCGCTATCATCAGGCACTGGTGAAACAAGGGATGGATGCCGAGATCTTTCCATATGACGGGCAAAAGGGAGCGTGCCTGCGGCTTTTCCAAAGCCTAAGGGGGCAAGAGATCACCGAAGTGGTCATGGCTGACCCGGTTGATTTCATTGCCGAACGTCGCCTTAATGCGGCTGCAAAGGACACAGGCATCGCACTTGATATCCTGCCCTCTCCCGGCTTTCTGAACAGCCGGGGCGACAATGTTGAATGGTCGCAGGGCCGTAAGCGCTGGTTCATGGCAGATTTCTATAAATGCCAGCGTCGCCGCCTGGATGTTTTGATGGAGGATGACCAACCCCTAGGCGGAAAGTGGAGCTTTGACCAGGACAACCGCAAGAAGGTGCCAAAGGCATTGCTGGCAAGCCTGCCCTGGATGGATTGGCCCGCCCATGACGCCATCGATGAGGCCGCAAAAGCAAGCGTTCTTGCCGAATTCCCGAAGGCGATAGGCCGTTTGGAAAAGCTCTACTATCCGACCTCGCACGCGGCTGCCGCCGCTTGGTTCGATCAGTTCCTCGAGCGGCGGCTTGACCGGTTCGGCGATTTTGAGGATGCGATTGTCGAAGGTGAAAGCTGGCTTTGGCATGCCATTCTAACCCCTGTGCTGAATATCGGGCTGCTAACCCCGCGCCAGGTGCTGGACAGCACGCTTGCCTATGCAAAGCGCAGGGATATCCCTCTGAATTCGCTGGAAGGTTTTCTCCGTCAAATCATCGGTTGGCGCGAATTTATCCGGGCCACCTATGATGAGCTCGGTGTCCCCATGCGGCAAACCAACCACTGGGGCCACCGCCGCCCCATGCCCAAGTCTTTCTACGACGGCACAACCGGCATTTCCCCGCTGGACGACACGATCCAGCGCGTGCTCGCGACCGGCTATTGCCACCACATCGAGCGGCTGATGGTGCTGGGCGGATTCATGTTTCTGTGCGAGATTGACCCGGACGACGTTTATCGTTGGTTCACGGAGATGTTCGTGGACAGCTACGATTGGGTCATGGTTCCCAATGTCTATGCCATGAGCCAGCACGCCGATGGCGGGTTGATCACCACCAAGCCTTACTTCTCCGGCTCAAACTATATCCGGAAAATGAGCCACTGGGACAAAGGGCCTTGGACGGAGGTCTGGGACGGATTGTATTGGCGTTTCATTTTGAAGCATTCAGATGCGCTCGCAAAGAACCCGCGTTGGGCGATGATGTGCCGCACAGCCGAGCGGATGAAGCCGGAGAACAAGGACTACCATTTGACGATTGCCGAGGAATTTTTGTCGCAACTGAATTGAACAAAGCAGAAATACACAGCCAGGTGCGCCTCTGGAATAAAAGGCATTTCTGCCAAACGAACGAAATGCGGTCTTGGCAATACCAGCGCCAGTAATCTAGGGTGCTGAGCCTAGGGTCAAAACGACTGGATCCTAGCCCCAAGACGGTATTCTTCTCACTGTCAGACGCTTTCGGCGATTGTCGTCCAGGTCTGGCGGGATACGGCCTTTGGCCCAGCGAGCAGCCAGTAGCTTTCGTGATGGGCAAGCGATCGCGCGTCAAGCCGTACAAGCGTCCCTTCCTTCAGCGCGCCGGCACAAAGGGGAAGCGATGTGAGAGCCACTCCCAGCCCTGCCTTTGCCGCGGTCAAAGCCGTGAGTTGGGTGTCAAAGCGCAGATGTGGCACTGGGGTCGTCGGAATGCCGAAGGCGGCTGCCCAGGCAGGCCAGCCCGGGCGGGCCCCTGCGCAGGCAATCCGCGGCAAAATGGTCCAGGGATCCGCGCGCGTTGCAAGCGAAGGAGCCGCGACCGGGGCCAGTTCTTCGGCGTAGAGGCGGGCCTTGTAAGGATGCGGCCAATCTCCCGTTCCGTAGCGAATGCTGATCACGTCGTCGAGTGGTGCATCATGGGCGCCCAGAACCAGCGTACGGATCGAAAGCTCAGCCCCTGTCAAGGCCTGCAACTGCCCCAACCGCGACATCAGCCACAACTCGATCACCGACTGGCTCGCCGATATTGTCAGCCGTTTGTGTCCCGGGCCAAAGATCGCTTCGGTGCTGTCGCGCAAACCGTCGAGCGCATGGCGAACATGCGGAAGCCATGCTTCGCCTTCGACTGTCAGCGCGATCGTGCGTGCTTTGCGGTTGAACAGTCTGATGCCAAGATGCTTCTCCAGTTGACCGATCCGCTGGCTGACTGCCGCCTGCGTCAGGCCAACCTCGCTTGCGGCTGCGGTGAAACTGCCAAGCCGGGCCGCTGCTTCGAATGCACGTATCCATTCAAGCGGTGGAAGCCGATTTCCATGCATAAGCAAAACCATGCCTCATACTTGTTTTTCTTAATTTGTATTTATGCGAGGTCTGCGCGAGGTTCAAGCGCAACAGACATTTTCAAAGGGGCGCAAGCATGCCGACCGTCACAGTCGATCCAACTGGATCATTTATAACTCTTCAGATGTCTTCAGGGCCGCTGCGCTTCCATGCAGTATGGCTGCGGGACAACGCACAAGACCATGAGACGCGGGCGCAGGGCAACGGCCAGCGGTTGATTGCTCTTCGGGACATCCCCGCCGAAACCCGCATCGAGGCGGCGGAAATCGCCAAGCTCGGTACGCTGGATGTGCGTTTTGCCCCCGAGGGCAAGCGCGTCTCGTTCGATCTTGCCTGGCTCGAAGCGCATGCATACGATCAAGCAGCAGCCGCTCAACGTGGATGGCTGGAAGACTGGGTCGAGACCTGGGATGCGGATCTCATGGCAGACGTGCCTTGCGGAGATTTTGCTGCGCTTGCACAGGGGGGGCGCGCTCTGCAGGACTGGCTTGGCCAGATCATGCGCTATGGCTTTGCCAAGGTGGTAAACGCGCCCGCCGCCCCCGGCACGCTGTTCGACATCGTGGGCCTGTTCGGCCATGTGCGCGAAACCAACTATGGTAGGCATTTCGAAGTCCGCACAGAGGTCAATCCCTCGAACCTCGCCTTCACTGGTTTGGGTCTGCAAGCCCATACCGACAACCCATACCGCGATCCGGTGCCAACAGTGCAGGTGCTGCATTGTCTTGAAAGCTCGGCTGCAGGTGGGGAGAACATGGTTGTCGATGGATTTGCCGCCGCGCTGCGTTTGCGGGCTGAAGATCCTGAAGGTTTCGACCTGCTGGCCAATCATTGTGCGCGCTTTGAATACGCGGGCGAAGATGGCGTTTGCCTGACCTCCCGTCGTCCGATGATCGAACTTGCACCGGACGGCGCACTGATCGGGATCCGTTTCAACAACCGGTCCTGCGCCGCGATCACCGATGTGCCCTTCGACCTGATGGCAGACTACTATGCGGCCTATCGCAGGCTGGGCGAGATCATCGATGATACGGCAATGGAAGTGACGTTCCGACTGAACCCCGGCGAGGCCTTTGTCATCGACAACACCCGTGTCCTGCACGCACGCAAGGGATACTCGGGCGAGGGCACCCGTTGGTTGCAGGGCTGCTACGCCGATATGGACGGGCTGCGGTCAACCTATGACGCAATGGTGCGTTCGACAGCCCTGGAGGCTGCGGAATGAAACCGGATATCGAAATGTTGAACCACAAAACGATCGTAGACTTCATCGGGTCGATCTTTGATCGGCGCGGCGGCGAAGAATACCTCGGCGAGCCGGTGACGATGGGCGAGCACATGCTGCAAGGCGCGACCATCGCAGAGCAGAACGGCCAGTCCGAAGAGATCATTGTCGCAGCACTGCTGCATGACATCGGCCATTTTACCAGCGAGTTTGGCACCTTCACCATGGACGACACCGAGGACCGGCATCACGAGCACGCTGGCGCCGAGGTGCTTGAGCGGTTCTTTCCGAGGGTGATCACCGATTGTTGCCGATACCACGTTGCCGCAAAGCGCTATCTTTGTGCGACCCGGCCAGAGTATTTCAAGCGACTGTCCGAGGCCTCGATTCATTCTCTGAACCTTCAGGGCGGCGCCATGAGCCCGGACGAAGTTGCCGTGTTCGAGAAGAACCCAAATCTGGATACGATCATTGCGGTCCGCTACCTTGATGAGGCAGGCAAACGCCCCGATATGGAGACGCCGGACTTCTGGCACTTTGCCCCGATGGTGCAACGCCAGGTCGACAGGCACAGCAGGGTCAACGCCTGACCCGCGTCCTGCTCACCTAACCTGTTTTCACTGCGCCCGCGCGGCTGACAAAGGCTCGGGCGCAGTGGCTAAACGCTACTTTTTCCAGCTCTTTGTCGGACAGCCGTGGGGGCGGTTGCACTGCATCGATCATTTGGATGAGACTGCAAATAACCAGGCCACCAGATCTGGCAGACCGACAACGCACTGTTGTGAGCGACCTCAGCGTGGCGCAACCTCGGCTCGGATGTTATCGCCACCACAAAGTACCAACCGCGCAGGGCGAGGCAACACTGCCGAACAGTAGCTAAGTGTGTCTTAGCGACCAGGTCGCAGGCGTTTTCTTCTGCCTTGGGATGGCGTAGCCTGATGCCATGATCCTGTCACGCGGCCGTAAATTTCTGTTCATACATATCCCCAAAACCGGCGGCACGGCCCTGGCTTTGGCGCTGGAGGCGCGGGCCATGCGCGACGATATGATGCTGGGGGATACCCCAAAGGCCAGCAAACGCCGTCGCCGTTTGCAGGGGGTGAAAACGGCGGGCCGCTTGTGGAAACACTCCACCCTTGCCGATCTCACCGGGCTGATCCCCGAGCAGGAGATGCGCGACCTCTTCACCTTTACTCTGGTGCGCAATCCCTGGGATCGCGCGGTGAGCTATTATCACTGGCTGCGGGGGCAGGGCTTTGACCATCCGGCAGTTTTGCTTTCCAAAAGGTTGGAATTTAAAGATTTTATACTGCATCCAGTGATCCTGCGCAGCTTTGAAACCCACAGCGCACCCAGCTATATGCGCCGGGCGGATGGTCGCGAGCAGTGCCAGCTTTATATCCGGCTGGAACAGTTCAGCACCGATGCCGCGCCGCTGTTTGATCACCTCGGATTCACGCTGGAACTGCCCCGTGAAAACACCTCTGAGCGGCACCGGGACTGGCGCGGCTACTATGATGAGCAGACCCAAGAGGCACTTGCCCAGGCCTGCCGAGAAGAAATAATACGATTTGAATATTCTTTTAACGATTTCGACCTAGCCTTGGATCAAACAGGCCGTCCAACCACGTGAGATCGCACCATAGATTCTCTCCGGTTTGACTGGCCAGACAAATATAGCAGCACTTCCGCCCCCAGGGGACTTGTGCCGCCGCAGAGGAGAGATCGAAATGCTGGATTGGTTTCAAAAACGCCTGAGCTTTGGCGCAGAACTGTCGGTTCCGCCTGTTTCTGTAGGTCAGGGCGGGTTTCTCAGCGGCACCCATGTGGCGTCGAACCTGGGCTGGCGCCCGGTTGAGGCGCTCTGTGCCGGCGACAAGGTGCTGACCTTTGATCATGGCATGCAGACCGTGGTCGAAATGGTGCGCGAGACCGTGCAGCTGGAAGCGGGGGAGATCGACCCGACCCGCTGCCCCATGCATATCCCCCGCGATGCGCTGAACAACCGGGTGCCCATGTGGCTGATGCCGGATCAGGGCGTGCTGATGGAAAGCGACCTGATCGAGGATCACCAGGGCGACCCCTTTGCCGTGGTGCCAGCCTCGACCCTAGAGAGCTACCGGGGAATTTGCCGGTTGCATCCGGACAATCACCTGCAACTGATCACGCCGCGTTTTGAACAGGATGAGGTGATCTACCTTGAGGCAGGTCTGCTGGGATATTGCCCGGCACCGCGCGACCTGCTGACCATCGGGGTCGATCTGCAAGAGGACATCTACAAGGTATTGCCCATCGAAGAGGCCTGTGCCCTGGTCGAGGCGATGACCACTGCCGAGGCTGTGATGATGACTGGCGCACTGCCAATGACGTCTCCAGGTGCCTTTCAGATGTAATAAGCCACGATTTTGGACCCAGACCGGGCTGTAAACCTGATCACAAGCTGCCCAAAGCCTGCGCGCTTTGGGCTGTTTTGTTTACAAAGATCCGTTTCCTGCCGGGCCTGCGAATCGCCATGCTGCAGACGTTGCAAAAGCCGCAATCGGTGGGGGCACAAAAGGCCCGCTCTGAAATCTTACCAGAGGCGGCACCGAACTCAATCTCAGCAATGCGCAGTGCGTACTTTGCAAAGCTTATCTTTCTGTCTAGAAACACCGTCTGTGCCCGCTGCGATGCCGCATAAAAGCGGTCATTGCGCTTCCAATACAGTAAGTCATCGGTAAGTACTGGTCCTCTTGCTAGTGAAAACTGAGCTGCCTCGGTACGTGGCAAATACTTGGTGGCCCAATTCGTACAATTCAGGCATTGTCCCCCCGTGGATGAGGAACTCGTGTGTGCGAGTGAGCTCTCCTTCCCAAACGATGATGACCTACCAAGATGACCAACTTTTTACTGAAGAACCCCAAAGCTATCTTCATCCATCTGCCAAAGACGGGGGGAACTTCAGTGCGAGAGGCCTTGGGGGGAGACGTTCAGAGAAGGTACTTTGGACACATTCCCAATAGCCACAGACACTTGGACAGCTTTGCAGTCGTACGCGAGCCGAAGGCCCGTTTCCTCTCTGCGTTTCGGATGTTCAAATATGGTAACAAATTGGAAAAGGACTACTATTCTGAACCACGTTGGCCAGATCTAACCATTGCAAAGGCGTTAGATGTGCTGCAGGATCCTTTGGTCGGTTTCGACCGCAGTCAGAGAAGCCTGTCTTGGAACCTTAAGCATCATTTGATTCCTCAAACACACCCTTTCAACTGTCTTTTTCTTGCCAAAACCACACTACGGTTTGAAAACCTTGATGCTGATTTTTCAGGCTTGTGTTTGGAGATGGGGATCTCTGCGGAGCTGCCACGACTTCGCCGATCTTTTGGTAAGCAGTTGCCGGCAGAGCCATGGGCTCTTGAAGACATTGACCGCTTTGAAAACCTGTTTCGGGAGGACTATACTCAGTTAGGCTACGAATCTGAAACGGGGCCACAGAGCAGCGCTATTTCACCAGTAAGTCCCCATACCCAAAGATCTGCTGACCTGACAGTTTACAGTCTTTGGTCTGCCTATTTCTCTGATCAAGTTGTCTTAGTAAACAATGCGGCAGACTCTTTGCCTGCAGTTGACTGCGACTTGGAGCCATTCACTACCGAGATTATTCCAGGCAAGCAGAGCACCACTTGGGCGGGTCGGTCAAAGAATTTGATCGAACATTTCCATCAGTTGCAACCTGAGTTTTCAGGGATGTCACGACTGTCACATTTGCTAGCTTGCACCATAGTTGTGCTTCGGAGAGAAGCGGATTGCCAACAGGCCCAAAAACTGTTTTGGAGAATTTTGGATGAGCGGTTTTAAGATATTCGGTCTGAACTTTCGCTCCGGTGGCTTGTATCAATCTCTGACACCATAGCCGATCTTGGGAGAACTTCAGGAGAGCGAGCAGTTGGGTTGAACGCGAGTGTCTATGCAAACAGCGCAAAACTACACGAAAGTGAGCTCAGGCTTTTCTATCCGAAGAGGCCATGGCCTCCCAAGAAGAGAATGTCTCCTGGCGGTGAACTGTTTGATGGTCTGATCACATTCTGGACAGAAAAAGGTGATCTGATAGAGAATATGTTCACTCGATCTGTTAGGATTGCCGCGTTAGAGCCGACGGCAGGCAAAGTTCTGAATGAAGTTATAAAACGGCTTCAAAACGGGCCTACGGTTTACAAAAGGTTCACTCGCATCGCTGGCAAAGACTCTGTGCCCATTCTTAAAGAAAAGGTGAGAAACAGAATTCGGGACCTAATCTTGAAGCATCTCTAAACAATTCGAAGAGAGACAGTCGAAGTGAATACTTACGAATACAAGTTTTACCTGGGACCACATTCGCCTTTGGCCGTGCCGTTGCAGAGACTTCTTGCTTGTAACTCAGATCGTCTAGCTGAAGTCAATTCAGAGTATCCCGGTGCCAAAATGCATAGAGAAGTGCTTGCCGAGTTTTTGAAGCTACCAGTAAGTCAATTGGCAGGCGGAGATACTCACCAACTCTATGTGGATACTGTGCTGGAACAGGACCAAACACGGCGGATTATCTACAGTTTTGATGCCTTCTTGGGGAGTCGAAAGTACTCCCTAGAATACGCTGAAGCATATCCCAGCCTTGAAAGAAAGGTCTTTCCCCTTCGACATCTAACAAAATCGCAAAACGTCACGATTTTTATGTGCCTTCAAAGCGTAGCGCAGTTTATTGACTGGGAACTAGAAGGTCAGCCTGAGTTGCGCAAAAATTTGATTTCAGCCCCCTACAATCTGGCGTTCTCTTGGCTGCCGTTTGTTTCCCGCCTCCAAGACGCCTGGCCTGAAGCCAAGATCGTTATCTTCGACAGTCAGGATCTAGGGCCTAAATGGGCTGCAATTGTTGCCATGATAACAGGACACCCATTGCCTCATTATTTCGCAAGTATAGCAGACTACCCGTCCACATGTATGAACAGAAAAGGCCGTATAGCGTTTCGGAGATTCATCGCAGAGACACCACCGAAAACTCTTGAAAAGTGGATCGAAGCAACTTCTTTTTTCTGCGAAAGGTACGGAGCTCGCAATCGGAAATCTGATAGTGCGTTCGAGGAGATTTGGACTCCAGAGCAGCTCGACTATTCTCGGCAGGTACTTGAACTTGATTTTCAGAAGCTGCAGGGGCTGACGAATGTTGTTTTGGCTAAAGAATTATTGGTGGGCCTGTAATGGTATCTAATCGTAAACCAGATATTGTTTGTATAGGCGCTCAAAAATCTGGAACCTCATGGCTGCACGAGACACTGTCTATACGGCCTGATGTATGGGTACCTCCCTTCAAGGAGCTGCATTTTTTCGACCACAAGTTTGTCAAAGAATGTCGACAGTGGGCGCCATGGCATGTGAAGAAGGGGGTGAAACAAGCGCGGGAACGCTACCAATGGTCCCAAGTGACTGATCCAAAAGACCCATATCTGGAATACCTTGATCGACTGGTTGAAAAGCCCTTTTTGAATGGCTCGTGGTATAAATATGTATTTTCGCGGGCAGGAGCTCAACAAAAGTGTTTGGACGTCACGCCTGAGTACTCTTGTATTCCAGATGATGGCGTGGACTTCTTCAAGCGCTTTCTTCCCGGCGTCAAAATAATCTACATCATTCGACATCCTATGGATCGTCTTAAATCTCAGCTCAGAATGAACGCGTTTCGACGGAAATCCTTGCCATCATCAAGAGCCGAGTGGTTTGAACTACTTGAATCTAAAGCGTTGCGAACAAGAGGTGACTATTTGGGTATAGTCCCGCGATGGGATCGTCGTTTTTCAGATAATCAGTTGCTGTACCTACCATTTGGTCAGATCGCAGGAGACCCTATGGGTTTCTTGCGGATGGTAGAAGAGCATTGTGGATTGGAGCCTGGAGAGTACAAGAATGCTCACCGTAAAGTTCACCAGACACAGCGTCTTGAATTTCCAGATTTTGTTCTCAGACACTTGGAAGCCATGTCCGCTCCACAATCTGAATTCATTCAGGAGCGTTTTGGCAAAAATTTTTATTTGTCGACGGTATAATTTCACAGGAAGGCAAGACTAATGAAAATAGATACTTCGATCTCATCAACAAGCGTTACACTGGATGCCTCCAATAAGCGCCCTCCCGAATGTCACCGAAAACCGATCTTGCCATGAAAAATGCGGACCGGCGAGGATCTATGTGATCGTCCGGGATGGAACACATAGGCTGTCTATAATTCTTAGACCGATTCTTAAGAAGTAGTCATCGAAAATGGATCCGCTGCAATTATCGATGCTGTTCAGCAATTTTAACACATCATGATGCCTTCTAGAAACTTCGAGTGTGGCAATGGGCTTGGGCAGACAGCATCGTCCACTATCCACGGCTACGTACAGACAACTGTGGATCAGGGCCCCATTGTAGAGAAAGTCTATCCAGCTTGAACAGGGGCAGCTATTGCCCAACTTGGAACACCAGTCATCCTTGACCATTTTGGAGTGTTGACGCCCTTTCGAAATGGTAATTGACAGATCGGGTCGGAAAACAAAATGAGTGTGAGGTTTGTCTGAGTGTCCCACGGAATTTCCCATCCTCCAGCAGTGCCTCGGTAATCCCCCCTAAAAATAGTGGTGTTCCAAAGTAGAATTTTCTCGGCAAGATATCTGAGGAGATTTATGATGAAGAATGGACGATTTAGCGACGCGCAAATCATGGCAGTGTTGAAGCAGGCGGAGGGCGGTGTGCCGGTCTCTGAGCTTTGCCGCGAGCACGGAATGAGCAGCGCGAGTTTTTACAAATGGCGGGCCAAGTTTGGCGGCATGGACGCGTCCTTGATTTCCGAGATGAAGGATATGGCGGAAGAGAACCGTCGTCTGAAGCGCATGTATGCCGAGATGAGCATGCAAAACGACCTGCTGAAAGAAGCGCTTGGAAAAAAGCGTTAAGGCCGTCTCATCGGCGAGAGATGGCCATGAATGCAGTTGCGCAATATGGGGTCAGCATAGCTCTGGCCTGCCGTGCGTTCGAGATCAGCGAGACCTGCTATAGATACAGCCCTGTGCTGAGCGATGACAACGAAGAGATCGCAGATTGGCTTGAACGCTTGACGGCTAACAAGCGGACCTGGGGCTTCGGCCTGTGCTTTTTGTATCTGCGCAACGTGCAGGGCTATGGCTGGAACCATAAACGTGTCTACCGGGTCTACTGTGAGCTGGCGTTGAACCTGCGTATCAAGCCGAAGAAACGCTTGAAGCGGGACAAGCCGGAACCACTGGCTGTGCCTGAAAGACCAAATGAAACTTGGTCCATGGACTTCATGGCGGATCAGCTGGCGGATGGCCGGTCGATCAGGGCATTAAACGTCTTGGATGACTTCAATCGCGAAGGACTGGCTATTGAGGTCGACTTCTCGCTGCCTGCTGAACGTGTCGTGCGTGCGCTGAACCAGATCATTGAGTGGCGCGGAAAGCCCCAAGCTATTCGTGTGGACAACGTCCTATGTTGGGAAGATCTGGCTGCTTAGGTCAGCAGGTCATGGGGCATCCGGAGTTCCGGATGCCCTGTTAATGTTGCCCAGACGGGCTCTGCCGTCAAGAAATGATCTCTTCCATAGCAAACACAGGGTACGCGCACTGGCGGCCCTCACCGTCCTCAATACGAGATCCCAAATCCCAAGCAGAAGGCCCGAACATTATCTACGAGGTCAGCAAGCTGCCTCCACGGCTCGTCAGAGAGAGGTCCTTCCGCCTGGGCTCACCCCCTCGAAGAAGGGGCGATAGGGTTCGCCGTGATTGACCACAGCGTGTACGGTGCGCGCCATCTTGGCCGCGATCGCGGTGTAGGCCTTGCGGCGCAGATGGGCATTGTGTCGATCCTTGGAGATGTAGCGTTCGAACTTGTCCCGGAAGCTGTTCGTCCGCTTGAGAACAGCGGTCTGGCCAGCCATCCAGAGCGTCCGCCGAAGCCGAGCATTGCCATACTTCGAGATACGGCTCTGACCGCGAAACATGCCTGATTGGACGGTGGCGAGGTCCATGCCGCAGAACTTTAGGAACTGGCGATGATGGCGGAAACGGCGCAGGTCGCCGGCCTCCGCGAGGATTGTCATGGCGTTGATTGGACCAATGCCGGGAATGGTGGTCAGCAGCTGATAATCAGGCAGGTCCGACAACAACTCGACGGCCCGTGCCTCAATCGCATCGCGCTGCCGGACGAGGCCGCGCCCCTCTGCAAGAACGAGGCGGAACATGCGCACCGCGTCAGAATCTGCCTGAACTGGCAAGCCGACCGAAGCGGCCGCAGTGGCGTAAATATCTGAAAGTAATTGTTCTTTGGAAACCTTCCGGCCGACGACATCCCAGGCATCGGAGATGAAGGCGTCCCGGTCCATGGCGGAGATCATATGTGGTGATGGGTACTTCTCGAGGAACGCAAGGAACCAATCCGTCCGCGAGCTTCGGTGGAATCGTTCGGCCTCGGGAAAATACAGTGGCAGGTAGTGGGTGAGAATGCGGTGCCACAGCTCGGTCTTCGATCGGGAGACGATCTCGTGCGTCTTCGAGAGTTCCTGGATGTCGATGGTCCCGACCACCATCGGATCATGAAAGAATTGCACCGCGCCGATCTCCAGCATGTGAAGGATGACCTGGGCGTCCTTGGGATCATTCTTGTCCCAACTGTTGTGCAGGGCTTCCCGCGTGCGAGCCAGACCAACCGAGGAGACCAACTTCAGCTCGAACCCGGCCTGCCCGAGATGGTGCGCCAACGCGCGGTGGTAGTTGCCGGTCGCTTCAAACCCAATCCGTACCGGCAGGTCGTAGCTGGCAAGGGATGCAGACAGACGCTGGAAGTCGTCAAGCGTGTTCAGGATCGTCAATCGGCGACGGCGCTTCTTGCCAGGGATGGCGATCAGCACCTCATGGCGATGCTTAGAAATATCGATGGCGACCAGCAAGGTCGAAGAGTTAGTATCGGTGGCGGTCATAGCCGGTCTCCTCAGCAGTGTGGTTATGCAAAACCACTGTTGAGACCTGAGACCGGTTATGGCCACACGCTTCGCTATTTGGGGGCTGCGCGCGTGGCCATAACCTCAAAAATCAGCGCTGCTTCCCGACGTGCTACGGCCCAGAATACGTCAGCGGGAAGCTCATGGAATGGGCTGAGAAACGCAATGTGCGGCTCGAATATATCCAGCCCGGTAAGCCCCAACAGAATGCCTATATCGAGCGCTACAACCGCACCGTTCGTGGCGAATGGCTGGGGCAATACATCTTCGAAACCATCGAGGAGGCACAGGACCAGGCAACACAATGGCTCTGGACTTACAACAACGAGCGACCCAACATGGGCATCGGCGGCATGACACCCGCCATGAAACTGAAAACGGCTGCGTGAATTCTACGGCTGGACCCAATTAAAAATGGGGGGATTACCGGTGCACGCCAAACCGAATGGCCAAATCGCTGACCGTCTCTTCGCCTTTCAACGCCTCCAACGCCACCTTGGCTTTGAATTCTGGATGATGTTGCTTCCGTTTCGACATTCCTGATCTCCTTCGTGTTGAAGATCAGCAGACAACAAATAGCAGCTTACGTCAGTGTCCGAATTTCGGGGGGTAGCTCACTCCATTTTCATTTTCGCTACTCCGGACAAGGATTGTCGAAAAATCAATTAATGGTTGTATTGGTACTTTCAACTCCCGCAGAAATCCACCTATTTGAAAAGTAAAACTTGAGGGGATCTCGGTTCCAAAAATTACAGGTTCTTTCGGGTCTGCCAGCTAGGGCGGATAGAGAACGGTGCAAACCAGGAACTTTCTACCCTTTGTCAGCCTATCTGCGCAAAACTTCCGTCGGCGCTTTCTGCTGCATTTGCGATCCTCTACTCAGGTGGTTCAATGACCGCTTTCGAGAAACCGGCCCGAAAATTTCACACCTACAGCATTGAAGGCATGGCACTCTGTGTCGGTGACCGCTTCGGGCTGGGAGTGGTCGTTGTACCGGTCTCACAGGTAGCATTTTGTACAGATTTCAGACTTTGCCCATAAATAGTCTTAGTTGTTCCATCCCGGACGATCACATAGATTCTCGCCGATCCGCATTTTTCATGGCAAGATCGGTTTTCGGTGACATTCGGGAGGGCGCTTAATGCTGATCCATCTTCATAACCAAGCGACAACAACGCCTAAGATACGGGCTGCCATCCAGGCGAGCGACGAGCCTGCATGGGTTCTGGCTGAGCGTTTTGGCACAACCGAACAGACAGTTTGGAAATGGCGCAAGCGCGACAGTGTCCATGACCGTAGCCATACCGCTCATCGGCTGCAAACGACGTTGACGCCTGCTCAGGAGGCCGTTGTGGTTGCGCTGCGCAAGATGCTGCTAGTGTCGCTGGATGACCTGCTGGCCGTGGTGCGGGAGTTTCTGAACCCGGACGTCTCGCGCTCTGGACTGGCTCGGTGTCTGCGGCGGCATGGGGTCGGCAACCTGCGCGATCTTAAGCCAAAGGCCGCCCGCCCAAAGCAGAGCGCCTTCAAGGCATACGAGCCGGGATATCTGCATATCGACGTGAAGTACCCGCCACAGATGGCTGATCAAACTTCCCGCCGGTATCTGTTTGTTGCCATTGATCGGGCTACACGCTGGGTTTTTATCCGTATCTACAGCAGCAAGACAGCGGCCAACGCGCGCCGCTTTTTGCGTGATCTAGAGCGGGCTTGCCCACTTCGCATCCGAACCATACTCACAGACAACGTCCTATGTTGGGAAGATCTGGCTGCTTAGGTCAGCAGGTCATGGGGCATCCGGAGTTCCGGATGCCCTGTTAATGTTGCCCAGACGGGCTCTGCCGTCAAGAAATGATCTCTTCCATAGCAAACACAGGGTACGCGCACTGGCGGCCCTCACCGTCCTCAATACGAGATCCCAAATCCCAAGCAGAAGGCCCGAACATTATCTACGAGGTCAGCAAGCTGCCTCCACGGCTCGTCAGAGAGAGGTCCTTCCGCCTGGGCTCACCCCCTCGAAGAAGGGGCGATAGGGTTCGCCGTGATTGACCACAGCGTGTACGGTGCGCGCCATCTTGGCCGCGATCGCGGTGTAGGCCTTGCGGCGCAGATGGGCATTGTGTCGATCCTTGGAGATGTAGCGTTCGAACTTGTCCCGGAAGCTGTTCGTCCGCTTGAGAACAGCGGTCTGGCCAGCCATCCAGAGCGTCCGCCGAAGCCGAGCATTGCCATACTTCGAGATACGGCTCTGACCGCGAAACATGCCTGATTGGACGGTGGCGAGGTCCATGCCGCAGAACTTTAGGAACTGGCGATGATGGCGGAAACGGCGCAGGTCGCCGGCCTCCGCGAGGATTGTCATGGCGTTGATTGGACCAATGCCGGGAATGGTGGTCAGCAGCTGATAATCAGGCAGGTCCGACAACAACTCGACGGCCCGTGCCTCAATCGCATCGCGCTGCCGGACGAGGCCGCGCCCCTCTGCAAGAACGAGGCGGAACATGCGCACCGCGTCAGAATCTGCCTGAACTGGCAAGCCGACCGAAGCGGCCGCAGTGGCGTAAATATCTGAAAGTAATTGTTCTTTGGAAACCTTCCGGCCGACGACATCCCAGGCATCGGAGATGAAGGCGTCCCGGTCCATGGCGGAGATCATATGTGGTGATGGGTACTTCTCGAGGAACGCAAGGAACCAATCCGTCCGCGAGCTTCGGTGGAATCGTTCGGCCTCGGGAAAATACAGTGGCAGGTAGTGGGTGAGAATGCGGTGCCACAGCTCGGTCTTCGATCGGGAGACGATCTCGTGCGTCTTCGAGAGTTCCTGGATGTCGATGGTCCCGACCACCATCGGATCATGAAAGAATTGCACCGCGCCGATCTCCAGCATGTGAAGGATGACCTGGGCGTCCTTGGGATCATTCTTGTCCCAACTGGAGCTATGCGGGAGTTTGGGTGATGGCGTGATTTGAAGGGCGGCGTATTGTGGCGGTGTAAAAGCCAGCCAGAACCTCACAAGGAGCAATACGCCATGAAGAACGATACAGACATTCTGCCATTTCGCCAATCGGATTCGATCACAGATCCATTGACCGAGCTTGCGCGGGAAGGGGCGCGGCGCATGCTGGCGGAGGCATTGAAAGCCGAAGCTGATGCTTTTGTCGCCAGTTTCGCCGATGACCGACTGGAGGATGGCCGCCAACGGATTGTGCGGCATGGATTTGGACCAGAACGTCAGATCCAGACGGGGATTGGCGCACTGGATGTGCAGCGACCGAAGGTGCGCGACCGGAAGGCGACCCCTGATGCAGCCTCAAAAGTCCGCTTCACGTCGAACATATTGCCCAAATGGGCGCGCCGCTCGGTCAGTCTGGATGCGCTTTTGCCGGTGCTTTACCTGAAAGGTATCTCAACCGGCGATTTCCAGGAGGCGCTGTCAGCCATTTTAGGGGCTGATGCACCCAACCTGTCGCCCAGCGTACTGGCCCGCCTGACAGCGGGTTGGCAGACAGATTATGACAGCTGGGCGCAGCGAGATCTATCGGCTCGTCACTACGTCTACATCTGGGCGGATGGTGTCTATCTTCAGGCGCGGATGGAAGAAAATGCCGAGTGTATGTTGGTGATCATTGGCGCGACACCGGAGGGTAAGAAGGAACTGCTCGGCTTTCAGGTCGGCCTTCGAGAGAGCACGCAGAGCTGGCACGAGTTGCTGACTGACATCAAGAAGCGCGGACTGTCCGTCGCGCCCGAGATCGCGGTTGGCGATGGGGCCATGGGCTTCTGGAACGCGCTGGATAAGGCGTTTCCAAGCACAAAACACCAGAGATGCTGGGTACATAAGGTGAAAAATGTGCTGAACTATTTTCCCAAGCAAATGGGACCCGGCGTGAAGTCGGATCTGGACAACATTCAGCACGCCGACACCCGTGCTGCCGCAATATTTGCCTTGGATACTTTCAAAGACAAATATGGCGTGAAATACGAAAAAGGTGTGGCCTGTCTGATCAAGGACAAGGACGCGATGCTGGCATTCTTCGACTTCCCGGCCGAGCATTGGGGCCATCTGCGCACCTCGAATCCCATCGAGAGCGTCTTCGCAACGGTGCGGCATAGAACGGTGCGCACCAAAGGCGCACTCTCGCAAAAGACCGCAAAACTGATGGTCTTCACCCTCATCCAGTCCGCATCGAAAACATGGCTGCGCCTCAAAGGCAGAAATCAGTTGCCAAAAGTCATCGAAGGAATCAAATTCAACGACGGCGTCGAAGTGAAGAATGACGCCAAAAACCGCGCCGCCTGATGACGCGCGTCACCCAAATTCAAGCATAGCTCTCCCAACTGTTGTGCAGGGCTTCCCGCGTGCGAGCCAGACCAACCGAGGAGACCAACTTCAGCTCGAACCCGGCCTGCCCGAGATGGTGCGCCAACGCGCGGTGGTAGTTGCCGGTCGCTTCAAACCCAATCCGTACCGGCAGGTCGTAGCTGGCAAGGGATGCAGACAGACGCTGGAAGTCGTCAAGCGTGTTCAGGATCGTCAATCGGCGACGGCGCTTCTTGCCAGGGATGGCGATCAGCACCTCATGGCGATGCTTAGAAATATCGATGGCGACCAGCAAGGTCGAAGAGTTAGTATCGGTGGCGGTCATAGCCGGTCTCCTCAGCAGTGTGGTTATGCAAAACCACTGTTGAGACCTGAGACCGGTTATGGCCACACGCTTCGCTATTTGGGGGCTGCGCGCGTGGCCATAACCTCAAAAATCAGCGCTGCTTCCCGACGTGCTATGGAAAGGAGTTCTCCGACCGTCTCTTTGGCCTGCGCAAGCGCGAACAAAGCGGAAAACATGATTTCGACAAGCTCTGCGCCGAACTGGATATCGAACACCGTCTGACGCCGCAAAGATCGCCCCAAACAAACGGCATGGTCGAGCGCTTCAACGGTCGCATCGAAGACGTGCTGCAAAGCCACCACTTCCGATCAGGCGAAGAACTGGAGACCACGCTGCACCGCTATGTTTGGCTCTACAACCAACAGCTTCCGCAATCAGCCTTGGGCAGCAAGACGCCCTTGCAAGCGATGAAGCACTGGCACAAACTCAAACCAGAACTGTTCAACAAACTGCCATACTACCGTCCGGGATGTGACCCGTAGGGTTGCTTTCAGAGATCTTCCGGGCATAAAAATACCGCCCCCCAAATGCATGGGGGGCGGCGTTTGTGTCGTCGGATCGGGGGGAGGCTTTAGGCCGCCGAAGCCGCATCCGGGTTGAAGCGGCCGTAGAAGGTCTGGCCTTTGGCGGCCATCTCACGCAGCAGGTCGGGGCAGGCAAAACGCTCGCCGTAGGCTGCGGTCAGCTGGTCACAGCGTTCGGCCGCATAGGGCGTGCCGATGATGTCGAGCCAGCTCAGCGGGCCGCCGGACCATGGGGCAAAGCCCCAGGCCAGAACCGCGCCCACGTCGCCTTCGCGGATGTCTTCCAGCACGCCTTCTTCCAGCGCCCGCACGGCCTCAAGCACCTGGGCAAACATCAGACGTTCCTGCACCTCGATGAGGTCAGGCTGGTCTTCCAGCAGCGGGTATTTGTCCTGCATGCCTTTCCAATAGCCGGTGCGCTTGCCCTTTTCGTCGTAGTCAAAGAAGCCCGCGTTGGATTTGCGGCCCAGACGGCCCAGATCTTCCATCCAGAAAATCATGTCGTCAGCCGGGCTGTCAGGGTAGGCATTGCCCATGGCGGCCTTGGTGGCGCGGGCAATCTTGGCGCCCAGATCAATCGAGGTCTCATCCGTTAGCTGAATGGGACCAACCGGGAAGCCAAGCTGGCGCGCGGCATTGTCGATCAGCACCGGTGAGACGCCTTCGGTGATCATCCGCGCGCCTTCATTCACGTAGGGAATGATGCAGCGGTTGGCATAGAAGAAGCGCGCGTCATTGACGACGATCGGCGTCTTCTTGATCTGGCGCACATAGTCCAGCGCCTTGGCCACGGCACGGTCGCCTGTTTCCTTGCCTTTGATGATTTCCACCAGCAGCATTTTTTCAACCGGCGAGAAGAAGTGAATGCCGATGAATTGCTCGGGGCGCACCGAGGCCTTGGCCAGATCAGAGATCGGCAGGGTCGAGGTGTTGGAGGCAAAGATGCAATCATCGGGGATGATCGCCTCGACCTTTTTGGTCATGTCGGCTTTGACGGCTGGGTCTTCAAAGACTGCTTCGATGATCAGATCGCAGCCTTTCAGGGCGTCCAGATCAGGGGTGGCAGTGATGCGGGCCAGCATCGCCTCTTTCTTCTCGGCGGTGACCTTGCCGCGCTTCATACCCTTGTCGAGGTAGCTTTCGGTATAGGCCTTGCCCTTGTCGGCAGCCTGCTGATCGCGGTCCACCAGAACCACCTCGATACCGGCCTGGGCCGACACCAGCGCAATGCCGGCACCCATCATGCCAGCGCCCAGCACGCCCAGTTTTTTGACGCGCTGATCGGGAATGTCCTTGGGACGGACTGCGCCTTTTTCCAGCGCTTCCTTGTTGATGAACAGCGAGCGGATCATTGCGCCGGAGGAGGGGTTCATCAAAACGCTAGTAAACCAGCGGGCCTCAATCTTGAGCGCGGTGTCAAAATCAACCAGCGCGCCCTCATAGACGGCTGACAACAGCGCCTTGGCGGCTGGAAACGCGCCCTGGGTCTTGCCGTGCACCATGGCAGAGGCGCCAACAAAGTTCATGAAACCGGCAGGGTGATAGGGGGCGCCACCGGGCATCTTGTAGCCCTTGGCATCCCAGGGTTTCACCAGATCGGCACCAGAGGCGTTCAGCACCCAGTCCTTGGCGGCGGCAACGGGATCCGCAGCGATCTCATCCACGTAGCCCGCGCCCTTGGCCTTTTTCACGTCCAGCATCTTGCCTTCCAGCAGCAGCGGCGCGGCGGCGATGGCGCCAACCTTGCGCACCATGCGGGTGGTGCCGCCGGCACCGGGGAAGATGCCAACCATGATTTCCGGCAGGCCGTATTTGGCCTTTGGGTTCTCTGCGGCAAAGATCCGATGGGTTGCCAGCGGCAGCTCCATGCCGATACCCGCAGCGGTGCCGGGCAGGGCGGCTGCAATTGGCTTGCCGCCTTTTTTGGTTTTCAGATCCATGCCGGCCAGTTCGATCTTGCGCAGCAGGGCGTGCATTTTCATGGTGCCTTCAAAGACACCGCGTGCGGGATCGTCACCGGCTTCTTCTTTCATCACCGCCAGCAGGTTCAGGTCCATACCGCCGGCAAATGTGCCCTCTTTGCCAGAGGTGATCACCACTCCTTTGACCGCGTCATCCGCCAGGGCGTCGTCAATGCAGGCCTCCAGCTGGGTGAGCCCGTCAAAGGACATCACGTTCATGGTTTTGCCGGGCACATCCCAGGTGATTGTTGCGACGCCGTCGGCGTCCTTGGAAAGCGTAAACTCACTCATGTCTCGTCTCCGATCTGGTCAGCCGTCAGCGGGCTGCCGTCTTTACGGGTAAAGGAGGAGCCCTCGGCGTCCATCTCTACCATCATGTCGATATCGCTGTAATAAGCGGTTTCAGTCGGGGTCCGCGTGCCCACCACCAGGAAAGTGGCCGGCGCGTCGGTGTTATTTTTCAGGTGATGGCCATTGGCCTCACCGGCTGGAAAACTGGCGCAATCACCGGGCTGCATCGCGTGCTCGCCCTGATCGTCGATCAGGATGCAGGCGCCGCTCAGCATCACCAGGAATTCATCCTGCTGCATGTGATAGTGGCGCAGCGAAGACAGGCCACCGGCTTCCAGCCGCACGATGTTGACGCCAAACTGGCTCAACCCGCTGGCATCGCCGATGCGCTGGCTGGAACGGCCAGAGACCGCCTCAGCCAGCTTTCCTGGGTAGCCAGAGCCGCCTTGATAGGGGATTTGTGCCAGATCCAGCTTGGGCATCAGACGCGCTCGATGATGGTGGCGGCCCCCATGCCAGAGGCGATGCAGAGTGTGGCCAGACCCATTTCCTTATCCTGACGCTCCAGCTCATCCAGCAGGGTGCCAATGATCATCGCGCCGGTGGCACCCAGCGGGTGACCCATGGCGATGGAGCCGCCATTGGGGTTGACCACGGCCGGATCCACGTCAAAGGCCTGCTGGAAGCGCATCACAACGGAAGCAAAAGCCTCATTGACTTCAAACAGATCCAGGTCGGAAATCACCATGCCGTTGTCAGCCAGAATCTTCTGGGTCACAGGCACCGGGCCGGTCAGCATGATGGTGGGGTCGGTGCCAATCTTGGCGGTGGCCTTGATGCGCGCCCGTGGCTTCAGGCCATATTGCTCGCCAAATTCCTTGTTGCCGATCAGCACGGCAGCAGAGCCATCAACGATGCCAGAAGAGTTGCCCGCGTGGTGGATGTGGTTGATCCGCTCCAGATGCGGATATTTCAGCATCGCCACCTTGTCAAAACCGGGCATCTGCTCGCCCATCATCTGGAACGAGGCATTCAGCGCGCCCAGCGACTGCATGTCGGTGCCGGGGCGCATGTATTCGTCATGGTCCAGAATGGCGATACCGTTCTGGTCGCGCACGGTGATCACTGATTTGGCAAACCGGTTGTCATCCCAGGCCGCTTTGGCGCGGCGCTGGCTTTCCACCGCCAGGGCATCGGCCTGCTCGCGGGTGAACCCATATTCGGTCGCGATAATATCGGCCGAAATACCTTGGGGGACAAAATAGGTCTCCATTGCCAGGCTGGGATCGACTGCGATGGCAGCGCCATCCGAGCCCATGGCAACGCGGCCCATCATTTCGACACCGCCCGCGATATAGGCCTGGCCTGCTCCGCCCTTTACCTGGTTGGCGGCAAGGTTGACCGCTTCCATTCCGGAGGCACAAAACCGGTTGATGGCCAGACCGGGAATGCTCTGGTCCAGATCCGAGGCCAGCACCGCCGAACGCGCCAGGCAGCCGCCCTGTTCCATCACCTGGGTAACATTGCCCCAGATCACGTCTTCGACCGCATGGCCTTCCAGATTGTTGCGCTCTTTAAGCGCGTTTAGCGTCAAAGCTGACAGGCGCACCGAGGTGACCTCGTGCAAGGCGCCGTCCTTGCGGCCCTTGCCACGCGGGGTGCGGATGGCATCGTAAATATAAGCTTCGGTCATGAGTGTCTCCTCAAGCGCGGTCCGACGGATTGCCGGGCATTAGATCATAGGGATGTTTCCAGCCGGGCGTTTCACTGATGCGCGTCAGCCAGGCGTCGATATTGGGGTAGTCCTTGCGGTCAAAGCCAAAAGGCTCATCATAGAACAGGTAGCCGCAGCAGGTGAGATCAGCATTTGTCATGCCGTTGCCCACCAGCCAGTCGCGCCCCCTGAGTTGGTTCTCCAAAGTGGCAAAAGCAGCTTTCAGGCGCCCCTGCATAAAGCCGATCACATCTTTGGGGCGTTTGTCTTCAGGCAGGAAGTTCATCAGAAACCGCGTCATTCCAACCTGGCTGGAAAGCTTGTGGTTATCCCAGAGGACCCAGCGCAGAACCTCATATTTTTCGTCGGGCGCGCCGCCAAACTTTCCGGTCTGATCGGTGATATACTGCTGGATAACTCCGGACTGTGACAGGCGGATGTCACCGTCAATCAGCACCGGAGCCTCTGCCATGACATTTAGGTTGCGATAGTCCTCACCGCGATGCTGCCCGGCAAAAAAATCAACAAATACGGGCTCCCAGTCCAAACCCGACAACTCGAGCGCCAGCGCCGCTTTGTAGGAATGACCCGACTCGCCAAAACAATGCAGTTTAATCGTCACGTTGTTCTCCTTGTCGCCAATGTGGTGCCGGGGGTTTCACACCCCCGGACCCCCGTGAGGTATTTTGAGTAAGATGAAAGAGAATTAACACTCTCCCTCTGGTGGTGTGCTAGTGTTGTGGCGCGGTACAGGCTGAGGAGCCGATGACCGCGTAAGGTGAAGTCGTCCCTGCCCATTTGGCGAAGGCTTGGGGGCAGGGACGCGCCGTTGATTTCATCTTGCCTTAAATACCTCCGCCGGAGGCATCCATCAGATCCTGTTGGGGGAAACCTGTGTTGTGTCACAGTGACCTGCCAATCAGTTCCTTCATGATTTCGTTGGTGCCACCGTAGATGCGTTGCACCCGGGCGTCAGTCCACATTTCTGCGACCGCATATTCCTGCATGAACCCATAGCCGCCGTGCATCTGCAGGCAGTCGTCCAGGACTTCGCCCTGGGTGTCTGTGATCCAATATTTGGCCATTGCGGCCTTTTCGACCGTCAGCTTGCCTTGCAGGTGTTCTACCATGCATTCATCAAGAAAGGCCCGGGCGACTTTGGTTTTGGTCAGGCATTCCACCAGTTTGAAACGGGTGTTCTGGAATTGGGTCAGCGGGCCGCCAAAAGCTTCGCGTTCCTTGCAATAGGCGATGGTGCGCGCAACTGCGCCCTCCATAGCGCCAACTGCGCCGCAGGCGATGATCAGACGTTCCTGCGGCAGCTGCTGCATCATCTGATAAAAGCCCTTGCCCTCTTCCTGGCCCAGGATGTTTTCCGGTGGGATCTCGACATTGTCAAAGAACAGCTCGGATGTATCCGCCGCGTGCATCCCGACCTTTTCCAGGTTGCGTCCGCGGGCGAATCCTTCGGCGCCATCGGTTTCCAGCGCCACCAGCGACACACCCTTGGACCCGAGGCTGGGGTCGGTTTTGGCCGCCACCAGGATGAGATTGGCATGTTGCCCATTGGTGATGAAGGTTTTTTGACCCGATAGCCGGTAGGCATTGCCATCGCGGATTGCCTTGGTCTTGATCCGCTGTACATCGGACCCGGTGGAGGGTTCTGTCATCGCCAGGGCCCCGACCAGCTCGCCGCTGATCATTTTAGGCAGCCAGCGTTTTTTTTGCTCTTCGGTGCCGTATTGCAGGATGTAATGCGCCACGATGCCGGAATGGATGCCATGACCCCAGCTGGCAAGGTTGGCCCGGCTGCCTTCGATCAGGATGGCGGCTTCATGGCCAAAGTCACCGCCGACGCCGCCGTATTCTTCGGGGATGGAGGGGCAGAGCAGGCCCAGATCGCCGGCCTGGTTCCAGGTCTCGCGGTCCATCATACCCTGTTTGCGCCATGTCTCGTATTTGGGCATCCATTCATTGGTAATGAACTGTGCTGTCATATCAGCAAGCATCTGGTGTTCGTCAGTCATCCAGGCGGAACGCGTCTCAGTGGTCATGTTGCTCCCATTGGCCCGTCTTGGCGCGCCGTGCGCCGGGCCTTATCTTTTACGGTTTTCCAGCGCGCTGTTGAACAGTCGCAGCCGGTGTCCAAGGTTTTCTTGATCTGTCACGCTGTCGAAATTTTCGAACAGAAATGACAGGGCTTCGCCTTCGTCCAGTCCGGCCTCGGCGGCAAAGCGTTTCAGCCTGCGATAGCCATCCTCCGTCATGGCGACGGGAAAGCGGCGGGTGAGGCGGAAACGTTTAGGCATGGAGGCTCCTTACAGCACGTTGGTCAAAGCCCCGGACCGGATCGAGCGCCCCCTGACGCTGTGCAGGGGAGGCCCGGTGGTGTTTATGGATCAGAAGCTTGCCGCATCCAGTGCCATCACTGTATCGGCGCCGGTTTCAATGCGGGCCAGATGCAGTTTGGTGGCGGGCAGCCTCCGTGCCATATAGTACCGGCCAGTGGCGATTTTTGTCTCATAGAACGCCGCGTCAGAGGCCCCTGCGTCAAGGGCTTCGATGGCGGCTTTGCCCATCTGCGCCCACATCAGGCCCAGGCAGACATGACCGAACATATGCATGAAATCATAAGACCCGGACAGGGCGTTGTTGGGGTTTTTCATGCCGTTTTGCATGAAATACATCGAGGCGGCCTGCAGGTCTTTGGAGGCGGATTTGAGCGGGGCGATGTAGCTCTTGGCGTAGTCTTCACTCAGCTCTGCGTTGTCTTTGCAGAAGGTTTTGACCAGCTCAAAGAAGCCCATCAGGTGCTTGCCGCCATCCACTGCCAGCTTGCGGCCCACCAGATCCAGCGCCTGAACCCCGTTGGCACCTTCATAGATCTGCGCAATGCGGGCGTCACGGGTGTACTGGCTCATGCCATGTTCTTCGATGTAGCCGTGGCCGCCAAAGACCTGTTGCGCCTTGACGGTCATGTCGTAGCCCTCATCGGTGAGGAAGCCCTTGATTACCGGGGTCAACAGCGAGACCAGACCATCGGCATCTTTGTTGCCGTCACGGTGGGCCTGGTCGATCATGTTGGCGCCCCAAAGCAGGAAGGCACGGCCGCCTTCAACAAAGCTTTTCTGGTCCATCAGCGAGCGACGGATATCCGGGTGTACGATCAGCGGGTCGGCGGGGCCATCGGGGTTTTTAGCGCCGGTGACATCGCGGCCCTGCAGGCGGTCCTTGGCGTATTCCACCGCATTTTGATAGGCGGCTTCGGCCTGAGACACACCCTGCATGCCAACGCCAATGCGGGCTTCGTTCATCATGGTGAACATGGCGCGCATACCCTTGTGGGTATCGCCCAGCAGGTAGCCGGTGGCTTCGTCGTAGTTCATCACACAGGTGGAGTTGCCGTGGATGCCCATCTTTTTCTCGATATTGCCGACGGACACGCCATTGCGCGCCCCTGCTGTGCCATCTTCTTTGACCACATATTTGGGCACAATAAACAGCGACACACCCTTGATGCCTTCGGGGCCGCCGGGGATCTTGGCCAGCACCAGGTGGATGATATTGTCAGCCATGTCGTGGTCGCCCGCCGAGATAAAGATCTTCTGGCCGGAAACCTTATAGCTGCCGTCGTCCTGTGGTTCTGCCTTGGTGCGCATGAGCCCGAGATCGGTGCCGCAGTGCGGTTCGGTCAGGTTCATGGTGCCGGTCCATTCACAGGACACCATCTTGGGCAGGTAGGTGTCTTTTTGCTGGTCGGTGCCATGGGCCAGGATCGCGGCTGCGGCGCCATGGGTCAGACCCTGGTACATTACAAAGGCCTGGTTGGCAGAGGAGAACATCTCGCCGACTGCGGTGCCCAGCACATAGGGCATGTTCTGACCGCCGTATTGCTCGGGCATGTCCAGCCCAGTCCAGCCGCCTTCTTTGACTTGCTCAAACGCGGCCTTGAACCCGGTTGGGGTCGAGACCAGGCCGTTTTCCAGTTTGCAGCCTTCCTGATCGCCAACGGTGTTCAAAGGATGCAGAACCTCAGAGCTGATCTTGCCGGCCTCTTCCAGAATGGCGGCGGTAAAGTCGCGCTCCAGATCCTCATAGCCGGGGGTGGCGGCCTCGGATACTTTCAACATGTCATGCAGGATGAACTGGGTGTCTTTGGTGGGGGCGGTATAGACTGGCATCGGGGTCCTCGTTGGTCTGAGACATCTGTTCTAGGGTGGTCCTGTGCCCATTTCGGCAGAGGATAAAGCGGGCAGGGCGCTATTCAGCGGCCTTTTGTTCTAGTTTCATTGAAGCGATGACTTTCTCGCCCCATTTCAGCTGGTCCTGAAGCTCTTCGATGGCCTCGTTCAGCTCGTCGCGTTGACGCACCATGTCGTCCAGCCGGTCGCAGGCGATTTCATAGGTGCGCGACAATTGGGTCACCTGCTGGTCGCCGATGTGATAGAGATCCAGAAGCTGGCGGATCTCTTCCAGGCTAAAGCCAAAGCGTTTGCCGCGCAGGATCAGTTTGAGCCGGGCTCCATCGCGTTTGGTGAACAGTCGTTTCTGACCATCGCGCTGGGGAAACAACAGCTCCTTTGCCTCGTAAAAGCGCAGGGTGCGTGGGGTGACGCCAAAGGCATCACACATCTCACGGATCGATTTTGTCTCTTCTTCTGTCATCGTCGTCACTCTTTGTCGGCCATGGATCAGCAGCGGATCAGCAGCGGTCAGGTTGCACATCCAAGCTGGGACGGTCTGAGGTGTTTTACAACACTATCTTGACGTTGACGTAAGCTGAACGCGACGTCACTTTTTCAGATGACGTAGCTGTCACTGGTTTTGGCGCCGGGTTGTGGTCAACCGGTCGCGTTCAATGTGTGCAGTGTGGTGATCAAAGGCGGCGGAGAGTTGCGGGCCGCGCTCTCTGCCCTTTGGGGCCGAAGCGCCTTTTGGGACCTTACTGTCGCGCATTCGTCGCTAACCCTGGCTGGCGCAGATAGAGGGGCCCAGACCGCCAAGCCTCCAGGCCAAAAGACCAAAAGGGTAGAAATGATTAGGCCCACCCCGCTTCGGCAGGATGGGCCATAAATGTCTTCAGAGTCTGTGCAGCCTACTTCAAAAGGCTCTGTGTGGTTGCGCGCAGGCTGCCCAATTCATCCAGGGCCTCGTCCAGCTGTTCGCGCTGCTGTTGCAGCTCTCCTATCTGACGATCGGCCATTTCGATGAAGGTCTGCATCTGGGCTTTGTTGCCCTCATTTTCGTAAATCAAAAGCCATTGCCGGATTTCTTCCAGCTGAAACCCAAATCTGCGGCCGCGCAGAATCAGTTTCATGCGGGCCCGCTCGCGGGCGCCGTAAAACCGGGACCGGCCTTCGCGGTCTGGCTTCAGCAGCTCAATATACTCATAGTAACGCAAGGTTCGCGGCGTAACGTCGAACGCTGCGCACATTTCCTTGAATGACAATCTTTCTTCGGTCATCCATCATCTCCCTTGCGCGCAACCTATGCACTTGAATTGACCAGTGCAACCACCCAGCGACGTGTGGGCTTGCTCTTTGTTTCGGGCGGGGCCACAAATAGGTTCTAGTCAAGACAGGAAACAGCCAGATGGCAGACAAGACCCAACTCGCCCGCCAGTTTATTCAGGCTATTCCCCATGCCAAGGAACTGGGGTTGGTGCTGGAAGATATCGGCGATGGAGTTGCCCGTATTTCCATGCCTTACGATACAAAGCTCGTCGGGGATCCGCAAAGCGGTGTGGTGGCGGGGGGCGCGGTTTCCGCCATGATGGATACCTGTTGTGGTGCGGCGGTGATGTGCCACCCTGACGCCCCTGGTGGGACCGCGACAATTGATCTGCGCATCGATTACATGCGTGCGGCCACCCCCGGCCAGACCATCTCCACCCGCGCCACCTGTCACCACATCACCCGCAACGTAGCCTTTGTGCGGGCGGTGGCGGTTGACGATGATACCGACCGGCCAGTGGCCACAGCCTCTGGTGCCTTTACAGTGGAGAATGGATTTTGAGCCGTCCCCGTCCAGAACATGTCCAGGTGGTGAAACAGCGCCGCGATGCGGCTTTGAATGCACTCCTCGATTCGGTGCCCTATATTCAGTTTCTGAATGTTACCTTTGATCGCCGCGGCGATGAGCTGACCGCGCAGCTGAATTTCAACGAAAAACATATCGGCAATCCCTTTCTGCCCGCCATCCATGGTGGGGTCACAGCGGCCTTTCTGGAGATCACCGCGATGATCTCGCTCAACTGGTCGCATCTGTGGGAGCGTATTGAGAGCGGCGCGCTGGATCCTGAGGACATGGCCAAGGGCCATGTGCCGCGCCAACCCAAGACCATCGACTTTACCGTTGATTACCTGCGCTCGGGCCTGCCGCGCGATGCCTATGCCCGCGCCACCATCAGCCGCGCCGGGCGGCGCTATGCTTCGGTCCACGTCGAGGCCTGGCAGGATCACAAGGATAAGCTCTTTGCCCAGGGCACGGGCCATTTCCTGATGCCGCAGGATGACGGCAAAAGCTGAGCAAGACTGACCACTGGTCCCTAGGTGTTAACGGCGGCCAGTGGTGAAACAGAAAGAGACGCCGCCCATGGCCAACTCGCAGGCTGACATCACCCATTCAAGGGTGCTCAAGATTGCCGTGCCCATTGTGCTGTCCAATGCGACAGTGCCAATTTTGGGCGCGGTGGATACCGGCGTGGTGGGGCAGATGGGCACCGCCGCGCCGATTGGGGCCGTGGGCATCGGCGCAGTGATTCTGGCGACGCTCTATTTCATCTTTGGCTTCCTGCGCATGGGCACCACCGGCTTGGTGGCGCAGGCGCGCGGCGCTGGGGAGGTGGCCGAAACGGGGGCGCTGTTGATGCGGGGCGTGCTGTTGGCCGCAGCCGCAGGGGTGAGCTTTATCCTGTTGCAAAAGCTGCTGTTCTGGGGCGCCTTTGTTTTGGCGCCCACCAGCCCCGAGGTCGAGGGGCTGGCCCGCGACTATTTGCAGATCCGCATCTGGGGTGCCCCTGCCACCATCGCGCTGTATGCGGTGACCGGCTGGTTGATCGCGGTTGAAAACACCCGCGGCGTTTTTGTGCTGCAGATCTGGATGAATGGGCTCAATATCATTCTGGATCTGTGGTTTGTGCTGGGGCTGGGCTGGGGCGTTGAAGGCGTTGCCATTGCCACCTTGATTGCGGAATGGACCGGGGTGTTGCTGGGGCTTTGGCTGTGCCGCGCCGCCTTTACGGGCAGGCAGTGGTGCGACTGGCCCCGGGTGTTTGACCCGGCCCGTATCCGCCGCATGGCGCAGGTGAATGGCGATATAATGGTGCGCTCGGTGCTGCTGACCGGGTCGTTTACCACCTTTCTGTTTATTGGCGCCAAATTTGGGGATGTCACCCTGGCGGCCAATCAGGTGTTGCTGCAATTTGTTGAGATCACGGCCTTTGCGCTGGATGGCTTTGCCTTTTCCGCCGAGGCCCTGGTAGGGGGCGCAATCGGTGCAAAACACCGGGGCAACCTGCGCCGGGCGGCCTGGATATCTTCGCAATGGGGGATGGGCTGCGCGGTGCTGTTGGCAGTGGGTTTTGCCCTGGGTGGGCCCTATCTGATTGACCTGATGGCAAAGGCGCCAGAGGTCAGGGTCGAGGCGCGCAGCTATCTGATCTGGGCGGCGCTGCTGCCGATCATCTCGGTGGCCAGCTATATGTATGATGGCATCTATATCGGTGCCACCTGGACCGGCGATATGCGCCGCGCCATGGTGCAGTCGGTGGCGATCTATGTGCTGGTGCTGTTTGCCCTGGTGCCGCTTTTTGGCAATCACGGGCTTTGGGCGGCGCTGGTTGTGCTTAATCTGGCCCGCGCCGTGACCCTGGGGCTGCGCTACCCCCGACTGGAAGCCGGGGTCGCAGCCTAGATCAGATCAGCGCCTCAAGCGCTTCGGTCGGGCGGCCAATTACGGCTTTGTCAGCTTTTATCGCAATCGGGCGCTCAATCAGGATGGGATGGGTCCCCATGGCGGCCAGCAGCTCGGCCTCGGGGCTGTCCTTGTGCAGGCCCAACTCCTTAAAGAGTTTTTCGCCTGTGCGCATCATTTTGAGGGCCGGTAGGCCCAAGGCAGCCTGCACCGCCTGCAGCTCTTCCAACGTCGGGCCATCTTGCAGATAAAGCCGCACCTCGGGCGCGATGCCGTTTTCCTCAAACAGCGCCAGCCCGGCGCGGGATTTTGAGCAGCGTGGATTGTGCCAATAGGTGATCATAGCCAGTCTCCGCGTTTGGAGCCCACAGCAGCCGCAACCGAAGCGAACCCATCGCGGGCGAGCAACCGGTCCAGTCCCTGGGCAATTTCAGCGCCCAACGACAGGCCGCCATAGACCATGGCAGTATAAAGCTGCACCGCCGAGGCCCCGGCGCAGATCTTGGCATAGGCCTGCTGGGCATCGGAAACGCCGCCGACGCCAATCAGCGGCAGCTTGCCATCCAGCAGCTCAGACAGTTGTGCCAGAACCCGGGTGGATTTCTCAAACAGGGGCGCGCCGGACAGCCCGCCAGCCTGATCGCGGTTGCCACTTTGCAACCCCTCGCGCGACAGTGTGGTATTGGTGGCAATCACCCCATCGATACCTGTTTCAACCGCAACTGCGGCAATATCTTCGATCCCGGCACGATCCAGATCCGGGGCGATTTTCAGGAAAACCGGCACCCGGCGCTCCAGGCTGTCACGGGTTTCAATGACACCGTGCAGCAGCGCCGACAGCGCCGCTTTGCCCTGAAGATCGCGCAGTTTTTCGGTATTTGGAGACGACACATTGACGGTGGCAAAATCCAGATGCGCGCCACAATGGGCCAGCACCCGGGCAAAATCTGCGGCGCGATCTTCGCTGTCCTTATTGGCGCCCAGGTTCAACCCGATCACGGCCTGTTGCGGGCGTTTGGCCAGACGTGAGGCAATCACCTCCATGCCCTCATTGTTAAAGCCAAAGCGGTTGATCGCGGCGCGGTCTTCGGTCAGGCGAAACAGGCGCGGCTTGGGGTTGCCGGGCTGCGGGCGTGGGGTGGCGGCACCCACCTCGATAAAGCCAAACCCGGCCTGCGACAGGGGCGCCAGGGCCTCGGCATTTTTGTCAAAGCCAGCTGCCAGACCTACCGGATTGGGCAGGGCGATGCCGGCAATCTCGCATGTCAGGCGCGGCGAGGTCACCGGGCCGGGGGCCGGGGTCAATCCGGCGGTGAGCGCCTTGATCGATAGACCATGGGCCAGCTCTGGATCTACTTGGTGCAGGGCTTTCAGCGCCAGTTTTTCGGTCAGTTTCATCCAAACGTCGCTCCGCTGTCGCCGGGTTTGGTGCGGATCAGCCGCGAGGTGGCAACAGCCGCCTGCCGGTGCACCACGGCTTTTTGATAGTCAGGATTGGTGACCATCGCCAAAAAGGCATGGGCATCCGGATAGCGGGCGACAAAAACCGCGTCCCAGGCCTCATCCGCAGGGCCGATCAAGGTGGTTTCAAAGCCACCGCGCCAGACAATTTTGCCTCCCAGCCCGGCAAAGATCGGACCGGATTCTGCGCCGTAGTTTTTGTAGGCCTCAGCCCCGCTCAGCCCCGCATTGGCCAATGGATGACCTTCGGGGTAGCTGGCTTCGGCCTTGAAACGCACCAGATTGAGCATCTCGATGGGGTGGCCGCGCTCCAGCGCTTTGAAGGCTGCAAACTGCGCGGGGGTTGGATCGACATAGGCGCTGATACCCTCTCCTCTGGTCATCTCCTCGGGGAATTGATGCACGCCCTGGACCAGCGGCAGCGGCTTGGCCCAAAGCACCTCTGACAGCAGCATCTTGCGATAGAGGTGCGGGAACTCGTCCCCCCCGCGGGAGACCTCCCATTTTAGCGCCTCGCCCAGGGCGTCACTTTCCAGCGCCAATAGCCACAAGCCGTCGACATTGGCAAAATGCTTGGCTGCGGTCTCGGCGGCCTGCGCGGCGGTGGAGAAATGAATGAACCCGTCGCTCAGGTCGATGGGGGCGCCAAGGGTGTCGCCTTGGGCCTGGAGGGCCGACCATTCGTCGGCGCGAAAGATTTTATAGATCAGCATATGGGTCTGATGCCCCGTTGCCGCGTTGGAATCAAGCCCGAAGCAGCGCAAGGTGATCGCCATTCCCAGCCTCGGCAGGCACAGGGCGCGTGGCGTTTTGCAAAAATTGCGCACCAGCGACTGCGGTTTCCCTATGGAAACCCGGCAGAGTTGTTTTTCCCCTTTGACTGGCATCCGCTTTGGTCGCACCATTGCGGGCAAAGAAAAGACAAAATGGGAGTGATTATGATGTTTACGCGTTTCCTGACCTCGGTCGCGGCATTGGGGCTGACGGCTGGCATGGCGGCGGCTGATTTCAAGCTGACGATCCTGCACACCAATGATTTCCACGCGCGGTTTGAACCGATCAGCAAATATGACAGCGGCTGCCGTGATGGCGACAATGCCGAGGGCAAATGCTTTGGCGGCTCCGCCCGTTTGGTGACAGCGCTGGCCGAGGCGCGGGCGCGGGCCGAAAACTCCATTCTGGTGGATGGTGGCGATCAGTTTCAGGGCTCGCTGTTTTATACTTACTACAAGGGCAAAGTCGCGGCTGAGATGATGAACAAGCTCGGCTATGATGGCATGACCGTTGGCAACCACGAATTTGACGATGGCCCCGAGGTGCTGCGTGGGTTCATGGATGCGGTGGGCTTTCCGGTGCTGATGTCCAATGCCGATGTCTCGGGGGAGCCGCATCTGGCGGAGGTGCTGCAAAAATCCACGGTGATTGAGCGCGGCGGCGAACGGATTGGCCTTATTGGCCTTACCCCCGAGGACACCCATGATCTGGCCAGCCCCGGCAAAAACATCTCCTTTTCTGATCCGGTGGCCGCCGTGCAGGGCGAGGTGGACCGGCTGACCGAGATGGGCGTTAACAAGATCGTGGTGCTGAGCCATTCGGGCTACAAGGTCGACAAACGGGTGGCGGCAGAAACCACTGGCGTGGATGTGATCGTGGGGGGGCATTCCAACACCTACCTGTCGAATGTTTCGGACAAGGCGGCTGGTCCATACCCCACCATAATCAATGATGTTGCCATCGTGCAGGCCTATGCCTATGGCAAATTCCTCGGTGAGCTGAATGTCACTTTTGACGATGCGGGCACTGTGACCATGGCTGCTGGTGAGCCGCTGATCATGGATGGTTCTGTGGCAGAGGACAGCGACACGGTTGCGCGTATCGCGGAGCTGGCGCAGCCGCTGGATGAGATCCGCAACAAGGTGGTGGCCGAGGCCGCAAGCGCTGTCGAGGGCGATCGCACGGTCTGCCGTATTCAGGAATGTGAGATGGGCAATCTGATCGCCGATGCCATGTTGGCGCGGGTCAAGGACCAGGGGGTGAGCATTGCCATCGCTAATTCCGGCGGCATTCGCGCCAGTCTTGAACCCGGTGCGGTCACCATGGGCGAGGTGTTGACGGTGCTGCCGTTCCAGAACACCCTGTCCACCTTTGAAATCTCTGGCGAAGGCCTGGTTGCGGCGCTGGAAAACGGCGTGAGCCAGGTGGAAGAGGTCAAGGGGCGTTTCCCACAGGTGGCGGGTCTGAAATTCACCTGGGATGGCACCGTGGCCGCCAACGAAGGCCGGGTGCAACAGGTTCTGGTGCAGGGGGCTGACGGCTTTGCGCCGATTGATCCGGCCAAGACCTATCTGGTTGTGACCAACAACTACGTGCGCAATGGCGGTGACGGCTACAAGATCTTCGCCGGCGACGACAAAAACGCCTATGATTATGGTCCAGATCTGGCGGATGTTCTGGCGGAATACCTGGCGGCGCAGGGGCCCTATCAGGCCTATACCGATGGGCGGATCGCGCGGAAATAGTGTTTCGCGCGCGAAACAGGTGACTGAAACCTTTAGGCCCCGCCCGCAGTGGTGGGGCTTTTTCTTGCGGTACTTGCTCCCCGCAACTGGGTCTTAGGCGGCGGCACCCCAAGCCATCTGGCTGGCGGTTGCGCGCCAAAACCGCTAGACTGCCTGCATGTGTGGACGCTTTGCCCTGACCCTGCCAAATGACGCCATGGCGCGGCTGTTTGCGGCCAGCCCGGCCAATGATCTGCCCGCGCTGCCCAATTACAATATCTGCCCCACCAATCCGGTGCATGTGATCCAGGCGGAGGGCGACGGGCGCCAGCTGGTTGCGATGCGCTGGGGGTTCTTGCCGCAGTGGTACCAAAGTGAACTCGCCGGGCCACTGTTGATCAATGCTCGCGCCGAAACACTGGCGCAAAAGCCCGCCTTTGCCGAGGCCTGCCGGACGCGCCGCTGCCTGATCCCGGCAACCGGGTTTTATGAATGGGTCAAGGATGGCGACGGCAAACGTCTGCCCTGGTATATTCAGGCTTCGGACCAGACACCGCTGGCCTTTGCCGGCATCTGGCAAAGCTGGGGCCAGCAGGACCCGCAGAAAACCTGCGCCATTGTGACCACCGCAGCCAACCAGACGATTTCTGCGATCCACCACCGGATGCCCTTGGTGCTGGAACCGCAGCACTGGCCCCTGTGGCTGGGGGAGGCAGGCAAGGGCGCGGCGGCGCTGATGCAGCCCGGGCCCGAAGGCCAGCTGCGCATGCACCGGGTTGCGCCGCAGGTGAACAGCAATCGCGCGGCAGGGCCTGAGCTGATCGAGCCGTTTTATGAGGACGCAGAACAGGAGCCTGCCCAGCCTCAGGATGCTGACTTGCCGGGACAATTGGCCCACGAAACCGAGCCGCGTCTGATCTGAACCCTTGATTTGTCGGCTGGGCTCAGTCGGGGCTCCCTCGGGGCGCTGCTGCGCGCAGTCAGGCGAGATCTTTCTTTTATTCAGCGCGGCTGCGGGGTAAGCAAACCCTATGCCCAATCGCTATGAAACCCTGCAAGACCTGATGGCCCACGGCTATGACACAGTCATAGATGTGCGCAGTCCTGCGGAATTTGCCGAGGACCACCTGCCAGGTGCCATCAACCTGCCGGTGTTGAACAACGAAGAACGGGCCAAAGTTGGCACCATCTACGTGCAGGACAGCCCCTTTAAGGCGCGCAAACTGGGCGCGGCGCTGGTGTTTCGCAATGCCGCCAACAATATCGAAACCAGTCTCAGCCACCATGAGGGCGGCTGGCGGCCCTTGGTCTATTGCTGGCGTGGTGGCCAGCGCTCGGGCAGTTTTTCCTGGATGTTGAGCCAGATCGGCTGGCGGGCTGGCCTGATTGAGGGCGGCTATCAAAGCTATCGGCGGCTGGTGCATTCCTATCTTTATGACCAACAGCTGCCGTTTCGCCTGGTGGCCTTGGATGGCTATACCGGCAGCGCCAAAACCGAGCTGTTGCAGCGGGTGCGGGCGCTGGGCGGGCAGGTGATTGACTTGGAGGCGCTGGCCAATCATCGCGGCTCGCTGTTGGGGGGGATGGCGCAGCCGCAGCCCTGCCAAAAAGGCTTTGAGAGCGCCTTGGCGCAGTCGCTGTTGCAGCTGGATCCGGCCCGTCCGGTTCTGGTTGAGGCGGAGTCCAGTAAGGTCGGTGCGCGGATCCTGCCGCCCAGCCTGTGGCGCGCCATGAAACAGGCGCCCCGCATCGAGGTGCACGCGCCCGTGGCGGCGCGCTGCCGCTACCTGACCCAGGCCTATGACGATATTCTGTCGGATAAGGACATGCTGCGCGAAAAGCTGAGCTTTCTGCGCGGTCACCGCGCCAATGCGGTGATTGACCATTGGTTCGACCTGATCGCCACGGGGGATAAAGCGGCGCTGACCCTGGCCTTGATGCAGGACCACTATGATCCCTCTTACCAGAAATCCAGCCGCCTCAGCGGCGCTGCGGTGGTGGCTGAACTGGATCTGGGACAGATGTCTGAAACGGATCTGGACCAGGTGGCGCAGCAGATCTGTGATTTGCTGCAGGCCCCACAGGACAATCCGCTTTAGATCAGGTGCAGCTCTGCCGCGCCAGAGGTGAGGCTGCCAATTCTGGCGGCGCTATAGCCCGCGTCCTGCAGCTGTTTCAGCACCTTATCCGCGGTCTCGGGGGCGATAGCCGCCAGCAGGCCACCGGCGGTTTGTGGGTCAAACAACAGATCTGCCTCTGCTCCGCGCGGCAGGCCGGGCGCAATCGCGCGGTTGTCTTCAAACAGGGAGGAGCGGATACCGCCCGCGCTGAGCTCTGCCGCGCCCTGCATCAGGGGCACCGCTGTCAGATCCACCTGCGCGGCCAGACCGGAGGCCTCGCACAGCCCCATGAGATGCCCGGCCAGACCAAAGCCGGTGACATCGGTCATTGCATGGGCGGTGGCGAGAATGCGGGCGGCGGCGCCCTGGGGCTGGCACATCCGCGTCAGGGCTGCTGCCACCCAGTCGCCTTTGGCCGCGCCAGCCATTTCCGCCGCCATGATCACGCCCGATCCCAGGGGTTTGGTCAGGATCAGCACATCTCCCGGCTGCGCCCCAGCCAGGGTCACCGGGGCCGATGGGCACAGCCCAGTGACGGTAAAGCCAATCGACAGCTCATCCCCGATCGAGGTGTGACCGCCGACAATATCCGCCCCGGCGGCGTGAAAGATCTCGCCCGCGCTGGACATGATTTCACTTAGGGTTCGCTGTTGCAGGGCAGGCGTCAGGCGGGGCAGGATCAGGTTGGCTGTGGCCACCTGCGGGTCGGCGGCCATGGCCCAGATATCACCCAGAGCATGCACCGCTGCAATGCGCGCCATCACCACCGGATCCAGGACCAAGCCGCGCAGATGATCGGTGGTGATCACCTGTTGCACACCCCCTGTCTGTACCAGCGCCGCGTCATCGCCGGGCAGGGCGGTGACATCCTGTCGTTGCAGTGGCGTCAGGGCGGTCAGCGCAGCCCGCAGCGCGCCGCGTCCGGCCTTGGCGCCGCAGCCGCCACACATGGGTTTGTCGCCCAGGGCCTCGGGCAGATCATAGGTATGTTCGGCAGGCAGTTTCACCTGCTCCATTTGCGGCAGGTGGCGGAACTGCTCCATAAAGGCCTGGTCGATCCGGTTCTTCCAGCCCCAGACCAGGGCACCGGAAAACTGCAGGCCAAAACGATCTCCCAAAGCCTCTTTACGGCCCATGGAAATCAGCTTGAGGTAGTCCTTTTGCGGGCGATAGCGGCGCAGCGGATCTGCGGTCAGACGGGCGCGCAGATTGTGATACAGAATCGGGGCCTGACGCACCGCATAGACGCCAGCCTTGGGGCGGGGGGAAAACCCGAGATGGGCGCAGTCGCCCACGGCAAAGACATTGGGATCAGAGCTTTGCAGGGTCTCATCCACGGTGACAAAGCCCTGATGCAGGGCAAGGCCCGACCCGGCGATCCAATCATGGGGGTGGGCGCCGGCGGCGCCGGTGGTGAAGTCAGAGAGCACTTCGCGCCCATCCGACAGGTGGATCAGACCCGGCTCGACTCGGTCAACGCCGGTGTTTTCCACCAAGGAGACCCGATGTTCGCTAAAGGCGCGGCGCAGACGTTTGGCAACCTCCGGGCTGGCCTGTCCCAGCACCGGGCCGCTGTCGATCAGCGTTGCCTGTCCCAACCGCCCCTGCCGGGACAGAGCATGGGCCATGGCCAGCACCAGTTCGGCCCCGGCAACACCCCCGCCGATAACGGCAATATGTGCCGGATCTTTGTGGCTATGATCGCCGCGAAACGCCTCCCAGGAGCTGGCAAAGGTGCCCAAGGGTTTGGCCGGCACGCCATGGGTGGCAAAGCCGGGAAGATCCGGCATTTCTGAGGTGATGCCAACGTCGATTGAGGCAAAATCATAGGCAATGGGCGCACGTCCGGGCACATTGACCAGGCGCGCCTGCGGGTCCAGCCCGTCAGCCGCCCCCAAGATCAGACGCGCGCCGCAAAACCGCGCCAGTTTCACCAGATCAATATCCAGATCCTGGCGCTGGTAATGGCCTGCCACAAAGCCCGGCAACATGCCGGAATAGGGCGCGGTGGGACCTGGGTTTATCAGGGTGAGCCGGGCGCCCGGCAGGGGCCGCATGCCCCATTTCAGCAAAACCAGCGCATGGGCATGGCCACCGCCAATCAGAACCACATCTTTGGTTGCCGGAAGAGGAGGGCTGTACATGGGGCGGCGCCTTTGTGTCAGTTATCTTGTCAGTCCTGACCTGTTTAGGGCCAGCAGCGGGAACTGCCTTGAGCCAGAACAAAGTGACGGTTCACCTCTCACCGTCGCGGGTGGTAGCTGGCCGTCGCTGGCAAAACAGCTGGCAACACCCGCACCGGGCAACTCAGATCAGAGGCGCGGCGGCTGGTCGTTCAACCAAGTACCCTCACGCCGGGTCTTTGCCCTGCGCGGGATCCGTTTCGCTCTCATTTTTGGTCTCTGGCACATTATGGGTGGCCCAGATGCCATCTGCGCCGGCCTTTGGCAGGCTGGCCTTTGTCTCATGGCGGTGAATATGGACCTTGGCAATAAACAAGGCCGTGACCGGTGCGGTGAGGAACAAAAACAGGGTGATCATCAGCTCATGCAGCGACAGATTCCCCTCAACCACCGCGCCGTGCAGCATCGAGGCCAGCAGTACGCCACCAACGCCCAGCGTGGTGGCCTTGGTGGGGGCATGCAGCCGCGACATCGGATCGTTGAGCTTGAGCAGGCCAAAGGAGCCGACAAAGCCAAAGATGCCCGCCATGATCAAAAAGCCTGCGACCAGGTAGTCATATACCATCTCTGCGCCTCCCATCATTCGATAATATTGCCGCGCAGAATAAAGCGCGCATAGGCCACGGTTGAGACAAAGCCCAGCATGGCAATGATCAGCGAGGCCTCAAAATAGATTTCGCTGCCCAGGGCCAGCCCATAAAGCACCATCAGCGCCAACCCATTGATGAACATGGAATCCAGCGCCAGGATCCTGTCTGCGATCTCGGCGGCGAAGATGATTTTCCACAGGTTCATCAGGAGCGCCAGGGCAAAGCAGGTAAAGGCAAAGAGCGTGGCATAGGTAATAATCATTCAAAGATCTCCTTCAGGCGGCGCTCATAGCGGTGTTTGATCTCATCGCGGACGGCATTTGGGTCTGGCGCATCTAGACAATGCACCAACAGGGCGTGGCCCTCAGCCGAGACATCAGCCGCCACCGTGCCCGGCGTCATGGTGATGGTGCCGGCCAGAACCGAAATCGCCTCGGGGGTGAGCAGATCCAGCGGCACGGCGACCCAGGCGGGCTGGCGTTTGGCATTGGATTTGAACACCACGATGCGGGCCACAACCACGTTGGCAACAACAATATCATAGAGCACAATCAGGATGTATTCGATGATCTTCAGCGGCTTTTTCAACCGCATCTGATTTGGCCAGTAGGGCTGGGTCAAAAAGGGGATCAGCAGCCCCAGCAAAAAGCCAAAAACCAACGAGTTCAGCGTCCAGGTGCTGGTCAGCAGAACCCAGGCAAGGGTCAGCAGCAGGGTCAGGATCGGATGCGGCAGCAGCCGCCGTAGCAGTCTCATGGTGTGACCTTTCCCAGCACGGCTTTGATATAGATCTCGGGCGCAAAGAGCTGCGCGGCTGTTGCCTCGGCGTAGCGGCTGGCGGGGCCGGCAAACACGGTGAGCAGGATCAGGCCGCTCAGCAGGGCAAAACAGGCCACAAAGGGCAGGGCGGCGGGGCGCGGATTGGTGATGTCCTCGTCCTGCTCGTTGGCCTCTTCCTCATAAGAGGGCGCAGAATCTGGGTCGGTTTGGGCGGTGACGCCGTGGCTTTTCCAGAACAACAGGCTGCCGGCACGGGCCATGCCAAGGATGGTGATCAAAGAGCCGATCAGAATGGTGCCCCAGATCCACCAGACCAGATCGTGGTCGCGTGCCGCATCCAGCACCAGCAGCTTGCCCAGGAAGCCCGACAAGGGCGGCATGCCCGCCATGGCAATGGCGCCGGTAAAGAACAGCACCGCGATCAGCCCGCTTTGCGGCATCAGGCGCTGGCCGGTGATCTCGATGCCCTGGCGCTCAGCCACCAGATCCGCCACCAGAAACAGAAAGGCGGCAGCAAGGGTGGAATGCACCGTGTAATACAGCGCCGCGGCGACCCCTTCGGGGGAGAACAGCGCAATCGCCGTGAGCAGCGTGCCCATGGAGGTGATGGCGCCAAAGGCCACCAGGCGGCCAATGCGGTAAGAGCCAAGGATGCCCACGGCGCCGATCATCAGGGTGACCAGCGCGGCTGGCATCAGCCAGGCCCCGGCCAGCCCCTGGGTGATCGCCAGATCTGGGCCAAAGACCAGGGTATAGACCCGCAGGATGGCATAGGCGCCGACCTTGGTCATAATGGCAAAGAGCGCCGCAATCGGCAGGGGGGCATTGGCATAAGAGGCCGGCAGCCAGAAATGCAGCGGAATGACGGCGGCCTTGATGGCAAAAACCAGCAAGAGCATCACCGCGCCGACGCGCAGCAGAGCGGTGTCTTCCGCCGGGATCTCTGCCACCCGCAGCGCCAGATCCGCCATGTTGAGCGTGCCAGTGACGGAATATAGCGTCCCCAGCGCAAACAGGAACAGGGTTGAGCCCAAGAGGTTATAGACCACATATTGCACCCCGGCCTGAAACCGCCGGGTGCCGCCGGAATGGATCATCAACCCATAAGAGGCGATCAGCAGAACCTCAAAGAAAACAAACAGGTTAAAGGCGTCTCCGGTGAGGAAGGCACCGATGATGCCCATCAGCTGAAACTGAAACAGCGCATGGAAATTGGCGCCGCGTTTGTCCCAGTCCGAGCCAATGACATAGAGGTTGATCACCAGCGCCAGCACCGAGGTCAGCAAGACCATCATCGCCGACAGGCGGTCCAGCACCAGCACGATGCCAAAGGGCGCCGACCAGTTGCCCAGCTCATAGACCTGCACCTCTCCGGTGCTGGCCTGCGCGGCCAGGACCAGCGAGATCGCCACCAGAAAGACCGTACTGGCCAGCGAAAAGATCCGCGCCAGATCCATATGGTGGCGCACCACCATGATGATGAAGGGCGCCACCAGCGCCGGCAGAACAACCGGTGCAATCAGGAAATGGTTCATGCGTCTTCCCCTTCGTCTTCGGGATGATGGGGCATATCGATCTTGTCATCACGGGCCGACAGATAGGCGGCCAGGGCGATCATCACCACCACTGCCGTCATGCCAAAAGAAATCACGATGGCGGTCAGCACCAGCGCCTGTGGCAGCGGATCGGTATAGGGCACCTCGGCGTATTTGTTCAGGATCGGCGGCGCATTGACCATCAGCCTGCCGGTGGCAAACAGAAAGATGTTCACCCCATAGGTCAGCAGCGACAGCCCCAGGATCACCGGAAAGGTGCGCCGCCGCAGGATCAGATAGATCCCCGCCGCCGTCAGCAGCCCCACCGCAGAGGCCACTAGAAATTCGATATTCAGAAAGCCCATGGTCATGCCTCGCCTTTTGCCGCTGCTGCTGCGGCTTCCGCCGCAGCCTCTTCTGCCGCGTGATCGCGGGCCGGGTTGATATCCATCGCATGTTCCGAAGAAATCCCCGGCTGCCAGGCAAAGCGCGCCAGGCTTTCCAGCGCCAGCAGCACGGCGCCAACCACAGCCAGGAACACCCCGAGGTCAAACAGCGCAGCGGTGGCCCATTCGAACTCTTCCAGTGGTGCCCAGTGCAGATAGCCAAAGGCGCTGGTCAGGAAGGGCAGGCCGCTGAACCAGGAGCCAAGCCCGGTGGCGGCGGCAATCAGCACCCCGGACCCGATGGTGCCGTGGTAGAACATCCGCTGGCGCTCAGACGCCCAGCTAAAGCCAGAGGCCATATATTGCATCAACAGCGCGATGGCGGCGATCAGACCGGCGATAAAACCGCCGCCGGGCAGGTTGTGACCGCGGAAAAAGATATAGGCGGCCACCATCAGTGCCAGCGGCATCATCACCCGGGTGGCGACAACCATCATCATCGGATGGGCATCGCCAGCCTGCGGAATATCGGGTTTGCGGTTCAGCAGATAGGCCCGCACCCGCGTGCCCAGCACCGCTTCGGTCAGGGCGTAGATCACCAGCGCGGCAATGCCCAGAACGATGATCTCGCCAAAGGTGTCATAGCCACGGAAGTCCACCAGGATCACGTTGACCACATTGGTGCCGCCGCCGCCTTTGTAGGAATTGGCCAGGTGGAATTCAGAAATGCTGGGCATCGCAAAGTCGCGCAGCATCAGCATATAGATCAGCGTCGCAGCGCCCAGCCCGGCAATCATCGCAATGCCGCCGTCGCGCAGCCGCACCCAAAGCGGCGATTCAACGGGGCTGTCCTTGGGCATGAAATTCAACGCCAGCAGCAGCAGCACCATGGTCACCACCTCCACTGACAGCTGGGTCAGCGCCAGATCCGGTGCCGAGAGGTAGTTGAAGCCCAGCGAAACCACCAGGCCAACCACGCCGATCAGCACCAGCGACAGCTGACGCTGACGGTGCTTTGCCACCACAGCCAGGGTGGCCACCATCAGGCAGAACCAGGCGATCACGGTGATCGGCCCGACGCTTTGCACCGCGCGGCTGGGGAGACTGAGGGTGCCGGTGGCATAGGCGTAGTAGCTAAGGCCGATGATGAACAGCATCATCACAAAGGCATAGCGGGTAATGGCGCCATTATGCAGGCCATCAGTGATCAGCTGCGACAGTTTGGTGAGCCCGCGCATCAGGGCGTCAAAGATCTGCTTGGCCTCGGGGCGTGGCGCCCGGTTCCAGGCCGCCATCAGCGGCGCGTGCAGCTTGAGCAAAACCAAGCCGCCAACAACGGCTCCTGCGGACATATACAGCGCCGGTGTCAATCCGTGCCACAGCTTGAGCGAATAATAGGGCAGATCTGCGCCACCAATCACGGCGCCAGCCGCGACAGCCACAAGTGGCCCCGCCAGATTGGCTGAAAACAGCCCGATCAAGACCACCAGCATCATCAGCAAGCCGGGACCGGCCCACATGCCAAACCCCGGATCATGGGGCTGCGCCGGATAGTCATCGCGGGTTCTGCCCAGAAACACATGGCCAATAAAGCGAAAGGAATAGGCGGCGGAAAACAGCGCCGCCAGCAGCGCCAAACCCGGCACCACATAATGTGAGCCGCCCCAGAGCGTATGCACGGTTTCTTCCAGCATCATCTCCTTGGACAGGAACCCGTTGAAGGGGGGAATGCCGGCCATCGACAGGGCGGCGACAATGGCAATGGTTGCGGTCACCGGCATCAGATGGCGCAGCCCGCCCAGACGTTTGATGTCGCGGGTATGGGCCTCGTGGTCGACAATGCCGGCCGTCATGAACAATGCGGCCTTGAATGTGGCGTGGTTGATGATGTGAAACACCGCCGTTACCGCTGCGATCTTGGTGCCAAAGCCCAACAGCATGGTGATCAGCCCCAGATGCGACACGGTGGAAAAGGCCAAAAGCGCCTTCAGATCATCCTTGAACAGGGCAATCACCGCGCCCAGCAACATGGTGATCAACCCGGTTGTTGCGACGATATAGAACCACTCGGGCGTGCCCGCCAGCACCGGCCAGAGCCGCGCCATCAGGAACAGACCGGCTTTGACCATGGTGGCGGAATGCAGATAGGCTGAAACAGGTGTGGGCGCTGCCATGGCGTGGGGCAGCCAGAAATGAAACGGAAACTGCGCCGATTTGGTAAAACAGCCCAAGAGGATCAGGATCAGCGCGGGCAGATACAGCGGCGAGGCCTGGATCATGTCCTTATGCTGCAAAATCACGCTCAGATCATAAGAGCCCGCGATATTGCCCAGGATCATCATGCCACCGATCATCGCCAGGCCACCGGATCCGGTGACTGCCAGTGCCATCCGCGCGCCCTGGCGGCCCTCGGGCAGGTGTTTCCAATAGCCGATCAGCAAAAACGAGGACAGCGAGGTGAGTTCCCAGAACACCAGCAAAAGCAGTATGTTATCTGACAGAACGATGCCAACCATGGCGCCCTGAAACAGCAGCAGATAGGTGTAGAACTGCCCCATGGGATCTTCACGCGACAGGTAAAACCGGGCGTAAAGGATGACCAGCAAGCCAATGCCAAGGATCATAGCGGCAAAGAGAAAACCAAGCCCATCAAGAAAGAAATTGGCATTGAGGCCAAGGCCGGGCAGCCAGTCAACGCCGACCTGGATTACCTCGCCGCGAAACACCGCAGGCGCGTGTAGCAACAGGCCAACAAAGGCAAGAAACGTGGTCAGACCTGCTGCTGAGGCCGAGGCGTTGCGCCCGGCACGGATCAATAGAGCGGGAAAGACCGCTCCGAGAAAGGGCAGGGCCGCAATCAAAAACAGGGACACGTGCAGTTCTCCTGGCTGGGCTTAGGCATTAGTCAAGGCTTAGGCAATTTCTTGCAACTGTTCCAGCCCTGCGACCGCGTAAGTGCCTCTTGAGTGAGGTTTTGTTGTTCGATTGGGGGGCATTTAGGTCTGCACTGGCGCTTTTTGTAGGCCGGGGCGCTGAATTTTTCCTTCTTCTCGTGGAATTTAAAGGCCGGGTGCGCTGGCGGCGTATCCGTTGGGGGCGAAGTGGGGGGCTTGTTGGGGCCAGTGGCTGCTTGGGGGTGCCGATAAGTTGAAGAACCGGGGCGCAGCCAGAGCTGATCCGCGCCGCAATAGCTGTTATAAGAAATCGTTCCGTCTGCGACCGTAAGCAGAAGGCGGAGCACCTTGATACCGGATACCGTCACTCAGCTGCAGGGCATTATGGCACGACATGAACAGATGCAGGGATCTCTCCCTGAAACAAGCAGCGCCTCGGGGATGTCGCGGCGCCAGCTGCTGCTCGGCCTTGGCGGAATTGGCCTGGCGCTCGGCGGCGGCATCTATTGGTGGCGTAGCCAGCCAGTGGACCATGACTATCCACGGCTGACCCCGGCGCAGGCCTTTGCGGCGGCCAAGGCAAAAGAGATCACGCTGGTTGACATTCGCACGCCGGGTGAATGGCGCCAAACCGGTCTGCCCGAGGGGGCCGTTGCCATCGATATGCGGCGTGATGACTTTTTGCAGGCCCTGAGCGAGGCCACCGCTGGGAACCTGGCGGCGCCGGTTGCGCTGATCTGTGCCCGGGGGGTGCGCTCGGCGCGGATGACGCGGGCCCTGGCGGCGGCTGGTTATCGCAGGATTATCGATGTGCCAGAGGGCATGCTGGGATCCGCAAGTGGTCCTGGCTGGATTGCAGGAAATCTACCGGTGACCCGATGGCGGGGCTAGGGCTGGGGATGGGGATGGCGGTCGGGTTCGGCCGCAGGGGCGCGCGGCGGTGCGCGTCGGCGCTGGCGCTGGTCGCATTGCCCCTGATGGTGGCGCTGGCCAGCCCGCGTCCGGCAGCGGCGGGCTGTGGCCCCACAGTGGCGCAGGCCTGCGCGATGCCCCAGGGGAGCTATCATATTGCGCTGCCAAGTCCGGATCAGCGCAGCCCTGTGCAGGCCGAGCCGGCCGCGGCGATGCCCGCAGTGGTGTTTCTGCATGGCTATGGGGGATCAGGTCTGGCAGCGCTGAACAACCAGGCCGTGGCGCAGGGGCTGACGGCGCGGGGCTATGCGGTAATTGCGCCAGATGCCTTGCCCCGGCGCGGTGGTCCGCGCTCCTGGAATTTCTTTCCCGGTTGGCAGGGCCGCGACGAGGTGGAATTCCTGCAGGATGTGGCAGCGGACGCGGCGGCGCGCTTTGGTCTGGATCGCCAGACCATGCTATTGGCGGGGTTTTCGGCGGGGGGCTTTATGGTCAACTATCTGGCCTGCGCCGAACCTGAGGCTTTTGCCGGCTACGCGCCCATTGCCGGTGGCTTCTGGCGCCCGCAGCCAGAGACCTGCAGCGGAGAGATACGGCTGTTTCACAGTCATGGCTGGAGCGATGGGGTGGTGCCACTTGAGGGGCGTTATCTGGATGGCAAGCGGTTCCAGCAGGGCGACATTTTTGCCGGGCTGGAGCTGTGGCGCGACACCAATCACTGTACTGAGCACGCGCCGGATCAGCGCTGGCAACAGGGCGATGTCCTGGGGCGTAGCTGGGACTGTGGTCCGGGGGCGGATATCGAATTTCTTTTGTTCCCTCAGGGGCATCGGGTGCCCGGCTGGTGGCCGGGAGCGGTGTTGGACTGGTTTGAGAGACCACAACAAGGCGCCGAGTGAGGCTGTGATTATAAATAGGGTCTGGCAGGGAGAAGGTTGGCAAATCTGTGTGCCTTGAGACGGGCGGGCTCCCGTGCCTTTGCCTCTCATCTCAGATGAGAGACAAAGCCTTGGGCCGGGCCTCCGTCGCCCAAGGGGCAACGGAGGCGGTTGCGCCTGTTTCAAAGCACATAGAGCCAAGGGAGGTTCTGAGCTACTGCGCCGGATGTTGGTTGATCACATCAAGGTAGCGTTTCAGCTGCGCCCGGTAGCGGTGGGCGGCCTGGGTGATTTTGGGTTCCGAATAGACCACCGGGGTGGCCATCCAGCCGGTTTTGGATTTACCGGCGCGGCGCCCTGACAGCGCCGACAGGGGCACCGCAAGCACCAGGGACAGGGCGATGGGCACCAGCCAGAGCGACACCAGCCCGGTGGCAATGCCACCCCACAAAGCCAGACCGCTGAGGGTTTCCAGCGCGTGGCAGCTCAGCAAGGTTGCCAGACCATATTGGCCGCCCGCCCGCGCCTGGGGCGACCAGCCACGCTGCAGGCCGAAGGTGGTGCGAAACACCGCGATCATCTGCTGCACCATGAGGATCGGCGCATAAAGCACCGCCAGCAGGATCTCGACCCCGACGGAGGCGGCAAAGCGGAGAGGTCCGCCATAGTCAGACAGCCGCCCACTGGTGAGGGCCAGCGCCAGCACCGCCAGCAGTTTGGGCGCCAGCAGCATGGCGTAGATCAGCAAGATCACCAGCACATGGCGCGGCTCTGACATATCGGGCCAGGAGGGGCGCGAGGGATTGGCGGCGCTGAAGTAATGGATCACCGAGCTGTCTTCGCCCCGGCCAATCAGCGCCCAGATCACCAAGAGCGCAAACCAGATCGGCGCCATCAGATAGCCAATGGCCCCGTGCAGCAGGTGAAACCGCGAGATGGCAAAGAAGCCGCGGGCGCCCAGCAGGTTGAGATGTTGCAGATTGCCCTGGCACCAGCGCCGATCGCGCAGGATGTGATCTATCAGGGTGGGTGGTGTTTCCTCAAACGATCCCCCCAGACGCGGCAGAAACCGCACCCGCCACCCGGCACGGCGCAACAGGCCGGCCTCGACAAAATCATGGCTCATGATCATCTTGTCACCGCCCCAAAAGCGCGAGCGCAGCGGCGGCAGCCCGGCGCAGGCGGCAAAGGCCTGGACCCGCATAATGGCATTGTGGCCCCAATAGTTGCCCTCAAACCCGGTCCAGCGGGCCAGACCTTCGGCCAGAGCCAGGCCGTATACGCCATTGGCAAACTGCTGCATGCGACCAAAAACGGATTGCGCGCCGATGAGTTGCGGGAAGCTTTGGATCAAACCGGCGCTGGGATCGCGCGACAGCGCATCCGTCAGACGGGCAATGGCCCGCCCGGTCATCAGACTGTCGGCATCCAACACCAGCATGGCCTCGTAGCCCGCGCCCCAGCGGCGCATCCAATCGCTGATATTGCCCACCTTGCGCCCGGTGTTCAAAGCGCGGCGGCGATAATAGAGCGCCACGCCAGCAGGCAGGGCGGCGCGCAGGGCCTCGACGCTTAACCGTTCCTGGTCGGCGAGGTTGTCGTCGCGGGTGTCCGACAGCACAAACATGTCGTAGCTGTGCTTACCGCCGCGCTGGTGCAGCTCTTCCAGCATGGATTGCACATTGCCCAGCACATACCAGGGGGTCTCATTATAGACCGGAACCAGCAGGGCGACCCGCATCGGGGCCGGCCTGGCTTTGGGGCGGTCGCGGTTACGTTTGGACAGGGAATACAGCCCCAGGACCACTGTGGAGACCGAAAAGCAGATCCAGAAAAAGTTGAAGGCGATCAGCGCCAGCAGCACCAGCTCCAGCGCCATAAAGCCGCCCTTGGCAAACCAGCCCTGCATCACCCAGGTCAACACGGCGGTGGCCAACATGGCGGGGGAGAAGGCGAGCAGACGCCAGAGCGCCAGATGGCGCGGTGGCTCAAACTCCGGGGCGTTGTGGTCGTGAAACGGCCTGGCGAAATCCTGCTCGGGCATGGCCAGCGGCTGCAGCGGTGGCATCAGCGGTTCGGCTGGCGGTAGGGGTGAGGTCGGGATCGGATCGTTCATGCTGTCCACCGATAGAGCCAGACTTCGCTGGCGGCGGCGCCATTGCGGCGCAGCTGCAGGCGCAGCTCAACATGGTTTTCTTCATTGGGGGCAAAGCTGAAGGCCAGCCGCACCCCGCCGGTGGCGGGGTTGCGTTGCAGCACCCCTTCGCTGGTTTCCACATGGGGGGAGGAAAGATGCACCTCGATGTCCTCGGGATCGCCGTCCAGCAGCGGGTGGGCTTCAAAATCCACCGTCATCAACCGTCCGGGTTCCCCAAAGATGCGCGCGCCTGCGGCGGTATCAATCACCCGGGCCAGATCCATCTCTGGGTCCTCGCCCCAGCTGAGCCGATAGGACAGCGGCAGCTCGGTTCCGGCGGGCAGGGTGTCCTGAGGCCGCCAATAGGCGACGATATTGTCGTAGATTTCCTTGTCGGCAGGGATTTCAACCAGGGTGACCGCGCCTTTGCCCCAGTTGCCCTTTGGTTCCACCCAAAGACTGGGGCGGCGGTGGTAATTGGCTTCCAGGTCTTCAAAATCTTGTAGATGCCGCGACCGTTGCATCAGGCCAAAGCCACGGGGGTTTTCATCCACGAAGGAGGAGATTTGCAAATGCACTGGGTTGGCCAGGGGCCGCCACAGCCGCTCGCCATTGCCGTTGAGGATCAACAGCCCGTCGCTGTCGTGCACATTGGGGCGGAAATCGTCAAACCGGTTGCGGTTGGTGCGGTCAAACAGGAACATCGAGGTGAGCGGCGCCAGCCCGGTGTGGGTCAGGTCCTCGCGGGCAAACAGATGCGCCTCGACATCCATCACCGTGGTGGCTCCGGGGGTGATGGTAAAGCGATAGGCACCCGTGACCGAGGGCGAATCCATCAGCGCATGGACCACCATACTGCGCTGGTTGGGGCCGGGGGCCTCCAGCCAGAACTCAATGAAATCGGGGAATTCCTCCCCCATGGGATCGCCAGTTTTCAGCGCCAGCCCGCGTGCTGACAGACCATAGGCCTGGCCGATACCGATGGCGCGGAAATAGCTGGCCCCCTGAAAGACGCAGAATTCGGTTTTCTTATTGGGCTGATCCAACTGGGTGCGCAGACGCAGCCCGCTATAGCCGAGTGCCCCGGTGGTGCTGAGAGGCGGCGCAATCTCGCCGCGATCAAACAGCGCCATGTCAAAGCCAAAGGGGCGGGTCATGCCGTCTTTAACGGTGTTCACCTGAACCGCGTGGCGAAAATACAGCCCCGGCAGAAAGAGATCGACGTTGTAGCTGCTGTCGGTCTTGGACCAGATCGCGTCCTTGGTACGGAACCGATGTGCCTTGTACTGATCATAAGTCAGATCCAGCCAATCCTGCGGCACCTGTTGCCGGGGCTGGTAGCCCTGGGTGGCCAGGGCGCGGGCGCGGGCGATCACCTGGGCCGGGTCAAAGGCCGCAGGCTTAGGGCTCTCTGTGGCACCCGCCGGCAGCGCGGTGAGCAGGGTGCTGGAGAGTGCAGAGGCGACAAAGGCGCGGCGGCTAAGGGTGCTCATCGCTTGGCCCTCCAGGGGTGGGATTTGAACCAGCCCGCCCCATAGGCGCAGGCGATGATCAGGGCAAAGCCTGTCAGATTGGCCAGGGCGGTGATCGCGATGCCGCGCTCGGTCTGATCCAGGGCAAAGCCGATGAGCCGCGCCAGGGCCATGGAGAAGACAAAGACCGCGAGGCTTTGCTGGCCGACCTTGGTGATGATCCCCAAGAGCTGTGCCCAGATCCGGGCAGCAAGGCTGTGACTCGAGGCAATCAGGCGCTTGCCGCCAGTCCCGGCAATCAGCCAGCCAAGATAGGCCAGGGCCAGGAAATGTGTGTAGCGCAGCAGGCCAAAATCACTCTTTTCACGCCACTGGGCCGTGGTCTGCCACCAGGGGCGGATCATATCGCCAAGATCGCCATTGGCGGCATCCACCCAAAGAAACACCTTCCACGAGCCAAAGGGCGCCGAGAGCAGCAGAAAGGCAGCTGCGGCAGCGCCCAGCAGGGCCGAGACAGGCGGCGGGGGCAGCCAGCCCTTCATGAAGGCAAAGCCGGTAAAGAACAAAAGCTGCCAGCCAAAGGGGTTAAAGAACCATTCGCGCTGCGACCAGGGCTCCGCCGGGAGCGAGAGCCCATCGGGGCCAAGCCCGACAAGATAGGGGTTGGCAGCGAGCCATATCAGCCCTGAGGTCAGCGCCACCGCCCAGAGGCCAAGGCGCTCAACCCCCATCATCACCGGCATCAGCGCCAAAACCACCAGATACATCGGCAGGATGTCAAAATAGTTTGGCACATAGGTGAGGGTGAAAAGCCCCACCAGCTGCGGTGCGGGATTGTTGAAGAAATGTTGCAGGTTCAGGGAGTTGATATAGGTCTTGTCAAAGCTGCCATAGGTGTCCAGCGCCGCCATGGTCATGGCGACAAAGAAGAACAGGCCAATGTGGGCCCAGAACACCTGCCAGCAGCGAAACACCACCCGCGCCGTGCCCAAAGCCCAGCCCTGTTGCGCGTAAGAGCTGCCAAAGGCAATCGCCGAGGCCATGCCAGAGCAGAACACAAAGATTTCGGTTGCATCAGAAAAGCCAAACCGCGCCGGGATCCAGCCGGTCCAGCGATTGCCGGGGATATGGGCTACCAGAATGATGAACATAGCAATGCCCCGGTAAAAATCGAGCCGAGGGTCGCGCTGGCGCTTGGCGGGCGCCTTGTCCAGATCAACAGGTCCGGGAGAGGCGCTCCGGTTGGCCGCAGGTCCTGGATCCTGCTGTAGGGTGGGGAAGGGCGAAATCTTCGCCATGGGGAATTCCTTATTGGTCTTTTGAAGCCAGTTCTGAAGCCGGTTCTGCCCCTGATTCTAAATCGAAACTGCGGGGTCTTGGGTCCAGTATCTGTCTGTGCTCTCTGAGCTGTTTTTCAGATCTTTACCAGCGGTTATTCTGCGGGCACGCTATGGGGATCCGGGGTGCTGCGGGCCTGGGCAATCAGACTGCGCCGGGCCAGGGCATAATTGTCCTCGCCGCCGGCGCGTTTGGCACGGCGATCATCCAGAATGACCTCGACCGCGTCGAATTCTCCGGCACGTAGACCAGCGTCGATGGTCATGCGCTCAAACACATCGCGCTGGGCATGGCTGCCGCCCGCCAATTGCAGGGTGCTGCGGGCGCGCGACAGATGGCTAAAGGCCTGGGCATAGTTGCCATCGCCAAAGGCCTCCAGCCCGTTGGCCGCGTCGCAGCCCGGCGTCGCCATGCGTTCCTGGGCCTCGGTATTTCGGGCTTTGGCATCGGCGTGAATGCGGCTTACCAGGCGGCGGGTTTCCGCCTGCCGGTTGTGACCGGCCAGGGCCAGCAGGTAGTGCAAATCGGCAAAGATCAGGCTGCCGTCCTCGGTGCGATTGGCGCAAAGCTCGGAAAGCTCCTCCCAGCGGTTGCCAACCTGCACCCCTTCCAGTTCCAGCCGCATCAGCAGCGAGGTGGCATTGGAGATGTCGCGGTAGTCGTCGGTCTTGTCCTTGCGCACCTCGGTATCATACAGCATCAACGCCTGATCAATCTGGCCAAGATCCAGATGCATCAGCGCCTTGTGCCACCAGACGTGATAGCGGAAGTTGTTGCAATGGGCCCAGGCCTCTTCGCGTCCGGTCAGCCACTCCAACCCCTGTGCCGCATTGCCTGTCATTTCGTGCACATGGGCGACAGAATGCAGCCCCCAGGCATCATCTGGCGCCATCCACAGCGCCTGACGCCCGGCAATCCCTGCCTTCTCGTAAGACCCGGTTTCTTCCAGCGCAAAGGAGTGACAGCCCAGCAGATAGCCGCGCGCGGCGTGATCCGGGGCATAGGCAGGCATCACCCGCTCAACCGAGGCGCGCATGCCGGTGCAATCGCCCAGAATAAAGCGGATCCCATGGCTGAGCTTCATCGCCAGGGCATCGCAGGGATCAACATCAAGGATCTGCTCCATAAGCACCACTGCCCGCGAGGGACGCCCAGCCAGCCAGGCCGCAAGCGCATCGACATATTTGCGTTCCCGCGGCAGGGCAGCCTCATCCCACATTCCCCAAGTAGATCGCTGATTTCGCTGTCTTGACCGTTGTATTTCACATATAAATCATAGTGTTGGCGGCTGATAGGGGCGTGTTTCATGGGTCACCCAGAGGGTGTAGGCTTGCAGCAGGCAGATCGGGTCGATTTCGACCGCCGTGTGCGGCTGGAGTTTCGCGGCACGCAGCTCAGTTCGGACGGCGGGCTGCTGGTGATGCGCGAGCTGGATGACGCGCTTGGGCTGTCCGATCTGGCGGCAACAGCGCTGCGCGACACCCGGCGCGGGAAAAACACGATCCATCGTCTTGACGGGTTGTTCCGGCAGTCGGTGTTCGGGCGACTGGCCGGATACGAGGATGTCAACGACGCCGACCGGCTGGCCCTCGATCCGGTCATGCGCCAGGTCGTGGGTGGAAGGGCTGTCGATGCGCAGGCGGCCTCGGCCTCACAGATGGGACGGTTCGAGACTGAGACGCTGGCTCTGGCCGAAAACCGGGAAGCCCTGGCCGACCTGAACGGCCAATGGATCGACCGGTTTCATAATCGCCATGGGCTGAAGTACATCGTGCTGGACATGGACAGCTCGGTCAGCCCTACCCATGGCGATCAGGAGGGCGCGGCCTGGAACGGGCATTTCGCCTGCACCTGCTATCACCCCAACTTTCTGTTCAATCAGTTCGGCATGTTGGAGCGCTGCGCCCTGCGCCATGGCAATGTCCACAGCGCCGATGGCTGGCGGGACGTTCTCGACCCCGTCATCGCCCGGTATGCAGAGCGTGACATAATGCGGTTCTTCCGGGCGGATGCCGCCTATGCGATCCCGGCGATCTATGAGCGGCTGGAAGAAGCCCGGTACTTCTACGCCATCCGGCTGCCTGCCAACACCGTTCTGCGTGAGAAGATCGCGGATCGGCTGACCCGACCTGTCGGACGACCCTCGCAGACCAAAGTCAAGCGCTTCTACGAGGACTTCGAGTATCAGGCGGCGTCTTGGGACAAACCGCGCCGTGTGGTCGCAAAGATCGAATGGCATCCGGGCGAGCTGTTCCCGCGTGTCGGCTTCATCGTCACCAACATGCCGATGGACCCGGACTGGGTGGTTCAGTTCTACAACCAGCGCGGCACCGCCGAGCAGCACATCAAGGAGGGTAAATACGCCTTTCGCTGGACGCGCCTGTCATGCCGGAAGTTCCGCGACAACGAGGTGCGGCTGCAACTCCATGCGCTGGCCTACAACCTGGCCACATTCCTGCGCTGCATCGAACTGCCCGAGGCGATGGCCGACTGGTCGTTGACCAGCCTGCAATTGAAGCTGATCAAGATCGGCGCCCGTGTGGTGCGTCACGCCCGCGCCATCACCTTCCAACTCGCCGAGGTCGCGGTGACTGGCCCCATGGTCAGGGCTATCCTTGCCGCCATCCACCGATTGCGAGCGCCGCCGCTATGCGCGTAATCGCGAAATTGGCCAAAACTCAACGAAAGAGGCTCGACAGGTCTGCCCACAGCGCTGAAAAACGTCGCTGCCGGGAAAAGACGCTGCGGGTTCGCGGCCCGATCCGCCCAGCTCCAGGCGTTTGCGCGACCGCAGACGCCGCTCGGCGCGAAAAACGCTTGTCCAGCGGGCAAAATCAGGCGATCTTGACGTCAGACGGCAGGCCACTTGGGGAATGTCGGCTCATATCCCAATTTGGCGTCGCTCAGCGCCTCCTGCGCCATCGGCACCAGTTCGGAGCGGCCCAGCATCAGCACCGACAGCCCCTTGATGGCCTGGGCCTGGGCAAAATCAGGTGCGGCTGCCAGAACGGCGCCCAGGTGATCTGCTGTGGCCGCGGAATGGGCCAGCACCCCCATCTGCGCTGCATCCCAGCGTGCTTGGGTGGCGGCACTGCTGAGGCTGGTGTCCTGTCCAAAGATATCTTGCGTCATTGAGGGTCCAATCGCTGCCTATGTTCACAAACCACTGTTGTTGCTCAACAGACTAAACCAGAGCGCACAACCGCGCGACGTCGCTCGCGGTTTGGTGATGACGCGTGTGTGCTTCGTGCGGAAAGGCGCGAAGTCTGACACCCGAACAGGCGGATTTTTGCGCCTTTTGGGAATTGTGGACGCAATAACAAGCAAGCACCCGCCTTGGGGACGGGTGCTTGCGCGTTTTTGTAACATTAGGCAGTCAGCGGTGCGACCGGCCCGGCGGGGTCAGGTCTCGGCAAAGGGATCTTCGGCCTGCAGAATCTCCTCGGTGGCCTCGCCGCATTGGGGCGGGGCGTGGCGGTAGGTCACTGGCGTACGGGAGAAATTCAGCGGATTGCCCAAGAGCTGTACCGGACCTGCGCCAGACTGCATTTCAATGGCCATATCGCGAGCGGCGACCTGATCGGAGGCAAAGACCCGGTCCAGGGTCTGCACCGGCCCGGCGGGCACCTTGCGGGCTTCCATGCCGGCGATGACTGCATCCATGGTAAAGCGTTTCAGCGCCGGGTGCAGGATATCATTCAGCGCGTCGCGATGCTTGAGGCGGGCGGGGTTGGTGGCAAAACGCGGATCCTCTGCCAGGCCTTCAAGCCCGAGAAACTCCATAAAGCGGCGGAACTGGCTGTCATTGCCCACCGCCAGGATCACATGGGCGTCTGAGGTTTCATAGAGACCATAGGGCACGATGCTGGGATGTTCATTGCCGCGCCGCTGGGGCAGCTCGCCGGTATTGAGATAGGCAACGCCCTCGTTGATCAGCCAGGCCACCTGGGCATCCACCAGCGCCAGATCAATCTGCTGGCCTTCGCCGGTCTGGGTCTTGTGGTGCAGCGCTGCCAGAACGCCGATGGTGGCATACATGCCGCACATCACATCGGCGATGCCAACCCCGGCCTTCACCGGCTGGCCCTTGGGCTCCCCGGTGAGGGACATCAGGCCGCCATAGCCCTGGGCCATCAGATCATAGCCGGGTTTGGCGCTATTGGGGCCGGTCTGGCCATAGCCGGAAATAGAGCAATAGATCAGGCTGGGACACGCGGCGCGCAGGCTGGCGTAATCCAGCCCGTATTTGGCCAGACCGCCGGGTTTGAAATTCTCCACCAGAATATCCGCCTCTGCCGCAAGGCGACGGATCACGTCCTGACCTTCGGCACTGGCGATATCCAGGGCAATGGAGCGTTTGTTGCGGTTGGCGGCCATGAAATAGGCTGACAGATCAGAGCGTTCGCCTGCCTCATTTTCCACATAGGGAGGCCCCCATTGGCGGGTGTCATCGCCGCCTGTTTTGGGGTTTTCCACTTTGACCACGATGGCGCCGAGATCGCCCAGCATCTGGGTACAGGTGGGGCCTGCCAGAATGCGGGAAAGATCCAGTACCTTGATGCCTTTCAGGGCGCCATGGGTGAGGCTGCTCTGGGGCGAGCTTGGCTGTGGGTTAGATGCGTCCATCATATCCTCCGGGTTCGATTTCGGCAGAAATGACAGTGAAGCGGTCCGAGGCCAAGGCCTGTTGCAAGGCCTGGTCCAATTCAGCGCGATTACGCACCGTTACACCGTTGCCGCCAAAGGCGCGGCCGATGGCGGCAAAGTCGTGGCGCCCCAGATCAACCCCGGCATTGGACATCTGGCGGCCCCGCTGTTTCAGCTCGATCAGGGCCAGGCTGGCATCGGCAAAGACCACAAAGATCGGTGCCACGCCCAGCTCGGCGGCGGTGGCCAGATCCCCGGCAACCATCAAAAACCCGGCATCGCCGGAGAAGCTGACAACCGGACGATCGGGCTCTGCCAGCTTGCGGCCAATGGCCATGGGCACGGCGCAGCCCATGGTGCACAGGCCGGAGGATTGGATCAGGGCGCGCGGTTCAGCGCAGGGCCACATCTGGCTGAGCAAAATGCGATGAGCGCCGCTGTCCGCTGTCGCCAGGGTGGTTTCGGGCAGGGAGGCGCGGCATTGGGCAATCACCCCGGCCGGGCCCCAGTCATCGGTGGTGGGAAAGGCCGCTGCAAGATCCTGGCGAACCTGTGCCGGGGTGGCGCAGGGCCATTTGGGGCGATCTGTTGCGGTCCCGGAGCGGGTCAGATCCGCAAGGGTGGGTTTCAAGGCAGCGACCAGCGCCAGACTGGCCTGATGCATGTAGTGGCTGTTGGGCTCAGGGGTGATGTCGATCATCCGCTGCACCGCAGGATCCCAGATATTGCGCCAGCCGGGGCGCATCTCGATCGGGTCATAGCCCAGGGCCAGGATCAGATCGGATTTTTGCACCAGGGGCAGCAGATGTTTGTCCGCCAGCGGCGACAGCCCGGCGGCGCCCAGGCACAGCGGGTGGGTTTCCGGCAGAATGCCCTTGGCCTTGTAGGTGGTGACAAAGGGGATCTGGTGGTGTTCGAGGAAGGTTTTGATCTCGGGGGCGGCCTGTTCCTGAAGGGCGTCGAGACCGATGATGGCGATGGGACGCTGGGCGGCGTCGAGCCAGGACAGCGCCTGCGCCAGCGTGGCGTCTTCTGGCCGGGTCAGCGCCGCAGGCGCGCGGCGAGAGCCGCGATCTCTGGCTGGGGCATCTGCAACCGAGATCGGCACGTCAATATGCACCGGACCATTGCGTGGCTGGGTGGCAATGGCGACGGCCTTGTCGGCGATCAGGTCCGCAGCCTCGGCATCCAGGCGGAACGTGGCCTTGGTTATGGGAGAAAACACCGCCCGGTGATCCAGCACCTGATGGGTATAGCTGTGTTCCTCGGCAGCATCGACGCAGCCGGTGAGCACCAGCATCGGCACCCGGTCCTGATGGGCATTGGCCACCACATTGATGCCGTTGAGCGCCCCAGGCCCCAGGGTGGCAACCAGAATAACCGGGGCGCCATCGCTGTGGTGCAGGCCTTCGCCCATAAAGCCGGCGGCGTTTTCATGTTTGGCCAGGTGAAACGCAATGCCGGCCTTGATCAGCGCATCCACCAGGGTCAGCACCTCGCCGCCGGGCATGCCAAAGGCGTGACGGCAGCCGGCCTCGTAGAGGCGGCGGGCCAGAACGTCGGCGGCGCAAAGGGTCTGTGTCATGTTTTTGATTTCCCACTTGTTCCAGAAGCTAGAATTCGCGGGTTGCGGCAGGCGGCGCAAGCCGTATCACGTCTCTGTGACTTGCTGTGTGTTACATAGTGGCCTCGGCACTGACCACAGGGCGCCCTAAACCGGTCAGCTGGGGGGCATGGTGGCGGCGGGCTTTGTTGCCGCCCATGGGCCGCCCTGCCATTCCCCTAGTGCAGTGCAGCTTCAGCGATGGCCGCAAAGCGGCGGTCCAGGTCGGTGGAAATGCGCAGCAGCCGACCTCCGCCCTCATTGAGGTAGGGGGCAAAGACAAAGCTGGGACGCTTATAGGCCAGATGGGTGTGATCTGCGTCGACCTCGGTGACATAAAACCGGAGGGGGGCTTCGATCATCGCGGCAGTAGACAGGGCGAGAATGCGCACCGCGTAGTCATTGTTGAAGACGCCAACCACCCGGTTGCCGGGGATGGTAATGCCACGGGCTGCTGCTGCCTGCGTCGGGCCGGCCTGTGTGACCACCACGAGCCCCTCGGCCTTTACTGCGGCACGCAGATCCTGCAGTAGCGTTTCATAGGGTTTCTCGCTTTCAAAGATCACCCAGCCTTTGCGTTTGCCAAGTTCGCTCGCCCCGGCGGGTTGGGGCAAAGACCCGAGGCTGAGGATCACCACCATGAGCAACGCCGGGAGAGCAGCCAGTGGCAGGGCGAGGCTCAGCGCCCTTAGCATCTGGGGAAGTCTGCGACACAGGGCAGAGCGTGATAGGCACAGAGCGCGCATTGGAAAGACCCTTTGGATTAAGCTGACCGCAGATTGGCATAGATTTGCGGGCTAAGGCATCACATTGCAGTGTAGCATTTTGGGTCGTCAAGTGCGGCGGAGGGGGGCAAGGCAGGATCCTGCCATAAGCGCAGACAGGTCAGGCCCGGACGGATCCGGGCCTGGGCCAGTGTGAGGTATAGCGGTGGCTTGCGCTATGAGACCCAGCTAGACAGCGATCCGGCCACCGCCTGTTTTGGTGACCACAACAACCGAGGGGCGCGGCGGCATCTTTGGATCGAAGTCGGGCCAACGGGTGGCGGGATCTTCGAAAGTCGAGGCGCGCTCAAACCCTTGCAGCGCCTTGGTGCCATCGGTGCCGGGGTGTTGCACCGCCAAAAAGAGCGTTTCGCTGTCCTCGGTGAAGTAAGGCCCGCAGAGTTCCCCGCCAACAGGGCAGCGGAAGAACAGTTTTGAATGGCCACGCAGTTCGCCTTCGGTTTCCAGCGCATACAGCCCGTCGGATTTGCCGGTCTTGCCCCATTTGCTGCCCTGATCGGTAGAGATCCACAGGCGGCCATCGGCGTCAAAGGCACAGTTGTCGGGGGAGCCGAACCAGCCGTTTTCGCTGGTTTCCGGGTTCCACTGAGCGCCCACTTCCGCAAGCTCTGGGTCGCCACATTTCACCAGGATCGACCATGTGCCCGTGGTGGAGGCATGATCGCCTGCCGCTTCTTTGATTTCGATGATGTGACCAAAGTTGGATTTGGCGCGGGGGTTTGCGGCGTTGAGCTGCGTATCCTTGCGCTTGGAGTTGTTGGTCAGCATGATATAGGCGGTGCCGTCGCCGCGCGGCTGGGCATCTTCGGGACGGTCCATTGGCGTGGCGCCAAGCGCATCCGCGGCCAGGCGGGTATCAATCAGCACATCAGCCTGGCTGGCAAAACCGTTTTCTGCGGTCAGCGGCCCCTCGCCATGTACCAGCGGCAGCCAGTGCACGGTGCCATCGGCATCAAAGCGGGCAACATATAGAATACCGTCGCTCAGCAGGTTTCCATTGGCATCATCGGTGTGGGACACTGTCCCGTTGGAGACATATTTGTACTGATAATCAAACCGGTTATCATCACCCATATAGACAACCAATTTGCCGGTCGCTGAGATGGTTGTCTCGCAGCCCTCATGGCGGAAGCGGCCCAGTGCAGTGTGTTTTACTGGTTTTGCGTCTGGTTTGCGGGGGTCGACCTCGACCACCCAGCCAAAGCGGTTTGGCTCGTTTGGCTCTTTGTCGATGTTGAACCGGTCATAGTGCTGACCCCAGGCATACCAGCCACCGGGGACGCCATAGCGTTTCTTGCTGGCAGCATCCTGGTGCGCGGTCAGATCCGGCTTGCCGTCGCTGTCGCGGGCATCGGTCCAGAAATAGCCATGGAAGTTCTCTTCAGCCATCAGCCAGGTGCCCCAGGGGGTCATGCCGCCGGCACAGTTGTTGAGCGTGCCAATGACAGCTTTGCCAGAGGCATCAGCATTGGTTTGCATCCGGGCGTGCCCTGCGGCGGGGCCGTCGATGGTCATTGCGGTGTTCAGCGGGGTGATGCGCCGGTTAAAGGCGCCATCACGCACAACCGCCCATTTGCCGCTTGCGTCGCGCGCGATCTCAACCACGGTGCCACCATGGGCGGCCATCTCGATGTCGATCAGCGCCTTGGTCATACCGGCAAAGCCCTGTTTGTCCTGACGGCCAAGACCGGGGAACATGACTTCTTCGTTGGTGTATTCGTGGTTCACACAGAGCAGACCATGGGTGCCTTCGGCGTTCAGGGGGGTAAAGCCCACATAGTCGTTGTTATAGCCAAACTGCTGCAGCTGGGCCTCAGCTGTCTGGTTCATCACGTCAAATTCAGGCGCATCAGCGGTGATCGGGTCGCCCCAGCGCAGCAGCACGTCTGCCTCATAGCCATTGGCGATGTGATGGGTTTCATCATTGCCCCAGGTTAGCTCATCAAAGCGATAGCGGCTTTCAGGCGCCGCAGAGGCTGTAGCGCGGTTGGGGGCGATCAGCGCAGAGGTGCCAAACAGGGTGGCCGCTGCCGAGACACCAAGCATACCGCGCAGCATATCGCGGCGGCCATAGCGGGTATTGATGACATCGCCAATGGTGGCATCCAGGTTGGGGTTGGTTGGGATGTCGTCAAAGGCCTCATAGGCTTCGGCCTTGTTGCCGATCTCAGGATCGTTGATGATTTGCTTGCGGTCCATGGCGTGCTCTTTTCATAACGGTGTAGGCGGGAGATCCCCGGCAGATGCCTGGTGATTTGCAGCCGCTGTGTAACAGATAGATTATGATCAAAGCGAATTCATCAGAATGTCACAGGGCACATGTCACGGGGCACATATCACCGGGCATATATCACGGGGTATATGTCAGGCGGCAAATGTGACCAGCCAGATAGCAAACACTGCGGCACAGCGATGGCACAGGTTAGACCGGCCCTAGGTGGTGCGGCGAAAGCCTTCGATCAGCTGTCGCAGCCCCAGGGCGGCCCCGGCAAAGATCGCCACAAAGGTGACAGGGGCGGAGAGCGAGAGCAAGGAGAAGGCGCTGAGCCCTTGCCCCACGGTGCAGCCCATGGCGATTACAGCGCCAGCGCCCATGATGGCGGCACCAATGATCTGGCGCCGTAACTCACGCGGATCGTCACAGGCCTCCCAGCGGAAATGTCCTTTGATCAGCGAGCCAATAAAGGCGCCGAGCCAGACCCCGGTGATCGAACCCACCGCAAAGGACAGTGGCCGCAGGCTGCCGGTCATGGTCCAGAGGATGGTTTCCCCCAGAGGCGCTGAGAAAGAATGTGAAACCACCGGCAGCGCCTCAAACCCGCGGGCGTTGATATAGGCGGTGCCCGCCCAGCCAGAGACCACGGCCACACCGACAATGACGGACCAAAACAGGCTTTTGCGATCATGGCGGAAGTCCGCATCCCACAGGCTGAGGCCAATCAGGAGGATGCCGACAACGATCCCAATACCCGCCAGCGGCAGATGGGTCAGCGCGGCCAGGTGATGTGCCAGTCCTGGCGGCAGCTCGCTGGTGACATCCTGTTGCTGAAACAGCAGGTTGCGCAGTGGGGCGAGGGGGCCAGACAGCACCACATAGGTTGAGATGCCCATCACCAGCACAATGACAAAGCTGCGCAGATCGCCGCCGCCAAGCCGGGCAATGGCGCCGTAGCCACAGTTGCCGCTTAGGGCCATGCCATAGCCAAACATCAGGCCACCAATAATCGAGGCCATCGGCATCCAGCGCACTGAAAGGTAGAAAGAGTGCGAGGCGTCAAACAGCCCCAACCCGATGAGGGTGAAACTGCCAATGATGGCGGTGCCAATTGCCAGCCCCCACATGCGCATCCGCTGCGACGAGTCGCCATATAGCAGATCTTCGATGGCGCCCAGGGTGCAGAACCGGCCCAACCGGGCTGCCAGACCCAATAAGATCCCCCCCAACAGGCCGATACCGGTGACCAACTGGTGATCGCTGAACAGATCAAACATGGGCAACTCTCCTCCTGGGCTGGGCGGTTGGCGCTGACCTCAAGCGATGTCGCTCCCGCATGTGCGCCTGTGGTCTTTCCGGTGGCGGCTCAGGGGATGCATCTATGGGCGCAGCGAAGCGTCATTGCAGGATCCATTGCAATGGGTTTTGCGCAATGGGTTTTGCATCCTGACCCGCGCGCTGGGCGTCAATTTCAAGGGATCTGGCCCTAGTTGGCGTCGTTGCAAAACAGCTCATAGACCACTTCGAGGATCCGCCGTGGACGGTCGTCTGCCAAACGGTAATAGATGGCCTTGCCGTCCCGGCGTGGCACGACCAGCCCTTCGAGCCGCAACCGCGACAGCTGCTGCGACACGGCGGCCTGCCGTGCGGCCAGTAGATCTTCGAGCTCAGTGACCGATTTCTCACCGGTGACCAGGTGGCACAGGATCATCAATCGTCCCTCATGGCTGATCGCCTTGAGGAAATTTGACGCTGTGGTGGCGTTGTCCACCATGTTGTCCAGCTCTTCCGGGGCCATGTCGGCCGAGAATTGCGGTAGTCCCATAGTCTCGTCTCCTGTGGTGGCAGCGCGCGGGCGCCGCTCCTCCCAATGCGGTCTTAATATCGGCTAGCTCTCGGGTGGGTCGGCCTCTTCGGTGGGCAACCCCAGATGCTGGCGCATAAGTTGGGCGATCAAGGGCCAGAAAAAGTCTTCCCCTGGATAGCCTTCCAGGCGGGCCATCTCATGTCCGTCGTTTACAATCAAGAATGTTGGCGTAAAAGTCACCCGACGTGTCAACTGCAGGTCAGCGGGAATGGCCCGCAGATCCACCCGGTGCAGCGGCGCAAAAGCGCCCTCGCGGGTTTTGGGGTAAATGGGGCCGATTTCTTCGTTCCAGCGTTTGCACCATTCACAGCCTGCCTGCTCAACCATGACCAGCGCGCGACCCTTGTCAGCCCAGGGCAAATCCATGTCAGCCAGCGCAGGCAACGGGTTTACAACCGCAAGGCCAATAGCCACTGACAGGGCGGTTGCTGCAAAGCTGCGGCGGGTTACAGAAAGGGGGCGTTGATTTTTCATGACCTCAACCGTTGACGGCATCCGCGATTTGCGGCTTGATACTACATAATTTGAATATGTGAATAACACAAGTCTTGCGCCAAGACAGCTTAAGGCGCGGAAGGTCATAAAATCGTGATGCTGGAAATTTCATACCTGGGCGCTGCTTTTGCCGGATTGTTGAGCTTTTTCACCCCCTGCATTCTGCCGATGGTGCCGTTTTACCTGTCCTATCTGGGCGGGTTGTCCATGTCCGAACTGCGCAGTGACGGCGAGATCGCACCGGGAGCGCAGCGGCGTATGGTCCTGGCTTCCCTGTGCTTTGCTGCCGGGGTGACCTCGGTCTTTATGCTGATGGGCATGGGGGCGACGGCGCTGGGGCAGCTGTTTGGCCAGTACATGGAAATCCTGTCCTATGGCGCGGCTTTGATTCTGGTGGTCTTTGGCCTGCATTTTCTGGGGGTCATTCGCATCGGGTTGCTGTACCGTGAGGCACGGATGGAAAGCTCTGCCGACCCATCCAGCCTGGCCGGGGCCTACCTGATGGGGCTGGCCTTTGGCTTTGGCTGGACGCCCTGTGTGGGGCCGGCCCTGGCCTCGATCCTGATGGTGGCCTCCGGGCTGGGAGAGGTCTGGCGCGGCGGCGCGTTGCTGTTTGTCTATGGCGCGGCAATGACCTTTCCTTTTGTGGTGGCCGCCCTGTTTGCCAAGCCGTTTTTGGCCTGGGTGGCGCGGCACCGGGCGGCCTTTCACTGGGTCGAAAAGATCATGGGGGCGATGCTGATCCTGTTTGCCATCCTGATCGTCACCGGCGGCGTGCGCTGGATTGCAGATCTGATGATCCGCTGGATGCCAAGCTTTGCCACAATTGGATAGTGACCAAGACAGAATGCGAGATTTTGGGAGAGAAACATGAAGAACTGGATGTTGAAACTTGCCGCCCTGGCACTGGCGTTGCCCTTGGTTGCAACGGATGTTGCCGCGGTTGAGCTGGGCGATGACGGGCTGCATAAAACGCCCTGGATGCGCGAGACCTTCAAGGATCTGCGCGAAGACCTGGAGGAGGCCAACAGCGAAGGCAAACGCCTGGTGTTGTTCTTTGAACAACGTGGTTGCATCTACTGTACCAAGATGCACACCGATGTGTTCCCACGCCCCGAGGTGAGCAGCTACATCGACGAGAATTACTTTGTGGTGCAGATGAACCTTTACGGTGATGTGGAGGTCACTGACTTTGATGGCGAGAGCCTGTCGGAAAAAGACATGGCGCGCAAATGGGGCGTCCTGTTTACGCCAACGATTCTGTTCCTGCCGGAAGAGGTGGAGGAGGGGCAGACAGCCCCCCAGGCGGCGGTGGCGACAATGCCCGGTGCCTTTGGTCCGGGAACAACACTGGACATGTTTACCTGGGTGAACGAAAAGCGGTATCTCTCTGACAATGGAGAAGATTTTCAACGCTACCACGCGCGCCGAATCTCGGAGCGCAACAATGGGTCTGCAGACTGATTGCGGGCGAACGAATATATTAATTCATACTATTGAATTTGTTGTTGCGTTTAGAGGGCAGGGTGCCCTACGGTATACAACAGCTAAGCCCGCCAGACCGCGGGTGGCAGCCAACGGGAGGAACCATGAAGAGACTATCTCTGACACTGGCCGTGAGCCTGATCGGGAGTGCAGCCTTGGCGGCAGAGGTCGCGCCAAAGGATGTGCAATTTGACGAGGATGGCGCAGTTGCGGCCTCCTTGACCGGCAAACCAGGTGATGCGGCAAACGGTGCTGTTATCGCAGGCACCAAATCGCTGGGCAACTGTGTCGCCTGTCACCAGCTGACAGCCTTGGCTGATGTGCCGTTTCACGGCGAAATCGGCCCGTCGCTGGATGGCGCCGGGGATCGCTGGACCGAAGCGGAGCTTCGCGGTTTGATGACCAATGCCAAAATGACCTTTGAGGGCACAATGATGCCGGCATTCTACAAGGTCGACGGCTTTTTGCGTCCTGGTGATGCCTATACCGGCAAGGCCCCCACCGAGGCGCTGACACCGATCCTGTCCGCCCAGGAAATCGAAGATGTGATCGCGTTCATCGCGACCCTAAAAGAAGAGTAAAGCGAGGGCGACAGCCCAGCCGCTTTGCGAAACGTCAAAGGAGACATATGATGGAGTTCTCACGCCGTGAGACCCTGGGCATGGCCCTGGGTGCTGCTGTGATGACGGTGCTGCCGCTGCGGGTCAGCGCCAGCACCGAGGATCGGATTGCCGAATTTACAGGTGGTGCCGACATGGCCGACACCGGAGTTGAACTAACGGCGCCGGAGATTGCTGAAAACGGCAATACCGTGCCAATCGAAGTGAGTGCCTCGGGCGCCACTGCGATCATGGTTCTGGCCACCGGCAACCCGACGCCGGGTGTTGCAACCTTCAATTTTGGCCCCCTGGCCGGCAGCCAGTCTGCTGCCACCCGGATCCGCCTTGCAGGGACCCAGGATGTTGTGGCCATCGCCAAGCTGGCCGACGGCAGCTTTGCCAAGGCAAGCGCATCTGTGAAAGTGACCATCGGTGGCTGCGGCGGCTAGGCATTCAGCCCCGCTCAGATCCGATTGCGGCCTGAAATACGGCCTGAATACGAAGGAGTTAAAGACATGGCATCCGGTGTAAAACCCCGCGTCAAAGTCCCCAAGAAGGCAACTGCTGGTGAGGCGATCACCATCAAGACCCTGATCAGCCACCAGATGGAAAGCGGCCAGCGCAAGGATAAGGAAGGCAATCTTATCCCGCGCTCGATCATCAATCGCTTTACCTGCGAATTCAACGGCCAGCTGGTCGTGGATGTTACGATTGAACCTGCGGTTTCGACCAACCCCTATTTCCAGTTCGAGGCCATTGTGCCAGAGGCCGGCGATTTTGCCTTTACCTGGTATGACGACGATGGCTCTGTTTATGAGACATCTAAATCTATCGCTATCGCCTGATCCCTTCCGGATCTCAAAGGCACGGCATCCTGGCCGCAGATGTGGCCAGGGTGGATACCCAAGGGAGGACAAGGAATGAACTATAAGGCGCTTACCGCCATTGCTGTCGCACTGAGCCTGCCGCTTTCTGCCCATGCGGATGCGGATGACGACACACTGGTGCTCAACGAAGAACAAACTCTGGTAACCAAAACCGCTGCACCGGCCCATGTGGCCGATGTGCTGGACGAGGTGATGTCGGGGTGGCACTTCCGGTCGGATGAGACCCAGGCCCTGCAGATGGACGATTTTGAAAACCCCGCCATGGTCTTTGTCGATAAGGCCTATGATGCTTGGAACACCGTTGAGGGGTCCGAGGGTAAATCCTGCGCCTCCTGTCATGATGACGTGGAGCAAAGCATGGCTGGGGTGCGTGCGGTCTATCCTAAATGGAATGAACAGGCCGGCGAAGTCCGTACCCTGGCGATGCAGGTCAATGACTGCCGTGAAAACCAGATGGGTGCCAAAGCATGGAAATACACCGGCGGTGACATGACCGCGATGGAGGCTCTTATTTCGGTGCAGTCACGTGGCATGCCGGTGAATGTCGCCATTGATGGACCGGCTCAGTCGGTCTGGGAGCAGGGCAAAGAAATGTACTATGCCCGTACCGGTCAGCTGGAACTGTCCTGTGCCAATTGCCACGAGGACAGCTATGGTCTGATGATCCGTGCTGATCACCTGAGCCAGGGCCATATCAACGGCTTTCCGACCTATCGTCTGAAAAACGCCAAGCTCAACAACGTGCAGGCCCGTTTCAAAGGCTGCGTGCGCGATACCCGCGCCGAGACCTACAAGCCCGGTTCGTCCGAGTTTGTCGCGCTTGAGCTCTATGTCGCGTCGCGCGGCAATGGCCTGTCCGTCGAAGGCCCCTCGGTCCGTAACTAAAACACACCAACACCCCGCGTCTTTGCAGGCGCGGGGTGTTTCGCTTTTAATGAATTCATAGATGCGAATATGAATCATATTTGCTGCTTATGATCGCACAGGATGATAGATAGACATGATCTCGCGCCGTGACTTTTTGCAGGTATCGATGGCCGCTTCCGCCCTGGTTGGTGCATCCGGTTTTGGCAACTGGGGCCGTTTGGCTGCACAGCAAAGCCTGACCCAGGATCAGCTGCTCCAGTTTGACACCTTTGGCAATATCAGCCTGATCCATATCACTGATATTCACGCGCAGCTGAAACCGATCTATTTCCGCGAGCCTTCGATCAACCTTGGGGTTGGCGGCAACAAGGGCCATGTGCCCCATATCACCGGCGCTGACTTCCGGAAGGCATATGGCATCCAGGATGGCAGCCCCTCTGCCTATGCGCTGACCCATGATGATTTTTCTTCACTGGCGCAGGGCTATGGCCGGGTAGGTGGCATGGACCGCGTCGCCACCGTGATCAACGCCATCCGCGCCGAGCGCCCCGATGCGCTGCTGCTGGACGGCGGTGACACCTGGCATGGCTCCATGACCTGTCACAAGACCGAAGGTCAGGACATGGTCAACGTCATGAACGCGCTCAAGCCCGATGCGATGACTTTCCACTGGGAGTTCACCCTGGGCTCTGACCGGGTGAATGAGATCGTCGAAGGCCTGCCTTTTGCGGCGCTTGGCCAGAACATCTTTGATTCCGAGTGGGACGAACCGGCGGAACTGTTCAAACCCTACAAATTCTTTGATCGCGGTGGCGCCAAGGTGGCAGTGATCGGTCAGGCCTTCCCCTATATGCCCATCGCCAACCCCGGTTGGATGTTCCCCGAGTATTCCTTTGGTATCCGCGATGAGCACATGCAGGAGATGGTGGATGAGGTCCGCGCTGCGGGGGCTGATCTGGTTGTATTGCTGTCGCACAACGGCTTTGACGTGGACAAAAAGATGGCCAGCGTTGTCACCGGCATTGATGTGATCCTGTCCGGTCACACCCATGACGCGCTGCCAGAGCCGGTTCTGGTTGGCAAAACCCATATTATCGCCTCCGGCTCCAACGGCAAATTTGTCAGCCGCATTGATCTGGATGTGCGCGATGGTCAGATGATGGGCATCCGCCATAAGCTGATCCCGATTTTTGCCGATGTGATTGCGCCGGATCCGGTGATCACCAAACTGATCGACGAGCAGCGCGCTCCTTTTGCGGATCAGCTGGCTGAAGTGATCGGCAAGACCGACTCGCTGCTCTATCGTCGCGGCAATTTCAACGGCACCTGGGATGACCTGATCTGTGACGCGCTGCTCAGCGAGCGCGAGGCGGATATCGCCATGTCGCCCGGTGTGCGCTGGGGGCCGTCTCTGGTGCCTGGGGATGACATCACCCGCGAAGACATTTGGAATGTCACCTCGATGAGCTACGGCGCTGCCTATCGGTCTGAGATGACAGGGGAATTCATCAAGGTGATTCTGGAGGATGTGGCCGATAACATCTTTAACCCCGACCCCTATTATCAGCAGGGCGGTGACATGGTGCGCATTGGTGGCATGGGCTACCGGATTGATATCACCAAGCCGCAGGGGGATCGCATCAGCGAAATGACCCTGTTGAAAACCGGCGAGAAAATCGACGCCAGCAAATCCTACATGGTTTCTGGCTGGGCCAGCGTCAACGAGGGCACCGAGGGTCCCATGATCTGGGATGTGGTCGAAGATCACATTCGCAAACAGGGGACGGTCTCCGTCACCCCTAACACATCGGTCAATGTGGTCGGCGCCTAGGCCTGACCCGGAGGTGCTGCTGGGGGGACGTCTCTAGCAGCACCTCTTCCTGATCAAAATTTTTTGCGCTGATGAATTCACAAAGGCGAATTTATCGATGTAAGGAGAAAAGAAAATGAGCGATAAAGCAGATGATTTTGCGCCATCGCGCCGCCAGTTTCTGGCCGGTGCAGCCGCAACCGGAGTAGGGGCCGCCGCCGTTGGCGCAGGCCAGGCGGCCCAGGCCGCGACGCCGGACCCTCTGATCACCGAAGTGCAGGAGTGGGCCAGTGGATTGGGCGATGGTGTGGATGCCACCCCCTATGGCCTGCCGATCCAGTTTGAGCAGGACGTGGTGCGGCGCAATGTGGAATGGCTGACCGCAGATACGATCTCTTCGATCAACTTCACGCCGATCCACGCACTGGATGGCACCATCACCCCACAAGGCTGCGCCTTTGAGCGTCACCACTCGGGGGCGATCGAGCTGCGTAAGGAAGACTACCGCCTGATGATCAACGGGTTGGTGGATACACCGCTGGTGTTCTCCTACGCCGATCTGGAGCGTTTCCCGCGCGAAAACCGGGTCTATTTTTGCGAATGCGCTGCGAATTCGGGCATGGAATGGGCGGGCGCTCAGCTCAATGGGGCCCAGTTCACCCATGGCATGATCCACAATATGGAATACTCCGGGGTCTCGCTGCGTACCTTGCTGGAAGAGGCCGGACTGGCCGCAGCTGGCGATTTCAAGGACAAATGGGTCTACGTTGAAGGCGCTGATGCCTCGTCCAATGGCCGCTCGATCCCGCTGGAAAAGGCGCTGGACGATGTGCTGGTGGCCTTTAAGGCCAATGGTGAGGCCCTGCGCAAAGAGCATGGCTACCCGGTGCGTCTGGTTGTGCCCGGCTGGGAAGGCAACATGTGGATCAAATGGCTGCGCCGCATCGAGGTCATGGATGGCCCGGTGGAAAGCCGCGAAGAGACCTCAAAATACACCGACACCATGGCGGATGGTTCGGCGCGCAAATGGACCTGGGAAATGGATGCCAAATCCGTCGTGACCAGCCCCAGCCCGCAGTCGCCCATCACCCATGGCAGCGGCCCACTGGTGATCACAGGCCTGGCCTGGTCCGGTCGCGGCTCCATCACCGGGGTGGATGTCTCGATTGATGGCGGCAAGACCTGGACCGAGGCCCGTCTGGGCGCGCCTGGTGTCGACAAGGCGCTGGCGCGGTTCTACCTCGATGTGAACTGGGACGGCTCCGAAATGCTGCTGCAAAGCCGGGCGCGTGACAGCGCGGGCTATGTCCAGCCGACAAAAGCAGAGCTGCGCGAGGTGCGCGGTCTGAACTCGATCTATCACAACAACGCCATCCAGACCTGGTGGGTCAAAGCCAATGGGGAGGCAGAAAATGTCGAAGTTTCCTAAAGTTATCGCCGCAGCGGCTCTCTCAGCCGGGCTCACCCTGCCGGCCTATGCCGGCACATACGGTCTGGGCCGTCCCGCCCTGCCGGAAGAAATTGCCGCCTGGAATATTGACGTGTCTCCAGATGGTACCGGCTTGCCCGTGGGCTCGGGCGATGCGCTGACCGGTGAGGAAGTCTTTGCCGAGAAATGCGCCGTTTGCCACGGCGATTTTGCCGAGGGTGTCGACAACTGGCCCAAACTGGCCGGGGGGCAGGGCACGCTGGACCATGAGGATCCGCTGAAAACAGTGGGCTCCTACTGGCCCTATCTGTCGACCACCTGGGACTATGTGAACCGCTCTATGCCCTTTGGTGCGGCGCAGACGCTGGAACCAGATGAGGTCTATGCCATCGTCGCCTATATCCTCTATTCCAATGATCTGGTGGATGAGGATTTTGTGCTGTCAAATGAGACATTTGCCGATGTCACCCTGCCCAATGCCGAAGGCTTTTTTGTCGATGACCGGCTGCAAAGCGAGGCGCATTTCTGGAAGCCAGAACCCTGCATGGCGGATTGTAAGGACAGTGTCGAAATCACCATGCGGGCGCGGGTTCTGGATGTGACACCAGAAGAGACAGTGGCCACTGAGGCGGTTGTGGAAGAGGCCGCTGCTGAACCGGTTGCAGCGGAACCTGTGGTCGAAGCGGCCGCAGAGCCGGTGGTCGAGGCAGTTGCACTGGACCCGGAATTGGTCGCCAAGGGCGCCAAGGTCTTTAAGAAGTGCAAGGCCTGCCACAAAGTCGGCGAAGGGGCCAAGAACAGCACCGGCCCGATCCTGAACGGTATCTTTGGCGCCACTGCGGGCATGGTCGAGGGGTTCAAATACTCCAAGCCGATGCTGGCCGCGGGCGAAGACGGTCTGGTCTGGGACGAAGAGGCCCTGGCTGCCTTTCTGACCAAACCAAGAAAGTTCATGAAGGGCACCAAGATGTCGTTTGCCGGGCTGCGCAAGGAGCGCGATATCGAAGCGGTTGTGAGCTACCTCAGAAGCTTTGATTAATCCCCGCCGTGGGGCCTGACAAAACAGCTGGGGACAAACCCCACCAGCATGGGATCAAGGGCGGATCATTCCGCCCTTTTTGCTGCCGTCAGCTTCGGCTGTGGTCTCTGTGACGTTTGAAACTGGGAGGCTTATTTCCTGCTTCTTTTCCTGAACCTTTTTCCTGGCTCCGGGGCGGACCTGGCTCTTTTCGACCCCAACCGCGCAACCACAGGCACAAGCGGCGGTGTTGTGCACCTTCTGCGCCGGGGGCGGGAGATCTCGAAAACTTGAATAGAAATGTTGATAGCTTAACCTCTTGATCACCAATTTTGGACAGGTTGCCCAGACGCGAAGTTTTCTAAGCAGACCAAGAGGTAGTATATGAGCGACTGGACTTCCGGCTACGTAGCTGAGGTTGACTATACACATGATTTTTTTCAAGAAATGACGCCGGCAGTCATGGCCCTGGCTGCAACTTCAAAGGGTCAAAAACACAATCTGACACAGAGGGACCTCAGCTATTGCGAGCTGGGCTGCGGTCAGGGTTTCACCGCCAATCTCTTGGCAGCGGCCAACCCGCATATTCAGTTTCACGCAATGGATTTTAACCCGGCCCACATTGCCGGCGCCCGGGATCTGGCCGCAGAGACGGATCTGGATAATGTTCATTTCTACGAGCGCTCCTTTGCTGATTTTGAGCAAGAAGACAGCCTGCCCAAGCAGTTTGACATCATTGCCCTACACGGGGTGATGAGCTGGGTCTCGCAGGAAAACCGGCAGCATATCGTCCAGTTTATCCGCCGCCGTTTGAAACCTGGCGGCATGGTCTATGTCAGCTACAATTCCCTGTCGGGCTGGGCCTCGGTGATGCCATTGCGGCGTATTCTGCAGGATCGCGCCGCCCAAGGCACAGGCCCGCTGGAGGACCGGATCGTTGAGGCGCTGAGTTTTGCCGGGAATCTGGAAGGGGCAGGGGCCAAGTTTTTCAAAGCCAATCCCATCGCCTGCGCCCGACTGGAAAAATCCCAGCAGATGTCGGCCAATTATCTGGCGCATGAGATGTTTAATGCCGACTGGACGCCGTTTCATTTTGCAGATCTTGCCGGTGATCTGTCAGCGGCCAAGCTGAATTTCCTGGGCTCAACCAGTATTCTGGACCATGTGGACGACATTTGTCTGACCCCCGACCAAACTGCGGTGCTGGAGAGCGAAAGCGACCCGGTGCAGCGGGAAAACCTGCGGGATATTCTGGTGAACGAACAGTTTCGCTCTGACCTGTTTGTAAAGGGGGGGCGCAGCCATACGGAACGCGGCGCTATTGGGGCCTGGTTCGAGACCCCGCTGGCGCTGATGCAGCGCTACAGTGGCGGGGCGTTGAAGCTCAGCTGGCGCCAGGGAGAGATCGCTTTGGACCCGGCGCAATATGGGCCGATTCTGGAAGCTTTGCAGCCTGGACCAGCCACGGTGCGCAGCCTTATGGATCAGGGAGCCTTTGGCCAAATGACCTGGGGCGAAATATCGCGTTTGCTGCGCCTGTTGGCCGGGTCCGGGGTCGTGGCGCCCTGTCTGCCACTGGACGGCATCACAGAGCGTCAGGCGCGCTGTCAGGCCTTTAATCTGGCGGTTTGCAAACGCGCCGAGGACAGCGAAACGCTGCGGTTTCTGGCCTCTCCGGTCACCGGGGGCGGGCTGCAGCTGGACCGGATCGAGCTGCTGTTCCTTTTGGCCTATGGCGAAGGCAAGGCGCAGCCAACCGACTGGGCGGACCTGGCCTGGAGCATTCTGTCCGCGCAGGGGCAGCGGCTGCAGCATGAAGGACGGGTGTTGGTAACGCCGGAGGAAAACCTGGCGCTATTGCAGGCGCGGGCCGCTGCATTTGCCGCGCGCCGGATGCCTCTGTGTAAATCACTGGGTCTGATCCCGGCTGCACCTGAGGCGGCACGTGCCGCAACAGCGTCGGCGCACAACACGGTGCGCGCCGCATAGGGCAGGTCGCAGCCGTGGGGGTTTAGCCAGATCCGTTGCGCGCAAATACAACGGCCACCGCGCATAGACGGTGGCCGTTTCCGCTTGGCGGGCGCCGCGCCAAACCGTTGGGGGGTTAGCTCCAGCCCTTGCGGAAAAAATGTGGTGAGGCGCCGAATTTTCGTTTGAACTGGCGGGAGAAATGGGTCGAGCTGTTAAAGCCGGAGGCCAGCGCGATTTCTGTGACACTCATCGAGGTTTCGTTCATCAGGGCAAAGGCATGGGACAGGCGCATGTCGAAATAGACATGCATCGGGCTTTGAGCCAGATAGCGCGAGAACAGGCGCTCCAGCTGGCGCCGCGAGATGTCCAGCTGGTCACATAGCTCGCCAATGGTCAGCGGGTCCTCGATGGCGGATTGCATCAGTTGCAACGCGTTCAAAAGCCGCTGGTTGCGGCTGCCGATGGCCACTGCATAGTTGGATTTCTGTGGTGTCGCCTGGCCACCAGAGCGCACATGCAGGCACATATCGGCGACGATAATGGCCAATTGTTTGCCATGACGGGCTTCGATCAAGTTGAGCATCAGATCAGTGGCCGCATTGCCGCCGCCACAGGTCATCAGGGCGCCGCTGATCTCAAAGGTGTTGGCCGAGGGCGTAAGGTCCGGGAAACTCTCCTGAAAACCGGGTTGGTTTTCCCAGTGCAGGGTAAAGGCCTGATCGCGGATCAACCCGGCCTGGGCCAGGGCAAAGGCACCGGTGCAGATGCCGCCAATTGCGCGGCCAAACCGGCTTTCGCGACGCAGCCAGTTCAGGGTGGCATCGCCTGCGGTCGACTGGGGCTCGACCCCGGAACAGACAAACCCCAACGCCTCCGAGGTCATCGGCTGCAGTGCCATATCCGGTGTCACCATCATGCCATTGGAGCAGCGGATAGGGGCGCCGTCCTCGGTGAGGATGTACCAGCGATACAGTTTGGAGTTGGTGACTTGATTGGCAATGCGCAGAGGTTCGATTGCAGCGGCAACTGCCAGCATTGTCGCCTTGGGCAACAACAGAAAATAAAAATCCTGCGGTGCGCCTGAATGGGGAACTGCCAGGGTGGCGGATGCACCTTTTTGAACAAAATTGTCTTCTGTCATGGCAATGTCCTGGTCCAAAAGGCAGTAATAGCCGCTATGGCAAGAGCGGATTTGGCAAAAACATATCCAAAATGCCGGATTTTGCGACATCCTGAATGGGCGGCACCTTTGACCTATCCTGCACTGCATGTACTGTGCCGTGGCAACTGAAGGCCCTGAAATAGCGACAGCGTTAAGATGTTTTGCGACGCCTGTGCCACAGGTCGGCGTTCATTGGGGGGGAGATCGGGAGCTGGGCGGTAAAAACAAAAGCGACCTCTTGCAGGCCCCAGAGGGCGATACTAAGACTCAGGTAACACTCTGTCTGGTATGGTGCCGGACAGTACACAACGCAGGCAGGTTCGCATGATTGATCCCAGAGAAACTTATATGAATACCCTCGTACCTATGGTGGTCGAACAGACCAGCCGGGGTGAGCGGGCCTACGATATCTTTTCACGCCTGCTGAAAGAGCGGATTATCTTTCTCAACGGTCCGGTGCATGACGGCATGTCTTCGCTGATCGTGGCGCAGCTGTTGCACCTTGAGGCCGAGAATCCCTCCAAGGAAATCTCGATGTATATCAACTCCCCCGGTGGTGTTGTGACCTCGGGGCTGTCGATCTACGACACAATGCAGTATATCAAACCCAAGGTTTCGACCCTGGTTATCGGCCAGGCGGCCTCAATGGGATCGCTGCTGCTGACCGCAGGTGAGGCTGGCATGCGGTTCTCGCTGCCCAATTCCCGGGTTATGGTGCACCAGCCCTCTGGTGGGTTCCAGGGCCAGGCTACGGATATCATGATCCATGCCGAAGAGACCCTGAAGCTGAAGCGTCGTCTGAACGAGATCTACGTCAAGCACACCGGCCAGGAGCTGGACAAGGTTGAAGCGGCGCTGGAGCGGGACAACTTCATGGATCCCGAAGAGGCCAAGGCCTTTGGTCTGATTGATGAGATCGTTGAAAACCGCGCCAAGGGTGACGACGAGGAGAGCTGAGGCTCGCCTTTCTGATACAACATGTGCTCCGGTTTTTACGGAGCACATATTTTGACATTGTGGCCGCCGATGGGCTGTCATAAGCTGACTGATAGGCGCGGCATCCGGAGAAACCGGCGCTGCGAGCGGACTGAAAGGTAGACCATGGCGACGAATTCGAGTGGCGACAGCAAGAACACGCTTTACTGCAGCTTCTGTGGCAAAAGCCAACATGAGGTACGTAAACTGATTGCGGGCCCCACCGTGTTCATCTGCGACGAATGCGTTGAACTCTGCATGGATATCATCCGTGAAGAAACCAAGGCCTCTGGTCTGAAGGCAACCGATGGTGTGCCGAGCCCCAAGGATATCTGCGAAGTTCTGGATGACTATGTGATTGGTCAGGCCATGGCGAAGAAGGTACTCTCGGTGGCGGTGCACAACCACTACAAGCGCCTGAACCATTCGCAAAAGGCTGGCAATGACATCGAGCTGGCAAAATCCAACATCCTGCTGATCGGTCCCACCGGTTGCGGTAAGACGCTGCTGGCCCAGACCCTGGCGCGGATTCTGGATGTGCCCTTTACCATGGCCGATGCCACCACATTGACCGAAGCCGGTTATGTGGGTGAGGATGTCGAGAACATCATTCTGAAGCTGTTGCAGGCCAGCGAATATAACGTCGAGCGGGCGCAGCGCGGCATCGTCTATATTGACGAAGTCGACAAGATCACCCGCAAGTCGGAAAACCCGTCTATCACCCGCGATGTATCGGGCGAAGGCGTGCAGCAGGCGCTGTTGAAGCTGATGGAAGGCACTGTGGCCTCGGTACCGCCACAGGGCGGCCGCAAGCATCCGCAGCAGGAATTCCTGCAGGTGGATACCACCAATATCCTGTTCATCTGCGGCGGCGCTTTTGCCGGTCTTGACCGGATCATCGCGCAGCGCGGTAAGGGCTCTGCCATGGGCTTTGGCGCCGATGTGCGCAACAATGATGACCGCGGTGTCGGGGAGATCTTCCAGGAGCTGGAGCCAGAAGATCTGCTGAAATTTGGTCTGATCCCGGAATTTGTGGGCCGTCTGCCGGTTCTGGCAACGCTGGAAGATCTGGATGAAGACGCGCTGGTCACCATCCTGACCAAGCCAAAGAACGCGCTGGTGAAACAGTATCAACGCCTGTTTGAGCTGGAAGAGACCGAGCTGGACTTTACCGATGAGGCGCTGAGCGCCATCGCGAAACGGGCGATTGAACGTAAAACCGGTGCTCGGGGTCTGCGCTCTATCCTAGAGGATCTGCTGCTGGAAACCATGTTCGAGCTGCCCGGGATGGAGAGCGTCACCAAGGTGGTGGTCAATGAAGAGGCGGTCACTTCTGATGCGCAGCCTTTGATGATCCATACGGATAATGAGGCGGAAAAAGAGCCGGCCTCGGCGAGTTAAGCGATTGATATCGGGATGTAGATGCATCCCCTTTGGAATGGCCGATGTTTAAAAACATTGGCCATTTTTGTTTTGTAGCGGGCGGTTCACAGGGGGCTTTGCGACCTGGTGCCTGTTGGGCATTCGCTCCATCAGGGTTTTGGGGCCAAATGAAAGGGATTACAGATGGCTAGGATCACGCGTATTTCGTCCGGTGGCGAATTTGAAAAAAAGGTTGGCTATTGTCGCGCCGTGGTTGCGGGCGGATTTGTGCATGTGGCTGGCACCGTGGGCCAGGGCGCCGATGTGGTGAGCCAATGCCGGTCCGCTTTGGACATCATCGCCAATGCCCTGGAAGAGGCAGGGGTTGGATTCTCCGATGTGGTGCGGGTGAATTACTACCTGCCTGACCGGCGGGAGTTTGAGGCCTGTTGGCCGATACTGGCAGAGGTCTTTGGCGACAATCCACCGGCGGCCACGATGATTGAATGTGGCTTGATCGACCCGAAATACCGCATCGAGATCGAAGTGACCGCTTTGGCGCCGGGCGCCAGTTAACGGGGATCCGGCAGGCGTGGGATCGGACGTTCGGTGATTTCGCCGTTATGATTGATGGCGTCATCGCGGCGCCATTCTTCGTAGAGATGTACGAGGTGTTCCATTGTTTTGGGATCGTTCTGGCGCAGTTCGGCAATCATGATACGCGCATCATCCACCAGATTGCACATGATCCCTCGAATAGAGGCCTTAAGCAGGTCTTTGTCCAGATCCTGCTGGGCGATGCCAACCGCAAGGAATTCATAGTAGTTCAGCATCTGCTGCAGCGCATCAGCCCCGTCCCTAAGCGCTGCGGCGCGCGCTTCATCCTGGGGGAGCTGCCTGTTGCTGTTCGCGCGGCGCGCCAGTCGGCCAGGGTGATGTCCTGATCGACAGGAAAGGCCAGTTTGCGCTGGGTGTTCGTTCGTTGGAAGTATTCCGAAAGCCGGGTTTCAAACAGGATGGTGATGGTGTGCTGCTTGCGTTGCGCCAGCCGGGTGGCCTTGCTGGAGCGGCGATAGGTCCAGAGGGCGACCAAAAGGCCCAGGACTGCGGTCAGTGTGGCGGCAGCAATGCCAAACAGCGTGACCAGAATTTTGTAATCTTCGGAAGGTTGATCGGGAATATGGCGCAGCAACGCCTGGAACTCCCCAGTGATGAGAAAGGTGGACAAGGCTGCAAAGACCAGAATCACCGACGCTGCCAGAACTGCGGTGGCGGTCACAAAAATTACCTGTAAGGATCTACCCAAAGAAAAAAGGCCCCAAAGACCAAGGTGTTGAGATGAATTTGGGGCGATCAGCCGTTACCAAAACCTTCGCGCATCATTGGTCAGTTTCCTTTTGCATCATTTCTGATTGGGTATAGAGCAATCCTATACCATATGGCGGCGCCGGGCCAAGCCCTGATCGTGTGGCGGCATCTGCGGTCGGGACCTGCATAGCGGCGGCATGATGAGGAACCGTCGCTGTCTGAGCCTGTCACCATGGTGTTGACATGGGGTTAAGCCTGCGTATTGCAAGGGGGGCATCTACCAATGCTTAAGGCTCTTGCAGTAGCCTGTGCCAAAACCTGCCGGGGCTGGGCTTGCACATCGCAAGCCACTGGACCTTGGCGGGAAACTGCGTCATACGGATAGGGAAATCTTCGGAGGCATTGATGGGAATTCTGAACACTCTTTTACGCGCTGTGACCTGGTGGAACGGTCAGACGCTGAATACCCAGATCTTTACCGCCCGCAAGGGGATCAAGGTGGGAGAGGATGACCAGGGCAATGTGTTCTACCGCAATGCCGATGACAGCCGTCGCTGGGTCATTTTCAACGGCGAAATCGAGGCCTCGCGCATTGGCGCTGATTGGCATGGCTGGCTGCACCGCACCTTTGATGAGCTGCCCAGCAAAAAGCCACTTGTTCACAAGGTCTGGGAAAAGCCGCATCAGGAAAACCTGACAGGTACATTGCAGGCCTATGCACCGGCCGGGTCGATCCGCAGTGGCGCCAGCCCCGCATCGCGCAGCGATTACGAGGCATGGGTGCCGGAATAGGGCCTGATCCCAGGACCTCCGATCGCATATATCACTGGACCCAAGGGCGGACTGCTCTTTGGTCCTTTCCTCTTTTTGACCCATAGATCTAGGCAGACACGCTATGTCGCATAACACAACTGAAGTTCTGACAGGCGGGCTGGTTCTGGCAGCGGCCATTGGTTTTGCTGTCTATGCAGGGCAGGTCGCCGGGCTGTCTACCGCGGGCAGCGGCTATGAGCTCACGGCCTCTTTTCGATCGCTGGAAGGCGTTGGCGTCGGCACCGATGTGCGCCTTGCCGGGGTCAAGATCGGCACCGTAACCGGGGTGGATCTGAACGCGGAAACCTTTCGGGCGGATACCAGGTTCTCGGTTCTTGAGGGCATTCAGGTCCCGGATGACAGTTCGGTGATCATCTCATCCGAAGGTTTGTTGGGCGGCAACTTTGTCGAGGTGATGCCCGGGGGATCACCCTATAATTTTGAACCAGGAGACGAGGTTCTGGACACCCAGGGGGCGGTCAGTCTGATTTCCCTGTTGGTGAAGTTTGTGTCTGGCAGCGGGGGGGACTCGTGATTTTGGGACGCGCATTTTCCGGCCTGTCTGACGCCTTGCGGGCAATGCCCCTTGCCTTTGGTCTTCTGGCGCTCGGGCTCAGCACCACTGTCGCCCCAAGCCCGTTGTTTGCTCAGGAGCCTGCAGAGCGTGGAGTGGCGGCCATTTTACGCGGGCTGGATAAGGTCAACGGCCATCACGCCGACATTGAAGTCCAGGTCGGGGGCAGCGCCGAGATCTATGGGTTGATTGTCACTCTGGCCGAGTGTCGCTATCCGGTGGCCAACCCAACCGGGGATGCCTATGCCTATCTCACCATCCGGGATCCGCTGAGTGGCGAAGTCTTTTTTGACGGCTGGATGATTGCCTCCAGCCCGGCGCTGTCGGCCCTGGATCACGCCCGCTATGATGTCTGGGTCATCCGATGCAACAGCAGCGCGGGCGAGGGCAGCTGAGGCGCCTCAAAATCCGCGTCGTGTTCCAACGCCTGTTGCAGGCGCGCCTTATAGGCGGCGCGGCTGATCTCTATCGCGCCCAGTGAGGCGAGATGCGGCGTCAGGAACTGAGTGTCGCAGAGCTGAAACCCGGCTTGGCGCAACCGATCCATCAGATAGGCCAGGGCAATTTTTGAGGTGTCGCGCTGGCGTGAGAACATGCTCTCGCCAAAAAAGCCGCCCCCCAGAGAGACGCCATAGACGCCGCCAACCAGGTTTCCCTCCTGATCCCAGACCTCAAGCGAATGGGCATGTCCCATGGCGTGAAGATCTTGGTAGCGGGCAAAAATTTCGCCATTGATCCAAGTCTCTGCCCGGTCGGCGCAGGCGTCGACCACCTGGTCAAAGGCGCGGTTCACCGAAATATCATAGGCGTTGCGGCGAATGGTTTTGGCCAGCGAGCGCGAGATATGGAATTCATCAATGGGAAAGATGCCGCGGCGTTTGGGATCGACCCAAAAGATCTCATCATCTTCGCGGTGCTCGGCCATCGGAAAAACACCGACAGAATAGGCATGCAGCAAAAGATCCGGGGTGAGGCTCATCAATCTGCCTGGACAACGAGTGGGGACAAGGAAACGGGGCAACGATAAGGGGCTGCGAAACGGGGCAGGGCGGTTGGTGTCACTGCCAGAGCGGCAAATAGCAATCGGGGCGCTCCGCTATGGAAACGCCCCAATCCAAGAGGAGGCTTACTTACCCCCGAGATTTTCTTCCAGCCAGTGTTCCAGCCAGTGAATGCCGTAGTCGCCAGATTGCACATCGGGCTCTTGCAGCAGGGCATCGAACAGCGGCACGGTGGTGTCGATGCCATCGACGATCAGCTCCCCCAGGGCGCGGCTCAGACGCGCCAGGGCTTCGGGACGGTCGCGGCCATGCACGATCAGCTTACCAATCAGGCTGTCGTAATAGGGCGGGATCGAATAGCCATCATAAAGCGCCGAATCCATCCGCACGCCCAGACCACCGGGGGCATGGTACGCGGTGATTTTACCGGGGCAGGGGGAGAAGTTTGGCAGCTTTTCAGCATTGATCCGCACCTCAATTGCATGGCCATTGATCTGCAAATCGTCCTGGGTAAAGGAGAGCGGCAGACCTTCTGCAACGCGGATTTGTTCCCGCACCAGATCAACACCAAAAATGGCCTCGGTGACCGGGTGTTCCACCTGCAGACGGGTGTTCATCTCGATGAAATAGAACTCGCCGTCCTCATAGAGAAATTCAACGGTGCCCGCCCCGGAATAGGACATGGCGCCAACCGCATCGGCGCAGATTTTGCCAATGCGCGCACGCTCTTCAGGGCTGATCGAGGGGCCGGGGGCTTCCTCGAACACTTTCTGGTGGCGGCGTTGCAGCGAACAGTCGCGCTCTGCCAGATGAACGCCGTTGCCTTTGCCATCGCCAAAGACCTGCACTTCAATGTGACGTGGCTTCTGGAGGTATTTCTCCATATAGACTTCGTCATTGCCAAAGGCGGCTTTCGCTTCTGAGCGGGCGGTGGAGAAGGCCACATCAATATCAGCCGCCGAGGTGGCAACCTTCATGCCGCGGCCGCCACCACCTGCGGTGGCCTTGATGATCACAGGGTAGCCCATGTCGGCAGCAGCCTTGCGGGCGCTTTCCACATCGGGCACGCCGCCTTCAGAGCCGGGAACCACGGGGATCCCCAGGGCCTTGGCGGTCTCTTTGGCGGTGATCTTGTCGCCCATGGTGCGGATATCGGCGGCCGAGGGACCAATGAAGGTCAGCCCGTGGTCTTCGATGATCTGCACAAAGTTGGCGTTTTCCGACAAAAAGCCATAGCCGGGATGCACCGCCTGCGCGCCGGTGATCTCACAGGCCGAGATAATGGCCGGGATCGACAGGTAGCTCTGCGCGCCAGAGGGCGGTCCGATACAGACGGATTCGTCAGCCATGCGCACATGCATTGCATCGGCATCTGCGGTGGAATGCACCGCAACCGATTTGATGCCCATCTCGCGGCAGGCCCGGATCACGCGCAGCGCAATCTCTCCGCGGTTGGCAATCAGGATCTTGTCAAACATGGGCTGCCCTTACTCGATGATGGCCAGCGGAGATCCAAATTCGACGGCAGCGCCATCTTCAACCAGGATGCGCTTGACGGTACCGGATTTTGGCGCCGGGATATGGTTCATAGTTTTCATCGCTTCGACAATCAAAATGGTGTCGCCCTCATTGACCTGTTTGCCAACAGCGATAAAGGCAGGCGCACCGGGTTCTGCCTGCAAATACACGGTGCCAACCATCAGCGAGGTAACGGCGCCGGGGTGGCTGGCCGGATCCTCGGCTGCTGGGTCTGGGGCGGCGGGAGCCGCTGCTGCAGCAACGGGTGCGGCGGCCACAGGCGCGGCCACCTGTACAGGGGCTGCTGGCGCGGCGATGGCCTGGCGCGAGACGCGCACATTCAGGCTGTCGTCTTCGCTATAGTCGCGTTTGACCTCCAGTTCGGTCAGGTCGTTGTCCCGCAGCAATTCGGCCAGTGCCTTGATGAATGCCACATCTGCTTCGTGCGTTTTGTTTGTCATTGTGTCCTCAGCCGGTTCCGACAGATCTGCCACAGGTTTGCCACTTGGGCAGCCTGGAAATTAACAGCGCTTATAGGGGAAGCTTTACCACAAGGAAAGCACTGTCGATTACAGTGATAAAATGGGCAGGCTTGCCGGGATTCGCAATCGCTGAGCCAAAGTTTTCATCACCGACCGTCAGTTACAGCGGCATGCCGCCCAGCTTTGCCACCAGCTCCGGCAGCTTACGGGCGTTGAATTTCTGCAAAAGATGGGCACGATGGGTTTCAATCGTGCGATAGGACAGGTCCAGCTTCAGGCCGATTTCCTTGGCCGAAAGCCCCTTGCAGGTGAGGATCGCCACCTCGCGTTCACGCGGGGTGAGGCTGACCACCGGCCGATCCTCTGAGATATCGGCAAAGGACCAGATGCCGGTGCGAAACGGATCCTCTGGGCTGATGGAGCGGCCCCGCACCCGACACCAGAACAATTCGCCAGAGTGGCGACGCATGATGCGTTCATCATTGTAAAGCCCGGTTTTGGCGCCTTCATCTTGTTGCAGCAGTTGACCAATGCGGTGGTAATCTTCCTGGCTGGGATACAGCTCGGCAATCAATACATCGGCGTGATCCGCAGGGGTGCCGCCAAAGGTGACGGCAAACTGCTGGTTACACCGTTTGATCACACGGTTTTCCAAAACGGCGAGCCCCACAGGGGCATGGTCAAAGGCAATATCGCTCATGCCTCCTATTAACCGGGTATTTTTGCGGAATTGAAGGGGAAGCTGCACCATGGAAGGGTGTTTTTGACAGGTTCTTTGTCGCAAGGCTCCGGGGAGGGAGCAAAAGAGCCGACCATTCAGGAGGAGATCAGGCGATGAATATCGCGCAATGGCTGTATCGGCAGGCGCAGGCAGAGGGCGACCGTCCGGCGCTTTACCTGGGGCAGGATCTGGTGGCCAATTATCAGAGCTTCCATCACAAAGCCGCCGCACTTGCGGGGTGGTTGTTGGCGCAGGGGGTGCAGCCCGGCGATCGGATCGCCCTGTTTATGAAGAACTGCCCGGACTATCTGATCTCGCTTTATGGCATTTGGTATGCCGGCGCTGCGGCGGTGCCCATCAACGCCAAGCTGCACGGCCGTGAGGCGCAGTATATTCTGCAGGATTCCGGGGCGCGGATGGTTATTGTCTCAGCTGGACTAGACAGCGCCCTGGCGGAAGTCGGGGTTGAAACACCGGTGGTGTCGATCGCGGCTGATCGCTATCGGCAGGCTATGGGCTGTGCACCCGTTGCTGAGCCCGTGCAGCGGCATCCACAGGATCTGGCCTGGCTGTTTTATACCTCTGGCACCACGGGGCAGCCCAAGGGGGTGCAGATCACCCATCGCATGCTGGTGGCGGTCTCGCTGAGCTATTTTGCCGATGTAGATGCGGCCACGGGTGCTGATCAGATCCTTTATGCGGCCCCGATGAGCCACGGCGCAGGTCTGTATAATATGCTGCATGTTTTGGTCGGCGCGGCCCATGTCTGCCCGGTGTCAGGCGGCTTTGACGAGGCAGAGATCTTTGATCTGGCAGAACATTTTGGCCGGGTGCAGATCTTTGCGGCCCCCACCATGGTGACGCGGATGACCGCAGTGGCCAAGGCGCAGAGGCGCAGTGGCACCGGGCTGCGCAGCGTCGTTTATGCGGGGGGACCAATGTATCTGGCCGACGTAATCGCGGCCGAGGCGCATTTTGGCCCGATCTTTATTCAGATCTACGGTCAGGGCGAATGTCCGATGGGCATTACCGCGCTGAAACGGGCCGAGGTCAGCAACCGCAGCCATCCCGACTGGAAACTGCGCCTTGCAGGGGTGGGGCGCGCCCAAAGCGGTGTCGAGTTGCGTATTGGCACCCCAGAGGGGCAGCCGCTGCCAGCGGGAGAGCTGGGCGAAATCATGGTGCGCGGCGATGCGGTGATGCCGGGGTATTGGAACAACCCACAGGCCACAGCGCAGACCCTAAAGGACGGCTGGCTGATGACCGGCGATATGGGGGTTATGGACACGGCCGGCTATCTGACTTTGCAAGACCGCTCCAAGGATCTGATCATTTCCGGCGGCTCAAACATCTATCCGCGCGAGGTCGAGGAGGTGCTGCTGACCCACCCCCAGGTGCAGGAGGTCTCTGTGGTGGGGCGGCCCCATTCGGATTGGGGCGAAGAGGTGGTGGCCTTTGTGGTGGGAGAGGTGGCGGAGGCCGATCTGGACGCCCTGTGCCGCGACCAGATTGCCCGCTTCAAATGCCCCAAAGCCTATGTTTTTGTTCCCGAGCTGCCCAAGAACAACTACGGCAAGGTGTTGAAAACCGAATTGCGGGCGCGATTGCTGCAAAGCCCTTGCTAAAGACCATTGGCACCTAGGCTCTGGACCCATTAATCTTAGGTGCTCAGCGGCTATTTCGCGAGATTTCAGGGGCTTGGGGTGCGCAGCCAATAGTGGTTCTATTTGCAAGCGATCCGAGACATTGAAATGAAGTGAAATAGCCGCCCTTCGGGTTTGACGGATTTTCCCGCTGGAGACGTCACATCTGATTGAAATAGAACCACTATTCCTGCGCAGATGCTCCTAACCAGCGAAAAAAATCTGTCAAACTGAGCACCTAAGATTAATGGGTCCAGAGCCTAGGGCAGCTTCGCTCAGCCGGGGGGACCTGCCTTGCAAATATGCCAAAGACGTCTAATTTCTCGGTTTGGTTGTTGGAATTTTCCCATTTTCACCTTGAGGGGTATTATTATGAAGCTACTTCTTTCGCTTTGCGTTCCTGCTGCGATCTTGAGCACTGCCGCTTTGGCCGGGAGCTCATTTCAGAACACCTGTTCAAATTTCCAATTTTCCTATCTGGGCAATGACGCGGGTATTACCGCAACCTGTCTGACCAGCAATGGCGACGCCAACCAAACGAGCATTGTCATCCGTGGGATATCCAATCAGAATGGTATCTTAACCCAGGATGGGGCTCCGAGCTCGTTCCAAAAAAGCTGTGGCAACATTGGGCTGTGGAGTGACCTCAGATCGGTGACGCTGACGGCAAACTGCCGTGCCCCAAATGGCGAATTCATTGAAACCTCGATCGAAATTGATGGCATCTCCAATCAAGATGGGGTTCTGAGCTACTAACGCTCTCTACACAGTCCACCAGAATAAAGGCGGCACCGCGTGCCGCCTTTAATTTTGTGTCGCCTGTATATTTCCTGTGAAGCAACAAAAGGAAAGACCGGCACCCCAGAAGGAGGCCGGTCAGAGTGGTATTGCCTGGGCTTTTGGGCCTGAGCAACGGGGAGTGGCCCGGAAATCAGATCGCCAGATATTCCGCCCGCAGTTCGGCGTTTTCCAGAACCTCGGCGGCGGTGCCGTCAAAGACGATGCCACCAGTGTCCAGGATCACTGCACGATCCGCCAACTCCAGCGCCCGCACAGCGTTTTGTTCCACCAGAATGGTGGTCATGCCCTGTTCCTTGACGTGGATGAGGGTCTTTTCGATCTCATCAACAATCACCGGCGCCAGGCCTTCATAGGGTTCATCCAGCAGCAGCACCTTGATGTCCCGCGCCAGAGCACGGGCGATGGCCAGCATCTGCTGTTCGCCGCCGGACAGGGTCACGCCCTCTTGCTTGCGACGTTCGCCCAGACGCGGGAACAGATCATAAAGCCGTTCGATCGACCAGCCGATGGGCGGGGCAATCTGCGCCAGTTGCAGGTTTTCCTCGACGGTGAGGCCGGCAATGATGCGGCGATCTTCGGGCACCAGGCCCAGACCCGCGGCTGCGGCCTCGTGGCTTTCCATCAGGTGCAGCGGCTGGTGATCTAGCCAGATCTCCCCCTGGGTCACCATCGGCGAGCCGGTACGGGCGATGGAGCGCAGGGTCGAAGTCTTGCCCGCGCCGTTGCGGCCCAGCAGTGCCAGGATTTCGCCCTCGTGGACGTTAAAGTTGATGCCCTGCACGATATAGCTTTCGCCATAATAGGCATGCATGTCCCAGACCGACAGAAAGGCCGGCGCGGTGGTTGCCGCATTGGCGTTCTTGGAAAAGTCGGGTTTGACGTTCATCTGTCTTGTCCTTTCTTACTCTGACCCATCCTGACGCGGGGGTGCCGCGCAGCAGGAGGGGCCGGGAGTGTCCGTTTTTACGCCGACTCGCCGAGATAGGCTTCGCGCACTTTTGGATTGCCACGGATGTTTTGGGGATCATCCTCGACCAGGGGCGTACCCTGGGCCAGAACGGTGATCCGATCCGCAAGAGAAAACACCACATGCATGTCGTGCTCGATAATGGCGATGGTGATGTCGCGCTGTTCCTTGATCTCTTTCAACAAATCAATGGTGTTGTTGGTATCCGCCCGCGCCATCCCGGCGGTGGGTTCATCCAGCAGCAACAGACGCGGCTCTTGCGACAGGCACATGCCGATCTCAAGACGGCGTTTGTCCCCCCGCGACAGCGAGGCAGAATGCATGTGGCGCTTGTCTGCCATATTCATCTCTACCAGCATGGCTTCGGCCTTTTCCAGCACGTCTGTTTCACTGGGAACCGAGGTGATCGCATTCAGGGAAAAGGCGCCATCCCGTTTGGCAAAGCAGGGGATCAACATGTTTTCCAGCACGGTGAGATCGCCAAAGATTTCTGGCGTTTGAAACACGCGGCTGATGCCCATCTGATTGATCTCATAGGGTTTGCGCCCCAGCACCGACTGACCGTCGAACATCACCGATCCGGTATCGGGGATCAGCTTGCCCACCAGACAGTTCAGCAGGGTGGATTTGCCCGCGCCATTGGGTCCGATAATGGCGTGGACGGTGTTTTCCTTAACGCTGAGATTGACATCTCCCAGCGCTTGCAGGCCACCAAAGCGTTTGCCTACGTTTTTGACTTCAAGAATACCCATCAATCCGTCTCCTTATTCCGCAGGGTTTTTTGTGGTTGAGCTGGAGCCGTCTTTATCTTTACGACCCTTCACCCATTTGGCGATACGCTGACCACCCTCAACCAGGCCACCAGGCAGGAACACCACAACCAGCATGAACAGGATGCCCAAGGTCAGGTGCCAGCCCTTGCCGATAAAGGGGTGCACGATGAAGACCACAAAGTCCTCCAGCCCGTCTGGCATAAAGTTGAACCAGTTGTGCAGCACGGTGTCGTTGATCTTGGAGAAGATGTTTTCAAAGTACTTGATGAAGCCCGCGCCCAGAACCGGACCGATCAGAGTGCCGGCGCCGCCGAGGATGGTCATCAGAACAACCTCGCCCGAGGCGGTCCACTGCATCCGTTCCGCACCAGCTAGAGGATCCATCGAGGCCATCAGGCCACCGGCCAGACCCGCATACATGCCGGAGATCACAAAGGCCGCCAATGTGTAGGGTTTGGTGTTGAGACCGGTGTAGTTCATCCGTTGCTGGTTCGACTTCACAGCCCGCAGCATCATGCCAAAGGGCGAGCGGAAGATGCGGATCGACAGGTAGAAGGCGGCCAGCAGCACCAGCGCACAGAGGTAGTATCCGGCGTTGAACTGGAAGGCCCAGGGGCCAACAACCATCTCAAAGGTTGAACGCATTTCCAGACCAAACAGGCTGGTCACCGGGATGGAGCCATCTGCTGTGGCGGAAACACCCAGCACGCGGGGGTCATCCAGTGTCAGCTGCAGACCGGTTTCACCGTTGGTGATCGGGGTCAGCACCGAATAGGCCAGGTTGAAGGACATCTGGGCAAAGGCCAGCGTCAGGATCGAAAAGTAGATCCCCGAACGTCTGAGTGAGACAAAGCCAATGAGCAGCGCAAACAATCCCGAGATCACCACCGCAAGCAGGATGGCTGGCACCACGTTCATGCTCAGCAGTTTGAACATCCAAACGGCAGAGTAGGAGCCGACACCCAGAAAGGCCGCGTGACCAAAGGAGAGATAGCCGGTGAGGCCAAAGAGAATATTGAAACCGATGGCAAAGATGCCAAAGATCACAAAGCGTTGCATCAGATCCGGGTAGCCCGCATTGAACTGTGCCATGGCGCTGTCAGTGGGGAAGGGATTGAGAATGAAGGGAGCACAGAGCGTCAATATAGCGACGACCAAGAGCATCCGCGTGTCTTTTTTATCAAGTCCGAACATGTGTTATTCCTCCATCACACCTTTGCGGCCCATGAGACCCCGCGGACGGGTGAGCAGAATGATGATCGCAACGACGTAGATGATGATTTGGTCAATACCGGGAAGGAACGATTTGATCTCGTTCATCGAGGCAAAGGCCTCAAGAATACCCAGCATGAAGCCGGCCAGAACGGCACCAGGCAGCGAGCCCATACCGCCAACAACCACAACCACAAAGCTCAGCACCAGAAAGTCCATGCCCATGTGATAGTTGGGGGAGTTGATCGGGGTATACATCACCCCGGCAAGCCCGGCGACGGCGGCCGCAATGCCAAACATGATGGTAAAGCGGCGGTCGATATTGATGCCCAGCAAGCCAACGGTTTCGCGGTCTGCCATTCCGGCGCGCACAACCATCCCAAAGGTGGTGAACTGCAGGAAGGAGAAGATGCCGCCGATGATGACAACCGAGAAGAAGAAGTAGACGATACGCCAGACCGGATAAAATATTTCGGTGCCAAACAGCGCGCCGACATTCGCAACGCCGCTCAAGGCCTCGGGGGAGGCGGTTTGGATCGGGTTGGCACCGTAGAAGTATTTGATCACTTCCTGCAACACGATGGCGAGACCAAAGGTCACCAGGATCTGATCCGCGTGTTCGCGCTTGTAAAAATGCTTGATCAATCCGCGTTCCATGACAAAACCGATTAAGATCATGATCGGGATGGCAAAGATAATCGCGATGGGCACTGCCCAGTCTATTATGGCGCCCCCCATTTCGGGGCCGAACCAACTTTCCACATAGGTTGCTTTTACTTTCAGTGGGTTGCCAAGGAAATCCTTTTGGGTTTCGTCGACCACCTCATAGCTGAGGTTTAGGATACGCTGCACGGTGACAGCGCAGAAGGCACCGATCATGAACAATGCGCCATGGGCAAAGTTCACCACGCCCAGCGTGCCAAAAATGAGTGTCAGGCCTAGCGCGATCAGCGCATAGGCAGAGCCTTTGTCCAGCCCGTTTAAAATTTGCAATAGGATTGCGTCCATAGTCCCCACCCTTGGGTTCTTCGATGTGGAAGTGGTGGATTCCGACCCTGCGAGGCCTCATGCCCCGGCTTAACGGCACGCCCAAACGGCCTAGGCCGCGTCAGGTGAAAACCGCGATGTCAGAATGAAGATAAAGTGCCGGGCGCTATAGCAAGCGCCCGGCGATGAGTACCTGAATTAGGCGCCCGAGTTACAGCTGCCCAATGCGCCACCGGCAAACATTGGGTGATCCGCAGGATAGGTAACCTGTGCCGCAGGTGTGACTTCAACCACTTCAAGAAGGTCAAACTCGGACGTGGGGTTTTCTTTACCACGCACGACCAGCACGTCTTTGAAGCACTGGTGATCTTCGCCACGGTACAGTGTTTTACCGTTGCCCAGACCGTCGAACTCATAATCTTCCAGCGCTTCGACCACGGCGCATGGGTTAAAGGAACCGGCGCGCTGAACCGCATCTGCATAAAGCAGTGTCTGGCAGTAAACGGTGTGAGCCGCCTGGCTGGGTGGGAAGCCATATTTGGTACCAAAGGAGCGCACAAAGGCCTGGCTGCCTTCGTCCTGCAGGGACCAGTGCCAGTTGGTGGAACCGTGGATGCCTTTAACGTTGGCACCCGCACCTTTGGCCATCAGACGCGAATAGAGCGGAACAACGATTTCGAAGTTCTTGCCATTCACCACCTTTTCACGCAGGCCAAACTGAACCGCGTTGGTCAGTGAGTTCACCATGTTGCCGCCGTAGTGGTTCAGAACCAGCACGTCAGCACCGGAGTTCAGAACCGGCGCAATGTAGGAAGAGAAGTCAGTTGCCGCCAGCGGCGTACGGACTTTTTCTACAGTGTTCCAGCCCAGAGCTTCGGTCGCGGCTGCGATGCTTTCTTCCTGGGTCCAGCCCCAGGTGTAGTCGGCGGTCAGGTGGTAGGCGTTACGGTCGGTGCCATAGAGGTTCTTCAGCACTGGCGCCAGCGCGGCACCGGACATATAGCCGTTAAAGAAGTGACGGAAGCCATTGGCTTTCTTATCTTTACCGGTGGTGTCGTTGGAATGTGTCAGACCCGCCATGAAGATCACGCCAGCTTCCTGGCACAGGCCCTGAACCGCGATGGCCACACCGGAGGACGAGCCACCAGTGATCATCACTGCCCCGTCTTTTTCGATCATCGACTTGGCCGAGGCACGGGCCGCATCAGATTTTGTCTGGGTGTCGCCGGTGACGAACTTGACTTCTTTGCCCAGGATGCCGTTGCCCTGCAACTCTTTGGACGAGAAGGTGTTCATCATGCCACCGTCGCCGCCACCGTTCAGGTGCTCAACGGCCAGCTGATAGGCGCGCAGCTCGTCGGCGCCCTCATCGGCGTAGGGGCCGGTCTGTGGAACGTTGAAACCCAGCGTGACCGAGCTGCCGGTTGGGTCATTTGTAAATGCGGCTGCAGAAGACGCGGTGAAAATTGTTGGAAGCGCAAGGCCAGTGCCTGCGAGAGCGCCTGACTTCAGGACCCCGCGACGCGAGAATGCTGACTTGGACATAAATTCCTCCCTTATGTGTAAAACGCTGAGCAGCTCCTCACTTCTGCCCAGGCGTCTGCACGTTTTGTGCAAAATCAGTATGGGAGCGAGTTGTAAAATTGCGCAATAAAACCCTTGAAATGATCATCTATTCTGTAAACAAATGCACAGTATTCAGTGGTATTCTGTAAAGTTTGTTATGTTGCAACGCAGAAAGCCGTTGAAATGGCGGAGTTTTGACAGGGGGCCAGCTGATGGCGCGTGACACGCTGACAGGCAGCCGCATTCGGGAGCGGCGTTTGATCCTGGGTATTCGACAAGCAGAGCTGGCGCGCAAGGCTGGTATCTCGGCGTCTTATCTCAATTTGATCGAACACAACCGCCGTAGAATCGGCGGTAAACTCCTGGTGGGTTTGGCGCAGGTTCTGGGGGTAGAGCCCTCTATGTTGACCGAAGGCGCTGAGGCAGCATTGCTTGCCGCCCTGCGTGAGGCGGCAGCCGATGCAGGCGCCAAGGTGGCTGAACTTGACCGGACTGATGAGTTTGCCGGCCGTTTTCCAGGCTGGGCCGAGGTCTTGGCGAGCAATCATCAGCGGATTGCCCGGCTGGAACGCACGGTCGAAACCCTGTCGGACCGGCTGACCCATGACCCGCATCTTGCGGCCTCCTTGCATGAGGTGCTGTCAACAGCGGCGGCGATCCGCTCGACGGCCTCGATCCTGGCGGAAACCGGAGAGCTGGAGCCGGAATGGCGCGATCGCTTTCACAATAACCTGAACGAGGATTCGCGACGCCTGGCCGAAAGCAGCCGGGCGCTGGTGAATTTTCTCGATGAAAGCGACAGCAGCGCCGAGCGTCGCGGGATGCCACAGGAGGAGGCTGAGGAGTTCCTGCTGTCCAATAGCTATCACTTTCCGGAGCTGGAACAGGGGCGCAGCAATCCCAAAGCCCTGGTTGCAGCCGCGCCGGAGCTGGTCAGTGACTCGGCCCGATTGATTGCCCGTGGCGCGCTGGAACAATACCAAAAGGACGCGCTGCAGATGCCCCTGGCGGAGGTGGCGCCGATTATCCAGTCGCAGGGAGTGGATCCTTCGGCGCTGGCGCGGCGGTTTGACGTCCCCCTGCCGGTGGTGCTGCGACGCCTGGGGGTGTTGCCGGTTGATGTGCTGGGGCAGGAAGCAGGACTGGTGGTCTGTGACGCCTCGGGGTCGATCCTGTTTCGCAAACCGGTTGCGGGTTTTGCGCTGCCGCGCTTTGGCGCCTCCTGTCCGCTTTGGCCGATCTACACGGCATTGCAGCGGCCGGATGTGCCTTTGCGGCGCAATGTGGTGCAACAGGGGCGTAGCGCGCTGGGGTTCGAATGCCTGGCGGTGGCCTGGAACCATGTGCCCAGCTCGTTTGACCGGGATCCGCTGTATCATGCGGTGATGCTGATCCTGCCCCGCCGCGAGGTGCCGCCGCAGGCGCAGCCGGTGGGCAGCAGCTGCCGGATCTGCCCCCGTCAAACCTGTGAAGCACGCCGCGAGCCGTCGATCCTGAAGGAAGAGTTTTGACTTGTGCCCGGCGGCAGGGGTAGTCTGCCCTGGGATGAGAACGTGGTCTTGGGCAACACAGTCCGAAATAGCCGCGCTGGGAGGAACTTCTGCCAATGAGCAGACATGTCGTTTTAATTGAAGATGAGCCAAATATCGCAGAGGCTATTCGGTTTCTGCTGACCCGCGACAATTGGACCGTGGATGTGCATGGAAATGGCAGTGACGCGGCGGAGGTCATCCAGGCTGCCAGCCCCGACCTGGTGATCCTTGATCTGATGCTGCCGGGCAAAAGCGGTCTTGAGGTGATCCAAGAGCTGCGCCTTGTCGAACAGATGCAGCGCCTGCCGGTCTTGATGCTGACCGCCCGTGGCCAGCTAAAAGATCGCGAAATGGCGGAAAAAGCCGGGGTGACCCGGTTTATGACCAAGCCATTTTCCAATTCCGAGGTGCTGACGGCGGTGCGCGACCTTTATGCGCAGGCCTATCAGGAACCGCAGGACGCTGCCCCGTGAATTGTCTCTCCGCCAGCAGCCCGGCGCGCAGCCCTGTGACAGGCCCGCAAGTTTTCATGGAAACTGCCACCATAGTTACCCTGGAACAGCTGTGATGCGCGGCGATGGGGCAGGGCATCAGGACGCGTTCAAAAGCCCCTTTGTAGAGCGGCGCACCTATCGTCGTCGTCGCCTGATGGATATTGCCCGCTTGTTGCCAATTCTGGGCGCATTGCTGTTTACGGTCCCCCTGATGTGGCCAAATCCAGATCCCTATCCTGCCCCCGGCAATCACGGTGGCATGGCCACCTCTGCTGCAATCACCTACATCTTTGCGGTCTGGGGCGGTTTGATCGCTGCCAGCTTTGTTTTTGGATTGGCGGTGCGGCTTTGGGCCGGGCACTGGACAGAGGGCGGACCTCAGGACGACAAGAGCTGATGGCCTCGCTTAATGTTCTGGCGCTGGTCTGTCTGGCCTATGTGGCGTTGTTGTTCTTTGTTGCCTTTGTTGCGGACCGCCGCGCCGCGCGCGGCCAAAGCTCTGCCTGGATACGCTCGCCGCTGATTTATACACTGTCCCTGTCAATTTACTGTACAGCCTGGACTTTTTACGGAGCAGTGGGATACGCGGCGCGTTCAGGACTGGAATTCCTGACCATCTATCTGGGACCGACCCTGGTCATGGTTGGCTGGTGGTGGGGGCTGCGTAAACTGGTTCGGGTTGGGCGCAGCCAGCGGGTGACTTCGATCGCGGATCTGTTGTCGGCGCGCTATGGCAAGTCCAATGCGCTGGCCATCGGTGTCACAGTCTTGGCGGTGATTGGCATTACGCCGTATATTTCCCTTCAACTCCAGTCTATTACCCTGTCTTTTTCAACTTTTGCCGAGGCCGATCCGCTACGCAGCTACCACGAGACCACGACGGTGTTCTGGGTGACTGCGGGGCTGGCGGTCTTTGCTATTCTGTTTGGAACTCGCAACCTGAACGCGAATGAACGCCACCACGGCGTGGTCACGGCGGTGGCGCTGGAGGCGGTGGTCAAACTGGTGGCGCTGCTGGCGGTTGGTATCTTTGTGGTCTGGGGTCTGTCGGATGGGATCTCAGATACACTGGCGCGGATTGATGCCTCGCAAATTGGTGATTGGCGGGTGGATGGTGGCCGCTGGGCGACCATTACCTTCCTGTCCGCTGCGGCCTTTGTCTGCCTGCCGCGAATGTTTCAGGTCATGGTCGTCGAGAACGAGGACGAGCGCCATCTGCGGGTCGCGGCCTGGGCCTTTCCGCTTTATCTGTTTCTGATCTCGATGTTTGTGGTGCCGATTGCGGCCATCGGCCTGGAGCTGCTGCCGCCGGGATCAAACCCGGATCTGTTTGTCCTGGCCTTGCCTCTGTCACAGGGGCAACAGGGGCTGGCGATGCTGTCTTTCCTGGGCGGATTTTCCTCGGCTACATCGATGGTGATCGTGGCGGCGATGGCGCTGTCGACCATGGTGTCGAACCATATGGTGATGCCGATCTGGCTGCATCTGCAAGGCGGCGAGGGGGCTTCGGTGTCCGGAGATGTGCGCAATGTGGTGCTGTTTGCCCGGCGGATTTCTATCGCTGTCATTCTTGGCCTTGGGTATTTCTATTACAAACTCTCCGGCGGTGGTGCCGCGCTGGCCGCCGTGGGGTTAATCTCGTTTGCTGGTATTTCCCAGATGTTGCCGCCACTTGTTGGCGGGCTGTTCTGGCGCGGTGCCACCCGTACCGGCGCCCTTTGTGGCCTGTCCGTGGGCTTTGCCATCTGGGTCTATACCATGTTGCTGCCGGCCTTGGGGGGGGGCTTGTTGCCGGATCATATCCTGGCCGAAGGGCTGTTTGGCCTCTCTTGGCTGCGCCCGCAGGCCCTGTTTGGTATCGAAGGCCTGGATTCCACGGTGCATGCGGTGCTCTGGTCGATGAGCCTCAATGCGGTGGTGTTTTGTCTGGTCTCGCTGATGACTTTTCCAAGCCCTATTGAGCGTTTGCAGGGTGCGCAGTTTGTCAATGTGTTTGAACATTCCTCGGGGCCACGCGGCTGGACTGGCTCCGTGGCGCAAAGCGAAGATCTGATGGTGATGTCGCAACGCATCTTAGGCGCGACCGAGGCGCAGGCGTTTTTTCAACGTGAACTTGTCAGGCAAGGCGGGCGCGGCACCCTGCCAGAGCCCACACCGGCCTTCCTGGAGCGGCTGGAGCGCGAACTGGGGGCCTCGATCGGGGCGGCAGCGGCCCATGCGATGATTGGCCAAATCGTCGGCGGCTCCTCGGTGTCGGTGCAGGATCTGCTGGCGGTGGCGGATGAAACGGCGCAGATGCTGGAGTACTCCAATCAACTGGAAGAGCAATCCGCGGAACTGTCGCGCACCGCACGACAATTGCGGGTCTCCAATGAAAAGCTGACCCAGATTTCCCAGCAAAAAGATGCCTTTCTCAGCCAGGTGAGCCATGAGCTGCGCACGCCGATGACCTCAATCCGGGCCTTCTCCGAGATCCTGCGCGATGAGGGCGATATGCCTTTGGCCGACAAAACCCGGTATGCCACCATCATCCATGACGAGGCGCTGCGTCTGACCCGGCTGTTGAATGATTTGTTGGACCTGAGCGTGCTGGAAAGCGGTCAGGTGAGTTTGAATATGTCGACGGGCACTCTGAGCGAGGTGATGGACCACGCGATTTCCACTGCCTTGGCGGGTTCGGATCACCCCATTCAGGTGCACCGCGATCCAAAATCAGAGCAAATACGGATTTCCTCTGACCTGGATCGACTGGCGCAGGTCTTTATCAACCTGATTGCCAATGCGCAGAAGTATTGCGACGGGGAACCGGCGGAAATGACCATTCGGGTGACCCGCAGCTTAGGGGAGGTCTGGATAGATTTCACCGACAATGGCAGCGGCGTTCCCGCTGACCACCAACAGCTAATTTTTGAGAAATTCTCGCGGGTTAGCCCAGAACGCGCTGGGGGAGCCGGGCTTGGGTTGGCGATTTGCCGTGAGATCATGCAGCGCCTGGAGGGCGACATTTCCTACCTGCCGGGGCAAAAGGGAGGCAGTTTCAGAATTTCCCTGCCATTTGCGCGGAAAATCTCCCCGGAGGGGGCGTTTTAAAGATCTTGGTAACGAACGGGCGTTAAGACAATTAAAAAGGGAGCGCAAAACGTGCAGGTTGATGGCTGATGTCTGAAGCGGAAAAACAGCAAGCTGGGAACGGCGGGTCCGGTGGACTCGCGCGCAAACTTGCGGCGTCAAAGGACGGGGGAGCGGCTCAAAAAGGGTCTTTGACCCTCAAAGCCCTGCGTCGCTCGCTTGCCCGTGCGGCGTCGGAGCAATGCGACCTGCCGCTGGCCGTTCTGGCGGCGCGCCAGGCCAACCGTGCCCCCGAAGACCTGGTCGATGAGCTGTCTGACAAGGATCTATTGGTGATTCTCGACGGGCCCGACGGACGGATTGGCGCGGCCACCTTGGATGCGGCGCTGGTGACGGCCTTGATCCAGAAACAGACCATTGGCCAGCTCATGGGCAAGGCCCCATCTGAGCGGAACTACACCCCAACGGATGCGGCGATGACCGCAGAGTTCCTGGAAAAGTCCTTTTCCAAGGTGCAGGCGTTGTTGCAGGGGGAAAAAGATCAACTGGTGTTTTCTGGCTATCGCTACGGTGCACAGATCGAAGACGTGCGCTCGCTGATCCTGGGGATGGAGCGGGAAGACTACCGTCTTATCACCATGACTGTGGATTTGGCCATTGGGGCGATGCAGGGTGAGCTGAAGCTGATCCTGCCGGAACCCACCCCAGAGGAGCTCGGCCTGAGCGGTGCAAAATCCGGGCCAACCTTGGCTGGCGGCATGGGGGCCATGCGGGCGGAGCTCTCTGCGATTCTGTGCAAGGTGCGGGTGCCGCTGAATGAATTTTCGGCCCTGCGCGTGGGCGAAGTGCTGCCGCTGGATCAGGCCTTTTTGTATGAAACCGATTTAATCGACATTGGCGGTCATTCCATTGCCAAGGGCCGGTTAGGCCAGTTGAATGGCGCCCGTGCGGTGCGGTTGAACACTGGACCCAGCCAGCAGGCGGACCCCGCTCAAATGGGCGATGGGTTTGCCGATAGCCTTGGTTCTGACGTGCCCCCGGCTCTGCCTATGATCGAAGAACCGGCAACGCTGGATCTGGGGATTGCGGCGCAGGATTTGCAGGATCCACTGGATGACCCCATGGGCTTTGGGGCTCCGGCAGGGGGGCTCGCCCTGGATGGCATGGGCTCTGATCCCGCTGGGATGGACGACGACATGAGTGATCTCGGGGGCGATCTTGGGCTTGGCTTAGGAGCGGACCTTGGTGCGGATCTGGGCAACCTGGGAGGCGACCTTGGCAGCGGCCTCGGTGGGGACCTGGGCGCGGATCTGAGCGCAGCCCCAATGGGGGAGTTCGCCGGGCTTGGTGATGGCGCGGATCAGTTTAACCCCGATGATGCGGCTGCAGAAATATCAAAACTTGCAGGCCTGGAAGGGGACGCAGCACCTGGGCTCTGATGCCGTTGACCCGATCGTGGCGTTCTGTAGCGACGGTCGGCAGCTGCTTTGTCGCAAGACAACAAACCAAAGGCCCGGCCAAATGATGGCCGGGCCTTTGGTTTGCGCCCTTTGGGTTTGACTGGCGGGCAGGATGCACCGCAGTGTTCAAACGCCGTATCCCCCGCGGGCGAACCACAGGGGCTTGCCACATTTATCCGGCGGAGATTGATTCCAGTGCTGGCCGCAGGCCATCAAGTTGATAGCCAGCGGCGCTGGTTTTTTGCAAAATCTCGTCCGGGCTCATTTCCGTGGCAACACCGAGAGACCAGATCACCGAACAGCGGGTTCCAGAGGCACAATAGGCCAAAACCGGGCCTGGGCTTTCTTCATAAAAGGCGCGCTGTTGCGCGACATTTTCTGGTGTCATGGTCTGATGGGTGAGCGGCAGCTCCCGAAAGATCAGTCCTGCCGCCTCGGCAGCGGCACGAATGGCAGCGGCTTGATGGCTGGGCGGGACTTCGGAATCCGGGCGATTGCAAATCACCGTTTTGTAGCCGTCAGCAACGATTTTTGGCATGTCTTCCGCCGAGATTTGCGGCGAGACGGCGTAGCGGGGGGTGATTATACGTGCATCCATGGTGGGTTCTTTAAACCTTTGCCGCCAGCCCGTCCAGTTGCCTGCCAAAAAAGGGCGCCGCCCACATGCCCACAAGCATCGTCCCCATGAAGATGAGCCCCCCAGAGCCATTATAGCTGAGCGAGGCAATCGCTGGTCCGGGGCAAAGACCGGCCAGTCCCCAGCCCATGCCAAACAGGATGGATCCGGTGATCAGTCGGTGATCCATTTCTGGGCGCGGGGCAGTGGGAAATTCTCCACCAACCAAGGGGTGCCGCCCCTTGGTCAGACGCCAAGCGATAAACATTGGTACAATGGCGCCGCCCATAACAAAGGCAAGGGTGGGATCCCAACTGCCAAAAACATCCAGCCAGCCTTGGACCTTGGTGGTGTCGGTCATGCCGGAAACAAAAAGCCCGGCACCAAATAACGCGCCGGAAACAAGCGAGAGAAACAAGCGCTGCATCAGATCACTCCCAATACGTGGCGGAACAGGGCAATGGTGATCCCGCCGGCAATGATATAGAAAACGGTGGCGACAATGCCACGCAGGGACAGGCGGGAAATCCCACATACCCCATGGCCAGAGGTGCAGCCATTGGCAATTCTGGTGCCAATTCCAACCAACAGGCCAGCGGCAATGATCACAGCAATATTGCCGGTCATATGCGTGTCCACACCGTTTTGATACATGGGATAGAGCAGCATTGGCGCGACCAGCACCCCAATCAAAAAGACCAGGCGCTCCGCCATATTGCTGCGGCCTGAGCCGTCCACCAGGCCACCAAGAATGCCACTGGCCCCCATGATGCGACCATTGCCGAGCAGGAAGACTGCGCCCCCCAATCCAATCAGGCCGCCACCGACGAGCCCCCAGATCCAATCCATTTCCATTTTCGCGCGTTCCTATTTTGTCAATTTAGCTATCGGGTCGTGGATCATCCCTGCCGTCGCGATGGACGGATCAGCCTGCGAAAACAAGCCCATCTGACCATGCAATTGGCCCCGACCGAGCCACAGCGGTTTTGCGGGAAATTTCTATGCCGCCAAACCCAAAAGCAGGGGTTTAAATCTTGTTCACCGGCAGTTTCAGGAAGATGTCGCCCTGTTCGTCCGGTTCCGGCATCTGGCCTGCCCGCATATTGACCTGCAGCGAGGGCAGGATCAGTCGTGGCATTGCCAAGGTGGCATCGCGTGCGTCGCGCATTGCGGTGAACTCCTCCAGTGGACGACCCTCCCCGATATGCACGTTGAGCGCTTTTTGCTCACCGACGGTGGTTTCCCAGGCGTAGTCATCACGCCCCGGTGCCTTGTAGTCGTGGCCGACAAAGATGCGGGTCTCCTCAGGCAGGGCCAGGATCTTTTGGATCGACTGGTACAGCACCTCGGAAGAGCCGCCGGGAAAATCGCAGCGCGCAGTGCCAAAATCGGGCATGAACAGGGTGTCGCCAACAAAGGCCGCATCGCCAATCACATAGGTCAGGCAGGCCGGGGTATGGCCTGGCGTGTGCAGAACGTCGCCACGCAGTTGCCCAATCATAAAGCTGTCGCCTTCTTTGAACAGCGCATCAAACTGGCTGCCATCGCGCTGAAAGGCTGTGCCTTCGTTGAAGACCTTGCCAAAGGTGTCCTGAACCACGGTTATATTGGCGCCAATGCCAATCTTGCCGCCTAGACGCTCCTGCAGATAGGGCGCCGCCGAGAGATGGTCTGCATGCACGTGGCTCTCCAGGATCCACTCACATGTGAGCCCTTCTGCGGTGATCCAGGCGATGATCTCATCCGCTGAGGCCGTGTCGGTGCGCCCCGAGGCATGATCAAAGTCCAACACGGAATCGACAACAGCGCAGGCCACTCCGGTCGGGTCCCGCAGAACGTAGGATACTGTGTTGGTGGCCTCGTCGAAAAAAGCTTTGACGGTGGGGTTCATTGTCTGGGCACTCCCTTTCGTTTCATTTGATATATACAAAATAAGGAATATGTTTCAAGTGCTGCGGTCGCTTTGATTATGGATCAGTCTAAATTAGTTTCTGGTGTGGGTCTTGAAGAGAAAGCGCGGGTTTGAATGTGCACTGGTTTGACCTGTCACAAGGACAGCAGGAACATCGGGAGCTAGGTTAGAGCTGTGCAGGGGGAGAGCACTTGGCTTTTAACGGGGGTTTCAAGCCTCTTGTGGGGCAACTTGGATATACTGCCCTCAGGCTGCGCCCTGTAATGTAGGTGAACTCAGCTTGCCCTGCGCGCGCAGGATCTGGCGCCAGAGGCAGAGCAGCTTCCTGCGGCAGAGGTGTATGGCGACACCAGATTTGGCACGTTTTTCGAGGAGATAAAGTATCATGACACGCGCGTTGCTGACCCAAGCCGAAGAAATGGCTGAAAAAATTCACCAACAACCGGCAGAAGCCCGGCTGGCAATGCGGCCAGAGTTTTCACGACTGCTTAGCGATCTGCGAATCGAAGGCCTCTCTGTGCCGCGCTATTTGCAGCAATTGGAGACTGATCTGGCTGAGCAGGACGCTGAGAATCTATTTGACAATATGCCGGTCTGAACAGGATGCCAGCCTGAACAGGCTCGCGACTGAAACGAATCCGGTCGGCGCGCTCAACTGCTTGTTGTGGCGCGACCCGCTTGCTTCGGTTCACCGGGGGCTTGGAGGCTTGGGGGCAGGTCGGACTTGGGGCGCCTGGAACGGGGGCGGTCAAATGGCGGCTCCCAGAAACCCGCGCTGAAACAGGGCGCGCTTAGGGCGCGGGATTAGCCCAGAAAAATCCCAATCATAACCAGCATCAACCCAATAACCGAAAGAAACAGCGCGCCAAGGTTATATGGCAGAACCTTTTGAACCACCGCGCGCAGCGCGTCGTCGTCCAGTTTTTTTCCACGGGCGCGCACCACGTGCACGATGCACCACATCAGGCCAATCAGACCCGCAACCGAGAGGGCTGCTCCGGCCCAGACGAGGATTTCAAACATAGCGCAGCTCCTGCATCACTTGCACAGCGCTGCGATTAGCGGATTGCCAGTGCAGACACAAGCCACAGCCCAGCGGATATCAAGCGCGCCGCGGTGAACAGGACGGAGCTGGCCTCTGGGCAGGTGGTGGGCTGGTGGTGGGCTGAGGGCAGGTTGGTGCAGGCTGGGGGTCGGGACAAAAGGCGAGAAATCGCAGCATGCCGTTTCCTGTCTTGCGATGGGGCAGCTGTGCCGCTATCCCCTTGCCCCAATCCCTATCGCATGACAGCAGTAAATGAGGCACCCATGACAGACCATGAAGACGCCAGCGACTCCTATAAAGTAACCGCCGGAGAGCTGCGCCAGTTCGTTGAACGTATCGAACGGCTGGAGAGCGAAAAGAAAGACATCGCCGAGCAAGTCCGCGAGGTCTACGCCGAAAGCAAATCCCGTGGCTATGACCAAAAAGCGCTGCGGGCCATTGTCAGCCTGCGCAAGCGCGATAAGGATGAGATCGCAGAACAAGAAGCTGTTCTGGAGATGTACAAAGAAGCTTTGGGGATGACCTGAAGCCACAGGCCTGTTCTGCTGCGATCCTCACCGATCGCTGCAGGCGGCGCAATCGCTCAAAGACCGCTGGCCCACAGGAGGGGCCATGGCACGCCGACGGTTGCGCACCCACCTCTTGTTTTCCACCCTACCACCTGTGGGTCCGTTGCCGTGCCAAGATCAGCGCGGGTCAATGTCGCCCTAAATGCAGTTGCATCCTTTAGGGGATATGGCCGGTGCCCGCCTGTTCTGGGCACGGAGGGGAAATTACTTCAGGGTTATAAATTTTAAGCTTGAAATAACCAGCACTCTGCTCGATATTAAGGCGACAGCTGCTGTCGCCACCAGTTTACACGTGCCAAGTGACCAAAAGGAGAGCTCTATGCCTGCCATTTCTGTACATCCCGAGGGGTGGAAACCGGCCAAGGGCTATGCCAACGGTATGGTTGCCGAGGGAAAGCTATTGTTTGTTGGCGGCCAGATTGGTTGGACCGCAGATCAGGTATTTGAAGAGCACGGGTTTATTGGCCAGATGAGCCAAACGCTGCGCAATATTCTGGACGTGGTGGAGGCCGCGGGCGGGCAGGCGAGCGATATCACCCGCCTGACTTGGTATGTGACAGACAAGGCCGAATATCTGGCGCATCAGGCCGAGGTTGGCGCCGCATACCGCGCTGTTATGGGCTATCATTTTCCCGCCATGACCATGGTTGTTGTCTCGGCGCTGGTTGAGGATGAGGCCAAGATCGAGATCGAGGCCACGGCTGTTCTCGCCTCCTGAATATTTCCACTAGACAACAGATTTTTTGAGAAGGCCGGCAGGGAAACCTCCGGCCTTTTGTGATGTTTTGGGCGCCTTTTTTTCCGGTGCGCCGCGGCGGTTCTGCCGGGGGAGGAATTGCCACGCAAAGGCTCATTCTGACGCTTGTCAGCCGGAAACGGAGGGGCTTGGGGTTTGTATCTTTCTGCGCCCAAGAAATGGGCGAGGTGAAATATGAATGTATTTCAATACATTAAGGGTGGAAAGCATGTTTGCTATACAAATTTTTCAAATTTCAAAATTTTACCAGTTGATAAAAAATCAAACTGTGGCACTCTTTGAGTCGAAGAAAAAAACAGTCAGGGAGACACCCAATGGCGAGTAGCCATCAGGCATCAGGCATTCAGGCAGGGCGGTTGGCCGCTGCTGACATCGCCGACAACTTTGGGGATCTGCACCCCGCTTATGACGCACATGAGGCCGCAGTGGCCGCGGATCGTTGCTATTTCTGCTATGACGCGCCCTGTATGACCGCATGTCCCACCAGCATTGATATTCCGCAGTTTATCCGCGAGATCCAGGCCGGGCACCCGGCCTCTGCTGCCAAGACCATTCTGGATCAGAATATTCTGGGCGGCATGTGCGCCCGGGTCTGCCCCACAGAAACGCTGTGTGAAGAGGCCTGCGTGCGTGAAGCCGCCGAGGGCAAGCCGGTAGAGATCGGTCGCCTGCAGCGCTATGCCACTGACGTGGTGATGGAAAAAGATGCGCACCCCTATAGCCGTGCTGCCAGCACTGGCAAAAAGGTTGCCGTTGTTGGCGCAGGCCCTGCTGGTCTGTCGGCCGCACACCGACTGGCGATGCTGGGCCATGACGTGGTGGTCTACGACGCCAAATCCAAGGCTGGTGGCCTGAATGAATTTGGCATCGCCGCCTATAAGTCTACCGAAGATTTTGCCGCCCGCGAGGTCGACTGGCTGCTGAAGATCGGCGGTATCACCGTCGACTATGGCAAGAAACTGGGCGCGGATCTTTCGCTGGAGGGCCTCAAGTCTGATTTTGACGCGGTGTTCCTGTCGATCGGTCTGGCCGGGGTGAACGCCCTGCGTGCGGCCGGCGAAGACATGGAGGGCGTGCGCGATGCGGTCGACTTCATCGAGGAGCTGCGCCAGGCAGAAGATCTGAGCGCACTGCCTGTTGGCCGCAATGTTGTGGTTATCGGCGGTGGTATGACAGCTGTAGATGCGGCTGTTCAGTCGAAACTGCTGGGCGCTGAAAACGTCACTATCGCCTATCGCCGTGATCGCGATGCGATGGGCGCCAGCCGGTTCGAACAGGATCTTGCGGCCTCCAAAGGTGTGACCTTGATGTTCAACGTGATGCCCAAGGCCATCCATGGCAATGGCGCGGCGGCGGAAATCGAGCTGGAATATACCCAGGTCGAAGACGGTCGGGTGCGTGGCTCCGGTGAGACAGTGCGTCTGGCGGCAGAGCAGGTCTACAAGGCCATCGGCCAAAGCCTGCAAGGCCAACCCGATGCGGTTGAGCTGGAGGGGGGCAAGATCATGGTCGATGCAACGGGCCGGACTTCGGTGGCGAATGTCTGGGCCGGGGGCGACTGTGCCTCTGGTGGCGAAGACCTCACCGTGACTGCCGTGGCCGAGGGTCGCGACGCCGCAATGGACATCCATACAAGCCTGATGGGCTGAGCAAGCCAGGGTCGTTGCTGGTCAACGGCCCTAAGCGAGCATGAAAAGGAACAGACAAATGGCTGATCTGACAACAGAATTTCTGGGTATCAAATCCCCAAACCCGTTTTGGCTGGCCTCGGCGCCACCAACGGATAAAGAATACAACGTACGCCGCGCCTTTGAAGCAGGCTGGGGTGGTGTGGTCTGGAAGACCCTCGGCTCCGAAGGTCCCCCCGTGGTCAACGTCAACGGGCCCCGTTATGGTGCCATCTTTGGCGCCGACCGCCGCCTTTTAGGGTTGAACAACATCGAGCTGATCACCGACCGCTCGCTGGAGACCAACCTGGAAGAAATCACCCGCGTCAAAAAGGACTACCCGGACCGCGCCGTGATCGTGTCGATCATGGTGCCCTGCGAGGAAGAAGCCTGGAAGGCGATCCTGCCCAAGGTTGAAGCCACCGGTGCCGATGGCATCGAGCTGAACTTTGGCTGCCCGCATGGCATGGCCGAGCGCGGCATGGGGGCGGCTGTGGGCCAGGTGCCGGAATACATCCAGATGGTCACCGAGTGGTGCAAGAAATACTACTCCAAGCCCGTTATCGTAAAGCTGACGCCCAATATCACCGATGTGCGCTTCCCCGCCCGTGCGGCTAAAAACGGCGGCGGCGATGCGGTCAGCCTGATCAACACCATCAACTCGATTGTTTCAGTCGATTTGGACCAGATGGCGCCAGAACCAACCGTTGGCGGCAAGGGCACCCATGGCGGCTATTGCGGCCCGGCGGTGAAACCAATTGCCATGAATATGGTTGCGGAAATTGCCCGTTGCCCCGAAACCCATGATTTGCCGATCTCCGCCATTGGCGGCGTCACGACATGGAAAGACGCGGCAGAATTCATGGCGCTTGGCGCGGGCAACGTGCAGGTCTGCACCGCTGCGATGACCTACGGGTTCAACGTGGTGAAAGAGATGATCTCCGGTCTGTCCAACTGGATGGATGAAAAAGGGTATACCTCGACCCAGGATTTCATCGGCATGGCGGTTCCCAATGTGACCGACTGGCAGTATCTGGACCTTAACTTCATCGCCAAGGCCAAGATCAATCAAGAAGACTGCATCAGCTGTGGCCGTTGCTTTGCCGCCTGCGAAGACACCTCGCATCAGGCCATCGAGATGAGCGCAGATCGTGTCTTTACCGTAAAAGACGACGAATGTGTGGCCTGTAACCTCTGCGTCAATGTCTGCCCGATTGAAGGCTGCATCACCATGGAAGAGGTTCCCGCCGGTCAGATTGATGAGCGCACCGGCAAAGTGGTGTCGGATCAATATGCCAACTGGACAACCCATCCCAACAACCCCTCTGCTACCGCGGCGGAATGAGGTAAGCTGGCCAACAAGTTGGTTTAAAATGAAAAAGGCAGCGCAAATGCGCTGCCTTTTTTGTTGTGGCTGTTATGTGCCATGCCAAGGGGCTTGGGCCGCTGATCAAGGTCAATTTTTGTTAACTTGTTGGCGTAAGCATCCGGCGATAAAGGGTTTCCAGGAATTCAGGCGCCGCATCAAAGGGATCCTCCGGCCCCATCAACATGCGCACCTGAACGTCAAAATCCGCATAGTGCTGGGTCAGGGCCCAAATCGAAAACATCAGGTGTTTGGGATGGGTTGTGTTGATCTTTCCCGCCGCCATCCAGCCGGTCAGGACAGCTTCTTTTTCTGCCAGAAGATCCCGCAGATCGGTGGATAATGCATCCAGCATGCGCGGCGCGCCCTGCACAATTTCATTGGCAAACAGCCGACTTTCGCGCGGGTAATCCCGGCTCATCTGCAGCTTGCGCTGCACATAGGCGAGGATCTCTTCCAGCGGGTCACCACTGGCATTGATTTCGCGCATCGGATCAAGCCAGGTATCCAGCAACTCGGACAGCAAGGCGGTGAACATCGCGTCCTTGGAGGGGAAATAATACAGCAGATTCGGTTTTGACAGCCCGGCCTGACTGGCTATTTGATCCACCGTAGCACCACGAAATCCATGGGCTGAAAAGACCTCAAGTGCGGCCTCCAGAATGGCGGCGCGATTCTTTTTCTGAATACGGGTGGGTGATCGGTCCTTGGGCATAGTGGATAAGCGATCCTTAACGTCCGTTGCGCGGGTATGAGCGCCCGCAATTTGCGCATTGCCCCAGTTTCATGGGGATTTCAGAGCCAAAATGACTCAATTTCTTGACTGGTGGTCTCTCCGTGATAGCGTGAGTTTGACCAGTTGGTCAAATCCAGACCTTTGGATGCAGGCCAACGATTCAAAGCCACCAATTGGTGCCAAGCCAAGAATAACCCGCAAGATCAGCGGGGGGAACAGGAAGGAAGCTGCGATGACGTCTTTGGGACAGAATCTAAAAATCAACGGCGATCGGCTCTGGGAGAGCCTGATGGAGATGGCAAAGGTTGGTCCCGGTATCGCAGGGGGAAACAACCGCCAGACCTTGACCAATGAAGATGCCGAAGGGCGGGCCTTGTTCCAGAAATGGTGCGAGGACGCGGGCTGCACCATGGGGCTGGATCAGATGGGCAATATGTTTGCCCGCCGCGAAGGCACCGACCCGGATGCGCTGCCGGTCTATGTGGGCTCGCATCTGGATACCCAGCCAACGGGCGGCAAATACGACGGTGTGCTTGGGGTGCTTGCTGGGCTGGAGCTGATCCGCTCGCTCAATGATATGGGCATCAAGACCAAACATCCCATTGTGGCAACGAACTTTACCAACGAGGAAGGCACCCGTTACGCTCCGGCCATGCTGTCGTCGGGGGTCTTTGCGGGCATTCACACCCAGGACTGGGCCTATGACCGGGTTGACGCTGAGGGCAAGACATTTGGCGATGAGCTGAAGCGGATCGGCTGGCGCGGCGAGGAAGAGGTCGGCGCGCGCAAGATGCATGCCTTCTTTGAGCTGCATATCGAGCAGGGCCCCATTCTGGAAGCTGAGGGCAAGGATATTGGCGTGGTCACCCATGGGCAGGGGCTCAGCTGGACCGAAGTGACCATTACCGGCAAGGATGCCCATACCGGGTCGACCCCGATGCCGATGCGCCGCAACGCGGGGCTCGCCATGGCGCGGGTGCTGGAAGCGGTGGATGAAATTGCCTGGTCCCATGCGCCAAGCGCTGTTGGCGCGGCAGGCCATATTGACGTCTATCCAAACTCGCGCAATGTGATCCCCGGCAAGGTGGTCTTTACCGTTGATTTCCGCTCACCCGAGTTGGAAGTGATCGAAGACATGGAACTGCGGCTGCGCGAAGAGGGCAAGGACATCGTTGAAGCCCTTGATATGCAGATCGAATTTGAAAAAGTCGGCGGCTTTGATCCGGTGAAATTTGACGAGACCTGCGTCACAGCAGTGCGCAACGCGGCTGAGCGTCTGGGCTATTCGCATCTGGATATTATTTCCGGTGCCGGCCATGACGCCTGTTGGATCAACCGGGTGGCGCCAACTGCGATGATCATGTGTCCCTGTGTCGATGGGCTGAGCCACAACGAGGCGGAAGAGATCAGCAAGGACTGGGCCGAAGCCGGCGGCAATGTTCTGTTTCATGCGGTTGTGGAAACGGCTGAAATCGTTTCCTAAAGACAGATTGGGGCGCTGCCCCCGCGGCCCCTTTGGGGGCCGCTCTCCCGGAGTATTTCCGGAAAGATGAAATGTGCAGCGCCCAGGATTAGGCGCAGCATCAAACAACAATGGAGGCGTTTAAACGCCCCGTTTCAGGGAGTTGTACTCATGAGTAAAGTCATCAAGAACGGGACAATTGTCACCGCTGATCTCACCTATAAATCGGATGTTTTGATTGAAGGTGGGGTGATCACTGCAATTGGGCCGAACCTAAAAGGCGATGAAGAGCTGGATGCCACTGGCTGTTACGTGATGCCGGGCGGGATTGATCCCCATACCCATCTGGAAATGCCCTTTATGGGCACCTATTCGACAGATGATTTTGAAAGCGGCACGCGGGCTGGTCTGGCCGGGGGCACCACCATGGTGGTGGATTTTGCCCTGCCAAATCCGGGCGAGAGCCTGTTGGATGCTTTGAAGCGCTGGGACAATAAATCCACCCGGGCGAACTGTGATTATTCCTTCCACATGGCGGTGACCTGGTGGGGGGAGCAGGTCTTTGACGAGATGAAGACCGTGATCGAGACACGTGGCATCAATACCTTCAAACACTTCATGGCCTATAAGGGCGCTTTGATGGTCAATGATGACGAGATGTATTCCAGTTTTCAGCGTCTGTCTGAGTTGGGCGGCATTGCCATGGTGCATGCGGAAAACGGCGATGTGGTGGCGGAACTGTCAGCAAAGCTGTTGGCCGAAGGCAATTCCGGCCCCGAGGCCCATGCCTATTCGCGCCCCCCCCAGGTGGAAGGCGAGGCCACCAACCGTGCCATCATGATTGCCGATATGGCGGGTGTGCCGCTTTATGTGGTGCATACCTCCTGTGAGGACAGCCACGAGGCCATTCGCCGGGCGCGGATGCAGGGCAAACGTGTCTGGGGGGAGCCGCTGATCCAGCATCTAACGCTGGATGAAAGCGAATATTTCAACTCCGATTGGGATCATGCGGCGCGCCGGGTGATGTCGCCCCCTTTCCGCAACAAAAAGCATCAGGACAGCCTTTGGGCGGGTCTGCAGTCTGGCTCGTTGTCGGTTGTGGCCACCGATCACTGTGCCTTCTCGACTGAGCAAAAACGCTATGGGGTAGGGGATTTCACCAAAATCCCCAATGGAACCGGCGGCCTGGAAGACCGGATGCCGATGCTGTGGACCCAAGGCGTTGCTACGGGGCGGATAACGCCAAATGAATTTGTCGCTGTGACCTCGACCAATATTGCCAAGATCTTGAATTGTTACCCGAAAAAGGGTGCGGTTCTGGTCGGCGCCGATGCCGATCTGGTGGTCTGGGATCCGGAAAAGTCAAAAACCATTGCCGCCAGCACCCAGCAGTCTGCCATCGACTATAACGTCTTTGAGGGTCATGAGGTGAAAGGCCTGCCGCGCTTTACCCTGAGCCGGGGCCAGGTGGCGGTGCATGACGGCGAAATCCGCACTCAGGAAGGCCATGGCCGGTTTGTTGAGCGCGAGGCCAATACAGTGGTGAACAAGGCGCTGTCGACCTGGAAAGAGCTGACCTCTCCGCGTCCCGTTGAACGCTCAGGCATTCCCGCAACTGGCGTTTAATCAAGGAGCAGGGCTGCGCCGGGGAGCTCCCTCGTGCGCGGCCGGCTTATAGTCTGAACAAGGCGAAGACATGAATACTCAAACGACTACCCAGGCCGATGCTCCTCAGGCCCATGCCTCCGAGCGTGCCCCCGAGGCCGTCGTCGAAGCGAAAAACCTGGATCTGGTTTTTCCGACAAATGACGGTCCTGTACAGGCGCTCAAGGATGTGAATCTCACCATCAACAAGGGGGATTTTGTCTCCTTTATTGGCCCCTCAGGCTGTGGCAAGACCACTTTTCTGCGGGTGATGGCAGCGCTGGAGCACCCAACGGGTGGCTCTATCACAGTGAATGGCATGACCCCGGATGAGGCGCGCAAGCAGCGCGCCTATGGCTATGTGTTTCAGGCCGCGGGCCTGTATCCCTGGCGTACCATTGCCAAGAACATCAAACTGCCGCTTGAAATCATGGGCTATTCCAAAGCCGAGCAGGACAAACGGGTCGAGCAGGTGCTGGAGCTGGTGGAGCTGTCTGGCTTTGGCGGCAAATACCCCTGGCAATTGTCCGGCGGCATGCAGCAGCGCGCCAGTATTGCCCGGGCACTGGCCTTTGATGCCGATATCCTGCTGATGGATGAACCCTTTGGGGCGCTGGATGAGATTGTCCGCGATCACCTGAATGAGCAGCTCTTGAAACTTTGGGCGCGCACCAACAAGACCATCGGTTTCGTTACCCATTCGATCCCAGAGGCGGTGTATCTGTCGACTAAGATCGTGGTGATGTCGCCCCGTCCGGGCCGGATCACCGATGTGATCGAAAGCACCCTGCCGCGCGAGCGTCCGCTGGATATTCGCGACAGCCAGGAATTCATCGACATTGCCCATCGTGTACGCGAAGGTTTGCGGGCGGGGCATGGTGATGACTGATGCTATGATTTTCACCGGCGGTGAGGAGGGGACGTTATGAAAACCTTTCTTTCCGTTCTGATGGTGCTCGCGGCCATTGTGGCCTTTTGGTACGCGGCCTGTGTGCCGATGAACATCAAGGGTGTGTTGGATACGGCTGAACGCGGCGGGGCCGAAGTCATGCCTGCGACCTCCAAAGCGCGGCGCGACATGGGGACCTTTGGTCTGGTGGCTGGCAATACATTTGCCATCGCGCAGACCTGGGAACAGGATCGCCCGCGCCTGCCAGCACCGCATCAGGTGGTGACTGAGCTGTGGAAGACCACAGTGATGAAGAAACTCACCTCGAAACGCTCGCTGGTTTACCATGCTCAGGTGACGCTGAAGGCAACCCTGATGGGCTTTGTCATCGGCACCGGGCTGGGGGTTTTGCTGGCTGTGGGGATTGTGCATTCACGGGTGATGGATATGTCGGTGATGCCTTGGGCGATTGTCAGCCAAACCATCCCGATTATTGCGCTGGCACCGATGATCATCGTGGTGCTCTACTCGATTGGGGTGCAGGGTATTTTGCCCAAGGCGATTATCTCAGCCTATTTGAGTTTTTTCCCGGTCGTGGTTGGCATGGTGAAGGGGCTGCGTAGTCCCGATGCGATGCAGCTGGATTTGCTGAAAACCTATAGCGCCAATACCGCGCAGGGGTTCTGGAAACTGAGGTTGCCATCGTCGATGCCCTATCTGTTCACGTCACTGAAAATTGGCATCGCGGCCTCGCTGCTGGGGGCCATCGTTGGTGAGCTGCCGACTGGCGCGGTGTCCGGTCTTGGCGCGCGTCTACTGGCGGGCAGCTACTATGGTCAGACAGTGCAGATCTGGTCAGCGCTGTTTGCGGCGGCCATTCTGGCAGGGCTGTTGGTGGCGTTGTTGGAACTGATCGAAAAGATCGTTCTGAAGCGGATGGGAATGCAGCAATGATGGGACTGTACATGACGAGACAGCCTAGGATGAAACCGGGGAAGGCGGGCGCTGGCCCCGCCGCAGCGATGCGGCTCCCCCGGGGTATCAATGGCCAAATGAAGCCTGTGACGCTGGCACCTATGTGGTGTCGGGTCGGCAGCGGAGGTGTCAGATGACTTTGGTATTTCTTGCAGTTTTGGTCTGGTGTCTGGGCTGGTGGTTGAACAGCCGTTTGGCCAATGGGGCCAGCGCGGATACCCGGGCGGTAAAGCTTTTGGTGCCGATGATCTTTGGTGTCACCGTGCTATTGGTCTGGGAGCTGCTGGTGCGTGGGCTTGCGGTCTCCATGGTGATCCTGCCAGCGCCAAGCCTGATTGCCGAGCGTTTTGCCTCCTCCTTGCCGATCTTGTGGAAAGATCTGGCGCAGACCTTTTTGAAGGGGGCCTTGTCTGGCTATATCATCGGCTGTGGCGCAGCCTTGCTGATGGCGGTGGCGGTGGATCGCAGCGATTTCCTGCGTCGCGGACTGCTGCCCGTGGGCAATTTTGTTGCAGCCCTGCCGATTGTGGGCACTGCGCCCATTCTGGTGATGTGGTTTGGCTTTGACTGGCAGTCCAAGGCGGCTGTGGTTGTGGTCATGGTGTTCTTTCCGATGTTGGTGAACACGGTGGCTGGCCTGCGCGAGACCTCTGCCATGCAACGGGATCTGATGCAGACCTATGCGGCCAGCTATTGGCAGAGCTTTTTTAAACTGCGCCTGCCGGCAGCTTTGCCGTTTATTTTTAATGGTTTGAAGATCTCAACCACCCTGGCGCTGGTGGGCGCAATTGTGGCTGAGTTCTTTGGCTCGCCCACCGTGGGCATGGGCTTTCGGATCTCGACCAGCGTCGGGCAACTGGCTTTGGATATGGTCTGGGCCGAGATTGTCATGGCGGCCTTGGCGGGGTCTTTTTTCTACGGGGCGATTGCCCTGATCGAGAAAAGCCTGACCTTCTGGCATCCCTCGCAACGGGGATAAATGAACAGTCCACCGCGCGAGATAAATTGCGCGGTGGATTTGCCAGGGGAGCGCTCTGGCAGAGGACTTTGACAGTGGTGAAAAATCAGTCACTGGCCTAAAATAAACGCTCAATTGCTGCGCGAAGAGGCAGAATGCCTAACAAAAACTTAAGAATAATATTTGATCGAAGGGTCAAATTCGCGCAAGCTTTCATCATAACCAACGGGAGAACGATCTCATGAAACACATTTTGACAGCCGCCGGTCTGGCGCTTGCATCTGTCGGCGCGGCCCAGGCTGCGGATGACGTGAAGCTGCAGCTGAAATGGGTGACACAGGCACAGTTCGCGGGCTACTATGTAGCACTGGACAAGGGCTTTTACAGCGAAGAAGATCTGGATGTCACCATCCTGCCAGGTGGCCCGGACATTGCCCCCACACAGGTGATTGCCGGCGGTGGCGCTGACGTCACGGTCGAGTGGATGCCGGCGGCCCTGGCGGCGCGCGAAAAGGGCCTGCCACTGGTCAACATCGCTCAGCCCTACAAAAGCTCTGGCATGCAGCTGACCTGCTGGAACGACACTGGTATCGCCGGCCCCGAAGACCTGCCCAACCGCACGCTGGGTGTCTGGTTCTTTGGCAATGAGTTCCCCTTTATGAGCTGGATGAGCAAGCTGGGTATCTCTACCGAAGCCAAGGGTGAAATGGGTGTAGAGGTTCTGAAACAGGGCTTTAACGTGGATCCTCTGTTGCAGCGTCAGGCCGATTGCATTTCGACTATGACCTATAACGAATATGGCCAGGTGCTGGATGCGGGCGTTTCCCCGGATGAATTGATCACCTTCAAATACGAAGACCAGGGCGTCGCAACCCTGGAAGATGGTCTGTATGTTCTGGAAGAAAACCTGGACGACCCTGCCTTTGTCGACAAGATGGAGCGCTTTGTACGGGCCTCGATGAAGGGCTGGAAATACGCCGAATCCAATCCGGATGAAGCGGCAGAAATCGTGCTCGACAATGATGCTTCCGGTGCGCAGACAGAACACCACCAGCAGCGGATGATGCGCGAAGTCGCCAAGCTGACCGCAGGTAGCAACGGTGCACTTGATGTGGCTGACTATGAGCGGACGGTTAAAACCCTGCTCGAAGGTGGTTCTTCGCCAGTGATCACCAAGACACCTGAGGGCGCCTGGACCCACATCATCAGCGACGCGGCTTTGAAATAAGTCTCATGCGTCCTGTTCGGCGCAGTGGGACAGGGCGTTACTAAACGTCAAATCAACCCGCCCAACCTGATGGTTTGGCGGGTTTTTTGTGGATTTTTGTTGGATCTGGGACTTGGCTGTAAAAGCCGAAAGAGCCTAAACCTGCTCCAAAAAGCCGCCGTATTGTCCGCGTTTAAAGACCAACCCGTTGCCGGGACAGGTGGTGACTTGAGTGACTTTGCCTAAAATGATGGTGTGGTCCCCGGCGGGGTGGGCGTCAAAGTGCTGGCACTCGAACCGGGCGATGAAGCCGGACAGGGCCGGGGTTCCGGCGGCGCTTTGGCTCCAGTTTTGCGCTGTAAACCCTTCACCGTTGCGGGCAAAATGCTCCGCCTGGCCTAGCTGGTCTTCGGCGAGCACGTGAATGGCAAAGCGCTCTGCTGTGACAAAGGCATCGTGGCGCAGGGAGCTGCGATCAGGACACCACAGCAACAACGGCGGCTGCAGCGAGACAGAGGTGAAACTGTTCACAGTTATTGCCAGCGGGCCGCTGTCCGTCAGGGTTGTCACCACGGTGACGCCAGTGGCAAAACAGCCCAGAGCATCCCGATAAGCCCGGGCCGTGTCAGCGTCGGGAATAAAACTGGTCTGTGGCATCGCGCGCCTCGCTTCAGGTCTTTTTGCCTGCCTGCCATGTGCTGCCGTGATTGTCCACCGGGTTCAGGTCTTCCAGCAATCGCCCATGGCGTCGGGTCTGTTCAATCACCTGTGCGAGGCTATCAAGCCCGCGGGCCTGCAACATGGGGATCATCTGCACCAGCGCGCAGGCTGTTGCATGGGCGTCGCCCAGGGCGGTGTGACGCAGGGCCGGTGGGATTGTGATGTCCAGCCGCGCGCACAGCGCGTCCAGGGTATGGGGCACCGAGGCGCCAAACAGCACCGCGCTCAGCAGTACCGTATCCAGAATTGGATGATCCCACTCCACGTTGGTGGCCTTGGCGTGACGGCGCAAAAAGGCCATGTCAAACGGCGCATTATGGGCCACGATCACGGCATCTTTGGCAAAGAGGTGAAACGCGGCCGCAGCAGTGGTGATTGTGGGCGCGCCCTGCACCATGGCGGTGCTCACCCCATGCACCCGGGTCGAGGCTTCGGGAATCGGGCGTGCCGGGTCCACCAGCGTGTCGAACTGCTCGCCCTCGATCAGACGCCCGTTCAGCACCCTGACCGCACCGATCTGTACAATTTCGTCCTTGTGGGGCAACAGCCCGGTGGTTTCGGTGTCAAACACCGTAAAACACAGCTCATTCAGGGGGCGGTCCCCGATGTCGCGCAGGGGGCGGTCCAGCAGGTCAAAATCATAGACCAAGGGGCGCGCAGCCTCCGGCGCAATTTGGGCAACAGCGTCCTCAAAGATCAGCACATAGCCCTCGCCTTGACCCAGCGGTTTCAGACTCACGGCATAGCTTTGCGCCGCGTCTCGGCCAATGACCTGCGCCTGTACTTCCTTGCCTGACTTGTTCATGCGATCATAGGCGGCTTCCAACGCTTGGCGGTCCAGGTAGTCAAACAGGCAGGCATTCAAACGTGGATGGGCGATCTGCGCCAGAACAGTTGCAGCCTGGGTATCATATAACACGATGCGATGATCCGGCCCCAGCATCACTGTGGCCACCGGCAGCTCGCTCAGCAGGGCCGTTAACCGGCGCTTGTCCGCTTCCAACCGGGCCGTCTCCTCGGCGATACTGCGGGCGGTCAGCTGGGTGGCGTCGCCCAGCTCCCCGGCCAGCCCGGCAGCCGCCGGTGCCAGATCGCCCAGATAGCGCGCGGTCTTGGCATCAATGCCACGGGACACACCACCATGGGCCCGCAGCCGCATTTCAGCGGCAAGGATCTCGATTGGTTTGGCGACATTTTCGTCAAACAACAGCCAGATCCCGGCGCAAAGCCCCAGGATTGCAAAGGTGCCCATGAGGCCGGCAAAGATAAAGGGATCCAGCAACGCAGGCGTCGCGGCGCGTTCAAAGCTAAGCCAGAGACTGCCAAGGCTGACAGTAATCGCGCCAAGGGCCAGCAGGCAAAAGAACAGGAAAATCCGCAGGCGCAGGCTCAGATGGGTCAACATGGGTCAGCCTCCACAGATGGTTTCCAACAGCGGGTCTTGTGCAGGCGGCGAGACCCAGTCGACCCCGTGAATGCCCCCATCCAGGGCAAAGCTGGTGTCGGTCGCCACCGCCGCCCGTCGCCAACTGGCGCAATCGGCTGCGATGCTGAGCTGGCTGATCGGGGCCCAGCGGCCAAAAAAGAACACCTCAGCCAGACGGTGATCAGGTTGCTTAGCATGGCTGCGCATGGTGGCAAGATCAACCGCAACAAAGCGTTCGCTCAGCGGCACAACATAGGTCCAGGGCCGATAAAAACTACGGCTTTCAACCGTGTCAGCCACCACCAAACCTTCGGGCAGGGAGGCCAGGGTGCGGCTGTACCAACTATACTCCGACGTCACCGTGACGCCGATCATCGCCAGGCCCGCTGCCACCGGCGCCAGCCAGCGCGGCAGGCGGGCTCCGGTGACATTGTTGACCATTATCACCACCCCAGCGACAGCGATACCGGCAAAAATCACAGCGATCAGTTCCAGAAACATCAATTCCCCTCGCGATTGTCCGGTGGCCTTGTCAAACCGCCGCTTTCATCTTTCCCAAAATATTGCTGCCAGAGGCCCCTGCAAAACAACAGGTGATCCGTTAGCTCAACATTCCCTTACCGTGCCCCAGCGCCGATTGCATGGTTTTTACCACCACAAAGGCATCCCGCAGATGACTTCGCTCAAAGTCGGACAAATCAGAGGGCGCCAAATAGTTGTCAGGCGCAGCGCCTTTGCGCACCAGGGCGGCCTGGTGTTCCAGCCGGGTTTGCGCAATCAGATCATAGGCATCCAACAGATCGCGGGCCCCACTGGCGCTGATCACCCCGATGGCAGCGCCGGCGTCCAGACGGGCGCGGGTATTCACCGCCGCAATTTTTCCCTGCAGCGCATAGATACGGCCCAGATCGGTGACCGGCACCACGCCATTGTGCTTCATATCCAGAGTATTGCGGTGTTCGCCTGAGCGAATGGTGGCAAAGCCCCGCAACAGCCCCAGGGGGGGCGTATGTTTCAGCGCATTGGAGGTCATATGGGCCACAAAGATCGAATTGGCGCAGGCCGAGGCCAGAACCCGGGTTTGCAAGCCCTCAAACAGCGCGGCATCGCCACCAATGGGGCGCAGATCAAACATCACCGAGGCCAGCATCTGCGCTTCGGGGCCGGGTTTGCTGATCCAGCCGCCAAAATAGTCCTGCCAGACATGCAATGGCTGACGCCAGCGCGGATTGGTCGCCATCATATCGCCCGGGCAATAGACATAGCCGCAGGTATTAAGCCCATCACAGACAAAGGCGGCGAGGGCGGCAAAATAGGCGTCGTGCTGGGGCAGGGCCGCATCGGACAGGATCAGGCAATTGTCCTGATCCGACACCCCGGTTTGCTCTTGGCGCCCCTGGCTGCCACAGGCAAGCCACAGATAGGGGACGGGAGCTGGGCCAAGCGTTTCTTCTGCCAGGGTGAGCAACCGCCGGGTCACGGTGTCGGCGATATCGGTGATCAACCGGGTCACCACCTCGTGGCGATTGCCGCCTGCCACCAGCTGCACCAGCAGCCGGGGAATTTCCGCAGTCACCCTGGCCATTTCCTCAGCGCTGCTGGCGCGGGCGATACTGGACACCAGCTCGGCTGAGCTGACCGCCTGAAACCGGGTGAGGTCGGTCTGGGTGATGATACCCATCAACTGGCCGTTTTGCACCACCGGGATATGGCCGATGTGATGTTCCATCATCGCATGCAGCACATCCGAGCCAATCGCCTCAGGCGGCAGGCTGCGGGGGTTTTTGGTCATGATCTGCGACACCGGGGTAGAGAAGGGCAGCCCCTCTGCCAGCAGTTTTTCCGTCAGATCGCGGGTGGTGAGAATGCCCAGCAGGTGATCGCCCTCGCTGATGCAGACACAGGAGATATGATGCTGGCGCATCAGCTGCGCCGCCCCCTGACAGGTCAGGCCCGCAGAGCAAGTCACTGGCGGTGCCGCCATAAAGCTTTCGGCGCGGGTGGTGGTGAGACCGTTCTGAAGCGGCGTATCGGGGCGGCGGCGATCAAAAAACCGCGTGACCGCAGGTTCTGCCCGCATCAGGGCGTCAAAATCTTCGCGCGGCAGCAGCAGCAGCACGGTTGCCGCACTGGCCCGCGCCGTGGTTGCGGCACGGCCGTCGCGGGTCAGCCCGCGTTCGCCAAAGGAATTGCGCGGCCCCAGGATCGAGATCGCCATGTCGTTCTCGTCAAAGACTTCGACTTCGCCGTGATGCACCAGATACAGCCCGGCAAGATCGGCGCCGCGTTCGTAAATTGTGTCTCCTGAACTGATCGACAGCAGTTGGAACTTTGGTGCCAGATCCTGCAGCTTGCTCAGCTCGAGACTGTCATATGGATGAACGGAGGTGAGAAAGCGGATCAGGTCGGTTTCGGAAATCGGCATCACGGCACCTGTCTCATAGTGGGCAATTGGGCAAAAATTGGGGATGCCCGCCCGAGCGCTGAGCCGGGCGGGCATGAGGATAAAAAAGGACGGACCAGAAGGGAGGGTCCCCCGAGGGAGTGGCCCGTCCAGGGAGGGATCAGTGATCCTGTGCTGCACCGGCTCCACGTGGGATACGCACGCTTTCGACCAGATCTTTGATCTCCTGCGGGGTTTCCTTGGTCATGCCGGCAACCAGGTAGGCAACCGCAAAGTTCACCGCAGCACCGATGGCGCCAAAGGAGGTGGACTTGATTGTACCCAGCAGCGGATCCGCATCGGTAAAGGAGTTGGTGTCCGGAATGAACAGCCAGCCCTTGTGCAGGAAGATGTAGATCAGGGTAACACCCAGACCAGCCAGCATACCTGCGACAGCCCCGGTGTTGTTGATCTTCTTGGAGAAAATCCCCATCATCAGCGCCGGGAAGATCGAAGCAGCCGCCAGACCAAAGGCCAGCGCCACAGTCTGCGCCGCAAAGCCGGGAGGGTTGAGGCCAAGGTAGGTTGCAACCGCAATGGCAACCGCCATGGCAATCCGCGCCGACAGGAGTTCGCCTTTTTCCGAGATATTCGGATTGATCGAACCTTTGATCAGATCGTGTGACACAGCGGAAGAGATCGCCAGCAGCAGGCCTGCCGCCGTTGACAGCGCCGCCGCCAGACCACCAGCCGCCACCAGACCAATAACCCAAGAGGGCAGGTTGGCGATTTCAGGGTTGGCCAGCACCAGGATGTCGCGGTTGAAGTTGGTCAGCTCGTTGCCTTGCCAGCCCATGTCAGCCGCTTTGGCCTGCATATCCGCATTTTTATCGTTGTAATACTGGATATGGCCATCGCCGTTTTTGTCTTCCCAGGCCAAAAGCCCGGTTTTTTCCCAGGTGGCCATCCAGTCATAGCGGGCATCGTTTTCGATCTGCTCGACGGAAACCGCCTGCGCATCGGTGCCATTGGGCCACATCATATCGGTGATGTTCAGACGCGCCATGGCGCCAACCGCAGGGGCGGTAAGATACAGCAGCGCGATGAACACCAGCGCCCAACCCGCGGACCAGCGGGCATCTGCCACGCGTGGCACGGTAAAGAAGCGCATGATCACATGGGGCAGGCCGGCGGTGCCGATCATCAGCGACAGGGTGAACAGCACCATGTTGAAAGTATCCGCATGGTGAGCGGTATACTCGTTAAAGCCAAGCTCCCGCACGATGGCGTCCAGCTTTTGCAGCAAAGGCTCACCCGAGGCGACGTGATCGCCAAACAGGCCCAGTGCCGGGATCGGATTGCCTGTCAGCTGCAGCGAGATGAAGATGGCCGGGATGGTATAGGCCATGATCAACACGCAGTACTGCGCAACCTGGGTATAGGTTACGCCTTTCATGCCTCCGAACACCGCGTAGGCGAACACAACACAGGCACCAATTAACAGCCCCGCAGTGTTGGAGACTTCGAGGAAGCGGCCAAAGGCCACGCCCACGCCAGTCATCTGACCAATAACATAAGTGGTTGAGGCAACGATTAAACAGATCACCGCCACGATGCGCGCAGTTGGGCTGTAGAACCGATCACCGATGAACTCGGATACGGTGAACTTGCCGAACTTGCGCAGATAGGGGGCAAGCAGCAGCGCCAGCAGAACATAGCCACCGGTCCAGCCCATCAGGAAGGAGGAGTTGTCATAGCCGGTAAAGGCGATGAGGCCCGCCATCGAAATGAACGAGGCCGCGGACATCCAGTCTGCCGCGGTCGCCATACCGTTGGTGACAGGGTGTACGCCGCGACCCGCCGCGTAGAATTCAGACGTGGAGCCCGCACGGGCCCAGATCGCAATGCCGATGTAGAGCGCGAAAGACGTGCCTACAAACAGCAGGTTGATGGTAAACTGATCCATTGTTACTCCTCCTCGACGCCGAATTCACGGTCCAGTTTGTTCATGCGGAAGGCGTAGAAAAAGATCAGGCCCAAAAAGACCAGGATCGATCCCTGCTGGGCAAACCAAAAGCCCAGATCAGTGCCACCGACGGCGATGCCGGACAGCATCGGGCGCAGCAGAATGCCAAAGCCAAATGAAACGACAGCCCAGATCACCAGGCTGACAAGAATGATCCGCACATTGGCCCGCCAATAGCCTTTATCGGCCTCGGCTGTTTGTGCAGCTTTTGTTGTGTGATCCGCCATGGCGGCTTCTCCTTCTTCCTCCAGGACCTGATTGAGGGGTCAATCAGGCAAACGCTCTGTGTTTGCCCGCGCCGCTGTGTTGATAAAACAGGGTGTCGGGCATGGCTCCGCCGATGTGCTGGCCCGAGGGTCAGCAGAGATCGTCGGATTTTCCGGTTTGTGGTGTGGGGATCGGCTGAGCAGGCCGACCCCCTGGAAATTCTAGGTGTTATGCGGTGGATTCGGTCACGATCTTGGCCAAGCCACCGGAGATTGCTTCGATCTCTCCCATGGCATCAATTGTTTTCAACGCGCCTTTGCCGTCGTAATAGGCAATCAGCGGCGCGGTCTGTTGATGATAGGCTGCCAGGCGGCTGGCAACGGTTTCGGCATTGTCATCGGCACGACGGGTCATGTTTTCACTGCCACATTTGTCGCATTTGCCGGCAACTGCGGGCTGCTTGAAACTGTCGTGATAGCCCTCGCCGCAGCCGCCACAGGTGTAGCGGCCAGAAACCCGGGCCACCATGGCGCTGTCGTCCACTTCCAGGCTGATGGCGGCGTTGATCTTTTGCCCGGTCTCTGCCAGCAAAACATCCAGCGCTTCGGCCTGCACGGTTGTGCGCGGGAAGCCATCGAGGATGACCCCCTTGGCACAATCGGGTTCTGCCAGACGGTCACGCAGGATATTGATGACGATCTCATCCGACACCAGACCACCAGATTCCATCACCGCCTTGGCGGCTTTACCGGCTGCGGTGCCTGCAGCAACAGCTGCGCGCAGCAAATCCCCGGTCGAGAGTTGCACAAGACCAAATTTCTCTTCCAGAACGCGGGCTTGTGTGCCCTTCCCGGCGCCGGGAGGGCCGAGAAGGATTAAAACGGCAGGGCGGGTCATTACATCAGTTGTCATGCTGCCTTACCCCTTGTTTGCCCGGTTGGCGATCAGGTCATCCACCACCGATGGATCCGCCAGTGTCGAGGTGTCGCCCAGGGCGCCAAAGTCCTTTTCTGCGATCTTGCGCAGGATACGGCGCATGATTTTGCCTGAGCGGGTCTTTGGCAGACCTGGTGCCCATTGGACGACATCCGGGCTGGCGATGGGGCCGATTTCTGTCCGCACCCAGGTGCGCAGCTCTTTCAGCAGCTCATCCGATGGCTCGCGGTCGTTCATCAGGGTGACATAGCAATAGATGCCCTGGCCCTTGATGTCATGGGGGTAGCCCACAACAGCGGCCTCTGCGACGGCGGCATGGGCCACAAGTGCGCTTTCGACCTCGGCGGTGCCCATCCGGTGACCGGAGACATTGATCACATCATCGACGCGGCCGGTGATCCAATAATCGCCGTCGGCGTCACGGCGACAGCCATCACCGGTAAAGTAGTAGCCTTTGTAGTCCGAGAAATAGGTCTTCTGAAAGCGCTCGTGATCGCCCCAGACGGTGCGCATCTGGCCAGGCCAGCTGTCTTTGATGCACAAAACACCTTCAACACCATTGCCAGAGATCTCTTCGCCGGACTGCGGATCCAGCACCACGGGCTGGATGCCAAAGAAAGGTTTCATGGCCGAGCCCGGCTTGGTGGCATGGGCGCCGGGCAGGGGGGTCATCAGATGGCCGCCGGTTTCGGTCTGCCACCAGGTGTCAACGATGGGGCAGCGACCGCCGCCCACAACGTCATTGTACCAGTTCCAGGCTTCGGGGTTGATTGGCTCACCCACGGTGCCCAGCAGGCGCAGCGAAGACAGGTCACATTTTTCGACCCATTCATTGCCCTGACCCATCAAAGCGCGCAGCGCGGTGGGGGCGGTGTAGAACTGGTTGACCTTGTGCTTTTCACAGACCTGCCAGAACCGGCTGGCGTCGGGGTAGGTCGGCACACCCTCGAACATCAGGGTGGTGGCGCCATTGGCCAGCGGGCCATAGACGATATAGCTGTGGCCGGTGACCCAGCCCACATCAGCAGTACACCAGTAGATGTCGCCATCGTGGTAATCAAAGGTGATTTCATGGGTCATCGCCGCATAGGCAAGATAGCCGCCGGAGGTATGAACCACACCTTTGGGCTGGCCTGTGGAGCCGGAGGTATACAGCACAAAGAGCGGGTCTTCGGCGTTCATCTCTGCGGGTTTGCAGTAGTCGTTCGCTTCCAGCGCCATCTCGTTATAGTCATAGTCGCGATCGGCCACCCAGGTGGTCTGGCCACCGGTGCGCTTGACCACCAGGCATTTCACCGTGTCTTTGCAGTGCAGCAGAGCGGCATCCGCGTTGGACTTCAGCGGCGTCTTGCGACCGCCACGTGGGGCCTCGTCGGCGGTGATCACCACCTTGGCGTCCGATCCGTTGACGCGGGCCGCCAGGGCATCGGGGCTGAACCCGGCAAATACAATAGAATGAATTGCGCCGATACGGGCACAGGCCAGCATCGCATAGGCGGCTTCGGGGATCATTGGCAGATAGATCACCACCCGGTCGCCTTTGCGTACGCCCATGGTTTCCAGGATATTGGCCATGCGGCAGGTGCGGCGGTGCAGCTCCTTATAGGTGATGTGCTGCGCGGCCTCATCGGGATCATCGGGTTCAAAGATGATTGCGGTCTGATCGCCACGGGTATCCAGATGGCGGTCGATACAATTGGCCGAGACATTCAATGTGCCGTCGGCAAACCAGTTGATCGAGACTTCACCAAAGTTGTAATTCACATCCTTCACCGTGGTGAAGGGTTTGATCCAGTCGATGCGCTTGCCGTGCTCTCCCCAGAAGGCTTCTGGATCGTTAAGCGACGCGGCATACATTTCTTCGTATTTGGCACTGTCCACATGGGCGCGGGCAACGGTTTCCGCGGATGGCGCGTGGGCCTTACCTTCGGGGTGCTGTGACATGCTGTTCTCCTCCCAGATATTTAGTCGGTTCGACACCACAACCACGAGGCATGACTGTCAAACCGTTTCCTTCCCTGGCGGTGATCATAGGGCGAGAGGAAAATAAGTGAATAAGATACGGGAAAATAACGATTTGCTTGTAAATGAATTTCCTTTGCTTGCCTGAAAATGAAAATTTCTGGCCCAAAATATCTGGAAATCCCTTGTGATTATGGCGGTTGTGAGTCAACGAATTACCCTCACATTTTTTGTAAAGGCGTGGAATCGCCGGGTTCAAGCGGGGCAAAAGAGTGCGGCGAGCCGATCTGGACCTGCGGCATTTTGTGCATCAGGCGCCGGATCGGACAAAAAATGAGGGTGATTTACGCAACTTTGTTGCGCTCGGCTAAGGCGGCGCTGTGCTGCATTTGCATTCAGTCCCGGCCGGTGCCCGCTCTGCTGCTGTCAGAGCTACAAACTCTTCGTTTCAGCGGATCTGTGGGCTTGGCAGTTGTGTGTCTTGTCGTTAGCTTACCCGCCAAGCGCCTGCCGACAGGTGGCCCCGCCGGGCCACTGGCTACCGGGCAAGGATTGGCGCAACAAGGGAGAGGAATACAATGAAGACGATCTTGACTGCCGCTGTGACGGCTGCTGCTGGTTTTGCGCTGGTTGGCGAGGCTGCCGCGACTGAATGGAATGTATCGGTTTGGGGCAAGCGTCGCGCCTTTACCGAACATGTTGAAAAACTGGCCGAACTTGTCAGCGACAAAACCAACGGTGAATTCACCCTGAACATCAGCTATGGTGGCCTGTCCAAGAACAAAGAGAACCTTGACGGGATCTCCATCGGTGCCTTTGAAATGGCGCAGTTCTGTGCCGGCTATCACCGTGACAAAAACCCTTCGATCACCGTGCTTGAACTGCCGTTCCTGGGTGTGAATACCCTGGAAGAAGAGGTCGCCGTCAGCCATGCTGTCTATGGCCATGAAGCGGCACAAAAGGATCTGGCGCGCTGGAATGCCAAACTGCTGATGACCAGCCCCATGCCACAGTACAATATTGTCGGCACCGGTGAGCCCCGCGATGCGGTTGCAGAATTCAAAGACATGCGTGTGCGGGCCACTGGCGGCATCGGCAAAGCCTTTTCGGCGGTTGGTGCGGTGCCGACCTCGGTCACCGCGACCGAAGCCTATAACGCAATGGAATCCGGCGTTGTTGACACTGTCGCCTTTGCCCAGCATGCCCATCTGGCCTTTGGCACCATCAACCGCGCCGAGTGGTGGACCGCCAACCTGAACCCTGGCACCGTGAACTGCCCGGTTGTGGTCAACACAGATGCCTATGAGGCGCTGTCCGACGCCGAGCGTACTGCCCTTGATAGCTCGGTTGATGAAGCGATTTCGCATTACCTGGCCAACTATGGCGCACTGCTCGAAAAATGGGATGCCGTGTTGGAAGAAAAAGGCGTGACCAAGGTCATGCTGCCCGAGGCCGAACTGGCCGCCTTCCGCGCCACAGCGGCTGATCCGATCCGTGAACAGTGGATCAAGGACATGGAAGCCCAGGGTATTCCTGGCCAGGAACTGTATGATCTGGTGGTGAAAACACTGGAAGACACCCGCGCGGGCAACTAAACCGCGCGCTATCGGGATCGGGGCTGGGAGGGATCTCTCGGCCCCGGTTTTTTTTATTCTGGAACACTCTAACGAAAGGTGGGCCCCATGGCGGGAAACGCCGCGGTGCTGGAAGACGGCAGTCTGATCAGCCGTCTTGACCGCAAATTGCTGAAGCTGGAGCAAGTCTTTGCACTGATCAGCGGCTTGGCTGTCTTTTCACTTATGCTTATGGCCGTTGTTTCGGTCGGTGGGCGCAACGCGATGAATGCGCCGCTGCCGGGCTATGTGGACTGGATCGAACAGGCCATGCCGCTCATCGCCTTTATGGGGATCGCTTATGTGCAACGTGACGGTGGCCATATCCGGATGGATATTGTGATCGGGGCGTTGCGCGGACGGGCGCTTTGGCTGTTTGAACTGATCTCGGTCTTGTTGATCCTGGTGCTGATGCTGGCCCTTGTCTGGGGCAGCTGGTCGCATTTCTCCCGGTCGTTTGATTTCGCCGCTCCCCTGTGGAGCCGCGACAGTTCCATCGACATCGGCCTGCCCATCTGGCCGGCCAAACTGCTGGCACCGGTGGCCTTTTCTGTGCTGTGCCTGCGGTTGCTGCTGCAGGTCTGGGGCTATGGCCGGGCCATGGTTCTGGGGCTGGACACCCCGGTTGCAGTGCCTTTGATCCAGGACGCGGCCGAGCAGGCAGCGGCTGAGGCGGAACAATTGAGCGGACATGACAATGACGCCATCGGCGGGCAGGGGTAACGGGCATGGAACCTATTGAAATTGGCCTCTGGGTCACGAGCTTTTTGCTGGTGCTGGTTGTTGTTGGCATGCGGGTGGCCTTTGCCGCTGGTCTGGCCGGGCTGGTGGGTCTGATCTGGATCTTCTGGGCCAAGTTTGGCTACAGCCCCGATAAATTTGGCAAGGCGCTGACCGTTTCTGTCAAAATTGCCGGGCAGGTGCCCCATTCCAAGGTCTCCAGCCAGGCGCTGAGCCTGATCCCGACCTTTATTCTGATCGGCTATCTGGCCTATTACGCCGGCCTGACCCGTGCCCTGTTTGAGGCCGCCAAGCGCTGGATCGCCTGGTTGCCTGGTGGGCTTGCGGTTTCAACCGTGTTTGCCACTGCAGGCTTTGCCGCGGTTTCAGGCGCATCCGTTGCAACCTCCGCTGTGTTTGCCCGTATCGCCATCCCCGAAATGCTGGCGATTGGCTATAACAAACGCTTTGCCGCTGGGGTGGTTGCCGCTGCGGGCACGCTGGCCTCGCTGATCCCGCCCTCGGCCATTTTGGTGATCTATGCCATCATCGTTGAGCAGGACGTGGGTAAGCTGTTGCTGGCGGGGTTCATTCCCGGCGCCTTTAGCGCGGTGGTCTATGTGTTGCTGATTGTTGGCATTGCCTTGGTATTCAAAAACGTTGGCCCCCCGGTCAAGGGCTTTACCTGGCGCCAGCGTTTTGAAGCGCTGCCCGGCGCGCTGCCGATTGTCTTTGTCGTGGTGATCATCATCTGCTTTGTCTACAACCCCTTTGGCGGCGACGCCTGGGGCACCCCGACAGAGGGCGGCGCCCTGGGGGCCTTTGTGGTCTTTTGCATGGCCCTGTGGCGCGGCATGCGCTGGGGTGAGTTCAAATCCGCCCTGCTGGAAACCGCCAAGCTCACCGTGATGATCTTTACCATCATCTGGGGCGTGTTGATCTATGTGCGTTTCCTTGGCTTTGCAGATTTGCCCGGAGCCTTCTCTGACTGGATCACCAGCCTGGAGATGTCGCCGATGGTGATCCTGGTTTGTATCCTGCTGGCCTATGCGGTGCTGGGGATGTTCATGGATGCCATTGGCATGCTCTTGCTGACGCTGCCGGTGGTCTATCCGGCGGTGATGGCACTGAACGGCGGCGAAAGCGTTGTAGCCGCGGACAGTGCTTTTGGCATGTCGGGGCCGATGTGTGCGATCTGGTTTGGCATTCTGGTGGTCAAGATGGCCGAGTTCTGCCTGATCACGCCGCCGATTGGGCTCAACTGTTTTGTTGTGGCCGGGGTGCGCGATGATCTGAGCGTACAGGATGTGTTCCGTGGGGTGATGCCCTTCTTTATCGCCGATGGTGTGACCATCGCGCTCTTGGTGGCTTTCCCCTCGATCGTGCTCTACCTGCCTAGTTTGGCGCAGTAGCGGTCGATCAGGGCTTAAATTTACTCCACAAGGGGCGGAAGGACAGGTGTCTTCCGCCCCTTTTTTGTTCAGGCGGCTCGCTGGCGGCGGATCACTTGCCAAAGTGTTCCCCTGTCCACTTAGCAAGACGGCAATGGACAGAGCGAGGTTCGGCGGTGGGGCTGCGCTTGAGGTGGGGCACGTCGCACCGTCGTTCGTCCCGGGCGGCGGAAATTTTCAGACGTTGTGCGGGCTTTTGGTTTCCCAGGCGGTTCGCAAAGAAAAAGGGCTTAGCGGCGCAAACCTCTAAGCCCTTGAAATCTTTGGCTCCGGCGGTAGGGATCGAACCTACGACCAATTGATTAACAGTCAACTGCTCTACCGCTGAGCTACGCCGGAATGTGGGGTCCGTATAGCTTTGGTGTTTTTGCGCGTCCAGAAGAAAAACGGGTCAAACCGAATTTTTTTCTCTTTTCGCCAACGATGCTGTGACGCGCCGTTGCGAGCCAGGCTTTGCCGGCTCACTTGCAGTTGAAGGGGAACAGCACGGGAAGTGTCGGGGGGCATTGGGTCAGATGCCCCCCCTGTTTATTCTACCGCACGAATGGGAAGCACCTGGGGCTGGTTATGGGCGTCCAGGGTGATCCTGGCCTCAATGCCATACATGGCGCGCAGGTTATTTGCGGTCAGCACCTCCACAGCAGGACCTGCGGCTGCTTTCACCCCACCATTGAGCCCGACAATGCGGTCGGCATATTGGGCTGCGAGGTTGAGATCATGCATGGCCAAGCCGATAATGGTGCCGTTCTGACGCGCCACCTTCTGCAACCGGTCAAGCACTAGAAGTTGGTGGCGCAGATCCAGCGCGGCGGTTGGCTCATCCAGCAGCAGAACGCGGGGCTGGCGAAACAGGGCCTGGGTCAGGAAAACCAACTGACGTTGGCCGCCGCTGATTTCGTCCAGCTGTCGGGATTGCAGTGAGGCGAGGCCAAAGGTGTCGAGCGCGGCCATGGCCTGCTCGGCAATGCCTGCGGGCAGGCGCAGACCAAGGCTGCCCAGACGTCCCAGCAGCACCACTTCCAATACGGTCAAAGAGGACTGCGCACTGGTGTCCTGCGGCATATAGGCGATCTGGCGACGCTGGTCCTCGGGCGAAAGCGCGCCGCCGGACACAAAGACCCCCCCCTGCATCGGGCTGAGCCCGGCAAGGGCGCGCAGCAGGGTCGATTTACCGGCACCGTTGCAGCCGATCAGCGCGGTGATCTGCCCCTTCGGCCAGATATCATCAAAGCCACTGATTACCTGGGTGCTGCCGTAGGCCACGTTCAGGTTTTTGATATGGAAACTCACCAATGTCTCCTTTGTCCACGCAGGATGAGAAAGAACAGGAAGGGCACGCCAATCAAGGCGGTGACGATGCCAATCGGGACCACGCCACCGGGGGAGACCAGCTTTGACAGCACCGATGCGCCGGTCATGATAATGGCCCCCACAATTGCCGCCATCGGCAGCAAGACGCGCTGATCTTCACCCACCAGCATCCGTGCGATATGCGGCGCGACAAGGCCAACAAAACCGATGGTGCCGACAAAGGCGACCGCTGCTGCGGTCAGAAAGGCAACCACCACAAAGAGCCTGATGCGCAGCCGATGCACATCGACGCCGATGGCCGCCGCCCGGGCATCGCCAAGGCGCAGAGCGGTCAATTGCCAGAGGTTCGGGATCACGGCGGCTGTGCTGATTGCAAAAACAATAGCTACGATCGGTACGTTGTTCCAACTGGCCTTGAGAAGTGAGCCAAACAGCCAGAACACGATGGCCTGGAGCACTTCGGGGGCGGCTAGATATTGCACGAGCGATTGCGCCGATTGGAACATGAACAGGGTGGCAATCCCCGCCAGCACCATGATCTCGGGGCGCATGCCACGCATTTTTGAGAAGGAAAACACCAGGGCAGCGGCCAGCACACACATGACAAAGGCCGACAGGGGCACGGTGAGCCAGGGCAGGAAGGGCAGGCTAAATCCTGTCAGGATCGCCAGCGCCGCTCCAAAGCCGGCGGCCGCCGAAAATCCCAGCGTATAGGGGCTGGCGAGCGGATTGCCGAGGATCGTTTGCATATGCACGCCCGCGGTGCCCAGAGACATGCCCACAAGAATGGCCATCAGGGTCATGGGCAGGCGGATATCCTGGACAATCACCCGTGTTGTGGCATCTGCCGTTGCCGGGGTGAATAGCCCGGTCAGAACCTCAGTGAGCCCCAACATGGCGGGGCCGGTCAGAATGTCAGCAACGATCAGCGCAGTCAGAATGGCTGCCGCCCCAAACAGCCGGGCAAAGCGTCGCAAGATCAGCCCGCGGTAAACAGTGGAGATCGCAGTGTCAGGGGCGGCATGTGCCGCCCCTTTCTGCGGTGCGGTGGATGCAGGTATCACCCGTCGCCACCAGGCAGTTGGGTCATGTAGGTGCCTTTGAACTCAACCGGCATATAGGTGGCAAAGAACCGGTCAAGCGAGGCCTGCGGGTCCAGATCCGCGAACTGATCCGGGTACATTGCCTTGGCGAGAAACTGCAGGAAGGCATAGTCATAAAGCGTGCGGTTGCCGCCATGATAGATGCCAAAAACCTTGCCGTTCTTTACTGCGTCCAAACCATCCCAGCCGGGGCGATCCATATAGGCCTGCATACGCGCATGGGTCAGCTTGGGGTCTACGCCTGGCCCCATGATAACGGCCTGATCACGTCCGGCCCAGCCAGACCCGGCCAGCAGAATTGTCTGTGGATTTTGCGCCAACACATATTCAGGGCTCAGCTTGCCCCAGTTGCTGATCTGGCCATTGGCAATATTGGTGGCACCCAGCTGGTCGATGACGGATCCCCATTGTGTCCCTGAGTAGGAGTTGTCGACCGTGTCTTTGCCTTTTCGGGCCAGCTCCACGTAGACTTTGGGGTGGAGGTCGTCCGGCAGTTGCGCAAGACGGCTTTCGATCTCGCCAACGGCAGCGGCATATTCAGTCGCCAGCGCTTCGGCGCGGTCTTCGGTGCCCATGATCTGGCCCAGGATTTTGGTGGACTGGACGTGTTTTTCCACGGTCTGGGCGTTATAGTCGACGACAACGATCGGAATACCAGCGGCCTCCATGCGGTCGGCGACATCTCCGAGGCTGCGATACTGCCAGGCGGCAAGCACGGCCAGGTCAGGCTGAGCTGCAATTGCCGCCTCCAGCGAGAAGGAGCCGGATTCGACCTCTCCAATATCCGTAAGCTCTTCCAGACGTGGGATGGCTGCGGCGTAGGTCTGCCATTGCAGATTGCGCCAACCTTCCCAGGTGTCTTTGGAAATCGCAACAACCCGGTCATAGGAATCGGCGCCTGCGATGGCCATGAAGTCCTCGAAGTAGAACCCCAGCAGGATCCGCTGCGGATCCTCTGGCACCTCGACGCTGCGGCCCATGGTATCGGTTACGGTGATCGTGTCAGCCCAGGCTGGCATGGCGAAAGAGGCTGCAAAAGCAGCTGCGGCAACGCCGCTTGCAAGTGTTTTAAACATTGGTTTTCCTTTGGTTCACAGGAATTTCCCAAACAGCGCCAAACGGGGCCGTTTCGAAGTTTCATTCAGGTCTTGTGAAAGCTCAAAGGAGAGGAGGCGCCCGGCTGTGGTAATCCGCAATCAGCCGCAATGGTTTGTGCAAAGGCGGCGCCATGGCCAGGTTCTGCTGATAGCTCAGGTTCAGAACAACCCAGTTCAGGTCGTCGCGTGCAGAGGTGTCGATGAAATGCCCGAAGGACTGGCACCAATCACAGCCCCCGCCTTTGGCGGTAGGCTCACTTGGTTCACCAGTATTTGGGTCGATGGTGATCAGCTGGACGCCTGAGGGCCAACAGATTTCAATCTGCATCGCATTTGCCGAAGACCCAAGCACAAGGCCCGACATGGTGAACTGAATAAACAGCCATGTGAGCGCCGGGAAAAGCAATCCAAATTTATGAAGGAAACGGTGCTTCAAAAGGGGGCCATTTCATACAGGTCGTAAGGTCATGATCACAGGCGAGGTGATCGCAGACTTGTTACCAAGGTGCAAGCTTGGTGATTGGTCGGGGGCAACTATCTTTCACCCACGGCCAATTGCACCGGACAATCAGACTGCAAAAGCCAAGGGGCCATTGCCGCTACAGGACGCTGATCTCTCTGCCCTTTTCAAAGCGGCCATTGGCGCAGCTCATTGTCTGACATAGTGAGGGGCGGCCTGATCGGGGGAATAAAGCGGGTACCATGCGGCGAGCCGCCGGTGTCGGGGCGCTGGTCCCTCACAGCGGGGTTTGCAGTGCTGGCACTCAGATGGAAAAAGGTGTTACACGGCGCCGTCGGCGCCACAATCTGTGGCACCGTAGGTAAATCGGGGCTGGGTCGAGCCGCAACAGGGAAAATGCGCACCATGGCGGATCTAAAAGAGCAAGACAATTCAGGGTTTTCCCACGTGCAACGCGCTGCGCGCCTTTCTGTAGCGCCGATGATGGAATGGACAGATCGCCATTGTCGCTACCTACATCGTCTGCTCAGCCATCAGGTGCTGCTCTATACCGAAATGGTAACTGCGCCTGCTTTGGTGCGGGGAGGCGCCCTGCATTTGCTGGATTACAGCCCGGAGGAACACCCGGTGGCCTTGCAGCTTGGCGGCTCTGACCCGGTTGAACTGGGGCAGGCGGCCCAGCTTGGGGCGCGTGCGGGTTATGATGAAATCAATCTCAACTGCGGCTGCCCCAGTGACCGGGTGCAATCTGGCGCCTTTGGCGCGGTGTTGATGCAAAGCCCTGATCTGGTGGCGGAGTGTGTTGCAGAGATGCGGGCGAAGGTGGCGGTAGAGGTCACGGTGAAATGCCGGATTGGCGTCGATGCGCAGGAACCGCGTGACATTTTGCCGGTGTTTTTGGAAAAAATCCGTGCCGCAGGCTGTCAGCGGGTGACCATCCATGCGCGCAAAGCCTGGCTCAAAGGGCTGTCCCCAAAAGAAAATCGCGACATTCCGCCCCTGGATTATGACCTGGTGCATGAGATGAAGCGCGCCTTTGGCGATATGCATATTTCGCTCAATGGCGGCATTGCCAGCTTGGACGCGGCGATTGAGCATCTTGATCGGGGTCTTGACGGGGTGATGGTTGGCCGTGCGGCCTATCACCAACCCAGCGATATTCTGGCCGCTGCGGATGCGCGGGTCTATGGGATTGGCGCGGCGCGCGATCCCTTTGATGTGGTGCAGCAGATGCTGCCCTATATCGAAGACCAGATGACGCAGGGCGCGCGGCTGCACCAGATCAGTCGCCACATGCTGGGGCTTTTTGCCGGACGTCCCGGCGCACGGGCCTGGCGACGCGTCCTGTCAGAAGGCGCAAGCCGTCCTGGCTCGGGGCCTGATCTGGTTTTGCAAGCGATGCAGCAGGTGCAAAACCAGCCAATCGCGATCTGAGGAACGTCTCACCGGTACACCGGGCTGTCTGCAGCACCCGGTGTATAGCGCCCTGCAGACAGCGCGCAGGTTGCAGCCTAGCGTTTGAGCCGGGCGGCGCGTCCGCCCCGGCGCTTGGTCAGGTTTGCGGCGCGGGCGGGAAGCGCCTCCATGACCTCTGCGCGGGCGTCATGAGACAGTTTTGACCATTGGGTGATTTCGTCGATCGAGCGATAACAGCCGGTACAGATGCGGGCCTCTGGGTGGACAACGCAGATATTGATGCAGGGGGATTGGATCTCGTCGCGCTGCCAGACCTCTTTACCATTGCCTTTAGTCATTCTTCAGGTGCCTCATACGATCAAGTGCTCCCTGTAGGATATAGGAGGCGGCCACATGGTCGATAACCTCTGCGCGACGTTTGCGTGACGTATCTGCCTCCAACAGCGCTCTTTCGGCCGCGACAGTGCTCAGCCTTTCGTCCCAGAACCCGATGGGAAGCTCTGTCAGGCGGGCCAGGTTGCGGGCAAAGGCGCGGGTTTTCTGGCAGCGGGGGCCTTCGGAGCCATCCATATTGCGCGGCAGGCCAAGCACCAGCCCGCCGATCTCGCGCTTTTTGACGATCTCAAACAGGTGTTCGGCGTCCAGGGTGAATTTCTTGCGCCGGATGGTTTCCAGTGGTGTTGCCACGGTGCCCATGCGGTCCGAGATGGCAACGCCCACGGTTTTGTCGCCAAGATCCAGGCCCGCAAGCGACGTAAAGCCCGGCGCGGCGACTGCAAACTCTTCGAATGTGTCGTAGATCATGGCTTCAGCCCTGCCATGGAGGCTGCGCTTTCAAGGCGCGCCAGTGCTTCTGCATCAGCGGCAAAGCGGGTTTTTGCCTCGTCATAGATTGCCTTGGCCCGATCCTGTTGGCCAAGCACGCCAAGCGCGCCGATCAATTGTGCCCATTCCGCCGCAGAGCCCCCTTCGGTGGCAAGACGATCGGAGAGTCGGGCGACCATGCCCCGGATCATCTCCTGGCGGTCCTCCGTTGTCATCTCTTGCGCGGCCGAAAGATCTTCGGCGCTGGGACCTGCGAGGGCAGGGCCTGTTGCACCGGGGGCTGCTGGCGGAGAAATCGGGCTATATTCAATTCCGGCGCGCAGGGCCATTTCTTCTATCTGAGCCTCAATGCCTGCGATCCAGGGCGCCCCTTGCGGGCCTTGGCGCAGGGTGTCGGCCCAGATGCGAAAGGCGATGTCAGGTCGGTTCAGCTGTCCTTGGAGCAGGCCGTAATAATAGCGGGCCGGTCCATTGCGTGGATCCAGGCGCAGGGTGTCATCCAGCAGTGCTTCGGCTTCGGGCGACACATAGCCCCCGGCTGCCATGATCATCAATTCTGCCAGCTCGCCATAGTCCTGGGGCTCTAGGTCGCCGCTCATGATGCGGATGTAGTTCTGTTTGGCCTGATAGGCGGCGATGAAGTTGCCAAGATTGGCCTCGTGCTGCGCCAACAGGGCTTGTCCCTGGGCGTCGTCAGGACGCTCGCCAGCGGTTTTGCGCAGCTGCGCCACCAGATCCGTATATCCAGGCTCCAGATCCAGGGCTGGCTGTGCCGGGACCTTGGCTTCGGCCTCTGCCTGGTTGGGGCGGGTCTCGGCGTAGTGCGCTGCGGCCTCAATGCGCGAGGCCAGCCCCATATCCCCATATCCCGGCGCCCCAAGGACATTATACAGGGCCAAAGTTCCGCCGACCAGCAACAGGGCTGTCAGCACAGATGTGAGACGGCTGATACCTGTTGGCTGGGTGCTGCCAGTGCTTTGTTGTTGCAGCTGAGCGTCAGCGGCCAAAATGCGCCGCGACACCTCGGTACGCACCCGCTGGGCATCGGATTCGTTGATCACGCCCCTTTGCAGATCCTTGTCGACGTCGCTCAGCTGTTGGCGATAGACCCGCAGATCATAGGCCGCAGGCGGTTCGCCCACTGAATGTGCGCGCAACAGCACCAGCCCCAAAAGAGCAGTCATCGCCAAAGCGACAAAGGAAATCAGGATCCAGAATACCATAGTTACACTGCCTCTTAGGTCGTATGTATCGGGCTGGGGTGCCGCTAGCCCCCATCTATAGATGCAAGGCACAGGAAAAAAGACCTAACTGGCCAGCTGCGCGCTCCTGTCCTGCCAAGGCGCGATTGGCCGCATGTCGCAAGAGTACAAAAATGCGACGATAAACGGCACCGGATGCGCTATGCTCTGAGGCATACCTGTGAACAGTCTCGAACCATCGGATTCGCCCATGAAACGCTATTCTGCCTTTGCTGTCGCGCGAGAAGCCCTGCGCTATCATACCGGATGGGAGCGCGCCTGGCGCTCGCCGGCCCCCAAACGCCACTACGATGTGATCATCGTGGGCGCTGGCGGCCATGGTCTGGCCACCGCCTATTACCTTGGCAAGAATTTCGGCATCACCAATGTCGCGATTATCGAAAAGGGTTGGTTGGGCGGCGGCAACACCGGACGCAATACCACCATCATCCGCTCGAACTATTTGCAGGATCCGTCGGCGGCGATCTATGAAAAAGCGCGTAGTCTTTATGAGACTATGAGCCAGGATCTGAACTACAACGTGATGTTCAGCCCCCGTGGTGTCATCATGTTGGCGCAGACCGAGCACGAGATCCGTGGCTACAAGCGCACCGCCCATGCCAATGCGCTGCAGGGGGTTCAGACCGAATGGATCAGCCCCGAGCGGGTCAAGGAAATTGTGCCAATCATCAACCTGCACGGCCCACGCTATCCTGTGTTGGGTGGTCTGTGGCAGGAACGCGGCGGCACCGCCCGTCACGATGCGGTGGCCTGGGGCTATGCCCGTGCCTGTTCCGACATGGGGATGGACATCATCCAGCAATGCGAAGTCACCGGTGTGCGCACCGAAGGCGGTCGTGTCGCGGGGGTCGAGACCTCCAAGGGGCCGATTGATTGCGACAAGATGGGCATGGTTGTTGCGGGCAATGCCTCGCATCTGTCTGAGATGGCGGGCTTCCGTCTGCCAATGGAATCTGTGGCGCTACAGGCGCTGGTATCAGAGCCGATCAAACCCTGCATGGATGTGGTTGTGATGGCCAACACGGTGCATGGCTATATGTCCCAGTCTGACAAGGGTGAGATGGTGATCGGTGGCGGCACAGATGCGGCCAACAACTACACTCAGCGTGGCTCTTTCCATCATATCGAGGAAACCGTGCGCGCCCTGAATGAGACCTTCCCGATGGTCAGCCGTCTGAAAATGCTGCGCCAGTGGGGCGGCATTGTCGATGTGACCGGCGACCGTTCGCCGCTGATCTCCAAAACGCCCGTGGGCAACTGCTTTATCAATGCAGGCTGGGGCACCGGTGGTTTCAAGGCCATTCCGGGATCCGGCTGGGCCATGGCTGAGCTGATGGCCACAGGTCATTCGCCGCTGACCGAGGAATTCTCGATCAACCGCTTCAAAGAAGGCAAGTTCATCGACGAGAGCGTCGCCGCTGGTGTGGCACACTAACGCCGCAAAATTCAAAAGGACGGAGTAAGCACAATGCTGATCCTTGAATGCCCCTATTGCGGTGTCAAAGCCGAAGAAACCGAACTGGGCGCCGGTGGCGAAGCGCATCTGAAGCGTTTTGGCCCTGGCTCCGATGACGACCAGTTCCACGATTACCTGTTCATGCGCGAAAACCCCAAGGGCGTGCATTTTGAACGCTGGCGCCATGCCAATGGCTGCGGCAAGTGGTTCCATGCTGCGCGCTGTACCACCACGCTAGAGGTCTTTGGCACCTATGCGGCGCAGACCTATGAGCCGCCGCAGGAGATCAAGGACAAGATCACCGCAAAACGTCCCGGCTGGAGCTGGCGCGAATTTTCGGATGCCTCCGAATGATCCGCCTTGCTGAAACATTTGCCTTTACTTTGAGAGGTCTGACCACATGAGCACGCGTCTCGCCAAACAGGGCCGGCTGATTGACCGGTCAAAACAGATCGAGTTTACCTTTAATGGCAAACGCATGCAGGGCTATGCGGGCGATAGCCTTGCCTCGGCGCTGCTGGCAAATGACCAGATGATGATGGGCCGGTCGTTCAAATACCACCGCCCGCGCGGCGTGGTGGCCTCCGGTTCGGAAGAACCCAACGCGCTGATGCAGCTGGGCACTGGTGATCGCTATGAACCCAACCAGCGCGCCACCACCACCGAGCTGTTTTCAGGTCTGACGGCGCAGTCGCAGAACCACTGGCCCAGCCTTGAGTTCGACGTTCTGTCGATCAACAACAAACTGTCGCGGTTTCTGACTGCGGGTTTTTATTACAAGATGTTCATCCACCCGCGGCCGTTGTGGAAACATGTCTACGAGCCGATCATTCGCAAATCGGCCGGTCTGGGCGCGGCACCCGACGCCGAGCTGAAAGACGCGGACACCTACGAGCATTTCTACTTCTTTGCAGATGTGGTTGTGGTGGGCGGCGGTGTTGCCGGCTTGCAATCCGCCAAGGCGGCTGCGGCCAGCGGTGCCAAGGTGCTGGTGCTGGAACAAAACAGCTACTGGGGCGGACGCGCGCCTGTGGATGGCGGTACAATCGACGGGGAGACGCCCGAGGTCTGGGTCGAGAAAACCCTGGCTGAGCTGCGCGGTATGAAAAACGTCACCCTGCGCGACCGCTGCATGGCCTCTGGCGTCTATGACCACGGCTATGTGTTGGGCTATGAGCGTCTGACAGATCACGTTCCCGGACAGGGTGGCCCGCGTCACCGTCTGTGGCGGATCCGTGCCAAACAGATCATCACCGCCTCTGGTGCCATTGAACGCCCGCTGTCTTTTGCCGGCAACGACGTGCCCGGTGTGATGCTGGCCGCCTCGATGCGCGACTATGTGGTGAACTGGGGCGTAAACCCGGGCCAAAAGGTTGTGGTTGCCACCAACAATGACGACGCCTATCGCACCGCCCTGGCGCTGCATGAGGCAGGCGTCGAAGTGGTGCGGGTGGTGGATGCCCGCGATACCGGCGGCGGCGCCTTGATGGAGGCCGTGCGCGAAAAAGGTATCCGGGTTGAACTGGGCCGTGCCATTGCCAAGGTCAAGGATGGCCCCCGGGTCACCAAGGTTGCCATCTGCGCCCAAAACGGCGAGGGCGGCGCTCAGGAAGAGATCGAGGCCGATGCCGTTGCCATGTCTGGCGGCTGGTCGCCGGTGGTGCATCTGTGGTCGCACTGCGGTGGTAAGCTGAACTGGGACAAGGAAAACGCCTTCTTCCGCCCCGATCCTGCCCGTCCGCCACTGGGTGACAATGGTGCAGGCTTTGTGATCGCAACGGGTTCTGCCAATGGCAATCTGGGCCTTGGCGCGGTGTTGGAAGACGCCGCCGCAGCCGGTGCGCAGGCCGGCGAAGCTGCTGGCTTCCCAGCCAAGACAGTCACCGCCTCCAAGGGGGTATCGGAAGACGAGAGCCTGATGGAGCCTGTCTGGCTGATGCCCGCCAAGGCGGATATCAAGCTGCGGATGAAAACCTGGCTCGACTATCAGAACGACGTCAAGGTGTCCGACGTGCAGCTGGCCGCCCGCGAAGGCTATGAAAGCGTTGAACACACCAAGCGGTATACCACGCTGGGGATGGCAACCGATCAGGGTAAGCTGTCCAATATCAACGGTCTGGCCATTCTGGCGGATAGTCTGAATTCGGAAATTCCGCAGGTCGGCACCACCACTTTCCGTCCACCCTATCACCCCATCTCCATGGGGGCGATTGGTGGTGAGGCGCGCGGTGAGATCTTCCAGCCGGTGCGCAAAACGCCGATCTATGACTGGAACGATGCCAATGGCGCGGACTGGGAACCAGTTGGCCAGTGGCGCCGCCCCTTTGCCTATACCCGCAGCGGTGAAAGCCGCCATGACGCGGTCAATCGCGAGGTCAAGAATACCCGTGAAAACCTCGGCGTGCTGGACGCCTCGACCCTGGGCAAGCTGATCGTCAAAGGCCCCGATGCAGGCAAGTTCCTCGACATGATGTATACCAACATGATGTCGACCCTGAAGGTGGGCAAATGTCGCTATGGCTTGATGTGTTCGGAAAACGGCTTCCTGTCCGATGATGGCGTTGTTGCCCGCATCGACGAGGACACCTGGCTGTGCCACACCACCACGGGCGGAGCCGAAAGCATCCATGGCCACATGGAAGAATGGCTGCAGACCGAATGGTGGGACTGGAAAGTCTATGTCGCCAATGTGACTGAGCAATACGCCCAGATTGCGGTTGTTGGTCCCAATGCCCGCAAGGTGCTGGAAAAGCTCAATGCCCAGGCTGGTGGCGGCATGGATCTCAGCAAAGAGGCGCTGCCCTTTATGGAGTGGCGTGACGGTCAGATCGGCGGCTTTGATGCCCGTGCCTATCGGATCTCCTTCTCGGGTGAGCTGTCCTACGAGATCGCGGTTGCGGCCTCCGAAGGCCAGGCCTTCTGGGATGCGCTGATGGAGGCGGGCAAGGAGTTCAATGCCATGCCCTATGGCACGGAAACCCTGCACATCCTGCGGGCGGAGAAGGGCTTTATCATGATCGGGGATGAGACCGACGGTACCGTTATCCCGCAGGATCTCAACCTGCAGTGGGCCTTGTCCAAAAAGAAAGAAGACTACCTGGGCAAACGCGCCCATCTGCGCTCGCATATGGCAGATCCGGATCGCTGGAAACTGGTTGGCCTGGAAACTGTGGATGGCTCGGTGCTGCCCGATGGCGCCTATGCCAAGGGCAATGGTCACAACGCCAATGGCCAGCAGAATGTGATTGGCCGGGTGACCTCGACCTATTACTCTGCAACGCTGGAGCGTGGCATTGCCATGGGGCTGGTCAAGCACGGACCCAAACGCATGGGCGAAGTGATCGAGTTCCCCGGAACCGATGGCCAGATCTACAAAGCCAAGATTGTTGACCCGGTCTTTTACGACAAGGAAGGGGAGAAGCAGAATGTCTAATCCTGTTACCGCCACCAATGGGGCGCAATTCACTGGTATCGCCACAGGCGAGGACGCAGGTCTGCAGGGGATGATCACCCTGCGTGGTGATCTGTCTTCCAAAACCCTGAAGGCGGCAGTCAAGGCTGCTACCGGTGCCGAGGTGCCAGATCAGCGCAAGATATCGGTGGTTGAGGGCGGCGCAGCGGCCTGGATGTCACCGGATGAGCTGCTGCTATTGGTGCCCTATGGCGACGCTGTGGCCAAAACCGCTGAGCTGGCGCAGGCCTTGAAAGGCGAACATGCCCTGGCGGCGAATGTGTCGGATGCGCGCTCTTTCTTTAGCATTGCAGGAGAGGGCGCCCGCGAGGTTCTTGCCAAGATCGCTCCGGTGGATCTGTCCGCCGAAGCCTTCAAGCCCGGAGACTTCCGCCGTAGCCGCACAGCCCAGGTCGCGGCGGCCTTTTGGCTGCAGGAAGACGGAAGCTTCCGCTTGGTCTGTTTCCGCTCGGTCGGTGCCTATATGTTCAACCTCCTGTCTGCCTCGGCCCATCCACAATCCTCGGTGGGTGTATACTGAGTGGGCCGCTCTAATCTGAGTTGAACTTCTAAAACCGCAAATCTAAGGTGCCCTCGAAGTGATTTCGAGGGCACTTTTTTGTATGTAATTTGTGTTTGGTTAAACTGAAGTCGGTGCGAATTGAATGAAACGGATTCAAAACTTGAGCCTGGCACTCCTTGCGGCACTTTTTGTTGGTGCTCAAGCCCTTGCTGCAGACCGTATCATGTGTGAAATGACGGCGCATAGCAGTGATAACCTGGTCCCTCCAAAGGTGCTGATCGAGTTTCGCGACAACCGCGGGTCGGCAATGGCCTATGATGGTGTCATCCACCAAGTTTATGGAAAGCCTATTCCTGCAGTCTTGGAACAACCCAGGGCGTCTCGCTACACGATTTCATGGACAGTTAAAAACCTGTCACTTCGAGGAAATACCACAACAAGTGCACAATACATTATGCGGCTGAATACGAAGACGATGAAAGCGACCTTGACCGCTTATCTGAATGGCTACTTCAATCAGTCTCGTGGCAGCGGAGAATGCCAGCCCGTTTCCTAGGATTTGTTTTTAGCGTCAGGGGAATGTGAGCAAATTTTGCTCTTGGGGTTTTGATTGCGCGGGGGGCTCTCTTTTCACTTTTGTAAAAGTGTTCGTCATGGTAACAAAGGTTAACAGTGGTAACTTGTACAGGGCACGCCCTTATAGGGACGGCAGCTGACTGCCCGTATACCTCTCGTTTTGCGTGTCTGTTCCTGAGGCTAGAATGGCGGGATACTTAAACAGTTTGTTGTTTGCTGCGGTCACCCTGTTCAGCGGTGCCGGACTTGCGGCCGATACTTTTACCTGCACTCTCACACCGGTAACCACGTCCGGCTGGATACCTTCAAAAGTCTCAATGCAGTTTTTGGAAAGCGATGAGACTGCGCGCATCCGGGCTTCTGAGGAAGGTGGATCGATGCATGCGGCATTGAGGCGGCGCAGCGATGATTCATACCTATTGGATTGGACGCCAAGCCGGGCACTGGCGGCAAAGGCCGCGGAGTTGAGTAATGACCGCTACCGGGCCATTTTGAACCTTGGAAATTTAAAAGTTTCGCTGCAGGTTTTGTCTCACGCGCTCCCCGGAACGCTCTCCCCGCGCGGGGCCGGTACCTGTATTCGTCTCGACTGAAAGACGCAACAGGCCTGATATGCTGCTATTTTTGCGTGCAAGTTCTCTACGCGAAAGGTGGCAAATAAGTGTCTGGATTCAAATGGTATTATTGTGATGATATAGGGCAGGCAGCGAAACTGTTTGCAGCTGGGGCGGTGCCAAGCTTGCTGATCGGCCTAAATAAACCGCACTATCACGAGGTAAACAAAAAGGTCGGGAACTGGGTCAGGGCGCGCTTTTGGGTTAGGGTTTCAAATCCCGATGCGCGGCCATTGTCCTCAAGGCAGCTGCCGTAGAACGACAGGCTGTCGGCCAGCTGCTGCATGCGTTGTTTTCGAACCTCTGCATCCAGAAACGGGGCATGGGTCGACAGATACAGGGCAGGGCGGTGCTGTTTCAGCCAGGGGATCAGGCTGGGCAGCACATCAAACTCGGCGCCTTCAATATCCATTTTAACCAGCGAGATACGGCTCAGGTCTGCGGAGTTGGCAAAATCTTCCCAGCCCAGGGTGATCACGTCAGAGCCGTGTTCCCCGTCGTTGAGCAGACTGGTCATACTGTCGCCAGCCTCGCCACCAAAGGAGGCCATGCGCGCAATGCCGACGCCCTGGCTCAGCGCCGCAGAAAAGGCCGAGACATTCTGTACGGAATTCAGCTCCAGATTCCAGGCGAGATAGCGAAAGGCCACCGGGTCCGGCTCAAAGCAATAGACCCGGCGGGCCAGACTGGCGCCATATAACACCGTGGGACCAATCCAGGCGCCGATGTCGAGATAATCATGCTGCTTGTCCAGATGCGCCTGCAACACGGCAAAGGTTTCAGGCTCCCAGGTGCCTGTGCTGGCTTTGCGCCAGAATTTGGAATGATAGGGATCAAGCCGAAAGGCCGTGCCGTTGAGAGAGCCCGCATAGTGCCCGCGAGCACGGTAAAACATCTTGCGCGCGGCGGTCCATGTCTGTGTGACCTTCTGTGCGATCATCTCAAGTTTCCTCATTTTTGCACATAGGCCATGCGCGGTTTTCTGGTCTTGGTACTTGACCTGCTGCTGCCCGCACCGCATGTATCTGCTCAGGAACGCAACAAAAATTGACAGGTGTCCACTATGGCTTTTGAACTTCCCGATCTTCCTTATGCACATGACGCGCTTGCCGCCAAGGGCATGTCGGCAGAAACTCTGGAATACCACCACGACCTGCACCACAAGGCCTATGTCGACAACGGCAACAAGCTGATTGCAGGCACCGAGTGGGACGGTAAATCTCTGGAAGAGATCATCACCGGCACCTACGACGCGTCTTCTGTGGCGCAAAACGGTATCTTCAACAACATTTCGCAGCTGTGGAATCACAACCAGTTCTGGGAAATGATGGGCCCTGGCGGCTCCGCCATTCCTGGTGAGCTGGAAAAAGCTCTGGTTGAAAGCTTTGGCTCGGTTGACGAATTCAAATCGCAGTTTTCTGCCGCTGGCGCGGGTCAGTTTGGCTCCGGCTGGGCTTGGCTGGTGAAAAATGCTGACGGTTCGCTGGCCGTGACCAAGACCGAAAACGGCGTCAACCCGCTGTGCTTTAACCAGACCGCGCTGCTGGGCTGTGACGTGTGGGAGCACTCCTACTACATCGATTTCCGCAACAAGCGCCCCGCCTACCTGTCGAACTTCCTCGACAACCTGGTGAACTGGGAAAACGTCGCTTCGCGTCTCGGCTAAGCCCAAGATCGATTATAATTGTGACTATAGTGCCCGGCCATTTGGTCGGGCGCTGTTGGTTTAGGGGATCCTGACGAAGGTCGGGCGCAGCAAAAGGGCCACTGCAATGAGTGAAGCGGCAAAGGGCGTTTTTGCCATGATCGCAGCCTGCAGCATCTGGGGTCTGTCAGGTCTGTTCTATAAACTGTTGGCGCATGTGCCACCCGAACAGGTGCTGTCGCATCGTATCCTTTGGTCGGGGGTGTTTTTTGCCTCTGTGCTGGCGGTGCAGGGGCGACTGCCGCAGTTGATAGAGGTGCTGCGCGATTGGGCGCGTGTGCGTGTGCTGCTGCTGGCCACCGCGATGATTTCGCTCAACTGGTTCATCTTTATCACCTCGATCCAGATAGAACGCGCCACCGAGGCATCGCTAGGTTATTATATCTTCCCGCTGGTTAGCGTGGTTCTGGGCCGTCTGTTTTTTGGCGAGCAGCTGAGTCGGGCTCAGATCCTGGCGATTGGCCTTGCGGCACTGGCCGTTGTGGTGCTGACCTATGGACTGGGAGTCGCACCCTGGATTGCCCTGGTGCTGGGGATCAGCTTTGCGATCTATGGTGTGGTGAAGAAACGCCTCGATACCGGACCGGTTGTCTCTGTCACCGCAGAGGTGCTGTTGCTTTGTCCGCTTGCGCTTTTGGTGATTGCCGTCACAGGCGGTGGCGGTTTTCAAAACAGTTGGCATGATGCGGCGCTGATGATGATTTCCGGGCCCTTGACGGGGATGCCGCTCATCCTGTTCAGTTTTGCTGCGCGGCGGGTAGCCCTGGGCAGCGTCGGAGTGTTGCAGTACCTCAACCCGACGCTGCAGGCCTTTGTGGCATCAGTTATTTTTGGTGAACTCTTTACTCCCTGGCACGGCGCGGCCTTTGGCCTGATCTGGGCGGCGGTGTTGATTTTCTCTTTTGGGGCGCTGCGGAAATCGCGTCGCAGCCTCCATGACGCGCAGCGCGCTGCTCTTTAGCCGTTCAGCAGGTCCAGCGCCTGTTCTGGGGTGTCGACCCAGATCAGGAACTCGCTGAGCGAGGCATCGGCAAACCCCTGGGCCAGCATGTGCTCCACCAGATCGCGCAGCTTGTCCCAGTAGCCTTCGACGTTGAGGATCACGATGGGTTTGTCATGCAGGCCCAGCTGGCGCCAGGTCAGGGCCTCAAACAACTCATCCAGCGAGCCCGGACCACCGGGCAGCACAACCACCGCATCGGCATTATACAGCATCACCTTTTTGCGTTCATGCATGGTCTCGGTGACAACATAGGTGTTGAGGTCTGATTTCCCCACTTCGCGCTTGACCAGATGTTCGGGAATAACCCCAAATGTCACGCCACCGGCCTGCTGGGTGGCGCGGGCCACCACCCCCATGAGCCCCACATCGCCAGCTCCATAGACCAGCCGCACCCCGCGTGCTGCCAGCATCACTCCCAAGCTTTCAGCAGCGCTTTCATAGGCGGGCATTGCCCCAGACCGTGATCCGCAATACACACAGACCGATTTTATAGGCATGAGATGGCCTTTCATTGAGTTTTCAAGGGGAAACACAATTGGTGTTTTGACCCTTGATAACGTGATTGATAGGCTGCCTCAACCAGGCGTATGGCGGGATACCAGTGGGAATTTCGTTTGGCGCCGAAGGAAGGAAAAAGATGGCTGGGACAGGTGTAACAGGTGGGCTGAGTAGCTTGGCTCTGGGTGGAACTGTTGCGACGGTTGTCGTCGTCGGTGGGGCGACGATGGCCTGGCTGGGGGTGTTCGATACCAGCCAGGGCACCCGCGCGACGCGCGATGACGGTTCAAAGACCGTTGCCATCTCGCCTTCGGCCACTCCGCCGGTGGTGATTGAAGGTCTGTCCCAGAAGCCTGATGCCGCGGTGGATGAGACTGCGGCCCCGATGTCTGAAGGCGCTGAGGCGCAACAGCTCGCGTCTGCCGATACGCTAGAGGTGAACGACGCCACGGGCGCACAAACCGGCACCACAGCTGAGGCCGCGCTGAGTGATGAGCCTGAACAAAGTGCAGCCCTCGCAGCCCCTGAGCCTGAGACCACCACACAGGCGGTAGCCCAGGGTCAGAACGAAACAGCTGATCAATCCGCCGAGGCCCCCCTGTTTGACGCCCCAATGCTAGACTTGGTTCGGGTCGGCCCCAGCGGCGAAACCGTGATTGCAGGCCGGGCAACTCCGGGTCTTTTGGTCGAAGTGCTGTTGGATGGCGCGGTTATCGAACAGGTTGAGGTTCCGGCAGGTGGTGATTTTGCCGCCCTTGCACAACTGCCGCCCAGCACCCAGGCGCGAGTAATTTCCCTGCGGGCCAGCGCTCGGGGGCAGGAGCGCTTTTCGGACAGCAGCTTTATCGTGGCCCCGGCTGCGCCCCTGCCAGTAGCCAACCCTGCGCCGGTGGTAATCGCGGAGGCGGCGCCTCAGTCCGGGCAGGTTGCGGCCGCGACCACACAAGGCGCTGAAACCACGGTGGCAGAGGCCCCCAGTGAAGAGCCCGCGCAGCATGGCGTGACCAGTGCCGAGGAGACCGCAGAAGCTACAGTTGCCGCAGCGCCAGAGACCCCAGCGGTCCAGGCGGAGGCAAATCAGGATGCCGTAACACAGGCTAAAGAAACACTGGCCCAAGAAACACTGGCCCAAGAAGAACCGCCCGAAAGCCAAGAGGGGGCCCTGATTGCGCAGGTACCACAGGGGATTGCTTCCGGGGCACCTACGGCACCCGACTCCACAGCCCCCGCCGCAGTGGTTGCCTCTCCTGAACCCCGGCAGATCGCCGATGCCACAACGGCGGTTGCGCAACCGGATACCACCAATCCTGGCTCCGCTGAGCAAGCCACCGTCGCGCAGACCGAACCGGCCCCCCAGCCCAAAGCTACTCAGGTTGCGGTGCTGCGGGCCGATGCCGACGGGGTCACCCTGGTGCAGCCCATTGCGCAAAAACCTCAGGGCAAAGTGGTTCTGGACACCATCAGCTATTCTGACAGTGGCGAAGTGCAGTTGGCCGGCCGCGCCGGGGCAGCTTCGAACATACTGGTCTATCTGGACAACACCCCTGCGGGGCAGTTTGCAGCCGCCGAGAACGGCAATTGGGGCGGTGGCCTAGAGGCGGTGGAACCCGGTGTCTACACGTTGCGCCTGGATGAGGTAAACGACGCGGGCAAGGTTCTGAGCCGCATGGAAACCCCGTTCAAGCGCGAGGCACCAGAGGTGTTGCAGCCGCCAGTTGCTGAAGGCGCCACCGGAGAGGCCGCGCCATTGGTGCGGGCAGTGACCGTGCAAGAGGGCGACACACTCTGGGCGATCTCTCAGCAGCGCTATGGCAGCGGATTTTTGTATGTGCGGGTTTTTGAGGCCAATAATAGTGCTATTCGCGACCCGGATCTGATCTATCCCGGTCAGGTCTTTACCCTTCCAGAATAACCTCTGGCAACCAACAAAACCGCGCCTTTTCTGGGCGTGGTTTTGTGGCTGCTACTGGTGCTGTCGCCATCGGCAGCCTATCCTATCTGTCATAGATTGAGCCAGGAAAGCGCCCCCTATGCCCCCAGCCGAAACTTCTATTGCCAGCGACGAACGTCGCTCTGGCCTGCGGACCCTGCGTCGGATGGGGCCCTATCTGTGGCCGAGCAAACATCTTTGGGTCAAACAGCGGGTGGTGTTTGCCATCGCGGTTCTGGTCCTGGCCAAGCTGATCGCGGTCTATACCCCGATGCTGTACAAAGGCGCGGTGGACAGTCTGGCGGCTGAGGGTGTGCCGCCGCTGGCCTTGGGCGCTGTGGGCCTGACCATCGCCTATGGTGTTGCGCGGGTCTTTACCACCGGGTTCCAGCAACTGCGGGATGTGATCTTTGCCCCCGTTGGCCAGCGCGCCCTGCGGCATCTGGCGCTGGAGACCTTCACCCATATTCACCGTCTGTCGATGCGCTATCACATCACCCGCAAAACAGGCGGCCTGTCACGGATCATCGAACGCGGTGTCAAAGGTGTCGAGTTCCTGCTGCGCTTCATGCTGTTCTCTATCGGTCCTCTGGTGTTGGAGCTGACCCTGGTGGCGATCGTGCTGACAGTCCTGTTTGATGCCCGGTATCTGGCGGCGGTTGTGGTGACCATCGGGCTATATGTGTGGTTTACCTTTGCCATCACCGAGTGGCGGGTGAAACTGCGCCGCGAGATGAACAAGCAGGATACAGATGCCAACCAAAAGGCCATCGACAGTCTGCTCAACTATGAAACGGTTAAATATTTTGGCGCCGAGGCGCGCGAAGCCAAACGCTATGACGGGGCGATGCGGGCCTATGCCCAGGCGGCGCTGAAAACCGCCTATTCCCTGGCTTTTCTGAACTTTGGCCAAAGCCTGTTCATCACCGCCGGACTGGTGGCTGTGATGGTCATGGCGGCGATGGGGGTTCAAAATGGCGAGCTGACCGTCGGCGATTTTGTCATGGTCAATGCCTATATGATCCAGATCACCGTGCCGCTGAACTTTCTGGGCACGGTCTACCGCGAAATCCGCCAAAGCCTGGTGGATATGGGAGAGATGTTTGATCTGTTGGAACAGCCGGCCGATGTCACCGATGCGCCGGATGCCAAGGTGCTAAAGGTCTCTGGCGGTGCAATCCGGCTGAAAGATGTGCGCTTTGGCTATGACAGTGACCGGGAGATCCTCAAGGGTGTCGATCTGGTCGCCGAGGCTGGTCAAACGGTTGCCATCGTTGGCTCCACCGGGTCGGGAAAATCCACCGTCGGGCGGCTGCTGTTTCGTTTTTACGATGTCACCGGGGGCGCGCTGACCATTGATGGCCAGGATGTGCGGCAGGTGACACAGGACAGCCTGCATGCCGCCATCGGGGTGGTGCCGCAGGATACTGTGCTGTTCAACGATACCATTCGCTACAACATCGCCTATGGCCGCGATGGCGCCGATCAGGCCGCGGTCGAGCAGGCGGCGCGGGATGCTCAGATCCATGATTTCATCGTCAGCCTGCCCGAAGGCTATGACACCCAGGTGGGGGAGCGCGGGCTAAAACTGTCGGGCGGCGAAAAGCAACGGGTTGGCATTGCCCGGACCCTGCTTAAAAACCCACCGATCCTGCTGCTGGACGAGGCAACCTCGGCGCTGGACACGGATACCGAGCAAGAAATCAAGGATGCCCTGGAACGCGCTGCGCAGGGCCGTACGGTTCTGACCATTGCCCACCGCCTGTCCACTGTGGCAGAGGCGGATATCATCGTGGTTCTGGAGCAGGGCGAGGTGGTTGAGCAGGGCAGCCACGAAGATCTGTTGGCCCGTGACGGCCGCTATGCTCATCTGTGGCAGCGGCAGCAAGCGGATCAGGACGTGGCGTAAAGCGGTTGGTGGACGAGACAAAAGGGACGGCGGCAACATGGACCTGAACTGGGCCCTTTATCTGGCGTTTTGCGCCGTACCACTGATGACGCTAGTGCCGTTGTTGCGGCACGAGGGCTGGTGGGTGCGGGGGTTCGAATTTCCGGCCATGCAGATCGCTGTCGTCACGGCTTTGTCCTGTGGGGCCTGTGTTTGGGTCTTTGGCTGGCCAGAGGGCTGGGGCCTTTGGCTGCCCGCAGTGCTGTTTGGGTGTACCCTATTCCAGCTGGGCCGGATCCTGCCCTATACGCGCCTGTTTCCCCGGCAGATCCAAACCGCGCGGCAGGTGCGGCCCAAGGATCAGATAAATGTCCTTGTCGCCAATGTCCTGATGACCAACCGCAACGCAGATCCGCTTCTTGACCTGATCCGCACAGAGGCGCCGGATCTGATCCTCACCCTGGAGACGGACGATTGGTGGCAACAGCAACTTGCTGGGATCGAGCCAGACTATCCGTTCACAGTGAAACAACCGCTCGACAACCTTTACGGCATGCATCTTTACTCTCGGCTGCCGCTACAGGACACCCGCATTGCCTATCTAGTGGAAGAGGGGGTGCCTTCAATCCATGGGGATGTGGTGCTGCGCTCTGGCACCAAGGTGCGGCTGCATTGCCTGCATCCCGCGCCGCCCAGCCCCACCGAAAATGCAACCTCTGCCGAGCGGGATGGCGAGCTGTTACTGGTCGCGCGGCAGGTGGATCCGTGCGCCGGACCTGTGGTGGTCATGGGCGATTTGAACGATGTGGCCTGGTCGGCGTCAACGCGGCTTTTCCAAAAGGTAAGCGGCCTTTTGGACCTGCGCATCGGGCGTGGGCTGTTTAGTACCTTTCACGCCGATTACCTGTTCATGCGGTGGCCGCTGGATCATATATTTTGCTCCGGCGACTTCACCCTGGCCCGGATCCGGCGGCTGGGGCACATCGGGTCGGACCATTTTCCGATCCAGGCGGTGCTGCAACACACCCCGCGGGCGCGCGACCTGCACCCCGAACCGACAGCCACCCCCAGCGAGGCGGAACGCGCCGAGGAAAAAATCGCGCAAGTGGATGCGGATCAGACTGCGCTGCTCTGAGTTTTGGACCCCTGAATAGCAAAAGGCTCCGCCCAGAGCGGAGCCTTTCTGGTCTGGTCTGCAACCCGCCTTATTCTGCGGCCCGTAGCGCGCTATTGCCGCTGGGCTTATCAGGGGAGGCCTCGCTGACCTCCTGGTCTGCGGCCTTCGCAGCTGGGACAGGACTGATCAGGTCATCCCAAAGGATTTCACTGGTGGGCAACTTACGGGCCTTTTTGGCCAGGCGCATGTCCTGGGCAATGCGGCTAGAGCGTCCCCCGGTGAGACGCGCCATCAACCGCCCCATCCAGCCAAGGTAGGTGGAGAGCCAGACCCGAATGGCCAGCAGCGAAGGTGTCACCACCAGGGTCAGCACCGTGGCAATGCCAAGCCCAAAGACCACTGCCGTTGCCAGCTGTTTCCACCACAGGGCTGTCGGGCTGTCGATGGAATAGCCGCCGCCGATAAAGTCAAGGCTGATGCCGAACATCATCGGAGCAAGCCCCGCCATGGTGGTGACGGTGGTCAGCAGAACGGGACGGATCCGGGCTTCGGCGGTGCGAATGATCGCCTCGATCCGCGGCATATGCTGGCTGAACTCCTGATAGGTGTCGATCAGAACAATATTGTTGTTCACCACGATCCCTGCCAGCGCCACAATGCCGGTGCCGGTCATGATGATCGAAAACGGCTGCTGCATCACCATCATGCCAATCAGCACCCCGGTGGTGGACAGTACCACCGCCAGCAGCACCAAGACCGCATTGTAGAACGAGTTGAACTGCGCCAGCAGGATCACAAACATCAAGGCCAGTGCCCCGGCAAAGGCTTTTGACAGGAAGGCGCCTGATTCCGCCTGCTCGTCCTGGTCGCCGGTCCATTCCCAGCTGACCCGTGGGTCCAGCGGATCTGTTTCGAGCCATTCCGTGAGCTTGGCGATGCGTTCATTTGCATTGACCAGCGAGATCTTGGCACCGCCATCTATCGCTTGTTGCACGGCCTCAACGTCCTCGAATGCAACATATTGGTAGATCGTATAGTCGGTGCCATTCGGGCCGCTGACAACCTCCCCGTGCGGCGCCACCCCGTCGGGAACGGATTTGATCAGTGCAAGGTTGAGCTGCCCTTCGCCATAGGGGTTGTCAATTGAAACGCTATGAAGGCCGCTTTCCACATCGGCTTTGACATCATAATAGCGTTCCTGGTCGACCCGGTTGATCTGCGCCAGTTTGGGCACAGGTTTGCGGGTGATAAAGTTCGACAAAGGTACCAGCCCATCGGCGGTGCGCACCTTGAGTGTATCCAGCGTTGCCAGGACACGGTCCTCGTCGGGCAGGCGGACACGGATTTCGATTTCCTCGTCCGAGCTGTCGACCCGCATGGTATCCAGCAGGATCCCCCGCGTCACCAGCTGTACCATGGCCCCGACGGTGGCGACATCGGCGCCAAAACGTCCTGCCTTTTCAACATCTACGTCAATCTGCCAGTCAATACCGGGCAAAGGCAGGCTGTCCTCAACCAGGGTGAGGCCAGGGGTGCTGTCAAACTGGGCACGGGCGGCGAGCGTCGATGCGGTCAGCGCCTCCCAGCTGTCGCCGCGGATGCGCAGGTGCAGTGGTTTGCCTGACCCTGGCCCCTGTTCCAGCGCGTTGATTTCAACAAAGAAACCGGGGATTTGTGCCAGTTCTGCGTTCAGCTCCTCAATCACCGTATTGCCGTCAAACTGCGTTGCGGTGATTTCGCGGGTCAGCAGATCAAAGAACCAGGTCTCGGTCTGGGTTGGGCGGTCCTCCCAGGGGATGATTTCGAATTGGACCTGACCGACTGTATCCGCCGGTGCCTGGTTGTTGCCGGGGCCGCCTGTGGCCAGGCCGCCTTCACCGGCAAAGGAGAAGGCATTGATTACCGCAGGATGCGCCAGGATAACCTGTTCGGCCTGTTGCACCATCTGGTCCTGTTCTGACAGGCTGAGGTTGCCCCGAGCGCGCACATAGGCCGTGGCCTGTTCCGGTTCGGATTCAACAAAGAACTCGACACCGTAGTTGTTGTCCCCAAAGAGGTTGAAAACCGTGCTGATGCCAAAGGCAACAGCGGCGATGGTGACCAGCGGCATCACCGGGTTGCCGGCAATGAATTTGATCGCATAGCCAAAGGCGGTGTGGTGATAGCCAGCCTGAACGCTGCGCTCTTTGCGGCTGATTTTTGTCGCACCCAGGGTGATAGAGGCGGCAAAGGCGGAGGCAATAAAGACCAACCCGCCAAAACCCAGCCCAGCCAAAGGCGCGGTGCCTTCGGGCAAAAGATATGTGGGGTTGAGCATCTGCATGGCCCCGGCAAACATACCCCATAGGGCAGGGGGCACCAACAGCGCCCGCAGCCACCAGGGCGCAATGGCGCGCAGACCATTGGAGGTTTGCTCAAAAACCCGGCTGATGCGGCCAGACAGCCCGCCCATGACAGGCAGGTAGATCAGCGCCACCACCAGCGAGGCCGACAGTACAAAGATCAAGGTGACAGGCAACATGCCCATGAACTGGCCGGGGACCCCGGGCCAGAACAGCATTGGCAAGAAGGCGCAAAGCGTGGTCGCGGTGGAGGACACGATTGGCCAGAACATCCGCTGGGCTGCCTCGACATAGGCATGCATCGGGCCGGTGCCTTCGCTGATGCGTTTATCGGCATATTCCACCACCACGATGGCGCCATCTACCAGCATGCCCACAGCCAGGATCAGGCCAAACATCACGATGTTTGAGATCGAGACCCCCATCACCGCCAGGAAGGCAAAGCAGAGCAGGAAAGACGTGGGGATGGCAAAACCCACCAGCAGCGCCGCGCGGCTGCCCAAGGAGGCCAAAACCACAATCATCACCAGGGCAACCGCCGTCAGAACCGACCCCTCCAGCTGGCTTACCATGGAGCCAACAACCCGGCTTTGGTCATTGGAGGTCCCAAGGGTGACAGAGGCCTGGAGCTCAGCTGGCCATTTGGCCTGGGCCTTGGCCAGGGTTGCCTTCACCAGATCCACCGTATCAATCAGGTTAAAGCCTTTGCGCTTTACCACCTGTAGGGCGATGGTATCAGCGCCATCAAACCGGGCGGTGCCGGCGCGGTCTTCAAAGGTGAAATTGATCTCGGCCAGCTCTCCCAGTGTGACGATACGGTCACCGTTGGTTTTGACTGGCAGCCTGTAGATATCGTTGACGTCATCAAACGACGAGGGGATCTTTACTGAGAACGTGCCTTGGTCGGTCTCGACTTCGCCCGCAGCAATCAACTGGTTGTTGTTTTGCACCACATTGACCAGCTCAACCGCTGTGATGTTGTAGGATTCCAGACGCAGAGGGTCGATGGTGACCTCGACCATTTCGTCGCGATTGCCGGCAATGCCGGCTTCCAATACCGCGTCCAGGGCCTCGATATCGTCCTGCAGGTCCTTGGCGATGCGGGCCATGGTGCGTTCCGGCACTGCGCCGGTCAGGTTGACAATAACAATGGGGAATTCTGAAAAGTTGATTTCCGTCAGCGAGTAGGTTTCAGCGCCATCGGGGAACTCGGCCTCAGCCCGGGTCATGGCATCGCGCACATCCGCCATCACGGCTGTTTTGTCCCAGCCAAAGTCAAATTCCAGCGCCACGCCGGCGTAGTTTTCCGCCGCTGTGGCGCTCATCTTGTCGAGCCCGTCGAGATCGGCCAATTCGGTCTCCATGACCTTGACCAGCAGGCTTTCAGCATCCTCGGCGGAAATGCCGGGGAAAGAGACCGAGATGAACAGGGCCGGAATTTCAATATCCGGCTCGCCCTCTTTGGGCAGGCTGGAATAGGCAAAGCCACCGACCAGGATCGAGATCAGGATAAAGGCAATGACCATGCGGGCCCGATCAGCCGCCCAGGAGACCATGCCGATCATTGGGAGGCCTCATTCTTGTAACTGGGGGTCACGGCAACGCCGGTGGTGACAAAATCTTGTCCTGTGATGATCACCTCCGCCTGTTCTGGCAGGCCGTCCACCCAGACGCCGTCTGCTTCGTCGCGCAGCAGTTCGACCGGGGTGAACCCGACGGTCATGTCAGCTTCCACGGTTCTGACGCCAAGTTGCCCATCGTTGTTCAGCGTCAGTGCCGATTGTGGTAATTTATGTGCGGTCGCCCCTGCAGCCGCGATGGCAATATCTGCGGTCTGTCCATCGCGGATGGCCAGATCAGGGTTTGCCACGGTGATTTCGACCTCAAAGGTGCGGGTCGCCTGATCGGCAGAGCGGCTGACAAAGGTCACCTTGCCTTGAATAAGGTCCCCGGTGGCCAGTTCGGCCTGCGCCAAGGCGCCAAGATCAACCCGGTTGACCTGGGTTTCGGGCACAAAGCCGACTACCTTGATGGTGTCGAGCTGAATGACAGTTGCACAAAGATCACCTGGCAGGACCAGGCTGCCGAGCTCGGCACTGTCGCTTTCCAGCAGCCCGTCGAAGGGCGCCAGTATGGTCAGGTGTTCGATTTCTTTTTGCGCAGCCCCAACCGCGGCGAGGGCGGATTCGATACCCGCTTTTGCGGTTTCCAGCCCGCCCTTGGCGCTGGCCACTCCGGCAACTGCGGACCGTTCCGTCGCTTTTGCCGCTGCCAGGTTTGTCTCTGATGTGTACCCGCCCTGTGACAGTTTCTCAGAGGCGGTGAGTTTGATAATGGCTTCGCTCAGTTTTGCGTTTGCCTCTTCCAGGCGGGCTTGCGAGACGGGTATATTTGCGCGGGCTTCGGTCAATCGCGCCTGAGCCTCCAGCAGCGCTGCCGGGCGGGTGCCGGGATCGAGCTGGCACAGAACGTCGCCTTTATGTACCTGCACCCCCTTGCGCAGGGGGGCAGAGATCACGGTCGACGAGGTTTCCGCACGCAGATCAACCTGGCGCGCCGCCTGGGTCATACCGCGCAGGATCACCGCCCGGTCAAAAACCTGCGCCTGGCTGCGCAGGGCAACCACAGCAATCCGATTTTCTGCCACCTGCTCATCTGCCTCGGCGGTGGTGGTCTCTGCCTCGGGGCTGGCGGCTGCGTTGGACGTGGTAAGCTCTGTGGTCTCGTCGCCGCGGGCGAAGGCCAGCAAGGCGTCACGTTCGATGACCAGGTAATACAGGCCTAACGATACCAATATGGCGGTCATAAGGGGGATCAGTTTCATCTTGGGCCTTTCAAAAGTAATTTCGCTTGGTAAACGCAGGTGACCAAGTACACCGGAGATCCCGCCAGATCTGAAAAAGAGTTGATAGTCGCCACCTATGCATTGTCCATACTAAACGGAACAGTTCAGCACGAAATTAGTGGAAAGAAGTGGTGGTTTCCCTAAAATCCCCCAGTATTGGAGCGCTTGGCTTAAAATTTCCCCTGCACGGGAGCACTTGGCTTGCCGCAACAGGCAGGATATGAGAGGCGAAAGAGGATAACACATCCGCTGCCGATTTGCAGAGGGATGGCACTGCGGGGGCGAAGACCATGAGCGACACTGACAGCTTTATTGATGAAGTTACGGAAGAGGTGCGCCGCGACCGTTTGTTTGGAACGCTGAAGCGCTATGGCTGGATTGGCGGTTTGGCGGTTGTGCTGATCGTCGGCGGCGCGTCCCTGCGGGAATACAACAAAGCCCAGGAACTCGCGGCCTCCCAGAAACTCGGGGATGACATGATCGCCGCGCTGTCTTCGGATGATGATCTGCAACGTGCAGACTCCCTGTCAAAGATTTCGGCACAAACCCCCGGCGGCGCCGCTGTTCTGGCGATGTTGCAGGCGGGGGCCCTGGCCGATGCCGGGCAACAGGACGAGGCCGTAGCGCGGCTGCAGGCGGTTGCGCTGGATGCGGAACTGCCACTGATTTATCGCCATATCGCCAGCTTTAAGGCCCTGGGGATGCAGCAGGACAGCCTGAGCATCGCAGAGCGGCGGCTGCAATTTGAAGCGCTGGCCCAACCCGGTGCGCCTTTGGCGCTGCTGGCAGCAGAGCAAATGGCGCTATTGGATATTGAGGCGGGCGATCCGGATGCGGCAATTGATCGCCTGAAGGCAATCATTCAGGATGCTGGGGTCACTGCGGACTTGAAAGAGCGAGCTACGCAAGTGATGGTGGCCTTGGGTGGCGAACTGGACACGGTCGTGGTATTTGACGGGTAATAAAACCGCAGTGCGAAATTGCGGAAACACACAATGGGTACGAGGCAGGGTCATGACGGCAGCTAACTCCTTTTCTTTGGTACGGATCTTGCTTTGTAGCAGTGCCCTGGCGGTAGGGCTTAGCGCCTGCTCTGAGCCGGAGGTGATTCTGCCGGGCAAGCGCGAGGCGATCCGGCCGGATGCCGAGATTGATACGGTGAACCAGTCGGTGGCGATTACGCTGCCGAAACAGGTCGCCAATGCGACCTGGGCCCAGAGCCACGGTAATCCTGCGCACCGAACCGCGCATCCGGCGCTGAGCGCCACGCCAAGACTGACATGGTCGGTTCCAATTGGCGCAGGCGACGGCCGCAAGCAGCGGATCAACACGCGGCCCGTTGTGGCTGGCGGGCGAATTTACACCCTGGACAGCGCGGCGCGGGTTTCGGCTGTGTCTCCTGCTGGTCAGCTGCTGTGGCAAAGCAACCTGCTGCCGGCACGCGATGACGAAGGCCAGGCCACAGGCGGCGGCATCGCCTATGCCGACGGGGTGCTTTACGTTTCTTCTGGCTTTGGTGTGCTGACCGCGCTGGATGCCTCCAGTGGTAAACAGGTCTGGCGCCAGGAACTGGATGCAACAGGTTCCGGGGTGCCGACGGTGCGCGATGGTCTGATCTATCTGGTGGCCGGAGACGATACCGGCTGGGCAATCCACGCCAAAGATGGCCGTATTGCATGGCAGGTCGAAAGCGCCCCAAGTGCGTCGAATGTGCTGGGTGCACCGGCCCCTGTCCTGACCAAAGATTTAGTGATTTTTGCCTTTGGTTCTGGTGACTTGGTGGCATCCTTCCGTCGTGGCGGGCTGCGCCGTTGGACCGCGTCTGTGGCGGGACAGCGTGTTGGGTCTACCCTGGCGCGGATCAGTGATGTAACGGGGGAGCCGGTACTGGTGGGCAACCGCGCCTATGTGGGCAACCACTCCGGACGCACCGTGGCCTTTGACACCGCAAGTGGGGATCGCATCTGGACCGCGCAAGAAGGCGCGATTGGTCCGGTTTGGCCCGCAGGCAACAGCCTGTTTCAAATCAGTGACCGCAACCAGCTTTTGCGGCTCGATGCCGATAGCGGCGAGGTGCTTTGGGCGGTTGATCTGCCGGGATACCTAAAGGATAAGCCGGGCAAGCGCGGCGCTATTGTTGCGCATTACGGCCCGATCCTCGCCGGTGGCCAGCTGCTGGTTGCCTCCAATGATGGGCAGCTGCGGTTGTTTGATCCACGTGACGGGACGCTGACGCGGAGCATCGAAATCCCAGGGGGGGCGACAGCCGCGCCGGTGATTGCGGGCAATACTCTTTACGTGGTGTCGAGCAAGGGCAACCTGCTTGCCTTCCGCTAATGCGCAATCGGCTCTAGCCGTGGCCGCATAGATGCGCTATTGGGCGCGTCTGAAACGCTGAAAGTTGGGTCCGATGTCTTTTACCCTCGCTATTGTGGGCCGTCCGAATGTGGGCAAATCCACACTGTTCAATCGCCTTGTAGGCAAAAAGCTGGCGCTGGTTGATGACCAGCCCGGTGTGACGCGTGATCTGCGCGAAGGCGAGGCGCGTCTTGGTGACCTGCGCTTTACTGTGATTGACACAGCGGGTCTGGAAGACGTCACTGATAACTCGCTGGAAGGCCGGATGCGGCGGCTGACCGAACGGGCCGTGGATATGGCCGATATATGCCTGTTCATGATTGATGCGCGCACGGGGGTGACCCCGGTTGACGAAATGTTTGCCGAAATCCTGCGTCGCAAATCCGCGCATGTCATTCTGGCCGCCAACAAGGCCGAGGGCAACGCCGCTGATGCTGGCGTGCTTGAGGCCTATGGCCTGGGCCTGGGTGAACCTTTGCGGCTCTCGGGGGAGCATGGTGAAGGCATGGCCGATCTGTTCTCGGAGCTGGCGCCTTTGGCGGATCAGTTTGCCGAAGAGGCGGTGGATCACTCTCCCGTTGTTGACCTCGACCTGGATGAGGACGACGACTGGGACGAAGAAAATGCGCCCGCCGCGCCGGTGCCGACCCGTGAAAAACCCCTGCAGGTGGCGGTGGTTGGCCGTCCCAATGCCGGTAAATCCACCCTAATCAACAAGATCCTCGGCGAGGATCGTCTGCTCACCGGCCCCGAGGCGGGGATCACCCGTGATGCGATCTCATTGCAGATCGACTGGGCCGGCACCCCGATGCGTATCTTTGACACTGCTGGCATGCGTAAAAAGGCCAAGGTGCAGGAAAAGCTGGAGAAACTATCAGTTTCTGACGGGCTGCGGGCGGTCAAGTTTGCCGAAGTGGTGGTTATCCTGCTGGATGCCGAGATCCCCTTTGAACAGCAGGATTTGCGGATTGCGGACCTGGCTGAACGCGAGGGCCGGGCCGTGGTCGTCGCGGTCAACAAATGGGATGTTGAAGACAACAAACAAGAAAAACTGGCGGCCCTGAAAGAGAGCTTTACCCGGCTTTTGCCACAGCTGCGTGGCGCCCCATTGGTGACGGTTTCGGCCAAAACCGGTAAGGGGCTGGATCGTCTGCATGCGGCTGTGATGCGCGCCCATGACGTCTGGAACCGCCGCATTCCTACAGCGGCGCTGAACCGCTGGCTAACGGGCATGCTGGAGCAGCACCCGCCCCCCGCGCCGCAGGGCAAGCGGATCAAGCTGCGCTATATGACCCAGGCCAAAACCCGTCCGCCAGGATTTGTGGTGATGTGTTCGCATCCGGATAAAATCCCCGCCAGCTACACCCGCTATCTGGTCAATGGCCTGCGTCAGGATTTTGACATGCCCGGCACGCCGATCCGCCTGACCATGCGGGGGCAGAATGACCAGAACCCCTTTAAGGGACGCAAGAAAGCGCCGCCGTCCAAGCTGCGCAAACACCTGTCCGGGCGCCGCGTCTAGCAGGCGGTTTTGGGGCAAAGTACCCTTGGTGACTGTTGAATATCCAAGCTTCCAACACCCCAGCGCATAATGCCCTGGGGTGTTTTTGTTTGAAGAGTGACCGCAGTTGGGTCAAGATCGGGGCAATAGATGAGCGGGCGGCGCTGGTCGTTGATTGAGACATCCGTTTTTTGCACGATCCAGTTTGTACCGGCCGGAGCTTTCAAACCCGCGTTACACTTGGCATTTATTTGAACACCTATGGACCTTAGAAGCTATACCCGCAGTTACGCCCGGCAAGACAACAGGTTGGCTTTGTTGAGCTTTCTTGGCACCTTTGCCACCTATTTCGGTGCGCTCACCCTGGCGATCAGCCAGGCTGATAGGTGGTATATTCTGATCCCCTGCGGCGTGGTTTTTGCCTTTGCCTCGGTTAGGCTTTATGTGTTGCAACACGACACTGGCCACCACTCCCTGTTTGAAACACGGCTTCAAAATGAGCTGGCAGGCCATGTTCTGTCGCCCTTCACCTTTGCACCTTTTGAGGTGATGAAGCAAAACCACAACCTGCATCATGCAAATATCGGCAATCTCGACCACCGCGAAACCGGCGAGATACACACCATGACCCTGCAAGAGTGGCAGCAGGCCGGACTATGGCATCGGCTGTATTATCGCCTGTACCGCAACCCGTTTCTGTTTGTGCCACTGGGCGCCGCGTTTACCTATTTTGTCCGCTATCGTTGGCCCAAGAACAGTTCCCGCTTTGGGGCGCCTGGGGTGATCCTGCACAATATTGCCATCCTGTGCCTGCTTTGGCTGTTGTATCACTACGCTGGCTGGCAGGGGGTGTGGATCTGGTTGGGATTTTCGTTTCTGGGCGGCATGATCGGGGTCTTTCTGGTCTATCTGCAGCATAATTTTGAAGACACCTATTGGGACAGGCGCCCGGATCTCAACCCAGCTGAGGCTGCCTTGCAGGGCTCGTCCTGCCTGGATTTTGGCTGGGTCTTTGATTTCGCTGTGGCCAATATCACCCTGCATGACCTTCATCACTTTAACGCGCGCATCCCCAGCTATCGCCTGCGCCAATGCCACTATAATCTGCCGGCCGAGTTTGCCTTGCGGCGTATCAAATTTGCCGAAGCCCTGGGGGCTTTGTCGCTAAAGCTTTGGGATGAAGACAAAAAGCGACTTGTGCCCTTTCCTGGGTAACTCTTCACGTGCAATAATTTCAAACAACACCCGACGCGCAGCAAAAAAATTCAGAGGAGTACGGCAGGAATGACTGATATTATTGAACTGAGTGGCGTTGGTCCGGCGCTGGCAAAAACCCTCAAAGATCATGGGGTGCGTACGGTAGAGGCTGTCGTCGCAGCGTCCTTGGAGGATTTGAAAGCCATCCCAGGCATCGGTGCTGCCCGCGCAATGCGGTTGAAACAGGTCGCAGAGATCAGCAAGGGTGGCGCCGTGGCGACCCCCGTGGCGGCTCCTGTGAAGCCAGCTGCCGCAGGGGTGGGAAAGAAGAACCTGCCCTCAAAATCAAAAGCTAAGTCAGCAGTGAAAACCCAGACCAGCAAGGTAAAAGAGGCGGCGACGTCACAGGCGTCAGAGGCGGAGGAAGCCTTGAGCACAGCCTTGGCAGCAGCAGAGGCTGCCCGTGAAGCGGCGGAACAAAAGGCAGCGAAGGCCAAGGCCAAGGCCAAGAAATCGGTGCGCAAGGCCGAGGCTTTGATGGAAGAAGTTGCCAAGGCAAAAGAAAAAGCCCGCACTAAGGCCAAAAAGATGAAGGCCGATGCGCGCCGCGCTATTGAACGGGAAAAGGCCAAGGCCCAGACCATTTTGGACGATCTGGCTCAAAAGTCCAAAGACATGGATAAAGAGAAAACTAAGGAGAAGGATAAAAAGCCTAAAGCCAGCTCCAAATCTTCGGACAAAAAGAAGGCCAAGAAAGCAGGCAAAAGCTAGGCCTTTGATTTTTGGGTGAAAACCAGCCGAACATTTTTATAAAACGGGGGCGCCACTCAGGATTGAGCGGCGCCCCTTTTTTCTAATTTGGTATTCCGCGCTGATTGGGTGCTTTAGACCAAATTGCCATCGGCGGTGAGGGTGAGTTTGCCCTTTAGGTAGGGACCCAGAACCTCTGGCAAAATAACCGAGCCATCGGCCTGTTGACCATTTTCCAAAACCGCAATCAGGCACCGTCCAACTGCCAGGCCAGATCCGTTGAGGCTGTGCACAAACTCAGGCTTGCCACCATCCGCAGGGCGGAACCGTGCGTTCATACGGCGGGCCTGGAAGGCGCCTGTGGTGGAGACCGATGAAATCTCGCGGTAGGTGTTTTGCCCCGGCAGCCAGGCTTCGATATCAAACGTGCGTCGGGCGCCAAAGCCCATGTCGCCAGTACACAACACCACGGTGCGGTAAGGCACACCCAGTTTCTCCAGCAGCCCTTCGGCGCAGCGCAGCATGCGCTTTTGCTCGGCATCAGACTCATCCGGATGGGTGATCGACACCATCTCGACCTTTTCAAACTGGTGCTGGCGCAGCATGCCAGAGGTGTCGCGCCCGGCCGATCCCGCCTCAGAGCGGAAACACTGGGTATGGGCGGTCATGCGGATGGGCAGCTCTGCGGCTTCCAGCACGTCGCCAGCGACGGAATAGGTCAGTGTCACCTCAGAGGTGGGCACCAGCCACCAGCCATTGGTGGTTTGGTAGCTATCATCACCAAATTTCGGCAGTTTGTCCGTGCCATACATCGCCTCATCACGGACCAGAACCGGGGTCTGCATCTCGGTGAGACCATTTTCGTCCACATGAGTGTCGACCATGAACTGTGCCAGGGCGCGGTGGATACGGGCGACGCCACCTTTGAGAAAGACAAACCGCGCACCGGATGTTTTGGCAGCGGTTTCAAAATCCATCGCCTGAGCCACGCCTGCGATCTCAAAATGTTCTTTGGCTGCAAAATCCAGCTCACGCGGGGTGCCCCAACGGTTGACCTCGACGTTGTCGTCTTCATCGGTGCCATCAGGCACGTCGTCGGCTGGCAGATTGGCGATACGGGCCAGCATGTCGGTCTGCTTGGCGTCCAGCTCTTTGGCTTCGGTCTGCAGCGCAGCCACTTGCGCCTTTTTCTCGGCCACTTCCGCGCGCAGGCGTTCAAAGGTCTCGTTGTCGCCCTTGGCCTTGGCGGCGCCAATTTCCTTGGCGGCCTTGTTCTGCGCGGCCTGCGCGGCCTCGGCTTGCTGGATCTTGGCGCGGCGGGCTTCGTCCAGGGCCAGAATGTCTGAGGATACGCCCGCATCCCCACGCCGCGCCAAAGCAGCGTCAAAAGCAGCAGGGTTTTCGCGGATTGCACGGATGTCATGCATGATGGCGTCTCCTCGACGGTTTTTGAATCAATGAGCAACCTATGCCGCAGCGGTAGAGAAAGAGGAAGGGGGCAGGGGCAAAAGCTGGGAAATGTTGTAGCGCCGCAAGGGGGAGGGCCGGCCGCTGCCTGGGGCATTTTGCCTATGTGCGGTGTGTCCTTGCTAGAGGGCGGATTTACCTTGGTTGCTTTGATTGCTTTTTGTTGCATCAGCAGAGACCGCATTTCCCCAGCTTTTCAGGGCCAAACAGCGGGGCTGCCTTGCAATGCTTGGGTGCAGCGCATAGGTTCGCCGCAAATTCACGGCACCTCGCCAAGAGGGTGCCGTATAGACAGAAGGAAGACCCCCCTTGGATATGAACCAGATTGGCCAGTTTCTCCCCCTCATCCTGATCTTTGCGATCATGTATTTCCTGCTGATCCGTCCGCAGCAGAAAAAGATGAAAGAACATCAGACCATGGTCTCGAATGTGCGTCGCGGCGATCAGGTGGTCACCCAGGGTGGCCTGATCGGCAAAATTGCCAAGGTCAAAGATGACAACGAAGTCGAAGTCGAACTGGCCGAAGGCGTCAAGGTGCGGGTGGTGAAATCCACCATTGCCCAGGTCCTGACCAAAACCGAGCCGGCAGCTTAATAGCCCCCTTTAACAAACTGAAAAGGCAGGGCAATGCTTCAAATTGATCTCTGGAAAAGGGTTCTCATCTGGCTGGTCTGTGTGACCGGCCTTTTGCTTGCCCTGCCAAATGGGTTTTATACCCGGGTTGAGCAGTCCAACGATGCTGCCGCCGAAATCATCGCCAAAGGCGACACTCCCGAACGGCAAGCCTTGGTCGCGCAATGGCCCAGCTATCTGCCGTCCTCGCTGGTCAATCTTGGTCTCGATCTGCGCGGTGGGGCGCATCTGCTGGCCGAAGTGAAGGTCACGGATGTCTACGCCGCCCGCATGGATGCGCTTTGGCCCGAGGTGCGTGATGCCCTGCGGCCCGAACGCGCTACGGTTGGTAGCTTTCGCCGTCAGCAAGCACCTGAAGGGCAGATTCGCCTGAAGATCGCAAAGCCCGAGGGCATGCCCCGCGCGCTGGAAGTGGTGCGCGGTCTGGCTAATCCGATCACCAGCCTCACCGGGGCCGGCGCGTCTGACATCGATGTGTCCGGGCAGGGTGAAGTCATCACCATTGAACTGTCCGAGGCGGAAAAACTCGCCTCTGATGATCGCACGGTGCGCCAGTCGTTGGAAATCGTCCGTCGCCGGATTGATGAGGTGGGCACGCGGGAGCCGACAATCCAACGCCAGGGCGCGGATCGCATTCTGATTCAGGTTCCCGGCATTGGCTCTGCGTCTGAGCTGAAAGCAATTATCGGCACCACCGCCCAGCTGACTTTTAACCCGGTTGTGGGACGTGGCTCTGACCCGGATGCGCCTGCGGGTGTTGGCAACAAGGTCATCCCGTCGCTGGATGAACCCGGTGCCTTTTACACAGTGGAAGCAGCGCCGGTTGTCACCGGTGAGCAACTGGTCGATGCGCAGCCTGCTTTTGATCAGAACGGTCGCCCCGCTGTGAATTTCCGGTTCAACACCTCAGGTGCGCGTAAGTTTGGCGACTATACTGCGGAAAACATTGGCTCTCCCTTTGCCATTGTGCTGGATGATGAGGTGGTCTCGGCCCCGACCATCCAGTCGCATATCCCCGGTGGCTCCGGCATTATCACCGGTAACTTCACCATTGAGGAAAGCACCCATCTGGCGATCCTGTTGCGTGCGGGCGCCCTGCCTGCGGAGCTGGAGTTCCTGGAAGAGCGTACCATTGGGCCAGAATTGGGCCAGGACAGCATTGATGCCGGCAAAATCGCCACCATCGTCGCCTTTGTGGGCGTGCTGGTGTTTATGGCGCTGAGCTATGGGCTGTTTGGGATTTTTGCCAATGTGGCCTTGATCCTGAACGTGGCGCTGATCTTTGGCTTCCTTAGCCTGATTGGTGCAACGCTGACCCTGCCGGGGATTGCCGGTATCGTGTTGACGGTTGGTATGGCGGTCGATGCCAATGTGCTGATCTTTGAGCGAATCCGTGAAGAGCTGAAAGCTGGCCGTGGTCCGGCACGGGCCATTGACGAGGGCTACTCCAAGGCGCTGAGCGCTATTCTGGACGCCAATATCACCACCTTCATCACAGCCGTGATCCTGTTCGCCATGGGCTCTGGCCCGGTGCGCGGCTTTGCGATCACGCTGGGACTTGGCATTATGACCTCGGTCTTTACCGCGATCTTTGTCACCCGGTTGATCATCGTGATGTGGTTTGAACGTCGTCGTCCCAAAAAGATTGAGGTGTAATCATGCGGTTAAGACTTGTTCCCCAGGAGACCTCATTCGATTTCTTCAGCAAGTGGAGGATCTGGCTGGGTATTTCTGCTCTTATGATGGTTGTCGGGCTGGCGTCCTTTGGCATGCAGGGGCTGAACTTTGGTATCGACTTTCGCGGCGGTACAACCGTGCGAACCGAAAGCACCACAGCGATTGACGTAGGCCTGTACCGAGAGGCCATTGCGCCGCTGGAGTTGGGTGATATCTCGATTACCGAGGTGTTTGACCCGACCTTTGCGGAAGATCAGCATGTTGCGATGATCCGTATTCAGGCGCAGGACAGCGGCGAGGCGATCTCTGGTGAGGTGATCGAAACCCTGCAAACCACGCTGGACGCGGTGGCACCGGGAATCAAATTTGTGTCGGTTGAATCCGTGGGTCCCAAGGTCTCGGGTGAGCTGGTGCAAACCGCGATCCTGGCGGTGGTGCTGGCGATTGGTGCGGTGCTTATCTACATCTGGCTGCGGTTTGAGTGGCAGTTTGCCTTGGGCGCGGTTGTGGCCTTGGTGCATGACGTGGTGCTGACCATCGGGATCTTTTCCGAGCTTCAGATCAAATTTGATCTCGCCATCATTGCGGCGCTGCTGACCATCGTGGGCTACTCGCTCAACGATACCGTGGTGGTGTTTGACCGGGTGCGTGAAAACCTGCGGCGCTACAAAAAGAAAGACCTGTCGGAGGTGCTGAACCTGTCGATCAATGAAACCCTCAGCCGTACCGTGATGACCTCGGTCACCACACTGCTGGCCCTGATCTCGCTTTATGTACTGGGCGGCGATGTGATTCGCGGATTTGTCTTTGCGATGATCTGGGGGGTGATTGTCGGCACCTATTCCTCGGTCTTTGTGGCCTCCACCATCCTGCTGTGGCTGGGCGTCAAACGTGACTGGAGCAAGCAGGCCAATACCGCTGGCAACCAGTTTGGCAATATCGACGCCTGAATGCGTCGAGCCGAAGCACTGGCGTTACCAACAGACGAAGCTGCGGGGGCTCTCCGCAGCTTCGTTTTGTTTTGACAATCCGATTGCGGACATGGCAGGGATTGCCCCGGTTTGAGGCGCGCAGCGCAGCGTAACAGAGATAGGACAGCCCATGCAGCTCAATGAGGTGACATTCACGCAAGCTCGGCCTGTTGATGGCTATGGGCCTGGGTTCTTTCGTGTCGGCGGAGAGGTCCATCATGGCGCCTTGCTGATCACCGCCACAGGGCTGAACACCTGGGGCGGCTATGGCGATGAGACCAGCCTCTTGGCCCTGGCCGGGAAGGTGGATGTTGTGTTTATCGGAACCGGGGCGGAAATCGCCCATATCCCGGCAGAGCTGCGCAACAGCCTGGAAGGTGCGGGGCTGGGGGTGGAAGTGATGAATTCTCCGGCGGCCTGCAGAACCTATAATGTGTTGCTGTCAGAGGGGCGTCGCGTCGCGCTGGCGGTTCTGCCAGTTTAACATCCGAGGGCTAAAATCTGCGGCATTGGTCCTGCAAAGCTCCCCTCTTGGGTGAGATTTGACATGCCGCAAGGCGCGACCCTGGGCTTTCGTACTTTTGTGCAGCCAAACAATGAGATAAGCCTGTATTCATGTCACTGAATGTATCAGATCTGAGTATTGCCCGTGGTGGGCTGCCGGTGCTGGAGGGGATCAGTTTTGAGCTGAAGCCCGGACAGGCTCTGATTCTGCGTGGTCCCAATGGAATTGGCAAAACAACTCTGCTGCGCAGCATTGCGGGGCTACAGCCACCGCTTGGCGGCGCGGTCAGCGGTGGCGAAGATCAGATCGCCTATGCGGCGCATTCCGACGGGTTGAAATCCGCCTTGACCGTGACCGAGAACCTGCAGTTCTGGGCGAGCGTTTTTGGCACCCACAACATCGAACCAGCGCTGCAGGCCTATAATCTGACCACACTGCGGGACCGCCCTGCAGGGGCGCTGTCGGCGGGGCAGAAACGGCGCTTGGGCCTGTCGCGGATGATGGTGACGGGGCGGCCAATTTGGGTGATGGATGAACCCACGGTAAGCTTGGATCAGGCCTCAGTCGCCTTGTTTGCCCAAGTGGTGCGCACCCATCTGGAGGCCGGGGGATCGGCGTTGATTGCCACCCATATCGACCTTGGGCTGGATGCCAGGGTGCTAGATGTCGGTCCCTATAAGGCGGCGCCGCTGGATATCGATGATTTTGACGGGGGCTTCTTGTGATTGCGCTGCTGATGCGGGATCTGCGCCTTGCGGTGCGGGCTGGGGGCGGGTTTGGCCTCGGCCTGGCCTTTTTCCTGATTGTCACCGTGATGGTGCCCTTCTCCGTTGGCCCCGAATCCGACCTGTTGGCGCGGATTGCGCCGGGGGTTTTGTGGCTGGGGGCGCTGTTGTCCTGCCTGCTGTCTCTGGACCGGCTGCTGGCGCTGGACTGGGAAGATGGTTCATTAGATCTGCTGGCCACTGCACCGCTGCCGCTGGAGGCTGCGGTCAGTATCAAGGCGCTGGCCCATTGGATTACCACCGGCCTGCCGCTGGTTCTGGCGGCACCCGTGCTGGGAGTGCTGTTGAACCTGCCCTTGGAGGGGTTCAAGTGGGTGGTGATTTCGCTGCTGCTGGGGACGCCAGCCTTGTCGGTGATCGGCACCTTTGGCGCGGCGCTGACAGTGGGGCTGAAACGCGGCGGGCTGTTGCTGTCGCTTCTGGTGATGCCGCTCTATGTGCCGACTCTGATCTTTGGCGCCGAGGCGGCGCGGCGCGGCGCTATGGGCATGGTGGTTGAGACGCCCTTGCTGATGCTGGCGGGGATTTCTGCCGGCGTTATCGCGCTGATGCCCTTTGCCAGCGCGGCTGTTTTGCGTATCAATCTGCGCTAGCTATTTAGTAATCGAAACCACGGGAACGAGAGAGCCAAAATGTCGATCTGGGAATATGCCAATCCACGAAAGTTCCTGCAGACTTCGGAACGGGTGATGCCGGTGCTCTGGGTGAGCTCGGGGCTCTTGATGGCCGTCGGGCTGATCTGGGGGTTCTTTTTCACGCCGGATGATTATCGCCAGGGCTCCACTGTCAAGATCATCTTCTTGCATGTGCCCGCTGCCCTGATGGCGATCAATGCCTGGTTTATGATGCTGGTGGCCTCGTTGATCTGGGTGATCCGCCGCCACCACGTCAGCGCCCTGGCGGCCAAGGCTGCGGCGCCCGTCGGCATCGTGATGACATTGATTGCCCTGGCCACGGGGGCGATCTGGGGGCAGCCCATGTGGGGCACCTGGTGGGCCTGGGATCCGCGCCTGACCTCGTTCTTGGTCTTGTTCCTGTTTTACCTCGGGTATATTGCCCTGTGGGAAGCCATTGATAACCCTGACACCGCTGCTGATCTGACCTCGATCCTCTGCCTTGTCGGCACTGTCTTTGCGGTGCTGAGCCGCTATGCGGTGAACTTCTGGAATCAGGGGCTGCATCAGGGCGCCTCGCTGAGCCTTGATGAAAAAGAAAACGTGGCGGATGCCTTTTCCAACCCGCTCTATGTCTGCATGATTGGTTTTGGATTGTTTTTCCTTGCCATGGTGTTTTATCGCACCGGAACTGAAATTCGCGCGCGGCGCATCAAGGCGCTGATGGCGCGTCAACGGCAGGAGGCGTGACCATGTTGCCAGATCTGGGGAAATACAGTGAAACGGTGCTGTCGGCCTATGCCGCGTCGCTGCTGCTACTGGCGCTATTGGTGGTGTTGACCCTGTGGCGTGGCCGCCGGGTGCGTCGCGACATGGATACGTTAGAGCAAAGGATGCGCCGGGATGGCTAAGTTCTCTCCGCTGATGGCGGTTCCGATTGTGGTTTTTGCCAGCTTTGTGGGCCTCGCGGTCACCGGCATGTACCGGGAGGATCCGGACAGCCTGCCGTCGGCCCGCGAGGGCCAGCCCGCCCCGCCGGTGGTGCTGAGTGAATTTGTCGGTAAAGAACTGTTTGATGATGCGGATTTGCGCGATGGTGAGGTCAAGCTGGTCAACTATTGGGCCAGCTGGTGCGCGCCGTGTCGGGTGGAACACCCTAACCTTGAGGCCCTGTCGCAAGAGGGGCTGACGATCTACGGGGTAAACTACAAGGATCAGCAGGACAATGCCGCGTCATTCCTGGAGGAACTGGGCGATCCCTATACGGCCATTGGCCGCGACGAAAAGGGCCGCATGGCTTTGGACTGGGGCGTCTACGGCGTGCCGGAAACCTATGTGGTGGACGGAAACGGCAAGATCATCCTGCGCTTTGCCGGGCCGATAACGCAGCGGGTGATCAAAAACACCCTGCGCCCGGCCATTGAAAAGGCCCGCGGCAACTAAGCCCTGTCTTACCCCTAAGACAATTGCTTGGGGAGCAGGGGCTGCGGGCCCTGTTGCTCAGGCAGCGTCAGTCAAAGATCGATAGGTCGAGATCAAGGCCGCAGCCCAGCCAAATGCTGTGGTCGCGGTGATCTTCCAGGTCGTTGCCGGTTTCGGGATGGGCAAAGACAATCAAATCCCCCCGGTTCAGCGCCAGCCATGGCAACAGTTCGGCGAACTGTGCAGGAGTGGCGGCCAGTTGGCAGGACCACATTGGATGCGGTCCGACAGGTTTTTCATGGATGCGGCCCATTTGAACCCCAAAGCGCGCAACGGCGCTGTCGCACAGCGTTTTTGCCGCTTGCAGGCTGTCGGCGTCAAAATAGACATGGGTATGGTAGCCCTGGATGCTGGATATCTGTTTCATTCCGTCAACCTATGCTCAGCAGATCTTGGTTGATAGCTCCAGCGCTCCACAGGACCTGTGCGCCCCTGCTAAAGGCGATAGCCGCCGGATACAGTCAGGATTTCGCCGGTGATAGACGATGCCGCATCAGAGGCCAGAAAGGCCACCGCCTGGGCAATGTCATGGGCCGTGGCCAGTCGCCCCAGGGCGGTTTCATCGGTAAAGGCTTTGGTCAGATCTGCATCGCGTGGGGACTCGGGGACATTCACAGCGCCGGGAGCGACGGCATTGACGCGAATGCCCCTGGGCCCCAGCTCCTTGGCCATGGCGCGAGTCCAGAGGTTGAGCGCGGCTTTGCTGGCGCCATAGGTGACATGGCCCCTGGGCGGCAGCACAGCATTGATTGACGAGATGCTGACGATCGCCGCCCCCGGGGACAGATGCGGCAGGGCCGCACTCAGCAGCGCCTGGGGCGCCAGCAGGTTGAGATCAAGAATGGCCCGTTGTTTGGCGGCGTCAAATGTATCCAGTGGGCTGGCGTCAAGCGATCCGGCGTTGTTTACGATGACATCAATCCGGCCAAAGCGCGCCATGGTGGCCTTTACCACCTGTTCTGCGCTGCCATCCTGGGTGAGATCTGCCTGCAGAAACAATTGGTTGTCATTCACAGTTGTATCCGGCGCGCGGTGGCACCAGGTCAGCGCCACATTGTTATCAGGGTGAAACACCGCAGCAATGGCGCGCCCAATACCATGGGCGCCGCCGGTGATCAGAACAGTTTTGACCAATCTGTGACCTCCTCAAAACCTCTCTCCTGACCAACGCTCTACCAGAGCGCCGGTCAGGATCAGAGGGCTTTCACTGTCTCAGGATTTGGCGAGATTGCGCAGAACGTAGTGCAGCACGCCGCCATTTTCGACATATTCGATCTCTGGCGCCGTATCGATGCGGCACTTCAGGGTGATGTCTTTGACCGTGCCATCAGCAAAGGTAATGGCGCAGGGCACATCTTGCAGCGGCTGGATGGTGTCGAGACCAAAGATTGAAACCGTTTCCTCCCCGCTCAGGCCGAGGCTTTTGCGGCTGTCGCCATTGGTGAATTCAAAGGGGATCACCCCCATGCCCACCAGATTGGACCGGTGGATGCGCTCAAAGCTTTCAGCGATCACCGCCTTGACGCCCAAGAGCGCGGTGCCTTTGGCGGCCCAGTCCCGCGAGGAGCCGGCGCCATATTGTTCACCGCCAAAGATCACCAGCGGAGTGCCTGCCGCCTGATAGGCCATTGAGGCCTCATAGATCGAGGTCTGCTGCCCATCTGGTCCTTTTGTATAGCCGCCCTCAACCGGGCTGCCGTCTGCCTGGGCGAGCATTTCGTTCTTGATGCGGATATTGGCAAAGGTGCCGCGCATCATGATCTCGTGGTTGCCTCGGCGGGAGCCGTAGGAGTTGAATTCACGGGGCTGCACCTGGCGCTCCAAAAGATACTGTCCGGCAGGTGTGGTGGTTGCAAAGGCGCCCGCCGGAGAGATGTGGTCGGTGGTGACCATATCGCCAAGCACCGCCAGCACCTTGGCACCGGTGATATTGGTGATGCTGCCGGGGGTCGGCCCCATCCCCTGGAAATAGGGCGGGTTCTGGATATAGGTGGATTGGGCGGGCCAGTCATAGGTCTCGGCCGCGGTGGTCTGCACCGCTTGCCACTTCTCGTCGCCTTTGAAGACATCGGCATATTTCGACAAGAAAGCCTCGCGGGTGACGGTTTGTTCGACCAGATCCGCGATTTCCTTGGTCGAGGGCCAGATGTCCTTGAGGAAGACATCCTGGCCGTTTTGGTCCTGACCAATGGCATCACGGCTGAGGTCGATATCCATGGTGCCAGCCAGGGCATAGGCCACCACCAGCGGCGGCGAGGCGAGGTAATTTGCGCGCACATCGGGGCTGATCCGGCCCTCAAAATTGCGGTTGCCCGACAGCACCGAGGTCGCGACCAGATCGCCAGCTGCAATTGCTTCGGACAGTTCTGTCTGGATCGGGCCAGAGTTGCCGATACAGGTGGTGCAGCCATAGCCCACCAGATTAAAGCCAATCTTATCAAGATCCGCCTGCAGGCCTGCGGCCTCCAGATAGGCAGAGACCACCTGACTGCCCGGCGCCAGAGAGGTTTTGACCCAGGGCTTGCGGTCCAGCCCCAGTGCGGCGGCCTTGCGCGCCACCAGACCTGCGCCGATCATCACATAGGGGTTGGAGGTATTGGTGCAGGAGGTGATCGAGGCAATCACCACCTTGCCGCTTTCCAGGGTGTAATCCTCGCCTTTGACCGCAACCTGCTTGCCCATGGGGCGCTTGAATGTCTCTTCCATTTCGCGGCGAAAGGCGCTTTGCCCCTCGCTGAGCGCCACATAGTCCTGTGGCCGTTTGGGGCCGGAGATTGCAGGCACGATGGTGCCCATATCCAGGCTCAGCCTATCGGTATAGATCGGCGCATAATCGGCACCGCGCCACAGCCCGTTTTCCTTGGCATAGGCTTCCACCAGCGCCAGACGATCCTCGTCGCGGCCGGTATTGCGCAGGTAGCGCAGGGTTTCACCATCAATCGGGAAAAAGCCGCAGGTGGCGCCATATTCGGGCGCCATATTGGCGATGGTGGCGCGATCAGCCAGTGGCAGGTGGTCCAGACCGGCGCCAAAGAATTCGACGAACTTTCCAACCACGCCCTTGGCGCGCAGCATTTCCACGACCTTGAGTACCAGATCGGTGCCGGTGGTACCCTCGACCATCGCACCGGTGAGCTCAAAGCCAATGACCTCTGGGATCAGCATCGAGATCGGCTGGCCCAGCATCGCCGCTTCGGCCTCAATGCCGCCAACACCCCAGCCCAGCACGGCGACGCCATTGACCATGGTGGTATGGCTGTCGGTGCCAACCAAGGTGTCAGGATAGGCAACCTCTTCGCCATTTTGATCAGTGTCCGACCAGATGGTCTGGGACAGGTATTCCAGGTTTACCTGGTGACAGATGCCGGTGCCGGGGGGCACGACGCGGAAGTTGTTAAAGGCGCCCTGGCCCCATTTCAGGAACTGATAACGCTCCATGTTGCGCTCATATTCGCGGTCCACATTCATCTGAAAAGCGCGGGGATTGCCAAATTCGTCAATCATCACCGAGTGGTCAATGACCAGGTCGACAGGGTTGAGTGGGTTGATCTTTTGGGCGTCGCCCCCCAGGGCTTTGATACCGTCGCGCATGGCGGCAAGATCCACCACGGCGGGCACGCCGGTGAAATCCTGCATCAGGACGCGGGCAGGGCGATAGGCGATCTCTCGCGGGTTCTTGCCCCCCTTGGCGCCCCATTCTGCAAAGGCCTTGATGTCATCGGTCGACACCGAAAAGCCACCATCCTCAAAACGCAGCATGTTTTCCAGCACCACCTTCAGGGCGGCGGGCAGTCTGGAGAAATCTCCCAGCCCGGCCTCGGTGGCGGCAGTAATTGAATAATAAGAGATCGACCTGTCGCCGGAGCGGAGTGTGCGACGGGTTTTGGCGGTGTCTTGTCCAACGGTAATGGGCATCTTGGCCTCCCTCTGGTGCATGAAACACGGAATTCTCTTCTGTTTTTGTGCCATTGCACCGGATGACACACAATAGCGGAGGCGCGCCAAAACGATGACAAACCAGTGACACAAGGCTACCAAATGCCCAGGCTGCCAACGCCGGGGCCCACGACGGGCTCAAGAATGATTGATTGGCGTTGCTTGTCTTTGCGCAGTAGATCAAACAGGCCAGTAGCAGAAAGTAATCGTTATGAGACGTAAACCACCCCTTGTCACAGCCCTCTCTGCGGCTCTGTCAGCTGTCCTGTGTCTTGCCTTGCCAACGGGAGGCCTGGCGCAACAGGCTGCCGACAGGGCGTCGCAGCCGGTGGTGGTGGAGCTGTTCACCTCGCAGGGGTGCTCGTCCTGCCCGCCGGCAGATGCGGTGTTGAAAAATTTGGCACAGCGACCAGATGTCATCGCACTGGCGCTGCATGTTGATTATTGGGACTACATCGGCTGGAAAGATTTCTTTGCCAGCCCGTCCAACACCGACAGGCAAAAGGGCTATGCGCAGGTCAACGGGCGCAGGATGATTTATACGCCGCAAGTGATCGTCATGGGACAGCAGGATATTTCTGGCAGCGACGTCATGGGGCTTGCTGAAGCCATTTCAGCCTATCAGGCGCGCCCACGCCCTGTGGCACTTGCGCTGCAGCGCCAGGGGGGACGTCTCACGGTAACAGTGGCGCCACAGGGAGCTTTGCCGCAGGGGCCGATTGCCATTCAGCTGGTGCGCTACACAGCCCTGGAAACCGTGGATATTACCCGGGGAGAACTGGCAGGTCGTCAGATCGACTATGCCAATATCGTCAATGACTTTCAGCAGGTTGCGATCTGGGACGGGCAACAAACTACTGCCTATACAGTTGATTATGACGGGGCGCAGCCCGCCGCCATTTTGGTGCAGCAGGGCCTCTTTGGGCCAGTTTTGGCTGCCGCTCAGGTCGAGTAACCGCATACAGGAATGTGGCGGTTTTTAGTTTAAAAGGAATTTATAGTCGCTTGAATAATAAGGGAATGGTCAGGATTGCGGCTTGGCCGAGGTTTCGCTTTTTGACGGTTTCTTGGGCACAGGGGCAAAGCCAAGTGTCTTCCAGCGCCGATGAATCCAGAACCATTGTCCCATGTGGCGGCGCACCATGCTTTCCAGATCAACGCATATGGCCCGTGTCATGGTGACAGGGTCCGAAGCGGGGATTTCAGGGTTCAGAATGATCTCAAAATCCAGGCCGTTTTCCTGGCGAACGCCGTAGACCGGTATCAAGGCGGCATTGTATTTCAAGGCCAACTCAGCCGGGACCGTTGAGGTGACAGCCTGTGTGCCAAAGAAATCTATCAGCTCTCCGTCATGCACATGCAGATCGGCGACAATTGCAATAATTCCACCTTTTTTCAGGTGTCGCACCATTTCCACCATGCCGCGCCTGCCTTGTTCGAACATCGGGGTGCCAATGTGGCTGATGGTGCGCACATAGTGGGTGTTGAAAAAGGGATTGGCCATGCGCCGATAAAGCGCGCCCATGGAAAACCCCCGTGAGATCAATCCGGCGCGGGCAGCGTCGTAATTGCCAAAATGGCCGGTGACCAGAATGACAGGCCGCCCGGAGGCACGGGCCTCTTCCAGGGCCTTCAGTCCGTCGCCGCTGATCGGCGCCGCCTTGGCGCGGTCGACAAATGGCGCCCCCGCGTAGAGCTCGGCAATGGTGCGGCCGGCATTATTGTTGACCTCACGGCACAGGCGATGAACCTCGGGCTTGGTCAGTTCGGGGCAGGTCAGGGCCAGATTGTCACGAATTCTGCGATCAAATCCAACCAGTGGTCCCAGGGCGCTTACCAGTTTACCAATCAGCGGAATGCGCCAGCGATAGGGCACAAACCCGGCCAATCCCAAGATCCCGCGTAAAGCGATATTTTCGACGAAATACGAGACGCGTTGTTTTTGCGTCAGTTGCGAAGGATCTAGGGGCATAGAGCGGATTGCCTGCAGGGATATGGATCAGAAACGGACCATAACCTTTGGTGAAACAGGGCACAACCGAAGACCATAGCCAATGCCCAAAGGGGCACAACGCCGCTCCGATGGGCGCGTGGCAGCGATGGGCCGCTGCGATTGGCTGGGTTTACTCTTCGTCCTCGTCGGAGATCAGCTCAATCTCACCGGTGGTAACGAGGTCGCGCATTGCCGAAACGATCAGACCAAAGGCGGCTTCGCCATCGCTGCGCTTGACCTTGCCGCGCTCTGCCACTTCTTCACGAATATTGGTGGCCATACGGCTGGACATATTGTCGAGCAGGAAATCATTGGTGGCGATATCTTCTTCGTCGGTGGCAAAGGCGATGGCGGTGACCAGCTCTGGAATAGCCAGCACGCGCATCAGCTTGGGCACGTCTAGCGGCTGCATCCGCTGTGCCAGCAGACCATATGTAAAGATGGATTTGCGCACATCGGTGGCAAAGTCTTGGTCTTCTTCCTCCAGCGCAATGAGAACCTCTTCGCGCTTTGCAGCTGCGGCTTCGGTAAGAATTGCACCAACCCGTTGGCCGGGGGTGGTTGCAAAGGCTAGATCAGGCCGCGCCTCGACCTGACCGGCAAGAGAAAGCCCAATACGATCAACGGTATCCGGGGTGACATTGCTGGTGTGGCTTACGGCATAGGTGATTTGGCGTGCAACATTTCCTGGCAAGTGAACCAACATCTGGGCAGCCTTTGCGGTGTCAAGTTTGGACAACAGAACCGCTGCAACTTCGATGCTTTCGGCTTCGGCGAGGGAGGCAAGATCTTCGGGGGGGAGGGCTTTGAGGCGCTCCCAAGGATCGCCAAACTGGCGCACGCCGGCCTCTTTGCGCAGCCGACTGGCGGTTTGACGGCTGATCCGCCCATCCATGGCCGTCAGGGCGCCGGCCAGGCCATTGGGAAAGGTCAGGCCGACATTATCCAACATTTCAGCAAATTCAGCGGCAACAGCATAGAGCGTTTCGCGGTCGACAAGACGCATCTTACCCATCTGCTGAGTCAATTCCATTTGCAACTCATCAGGCAGGTCTTCGATGGGAATATCCGCACCTTCATTGAGCAAAAGGCGCACAACAATGGCAGCTTTGGCTTTCCCGCTGAGCTTTGGCGCAGACACAGAGCCGCCCCCCATTCCGCCCATCCCGGCCGGAGCCGGAGCAGAAAAATCGCCCATCCCACCACCGTCGGTGGTCATCGGTAGCGCCAACATATCGTCTTGCAGCATTCTAGCACCCTAGCCAAAAAGATTCTTTTTCGGTCCACTAGGGCCCGTGGACATTCATCTTGAAGCGATGATGACAGCTGCGAGATGCCAGTTGGCAGCATAGCTGGACGCTGTTTTCTCGTACCGGGTCGCTATGGCTCTGAATTCCTTGATCTTTGCGAAGAAATTCTCGATCAAGTGCCGCCATTTGTAGGCGTGTTTATCGTAATCGCGCAGGAACTTGCGGTTCGCTTTCGGTGGGATGATGGCGGTGGCACCGCGCGCATCGAGTTCTGTGAGCAGCCAATCGGCATCAAATGCCTTGTCGGCCAAGAGAGCATCAAAGGCCACGCCATCGATGAGCGGTTCGACGCCCTTCATGTCGTGAGCCTGACCAGGCAGGAGTACGAAGTCAGCCAGGTTTCCTAGGGCGTCGACCAAAGCAACGATCTTGGTGGTCAATCCGCCACGCGACCGCCCGATGGCTTGATTTTGAGTCCCCCCTTGCGCCGCTCGCCTTCTGGTGAGCCTGAACAATCGTGCCGTCGATCATTGCGTATTCGAAATCTGGATCCCCACTGATTTCCTTGAAAATTCGCTCGAATACGCCGCCCTCAGCCCATCTGCGAAACCGTCGGAACACGCTGTTCCAGTTGCCGAAATAAGCAGGCAGGTCACGCCACGGCAACCCTGTCCGCACACGCCATAGCACGGCTTCGAGAAACAGACGATTATCCTTGCCCGTCACACCCGCATCGCCCTCCTTGCCAGGCAAGTGCGGCGCGAGGCGAAGCCAGACGTCATCTGTCAACACAAACCGCTCTTCGTTCATTCAAACCTCCATTTTGGAAGCTTGAATCAGAATTCAGACCGGTTGGGAATCCTGAATGTCCACGGGCCCTAGTAACTATCCCATAAGCGGTAAAGAAAAGCTGAAGCTCAGTAGCTTGTTGTCGCACCGGTCTCCAGCGCCAGCCGCAAAGAGGTTTCCGGCCAGGTACCAACGCCGCCGCGGGCGCGAATTTCTTTCCACTCCGCCAGGGCTAAACCAAATTGACCTTCCTCGACAAAGCCTTGCCCCATGTAGGACCGGGCCAGCAGATTGTCAGGGTCGGCAGCGATTGCCTGGTCGTAATAGGCCTGCGAGAGGGCGCGATTGCCCAGCTTTCGGTGGGTGAACCCCCAATAGGTCAGCACCCGCGCATCCGCCTGATCCGCCATCGCAGAGAGGACCGCCTGAGCATCTTCGTTGCGCCCGGCATAGGCCAGCTCGCGGACGGCATCATACAAGCCATCCTCGTTCAGCGAAGATTCTTTGGGCGGTACACAGCGCCCCTTTGCTTCGTCCCAGACCTGTTTGCCTTTACAGGTCTTGGTTGTCTCGCTCGGCGTCGGCGGGGTCATGGTACCACCCCCGGCGGACAGTGCAGGAAGCGGTAGGGTCAGTGCGGCAGCAAGAACGAGGAAACGCATTAATCAACTCCGGGCAAAAAGGTGTTCTGGACCATAGTAGCGCAGAACCTTGTCTTGTTTACAACTCTCCTTGGGCCATCCGGTCCCACGCGGCGAGAAAAAGCAGCAAAAAATGGCCCATGAAAAAGGCGCCTCTCCATTGGAGACGCGCCTGATCCTGTGCGATGTGTCGTTTGGCAATTAGGCGCCAAAGACCCGTTTGAAAATCGTATCAACATGTTTGGTGTGGTAGTCCATGTTGAATTTCTCTTCGACTCCGTCAGCGCCCAGCGCGGCGACCACCTCGGCATCGGCCAGCAGCAGCTCGCGGAAATCAAGCCGTTCTTCCCAGACCTTCAAGGCATTGCGCTGCACCATGGAATAGGCGTCTTCGCGCGACACACCGGCCTGTGTCAGGGCCAACAGGACCCGCTGGCTCATCACCAGGCCGGGGAATTTATTCATGTTGTCGAGCATGTTGTCAGGGAAGACCAACATTTTGTCGATCACGCCAGTCAGACGCGCCAAGGCAAAATCCAGGGTGACACAGCAGTCGGGGCCAATCGCGCGCTCAACCGAAGAGTGCGAGATGTCACGCTCGTGCCACAGGGCAACATTTTCCATCGCAGGGATCACAGCCGAGCGCACCAGACGGGCAAGACCAGTGAGGTTTTCGGTCAGAACCGGGTTTTTCTTGTGCGGCATCGCCGAAGAGCCTTTCTGGCCCATCGAGAAGAATTCCGCACCTTCCAGCACTTCGGTACGCTGCATGTGACGGATTTCGGTGGCGACGTTTTCAATAGAGGAGGCAATCACGCCAAGCGTTGCAAAGAACATGGCGTGGCGGTCGCGTGGAATCACCTGGGTGGAGATCGGCTCGGGGCTCAGGCCCAGCTCGGCGCAGACATGTTCCTCAATCGCAGGGTCGATATTGGCAAATGTGCCGACCGCGCCAGAGATTGCGCCGGTGGCAATTTCTTCCCGCGCCAGTTTGAGACGCGCCATGTTGCGGTCCATCTCAGCGTAGAAACGCGCGAATGTCAGGCCCATGGTTGTGGGCTCGGCGTGGATCCCGTGGGAGCGGCCAACACGCACGGTGTCTTTGTGCTCCAGCGCGCGCTTTTTCAGCGCCGCCAGCAGGGCTTCCATGTCTTTGATCAGAATATCGGCCGAGCGCACAAGCTGTACGTTGAGACAGGTATCCAGCACGTCGGAAGAGGTCATGCCCTGGTGGACAAAACGGGCCTCTTCTGATCCGACATGTTCGGCCAGATGGGTCAGAAAGGCGATGACGTCATGTTTGGTGACGGCTTCGATCTCATCAATGCGGGCGACGTCGAATTCGACGTCCTTGGCTTTCCAGACAGCATCAGCGTTTTCGCGGGGAATGACGCCGATATTGGCCATGGCTTCGCAGGCATGGGCCTCGATCTCGTACCAGATCTTGAACTTGGTCTCGGGCGACCAAATGGCGACCATTTCGGGGCGGGAATAACGAGGGATCATTGGCGAAAGCACCTTTATGGGATTGTCCAGTTGATAGGGCGGGTCATAAGGGAGGCGCGCCAATTGAGCAAGTCCGGGCAGGTGGATATGAAAAATGTCGCAGGATGTAGGCCGCTATACCGTGTTGATTGGACTGGGGGCGGTGGACAAAAAAGCGGCGCCTGTTGCAAGGCGCCGCTGAATAAAACCTAATGTGTTGTGGATCTGGGTCAGGCCTCAGGCCGATGCGCCAGCATGTCGTGGTTGCGGCAATAGCTGGGGGCTTCGTCCAGCTGGCTGTTTGCAGCCTGCAAATCTGCACAGCCCGCCTGATTGTCACAATGGCTGCATGCCATAACCGCACGTCTGAATTTACGCGCCTCGGCCTCTGGATCTTTGGCGATGCTGGTGGCGAAATCAACCCCAAGGCGATCAGCCATGCCCTCAACCAAGTCGGTGCTTTGCCCGAGTTTCGAAAAAAGTCCCATGCGCGTCTCCTCAGTGTGGCCTGATGCCCAGTGTCTTGCGGGCAAGATGGCAGGAAATGCGCAGGCTGACTTTGATATGTATCAATATCATTTTTTTTGAGCCAGCTTGATCGCATCCCTACACGGGCCGCAAGCTCCCAACCAAGGGGCAGGGAAGAGAGTGCAGGGCTCACATCATTGAATGCTCTTCCTCCAGTGTCGTCAGAACTTTGGAGCTGTGTTCCAGGGTGCGATGTACCGGGCATTTGTCGGCAATCTCCAGCAGCTTGTCGCGCTGGTCTTGGCTCAGGGGGCCGCAAATGCGAATGGTGCGGATAAACTGGTCAATCTTGGCTGGCCCCGACGGCAGAACATCCTGCGCATGGACCTTGTCATGGGAGATATCAACGCTGACGCTGTCGAGCGGCCAACCTTTGCGGCGAGCATACATGCGAATGGTCATCGAGGTGCAGGCCCCCAGGCCCGCCGAGACAAAGCCATAGGGCGACATGCCACGATTGGTGCCGCCATAGGCCTGGGGCTCATCCGCATAGGCATGATGATGCGGACCGGATTGGATGTCCTGCAAAAAACCTGTGGGATCCGCCTCGGTGATGCGCAAGACGCCCTCGGGGGCGCCGGGGGGCGGTGCAGGCGGGGTCAGATCAATATAGCGCCCGGCCCAGGCTGCGATGACCTCGGCGGCATATTCTGCGTCTCGCGCCTTGCTGATCAGATGGTCGGCCTCATCCAGGGTGACAAAGCTTTTGGGATGTTTGGCGGCGGTAAATATCTCTGCCGCATTGTCCACGCTTACGGTGTCATCCAGCGGTGCATGCATCACCAAGAGGGCAGCATTCAACTCTTGGATGGTGGGGGTCAGAACCTCGGCCTGGATATCCTCGACAAAATCACGACCAATGACAAAGGGGCGCCCGCCCAGGCAGACTTCGGCCTGACCCTTGGCCTTGATCTCGGGCATGGCGGCGTCAAAGTGATGGGAGACATGGCCCGGATCAAAGGGCGCTCCCAGGGTCACGACGCCCTTGATGGTGTCGATACCCGCCCGGGCGCGCAGAACGGCCGCACCGCCCAGTGAATGGCCGATCAACAGGGATGGCGCCATGTCGCGTCCGTCCAGGTACTGCGCGGCTGCGATGAGATCAGCCACATTCGAGCTGAAGGTGGTATTGGCAAACTCCCCTTCAGAATGACCAAGCCCGGTGAAATCAAAGCGCAGCACGGCAATCCCCATGGAGGCCAGCCGCCCGGCAATACGTCGCGCGGCGGGAATGTCCTTGGAGCAGGTGAAACAATGCGCAAATAGTGCAGTTGCCAGCACGGGGCCAGACGGCAAATCTAGCCGCGCGGAGAGGGGCACACCGGAGTGGCCGGGAAAGGTGATGCGTTCGGTTGCCATGAGGAAAGGCCTTATTGCTAGGGGTGTCTTAATGTGCGCAGCGAGGGAGTACAGGGCAAGGCCACCGGGGGAAACGTCACGGGAAGGTGATGCAAAGAGACCGCCAAAGCGGCACATGTCTGGCGCACGCATCCTGGGAAAGCGGTTTAGCGCAGTCTGCGCGGTTCAGCATGAAGCTGCCGATTGCGCGCATCTAGCGGCGGTGAAGCAATTGCACAGCAGAGTGTCTGCTCATAAGGTCCGGGGCATGAAACACTTGCTCCTCCTTCCTGCGGTGATCTGCGGTCTGGTATCTCCGGCCCTGGTTGCGGCGCATCCTCATATCTTTGTGGATACTGGGTTCACCCTGGGCTTTGATGAAGACAACCAATTGGTCGAGATCAAGGTCACCTGGCAATATGATGAATTCTATTCTCTTTTGATCACCGAGGATCTGTTTCTAGACAAGGATGGAGACGGTCAGCTTACCCCGGATGAACGTCAGCGTCTGATTGGGTTCGATACCAACTGGGATGAAGGCTTTAACGGAGATCTGGAAATTCGCGCTGGGGGGCAGCTCTTGGATCTGTCAGGCCCGATGCAAGCCGGCACCGACCTGATTGAGGGGCGGATCGTCAGCACCCATGTGCGGAAAATCGAGCCTCCCGTGCCGATGCAAGATGGGCCGTTTTCGATCAAGGCTTTTGATCCATCCTATTACACCGCCTATGAGATCAAGCTGCCAGTGACGGTGTCCGATCACCTGCAGGGGCTGTGCTTGCTGGAGCGGATCGAGCCGGATATCGCTGGCGGGTTGGCTTTGATGAAAGCCCAGCTGCTGCGGTTGAATGCCGATGCCGATCTGGAAGAGAATGACATTCCGCTGATGGGCGGTGAGTTTGCTACGGAGATCCTGGTCACATGCCCCGCATCCTAAAAGCCCTGGCTCTGGGCCTCGCCTGTCTTGCTCTGTGTCTGTGTATCTGGTGGCTGGCCCGGGGAAGCCTGGCGCCCTTGGGGGACTGGGCTGCGGCGCATCAACGCGACTTTCAAAACCGCATCGCCGGATCTTTACGGGCGCTGCGGGCAGGGGAGCCCGGCGCGATTATGGCCCTGATGCTGGTGTGTTTTGCCTATGGTTTTTTTCACGCCATCGGGCCGGGCCACGGAAAAATTCTGGTTGGCGGCTATGGATTGGCACGCAAGACGCCCTGGCTGCGTCTGGGCGGTGTGGCGCTGTTGTCCAGCCTGGGCCAGGCCGTTACGGCGATTGTCTTGGTCTATGGAGCCATTTCCCTGTTGCAGCTGGGCCGCGACAGCCTGATTGGAGTGGCGGAAAAGACGATGGCGCCTCTTAGCTATGGGGCCATTGCTGCGATTGGCCTATGGTTGCTTCTGGGGGGCGCGCGCAAGCTCTGGCGCGCCACCGGCGTTGGCTCTCAGGGGGGGCATGATCTGGGCGGTTCGACCGAACCAACGTCAGGTCATGGTCATTCGCACAGCCACAGTCACGACCACAATCACGACCATGGTACATCCGAGGTCTGTAGCGATTGTGGTCACCGCCATGGCCCCAGTCTGGAAGAGGTCAGCGGATTGCAGACCTGGCGCGAAGCCATGGTTCTGATTGCAGGCATTGCTGTAAGGCCCTGTACTGGTGCGCTTTTTGTTCTGGTCATCACTTGGCAGATGGGGATTGCCTTGGCTGGCATCGCTGGGGCCTTTGCAATGGCGCTTGGCACTGCTTTGGTGACGATCACGGTGGGGCTTGCCGCGCTTGGCCTGCGCGGTGGGGCCCTGGCTATTTTTGCCCGGTCCGGCCGCGCGGCGCAGATGGTGCCCATTCTGGAAATTGGCGCCGGCTTTCTGGTTGTGCTGGTCGCCTCTGGGCTTTTGTTCCGCAGTCTCGCCTAAAGTGGCTGAACCCCCTGGGGGCAGCGCGTTGTTTTGATCTGCAATCCTGGGCCTGCAATTTGATAGCCCCGAATAACTTATCTAAAGGCCTGGAATGATACTGCAAAAATCCCTTCCCTATAACCCGCTTGAAGAGGTGCCGCTGCCGGGGATCAAACCAATGGATCTTGCTGACTGGCTGCGCCCGGACGAGGCTTTTTCCGAGCAGCTGGCCTATCGGGCTGAGCTGTTGTCCAATCGCCGCGACAAGGTGCTGATGATGCATCCCGATGCGCAGAGCGCGGCGCAGGAGCTGTTGGACCTGGTGCTTCATCATCGCTATGGCGGTGCACGGGATCATGTGATCCGCCCGGATGGCGTGAGCGTCACGCTTGACTGGCAGCAGCCATTGGCGACGCTGGGGCAGATCTGTCAGGAAGATTTCTGTATTCTTGAACGCCCCGACGGCAGCCCAGAGCATATTTTGACCGGTGCGGTTCTGTGTTTTCCCGCCAGTTGGACGCTGGGCGAAAAGTTCATGCGGCCCCTGATCGGGATCCATGATACCGTCGACAGCTACGATAGCAAAATGGCATCACGGGTTCAGCGTCTGTTTGACGGGGTGCAGGTGGGGCGGCCTCTGTGGCGGTTTAATGCGCTCTGGTATCACTCGGCAGAGCTGCACGCCCCGCGTTCAGTACATGCCCCCCGAGACCAAAGTCATGGCCAGGACGCGCCCTATCTGCGCAGCGAGCAGCAGGTCATTCTACGCCTGCCCAAATGCCGTTCCGTGGTGTTTTCAATCCATACCTATATGGTGCATCGCGATGAGGTCATGGCTGAATGGGGCGCAGAGGGCGCAACCCGGTAGACACGGCTGAAATGGCTGGGAACGACAGATGAGGCGCAGGCTTGGGGGCCAAAACGACGGGGCCAGCCATGTTTATTGCCCGGCCCCGTCATCAATTTCTTGCCCCTGTCTAATGCTTTGCCTTGGCAGGAAAAGGGGGCGGTCTTAGTGTGGCAGTAATACCCGTGCTGCGGCCTGTACCATGCCAGAGCCGTGCAAGAACAGGATCGCCATCCCTGTCAACAATGCGCGTACAGAAAGCACCAGGTCGACACTGCGAATGGCATTTCCTGTCATTGAAAGAACCCAACGGGGCAGGGCAATAATCCAGTTGAGGCGGCTTTTGCCAAACACCGTCCGGTAGGAGGCATAGGGCGCTTCTGAGACAGGCAGTTTGCGCCATGTCTTTGCGCGCGGTTTGATGCGCCGGGGCGGGTCTTGAAGTGCGTCGCACTGTTGTTCCAGAACTGGAGTTGCCGCATCGGCAGAGCCAAACCGGGCTTGACCACGGGCGCGCTCGGCCTCGGCTTCCGCACGGGCTCGATCCGCCATCAACAGGCGCGATGTGGCGGCAGACAGGATTGGCCCTGGGGTGGGCTTGGCTGGCGCTGTTGTCACCACAGGCTGGGTCGTGCGGGATGCTGAGGCTGCTGTCTTTTGGGCGGTGGCTGCATCGGCCACAACCTGCTCCAGCAGTGTATCCGCCGCCAAAACTGCAGCCTTTGCATCGATGTCAACCATGGCCGCGGAGGCAAACATCTCTTTTGTGACAGGCGCTTCCATCGGGGCGAAGGCTCCGAGGAATTGATTTGGTGTCAGTGCTTTGTTGGTTTCTTGCCAGAAAATCAACAGAGGATTCAACGCTTCTGTCAACCGCTTCAAGATCATGGCGAGCAGAATTTCCGAGACCTCCTGATCACATGCATCAGGGAAACAGGGAGCCATTGCCAGCTCGATATAGGCCGTCGGCGCAGGAACGCCGGGCGGGGTGCGCACACCAAGCCGCAATGGGATACGGCGCAGGCGCAGGCTGATCTGGTAGTGGTCAGCGTCCAAGCCAATCCTGTGGGGATCGCGGGCATTGATCTGTAGTGCCGGATGGCCAAATTCTTCCAGCGTATCCAGCAGCTCTGTCAGTGCGAGTGTCAGTTTCTCTTCGCTGCGGTGTTCAAACCCCAGCTTGCCTTTGTATTGCTTAACCTGTGCCACCGTCAGGGTCCTCCATTCGGGGTGCTCTGTAGCAACAATACGCAGGGATCTGGCTCAAAAGTGAGGCGGAGAGAGACAATAGATGAAGAAAAATTCAGATTTCACTTCGCTGTTGTGCGAGGTTAAATTTTTGTTTTTTAACAAGTAATTAAAGGTTGTGGTTGACTTAATTTTTGCTGGAATGGGGCAACAAGTGGGCGCGGAATGGCCACTTTGATGCCGCATAGCCTACAATCCGCACCAAACGGTGGGATTGTTCCAGGCGGAAAAGTAATAGGGCCATTCTTGACGGTGGCTGGAGGCTCAGTCGCAACAGTGAACGCCCTATCTATGCGCGCCTTAAATCCCCCCAGGCTTTATCTGCAGCCAAAGGCCTCCGGCGCGCCGTCGATCTGCTAGTTGTCGATCTGACGCCCCATGATGGCAAGTGATTGCTGGTAGACTGTGGCGGCGTTCCACTCTTTCAGCACCCGGAAATTGGGCTGGCCCTGCTGGTAGCCCTTACCGCGTTTCCAGCCGCGTTTTTGCAAATAGCGCGCGGTTGAGGCGAGGGCGTCCTCCAAGTCATAGAAATTGACCCGCCCGTCGCGGTCCCAGTCGATACCGTATTTCAGCGCATTGCCGGGCAAAAACTGGGTATGCCCCAGCTCACCGTGTTTTGCCCCCAGGGTGGCCGAGGTGATGGCGCCCTGGTCCACCAGTTTCAACGCGCCCAAGGCATGGGGTTCAAAGAACTCAGAGCGGCGGCAATCATAGGTCAGGGTGACAATGGCCGAGACAATCTGACTATCCCCCATATAGTTGCCAAAGGCGGTTTCCATGCCATGGATGGCAATCAACACCCCTGCCGGAACGCCGTATTTGCGTTCCAGGGCGGCGTAGAAATCTCCATGGCGCGCCAGGCGTTTGCGGCCCTGGGCCACAATGGTGGCCGAGCCGCGGATCTGCATGAACTTTTCCAGACTATAGCGAAAGCTCTTTTGGTTGCGGTCTGCAGCAATGGTACGACGGGCATATTGCGCCTGCGCCAGGGCCTGCAGCCCGGCTGATTTCACCCCCGCACGGCGTGCGCGTTTGGCAAAATCCGCTTTCCAGGTGTCAAACCCGGCAGAGCTGTTGCCGCAGGGCGCAGCCATGGCGGGCGATGCAAAACTGGAGACACAAAGGGTCAGGGCGAGGGCGGCAGAGGCGATGAGGCGCATAATACTGATCCTGAAAACAAGCAAAACAATCGTGATCAGAGTCTAGCGGGCTGGCGGGCGAAGTCTAACGGGAAAACTGCGACCTGGGTCTCATTTCTGACGCGGGCCTTTTATGCAAAGGCACAGGCACAGGCACAGGTTAGGTAAAGGCACTGGCCGCTGATAGCGCCAACCCATCGGCCACCGCCGTCATGGCATTGCGGTTCTCCACCGTCGCATTGGGGCAGAGCTGGCGCAGCCCTGTTTCAAGCGAAGACAGCAGCGAAGAGCCACCCACCATCACCAGCCGGTCAATCCGGGTCGGGGCCACATCTGCGGCCTCTAGGGTCTCAGCGGCGCTCTCTGCGATCTGTGTCATCATTTTGGCCAGGCTTTGCTGCATCAGGTCTGGTGAAAGCGGTGCAGACAGGCCGCGTTCCAGAATGCGCAGGTCAATCCGGGGGGCTGCGCCATTCTCCCCATTGGCCCCGCTTACGCCATTGGTCTGGATCTTGCCGCGTTCCACCGCAAAGGCCAGATCATGCCCCAGTTCGTCTTCCAGAACGGAAACCAGCCGGTTCAGCTTTTGGGGTTCTACCGCATATTTTGCCAGCTCGCGCGCGGCACGGCGGCTGTCGGCAGCATAGAGAAAGGGGATCATCTGCCAGGTGGCCAGATCGTTGAACAACCGGTTGGGTGCGGGCAGGGTCTCTTTGCCAAAGGCATTGCGGATCTGGCTGCCGCGTCCCAACAGCGGCATCACGTGGTCTATGCTGATCTGGCGGTCAAAATCGGTGCCGCCCAGGCGCACCCCGTGCGAGCCCAGAATGCGGGTTGCACCGGTGGCGTCCTGCTCAAACAGGGTGAAATCCGAGGTGCCACCGCCGATATCGACAATCAGCCCCAGCCCCGCCGAGGGCCTTGCAGAGCGCACAGCGGCCTCAGGCTCATAGAGAAAGCGCACGTCCTCAAAACCCGCTGCCAAATAACAGTCGCGCAGGTCGACTTCGGCCTGGGCATCGCGGGCAGGATCATTGCTGTGAAAATGCACCGGGCGCCCCGACAGCGCGTGGGTGAATGTCTGGTGCGTCGCGGCCTCGGCGCGGGATTTCACCTCGGCCAGGAAGCGCGCGATGATCTGGATGAAATCTGTAACCTCGCCGTTGATCCGCCGTTCTTCGCGCAACAGGGGCGTGCCCAGCAGGCTTTTGAGCGCCCGCATGAACCGGCCCTCGTCGCCATTAATCAGCGCGCGGGTGGCTGAGCGTCCAATGCGCATGGGGCGTTTGGGTTCAAAAAACACTGCCGTGGGCAGGGTGGTTTCACCGGGTTCCATTTCCACCAGCCAGGGACGGTCGCCAACCGCAATCCCCGCCGCGGAGTTCGAGGTGCCAAAATCGATGCCCAGGGTGTTGGGGCAGGTAGCAGTGGCGGTCATGGTAGGGGCTCCTTTTGGGCGATGGAACGCGCCTATCTATAGGAGCCAACATATGGCTTCAAGAGGAAGGCGGTGAAATGGATCTAGCGTGGTTGAGGAGGGCGGTTCAAGCTCTTGTCATAGGGGTGCGATTGGGTAAGGTGCCCCGGAAAAAGGAGAAAAACCCCATGATCACAAAATCTGCGAAACTCTTATTGCCTATCGCTTGCTGCGCGTTGCTTGCGGCCTGTGGCGGTGTGCCTGCCAGTAACCAGATTTCGTTCGACGATGATGGCAATGGCCGCTTCAGCGGCAGCGCTGGCGCGGATTGGACGCCACAAGAAATTAAAACCCAGATTTCTGGCCACGCCTGTGGCAATGGCCCTATTGCGGATTTCCGGGTCTCTGTGTTGCCCTCGGCGCCAGAGTACACGATTTTTTCAGGGCGTTGTGCCTCAGGGGCAGAGGGACTGAGTGCGGCAAGAGGGCCGCAAAACCAGCTTCTCAGCAGGCCGACAGCACAAGCCCTGCCAGTCTCAACAGCGCCAGTGGTCACAACCGTTGGCAACAGTGCTGGTTGGGATGGATCGACCCCATTTGTGGATTGATGCAGCTTAGTCCGCGTCAGGCTGTGCGTCCTGCGGCCTGTCCGTGCTGGGCGAACCAAAGCGGACACAGAAAAAGGGCGCCCAGATGGGGCGCCCTTTCGAATTCTGTCTAACCCATAGGGATTAGCAGCTGTAGTACATGCCATACTCAACAGGGTGTGGCGTGTGCTCATAGGTCTGAACTTCTTCCATTTTCAGAGCGATATAGCCTTCGATCTGATCTTTGGTGAAGACGTCGCCCTGTGTCAGGAAGTCGTGATCGGCTTCCAGAGCTTCCAGCGCTTCGCGCAGGGAGCCACAGACGGTTGGGATATCGGCCAGCTCTTCTGCGGGCAGGTCATAGAGGTTTTTGTCCATGGCCTCACCGGGGTCGATCTTGTTCTTGATGCCGTCAAGACCAGCCATCAGCAGAGCTGCAAAGCACAGGTAGGGGTTGGCGGCCGGATCAGGGAAACGGGCTTCAACGCGCTTGGCTTTGGGGGATTCAGTCCATGGGATACGCACACAACCGGAGCGGTTACGGGCGGAGTAGGCACGCAGAACGGGGGCTTCAAAGCCAGGGATCAGACGCTTGTAGCTGTTGGTCGCTGGGTTGGTGAAGGCGTTCAGGGTCTTGGCGTGCTTGAGGATACCACCGATGAAATACAGGGCTTCATCCGAGAGATCCGCGTATTTGTCGCCAGCAAAGAGCGGCTTGCCGTCTTTCCAGATCGACATGTTCACGTGCATGCCGGTGCCGTTGTCGCCGTAGATCGGCTTGGGCATGAAGGTGGCGGATTTGCCGTAGGCGTGGGCCACGTTGTGGATCACGTATTTGTATTTCTGCAGCTCGTCGGCCTGTTTGGTCAGGCTGTCAAAGATCAGGCCCAGTTCGTGCTGACAGGAGGCAACCTCGTGGTGGTGCTTGTCCACTTTCATGCCCAGACGCTTCATAGTCGACAGCATTTCGGAGCGCAGGTCCTGAGACTCGTCGGTGGGGTTCACTGGGAAGTAACCACCTTTGAGGCCAGGGCGGTGGCCCATGTTGCCCATTTCGTATTCGGTGTCGGTGTTCCAGGAGGCGTCTGTTGCGTCGACCTCGTAAGAAACCTTGTTGATCGAGTTGGAGTAACGCACGTCGTCGAACAGGAAGAATTCTGCTTCAGGACCCATGTAGGCCACGTCACCAATGCCGGAAGACTTGAGGTAGGCTTCAGCTTTCTGGGCCGTGCCGCGTGGGTCACGCTCATAGGCTTCGCCGGTGTCGGGCTCAACGATGGAACAATGGATGCAGATGGTTTTTTCGGCGTAGAACGGATCTACATAGGCGGAGGTGGTGTCTGCCATCAGTTTCATGTCGGAGTTTTCGATCGATTTCCAGCCGGCGATCGAGGAGCCGTCGAACATGAAGCCTTCTTCGAGGAAGTCTTCGTCAACCAGGTCCACGTCCACGGTGACGTGCTGCAGCTTGCCGCGCACATCTGTAAAGCGGATGTCGACATAGGCGGCATCTTCGTCTTTGATCATCTGGAGAACTGCGTCTGTGCTCATTCCCTTGGTCCTTCTGATTTTAATGTCAGGTAATTCTGTTTACAGCGCGTCCGTGCCGGACTCGCCGGTACGGATACGGATCGCTTGCTCGACGGGAGAGACAAAAATCTTACCGTCGCCAATCTTGTCGGTTTTGGCAGCATCAATGATGGCTTCAATGGCAGCATCGACCTGATCGGCCTCTAGCACTACCTCGATTTTCACCTTGGGCAGGAAGTCGACAACATATTCTGCACCGCGGTACAGTTCGGTATGGCCTTTTTGGCGGCCAAAACCTTTGACTTCGATGACGGAGAGGCCCTGCACGCCTACATCCTGTAGCGCTTCCTTCACCTCGTCCAGTTTGAACGGCTTGATGATGGCTTCGATCTTTTTCATGCCTTGGGCTCCTCACAACCTTGTCGAAACTTCTCAGATCATTTCTTATCAGTGACGACAATGCGCTGTGCTGTCTCAGGGGGAGCGCGCTGGTCGATTTGAAGGCGAATGATTAAAAGATAGGCCGTCCGCACAAAAAATGTGCAGAAGTGAATCGTCAGATCTTTGGGAGAAGGAGGCCCTGGATGATGGAACTGCTAACTGCGGCCCAGATGCGCGCCATTGAACATGAGGCCATCGAGTCGGGGGAGGTTACCGGGCTGGACCTGATGGAGCGCGCTGGCGCCGGCGTGTTCGCGGCCATCTTTGAGGAGTGGCCGGAGCTGGAAAGGGTTGGGCAAGAGGGCGGCCCAGAAGGGGGCGCTGCCCCCGATCCTGGGGATCCCCCCCGAGGTATTTTGGGCAAGATGAAAGCCCTGGTGCTTTGTGGGCCTGGAAACAATGGTGGTGATGGCTTTGTCGTGGCGCGATTGTTGCAGGCGCGGGGCTGGCAAGTGGATGTTTTTCTTTATGGAAACCCGATCGATCTGCCGCCGGATGCTGCAGGACACTATCGCAGATGGGCCGCGGTGGGTGAGGTAAGGGCCTGGAATGACAGGGAAATAAGGGATTTATACGAGGGGGATGACGAAAGCCGTTTTCTGGTTGTAGACGCTCTTTTTGGGACTGGACTGACGCGGCCTATGCCGGATGATACTGCTGAGACGTGGCGCGGATTTATGCCATTGCCATTTGTCAGCGATGGGCGTGATCCTGGCGGGGATCGTTTTGTGGCGATCGATTTTCCCAGCGGAATGTGCAGTGATAGCGGCAAGGATTTCGGGGCTTTTCCGACCCATCTCACGGTGACATTTCACGCCGCCAAGATTGGCCATTACATGTCTCAGGACTCTGGCAGTCATGGTGGTTCTGATAACTGTGGCAGGCTACGTGTTGTAGATATTGGCATAAAAAAGACCGCCGCCAAAGGGCGCGTGACCCTGGTAGAGGGGGGCGGAGTGTTGGGCCAAACGAAGCGAGGGGGGCACAAATATAACCATGGTCACGCCCTTGTTCTGTCGGGCGGGCATGGCAAAACTGGTGCTGCACGGCTGGCGGCACGTGGTGCGTTGCGGGTTGGTGCTGGGCTGGTGACACTGGGGTCGCCGCGTTCGGCGATGTTTGAAAATGCAGCCCAGCTGACAGCGATCATGCTGCATCAGATTGATGGCGCTCATGGGGTGGGTGAGCTGCTGGAAGACAAGCGGCTCAATGCGTTGTGTCTTGGGCCGGGGTTGGGGCGCGGCATGGATACCCAGGCGGTAGTGATTGCGGCTTTGAAAGCGCAGCGCGCCACCGTTCTGGATGCCGATGCGCTCACCCGGTTTGAGAGAAACCCACAGGTGTTGTTTGATCTACTGCATGAGCAATGCGTGCTCACACCGCATGGGGGTGAGTTTGCAAAACTCTTCCCGGATTTGGCGGCAAAACTTGCGCAGAGGCCGCAAACCGGCCCGGCCTATTCGAAGGTGGATGCCACCCGCGAGGCTGCGGCGCGCGCGGGGTGTGTGGTCTTGTTCAAGGGGGCTGATACGGTGATCGCAGATCCCACGGGGCGCTGTTCGGTGAATTCGGCGCAGTATGACAGGGCGGCGCCATGGCTGGCGACTGCCGGGGCGGGGGATGTTTTGGCTGGATTTATCACCGGGCTTTTGGCGCGCGGCATGTTGCCAAAGGCCGCAGCGGAGGCCGGAGCCTGGTTGCACGTGGAATGCGCGCGAGAATTTGGGCCCGGCCTGATCTCTGAAGATTTGCCAGAGCAGCTTCCAGCCGTGTTGAGGCGGCTGGAACGGGACGGCTAACTGAGTGATCCGGTGGACTGTGGTTGGGCGCAGAGGGAGGCCTTGGCGGTGGCAACTTCCAACCCGCCAGCATAGATGACATTGGGGCGGCTAAAGCGCAGAACGGTCAGCGTCATCTCATGCGGGCCGAGGTCACAGATGAACTCCCCATCGACCAGAGAGCCTGCCCGGGCCAAGGCCTGGGGAGAGCCAAAAATGGCTTTGGCCCGCCAGTCGCGCAGCAATACCTGCTGGTCGGCAGGCAGGATTAGGTCACAGTCCGGGCGGCTGTCCCCAAGCGAGCCGGGGGCAAACCAAATGGCGTTGCTGGTGCAGAGAAACTGCTCTACTGCCAAACAGCGTACCAGCCCCAGATCGCGCGAGATGATGTCGTCGCCGGGCTGAATTGACTCGGCCCTGCAGTCGCCCTGCCGCGTCAGCAACTGGGTTCCGGGTAGAAAACCGATAGATGAGGTCTGATCAGGGGAGGATTGGCGTGGGCGCAGGGGCGCAGATTCAATTTTTACCCCCGCAGGCCCTAGGGCTTGCGATGTCATGATATTCTACTCTTTTTCTGCCTCAGTTTTTTTAAACCAGGCTAGGGGAGATCAATGAACAGGTCGCGTTCTTTCTTTTTGGTGCGTGCATAATACACGCATTTTTTCCAGATTGTTGCGCTCATGCATTGTTGTGATTTTGATGAAAATAGCGCTCGCATCCGGATGCAACCTTTGCTATCCACCGCGACACGCAACAAGTGATTTGCGAAACGTGCGGGTGTGGCGGAATTGGTAGACGCACCAGATTTAGGTTCTGGCGCCGCGAGGCGTGGGGGTTCGAGTCCCTTCACCCGCACCATCGACTTAGGTTGAACCCCTTTATTTCATTGGCTATCAAGCGCTTGCGTTGTTGTTCCGGGACACATTCTGGGACACTTCGAGGACACTTACATGGCCGTGACAATGAAGCTGAAGTATATCGACGAACTGAGCGGAGGTCGGAAAAGGTTCCGCAGGCGTTGGCCGAAGGACGTGGCCGAGGTCAGGGGAGAAACCTTCTGCCAGAAGCCCCTCAAAGCCCGCTCAGGCCCCGCTATGGTCACCGAGTGGGAAACCCTATCGGCCGAGTTTGAGGCCGTTGTAGCGGCGCACAGGCGCTCTGTGGAGGAACGTGAGAGCATGTCTCCCCGCGTCCTCTGGCAGGAAGCTCAGCAGGAAGCACAACGGTTGCTTGAAGGTGCCCACGGTGGTGATGAGGTGGTTCGGAGGGAGCTGGCGGAGGACATCGCCCAGCGCCAAGGCGACCCTATGCTCTACAAGGCCGTTATCCAGCCCGAAGCAGCCCCGCCAGCATACACTCTCGCAGATGCCTTCGACCTCTATGAGCGGGAGAAGATCGACGAAAGCCAAGGGCGTGGTCCGAGGAACAGGCTTGCGCGAGTGAGGAGAAAGGCGGAGCAAGCGTTGGGTAAGCTGTCCAAGCTGCCGATTGCAGACCTTCGCAGGCAGCACGGTAGGAAGCTCCTCGATCATCTCCAGTCATCAACCACATCCACCGGCAACCCCCTGTCATCGGGGACGGTGCGGCGGGAGCTTGATCTGGTGAGGGCTTTGACCGAGTTGGCCTTGGTCGAGTTCGATCTGGTCGGCGCTGTCGCCAATCCCTTTCGCAAGCTGGAAGTCAAAACCAGCGGTGCAGCTCCTACGGTGGAACGAAACGCCCGCCTTCCGTTGCCCGATACAGTTATCTCTCAGGTGCGCGAGCGGCTATCGCGTAGCAAGCGCCCTGAGTTGCTGTTGATCTGGCGACTTCTGGAAGGCACCGGCTGCCGCCCTAGCGAAATCTCTGGGCTGAGGCTGGAAGATGTGAAGATCGACCACGAAACACCCCACATCCACGTCACATGGCACGAAGACAGGCGCATAAAGACCAAGGCAAGTCACCGTTTGGTCCCCCTCGCAGGAGATGCTCTGGAAGCCGCGCAGGAGGCCGTAAAGCTGGCAGAGGGTGGAACCCTGCTCTTCCCCCACTATGCCCGCGAGGGAGGCGCTGAGCGGCTCTCTGCGGCCCTGAACAAACATGTGAGGGCTGTGACGGATGATAGGCGGCATGTGGTCTACAGCCTCCGCCACAACTTCAAGGATAAGCTCATCGAAGCTGGTGCAGACCCCCGGATTGAACACCGTATCATGGGCCATTCGGCAGGGAACCTTGGGGACCGGGTGTATGGCAGCGAAGAGGCTTGGCTGAAGGCGGCTGCGGAGGTTGTGCGGAGGGCTGTGGGGTGATGTGAGGCCAACTCTCTTAGCGAGGGGTAGGGAAGACCCATGGAAATTCCATGGGACATAAGGAGCACCCTGATTTCATCTCAGGGACCTCCGTGGCCACCTACAGTTTCAACGGAATGGACCTGAGGGTTGTCGAGATCGACGGCGAGCCGTGGTTCGTGGCGAAGGACGCCGGGATGGTGCTCGTGAACAGCGAAGCTGTCCGCTTGCGCGGGGTCACCCAGTATCTCACCCATCTCGACGCTTCCGAGAAGCAGACAAAAACAGCGGCGGAACTTCGTTCCCTTGGTCTGCCCAAGGGGAGCACGGGGAACCGCGCAATGGTCCTCATCTCCGAGAGCGGACTCTACAAGCTGGTGATGCGCAGCGACAAGAAGGAAGCCAAGCAGTTCCAAGATTGGGTGACCCGCGAGGTGCTGCCTTCCATCCGCAAGACGGGCACCTACACCATGCCCGGCGCGCGAAAACACAAGATGTTGTGGTTTGGCGAGCTGCGCGGGGAATAACCCACACCTCCGGATAAAGAGGCGTTTTGCCGTAGCGGGCGTGCGCTGGCGTTGGCGGAGGCGATGAACTGTTCTTTCGTGTCGAGTGATCGACCGACCCATGAAAACTCAAACGAAAGATACGATCATGAACGCAATCACAAATATCATCTCCGAAACCCAAGCCTTCGACTTCAACGCCAAGCAGGTCCGCGTGGTGAGCCGCGACGGTTCCCCGTGGTTTGTTGCGAAGGATGTTTGCGACGTGCTGGGCATTGTGAACCCTACCCGCGCGGTTGCCTCTCTGGATCGAGATGAAAAGGAGCTTCACACTGTGAAGGGCCTTGGCGGCGCGCAATCCACGAACATCATCTCCGAAAGCGGTCTTTACGCCCTCATCTTCCAGAGCCGCAAAGCTGAAGCGAAAGCCTTCCGCAAGTGGGTCACCTCCACGGTCCTGCCATCAATCCGCAAAACAGGCTCCTACGTTGCCGGTGAGGAACGTCTTGACCCCACCGCCCCGGATTACATGGAACGTCTTCACGAGCTGCTGCTCGAAGCGAAGGAACGCAAGATTGCAGCGCAGGCTGCCGAGATCGAAGCCCTGACGCCCAAGGCCGATGACCACGACAAACGCTTTGAGCGTGTCGATCTGGTCGGACTGACCGAGTATGCCAAGCAAGTGGGCCTGCGCCCGAACAAGTTCTGCAAGGTGCTCCGCCAGATGGGTTATCTCTACTCCCGTGGTCGGGCAACGAACATGCCCAGCGCCCAGTATGCCGACAAGTTCTTTGAGCGCCGCGATACTGTTGCAGGCTTTGGCCAGACTATGCTGACCGAAGAAGGCGTTATTCACTTCAATGAGCTGATGAACGCTGGAGTGTTTGACGACATCAAAACCAAGGCGTGAGCAGCATGACGCTCGATGAACGAACCTGTCCAATCTGCGAGAGCCGGTTCACCCCCAAGGCCATTTCATCGCTGACCTGTGGGCCGGTATGCTCGAAGAAAGCGAAGAAGACCCGCGAAGCCGTGAAGGCATACAACGAAGGACGCAAGGACATCACGTCCGCCACCCTCGAACGTGCCATGCGCTTACTGGAGGCCGACGAGATCATCTCCGCCGCCAAGGCCCAGCGCGAAGCCCAGCGCCCGCAGCGCGTCCTTCTCGACGATGAATGCGAAGATGAAGCCGAAGACAGGCGCTGGCGCAATGCCTATGCTCGTAGACAGGCTATCGAGCGCAAGTGGATGCTTGATTGGCGATATGCCAAGTACCGCCTCACCCTCCGATACCTGAGCGAAGGCAAGCGGTTGCCCGTGTGGGCGACCCCTCGCATAGTCGAGAAGGCCCGCGCAGCGTATCCTGACGGCATCCCTGACGACGCCTAATACATCCCCCAGCGTGGGCCTTACGGGCCCCGCTCTCTGCCCTCTGGCGGAGCACCTGAAGCTGACGACAGGCGCAGTCCCTTCCGTCTTTTCCGGTTCCCTTAATCCTTCAGACAAATCGGGTTGTTCTGTTTGACCGGAACGGCGGCTGAAGGTGCTCCCCCAGAGCGCAGAGCTCTATCCCCCAAAATCCCGAAAGAATGGACATCATCATGGAATATCGACACAACGTAGACCCCGCAAACCCCTCCGGCAGCAACCTCGCATCTGGCCCTATGGGGTTCACCGCAACAGTTGGCGGAGGTTCACTTGAGGTGACTGGCGGTCACGGCATGACCCGCAGCGGGGGTCTTGAGTACACCACCGCACCCACCGCAGACCCGGTAACCGGTCTGACCTTCAGCACAGAAGCGGGCCTTCCAGTCCCCGGCGGCAATCCCCGCCCGAATGATCTGGTCGAGATCGGCGGTATGCGCGTGAAGGTCGCTCAGGCTGTCCGCGATGGTCTCATCGCAGACCCTGCTAAAGCTGCCCCCGCACGGCCCCTCAGCGCCCCGCTCAGCGGCCACAACGCTGCCCCGCAGGTGAACTCTCACGCTGCACCTGAAGGCGCTGTGGAGGCCCCTGAGAGCGTGGCGGATAGCTTCACCAATGACGTGCTGCCCCGCGTATCTCCCTCCACGCTCTCTTCTATCGAAGCTGACCTGAATGAGGGCCAGTTCTCCGAGAAGACGATGGATTACTTGATGCTTGAGGGCGGGCAGAGTGCAGAGGCGTTGAGCGCTGTTCGCGATGCCTACGCAGCTAAAGTCACCGCCGCCACCGGCATGGATGAGGCGGAGCTACAGGAGCTGTGGCAAGACAACCGCCAAGGCTTCAACGCGGCTGTAAGCGAGATGCTGAAGACCGGCAGCACCGCCGCCTTCCAAGACCTCGCAGCACAAGCAGACGCCGCAGCATGGACCGCTATGGGCACCGATGAGGCCACCGAAGCATGGAAATCCCCGGACTTCCCGCAGGCCCTGCTAGACGCTGGCCTTGAGCCGGTGTTTGACGGTGGGGTGGTCTCGATCAACATTCCCGGCATGGGTGTTGTTCCGTGGACCGAAGCGGTTCAGCGCGGGATTGTGAAGGTCTCGCGTCATGGCTGACCCCAAGGCAAACCAGCAGGGCCAAGTCACCACCTTTGGCTGGCCCTCAGCGGCTGATGTAGCGGCCCAGATGCAGGCGAAACATGCGGCATACCGGGCGCAGCAAAAGAAGCTGGAAGAGGCGACCGCGAAGGCTGAGGCCGAACGTGCCCGCGAAGGTGAGGCGAAAGCGGCCCGAACGCGGGAAGCTACACAGGCCAGTCTGTTCTGGCATGACATTAAGCAATGAAATCAAGGAGTGGTTGACCGGGCGGAAGTAGAGCGCCGCCTGTCGCCCCTACAAGCAGGGGGTATCCGGGAGACCGGGCACCTCCAAATATTTCTGTGTAAAAATTCGTGCAGCAGAGATCATATAACAGGCCGCAAAAACTCCCCCGGTGGGGAGGGGGTCTTCTCTCACGCGCGCTCGCAGGCACCTTCACATACCCGCTGGCAGGCCCGTTGTCCTATCCCCTGAGCTGGCGCAACGGCTCCCTCTTTTGTTACACTCACAACGGTCGTTGACATTTGCAACACTTCTTCTTATCTCCTCAATCAAGCAGACGGAGTTGGGCAGAATGAAACGCTATGTGTTCTATCGCCGGGTATCGACCGATGAGCAGGGCAAGTCTGGGCTGGGCCTTGAAGCTCAGGACAGGGACATCCGCTTGTATCTCGAAGGTTACAGCGATCAGCCCTTTGAGGTGGTTGGTGAGTTTACTGAGGTTGCATCTGGCTCCGATGACCGCAGGCCAGAGCTGACCAAAGCCCTCGACATGGCCCGTAAGCATGGCGCTGAGTTGCTTGTTGCGAAGCTCGACCGCCTGTCCCGCAAAGTGTCCTTTATCGCTTCCCTTCTGGATGACCGGAAGGTGCAGCTCCGCGTGGCTGCTATGCCGCAGGCGGACAAGTTCCAGCTTCATATCTATGCGGCATTGGCTGAGCAGGAGCGGGAGTTCATCTCGATCAGGACCAAGGCAGCACTCAAGGAAGCCAAGGCCCGTGGGGTGAAGCTAGGCGGTGCCCGTGACAAGACACTGAAGCGGAACCAAGAGGTCCAGCGTAAGGCCTCCGAGCGCGCCCAGAGCGTGGCTGGCCTAATTCAGCCGCTGCGGGAGGCAGGAAAGAGCCTCAGGGAGATTGCTGCGGAGTTGAACCGGGCGGGGGTGCGAACGGCCCGTGGCGGTGAATGGCAAGCGTCACAGGTGAAGAGGACCATAGAGCGGCTTGAGCGGGTGTGATGGGAAGGGTCAGTAGTGCTGACATATATTTCATGCGAACGGGTTCGTTGGGGTGTATCAGTTGTTTTCAATCACCCTCACATCTCACTCAGCCCCTTTCGCATGGCCGCTATGTTCAGCGTTCGGTCAACCGTCATATCCGCCATAGCCAGTGCATGGACCATGGGTTGCATACTCCCGCCTTCAGCCATTGCTAGACCCTCAAATTCGCCCTGAGCGGCCCGGAACTCCTCCCATGCCCTCTGAGCTTTATCCAACGCGGCGATAGCATTTTCCGAAAGACCGCCCTTCCGCTTTAAGCGTTCGATTGCGGTCGCGAGGTTTTCGTCCGCTTCCTGAAGGCGCTCACCAGCCGCCATGTTCATCTCGACCTGAGTGGTTGCATTTTGCAGTAGGCGGTCAGCCTCTAGTTCTACCAGAGCTTCCCGCTGGGCTTCATGGCGCTCATCGAGCCTTCGCAGAAACTCTTCCGCGTCATCTTCAACATGGCGAGCTAGAGAGGGGTCTTTCCCCATCTTCTCCAGCTTTTCCCGGACCTCTAGCTGCAACATATTCCGCTTGACGTTACGGGCTTTGCGTTTGTGAGGGAGGATGCTTTCAAGCCATTCCTCGGTCTGGGGAATGAACACCTTGCGGGCAATGTCAGCAGCTACGCCGCCGAAGAATGTGAGTAGGTACGAAATTTCCATGTGGATGCCTTAGAGAATTGATTTGAGCAGACGTTAACCGCGAGGCGTGGGCGGGGCAATTCAGGCAGGTGGAATTTCGGCTTGCCCTCAGATCACCGCTATGGGACACATTTAGGGCACTCTCCGGGACACCTTCGCAACTATGTGTTCGGTAAGTCATTGAAAATAAAAGGAGTGGATGAACGGCAAGTTCGATTGCTTGCACTTCACCCGCACCACACTGGTTTTAATGGGAAAGATGGATTTTGCGAGCTGTGCGCAGAAGCTATCAGTTTGCGAGTTTCCCAGTTTGTTTCCCGGTTTCCTGTTCTGTTCATGTTTTGGTCCTGCGCGCCTGTGCCGATTGCGAAAGACGCTTCTGGTTTGCTTGATTCCGGTATTTCTTGACCATCTCAAGCGTCTTGTGTCCGGTCACTGCCTGGACTCGCTATCGCTCGCCCCAGCTTCTGCGAGATGCACCGCAGCGGTGTAGCGCCAGCCATGAATAACGAAGGCCTGAGCGCCGATTCTTTCGCGCACTGACATGACCCGCTGTTGGATTGTTCTCTTGGCTACGCCTTTATGAGGCGATTGGGCTATTATAAAGCGCCCCTTACGCGGCAGGTTATCTAGATACCGTCTCAAGAAACTAGGGCAGGCAACCCAAAGTCTGGTAGCGGTCTGAGCTACCCCCCGAAATTCGGACACTGACGTAAGCTGCTATTTGTTGTCTGCTGATCTTCAACACGAAGGAGATCAGGAATGTCGAAACGGAAGCAACATCATCCAGAATTCAAAGCCAAGGAGGCGTTGGAGGCGTTGGAGGCGTTGAAAGGCGAAGAGACGGTCAGCGATTTGGCCATTCGGTTTGGCGTGCACCCAACGATGATCCATCAGTGGAAGCGCGCATTACTTGAAGGCGCATCGGGCGTATTTGAGCGTGGCGGACGGAAGGCACCGGAAGTCGATGAGGAGCAGGTCAAAGACCTGCACGCCAAGATTGGGGAGTTGGCCGTCGCCAACGATTTTTTGGCCAGAAAGCTCAAACCTTGGACCGGCAAGTGAGGCGCAAGATGATTGAGCCGAACCTAAAAGGTCTGTCAGTCAGCAAGCAATGTTCGCTGCTGTCGATCTCGCGGTCCTCGTTCTACTATGAGCCGAAGGGCGAAAGTGAGATGAACCTCGATCTGATGCGCCTGATCGACAAGCAGTTCCTGGAAACGCCGTTTTACGGCGTGCGTCAGATGACATGGCACCTACGCAATGACGACCACCTCGTCAATAAGAAGCGGATCAGACGCCTGATGCGGCTGATGGGCCTCATGCCGATCTATCAGAAGCCCAACACCAGCAAGGCAGCGAAGGGTCACAAGATTTACCCTTATCTGTTGCGCGGCTTGCGCGTGGATCGGCCCAACCAAGTTTGCTGCGCCGACATCACCTACCTGCCGATGCGGCGTGGGTTTTTATATTTGGTCGCCATCATGGACTGGCACACGCGCAAGGTGCTGGCGTGGCGTATCTCAAACACGCTGGAAGCCGAGTTCTGTGTTGATGCCTTGAATGAAGCGATCCACAAGTTCGGCCCACCCGAGATCATGAATACGGATCAGGGCAGCCAGTTCACGTCATTTGCTTGGACCGACCGCCTGCGTCGATCCGGCATCCGCATCTCAATGGACGGCAAAGGCCGGTTCCTCGACAATATCTTTGTCGAACGACTGTGGCGGTCGCTGAAATACGAATGCGTTTATCTGCACGCATGGGAGACCGGATCAGAGGCCAAAGCTGGCGTCAGAAAGTGGATCGCGTTCTACAACCACAAGCGCCCTCATTCCGCCCTTGGCGGCAAACCACCCGCTGTGATCTATTGGCAGAGAAACGAAACAACCAACCCCGATCAGCAGATGCAAAGAGTAGCTTAAATCACCCCAGATCCTGTCCAAGGATTGGGGAGTAGCTCAAAAGCGACTATGGCAAAGGTCTGTTTGAGCGCAGTGCCTTCCAGGCAATGGCGGAGCAACTGGGTGCGATCCGTGGCAAGTTCATCCTGTCAATCAATGACTGCCCCGAGATCCGCGCGCTGTTCGCCGGGTTTGAGTTTGAACAGGTGCGGTTGAAATATACCGTCGCCGCAGGTGGTGCGACGGAGGCGACCGAGCTGATCATCTCCAACTTTGAGCCGCGCATCGGCTTGATCTGATAAGGGGGACATTGGCTGGCGGGGCGTAGTGGTCCCGCCAGGTGGAAAGGGCGTATTTTGTTGAAAAACTCTTCCTTGATCGAGAGCTGAACTGCTGATTCAATTCCTGTAATTGAGGGGAGGATTGGCGATGATGGGACCGAGGCAGGAAGCGCAACCGGCGCTGTTCTACGAGTTCTCGCTGGAGGATCATGTCCCACAAGATCACCTGCTGCGATCCATCGACCGGTTCGTCGAGCTGAGCAGTATCCGCGCCCATCTTGCCGATTTCTACAGTCACACAGGCCGCCCGTCAGTTGATCCTGAGCTACTGATCCGCATGTTGCTGGTCGGATATTGCTTCGGCATCCGGTCTGAGCGGCGGCTCTGCGAGGAGGTGCATCTGAACCTCGCGTATCGCTGGTTTTGCCGCCTCGACCTGACCGACAGGATCCCGGATCATTCAACGTTTTCCAAGAACCGGCATGGGCGTTTTCGCGACAGCGAACTTCTGCGACACCTGTTCGAGACGACCGTCGCCCGCTGTATCGAGGAAGGTCTCGCCAGCGGTCAGCGCATGGCAGTCGATGCCAGTCTGATCGAAGCCGATGCGAACAAGCAAAACTCAACACCGAAGGAAGAATGGGATGCGTCGTCCATCGATGCCGTAGATGCACCCCGCGCAGTCCGAGAGTATCTCGACACGCTCGACGAGGCAGCCTTCGGTGCGGCGAGCGATGTCCAACCCAAGTTCACCTCGCATTCCGATCCCGCTAGTCAGTGGACAGCAGCCCGCAAAGGCCCTGCATTCTTTAGCTATTCCGACAATTATCTCATCGACACGGATCACGGTGTCATCTTGGATGTGGAACCCACACGCTCCATCCGGCAAGCCGAGGTCGGATCGACAAAAACCATGCTGACGCGGGTGAAAGAAAAGTTCGGCTTGGTCCCTGACTGGATGATCGCCGACACAGCCTATGGTTCAGGCCCAATGCTCGGCTGGCTCGTGGAGCGCAAGATCGATCCTTACATCCCTGTGATTGACAAGGCCGGACGCCCCGATGGGACATGGACACGCACAGATTTCGATTGGGATGCAGAGAATAATCAATACATCTGCCCCGAGGGTCACGCGCTCAAGCAGTTTCGCCGGAATTACTCTGATCCGAACCGGCGACCGACGGGCAAGGGCACAGCCCGCTATCGCGCCTTGAAAGAAGTCTGCCAGGTCTGCCCGTCCAAGCAAAAATGCTGCCCCGACGCTGATGCACGCAAGATCACCCGCGAAGAGCACGAAGATGCGCGTCAGGTCGCCAGGGATCTGGCCAAGACCGAAGAATACCAGATCGCGATGAAGCTCAGGAAGAAGGTCGAAATGCTCTTCGCCCACCTCAAACGCATTCTCGGGCTGGGACGACTCCGATTACGCGGGCCGTGCGGCGCAAATGACGAATTCCTCCTCGCCGCCACCGCCCAAAACCTCCGCAAACTGGCCAAGATCCTTCCTGCACCGCAGCAAACACGAAAAGCCTGACAAGAAAGGCGCTTGCGCCGAATTCAGAACGGATACTTCTGCGCGCGCAAACGATAGTTTTTCCACAAAATCGGCGGAAACCGGACCTTAGCTGCGGGTGCGATACATAGGGATACGTTGGGCTTTTACACTACATATGAAACTGCGCTTGTCGTGGTTGCCTAAGAAATGCCGCACACCGACCAGAACATTTGGCTGGCTGCCTGTGTCCCTTTTGCCGGAAACGAATAGGCTACGGCTTGGTCCTCATTCAACAGCTCGACAGTTTGGGCGCTGGCGAAGGCTTGGATGAAGACGGATGAGCCCTGGATCGCGCCGAGCCAAGCTTGATCGCCGGATCCGCCATCGAAGTAGTAGGCTGGCCATTTGATTTGAAAGGTTGAGCCATCGGGTTGTTTGAGGCTGACCAGCAATGTTTCTTCTTGCCCATCGGTTCCCATGAGTTCCGGAAGCGGCGTACCAAGGAACATCAAATTGAGCTCATTTGTTTCCGCTGCGCTTTCAGTGCAGCTGATTTCCAGTGCGAACTGATCCTGGACAACGGTCACTGACAGCGCGTGGAGCCCTTGGGGATTGCGCCAATCGTTGCTTTCCCAAGACTGCGCTTGGGCAGAACTGATTGGCAGGCATGACAAAGCACAAAGGCTTGCAAAGAAAGGAAACCTGCTCATCGACATAATGGCCCCTGGAACCCATTTCGAACAGTTGCAGAGCTTGTTGAAGTCTCGCCAAGATGGATGATGCGAAGCGTCATTTAACGATTGGTTTCAAAATCAAACCCTGCGAATAAATGGCATCGTCTTGATGGCGTAATGCTAAAAGTCACCCCAGAGCACGCTGGGTCATTGGCACAGACTTGGGCGCATTCACCAGGGCTGCTGACAGATACAGCCCTGTTCGCATTCAGCGTTTTTCCAGTATCAAGATCAATCTGATGTACCGCGCCGTAGTAAAATTGGTAGCCGCCGTAGCCGCCGCTTTTGGGCTGCGAACCGAAGCCGCAAGCCGACGCTGGGGCTGTATACAGCCCAAACGAGGTTACCCCGGCAAGCAAAGCAACAGCAGCCATGCGGTTAGGGGCTTTTGCAAGGCCCCAAACCAAACCCACCAAAGCGGCAAATGTCTGTGGATAATTTTTCATGTCACCCCTATGTCTTCGAAGAGTCTGGTAAATTGCTGCGGTCTAAAGGGGTGATCTCAAATGAGCGACCCGCGCGGAAATAGGGCAGTTAACCTACCCCCCGACTGTGCATTGAATATTGATAAAATGACCGGTGCTGCTCATCAAATGAACAGGGATTTCTTGACCTTCGCTGGCCGCCGCTTTCAACGCTTCAAAAATTCTCTGTGTCGTAAAGATCGGATTTCCGTGCTTGCCGCAACTGTCGACGACTTGGCGGCATCCTTGACCCGGGCGATCCACTGCGCAGGCTCCCTCGGAAGGCCAGCCAGGATAATTTGCGCCAATGGTCGCAAAATCATAATCGGGAACATTCGATTTATGATTGGCCACAGCCATAGAGGCCAAGCCACTGGCCAAGACAAGCGCAGCCGACAGCAGAACGGGTTTGGTCATTCCTAAATTCATCAAAACTACCTTTCAAAGCATTTCGTCGATCAAGATACATGTAAAATGCCGAACGCTCAGTAGGATAGATGTACTAGTTGCCTTGGATATGTGTCCCTGTATGCTCGGGGTTCCGATGGAGGGTCCCATGGCGTTTATGCCTATTCCTGCCAGTGACTACCCTGCAGATCGCGCAAAGCTGTTCGCCCGCGCTCCGACGAAGATATACTTTGGGCATATCTTGTCCTTTGCCGTGCTGGCATATCTTGCGCATGACGTTCTACCAGTTTGGCTCATTGTTGCATGGAGCGCATGGGAAGTGATCGGCACGCCCTATCTTTTGCACAGATTGACCCGCAAAGTGGGCTCTGATCAAATGTCGGACGAAGAACTGGAAATCTGGCAGACAAAGTTACACGCTCTGTTCGCTGCAGTTGGTGTCAGTTGGGGGGGGCTTCGTTGCTTTGGGCCTCGACGTCGCAAACCCAGCGCATTTTTCCATTCAGATGGCAATCGTTGCAGGCGCCATGTCCTCTGCAGCGCGGTCGCTTAGTATTTTCCGTTTCGCATCCTATCTATATATCATCCCATTCAACGGGTTTCTGGCGCTGCGGATCATTCTGTTGGGCGGGGACTATATTCTTCTGGGCATTTTGGTCATCGTATTCTTAGGCATGCTTGCGCGTCTGGCCAATGACACCAGCGAAGAGCTGTCTGACTACTTGGCGACTAAGGAACAAAACCTTGATTTGGCGCGTAAATTTGAAAAGGCCGCCCAAGAGGCGACGCAAGCAAATTTGGCCAAGTCGCATTTCCTGGTGCAGGCGAACCATGATTTGCGCCAGCCTATTCATGCGGTTGGCTTGTTGTCGGCCAGCCTGAGAGAAGAAGACCTAAGCCCTGAGGGAAAACGCACCCTTGATACCATCGATTCCTCGATAGAAAGCCTGTCGGGCCTATTCAAATCGCTGTTAAATATTTCATCGATTGAGACCGGCACCATCAAAGTGGAAATCGACACTTTTTCACTAAACGATATTATCAGTCAGGTCGTCCGTCAGGCCCTGCCCGAGGCACAGGAGCACGGCACAATTCTCCGGGCCGTGCATACCTCTTTGTGGGTGAAGACGGACAAGGCGCTGCTGCGGTCCATCTTGCAAAACCTAGTGTTTAATGCGGTGAATTACGCGCGCGGCAGTACGGTTTTGATCGGCGCGCGCCGCACAGCCAACGGTGCCGAACTGCATGTGATTGACCAAGGGATCGGCATGTCTCAAGAGCTTCAATCCAGAGTGTTTCACGACTTTGAGCGCGGGAACCCGGATGGCCCTAACCGCGTTGAAGGTTGGGGGCTTGGGCTTCCGATTGTCAAAAAGACGGCGCAGATTATTGGCCTGACAGTCGACTTAAAGTCCGTACCGGGAGCTGGGACGAGCGTTGCTATCGGCGACATCGCCTATGCCCATGAAAAGAGCCGATCGCTTGAACCCTCTGTCGTGCTTTCGGCAAATGAGAAAAAGCAAAGCATCATGATTGTGGATGACAACCACGGCATCGTTACAAGCCTAGAGCTTCTGTTGCCGCGATGGGGCTATGAAACCACGGCCTATCCGCCTGACTCTGAAATTGCGCCCACTTTTACCCCTGATGTGCTGATCATGGACTATCATCTTAATGGCGAACAAAGCGGTTTGCAGCTTGCTCAGAAATTGGCAGAGGGCTTTACTGTGACCGTTCCGACATTGATAATTAGTGGAACACTTTCGCCAGAGATTGAGGCATCTGCTGCCGAATTAGGCTACTGGACCCTACAAAAACCGGTAGCGCCAGGCGAGCTACGTTCGACCCTTATTGCGATGAAAGGCATCTAGGCCAGCCCAAATTTTACCGCATAAGCGGCAGCTGCGGATCTGCTGTTGAGATCTAATTTTTCGAACAATACCGACATATGCGCGCGCACGGTATGAGGGGAGATGCCAAGTTCACGGGCGATTTCTTTGTTCGATTTGCCTTGCGCCAGATAGACCATAAGTTCTAATTGACGCTGTGATAAGCTATCGTGAACCGGTTTCGGCAGGCCCGAGCTTTCCTGAACCCCTTCGACCAAATAAACCAACTCACCTTCCAGAACGCTTTCAAAGGCGCGTTTCATTTCTTCTGGTAAAACCGTTTTAGACACATACCCATTGGCACCCGCCGCCATAATAGACCTTGCGACTTGTTCGTCTTGGTTCATCGTCACGACGACAATCGGCGTGCGAGGAAGTTGTTTGCGCAGACTGGCCAACGTGCTTGCGCCGTTAAATCCGGGAAACACCAAATCCAACAGCAGCAATTTAGGTTCCTGACCTCCTTCTAGCGCGCCCAAAAGAGTGTCGAAATCTGCCACCTCAACGATGTTTCCCTTGACCACCTGGCGCACAATACGGCTCAAAGCTTCGCGAAAAACAGGGTGATCATCAGCGACGATTATGGTTCCGGTCATTAACACCCCCTTATCTCTGATGCCCTAAACCCCCGGCACTGCGGGGAAAACTTCTGGGCAAATTTTGCCTAAGAGCACTGTCAATAGTACACACGTTCTAGTTCTAGCACCGTCAAACTAAGATACAATCAGCACATTGATTGGTAGGTGCAACCCTAAGGGGCTGATCCGCGCGTGCCTTGAACATTTCAGGACAGAGAACACCGATGCCCCAAATCATTTTGAATCTCATAATTCCTGGGCTTGGGACATTTTTCATGCGCAAGCCGTTCATCGGTGCATTGCAGTTGCTTGTCCTTTGCGCCGCCGTGGTTCTGCTGCTGACCGTTTTCCTTACGTTTTTTGGGTTGGTTCTTTGGGGGATTGTTCTGATTTGGGCGCTTGCGACCGGTTTGTCATGGCGCGCACATTCAAAGAGGCTGTCAGCGCCATGACCCAGAACTCAGCCCCCCCTGCGCAAGATTATGACGTATGGAGTCAGCGACGCCTCTGCGGGTGCACCGTAGGGTCAGAAATGCATGTGATCGCGCATGGTTGGGACCGCTACAATTGGCTTACCAGATTTGGATGCGACACCTGAGGCACTCAGATCGATATCATTCCAAAGTCGCACATAGGCTATACATTTACGGTAAGTGTTTTCGGTATTGTGTTCATCGCGTATTTCTTTGTTTTCAACGTTCGCGATCCGTCCATTTGGGCGAAACTCATCGTCAGTGCGATTGGGCTGTTCCAGTTCGGGGTCCTTCTGACGCAATTTCTGGCGTACAAATACTACCCTTTGATTGAAACGACAGACGTTCCGGCGGCGCAGTCTAGGAAAGGTGTTTTCGCCTGGATCGAGAGGATGAGTTTTGGTGCGGGCGTTCTGCTGCCGGTCCTGGCTGCTGTTGTGGTGTTGGGCATATGTTTCTTGCTTGGTATTGTGATCCATTATTACTTTCCGCCGCCATAAACCTGGCCCGCCCGTGGCTTAGAACCCGTTGCAAAGGGCCAAATTCCACGCACCTGAACCTGATGGAGATATTATGAAATACCTTATGCTATTGGTTGTAGTCGCGTCATGCATAGCTGTCACATCCCGGACGGTAGTATGGCAGTTTGTTGAACAGTTCTGGTTTGAGTTTGTGCCAGTGTTTCATCGCTTGCAAGGGCGTCTTGCTGCCCTTGATGGGGGCCGCAGCACCGAGAGGCGGCTGTTTGGCAGCTGAATGGCTGCTTTCGCCTTCCCGATGCATGACCCGAGCACTTGCAGCTAAGGTCCGTTTTCCGCCCCGTCGTGTGGTCTTGTGACGCTTACGTTCCGGTCTCCTCACTCATTTATGTAACCTTTAGTTCGAAGGCCAAGGGGATTTTGCCACCCAGCGATGAGTGATGGCGGCGTGGATTATAAAAAACATTGATATACTGGAAGATCGCACCTTCTGACTTACGACGTGTGTCCCATTTGTTGCGCCAGATCAGCTCAGCCTTGATAGATTTGAACTGACATTCCCCAAGTGGAACGTCCTCCCGCCCACCTTGCCGCTGTTCTGCGCTCCTATCAAGCCTCTTGGACCCATGGTGCCGTTGTTCGGGCATCTGACGCGCGAACTGAGCACGATTTCCGGTCTCGGGGGCGAGGTTGATCCGGATATTGGTCTGACCGACCCCCGTATGGATAGACCGGTTGAGCCGCTTTTGTTCAGGTTTTATGATTAACGATGTTGTCATTAGGGAACCGGCGGTGCGCGCAGCCGATGTATGGCCGCAAGGATGCGGTTGAACAGATCGCCGCTGACAGCCACCTCGGCCAGTTGGAAGGTGATTGCACGGGCGTGACGCACAACCCTCGCACCAATCTTGATCAATCGCGTCTGCAGGCTTGTCAGTGACCAGTCGGCTATCTCATCAGGTAGATCAGTGCCCTGTAGGAAGGCACCGATATTGTAAGCCAGTGCATGGAGTTGCAGCCGCACCTCGTTCTGCGCCATGCCTTTGCAGGACAAACGGGTCCAGTTGATCGCCTGCTTGCCTTCCTTGATGTATTGCTCGGCGGTGCCGCGTTGGTTGTAGAAGCGGATGATCCAGTCGGGTTCCATCGGCATGTTGGTGACCACGAAGCCCACGCGCGGGAACAACTCGCTGGGATGCCATTCCACCTTGGCGATGACACGACGAGGTTTGTCCCAAGATGCCGCCTGATATTGGAAGTCGCCGTAGATGCGCTTCACGCCTTTTGGCGGACGACCCACAGGGCGCTTGAGCAGATGCGCAATCTTGCCCTGAAGAACGCGATTGGCCCGAAGGCGGATGGCGTAGAAATAGTTTTCCAGTTCCAGAGTTTTGTATAGCTCCGGGATGGCGAACGCAGCATCCCCCCGGAAGAACCGCATCAGGTGACGATCCGCATATCGCGCGATGACGGGCTTCAGAACCTCTTCCCACCCATCTGCGCTGTGAACATTGCCGGGGCGCAGGGCGCAGCGTTCCAAATGGCCAAACTGGTTGAAGACGAACAGCGGGTGATAGCACATGCAGCCGAAATGCCCGTTCCAAGCGGTGCCTTCTTGCGCGCCGTGGGTGGGACTGACTGAACTGTCCATGTCGAGCGTGATCCACTTGGGCGGTTTGCGATTGTGAACCCGGTCGATCCAGTGTCCTGATAAATCCGCCAGCACAGTGCGATTGTCGGTTGCCGCCAACACCTCGGTCTCGAACCGTCCCATCTGGCTCGCAGACGCGGCCTTGGCCTCAACGGCACGCCCTCCAACGACCTGCCGCATCACCGGATCAAGCGATAAACGGTCCGCGTCATTAACATCATCATATCCGGCCAGCCGCCCAAAGACCGACTGGCGCAACAAGCCGACCAGTGAGTGCAGGCGATTGTGGCCAGTTCGCGTGTCTCTCAGAAATCCGCCCGCAATGTCGTGCAGGCCGAGCACTTCATCCAATTCCCTGAACAACAGTAATCCACCGTCCGAGCTGATCTTGGAACCATGAAACTCCAGCCGGACCCGGCGGTCAAAACTGAGCCGCCCATCACCCGTTTCGCGTGCACCCTCTGGGTGATCCATAATCCACCACCTTCAGCCAAATTAACATACTGAAATATAACACATTAGTGGCCGTTGGAGGCGCGAAAACGTCAAGTTACTTGGGAAATGCGGGTTGAAGAACGTTTCGACCATGGAATTGTCGTAGCAATTTCCTTTTCCGCTCATCGACACCTTGAAGCCGTGCTTTTTCAGACGCCTTTGGTACTGGTTTGAACAATATTGGGCGGATACAACCGGTCGTCGCAAAACATTTGATTATATCCTGTTTGAGCAGCTGGTCGAGAGCTTCGGCGGGAGTTCTCCAGCCGAGGGTTTTGCGGGGGCTTGTGTTCAAAGCATGCGTGACCGCGCTCAACTCATTGACGCCGTGCTGACTGAGATCCGTGCCCTTCGGAAAGTATTGTCGCAGCCAGCGGTTGGAATTTTCATTGCTCCCGCGCTGCCAAGGGCTTTGTGGGTTGCAGAGTTAGATTTCCAGCCCCGTATCGATTTGGAGTTGCGCATGTTGGGCCATCTCCGCACCCTGATCCCAAGTCAGAGAACGCCGAAGAACCGCAGGAAGTCTCATGATTGTTCCTGCGATAGCATCGTGGACAGTTTCAGCGCCATGGCCAGCCAGCGCTGGTCCATTCTTGGGCACATCGCCCTTTCCATAGCCCTCCATGCGCGGCAGGTGCAATAGCATGGTGAAGCGTGTTGTGCGCTCGACCAGCGTTCCAATCGCTTAACTTCCGAGACCGAGAATGAGGTCGCCCTCCCAATGGCCAGGCACAGCCCTATCGCCAACTTATGCCGGACGGTCGCTAATCATCAGCGCACTTGTGAGGAAGGCTCGCCACTGGTGAGAATGGTATTACGTTGTGTAAGCACTTGATCCGAAGCCAATCAAAAATCTACAATTGGCTTCGAAATCACTGCCTAAAATCAACCTCAAAAATCTACTTTTTTTGGGCACTTGTTGTTTTTTTTTAAACGCTTACACCCTAAAAACTACATTTTGCAGTTTGTTACCCTCAGAACGGGATTTCGTCGTCGTCAATGTTGTGCGAGGGGCCGCTGTTGCCGCCACCAAAGCCGCCGCCCTGTTGCGCGCCGCTGTCGTAACCGCCGCCGCCACCGCCATAGCCGCTGTCCTGGCCGCCACCGTAGTTGCCGCCGCCACCGCCGCCTGCGCCACCGCCTTCGCCACGACCATCGAGCATGGTCAGCGTCGAGCCAAACCCCTGCAGAACCACTTCGGTGGAGTAGCGGTCATTGCCGCTTTGATCCTGCCATTTGCGGGTCTGTAGCTGACCTTCAATGTAGACTTTGGAGCCTTTGCGCAGGTATTGCTCAGCGACACGGACAAGACCTTCGTTGAAGATCGCTACCGAATGCCATTCGGTACGCTCGCGGCGTTCGCCAGTGTTGCGGTCTTTCCAGTTTTCCGAGGTTGCAATGCGCAGATTGCAAACTTTGCCACCGTTCTGAAATGACCGTACTTCCGGGTCACGCCCCAGGTTGCCGATGAGAATGACTTTGTTGACTGAGCCGGCCATAGGGGTCCGTCCTTATTCTTTTCTTAGGTTGTGTTGCGCGCGGAAGAGAGCCTGCTTGCCGAATCCCAACCGCTGGGTTGCAGTTACAGTATAGACCTGGGCACGGCTAGGAAAGCTCTCCTCTGGCCCCATTGTCGTTGCGAGAGGCAGAGCGGCTTTGTTCAGGTGGCGGCGGGATTTCGAGCGAATTTATCCCTATGGGCTGGCCTGTGTGAACCAGTTTGCTTCCCTTTGATGTAAATCCGGCTATAGTCGCGCCAGAACTCAGCAGGGTAATGGGATGAGAAGCGGAATGCGGTCACTGACACTTGGGATTTTTAGCGCCGGTCTTGGCCTTGGTCTCACCTGTGCCACGGTGGGGCAGGCGGATATGTTCAGCACCAAAAGCAGGCGTGATCTTTTTTCGGCCCATACCCGGATTCTGGATACGCGGGCAGCGCAGCAATACGAAAATTCGGTACGGCTGCGCCCGGATACGGTGCCGACAGTCTCGTCGATCAGCCCACGCTATACGGGGAAATATCGCGGGGAATACCTGACCATGGCGCGGCAAGCTGCCCGCAAACATGGGGTGCCCGAAGACCTGTTTCTGCGTCTGGTGCAACAGGAAAGCAACTGGAACCCCAATGCAGAATCGCACAAAGGTGCGCTGGGGCTGGCACAGTTGATGCCCGCCACCGCGCGTCGGCTCGGCGTGGATCCTTCCATTCCAAAACAGAACCTCGAAGGTGGTGCGCGCTACCTGTCCAAACAGTTCAGAAAATTCGGATCCTGGCGTCTGGCGCTGGCAGCCTATAACGCCGGGCCGCAAGCGGTTCGAAAATATGGCGGCGTGCCCCCCTATGAGGAAACGCAGAACTACGTGGCCAAAATCTGGGGGAGCTGAGGGCGTTTTTGGCCGCCCCTGGAAAACCGGAAACTACTATTTTTCTTTAACAAGGCAGGGATCTACGGGGCGCGTTTTCTGGCGTGATAGCCGCTGCGTCCGGCTATGGCGCGCGCCTATCAGCGCAAAAGCCCACCGTCGAAAGGCGCGCCCGTTAAGGAGTTGATAATTTTCCTTAATGCCTTGTTAACTTCCTCGGTTTGCCATGAATCAGCCTTATTATTTTTTGATGTTGCCTGTGATTTCAGGAGGAATTCAAGTGACCAGCAGAAGCTTTGACGACCGGCTCGAACGCATTCAATGGGTACCCGGCGCGGTGCCATCACAAGAGGTGATTGATAGCGTCCTGGGGGGGCAGCGTGGCCAGGCAAAGGCCCGCAGCGTTGGGGCGACACTGTTGGGTGCTATTTTGGGCATTTGTATCGGCTTTGGCGTCAAGGGGATGACACTTGTTGGCTCTCCTTGGGGGCCAGATACCGGCATGGTGGGGCTGATTGGGGGCGGTTTGGCTCTTTCTGGTCTCGCGGTTTCGGTGACTTTGGCGATCTACGCTGCGCTGCGCAGCCGGAGACATCCCTGGCTGATGCAATTTGCCTCTATGAACCTTCTGATGATCGTGGTCTTGCTGCTAAGTTGACCACAAATACCTTTGGGGTAGCGCCGAAATCTCATCTGCTGTGGGAGTGGGGGAGGTGTACCTGATTTTTTTGATCAGGAATTGCGCTGCATCAAGGTCCGCATTATGGGTTTCCGGGAGTTTTAGGCAAAACTGCTATTCCCGGAGCCCATGATGCAGCGATTTATTCCGATCCGCCCGATCCGATTGACCCTTTCCAGCCTCTGTGCGCTGGCCGTTTTCACTGCTGTGGGACCAGTGCAGGCAGAGACATTGGTGCGGGACCCGCTGATGGCGCAGCTGGGCGAGGCGCTGTTTCACGACGAAAACCTATCTCTCAATCGCAGCCAGTCCTGCGCCAGCTGCCACGACCCCGAACAGGGCTTCAGCGATCCCCGTCGCTCTGCTGATGGGGCGTTTTCTTTGGGGGATGACGGCGCGTCCTTGGGCAATCGCAATGCGCCAACCGCGTCATATGCTGCCTTTATTCCTCCTTTTCACCAGAATGCGGATGGGAAATGGATCGGCGGTTTGTTCTGGGATGGGCGTGCCGCTGATCTGGAAGAACAGGCCGGTGGCCCGCCCTTGAACCCGATCGAGATGGGGCTGCCAGACAAGGCAGTCTTGGTTCAGCGTCTGCTGGAGAACCCGGACTACAGGGAACAATTTGCCGCGCTATTCTCCCCGACTGTTTTGCAGGAGGATGAGAGCGGCTTTACCGCCATGACCCAGGCAATTGCAGCCTTTGAACGTGGCGCTGAATTTGCGCCCTTCAGCAGTAAGTATGACCGCTATCTGGCTGGAAAGGCGCAGTTTTCAAAAGAGGAGGAGCTGGGGCGCACACTGTTCTTTTCAGAGCAGTTCACCAATTGTAATCAGTGCCATCAGTTGCGCAGCAGCCCGATTGCTGCACAAGAGACCTTTAGCGATTACAGCTACCACAACATCGGCGTACCGGGTAATCATGCGGTAATCCAAGAGGCTGGTATGGCTATGGATTTTGTCGATGAGGGGCTATTGGCCAATCCGCAGGTGACGGACCCGGGCGAGCGCGGCAAGTTTCGCACCCCAACTCTGCGCAATGTCGCTGTCACCGGGCCCTATATGCACAATGGGGTGTTTCAGGATCTGCGCACGGTTGTGCTGTTCTACAATCGCTACAACAGCAAAGCGGAGGCGGCGCAAATCAACCCCGAAACCGGCCAGCCCTGGGGCGAGCCACCGGTGCCAGGGACACTCTCCGTCAAGGAGCTCACCCATGGGCCTGCTTTGGAGGACCGGCGGGTCGAGGCCCTGGTGGCGTTTCTAAAAACCCTGACGGATCAGCGCTACGAATATCTCCTGGAGGCCGAGGACTAGAAGCAAAAGGCATGCCTCCCGCCCGTCTTTGGGGCGGGGGCTTTCTGTGCGCTCACTCCGCCGCCAGCTTGATGACGGGCTGCATCCGTTCCAGCACCTCATCGCTCAGGTGGCATTTGATCTGGTGTCCTGCCTCCAGAACGCGGGTGGGCGGCACCTCACTGTCACAAAGCCCGCCCGGAACCTCGCTTTTCCAGCGGCATCGGGTTTGAAAGGGGCAGCCAGAGGGCGGGTTCATTGCCGAGGGAATATCGCCTTCTAGGACGATATGTTCCTTTTGAATGGACGTGTCGGCAATTGGCACCGCGCTGAGCAGGGCCTCAGTATAGGGGTGGTAGGGCGGCGAGAACACCTGATCGGTATCGCCCAGCTCCACCACATGGCCCAGATACATCACCATGACCCGATCACTGAGATAGCGCACGATGGACAGATCATGGCTGATAAACAGCAGGGTGGTCTTTTCGGTGCGCTGGATTTCCATCAGCAGATCAGTCACCGCCGCCTGAACCGAAACATCCAAGGCCGACACCGGCTCATCCGCCACCACAATCCGCGCCCCACCAGAAAAGGCCCGTGCAATACCCACCCGTTGCTTTTGCCCACCCGACAGTTGTCGCGGCATCCGATCGGCAAAGGCCCGCGGCAGTTTCACCAGATCCAGCAGTTCAAGCATGCGCTGCCGGCGGTCCAGGTCGCTGTCGCCGATGTCAAAGACCTCCAGTGCGCGGATGATCTGACGCCCCACAGTCATCGACGGGTTGAGCGTATCAAATGGGTTCTGGAACACCATTTGCACATCCGAAATGGTTCCGGTCTGCCGGTCTTCGATCGGGGTTTGTTCGATGTTTTCTCCGTCCAGCAGGATTTCTCCCTCGGTGGCGGTCTCCAACCCCATCAACACCTTGGCAAAAGTGGATTTGCCACAGCCGGATTCCCCAACAATGGCAAGGGTCTCAGACTCCCTAGCTTCAAAACTCAGGGTCTCATTGGCTTTGACCACCTTCTTGGCGCCGCCCCCAAACAGCGCATTGGCCGCAACCTCATAATATTTCTTGAGATTGTCGATCTTGAGAACAACCTCGCCGGGGCTGGTCTTTTCTTTCTGCTCACCAATGGCGATGGGGGCGTTCCAGTCGATTTCCTGATGGCGCAGACAGCGGGTGGCATGGCGGTCGTTTCCCGCCACATCTGCCATATCGATCTGTCCCACATCGCAGCGACCAGCTTCGAAGTAGTCGCACCTGGGGCCAAAATTGCAGCCTGTCGGCCGCTCATGTGGCAGCGGAAAGTTGCCGGGGATCGCCACCAGGGGATGCGCGTTCTTGTCGGCACCAGGCAGCGGGATCGATCGAAACAGCGCCTGGGTATAGGGATGCTGCATCTCATCAAACACCTCGGCGATCGAGCCGCGCTCGACGGCCTCGCCCGAATACATCACACAAAGCCGGTCACAGGTTTCCAGGATCAACCCAAGATTATGGCTGATGAACAGCATGGAGGTGCCGTATTTCTTACCAAGATCCCGGACCAGCTCGACCACGGCGGCCTCAACAGTAACATCCAGCGCCGTTGTTGGCTCATCCAGGATCAGCAACGATGGTTTCGACATTAACGCCATAGCAATGACAATGCGCTGCTGTTGCCCGCCAGAGAGCTGATGCGGATAGGAGTTCAGCATCCGCTCGGGATCGGGCAGGCGCACATCTGTGACCACTTCCAGCGCCCGCTCATAGGCCTGGCTTTCGCTGACCCCCTCGTGGATCATCGGCACCTCCATCAACTGGCGGCCGATTTTCATCGCCGGGTTGAGGCTGGCCATCGGCTCCTGGTAGATCATCGCAATCTCATTGCCGCGGATGTCGCGCAGCTCTTCGGCGCTCATCTGCGCCAGATCGCGGCCCTTGAACTTGATCGAGCCGCCGACAATGCGGCCGTTCTTGCCCAGGTCCTGCATCACCCCCAGCGCCACCGTGGATTTGCCGCAGCCGGATTCGCCCACCAGCCCCACCGCTTCGCCTGGCTGCACCGAGACAGAAAAATCCATCACAGCCGGGATTTCCCGCAACCGCGTAAAAAAGGAAATCGACAGCTTGTCGATCTCAAGCACCGGCCCGTCGGTCTCTGACAGTTTGTTCATCATCTTGTCTCCCTGCTGAGCCCAAGAAAGATAGCCCTTTCAATTGGCCTCAAATATCCCGGGGGGCCGGGGGGCTGGCCCCCGGTCCGGTTTGGATTAATCCTTCAGGCTTTCTTCACGCAGCCCATCCGCCAATAGGTTGAGGCCCAGAACCATGCTTAACAGCGCAAAGGCAGGTGGCAGGGCTGGGTGCAGATAGATCGCCAACAGCTTGCGCCCTTCATTGATGGTCGATCCCCAATCCGGGCTCTCCGGTGGTAAGCCGAGGCCGAAGAAACCTAAAGTTCCCAGAAGTATGGTGGTGTAACCAATGCGCAGGCAGAAATCGACAATCAGCGGACCACGTGCGTTGGGCAGCACTTCCCACAGCATGATATACCAGGGCCGCTCGCCACGGGTTTGGGCCGCCGCCACATAGTCGCGGGTTTTGATATCCATCGCCAGGCCACGCACAATACGAAACACTGTGGGCGAGTTCACAAAAACAACCGACACAAAAACCACCAGGATGCCGCCCGGAATGTCTATTCTGTCCAGAACCGCAGGCAGGATATCGACCTTTGAGCCGGGGTCGTTCACCACCATCAGATAAACGGCCAGCATCGGCAGCAAAACGACCCCAAGGTAGAGACGGTTTTTGGAGGGTTGGGTGCGATACCGCGCATTGATCAGCACGTAGAAAAAGATCAGAGGAAAGGCAAAAAGCACAATGGCCATAAACTGCGGCAGGCCTGTTTGCACTATTTCAGGTGTCACCAGCAGGTAAAACAGCAAGATCACCGGAAAGGCCAGGATCAGATTGGCAAGGAAGGACAAAACAGTGTCGAGCCGTCCGCCAAAATACCCCGCAGGCAGGCCAAGTGTAATGCCAACCATAAAGGCAAACAGCGTCGCCAGCGGTGCAATCTTGACCACCTCCCAGGCGCCCTTGATCATGCGGCTAAAGACATCGCGGGCCAGGTTGTCCCCGCCCAGAAGATACCACTGAAAATCGCCCTCTTCAGGGCTGCGCAGGGGGGTCCCTGGCACTTTGTTTTTCAGGCCGGATAACTGCGCCAATGGGTCATGGGTGACGATCAGGTCAAAAGCGCCAAAAAATCCGGTAAACACCCAGAACATCACCAATGCAAAACCGATCATGCCGATGGGGCTGTCAAACAGCTTGCCATAGAGGCCGAGCCTGCGCTTGTAGCGGATCGACAGGGTGAAAAGCAGCGCCAAAGCAATCCACACGGGCAAGAACCGCTGTGCCATTGCGCCGATAATGCCAGCACCTGTGCCCATAATCATGCCCAGGATCAGATAGGCGAGCAGCACGGCAGTGGTCGCCAACAGGGCCGCCTTAACAGCCCGGTTGGCCAGACCTCTGGGGTCTGAGCTAAGGCCGAGGCTGCCATTTCCGGCATTGATGGCACGCTGTTCTGGCAACACTGCGCTGAGCAGGATCCAGACCAGAACCGAGATGGCAAGCAGCCCAAGGGCGATGAAAAGGACGGGGTCGAGGAAGGCGATCTTGCCGGTCCAGCTGAGAGGGTCCATGTCTGTCTCCTTCCGTTATGAAATGCGAATGCGGGGATTAAGAAAGACATAGCCAATGTCAGAAATCAGCTGGGTCACCAGCACAACAAAGACCGACACAACCGAAATCGCCAGCAACAGCTCGATGTCGTTATTGCCTGCGGCCTGCACAAGTATCCATCCGAAGCCTTTGTAGTTAAACAGGGTTTCCACAATGACGACGCCATTTAGCAGCCAGGGAAACTGCAACATGATCACGGTGAACGGAGCGATCAGTGCATTGCGCAGGGCGTGTTTCAATACGATCTTGGGAAAGCTGACGCCCTTAAGCCGGGCGGTTCGAATATACTGCGCTGTCATCACCTCAGTCATCGAGGCGCGGGTCATGCGGGCAATGTAGCCCATGCCATAAAGCGCAATTGTCAGAACCGGCAGAAAGAAGTTCTCAAAGGTTGGGTTTTCAGTGGCGGCGGTGGCAGAGCCTTTGAACCACTTCAACCCAACGGTGGAAGAGGTGAAAATTGCGATAAAGACCACGCCTGAAACATATTCCGGGGTGGCAGTTGTCAGAATGGAGACGGTTGAAAGACTGCGGTCCGTCACCGATCCTTCGCGCATGCCGGCCAGAACACCGATGATCAACGCGGAGGGGATCATCAGCAGCAAAACCCAGCCCATCAGGCGCAGGGTATTGCCCAGACGTTCTGAAACCACACTGGCAACATCCTTTTGCAACACGGTGGATTGCCCCCAGTCACCCTGCAGAATACCACAAAACCGCGGGGCTTCGGCGGCCTGGGCCTGGGGCACAGTACCGGTTATGCAGCGGCCAGATACTCCGTCGTCACCCTGCAGTGTCCATCCGGGCAAGACACCCAGCCATTGACCATATTTTATAGCCATCGGCTGACTGTAGCCGTTCTTGTCAAGCCAGCTGGCCACGGCCTCGTCGGTCATCCGGAAGTTGCCTTGGGTTTTGGCGAGCTTTTCCAGATTTGGATACAAATTGGTGAGCGTAAAAACGATGAACGTCAGGCATAGCGCCGTCAGAAGCATCACGCCTGAGCGGCGTAAAATGAACAATCCCATAGGGTTCCCTGTTGGTCTGGCGTCAAAACCGGGGCAACCTCGCAGGTGCCGCCTTGGTCTTTTTGGCTGCCCTGAGCCGCAGTGCAGATCTGCGGCTCAGGGGGAGGGACGTAGGTGGTGGCTGCTAACTTAGGCCGACCAACCCCATTTGTAGTGATGATGTTCAAAGGTTACATGCATATCGGCATTGGCAACGCCTTCGCGCATGTGACGATAGAGGGAGCGCCAGTAGGGTTGGATGGTAACGCCTTCATCCTGAACGATCATCTCCATCTTCTTCATGACTTCGCGACGCTTGTCGGCGTCTGCAATGGCCAGGGCCTCGGTCAGCAGGCCATCGAACTCTTCATTGGACCAGCCAAATTCGTTCCAAGCCTCGCCCGAGCGATAGGCCAGCGCGTGGATCTGCACACCCAAGGGGCGCGGATTCCAGTTGGTTGAGCTGAAGGGGTATTTCACCCAATCGTTCCAGAAGGTCGAGCCAGGCAGCACTGTCCGCTTCACCTTGAAGCCGGCATCGCGCAGCTGTGCTGCAACCGCATCGGTGGTGTTTTTGCGCCAGTCATCATCAATCGAGATGATTTCATGTTCGAAATCCAACATGCCTGCTTCTTCCATCAGGGCGCGGGCGGCTTCGGGATCATGTTTCTGCGGGGGTAGCTCGGCATATTCGGGATGGATTGGGCCCACATGGTGGTTTTCGGCTGCTTGGCCACGGTTGCCATAGCCAAGTTCAAGACAGACAGCGTTATCAACGGCCATTTGGATCGCCTGGCGGACGCGTTTGTCCGCATAGGGGCGTTTGCCATCTACTTCGGCCAGCTGGTTGGGACGCACCACGATGGTGGCCATGGTGACAACCTCGGATTTGGGGTAGCCCAGCGCGTCCATTACATCAATGAACTCACCAACCGATTCATAGAGCATGTCAACTTCGTCGGATTCCAGCGCGGCCAGCCAAGACGAGGGGTCGGTGCCGAAATCGGTGTATTCGATGCGATCCAGAGCAGGGGTGCCATAGACCTCTTCGCCCCACCATTTATGGGCCGTGTTGCGCTCCAACACGGCTTTGACGCCCACTTCCAGGGTGCTCAGCAGATAGGGGCCAGTGCCGACGTTATTAGTGAAGTCATTGGTCTGAAAGCTGGAATGGGTAATGGCGGCTGGGTAATCTGCCATGCCGGCGATCAGTGAAATATCCGGGCCAGGCAGGTTCAGGCGCAGAGTGTGGTCGTCCACAATCTCGATGCTGCCCTCGGCTGCGGCATTGGTCTCGGCGTCGATAAGCGTGGCGAAACGCCCGGCCATCGAGTTGCCTTCGAGCCCCTTGTCGCACCACCCAGCAATGTTACGTGCCACATCTTCGGCGGTGAAGGCGTCGCCATTGTTCCAGGTCACGCCCTTACGAACATTCAGGGTATAGACTGTGGCGTCGTCATTGACCTCCCAGCTCTCCAGCAGCATGCCCCGAATGGTGCCGTCGTTGTTGTACTCTACCAGATACTCCAGCGTGCCGCGTGTCTGGTTGCCCATCTGCGACCAGTCATAGGTCCGTGGGTCTTTGAGAGGGCGCACCTCCATCTGGACCCGCAGGGTGCCGCCGGATTTCATTTCGGTTGCCGCCTGGGCGGCGGGGGCCGCCAAACCAAGAAGGCCGTAAGCCGCCGCTGCGCTCACCCCCAGACCGGTGGCGCGGGTCAGGAACTCGCGGCGGTCCAGCTTGCCTTCGATCACCTCCTGGGCATGCATTTTTGCGGCCCAGTGTGGCGTCACGTCTGTTGTGGAATTATGGGTCATTCGGATCTCCCTTTGGTGCACCGCCGGGGAACTGTTCCCCTTCTGGACATTGCCAATGTGTTTCCGGACCTGAGGTCAGAAACGGTGCGGTTGTGGCTTATTGCCTTTTGATGGCCTTATTCGGCCCTAGATCCGAAGGCAGGTCAATGCTTAGAATCGATCTTTGGGGGGCTAAAAGCGACATTACTGGTGTCGATTTTGACTTATGGCCCTCAGCTGGTCGAAGACTGGGCACTTGTGCCCAGTTCTGAAGGCTTTGGAGAAGTGTCATGCGGTGAATCGATGCAAAAGAATCGTCAGGGCTGTCGCTGCACATCCGGAGGGGCAGGTCAGGGCAGCTCAAAGATGCGTCAGGCTGTCAGCCAGTTCGCGGTCTGAACAGGCGCATAAATTCTGGGTCATCACATTGCCCGAGACCGGCTCATATAGGCCAGTTCGAAAGAAGACGGCTACAATGAGTAGCGGTTTGACAAGGCGGCGAGGGTCACTGGCGTCTACGGGAGGTTTTTCGCAGGGTACTGGGGGTTTGGCCGGTGTGTTGGGTAATGAAGCGCGTGAAATAGGCTGGGCTGCCGAAGCCAATCTGGTCCGCGATATCCCGCATGGTCATATCCGAAAACGCCAACAGACAGCGCGCCGCATAGAGCTGGCGTTCGGTAAGCAAAGCCGCAGCCGTTTTGCCGGTTTCTGATTTGCAGACGCGGGTGAGGTGGGTCGGTGTCACATTCAGGGCAGCGGCGTGGTCGGCCATTGTGGAGCGCGCGTCATAGTAGTCGCTGACCCGTTGGCAATAGGATTGCGACAGGCGCCGGGCGGCGGATGGCCGCTCTGGGGGCAGGGGACCTGAAGGCGGCAGGCGGCGCAATTGAATGCTGATCAGCTCACTATAGGATTGCAAGGCGCGCCGCCACAGGGCCGGGTGGCCGGTCTGTTCCTGCACCATGGCTTCGAGCAGAGCATTGAGCCGCGCCTGTTCGCGCGCGTCAGAGATTTTCAGATGCAGGGGTTTGTCAGGTGTAGCGACCGGAGCGGTGACCGGAATGCGCAATGCCTGTCCCAGGCATTGGCGGCCAAATTCTACAGACCACAGCGACCTGGCGGGAAAGAACAAAGCGCTATGTGTGCTGAACCCACGCTGGTTCCCATCCATCAGCATACGCCCCTGGCCACGGGTGACCCAGATCAGCAAATGCTCTCCGCGATCATGCGCAAGCTCGGTTTGCCATGCGCCAAACGATACCAGTTGGGAAAGTGGAATAACCTGGATTTCTTCGTTGGGGTTAGGATCAAAAGGCATTCAGTGGCAAACACTTCAGTAATAGGGACAATTTGAAGCGAGCAGGCCATGAATTTTTGATTCTGGCAAGTTCTGCAAAAACCTACTGTTGCTGAAGTGTTTTTCCGTTTCCTATTTGCAACCCAGAATTGTTATGGCTGCGCGGGTATTTATGCCATCAGAGTGTATCGGTTCTGCGTGGTTTTAATCGGCGCAGCTCTGAGCGTTTGAGGACTGGCCGCTATTATCTGCCCTAGATTATCTGACCCCTAGTATCTGGCCTCGTGTATCTGACGTGGGCAACCCGGGTCTTGCTGGCTGGGGTAGAGATCACATCACAAGGCGCTGGATGTGATCAGTGTCCAGTCTTTCATTCTGGAGCGAAACCAGCTGCGTTGCCGTTTGGCATAGCGGCGCGTGGCGATCGCGGCCTGTTCCCGGGCGGCTTCCAGTGTGAGATCACCACAGATATACCCCATCAGTTCGGGCACGCCGATGGCCTTGCAGGAGGGGAGCCTGGGATCATAGCGCTCCCGCATTGCCTCCACCTCTTCCAGCGCGCCTTGTGCTAGCATCTGGTCAAAGCGGTGACGGATCCGGGGCTCCAGCCAGTCTTTGGGACTATCCATAACCAGGGTAGAACAGGCTTTGATTGGCATAATTGGTGCAGGCGTGTCGTCTTGCCAGTCCGCCAGGGAGCGGCCAGAGGCCTGCAAGACCTCCCAGGCGCGTTGAACCCTGGCGCGGTTGTTCAGATCTATGCGCGCGGCAGTTTGCGGATCGAGCTGCGCCAACAGCATCTCGAGCGTGAGGGAATCAGCACGTTTGCGAATCTCATCAGGCGTTGCGGGGATTTCTGCCAGCCCTTCGGTAAGGGCGGAAAAATATAGCCCGGTCCCGCCTACGATAATGGGGCGTTCAGCGCTCTCCAGCAGGGATTTGACCTCGCGCAACCAGTGGCCTGCGGAATATTGCCCATCATAGGCGACATGTCCGTATAGGCGGTGCGGCAGGCGCTCTTCCTCGGCGCGGGAGGGGCGGGCGGTGACCACTCGCCAACAGTCGTAGATCTGGCTGGCGTCGGCGTTGACGATCACACCACCTTGTTTTTGCGCGATTTCCATCGCCAGGGAAGATTTCCCCGAGGCCGTGGGCCCCGCCAGAAGTACGGGTTTGTCCGGGTCAAGATCGGGCAGCAGCATCAGAGGTCCGTCCAGAGGTTTGCGAATTTGGGCCAGCGGCAGATTGGAAACAGGTCAGAAACAGAAAGGAAAGCGGTTTACCCGCATTGAAACCCGTCGCATTTTGCTTCATTTTGCCGCGCAAACTAACCCCCTCATCTGCCGGAGCGCAACATGCCCCTTGATCTTGAAACGCTGGATACTGCTCCAGACGCTACCTATAACCGTGTCATGCTGAAAATTTCGGGTGAAGCGCTGATGGGCGACCAGGGGTTCGGCCTGCACCCGCCCACCGTTCAGCGCATCGCGCGCGAAGTTAAATCCGTGCATGACATGGGCGTCGAGATTTGCATGGTGATTGGCGGCGGCAATATTTTCCGCGGCTTGTCCGGTGCCGCCCAGGGGATGGAGCGCACCACTGCCGACTATATGGGGATGCTGGCCACGGTGATGAACGCCCTGGCCATGCAAAGCGCGCTGGAAGATCTCGGCGTGTTCTGTCGGGTGATCTCAGCCATCCCGATGGATCAGGTCTGTGAGCCCTATATTCGCCGCCGCGCGGTGCGCCACCTGGAGAAAAAGCGGGTTTGCATCTTTGCCGCCGGTACCGGCAACCCCTATTTCACCACCGACACCGCAGCCACGCTGCGCGCCAATGAAATGGGCTGTGAAGTGATCTTCAAGGGCACCAAAGTGGATGGCGTCTATGACAAGGATCCCGAAAAGCACGCCGATGCCCAACGGTATGATGCCGTGAGCTTTGACGATGTTCTGGCCAAGCGCCTTGGGGTGATGGATGCCTCGGCAATTGCCCTGGCGCGGGACAACAATCTGCCCATCATCGTGTTCTCTCTGGATGAGCCCGGCGGGTTTCGCGGCATTCTGGCAGGGGAAGGAACCTATACCAAGGTGCAGGACTAGCCTGCGGCACGACAGGCTGCTCCGGGTTAAACTGCTCCGGTTTGATCAGCTCCGGTTTAATCAGCGCAGGGCAGAACGGAACCTGCGGGGCTGTCATGCCGCTGACATCTTGGTTGTCTAAATCAAGGGCAGGCATACTTTACAGAATGTAAGCACCGGGGAAATTGATCTAACCCGGTGGTGCCATGGTCCCCTCGGACCTTTTTTATCTACGCGTGATGGCCTGCCATCACGCGTAATTTCGTTCAAGGCACTATGGCGCCCCAAGGGCCGCGGTCTGTGATGTCAAAGCGCGCCTGTTCAGAAATCCATGTCATGATCGCTATACATTGACGGACCAATGGCTTATGAGCGGAACAAAGACTGCCTCAAGTCAGGGGAGAGAAGAGATGTCTGACGATTTCGAACTGGATACCGACGATCTGAAACGCCGTATGGACGGCGCGATGGCGAATCTGAAAACCGAATTTGCCTCTTTGCGCACCGGACGTGCCTCTGGCTCCATGCTGGAGCCGGTCATGGTCGAGGCCTATGGCTCGATGACACCGATCAACCAGGTTGGCACGGTCAACGTGCCAGAGCCGCGCATGGTGACCATCAATGTCTGGGATAAGGGCCTGGTGGGGCCGGTGGAAAAAGCGATCCGCAATTCTGGCCTGGGGATCAACCCTCAGCTCAACGGCACCATCATCATGCTGCCGATCCCAGAGCTGAACGAAGAACGCCGCCGCGAGCTTGGCAAGGTTGCCGGCCAATATGCTGAACATTGCCGGGTTTCCATCCGCAATGTGCGCCGCGATGGCATGGACCAGATCAAAAAGGCCAAGTCCGATGGCCTGTCCGAGGATGACCAGAAATTCTGGGAATCCGAAGTGCAGGATCTGACCGATGCGATGATCAAAGCTGTGGATGATGCGCTTGAGCACAAGCAGGCAGAAATCATGCAGGTCTGACCCGCTACATGCCCAGTGATCCCAATACGAGTATGAAAAGCGCGGCGTCAGAGGGACACAGATCCTCTGGCCCGCGTCATGTTGCAATTATCATGGATGGCAATGGCCGGTGGGCGCAGGCACGGGGGCGACCCCGCCTGTTTGGCCATCACGCCGGCGCACGCCGCGTGGGCGAGATTGTTGCGTGTTGCCCGCACTACGGGGTCAAATATCTCACCATCTTTGCCTTCTCTACCGAGAACTGGAAGCGGACCCAGGTTGAGATCTCCGGATTGATGAGCCTGTTTCGCCGCTATATCTCCAATGAGATGAAAGCCCTCGCTGCGCGAAACGTGCGGGTGCGGTTCATTGGTGATCGTCTGCGTCTGGACGCCAAGCTGGTGCAACTGATGGACGAGCTGGAGCATGAAACCGAGACCAATGACGGCATTCACCTCACCATCGCCCTGAACTATGGCGGCAGGGATGAGGTCGCCCGCGCCACCAAACGGCTGGCGCAGGATGTTGCGGACGGGCGGCTGCTGCCTGAGGATGTCAACGAAGAAACACTGCCGCGCTATCTGGACACCCATGTTTTGCCCGACCCGGATCTGGTGATCCGTACCAGCGGCGAAGCGCGGATTTCCAACTTCCTGCTGTGGCAGTCTGCCTATGCGGAATATGAATTTATTGACACGCTCTGGCCGGATTTCACCGCCGAAGAGCTGGGGCGTTTGTGCAGCAAATTTGGCGCGCGGGATCGCCGGTTTGGCGCGGTCCCCTCATGAACAGGCCCACACCAAATGGTGCCGGTAGCACCGGCCGCTGGGGCGATCTGATACCACGGATCATCTCGGCGCTGGTGATGGTTGTGGTGGCTCTGGGGGCAATCTGGGCCGGGGGCCTGGTTTTCACCCTGGTGATTGCAGCCTGCTGTGGCGGCATGGTCTGGGAGCTGAGCCAGATGTTGGCCCCCCGTCGGGCCGACACTGCGCTGCTGCTGGGGGGCGCGAGCTTTGGCGCGGTGCTCCTTGCTGGAATTCTGCCTGCGGCTTTGGGGGCGGGGCTCTTGCTGCTGCCTGTTGTTCTGGGCTGGTTGCGGGTTGCTGAAGGCGCAAAGGCGCGATTTGCGATCTTTGCGCTGTGGATTGTTCTGGCGGGCTATAGCTTTATCTGGATGCGGATCTCTTTGGGCGCGGATTGGTTGATCTGGCTGGCGCTGGTGGTGATTGCAACGGATGTTGCCGGGTATTTTGCAGGCAAAATCTTTGGCGGGCCAAAGTTCTGGCCGCGTATCAGCCCGAAAAAGACTTGGTCTGGTACTTCGGCTGGCTGGGTCGCCGCGGCACTGGTGGGCCTGGGGGCTGCGCCTGTGTTTGACATGGGCTTTGCCCTGGTATTGGCCTCGGTGCTGGTTGCGATGGCCAGTCAGGCCGGGGATGTCGCCGAAAGCGCCTTGAAACGTCAGACCGGCGTCAAGGATTCCAGCGGGCTTATTCCGGGCCACGGGGGCCTGCTTGATCGCTTTGATGGAATGCTGGGCGCTGCGGCCATGTTCCTGCTTCTCTACCCCTTTCTGGGATAGGCCGAGAGGGAAATAGATGCGGAAAATCTCAATTTTTGGGGCCACGGGCTCTATCGGGCAAAGCACGATTGATCTCATCAAACGCGCGCCACAGGCCTATGAGGTGGTGGCGCTAACGGGCGGGCGCAATATTGCCCAGTTGGCGCGCGACGCAATCGACCTGCGTGCGGATCTGGCGGTCACCGCCTTTGAGGACCAGCTCCCCGCTCTGCGCGGGGCGCTTGCTGGCAGCGAAGTCGAGGCCGCAGGGGGGCAGGCGGCCCTGATTGAGGCGGCGACGCGGCCCGCGGACTGGATCATGTCGGCCATCGTTGGAGTTGCGGGTTTGGCGCCGGGGCTCAAGGCGTTGGAACAGGGCACCACACTGGCGCTGGCCAACAAGGAATCCCTAGTCTGCGCCGGAGCGCTGCTGCTAGACACCGCCAAACAGCATGGCGCACGCCTGCTGCCGGTGGATAGTGAACATTCGGCGGTGTTTCAGGGACTGGTGGGCGAAGAGATTTCTGCGGTGGAGCGCATTGTCATCACGGCCTCTGGCGGCGCATTTCGCGACTGGCCTTTGGCAGACCTGCAACAGGCGACGCTGGCTCAGGCCTCGTCGCATCCCAATTGGGACATGGGCCAGCGGATCACCATTGACAGCGCTTCCATGTTCAATAAGGCGCTGGAAGTCATTGAAACCCGTGAATACTTTGGGGTTGAGCCAGATCAGATTGAGGTGCTGGTACATCCTGAATCCCTGGTGCATGCGCTGGTTGGGTTTCGCGATGGGGCCTTGATGGCCCATCTCGGGGCGCCAGATATGCGCCATGCCATTGGCTATGCCTTGCACTGGCCCGAGCGGCGCGACCTGCCTGTTGCGCGGCTGGATCTGGCCAGCATCGGCCAGCTCAACTTTCACCAGCCCGATCTTGCCCGCTATCCGGCGCTGGCGCAGGCGCGTGATGTCATGCAGCGGCGCGGGTTGATGGGCGCTGTGTTCAATGCCGCCAAGGAACGCGCGCTGGACCATTTTATCGCCGGCGCCATCCGGTTTACCGATATGGCCGAGATCACCGCCAGGGTGCTGGATCAAATTGAGACGCAAAGCGGCCTCATTGAGTCCGCAATGACCCTTGATAACGTCACACAGATTGACCACATCGCCCGCAAGGCAGCCGATGTGGCTGCAGCTCAAAGCATAGGGTAAAGTTTTGGACCTACTCGCACTTCTCCCGCAGCTTAGCGGGCTCGTTTATACGGTTGTCAGTTTTGTCGTGGCGCTCTCGGTGATCGTCGCGGTACATGAATACGGCCATTACATTGTCGGACGTTGGTCCGGTATCCACGCCGAGGTTTTCTCGCTGGGGTTTGGCCCGGTGCTGTGGAGCCGCCATGACAAGCGCGGCACCAAGTGGCAGATCGCAGCCTTGCCGTTTGGCGGCTATGTAAAGTTCCTGGGCGATGCGGATGCGGCCTCGGGCAAGGACACGGATGTCATCGAAGCCGCTGCGGCAGACCCTGTTCAGCTACGCCGTACCATGCACGGCGCGCCGCTCTGGGCGCGTGCTGCTACGGTTGTGGCAGGGCCGGTGTTCAACTTTGTCATGTCGATTGCCGTCTTTGCTTCGCTTGCGCTCTATTTTGGCATGGTGCGTGACCCGTTGACCGTTGGGTCATTGGTGCCTGTTCCGGGTGTTGAAAACACCCTGCGCTCCGGGGATGAGCTGTTGGAGGTTGCCGGTCTTCCGGTTCCAGCCCTTAGCGATTCAGTGGCCTGGACGGAATTCCGTGACGCGCTGCCGGTGACGCCCAGCCTGGAATATTTGGTGCGTCGCGATGGTGCAGAACTGCGGGTTACGGACACCCATTTTGCCCCGGCCTATGTTTCTTCTGTGTCGCCGCGTAGCGCAGCTGCTGATGCGGGGTTGCAACCTGGCGACTTTATCACTGCGGTGGACGGGGATCCGGTTTTTGCCTTTGGGCAGCTGGTGGACAAGGTTGCCCAGACCAAGGGGGCGGAGCTTTCGCTTGATGTATTGCGCGATGGAACAACGATTCAGATGTCCCTGTCGCCGCGCCAAATGGACCTGCCCACAGCAGATGGCGGCTTCACCAGTCGCTGGCTGATTGGCGTGAGTGGTGGCAACCTGATCGAGTATGAGACCGAGCCGACCACATTTGGGCATGCACTCTCAAGTGGGGTCGCGCAGGTGTGGACGGTTGTCAGCTCTTCGATTTCCGGGCTTGGTCATATTATCACCGGGGCAATAAGCAGCTGTAACCTGTCGGGGCCGATTGGCATTGCCAAGGCTTCTAGCGACACCGCGAGCCAGGGGACGGCCAGCTTCATTCGCTTTATCGCGGTCCTGTCGACTGCTGTTGGCCTGCTGAACCTGTTTCCAATCCCGGCACTGGATGGTGGCCATCTGGTATTTTATGCCTATGAAGCGGTGGTTGGACGTCCGCCCAGCGATCGCGCAATGCAGATTCTCATGACTGCGGGCATCGCCATGATCCTGTCGTTGATGGTCTTTGCGCTGAGTAACGACATTTTCTGCTAATACTGTATCCCTGCTGACACTCTTTGCCGGTGCCTGTCTGGGATCTTCATAAATCAATGGTGGGGCGGCCTGAGGGCCGCCCTTTGCGAATTCAGAATGTGCCAAACTGATGCCACATTCTGCGGTTAAGGCTTTGGTAATCTGCATTAACGCGCAAGATTTGGCGGACAACACCTGATGTCAGGGCCCAAAGAGGGGCTCTGTAAGGTGCCAGATCCTGCGTCTTTCCTGGGGGATAAAGTCATGCAAAGCCAGATGATGATACCTGCTGAAACTGAAAACGGATTTGCTCTTTTGTTGCGCCTGAATTGGGATCGAGCGCTTTCGGCCACGTTTATCGTGCTGTCGCTTTGCCTCGGAAGCTGGCTGGCGTCTATGTAACCGCCTCATAAGTCTGAATTTACAGTGCCAGTAGACGCGCGGGTTCCTGCCCGCGTGTTTTTTTGTTGGTTTTGACAACCGCTCACAAACCCGGTACGCACAGTGTTAAGCTGCTATTAATTTCGGGTAAATACTGATGGTCTGGGGCAAGAACGTGGGCATATCCTGCGGTAAGCGCGTAAAGCGTACCAATATTTTGTATCGTGGCGTATCTGTGATCGCCTTAACTGTTACCTTCGGGCTTGGGCTGTCACCCAATTTTGCCGAGGCACAGAACTACCGGTTCAACCAAGTGCAAGTTGAGGGTAACCAGCGTATCCAAACCTCAACTATTGTTGCCTATACGGGCATCGAACGGGGGAAGACCGTTTCTGCCGGCAAGCTGAACGATGCCTATCAGAACATCGTCGACAGTGGTGTGTTTGAAAGCGTCGAACTGGTTCCAAGAGGGAACACCCTGGTCATCAAGGTGACAGAATTCCCGACCATCAATAAAATCAACTTTGAAGGCAATCGCCGTATCAAAGATGAGAATCTCTCCGAAATTATCGAATCGTCACCGCGCCGGGTGTTTAATCCGGCCGTCGCAGAACAGGATGCGGTAGCCATCGCTGAAGCCTACGGCGTGCAGGGGCGGCTGGCATCGCGGGTAACCCCACGGATCATTCGCCGCAGCGACAACCGTGTTGATTTGGTGTTTGAAATCTCCGAAGGCGACACCACCGAAGTTGAACGGGTGTCCTTTCTTGGCAACCAGGTCTATTCGGACCGCAGGCTGCGTCGGGTTCTGGAAACCAAACAGGCTGGTTTCCTGCGCGCTTTTATCAACAAAGACACTTTGATCGAAGACCGGATCGACTTTGACAAACAGATCCTGCGCGATTTTTACCTGTCGCGCGGCTATGTCGATTTCCGGGTCAACAGCGCCAATGCCGAGGTCACCCGCGAGCGTGATGCGGTTTTCTTGGTGGTTGATGTATCCGAGGGACAGCAGTTCTCCTTTGGCGATATTACGGTCACCAGCGAGATGTCTGAAGCCGACGCGGATGTGTTCCGCAGGGCGCTCAAATCCAAACCGGGTATTACCTATTCCCCGACCGTGGTTGAAACAGAAATCGAACGCATGGAAAACTTGGCCCTGCGCCTGGGCATCGATTTCCTGCGGATTGAACCTCGGGTGACGCGCAATGATCGCGATCTGACCCTTGATGTCGAATATGTTCTCACCCGTGGGCCTCGTGTCTTTGTTGAGCGTATCGATATCGAGGGTAACACAACGACGCTGGACCGGGTGATCCGCCAGCAGTTCCGCACGGTCGAAGGCGATCCCTTCAACCCACGTGAGATCCGGCGCACGGCGGAACGTATTCGCGCCCTTGGTTTCTTCTCTGAATCAGACGTTGATGTCCGCGAGGGAAGTTCACCCAGCCAAGTGGTAGTGGACGTCAATGTTGCAGAACAGCCCACCGGCTCGCTGAGCCTTGGTGGCTCCTATTCGGTAAACGATGGCTTTGGCATTTCGCTCGGGTTAAGCGAAAACAATTTCCTGGGCCGTGGGCAGCGTCTTTCCTTCGCTATTGCAACAGCGACTGAAGCGGACGAATATGTTCTAGGGTTTGTTGAGCCGCATCTGTTGGGCCGCGATCTACGCTTCAGTTTTGACCTTGGGCTTTCTGAATCAGACTCGAGTTTTTCTGAGTATGATACCAAGCGTGCGTTTCTGTCCCCAGCGCTTTCCTTCAAGCTGAGCGAGAGCTCAGCCTTGCGGGTGAGCTACTCTTGGAATACCGCCGAGATGATTGCGCGGGCTGATAGGAGCTACATCGGCGGCACTTACCCGTCTGCGGCGCCGACAATTGTAAATGAAATCGCCCAAGGGGAACGTTCCAGCAGCGTTTTCGGTCTGAAATACACCTATGATAGCCGGTTGAATGGTCTGGACCCCAATGCAGGATTTCTTTTTGAAGTCGGCGCGGATTATGCTGGTCTTGGTGGTGACAATGAGTTCCTGAAGACAAGCACAAAATTTGTGGCTCAAAAAACGATCCTCAACGAAGAGGTAACTCTGCGCGCGACGTTGGAAACTGGTGCTCTGCATTGGATGGGGAACAACAGTAGCCGGTCCTTGGATCGGTATGTTCTTTCCCCGTCTATCATGCGGGGGTTTGAACCCGGTGGTATTGGTCCACGGGATCGTTCTGCGCGGCCCGATGGCACTTCTTATGATGACTTCCTTGGCGGCAATATATTTGCTGTAGCGCGATTTGATGCTGAATTTCCGCTGGGGCTACCCGATGAGCTGGGGCTGCGTGGGGCGTTGTTCTATGACGTGGGCAACCTCTGGGGGTTGAACGATGTTGATACCACCGGCAGCACAAACATCGTCGGTCGCGACGGGTCTTTCCGTCATGTGGTTGGCTTTTCGTTGCTTTGGACAACGGGGCTTGGGCCGCTGCGGTTCAATTTTTCCAAGGCGCTCAAGAAAGAAGACTTTGACCAGGAACAAAGCTTCGATCTGACCCTACAGGCGCGGTTCTAACGGGGGATCAAGCCTTTGGTGTCAACTGTGCTTTTTCGATTTCAACAAGCGCTGGCCCTAGGGGCGGCGCTTGTTGCCCTGACAACAGCAGCAGCGCCCGCAGCGGCGCAGCAGGGCCTGCCACTGGGTGGGTTCGAGCTGGGGCAGAACGTGCAGCTGGGTACGCCTCAAAGTGGCTTGCTGACCATTCAGCCGGACCGGCTGTTTTCAGAAAGCCTGTTTGGCAAGCGCGTGGCGCAGGAGATCGAGGCCGAAGGCGCTGTTTTAACGGCGGAAAATCGCAACATCGAGGCTGATTTGCGGGCCGAAGAACAGGAATTGACCGCCCGACGCAGTGCAATGGAGGCAGAAGCCTTTCGCACCCTCGCCGATGCCTTTGACCGCAAGGTGCAAGAAACCCGTAGCACGCAGGACCAAAAACTGCGTGAAATCAGTCAGCTCGGAGAGACCGCTCGGCGCGAGTTTTTTGCCGCCTCTCTTCCCGTGCTGGAGGGTATCATGCGCGAAACCGGGGCCGGGGTGATTCTCGACCATTCCACCGTCTTTCTCAGCGCAGATGTGGTGGATATCACCGATCTGGCGATCACGCGGATCGACAAGGTCCTGGGCGATGGTGTGGATCAGCCCGACGAGGCTCAGGATCAATAGGCCCGGGAAGCTTGCTCAAAATGGACCTAGTTGATAGGGACGTTCAAACATACCAAAGACAGGATACTTGCCATGACCGCTGAGCTACAGAGCGCCGACATTCACCTTATTCAGCGGATCCTGCCGCATCGTTACCCATTCCTGCTGGTCGATAAGGTGGTCGACATCGACGGAATTAGCTCGGCGCGTGGCATCAAGAACGTGACCATGAACGAGCCGCATTTCCAGGGCCATTTTCCGGGCACACCGATCATGCCAGGGGTCACAATTGTTGAGGCCATGGCGCAGACCGCTGGTGTTATGCTGGGGGTCGCTTTGGACATGGTCGACCGCGATCTGTTGATCTACTTCATGAATATCGACAAGTGCAAATTCCGCCGTAAAGTCATTCCAGGTGACGTGCTGGAAATGAAGGTTGAGATCTTGCGCGGCAAGGCTGGCGGCAAAATCTTTAAATTCAAGGGCCTTGCCACTGTTGAGGGGGAAACCGCCGCCGAGGCAGAGTTCACCGCAATGGTGGATATTCAAAAGGATTGAATAGGATGAGCCAAATTCACCCCAGTGCGGTGATCGAAGAGGGCGCCAGGATTGGTGAGGGCTGCCAGATTGGGCCCTTTTGCCATATCGGCCCCGAGGTGGTTCTGGGTGCGCGGGTGACGCTGAAATCCCATGTGGTGATCACCGGGGATTGCGAGATTGGTGATGACACCGAGGTGTTCTCTTTTGCGGTGCTTGGTGAGATCCCACAGGATCTCAAGTTCCAGGGCGAGAAAAGTCGCACAGTCATTGGCAAGCGCAACCGCATTCGTGAACACGTCACGGTCAATGCCGGCACTGAAGGCGGCGGCGGCGTGACCCGAATTGGCGATGATGGGCTGTTTATGGCCGGCTGCCATATTGCCCATGATGCCATTGTGGGCGACCGGGTGATTGTAGTGAATTCCGCTGCGGTGGCCGGGCACTGTGTGCTTGAGGACGATGTGATCATTGGTGGGCTTTCCGGCATTCACCAATGGGTTCGTATTGGTCGCGGCGCTATCATTGGTGCTGTGACCATGGTGACCAATGATGTGATCCCCTATGGCCTGGTTCAGGCGCCGCGTGGCGGGCTGGATGGGCTCAACCTGGTTGGTCTGAAACGGCGCGGCGTGACCCGCTCTGACATCACGGCTCTGCGGGCGGCATTTCAGATGTTGGCCCAGGGCGAGGGCACCTTTCAGGAACGCGCCCGGCGTTTGGGGGACGAGACCGAAAGCGCCTATGTTGAAGAAATCGTTGCCTTTATTACCGGGCAGACCGATCGCTCTTTCCTGACGCCCGGAGGCTGACCCAATGCTTGCTGTCATTGCCGGAACCGGGCTTTTGCCCAAGGAAATATGCGACCGTCAGACCCGGCGCGCGCTGATCTGCGCCATGGAGGGCTCTGAACCGGACTGCGTCGATGCCGAGATTTCCTTTCGCATTGAACATCTAGGCAGTTTTTTTGCGCGGCTGAAATCCGCAGGCGTGACCGAGGTCTGTCTGGCCGGCGCGGTCAGCCGCCCGCCCATAGATCCGACCGCCATTGATGCCGCCACCCTGCCGATGGTGCCGGTTATCCAGGCGGCTTTGGGATCCGGCGACGACGGGGCGCTGCGTGCAGTGATGGGGCTGATCGAGGCCGCGGGCTTTACCCTGCGGGCGGCACATGAGGTCGCACCAGAACTGTTGATGGCAGAGGGGGTTGCCAGTCAGGTGCAGCCCGGCGCAATCGATAAGGCGGATGCCGAGCGCGGCGCCGAGGTGGTTTCGGCTATGTCCGCAGCGGATATTGGCCAGTGCTGCGCCATTCGGGCACGTCAGGCAATTGCCGTGGAAAATGCCTTTGGCACCAACTGGATGCTGCAAAGCCTGGTAAATCGCCCGGATGGCCAGGGCGGCATCTTGTTCAAGGCGCCCAAACCCGGCCAGGATCGCCGCGCTGACCTGCCTGCCATTGGGCCGCAGACGGTTGAGCTGGCGGCCAAGGCCGGCTTGTCGGGGATCGTGCTGGAGGCCGGCGGCGTTATCGTGCTGGAGCAGGACGCGGTGATTGCGGCCTGTGATCGCCTTGGGCTGTTTCTCTGGTTACGCGCCTCGTGAGCCTTAAGGTCTTTATCCTGGCGGGGGAGCCCTCGGGCGACAGGCTGGGGGGCGCCTTGATGGCGGGGCTCAAGACCCTGCGCCCGGATGTCAGTTTTGAGGGGATCGGTGGCACATTGATGGCCGAACAGGGGCTGGACTCTCGATTTGCTATGGCGGAGCTGTCGGTCATGGGGCTGGCAGAGGTGCTGCCCAAGTACCGTCATCTCAAACGGCGTATCCGCGAGACGGCAGAGGCAGTGATTGCCCAGAACCCTGACGTTCTGATCACCATCGACAGCCCGGATTTTTCCCTGCGGGTTGCCAGCCTGGTCAAGGCTGGCAGTGATATTCGCACCGTGCATTATGTTGCCCCTTCGGTTTGGGCCTGGCGCCCCAAGCGGGCGGTAAAGATGGCGCGGAGCATTGATCAGGTTCTCGCGCTGCTGCCGTTTGAGCCGCCCTTGATGCAAGCGGCAGGAATGGACTGCGATTTTGTCGGCCATCCGGTTGTGGCAGAGCCACTGGCAACAGACCCTGAAATAGCAGAGTTTCGCGCCAAATTTGATCTCGGTGAGGCGCCGTTGGTGCTGGCTTTGCCCGGCTCCAGACGGTCCGAGGTCACCCGGTTGGGGCCTGTTTTTGGCGAAGCCTTGCAAGCCTTTGCGCATCTTCATCCAGGCTACAGGGCGGTGGTTCCCTGTGCTGCGCCGGTAGCTGATCTGGTACGGGCCCAGGCCGAGGATTGGCCCAAAAACACCCTGTTTCTGGATCCCAACAGCCATGATGCCCAGGCCTATGCCGCAATCAAGCGCGCGGCCTTTGCCACCTCAGATCTGGCGCTTGCGGCCTCGGGGACGGTCTCTTTGGAGCTGGCCGCCAATGCAACACCCATGGTGATTGCCTATCGGTTTCAGTGGCTCACCTGGCAGGTGATGAAACGCATGGCGCTGGTGGATACGGTGACCTTGGTCAATCTGGTAAGTGAAACCCGCGTGGTGCCAGAATGCCTGGGCCCTGAGTGCACAGCCGAAAACATTGCGAGGCAATTGGATGCGCTGGCACAGGCGCCTGAGCTGCAAAAGGCGGCGATGGCAGTGACCATGCAGCGTTTGGGGCAGGGCGGTGAGGAACCGGGCTTGCGGGCGGCCAGGGCGGTGCTCCAACGCCTCCCCTAAAGCGGCGCGCGCTGACCTGATGTTGGCGCCGCAGGCCCGCGTCTAAAAGCGCGCTCTGTCCTGCGGCGGTACGGTCATTTTTCTACTCTCTACAGTGCTGAGAAAGCACAGCTGGGCCTCGCACCTGGCTATGAAAAGCTTAGTAGCCGCGCCAGATCCAGCCGCCGCCAAAGATACGGCTGCTGTTGGAGTCGTAAAACACACAGGCCTGCCCCGGAGAGACGCCTTCCTCGGGTGTCAGCAGTTCGACCTCGGCGGTGGTGGCGCTGAGCGGGCGAATGATTGCTTCGCGCGGCGGCCGGGTTGAGCGGACCTTGACCATGACCTGCCATTCCTTGCGGCTGTCAAAGGGCTCATCCCCGAGCCAGTTGATTTCGCGTACCGGAATGGTGCGGGTCGCCAACAGCTCTTTGGGGCCGACAATCACCTGCTTTTTGTCCACATCCAGCCGCACCACATAGAGCGGCTCTGTCAACCCGCCAATGCCCAGCCCGCGCCGCTGGCCGATTGTGTAGTGGATAACGCCGGTATGGCTGCCCAGGACGCGACCATCCGCATGGACGATTTCGCCCGGCTCTGCCGCGCCGGGGCGCAATTTCTCGATGACGGAGGTATAGTTTCCATCTGGTACAAAACAAATGTCCTGGCTGTCCGGCTTATCCGCCACCGCAAGGCCGTATTGTGCCGCCATCTCGCGGGTTGCGTCCTTTGAGGGCAGATGCCCCAATGGAAACCGCAGATAGTCCAGCTGCTCAGGCGTGGTGGAGAACAGAAAATAGCTCTGATCGCGATTCGCATCTTCTGCGCTGTGCAACTCGGCACCTCTGTCGCCCATCTTGCGCTGAATGTAATGCCCGGTCGCCATGCAGTCCGCCTCTAGATCGCGGGCGGTTTCCAGCAGATCCTTGAATTTCACCCGCTCATTGCAGCGAATACAGGGCACAGGCGTTGCCCCGGCCAGATAGCTGTCGGCAAATTCGTCGATCACGGCATCTTTGAAGATGTTTTCATAATCAAGCACATAATGGGGGAAGCCACGCTCTTCGGCGACCCGGCGTGCATCATGAATATCAATGCCAGCGCAGCAGGCGCCTTTTTTGGCCAAGGCTGCACCATGGTCATAGAGCTGCAGGGTCACCCCAATCACATCGTAGCCCTGCTCGGAGAGGTAAGCGGCAACAACCGAGCTGTCGACCCCGCCGGACATGGCCACCACCACACGGGTTTCTGAGGGCGGTTTGGCAAAACCAAGTGAGTTCAGCGGGGTATCGGTATCCAGTGCCATCAGGCAAATCCTTAGATCAAGGGTGCAAGCATCGAAGAATATATGAAAATCCTACAGACTCTCAAGGGGGTAGGTTCATTGCTCCTTAAGTAGACTGAGCAAAAGCTACTGGCGAACGAAAGACTGATGTACCGAACAAGGGTAGAGGCATGTTTCTGAAGAAAGTTGAGGGTCCGCGCGCTGTTACGTTGCCTGATGGCAGCACGATGACTCGTGCTGATTTGCCGCCGGAAAATACCAGACGCTGGGTGGCCTCCCGCAAGGCCGCAGTGGTGCGCGGCGTGCTGTATGGGCTGCTGCCCCAGACCGAAGCCCTGCGTCGATACGGGCTGAGTGAGGAAGAGTTTCGCGGCTGGATTTCCGCCGTTGCAGACCACGGGGAAGAGGCGCTCAAGACCACTCGACTAAAAGACTACCGTAAACACTGAAGCCTTTTTTAAGTGAAGACTTGAGTCAAAGTTGATAATTAACGATTATGGTAACGGGCCATTAACCTTTTTCGATCAGGGTTAACGCAACCTAAGGGAAACAGTCACAGGCGGAGACTTTCAACATGCGCATTCTACTGGTCGAAGACGATCCAACGACAGCAAAGAGCATCGAATTGATGCTGACCCATGCCAACCTTAATGTCTATTCGACGGACCTAGGTGAGGAAGGGATCGATCTGGCCAAGCTTTATGACTACGACCTGATCCTGCTGGACCTTGGCTTGCCGGATATGAATGGCCACGAAGTTCTGCGTCAGCTGCGCATGGCCCGTATCGAAACACCAATCCTGATCTTGTCTGGTGCCGACGATACCGACAATAAAATCAAAGGCTTCGGCTTTGGCGCAGATGACTATCTGACCAAGCCATTCCACCGTGAAGAGCTGGTGGCCCGGATCCACGCGATTATTCGCCGTTCCAAAGGTCACTCCCAGTCCATCATCAAAACCGGCAAGATTGCGGTGAACCTGGATGCCAAAACCGTAGAGGTGGACAGCAAGACCGTGCATCTGACCGGCAAGGAATACCAGATGCTGGAACTGCTCAGCCTGCGTAAGGGAACCACCCTGACCAAAGAGATGTTCCTTAACCATCTTTATGGCGGCATGGACGAACCAGAGCTGAAAATCATCGACGTTTTCATTTGCAAACTGCGCAAAAAGCTCAGCACGGCCACAGGTGGTGACAATTATATCGAAACAGTTTGGGGCCGGGGCTATGTTCTGCGGGACCCGCAGGATGATCAGATGTCCGGTGGTCACCGCATGGCTGTAGGGGCCTGAGGCGACAATTTCTGATCGCGGCGGTTACAGTCCGGAAATGGCATGTGGCGAATCCTAGCAGGGTTCGCCGACATTTTGGAATGTCCGGTTAGTGATATTCAAGTTAATGCAGTCCTTGTCGTGCTGCGAACAAGAACCCGCCTTGGCGGGTTTTTTGTCGTTTGCACCGGGGGGACTGGCTGCGCCCCTATGTGTCTCGTGGTGTATTTTCTTGCGCTGGGATCACTGGACGCGGCGAGAAACGCGTTTTATCACTCAGGGCAAACTTGGACGATGGGGACCGCGCGTGAAACAGACCAAAGCATTAGATCCCTCGGGGCTATCTCAGGACCAAGCTCAGGCGGAGTTTTTGGAGTTGCAGAGCCAGCTGGCCGCAGCTGATCAAGCCTACCATCAAGACGACGCCCCCTTTCTGAGTGATGCCGCGTATGACGCTGCCAAAAGACGTTATCAGGCCTTGGCCGAGGCCTTTCCAGATCTGGCAGACAGCGCAACGCAGCTTGAAACCGTTGGTGCGCCGGTTACCTCTGGCTTTGGCAAAATTCAACATGTTGTGCGGATGCTCTCGTTGGGCAATGCCTTTGAAGACGCGGATGTCACGGATTTTGAGCGCAGCATTCGCAGCTATCTGGGGCTAGAGGCCACTGCGCCGCTGGCTTTTACGGCTGAGCCCAAGATTGATGGGCTATCCCTGTCGCTTCGCTATGAAAACGGCGTTTTGATTCAGGCCGCGACCCGGGGCGATGGCGCCACGGGGGAAAATGTCACCGCAAATGCCCGCACCATTGCGGATATCCCGCAACAGCTGACCGGCGCGCCGGATGTGCTGGAGGTACGCGGCGAAGTCTATATGAGCCATGAGGATTTCACCGCTCTGAACGCCCGCCACGGGGAGCGCGGCGGCAAGGTCTTTGCCAATCCGCGCAATGCGGCGGCGGGGTCTTTACGGCAGTTGGACGCCGAAATCACCCGCGCGCGACCTTTGCGTTTCTTTGCCTATAGTTGGGGCGAACTCTCTGCCCCGCTTGGGGATACGCAAACCAGCGCTATTGCGCGGCTTGCCGAGCTTGGGTTTCAGACCAACCCACTGACCAAGACCTGCAATACGGTTGCAGATCTGATCGCACAGTATCGCCTGATCGAAGAACAACGCGCCACACTGGGCTATGACATCGACGGGGTTGTCTACAAGGTCGACGCGCTGGCGCTGCAGGATCGGCTTGGCTTTCGCTCAACCACCCCGCGGTGGGCAATCGCGCATAAATTCCCGGCTGAGCTGGCCTGGACCTGGCTCGAGGCAATCGACATTCAGGTGGGGCGCACCGGCGCGCTCAGCCCGGTTGCCCGTCTTGCTCCGGTCACTGTGGGCGGCGTGGTTGTCTCCAATGCCACCCTGCACAATGAGGACTATATCCGGGGGCGGGATTCCAAAGGTGCGGTGATCCGGGGCGGCAAGGATATCCGCATTGGCGATTGGGTGCAGATCTACCGGGCCGGGGATGTGATCCCCAAGGTGGCTGATGTGGATCTTACCAAACGTCCGGCGGAGGCCGTTGAATTTACCTTTCCCGACCGCTGCCCTGAATGCGGATCCGAGGCCGTGCGCGAGGAAGGTGATGCGGTCAGACGCTGCACAGGTGGCATTATTTGTCCCGCGCAAGCTATTGAAAAGCTAAAACACTTTGTCTCTCGTAAGGCCTTTGATATCGAAGGCCTGGGGGCAAAACAGCTGGAGGCGTTCTACAAGGATTCAGATCTGCCGATCCGCACACCAGTTGACATCTATACCCTGGCAGATCGGGATTCGGGCCAATTGGCAAAGCTGAAGAACCGGCCAGGTTGGGGCGATCAAAGTGCCGCCAATCTCTTTGCTGCGATCAATGAAAAACGAAATATCCCGCTTGGCCGGATGATCTTTGCGCTTGGCATTCGCCACGTGGGTGAGGTCGCCGCCAAGGATCTGGCGCTGCATTTTGGCAGCTGGCAGGAGCTTGCAAAGGCGGTGGATCAGGCCCGCGCCGCTGCGCTGGCCCATCGTGCGGCGGATCAGGCAGAGGATCAAGAGCGGGAGCAGGCCAGCAGCGAAGGCCGCCGCGCCAAGATCAAGGAAACCCGCGAGGCGGCAGTTACAGATTTTCAGGTGCCGCAGCCAGCGCAGGAGGCCTGGGAGGATTTGATCGGCATTGACGGGATCGGCGCAACTGTTGGCCTGTCTCTGTCCGACGCGTTGGCCAATAGCCAGGAGCGGGCGGTAATCAATGATTTGGTGGCGCATCTGAATATCGCAGCCCCGGCAGCCCCATCGCAGGCCAGCCCGGTTGCGGGGCTAACAGTGGTCTTTACCGGTAAGCTGGAAAAGGTGACCCGCGACGAGGCCAAGGCGCGGGCGGAATCTCTGGGGGCCAAGGTCTCTGGCTCGGTGTCAAAGAAAACCGATATCCTGGTGGCCGGCCCGGGGGCTGGATCAAAGGAGAAAAAGGCGCAGGAGCTAGGTATTCGTATCTTGGATGAGGACGGTTGGTTGGCGGAGATTGCAGCCACATGAGCGGCCGCCCCGAAATCCTGTTCCCGCTTTTTGCCGGGGCCGAAACCCTCAAAGGAGTTGGTCCGAAAACGGCACAGAGCCTGGCTCAGATCGGGTTGCAAACGCCACGGGATCTGGCTTTTACACTGCCGCATTCGATATTGGACCGTCGCCGACGCGACAGCATCAAGGGGCTTGATCTACCTGCCATTGCAACGGTGGAGGTGGAGGTGGGAAGCCACCAGGCCGCGCGCAATCGTGGTGGCGCTTATAGGATTAACGTGAGCGACCAAGATATTGAATTTCAACTGGTATTCTTTCACGGGCGCAGCCGCTACCTCGAGGTGCAATGCCCCGAAGGCTCGCGGCGTTTGGTGTCGGGCAAGGTTGAGCTGTTTGACGGTGTTGCCCAGATGGTGCACCCGGATCACATGGTTCCCCTGGCCGAGGCGGAAGATATTCCAGAGTTTGAGCCGGTCTATCCGCTGACCCATGGGGTGACCCAGAAAACCATGACCAAGGCGGCGCTCAGCGCTTTGGAGCGCCTGCCGGAGCTTGCCGAATGGATCGATGCTGAGCAAGTCAAACGCGAGGCCTGGCCCGGCTGGAAAGAGGCGCTGATTGCAGGCCACCATCCGCAGGGGCTGGAAGATCTGTCCCCAGATGCACCGATCCGGACCCGGCTTGCCTATGATGAGCTGTTTGCCCATCAATTGACCCTGGCCCTTGCGCGTCAGGCGGAACGTAAATCCCATGGTATTGTCAGCCAGGCCACAGGGCGTTTGCAGGGGCCGGTGCTGGCGTCGCTGCCCTATCGCCCGACCTCTGCGCAGACCCGAGCTATTGCAGAAATCTCGGCGGATATGGCCAGCGATCGCCGGATGAACAGATTGCTGCAAGGTGATGTTGGATCAGGAAAAACCCTGGTTGCCTTTATGGCGCTATTGGTCGCGGTGGAGGCCGGCGGGCAGGGCGTAATGATGGCGCCAACCGGCATCCTGGCGCAGCAGCACTATGAAGGGCTGCGCCCGCTTGCGGAACAGGCCGGGGTGGTGCTTGAACTGCTTACCGGTCGGGACAAGGGCGCCGAACGGCGTGCCAAGCTGGCAGCGTTGGAAGCAGGCGATATCCAGATCCTGGTTGGTACCCATGCGGTGTTTCAACAGGATGTGGTGTTTCGGCGGCTGCATCTGGCCATTGTGGATGAACAGCACCGGTTTGGTGTGCGGCAGCGGATGGAGCTGGCGGAAAAGGGCAAAGGGGCCGACGTTCTGGTGATGACGGCTACGCCCATCCCGCGTTCGCTGGCCTTGGCGCAATATGGCGATATGGATGTCTCGGTGCTGGACGAAAAACCGCCCGGGCGTAAACCGGTAAAGACCGCCGTGCTGAGCACGGAGCGTATGGAGGAGGTTGTGAACCATCTGCGGCGTGCCATAGACGAAGGCCGCCAGTGCTATTGGGTCTGTCCGCTGGTCGGGGAATCCGAGGTGATGGACCTGATCGCCGCCGAAGAACGCTTTAAACACCTGCGTGCCATTCTGGGCGAGGGCGTGGTTGGTCTGGTGCATGGCCAGATGCCGCCTGCCGAAAAAGACGCGGCCATGGCGGCGTTTCAACAGGGCGAGACCAAGGTTCTGGTGGCAACCACGGTGATCGAGGTGGGGGTGAACGTGCCCAACGCTTCGATCATGGTGATTGAGCGCGCCGAGATCTTTGGACTTGCGCAGTTGCACCAGCTGCGCGGGCGGGTTGGACGCGGGAGTGCGGCGTCGACCTGTCTGTTGATGTATCAACCGCCGCTGTCCGAAGGCGGGCGGCGTCGGTTGGAGGTTCTGCGCGAAAGCGAAGATGGATTCAAAATATCGGAAACGGATCTGCAAATGCGTGGGGCGGGCGATGTGATTGGCACTGCACAGTCTGGATTGCCGCGCTTTCATATCGCCGACCTTGAACGCCAAGCCCCCTTGATGGCCGTCGCCCAGAGCGATGCCCGGTCTTTGTTGGCGATGGACCCCGGCCTGACCAGCCCGCGTGGCCGTGCCGCGCGTGTTCTCCTTTGGTTGATGAAGCAAGATCAGGCTATTCGTTTAATTTCAGTTGGTTAGGGGTATTTGTTCCACTTTTTTAGACCGAAGTTCCGAAAAAGTTCGCAAATGTTCTCAAAAAGTTCTTTACAGGGCGGGCGTAAAATGAGAACAAAAGAGCAACAAGTCCGACAGAGAGCGGCGCGGTGAAAACCTGAACCCCGACAGAGAGTAGTGGAGACAATTCTGATGATGACCCAACTGAAGACAACCCTGCACAATGCCCAATCAACCCTGTTGCAGGATGCTATCGGCGCTGTTGCCCTGGTGGTAATGCTGGTTGTTGCCCTTCACCTGCCGGGGTTTATGTAGTCGCGCTGTCGTGACTGAGCCTCCCCTTTTTCGCTAACCCTGAACCCCTATCTTATTACTGCCTGCTGTCTTTATGTCATGTGCGTTGGCATCCATCCCGGTGCCTTTTGATCCCCGCCTGATCTATGACCGGTTGCGCCTAACAACCGGTTCGCGCACTTGAACCCCGCATGAAGACGCATTTCCTGCCGCCACCATCTGCCCGGATGTGTGGCGGCTTTTTTTTGCCTTGTGGGGCTAAGATCTAGGGCCCGTGGACATTCATCTTGAAGCGATGATGACAGCTGCGAGATGCCAGTTGGCAGCATAGCTGGACGCTGTTTTCTCGTACCGGGTCGCTATGGCTCTGAATTCCTTGATCTTTGCGAAGAAATTCTCGATCAAGTGCCGCCATTTGTAGGCGTGTTTATCGTAATCGCGCAGGAACTTGCGGTTCGCTTTCGGTGGGATGATGGCGGTGGCACCGCGCGCATCGAGTTCTGTGAGCAGCCAATCGGCATCAAATGCCTTGTCGGCCAAGAGAGCATCAAAGGCCACGCCATCGATGAGCGGTTCGACGCCCTTCATGTCGTGAGCCTGACCAGGCAGGAGTACGAAGTCAGCCAGGTTTCCTAGGGCGTCGACCAAAGCAACGATCTTGGTGGTCAATCCGCCACGCGACCGCCCGATGGCTTGATTTTGAGTCCCCCCCTTGCGCCGCTCGCCTTCTGGTGAGCCTGAACAATCGTGCCGTCGATCATTGCGTATTCGAAATCTGGATCCCCACTGATTTCCTTGAAAATTCGCTCGAATACGCCGCCCTCAGCCCATCTGCGAAACCGTCGGAACACGCTGTTCCAGTTGCCGAAATAAGCAGGCAGGTCACGCCACGGCAACCCTGTCCGCACACGCCATAGCACGGCTTCGAGAAACAGACGATTATCCTTGCCCGTCACACCCGCATCGCCCTCCTTGCCAGGCAAGTGCGGCGCGAGGCGAAGCCAGACGTCATCTGTCAACACAAACCGCTCTTCGTTCATTCAAACCTCCATTTTGGAAGCTTGAATCAGAATTCAGACCGGTTGGGAATCCTGAATGTCCACGGGCCCTAGTTCTCATGGAGATGCCGCCCCAATGGCAGGCACCGACAAAAACGGGAACTGGCGAAACGGGCACTGACAAAAAACAGGAACTGGCAAAACGGGCGCTGACAGATGCTTCATCCTCACAGAATCCCCATGGCGTCTTTGGCCTGCGCTAAGGTCAGCACCTAAAATTGGCGCGAAAGCATTGGCTAATGCTGTCTCTTGTGGGTCGCTAGACTGATTGTTTGTGGCCTGTGTTCGATCAACAGACCGATTGTATTTTAACAAAAAAACGATCTGTAGTTAGGATCCCGGCCCTAAGCGCAGTTTTTCTGCAAGGCCGCCTTGAAGGCTTCCAGGCTGGCTTCGAGGCAGAGCAGGATTGAGGCGTGACGGTTTTTGAATTCGCGTGCGGGAACAAGGACTTCCAAATCCGAAAACGGGGAGTTGGGCGCAGGTTGGTCATCCTTCAGCATGGCTTTCAGCTCCTCGCGTGCGGTTTCCACCTCGGTAAGGGAGCGTCCAATTATGTTGCGTCCAACAACCGAAGCAGAGGCCTGACCCAGAGCGCAGGCTTTTACATCCTGGCCAAATGCAGTGATGCGCCCGTCTTTGATGTTGAGATCAACTGTAACGGTTGACCCACACAGGGGGGCGCGTTTTTTTGCCGTCGCATCCGGGTGTTCCAACCTGTCCAGAAAGGGAATATCGGCGGCGAGCGCCAGAATGCGGGACGAGTAGAGTTTGATCAGATCGGTTTCGCTAGACATTGGCGGCCTTGGGCTTTCCCTTGGGGTTTCTTCCTCATACATAGGCAGACAAATGCAAGATGCAAAAGGTTTTTACGATGTCCTTTGATCCCAATAATTTGAAGTATGACGCTGCGGGTCTGATCCCCTGTATTGCCCAGGATGAGGCGAGCGGCGAAGTTTTGATGATGGCCTGGATGAATGCGCAAAGCGTTGCCAGAACGCTGGAAACCGGCAAAGTGACCTATTGGTCCCGGTCTCGCCAGGCATTTTGGGTCAAGGGAGAAAGCTCGGGTCATGTTCAGAGCCTGGTGGATCTGCGGCTTGATTGTGACCGGGATTGTCTGTTGGCGCTGGTTCATCAAGTCGGCCCCGCCTGTCACACCAATCGGCGCAGCTGTTTTTATACAGCTGTTCGTGACGGGGAAGAGGTGGAGCTGATGAAGCCCATGGACTAGGGGGCAGGCCCTTGGCTCACGCAGCAGAAAAGGGCGGCGCTGGCGCGCCGCTGCCTCCGGCGGAGGTATTTGGAGAAAGATGAAACAGGGGGAGGTTAGCCCAGGCCGACAAGTTCGCGGATGTCTTGCGGGTTGGCGCCATCCTGGCGGTATGTGGCAATGGCGCGGGCATCGTCCCGTTTGGCGAGGCGTTTGCCCGCCTCGTCGCGGATCAGGCTGTGGTGGTGGTAGGTTGGATGGGGAAGGTGCAACAGGGCCTGAAGCAATATATGTATCCGCGTTGCTTCAAAGAGATCCTGACCCCGAATGACGTGGTTCACGCCCTGGGCCGCATCGTCCAACACCACTGAGAGATGGTATGAGGTTCCCATGCCGCGCCTGGAAAGAACAACGTCGCCGATGGTCTTAACCATGTTGTCTGGGGTGAATTCAACGAGACCCCGTTCGCCATTTGGTCCGTTTCCGGTCTCCAGAAAACTGCCAAAGCTAGCAAAAGATTTTCCGGGCACTCTGCGATTCTGAAACAGGCCGGGCACCATGCCGACCGCTTTTTCCATGTCGAGCCTAAGGGGAACATTTTGAGGGCGTTGGTGCTGATCAGAAAAGACCTGTTCCCACGGCCCCCGGCATGTTCCGGGGTAGATTACCCCGTCTGGCCCCAGCAGAGGCGAACCTTCCTGCGGGGCGGCAGCCGCGGCGGCGATGTCTTTACGATTGCAGGTGCAGGGGTAGAGAAGACCCAGCTGCCACAGGCGTTCCAGAGCCTCATCGTAGACTGACTGGCGCTCTGACTGGCGCATTACCGGTTTGGGCCACCACAAACCAAGCCATTCCAGATCTTCATAGATCTGTGTTTCCCACTGGGGGCGGGCACGAGATTGGTCAATGTCTTCGATCCGTAGCAGAAATTTGCCCCCCTCAGACATGGCCATGTCATGGGCCAGTAGGGCGGAATAGGCGTGGCCCAGGTGTAGGGGGCCTGTAGGAGAGGGGGCAAAGCGGGTGATGAAGGTCACGGGATCTGCCCCCTTGGTGTTCAGGATGTTCAGGCGAAGTTATCCAGCCAGCTGGTCCAGGCCGTTTTGGCGCGATCCGTATAGGCCTTGTAGCGGTCCTTGCGGCCGCGACGGCCGCCTTTTAGGCCCTCAACCGGTTGGAACAGGCCAAAGTTCACGTTCATCGGCTGGAAGGTCTTGGCCTCGGCTCCGCCGGTGATGTGATGGATCAGCGCCCCCATGGCGCTGTCTTGTGGCACCTCTGGCAAGGTGATCCCGAGAATTTCGGCGGCGGCCATGCGACCGGCCAGCAGCCCCATGGCCGCGCTTTCCACATAGCCCTCGACGCCGGTGATCTGTCCGGCAAAGCGCAGGTGCGGTTTTGATTTCAACCGCATTTGGGCATCAAGCAGAGTGGGGGAATTGAGGAAGGTGTTGCGATGGATCCCGCCAAGACGGGCAAAACTGGCGTTTTCCAGCCCTGGGATCATCCGCAGCACCTCGGTTTGGGCGCCGTATTTCATCTTGGTCTGGAAGCCGACGATATTGAACAGGGTGCCAAGCGCGTTGTCGCGGCGCAGCTGCACCACGGCGTGGGCTTTGACATCGGGCTGATGTGGATTGGTCAGGCCAACGGGTTTCATTGGGCCAAAGCGCAGGGTCTCGCGGCCACGTTCGGCCATCACCTCGATCGGCAGGCAGCCGTCAAAATAACCGGCGGTTTCGCCTTCGTGGAATTCGGTCTTATCGGCGGCCAGCAGCGCGTCGATAAAGGCCTCATACTGGTCTTTGCTCATGGGGCAGTTGAGATAGGCGGTGCGCTCTTCCTCGGTTTCGCCCTTGTCATAGCGCGACTGCATCCAGGCTTTCGACATGTCGATGCTTTCGGCATAGATGATTGGCGCGATTGCATCAAAGAAGGCAAGTGCCTCGGCGCCAGTCTCAGCCTGGATGGCCTGGCCGAGGGGGGCAGAGGTCAAGGGACCGGTGGCAAAGATCCAATGGCCGTCCGTTGGCAGGGCGCTGATTTCCTCGTAGGAGATCTCGATATTGGGATGGGCTTTCAGCTTGGCTGTCACCGTTTCGGCAAAGGGCTCGCGGTCGACCGCCAAGGCACCACCAGCAGGCAGGCGGTGTTCTTCGGCTGTGGCCATGATCACGCCATTTGCCGCGCGCATTTCCCAATGCAGCAGGCCAACGGCGTTTTGCTCATCGTCATCCGAGCGGAAGGAATTGGAACAGACCATTTCGCCCAGATTGCCCGTCTGATGGGCAAAGGTTTCCACTTTGGGCCGCATCTCGTGGATCACCACTTTGACGCCCATGTTCGCTGCCTGCCAGGCTGCTTCGGACCCGGCCATGCCGCCGCCCACGATATGTAATGTCTCTGTCATAGGGGGCAAATAGGGCAGTGCGCGCCCTTAAGCAATATTGCGCAGGCTCAAATGTGGCAGCAAAGGGGCAGAATAGGGCAAAGATGCGCGTGGCTTATTCTCAGCGCGCTGGCCGGGGCCGAATGCATGAATTTTTGGCGGGGGAAACAGCTGCCCTGAAGGCGCAGCATTGTTTCCATCCCTTGCACAACCCACCAAAGGTTAGGACGGCATAGCCCAAAGTATGGGCGGTTTTTCTTTGGATGAGGAGAATTTGGGGCCGCTGAGCGGGAATGTCACCCGGGGAGAGAGATTCCCGGTTGGAGGGACCTTCCGCTTCAGCGGCCCAAATTGTGTCCGGGTCAGGACCTGTGTCGTAACCCGTGCCCAATCTTTGCCATTATCTTGCCCCGATTAAAAGGCCCGATATAGAAACAATAAATCCTGAATGGTAAACAAAGCCTAAAATTTTCGAAAAAATTGTCTCTATTTCCAGTCAGGGCTGCGTTTTTCGATAAAGGCCTGCATGCCCTCGACGGTGTCGGGCTGCATCAGGTTGGTGACAATGACCTCGCTGGTATAGGCATAGGCCTCCTCAATGGGCATCTCTAGCTGCTGGTAATAGGCTTCTTTGCCCACCTTGACGGCGGCACCAAGTTTGGAGGCGATCTTATCCGCCAGGGCGCGGGTCTCTGCCTCCAGCTGCGCGGCGGGGACGGCGCGGTTGATCAGCCCCAGCTCAGCGGCGCGGGGGGCGGACATGAACTCGCCAGTGGTGAGCAGTTCAAAGGCGTGTTTGCGGGGGATATTGCGGGAGAGGGCCACCATGGGCGTTGAGCAGAACAAGCCGATGTTGACGCCATTGACGCCAAAGCGGCAGTCATCACTGGCTATCGCGAGATCGCAAGAGGCAACCAGCTGACAGCCCGCAGCGGTGGCAATGCCATGGACCTGTGCAATGACCGGCTGCGGCAGCTGTTGCAGCCCCAACATGACCGAGGTGCAGCGGGCAAAAAGTCCCTCAAAATAGGACTGTCCCTTATCCGCTGCCGCGCGCCCTGCGGTCATCTGGCGAATGTCGTGGCCAGCACAAAAGGCTTTGCCAATGCCCGACAGAATCACCGCCTTGATGCTGGTATCGTCTTTCAGGACATCAATCTGCGCCTGCAGCGCCTGCAACATCTCATCCGAGAGGGCATTCAGCCGCTCGGGTGCATTCATTTGTAGATGAGCCACTGCGTTTTTGTCGTGACGTTCCAGAATTGCCATCTTGCTCTCCTCCTAGGTTCCGGGTGAACACTAGGGCGCAATGAGGGAGAGGAAAAGCATGGGTTTGGCATTCGATGTCGCAGGGCTTGAGGCCTATATGGATGAAATTTTTCCGCAAGTGGCCGATGATTTTGCCGTTGATGCGCTGTCGATGGAGGGCATTACCATGCGCTTGAAGGTGGCAGAGCGCCATCTGCGCCCTGGGGGTACGGTTTCTGGACCGTCGATGTTTGCCCTGGCCGATGTCACGGTCTATGGGCTGGTGCTGTCGCGTCTGGGCGCCAAGGCGCTGGCAGTGACCACCAATTGCTCACTTGATTTTATGCGTAAACCAGAAGCCGGCCGCGACATCATCGCCAAGGGTCAGTTGCTGAAACTGGGCCGCAGCCTGGCAGTGGGGGATGTGCATATGTTCTCTGAGGGCTCAGATAAGCTGGTGGCGCGTTCCACCATGACCTATTCGATCCCGCCAGAGCGCTGAAGCCAGAGCGCAGAGGCCTGGTACAGAGAGCAGTGCGCGGGCTGTTAGATGCTTGCTGTTACAGGGGCGCTGTTGCTAAGGGCTGGCCGACCTTGACCAGGGTTTCCAGACCTTTGGCGCTGTTTTCTACCAGATCTGGGCTAAAGGTGACCTGACCGGGCTGAAAGACCACCACAACGGTAGAGCCGCCAAACTTGAAATAGCCCTTTTCCTGCATCTTGCGCACGGCGCCAGAGGAGGTGGTGTTGATGATCGAGCCGACCCCAAAGGCGCCAATTTCGCTAAAGCAATAGGTGCCAATCTTATCGTTTTTGATCAAAGTGTTGCAGCGCTTGTTTTCACCAAAAACATCCGGGCCTGCCCCCAGAGCGATAGGGTTGACCGAATGCAGCGCGCCGGCAAGATCTTGGGTGGTTTCAATCTGGCCAGAGGCGGGGAAATGATAGCGGTGGTAATCCGCCGGGCAAAGACGCACGATGGCCAGCGCCCCGCCCAGAAACGGCTCTGACAGGCCGGGCAGCATGGATGTGATCGACATCGGGTGGCCTTTGACCGGGACAAAGACATCCTTGTCCAGCTTAGGAAAAACCAGAACCCGACCATCGGCTGGGGCAACAATCTCGCTTGGGTCATCTGAATAGGGGCGCGCCTCAGGCCGAAGGTGGCGGGCAAAAAAGTCATTAAAGGAAGTGTAGTCGTGGGCAGGTCTGACGGCCTCTGCCATGTCTATGGACAGCTCATCAATCACCGCGTTGATCTTGCCGCGCGACAGGGGGCTGTCATACCACAGTCCAAACAACCGGCTGATCAGGGAGGAGCGAAACAACAGGCGCTCTATCAGGCTGGAACCGGCATCCTGATAGGCCCAGCGGATCCATTTTTCGCCCAGGATGACTTCGTCAAATACCCTGCCATTGTCCCGGTCGACCACTTGAATTGGGGTGTTCTGCATGTGATCAGCCTTGCGTTACTTCCGTCTGTGCGGCCTAGCAGAACCAGGCGGAGGGGCCAAGGGGCGGAGCGGAGCGGCTGCAGAAAGCAGGAGAGGCGGATTGAGTATAGTTTTTAACAATAATAATCATTCCCGTTATCTGTTTGTCCAATGGGGCAAGCTGTGCAAGCCTCTCCTGACAGATGCCAAGGGGCAAGGCACGCGCAGCGGACCCCCTAGAGAGCAATCGGGAACCGACATAGGAGAGACCCATGACATCGCGTAGAGCGCTTTTGAAAACCACATTGGCCGCAGGCTTAGCCCTGGCCACCAGCCTCACCACTGCCAGCTTTGCAATGGCAGAAGAGCTTGGAAAAATTAAGGAAGCGGGCGTCATCCGCATCGCCATGAGCGGCGCTTACCCTCCCTTCAACTTTGTCAATGACAGCAACGAGGTTGTTGGCTTTGATCCGGCTGTTGGGGCTGAGATCGCCAAACGTATGGGCGTTGAAGTTGAAATCGTCACCACTGCTTGGGATGGTATTATCGGCGGTTTGCTGGCCAATAAATATGACGCGATTGTTGGCTCCATGTCGATCACCGAAGAACGTCAGCAAGTGGTTGATTTTGTAGGCCCTTACTACACTACCAAACGCGCGATCTTTGCCAAACCCGGCGGCATCAGCTCGGCTGCGGAACTGAGCGAGGCCAAAGTTGGCCTGACCCTGGGCGAAACCCATGAGGCCTGGGCCCGTGAAATGGGCTATGACGTGCGCACTTACAAGGGCTTGCCCGAGCTGCTGCTGGAGCTTGAGCATGGCCGCGTTGATGTCATCGTCAATGACTCGATCGCCGCTATTTTGGCGATGAAAGAGACCGGTCAGGACTATGTCATGATTACCGATTTCGAGACCGAAGAATTCGGCGCCGGTATCGCCATCCGCAAGGGCAGCCCAGAGCTGGCGGCTGCCATGCAAGGCGCGCTGGACGCGATGATGGAAGATGGCACCTATCTTGAGATTGCTAACAAATGGGTTGGCGGCGACATTCGCTAAACCAGCTAAGATGCGGCCCCGTTCAGGGCTCTATTAGAGCAATGAATGGGGCCGTTTTAGATGCCGTTGCCTTTCCCTGGAGAGGCCGGCACAGAAAAGCGCGGCTCAAGGAGACAGACGCCAGTGGATTATGCCTTGATGCAACGGGTCTTTCCCTTCTTTCTGGATGCGGCCTGGATAACCATATTGCTGTCGGTGTTGACAGCTCTGTTGGGGGTGACCTGCGCCATACTCGGCACTGCCGCCCGACTGTCGCGGTTCCCGCTGTTGCGGTTTCTGGGCGCCGCCTATGTCAGCCTGTTTCGCGGCACTCCGGCGCTGATCCAGCTGTTTATCCTATATTTTGGGGGCCCGCAGATCGGTATCCAGCTGGATGCATTTGAGGCGGGTGTCATTGGCCTCGGCGTTAATGTCGGCGCTTATATGACCGAAACCATGCGCGGTGCCATTATCTCGGTTGATAAGGGGCAGGGCGAGGCCGCCCGAACCCTCGGCATGAGCAAGTGGCAAGCGATGCGCAATGTGGTCCTGCCGCAAGCCATGCGCCTGATGATCCGGCCGCTGGGGGTGAACCTCAACACCCTGATCAAAAGCACCGCGCTGGTCGCCGCGATTTCAGTGGTCGAGCTGACCTATACAGCGCAGCGCTATATTGGCTCTACCTACAAACCCTTCGAGATGTTCCTGATTGCAGGCCTTTTGTACATGATCATCATTTATGTTGTCGGGCTGGCCGTGACCTGGGCCGACCGCAAAGCTCGCCTGAATTGATCGGGGAAAGGATACCGCATGGGACTCGATTTTAGCGTCATTCCAAAATACCTCGATATCGTCCTGCTGGGGGCGCTCTGGACCATTGCCATTACCGTTGGCGCTGCAGTTGTCAGCTTTTTCGGGGGCATTCTGCTTGCGATCATTGCGCTCTATGCCCCTGCCGTGGTGCGTTGGCCCTTTCGGGTTTTCTCCTTCCTGTTTCTGGGCACGCCGCTGTTGCTGCAGCTGTTCCTGATCTACTTTGGTCTGGTGCAGATCGGCGTGGATGTGCCTGCATTTGTGGCTGGGGTGATCGGTCTGGGGCTGCACTTTGCCGTCTATAACTCAGAACTGTTTCAGGCCAGTATTCTGGCCGTTGACAAGGGCCAGATCGAAGCCGCCCGGACCCTGGGCCTGTCGCGGATGCAGGCCCTGCGCAAAGTGGTGGTGCCACAGGCGGTGCGCGATGTGATCCCGCCGATTGGCAACAATATGATCGCACTTCTGAAGGACTCGGCCCTGGTCTCGGTGATTGGTGTTTCTGAGCTGACCTTGTCTGCCCAACGCGCCATTGGCAGTACCTACCGGCCCTTTGAATTCTACGTTCTGGTGGCGGCAATCTACTACATTATCAACCTCGGCATGGAGGCCGTCTTGCGCCGCGTTGAACGCCGCATTCAGGCCTCGAAATGAACCGGCAGGAGAAAGACATGAGCGAGCAGAAACCTTTCATCGACATTCGTCACGCCAAAAAAAGCTTTGGCACATTGGAAGTGCTGAAAGACATCAACCTGCAGGTAGACCGGGGGCAGATCGTTGCCATCATTGGCCCCTCAGGCTCTGGCAAAAGCACCCTGCTGAGGGCGATCAATGACCTGGACCCCCTGACTGGCGGGGAGATCTGGCTGGAGGACAAGCAGATCAATATGGATCTGCCCCATGGTCAGTACGAACGCCATATCAATAAGGTGCGCCAGGAAATCGGCATGGTTTTCCAGCACTTCAACCTGTTTCCGCATCTGAAGGTGCGCGAAAATGTGACCCTGGCGCCGAAGATGCTCAAAGGTCTGTCCGACGCTGAGGCCAACGCCCTGGCCGAGGAGCAGCTGACCAAGGTCGGCATGATTGAACGCATCGACTATTACCCTTCGCAGCTGTCAGGCGGCCAGAAACAGCGGGTGGCCATTGCCCGTGCCCTGGCGATGAAGCCCAAGGTCATGCTGTTTGACGAGGCCACATCGGCCTTGGACCCTGAGCTGGTGGAAGAGGTGAACCTGGTGATGAAGCAGCTCGCAGAGGAGCACATGACCATGATCATTGTCACCCATGAAATGGGCTTTGCCGAAAGCGTGTGTGATCGCGTTTTGTTTATGGATCAGGGCGTTGTGGTTGAAGAAGGTCCGCCAGAGGTGATTTTCCGCAACCCCAAGAGCGAGCGGACCCAGAACTTCCTGCGCAAGCACCTGGCAGGGCAGCACGTCTAGCGATAGCTGCGCTGCTCTATCGGAGTCTCGTCGATTGCCGCGATCAGCCGGTCGAGCAGGATTTGCTCGGCCCGGTTCTTGGTCGCTCCTTCGCTCCAGACCAGATAGACGTCGATCGGTGGCAGATCCTCATAGGGGGGCACCTGCCACAGCTGCCCGTCCTGCACGTCGCGTTCGGCCACATGGATCGGCAAGGGGCCTACACCCAGCCCAGATACGATCATGCGCCGTACCTCCTCCAGGTGGCTTGAAACGCCGGTGATTTTCTGGCCCAGGGCGGCCTGGGCCCGCATCACGGTGATGGGTTTCAAGACATCCTGCAACCGATCGGTTTCAAAACTGACCGAGGAATGCCCCTCCAAATCTGCCGACGTGAGATCTTTGCGGCCAAAAAGCGGATGCGGCGGGCCGCAGAACAGGCCAAAATACTCGCGGAACATGCGCCTGTATTCCAGATTTGGGTTGTGGTCCCCCACCAGACAGATGGCAAAAGAGGCGCGTTTTGCGGCGACCTCTGCGATGGCTTTGGAACTGGACAGAACCTCGATTTTTAGGCTGGCCTTTGGGTGGTCGCGGTGAAACCCGGTGAGGGCCTGATTGATCAAAGGGCTCACAACATGACTGGCCACGGCAATGCGCACATGGCCACGGACATCATCGGTCATTTCGCGCATCAGGGTCGATAACCGCAGCACCGATCCATTGATTTCCACCGCTTCACGGTACAACAAACGTCCCGCTTCGGTGAGGGCATAATAGCCAGGAGAGCGATTTATCAACTTGCGCCCAACCCGGTCTTCTAACCGTTTTAAGGCCGTGGAAACAGATGGTTGCTTGAGACGCAATTGGCTCGCTGCATCGGTGACCGAGTGACTTTCCGCCAGGACAACAAAGGTGCGCAACAGGTTCCAGTCCAGCTCGCGGGCGATCCGTTCCGGTTCGTAGTGAGGGTCGTCTTGCCGCATAGCTCTTCTCTATATCAAGAATTCCAATTATCTATTTGATCTATACTAGTGGCTCTCGCATGGTTCTATCAAGCCCGCTTTGCGGCCATCGGCATCTTCGGCGCAGTCCTGTTGCGCCATGGCGTTTGGGTTCAGCAACAAGGCGGTAGGGAGTTGGAAAGCAAAGAATGAGCAATCTATTTTATCAGGCGCAGGGGCGCAGGCCGGTTCTGGAACAGGCGCGCGGCGTTTACATGTGGGACAAGGATGGCAAGCGCTATCTGGATGGCTCGTCTGGGGCGATGGTTTGCAATATCGGCCACTCCAACCCGGAGGTGCTGACCGCGATGCGCCGCCAGATGGAAAAATCCACCTTTGGCTATCGGCTGCATTTTGAAACAGAGGCCTCCGAGCGTTTGGCGCAGAAGCTGGCCGGGCTGATGCCGGGGGATCTGAACCGGGTGTTCTTTGTGTCCGGCGGTTCTGAAGCGGTGGAAAGCGCCACCAAGCTGGCCCGGCAATATGCCCTGGCCAGTGAACAGGGCAGCCGCTGGAAGGTCATCTCGCGCGCGCCCAGCTATCATGGCTGCACATTGGGGGCTTTGGCCCTGACCGGCTACACCCCGCTGACCGCGCCTTTTGCGCCGATGATGCAGGACATGCCCAAAATCCCCGCGCCCCGTGCCTATCTGGACGGGCTGGACGCCGATGACCCCGCCACCGGCCACCACTATGCCGATATGCTGGAGGCAAAGATCCTCTCTGAGGGCCCCGAAAGCGTGCTTGCCTTTATCGTTGAGCCTGTTGGTGGGGCCTCCACCGGTGCGCTGGTGCCGCCCACTGGCTATATGGAGCGGATCCGCGAAATCTGCACCCGATATGGTGTGCTTTTGATCATGGATGAAGTGATGACCGGTGCCGGACGCACTGGCAGCTTTCTGGGCTCGGATCATTGGCAGGCGCAGCCGGATATTGTGGTGATGTCCAAAGGTCTGGGCGCGGGATACATGCCCCTGGGCGCGGTGATCGCCGATGAGCGCCTGGTAGCACCGATCCTGGCGCAGGGCGGTTTTGCCCACGGCTTTACCTATGCCGGCAACCCCCTGGCCTGTGCCGCTGGGCTGGCGGTGGTAAATACCCTTGAAATGAATGGGTTGTGCGACAATGCTGCCAAAATGGGAGAGACCCTTTTGGCGCGGCTCAACGGATTGATGCAAAAGCATGAATTGATTGGCGATGTGCGCGGCAAGGGGCTGCTTACGGCCTTTGAATTCATGGCTGACCGGGACAGCAAGGCTCCGCTTCCGGCGCGGTTGAATGCCCATCAGCGCTTTGTCGATCTGGCCTATGAAAAGGGTCTGATTATCTATTCGCGGCGCACGCGTGACGGCACCGAGGGGGATCACATTCTGGTTTGCCCGCCGCTGATCGTGAACGCAGAGCATATCGACGAGATCATCGAGGGCCTTGATGCCAGCCTGGTGCAGTTCAGCCAAGACATCCATTCCGAACTAAAGGCAGGCTGACCCATGAGCAAAATACTGATTACCTGCGCCGTCACCGGCTCTATTCACACACCGTCAATGTCGCCCTATCTGCCCGTAACCCCTGCGGAAATTTCCGGTCAGGCCCAGGGCGCCGCCGAGGCAGGCGCGGCAATCCTGCATCTGCACGCGCGGAACCCGCAGACCGGACAGCCCTCGGCCCGCGCAGAGGATTTTATGAGCTTCCTGCCGCAGTTGAAGCAGTCCTGCGATGCGGTGTTGAACCTTTCAACCGGGGGCAGCGCGGTGATGACTCTGGATGACCGCCTGGCCGCCCCCAAACGGGTCGAACCGGAGATGTGCAGCCTCAATATGGGCAGCATGAACTTTGCGCTCTACCCGGCAGCGGCGCGGATTTACGACTGGAAACACGATTGGGAACAGCCCTTTCTGGAGAACTCGGATGATCTGGTGTTCAAAAACACCCCGCGCGACATTGCCCGTATCCTGACCGAGCTGGGGGTCGAGCGCGGCGCTCGGTTTGAATTTGAATGCTACGACGTTGGGCATCTTTATATGCTCAAACATTTTGTCGATCGTGGTTTGGTGCAGAAACCCCTGTTCATTCAGTTTGTCTTTGGGGTTTTGGGCGGCATGGGGACGGACCCGGAAAACCTGATGCATATGAAGGTGATCGCGGACAAGCTGTTTGGCGATGATTACATGTTCTCAGTGCTTGCAGCGGGGCGTCAACAGATGCCGCTGATCACCATGGCGGCCGCCATGGGCGGGCATGTGCGGGTTGGGCTGGAGGACAGTCTGATGATCTCGCGCGGGGTTCTGGCCAAGGACAACGCAGAACAGGTGCGCAAAATTCGCCGCATCGTCGAAGACCTTGGCCGTGAGGTGGCAAGCCCTGATGAGGCCCGCGACATGCTGGGGCTCAAAGGTGCTGACCGCACCGCGATCTAAAGTGACACAAAAAGGCAGGACAGGCAGATGAAAGCGATCTTTGACGCACGCCAATGGCACCACGACCCGAAGCATTTTATGGCCAACGGTAAGGCGCAGCCAAACCCGGAGCAGCCCAAACGCATTGAGGTTCTGCAAAACGGCGCTTTGGCGGCGGGCTGCACATTTTCAGAGCCACAGGATGCGGGTCTTGGTCCGATCGCTGCGGTGCATACGGCGGAATATCTGACCTTTCTCAAGAACATCTATCGCCGTTGGCAATATATCAAAGACGCAGGCGAAGAGGTGATCCCCAATATTCATCCCGCCAACCGCAGCGACAGCTACCCCAAATCGGCAACCGGCCAGGCGGGCTACCATCAGGCAGATACCGCCTGTCCAATCGCCAAAGGCACCTGGGAAGCCTCCTACTGGTCAGCGCAGTCGGCGATTTCAGGCGCTGATTACCTGCGTGAGGGCGGCCAGTCCGCCTATGTACTGGCGCGTCCCCCTGGGCATCACGCCTTTGCCGATATGGCCGGGGGCTTTTGTTTTCTGAACAATTCCGGCATTGCCGCCCAACGGCTGGCCGCAGCCGGGCTACGTCCGGCGATTGTTGATGTGGATGTGCATCACGGCAATGGCACCCAAGGCATATTCTACAATCGCGACGATGTGTTGACCGTCTCCCTTCATGCCGACCCCGAGCGGTTTTACCCGTTTTTCTGGGGCCACGCCCAGGAGCGCGGTGAAGGCACAGGGTTGGGCTATAACCTGAACCTGCCCCTGGCGCGCGGCACCGATGACGCGGGCTTTCTCAAGGCGCTTGATGTGGCGCTGGAGCGGGTGACCCTGTTTGGCGCCGACGTTGTCGTGGTGGCCCTGGGGCTTGATGCCTCGATTGATGATCCGTTTCAGGGGCTTGCGGTGACCAAAGAAGGGTTCTCTCGTATTGGTGCGGCCTTTGCGCATCTTGGCCTGCCGGTGCTGTTTGTCCAGGAGGGCGGATACCTGAGCGATAGTCTGGGGGAAAACCTGACCCGCTGCCTGACAGGCTATCAAACCGCCACCTGACGAAAACGCCTCCCCCACGGGGGGCGAAAAGGAAAGAAGCCGATATGACAGCCGTACTCACCAACACCCAGTTGGCCTATCTGCAATCCCTGCGCCAGGCGCTGCACCAAAGCCCCGAGATCTCGGGCGAGGAGGTGGAAACCGCGGCGCGTATCACTCAGGAGCTGACGCGCGCGGGGGCGGACCGGGTCTGGACCGGGCTTGGCGGTCATGGCGTTGCGGCTGAATTTTGCGGGCAGCAGGACGGGCCGACAGTCCTGATCCGTTGCGAGCTGGACGCTTTGCCGATCCCTGAAATCTCGCAGGCCCCCTATCGCTCGCAGATCGAGGGCAAGGGGCATCTGTGCGGTCACGACGGCCATATGGTGATGGTGCTGGGGGTTGCGCTGGCGCTAAAAACACGTCCTGCCACGGGCCGGGTGATCCTGTTATTCCAACCCGCAGAAGAAACCGGCGCCGGGGCTGTCGCGGTGATCAATGATCCGCGCTGGCCTGAGTTGCGACCTGACTTTGCCTTTTCTTATCATAATGTTCCGGGTCGTCCTTTGGGTGAGATTGGCCTGTGTCCGGGAGTCAGTAACTGTGCCTCCCGTGGGATGAAGATCCGCTTTGGCGGCAAAACCTCCCATGCGGCCGCGCCCGAAGACGGGGTCTCGCCCGCAGGGGTGATCGCATATCTGATGCAGAGCCTGCCAGTGCTGGGCCCGGGTGGCGATATGGGGGCTGACTTTGCCCTTGCCACCTTGACCCATGCGCAGCTTGGCGAGGCCAGTTTTGGCATCGCGCCGGGGGCCGGAGAGCTGCGCATGACCCTGCGCAGCCAGACCGATACGCGCATGGACCGTTTGGTCCAGGAGGCTGAGGCGCAGCTGGAGCGCGCCCTGGCAAAGGCTGCGCAGCAGGCCGGGGGGCGGGCCGAACATGTGTCCGCCACTGTGACCTTGCACGATGTGTTTTTGGCCACCGTAAATGACGACAGGGCACTCACTATCGCCAGCACCGCCGCCTCCACCCTTGGCCTGTCAACACATTCCATGGGCCAGCCGATGCGTTGGTCGGAAGACTTTGGCCGTTTTGGTCTGGATGGCGCCAAGGCGGCGATGGTGTTCATCGGATCGGGCGAAGCCCAGCCACAGTTGCACAATCCCAACTATGACTATCCAGATGGCTTAACCCCTACCGGCGTGGCCCTGTTGGTTGAAATTGTCGATCAGCTGTTGGGCAGGCAGGGCGATGCACATGCCCAGCCAAACATCTCTGGCAACTGACCCCCATGTCGGATCACCCAAACGAAAGCGCCTGGTGCGAGATTTCCCCGGCGCAGATTTCGCAGAACCTGCGCCATACCCTGGATCGGCTGCCTGCGCAGACCCGGCTTTGTGCCGTAATCAAAGCGGATGCCTATGGGCATGGCATTGAAAACGTGGTGCCTGTGTTGATGGCCCAGGGGGTGAGCCATATCGGAATTTCCTCCAACGGCGAGGCCCGCGCGGTGCGGGCGGCTGGTTTCACCGGGGCGATCCTGCGTCTGCGCACAGCCACACCGGATGAGGTCAAAAGCGCCTTGGGAGAGGATGTCCAAGAGCTGGTGGGTTCAGAGGAGGCTCTACTAGCAATTCGGGACAGGCTGGGAGAGAAGCCGCTGCCAAAGCTGCATATCTCACTGAATGCCAATGGGATGTCGCGCGATGGCGTAGAGCTGTCGACACCGCAGGGACGGCAAGCCTGTGGCAATATTTTGAAACTGGGAGCGGGGAAGATCGTCGGGCTTTGCACTCATTTTCCGTCTAATCACAGTGATGAGTTGGTGGAAAATATTGCAAGGTTTCAACGGGATATCGCCTGGATCTTTGCCAACAGTGACCTGCGGCGTCAGGACGTTATGATTCACGCCGGCAGCACGTTGACCCTGGTTTCCGGATTGGATCCGCAGGTGGATATGATGCGCTGTGGTGCCATCCTGTTTGGCATCGCCGGTCCCAGCACAGCGTTCCATCCCGCACTGACGCTGAAATCTCAGGTGATCAGCGTAGGATCCTACCCCAAGGGCAGCACAATCGGCTATGATCGAACCGCAGTTCTGCACCGTGACAGGCGCCTTGCCAGCGTTGCTTTGGGATATGCCAATGGCTACAGCCGTCGGTTTGCCCAAAGCGCCCAGGGGGCTGAGGGTGCCGAAGTGCTGATCCGGGGGCAGAGCTGCCCGGTGATGGGGGCAATTTCGATGAATACCATCGTGGCAGATGTGACGGAGCTGCCCGAAGTTGCAATCAGTGATGAGGTGGTTGCCTTTGGTCAACAGGGCGGGCGAAAGATCGGATCCCAGAGCCTTGAGCAGCTCAGCGGCACCATCATGGCCGATCTCTTTACAGATTGGGGACGCCGTAATCCACGTATTATCTGTGATCGTATTGCTTTGGATACCTAGGGCCAGCGGCGCGCGGCAGCAGGTGGTGCTGGTGGCAAACACCTGGGCGCATTAAGCGCCCGGATCTGACAGCAGTTCGGCGCCGCGCAGCAGCTCCCGCACTGCGACCTCATCGGTGTCAAAGGCGTCTTTGAACACCTCAACCGCCTTCCATGGCTCGGCATCGCCGCACATGAACACATCGAAGGCGCCGTAGCCGATCTCTGGCCAGGTGTGGACGGTGATATGACTTTCTCCGAGCACCGCGACGCCAGAAACGCCCTGGGGAGAGAATTTGTGAGTATGGATATGCAGCAGGGTTGCGCCACATAGGGTGGCCGCCCGGCGAAAGGCGTCTTGAATGCGCTGTTCGCAGTCCAGCCCGGTCGCTTCCATCACCTCGATGATGAGATGGGTGCCGGCAAAGACCCTATTGTCCCGGCGGATAAAGTGATCTGTGCGATCAGCCCGCGTCAGGGCGTCCAGGCTTGCAGCAGTGGCTTTGCGCGGGCGATCAGCGGTGGCCGGGGGACTATGCGACGGGGCTGGCTTTGACACTGCGGGCAGGTGGTCCGTGGTGTCACTCACGTTTGCCCCCAGAGGTGTTTGGCAGGCCGTGCAGAGCAATCCGAGTGATCCAAAGTACACCTCTGGTCTTGACCGGCGTCTTGTTGGGAAGGCGGACCGCCAGTGCAACAAGATCGGGGATAGGGTTGGGGCTGTCCCCAACAAAACGTGGCCCTCCCTAGCATGGGCCATAGCCAGGCTGCAAGCCAACCGCAGCTGGCACGCTTGCTCGAAAGACGGCTAAAGTGGCGTGCAGGGCGCGGGCTAAAAAAGGGGGGGCGGAGGTAAGATTTAGAGGGGTAATAAATAAAAAGGGCCGGGGACAAGCCCCGGCCATCAGTTGGTTCCTTTGCCCAGGGGATCAAGGGCGCCAGAACGGAAGAGTTCCTTGATAATGAGCTTCCTCGCGGGAAATCCCAATGTCATTCAGTTGCTCTGCGCTAAGATGGCGCAGCTCTTTTCGCGTGGTGTGACGGATCGACCATTTGGTGACGAGGACTGCAAAAGCAACGGCCGCCTGTGCCAGCACTGGCAGGGCAGGGCGGCTGTTCAGGTAGGAGGTGTGCGATGGGTTCTGGGTTGCAGAAGTTGTCATGGTCGTTTCCTTTATTGTGTTGATACAATCCCAATTGTCTGTTATGTAAATTTGATACAATGAATAAAACTGGCTGTCTAAGGATGGATTGTAATGGGTACAATTTGGTCGCCGGACCTCGAAGGTAAATCCGGGCCGAAATACCAGCGGGTCGCGGATACCATCCGCACGGCGGTTGATGATGGCGTCTTGCAATGCGGCACAAAGCTGCCACCGGTGCGGGAATTGGCCTACCAGCTGAGGATCACACCCGGCACTGTTGCGCGGGCCTATACGCTCTTGACGGATGAGGGTTTGTTGCAGGCGGAGGTTGGGCGCGGCACCTTTGTTGCGGAAAAGCAAAGCCGCGTTCTGGACGATGTCTGGTCCCGCGAGCTGCACCTGCAAGAAGCCAGAGATCCCCATCACGTTAGTCTGTTTAGCCCGCGTATGGTGGATGTTGGGCAGGTTTCCGCCCTGCGGCAGGCGATGGAGCAAGTCTCCAGAGGTGACCCTTTGCTGTTCTTGAACTATCCCACACGGGATGCCTATCTGCCGGTGCGGCAGGCCGTGGTGCATTGGCTGGAGGGCCAGGCACTGGGGCCATTGGGGGAGGCGGATGTGGTTCTGACCCATGGGGGGCAAAATGGTATTCTGACCGTGTTGCAGACGGTGCTGCGGGACCCGCAGCCGGTGATCCTGGTGGAGGATCTGTCCTATGCAGGATTCCGCCGGGCCGCAGAGCTGTTGCGGGCCAAAGTCCTGGGGGTGGCCATGGATGAACAGGGAATTGTACCAGACTCGTTAGAGCTGGCGATTCGCAAATCTGGCGCGCAGGTACTTTGTACCAGTCCAGAAGTGCACAATCCGACTGGCCTGTTCACCCCCCTGAAACGGCGGCAAGAAATCGTCGAAGTTGCGCGGCGCCATGGGGTGCAGATCGTCGAGGATGATTGCTACCGTATGGGAGAGGCCAAGGCGCCAAGTTACCGCGCACTGGCACCGGATATGACATGGCATGTGTTTTCGATATCCAAGAACCTGACACCGGCGCTGCGGGTTGGCTTTGCGCTGGCCCCCACGGGGCGGTCGCAGGATCTGCGCCGGGCCGCCGAGTACAGCTATTTTGGTCTGGCCCAGCCACTGGCGGAAGTCACCCGGATCCTGCTGTCAGACCCCCGCACCAAGGAGCTGGCGCGCGAGGTGCGCCGGGAAATGGCCAAATATGTCCGGGTTGCAGTGAATGCATTGGGCGGTTTTGAACTGGTCTGGAACGATGAGGTGCCGTTTTTGTGGCTTAAACTGCCGGCAGGCTGGCGTTCAGCCGCCTTTACCCGCGCAGCCGAGGCCAAGGGAGTTCAAATCCGGTCGGCAGATGAATTTGCCCTGCGTGATGGACGCGCGCCCAACGCGGTGCGCATCTGCGTCAATGGCCATGTCAGCCTTAAAAGGTTTGAAGAGGCCATGCAGCGGCTGCGCACCTTGTTGGATAACCCGCCCGAGCAGATCAGCGTGTGACCCGTCGGACGGGGGTGGCGGCGCTGGCCCTGGATAGGTAAATAAATTTGGGGTATTATTATACCTATTTTTTAAGATATTGAAAACAAACACTTTAAACATGTTTGCTGGCATTGACGTGGGGCGGGGAACTCCGTAAACCCTGTCCATCAAATCGGGCGCTGGACCTTTGTTCTGCGTCGTCACGACAAACAGGATTGACCTGCCATGAAAACCTTCTCTGCTACACCGGCAGATATCGACAAGAAATGGATCATCATTGACGCCGAAGGCGTCGTGCTGGGCCGTCTCGCATCGATCATTGCCATGCGCCTGCGTGGTAAGCACAAAGCAACCTTCACTCCGCATATGGACATGGGTGACAACGTCATCGTGATCAATGCCGAGAAAATCCAGATGACCGGCAAGAAGCGCGACGAGCACTTCTACTGGCACACCGGTCACCCCGGTGGCATCAAATCCCGCACCAAGCAGGAAATCTTGGAAGGCAAGCACCCCGAGCGTGTTGTCTATCAGGCCGTCAAACGCATGCTGCCAGGCAACCGCCTGTCGCGTCAGCAGATGACCAACCTGCGCATCTATGCTGGCACCGAACATGGGCATGAAGCCCAGGCGCCTGAAGTTCTGGACGTGAAGTCCATGAACAAGAAAAACACGCGGAGCTGATATCGATGACTGATCAGATCAACACTCTCGAAGAGCTGAGCGCCGTTGCTGGCGTTGAGGTTGTCGCCGAAGACATCATCGCCCGTGAACCCGTTCGTGACGAACTGGGCCGTGCCTATGCCACTGGTAAGCGTAAAGATGCGGTTGCTCGCGTCTGGATCAAGCCTGGCTCCGGCAAGGTTGTGGTGAACGGCAAAGAAATGAAAGCCTACTTCGCCCGTCCGGTTCTGCAGATGATCCTGCGTCAGCCGTTCACGGTTGCCGGTGTCGAAGACCAGTTTGACGTCTACGCGACGGTCAAAGGTGGCGGTCTTTCCGGTCAGGCCGGTGCTGTTAAGCACGGTGTTTCCAAGGCGCTGCAGCTTTATGATCCCGCCTTGCGCGGCGCTCTGAAAGCCGCTGGCTTCCTGACACGCGACAGCCGTGTTGTTGAACGTAAGAAGTTTGGCCGCCGCAAAGCGCGTCGTTCCTTCCAGTTCTCCAAGCGTTAAATTCACCACATATGTGGTTTTGGGGGCTGCCTTCGGGCGGCCCTTTTTCTTTTGTGGATCGTTTGTCCCATGGGTCTCAACCGGTTTGGGGCGGTTTTGCAAAAGCTGTTCATCCAGGCCGCTGTTCAGCCAGGCCAAGGTCTTGCGCCAGTTGCGCGCCCGCGTCTCGTCGGTAGGATTGGCGATAAGCGACTTAAACAGTTTTCAAACATTTTGCCGCTAATGTGAGCTATGCCCAGAACGGGTACAATTAGGGGAGAAACCAGCATTGAATGATTCAATGATCACAGAAACGCCGATTGGCAACGGCAAAGCAGTCATTGGGCGTTTCACCCTGGGCTGCGACGACATCACTTTCCATAATACAGGGGAAGGGACCAATGTTGCGATCGGTTCATTTTGCTCCATTGCGGAGGAGGTGAAAATCATCCTTGGGGGGCAGCACAAGATTAACCGCATTGCCAGCTTCCCTGTGGAACAGGTCTTTCAGGATGAGCATGTACCTGAGGACAATCAGAGGGACATGGATGTCATCATCGGCAATGATGTCTGGATCGGCCACGGCGCGACCATCATGCCGGGAGTGAAGATCGCTGACGGTGCGGTCATTGCGGCCAACGCCACTGTTTTTAAGGATATTGGTCCCTTTGAGATCTGGGGCGGCAATCCGGCGACTTTCCAGCACAAACGTTTTGACGATGACATGATTGCGGCGCTTCAGGATCTTGCCTGGTGGAACCTGCCAGAGGAACTCATCGAGGGTATGGCGCCGCTTTTGTCGACTGTGCCGACGCTAGAGCTGGTTGCTGAGCTGAAAACGATCGTGAACGACTTGGTTGTCTTTGAAGGGGATGAAGCCGCCGCCTGAGCAGCGAAATCTCTGAAAGACGATCGACAAGCGCCCCGAATTCTTTGAGGCCTTTTTCTGTGCGGCGACGCCTTTTGCAGCGTCAGCTGTCCGGCTCGATGAGACCCAGGCCACGCAGATAGATGCCGATGCCGGTTTCCAACAAATCTTCTGGCGGAAAGGGGGAGGTCGCGCCTGGAGTGTTGCGGGCATAGAGCTCGACCACACCGTGGCTCATTGCCAGGATATGGGCGGAAAACATCGAGGCAGGGGGACGTTTGTCCGCGGGAATTTGTTGGCTCAGATCATCTGCGGCGCGTTCCAGAATGTTGCGGGCGCGATGGGCCGCCTCGGCCAGCTCCGGGGTGCGGTTACTGGCGATGCCGCTTTCGAACATGGCGATGTAATGGCCGGGGTGTTTGCGTGCAAAGGCGAGATAGGCACGTCCTGTGGCCTCAAAGGCGGCCAGAGGTGAGGGCTGATATTTATCATAGGCATGCTGCATCAGGTCGGCAAACATCAAAAAACCCTGACGCGCAGCCTCTGCAATCAGATCTTCGCGGCCTTCAAAGTGGCGGTAAACGGCGGCAGGGGTTACCCCGGCCTGTTTTGCAGCCTCGGAGAGCGTAAAGCCGGTAGGGCCTTTCATCTCGATCAGACGCAGGGCTGCCTCAACCAGAGCTTGCCGTAGATTGCCGTGATGATAGCCGCGTTTAGACATCCCAGTTTTCCGGTCCGATGCAGATGTCTTTGTTCACTGCTCCGATGGCTTTTTCATCTTTGTTTTTATAATCAATAGCATGCAATACGGTGCGAATGGCCGAAAGACGGGCGCGCCGTTTGTCATCAGAGCGGATCACACACCAGGGAGCATGGGCGCTATGGCTTTTGCTGAGGGTCTCTTCGATGGCGGCGGAATAGTCGTCCCATTTCTCTAGCCCTTTCACATCAATCGGGCTCAGCTTCCATTGCTTCAACGGATCGCTTTCGCGGGCCAGAAAGCGACGCAGCTGTTCGGGGCGACTGACGTTCAGCCAGAATTTGAACAGGATAATCCCGTCATCAACCAGGGCCTCTTCAAAACCGCCTACCTGACGAAAGAACCGCTCGCGCTGCTCTGGGGTGCAAAAGCCAAACACATGTTCGACAACGCCGCGATTGTACCAGCTGCGGTCAAAAAACGTGATTTCACCGCCAGAGGGCAGGTGATCGACGTAGCGCTGGAAATACCACTGGGTTTGTTCTGGCTCGCTGGGTTTGGACAGGGCGACAACGCGTGCGCCCCTTGGGTTGAGGTTCTCGCGAAACCGTTTGATCGTGCCCCCTTTGCCAGCCGCATCGCGGCCCTCAAAAACAATGGCGATCCGCGCACCGCTGTCTTTGACCCAGGCCTGCAACTTGACCAGTTCGACCTGCAAGGATTTGATTTCTTTCTCATAATCCTTGCGCCGCATGCGCTCGGAATAGGGAAAGTTCGGCGCCAGAATGTCGCTTTTGTCACTGTCTTTGATACAGTTGGCCAGGGCTTTGGGAGCTTTGCTTTTGAAGTAGCTGCTGATGGCGCCGTCAAATGGCAGTTTCATTGGAAAACTCCTCTTTGGTCAGGCCTTTATAGGGCAAAACCGGGGGGGATGTGAATCGCTTTCACTCCGATCAAAGCTCCGCCCAGGCAATATCCAGCCCCAAGGAGGGGAAAGGCGATAGGTCTGCACGTACAAACGGAGCGCCGCACAGGCCATTTTCGCGGGCTGCCCCTCATGTATGTGGCTGACCCCTAGCGTCCGATATGCGCCATGTCAAAGGGCGTGGACTGGTAGATCTCGTTGATCCAGTTGCCATAAAGCAGATGCGCATGGCTGCGCCAGCGGTTCTGCGGCGGCTGGCTGGGGTCATCATTAGGGTAGTAGTTTTGCGGCACGTTGATTGCCGTTCCAGTGGCGATGTCGCGGTCATATTCCTGTTTCAGGGTGTCGCTGTCATATTCAAAATGGTTGAAAATATACAGCGCTCGATGCGCCGGGTCCTGCACCAGACAGGGGCCAGCCTCTTCGCTGCCCAGCAGGGTTGTCAGCCCGGGGGCCGCGTCGATTTCATCCTGGCGAATTTCTGTCCAGCGGGAAACCGGGATCACACAGTCATCCGAAAACCCACGCAGATAGGGCGAGGAGGCCGCAAGGTTCTGATGGCGAAAGCAGCCAAAGGCCTTGTGATCCAAGATGTGCTTTTTGACGCCGTGGAAATAGTTGATCATCGCCATGCCGCCCCAGCAGACGCCAAAGGTCGAGTGCACGTTTGTTTGCGTCCAGTCAAAAACCTCGCAGAGCTCGTCCCAGTAGGTGACATCTTGGAACGGCAGATGTTCAATCGGCGCGCCGGTGATCAGCACCCCGTCAAACCTTTGGTCCTTCACCTCCTGGAAGGAGCGGTAAAACTCCTCCATGTGTTCGGCCGCTGTGTTCCGCGCCTGATGCTCGGTCATGCGGATCAAGGTGAGGTCGATTTGCAAAGGGGTGGCGCCAATCAGACGGGCAAACTGGTTTTCGGTCTGAATCTTTTTTGGCATCAAATTCAGCAGACCAATGCGCAGGGGGCGAATATCCTGGCGTGCCGCTTGATCCGGCGACATGACCATGACGCCTTCGTTCGTCAGAACGTCAAAGGCGGGCAGGTCAGAAGGGATCTTGATAGGCATGTCAGGTCCTCGGTTTGGGGGGCAGTGGTACGAAGTACTGGTAGATAGGCAGGTTTGGCTTAGGTCTCAAGTGTTTGGGCGATCAACTCATTGAAATCAGCTTCGGTTTTGATCGCAGAGATTTGATCCGCGGTGACGGTAACGCCCCAGTTTTTTGCCATCGCCGCATAGCGCGGCTGGCGATGGGCCAGGGCCTGGGCGTAGGTCCAGCGAATAAAGGCGTCAGGGTCGACATCCCCTTCTGATAGGCCCATTTGGTTGAGATAGTCTTCCCAGGTCCGTTGCAGGAACTCCGGTTGATAGGACATGGGTTTTGGAGCGCGGTCAAAACGGCGGATCAGCTCTTCGGTATGGGCGTCATCGCCTTTGATCCAGACCAAAAGGCACTGTTGGGAAAGCTCTGTCAGCACAGGGTCCTTGGGATCATCCGCATCTACCCATTCGCAAATCGACCCGCCGGTGTCGCAGATGAAATTGGGGTAGCCATACAGCCGGGTCGCGCGGTCGGCAAAATACTGGGTGTCCAGCAGGGCGTTGATTTCGGCCTTGCGGAACTGATCCTGACGGCGCCGATATTCAGCCATAGCCAAGCCGCCCTTGGCAGGGTCGCCGGGTTTGCCCAGATAGGAGGAGACCGGGTTCAGGTTCTCAAAGGTGATATTGGAGCCAATGTAGATCGAGTCTGACAGCAGCAGATCCCGCAGAAATGGGTTTTTCATCGCTTCGGACTTGGCATTGTCGGCGATAAATTCGCCCATGTAGCGGGTGCCGATACGGTAATCTATCGAGTAGTGAAACCAGCTGCCTGCATTGCGCAGGATATTGCTGATATAGGTCTTGCCAAGCCCGGACATCCCAAAGAACAAAATGCGTTTTTGCGGCGCGGCGCGCCAGTCTTGTGCACTCTTATATAGCATTGACCCGTCTTTCCTATTGTCGTCCGGCCTTGCTAGTCGGCTCTGGCGGCTTGGTCAATTCTGCTGTGACGCCGCAGCCCTCAGGAGGGACGGGGTTTGGGGAGGCGGATCCGCCCCGCCGCCTCAAGGATGTTGAGGTAATTGGCCACAAAGATCAGCCCGGCACCGACAAATGTCCAAACCACCACGGCCTCGCCGTAGATCACCATGGCCAGCACAGCGATTACTGGCAGGCGGGCAAAGTCAAAGGGCACCACCACCGTAGCCGGTGCGATCGACAGCGCATTGGTAAAGCAGAAGTGGGCCGCCAGACCAGCCATCCCAATGAGCAGGACCAAGGGCAGGATTTCGAGGCTGGGCAGGGTGATGTCGCCATCCCATCCTGCCATGATCAGCCCCATGACCAACTGCATGGAGGTGAGCCAAAACAGGATCGATGCAATGCCTTCATTGCGGGTCAGGCGTTTGGTGAAAATAACCGTCAGTGCAAAAAAGATTGCACAGCTGGCGGCGGCAACCACCCCAGCGTTGAGCGTTTCAGGAGAGGGGCGGGCAACAATCAGGATGCCCATGAACCCGAGCATAACTGAAAGCCCGCGGATCAGCGTCAACCGCTCCCCTAGCAGCAGCGGGGAGAGCACCACGACCCAAAGCGGCGAGGTGAACTCCAGCGCAAAAACCTGGGCCAGGGGGATCAGCGTGACCGCAAAGAACCACAGGTTCTGACCGGTGAAATGGGCCAGGTTTCGCACTAGATGGCTGCTCAGGCGGTCTGTCTTGACGCTGCCCCAGTTGCCTTTCACCGTGATCAGCACGGCCACGATGATCACCCCAACCAAGCTGCGATAGCTCATGATTTCAAAGGTATCGAGCGTCTGACCTGCTTCGCGCCCTGCTATGGCCATGGCCGAAAAGGAGCCGATAGCACCCAACATCCACAACGCCGCTGGCAGTATTTTGATTTCAGCAGTCATTGGTGGATTCCTTTGGATTTCGCGCTCGGCATCACAGGACCCGGTATTGTCGGTCGCGTCAATGGGCGGCGAAACGAGAGAGTGCAAAAGAAAGCCCCGGCACGGAGGCCGGGGCGGATCACTTGTCATAGGGCAGGGAGGCTTATTCCCACTCGATGGTGCCCGGAGGTTTCGAGGTGATGTCATAGGTGCAGCGGTTGATGCCCTTTACCTCGTTGATGATCCGGGTGGAGGTCTCGCCGAGGAATTCATGGCTGAACGGATAATAATCCGCCGTCATGCCATCAACGGATGTGACTGCGCGCAGGGCACAGGCAAAATCATAGGTCCGCCCATCGCCCATCACCCCCACGGTGCGCACTGGCAGAATGGCGACAAAAGCCTGCCAGATCTCATCATAGAGACCATGTTTGCGGATTTGGTCGATATAGACGGCATCGGCTTCGCGCAGGATTTCCAGCTTTTCGCGGGTGATCTCGCCGGGGCAGCGGATGGCAAGACCGGGTCCGGGGAAGGGGTGACGGCCAATAAAGCTGGCAGGCAGACCCAGTTCACGGCCCAATGCGCGAACTTCATCCTTGAACAATTCGCGCAGCGGCTCAACCAGTTTCAGGCCCATCTTTTCCGGCAATCCACCAACGTTGTGGTGGCTTTTGATTGTGACCGAAGGACCACCAGAGAAGCTAACGGATTCAATGACATCAGGGTAAAGCGTCCCCTGTGCCAGGAACTCGGCACCCTCAATGGTATTGGCGTGTTTCTGGAACACATCAATAAACAGCTTGCCGATGATCTTGCGCTTGGTCTCGGGGTCAGATTGGCCTTCCAGCTCGCCCAGGAACAGGTCCTGCTCGTCTGCGTGGATGAACTGCATGTTGTAGTTGTCGCGGAACATGGAGACGACCTCATCGGCCTCCCCCTTGCGCAACAGCCCGTGGTCAACAAAGACGCAAGTAAGCTGATCGCCAATGGCTTCGTGGAGCAAAACGGCGGTAACCGAGCTGTCAACGCCGCCGGACAGACCGCAGATCACCTTTTTGTCGCCAACCTGTTCGCGGATCGCGGCAATTGCCTGCTCGCGGTACAGGCCCATGGTCCAGTCGCCGCTAAAGCCCGCGAGACGCACAAAGTTTTCATAAAGCTTGGCGCCATTGGGGGTGTGGTGCACTTCGGGGTGGAACTGCACCGCGTAGAAATTGCGGCTGATATCCGCGGTGATGGCAAAGGGCGCATTGGGCGAGGTGCCGTAGACCTCAAACCCTGGCGCTAGTTTGCTTACATGGTCACCATGGGACATCCAGACCTGCTCGCGGTCTGCGTCGTCCTGAAACCAACCCTCCAGCAGCGCCGGTGAGGCAATGGTGGGCTTTACATAGGCGCGGCCAAACTCGGCGGTGCCATGGCCGCTTTCGACCATGCCCCCGAGCTGATGCATCATCACTTGCTGGCCATAGCAGATCCCGAGAATCGGCACGCCGATTTCAAAGATCTCTTGCGGCACGCGGGGGCTACCCTCGCGGGTCACGCTGTCTGGGCCACCGGAAAAGATCACGGCCTTGGGCGCCAATTGGCGCACAAAATCCATTGTGACGTTCTGGTAGGGGTGAATTTCGCAATAGACATTCAGCTCACGCAGGCGGCGCGCAATAAGCTGCGTAACCTGGCTGCCAAAGTCTATGATAAGAAGGCGGTCATGGGATGTCTGGCTCATGTTTGGCTCATAGGCCCTGTGTCTCTGTCTGGCAAGAGCACAGTTATGCCACGAGCGGCTGGGAAGTGAAAAACTTTGCTAATCTTGCCTGCCCCTGGGGCATCGTCACGCACGTCGATGGGGGGGGGGAGTCGGCGGGGTTAAGGTGAAAAATGCTCGTTAGATGTCGCTTTCCAACCGGATAGGCCGTTATCCTTCGGCGGTGGCGGCACGTGGCGGGCTAAATGTCTTTCAATGAAATTCCTTCAAGAGGGCTGACCATGGCTGAAGAAGCACCACGTCGTCGGAGCAGAGGTGGCGGCGGCGCCGCCCGCCGCGCAGAACGTACCAGCATCAAGATTGAAACCGCAAAGTACATCCAGCGCAATATCCCCAACTTCGAGGTTCTGACCCAAGAGGCGCTGGAAACCATTGAAGCCAATGCGGATATCATCCTCGAAGAGGTTGGCGTAAACTTTGTGGACAATCCGGCAGCGCTGCAGCGTTGGCGCGATGCTGGTGCTGACGTTCAGGGCGAACGGGTGCGCATCCCCCGTGGCCTGGCCCGCAAGCTCTGCGCCACAGCCCCTGCCGAGTTCACACAGCACGCCCGTAACCCGGAAAAATCTGTGGTCATCGGCGGCAACAACATGGTTCTGGCCCCGGTTTATGGCCCCCCATTTGTGCGCGATGCCAAAGGTGGTCGTCGTTATGCGACCATGGAAGACTTCAACAAGTTCGTGAAACTCGCCTATATGTCCAAGTGGTTGCACCATTCGGGCGGGACCGTTTGTGAACCCACGGACATCCCGGTGAACAAACGTCACCTGGATATGCTGCTGGCCCATATGACCCTGTCCGACAAACCCTTTATGGGCTCGGTTACCGAGCCAAGCCGGGCGCAGGATTCGGTTGATATGTGCGGGATTCTGTTCGGCAAGGAGTTCGTACAGAACAACACTGTGATGACCTCGCTGACCAATATCAACTCGCCGATGACATTTGACGATGTAATGATGGGCTCGCTGGAGGTCTATGCCGCTAATAACCAGGCCTGCATCATCTCTCCCTTTATCGTCGGCGGTGCCATGGCGCCGGTTTCTGTGGCAGGCACCCTGACGCAGGTTCTGGCCGAGGTCATGGCCGGTGTTGCCTATAGCCAGCTGGTCCGTCCCGGTGCGCCGGCAATCTTTGGCGCCTTTGTTTCCTCGATCGACATGAACTCTGGTGCGCCAACCTTTGGCACGCCCGAGGCCTCGCTTGTCACCTATGGCGCCGGTCAGCTGGCACGCCGTTTGAACCTGCCGTTCCGCTCTGCCGGGTCCTTCTGCGGCTCCAAACTGCCCGACGCGCAGGCCGCCTATGAGACCGCAAACTCGCTCAACATGGGGCTGTTGTCAGGTGTGAACTTCATGCTGCACTCTTGTGGCTGGCTCGAAGGTGGGCTGGTGGCTGACTTTGAAAAGTTTGTCATGGATGCCGATCAACTGGGCACTTTGCATGGGCTTGCCAAAGGTGTGCCAGTTTCCGAAGACGATCAGGCGATGGATGCGATCCGCGAAGTTGGCCCCGGCGGCCACTACCTGGGCTGTGCGCATACCCAGGCGAACTTCAAAACCGCTTTCTGGAAGTCTGATCTGCTGGACTACAAACCCTTTGAAACCTGGGAAGAAGAGGGCGCGCGCGATACCTATTCCCTGGCCACAAGCCGGGTGGATTATCTTCTGTCAAACTACCAGGCTCCGGCGCTGGATCCGGCAATCAGAGAGGCATTGGAGGCCTTTGTTGCTGAGAAAAAAGCAGAGTCTCCGGATGCTTTCATGTAGATTTGATGGTGCCCAGGCGGGGCAACCTTTTCCCGCATAAGGCGAAAATGTTTCAGGCAGTGGCTATAATGGCCGCTGCCTGTTTTCGTTTGGCACTGGGGGAGTGTTTTGGGCGGTCGCTTCGTCGGGCCTGTCCTGAGAGTTCGGCGGGGAAAGATAGGCGGATTCCCCGAGCATGGCGATCAGCACCTCCACATGTCGGGTGATGGCATAGCCTGCATCCCCACTCAGGCGCTGTTGATTCACCTCATGTTCAAGGTCCAATAAGCGCATGAGCGCGGCTGCGGGTCTTGCAGGTTTTTCAGTGCCAAGAATTCGGCGCAAATCCCGCTCCCGGCTATAGTTGCTGGCGCCAATACGGGCGGTTCTAACCAGAAGCCTGGGGCGATGAAGAGTTTTTAGGCGGCTCAGAAGGTCCTGCATTTTGATGTCCCTTTTGCTGTGCGAGTGATCGGAATCGCAACACAACCAATGCGGGTGTTGCCGCAGGGAGAGGTTTACCGCGCGGTCTATTGTTTGTTGATTGATGAGTTTTTGGAAACAATGATGGATAACTCGAAGTTCTGTTCAAAATCAATCGGGTAAACTCTCTGTCTCTGTGGGGAACCTTGGGGGCGGAATGTGGACTATTTGCCTGACTGACGACCGGAGATCAGTATTCATGCAAAGACAGTCAGCACAATCACTCCCAGAATGGGTCCCCCCTGAGGTGCAGAGATATCTGGACCACACCGAAGGCGGCTGTTCGATCCGTCAGTTGGCCAGGGAGCTGAAATGCCATCCGTCGACCGTGTTGCGTCAGATACGCCGGGTCGAGAACCGCCGCGATGATCCTTTGATTGACTGCGCATTGGGTGAATTGGCTGCTGCGCATTTTGATCGGCTGGCGGCGCCAAAATTCCAACATTTTGCTGATTCCGCGACGCTCAGAACCGCCGCTTTGGAAGTCTTGGCTCGGCTCTGTCAAAGTGGCGCGATTTTGGCCGTGGCGGACGGCATGGAAAAGGCCGTTGTCGTGCGCGAAGGTGACAGTGCCATGAGCAAGCTTGCGGTGGAACAGGGGCTGGCGGGAAACATGGCACTTTTGGGGTGGATCAGTTGCACCCGGCCTGGTCGCCTGCGCCGCTATCATATCACCCCAATGGGGCGTACGGTGTACAGTCGCTTGATGGCAGACCGCGAGAACCGGGCGCGGGCCAATCTGGAGCAGGGGTTCAGCGAAACCCAGCACAGGTTTCTGCCGGGGCGGGGAGACAGATCCAAAGAACGTCGCACGCGCTATGGGCTGGGGGAAACGCCGCTGGATATGCTGGCGCGGTTGCAGGACAAAAGCGGCGAACCGTTTTTGCCGCGTGAGCTGGTCGATGCGGGAAAACGCCTGCGGGAGGATTTTGAATTGGCCCAGGTCGGCGATCATCTGGCGCAGAGCAGGGCCTATTTTGCCGCGTCAGAGGGTCCAGCCGCCAAAGCGGAGCGCTGCCTCTAAGGCTGCCAAAAAGCGGGCCGCAGCAGCCATGGCGGCCATGGGGTCCGGTCTGAATGATATTGCGCTGCGGTGCTGTTGTCACCTGGAGGGGCTGGAAGCGGCTGAGCGCCATCTGGGAGGGTCGGCACGGTCTGGAAAAATCGTCCTGCGGATTGCCCTGGCGCAGTTAATAGCCTTTTACGATGAAATGGACGAGCGCCTCGGTGACTCCCATGGCAATCAGCTGATTGGCTGACCGGGCGGGGCTTGGGCCGTTACGGCGCAGCTGGACGAACCGGGCGCGGCAATGCGGAAGGTGCAAATTTGGCAGGTGTGTGCTTCTTTCCGCGATAATCACTTCTTGTGGCGAGTGGCTGATTTGATAGGGTGCTCCTATGAGATTTACCCTTCGACAACTTGGTTATTTCAAGGCGCTGTGTGAGCATCGCAATTTTGGCCGCGCCGCCCAGGCCTGCCATGTGTCTCAGCCTGCTTTGTCTGTACAGATCAAAGCCTTGGAAGACCTGATGGGGGGGATTCTGGTCGAACGTCGGGCACGGGATGTGGTGCTGACGCCTTTGGGGCGCGAGGTGTTGGCGCAAAGTGACGAAATCCTGCTGTCTGCTGGTCGGCTGGAACGTCTGGCACAGGATCAAAGCAGCGGGCGCCGCAGCCTGTCCTTGGGGGTGATTCCCACCATTGCGCCCTATTTGCTCCCCGGGTTTCTTGCTGATCTGCGGGCCCATGATCTACACCTGAATATTCAGGTGCGTGAGGCCAGAACTGAGCGCCTGTTGGAGGCCTTGCATAATGGCGCATTGGATGTGGCCATTATGGCCTTGCCCAGTGGCGGCGTGGGCCTGGTAGAGGAAGAGCTGTTCGAAGATCACTTTTTGCTGGCAGGCTCGGCCAATCGTCTGGCGCAGGTCAATGCCGGGCACCCAAGGGTTGAACCCTCGGATCTGAAGGCCAACCAGTTGATGCTGCTTGAGGATGGCCATTGCCTGACGGATCAGGCGCTGGAGGTCTGTGGCGTTGCCCGCTCTGCCTCGGGGATCAACATGGGGGCAGGGTCGCTGGCGACACTGTCCCGCCTGGTTGCCGCTGGTTTTGGCCTGACCTTGATGCCCGAGCTTGCATTGGCTGCAGAATGTAACGCGGCACAGGGGCTTTGTGTTCAACGCTTTGGCGCGCCGCAACCAAAGCGCAGGATTGGCTTGATCCGCCGCGCCAGCACCGCAGAATCAGTATGGTTTCAGGATCTGGCCCAAGTGGCGCGGCAGACGGGGCAGGCCATTTTGCAGCAAGCGCAAAAAGACTACGGGCCCGCCACTGGCGAGCCCGAGCCTTAAACAGGTGTTGCAGAACCGGGTGGCTTAGGCCGCCGCAGTTTCTTTTGCCGCCTGCAGGTGCTTCATCAGGTTTTCTGGGGAGGAGACGCCATAGGGGTCTTCGCCGTGGTTGTCGCACAGGCCAGGCTCTTCGAACCAGGCTTCGACAACGCCATCGTTGACGATGGCCGCATAACGCCAGGAGCGGGCGCCAAAGCCCAGGTTGTCCTTGGCGACGAGCATGCCCATCTTGCGGGTGAACTCACCAGAGCCATCAGGGATGACATTGACGTTTTCCAGGTTTTGCGATTCGGCCCATTTGTTCATCACAAAGCTGTCGTTGACCGACATGCAGTAGATGGCATCGATGCCTTCGGCCTGAAAATCGGCAAAACCTTTTTCAAAGCCGGGCAGCTGGTAGGTGGAGCATGTGGGCGTAAAGGCGCCAGGCAGGGAGAACAGCACAACCCGCTTGCCTGCAAAGTAATCCGCGGTGGTTTTGTCTTCCCAGCGGAACGGGTTGGGACCGCCTACAGCTTCGTCGCGTACGCGGGTTTTGAAGGTCACGTCGGGCAGTTTTACGCCAGCTTTCATATTACAACTCCGTTGATGATGAACCAGTTTGGCAGGCGTTTATAATAGTTCTAAATTCAGTGCAACCATCTCTGGCTGCTGTCGTAAAACAGTCATGCAAAGGCGACCGACTGCGTTGAAAATAAGCACAAATGTCTAAATTTTTGCCGTTTTTGCAGCGTAAGGGTCGCAAAATTGTGAAAGGGTTTTTGAACCAAATAATGTTAGGCAAATAACGCTAGACGGTGGTGCTATGCATCACTTGCATTGCCGATATTTCATTGTCGCGGTGACGCCAAGGAATGAACGTGCTAAGTCACCTAGGAACACAGGCCAGAAGCGGACCCACCATGCGTGATCTAAAAATTCCCGAGCAACGGCATCCCGAAAAGGCAAATCGCCCGGATAATGCCCAGCCAAAGAAACCCAGCTGGATCCGGGTCAAAGCCCCCGGCGGCAAGGGCTATGCGGAAACCCATAAGATCATGCGCGAAAACGGGCTGGTCACGGTCTGCGAAGAGGCCGGCTGCCCAAATGTCGGCGAATGCTGGAGCCAGGGCCACGCCACCATGATGATCATGGGCGAGGTCTGCACCCGTGCCTGTACCTTCTGCAATATTGCCACCGGCAAACCCCCCGAAGATCTGGACGCGTTTGAGCCGGGCCGCGTGGCCCATGCGGTGCAGAAACTGGGTTTGAACCACGTGGTCATCACCTCGGTGGATCGCGACGATATCACCGATGGCGGGGCAGAACATTTTGCCCAGACCATCCGCGCTGTACGCCACCGCAGCCCCTCGACCACCATCGAGATCCTGACGCCGGATTTCATCAAATGTGACATGGCGGTGATTGAACAGATCATCGAGGCGCGGCCCGATGTGTTCAACCACAACCTGGAAACGGTGCCTGGCCTCTACCCCGAAGTCCGCCCGGGCGCGCGCTACTTCCATTCCCTGCGCTTGTTGCAGCGGGTGAAAGAGCTGGATCCGTCGATGTTCACCAAATCGGGCATCATGGTTGGTCTGGGCGAGGATGAACAAGCTGTGCGTCAGGTGATGGACGACATGCGGGCCGCCGATATTGATTTTCTCACCATTGGCCAGTACCTGCAGCCAACACTAAAACACCACGCAGTGGATCGTTTTGTAACGCCTGATGAGTTCAAATCCTACGAGAAAGCCGCCTATGGCAAGGGGTTCCATATGGTATCGGCGACGCCGCTGACGCGGTCTTCTTATCACGCGGGCGATGATTTTGCCCGCCTGCGCGCGGCGCGCAACGCCAAGCTCGGCTTGGCCTAGTCACGACTTTCTAGGCGACAGGCATCACATCTGGTGGAGCGCTGCAAAGATGTGATGCCTGTCACTTCTCCCCCTCGCAGCTGTTTTCGCACCTGTCGTCACTCTCCCTGTCTTGCGGGTATTGCTTGCTGTTTGAAAAATCAGGCAGCCAGGATTCGCGGCGGATGCACCACAGCTCATATGTCGGGGAAAGCTGGTTTGGCTGGTCCAGAATCCCGAGGTGAACTTCGATCTCATCCTCGCTGCGGGAAAATACCGAAGAGCCGCATTTTGGGCAAAAGAAACGCCCCGCATAGCTGTGGGGTGTGCCGGTGATGGTCACTGCATCTTGTGGGAAGATGGCGGAGGCGTGAAACAGCGCCCCGTGGTGTTTGCGGCAGTCCATACAGTGACAAAGACCCACCCGGTAAGGCTGGCCTGTGGCGGTAATCCGGACCTCGCCACACAAGCAGCCTCCACAGAATTCTGTCATGGCTCTGTCCCTTTTTAAGTGTGGCGCCTGTGAAAGTCAGCTCTCGTCGGTGAAACGCACCTTGCCGATATAGGGCAGGTTTCGATTGCGCTGTGCAAAGTCGATGCCATAGCCCACAACAAATTCATCGGGAATTTCAAAGCCAATCCAATCCGAGCGGAAATCCACCTCGCGGCGCGACGGCTTGTCCAGCAGGGCAATGGATTTCAGCCGTGCCGGTTTGCGGCTCGCCAGCAGGTGCGTGACATGGTTCAGGGTGTGGCCGGTATCAACGATATCTTCCACCACCAGCACGTCGCGCCCTTCAATTGCGCCGCGCAAGTCTTTGAGAATGCGCACTTCCCGACTGCTCTCCATGCCGTCCCCATAGGAAGACGCCTCCAGGAAATCGACCTCTATCGGAAGGTCCAGCTCGCGCACCAGATCGGCAATAAACACAAAGCTGCCGCGCAGCAGGCCAACAACAACCAGCTTGTCCGTGTCGCCAAATTCCTGGGTGATTTCGTCACACAGCTCCTCGATGCGGGCTGCAATGGTTTTGGCTGAAATCATCACATCGATGACATATGGACGCTGTGGCATGGCTGACCCCTTGAAATTTCCGCGCGTTCATAGGACATGACGCGACACGATCATAGCAAGAAAATTGATGTCGCCCATGCCAGTTCACTCAGAAAACCGCCAGATGCCCTATACCGCACAGCAGATGTACGGGCTTGTGGCGGATGTGGCACAATATCCAAAGTTCCTGCCCTGGTGCGCCGCCGCGCGCATTCGCAGCCGCAAGCAACAAGGACCGGCTGAGGTGATGGAGGCGGATCTGGTGATCTCTTTCAAGGTGTTCCGCGAACGTTTTGGCAGCCGGGTGACGCTGTTTGCCGATGATATGAAGATCGATACCGAGTATCTGGACGGCCCCTTTCGCTACATGAAATCAAACTGGAGCTTTTCTGCGCGCGAGGATGGCACCTGTGATGTGACCTTCTTTGTTGATTTTGAGTTCAAAAATGCGGTGTTGCAGGGCATCATCGGGGTTGTCTTTAACGAAGCGATGCAGCGTATTGTGAGGGCATTTGAGCGCCGCGCGGCTGAGCTATATGGCTAGGCTGCCCTGAACACAGGAAGCCTAAGCGATGAATACGACCTTGACTGGCCAGCTGGCAGAGTTTGCCACTTCAGATCTACAGCCCACCGGGTTGGCCCGCCAAATGGCACGGCTCTCGGGCCTGGACTGGCTGGCCTGTGGCATTGCCGGAACCGAGGAACCCGTGTCGCGGCTGCTGCGCGATCAGGCCCTGTCCGAGGCAGGCGCGCCGCAGGCCACCCTGTTTGGCGGCTCCCAGGTGCCCGCGCGGATGGCAGCGCTGGCCAATGGCACCATCTCCCACGCGCTGGACTATGACGACACCCATTTTGCCCATATCGGCCACCCCTCAGTGGCGGTGTTTTCCGCAGCCTTTGCGGTGGGGGAAAGTCAGGGCAAACCCCTAGAACAGGTGATTGAAGCAGCGCTGTTTGGCATGGAGCTGTCTATCCGGGTGGGGCTGTGGTTGGGACGTGCGCATTACCAAAATGGCTACCATCAGACGGCCACGGCTGGTGCATTTGGCGCTACGGCGGCCGCAGGGCGGCTATTGGGGCTGCGCGCCGACCAGATGGAAATGGCGCTGGGGCTTTGCGCCACCCGCGCGGCGGGGCTGAAGGCACAGTTTGGCACCATGGGGAAACCCTATAATGCCGGGTTGGCCGCCACCGCCGGGGTCGAAGTCGCCCAGTTGATCGACGCAGGGTTTGAGGCAAACCCGGGCGCCTTGGAGGGTGCCTTGGGGTTTGGGGCAACCCATCACGGTGAGGGCAACCTGGATGCGGCGCTGCAGGATCTGGGGCAGGACTGGCTGTTTGAAGAGATCAGCCATAAATTCCACGCCTGTTGTCACGGGCTTCATGCGGCGCTGGAGGCCGCCCGCAGCCTGGATCTGGCGGCGCCTGAGATCGCCAGCCTGACGGTGCACACCCATCCGCGCTGGATGACCGTGTGCAACCAGCCTGCGCCGGACACAGGCTTGGGGGCAAAGTTTTCTTACCGGACAGTGCTGGCCTTGCAGGCGCTTGGCAAAGACACCGCGCGGCTGGACAGTTACAGCGCGGAGCTGTGCCGGGATCCGCGGCTGGTTGCCCTGCGCGATCAGATCCATGTGCAGGCGGATGACAGCCTCGCCGAGACAGCGGCGCATGTGACGCTGGTGCGGCGCGATGGCAAGCGTTTGCAGGCCAGCCACGACCTGCAGGCGCCAGTCGCCTATGAGATGCGCGAAGCCCGGCTGCTGGCCAAGGCTTCGGCCTTGTTGGGAGCGCAGCGCAGCGCCGAGCTGTGGTCTGTGCTTCAGGGGGCAGGATCTGCAGCGGATCTCAGCCGGTTTTTCTAAGGCCGCATGAGCAATCAAAAACGGGCCTCCCAAAATGTGGGAAGCCCGTATGATGCACCGTGTTGCATCCATGCCGTATGAGTGGTGGCATTTTGGCGCGCACGCCCCGAGCGGGGCGACACAGGTGTTAGCTGGTCATGTCGTAGGCGCGTTCACCGTGTACTGTAATATCTAGCCCGTTTGTTTCGGTTTCAACGTCAACGCGCAAAGATGTGAAGGCGCCGACGATCTTGATCAGGGCAATGGTGACAACGGTGGTAAAGACACCCACCACCGCCAGCGCGCCAAGCTGCGCGATCCAGGCCCCATGGCCAAAGACCGCGATCATGATGGTGCCAAAGATGCCGCCAACGCCGTGAACCGCAAAGACATCCAGCGTGTCGTCGATGTGCAGCTTGTTGCGCACCAAGTTCACCAGCTCCTGACAGAGAATGCCAGCGATACCGCCAATGATCAGCGCTTCAATGGGGCCAACAAAGCCGCTGGTGGGGGTGATCGAGGCGAGGCCTGCAATGGTGCCTGTCACCAGACCCACAACCGAGGCCTTGCCGTATTTGATCTTTTCCCACAGCGCCCAGGTGAGCGAGGCCGCAGCCGCAGAAATATGGGTGACGGTGATGGCCATGGCTGCACCGCCATCTGCGGCCAGTTGCGAGCCGCCATTAAAGCCAAACCAGCCAACCCAGAGCATCGCCGCGCCAATGACCACATAGCCGGGGTTATGGGGCGGGGTGGTACGGTTTTTCCGTGGCCCGAGGAAGATCGCGATGATCAGGGCCGCCAGACCGGCGGTTTCATGCACCACGATACCGCCGGCAAAATCCTTGACGCCGACCTCACCAAAGATGCCGCCATCGGCCATGATGCCGCCGCCCCAGATCCAATGCACCACCGGCGCGTAGCACAGGAGCATCCACAGCCCCGAAAAACTCAGCACAAAGGCAAAACCAACCCGTTCCACATAGGCGCCCACAATCAGGGCCGGGGTGATGATGGCAAAGGTCATCTGGAAGGCAAAGAACAGAACCTCGGGCAGGGTGCCGCTGAGGCTATCTGCGGTGACGCCATTGAGGAACATTTTGTCCAAGCCGCCCCAATAGCCGCTTTCTCCGGGGCCAAAGGCAATTGTGTAGCCAAAGGCGAGCCAGAGAATGCTCATCAAACAGGCAATGGCGTAGCATTGCATAAAGACGCTGAGCACATTTCGTGCACGCACCAAACCGCCATAAAACAGGGCAAGCCCCGGCAACGTCATAAACAGCACCAGGGCCGTTGCTACAATGATCCAAGCTGTATCAGCTCCATTCATGGGGTCGTCCTTCCATCCCGCTTGCGTGGTTGGTGGCTCACAGACCCGATCTGGAGTGGGGAAAAAAGCATCACCTTGGTCAAAAGCGCCAAAAACACGGGCTTTTTTGAAAGTGACTAAAAAAGGGGCAAAAACTATGGGGGCTTGCCTAAATCGTGCTCAACTTGCAAAGCCGCCTTTTCAAGCAGCAACAGCGCATGGGCGCAGCTTTTTGCCCGCACAGTTTCGCGCCCCAGGGCGCCAAAATCGATGGTCTCCACCATGGCGGGCTGGCCAGTCCTGGCGAGGCCAAAGCAAACACGCCCCTCGGGCTTGTGTTCGGAGCCGCCGGGACCGGCAATGCCGGTGATCGAGACCGCCAGATCCACGCCAGCACGGCGCAGCGCGCCCTCGCACATCTCCTGCGCCACGTCTTCGCTGACGGCGCCAAAGGCCGCCAGGGTCTCCTCACTCACCCCCAGCATCTCTTGCTTGGCGCGGTTGGAATAGGTGACAAAGCCGCGATCCAGCACGGCAGAGGAGCCCGGCACATCCGTCAGTGCCGACGCCACCATGCCGCCGGTGCAGCTTTCGGCGGTTGCCACGGTGAGGCCCAGTCGTGCGGCCAGAACGATCAGCCCGGCAACATCGGGATGGGTGGCTGCGGCTGCCGTATCTGGGGTTGGGGCAGGGGATTTTCTCATAATCCCAACACCCCATGGCTGAACCCGGCAAGGGCGATCACCCCAAGGGCGGCCAGGAAGCCGGCAATGATGTCATCCATCATCACCCCAACAGGGCCTTCTTTGCGATCTGCCCAGCCCACGGGGCCGGGTTTCCGGATGTCGAACAGGCGGAACAGAACAAAGGCAGTGACCCAACCGGGCCAAAGTGCGGTGATCGAGATATCATGGGCCCAGGCTGGGTAGGAAATCGCCCAGATCGCCAGCCATTGCCCCGCAACCTCGTCAATCACAATTTCAGAGGGGTCGTGGTTGCTTTGCCCTTTTGTCATCTCAGCCGTGGCCCAGATGCCAATCACGGTACAAATGAGGGTGGCAGCAGCCAGAAGAGGAAAGCCGCCCAACTGGTGCAGGCCATAGGCCAGGGGCAGGGCTGCTAGTGACCCCCAGGTGCCAGGGGCGGGGCGCAGGTAGCCAATGCCGCCAACGGTTGCGATTACAGAGGCCAGGGTCATGGTTTCACCAGTGCGGCTGTGGCAAGAGAGGCAATGCCTTCGCTGCGTCCGGTAAAGCCCAGGCGCTCGGAGGTGGTGGCCTTGATCGACACGCGGTTAGGATCAATCCCCAAGATTTCGGCCATTACACTGCGCATCTGGGGCGCATGGGGGCCGATCTTTGGGTATTCACAGACCAGGGTGCAATCCACATTGGAGATCTGAAACCCCATATCGCGCGCCAGATCGGCGGCATGACGTAGAAAGATCTCGCTTGCGGCGCCTTTCCATTGGGGATCCGAGGGCGGGAAATGCTGGCCGATGTCGCCCTGTGCCAAAGCGCCATAGATCGCATCCGTCACCGCATGCATGCCCACATCCGCATCCGAATGGCCCTGCAGGCTGCGATCGTGCGGGATCTCAACACCGCAGAGGATGACGCTGTCACCGGGGCCAAAGCGATGTACATCGTAGCCATTGCCCAGTCTGACATCGAGGCTGATATCCATTTTGTTTTCCGTTTCCAATATTCTGGCGGCGCGGGCAAAATCCTCGGGCCGGGTGATTTTTATATTGTCCGGCTCCCCGGCGATGATTGCAACCTCCAGCCCGGCGGCGCGGGCCACCTCGACATCGTCGGCGGCACCGCCGGGATGGCTTGCATGGGCTGCAAGGATCGCGTCCAGCTGGAATCCTTGCGGTGTCTGCGCCGCAAACAGCCCGCTGCGGTCCTGTGTTCCGGTAACCTGCCCCCCGGCGCCAGTCCACAGCGCATCTGTAACCGCAACAGCGGGTGCAGCGGCGGCGCCGTGGTCCAGGGCTTCGATGATTGAGGCGATCAGCGCCTGGCTGATGCAGGGGCGGGCAGCATCATGGATCAAGACTTTGGAGATTGGCAGATTATGCGCCGATCCTGCCTGCGAGCGATTGAGATCGCGCAGCGCAATCAGCCCGTTTTGCACCGAGACGGACCGCTCCGGGCCACCCGCTGTCAAAACAAGGTCGCTGTCAGTGGCAAAACTGTCCCAGGCGCCGCGGTCCTCGGGAGAGAGCACCAGGGCGATGGGGCTGATCCCGGCGTCGCGAAAGGCTTGCAGGGTCCAGTCGATGACCCGTTTACCTTTGAGGGCGCGCCATTGTTTAGGCAGGCCGCTACCGGCCCGTGTGCCGCGTCCTGCTGCGACGATCAAGGCTGCAGTGGTCATCAAACCCTCTTTCTTCTGCTCCGCTTTAGCCAAATCCGGTGCCTTTGGACGTTGGTCGGCCCGCGATCTGTGCTGTTGGATGTTTAGGTTCTGCCAGTTCCAGAGGCAATCACCTGTGGTGAACTGCTTAAAATTTAGGCATGTGGTGGGAGTTGTGCCCTTGCAGGGGGCGGATTCATTGTCCAATACCGAGGGCTTCGGCTACAAAACACTCACTCGCACAAGGATTAGGCAATTGTCCTTCACCCTCGGAACCACCTCTTTGACTCCCCCTATTGCGCTGGCCCCTATGGCTGGAATCACCGATCGCCCGTTCCGCGATCTGGTGCGTTCTTTTGGTGTCGGGTTGATGGTCAGCGAGATGGTTGCCAGCCAGGAAATGGTACAGTCCAAGCCCGGTGTGCGCGAGCGCGCTGAACTGAGCGCCGATGTGGAGAATACCTCGGTGCAACTGGCGGGGCGTGAAGCCAGCTGGATGGCAGAAGCTGCCCGCCAGGTGGCAGATCGCGGCGCGCGGATGATTGATATCAACATGGGCTGTCCCGCCAAAAAGGTGACCAGCGGCTATTCGGGCTCTGCCTTGCTGAAAACGCCGGATCACGCGCTGTCTCTGATTGAGGCGGTGGTAGAGGCGGTGGATATTCCCGTCACCCTGAAGACGCGCCTGGGATGGGATGACAATTGCCTGAATGCGGCCTCCGTTGCCGCCCGCGCCGAACAGGCCGGGATTCAGATGGTCACCATCCATGGGCGCACCCGTTGCCAGTTTTACAAAGGTCGCGCCGACTGGGCCGCCATCCGCGCGGTTAAGGATGCGGTGACCCTGCCTGTGCTGGCCAATGGCGATATTGTCGATAGTCAGACCGCGACCGAAGCCTTGCAACGGTCCGGTGCTGATGGGGTGATGATCGGGCGCGGGATCCAGGGCAAGCCCTGGCTTTTGGCCCAGGTTGCCAGTGATCTGTGGGGCAGCGCGGCGCCGCAGGTTCCTGAAGGGAGTGAATTTATTCACATGGTTTCAGCGCATTATGAGGCGATGTTGTCTTTTTATGGCCGTGACCTGGGGCTACGCGTCGCGCGCAAACACTTGGGCTGGTACATGGATCTGGCCCAGACTCCGGCGCCCCTGCGGCGCGCGGTCTTGATTGAAAAAGATCCGGCAGAGGTCCTGCGCCTGTTGCCGGATGCCTTGTCCCAGCCTCAACGAGAGGGAGCAGCATGATTTCGGACACCGCACTTTGGGCCTCACTACCGGTTCCCGCTTTTTTGATCGGGGGGAATAACTGCATTCTGGATGCAAACTCTGCCGCTGAGGGGTTTTTGAACACCTCACGCCGGGGGTTGCTGAACCAGCCTGTCTGGGATCAGATCGCCATAGATGCCCCCATTGAAGCCTCGTTTGAACGTGCCCGGACCCAGGGAACGCCGTTGTTCGTCAATGACATCGATGTGGGATCACGCAGCCGGGCACCGTTGCAATGCGGTGTGCAGATTGCCCCGGTGCAGGGACGGCCGGGAGAGATGCTGTTGCTGCTCTCCCCGCGGGAGCTGGCGGCGCGAATGACGCAGAACCATTCTGCAAAATCAGCGGCCCAATCTGCCATCGGCATGGCGGAAATGCTGGCCCATGAAATCAAAAACCCCCTTGCGGGCATCACCGGTGCAGCGCAGTTGCTGAGCATGAACCTCACCGGGGAAGATGTTGAACTTACAGATCTAATTGTCAGCGAGAGTCGCCGTATCGTTAAACTTTTGGACCAGGTGGAACAGTTTGGAAACCTGAGCGAGCCACAGTTCAAGCCGGTCAATCTCCATGATGTTCTTGACCGGGCGCGGCGGTCGGCCCTGCTGGGGTTTGGCGCCAATATGACGATTACCGAAGACTATGATCCATCGCTGCCCCTGGCCTGGGGCGACGCGGATCAGTTGCTGCAGGTGGTGCTGAACCTGCTGAAAAACGCTTCAGAGGCGGCAGGCCCCAGCGGCGGCACCATTCGCATTCGCAGCTATTACGAGCATTCCTTCAGAATGCGCCGCAGCGATGGCACCGGCAAGCTGCTGCCTTTGCAGATCGAAGTCATAGATGACGGCCCCGGCCTGCCAGAAGCCATCCGCGAGGATGTCTTTGATCCCTTTGTGTCGGGACGTGAGAACGGCACCGGACTGGGGCTCGCCCTGGTGAGCAAGATCATCGCTGAACACAATGGCTGGATCTCAGTTGACTCGGTGCCGGGACGCACCGTGTTCCGGCTTTCCTTGTCCCGTATACCAAAAGACGCAGAACCGCAGGAGATTTAACCCATGGACGGCACCGTTCTTGTTGCAGATGACGACCGCACTATTCGTACCGTGCTGACGCAGGCGCTGACCCGGGCTGGCTGCCGGGTGCATGCCACCTCTTCGCTGACCACCCTGATGCGTTGGGTCGCCGAAGGGAAAGGCGACGTGGTGATTTCAGACGTGGTCATGCCCGATGGCAACGGGTTGGAAATGCTGCCAAAGATCGCGCAGGACCGCCCGGGTCTGCCGGTCATTGTGATCTCGGCGCAAAATACCATCATGACCGCAATCAAGGCTGCCGAGGCAGAGGCCTATGATTACCTGCCCAAGCCCTTTGATCTGCCGGAACTGATGAAACGCACCGCCAAAGCGCTGGCGGAAACGCAAAAATCTCCCAGCAGCAGCGTCGCTGTTGAACAGGATCGCCCCGAAGATCTGCCCTTGGTTGGGCGTACCGAGGTCATGCAGGCCCTGTACCGGCTGATCGCGCGGGTGATGAACACGGATATGCCGCTGATGATCACAGGCGAAAGCGGCACCGGAAAATCGCTGATTGCCCGCGCTGTGCATGATTTTTCAGATCGCAGAACCCTGCCATTTGTTACCGCTTCTGAAAGCGATCTGATGGCGCTGGAAGGGCCAGCGCGGCTGTTGGCCGAGGTCAAGGGCGGCACCCTGTTGATTGATGAGCTGGTTGACCTGCCGGATGAGGCACAGGCGCGGCTGGTGCGGATGATGGATTCTCCGGGCAGTCATGCGCCGCGCATCATGGCGACCAGCCAAAAAGATCCGGCCGCTGCGATGGAAGCCGGGGAGCTGCGCCAGGATTTGTATTATCGGATTTCGGGGACCGAGTTGCGGGTGCCCAGTCTGCGTGAAAGGGTCGAGGACATCGCGTTGTTGTCAGCGCATTTCCTGATCAAGGCGGAAAATGACGGGGCGCAGCACCGGCGGTTCAGTGAAGAAGCCAGCGAGATGATGCGCCATTGCGCCTGGCCCGGCAACGTCCGCCAGCTGGAAAACCTGGTGCGGCGGCTGGCTTTGACGGCGCGCAGCGAGGAGATCTCTCGGTCAGAGGTTGCGGCGGCTTTGGGTCCGCAAACTGAGGCAGGGCCGATCATCGGTGGAACCGTCAACGAAAAGCTTGCAGATTCGGTTGCCCGCCATCTGCAGCGCTATTTTGATCTGCATGGGGATATCTTGCCGCCTCCCGGGCTCTATGCGCGAATCCTGCGGGAGGTAGAGGCGCCATTGATCGAAATTGCGCTCACCGCCACTGGGGGAAATCAGGCAAAATGCGCTGAGCTTTTGGGCATCAACCGCAATACGTTGCGAAAGAAAATCACTGATTTGGATATTGAGGTGACACGTCGGCGCAAACTGATGTAATATCGCCACATAGCTGTGGTAGCTGCTGCTTTATACTGGTAGCTACCGCGATATATGGCGGTTGGCCGGTGTGGTCATACATCAGAATGAGGGTTTCGCGTGGCTCAAAAGTCACAATTTCGGATTGGGCAAGGCCCATTTATGGCCTTGGACCATTGGCGCAAAACGCGTCAGGCCCGAAATATCGGTACCCTCGGATTGGTGGTGCTTGGCCCGCTTCTGGCGCTGCTGACCTTTCTGATTTTTGGCCCACTGGGACATGGTGCCTCGTCCAAGCCGCTGCGTCTGATTCTGCTGGCGGATATGGTCTATGTCATGGCGATCGCCGTCCTGGTTCTGACCCAGATTGCGCGGTTGTTTGCGGCGCGGCGCTCCAAGTCGGCGGGATCCCGCCTGCATTTGCGTCTGATTGGCGCTTTTGGTTTCCTGGCGCTGGGGCCGACCGTGATCGTTGCGGTGTTTGCAGTGCTGACGGTGAATGTCGGGCTGGAGGGGTGGTTTTCGCAACGGGTGCGCCAGGTGATTGGCAGCTCACTCTCCGCCGCAGAGGCCTACCAGGAAGAACAGCGGCGCGATATCACCGCCGATGGCGAGGCTCTGGCGCGGTTTCTCGATCAAAGCCGCAGCCGCAGCTACTATATCAATGATGCGGAGCTGCGCCAGGTTCTAACCCAGGGACAATTGCAGATTCAGCGCGGGCTCCGCGAGGCCTATGTCATTGATGGCACTGGGCGTATTCGCGCTCGGGGCGAGCGCTCCTATGAGTTTGATTTTGAGCGCCCCAGCAGCGAGGATATTGCCAGCGCCAGCTCTGAGGGACTGAGTATTATCCAGGATTGGGACAACAATGAGTTTCGCGCCCTGGTGCGGCTCAATGCCTTTGTTGACCGGTTTTTGTACATTAGCCGCGACGTTGACGGTGCGCTGTTGAACCTGCTGGACGAAACCAAAGAAACCGCGCTGCTGTATCAGCAGCTTGAGAAAGAACGTGGTCGGGTTCTGTTTGAATTTGGCCTTATGTATATCGGCTTTGCGCTGATCCTGATCCTGGCGGCCATGTGGCTGGGAATTTGGTTTGCTGAACGGCTGTCACGCCCGGTTGGGCGGTTGACGGTTGCGGCCCAGCGGGTTGGCGGTGGCGACTTGAATGTGCGGGTTCCCGAAGAAGATGGTGGCGATGAGATTTCTCAGCTGGGGCATTATTTCAACCAAATGACCCACGAGCTGCGGGCGCAGCGCGCCACCCTGTTGGAAAACACCAATCAGATCGAGCGGCGGCGACGGTTGTTTGACTCGGTGCTGTCTTCGGTTACCTCTGGGGTTGTTGGCCTGGATCATGAGGGCAAGATCACCTTTGTGAACCGCTCTGCTGAGCGGCTGCTGGATTGGCACGAGGATCAGCAATCCCTGGCGCTGTCAGTGGCGATTCCGGAATTTGGCCCGCTCTTTCAAACCCTGGTCGCCAGCGGCGGAGAGGCAGAGCAAGGCGAAATCAAAGTGACCCGTCAGGGGCAGTTGGAAAACCTGCTGGTGCGGATGTCACGGCGGCGCGGCGATGATGGCAAGCTCGAAGGCTATGTGTTGGCATTTGATGACGTGACCGATCTGGTCAGTGCGCAACGGATGGCGGCCTGGGGCGATGTGGCTCGACGGATCGCCCATGAGATCAAGAACCCGCTGACGCCGATTCAGCTCAGCGCTGAGCGGATCAAGCGGAAGTTTGCCCCGATGCTGGGCGAGGAGAACAGTGACAAGTTGCAGTCCATGACCGATGTGATTGTGCGCCAAACCAATGATTTGCGTCGCATCGTTAATGAGTTTTCCAAATTTGCCCGGATGCCGGAACCGGAACGCCGCGAAGAAGATCTGGTGAGCCTGGTCCGCGATGCCGTGACCCTGCAACAGACCGGTCAGCCGGATGTCTCCATCTCGGCGCAGCTTCCAGATCAGCCGCTTTGGGCGGATCTGGATTCCACCATGATTGGCCAGGCCCTGACCAATCTGATCAAGAACGCTGGTGAGGCGATTGAGACGCTTCGCAAAAAGAAACCCGATACCCAGGTAAAGCCACAGATCCACATCGCGCTTCATGTGGCGCCAACCGGGGGCTATGAACTCACCATTGCCGACAATGGCATTGGTCTGCCTGAGGATCGTGCGCGGTTGTTTGAACCCTATGTAACCACCCGCAACGAGGGCACCGGGCTGGGGCTTCCGATTGTGAAAAAGATTATCGAGGAACATGGCGGTGCGCTCTCGCTAGAGGATGCGCCGATTTTTGAAGGGCACCAGCATGCTGGTGCCATGGCAGTGATACGTCTGCCCGCAGCTGCCAGCGCGGAGCAGGTGAACCGGAATACAGTGAAAGCAGGTCTGACATGAGTGACATTTTGATTGTTGATGATGAACGTGACATTCGCGAGTTGATTTCCGACATCCTGGAGGATGAAGGATATGCAACCCGCAAGGCTGGCAACTCCGAGGAATGTATGGTGGAGCTCAACCAAGAGCTGCCCGCGCTGCTCATCCTTGATATCTGGCTCAAGGACAGTCAGATGGATGGCATCGACATTCTCAAAACGGTGAAACGCGACAATCCCGAAGTCCCGGTGGTGATTATTTCAGGCCATGGCAATATCGAAATCGCCGTGGCGGCGATCAAACAGGGCGCCTATGACTTTATTGAAAAGCCCTTCAATATTGATCAGCTGATGGTGGTCATCCGCCGTGCGATGGAGGCCTCGCAGCTGCGCCGGGAAAACACCGATCTGCGGCGCAAGGAAACCGGCGGGTCTGAAATGGTCGGCTCTTCGGCGTCTTTTCGTGCGCTGGTTGGCCAGCTGGACAAGGTCACCAAATCCAATGGCCGGGTCATGCTCAGCGGGCCGGCAGGCAGTGGCAAAGAGATCGCCGCGCGCTATATTCACATGAATTCAGCCCGCGCCTCTGCGCCGTTTGTCACGGTGAGCTGTGCCGGGATTGAACCTGACCGGATGGAAGAAGTGCTGTTTGGCCGCGAAACCTCGGAACGGGGCGTTGAGCCCGGGCTGCTGGAGCAGGCCCATGGCGGCGTGATCTTCTTTGATGAGGTGGCGGATATGCCGCTGGGCACCCAGTCAAAGATCCTGCGCGTTTTGGTGGATCAACAATTCCAACGGGTTGGAGGCAATGACAAGGTGCGGGTTGATCTGCGCGTCATCTCCTCCACCAACAAGGACCTCGAGGCGGAAATCAATGCGGACCGGTTTCGCCAGGAGCTGTATCACCGCTTGAACGTGGTGCCGATCAATGTGCCGTCCCTGGCGGATCGGCGCGAGGACATCCCGCAGCTGGCGGAGTATTTTATCGCTCAATTCAATGAAAGCCAGGGGTTGCCGCTGCGCGCCCTGGCGGATGAAGCGGTGGCGCTGATGCAGACCATGACCTGGCCCGGCAACGTGCGCCAGTTGAAAAACATGGTGGAGCGGGTGCTGATCCTTGGCGATGGCACCGGACCAATTGAGGCAAAGGATCTGCCGCGCGAAGAGGAAAAAGTGGTGGAAGAGGGGCGGGTGGTTTTGTCCGGCGCCCTGGCAACCCTGCCACTGCGCGAAGCCCGCGAGGCCTTTGAACGGGAATACCTGCTGACCCAGATCAACCGCTTTGGCGGTAATATCAGCCGCACCGCCTCCTTTGTCGGGATGGAACGGTCTGCTTTGCACCGCAAGCTGAAATCCCTGGGGGTTGTCACCTCCAACAAGACCGGCGCGCGCATCGCCCATGTGGAAAAAGAAGAGGACATGGTCTAGGCCTCAGCCCCCTTGCTGTTGGCGGCTGGTGCCCGGGTGCTTCTGTGCCGACCTGCCTTGACCTGGACTGGCCTGATCTGGACTGGCCTGATCGAAAGGGGTCAGGTCAAGACGACGGATGAGGCCGAAACAAATTGGGCAACGGTTCTGCCCTTTGCCCCCCCCGAAAAGCGCCCTAGTCCCACCGGGCGTAGTCGTCGTTCTTAGGTTAAGTGAGCTTCGCGATCTGGCGTTGGGGCTTAAAGTGGCGGCAAAATAACTGTGGTGCCGTTGCTTTGCTGTACCGCGCAGGCCTCTGTCGACAGGCCTGCGGTGGGATGACTGCCGCTTGGCACTGATTGCAGCTGGGTGATTTGTTCTTTTGTGCAGCGTGGCAATTCCAGGCGCTGATAGCCTTTTTGAACCATGCAGCGTTGTACGAGCTGGCTGCGCAGGCCTTGGTTCACATCCACAGTATAAGTGCCGCCATCGACCCAGTAGCCGGGGCCAGTCCAACAGCCGTTTGCGTTGCAATACTGCTGCCCCGGATAATAGACTGGTGGGCGTTGGCGGATCTGATTGGCCACAGGTGCATCTTTCAGAGCCGTGACGTTGCAAGTCAGCGTATCGCTGTTGGTTCGGGTCTGATCGCTGCCTGCGTTATAATACACCGGCAGCGGGCCGCAGGCGGCAACTCCAAGCAAGACAACAGAAAATGCACTGGCTAGACGAATATTGGACATGGAGTAAAACTGCCGTATCTGAGCAGAAGTTACAATTGATTTGACCCCCCCGATGGCTTCTGGCATTCAAAACTGGCGAAATGGCGCCCAAGGGACAGTGGCATGAAAGTTATTATCTGTGGCGCAGGTCAGGTTGGCTGGCAGATTGCCCGCCACCTCTCTGCGGAACAAAACGATGTCACCGTTGTCGACAATAACCCGGAGCTGGTGCGCCGGGCCACAGATACGCTGGATGTGCAGGGCGTGGCTGGCTTTGCCTCTTACCCGGATGTGTTGGACCGGGCAGGGGCCCGGGACGCTGACATGATTATTGCGGCCACCCATTCCGATGAGGTCAATATGGTCACCTGCCAGGTGGCCCATTCGGTGTTCTCCATCCAGCGCAAAATTGCGCGACTGCGGGCGCGCAGCTATCTGACCGCGATCTATTCGGATCTGTATCGCCGCGAACATCTGCCGATTGATGTGGTGATCAGCCCGGAACGGGAAGTGGCAGCTGCGGCGATGCAGCGGCTTCAGGCGCCGGCGGCCTTTGATACCGAGATTTTTATGGAGGGCGGCGCCCAGCTGCTGGGCATCCAGATCGACGAAGACTGCCCGGTGGTGAATACGCCGCTGCGCCAGCTCTCCGATCTGTTCTCGACCCTGCGGGCCATCGTTGTCGGTGTGCGCCGCGACGGCACGCTGTTTGCGCCGGAGCCGGGGGATCAGCTGTTTGTTGGCGATAGCTGCTATGTGTTTTCCCATGCAGAAGATGTTGACCGTACCATCGAAGTCTTTGGCAAGGTTGAGAAACGCCAGGATCGGGTGGTGATTGTTGGCGGCGGCAATGTTGGCCTGGAGGTGGCCAAGGCACTGGAAAGTGGCACCAGCCGCATTCGCGCCAAAATGATTGAGAAAAACCGCAAATGTGCCGAACATGCCGCCGAGGCACTGGAGCGGACGATCGTGCTGAACGGCGATGGTTTGGACCGCTCGTTGATGATCGAGGCGGGCATTGACCGTGCGGATGCCATGCTGGCCGTCACCGACGATGACAAGACCAATATGCTGGCCGCAGTGCGGGCCAAAGCCGAGGGCTGTCCTTTTGTGATTGCGCTGATCAACGACCCCACGCTGTTACCGCTGCTCACACCACTGGGCATTGATGCTTTCATCAATCCGCGCGCCACCACGGTGAGCTCGATCCTGCGCCACATTCGCTACGGCCGGGTGCGTCAGGTCTATAGCATTGGGGATGCGGAGGCCGAAGTCATCGAGGCAGAGGTGATGAGCACCTCACCCATGGCCGGCAAGGCCATTCGCGAAATTGATTTTCCCGAGGGTGTTTTGGTGGGCGCCGTGCGCAAAGGCGGCGAGGTGCTGCGCCCGACTGGCGGGCTTAAGATCGAAACCGGCGATGTGATCGCTCTCTTTGCCATGGCGGATGATGTGCCCGAAGTGGAGCGTCTGATGCAGGTCTCCATCGACTACTTCTAGGATGGGGCGCCGCAACAAGACACCCAACCGGTTTTTGAGATTGCCGCTGTTTCTGTTGATCTGGAGCATCGCCTCTGCCGCCATGTGGATCCCCGCAGCCCATGCGCTGGCGCTGAATGACCATGCGACCTCTCGTGCTTTTTTCTACACAGGAATCCTGGGGCTGTTCTTTGTCGCCTTGGCGGGACTGTCTTTGGGCAATCGGGTGCCGCGCTATGGGATGCCGGGACAGCTGCTGTCGCTGCTGGCGACCTTTGTCATCCTGCCTCTGTTTCTTGCGATTCCTGTCCAGGAATCCCTGCGCAACACCAGTTTTCTGAACGCATATTTTGACATGGTTAGCGCGGTGACCACCACTGGGGCTGATATCTATGCAGATCCGGGCAGGCTGCCCCCGAGCGTGCACCTGTGGCGGGCCATGGTGGCCTGGCTGGGGGGCTTGTTGATGTGGATCTCTGCCTCCGCCGTTCTGGCGCCCCTGTCGCTGGGCGGTTTTGAGGTCACAGCCCGCGGCGAGCCTGGTGGAGGCAGCGCGACGCCCTCGCAGATCCAGGACGCTGATCCCAAAAGGCGCCTGATCGAAATTGCCCGTACGCTGGGCCCGGTCTATGCCGGACTTACGATCGTGTTGTGGATCTTGTTGATGGTTACCGGCGAGACCCCGCTGGTTGGGTTGAGCCATGCGATGTCTGTGCTGGCCACTTCCGGTATTTCTGCTGTTGGCGGCGTCGAAAATGGCGCCAGTGGCATTGGCGGCGAAATGGTTATGTTCCTGTTTATGTTCTTTGCCCTCTCCCGACTGACCTTTTCGGATGACACTGTCACGGTTGGGTCTGGACGGTTGGACAAGGACCCCGAATTCAGAACCGGGCTGTTGATTGTCGTCGGCATGCCGCTTTTGCTGATCCTGTGGCATTGGTTCAATACCTTTGAGGTCGGCGCACATGGGGAACCGGTTCAGGCGCTCAGATCTTTCTGGGGCGGGCTTTTTACCGTGATGTCCTTTTTGTCGACCACGGGCTTTGAAAGTGCCGATTGGCAAACCTCGCGGGAATGGTCCGGGCTGCAAACGCCGGGCATGATCCTGCTGGGGCTGTCGGTGATTGGCGGCGGCGTGGCGACCACAGCCGGCGGGGTGAAACTGCTGCGGGTCTATGCGCTTTACCTCAATGGTATGCGCGAGATGGAGCGCCTGGTTCATCCCTCCTCGGTCAGCGGCGAGGGCAGTGGCAACAAGCGGATCCAAAGAAATGGGGCCTTTGTGGCATGGATTTTTTTCATGCTCTTTGCCCTGTCTTTGGCGCTGGTCTCGATTGCGCTGTCGGCCGTCGGCAGCGATTTTGAACACTCCCTGATCCTGGCCATCGCAACTCTGTCAACAACTGGGCCGCTGACCGAAATTGCCGGCAATGAGCCAATTGTGCTGACCAGCCTGGCCCCCGCAGCCAAGTTTATCCTGTGCTTTGCCATGGTGCTGGGGCGGCTGGAGACCTTGGCGATTATCGCGCTTTTGTCTCCAAATTTCTGGCGCAGCTAGGCAATCAGGACCCGGCTCTCGGTATATTGAGTGTTTTTCGGCTGGAAACTGTTAAAATCTGCGTCCATAGTCGTACATAATATGGGGCGCTGGTCCGCAGCGTGCCGCAAGAACAAAGGCGAGAGATATTATTATGGCTTCGGACAGACAGAATTTGCAGGACGCATTCCTCAATCACGTTCGCAAAACCAAGGTTCCAGTGACGATTTTCCTGATTAACGGGGTCAAACTGCAGGGGGTAATTACCTGGTTTGACAATTTCTGTGTGCTGCTGCGTCGCGATGGCCAGTCCCAACTGGTCTATAAACATGCGATCTCTACCATCATGCCGGCACAGCCGATCAGCCTGTACGAGGGTGAAGACGCCTCTTGATGGAGCACGATAGGATCCGCACCCGCGCCTGGGTGTTACATCCGGATATTAAATCTGATCAGGGGCGTCGCCCTGCTGAACCCGCTTTGGCGGAAGGTGTTGCCTTGGCCGAGGCGCTGCCTGATCTTGACGTGGTTGGCGCCACCGTCGTGCGCCTGCCAAAGGCCCACGCGGGGATGTTGTTTGGCTCGGGAAAAATCGAAGAGCTACAAGCGCTGTTGCACAGCAACGAGGTTGATCTGGTCCTGATTGATGGTCCGGTGTCGCCAGTGCAGCAACGCAATCTGGAAAAGGCCTGGAAGGTCAAAATCCTTGATCGCACCGGTCTGATTCTCGAAATCTTCTCGGATCGTGCGCGGACCCGTGAAGGCGTGTTGCAGGTGGAAATGGCGGCGCTGAGCTATCAGCGCACCCGTCTGGTGCGGGCCTGGACCCACCTGGAACGTCAGCGTGGTGGTTTGGGATTTGTCGGCGGACCGGGCGAAACCCAGATCGAGGCGGATAGGCGCGCAATTGATGACCAGCTGGTCAACCTGCGCCGTCAATTGGCCAAGGTGGTCAAAACCCGCAGTCTGCATCGCGCAGCCAGGGCCAAGATCCCGTTCCCGATCGTGGCCCTGGTGGGCTATACCAATGCTGGTAAATCCACTTTGTTCAACCGTTTGACCGGGGCTGAGGTCATGGCCAAGGACATGCTCTTTGCCACCCTGGACCCCACCATGCGCCGGGTTGAGATGCCGGATGGCCCCGAGATCATTCTCTCGGATACCGTTGGCTTTATCTCCGACCTGCCCACCGAATTGGTGGCGGCATTCCGGGCGACGCTGGAGGAAGTGCTGGCGGCGGATGTGATCCTGCATGTGCGCGATATCAGCCATGAAGACAGCCAAAATCAGGCCAACGATGTTGCCGCTATTCTGGCGACGCTTGGGGTTGATGAAAACCGCGCCCAGATCGAAGTCTGGAACAAGCTGGACCAATTGCCCGATGACGTCGCCGAAGCGCGCCGCCAGCGCGCTGCCCGCGAAGAGGGCATCCATGCGATTTCCGCTCTCACAGGCGAAGGCATCGAGGCCCTGCTGGAGGATGTCGCTCTCAAGCTGGAAGGCGTGCGTCACATTGAAGAGTTCACGCTCTCCTTTGCGCAGGGCAAACAGCGAGCCTGGCTGTTTCAGCAGGATGTGGTGATCAGCGAGGAACAGAGCGAGGAGGGCTTTGCCCTGACTGTGCGCTGGACGGATAAGCAAAAAGCCCAGTTCAACGCGCTGTAAAAGCTGCGCGAAATGGCAGAGACAGGCAGAGCGCGGGGGACTTCCCGCGCTCGTCTGCATTTGCAGCCTCAGTTAGATTTGTTTGCTTTGCCTTGCCGGGACAAAACATAGGCCGTGACCACAGGGCCGATCAGCTCGAACCCCGCAGTTGTGCCGATGGCCAGCGCGGTGATCAGATCGCCATAGGCGGGCAGTTGTTCCGAGGCCGCCAGTGCCATCCCGATGGCTACCCCCGCTTGCGGCAGCATGGCAGCGCCATAGTGGCGGCTTTCTTGTGCCGGGGCCTGTGCTGCCAGCCCACCGACCCAGCCTCCAAGAAGACGACCCAAAATGCGAAACAGCGCATAGCCAAAACCAGCGCCCCCTGCCAAAATCAGGGCGCTTGCATCCAAAGACGCGCCAGCAAGCACAAAGAAGACAATCAAGAATGGCCATTCAAAGCTGCGCACCTCGTCAAAGGCGCGGCTGTGGTGGCGGGCGTGATTGACGATCACGGCCCCGACGGTCATGCCAGCAATAAGATAGGACAGCCCTAGCATCAGCGACAGACCTGCGGTGAGAAAAATCAGGCCCAGCGCCTCGATCCTGAGAGGTTCTCCGTCGGAAAACCGACCAATCAGAAAGGCACCCGGCCAGCCGATAGCAACCCCCAAAGCAATAGATCCGCCAAGCTCATAGGCGGCAGCGGTCAGGGGCGATTCCTCTCCGGCTCCGCCGATGTCGCCAAACAGGCGCAGTGCGAGCATTGTCAGGCTAAAGGCCAAAAGCCCCCAGGCATCGTCAATGGCGACAATGCCCTTTAGTCTTTTGGTGAAGGAGTTGTCCTGGCCGGACTGGTCAATGACATCATAGGTGGCTGCAGGATCGGTGGCGGTGGCCAGGGCGCCCAGTACCAGGGCCAGGGCCAGCGGCAGACCAAAGCCCCAGAGCCCAATGGTCACCACCGCCTGGGTCACCAACACGACGCAGAGCGAGACGACGATCACGATACGCCCATGCCCCCGCAGGTTATTGATCGAGAGCGAGCTGCCCAACAGAACGGCGACAGCGCTGAGGGCGACAATCGCCACCACCTGGTACAGATCAGTAATCGCGTCCGGCAACAGGTCAAACCCGGCCTGACCCACCACCAGGCCAAAGCCCAGCAACAGCGTCACCCGTGGCAGCCGCAGTTTCCGCCCGATGCGGTCGGCAGCCAAACCGACAAAGAACAATATGCCCATCACAATAAGAGGGGTTGCGAGGTTTTGCATGGCAGGTCAGTTCCTAGGGTTGATTTTGGTGACACCAACCGCAGCAGCGCGGGCAAGATCTTCGTCCAGCGACATGGGCACATATTCACCGCGTCGCCACAGCTGGGCCATGTCATCGTAGTTGCGGGATAGGAAATGCCCGGACTGCCCCGTGGCCAGAATAAACAACGAGCTGTCCGGGTCGGCAAAATCATAGACCCCACGGTAGCCCGCAGCATGAATGTTCTGGAACGGGTTGGGACCTTTTCCAGAGGTCAGCCCCCGCTGCAGGGTGTTATCACCGCCGCTGGTCGACTGTCGGATATTCACAAAGAACCGCAAGACAGGAACGTCTCCCAGGGTTTCGTGGTCCTGGGTGGCCTGATGGGCATCCCCCCAGCGCAGGGACTCAAGGGCAGGGCCATAGCGCTCCTCGATCCAGATCAGGGCGTCATCCAGCGCCAAGCGGGCCATATCGGTGCAGGTTTCCTGCGGCGCGCTTTGGCGCACGTCACACCAGCTGCCCGCCCCCTCTACATTGCGGTAGACCCGTTCAATGAACAATGGATCCACCTGGCTGAACTCACTCGCCAGCGGTCCCAGATCATCGGCGATCAGGCGGGACTGAAGCGCGCGGAGCCAGGCGGCATAGAGCAGCGGTTCGGGCAGATGTTCATTCATCTCACCGTTCCATTCTGACAACAGCGTCAGGGCGGTCTGGCGCTGCTTTTCTCGGCTGCCATCCTCTGCGGCGCCGCCGGTGAACCACAGGTCTGCTCCGATCAAAGGCAGCAGGGAACGCGCGGTGTAGGACACGGTGTCAAGCTGGGCCTCCATGAAGCTGTCGCGGGTGTGTACTTCGCGGCTTTGCATCAAGCGGCGCCAGCGGTTGACCCGCTGGGTATCGCCCCAGCTATAAGAGACATGGCTGGGGAAGGGGCGCTGCAGAATTTTGTTGTTTGTGTTACCCAGTATGCCGCCGCGCGGGCTGGTGAATTCAGGATTGGCGGCATAGGGGGCGCGCCCCAGCCAACGGTTCACCCGCTGCCAACCCTGGCTGGGCAGGCGTCCCTTGCTATGATGGCGGGCATCGCGCGCCGGAAAGGCTCCGATGGTTTTCTGGGCAATTGTGGCTCTGTCCGCCAATACCAGGTTCTGTGAGGGGGCAATGAAGCCTTCGCCTGCAGCAATGGCTTGGCTGACGTTCGAGCTGCGCATCAGGTCAATGGCTGCCGTCAGGGATGTGTCGTGTGGATCCAGCGCGGTCCAGCCCAGGCTGACAACATGCCCTGGCGGGGTAATCGCCGACAGTCCAAACAGCGACCCCGGCAAAATGGGGCCGTTTTCACTCCAGCGCAGGGTCAGTGTCACTGGTGGTTCATCCTTGATTTTGATGATCGAGGGGCGTTTGGTAAAGGTCTGATAGCCCTGCGGGGTGAGGTATTCCTCGGGGGTGTCCGGGTTTAGTTTTTCGATGAACAGATCCTGATCATCCAGAAAAGATGCGGTAATGCCCCAGCCTAGCTGTTCTGAACGCCCGGTCAGGATGGCGGGAATGCCAGGAATGGTGCCGCCGATTATACCGCCAGTTGCCAGTTCCATGCGGGCCAAATACCAGCTGCCCGGCGCCGAAAGCGTCAGATGTGGATCATTGGCCAAAAGGCTGCCCCCCGCGGCAGAGCGATTGGGGGCGGCGGCCCAGGCGTTGGAGGCACCGCCAAAGCCACGCGGGGAGACTGGAAACAGGCTGCTCTTGGGGGGCAGTGGGGCAGCGCTGGCATAGCGGGGCAGACCCGGGAAAAGACTGGCGTATTCGGGCAGAGTGGTGATGCCCTTACCGGGGGCGTCGGGCAGAATGTCCTGCAGGCGTTCGGGATCGGCGAGCGCCAGGGAGGTTCGCGCCCGCAAAACCTCATCCTGCAGGTGGTGCGATGAGCGCAGCGCCATGAGTTTCATCACGGCGATGCTATCGGCTGGCTGCCAGGGGGCCATCGGCATGTTGAACAGGAACATCTCGGGCGCCCCCCGTCCCAGGGCGTTTTCGTTGATTTCCAGGATGCGCGCATTCACCCCGGCAGAATAGGCTTTGAGCGATTGCAGCGCCTCCGCTGACTGGGCCGAGACCGACTGCTGGGACAGCCCGTAAATATCGAGGCGGCGCACAAACAAATCGCTCTCGAGGGTGCGGCGTCCAAAAATCTCGGACAGCCGCCCCTGAGCGGTGCGCCGCAGCACCGCCATTTGCCATAAACGGTCCTGCGCATGGGCATATCCGAGGCCAAAATAAACGTCTTCGTCACTGGCGCCAAAGCTGCCAAAAATATGCGGAACATTGGCATTGTCGCGGATAATCTCCACCGGAGCAGACAGACCGGGCAGAGAGATCTGCTTGTCGTATTCGGGCAAAGACTGGGCCGCGAGGTAATAGGCCAGACCGCTGGCGATCAGGATCAGCAGAATCAGTGCTGCTGCCAGCCGCAAAAGCCAGCGAAAAAGACGTGCCATCAAGGGCCTGTTTCCTATTTTTTATGGCTTTGGCGGTGTGCCTGCGATTGCACCTAGCCGGGCCGGTGTTAGGGTGTCGCCAACATAAGCCAGTTCAGAACAGGGGAAAAGCAAATGGCAAAAATCGCATTTTTGGGGTTGGGGGTTATGGGCTACCCGATGGCGGGTCATCTGAAATCCGCAGGCCATGACGTCAGCGTTTACAACCGTACAACCGCAAAGGCCGAAGCCTGGGCGCAGGCCCATGGCGGCAGCTTTGCGGCCACGCCCCGTGAAGCCGTAGAGGGGGCAGAATTTGTTATGTCCTGCGTTGGCAATGATGACGACCTGCGGGCGGTCTGTCTGGGGGCGGATGGCGCCTTTGCCGGGATGGCGGCAGGCAGCGTGTTTGTTGATCACACGACGGTCTCGGCCAAGGTCACGCGTGAGCTATACGCTGCTGCAGGCGAGAGCGGTATTTCGTTTGTGGATGCGCCGATTTCCGGTGGACAGGCCGGCGCGGAAAATGGCGTTTTGTCGGTGATGTGCGGCGGCGATGTCGCGGCCTTTGAACGGGCAGAACCGGTGATCGGGGCCTACGCCCGCATTTGCCGCCGCATTGGCGACAGCGGCGCGGGCCAAATGACCAAGATGTGCAACCAGATTGCCATTGCAGGCCTGGTCCAGGGGCTGAGCGAAGCGCTGCATTTTGCAGAAAAAGCCGGCCTGGATGGCAGGGCTGTGGTCGAGGTGATCAGCCAGGGTGCCGCTGGCAGCTGGCAGATGGCAAACCGCTATGAAACCATGTTGGATGACCAGTTCGAACATGGCTTTGCGGTGGATTGGATGCGCAAGGATTTGGGGATCTGTCTGGACGCGGCCAATGAAACCGGAGCCAGCCTGCCGGTCACGGCCCTGGTGGATCAATTCTACAAAGAGGTGCAAAAACTCGGCGGTGGCCGTTGGGATACATCTTCTCTGGTTAAACGTCTGCGGGCCTTGGATTAATCCCTTTGCGGGCAAAACTGCTCGCAGGGTGCCACAGCCAGACAGCCAGGTGGAGAAGAGCTAAATACTAAAAGAGGCCGTGCAAAATGATTTGCACGGCCTTTTGTATTTCTGTCTAGGCGTATCGGCGGCCCAAAAAGGGCGGGATTGGCGCCTAGGGAATGATGCGGGTGTATTTTGTGCCTTCCAGCGTTGCGCCAATGCGCAGCCCGGCCTGACCAAAGACAGCCGCTAGAACTGGCGAGGTCAGCGTGTTTGTATCGGCAGAGATGGAGTTCCCGTCATCGCGGACCACATACTCAAGATCCGCGCCAGCGGCCCAGCCTGACGAGCGACGGAATCCGCTCAGCGCATCCTGGGTCATAAAGAACAGAACATGGGCATATTGCTGGGCGCCGATTTGCAGCCCCGCGTTGCCTTTTACGGTCGAATAATAATCCACGGTGGCGCCATTGATCAGAAGGGCACCGCGGCCATAGGCTCCGCCAAAAATAAACCCAGCCTCGGTCACCAGTGGCATGACCAGCATACCGGTGGATTTTGCCGCCAGGGTCTGGGTGTTGGGGTAGCGATTATACATCTGATTCAGAGTTGAATCGACGCGTGCATCAATGGTCGCCCCATTGTTGCTGCCAACGCCATTGCCGCAGGCGGCGGTAACGCCCGCTCCGGCCATAAGGCTTAGGGTGAATCCGCGACGTGACATGCGGTCAAAAGATTTGCTGCTCATATATCCAGTTGCCTGTCCTGCTGCTCGAAACGGCCAAACCTGGGTGAGAGATCCTCACCCCGGTCAAATCTGCCCGAGCGGGTGTCGTTGCAATAGGCCGGTTTTCCGGCTCTGCCATAAGGTATAGGTGCATTCTTGCCGACTGTCACCACTTGGGCAACAGTCAGAGCCGCAAATGGGCGGCATATCGCTCTATGGCAGTCACCTTCTGGTGAGCAGGCCAATGTGCAGGCCGTTGATCATGCCGTTGATCATACGGTCGGGGCGGCAGAGGCCTGCTGCCCCTAACCGTTAAGAATTCGCGCCGTTTGTGGTGCAAAGTAGCTGAGGATCCCATCACAGCCGGCGCGTTTAAAGGCCATCAGGCTTTCCAGCATGACCTTTTCCCCGTCAATCCAGCCGTTCTGCGCCGCAGCCTGAATCATCGCGTATTCACCCGAGACCTGATAGGCAAAGGTTGGTGTGCCAAAGGTGGATTTCACCCGGTAGCAGATGTCCAGATAGGCAATTCCCGGCTTCACCATCACCATATCCGCGCCTTCCTGCAGGTCGCGCTCAATCAGGCGCAGGGCCTCATCCGAGTTGCCGGGATCCATCTGATAGGTTTTTTTGTCGCCCTGAAGCGCGCCCGAGGCGCCAACCGCATCCCGGAAGGGGCCATAATAGCCCGAGGCGTATTTTGCCGCATAGGACAGGATCGAAACATTGCGATGACCGGCTGCTTCCAAGGCGCTGCGCATGGCGCCAATACGGCCATCCATCATATCAGAGGGGCCGATGATATCCGCGCCGGCCTCTGCCTGAGCCAGGCTCATCTTGACCAGGGCCTCAACGGTTTCATCATTGAGGATCTCACCGTCAACCACATAGCCATCATGGCCGTTGATATTATAGGGGTCCAGCGCCACATCGGTCATTACCGCAATATCGGGCGCCACCGCTTTGATGGCGCGGATAGCGCGATTGCACAGATTGTTCGGGCTCCAGGCCTCAGCGCAATCCTCTGTCTTGAGTGCGGCATCAGTGTAGGGAAACAGACAGATCGCCGGAATGCCCAGCGCCTGTGCCTCCACCGCGGCCTCGGCAATCTTGTCGACCGAGCGGCGCAGCACGCCAGGCATCGAGCTCACGGGTTCCTCAATACCTTCGCCATCGCGCACAAACACCGGCCAGATCAGATCATCCGTGGTCAGGGTGTTCTGACGAACCAAGCCTCTGATTGCAGGGGTAACCCGGGTACGGCGCAATCGGGCGGCGGGAAAGGGAGCGACGGTCGGCTTCATCTGGAACTCATCTGTTTTATTGCAGGTTGCCTTTGGGTCGCATGGAAGCCCGGCCCAAGGCAAGTGGCACAATCGCCGCGCTTTTCTCACTCTGCCGGCCTGGCTGTGCTCGGGGGCTTGTTTAACCCAATGTGACAGAGGATATAGAGCCGGTTCGCAGCCGCGGGATATTGCCTTCTGTCTGCAAAAGAGTCAGTTCGGGCGGCAGCGTGATCCTGCGTGATAAGAGGCATTGACGTTTTGAGCTTGTTTGAAACCCTGTCCGAGATGATTGATCTGCGGTCTTTTTCCAATCTGTGGTATTGGATTGCCTTGGCGGTTATGTGGTCTACCCTTAGCCATCGCATTCTGGGCGCACCGTTTGACATGGTGCATCGGGCCCGCAAATACGGTGGGCAAGCGGTGCAGGACCTGGACGATCTGGTGCGTATCAACGTGAACCGTATGATGTTCGTGGTGCGATCCGCCGGGGTCTGGCTGCTCGGGCTTGCCTGTTTTTTCCTGTCTGCCTTGGCGACCCTTGGCTTCGTGCTGGGGATGGAGATCGCCCAGGCGGTGTTTTTGCTGGTGTTTCCGCTGTCGCTGGTCGTTCTGATTAATCTGATGACCGCGCAGAAAGTTCTTCAAAATGAGGCACAGGGCGAAGACCTTTATAAAGCCATGACAACTTGCCGGTTTTTGATACAGATTCTGGGTATGATTTTTATCTTTGTGACCGCGCTTTGGGGCATGTATCAGAACCTGAATATCGGTCCACTAGGTGGCTAACTGGGCGGCTAACTGTGAGGCGCTGTGGGCATTTCTGCGCGCCGTATAACGCCGTATAACACGGGGCAGGTGGTCCACTCCCAGCAGTCCAAGAAACGAGCCTGCCTCGGATGAGGTCCAAGAGCAGATGTTTGAGAGGAGAGGCGCGATATGGCGCAAAGAGCGATTACCATGGGCGGCGCCCCCGAAGGGTTTGATGCCCGGCTGATCCTGGATGAGCTGGCCAAATCCAGCCAACCCGTCTTGCATATCGCCCGCGATGACAAACGGATGGAGGCGATGCGGGCCGCGCTTGCATTTTTTGCGCCAGAAATGCCGGTGCTCATCTTCCCCGGTTGGGACTGTCTGCCCTATGATCGGGTCTCACCCAATGCGGATGTGGCGGCGGCGCGGATGGCCTGTCTGGCGGCGCTGGTGCACCAGATGCCGAAACAGTTCATCCTGTTGACCACCCTGAATGCCGCCAGCCAGCGGGTGCCGACGCGCGATGTGTTGCGTCAGGCGGCCTTTTCGGCGCGGGTGGATCAGCGGGTTGATGAAAAATCACTGCGTGAATTCCTGGTGCGCATGGGTTTTGTGCAAAGCCCCACGGTGATGGAACCGGGGGACTATGCCATTCGCGGCGGCATTATTGATATCTTCCCCCCGGGCGACAGCGGTCCGGTGCGGCTGGATTTCTTTGGCGATGTACTGGACGGTATCCGCCGGTTTGATCCCGCCAGCCAGCGCACCACCCAAACCCTGGATCTGATCGAACTGGCTCCGGTTTCCGAAGTGATCCTGGATGAGGCCGCCATCACCCGGTTCCGACAGAATTACCGGATCGAGTTTGGCGCCGCCGGCACCGATGATCCGCTGTATGAAGCGGTGAGCGCCGGGCGCAAACATCAGGGTATTGAGCATTGGTTGCCATTCTTCCACGATAAACTGGAAACGCTGTTTGACTACCTGCCAAAGGCCACGGTCACGATCGACGATCAGGTCACCCCGGCGCGTCTGGCGCGCTGGGACAGCATCGAAGACCAGTACGAGACCCGCAAGATCGCCATGAGCCAGAAGGGGCGCATGGATACGGTTTACAAACCCACTCCGCCGGGGCTGCTCTATCTGGATGATGCCGCCTGGGAGGAAGCCGTGGCGCCCCTGCGGCGCATTCAGCTGCATCCTCTGGCGCAGGCCTCGGGGCCAGGGGTGGTGGATGCTGGTGGCCGTATTGGTCGCAACTTCTCGCCCGAGCGGCAGCAGGAAAATGTCAGCCTTTTTGGGGCATTGGCCGACCACATTAAGGCGCGTCTGCAGGAGGGGCCGGTGGTTGTTGCCTCCTATTCCGAGGGCGCGCGCGAACGGCTGACCGGGCTGATCGAGGACGAAGGTCTGGCGGAAGTCATCCCGGTGATGGATGGCACAAGGATCGGAAAATCCGGGCTGCATCTGGCGGTTTGGGCGCTGGAGCATGGGTTTCAGACCGACGATTTGACGGTGATCTCAGAGCAGGATGTGCTGGGGGACCGGCTGATCCGGGCGCCCAAGAAACGCCGCAAGGCAGAGAACTTTCTGACCGAAACACAGTCGCTCAGCCCGGGCGATCTGGTGGTGCATGTGGATCATGGCATTGGCCGTTACATGGGGATGGAGGTGGTGCGCGCCGCCGGGGCCGCCCATGAATGCCTGCTGCTGGAATATGCCGAGGAGTCCAAGCTTTACCTGCCGGTAGAGAATATCGAACTGCTGTCCAAATACGGCCACGACGAGGCCTTTCTGGATCGTCTTGGCGGCGGCGCCTGGCAGGCGAAAAAGGCCAAGCTCAAGGAACGCATCCGCGAGATGGCGGATAAGCTTATCCGCATTGCCGCCGAACGGGCCCTGCGCCGTGCCCCTGCGATGGATCCGCCGCCCCATGCCTGGGAGGAGTTCTCGGCTCGCTTCCCCTATCAGGAAACCGACGATCAGCTGCGCGCGATTGAGGATGTCATGGCGGACCTGACCTCGGGCCAGCCGATGGACCGGTTGATCTGTGGCGATGTGGGCTTTGGAAAAACCGAAGTCGCCATGCGGGCAGCCTTTGTGGCGGCCATGTCGGGCGTGCAGGTGGCCGTGATTGCGCCAACCACCCTTTTGGCGCGGCAGCACGCTGCGTCCTTTGCTGAACGGTTTCGTGGATTTCCATTGGAGGTCAGACAGTTGTCGCGCTTTGTTACGGCAAAAGAGGCGGCCAAAACCCGCGAGGGCATGGCCAAGGGTACGGTTGATATCGTCATCGGCACCCATGCCTTACTGGCCAAAAACATCCGGTTCAACAACCTCGGCCTGTTGATCATCGACGAGGAACAGCACTTTGGTGTTGGCCACAAAGAACGGCTGAAACAGCTGCGATCTGACATCCATGTGCTGACTCTGACGGCGACGCCAATCCCGCGGACCCTACAGCTGAGCCTCACCGGGGTGCGTGATTTGTCGATCATCGGCACGCCACCGGTGGACCGTCTGGCGATCCGCACCTATGTCAGCGAATTTGACGCGGTTACATTGCGCGAGGCGCTGTTGCGCGAACATTATCGTGGTGGGCAAAGCTTTTACGTGGTGCCCCGCATCTCGGATCTGCCCGAAATCGAGGCCTTCCTGAAAGAACAATTGCCCGAACTCAGCTATATGGTCGCCCATGGTCAGATGGCCCCGGGCGAGCTGGATGACCGGATGAACGCCTTTTACGATGGCAAATACGACGTACTGTTGGCGACCACGATTGTTGAAAGCGGTCTCGATATTCCAACCGCCAATACCATGGTGGTTCATCGTGCGGATATGTTTGGCCTGTCGCAGCTCTACCAGATCCGGGGCCGTGTGGGCCGCTCCAAGACCCGCGCCTATGCCTATCTCACCACCAAGCCACGCCAACGCCTGACACCGGCCGCAGAAAAGCGCCTGCGGGTGCTGGGCTCGCTTGATACTCTGGGCGCCGGCTTTACCCTTGCCAGCCAAGACCTTGATATTCGGGGCGCAGGCAACCTGCTGGGTGAAGAACAATCCGGCCAGATGCGCGACGTGGGATATGAGCTGTACCAGTCGATGCTGGAAGAGGCGATTGCCAAGATCCGCTCCGGTGAGCTGGAAGGCTTGAGCGACGGGGATGAGCAATGGGCGCCGCAGATTAATCTGGGCGTGCCGGTGTTGATCCCAGAGGCCTATGTGCCGGACCTTGATGTGCGCCTTGGGCTGTATCGCCGTCTTTCCTCCCTCACCACCAAGGTGGAGCTGGAAGGTTTTGCCGCTGAGCTGATTGACCGATTTGGAAAATTGCCCAAAGAGGTCAATACCTTGATGCTCGTTGTTCGCATCAAGGCCATGTGCAAACGCGCCGGAATTTCCAAACTGGACGCTGGTCCCAAGGGCGCGACACTACAGTTCCACAATGACAAATTTGCCTCGCCGCAGGGGCTGGTTGATTTCATTCAGGGGCAGAATGGTCTGGCCAAGGTCAAGGACAACAAAATTGTGGTGCGCCGCGACTGGAAGAAAGACAGCGACAAAATCAAAGGTGCCTTTGCCATTGCCCGGGATCTGGCCGAACGGCTGATTGCCGAGCGGAAAAAAGCCAAGGCCAAATAGGGCCTTGGCTACTCATCGTCCCTGAAATCTGCGGCGTTACGCGCTGCAGCAGTTTGAGGGGCGCATAGCCTCCTGGGCGCAGCCGCAGGAGGCAAAGACCCCATCCGAGCGCGCCTGGGCAAGGTCGAGCTTTTGTTTGATGTGATGGATCTCAATCGTCTCGCCGCGCGCTTGCAGACAGTCGTATAGGCCTTTGAGACTCCACACATTACCCGGATGAACAGAGGCGCGCGACAGGGTGTCGTCAAGCCCGAGATCGGCACGGTAAACCGCTTCGGCCTCCGCCACGTGGCCCTGCTCCAATAGCAGTGCCCCCAGCGCGTGGCGGGTGGGCTGCATCCAGCCCCAGGGTTCATCATAGGGCAGAGTGTCGTCCAAGGCGACCGAGCGGCGCAGGTGGTCGTAGGCCGTGGCGTAGTTTTCCTTGCGATATTCAATCTCACCGCGCAGCATTTCGCGGGCGATCTCTAACAGATCCACCACCCGGTTGTTGTGCATCAGGCGGCTTTCCGGCACCCGGGCCTTGGCTGCGAGAAAGTGCTGCTCTTCCGCTTCGGCCTCTGCCACCCGGCCAGTGGCTGCATAGCCGATGGCGCGGGCGTAATGGGTGGTCGCCGTGAGAGTGCAGTAAAGCTTTGGATCTTGAGGCAATTCCAGAGCGATGCAGTCCTCCCAACGGCCAAATCGGATCAGGATATGGGGGTGCATCGCCATATAGGATTCAAAGTAGTCCGCCATCGGTGGGCTCTCAATGCGTAGCATCTCTTCGGGGGTGGTCTGCCACAACCCGGCGTTGGCCTGCAGGGCGGGTTCTATTTGTCCAAGGAAAAGAGCGCCATAGATGACGAAGTGATAGTCGTGCTGGCGGTAGCCCGTGTAGATGTTATACGCGCCTTCGCGGGCGTAGTATTTCAGATCTGCCTTGACCGCTTCTTCGTTCCAAAGCACCACGTCATGATAGTTGCCGCACAGCACATCAATATGAGTGGGCATATGCACCAGATGCCCGGCATCCGGCACCAGGCGGCGCAATACATCCGCAGCCTTGAGCGCCTTTTCCGGTGTGGGCGACATCTCCATCAGATGCACATAAAGATGTAACAGGCCGGGGTGCTGCATGGCGCCTGGGGCGGTGTCCATGGCGGCTTCGAGCACCTGCTGCGCCTCCAGCGTTGCAGCGCCCTTGGCCGGGGCGCCGGATTTCAGATCCCACATCTTCCAGGGGGTGAGGTTGAGCAGACTTTCGGCGTAAACCGTGCGCAGGTCGAGATGGTCGTCACAGCTGGCAAAGGCCGCGCGCATGGCATCGGCAAAGTCATAATCCCAGGCATGCATGTCATCGGCCAGCGCGCGCTGTGGATAGCGCGCCCGCAGGGCCTTGATCAGCAGGGTTTCGGCTGTGGTGCAGCCTGCTGAATGCTCCAGCGCCGCCTGGCTGGAATCATAGGCGATGGAGAGGGCTTCGGCGCGACCGGGCTGATCGTGCAGCGCCCAGGGCATGTTGTAATTGGGGCCAGAGGCATAGGACAGCCCCCAATGGGCCATGGCGCAGGCAGGATCATGGGACAGCGCCAGTTTGAAACAAGCGACGGCCTCTTGGTGATTGTAGCCATAGGTCCAGATCAATCCGCGATCAAACCACAGCTGCGCCTCTGGGGATGTGGTGGTGATTGGGCTTGAATAGCTGCCCAGATCATACGGATATTCCATAAAAACCTCTCCAAATATCTGGCTGAAATATTCAAAGAGGTTAGGAGTTTTGCGGTGCCGCGGCAAGACAGTGCGCCGGGGCAGGCTTCAGTTTGTAGGGCGCACCAGTGATGCGCCCCGATCCAAAAGATCCGTGGCTAGGGCACAAGCCGCGCCTCGACCCGGGCGATGTGTAGCATGATCAGGTAGCCAAGGCCGGACATAACCAGAATTCCCAGGGTGACTGGCAACAGCGTGCCATCAAACAACAGCCCGATAGGCGCTGCAATGATGGCACCACAGACCGTAGAAATCGCACCAATGACCGAAGCGGCCATGCCGGCGATATGGCCCATGGGTTCCATCGCCATTGCATTGAGATTGCCCAGAGTGGTGCCGGCCATAAAGAACACGCTGGTTTGCCAGGCGACGAACAGCCCAAAGGCCACAGCGCCGGGGAGTGGCAGGCTTTCGAGCGTTAACATGACAGCCGAGAGGACGATCTGCCCGGCCAGAGACCAGGTCACAATGCGGCGCATGCCGATGCGCACCACAACAGAGGCATTCAACACGCTGGCGCTGCCCGACATCAGGGCCACTAGGCTGAACCAAAAGGGAAAACTGTCAGCGCGATCAAAAATGATGTCATAGATCGGCTGAACCATGGTGATCATGGTGAACAGGATGGCCAGGCAGAGGGTCTGCACCAGAATCGACAGGCGCACGGTTGGGTGCTGCACCATCTCCTTGACCGCAGCAATCATCAGCGGAACACGAAAGGGGCGCCGGTTTTCTATCGCCAGTGGCTCGGGCAGGCGCAGCATGGTCCACAGGGAAATGATGATCGCAAACAGCGCAAACGCGGCAAAAATGCCCCGCCAGCCGGCGATGAGGATGACAAACTGCCCCAGCATCGGTGCAATTGCGGGCACCAGGGTAAAGATCATCATGGCAATGGACATCATCCGCGCCATCTCGCGCCCGGAATACAGATCGCGCACAATGGCCAGGGCAACAACCCGTGGGCCGGCAGCGCCCAACCCCATGGTAAGCCGGGCAAAAAGAACCAGTTCCAGCGAGGAGGAAGCCCAGGCCACCCCGGCCGAGACGATATAGACCAGCGCGCCGACCACGATCACGGGCTTACGTCCAAAGGCATCCGAAAGCGGGCCGGTAAAAAAGGTACCAATGCCCATGCCTAGGACAAATGAGGTCAGGATCAACTGGGCCTGGTTGATGTCATCGGGGCTCAGTTGTGCGCCAATTTCCGGCAGGGCCGGCAGCATGGCGTCGATAGAAAAAGCAATCGTGGCCATCATCATCGCAACCAGAGAAATGAACTCGGCCTTGGACATGGCTTGGGCGGGTTTCGTCGTCATTGGGATCCTCATAAGAGACTTCGGGGATCCTGAAATTGAATCCGGACCGGGCCTCGATAAGGGCGGGTATCACGCGAGCCAGCCAGAGGCCAAGGCTCAAAATGCACAGGGGTATGTGCATTGTTGTCTTGTGAATTACTTTGGCCGGGGTGCGGACCTAGGCAGAGGCGACGATATGCAACGGAAGATCAAGGCTTCAATCCCTCATAGGGCGCGGCGAGGTCCTTAAATCCAATAGCTATTTTTGCCCGGATGGATCTTGCGGGCTAGAGGGCAGCCCCCCCTGATGGGGTGCATTCTGGCTCTGACTCGGGCGATGGGGTTGGTCGTCCTTATTGGCAACCACATCTTCTTCGCCCTCCTTATGGCGACCAAGGCGGGCAAAAAGCCATTCGTTGTGCTCTTGCCGTTTGAGCAGCTGGATCTTGGCAAATTCATGGATGGCGAGGGCAAAAACGCCCAAACCGCCAAAAATCAAAAAGGTCGTAGCCAGCTTGCCCGCCGCGGTGATCGGCACCAGATTTCCATAGCCAACGGTAGAGATGGTCACGATGGTAAAAAAATAGGAATCCAGCCAGCTCCAACCTTCGACGATGCGAAAAAACACCGTGCTGCCAGAGATGATAACCAGCAGCGAAACAAAGATTGTCATGCGCCTGAGTTGGCTCATGCATCCTCCTCAGGCGATTGAAGTTGCTGCATGATATCTGCGATGATCTGTTTCCACATTTCAGGCTGCTGGGCACCTGGAACCGCATGCTGATTGGCAATGATAAAGGTGGGAACCGAAGAAACCCCCATCTTGCGTGAATGGGCGTCGCGGTTGCGGATGTCGTCGGCATCATTGGCCCCAGACAAAAGCTGACGCACGACATCGGCTTCCATGCCGACTTTTTCTGCGATCTCAACCAGTACTTCGTGATCGCCAATATCGCGGGCCTGGGCAAAATAGGCATCAAACAGCGCATCGACCATGGCCCCCTGTTTGCCCTCGATCCCGGCCCAGTGGATCAGCCGGTGAGCATCAATCGTGTTTGGGGTGCGCTGCATGCCTTCAAAATCGATGTTTAGGCCTGCTTTTTCAGCGTGCTCGACCACCGGAGCATAGGCCCGGACTGCGGCCTCTTTACCGCCAAACTTGCCTTCCAGATAGGCCCGCCGTCCCATGCCCTCAGAGGGCATGTCTGGGTTCAGCTGAAAGGGGTGCCATTCAATCACAAAGGGGTGATCGGGGATTTCGGCCAGGGCTTTGTCCAGATGCGTCTTGCCGATATAGCACCAGGGGCAGATCGGGTCGGAAATGATGTCGAGCTTGACGGTAGGCAACGAGGCAGTCAGATCAGCGGTCATGGCTTATCCTTTGAAATAGGCGGGCAGGGCGCGGCGCAACAACTTACCGTTGGCGCCACTGGGCAGCATATCGAGATACACATAGGCGCGCGGCTGTTTATAGCGCGCCAGGTGGGCGGCGGCAAAAGCCTCCAGCTCGGGCTCATCCAATTGGGTTGGACCAGTATAGAAGGCCACAATGATATGGCTGTCGGTTTTGACCTCAACCGAGGCAACCCCCACTTGGGTAATGCCTGGATGGGCCGAAAGCTGGGTTTCCACCTCAATCGGGGAGACACGAAAGCCGCCGGCATTCATCATATCGTCTGCCCGGCCAAGATAGCTCACCTGTCCGTCGACCGCCATGGCGCCTTGATCACCGGTCAGGAACCAGCCGTCCTGCATGCGTGCTGCGGTCTCTTCCGGGGCGTTCAGGTATCCCAGCATCAATCCGGGGTCGCTGGCGGCTATGGCGATCGTGCCCTCCTGGCCCTGGGGCACCGGACCCTCAGGCCCCAGAATGGCGACTTTGCGGCCCTGCTGCGGCTGCCCCAGCGCGTCGCCGCGTGCCGGATGGGCCGGGCTGGAGGAAATGAAGGTGGAGCATTCGGACATGCCATAGGCCTCATACAGCTCGGTGCCTGTCGTGCTGTTCCAGGCGCCGTGCAGATGCGACGAGAGCTTTTCACCCGCACATAATCCATGGCGCAGCTTGGGAAGCTCCATAGCGGTCTCGCTTTTTAGGATCTTGCGGTAAACACCCGGGGCAGCTGCAAATATGGTTGCATCATGTTGGCGCAACAGCTCTGGCAGATCACTAGGGTCCGTGCCGGGTTCCGGGATCAGGGCGGTGGCCCCCATGGCCCAGGGGTCCATCAGGCCTGTGCCCAGGGTAAAGGTCCAGTTGAAGGCGCCGGCATGCAGCAACCGGTCAGAGGGTTTGAGATCATACCAGCCCGTCACCATCATCTGGCGGGCCCAGATGGCGCGGTGGGCATGGGCCACCGCGCGGGCCTTGCCGCTGGTCCCCGAGGTGTAGACCGCATAGGCCATCCGGTTTGGATCCCCCATGTCATAGGCGCAGGGCGGGAGCCCATGCATGGCCTGTAACTCCGCCAGCAGGATCTGCGTGTCATGGGGAGCGCAGGCGACCTTTGGGTCCCGCAGCACCGCTGCGGGCTGCAGATCGGCAATCATCTTCGCCGTTTCGTCTTCGGTGAGCTGCGAAGATGTCGGTACCGGCACCAGACCGGCGGCAATAGCCCCCAGATAGGCAATGGGAAAATCAACCGTATTGCCCAGGCGCATCAGCACGATCTGGCCGGGCGTCAGCCCTGCCTGCAGCAGGCCAGTGCCGGTGCCGCGCACTGCGGCTTCCAGCTGGGCAAAGCTCCAGGTTTGCAGGCCGCTGGGGCCGACAACTTCCAGACCTGGTTTGTCGGCCAGATCAACAGCATGGCGCAGCACAAAGGCTGCCAGATTAAAGGGTGCGGGGCAGGGCGCAAAGGCGCCTTGATCAAACAGGGACAACATTTCCATTGGCTAGCGTGACAAGTGCTGCGTTGCAAGCACCCACCGGGCGGCATATAGAAGCTCTATGACAGGAAACGACCCAAAATCTTTGATTACCATTGCCCGTGCCAATGGGGATGAACGCGAAGCGGAGCCCCTGGACCTGGGCGCCCGTGTTCGTGAGTTGCGCAAAGCGCGCGACTGGACATTGGAACATGCGGCCAATCAGGCCGGGCTGGCGCGCTCGACCCTGTCAAAAATCGAAAACGGCCAGATGTCGCCGACCTATGAAGCCCTGAAAAAGCTGGCTGTTGGATTGCAGATCTCGGTGCCGCAGCTGTTCACGCCGCCGCAACGGGATCAGGTCAATGGCCGGATGACGGTGACCAAGCTGAACGAAGGCTCAGCCCAGGCCACTGCCACCTATGAACATGAGCTGCTGGCCGAAGGTCTGCGCCGCAAACAGATGTTGCCTTACCGGGCCCGGGTGCGGGCGCGGTCGATGGAAGAGTTTGATGGCTGGGTGCGTCACGACGGCGAAGAATTCATGTATGTGCTGACCGGCGTGGTGACTCTGTTTACTGAGTTTTACGAACCGGTTGAGATGCGGCGGGGCGACAGCGCCTATTATGACGCAGCTATGGGGCACAATGTGGTGTCCAAAAGTCAGGAAGACGCCACCATTCTCTGGGTGACCTCGCTAAGCTAAAGCCCTGATAAGAAAGTGTTTCAGGCGCCGCCCATTTTCGGCGTGCCCCATTCCAGACGTGTGCCTGGCCAGATGCGGAGTGCGGCAGGGGCTTTGCCTTAGGGGGTGTTGCCGACTGGCTTTGATCTGGACTGGCGGTAACCTAGGTCGGGTTAGACGCCAGCTCGGCATGCAGGCTTTCGGTAAAGAGAAAATCCTCAACCTCTTCACGGGCTTCGCGCAGTGTCAGTTGGTGGGAGGCTGCCAAATGGTTTACAAAGCCATCATGATCCCCTTTCAAACTGGCGACCGTTTCAAACTGCAAATGTGGAAACCGTTGTTTGGCCCGGGGGTACATTGTCTCCCAGCACAGCGGGGCAGGATGGAGTGTCATGATTGGTACCCCTCTCGAAAACAGTTACCACGTACTTTGAACAGTTTGTTTGAGCAGCATATCAAAAAATAGGCAAAAAAGGAATGCTGCAGTTCGCTCTGGCTTTGATTGTGCCCAAACAAGCCCATGCCAAAGCCCAGAGCCAAGCACGGGCTTTGGCTCTGGGATCAAGCTGGAAACAAGGCAGGGCGCACAGCAACCTGCGAAGGGGGCTTTGGGCTAGTCTTCCTGATACCACCAAACATCCGGCATAAACCCGGTGCGGTCTCCGTAGATTGGCAGGGTTTGCGGGAATTTCAGCGCACGTTTATGTGCAATCCGTCCCTTATCAAAGGACCATATCGGTATCACATAGCGCCCCGCCATCAGAAGCCGGTCCAGCGCGCGGGTGGCGGCGACAAAATCCTCTGGATCCGTCACGTTGAGCATGGTGTCAATCATCGCATCCACCGCAGGAGAGGCGATGCCCATCAGGTTGCGGCTGCCGGGTTGGTCTGCACCAGCGGAACCCCAGTAGAGTTTTTGTTCGTTTCCAGGGCTGAGCGACAGTTCGCGCCGCACCTTGGTGAGGTCAAAATCAAAACTGCTTTGGCGGCCAACATACTGTGCATTGTCAACGGGTTCTGGCATCAGGGTGATCCCCAGTCGTTCCAGCGCACGGGCATAGATTTCAACCACGGTTTTCATTTCGTTGTCCCCCTGGCGCAGCAAGACGTTAAAGGTGATCGGGGTGCCATCTGCATCGCGCAGGGCGCCGTCTTGCACCGTTAGACCGGCTTCCTCCAACAGGGCCATCGCCTTACGAAGGTTCTTGCGATTGCGTTTGGTGCCGTCGCTTTGCGGCAGAGTGTAGCTGTCAACTGTGCCGGGCAGCAGGGCCCCGACAAAGGGCATCAGGTAGTCGGCGACCCGGCCGCGGGCGGGTCCGGGACGCAACCCAAGATGCGAGTTGGAGAAATACGAGGTGATCCTCGGTTGGGCGCTGCCGGTTATTGTCTCGTTGATGTATTCAAAGTTGAACGCCAACAGCAGCGCTTCGCGTACACGCCAATCATCAAGCGGGGCGCGGCGGGTATTGATGGCAAGTCCAGTCATGCCAGTGGGGCGTTTATGGGGTATCTCACTTTTGACAATCCGGCCATCGGTCACGGCAGAAAACCCATAGGCGCTGGCCCATTTATCGGCATTGAACTCTCGGTAACTGCTCAGCTCTCCGGCTTTGAAGGCTTCAAACAACACGGTTTGGTCGCCAAAGAAATCAATCCGAAGCTCATCAAAGTTTTGCGTGCCCACCCGGAATGGCAAATCTTTGCCCCAGTAGTCGGGGTTGCGTTTCAGGATGATGTGGCGCCCGGCTTCAAAATCCGCCACCACATAGGCCCCGGTTCCAATGGGCGCCTCTGTCAGGCCGGAGGCGGCAAAGTCTTTGCCCTCCCATTGAGATTTTTGCAAAATCGGACGCATGCCTGCAATCAGAGCGAGTTCTCTGTCGGCAGTGTTAAAGGTGATCCGAAGGCTCATGGGACCGGTCTGGCGGATTTCGGCAATCTTGTTCCAAAACCCCCGGTAGCGCAGATGTCCCTTGGTGCCCAGGGTTTCGTAGGACCAGATCACATCTTCGACTGTAACCGGGCTGCCATCGGAGAAACGCGCCTCTGGTCTTAGGCTGAATTCGACCCAGGATCGGTCCTCGGGTACTTCAACTGATTCGGCCAACAGCCCGTAAAGAGAGAAAGCTTCGTCCCAGGATCGTCCCATCAAACTCTCGTATCCCCAGAACCTGAGCTGCCAGGGAGGCGTGCCTTTGGGGGTAAACGGATTAAGCGTATCAAATCCGCCAGTGTTCCCAACCACCACTTTGCCACCCTTTGGCGCATTGGGGTTTACATAGGGGAGAGACACAAAATCCTGTGGTAGGGCGGGGCTGCCATACATAGCTATGCCATGTGATGATTCTGCGGATGCAAATTCGGCAGCGCAAAACAGCAAGATTCCGCAGGTTGTAGCTTTGAGTTTTTGGAAAAAATCTGGCATCACTTTGGCAACAATCCCCTACAGCCCTTATTTTATTGGCTCTATACCTCAGAGGCCGCACATCGTCATTTAAAACTTTTAGCTTGGATGAACAGGCGAAATTGCCTATAAAGGTGTCACTGCTCGATAGGTTTCTTGCCTGTATGAAACCTGCCTCAATAACTTTACGCCCGCTTCGTGCGGGCGTTTTTTTTGGTTTTCGGGTTTTCCTTTTAATTAGACGGCTCTGCACGGGGATGCTGAAGCTGGTTTGCGTCCTTGAATTTGGCTATTGGGGGATGCGTCAGGGGAAAAGGCTACGTAATCCTACGCGTTTCTTTTACCCGGGCGGCATGGCAAGAAGGTCAACACGTCTTGTCAGGATTCACGAAAGGAACAACAGATGACGCTCCAGGGGAAAACCGCTGTGATCACCGGATCAAACTCGGGCATTGGTCTGGGCATTGCGCGCGAATTGGCGCGGGCTGGGGCGGATGTGGTGTTGAACTCTTTTACCGATCGCGAGGAAGATTACGCACTGGCGGCACAGATTGCGGCAGAGTTTGGCGTAGAAGCCCGCTACATCCAGGCCGATATGTCCAAGGGTGAGGCCTGCCGTGGATTGATCAAAGAGGCGGGCCGCTGCGATATCCTGGTCAATAACGCCGGCATTCAGCATGTGGCGCCGGTGGATGAGTTTCCGGCAGAGACCTGGGACGCCATTCTGGCCATCAACCTCAGCTCGGCCTTTCACACCACTGCGGTGGCGCTGCCGATGATGCGGGAGGCTGGCTGGGGCCGTGTGGTCAACATCGCCTCTGCGCACGGGCTTACCGCCTCGCCGTTCAAATCGGCCTATGTGGCCGCGAAACATGGGGTTGTTGGCCTGACCAAAACCGTGGCGCTGGAAACCGCAGAAGAGCCAATCACCTGCAATGCGATCTGCCCCGGATATGTTTTGACCCCGCTGGTCGAGGCGCAGATTCCGGATACCATGGAAAAATACAACATGTCGCGCGAAGAGGTGATCAAGCAGGTGATGCTAGAGCGTCAGCCGTCGCGGGAGTTTGCCACTGTGGAACAGTTGGGGGGATCCACTGTCTTTTTCTGTTCCGATGCCGCAGCGCAGATCACTGGCACCACACTGAGCGTTGATGGCGGCTGGACTGCGCTTTAGGACGGCCTTTTAACGCGATTGAAGCGCTGCATAAAATGCAAAGGGAAGGCACAGCGCCTTCCCTTTTTTGTTGCGGGACATCCACGGCCACCGAGCTGGGCTACAGTCGGTGTTCAGGTGGCGTCCTCTGGCTGTTCTGGGGAGCTGGGATCCTTGGGGTTGGGATAGACCAGCCCAGCTGAGATCACCAGTTTCGCAGCATCCTCCACGCTCATCTCCAGCTCGATCACATCATCCTGCGGCACAAAGAGCAAAAAGCCCGAGGTGGGGTTCGGCGTTGTGGGCAGGAACACACTCATCAAAGCGCTGCCAGTATTGGCATGAGCCGAGACTTCGCCTTTGGCCGTGGTCGAGATAAATCCGATGGCCCAGATCCCACGGCGGGGGTACTGGATCAGGCAGGCTTTTTCAAAACTGCGTTCCGATTGGGCAAAAACGGTTTCCGAGATCTGCTTGATGCCGGAATAGATGGTGCGCACCACGGGCATGCGATTGACCAGGTTTTCGGCAAAGCCAATCAGCGAGCGGCCAATGATCCCCTTGGCAATCCAGCCAATGACAATGGTGAAGAGCAAAAAGAAGATCAGCCCGATACCACGCAGGTTGATGCCGATATATTGCTCTGGTGAGATCGTGTGCGGCACCAGAGGCAGCACCACGGAATCGACCCAGCCAACGACTGTCCACAGCAACCAGATGGTCAGGCTGACCGGAGCAATGACCACAATCCCGGTAAAAAACGAGGAGCGGAGCCGCGCAAAAACGCCGGGGCGGTGGCGAATGGGGTCTTCGTCAAAGGGTGTGGTCATTGGAAACAATCAGGTATGAGGAACAGTCACGTCCGTTACGTTAATCAGAACCTAGGTACTGATCACGCCGTGGGCAATGCCAGAGTCAAAGGAAAGTCACTCAACAGTTAAGTGCGACCATTTCTTTGGCAATTTCTGCAGCAAGCCGGGCATTATTGCGCACCAATGCAATATTGGCGGTGAGCGAGCGCCCTTCGGTGAGCTCGAAAATCCGCTGCAACAGGAAGGGCGTCACGGCTTTGCCGCTCACGCCTTGCGCATCGGCCTCACCTTGGGCCTGGGCGATCACCGGAGCCAGCACCTCGGCAGCAATTTCTGCCTTGCGCGGGATTGGGTTGGCAATCAGCTGACCACCTGGCAGGCCCATGGCGCTGCGCATGATCTGGGCGCGGGCGATGTCACCGGCGCTGTCCATACGCAGGGGTGCTGTCAGGTCGGACTGGGATGACCAGAAGGCAGGAAAGCTGTCCTGGCCGTAGGAAATCACCGGAACGCCTTGAGTTTCAAGGATCTCAAGAGTTTTTGGAATATCAAGAATAGCCTTGGCTCCGGCGGCGACAACCGTCACCGGGGTTTGCGCCAACTCCATCAGGTCTGCCGAAATGTCAAAACTGGTCTCGGCGCCCTTGTGGACACCGCCAATGCCGCCGGTGGCAAAGACGGAAATCCCTGCAAGCCGGGCCGCGATCATGGTGGCCGCCACTGTGGTGGCGCCGGTTTTGCCCATGGCCATGCAGGCAGGCATATCGGCGCGTGACACCTTGGCCACATCTTTGGCCTGGCCCAGTGATTGCAGCTGATCGGGCTCGAGCCCCACATGCAAGACCCCTTGCATCACCGCAATAGTGGCCGGAGTTGCGCCTGCGTCGCGGATGTCCTGTTCGACCTGGGCGGCCACTTCAACATTTTGTGGGAAGGGCATGCCATGGGTGATGATGGTGCTTTCCAACGCCACAATGGCGCTGCCTGCGGTTTTGGCAGATTGAACTTCGGCGGAATACTGGATGTCGATCACAGTGGGGTATCTCCTGAAACATAGGTGGCGGCGGCCTGCAGAGCAGTGTCCAGCGCCGTGTGTCGGTCTTCGCCACGCGCCTCGGCGGCGATATGGGCGGCCATGAAGGTATCGCCGGCGCCGGTGACGCGGGCCACGGTCACCTGGGGGGGGCGTTTGGTAATCACGGTATCTGCACCAGCATTGGCATCACTGGTTGTTGCATCACTGGCAGAGTTGTCGCCATCGGTGACCAGAACCCGCGCTGCGCCATTGGCGATCAACGCCAGCGCGGCCTCAGCGCTATTGGTGAAAGTGGTCTGACACAGCAGGCCGGCCTCTTCGAGGTTCACATAAAGCGTGCCACGGGTGGCCGCCAAAAACGGGTGCAACCGCTGCGCCTTGCCCGGAGAGGCGGGGGCCACATGCAGTTTGGCCTGGGCAAAAGCCGGGTCGGTGGCGATTTCGGCCAGCAGCGCCTGGGTGAGGTTGCCATCCAGCGCTATTGCGCCCTGATAGGGAGCCGTGGAAGAGCCCAGGGTACCATCCCGCAACGGGCGCAGGATCTTGTCGCCAGCGGCCTCTAGGGAATGGGCATCTGCGATGGCAGCAATCAAACCATTGCCGCCCTCGACCGCCATATAGCGATCTGTCGGCAACTCCGCTGAGCGGTACAGATGCTGGGTGCCGCAGCCCAGATCGGCGCAGGCGGCAATCAGCTCTTCGCCTTCGGGGTCTGTACCAACCGCGCTCAGCAGGTCGGGTTTCAGCCCAAAGCGCGCCAGTGTCATGGCAATATTCATAGCAACACCGCCGGGCAGGCGGGTAATGCGCCCCGGCATATCAGAGCCACGGCGCATATCCGTTGGGCAGCGGCCAATGATGTCCCATAGAACAGACCCGATGCAAAGCACCTGTAAGGCGTCAGCAGAAGAGGCGGCGGGCGTGAAGATATCCTGTGTCATGGCAACTCTATTGCGCCTTTTGTCGCGCCCCGCAAGCGACAAGCGGAAAAAGGCTGGGGGGGATCACGCGGGCGCTAGGGGGTGGCAAAAACCAAAGAGGCCCAGAGCGTTTGCCAGACTGCTTTTATCTCTGCCTGCGCCGAGCCTGAGTCTGCTGCCCGCACCGGGCGCAGCACCACGGCGTTCAGCAGGTATCGCCGCTTGGCCCGCACCGGAACCTGAACAATGCCGCTGTCATTGGCCTGTAACAGCTGGCGCTGAACACTGTCATCTCGCGCGCGCTCAAACATCTCGACCTGGGCATTGGCTCTGGGAGCGCCCTGATACAGCAGTTGCACCGGTATTTCTGCAGCGCTGCCATCCTCCGGCAGGGAGAGGGTATAGGGGTTTCGCAAAGCCACAAACTCAGTCTGCAGGCCAAAGGCCCGATCATCGCCCGCACCCTGATCGACAGCCACCAGCAGTTTGGCATGGCGGGTATAGTCTTCGCCAAAATTGGCATCTGGCAGGCCGCGGGCCTGATGGCGGGCTTGAATGTCGTCAAACCCTTGGGCCTCGGCAAAAGCGGCAAATTTCTCCCAACTCTTGTAGGTGACCAGGTCGGGCGTGGTTTCATGCAGGGCGATCAGCAGGCCGGGCCTGAGGCTGTCCAGGACCAGGGCGGGCATATCTCCCATCCGGCCCCTATAGGGCGTGACCTCGCCCGCTTGCACGATGTCGAACCGGTCAATGCGCCTGTCGAAATAGGGGAGGCGGGCGCCTTTGAACATTTGCCCGTTTCTGAGCTCGGCCGTGAGGGATTCGTCGGAATTTACTTGATATTTCTCTGGCTCAATCCAAAACTCATGGGCAAGCGCCGGGAGCGTCGACGCCAGAAGGGCGGCAAGGCTGAGACCTGGTAGAAAAACAGAGTGGATCATGGGGTTGAGCATTTTCAGGACTTTTCACTTGTGTGGCCTCAGGGTGGGCATCCTCTCGCTTCTGTCAAGCCTTATGCTCTGCCTGCCGATGGCCGCGCGCGCGCATGAGATCACGCCGACAATCGCAGACTTTGAAGTCTCTGATGGCCAGCTCAGGCTGCAGCTGCGGCTGAACATCGAGGCCTTTGTTGCGGGTATTGATCTGGATGACCGCACAGACACCAATAGCAGCGACAAGTCGGCCGATTACGATTTGCTGCGCAACATGGCTCAGGACGAGCTGGACCCCATGGTGCGGCTGTTTGTCGAAGACTGGCTGCCCACCATACAGGTACAGGCCGCAGGGCCGGTGCATTTGCAGCTGGAGAAGCTCACCATCCCGCAGGTGGGGGATGCCAGCCTGCCGCGCAGCTCTGTACTGGAGCTCACCGGGAGTGTGCCTGGATCGGCGCGCTATCTGACCCTCACCTGGCCAGAGCGGTCCGGGGCGGTGGTCTTGCGGCAGAACGCTGTGCCGGAACCCTATACTGGCTATCTTCTGGGCGGGGTGCGCTCGCCTGATATTGGCCTGATGGGGGGCGCGGTGCAAAGTGGTTGGGAGGTGTTTCAAAGCTACCTGCCCGTAGGGTTTGATCACATCCTGCCCAAGGGATTGGATCATATTCTGTTTGTGCTGGGGCTGTTTTTCCTCAGCACGAGATTACGACCCCTGTTGTTGCAGGTCACCACCTTTACCCTGGCCCATAGCATTACCCTGGCGCTGGGCGCCTTGGGCCTGGTGAGTGTCAACGCGGCCCTTGTGGAACCCTTGATTGCGGCCTCGATTGTCTTTGTCGCGGTGGAGAATATCTTCTCCCGTCGCCTGCATCTCTGGCGCCCTGTGGTGGTGTTTGCCTTTGGGCTGTTGCATGGGCTTGGCTTTGCCTCGGTGCTGGGGGAGTTCGGCCTGCCGCAAAATCAAGTCATTCCGGCCTTGCTCGGCTTTAATGTCGGGGTCGAGCTGGGACAACTGACAGTGATCGCCCTGGCCTTTTGCACCCTGGGCTATTGGTTTGGCAAACATCCCAAATACCGCGGGCGGGTGGCTATCCCAGCATCGGTGACCATCGCGCTGATTGGCAGCTATTGGTTTTATGAACGTGTGTTCCTGTAAGGCACGGAGCCAGATAGAGAAGCCGCACCGAGAAGCCACACTGGCAAAAGACTGGCAAAAGAACAGGCGCGGGAGTGTCCTCCTGCGCCTGTTCTGTGTCAAAACTGAATTGCGTTAAAACGGATGCGGCCCGGTGGGGCTAGCGCATAGCCGCCATAAAACGGCTGAGGGTGGCAACGGGATCTTCGGTGTTCCAGATCTCTTCGCCCAGACCAAAGAAATCGGTAAAGGGCGACACCGTGCGGATCAGATCCTCGGTCAGGCCTCCCTCGGCCACCACGGGCACTTCGATCATCTGCGACCACCACTGAAACAGCTCTGTTTCGGCCACGGCACCATCGCCCAGCCCGGAGGTGCCAACAGGCCCAAAACTCACGTAGTCGGCACCGGCTTCCCCGGCGCTGATACCGTCATGGCGCGAGGCGCCGCAGAAGCTGCCCACAATAGCATCCGGTCCCAGCGCTTTGCGGGCGGTGCGGACAGATTTGGAGGCATCGTTCAGGTGCACGCCATCCAGCCCCAGACGCTCGGCCAGGATTTGGTGGTCACTGATTACAATGGCGACGTCGCGGGCATGGCAGACCTCGCGCAGGGCATCGCCGGCACGGCTGAGCGTGTCCTCATCCCGGCTGGCCAAATTCAGCCGCAGGCAGGAAATCTCGGTGCTGTCCAAGACGCGGGCCAGCATGTCAGGGTAGCGACCCAACTCAAAACTCGGGGGAGAGATCAGGTAGATCTGCGGGGCTTCGGGGGCTTCTGAGGCGTTATCCATGCAGGTCACTCCTGTTGATCTTGAAGCACGGGTTTTAGCGGTTTTGTGGCCGAGCGCAAGGTTTGGGCACGCCTGCAGCCGGAATTCACCGCCTGTAGGTTCGATGGGACACAGCTGCCCAGCAGTTAGCGGTGCGATAAGGGGCATATGGGTTGCTCATTGGCGATGTGACGACTACAGCAAAGCGGTCTTTAGCGGAGAAAAGAATGTCCAACCACCTGCCACAACCTGCCTTTGTCCTAGTCCGTCCGCAGATGGGGGAAAACATTGGTGCGGCGGCCCGTGCCATGTGGAACTTTGGCCTTGACCGTATGCGTATCGTTGCGCCGCGTGATGGCTGGCCCAACCCCAAGGCCGTCGCCATGGCATCAGGCGCTGGGCGGTTGCTGGATGAGGCGATCCTGGCGGACGATCTGCCCGCCGCCCTGGAAGACTGCTCCTTTGTTTTTGCCACCACGGCGCGCCCGCGCGAGTTGGTCAAACCGGTCTATAGCCCAGAAGCGGCGATGAAGCTGGCGGCGCAAAAGATCAAAGCCGGAGAAAAAGTCGCGGTGCTGTTTGGTCCGGAACGCGCCGGGCTGGAAAACGATGATATTTCCCGCGCCAATGCCATTATCTCGGTGCCGGTGAACCCGGAATTCGCCTCGCTGAACCTGGGCCAATGTGTGTTGTTGACGGCCTATGAATGGCAGCGCCAAACCCAAGAGATCGCAGATGAGGTCATTGAGCTGGGCAAAACCGATTGGGCAACGGGGCACGATGTGGAGGCCCTGGTCAGCCACTATGAGAGCCGCCTGGACGAGGCTGGCTTTTTCTTTCCACTAACAAAGGCGGCGGGCATGAAGGTGGTGTTTCGCAATATGTTCAGCCGCATGCCTTTGACCCGCGCCGATGTGCAGATGCTCCATGGCGTCATGCGGCAGATGGTGCGCTGGCGGCACAAAGACGACCCTGGCGGGGACGGGCCGGAAAATGGTTCAGGAAACGCGCCAGAAAAGTGACATCTCAGGCCTGCAAAGGCGGCGCATGCTCTGGACCTTCGTCGCAAGCCTGCCTAGCTTGGCCTCAGTTCTAAAAGAGGCAAGCATGAGCAAGCGCAGCATTTTTGAAGAGGTCGCGGGCGACAAACCCGAGACCGCCCCAGCCGTCACTCCGGGCATGATTGATCGCGGCCGTCGCGGCGCGCGTGGCGCCATTCGGGCGTGGTTGACGGTGCTCTTTGCCCTGGTGGTCGCGATGATTGTGGTGGGCGGGCTGACCCGGCTCACGGATTCGGGACTGTCCATCACCGAATGGCGGCCGGTGACCGGGGCCATGCCGCCGCTGACAGAGCTGGACTGGCAGGCCGAGTTCGATAAGTACAAGCAGATTGACCAGTGGCGTATTGAAAACCAATGGATGGAACTGGCTGATTTCAAAGAGATCTATTGGTGGGAATGGGGCCATCGCCAGCTTGGCCGCGTCATGGGGCTGATCTGGGCTGTTGGATATTTAGGCTTTCTCATCACCAAGAAAATTCCCACCGGATGGGCGGGTCGGCTTGCCCTGCCGGGGCTGTTGGGCGGTGTTCAGGGCGCTATTGGCTGGTGGATGGTGTCCTCTGGCGTGACCCAGGGCGAAGGCATGACCGCTGTGGCCTCCTATCGCCTGGCGACGCACCTTGGGCTGGCCTTTGTGATTTTGGGCGTCATCGCCTGGTTTCTCCTGCAACTGGGGCGCAGTGAGCGAGAACTGATGCAGGCGCGCCGCGCCAAAGAGGCAAAGATCTTTGGCTTCTCTACCGGCTTGCTGCATTTTGCCTTTCTGCAGATCCTACTGGGCGCCCTGGTGGCAGGGATTGACGCCGGGCGGTCCTATACCGATTGGCCATTGATGGGCGGGCAGGTGATCCCACCAAACCCGCTGATGTTTGAGCCGATCTGGAGGAATTTCTTTGAAAATCCGGGGCTAGTTCAGTTTATTCACCGGGTCAGCGGCTATCTCTTGTTTGCCTTTGGCGTGGTGGTCTGGCTGAAAGGACGTGGCTCGGCGCATCCGCTTACCCGCAGCGCCTTTTCCTTAAGTTTTGCAATTTTGTGCCTGCAAATCCTTTTGGGTGTGATCACCGTGATCTACGGTGCGCCCTGGCAGGCCGCGATCCTGCACCAACTGGTGGCGGTCGCCCTTTGGGTGGCAATCTTGCGGGCGCGTTTTCTGGCGGGCTATCCCATTTCAACTTCGATCAAGGACCATTGACCCATGAGCATTTTTGACACTTTGATGGCCTATGAGCGCGACACGCAGGCGCTGGGGCAGATCGCCGGGCGTCTGGGCTGGGATCAGGAAACCATGATGCCGCGCGGCGCAGGCGCACAACGGGGCGAAGAAATGGCCGCCATCGAGGCGGTTTTGCATGCGCGCCGTTCCTCGCCGCAGGTGGCCGAGTGGCTGGCCACAGCGGAAGCACCGGATGTGGTGGGGGAGGCGCAGCTGCGCGAGATCAAGCGCAGCTATGAGCGCAGCGTCAAGGTTCCCGCCGATTTGGCGCGCCGGCTGGCCCGTGTCACCTCTGAGGCGCAGGGCAAATGGGCCGCCGCGCGCGCCGATGAAGACGTTGCCGCCTTCTTGCCAGTGCTGCAAGAGGTTGTGGCCCTGAAGCGCGAAGAGGGCCAGGCCCTGGCGGCGGGGGGCGATGTCTATGACGCCATGGTCGAGGACTATGAGCAAGGGACCAGCGCTGGCGAAATTGCAGCGATCTTTGAGGCCATGCGCCCCGGTTTGGTGGACCTGCGGGCGCGGGTACTGGACAAGCCTGCGCCACAGGCTCTGCAGGGCCGCTTCCCTGAAGGCGCGCAGATGAAACTGACCCGCAAACTGGCCAAGACCTTCGGCTATGACATGAGCCACGGCCGGGTAGACAAAGCCGTGCATCCCTTTAGTTCGGGCAGTGGGCTGGATGTGCGCATCACCACCCGCACCAGCGAAGAGGACCCTTTTAATTGCTTTTACTCCACCATTCACGAGGTCGGCCACGGGGCCTATGAACAAGGGATCAGCCGAGACTACCTGCTGACGCCCCTGGGGCGGGGTGTGTCGATGGGGGTGCATGAAAGCCAAAGCCGGATTTATGAAAACCAGATCGGCCGTAGTGCCGCCTTTACCAGCTGGCTCTATGGTGAAATGCGCGACACATTTGGCGAGTTTGGCATTTCGGATGCAGATGCGTTCTACAAGGCGGTGAACACCGTGCACAAAGGCTATATCCGCACCGAAGCGGATGAGCTGCAATACAATCTGCATATTATGCTGCGCTTTGATCTGGAGCGTGCCCTGATGGCGGGTGATCTGGAAGTTGGCGATCTGGAAGCCGCCTGGAACGATCGTTTTGAAGCGGACTTTGGCTATCGTGTCGACAAACCGTCAAACGGCTGTTTGCAGGATGTGCACTGGTCCGTTGGTCTGTTTGGGTACTTCCCCACCTATTCCTTGGGCAATGTCTATGCGGGCTGCCTGAACGAAAAGATGCGGGCGGAACTGCCGGGGCTGGACGCTGAACTGGAAAGTGGCAATACCAGTTCTGCAACCAACTGGCTGCGCCAGAACCTACAACAGCACGGTGGTTTGCGCAGCCCACAAGAGACGATTGCACTGGCCGCTGGCGCCGACCCCAGCCCGGCGCCGCTGATGCACTATCTGGAAGAGAAGTTTACCGGCCTCTATGATCTGTAAAACATCCAACCTTTGAAACAACGAAAGGCCGGGCAATTGCCTGGCCTTTTTCTTGTGCTCGCTTTGGTTTCGGTTAGATCAGGGCCATACGTTCGGCGCGCTCCGGATCCGGGAAGGGGCGGAACAGACCAAATTCTGCATGGGCAATCAGCGTGTTCACATTGCGATAGAGCCGCGCCACTTCCTCGTCATCCTCGCCCAGGACGCGAAAAGCCTGATCCAGCTGGGTCATATTCTCGAACTCGATCTCCAGCAGAAAGTCTTTGCAACTGTCGCTGGCCAGGTTCAGCTTACGCCGCAGCAACCGGTGCCCCCGCACAACGCCACGCTGTTTCAGATAATCCATCCATTGATCAACCGCTCCGGCAAAGGCCAGGGCTTTGGCTTCGTTATGGATGTCGATGGCGCAGTGATAGAGGTTCATAAGCAGATCCTGGCGAGTTTTGTGGGCTTTTGATCTCCTTGCTAGCCGAAAAAGCCTTCGCTTTCGTTAAAACCCGGGTTTTCACCTCCAGATGCCACAATTTTGCTCTCCTTTAGGGGGAGTTTGCCCGCAGGATGTACACTCATTTTGAGAGAGATATTTGCAATGAAGAGGTTTTTAGCTACCGCGGTTTTGTCGCTTTTTGTATTTCAGTCTTCGGTGAACGCGGCTGAGCTGACGCGCAGCGAGATCCGAGAACTGGCCTATGCGGGGGATTATGCCAGTTTGGAACGCAAGCTGAGCGCGGAGCGTGCGCAGCCGCTAGTCGAGAGTGAGGATTTTTTCAAACTGCGACGGTTGATGTCAGTTTTTGAGGCCTCCGATCCGCGCATGGTCTCCTTTGTTGCGGCCTGGGTCGACGCAGAGCCAGGCTCTGCCTTTGCCCATTCGGCGCGCAGCTTTTCGCTCAGCCGGGGCGCCTGGGATATTCGCGGGGAAGCCTATACCAAATATGTGCACCCGCAGGCCCTGGCGGTGCACCACAACATGATCCAGCAGGCCATTGCCCACGCGCGTCGCGCCCTGGAACTGGACGCAGATTTCATTCCCGCCTCTGATGCGCTGCTGAACCAAAGCGCCACCTCGCGGGACAAGACCGAGATCCTCGAGACCCTCGACAGGGTTATGATACAGCAACCAAACTGGGGCAGCCTGCGCAGGTCGCTGGGTATGGCCCATCAGGGCTATGGCGGCACAGCAGACATGCTTGAGCAACTATGCCAAAGCTACGCGCCGCTGGTCCCCAGTGCTGGTCACGACATGCTGTTTCGCTGCCGCTATTTTGGACTGAAAAGGTACTATTTTTCTGAGAGTTATGAACTGCGCCAGACAATGCAGGCAGCGGTGGCAAAAGACCCTGAATTTGATCTGAGCCGCGCCATTGGCATGACGGATCAAAGCGATAGCCATAACCGCACAGAAGATGAAATCGCGTTTGCGCGCAAAACCATTCTGGAGCAGGCCTGGTGGAGACCTCAGGTTGTTCAGAACTTTGACATGGCCTTTAGAACCCGGTTGGGAGGGCGGTCTCTAGAAGAAGAAATCGCGGTATTAAAGATTGACGAGGTGAAGGTGGGGCTACGGCATGATCCGTTCAACTCCGATTTGATGGGGGTGATACAAGACTGGATCCGCCTGCAAGGACAAAATGGGTCTTCTGAGATGACGGAGGCCGAAATGTCTGAATTTAGAAAGCGAATCGAAAAGGACTTTGCCCTGCGCCAGGTTATCGCGGCCCCTTTCTCGGAAGATAATTGGAATACCTTGGGCCGATTTCAGTTTGACTTTTTCCAGCCAGAAAGCCTTTTTGCGAGCGATCCGTACTACCAAAATGCTGTTGTCTATTCCGGTTTGAAGGATAGGGCGCTCTACGGCTACCTTGGCAAAAAGGCTCATCAGTTGCGGATGCTGAAAGACGTGCTGACCCAGGAGGACCATCCCGATATCCTACCCTGGAAAGACTACGCTCGCTCATTTGACCGCAGTGGCTTGGTGAACTGCCCATTCCTGCGTGCCTATCTTTTGTTGGAGCAGTTCTGTGCGGCAAACAGTGGCCGGGGATATTGCGCAGAGGAGGATCTTGCATCCTTTGCGCCACAGTTGAAGGTGGCGCAGGCGGATCAAAATTGTGAGTATATCAACGGGTTAAGCCCGGAAGAGCTGGCCTTTCAGCCGGTTGAGGTGGATCTGTCTTATGATCCTCAGGCGCATTGGCCGGCGGTTGAATAACACCGGCCAATGGTTTGTTAATTGACGACTATTCTTCGGTCGCCACGGCTGCTTCGTCGTCTTCGCCATTTTCGGCGATCCAGGCGACCGAAACCACCTCTTCGCCTTTGCCGGTGTTAAAGACCCGCACGCCGCCAGCGGACCGGGAGCGGAAAGAGATGCCATCAACCGGCACCCGGATCGACTGGCCCTTGGAGGTGGCCAGCATGATCTGGTCGCCGAGTTCAACCGGGAAGGTGGCGACAATCTCGCCGCCCTTCATGGCGCCAACCCCCTGGCCGCCACGGCCACTCACCCGGTAGTCATGGGCCGAAGTCAGATTGCCCGCACCGGGTTTGTTGATGGTGACAAGCAGATCATTGGTCGCCAGCATTTGCTGATAGCGCTCCTCAGACAGAACACCGTCCTCGACCTCTTCCGCGACCTCAGGTGTGACGTCGTCCTCGGAAATATCCGCGCCAAGCTCAGACCGGAAGCGCTTGATAAAGGCGCTGCGTTCCCAGGGGTCGGCGTCAAAGTGGCGGATCACCGACATAGAGACAACTTCAGCCCCATCGCCGAGTTTGATACCACGTACCCCAACAGAATTGCGGCTGTTAAAGACCCGCACGTCTGTGGTTGGGAAACGGATCGCCCGCCCGGTGCTGGTGACCAGCATCACATCGTCCTCTTCAGAGCAGATGCGGGCATTGATCAGCTTGGTGTCGGCATGCTCATCCTCGAACTTCATCGCAATCTTGCCGTTGGCTTTCACATTTGTGAAATCCGACAGCCGGTTGCGGCGCACAGTTCCGGCAGAGGTGGCAAAGATGATCTGCAGATCTGCCCATTCCTCATCGGGGCGATCTACCGGCATGATCGCTGCAATCGACACCCCAACCGGGATCGGCAGGATATTGACGATGGCCTTGCCTTTGGACGTGCGTCCGCCCTGTGGCAAGCGCCAGGTTTTGAGCTTGTAAACCATGCCATCGGTGGTGAAGAACAACAGCTGGGTATGGGTGTTGGCCACAAAGAGGTTGGTAACAACATCCTCTTCTTTGGTCTGCATCCCCGAAATGCCCTTGCCGCCGCGCTTTTGGGCGCGGAAATCCCCCAATGGCGTGCGCTTGATGTAGCCGCCAGAGGTGATGGTGACCACCATGTCTTCGCGCTCGATCAGGTCTTCGTCGTCCATATCACCGGACCAATCGACGATCTCGGTGCGACGTGGCACGGCAAACTGCTCGCGCACTTCATGCAGCTCATCGCAGATGATGCCCATGATCCGTTCCCGCGAGGACAGAATTTCAAGGTATTCTTTGATCTTGCTTGCCAGGTCTTCCAGCTCATCGGTGACTTCTTTGACGCCGATCTGGGTCAGTCGTTGCAGGCGCAGTTCCAAAATGGCGCGGGCCTGGGTTTCAGACAGATTATAGGTGCCATCTTCGTTGGCGGTATGGGTCGGATCATCAATCAGCGCGATGTATTGCAGGATTGGCTGGGCGGGCCAGCGCCGTGTCATCAGCTTTAGACGGGCTTCGGCAGCATCAGCGGATTGGCGGATGGTGGCGACGATCTCGTCGATATTGGTGACGGCCACGGCCAGACCACACAGCACATGGCTGCGCTCGCGGGCCTTGCGCAGCAGGTAGGCGGTGCGGCGCGCCACCACATCTTCGCGGAAATCAATGAAAGAGGTGAGGAACCGGCGCAGGGTCAACTGTTCGGGGCGACCCCCATTCAGCGCCAGCATGTTGCAGCCAAAATAGGTCTGCATCGGGGTGAAACGGAACAGCTGGTTGAGCACCACCTCGGGCGTTGCATCGCGTTTCAGCTCGACCACCACGCGCACGCCGTTACGGTCGGATTCATCTTGTACGTGGGCGACGCCTTCGATTTTCTTGTCGCGCACCTGTTCGGCAATTTTTTCAATCATCGCCGCCTTGTTGACCTGGTATGGCACCTCATCAATCACGATGGCGTAGCGGTCCTTGCGGATCTCTTCGACGCGGGTTTTGGAGCGGATGATAACGCTGCCGCGCCCCTCCAGATAGGCTTTGCGCGCGCCTGACCGCCCCAGCATGATGGCACCCGTGGGGAAGTCAGGGCCGGGGACATAGTCAATCAGCTGTTCGCTGGTGAGATCCGGATTGTCGATCAGCGCCAGGGTGGCATCAATCACTTCGCCCAGGTTATGGGGCGGGATATTGGTGGCCATACCCACGGCAATACCGCCGGCCCCATTGACCAGCATGTTTGGAAAACGTGCAGGCAGAACGGTGGGTTCTTTGTCTTTGCCGTCGTAGTTATCCTGGAAATCGACCGTCTCTTTTTCGATATCCGACAGCATAAAGGCCGCAGGCTTATCCATGCGCACTTCGGTATAGCGCATAGCCGCCGCGTTATCGCCATCCATCGAGCCAAAGTTGCCCTGACCATCCAAAAGCGGCAGCGACATGGAGAAATCCTGCGCCATCCGAACCAAGGCATCATAGATCGCGCTGTCACCGTGCGGGTGGTATTTACCCATGACATCGCCCACAGGACGGGCAGATTTGCGATAGCTCTTGTCATGGGTATTGCCGGTCTCATGCATGGCATAAAGAATACGGCGATGCACCGGTTTCAACCCATCGCGCAGGTCGGGAATGGCCCGGCTGACGATGACGGACATGGCGTAGTCGAGATAGGAGGTCTTCATCTCCGCTTCGATGGAGACCGAGGGACCATCATAAGTGGCGCGCTGAGGAAGGTTTTCTTCTGCGTTTTCAGGAGTTTCCGGCGTATCTGTCACGTTTGCTGCCCGTTCTTTTCTATGGGTCTATATCTTGTTGGTGCACCCTATCAGAGAGCACATATAGGGCGCAAGCTAACTGCCGGTTCTGCACTGGCATTCTACTGGCTTTGTACTGGTTTTGCGGGGTTTTTGAGGGAGTTTGTGCGGATGAAATCAGGATTTGCACGTGGTTAACCTGTTTCGGGCTAGTCTATATCTTGGGGGGCTTTCAAAAGGAGGCCGCAGATGGAGATGAACAGTACCGAAATGATGCTCAAGGGCTATGGGTTGACCACTGCCGAGTTCACCTATCACATGCCCGATCATGCCCATGTTCTGAACACCTATGTCTGGCAGGACTACGACTTAGCGCCGGACCATGAGCGCCTGTTCAAATTTATCGAATTTTGGCAGCGCGAGCTGGACGGGCCGTTGCATTCCGTGCGGTTCAGTCATCGCAAGATGATCAGCCCGGGTGAGTGGCGCAATGTCAAAGGTATCTTGAACCTGCACTAGCAGAGGGCGGTCCGCTGGTGCTGCTACCTAGGCGGGCCACTGGCCTGTCGTTGCTCAGGCACCTGTCAGGCGGAACAGCTGGCGCCGCCCAGTACGCAAAACTTGGCGCAATGGGCGTGGTTCAACCGTACCGGGGCCTCGGCTTCGGCCAGCGTCGCGCCCAGTTCGAACTCTGGCGCATAGGGCAGCAGGGTACAGGCGAGCACCACTGGGGTCCCGGCGCCTTTGCGTTTGACCACCATGCGGGAGGAAGCACACATCACGTCATTGGGGGATTTATCCAGAATGCCCCAGCAGGCTGTGGTGATTTCCGGCACCTCGACGTTTTCGTCCATTTCGGGAAACAGCACCGTGGCGCCCGGGTTCTGAGCGTCAATGTCAAATCCGTGTGTCTGATAGAGCGCTGCAAAACCGGCACGGCTATCCGCCTCGCTTTCGCCCCACAGGCTGCGACCTGCCACGGCCATTTTGATGCCCATATCCCGCAACCAGCACATGCCTTTGATGGTCTTGGCAAAACTGCCTGACCCGCGCTCTTCGTCGTGATGCTGTGCAGAGAAATGATCCAGCGACACCCGCAGTGTCATCTTGCCGGGGTAGGCGGCTTCCAGCTCCTGCAGCCCGGCACGCATCGATTTGCGCATCATCGGCAGCATAGCATTGGTCAGGATCAAAACCTCAAACCCCCGCGCCAGGGCGGTTTTGGTCATGGCGATCATCTGCGGGTTCATAAATGGCTCACCGCCGGTAAACCCGATTTCGCGGATCGGCCAGGCGCGCTCAGCTATTTGATCGAGATACTGCCCCACCTCAGGTTCGCTCAGATAGACCAGGGCATCATTGGTGGGTGAGCTGAGGATATAGCAGTTCTCACACTCGATATTGCACAGGGTACCGGTGTTGAACCACAGGGTTTCAGGATTGCTCAGCGCGACGGAGGCGCGTTCGGACCCATCCGCTGTCACCTGACTGTCTTTGAATTTCCCGATATTGGCGGTTGGGCTGGTTAGATCTTTCACACTTAAGCACCCTCGGACAGTTTCTTTCGCTGGAAGCTAGCTTATAATGGTGGAAAATGAAAAGCCGCCACAGGTCTTTATGACAGGGAAGTGATGGTGCGCCCTCGGAACCGGCACAGTGTCGCTGCAGGAAGTTGGAAAACAAGATGGTATCTCGTGTCATTCCGGTCGACCCTTTTGACCTGGTGGTGTTTGGAGCAACAGGCGATTTGGCCCGACGCAAGATTTTGCCGGCCCTGTTTCGTAGGTTCTGCGCCGGGCAAATTCCTGATGGTACCCGGATTATTGGCGCCGCACGATCAGAGTATTCGATTGCGGAGTATCGCGACAAGCTGGCGGCGGACTTGAAGAAGAACACCAATGATGCGCTCTGTGACGCCAATGTTCTGGCGGCGTTTTTACAGCTGGTGACCTATGTGCCGCTGGATGGGAGCGCAGAGACCGGCTGGCCTGCGCTCTGTGAGCGCCTGTCCGGGCGCGGCGGGGACGAGCGGGTGCAGGTGTTCTATTTCTCGGTTGGCCCGGCGCTGTTTGAACCCCTGGCAGAGCGTTTGCACAGCTATGGTTTGACCAGTGCCGCGACCCGTATTGTGGTGGAAAAGCCCTTTGGCCACGATCTGGCCTCGGCGCGGGATCTGAACCGGACCCTGGCCAGCCATTTTGACGAGGGGCAGATTTACCGGATCGACCACTATCTGGGCAAGGAAACGGTGCAAAACCTGATGGCGGTGCGGTTTGGCAATATGTTGTTCGAGCCGCTTTGGAACAGCCAGTATGTTGATCACATTCAGATCACCGTGGCGGAAACCGTCGGCGTGTTGGGGCGCGAAGATTACTATGAACGCGCCGGTGCGATGCGGGACATGACGCAGAACCATCTTATGCAGCTTTTGTGCCTGATCGCCATGGAGCCGCCGGCAAAGTTTGATCCCGACGCCGTCCGCGACGAAAAGCTCAAAGTGATCCGTGCCCTGGATCCGGTGGAGCCCTATCACATCGTGCGTGGACAATATGCGCCCGCGCCGGGGGCGGTTGGGCGCGATTTGAATTACCGTGAAACCGTTGGCAATCAACGCAGTAGCACCGAAAGCTATATCGCGCTCAAGACCCATATCAGCAATTGGCGTTGGGCCGGGACTCCGTTCTACCTGCGCACGGGAAAGCGGCTCAAGGCGCGTTCCTCGGTGATCAATGTGATGTTCAAGGATGCGCCGCATTCCATTTTTGGCGAAGAGGCCGGGCGCCATGCCAACCATCTGAAAATCCGCCTGCAACCCAATGAGGGCATCACCCTGAGCGTCACCATCAAAGAGCCGGGACCGGGGGGGATGCGCCTGATGGATGTACCGCTGGATATGAGCTTTGCTGAGGCCTTGGGGCCGGAGGGGAGCGAGCCGGCGGATGCCTATGAGCGGCTGATTATGGATGTGGTGCGCGGCAACCAGACGCTGTTTATGCGCGGCGATGAGGTCGAAGCTGCCTGGGGCTGGACTGATCCGATTATTGCCGGTTGGCAGGCGAGGGGGGATGTTCCCAAACCTTATGAAAGTGGCAGTGCAGGACCTGGAGATGCGGATCTGTTATTGCGCCGCGATCAACGTGAGTGGAGAGGGATAAACCCATGAATATTAGCGAATATCCAGACCGTGACATGTTGGCAATTGATGTGGCCAACGCGATCGCCGGAGATCTGAAAATGCATCTTCTGCATCACGATATCGCTGCGCTTGCGGTGGCGGGCGGCACCTCACCGGCGCCGATTTTTGACGATCTTTGCGCCGCTGATCTGGACTGGAACCGGGTCAACGTCATGGCCACGGATGAACGCTGGGTGGCACTGGAAAGTGACCGCTCCAATGCCCGTCTGATCCGCGAACGTTTGCTGACGGACCGGGCTTCGGCGGCGCATTTCCTGCCCTTTCATGTCCCCGCCAGAGAGCCCGAAGAGGTTCTGGCAGAGGTTGAAGCCCAGATTGCCCCAAACCTGCCGCTTTCGGTTGTGCTGCTGGGGATGGGAGAGGACATGCATACCGCCTCGCTGTTTCCGGGCGTAGAAGGGCTGGAACAGGCCTTGGCCGCTGATGCGCCAATCCTGTGCGTGCTGCGCCCTGACAGCCAGCCAGAACCCCGCGTCAGCCTGTCAGCCCCAGTGTTGAACGGAGCGCTGTCCAAACATCTGGTAATCTACGGGGAGGCCAAGAGACGGGCGCTGGAGAAGGCGCTTTCGCTGCCGCTTGAACAGGCCCCAATTCAAGCGGTCTTGACCGAAATGACGGTGCACTGGGCGCCGTAGAAATAGTCGCCCCTTCCAGACAATGCCCCTGCAGCCTATCCCCCTGCAGGGGCCGCTCCATCCAGGCTGACAAACTGCTGCTTCAAGCTGTCGGGCGGCGGGTACCCGGCGCTGCCATCGGGGCTGCGCAGCACCATGACCGCCTCTAGGCTTGCCCGCAGCCCATCGGACCAGATCTGTTGTTCCATGACATATGAGCTGTTGCGAAACGAGACGCAGCGCGCGGTGGTAATATAGGGCTCATCCAGCACCATTTCCCGCATGTAGTGCACATTGGCATTGCGCAAGACGGTGCGCGGCGCTGGCTCGCCTTCAAAATGCTTGGCGCAGAACTTGTCGAAATAGGTGACACGGGCGGTTTCAAACCAGCCCAAGTAGGCCTTGTTGTTGACGTGACGCAGTATATCGAGCTCGGAAAATCGAACCCGATCGGCCAGGGCCATTGGCTTAGGCTGGTCCAGCCCCTGCGCGCGTTGTTCATCCGCGCTGAGCGGTGTGAGAAATCGTAAATCCATACCCCTGCGCTAAACCGCCCAAGGCACAAAAGGCAAGAGACCTGTTTCGTGCCGCCGCGTCGCCGGCGTCTTGAAATGGCCCGTTTTCAGCGGTGTCGGAGGAGGGGCAGAACAGCTAACGGCGAGCCAGCAACACCGGCGCGTAAAGGTGCGGCGGTCAGGTGAAAGCCAAGCATTGGATAATTTATGGAGCGGGTAACGAGAATCGAACTCGTAACTAAAGCTTGGGAAGCTGCCGTGATACCTTTTCACCATACCCGCCCTCAGGGTCTTGCTACCCAATGCCAAGGGTGAGGTCAATATGCTCAAACCGGGTTTTCGGGGTCCTCTTTTGGTGGGGTGAAGCTGCGGAGGTTTTTTGGGTTGTAGCGCAAAGCAGGATCGGCGCGGCGCATGAAGGCGGAGGGGTGAATCTGGGCGTCGTCGGGGATGTGACGATATTGGGCCAGTGGCAGGTAATAGCCAAGAAGCCCCTTTTGAGCGGGCCAATTGCTGCGGCGCACCAGGCGGGGGAAAAGTTCCAGAATTGGCCAGAGTTTGCGTAGTTTCATCTGACTGTGCAATCGGGCTTTGGCGCTGGGGTGTGAGACTTTTAGGTTCATGCGCTCAGTCACTTTGTCTTTTTTGCCAAGCACATAGCGGTCATAGTACTGCTCACGAAACTCGAGACTGTCGACGCTGAGCGCGTCAAGCTCCTGGCGCATCCATTGCATGGTTTGTTTGGCCAGCCCGGCCTCAGCTTCTGGCACACTACCTGCGACATCGGTATGGGTGCCGGGAAACCAGACCTGTTTTACATCCTGAGGGTCCGGGTTCGTTTTGCTGCGAAACCGGGTGCCGTGATACTCTTGCCCTTCTTGCCACATCTGTTGGCGGAAAAAGCAGCGGGTCTCATCAATTGAAAGCACATGGCGCACGGCTTTGACTGATGGGTTTTCGTCGACGCTGGAGTGGGTGCCGAATTCGATAAAGGTGTCTTTTTGCAGCCGAATGCGGATCATTGAACTGACCGTATCCCAAAGCCCCAGAAACCGGATAGGAACCCGGCGCAGGTGGAAAAACTGCTCAGATATCCGCAACGGAGCGAACTGTTCATTGGGCCCATCCTGGCGCAGTTTTCGCCAGGCTTTGAATACCGGACCGATCAGGTGCAGCTCATGCGGGGCGACGAGGCCGAAATCATTGATGAAACCAGCCAGGACGCGCGCGGTATAGGCCCCCCGTGAATAGCCAAAAAAGTAGAGCCTGTCGCCTTCGCGGTAGTTTTCGCATAGGAAGGAATAGGCATGCAGAACATTGGCATGCAGCCCCCAGCCAAAGGCCAGGCCTGCCACCAGTTTGGTTTTGGCAAACAGGCTTTCGGCAAAGGGGCGGGTCGAAAGCGTGCCAACGCCCGGTTCATAATAGACAAGCTGATTATCGTTGTGCTTCAGGCACTTGTAAAGCCGCAGAATATTGCTTTCGTTCTGTTCGACCTCGTTTCCGGTACCATCCAGGCAGATAATCAATTTGCGTGACATGAATAAGCTTTCCGAGAAAAATTCCCGGAAAGCTATCATCTTTCAGGCTTTTGAACAACCTTGGCGTGTTAGCCGCGCCGCCGCCGCCGCCGCCCGCCTGCGGGGCCGTCGCCGCCGCCGGTGTTGAAGTTGACCTCGGGCAGGGTCAAAATCGACGCCAGAATTGGGAAAGGCTCTTTGGAGTTGGGGATGGCGGAGGCATTGACAAAATGTTCCTGGAACCGCGGCTCGACAGCGGTTTCGATTTTTTCAATCCGGCGGACGGTTTGTTCGATTTCGCTGCGGGCCTTGGTGTTGAGCAGGGCAATGCGGGCGCCGGTGCCCGCGGCATTGCCGGCGCTGGTGACCTTGTCGATGGGGCAATCGGGGATCATGCCCAGAACCATGGCGTGTTTGGCGGAAATATGCGCCCCAAAGGCGCCAGCCAGTACCACCCGGTCAACAGTGTCGACGCCAAATTTGTCCATCAACAGACGCGCCCCAGAGTAGAGCGCCGCCTTGGCCATCTGAATGGCGCGAATGTCGGGGTTGGTGATGGTGATCTTGGGTCCGCCTTCGGCGCTGCCATCCCAAACCAGATAGGCATTGGTGCGGCCATCCTGGACACAGCGGGGCGTGCCGGTCTGCTCTGCCGAGCCAATCAGGCCGGAGGCGTCCAGCACACCGGCCATGCGCATCTCAGCAATGGCCTCGATGATGCCAGAGCCACAGATGCCGGTGATGCCAGTGGTGGCAATGGCAGCATCAAAGCCCTCTTCATCGGACCAGATCTCAGACCCGATGACGCGAAAGCGTGGCTCTTTTGTTTCTGGGTTGATTTCCAGCCGTTCAATGGCCCCAGGGGCGGCCCGCTGGCCGCTGGAGATCTGCGCGCCTTCAAAGGCGGGACCGGTGGGGGAGGAACAGGCGAGGACCTTGGTCTTGTCGCCCAGCAGGATTTCGGCATTGGTGCCCACATCAACCACCAGCACCAGATCTTCGGATTTGTCCGGCGCTTCAGACAGGGCAACGGCGGCTGCATCTGCACCCACGTGGCCGGCGATGCAGGGCAGCAGGTAGACACGGGCCGCCGGGTGGATGTTGAGATCCAGTTCAGTGGCGCGCAGGGCGAGCGAATCCGAGGTGGCCAGGGCAAAAGGCGCTTGTCCCAGTTCAAAAGGATCAATGCCCAGGAACAGGTGGTGCATCACCGGGTTACAGACAAAAACCGCATCCACGATCAGATTCTTGTCAATCTCGGCCTCGGCAGCGATCTGGGTGAACAGGGCGTTCATGCCTTCACGCACCGCGCGGGTCATCTCTTGATCGCCGCCCTCGTTCATCATCGAATAGGAAACCCGGCTCATCAGATCCTCACCAAATCGGATCTGTGGGTTCATAATACCGGAAGAGGCGATGACTTCGCCGCTGATCAGATCGCACAGATGCGCGGCAATGGTGGTGGAGCCCAGATCAACTGCCAGCCCGTAGAGGGAGCCTGCGTAATAGCCAGGCCAGATATGCATGATCTTGGGCGGGTTGCTCTCGTCGCCCAGATGCACCGCCACGGTGACCTTCCATTTGCCTTTGCGCAGGGCAGGCTGCAGGCTTTGCAGGATGTGCAGGTCGGTTTTGACATTCTTGAGCTGCCATTGGCTGTCGAGCGCTTCGATCAACCGCTCCATATCGCCCGAGGGCTTGTGCATGTCGGGTTCTTCCACCTCGACATAAAACAGCCGGGTCGAGGGGTTCATAGTGATATCGCGGGCTTCGGCGCGTTTGCGCACCACCTGCCGGTGCACCTGGCTTTCGGGGGGGACGTCAATCACCACATCCCCCTGAACCTGAGCCTGACAGCCCAACCGGCGGCCATCAATCAAGCCGCGCTTATCCTTGTAGCGCTGTTCAACCTTGTTCCACTCGGTCAGGGCATCATCGGCCACCGTCACCCCGTGTTTGGAGAACTCGCCATAGGAGGGGGTGATCTGGCATTTCGAGCAGATGCCACGCCCGCCGCAGACAGAATCGAGATCTACGCCCAATTGCCGTGCGGCCGTCAAAACGGGCGTCCCAACCGGGAAATGGCCACGCTTGCCCGATGGCGTAAAGATGACGAGAGGATCGCTGCTCATAAAGGCACCCCATGGATTCATGTATTTCCACCGGACCATAGGGACTTGGCGGCGTAATCAAAAGTCTCAGACCGCCACAATCTGGTCCAGTGGCGTCATTTTCTGCCGCTGCGCCGTCCGTGGGGAAGCGGCAGAGCCGGGAAAGTGCCGTCCAGCGCTGGCAACCTGACGGCTTGGCTGCGCTTTAACCCCCGGAAACCTGCTCCAGCCAGTCCAGAATGGCCTGGCGGTTGCCATCCAGGCGCGGCGCCGGGGCGCGGGTCTTGGGGTCCTGCAAGCCTGACATCTTGATCGGGTTGCCCGCAGCCACATAGGCCGGGGCGCCGTCTTCGTCCAGGACGTCAACCACCATATTGCGCGCCAGGATTTGCGGATCCTTCAGCACCTGCGCAACATCCTGGATTGGCCCGGTTGGAATGCCAGCATCGGTGAGGCGCGAAATCCAGTAATCGGCAGGGCGATCAATGGTAACGGCTTCGATCAAGCGTTTCAAAAGGCGGGCATTTTCGCATCTGGCTGGATTTGTCGCAAAGCGCGGATCCTGTGCCAATGGCAACTCCAGCGCGGTGCAAAGCGTGGCAAAAAGTGCGTCATTGCCAGCCGCGATGACAAACAGCCCATCTTCGGCGTGGAAGGTCTCAAACGGGGTGATCGACGGATGCCGTGCGCCAGAGGGGCGCGGTGCCTCGCCGGTGACCGAGGTAATGGCAATGGCATGTTCCAGCAGCGCCAGCTGACTGTCGAGCATGGCAATATCGACCTTCTGCCCCAGCCCGGTTTTTTGCACCTCCAACAGGGCGGCAAGAACGCCCTGCGCCAGAAACATGCCCGCAGCAATATCGCCAATGGAGGCGCCAACCCGGACGGGGTCGCGGTTGCGTTCTCCGGTGATCGACATCACCCCACCGCGGGCCTGAACCACCATGTCATAGGCGGGGCGTTGCGAATCCGGGCCGCTATGGCCAAAGCCGGAAACCGCTCCGTAGATCAGCTTGGGAAAGCGTTTGTGAAGTTCCTCCCAGCCAAAGCCAAGGCGCTCCATCACGCCAGGGCGGTAGTTTTCCAGCACCACATCCGCTTGTGCCAGAAGTCTATTAAAAACAACGCAGTCTTCAGGGGACTTAAGGTCCAGTGCGATGCTTTCTTTGCCGTGGTTGATGGTGGCAAAATAGGCGCTGTCCTGGCCCTTGAACGGCGGGAACGAGCGGGTGTCATCGCCGCTGCCGGGGCGTTCCACCTTGATCACCCGAGCGCCCAGATCCGCCAGGGTCATCGAGGCATAGGGGCCGGCAAGCACATGGGTGAGATCGACGATAAGAATTCCAGTCAATGGCCCGGTCTCTGGCGAGGGGGCTACTCCGGACACTGGGAAATCTGGCGTTGTCATTGAAGGGTCCTTTTGGTCTGTTCGCTTAAGTACAGGGCATAAAGGCTTTGTGTAAAACAACTTTGACGTAGATCAGGTCGGCCTGGTTGAAGTCCGTAGGTTAGGGCAAGAAATGCTGCGCTGCAGGATTTCTTCGCACGGGCTCTTTTCTATCCCCAACATCTGTGCAATAGGGTCACCGTCAAACGGGGTTTTGCATAGGGGTAGCAAATGCAGATTCGTGAGGCACTCACCTTTGATGATGTTCTACTGGTTCCAGGCGCGTCTGACGTCCTGCCCAGCACTGCTGATACACGCACACGCGTGACGCAGAAAATTGATCTCAATATTCCGCTGATGAGCTCGGCGATGGATACGGTGACCGAAGCGCGCATGGCCATTGCCATGGCGCAGGCCGGCGGTATGGGTGTCATTCACAAAAACCTGGATGCCGAAGAGCAGTCGCGTCAGGTGCGGCGGGTCAAGCGCTTTGAAAGCGGCATTGTCTATAACCCGATCACGTTGCTGGCCAGCCAGACCCTGGCCGATGCCAAGGCACTGCAGGAACGCTATCGCGTCACCGGTTTCCCGGTGGTGGATGAGGCAGGCCGGGTGGTGGGCATCGTCACCAACCGCGATATGCGCTTTGCCAACGACGATGACACACCTGTGTCGGTGATGATGACCTCTGATAATCTGGCGATGCTGCAAGAGCCCGCCGATTTGGACGAGGCCAAGTCAATGATGCGTGCCCGTCGCATTGAAAAGCTTTTGGTCACCGATGGCAGTGGGAAGCTGACCGGTCTTTTGACCCTGAAAGATACCGAACAGGCCGTGTTGAACCCTACCGCCTGCAAGGATGAGCTGGGCCGCCTGCGGGTGGCTGCTGCCAGCTCGGTTGGCGATAGCGGTTTTGCCCGCTCAGAGCTGCTGATTGATGCCGGTGTTGACATTGTGGTTGTTGACACCGCTCACGGTCACTCTGCTGGCGTGCTTGAGGCCGTCAAACGTATCAAGTCGCAATACCCCAATGTACAGGTTATCGCGGGCAATGTGGCCACTGGCGCTGCGACCTCAGCGTTGATTGATGCCGGCGCGGACGCGATCAAAGTGGGGATTGGGCCGGGCTCGATCTGTACCACGCGGATGGTTGCCGGGGTGGGGGTTCCACAGCTGACCGCCATCATGGACTGCGCCGCCGCGGCGGGCGACACGCCCGTCATTGCCGATGGTGGTATCAAATTCTCCGGTGATTTTGCCAAAGCAATTGCCGCCGGCGCCTCCTGTGCCATGGTGGGGTCGATGATTGCCGGCACCGATGAAAGCCCCGGAGAAGTGATCCTCTATCAGGGCCGCTCCTTCAAATCCTACCGGGGTATGGGCTCGCTTGGCGCTATGGCGCGCGGCTCTGCCGATCGCTATTTCCAGAAAGACGCCGCCAGCGACAAACTGGTGCCCGAAGGCATCGAAGGGCAGGTGCCCTATAAAGGCAGCGCCAACGCGGTGATCCACCAGCTGGTGGGGGGCTTGCGTGCCGCCATGGGCTATACCGGCAGTGCCACGGTTGCAGAGATGCGCAAGGACTGCTCCTTTGTGCGTATCACCGGTGCCGGCCTGAAAGAAAGCCACGTGCACGACGTTCAAATCACACGTGAAAGCCCGAACTACCGTATCGGCTAATTAGAGATTGGAAAGATGACGATGACCCTTTGTAGCCTTGGAGCCTGGGCGTGACCCCGGCTGCCCGCCAGCAGGCGGCCATCGACATCCTTGACCTGATCCTGGATGGGGAAGCGGCTGAAAAGGCGCTGACCTCTTGGGGGCGGCGCAATCGCTATGCCGGCTCCAAGGATCGCGCTGCAGTGCGCGATCATGTGTTTACCGCCCTGCGCTGTCGCCGGTCTTTTGCGGTACTGGGCGGGGCGCAGACCGGACGCGGTTTGGTGCTGGGCTCCCTGCGTGCCGCAGAGATTGATCCCGCAACCGTGTTCAGCGGCCAGGGCTACGGGCCTGCGCCCCTTACCGAGACCGAGAGCGCCGCGCCTGCCGCCTTTGCCTCTGATGCCGAGCGACTGGATATTCCTGATTGGATCTGGCCATCGTTCAGCGACAGTCTGGGAGATGCCGCAGAGGCCGCAGCCCAGGCGCTGCAATCGCGGGCGCCGGTGCATTTGCGGGTCAACCTGCTGCGCAGCAACCGCGCTGACGCAATTGAGGCTCTGGCAGAAGAGGGCATCATCTGTGTGCCACATGCCGCCAGCGAAACGGCGTTGGAGGTCACGCAGGGGGGCCGCAAGATCCGCAACAGCGATTGTTTTGCGGACGGGCTGGTCGAATTGCAGGATGCCGCCAGTCAGGCGGTTGTTGACACGCTACCGCTGCAAGACGGCATGCGGGTGCTGGATTTCTGTGCCGGGGGCGGTGGCAAAAGCCTGGCCATGGCGGGGCGCGCAAAAATTGATCTGTTTGCCCATGATGCCAATCCCAGTCGGATGAACGACCTGCCGCTGCGGGCGCAGCGGGCGGGCGCTGATATCACCTGCCTGTCCGAGGACGAGCTGGAGAAGGCTGAGCTTTTTGATCTGGTGCTGTGTGATGTGCCCTGTTCCGGGTCTGGATCCTGGCGACGGGCGCCAGAGGGTAAATGGCGCCTTACCCGGGAGATGCTCGACGAGATCCGCTTGTCTCAGCGGCAAATCCTGGAAGATGCCAGCAAGCTGGTGCGCCCCGGTGGCCATCTCGCCTACGCGACCTGCTCCATGCTGGACGAGGAAAACAGCGTACAAATTCAAAGCTTTCTCGATAAACATGAGGGCTGGTCCCGCGGTGACCTGGGTAACTGGCAGGTTCAGGCTGGAACCGATGGGTTTTTTGTCACTGTGTTGACGCTTATCGGCTAGGGTTGTTAGGTAATTCGTCGGGAAAGCTACATTTACCTTAACGTGGCTTTAAGACTTTAGCCGCGTTATACCGGTTACCAATCCTGAAGATGGAGCCGCAATGTCCGGTCGCCAAAATTCTTCCGTGCCTGCGCTACGGATCTATTATCCCGAACACCTTCGCCTTGGGGCGACGTTGCTTTTGTCGATTGGTCTGATGGTGGTGCCCAGCTTTTTTGCATTGCCAGATTGGGTGTTGCGCGGGCTGTTGACGGTTGGCCTGACGCTGCTGGCGGTTGCGTTATTGTTGCTGTTTCAGTCGCGGCTGCGGATCAATGCGCGGGCTATGGCGGTTGAACTGCTTACCGGGTTTATCGAGAAAGATGCCACGCCCAGCTTTGTGACCGATGATGACGGCACCATTCACGCTTGTAATCAGGCGGCACAGAATCGGTTTGAAGACAATGACCGCGAGACCCTGGCCGGGGCGCTGCGTTCGGTATTGGCCAATCCTTCGGCAGTATTGTTCCGGTTGCAGAGCCGCGCCAGGTTCGAAGGATCCGCACGCGAAGATATCGTGACCCGCAGGGGGCATGTGCGCTTGGCGGTACACCAGATGCATGGCGGTAGCTTCCTGTGGCGTGTTGAAGATATCGCAGAGCGCCAGTCCGGGCGTGGCTCTGAATCGGTGCCCATCCCGATGATCACCGTTGGGCGCACTGGTGCGGTCTTGTTCATGAACGAGGCGGCGCGCAAATTGGTCGGCGAGCGTGTTAAATCCACCGATCGTTTGTTTGTGACGCTGCCGGTGAGCAGCGGTGAGGTGAACACCATCACCACCAAAAACGGCCCGCTTGACGTGTTGGTGACCGAATTGAACCGAACCCAGGGCCGCAGTGAGCTGTTCCTGATGGAGGTCAACACAGCGGAACTGCAGGGTCCGAAAACCAGTTTTGAACATATGCCTGTTCCCATCATCAAACTGGCGCCCTCCGGGGATATTCTGTCGCTCAACAAGATGGCGATGGGAATGCTGGGGGTGAAAGGCCGGGAAAATCTGAAACTGGCACAGCTGATGGAGGGCCTGGGGCGGCCGATGTCGGATTGGCTGCGGGACACGGCGGATGGGCTGGCCTCCAACAAATCCGAATTTCTGCGGTTGTCCCGGCCTGACAAGGAGGTCTTTGTCCAGGTTACTCTGACCCGCTCGGTGGAAGAGGGCAACACCATCATTATCGCAGTGTTGAACGATGCGACCGAGCTGAAGACGCTGGAGGCGCAGTTTGTTCAGAGCCAGAAGATGCAGGCGATTGGTCAGCTGGCCGGGGGCGTGGCCCATGATTTCAACAATCTTTTGACAGCGATTTCAGGCCATTGTGATCTGCTGTTGTTGCGCCATGATCAGGGCGATCAGGACTTTGGCGATCTGATTCAGATCCATGAAAATGCCAATCGCGCCGCCTCGCTGGTGAGCCAGCTTCTGGCTTTTTCGCGCAAGCAGACCCTGTTGCCCGAGGTGTTGGATGTCCGCGATACTCTGTCCGATCTGACCCATCTGCTCAACCGTCTGGTGGGGGAGAAAGTTACCCTGACCCTGAGCCACGATCCGGTCATGCGCCCGATCCGGGCTGACAAACGCCAGTTGGAGCAGGTTTTGATGAACCTGGTGGTGAATGCCCGCGACGCGATGCCCAACGGTGGAGAGATCCGGGTGCGGACCGAAGCCGTTACCTTGGACACCCCGCTGAAACGAGACCGCGCCGCGGTGCCCGAGGGCAACTGGATCACGGTAAAGGTCAGTGACGAAGGTGTGGGGATTTCGCCAGACCAATTGCAAAAGGTTTTTGAGCCTTTTTATACCACCAAACGCACCGGCGAAGGCACTGGCCTGGGCCTGTCCACGGCCTATGGGATCGTCAAGCAGACGGGCGGCTTTATCTTCGTCGACTCGGTGCCCGACAAAGGCACACAATTCACCCTGTTCTTCCCGGTCTACCAAGAGGGCCAGGACGATCAGGTCGAGGTTGCCGAAGTCCCCGCGCCCAAGGACGCCCCTGCGCCGCAACACGGCGAGGGCGTGGTGCTATTGGTCGAGGATGAAGCGCCAGTGCGGGCCTTTGCCTCGCGGGCGCTGCGCATGCGCGGGTACACAGTTCTTGAGGCGGAGTCCGCAGAGGATGCGCTGCGCACACTGGAGGACCCCGGTCTGACGGTGGATGTGTTTGTGACCGATGTGGTTATGCCAGGCATGGACGGCCCCACCTGGGTGCGCGAGGCCCTGAAAACGCGCCCCGACACCCGCGTTGTCTTTGTGTCTGGTTATGCCGAAGGGGCCTTTGGCGAATCTGAACCGGATGTGCCGAATTCCGTATTCCTGCCAAAACCCTTCTCGCTCAATCAGTTGACGGAAACCGTGCACGCTCAGCTTCATTAAGCTCTAAGTCTGCGGTTTCCCACGGGTGCTGCGCCTCTCACTGAATACTGTCGTACAGCTCGAATTCCTCGGGCTTTTTGCGCCGGTATAGCGCCTCGATCTCGGGGCTGAGTGTCAGATCCATGACGGGGCTGACATTGCGTTTTTGCAAAGTGATCTTCACATCCAGCCGCTGTTCCAGGAAGGATTGAATGGCTGACTGGTCCTCATAGCGAAACAGATGGGTGACGTGACAGCCGTTTTTTTGCGTTTCCAGGAACTTTGCCTGACTGCCAACATTGGCATAGCCCGGTTGCTGGCCCTTGCAATAGCCGCGCACAAATTGATCAAAACTAATGCCATGGGTTGCATTGGGCTTGCCCTCCATAAAGGGGCGTTGGCGAAACCGATACCAGCTCCCAAGCCAGCTAACTGGCTCGCGCATGACGGCTGCCACCTCCAGCTCCACATCGCAAACCCGTTCAAACATCGGGCGAATCCAGCGGTTGTAGCGATACAGTGGCGCATGTTTTAGTTCAGGCGGGTTGGTAATTGCCAGATCTGCGCGCGTCTGCAGCGCCTCCTGATAGGCCGATGTTCCCGTTTTTGGAACCGAGAGGAGTACCAGTTTTTCGTCATAAAATACCAACATAAACCGCGTCAAACCCTTCGAAACAAGATGGAAAGTGGTCGTTCCCATATGTCTAACACCTGGCGCGTGGCCTGAATAGGTGAAGTTTGTATTTGCTTTGTTCTCTTTTTGGTCCCATAAGGAACAAGAGGCGAACACAGCAGGGATTGCCGCAAGCGCAGCTCTATGACACATAGAAGGGAACAAGGGACTATGGCGGATCTGTTGACCATGAAAAACAAAGTAAGCGGTGACAAGCAAAAGGCGCTCGATAGCGCGCTTGCGCAGATCGAACGGCAGTTCGGCAAGGGCTCCATCATGAAGATGAGCGACGGTGCCATTCAGGAAATCGAGGCGAGCTCTACCGGCTCTCTCGGCTTGGATATTGCTCTGGGCATAGGTGGCCTGCCGATGGGGCGGATTATCGAAATCTACGGGCCGGAAAGTTCGGGTAAGACCACGCTGACCCTGCATTGTGCGGCGGAGCAGCAGAGAAAAGGTGGCGTTGTCGCTTTTGTTGATGCTGAACATGCGCTGGACCCGCAATATGCGGCCAAGCTTGGTGTTGATCTTGATGAGCTGCTGATCTCGCAGCCGGACACCGGCGAACAGGCCCTGGAAATCACCGATACCCTGGTGCGTTCTGGCGCGGTCAATATGGTCATCGTCGACTCGGTGGCGGCGCTGACGCCAAAATCGGAACTCGAAGGCGATATGGGCGATTCCAGTGTGGGTGTTCAGGCCCGGCTGATGAGCCAGGCCATGCGCAAGCTCACCGGCTCGATCAGCCGTTCCAAATGTATGGTTATCTTCATCAACCAGATCCGGATGAAAATCGGCGTTATGTTTGGCTCGCCCGAGACAACAACTGGCGGCAACGCCCTGAAATTCTATTCCTCCGTGCGTCTGGACATCCGCCGTATCGGCGCGGTCAAGGACCGGGACGAAATTGTCGGCAATGCCACCCGCGTCAAAGTGGTGAAGAACAAGGTGGCGCCGCCCTTCAAACAGGTTGAATTCGACATCATGTATGGCGAAGGCATCTCCAAAATGGGCGAGCTGCTGGATCTGGGGGTCGCTGCAGGCGTGGTGAACAAATCCGGGTCCTGGTTCTCCTACGGGGATGAACGGATCGGGCAGGGGCGTGAAAACGCCAAACAGTTCCTGCGCGATCACCAGGCCATTGCCTACGACATTGAGGACAAGATCCGCGCCGCCCATGGGTTGGAGTTTGATCGACCCGATGGCGGTGATGAGGATGATATTCTCGAAGGGTAAGGCCCCTGAGAATTTGATCAAAATGATCTTTCAAAAGGACGTGGCAGCGGCTGCGTCCTTTTTACGTTCTTTGGTGGGGTGCGGGCTGTGGACAGGGACAGATTGGGGGGATAAACCTCTCTCCAACCTTGAACATTGCCCGCAAAGGGATCCCTATCCATGGCGACGCTGAACGACATCCGCTCCACCTTTCTGAACTACTTTGCCAAACAGGGGCATGAGATCGTCGACTCCAGCCCACTGGTGCCGCGCAATGATCCAACCCTGATGTTTGTGAACTCAGGCATGGTGCAGTTCAAGAACCTGTTTACCGGGGTTGAGACCCGCGATTACCAACGCGCAACGACCTCGCAGAAATGCGTCCGTGCCGGCGGTAAGCACAATGATCTCGACAATGTGGGATACACTGCGCGTCACCACACCTTTTTTGAAATGCTGGGGAACTTCTCCTTTGGCGACTATTTCAAGGAAGAGGCGATCCCCTTTGCCTGGGAGCTGATCACCAAGGAATTTGGCATCGACAAAAATCGTCTGTTGACGACTGTGTATCACACCGATGACGAAGCCTTTGCGATCTGGAAAAAGCTGGGGGTGCCAGAGGATCGCATTATCCGCATCGATACTGCGGATAACTTCTGGCAGATGGGGCCCACCGGTCCATGTGGCCCCTGCACCGAGATCTTTTATGACCATGGCGACCATATCTGGGGCGGCCCTCCCGGTTCGGCTGATGAAGATGGCGACCGTTTCATCGAGATCTGGAACGTGGTTTTCATGCAGAACGAAAAGTTCGAAGACGGTTCGATGACACCGCTGGACATGCAATCGATTGACACCGGCATGGGGCTGGAACGTATCGGTGCGCTGCTGCAGGGCAGTCACGACAACTACGATACCGACCTGTTCAAATCCCTGATCGAGGCCTCGGCGGATGTTACCAATTCAGACCCCTACGGCGATCAGAACGTGCATCACCGGGTGATTGCTGACCACCTGCGCTCGACCTCCTTCCTGATGACCGATGGGGTAATGCCCTCCAATGTTGGCCGTGGCTTTGTGCTGCGCCGCATTATGCGCCGCGCCATGCGTCACGCGCATCTTCTGGGCGCCAAGGATCCGGTAATGCACCGGCTGGTGCCTGCGCTGGTGCAGCAGATGGGGGCTGCCTACCCAGAACTGGGCCAGGCTCAGTCGATGATCGAAGAAACGCTGCAGCAGGAAGAAACCCGCTTTAAGCAAACGCTGGAGCGTGGCCTTAAGCTGTTGGATGATGAGGTTGCCGAACTGGAAGACGAAGCGCCTCTGCCGGGTGCCACCGCCTTCAAACTTTATGATACCTATGGCTTCCCGCTGGATCTGACCCAGGATGCCCTGCGGGAAAAAGGCCGCGAGGTCGACACCGACGGCTTTGACAGCGCCATGGCGGAGCAAAAAGCCAAGGCACGAGCAGCTTGGTCTGGCTCCGGCGACAGTGCCGACAGCACCATCTGGTTTGATATCGCCGACAAACACGGCGACACGGATTTCCTTGGTTATGACACCGAGGAGGCCGAGGGCCAGGTTGTTGCCTTGGTCAAGGATGGCAGCGAGGTCAGCGAGGCCGGGCAGGGCGACAGCGTGCAGTTGGTTCTGAACCAGACGCCGTTCTATGCTGAATCCGGTGGTCAGGTTGGCGATAGCGGTGACATCCTCGTCGACGGCGGGGTTATCCGTGTTTCGGATACCAAGAAATCTGCCGGTGTCTTTATTCATATGGGCGAAGTGGTTGAGGGGCTGGTCACGGTCGGCGCCCCGGCGCAGTTGCGGGTTGATCCCACACGGCGCGCTGCCATTCGTGCCAACCATTCGGCCACCCACCTGCTACACGAGGCCCTGCGCGAGGCGCTTGGCGATCATGTGGCGCAGCGAGGCTCGCTGAATGCGGATGATCGGTTGCGGTTTGACTTTAGCCACAGCAAGGCGCTGAGCGAGGCAGAGCTGAGCAAGGTTGCTGCGGATGTGAATAGCTATATTCGTCAGAACACCCCTGTTGAAACCCGCATCATGACACCAGATGACGCGCGTGCCCTGGGGGCGCAGGCCTTGTTTGGCGAAAAATACGGCGATGAAGTCCGGGTTGTTTCCATGGGGCGTGCGGATACCGGCAAGGGCAACGACGGTGAGACCTATTCGATCGAGCTCTGTGGCGGCACCCATGTGCGCCAGACTGGCGACATTGGCACCTTTGTTATCCTGGGTGACAGTGCCTCATCCGCTGGGGTGCGCCGTATCGAGGCCTTGACCGGGGCTGCGGCCTTTGACCATCTGCAGCGCACGGCGGGCCAGATGGCTGAGATCGCCGGCACGCTGAAGGCACAACCGGCTGAGGTGATGGATCGTTTGAAATCCATGATGGATGAACGCAAATCGCTGCAAAATGAGATCTCCAATCTGAAACAGCAAATCGCCATGGGCGGTGGTGCTGGTGGCGGTGCCGAAACCAAAGATATTGGCGGCAAGACTTTCCTGGCCCAGGCTCTGCAAGGGGTCTCTGGCAAGGATCTGCGCGGCTTGATCGACGCCCATAAGCAAAGCATCGGCTCGGGTGTGATCTTGCTGATCGCCGAAGAGGGCGGCAAGGTAGCAGTTGCTGCGGGGGTTACGGACGATCTGACCGGCGATGTTTCGGCCGTGGATGTCTTGCGCGCTGCAGTTCCAGCTGTTGGCGGCAAAGGCGGCGGTGGCCGTGCGGACATGGCCCAGGGCGGTGGCAAGGATTTTGCCGGGGCAGTTGAGGCAATTGCCGCAGCCGAGGCCTTTTTGGCAGGCTGATCCGTCATTGCGGGCAAGGCGCCTGCACACGACACAGCAAGAAACGCCCGCAGTCATCTGACTGGCGGGCGTTTTTATTAATTTGGACCATGTGGTCAAAAATTGATCGACGCGGCGAAGCAATTGCCTATGCTGGGCCAAAGCCAGGCAGATTACCGGAGGTTCCCCATGCCCGCACTTTGGATTGCTCATGTCACCGTCACCGACGAAGAGGCCTATGGCAAATATGCCAAATTGGCAGGCCCAGCCATCGCCAAGGCCGGCGGGGAGTTTATCGCCCGCGGCGGTCGCTTTGTGCAGCTCGAAGGCAAGGAGCGCCCCCGCAATGTGGTTGCGACATTCCCTAGCGTGGAGGCGGCGGTAGAGTGCTATCACAGCCCAGAGTACCAAGAGGCGCTGAGCCATGCCCGTGACGCCTCTGAGCGCGAGCTGATGGTGGTGGAAACCAGCGCCTGAAGGCGAATAAATGTAAAGCAGAGCGCAGGGGCATCCATTTTGGGTGCCCTTTTTTGTGGCTATACTCTTTGCTGCGAAGGCATCGTTTAAAACAGAAAGAGGCGCCCAAAGGCGCCCCTGTTTTTGCTCTGTTGGTCTGTAAGGCTTTAGCCGTTACGCGCCATCCGTTTACGCTCATGCGGGTCAAGATAGCGCTTGCGCAGACGGATCGAGTTAGGCGTGACCTCTACCAGTTCGTCATCGTTGATATAGGCAATGGCCTCTTCCAGCGACAGCGTGATCGGCGTGGTCAGGCGGACGGCTTCGTCGGTGCCCGAGGCCCGCACGTTGGTCAGCTTTTTGCCTTTCAGCGGGTTCACTTCCAGATCGTTTTCACGGGAATGCTCACCGATGATCATGCCCTGATAGATGTCCACCTGCGAGCCGATGAACATTTTGCCGCGATCTTCCAGGTTCCACAGCGCATAGGCCACGGATTGGCCGCTTTCCATTGACAGCAGCACACCAGCGCGACGGCCCGGGATAGAGCCCTTGTGCGGAGCCCAGCCGTGGAACACGCGGTTCAACACGCCCGTACCACGGGTATCGGTCAGGAATTCGCCGTGATAGCCGATCAGGCCCCGCGACGGTACATGGGCGATGATGCGGGTCTTGCCGGCACCGGCTGGCTTCATCTCGACCAGCTCACCTTTGCGTGCGCCAGTGATTTTTTCAATCACCGCACCAGAGTATTCATCATCAACGTCGATGGTGGCTTCTTCGATTGGCTCCATGCGGACGCCGTCGACTTCTTTCATCAGAACCTGAGGACGCGAGATCGACAGTTCAAAGCCTTCACGGCGCATGTTTTCGATCAGAACGCCCATTTGAAGTTCGCCACGGCCGGCAACTTCAAAGGCATCACCACCAGGGGTGTCGGTGATCTTGATCGCGACATTGCCTTCGGCTTCTTTCATCAGGCGGTCACGGATAACCCGCGACTGCACCTTTTTGCCGTCACGACCGGCCAGCGGGCTGTCGTTGATGCCAAAGGTCACGGTGATGGTTGGGGGATCGATTGGCTGGGCATCCAGGGCCTCATCCACGGCCAGGGCGCAGATGGTATCGGCCACGGTGGCCTTGGTCATACCGGCCAGCGAGACGATATCGCCGGCTTGGGCTTCTTCGATGTCCTGCTGCGCCAGACCACGGAAGGCCTGAATTTTGGTGACGCGGAACTGTTCGATCTTTTGGCCAATACGGGACAGGGCCTGCACGGTGGCGCCGACCTTCAGGGTGCCGCTTTCGACGCGGCCTGTCAGCAGGCGGCCAACAAAGGGGTCAGAGCCCAGGGTGGTGGCCAGCATGCGGAAATCTTCGCTTTGGCGTTTGATCTGCTTGGGCTCGGGCACGTGGTTGACGATCAGGTTGTACAGCGCGTGCAGATCCTTGCGGGGACCGTCGAGCTCTGCATCGGCCCAGCCATTGCGGCCAGAGGCATACATATGGGGAAAGTCCAGCTGATCTTCGGTTGCATCCAGGGAGGCAAAAAGATCAAAGCATTCGTCCAGCGCGCGATCGGGCTCGGCGTCGGGTTTGTCGACTTTGTTCAGCACCACGATGGGGCGCAGGCCCAGGGCCAGGGCCTTGGAGGTCACAAACTTGGTCTGCGGCATGGGGCCTTCGGCGGCATCCACCAGCAGCACAACACCGTCCACCATGGACAGGATCCGCTCAACTTCACCGCCAAAATCGGCGTGACCGGGGGTATCAACGATGTTGATACGGGTTCCATTCCACTCCACCGAAGTGGGTTTTGCAAAAATGGTAATGCCCCGCTCGCGTTCCAGGTCGTTACTGTCCATGGCACGTTCTGCCACAGCCTGGTTTTCGCGGAAGGCGCCGGATTGTTTCAGAAGCTCATCAACCAGGGTCGTTTTACCGTGGTCCACGTGAGCAATGATCGCAATGTTGCGCATGTCCATGACGTCAGCCTTTGTAAGGAAGTTGCGCCGCCCATAGCCCGATCCCACGCCAAAGGCCAGCAAAAATACGTCCAATCCGGCCTGTGAGGTGAAACCTGCAACAATACTGCGTATTTGATTGCCAATTATTCCAGTTCTTCAGGGCAAAGGCTCAGCCGTTGGCAAGTGGGGCTGGGCGCGGGCCCAGCACAACCGCTTTGCTTAGTGGCCGGAAGAGGCGGAAAAGAGATGAATGACCAGCACTCCGGCGAGGATCAGGCCAATGCCAATGATGGCAGGCAAATCCAGGCGCTGCCCAAACATGACCAACCCGATAAAGGCAATCAGCACGATGCCAAGCCCAGCCCAGATGGCATAGACCAGGCCCACGGGCATATATTTCAACGTCAGCCCTAACATGAAGAAGGAAAACCCATAGGCAACAATCACCAGTAGGGATGGTCCAAGGCGGCTGAATTGCTGGCTTGCCTGCAGTGCGGAGGTGCCAATGGTTTCAGCCAAGATAGCTAGGACAAGATAGAGGTAATGTATGGGCATGTCCGGATCCTCATTCGCTTTGGACTTTGGGGCGCTTCCTCGGCCATATCCCAAGGCTTGGACCTGTGACAGTCTGGAAACGGCAGCGCGCGACATTTTTGTCGGGCGGCCAGAAGGTCGGATCACAAGGCAAGGGGGCGCCGTTGCACCAGCAGACACTGACGTCAGACGAAATACACCGTTGACCAAGTCCCAGTACAGTGTTTTCCGGTCAGGTCTGGTTGCAAACAGCCCGCACTGGCCCATCAGGGGCAGTCCGGGCTGTTCCTGTCCCATGTGCGGGTCTCGTGGCGAGGTCACGGATTTTGCCCCAGGTCGGCATGATATTTACCTCAGTCGCCCAGGGTAAGTGTCTATACCCGCTGGTTTTCCTCGAACCAGCGGGAGATACGGTCACGCACATATGTCCACACCTGTGGCGCGCCACGGGTGACTTTGACCCCAACGCGGGATTCGACCTGTTGCAGGCTGACATCGTACTCCAGCCAGCTGCCACCACCGTTGAGAAGGTTCAGCAGAACCGGCTGTACCCGGTCGATGGCCTTGGCATAGACAGCATCGGCGCTTGTGGCGGCTTCAAATTCATCCCAGAGCGCCCGGAACTCGGTAGCCTGCGGCGCGGGCAGTAGGCCAAACAGACGATCGGCAGCCAGCTGTTCTTCAGCCTCCTGTGCGGCCTGTGCCTGCACCGAGATCGCGCCGTGAATAGGGGTGTCGCCAGCGTCTACTTCAACAATATCATGCAGCAGCAACATTTTGATAACGCGGGATATATCTATGTCGGTGGCGGCGTGTTCCCCCAGAATCCAACCATAGAGCATGATATGCCAGCTGTGTTCGGCTGAGTTTTCCGGCCGTGACCCATCGCCAATCCAGGTGGCGCGCAAGATGGATTTCAGCGCGTCGGCCTCGTTGAGGAAGGGAAGCCGCTGGGTCAGAGCGCTGACATCTTGGCCGGTGGGCTCGCCAAGCAGGGAAAGGGCATGATGATAGGCCTGCGGGAAACTCTGTTCCAGGGCGGCAGCGCGACCACCATGTAGATTGCCCCGGACCACATCAATATGATCCGGCAGAGGCGCAGCACCGTAAAGGGTCTGAAAAATCGGCTGGCAGTGGTCCAGATGTTTGGCAAAGCGCGCGTCTGGCGATTCGGCCTGTTCGAATTCCTGCCAAAGGTGGTGCAGCGTGGTGCCTTGATCGCGGGGCAGCAGCCCAAACAGCCGGGTTGCAGCAGCCTGTTCTGCTTGTGCCACGGCCTGCCAATCCACATCGTCGCTAATGGGGTGATCTCCGGCGTCGATTTCTACCAGGTCATGCAGCAAAAGCATCTGAATGACGCGGGTGATCGAGACCTCCGGCGCGGCAAAGGGAGCCAGCACCAAGGCATAGAGCGCCAGATGCCAGCTGTGTTCGGCAGAGTTTTCACGCCGCGAGCAGTCCAGGATCAGGTTCTGGCGTTCAATCCCGCGCAGTCTGTCTGCTTCCAGCAAAAAGGCAAATTGTGCCTGAATGCGTTGTTTCATTGTTGGACTTTCGCTTCCAGATCCCGTTGCACCTGGGCCAGTTTGCCAGAGATGAAATCACGCGCTTTGCGTTCGGCAAGACGCACTCGAATTTCAGTCAAAAAGGCTTCTTCCAGGGATTGAGAGGCTGCCCCAAGCACTTGGGCAACCTCCATATAAAACCGATCCTCGTCGATGGCTTCCTGAACTTTGAGCGTATCGATCGCCAGTTTTTCAGCCAGCTTTTCGATGGTGCTCATTAGCGAGTGTTCTCCGTCAGGCGACGCTTCACATAATCCGTAGTGTGGCCCATCAGGGTGTCCATGTGCTCCCCCTGGAAGAAGTGGTCAGCGCCCTCAACTTCGGTATGGGTGACAGTGATGCCTTTTTGCTCGTGCAGCTTGTTCACCAGATTGACGGTGTCTGCAGGCGGGGCCACCCGATCAGAGGTGCCATTGATGATCAACCCAGAGGAGGGACAGGGCGCCAGGAAGGAGAAATCATACATATTGGCGGGCGGAGCGACCGAGATAAAACCGGTGATTTCCGGGCGGCGCATCAACAGTTGCATGCCGATCCAGGCGCCAAACGAGAACCCAGCAACCCAGCAATGCTTGGAGTTGTTGTTCATCGACTGCAGGTAATCCAGCGCCGATGCCGCATCCGACAGCTCACCAATACCCTGATCATATTCGCCCTGCGAGAGGCCCACACCACGGAAATTAAACCGCAAAACGGTAAAACCCATGTTGTAGAATGCATAGTGCAGATTGTAGACGACCTTGTTGTTCATCGTACCGCCAAACTGGGGGTGTGGGTGCAGAACAATTGCAATGGGGGCGTCTTTTTCTTTTTGCGGGTGATAGCGGCCTTCCAGGCGGCCTTCGGGTCCGGGGAAAATGACCTCAGGCATGGGTGGGTGGATCCTACTCTTAATTTCTGCAGATGCTGTTCAGGAATACTTGACGAATTCCATCAGTCATCTTAGAACAATTCTAATTGCTGGCGCAGGCCATTGCATTGCACCGTCACGCTGAGATACGCACTCACGCGGTTAAGGTCAATGTTTTCGCGTCTAAACTGGATGTTTGGAGAGATGGAAAGATGAAGCTTTCTACCAAAGGGCGCTATGCCATGGTCGCGCTGGCTGATATTGCCCTGCAGCCGCAGGGCGCGCTGGTTGTACTTGGCGATATCTCCAAACGGCAAAACATCTCACTACCCTATCTGGAGCAGCTCTTTGTGAAACTGCGCCGGGCCGAGCTGGTCTCTTCGGTACGTGGTCCTGGTGGCGGCTATCGTCTGGCCCGTTCGGCGTCCGAAATTCGGGTGGTCGATATCCTGAGCGCAGTGGATGAAACCGTTGATGCCATGCACAAAGGTGCCGGCGCGTCGGGGGCGACAAGTGGCAGTCGGGCGCAATCGCTGACCAACCGTTTATGGGAAAGTCTCAGCGCCCATGTCTATGTGTTTTTGCACCAGACCAGATTGTCGGACATCATTCAAAATGATCTGGCCCCATGCCCTGCGGTTCCGGGCTTGTTTTCGGTTGTTGACGCAGAATAATCCGGACATGAAGAGCGTGAATGCACCAATCCTGTCCCACTTGAACGAGAAAAGATGATTCCATGACACGGGTTTATCTCGATCATAACGCCACCACGCCCTTGGCCCCTGCGGCCCGGGCTGCGATGGTTGCGGCCATGGATCAATGTGGCAATCCCTCGTCGGTGCATGCCGAGGGTCGCGCCGCCAAGGCAGTGATTGAACGCGCCCGCGCCCAGATTGCGGCTGCCTTTGGCGCGGATGGGGCGGATATTGTCTTCACCTCGGGCTCTACCGAGGGCGCTTCGCTGGCTTTGGCAGGGCGGGATCTGCATGGGGCGGCAATTGAACATGATGCGGTAAGGGCCTGGACATGCGAGGATCTTTTGGTTTCTTCCGCCGGTTTGGTCGCTGTTGACACCCCTGCAGAAACAACCCTGCAGCTGGCCAATTCCGAAACCGGAGTGGTGCAGACCCTGCCGCAGGGGCTGGCGGTCAGCGATGTGACCCAGGGCTTTGGCAAACTGCCGATCGCCTTTAACTGGATGGGCGTCGGCATGGCGCTGATTTCGGCCCATAAACTGGGCGGCCCCAAAGGTATTGGCGCTTTGGTGATGCCCCGTGGCACTGATCTGGCGGCGCAAATTCGCGGTGGCGGTCAGGAGATGGGCCGTCGCTCCGGCACCGAAAACGTGATTGGCATTGCCGGCTTTGGTGCCGCAGCCGAGGCCGCGGCTGCGCAGCTTGCCGATGGCACCTGGGAACGGGTGCAACAGCTGCGCGATCTGATGGAAGAAGCCCTTGTGGCTGGCGCTCCAGGGCTTATCTGTATCGGCAAAGATGTGGCACGTTTGCCGAACACTTCCTGCTTTGCGGTGCCGGGCTGGAAGGGCGAAACCCAGGTGATGCAGATGGATCTGTCCGGTTTTGCCATCAGCGCCGGATCTGCCTGTTCCAGTGGCAAGGTGCGGGCCAGTGCGGTGCTGACCGCGATGGGATTTGACGAAAATACCGCCCAGGGCGCCGTGCGCGTCTCACTTGGGCCGACAACAACAGAAGACGAGGTGCTGCGTTTTGCGCAGGCCTGGCTTCAGAAACACAAGAAACATTGCGCCCGGGTGGCGTGAGTGCAGGAGAATAACATGGCCGCTTTGGACCAGACCCAAGTCAAGGAAGGTGTTGATCAGGAAACCGTGGATGCGGTGGCCGAAGTCAGCACGTATAAATACGGCTGGGAAACCGATATCGAGATGGAATATGCCCCCAAGGGTCTGACCACCGACATTGTTCGCCTGATCTCGGAAAAGAACGAAGAGCCAGAGTGGATGCTGAACTGGCGCCTGGAAGCCTATGACCGCTGGCTGCAAAAAGAAGAGCCAAGCTGGGCCATGGTCGACTACCCTGAGATCGATTTTCAGGACCAGTATTACTATGCCCGTCCGAAATCTATGGAAGTGAAGCCAAAATCCCTGGATGAGGTCGACCCCAAGCTGCTGGAAACCTACAAAAAGCTTGGTATCCCGCTGAAAGAGCAAATGATCCTGGCCGGTGTTGAGGGCGCTGAAGATGCCCCCGCTGAGGGCCGTAAGGTCGCTGTCGACGCAGTGTTTGACTCCGTTTCTGTTGGCACCACCTTCCAGGCGGAGCTGAAAAAGGCCGGCGTTATCTTCTGTTCGATCTCGGAAGCGATCCGCGAACACCCCGAACTGGTGAAGAAATACCTCGGCTCGGTGGTTCCGGTCTCAGATAACTTCTATGCGACGCTGAACTCGGCTGTGTTCTCGGATGGCTCCTTTGTTTATATCCCGCCGGGCGTGCGCTGCCCGATGGAGCTGAGCACCTATTTCCGCATCAACGCGGAAAACACCGGCCAGTTTGAACGCACCCTGATCATCGCCGACAAGGGCTCCTACGTGAGCTACCTGGAAGGCTGTACCGCGCCGGCCCGTGATATCGCCCAGCTGCACGCCGCTGTGGTTGAGATCATCATTGAGGAAGACGCCGAGGTGAAATACTCCACCGTGCAGAACTGGTATCCCGGTGATGAAAACGGCAAGGGCGGCATCTATAACTTTGTCACCAAACGCGCCGATTGCCGCGGTGATCGCGCCAAGGTCATGTGGACCCAGGTGGAAACCGGATCAGCTGTGACCTGGAAATACCCCTCCTGCATCCTGCGCGGCAACGAGAGCCAGGGTGAGTTCTACTCCATTGCCATCGCCAACAACATGCAGCAGGCCGACACCGGCACCAAGATGGTGCATCTGGGGCGCGACACCAAATCGCGGATCGTCTCCAAAGGCATCTCCGCCGGCAAGGCGCAGAACACCTACCGTGGTCTGGTCTCGATGCACCCCAAAGCCAAGAACAGCCGAAATTTCACCCAGTGTGACAGCCTGCTCATTGGCGACAAATGTGGCGCCCACACCGTGCCCTATATCGAGGTGAAGAATAACTCATCTCGGGTTGAGCACGAGGCGACAACATCAAAAGTGGACGACGATCAGCTGTTCTATTGCCGCCAGCGTGGTATTGGCGAAGAAGACGCGGTGGCCCTGGTGGTCAACGGCTTCTGCAAGGACGTGCTGCAGGCGCTGCCGATGGAATTCGCCATGGAAGCGCAGCAACTGGTCGCGATCTCGCTGGAAGGGTCTGTGGGGTAAAGCATGGCCGGGAATGAGATGGATGCACATGCAACGCTAAATGATCTGAAGTACCCCAGAACTGATTGGGGACTTCGGAGCGGTGCGTTTGTAGCGACTATTTTGTGCACCTTCTCAATCTTGGCCATTCTTGCCAATCCAAACACTTTGATCGCTTCACCTGTTGGATGGGTTGCTTGCATAACCTTAAGCTCTTCGATCGGCGCTAGTTATGGATATGGAATCCAGAGATGGGCTGCCAGGAGAGATGAAAATGAAGCGGCGGAAATCAGAGAGATAAGAATGATTGAGGCCGAACGCCAACTTCGCGAATTCAAGGAGGCAAAAGAAAAATGATCGTCACCACCACTCCCTCTGTCGAGGGCTACCAGATCGCTGAATACAAGGGCATCGTCGTGGGCGAGGCCATCATGGGCGCCAATGTGGTGCGCGATGTCTTTGCCTCGATCACCGATATCGTCGGTGGCCGCTCAGGCGCCTATGAAAGCAAACTGCAGGACGCGCGTGAAACCGCGCTGGCAGAGCTGGAAGACCGCGCCCGCGATAAAGGCGCCAATGCGGTTGTGGGCGTTGATCTCGACTACGAGGTCGTTGGCAATTCGATGCTGATGGTTTCGGCCAGCGGCACCGCAGTGGTGATCGGCTGACGATGCTGGCAACGCCCTCACATATCACGCCTTTGCGCCTGTTCTGGTGGAAAGCGGTGCCAAACTTTGGCGACGCGCTTTCTCGCCTTGTGGTGGCGCATCTGAGTGGCCGTGAGGTGCGACATGCTGGCCCCGGTCAGGCAGATCTTTATGCCATTGGCTCGATCCTGCAAATTGCCCGGCGCAAATATTCCGAGGCAAAGATCTATGCGCAGAAACCGGTAATCTGGGGCTCTGGCCTGCTGCATGCGGTTGCGTCGACAGAGTTTTTATCAAATGTAAACATTGCTTTGCTGCGCGGTCCTATCACGGCTTCGCTGTTGGGGATGAAAACACAACGCTTTGGCGACCCTGGACTGCTGGTGGCAGATGTCCTTGCGCCGGCGCCATCAAAAACCCACCGGATCGGCCTGGTTCCCCATCACAGCCAGATGGAAGATCCAGGGATTCAGACCTTGGCGAACAGCAGTGAGGAGATCTTGCTGATTGATCCGCGTAAGGACCCAGCCACGGTCTGTGGCCAGATCAGCGCCTGCGATCACATCTATGCGGCCTCATTGCATGGGTTGATCACGGCGGATGCCTATGGCGTGGCCTCGACCTGGGTTTCGCCTGGCGATCAGGGGCATCTGAAATACTACGACTATGCCGCCTCGATCGGGCGGGTGCTTATTTCTCCGCTGGCCTGGGACCAGATCCCGGATCATTTGCGAAACAACAATCAACCGGCAGAGCTGGCTTATGGCGCGGGCATTGCGCGCGCCCAGGCCGATCTGCGTAACAGCTTTCCTGCGCGCCTGCGCGCTGAGCAGAACACAGGGACCGCCTGAGGGCGCGACCAAGAGAAAAGAGACGAGGAAAAAATGCTCGAAATCAAAAACCTGCACGTCAAACTTGAAGACGAGGACAAACAGATCCTGAAAGGTCTGGACCTGACTGTTGAGGCCGGCAAGGTGCATGCGATCATGGGGCCTAATGGCTCTGGCAAGTCGACACTGTCTTATGTTCTGTCGGGGCGCGATGGCTATGAAGTCACCGAAGGCAGTGCCACCCTGGCGGGTGAGGACCTGCTGGAGCTGGACCCGGAAGAGCGCGCCGCATTGGGGGTGTTCCTGGCCTTCCAATACCCGGTTGAAATCCCCGGCGTTGGCAACATGACCTTCCTGCGCACCGCGGTGAATTCCCAGCGCAAGGCCCGCGGCGAAGAAGAGCTGTCAGCGGCAGACTTCCTCAAATCCATCCGCGCCAAGGCCAAGGAGCTGAAGATCGACGCCGATATGCTGAAGCGTCCGGTCAATGTAGGCTTCTCCGGTGGTGAGAAAAAGCGCAATGAAATCCTGCAGATGGCCATGCTTGAGCCCAAGATGTGCATCCTGGACGAAACCGACTCGGGCCTGGATGTCGACGCGATGAAGCTGGTTGCCGAAGGCGTCAATGCCCTGCGCGATGAGGGCCGTGGCTTTCTGGTGATCACCCACTACCAGCGCTTGCTGGACCATATCAAACCCGATGTTGTGCATATTCTGGCAGACGGCAAAATCGTAAAAACCGGTGGACCAGAGCTGGCAATGGAAGTCGAAAACAACGGCTATGCTGGTATCCTGGCGGAGGTTTCCTGAGATGGCATTGGCTGATGTGAAACAAAGTGCCACCGAGGCACGGCTAGCTGCGCTGAGCCTGCCGCAGGGCGGCTGCCTTGCGGCGGCACGTCAGGCGGCGCTGTCTCGGGTGCAGGCCATGGGGTTGCCAAGCCGACGCGATGAATACTGGAAATACACCCGCCCGGATACGCTGACCTCGCCCGAGGTCACAAAGGCGGCGGTTTTCACCATGGATGAAGCGCCAATGTTCAATGAATTCGACCGCTTGAAGGTCGTTTTTGTGGATGGCGTCTATAATGCCGAGGCCTCGGATGATCTGAGCCTAGAAGGGGTCCAGATCGACCGGATTTCTGATATCTGCGGTCAGGATATCCACTGGGCCAAAGATCTGTACGGGGTTCTGGAAGCGCGCGGTCAGGCACCGGTGCAGCGCCCACTGGCGGCGTTGAACACCGCCTTTGCCCAGGACGGTGTTGCCATCCACGTGACAGGCAAACCCAGCAAGCCAATCAACCTCATCTATGTGCATTCGGATGAGGGGTCAGACGCTATCCTGCATCACGTGATCCGGGTTGAATCCGGCGCCGAGGCCACGATCCTGGAAAACGGTCCGGCCGCTGCGCGGTTCAACAAATGTATGGAGATCGACATTGCCGACACGGGCAAGCTGCATCTGGTGCGCGCCCAGGGGCGGGATCATGAACGTCGGGCTGCGACCCATCTGTTTGCCCGCCTGGGCACTGAATCGGTATTCAAAAGCTTCACCCTCACGGTGAATGGCATTCTGACCCGCAACGAGGCTGTGGTTGAGCTGTTGGGCGATGACGCTATTGCTCATATCGCCGGTGCCTGTGTGGGTGACGGGGAATTCCACCATGATGACACGGTGTTCATCAACCATGATGCGGTAAACTGCGAAAGCCGTCAGGTGTTCAAAAAGGTGCTGCGCAATGGGGCCACCGGTGTGTTTCAGGGCAAGATCCTCGTCAAAGAGGGGGCTCAGAAAACCGATGGCTACCAGATCAGCCAATCGCTGCTTTTGGATGATGACAGCCAGTTCCTGGCCAAGCCAGAGCTGGAAATCTATGCCGACGATGTGATTTGTTCCCATGGTTCCACCACCGGCGCCATTGACGACGAGGCCCTGTTCTACCTGCGCTCGCGTGGGGTCCCGGTTTCGGAGGCGACGGATCTTTTGACCCTGGCGTTCCTTGCGGAAGCGGTGGAAGAGATCGAAGACGGTGACATCTCTGCTGCCATTGTTGCCCGCCTGGAAGGCTGGCTGTCGCGGCGTCGCTAAATGGCGATCACCGGAGATATCCTTGCAACTTATCGGGGGCCGCGCAGGGTTTTTGCGCGGCTCTTGACCATGGGCCCTCGTGAAGATCGGTTTTTGGCGATCCTGATGGCTGGCTGTGCTTTGATGTTCATCTCACGCATGCCCAGCCTGGCGCGCGAGGCGCATCTGACCGGGCAGGAACAGACAATGTTGCTTAGCAACGCTTTGTTTGGCATCATTTTTGTTGCTCCGCTGGCGCTATATACCCTGGCGTTGATTGCCCATGTCATCGCCCGTGTTCTGCGCGGCACTGGCGAAAGCCACGCGGCGCGTCTGGCGCTGTTCTGGAGCTTTCTTGCTGCCAGCCCGCTGATGCTGCTGAATGGGCTAGTCGCGGGCATGATTGGCCCGGGACGTGAGTTGACCCTGGTTGGTGGGCTCTGGTTCACTGTCTTTTTGTGGTTCTGGATCTCTGGCATGTATCAGGGCTATTGGGCCAAACCCCAGGTGAAAGCCCAGGTGAAAGCCCAGGTGAAAGCATGAGGTTTCTGTGGTCATTTATGATCCTGACCCTGCGCCAGCCTGGTGTGGCCGCCCGAAGTATCCTGTTGCGGCAATGGCCGAATGAAGCCATTTGGACCGGCCTGTTCTTGGCGGTTGTTCTGAATGCCTTGTTTTTTGGGGTCTTGGGCCTAATCGCTCCCAGTAGCAGTGAATTGCCCATTTTTGACATGTCGCCGGACTCTCCGGGGTTGTCGATGATGGTGTCCGCCATCAGAAGCGTTGTCTTTGCCACCATGCTCACATTCGGTGGCCGCTGGCTTGGTGGAACCGGCCAGTTTATGCCTATTCTCGCGCTTCTGGTCTGGGATCAGCTGCTTCAGCTCGCCCTCATGGGCCTGGGGATAGTGGTCTTGCTGGTGTTGCCCCCGCTGGGCAGCATGACGTTTTTGCTGATTGGCCTTGTGTTGCTCTTTGTGCTGTTGAATTTTGTCAATGAAGCGCATGGGTTTGCCTCTCTTTGGCGCTCCTTTGCGGTTGTTCTGATGGCCTCGATCGTGATGTTCTTTGCCATGATCTTTATCGTCGGGCTGCTTGGGCCTGCAAACCTTGGACTGCTCGAAAATGTATGATGTCGAAAAAATCCGCAGCGATTTCCCAATTCTGTCCCGGCAGGTGAACGGAAAGCCGCTGACCTATCTGGACAATGGGGCCTCGGCGCAAAAGCCGCAGGTGGTGATTGATGCAATTACGCAAGCGTACTCGCAAGAATATTCAAATGTTCACAGGGGGTTGCACTATCTTTCCAATCTCGCCACCGAAAAATATGAAGGCGTGCGTGGCATCATTGCCAAGTTCCTGAATGCGGCAAGCGAAGACAGTATCATTCTGAATTCGGGCACCACCGAGGGCATCAATATGGTGGCCTATAGCTGGGCCATGCCGCGGCTTCAGGCAGGGGATGAGATCCTGTTGTCGGTGATGGAACATCACGCCAATATTGTGCCCTGGCATTTCCTGCGCGAACGTCAGGGGGTGGTGATCAAATGGGTGGATACCGCCGCCGACGGCAGCCTGGATCCACAGGCGGTGCTGGACGCCATCTCGCCAAAAACCAAACTGATTGCAATTACCCACTGTTCCAATGTGTTGGGCACCGTTGTTGACGTCAAAGCCATCACAGCAGGCGCCCATGCGCAGGGCATTCCGGTACTGGTCGATGGCTCGCAAAGCGCGGTGCATATGCCGGTGGATGTGCAGGATCTTGGCTGCGATTTCTTTGCCATTACCGGGCATAAACTATACGGGCCTTCCGGGTCCGGGGCGATTTATGTGCATACTGAGCGCATGGCAGAGATGCGGCCTTTCCTGGGCGGTGGCGATATGATCCGCGAGGTCTCCAAGGAGTCAGTGATCTACAATGATCCGCCGATGATGTTTGAAGCCGGAACGCCGGGGATTGTGCAAACCATCGGCTTGGGTGTGGCGCTGAATTACATGATGGATCTGGGGATGGAGAATATCGCCGCCCATGAAGCCGAGGTGCGTGACTATGCCATGGCCCGGTTGCAGGGATTGAACTGGATCAATATCCAGGGGCAAGCCGCTGGCAAAGCAGCGATTTTCAGCTTTACTATGGAGGGCGCTGCCCATGCCCATGACATCTCCACCATTCTAGACAAAAAGGGCGTCGCGGTGCGGGCCGGTCATCACTGCGCTGGCCCCTTGATGGATCATCTGGGCGTCACCGCCACCTGTCGCGCTTCCTTTGGCGCCTATAATACCAAGGCAGAGGTCGATACTTTGATCGAGGCGCTAGAACTGGCACATGAGTTGTTCGCTTAAGAGCAAGTAAGACGCGCAAGCAAATTTGGCACAGGCTGATTTGGTACACGTTGATTTGGGACAGGTTGATTTGGGACAGGCGAGGAGGGATCCTCGCCTGTGCTGTTTTTGGCTCACGTGTCCAGGTGAATGTTGAACCGGGCGCGTATCTCTGCGTCCAGCACCGGATCAAACCGGGCGGCTGATCGTTCTGACAGGATTTGCTCCTTACGGGCTGTGGCCTTGTGCAGCAGGTCCGGTTTGCCCAGCTCAACCCATTCCTTTGGCGAGGTTCGATCCCCTAGCGCCGGATACACATAATCCGCCTGCATGCGCCCCAGGGTCTGGCTGGTGCCCAGATAGTGCCCCGGGCCATTCAGACAAACCTCTGCCATCTGATCCAGCGCCAGAGTCTCATCTGTGACCTCAATCCCGCGCACACAGCGCAGCGCCTGGCCGATAAGGTCGTCGCCCAAGATCAGGGATTCATGGCAAAACCCCAATAGGGAGGCATGCATGCCGGCGGCCTCATAGACCATGTTGAGGCCCGAGAGCCCGGCCATGACATTGGAACACATTTGCTCCCATCCAGCCTGCATGTCGGGCAGTTTGGAATCTGCGATGCCGGCAGCCGCACCGCCTGGCAGGTCGTAGAATTTGTGCATCTGTGCGCAACCCGCTGTCAGCAGCGCCTGTTCACCGGATCCGCCGGTCATGGCACCGGTGCGCAGATCCAGGCCAAAGGGCCAGGTGCCAAAAATCGCCGGGGCACCGGGTTTCACCGCATTCACATAGACCAACCCCGCAAGGCATTCTGCCACCGCCTGGGTGATGGCACCTGCGATGGTTGAAGGTGCCGTGGCCCCAGCCATTCCGGCAGAGAGCAGCAGCACGGGCATGCCATGTTTGATGCACTCCTCCATCACTTGGCAGCTTTCGGTGGCAAATTTCATCGGCGGCACCACAAAGCAGTTGGAGTTGGAGACAAAGGGACGGGTGCGCCATTTCTCCTCTCCACCTGCCAAGAGGTGCAGCATCTCCATTGCCGGGGCAACAAATCCCGGTTCTGAAAAGGAGGTGCCGATATGTTTGGTGGTGCCAGATGTGGTGGCGTAGATCGAATTCAGGTCCATCTCCATATTGTCCGCGATGTCGCGGCAGACCATAGGGCGTTGAACAAAATGGATATTATCTAGCTTATCACAGATCCGGGAAGCATCGTGCAGATCCTGAACCGTTGAATCGCGGTAGTGGCGTCCCTGGACATCGACCAAATGAACCGCAGCGCCGGCCGTGCCGTAATGTACGCGGTTCCCTGACAGCTCAAGATCATGTTTTCCGTCCCGACTGAACAGGGTAACGGAGCGGTTGGCCTTGGCCAGCATGTCCTCTACCAGGGCGCGGGGAAAGCGGATGCGGCCATCCTCGCCCAGGATGCAGCCCGCCTGTGTCAGGTGGCCGATACCACTGGGTGGGGCATCTGCCAGCCCGATACGTTCCAGCGCATCCAGCGCAGCCCGGTGAATTTTTTCCATTCCCTCCTGGGTGAGCGGCTTGAACGTGCCGCCCTCCATGCCGGGGCGAATGGGACGCAGATGATCGGGCAGGGCGCTGGCACGGGCGGTTCGACGTGCGGCGCGGCCCCCGCTACGCACGGCGGCAGGGGGCGGGCTGGCAGTTTGATTGGTCATGGTGAGGTTCCTTGATGCAGGAAAAGCTAAGGTGTTTCAAAGAGATGAAGACAACACCCCGCCAGGGCGCCCGCGGGCGGCCAGGCCTCTGGTGGCACCAATCGTGCGCCAGACCAGACTAACGACACAGCGTTCGGCTCGCATAAAGAATTCCTCCTGTTCCCCCGTACAGCCTTGGCGGTTTTTAGGATCGATTCTAACCTGTTTGCGACTTGTGTGAAAAATGCGACCTCTTTTTCACGCGCGACCGTTGCGATGAGGCGATGGCTCCAGGGCCATTTCAGCGGTTTTTCAACAATGTACTTTTCCCTCAGCCGCCTCTTGCTGAGGGCGCAGATTTTCTTTCAGTTTCGAGCCCTTTCCCTGAAAAAATGGAACAGCTCGTTAAGGTATTTCTCCGAAAATGGAGGCTCAGGACATACCGCGCTGTGAATGGCGCTAGAACAGGCAAGAAATCATGCCCGCTGCGCAGATAAACTGGACAAAAATCGGACTACTGCTCGCTGTGGGCACGTTTTCGGCTGTGGCCGTTCCGGCGATGTCCGGGGATTGGAACTCTCCCAACTTTTTCTCACCTCAACACGAACAAATCGGCGCAACAGACGAAAGTTTTGACCAGCCTGATGACAGCTTGGAGTTTTCCGCTGACAGGGACTATGGGCAACTTGTGCTGGGTGGAACCTACAGTCGCGGCAACGGCTCTTTGCTGTCTGGATTTGGCGCCACAGCCAGGACAGAGCAGGTGAGCCTGCGGGCTGGATATGATTTTGGCCACAGCCTTGGCTATATTTCTTTGGGTCGCCAGCGAGAGCAGGCAGTCAGCGGCCAGGAAGAGACCAACACTTTGGGCATTGGCGTTCGGGTCTCCCTGAACCGTGCGCTGCAGTTGACCGGTGAATACCTGCATCACGCGCCGTTAGGGGCGGCAGCACATCAAGGCCAATCTCCCAGCCGGATTTCTATCGGCGCGGCGTTTCGTTTCTAGGGCCACGCCCCTAGACTTCACCCTTGGCGGAGCAAATAAGACATGCTAGGAGGTTTGGCATGACCAAAACCTGCACCCTGATTATTTGCTGCATTTCCTGCTGATTTCCTCAGCGGGCTGGTTTCTGTCGTTTTCTTCACCTTGACAAGTTGCTATGCCCGCGCTGCGCGCCTAGCCCATCCGTGTCCGTCCAAGGAGCTGTCATGATGACCTCGAACACCGTGATTAAACTGCACAATACCAAAACCCGCAAAAAGTCGGAGTTTACCCCGATCGATGCGAACAATGTGCGGATGTATCTCTGCGGGCCCACGGTCTATGACCGGGCGCATCTGGGCAATGCACGGCCTGTGGTGGTGTTTGATGTGCTCTATCGGTTGCTGCGGCAGGTTTATGGCGCAACGCATGTCACTTACGTGCGCAACTTCACTGATGTCGATGACAAGATCAACGCCACCGCTCTGGCGCGCAAAGAGGCAGGCGCGCCCGGAACCCTGGAACAGCTGGTCGCGGAGCGCACCGAAGAGACCATCGGCTGGTATCTGAACGACATGGGCAAGCTGGGCGCCCTGGAACCGGACCACATGCCACGGGCGACGCAGTATATTGGCCAGATGGTTGCAATGATCGAGGATCTGATCGCCAAGGGCCATGCCTACGCGGCTGAGGGCCATGTGCTTTTTGCCGTGGACAGCTGGAAGCAGCACTATGGTGCCCTGTCGGGGCGGTCAGTCGATGACATGATTGCCGGCGCCCGCGTCGAAGTGGCGCCCTATAAGAAGAACCCGATGGATTTTGTCCTGTGGAAGCCCTCCACGGATGAGCTGCCGGGGTGGGACAGTCCCTGGGGGCGTGGCCGTCCGGGCTGGCATATTGAGTGCTCCGCCATGGCCCAGGAACTGCTGGGGGCGACGTTTGATATTCACGGCGGCGGCAATGATCTGATGTTTCCCCACCATGAGAACGAAATAGCCCAAAGCTGCTGCGCCAATGGCGATGACAGTTTTGCCCGCTACTGGCTGCACAATGAGATGCTGCAGGTCGAGGGCAAGAAGATGTCCAAATCCCTGGGCAACTTCTTTACTGTGCATGACTTGCTGGTCCAGGGCATTCCCGGCGAGGTGATACGGTTTGTGTTTTTGCAGACCCATTACCGGAAACCAATGGACTGGACTGAGAAAAAGGCAAAAGAAGCGGAGGCAACGCTGCGCAAGTGGCGTGCGCTGACAGCGGGCATCGAGCCCGCCGCCAACGCTGCTGCCGCAGTCCTGGACGCACTGGCTGATGATCTCAACACCCCCGGGGCCATTGCCGAGATGCACAAACAGGCCGCCGCTGGCGATGGGCCTGGATTGTTGGCATCGGCGCGGTTGATGGGACTTTTGAGTGACGCGCTCGGGGAATGGGCAGAGACGCCCGATTTCGATCTGTCGGCCTATGCGGCGCAGTTGCTGGAGGCACGGGAAGCCGCCATGCAGAGCAAGGACTTCTCGCAGGTCGACCGGTTGAAGGCTGCATTTGTCGCGGCAGGGTTGGAAGTGCGGATGAGCAAGGCCGGTGTTGAACTGGTGCCCGGGCCGGGATTTGACGCGGCCAAACTGGAGGGGCTGTGATGCAGCGCGAACGGCTCTATCTTTACGACACCACCCTGCGCGATGGCCAGCAGACCCAGGGGGTGCAATTCTCCACTGCCGAAAAGAAGCAGATCACGCAGGCGCTGGATGATCTGGGGATTGATTACATCGAGGGCGGCTGGCCCGGTGCCAACCCCACCGACAGTGCGTTTTTTGACGAAGCGCCCAAGACCCGCGCCACCATGACCGCCTTTGGCATGACCAAACGGGCAGGGCGCTCAGCAGAGAATGACGATGTGTTGGCAGCGGTGATGAATGCCGGCACCTCGGCGGTTTGCCTGGTTGGCAAGTCGCATGATTACCATGTGACGGCAGCGCTTGGCATTAGCCTGGAGGAAAACCTGGAAAATATCCGGGCCTCTGTGGCGCATTTGGTGAGCCAGGGGCGCGAGCCGCTATATGATGCTGAGCATTTCTTTGATGGCTACAAGGCCAATCCTGAATACGCGCTGGCGGCATGCCGCGCGGCGCTGGATGCAGGGGCGCGTTGGGTGGTGTTATGTGACACCAATGGCGGCGCCATGCCCAGTGAAGTGCGCCGTATCGTGGCCGAGGTCATAGCGGCAGGCATTCCGGGCGCAAGTCTTGGCATTCACACCCATAATGATACCGAAAATGCCGTGGCCTGTTCTCTGGCCGCGATTGAGGCCGGGGCACGCCAGGTGCAGGGCACCCTGAACGGGTTGGGGGAGCGCTGTGGCAATGCCAATCTGACCACCTTGATCCCGACCCTGCTGCTGAAACAACCCTATGCCGATCAGTTCGACATTGGCGTCAGCCAAGAGGCGCTTACCGGATTGACCAAGCTCAGCCGAATGTTGGACGATATCCTGAACCGGGTGCCTACAAAACAGGCGCCCTATGTCGGTGCCTCGGCCTTTGCTCATAAGGCTGGGTTACACGCCAGCGCGATCCTCAAAGATCCAACCACCTATGAGCATATCGCCCCTGAGTTGGTCGGCAATGCGCGGATCATACCGATGTCAAACCAGGCCGGCCAGTCCAACCTGCGCAAACGCCTGATGGATGCCGGGCTGGAGGTTGCCAAGGGCGACCCGGCCCTGGCGCGTATTCTTGAGCGCATCAAAGAGCGTGAGGCCGAGGGTTATTCCTATGATACGGCGCAGGCGTCGTTTGAGCTGCTGGCCCGGGAAGAACTGGGGCAGAGCACCGATTTCTTTGAGGTCAAGCGCTACAAAGTCACCGTGGAGCGTCGCAAGAACAAATATAATCGCATGATTAGCCTCTCGGAGGCTGTTGTGGTGGTCAAGGTTGATGGTGAAAAGCGTCTCTCTGTCAGCGAGTCGATGGATGAAACCGGCAGTGACCGGGGGCCGGTGAATGCACTGGCAAAGGCGCTGGCCAAGGATCTGGGGCGGTATTCGGCGATTATCAACGATATGCATCTGGTGGATTTCAAAGTGCGGATCACCCAGGGAGGTACCGAGGCTGTGACCCGTGTTATCATCGACAGCGAAGATGGGCAGGGGCGTCGTTGGTCCACTGTTGGCGTCAGCGCCAATATAATAGACGCCTCTTTTGAGGCTTTGCTGGATGCCATGCGGTGGAAACTGATGCGGGACAGCGGAGCGCTCAAGTGATCCCCCAGGCGCTAAAGTTTATCGCGATCTCAGCTGGGATCACCGCGCTTATCCCGCTTGGCCTGATCCTGTCACAGCCTGTTACACCCATTGAGCCTGCAGCGCCGACCCTGGATTTCACAAGCCTGCTGCAGGACAAACCTCAGGCTGAGCAGGCTCCCTCTACCGATCCAGAAACCATATATATGAGAGATGGTTACGGGCTTCAGGTAAGGTCCTATTCCAATGGGGATGGGCCACTGGTTGTCCTGGTGCACGGCTCTGGCTGGAATGGGTTGCAGTTTTCACATCTGGCACCGCAGCTCGCAGGAACCGTCCTGGTGCCGGATCTTCGAGGTCACGGAGCGCAGCCCGGCAGGCGGGGAGATGTCGACTATATCGGCCAGTTGGAGGATGATCTGGCGGATCTGATTACGGCTAGGGGTGGAGCGGATCAAAAGGTTGTTCTGATCGGCCATTCCTCAGGTGGCGGTCTGGTGGTGCGCTTTGCTGGCGGTGCACAGGGGGATCTGCTGGATGGCGCGGTGCTGTTGGCGCCCTTTCTGCATCATAGCGCCCCCACCATGCGTGCCAATTCCGGCGGCTGGGCGCAGCCCTTGTTGCGGCGCATCATCGGCCTGTCGATGCTCAATGCGGTTGGCATCAAGGCCTGGAACCACCTGCCGGTCATTCAGTTCAATATGCCAGCGGAGGTTCTGCAGGGGCCACTGGGGCATCTGGCAACAACCTCTTACAGTTACCGGCTTAATCAATCCTACGCGCCGAGATCTGACTATCTGAGTGATATCAGGTCGCTACCGGAGTTTCTTCTGCTCGCTGGCGCGCAGGATGAGGCCTTTGTCGCTGAGGCTTATCGCCCATTGATGGAGGCGGAAACAGACAAGGGAGCCTATCAGATCCTGGAAGATACAGGTCATCTAGATCTGGTTGATGCGCCACAAGCTTTGGCGGCAATTCGGGGGTATTTGGATGCATTTTGACGAAGACCTCTCCAGCTGTGCTGAGCTGGTCCAGCAGGGCGACCCAGACCGGTTTCTGGCGACCATGGCGGCCCCGGTTGCGGCGCGGCCGCTGCTGTTTGCGCTTTACGCGTTTAATCTTGAACTGGCGCGGGCCCCCTGGGCCAGTCAGGAAAGCATGATCGCCGAGATGCGGGTGCAATGGTGGCGTGATATTGGCGCTGAGATCGCCCAGGGCGGTGCGGTCCGACGCCACCATGTTGCCACCCCTCTGGGCAGGTTACTGCGCGCGGATCTGGCCACACATATTGAGCCCATGGCCGAGGCCCGCCGGTGGGATATATACAAAGATCCCTTTGAAGATGAGGCGGGTTTTGACCGCTATATTGACGCCACTTCTGGTGGGCTGATGTGGATGGCTGCGGCTTCCCTTGGTCCGGCGGACGAAGCCGTGGTGCGCAAATATGCCTATGGGGTAGGGATCGCCAACTGGTTCAGGGCCATTCCCGAGCTGGTGAGCCACAGCCGTATCCCGCTGCTGGATGGCACCCCAGAGGGGCTGCGCCAATTGGCCCGCAAAGGCCTGGAGCATATCCAGCAGGCGGAAAAACACCGCGCTCTTGTTTCAAAAGACGCCGGCTGGGCGCTGTTGTCGGGCTGGCAGGCCAAAGCAATCTTAAAACAGGCGCTCTCCCAGTCAGACCGTATTGCCGAGGGCAGCCTGGGGCAAAGCGAATTTCGCCGCCGTACGGGGCTGATGTGGCGGGCTGGACGTGGTGGGTGGTAGCTTAGATTTCGGCCGTATCTATCTGACTAAACGAAAAAAAGGCGCCACAATCGGGCGCCTTTTTGCTGTTTGAAACAGGCCTTGCAGATCAGGCCTCTTTGGGGCGCATGGCCAGCCACACCAGGGCGCCGCCTGCCAGAACCAGGAAGGGCGCCATCGCCATGTTGACGGCATTCCAGCCTTCAACCGGATTACCACCAGAGCAGTTCATCAGGCCACCAGAGGCCAGCGAGGCCATGGTCACACCACCAAAGACAAGCAGGTCATTGAGGCCTTGCATCCGTCCGCGCTCTTCTGGCGTATGCGAGGCGGTCAGCATGGTGGTGGCGCCAATAAAGCCAAAGTTCCAGCCCACGCCGAGCAGGATCAGGGCGATAAAGAAGTTTTCCAGTTCGACCCCCTGCAGCGCCACTGCGCCAGCACCTGCCAGGATCACCAAACCCGCAGCGACAATCTTATGGACGCCAAAGCGCGCAATCAGGTGGCCAGTAAAGAAGGAGGGCACATACATCGCCAGAACATGCAGGGACACAACATCCGCAGCGTTTCCTTCGGTGAAGCCACATCCCACAACCGCCAGGGGGGTAGAGGTCATCACCAGGTTCATCAGCGCGTAAGAAACCATGGAACAAATCACCGCCACAGCAATTGCCGGGGTTTTCAGCAACTCCATGCGGCTGCGCCCGACGGGTAGATCTTCGTGCGGGGCTTGTGGTTTGGGGATATTCAGAAACAGAAACAGCCCGGATCCCAACAGGTTGATGGCAATCACTGTCAAATAGGTGCCGAGAAAGGGAATAACAAAGACCTGGCTTGTTGCCTTGACCAATTGTGGCCCCAGCAAAGCCGAAAGCAATCCGCCCGCCATGACATAAGAAATCGCCTTGGGCCGAAAACTCTCAGAGGCGGTATCTGCCGCGGCAAAGCGATAAAACCCATGGGCGCTCATGTAGACGCCGGTCAAAAGACTGCCCAGCAGGAAGACCGGGAAGGACCCGAGGTAGAGCCCATAGGCACCAACCACCCCGCCCAGAGCGCCAAACATCGCACCGGTAAAAAAGCCGGCGCGCCGTCCCCATTTTTGCATGATCGACGAAATGGGTGTCGCAGCAATCATAGATCCCGCAACAATCAAAGAGATCGGCAGGGTGGCAAAACAGGGATTGGAGGCCAGGGACTGGCCAGCAAGTCCGCCAATGATAAAAATCATCGGCATTTGTGAGCCGAGGATCGCCTGGGCCAATACCAGGATGGCGACGTTTTTCTTGGCGACGCTGTCGCTCGGGGTGGTCATGTGATCTGTCATATGGGATGCGTAGCGATCAATATTCAAAGGAACAAGCGGCAAGATCCTCTTTGGTACAATGTCGCAGGAAAAGAGAACGCTTTGAGGAGTTTGCGGTGACCCCATTTGTGACCAGCTGTGCGCCAGCGGCGGGCCGTATAATCATCAAAGAGGCCTGTGTGGACGAAGGCGCTGCCTGGCTTGCTGAACAGGATCCACGGTTTGCCATGGCTTTGGCCCAATGTGGGCCACTGCCGCTGCGGCGCAAACCGGATGGCTTTGGGCAATTGCTTAGCGCCATCGTCAGCCAGCAGGTGAGTGTGGCCTCTGCCAATGCGATCTGGCAGCGTCTTATCGCGGCGCGCCTGACCACCCAGGCAGAGAACCTGGCGGCCACAGAGGATGATCTGCGTGCCGCCGGGTTAAGCCGGCAAAAAGTCAGGTACGCCTGTGCCTTGGCTCAGGAAGATATTGATTTTGATGCACTTCGTGACATGCCCACAGACAGGGTTATCAAGGCCCTGACACAGGTGACCGGCGTTGGGGTCTGGACCGCTGAAATTTATGCCATGTTTTCGTTGGGGCGGGCCGATGTCTTTGCTCCCGGCGATCTGGCTTTGCAGGAGGCGGCCAAAGCGCTGTTTGACCTGCCAGACCGGCCAAAGGAACGTGAACTCAGGCAGCTGGCCGAGGCCTGGTCGCCGTGGCGGTCGGTTGCGGCCCGCATCCTCTGGGCCTATTACCATATTGCAAAGGACAGGGAAGGGATCCGATGACTCGTGTACTAAAAGCTGAGCGCAGAGAGCCGCTCTCCGGGGTGACCCGGTCTATTGTGGTGTTTCTGCATGGCTACGGCGCCAATGGGGCGGATCTTTTGGGGCTCGCCGATCCGCTGGCCGAGCACCTGCCAGATACCCTGTTTGTGGCTCCTGACGCGCCAGAAAATTGTCCCGGTGCGCCAATGGGATACCAGTGGTTCCCGATCCCCTGGATCGATGGCTCCTCGGAAGAGGAAAGCATGCGGGGCATGAATGCCTCGATCGAGGATTTGAACGCCTTTCTGGATGCGCTGATGGTCGACGAAGATGTGCTGCCCGAACAGGTGGTGCTCTTTGGCTTTTCGCAGGGCACCATGATGAGCCTGCATGTGGCGCCGCGCCGCGAAGATGCGATTGCAGGGATCGTTGCCTTCTCGGGGCGCCTGCTGTCGCCTGACACGCTGAAAGACGAGGTGGTGAGCCGGATGCCGGTCATGTTGGTGCATGGCGATGCCGATGATGTGGTGCCACCTCAATCCCTACCAGAAGCCGCAGAAGCGCTGGATCAGGCCGGGTTCAAGGATGTCTTTGCCCATATCATGAAAGGCACCGGGCACGGGATCGCCCCGGATGGGCTGAGTGTTTCCCTGGCCTTTATGCGCGACAAGTTGGGCCTGTAAGTCACTGATATAATAGTGATGCAGGCTGCTGGCCAGCTTCACTACAGGGCTCAATTCGCCAAAACGAGCGCTGGGTCAAGGTTTCCGGGAGCGGTTTCCCCGGCTTGAGCGGGGCGTAGGATCCTTGCGGTCTTGCTTGTGTTTGGCTTCAGCCTTGCTCGGTATCTTAGTCTGTATCCTAGACTGTGCGTCAGTCTTTTGGGCCTTGGTATTTTTGGCCCTAGTCTTTTGCGCTCTGCGATTGGGCAGCTGCGATGGTTTTGCAGGCCCTGGAATGTTTGGCACTTCAAGATCTTCCCAAGCGCCCTGGGACAGCCCATCCAGCGTCCAGGCCCCGATGCTATAGCGAATAAGCCGCAGGGTGGGAAAGCCAACCGCAGCTGTCATGCGGCGGACCTGGCGGTTCTTGCCTTCCCGAAGGGTAAGGGAAACCCAGCTGGTCGGAATGGCTTTGCGTGTGCGAATGGGGGGCGTCCGCGCCCAGAGCTGCGCAGGCTCCGCCATCAGATGCGCCTTGGCGGGCCGGGTTAAGCCGTCCTTCAGTTCCACGCCTTTTTCCAGTGCCGACACTGCCGCAGAATCCATTTCGCCCTCGACCTGTACCCAATAGGTTTTGGCCATCTTGTGCTGTGGGTCGCTGATCCAGGCCTGCAAACGGCCGGTATCTGTCAGCAGCATCAAGCCTTCGCTGTCCCGGTCCAACCGCCCTGCGGCATAGACGCCGGGGCAGTCAATAAAGGCGCTGAGGGTCTGGCGCGTGCTGCCCTGGCTGCCGGTATCGGTGAACTGCGGCAGCACGTCATAGGGTTTGTTAAAGCGTATAAGACGGGTCATGGGACGTGCATAGGCAGTGGTTCCTTGGCTTGCAAGCGGGCTTTGGCGGCTACGGCAATTCCCCGTCACGAGCCTGTCACAGAGGAATGCTAGCGAAGAAGCGAAATCTTGTAGCTGGCAAGGGCTTGTCAGACAAAAACCACGATATATAGTTGAACATATGCTGGGGCGGGTTCCCCGCTCTGGTGCCGGCAACCGGCAGACAGGGCGAGGAAGACGTAGCATCATGGATGGCGATTTCAGAACTGATTTTGTGAGGGACCCCAGCGCATTGCGGCAGCATCCTGCACTGGTGCTGAACGCGGATTATCGGCCGCTGTCCTATTACCCACTGTCGCTGTGGAGCTGGCAAGACGCGGTCAAGGCGGCCTGGCTGGATCGGGTGGATATTCTGGCGGAATATGACGAGGTGGTACATAGCCCCAGCACGCAGATCCGGATACCTTCGGTTGTGGTGCTGAAAGACTATGTGAAACCTCAAAAGCGCGTGGCCTTCACGCGCTTTAATTTATTTCTGCGCGACGAATTTTGCTGCCAATACTGTGGTGCCCGTGGCGATCTGACCTTTGACCATGTGGTTCCGCGGGCAGCTGGTGGGATTACCAGCTGGGAAAATGTCGTGGCAGCCTGTTCGCCGTGTAACTTAAAGAAAGGCTCCAAGCCCTTGCATATGCTTGGGATGTCACTGCGCAAAGCCCCCAGGCGCCCAGGTGCCGAGGAATTGCGCAATACCGGGCGGAAGTTCCCACCCAACCATCTGCACGACAGTTGGATGGATTTTCTCTATTGGGACACCGAGCTCGACGCCTGAGGTCGCCGGTTCAAAATGGCCATGTTGCAGGTCATCAGTCCGGCTGGCCCCAATGCCGTAAACTGGATGCAGTTTACGCGTCTGAGCGTTGTAGCATGCCAAACAGATCCCGTGGATCATCCGGGTCCGCTAACATATCAAGATCAATAAAGAATTCGGTTCCTTTGATGTGATCGCGGATGTAACGCAGGGCGCTGAAATCCTCGATTGCAAAACCGACGCTGTCGAACAGAGTGATCTGCTTGTCGTCGCGGCGTCCCTGTTTCTGACCGCTGATCACCTCCCAAAGCTCGGTCACGGCAAAATCCTCTGGCATCTGCTGGATTTCGCCCTCGATCCGGGTTTGCGGTGGGAATTCCACAAAGACATCAGACCGGTTCAAGATGCCGGCGGCCAATTCGGTCTTGCCGGGGCAGTCGCCGCCGATGGCATTGATATGCACCCCGGCGCCGATCATGTTGTCGGTCAGGATGGTGGCGTTTTGCTTGTCGGCGGTGCAGGTGGTCAGGATCTGTGCGCCTTCAATGGCTTCCTCGGGGGAGCTGCAGCGCACAACATTGAGACCAAAAGCCCCCAGGTTGCGGGCGCATTTTTCTGTTGCTGCCGGGTCCTTGTCAAACAAGCGCACGGTTTTCAGCCCGCAAATCGCCTTCATCGCGAGGGTTTGGAATTCAGACTGCGCCCCGTTTCCAATCATCGCCATGGTGTCCGCGCCTTTTGGAGCCAGATACTTAGCCGCCATAGCTGATGTCGCGGCGGTACGCAGCGCAGTGAGCATTGTCATCTCGGTAAAAAGCACCGGGTAGCCAGTGTAGACATCCGCCAACAACCCAAAGGCAGTCACGGTTTGCAGGCCTTCGCTGGTGTTTTTGGGGTGGCCATTGACGTATTTGAACCCATAGGCCTCCCCATCAGAGGTGGGCATCAGTTCGATCACGCCGACATCTGAGTGGCTGGCAACACGTGGGGTTTTGTCGAACAATTCCCAACGCTTAAAGTCCGCTTCGACGTATTCGGCCAGATCGCGCAGCATGGTTTCAATGCCAATGCTATGGACCAGGCGCATCATATTGTCGACGCTGACAAAGGGAACGAGAGCTTTATGTGAGGGCGTGGTCATGGGGTGGTCCTTTCGCGGGGGCTAAGGTGGATACCTGCCAACATGCAGCGCACCGAGCCTCCGGCTGTTTCGATGGTTGGAATTGAGAGTGGCAACAGGCTAGTGCTGCGTTCGATGATACGGATTTGATCGGGGCGCAGGGCCTCCAGCGCACGGGAGGACAAGGCCAGCAGGGGCTTTGATCCCGTTAGCGCAAAGACATTACCGGCAAAGTTCCGGATCTGATCTTCCGTCAGATCGATGACCTCATGGCCGGTTTCTTCCAGGCGCGTGGCAACTTCCATGCGCCGGGATGGGTCGCTGATCATCGACAGGCAGATCATGGCAAAATCACTGCCAATGCCCATCAAAACATTGCTGTGATAAACTTCACGCCCTGCTGCATCGCGGGCCTCAAAGGCCATGGGTTCATAGTTGAAATGGGTGCAAAACCGTTCCAGCAGCACCGGATCGGCCCGGTTTGATTTCACTGTATAGGCAACCCGGCCAACATGATCGAGCACCATGGCGCCGGTGCCCTCCAGCGCCAGCCCGTCTTCTTCCAGTCCAGAGAAATCAATGACATCCTGCACCCGGTAGCTGCGCTTTAGCGCCTCTATGACATCCCAACGCCGTTCCAGACGGCGATTTGGGGCATGCATCGGGTAGATGGCAATATGACCACCGGAATGGGTTGAGAACCAGTTGTTTGGAAATACGCTGTCAGGTGTCGTGGTGCCGGTGTCGTCAAAGACATGCACACGTACGCCTGCGTTTCGCAGGGTTTCCACTGCTGTATCAAACTCTTGCAGCGCCTTCTTACGGGTGGTTTCTGGGTCTCCGGCAGTGATCTGAAAGGCATTGTCCACCTGGGTGTCCGGGTTGGAACAAAAATTATGTGGCCGGATCATCACCACGGCGGCGGGGGCTTGCAGATTGTTCAAGTGTAGCTCCTGGTTGGCCGATCAAAGACACGGCGCCCGAGCGCAGAGGCGCAAAGGTCAACCATCAGATGGGCGGTGCGACCGCGTTCATCTAGAAACGGGTTCAGCTCTACCAGATCCAAAGAGGTCATCAGCCCGGAATCATGCAACATTTCGCAAACCAGATGGGCTTCGCGTACCGTTGCACCACCCGGAACCGTGGTGCCAACAGCTGGCGCCACTGATGGGTCCAGGAAATCAACATCCAGCGAGACATGCAGCAACCCATTGGCCGCCGCGACCCGCTTGAGAAACTGTGCCAGCGGCCCGGCGATACCATTTTCATCTATGTCGCGCATATCATGGCGGTGGATTGCGCTGGCTTCCAGCGCCTGACGCTCAGCACTGTCGACAGAGCGCAGCCCAATCATACAGATGTTGTCCTGTGGCACCGGGTGGGCCACCTCGGGAAAGCCGTCAAACCCACTGCGCCCGGTGAAATAGCCGACCGGCGTGCCATGCAGGTTGCCGCTGTCAGAGCTCTGCGGCGTGTGAAAATCCGTATGGGCATCCAGCCACAAAACAAAAAGCGGGCGTCCAACAGAAGCGGCATAGGCTGCCACACCAGACACCGATCCCAGGGACAATGAATGATCGCCGCCAAGGAAGATCGGCAAACCGTCGGCCATAGTCTGTTCGGCGATCTCGGCCAGTGCTGAGGTCCAGCCAATTGTCTGATTGGGGGCAAAAACTGCACCAGATTCGGCATCGGGGGCATGTGGAGCAGGGGCGATATTGCCCAGGTCTGTCACTTGATGGCCAAGCCCAGACAGAGCTGCAGCCAGGCCCGCAGTGCGGTAGGCATCCGGCCCCATAAGGCAACCAGGCCGCCGTTTGCCGCTATCCACGGGGGCACCAACAAAGAAACAAGTCTTTTGCGTCACGGTAGAATTCTCCACGTCGAAATCAGTGAGATCTAAAAACCTCCGAAATGAGGTGATTGAAACCGATCAAATTGACCGATATGGTTCACTGATCAACAAAACGGAGCATCAATGTGGATAAAACGGACGAAAGACTGATTGCAGCCTTGCGGCACAACGCCCGCGCCAGCCTGTCAGATCTTGCTTTGCAGCTGGATTTGTCCCGAACCACCGTGCGCGCTCGGATTGAGCGGCTGCAACTGCGTGGAGATGTACTTGGCTTTACGGTTGTTCTGAAAGAGGACGTGCTGCGCGATCCGGTGCGGGGATTGATGATGATCGGCATCGAAGGCCGCGGCGCCAGTCGCATTATTCGCCAGCTTCAAGGCCTGCCAGAGGTGCGTGCCATCCATACCACCAATGGACGCTGGGATCTGATTGTTGAACTGGGCACGGAAACACTGGAAACACTGGATGCCGCGCTCGCAAAGATACGTACCTTTGACGGGGTGGTCAGCAGTGAAACAAATCTGCTTTTGGCAACCAAAAAGGACTCCTGAAGTCAGACCTGGTGAACCGCGTGCCGCAAAGTGGTTCAGGGCTTGCTGCGCGCCGCCGCGATCCACAGACCGGCCAGGGCAAAGGAGATTATGGCGTTCCAACTGGCCATTGACAGGCTGAACAGCTCCCATGGCACCTCATCGCAGCGCACCAGCGGCGCCCCCATGATCTGTTCCATCAACTGTTCGGGGGACAAACCTCCAATTGGGCTTGAGGTACAGGTTGTCGGTCCCTCCCAATAGCCGCGCTCAACGCCGGTATGGTAAACACCAATCCCGCCAGTGATCAGGGCGGCCAGGGCGCCAAGGTACAGCAGCGCCGTAAGGCCTGCGCCAGGCAATAAAAGGGCTAGAATTCCGATGCCGACCGCTGCCACATGCGGGTAGCGCTGCCAGTAACACATCTTACAGGGTGCCAGTTCACCAATGTATTGAAACCCCAGCGCTCCCAGCATCATTGCGGCTGAGCCCAAGGTGGCGGCAAGGATCAGAATTCGTCGCATATCACAGGTACCTCAGCCCTAAAAATCCGCCAAACAGGAGCACGATAAAGACGGTAAAGACAAGCCCCATACGCTGCTCCATAAAGCCGCGAATGGGGGCGCCAAAGGCACGCAACAGTCCGGCCACGATAAAGAAGCGCAGCGCACGGGCCAAAACGGAGGTTGCCAGAAACGTCATTAGCGGCATGCCGGTCCAGCCCGACATGATTGTGATGACCTTATAAGGAAAAGGCGTGATCCCGGCCATCAGAACCGCCCAAAACCCGAAGTCATTGAATTTATGGTTGAACTCTTCAATTGCAGCGCCTTTTCCCATGGCTTCGAGGATCGGTTGGCCCAGGCTGTCATAGAAAAAGGCACCAATGGCATAGCCCAGCATGCCGCCCGCAACGGAGGCGACCAGCGCAACTGAAGCGATCAGCCAGGCCCGGGAAGGACGCGCCAGTATCATCGGAATCATCAACACATCCGGCGGAATCGGAAAGATCGAGCTTTCGACAAAGGAGACCGCAGCAAGCCACCACAGGGCATGGCGGTGATACGCAAGGGACATGGTTCGATCATATAGCCTGCCTAGCATTTGAAATACCCTTGCTTTTCCCCTGCAACAGGGGCCTCGCATGGGGGCGCGAAGAGGTCAATAACAGGACGAGACCTGTGGTGGATTCTTGCCATTTTTCTGCATTCTATTAGGCATTTTCCTCTGGACCTCCGGGTCCGGCTTGGGTAGGAACAGGTCGTTGCCCAAGTGGCGGAATGGTAGACGCAGGGGATTCAAAATCCCCCGCTGGTGACAGCGTGCCGGTTCGAGTCCGGCCTTGGGTACCATATTCTTCAAGGGCTTGCAGAGCGATGTTCATGCAAGCCCTTGAGAGCCTCCTCACAAGTTCCCCCATTCCATTTTCGTTCACCTTCTGTCGCGTCGGCTTTGGGCCCGTTTTGAGAGCCTTCTCTGCGCTGCAAGCTGGCGATACTTTGAGCCACGGCTTCCCAAGGGATGTTACTTGCTCAACTATCTATGTTAACTTTTTTCGAAGTTGCCATGGCTGCGTGCCAGCGGCGAGATGCAAATTCCGGCCATTAGTGCATTGAAATATGTTCTGGTCTGATACAGATTTTTACTATGCAGGAACCAACGAGGAGCTGAATCAAGATGATGCAAAGACTATCTTTTGTTGCTCTGTCGTTAATGTTTTCTGCTGCTGCAACCGCCGGCCAGGCATTCACTGGGCTGGATGAGTGGGCAGAGCAAGAAGCGCTCGTTGAGGATGTGCTCTACCGCGCCTGCAATGACGGAAGTGCAAGTGCAACTGAAGCACTAAAACAACTTATACTTCTTGAAGAGCCAGTAGCACTGTCCAAGCTAGGATGGGTCGTCGGGAGCTGTGGCCTTTTCCCGCAGTATTCCGACGAAGATATCACAAGGCTGGCGGGTATTTCTGCGCAAGAGGGGTACCCTTGGGGGATGTATCAATACGGCCGCTCGCTGCTTTGGGGTTCTGGGATTGCCCAGGATACCGGCCAGGGGGTAAAATATCTGGAGCAAGCGGGCGCAGCCGGGTTCGGGACGGCTTATCTGGAACTGGTATTTGCTTTCACCAATGGCTTGGATCTCGATCCGGACCTGCCACGCGCACGCCGCTATCTGGAAGCTGCCATAAATTCCAACACCGTCGCGGATTTCCAGATTGAACGCACCCGAAAAGCATTACTGGAGGCCGAGGCCAATTCACCCAAAGGCGACATCGCTGCGCAAACTCCAGAGAAACCGGATACCCTGATACCTTACTGGCAGGAACAAAGAGATGCCGTGAACGCGGGTTTTGACTCTCTTTGCAGCGGAGACAACGCCGCCTTTGCGGAATATGATCGACTGCTCCGGGATGGCAATCCGGTTGCCATGTACAATATCTGGTACGTTCAATCGGAATGTGGCCTTTATCAGGACCTGAGTGAAACCGACATCAAGCAGTACTGGAAGCGTTCATCGGATCTTGGATATCCTTTGGCACAATTCGCACATGGGACGGATCTGTTGGTGGGGCGCGGGTTCGACAAGGATGTGGACGCGTCGATTGCCCTGTTGGAACGCGCGGGTGAGGGCCGCTATGGAACCGCCTATGCCCGGCTGGCAAGGTTCTTTGCCGAGGGGAGATGGGTGGGGCAAGATGTGCCGCGTGCCGAGGCCTACCTTCAACGGGCCTATGCAACAAACGCGCACCCTGAAGAGATCACCAAGGCCGAGGAATGGATCGCGAAGGCTGGTGGGCGCACCGGACCTACCCAGGAGGTTGAGCCGCAAGCGATCGATCTGGTCACGGCCAGCAGCGGCGATGTAACGCTGGATCCTGTGACGCGCAGCACCAACTGGCCCAAGCGCCCGGCATTGGAGTTGATGGATTTGGCAGCCGTTTCGAACGGGACTACACCGGTGCTGAATGTGGAACAGGCGGCGGCCTTCAGACGGTTTCTTTCGGCCCCTTGATTCGACCCAACTAGTTGCTTCAACAGTTTTTGGAAACCGTATTATAGCCGTCTTCTAGAAGCAAATTTGGGGTTGCTCGCAAAGACATCAAGTCCGAATTAACCTCATGATACTGAAGGTGAAATTGGTGGTATCCCCGAGAACTCTTTCCCATGCAAGGTTTTATAGACTGCAGCACGAGGTCCCCAAACCCATCGGCTGTTTCATATTCTGTTGGCTCCAATCCAGCTTCAGCGAAACCGTGGGAAGCAGCGTTGGTCGATCTAAATGAAGCGAACAAAATTTCCTTATTCGTGCATTCGACCCGAATGGTGCCAATCTCGGCACCGCTAGCGGGTTCAAAGTACGGTATTTTTGCTAACCCACGTTCGCATCGATAGGCCAATCCAGTTCTTACTATGACTTTGCCCCAAATTAGTGCTTCGTTGTAATCCATTCGACGAATTGGCCTATTGCCGTTAGCCGGGTCGATAATCCAACCAGATCGCTCGCCCCCTTCGTAGCGCGAACTTACGTGGAATTTCTTAAATTGTTTTACCGCGTCGTCGAAATCCTGCTCCACTCCGACGGGCAACGTATCCGGGTCCACATCCTCAGACTTATAGGTCCTCCTCCACTCTGCAACCTGCCCGATGATCTCATTTGCCTGACCAACGGCGGTGTAATAGGGCAGATGATTGTCCCCTTGCTTTATGCTTTCGGGCAGGAACTGCAGTTTGCGCAACGCTTCTTCTGCCAGATCCGCCGCGCGCGCATATTCGGGCAAATAGTCATCGCGGTCCGAGAGCCCGTAAAGCTCTCCGCCAAAGCTGGTGCGGTCGGTGTCCCCGCGAGCGAACGCCCCATAGGATTCTTGCAGGGTCGGGCTGACGCCCAGCACCTCGTTGGCCGCCGTGAGGAACCCATAGGCAAGTCCTATACCTTCCTCGACGCGCTTGAGCGCCCGCAAAGTGGCGCGATAGCGGGGGCGCTCATTGTTCTCGGCCCACCACATGTGCAGATCATGCATGGTCAGTTTGACGTCATGTACTTCGACATCAAACAGGTTCAGCCCGCCCTTCCAGATTTGAAACGCTTCCTCGGCAGACATAAACTCGACCCCCTTGTCGGTGAAGTCGCCAAGCGAGGTGACAAAGACCTCGTCCCAGTCGGGTGAACCGGGCAAATTGAAGGAGTACTGTTCGGCTTTCATCACTGCGCCGCCATCCTCGATTACCAGGACCCGCTCGGGACCGGCGGTAGTGAAGTGGAATGCCATTTTAAAACCGTAGAGGTCGACAAGACTGCGCGCCTTTGTCGGGATCTGTTCCAGGTCAATGGTTTCATAGGGGCTTTCACCGGGCTCAAAGGTCGGGATTGTGACCGATCCGCCGAGCAGCTTGTACTTCATGCGAACCATGATGACCGGTTCGCCCAACAGCGTGCCCATGGTCAGAACGCCGTCATACTCGATCAAGACCCTCGCGCCATCGGAGGACGGGCGGGCGGGGTCACCGGTGACAGCAGATTGTCCTTTGAATTCAAAAGACATTTTCCCGGAATGCTGCGACTGGGCACAAACAGATTGATTGAAGAGGATCGTGAGGATCGACGCAAAAAGTGAGCTTAGAAGGCGCATTTCAGTACTCTGATCGGGTAAGTGCTTCCGGTAAGGATGACTCAATTCCTTGACATAATTCAAGAAGAAGCTGCGCGCCTTGGGGCGGTGGATAGCTAGCTTCCAGGTTTGAAAACCATGCTTTGCAGTCGGCAGAGTAGCCCAAAAGGCCCATGAAAACAATGAGCGCAAGGTCGCTCACCCTGAGCATAAGCCCTTGTATGTATAACCTTCAGCCACCTAGCTATCGTGCATGTTGGCTTTTGTCTGGAAGCGCCCGAAGCAACCGGAAACCGTCGCAGTAAGCTGGCTACAGATACTGTTTCGATTGGGCGCTAGCTTTGTTCCAACGATTCACCAAACCGTCCCAAAACTCGTTTGTTTCATCGCGGCCTGCCCAACGTCGCTCATATGTTTCGCGCGCAGACCTAATGGCAGATATTAGAGCCATTGGGTTGGTTTCTGCTGCCTCAAGCGCTCCACGTGTCTGCGGGCCGATCTTTCCGTCTACGGGCACTTTCAAGGCAATCTGTAAAGTTCGGACCGCGCCTGTGGGACCACGATTCCACGCTATGTCCCTAAGCAGGAACTTAATTGAATTGGTCTTTGCAACCCTTGCCGGAAAGTCCGTTTTACCTGCAATGTACTTTACGGCTTCTCGCTCTGCCCGATCAGGATCACCAGCTTTGATTATCCTACGCAACCTCACAGCCTCCGCGCGGTGATATCTTTCATTTATCCCCGCGACTTCAAACCGGCCACCTCCGTCACCTCGGGGTAAGTCGTATACGATCACTTTTCCGTCCGCACCTCGGCGTGCTTCATAGTCAACAATGAACTGCACCATCTCCAATCTAACAGAGTTAGGATCTAGCACTTCCACAGTTTGGCTCTGCTCGGAAGAACAGGCAACAAGCGGCACGGACAGCGCAAGTATCAGTAGCCGGCGGCGAGAATAATTCATTTTTCCTCCACAAATCTTGATACGTTATAGCAACTTCATGGGACGCAACTTGGAGCTTGACGGTGCGCTGACACAAAGTCGAGTCTGCTCCATCTCAATCTTTTAAACTATTCATCGGAATGGCACACATTCGATGCGGTGCACGAAGATAGCGCAGATTGATCGCAACACCGGAAACCTGCGGGCGGATAAACTGAGCCTTCAGTCGTATGAAGGGGGGAGCAGCGCGCTTTTTAGCTCTAGACCTGCCATCTTGGCGCCCTTAACCTTACGCGCGAATTGGTCGGCAACTCAGCAATCAATTGATGCGTTGGTTTGGTGTCTAGCGACCGTCCAGAAATTTAAACGCGAGCATATCCGATGATCATGCCCCATCATGACAAAAAACCGCTTCTATACCCCAAACGTTCTGTTACAGGGTTTTGGAACGACCAACAGCTAGATCACGCGTGCAGAGATTGAGGGTGACAAAACAACGGGTCTCAAAAATTTCTGAGCTAACGCAGTGAAAGGAATTCTGGTGAATGTAGTTGGAAGTGTTTTTATGGCAATTCCTGTCGTGTTTTTGGTATACGCACTCTTTGGCTTAATTAAGTGGCGATCCAACTCACCCCACGACAGCTCCTTTGCAAAAGACTATTGGTATACTCAGAAAAACCCACTCTATCGTTCATGGTGGCCAGTTCTTGCGATTCTAGTCTATTTTTTAGGTGTACTAATATTTGGAGTGAGAGGAGATTATTGATAGTGGAATATTGCGCGTCCGATAGACACAGCCGCTCATCCAATGGTGGCTTTCGAAAATTCTGTATAGGACCATGGCTCCAACAAGAAACACTTTCCGCTGGATTTTTTAAAGGCCGCCTTTGGGCTGGGAACCGTCAGGCGTAACCCGGATAGACTGGTGCAAAAGGTGTTCCCTCGATCAGTCTTTGTTCTGGATTTGTTTGTGGGATACTCCCGTTAACTTAATGCAAGCCCTTTAAAATCCCACAACAAGCCCCTCCAGTCGCTTTCACATGCGCTTTTCGTTCACCTGCTGTCGCCTCGGCATCGGTACGTTATGGGCCCTCCGGTCAATAAGCGCTCTTTGAAACCTTGTGGTTCGTTGCCGACGGAAAAACTGTGCCACAAGCCACGGCTGCGAGCGGTGCGTGGCTTTTATGACCTGTTCAAAGAGATGTGCGGCCATAATTTGCAAAGGCTTGCTTGACCTCACTCATCTGGTCTTCGCCCAGCAGTTTTGGGCTGCCTATGGTAAGGGAGGTCACATAGCCCTTGGCCAGGGTTTCAAGCTCCATCATCCGCCACAGCGCAGTCTGCAGGTTGTCGCCGGTAACCACTGCGCCGTGGTTGGCCATCAGGCAGGCTGATCTGTGACGCAGGGCCTGAACCACCAGACGCGACAGCTCCTGGCTGCCAAAGAGCGCATAATCCGCCACAGGGACGTCATCGCCACCAAAGGCCGCCACCATATAGTGGCAGGCCGGGATCGGCTGATGGTTCATCGCCAGCGCGGTGCAAAAGGTGGGGTGGGCGTGAACCACGGCCATTTCAGAGCGCTTGGCCAAAAGAATATCCCGGTGAAACTGCCATTCCGACGAGGGTTTCATCTGGCCTATGCGCCTCTGAGAGCCATCCAGTGGCATCAGCACCAGCATGTCGGGGCGCATCTTTTCATATTCCACCCCAGAGGGCGTGATCAGCATGCCCTCGGTGGTGCGCAGCGAAATATTGCCGGACACACCTTGATTGACGCCCGCCGCTTGCATCGCCAGACAGGCGTCAATGATGGATTGCCGGGTGGCAGTGTCATCGCAATAGGGCTTAGACATTGGCGGAGACCTTTGCCGTGGCGGCAGGCGGGGCCATATCCGGGAACAATGCTGACAGTCCAGCCTCAGATGCTGCGCAGACGCCGCGTTCGGTGATCAGGCCCGTCACCAGATGATTGGGGGTCACATCAAAGGCCGGATTGCTGACAGAGGTTCCCTCCGGCGTCACCTGTACGGTCGAGATTTCGCCTGTATCTGTGCGGCCCTGAATATGGCTGACCTCTGCTGCGGCGCGGTCTTCGATTGGTATTTCCGAGATCCCGTCCGACACCGTCCAGTCGATCGTGGGTGAGGGCAGGGCGACATAAAAAGGAATATTGTTGTCTTTTGCCGCCAGAGCTTTGAGATAGGTGCCGATCTTGTTGCAGACATCCCCCTGCCGGGTGGTGCGGTCGGTTCCGGTGATCACCATATCAACCAACCCGTGTTGCATCAGATGCCCGCCGGCGTTGTCCGTGATATAGCTATGGCTGATGCCATGGCTGCCCAGCTCCCAGGCGGTCAGCGCCCCCTGGTTGCGGGGGCGGGTCTCATCCACCCAGACATGCAGCGGGATGCCGGCATCATGGGCGTGGTACATCGGGCTGGTGGCGGTGCCCCAGTCAACCGTAGCGATCCAACCGGCGTTGCAATGGGTCAGCAGGCGCACCGGGCTATCGTCACTTTTCTGCGCGGCGATGTCTTGGATCAGTTTTAACCCGTGTTCACCGATGCGGCGGTTGATCTCCACATCTTCGTCAGCGATTTCATGCGCCAGAGACAGCGCAGCCTGGCCCCGCTGCTCCAGAGGCAGGCCCAGCAACAGATCCCGGCACCGGTTCAAGGCCCACCTGAGGTTGATGGCGGTGGGGCGGGTTTGATTGAGGGCCTCCCAGGCCTGTTGCAGTGCGGCGTCGCTAGGATCCTGGCGCATGGCCAGCGCCATGCCATAGGCGGCCGTGGCCCCAATAAGAGGCGCGCCGCGCACATGCATATCCTTGATGGCACTGGCAAAACCCTGCAGGCTGTCCAATTGTTCGATCCGAAAGTCATGGGGCAGCCATCTTTGATCAATGATCTGCAGGGCCTCGGCGTCAGTGTCCCACCACAGGGATCTATAGGGCGTGCCGTCAACTTTCATGAGTGATCTCCGCAAGGGCGTAACCCGCAAGTGCTAGGCGCAGGTCGCAATAAAGTGGTACAGCCAACCTGGCTGATTTTGATTGTACCTTTATGACAGATCTAAAGGTGGCTGCGCGACCACTTCTTCATAAAACTTACCACAGAGTGTATAGGGCGGTTGCAAATTAGGCCACGGTAGCGCCGGTATTTTGCCGGGGCGGGCGGCGCAAAAGTCGTCCACTTTTGCTCTCACTGTCTTTGCAGGGAGGGCCGGAGGATTTTCACCGTGGAAGTATATTTAGCCGTGCGCCGCGCGCATTTCGATGAGGGGCGCAGCAAACGTTCGATCGCCCGTGATTTTGGCCTTGCCCGTGGAACGGTCGACAAGATGTGCGCGTATTCGTCTCCCCCTGGTTACCGCCGGAGCCAGAAAGTTCGGCGCCCGAAGTTGGAAGCCTTCACCGATACAATTGACCAATGGCTTCTGGAGGATCAGAACCGTCCGAAGAAGCAACGCCATACGGCGAAGCGGATCTTTGAACGGCTCCGTGAGGAAGAAGGCTTTACCGGCGGTTATACGACCGTGAAGGACTATGTTCGGGGGCATCGTCAAAAAGCGCGGGAGATGTTCATTCCACTCGCCCATCCTCCGGGTCACGGGCAGGCCGATTTCGGTGAGGCCGTTGTCATCCTGGGGGGCGTGGAACAGAAGATCCACTTTTTTGCCTTTGACCTGCCCTACAGCGATGCATGCTATGTGCGGGCCTATCATGCGGCGACAACAGAAGCCTGGATGGACGGGCATGTTCACGCCTTTGAGTTCTTCGGGCGCGTGCCGCTCTCGGTGGTCTATGACAATGACAGCTGCCTTGTTGCGAAGATCGAAGCCGGAGGGCGGCGTCGGCGGACGCAGATGTTCACGGAGATGTTGTCACACTACCTTTTTGATGATCGCTACGGCCGCCCGGGCAAGGGGAACGATAAAGGCAATGTCGAAGGTCTGGTGGGCTGGTCCCGGCGCAACCTGATGGTGCCGCTGCCGGAATTCCCTGATCTGGACAGCTTCAATGTCTGGCTCGAAGAACAATGTCTGACACGGCAGTCGGCTGTCTTGCATGGGCACCGGGAGACGATCGGGGAACGGCTGAAGCGGGATCTGGCTGCCATGTCGCCACTCCCTGCAATGCCTTACCAAGCCTGCCACAAGGCAACGGGCCGGGTCAGCTCCCAATCTCTGGTGCGCTACAAATCCAATGATTACTCGGTTCCCAGCACCTATGGCTTACGGGAGGTGACGATCCGTGCGTTTGTGGATGTGGTCGAAATCGGCTGTGGTGGTGGGGTCATCGCCCGTCACGCCCGCTGCTACGAGCGCGAACAAATGATCTTCGACCCTGTGCATTACTTTGCCCTTCTGGAGACGAAGCCCGGGGCCTTGGACCAAGCCGCCCCTTTGGTCGATTGGGAGATGCCCGACGAGCTGCAAACCCTGCGTCGCCTAATGGAAGCGAGACATGCCCGCCAAGGGCGCCGAGAGTTCATTCAGGTGCTTCGGCTCCTGGAAAGCTTTGATCTGCCGACTTTGTGCGCGGCGGTGCGGGTGGCGTTGCAAAAGCGGGCGATCGCCTTTGATGCGATCAAGCATCTGGTCCTGTGCCAAGTGGAGCGCCGCCCCGCTCGGCTCGATCTGTCCCTCTACCCCTATCTTCCCCGGACTGCGGTTCAGACGACAAAAGCCGCGAGTTACATGGCGCTCCTGTCGGAGGGAGCCGCATGACGGAAGTCCCGGACCTTCTGCTGGCCCATCACCTCAAGAAGCTCAAACTGCCCACCGTATTGCGCGAATACGAGAAGCAGGCGCGACAGTGCGCCGCCGAGGGGAAGGATCACATCCAGTTCCTCCACAGATTGATCGAATTGGAACTCATCGATCGGGAGCGGCGTATGGTGGAGCGACGGGTCAAGGCGGCGAAGTTCCCGGCGCCCAAAAGTCTGGACAGTTTCGACTTCCAGGCAATCCCCGCCCTGAACAAAGCCAGGGTGTTGGACCTCGCCCGTTGCGGATGGATCGAGCGGCGCGAGAACGTGATCGCTCTGGGGCCAAGTGGCACGGGCAAAACGCATGTCGCTCTTGGCCTTGGACTGGCCGCTTGTCAGAAAGGGATACCGGTTCGCTTCACCACCGCGGCGGCTCTTGTCCATGAGCTGATTGAGGCCAGTGACGAGAAACGGCTCCTGCGCCTGCAAAAGCAGATGCTGGCACCCAAGCTGCTGATCATTGATGAATTAGGCTTCGTGCCATTGAGCAAAACCGGCGCAGAACTCCTCTTCGAACTGATCTCGCAGAGATACGAACGCGCCTCGACATTGATCACCAGCAACCTCCCCTTCGAGGAATGGACTGAAACGCTCGGATCAGAACGTCTCACCGGCGCACTTCTTGATCGGCTCACCCATCATGTCTCCATTCTCGAGATGAACGGTGAAAGCTACCGCCTCGCACAGAGCCGAAAAACAACCCAGAACAACTGATCAGGAATTGCCCCTCACGGGGCAATGCGCCCGGGAACCCGCTTGCTATGTGAGGAGCCGCAGGTCCCCGGGCGCCTCTAAAATCAAACAAACGGCTCAATCCAAACTGGCCTACTTTTACGCCGCCCTAATGGACCAATTTTGCGCCGCCCTTGACACCACAGAGGTATGTTCTGACCCTCCCCGGTTCCTTTGCTTTGTCGACCTGCCTGGCTCCCTGGCCGGCTTAGTTGTGCCATTTGGCGCGGCGATCTAGGCGCAAGTGTTGCCTGCCTGCAGGCCCCGCTCAAAGGCGACAGTCAGAATGATCTGCCACTTTCGCGAGGGTGGGCAGTATTCAGGCTTCAGATCAATGGGGGGACAGCAAACCGGGGGCACCAAACCATCCGCGCCTTGCCATGACGCCGCTGAGAGGCATCTATCGAGGGCGCTGAAGTCTTTGACCTTAGGGTTGTTTGCGACCAAGTTGCTAAGTAAGATCACACGGCTCGCGGTTAGGCTGTACCGTTTGGGTAGCGGCACTTTTACCAATGAGCTGCATGAGACAGTAATTGATCTGAAAAACGAATGCTTCGTTCTGATTTTCCACCTAATCCCCGCAGAACCCGCCGGCGCCCCTCAATCAGGCCGAGTTCGCTCTTGCACTAAACTGCGGCAATCTGCCACACTGCTGCGACTCTTGAGGGGGAGGGTACAGGGGAAAATTGGCGGGCTTTTGTCACATGCGAGAAAAGTGCCGTCTCATCCACATCGCTTGATTTTGAAGCGCTTGACAGGTCGGGACCGCAAGGGGCTAGCTTGGGAGAGTGCAAAATGATCACCCCTCATTCATTCTGTTGGCCGTGTGGTCCTGGATGAAACAAGAGTGAGTGCATGCCTATCGCCGTTCCAACGTAGAGCGGTGAAATTTCATGAAAAACATCGTGGGAGAAAACCAAACATGAAACATACAAAACTAACCGTGGGTGCCTTGGTCACGGCGGCCTTTATGGCCCCCGCTGCGCAGGCGCAGGAGTACATCACCATTGGCACCGGTGGTGTAACAGGTGTGTATTACCCAACCGGTGGCGCGATTTGCCGTCTGGTGAACAAGAGCCGCAAAGAGCACGGGTTCAAATGCGCGGTGGAATCCACCGGTGGCTCCGTCTACAACATCAACACCATCCGCGAAGGCGAATTGCAGTTTGGCGTTGCCCAGTCTGACTGGCAGCACCATGCCTATCACGGAACCTCCAAGTTCTCTGAAAAAGGCCCCTATGAAGGTCTGCGCGCCGTCTTCTCTGTGCATCCCGAGCCCTTTACCGTTGTGGCACGGGCCGATGCCGGCATCACCACCTTTGACGATCTGAAAGGTAAGCGCGTCAACATCGGCAACCCAGGTTCCGGTCAGCGCGGCACCATGGAAGTGCTGATGAATGCCAAAGGCTGGGGCATGGAAGACTTTGCACTGGCGACCGAGCTTAAAGCGGCTGAACAGTCCGCAGCTCTGTGTGACAACCAGATCGACGCCATGGTCTATACCGTTGGCCACCCTTCCGGTTCGATCCAGGAAGCCACCACAGCCTGTGACTCCGTTCTGGTAACCGTAGATGGCGACGCTGTGACCAAACTGGTTGACGACAACGCCTTTTACCGTACCGCCACCATCCCCGGCGGCATGTACCGCGGGTCGGATGCGGATACCCAGACCTTTGGTGTTGGCGCGACCTTTGTCTCCTCCACCGATGTTCCGGACGAGGCCGTCTATGCGGTTGTAAAATCGGTGTTTGAAAACTTTGACGCCTTCCGCAAACTGCACCCTGCCTTTGCAAATCTGAAGGCTGAAGAAATGATCGCCGATGGTCTGTCTGCACCGCTGCATGACGGCGCGGCGAAATACTACCGTGAACAAGGTTGGATTGAATAATAAATCCAACGACATAGGAAGGGGCGCGATTTCGTGCCCCTTTCAATTTACGAAGGGGACACCCCCAAAACCAATAATATCAGACAGGGTCCGAAACTGGGGGCTTTCTCCTTAGGGCGGATCACTTCTGTATGGGAGATTATCCATGACATCCGATGCTCAGGGAAATCGACCGCTTAGCGAAGATGAACTGCAGGAACTGGTTGCCTCCTCCGATGCGGGTGCGCGCAACCCGGTCGGAGCAGTGGGTCTCTCCCTTGCTGTCATCGCTGTTAGCTGGTCCGTTTTTCAAGTCATTCTCGCCTCACCGCTGGCAAACTACCTGCTACCGGGCGCGGTCAATAATAACTCGCGCCTGATCCATCTCGCCTTTGCGCTGATGCTGGGCTTCATGGCCTATCCAGCGATGGGCCGCGAAAGCCGGAACCTGATTTCCTTTGCCCTTGGGCATTTGGGCACGGTTCTGGGGCTGGGGGCCTTTACGGTCGCAGTGATGATCACGGTCTCGCCGGATATCTCCATCAATGTGGCTGTGGCAATTGGCGCAGTGGTCGCGCTGGCGCTGGTGGCGCCAACCTTCCTGAATGGATCTGGTGTCGCGAATGGCGTGGAACGCCTCGTCAGTGCCCTTGGTATGTTCGCCGCGATTGTGGTGTTGTTTTACAGCGCCTTTGCCATTCTGGGCCAATACCTGCTGGACGGCTGGAGCAGCCCCCTGCAGGCTGTCGCACTGATACTGGCCCTAGCGATGGGCGCCTGGTTTGTGCTGTCCTATGTGCGTCAATGGAAAACCCCCGAAGGCGGTTTTGTCCCGGTTCAGGACTGGGCTTTGGCGGGCGCCGGGGTTTTTGTCGCCATCTATGGCTATCTGAACTATCAAAAGATCGTCGACAGTGGCGGCCTGGCGGATGACATCGACAAGTTTTACGCCCTTGCGGGCCTGTTGATCCTGTTCGAGGCGGCCCGCCGCGCACTGGGGCCGGCCATGGCGATTATTGCCACGATTTTTCTGGCCTACGTTTTCTTCGGCTCCTCTGACTGGGTGCCAGAAGTCATTCGCTGGAAAGGCGCAAGCCTGAAAAAAGCGATGAGCCATATGTGGATCACCTCGGAAGGTGTCTTTGGTATCGCGCTTGGGGTCTCGACCAAATTTGTCTTTCTTTTTGTGCTCTTCGGAGCTCTTCTTGATAAGGCCGGGGCAGGGAACTACTTTATCAAAATGGCCTTTGGCGCGTTGGGTCACCTGCGCGGTGGTCCGGCCAAGGCGGCCGTTGTTGGCTCTGCTGCGACCGGTCTGATCTCTGGCTCTTCGATTGCCAATGTGGTCACCACCGGCACCTTTACCATTCCGCTGATGAAGCGGGTTGGCTTCTCGTCAGAGCAGGCCGGATCGGTCGAGGTGGCCTCATCTGTGAACGGGCAGATCATGCCGCCGGTGATGGGGGCTGCGGCCTTTTTGATGGTGGAATATGTCGGCATTTCTTATGTCGAGGTGATCACCCACGCCTTTTTGCCGGCAGCGATTTCCTATATCGCGCTGGTCTATATCGTGCACCTGGAGGCGGTGAAACGCAACATGCCCACCCTGGGCAACCGCGAAGTCCACATGACCCGCACCATTCTCGGCATGGCCAGCTTTTTTGCGGTCTTTGCCGGACTGTGCTACGGCAGCCAGTTCCCGGTGGAGGCAGCCTATAGGTGGGCGCCCAGTATTGCAGGCGTTTTGATGTTTGGCGTGGTCTTTGCGATCTATGTGGCTCTGGTGGCCCTGGCTTCCAGCATTGATGATCTGGAACCGGATGACCCCAACGCCAAAGAGGTCGAACTGCCGGAAATCGCCAAGATCTACAAAGCCGGTTTGCACTATATGCTGCCCATCGTGGTTCTGGTTTATTTCCTGATGATCGAGCAGAAATCTCCGGGGCTTTCGGCCTTCTGGGCCACGGCGCTGCTCTTTGTCATCCTGTTGACCCAAAAACCGATCAAGGCGTTTTTCCGTAAACAAAGCAACATCGTAGCAACCTTTGTTGAAGGGTGCCACGACCTGTGGAGCGGCTTGATTGACGGCTCTCGCAACATGATCGGTATCGCCCTTGCAACGGCGACGGCCGGTGTGATCGTGGGCACGGTAACGCTGACAGGTGTGGGTCAGGTGATGGCTGATCTGGTGGAAACCATGGCCTATGGGCTCACCTATCTGAGCGCAATGGCGGTTCACGCGATCAGCCCGCTGACCGATTTTGTTGGCATTACCAGCTTTCAGGGCACCGTGGCCGAACGCGCCGCAGACATGACCGGTACCATTCTGGTTTTTGTTCTGCTTTGTGTTGGTCTGTTGTCGCTGGTGCTGGGCATGGGGTTGCCCACAACCGCCAACTACATCGTTGTCAGCTCGCTGATGGCGGGGGTTGTGGTGGAACTTGGGGCGCAGTCTGGGCTGATTGTGCCGCTGATCGCGGTGCATCTCTTTGTGTTCTACTTTGGGATCATGGCCGATGTGACGCCACCGGTGGGGCTTGCCAGCTTTGCCGCTGCCGCTGTATCGGGCGGTGACGCCATCCGTACTGGATTTGTCGCCTTCTTTTATAGTTTGCGAACAGTGGCTTTGCCCTTTGTCTTTATCTTCAACACGGACCTGTTGTTGATAGATGTCACCTGGACCCAAGGCATATTGGTTGCCATATCCGCTACCATTGCCATCCTGGTCTTTACCGCTGGCACCATGGGCTACTTTGTCACCCGCAGTAAGATCTATGAAAGCTTTCTGTTGGTCTTTGTCGCCTTTGCGCTGTTCCGTCCGGACTTTTTCATGAACCGGATCATGCCGGCCCACACGGAAGTTGCCCCAACCGAACTGGTGCAGGCGCTTGGCACGGCCGAGGCGGGGCAAGAGCTGCGCTTGACCATCGAAGGGCCTGATTTTGACACTGGTGAAATTGCATCAACAACGCTGATTGTCGAAGCGATCGAAGGCTTGGATGGCGCTGCTATGGCTGAAAAGGCCGGGTTGATCCTGTTGCCCGAAGGCAGCCAGATGAACCTGGATGCACCGGGCTTTGGCACCCCGGCGGAACAAGACCTGGGCAGCTTTGACTTTTACGGGGACAGCCCTGTTTTTGTGAAGGAAATCCTGGCACCAGTTGATCAGTTGCCCAAGGAGTTGGTGTTCATTCCAGCGCTGCTGCTGCTGGGTCTGATAGCCATGATGCAACGCGGCCGCGTCCGCAGAGAAGGAGATCCAGCATGATCAAATCTGTCCTGTGCGCGGTGGAGCTGAGCGACAAGGCCACTGATAAAATGGTACTCGAACAGGCGGCCAGAATGGCCGACCTGGACGGGGCGCAATTGGATGTGGTGAATGTTCTGCCTGACTTTGGCGAAAGCTGGGTTTCTGGGTTCTTTGAAAGCCATCACCATGAAAAGGCAGTCGAGGAAACCACAGCCACACTCAAAAACATCTGCGCCGAGATCCTGGGGCAAGAGCGCAATGCCAAGATCCGCCATGTGGTTGCCACCGGCACCGCCGATCAGGAGATCCTGAAGGTGGCCGAGGCCGCCGGCAGCGACCTGATCGTGGTTGGGGCGCATAAGCCTGATCTGAAGGACTATTTGCTGGGCCCCAATGCGGCCCGGGTCATCCGTCATTCAGAGTGTTCGGTCTTTGTTGTGCGCGGGCCAAAGGCCTGACGACCCACGCACCATAAAATCAAAAATGGGGGCGCTTTGAGGCGCCCCTTTTTGCTGGCTGTTTTTACTGTGCGCTATTCATACCCGGTCATTTCCAAATAGCCGGTGCCACTGTGACTGCCAGATACGGTCACCGGACCTTCCCAATAGGCAAAGGCAACATCCATCCAGCTTTGGGGGTTAAGGGCCTCAACTGTAAGGGAAACGTTCCTTTCCGGCAGGTCGACTTTCCAACGGGTTGGAATGCTCCGCCCCTTGACCTCAACCTGGGCCAGCGGTTCCGCCTGAAACTCTCCCGGAGCCAAAGGCGTGACCTCGCCAGTGGCAGAAATCCAGGTGCCGGAACGGAAGTCCTCGGCCCCGTTGGCGCCGCGCAGGACAAAGCCCATCAGCTTATCCCCGCTGTCAAACCGTAGCGAAAACCAATCCCAGCCTTTTTGGTTCTCTGACAGCGGCTGGCTGGACCATTCGCGATCCAGCCAGCCATCGCCAGTCACATCAACGGGCCCAGAGGGCAGGGTGAGACTGCCCTTGATTTGGTAATTTGGCTGCGAATAATAATAGCTTGCCTGACCTTCGGGGGATTTCACCGAATAGCCCTGCTCACCTTGCAAAACCAATGGCGCCGTGGTTTTGGCCGAGAGCTCATATGAAAAACTGTCACCTGCGGCTGAGAGATCAAGCTGGGACAGGTCATTTGCTCCTGCCATTTGCCAATCGTCAATCCAGGCCTGAAAGGGCGCTGTGGTGACGCCGGCCTGGCCAATGCCCCCACGCGCCAGACGCTCGGCTGAGAAATGCGCAGTGGCGCTGGTCAGCCCGGCATGTCCCATCCAAATCTGCGGGCTTTGCCAACCTTCTGTCTCGCCGGGGGCAAGCGCACTGCGAAACAGCGTCCATTGAATGCCATAGCTTTGGCCGGTTTCGTCCTTAAGGTTGGCAGTCAAATACCACCATTCAATACGAAAATCCGGATGCGCCCCGTGGTCCATGGGAAATTCCAGGCGGTGGTCGGGATGGGGAATTGCAAAACCTTCAGCCGCAGTCCCGAGGCCGGCAAACCCCTGGGACAAGGCCGGTCCGGCAACAAGCAAATTCAGACAGAGCAGCAGGCGACTAACGTTCACTGGAAAAAACCTTTAAGAGTGCACTGGGCTGTAGGCGGAACAGGCGCCAGGCTGGCAGTAGCGCCGCCAGCAAAGCCGCCAAAAGCGACAGAATGACCAGCCACAGCCAGTCCAGCGGAAACAGATAGATCGGTAGCCGCCAGCCAAAGGCCTCTGTGTTGATCACCACCAACAAGGCCCAGGACAGCACCAACCCCAGCGGCAGCGCCAAGAGGGCCGTCAAACCCGCCATCAAGAGGCTGCGCGCGATGTCGATCTGCGCCAGCGTCCGGCGACTGACCCCCATGGCCCAAACCGGACCCAGTTGCGGCAGGCGCTGGCTCCAGAGTGTTGCGAGACTGGTGAAAATTGCAAAACTCGCCACCCCCAGGGTGAGCAGCTTCAGGCTGTCGGTCACTCGAAAGGTCTGATCAAAAACCTGTTGTGAGGCGGCCTTGAGCTTACCTTGTTCAACAAGATCTTCCCGATCCAAATCAAACGTTTCTTGAATTTCTTTAATCAGGTCAGGGACATCTCTGGCGTCTAAGCGCAGGCCAAACCGCTGGTTGGGCGCCTCTGGCGCATTGCGCAGCAGTTGCGCCATCGAAACAATCGCCTGCCCGTGAGGATTTCCATAATCCGAATAAATGCCCAGGATGTTGCTGGGCCAGCCTTGCGGCAGTAGTATTGTGTCGCCCAGGCTCAGGTTGCGGCGGCGTGCCAGTTGTTCGCTGATCAAAATCCCCTGACCCGTTGCCAGTAAATCCCAGGCCCTTGGCTGCGATTCCAGCATCGGCCAGTGGTCACGATATGTAGGATCGTCCCGCACGCCGTAGATGCTGATCTGCCCGGCCGGATCGCGCAGGACCTGGGAGCGGATCGGCAAAACCCGCAGGTCTTTCTGCGCCAGCCATTGCTCCAGCGCTGCCCCCTGGGCGTCGTCACGGGCGGTGACGTAAAGCTCAGACGACAACCGTTGATCCAACCAGCCCGTAAAGGTCAACCGAAAGCTGGAAACCATTGTTCCAACGCCAATATTTGTAGCCAAGGCCAGCATGAGCGCCATCAGCGCCAGCGACAGACCCGGCAGCTGTGCCCGTGCATCCGCCCAAAGCCAATGGCCAAGCGGATGGTGCGTCAGCCGCTGTCCTGCCTGCAGGATATGCCAGAGGCAAAATGGCAGCAGCAGCGCGGTCCCCAGCATGAGACAGCCCAGAAAGGCAAAACCGCCATTGAGCCCGCCCCAAAGCAGCAGGGACAGGGCGCCAATCCCCAGCAAGCCGACCCCGGCCCGCGCCCAACCGTTGAAATTGCGCAGGATCTGCTGGCCTCTGGCCTGGGTGGAGGGGGCTTGTAGAATAGGCAGATGCCAAAGGGTGAAGAACGAATAACCACTGGCAACAGCCGCCCCCAGCAGTGTCATGGCAAGACCGGACAGCACCCATGCGGGCTGCAGGGTCAGACCGTTGTCCACCTCTACACCGTACAGCCCCGAAAGCGTCACCGCGACCCCTGGCAACAGGGATGCGGCGATAAAGTAGCCAATTATCAAACCGATAAAGGCCGATATAAAGGCAATAAATGTGATCTCGATCAGCAAAATCAACACAAGATTTGCGAAGGGAAGCCCAAGGCAGCGCAGGGTGCGAAACAGGCCGCGCCGCTGCTCCATCGCCAGACCAATAGTGCCTTGCACGATAAACAGCCCAACGACAAAGGAGAGGAACCCAAAGGCCGTCAGATTGAGGTGAAAGCTTTCGGTAAGGGTGCCTGGTTCAACGCGGCTGGCATTTGCGGCTTCAAATTGAATATGATCCGGCAGTGTTGCCAGGGCATTCGGGGGCGGTGGCGTTGACGGCAGATAGATGAGCTGTGTCAGCGCTTTAGGCGCGTCGAGCAGTCTGCTGACAACCGAAATATCGCCAATTGCATGTCCTGGCGGCAGCTCTGCCGAGCGATGGAGGGTTAGCGCCGGAAACTCTGCGTCGATCCGTTGGGCCGTTTGAGGATGCAGCAGCAAACCACCGGGCGGGCGCAACATGGAAATCAGGATCTCACCGTCCTGGGCAGTCATGTCCTGGGCAGTCATCTCGGGGGGCATGATGCCAGAAATGGGGGGCGGCGATAACAAATCAACCCCAGTTATTTCAATGGACTGGCCCGCAACCTTTATGTTTCCGGTTAGGGTCGGAGACAGTTTCCAGCCGCTGCGTTTTAGGCTGACATAGTCGGACACCGTCAAGTTATTGGTGGCGGACACCAGGCTTGGCCGGTCAATTTGGCGCGCATAGTTTGCCGCCTTGGCATAGCTGGCCTTTGCCTGGCTGTTGATCGCCTGAACGGCCATCCAGAGCGCCGTCGCCAGTGCCAGGCCGACAATCAGGGCTGCCAGCTGAAACCTGTGCTGCCGCCAATGAGACAGCAGTGCAAGGAGGGCATGCCCGGTCACGTCAACCCGCCGTTGCTCAGATGCAGACGTTGATCCAGCGCTGCGGCGATAGATTGGGAGTGCGTGACCAGAAACAGCGCGGTTTGGCTTTCTGCAACCAGATCCAGCATTAATCCCAGCACCGCGTCACCGGTCTCCTCATCCAGGCTTCCGGTTGGTTCATCCGCCAGCAACAGCTTGGGTCGCATAGCAAGCGCACGGGCAATTGCCACCCGTTGCTGCTGCCCACCCGACAGCTGTTCGGGGTAGCGTGACAACAGTGCGGTCAAGCCCAACCGCTGGGCCAAAAGCGCCTCCCAATCCGGGTCATGGGTTTTGGCCAGCTTGGCATGCAGCGCGATATTTGCAGCAACATCAAGTGAAGGGATTATATTAAATTGCTGAAAAACAATGGAAACTTTGCTTCGCCGCAGAGCCGCCCGCCCAGTTTCATCCAGGTTGCTTAGGGCAATGCCATCCACATGGATTTCGCCACTGTCAAAACAGTCCAAAGCACCCACCAGGTGCAAAAGCGTACTTTTCCCAGATCCGCTTTCACCGGTGAGCGCCAGAGAGGTTCCGGCCTGCACATGCAAATTCACCCGATCCAAGATCGGCTTTTGCAAACCGCTTTGGGGAATTGTCTTGGTAACATCTGTTACGGTTAGAACCATGTTTTGATCTGTATCCCGAGAAATGGCCGTCAGCAGGGCAAATGGCAGGTTGATCGCTGAATGGCAGTGAATACGTCTGAGGTGAAACTGTCCAGTAACCCGCTGTCTTGTCGGCGCTCTTTGTCGTAGGGTACTGGTGTTTGTGATGTAGATACGGATGTCTGCCAATATGAAAACCGGCATTTTTTCAAATATTTGGACCAGGTCGCTTTGGCTGGCGATAAACCGCTTTAACAGCAAGAACGGCTGGGTGATGAGCAGCCATATTGCCATGTCGATGATGCTGGCGCTTTTCCCCTTTGTTTTGTTCACTGTGGCCTTGGCCGGCACCGTTGCGAGCCTGTTTTCGCAAAGCGTCGAACTGGATCATCTGGTGGAGCTGGTTTTTGGAGCCTGGCCAGAGCCTGTCTCAACCCCGATCCTGGCTGAGCTTGACGCGGTGCTGGAGACCTCCAACACTGGATTGATCACCGTGGGTGGTATCTTTGCCCTCTATTTTGCTTCCAACGGCGTCAATGCGGTGCGGCTGGCCATGGTGCGGGCCTATCACGACCAGGATCTGCGTCCCTATTGGGTGTCTCGTCTGCTCTGCCTTGGCTTTGTGATCCTGGGCGGTGTGGGTATCCTGATTGCCGCCCTGTTTGAGGTTATCTTACCGCTCTACCTGCATTATCTCGCTGACTTTTTCCCCAATGTGGAGCTTTCAGGTTATTTGACACCCGGCCTGCATGCCTTGATATTGGCACTGTTGCCTTTTGCGGCGGTATTATTCTGCCACCTGTTGCTGCCGGGACGAGTCCACCGCCTGTCCCACATCTTGCCTGGGACGGTTCTCACGGTTGCTTTGTGGTGGGGCGCTGGGATTGGTTTTGCCTTCTATGTTGGCTCCATCGCTCAATATTCTGCCACCTATGCGGGGCTGGCCGGGGCCATGGCGGCAATGATTTTTCTCTATGTGAACGCGGCGATTTTGATCCTGGGGGCGGAATTCAATAGCGCCCTTATTGACCTAAGATCAAAAAGCTAAGGCAGCCCAGACAGATCAATCACTGATCAGGTCGCCGACCAAAACCCTAGATGTGCAAAAATACCACATGTTTCCAGATTGGAAACAATGGGGCAGTCCTGCCACATTTTGGCCCCGCTCGGATCCTACCCAGATCCTATCCCATCGCCACAGGAACACCAAAGGTAGGAAGAGCAAGATGACAAGGTTTGGCAAAAAGCTGCTGGTCCCGCAGCTGGTAAAACAAGTTTTGCAAAAGTCAGGGCTTGCCAGCCAAATGTCGAAGAAGCTGCGTGTTTCTTTGCAAAGCGAAGGCGAGGGCGCAGAGGCCCTCGAACTGCGTGATCAGGCAAGCCGGTCGCTGCTGGCACAGCCCTAAACAAGACCAAGAGCCCTAGCCCTTGTACCCCATGGCCACCACAAATTTTTCCGAACTGTCTGACCGCGACGATGGCGGTTTGACGTTGGCGACCTTGGTGAATTTGTTCTTGAGCAGTTTTTGCAGCTCCCCCTCTGCGCCGCCGGCCAGAACCTTGGCGACAAAGGTGCCGCCTTCTTGCAGAACATCAAAGGCAAAATAGGCGGCAGCTTCGCACAGGGCGATAATCTTTAGGTGGTCGGTCTGTTTGTGACCCGAACTGGAGGCCGCCATATCCGACATGACCACATCGGCAGTGCCGCCCAGCCACTCCTTGACTTGATCGTCAGCGCCTTCATCCATAAAGTCGAGCTGGTGGAACTCGGCCCCCGCCATTGGCTCCATCTCCTGCAGGTCAACGCCGATGATGCGTCCCTGGGCCTTGCCGCGCTTTTCGCCCATCACATTGATGCGTTTTACGGCCACCTGAGCCCATCCACCTGGGGCACAGCCCAGATCGACAACCCGAGCACCGGGCACCAGGAAGCGATATTTGTCGTCAACTTCCATGATCTTATAGGCGGCGCGCCCGCGATAGCCTTCGGCCTGGGCGCGTTTGACATAAGGATCGTTCAGCTGACGTTGCAGCCAGCGGGTAGAGCTGAGCCGACGTCCGCGCGCAGATTTTACCTTAACCTTCAGATCCCGCTGACCACGGCCAGAGGTATTCTTGCCTGTAGGGGTTTTTCCGTTCGGCGTTTTTGCCATCATCGTCACCGTTTTGCCGCAGCCTCCAAACCGGAGGGCAGGGCGTGAATTACATTTACGTGCCTCAGAAGGGCCCGTCTTCCAGTACACCATCTGCGCTCATCTGCGCATAAAGCAGGCCTTCGCGCAGACCGCGATCCGCCACCGACAGCCGATCCGTGGGCCAGCACCGAAGCAGCGCCTGCAAAATGGCCGAGCCAGACATGATCAGGGCCTGACGGTCTTCGCCAATTCGGGGGTCACGACGACGTCCCTGCGGCCCAAGATCCAGATAGCCCCGGATCACCTTGTCGATCTGGTCGCTGGTCATCCGCAACCCGTCCACTTTGGTGCGATCGTAGCGCTTTAACCCAAGATGGGAGGCAGCAACAGTGGTCACCGTACCCGAGGTGCCAACAATCTGAAAGCCGTCGCGGGCCTGCTCATCCTTATAGGGGGCGAAATCGGCCAGGTGTTCTTCGAAATACCAGCTCATCAGGGCAAAGCGGGCGGAATCATCTTCTACGTCGTTGAACTGATCCCGCAGCGTGGCCACCCCAAGCGGGACAGAAATCCAATCCACGACCTTGGCCGACGGAAAAGGGCTGTGGGCAGGGTGAAACCCGGCATGCAGCCGCATGATGGCGGCCGGGCGATCACGCTTTGGCACAGAAGACAGATCAATCCAGACCAGTTCAGTCGAGCCGCCGCCGATATCCACCACCAGTAGCTGCTCAGTCTTGGTCGACACCAAAGGCGCGCAGGAAATCACCGCCAAGCGGGCCTCTTCTTCGGGCTGGATAATTTCCAGCAGCAGCCCGGTTTCCCGTTTCACCTGCCGGATGAACTCGCGCGCGTTTTTGGCACGCCGACAGGCTTCGGTGGTAACCAGTCGCATGCGCTTGACGCGGTTGCGTTTGAGTTTTTGCTGGCAGATCCGCAGCGCTTGAATAGTACGAGACATGGACGAACGGGACAGGCGTCCGGTTCGTTCAAGCCCTGTGCCTAATTGCACAGACTTGGAAAAGCTATCCACCACATGAAAGCCGCTGCCCTTTGGCTGGGCAATCAGCATGCGGCAACTGTTTGTGCCAAGATCCAGAGCCGCATAAAGCGCATCAGAATCCGGACGGGCTGGTACAGGGGTTTCAACCACCTTGGGAAACGCGCCCGCACCTTTGGAACGCCTGGGCGTCATGATTCACGCCCTCCGATTATCGTGTTACCCCTAGACTATGGAGCCAGGCCCTGCTGCGCAAGGGCATCTGGCCGCTATAACCCCCGGCATACAGGGGACGGGGTCGGGGGCTGACTACAAAGGTTGCGACAAACTCATATGTTTGATGAGTATTTTGACACTGCCCAGCTGTGGCCAGCGCCGGGGCAGCTTTGTATTCAAGAGAGAGGAAAAACGTCGCTCAAAACCCAAGTGGTGTCGAAATCCGGCGTACTCGGTGAAACGGGACGCACTAAAACAACACAACAGACGTCTCAGGAGTACAGGCTATGGTGGATGTTACGATCGTATACTGGCGCGATATCCCCGCGCAGGTCATTGTGGGCAAGGGGCGCCGCGGTTCAAAGCGCCAATTGGAAGAACGGTTTGAACAGGCAATTGACCGGGCTGCGATGAAGGTCAACGCCAAAGATAGCGATGCCTACCTGGCAGAATGGCGCAAAGCAGCGCCCTATGCCCTGGAAGGTGATGCTGGCGAGGTTGCCGAGGCTGAGGCCAAACGTTTGGAAGCGGAATACGATCAGGATCGTCTTAAGACCCTGATTGCAAATGACGGATGGGCGTGAGCCTGACACCACTATGGGAGGCCGTGATGGCTTTGTTGAACTTCAAAAAACGCGACCCTGGCGCCGACCAGCCTGTCAGCCCTGAAATGGAGGCCTTTCTCAAGGGGTATTCCATCGAAGTAATGCCGCGCACAGCCACCAAGGTTGAGGATTTCCGCGCCCTGTTGCCTGCGGGAACCCGTGTCTATATCGCCCATATCGATGGCACGCCCATTGAGGACATGGTTGCCACCGCCAAACGCATTGCCGAAGAAGGCTTTGATGTCATGCCGCATTTCCCGGCGCGCATCATCAAGGATGAGGCCACCCTGGCTGACTGGATCTCCCGCTACCAGGGCGAAGCTGGCGTCAAGCAGGCGCTATTGCTGGCCGGCGGCGTTGCCGAGCCCAAAGGCGATTTCCATTCCTCGATGCAGCTGCTGGAAACCGGGTTGTTTGACAAGGCGGGCTTTACCCATCTGAACGTCGCGGGCCACCCGGAACCCAACCTCGACATTGATCCCAAAGGCGGTCGTGCAAACACCTATGCGGCGCTGGACTGGAAACAGGAATTCTCCAAGCGTACCGACGCCGAGATGGCCCTGGCCACACAGTTCTGCTTTGAAGCACAGCCGGTCATTGACTGGGTCAATGAGCTGAGCGCGCGCGGCATGAACCTGCCGGTCCATATTGGCATCGCCGGTCCTGCCAAGCTGCAGACCATGATCAAATTTGCCATCGCATGCGGCGTCGGTCCCTCATTGAAAGTGCTGCAAAAGCGCGCCAAAGATGTTACCAAGCTGCTGCTGCCCCATGAACCCGGTGAAGTTTTGGCGGATCTGGCAGCCCACAAGGCCGCCAACCCGGATTTCAACATCACCAAAGTTCACTTTTTCCCACTTGGCGGCATCAAGACCAACGCCACCTGGGCCATCAACAACGGCGGCGCATCTGCGCAGCCCGTCAACCCGCAAGGATAAACAATGACCCGTACGGTTATCGAATCTAAAACAAAAACAGCCGTTATGGGCTTTGACGAGCCCTTCTGTGTTATTGGCGAGCGGATCAATCCCACCGGGCGCAAAAAACTGGCAGCAGAACTGGAAGCCGGTGATTTCTCCACGGTTGAAAAAGATGCTGTGGCGCAGGTGCTGGCTGGCGCAACCGTGCTCGATATCAATGCGGGTGTTGTCTATAACTCCAACCCCAATCCCAATGAGACAGAGCCGCCACTGATGCGGAAAATCGTTGAACTGGTTCAAGGGCTTGTTGACGTTCCTTTGTGCATCGACTCCTCGGTGCCTGGCGCGCTGGAGGCCGGTCTTGAGGTCTGCGAAGGTCGCCCGCTGCTGAACTCTGTCACCGGCGAAGAAGAGCGCCTGGAACAGATCCTGCCGCTGGTCAAGAAATACAACGTTCCTGTTGTGGCGATCTCCAACGATGACACCGGGATTTCTGAGGATCCCGATGTACGTTTTGAAGTAGCGAAAAAGATCGTGCAGCGCGCTGCCGACTTTGGCATTCCAGCCCATGACATCGTGGTTGACCCGCTGGTGATGCCAATTGGCGCCATGGGGACTGCCGGCCTGCAGGTTTTTGCTCTAGTGCGGCGCTTGCGCGAAGAGCTGGGGGTTAACACCACCTGTGGTGCCTCCAACATCTCCTTTGGCCTGCCAAACCGTCACGGCATCAACAATGCCTTCCTGCCCATGGCGATGGGTGCGGGCATGACCTCGGCGATTATGAATCCTGTAGGCCTGCCCGTGACGCAAAAAGCTCTGGCAGCCAAAAAAGAAGAAGTCGCCGCCGCTGGCATCATTCTGCCCGAAGACATGGATGATGAAACCTTTGTCACCATGTTTGGCCTGGGCTCGATGAAGCCCCGCGCAGGCAAGGAAATGGAAGCCATCCGTGCCGCCAACTTCCTGACCAACAATGACCCACACGGTGGCGAATGGATCAAGTTCAACAAGGCGCCCCTGAAAGAGGGTGAAGAAAGCCGCGGTCGCGGTGGTCGTGGTGGCGGGCGTCGCCGCCGGGGCTAAGCCATGCCAGCTGCCTAGCGACATTGGAACCAACAAATGAGGCCGGGGAAACCCGGCCTTTTCTTTTGAGCCTTGCGGGGGCGAGCCAGCAGAAAGAGTGAGCGCAGATCTGCCCACAAGAGACATGAGCAACAGGGCGACTGAGATGATTCAGCCCGGTCGGACGACTGAACCAAACAGAGCAAATTACTTGGAAGAGATCTCAGACAGCAAAAACGCCAAAATCACCCGTTTTTTAGGGTGTTAAAGGCAGTTTTTACATGCAGGGGGAATGGCGGAGAGACAGGGATTCGAACCCTGGGAACCCGTGAAGGCTCAACGGTTTTCGAGACCGCCCCGTTCGACCACTCCGGCACCTCTCCGCGGGGGTCTGGTGGAGGAGCGTTTAAGGCTGAATGCGGCCCAGTGCAAGGGGGATTTTCAACTTCTTTTCAGAATGGCATTTTTTCATTGTTTTGGCACAGTTTTCGCCTAGATTTCACCTATGAGACAGATTGCAAAACGCTTTAATCACCTGGCGCTGGCCGCCGTTACCCTTGGTTTTTTGGTGCTCCACTTGGTGCCTGCGGCACAGGCCGCTGAACGGGGGAAGGTCGCGGCTTTTCTTGAGGTGACAGGGTTTGATGTGGCGCTGGACAGTATTGCGCTTTCCGCAGGGGACGCGCCGCAGATGCTGGGGCTGTCCGCTGGGGACTTTGGCTCAAACTGGACGCGGCTGTCGCAGTCGGTGTTTGATCAGGACAAAATGCGCGAGCTGGCTCTCGATATTCTGACCGAGACCCTGGAGGATGAGGCCCTGAGCCATGCGGCCGCCTTTTATGCCAGTGACCTGGGCCAGCGCTTGGTGGTGGCTGAAAACGCCTCGCACCTGGTTGAAGAGGGGGAGATCAAACAGATCGCCGGTCAGCGTATCATTGCGGATCTTGTCAAAACCGGCAGCAGCCGTGTTGCGCTGTATCACCGGATGAGCAAGGCGATTGATGCGGCCGGGTCTGGGGTGAAGTCGATCCAGCAGATCCAATTCCGCTTTCTGATGGCCGCCAATGCCGCTGGCGTCATTGAGCTGCAATTGGATGGCGAAGGCCTGCGCGCGCTGCAGCGCGCACAGGAAGCGGAGATGCGCATTGCGCTGCGGGCCTCTAACCTTGCGGCCTCGGCCTATACCTATCAGGGCTTTAGCGAGGCGGAGGTGGAAGCCTATGTAAAGGCGCTGGAAACGCCTTTGATGCAGCAGGTCTATGAGCTGCTCAACGCGGTACAGTTTGAAATCACCGCCAACCGGTTTGAAGCTTTGGCTTTTCGTATGAAAGAGCTGGGCCAAGGGGAAGATATCTAGCCGCCAGCCCGGGTGTCTGGCGGGGTGTTGGCCGCGCGCCAAACCGTGATTTATCACCTTCTGTGGTGTGACTTGGCGACATCGACTGAGACACGGTTATAATGGGTTGACAGGGCCAGGTGTTTTCGGGCAAATGCGCCATCCCGGCTCGGATTCTCTGTGCCGGGTTCATTTTGCAATACGGCCCCCAACCGGGGCGCGCTGTTCGAGGTGGCCAATCGGCCAAAACGCCCAATAGGGGACCAAAGGACGCGGTTGATAAAGGAAACACGCATATGTTTGCGGTCCTCAAGACTGGCGGCAAGCAGTACAAAGTTCAAGCGGGCGATATCCTCCGCATTGAAAAATTGGCTGCTGATGCTGGCGAAACAATCCAGTTTGACGAAATCCTGATGCTCGGTGGCGATGCCCCCGTGGTTGGTGCTCCTTTGGTAGATGGCGCTGCTGTTAAGGCAGAAGTGATCGACCAGATCAAAGGCGAAAAGCTCATTCACTTTGTGAAGCGTCGTCGTAAGCACTCTTCCAAGCGCACCAAGGGCCACCGTCAGAAGCTGACCCTGATCAAGATCACCGAGATCCTGACCTCCGGCGCAACCAAAGCTGCCCCTAAGGCCGCCGCCAAAGCAGCGCCTAAAGCTGCGCCTGCTGCAGCCGGTTCTGACGATCTGACACAGCTGACTGGTGTAGGCCCTGCCGCCGCCAAAAAGCTGGTTGAAGCTGGTCTGACAAGCTTTGCCCAGATCGCAGCCTTGTCGGATGACGACATTGCTGGTATTGACGCGGTCAAAGTGAAACCCGAGTGGGTTGCACAGGCCAAAGATCTGGCTAAAGGCTAAGGAGAGACAGAATGGCACATAAAAAAGCTGGTGGTTCCTCCCGTAACGGCCGCGACTCAGCGGGTCGCCGCCTCGGCGTGAAACTCTATGGTGGCCAAGCGGCCATCGCAGGTAACATCATCATTCGTCAGCGCGGCACCAAGTTTTGGCCGGGTGAAGGCGTAGGTCTGGGCAAAGATCACACGATTTTTGCTGTGACTGACGGTGCTGTCACCTTCCACAAAGGCCTGAAAGGCCGCACCTTTGTATCGGTTCTCCCAGTGGCGGAGGCCGCTGAGTAAACCGAACCCACAAGGTTTTGAAAAATCAGGGGATCGGCGATAGCCGGTCCCTTTTTCTATTTGGCGCGGTTGCGTCTGTATTGTTTTGTATTGGCGCCTTGATGAACGACCAGCCGCCCCACATCTATTGGGGGTATGGCCTTGCAGGTAGCTGGTTGCGTTCAATCTGGCAAACGCGCCGTCGTTTCCGATTTCTTTGCGAAAAGGAGCAGAGATATGAGTTTGGATAATGTGAAAGATCAGCAGGTTATTGAAACCAGCCGGTTTGTGCTGCGCCCGCTACGGGAGGCCGACAGCGGCCTTATTGCCCTGTATATGGGTGATGAGCGCGTGGCCCGCATGACCCCCTCTATTCCGCATCCTATGCCCCCCGGCGCGGTTGAGGCCTATGTCTCTCGTGCTGCTGCGCGCAAACAGGAAGAGGACATCTGGGCCATCGATGGCACGCCGGATGGTGGTGAGGACCTGAAAGGGATCATCAGCCTTAAACAGATGGACCGAAACCATTCTGAGGTCAGCTTTTGGATTGCGCCCTTGTTCTGGAATACCGGGCTTGCGTCAGAGGCGGTGGAGGCCTTGGTCCAGGCGAACCCGTTGAACAATGACGCCATGTTTGCCTCTGTCTTTCAGGATAATGCGGCATCGGCGCGGGTGTTGATCCATTGCGGTTTTGACTATCTGGGCGATGCCGAGAGTTTCTCGGTCAGCCGCAATGCAAATGTGCCCACCTGGACCTATAGCCGAAAACTGTGATTGGCGCGGCTGGCGCTTTCAGGTAAGGCACGTCAAAGACAAATAGGCGGGCCCCAGTAGGGGGCTCGTTGAGCTAATCGTATTTCGGCGCAGCGCCTCGCGAAGGGGGCCGCGCAGCAAGGAGCCGCCATGAAATTTCTTGATCTGGCAAAGGTCTATATTCGCTCTGGTGGCGGCGGTAACGGCTGCGTAAGTTTTCGCCGCGAAAAATACATCGAATACGGTGGCCCGGATGGCGGCGATGGCGGCAAGGGCGGCTCGGTCTGGGCTGAGGCCGTGGATGGGCTGAACACGCTGATTGATTTTCGTTATCAGCAGCATTTCTTTGCCAACAACGGCCAGTCTGGCATGGGGCGGCAGCGCACCGGCAAGGATGGCGACGAGATCATCCTGCGGGTGCCAGTCGGCACCGAGATCCTGGACGAGGATCAGGAGACCGTGCTGGCGGATATGACCGAGATCGGCCAACGGGTTCAGCTGGCCAAGGGCGGCAACGGTGGCTTTGGCAACCTGCACTTCAAATCCTCCACCAACCAGGCGCCACGGCGCGCCAATCCCGGCCAGGAAGGCGTTGAGCGCACCATCTGGCTGCGGCTAAAGCTGATTGCGGACTCTGGTCTGCTGGGGCTGCCCAATGCGGGCAAATCCACCTTTCTAGCCTCCAGCTCCAATGCGCGGCCCAAAATTGCCGACTATCCTTTCACCACGCTTCACCCGAACCTTGGGGTGGTTGGCATTGATAACACTGAATTTGTCATGGCTGATATCCCCGGCTTGATTGCCGGCGCACATGAGGGCAAAGGCATTGGCGATCGCTTCTTGGGCCACGTAGAACGCTGCGCTGTGCTGCTGCATCTTGTGGATGGCACCTCGGATGATGTGGCCGGCGACTATCAGACCATCATTGATGAACTTGAAGCCTATGGCGGTGAGCTGGCCAAAAAGCCACGCGTGACCGCCCTGAACAAGATCGACGCCCTGGATGAGGAAGAGCGCGCCGAGGCGCTTGCTGCCCTGGAAGCGGCTGTTGGCGACAAGGTTCTGATGATGTCTGGGGTCAGCCGTGAGGGGTTGAACGAGGTTTTGCGCGCAGTGCGCGCCGAGATCGACGATGATCGCATTCGTCAAAAACCCGTCGAGGAACAAGACCCTTGGCGGCCCTGATCGACGCGCGCCGCATTGTTGTAAAAATCGGCTCAGCCCTGCTGGTGGATCGCTCCACGGGCAAGCTGCGCCTGGGCTGGCTGCACTCGCTGGCCAATGATGTGGCCTGGCTCAAGTCCAAGGGCAAGGATGTTATCCTGGTGTCGTCAGGATCTATCGCGCTGGGACGCGAAGTTCTGGGGCTGCCGCGCGCTGACCTGCCGCTGGAAAAATCACAAGCTGCGGCCGCTGTTGGGCAAATCCGTCTGGCGCGCGCCTATGAAGAGGCCCTGGCGCCCCATGGCGTAACCACCGCCCAGGTGCTGGTCACCCTAGAGGATAGCGCCGACCGACGCCGTTATTTGAACGCACGCGCCACACTGGAGACGCTGATTGGTCTGGGCGCGGTGCCCATCGTTAACGAAAATGATACCATTGCCACCGATGAAATCCGCTATGGCGATAATGATCGGTTGGCAGCGCAGGTCGCGGTGACCGTTGGGGCCGATGCGCTGGTGCTTCTGTCGGATGTGGATGGCTTCTACAGTGCCAATCCGGCGCTGGATCCCAGCGCCAAACGCTATGACACGATTGACGCGATCACCCCCGAGATCGAAGCCATGGCCGGCGATGGCGTGTCTGGCCTGTCCAAGGGCGGCATGATCACCAAGGTGCTGGCGGCAAAGATGGCGACAGCCGCAGGCTGCGCCATGGTGATCACCGAAGGATCGCCCCTGAACCCTTTGAAAACACTTATAGACGGCGCACCTTGCACCTGGTTCACCGCGCTGGATGATCCGCAGGTTGCCCGCAAGCGTTGGATCGCAGCGATGAAGCCGCGCGGCGTGGTGACCATTGATGCCGGGGCAGCGCGCGCGCTGGCAAACGGCAATAGCCTATTGCCCGCAGGGGTCTGTCATGTGGAGGGTGACTTTGGCCGGGGGGATCCCCTGGCCATCCAGAGCCCGGAGGGACGCAACCTGGGGCAGGGCTTGTCACGCTACACCGGCGATGAAGCCCGCGCCATTCAGGGGCGCAAATCTGCCGAAATCGAACAGGCCCTGGGCTATCCCGGCCGGGCTGCTTTGATCCATCGGGACGATATGGCGCTCTGATCCCTTTCCTTTTTGGGGCTGGAAACCGGCCTGTTGCTTGCCCTAATCTGGCAGCCACTGAACGGCAGCAGCCTCTCACAGACAAGGCTTAGAAGAGACCGATGACAGAGACACAAAATATTCCCGCGCTGATGATGGATCTTGGCATTCGCGCAAAGCGCGCAGCGCAAACCCTGGCAACAGCCAGTGGTGAACGCAAACATGCCGCCCTGATCGGCGCCGCCGATGCCGTCTGGGCGCGCCGCAGCGAGATCATAGCCGCCAACGCCAAAGACCTTGATTATGGCACCTCCAAGGGCCTGTCGCCCGCAATGATGGACAGGTTGATGCTGGATGAGCCCCGCATTCAATCCATTGTCGACGGGCTGCGCGCAGTGGCGGAACAACCTGACCCCGTGGGCGAGGTGCTGGCAGAATGGGAGCAGCCCTCGGGGCTGAATATCCAAAGGGTAAGAACGCCGCTTGGCGTTATCGGCGTGATCTATGAAAGCCGCCCCAATGTCACGGCGGATGCCGGGGCACTGTGCCTGAAATCCGGCAATGCGGTGATCCTGCGCGGCGGGTCGGAGAGCTTTCATTCCAGCCAGGTCATTCATTCCTGTCTGGCCGAAGGCCTGCGCGGCGCAAACCTGCCCGAGGATGCGGTCCAACTGGTGCCAACCCGGGACCGCGCAGCGGTGCAAGAGCTGCTGACCATGACAGAATATGTCGACGTCATCGTGCCCCGTGGCGGCAAGGGCCTGGTGGGATTGGTGCAGCGCGAGGCGCGGGTGCCGGTTTTTGCCCACCTTGAGGGCATCGTGCATATCTACCTGGATAAATCTGCCGACCCTAAAAAGGCGCTCGACGTGGTGCTAAACGCCAAAACCCGTCGCACCGGGATTTGTGGTGCCGCGGAATGCCTGCTGATCCACCGGGATATCGTCGATACAATTGGCCGCGACGTGCTGACCGCACTGGCGGCAGCCGGGGTGGAGATCCACGCGGCTGGCGGCCTGGTTGGCCCCGAGAGCATGGCGCCCGCAGAGGAGGCAGACTGGGGCAAAGAGTTCCTGGATAAGGTTATTGCCGCAAAGCCCGTGGCGGATATCGAGGATGCGATCGCGCATATCCGCAAATATCACTCGCAGCATACTGATTGCATCATTACCGAGGATGAAGCTGCCGTAACTCAGTTTTTTGCTGAGCTCGATAGTGCAATCCTGATGCATAATGCCTCGACCCAGTTTGCCGATGGTGGTGAATTTGGCATGGGGGCGGAGATTGGTATTGCCACCGGCAAGATGCATGCCCGTGGCCCCGTCGGCGCTGCCCAGTTGACCAGCTTTAAATACCTGGTGCGTGGCGACGGCACAGTGCGGGCCTAGGATTCCAGGGTATCTAGATCGCCCAATACCTAGTTGAAATTGCAATAAAAAAGCCCCCGATCAGATGATAGGGGGCTTTTGCTATGATCATTTTTGTCAGGGTCTGACAGCAGGTTTTTTAAAACCAGACTGTGACTTTCTCGTCTGTATGGTCAAAGCCCAGCTGACATTCTGCCTCTGTCGCCGCCGCCGGCAGCATGGCGAATTGCACCTGCGCCGGGGTCAAGCTGGCCGAGGTGTCGCTATCGTCGAGATAGCCCCAAAGTGATGCGTCAACAGCGACCTTGCGGCCTTCGCCCGCCACCGTCCATTTCCCATCTGTGCAGGTCATGGTGATCATTCCGCCATAGGGCAGGGCGGTTTCCAGGCACAGCGCTGCCAGAAAGGCCATACGTACGGCGCTGCGGCTGCACCCGTCGGCGTAATCCCATTGGAACTTTAGGCGGCCAGCCTTGCTGATGTCATCCAGAACCGAGACGATCTCTGCCCGGCCCATCTGCTGATCGCCCGCAGCGCCAAAGGCAATGCGGAAAAACCGGATGCGCGCATTGGCATTCAACACACTGTCGGAAATCAGCTCAAGCTCCGGTCCGGCCATAGCACCGGACATTGCCAGCAGTTCCAATCCGTTGTTGATAGCGCCGACGGGGCTGATCAAATCGTGACAAATTCTGGACCCTATCAAAGCGGCCAAATTGGCGGTATCTACGGCCATATCTTTCCTCCGAATTGGGCCCATCACATGATCGACCTCAATGCCTTCCTTGCCCCCGGCATGCGCGTTACGCACCCGGATCATCCTGAATGGGGACCTGGAGAAGTCCAATCCAATGCAGGTGGCAAAATTACTGTCAATTTCCCGGACCAGGGAAAATTGGTCTTTGACGGGACGCGTGTTCCCTTGATTCTAGTGAATGAGGCTTAACGGTTTATGAATAGTTAAGAAACCCCGGAGAGTTTTACGAAAACCTTGCCTATTGCACCCTTAGCGGTCTATCAGCGCCGCAAACTGATCTAGGAAAGCCCTGGTACATGGCTGAAACCCAAACTGAATTCACTGTTTCGCTGGCCACAACCGACGCAGACCTGCGCGCGGCCCAGGCGCTTCGCTATGAGGTCTTTGTCAGCGAAATGGGCGCTGACGGCGCCCTGGTAGATCATCGCGAAGGGCTGGAGAAAGACACGTTTGATGCCTTTTGTGATCATATGATCATTCGTGAGACCGCAACAGACCGGGTGGTCGGGGTGTACCGCTTGATGCGCGCGGACCAGGCGGTCAACGCCGGAGGGTTCTATTCAGAGGCCGAATACGATCTGAGCCCACTGACCCGCTCTGGGCGGCGCTTGCTGGAACTGGGCCGGTCTTGCCTACATCCAGAGTTTCGCGGTGGCAAAGCCCTGTTTTATCTTTGGGTGGGTCTCAATGCCTATGTGTCTGAGCACGATATTGAAATCCTGTTTGGGACTGCCAGTTTTGCCGGCACCGATCTGAACGCGCTTTCCGGGCCATTGTCGGTGCTGAACCGGGACTACCTGGCGCCACCGCCCCTGCGGTGCAAATCCCGCAGCTATCAGCCGATGGACCTTCTGGAGGCCAGCGCAGTAGACCGCAAGCGCGCCATGGTGGAGTGCCCGGCCTTGATCAAGGCCTATCTGCGCCTGGGCGGCACCGTGGGAGATGGTGCCTTTGTAGACCACGGGTTTAACACCACCGATGTGCTTATGATCCTGGATACCGCTCGTATGACTGAACGACAAAAGCGGTTCTACAGCACTCCGAAGGCCCGGGCTTAACAAGATGTCTGCGACCTGGAATGAAGGCGAGCCCCCGGAGCCGCTGCGGATCTCGCCCTCTGGCTGGGGGCTGATCCTACTGCGCGCCAGTGTGCTGGGAACCTTAGTGTTTGGCGGATTAATAATCCTGCTCTTGATACGTCTGGTCGAGCGGCCGCTCTGTGGACTGCACCGGCCTGTCACTCCCTTTATTACGCAGTTTGTCTGTCGCAATGCCTTTCGTATTCTGGGGATCGGCTTTACGGCCCATGGCACCCTGATGAACCATCGCGGTGCCGTGGTGGCCAATCACACCTCCTGGTTGGATATTTTTGCGCTTAACGCCAAAAAACGCATCTATTTTGTGTCCAAGGCTGAGGTCGCCGCCTGGCCCGGCATTGGCTGGCTGGCCCGTGCCACTGGAACGGTCTTTATCGAACGCAACCGCGCCCGCGCCAAAGAGCAAACCGAACTGTTTGAGGCACGGCTGATGGCAGGACATAAGCTGCTGTTTTTTCCCGAAGGCACCTCCACCGATGGGCTCCGGGTTTTGCCCTTTAAAACAACGCTTTTTGCGGCGTTTTTTGGGGAACACCTGCGGGACATTTGCTACATCCAACCGGTATCTGCAGTGTTCCATGCGCCCAAAGAGGCAGAAGAGCGGTTCTATGGCTGGTGGGGCGATATGGAGTTCGGACCGCACCTGCTGAAAACCCTGGCCTCGCGGCGCCAAGGACGGGTTGAGCTGACCTACCACGCGCCGCTGAAGGTCAGTGATTTTGCCAATCGCAAGGCCCTGGCGGCGGAATGTGAACGCATCGTGCGACAGGGACATGCGAAGATGCGCAAATAGCCCTTGCACAGGTGGTCATCCTGGCCTATACGCGCGCCATCAAACCCGCAGGTGGGGTTTGGCCTGTCTGGGGGAGAAATCCCCAAATGGGCCGCCGGTTGGAGCAAATGCTCTGAACCCCCACCGAGGACTGAAACCGGAAACAAGGAATACAAGCATGGCTCTTCCCGAGTTCACCATGCGCCAGCTGCTGGAAGCAGGCGTACACTTTGGTCACCAGACACAGCGCTGGAACCCGCGTATGGCACCCTATATCTATGGTGCACGCAACGGCATCCACATCATGGACCTGACACAGACTGTTCCTATGCTGGACCAGGCCCTGCAGATCGTCCGCGACACCGTTGCCAAGGGCGGCCGCGTTCTTTTTGTTGGTACCAAGCGTCAGGCCACCGGCCCCATCGCCGAAGCCGCTGAAAAATCCGCACAGTACTACATGAACCACCGCTGGCTCGGCGGCACCTTGACCAACTGGAAAACCGTTTCCCAGTCGATCAAACGCCTGAAAGAAATTGACGAAAAGCTGGAAAGTGGCGCCGAAGGCCTCACCAAGAAAGAGCGTCTGGGCATGGAACGTGACCAGGGCAAACTGCAGGCCTCATTGGGCGGTATCGCCGAAATGGGCGGTGTTCCTGATCTGCTGTTCGTCATCGACGTGAAAAAAGAAGCGCTGGCCATCGCCGAAGCCAAAAAACTGGGTATCCCAGTTGTGGCAATCGTCGACACCAACTGCTCCCCTGATGGCGTTGATTTTGTGATCCCAGGCAACGATGACGCATCGCGCGCTATCTCCCTGTACTGTGACCTGGTTGCACGTGCTGCGCTGGACGGCATGTCCGCTCAGCTGGGTGCCGCCGGTGTTGACCTTGGTGCCTTGGAAGAGGCGCCTGTAGAAGAAGCAGTTGCTGAATAAGCACCCGCCGACGCTACCTGTCACAGTTTTGACATGCGGGGCAGGCTATCACCTGCCCCAATTCCGTTTTGATTTGAGGAGAGCCTAAAGATGGCAATCACAGCTGCACTCGTTAAAGAACTGCGCGACTCCACCGGCGCCGGCATGATGGACGCCAAAAAAGCGCTGACCGAAACCAATGGCGACATGGAAGCCGCCGTTGACTGGCTGCGCACCAAAGGTCTGGCCAAAGCAGCCAAAAAATCCGGTCGTACAGCAGCAGAAGGCCTGGTGGCCGTTGTTGTTGAAGGCGGCAAAGGTGTTGCGGTTGAAGTGAACTCCGAGACCGACTTTGTTGGCAAGAACGCCGAATTCCAGGAAATGGTTGGCGGCATCGCCAAAGCTGCCCTGGGTGTTTCCGATGTTGAGGCACTGAAAGCCGCTGACATGGGTGGCAAGACCGTCGAAGCCGTTATCACTGACAAGATCGCCACCATTGGTGAAAACATGTCCGTGCGTCGTATGTCTGTTGCCGAAGGTGACACTGTCATCTCTTACGTCCACAATGCCGTGACCGCTGGCATGGGCAAAATCGGCGTGTTGGTTGCAATGACCGGCGGCGACGAAGCCTTTGGCAAGCAGGTTGCGATGCATATCGCAGCTGTGAACCCTGCAGCTTTGTCAGAAGCAGACCTGGACGCTTCGGTTGTTGAAAAAGAAAAGCAGGTTCAGATGGATATCGCTCGCGAATCCGGCAAGCCTGAGGCTGTCATCGAGAAGATGATCGTTGGTCGCATGAAGAAATTTGTTGGTGAGTCCACTCTGCTCAACCAGCCGTTCGTTGTGAACCCAGACCTCACCGTTGAAGCTGCGGCAAAAGAAGCCGGCGCCACCATCACCGGTTTTGTACGTCTGGAAGTTGGCGAAGGCATCGAAGTCGAAAAAGAAGACTTTGCAGCTGAAGTTGCAAAAGCGGCTCAGGGCTAAACGTCCTTCCAAATATCCAAGATCAGGGGCTGGCGGTTTTCCGTCAGCCCCTTTTTTTGTCAAAAAGACAGCAGGCCGGGCAAAATGCTCCCTAGCTAGACTGGCTAGATTTACCGCAACCGCAAAACCAGTCCAATAGCAGCAACACACCGGCGCAAGGCGCAAGCTGTAATGCTTGGGGTATCATCGAACTCGCGAAGGAAGAGGAGCGGGTGGAGAGGCCCCATTGATGGGGATGGATGGGACCCCTCTTTAACACGGAACTGGCGCGGAAAAATACACGCCAGAAACCGAACAGGTCTGAGAGCCTTGGTATTGCAAGGGTCATTTCCCAAAGTTCCTAGGCCAAAGCCACCACTCACGGAACGGTGCCATAGTGCCCGATATTTAACTTTTCGTGTAGTAGTGTTTTCCATACCCGAATGACGGCAGCTCCCCCAAGGGAAGGCACATCTAAAAGATGTAAATCATCTGTAGTTTTTGCCGATCGACCTAAGACAGTAAAACTGTTTCAGTTTTCAAGCACATACATCTGGTTTTGCAGCGCCGCCTTTAGCACGGCCTGGGCACTGGTTTCCACCGATAGCGACGCCCGCGCCAGGCGAAGATGTTTTTCTACGGTCGCTGGGGTCAGCCCCATAAGCAGAGCAATATCCTGGGTGGTTTTTCCGTCTCCGACCCATTCCAGGGCTTCGCGCTGGCGACTGGTCAGGCTGCGATTCGGCGAGTCATAGGGCAGGGTCAGGATCTTAAGATGAACCACATTGTTCATCAGAATGATATCTTCACCATGCTCACGCCACATTTCGTCAAGATCGCTCTGGCAAATTCCGGGCTTACCAGCCAGGGAAATTGCCCCTTTGTAGCGTTTGGAAGCAGAGAAAAAACTGATGGTATATCCGGCCGTCAGCTGCATGCGTTCGTTGAATTCGATCACCTGTTTGGACGCTGGGCCCAACTGGCCGTCGTCGAGCATTTTGCGGATCATTTCCCAACTGCGGGCGCCTTCGTTCTTGAGCGCCCAGAGCACCATCGGAGCCTGGCGGTAGAGGCCCTGATGCAGGAAACCAGAAATGTATTTCTGATCATGGTTGGTCAGAATGACAAAATCGTCGGGATCGCCCAGCGAGGTTTCGGTTTTGAACCGGGTATAGCCGTAGATTAGACGGTGGAACCCATATTCTGCCATTTTCGATACATGGGCATGCCACAGCTCTTCGATGCTTTTTGCGCCGGAAACAAAGTGAAGATATTCCAACATTGTCATCAGGTTATATCGCTTGATTGAGACAGTTTTTGAACCAGAGCATCAATCGCCATCAAATAGCCCTGAGGGCCAAAACCACATATCTGTCCGATCGCCGCACGGGCAATATAGGACTGGTGGCGAAAGGCCTCGCGGGCATGGATATTGGACAGATGAACCTCAACCGTGGGGATCTCAACCGAGTAAATGGCATCCATCAGGGCCACAGAGGTGTGGGTATAGGCGCCAGCATTAAGAACAATGCCAGCATGTTTACCACGGGCATCATGTATGGCGTCCAGCAGAACGCCTTCGTGGTTAGATTGCAAACACTGCGCCTGAACCCCCGATTTTTGTGCATATTGAATGCAGCTGTTTTCAAGCATTTCGAGGGTTTCAGCCCCATAGACCTCGGGTTGCCGCGTTCCAAGCAGGTTGAGATTAGGACCGTTCAGTATCAATAAGCTATGCATTACATATCCCCTGTGTCTGAGATTAAGGTGAAACGGCAGCTTTGCACAGTCAAAGCGAAACGATTGAACGCGGTTTTGCACGCAGTATGTTGCTAATATCGCACGAAAAAAAGGTTGGCGTACCCAATTGGCCGCCAACCTGAATCTTTGCACCTTTGTTTGGTCTAGCTGTTGGTCAAAACCACCTTGCCCATAACACGCCTGTCCTGCATCATCTCCAACGCATCTGCGGCCTTTGTCATTGGCAAGACATCGCAAATCTGTGGCTTAATCTTGCCTGCGCCATAGAGCTCCTGCAGCTCGGCCATGTTTTCTTCATGGCCCTTGGGATCACGAAAGACCGATGCGCCCCAGAATACGCCACGAATATCGCAGCCTTTCAGCAGCGGCAGGTTCAGCGGAAGTTCCGGGATGCCGGCAGGAAAACCAACAACCAGGTAGCGCCCTAGCCAAGCCATCGTCCGAAGCGCTGGTTCTGCATAGTTTCCGCCCACCGCATCATAAACAACATCAACGCCAGCTTTGCCGGACAGCTCTTTGATATTGTTCGAAAACTCTTTCTGCTCATCGCGACTCATCTCGCGACTGTAGACCAGAGTTTCATCGGCGCCGATCTTCTTGCAAAAGGCTGCTTTTTCCTCGGATGACACCGCCGCAATCACCTTTGCGCCCATGGATTTCCCCAGCTCAATTGCCGCAGCACCAACGCCGCCGGCGGCACCCAAAATCAGCAGGGTTTCCCCGGCTTTAAGCTGCGCCCGGTCCTTGAGTGCGTGATAGGAGGTGCCATAGGTAAAGACAAAGCCCGCAGCATCCTCAAAAGGCATCGCATCTGGGAACTTCACGGCCTGCTTCGCCGCCACACAGATCTGCGTGGCAAAGCCTCCATGGCCGGTCAAGGCCAGCACACGGTCGCCGATTTCGTATCCGCTGACTCCCTCGCCAAGGGCCGCCACCACCCCGGCAATCTCGCCACCCGGGGCAAAGGGGCGCGGCGGCTTCATCTGATAGAGATCACGAATGATCAGCGTGTCAGGGAAGTTGACGCCAGCAGCGCGAATATCAACCAGCAGTTCCCCCTTGCCAGGGCTCAGATCCGGCTGTTCGGTCCAGACAAGTGTTTGCGGTCCACCCGGGGTGGTGCTGAGCATAGATTTCATATTTTTCCTTCCGGCAGCCCGGCGGCCGCCTTATGTTTCCTAAAATTACGTAAAGTCTTCTGTCCCTCAGCCGCGTTGTCAATGGCATAGCGAAATGTAATTCTACATTGTGAAACCGCCATAGGCCATGGGAGGCTCTGGAGCGCGGGACTGAGGAGAAGACACATCATGGGTGAAGTTAACGCGGGACACGATCACGCCGAGTTTCGGCGCGAGGTCCGGGAATGGTTGGAGACAAATTGCCCGCCAGAAATGCGCGATGGTGCAGCTGGCGAGAGTTCAATCTGTTGGGGTGGGACCACTTGGGTCTTTACCTGCGAGGCACAAAAGATCTGGCTGGATCGCTGCGCAGCACGTGGTTTTACCGTGCCCACATGGCCCAAAGCCTACGGCGGTGCAGGGCTTAGCCGGGATGAAGACAAAATTCTGAAGCAGGAGATGCAGGCCATTGGCGCGCGTTCGCCACTGGATAGCTTTGGCATTTGGATGCTTGGGCCGGCGCTTTTGAAGTTCGGTACAGAAGAGCAGAAACTGCATTACCTGCCGCCCATTGCCCGTGGCGAAATTCGCTGGTGCCAGGGCTATTCCGAGCCCGGCGCCGGCTCTGATCTGGCCGGGGTACAGACCCATGCTGCGGATCAGGGCGAGACCTGGCTGGTCAATGGGCAAAAGATCTGGACCTCTTATGCGGATCGCGCCGATTGGATCTTTGCTCTGCTCAGAACAAATCGTGACGCCAAGAAACATCTCGGTATTTCCTTTGTCCTTATGGATATGCGCAGCCCTGGAATTACCACGCGTCCGATCCAGCTGATTTCCGGCGCGTCGCCGTTTTGTGAGACCTTTTTTGAAAATGTCGAGGTGCCAAAGACCCAAGTTGTTGGCACCATTGATCGGGGCTGGGATGTGGCGAAATACCTGCTGACCCATGAACGCGAGATGATCAGCAATGGCGGCAATGCCATGGGATCTGGCCGTGCCCTGGGGGCGGTTTTAACCGAGAGCGAAACCGGTCAGAGTGATCCTGTGCTGCGCGGTGATGCGATGCGGGCCGAGGTGGATAGCCTGGCAATGGCGATGACCCTGGAGCGGTACAAGGATCAGGCCGAAGGCGGCCAGGGCGTTGGCGATGCCTCTGCCATGCTGAAGTACATGGGAACCGAACTGAACAAGACGCGGCTTGAACTGATCATGGCTGCCGATGGGGCTGATGCATTGACCTGGGGAGACACGCCAGCATCGTCCTGGCTGCGGACAAAGGCCAACTCGATCGAGGGGGGCACCTCCGAGGTGATGCTCTCGATTATCAGCCGTCGCATTTTGAACCTTCCAGGATAAGAAACATGGCAAAACTCATTCAAACAGAGGAAGAAACCCTCTTGTCAGAGGCGGCCCATGGGTTCCTCTCCAAATCCGCCCCAGTGTCGCGTCTGCGGGAAATGCGCGACAGTGGCGAGCATTCTGATCCGGCGCTTTGGCAGGAAATGGCTGCAGCCGGCTGGGCCGGTGTATTGGTGCCCGAGGCCGCTGAAGGCTCCGATATGGGCCACGCAGCAGCCCATGTCCTGGCCCGCGAAATGGGCCGCAACCTGACTGTCAGCCCCTTTCTCAGCACCGCCGTCATGGCTGCAACCTTGCTGCGCCAATTCAGCGATGACAGCGCCACCAGCAAACTGAAACAGATCGCCGTCGGCGGACTGACCTATGCGCTGGCGTTGGATGAGACGGCAAAATTTTCGCCCGACCAGGTTGAGCTAACTGCGGAAAGCCGTGGCAACGGCTATGTGTTGAACGGTAAAAAGCGTTTTGTCGTAGATGGTTGTGACGCGGACCGCATTCTGGTTTTGGCCAAAAGCGACGCGGGCCTGTGCCTGTTTGATCTGGCCAACAAGGCCCAGGGTCTGACCCAAAACCCGCTGAAAATGATCGACAGTCGTGATGCTGCGGACTTGATATTTAACGATGTCGAAGTCTCAGGCGAGGCCCTGTTGGGCGACCCCGGTGCAGGGTTTGATGTGTTGAAGCCCGCGCTTGAGGCCGGACAGGCCGCATTGGCGGCTGAAACCACCGGACTGGCAGAGGCGGCATTTTCCCTGACCACCGATTACCTGAAAGAGCGCAAACAATTTGGCATTACCATCGGCAGTTTCCAGGCGTTGCAACATCGGGCAGCGCATCTGTGGTGCGAAATCGAGCTCACACATTCTGCGGTGTTGAATGCCGGCCGTATTCTGGACGAAACTCCAGATCAGGCGACACTTGCGGTCTCGGTCGCCAAGGCGCGGGCAACAGATACGGCCCAGAAATCGGTTCAAGAAGGGGTGCAGATGCATGGTGGCATTGGCATGACCGATGAATTCGACATGGGTTTTTATATGAAACGCGCCCGGGTCGCAGCCGAATGGCTGGGGGACTATGGCTATCACGCCGGGCTGGTTGCCCAATTGCGTGGCTTCTAAGGAGAGATTGAGATGCAGGATCTGTTTACACTCAACGGCAAAACCGCACTGATCACCGGCGGCGCAACCGGCATTGGCCGGATGGCGGCTGAAGCCATGGTTCGGGCTGGCGCCCGGGTCTTGATCGCCTCGCGTAAAGGCCATGCCTGCGAAGCCGTGGCGCAAGAGCTGAACGCATTGGATGCACCGGGCTCGGCCGAAGGTTTTGCCGGCGATGTCGGCACCGAAGAGGGCATCATCGCCCTGGTGGCTGAGGTTAAATCCCGCACCGAACAGCTTGATATTTTGATGAATAACTCTGGTATCACCTGGGGGGCAGAGCTCAAGGACTTCCCCCATCAGGCTTGGGAAAAGGTGATGAATGTCAATGTGACTGGCGTTTTTGATCTGACCCGTCGCTTGCTGCCAATGTTGATCAAAAGCGGTGAGCTGGGAGATCCGGCGCGGGTGATCAATGTTGGCTCGGTCATGGGGGAAATCCCTATGGGGGATGGCGCCTATAGCTATTCCGCCTCCAAGGCGGCGGTCATTCATATGTCCAAAATTCTCGCCAAGGAACTGGCCCATAAGCATGTCACGGTAAATGCGCTGGCCCCTGGGCCCTTTGTTTCCAGAATGACCGCCTTTGCCACCGGCGACGAGGAAAAGCGGGAAAAAGTCGGCAACGATGTCCCCCTAGGCCGGGTTGGCTGCTACGAGGATATCGCGGGTTCTGTGTTGTTTCTCAGCGGCAAGGGCGGCGCCTATGTCACAGGGGCGGTGGTGCCGATTTCAGGTGGTATCAATGTCATGTCCGGTCAGAATATTTTTGGCAGCGTAATGGAATAGAAAAGGTCAAAGTTGACCCGTAATATTCTGAAATAAGGAAGAAAAGATGTCTTCACCCAATCAACGCCTCCCCAAGGCGCTGCAAAACCTGCGCCTGCCGCTGATCGGCTCGCCTTTGTTTATCATTTCTGTGCCAGAACTGGTGATTGCCCAGTGTAAGGCGGGCATCGTCGGCGCCTTTCCAGCGCTAAATGCCCGCGAAGGCGAGGGGGATCCGATCCTGCTGGAGGCTTGGCTCAAGCAGATCACCGAAGAGCTGGATCGCCACAATCAGGAAAACCCTGATCAGCCCGCCGCACCCTTTGCGGTCAATCAGATCGTTCACCGCTCGAACGCACGGCTGGAACGCGACCTGGAGATCTGCAACCGCTGGAAGGTGCCGATCTGGATCACCTCGCTGGGCGCGCGTCCTGAAGTGAATGATGCGGCACATTCCTGTGGTGGCGTGGTGTTGCATGATGTGATCAACAATACCTTTGCCAAAAAGGCCATCGACAAGGGCGCTGACGGGTTGATCGCCGTGGCTGCCGGCGCTGGCGGCCATGCAGGCGAACAGTCGCCTTTTGCCTTGATCCGTGAAATCCGCAGCTGGTTTGATGGCCCGCTGGCGCTGTCCGGCGCAATCGCCAGCGGCGAAGCCCTGTTGGCGGCGCGCGCTTTGGGCGCTGATTTTGGCTATGCCGGCTCGCCCTTCATCGCCACCCATGAGGCAAACGCCCAACAGGATTACAAACAAATGATCGTCGAAAGCGGCGCAGAGGACATTGTATATTCCTCACTCTTTACAGGCGTTTGGGGGAACTATCTGAAGAAGTCTGTTTCTCAGGCCGGTCTGGACCCCGAAAACCTGCCCCAGGCAGATTCCTCTTCCATGAACTTTGGCAGCGGCTCTTCCAAACCAAAGGCTTGGAAAGAGATCTGGGGTTCTGGCCAAGGCATTGGCGATGTAAAATCGATCTGCTCTGCGGGGGAATTGGTAGATCGCATTGCCAGCGAATACCACGCCGCTGGTAAAAAACTGGCCAGCGAGTTCAAGAGCTGACCATGGCCGAACTTCTGATTGTTCGCCATGGTCAGGCCTCGTTTGGGGCCGAGAACTATGATGATCTGAGCAACCTGGGGCGGCAACAGTCGCGCGCCCTGGGCGATACCTTACGTGCCCTTGATTGGGTCCCGGATCGGATGATCACCGGCAGCTTGATGCGTCAAAAGCAAACCCTGGAGGAAATGGGGTTTGACGGAGCTGCAGAAGAGCATGCGGGCTGGAATGAGTATGATTTTCACGACCTGCTCAACAGCCGCTATGGCGGTGTGGCCCCGGATGATGTCATCACAGATCGCAAGACGCATTTTCGTGCCCTCAGGGAAACGCTGACAGAGTGGCAGCAGGGCGGCATTGCCTCGGCGGGTGAAAGCTGGCTCACCTTTTGCGACAGGGTCGAACGGGCCCGCCAGGCGGCGGTTTCTGATAGGGTGGAACGGGTATTGGTGGTAAGTTCGGGCGGAGCCATCGCCCGGTTGGTAGCGGACAGCCTTTCCCTGCCCAACGATCAGATGATCGCGCTGAACCTTCAGATCAAGAACACATCCACCAGCCGGTTCGTGTTCTCAAAGGAGAAGTTTTTTCTCCACGAATTCAATTCTGTGCCGCATTTTCATAACGCGGAGCGTGCGGCTCTTATGACCTATAGTTGACAGGAACAGAAGATGAGCACAAAGACCCAGACCCTGGATCACGAGGCCGTTGGCGCCTATCTTCGCGGCCGCCTGCCGGGATTTGACAGCGATTTTGAGGTAGTGAAGTTTCAAACCGGGCAATCGAACCCCACCTTCATGTTAAAAACCACCGAAGGAAACTATGTGCTGCGGCGCAAACCTCCGGGGGTTTTGCTGAAATCGGCCCATGCGGTTGATCGTGAATTCCGGGTTCAAAAAGCTCTGGCGGACACCGATGTGCCGGTGGCCAAGATGCATCTGCTGTGCGAAGATGACGATGTCATTGGCTCAGCCTTTTATGTGATGGACCACGTGGCCGGGCGCAACCTCACCGATCCGCGTATGCCGGACTCGGACCCGCAATCCCGCGCTGCGGTGGTAGATGAGATGAGCCGGGTTCTGGCTTCGCTGCATCAGGTGGACATCGATGCGGTCGGCTTGGCGGACTATGGCCCTCCCGGCAACTATTTTGAGCGCCAGCTGGCGCGCTGGACCAAACAGTATCGCGCCTCGGAAACCGAGGTCATCCCAGAGATGAACGAGCTGATACAAGCCCTTGAAAAAGCGATGCCAAAAGAGGACGGACAACGGGGTCTTGTGCACGGGGATTACCGGATCGACAATATGATCTTTGCCAGCGACGGGCCGACCTGTCAGGCCGTGTTAGACTGGGAGCTGTCAACCATTGGCCACCCATATGCGGATCTTGCCGGGGTTATCATGCAGTGGCAAATGCCGCCGGGAAGCGAAGGCCGTGGCCTGGCGGGTATTGATCGCGCCGCGCTTGGTCTGCCTTCGGATCAGGCCTTTATCGAAAGCTATTGCAAGCGGCGGGGATTGGACGGAATTGACAATTTTGGCTTCTACCTGTCTTTCAGCTTTTTCCGTATGGGGGGAATTTTGCAGGGCGTTCTGAAACGCGCGCTTGATGGCAATGCCTCAAACCCCGAACGCGCCGTCAAACTGGGTGGATTTGTGTCACTGTTTGCCCGTAGCGGTTTGGAAGCGCTGAATAAATAACCTTTTGATCTATCGCATGTATCGTTTGGAAAAATGCGGGCAACATCTGCCCGCATTTGTTTACCTCTCTTGGCTAGACAGGCCTGACCATGCGGTACTGCGTGGTTATACGTAGCTCTTTACCCTCGACCGGGGGCTTCAGGACTGCGCAATATGTCAATCAAAGCCTTCGGCAACAGAAGGCGAACTCTGAGCAAAGGAGAGCCCGGATGACAGGAAGTGATACCCTCACCACACGTGATCTTGGAGATGGGATAGTTGAGCTGCAGTTGGGCCGTGGCCCCGTCAATGCGCTGAGTGCTGCGTTCCTGATGGAATTTGCCGAATTGATCACCCGGCTGGGCACGGATGACGCCGTGCGGTGCATCATTTTAAGCAGTCCTTTCAAGGTGTTTTCTGCCGGGCTTGACCTGAAGGAAGCGCAGCATTTTGATCTAGAGCAGCAGCAGGCAATTGTGCGTGGCCTCAACGAAGGCTTTCTGGCGCTCTATGCCTGCCCCAAACCGGTCGTGGCCTCTGTCGGTGGGGCGGCGATTGCGGGTGGGTTGTTCTTTGTGCTTGCCAGTGATCGTCGGGTTGCCCTGAACAAATCGTCCTTTGGTCTCGCAGAGGTTCGCGTTGGGGCGGATTTCCCGGTTGGCCCCTTGGAGATCGCCAAGGCAACCCTGGACGCCGATACCCAGCGGCGCATGATGCTCACCGGCCAACCCATTGGCCCCATCGCGGCGCGTAACTTTGGCTTTATCGACATTATCGCAGACGACCTTGAAGATCTGGCAGGCTACTCCCTGTCAGAGGCGCGCAAGCTGGCTGAGCTTCCGTCGATGGCATATGCCTCGATCAAGCAGCAGCTCAGAGGCGAGACAATCAAAAAGATCAAGACAGCATTGGCGGCAGGCGGCAACGCCCCTGACGGCGGCTGGTTCAACAGCCAGACCGTCGCGGCCATGCAACGCATGATAGATCAAAGATAGCGACATAGAGGCGAATATGGGGGGTGCAGGGAATGGATAAAACCCGGCTAGAGAACTTAAAGCAATGGCAGCAACACTATGTGGATGAACGAAAATATGCGGGCAGCTCCCTTCTGATCAATCGGGGTGGTGTTGAGCAGTATTTTCATGCGGCAGGCCGCCGGAACCTGGAAGAGAACCTGGACTTCACCCGCGATACGCTGGTGCGGATCTATTCCATGACCAAACCTGTGACCTCTGTGGCGCTGATGATGCTGGCCGAAAAGGGATTGTTTCACCTTGATGCGCCGGTGTCCGATTTCATTCCAGAATTCTCTCAGATGCAGGCGCTGGTACCCGGTGCCAGTTCGATCGAGCAAACCGAGTCCTCTCGATCGCCAACCCTGCACGAACTGCTGACCCATACCGGCGGGTTAAGCTACCCGTTCAACCCCGGCATCCTGTCCCAAGCCATGGACCGTGAACAGCTGATGTTCAAACCCAACCAGGGCGATCTGGGCAAGATGGTTTCCCACCTGGCCAGCTATCCACTGGCGTTCCAGCCGGGCAGCCGCTGGGAGTATTCCGTCGGTATTGATGTCCTGGGACGAGTGGTCGAAATTGTTTCTGGTCAGACACTTGCAGAGTTCTTTGAAACAGAGATCTTCCAACCTCTGGGGATGGCAGAAACTGGGTTTCGGGTTCCACGGCAGGCGGGCAACCGCTTTGCATCGCTCTATACTCCGCTGTCCGGGGACGCCATGGCGCTCAATTCCGCACAAACTGGCGGCGAGTCTCTACGCCTGACCGATCTTTACGGCGGCTCCCCCTTTGAAACCGCCGATATGATGTCTGGTGGCGGTGGTCTGGTGGGAACCCTTGACGACTATATGCTGTTTGCCGAGATGCTGCGCCAGCGTGGGCGCGGCAAGGATGGCTTTATCCTTTCGCCAAAAACCGTTGATTTTATGATGCAAAACCACCTTCCAGGTGACATTGCCTCTATGGGACCACAAAGCTTTGCCGAACAGCCGATGGAGGGCATGGGCTTTGGCCTGGGAGGGGCTGTGGTACTAGATCCAGCCCGGGCGCGCTGCCCCGGATCTGTTGGCGATTTCAGCTGGGGCGGAATGGCCTCGACCTTCTTTTGGGTGGATCCAATACTGGACCTTTCGGTGGTCTTTTTCACCCAGCTCTCTCCTTCCAGCTCGTACCCAGCACGGGCTGAACTCAAAGCCCTGGTGCACGGAGCCATTTTGTCATGAACGAAAACCCAATCCTGTGGACCCCCACATCCGAACGCGCAGAGGCCAGCCAGCTGGCGGCCTACCAAAACTGGCTAAAGCAGACCAAAGGCCTGGATTTTGACAGTTACAACGCGCTGTGGACCTGGAGCACCACCGACTTGGAGGCGTTCTGGCAAAGCATTTGTGACTATTTTGAACTCAAGTTCTCGGAACCGGCCAGCACTGTACTGGAAGAGCGCAAAATGCCGGGTGCCAAGTGGTTCCCCGGAGCAAAGTTGAATTGGGCCGAAAATATCCTTGCTGCCAGAGGTGTTGAGGAGGACCATCAGGCTCTTATCATCCATTCTGAAACCTTTGGCCGCACAGAACTTAGCCTTGGCGAGCTGCGCGCGCAGGTCGCAAGCCTGGCCGCACATCTGCGTGACATGGGGGTCGGGCAGGGCGACCGGGTCGCCGCCATCCTTCCCAACACCGAAAGCGCCATTATAGCCTGCCTTGCAGCGACCAGCCTGGGTGCCATCTGGTCGCTCTGTGCGCCAGATATGGGCCATGTTGCCATCCTCGACAGGTTCCGACAGATCAAACCCAAGGTATTGATTTATCAGGACAGCTATATGCATGGCGGCAAAGAGATCAGCCGCAAGGACGAGATGGCAAAGGTTGTCGCTGACTTACCGGACCTGCAGAACCATATCTATGTCGCCGCAAATGACCAACCTCTCCCCGCGGGCTCTGTCGCCTGGGAAGGCCTGTTGCATCGCCCGGCAGAGCTGACGTTTGCGCAGGTCGATTTTGACCACCCCTTGTGGATCGTCTATTCCTCTGGCACTACCGGCAACCCCAAGCCGATTGTGCACGGCCACGGCGGCATTCTGCTGGAAGGCACCAAACAATCGCTTCACCTTGATCTGAGCCCCAGCAGCCGCTTTTGCTGGCTGACCTCATCTGGTTGGATCATGTGGAATTCGCAATTTGGGGCTTTGGGGCAGGGTGCCACAGTGATGCTTTATGATCGCGCCCCTAACTACCCGGATATGTTGGATATCTGGCGGCGGGTGGCAGATGAGAAGATGACGTATTTTGGTGCTGGCGCCGCCTTTTTCACTGCCTGCGCCAAGTCCGGGATCACCCCCGACGCCACGTTGGATCTTTCCGCTCTGGTTTCACTTGGGGCAACCGGGTCGCCGATGACCTCGGATGGGTATGACTGGGTCTATCGCGCGGTGAGCCCAGATATCTGGCTGGCGCCCATTTCTGGCGGCACTGATTTTGGCGGCGCATTCGTCGCCGGCAACGTGATGTTGCCCGTTCGGGCCGGTGAAATGCAGGCCCGTGTGCTTGGCAATGCGGTGCGGGCCTTTGATCCTTTTGGCGCCGAGCTGACCGGAGAGGTCGGAGAATTGGTCTGCACCGAACCTTTGCCCTCTATGCCTTTGTTTTTCTGGGGAGATGAGGACGGATCACGCCTGTTTGAAAGCTATTTTGACACCTATCCAGGCATCTGGCGGCATGGGGACTGGATCTCCTTCACCTCCGAGGGTGGCTCGGTCATCTACGGCCGTTCCGATGCCACGATCAACCGTCGCGGACTGCGGTTGGGGTCATCCGAAATCTATCAGGCGGTGGAGGTGCTGGCGGAGATACAGGACAGTTTGGTTGTTGATCTGGAATTCCTTGGCAAAGAAAGCTTTATGCCGCTCTTTGTGGTGCTGACACAGCCCGGAAGCCTGGATAATACACTGAAGGATAAGATTAAATCTTCCATCCGTCAGTTTGTATCCGCTCGCTTTGTGCCTGACGAAATTATTGAAGTGCCGGAAATTCCCCGCACGCTATCAGGCAAAAAGCTGGAAGTTCCGGTGAAAAAGCTGCTACTGGGGGGCGACCCTGCAAAGGTTGTGAACCGAGACTCGATGGTGAACCCTGACAGCTTTGATGTATTCATTGCCTATGCGAACGACCGAAATACATCTTAGAAAGAACTGCTAAATGACTGACGCTGGGAGTGTTCTTCTCAATCTTCTTGATCTGGAAGAGCTCGATACCAATCTTTATCGCGGGGTTGGCTCGGGCGGAGAGACGCCCATGCGGATCTACGGTGGCCAGGTCATTGCCCAGGCCTTGGCTGCCGCCTATGCTAGTGTTCCCGAACGGTTGTGCCATTCGCTGCATGCCTATTTCATCCGGCCCGGCGACCCCAGCAAACCGGTGATCTACGAGGTGGATCCAGCCCGTGATGGCGGCAGTTTTACCACCCGTCGGGTCACCGCGATCCAGAATGGTCGCCAGATCCTGAACCTGGCAGCCTCATTCCATTTGGTGGAGTCTGGCTGGGAACATCAGCATGAAATGCCCGATGTGCCAGCGCCAGACGGGCTGTTGTCCCGCGATGAATTGCATCGCCAGCATGCCCATCGCATCGCAGAGGATCAATATGCGGAATTCATCAAAGAGCGTCCCTTTGAAATCCGCGATATTGAACCGCGTGATCCGCTAGATCCAGAAATCACTAGTGATATCAATCATATGTGGATAAGAATGGAGGCGGCCAAAGGGGCAGGGCCGCAGTTGCAACATGTTTTGATGGCCTATGCCTCCGACTTTGGGTTGCTTGGTTCCGCGCTGCGGCCCCATGGGCTCACCTGGCACAAGCCAGAAGCGATGACAGCCAGTCTGGACCATGCCATGTGGTTCCATGCTCCGGTGCAGTTTGAAAACTGGCACCTTTATACAATGGACTCACCTTTTGGCGGCGGCGGCCGCGGCTTCAATCGCGGCTCGATCTATACTCAGGACGGCCAATTGGTCGCCAGTGTCGCGCAGGAAGGACTAATGCGGCCAATCAAAGAACGATAAAGCCCCATCAGCCTATCTCACATTACATGCCACCAAAGCGGTCCCGCAGCCTTTGCATGCCAGTAATCCAACGCCCATAGTTGGACGTTTTGGCCTGCATGTAGTCCTTTACCTGTGGATGCGGAAGAACCAGGAACTCATTGTTCTCAATCGCCTTTACACAACAGTCTGCAACCATATCCGGCTCTAGCAAACCGTCGAGACTGGCGACACTTTTCTCCAATCCACGGGTCATTTCAGATCGCACGGCCTGTGGGCAAAGAACCGAGACACCAATGCCTTGATCCCCGTAGGTGATGGCCAGCCACTCAGCAAACCCAACCGCCGCATGTTTGGTCACCCCATAGGGCGCCGCGCCAATCTGGTTCAACAGGCCTGCCGCCGAGGCAGTGTTGAGCATATATCCACCACCACGTTTCAACATCAGCGGCACCAAATGACGCGAGGCCCAAACGTGAGACATCACATTGATATCCCAAATCTTTTGCCATTCATCATTGGGAACTTCAAATCCACCCTTGGTCAGTATCCCGGCATTGGAACAGAACAAATCTATCGGTGCGATGCTGTCTTCAACGGTATCAATCAGCCCCTTGATGCTGTCTTCGCTACCAGCGTCAAGATGCAGCGCGACACCTCCAATATGGTCTGCGGTCGCTTTTGCAGCTTCCAGATCAATATCAGCGCAGATCACATGGGCCGCGCCAAGATCTGCAAATTTTTCTGCCAGCCCTTTGCCAATGCCATGTCCAGCGCCGGTTACAACTATGCAACTACCCTTGATATCCATCTCTGTCGCCTTGTCTTTGGTTTTGTTGGATAAAGGCTACTGTGGTTTTCGGGGTCTGCCAATCCGGTGTGACGGAACGGAACAACTATACTTTACATAATACCGATTATGCGTCTTTCCCCAAACTAACCTCTGCGCCCTTTCTTTTGTTGCCAGCGATATCGTCTTTAATGGCCGAAATTTTATATACTTGCAACCCCTCCTGCAGATCCTGGATCGATGTCCTCGAGGACGACTCGAGCGGTCTATAACGTAAAACGCCGCAGCCCTGCGGCCACGGCGTTATAACTTCAAGCTCTATCCGACTGTTAAAACAGGATTTTCTTTTCCAGCAAAGACAGAGCCACACCACCCGCAGCGGTCAAGCCGCCCGTGATTTGCGCAACGGTGCTTTCGTCTGCATATCCTTGGGCCATCAGATAGCCCCCCAGGACGGTTGCCCCGTGCCGGATCATAGGCCCAACCATGGGCCGCAACATTTGAGTGAGAATTAGAGATTTCATAAGCTTACGCTCCTTTCCAAAGGTGAAGTTCAATTTCCCGAACGCGCCCGCCCAGGTGTTCAATGTCTTTCGCGTGTTCATCTTGTCCGCGCTGGACGCTGCCCAGGCGAAACCAAACGCCCCCAATGCCACCCACGGCCAAAAGGCCCAGGACAGCTTGCAGGATCTCGGCGGCGCTCATTTCAGCACACCGCCAGATTTCAGGGCCAAATAGCTCACATAAAGAGCGCCGCCAGCTGTAGACCATTTTGCGAGTTTTGCTGTTTTGTCAGCAGCTTCGCCTACTTCATTCAAGGCCCTGCCGCCCAGGTAGAGCCCGCCCAGTGCGACCCCGGCCCAAATCAACGGTGCGACCATCAGAGCAACCCCTTCACATAGTCCAGAATTGTTGATTGCTTGACGTGCGACTTGTTCAGACCGTCGCCTGCATAGTAGCTCTGACCTTTTGCAGTCCGACCTCTCCCATCCGTTGTGATGGCTGGCAAAGAGGCCCATTCTTTCGACAGGTTCTGTGCAAATTCATCGGCGCCAATTATTCCGGCTTGATAACTGGCAAGGCCGCGCCTGTTCATCAATGAGACTGCAATCTTGTCTTGCGTGGCTGCGTCAAAACGCTGGTTCACTGAAACCGCGCCGCTGTTCACCTGGTCGCGCAAAGTGTCTTCCATGATCTGATAGCGGCCAGCAGCTTCTGACATATATTTGCTGTCTATGCTGTCTTGCCAGTCAAGAACCTCTCCCACTGTCATAGACGTGATGGGACGTGGCGGCTGATCTCCACGGCGGATGCCCCCATACACCTGGTCATAGCCCTTTGGAGCCTCAACGCTGCCGATCAGGTCCAACAGTCCCGTGACGCCCTTTTTCGGCGCACTATTTGTATTGGAAGGCAGGCCTGGAACCTGGTCACGCTCCCAGCCGCCAGAGGTAGCCGGCGAGCTGCCTTTTTTGCCGCCCAAGCCATCCAGCCAGCCGCCGTTTTCAATAGCGCCAAACAGGGTTTCAACTCCCCAGCCTATCAAGGCGTCTTTGGCGCTGCGCTTGGGCTGCGCCGCTTCCCATGCCTGCAGCTTTGCCATTGAACCACCGGTCAATTGGCCCGCCGGTTGAATGTAAGAAATTTCAACCTGTTCGGCTTTTTTACTCTCGCGCCAAGCGGCATATATGCCCACAACGCTTGCCGCGCCCAGAACTGCCAGAACTCCCTTTTTGGACATATCGCCCCCCTTAGATTTTTACGTTTGCGGCCTGTTCCCAGGCGGCGCGGATTGCTGTTTCTGAAAGGTCAATATCCGGCACCAGAGCAATTGCCTGGGCGCGAAAGGTTCCGACCATTTCCAGAGTGGTAGAAAGGTGAAAAGACTGGCTGCGCCGCATCGCCTTAAGCGTTGCATAGGTCGCCCGATCAGATCCCCGCGCAGCCTCTTCCAGAGCCGCCCAGACCTCATCAAGCCCGGTGAAGGCCAGAAGCCACTCAAAGCGCGAAGGCGACAAGGTGGCCGGAACAGGTGCAGGTTTATCCCCTTCAATCCAAGCTTGCCCGTCCCATTCCCAATGGGGTCCAGGGCTTAAGGGAACCTCAATAGTTCCCTCTGGATACATTGACAGGGTATTGGGGGGCGCATCGCTTACCGTCTGCCAATAGCCCCGTTCAGGATGAAAAAAACCATTCATGCTGGAACCCTCATTTCGGCCCAGAGGCCTACACCGCCGCCTGAGAAACGGTAGTAAGAGCCGGGTGGAACGATCGCAGATTCCCCAAAGTTTCGGGGATTTGAGAGCGTCACCCAAGTAATATTGTCAGCCGAAACTTGAAACTGCCCCCCATTCAATTGTGAAAGCACTGCAATGGATTGCTTGGTGTTGTTATGATAGACCGTTTCCCAACCGATCCGATCAGCCGTTACATCTTGCCAAATTTGATCGTTTCCAAATGTCTTTGCCTGTGGCGCACTAAATCCGCTCATGACGACCACGCCATTCCAGCCACAGCCACGGCCACGGCCGCGCCGGTATCATTGCGACAGTAGACAGATGCAGACGTTTCCAGCGTCAAGGACTGACCCGGCGCAAGGGGCAGTCCCTGCCCTGCCAAAGAGCCCGCATATCCGCAGATATAAACCTTTGCTGCTGCGTCTTCATCGCAGACAATGACCAATTCGCGCCGGTTGACATAGGAACCGGAAAGAATCGTTGTTGCCCCATTTGGGCAAACCACAGGCGCGCCCGTATAGAACGCATTTGGAGACAATGATTTTGACGAAATCGCACCGGACAACACAAGGCGCGCGTCCCGAATGTCACCCCGGCCCAATCCCACCTTTACGCGGATTTCATCAGCGCCAGGGTTGATCAATTCAAACTGACATTCCCCAAGTGGAACGTCCTCCCGCCCACCTTGCCGCTGTTCTGCGCTCCTATCAAGCCTCTTGGACCCATGGTGCCGTTGTTCGGGCATCTGACGCGCGAACTGAGCACGATTTCCGGTCTCGGGGGCGAGGTTGATCCGGATATTGGTCTGACCGACCCCCGTATGGATAGACCGGTTGAGCCGCTTTTGTTCAGGTTTTATGATTAACGATGTTGTCATTAGGGAACCGGCGGTGCGCGCAGCCGATGTATGGCCGCAAGGATGCGGTTGAACAGATCGCCGCTGACAGCCACCTCGGCCAGTTGGAAGGTGATTGCACGGGCGTGACGCACAACCCTCGCACCAATCTTGATCAATCGCGTCTGCAGGCTTGTCAGTGACCAGTCGGCTATCTCATCAGGTAGATCAGTGCCCTGTAGGAAGGCACCGATATTGTAAGCCAGTGCATGGAGTTGCAGCCGCACCTCGTTCTGCGCCATGCCTTTGCAGGACAAACGGGTCCAGTTGATCGCCTGCTTGCCTTCCTTGATGTATTGCTCGGCGGTGCCGCGTTGGTTGTAGAAGCGGATGATCCAGTCGGGTTCCATCGGCATGTTGGTGACCACGAAGCCCACGCGCGGGAACAACTCGCTGGGATGCCATTCCACCTTGGCGATGACACGACGAGGTTTGTCCCAAGATGCCGCCTGATATTGGAAGTCGCCGTAGATGCGCTTCACGCCTTTTGGCGGACGACCCACAGGGCGCTTGAGCAGATGCGCAATCTTGCCCTGAAGAACGCGATTGGCCCGAAGGCGGATGGCGTAGAAATAGTTTTCCAGTTCCAGAGTTTTGTATAGCTCCGGGATGGCGAACGCAGCATCCCCCCGGAAGAACCGCATCAGGTGACGATCCGCATATCGCGCGATGACGGGCTTCAGAACCTCTTCCCACCCATCTGCGCTGTGAACATTGCCGGGGCGCAGGGCGCAGCGTTCCAAATGGCCAAACTGGTTGAAGACGAACAGCGGGTGATAGCACATGCAGCCGAAATGCCCGTTCCAAGCGGTGCCTTCTTGCGCGCCGTGGGTGGGACTGACTGAACTGTCCATGTCGAGCGTGATCCACTTGGGCGGTTTGCGATTGTGAACCCGGTCGATCCAGTGTCCTGATAAATCCGCCAGCACAGTGCGATTGTCGGTTGCCGCCAACACCTCGGTCTCGAACCGTCCCATCTGGCTCGCAGACGCGGCCTTGGCCTCAACGGCACGCCCTCCAACGACCTGCCGCATCACCGGATCAAGCGATAAACGGTCCGCGTCATTAACATCATCATATCCGGCCAGCCGCCCAAAGACCGACTGGCGCAACAAGCCGACCAGTGAGTGCAGGCGATTGTGGCCAGTTCGCGTGTCTCTCAGAAATCCGCCCGCAATGTCGTGCAGGCCGAGCACTTCATCCAATTCCCTGAACAACAGTAATCCACCGTCCGAGCTGATCTTGGAACCATGAAACTCCAGCCGGACCCGGCGGTCAAAACTGAGCCGCCCATCACCCGTTTCGCGTGCACCCTCTGGGTGATCCATAATCCACCACCTTCAGCCAAATTAACATACTGAAATATAACACATTAGTGGCCGTTGGAGGCGCGAAAACGTCAAGTTACTTGGGAAATGCGGGTCAAACCTATGGAACTCGGAAACCGTGCGCAGTGTCAGGCCGGTTTCAAGGTCAGAGCGCGGGCCATTGTCAAAGCTCACCTCGAAGGGGGCATTGGCTTCCAGAACCGTGATAAAGTTGGCGTTACGGACCATCTCAGCAGATCCACCTGCCGGAATAGTGAAAACTCGCGTTGCGTAGTTGGTGGAATGGTTCATTTCAATTTCCCTGCGATATAGACCAGCGCCGCCGCTGGAATGCCAATTTTGATAATTTGTTCCGCCAGTTGGGCGCTTTCAGTTCGCGCCGCGTCTTGCGTTTTGAACAGCGCCTTTTGCGTGTCCTGGAGCGACTGGCCTAGAGTGTCTGAAACCTCTTCAATCGCCAGTTTTCCAAGCTCAAAGGCTTCATCTGCAACCATGTGAACCGAAACATCACCATCGGCAGAAATGCCCAGGCTTTCCCCATCGACTGCAACGCGGCTATCTTCGCTCGTGTTGGTGGTCGCGTTGCTGCTTTTGCTGCGAGATGACACGTTAAACGATCCTTTTCATTTCCCAGCGATGGCCGCTGCCGATCATCTCGGTTTTTGTTGTTTTAAACCCCCGCCGCTGCATCAGGCGGCGCAATCCAGGGCGGCGCGTTGTAAAGGCCAGAAAGCAGGCGTTTGTCAGGCGCGCCATGCCCTCAAATGCAGTCAGGGCAGAGACCGCCACAGAGGCCCCAGAGGCGGCGCTACACCCCAAGCCAAGCAAGGCCAGCCCGTGACCCGTTGCGGTTCGCTCTACGTCCCAGACAAGCGCCCCTTGCGCCTTTCCATCAAGCTCAACACTCCACAGCGATAAGCGACCCGACAAAACGCCCGCTTTCCAATCTGCAAGATTGTCTGCCGCGTCTGGAATGCCGCCTAGAATAGTCTCAATCCGGCGCGACCAGCGCGCCGAACTGAAGGTCACTTTTTTCGGAGAAGTACGAGCCAAACGACCAGCCCCCCAATTGCCCAGGGAACGGCCTGCCGCGCTGTTTCCTGCCAAGTTTCAGAGGCGGCACTTTTGAAGTTGAAAGTACCTGTTGTGGACTGGCCCCCAGATCCGCCCGCCTCTGAAATGGCTGGACCGCTGGACGCGCTTAGGCTCATCGGCGTTGTCATTTTGCAGAACCCGTTGCCGCATAGATCACAGCACCGACAGCAACCGCGCCAAGCCCGATCACAAGCCAGGGCGTTTCGTCGCCACCCTGCCCCCCGGTGCTATAGGCAACCGGCGTGAATTGCTGTTGTGGTTCCGGCTCGCCCCGTGCGCCCATGTTTGCAAGAACTGCGCCCGTCAGCCCCTTGAGCCAATCGACAGCGGGCGCGCCGCCATCAACAGAGCCAGTGACAACGCCGCCACCGCCGACACCGGGAAAGGACGAAAGGACATTGGTCCCCATGTCCAGGCCACCGATTTTGGGCCGCCACAGGGAAACCTCCCCGTACTTTCCGCCGTAGGAATAGCTGCCCTGGCCCGGCGCAACGGTGCTGCCGTATTGTTTCGAAAAATAGTCAGAAATACCCAACAGTTCCCCCTTTCAGAGAGTTCTAGCGGCGGGTTTTGGCCCGCCGCAGTGGTTCAGCCGTTCGCGCCCTGGACGCTTTCGGCGTAAATCGAGAAATTGCCGGTTGCGGTGAATTCCAGTTTCATACGGAAGTCTTGCAGCGACATCGGCATTGCTTCTGACAGGCGATTTTCGGCGGTAAAATCAACATGAGTGAAACCCGCCTGGGGCGCACGTCCGACAACCTCATAGTGAGCGGCGCGAATGGCCTTGTCGCTCTCATGCACTTTGCGATTGTCCGCGTGGATCTCTACGCCTTTGATAGCCGCCGTGTTGAGGTGCAGGCCAAGCATGGCATAGGGACCGCGCACAATGTCCGCAATTTCCGCTTCGCCGGTCACACCCTGGTTATGAACATAGCGCTGAATGCGCAGGTGTGGCCCAAAAGGACGCCCTTGGGATTGCACGGCGTAGACGTTCAGGCTGTTAACCGTGATCCCTGCCTTGAGGTCCATTTCCAGCGTAAAGGACGCCATACCGCCATTCGTGCCGTATCCGGTTTGATCCTCGCCCGAAATTGTCCGCATCCAAGGCCGCGACAAGAACAACGGCAATGCGCCATCCTTCATTGACTGGCCGTGAAACTGGTTCAGCTTGACCAGATCCGCCGCAGTGATTTGGATTTTGCTATCCCCATCGACCATCAGGCGAATTTCGTCAATGTAGGTGCCCCAGTCGGCAGCGGCCACATCAACGGCGGTGCCATCCTGAATGTTGAGGCGGATATAAAGCCGCTCATAGGTCAGGCCCAGGGGCAGATTTACGGACGCAGTTTGGCCCGCGCCGATCCCCAAAGGGGTTGGCATTTTTTTGAGGGTGCGTGTCAATTCATCGCCCCCCGATTACATGTCATAGCCAGCACGCGCCTGAGCGGACATGGGATGGGTAATGATGAGCGAGCGCGAGTTGAACCGCGTGGAGGTTTTGACGCAAATCGATGATGGCCGGTTGACGGTAGACAATGCGGCGAACCTGCTGGATCTGACACGGCGGCAAATTTTCCGACTGCTGAAGAGATACCGCCAGGACGGTGCATCCGCGATCCGTCACAAGGCGCGCGGCAGGCCTTCGAACAACCGCATTCATCATGCTAAGCGCGACTATGCTCTGAGCTTGATCAAAGAGAATTACCCAGACTTCGGCCCAACATTGGCGGCTGAGAAGCTGACAGAGCATCATGGGTTTACAGTGTCCCGCGCGACTTTGCGTAAATGGATGATCGAAGACGGCATTTGGCTGTCGCGCAAACAGCGCCAGACATTTCACCAGCCACGTCTGCGCCGGGAATGTTATGGCGAATTGATCCAGATTGACGGCTCCGATGGTAATCCCCCCTAAAAATAGTGGTGTTCCAAAGTAGAATTTTCTCGGCAAGATATCTGAGGAGATTTATGATGAAGAATGGACGATTTAGCGACGCGCAAATCATGGCAGTGTTGAAGCAGGCGGAGGGCGGTGTGCCGGTCTCTGAGCTTTGCCGCGAGCACGGAATGAGCAGCGCGAGTTTTTACAAATGGCGGGCCAAGTTTGGCGGCATGGACGCGTCCTTGATTTCCGAGATGAAGGATATGGCGGAAGAGAACCGTCGTCTGAAGCGCATGTATGCCGAGATGAGCATGCAAAACGACCTGCTGAAAGAAGCGCTTGGAAAAAAGCGTTAAGGCCGTCTCATCGGCGAGAGATGGCCATGAATGCAGTTGCGCAATATGGGGTCAGCATAGCTCTGGCCTGCCGTGCGTTCGAGATCAGCGAGACCTGCTATAGATACAGCCCTGTGCTGAGCGATGACAACGAAGAGATCGCAGATTGGCTTGAACGCTTGACGGCTAACAAGCGGACCTGGGGCTTCGGCCTGTGCTTTTTGTATCTGCGCAACGTGCAGGGCTATGGCTGGAACCATAAACGTGTCTACCGGGTCTACTGTGAGCTGGCGTTGAACCTGCGTATCAAGCCGAAGAAACGCTTGAAGCGGGACAAGCCGGAACCACTGGCTGTGCCTGAAAGACCAAATGAAACTTGGTCCATGGACTTCATGGCGGATCAGCTGGCGGATGGCCGGTCGATCAGGGCATTAAACGTCTTGGATGACTTCAATCGCGAAGGACTGGCTATTGAGGTCGACTTCTCGCTGCCTGCTGAACGTGTCGTGCGTGCGCTGAACCAGATCATTGAGTGGCGCGGAAAGCCCCAAGCTATTCGTGTGGACAACGGCCCAGAATACGTCAGCGGGAAGCTCATGGAATGGGCTGAGAAACGCAATGTGCGGCTCGAATATATCCAGCCCGGTAAGCCCCAACAGAATGCCTATATCGAGCGCTACAACCGCACCGTTCGTGGCGAATGGCTGGGGCAATACATCTTCGAAACCATCGAGGAGGCACAGGACCAGGCAACACAATGGCTCTGGACTTACAACAACGAGCGACCCAACATGGGCATCGGAGGCATGACACCCGCCATGAAACTGAAAACGGCTGCGTGAATTCTACGGCTGGACCCAATTAAAAATGGGGGGATTACCCGATCATCGCTGGTTTGAGGATCGTGCCCCGCCTTGCACTTTGCTCGTATTCATCGATGACGCGACAAGCACCCTGATGGAATTGCGATTTGTGCAGTCCGAGAGCACCTTCAGCTATTTCGAGGCGTTGCAAAGTTATTTGGCCCAGCATGGTCGCCCGGTCGCCTTCTACAGCGACAAGCATTCAGTTTTTCGTGTGAACAAAGCTGACGCCAGGAACGGCGCTGGCATGACCCAGTTCGGGCGCGCGTTGAATGAGCTGAACATCGAGATCCTCTGCGCCAACAGTTCTCAGGCCAAAGGCCGTGTAGAGCGCGCAAATCGCACGCTTCAGGACCGGCTTGTCAAAGAACTGAGACTGGCGGGGGTTTCGGATATGGAGGCCGGAAACGCTTTTCTTGAAGGTTTCAAGAACCGCTTCAACGCCAAGTTTTCCAAGGCTCCGGCCAAACCGGACAACCTGCATCGGGCGTTGAATGTCGAGCCGGATCGGCTGGCGGAAGTGCTGTGCTGGCGCGAGAACCGTTATGTTGGCAAGCAGCTCACATTTTCCTATGAACGCAAGCGGATCATGCTGGAAGAGAATGAGCTGTCACGCGCTTTGGTTGGCAAATATGTGGATACCTATGCCTTTGCGGATGGCCGGTTTGAGCTGCGCTGGAAAGGCCAGTCCCTGCCCTACAGGGTCTTTGATATGGACCAGCGGGTCACCCATGCTGCCGTCACCGAGAACAAGCGCCTCAGTGCGGTTCTGGCTCATGTCAAAGAGCTGCAGGAGAAAGCGCCACCAAAGCCAAAGGTGCGGACCAATTCCGAGAAGATGGGATATAAGCCGCGCAACAAAAAGAACGCTGTGTTAGAGACGGTGATGGCAAAGGAATGACTGCCGTGCGGATTTTGCTGCTGTTCGGTGTTGCCAAATCAATTGGTCGATACACCTGTAACTCCAGCCCAATCACTTCCACAGAGTAGATTTTCAGGAATTTCCTCGATGGCGTCTTTGGGACCAGAGACATTCCAGATGTGTTCCCACCCTCCAGTGGAATAACTCGCAACGATTATGTTCTCGCCCCATTTTTCTAACCAGGCTGCCACCCAAACATAGTCATCCGAAGGATGCTCATCAAAATCTCCAGCGAAGATTGTGGCTCGGCAGTCAATTTTCATGGTTCCACTTGACCTTTGTGAAAATGGCAACGGATGACGTTAGTTTCGGGCTCCGACACAAGTCAACATGGGTTCAAACTGAGCTACCCCCCGAAATTCGGACACTGACGTAAGCTGCTATTTGTTGTCTGCTGATCTTCAACACGAAGGAGATCAGGAATGTCGAAACGGAAGCAACATCATCCAGAATTCAAAGCCAAGGAGGCGTTGGAGGCGTTGGAGGCGTTGAAAGGCGAAGAGACGGTCAGCGATTTGGCCATTCGGTTTGGCGTGCACCCAACGATGATCCATCAGTGGAAGCGCGCATTACTTGAAGGCGCATCGGGCGTATTTGAGCGTGGCGGACGGAAGGCACCGGAAGTCGATGAGGAGCAGGTCAAAGACCTGCACGCCAAGATTGGGGAGTTGGCCGTCGCCAACGATTTTTTGGCCAGAAAGCTCAAACCTTGGACCGGCAAGTGAGGCGCAAGATGATTGAGCCGAACCTAAAAGGTCTGTCAGTCAGCAAGCAATGTTCGCTGCTGTCGATCTCGCGGTCCTCGTTCTACTATGAGCCGAAGGGCGAAAGTGAGATGAACCTCGATCTGATGCGCCTGATCGACAAGCAGTTCCTGGAAACGCCGTTTTACGGCGTGCGTCAGATGACATGGCACCTACGCAATGACGACCACCTCGTCAATAAGAAGCGGATCAGACGCCTGATGCGGCTGATGGGCCTCATGCCGATCTATCAGAAGCCCAACACCAGCAAGGCAGCGAAGGGTCACAAGATTTACCCTTATCTGTTGCGCGGCTTGCGCGTGGATCGGCCCAACCAAGTTTGGTGCGCCGACATCACCTACCTGCCGATGCGGCGTGGGTTTTTATATTTGGTCGCCATCATGGACTGGCACACGCGCAAGGTGCTGGCGTGGCGTATCTCAAACACGCTGGAAGCCGAGTTCTGTGTTGATGCCTTGAATGAAGCGATCCACAAGTTCGGCCCACCCGAGATCATGAATACGGATCAGGGCAGCCAGTTCACGTCATTTGCTTGGACCGACCGCCTGCGTCGATCCGGCATCCGCATCTCAATGGACGGCAAAGGCCGGTTCCTCGACAATATCTTTGTCGAACGACTGTGGCGGTCGCTGAAATACGAATGCGTTTATCTGCACGCATGGGAGACCGGATCAGAGGCCAAAGCTGGCGTCAGAAAGTGGATCGCGTTCTACAACCACAAGCGCCCTCATTCCGCCCTTGGCGGCAAACCACCCGCTGTGATCTATTGGCAGAGAAACGAAGCAACCAACCCCGATCAGCAGATGCAAAGAGTAGCTTAAATCACCCCAGATCCTGTCCAAGGATTGGGGAGTAGCTCAAACCGCACATTTTCGTTCCACCGAGTGCCGACACTCTCTTTTCCCACAAGGCTTATCAACCCTGCGATATTTGGCGTCTACGGGCTGCTAAGCCTTGCTACCGTCAGCGTCCTTGGTGACACTTCTGCTTAGCGCGGCCAGTGACATTTCTGAATGGCGTTTACATGGTGAGAAAGTTGCGAGCGCACGTCCCCAACCAATGCCAGGCCAAAAATATGATGCTTAAAACCGCCTGGTCGTCACCAAACGACATTCAAAACGCGCGCAACAAACACGCCATACCTGAGATGGCCGGCCTGATTGCTTTGCGCGGGCAAACCTGACACGGTCAGGCATTCTCTGATACATCGGTTTCAACCCAAACGATGCAAAGGCAGTAGCAATGACAGCAGCACTTGGGCGCATCATTATTTACACTCATAAGATCGAGCAAATGGTTGCGTTTTATTCCAAACATTTTGGTTATACGCTCTCCCATATCGAGGGCGATCGGATCTTAGAACTACAGCCAAAAGACAACGGAATTCCTATACTCTTGCACCCTGCATCCGCCAAGCAAAAGGAGGGTCAGGTTCTTGTAAAGCTGGTGTTTGATGTCAAAGACGTCCCGGCTTTTTGCGAAGCTGCGCGCGGTAACGGTTTGACGTTTGGTACTGTTTTCCAGGCTGACGGATATAGCTTTGCCAATACAAAGGATCCGTCGGGCAACACCGTTCAAGTTTCAAGCAGAGCTTTTATGCCGCTATAGGTTCGCTGTGCCCCTAAGACGGGTCTGGCTTCTGATCCTTTGTCAGTTTTTCATAGGCACAGTTCTGCGATAGAAAAACTTCGCCGCTGAGGTCATCCAGAAAATGGCTCCGTTTCAAACGATCCATCACCGGTCCTTTGACCTCTGACAGATGCAGCTGCACCCCAAGATCAGCAAGCTGGTGGTTGATGGCCTCAAGGGATTCCAGGGCGCTGAGGTCGATTTCATTGACAGCCGAACACATCAAGACAACGTGGCGCAGCTGGCCTGCCCCGCGATGGACACGATCCAGGATCAGCTCTTCCATGCGCCGGGCATTGGCAAAATACAGGCTCTCGTCAATCCTGAGCGTGACCAACGTCGGGTCGGTCAGCACCTGATGGCGGTCAATGTTTCTAAAATGCTGGCTCCCTGGCACCTGCCCGACCTCAGCCACATGGGGGCGCGAGGTTTTCCACAGGAACAGCGCAATCGAGGTCGCAACCCCGGCACCAACACCGGTTTCGACTCCAACCAGCAGTGTCAATACAACGGTCACAAAGACGGCGGCAAAATCTGCACGCGAATAGCTCCAGGCGGTTTTTAGGATGGAGAGATCGACCAGCGACAGAACGGCTACGATTATAGTGGCTGCCAATGTCGCGGTTGGCAGGAAATAAAGATATGGTGTCAGATAGATAGCGGCCAAAGTCAAACCAATTGCGGTCAGGGCGCCAGCCGCTGGGGTACGTGCACCGGCGTCAAAGTTCACCACCGATCTGGCAAAGCCACCGGTGACCGCATACCCCCCCGACAAAGCGGAGGCGATATTTGCGGCCCCCAGGGCTGTCAGCTCCTGATTGGGGTCAATCTTTTGGCGGCGCTTGGCGGCCAGGGTCTGGGCGACAGAGACGCTTTCCACATAGCCGATGATGGTGATCAACACCGCAGGGCCAATCAGGGCGGTTAATACCGAACTGTCCAGTGTCGGCAGCCCTAAAGGCGGCAAGCCAGTTGGCACCGTCCCAACAACCGAAACCCCGAGGGCTGGCAGATCCAACCCCCAGGACAAGGCAATGGTACCAAAGACAGCAAAAACCGGGCCAACGCGCACAATAGTACCCGCTGCCAGCTTGGACAGGCCAAATTTGCCCTGCAACAGATCCGAAAGCCCAAGGCGGAGCCAGAACAAAAAGGCCAGGACACCAAGACCTAAGATAAGCGTCACAAAATTGACCTGTCCCAGCCCCTGCCCCAGCGACCCAAGGATCTCTATCAAGTTATGCCCCGAGGCTTTGATACCCAGTATGTGCTTGGCCTGGCTCACCGCGATCAACAGGCCTGAGGCGGTAATAAACCCTGCGATAACAGGATGTGAGAGCAGGTTTGCGACCACGCCCAGTTTCAGCACCCCCATGGCAACCAGCAAAACCCCCGACATCAGCGCCAACACAGCTGAGGCAGCAACATATTCGGCGACACTTTCCAGCCCCAGCGATGACAGGGCCGAGGCAGACATTAAGGAAACCACCGCGACCGGCCCCACCGCCAATACCCGTGAGGTGCCAAAGATGGCATAGGCGACCAAGGGCAGGATCGAGGCGTATAGCCCAACCTCTGCGGGAAGTCCCGCCAGCAAGGCATAGGCCAGGGATTGGGGGATCAGCATGATGGTGACAATCACCGCTGCAGTGACATCGCCACCCAGATCTTGTCTATTGTAAGCAGCGCCCCAGGTTAGGATCGGGAAAAGCCTTTTCCACTGCGGGGTGCCCGAGGCTGTTTTTGTCATTGCCGCTCTCATCCGTTTAACGCCCTCTGGGCCGGGAATATTTACACATTCATTTATTTATATGTAAATAGGTGAGAGTAAACCCCTGGCGCCGACCAAAGCGAAAGAAAAGCCTTCACAGGCCCGACGAAAGGTGTTAACTTATTGTAAAGATGCGATAATGTTTAGGTCTCCGGCGGGTTAGGCCTGTCAGTCTTGCGTTTTTGCGGCTGCATCTGTGCAAACCTATAGATTTATTTTTGCAAAGCGTGCCCGAGATCGGCGTTTACTCTCTTGCGGAGCGGCTTTCCCCATTGCCTCGCTGCAAGATCACCCTGCCCTATGGCGCCGCTAAGCACCCTCTGCAAAAATGCCTGCAACAGGCGTGCCGCGCCACTCTGGTTTTGTACAATCCCGAGGTCGGCATCGGCGATGGTAACCAAATGAACCGGACTGCGACACAGCGCACCCCAGGCCTGCTGCTCTCAAGCCCTTTGTTTTCAAGATAAGATCAGCAGACCTCCACTGCAGATCGGGCTTTAGGTAGCAAAGCAGCCTGTTAAGGGTTTTGGATCCTAACCATGTCCCGGAGAGGACAAAATCCCCCGTCTACCCCTTGCAGCTTTGCCGGGATGGGCTCCCAACCTCTGGAATCTGCATAATTGCAATCTGATATTGCGCAAATGCAGGCCAGGAATGACACTGGGCGAGGGATGGCTCACCACCCCTCGCCCAGTGTCTGATCAAATTCTCCAAAAACCTGCCTATGAAAGGCACGCTCTCCTTAGAAAAACGCCTGCAAACCGGTTTGAGCCCGGCCAAGGATCAGCGCATGCACGTCGTGGGTGCCCTCATAGGTGTTAACGGTCTCCAGGTTCACCATGTGGCGAATGACGTTGAATTCCAGGCTGATGCCGTTGCCGCCATGCATGTCACGGGCATTGCGGGCAATCTCCAGCGCCTTGCCGCAGTTGTTGCGCTTAACGATAGAAATCATCTCTGGCGCAGCGTTTGCCTGATCCATCAGGCGGCCAACCCGCAAAGAGGCCTGCAACCCGAGGGTGATTTCGGTCTGCATATTGGCGAGCTTCAGTTGGAACAATTGGGTGTTGGCCAGCGGACGGCCAAACTGATGGCGGTCCAGACCATATTGGCGGGCCGCATGCCAGCAGGCCTCTGCCGCGCCCATTGCGCCCCAGCTGATGCCATAGCGCGCCCGGTTCAGACAGCCAAACGGACCTTTCAGCCCCTGCACATGCGGCAACAGCGCCTCATCACCAACTTCAACGCCATCCATGACGATTTCACCGGTGATCGAAGCCCGCAGCGAGGCTTTGTTCTGGATCTTTGGCGCCGAGAGGCCCTTCATGCCTTTTTCCAGCACAAAGCCACGGATCTTGCCGCCGTGTTCTTCGGACTTGGCCCAAACAACAAAGACATCCGCAATCGGTGCGTTTGAAATCCACATCTTGGAACCGGTCAGCTTATAGCCCGTCGCGGTTTTTTCGGCGCGGGTTTTCATGCCGGCGGGGTCTGAACCTGCGTCAGGCTCGGTCAGGCCAAAGCACCCGATCCATTCCCCAGAGGCCAGTTTGGGCAGGTATTTCTGACGCTGTTCTTCGCTGCCATAGGCATAGATGGGATACATCACCAGCGAGCTTTGCACCGACATCATCGAGCGATAGCCACTGTCGACGCGCTCGACCTCGCGGGCAACCAGACCGTAGGAGACATAGCCGCCGCCCAATCCGCCGTATTCCTCGGGGATGGTGGTGCCCAGCAGACCCATTTCACCCATTTCACGGAAGATCGCGGGATCGGTTTCTTCGTTTTCATAGGCCGCGGTGACCCGTGGCTGCAGCTTTTCCTGGGCATAGGCCCGAGCGGAGGCGGTGATCATCCGCTCATCTTCGCTCAGCTGGTCGTCCATACGCAGGGGATCTTCCCAGGTGAACCCTCCCAGATCAGGGGCGTCTTTGGCGCGCAGGCTTGGCTTATCAGTCATCAAAAGATCCTCAATATTGGATTTATGGCGTGTGTTGCGCAAAGATTAACAGCTGCCCTGACAAAAAAACAGCGAGACTTTGGCACTCAAACATGAGTAAAACTCATACATGCAACATCCCCGGCGATTCCTCCCCTCAATCTCTGCCCTGCGCGCTCTTGAAGCCCTCGACCGGCTTGGCAGTGCTTCTGCGGCAGCCGAAGAGCTGTGCCTGACCCAGGGCGCAGTTAGTCGGCAATTACAAACCCTTGAGGCGCAGCTTGGGGTGGCTTTGGTCCAGCGCGACCGCAAAAAGCTGCATCTGACACCGGAGGCGGAAACCTATGCCGGCGAGATCCGTGAAGCGCTGGACAAGATTACCCAATCCACCCTGCGGGTGCAGACGGCACCACTGGCGGGAACCCTAAATCTGGCGATCTTGCCGGCCTTTGGGATGCGGTGGTTAATGCCGCGCCTGCCGGAATTCGCCCGCCGCCACCCCGATATCACCATCAATATGACAACCCGGCTGCAGGCTTTCAGCTTTGGCAGTGAACCAATTGATGCAGCAATACATTTTGGAAACGCGGACTGGCCCGGAACCGATAGCCTGCTGTTGAAAAGTGAGCATCTTCTGCCGGTTTGCAGCCCGGAACTGGTGGCCATTGGCAACTATGTTCCCGCGCAGCAAATCCTCAAAATGCCGCTCCTGCATATTCAGACCCGCCCAAAGGCTTGGCTGGATTGGTTTAATCTCCACCAGGTTGACGCCAGCCCAGAGGAGATGGGCGGCACAATGTATGATCAATTCTCAACAATAACGCAGGCTGCGCAGCATGGGCTGGGCGTGGCCCTGATGCCGGACTATCTGGTGGAACAAGACATCGCCACCGGGCGATTGACGGCGCTACAGCCGCAAACAACCGAGGCTTCCGGCGCCTATTATCTGGTTTGGCCCAAAAACAAATCCCGCGATCCGGCGTTGACGACCTTTCGTCACTGGCTAGAGGGACAGGCCCAGCCCGAAGATCCGTTGCCGCGATAAGGCCCGCCAGTTCACCGCAGCGGATAACAAAATGGGCGCCCAAACAAGGGCACCCATTTGACTTCGCGTCCCGTCCTGGTTCTGGCCAGATTTAGCCCAAGGCGTAGCCTGCCCCGCGCACGGTTCGCACCGGGTCATCCCCGCCGAACTGGGTCAGGGCTTTGCGCAAACGGCCAATATGCACATCGACGGTCCGGGTATCGACATAGATGTCACGGCCCCAAACCCGGTCCAGCAATTGCTCTCGGCTCCAGACACGACCTGGCTTTTCCATAAAGGTGGACAGCAGGCGAAACTCGGTTGGCCCCAGCTTCAGCGAGTTTTCCGAGCGGCTGACCTTATGGGTTTCTGCATCCAGTATGATGTCATCAAACTCCAAACGCACGCCGACGGTCGACGGGCGCACCCGGCGCAGCTGGGTACGCACCCGCGCCATCAGCTCAATCACCGAATAGGGTTTGACCACATAGTCATCCGCGCCGGTTTCCAACCCGCGCACCTTATCGACCTCCTCGGATCGGGCCGACAACATGATAATCGGAATGCCGCGTGTTTCAGGCCGTGTTTTCAGGCGGCGACACACCTCGATACCGCTCAGATTTGGCATCATCCAATCCAGCACGATAATATCGGGCATGTCTTCTTCGACAAGCAGCAGGCCTTCTTCGCCGTTTTCTGCCCGGAGGACCCGAAAACCATCGGCCTCCAGATTGTAGGCAAGGACTTCCCGCTGCGCCAATTCATCTTCGATGATCAGGACAGTAGGCTGATCGGCAGTCATGGATCAAAGCTCCCCGATCGCGGTGGAGGTGGTATCGGCTTTGGGCCGCTCATCCTCGGGGCGGTTGCCAGTCACCAGATAGATCAGCTCCTCAGAAATAGAGGTCACGTGATCGCCCATGCGTTCGATGTTTTTAGCAATAAAATGCAGGTGCATACAGGCGGTAATGTTGCGCGGATCTTCCATCATATGCGTCAGAAACTCGCGAAACAGCGCATTGTACATCTGATCGACTTCACGGTCCCGGATGATCACATCCGCTGCCAGTTCAACATCCCGTTGGATATAGGCGTCCAACGCATCCTTGAGCATCAGTTCGACCTCGCGGGCCATTCTACGCAAGGCAGAGGAGCTGTCGGTGCTGTCATGCCACTGGATCAGCACACCCGTGCGTTTGGCGATGTTTTTGGAGTAATCACCGATGCGTTCCAGATTGCCGGCGATTTTCATCACCGACAACACCACCCGCAAATCAACCGCGGCCGGGGCCCGCATGGCAATCACCCGGGCAGATTCTTCATTAATCAGCTCTTCCAGCCCATCAATGGCCTGATCCGCAAGACGCACCTGTTGCGCCAGCTCTTCATCCCGGGTCTCCAGCGCCCGTGCAGAATCGACGATGGCCGCTTCGACCAGTCCCCCCATCTTCATGATCTGGGCCTGAATCGCTTCGAGATCCCGATCAAAGGCGGAGGCAATATGTTGTTCTACCATGGTATTTTCCTTTGTGGGCTTAACCGATACGGCCTGTGATATAGCTCTCGGTGCGGGGGTCTTCGGGGTTGGTGAAAATCTGGCCTGTAGCGCCAAACTCAACCAGATTGCCAAGATGGAAGAAGGCCGTTTTCTGGCTGACCCGTGCCGCCTGTTGCATCGAGTGGGTCACGATTACCACCGAGAAATTTGACCGCAACTCGTCGATCAGCTCTTCTACCTGCGCCGTGGCAATTGGATCCAGCGCCGAACAGGGTTCATCCATCAACAGGACTTCTGGCTCGGTGGCAATGGCACGGGCAATGCACAGACGCTGTTGCTGACCGCCAGAGAGACCGGTGCCAGGGGCATCCAACCTGTCCTTTACCTCTTCCCAAATCGCAGCACGGCGCAGGGATTTCTCAACAATCTCATCCATTTCCGCCTTGTTTCTCGACAGACCATGAATTCGGGGACCATAGGCGACATTGTCGTAGATGGATTTTGGGAACGGATTGGGCTTTTGGAAGACCATGCCGACCTTGGCGCGCAACTGCACCGGGTCGACCCGTTTGTCATAGATGTCTTCCCCATCCAGCAGGATGTCACCCTCCACCCGGCAGACATCAATTGTGTCGTTCATCCGGTTGATACACCGCAAGAAAGTAGACTTTCCGCAGCCCGAGGGGCCGATAAAGGCTGTGACCGTGTTGGAGTCGATTTCGACATTCACGTTCTTGATGGCATGCGTATCCCCATAGTAGACGTTCACGTCCCGTGCGGAGATCTTGGTGGTCATTGTGTCCAAGGTTTTATCCAACATATTCATAGTGTTCATTTCCTCACCTCCGGCTACCAGCGACGCTCAAAGCGACGACGCAGTATCACCGCCACCGTGTTCATGGTTACAAGAAAAACGAGTAGGATGATAATCCCGCCCCAGGCGCGTTCATAAAAGGCCGGGTCGGCGCGTTTGGCCCATTCGTAGATTTGTGCAGGCATTGCAGAGTTCGGGGACAACAGGCCTTCCCCGATGGTTTCAGGCGCATTGGAAGCGATAAAGCCAACCATGCCGATCAACAACAGCGGCGCGGTTTCCCCCAGGGCCTGGGCCAGACCGATGATGGTCCCGGTCAGAATGCCAGGCGCGGCCAGGGGCAGCACGTGGTGGAAAACCGATTGCATCTTGGAAGCACCAACCCCCAGGGCCGCATCCCGGATCGAGGGCGGAACCGCCTTTAGGGCAGCACGGGTGGAGATGATGATCGTCGGCAGTGTCATCAGCGTCAGCACCAGGCCACCAACCAGCGGCGCCGACATCGGCAGATGCATATAGTTGATGAAAACCGCCAGCCCCAGAATACCGTAGACAATCGAGGGCACCGCCGCGAGGTTGGCAATGTTCACTTCAATCACATCGGTGATCCAGTTCTTGGGGGCAAACTCTTCCAGATAGATTGAGGCAGCCACACCAATGGGCAGGGCCAGGGCCAGCACCACCAGCATCATGAACAGCGACCCCAGCATCGAAACCCCCATGCCGGCAGCTTCGGGACGCTGGTCCGAGGCGTCAGAGCCGGTGATGAAGTCAAGGTTAAAGGTTTTTTCAATGACCCCAGCCGCAATCAGAGCATCCACCAGATCCAGCTGCGCCGGAGAGATATTCTTGTCATTGGCAATGCTGTCGCGGGACACCCGATCCTTCAGATAGCCGTCAACACGGCTTTGGGCCAGAAAACGAAACTCAACGGTTTCGCCAATCTGATCAGGGTTGGCCAGTACAAAGGCCCGCAGTTGCGCCACAGCGTTCTTCGACAAAAGACCCGCCATATCCTTGGATTTCAGGCTGGTCTCAATGCCCAGGTCTGAAACCGCTGTCTGCATCGCGGATTTGATCAAGGGCGCATAGCCAAAGGTGGTGACGCGCTTGATGTCTTCGATGTTGCGTTCGCCGTTTTTGTCCAGTTTGCTTTCCAGCAATTCAACATTCACGGTAATAAAGGTCTGCTGAAAGGCACCAGTGCCGCGGCCGACAATTGTGGTCACCAGAACCAGCAGCATAATCAGGCCGACGGCGATGGCAGCAATACCATAGGCTTTGAACCGGGTTTCCGACGCATTACGCTTGATGGTCCGCTGGGACAGGGTCAGCAAAGAGCTCTGCGCTGGTGCCGGCTGGTTCGGGGTTGAGCTGAGATCGGTCATTAGTCGTACTGCTCCCGATATTTGCGCACAATATAGAGCGCCAGGACGTTTAGGCCCAGGGTAAGGACAAAGAGGGAAAGCCCGAGGGCAAAGGCTACCAGAGTTTCGGGGCTGGCAAAATCGGTATCGCCAGTCAGCTGGCTGACCACGCGGGTGGTGATTGTTGTCATGGATTCGAAAGGATTGGCCGAGAACTTGGCAATTGCCCCTGCCCCCATAACCACAATCATTGTCTCGCCGATGGCGCGCGAGGCCGCCAGCAGAATGGCGCCAACAATCCCCGGAAGCGCGGCCGGCAAAACCACCTGACGAATGGTTTCCGATGGGGTGGCACCAAGGCCAAGCGAGCCATCACGCAAGGATTGCGGCACGGCGTTGATAATGTCATCCGACAGCGAGGACACAAAGGGGATCAGCATGATGCCCATCACCACCCCAGCGGTCAGAACCGAGGTCGCGCCTGTCATCCAGCTGAGCCCAAGCACACCGTCTTCACCCTGGCCGAAAAGTTTGAGCAGCAGCGGACCAACCGTCAGCAGCGCAAAAAGACCATAGACGATAGTTGGGATCCCAGCGAGGATCTCAAGCAGCGGTTTGGCAAAGGAGCGCACCGTGGAGCTGGCATATTCAGACAGGTAGATGGCGGCAAACAGGCCGATGGGTACCGCAACCATCAAAGCAATCGCCGAGATGTAGAGCGTCCCCCAGAGCAAAGGCAACATCGACAGCTCACTGTCGCCGCGGAAGTTCGGCGCCCAGGTAGAGCCAAAGAAAAAGTCGCTCCAGGCATGCAAGCCAAAGAAGTTGATGGTCTCAAACAGCATCGACAATACGATGCCAACCGTGGTGAGGATCGCCAGCGATGCAGCCAGAATGAGCAGCGCTAGAACACCGCGTTCCACAACGTTTCGGGCACGAAACTCTTTGGTGGTACGCAGCGTAGATAGTCCAAACCCAATCAGCGCCAGGACCAGGCAGACCAGGGTCATGGCGGTTGACCCCACACTGGACAGCCTGCGGTAGCTTTGCGCGGCCTCCAGCACTTCGGGGCGCACTTCAGACCCCAGGGCAACCCCAACAGTCCCGAGAACCGCGCGAATATCACTGGCTTCGGTATTCAGTGTGATCGACTGGCTCTTGGTCATAACCCCCTGCAGGACAGCCTCGTCCAGGCCTTCGGCCAGGCGGCGCACGTCACTCATCACCAGGCCAATGCTGGTGTTTTCAGGGATCAGTTCTGCGGGGATCGTTGCCGACACCCGATTTTCAATCAGGAGAGGCTGCGCCAACAGCCAGATCATCAGGGTGATCAGGGCTGGAATAGCAACGCTCATGGCGACATTGGCGCCGTAATAGACGGGCAGTGAATGCAGTTCGCGCGGGTTTCCCTGCGCCGAGTTCAGGGCGCGACGGCGCCCGAACCAATAGCCAAGCGCAGTAAGCGCCAGCAGGACAACGACAAGCCAGAATGTTGGCATCTTATGCTCCGGTATGGCAGCGGCAGAAAATGAGAGCTGGATCTGGTCCAGGAATTAAGACTGGGGCGGAGAGCCCGCCCCAGTCAAAAGCTATGTACTGGGGGCGATTAGGAGTTGCCGCCCATGGTGGCTTCGTTGGCAACCGCGTCCTGCGTGTCGCTCAGTTCTGGGTCAGCAACCAGGCCATACTCGGACAGTGGGCCATCGGGGCCGGCAACCTCATCAGAGATGAAGAACTCAGCATATTCTTTCAGGCCTGGGATCACGCCGATGTGGGCTTTTTTCACGTAGAAGAACAGGGGGCGCGACACAGGGTATTCGCCGGTGGCGATGCTTTCAGTCGACGGCACGATACCGGACATGGTCGCAACCTGCAGCTTGTCGGTGTTGTTCTCATAGAACGCCAGACCAAAGACGCCGATGCCGTCCTTGTTGCTTTCAATACGGGCCAGGGTCTCGGTGTAGTCGCCGTCGATGTCGACAGAAACGCCATCGGTGCGCAGCGAGATACAGGCTTTTTCAGCGGCTTTTTTCTGTGCCTTGGCGGTGTCGCCTTCGGCATGGGCCAGCAGGTGCTCGAATGCGCCGGTGGCTTCACAGCCTGCCAGGATCACTTTGTCTTCGAACACTTCACGGGTGCCGTGCTTGGTGCCAGGAATAAAGGCCTGCAGGGCCTGAGCTGGGAAAGATGGGTTCACGTCGGCCCAGGTCTTGTTTGGGTTTGGAACCATTTTACCGTCAACCAGGATCTCGTCAGACAGCGCCAGGAACCAGTCGGTTGGGGTGTAGGCAAATTCGTTGCCGTTGATGTCGGAGGCAAAGACGATGCCATCATAGCCGATGCGCACTTCGATGATGTCGGTGACACCAGCCTCGGCGCAGGCTTTGATTTCTTTTTCCTTGATGGCGCGCGACGCGTTGGCGACGTCGATGGTGTTTTCGCCAACACCTTCACAGAACCGTTTCAGACCAGCAGAAGAGCCACCGGATTCAACAACAGGGGTGGGGAAGTCGAAGTTTTCGCCAAAGGCTTCGGCAACGATGGAAGCATAGGGAAGAACGGTCGAGGAGCCAGCAACCTGAACCTGGTCACGCGCAGTGGCAGCCGTCGCAGTGGCGGCAGCAATGGTCAGGGCAGAAGCGGTCAGTTTCACAAAGGACATGAGAGTCTCCATGAGAGATTAAATTGTGTGACCATCCACACGATGATCATGTGCCGGTCCTAAAAGCTGCACATGAGGCTTTTGTGACGTGCATGTAACAGCTGTATGACAAAACCGGATCAGCGGCGATTTTTGTCACAAATCCCGCCCCTGCGTTAATCTTTGGCCCGGAATTTCTGGCAGCTGCGCCAAGACAGCACCTATACAAGCGCGCCCGTTCAGGCCGCGCGCCGGACTATGCGCGTTGCAAAAGATGGACAAAGCCAAGGAGGATACACCCAAGAGCAGCGATTTCAGGTCCGCAATAAGGGCCGGGATCAGATCTGAGGTTTGGCCTTAGGATCAGGACAGGGGTCAGGACAGGGTTCAGGACAGGGGCAAGGTCACAGAAAAACAGGTTCCCGCGCCAAGATCGCTTTCGACCCGCAACCTGCCACGGTGGCGGTTGACGATGTGTTTGACGATGGCAAGCCCCAATCCGGTGCCCCCCATTTCGCGCGAGCGATGATTGTCAGCGCGGTAAAACCGCTCTGTCAGTCGTGGCAGGTGAATCGGATCAATGCCCGCACCATTGTCAGTGACCTGCACCCGCACCGCCGGAGCGCGCAGCGAAGGATCCCGTTCCAGCAGCTCCAGGGTCACTTCGACCTGATCGCCGCCATATTTAATGGCGTTCTCAACCAGATTGATAAAGACCTGTAGCAATTGATCCGGATCGCCAATGATCATCACCGGCACTTCGGGAGGGCTAAAGTTCAGGCTGACATTGCCAGCTTCGGCTAGGGGCTGCATGGTTTTGAGCGTGGAGCAAAGATGTGCCACCAGGTCCATCTGTTCCTTGGGGCGAATGCGCTCTTTGCTCTCGACCCGGTTCAGGGACAACAAATCGCCCACCAGACGGTTCATCCGGCTGGCCTCGCCTTCCATGATGGTCAGAAAACGATCCCGCGCTGCCGGGTCATCACGTGCCGCGCCGCGCAGGGTTTCAATAAACCCCATCAGGGCGGTCAAGGGTGTGCGCAATTCGTGGCTGACATTGGCGACAAAATCCCGGCGCATCTGGTTGGCCTGTTCGCGCTCTGTCACATCCTGAAAGGTGATCAGCACTGCGCCACCTTCGACAGCGCCAATGCCGACAATATAGCGCAGGTCAACCTCGTAGGTGGTATCCTGCGCCCCATCGTTTGACAGATGCCGCGCACTGCGATTGCCGCGATCCTCCAGACATTTTTCAATTGCCGCAGTAACATTGGGTTGCCGCAGGATTGTCGCGAAATGACGCCCCAGGATCTGTTCCCCCAACAGGGTAAGCCCAGGTTTGTTGGATCCGATAAAACGCTCAGTTTGATCCACCAAGACGCAAGGCATTGGAATTGCCTCAAGAAAACTCTCGATTACCTCTTGTTTCATGGCGAACCCCTGTTGCAATCCGCTTCCAATATCAGGCGAATGTAAAGCCTATGTGGCAACGCATCGCTTGCATTGGAACCGGGGGCTTTGGTCAGACTGGGCGCATCTCATCCCGGAAGCGGCGCATGTTATCCTGATAATGCAGGGCGCTCTGGGTCAGGGTCTGGGCCAGCTCGGCAGAGACCTCGCGCACCACTTTGCCCGGCGCGCCCATGACCAGAGAATTATCCGGTATAACCTTGTTTTCGGTGATCAGCGCCCCTGCCCCGATCAGACAGTTCTTGCCAATCTTGGCGCCGTTCAGAACAGTCGCCCCCATGCCGATCAAGCTGTTTTCGCCGATGGTACAGCCATGCAGCATGACCTTGTGGCCAATGGTGCAATTCTTGCCCACGGTCAGCGGAAAGCCCGCGTCGATGTGCATGACCACGTTTTCCTGCACATTTGCACCCTCGCAGATGCGGATCTCTTCGTGATCAGCGCGAAGGGTGCAGCCAAACCAAACCGAGGCCCCGGCCTCCAGCACCACTTTGCCAATCAGATTGGCATCCGGTGCAACCCAGGTATCGGCATGCAGGTGGGGTTGGTGTTCACCAAGTGCGTATAATGTCATGTCATGTCCTCAAATTCGCTTTGTAACAGGCGCACATGATCCACCAGCTGCGGCTGCTGAATACGGCGCAAACGGGTGGAGGTGATGATGGTTTTCAGCGCATCTTCGGTGGCATCCAGATCATCATTGATCAATACATGATCATAGCTGCCCCAGTGGCTGATTTCGTCCCAGCTCTTCTCCATCCGCCGTTTGATGGTCTCGGCATCGTCCTGTCCCCGGCTTTCCAACCGGCGCCGCAGCTCGGTGATCGACGGGGGCAACAAAAAGATCGACAATGTGTGCTGGCCCAGCTCAGAGTTGCGGATCTGCTGCGCCCCCTGCCAGTCGATGTCAAACAGCACATCCTGGCCGTCCTCGATGGCGGCGCGCACCGGCCCTTTGGGGGAACCATAAAAATTGCCAAAGACATGGGCATGTTCCAGCATGTCATTTTCTGTAACGGCAGATTTGAAATCATCCACGGAGACAAAATGGTAATCCTGCCCGTGGACCTCACCGGGGCGAGGGTTGCGGGTGGTGGCCGAAACCGAAAACGAAATGCTGTAGTCCCAGGCGCGCAACCGCTTTGCCAGAGTGGATTTGCCCGCGCCTGAGGGCGAGGACAGGATGATCAAAAGGCCGCGCCGATCTGCCATCAGGTCTTCTCCTTTGGAGTTATTCTATATTTTGCACTTGTTCGCGCATTTGGTCGATCACTGCTTTCAACTCTAGACCCACGGAGGTCAAGTCACTGTTAAGCGCTTTTGAACACAGTGTATTGGCCTCGCGGTTGAATTCCTGCATCAAGAAGTCAAACTTGCGCCCGACCGCGCCGCCAGTGGCCAGCAGATCCTCAGCGGCGGCCACATGGGCTGCCAGCCGGTCGATTTCTTCGGTGACATCCGATTTTACCGCCAACATCGCCAATTCCTGGGCAACCCTGTTGGCATCCGCCCCGTCCGCGTTTTCCAACACCTTGGCCAGATTGACCTTAAGCGCTGCGGCCACCAGGGGTTTGCGCGCTTCGGCGCTGTCTGCCGCCAATTGAGTCAGGCGGCTCACCTCGGCCAGTTGGTTGCGCAAGACCTGCTCCAATGCTGCCCCTTCGGTTTCACGCATTTGAACGAATTCAGACACAAGGCTTTCGAATTCCTTTTTCAACTCAGCAACCAAGGGCGCCGGGTCATCTTCGATTGCTGTGGTTTCCAGTACCCCGCGAATAGAAAGCAAATCCGCACCAGATGTGACCGACAAATCCACCCCGGCCGACTGCGCCAGCGCCTCTGCCTCTGCCAGGGCGGTGAGCACCGAAGCGAGCAGAGGTTTGTTCAGAGTGAGGGTTCCAGCCGCCTCCTCTCCTCGGCTGATCCGCAGCCCGAGCGAGACATTGCCCCGCGCCAGTGTGTTGCCCATGACCTTGCGCAGGTGCACTTCCAGCCCATCCAGCCAGTCCGGCACCCGCAGGCGCAGATCCAGCCCCTTGGCGTTGACCGACCGCATGTCCCAGCTCCAACTGTGGACCCCAAGACGCCCCTGTCCCGAGGCAAATCCGGTCATGCTTCGTATTTTCATAAACTTGTCCTTATCCAGCCAATCGCCAGCAAAATCAGGCCCAAAACAGTGTCCTCTGCAGTGCCGGCACGCACAAAAGGATAGGTGGTTATACAAAGGCGTTAACCATTGCTTTAAGTTTTAGTCCAAATTTGAATAATATTATGGCATGTTAACTGCAAGGTAACCATCTAAACGGTACGAATAAGGCAGTCGGCAGATTGTGTTGCGTACAAGATGGCAAATGGACCGGACAACGTAAGGAAAAGCACATGTTTTTTGGCGGCAGCAAAAACTCTAGCCAGGACAAGGGTCACAACAAGGTGGTTCCCATGACGAATTTCCGTAACACCGTTCCGGTTTCCCCCATGCGTCAGGCCGAGGCCTATTGGACCGCGCTGCGTCGCGGCGACGACATTCCAAGCCGGTCACAGATCGATCCGCGCGGGTTGGAAAACATTCTGTCGCAGACATTCATTCTGGAGCGTGTTGCCCCAGGCATCGCCCGCTTCCGTCTGGCCGGCCAAAAGGTCAATGAGATGGCAGGCATGGAGGTGCGCGGCATGCCGATTACCGCCTTTTTCACCCCCGATGCCCGCAAACAGATGAGCGCCGCGCTGGAGCACATGTTTGAAGCGCCTGCCATTGTTGAGATTGAGATGCAGACCGAAGGGTCACGCCTGCGTGGTCGCCGTGAGGCCCGCATGTTGCTGCTCCCCTTGCGCAGCGACCTGGGCGATGTGAGCCGTGCGCTGGGTGTTTTTGTCTCTGAGGGTAACCCGAACAAAACATCGCAGCGCTTTGCAATCACCTCGATCGAAATGCGGGCCGTTGCCAAAAACACCGATGATACTGAGTTCAAGGCAAAGTCGCGCGACGCGGGTGATGTGAACAAGCCAAACCCAGAGTTTGCAGAGTTGCAAGCGCGCCTTGCTCCTGAGCCATCCATCCTGCAAGAGGCGCGTGATCTGGCCGATCTCAGGTTGAAAAAACCGGCGCGTGACACTGCGCGGACAGATGACAAAAGCAAATCAAAAGGGGCACATTTGCGGCTGGTCTCCAGCCGTGATGAAACGCCCGTTTCCTAAAATTTTAGCCTATTTCTAGTCTATTTGGTCATAGTCTAGCAATGATCGCCCCGCGGAAGAATTCCCGGGGCGTTTCCCTTTTAAACGCCCCTTCAACATCGCATCGCAACACATTGTAGTTAAACAAAAACCACCCCAGTCTCCTGGAGCGGTCTTGATTTTCCACAACCCATAGAGCGTGGCTCAGCTAGCTTCAGCGCTGCGTGCGCGACGCTTATTGCGCAGGTTTGACAATTCTTCTGCGACCAGAAAGGCCAGTTCCAGGGACTGGCTGGCGTTGAGACGCGGATCACAGGCGGTGTGATAGCGATCGCTCAGGTTTTCATCCGTTACCGCGCGAACACCGCCGGTACACTCGGTTACATCCTGACCGGTCATCTCAAAATGTACCCCGCCCGGAATGGTGCCTTCGGCGGAATGTACCGCAAAGAAGTCCTGGACTTCGCGCAACACGCTCTCAAAGGGGCGGGTTTTGTAGCCGGTAGAGGATTTCACGGTATTGCCATGCATCGGATCGCAAACCCAGGTGACATTGGCGCCCTCTTCCTCGACCGCCTTGACCAGTCGCGGCAAATGTTCTGCCACCTTGCCGGCACCAAAGCGCGCGATCAGCGTCAGCCGCCCCTCCTCATTTGATGGGTTCAGGCGCTGCATCAGCACCTTCAGGTCATCAGCCGATGTTGTGGGGCCACATTTCATGCCGATGGGATTCAGCACCCCACGACAGAATTCCACATGGGCGCCGTCGGGCTGGCGGGTGCGATCCCCGATCCACAGCATATGACCGGAGCCTGCCAGCCAATTGCCGGAGGTCGTATCAAGACGGGTCAGCGCCTCTTCATATTCCAGCAACAGGCCTTCGTGGCTGGTGTAGAATTCTACCGTCTGCAACGCATGCGCCGCATCATTGTTCACCCCGGCTGCCTTCATGAAATCCAGCGTGTCGGTGATACGATTGGCCATTTCGCGGTAGCTTTGGGCTTTTTCACCCTCGGTAAAGCCCAGGGTCCAAGAATGCACCTGGTTCACATCCGCATAGCCGCCGGTGGAAAAGGCCCGCAGCAGGTTGAGGGTTGCCGCCGCCTGGGTGTAGGCTTGCAACATCCGCTTGGGATCGGGAATACGCGCGGCTTCGGTGAAGCCAAGATCGTTGATGATGTCGCCGCGATAGCTGGGCAGCTCCACCCCATCCAGGGTTTCAGTAGGCGCGCTGCGCGGTTTGGCGAATTGGCCGGCCATACGGCCCACTTTCACCACAGGAACCTTGGCGCCATAGGTCAACACCATGGCCATCTGCAGCATCACCTTGAAGGTGTCGCGAATGGCATCCGCGCTGAACTGCTCAAAGCTTTCGGCGCAGTCACCGCCCTGCAGCAAAAATGCCTCGCCGCGGCCCGCCGCTGCAAGATGTTGTTTCAAGCGCCGTGCTTCGCCGGCAAAGACCAGTGGAGGATAGCTTGAAAGCTGCGCTTCTACGGCGCCGAGCGCCGGGGCGTCGGTGTAATCGGGCATCTGCACGCGGGGTTTGTTGCGCCAGGATGCTTTTTGCCACTCACTCATAGCTTTTCTCCGCTTAAGAGGTCTTAATAATAGAACGGAAGCCACCTATACAAAAACGCACTCGTGCTGACCAGTTTAGATTTGCCCCTCTTGACCCGGCTTCGAACCTATGGTCACGGTTTTCTGGTCTCACGCGGGGCTGACTTACTATTGGTCTCTCCCGGTGCATTCAAAAATTGCCAAGGATGTGCCCCATGCAAACCCAAAGAAAACCGGTCGAAACATCAAAAGAGGTTTCATCCACAAGACGATATGTATTTGTTTTGCTAGAGAGATTCTCGATGCTCTCTTTTGCCTCAGCGGTTGAATGCCTGCGTATCGCCAACCGTATGGCCGGTCGCGAGGTCTATAGCTGGACCTTGCTTGGCGAGGGTGGCGAACAAGTCACCTGCTCTGCCGGCACCACCTTTGCTGTGGACGGTGATTTTGGTGATTTGCAACGCGATGACAGTATTCTTGTCTGTGCAGGGGTTAACGTTCAGGCCGCAACCAGTAAAAAACTGCTGGCCTGGCTGCGCCGTGAGGCCCGCAAGGGCGTGATGATTGGTGGCCTGTGCACCGCATCCTATGTTCTGGCGAAAGCTGGATTGCTGGACGGTAAAAAGGCAACCATCCATTGGGAAAACATTGACAGCTTTGCCGAAGAGTTCGAGGAAGTCACCCTCACAAAATCCGTTTTTGTAATTGATAACAATCGCTTGTCTACGGCGGGTGGGACGTCGTCGATTGATTTGTTGTTGAAACTCATTGCCAATGACCACGGCGAGGACCTGGCAAATTCCGTGGCGGACCAGTTGATCTATTCTTCTATCCGCACCGATCAGGACACCCAGCGTCTGTCGGTCCCGACTCGGATCGGCGTGCGTCACCCGAAGCTGTCGATGGTGATCCAAATGATGGAAACCAATATCGAGGAACCCATCAGCCCCTCCGTCTTGGCGCAGAATGTTGGGATGTCGACCCGGCAGCTTGAACGTCTGTTCCGCCGTTATCTGAACCGCAGCCCCAAACGCTATTATATGGAGCTGAGGTTGCAAAAAGCCCGCAACCTGTTGATGCAGACCGATATGAGCGTGATCAATGTGGCGCTGGCCTGTGGGTTTGCCTCGCCGTCGCATTTTTCCAAATGCTACCGGGCGCATTATGACACCACCCCCTACCGTGAGCGCGGCAGCAAATCTGGCGGACAGTGATTCTACCTTGAGCAAAAGCGACTGATTCTCTGGCGAGAACAGACACTTTTGCCACTTGGGGGCCGTCCCAGAGGGCTCGGCCTGTCACATTTTTTTGATCATTCTCACAGATCCCGCGCTGTGCCCGGCTTTTTTGGACACAGCAAAAGACACAGGCTTTGGCCGGTCGATTTCATCAACATATTTATTTTAAGCTTCAAGCACTTGCGGAAATCCACCGGCTTTGACCGGCCGCCAAACGGACATTTCCGCCGTCCAACGAAAGCCCGCGAGACAAAATCAACCCCAAAGGGATGCGACGAAATGGCCATTGTTTTCTTTCCCTCTGGCGCAAAAACCTGTAGAGCATCCGCCTCATCAGGCCAGCAAAACGCTGCTGGATAAAAACAGAGCAAGTGGACATCGGGAGGGTGTCACGAGCCAAGGGGACTTTTCTTTTCAAATCGCCTTGCCTAGGGTTCCTTATGAACAGACTTGTTCCAATAAACTGGGAGAAATATGATGAAAAAATTGATGATGGCCACAGCGGCCCTCGCGCTGACTGCAGGCACCGCCTTTGCAGGCAGCCACGCCAAAGAAGTAAAGCTTGGTGTTCTGATCGGTTTCACCGGCCCCATTGAATCGCTGACCGCTGCCATGGCAGCTGGCTCGGAAATGGCGATGGATGAGGTCACCAAATCCGGCCTGCTACTTGACGGCGCAACCGTAACCTCTGTGCGGGCAGATACTGGCTGCATCGACAACGGCCTGGCCGTAGCCAACGGTGAAAAACTGATCGCAGAAGGCGTAAACGGTATTGTTGGCGGTGACTGCTCCGGTGTGACCGGCGCGATCCTGCAAAACGTTGCCATTCCAAACGGTATGGTCATGGTGTCCCCTTCGGCGACCTCCCCTGGCCTCTCCTCAATGGAAGACAATGGCCTGTTTTTCCGCACCTCGCCCTCTGACGCCCGTGAAGGTCAGGTAATGGCTGAGATGCTGCAGGAAAAAGGCGTTGAATCCATTGCTCTGACCTACACCAACAACGACTATGGCAAAGGCCTTGCCGATGCGATCAAGACCTCCTTTGAGGCTGTTGGCGGTGAAGTGACAATCGTGGCCGCCCATGAAGACGGCAAGGGTGACTATTCTGCTGAAGTGGCTTCGCTGGCCTCTGCTGGCGGCGACATTCTGGTTGTTGCCGGTTACCTTGACCAGGGCGGTCTGGGCATCATTCAGTCCTCGCTCGACTCCGGCGCCTTTGACACCTTCGGTCTGCCTGGTGGCATGATCGGTGACAGCCTGCCGAAAAACGTTGGCTCCGACCTGGACGGTTCTTACGGCCAGATCGCAGGCTCCGACAGCCAAGGTGCGGAGATCTTTGCCGAGCAAGCAAAGGCCCTGGGCTTTGACGGCACCTCTGCCTATGCCTCCGAGTCCTATGATGCGGCGGCTCTGATCCTGCTGGCAATGCAGGCGGCCAATTCGACCGATCCTGCTGAGTACGGCGCCAAGATCATGGATGTTGCCAATGCACCCGGTGAAGTGATCAACCCCGGCGAGCTGGGCAAGGCACTGGAACTGATTGCCGCTGGCAAAGACGTTGATTTCCAGGGCGCCACCGGCGTTGAGCTGATTGGCCCCGGTGAGAGCGCAGGCTCCTACCGTGAGATCCTGGTCAAAGACGGTGTGAACACCACTGTAAAGTTCCGCTGATCTCCTTTGTAGGATCATAAAGTCAAAGAGCAGCCCGGGAATTTCCCGGGCTGTTCCAAATTTAGTAAGCCGAAAAAAATAGCGGCAGGGGATAGAATGATATGATCGTCGTCGAGGACTTGCACAAGCACTTCGGCGGGTTCCACGCGGTTGACGGCGCCTCGCTTGAAATCGCCAAGGGCTCCATAACCGGTTTGATCGGGCCAAATGGCGCGGGAAAGACCACTCTTTTCAACGTAATAGCTGGCGTTCTTAGCCCCACATCCGGTCGCGTGACCATGGATGGGGAAGATATTACCGGCCTGCCGCCGCATGAGCTGTTTCATAAGGGGCTGCTGCGCACCTTTCAGATCGCACATGAGTTTACCTCGATGACCTGCCGCGAGAACCTGATGATGGTGCCCGGCGCGCAATCGGGTGAAAGCCTGTGGAACACCTGGTTTGGCCGTAAGCGCATCGCCGATGAAGAGCGCGCTCTGCGGGCCAAGGCGGATGAAGTGCTTGAGTTTCTCACCATCAGCCATATCGCCGATCTGCGCGCCGGCGAGGTTTCGGGCGGCCAGAAGAAGCTGTTGGAGCTGGGCCGCACCATGATGGTGGATGCCAAGATCGTTTTCCTCGACGAGGTTGGCGCCGGGGTGAACCGCACCCTGCTCTATACAATTGCCGATGCCATCAAGCGTCTCAATGAAGAGCGTGACTATACCTTTGTGGTGATCGAGCACGACATGGAGTTTATCGACCGCCTGTGTGACCCGGTGATCTGCATGGCCGAGGGCAAGAAGCTGGCCGAGGGCACTTTGGCCGAGATCAAAGCCAATGAGCAGGTGATCGAGGCCTATCTGGGTACCGGGCTGAAGAACAAAGACAAGTTGGAGAAGGCCTGATGGGGAATTGCAAAGAAAACCGGGGCTCTGCCCCCACCGCTTCGCGGCTCCCCCGAGGTATTTTTGGCAAGATGAATAGGGGCGCCGCCCATGTCTGAACCCTTTTTGATTGGTGACAGCATGACTGGGGGATACGGCAAGGGGCCGGATATCCTGCATGATTGTACCATTGCTGTGAACCCCGGTGAAATTGCCGTGATTGTTGGCCCCAATGGGGCGGGCAAATCGACCGCGATGAAGGCGGTTTTTGGCATGCTGAATGTGCGCTCAGGCGCGGTGCGGTTGGGCGGTGAGGATATCACCACGCTGAGCCCACAGGACCGGGTGATCAAGGGCATGGGGTTTGTGCCGCAGACCAGCAATATCTTTACCTCGATGACGGTGGAAGAGAACCTGGAGATGGGGGCGTTTATTCGCACCGATGATATCACTGGCACCATGGAGCAGGTCTATGATCTGTTCCCGATCTTGCGCGACAAGCGCAACCAGCCCGCCGGTGAGCTGTCTGGTGGGCAACGTCAGCAGGTGGCCGTGGGGCGCGCGCTGATGACCCAGCCCAAGGTTTTGATGCTGGATGAGCCCACCGCCGGGGTGTCGCCCATCGTGATGGACGAGCTGTTTGACCGTATCATTGAGGTGGCCCGCACCGGTCTGCCGATCCTGATGGTGGAACAAAACGCCAAGCAAGCGCTTGAGATCGCGGACAAAGGCTATGTTTTGGTGCAGGGGCGCAATGCCTATACCGGCACCGGCCAAGAGCTGCTGGCCGATCCCGAAGTGCGCAAATCGTTTTTGGGGGGGTGAAGATGGAACCGACCTATTACTGGAAACGAAATCTGACACTTGCTTTGGCGTCCTTTCTGTTCTCAGCTCAAACGGCGACAGCCCTAGAGTGCCAAGTCCAGAAAACATGCTCGATCTCACTTGAGTGCTCACCGTTTAAGGTCGAGTTTGAACTAATCGAGCTGGAGACCTCAGAATCTGAAAACCTTGTGCTTATTGCAAAGGTACCAAACCGAGAACGAACAGCCGTTATTCTCTCACCAGTAGATAGCTCTTCTCGATGGTTCAAAGGCGAAGTCAACGGTGAATCTATGGCGCTCTGGATAGATGAAACCCATGAGAATTTTCAGTTATTGCCAGTTGGAGAGAGTGAAGCAGAATTCGCTGCAGGGAAATGTGGTGTTGGTCTCACAAGGAATGAAAACCTGACGAACTCAAATGAAGGCTCCGGTTCCCCAAAACAACGTGCTCCCATCGACGGTGAGAGTTTGCTGCCACCGCCAAGCAGCAATTCACAGAATTCAGACTAGAGAGATACAACATGGATCTTCTCAACGCCCTTGTGGCATTCACGAACTTCGTTGGCGTACCCGCCATCGCCTATGGCAGCCAGCTGGCGCTGGGGGCGCTGGGGGTCACGCTGATCTACAGTATCCTGCGGTTTTCCAACTTTGCCCATGGGGACACCATGGCCTTTGGGACCATGATGACCATTCTGGTGACCTGGTTGCTGCAATCCTGGGGGGTGAGCTTTGGCCCACTGCCCACGGCGCTGCTCGCCCTGCCCTTTGGCATTTTTGCGACCATGGTGTTGGTGCTGCTCACGGATCGCACCGTCTATCGGTTCTACCGCGCCCAAAAGGCCAAGCCTGTGGTTTTTGTCATGGTCTCGCTGGGGGTGATGTTCATGATGAACGGCCTTGTGCGTTTTGTCATTGGGCCCGGCGATCAGCGTTTTGCAGATGGCGAGCGCTTTATCATCAAGGCGCGCGCCTTTAAGGAAATGACGGGCCTGCGTGAAGGGTTGGCGATCAAGACTTCTCAGGGCATCACTGTGGTGGCCGCCATTGTGGTTGTGGCGCTGCTGTTTTGGTTCCTCAACAAGACCCGCACCGGTAAATCCATGCGTGCCTATTCCGACAATGAAGATCTGGCGCTGTTGTCCGGCATCGATCCTGATCGGGTGGTGATGTATACGTGGCTGATCGTGGCCTCCCTGGCGACCATCGCCGGTGTGCTCTATGGCCTCGACAAGAGCTTTAAGCCCTTCACCTATTTCCAGCTGCTGCTGCCGATCTTTGCCTCGGCCATTGTTGGTGGTCTGGGCAGCCCCCAGGGTGCGATTGCGGGTGGGTTCATCATCGCCTTTTCCGAGGTCACTATTACCTATGCCTGGAAAAAGGTGTTGGGCTATCTGATGCCGGAACACCTGGAACCCGATGGTTTGGTACAACTTCTGAGTACCGACTATAAGTTTGCGGTCTCCTTTGCGATCCTGATCATCGTCCTTCTGTTCAAGCCAACAGGGCTCTTCAAGGGGAAATCGGTATGACTGATACTCTGAAACACAGTCTTTTGTTTGCGGTCGTGGCCGTGCTGATCCTGCTGGAAGGCCTCACCAACTGGAGCTTTTTCTCAGGCTCCTGGAACTCCTCTCTGGTGATCCTCAACATGGGGCTGATTTCGGCCATCATGGCGCTGGGGGTAAACCTGCAGTGGGGCTTTGCCGGCTTGTTCAATGTGGGCATCATGGGGTTCACTGCTCTGGGCGGTCTCGCTGTGGTGCTGACCTCAACGCCGCCATCTCCAGGTGCCTGGAGCGCCGGCGGCCCGGGCGTTGTCATGGCACTGGTGATGGGGGCGCTGACGGTGATCTCGGCAGTTGCCGCAACCCGTTTGCTGCCCAAAGGAGGCCTGCGTACGGCGCTGATTGTGGCCATCCTGATTGTTGGGTTTGTCATCTACCGCGCCCTGTTTGACCCGTCGATTGAAGCGATCGAAGACATCAATCCGGCATTGGCGGGCAATATCGGTGGGCTTGGCTGGCCGGTGCTCTTGTCCTGGCCCATGGGCGGGCTGCTGGCAGCCGGAGCGGCCTGGCTGATTGGTAAAACGGCCCTGGGGCTGCGGTCGGACTATCTGGCGATTGCCACCCTTGGCATTGCCGAAATCATCATTGCCATCCTCAAAAACGAAGACTGGCTGTCGCGTGGCGTGAAAAACGTCGTCGGCCTGCCCCGGCCCGTGCCTTACGAGGTCGATCTGCAAAATGATCCCGCCTATGTGGACTGGTTTGCCAGTCTTGGAATGGATCCGGTTTTGGGGTCAACGCTCTACGTCAAGCTGGGCTATGCAGCACTGTTTTCCCTGGTGCTGATCGCCTTGCTGTGGATGGCGCAGATGGCGCTCAAAAGCCCCTGGGGGCGGATGATGCGCGCCATTCGCGACAATGAGGTCGCGGCGCAGGCCATGGGGAAAAACGTCACCAAGCGCCACCTGCAGATTTTTGTGCTTGGCTCGGCCATTTGCGGCATTGCGGGTGCGATGATGACCACCCTGGACGGGCAGTTGACTCCGGGCACCTATAATCCCTTGCGCTTTACCTTCCTGATCTGGGTGATGGTCATCGTTGGCGGCTCCGGCAACAACTTTGGCTCGGTGCTGGGCGGCTTCCTGATATGGTTCCTCTGGATCAAGGTGGAACCGATGAGCCTGGAGCTGATCACCCTGCTGACCTCAGGCATGGATGAAACCAACATGCTGCGGGAACACCTGCTGGAAAACGCCGCCCATATGCGGCTGTTCACCATGGGATTGATCCTGCTTTTGGTGCTCCGCTTCAGCCCGCGCGGTTTGATCCCGGAGAAATAGCACAACAAAAAAGGGCCGCCCAGACACCAGGGGCGGCCCTTGCTATTGGCCCATATTTCATGTGGCGCTAAATACTCCCGCCAAAGGCGGACCCATAGAGGGGGCTGGCAGTTGCCGGCCCCCTATTTACTTATCGTCCTTTGAACAAACCACCCAATATGCCGCGCACCAAACGGCGGCCTGTGGTGCCTTTCAATTCCTTGATCACCGCTTCTGACATGGCAGAGGCAAAGGTATCTTTTGGTCGATGCCTGCGCGCGGACGAGCGCGGAACACGGGAACCGGAAAACCGCCGTGCTGCATTGAATTCCCGGGCCATCGGCTCTGGCGCAGCTTCGGCCTGAACCTCTGCAACCTCAGCCTCTTGGGCTGCCTTGGCGGTGCGTGCCAGCAGGATTTCATAGGCAGAATGGCGATCCAGGGGTTTGTCGTATTTCCCCGCCATGTCCGATTGCTTGAGCACCTCTGCGCGCTCCGCTTTTGTCAGCGGCCCCAACTGGCTGCTGGGCGGCCGGATCAGGGTGCGCTCAACAATGCCCGGCACGCCCTTCTTTTGCAGCATCGAGGTCACCGCTTCTCCGACGCCGACCTCACGAATGGCATCCTCAGTCGAGAACCGCGGGTTCTCCCGATAGGTCTCTGCGGCCAGTTTCAGGTTTTTGCGATCCCGCGCGGTAAAGGCGCGCAGCGCGTGCTGGATGCGATTGCCGAGCTGACCCAGAATATCCTCTGGAACGTCGCCCGGGCTCTGGGTGATGAAATAGATGCCAACCCCCTTGGAGCGGATCAGTCGCGCCACCTGTTCCACCTTGTCGACCAAGGCCTTGGGCGCGTCGTCAAACAACAGATGCGCCTCATCAAAGAAGAACACCAACCGGGGCTTGTCAGGATCGCCCACCTCGGGCAGTTCTTCAAACAACTCGCTCAGCAGCCACAGCAGGAAGGTGGCATAAAGCTTGGGCGCAGACATCAGTTTGTCAGAGGCAAGGATATTGACCATGCCGCGCCCGGCGCTGTCTTGTCGCATCAGATCGCTCAGCGCCAGCGCAGGCTCACCAAACAGATCCGCGCCGCCCTGGTTTTCCAGCACCAACAAACGCCGCTGGATGGCCCCCACCGAGGCCGGAGAGACATTGCCATAGCGCAGTGACAGCTCGCCCCGGTTTTCACCAATCCAAACCAACAGCGCCTGCAGGTCCTTTAGATCCAGCAGCGGCAGGGCCTGCTCATCCGCCAGCCGAAAGGCGATATTCAAGATCCCTTCCTGGGCTTCGCTCAGCTCCAGCAGTTGCGCCAACAGCAAGGGCCCCATCTCCGCCACGGTGGTACGCACGGGATGGCCCTGTTCGCCAAACAGATCCCAGAAAGTGACCGGACAGTCGTGGTATGTATAGGAGGAAAAACCAATTTTTTCAGCGCGGCCCACAAAGGCCTCATGGAGTTTATGGCTTGCTGTTCCCGCCTTGGCCAACCCGGAGAGATCGCCCTTTACATCCGCCAGGATTACCGGAACGCCGGCCTGGGAGAAGCTTTCAGCCAGGATTTGCAGGGTTACCGTCTTGCCGGTGCCCGTGGCCCCGGCGATCAACCCGTGGCGGTTGGCATATTTGAAACGCATCTCTTGCGGCTCAGCGTAGCCTTCGCCACCGCCACCAATAAAAATCTTGTCCGTCATAGTCTTCCTTTGCCCGCCAATAGACGCTTCCAACCGGCCCCATGAAGGTACAGCCGGGAATCACCCCGGGCATGTGGACTTCAAGCAAGGCCCCTTGAAAACCGATTATTAACTTTTATATGCGATGAATGTCATGCTCGTCCTCTCTAATCGAGACCGCGACGGGCATTTCCTCCCTGTCAGACTGGCCGTGCCCTGGGCACGGCCTTTTTTTGTTGTCGCCTTTGAAGGCTGAGGGGCTGGCTTGTTGTTGCTGATCAATTTCTCACCGGTTTTGCCCTCTATTTGAGCGGCCAGAGCGGGGAAAACCTCCAGGTTTGGCGGCTTTTGGCAGAAATACCGGGTAAAGCAGCTAGGTGTCACATTTTTTTGCTATTCCATGTTGACCCGAGCACAGGCCTTTCGTAACGTCCTACTCAATAACTAAGTCGGCCAGTCCGACGGGGAGAACTAAACAAAAAGGGAAGCCGGAGAGCTTCCTTTTTTGCTTTTGTAGCAAACGCTTCACTTGTTATTAAACTGTTTTACAAATCTTTGCCGATTTCTTACCCGTGGCGGGATTGAGACCTGACACCCCAGTTGCAACATGGTAAAGGCTCTGCAAACGACCTGAGAATAATGAGGCATTCATGATCAAGTCCCTTACGCCAATGACCCTGGCCGCCCTGCTGGCGGTAACGAGCGCCGTGTCCGCCCAGGACAGTGAAACAGCCACCACAGACACATCCGAACCGGTTGCGCAGGCCAACGAAGCAACTGCAGACCAGGTGCTGGATCTTGGTCAGCCTGTTGATGATGGCACTCCAAAGCTTGGAGATCGCTACGCCAAAGAAACCCATGGCGATTGGGATCTGGCCTGCATTAAGACCGAAGCTGAAACAGATCCCTGTTCTTTGCTGCAAATTCTGACGGATCCAAACGGCAATCCCATGGCCGAAGTCTCGCTGTTCCGGATTGATCAACCTGGTGGCCAGGCCGTTGCCGGTGCCACAATCATTGTTCCGCTGGAAACCATGCTGCCCGCCGGGCTGACCATTTCGGTCGATGGTGCCCCTGGCAAGCGCTATAACTACTCTTTCTGTAACCCACTTGGCTGCGTCGCCCAAATTGGGTTGACCCAATCGGATATCGACACCTTCAAAGCAGGCGGCGAAGCCACCCTGTCACTGCGCCCAGCTCCTGCACCAGATCAGCTGGTTGAGATGAAAATGTCGCTCAAAGGCTTTACCGCTGGCTACAATGTTGTGGATGTGGTGCAGCAGTAAGCTGCGCTCTTAGGCGCGTATGGCGATTTCCGCCCCGCGCCTATTCCCTCCTCTGAACACATAAAAACCACCGCAGGTCATTCGCCTGCGGTGGTTTTTTTCACGACAGATCTGCGCCTTTTGGATCTGGCCTGTTAAACCCGCCCCAGGGCCAGGACAGCATTCAGGCCGCCAAAGGCAAAGGCATTGGATAGCGCCACATCAATCCGCGCTTCGCGGGCCTGGTTTGGCACCACATCCAGAGCACATTCCGGGTCTGGTTCTTCATACCCAATTGTCGGTGCAATCACCCCGTCCTTAAGCGCCATGATACAGGCCAACAGCTCAACAGCGCCGGTGCCGCCGATCAGATGCCCATGCATGGATTTGGTTGAAGACATCATCAGCCGATCCGCATGGGGCCCAAAGACATCCGCCACCGCAGCGCATTCGGTTTTGTCATTGGCCACCGTTCCGGTACCATGGGCGTTGATATAGCCCACGCGCTCGCGGTCAACGCCGGCATCCTGAAGCGCGCCAGCGATGGCCCGCGCGGCGCCTTGTTTGCTGGGCATGACGATATCTGAAGCATCCGAAGACATGGCAAAGCCCAGAACTTCGCACAGGATTTCTGCCCCGCGTGCCTGTGCGTGTTCATATTCTTCAAACACAAAAATCCCGGCACCTTCGCCCTGAACCATGCCGTTGCGATTGGCACTAAAGGGACGGCAGGCCTTTTTCGACATCACCCGCAGCCCTTCCCAGGCTTTGACACCGCCAAAGCACAGCATGGATTCCGACCCACCGGTGATCATCGCCGGGCTCATGCCGCTGCGCACCATCTGAAAGGCCTGGGCCATGGCATGGTTGGAGGAGGCACAGGCGGTCGAGACGGTAAAGCTGGGGCCTTTGAGATTGAATTCCATCGAGACATGGCTGGCCGCTGCGTTATTCATCAGCTTGGGCACCACAAAGGGATGCACCCGGTTCTTGCCATCCTCATAGACCGAACGGTAATTGTCATCCCAGGTGGAGACCCCGCCGCCGGCGGTGCCGAGAACCACGCCAGATTTGGCAGACAGTTCACCGTGGAATTCGAGCCCGGATTGCAAAATGGCTTCCTTGGCAGCGATCAGCGTAAACTGGGTGAACCGGTCATAGAGGCTCATTTGTTGCCGGTTGAACCGCCCCTCGGCCTCAAACCCGCGCACCTGGCCGCCGATCCGAATCGAGAGCCGCTCCACGTCGCGAAATTCAAGCTTGCCAATACCGCAACGACCCTCGCGCATGGCTTCAAAGGTGGAGGCAACCGAATGCCCCAAGGCATTGATGGTCCCTGCTCCGGTAATGACAACGCGCTTCATGCCGTATTCCCCTAGGATTCAAGCGCTGATATCACGAGGGTTGTGACACTAACTTGTCAATCCCAGCGATGATGGCCGCGACATTTGAGATATCAAAATCGCTGTCTTCAGGTGTATTGGAGTTGAAGGGGATTGAGATATCAAATTCCTCTTCAATGGCAAAAATGCACTCCACCAGCCCCATGCTGTCGATCCCAAGATCCTCCAACGTGCTGGTAAGGGTTACATCCGATGGTTCAAGCAGCGCCTGTTCGGCGACAATTGCGATGACCTTGTCCTGAGTGCTCATTCCGGCCCCCTGATCTGTGATGTCGAGGCAGATGTAGCTGCTTCAATCCTATTTGAAAACAGCCTTTTTCAGGTTTTCGATATCCCGCATCAGCCGTGGCAAACGCCGCTGTGCCTTGTAGATTTCAGTATGGGTTTCCATTTTGACCGCCGGGTAGCCCATGACGACCCGACCCGCAGGCACATTGGAGATGATTTTGGTAGCACCGCCGGCAATCACCCCATCGCCAATAAAGATATTGTCCGCAGCGCCACATTGCCCGCCCATGACAACATTATTGCCCACCTCCACCGAGCCGGACAGGCCACATTGGCCACAGATCAGGCAATCCCGGCCAATCCGGGTGTTGTGCCCCACATGCACCTGGTTATCCAACTTGCTGCCAGAGCCAATCTGAGTGTCGCGAATGGTGCCATTGTCGATGGTACAATTGGCGCCAAGCTCCACATCGTCGCCTATCGTCACCGCCCCCAGGGAGTGTATGCGCAGCCAGCTTTGGGATTGCGCACCGCCCTGATCGCCAACAGTTTTGCGGACGTTTTCCACCCCCGAAACCTCTGGGGTGACATAGGAAAATCCGTCACTGCCAATACGGGCACCGGGTTGGGCGCGAAAGCGATCCCCAATGCGGGCGCGCGCCCCAATCGAGACCATCTCGCGCAGCTGTGCCTGAGCGCCGATTTCGACCTCGGCACCAATATAGCAATGCGGCCCGATGATTGAGCCAGCGCCGATTTTGGCGCCCGCGGCGATAATGCTCAGCGGGCCAACGGAAACATCTGCGCCCAGGGTAGCGCTGGGGTCGATCACAGCCGTGGGATGAATGCCGGAGGCAAATCCCTGCCCCCTATCCATCAACACTGAAACCCCACCCAAAGCCATGCGTGGACGGGTGGCGAACAGCGCCGCCTTCAGCCCCAGGGCCTGCCAGTCGGCCCCATCCCACAGCAAAGCCACCTGAGCTGCGCCGCGCGCCAAGCCTTCGGCATATTTGGCAGAGGTGGCCATGGCAAGATCTTGCGGGCCGGCATCCTGGGGCTCTGCCGCGCGGGCAATAACCAGATCCAGGTCACCCTGTGCCTCTACACCAATAGCCTCTGCGATCTCGCGAATTGTGTACATATCTAGGGGCCCTTTCCGGCTCAAGCTCCTGATCGGGCCCCAGATTTACCCCTGAACGTCTGACAGTGACACCCCAGCCCGCTCCAGTGCAGACCAGACCTTGGCATCACGCCCATAAACATCCCGGCGGAACTCGGCCCGGCCTTTGTTGGACACATATGCGGTTCGGTAGATAATGTGAACAGGCACCTGCTGATCCAGCTCCACCTTGGTTTCCTTACCGGATTTCAAAATGCGGTGAAAAAAGTCGATTGGGTCTTCGGTTTGTTTGGCCAGCAGCGCATAGGCAAATTCAAAAGGTTGCGCCAAACGAATACAGCCGTGCGAAAAGGCGCGGACTTCGCGTTTGAACAGGCTCTTTTGTGGCGTGTCATGCAGGTAGATGTTGTATTTGTTCGGAAACATGAACTTGACCAGGCCAAGCGCGTTGCTCCGGCTGGGCGGCTGGCGCATCGCATAGGGAAAGTTGCGCGCAGTAAACTGAGAAAAATCCGTGTTGGCGCGGTTGACCACCCGTCCACGGTTGTCGGTGATCTGAATATGTCCAACCGCGTTTGGGTTGTTGCGCAGTTTTGGCAGATATTCCTTGGTGATAATCGACCGTGGCACATACCAGCTGGGATTGATCACCATATGCTCCATCACATCTGAGAACTCGGGCGAGCGGCGACCAGATTGGTTTTTGCCGATGACGGAACGGGTTTCAAAGGTGATATCGCCATTGTCGATAATCTTGGCGGTAAAGTCGGTCTGGTTCACCAGAACGTGGCGCGCCCCCCGGTCCGGTGTCAGCCAGCGTTCCCGCTCCAGGGCAATGATCACCGATTTCAGGCGGTCGCGCACTGGACGGTTGATTTCCTTCAGGGTGCCGCCGCCGGCAACACCGTCTACCTCCAGCCCATGGTCGGACTGAAAGCTCTCAACAGCGCGTTCAATGTTATGGTCGTAATTGGCAGTGGCGCTACGCTCCATGTAGCCCAAAGCGATAAGCCGATTGCGCAGGGCAACAACGTTGCGCCCGGTATCGCCGGGTTCCAGTTTGCTGCCTGAAACGGTTGGCCCCCAGCCACCCGCCGCCTGCACTTGCTCCAGACGCAGTTTTTCCCGCATCAAGGCGCGATACTGTGGCGAAGCCGGAACCAGGGTACGCATATAGGCAAAGGGTTGATTGTCCCGCATCCCCGCCAGCGCCGCCGCGCCGTCGTGATCGCGCCGCTCGCGGACCATGTCGCTGTCGATGGCAGAAGGTTTCAGCAAACCTGTCTGGACCATGGCCGCATAGTTAACAAATGCCGTGCTGAGTGCGGCCTCAACCTGGCCAAAATCACGGGCCGTACGGGCATTCCGCATCTGCTCTACCAGGGATGCGGCAGTGCCAGATTGGTTAGGGAGCCCATGGGCAGAGGCCTCCTCCAGCGCCCGCAACAGCGCCGCGCGCCGCTGGTTTGATGCCGCGTCACCGCCGGTCCAGAGGGCCGAATAGGTATTTTCCCGATAAAACTGCGCAACATCATCGTTAACAGACGCAGTAGAGGCGACAGCTTGACGAAAAGCCGTGGACTGCGCGGTTGCCATGGTGCCAAAACCAAAACTGCTGATGCTGCCCAAGGCCAGGGCAAAAAGCCCATATTTAAGACGTGCAGCGCGCCTCGGGGAATTGATTTTGGTCATATTTTTAAGTCCTCAACAGCGATGAACAGTAACAATGGTAGCAGCTCTATGAATTATTGGTGAAAGACAGTCCAGAATGTCCATTCACGTTTCCGAAACCACGCTATGTCAGTGTGACAGTGGTGCGATGCTGTCGCATAAATAGGGGTAATCGACGTTACTCTTAGGGGAAATATTTACCACACGTCCCCTTTTGCGCAATTTTTTGCCGAAAATCCTCATCAAAGAGGCGGCGGGCAAAACGGACCTTGGTAATTGATTCTCACTGTGGCATACCGACCACAGGAAAAAAACGCAGTCGGCTCGTAACATCGGGCATAGGCAGGATTAATCACGTTCGGGATGGCGTAGTTAAGATATGGCAGAACTTACTAAGACGGGCATGACCCGGCGGGCACTTCTTGGGGCATTTGCAGCAACAACCGTGGCGGCAGCACCAACGTTTTCTAAGGCAGCAGGTTTTCTACGTGGTGGCGGTGATATCCGCCGCATTCGGATGTTTTCCGGGCGTACTGGTGAACGGCTGGATATGATCTACTGGATTGATGGCGACTACATCAAAGACGCCGTGAAAGAGATCAACTACTTCATGCGCGACTGGCGGACCGATCAGGTTAAATCCATGGATCTGCGCACCATCGACATCATGGCAGCTTCACATAACCTGCTCGATATCTCCGAGCCCTATATGATGTTGTCCGGGTATCGTAGCCCGCAGACCAACGCGATGCTCCGTCGGCGCTCACGCGGGGTGGCTAAGAACTCGCTGCATATGCGTGGACAGGCCGCCGATCTGCGTCTGGCATCGCGCTCCGTCACCCAAATGGCAAATGCAGCCAAGGCCTGTCACGCTGGTGGCGTTGGCAAATACCGCGGCTCGAACTTTGTCCATATGGACTGTGGTGTCGTGCGCAGCTGGAACGGCTAACACGGCGCATTTCGTCGCTGGTTGCGATCGATGGCTGCGTCGGCTTTAGGCAGCCTTTGGCCTTGGGATGGTTTTTTTCGACGCAGGCCGTTTTGCCATTGCAGCTCAATCTCTTGGCGGTTATACCGCCGCTATTGTTAGCACCTGTAGCTCAGCTGGATAGAGCGCTGCCCTCCGAAGGCAGAGGCCAGAGGTTCGAATCCTCTCAGGTGCGCCAGAATTCTTAAGGCTCGACGTGTTTTCCGTCGGGCCTTTTCACGTTTTTAGACCCAACTCCCCCCCCTTGATTAGAGCGCCCTTCCGAGACGGTTGATCAGGGCGTGCCATCTCGCACCAATTTGAACGTATACTTCGGTTCAGTGGGTTTTCGCAGGCTGTCAAAGACCAACAGGAATGCAATCAAGATCTGAGCGGCAAGTTTGGGTAAATAGAACGCTTTGGTGGTCAGCGGCGAGGATGTCGGTGGTAAAAGGGGCGACGCAGGCTGATCTTACGCCTGTGCATCCGCCTCCGCGCGCCAAATGCCCCACAAGGGACTGCTAGGTGGCGCGTAGCAGCTGGCTTTCATGTGATTTCAGCGTTGTTCGCGCCGTCGGGCCGTAGAGCTCAAAATCCGCCATAAGCGCGCGCACTTCAGCCTGTGTTTCGGCATCAAAGGAGCCCAGGGTTTCAGCGCCTGGATGATAGCTTTCACTTTCCAGGCCATTGCCGCACAGGATTTCATGCTGATCAAACAGCAGGTGCACGTAGGTCACCAACTGACCATCCGCCACCACGCGGATCGTTGTGTCGTTGACAAGGTGTTTGGCTTTGACCAGGACTTCGAATTGTCCAAAGAGCAGCTCTGCCAGATCTGAAGAGATCAACACCCGGTGATTTGGCGAGACCGCGATGCGGTCGTGACGGCCAAGCGCGTTTTCTGCAAAAACCACCGGTGCATTTTGCCCTGACGCACGGCGGGTACTGCGCCCAATCCAGCGCAGCGGCTGTAGCCCATGATCACGGGTCACAATTCGGTCTCCGACCTCAAGCGCTTCAACAGCCACCAAGCCAAATTCGGTTTTGATCAGCGTGCCTGCCACAAAACAGGGCGCGGTGCTGACGACAGTTTTGACCTGAACTGATCCAGTGTCGGTGTGGCCCTCATCATCCGCCACCGTATAAGAAAAGCTGCTGGTCTCATCGACGGTGCTGTCATTGCTGATCGAAAGCGTTCCGTCAGCATTCAGGGTCACCACCTCGCCGCTGCCCAGGGTGACGGTGTCCCCAGCTGAGACCGCCTGCCCCTCGATATGGGTGATCGTCAGACTGCTGCCGTCGCTGTGAAGGTCATTGTCCAGAACATTTAGGACCTCGGAACCGTCGCCGGAAATTTCAAACACGTCACTGGTGGCAGTCAGACCGTCTTCAAAAGGACCGGTCAATGTGTCGATATCGGAATTCCACACCAGATCGCCGAGCAATCCGCCCTCTGGCAGGCCAGAAAAGTCGACGATCATGGTGGTATAAAGATCGCCTACGGCCTCGCTTCCGGTAATGTTGACAATACCGGTATAGGTGGCGGAAATGGTGCCCGTCAGGTCTTCGTATTCCGGGGAGAGTTTGAACGGATAGCCATTTTTGGATGTGGGCGTCGATCCCCCCATAGGGTCTTCGTCCGTGGCAAAGTTTGTATCAAACACCGAACTTGCCGGAGCCAGGTCAATCTGCAACGAGGTCAATAGTTTGGTTGTCGTCAGATCATGCCAGTCATAGCCAAAGTACATGTCGATATCGGTCCCTGACGCACCGCCAGCGGTGTAGGGATCCAATGCCTTCCAGGTCAGGACTTCGGTTGTGCCATCCGCAAAGGTTGCGGTGATTTGGGCGCCATCCAGATCCACCCCGCGAGAAGATGTGTCGGTGCGCACGCCATGGGCGCTTTCATGCGGGTCTTCGTCTAGCCGGATAATGTCGACTGTGGGCATGACTGTTGACTACTTTCGAATGGACGCCGCCGACGCCAGTTCAAGTGCTGTGCCGATCGCATTTGCCTGATTTAAGTGCCTGTTTGAATTCTATGACCCCAAAGTGCGCGGCCACAGTGGCAAAAACGCAGCCGAAATTAGGCATTCTTTTCCCTTTTTTGCGAATTGGCAACCGTACCGCCTCCTGCACAACCCAGCCGATCATACCAAAAGCGCCTTGCGAGCGTTCCCTCTGCCTGTGATCTGGTGCATTGGGCGCGGAACATAGGCCTGCCGGTCAGCCCTGCGCTGGATCGTTGACCTTTGCAGCAATTGGCAGACGGCGCAACCGGGCGCAACCTCAGGCGGTCTGCAACTGGTCAGCAGCTGGGAGAGCGTCGGACCAGAGGCGGATGTCTTTGAGTGTGGCGTTGCCCACTGGGAAGATCTGCACGGGCGCAGACAACAGGTCAGCCATGCCACCATGGGCTACCTGTCCGGTTGACACCCCGTTGTAAAAACCCTCGATGTGGGTCGCGTCCAAGACAAGTGCCAGTGAAAACGCGTCCTCAGAGCCAAGGGACAGAGCGTCGTCCGCGCCAAATATCTCAGTCAAAACACCGCCGACCTTGCTGCGGAACCCCGGTTTACCCGTATGAGCCGCTGCCGTTGAGACCAAAAGGTCAATAAAATCGTCATCACCAAGCCTCCACCGGAAGGGGATAGCGTTGCCGGGGATCTCAGGATCTTTCGCCCGCGTCATGATTCCATTCATCACGATGGTCATTGCCTCGGGCATTGTGGCCTCTTGTGCAGTGACAAACCGGATAACCGCGTCGACTGGTCCGCTCAAACGTTTGAGAATAAGGATCGGTGACGGATCTGTGGTTACAAAGTAGGTGGTTCCGGGCTGTTGGCAGAAGAAAGACTGTCCGTCAAACTGTACGACAACGCCATTTCCGGACACACTGACAACTTCTATGCCGACAAGCTTGGGGCCGGAGATGCCAGTGTTTTGCGTGATACCCGTAAACGCCCCGTCAGATACAATCCGAATGCCGTTTCCGTGTTGCTCAACAAAATTATTGGCGTTGTGCGTTCCGGTCTTGGACCATTCATCTGGCGCATCCGGGCTTGTCCAATCCGCGAACCCAGTGTTGTCCAAAAGCTCAGCCCCAAGCGTCCCGACCTCATTTGCCATCACCACCGGGTCGATCTGCAGGCTTTCAGCAGCGATGGAGACCTGCGCCCCCTGAGTGCTGATGTAGTCTGTCGCATATGGCCCTGTCTCCAATTGCGCGTTTTGAACATCGTCCGAGACCGTCAGGGTCAGCGATCCGGCGCTGGGGGTGAATGACAGGCTGACACGGCTTGCTTCACCACTTCCCACCCCGATCAAAGGCCCAACCGTTGCCGCGCCAGAGAGGGTGACTGTGCCAGTTCCGGTGTAGCTCAGGGTGTGCTCCACGCCCGTTACCGCCACCACCTGCGTCGATAGGCTGTCGCTGTTCAGCAGCAGGTTTGTCCGCACCTCAGAACAGACGGCCACCCCGGCAGGCACCAGCGCTCCGCCCTGCCAGATGTGGTGCCCGGTGCGCGGCTCGCCTGCCAGCGCCTTGACCCAGTGACCCAGGGCGTTCAGTTTCCAGGCAGCGGATAGCCGGGAGAAGCTGAACAGCCTGTCAAAACCTACAGGCGTGCCGTTGAGACCATAGGTCCCGGAAGAATAGTCCGCGACCACAGCCGGGGCCTTGCCGCCGATACTGTAGCGCCTCAGTGGCGCGGTCTGCGCCACGCCGATCCCCAAGCCCAGCCCCAACATCAGAGCCAACCCACAACAGTGGCCGTGGTCCCGTTGGACTCGACGCCGACGGCCGAAAACTGCAGGGTTTCACCGGCATAGACAGCATAGGTGATCACCCGGCCCTCGCAATCGCGCATAGCAAGATCGCCCGAACTCACAACTCGCAGCACACGCGGGCGCACTGGCAGATCAACGCCATCGGCCGGCGCGATGGAAAAATGCTCGGTGGCGGGGCTGGTCAAGCTGCGGCTCATATCAGCAAAAGGATCAGTCTGGGGCATGTGGTTTGGCCTCATGGTTTCAAGTGAAATACGGCCCCTGTTTGGGGCCGAACGGGCTCGGGATCGCTGTCACTCCCATTTGCACCAGACCGCTCCTGCCGCTGGGGAAACAAAAGCTTCCGAAATCCGCCCTTCAGTAAGTGTCGCGAGACCAAAATAGGCGAATTGAGGTTGTAAAAGATAATCGACGGCGCCCGATGCCCAGGCAACAGGATCAATTTTTCCCTATGTGGCCGAAGTTTGGCACCCAGAGTTGGGATAGTTTGGCGTCAATAGAGGAACGGCACGAACTTGGCAGTTTTGCTGGAGTAGACTTGGAACTGGGCGCCATATCGGTCGGCCAGATACCGATCCAGCGCTGGGATGTGGTAAAAGACAAACAGCGCAGTCATCAGCAAGGGAATGGAGAACGCCCAGACAGAGGCTGCCAGAATGGCCCATCCCGTGAACATCAGGCTGTCGCCAAAATAGTTGATATGCATGGAATAAGAAAACAGCCCCCCCGTGTAGCAGCGCCCCTGTGAGCCGGGCAGTTTTTTCCAGGCACGTCGTTGCAGTTCAGAGCCGGTGTTCAGGGAGGATCCGATCACCAGCAAAGCCCCCCCAGCCAATCCCAAAGACCAAAAGGTGTAGCAATACCGGACAAAGCCCCTGCCCCCAGCAGCAAAAAACCAACTTCAACGATGCCAATAAACACGGTCAGTCCCAGCCCTTCGGAGAGTTCAACCCGGCGCTGCAGGATCACAAAAAGCGTCACCCCGTGCCGCACCCAATACAGAACAGCGCACAGCGCCAGGACTTTGGCCCGGGTTGGATCAGCCCACTCAAAACCGCCAAAGGCCAGCCACAGGCAAACCACCACCAGACAAAGGTGCAAAACTGCAAAGGTGGGGTCGACTCCGGCTCGGTGCAGAATAGGGCGGTAAGGCTTTAAGCGTTCATTCGTCGCCACCGATACTCGCCGGTGAGGATAATATGTGCCCAGCCGAGGGGTGAGATGTGTGCGAGAAGATATGCTGGCGTATCCAACCCTGCTTTTCTCCGCTGCGCGACGGCGACACCAAGCCGTTTTGTATTCCAAAAGATAATGATGGCGGTGAGCAGGTTCAGCCCTGCAATGCGGAAGTGCTGGCCTTCCGTGTTGCGGTCTCTGATTTCACCCTGCCGCCCAATCCGTAGGGCACTTTTCAGAGCATGGTGCGCTTCACCTTTATTTAGTCCAATGTTGGCACGGCGCTGCATATCCGTGTCGAGCGCCCATTCGATGATGAAGAGTGTTCGCTCGACACGTCCGATTTCGCGAAGGGCAACGGCTAGGTCATGTTGCCTCGGCCGGGCCGCCAGTGTCTTCAGGAGCTGACTGGGCTGCATCCTGCCGGAAAGCATTGTCGCAATGCAGCGGAGCACATCTGGCCAGTTAGCGATGATGGTGTTTTCCCGGATTTTGTCGCCCACCAAGTCCCTCAGTTCAGCCGGAACACTTCGGCGATCAAAGACATGCAGCCGTTTTGACGGCAAATCCCTGATGCGCGGAATGAACCGGTATCCAAGCAGTGATGTGGCCGCGAACACAAGATCGGTGAAGCCCCCGGTATCAGCATATTGTTCTTTGATCCGCTTGCCGGTCGGGTTCATCAGCAACCCATCGAGTATATATGGTGCCTCGTTCACCGTTGCTGGGATGACCTGCGTGGCAAAGGGTGCGTATTGATCGGACACATGGGTATAGGCTTTCAGGCCGGGTTCATTGCCGTATTTCGCATTGATCAGGTTCATCGCCTCGCCCTGGCGCGTGGTGGGAAAGAATTGCCCGTCACTGGAAGCAGTTTCACCGGCACCCCAGTGCTTTGCCATTGGTAACTGTGCTTGCGCTTCGAGCACGGTGGCCAACGCCCGATTGATGGCCTCGCTTTCTACATGCCAGTTCGAAAGTCGCGCCAGTTGGGTGAAACTATGTGTGCTGCTAGCCCCAGCCATCTTGCTCAACCCGAGATTCAGGCCTTCTGCCAGAACGACGTTCAGCAATCCGAGCCTGTCTTTGCACGGTGCCCCGGTGCGCAGATGGGTAAAGGCGTCGGTGAACCCGGTATCGTTGTCCACATCCATAAGGATGTCCGTGATCCGCACCTCTGGCAGGCGGCGATAAAGATCAAGGATGAGGCTGTCGGCCTCCGCGGGTACATCAGCTTCGAGCCGGTCGACACGTAATCGGCCATCCTCGATGACACTGCCAGGCAGAGTTCCATTTTTGACCGCCATGACAAGCCTGTGCAGCCCGTCTTCCAACCGTTGTTTTCGATCAGCGATCCAGACTTCCGGCTCCAATGGCATCGACAGCCCCATAGTCTGAGCGGCCTCGACCGGAACCAGGGCCTGTTTCAGGTCGCTGTAGCGGCGTGAGTGAGCAAGCCAGATATCCCTGGATCTGAAGGCCTCGCGCAGATGGAACAGAACTGCGACGACCCATAGCCGGTCCCTGTTGTTTTCCGGATTCCGCAAGTGGCCTCGCCATTTTGACTGCGGTTTGAGAAATGGCGCAGACCGGCTTGGAATATCATGCTTGTCGCGGATCACATCTGCCGCTGCGAGCAAGGGTTCGGCCACGCTGGCGCCGGCGATATCCAATGCTGCCAGCATTCGCGGGGCATAGAGCTTGAAGCGATGATAGCCCTTCTCGACATAGGCCAGCGCATCCGCCTTAACGGTTTTCCCAAGCGTTCCGGCATTCGCGACGAGGTTTTCCAGCATGCCCCACCCACAGGACGCATCCACTGCACTGGCGATAGCCGCGTCATCGCCTTTTGCCAGCAGCAATGTCGTGCCCAAGGTCTCGAACCCCGCTAAAGTCGCTGCGATCTCTGATTGCGCCTCTGCAACACGGGCACCGCAAATCCTCTTTGCCTCTCGCCAGATCGACCCCACGATCCGGTCATGCGTCTCGACCACAGTGTCTGCGATGGCAGCAGACCACTCCACGATGCAGGTGGCAAGGATGGCCAGACGACGATCACTCGTGATGTCCCGCAGCCCATCCGTGAAATATCGTTCGCCTTGGCGGCGTAACTGCATGACCCGGTGCGCCGGAATACCGTCCAAGATTGCTGGCGGTAACGCGATCCGTTGCAAAAATTCCAAACGGTCGAGCTGGCGGTTGAGATCGGCAGAGTTTTTACCCACCTCGAACTGTCGCAACCAGATGAACCGGCTGACCCGCCCATCCACCTCTTCGGTCAACAGATTGTCGAGTTGGGTACGCATTTTCGCATCGAGACGAGCGGCAATGCTGGCCTCAATTCTACGTTCAGCGGCGACCAACGCATCAGCGCAGTGGCGTTCGATGACCGAAGTTCCCGGCAGAATGATCTGCTGTCTGCGGCATTCTTCTACGAAGCCACGCAACAGAGCCTGACTGGATTGCGCCGCTTCAGCATTTCCGTCCAGCCAGCGCCGCATTTTCTTGGCGCGCTTGCCCGAAAACATCTTGTAGCCGTATATCTTTCGCAGAGCATCCAAATGTTCCCGGCGAGTCTTTTCCCGCGCGGCATATGGCAAGAGGTCATCTGGTTTTAATCCGAGTTGTGCGGCCACAAAGCGGGAAACAGGTTCAGGGATGACTTCACCAGCTTTCAGCAAGCGACCCGGATACCGAAAGGCACAAAGCTGAAGCGCAAAGCCGATCTGGTTGTCAGATCGCCGTCGAGTGCGGATGTGCTCGATATCTTCATCATCCAAGGTGTAGTGCTTCAACAGCGAAGCTTCATCGGTGGGAAGATCAAAAAGCGCCGCGCGCTGTCGCGCGGTCAGAACCGCTCGGTGTGCCATCGGATTGTTCTTTCTATATGGGATGGAGTCTTATGAAGTAGGCATAGTGAGACCATCCGCTTGTCATGTCTTTTTCAATGTCTCAATATGACAGTCGCAAGACCTCTTAATTTATTCGAGACCCCATGGCTAAAGTCGGATACGCGCGTGTCAGTTCAGTCGGGCAATCACTGGATGTCCAACGTGAAAAGCTCACTGGTTGCGACAAGCTCTTCGAAGAAAAGCGCAGTGGCACAACTGATGCTCGCCCTCAGCTGAAAGAATGTCTGAATTACGTTCGCGACGGTGATCAGCTCATTGTCACGCGCATCGACCGGCTGGCGCGTTCAACGCTACACCTGTGTCAGATCGCCGAGACGCTGAAACAGAAGGGCGTCGATCTGGTCGTACTCGATCAGAACATCGACACGTCAGACGCGACCGGGCGGCTGCTGTTCAACATGCTCGGGGCCATCGGTCAGTTCGAAACCGAAATCCGCGCCGAGCGTCAGATGGACGGGATCAAGAAGGCCAAGGATCGAGGCGTTCAGTTCGGAAAACGCCCCGCTCTTTCAGAAGATCAGATCGCTGAGCTTCGCCAACGGCGCGCAGCCGGAATGCTGATCAAAGATCTGATGGCCCATTACAGCCTCTCAAAGGCCACCATCTACCGCTATCTCAGCGAAAAAGAGACCTGAGCTCAACTCCAGAGCCCCAATCCGGCCTTAACGCCCTATTCTGCACCGAGCCGGAGTTGATGCGGTGGATGCCCCCTCCTCGAACGGCATCGCGATGTGCCATGGTGGTTATTCAACCACCACCAAAGAGAAAGGGAGCACCCATGGAAGAAGATATCATCATTGGCGTTGATCTGGCAAAGAACGTTTTCCAGCTGCACGGCGCGCGCCGGGATGGACAGGTTGTGTTTCGGAAGAAATTGAGCCGACCACAATTTGCCAAGTTTTGCGCCGAACATCCACGCAGCCTTTTCGCCATGGAAGCCTGCGCGACAGCCCATTATTGGGCACGCGAACTGATGTCGTTGGGTCATGAAGTGAGGCTCATTCCACCGATCTATGTCAAGCCATTCGTAAAGCGCCACAAGAATGATGCGGCAGATGCGGAGGCCATCACCGAAGCTGCGCTGCGGCCCAACATGTCCTTTGTCGTGCCAAAATCCGCTGAAACCCAGGCACTGACCATGATGATGCGCACACGGGACCAGCTGTTGGAGCAACGCACTGCAACCGTGAACGCCTTGCGCGGCCATCTTGCGGAATTCGGGCTGATTGCACCTGTTGGGTTGAAGAATGTTGAGCGGCTCCGGGAGCTGGTCGATGTCCATCCTGATCTTCCGGAACTGGTCGTGACGATGGCCAAGTTGCATTTCAACCGCATCGACCAGCTCTCGGAAGAGGTCGATACGCTCACCGGGCGGATCAAGAGCCATTGCGCCGACAGTCCAAAGGCACGACGGTTGCAAACCATGCCCGGCATTGGGCCGATTGCCGCGATGGTGATCGAAGCGTTTGCGCCAGACATGAAGTGCTTTGAAAAAGGGCGGGACTTCGCGGCTTGGCTTGGTTTGGTCCCCAAACAGCATTCGACGGGAGGCAAAACCCGACTTGGACAGACCAGTAAAATGGGTCAAAAGGACATTCGCCGCGCGCTGATTATCGGCGCGATGAGCTGCATTGCCGCCGCCGCGCGGCGCGGCAAACGCTGCCATCCTTGGCTACAAGACAAGCTGGACCGCAAACCAAAGATGGTGGCCGCTGTGGCACTCGCCAATAGAATGGCCCGCCAGATTTGGGCGATGATCACCAGAGAACAAGGCTACCAGTCAAATCAGGAGGTGGCCGCATAAGCTTCTGTCCCGCTTGCATTAAGTGGGCAGATGGCAAGGAATGCTCTGAAGTGATGGACGTCGATTGAACAGATCCTGATTGGAAAGCCAGATAGGGGTAGGGCGCTTACAGCCCGCGGAATCGAATTGGACCCAATCAGCGAACTGACCATCATGGCCCGCGGCGCGTAAAAGCCGCAACACGAGGCCGAATACACGACCGCAATCAAATCGCTGGAAATCAGCTCAGGAAATCCTTGCAAAACCGGGGGCATCCATACACGACCCCAAGGTCAGTTTTGGCCCAAATGACCGGGCATGGGCGCGATCAACACCGCCGTATCTGGTTGCCATTGGCGTCTCCTTTCTTGCTACCGGTTCAGGGAAAAAACCTTTTTCGTCCACCCGGTCTATAAAACTGCTCTAGACCTCGCCTTTGCTTCATGTCAACAGTATTTAGACCAAACGGACGAAATAAGATGCCAAAAATTGTCGACCACCAGGCTCACAGTCAGCACCTGGCGCAACGCGCTGCGGGGTATTTTTCGGATCATGGCTATGCCGGCACCAGTATGCGCGCGGTGGCGCAGCATCTGGGCCTGTCAAAAAGCGCGCTGTATCACTACTTTCCAAGCAAGGAAGATCTGTTTTTAGCCTGCACCAAACAGGTTATGGGCGCATTTGACGCCGATTTTGTCGACCCAGCGGCGACAGAGCAGCAAAACCTTCACCGCCTGACAGAGGCCCTGCGTCAGGATTTTGCCCGCGAAATGGCGCTGATTTTTGACTACCTGCGGGGCAAGACCCAAAACGAGATTGCCCAGGATGAGGCCATGCAGGTGGCCATGAGCGCTTATCGCAGGGTTGTCATAAGTATTGTCGGGGAAAAACAGGCCGAGGCGGTCCTGGCCCGTTTGTTGGGTGAGCTGATGTTAGACTATTTTTCTGGGAAATGACGCCCAGAAAGCAGAATGACGCCCCATCTGGGGGCGCAATCTGTGCCAGTAAGTACAGACTGACGGCCCATGCCAACCTGCCAACCTGCCAACAGCCTGGGTGACCAGAAGGTGGCAGAGCGAGCACCTAAGCGGCGTCAGGAAAAAGACGGCGTTCGTTTTTGCATCATCGCAGAGACAACCTCGGCGAACTCCGGAGATTTCAACTGCGCCACAAACAGGTCGGACTCGCGCTGCATGTGCGCTGCAACCTGATCGCGCTGATGACGGATCAGGGATTTTGACAGTTTAATCGCCTCAGGCGCCGATGCGGCGACGTGTTTGGCAATCTCTGCCACCTGCCCCTGCAGCGCGCCGTCATCAAATACCCGGGAAACCAGACCGTAGTTATGCGCCTCTTCGGCGGACAGGCTGCGCCCGGCCAGCAGGATGTCATTGGCCACTGCCATCCCTACCGAGGCCGACAACAACATTGACGAGGCAGCCTCTGGCACCAGGCCCAATTTGACAAAGGGTGCGGTGAAGGTTGCGCTGGCTGCGGCATAGACCAGATCACAATGCAGCAGCATCGTCAGCCCGATGCCAATTGCGGGGCCATTCACGGCTGCAATCACCGGTTTTTTGCAGGTGGAGATCGCTTCGAGAAACCGGGCGACAGGTGGCAAATCCTCTGTGTGATCCGCCGTGGAAAAATCCTGCAGGTCATTGCCAGCGGTGAAATAATCCTCCGCTCCGGTAATGACAAAGGCGCGCTGTGTGTCAGAGGCCTCATAGGCGTTGAGCGCGTCCGCCATGACCCCATACATCTGTTGGGTGATCGCATTGCGTTTTTGCGGCCGATTGATGGTCAGAAGGGTAACCCGGCCATCGGTCTCTAGTGTAATAGTGTCGGTCATAACAGCAGTCCTAACATGTGAAGTCGTAGAGGCAATTCTGCCAATTCAATCGGTTACCTGATCTTGTGAAAGCCAATTCCAGCATTCCAACCAAAGCGCTTCGCGGCCTGGTCGAAAGGCACCCTCGTGACCAATTCGCTTAACACCAATGTCAGCGGGGGTTCGAATTTGCAATGATTTCGCTGCGTTGGGATAGTACGCCAGCAGATCGCGCGCCGCCCGCGGGGTCGCAATTGGATCATCGGAAAAGACCCAGGATCGGATGGGGGCCGTCACATCGCCGTAGTGCTGTGGCTTTAGCAACCCCTCATAATCGGTGCGAAAATAGCTGCGACGTTGGCTCCATTTGCGCCAGGTTCTGAACACGCGCGGTGGCAAGGCCTCGCCCTGCCAGCCGCCCACAGGTTTGATATAGCCCCAGCGCAGCAAGGAATAGCTGCCCAAAATCCACCAGAAGTAAAACTCAAGCGGCCAGTTCTTGATTTGGTGGCCGCCAAAATACCCAGTTCCAACAGAAACAAATGCATGGCGATCAATGGCTTGGTGATTGGACATAACGCCAATGAAATGGCCGCCAACGCTATGGGCCAGATGGGTGATGCGCAGACCCGGCGCCGCCTGGGACAGGTGCTCCACGGCGGCAACCATATCGTATCTGCCCCAATCAGGATACTCGATCTCAGATTGGGCCAGATCCCCCTGGCACGACCCTGCAATGCCGCGATAATCATAGGTCAGCACTATGGCGCCACGTTCGGCCATAAACTGCGCAATCGCATGATAAAACTGGCGCGGAAACCCGGTGCCTGCGGAGATCAGAACCGCCAGTTTAGGGCTATCGCAGCTGGTCAAATCGCCTCGCAGCGTGACTCCGTCACTGGTGGTAAAACGTGTTGGTTCACGCTGTGTCGATTGCGTCATGGTCATCTCCGCCAGGGGGTGAAACAGGGTTGATAATCTCATCCGCGTGATCGACGAGATGCGTTAAGAACCTCTGGATAACCAGCTGTTCTTTATCATTAAAAGGTGCAAGCAAAGCCGCGTTGAAATGGGAGGTCTCTTCTTTGACATGGGCCAGCATTTTGGCGCCGTTTTGCGCAAGATGCACATTGATAACCCGGCGATCACTGGTAGAGGCAATGCGGGCAACAAGGCCACGATCAACCATGCGATCCACCAGCCCCGTCAGACTGGATTTTCCCATCGAGAGCCGTTTGGCAATTTCAGAAATGGGCTGCGCATCTGACTGGGACAAGACAAATAGCACTGCAATTTGGCTTGTGGTCAGCCCCACGCTCTGGCGCGTACGCTGGTCAGCCGCGCGAAACAACGCATTATGAGCCACCTGCAATTGATGAAAGACACGCAGTTTTACCGACACAACAGGACTCCAAAACAAACCTATATTTAGTTCGTATATGGACTAACCAGACCTGGCAATACCTGCTCCAACGGCATGACGCGAAGTCACAGAGGATCAAAATCAAAGCTGTTCAGGCACAGGGGATTTTGGTCACAGAGGATCCTAACCAGACCAAGAGCACGGATGAGAAATTTATTTTACATTATTTCAAAGCCCTAACGGACATTCTTGAGTTCAACTCCCGCCCTTTCATTTTCTTACAAAATCACTTGGGTATATCCAAAATATTCATTACAACCCCGACTCACACGATCAACACACTGGAGACGCTTATGTCCTATGCGACATCAATGGGCGGTTTCCTTGGTGCTGTTACAGCCAGTGCACTCTTGATTGCACAAGCCAGTGAAGCTCAAGCGGACGCCCTCACTGTTACAGATATTGCTGGCCGACAGGTCACTTTCACCGAACTGCCTGACAAGATTGTCCTGGGCGAAGGCCGCATGATCTATTCGATTGCACCGATCACCACCGGTAATCCGTTTGAAAAAATCGTTGGCTGGAAAGACGATCTGATCAACTACGATCCAGATGCTTTCCGCAAATACGCAAACGCCTTCCCAGACGACACGGCCCGCCTGATCAACTTTGGCAACCCCTATGCTGGCGATTTCAGCATCGAAGCCGTATTGGAGGCGGAGACAGATCTTTTGTTGCTCGACGTGGGCAACCTGTTCAAAGCCAAAGAAACCGGCCTGATCGAAAAGATGGAAACTGCAGGCGTCAACGTGGCCTTTGTTGATTTCCGCCGCAACGCAACCGAAAACACCGTGCCATCGCTGTTGATGATGGGCCGTATCCTGGGCGAGGAAAAGCGGGCTGCGGAGTTTATTGATTTCTATATCGGCCAGATGCGCAAGGTCACAAACGTTGTTGATCAGATCCCGGCGGACGCGCGCCCGCTGGTGGCGATTGAAAACGCCGCCGGCTGGCAAACTGATTTTTGCTGTTGGTCCTTTGGTCCCTACAACTTTGGCCGCTTTGTCGAACTGGCCGGCGGGGTCAACTATGGCTCGACCCTGGCCAATGCCTATTCTGTCGATATCAGTCTGGAAGGGCTGATTGAGGCGGATCCTGATCACATCATCGCCACCGGTGCCAACTGGAAAGAGACGCGCCCAGAGGTTACCTCGATTTTGCTGGGCTATGACGGCGACCCGGTGGAAAATCAGGCCAAGCTACAGGCGCTGGCAGAGCGCACCGGGTTTGCCCAGATGCGGGCGGTGAAAGAGAGCAATATGCACGCGATCTACCACCAGTTTTACAATTCACCCTATCACTTCGTTGCGGTGCAACAGATTGCCAAATGGCTCCACCCAGAGGAGTTTGCAGATCTGGATCCGCAGGCCTCCTTTGAAGAACTGCACGATCAATTTCTGCCGTTTGAAGCCTCCGGCCAGTTCTGGGCATCGCTCAAATAACACTCACCAGGTTCGCACTGCGGCTGTGCTCTGCGAACCTGACACTTGGAAATCCTAAAATGACAGATCAAACGACCTCTGCTGGTTTGAACGCAGCTGCTCTGGTGATGGCTTACAAACGGCGCAGTCTGCGCCGCGTTGGACTGGTTGCAGGCGCGGTAATCGTAATGATGTGCCTTGTTGTTCTGGACATCATCACCGGGCCTGCAAACCTGAGCTTTGGACGCACGCTTGCGGTGATCCTGGATCCATCGCTGGCATCGCCAAAAGAACAGGTGATCATCTGGCAGCTGCGGTTGCCCGTGGCCCTGATGGCGGTGACGGTTGGCGCCATGCTGGGCGTTGCCGGTGCGGAAATGCAGACCATTTTGAACAACCCGCTTGCAGATCCCTTTACCCTGGGCCTGTCATCGGCCGCCAGCTTTGGCGCCGCGCTGGCCATCGTACTGGGCTGGTCGGTTGTACCGGGTGTTGGCGGGCTGTTTGTCACCGCCAATGCCTTTGTTCTGGCGATGCTCACCTCTGGCTGTTTGTTTCTTTTCACCCGACTGCGCGGCGTCACACCTGAGGCGATGATCCTTGTCGGGATCGCAATGCTGTTTACATTCAACGCCTTGCTGGCCTTTCTTCAATATGGCGCATCCGAGCTGCAATTGGCGCAGCTGATTTTCTGGCAGCTCGGATCACTCGCCCGTGCCTCCTGGGCCAAAGTTGGCGTCTGCATCGCCGTTTTGCTGATTGTGCTGCCCTATTTCATGTCCCGGTCCTGGGCCTTGACCGCCCTGCGCATGGGTGAGGAAAAGGCCGCAGCGCTTGGGGTCAACGTGTCGCTGTTGCGCATGTCGGTCCTGGCTGGGGTGTCACTGCTGTCTGCGGTTGCGGTGTCCTTTGTCGGAGCTGTGGCCTTTGTCGGACTTGTAGGTCCCCATATTGCCCGCATGATCGTCGGCGAAGATCAACGGGGCTTTCTACCGCTTTCGGCGCTTTGCGGTGCGCTGATCATGTCCGGTACCTCAATCGCCTCCAAGGCAATCACACCGGGCATTGTCTATCCAATTGGCATGATCACATCGCTGATCGGCATCCCGTTTTTCATCCTGTTGATACTTGGACAACGTAAGAGGCATTGGCAATGACCAAACTAAGCGCTGAAAACCTGTCCTTTTCCTATGGGGCGCGGCCCGTTCTGAAGGGGCTTGAATTTGATCCATTGCCCTCTGGCAAGCTGACGGCTTTGATCGGGCCAAACGCTGCGGGGAAATCCACCCTGTTTCGCCTGATCTCAGGTCTGGCCAAGCCTACAGCGGGTCACGTCATCCTGAATGACACGAACCTGGCCTCCTTGGGGGCTCGGGACCGGCTTAAACGCATCTGCTTTATGCCGCAGTACTTTGCCGCAAACGCAGCCCTGACCGTTTTTGATGTGGTGATGATGGCGCATAAGCAACTGCGCGGCTGGCGGGTCTCTGGGGCAGATATGGCGGCAGTGGCCCAGGCCCTGGAAGAGACCGGGATCGGGCACTTGTCACAAGCCTATGTGAGCGATCTGTCCGGCGGCCAATCCCAGATGGTTTCGGTGGCCCAGGCGCTGATCCGCCACTCTGATGTCTACCTGTTTGATGAGCCGACCTCGGCGCTGGATCTGCGTCACCAGCTGCAGGTATTGACCCGTATTCGCGCCACCATGATGGCGCGCGACAGTATTGGCGTTGTTGCCTTGCATGATCTGAACCTCGCAGCGCGCTTTGCCGATCACCTTATCCTATTGGGTCAGGGTCGCATTCTTGCCCAGGGCAGCGCAGAAACCGTACTGCGCTCACCGGCGATATCCGAAACCTACAAGGTGGAGGTCGAAACCAGCACCGGCCCCAGACAGGATCTGACCGTCCATGCCTATGCGTCGTAAATATATCCTGTTGCTCTGACGGGCTGCTCTACACAGGAAACCGCCAAATAAGAAAACCCGCGCCACATCTGGCGCGGGTTTTATACTGTTAGGTCAAGGCCTTGCTACAAAGAGTTACATCTAAACAGCCTGACCCTATAAACAAAGTCCCCCCCAAGGGCTTAGGAACAGCCAGAGGTGGAGCCGCAAGTGTTGCACTTCATGCAGGTACCATTACGCACCAGCGTGTAGTTGCCGCATTCGCCGCAGGCTTCGCCCTCATAGCCTTGCATCTTGGCCTTGGTGCGCGCATCCATGCCCGTGACTGGGGCTGCGGTGGTTTCTGGCACCAGGGATTGCAGATCGGAAACCGGATCCGCCGCCGAGAGACCTGCGTTCATCAGACCAGTTTCACCGGTTTGACCGCCCTGAAGCACCACAAGGTCCTGTGGCAGACGCTTGCGCAGATACCCAGTGGAAGAGATCTGTTTCAGCACTTCGAGCGACCGGGTTGCGGCGCTTTCGCTGATTTCCGACAGGTTGGACACGCCTTCTTCCTCGCCGCGGCCAATATCGTCAAAGGCTGGGCCCTGGGGTTTGACATGCGCCAAATCCGTCCGATCCAGATAGCTCACCGCCAACTCGCGGAACACATAGTCAAGGATCGAGGTGGCATTTTTGATCGAGTCATTGCCCTGTACCATGCCGGCGGGTTCGAACTTGGTGAAGGTAAAGGCATCGACGAACTCTTCCAGGGGCACCCCGTACTGCAGACCAACCGAGACCGCGATGGCAAAGTTGTTCATCATCGCCCGGAACCCTGCACCCTCTTTGTGCATGTCGATGAAGATCTCACCCAGGGTACCGCTCTCATATTCGCCGGTCCGCAGGTAGACTTTGTGACCGCCAACAACCGCTTTTTGCGTATAGCCCTTGCGCCGGTGCGGCATCTTGGTGCGGTGGGATTTGATCACTTCCTTGATGACGATCTTCTCGACAATTTTCTCTGCCAGAACAACGGCTTTTTCCTGATTGTTGCCGGTTTCCAGCAGCTCTGCTGCCTCATCGTCATCCTCAACCAGCGCCGCTGCCAGCGGCTGGCTCAGCTTAGAGCCATCACGGTACAGCGCATTGGCCTTGACGCCCAGGGACCAGCTCAGCTCATAGGCTTTCTGGCACTCTTCGATGGCGGCATCATTGGGCATGTTGATGGTTTTTGAAATCGCACCGGAGATAAAGCTCTGGGCTGCAGCCATCATGCGGATATGGCTTTCAACGCCAAGAAAACGCTTACCTTTTTTGCCGCAAGGGTTGGCGCAGTCAAAGATCTGATAATGCTCTTCTTTCAGATGTGGCGCCCCTTCCAGCGTCATGGTGCCACAGACATGGTCATTGGCGGCGTCGATGTCGGCCTTGCTAAAGCCAAGGTGGCGCAGCAAATCAAAGGTGGGATCATTCAGCTTTTTCGCTGGGATACCCAGCACGCCGGTGCAGAAATCCTCGCCCAGGGTCCACTGGTTGAACACAAAGCGAATGTCAAAAGCTGCTTCCAAGGCACTGTCGATCTTGGACAATTCATTGGGGCCAAAGCCGTGGCCAGCCAGCGAGGTGTGATTGATACCCGGCGCATTGCCCAGGGACGCATGACCCACCGCGTAAGAGACGATCTCTTCAATCTGCGAGGAGCTATATCCCAGCCCTTCGAGAGCGGAGGGCACTGACCGGTTGATAATTTTGAAGTAGCCGCCACCAGCCAGTTTCTTGAATTTCACCAGGGCAAAGTCCGGCTCAATTCCGGTGGTGTCACAGTCCATTACCAGGCCAATGGTGCCGGTGGGGGCGATGACGGTGGTTTGAGCATTGCGGTAGCCGTGCTTTTCACCCAGCTCCAATGCCTCGTCCCAGGCCCCCATGGCCAGATCCGCAAGCCGCGCATCTGGGCAGCCGGAAATATCAAGCGGCACAGGTGGAACCGAAAGCCCCTCATAGCCCGTAATCTTGCCCATTGCCGCGGTGCGGTGGTTGCGAATGACCTTGAGCATGGCGTCGGCATTGCGGGAATAGCCAGAAAATGCGCCCAGTTCCCCGGCCATCTCAGCCGAGGTGGCATAGGCAACACCGGTCATCAGCGCGGTCAGCGAACCGCAAAGCGCCCGGCCTTCCTCGCTGTCGTAGCCATAGCCCATGTTCATCAGCAAACCGCCGATATTGGCATAGCCCAGGCCCAGGGTTCTGAAGTCGTATGACCGCTGAGCGATCTCTTTGGAGGGGAACTGCGCCATGGTAACCGAGATTTCCAGTGTCACGGTCCACAGACGGCAGGCATGCATGTAGTCCTCAGCCTGGAACTTGCCATCCTTGTAGAAGGTCAACAGGTTCAATGAGGCCAGGTTACAGGCGGTATCATCCAGGAACATATATTCCGAACACGGGTTTGAGCCGCGAATTTCCCCATCCGCCGGGCAGGTATGCCACTCGTTCACGGTGTCGTGGAACTGAATGCCAGGATCGGCACAGGCCCAGGCCGCATGGCCGACTTTTTCCCACAGGTCCCGCGCCTTGACGGTTTTGGCAACCTTGCCATCCGTGCGGTTGATCAGCTGCCAATCGGCATCTTTTTTCACCGCATGCAAAAACGCATTGGTGACCCGGATCGAGTTGTTGGAATTCTGACCAGAGACAGAATTATAGGCCTCGGAATCCCAGTCGGTATCATAGATCGGGAATTCAATGCTGTCATAGCCCTGCTTGGCGTAGTCCAGCACACGTTTGATATAGGTCTCGGGGATGGCAACCTTCTTGGCCTCGCGGACCGCCGCTTTCAGCGCCGGGTTGTTTGCAGGCTCATAGGCATCCTCAGAGGCGCCATCCCAGGACCGGATGGCGGCAAAAATGCTGTTCAGCATTTTCTCATGCATTTTGGAACCGGCCACAATCGAGGCAACTTTCTGCTCTTCGATGACCTTCCATTCGATGAAATCTTCGATATCGGGATGGTCCGCATCCACAATAACCATCTTGGCCGCGCGCCGGGTGGTGCCGCCGGATTTGATCGCCCCCGCAGCGCGGTCGCCAATACGCAAGAAGCCCATCAGACCAGAGGATTTACCGCCGCCCGACAGGGCCTCTCCTTCGCCGCGCAGGTGGCTGAAATTGGTGCCGGTGCCAGAGCCATATTTGAACAGGCGCGCCTCGCGCACCCAAAGATCCATAATGCCGCCCTCGTTGACCAGGTCATCCGCCACGGACTGGATAAAGCAGGCATGGGGCTGCGGGTGTTCATAGGAACTGGTGGATTTTGTCAGCTTGCCGGTTTTGTAATCAACATAGTGGTGGCCCTGGGCCGGACCATCAATACCATAGGCCCAGTGCAGACCGGTGTTGAACCATTGCGGGCTATTGGGCGCGGCGCGCTGGGTCGCCAGCATGTGGCGCATTTCGTCAAAGTAGGCGCGAGCATCTTCTTCGCTGGTGAAATAGCCGCCTTTCCAGCCCCAATAGGTCCAGGCGCCGGCCAGACGATCAAACACCTGCTTAGAGGAGGTTTCGCCCCCCGTGGGCACATCCTTGCCAGCGGGAACAGAGCGCCACAAGAATTCGGGTACGCCCTCTTCTTTGACCTTTTTCAGCCGCTCGGGCACGCCGGCTTTGCGAAAATACTTCTGCGCAATGACATCGCTGGCAACCTGGCTCCAGCTGGAGGGCACCTCGATATTCTCCTGACGGAACACAATGGTGCCATCCGGGTTTCGAATTTCTGAGGTGGCAGAAATGAAATCCAGAGATTTATAGGAGTCCTGCCCTGACTTGGTGAATTTGCGCTCGATCTTCAAGCTCTGCCCCTTGAGATGTTCGTCTCATAACTTCATTGCCGCCACAGCAGCCGCTGTGACCTGTCCGGTCGGAAAGCACATCACAGCTGGCAGGCCTGTTTACGGGCCAACTACACAAGACCTTCGCCGGCCATTTATTGTGGATATGTCTAGTGTTTTCCCATCGTCCCGGCGCTGCAAATCTCACTAGATCTAGTAGCGCCAACTCGAATTCCCACAATTTGACGTATAGACCCCAAGAGGGTCAACGGATATTTTACCATTTTTAAACCATCTTTACTGTTGACGAAAATTCCCAAAACGCGGCGCTTGCAGCTGCGAGTGATTCACCCACAGGCTACGGCATCGCAGGGGGCAAAAGTTACCAATCCAGCAGCTGGGAAAATTCGGGTAACAGCAACGACTTGTCCCTAGAAGTTGAAAGCGCACCACCCTCGCTTCGCAAAGCCCTGCCAAAAATACCACCAGCGTACGGTCAGCAAAGGCAAGCATGCGCCGTCCAGCATCGGCCAACAGGCTCGCGGTGGACCTGTGATATCCTTGCACAGATTTTGAGCAACTGATCCCGGACCTGGCGCACAGATCGTTAACACTTTTTAAACCTATTGCCACGCTTTCGCGTCACTTCCTTAAGGAAGGGTTAAGGGTGACCGCAGAGATATTCCAAACTGTTTCAGCGCCGCGCTGTGATTCTATGCAGTCACACCAGAAAGATTGGCAAAGCCTGTTAGATCCCAACCAGAATGCGCGCCGCCCGGGCAGCTGCAACCTTGAGCCAAAAGAAATTGATATGAGGTCTAAAGTGAGGTACTGGAAAAGAAAACGGGCAGTCGCATCTGAATGCGAACTGCCCGTTTTAGGTCCGACCCCATAGGGTCTTCTCTTATAAACACCACCGAAAAGCGCAATGCTTTCAAGTGATTATGGTCGGGGCGGCGAGATTCGAACTCACGACCCCCTGTACCCAAAACAGGTGCGCTACCAGACTGCGCCACGCCCCGGACCGTGCGCTGTTCCTAACGCCAGTGGATTGATTTGAAAACCCCTAACAAGGCCAAATTGGTGCAGTTTTTGAAAAAACTTTGTGGCGCATCTCGGTGCCGATCGAAATTCCATATCTAGCGGCCAACCCACCATTGATTTCGAGCACAGCAAAGACGTTACTGCCGCCCGGCAGCGGCGTCAGATCACCGGGAACCGCATCCGCCTGCACCCGAATGACTCGGCCGGTCTGATCGAGAAAAATGATATCAAGTGGAATGAGGGTATTCTTCATCCAAAAGGCCACGCGCTGCGGCGTTGGATAGACAAAAAGCATACCCGCGCCCCGCGCCATGCTTTCGCGGAACATCAGCCCCTGAGCGCGTTCGGCTTCGTCATCAGCAATTTCAACGGAAAAGGATGTTTGCCCCCAGCTGCCACGCAGCTCCACCCGATCGGGACGACAGTCCGCTGCGAGAACTGGGGCACAAAGGCCCAGGCCACAGATAAGGGCCAAGGCCGGTGCGGCGAGAGAGGCTCTCAACCGCGCCATGAGATCAGCTGTCCTGACTATTTTCAAGCAGGGCCGCTTCCCAGGCTTGAACTTCGGCAGCCATTTGACCGCGTTTGCCGTCAATCACCCGCACGGCCAGGGCTTCGCCAGGCTGCAGATCCGCCAGGCCAGATTGGCGCAGCACCTCTACGTGCAGAAAGACATCTTCGCTGCGGCCAAAGATATTGGCAAAACCAAATCCCTTGCCTTTGTTGAACCACTTCACCCGTGCGGGCACCAGCGGTTTGGAGGTCAAATCACAAAGGTCAAAATCGGCAAAATCGCTCAGAACCGGAGACTCCTCGCGCTCCGGCGGATGGATTGCCAGGACTTCGACCGCCTGCCCCCCCCGATCGGTGCGATGGGTCACTATTTCGACACGGGTACCATCTGCAACGGAACTCTGTCCGAAATTACGAAGTACATTTACGTGCAACAAAATATCAGGGCCGCCCAGATCGGACACAACAAAACCAAATCCCTTGGTGGGATCAAACCATTTAACGAGGCCTTGGATTTGCTGCAGGCTGCTCAGATCTTCTGCCACTTATCTCATCCACTGCGTATTTTTCATTTTGGTAGTGACGTGATGCGCGATTTCACTGCCTAATTTCAAGCAAAAACCCTCCCATTTGTTAGGAAAGTGCTATTTTCCTTGATAAACCTTAAGGATTAAGTCGCGAAACAGACCATTTGTCCTGTTCGACATCATAAATCCAAGTAAAACGGTCGTGTAAACGAAAGGCCCCATCCGCCCAAAACTCAATTTCGACAGGTGAAATTCGATATCCACCCCAAAACGGCGGTCTTGGGGGATTCGGCCCCTTGGTGGCTGTCACCTTCGCCACCTCAGCCATCAGGCTGGCACGGCTGTCCAGCGGCCGGGACTGTTTTGAGGCCCAGGCGCCAAGGCGGCTTTTGAGCGAGCGAGAGGCATAATACTCATCCGCCTTTGGCCCCTCCTCGCGGCTGATATTGCCGCGCACGCGGATTTGCCGCCGCAGGGATTTCCAATGCATGACAAAGGAGGCCTTGCCAGCCTGGTCCAGCTCCTGGGCCTTGGCGCTTTCGTAATTTGTATAAAAGACAAAGGCGTCCGCCTCGATCTCTTTCAGCAAGACCATGCGCGAATTGGGCAACCCATTGGAATCAACCGTCGCCAACGCAATCGCATTGGGGTCATTGATTTCGGTCTTTTCCGCCTCTGTCAGCCAGGTGCGGGCAATTTCAAATGGGTCATCGCCGGCAAAGATCCCTGAACGTTCGCTCATAAGAGCCTCCTGTCTGTTTTCGTCGGTACACTAGGCAGCACATTTCAGAACAGCAAGGGCTGCGCGACCCGGATCTGGCCTGGACAGCCACTGGGTCAGTTGCAGGAACAATCAAGGTGGCCCCTTGAAGCAGGCGCACCAACATATTAAACGTGTTTAACTTTACGGAACACAGGCGGAGAACCTGAATGTCTAATCAACTGCTGACCGGCAAGCGCGGTCTGATCATGGGCCTGGCCAATGACAAATCGATTGCCTGGGGAATAGCCAAAGCCTGTGCCGATGCGGGTGCTGAGCTGGCCTTTTCCTTTCAGGGCGACGCTCTGAAAAAACGCGTCGTACCGCTGGCCGAACAGCTGGGGAGCGATATCGTTCTGCCCTGCGATGTTTCGGACGAAGCCTCGATGGATGCGCTGTTTGCCTCCTTGGAGGAAAAATGGGGTAAGCTGGACTTTGTGGTTCATGCCATCGGTTTCTCTGACAAGAGCGAGCTGCGCGGCCGCTACGTCGACACCAGCCGCGGCAATTTCCAGATGACCATGGATATTTCGGTCTATTCCTTTACCGCCATCGCCAAACGCGCGGAAAAGATGATGGCTGAGGGCGGCTCGATGCTGACGCTCACCTATTATGGTGCCGAGCAGGTGATGCCGCACTATAATGTCATGGGTGTTGCCAAGGCCGCGCTAGAAGCCTCCGTCAAATATCTGGCCGAAGATCTGGGCAAAGACGGCATTCGCGTCAACGCCATCTCGGCTGGTCCGATCAAAACCCTGGCCGCCTCGGGAATTGGTGATTTCCGCTACATCATGAAGTGGAACGAATACAACTCGCCGCTGCGTCGCAATGTGACCACGGATGATGTGGGCAAATCGGCCCTGTACCTGCTGTCTGATCTTAGCTCCGGCGTGACCGGTGAGAACCTGCACGTGGATGCGGGCTATCACGTGGTTGGCATGAAAGCTGTCGACGCGCCTGACATTACAAAATAACCTCTGCTAGATACCCCTCCTGTTCACCCTGCCCCCATTTCCTTCACGGGGCGGAGTGATCAGGAGGTACCACCATTGACTAGACTGCTTTTTTGATCACCGCGCCCACAGGCCTCCTTCGCGAAGCTCGGCCAGGATCGGATCAGCACCCCCACGCAGCCACTGCCGGAGCCATAAAGATGACAGACCGCCTGCCGCATGAAAAAGGCTTTCATATCAGCTGGGACCAGATCCACCGAGACAGCCGGGCGCTGGCCTGGCGTTTGGATGGACATGGGCCCGACAATAATGCCTGGCGCGCCGTGGTGGCAATCACCCGTGGCGGCATGGCCCCTGCAATGATCATCGCCCGCGAGCTGGACATCCGCACGGTCGATACCATCAGCGTGAAATCCTATCATTCCGGCGGCGGCAAGGCCGATCAACAGCGCGAAGCCGAAGTGCTGAAAAGCCCCGACCCCGCACTGATGGGCGATGGCGAAGGTATTCTGATCATCGACGATCTGGTGGACAGCGGCAAAACTCTGGAGCTGGTGCGGGCCATGTACCCCAAGGCGCATGTTGCCACCGTCTATGCCAAACCCAAAGGCCGCCCCATGGTCGATACCTTTATCACCGAGGTCAGCCAGGACACCTGGATCTTTTTCCCCTGGGATATGGCGCTGCAATATGTCGAGCCCTATCGCGGCACCTAAATAGACGCCGCCGATTAGACGTAAACGCCTCTCTTGATTTGATAAAACCAGCGCGCCCCTTGGGGCGCGTTTTTCTGTGCCCCGCTTTTTCTGGCAAAAGGATTTTGCCCAAAACAGAGTGATTGCCATCGCCCGCCCAAGCCCCTACCAATTCTGAACCAGAAATTCCCTTGAACAGGAGCGGGCATGACCAAGTCGCGCACAGAGGCCACCTTTCTTTCGCCAATTGTCGAATCCCGTCGCTGGGTCGCAGGTGTCTCTTTCCCCAGCCAGCGCCCTTTGCTCAACGTCAGCCAGGCTGCCCCGGCGGATCCGCCGCCACTGGGTCTGCGCCAGGCGCTGGCAGAGGCGGCGCTGAACCAGGATGACGCCCATCTTTATGGGGCGGTGCTGGGGCGCGACGGGTTGCGTCAGGCGCTCGCAGACCAGATGAGCAGCCATTACGCGGCTGACATCTCCCCCGCTCAGGTTGGGATCACCTCGGGCTGCAACCAGGCCTTTGCCGCCACGATTGCATCGCTTTGCGGCGAAGGGGATGAGGTGATCATTCCGGTGCCCTGGTACTTCAACCACAAAATGTGGCTCGATCTCAGCGGCGTCACCGCCCGCCCGCTGCAGGTTGGCGATGATATGCTGCCAAATCTCGACGCCGCGCAGGCGCTGATCACAGCGCGGACCAAGGCCATCGTGCTGGTGACCCCCAACAACCCCACCGGCGTGGAATATCCCGCCGGCCTGCTGCGCGCCTATTTTGATCTGGCCAAATCCCACGGGCTTACCCTGATCGTGGACGAAACCTACCGTGACTTTGACAGCCGCTCGGGGGCCCCTCACGCGCTGTTTCAGGATCCGGATTGGGAGCAGACCTTGGTCCACCTGTATTCCTTCTCCAAAGCCTACCGTCTGACCGGCCACCGGGTCGGCGCCATCGCCGCAGCGCCGCAGCGCCTGTTTGAGATGGAGAAGTTTCTCGACACCGTTACCATCTGCCCGTCGCAGCTGGGACAGATCGGCGCGCAATGGGGTATTCACAACTTACAAGACTGGCTGGCTGGGGAACGGTCTGAAATCCTGGCCCGCAAACAGGCCATCATCGACCACTTCCCCAGCCTGCAAGCCCAGGGGTGGAAGCTGTTGGGATGCGGCGCCTATTTTGCCTATGTTGAACATCCCTTTGAAGCCGCCGCCGAAGATATTGCCAAAAAACTGGTCACCGATGCCTCGGTGCTGATGTTGCCCGGCACCATGTTTATGCCGGAAGGTAGCAAACCTGCCGCGCGTCAGTTCCGCATAGCCTTTGCCAATGTGGATGCCGACGGAATAGCCGAGCTGTTCTCGCGATTGTGCAACTTCACCCCCTAGGAGGCCAGAGCAACCAGATCTGGCGGCATTTCTCCCAGCCATAGGCCCAGATCCCCGTCAAAGCGCCTTATTCAAGTGGTTGGGAGGCCGCTGGATCTTGCTCCCCTTGGGGTGGCAGCGTATGCAAGGTGCGAATTCTTTTGAAGAGGCAGCCCCCAGGCGAAAATCTCGCGGCGCCTTTCTGAACCGAAAACAACGAGGGCAGCATGGCCACAAGCATAAAAAAACTATCCAATACCTTTGTTTGGATCCTTATGGGCTTGCTGATTGTGGGCCTTGCCGGCTTTGGCGCGGTCAACTTTAGCAGCTCGATGTCCGCCATTGCCCTTGTTGGCGAGGAAGAGGTCACCGTTGACGAATACCTGCGCGAGATGCAGCGCGAACAGCGTGCGCTGCAGGCCCAGGGCGGTCAGAGCCTGACCTTTGCCCAAATGGCGGCCTTTGGTCTGGACCAGGCGGTTCTGAGCCGTCTGATCTCCATCGCCTCTATTGATAACGAAGTCAAAAGCCTCGGCATTTCTGTTGGCGATGACAATCTGCGCCAAGAGCTGGCCGAAATCCCGGCCTTTCAGGACGCCAGCGGCAAATTCGACAGGCAGGCGTATAAATTTGCGCTGCAGAACGTCAACCTGACCGAAAGCGATTTTGAGGCCGATCTGCGCCGCGAATCCGCCCGGACCCTGGTGCAAGGCGCCATCGTGGTCGGTGCTAAAATGCCGAACACCATGACCAAAACCATGACCGATTACATCGGCGCGCGCCGCAGTTTCTCTTATGTGCCGTTTAGCCCGGATCAGATCGCCCTGATCCAGGTGGTGCCAGACGACGCGGAGCTCAAGGAATTTTATGACGCCAACACGGCGCAGTTCACCCTGCCCGAAACCAAACGCATCACCTATGCGCACCTCAGCCCTGATATGATCCTGGACACCGTCGAGGTCGCAGAAGAGGCCCTGCGCGCACTTTATGCCGAACGCAGCGATCAGTATCAGGTGGCCGAGCGGCGCCTGGTGGAACGTCTGGTTTTTGCCGATGAGGCCAGCGCCACCGCTGCCATGGCACAGCTGGATGCCGCAGAGACAACCTTTGAAGCTCTGGTCGAGGCGCGCGGTCTGTCGCTGCAGGATATCGACCTTGGCGATGTAACACAGCCCGCCCTGGGCGCGGCAGGCGAAGCGGTGTTTGCCGCTGCGGTGCATGATGTCACCGGTCCGCTGCCTTCCGATCTTGGCCCTGCCCTGTACCGGATCAATGGCCGGCTTGAGGCCCAGCTCACCACCTTTGAGCAGGCCCTGCCTGATCTGCGCGACGAGCTGGCAGCGGATCGCGCCCGCCGCCTGATCGAACAGCAGGCCGAAGACATCAACGATCTGCTCGCCGGCGGTGCGACGCTGGAAGATCTGGCAAATGAAAGCGAAATGGAAGTCGCCAGCCTGGACTGGAGCGGCGACACCGGCGAAGGCATCACCGCCTATGAGGGATTCCGTGCCGCTGCCAGTGTGGTGACCCTGGAAGATTTCCCCTCGGCCGAATTCCTCGAGGATGGCAGCCTGTTCGCGCTGCGCCTTGATGAGATCCTGCCGGAACGTCCCGAAGCCTTTGAAGAGGCCAAACCAAAGGTACTAGCCGCGTGGGAAGCCGATCGCGTTGCGACGGCGCTGCAGGCACAGGCGGACGCCCTGCTGGCCGCCACCACTGAAACCGGCGATTTCCCCGAAGGCACCCAGGTCCAGACCGAAACCGGCCTCACCCGGACCGCTTACCTCGACAATACCCCAGCCGATATGATGAACCAGATCTTCGCCATGGCACCAGGGGATCTGAAAGTGATCAAAGGCGAGGCCAGCACCGTTGTGGTCCGTCTGGATGAGATCCTTGCCGCCGAGAACAACGAGGAGACGCAGCTCCTGGCAGAGGCTTTGGGCACCCAATTGGACCAGGCCGTATCCGAGGCGCTGTTCTCTGCCTTTATCAGCGCCGCACAGCTTCGTGCAGCACCGCGCGTTGATCAACAGGCGCTCAACGCCGTCATGACGAACTATCAGTAAACAAGTGAGACCCGCCCAATGGCTTTGACCCCAGATTTTGCGCGCTTTGCCACGGCCTATGAGAGCGGTGAAAACCAGGTTGTCTATACGCGGCTTGCCGCAGACCTGGACACTCCCGTTTCTTTGATGCTCAAGCTCACAGGCGCCCAGAAGGACGCCTTTATGCTGGAATCCGTAACCGGTGGTGAGGTGCGCGGACGCTACTCCATCATCGGCATGAAGCCGGATCTGGTCTGGCGCAGCCATGGGGAGGCCTCGGCGCTCAATCGCTCGGCCCGGTTTGACCCGGATGCGTTTGAGCCGCAGGAGGGTAATCCGCTCGACAATCTGCGCGCGCTGCTGGCCGAAAGCAAAATCGATCTGCCCGAGGATATGCCCCAGGCCGCCGCCGGCCTGTTTGGCTATCTGGGCTATGACATGGTGCGCCATGTGGAACATCTGCCGGATGTGAACCCCGACCCGCTGGGCCTGCCGGATGCGGTAATGATGCGTCCCTCGGTGATCGCCGTTCTGGATGGTGTCAAAGGTGAGGTCACCGTGGTGTCTCCGGCCTGGGTGAGCGAGGGCCAGACCGCCCGCGCCGCCTATGCCCAGGCAGCTGAACGGGTCATGGATGCGGTGCGTGATCTGGAACGGGCGATGCCCGCAGAAACCCGCGATTTGGGCGAGGCCCGCGAGATCGCGCCGCCGGTATCGAATTTCACCAAATCCGGCTATATGGAAGCGGTGGAAAAGGCCAAGGACTACATCCGGGCCGGCGATATCTTTCAGGTGGTTCCAGCGCAGCGCTGGAGCCAGGACTTCCCGCTGCCCCCCTTTGCGCTCTATCGCTCATTGCGGCGCACCAACCCGTCGCCTTTCATGTTCTATTTCAACTTTGGCGGCTTCCAGGTGATCGGTGCCAGCCCGGAAATCCTGGTTCGGGTCTTTGGCAATGAGGTCACCATTCGCCCCATCGCAGGCACCCGCCCCCGCGGCGAGACCGCCGAACAGGACAAGGCCAACGAGCTGGATCTATTGGCCGACAAAAAGGAGCTGGCCGAGCATCTGATGCTGCTGGATCTGGGGCGCAATGACACCGGCCGGGTTGCCAAGATCGGCACGGTCAAGCCCACTGAGCAGTTCATCATCGAACGCTACAGCCATGTGATGCATATCGTCTCCAACGTGGTGGGTGAGCTGCACCAAGACAAAGACGCCCTGGATGCGTTTTTTGCCGGCATGCCTGCGGGCACGGTTTCCGGCGCGCCGAAAGTGCGGGCGATGGAGATCATCGACGAGCTGGAACCGGAAAAACGGGGTGTCTATGGCGGCGGTGTTGGCTATTTTTCAGCCGGGGGAGACATGGATATGTGCATTGCCCTGCGGACCGCCATCGTCAAGGACCAGACGCTTTATGTGCAGGCCGGTGGTGGCGTTGTCTATGACAGCGACCCTGAGGCCGAATATATGGAAACCGTGCATAAATCCAACGCCATCCGCCGGGCTGCGGCCGATGCGGCGCGCTTTGTCGGCAATGGAAACAGCTGACCGCGACAGGCGATCCTCAGTACGGACACCATAAAAGGACCTCCCTGAGGAGGCCCTTTTATGTTTTAGCGTCCCTGGAGTTGGCGCACTGCGCGCCTGGCCTTATGTTAGGTTCCCGCTCAGTCTGCCGCAGGAAGAGCGGCCTTGAGTCCGGCTGAAATGGGCGCCAGGCCCACCTGGCTGGCGCGATCCTGCAAGCCCCACAGCAACAGCGCTGAAATGGTATCCGGGCGCAACCGGCCAAGCATGATCACAGCGCCTTCCTGACGGGCGCGAAAGGCCGCCTGGTCCAGGAACCGGCGAATGGCGCGCGGGTTTTGTCCGGCCCCGTCAAAATCGCGAAACACCACACCCGCTGGCATACCATCGCGCAGGGCCAGCTTTTGCACCGTGTTCAGCCCGCTGTTCTGGGTCACCATGCCATAGCCCGTGGCCTTCATCACTGCCACCATCTGGTCCGCCAGGGGCCGGTTGCCCTGAAACCCGGTGTCGACCCCTTCCAGGATACCAACCGCCTGGGGTAGTTGCTGCATCCAGACCCCCATGGCGGTTTCAGCGTCCTGCGGGCTGGCCTCACGCGGCAGGTCGGCAAGGATCAGCACCTCAAACCCGGCGGCGCGGCGCGCCTTCATCTTTTCTGCAGCCTTTGGATCCTGAGGAGAAATTGCAAAGGTCAGCGGATAGGGGAAATCCTGCAAAGCTTCGGCGCCAATTGCGGCCGCGTCATCTATCAACACGATGGACATCAAGGGTCGGTTATCCAGCGCGACAAAAGCCTCGGCGTTAATCTCAAAGGGGCGACCCTCGGCCAGAACCGCCTCTGAGGGGGCCGCGTCATCGCCGGCAATCAAAGTCGGTGTGCTGCTGCGTTCGGTCAACGGAACCACACGGGTGCCGAGGCGTGCCCCCAGCTCCCCGCCAGAGGTTGCGCCCTCGGCAGAGGCCAATTGCTGTTCATCAGCCTCTTCGTCAGCCACCAAAGCAGCTGCGCTCTCTTGCTGGCTTGGATCCACCTCTGCTTGCGCTTCGCCGCCTTCTGACTGCGACGGTGTCACAGCTGTAGCAGATATGCTGGGCAGGGCCGTGGCCACCGGCGCTGTCCCGATTTCTGGCCCCAGAGAACCCGACCCAGAAGGAGTCGCCACTACAGGAGCAGTGATCCCCGGGCGCGGTTGGCTGGCATCTGCTTGGGTGGCGGCTGGTTGGGTGGCGTCTGCTGTTTCCGTATCGGCGGCTTCCACTGCGGGGCTCTCTGCCCCCATGCCGGGTGCTTCCGTAATTTTTGTGCCCACCCTGACAGTCGTGGTATCGCCAGTACCGCTGGCCCCTTGCGAGGGAGCTGCTTGTTCGGACAGGGGCAATGATTCCATTGGCGCCGATTCTGTGGTGGATTCTGCCGAGACCGGCGGTGCTGGCACTGCCGCTGTCTCGGTGGAGACAACCGGCCCCTGTTCCTGGGCCGGGGCATTGGGGGCTACGCCGCTCTCGGTCTCCGCTGTGACGGTGCTTGGCACCTGTGGCAGGCTCTGCACCCCTGCCCCTTGGCTCATATCGCCCGGGCTGGCCCCCTCCGCGGTGGCCACCACGGGCCGTGATCCGGGGTTGGTGTCAAGAACGGCAACTGGACTGGCGTCCTCGGTGCGGGAGTTTGTGGGGATGCTGGGGGCTGCTTCCACCAGATCGGCATCGCGACGTTCACTGGCCTCAGGCGCCTGTGTCGCGGCAGCTTTGGGCGGGTTGGATTGATCCGGCAGTGTTGCATCAACCTGCACACGGCTCGGCAAAGGAGACGACAGCGACACCATTGCTGCCCCGCCAACGGCCACCAGTGCACCGATACTCACGCCTCCGAGAAACCCTTTCATCGCAGTCTTGCCTCTCATCACCTGTTTCCACCCTGTCACCGGGCTGGTTTATCCTCAAAACCACAGACAACAAACTGTGCAGCTGCACCGGTTTTGCTACCTGTTTGGTCCCTTGTCAGGTCAGGCACTGCGCCAATTGACCGTCCTGCTCTTGACGCTGCCGCGCAAGCCTGAACAAGTATACCGAAACCACTATACTGCGGCGCCCCCCTCGCCCGCCACCCATAAAAGAGCCCACCAAGATGCTGCTGCTAATCGACAACTACGACTCCTTTACCTACAACCTTGTGCACTATCTGGGAGAGCTCGGCGCCGAGATGGAGGTCCATCGCAATGATGCCCTCAGCGTGCAGGAGGCCATGGCGTTAAATCCGGCAGGCATCCTGCTGTCGCCTGGCCCCAAGGCCCCGGAACAGGCCGGTATTTGTCTGGCGCTGACCCTGGCTGCGGCAGAAACCAGAACGCCCCTTCTTGGGGTTTGCCTGGGGCATCAAACCATCGGCCAGGCCTTTGGAGGCAATGTCGTCCGCTGTCACGAGATCGTGCATGGCAAGATGGGCAAGGTACAGCACAACAACTCCGGGCTATTTGCCGGGCTGCCCAGCCCGTTTGAGGCAACCCGCTATCATTCTCTGGTGGTGGATCGCGAAACCCTGCCCGAATGTCTGGACATCACCGCCGAGCTGGAAGATGGCACCATCATGGGGCTGCAGCACAAAGAGCTGCCAATGCATGGGGTTCAGTTCCACCCCGAATCCATCGCCTCCGAGCACGGCCATGCCCTGCTCAAGAACTTCCTTGATGACATGAAGGTGCCCGCATGAGCGATTTGATCAAACCGCTGATTGGTGCCGCCGCCGACCGCCCCCTGAGCCGCGATGAGGCAACCCAGGCCTTTACCCTGTTGTTTGAAGGCGAAGCCACTCCCAGCCAGATTGGCGGCATCCTGATGGCGCTGCGCACCCGTGGCGAAACCGTTGATGAATATGCCGCTGCGGCCTCGGTCATGCGGTCAAAATGTAATCCTGTGAAAGCCCCCGCCGGGGCTATGGATATTGTCGGCACCGGCGGCGACGGCAAACATACCTTGAATATCTCCACCGCCACCGCCTTTGTCACCGCAGGCGCCGGGGTTGTGGTCGCCAAACATGGCAACCGCAACCTGTCGTCACGCTCTGGCACGGCAGATGTGCAGGCGCAGATGGGCATCAATGTCATGGTGCCGCCAAAGGTGGTCGAAGAGGCGCTGGACCATTGCGGCATCGCCTTCATGATGGCGCCTATGCACCACCCGGCCGTTGCACATGTGATGCCAACCCGTCAGGAGCTGGGCACAAGAACGATCTTTAACATATTGGGACCATTGACCAATCCTGCCGGTGTCAAACGTCAGCTCACCGGTGCATTTAGCCGCGAACTGATCCGCCCCATGGCGGAAACCCTGGGCCAGCTCGGGTCCGAGCGCGCATGGTTGGTGCATGGATCTGACGGCACTGATGAGCTGACCATCACCGGGATCAGCTGGGTCTCCGCGCTGGAAGAAGACGGGTCGATCAATGATTTCGAACTGCACCCGGAACAGGCCGGCCTGCCCGTACATCCCTTTGAGGCCATCGTTGGCGGCAGCCCCGCAGACAATGCAGCGGCCTTCCGCGCCTTGCTGGACGGTGAAAAAGGCGCCTACCGTGATGCAGTTCTGTTGAACGCAGCCTCGGCACTGGTGGTTGCGAATGCGGCCAGCTCTTTGAAAGAAGGTGTTGAAAAGGCGATAGAAAGCATCGATTCTGGTGCGGCCAAGAATAAGCTAGAAGCCTTGGCAAAAATCACCACGGCCGCCGCCGTATGAGTACAGCTGCTGGCTCAGCCCCAAGCGCACCCCAGTTAGGTGACTGGGGCGAACTGGCGTTTTTCTCCCAGGACTGGCCGGCAATCAAAGCGCAGCTGGATGCGGAATCTCGGGCCATTTTGCCGCCAAACTCGGTGCGCTTTGCGGCGCTTGAACTGACGCCGCTGAACAACACCCGTGTGGTCATCCTAGGCCAGGACCCCTATCCGACGCCGGGTCACGCCAATGGGCTGGCCTTTTCAGTCGCGCCTGACGTGCGGCCTCTGCCACGGTCTCTTTCTAACATTTACAAAGAGTTGCAGGAGGATATTGGCGCCCATCCAGCCACTGGAGATTTGCAAAACTGGGCACGACAGGGCGTTATGCTGCTCAACACTGCACTCTCGGTGCCCAGTGGAGAAGCCAATGGGCACAAAGATCTGGGCTGGGAGAATCTGGTTCAACAGGTGCTCGCCAGGACCTCGCAAAGACCCACTGCCTATGTATTCTGGGGAAAACAGGCGCAGAGACTTGAAAAACACCTCCATCCGGGCGATCACCTTATCCTGAGGACTGCCCACCCATCTCCGCTATCTGCCCATCGCGGTTTCTTTGGGTCAGGGGTGTTTTCAAAGATCAATAGCTGGCTTGCCGCACGCGGATCACAGCCAATCGACTGGACGATCTAAGGGTAGACATGACACAACACAATGACAGGAGGCAGGACCATGGCTGAAAATGTGCTGGAAAAGATCAAGGCCTATAAGCTGGAAGAAATCGCCGCTGACAAAGCCGCCAAGCCATTAGCCGAAGTCGAAGCCGAAGCCCGCGATGCCTCAGCCCCCAGGGGGTTTGCGGAAGCGCTCTCCAGTGCTGCCCGCGACGGCTATGGGCTGATTGCAGAAATCAAAAAGGCCAGCCCTTCCAAGGGGTTGATCCGGGAGGACTTCGATCCTGCCGCGTTAGCCCAGGCCTATGAACAGGGCGGCGCTGCCTGCCTGTCGGTCCTGACGGATACGCCAAGCTTTCAAGGCGCCAAATCCTTCTTGGTTGAGGCGCGCGCGGCCTGTTCCCTGCCCGCCCTGCGCAAAGATTTTATGTATGATACCTATCAGGTTGCCGAGGCCCGCGCCCTGGGCGCCGATTGCATCCTGATCATTCTCGCCTCGGTCACCGATGCACAGGCCGCCGAGCTGGAAGACTGTGCCATGGAATGGGGGATGGATGTGCTGCTTGAGGTCCATGACGAGGCCGAGCTGGAGCGTGCCAGCCTGCTGAAATCCCCGCTAATGGGGATCAACAACCGCAATCTAAAAACCTTTGAGACAACATTGGACACCACTCGCCATTTGTCGCGGTTGGTGCCCGCCGGGCGCAGTATCGTCTGCGAAAGCGGCCTTTCTACGCCGCAGGATCTGGCGGATATGGCCCGCTATGGCGCCCGCACGTTCCTGATTGGGGAATCCTTGATGCGACAAGACGACGTGGCACTGGCCACCCGCACCCTACTGGCTGACCCTCTGACCCCCGGGGCACTGTGACATGGCGCTGACCCATTTTGACACCAAGGGCGACGCCCATATGGTAGATGTCTCCGATAAGGCGGTCACCGCGCGCGTGGCCGTGGCCGAGGGTCACATCACCATGGCTCCGGAAACCTTTGAAATCATTTCCCAAGGTAAGGCCAAAAAGGGCGATGTACTGAGCGTTGCGCGGCTGGCAGGCATCATGGGGGCGAAAAAGACGCCCGAGCTGATCCCCCTGTGCCATCCGCTCGCTATTTCCAAAGTCGCTGTTGATCTGACCTTGGATCCCGACCTGCCCGGTGTCCGGGTAGAGGCCACAGTCAAAACCACCGGTCAAACCGGTGTTGAAATGGAGGCCCTGACGGCGGTGTCAGTTGCCTGTCTCACCGTCTATGACATGGCCAAGGCCGTGGACAAAGAAATGCAGATCGGCGGCACCAGAGTTGTGCTAAAAGATGGCGGAAAATCAGGGCGGTACGAGGCTTAGATGATTTCAGTTTCCGAGGCCCGCGCGGCTCTTTTACGGCTCATCTCGGTGACCGAAATAGAACAGGTTCCACTGGCCGAGGCCAATGGACGGATCTTGGCTCAGCCGGTCAGCGCTGTGCGCGACCAGCCTCCCTTTTCCGCCTCGGCGATGGATGGCTATGCGGTCAAACGGGACGAAGTTGAGCTGCACGCCATGTTTCAGGTCATCGGTGAGGCCGCAGCCGGGCATCGCTTTGAGGGCCGCCTAAAGGCTGGTCAGGCGGTACGGATTTTCACTGGCGCGCCAGTGCCGGATGGTGCTGATTTTGTGGTTATCCAAGAGGATGTCGACCGCAAGAAAGACCTGATCACCATTCTCGATCAACCCGGTGCTTCGGACAATATCCGCCCCCGTGGCGGTGATTTCACCCTCGGCCAAACCGTCAATGCGCCGCGCCTGCTGCGCCCCTCTGATGTGGCGCTTTTGGCGGCGATGAATATCGCCAAGGTACCCGTCTACCGCCGCCCCGTTGTCGCATTGATCTCTACCGGTGATGAGTTGGTGATGCCCGGCGGCACCCCTGGCCCGGATCAGATCATCGCCTCAAATACCTTTGGTCTCAAGGCGATGCTGGAAGAGTTTGGCGCAGAAGTGCGGATTTTGCCCATCGCCAAAGACAGTGACACGTCGTTGAAAATGGCTTTCTCTCTGGCCCGTGACGTTGATCTGGTTGTCACCATCGGCGGCGCCTCGGTTGGCGATCACGATCTGGTCGCCAAGGTCTCCGCTGATCTTGGGATGGAGCGTAGCTTTTACAAGGTTGCCATGCGTCCTGGCAAGCCGTTGATGGCCGGACGCATGGGCAAAGCTACCATGGTCGGATTGCCTGGAAACCCTGTTTCTGCAATGGTTTGCGGGCATATCTTCTTGCGCCCCATGATCCAAAGCATGTTAGGTTTTGAGGCTCAAGAAGAGAGCCTGCAAACGGCAACCCTTACCCATGATTTGGCTGCCAACGGGCCCAGGAAACACTACATGCGTGCGACAGTTGCCGCCGGGGAAATCACCGTTTCGCCCAGACAGGACAGCGCACTTTTGACCATTCTGGCCGATGCCAACGCCTTGCTCGTCCTGCCGCCCCATGCGCCTGCGCAGCGCTGCGGTGACACTCTGCACTACCTGCCAATTTAACCGCCCCCAAGCGGCAGGCGTAGCGGAACCCTAAGCAGTGAAAACCTCACAAAAGAGACTGCGGCGTTCTTGCGTTGTTGACACAAAACGGGAACATGAATAGAACAAAACGAAACGGATGTAATCGGAGGGACGGCAATGCTAACCAAGAAGCAATTGGATTTATTGAACTTCATACATCAGAGACTGCAAAAAGACGGTGTTCCCCCGAGTTTTGATGAAATGAAGGTTGCCCTTGATCTGCGCTCCAAATCGGGGATTCATCGGCTCATTACGGCGCTTGAGGAACGTGGTTTCATCCGCCGACTTGCGCATCGGGCACGTGCCATCGAAATTCTGCGCCTGCCGGAAAATATGACTGGCGCTGCCACAGGCGATGACGCGCCCGGACCTGCAATCAATATCGACACGCGCCGTACGCCGCCTGCATCCGCCCCTCGGACCGCACCGTCAGAGGAGGCCGTTATTGCTTCCCTGCAAATTCCCGTGATGGGCCGCATTGCTGCCGGTGTCCCGATTGAGGCGATCAACCAGATCACCCATCAGATCGCGATCCCTCAAACAATGCTGTCCTCTAATGGAAAACACTACGCCCTGGAGGTGCGCGGCGACTCGATGATCAATGCAGGGATCAACGATGGCGACATTGTCGTGATCCGCGAATGCGACACGGCGGATGATGGCGATATCGTGGTTGCCCTTGTCGCCGATGAAGAAGCCACGCTGAAACGGCTGTTCCGCCGCAACGGCGCCATTGCGCTTGAGGCTGAAAACCCCGCCTATGAAACTCGGATCTTTTCGCAAGATCAGGTTAAAGTTCAAGGACGGCTGGTAGGTCTGATCCGCAGCTACTAAGCTTTTGAGGGCACCAGGATCGTGACGGAGCACTGAAAAGTCAGCGTCGCGACCAGGGGCGATCTCCCGCCAGTTCGTTTGCGCTTATCAATATGCCATTCTGTGTCATTGCAATGCTGCCACTGCTCCGCAGGCGATCTGGTCCCAGAATCGCGCAGGGGCCCGCAGGCTGAAGCTCCGTATTGGCAACCACCAGATCCGATGCATGGCAGCCCACAAACGCTTCAGCCCGCCGTTTGCCAGTGATATGTATAATGCGGCGTCCAGAAACCCAGATACCTCTGCCTTTCGCAAGCGCAGTCCACCGCTGCGCAGCCTCAGCTTGGGACACTGGCGTACCATCTGCGGCCAACCAGCTTTTTGCAGTGTAACCTTGGCTGGTCGCCCGGGACAACGCTCGGCCTTCTGGGGTCAACACCCCGACCAAGGACCCATTTGCTGAAACAAGCAATACTGGCCTATCTGTCTGCCCCCAGATCGCCAGAGACAGCCCAACCAGGCACAAACCGCCCCAGCGCAGCCTCCCTTGCCAAAGCAGTACAACCAGCGCCCCCAGGGAAAAAAGTGGCAACACCCAAGGACCGGGCATAACCACGCCGCTTTGTGCATGGGGTAACGCGGCGACCCAATTCGCCACTCCCAATATCCACTCAAGACCTAACTGCAGAAAGAAAACCCCGACCATCTCGGCGCCGATAGGGGCCAAGCAAAGGGATAAAACCGCAGCAGGAACAACGACTAACCCCATAATGGGAACCGCCAGCACATTGCCGAGAAGCCCATAATGGGACAGAGCATTAAAATGGGCCGCGCCAAAGGGCGCGGTTGCGATCCCGGCCACTGCCGAGGAAACAACCACCGTCAGGACCGGGTGCAACCAAACGGGGCCCGGTGCCAGCCGTTGGGTGCGGATCCAGCCAAACACCGCAACCAGCGCCGTGGTCGCAGCAAAGCTCATCTGAAACCCCGGGCTCATCAGCGTTTCTGGCCTGCGCAACAGGACAAGTGTCGCCGCAACAGCAACCGCTCTCAAGGATATGGCGCGTCGATCCAGCAAAACCGCCACAAACATTACGAAAACCATAATAAAGGCCCGTTCCGTCGAAATGCTCGCACCAGAGATCCCGAGGTAGACTGCCCCCACCGCAAGCGCCGCCGCTGCGGAGATTTTTTTGATGTTCCACCGCAGGGCAAGTGACGGAATTAGGCAAAGAAAAAACCGAAGCGCCGTAAACACAAACCCAGTCAGCAACCCCATGTGGAGCCCGGAAATCGCCAGCAGATGGGCCAGGTTGCTTGCTCTCAAGGCCTGCAGCTCTTCTGGGGCGACGCGGCTTCTGTCTCCTGCGATGATTGCAGCCGCGAATCCTCCGGTCTTGGCCCCCAAACGATCCTGCACCGCCCGTGACAGGTGATAGCGAAACCGATGCAGATATAGCCCCTCCTGCGCAGGCTTGAGCACCACGATCGGCACCCGGGTATAGCCATTGGCGCCAATTTTCATCAACCAGGCATAACGGCGAAAATCAAACCCACCCGGCTCGCTCGGCCCCTGAGGAGGCATCAGATGTGCAGTGGTGGCCACCGTCGCCCCCACTTCCGGGCTTTCGCTTCCGGCAGCAAGGGACACCCGCACCCGTGCAGGACGCTTTGCTGGCGCCACGCGCGCCACCCGTACATGATCCAGCGTCAGTCTAAGGGCACCGCGACTGCCACGATCTATGGCAATGATCCGCCCCTCTACGGGCCCATAGTAGCGAAATGTCAGGACTGGCGCCTGCACCAGTGCGGTGCGCGCCACCGCAGACAAGAAGCCTAGGCAAATGAGAAGGATCGCCCAGGCGACCATCGCCCGGCTATCCCGGCAGCGCGTCAGTGGCAGAGCCAGAAGGATGGTCAAGGTTAGCAAACACCAGGTTGGAAAACCCGGATCGCTGCGCAGCAGAAAGAACCACCCGATGCCAAGCCCGAGACACACCGGAACCCAGGTCAGCAACACCCCACGCTGGGCCTGCAGGGTCTGATCAAGGCGCAACAAAATCTGCAAGGTTGCTCCGGCTTCCCTGCCTCGGTACACAGACGGAAAATCCGGCTCATTTTTGGTTTCCAAAGGCAGATCACCTCATGTCAAAACCCGTCGTCACACGCTTCGCCCCTTCTCCTACAGGCTATTTGCACATTGGGGGTGCCCGCACGGCCCTGTTTAACTGGCTTTTTGCGCGCGGCCGCGGTGGCAAGTTTCTGTTGCGCATCGAAGACACCGATCGTGCGCGCTCCACCCCCGAGGCAACAGCGGCCATCTTGCAGGGGATGAATTGGTTGGGGCTGGACCATGACGGCGAAATTGTCAGCCAGTTTGAAGGGGCGAAACGCCATGCGGAAGTGGCCGAACAGCTGCTGAGTGAGGGCAAGGCCTATAAGTGTTTTGCCACCCAGGAGGAGATTGCCGCCTTTCGCGATGCCGCAAAAGCCGAAGGTAAATCAACGCTGTATCGGTCTCCCTGGCGGGACGCCAGCGCCGAAAGCCACCCGGATGCCCCCTATGTGATCCGCATCAAGGCGCCGCAGGACGGGGTCACAGTGATCAAGGATCAGGTGCAGGGGGATGTCACCATTCAGAACGACCAGCTGGATGACATGATTCTGCTGCGCTCGGACGGCACCCCAGTCTATATGCTGGCGGTGGTGGTTGATGATCACGATATGGGCGTGACCCATGTGATCCGGGGCGACGATCATCTGAACAACGCGGCCCGCCAGATGATGATCTATACCGCAATGGGCTGGGATATTCCGGTCTGGGCCCATATTCCATTGATCCACGGCACAGATGGCAAAAAGCTCTCCAAACGCCATGGTGCGCTTGGTGCCCAGGAATATCAGGCCATGGGCTATAGCGCTGCGGGTATGCGCAACTATCTGGCCCGTCTGGGCTGGAGCCATGGCGATGACGAGTTTTTCACCGATGCCCAGGCGCAGGCCTGGTTCGGGCTGGAGGCCATCGGCAAAAGCCCGGCACGTTTTGACACCAAAAAGCTGGAAAACCTCTCTGGGCAACACATTGCCGTTAGCGATGACGCTGCGCTGCGGCAGGAGATTCAAGCCTACCTGATCGCAGCTGGCAAATCACCATTGGATGACGTTAAGTCAGCAAATCTTGAACGTGCGATGTATTGCCTCAAAGATCGGGCGAAGACATTCCCAGACCTGCTTGAAAAAGCTCATTTTGTCCTGACATCCCGGCCAGTTGTGCCGGATGAAAAAGCCGCCAAGGCACTGGTAAATGTATCCGATGGTATACTGGCTCAATTGACGCCGCAGCTGCAAAGTGCTAGCTGGGCGCGTGACGATCTTGAGGCGCTTCTTAATACATTTGCCGAAGCCCATGACACCAAGTTCGGCAAACTGGCCGCCCCCTTGCGGGCCGTGTTGGCCGGTCGTGCCGCAACACCGTCGGTGTTTGACATGATGCTGATCCTGGGCCGTGAAGAAACAATGGCCCGGCTCAACGACTCCACAGGCTGACCCTGTCCTTAACCGGTCAGTAAGCCTGTTCCTATACCACCTCACCTGCGCGATCCGCGCGCAGGTTCTGCCTGCACCGTGCCCGGGATAAAATTCCGGGTATTCGTGCCTGATACAGGAAGGGACATCTATGACCGAGACACAGAAGACCGCAAAGCTCAGCCTGAACGGCCAGGATTATGAGCTTCCCATTTTCTCGCCTACCGCCGGGCCTGATGTTCTGGACATCCGCAAGCTTTACGCCCAGGCCGGGGTTTTCACCTATGATCCGGGTTTCACCTCGACCGCCAGCTGTGACAGCACCATCACCTATATCGACGGGAACGAAGGCGTGCTGCTGCACCGGGGCTACCCCATCGACCAGCTGGCGTCTAAATCGCATTATCTGGAAGTCAGCTATCTGCTGCTTTATGGTGAACTGCCAACAGCAACTCAGCTGGAAGATTTTGAAGCCCGTGTGACCCGTCACACCATGGTGCATGAACAAATGCACAACTTCTTCCGTGGCTTCCGTCGCGACGCGCATCCGATGGCGACGATGGTTGGTGTGGTCGGGGCGATGTCAGCTTTCTATCACGATTCAACCGATATTGCCGACCCTTGGCAGCGCGAAGTGGCGTCGATCCGTCTGATCGCAAAACTGCCAACCATTGCGGCCATGGCCTATAAATATTCGATCGGCCAGCCTTTCGTGTATCCGCGCAACGATCTGGATTATGCAGCCAACTTCCTGCACATGTGCTTCTCGGTTCCTGCCGAAGACTACAACGTGAACCCGATCCTGAGCCGCGCAATGGACCGGATCTTTACCCTGCACGCCGATCACGAGCAAAACGCCTCGACATCGACCGTGCGCCTGGCGTCGTCTTCCGGGGCAAACCCCTTTGCCTGTATCGCTGCGGGTATCGCCTGCCTTTGGGGACCAGCCCATGGTGGCGCCAACCAGGCCTGCCTGGAAATGCTCAAGGAAATTGGCACGGTTGACCGCATTCCTGAATTCATCGCCCGCGCCAAGGACAAAGACGATCCCTTCCGTCTGATGGGCTTTGGTCACCGTGTTTACAAAAACACCGACCCGCGCGCCACGGTTCTGAAACAGTCTGCCGACGAGGTGCTCGAACTGTTGGGTGTCGAAGACAACCCGCTGCTGCAGGTTGCCAAAGAGCTGGAACAGACGGCGCTGAATGACCCCTACTTCAAAGAGAAGAAGCTATTCCCGAATGTGGATTTCTATTCCGGCATCATTCTCGAAGCGATGGGTTTCCCCACCTCGATGTTCACGCCAATCTTTGCGCTGTCGCGCACCGTTGGCTGGATCTCGCAGTGGAAAGAAATGATCGCAGATCCACAGAACAAAATTGGTCGCCCACGTCAGCTGTATCTGGGCCAGACGACACGCGACTACGTGGATATCGAAAACCGCTAAGCACGCGCTTGTTGCGACGTCCAAGCCCCGCCGTTTCGGCGGGGCTTTTTTGTTGGGCCCTTGCCCGAGCAGGTCCCAGCCAGGCGACCGTCAGATTCTGCCAGGTGAGTCGGCAAAATCAAAATCAAGCATTGTTAAGACCCAAAGACTGCAAACCAGGTTCGCCACCGATCCTCTTGTGACCTTTCTAGAGATTTGGTGCTCTGCGATGAACAATACCCCTCAAGATGATCCATTGTGGAAAATGCCGGCTGATTTTCGAGTAAAGCCAGCTCTAATTTCCTTGTTCTGCGGCTCCAACCAGAGGTATTTTAAAAGAAATCTTAATCACTTTCTGGGGGACCACTAAATGATGTGGATGGCTCTTTTGGGTATCGGCCTGGTTGCCGGTATTGCGCTTATCGTCGACGACGATGACGATGCGCCTGCCAATGCCGACGGCGGCGATGATAACGGTGGGGATACCGGGGGCGGTGATGATACCGGGGGTGGTTCGGAAATCGACCCCTTTATCGGTGCCTCCGGTGATGATGAAATCGACGGCGATGCTGAGGATAACACGCTCCTGGGCAAAAACGGCGAGGACACTCTTGACGGTGGTGAAGGTGATGACCGCGTCTTTGGCGACGGTGGCAAGGACAACGTCGAGGGCGGCGAAGGCAACGACAGCGTCTTTGGCGGCAATGGCGATGACCTGGTTCAGGGCGGCGAAGGCGATGACCTTGTGCGCGGCGGACGCAATGATGACGTTCTCATTGATTCAACCGGAACAGACAGGCTTCAGGGCGACGGCGGTGACGATCTGATCATTGCAAGCGGTACCATGGACCCGGATGCAGAAGCGGCTTTCCTGGCGGATCCAGAACCTGAAAATGGTATTGGCAATTTGCTGGACCAGCTTCAAATCGACTTTTCCGCTGACAGCGATACAGACGGTGACCAGGCCTTTGGTGGCGCTGGCGACGACACGGTCATTTTTGGCGTCAATGATACTGTTGGCGGTGGCAGCGGAGCGGATACATTTGTGACCGCCTCCTGGCTCGAGGGCGAAGGCCCTGCAACAGTGACCGATTTTGATCCAGACGAAGATCAATTGATGTATGCCTATGACCCAGCCGCTGGTGAGCCTGACCTCACGGTGGAATTGGTGGAAAACGGTGATGGCACCTCTGATGCGATTGTCTCTGCCAATGGATCTGAGGTGATTCGCGTGCAGGATCAAGATGATAGCTTTGATCTGGCGGAACACGTGCTCTTGCTCAACGGCGTTCGCACGGGCTAAGAGCCACACCGAACAGTCGCCCATGGCCTGCGTTGAACCTGCCAGTTCGACGCAGGCTTTTTCTTGTCAGCCAAAGCCTGCAGGGCAAGGTGGCAGCACTAAGCGGCAGTCCCTTGCATTTGCGCCAGCACGCTGGTCGGGCTGCTTGGCGCTTTAGTAAAGAGCGTCATGTCCACCTCATTGGCGCAGCTGACGTCACCGGACAAAATACGGCTGGACATGGAGCGTTCGCTGAGACCATGGGCCTTTAGGAGTTCGGCATCCTGATGCGGGCGAAACTCCCCCTGAGAGTCGGGATCAGACAGATACTTACCGATCACTTTTGGCACCCGGGTTAGCTTTAGGTTGTTGCCTTTCAATACCGACCAAAAGAACCCATCCCCCATGGACCGGATCACTTCACCGTTTTTGAAATAGGAGGGGTACCACTTGCCGATGGTATGAACGTTCCATAGCGTCGCAGGGCCAAAGGTGCCGCGCTCTCCTGTGCCGCTGCCCAAGCGCAGGTTTTCATCCAGTACCGGGGGCCAGGTGGGTTTGAAATGGGTGTAGTCAATATCTGTCAGATCAAAGGGCTCTGCCATGTCCTTTTCGTCAAAACAGATTTCCCATTCACCACAGACCAGCGCTGAGTTTGTCTCTAGCGCTGTCCCCGCCAAAAGCCCCACCGCATCGCGCGCCAGGCGATCATCCATATTCAGGTTCATCACATAGGGCGTCGTCGACAAGGCCGTGCCAGCCGACCAGGCCTCATAGATGCTCAGCGGTTCGTCGAAACTGTGCCAGGGCGCATTCAGCCAATCAGGTGCCGTGTCGCCGTTGTCAAAAATGTAGCAAGGGTGAACATTCAGCGTCTGGGATTTTAGATTCTCCCAATGAGAGCGCAGCAGATCCAGCTTGTTTTTCTGTTGATGCCAAACCGCACAAAAGACTGTCACGATGGGTTGCTGGTCCTGCGAAAGGCTGGACAGATTATGGGATGTAAATTTCACGACGATGTATCCTAAAACCTCTAGTACGCCGAGAGGACGATCCACCCAACGCATAGAGTTTTAGGGATTCATGCCTAATTGACCGTTAACGGCCCTCGAATGTTGCGGGGCGTTTTTCAAGAAAGGCGGTGACACCCTCGTTGAAATCACGGCTTTTGCCACATTCCCCCTGAAGGGTCGCTTCAACCGAAAGCTGTTCTGGCAGGCTATTGCCATAGCTGGCGCGGATCGCGGTTTTGATTGCCCCAAACGCCTTGGTTGGGCCATTGGCCAAATAGGCCGCGCGCGCGCGCCAATGGGAGTCAAATTCATCATCAGGCACGGCTTCCCAGATCATGCCCCAGTCGCTGGCCTGTTTGGCAGAAATCTTATCGGCAAACAGCGCGGCGCCCATGGCTTTGGCCAGGCCCATCTGGCGCGGCAGGAACCAGGTACCACCCGCATCCGGCATCAGGCCAATACGGGCAAAAGCCTGCAGGAAATAGGCGCTTTCGGTGGCAATCACCACATCCGCGGCCAGCGCCAGATTGGCGCCTGCGCCAGCGACAGGTCCGTTAATGACGGACAGGGTTGGCACCGGGCACTCATAGATCGCCTCCAGCATTGGGGTGTATTCATCCCGCAGGGTACGTTCCATATCAATATTGCCATTACCAGAGGCATCGCTCAGATCCTGGCCCGAGCAAAACGCGCCACCTGCCCCGGTCAGGACAACCGCGCGGGCCTCGCCAGCGGCGCGTTTCATGGCATGCGTAATCTCTGCGCGCATCTGACCTGTCAGGGCGTTCATCTTGCTTGGGCGGTTCAGCGTAACAATCGCCAGACCATCCTCAAGCGTGTACAGGATTTCCTTGTAGTCCATCAAAGCCTCATATGTCTCATTGGCGGGGCGGCGATAGGGTCACCGCTTGGCCCAAGTTTATCCGCAACCGTGCCGCAAAGCAGGTAAGGCGAAAAGCTAAACCCCGCGTCACGGCAGTGAAATTGTCACTCGTCGAGAATCCGGCTCAACCGGGACTGTTCTTCATCGCTCAGCCCCTGCTCGCCCTCCTTGGACGCCCGCTCCCGCCCGCGCATATAGCCTGCAGCCACGCCCAGGGCCAATAGCAGCATCAAAGGACCAGCAGCCCAGAGCAGCCAGTTGGCGCCAGACGCGGTTGGCCGCAACAGCACGTATTCGCCATAGCGCGCAACCACAAAGTCAATCACCTCAGTGTTGCTGTCGCCCTCAACCAGGCGCTCGCGCACCAGAATGCGTAAATCGCGGGCCAGCTCTGCATTGGACTCGTCGATGTTTTCATTTCGGCAAACCAGGCAGCGCAGGTCTTTGGACAACTCCCGGGCGCGGGCCTCCAGAGCCGGGTCCGACAGGACCTCATCCGGTTGCACCGCCACAGCGGGCTGCGGCAGGGTTGCCATGGCACAAAACAGGGCAAGCGCACAGGCAGAGCCCAAGGTTTTCAGGAAGGTCATTGTGCCGCCACCCCTGCTGGTTCCTTGCTGCCGCCCTGCCCTTTGGCAGCTCCGGCAGCAACGCGAAAGCGGCGATCGCTCAGGCTGAGGAACCCGCCAAGCGCCATCAACAGGCAGCCACCCCAGATCCAATTGGCCAGGGGTTTGATATAGGTGCGCACGGTCCAGCCGCCGCCCGCTTGTTGATCGCCAATGACCACATAGAGATCGCGCAGCAGTCGATAATCGATTGCCGCCTCGGTTGTGGGCATTTTGGCTACCGGATAGTTGCGCTTTTCGGGATGCATGACAGCAAGTTCGCGCCCGTCCTGGGTCACCGTGATTGTCGCCATGGTGGTAAAGTAGTTCGGCCCGCGTGTGTTCTCGACCCCGTCGAGTGTCAGCTCATATTGGCCAACGGTGAAGGGTTCACCGATCTGGGCCACGCGGATATCTTCGACATCCCAGGCGGTCAGCCCAGCAATGGCAAAGATGGTAACGCCGAGCCCGGCATGGGCGGTGGCCTTACCCCAATCCGCGCGGGGCAGACGCATCAGTCGCCCAATGCTACCCGTGCGGCCCCATAGATCCACCAGCGCGCCAAACACCACCCAGGAGCCCAGGAACAACCCAACCGGGCCAAGAGCGGACCGCCCAGACTGCATCGCCCAGGCCAACACCGCCAGGGCCACAGCCAGCACAAAGACATAGCGCAGTTTTTTGATGGTCCGGCCCAGGTTGCCGCGCTTCCACGGCAACATCGACCCGATGGGAAGGATAGCCCCCAAAAGCACCATAAATGGCGTGAAGGCCGCATTGAAGAACGGCGGTCCCACCGAGAGTTTCCGCCCAAAGGCCATTTCCGCAACGATGGGCCAAAGAGTGCCAAAGAACACCACAAAGCAGCCAACTGCCAGCAGGATGTTATTGGCCACCAACGCGCCTTCGCGGCTGACCAGTCCAAACACACCTCTGGCCTGCATGGCTTGGGCACGGGCCGCAAACAACGTCAGCGCGCCGCCGGTAAAGAAGGCCAGGATGAACAGAATGAAAATCCCGCGCTCGGCATCATTGGCAAAGGCATGCACCGAGGTCAAAAGTCCCGAGCGCACGATGAATGTCCCGACCAGCGAAAAGCCAAAGGCAAGGATTGCCAGCAGGATGGTCCAGCTTTTTAGGGACTCACGTTTTTCTACCACGATTGCCGAATGCAGCAGTGCAGCCGCCAGCAGCCAGGGCATAAAGGAGGCGTTTTCAACTGGATCCCAGAACCAGAAACCGCCCCAGCCGAGCTCGTAATAGGCCCACCAACTGCCAAGCGCGATGCCAATGGTCAAGAAGATCCAGGCCGCCAGCGTCCAAGGGCGCACCCAGCGCGCCCAGGCAGCGTCAACGCGGCCTTCGATCAGCGCCGCGACCGCAAAGGAAAAGGCCATCGAGAGGCCCACATAGCCCAGGTACAAAAACGGCGGATGAAAGGCGAGCCCCGGATCCTGCAGCAGCGGATTCAGATCCTGGCCGTCAAAGGGCGGCACAGCGAGACGCAGGAACGGGTTGGACGTAAACAGAATAAAGGCAAAGAACGCCACTCCGATAGCAGCCTGTACTGCCAGAACGCGGGCCTTCAAGGTCTGCGGCAAGCCACCTCCGAACACCGAGGCCACCGCGCCAAACAAGGCGACGATCAGCACCCAGAGCAGCATCGAGCCCTCATGGTTGCCCCATGTTCCCGAGATTTTATACAGCATCGGTTTGGCGGAATGGCTGTTCAGCATCACCAGCCGCAACGAAAAATCCGAGGTCACAAAGGCCCAGACCAGGGCCCCAAAGGCAAAGGCGGTAAAGAAGAACTGCGCCTGTGCAGCGGGTTCGGCCACGGCCATCCAGCCGGGCCAGCGTTTATGGGCACCAATCAGTGGAACTACCATTTGAACAATGGCAACCATGAAGGCGAGGATGAGGGCGAAATGTCCGAGCTCTGTAATCATGACTATGTCTATAGTCTTTACCGCGAAGCGGGCCAATGGGAAAACCCGCGTCCAGCCGCCGCAGCCCCTTCACTTTTGGGCAGAATTCAGCCCAGCAAACAAAAGCCCCCAAAGAGCAGTGCTCAGTGGGGGCAATTTGCCAGGTTTTCAAAGGTCAGCAGATCTGCCGCAGGCTTTGGGATTCAGATGCCTGCCTTTACGATTCAGGCACCTGATAGACCCCCTGCTCCTTCAAGGCGTCAACAACCTCTCTGGGCATGTAGGTTTCATCGTGCTTGGCCAGAATCTCAGAGGCTTCAAAGACACCATTTACGTATTTGCCAGTGCCAACCATGCCTTGATTTTCTTCAAACAGATCCGGCAACACACCAGTAAAGGTCACCGGCACCGTGGCGCCCCCATCGGTCACCGAAAAGATAACAGCCTCACCCTGGCCGCGCTTCAGGCTGCCCTCTTCAACCAGACCGCCGATACGAAAAACCTCGCTTGGCGGTGGTGGGGCTTCGGTCACCTGGCTGGGCGAGCGGAAATAATTGATCCCATCCCGCATCGCATAGCCGATCAGCACAGAGGACACCACCAAAGCAAGGGCCGCAAGGGCGATGACCTGGATCCGGCGCTGTTTCTTGAGGTTCTTCATCCTATGGGCCTTTCGAAGGGGGTCACGGGAACAGAGGGGCCATCATCAGCCCTGCGGTCTCTTCTTCACCTAGCATCAGATTGGCATTCTGCAAGGCCTGGCCGCTGCTACCTTTTGTCAGGTTATCCAGCGCCGCAAAAACAATTGTACGGCCTTCGATCCGATCCGCGGCCACGCCGATATGACAAAAGTTTGACCCGCGCACGTGATGGGTGCTGGGCGCCTCGCCAAAGGGCAGCACTTCCAGGAAGGGCTCATCCTTATAGGCGGTCACAAAGGCCTGATGGATCGCCTGGGCATCGCCTTTGACATAGACGGTGGCCAGAATGCCCCGGTTGGTGGGCACCAGATGCGGGGTGAACTGCACCTTGACCGGACGGCCCGCAAGCGCGGAAAACTCCTGGTCAAATTCCCCCAGATGCCGGTGGGTGCTACCAATGGCATAGGCGTTGTAGCCCTCGCTCAGCTCCGCATGCAGCAGGTTTTCCTTGAGCGCCCGACCGGCGCCAGAGACAGCGCATTTCAAATCAAGGATAATCTCGTCCAGATCAATCAGCCCGCCCGAAATCAGCGGACGCAGCGCAAACTGGCCCGTGGCCGCATTGCAGCCGGTGCCGGCCACCAGCCGCGCCGATTTGATATCTTCGCGGTAAAACTCGGTGAGGCCATAGACCGCCTCTTCTTGCTGTTCCAGCGCCGCATGGGCATTGCCATACCATTTTTCATATTCTGCCGGATCCCGCAGCCTGAAATCGGCAGACAGATCCACAATCTTTAGCGTCTTTGGCAGCGCTGCGATGACTTCCTGGCTGGTTTTATGCGGCAGAGCGCAGAAACACAGATCAATATCAGAGAAATCAATTTCACTGATTTTACAAAGCACTGGCAGCGACATGTGACGCAGATACGGGAACACCTGAGCCATGCTCAGCCCCGCCTTCCGCTCCGCCGACAGGGCTGCGATCTCGATGTTTGGATGGTTCGCAATCAACCGAACCAGTTCTGCGCCAGTATAGCCGCTGGCACCAAGAATTGCCACTTTATGGGTCATATCAGACCTCGCATTCTGAATGTGTATTTGGGTTTCATGCCACGGCATAAAACGGAACCTAGAAGAAAAATCGCGCACTGTCCTTGCGCCAGATCATCGGGCGATGTTGAGCCATTTCCCTGATCCGGCAGCTGTCAGGCCGCTTGAAAGCGGATTTCTCGTCGGAGAAACTGCGTCGCCCGATCACTGACACGCACCGGATCTCCGGTGGTGAAATAGCCGCCTGTGCCCGCCCCGATCATGTTCGGGTGGCGCTCAAGATAATCCGCCAGACTGTCGGCCACCAGATTGCCCTGGCTAAAGACCTTGACCTCAGCCCCCAGCGCGGCCTGGAACTCTTTTTCCATCAGCGGGTAATGGGTACATCCCAAAATCGCTGCCTGCGGCTGCGGCATCTTGCGCTTCAGGGCATCCACATGGCTGCGCACCAGCGCCTCTGCCAGAATCATGTCGCCGTCTTCGATGGCATCGACAATACCGCCGCAGGCCTGGGCCTCTACGTCGACGCCAATGGCGCGAAAGGCCAGTTCCCGCTGAAAGGCGCGGCTGGACACGGTGGCAGGTGTGGCAAAAAGCGCCACATGTTTCACCGCAACCTCGCGCGGCGGGCTGTTGTCGCCCCATTGCCGCTCGGTCATGGCTTCGATCAAGGGCACAAAGACGCCCAGCACCCGCTTACCTTCAGGCAAGCCCTCTTCCTGCATCCGGCGCAGCGCAGCGGCAGAGGCGGTATTGCAGGCCAAGATCACCAGATCACAGCCCTTGGCCCACATATCCGCAACAGCGGCCTTGGTCAGGTTGTAAATATCCTCAGCGTCGCGCACACCATAGGGCGCGCGGGCGCTATCCGCATAATACAGAAAATCCACATCCGGCAGACGGGATTGGGCAGCTTTCAAAACGGTGAGCCCGCCCAGACCGGAATCAAAGATACCTACAGCCATAATCTCTCTTTCAGGCCTGGGTGTCAGGCGCGATGTTTCTCCTCAAACTCAAACCCATAGTCAAAGGATTTGAGCGGCTTCGGAGACAGCTCATACGTGGCTTTGCGCAGGAAATCCATCATTCCTTTTGTATCCTTTGCCAGCGGCGTCAGGATATCGCGGGTGATCGGTTCACCAATCACCACTTTGACCGGGGTATCGACGCGTTTTTTGAACTCTTTGATCAACAGCCCCATCCGCAGGGTGGAATGCAGATGGCTGGCAATCTGAAACAGCCGCGAGGTATGGCCTTCAAAAAACACCGGCACCACCACTGCGTCAGATTTGGCAATCATCCGGGCGGTAAAGCCACGCCAACCGGGATCCATCGGGTGGGAGAATGGCGTCGCTGCGGTTGAAACAGTGCCGCCGGGAAAGATGCCGATGGCCCCACCCTGCCCCAGATACTCCAGCGCCTCGCGTCGGGTTTGCAGATTGTCGCGCAGCGCTTCTTTGGTGGTATCAAATGAAACCGGCAGGATGGCTTTGTTCAGATCCTCAGCCTTGCGAAAGACCTGATGCGCCAGGATGCGGAAATCGCCGCGGGTTTCGGCCAGGATATGCCCCATCATCAAGCCATCAAGAATACCATAGGGATGATTGGCAATCAGGATCACGGGTTTGTCCGTGGGAATATTATCCAGACTGCCACGGCTCACATCCAGGGTCAGACCGTAGCGCTCCGCCATCACGCTCCAGAAATTGCGCCCCTCCGCCAGATCGCGTTCATAGCCATCCGCCCGTTTGATCAGGTTCAGCCGCCCGGTGCTGTTTTCCAGCAACCGGATAATCGTCCGCCCAGGACCGGACCCGGCGGAATGGGCGTAGGAAATATCACGGGCAATATGGCGGGCAGAGGTCAAAGGGAAACTCCGAAACAGAGGTGCAGCAGTTTAGCTGGGATATAAGACAGCCTCATAACAGGGAGATGACAAAGGAGAGAAGACACCAAAGGAGAAAGGGGGCGCAACCCAATCGGTCACGCCCCCTTTTGATGTCCTACTTTGCAAGCCCCTAAAGGCGAAGGGGCGTTTACTCGGCCGCGTCCTTTACCGGATCACCGGCCTGTTGCAGTGCAATCAGCAGCTCCTCGCGGCGTTTGGCGGCCTTGGCTTCGCTTTCCAGCTTTACCGGACCAAAACCACGGATCTGCAAGGGCAGCTCTGCCAGCGCAATCAGCGGCTCCAGGGTCGAGGCATCTGCCTTGGGCAGCCATTGCTTCATGTCGCGCTCATACTGTTTGATCAGCGCCCGCTCCATTTTGCGTTCTGCGGTGTAGCCAAACACATCCAGCGGCGTGTTGCGCAGCGGTTTCATCTTGGCCAGCAGACGCAGCCAGCGGGTCATGCCGGGGCCGAATTTGCGCTTTTGCGGACGACCATTGACCATTTTGCCGCCAAAGATAGGCGGCGCCAGATTGTAAGAGACCTTCAGATCGCCTTCAAACTCAGCCGCCAGTTTTTCATGGCTCGACAGCAGCAGCCGGGCGACTTCGTATTCGTCCTTATAGGCCAACAGCTTGTGATAGCCCTTTGCCACCGCCTCCTTGAGCTGCTTGTCAGCAATCCCGTCCAAAAGCTTGGCGTAGCGCTTGGCCAGGCCACTGCCCTGATAGGCCACCAGTTGATCGCTACGGAAGGCAATGATCTCCTCCAGGGATTTGGGCATCTGCACCACATTGGCAGGTTTGGAGACCTTGGCGGCCTCGGCAGGGTCGACAATGGCCCAACGGCCGATTTCAAAGGCACGCAGATTGCGGTCTACCGCCGCGCCGTTCAGGGTAATGGCCTCGACAATCGCTGCATGGCTCACCGGGATCAGCCCCTGCTGCCAAGCGGCGCCAAAGACCATCATGTTCGAGAAGATCGAATCCCCCATGGTGGCACGGGCCAACTCGGAAGCGTCAAACAAGGACAGATCATCGCGCAGCCGCGCCTGAAGAGCGACCTGCAATCGGTCTGTTGGCAGTTGAAAATTGGTGTCGCGGGTGAAGTCACCGGTGATGATTTCATGGCTGTTAACGACGCCGCCGGTCTGGCCGGTTTTCATCAACCCAATGGTTTTGGCCCCGGCGCTCACCACCAGATCGCCGCCGATCAGCGCATGGGCCTCGCCGGTGGCGACGCGAATGGCGCTGATATCTTCGGGACGTTTGGCAAGGCGGCAATGGATATGCACCGCGCCGCCCTTTTGCGCGAGCCCGGCCATTTCCATCATGCCAGCGCCCAGGCCATCAATCTGCGCCGCCTGGGCCAGCACCGCGCCAATGGTCACAACGCCAGTGCCACCAACCCCGGTGATCACCACGTTATGGGTACCGTCAATTTCGGGCAGTTTGGGCTCAGGCAGGTCAGGCAGCTGCACATCAGCGGTGGCTTCCTTGCGGATCTTGGCGCCTTCAACCGTGAGGAACGAGGGGCAAAAGCCGTTGACGCAAGAGAAATCCTTGTTGCAGGAGCTTTGATCAATCGCCCGCTTGCGGCCCAGTTCGGTCTCCTTTGGCACAATCGACACGCAATTGGACTGAACACCACAATCGCCGCAGCCTTCGCAAACATCTGGGTTGATAAAGACCCGCTGATCGGGATCCGGGAACAGGCCACGCTTGCGACGGCGGCGCTTTTCGGCGGCACAGGTCTGGATGTAGATGATGCCAGAGACACCCTCGACCTCGGCAAACTCCTTTTGGACCGTCATCAGCTCGGCACGTTCATACATGCGCATGCCGGCCGGGAACAGCTTGGCGTCCACATCTTCTTTGTCGTCATAAACCACCGCAATGGTCTTCATGCCCATGGCTTTCAGCTCATGTGCGATCTGATGCGCGGTCAGCCCGCCTTCGGCCTGCTGGCCGCCGGTCATGGCAACCGCATCATTAAACAGAATTTTGTAAGTGATATTGGTGCCTTCAGCCAGAGCAGCCCGAATGGCCTGAACGCCTGAGTGATTGTAGGTGCCATCCCCAAGGTTCTGGAACACATGTTTGCGATTGGAAAACGGCGCTTCGCCAATCCAGTTGGCGCCTTCTGCACCCATATGGGTAAAGCCCGTGGTCTCGCGGTCCATCCACTGCACCATGAAGTGACAGCCAATGCCGGCATAGGCGCGGCTGCCTTCGGGCAGTTTGGTAGAGGAGTTATGGGGGCAGCCCGAGCAGAAATAGGGCAAGCGCGCGGCGATTTCTTCGGCGTTGTCGGCACGCTTGGCATCCTCCAGCGCCGCCAGCCCCGCCTTGACCGCTTCGGTGTCGCGGCCTTCCTCGATCAGAATACCGCCGAGTTTTTCAGCGATCATGATCGGATCAAGCGCGTATTTGGTTGGGAACAGCTCTTCGCGGTTGGGGGTGCCAACGCCGCCCTTGTACCAGCCATAGACACGACGCCCACGCCGATCATCAAAGATTGCCTCTTTGATTTGAACCTCGATCAGTTTGCGCTTTTCTTCAACAACCACAATCAAATCAAGACCTTCGGCCCAGGCGTTAAAGCCCCTTACATCCATCGGCCAGGTCTGCCCCACCTTGTACGTGGTGATGCCCAGGCGTTCGGCCATGGGTTCATCAATGTTGAGCAGCGACAGGGCATGAACCAGATCAAGCCAGTTTTTACCCGCAGCTACAAAGCCGATCTTGGCGCCGGGTTTGCCCCAGACGCGTTTGTCCATCTTGTTGGCATGGCTAAAGGCTTCGGCGGCAAAGCGTTTGTGGTCAATGATCCGGTCTTCCTGCTGGAAGCGATCATCCGCCAGACGAATATTCAGCCCCCCTTCGGGCATCTCAAAATCTGGCCGGACAAGCTGCACCCGATCCGGATCGCCGTCGACAACCGAAGTCACCTCGATGGTGTCCTTCATCGTCTTCAGCCCCACCCAAAGCCCGGAAAACCGGCTCAACTCGTAGCCATAAATACCGTAATCCAGGATTTCCTGCACGCCAGCGGGGCTGACGATGGGCAGATAGCAATCCAGCAACGACCATTCGGACTGGTGCAACACGGTGGAGCTTTCGCCGGTGTGGTCATCGCCCATAGCCACCAGCACACCACCGTTTTTCGAGGTGCCGGCCATGTTGGCGTGACGGAAGGCATCACCCGAGCGGTCCACCCCAGGGCCCTTGCCGTACCAGAGGCCAAAGACACCGTCATATTTGCCCTCATCACGAATTTCTGCCTGCTGTGCACCCCAAAGCGCGGTGACAGCCAGATCTTCGTTGAGACCATATTGGAAGGTCACATCAGATTCAGTGAGCTGTTTTTGCGCCCGCTCCATCTGCATGTCCACCGCCCCCAGCGGTGAGCCACGATACCCCGTCACCAGACCCGCCGTATTCAGGCCGGCCGCCGTGTCGCGGGCCTTTTGCATCATCATCAGACGGACAAGTGCCTGCGTCCCATTTAGCATAACGGGCGACTTGCTCAGGTCATATTTGTCATTCAGTGAAATCTTTTGCGTGCTCATCCGGTCCTCCCAACCAAAAACTAGCTTGCAGTGCTTGACCCAGTGATAGGTCACAATTACTGACCTGTATAGGCAGTTTTTTTACTTTTCCCTCGCGTCCCCATGGTAAATTGATAAAAAGCTATAATTTCATGTAGTCTATTAGCGACTGATCGAAAGAGACGGATATGGATTGGGATAAGCTCAGAATTTTTCATGCAGTGGCCGATGCAGGCAGCCTGACCCATGCCGGGGATAAGCTGAATCTGTCCCAGTCAGCGGTCAGCCGACAGGTGCGCGCGCTTGAAGAAAGCCTAAACGCCACCCTGTTTCACCGTCATGCACGGGGGTTGATTCTGACCGAACAGGGGGAGCTGCTATTTGATGCCACCAAATCCATGTCAGCACGGCTGGAGGCGGCATCGGCGCGCATTCGCGACAGCGAGGAAGAGGTCTTTGGCGAGTTGCGTGTCACCACCACCTTTGGCTTTGGCACTCTTTGGCTGGCGCCCCGCTTGACCAAGCTGTTTGAACAATACCCAAATCTGAAAATCGATCTCATGCTCGAAGAACGGGTTCTGGACCTGCCAATGCGAGAGGCCGATGTTGCCATTCGCATGAAAGAGCCAAGCCAGGCCGATCTGGTACGCAAACGCCTGATGACCGTGCAAATGAAACTCTATGCCTCTCGCAAATATCTGGACCTGAATGGCACGCCAGAAACCGCAGAAGACATCAAGGAGCATCGGCTGATCTGTCAGAATCAAAGGTCCGCCCAGGTGGGGTCGGCATCGATTTTGGTTCAGAGCCTGCTGACCCACAATCCCGGCTCCTTGCTCACCGTGAACAACTATTTTGGGGTTTTGCAGGGCGTTTTGCATGATCTCGGGATTGGGATTCTGCCAGACTACGTCACCGAGGACTTTCCTGATCTGGTGGAAGTTTTCCCCAATGAGGAAAACAATGGCGTCCCGGTCTATTTGGCCTACCCAGAAGAATTGCGCCATTCGCAGCGCGTGTCGGCCTTTCGCGACTTTGTCCAGACCGAGATCATGGCCCACCGCAAACATATGAAAGAACTGGGCAAATTATAGCGGTTTTACAACCGGGCCAGAGCCTGCCCATAAGCCATGCAAAAAGCGCATAGCGGCAATGTCATCGGACCCGTGCAAAACATCTTGAAGGGTCAGCATCATAACCCTAAATGGAGCGCATGAAGACGAGGCGAGAGCCTCACTTCATACCTCCCTGTTGGACTTCGGCCGAGCTTAGTGCTCGGCCTTTTTTTGCCCTTACAACTGTTACCCTCGGCTCTGGCCTGTGCAAGCGCAGAGCCCGGCAAAGATCGCCGCCTCACCCAAATCGCCTGAAATTTGTGCACTACTCTTTGAGGTCCGCATAATCTCTGGGCGCCGTCATAACGGCACAGCCCTTGGCCCATTGCCACAGCCACCGCCCGCCAAATAGCGCCCTGAGCCATTCAGACGCGATTTCCCAATGAGATACCCCCTTCCCCATCAGGCTGGCATGCTCTAAAAGCCGCCTCAGTAGCACCATGGGGGGCCATATCGCGCCATGCAAGAACCAGCCATTACATCCGAACTGATCGCAAGCCACGGCTTGAACGCCGAAGAATACGACATGATCCTCGAGATCATCGGGCGCGAACCCAGCTTCACCGAACTTGGCATCTTCTCGGCCATGTGGAACGAGCACTGCTCTTACAAGTCTTCCAAGAAATGGCTGCGCACCCTGCCCACGGACGGCCCACAGGTCATCTGTGGCCCGGGTGAGAACGCCGGCATCGTCGATATTGGCGATGGCGACGCGGTGGTGTTCAAAATGGAAAGCCACAACCACCCCTCTTATATCGAACCCTATCAGGGGGCGGCGACGGGTGTTGGCGGTATCCTGCGCGATGTCTTTACCATGGGCGCGCGTCCCGTGGCCTCGATGAACTCGCTGTCCTTTGGCGAGCCCTCCCACCACAAGACCCGTCAGCTGGTCAACGGTGTGGTTGAGGGCATCGGCGGCTATGGCAACTGCTTTGGCGTGCCCTGCGTCGGCGGCGAAGTCCGGTTCCACCCGGCCTATAACGGCAACTGTCTGGTCAATGCCTTTGCAGCGGGCCTGGCGAAAACCGACAGTATTTTCTACTCCGCCGCTTCTGGCGTTGGCATGCCGGTGGTCTACCTCGGCGCCAAGACCGGCCGCGACGGCGTTGGCGGCGCCACCATGGCCTCTGCCGAATTTGACGACACCATTGAGGAAAAACGCCCCACCGTTCAGGTTGGCGATCCTTTCACCGAAAAGCGTCTGATGGAGGCGACGCTGGAGCTGATGCAAACCGGCGCGGTGATCTCGATCCAGGATATGGGCGCTGCGGGTCTGACCTGCTCGGCGGTGGAAATGGGCGACAAGGGCAAACTGGGGATCAAACTGAACCTCGAAGATGTGCCCCAGCGCGAAGAAAACATGACCGCCTACGAGATGATGCTCTCGGAAAGCCAGGAACGCATGCTGATGGTGCTAAAGCCTGAAAAAGAGGCCGAAGCCCGTGCTGTGTTTGAAAAATGGGACCTGGATTTTGCCATCGTCGGCGAAACCATCGCTGAGGATCGCTTCCTCATCCTGCACAATGGTGAGGTCAAGGCCGATCTGGTGCTGTCCAAACTCGCCTCCACCGCGCCTGAATATGACCGCCCCTGGGTGGCCACTCCGGCGGCAGAGCCGCTGACGGATGCGGATGTGCCCACCATTGACCCCATTGACGGGCTGAAGGCGCTGCTGACCTCGCCCAACTATGCCGGCAAACAGTGGGTCTATGAGCAATATGACACCACAGTCATGGGCGACACCGCCCGCCGCCCCGGCGTTGGCTCGGGCATTATCCGCGTGCATGGCACCGACAAACGTCTGGCCTTCACCTCGGATGTGACCCCGCGCTACGTCAAGGCAAACCCGGTTGAGGGTGGCAAACAGGCAGTGGCCGAGGCCTATCGCAACCTCACAGCTGTTGGCGCCAAGCCATTGGCAACAACTGACAACCTGAACTTTGGCAATCCGGAAAAGCCCGAAATCATGGGCCAGTTTGTTGGTGCCATTCAGGGCATTGGTGAGGCCGTGGCAGCACTGGATATGCCCATCGTGTCGGGCAATGTCTCGCTGTATAATGAAACCGACGGTCAGGGCATTTTGCCAACGCCAACCATTGGCGCCGTTGGTCTGATTGCTGCGGGCGAAGAGGCCATCACCGGCCAAGCCCGTGACGGCCATATTGCGCTGCTGATCGGTGAAACCCAGGGTCATCTGGGCCAATCTGCCCTGCTGGCAGAGGTCTTTAACCGCGAAGATGGCGATGCCCCTGCAGTGGATCTGGAGGCGGAAAAGCGCAACGGTGAATTCATCCGTGCCAACCGCAATCTGATCAAGGCCTGTACCGACCTCAGCGATGGCGGTCTGGCGCTAGCGGCGTTTGAGCTGGCCGAAGAAGCAGGTGTTGGCGTCCATATCGACGCTGGCGACACCCCGACCCTGTTTGGCGAAGATCAGGCGCGCTATCTGGTGGCCTGCAACTTTGACCAGGCCGAAGGGTTGATGCTGGCGGCTGGCCAGGCAGGTGTGACCCTGACCACTGTTGGCCGCTTTACTGGCGACTGCGTCAAAATTGGTGGTTCCGAGGCACCGCTGGCTGAATTGCAAGAGGTCTTCCGGGCCGGTTTTGCCGTGGCCGTAGCCTAAGCTCCCCCTCGATAGACCTACATCCTTTCAAAGGCGCGCATATCGGCGCGCCTTTGTGCGTATATCCGACCAGCCGCCGCCTCAATTGTGCTGATGGTAGGCACCTAGAGTGCTTGCACTACACCCACGGCCACCCTAAGTTTCAAGCAAGACCAAAGCCAAGGATCCCCCCTATGCCAATGCAAGCTCAAGAAATCGAAGACCTCCTGCGCCAGACCTTCCCGGATGCGGACATCCAGGTCGCAGGCCAGGACGGCGTGCACATGTCCGCCATGGTGATTGACGAGAGCTTTCGCGGCAAAAACCGGGTGCAGCAACAACGCGCGGTCTATGCCGCGCTCAAGGGTAAAATGGATGGCTCCAACGGCGAGCTTCACGCCCTTGCGCTAACCACAAAGGCGCCTGAGTGAGCACAATCTTGATCGTCATTGCTGCTCTGGCAGTGCTGGTGGTCTGGATTTATTTTGAACTCGAGCCATATATCGAACAAGACCGCGACAGGCGGAACTGCCGAAAGGAAAAGACAGATGAGCGACGCACAGACCCGCATCGACGAAACCGTAAAAGCCAATGACGTTGTGCTCTTCATGAAGGGCAACAAGGACATGCCCCAGTGCGGGTTTTCCTCGCGCGTGGCAGGCGTGCTGAACTACATCGGCGTGGACTACACCGATGTAAACGTGCTGGCCGACGAAGAAATCCGTTCGGGCATCAAGGAATATTCCGACTGGCCCACCATTCCGCAGCTCTACATCAAGGGTGAGTTTGTCGGCGGTTGTGACATCATCACCGAGATGACGCTGTCCGGTGAGTTGGACGGTATGTTTGCCGACAATGAAATCGCCTTTGACAAAGACGCCGCAGACAAGATCCGCGAAGCCAACGGCTAAACGGCAACCCATCCGGCCCGCATGTTCCTATTTAGGGCCGGGATCTGCACAGATAGAAAAGCCCCTTCCGGCAGATACCGGAAGGGGCTTTTTGTTGGTTTCAAGACATTTTCCCTAATCACCCAGACCCCTATTCACCCAGGTCCACACAAACTCACGGGGGCTGCCCATGTTCACCTAACGCAGCCCAAGTTTATTCGGCTGCGGTTTTTTCTTCGATCTGTTGCGCCAAAGATTCGGCTCGGGCCGCCAGTTCGGCCAGGGCTTCGGGCACTTGTGGCGGCACCACTGGCACCTCGATGCGCTCGGGCTCTGGGGCGGGGGTGTTTTTCAACGCCTCCAGTTCCGCAACACGTTCTGCCAGTTCGGCCTCAACTTCTTTGATGCGATCCTCGACGGCGGCGGTTTTATCAGCCAGCATCAGACCGGCCATCAACAGCATCCGCGCCTCTGGCATGCGGCCAATCTGGTCCGACAAAACCTGGGCTTCGTCATCCAGCATCTTGGCGGCGGAATGCAGATAGCTTTCTTCGCCCAACTGGCAGGAGACTTCGAATCCACGTCCACCGATATGAATGGTTACTTCTGGCATCAGGCTTCCTCCCCTTCCGGCAGATTTTGTTCTGGCAGGGTTTGTGCGCTGGCCAGCAGCGGTTCCAGCTTGGCAAGCACCGCATTCACCTGCGCCTGATCATTGGCCTGGGCCGCGCGCAGGGCGTCATTGGTGCTGCGTAGTTCATCATTGGCAAGGCGCAGCTCATCCAGCTGAGCCTGAAATTCATGTTCCTTGGGCACCACAGCTGCCGCGGCCTGGGCTTCGGCCAGCTGTGCTTTCAGTGCGATCATTTCCGCCGCAAGCGCCGCGTGATCCACCACGTCCCCCAGATCACCGGCGGCCTCCCCAGAGCCCTGCTCAAGCTGGGACATCAGCTGTTGATTGGCTGCTTTCAAGTCCGAGAGTTCGGTCTCCAGCGCTTCTTTTTCTGCGGCCAGACCGTTGCCTGTGCTTTCCAGCTCCCCCTTCAACCGGGTGATCTCCAGCTTCAAGGCATCCTTTTCATCGGTATTCCCGACTTCATTGCGGAGCAGTTCCAGCTCAGCCTGCAGCGCTTCCATGTCACCATTGTCGGCAGCCGGAGCAGCCTGCTCTGCCTCTTTGAGGCGGCTGTGCAGGATTTTTACCCGTTCCTCAAGCTGGGAATTGGCGGTTTTTTCTTCCTCCAGGGCCTGCTCCAGATCGGAATTATCCGCAGCGACCCGGGCGTCTTCTGTGGCCTTGGCGCGGGCCTGTTCCAGTTGTTCAACCCCGGCGCCGATCCGCGCCATGGCGGCCTGAATTCTACCCTGCAACTCTTCGATCTGCGTCATGCCTGTCCCTCACCCCTCATCACTTCTGCTGGTGTCTGCCTCTGTGTCCTATGCGACACCCGCTACCTGCCCGCGCGAATCGCTTTACGCGCGTCACATTGCCAACAGCTTAACGAAGTCAGGAGTAAAACACCCCCTCTTTGCTTTCAAGCACTTGCAGTCATGACTTCGCCTACATGGCGGGGAATGGCGCAGAAAGCTTGATCTTTGGGCTGTCACTGCTATTGAGCGGCTAACCAGCCTGGTAACCCAAAGGAAAACTTCAGTGGATCTGACAGCCCTGCGCACCGCCAACCCCGACCATTGGAACAAGGCCGCCGCCATTCGCGCGCTCGCCCTTGACGCCGTCGCCGCCGCCAACTCTGGCCACACAGGTATGCCCATCGGCATGGCCGATGTCGCCACCGTGCTGTTTGAAAAGCACCTGAAATTTGATGTCGCAGCCCCCCAGTGGCCAGACCGGGATCGCTTCATCCTTTCTGCCGGGCATGGCTCGATGTTGATCTATTCGCTTTTGTACCTCTGCGGCGACAAACAGGTGACCCTGGATCAGATCAAGAATTTCCGCCAGATGGGCGCACTGACGGCGGGCCACCCGGAAAACTTCCTGCTCGACGCAGTTGAAACCACCACTGGCCCCCTGGGTCAGGGTATTTCCAATGCCGTGGGCTTTGCCATGGCCGAAGAAATGCAGCGCGCCCAATACGGCCGCAAGATTGTCGATCACCACACCTATGTCATCGCCGGCGACGGCTGCCTGATGGAAGGCATCAGCCAAGAGGCCATCGGCCTGGCTGGCCGTCACTCGCTGGGCAAGCTGATTGTTCTGTGGGACAACAACAACATCACCATCGACGGCACGGTTGAGCTGTCGGATCGCACCAACCAGGTGCAGCGCTTCCGCGCCTCTGGCTGGCAAGTGATCGAAATCGACGGCCACGACCCTGTTGCCATCGACGAGGCGCTGACAGCGGCGAAGAAATCGAAAAAACCTTCGATGATCGCCTGCAAAACCCATATCGCCCTGGGCCATGCGGCACAGGATACCTCCAAGGGCCACGGCGCGCTCACCGACGCTGATCAGATGGCTGCCGCCAAGGCGGCCTATGGCTGGACAACCGGCCCGTTTGAGGTTCCTGCTGATATCAAATCCCAATGGGAAGCCATCGGCGCCCGTGGTGCGACAGAACGTGCCGCTTGGGACGCCCGCTTTGCCGAGGTGTCGCAGCAGAAACAGGACCGGTTCAACCGCGCCTATGCGCTGGAAGCCCCCAAGAAGCTGTCGGCCACCATCAAGGCGCTGAAAAAGCAGGTGTCGGAACAGCAGCCAAAGGTTGCCACCCGCAAGGCCTCTGAAATGGCGCTGGAAGTGATCAACCCGATCATGCACGAAACCGTTGGTGGCTCGGCTGATCTGACCGGATCCAACAATACCAAAACCGGCGATCTGGGCGTCTTTGACACCGATAACCGCAAGGGTCGCTATGTCTATTGGGGCATCCGCGAGCACGGTATGGCCGCCGCAATGAACGGCATGGTGCTGCACGGCGGTATCCGCGCCTATGGCGGCACCTTCTTCTGCTTCACCGACTATGCCCGCCCCGCCATGCGTCTGGCGGCGCTGTCCAAGATCCCGACAGTGTTTGTGATGACCCACGACAGCATCGGCGTTGGCGAAGATGGCCCAACCCACCAGCCGGTTGAGCATCTGGCAATCTGCCGCGCCACGCCCAACACCTATGTGTTCCGTCCCGCGGATGCGGTTGAGGCGGCTGAGGCCTGGGAAGTGGCCCTCACCGAGAAGGACACCCCTTCGGTGATGACCCTGACCCGTCAGAACCTGCCGACCCTGCGCACCGAACATAAATTGAGCAACCTCACCTCCAAGGGCGCCTATGTGCTGGCCGAGGCGGAAGGCAAGCGTCAGGCCATCCTGATCGCCACCGGCTCAGAGGTGTCATTGGCGATGGACGCCAAGGCCAAGCTGGAAGCGGAAGGCATCGGCACCCGCGTTGTATCCATGCCCTGCATGGAGCTGTTCGCCGCCCAGGATGAAGCCTACCGCCGCAAGGTCCTGCCCGCAGGCCCGGTACGGGTCGGCATCGAGGCCGCCATGCGTGCCGGCGGCTGGGATCGCTGGCTGATGGGCGAACGCGGCCAGGACAAAAAGGCCGGTTTCATCGGCATGGACCGCTTTGGCGCCTCCGCCCCAGCTGGTGAATTGTTCGAAAAATTCGGCATCACCGCCGAGGCCACCGTCGCCAAGGTAAAAGAACTGTTGGGCTAAAATTCAGCCATAATTGAAATCTAAAAGGGCACCTAGCTCGGTGCCCTTTTTGCTTAAAGGTGGCCGCAGTACCGGCCGTGTTTTCAGGAAACTACCGTGTCCGAACAAAACGATAGGAAGCGAAGCATCCGCCCTGTCGGGTGATTTTGCCCCTGCCCCAGCGGTGCTTTGGCCATTGGCGAACCGCTCAACAATCGGTGATTTGGAGCCGCCAACTCACTCTCAACAACGCAAAGATCACCTCATGCTTTAGGATCTCACTCTGCCCGACCTGACGCCCCGATTTCGCGGCACCAGCGGCAAAATAAGAGAAATTCAATGTATTTGTGCGAACTTTGCCCCTGCATTTCCTAGGATAGCGACGATGGCGACAATCAACGGTGGTAGCGGCGACGACACTCTAAAGGGGACGTCCGGCAACGACACGATTACTGGCGGCCAAGGTGCTGATTCGATCAACGCCGGTGCCGGTAATGACGTCATACACGGTGATGATGCCCTCGGTTCTGCCGATGGCGGTGACACTATTGATGGAGGCGACGGCGCAGATACGATTTATGCTGCTGCTGGTGACGATGAAATTCGGGGCGGTGCGGGGGCCGACAGCCTGCATGGTGGCGATGGCGATGATTTTGTTGATGGCGGTGATGGCAATGACACGATCTATGCCAATCAGGGAAATGACACGCTAGACGGGGGCGACGGTGATGACCTGATCTACGGCAGTGATGGCGACAACGAAATTCGCGGCGGCGCGGGCGATGACACAATCTACGGCTTCGCTGGCGCGGATACTTTCGTCATCACGACGGGCAGCAGCATTGACACGATCGAAGACTACAACGCCGCCGATGGCGATACCCTTTCCGTCGACTACCCGGGAATTACAACCTACGCCGAACTTGAGCCTTACTTAAGTGACGATGGAAATTGGGGGACTCTGATCACACTTCCCGACGGCTCAGTGACCCAAGTAAAATGGTTGAACTATGCGTCTCAGTCAGCATCGGATTTCACCTTTCAGTCGGGGCCGGTGTGTTTTCTGAAGGGCACCCTGATTGATACGGCAACAGGCCCGACACCCGTCGAGGCGTTGCGTCTCGGCGATTTGGTCGAAACCCTAGACAACGGGCTGCAGCCGGTGAGGTTCATTTCCTGTAGATGCTACAAGTTCAAAAATGGCCCTCACAAAATGAAACCTATTCGGTTTCGGCCCAATGCGCTCGGGCCGAAGGTTCCGAACCGTGAGCTTCTCGTCTCGCCGCAACACAGGATCGCTCTGCCGCAGAACAATCCCACTTACATTGTCGCGGCCAAAAAGCTTCTTCAGCTACCCGGTGTAACGGAACGGCCGTCTTGCAAAATTGCACGATACTACCACATCTTGCTTGATCACCATCAACTGGTCCGCGCCAATGGCGCGTGGGCAGAGACACTCTTGCTGACAAAATACAGCAGCGACCAAGCACGGCTGCCAAGCGCGCTACAGCGGACTAAGATGACGCCCATTCGGAAAATCGAAAAGGTTTTGCGGCCTCCCGCATTTACCGTTTTCTAGAGGCTATCAAGCACTCTCACCCATACCGATCCGGCTTCACATTAAAAGGCTCCCTGCGAGCAAGACCGGACATTCAAGAACCGCGCTGGATACATTTGGGCTCGAAGCGGACTATTCGGTCTTGGTGAGACAGTGAACTCAGTGACTTTCTTTCTCACCACCAAACATCCCCATCACTGGCCCGATCACTTTGGTCGCCACCGGGATCAGCACCAATCCCCAGGCGACGCCAAAGACGCCGTCCATGGTGGCCTTGGCGCTCCACTCGACAAATCCGGTCCAGGCTGCGGGTACCGCGTGGCCTGCTGCATAGGCCAGATCGTGGATATGGTGGCCGAGCCAGCCAAAGCCCAGAACCTCCAGCCCGTGGATGATGATGGATCCACCAACCCAAAGCATTGCGGCGGTTCCCACCACTGACAACAACCACATCAGCACCGGCATGAATTTCACCAATCCACGCCCCAGACCACGCCCGACGGGGGTCGGTGCTCTTTTGGCCAGGAACAGGCCCACATCGTCCATCTTGACGATCAGCGCCACCGAACCATAGACCGCCAGCGTCACACCGATGGCCACCACCGCAAGGGTTGCCGCTTGAATCCAGACATTTGGCGCTTCAATTGCGGCAAGGGCGATGGTCATGATTTCTGCCGATAGGATAAAATCGGTCTTGATGGCACCTTTGATCTTTGCCTCCTCCAGATGACCGGGGTCTTTGATGGTCATATCCTGCGCGATTTCATGGCTGGCGTGGGGAAACAGCACGTGAAAGATCTTTTCCGCGCCCTCAAAACACAGATAGCTACCGCCCAGCATCAACAAAGGCGTGATCGCCCAGGGCGCAAAATTTGCCAAGAGCATCGCCACGGGCATCAACAGAATCAGCTTGTTGAACAGGGAGCCGCGGGTAATGCGCCAGATGATTGGCAATTCGCGCGCCGGTGCAAAACCTTGCAGGTACTTTGGCGTCACCGCCGCGTCATCAATAATCACGCCCGCCGTTTTGGCCCCGGCCTTGCCGGCCGCAGCCGCCACATCGTCAACCGAGGTCGCCGCCACCTTGGCGATCGCTGCCACATCATCCAACAAAGCCAGCAAACCGCTCATGTCACAAACCCTTATCTGTACCGCACATTTTATTGCAACCTACCCTATCTGTGGCGGGTGACAAGCGTTAGCGCAACCGATCTGCGCCCGCAGATTTCCGTTAACGCCACCGGGTAAAACCGTTAACGCCACCAGCCAGGTTTTGCGCTAACATACTGTGTTTTCGCTATATTTGCCCCTTTAGCAGGAAACCAATGACGTCTATACGCGACACCAAGATTTGCTCGCCTGGAGATATGCACATGACCATCAAAGTCGGGATCAACGGTTTTGGCCGTATTGGCCGCTGCACCCTGTCACACATTGCCGCCTCTGGCCGTGACGACATTGAAGTGATCAAAGTCAACGCAACCGGCCCGCTGGACACGGCTGCCCATCTGATCAAATACGACTCCGTGCACGGTCGCTTCCCGGGTGAGGTCACCATAGGTGAAGGCACCATGAACCTGGGCCGCGGCGACATGCAGATGTTCTCGACCTACAACATGGATGAGCTGGACTGGTCCGGCTGTGACGTGGTTCTGGAATGCACCGGCAAATTCAATGACGGTGAAAAAGCCAAGGCTCACCTGGCGCGTGGGGCCAAAAAGGTGCTGCTGTCTGCGCCCGGCAAAAATGTCGACAAAACCATCGTTTTTGGCGTCAACGACACCGAGCTCACAGCCTCTGACACCATGATTTCCAATGGCTCCTGCACCACCAACTGTCTGGCGCCCATTGCCAAGGTGCTGGATGACTCCTTTGGCATCGAACATGGCATCATGACCACCATCCACGCCTATACCGGTGATCAGCCAACCCTGGACCGTCGCCACTCGGATCTCTATCGCGCCCGCGCCGCGGCCATGTCGATGATCCCCACCTCCACCGGTGCTGCCAAGGCCCTGGGCGAGGTTCTGCCCAACCTGAAAGGCCGTCTGGACGGCTCTGCCATTCGGGTCCCCACGCCAAATGTATCGGCTGTGGATCTGACCTTCCGCGCCAGCCGCGATGTCACCGTCGAGCAGATCAACGCCGCGATGCAGGAAGCTGCCGCCGGTCCGATGAAGGGCGTTCTGGGCTATGAGCCCGCGCCGCTGGTGTCGATTGATTTCAACCACTCCTCCGAGAGCTCGATCTTTGCCCCGGATCAGACCCGCGTGGTCGAGGACCGCATGGTGCGGGTTCTGTCCTGGTATGACAACGAATGGGGCTTCTCTGTTCGTATGGCCGATGTTGCCGTCGCCATGGGACGTTTGGTGTAAACCAACCCGGGATTTGAACGCAGAGCGCGCTAATGGCGTGTCGCTCTTGAGATTTCGCGCCCGCTCAGGCATATCTGAGCGGGCGTTATTCATTCTGGCGGAGCCTCATGACAAATAAGATTGCCATATGGCTTGGCCTGTTACTGGTGCTGGCAGTGGTCGCTGACCTTTTGCTGTTTGGTGGGGACAATTTGCTGTTTCTGGCGAAAAAGCTGTTCGAGCTGCTCGACTGGGTCGCCTTCTGGCGCTGAGCTCCCCTGCCCGTCCTGTTGAGGTCAGCCAAACCGAAGCTGGCCAAAACACCTCTGCCAAAACCACTCGGGCGCAAAAACGACAAAGGCGCAGCCCTGTGTCAGGCCGCGCCAAGCGTTGTTTTTCATAATTATGTCGTGGAGTTCTCTCCAAAGGCTGATGGCCGTTAGTCTGCATGACACCGGGCCGACCGCCCTTGCCTAGCTCTCACCTAGATCTTGCCAAGCCGTTTTCGCAGCTCATCAAAGACCAGTGGCGTGACAAACTTGGAAACATCCCCATCCAGACGGGCAATTTCCTTGACCAGCTTGGAGGCGATCGCCTGATGCCGGGCCTCTGCCATCAAGAACACCGTCTCAACCGAGCTATCCAATACGCGGTTCATGCCAACCATTTGATATTCATACTCAAAGTCAGCAACAGCCCGAAGCCCCCGAACAATGATCTGGGCGCCAACATCGTTGGCGCAATCAATCAACAGGTTTTCAAAGGGATGCACCACAATTTCAGTACCGGTCTGCTCGCTCAGCTTTGCGCATTCTGCCTCAATCATGGCAACGCGTTCTTCCAGCGAGAACAAAGGCCCCTTGTCGCGGTTGATCGCAACCCCGATAACCAGCTTGTCCACCAGCGCACTGGCCCGGCGGATGATGTCGATATGACCCAATGTGATGGGATCAAACGTCCCTGGATACAAGCCGATGCGCATTGGCCTCTCCTGTCATGGTACTGTTTCAGTCTAAGCTCTTGCGCAGACCAAACATCTTAACCCCTGAGGACGCAAGAGGGGGAAAATACCCAAAGCGATATTCCCACGCGTCATCTGGTCGCGACCCAACGTTTATCCGGGAATACGCCAGACCAGAAACCCGCACCAGCCGCAGCGGCCATCGCCGCTGCGCGACAGGCGCCAGCGGCGCGTGACATCAATCGTGGGTGTCAGTGCCCCATGATCATGCCTTCCAGGGCATTTTTCTCCATGGCGATTTCGGCCAGCTGCGCCTTAACAACATCCCCCAAAGAGACCAGGCCCACCATTTCCCCGTCTTCAACCACTGGCATATGGCGGAAACGGCCCGTTGTCATCTGCTGCAGGATATCTTCGACGTTGGACTGGCGCGAGCAGGTTACCAGCTTTGTGGTCATATACGCGCTGACAGGTTTGCCCAGGCAGCCTGAGCCGCTTTTGCCAAGCTCGCGGACAATATCTCGCTCTGACAAGATGCCTTCAGCTGTTTTGCCATCAGAAGAGACCACCACCGTGCCGATCCCCTTGTCCGAAAGCACAGCTGCTGCATCGGCAACGGACGCATTGGGGGCCACTGTCACAACTGCGGCGCCCGCCTTGGACTTCAGAATCAATTGAACCAGCATATGCGCTCCTTTGGTAATTTTATTGCGTATTACCAAGCGTTGCCGCAACGCCGCGTCAAGTCAAGGCCTCCAGCCGGGCCACCTCCTCGCGGATGCCTTTGGTCAAGGCACGCGCAAAGCGGTTCAACCGCTCGCTGCGCTGGTCGCCTTGATGGCGTACCAGGTAAAAACTGCGGGTGAGACTGATCTTATCGGTGAGAACCTTGCGCAGCATTCGGTGCGCCGGCAGCGAAAAATCATGCGCCACACAAAGCGCCGTGCCTTGGGCCGCCAGCTTGATCTGTACTGACACCGAATTGGAGGCCAGCGCCACCCGTTCGACGCCGAGATTGCTGATGTAATCCAACTCCTGATCAAAAATCATGTCGGGAATATAGCCGATCATTTTGTGACCTTTGAGATCTTCGAGCTTTTTGATCGGCGGGTGTTTGCGCAGATAATGGTGTGAGCCCACCATATGCAGTTTATAATCCGTCAGCTTTTGCACCAGGAGCTGCCCCGCTGTAGGCGCACTCACCGTGACCGCCATATCCGCCTCGCGACGGCTCAGGTTGATCACCCGAGGCAAGGCAACGATCTGGATATCCAGATCCGGGTGTTCTTCACAGATCTGGGCACAGACCTGCGGCAGGATGTAATTGGCGCTGCCATCCGGCGCACCGATGCGGATTTGCCCCGACAGGGTATCGCTTGGCCCTGTCAGCGCCTCGGCCCCGGCGCGCATCGCCTGTTCTGCGGCCTCGGCATGAACCAAGAGACGGTCCCCCGAGGCGCTGAGCGCGTAGCCCTGAGGGGATTTGACAAAAAGAGGGGTTTCCAATGCAGCTTCAAAACGTGCAATGCGACGGCCCACGGTGGCAGGATCCATTTTTAGGATGCGCCCGGCACCAGACAGGCTGGCCTCGCGGGCAACCGCCAAAAACACTTTCATATCATCCCATTGAGCATCCATCTGCGCGATCCCCTCAGTTTGATCGAGGCCAGACGGCCCCGTTAACCATTTGCGTTCCTGCAAACCCTATTTGAAATCTTTCCTCTTTTCCGTTGTTTTTTGCAAGCCTAAGCTCGCCGCAAGTCATCCATGAGGAGGTTTTTTTGATGCAAGAGCTCACCCACTACATCAACGGTGAACACGTAAAAGGCACGTCGGGCCGTTTTTCTGACGTCTTCAACCCCGCCACCGGCGAAGTGCAGGCCAAATGCCCACTGGCCAGCAAAGAAGAGATGGCGCAGGCCGTCGCGGTTGCCGCTGCTGCTCAGCCTGCTTGGGAAAAAGTGAACCCCCAGCGCCGCGCCCGCGTAATGATGAAATTTGTCGACCTGCTGAACCGCGACATGGACAAGCTGGCCGAAACCCTGTCGCGCGAGCACGGCAAAACCTTCCCCGACGCCAAAGGCGACATCCAGCGTGGTCTGGAAGTTGTAGAATACTGCATCGGTGCGCCACAGCTGCTGAAAGGTGAATTCACCGACAGCGCCGGCCCCGGCATCGACATGTATTCCATGCGTCAGGCCCTGGGCGTGACTGCGGGTATCACCCCGTTCAACTTCCCAGCGATGATCCCCATGTGGATGTTTGCCCCGGCCATCGCCTGCGGCAATGCCTTCATCCTGAAACCATCCGAGCGTGACCCATCGGTGCCTTTGATGCTGGCGGAACTGCTGGAAGAAGCAGGCCTGCCAAAAGGCATCATTCAGGTTGTGAACGGCGACAAAGAAGCCGTGGATGCGATCCTTTATGATGACACCATCCAGTCGGTTGGTTTTGTCGGCTCGACCCCAATCGCCGAATACATCTACGGCACCGGCTGTGCCCAGGGTAAGCGCGTTCAGTGCTTTGGCGGCGCCAAGAACCACATGATCATCATGCCCGATGCCGATCTTGATCAGGCGGCTGACGCCCTGATCGGCGCCGGTTACGGTGCTGCTGGCGAACGCTGCATGGCGATTTCGGTTGCGGTTCCTGTTGGCAAAGAGACCGCTGATCGGCTGATCGAAAAGCTGATCCCCCGTGTCGAGACCCTCAAGGTTGGCCCCTATACCGCCGGCGACGATGTCGATTACGGCCCGGTTGTGACCGCAGCTGCCAAAGCCAATATCGAGCGTCTGGTTCAAACAGGTGTTGATCAGGGCGCCGATCTGGTTGTCGATGGCCGTGACTTTAGCCTGCAGGGCTATGAGGATGGCTTCTTTGTTGGCCCCAGCCTGTTTGACAATGTCACCACCGATATGGACATCTACAAGCAGGAAATCTTTGGCCCGGTTCTGTCCACCGTGCGCGCCGAAACCTATGAAGAAGCGCTGTCCTACGCGATGGATCACGAGTACGGCAACGGCACCGCGATCTACACCCGCGATGGCGACACCGCCCGTGACTTTGCCAACCGGATCAACATCGGCATGATCGGTATCAACGTGCCAATTCCTGTGCCACTGGCCTACCACACCTTTGGTGGCTGGAAAAAATCCGCCTTTGGCGATTTGAACCAGCACGGTCCGGATGCGTTCAAATTCTACACGCGCACCAAAACCATCACCTCGCGCTGGCCCTCGGGCATCCGTGAAGGCGGCGAGTTCAACTTTAAAGCAATGGACTAAACACCTAGCTTAAATGAACAAAAAGAAAGAGCCCCGATGCATTTCGGGGCTCTTTTTTTGCTCTCAACACCCGACACAGATGCAACAATTCGAATGAATACGAAAAAGTGAACTGCGCGGGGCTTTTCACCTCTGCGCAACATCCCATATGGGTACAGTAACCATAAAACAGCGAGCAGTGTGACCAACCCATGTCTTCAAAACCTATCCATCGCCGCGCTGCCCTTCTGGGGCTTGGTGCATCTCTGGCCACTCCGGCATTGCTGCGGGCGCAGTCCAGCGACGCATTTCCGCAGAATGAAGATCCGATTTCAGATCAGCACACAGTTCAGCGCAATATTTCCTCGTTCCAGCAACAAAACTGGCAGGATCATTTTGACGAACTTGGAATTGGGTGCCTGCTGGCGGATGTCACATCGCGTGCAGTACACTACTGGGGTGGTGATGGCGAAACCTATCGGCTCTATCCTTCCTCGGTGCCTATGTCAGAAGAGCTGACCAAGCGCGGCTATACCAAGGTGATCCGCAAGGCCGAAAACCCCAGCTGGACGCCGACCGCAAATATGCGGGAACGTGACCCGACGCTGCCCCTGCGCATGGAAGGTGGCCCCGGCAACCCGCTTGGCACCCGCGCCATGTACCTGAGCTGGCCGGCCTATCTGGTCCACGGCACTCATGACACCCGCAAAATCGGACGGCAGAGCTCCTCCGGCTGTATTGGTCTGTACAATCAGCATGTTGAGCAGCTCTACCCGCTGGTTAAGGTCGGCACTCAGGTGCGTATTCTGTAATCCTCAATAGCAACCTTCTGCAGCTGGACCTGCCTGGCACCAGGCCCAGCTGCAAAACACCGCCTATCGGGCTTTTTTCTTTGGCGAAGTAGGCTCTTCCCCCAAGAACAGATGTTTCGGCGCCTGTCCTGATCGCTGTCGTGTAACGGCTTTTTCCATCAGATCCTGGAAATCCCGTAGATAGGACTCTGAATCATAGAGCGGCGTGGTCCATAGATTATCCTTCAGACGCTGTTTGATTTGCCCCAGAGCTTCTGGATCTTGGGCCAGCTTGAGCGCCAGATCAAAATAGTCTTCAGCGCTTTGAGTGATCAAATCCTCGCAGCCGATCGCGGTAAGCAGGCTGGCCGCGACACGCGAGGCAAACTGCTCCCCTGGTTTTGTGATCAAGGGCACCCCAGACCACAGGGTCTCGCTGGCCGTGGTATGAGCACAGCAATTGAACGTATCCAAAAACAGATCCGCCTGAGGCAATCGTGCAAGATGTGCCTTGTTGCTTAGCCGACCTGCAAAAACCAAACGCTCTGGTCCAATGCCCCTGGCTGCCGCTTCATCGGTGAGGTTCTTTTTCTGGTGCTCGCTTGGCGCCAGAATCCACAGCACACTATCCGGAACCGCATGCAAAAGCCGCATCCAGATATCATACTCAACCGGTGTGACCTTATTGGGGTTGTTCAGGCTGCAAAAGATGAATTTGTCCTCTGGCAACCCAAGCTCTGCTTTGGATGGAATCACATCCGGGTGCGGGCGCAGATTGTCGTTCGCCTGATAACAGTTTGGCATATAGATAACTTTTTCGTTGAAAAACCGCCGGGTCTTAGCCGGGACCGTCACTGGATCCCCAACGAAATAGTCCATGTTGGATATGCCGCTGGTGCCTGGATAGCCGAGATATGAAACCTGAGTAGGAGCGACCCGCTGGGAAAAGATCAGTGGGCGGCAGCCTTTGGTATAGCCTTTCATATCAACGGCAATATCCAATCCATCAGCGCGGGCCCGTTCTGCGGCTTGTTTATCAGTCATGCCCACCAAAGAGACATAGGATTGTGCGTTAGATCTAATTTGGCGACCAAAATCGGTATCAACCAATGTCAAGGGCGGCGCAAAATTGGTCCATTAGGGCGGCGTAAAAGTAGGCCAGTTTGGATTGAGCCGTTTGTTTGATTTTAGAGGCGCCCGGGGACCTGCGGCTCCTCACATAGCAAGCGGGTTCCCGGGCGCATTGCCCCGTGAGGGGCAATTCCTGATCAGTTGTTCTGGGTTGTTTTTCGGCTCTGTGCGAGGCGGTAGCTTTCACCGTTCATCTCGAGAATGGAGACATGATGGGTGAGCCGATCAAGAAGTGCGCCGGTGAGACGTTCTGATCCGAGCGTTTCAGTCCATTCCTCGAAGGGGAGGTTGCTGGTGATCAATGTCGAGGCGCGTTCGTATCTCTGCGAGATCAGTTCGAAGAGGAGTTCTGCGCCGGTTTTGCTCAATGGCACGAAGCCTAATTCATCAATGATCAGCAGCTTGGGTGCCAGCATCTGCTTTTGCAGGCGCAGGAGCCGTTTCTCGTCACTGGCCTCAATCAGCTCATGGACAAGAGCCGCCGCGGTGGTGAAGCGAACCGGTATCCCTTTCTGACAAGCGGCCAGTCCAAGGCCAAGAGCGACATGCGTTTTGCCCGTGCCACTTGGCCCCAGAGCGATCACGTTCTCGCGCCGCTCGATCCATCCGCAACGGGCGAGGTCCAACACCCTGGCTTTGTTCAGGGCGGGGATTGCCTGGAAGTCGAAACTGTCCAGACTTTTGGGCGCCGGGAACTTCGCCGCCTTGACCCGTCGCTCCACCATACGCCGCTCCCGATCGATGAGTTCCAATTCGATCAATCTGTGGAGGAACTGGATGTGATCCTTCCCCTCGGCGGCGCACTGTCGCGCCTGCTTCTCGTATTCGCGCAATACGGTGGGCAGTTTGAGCTTCTTGAGGTGATGGGCCAGCAGAAGGTCCGGGACTTCCGTCATGCGGCTCCCTCCGACAGGAGCGCCATGTAACTCGCGGCTTTTGTCGTCTGAACCGCAGTCCGGGGAAGATAGGGGTAGAGGGACAGATCGAGCCGAGCGGGGCGGCGCTCCACTTGGCACAGGACCAGATGCTTGATCGCATCAAAGGCGATCGCCCGCTTTTGCAACGCCACCCGCACCGCCGCGCACAAAGTCGGCAGATCAAAGCTTTCCAGGAGCCGAAGCACCTGAATGAACTCTCGGCGCCCTTGGCGGGCATGTCTCGCTTCCATTAGGCGACGCAGGGTTTGCAGCTCGTCGGGCATCTCCCAATCGACCAAAGGGGCGGCTTGGTCCAAGGCCCCGGGCTTCGTCTCCAGAAGGGCAAAGTAATGCACAGGGTCGAAGATCATTTGTTCGCGCTCGTAGCAGCGGGCGTGACGGGCGATGACCCCACCACCACAGCCGATTTCGACCACATCCACAAACGCACGGATCGTCACCTCCCGTAAGCCATAGGTGCTGGGAACCGAGTAATCATTGGATTTGTAGCGCACCAGAGATTGGGAGCTGACCCGGCCCGTTGCCTTGTGGCAGGCTTGGTAAGGCATTGCAGGGAGTGGCGACATGGCAGCCAGATCCCGCTTCAGCCGTTCCCCGATCGTCTCCCGGTGCCCATGCAAGACAGCCGACTGCCGTGTCAGACATTGTTCTTCGAGCCAGACATTGAAGCTGTCCAGATCAGGGAATTCCGGCAGCGGCACCATCAGGTTGCGCCGGGACCAGCCCACCAGACCTTCGACATTGCCTTTATCGTTCCCCTTGCCCGGGCGGCCGTAGCGATCATCAAAAAGGTAGTGTGACAACATCTCCGTGAACATCTGCGTCCGCCGACGCCGCCCTCCGGCTTCGATCTTCGCAACAAGGCAGCTGTCATTGTCATAGACCACCGAGAGCGGCACGCGCCCGAAGAACTCAAAGGCGTGAACATGCCCGTCCATCCAGGCTTCTGTTGTCGCCGCATGATAGGCCCGCACATAGCATGCATCGCTGTAGGGCAGGTCAAAGGCAAAAAAGTGGATCTTCTGTTCCACGCCCCCCAGGATGACAACGGCCTCACCGAAATCGGCCTGCCCGTGACCCGGAGGATGGGCGAGTGGAATGAACATCTCCCGCGCTTTTTGACGATGCCCCCGAACATAGTCCTTCACGGTCGTATAACCGCCGGTAAAGCCTTCTTCCTCACGGAGCCGTTCAAAGATCCGCTTCGCCGTATGGCGTTGCTTCTTCGGACGGTTCTGATCCTCCAGAAGCCATTGGTCAATTGTATCGGTGAAGGCTTCCAACTTCGGGCGCCGAACTTTCTGGCTCCGGCGGTAACCAGGGGGAGACGAATACGCGCACATCTTGTCGACCGTTCCACGGGCAAGGCCAAAATCACGGGCGATCGAACGTTTGCTGCGCCCCTCATCGAAATGCGCGCGGCGCACGGCTAAATATACTTCCACGGTGAAAATCCTCCGGCCCTCCCTGCAAAGACAGTGAGAGCAAAAGTGGACGACTTTTGCGCCGCCCGCCCCGGCAAAATACCGGCGCTACCGTGGCCTAATTTGCAACCGCCCTATACAATCAACCAACTCCTGCAAGTCATAGAGAAAGACTTCAAAGCGATCCCGGTCATGGTTTTCAAAGAATTTCCCCAGCAGGAACATCGTGGCGTGGTTATGGAAATCCGAAGAAAAATATCCAATCCGAATTTTCTCACCAGGCGGCACCTGCGGTTTGAACTTATCGTTTTTCAATACATTCTTTTGCATTGAGCGGTCGCGGTGCATCAGATGGCTTTTGTGCAATCCGGGCGCATCGGTCAGCGACAGGATGTTAAAGGGATTGCCCAAAGTATTCGCCTGCTCCAGGACCTTCAGCATGTCCGGGAGGTTTGGGAAAAAACTCCAGTCACATTCCGCCAAACTTAAGTTGAACAAATGGGAGATCGCCTGAGCATTGGCAGGGTCGACAGCCAGAGCCGCCTGATAGAACCCTTTGGCATCATGAGGCTTTCCCCAGTCATCCAGTGTACCCCCAATCGCGACAAGTATCTCTGAATTCTGCGGCTCAAGAGCCAAACCCTGGGTGAGATGCTTCAAAGCCTCAAGATAGTTGCCGCTATGTGAGAAAGATTTTGCCAGGTACACGTAAAAGCGGGAATCTGTCGGGAATTGTTCCACGCCTTGCTGCGACAGTTGGCCAACTTTGGTGTATTCGTTGTTCACCTTCGCCAGCAAAATATCCTTGAACAACAGATGCGAATCCAGTTGCTCAGCAGCCTTCTGATCGACCGCGAAATTTTTGCTGTGCTTACGCCCTGAACGACCTGATGCCAACGCCCCCTTGCGGCTTAGAAATCTCTGAGACTCAACCAAAGCCGTTTTGCTACCCGCATTTTTACCAAGCTCTAAAGAGAAAGTGTTCTTGCCCAACTTTTGCCCCATGTGTGATATCCGCTGCGAATTTACGTCTGTAGTGACCTGGGGCAACCTTAGGACAAACCTGGTTAATTCCATGTTACTGTCCCTATGCGTGCAGAGGGCACACCGAATGCCTCTTCTGAACTGCAGGCGGATTGTCGGAGGAGCCTGGCGGCGGTTCTCACATGGTCTCTATAGTCTTCAACCCAGAAAGCCCCACAGTGGGTGTCACCCCGAACACGAGACCTGCTGTTCGCGCCAGATGTGCAGCATCTGCAAAGCCTGCTTCTGTTCCAGCATGGCCAATTCTCTCACCCGCGTGTGCACTGCGCGTGGCCGCAACAAGGGCGGCCCAAATCTTGAACCGTCGAAAGGTTTGTCCTGTGGTTGCTTTGAAGTGTCTCAGCGCTTGGGTACGTTCCAGACCAAGCGCTGAGGCCAGATCCGTCTGCGACAAACGGGTGAACGGTGCCAGATAGAGCTCTTTCACGATCTCCATGACGCTTTGGTCAGGGGGCAAACGGTCCTGCTCAAGCCTGTTACGAAAGGTATTGAGGGCGGCATAATCCTGGAGGTCGAAGGCACGCGCCAGCCCGCGCCATTCAGATGTGAGCGGCATAAACGGCGCGCGATCCGTGCCAAGGCGGACGCCATCCAGGTAGATGATGTCAGCGCCGCCTTTGGGCACGGCCACACGGTGCGAAACATCGGCTTTGATACAGATAATCTGCGCTGTAACCAGATCACAGCCATCTGAGACAACCACAGGGTGCTGATTCCCGATGATGACGCAGGTCATCAGGTTTTTGTGACCTGCAAGTTCACCTTCCTCAAAGGAGAAGCGGTGATTGTGGAAACTGTGAACTGGCATCGGCATTAACCGCTCTTACTGGTCATCGCTGGGTCTCTTACCTTGGTGGTTAGCGGTCTGCCCAGTCTCCCACCCCCTGATACAATCATCAACTGTGCACCCAAGGGCATCGCCAATTGCTTGCACGTTCTTTCAAGCAACCAACCCAAAACCGGCACATAACCGGGGCAATCAAAGCCACTCGGGGGATAAGAAATGGACGGAGCCTGCCAAATGACACCACTCACCCACCTGCGACAGGAAGGTAGGCCATGAACCGTCTCCTTGGTAGAGTTCTGGCCTGTGTCCTGGCTCTTGGCGTGATCAGCGCCACAGCCTGGACGATGATGCCAGTGCAGGTCGCGGGGGTTTTGATTGGTCTGAACAACCTGTCAGCGGGCCTCTCCGCCAAAACGGTTCAAACGGATATCGGCGAAATCCACTACCTCGAAGGCGGGCACGGTGAGACGATACTACTGGTACATGGTATCTACGCCCGCAAAGAGCATTGGGTCGATGTGATGCGGTCCCTTGTTGACGATTACCATGTGATCGCGATTGACCTGCCAGGGTTTGGCGACAATGCAAAACTGCCTGACGGGCAGTACACCCTTGACCAACAGCAAGAAAATTTGCTGTCCGTTTTACAGGCACTGGAGCTGAACTATGTGCATATTGGCGCAAACTCAATGGGCGCCTATGTGGCGGCATTGCTGGCTGCAAAGCGCCCTGATTTGATGGCGAGTTTTGCCTTTATCGGCAGCCCCCTTGGGGTGCCAACCCCGATCAAGAGCGATATGGATATCGCCCGTGCCCAAGGGGACACCCCCCTGGTGGTGCAAAACGCAGCTGACTTTGTAAATCGCAACGCCTGGCTGGCGCCCGAGATGCCCTATGTGCCACAGCCGATCCTGCACAGCTGGATGCAAAGCGAAGTCGCCACCCCAGATCACAATGCCCGGGTTTGGGATGTTGTTCACAATCAATCCTCTGTGCCGACGCTGCTGGAACTGGCCAAAGCCCTGCCCATGCCAGCGCTGGTGGTCTGGTGTCGCCCGGATCGTATCTTTCACGTCAGTGGCGCGCCTCTTCTTGACCAGGCCTTGCCTGTTTCAAACTTGGCGCAGCTTGATCAATGTGGTCACCTTCCGATGCTGGATCAGCCCGACAGGGTCGCCGAAATTTATCAGGCGTTTCTGGCGGTCGCCAAGGCGCCGCGCAAAAACGCAGAACCCCCAACGTCACCGCCGTGAAACAGCGGTCTGAAACTTGCAACACACCAACGGGCAGCTGCACTGTATATGGGTCAAATTGAACGGGCCTGCATAAGGCGCTCGGTGCTTGCTGCTGCCAAGCTAACGGCCCTGCGGTTTCACGCAGGGCGGGACAAAACAACCATCCGGCTAAGAACGCTTTAGGTCTGCGTTCCCTGCAACCGTTAGTGAAGCGCCTTTGACAGATACTCCATCAAGGCCCGTACCCGCCGTGGCTGCACAGCGCCCGCAGGGTAAACCATTTGCAGCGCACTTGCCTCTGCAGCAAAGGTTTCAAGCAGCTCAACAAGGCGGCCCGCCATCAGATCATCTCGGACATCCCATTCTGACTTCAGGGCTACACCGTAACCACTGAGGCACCATTCCCGAATGAGACTGCCGTCATTGGCAATGCGATTGCCATAGACCCGGCAGGCGCGCTTTTCGCCATTGACCGTAAAGGTCCAATCCTGATCCGTGATGGCACCGAACCGCATGATGAGGCAGTTGTGATGCGCCAGATCATCCGGATGGCGGGGCGTCCCGTTCAGCTTCAGATATTCCGGAGCCGCACAGACAAGGCGACGGTTCACGCCCAGCTTACGCGATTTCATGCTGCTGTCGGCAAGCTCGCCAAATCGTAAGGCCAGATCGATGCCCTGCCCGACCAGATCGACATAGCCATCGCTGAGTGTAAGGTCGATTGAGATTTCGGGGTTCTGCTCCATGAAGCGATCAAGCAACGGGACAATCTGATTGCGGCCCAGATCGCTCGGCGCGCTCATATGGATCCGTCCTGAAATTTTCTCGACACCCAGCTTAATCCGCGCCTCGGTCTCTTCGGCTTCCGCCAATATGCGTCGCGCTCCGATTATGAGCTCTCGGCCTTCGTCCGTCAGGCTGATCGAGCGGGTCGTTCGCGTCAGCAAACCTGCACCGTAATAGGTTTCAAGCGCTGCAAGCCTGTCTGTGACCGTCGCCGGGGAAAGGCCGATCTCGCGCCCAGCTGCGGCGAGCCCGCCTTTTTCAACGATCAGGAGGAAAAGCCTGAGATTTTCGATAAGCATGATCGCCCTCACATTATACGGAACCACCGAATTATCATTTTGATATTTACCCAATTATTCAGCGGATGGACAGGCTGTAGATCATGACCAACGAAAGGAGGTCATCATGCACCTTGACCACATCACCATCCGCACCCGCAATCTGCCCGGTACCAGGTCTTTCTTGCTTGAGGTTTTTGACGCGCTTGAAGAACGCGAACGTCCACAGGCGATCCGGCGCATTCCAGGACATTGGCTCTATGCGCACGACAAGCCCATCGTTCACCTGATTGGTGCGCGGGGCTATGGCGTTGATAGCGCGGCAGAGGCCTATGACCATGTGGGCATCCAGCTCGACGATTACAGCGCATTCCGTGCCAGGCTGGAAGCGCTGAATATCCCCTACTCAAAGATGGATCTCGCCGAGCTGGGCGAGCGGCGACTGTTCTTGCGAACCCCATCCGGCCCGCTGATCGAGGCCGTCTTTCATGAGCCAAACGCTATCTCTTCGCCATCGACATCGATGGTGGCGCAGTCATCAACTGAACAAATCCGTCCCGGATAGGACCGAAGCCATGTCACTAAAATCAAAAATGCCGCTGCAGGTCTGGGTATTGACCCTCGCAGCTTTCGCCATCGGCACCGCAGAGTTTGTGATTGCCGGTATTCTTACACAGGTTGCCGAAAGCCTGGATATTTCGGAGGGGCAAGCGGGACATTTGATCACCGCCTATGCCTTGGCCATCGTCATTGGTGGCCCTATCCTGACCCTATGGCTGGCGCGCTACCGCAAGCGGGTTGTGCTGATCGGGCTGATGGCATTGTTTGTGGTCTCCAACCTGATCACCGCATTTTCGGCTGACTACACCACCCTGATGATCAGCCGCGTCATGGCTGGTCTGACACAGGGGCCATTCTACGGTATCGGAGCGGTGGTTGCGACGCGACTGGTCGCCAAGAACATGGAGGGCCAGGCAGTCGGTCAAATGTTCGCGGGCCTGACGCTGGCAAATGTGCTTGGCGTTCCCGGCGGGGCATGGATCGGCAATATATTCGGCTGGAACGCCACCTTTATTGTTGTCGCCGCGCTAGGGGCAATCGCCACTGCCGCAATTGCGATTGCCATCCCGCCACAGGGGGCTGAAGAGCCAAAATCTTTCCGCTCACAGATTGGCGCGTTCCGCAATCCGCAACTGCTGGCCAGCTTGCTCATCACAACACTGGGTTGGGCCGGTTTCATGACGTTTTACGGATATATAGCCCCGATCGCCGAGCAGGTTGCAGGGTTTGAGCGATCCTCTCTGACATGGATCCTGGTCATCGTCGGCCTGGGCCTGGTTTTGGGCAACACCCTTGGCGGCAAAACCGCAGACAAGAACCTGAGCGCGTCGCTGATCGGATGGCCCCTGGCAATGAGTGTCGCCCTGATCGTCGTCGGTTTGGTGGCGTCGCAACCCTATCTGTTCGTTGCCGCCTCCTTTGTCTTTGGCGTGGTGTCCTTTGCCAACGTGCCGCCCATGCAGATGCGGGTCATGAAACACGGCGGCGATGCCCCCGAGCTGGCCGCGACGGCGAACATCTCGGCCTTCAATATCGCCAACGCCCTGGGCGGGATTATCGGCGGCGTCGTTGTCGATAGCACATGGGGACCGGGATACATTCCCTTCGCCGCCATCATCGTCCCCGCAATCGGCCTGCTCTTCATCATCTGGCAGGAATGGAAATCCCCTTCCGTTTCGGTCGCAGCTTAACCCCAAACCTCAAGGAAATTTCACATGAAAGCCGTAGGTTTCACCCACTATCTGCCCGTCGAGGATACCAACGCGTTCCTTGATCTGGAGGTAGATAAACCAGCACCCAAAGGCCACGACATTCTTGTCGCCGTCAAGGCCGTCGCCATTAACCCGGTTGATACAAAGGTGCGGGCACCAAAGGACAAGGTCGAGGATCAAGCGCGTATCATCGGGTATGACGCGTCCGGCGTGGTCGAGGCTATCGGCTCTAAGGTGACGCTCTTCAAGCCCGGCGATGTGGTTTATTATGCGGGCGACATCACCCGCTCCGGCACCAACGCTGAATTCCATCTTGTCGATGAGCGTATCGTCGGGCGCAGGCCGGCGTCCCTGTCCCACGCAGAGGCCGCGGCATTGCCGCTGACCACGATCACCGCCTACGAAGCGTTCTTTGATCGCCTCGGCATTGATCGCGACGGCGCTGATGGGGGGCAATCCATCCTGATCATCGGTGCCGGTGGTGGTGTCGGCTCCATCGGTATTCAGCTTGCCAAACAGGCTGGCCTGAAGGTCATTGCCACAGCCTCACGCCCCGAAACCTCGGCCTGGGTGCAGGAACTTGGTGCGGATCATGTGGTGAATCACCGCGAAGATATGGTGGCGCAGATCCGTGCACTGGGGATTCAGCATGTGGATCATATCGCAATCTTCAACGACATGCGCCATTGGGAGACGGCCGTCGAGCTGATCCGCCCGCAAGGTGGCATTGTGTCGATTGACGATACTGATCTGCCGATGCCGATGGGCGGGATGAAGATGAAGGCGGCGAGCCTGCATTGGGAGTTCATGTTTGCCAGATCAATGCACCAGACCCACGATATGGTCGAGCAGCACAAACTGCTGACATACGTCGCGGGTCAAATCGACGCGGGAAAGATCAAGACAACCGTGTCAAAACGGATATCACCCATCAACGCCACCAATATGCGCGAAGCGCACCGGCTGGTTGAAACGGGTCAAGCCAAAGGCAAAATCGTCCTTGAGGGCTTTTGACAACACGTGCGGAGTGGGAAACCCGCTCCGCACGACCTCATGTCGGCAAAGCCTCCATTGGCGCGCGCCCTGCGGCATCGATCCCGTTGGGCTGACTGTTGCCTTGGCAGCGCAATGATGCCCCCACCTGGGGCAGTGCTCGTTGCTGTCTCTGGTGGCTGCGCTCAAAGCTGTCATGGAACCACCTACTTCACCGTCGCCCATATGAATTCGAAAGAAGCAAGGTTTTGCCCCGCTTCTGGAGCCGCAACAGGGTCGCATCAGCTTTGCTGTCATTCTGGACGCAAACGCGTTTTTTGGTAACTGACGTATTTTGCTTTACGCCACCTGCGGTTTACTGCCAAAGTTCAAGAAAATGATTTTACTCGGCGCTGAACGTAGTGCGCGTGTTCTCCGCCGTTCTATTTTGAACGGTTTCAGAACATGTCGCGGTGAGGCTAAGAGACACAACCAATTTCTTGAGAGGCTTTACCAATGCCCAAAAAGTCTGCCCAACAGTCCAAGGCCGAAGCCGCCGAGCTGACCAAACTGATCACAAAGATGCGCAAAAAGGAGCATAACTTTGCCCTGACGCTGGGCAAAGAAGGCGGCGTTGTCTTGGCCGCAGACCCCAAAAAAGCCGCGAGCGTTATGTGGCGCGAGGCCAAGGCAAATGGCGGAACGGCAAAGGGCTGTATGGGCGTTGCCACGGTCGAGGGTAAGGTCATTCAGTTTCGCCCGGAAGGCGGAGACGAACCTCCTAAAGCATTGTATGTGGGTACAAAGAAATACCTCAAAGATCTAGGGCTGTCGTTCAAAGTTGCCTTTGTTCTCGGCGACGGTTCGGTGATTGGCGATCCATTGGACGATGAGGACGACGCGGAACCAGCCACTGTTGATCCCGCGCCGAACGATGCGACGCCGGACGCCGCAAATGCCGACTCGAACGACTATGCGGACCGGATTGCCACGGTAAAAGACCAGATCAAAGCCTTGGCCCCGAGGGTCGGTGCGCTTGCACAGGCAGGCAACCCGGCAGCTGCAAAACTGACGGCGGCTCTCAAATCCGCGATTGCCTCCCTGAATGCAGGCGAGGTCGAGCAAGCGCAAAAGCTGGTCGAGAAGCTGCCCTCGGTTTTGGACAGACTCGAAGGCGCCACCCCCGTCACCCCCGCCGCGCCCGGCGGCGCGTCCACTGGGGACAGCGATGCCATTCGCCAAAAGCTGGAGACGGCATTTGGACCCATCGCGCAGAACCTCGACACCCTGAAAGATCAGGCCGGCGACAAGATCGCCAATAAGGCGGACCAAATATCGACCATGTTCTGGCAAGTCATGGACGCCGGAGATTGGAAAAAGGCGGCCAACCTCATCAAAATGGCCAAGATGTTTGCCGATAAGGAAATGTCCGCGCAGGCAAAAAAGGCAACTGAGCCAGAAACCGAACTGGCGTCTGGAATTCTCTCCGGCATCAAAGATGCGATGGGAGATGTTGCAGATGCCGTGGGCGATGTAGTCGAAACCGTCACCGACGTGGTGGAAAACGTCGCCGATGCGGTGTCTGATGCGGTCGATGACGCCATAGATGCAGCCGATGATTTTATCGACAGCATGACTGAAAGTGGCCGCAAGAAACTCGAACTTCAGGCACTTGGCTTTAGCGAATCCGACCAGGATCGGATCGTCGCCGAGCTTGCCAACAACCCCAACGCCATGCGCGATGCAAAGGCGGCGCTGGTCGATGGTATGACCATCACACCCGATCAGAAAACCGCCCTGAAATCCATCGCCGGAGGCAATGCACGCACTTTTGAAGCTCTGGTCAAGCTGGCGCAGGCTGACCCGACCAGCTTTGCCGCTGCATCGGAGACGATGAAAAAGCTGGATGCAGGTGGCCCGCTGGACGTGACACCTGCTGGTATTCAGGCGACGCGCGACGCGCGCGCTGCGGCCCATGCCGAAGAAAAAGCCGCAACAATTGCGGTACAGAACGCAAAAAATGCAATCGACGCACTAAACGCCGGGCCCGCCCAAGGATCTGGATGGGAGACCGCCCAAACAGCCGCAACCGATGCACAAACCGCTTGGGCAGAGTTCAACGCCGCACTGCCAGAACCCAATGAGATGACCGAAACGCAGCGCAACGAGGCCATGCTGCGCGGTATTCAGCTTGATCAACTGCGCAAGGACGCGGCGGCCGCTTTGGTTGAGGCGGAAAAAGCGGACAAAGCGGCGGCGGCACAAGCGCTTATCGAGGCACAGGCCGCGCAACAGAAGGCGAAGGCCGATCAAGCCGCCCAACTTGAAACCCTGAAGGTGCAGGATGCCAAACGCGGTATGCTTGATGCGCTGACATTTGGGCGCCTGTCGCCAAACGCCAAGCCGCAGATCCCCGCCGAGGACAAGGCAAAGTTCTTGGACGTTTTTTCCAAGGATGGTCAGTTGGCCCGCAATGCGCTGGACCTCGCCGCGCACTCCCCGGACCCGTCGGTGATTGCTCAAAATGCAGGGTTCGTTGCCGACAAGATGCTGGATGGGTTTGCCGCGCCTTCTGGCGACAAGCTCGATCTGCCGGAAGCAGATATGCGTACGATGGCCACCAACGCACTGCGCTTGGGCGCAACGCAGGGCCAAGAGTATTTCGACGGATTTGCGACCTATCTGGACAGCGGCGCACAGTTACAGCCTGACCCGCATGGCGGGATGAGCAAACCCTTGGACGATCACGCTCAGGAGCGCCAGCGCAAGAACAAGATCGCGCTTTCCCGCACACAGGCAATGAGTTCAGCGGTTATCGGCGAAGACGGCGCTGTCAGCTTTGACACGCCCAAGGCAAAACAGGCGATGGATCACATGATGTTCCACCCCGGGAGCCTGACAAACTTCACCCCGCATATGACCGACAAGATGACAGAGGTGAAATCCTTGTTCGCGGATGAAGCGACAAAGGAAGATGCGCAACGAGTCATTGACGCTACCGCGCTGCCTGCCCCCGATGCGGCGGGCCGCGTGGGGGCATTGAAAATCGTTGCGGGCACGTCTGGCAAAGACCCCGGTGCGGTGACGGATGCCGATGCCAAGGCCTCGGTTATTGCGGCCATGATGACACCGCTGAGCCAGGGGCCGGTTGGCTCGTGCTTCTCGACGGCGCCAGTGCGCGGTATCCGCGAAACCGACCCGATGCGCGCCATGGATGAATTCAGCAAGCTGGCGACCACCGGGATGTACACGACGCCGGATGGCAAGACATATCCAGCCAACGTCAATCCGCCCAAGGGAGAAAACCCGCTGATGCGCAGCTGGGAATACTCGGTGGCGACCGCAGCCGCAGAAATGGCAACCAGCCGTGAGCACAAGAAGCTCAGCGGAGCGCTGAAAAAACCTGAGACCTTTTCAGGTATCAAAGACGCGATCCCACTGACCGACTGGAATTCCTCAACCAACCCGGACACAGGGCTGGTGGTGCCGGGTGTGTCAGCGAAGCTGCGCAAAGCGATCACCCAACAGCTGAAGTTTGAGTACAATGCGGGCCCCGAAGTGGGCGCAGTTGGCGGCGGTGGAGACGGAAGCTCCACCGATGGCGGTTACCAGGTGACATACAAAGGCGCAGCACTTGCCAGCGAGGCTGATTTCATGGCCGCGATGCGCGACATTGCACTGACCGCAACCGGATATTCAGCCACAAGCGACGAAGGCAAAGCTGTTGTTGCTGTGATTGAAGACCCCAAGTTCGCCGATACCATCCTTGACGCCTACAGCACCGCCGATCCCAAAAAGAAACGCAAAGACCGGATCGCGCCCTGGAACATGGCGGGGGGTGGTTTTGAGGACCAAACCGAACGCGTGCTGCAAGGGGGCACGCCCTCCATCAACAAAATCTTGCCCAAATCAGGCCTGCCCTCGACGCGGTCAGGCCGGACCGAGAAGGTGATCGGATCAATACTTAACCTCGGTTCCACCAAGCCGACGGATATGAAACTCATCTCGACGCGCGGCGACAACGCAAACCACGCCTTCAACGCGCTGCCGGGCCACCCGAGCCAGGACAAGATCCGCGACCCGGACTCGGACGCCAAGATCAAACGCGAGCTGATTGATCCAGGCAAGGCATTGGCCAGCACAAAACTGCCAACCGATCAGGCCGCGCGCATGTATGACGATCAGTTGCGGGCCCTGCTGGCCGGGGCGGATGCCGACATGCGAGATATCTTGGCAGATGCCTTCAAACGCAGACCAATCGAACCCATGACGCCAGGTGAGTTGAAGGCTAAGGTGGAGACTGAACTGGCCGCCTACCGCGCGGCTGAAGCGCAGCGCCGAGCCAAAGATTGGATCGCCGCCAATCGTCCTAGCGCGGATGCAAAGCTCCAGAAACGTGTTTTGGATTTCTTCGTCGCGCAGGTCGACAAAGGAACGTCCGGGGATATTCAGGCAGCCCTGATGCAGGCGCTGCCGGTGCCCGAAGTGGTTATCGCCGATACGAATTGGGGCGGCCCGGAAGGCCAGACCTTTTTTGTCGCGGCACCCGACCCGGTCACTGGCGATCTGGTCATGTGGAAGAAAGACGCGTTCACCGGGCGCATGACACCGGCCGGACAAAACTGGGAAGATTCGAACTGGTATGAAGTAAAATGAAGACACAGCGCCCCCATAGGAACGCCCACCTAAATCTGGAGATCCCACATGGCTGATTTGTTGCCCCCCGTCGAGCTTGCGTTTTCCGTCACCGGGACTCCGATCGTGATCATCGCGCAAACCGAGGTGTCATCGCCGACCCAATTGTCGCAAGCAGCGCCCGCGCTGTCAGACCCCAAATGGGCTTTTGCCTACGCTCAAATGGTCAATCATATTGTCCAAGGCGACGATTTCGAACTGATCATCAAGCCGGAAGAATTCCAGCAACGCTACATGGAACGCTACAATGCGGAAGACCCGAACGAAGAAGTGGGTCCCGGCACTATTCGCCTGCACAATTTTGGGATCCCTGACTTTGCAGCAATCCACCAGCCAATGAAAAATGGCGATGAGCTGATTTTCTTCGTGGAGAATATGTTCATGGGCATTCCTTACAGGGTCACGATGACTGAAGGCAGTGCACCGAACTACTATCCTGTCGCCATGGTGGAATAACCACTGACACGCGAGGCCAACGGAACCTGGGCACCACTGCGGACCACCACCCAGGTCCACCGGCCTTGCAGGGCCTAGACTTTCACACTCTGCTCCGTGTGATCACTTCGGGCTGGGCAGATAGCCCTCGACCGCTGCGCTGCCGCGTGACAAGCGGTCACTGGTTAGGCTTGCAGCTATATTTACAGGTGAATGTCCGCACTGCGGGGTGGTTTCAACGGGTGAGCGCAACACTTTAATCTTTTTGGAAAGATGGAGTGTGAGAAATGAAGTATCGAACGCGGACGTTTTACACGGATAAACAGAAATCCGAGATGTGGGATCGGTGGCAGCGCGGAGCGTCGATGAGTTCGATTGGTCGGCACTTCAATCGTGCATCGTCTTCAATCTTCCCGCATTTCGCGCAGTTCGGCGGTATCCGCCCACCAGTTCGAAAGCGGTCCCGATTTGCTTTGAGCTTATCGGAGAGAGAAGAGATATCTCGCGGCTTGGTCGCAAATCAGTCATTGCGCTCAATTGCCAATAGCCTGAACCGGTCGCCTTCGACGATCAGTCGAGAGGTCCGCAGAAATGGCGGGCGTCTGACCTATCGCGCGGCGTGCTCAGATCAGCGCGCCTGGGACTGCGCGACGCGGCCCAAATCATGTAAACTCTCTTTCAACGACCCGTTGTGCCAACTGATTACACGCAAGTTGCACCGGAAATGGTCACCACAGCAGATCGCTGGTTGGCTTAAGCGCAAGCATCCAGACGAGGAGCAGTACCGCGTGTCCCACGAAACGATCTACCGCAGCCTTTATGTAGAGACCCGTGGGGTCTTGAAGAAGGAATTGCAGGAGTGTTTACGCAGCCCGCGTGCCATTCGACGATCACGACACGCGACCCAGAAAGGGTTGAAACTGCGCAAGATCAAGGATGCGACCCCGATCAGTGAACGCCCTCCTGAGATCGAAGATCGCGCTGTTCCGGGGCACTGGGAAGGTGATTTGATCGTTGGCTCGAACAACAGCTACATCGCCACGCTGGTGGAGCGCCATTCCCGGTTTGTGATGTTGGCCAAAGTCGAAAACAAGGACACCCAAAGTGTTATCACGGCCCTGATCAAGCAGGCCCGCAAGCTGCCTAAAGAGCTGTATCGGTCACTGTCATGGGACCGAGGATCCGAGATGGCAGGGCATGCGAAGTTCACCATGGCCACAAAGATCGACGTCTTCTTTTGCGATCCACAGTCACCTTGGCAACGCGGTAGCAATGAAAACACCAACCGGTTACTTCGCCAATACTTTCCCAAAGGCACTGACATATCGGGCTTTAGCCAAGCCAGACTCAGCGCCGTTGCACGCCAGCTGAACGAGCGGCCCCGAAAAACCTTGCAATACCAAACCCCAGCAGAGAAATTTGAGGCATGTGTTGAGGCGATCAGTTGAAACCGCAGGACACAGCTGCCGTTTATGCGGATGGGAGGAATGGCTGCTCTCAATTGGAGGCCATGAAGGCCGAGCCACCCAAAAGACACAACCCTCCCGTGTAACCCATCCGTTTTCGTGCGCGGAGGCTTTGGAATGTCTTGCGAGCTTGGGCCGCTAGCAGTGCGTATCCGCCAAGCACGATGAAGACGTTGATCGTCGAGGTTGCAACGAGGATCAGGAACTGCGGTGTCATCGCTTTTTCAGGGTTCATGAATTGTGCAAGAAACGCGACGTAAAAAAGGATCGCCTTTGGGTTTAAAACACCAATTAGAAATCCAGAGCGAAGGTTGCCTACACGCATTTCAGGCGAGGCTGCGATAACAAGGTCGGCTTCGTTCATTCGCTTTGCTTCAAGTATCTGAGACAGCCCAAGCCACGCCATATATCCGACACCCACCCATTTGTGAGCTACTCCCCAATCCTTGGACAGGATCTGGGGTGATTTAAGCTACTCTTTGCATCTGCTGATCGGGGTTGGTTGTTTCGTTTCTCTGCCAATAGATCACAGCGGGTGGTTTGCCGCCAAGGGCGGAATGAGGGCGCTTGTGGTTGTAGAACGCGATCCACTTTCTGACGCCAGCTTTGGCCTCTGATCCGGTCTCCCATGCGTGCAGATAAACGCATTCGTATTTCAGCGACCGCCACAGTCGTTCGACAAAGATATTGTCGAGGAACCGGCCTTTGCCGTCCATTGAGATGCGGATGCCGGATCGACGCAGGCGGTCGGTCCAAGCAAATGACGTGAACTGGCTGCCCTGATCCGTATTCATGATCTCGGGTGGGCTGAACTTGTGGATCGCTTCATTCAAGGCATCAACACAGAACTCGGCTTCCAGCGTGTTTGAGATACGCCACGCCAGCACCTTGCGCGTGTGCCAGTCCATGATGGCGACCAAATATAAAAACCCACGCCGCATCGGCAGGTAGGTGATGTCGGCGCACCAAACTTGGTTGGGCCGATCCACGCGCAAGCCGCGCAACAGATAAGGGTAAATCTTGTGACCCTTCGCTGCCTTGCTGGTGTTGGGCTTCTGATAGATCGGCATGAGGCCCATCAGCCGCATCAGGCGTCTGATCCGCTTCTTATTGACGAGGTGGTCGTCATTGCGTAGGTGCCATGTCATCTGACGCACGCCGTAAAACGGCGTTTCCAGGAACTGCTTGTCGATCAGGCGCATCAGATCGAGGTTCATCTCACTTTCGCCCTTCGGCTCATAGTAGAACGAAGACCGCGAGATCGACAGCAGCGAACATTGCTTGCTGACTGACAGACCTTTTAGGTTCGGCTCAATCATCTTGCGCCTCACTTGCCGGTCCAAGGTTTGAGCTTTCTGGCCAAAAATCGTTGGCGACGGCCAACTCCCCAATCTTGGCGTGCAGGTCTTTGACCTGCTCCTCATCGATTTCCGGTGCCTTCCGTCCGCCACGCTCAAATACGCCCGATGCGCCTTCAAGTAATGCGCGCTTCCACTGATGGATCATCGTTGGGTGCACGCCAAACCGAATGGCCAAATCGCTGACCGTCTCTTCGCCTTTCAACGCCTCCAACGCCACCTTGGCTTTGAATTCTGGATGATGTTGCTTCCGTTTCGACATTCCTGATCTCCTTCGTGTTGAAGATCAGCAGACAACAAATAGCAGCTTACGTCAGTGTCCGAATTTCGGGGGGGTAGCTCACAGGCGTCCACGCCCCCTTTTTTGACGCCCAGACTGGACGCCGTTCGATGGGCCTTGAGGTAAGTGGCGTCGATCATGATCGTCGTCTGCTCGCCGTGATCAGCGGCCAAGCCGACCATCATCTGGGCAAAGATGCCTTTATCGCTCCAGCGCTTCCAACGGTTGTAGAGCGTCTTGTGTGGACCATATTCCCCCGGCGCATCACGCCATCTTAAGCCATTGCGATTGATGAAGATAATCCCGCTCATAACACGCTTGTCATCGACGCGAGGCTTACCATGGGACTTGGGAAAGAAAGGCTCAAGACGCGCTATCTGCGCATCCGTCAGCCAGAAAAGATCAGACATGTTCACCGCTCAGTTTTCGAACCGTGAATCACGCCCCTAAGCGGAAATCAATGGGTCCTGACCCTAAGTTGCCAATCCAAAATGCTCGATCCTGACGGAAGTTAGAGCCGCCACCGTTGGAGCCACCAGCAGAAAGTGGTATTTCCCACCAAATCATGCATCGGGGGCATGTCCGCATAGGGCTGAGACAGTGTCAAAACGCTGCCAGTGGTTTGAAACATCGAAAACGCCGGTTATCGTCATGCCCTCATCCAGTTGACGAACTTTTCTGCACTTCGTCGATATGACAGCTACGGTCGAGCTTCCGTCTACGAGTTTTCAAACAGCCTCCGCCGGGGGCGGTCATTGGATGGTAGCCACGCCAAGGTCGGCTAAAGGGCAGGACGGACCAGTGATAAAACAAACCACCGCCGCGCCCGGGCTTGCGCATGATCGCGCTTGGTGCACCGCGCCAGCCTTCACGCATGGCGAAGATGTTCACGCCTCAGGTCGCTTTCATCCTAGGCTTGCTCGCAACGCTGTATGTCTCGGCCATTTTTCCAGATTTTTTTGCAGGCGAACTGCGAGATTTGGGCATCGAAATGTTCGGACCTTCTCATAAGAAACATCCCTTTTCAGCGCGAGGCTGATGGAAGCCTTATTCCGCATTCAATTAGGGTCGCCTTCTAAGTACGCCCTTACCACTTCAACAACCCCCGTAGGATTGTCCCGCCATTCCCGTAAGGTGACGGTCACGGCCTTCCATCCAAAAGCTTCCAGCAAAATGGCACGTTCAGTCAAAACTTCTAAAGTGGCATGGGTCGCATAGGTCTCTTTGCTATCGATCAGAATGGCCAGCTTAAAGTCGGCTTCATCTGCCTGGCGGACGGCGACATCGACGCAAAAGCGGGACATGCCGTGGTTGACCACCGCAACAAATTCGCGCTCTTGCAAGGCTGCGGCAATCTGTTCTGCGGCCGCATTTACAGGTTTTTCGCTCCGGTCCGCATTGCTCATCACCGCCTTAAGCGCCAGACCTGCTCCTTGCTTATCTCCGGTTGAGGCAAGTTGCGCATACCGCAGGAAAGTCTTCAGCGCGTTGGCACCTGCATTATAGTCGTTGGTGATCTGCTCGGAGGTGATCGACGACACAACGACCATGTTTTCCTTCGCACGCGAAAAGATGACATTCAGACGCTTTTCGCCTCCGACCTTGTTGATGGGGCCAAAGTTCATCCGCATCTTGCCATTTTCCGGTGGAGCATAGCAGATCGACAGCAAAATGATGTCTCGTTCGTCGCCCTGCACATTTTCGAGGTTCTTTACGAAAAGCCCGATGAATTCGCCATCTCTTTCGCGTTCAAATTCAATTTCGAGCTTGCGAGAAAAGTCCTTGTCAGTACGTGCCAGATCTCTCAAAGCATTTTCAATCTCGGATTGCTGCGCCTCCGAGAAGGCAACGATGCCAATGGTTTTTTGACTTTTCTGAGCAAGGATGTCGCGCAGCAGATGGGCGATATAGCGCGCTTCTTCGGCGTTTCGCCGCAGGGCATAAACACCGTCATTGATCATATGGTAGGAAATCGGACGCGCCAAAACCTCGGATGCGGTTAGCGGAGGAGCCCCTGCGTCCAACACATCGATCTGAGGTTGCTGCTGCCGGTTGTGTGTAGCCGGAATGGTCAGCAATTGCCCGTTGTAAAAGGCCCCGTTAGAGAAGCTGATCAGCTCCTCGCTGCGCGATCGGTAGTGCCAGCTGAGCATGGTCGATTTCAAGCGTTCCGCCGCAAGGGTCAAAAAACTGTCCTGCTCCAACTCAAAGTTGAGATCTTCTTCAGCGTCATCAAACTCCTCGGCAGCGTCACTACTGCCAAAGAATCTCGACGGCGGCAGTTGCATCTCATCTCCCACAACGATGATCTGCGGCGCACGCATCAATGTTGGCACCGCATCTTCTACTGGAATTTGCGATGCCTCGTCGAAGATCACCACATCAAACAGATCGGAATCAAGTGGCAGGACATCCGCCACAGAAAGCGGGCTCATCAACCAGATCGGCTTGATGTCCGGTATCAATGCTCCGGCAGGACCACCTAACATTTCACGTGGCGACCGATAGGCGCGGGTCTTTTTGAATTCATGTTCTAATGCCCGACGCGCCTTGGCATAGGATGATTTGCGTGCCCGGTCTTCCATCGACAGGTTGCGATCCATTTCAGCAGTCAACGCGATATGGCGGTCAAAGGTTTCCATAGCGCGCAGTTCCAGCAGGGACGCATTGACCTCTTGAAGCGCCTTCCGGCTTTCTGCGATCTTTGTGCGCGCCCGTTCCAGCATGGAATGATCAATAGCTGTCAGGCCAGGGGTCTGGAGCAGGCTACGGCGCACCGTCTCTGACAGGATTTCTGCGTGCAACTGATCTGTGGGTAAATCGAGGTTGCGCAAACAATGCCAGATCGATGCAGGCGCTTCTGCCAGCGGCTGCAACATGAACTTCAGATCACGCAAATGCGGCCGACTTAGGGCGAGCGCATCAAGCGCCGGGGCCAAATCAGACAATGCCAATGTATCCAGCCCATCAATCAGACCGGTTGCCTCTTCCAACAGCCCTTCGACCACTGGAGCATGGCGGGCCAAAGCCAGCACCTGACGTTCCGAATTGGCCGGATCGCTCACCACCTTGGCCAGGATCGGATCTGCTGCGGCGCCTTCTGCCATTCTCCCTGCGGCCCGTTCCGCCACAATTGTGGATAGGGTTGCAAAATCGTAAAATCCATATCGCCCAGCAGCTTGCCGCTTGGTTTCAGCCAGGGCCTCTCTGGCTGTATGTTCAGCATCAAGCTGCGACAGCAGATCAACCACAGAGGGTGCAACTGCGGCATCCACCGTCCGGGTGCGTGCCGAAATGGTTTTCTTCAATTGCCGCCAAGGGCCAGACAGGAATGACAGGAACTTGCCTTCCTTGCCCTGCGCCAGCCGCAGCGCTGTTTTGGTTTCATCCGGGGTCAGTCTCTCGGTCCAGGCGGATGCTTTTTCAGTTGCTGCAGCCAAGGCACGCTTTTTCTCATCTACCAGACGCAATTCGCCTTTGAACTGGCGGCTTTCGCGGCTTGCAGGGTCCAGCAGGCCTAGTTGTCCCACCTCCGCCATTGCGGCAACACGCGCAGCAAACTGAATTTGCGCAAAGCCAGCACCCGCGGTGGTGATCTCACCAAACAGATCGGCATCTATCCCGCTCAACCGCTTGGCGCGTGACGCCAGATTTGCGGCCCGTTCCGGCACCTGATCCAGGGTCTTGTCATCCGCCCAAAGTGCCGGGGTCAACAGTCTTTCGGGCCGTTGCGACAGACACTGCCCCCCTGCCAAGCCTTTGGTTCCGGTCAGCGCGCGGTCTACCGCATCCTCATACTCCAACCAATCGGACAGATCAGGCAACAGGTCCCGATCATTATCATCCAAACCCATGGCAGGGGCGCTCAGCGCGCGGTCAGTCACGGAATAAAGCGCTTCATTGGTCCCAACCGCAGCGGAGGTCATGGCCTTGATGTGCACGCGCACATCAGCCAGCGCTTCTGAAATACGTCGTAGCAGTGCCGTACGTTCATCCGTCAGCATGGCCATTGTCTTTGGACGAGCGTCACTGGTCCAGCGCGTGTAGATATCTTCCAGTTCTTGAATGAAATCGCGCTTGTTTTGCTGACTGTCGTGCACAAGACTACACAGAGCCCCAAGGCCCACGCCCGTCAAACGGTTGAACACCACATCAAGAGCGGCGCGTTTTTCACAAACGAACAGCACACGTTTCCCTTGCCCGATGAAGTCCGCAATCAGGTTGGTGATGGTCTGTGATTTGCCCGTACCCGGCGGGCCCTGAATGACATAGCTTTCCCCACTGCGGGCATTCAGAACCGACTTTTCCTGACTGGGATCCATTTCGATGACTGGATAGCGGTGTTCCGGTTTGGGCAGGTTAGGAATGCTGCCGGTATCAAAATTGCGGTCATTGAAGAGCAGATCAAAGGTCGCATTTGGCGGCAACTCACCTGCCAAGACGGAATCATAATCCCGCACCAGCGACATTTTTCGATAGTTAAAGTTGGCAAGGGTTACCGAGCAAAGATCAAAGCTCCAGTTAAAACGTCCATCAGTGTCCTGTGCCGCAGAAAAGGTTGTCGCCTCACGTTCTGTCATCGCAGGGTCGACCACGTGAGAGGTACTGAACATCCGCGGCAGTGCGCGCCCCATCACGGCTTGATTGGGAGCCTGTGCGGGGGTAACATATTCTTTGAATAGCTGTAGCCCCAGCGGGTTAAATCCCGGATGCTCATAGGAATAGCGCAACCCAGATCGCGCCCGCCTGCCTTTAACCATGCCAACGCGGCGCTTGTTAAACTGATCTAGTCGGCGGCGCACCTTCTGGTGCAATACCTTGATGCGTGGTTTGTCGGCATATTCCAGGCGTACACCGGGCTCGCTGGACAAAATCTGGGTCTCGATAAGTTGATAGAGATCCTGCAGAGCCTCCGGTTGGGACATATCCACCGTTCTGGGCAGTTTGATGCCAAACAGCTTTTCCAGCGCAAAGGACAAGGCCGGATTGACCTCGGCCACTGTATCAAGCGCTTTTAGGGTGAAGACATCCTTTACCCCCTTGCGGCGCTTCAATTCTGCCCGCAGCAACAGCAGCGGCGAGGAAATCGGCACATGCGGGTCGTTCTTCAAATCATACCAACGCAGGAATACGGGCACCAAGCGTAGTGGAGCTGCGCCATATTCCCGCTCAACCCGCGCACTTTCTGAGCGTAGCTTGGACAGGACTGATGGCGCAAACTGCATCTCTTCAAATCGAATGTAATCCCGCAAGGCAACTTCTTTGCCCGACAGCAGCATTTGCATGGCACGGCCATCGGCGGTGAACAGTTCTTCGGATTTGATCGCCTGAAAATTCATCACCAAAGGCACGGATGTTTCTGTCAGGTTCAATTCGGTCGAGACAGGCTTGTGGTAGATCAGCCGATTGCGCCTGGTCATATCATATAGCCGGGCGCGCAAACGCTTAAGCAACTCACCTCTGGGCAAATCGGCCTCTGCCCCGAATGAAGCACTCGTTGTCAGTTCATTGTCAAAAACCGACCCGATCATGCGATGGTTTTCAAACGCGCGGATCAGGGTGGGCATGTCCTGTGCTCGGTTAAACCGTTCCAACTCAGTCATGCGCTCGATCGCGCGACAGATCACCGGGCTAAGCCGATTGTTCAACTGGGCCAGATCACTGCGATAGCGGGTAAAGGTTTCGAGCTGTTCCTTCTGCCGAAAGTCAAGACCGGTCGCCAGCGAACCGATGATCATTCCCAGCCCATAGATATCAGTGATCGGGTCGTGATGGCCCGCTTCGATTTCCCAGGATCGGTACTGGGTCAAAAAACACGGGCTGGCTTCGGCATCCTCTGCAACTTTTGCGTCATGCACTTCTGTGCCGATTGCATCATCAGAAGTCACCCTGAGCTCACTCACGACCTTGATGCCGCTCTTGGCCTGCAGATCCTTGCGGCTGCGAACTGCGCGGGCCGATGCCGGTGCTCTTGCTTCCGACTGAATAAAGAACAGATGGCCATGATCCGTTTTTAGCTTAGCCAGGGGAAACAACGGAGCCACTTGCCCGGCATCATGCGCCTCTGCGACCTGCTGCATCAGGGGCAAAACGGCGGCCAACAGGTCCTCATTCCCGATTGAATGCGTTTCATTCCAGCTTTCAAGAAGCTCAAAGAAACCATGTTTGGCAACATCAATCATTGGGCACCTCCACAAGCGCCTTGCGCAGTGACGCTAGCTTTTTCTTGGGCACACCAAGGTCTTTGATGATGCGCGGGGTAATCGCATCCGACAGCCCGTACATGTCGGCAAACTGCATTGCCTCCAACAAGGGTTCGTCTTCAAGATCCGGATCCGCCGCTGCAAAATCTAGCAGAACCGATGCCATGTAATCCTTCACATCCTCGCTTGCCTCAGTCAGGCGGGACAGGTCCGTGTCTTCGGATGGGATCGTTGTGCGGTCAAAATCTGGGAAGTAGGCGCGGGCGTGCGCCTCGATCTCCTCAGACTGAGCCCAATCGGCGCTCAGAAATTTCTGGATCATCAGGCGCGTCAGATCGGTCAGTTTGCGCTGTGCCAGCAGGTCCAGCCGTTCCAACCGATCATCACCTTCCACCAACTTCGGAAGACGCGCGTCGGCGGTCTCTTTGTCCTTGGCCCAATCGGCAAGAGCAATCGCACGGATGTAGGTTTCAGGATGTGTCCCCCCCTGCGAGCCGTCCTTCTTGTTCAGATCAAGCGCCTCCGCTGCCTGTTCGAGATAGGTTTCAACCGAAAACTTCTTCAGCCCGGACCCAACCTTGATCAGCAAGGAAATTGCTGCATCCCGGTCCTCACAGACCATAAGCCCGACCCGGTCAGCAAAAATCTCCTGATAGATCTGCGACAGCCAGAGCGACTGCAGATGCGCAGGGTGTGATCCGTTTTCGCCGCAAATCCACCCCAGCATCCGATCAGCCGTGAAATACCGCCCATCCTCGCGGGTCTTGTGCAGGTAATGCGCCATCTCATGGCCTAGCAGGCTGCGCAACTCAGCGTCGCTGAGGATATCAATGGTCTCGCCCTCGAACATGATGTTGATCTCATTGGGAGTATAGATCAACGCAGCATTCCGGTGAGTTCCCGTGCCCTGGAAAAGGTTGAGCGGCACGTCAATCGCAAGCGTTTCTTTCACTTCGCCCGCGATAGCAAACAATCTGTCATGCGACCCTGCGTCCAATCGCACTGCATTTTTCAGCAACATCAGTCGGTTTTCATCAAAGGCCTGTTCTGTCAATTTATCAGAGGCAAACCAGGCCCAGATATCGGCCTCTTCGTGCTGCAAAAAATCGGCGAGCGCGTTGTGGTAATTCAGGAATGGCGGGATTTCGGACAAAGGCTTTTCTCGCGTAAGAACTGAATGGTCTGGTCAAAAATGAAGAGAGCATAATATTGCCCACCCATGGCAATAAGGAACTGACCAACCATCATCAAGCCGCAAGAGGCTCCTGACCGGGGACAACAGTCCCAGTCTTGCCCAAATTTTGCAATAATCGCGCAGAGGCCCAGCCAGGAAGCACCGTCGCGTAATTGTTTTCATGATGCCTCTCATGTTTGGATGTCAAACAGGAGGGGGGAGAGCAGCAGCCAACTGCCGAGCTCTCCCTTTTGCAGTTTCTACCGGGCTTCAATTTCGGCTATCATGGCTGCGCCGATTTCCGAGATCACCTGATTGCGCAGCGCAATGTCGGCATCGCTTTCGGTGATGTAGACAGCCGCCATGTAGGGGCCGCCGGCCGGCGGCTCAATAAAGGCGACAATGCCGCGGGAGCCGTGGCCGCCTGCACCGGTCTTGTCACCGATAACCCACCCCTCCGGCAGATGAGCCCGGATCAGTGCATCGGCGACCTTATCGTCTATCATCCATTGGCGCAGATGGGCTGCGGAGGCAGGCTTGAGGATATCGCCATAGAGCAGGGCCTCAAGCGTTTTTAGAATTCCGGAAGGCATCGCCGTATCCCGCGGATCCCCCGGCGCCGCCTCGTTGAGCTCTGTTTCCCAGCGATCAAGACGGGTGGTCCGATCACCGGTTTCGCGCAGAAAACTTGTGAGGCCGGCCGGGCCGCCAATCGCATCAAGCAGCAGATTGGCGGCGGTGTTGTCGCTGAGCGTAACTGTGGCCTCGCAAAGCTCCGCAATTGTCAGGCCGCCAGCCAGATGCTGTTTGGTGACCGGAGAATAGGTCACCAAGTCACTCTCATCGAAATGAATGCGCCGGTCCAGGTCTTCTTCTCCGGCATCAACGCGGGCCAGAACCGCACCGCAGAGAAGCGATTTGAAGGTGCTGTTCATGGGGAAGCGCTCCTGCGGGCGCAGAGCAATTTTCCAATCCGATGAGGTGTCGTGCAGTACGGCACCGATGCGTGCATCCAGGCGGTCTTCCCAGGCAGTCACAACCGTTTCCAGTCCCTGTGCTGCCAAGTCACACGCGGTTGCGAGCGTGATGGCGCTGCCAAGTGCGAATAGTCGCAGCAGTTCGCAGGATTGTTTTTTCATTGGTCTTCTCCGTGTTTTCAGGTTTCAAAAAAACGCACTGACCTATCCGCTCCGCAGGGTGAAGCGGGCGGTCTCTTGCAGATCTTCAGGGCGCCGCGGCAGGCGGCGGACGCCCCTTGGCATTGCTTCATGTCATGGGGTGCGGGCTATTCGCTTCCAATATCCAGCGCAAACGACTAATAGTCAGATGCTGCATTAGAAAAAGTAATGACTATGGATCGGCCCAATATTCCCCTGAACGCTTTGCGCACCTTTGAGGTTGCCGCCCGGCAGGGCAGTTTCACCAATGCAGCGGTCGAGCTGTGCGTGACCCAGGCGGCGGTAAGCCATCAGATATTGCGGCTGGAGGACCAGCTTGGCATCAAGCTGTTTCACCGCACGCCGAAAGGGCTGCTCCTGACATCCGAAGCGGAGGCGCTGCTGCCGGTACTGACCTCCAGCTTTGACCGTATCGGAGGCGTTCTGGACCGCTTTCTGGATGGCCGGTATCAGGAGACACTCAATGTTGGCGTCGTGACCACCTTTGCCGTTGGCTGGCTGGTTGACCAGCTGCCCGGGTTCGAGCAGCGGTACCCGGGGATCAGCATTCGCCTGTTCACCAATAACAACCGGGTGGACATTGCGCGCGAGGGTCTGGATCTTGCAATCCGTTATGGCCACGGGCGTTGGCCGGGGCTGACGGCACAGCCCTTGATGGAAACCCCGCTTACCCCGCTTTGCAGCCCCTCGCTTGCCTGCCGGCTGGATGGGCCCGATGCGCTGGCACACCAGGTGCTGCTGAGATCCTACCGCTCCGACGAGTGGCCGATCTGGTTTCAGGAAGCGGGTGCAAAATGTCCCAAACTTGACGGCCCGGTCTTTGATTCCTCGATCGCCATGGCGGAACTGGCAGCAAAGAGTATGGGCGTGGCACTATTGCCCTACAGCATGTTTCAGGCGCAGTTGGCCGATGGCCGCCTGACGCGTCCCTTTGACGTGGAGATCGCAACCGGCAGATACTGGGTTACCCGTCTGGCCTCCAAAGAGGTATCCGCCGCAGCCATGGCATTTGAATCCTGGCTTGCAGAGACGGCGCAATGAGTGGCGATAATCGCGTTGCCCTGGCAAGCGGCTGATACTCGGTAGAGGGACATTCCACGGCGATCGGGAACCGCACACGGCAGACCGAAGAGGTCAAAGTCCTCCTCCACTATACGCTAACAGGGCATAATAAAATTTGGGTTTTGAAGAACTTTTCCCGCCTGACGTTTCTGAGATGAAGCCGACAAAACTGGCAGCCCTCAGCCTCGACAGCGAAAACATTGATTTCTTTTCTGGTTCTGGATCGTTCAATGTGATCGGCAAGGCTGTGGCGAGCGAAGAGGAAGATTGGGATTTCTAACGCGAAGGGGCGCCAGTCAGCGCCCCTTTGGTGTTTTAAAACTCAACCTCAACCTTACCAATTGGGTTGGAGCAGCAAGCAAGTATGTATCCCGCTGCGATGTCATCGTCTGAAATGCCGCCATTGTGTACCATATGCACTTCGCCGGAGGATTTCTTGACCTTGCAGGTTCCACAAAGCCCGAAGGTACAGCCCGATGGGATATTCAGGCCAGCATTGCGCGCAGCTGCCAAGACAGTATCCGTTTCTGCAACTTTTGCGGTAACGCCGGAAGTGGCAAAGTGGATTTCTGCGCTGGTGTCACTGTCCAGCACAACGTCATCCAGATCAGGTTGGTCGGCTTCAGTTTCAACCGGGGCGCCAAAGCTCTCTTGGTAATAATTGTCCATATCAAATCCAAGACCGCCCAGAGCTTCGCGCACGGCCGTCATGAAGGGCTCAGGCCCGCAACAATAGACCTCACGATCCAGATAGTCCGGTGCCATTAAGCCCAGCATCAACTGGTTGAATTGTCCCTGATAACCAGTCCAGGGACGATATGGATCGGGGTCTTCCACCACAAATTTCAGATCAAGCCCCGGGGTGCGGCTGGCCATTTGTTCCAAGCGTTGGCGGAAGATGATTTCAGAGGGGCGTTTGGCACAATTGATGAAGACAACATCCAATTCCCGTCCTTCGTCCCACATGCAGGTGGTCATCGACATCATAGGGGTGATGCCTGACCCTGCCGAGATAAACAGATAGCGGCGGGCCGTGCTGTTGGAGTTGCTGAACACTCCCGCTGGTCCTATCGCCTTGATGCGCATGCCAGGTTGCAAGTTGTCCAGCATCCATCGCGTGCCAATGCTGTCTGCCTGGGCCTTGGCAGTGATGGTGATCGAGCGCGGGCGCGACGGCGAAGAAGAAATAGTATAGGTGCGGTGCACTACTCCGCCCGGCTGATCTGGCGCCGGGATTTCGAGCGTCAGGAACTGCCCGGGTTCATAGGAAAATAGCGCCCCGGAAGGCGCCCGAAAGCTGAAGCTTGCGGTATGTGGCGCCTCTGGCACCACCGAAACACATTCCAGTGATTCACTGTCTTTCCAAACAGGTACAGCGGAAACAAGGTCTTTCATGTCGCTCACTCCGCCGCCAGGGCATCAGGTGCCAGTCGTTCCGCCAGTGTGGCGCAGTACCACTCCACAAATTGCAAAACACCAGACTCCTGGGTTCCGGAATAGGGACCGGGCACATAGGCTGGGCTGTTGATGCCTTGTTGGTTGTCTTCGACCACCCGGCGGTCTTCATCATTTGTGGCGACCCAAACTTCGGTCAGGCGCTGTAGATCATAATCAACACCTTCCACCGCGTCTTTGTGGACAAGCCACTTTGTGGTTACTTCGGTTTCTGTTGGGCTGATTGGGGTGACGCGAAACACCAAAGAGTGGTCCGCAAGGAAATGGTTCCAGGTTGTAGGATAGTGGAATTTCAACAGAGACCCAGCATCGGCAAAGGGCGCACGTCCCAGCCAACGGCGGACCGCGACCTTTCCATCCATGGTATAGCTTTCAGCACCCTCTTTCAGGGGCATCCGCGCCAGTCTGTGCTGTCCGCCCTCATCCAGATGGAAGCGCGACGGCAGCCCTGCGGCCTCGCAGCGGTCAAAATGTGCCTGTAGATGGGCAGGTGTTTCACCCCCCTCGATGCCGGTGACCGCGGGATCATCCGGGAAGCTCCGGCAAAGGGCAGGATGATTGCCGCCACAATGATAGCATTCGCGATTGTTTTCCCAGACCAGTTTCCAATTGCCGTTTTCGACAATAGAGCTTTCGAAAGCGACTTTTGCCTGTCCCAGGTCATGGGGTTCGAGGTAGGGGCGGGCAATCGCTGCAAAGCTTTCAAAATCCGGGGCTTCGTCAGCCAGGCAGATATAGACTAACCCAGCAAGCTCGCGGCAATGCACCGTTTTCAACCCGTGTTGTTTGGGGTCAAAATCCGGCCCCATATCGCGGGCCCAAAGCAGTGAGCCGTCTAGCTCGTAGGTCCACTGGTGATAGGGGCAGACCAGTTTGGGCGCGTTCCCTTTTGCGGCCTTGCAAATGATAGAGCCCCGATGGCGGCAGGTGTTGTGGAAGGCACGGATCTGGTTGTCCGCACCGCGCACAATGATCACACGATATGCCCCTATGGTGTGGGTGACGTAATCGCCAGGTTTCACCAATTCACAGGCCGCAATAGCAAAGAGCCACTCGCGATAGTGGATGGCTTCCAGATCGGCCTGAAAGACCTCAGGGTCGGTGTAAAACGCCTGTTCCAATGCATGTTTTGGGTTTCGACGGGCCAATAGGCTTTGAATGTTATTCACTTCTGGCTCTCCTGCCGCGCCCCGCGGCCTTGTTTGGGCTGATGGCATGAGAGAACAGTCCGGAGGCGCGAGGATCACGTCCGAAAACCGAGCCCCCACCGCCACCCGCGGTTTGACATATCTGCAAGGCTGGTTTCCGGACTTGGAAGAGGTTTGCACCCGGTCACGGCACCTTCCCGGGATCCTCCTCCCAGTGGCGATTGCCGAACCTGATCTTCCTTACCGTTGCGGGGGCAGTGTCGGATTTTCACCGATTTCCCAATTCTCCACCCTCCCGGCAGGGAAGGCAGCACCTTGCAAGAAGAGTTTATTGTGCGGGCGTCGATTTTCTAAGTTGTGAACGACTTCTTTGTGTTCAAAACCGTACTGTTTCCGAGAAAGAACATTCAAGAATTCGAAGAGGAAATGGAGGTGCTGTATCTAAGGCACGGTAATCCCCCCATTTTTAATTGGGTCCAGCCGTAGAATTCACGCAGCCGTTTTCAGTTTCATGGCGGGTGTCATGCCGCCGATGCCCATGTTGGGTCGCTCGTTGTTGTAAGTCCAGAGCCATTGTGTTGCCTGGTCCTGTGCCTCCTCGATGGTTTCGAAGATGTATTGCCCCAGCCATTCGCCACGAACGGTGCGGTTGTAGCGCTCGATATAGGCATTCTGTTGGGGCTTACCGGGCTGGATATATTCGAGCCGCACATTGCGTTTCTCAGCCCATTCCATGAGCTTCCCGCTGACGTATTCTGGGCCGTTGTCCACACGAATAGCTTGGGGCTTTCCGCGCCACTCAATGATCTGGTTCAGCGCACGCACGACACGTTCAGCAGGCAGCGAGAAGTCGACCTCAATAGCCAGTCCTTCGCGATTGAAGTCATCCAAGACGTTTAATGCCCTGATCGACCGGCCATCCGCCAGCTGATCCGCCATGAAGTCCATGGACCAAGTTTCATTTGGTCTTTCAGGCACAGCCAGTGGTTCCGGCTTGTCCCGCTTCAAGCGTTTCTTCGGCTTGATACGCAGGTTCAACGCCAGCTCACAGTAGACCCGGTAGACACGTTTATGGTTCCAGCCATAGCCCTGCACGTTGCGCAGATACAAAAAGCACAGGCCGAAGCCCCAGGTCCGCTTGTTAGCCGTCAAGCGTTCAAGCCAATCTGCGATCTCTTCGTTGTCATCGCTCAGCACAGGGCTGTATCTATAGCAGGTCTCGCTGATCTCGAACGCACGGCAGGCCAGAGCTATGCTGACCCCATATTGCGCAACTGCATTCATGGCCATCTCTCGCCGATGAGACGGCCTTAACGCTTTTTTCCAAGCGCTTCTTTCAGCAGGTCGTTTTGCATGCTCATCTCGGCATACATGCGCTTCAGACGACGGTTCTCTTCCGCCATATCCTTCATCTCGGAAATCAAGGACGCGTCCATGCCGCCAAACTTGGCCCGCCATTTGTAAAAACTCGCGCTGCTCATTCCGTGCTCGCGGCAAAGCTCAGAGACCGACACACCGCCCTCCGCCTGCTTCAACACTGCCATGATTTGCGCGTCGCTAAATCGTCCATTCTTCATCATAAATCTCCTCAGATATCTTGCCGAGAAAATTCTACTTTGGAACACCACTATTTTTAGGGGGGATTACCGGTCGGCTATGCGGGACGAAGTTGCCGTCTACGTTCGAAGCTTACTCAGCCTCCGATTAAACATTCCGCTGATCGACAATTGAACTTAGGCCAGTCTCACCGAGTTCAAATTCAAGGTACTCGGCAAGTACCCGGGCTGCGTTCTGATCGCCGAGAAGAGCCGCCGCCGTCATTAAATTTTGGAACTTTTGCTCGTTGCGTTCGACATCATCCCCATGACGATATGCCCATGCAAGATCAACGAGGGAAGCTCTATGCCACATCGACGCTAGAACCTTAAGCTCCTGTATTCTCCGAAGATCAAGGGCTTCGCCGGTTTCGTTGGGATCAATCGAAAAGCTGCATGCGAGATAGCGGGCGTCCAAATCACCTTCTCTCAGGAACGGCTCAAGTCCCTTGGCGAGTGTTGATAGTTCACCTTCATCGAAGAGGGATTGAAACTTAATAGCGTCTGATTTGTTCATATTGGAACGCGTATCAGATCATCAGACGTTTGCATAAGAAATCCGCTACTGTGCACCCGTGTTGTCTACACATGTGGATGTCAAAGTGGGCTCACAGCCGCTATTGAAGCTGACGCAGCAACCGAAGATGACACTGCGAGATCAACCGTTGGAGACGGCCCTGGCCGGCCTTTGGGCGACTAGCCAGGTTCTGCGTTGCTGCTTCACCAAACCAGCCATTCGACACGTTGTGCAGCATTTTAGTTGGCCGGAGGGCAGGACTGCGGGACAAAGGGTGAATTCGCTGCAGGTTCTATGAATGGCGGCTATAGAAAATGAAACCCAATGGATCCAGATGGTTCGTTCAAGTTACTAGTGTTTTGCGAGAGTCTGACGGAAGCTCGCCAAATTGATGTCGGTAGTTTTGTGCAAGTCTGCTCAAATGCCAGATGCTGAAATCTGCGGCAACATCGCCGATACAGGCCTTCTCGTTTTCAGGCCGCAATAGTGCAGAACGAAATTCATTCAATTTTACAATTTGAATATACGCAGCCGGGCTATGACCTAGGGCCCGTGGACATTCAGGATTCCCAACCGGTCTGAATTCTGATTCAAGCTTCCAAAATGGAGGTTTGAATGAACGAAGAGCGGTTTGTGTTGACAGATGACGTCTGGCTTCGCCTCGCGCCGCACTTGCCTGGCAAGGAGGGCGATGCGGGTGTGACGGGCAAGGATAATCGTCTGTTTCTCGAAGCCGTGCTATGGCGTGTGCGGACAGGGTTGCCGTGGCGTGACCTGCCTGCTTATTTCGGCAACTGGAACAGCGTGTTCCGACGGTTTCGCAGATGGGCTGAGGGCGGCGTATTCGAGCGAATTTTCAAGGAAATCAGTGGGGATCCAGATTTCGAATACGCAATGATCGACGGCACGATTGTTCAGGCTCACCAGAAGGCGAGCGGCGCAAGGGGGGGACTCAAAATCAAGCCATCGGGCGGTCGCGTGGCGGATTGACCACCAAGATCGTTGCTTTGGTCGACGCCCTAGGAAACCTGGCTGACTTCGTACTCCTGCCTGGTCAGGCTCACGACATGAAGGGCGTCGAACCGCTCATCGATGGCGTGGCCTTTGATGCTCTCTTGGCCGACAAGGCATTTGATGCCGATTGGCTGCTCACAGAACTCGATGCGCGCGGTGCCACCGCCATCATCCCACCGAAAGCGAACCGCAAGTTCCTGCGCGATTACGATAAACACGCCTACAAATGGCGGCACTTGATCGAGAATTTCTTCGCAAAGATCAAGGAATTCAGAGCCATAGCGACCCGGTACGAGAAAACAGCGTCCAGCTATGCTGCCAACTGGCATCTCGCAGCTGTCATCATCGCTTCAAGATGAATGTCCACGGGCCCTAGTTTACTTCGAAATATACGTTCCAAGTGGCGCCGTGAAACGGAAAACTCCTCAGCAAGTTGATCTGGTCCAACTGCGATGCCTCGACGGTTTCGGATATGGTCACGGATACATCGGACCAATCCCACTGACGTTTCGGTTTTGTGAAGTTTCGAGACTGAACCTGCTGTCTGCGGGTGAGCCACAATCCCCGCCAACAATTCGCACAGCGAACGCTTTGCACCCAACTCCGTTCCGGCTGATAGATCGTTGCCTTGCTGCAAACGGAGTCGGCGGACAATGAACGTAATGATCTGCCGTAACAGGCAAACACAGTCCGGGTCGCGGATAATGGATGTTTGGTGGCGGAGCTTAGTTAAAGCTGTATCAGCCTCAAAACCGTCATGAACCAATTGTTCAAATGCAATATGGTCAATGCTTACAACACAAAAGCGTGTCTGAGGCGTGCAACGAAAATCAAACGAATGACCGGGTGGCAGGAATAAAATATCCTCACCCGTAAAGCTATTGTTTCCGAGATGTCCGAAGTTCGTGGGGTCCATGAAGAAAATAAACCCGTACCGGTCAGATGGTGACGCTCCCCATTGGTCCAAGGTTTGGTTGAATGTCTCGAAGTACAACGCAACCTGTTCGCCCAACAAAACTGTCCGGAACTGGCCTTGGTATTTTCCACGGCTTATTTGATGGTACTTTTGATCATGGTCAGTCAGGCACGCTGCCTGTTGGTCAATGTTTTCGAACTGCATATCTTGGATCGCAAACCTCACGTCGGCGGATTCTGGATATTTCAGCCCTGACTCAGTGACTTCACCCAACATTTGCCCATTTCCTTGTGCGCATTCTGGATAACCGCGTGGCAGATGCGGGGGTATCCTTTGGTTCACAAGACATTGATACACAACATGGAGGGAAAGTCATGTCGCGAAAAAATATCCTCGGTTCATGCCTTGCGGCAACGTGCGCTGTTTCAGCAGGCGCAGCACTGGCTGGCGACTATTTGGAAGTAGAGCCGGGCGTTGAAATTTACTACGAAGTTCAGGGGGAAGGGCCTGCGCTGGTACTGGTTCCGGGTTGGACATTTACGACCGAGGTCTTCGCAAACCAATTCGGCGCGTTTGCCGACACATATCGCGTGATCTCTTTTGATCCGCGCAGTCACGGTCGTTCAACGGTAACGTTGGAAGGCAACAACTATACGACCCAAGGGGCAGACTTGAAGGCATTGCTGGACCATCTCGGCGTTGAGAACCCGGCACTTGTCGGGTGGTCATTCGGGTGTCTAACCACCTGGGAGTTTATCAAGGTCAATGGTGTCGAATCCGCTGCGGCGCATATGTGCATTGACCTCTCCCCCACACCGCTTACAGGGGTTGACGGTGATTGGGCCGAAGGCTCAGTTGCCGATATCGCGGGTTTTTATCAAGCCGTTCAAACCTCGCAGGGCCATCGCGATGTCATCAACTGGTACGCGGATGAAGTGATGATAGAGCAAGATTACACATCTGAGCTTTCGCAGTGGGTTGTTGACCAGTCCATGAGCTCACCGCCTTGGGTGGCCTCTGCATACTTAGCAGCAGGTATGTTCAGCAACTATATGGCGACAGCCAAAGAGATCGACGCGGCAATGCCATCAAGCTTCGTCGTGGCAGATCACTGGGCGGACACTGCAGTGGCCTACGTCAACGTAAACCTGCCAAATAGCCAAGTAGACTCTTTTGGCGGTCACATGATGTTTTGGGAATATCCAGAGCAGTTCAACCCCATTCTTGGTAATATGCTCGACAAAATAAAATAGTTTTGTGTAGCACGAAAAGGCGCTCGGTTCCCTGTTAGACGGGGGATCGAGCAATTGGCTAACCAGTGTCTCTTGTTCTCGAAACTGGACATTCCGCCACTGTGCAGCATCAATCAACCCGCATTTCCCAAGTAACTTGACGTTTTCGCGCCTCCAACGGCCACTAATGTGTTATATTTCAGTATGTTAATTTGGCTGAAGGTGGTGGATTATGGATCACCCAGAGGGTGCACGCGAAACGGGTGATGGGCGGCTCAGTTTTGACCGCCGGGTCCGGCTGGAGTTTCATGGTTCCAAGATCAGCTCGGACGGTGGATTACTGTTGTTCAGGGAATTGGATGAAGTGCTCGGCCTGCACGACATTGCGGGCGGATTTCTGAGAGACACGCGAACTGGCCACAATCGCCTGCACTCACTGGTCGGCTTGTTGCGCCAGTCGGTCTTTGGGCGGCTGGCCGGATATGATGATGTTAATGACGCGGACCGTTTATCGCTTGATCCGGTGATGCGGCAGGTCGTTGGAGGGCGTGCCGTTGAGGCCAAGGCCGCGTCTGCGAGCCAGATGGGACGGTTCGAGACCGAGGTGTTGGCGGCAACCGACAATCGCACTGTGCTGGCGGATTTATCAGGACACTGGATCGACCGGGTTCACAATCGCAAACCGCCCAAGTGGATCACGCTCGACATGGACAGTTCAGTCAGTCCCACCCACGGCGCGCAAGAAGGCACCGCTTGGAACGGGCATTTCGGCTGCATGTGCTATCACCCGCTGTTCGTCTTCAACCAGTTTGGCCATTTGGAACGCTGCGCCCTGCGCCCCGGCAATGTTCACAGCGCAGATGGGTGGGAAGAGGTTCTGAAGCCCGTCATCGCGCGATATGCGGATCGTCACCTGATGCGGTTCTTCCGGGGGGATGCTGCGTTCGCCATCCCGGAGCTATACAAAACTCTGGAACTGGAAAACTATTTCTACGCCATCCGCCTTCGGGCCAATCGCGTTCTTCAGGGCAAGATTGCGCATCTGCTCAAGCGCCCTGTGGGTCGTCCGCCAAAAGGCGTGAAGCGCATCTACGGCGACTTCCAATATCAGGCGGCATCTTGGGACAAACCTCGTCGTGTCATCGCCAAGGTGGAATGGCATCCCAGCGAGTTGTTCCCGCGCGTGGGCTTCGTGGTCACCAACATGCCGATGGAACCCGACTGGATCATCCGCTTCTACAACCAACGCGGCACCGCCGAGCAATACATCAAGGAAGGCAAGCAGGCGATCAACTGGACCCGTTTGTCCTGCAAAGGCATGGCGCAGAACGAGGTGCGGCTGCAACTCCATGCACTGGCTTACAATATCGGTGCCTTCCTACAGGGCACTGATCTACCTGATGAGATAGCCGACTGGTCACTGACAAGCCTGCAGACGCGATTGATCAAGATTGGTGCGAGGGTTGTGCGTCACGCCCGTGCAATCACCTTCCAACTGGCCGAGGTGGCTGTCAGCGGCGATCTGTTCAACCGCATCCTTGCGGCCATACATCGGCTGCGCGCACCGCCGGTTCCCTAATGACAACATCGTTAATCATAAAACCTGAACAAAAGCGGCTCAACCGGTCTATCCATACGGGGGTCGGTCAGACCAATATCCGGATCAACCTCGCCCCCGAGACCGGAAATCGTGCTCAGTTCGCGCGTCAGATGCCCGAACAACGGCACCATGGGTCCAAGAGGCTTGATAGGAGCGCAGAACAGCGGCAAGGTGGGCGGGAGGACGTTCCACTTGGGGAATGTCAGTTCAAGAGAACTGAACTGCGGCATTTGGAGTGTCCGCTTTCAGCGAGATGGGCGGGCTCGTGTTGCACTCGCAGCGAACATCTCCTTTCCACCCTCTGTGTAAGCGCCTGGCCGATCGCTGCACTTAGCATGAATGTCTCGAAAGGGCTGAAAGCAGCCGCTAACGCCATTTGGAACTGAGCTGCCGACGCTCGTCGCGAGCCAGAGCAGAGAAGTATAGCGATGCCCATTTTGAAACCTGTCCGGGAGCGTGTCGCCCGCATTCTGTATAAGTTGAATTTCCTTGACCCAGACAATGGAGGAGGCGCCCATGTGGCACTCTTTCCCGCCGGAAGGCACCACAGCTCTAAGAGTAATGCTACGGCCCCAAGGTTGGGAAGAATTGAGGGGCGTGCCCCAGGAGCTTGGCTTCGAGCAGTTTAAAACCCCTTTAAACGGCCTTTAAAGACAGCCGCAGCTGGACATTTTAAACGGTTCGGGATGCTCTATAAGTGAGTTTGAAGTGGGAAGTGTCCCGTACTGCAATGGGAAGTGTCCCAAACTCACCTCGAAATTGGCACTAAAGGTGGGTGGCCTCGGGTTCAGTTCTGACATATAAAACAGGGCGTTCGTCTAGAAAGTTTTGCTGCAATGGGAAGTGTCCCGCACTGCAAAACGAAGTGTCCCGCTACACCCGCACTGCAAAATGAAGTGTCCCGCTACAGTCCCGCTACACTTATTATTGCAACACCACTTTGCGCCCACGCTGCTTGCTCTTGTGGCTTCGGCACGCTATTAAATAAACGACCGTTCAATTCATACACGCCAGGGAGGACAGGACGTGGATTTTGCTTTGACCGAGGAACAGACCGCGATTTTTGATATGGCTCATGCATTTGGCCAGGAAAATATCGCGCCTTTTGCACGTCAGTGGGAATCTGAGGGCACCATCCCCAAAGAGCTGTGGCCGCGAGTGGGCGAGCTTGGCTTTGGCGGGCTGTATGTCAGCGAAGACAGCGGCGGCTCCGCCCTGACGCGGCTGGACGCCACATTGGTATTTGAAGCCCTGTCGATGGCCTGCCCGTCGGTGGCGGCCTTTTTGTCCATTCACAACATGTGCGCCAAGATGCTGGACAGCTTTGCCAGCGACGAAATGAAGGCGCGGATCATGCCGGATGTTTTGTCACTGAACACCGTGCTCAGCTATTGCCTGACCGAGCCGGGCTCTGGCTCTGATGCGGCTGCGCTGAAAACCCGCGCGGAAAAGACCGACCAAGGTTATACACTGAACGGCAACAAGGCCTTTATTTCGGGGGGGGGCTATTCCGACGCCTATGTCTGCATGGTGCGCACGGGGGACGACGGTCCCAAGGGCATTTCCACCGTCTATGTCGAAGACGGCACTGCGGGGCTGTCCTTTGGCGGGCTGGAAGAAAAGATGGGCTGGAAAAGCCAGCCCACCGCCCAAGTGCAGTTTGATGATTGCAAGATCCCCTCCAACAACCTGGTTGGCGAAGAGGGCAAGGGCTTCAAATACGCCATGATGGGGTTGGATGGTGGACGCCTGAACATCTCCTCCTGTTCTTTGGGGGCCGCCCAGACCGCGCTGAACCTGACGATGAAATACATGTCCGAGCGCAAGGCCTTTGGCCAAAGCATCGACCAGTTCCAGGGGCTGCAGTTCCGCCTCGCGGATATGGAAATTGAACTGCAGGCGGCACGTGTCTTTTTGCGGCAGGCGGCCTGGAAGCTGGATCAAGGTGCCCCCGATGCCAGCAAGCATTGCGCCATGGCCAAAAAATTCGTGACCGAGGCGGGATCTAAAATCGTCGATCAATGCCTGCAGCTACATGGCGGCTACGGCTACCTGGCAGACTACGGCATCGAAAAGCTGGTGCGGGATCTGCGGGTGCACCAAATCCTTGAGGGCACAAACGAGATCATGCGGGTGATTGTGGCGCGCCACATGCTGGCCGAACACAGCTAAGCCCAGTACACATAGGCCAACATACCTAAGGCCCGTACAAACCAGGCCCGTTCACTTCAGGCCAGAACACGTCGCCCGGTTCAAGCCTCTCACGGCCGGTAATCAGCTGCCCAGGTCCAGGGCAACAGGTTACCGGATGTTTGACCCGGGCAAACTGCGAGGAAACTATGAGCGATATCAATATCCGTGTGACCGGTAAGGCCGGTCGCATCACCCTCACCCGCGGCAAAGCCCTGAACGCGCTGTCTTATGACATGTGCATGGCCATTGACGCCGCCCTGCGCCAATGGGCCAGTGATGACGCGGTGAACCTGGTGGTCATTGATGCAGAGGGGGAAAAGGCTTTCTGCGCCGGCGGCGACATTGCCGAGCTGTATGACACTGGCACCGCAGGCGATTATGCCTATGGGCGCAAGTTCTGGAGCGACGAATACCGCCTGAACGCGCTCATCTTTGAATATCCCAAACCGGTGGTCAGCTTTCTGCAGGGCTTCACCATGGGCGGGGGCGTCGGCATTGGCTGCCATGGCACCCACCGTGTGGTGGGCGACAGCAGCCAGATCTCCATGCCCGAAGTCGGCATTGGCCTGATACCCGATGTGGGCGGCTCTTTGATGTTGACCTTGGCGCCGGGGCGTCTGGGCGAATATCTCGGCACCACCGCCGCACGCATGAAGGCCGCAGACGCGATCTATGCCGGGTTTGCCGATTTCTACATCCCCGAAAGCTTTTGGCCGGTACTGATCAACGGGCTGCAAAAAGACGGCGATCCGGCAATTTTGCAGGTGGCGTCGCAAAAACCACCTGCGGGCACATTGGGACTCCAGCAAGCCGAGATCGACCGCTATTTTGCTGGCGAAACCCTGTCCGACATCCTGACTGTGCTAAAGGCCGAGCCCAGCGATTTTGCAGAAAAGGCGCTGAAGACAATGGGGCGCAATGCGCCGCTCTCCATGGCCTGCACGGTCGAGCTGCTGCACCGGTTGCGCGACAGCAATCTGAGCATTCGAAAGGCGCTGGAGCATGAATACCGCTTCACCTATCGCGCCATGGACAAGGGCGACTTTCTCGAAGGCATTCGTGCCCAGATCATCGACAAGGACCGCCAGCCGAAGTGGCAATATGCAGAGCAGGATGTTCCCGCCAGCGCCGTCAGCCAGATGCTGATGCCGCTGGGTGCAGACGCCCTGGTTTTTGAGGAGGAATAACACATGAAAATCGGATTTATTGGTCTTGGCAATATGGGCGCCCCTATGGCCGCCAATCTCGCCAAAGAGGGCCACGAGGTTCTGGGCTTTGACATGGCCAGCGTCACGATTGCGGGCGTCTCCATGGCCGGGTCTGCCGCTGAGGCTGCAACCGGCGCTGATGTGGTGATCACCATGCTGCCCAATGGCCAGATCCTGCGCGCCGTTGCCGCTGAGGTGCTGCCTGCCATGCAGGCAGGTGCTGCCCTGGTGGATTGCTCCACCGTGGATGTGGATTCCGCCCGAGCTGTCGCTGAACAGGCCGCGGCCGCAGATCTGTTGTTTGTCGATGCGCCAGTATCCGGCGGCATCGGTGGTGCCGCTGGGGGCACCTTGACCTTTATGGCTGGCGGCAGCGCCGCAGCCTTTGCCAAGGCGGCCCCGCTGTTTGATATCATGGGCCAGAAGGCGGTGCATTGTGGCGAGGCCGGTGCCGGCCAGGCCGCCAAGATCTGCAACAACATGATCCTCGGCGTGACCATGATTGCCACCTGCGAAGCCTTTGCGCTGGCCGACAAACTGGGTCTGGACCGGCAAAAGATGTTCGATGTGGTCTCCACCTCTTCGGGCTATTCCTGGACCATGAATGCCTATTGCCCTGCCCCCGGTGTTGGCCCGCAGTCCCCCGCCGACAACGATTACAAGCCAGGGTTTGCGGCGGAACTGATGCTCAAGGATCTGCGTCTCAGCCAGCAGGCCGCCGAAAGTGCCGATGCTGACACCCCGATGGGCGAGCTGGCGCAGGCATTGTATAGCAAGTTTGTCGAAAGCGAAGACGGGCTTGGCATGGACTTTTCTGCCATGCTGCCCCGTTTTGAAAAGCGCAGCCGTAGCTAAACCAAGCCTCTTGCAAGCCCTGGCGTAAAGCGCCTTTTGCCCGGTCCGGACCTGCCTCTTTCAACACTGAGGCACCTCCGGGCCGGGCGTTTTTATGTGCGCCACATAAAGGCGTCGGCCAATGGTCTTGACCCCAACCAGATTCAAAAACTGTTCAATTTTATTAAAATTCAGAAAATGGGCACCGGGATTCCACATTTCAGTCCAAGTTCGCAGCCACACCGGAGGCTGGGCCACAGCAATTTTGCGGCCCCTTACAGGGTGCAGGATTTCACATGCCTACGGCGACAGAACTCGATATCAATACCTCCGCCACAGCCGACCAGATGGCGCAGGAGATCTTTGGCGACGGCACCACCGTTGTCAGCGCCAGTTATTCCGGTGATGCCGCCTCCTCGGGTATCTATAGCGGCGCCGATACAACTGTGGCAGGCGTTGCCCCTGCCGATAGCGGCGTCATCCTGTCTACCGGCCATGTAGATGATTTTACCAACAGCTCCGGCAGCACCAATACCAATACCTCCGGCAATACCAGCACCAATACCAGCGGCACCAATGGCGACAGCGACTTTAACGCCATTGCCGGGTCCGCCACCTATGACGCCGCCTTTATGGAGATCGACTTCATTCCCGACGGTGATGTGCTGACGCTGGATTTTGTGCTCTCCTCCGAAGAATACCCCGAGTTCTCCAGCTCGCAATACAACGACGTGGTTGGCGTTTGGGTCAACGGGGTACAGGCACAAGTCTCCATTGGCGATGGATCTGCCTCAATTGGCAACATCAACCAAAACGACACCGAAAACATCTATGTCGACAACACCGGCGACCAGTACAACACCGAAATGGATGGGTTCACCATTACCCTGACCTTTACCGCCCCGGTAACTGCAGGTGTACTGAACTCGATCAAGATCGGCGTCGCAGATGTATCTGACAGCAACTATGACACCAATCTTCTGGTTGCAGGCGGCTCGGTCCAGACCGCCTTTGTTGCCCAGGACGATCAGGTCGACATGAGCTATAACGCCACCAAAACAGTGGATGTTTTGGCCAATGATACCAGTTCTGCCGGTGGCACCCTGACCGTCACCCATATCAATAACATTGCAGTCTCGCCTGGGGATACAGTGACCCTGGCCACCGGTCAGCAGATCACTTTGAACCCGGACGGCACACTCGAGGTGCAATCTGACGGCGATGATGAGACCGTAAATTTCACCTACACCACCCAAAATGACAGCGGCGACAGCGACACCGGGCTGGTCGAGATCAACCAAGCCCAGGCCTGTTTCATGGGCGGCACCCGGATTGAGACAGATCAGGGCCCCATCGCGATTGAGAACCTGACGCCGGGCATGATGATCCAGACCTATGATCACGGGTTTCAGCCGCTGCGCTGGATTGGCCATAGCCGGGTTCCGGTCACCCCTGCAACCGCGCCAATCCGCTTTGCCAAGGGGCAGTTTAACGCCGACGCAGATCTTTGGGTCTCCCCCAACCACCGAATGCTGATCACCGGCCAGTTTGCCGAACTCTTGTTTGGCGAAGCTGAAGTGCTGGCCAAGGCCAAGGATCTGGTCAACGACGCCGGCATTCGCCCCGATTTCAGCCTTAAGATGGTCGACTATTATCACCTGCTGTTTGACCAGCACGAGATCCTCACCTCCCATGGGGTATTGAGCGAAAGCTACCACCCCGGCCCGCAGACAACAGCCGGTTTTGATGCCGAAACCCAGGCCGAACTTTTTGCCCTGTTTCCAGAGCTTTGCCCGCAAACCGGCGCTGGCTATGGCTTTGCCGCGCGCCTTGCCCTGCGCCGACACGAGACCAAATTCCTAAACCACTGCCTATCGTCCTAAGAACCAGCGCCAATAGGCGGTATCAATCAACTGTGTCAATCCACCGGGGTGAATAGGGCCAACAGGGCCTGTTTGGTCGCGCTATCTGCCGGAAACATCATCTCTAATCTCAACTCAGACATAGCCAGATCCCCGGTGGAGGTGAACTGGGTCAGGGTAGAAAACAGCTTTAGATCCAGCCCGTTAAACCGATAATGGGTTGGGATCACTGCTGGCATCTCCTCTGAAACGGGACGGCAATGTGCGGCCACCCTGCGCTGCAATCGCTGCACCGCCTGGTGCAGGACCGGCGCCTTGCCAAGATGCGCCAGCTCGCTGCGTAATCGCATCAAAGTTAGCGCTTCGACCTCTTCCAGATTTACCAGGGCACCGCGCAGAGCCTCGTTTGTGGTCAAAGCATCTATCAGGCTGTCCCCGAGCTGCAATTGAGCATAGGTCAACAGGGCTGCGGCAGGGGGATTCATCGCCTTTAATACCCAGTGATGATCAATCGCAATTGCCGGAAAAGGCGCGTGACGCTCCAGCATCCAGTCAACCGCTTGCGCCAGCGGCGCACGGTCCGCATCGTTGGGGGGGCCGCCCCCAAAGGCCGGGGAAAACCCGGCGGCATGCAAGAGCTGATTGCGCGCCGCCAGCGGCATCTGCAGCTCTTGCGCCAGCCGCAGCGCCATATCGCGACTGGCGCGGGCGCGTCCGGTCTCCAGAAAGGAGAGATGCCGGGCAGAGACCTGTGCCGAAAGCGCCAGATCCAGCTGGCTCATCCGGCGCAGGCCCCGCCATTCTTTCAACATGTCGCCAAAGCCACTCATCTTGCTGATCCTCACCTGCGTTTCAGGTCACTGTAATGGGCGCAGGCAGGGAGTTCACTTACCTCTGAGGTAATTGTTTTCCTGCAGACCGCGCTGGATACTTAGGACATCGCCAAACAGGAGACCACGGATGACACATGACACCGCCACCAAGGCGCTCAAACTTGCCGCCATCGGCACGGTTATTTTTGGGCTGGCAATGGTTCTCGCCCTCGTATCGCCGCTGCACCTTGGCCTGGAGGTCTTTTTAGACCTGGTGCATTGGCCACTGGATGGGCAACAAGATCTGAACAGCGCCAGTGCCCATGTCCTGGCAGCGATTTCAGGCGGGCTGCTGGTCGGCACCGGCACACTGATCTGGGGCATCACGACAGAAGTCTATAGCAAGGCACCAAAGATCGGCGGACGCATGATCCTGACTGGAGTCTTGGCCTGGTACCTGCCCGACAGCTTTGGCTCTTACATGGTCGGAGCCTGGTTCAACGTGGTTCTGAACACTGGTTTCCTGGCGCTGTTTGCCGTACCTATTCTGCTGTATCGCCCCGCCAAACAGCCCGTGGCCGCCTGATCATTCAGCGCCCCTTTGGAATGGAATTGGCCGGAACAATACCGGCCAACCACCTATTCTGCCGCGACTTTTTTGTTTGCCAGCATCTCTTTCAAATAGTGCCCAGTATGACTGCGCGGTTCTTTGGCGACGGCCTCCGGTGTGCCGGTGGCAACGATCTCACCACCGCCGTCACCGCCTTCGGGGCCGATATCAATGATCCAGTCGGCTGTTTTGATCACATCGAGGTTGTGTTCGATCACCACCACGGAATTGCCCTGATCAACCAGTTCATGCAGCACTTCGAGCAGCTTTTTCACATCCTCAAAATGCAGACCTGTGGTGGGTTCATCCAGAATATACAGCGTCCGCCCGGTTGAGCGCTTGCTCAGCTCCTTTGACAGCTTTACCCGCTGGGCCTCACCACCGGACAGGGTGGTGGCCTGCTGACCGACCTTGATATAGCCCAGGCCAACCCGCATCAGCGCGTCCATCTTATCGCGGATCGAGGGCACAGCCTGGAAAAACGCCTGGGCATCTTCTACCGTCATATCAAGCACATCTGCGATGCTCTTACCCTTAAAGCGCACCTCCAGTGTCTCGCGGTTATAGCGTGCACCCTTGCAGGTTTCGCATTCCACATAGACGTCCGGCAGGAAATGCATCTCGATCTTGATGACCCCGTCGCCCTGACAGGCCTCACAGCGGCCGCCCTTGACGTTGAAGGAGAACCGCCCCGGTTTATAGCCGCGGGTCTTGGCCTCTGGCAGACCAGCAAACCAATCGCGGATCGGGGTGAACGCACCGGTATAGGTGGCCGGGTTTGACCGCGGTGTGCGGCCAATAGGGCGCTGGTCGATGTCGATTACCTTATCCAGATGCTCCAGCCCTTTGATGCTTTCGCAAGGCGCCGGGGTCTGGCGGGCACCATTCAGCCGCATTGATGCAGTCTTGAACAGGGTTTCAATGGTCAGGGTGGATTTCCCCCCGCCCGAGACCCCGGTCACACACAAGAATTTGCCCAGTGGGAATTCCGCCGTGACGTTTTTCAGGTTGTTGCCGGTCGCCTTGACCACCTTCAGTTTTTTCTTGTTGCCCTTGCGCCGTTTGGCCGGCACCGGGATTTCGCGCACGCCAGCCAGATACTGGCCGGTAATGGAGGCCGCATCGGCGGTGACTTCCGCCGCAGTGCCGTGGCTGACCACTTCACCACCATGCACGCCCGCCCCCGGACCAATATCAAAAACATAGTCAGCCTGGCGGATCATATCCTCGTCATGTTCCACCACGATCACCGTATTGCCCTGATCGCGCAGGTTTTTCAGGGTGGTAATCAGCCGGTCATTGTCACGCTGGTGCAAACCGATCGAGGGCTCATCCAGCACATAAAGCACCCCGGTCAGGCCCGAGCCAATCTGGCTGGCCAGGCGAATACGCTGACTTTCACCCCCCGAAAGGGTGCCACTGGCCCGCGACAGGCTCAGGTATTCCAAGCCGACGTTATTGAGAAACCCAAGCCGTTCGCGGATTTCTTTGACGATGGCACGGGCGATCTCTTGTTTTTGTTTGCTCAGATGGTTGGGCACATCTTCGATCCAGGCCAGCGCCTCGCGGATGGATTTCTGTACCACCTGCCCCGCATGTTCCCCGGCAATCTTCACCGCCAGAGCCTCTTCGCGCAGACGATAGCCACCACAGGCGCCACAGGGGCGATTGTTCTGGTAGCGCTCGAACTCTTCGCGGATCCAGTTGCTGTCGGTTTCGCGGTAGCGCCGTTCCATATTGGGAATGACGCCTTCAAAGACGCGGGTGACCTCATACACCCGGCCACCTTCGTCATAGCGGAAGGGGATTTCTTCCTCACCAGAGCCGCGCAGGAATACCTGCTGCACCTTGGGATCCAGATCTTTCCACTGGGTGTTCTTATTAAACCCATAGTGTTTGGCGATGGCTTCAATGGTTTGCAGGAAATAGGGCGATTTGCCTTTGCGCCAGGGCGCCAGCGCACCGTCATAGATTTTCAGACTTTGGTCCGGCACCACCAGGCGTTCGTCAAAGAACAGCTCAACCCCCAGCCCATCACAGACAGAGCAGGCACCAAAAGGCGCATTGAACGAAAACAACCGTGGTTCGATCTCGGGGATGGTGAAACCACTGACAGGGCAGGCAAAATTTTCGCTAAAGGTCAGCCGTTCGGGATCACCTTCACGCGGGGCTGTTTCCAGAACGGCAATCCCGTCGGCCAGATCCAACGCGGTGCGCAGGCTGTCGGCCAGCCGGGTTTCCAGACCTTCGCGCACCACCAGCCGGTCAACAACCACATCAATGTCATGGCGGTACTTCTTGTCCAGGGTTGGCGGCTCATCCAGTTCGTAGAATTCACCGTCAATCTTGACCCGCTGAAAGCCCTGCTTGCGCAGCTCCAGCATTTCCTTTTTGTACTCGCCCTTGCGGTCACGCACGATAGGCGCCAGCAAAAAGCCGCGGGTGCCCTCCTCCAGCGCCATCACCCGGTCGACCATATCCTGCACCTGCTGGGCCTCGATGGGCAGACCAGTGGCGGGGCTAAAGGGCGTGCCGGCCCGGGCAAACAGCAGTCGCAGATAGTCGTAGATCTCGGTCACGGTGCCGACAGTGGAGCGCGGGTTTTTCGAGGTGGTCTTTTGTTCGATGGAAATTGCCGGGCTGAGACCGGAAATGTGATCCACATCCGGCTTTTCCATCATGTCGAGGAACTGCCGGGCATAGGCCGACAGGCTTTCGACATAGCGGCGCTGGCCCTCGGCGTAGATGGTATCAAAGGCCAATGAGGATTTCCCCGACCCGGACAGGCCGGTGATCACCACCAGCTCATCGCGAGGGATATCCACATCAATGTTTTTGAGATTATGTTCGCGTGCGCCGCGCACCTCGATGGATTTCAACTCAGCCATACTGCCCTCGTGCCAAATACTCTGGCACCCACGGGATTAAGCCGCTGCCAGTCTTCGCCCTACAGATAGGCAATGTGGCGCCAGACTCCAATAGAAAAATGAGAACGTTAGTGGAACATTTTCCTGCATTTTGGTCAGAACACGCCAAATATGGTGGTCTGGTCTATTTTGTGGCGCGGCCCCCTATTCAGGCAGATGGCGCCGCATCTGGGCCAGTCCCAGATGGACAAGAAACCCACCCAGAAACAGGACCAGCAAAACCGCCATCAGCCCCGAAAACCCGGCCAGGCCAAGCGCCAGTACCATCAGAGGCGTGCCAATGGTATTGCCCAGATTGCCTGCCTGGGCCAGCACACCGCCCGCCTGGGCGCGATCCTCATCCTTTAGGTTCAACTGCGGCACCGCAGCAAAGGAGCCCCCCTGCACCAGCCCCATAGCGGCTGCCAGCGCCAGACAGGCCAGCGGATCACCGGGCTGCAACCACAGCCACAGCACCCCGCAGGCAGACAACACAAAGCCCAGCTGCGCCACCTTCACAGCCGCAAAGCGGCGCAACAGAAAGACCCCTAAAAACATCGAGGAGGCAATACTGGCCAGAGGCATGGCGCCCAGCACATAGCCGCGCTGCTCCGCTGCGATATAGGGCGGGATCACCGTCAGGATAGAGACAAAACAGCAGGTATAGAACAACCACCCCGCAGCTGGCGCCACCTTCCAGGGCGAGCGATAGACCGGCAGATGCAGCCCCGGCAGGTCGCGCAGGGCCGGAAGTTTGGCACGCGGTGGCACAGGCACATCCCGCAGCGCCCTGCCCAACCACAACGCCAGCCCCGCCATGATCAGCCCATGGGCCGCAAACAGTGACAATAGGCCAAACCCCGCCACCAGCGGCAGGCCAAACCAGGCAAGCAGAGTAAAGGCAACGCCAAAAAACGTGCTCCACAGGGTCATAGCCAGCCCACGGTCCCGGTCAGAGCTGAGCGCCGCAATCAGTGTAGGCCCAGCGACGACAACGCTCAGGTGTGACAGCCCTTCGATCAGGCGGCTGACAAGAAACAGGCCAAAAGGCAAATGCAGCGCCTGCAGTGCAGACATGCCGGCACCAATCCACAGCGCCCAAACCAGGCTGCGCCGATAGCCAACGGAGCTGACAAACAATCCCGCAACCAGACCAAAGAAAATACCAACAATACCCACCAGCGATACGGTAAAGCCAAGCGACGCCCCGGCGTCCGGGTACAGCAGACCCATACGGTCAAAAATCACACTGATTTTACCGTATTGCGCCGCCACCCCCAAACCTGCTGCCCAGATGGCAAAGATCAGTGGCCACCGGGTTGTGATCGGCTTTGCTGCCATTGCGCCCTGCCCCTTTGGTTTCGGGCAACGACCGGGCCGCCCTAAAGCTCACCTTTAGACTGTGCAACCTCTGAGTGCCAGATCCGCAGCAGCGCCATCTTTTCACAGTGGGGTCGCCTGGAGAGGCCCAAAATTGCAAGGACCGTGGAGAGGGCCCTGTGTGATACCCGTTCAAAGCTCAATTGTTTGCCCCCAATTACCATTTGTCCCTCACATTCCAGTGCACGCCGCAGCAGGCTGGCGCAGAATGACGCGCAGAATGAGGCAGGAGCGGCACCTTGATTAAGGTTTTCTCAGAAAGCTTGAGGCAGATTTTAGCGATGGGTTTGGGCCGCAGCCCAATGGACATACCAAAACGCGCGCCCCAAAAGGGGACGCGCGGTAAAAAAGACAGCCTTAGATAAACTGACCTGCCATCCCCCCCTGACAACAGGAGAAATTCAGCCAAAAAATGAGCCACCAGGCTACATGTGAATGACACGATCAAAAGCGTCGAGCACGCTTTCATGCATCATCTCGCTCAGGGTGGGATGCGGGAAGACGGTGTTCATCAGGTCTTCTTCGGTGGTTTCCAACTGGCGGCCAACCACATAGCCCTGGATCAGCTCGGTGACTTCTGCACCAACCATATGGGCGCCCAGCAGCTCGCCAGTCTTGGCGTCAAACACGGTTTTAACCATGCCCTCAGCCTCGCCCAGTGCGATGGCTTTGCCATTGCCGATAAAGGGAAAACGACCCACTTTGATATCATAGCCCAGCTCTTTGGCCTTAGCCTCGGTATAGCCGACACTGGCCACCTGCGGCTGGCAATAGGTGCAGCCTGCGATGCTTTCGGGTTTCACCGGATGGGCATGTTTGCCACCGATCAGATCCGCCACCATGACGCCTTCGTGGCTTGCCTTATGGGCCAACCAGGGGGCGCCGGCGATATCGCCAATGGCATAAAGCCCCTCAACCCCGGTGCGGCAGTAGGCATCCGTCACCACATGGGTGCGGTCGATCTTGACGCCAAGCGCCTCCAACCCCAGACCTTCGACATTGCCGACAATGCCCACGGCAGAGATCACCGTGTCAAAGTCGACCTTTTCCACCTTGCCGCCGCTTTCAATATGCGCGGTGACGGTATCCTTTCCACGGTCCAGCTGTTTGACCATGGCTTTTTCCATGATCTTCATGCCCTGTTTGACAAAGGCCTTCCTGGCAAAGGCCGAGATTTCCTCGTCTTCCACCGGCAGCACCCGGTCCATCACTTCAACGACTGTAGTATCGGCACCCAAAGTGTTGTAAAAGCTTGCAAATTCAATTCCGATTGCGCCAGATCCGATGACCAGCAGGCGTTTCGGCATCCGCGGCGGCACCAGGGCATCCCGGTAGGTCCAGACCCGATCGCCATCGCCTTCGAGGCCGGGCAATTCCCGTGCGCGTGCGCCGGTGGCCAGGATGATGTTCTTGGCGCTCAGCTCCTCGGTGCCCTTGTCCGTTTTAACGCTGACCTTACCCTTGGCAGGGATCGTCGCTTCGCCCATTACCACGGTGATCTTATTCTTCTTCATCAAATGGCCAATGCCAGAAGACAGCTGTTTGGCCACCCCGCGTGAGCGTTTGACGACGGCATCAAGATCATAGGTGATGTTATCCGCGCCCAGGCCAAATTCCTTGGCCCGCTCCATCAGATGAAACACCTCAGAAGAGCGCAACAGCGCCTTGGTTGGAATGCAGCCCCAGTTCAGGCAGATGCCGCCCAGGTTCTCGCGCTCAATGATCGCGGTCTTCAGGCCCAGCTGCGCCGAGCGAATGGCGGCGACATAGCCCCCCGGTCCGGCGCCGATTACGATGACATCATAGGTTTCTGCGGCCATGGTCTTCCCTCATCAAAAGGATCAACATAATTTAGTTTACCGTTAAACTACTTTCAGAAGAACTGCAAACACTCAGTCAGGGCTCACATGAAGGTGAGCGCCAAACACCCGCCACCCAACCTTTTCCCTGCGGAAAAAGGCACAGGCGCCGGGTCTTTTTGTCTTTGCGGAATCATAGCCCTGCAACTTCGCCTATACTACCCGCAATATCCGCTAGAATCGTAAAGTGATCCCATTCGATGACGAAGACTGTTTTTGACCTCATCAAAGCCCTGCTGAATGCCACACTGCTGTTGTTGGCGCTCTGCCTGTTTCTGGGCTGGCAACTCTTTGCCTCGGCCCATGATGTGGCAGATCGTTTGGGAGAAATCGGCACGCGTTTTGTGCCGGTTCAGACCCAGTTGCAACGGATGAATGAGGAAATTTCAGCCTTGAACCTGGCCCTGAGCCAATCTGACACCCCGGACAGTACAGAGATGCGGTTGCGGCTCGCCAGATTGGAAGAGCAGCTGACAGGACTGAAAGAAGAAACCAAGTCCATCAGTGAACTGCCGGAGCAGGTGGTCACAGCTGCGGTCAAGACTGCGGCGATGGCTTTTTCAGATCAGATTGCCGCACATCTGCCGCAGCTTGAGAGCTGCCGTCCAAGTTCCGCAGCGCTGTTGCACTAACACTCCAAGACCCAGGCACAGGCAAACAGTGACACCCCCGCAAGGGGTAAGCTGGGGCGCCAGATGCCCGCGCGCCAAAAGGCCGGGAGCAACGCAAGCGCGGCCCCCCAAGCCTTGACGCCTTAGCCCGTCGCCTGCAGGTTCCGCACGGTGGCACCATAACCACCGCCACTCACGTAGTCACGCTCAGGTTCGGTACTGTGGCGCAGCAATGCCTCGTTGCGGTAGGGGAAGCGTCCAAATAGGCGGATCACTTCCCGGTGGGCACGGGCGTGCAACATATTGGACTCGCCGCTTTCGGGCATCCGTTCCTTCATCAGGCGCACACAACGCTCCTGATCGCAGAGGTTTTCGGAATGCATCAACGGCATGTAAAAAAACTGACGCGCCGGTTCGTCAATCTTCATATCCCATTTTCTCTGGATGGCGTTCTTGGCAGCACTGAGTGCCATACGATCAGAACGGAACGCCGCGCCGGTGCCGCGAAACATGTTGCGCGGGAACTGATCCATCAAGATGATATAGGCCAATGTGCCCGACGGATAGGTCAGCCACAGGGAAAACTTACCCTCACAGGCTGCGTCCCAGGTCTCCTTGAACCGCGTTGTAATGGTCTCATCCAGCGCCTCATCGCTCAGATACCAACCTTTTTCGCCAACTTCATCCAACCAGAACTTCAGGATATCTTCGGGCCCGTACATTGGTCCATCTCCACGTATTAATACCTAGGTTCACTTCAGACCATTTTGCATGGTGTTTACAAGCGACGTTAGGTCACTATTTGCAACATTTAGGACCGTTTGCTGAAATATTCCTCACAGAGCCATATGGTTAGCGCAATCAGCCGGCCTCACTGGCGGCTTCTTGCTCTTCGATCTCGGTCTCAATGGCATATTCCTGCGCAAACTCCACCACCACAGGCGAACCGCTGGGTGTCATTGGTGACATAATCCCGGTTTCGTCCGCGGGAATCGCTGCCCGCTGTGTGGTGCGATACAGCGCATAGACTGCGAGGGCGATCAGCAACACCGCCATGAACAGGAAATATCCCGACGGACCAAAGACTGCATCGCTCATGATCCAGCCGGTGATCACCGGCCCGGCAATGGCGCCCAAGCCGTTGATGAACACCAGCCCGCCAGAGGCCGCCGCCATATCATCGTGCTCCAGATAGTCATTGGTATGGGCGATCAGCAGCGAATACAGCGGGTTGGACATGCCTCCGATAAAGAAGGCGGCCAGCAACAAAAAGCTGTACGACCCGCCCATCATCATCCCCATGAGCGCAGCCCCGCCGCCCAGAGCCGAGACCACAAGAACCAGAACCCGGCGGTCCATCCAGTCTGACATCCAGCCCAGCGGATATTGCAGGACAATGGCACCGATATAGAAGGTGGCAATAAAAATGGAGATCTGCGACAGGGTCAGCCCTGCCTCGGCAGCATAGACCGCGCTCATGCCAAACTGAGCCGAAAAGACCCCACCTAGCAGAAACATACCGACACAGCCAAGCGGTGAAACATTCATCAGTTCACGCAGCGACATCGGTTTTGTGGTGTCAAAAGCCGGGGTGGGTGAAATCGACAGCAAAATTGGCGCAAAGGAGACCGAGATCACCACCGAGGCAATAACAAAGGTCTCATATCCTGCCGGATCCCCCACCAACATCAGCGCTTGCGCCGCAACAATGCCCATCGTCTGCACGATCATATAAAGCGACAGCGCCTTGCCCCGGTTGGCATTGTCAGAGGCATTGTTGAGCCAGCTTTCCGCAGTGACATACACGCCAGAAAAGCAAAAGCCGATAAGCGCCCGCCCCAGCATCCATGCAATGGGATTGGCCACCGCAGGATACAGGATCATGACCGCCGAGATCAGCGAGGCCAGCGCCGCAAAGACCCGCACATGACCAACGCGGCGGATCATCTCTGGCGCCAGGCGCGACCCGCCCAGAAAGCCGACAAAATAGGCCGACATCACAAAAGACATCTGCAGGGTCGAAAACCCCTCCATGGCGCCCCGCACCCCAAGAATGGTGCCCTGCATGCCATTGCCGATCATCAGCATGCCCATGCCCAAGAGTAGCGCCCAAGCGCTCGACAAAACCTGCAGCATAGCGATGTCTCCTTTACCGTTGGGCAAGTGTCCCTGAAACAAGTGTAACAGAGTCGCTTGCCCGTCTGATGTTGTTGACGGGGTGCCTTTGTAGCCAAAGGCGGGTGTCGGTTGCGATTGATGGCGAATGATGTGCGTTTTCCGGCTTACATCAGTGCGGAAACTAGCCGCGCTTGTCTACCGTCATTTGCATCACTTCTGCACGGTATTCGTCTCTTGGGGCAATAAAAGCGACCCATCGCCATAAGAAAAGAAACGATAGCCGCTTTTTACCGCGTGATCATAAATCTCGCGCACCCGCTCCTGCCCCATCAGCGCCGAGATCAGCATCAACAAGGTGGATTTTGGCAGGTGAAAGTTGGTCATCAAGGCATCGGCTGCATGGAAGGTAAATCCCGGATATATAAAGATATCCGTCTCGCCCTCCCAGGGCTGCACCGCACCAGAACGCGCTGCGCTCTCGATCAGGCGCAGGGCGGTGGTTCCCACCGGAATGACCCGGCCACCCGCAGCTTTTGTTGCGGCAATCTCAGCCGCGGCCTGCGGGCTGACCCGACCCCATTCGGCATGCATCTTGTGGCTGGTCACATCTTCGACCTTTACCGGTAAAAAAGTGCCTGCGCCCACATGCAGGGTCACATAGGTGAACTGCACCCCCTTGGCGCTGAGCGCCGCCAGCAGCGCCTGGTCAAAATGCAAAGAGGCCGTCGGCGCGGCGACCGCACCAGAATGGCGGGCCCAGACGGTCTGGTAGTCTTCTTTGTCCTGATCATCAGCGGATCGTTTGGCGGCAATATAGGGCGGCAGCGGCATCGCACCCGCCGCATTAAGGGCGGCGTCAAAATCATCGCCCGTCAGGTTGAACCGCAACTGCCCCTGCCCGTCCGCGACGGCAACCAGTTCAGCTGATAGTACCTCGGAAAACACCACGACCTCGCCGAGCTTGACCTTCTTGAGCGGCTTCAACAACGCAGTCCAACTGCCATCAGCCTTGGGATCCAACAGCGTCACTTCGACCTTGGCGGCCATTTTGCCCTGGGCGGTGTCGCGGTGGCGCAGGCCGGAAAGCCGCGCCGGGATGACCTTGGTGTCGTTCAGCACCAACCGGTCACCAGGCTGCAACAGGTCAACAAGATCCGCCATATGACCATCGGTCAGCTGATCCGGCGTGGCCACCAGTAATCGCGCCGCGCTGCGCGGCGAAGCCGGGCGGGTGGCAATCAAATCTTCGGGCAGGTCAAAATCAAAATCGCTGAGTTTCATGCCGCCCCTTTAAGGGGTTTCTCCCGGCTTGGCCATGGGTCTTGCAGGGCGCCAGCGCGACAAAGTCACAAGCGCCCTTACCGCTCACCGCCGGTGAAACTGCGCGGCTCAGAGGCAGGCTCTTGCGGCTCCTCCACTGGCGCGCCTGGCACCGTGGGCGCCTTGCCGCGAAAGATCTCGCGGAACATGCCAGGGGCCAGCGCTGACAGGGGATTGACGCTGACCTTTGGATCATCCGCCGAGCCCCGCAGCTTGAAAGCAAAGCCAAACAGCCCCTCGCCCTTGCGCGACACCACCCGGCCAATGGCATTGATGATATAGATCGGCGAGATCACCCCGCGCATGTTCAGCGCGCCGGAGTTCAGATCATAAATCCCGTCCATCGACAGTCCCATAGATGGCCCGACCGCGCTGCTTTCATGCAGGGTCAGATGGGTCGAACCCAGCCGGAACTTTGCCTCGACCCCGGTAAACAGGATGCCGCCACCGGATAATTCATCCACCAGACCAATGACGCTGATTGCATTCAACAGCGCCGCCATGGAGGGCGCATTTTTGATGCGAGTGTTCTTGATGTTGATCTCGCCGTCATATTCACCCGGCTGTTTTGCCGGCACCAACGTCATGTCAAAGCTGCCGCCCTCACCATGGCGCAAAATGCCTGCGGCCCTAAAAACCCCACCTGCATCCTCGGCGCGGATCCGCGTGGCGATGCCCCCCGGTTTTGGCACCACGACCCCAGAGACTGGCGTGGCGCCATTCAGTTTGCCGGTGAATTGGCCATTAAGCCCGCCCTGGGTGGAAAACCGCCCCGCAAAGCCGCTCAAGGCGATGCTTTCGGTGACCCGCAGACGCTCCAGCCGCATGGAGATCGGCCCGGACGGTGCACCGCCCCCAGAGCCCGCCCCGGTGCTGCTGCCACTTTCACCGGAAAAGGGCGCCTTTTGCAGATCAAGCGTGCCGCTGGTCACCTGAATTTCTGCCAGCCCATTGCGCAGGCCAATAAAGTTCACTGTCCCCCGCATCCAGTTGCCGACGGTTACCGCGCTCAGATGCGCCTGCTGCAGCCCGCCGCTCTCCTTGGTGGTCATCCAGCCTTCAGCCTGCAATCCCGGCGCCTGCAGGCTCAGCCGATCGACCTTGACGGGCGTTGCCAGGGTGACATCCATATCCAGCTGCCCCCGGCGCTCCGGGGGGTTGCGCCAACTGATCTGGGGAATGCGCAGATCCAACCCAGCGAGATCGGAGCTAAACTGCAGCTGCGGCGGCTGGTCGGGCACCAGATCCAGCTGATACCGCCCCTGCCCCCGGCCTGTAACCGTGCCTTTGGGCAGGCCAATTTGCAGGGTGTCAATGGCTTGCGGGCTGATCTCGATCTGGCCGGTCACCCGACTGGCCGGGCTGGCCTCTGGTCCCACGGCCTGGCTCCAGTTTGCGGTGACCGGGATACCCGACAGGCTGCCCGCCCCCGACAGCGCCACACGCCCCTGATCGCCGCGCAGCACCAGAACCGGCGCTGCCACCACATGGTTGGGGACCAAAGTGTCGCTCTGCACCGCACTGACGGTGCCCTGGTAGTGGTATTTGATCTCTTCGGGCAGCACCTCTGGTTTGAGCGGCAGGGCCAAAGTACCGACCACATGCACCCGCCCGTCAGCCAGATCAACCGGCAGCTGCGCCTTGTCCAAAATGGAAAGCGGCGGACGGTTCAGCAACGACAGCCCTGCTGTCACAGTGCCTTCAGCCACCACCCGGGCGATCCCCGGCGTGCCATCGCGCACCGAAGTATCCGGGATAATAAACGAGGTTCCGGCGACCTGCACCTCGCCCCCCTCATCTGCGGTCACCGTACCCGCAGAGGCAACAACAACCATTCGTGTGTTATAGAGATTAAAATGACCGGCGCCGTCCTTTACCCGTGGCATGTGTTTTTGGAATTTGACATCGGCATTGGTGAAATTGGCATCCAGCGCGTAAAACGGTTTTGCCCGGCCTTTTCCGCGCAGGGCAAAATTCACGTCCTGAGCCTGGGCCTGAAAAACATTTTGCAGCACCCATTGGCGTGGCTTTTCCGCAGCCCCAGTGGGCCACAGCGATTTCACCTGCGCCAGGTCCAAGTGGTCAGACCGGGCATCCAGGGCGTATTCCCAGCCTTCGGGACCGGTTTCAAACTTGCCATTCAAACGGATTTGGCGGCCCTCATGCTCGACCAGCATCTCGCCGAGCTGAAAACGGAAGGGATCGGGCTGCAGCCGGAAATCCACCGTCACGCCCTCAAAAACCTGCGGTGCCGAGTAAAGCCCGCGCGAATTGAGGGTGAGATCGGTGAACCGCAACTGCCCCACCAGATCGGTCAACCGACCGTCCGAGATCCCCGCCAGCTCGGCATCGCCCTCCATGGTGCCAGAGCCCCAGCCGCTGTTGATCTTCAACTCATCAAACTGCAGGCGCTGTTCCAAAGGAAAGAAGGTGAAATAACTATGGGCCCCGTGGATCGGAATGGGCAGGGTTTCCGGCGAGGGCTGGATCACCCCTTCGCCGATTTGCAGGCTGGCTGACAGAGGCAACAAAGTGCCCTCGCTGGTGATGCCGCCGCGCAAGGACCCCGAGATCGACGCCCGCAGCACCTGCAGCCAGCCAAGAGCCGGCGCCTGCACCGCGATGTCTTCGCTGGCGATATCGCTGACCAGAATCCCAAATTCGGCGGCGGCATCGCCAATATCGGATTTGTAATTCGCCTCAACCGCGCCCACGTCCTGACGCCCGCTCAGCACTGAAAAGCCTGAGGAAATGGTCAAGGCCTGGGCCTGGCGGGTAAAGCGCACATGGCCGCCATCCAGGGTCCAGACCCGGCCAAGCCGCGCGTCCTCATAGCGCAGGGTTACCCCATCGGTGGAAATCTCGGTCAGAGACGACAGCACCGGCAATTCGAACTGGCTGTCCCATTGTTCGATCAATTGCGGCAGGTTGGCGGCCTGACGCAGCGGCGAGCCTTCCTGGGAAAGGCTGAGCGCAATCCCATCGGTTTCGCGCCGCAGACTGGCATAGAGCCCACTGAGAAAAATGCGTTTGGGCTGGATCTTGCCCCGCAGCAGGGGCCGCATTGCCATGGCAATTTCGGCATCGGCCAGTTGCACGATCGCCGTACCATCCGCCGCACGCAGGGTAACATCCCGCATCCCGATACGGGGTCTCCACCCGTGATTTACCACAAAGTTGAGATCGCCAAATTCAAGCGTCAGCCCATTCAAATCCTGCGCAATACGGGTTTCAAGGCGCTGTCGCAGCCACTGTGGCGCATCCATTCGGGTGCCGATACCAAAATAGATCGCCCCGGCCCCCAGAAAGCACAAAAAGGCCAGCAACCGGATAGCCCAACGCAGGGCGCGCAGACGCCGCGGCCTGCGCCGCTGCGCGGGCTGCCCCACAAGCTCATCGACAGAACGCGCGACGAGATCTTCATTTTCCCCAACTGGTTCGATCAGTGTTTATCCTTTGGCCACGATAGCCTAACTATATCAGACAGCCCTTGCCAAACCGTTCGGGGTCCACTCATCTGGAGCCAAGGGTTTGCGCCCCCACATGTTCAGGAGACCACATAAATGCTCGATGCAACTGATCAGGCCCCTCTGTTTTGCCTGCCCCGTGATGGCGGCGGTGACGTCTCTCTTGCAGAGTTAAAAGGCCAAGCCGTTGTTCTGTTTTTCTATCCCCGCGATGATACCCCGGGCTGCACCAAAGAATCCATCGGGTTTTCTGCCCATCTGCAAGGCTTTGCCGATGCCGGCACCCTGGTTTTTGGAATTTCCAAAGACACAGTGTCAAAGCACGATAAATTCATCGCAAAACACGAGCTGACCACGCCGCTATTGTCCGATGCGGAAGCCAGTACCTGTGAAGACTACGGGGTCTGGAAAGAAAAAAACATGTACGGCAAAAAGCACTGGGGGATTGAGCGCTCGACCTTTTTGATTGACGCCGACGGGCGCATTGCCCGCGTCTGGCGCCGGGTCAAGGTTCCTGGTCATGTGGAAGAGGTGCTGGAGGCTGCCCAATCTCTGCAATAGCCCAGTCTGCCATAGGTCAGCCTCTGCAATAGCCCAGTCCCTGTTATAGTCCGGTGTAACAGCCGGGTATTTATCAGGTCTCCTTAGGTCTGCGGCTAAATCTTGTGCAGTTCAGAAAAGCTGGGGTCAATGGATTTGCGCCCGGCCCGCCCTGGTTTTGCTGTTGTTTTGCCCAGGCTTTGGCTGGCGTCAAGCGCGCCCCCAAGGTACGTGAGGCTCTGCCTCACACTCCGAGGTATTTGTCGTAAGATGAAAGGGTAGCAGCCGCGCTGCAGTGGCGCGGATTTACGACAGCTTCCCTATGGAACTTTCTCTGAAACTCTCTGGCACTTTTGTGCCCTTCGCCTTTTGTTTGTAAGGATCTCATATGACCGCTCCACTTACCCTCGCACAGATGGCCAATGAGGTCTTGACCACCGCCGATGGCGCCGCAAAGGCCGCCCTGTCACGCCGCCATGCCGCAGCCTGGTTTGCCGCCCGCAAACAGGACCCCTGTGCAATAGAGATCGGTACCGCCAATCCGCCGCTACACCCGGCCCGCCCGGAAAAGCCTGAGCTGCTCAATCCGCGCGACGTGCCAAAGCGCAAGCCCGGATCTGAGGCCGGTCGCATCGCCCTGTTGCATGCAGTTGCCCATATTGAGCTCAACGCGGTTGATCTGCACTGGGATATCATTGCGCGCTTTTCCCATGTCGCCCTGCCGATGGGGTTCTTTGATGATTGGGTCAAGGCAGCGGATGAGGAATCCAAACATTTTGGCCTGATGTGCGACTGTCTGGAAAGACTTGGCAGTTATTACGGTGCCCTGCCGGCCCACCGGGGCATGTGGCAGGCCGCTGAAGATACCGTCGAGGATTTGATGGGGCGCCTGGCCGTGGTGCCGATGGTATTGGAGGCGCGCGGGCTTGATGTAACCCCCGGCATGATAAAGATTTTCCGCCAGGCAAAACTCACCCAGGCGGTGGAGGCGCTGGAGGTGATCTATGCAGAGGAAGTCAGCCATGTGGCCTATGGGTCCAAGTGGTTCTATTTCCTGTGTGGTCGGGACAATCTGGATCCCAAGGAGGTTTTTCACAGCCTGGTCAGGAAATATTTCCGCAGCACGCTGAAGCCGCCTTTCAATGAAGAAAAGCGTGCCGATGCCGGTATTCCGCCAGATTTCTACTGGCCACTTGCAGATCAGATCAAACCAATTGCCGGGGTCTGACCGCGTCAATCGACAACAGCTGCAACAGCCATCTTGCGCAAAAGCTTAGGCAAGGCTCCTAATGGCTGCTCTCTAGCAGCATAATTCGGGTCAACCACAGCCGCAGAGATAGCCGCCCACAGCGCCTGTTCCACTGGCAATATTCCGCCCAAATCCGCCTCCCATCGGGACAAACCGATGGGAGCACATCCAAAAACCGCCTTCACACTTGCCCACGGGCTGCCGCATGGCTAATGATTTTGCGCAGAGTTCTGCAGCTGGGGATGGCAACGGCTCTGCGAAATAGGGATGGGACAAGGATCCGCACGTGCGAACACGTCTGGCTATTAGGATACACTCATTTCTGGAAAGCACTTTTCCAGAACGCCGGGTCTTTTTGAAATCGGATACCGATACCCGCTTTATCCGGTTGCGACCGGGCACACAGCTGGTCGCCGTCACCGGGATGGTGGCCTTTGTTGCCTGGGCTATTGTCGCCACGGCGATTGTCCTGATGGATAGCATTGGTTCCGGCAACTTTCGCGAACAGGCCAAGCGAGACCAGCTCACCTATCGTGCCCGGATTGACGATATCGCGCACGAACGTGACACACGCGCCGAAGAGGCCTTGGCGGCGCAGCAACGGTTCAACGCTGCCTTGGCGCAGATTTCCATGATGCAATCAGAATTGCTCACTTCCGAAACCCGGCGCCAGGAGCTGGAAACCGGTATCGAGGTCATTCAGACAACCCTACGACAGACCATGACCCAGCGTGACGGAACCCGCGCCGAACTGGAAGAATTGCGCCAGGACACCAAGGCAGATTGGGACACGCCCATGGCGGCAGCAGCTGCCCCCCTGCAGATGGATTTCCTCTCTACTGCCCTGTCGGAAACGGCAACTGAGCGTGATCAGATAGAAAACGACGCCCGCGAAGCCCTGGAACAGCGCGCCGAAATGGAGCTGGAGCTGGAGCTGCTCAACGAGCGCAACGACCAGATTTTCCGCCAACTGGAAGAGGCGGTTGCCGTATCGGTGGCCCCCCTGGACAAGATGTTTAAAAATGCCGGCATGCCGCCAGATCGTATTCTGGAACAGGTGCGTCGCGGATATAGCGGTCAGGGCGGTCCGCTCACCCCTTTAGCCCTGTCCACCCGCGGTGAGGAACCCTCCGCGGATGAGCTGCGCGCCAACCAGATTCTCAATCAGTTGGACCAGTTGAACCTCTACCGGATGGCAGCCCAGCAGGCGCCTTTTGCCACCCCTGTCAATCTGAACCTGGTGCGTCAGTCTTCGGGCTATGGCTACCGGCGTGACCCTAAAACCGGCGGCCGTCGCCTGCACAAAGGGTCTGATTTTGCCGGCCGCACCGGCACCGATATCTTTGCCACCGCCGATGGCATCGTCACCCATGCCGGCTGGCAATCCGGTTATGGCAAACTTGTTACCATTCAGCATGCCTTTGGGATTGAGACGAAATACGCTCATAACTCAAATCTGCGCGTTAAGGTGGGCCAAAGGGTCTCGCGCGGCGATCACATTGCTGATATGGGTACGACCGGACGGTCCACCGGAACCCACCTCCACTATGAGGTAAGGGTCAATGGCAAACCCGTAAACCCGATGATCTATATCAAGGCTGCAAGAAATGTTTTCTAAAAGCAAAATCAACGAGCCCGGACCTAAACAGGCCGAGGCAACCCCCACAGCGGCTCCTGCGGCCTCATCCGCACCTGCTGCTGCACCTGCAAGCGATTATAAGCCCTCTGCCCCAAAGGCAAAGCCGCCCGCATCGCTGCTGAGCTCGGATCTGCACATTACCGGCAATCTGAAAACCTCGGGTGACATTCAGGTCGAAGGTACCGTCGAAGGCGATATTCGCGCACACCTGCTGACCGTTGGCGAAACCGCCACCATCAAAGGCGAAGTGATTGCTGATGATGTTGTGGTTAATGGTCGTGTTGTTGGACGGGTGCGCGGCCTCAAGGTGCGGCTCACCGCCACTGCCCGTGTCGAAGGCGACATCATCCACAAGACCATCGCGATTGAGAGCGGAGCCCATTTTGAAGGCTCGGTTCAGCGTCAGGATGACCCGCTGACCGCTGGCGGCAAAAAGGCCATGCCAGCTGCTGCGCCTACAGCAGCAGCTCCTGCCTCGACTTCTTCAGCCCCCTCGGCGGCCGTCAAAGCGGCAACAGCCGCAGCCAAGGCTGACAGCTAACCCATAGGCTGACTTGGCTCTGGGCCCTGGGGAACAGAGTGAAAGATAAAAACCGCCGCAGATCGGCTCTGCGGCGGTTTTCTTTTCTCAGATCCGCTTTGGATTAAGAAATTTTAGTTTTCAGCGCTCACCCCTTGAGAGTAATAGGTGTCAGGTATTCTATAAAGAAAATTGGTGTGGCACATGCCGGTTATTCTAGGTGCACTGGCCGTTTTGGCGGCTGCCGTATTTTGGATCCAACGGGCGCGCAATGCGGCGCAGGTGGGCCATGATCTGGTCGATGTTGCCAAGGACATTCGTCTGGCCGCACGCCGATTTGGCTTTCAACGCCGCAGCAATGTTCATCCCGCCGAAACCATTGAGGATCCACAGATTGCTCTGGCAGCCCTTGGGGCCAGCTTTCTGGAACTTGACGACTATCCCACCGCCGAACAAAAAGAAGCCCTGGTGCGTGGTCTGCGCCAAGAACTGCAGATCCCGCATCAGGATGCCGAAGAGCTGGTTCTGCTGGGACGATGGATCATGCAGGAATGCGGCGGCCCACAGCAGGCGACCTCGCGGCTGTCACGTCGGCTCTATAAGCTGAGCGCCCAAAGCCATTTCAACGTATTTGTCAGCCTCATTCAGGGCATCACCAAATATGGCAGCGGCACCCTGACCCAGCCGCAAAAACCGCACTGGAGGAGGTCCAGCGCGGTTTGAAGATCAGCTAGGATCTGAGTGTTCCCCGGTGATTAGGACCAGGGAACCAATACCTTACTCGGTGACGGTCACTTTGCTCATCATGTCGGGTTTGCCCACAACAGAGCCATTGCCGCCGGTGCCCAGTTTGATTGCATCTACCACATCCATGCCTTCAGTCACCTGACCAACAACGGTGTATTGCCCGTTGAGGAAATGACCAGGTTTGAACATGATAAAGAACTGCGAATTGGCGCTATTGGGATTTTGTGAGCGCGCCATGCCAACGATACCGCGATCAAAGGGGCGTTCAGAAAATTCGGCAGGCAGATCGGCCAGATCAGAGCCGCCCATGCCGGCGCGGCTCATGTCGCCGCCCGTTTTGCCAAACTGAACATCGCCCGTCTGCGCCATGAAGCCATCAATCACCCGGTGGAACACCACCCCGTCATATTTGCCCGCAGCTGCCAAAGCAGTGATTTGTTCCACATGTTTCGGGGCGAGATCCTCAAACAGGTCGATTTTGACGGTGCCATTGGCCTCGCCTTCGATCTGGATTTCCAGCCCGGCCGCCAGTGTCGAGCTGGCCAGGAGGGAAAAGACGGCTGCCAGCTTAAACATCTGCGGCCACCTTGACGCTGATCATACGATCCGGGTTCGCAGGGGGCTCGCCTTTGACGATGGCATCAACGTGCTCCATGCCTTCAATCACCCGGCCATAGACGGTGTATTGATTGTTGAGGAAATGGTTGTCTTTGAAATTGATGAAGAACTGCGAGTTGGCCGAATCCGGGTTGGCGGAGCGGGCAGCGCCCAGAGTGCCGCGGTCATGTGGCAGGCTGGAGAACTCAGCAGGCAGGTTTGGCAGCGACGAGCCACCGGTGCCAGCCGCGCGCAGGTTAAAGCCGTCTTCCATATCGCCATTGGCCACATCGCCGGTCTGCGCCATGAAGCCGTCGATCACCCGGTGGAAGCAGACGTTGTCATACTCACCTGCGCGCGCCAGCTCTTTCATGCGCTCGGCATGTTTGGGGGCCACATCCGCCAGCAATTCGATGACAACATTGCCATCCTTCAGCTCAACAATCACGGTGTTTTCTGGATCTTTGATATCGGCCATGAGGCCCTCCTGTCTGCAAAATTTGCAACGATAGTTAAGGGTAGCGCTCGCAATTGCCAAGGGAGCATTGACTGACGGCCAAAAAGCGCTGAAAGAACAGCGTGATTACCCGCGATATTTGCACAGAGGAGCCTCTGATGGGCTGGAAAACACTCGACGATATGGATCTGAACGGCAAACGCGTCCTGGTGCGTGTGGACATCAACGTCCCTCTTCTGGAGGGCGTGGTGACCGATTCCACCCGAATCCGCCGCATTGCGCCCACCGTGCGAGACATTCTGGCAGCCGGAGGTCGGCCGATCCTGCTGGCGCATTTTGGCCGCCCCAGCGGCGAGCGGCGCGAGAACCTGTCGTTGAAGCAGCTGATCCCAACCTTGGAGCGTGCCTTTGAAACCCGCGTCCGCTTTGCTGCCGATTGCGTTGGCGAAGGCGCCAAGGAGGCCGCAAGCACCCTGCAGCCTGGCGAAGTGCTGCTGCTGGAAAACACCCGGTTCCACGCCACTGAAACTAAAAACGACCCGGATCTGGCCGCTGCCATGGCAGAGCTGGGCGACATTTATTGCAATGATGCCTTTTCTGCAGCGCATCGCGCCCATAGTTCCACCGAGGCCCTGGCGCGACTGCTGCCCGCCTGCGCGGGCCGCTTGATGCAGGCCGAGCTGCAGGCCCTTGAAAGCGCCCTTGGTGCGCCGAACCGCCCGGTGACGGCTGTTGTTGGTGGCGCCAAGGTCTCGACCAAGCTGGAGCTGCTGGGCAATCTGGTGGAAAAGGTCGATTATCTGATCATTGGTGGCGGCATGGCCAATACCTTTCTTGTCGCCAAAGGCCTGTCCGTGGGCATTTCCCTGGCCGAGCGGCTGATGAAAGACACGGCCGCGCAGATCATGGCCAAGGCCGAGAAGACCGGCTGCAAGATCATCCTGCCCAGCGACATTGTGGTCACCGAAAAATTTGAATCCCACGCGCCGCACCAGGTGCTGCCCGCAGATCAGTGCCCAGACAATGGCATGATCCTGGACGCAGGCCCCGAAAGCCTGAAGGTGATCAATGACATCTTTGAACACAGCAAAACCCTGATCTGGAATGGCCCGCTTGGCGCCTTTGAATTTGAGCCCTTTGATGCCGCCACCAATGCAGCAGCCCTGAAAGCCGCAGCGCTGGCCCGTGCAGGCCGGTTGACAGCTGTGGCAGGCGGTGGCGACACGGTCGCGGCGCTGAACGCTTCGGGCGCGGCGGGGGATTTCACCTATATCTCCACAGCCGGAGGCGCCTTTTTGGAATGGATGGAGGGCAAAACCCTTCCCGGTGTTGCCGCGCTGAGCCGGCACGATTAAGGCACCCTGCGCCCCACCGCAGCAAAGGCAAGGCTACGACCACCGATCCGGGATTTCCCTGGGATCGGTGGTTTGTCTTTTGCGGCTATCGATTTGGTCTGCAAGGCAAAATCCTTAACAAAACCTTAAGGCGAAAAATTCTGTACCCGCGGCGTTAAAAGGGGATTCACAAAGCGAATCACATATGCCATAACAAAGTCAGAGGCCGGAACAACTGGCCCAACAGCAGACTTGAGCAGTAAACATACAGGCACTTCCATTGACCCGAAGCCACAAGCCTTCCCTAGGTTCGTTCGTCTTTTTTGTCGTCGCATTTGCGCTGGGCGCATATTTTACCTTTGCGGCGGTGCAGGGTGATTTTGGGTTGTTCAGAAGGGTTGAGATCCAGGCCGGAGCCGATGAGCTTCGTCTGGATCTTGATCGCCTGACCCTGGAGATTGCCGAGATCGAAAATCTCACCCATCGCCTGTCCGACGATTATCTCGATCTGGACCTGCTGGATGAACAGGCGCGCTCGGTGCTCGGCCTGTTGCGCGCTGACGAAATCGTTATCCGTTAAACGCTTTTTGCACCCCTCCTGTGTCACAGCTAACGGATCTGGCTGTTGAACAGGGCTGATCATCATGCAACCATAGAATAAATGCTCTGCGGCAGCAGGTCATCCAGCGCGCCAGTTTTGCCCGCTTCTGGGCCTGTACTGCGGTGAAATGACCTGAGGTCAGAATAAGTCTCGCCAGCCACGCCAAATTCAACTATTAAATAGTTTAACACTAAACTATCTAGCCTCAAGGGGGAGCCCGCACCGATGGCAGCTAGGAAAAGCACAAAGAAAACAAATGTTTCTGCCGAGGAACTGACCCAATATTACCGCGACATGTTGTTGATCCGTCGATTCGAAGAAAAGGCCGGTCAGCTCTATGGCATGGGCCTTATTGGCGGGTTCTGTCACCTTTATATCGGTCAGGAAGCCGTTGTTGTCGGCCTGGAGGCCGCCGCACAAGAGGGCGACAAGCGCATCACCTCTTATCGCGATCACGGTCACATGCTGGCCTGTGGCATGGATCCAAATGGCGTTATGGCCGAGCTGACCGGGCGCGAAGGTGGTCTGTCCAAAGGCAAGGGCGGGTCCATGCATATGTTCTCGAAAGAGAAGCATTTCTACGGCGGCCACGGTATTGTTGGCGCCCAGGTGCCACTGGGGGCCGGTCTGGCTTTTGCCGATAAATACAAAGACAATGGCCGGGTTACCTTTACCTATTTTGGCGATGGTGCGGCCAACCAGGGCCAGGTCTATGAGACCTTCAATATGGCCGCCATCTGGGATCTGCCGGTGGTTTTTGTCATCGAGAACAACCAATACGCCATGGGCACGGCGCAGGCGCGCTCGACCTCGACCCCCGACATCTACACCCGCGGTGAGGCCTTTGGCATCCCCGGTGAAGCCGTTGACGGCATGGATGTTCTGGCGGTCAAGGATGCCAGCGAACGGGCCACAGCCCACTGTCGCTCTGGTAAGGGGCCTTATATTCTAGAGGTCAAAACCTACCGCTACCGGGGCCATTCGATGTCGGACCCGGCCAAGTACCGCACCCGCGAAGAGGTGCAAAAGATGCGCAGCGAGCGCGATCCCATCGAACAGGTCCGCGATCTTCTCTTGACTGGCAAACATGCCACCGAAGAGGATTTGAAAGCGATCGACAAAGAGATCAAAGAGGTGGTGAACCAATCCGCCGAATTTGCCCGTACCAGCCCGGAACCAGCGCTCGAAGAGCTCTGGACCGACATCTACGCTTGAGGGGAAGAGAAAAGATATGGCAACTGAAATTCTGATGCCCGCCCTGTCGCCCACTATGGAAGAGGGCACCCTGGCCAAATGGCTGGTCAAGGAAGGCGATACCGTCAAATCTGGCGATGTAATGGCTGAGATCGAAACCGATAAGGCAACTATGGAGTTTGAGGCTGTTGATGAAGGTATCATCGGCAAGATCCTGATCTCTGAAGGCTCTGAGGGCGTGAAGGTGAATACGCCAATTGCGGTCCTGGTCGAAGAAGGCGAGAGCCTGGACGCAGCACCTGCGGCGAGCAAGGAAGCGCCGACGGCCGGGGCACCTGCGGCGCCCGCAGCCCCCGTCGCTGCTGCCGCGGCTCCAGAGGCGCCTGACGTGGATGACAGCCCCGACTGGCCGGAAGGCACCGAGGTGGTTAAAACCACGGTCCGTGAAGCCCTGCGCGACGCTATGGCCGAAGAGATGCGTGGCAATGAAAACGTCTTTTTGATGGGCGAAGAGGTCGCCGAATACGAGGGCGCCTACAAGATCAGCCAGGGCTTGCTGGACGAATTTGGCCCCAAGCGGGTCATCGACACCCCGATCACCGAACACGGCTTTGCCGGGATCGCCACTGGCGCGGCCTTTGGCGGCTTGAACCCCATTGTTGAGTTCATGACCTTCAATTTCGCCATGCAGGCGATTGACCAAATCATCAACTCGGCGGCCAAGACGCTTTATATGTCTGGCGGTCAAATGGGGGCACCTATGGTGTTCCGTGGCCCCAATGGCGCTGCCGCCCGTGTTGGCGCCCAGCACAGCCAGGACTATGCCGCCTGGTATATGCAGGTGCCTGGTCTCAAGGTTGTCATGCCCTATTCGGCCTCTGACGCCAAAGGCCTGCTGAAATCCGCGATCCGCGATCCCAACCCGGTGATATTCCTGGAAAATGAGATCCTCTATGGTCGGTCCTTTGACGTGCCCAAGATGGATGATTTCACAGTTCCCTTTGGCAAGGCGCGGATCTGGCGCGAAGGCTCTGACGCCACCATCGTCTCCTTTGGTATCGGCATGCAATACGCCCTTGAAGCGGCAGAAAAGTTGGCCGAAGAGGGCATCTCTACCGAAGTCATCGACCTGCGCACCCTGCGCCCGATGGATCTGCCCACAGTGATCAAATCGGTGATGAAGACCAACCGCCTGGTCACCGTCGAGGAAGGCTGGCCGCAGGGCTCTGTTGGCAGCTATATCGCCTCTGAGGTGATGCAGCAGGCCTTTGATTATCTGGATGCCCCGGTCATTACCTGCACCGGCAAGGACGTGCCCATGCCCTATGCCGCCAACCTGGAACGCCATGCGCTGATCACCACCGACGAGGTTGTGGCCGCCGTGAAGCAAGTAACCTATCGGTAAGTCATGTTTGAGGCCATCACCTTCCCCCTAAGCTCTGCGACTGAACACGGCAGTTTGGTTCTTTTGGAACGCAACTGCATCCAGGGAGACAAGCGCCTTGTTCAGTATTGGACAGCCGGGAAGCGGGATGGCCTCAATACTCAGTTCAAAGAGGTCATGGTCCTGACCAGAGCCGAGAATATCTGCGGCTCCAACAGCGGGCGGATACCCGGTGAAGACCTCTGCGAGAATGAGACCGGTGACCACCCACCGTTTTCGAGTGCAACCGCGCACCACAAACTTTTTCCGATGTCCCTGAAAGAGCACGAACTGCCCTTCGGCGCCTATGGGACTTTTGACATAGACTCCATGTCTTTTGACATGGCGAGCTAGGGGAACCACAAGATGCCCACTGAAATTCTGATGCCCGCCCTTTCCCCCACCATGGAGGAAGGCACCCTGGCCAAATGGCTGGTCAAGGAAGGCGATACCGTCCAGTCTGGCGACCTGATTGCCGAGATCGAAACCGACAAGGCCACCATGGAATTTGAAGCCGTGGACGAAGGCACTGTCGGCAAGATCCTGATCGCCGAAGGCTCCGAAGGGGTCAAGGTCAACACCCCCATCGCGGTACTGCTGGAAGAGGGCGAAAGCGCCGGTGATATCACAGCATCGGCAGCAACCCCGGAGGCGGCACCAGCCGCTGACGCGGGCACGGAGGCGGCCTCCAGCGGAGGCTCCGACACGCCCGCTGCTGCCGCCACACCGGCGCCCGCAGCCCCCACCGCTGCGGATGGCGCGCGCATTTTTGCCTCGCCCCTGGCCCGTCGCATTGCCGCCGACAAAGGGCTCGACCTCAGTTCGCTCAGCGGCTCCGGCCCACGTGGCCGCATCGTCAAGGCCGACGTGGAAAACGCCAGTGCCACACCCAAAGCCGAGGCCAAACCAGCAGCGCCAGCCTCTGCCCCGGCAGCCGCCGCCCCCGCTGGCCCCTCGGCGGATATGGTCGCCAAGATGTATGAAACCCGCAGCTTTGAAGAGGTCAAACTCGACGGCATGCGCAAAACCATCGCAGCCCGCCTCACCGAAGCAAAACAGACGGTGCCGCATTTCTACCTGCGCCGCGACATCCAGTTGGATGCGCTGCTCAAGTTCCGCGCCCAGCTGAACAAACAGCTCGAAGGCCGGGGCGTCAAACTCTCGGTGAATGATTTCATCATCAAAGCCGTCGCGCTGGCGCTACAAACGGTTCCTGATGCCAATGCCGTCTGGGCCGGAGATCGTGTGCTGAAAATGAAAGCCTCGGATGTGGCCGTTGCGGTTGCCATCGAGGGCGGCTTGTTCACGCCGGTGCTGCAGGACAGCGAGCTCAAATCCCTCTCGGCGCTCTCGGCAGAGATGAAAGACCTGGCCGCCCGCGCCCGGGATCGCAAACTGGCCCCGCATGAATATCAGGGCGGCAGCTTTGCCATCTCCAACTTGGGCATGTTTGGCATCGATAATTTTGACGCCATCGTCAATCCCCCCCATGCCGGCATTCTTGCGGTTGGCGCGGGCAGCAAAAAGCCGGTTGTTGGCGCCGACGGCGAGCTGAAAGTGGCCACTGTGATGTCTGTCACCATGTCCGTGGATCACCGGGTCATTGACGGCGCCCTGGGCGCGCAGCTGTTGCAGGCCATTGTCGAGAACCTGGAAAACCCCATGGTCATGTTGGCGTAACTCTGCAAACCGGTCTGCTCGAAAACGGGCCGTCTCCCAACCGGGGCTGACAGTAAAATCCGAGGCGAATATTGCCTCGACGCCCCTGCCGCAGATTATCCCTGCGGCAGGGGATTTCTGTTTCGCAGGCCTTGTTGGTTTCACAGGCCCTGTTGGTTTCACCGGCCCTGTTGGTTTCACCGGGACGGATAGATTTATTGGCGCGACTGGTTCCACCGCAAGCTTGGCCTCGGCGACCGCCCATGCTCCACCAGCCGTTTGACAGCCAGCCCTACAGAATACGCAGCCTGAATCAAAAAGGGGCAGAATATGCCCCTTTTCTCTTGCTCAATCAGCTGGTTATCAGTCTGTGCAGTGCGCCTACTGGCGTCCTCTATCAGAACCGTTTGGCACCACCTGATCCATGCTGATCGAAGGCTGGTCGCAGCCAGCCTCACCAACGATTTTGGCCGGCACGCCAGCGACGGTCTTGCAGGGGGGAACCTCGGACAAAACGACCGATCCCGCCGCTATACGGCTGCAATGACCAATACGGATATTGCCCAGCACTTTGGCCCCGGCACCGATCAACACCCCGTCTTCGATCTTGGGGTGACGGTCTTCTTCTTCCTTGCCGGTGCCACCCAGGGTCACCGAATGCAGCATGGACACGTTGTTTCCCACCACAGCGGTTTCCCCGATGACGATGGAATGCGCGTGATCAATCATGATGCCCCGGCCAATTTTGGCCCCTGGATGAATATCAACGCCAAAGATTTCGGAGATCCGCATCTGGAAAAAGAAGGCGAGGTCAAAATCCCCCTGCCGCCACAACCAGTTGGCCACGCGATAAGCCTGCACCGCCTGATAGCCTTTGAAATACAGGATCGGCTGCAACAGCCGGTGGCAGGCGGGATCGCGGTCATAAACCGCCATCAGATCGGCACGGGCAGCGGCAATCAGGTCAGGGTCAGACGCATAGGCGGTATCGACGATTTCACGCAGGATCACCATCGACATCTCATTCGAGCAGAGCTTTGCAGCAATCCGGTACGACAGCGCCTTCTCCAGCGTTGGGTGGTGCAGGATACAGGCGTGGATCAATCCGCCCATAAGCGGCTGTTTGGCAACGGCCTCCTGAGCCTCGGTGGTGATTTGTTCCCAGACCGGGTCCAGGGGCGAAACGGCTGTGCGCGTCTTGATCATGGCATGGCGTCCTCTTCTTGCCCTTAGGTTTGCATTTAGGGGAGAAAAACCCAAGCGCAAACCCTTGATGGAGAAGATTTCTAAATAGAATGAGTCAGGTCTCTGCCCCAGGCCTATTGCCCCGGACCCTCGCCAGAGGATCTAACTGGTGTGGATTTTGCCGCCGGATCGCTTCCGGTTTTTTGCGCCTCACTCACCGGGCCAGGCGGTGCTCCAGTTCCGCAAGAGCTATGCGCAAGCAGTTGATATAGTTCAGATCATCCCAAAACGGCTCAGCGCCAAGCGGGCCGCAACACTGCCGTGCTGCCGCATCCAACGTGCCATTGCCCCACTGGGGATGCAGCTGACCTGTGCGCGCCACATGGCCTGCTGCCTGCTCTGCCAGATCAAACAGGTGCTGACAAAAATTTGATCGCTGCGGAGCAGGCACCAACAACAAAGCCCGCGCAAGACTGCTGAGATCTTGTGGTAACACAGGCCGGAGGCGACTGGGGGACCTGCCACTATTTGCTGCCAAGCGGTCGCGCGGCACTGTCACGCAATTGGCATCCTGGCTGCAAAGCCTGCTCCGTAGCGGTCTGACAGCTGGGCCACCTCGATGATATCCCCCGGCAGGGCCGCATCTGTGCTTTGGTCACTAAAGGAATAGGTCCAGATCGGGGCGCTCACCTCCTGTTCGCGCAGCAGGGTGGTGCCCCGCAGGATGCGGATTCTGTAGGCTTCCCGCGCCTCCCCCAGGGGGATTTCCGCCAGATCCCAACTGTCGCCTTCCACTCGGCTGCGGCGGATCCAGCGGACAGAAATGTCACTGCCAAGCCCGCCACTGAGCCGCAGATGTACCGGAGCATAGGGGCGTAACCCATTGCCATCAAAAGCTTCAACCTGGTGGATATAGCTCGGATCGTCATAGCCCCGCCGTGCCGGTCCAATCCGGTAATGGCGCGCCATGCGGCGTTGGGCCAAAGACAGCTCCAGCTGTGAGAAACTGCCGTCCAGCAGCACCACGTAAGACCCCTCAGGCCAGAGCAGCGGCATCAAGCCGTCGCTGCCCAATTGCCCCCGCAATCGGCCGCGCAGCATATAGGTATTGTCGCCAACCAATTCGGCCTCGCGGAACTGGAAGATCTCCCAGTTGTTAGTGCTGCCATCGCCGATAGCCACCGCATTGGCCCCATTCAGCACCGCAAGCGCCGCCCGGCTTTGCAAGGCGCTAGAGATCAGCTTCACCTGCAAATCGGGGCCGAGATCCCAGCGCCCCGATGCTGCCGCCGCCAGATCTGTTTGCGTCAGGCCAATTGTGCTGCGCGCCGCAATGATCTGCTCCAATGCATAGTCCGAATCGCTCCCCGAACTATAAACCGCAACGGTTCCGGGCCAGGGCGCGGCTGTCAGCGCCAGATGTGGCGCATGGGGTGTTTCCTCGCCGGTAAGCAGGGGCAGATCCATAAACAGCGGCAAGACCGGCAGCGGCGGCTCAAATTCCTGACCGGTGGGCAGCGTTTCCGGAATATCCGGCGGCAGATAAATCTCCGGGTCGATCCGCACCGCATCGACGCTCTGCGCGGTGCCCAGCTCCATCCGGTCAAGACGATAACGCGGCACCGGCTCTGTGCCCGTCTCCGGTTCTGCCGGGGGCGAAAGCGGCGCGGTGTCTGGCAGTGCAATGACATCGCCCACCCCAAGGTGCAGCAAGGAGGGCGGCAGGACAAAGCGGGCGGTGTCACGGGACACCCGCGCCTCGGCCAACCAGCGTTCCACCACCTGACGCGCCTCGCTTTGCGTCAGGACCAGGGCCAGCTCGCTGGTGTTCACCGCATGGGTTTCCTCATCCGGCAGGCTCGCCTCTACGGCAGCAATATCATAGCCCGCGCCCCATTCGATAAACCGCAGACGCACCCGGCCCGCCAGTTCGGCCTCGGCCTCGCGGGTCAGCTCAACAGGGCCGTCCAGTTCGTCATCATCAACCAGGCTTTGCGCAGGTAGCATAAAGGCGCTGTCCCCCTGACGCAGGCGGAACTGCAGCACCCCGTTGCGTTCGATTGTATCAAACCCATAGCGCAGGCTCAGCGGTTGCAGCGCGGCCCGCGCCTCGGCCACTTGGCTCACCCCGTAGCCGTGCACGATCCCATGCAACTGGGTGACATCAATCTGCCTTTGTCCCGCCGCCCAGCAAATCTCGCGCACCACCGAGGCCAGGCTGCGCCGCCCTGCCCGCCCGTTGAGCCAATGGCCGCGCAGGTAATTCGCCCCATCACTCCAGGCACTATCGAGATTTGGAAAAGCAGGAAAGGGACGCGCATCCCAGGCCCAGACATAGGCGTTGCTCATATCCAGCATCCGCCCCTCATATTCGCTGGACTCTGGGTTGTTTTCATCCTGCTGCGAATAGCCCAGCACCGCCCGCAGGTATTGCAGCTGAATCAGATCATCGCGCTGGCCATTGGAATAGTTCGGCAGCTGCGATTCCGAGCTTTTGGGATCGAGGAATTTATTGGGCTGATTGGTCCCCTTATCAATGGCGGCACAGCCAAGCTCGGTGAACCAGATCGGTTTTTTCTGCGGCTGCCAGGCAGTGGGCAGTGCTTGGCGGATCCCGTCTATGCGCTCAAAATGCTGGTTGCTCCACCAGTTTTTCAGATCTTTGTAACGCCAGATCCAGGGCTCATCATGGGCGCCATCGGTGATCGGCGTGCGGATCTGCGCCGCAGCCGCCTCGGATGAGTGGTAATACCAGTCATAGCCTTCATAAGGCCGCGAAGCGCGCTATCGTCGCCGGTGCGGATATAGCCGCAAAAGGCTTTCTGGTGGGGGGCTTGCTCTGTGCTTGCGGCTGCAAGATGCGGGCGCACAGCCCGGTTTGTCTTTCGATCCAGCATGGTCATTCGCTCTTCCGTCTGTTTGAGTTTCACTTTCACAACGTCCTGAAACCCTTTGAACTCTCGCAGAAACCCTGACATCGCCTGGGTGACTTCCTGGGTCAAAGGAACTGCCTGATTGGCCAAGTCCGGGGTATCCCTTTTCGTCATTTCTTTTGTCCTGTTCTGTTCAAGGTTGGGGAAAGGGTCATACGGCTCAGATCGCGGCTGGCGCGGCGCAGATCAGCCGCCAGTTGCCGCAGCTTGCGCTCTTCGGCGTCGGATTTCTGCCCCATCACCCGCGCGGTTGGCAGCATCGGAAAGGTCACCAAAGAGACCTCCCAAAGCTCAACCTCGGTCAGCACGCGTCCGCCATCCTCGCCCCTGCGCGCGCGCTTGGTGCGGTAGCCAATCGACAGGCCTTCAATGGCGCCTGCGGCAATCAGGGCTGCGGCTTCGGCCCCGCGTGCGATTTCCGTCAGCAGGCGGCCCTTGACCCACAGCCCGCGATTGTCTTCGCGCAGCGCCTCCCTGACCCCAATCGGCTGGGCTGGATCGTGCTGCCACAACATCTTTACCCGACAGCCTGAGGCATGGAGGCGCTGCAACGAGGCCCCATAGGCCCCCGGTGCGACCCGGTCTCCGCCCTGATCGGCCTCGCCAAACAGGCTGGCATAGCCCTGGATCACACTGTCATCCTGAACCGTCAGCATCTCCCCAAAGCGAGAAAACTTATGTTCAAACCCTGCTTCAATACCCATTGAAGAACCTCACATAACAGATTGAAACCACGTCAATTCATCGCCAAAAAAGACTGAAAGACCCGTGTCAGTATCACAGCGGCCACGCCATAGAGTGTCAGCCAGAGGCGCCGCTCCAGCCGCTCCAACAGTTGCTCCAGCTGCTGTTGTTGCCGTTCAACTGCCTGCAATTGAATCTCGATGACCTTTTCATGTGCCGACAACCTCAGCCCCGGCGCACAGTCAAATGGCGGCATTGGATACTCAGCCATCCAACTCACCCTCGGGCAATGGCGGCAGGCCAAGCAATTTGCGCTTCTCGGTCTGGCTGAGGAAATCAGCAGCCGAAACCCGCTGCCATTGTCGCTCGCGCTCTTCTGACAGAGCTGAAACCTGATCAAGATCCGGCTTCAACTCGATGATTTCGTTGCCATAGCCAGAGATCCACTCCGACAGCCCCGCCGCGATCCGGGTCACCAGAGGCACCACTGTCAGGCGGTAAAAGGCCCGGTTTGCCTCTTGGTAATTGGAATAGGCCGTGTCTCCTGGCAGGCCCAACAGCATCGGCGGCACCCCAAAGGCCAGGGCAATCTCCCGCGCGGCAGCCTCTTTGGTCTTTTGAAACTCCATATCCGAGGGCGAAAACCCCATGGGTTTCCAGTCCAACCCGCCCTCCAGCACCATGGGTCGCCCGGCATTGCGCGCACCCTGAAAATTGGCCTCCACCTCTTCACTGAGGCGGCGAAACTGGTCGTCTGACAGGCTGCCCTGGCCATCGGTCCCGGCCCAAACCAGCGCGCCTGACGGGCGAGCTGCATTGTCCAACAGCCCCTTTGACCAGTGCGAAGCTGCCGAATGCACATCCAACGACAGCGCTGCCGCCTGCAGCGGTGCCAGCCCGTAGTGATCATCCTGCGGGTGGAAGTTTTTCAGATGCAGCACCGCAGCGCGCCCGTCTTCGCAGGCAAAGCGGTGTTTGCGCCCCCCCCACAGTATAGTCATAGGCCTGGGGCTCGCTGGACTGTTTCTTGCGCGAGGGTAGGTCAAACCTCATGGGCGGCTCCTTTGATCCATCATCCGGGCATCGTGCCCTTTGCTGGAGAAAAGATATGACCTGTTGACCTGAACATTCCCCAAGGCAACCGTTCCCCACAGAGGAAACAAAGGGCCTAACACCTAGTATTCACTACACAAATACAGATGGTGAGGTGTTGCATCCCCCGTTTGAGCGTCAGACCATTCGGGCGCGTGGCAGTCGCTTTTGGCTGGCGGGATCCAAAATCAGCTGATGAATGGCCCAGACCAGCGCATCGACCCGGTCGGGGGAGCCCTGCCCCTGAAACCCCTGCGCAGCCATTTGGCACATCTGCTCTTCCAGTTCGGCCAGCCCTGGCAGATGGTGCACCCGCCGTTGTTCATAGAGGGCAGCGACGGGCTCGGCGCGCACCACCTTGCCGCGGCTGGCATGAACCGCCTGAAAGCCGATCAGCGGATCAATCTGCCGCAGCAGGTTTTCAACCAGCGCCCCGCCCTGGTTGACCTCTGCCACCACCCGATCAGCGCCGAACTCCTGATGGGCGGCAATCACCGCTTTGGCCCAGGTCAGCGGCCCCACCCCCTGAACCGTCCGGTCCGCCAGAACATAGGCCTGCCAGTTTTGCACCGGTCCCTGCAGGCAGGCGCCGGCGACGATGATCCCGCAGGCATCCGACGCCTTGCCCGAGCTCACAGCCGGATCCACCGCCACCACGATGCGGTCCAGCACCGGCGCCGCAGCCACCTGTAGCTCAGCCAGCTGAGCCGCCCGCCAGATGGCCCCCTCGACATCACTCAGCAACACACCGTCCAGTTCCTGCCGCCCCAGACGCGAGCCTGCATAGCGGGCGCGCACTTCGCTCAGGAAAGAGCCGGCAAGATTGGCGCGGTTGGCCTCTGTTGCGGCGTGGCTTTGCACCGTAGAGGGCGTTTGCAGCAGTTGACGCAGCACCGCCACGTTGCGCGGTGTTGTGGTGACACAAACCCGTGGGTCCTCTCCCAGTCGCAAGGAAAACTGCAACATGTCCCAGGCCTCGCGCGCGCGGCGCCATTTGGCCAGTTCATCCGCCCAGGCGGTATCAAACTGCGGCCCCCGCAGCGCTTCGGGGTCATGGGCAGAAAACGCCTGGGCCATGGCCCCATTGGCCCAGATCAGCTTGCGTTCCCCTGATTTCCACTGGGGCCTGCGATCCGGCGGCGTGCAGGCCAGGATGCCACTGTCTCCTTGGATCATCACATCCCGGACCTGATCGTAGGTTTCGCCAATCAGCGCCAAGCGGCGGGCGCGACCGGGGGCCAGGGGGGTGGCACCTTCGACCTGGTTGCGGATCCATTCCGCCCCGGCGCGGGTCTTGCCTGCGCCGCGCCCCCCCAAGATAACCCAGCTCCGCCAGTCTCCCGTGGGCGCCAGCTGGTGCGGATGGGCCCAGACTTCAAACAGATAGGGCAAGCAGCGGGTAGCATTGTCACTCATCTCCTGCATCAGGGTTTCCTGCACCATGGGCGTGGCGCAGGCGATCCAGGCGGCAGCTGATTTCAGCCCGGGCTGCGGCAAGATCAAGCCCCTGTTGATCACAGGTCTCTTGGGGGTTTTGCTCGACAAGGGTCTTCTCCACTTTCTGGCAATCTCTGATAAGCCCCTCAAGTTTTGCGATCCGGGGAAGCGCGGCGTTCAATGCCTCCTCCTCGGAAGAGGCAAGCCGCTCCTGGAGGTCTTCGGCCTCCTGACGCAGGCGCAGGATCGAACGCTGAAGCGACTGAAACAGATCCTGCGTGGTTTGAGTTTTGGGGGGTTGCTCTGTCTGTGACATCTGGGCCTGGGCCTTTCATCCAAAGGGCCCCCGACACTACTAAAGACTGAGAGGATCAAACGCTGGCGCCAAGCACCTGGCGCGACGGGCAAGAAAGTGATCTTCGATCTTTTACCAGCTGCGCGACAAATTAGGCGAAGCCCTGGGCAAAAGTCAAATGTGCCTGGGTTGCCAAGCGTCCGAGAATAAAAGGAAACATTAACAAACTGACGCGGATCACTGCCCCTGAGCAAAGCAAACCCGCCCCCAATCAGGTGATGAGGACGGGGTCAAAGATCATTAAGATCTTGGCGCGGTGGTCAATCAGTTATTGTTACGCTGCGCTTCGATCTCGCGCCATTTCACAACGTTGCGATTGTGCTGTTGCAGCGTCTCAGCAAAGGCATGGCCACCAGAACCATCCGCCACAAAGAACAGGAAATCCGTCTCGGTCGGGTTCACCGCCGCCAACAGGCTCGCGCGGCCAGGGTTGGCGATGGGTGTTGGGGGCAACCCTTCAATGACGTAAGTATTCCAAGGCGTTACCTTGCGCAGCTCGCTTTGACGCAAGCCCCGGCCCAGCACGCCTTCACCCTTGGTGACGCCATAGATCACGGTGGGATCCGTTTGCAGGCGCATGCCCCGATTCAACCGATTGGTAAAGACGCTGGCCACCTGGCCACGCTCTTCTGCGATGCCGGTTTCTTTTTCGATGATCGAGGCAAGGATCAGCATTTCCTCAGGGGTTTCAACCGCCGCATCCTCGCTGCGGTTTTCCCAGGCGGCCGCGATCAGCAGTTCCTGGCGGTCCTGCATCTGTGCCAGGATCTCGTCGCGGGGCTGCCCTTTGACAATTTCATAGCTGTCAGGTGCCAACATGCCTTCTGCGGGACGCTCGCCTGGATCACCACTAAGAATGTCGATGTTTTGCAGGGCATTCACCACCTGCCAACTGGTCACACCCTCGGCCAAGGCAACCCGGAAACGGGTATCTGTGGCAGATTTCAACTCGGTAAAGATTGCCGGAACATCGTCCGCGCCGAGCTCAAAATCAGCCCGTTCGACAAATTTCCCGGAGGCCGGGTCCAGTTCACGCACCTCGGCCCGCAGGCGGGTCACGCCAACACGGTACACCACTTCAGTGCCGCAGGTGCTGGCGCCGCCAATGGTGATCTGATCGAGAATACGCTCCATCGAGGTCCCCGGACGGACAAGAAAGCTACCAGCTTTGAGCTGGTTCGACTTCTCGGTGTATTTGGCGCTGACCCGGAACAACATGCCGGAGCTTACCGCCCCCTGCTGTTCCAGCTCGGCGCTGACCCGGGTCATGTTTGACCCAGGGCGCACCTGCAGACAGATCGCTGTCTCCAGCGGCCCTTGCGCGGTGTATTGCGACTTACCCCAGAGGATGACACCGCCCAAAAGGAACAGCAGCACCACCAGAACGGTCAGCATATTCGAAGCCAGGCTGCGCCACATTTATTTAGGCTTCCCAAAGACAACCGAGGCATTGGTTCCGCCAAAGCCAAAGGAATTGGACAGGGCCACGTCAATCTTGCGCGCGCGCTTGGCATTTGGTGCCAGATCAATTGGGGTTTCAACCGCCTGATTGTCCAGATTGATGGTGGGCGGTGCAACCTGATCGCGAATCGCCAGGATCGAGAAGATCGCCTCAATTGCGCCAGCCGCGCCCAAAAGGTGGCCGGTGGAGGATTTGGTCGAGGACATGGTGACATTGCCCGCGTGATCCCCCAGCATCCGCTCAACCGCGCCCAGTTCAATCGTGTCGGCCATGGTCGAGGTGCCGTGGGCGTTGATATAATCAACGTCTTTGGGCTCAAGCCCGGCATTTTTCAACGCCGCGCGCATGGAGCGCTCGCCGCCCTCGCCGGTTTCGGAGGGGGCAGTGATATGGTAGGCATCGCCCGACAGGCCATAGCCCAGGACTTCGGCATAGATTTTGGCGCCACGGGCCACGGCATGGTCGTAGTCTTCCAGCACCACAACACCGGCGCCTTCGCCCATGACAAATCCGTCACGATCGGCGTCATAGGGGCGCGACGCCGATTTGGGGTCATCTGCCCGTTTGGTCGACAAGGCCTTACAGGCGTTAAAGCCAGCAATGCCAATTTCGCAAATGGCGGCTTCGGCGCCGCCTGCAATCATCACATCGGCATCGCCAGATTTGATCAGCCGGGCCGCATCGCCAATGGCATGGGCCCCGGTTGAGCAGGCCGTCACAACCGAATGGTTGGGACCTTTGAAGCCAAAGCGAATTGAGACCTGGCCAGAAATCAGGTTGATCAGCGCGCCTGGAATAAAGAAAGGAGAGACCCGGCGCGGCCCCTTTTCCTTGATCATCACCGCAGTATCCGCGATCGAGCTCAACCCGCCGATGCCAGAGCCGATCATCACGCCGGTGCGTTCCAGGCTTTCGGTGTCTTCCGGTGTCCAATCCGCATCGCGCACCGCCATCTCAGCAGCAGCGATACCATAGAGGATAAAGTCATCGATCTTTTTCTGATCTTTCTTGATCACCCAGTCATCCGGATTAAAGGTGCCGTTTGTGCCGTCACCGCGAGAGACTTCGCAGGCATAGGTGGTGGCGACACCACTGGCCTCTGCGTCAAACAGAGTGATCGGTCCGGCGCCAGATTGGCCGTCCAACAGGCTCGACCAGGTCTCTTCAACTCCGGTTGCCAATGGTGTCACCAATCCCAACCCAGTTACAACGACTCGACGCATTCCTTGATCTCCTCTGCCTCGGCAATTCGCAACCAGATAGCTTGGATTGCCCTAGGGGTGCAAGTGCGCCAATAGCACCCTCTGGCAGGGGAAACCAAAAAGTGGTGAAAGCTCGCCACTCAGCCCGCTCCAAACTGCAGGGTTTCCGGCTGCCATCACAATCGGGGCCGACTGCCCTTGAGCCAAATGTATCCGGCTCAGGACAGCCCTCTGTGCTGGTCGCCCCTTGTTCGATCCCAGGGAGGGGACGACAGGGGCTTCCATTTTAGGTCAAATGAATTCAGCGGCTTGCTCGCCCTGAGGCTGCGCCATCGCAAGGGCGTCCTCCAAGCTCAAGGATTTGCGGAACAGGGCCCGCCCGACCAGGGCACCGGCAATATTGGGGATGTAGTTCAGGCGGGAAATATCGTCCGCACTGCGCACAACGCCACTTGCGATCACTGGAGAGTGAGCCACAGACGCCAAGCCTGAGATCAATCCCAATTGCGCCTCGATATCAGACATATCGCTGTCGATATCGGTGACAATGATTCCAGCAAAGGGGGCGGTGCCAAAGGCAGCAATATAGGTTTCCGGCTCAAAAGCGCCGGCTTTCAGCCAGCCTTCGGTCATAACCTGCCCCTGCCAGATATCCACTGCCAGAACAATTTGATCGGGATATTGTTTGGCCAACTCGCACACCAAAGTAGGATCCAGCGCCGCCAGCGTTCCAACCACAACACGACCAGCGCCTTGGTCGATCCAGGCTTCGACGCTGTCCCGGCTGCGCATGCCGCCGCCCAATTGCACCGGAATACCTGCGGTGCGGATTATTTCCTTAACCAGGTCGCTGTTTTGATCGTCGCCTTTGACAGCGTTGAAATCAGTCAGATGCATCCACTCCGCCCCGGAGGCGGCGAATTCCCTGGCTTTTTCAATAGGATCCACGTGCCAGATTTGGGGCTCGTCCAGGCGCCCCTTGTCCAAGGTCACACAGTGCCCGTCCAGCAGCTCCAATGTTGGATAAATTTGCATCCTCAATCCCCTCCTCGTTGCTCAGCCTTTGCATGATAACACATATCATAGCGGTGTAGGGGCAACCTTCCTCAGAACAGTCAGGGCTGCGAGACGCAAAACGGCGCTTCCCAGGTGGAAAACGCCGTTTCGATAATCACATTACTGTGAGCGGGACTTAGGAAGCTTCGGTGATGAACTTCACAGCGTCGCCAAATGTCTGGATGGTTTCGGCCGCATCATCAGGGATCTCGATGCCAAACTCTTCTTCAAATGCCATGACCAGCTCAACGGTGTCGAGGCTGTCAGCACCCAAATCGTCGATGAAGGACGCGTTTTCGGTCACTTTTTCTTCTTCAACACCCAGGTGCTCTACAACGATCTTTTTTACGCGGTCTGCGACGTCGCTCATGTCATTTCCTCGTTCTTCAGGGCAGTCTGCCCGGTTTTTGCCCTTACCCGCTTGGGGTGGCATGGTTTTGCCCAATGCGGGCGGTTCTGCTCTCACAAACGAGAGCTGCCCGATCGCTTTCCCTTGCGAGGAAAACGTCAGGACGAATATGGGCCGCCTATAGCACAGACCAGCGCAGAGGCAAATGGTTTCGCTGCATCTGCGGTTCCAGTCTATGCACGGTTTTGGCCGCCCAAGTCGAGCAGATGGCGCCGCCCTGCCCCAAGGACAAGGGGCGGCACCGAAGATTTCTAAAACCCTGTTGAAATCAATACGATATTTACAAAGTTCTAGGGTGTTTTGTGCTTCGATTACCTCGATTCTGCAATGTTTTTTGCAGCAAGCCCAGGAATTATCAAAGCCAAACCCGCCTACAGCATCGCCATGCCGCCGTTCACATGCAGGGTGGTTCCGGTGACATAGGCAGCCTCGGGGCTGGCCAGATACAGCACCGCTGCGGCGATTTCTTTCGAATCTCCCATCCGGGCGGCAGGAATCTGTGTCAGGATGGCGTCTTTCTGCGCATCCGTCAGTTTTTCGGTCATCGCAGTGGCAATAAACCCAGGTGCTACCGCATTCACCGTGATGCCGCGATTGGCGACCTCATAAGCGATGGATTTCGACATACCGATCATCCCGGCCTTGGAGGCAGCATAGTTGCCTTGCCCTGGGTTACCGGTGGCGCCCACAATCGAAGAGATGTTGATGATCCGGCCCCAGCGGGCTTTCATCATACCGCGCATCACCCCACGACACAGACGCATGGTCGAGGTCAGATTCACGTCCAACACGCTTTGCCACTCTTCATCTTTCATCCGCATAAACAGATTGTCTTTGGTGATCCCGGCGTTGTTCACCAGAATATCAACGCTGCCCATAGCAGCGGCAGCCTGTTTGGGCAGCGCCTCCACCGCCTCTGGATCGCTCAGGTTGCAGGTCAGCACATGGGCGCGCTCGCCAAGCTCAGCTGCCAGTTCCTGCAGCGGGGCCTCGCGGGTGCCAGACAGCGCAACGGTCGCACCCGCTGCATGCAGGCTGCGGGCGATGTCGCCACCAATACCACCCGATGCCCCGGTGATCAGGGCCGTCTTACCAGTCAAATCAAACATAACTCTTCCTTTGTTTCCGTGTGCAGGACCATCAGGGCCGTGCTCGGCCCCGGTCGCACCGCTTTTACGCGCGTGGGGATCAGGCCTCTGTGACGGCTGCAACCGCCTCAGGCGTGCCAAACTGGCGGCAGGTCAGGCTGCGATCGATCTTGCGGATCATGCCGGACAGGGCCTTGCCAGAGCCAATTTCCCAAAATTCTGTCACACCTTTGGCGGCCATGGCCTGAACGCTTTCACGCCAGCGCACCGAACCGGTGACCTGTTCCACCAACAGCTGGCGGATTTCAGCCGGGTCGCTCACTTCATCTGCGCGCACATTGGCGATCAGCGGCACGGCTGGGGCTTTGATTTCAACCGCTGTCAGGGCCTCTGCCATCACATCCGCGGCGGGCTGCATCAGCGCACAGTGAAACGGCGCCGAGACAGGCAGCATCACTGCGCGTTTGGCGCCACGGGCCTTGGCAATTTCTGCGGCCCGTTCCACGGCGGCCTTGTGACCGGAGACAACCACCTGAGTGGGGTCATTGTCATTGGCCGCCTGGACCACTTCGCCCTCGGCTGCAGCCTCGGCGGCAACCTCTTTTACGGTGGCAAAATCCAGCCCCAGAAGGGCAGCCATGGCACCAATGCCTACCGGAACGGCGCTTTGCATGGCTTCGCCCCGGGTCCGTAGCAGGCGCGCAGTATCTGCGATGGAAATCGCACCGGCTGCGGCCAGCGCCGAATACTCCCCCAGCGAATGCCCGGCAACAAAACCCGCATGATCAATTGCAATACCTTCGGCCTGCAGCGCCCGCAGGGCCGCCAAAGAGGTCGCCATCAGGGCTGGTTGGGCGTTCTGGGTCAGGGTCAAGGTCTCGATGTCGCCCTCCCAGATCAATTTGCTGAGATTTTCACCAAGCGCCGCATCAACCTCATCAAAGACAGCCTTTGCGGCCGGATAAGTCTCTGCCAATGCCTGGCCCATTCCAATGGCCTGGGCGCCCTGCCCCGGAAATACAAATGCGATCGTCATTAAGGGTCACTTCCTTCGCTATCGTTTTCCCCGGTTTAGACGCAGCCGACCCAACGCACAAGAGAACTGACCCCAGTTCCCAGTTCCGCCGCGATCCCACCCCACCGAAACTGGCCCCTTGGTGGCGGCCAGATTGGCACTCGGCGCCGCAGGATCCTGCGCCAGCGATCCCTATGCACAGACTCTGTTGCACAAACTCTGTTCGCAGGTGGACAGAGCCCCCCATTGCATGGATCTGATGCAAGACTAAAGTAACAGCAACGCACCTGTTCAAGGAACCAACCCAGTGCCAGCCCAAAACACCACCTCCAGCTATGGCAGCGTCACCAAGAGCTTCCATTGGCTCACAGCGCTCCTGCTGATTTCCGCCTTTCTGATGGGCCTGATTGCCAACGATCTGGCCCATGACATTCAAAGCCCCAGCTTTGATGGCTCTGCCGAGACCCTGTCGCGTGCCGTGCTGCTGTTCTCCATCCACAAGACCATCGGCGTTGCTGCCTTCTTTACCGGGCTGGCCCGCATAGTCTGGGCGCTGTCCCAGCCCAAACCGGGGCTGTTGCACCCTGAAAACAAACCCGAAGCCCTGGCCGCAGAGGTGGTGCACTGGGTTCTTTACGGCGCCATGGTGGCGACCCCTCTGACCGGCTGGATCCACCATGCCGCCAGCACCGGGTTTGCCCCTATCTGGTGGCCCTTTGGCCAGGAGCTGCCTTTTGTGGCTAAGTCTGATGCCACCGCAGCTCTGTTTGGCGCGCTGCATTGGATTTCAACCAAGACACTGATGGTCACCTTTGGCCTGCATGTGGCGGGCGCGCTGAAGCATGTGGTGATCGACCGCGACGCAACCCTGCGCCGCATGTTGCCCAACTCCGGCGATCTGCCAACACCGCCGGCGCAGAAGCACAGTCTAGTTCCTGCAGCTATCGCAGCTGTAATCTGGGCGGCGGTCCTGACCGGTGGCGTTATGCTGGCGCAGAGCACACCGCATGATCACGATGGCCACAGCCACGCCGAGGCAAGCCCTGCGGCTCAGGCCGGGGCGCAAAGTGAAAACCAGGCCAGCAACGGCACAGGCAACTGGACCGTGCAGGACGGAAAACTCGCCCTGACCATTCAACAAATGGGCAGCAGCGTCAGCGGCTCCTTTGCCAACTGGCAGGCAGATATCACCTTTGATAACCTGGATGCCCCCGGCCCCGCAGGCCAGGTCGCGGTTGAGATCGACATTACCTCACTCACCCTGGGGACCGTCACAGATCAGGCCATGGGCGCGGACTATTTTGACAGCGCCACCTACCCAAAGGCCCGGTTTGAGGCTCAGCTGGAAAAGCTGGAGACCGGATACCAAGCGGTTGGAGAGCTTACGATCCGTGACAAGACACAGCCCCTCACCCTGCCCTTCACCCTGCAAATCAATGGCGACACGGCTCAGATGCAGGGCCAGACTGTGGTGAACCGGCTTGATTTTGACATCGGAGCGGGCACCCAGGACGCAGGCACTCTGGGCTTTGAGGTTGTTCTGGATATTTCCCTCACAGCCCAACAGACCAACTAACGCCGCGCCCCACTCTTAAACCACCACTCACACCACGCAGCAAACCTCTCCGGGGAAACCTGGGGAGGTTTTCCGTTTTACGGATCGTGGCCTGGCCCATCGGTAGTGGTTTATGGATTGGGGGGCTAGGCACGCCTCGACCGCCTGCCATGTCGGCGCCATCCTGACGGGATGTTGGCCTGCATCTCCTATGATATAAACCACACCAGCAAATGGACTGGCCCGCTCTGGCTTGTTTACTCAGTCGCAAACGCCAAGTGGTTCGCGCAGCAAAGCACCCTCGCGCAAGGAAGCGCCGTCTTTTATCTGAAGAACGACGAGCGCCCCGAAGACAGCCTGTTGCGGGTGCTGTGGGATATCAAAGATCACCACCCAAAGGTTGCGGACACCCCAGATACAGGGCCTCGCACTCTCAACCGCCGAATTCAACGCACTCTCTCCTGGTCTGCAGGATCAGGGGGATGATATCACAGAACGACCTGCTGGCTTTATCGCCAGTCGACGCCACAGCAGCCTTTGAGTGCCACCAGGGTTTCTCACATAAAAAACGCCGCCTCCCTCAGGGAAGCGGCGCCTTCATGTCATTGCTTTCAGAAGGAAAACAGCTGTTACTCAGCTTTCATCGCTTCAACAGAGATCTGCACAGAGACTTCATCGCCTACATATGGCGCAAATTTGCCGAGGCCATAGTCAGACCGCACCAGCGTGGTGGTGGCATCAAAACCAGCCCAGGGCTTACCCGCCATTGGGTGATCGCCAACCTGGTTCAGGGTTGCGTCCAGAACCACGGATTTGGTGACGCCATTCAGGGTCAGATCGCCGGTGATGTGAGCTGTGGTGTCGCCTGTCACTTCAATCTTGCTGGAGGTGAAGGTGATCTGCTCGTCGCCCTCGGCGCCAAAGAAATCAGCGGACATGAAGTGATCAAACCGCGCCTGCCAGCCGGTCAACATGGAGTTCAGCGGCATGGAAACGGAAACACTGGAGTTTGCAGGGTCTTCCTGGTCAAACATGATTTCGCCTTCAAAGCCCGAGAACATCCCAACGCCGGTCGAGAACCCGAGGTGGTTGTAGCTGAACACGATCTGGCTGTGGCTGGAGTCCAGGACATATTTCTCGGGGGCAGCAAAGGCTGCGGTTGTGCTCAGGCCGACAAGTGCTGCAGCAGCAAGGATCTTTTTCATTAGTTTTCGCTCCGTTGGTGAAGAGTGGTGTTTCAGTGTGGTCAAAACTTGTGAGCTTAACCTGTGGTCTGGGCGGCCAAATTGAAACCGGCATTTTCCAACATCATCTGTTGAGAAAAGAACAAAGGCCCTGCGCGGTGACGCAGAGCCCCTTATTTATCAAGGTTTTCCGGAGGGAGGGATCATATCTGCTCACGCAGGCGTGAACAAATCAATTGAACAATTGCACGGCGCCGCTCAGCTGGTCGCGCAATTGGCTGCGCGCCGCCGTGCTGCCCAGGGGAATCTCGATCAGTAGGCTGCCGTCATTTTCAAACAATTGCACTGCTCCGTCATTCAACCGGGCACCTCCAATGGTATCGTAGCTGCGGCGCAGAACCGTTTTGGGCTGCCCATAGGCATCGCAGCGCAGCACCCGCAACTCACGGCGCACCGGATCAAAACAGGCCTCTGGCGGCTGGGTCTGGTTACGGGTGGTCATCAACACCAGGCCGAGCACACAAAACAATACCGAAACACCAACCTTCAGCAGGCTCAGTTCAGGATCGGCGACATTTCTTGGAAACAGCCACAACCCGCTGGCGCTGACCAGTGTGGCAAGTCCCAGACCACGCAGCATAAGGATACGCACTCCCCAATTTGCCTCAAAGCTCAAAACCAGTGGCATCGCCGTCGCCAGGTTTCCAGCGGTGCGCGCGTTGCCCATAAATCTGGAACGGTACTGGTGCCCATAGGGCAGCGGGGCCTGGCTGGAAATGCTCATTATATGCCTCAATCTGCTGAACCGTCACCAACCCGGTGCGGATTAACGTTTTATTAACCAAGCTTGACGCGAGGAATGGGGCGACAATGGGGCGAGAGCTGGGAATTGTTGATTTCCCTTATCTTTTGGTCGACGTATTTGGTAAAATAGCATCTCACCCAGCCCTGCAATTGCCGCGGCAGCTGATGTTGCCCGCCTGAGATGTCTTTGTGACCTATTTCACCTTGCTCTTTGCGTCAAAGCAGCTATATGAGGCCATCCTTCCGCGACACATTCGATCCGCGCAGACTCTCGTGACAGGGCAGCGGAAGGCTCAACCGCCCGGTCTATGAAATGCGCCTTGAAACAAACTGGAGTTCGCATGCCCCTCTATGAGCATGTTATGATTGCGCGTCAGGATCTGTCCAACTCGCAAGCTGAAGGTCTCGTCGAACATTTTGGTGCCGTATTGGCTGACAACGAAGGTAAGCTCGTTGACAGTGAATACTGGGGCGTCAAAACGATGGCCTACAAGATCAACAAAAACCGCAAGGGCCACTATGCCTTCCTGCGCACCGATGCACCTGCAGCGGCTGTTCAGGAAATGGAACGCCTGATGCGCCTGCATGATGACGTGATGCGCGTTCTGACCATCAAGGTCGACGAGCACGCCGAAGGACCTTCGGTCCAGATGCAGAAACGTGACGAACGCGACACCCGTCGCGAGCGCCGCTGATCTAGCTTGAGAAAAGGACGCTAAACCATGGCAGCCAAACCATTTTTCCGCCGTCGTAAAGTCTGCCCCTTCTCGGGCGACAACGCGCCAAAGATCGATTACAAAGACACCCGTCTTCTGCAGCGCTACATCTCTGAGCGTGGCAAGATCGTACCTTCGCGTATCACCGCCGTTTCGGCAAAGAAGCAGCGTGAACTGGCCCGTGCTATCAAGCGCGCCCGCTTCCTCGCCCTGCTGCCCTATGCTGTTAAGTAAGGAGACCTGAGCAATGCAAGTTATCCTTCTTGAACGTGTGGCCAAGCTGGGCCAGATGGGCGACGTCGTAGACGTCAAACCCGGGTTTGCCCGCAACTTCCTGCTGCCCCAGGCGAAAGCCAAGGTCGCATCGGAAGCCAACCTGGCCGCCTTTGAAGAACAGAAAGCGCAGCTGGAAGCACGCAATCTGGAAACCAAGGCAGAAGCCGCCGCTCTGGCTGAAAAGCTGGACGGTCAGCAGTTCGTCGTGATTCGCTCCGCTTCGGATGCCGGTTCGCTTTATGGCTCTGTCACCACTCGTGACGCCGCCGATGCCGCCAGCGAAGCCGGGTTCTCGGTCGACAAAAAGCAGGTTGTTCTGCTCGACCCGATCAAAGACCTCGGCCTGCACACCGTTTTGGTCAAACTGCACCCAGAAGTCGAAGCTCAGATCAAACTGAACGTAGCCCGTTCGGCCGAAGAAGCTGAGCTGCAGGCCTCTGGTAAATCGATCCAGGAGCTCGCTGCCGAAGAGGAAGCTGCTGCTGAATTCGAAATCTCTGAACTGTTTGACGATATCGGTTCTGCCGCATCTGACGACGATGACGAGGGCGATGCCCCCGCAGCGGCCGCTGACGAAGAGTCTGCGACCTGATCAGCTCTTTGATCAGACATCAATTAGAAAAGGCCATGCCCCTGCGGTGTGGCCTTTTTGTTTTTGGACTGGCTCAATCCACTGCTCCGCCCTACGCTGGGGCTGTGTCACCTTTGGATTTTCAGGGAGCAAACAGATGAATAGCCGAATTTGGACTGGTCTTTGTGGTGGTTTTCTTGTCCTGGCAGTCTCCGCCTGCGACACCGTTCCGCTGGAGGCTCCGCTGCAGGTCAGCGGCGCTCTGCCAAGTGGGTATGCAAATGATGAGACCCAGTGCCGCGCCGAAGCGCGCCGAGTTGGCCAGGGCCATATCGGCAAGACCGCAGCCATCGTCGGAACAGGTGGCGCTCTGGGCGGTGCGCTTGAAGGCCACGACAAGGCACTGGCAGGTGCCGTCGTCGGGGCGGCCGTTGGAGCTGCGATTGGCGATGCAGAAGTCAAGCAGGCGCAGCGCAACTACCTGGTTCGATGTATGCAGCAGCGCGGTCATCCCGTAACGGGCTAGCCTCCCCTGGGCTGGCTTTCCGGCCTGGCGCTGGCTCTCAGCGGTCGGTAGCTTTACCCGTCCTCTTCCGGCAGATATTCCAGAATGTCGCCGGGCTGGCACTCCAGAAACTGGCAGATCGCATCCAGCGTTGCAAAGCGCACGCCCTTGACCTTGCCGGATTTGAGCAGGGACAGATTGGCCTCGGTGATGCCAACCGCGGCGGCCAGTTCCCGGGATTTCACTTTGCGACGGACCAGCATCATATCAAGGTTCACACGGATCGGCATGCCTATCCCCTTATAGGAACTGGTTGTTTTCGTCTTCAATCTCTGCCGCGCGTGTCAAGGTCTCTGACAAGGCAACCATCACCACCGCAAGAACCAGAAACACTGTTTCGATCTCAAACGGGGACCATTCAATGTCCATAAGATCAGGTGCGACACGTCCCATCGACAGGGTCAGCGGCACCAGGTTCATAAAGGCATAGAGCCCCACCCACATCAGGGTCAGACCAACACCGCAAAGACGCAGCCGGTGCGCCAAGGCGCGAAACAGATGCGTGCGTCCCAGTTTCAGCAACAGATGTGATTGCCAAAAGGTCATCAGCAGTCCGCCGACCACAACGACAGCAAAAAACAATCCCAGAGCGATGCCAATCGACGACGGGGCAAAATCCTGCGGCGGGAAATCTGCCAGCTCCCAGATCTCGTCATAGTTTCCGATCATCACCAGGCTACAGATCAGCACCATATAGGCCACCATCAGAACGCTGGTCACCCCCATCAATATTCGTGCGACCAAGGCCATCGGCTTTCCCTTCCAATCTCCGTCCTGTCTTGCGGTCATCGCAGCCGACACAGTCGATGGCAAGAGTTTTTTGTTTAACTGGTATCTTTTATCGTTTTACAGTAAAATTTTGTTGCAGATTAAAAATTCCCTCCTATGTTCCAGGCCGATCGCAACAGCAGGCAACCTGCTGCTGAATTTCAAACAAGGACTCTGGTAATGACCGACAAATTTGTGACCCCAAAACTGATCCTGACCGCCGCCGTCACCGCCCTGGGCCTAGGCGTGAGCGCCTGCGGCCTGTCGCCGGCCGCGCAACCGCTGCGCACCAGTGGCCCGATCTCAGCCAGCTACAACAGTGATCTGGTGGAGTGCCGCCAAATCGCGATGCGATACGACAATGAGCTGACATCAGAAGGGGCCATGATCGGCGCTTTGATTGGCGCCGCAACCGGCGCCGGGGAATCCCACGAGGATGCCATTGCCGGAGCCGCCATTGGCGGGCTGATCGGCGCCGCAGAAGGCACAATGGACAAGGAAGAAAAGCAACGCGAGATGATCATTCGCTGCATGCAGAACCGGGACCATCCCGTTATCGGCTAACCCCGCTCCGTATCTGAATGAGTAAGTTCCCGCCGATCCAGGCGGGGCTTTCTTTCCTTTCCCAATGGAATGCCTAGGATGCCCAAATGCCCCCCCCGACACTTCATTCCAACTGGTGGATTTCTCTGCATGATGACATTCAGAAACAGCGGCAAAACTATGGTTCTTTTGCTGAGCTTGGCCGTGCCGCTGGCATCTACAGCCTGCAGCCCGGTCAAACCAAGTGGGGCAGAAACCCAAATCACCCCGCCGCTTTACCCCAATGAAACACCGCAACTGCGGCAAAGCATCAACCATTGGGCAGACCACTATGAGGTTCCGCGCGCCCTGGTACATCGCCTGGCAATCCGCGAAAGCACCCATCGCCCCAAGGCCATCAACCGCCCCTACTATGGCCTGTTGCAGATCCTGCCGGCCACCGCACGTTCCATGGGGTTTTCCGGCGCGCCGAAGGACTTGCTGGATGCGGATACAAACCTTGAGTTTTCAGTGAAATACCTGCGCGGCGCCTGGCTCTTGTCGGATGGCAGTTTTGATACTGCGGTCAAACACTATTCGCGCGGCTACTACTACGAGGCCAAACGGCGCGGCATGTTGAAAGAGACCGGATTGGTGAAATAACCCGCCTCCCAGTTCAACAAGCTTTGGTCGGTACTGTGGCTCAAATTCGCCGGGACTCCTGTCATTTTGTTGTTATCGTTACCGGATAGCTAGGCTGCAAACTGACACTGGGAGTTTCTTCATGCCGATCTCACTTGACCGCCGGTCTTTTCTCGCTGGCAGCGCCGGCTTCATCGCGCTGCACCCGTTTTCTCTGCAGGCCGCCTCGAACCAGGTGCATCTGCGATTGATGGAAACCACCGACCTGCATGTGCATGTCTTTCCGTATGATTATTACGCCGACAAACCACGCGATACGGTAGGGCTGGCCCGCACCGCCTCGATCGTCAATGACATCCGGGCAGAGGCCACCAATGCGCTGTTGCTGGACAATGGCGATTTCTTGCAGGGCAACCCGATGGGGGACTACATCGCCTATGAACGCGGAATGCGCGAAGGAGATCTGCATCCAGTGATTGCCGCAATGAATACCGTGGGCTTTGACGCCTCGACGCTGGGCAATCACGAGTTCAACTATGGCCTTGATTTCCTGATGAAATCCCTTGCGGGGGCGCAGTTCCCGGTGGTCTGCGCCAATATCGCCAAAGAAACCGGGGCTGGCCCGCGTGACGATAAAACCCTGCTGCCCCCCTATGTGCTGATGGACCGCGAACTGACCGATGGTGCCGGCGTTAAACATGCGATCAAAATTGGCCTCATTGGCTTTGTGCCGCCGCAGGTGATGAACTGGGATCGCCGCCATCTGGAGGGAAGCGTCCAGGCCCGTGATATCCTGCAGGCCGCCCGTGCCTATGTGCCGGAAATGAAGGAGAAAGGCGCCGATATCATCATCGCGCTGTCCCACTCTGGCATTGGCGGGGGGCAGGAAACTGATGGCATGGAGAATGCCTCATTGGTACTGGCCGGTGTGGACGGCATTGACGCCATCATGACTGGCCATAGCCACCTGGTGTTTCCCTCCTCCAAATATGACGGGCTGGATGGTATCGACGTGGCCAAAGGCACCCTGCAGGGCAAACCCGCCACCATGGGCGGCTATTGGGGCAGCCACTTGGGGCTGATTGATTTGATGCTGGAACGCGACGCAGGTGGCTGGCGCGTTGTCGGCCATGCCGCTGAAGCCCGCCCCATTTCCAAACGTAATGAGGATCGCTCGATCTCCGCGCTGGTGGAAAGCGACGCACAGGTGCTGGCCTCTGTCGCCCAGCAGCACGAGGAAACCCTGGCCTATGTGCGCCGCGCGGTGGGGAAAACCGATGCGCCGCTGCATAGCTATTTTGCCCTGGTTGCGGATGACCCTTCGGTGCAGATCGTGTCGATTGCACAAAGCTGGTACATCGCCCAGATGCTAAAGGGCACCAAATACGAAGGCCTGCCAATTCTATCAGCCGCTGCACCGTTCAAGGCCGGTGGCCGTGGCGGGCCTGAGTATTTCACCGATGTGCCAAAAGGCGATGTGGCGATCAAGAATGTCTCGGACCTATATCTTTACCCCAACACCGCCCGCGCGGTTCTGGTAACCGGCGCCCAGGTCAAGGACTGGCTGGAGCGTTCGGCCGGCATGTTCAATCAGGTAGAGCCGGGCAAGGCAGACCAGATCCTGCTCAACCCTGACTTCCCAAGCTACAATTTTGATGTGATGGATGGGGTGCGCTACCAGATCGACCTGAGCCAGCCGTCAAAATTCAGCAGCAAGGGCGTTCTGCAGAACCCGGAAGCCAATCGTATCGTCAACCTGACCTTCAACGGCGCGCCAATCGACCCAGCGGCCAAGTTCATCATTGCCACCAACAACTACCGTGCCGGCGGCGGCGGCGATTTCCCCGGCGCTATGGGGGACACCATCGTCTTTGAAGGGCCTGACACCAACCGCGATGTGATTGTGCGCTACATTGTGGAGAAGGGCACCATCAGCCCCCGCGCCGATGCCAACTGGAGCTTTGCGCCCCTGCCCGGCACCAGTGTTCTGTTCGATACCGGCCCCAAAGCAAGCGACTACGCCAAGGATGTTCAGGGTGTCACCCTGTCAGCCGCAGGCGACGGTCCCGACGGTTTTGCCCGCTTCCGCATTGACCTCTAATAGGGGCGACCGTCCGGGCGGCTGACCCCGCCAGTAAACAAAATAGAAAAGGGCCCGCAGATCTGGCGGGCCCTTATTATTTATCAGGTGCAATCCTGGATATCAGCGACCCCCCTACGCCCGGATGCCATCCGTCCCGGTTGCAGCCATCATCGGCGCGACCTCGGCGACACTGTCCCAGCTCTCTGTCGGCTCAACATCCCGCAGCGCAGTTGCCGCAGCAGCCGCAGGGCTGGCGTCCGCCCCCAAGGAGCGGGGTTGATGCGAGATCTGAAAATTCCCCATCAAATCAGCGAGTTTTCCCGCATCGGTTTTGAGCAGAATACTGGCCGCTGTGGCCTCTTCCACCATCGCGGCATTTTGCTGCGTCACCTGATCAAGCTGAATCATGCCAGTATTGATCTCGTTAAGCCCTGTGGACTGTTCGACGGCACCTTCGGCAATATCGGAAACCTGTGTCGAGATCCGGCTCACCTGTTTCACGATGGTTTGCAGCGCGTCGCCCGCCTGCCCCACCAGATCCACGCCCTCACCGACCTGTTTTCCGCTGTCTTCTATAAGCGTTTTGATTTCCATCGCTGCAGCCGAAGACCGCTGAGCCAAGGCACGTACTTCGCTCGCCACCACGGCAAACCCACGCCCCGCCTCACCAGCACGGGCGGCTTCCACCCCGGCATTCAGCGCCAGCAGATTGGTCTGAAAGGCGATGTCATCAATCACAGAAATAATCTGCGCTATGCTTTGAGAGGAGCTTTCGATTTTGGTCATCGCCGCGACCGCTTTTTGAACCACAACATCGCTGCTTTCAGCCTCGACGCGGGCCGCCTCCATGGTCTGTTCGACCGCTTTTGCCCCTTCGGCGGCGGATTTCACCGACTGTGTAAGCTCATCCAAGGCAGCCGCGGTTTCTTCCAGGGTTGCCGCCTGGCTCTCGGTGCGATGGGACAGGTCCGTCGAGGCCTGGCTGATTTCAACGGCGCCATTACCGATGCTGCTGGAGGTGGCCATAACGTCTCCAACGATGCTCTTTAAGGTTATGACAGTCTGATTGAAATCACCGCGCAGCTTTTCATATCCCTCTGGGAACTGCTCCTCAATCTGTACCATAAGATTGCCATCCGACAGCTGTGACAACACCCGGCTCAGGTGCTCTACCATCTGGTTCAGCTCTGCATCACGGCCTTCGGCCTTTTTCTTCTCCAGAGCCTGCATTTCGACCAGCGCATCGCGGAAAACATCCAGCGCCCGGGCCATCTGGCCAATCTCGTCACCACGATCCTGCCCCTGGATCTCGACCGTGTTGTTCCCATCGGCCAGACCTTTCATCGACACCGTAATGCGATTGACCGCGCGGGCCAGGCTGCCGCCCACGATCAAGGCAAAGGCACCGCCCAGCAGAATGGCAACAAAGATCGCTGCAGGAATCATGGTTTGGGTCAGCGCTGAAATTTCGGCGTTTTCAGCCTGTCGCGCCCGCATCGTGGACAGCACCTCTGCTTCGAAAGAAGCCATGATTTCGGAAAACTCTGCAAAATAGGCCGCACCGCGCCCCTCGGCTACAAAATCAGCCATATCATCCATGGTCTTGGCATCGCCAATTTCACGGCGCAGCGCCAGCAGGGGCTCAACCGCCTGTTGACGCCAATCCGCTATGATCTTTGCCAATTTGGTGATGCGGATCTCCTGCATCAGGCTCTCACTGGATTTCTCAGTCAGGCTGGCGACCAAGCGATCAAAGGTCTCAATGCCGATGTTATACGGCTCCAGAGAAGCCTCTTCTCCGGTCAACAGATAGCCGCGCATGCTGGATTCCATATCCACAGCAACCGCCAAGAGATCCTTGGCCTCACTGATAATTGAATGGGCCTGTTCAACGGCGATCAGCGAACTGTTCATGAAATCTGGGCTGGCAATGCCAGTTTTAACCATGGTCATAAAAACCTGACGGCGATCAGCCAGACGAACCTCTTCCTCTTCGATGAATTGTTCGATTTCAGAGCGAAACGCGTCGAAGAACACTGTCCCCTTGGCCATCTTAACCTCTGAGGCCATGTCATTCATGGTCATGGCATCGCCAATGTCACGTCGCAGATTGATGGCCTGTTCAGCAACATCGGACTGCCAGGCGCGCAGTGTGTTTTCAGCCTCGCTCAAACGCTCTGCCATCGCGGGATCGTCACGGACGGATACAGACAGTTCCTCAAGGGCGGCAAAGGTCTCGGCCGAACCTTTTTCATAGGGTTCCAGATAGCGTTCTTGACCCGCCAACTCATAGCCGCGCAGACCTGCCTCCATCTCAAACGCCGCTGCGTTGAGGGTCGCAACCTGGTCCACAATTTGTTGCGAATGATCGACCTTATGAGAGGTCTCTTCCATCCGTTGCAGATCATAAACCGCCAATGCGCCTACTGCAGCAATGAGAGCCAAAGGAAACAATGCCACAGACATGACCTTTGTTTTGGTCTTCGCATTGGCAGGAGAAAATCTCCGCAATCTCTTCGCAGAACTACCAACCATCGTTTCATCCCGTGTGAATCAATATAGGATTCACGATCGGATAAAAGAATTACGATAGTCTTATTTACCGCAAGGGTTGTGAAGATATTTTTCCATTACGAAATTAGCGTGAGCCCAAAATCCGAAACATCAAACAGTTCTATTCCTTTAAAACAAAAAAGGGCCGCCAAAAGGCGACCCCGTAATACTCAAAAGGATTGAGTTTATTCTTCTTCCAGCGCCTCGACAGCTTTTTGAAGTTCCTCTTTGGAGACTTCTTTTTCAGCGACAGTCGCCTGATCAAACAGATGGTCGATGACTTTGTCTTCAAACAAAGGCGCGCGCAGCTGCTGCTGCATCTGAGCGTTCTGCTGAATGAATTCAAAGAACTGACGTTCCTGACCTGGGTACTGACGGGCCTGTGCCATGATGGCCTGGGTCATTTCCGCATCGGTCACTTCGACCTCGGCTTTTTGGCCCAGCTCTGCCAGCAGCAGACCGAGGCGAACGCGACGCTCAGCCAGGGCGGTGTGCTCTTCGGTGGTTTCGATTTCGCCGTGATCGTGGCCTTCGACCTCTGGGTGATCCTCGTGCCACAGCTGATGCGAGATCTGCTTGGCTTCGGCTTCGACCAGCGATGGGGGCAGATCAAAGGAGACCAGCTCGTCCAGCTTGTCCAGGGTGGCGCGTTTCATCACAGCGCGGGCTGCACCGGCATATTCAGATTCGAGACGCTCGCGGATCTGACCCTTCAGAGCCTCCAGGTCTTCGGCGCCGAATTTCTTGGCCATCTCGTCGTTGATCTCGGCAGCTTTAGGCGCCTTGACCTCTTTGATGGTGCAAGAGAACACGGCTTCTTTGCCCGCCAGGTGCTCGGCCTGATACTCTTCGGGGAAGGTCACGGAGACGTCTTTTTCGTCGCCAGCCTTGACGCCAACCAGCTGCTCTTCAAAGCCGGGGATGAAGGAATTGGAGCCCAGAACCAGTGGGTAATCGTCAGCCGCACCGCCTTCAAAGGCTTCGCCGTCAACCTTGCCCAGGAAGTCGATGACAACCTGGTCGCCGTCCTCAGAAGCCGCTGCTTCATCGCGGGCTTCGAATTCCTGGGCGTTTTCAGCCAGGTTTTCCAGCGCTTCGGTGACAGCTTCGTCTTCGGCTTTCACAACCAGCTTTTCAAGGGTCACACCAGACAGGTCGACCTCAGGAATTTCTGGCAGTGCCTCATAGGACATATCAACGGCAACGTCGTCGCCTTCTTTCCAATCTTCATTGGTCATCTTGACGTCGGGCTGCATCGCGGGACGGTCACCGGTTTTTTCGAAGTGCTCGTTCATGGCACCATCGATGGTTTCCTGCATGGCTTCGCCGATCATGCGCTGGCCAAACTGCTTTTTCAGCAGCGCCATAGGCACCTTGCCTTTGCGGAAACCTTTCATTTCGATTTCCGGCTGGGCTTCGACCAGCTTTTCATTGACCTTGGCGTCCAGCTCGGCCGCCGTAACCGTGATGGCGTAGCCGCGTTTCAGACCTTCGTTCAGCGTCTCGGTGACCTGCATGTTATACCCCATAGAGATTCGGAGCGCGTGCGCAGGCACCGCCCCCAGACAATTTGTGGCCTTCTATTGTTACTGGCGGCGCGGTGCAAGAGCCATTGCCGGTTTCCCCCTCTCAAAGGTGCAATTCGTTAGGAATTTTTTTATCTTCCCACAAAAAAACACGCCCCCAGGAAGGGGACGTGCGTGTTGTTTTGAAAACCGAGCTGAAGACCCGAGGGGAAAATCTGTCTTCAGAACTTCCAGCGCGCGCCGGCCAGGATCACATTTGCATCCTGATAGGCGGTGGCTGAAGTATCCGCGTAGGAGTAATCGCGGTAGGCAATGTAGGTTTCCACGTTGAAACGGTCGATTTTTTGAACCGCAGCGATCCCCCAGGATTCAGAGGAATCGCCTGCTGTTACCTGATCGGAGCCATCATAGTAGTCCACCGAGAAGGAGGTTTTACCTGCAGCGATCAGATCAGCGGAATAGCCCAGCTTGGCATAGGTGTAGGTGCCAGCGATATCGCGTTCACCCGCAGCCAGCGCCAGGGAGATACCTGTGTCTTTGTGCAAAAGCGCAACAGAGCCAGAGATGTCACGGCTGTCCTGTTTGCCGGTTTCCTCGGTCCAGGCCGCAGCAAGCCCTGCGTCCAGAGCAAAGGCGCCCAGCTCATCATTGTTGTAGCGAACCGCAATGTCGTAGGTTTCACGGTCGTTATTGGTTTTCAAGATATCGGTCCCGTAGGAAGCCGAAAAGGTGAAACCGCCATAGTTGGTGCTGTCATAGCGCACACGACCCAGACGCGGACCGTCATATGTCGCACTGACATCGCCCACGGACACGCTGGTCAGGTTACCGGCGCCGTCGCGGAACAGGTAGCCACCGCCGATGTCAGCGATCGATGCGTTGGCGCCAAGACCGGTTCCAGAATAGTCAGCACCGGTGATGCCGTCAGAGGCCATCGAGCCCTGACCAGCCGAGAAGGTACCAAAGTTGGCTGTCTCATACTGCAGATCAACGTGACGCAGGTTGGTGCGGCTCCAGCTGGTAACATCCCCTTTGGAGGTCTGGTCAGTGCCATCGGAGGCGCGGAAACCAAAGGCCGTTTCGAAACGGAACTTCAGGGTGTTCTCGCCAAAGGCTTGTTCAACCCAGAAACCGATCCGCGAGTTCGACGATGAGTTGTCAGACAGGCGGTTGTACTCTTCGACGCCATCGTCGAAAGACTGGAAGGATGGGTTAAACTGACCATACCAGCGGAAGCTGCCGCCGTTGTCATTGGTGTAGGTGGGGCCCGCAAATGCCGGGGCTGCGAGCAAAGCTGCGGCGACAGCCGCGCTGCTGCGCAATACGAATTTGGTGCTCATGGATCTAGAGTCTCCTGGTTGAACGTATGTGGCCCGTACTCCCCCCATCCCAGGGATCCGTTCCTCGCCTGACATATAACAATCAGTTTTTTTGGCGCGCAGTCTTGAAATTAATTTCGCTTTGCCAGGGGGCAGAAATTGGCAATATTTTGCTTTCCTGCCAATATATTCGGTCACTTTTTGCAAATGCCAAACACAGTTAAGTGAACTATGTCACTTAGCGCCTGCACTCAGATCAAAGCAGCATTGCGCCCAGCGAGACGCACTGTGAATTGATCAGTTTTTTTTTCGCCGATCACGGAATCGTTTTGTTTTCCCACAACGGTAGGTGCCCCGTTTCTTTGGGCCTGCGCTGCGCTTTATTTCAGCCGGTTCAGGCAAAAAAACTTCAACCGTCCTTTGGATCCGGTTTCGACAGGATCTCTGCCACCGCCGCCAGTCTGGCATTTGCACAGGCCCGCCCCTGGGCTTCGGCAATGATCGCTTTGGCAAGGGCGCCTTCGGTGTGTGGCAGCGGGCCTTGATATCCGGCACAGGGGCGCAACAGGTCGGGCGGTACCGGATGCGGGGCGAGAATGGCCCTAGGGGCGGGTTTGGTACAGGCGCTCAGCAGTATGGCCAAGCAGAGGTGACAAAGGCGCATCCTGGCCCTCCATCCGTTGCAGATCATTGGCAATTCCAGACCAGCGCCGCGCCGCGTCTTCGGCACGGGCCAAATGGGCGCGGTGAATGCGCGCGGCCTCTTGTGCGCGGTCCAGCTCAATCAGGGCCGTGGACAACTGCCTTTGCAGCTGTCCCAGTTCAGCACTCAGCCGGGTTCGCTCCTGCATAAGCCGCAAGACCAACAGGACCAGTACCGCGCCCCCCAGTGCCACCGCCAAAACAGGCAGATTCCGCAGCAGCCAGACCAGGGTCATCTGGCGTCTTTCAGAGCTGCATGGCACATTTCCATTTCCGAAAACCGGCGCCGGGTCAGGCCACGCCAGACCTTGCCACCTGCCCGGTTCCAGCGCGGCAACTCATTGCAGGCCCCCTCCAGGTCCCCTGCATTTGCAAGCCGGAGCAAGGTTGATTGGCAAGCCGCCCTGGCCCCCACATTGTAGGTCCAGGACACCAGGGCAATCTTCATACCCAGCGGCACTGTCACCTTAAGACAGCGATCCAACGCGGCCTCATAGGACAGAATTTCAGCCGCCAGCAACTGGTCGCATTCCGCCTTGCTGTAGCGGTCGCCAGGCGCCACCTGCTGGGTTTTGCCGTAACAGACGGTCCAGACACCAACCACATCGCGGTAGGCCTCCTGGCGCAGCCCTTCCCAACCGCCGATAAAGGCAAGGGCAGTGGAAAGCGCAATACCGCTGCCGGCGATGATCCCCAAACTGCGGTTCCGCATCGCCCCCGCCTGACTGCGGCGAAACTCTCCCAGATCCGCAAGCCCCGCCTGAAACACAATCCGCGCCGGAATCGCCAAGGTCTGAAACACCGCCGAGGCCACCGCAAAGTAGACAGGCGACCAACGGGTCATGTCCGGGCTGAGTGTGGCAAAGAAAAACCCAATGAGCGCCAGCAGACCAGCCAGAATAAACCAGACGCTCGCAGCTCTGGTGAGCACAGCTCGCCAATTGAAAATGAGCTTCATCCGTTTCCTCCAAGAAAAATCCAGGTCAGTGACCGGACACTTTAGGGAGCGGGGTTTGAGAGGAGGTAAGCCCTGCGTACGCTGCAAGACGGGCCAAAACGGAGCCAAGACCGCGCCAAGACGGGGTGCATATGCCGCAAGACCAACAGGCGCCCAAGGCAAGAGGCCCGGCCCCATTCCTGCTGCACGCCCCCAGACCCAAGTCCAAGCAACCCGTGCAGAACAAATCCAGCTCTGGAAAGGGTGCTCAAAAAATCGGCAAACAGGTTTTTGTTTCAGTATCCCCAGTGGGCCATTTCAGGCTATGGTGCGTAAAGACAACATAAAAGCGGCTCCCCATGACAGACGACATGAGCACTGAAATCCCTGTCACCTATCGCCAAGGCGTTCGCAAAACACTACGGGCGGTTATTGACCTGTTGGCGATCATTGCCGGCCTGGTGGCGATGGTGAACCTCTTTCGCCTGGGCCAATTTAGTCCCGCCTTTATTGTTACCACCCTACTCCTTGTCGCTCTCAGTATTCTTCCGGCTATTTTCCTGCGTAACAGCAAATACCTGGCTCTGAGTGGGGGCCTGACCGTTGCAGGGCTTGTCGTCACCAACTTTTTCAGCATGACACACCTTGGGTTGGGTGCGGCAGCCATCTTGGCCTTCCCCTTCTACATGGCACTCTGTGCGGCCATGTTCAGCCGAAAATTGTCACTCTTGCTCCTAGGGGCCCTCGGCTGCGCAATTGCGCTTATTGCCTATCTGTTTGTCACAGGGGTCCTGGTCTCCCCCGATCCCAAGGTCGCGGAATGGAATCGGGCGGTCGGAAACTGGGTGGTCCTGCTCGTCGCGCTCATGGCCACCAACCTGTTGATCATTACGCTGGTGTCCAATCTCAGTCGCTACTGGAAAGAGACCCAAAATGAGGCGACCGACAAGTCCCAGCAGTTTGAAACCCTGGTCGACTATGCCCCGGACGCCATTGTGATTTATGACATCGAGAAAAACCATTTCATCTTGGCCAATGCCCGGGCGGCAGAGTTCTTTGGGTACGACAGAGACAAATTGGTGCGCGGACTTACCCTGGTGGAACTTAGTCCAGAAAAGCAACCTTCAGGCGAGGAAAGCGCGACACTAGCCCAGCAACGCCTACAGGCTGCCCTTAACGGCGAGAACCCCATTTTCCATTGGCGTCACCTCAAGGCTTCCGGTGAGGAAATAGACTGTGAAATTTCTCTAACCCGTATGCCGCCCTTTCGGCAAAAACTCATCCGGGCCAATATCGCCGACATTTCCAAACGGCTGGCGGATCAAAAGCAACGTGAAGATTTGCAATCACAGCTGGCCGCCTCGCAACGGCTTGAAACCATTGGCCAACTGACAGGAGGGGTGGCGCATGATTTCAACAATCTTCTCGCGGTCATCCTGGGCAACCTTGAGCTGCTACAAGAGGAGCCAGACACAGAAAAGCGGACAGATTACATAGCTTCCTGCATCGGTGCCACCATGCGCGGGGCGGACTTGACAAGAAGCATGTTGAGCTACGCCCGGCGCACGCCCCTACAGCCGGAGGTGTTGGACCTCAACAAGCTGGTACTGGAAACAAAAAACTGGGCCGGGCGCACCCTGCCCTCGCATATTGAGGTTGAAACCTCACTTTTGGCACGGCTTTGGAATGTCGAAGTGGACCCCGGCCTTGCCGAAAGCGCCCTGCTGAACCTGATCCTGAACGCCCGCGATGCAATGACGGACAGCGGCAAACTGACCATCGAGACCTCAAATGTCAGGATTGACCACACCTATCAGGACAGTCGCCACGAAGTCCTGAAGCCAGGGCGCTATGTGATGATTGCTGTTTCAGACACCGGAGACGGCATAGACGCCGAGATTCTGGACAATATCTTTGACCCGTTTTTCACCACAAAATCTTCCGGCGAGGGCTCAGGCCTGGGGCTTTCCATGGTTCTCGGCTTTATGCGCCAATCCGAAGGCACCGCCCAAGTCTATTCAGAGCCTGGCGTTGGCACCACTTTCAAGCTCTATTTCCCTGCCATGGCCCCCGACCCACGCAAAGCCCCAGCCCATAGCGCAACTGCCGAGGCTGCGACACTCCAGGGCAAACGCCTTTTGCTCGCCGAGGATGAGGAAGAAGTGCTGCTGGTTCTGAAATCCATTCTGGAAAAGGCCGGGTATTCTGTGACCACCGCCGCCAGTGGGGATGAGGCAAAAGAGATCTTTGAAGTCGATCAGGAATTTGATCTGCTGCTCACGGATATTGTCATGCCGGGTCAGCTAAAAGGAACCGCCCTGGCGACTGCGCTGCGTACCATCAATCCCGACCTCCCGGTTGTCTTCATGTCTGGCTACGCGGCCGAGGCCACTGTGCATGGAAACGGCCTGCGCCCAGAAGACATCCGGCTGATGAAACCCATCATGCGCAGTGACTTGCTGGCAGCAATTTCAAAAGCCCTTGGGACAGTTCAGTCGACAGCTCAGCCAGAACCGTAAAATTGCTGCAAAATTCTGGGGCGCGTCTCTAGGCCCCTGAACAATCCGCCAAGGCATCCTGCAACACCGCAAGCACCGCCGCTTCGGGCACTTCGGCGGTCACAAAAGCATCGCCAATGCTGCGCGCCAGAATAAAGCGCAGCTGACCATCCACCACCTTTTTGTCCTGCCCCATCAGATCCAGCAGTGTCTGCGCATCCGGCAGAGTACCTGCAATATCCGCCAGATCCGTTTTCATTCCCATGGCTTTCAGATGCGCGCGCACCCGGCTTGGGTCTTCCTGGCTGCACAGGCCCAACCGGGCAGAGAGCTCAAACGCCAGCGCGCAGCCAATGGCAACGCCTTCCCCATGCAGCAGCCGGTCAGAATAGCCGGTGGCCGCTTCCAGCGCGTGGCCAAAGGTGTGGCCCAGGTTCAACAGGGCCCGATCGCCCTGTTCGGTTTCGTCACGCACCACGATATCGGCCTTCATCTGCACCGAACGGGCGACAGCCTCTACCCGAGCAGCCATATCGCCGGAGGCCAGTTTGGGCCCCATGTCTTCGAGCCAGGCAAAGAACTCGGCATCGCCCAACATGCCGTATTTGACCACTTCACCGTACCCCGCAAGGAAATCCCGCGGCGTAAGGCTGCCCAGAACCTCGGTATCTGCCAGCACCAGGGTGGGCTGGTGAAAAGCGCCAATCAGGTTTTTGCCCTGCGGTGCATTGATACCGGTTTTGCCCCCAACAGAGCTGTCAACCTGCGCCAATAGCGAGGTGGGAATTTGCACAAACCGCACGCCCCGGCGCAGCACCGATGCCGCAAATCCGGCCAGATCGCCAATCACACCGCCGCCAAAAGCCACCACAACATCGTTGCGCTCCACCTTTTGCTCCAGCAGCCATTCCACTGCGCGGGTGAACTGCGGCCAGCCCTTGGTGCTTTCCCCCGCAGGCAAAGCCAACGATACCATGTCGATCCCGGCGCTGCGCAGCCCCTGCCGCAGGGTTTCAAGGTGCAGATCCGCAACTGTCTCATCTGTCAGAACCGCAACGCGGGGCCGTGTAAGGAAGGGCGCGATCCGCGTTCCAACAGTCTGCAACAATCCAGGCCCGATCACCACATCATAGGCCCGCCCCTCCAGGGGGACATGCACGATCTGTTCCATCCTCAGCTCTCCAATACATCGGGGCGAGACCGCAAGGCCTCCAACACCCGGTCCACCATTTCTTCAATCGAGGCCTTGCCGTCCGAGACCACCGCCAAATCCGCTTTGGCATAGAGCGGCACTCTGGCCTCATAAAGCTGCGCCAGGGTGGCGCGGGGATCTGCGGTTTGCAGCAAGGGGCGAGTGTCGCGGTATCGCACCCGATTCCACAACACATCCAGATCCGCCTGCAACCAGATCGACGCCCCATTGCGGGTAATGGTCTCGCGATTCTCCGCCGCCAGAAATGCGCCGCCTCCGGTGGACAGCACGCCACATTCCTCAGTCAGCAGCCGCGCAATCACCTGACGCTCTTTCAATCGAAAGAAGGCCTCTCCATCGCGGGCAAAAATCTCAGGTATTGTCCTATTGGCGGCCGCTTCGATCTCGTGGTCGCTATCTAAAAACGGCACCTGCAGTCGCGCCGCCAAAGCGCGCCCCACGGCCGTCTTGCCAGCTCCCATCATGCCCACCATAACAACGGTCTTTTTCAGTCGCCCAGGCTTAGAAGCTGCGACATCCACTTCGGCTATTTGCTCTTTTTCGCTCATTCTTCCGTGAATGACGTGATATTGCAAAAAAGGCCATATATAACTTGAGCAAAATACAAAGAAGCAGGCAACAGGTGCGCAATGGTGCGATTGATCAAATATCTAGTAATCTTCGGTGTTCTGGCAGTGCTGGGACTGGTGGCCTATGCCTATATCGGCCCCTGGTTCGGAGCAGATTTTAGCGTTCCGGTGCAGGAGATTCGCAAACCGGTGTTGCTAGATGCAGAATAGGCAGCGCCATAAAATCAGACAAAAGGCGGCCCTTTCGGCATTCCTTATCAGCACTTTTTATGGCGGCCCTGCACTGACGCAGGCCCCACTGACGGTGATTGATTGGCTCGGCCAGCCCGACAGCGCGGCGCCGCTTCCAAGCACGGTCTTGCTGGAGCCCCCGGTCACCGGCAGTGCGGCCCGGCCCGCGATCACCGTAACGCCGCTTCAGGCGCTGTTGCCCTCTATTGGACTGGTGGCGCCCTCTGCCACTGGCCTGCCGATTGATCTGTGGCACGGCAGTGATCCCAACGATATTGCTGCGCTCATCCGCACCGTTTCCGTGCAGGGCAACCCGGCGATGCAGTCGCTATTGTTTACCCTGCTGCTTTCTGAAAGCCGCCCGCTAAAGCCTCAGGGCGATGTCATATTGCTGGCGCGCCTGGATCGGCTGATCTCGCTGGGCGCCTCTGATCCGGCGCAGGCACTGGTGGAACAGGCAGGCCCGTCCGCCACGACAGCGCGGTTTCGGCGTTGGTTCTTCACCACCCTTCTAAGCGGCGACGAGGACAGGGCCTGCGCTGCTCTGGTTGCAGCCCCGTTTCTGGCGCCGGATTACCGAACCAGCATTTTTTGCGCGGCCCGTCGCAGCGATTGGCCAACCGCAGCTTTGATGTTTGAATCGGCTCACGCGCTTGAGCTGTTGCCAAAGGCGCAGCTGGATCTGCTGGACCGGTTCCTGAACCCGGATGTTTTTGATCTTGCCCCGCCCCTGCCCTTGCCCGACAACCCCGACCCTTTGACCTTCCGGCTCTATGAGGCGATCGGAGAACGGCTCCCGACTGCGCCGCTGCCACGGGCCTTTTCGGCGGCAGATTTGCGGGATGTGGCTGGCTGGAAAGCCCAATTGGAAGCCGCCGAGCGGCTGACCCGTGCCGGGGCTTTGAACCCCAACCAGCTATTGGGTCTCTATACCGATCGCACCCCGGCAGCCTCTGGTGGGATTTGGGACCGGGTCGCGGCCCTGCAACGCTTTGAGGCGGCGCTCAACAGCGCCAACAGCGCCGAGGTGGCCAATGCGCTGCCTGCCGTCTGGCAGGCCATGCAACAGGCCGGGCTTGAAGTTGGATTTGCCGATCTGTTTTCCACCCAATTGGCGCGTTTCAACCTTAGTGGCGAAGCAGCAAAGCTGTCCTGGCGCATTCGCCTTTTGGCACCCACCTATGAAATCGCCTCCCATAGCCCGCCCGATGACAGCCTGGAAAACAGCTTTCTCGCGGCGCTGGCACAGGGAACACCGGGGCAGCCCGGATCCGACCTCAGCGCCCCGGCTGATCCAGCGGGGGAGCCATCGCAGAAGCCACAAGCAGAAAGCGCACAGCCCGCAGCCGCAGCGCGCAGTGGTCACACCCCGCTGATGCTGTCGATCATGAAAGGTTTTGACGATGACGCAGAGGTCCCCGTCAAAATCCGCAGACTGTTGGACAATGGTCAATTGGGCGAGGCCATTTTGCGCACCATGGATCTCTTTGCCCGCGGCGCCCAGGGCAATCTTGGCGATCTCAGCAATTCCCTGGCGGCGCTGCGCGCTGTTGGACTGGAGGACACCGCAAGGCGGGCAACCCTGCAGCTGATGCTGCTGGAACGCGGTTGAATGGCCGCGCCGCGCGATGATCTGCAGTGGATTTCCACCTTTCTGGAAGCCCAGGCGGCTGAGGCCGGGGCAGCGCGCAACACCTTGCTGGCCTATGGCCGGGATCTGAAGGATGCAGCCGGTTGGCTGGCCCACCGTGACAGCAGTTTTGGGCAGGCTGCACGGGATGACATCGAGGCCTATCTTATCGCCTGCGACGCAGAGGGTCTGTCTCGCGCCACCCGTGCGCGGCGGTTGTCGGCCATTCGTCAGCTTTACCATTTTGCCTTTGAGGAAGGCTGGCGTACCGACAACCCTGCCATTCAGATCAAGGGACCGGGCCGCGCCAAAAAGCTGCCCCAAACGCTGGAGGTGATCGAGGTTGACCGCCTGCTGGAGGCCGCCCGCCAGACTGGTCGCAAACCGGCGGACCGATTGCGCAACACCTGCCTGATGGAGCTGCTCTATGCCACTGGCATGCGGGTAAGCGAGCTGGTGTCGCTGCCTGTGGCCTCCGCCCGTGGGGATCCCAATATGCTGCTGGTGCTGGGCAAGGGTGGCAAAGAGCGCATGGTGCCGCTGTCTCCGCCCGCCCGAGAGGCACTGCGGGTCTGGCTGCAAATCCGCGATGAGGGCGAGGAAAAAGCCCAAGCCACGGGAGCGCCGGGATCAAAATTCCTGTTCCCGTCGCGCGGCAAAGAGGGTCATCTGACCCGCCACTGGTTTTATCTGCTGATCAAGGACCTGGCGGTGACCGGTGGCATTGATCCGCAGAAGGTGACGCCCCATACGCTCCGCCATGCCTTTGCCACCCATCTATTGGCCAATGGCGCCGACCTGCGCGCCATTCAGGCGTTGCTGGGCCACGCGGATATCGCCACCACCGAGATCTACACCCATGTGCTGGATGCCCGGCTTAGCGAGTTGGTTCTGCAACACCACCCGCTGTCCCGTCCTGGCGAGGCCAGCCAAAGCCCAACCAGGGGTAAAGCGCACAAAGATGACTAAGACAGCGCCAGTCGCTGCGCAGATCCCAGCCCCCTTGGTCGATTTCTGACCGGACTTTCCCGGCGCAACGGGACTTGTCTGGCGCGCCATCGCACCCCATAACCTATAGAAACACAAACTGAACTTGGACCCATCATGGACACTGCTCAAACTGTTCTGGACAGCGCCTTCTGGATCTCCGCAGGGGCAATTGCGCTGCTGTTGGTGCTCTCAGCCTTCTTCTCCGGCTCGGAAACCGCACTGACCGCGGCCTCCCGCGGCAAGCTGCGCACCCAGGCAGACAAAGGATCCCACGGCGCGCAGCGCGCGCTTGACGTCACCGAAGACAACGAGCGGCTGATCGGTTCGGTTTTGCTGGGCAATAACCTGGTGAACATCCTGGCCACCTCATTGGCCACCGCGCTTTTGACCCGCACCTTTGGGGAAAGCGGCGTCGCCTTTGCCACCCTGGTCATGACCCTGCTGGTGCTGATCTTTGCCGAAGTTCTGCCCAAGACCTATGCCATCTCTAATGCGGAAAAAGCCGCCTCTGCCGTGGCGCCGATCATTGGCGTGTTGGTGACAATCCTCGCCCCGATCGTGGCCGCCGTGCGGTTTTTGGTACGCGGGATTTTGCGCCTCTTTGGGGTGCAGATCGACCCGGACAGCCAGATCATGGCAATGCGGGAAGAAATCGCCGGCGCCCTGCATCTGGGCCATTCCGAGGGCGTGGTGGAAAAAGAAGACCGCGACCGCATTTTGGGCGCGCTGGATCTGTCAGACCGGTTTGTCGAAGAAATCATGCTGCATCGCTCGCATATCCAGATGATCGACGCCGCAGCAGAACCGGCGGATATTCTGGAGCAATGTCTGACCTCCCCCCATACCCGGCTGCCCGTATTTAAGGATGAGCCGGAAAACATCATCGGCATTGTCCATGCCAAGGATCTGCTGCGCGAGATGTATGCCCAGATTGGTGGCCCCGAGGGCGATGCCAGTGCGCTACGCAAATTTGAGATCACCACGGTGGCCAAGCCCCCGTATTTTGTCCCTGAAACCACCACATTGGACGACCAGATGCGGCAGTTTCTGCGGATGCGGAGCCATTTTGCCCTGGTGGTGGATGAATATGGCGCCCTGCAGGGGCTGATCACTCTGGAAGACATCCTGGAGGAAATTGTCGGCGAAATCACCGATGAGTTTGACCCGGCAGAACAGTCCTTGGTAAAAAAGGACAGCGATGGCAACTACACCGTCGAAGGCGCCACCACCATTCGAGACCTGAACAGGGCGATGGATTGGAACCTGCCGGATGAAGAGGCCAATACCATCGCCGGGCTGGTCATCCATGAGGCCCAGATGATCCCGACCACCGGTCAGGTGTTCTCCTTTCACGGCTTCCGCTTTGAGGTCACCGGACGCGAGGGCAACCGGATCACTGCATTTAAGGTGCGTCCCCTGTCATGAACCGGGCCTATGCATGGTTTGATCAGATTTTTCTGGACCTGCTGCGACAGCTCCGCTGGAGCTTCCTGCCGCCGCTGCTGATCTACTTTGCCTATGGTGTTCAGGGCATTACCTCGGTTGTGGCGACATTTTTTGTCAAGGAATACATGGATCTGGAGGCAGCCTTTTTGGCCGGTCTTGCCTTTTGGGTGGGCCTGCCCTGGGCGCTAAAGATGCCGCTGGGGCATCTGGTGGATCTGATCTGGCGCTGGAAATACCTGTTGATCCTGCTTGGCGCCACGCTGATGGCGACCAGCTATGGCATCATCGCCAGTCTGTTGATCGCGCCTGATGCCATGGGGCAGATCATGCCCGCCAACAGCTGGTACGTGGCGGCGGCGTTGCTCGCCCCCTGTGGGTTTGTGCTGCAGGATGTGGTGGCCGATGCCATGTCTGTGGAGGCCATCCCGCACCGCAAACTCGACGGAAGCGCCTTCTCTGAGGCCGAGAACCGGGTCATGCATACCACCATGCAGACCCTGGGACGGATCACCCTGATTGGTGGTTTCAGCGCTGCGGCGGCGATGAATGTCTGGCTGTTTGACGGCGCCGATGCCCTGAACCAGGCGGAGAAGGGCGCGCTTTATGCCCAGGTCTATCTGCTGGCCCTGATGGTGCCGCTGTTGTCGCTGACCGGCATTGCCGTGGCGCTGTTTCAGCGCAGGCATCTGGGCGCCAAGCTGCGCAAACTCGGCCTCGGCGCTGCCGAGATCCAGGACCGCCTGACGCTGCCGCGGGATCCGGTCTCAGTCAACTGGTGGTATTTTATCGGTGGTGGCGCCTTTGTGGCACTGTCGCTCAGCGTGGGGCTCAGTGATGTCGCGCAGGCGCAGGAGCTGGTCTTTGGCGGCTCGATGCTTATCGTGCTGTTGCTGATGCGCCAGTTGATCAAGGCGCTGACACCGCAACAGGCGCGTGCCTTAATTGGCACCGCCATCATCATCTTCGTCTACCGCGCCACGCCCCTGAATGGCGCGGCAGCCACCTGGTTCGAAATCGACGCGCTTGGCTTTGACCAACAGTTCCTTTCGGTTCTGTCGCTGATTTCCTCCCTGCTGACGCTGTTTGGCATGATCCTGCTGCGCCCCTTGATCGCCAATAACACCATCGCCTGGATCATCACCTTTCTGGCCCTGACCGAAGCCCTGCTCAGCCTGCCCAATATCGGGCTGTACTACGGCATCCACAACTGGACGGCTCCGCTCACGGGCGGGTTGGTGGATGCGCGCTTTATCGCCTTGGTGGATACGGCGGCGGAATCCCCGCTGGGGCAAATCGCCATGATCCCGATGTTGGCCTGGATTGCCCGCAACGCCCCCAGCAATCTCAAAGCGACCTTTTTTGCGGTGATGGCCTCCTTCACCAATCTGGCGCTCTCAGCCTCCAGCCTGGGCACCAAATACCTCAACCAGGTGTTTGTGGTCACCCGCGAAGTCAGCTCTGCTGAGGGTCAGATCATCACCCCTGCGGATTACAGTAGCCTTGGCGCACTGCTGATCACCGTGGCGCTATTGAAACTGGCAATCCCATTGCTCGCGATCCTGCTGGTACAGCTCAGCCCGCTGCGTAGCACCGATTAGCCCCCCATAAAGGCTGCAATATCTGCGCGAAACCACGCTGCCTGTGTCACCTATTGGCTGGGAGCGACGGGTTTTGTCGCTTTTTTACTGGACTACTGTTCACTTCTGTCCAGAATAAGGAAAAGCCTCATTCAGGGAGAAGCCTCATGAAAACCACCACCCGCGTGGCCGTGATCGGCGGCGGTGTCGTCGGCTGTTCGGTCCTCTACCACCTGACCAAACTCGGCTGGTCTGATGTAATGCTGCTGGAGCGGTCCGAGCTCACCTCTGGCTCCACCTGGCATGCTGCAGGCGGTTTTCATACCCTCAACGGCGACACCAATATGGCGGCCCTGCAGGGCTATACGATCAATCTCTACCGCGAGCTGGAAGAGATCACCGGCATGTCCTGTGGGCTGCATCACGTCGGCGGTGTCACCTTGGCGGACAGCCAGGACCGCTTTGACATGATAAAGGCCGAACGGGCCAAACATCGCGTCATGGGGCTGGAGACCGAAATCGTTAGCCCTGAAGAGATCGCCAAGATCGCCCCGGCCACCAATACAGCGGGTCTGGTGGGCGGGCTGTATGATCCGCTGGATGGTCATCTGGATCCCTCCGGCACCACCCATGCCTATGCCAAAGCGGCCCGTATGGGCGGCGCCGACATTGAAACCCATTGCAAGGTGATCGAGACAAATCAGCGCCCCGATGGCAGCTGGGATGTGGTGACGGACAAGGGCACCATCCACGCCGAACATATCGTCAATGCCGGCGGGCTCTGGGCACGGGAAGTGGGCGCCATGGCCGGGATCTACTTCCCGCTGCACCCGATGGAGCACCAGTATATCGTCACCGACGAGGTCCCACTGATTGCCGAAATCATCGACGCGGGCGGCGAACACCCCCATGTCATGGATCCCGCTGGCGAAAGCTACCTGCGCCAGGAGGGCCGTGGGTTGTGCATCGGCTTTTATGAACAGCCCTGCAAACCCTGGGCGGTCAATGGCACCCCGTGGGATTTCGGCCACGAGCTGCTGGGCGACGACTTTGACAAGATCGAGGACTCCATTGATTTTGCTTACAAACGCTTCCCCGCGCTGCAAGCTGCCGGGGTGAAATCCGTGATCCACGGCCCCTTCACCTTTGCCCCCGATGGCAACCCGCTGGTGGGGCCGGTACCGGGCGTGCGCAACTACTGGTCGGCCTGCGGTGTCATGGCAGGCTTTAGCCAGGGCGGCGGCGTTGGCTTAATGCTGGCGCAGTGGATGATCGAAGGCGAGCCAGAGCGCGACACCATGGCGCTGGACTGTGCCCGTTTTGGTGACTGGATCACCCCCGGCTATACCCTACCCAAGGTCATCGAGAACTATCAAAAACGGTTCTCCATCTCCTACCCCAACGAAGAACTGCCCGCCGCGCGCCCCTTCCGCACCACGCCAATGTATGATGTCTTTGACACCATGGGCGCGGTCTGGGGCCAGCAATACGGCCTGGAAGTCCCCAACTATTTTGCCACGGCGGATGAGCCCCGCTTTGAAACCCCATCCTTCCGGCGCTCCAACGCCTTTGACGCCACCGCCCGCGAGGTCAAAGCGGTGCGTGGCAGTGTGGGCATCAACGAGGTGCATAACTTTGGCAAGTACCGGATCACCGGCACGGGCGCACGCGCCTGGCTGGATCACATCATGGCCGGCCGGATCCCCCTGCCAGGCCGGATCAGCCTCTCGCCGATGCTGTCGCCCAAGGGGCGTTTGATTGGCGATTTCACCATCTCCTGTCTCGGCGAAACAGACTATCAGCTCACCGCCTCCTATGGGGCGCAGGCCTATCATATGCGCTGGTTCCTCAAACATCACACGCCGGATGTGGCAATCGAAAACATCTCCGACAGGCTGAATGGATTTCAGATTGCCGGTCCCAAGGCGGCACAGGTGCTGCAGGCCTGCACCCTGCAGGATGTTGCGCAGATGCGCTTCATGGATGTGGCCCACATGACGGTTGGCATGGTAGACTGTCTGGTGCAGCGGGTCAGCTACACTGGTGATCTCGGCTATGAGATCTACTGCGATCTCCCCAGCCAGCGCGCCCTGTGGCAGGCACTGTGGCAGGCAGGCCAACCCCATGACATGATGCCCTTTGGCATGCGCACAATGATGTCCCTGCGGCTGGATAAATTTTTTGGCTCCTGGATGCGGGAGTATTCCCCCGATTACACCGCCGCCGAAACCGGATTGGACCGCTTCATCTCCTTCAAGAAACCCGGTGACTTCATCGGCCGCGCCGCCGCCGAAGCAGAGCGCACCCAGGGGCCGCAGCGCAAACTCTGCGCCTTTGAGGTGGACGCAACAGATGCAGATATCAACGCCTACGAACCGATTTCGATCAAAGGAGAGGTCGTCGGGTTTTGCACCTCAGGCGGCTATTCCCACCACGGCCAGAAATCCATCGCCCTGGGCTTTGTCCCCACACCAATGGCCCAGCCCGGACTGGAGGTTGAGATCGAAATCCTTGGCAACATGCATCAGGCCCGGCTGATCACCGAACCGCTGTTTGACACCGATGGCGCCCGCATGCGCGGCTAAGCCACCAGCTCTGCCAAAAACCACCCCGCCAAGGCTGCTATGGCCTTGGCGCCTGCCGCCTTCCCCTTCTGCGCCCCCCTTTGTTTCGCGGGCTTATTGCTTTCATCTTTCCCCAAATACCTCCGCCGGAGGCATCCTGCCTCTCGCGCTCTCGACACCTAAGCCTGTTGGGGCGTAGGTTTGCAAAACATAGACTTTCATAAACACAGGATCATAAACACAGGATCATGAGCAAAATTGCCATCCTCCTTCTCGCAGCCGGCGCTTCCGCGCGAATGCAGGGGCGTGATAAGCTGATGGAAGACATTGAGGGAGCGCCGCTGCTGTCACTGATCTGCAGCCGTGCAGCACAAACCGAGCTGCCCTGCTATGTGACCCTGCCCAGCCCGACGCATCCGCGCAGCTCTGCCACCGGCAGCTCCCAGGTGATCCCGGTCCCAAATGCGGCTGAAGGCATGGCCGCCTCGATCCGCACCGGGATTGCCGCCCTGCCGCAGACCATCGACGCCGTGATGATCCTGCCCTGCGACATGCCAGAACTGCAAACCCAGGATTTGTTGGATCTGGCCGCCCATTTCCAAGGTCCTGACGGCCCGGTGCTGCGCGCCACCGCCAGTGACGGTACCCCGGGCCACCCGGTGCTGTTTCCCCGGCGCTGTTTTCAGGCGCTCAGTAAGATCAGCGGCGACCAGGGCGCCCGCGCTGTGCTACAGGGCCAAAAGCTGCAGCTGGTCGCCCTGCCCGGCCAACGCGCGGTCACGGATCTGGACACTCCAGAGGCCTGGGCGCGTTGGCGCGCCGCACGATAGGTTTTTCCAAAACGATTGCGTTCCCCCCGCAAAAAAATGGACCTCAACGATGGGCCGTCAAACAAAAACGGGCGGAACCCTGCGGTCCCGCCCGTATTCTTGTCTCGTCCTGCGCGCCGCAGATCACCACCACGGATCACCGCCAGAAATCACCACTGGCGCCAAGGCACGTTTAAAATCAATGCACCAGCAGGCGCGCCTCGTGCCGTTTCAGCGAACGCCGGGCAGAGCTATAGGATTCGCGGCCTTCCTCGGACTTCAGCTCAGGGAAGATCTCATAGACTTCGTTGCGCTGCGCATTATCCAGGCCCCGCAGGGTCTGATCGCCAGGCTGGAAGCTTTCGGTCCAGGCACCATCCGACAGCACGACCTCGTGCTGGTCGAACATGAAGTGGATATAGGTGACCGAGCTGGTCTCCACCGCGTCCACCCCAGCCAGGCCGGTCAGATGTTTGGCGGCAACCAGGACTTCGCGATCTTCAAAATACAGCGCCGTTTTGTCGTTGGCCACCAGAACCCGGTGGTTGGGGCTGACCATCATATCGCGCTCGGGCAGACCATTGCCCAGGGCACCTTCGCGGATCAGGATCGGCTGCAGATGCTCTGCAGCTTTCAGCTCTGCTGTGGCAAGGCTGCGCTTACCCAGCCAGCGAATGGACTGGATGCCATTGTCCCGGGTGATGATCCGGTCACCAACATCCAGGTCTTCGACCCGGCGCTCCCCTTCGGGGGTGGCAATCAGGGTGCCCGGCGTAAAGCAGGGAACAATGACGTTTTCGATCTCATAAAACTCGGCGGTGCCGGTGACCGCGCCACCTGCATCCAGGAAGGTGACAGTGCCGTTTTCCGGGTTGGTGCTGTCATACTCCACCTCAAGCGAGCCGCCTGGGTTCTGCTCTTCGGCAACACCGCGCAGATCGAGCACGTCGACATCGCTGTCATCCGCGTCTTCGCCGCCATAGACCGTGTCATTCTGGCTGATGCCTGAAATGGTATCCGATCCGGTGCCACCACGCGCAAAATCGGTGCCATCGCCTGCGCCAAGGTCAATGCTGTCCAAGCCGGCGCCGCCATCCAGCTCATCATCGCCCTGACCGCCAAGGATGGTGTCATCCCCTGTGCCGCCAGTCACGGTGTCATCGTCGATGCCGGCGTCGATCATATCGTTGCCAGTGCCACCAGAGATCAGATCATCGTCATCCTGACCATAGATCACATCATCGCCTGCGCCGCCCTCAATGGTATCCATGCCATTGGTGGGGTCAGGATCCACAGGACGTCCGTCGGAGCCATCATCGGTGATATTGAGCCCATCTGGGAAAGCCGGGTCCAGGCCACCATAGATGGTGTCAGAGCCGTCCCCCCCCATCAAACTGTCAGAGCCCTCACCGCCGGTGATCAGGTCATCCTCGCTGCCACCATCAATGGTATCATCGTCAATACCGCCATCAATGGTATCCGAGCCCGCACCGCCGGTGATCAGATCGTTATCGTCGCCGGTGAGGATCACATCATTGCCAGCGCCACCATCCACGGTGTCGCGGTCATCCAGCGGATCAGCGTCGGCTGGCACCGCAGGGATGTTTGGCGTGGTGCCAGTATAGCCGTCAAAACCCCGGTCAGGCAGCGGCGTTGGGTCGTCCGAGGAGGTATCAATGACGTCATCTCCGTCACCACCCTCAACGCTGTCAGAGCCATCGCCCCCCTCAATGGTGTCCGCACCGTCACCGCCGTCGATGATATCGTCGCCATCGCCACCGATCAGCGAGTCATCGCCATCGTTGCCGTAAAGGATATCATCACCTTCGCCACCGTCGATGGTATCATCGCCGGGAATGCTGGTCACCGGCGTCCCCAGGGCATCAAAGAACACATCGCTGACAACAACGCTGCTGTTGATGGTGCCATCCTGAGTATGGGTAATAACAATCGACGACACCGGGCCGGGAATTGTCACCAACATCGAGGTGTTGGGGTTGTCGTCGCTGGTAAAGGTATCGTCTTCGCGCGTCGAGGCGGTATCATAGCCGGCAATCGCATCGGTATCTTCCATCGTCAGCGCCGGGCCACCGGCCAGGTTCACCACAATGGGGTTTCCGGCTGCGTCAAAGGCCGTGATCTGCACCTGGCTGTCTGCATCAATATCGCTGATACGGAAAGACACATCACCAACCGGATCCGAGAAATCCAGCTGGTAGTCGGCGGTGCTGCCATCAGAGCTGACATCCGCGTTCAGCCCGCTTTGCGGGTCAGCGGTGACGCCACCGGTGTTGATGTTACCAACAAACTGCGGCACGTCGGTAAATTCCGTCGCCGTATCACCCGAACTGCTGGAGACCGAGAAATTAACAGTGACCGAGCCAGTATCCTGCGAGAAACCGCCGCTCAGATCATCACCGCTGTCAACAGGATCGCCGCCATCGGGATCCGGCGCAAGGTCCCACTGGAACACTTCCCGGGTACCGCCACCACCGACGCCCGGAACATCACTATCCCCGGCCAGCACATCATCGCCAGTGCCGCCACTCAGGCTGTCAGCACCGCCGCCGCCATGCACCGTATCGTCGCCTTCACCCGCCAGCACGGTGTCGTCACCGGTTCCGGCATTCACCAGGTCGTCATCTGGCCCATCGGCCGGATTGATCGCGTCTCCGTTGTCGATCCGATCGCCTTCGGGATCGCCGAGGTAGGAGGTGTCGATCAGGTCATCACCAGCAGTGCCTTCGACAATCCCGTCAAGGCCACCACCGTTGATTTCCACAACATTGTCATCAAGCACAGCAACATAGTCGATGCCGCCGCTAAAGGCGTTGCCACCGTCACCATCCGCGCCAATGACAAAGCTGTCTTCGCCATCTGCCGCCACATCCATGGTCATGCCGACAATATCGTCGCCAGTGGTGTAGCTGGTGCCCTGTGTGGTGTTCTCAACAACAAGTGTGACGCCACCTGGGCTCCAGCCATAAGAAACCGTGACAACATCGCCGGTGGCAAAAAAGCCGGGGTCGGTTGCAAATTCCACCAGATTGCCATCATCGGCATGGGTCAGCTGAACGGTACCGTCCTCAGTGGCGCGGATCACAAAATTCTCACCGTCTGCGTCATCTTCTGAGGACAGCCCACGGCTGACAACCGTTTGATCGCCAACCCCTGGATAGCCATTGGACTTAAAGGTGGTAATGACTGTGCCGGTCGTCAGATCAAAAGGATCGTCATTATCGCCCGCCACGGTGAACTGGCTGCCGCCATCGCCCAACATCCAGCCGCCTGTATAGTTGGCGCCACCAGTTCCGATGCCGTCCTGGGCAATACCATCGCCAAGACCGCTATCGTCGTCGGTATATCCTGGACGGAAATCCCAAAGACCAATCAGATTCGCCGAATACGGGTTGTCAAAATTGTCAGCCATCTCGTTCTCCTAATCGGCCAAGGGCCGTTTTATCCGCCCCATAGACCAAAGCGCCCAAAACCGAATTGCAAAGTCACCGCCACTGCGTTCCCGCAAAAGCGCAACAAAAAATAAACAACCCGATGTAAGGAGAAGCACAATCGCACCGGTCGCGACCCAAGGCGCACCCCAAGCGCAACAGCGCAGGCTACGACAACAGTCGAACAGATCGAGTTCATCAAGGATCCGCAAAAAGCGTGAGAGCAGTTCACGCCGCGCTTTGCTTTGGCAGCTTCGCTATACGGTCCCGAGACCAGAGATTATGTTACCCCCCAATGGGCAAGTTAATGAATAGCTGAAGCAGTTAGTTCAACAAAGAGAAAAAACTTAACGAAATTTTACAGACCCCCGATCCGCAGCTCTCTTTGGCGCTCTCCTTCGCTGCCCACTGGCAGCTGGAATGAGACCACTGTTGCCAAAAATACAGAAATGCACCTCAAGACCGGCAATAGAGCACCAACAGGAAACAATTACAGGTTCTCGCGCGCCCCCTTGTTTCCAATCACGCAACAACCGCATGGCTCGCCTCCCTTGACGCCGACCGCAAACAACCAGAAGTCTGTTTTGAGGCCCGCTTCACAATCGGCTTCAATACGTGGAATTTCCAGAAACTGTTTCCAGTAGCGCAACGGCCAACTGCAGAATCAACCTTACCGCAGGACAATTTCGCAGTAATCCCTATCCAAAAGACCTATCACGCCAGGGCAAATGGAGAGCAGTGGGCGCAAACACAGGCGCGCCGCGCAAGCGGCGGATTCGGCCCGCGTCCAGTTGTACCTTTCCACATTGCGCCAGACCGTCGGCAAGCCAGCCGCCGAAACCCTTCTACAGTGTCCGCTTCTGGAAGGTGAGAGAGCACACGTCTTCGTTCGCGATATGAACCAACGCAGTTTTGTTCTTTGCCGTCTGGTGACCTCAGTCCCTGCCGTCCCAGCATCGCAAAGGACACGCACAGGGGGGGGGGCACCACACTGCTTTGCCGTTTATATCGAAAGTTTAGACAACACCGTACAACAGAACCCAATTCCGCGCGGACAGCGCGCCAAGCGCAGATGTCGCGAAATCGCGATGCAGCTGGGTAGACTGTATTTCTATTGGGTGAATGGCGGAGGGGACGGGTCTGGTGGCGAACCCTCTCCACCACTTAAGTTATTGTAATCATTGATTCTGACGTGAGTTCGCGGGTTAACCGGTTCTCTCGGGCCTCGTAGCAAAAACGCATTCTCTGGATCGTAATGTTGCCAGTCGGCGCGATCACGAGGACAAACTCCGCCAAGACTTCATCTTTGACCAGGTCACAGGACGATGATATCCCGACAGAAAAATGAGGATTGATCGCCATGCCACTTTTGCCATTCTTTCTTGATCGATCTCCAACTGCAAAACTGATTAAAGCAATCGACTCGCCAGCTCGAGAACGGGACCAGCTGGAGCAGCTGGATAGCATAATGACAACTGACATTTATAAGGTACCATATGGCTACCTTGACCAAGCGTGGCGCCGTTCTGCACTTATGTTACCGATTGCAGGAGATGAGGATGAAAGACGTATCCTTCATTCCATCTACATGAGTGCGTACCGGCGCATCCAGAGGATCCACATGGAAAGTCGTCCGTAGGGGGATAAGAACGCTCGCCAGTTGTCTAGACGTTGACGCTCAAACCAACCCGTCGCGCTGCGCCACATGCATAATGGCCTCGAGGAACCCTTTCACGGACCCACAGTCGAAGCGTTGGCCATTCAGCGTCACAGCCTCCACTTGGCCGGCGGCGGCTTGGGTGTTGATCGCGTCCGCCAGTTGGATTTCGCCACCAGCGCCTGGCGCTTGACTACGCAGGATCTCGAAGATGTCGGGCGTCAGGACATAGCGGCCGATCGAGGCCAGGTTTGACGGAGCCTCTTCAAAGGCCGGCTTTTCCACCAGACCTGCGACGCTGCCAGTACCGGTTCCGGGCTGCACGACACCGTATTTCGAGATGTCGGGGCCGTTGACTTCCATGACCGACAGCTGCGTGTGACCTGAGACTGCATAGCCTTTGACAAGATCGGCGGTTACACCTGCCCCCTCGTAGGTCAGGAAGTCGTCGGCCAGGAGAACCGCGAAGGGCTCATTGCCTACGGCGCGCTCGGCGCAGAGGACTGCATGGCCCAGGCCCAGCTGCTCTGGCTGGCGCACGAAAATGCATTCGACGCCCTGAGGCAGAATGTTGCGCACCATGTCGGCTTGGTCCGCCTTACCCTTGGCCCGGAGTGCGGCTTCCAGTTCCTGATTGCTGTCAAAATGGTCCTCGATCGCCCGCTTATTGCGCCCAGTCACAAAGATCAGCGTGTCGATTCCCGCCGCGATGGCTTCTTCTGCAGCATACTGGATCAGCGGCTTGTCGACGATCGGCAGCAGCTCTTTCGGCATGGCCTTGGTGGCCGGCAAGAAGCGGGTGCCGAAACCGGCAACGGGAAATACAGCTTTGCGAACGGGTTTCATATTGGGGGAGACTTTCTGAACGTCGTCTTGTGTTAAAAATACGGGACTGGTGGTTTTGGTGAGTTGTGGCGGCAACTTGGGCGCTACCCAGAATAACCGCCGGTTTGATACCAGCGCCAGGCATCGGCAATCATGTACTGCAGCGTTGAGCGCTCGGGCGACCAGCCCAATTCTTCGGTCGCGCGCCTACTGCCAGATACCAGCGCCGCAGCATCGCCCGCCCGACGCGGGCCAAAACTGTGCGGAACGTCATGGCCAGTCGCAGCCTTGCATTCGGCAATGACCTCTTTGACCGAGAAGCCAGTTCCTGTTCCCAAGTTAAACACCCGGCTGCCTTTGCCCTCGAGCAGCCATTCGAGGCCTTTGATGTGGGCGTCGACCAAATCCATCACATGGACGTAATCACGCACGCAGGTGCCGTCCGGCGTTGGGTAATCCGTGCCATAGATGGTCAGGGCATCCCGCTTGCCAGCGGCGGCCTCAATCATCACCGGGATCAGATGGGTTTCGGGTTGGTGCCACTCGCCCACTTCTGCTTCAACGTCGGCGCCTGCAACGTTGAAATACCGAAATACCACCGCCTCAAGACCGTGGCTCACGCCAAAATCGCGCAGGATCTCCTCCACTGCGCGCTTTGAAGCACCGTAGGCGTTGAGTGGCATCTGGGCACTCTGTTCATCAAGCACAACGCCATCTTGGTCGCCGTAGGTCGCGCAGGTCGAAGAAAACACCATGTGCTTGCAACCCGCTTCGACCATGGCTTCGACCAGGTTCAGGGAGCCCAGCACGTTGTTGCGCCAGTAGCGACCCGGTTCTCGTGTCGCCTCACCCACCTGGCTCAGCGCTGCGAAATGCATCACTGCGACCGGTTCATATTTGGCAAACACCGCATCCAGCGCGGCACGATCCAGCAGATCGCCCTGAACGAAGGGGCCAAACTTCACAGCACTGGCCCAGCCTGTGACAAGACTGTCGAAGGTCACTGGAATATAGCCCTGCCGCGCCAGCAGTTTGCAGGCATGGGAGCCGATGTAGCCAGCGCCACCCGTGACCAAGACATGTTTCATGCAATTGCCCTCCAAACACGCGTTTAAGAAATATCCAGGTTCAAACCGCCCTCAGCTGATCCGCCCCGACCGCCACTCGGGTCTGACCGCCCATGATCTCCATCAGAACCCAAACGCGCCGATCGGTTGCGATCTTCTCGACCTCTGCCACGAAATTCGCAAATGGCCCCTTGGTCAGGGTGACCTGATCGCCAGGCTTCAAAAGCTTCGGCGGTAGCAATTTACCCTTCGCGTCACAGCGCAGCATGAGCTGCGAGACCAAATCCAGCGGCACGGCCGTCGGTTCCTTGCCAAAGCTCACCAGCCGCGTGACGCCATAAGTCGAGTTGACAGTTCGCCAGAACCCGCGGGCCACATCGAAGGCCACGAAGATGTAGCCGGGAAACAGGGGGCGCATCGCGGTGACAAACTTGCCGTTCCGCTGACGGGTTTCCTCTTCCATCGGCAGGAAGGTTCTGAAGCCCTGACGCTTAAGGTTATTGTCCGCGATGTTGGCGCAGTTCGGCTTCAGTTGTGCCAAAAACCAGCTTGTGCCGCGATCGTGGAATGTCATCTTGCAACCTCATTAATACTCTACCGCCCACATATCGCTCGAACTTGAACAGATGCAAGTCAGCTTTTCCATAGGTTTGTGATATTTTGATGAAGGTCATGGCACGTCTCGCCCTCAGAACATTGATATAATTAGATAATCCAGCACTATCAGCTTGATACGTTTTGCCACCCACGCAAACGTCCGACCGACTTGAAGACGGATCGGAGGCTGAGTTGGACGGGAGTGGCGAGATTACCGAGTTTCGGGCGGCGCAATATGTGCGCATGTCGACGGAGCACCAGCAGTATTCGACCCACAACCAGTCCGACAAGATCCGCGAATATGCCGAGAAGCGTGGTATCGAAATCATCAAGACCTATGCCGATGACGGCAAGAGCGGCCTGTCGATCGGCGGGCGCGCCGCCCTGCAGCAGCTGATTGCGGATGTGGAATCTGGGGCGGCTGACTTCAACGTGATCCTGGTCTATGACGTCAGTCGCTGGGGCCGCTTTCAGGACGCCGACGAGAGCGCCTATTACGAATATATCTGCAAGCGCGCCGGCATCAACGTCGCCTATTGCGCTGAACAGTTCGAAAACGACGGCTCTCCGGTCTCGACCATCGTGAAAGGCGTCAAACGCGCTATGGCCGGCGAATACAGCCGAGAGCTTTCGGTCAAGGTCTTCGCGGGCCAATGCCGCCTGATCGAGCTGGGATTCCGTCAGGGCGGCGCGGCCGGCTTTGGGCTGCGCCGGGTGCTTGTAAATGAGCGCGGCGAGATCAAGGGCGAGTTGAAGCGCGGCGAGCACAAATCGCTACAGACCGACCGCGTGATCCTGATGCCCGGCCCTGACGAGGAAGTGGCCTGGGTCAACAAGATGTATCGCTGGCTGATCGAGGAGGATCTGTCCTTCAGAGAGATCGCCGACCGCCTTAATGAGGAAGGCGTGACCACCGATCTGGAGCGGCCATGGAATTCCGGCACAGTTCGGACGGTTCTGACCAACGAAAAATACATCGGAAACAACGTCTACAATCGCTCCTCCTTCAAGCTGAAGAAGCTGCATGTAGAAAACCCACCCGACATGTGGGTGCGCAAGGAAGGCGCTTTCGAAGGCATTGTGCCGCTGGAGTTCTTCCTGACTGCGCAGGAGATCATCACGGCGCGGTCGGCACGCCTGTCAGACGAGGAACTGCTGGATCACCTGAAACGGCTCTACGCGGACGCAGGCCAGCTTTCGGGTGTGCTGATCGACCAGACGCCGGACATGCCCTCGTCATCTGCTTATCGCAACCGGTTTGGCTCGCTGGCGCGGGCCTATGAGATGATAGGCTATCGCTCGGACCGGGATCAGGAACGGATCGCGCTGAACAAGCGCCTACGTGGGATGCACCCAGAGATCATCGCCCGAACAGAGGCCGCGATCGCCGAGGTGGGAGGCACGGTGGCGCGCGATCCCAAGACTGATCTGCTGACCATCAACGATGAGATGGTTGTCAGCTTGGTGCTGGCGCGTTGCCAGCCGCAGGGCGACGGGCGGTTGCGCTGGCGGATCCGGTTTGACCCGATGCGATATCAGGCGGACGTCACTCTGGCCGTGCGGCTCGATCCCGACAATCGCGAGGAGCTCGACTACTACCTGCTGCCTTGGCTTGACCTGCCCCGTCAGGAAATCCGCCTCTGCAACCGCACCAGCATCGCCTTTGAGGCCTTCCGCTTCGAGGACCTCGGCTTTTTCTACGGCATGGCCGAGCGCGTCGGCATTCGCCGGAAGTGGGGATGAGGGTAGAGTTTATGAAAATCAACAAAAGTACAAAGCATGAACAATCACTTCAAAGAAGGAAACCACGCCCATGATGACTGACACACCTGAGAGCGTCACGCTCGTCCCCATCGACCGGATTGAGGTCCTGAATTCTCGGGATCGCAACATGAAGGTCTTCGAGGAGATCGTCGAAAACATCCGCTCCATTGGCCTGAAAAAGCCAATCACCGTGACAGAGCGCGAGGGAGCCGATGGGGCGCCCGCCTATTTGCTGGTCTGCGGCGAAGGGCGATTGAACGCTTTCCGCCTGCTGGGCGAAAGCCACATCCCAGCGCTGGTGGTCAATGTGACAGACGAGGACGCCTTCATCATGTCGCTGGCCGAAAACATCGCCCGGCGAGGGCACAGACCGCTGGAGATATTGGCCGATATCGAGCTGTTGCTTGCGCGGGATTACACAATCGACGACATCATCACGCGCACGGGTTTGTCGGAGAAATATGTCCGCGACATCGTCTTCCTGCTGGAAAAGGGAGAAGAGCGCCTGATCGAAGCGGTACAAAACAGCACAATCCCGCTGACAACCGCCCTCGAGATCGCCCGCGCCAAGCACGACGATGAAAGCCTCGGCGACATGCTGGAAGAGGCCTACAAGACGGGCCAGCTCAAGGGGCATCAGATCACGGATGCCAAGCGGCTCATCGAAAAGCGCCGCGAAAAGGGTCCGAAAACCGGTGGCGATCGCCCCAAGTTGCCAAACTCGGCGCATTCACTGGTCAAGACCTACCAACGCGAGGTCGCCCGCCAGCACAAACTGATGCTGAAGGCCGATCATGCGCATCAGCAGCTCCTTTTGGTGGTCCAGGGACTGAAACGCCTCTTTGCCGACGAGCACTTCGTGACGCTGCTGCGCGCCGAAGGCCTCGACAGCCTGCCGAAATATCTTGCCGACCGCATTGAAACTGCCTGAAACCCGAAAAGGAACAACCAATGAATGACCTCAGCACCGTGAAGCCGCTTTACCCGGGGGCCTTTCCCCAGGCCGACACCTACGACAGCGACGCGCCCTATCCCAGGGCCCCGCTGAACTTGACGCTCGGTTTTGATCTCGAAACCTTCCAGATCCCGCTCGAAGAGTTGATGCCCTCGAAAAAGGTGCCGGACGGCGTGATGACGACGCGCAAGTTCAAACAGATCGTGTCCTCAATCCGAGAAATCGGTTTGATCGAGCCGCTCTCGGTGATCAAGCCAGATACGGATGCGGCGGGGTTTCTGCTGCTTGACGGCAATTTGCGGGTGCTCGCGCTAAAGGAGCTGGGTCAGGACACCGCGCCCTGCCTGATCGCCAAGGATTTTGAGACCTACACCTACAATCACCGGATCAACCGGCTTTCAACGGTGCAGGAACACTACATGCTGCGCCGCGCCATCGACAAAGGCGTCAGCAAGGAACGGCTCGCGCGGGCGTTCAACGTCAACCTTTCGACCATCAACAGTCGGATCAATCTGCTGCACGGGATCTGCCCCAAGGCGGTGGAACTGTTGCAGGATCACCAGTTCACACCGGATGTGACCCGGCATCTGCGCAAGATGAAAGCTGCCCGGCAGATCGAAGCGGTTGAGTTGATGATCGCCGCGAACACGATCACCGCGGCGCATGCGGACGCCCTGCTGAAGGCCACACCGCCCGAACAGCGCACCGACTACAAGCCACCACAGCCGGAGCAGCCAAAGAGCGATCCGCTGGAACAGATCGTCAAGCTCGAGCGCGAGATGAGCCAGGTGCAGGAAAAGTACAAGCATGCAGAGGAAAACTATGGGTCCGAGCTCCTGAACCTTGTCGTTGCCAAGGGCTACCTGAAAAAGCTGATGGAAAATGAGGCGGTGCGCTCTTACGTGGCGCGGCATGCGGCCGAGATATTGGAGCAGTTCGAACTGGTGCTGAATACGGTCAGCATGGAGGAGGCCGTGGAACAGGCCGAGAGAGAGGATGGACCAAGCGAGACCACGTCGGTAGCACAGGCCCGAGCATCGCAAGATGGCAACGATGCAATGTCGGACCCGAGCAGGGACGGGCAACTCGGGTGATAGGCACAGCTCGGGATGAGCTTCCGAAATCTTTGGCTAACTGACTGACACAAAACCGACATGTGGCCGTGTGCCGAGGCCCCATCGCCATACCTTGTTCGGGGGTGGCGCCCAATTGGGTTCATGATGTGGTCTTGTGCTGACAGGTTCGTTCAGTTTCGAGCCATTTAAACGCAGGGGCTTTGGCACGGAAGAGTGCGTGCGTTTCAGCCGCAGTCGTCGAGCCTCGCAAGGCTGCGCTTGCGTCTCAGAGCCGAACTCGCAGATCGACTACTGCGAGCGACTTGATGAAAACCTCTTGAATATCTGAATTTCCCTCTTGTTTGCGCACGCAGCATTTGCTACCGCTCGGAGCTGAACGATGTGCAGACTGTCCTCATCATCACATTTGCATCCAACAAGGCGCCCCACAGGCAGTCCTTGTGCGGTAGCCTGAGGAAATCCCAAAATGACCGGCAAGCGCACCAAGCTGCAGGAAGACACGCATTTTCGCGTGCTTCGCCTTCTGCAAGAGAACCCCGAAATGTCACAGCGTGAGCTGGCAGAGGCAGTTGGGGTGAGCGTTGGGGGCATGCACTACGTCCTGAATGCACTAATTGAGAAGGGTCTGGTGAAACTGGGGAATTTTACGGCGGCGGAAGATAAGCGACGATATGCCTATGTACTGACGCCGAAAGGTATCAAAGAAAAGTCATTGATTGCTGGAAAATTCTTGAAGCGAAAGATTGCGGAATATGAGGCTTTGACGGCGGAGATTGATGCTCTCGCCTCGGAGCTCGGCGAGCACATTCAAGAAGTGTCCGAGCGAGGGCGCTGAGAGTTTGCGTTATCGTCGGTTGAAGTGCCGTAGTCGCCATTTGCAAATCACGGCCCATTTTAGCGTTTCGCCATAATAACCGGTTCCATCGGAAACTCAGGCACAAAGCCCCCAAAAGATCCTCTTTCGGCCAACACGGCGGCTCACAGCAGAAGAAATCGATCCATGGATACAAGAACGACCAAAGACACTTTGCTTCAGAAGATTTCCGATCGAACGGCCGTCACAGGAGTGATCGGGTTAGGTTATGTCGGCTTGCCATTTTGTATGGCGGCAGTACGCAAGGGGCTAACGACGGTTGGTTTTGACATTGATCCGAGCAAGTGCGCCGCATTGGCCGAAGGGCAAAGCTACTTGAAGCACCTCACAAATGCCGCGATCACAGAACTGACGAGTTCAGGGAGGTTCGAAGCCACTACGGACTTTGCGCGACTGTCCGAGCCTGACATCTTGGTTATTTGCGTTCCAACCCCGCTCACTCGGCATCGTGAGCCTGATCTCTCTTATTTGATTCGGACGACTGAACAAATCGCTAAGGCGGTTCGTCCAGGTCAGATGATAATTTTGGAATCGACGACTTATCCGGGAACCACGGATGAGGTCATGCGCCCAATCCTTGAAGCGTCTGGATTGCGAGCGCATGAGGAATTCTATCTTGCGTTCTCGCCTGAACGAGAGGACCCGGGAAACGAGAATTTCACCACATCGACAATTCCAAAAGTGGTTGGGGCTGATACTCCAGAGGCTCGAGCCGTAGCCGAAGCCTTCTATTCTGTATTCATCGACAAAGTGGTAATGGTTTCGAATACCAGAACTGCCGAGACAGTGAAACTCACCGAAAACATCTTTCGCAGCGTGAACATAGCCTTGGTCAACGAGATGAAGATTGTCTGCGAGGCCATGGGCGTTGACATCTGGGAAGTGATTGATGCTGCGAAAACCAAACCATTCGGCTTCATGCCCTTCTATCCGGGACCAGGTCTGGGCGGCCACTGCATCCCAATCGATCCCTTCTACTTGTCCTGGAAGGCCAAGGAATTCGACATCACCACGCGCTTCATCGAATTGGCCGGTGAAATCAACTCTGCAATGCCGTATCGTGTGGTTGAGAAGTTGGCGCTCGCCCTCGACCAGCGTGGAGGAAAGGGATTGAACGGCGCCCGTGTGCTAATCGGCGGTATTGCCTACAAGAAAAACGTCGATGATATGCGAGAGAGCCCTGCACTCAAACTGATTGAGTTGCTCGAAGCGCGGGGCTCTAAAATAGACTATTTCGACCCCTTCGTGCCTAAAATCCCAATGACCCGCGAGCACGCCGAGTTGGCTGGGCGTAAAAGTGTCGCCTGGCGCGAGGACTTGACCGCAGATTACGATGCGACGCTGATTGTTACCGATCATGACGGCTTAGACTACGCCGCAATGGCTGCGCATGCGCCGCTGCTGGTCGATACGCGTAACGCCTGTCGAAAGTCGGGCGTTACGGACGCTTCGATTGTCCTCGCCTGATACCGGAATCCACCATGACAAACACCGATCCAATTCGCGTCGCCTGCATCGTTGGCGCCCGGCCCAACTTCATGAAAATGGCGCCTATCCTGAAGGCCTTTCGGGAACATGGAGGCTTTATCGCTCGTCTCATTCACACCGGTCAGCACTATGATGTCGAGATGAACGCCGTTTTCTTCGAACAGCTCGGACTGCCGGAGCCGGATCTGAATCTCGAAATTGGCTCCGGTACCCGTAACGCTTGCCGTAAAGCCGGTGTCATTTCCGATAAAGGCTCCCTAGCATAAACGTCCATTGCTCGCGCTTGCCGACAAAACTGTCGACATGAACGTCACACCCCAACAAACCAAAACCGCCGTCATGTAACGCCCATACGTCCGTTTCAGCCTTACAGCGCAGGTTACGCTATGAAAATTAACTTAGATCCACCGACGTTTTATTAAAAAATGAAGACACCATTATGAAGCTTCAAAAGTACATATGGGCGATTCGGGCCCTTCTCTTCATTGGGCGCTTTAAAAAATTTGGGTGGCCAGGTTACATTGGCCGCCCGACATACCTTGAAAACACTCGCCGCGCCAAAATCGGGAAAAAAGTCCGGATATTTCCGGGGCTGAGGTTGGAGGTACATTCTCACGGCGAAATTGTGATCGAAGACAATGTTTCGATCGGCCAGAACTTCCATATCACAGCAGCCAAGGAGACCCTGACCGTGGGCTCCGACACGACGATTTCAGGAAATGTATTCATCACAAATATCGACCATGATTATCGCAACATTGGCCAACACATCATGGACCAGGAGATGATAGTCAGGTCAACGCGGATAGGCCGCAATTGTTTTATCGGCTACGGGGCTGCAATTCAAGCCGGAACAATACTTGGAGAGCATTGTATCGTCGGCGCCAACTCAGTGGTTCGGGGAGAGTTTCCTGACAAGTGCGTCATAGTCGGTGCCCCTGCCCGAGTAGTGAAGGTCTATGACGAGACGATCCATCAGTGGGCAAAGCCAGGCGAAATCACGCAATGAAGTTTTCAGTAGTCATCCCGATGTATAATGCAGAGCGCACGATCCTGCGCGCGTTGCGCTCCATCGAGAGGCAAACCATCAAAGATTCTATTGCTGAGATCATTGTCGTCGATGATGGATCCACAGACGGCTGCGTAGAACAGCTAAAAAAATACATTCAAGAGAATAACTCTACTACGATTGTGTTGATATCGCAACGCAACCAAGGTGCCGCTAGCGCTAGAAATACCGGGATCCGCGCGGCGTCAGAAGATTGGATCGCGCTTCTTGACGCAGACGACGAGTGGATGCCGCGAAAACTGGAAGTCCAGAGACAAATCCTACTAGGGCGGCAAGATATCGACCTTTTGGGCTGCGAAATTAATGATTTCCCGGTAAACTTGTATGTTCGGCGCCTCACCTCTCTGACAAAAATCTCGCTTCACGCTCTTCTTATCAAAATGTTTCCGCAGACATCCACCCTCGTATTCCGAAAATCTGTTTTTGACAGTATTGGCGGCTTCGAAGAGACAATGTCGCATGGAGAGGACGGACGTTTTCTTATGGATGCCGCATTTACGTTTAACTGCTACTACTTTCCTGAAAAACTCGCTATATATGACCAAGGGAAAGCTGGCTTCGGCACATCTGGTTTGTCCGCAAATATTATGGCTATGCGAATATCTGAAAAGAAAAACCTGAACTACTTACGGGAGAAAAATCGTATCAGTACTTTCGTATTCCTTCTCGCGACAAGCTATGCAGCCATGAAGTTTTTTCGCCGTAGGGCAATACACAGACTCCGACATGTATAATAAACCTTTGATCAGCGTAATAATTCCAACACATTCTCGTGCAACCATGCTACCGAGAGCCATCCGAAGCGTGTTGAATCAAACCTATAAAAATCTGGAAGTTATTGTTGTAGATGACAACGGCGTTGGCGATCCCAATCAAGTTATGACCAGTGAAGTCATGGAAGACTTCTTCGATGACAACCGCGTTCAATATATCTGTCACGAAACCAATCAAGGAGGCTCGCAATCGCGTAACACTGGCGCCGCACAAGCCCGTGGTGAATTCATTACATTCTTAGATGATGATGACGAATACTATCCACAGAAACTTGAAATTCAATTGGCATTTTATATCGCACAATTCCCCAATAATAATGGCTTCATAAACGCCCAGATCGATGTCGTCAAAGGCGGTCGAATTGTAAGGACAACCAAATCTTCGGTAGATTTGGACAATCTCCTTTTCTCGGCCGTTGCGGAAAAGATATTGGGCACACCGACGTTTTTCATGCCAATGGCGCTTTTCAATGCCGTTGGAGGGTTTAGCCCCATGCTAAAGGGACAAGAGTGGTACCTTAGTGTCAAGCTAGTCGATTACGGCGCGCGCTTTGCATCAATGCCACAACCTTTAGTACGAGTACATGTTCACAACCAAGGCGGTATCACTTCGGGACACACTAGGCCAGACAGATTGATCACGGGCCTTCAGAACATCTATGAAATCCAAAGCCAGTATTTTTGCCGTTTTAAAAGAAGTCAGATCAGCGAAATTCAGAGAAACCATTGGTTGGCGTTGACACGCGCGCACATTAAATATGACTTGGTAACGGCCTTGAAGATGTATCTGACTTCATTAAAATTCGGCCGGCCCAATCGCCAAACTGCAATTGTTTTCGGCCTTTTATTAAGAGGAAGCATTGGCCGATTTTCCGCCACCAGGAAATCCTAATTAAACTGTTGCCATGATCCCGTACATTTCAATATACGGATTTCTCACGCTACTCGCGTTTGCAAAGAATTTTCAGTACTCCGAGACAATTGTATTTTTGGTGCTCGCTCTGTTCTTGAACCTTTCCTACACAAACGGTATCGACTGGACCGCTTACCAAACAAACTACATTTACGATCCTACCTATACACGCGGCGTCGAGTATGGCTACACTGCAATCACAATACTCGCGCGATCTCTTGGGTTGAACTTTGAAGTTTTCAAGTTTTTTCTACTTTCTTTGGATCTATACTTAATACTCAGATTCATTTTCAAGAAATCCCCGAAACCCGTATTTGCAATACTGATCCTGTTCCAAACTTATCTACTTGGAAACTTCTTCGAGCCAGCCATTCGACAAATTCAAAGTGTTGTCATTTTTCTATTCGCCCTTGACGCATTAAGAAAAAATAATACTAAAAAATACATTCTTTTGATTTTATTTGCGACTTTGTTTCACCAGTCTTCGATTGTGCTTCTTTCACTTCCGTTGTTTATAAAACGCCTGAATTTCAAGATCTCAATACTTTTCATGCTTGTGCTCGGCGCCGTCGGACTGCAAATTAATAACGCAGTACTGTTTCTAGTGCAGTATGGAATTTTTTCTGATTACTCATTTTACCTAGAAAGTTCATACCTCGAGGGCATCAGCCCCAGCGCATTCAATTTGCTTAAAATCGTGATCTACGGAATTCCCCTATATCTATTAAGGAGTTTTCGACGAACCGATCCGACGATCGAAATTCTACGGGCGCTTAGCTATATGTTCGTAATATTTTACTGTCTTCAGTTTTTCGCTCTTATATTTTACCGGTTCAATCACTATTTCTTCATCCCGTATGTGATCTATTTATCTTACTTTTTCCAAGCTTTGCGCATCCCGTCAAACAAATTTATTATTATTTCTTTTTATGTTCTCATTCACTTCATTTCTTTGATCAAGGGGATTACATACTACAGTGATCGCGATCCCATGAAGTACTTTCCCTATACAAATTATGCGGTGGCGTTGATCGTGGGGAACACCTATTCAAGCCCAGAAGAAAAAATCAACGCCAGACTTTCGAGTAGGTGGGCGCACCTAACGCCATTCTTAGAGCAATGACTATAGCAGGTGGACTAATGATCGTAAGATTTTTTTCATCATTAACCATCCCGAATGGTTTTATTCGAGGAGCATCCTTTTGGAATTCCTTCGTCGAAGCTATCGCGAAACCTATGATAACGACGGCCTACAAATACGGCTTCTTTCGGCCCAATGCGCAAAGACAGGCCAAAGAACTACTGGACCGAGAAGTCATTGTTTCCCTAACGACTTACGGTAAACGAGTAGAATTGCTTCCCTCCTGTCTAGAGTCAATTTTTCGGCAGACAGTACGCGCCGACCGTATTGTCCTTTGGCTTGCAAGAGACGAGTTCGACGACGCTACCCTTCCTGTTGAAGTCACCTCTTTTGTGAAACGAGGATTGGAAGTTAAGTACAGTGAAGACCTCCGGTCACACAAAAAATATTGGACGACGATGCAGGAATGGCCTGACGCTGTCGTAATCACGCTTGACGATGATACCTTTTATCCAGAAAATACAATTGAAGAGTTGCTGGCATCCTATTTGCTGTGGCCGAAGGCCATCTCCTGCCACCGCGCCCATCAGATGCGGTTTTTAGGCAAAAACCTTCTTCCCTATGTAGAATGGAATTTTTCTTCACCTGGAGTTAGAGGGCCTTCAAATAGTCTTGTGCCGATTGGAGTTGGTGGAGTGTTGTATCCTCCTGGATGTCTTGCCAAAGAGGTGCTAGATGCTACTCTAATCCGAGAGTTATGCTTCGCTGCAGATGATCTTTGGTTAAAGGTTCATGCATATCGGGCAAATACACTCGTCGTTAAAGTTCGCCCCTTCAGCCGACCTGTTTTTTCCTTGCCCGGATCGCAATCTACTACATTGACTGATCATAACGTATTGACTGGAATGAACGACGAGCAACTCGAACGGGTCTTGCAACATTTCGGGATTACGTTTTCCGAGGATAGCGGTAGACGATAGATGAGAGTGCTCCTCGTTACGCCCGGAGTGTTGCCAGTCCCGCCTGTTGAAGGCGGCGCTGTCGAGACACTTGTACAGCAATTGGTTGACAGCCTTGAGGTATCCCTGCTGGATGACATTGATTTGACAGTTTTCTCTATCAAAAGCCCAAAATATAATACAGAGCATTTAAATTTTAAAAAAACACAATACAAGCTTTTTAACTATACCCCTTTAAAAAGGTTTATTTCTGGTGGGCTTGGGCGCCTTTTTCATAAGTTTGGAATAAGTAGAGCTTATTTTAACTTATATTTGCGCGCGGCTGCATCGCTTCTAAAGCGGGAACTTTTCGACGTTGTAGTTGTCCAGAATCAACCTGAATTCATACTCCCTTTACGAAAGAAAACTAAAGCAAAGATCATTCTTCATCTTCACAATGACAAGCTGAATGCGGCTGCACCCTTTTCGACATCAATAGCTCAAGGCTGTGACGGGGTGATCGCGGTAAGCAATTATATCAAAAAACGCGTAGAAACGGTTACTTGTATTGATTCTCGCAACGTAAAAAGTCTATTGAATTGTGTCGACATTGATCGTTTCTCAACGGTCAAAACGCCCAACACATCGACCGACTTACGCCAGAGGTATGGTATTGCACCATCATCAAAAGTCATTCTGTTTGTCGGAAGGTTAGATCCCACCAAAGGAGTGCTTGAACTTATTCAAGCGTTCAATACTCTGAAGCAAGAAGACTTATGTTTGTTGATCGTCGGCTCGTCTTGGTTCAGCTCGAACACACCCAATCTGTACGCGACCAAACTAGAAGCCGAGGCCGCAGAGGCAACAAATCAAGTAATCTTCACTGGTTTTGTGCCACATCAGGAAGTTTCGAAGTTTCACAACCTAGCCGATATTGTCGTGGTACCATCGATCTGGGAAGACCCGTGCCCACTCGTGGTGTTGGAAGGAATGGCCGCAGGCAGTCCTGTGGTGGCGACAGATTCTGGTGGTATACCAGAACTGCTTTCGGAAGGCTGCGGCATCATCGTTCCTCGCAAAGGAAGCTCAGTCGACTTCCCTACTCGTCTCGGCAAGGCCCTAAACGATCTGTTGGTGGATGAGGGCCAACGCAAGGCCTTTGCGTTGAACGCACGTAACCGGGCTGAAATGTTCGGCGTCAACGATTTCGCGCGCCGGTTTTTTGAGACACTGCAAGACTTACATGACGATTAGACGGTCGATTTCAAACGCACTCGCAAGTGGTGGCGCTTTTCTATGGTCGGCAGTCCTGGCGTTTATTGTTCGGGCCGAGTTTGTTCGGGTTTTGGGCGTCGAATGGCTTGGAATCGATGCGCTTTTTGCCAGTATTATTGTTTTCGTGTCCCTGACAGAGCTTGGTATCGGTAGCGCGGTAACATTTGCTTTTTTCAAGCCCTTGAATGAGGGTGACCATGCCAAGATTTGGGGATTGATGGCGGTTCTTTCACGGTTCTACCGTTGGATCATTTTAGGTACTCTTCTCCTGGGAGGCGTAGCGTGCGCGCTGTTACCTTATTTGTCTGACGTTGAGATCGGTAAGCACGAGTACTCTCTCTTTGGCCTGTTTGTCGTCGCTTATTCGACGAGCTACGTTTTTGCAGAATACAAGGTCTTGGCTTTGGCCATGCAGAAAAACTATCTTGAGTCCGCGGCCCGTGTTCTATTGGTAACGGTCAAAGCATTTCTACAGTTGGCGGCTTTGGAGTATTTTGAAAGTTACGGCCTTTTTTTGGCCTCCGTGATGCTAGCAAACGTGCTGTCAAACTTATTCCTTCGCCACTTGGTGAGGTTAAAATTCGGCGAATCCCTCAGCGCAAACACCAAGGCTCCAAGCAAACAGGATCTGGTGCGTGTTCGTAGAAACATCATAGGGGGCGTGCTTCACCGTTTTAGCTCGGCTGTGGTTACTGGAACGGACAATATTCTGATTTCCATCTTCGTTGGCATCACTACTCTTGGCCTATACAGCAGCTACAGCATGCTGGTCCAACAGTTGTCAGGGGCGCTTGGCCAATTAATTTACCCACTGGCAGGCATAATTGGAGGCGTCAACGCAAACCAGGGTGGGCAAGAGGCATATAGGCTTTTCAAGGTCATATTTTTAGGATTTTCGTACTTCGTTTCAGTAGCCGCACTCGGAATTGCATTCTGCATAGATGATGTCATTCACGTTTGGCTTGGGGATACCTTTGTCCTTCCCAAATTTGTTGGAATATTGCTTGCGGTTAATTTTTTCGTAATCGTTTTGCGGCGACCAGCGATCATCAGTATCGACGCTTTTGGTTTTCAATGGGATATTCGCCACAAGGCAATCGTTGAGGCGGCCGTTAATGCAGTCGCTTCTTTGGTGTTCATCATGATATTTGATCTTGGTGTTATTGGTGTGATCGCTGGGACACTGGTGTCAAACCTGGCAACCAACGTGTGGTGGGAACCATTGGTAATTTACAGGGGCATTTTCCGCGTAAAACTCCGATACTATTTCGCCTTTTATGTAAAAGCGATAATCACAGTTTTTATCACTGCCACTGCTCTAATGTTTTTGTTCTCTGAAGCACCTATCGTAACCAGCATTTGGCAGTTGCTTGTCAAGGTAGCGACCGTCTGGATAGTCGCTAGTGTCGTTTTCATAGCTATGAATGCTTCGGCGTTTGGCGCGATGTATACTCGATATCGCTGCCGTCTCTAGCCCGGCCTAATACAGACCTTTCCGATTCGCACCTAAGCGTTGGCTTTTGCTTAATTCCGATCACGAAATTGGGACCAAAACTGATGTTGTTGGCCCAGTAACAACAAGGGTCTCGCAAATGATGGCCGAGTTTTCCGGAAAGTCGATCGTAGTGTTTTGTCCGCGGTTTTTCGACTACGATGTACGAATTAAAGATAAGCTGTTGGAAATGGGGGCGGATGTTCAGCTTTTTGATGAACGACCCTCAAATCAAGCGATCATTAAGGCCATTATCCGACTGCGTGTGTTGCCCCTGATGCGCCCGCTCGTCACCCACTATTACACCCGTGTAATAAAATCATTGTCAGGCAGGAAGGCTGATCATCTGCTGATCATCAATCCTGAGTGTGTAACGCCCGGGATTCTTAGAAACCTCCGTACTGCACTCGGCGCCCCAATAACAACCGTCTACATGTGGGATTCATTACGGAACAAGCCTGCCGCACGGGAGTTGATCCCGGAAGCGGACGCCTTTTTTACCTTCGATGCTGCCGATTCAGCTTCAGACGACCGGCTTCGTTACCTTGCCCTGTTTTCGGCGTTTTCAGGATCTGATGAGAGAAAACAAATACCGGTTGATATCTCTTTCTTTGGTACCTTGCACAGCGACCGATACGCGGTTTGTAAGGCCGTTCAAAAGCGGGCCGAGCAAATCGGACTTACCACCCGGTTTTTCTTTTACGCCCCCAGCCGAATATACTTTTTCTTACGCTGGGTTTTCGATGCCGGTTTCCGGCGTGTTAATTTTAACGACTTGTCTTTCGCGCCATTGCCGCTTTCAGAGATTGAGAAAGAGATGCGTGCCAGCAAAGCGGTTTTAGACATTCAGCACCCCGGCCAGGTCGGGTTGACGATGCGGACGATTGAAGCGCTGGACGTCGGGTGCAAGTTGATCACCACAAATCCCGAAGTTTCCAAACATGCGTTTTTTCGGCCGTCTAATGTGTTGATCATCGACCGGTATCGGCCGGAGCTGGATGAAGGCTTCTTTTTAGCGCCCTATGAACCGTTGCCTATCGAGACCGTCGATAGGTATTCGATTGCGAACTGGTTGCGAGCCATTTTGGCTATAGAGAAGGCAAGGGATGGTGTTGACACATGATTTCTTCGCGCCGCCCACTTCACAGGATTTTGGTGCGCAGGCATATATGCAGCCGTCGCTCGACGCCCGATCGGGGCACCGTTACAAAGGAGAAGTAGTATGAAACGAGTGCTGATCACGGGTGGGGCTGGCTTTATCGGATCAAATCTGGCCCGCGCCCTTAATGCGCGCGGCTACGCAGTGACTGTGCTGGACGTGTTATCACCGCAGGTCCATGGCGCCTCGCCGTTTACTTCGCCGCTGGTGCGGTCACTTGAAGGCGTAGCGCGGCTGGTCCATGGCTCAGTCACCGACAAGGCGCTTATGAGTCTCGAACTTACTGAAGCCGATGTGATTGTGCATCTAGCGGCGGAAACCGGGACCGGGCAATCTATGTACAACGTCCACAGCTATTCCGATGTCAATATCGGCGGCACCACCCTGATGTTGGACATTCTCGGCAGCGTCCCACATTTGGTAAAACGCATGGTGGTCGCCTCGTCGCGATCAATCTACGGTGAGGGCCGATATCGTGACGACGAAGGCCGTTACGTCTACCCGAAACAACGGCGAATGGTCGACTGCGAGAACGGCCTGTTCGACCCAATCAATCCGCGCACCGGGACTGCCTACGAGTTGTGCGCCACCGACGAAGACTCGAAGATTCACCCGTCCTCCGTATACGGAATAACCAAGCAGGTCCAAGAGCAGATGGTGATGACCGTAGCACCGTTACTCGGTATCGAGCCAGTGGCGCTTCGGTACCAGAATGTTTACGGGCCCGGGCAGTCGCTTGCAAACCCCTACACGGGTATTCTGTCAATCTTCTCGAACCTCATTCTGCAAAAAAAAGAAATCAATGTGTTCGAGGACGGGCTTGAAAGCCGCGATTTCGTGTTCATTAGCGATGTGGTCGCCGCGACGATCCTTGCCATCGAGCACGACAACGCTCCGGGAGAGGTATTTAATGTCGGCTCCGGCGTGCCGACGACGGTGCTGGAAGTGGTTGATCGCCTGCGACGGCACCTCGGTACCGATGGCGGTTACCGTGTGTCAGGCGAATTCCGCATAGGCGACATCCGCCACAACTATGCCGATCTGACGCGGATTTCTGACCGCCTTGGTTATCTTGCACAGGTGCCCTTTGAAGTCGGGATCGAACGCTTCGCCGTCTGGGTGGCAGATCAGGGGCCCGAAAATAGCGCCTACGAGAGGTCGTTGGCCGAAATGCGCCAGCGCGGCCTGATGAAAAGAGGCAGCGCATGAAGATCGAAACCACAAAGCTCCAAGACGCACTAATCATCACGCCGCGAAGGTTTGGCGACGCGCGGGGCTGGTTCATGGAAAGTTGGAATCGCATGACCCTTTCCGAGGCCGGGTTTGATCTGGAGTTCGTGCAAGATAACCATTCGTTTTCGGCTGATGTCGGCACACTGCGGGGCATGCACTTTCAGGCGTTGCCGCGCTCGCAAGAAAAGCTCGTGCGCTGCTCCCGCGGCATTATCTACGATGTCATCGTCGACGTTCGGGTCGGCTCGCCGAGCTACGGTCAATGGATTGCCGTTGAGCTTTCCGCCGAGAACGGCAAGCAGTTACTCGTGCCCAAAGGGTTCTTGCACGGTTTCGTCACCCGCACGCCGAATACCGAGGTGCAGTACAAGGTCACTGACTTCTACGTGCCAGAATGCGATGGCGCAGTTCGGTGGGACAGTCTCGGCATTGACTGGAAGCTCGAGGTGCCACCCATACTCTCGAAAAAGGATGCCGCCGCGCCCAGTTTCACCCAGTGGAAAAGCCCCTTCACCTTTAAGGGCGCGTCATGAAAATTCTTGTGACAGGGGGCACAGGTTTCATTGGCTCGGCCGTAGTGCGCCTAGCCATCTCGCGCGGGCATCAGGTGGTAAACCTTGATGCGCTGACCTATGCCGCCAACCTGGCCAATGTGGCGCCGGTGGCGGATAGCCCTCTTTATGCCTTTCAGCAGGCCGATATCCGCGATCGCGCGGCGCTGGATGCGGCCTTTGCCACGCACCAGCCCGATATCGTGCTGCATCTGGCGGCCGAATCCCATGTTGACCGTTCCATCGATGGCCCCGCCGATTTTATCGACACCAATATCACCGGCACGTTCAACATGCTGGAGGCCGCGCGCAAATATTGGCAGGCGGCGGGGCGGCCAGATAGCTTTCGTTTTCATCACGTCTCGACAGACGAGGTGTTTGGCTCGCTGCCCGCAGACCCCTCCGTGCAGTTTACCGAGGCCACAGCCTACGACCCGCGCAGCCCCTATTCCGCCTCGAAAGCCGCGTCAGACCATCTGGTGCGCGCCTGGTTTGAAACCTATGGCTTGCCCGTGGTGCTGAGCAATTGTTCCAATAATTACGGGCCCTATCACTTTCCAGAAAAGCTGATCCCGGTGGTTATTTTGAACGCGCTGGCGGGGCGGGCGCTGCCGATTTACGGCGATGGCAGCAATATCCGCGATTGGCTGTACGTCGAAGATCACGCCGATGCGCTGCTGCTGGTGGCCACGAAAGGCGCGCTGGGGCGCAGCTATAACATCGGCGGCGAGAACGAGCGCACAAACCTGCAGCTGGTGCACACGATCTGCGCCATCCTCGACCGGTTGCGCCCGCGCGATACGGGCGCTTATGCCGATTTGATCACCTTTGTCACCGATCGCCCCGGCCATGACGCGCGCTACGCCATCGACCCCACGCGCATTCGCGCCGAGCTGGGCTGGCGCCCCAGCGTGACGGTGGAAGAGGGGTTGGAACGCACCGTGCGCTGGTATCTCGAAAACGAGGCCTGGTGGCGCCCGCTGCTGGGCCGCCAGGGCGTGGGCCAGCGGCTGGGCCGGGCCGCACCATGAGCGGCCTGTTGATCTTTGGCCGCACGGGCCAGGTGGCGCGCGAACTGCAGCAGCTTACGCCAATTCTGGCCTTGGGGCGCGATGCGGCCGATCTGGCACAGCCCAGCGCCTGTGCGGCGGCCATCCAGGCCCACCGCCCCCGCGCGGTGATCAATGCCGCCGCCTACACCGCCGTTGACCGCGCGGAAGCGCAGGAAGACCTTGCCACCGCCATCAACGGTGCGGCGCCGGCGGAAATGGCCCTGGCCTGCGCTGCGCTGAATATTCCCTTGGTGCATATCTCTACCGATTACGTGTTTGCTGGCACCGGCCACCGCCCTTGGGCGCCCGGTGATATGGCACAGCCCGCCAATGCCTATGGCCGCAGCAAATGGGCGGGCGAAGAGGGCATTCGCGCCAGCGGCTGCACCCATGCCATTTTGCGCACTTCTTGGGTGTTTTCCGCCCATGGCGCGAATTTTGTCAAAACCATGCTGCGCCTGTCTGACACCCGCGACCAGATCAGCGTGGTTGATGACCAAATCGGCGGCCCCACACCCGCGCGCGCCATTGCGGCGGCGTGTTTGGCCATCGCCGAGCAGCTGCAGGAGGCGCCGGAAAAAACCGGCACCTATCATTTTAGCGGCGCGCCCGATGCCAGCTGGTGCGCCTTTGCCCGCGCGATATTCAGGCAGGCAGGCCGGCCCACCCGTGTGCAGGCGATTTCCACCAGCGCCTATCCCACGCCAGCCGCCCGCCCGCTGAACAGCCGTCTTGAGTGCAACACAACCACCTCCGTTTTTGGTTTGGCGCGCCCAGATTGGCACGCAGGGCTGAAGGAATGTTTAACACAGTTAGGGGTATCCACATGACACAGCGCAAAGGCATTATTCTGGCCGGTGGCTCGGGCACGCGGCTTTACCCCATCACCATGGGTGTGTCGAAACAGCTGCTGCCGATTTATGACAAGCCAATGGTGTATTATCCCTTAACCGTGCTGATGCTGGCGGGCATCCGCGAGATCATGATCATCACCACCCCCCACGACCAAGAGCAGTTCATCCGCACCTTGGGCGATGGCAGCCAATGGGGCATCTCGCTGCAGTATAAGGTGCAGCCCAGCCCCGATGGGCTGGCGCAGGCCTTTATTCTGGCCGAAGAGTTTCTGGCCGGCAGCCCTGCGGCCATGGTGCTGGGCGATAACATATTCTTTGGCCACGGCCTGCCGAACCTCCTGCAAGAGGCAGATCAAACCACCGCTGGCGCCACGGTTTTTGGCTATCGCGTGTCAGACCCCGAGCGGTACGGCGTGGTGGATTTTGACGCAAACGGCACGGTCAAAAGTATCATCGAAAAGCCGCCCGTACCGCCCTCGAACTATGCCGTCACAGGGCTTTATTTTGTCGATGCCACAGCGTCCGAACGCGCCCGCGCGGTGCGCCCCTCGGCCCGCGGCGAGCTGGAGATCACCACGCTTTTGGAAAGCTACCTGCACGACGGCCAGCTGACAGTGCAGAAAATGGGCCGCGGCTATGCCTGGCTTGATACCGGCACCCACGCCAGCCTGCTCGACGCAGGCAACTTCGTGCGCACGCTCACCGAACGCCAAGGCCAGCAAGTGGGATCACCCGATGAGGTGGCATTCGAAATGGGCTGGATTGATCAAGCACAATTAGCAGATCGCGCCCAAAAATTTGGCAAAAATGCCTATGGTGATTACTTGGGCAATCTGGCTCAAGTGAAAAAAAGCGGTGTCGCTCGATGAGTGATCTCACTTGCTTTAAAGCCTACGACATCCGTGGTCGCCTTGGCGTCGATTTGGATGAAAACATAGCCTATCGGATTGGTTCCGCCTTTGCGGTGGCGCTTGAGGCCAAAACGGTCGTCCTCGGACGTGATGTCCGAGCGTCCTCGGAGGAACTCGCGAAAAGCGTTGCACAGGGGCTAATCGATCAAGGGTGTGCGGTGCTTGATCTTGGGCTTTCTGGAACCGAGGAAATGTATTTCGCGACCACCCATTTCGGGGCCGATGGCGGAATTTGCGTCACGGCGTCACATAACCCGATGGATTACAACGGCATGAAGATGGTGCGGGCTGGTTCTGCGCCACTTGATGCCGCAAGTGGTTTGGCGCGCATCAAAGACCTTGCTGAAGAAAATGCGTTCGAGAAGAGCGCTATTCTTGGCAATGTTCGCGACGTCGCCGCTGAGGCGCGCGCTGCATACGTTGACCGCATTTGCCAGTTTGTCGATGTCTCTGCTCTGAAGTCATTGAAAATACTCGTAAATGCAGGCCATGGGACTGCCGGGCCGACATTTGATGCCATTGCGGCTCGACTGGCAGAGCTTGGCGCACCGCTGGTGTTCGAACGTCTATTCCACGAACCGGACGGTACATTCCCGCAAGGCATTCCCAACCCGCTCCTACCAGAAAACCGACCCGCGACCGCAGAAGCAGTTTGCGCAACTGGCGCTGATTTTGGCGTTGCCTGGGACGGTGATTTCGATCGCTGCTTCTTCTTTGATCACACGGGCGCCTTCATCGACGGGGAATATGTCGTCGGTCTGCTGGCAGAGGCATTCCTCGCCAAAGACCCAGGCGCGACGATCATCCACGATCCACGGATCATCTGGAACACGCGGGACCTCGTGTCGAAGGCCGGCGGGCGCGCTGTCCAAACCCGCACAGGTCACGCCTTCATAAAGCAAGCCATGCGCGACGAAGACGCCATCTATGGCGGTGAGATGTCCGCGCATCACTATTTCCGCGACTTCGTCTACTGCGACAGCGGCATGATCCCATGGTTGCTCGTTGCAGAATTGGTGAGCCGGCACGGGCGGCTGGCGGATCTTGTCGCAGATCGAAAAGCGGCGTTCCCATCCTCTGGTGAGATCAATTTCACACTCGACGATCCCAAGGCCGCCATCGCGAGGGTTAGATCCGAATTTGAACCCGAAGCAATATCCATCGACGAAATGGACGGCTTAGGCTTCGAAATGGGCGATTGGCGCTTCAATTTGCGCACTTCAAACACCGAACCGGTTGTGCGGCTGAATGTCGAGGCACGTGGTGACGCTGGGCTCGTTGCGCAGGGAGTGGAGCGCGTGAAACTGGCCTTGCTCGGGTGAGGTAGCCATTTACACTTGCTACTGGTAGAACATTTCATGAACTCCGACCACACAGAGCGTTCATTGTGGAAGTATGCGCAAGTAGCACTGATCCTTCGTTTCTTTCGCGAGGTAAATGACGTGAAACCCTGCCTTGTTGGCCTTTTCCGGCAACTCAGGCGGCCCCTTCCATAGATCTGGACCGCCAGCGCGTTCAACCTCTCTGATCTATTTTGTGTTAGGGAGCCAGTCTTGCGAGCGAGCGCCAAGTCGAATTCTGCAACCCCGGCGCTTGGTTTCTACTGCCCCTTGTTTGACGACGGTAAACGAAACCGGCGGATCAGACTTGGTGCCGCCGCATAGCTGCCGAAAAACAACACGCCAAAACCCATGCAAGCCAGAAACGCATTCTGGTTTTGGTTCCACAGCAGAACACCCACGATTGGGGGGGCAACGACAAAGGGCATCAAAACCAAGGTCGTAAGCGGGTTCGCGATACGACGTTGGTCTCGGCCGAGGATACAGATTTCCAAGGCCCGCATAACCATTTGGTGAACGTGTAACCTGTCTGGGGCAGAAACGTCCTTATTGCTGCGAGACCTACGATATATCGCTAGCAAAGTGTCGGCCACTGGCCAGTACATCGTCAACAGAATTGCCCAAGGCGAGACATCTGGCGCATTGAGCAAAATTGCTATGCCAAACCAGCTAAGCACAAAGCCAATGGTGTAAGCTCCAGCATCGCCGAGGAATATCAGGCCAAAGGGGTAATTCAGCAGAAAAAAACCGAATATCCCAGCCGCGACCATCATAGCGAGGTGGGTCATCGTCGTATACCCTGCCAATTGCGCTATTTGGCTCAGTGCTATGGCCGCGACGATCGCCGTCAGGGAAGCCAGACCGTTTACACCATCGATCAGATTGAAGCCGTTTGAAATCGCCGCCGTAACTAGAAGCGTAAGCGGAACGCCAATAGCCCAGTGATCTACAAACATGTCCAGCCCAGGTATACCTGTCCTTGGGAGCCAAACACCTAAGAGCCAGATTGCAAGTAAGCTCGCCGCCATGGCCGCTAAGAGTCGTCTGCGTGGCGACATATGGAAACCGAGGTCTTCGGCAAGCCCCACTGTGAAGAGTACCGACGTGGCCAATATAAAATCTGCGTAGCGTTCAGAAACTTGAACTGGCGCGAACAATGTCGATAGCGCGAGTGCCCCAAATATCCCGACACCCCCAACACGCGGAGTGAGCTTTGTGTGCATGGATTGAACCGAGTGCAGATCTTCTGCGCGTCCGCTGAGCCGTGGAAACTTTGCGCGTAGCAGAAAGATGAGACCACAAATGCAAAATGCCAGAGCAGCCAAAGTAAATTCTTGCAATGCAAAATGTGAAAAATTCAGACCATCCACACGCAGTCTCCGGTAACAAAGAAATCACCCAGAAGTTGTCTTCTGTGACTTACTTCTGATCAAGGAGAATGTCGAGCTGTTTCATCCCGGTTTGCATCGGCGCAAGAGCCCGATCTGCGTCCCTAGCGCAATTCAACCGACTCAGGACCCCAGGACATTTTCTTGCTCGAAATTCTCTGTCATACTAACGAGCGTTGAGCGATGCTCGGGGAGCGCTTGCTCGTTACAAAAGCGAAGCGATTCAGCTTCGTTTTTTTGATCTGGTGACCATTCAGCTTCCCCTAGGCTGCGGCTGTTTTTAGAGAGATGAACAGGTAAGAAAATTCATGCCAAAAAATTTGGAAGAAAACGTGGACCGCGCTCGCCAGCTCGTGCTGGAGGGCGCACTGGCTGATATCGCTCGCAACGGACCATTGTTAGGAGATACGCCGGCACAACGCGAGGCGATGCTTGAGGGGCTTCTCACAGGCATTGTACAGGTTGCGATGTCGTTCACAGCGGGGAATGAAATAGATTGGCTTCGTACGCGCCGCGCAATTGAGAACAGCCTAAGTGTAGCAATCAAACGTGCCCGCATCGAGGCCGGCCTTGATGAATTACCCCAACAAGACAGGCATGATGAGTAATCACCGTATTTGTACTGCAACTCATGAGATCTACGCATTTTGTTGGGTTATGGACGGTCGTTCCAGCCACGATACCAATCAACAAAGGCCGCAACGCCGTCGCGAATATCAGTGTGCGGCAGCTTGCCTACCAAAGCCTCGATAAGCTGCGACTTCGACCATGTCGCGTGTACGTCTCCGGGCTGCATAGGCAGGAAATTGCGATCTGCGACGAGACCTGTGGCATCCTCGATCGCCTTGATGAACTCGGAAAGATGCACCGGCGCCCCGTTGCCGATATTGACCGTCCGAAACGGAGCAACGGGCGACAGGCTGTCCATGGGGCCAATGGGGTCCGCGCCGGGATACACCTCTGCCAGCCGCAGGATGCCCTCAACGAGGTCATCGATATAGGTAAAATCCCGTTGCATATCGCCGTGATTATAAACATCGATCGGGTCGCCATTCAGGATTGCCTTGGTAAATTTGAATGGTGCCATATCGGGCCGCCCCCAAGGACCGTAAACGGTAAAAAATCGGAACATCGTTGTGGGGAGGGAGAACAGGTGCGCATAGGAATGCGCCATCGCCTCATTGGCAATCTTCGTAGCCGCGTAAAAGCTCTTGGGGTGCACGGCGCGATCGGTCTCGCCATAAGGCATTTCGGTATTCGCACCATAGACCGAACTCGTGGAAGCCATCATCAGGTGCTGGGGTGGACAGGCCCGTGCCGCCTCGAGAAGTTCATGCGTACCGGTCAGGTTTGAAGTGACATAGGATCGGGGCGCATCAATCGAATAACGCACCCCAGCCTGGGCCGCCAGGTGTACGATTACATCGGGCTGTAACTTGCAGATCAGCCTTGTCAGAAGCCCTTCTTCCTCAAGCATCCCTTTCTCAAAAAAGAAGTTCCCGTTGGCCTGAAGAATGGACAGGCGCGCCTCTTTTAGTTTCGGATTGTAATAGGGGGTCATGCCGTCGAATCCTGCGACATCCCAGCCGTCCTCGAGCATTCGCCGAGCAAGATGAAAACCTATAAAACCTGCTGCCCCTGTAATGAATACTCGTTTACTCGTCATGTCCTGAGTGCAAGCCCCTTTAATTCCACCTGAAGCGTCGCCAGCCCTGTCTTGAACTGGATCCCACCAAACGCCGTCTCTCGGGCGACTAGCTGAACGCTGGAGACCCTATGTCAGGTCCGGAGCCATGTCGACCACCCCAATTGGTGTGGACCACTTCCGGAGGCCGTTTTAGATTGCTTTGACATTTCCGTGACCTGTACCTCATTGAAGTCGCCTTTTATGCGGTCGGGATAACCAAAACATCGACCTACCAAAGCGCAGTAAAGTTACCACTGCTTGCTGATGGCCCTAAAACGCAAAAAAGCCCCACCCGGCGCGAACCGGATGGGGCTGAACTTTGAGCTAGCGCCGGTTTACTCTTGCGGATCCAACTCCCTGACAAACACCCGGTCGCCGTTCGGATTAGGCAGGCCTATATCGACCATCCCCGGCAGCGCCGCGGCCCAATCCTCCATCTCCTTGCTCGGCAACGTATGCGCGAGCGTATGCGTCACCGCTGGGTTGCTATGCCGCGAGGCCTCAGTGAGCGCGAACGTCCCCCCGCCCCCCCAATAATCTGGGCTGAGGTAGACAAAGTGCGAGCACCCCATCTTGCTGAGATCATACCCTTCGCGCGCCAGAAGCACCTTTATCGGCAGCCACTCCGGCCCCGCGATGAAGTGATGGCAGAGACCAAGGCAGGTCACGCCGACCAGCTGGTTGCCATCCCACGCCAAAGCAGCCGTATCGCCGCGCTTGGCGAAGGCCTCCAACATGGGCATCGCGTCGATCGGCTCACGTCCGGTTTTAACCCGAACATCCGCCACAATCTGCGACAGCCGCCCAAAGTGCTGGGCTGCCTCGGCGAGTTTTACCTGTTCGTATCGCATGGGTCAGACCTCGATTGATTGTGCAAGAAGGAACAGCTGGTCGATATCGCCCTCCGTGAGCGCGGCACCATCCGGCCAGCTGAGATAAGGCGCCAGTGCATTGAGAAGCGGACTGGAGCGATCAAAGGAGATCGCCTCACGCCAGGCGAGCTGGCTCATGGCATCCATGCCGCCCATGAGCGTCTCCACCTGATCGAGAAGCCCCATCTGCAAGAGCGCCGCCTTGGCCTGCAGGCGGCTGACGGCCATCGCGGGCTCAGCGGGCGGTGTGACGTCCAGCGCAGGATCAAACGGTGCCACGGCCCCAAACTCCCCTGCCTCGGCACGCGCGAACAAATCAGACGGCCCGTCGCGATCGACGATGCGCAGCGCGCCATCCTCCAACTCAAGACGGATCACGCTTTGATCCGCGGTCATGTATTGCGGGTTTTGCATTTAGTCGTTCTCCACAGGCGCATAGACACCGGGGATCAGGTTCTCCCCGCCGGTTTGGAAACGCACATTCTGAATGCGGGCATAGCTCGTGTAGCAGACCATCTCTTTGCCCGACCCAGAGCAAGAAATCACCGCGTAATATTGAACTTTCACGCGGTCGGCTGGAACCACATCGATATCGAGTGTTGTCGCAGTCCAGGCCGTGCCGCCTTTTGTCCAACTGCCCAAAACAGTCTCAACGCCGTTACGAAGGCGCGTCACGCGGAACAACGCCTGAGGGCTACTACGGCTCGCAGCGCGGTCAAATGTGACACGTATCGTTCCGGATTGCGCAAAGTCGAACGAGTGGCGCGTGGCATAACCACTGTAATGATTTGTATTTTGCGCATAAGCATCGACCCGACTGCGGATGGTATCGCCAGCGCTGAGCTCTTCACTGGCCCCACCCAATGCCGCAATGGCCTGCGCCACGCGCTCCGGCGTCATCAGCTTGGTGCTGACAGTGCCAGCCTCCGCCTCCGCCTGGCTCGCGATATCGGCTGAGAGCGTGCGATTGGCGGCAAGCGAGCCACCCCCAGTCAGCCCCGTGCCAGCCGAGATCAGCCGGCCGGAATTCACGATCTCGATAATTTCCTCAGTGCCATCATCGCGTTTGAGGAACAGCCGGCCGTCATAGGTATTGACGGCCAACTCCCCCAGCGCGAGCTGCGCGGTCGTGGGCACTTTGCCCGCCACTGCGGAGCGCTTCATCTTCACAGCCATGTGGCCTGCCTCCTTGTTGCCTATCTAGACGAGGTCGGCGGGATCAGAACGTCCCGCCATCCAGCGCGATGCCGGAGATCGAACCGCCGGTGATCGCCACATTGCTCGCCGCCTGCGTGGCCATCGAGCCAAGCCCCAGGTTGGAACGCGCCGTTGATTTGTTCGGCAGATCGCCAAGGTTTGACGCCTTCGCCAGCTTGCCAGCGAGCCCATTGGTCACCGTGGTGGCAAAATCCGGATCATCTCCGAGTGCGGCCGCCAGCTCGTTGAGCGTATCCATCGCCCCAGGTGCTGCATCGATCAGCGCCGCGATGGCCGCGGAGACAAACGCCGTGGTGGCAATCTGGGTGTTGCTGGTGCCCCCGGCGGCCGTCGGCGCCGTCGGCGTGCCCGTAAAGGCTGGCGAGGCCTTGGACGCCTTGGCATCCAGCGCAGACTGCAGACCGGTCACCTGGCTGATCGGATGGTTATGCGTCGACGGCGGGAAGGTCGCCGGCTTGCCGGTCACTCCGGTCCAGGCCACCGCATCGGCCAACTCGGCCGCGTCGACCTTGCCATCATTGTCTGTGTCATAAGTCGCCTTCAGCATGTCACCGGCGCCAAAGCTCGCGATCGCCGACTGCACAAAGGCGGTGGTGGCGATCTGCGTGGTGTTGGTGCCCCCCGCTGCCGTGGGAGCGGCTGGCGTGCCGGTGAAGCTCGGCGAGGCCAGCGGCGCCTTGCCATTGAGCGCCGTCTGCAGGCCGGAGACATCCGAGATGCCATGACCATGCGCTACCGCGGCAAAGGCGGTGCTGTTCATGAGCGCCGCAGTGCCCAGACCCAGAGCCGTGCGTTGCGCGGCCACATCGGTCGCCTTCAGAAGTGCGCGCCCCGCCAAGGTGCTGTCACTGATCTCGGCCGCCGTGTGATCATGGCTCGCAGCCGCCTTGCCATCGAGCGCGCCCTGCAGCCCGGTCACATCCGCGATGGCATGGCTATGGCTGGTGTTCGCCTTTCCGCCCAACGCGGTGTCCATCTGCGACTTGCGCACCAGATCCGCGCCGGCCGCGGCATCCTGCGAGGCCGCTGGCACGGTGCTGAAGGTTTTCTTGCCGGCGATGGCCTGCGTGCCTGTCTTGGACATGAACGCGCCAGACCCGCCGATCGGAACGATCGCCGTGGCATTGCCGCCGCCATCATCACCCTTACCGATATAAAGCGTGTCATCCACCTCATTGTGCGCGACCTCGCCGGATTTGAGCGCCGCCGGCGCGCCGGCATTGCCGGACACCCGGCGCTTAAACTGAATCGTGTTGGCCATTAGAAGAACCCTCCATTAATCGGCGCATCTGTTGGTAAAATCGTGACGCCAGGATCGCCCTGGTCGCCCTTGGGCCCTTGCGGCCCCACATCTCCGTCAGGCCCAGGCAGACCGCGCACCCGCACCGCCACCGGACCCGAGGCAATCCCGACGCGAATGGGCAGATCCTCAGACAGCGTCACACGGATCGGCACCCGCGCGCCGATCACCTCGATCTGGTCCGCCATGTCAGAGCCCCCGCGTCACCGGCTGGATCACCGGGATCTCCAGCGCAAAGCCCAGGTGCAGATCCGGATCCGTGTCCGTGCGCACCACATCGACCACGACTGATCCCACGGCCATGCCGGCGGTCTGAGCAGCCCCGATCTGCAGATCGAGCGCGCTGTCCGTGACACGGGATAGCCCACCATTGGCGCTGGTGAGCGTGGCCAAGACCTCCGCATCCCCCAGCTTTGCCCGCACATGGCCAGTGAACGCCGCCCCTTCCGGAAACAGTGCTCCAGCCGCCTCTAGCCGAAGCCGGTAGGCATAGCCGATCATGATCGCCGGCCCCTCGTAGATTTGTGTCGTCATGGTTGCCACCCGCAGATTTTTGCGCCTGTTTCATTGTGGACCAAGATCTGGCGCTGCGTGCCCGGCGTCAGCTGATCGGCGCGCGACGGCCGGATGGGCTCAGCCCAATCACAACCCGTCCCGACCTTAATCCCGCATCCAGCGAGAGAGCCGGCGAGCCACGCCAGCATCATCATCCGCACCCACATCGCGCCGCACCTCCGCTGCTTGTTTCATTGTTCGGATCCGCGCCTCGGCGCGCTTGACCGCAAACCGCGCGATCCCGGCCGCGCGGCCATGACGCCAGATCGCAATGACCGCCGCCAAAACAGCGAGCCCGATCAAGGCGCCATAGACCAGCCGGCGCTGGATCGCGCCAAAGGCCATCCCGAACAAGCTCATCACCCGAGGCCCGCAAGGATCTTCCGGATCCGCTCGCGCGCAATCCACATGGCCGAGACCAGCACCAAGCCCACAACGCCAAGCGCCACGACCTGCGCCGTGCCATCGAGCGAGCGCAGTGCTTCAAGCCCGGCCACCACGGCCGTCGCCGCCTGAACCCCCGCCGCGCGCACCGTGGTGCTCTCGGTCACGCCCGCGCGCCGCTTGGGCAGCGCCGCCGGCTCAACCGCCCGGCGCACCGCGACCACGCGCGCCTTTGGATAGGCGGTGACATTCACCTGGTTTCCCTGATTGCCGCCCAGGAGATACACATTGCCTCCGGCCGAGCCCTCGTAGAAGGCCACATGGCCCTGCCACGGCTGGCCGCGCGACAGCACAACCACGTCGCCGCGCCGCGCCTGATCGAGCGGCACAGACGTGCCCCAGCTCTCATAGCTGCGCGCCAGGAGCGAGCCCGTGCCCTGTACCCCGCAGCGCGCCAGCACCGCGCCAACGAAAGCCGCACACCACGGCACCTCATCGTTCGCCTGAGGCATGCCGGCCTCGCGGTAATAGGCCAGCACCCGAGGATTGTGCCCCTCGGCCCATTCCCAAACACCCTCGTCCGCCTTCGCGGTCTCATAGATCAGATCGCCAATCCGCATGGCTGCCTCCTGCAATAAAAAAGCCGCCCCTGGGGGCGGCTTCTGTGGTCTTTTCGATTGTTATGGGATGTCAGTGGACGCGCGCGCTCAAAGCTGTGCAGTCTCCGGGCGGCGTCGACCTCAGGCAAACCGCAGATGTGCGGCTTTCCCTTCCGTCTTTGCCTGCATCAGCCAGTCATCCAGGGCGGCCATCACAGAAGGCCCGATCCCCAGCACCCCAGCCAGTTGGATCTCGACAATGCCGGGTATGTCGGGCGTTGGCTCAACCCAGATCCCGCCTTCGGCAAGCACCATCTCCCTGACGGTTTGAACGGGGTCCGATGCCTGCTCCAATCGCGCGACCAACTCTGCCGTCTCTGTCATAAATCGCCCCTCCCTGATGTGATGATCGTCTCACTTATCTTTGAGATGCGATCGCTTGGGATGGTTTCAAGATGGGTCTTACTTCTTGCGTCCAAGCCAAGACGCCAGAATGGCCTCCGCGCCGCGCGGGCCCAGATAGGCCAGCGTGGCCACAAACCCGGTCGAGACCGGCTGGCCAAGCCCCATATAGCTCGCCGCCGCCTCACCGATCAGCGCCATGCCCACCGCCACCGGAATCTCCCACAAAAGCTCCTTGCCAAAGAAGCGGCGATTGCCCAGCTTTACCTCGCCCGAGTGATACATCAGCCGCCCCGTAAAAGCCCCGATCAGCGTCGTCACCGCCCCGCCAAACAGCCGGTCCATCATTTCAATAAAGCTGGGATCGTTCATCTGCTCTGCCTTGTTTTCGCGTTTAGTAGGTCCCGCCATCGAGGAACTCCTCCCAAGCGTCATCCGTGGCATTGCGGATCTTCAAGACAGGCACCGCCACACCGGTATCGAGCCACAGCATGCCCGGCCGGGTGTGAACCGGCGCCGTCGCCCCGGCATTGCACGATTGCAGCGCCGCCAAGACCTCGTTGATGCGCTGGCGCACCGCAAGACCCGCGTCATTGGCAATCACATAACTGGAAGTCTGAGCCATCAAGCCACCTCATCAGCATGAACCCGCAACACCGAAACCACCGGTGTGTAGGTCGTATTCGACGTTTTCAGCCAGGCACGCGCCTGAACCGCCCGAGCCTCAATCTCGCTATTGTCGATCCGGCTCCAATCGGACCAAACCGGCGATCCGGCCGGATCATCATCGGTCTCGCGGATCTCCACCAGCACATCGATCTCCGCGCCCTCCGTGCCGTCGAAGTCCACCCAAATGTCGATCGGCTCCAAGCGCGCGTCGATCTCATCGAGCAAAGCCAAGACCCCAACCACAATCTCGCTGCGCAGCCGGATCCGACGCACCGCGCCAAAATCCATGCCAGCCCCGAACTCATAGAGGCCTTCCGGCTCCAGCACATAAGGCACGCCTGAGCCGTCCACCGCCGTCACCAGGCGCAAGCTTGTGCCGTCGACCACCAGATCCGTCTTGGAGCCTGGAAACGTGCCATCGGCCTGCAGACTATCCACAGACGCAAAGGCCACCGCCTGCGCGCCCTTGGTGGAAACAGCCTTCACCGGCCCGACGCGCCCGCCGCTATCTTCTGCCCGCACCAGATAGGTGCCGGGTTTGAGCGGCACCACCGCGATCGCCTCCGATCCCGCGACCCGGTCCATCGAATAGCTATTGGCCCAGGTCGCCGGCACCTCCCCGCTGTGGCGAATAACGATATTTCCCGCCACCCGCACATCCGGATCCGCGGCCCGCGTCCATTTGAGGATCGCCAGGCCCCCGGCCGTCTGCAGCGTCACATTCTCCAGCGTCCCCGGCGGCGCGGTCAGCCCGAGGATCTCCGCAGACCCGACCCGCCAATCCGACGGCACACCCAAAACAGAGACCGCCTGCACCCGCACCTCCCACTGGCCCGGTTTCGCGTCCCGGATCTCAAGCGTTGTGCTTCTTTGACGCCCATAGTCGACCCACTCTCCACCGTCCCGACGCGCCTCGATCTGGTAGCTTTCGACAAACGCCGAAGGCGCCGGCACCCACGACGCGGTGATCAAGACCTTTGCACCGCCACCATCGCGCGTGATGTAGAGCTCCTCAGAGAGCTCCGGCGCTCCCGGCACCGCCGTGAATGCCGAGGATGGCAATGTGGTGCGCGGCGCAGCCGCGTAGATCTGCTCCTCAGAGGCATCCCAATCATAGACCAGCGGCGAGGTTTCTCGCAGAATGAGCTCCGGCACCAGCATCACGCCATCACCGACCACACTCAGGTCCAGCTGCGAGGATTGCACCTCAAACGGTTTGCCCGCAAAGCCCCAGCGCGCGTAGTCCACCTCCACCGTGTCGCCGGCCGCCGCCTTCCAAGCGCTGAGCTTGCCCGACCACTTCACCACCTGCTGGCGGCGTTGCCGCTCCAGCTCGATCTTGGCAATCCGCTGCGCGGTCGAAGGTGAGACCGTGAATGGCAGCGAGATATCGCGCCAAATCTTCTCGCCGCCGTCCTCGGCCACATAGACCTCAGAGGAATAGGCCGGGAAGTCATCCGGCTGCCAGTCATTCTCCGGGCTGATAAACTGGCCGCGCACCCCGTTGAAGTTGGACGCCCGGCTTTGCCGCGTGGTCAGCGCCAAGCCGCCCTCGCGGATATCATCCACCCCGAGCGCCACATCCGGCACCCGGTAAGCGCCGGCATGGATGCGCCAAGCCCCGCCTTGCCAGATGCAGCGACCAGCCATCGCCGTCAGCATGGCCTCGATGATCGTCTGCGGCGTTTGATCGAGCACCACAACGCCGTTGCAGGTGTAGCGCGGCTCGGTGCCGGCCTCCGCCTCGCCCTCTCGCAAAGCCAGCGTCACCGGCTCATCGCAGATATTGGCCGCCTCGATTAGAGACGCGGTCTCGATCCCATCCTCTGCGCCGATCTCGGCCCCAAGCCCAAAAACGGCATGGCTCATGTAATTTGCTACGCAGAGCGCAGCGTTCTCGGTGTAGCCCCGCTCGCCCGTGCGCGGATCAAGAATGTCGTCTTTGCCCTCGACATCGACAGAGATGCTCGGGATTCCGCCAGGAAACGCCTTGGCGCTATGTGTCAGGCGCAGATGGATCGCGGCACAGCCGTCCAGGCGATGATCTGGCCCCCAATGCTCAGAGACCTCCTCGCTCAGCTCTGCGAACGGCTCCTGCGGCAAGGCCTCATACCACGGCGGCCCATAGGCGACAGGCGGATCAATAGGCGTCTCTTCCTCAAGCACAAACGCGCTCTGGTCCGGAAGGCCCAGCCGCTTCTCGCTCTGCACCTTGCCCTCCCAGCGATCCAGCGCCGTGCCACTCTCATCGATCGCCATCTCACCATCAAAGTAGACCGCGCCAATCGACTTCACACGGTGCGTGGCCAGCACGATCACCAGATGCAGATACTTGTTGTCATCGCCGGCCTCGTGGATGAACACGATCGTGCCGCCTTTGCGCACCCGGCCATAGACCATGTCGCGCGGCCGCACCGGCTCACGCACGCTGACCGTGCGCGGCCCAAGCGACGGCGTGCCCATCAAGGCCGCTGATGCCCCCGACAACAGCATCGAGACCCCGAACTGCGCCGCAAAGCCGATCAGGCCGCCCGCGGCCATCGCCGCGGCAAAACCGCCGGCTGCGATCGAGGCACCCCCGACCGCGATCGCACCAATCGCCACCTGTGGCATGTCTCAGATCCTCCAGGCCAGGTGGCACGCAAACAGCGGCACAAAGGTCAGCCCCTCTGGACCGACAAATGCCGCGCGCGCGCCGACGCAGATGCCAAACGCCGGATCCGCACCGCCCAAAAACATATCCCCCCGCTGCGCCAAGAGCGGTGTGGCAAGCGGATCCCCCAAAAGCGCGCGACCGCCCGCCTCAAGAGAGGCCCAGCCGAGCCGGCGCATCACGCGGTGCGAGCCAAGCGCCGTCCGATAGCGGCCGCGCCATAGCGCTGCATGATCCGCACCACCACTCAGATCCCGCACCACATCAAAGGCCCAGGTCGCACAATCATGGCTGCCCCAGGCAAAGGGAAGATCCCGCGCGGCCTCGACCGCCTGCGCAAGCCGGGTTTCCCAATTCGACACGCGCATCACCCGCGCCCCCACTTGATCTCTTTATCTTGAATGGTCGTGACAAACTCGAAGCCACGATCACCCGGCGCCAGAACCTGCTGACTTTCATGCGTGTAGCGCCAATTGCGCGCCGCCCCGAGATCGATCAGCCGGTTCTCGTAAGAGATGGTCACCGTGCAGGTATCCCCACCGTCCACCACCTCCGGCACATCGAGCCGCCCCGTGAAGGCCCGCACCGGATCCGCGATGATTTCACCGGCCTCCGTCAACAGCCCAAGCCACACCCGGCCCGGCTTGCCTTGGCGCGCCTCATCGATGGCCAATGCCACCAGCTCCAGCGGCACACCCGAGAGCGACACCGTGGTGCCATTCGCCACCACCTGCTGCGTTTCCTCGATCGGCCCAATGCCAAGCAAGCTGCCAGCCCCAAGCCACGTCTCGTCATTCCAGGCAACCTCGCCAACGCCGGTCCAAAGCCGCACCCAACCGGTCGCGAACTCGCCCTCAAAAAGCAAAACCAGACGCAGCTCGCCCGCCTCAAGTGCCGCGCCGACCGCTGCCGTGAACTCACGCGACATCAAAGCGCCTCCCGTGCCGCCACAGAGAAGCGGAAGCTATCAGCCCGACTGATCCGCGTGGGCACCGGTTGCGTCAAGCGCAGCGCCACGCCAGGCGCGGCGATCTCCACCGGGCTCAGATCAACAGGCGACTGGCGCAGGCGCGGTGTGAAGGTCAAAACCGCAACCCCACTGGCATCGGCCGCAACATCCGCCGTGACCATATGCAGCCGCATATCGGACCCCGTGCCGAGCGAGAAGAAGTCCCCCGCTTCAAGCGCCAGAGCCTCCGCGTCCCAGCCCGAGGTGACAAGCGTGTTGCCCGACTGCCCGACGCCCGCCACCGAGATGGTCTTTGATGCCAGATCAGGGCGCGCCGCCGAAGGATCGCGTAAGGTGAACCAGCCCCGCACCCCTCCGAGCGCCGTAAAGAAGGCCGACAGCCGCCGGCCATTCCGCCCCTTGGTGAGCGCCACATCAAACGTGACCTCCCACCATTCACCGCCCCAGTCCTGCACCTGCTGGCTGCCGGTAAACGGCGAGGTCTGCGCCGAAACCGCCGTCGCCAAGCGCCGCTCGATCGACTCCACCAGCGTCAAAGGCAGCTCGCTCATACCGCATACCCCCGTTGCCGGCGATCACTCACACTCTGGATCGCAACCCGCTTGATCTCCGGCAGCGCGGCGCGGAGTTTTTGATCGATCTGCTCGGCCACGCCCATCTGCGCCCCACGTGCATCGATCGAGATCGTCACACCACCACCCGCAGAGCCACCCGGCGAGTAGGCCGCCGCCTCACGACGATTGAGCACGCGCTCCCCGCGCTGCAGGATCGTCGGCACCTCATCCGGCCGAAGCCCAGCCCAACCGCCGGCATGCATGCGAGGCGCACCGGCAAACACCGCCGTCGGCACCCGCCGCGACATGCCAGAGATCCCGACCATGCCCCCATTATGCGAGACTGCCACAGGCGCAGACCCACCTCCGAACACGCCCGAAAGCGCATTTGCAATCGGCCCCAATACCGCATTCTTGAACGCCAGCACGGCCAGATCCGCAAGGATCGAACTCACCAGTCCCTTAAAGTCCACCTTGCCGGTTTCCACAAAGCTGCGGAACGCAGACTCGGCTCCGGAGAACGCCCCGGTCAGCGCCTCGCCAAGGCCCTTCCCCCAATCCATCGCCGTGGTCGCGTAATCTTTGAGGCTCTGGCTCACGGCCGCAAAACCGGAAAGCTCCTCCTTGGTGCTTTTGGCCGCGCCGCCGGCTTTGGTCAGCGCATCCGTGACCTTGTCAGCCGAGACCGCCGCCTCATCGAGCGCCGCTGCGCCCTCATCACCCGCGCCAGTCACGGCATCCTTCAGCGCCTGCCAAGCGGTGATCGGACCCGCCGCGGCCGTGCTCAGCATGCGCGCCGCCTCCCGGTAGCCCGACGCCCGGAGCCGCGTATCCTCGGCCATGCCGTCAAACAGCTGCGGTGCGTCAAACGGCGAGTCGGTGAAGGCGCGCGCGTAAGCCTCGCGCGCCGCATCACCCAAATTGGCCGCCGCCGGCACCGTTTTTTTCCACTCCGAAAGATCCGGCGCCTCGATAGCCCACTCAGGTCGCCGACCGCCAAGAGTCAACAGAGCATTAACGCCCTCAGTCAGCCCCTCAAGCCCGCTCTCCATCGCCTCCACAAGACCATTGATGGCCAGCGCCCCGATCCGGCTGAACACGCCAGGCAAGGCCTCCCAAATCGCCTGCACCGCGAGGAAGGTGCCCTCGAAGGTGTTGACCGTGCTATTCGCCCAGGACGTCGCCCCGTCCACCGCAGACTGGAACCCATCGAGGATCGCGGCTTGCGCATCGGCCCAGGACGCCTCAACACCAGCCCAAGCCGCCTGCGCCGAGAGCGAGACCTTCGACCAAACCTCAGAGGCCAGGTTCTTCAGGAGACCCATCGCCTCGCCGAAACTGCCGGCGCCGCGCACGAGCTTAGTGAACCAGTAGACCAGCTCACCCGCCCCCACGACCAGCGCGCCGATCCCGGTGCGAATGAGCGCGCCCTTCAAGACCCTGAGTGCGCCCGCCGTCTTGAGCACCGACGCCGCCGCAAGCCCCATGCCCACGGCCCACTTGCCGGCCATAAAGGTGATAAACGTCCCCGCATAGGCAAAGATGCGCCCGATATTGCCCGTGAGCACATCCAGCGCCTTGCCAATCGGCCCCGTGGAGCTCGCAAGATCCACAAAGGTCTTGGCCAGCCCCTCGAGCACCGGCGCCAGTGCCGAGCCTACCTTATTGCCCATACCAACCGTCACCTGGCCCACAGCCACCAGCGCCATGCGCGAGCGGTTCAGACCCGCAAGCGTCTTGCGATCCATCACCACGCCGAGATCCGCCGCCCGCTCGGCAAGCCGCCCCATCTCTGCGCCATTATTGCGCAAGAGCGGCAGCAAGGCCGTTGCATCCGAGGCCATCGCCTCAAGATAAAACGTCATGTCCTGCTGGCTCGCGCCCGCCTTCTCAAGAGAGGAGACATAAAGCTGCAACGCCTCTGGCCCCGACAACCTGGCAAACTGCTCTGCCGTCACCCCGACCTTGGGCGCGATGTTCTCAAAAAAGTCCTTCATCGGACCACCGCCCGTTTGCAGGAAATCCCCCACACGGTCGTTCACGTCCTTCAAAATATCCGACAGCTTCTCCGCCTCGATGCCGACCGTTTGCGCGCTAGCCGCCCAGCCCTGGAACTGCTCCGGATCCGCATTGGCAACCGCCGCCTGCTTTTGCACCTCAAACGCCCGGTCCATCGCCGCATTGGTCGCAGCCACAGCCCCCGCCGCCGCTGCAGAGGCCGCGCCAGTTGCGGCGAACTTCACACCGCGCGCAAAGGCCGCCAGCTTGGCATTGGCCCGCTGCACCTCGCGCGGGATCTTCTTAAACGCCTTCTCGCCAGCCTCGCCCACACCGCGCAGCTCGCCCTCAACCTGCTTACCGCCACTCGCCGCTAAGCGCACCGAGACTTGCTTCGTCGCCATCTTGATCCCCAATCTGCTCGCCAAACTTGCGCACCATCACCGCTTCAATCGGCGGCAACAGCTCTGCGATCACCCGCGGTGCAACCCCGAGCGCCGCGCCCAACTGCAAGGCCGCACTCATGTCCCAGCCGGTGACAGCCCCGCCCTGCGCACCGGCCACAACCCGGACCTGCCCCCCAAGCCGCTGCACCAGGTCCCAGACCTGCCAGCCCTCAAGCGTCTGCGGCGCGTTTAGACGCCTTGGGCAGTCCGAACAGCTCGAGAGTGGCGCACCCCAAAAACTGCGCCCATCACATGGGCAGGCTGCGCAATACTCACCGCCCCCGCCGAATTCCCAGTCGGCGAGAGCGGTCAGCCGTTTTTTTCCGCGTCCAGCAACATCGCGCCAGCGACATAGCGCGTCTGGAAAGCCTCAAAGATCGGCCAGATATCCAAAAGCGCATCGAGGCCTTCAGGCGTGATTGGCAGCGGCTGGCCAGTTTCGTCGGCAACACCCTCCCAGTCCTTCACCACGAGCCGCGCAAGCGCCTTTGCCACGACCACAGCGACAGCTTCCTCCTGCACCACAGCTTCACCGCCCTCGTCCTGAGCAGGATCGCCTGCCAAGGCGCGCACCGCCGGATCGCTACGCGCGGCCAGCATCATCGCACTGGACAACGGCTCAACGAACAGACGTACGCCATGGCCTAGGTCGAGCCAGCTTGGCTCGCTCTTTAAAGAAAGTTTCAACATTGTCAGTTTGTCCCAAAAAAAAGCGCCGCTCTAAAAGAGCAGCGCATGGAGATAAGACTTGTTACTGGGGGGTAACATCTCCGAGGTGCGGCCGTTGGGCTGGCCGCGTGGCGTGAACCGAGCAGTGGTTCGATTACTTTATTACCTCCAGCAACAGTTCAGCGCAACCTATCAACAGATTGGCTTTTCGGATCAGTAGTTCTCGACCCCGTTTACCAGAGTGACGGTCACCATCGCCGACCCGTCTGCCTGTTGCGCCGCCTGCCAATCAAAGCTCACCTGCACGCCCTGCGGCCCGGTGATCTCCCGGCGTGGACGCGGCAGATAAACCATCGGCACAGACACCGTCAGGCTCTCGCCAGAGGCCAGCTCATAGGCAAACTCAAGCGCGCACGAGGTGCCGTTCACCGCCTGGGTGAGCAGCGTGGTATCTGCAAAGCGCACGTCAATCTTGCCCGTCATCGCCGCGATTGAGGGGTCCGCCCCGTCGATCTTACCGTCCGACCGAATGGTCTCCACCCGGTCAAGATTGTTGGCATAAGCGATCTCGGCCGACACAATATTGCCAATGGAGACCCCATTGCGTTTGATCGATCCGTTAAAATGCCCAAACCGCTGTAGCGCCACCGTCGCCAGTGTTCCGGCCGACGAACTGGTCGCCAAATCCTCCCCCTGCGCCACGATATCGACTGACGCTGTCAGCAGACCAGAGCGCGCCATCGACCAGCTGAGCTTATCCACGATACAGCCCGCATAGATCGCATAGCTCGGCACTTCCGGTAGCCCCGTCTCGATCGAGAACGATGGCAGTATCCAATTCCCGCTTTCAAACACATGCGTGTACGGGTCAGACCCCGTGGTTGTCGGCGCTCCATACGCCGCCTTCAGCCACATCCCAAAGGCATGAGCATCAATCGGCACCACGACAGTGCCATCCGCCGTCACCACATCCTTCTGCGGCGCAAGCGGATCCCGCCCATAGCCAAGCAACTCCGAGGCTTGCAGAGGCTGTTCAGCACCAAGCGAGGCCGTCGCAAACGGCATCTTCGTATATCCGGAACTTGGCGATTGGCCATAAGTCGTTTCGAACGCAAACGCCATTAGCGCCCGCGCCCCTTGGGCTCGTGCCATGTTTCAACTCCTCTGATGTTTAGGGTCAGCTGAGCGGGTCAGCCGTTGAATAGTGCAGCACCACCGGGATCACGGCGGCTTTCAAGCTGGTTGCACCTTCGACCGGTAGATCGACAGGCTGCGGCGCCTCCGCCTCAATCCAATCGCAAAGACCACCGAGCGTTCGGTCGTCAGCGAGCGCTGCCCCAATACCGGCGGATAGCGTGTCGAAAGCCACGTCGCGGTCGCTGTCCTGCACAACCGCCTCGATATCGGCGCGATGCTGGTAATGGTAAGCGAGCGGCGAAAGCGTGACCTCTGGCTCCCCCGGCTCGCCATCGCGCAGGATCAGCAGGCCATCAGCAGGCACGCGCTCGGGCAGCACCTCGCCACGCAGAGCGGTGGCAGGCAATGCTGAGAGCCGCGCATGCAGCGCGGCGAGGATGGTTTCTCGGATTGAAGGCATCGCTTGTGCTCCAAGGCAGAATACGCCAAATACCCATCCAGCGGGTCTGTAGCTCAATTGGTTAGAGCAGAGCGCTCATAACGCTTTGGTTGCGGGTTCAAGTCCTGCCGGACCTACCAAAGCCCACGTGGTGGAATGGTAGACACACGAGACTTAAAATCTCCTGGCCAAATTGGCCGTGCCGGTTCGAGTCCGGCCGTGGGTACCAAGCGGAAGAGTGGCCGAGCGGTCGAAGGCACCGGTCTTGAAAACCGGCGTAGGTGAGAGCCTACCGTGGGTTCGAATCCCACCTCTTCTGCCAAGGTCCATCAGCTCTTGAGGCGTGGTTCCAACCATTTCGCCACGATCAACCTCGGAACCGCCGCCTGCACGCGCTCAGCATCCCGCGCCAGATCGAGCCGCTTCTTCAGCTTCACCTGCGGCACCAAGAGAAAGATCGGCACCGTGGCGCGTCCACGTCCCGTCTTTGAGCGCGATTCCACCCCAAGACCGCGGCTATTCAGCCGCCCATCGGCCACAAGCAAGCTCGGCCCTCGCCGTCGATAGACAAAGCGCAACCGCAACCCGCGGCGTCGCTCCCACTCGCCCGGTGTTAAGGCTTTGCCACGCGTCCCTTTGCCAGCAGCTGGCAGAGGGATGGCCAGCCAGAACCCATCCTTGGACCGGATCAATGGTCCGGTGTCATGCGCCCCTATGATGACAGGTGCCTTCGACCACACCAAGGCTGCGGCGTTCAGGCTTGCACCAGAGCGAGGATAGGTTCGGCTCCGGATGGAATTCGACAATCGTCGACCAAGCCCGGATTGTGCGATCTGTCCGCGCCATGCGGTTTTAAGATCAGATCCAGCCTCGCGCATCGCAGCACTCACGGCCTGTTCACCCGCCTTGAGTTCAGCCGCCATCGCCGCAACCAAGTCAGGGCTGATATCTACGGAGAGTTTCATGCGGGGGTGAGCTCCAAGGTCCAGACCAACCGTTCTCGATCCCGCTGCGGCTCGCCCTGAATAAGGAAGGTCTCCTCTCCAATCAAGATCTGCTCTTGTGGTCGAGGGGCTGGGATATCCGCCACCCGGACATCGATCCGGGTGGTGTCTGACATAAGACGGGCCGCACCAAACGAGGTGATCTCATCTGGGCGGCGCAGGATCCCCCTGGCGCGCGTGAACTGTCCCTCGCTGTCTCGGTGCCAAATCTCAACCGAGAGATTGGCATCGAGGAACAACACACCGAGGGCATCGGCGAAGGCGCTCATCAGGTTCGCTTGGCAGAACGCAGGACCTGCGGCCGGGTGCAAATCGGCAGCGGGTTGCTTTCGATCTCAAGCCGCACCCATTCGTCCCGATCACGATCCGGGATCATGCGCGCGTAGAGTGGCAGACCCAACGTGTTGACCGTCTCGAAGGTGTCGGCCGGCGCATGGTAGATCTCGAAGAGACCCTCGACGCCCTCGGGATAGAAATACGCCTTGTCCGTCGGCACGCCAAAGCCGAGGCCACCGCGATAGCGTCGGAAGGTAATGCCGCCAAAGCTGACTTCCTCGCCCACCCTGCCCCGCAGGTCGGCAGCCGCTGCCGTATTGAGATAGGTCTCACGCACCTCCTTGTGGGCGACCAGATCGGCGAAGAATGCCGATCCACATTCGGCGCGCAGCTGCACCTGTCCGGCCGCGAGCCCGCCGAGGCTATCCTCGACGCTCTCGATCAGCGCCTGGCAGCGTTTGCGCAGGGCGCCGGATGCGGGCGACTGATTGTCGAGGTCGAAGTCCACCTCGGCTGCCGGGGTGATACCGAACTCATTGTAGTAATTGATCACCGTCGCGCCGTCCTTGGGGTCCTTCACCACGCCCTGAATGCCGTTGAAGAGGTGGAACTCGAACGTGGCCTCAGCGTCGTTGCGAAGCCGTCCCATCTTGCGGGCCACCTCGGTCTGCACCTGCTGGGTGGCGGTTTCCGAGCCGAAGTCACGGATACCCTGGATCTCCGAGGCCCAGAGCACGTCCTGCTTCTTGAACTGACGGCAGACAAAGGCACGCATGTCGCGGCGTTCGGGCACCTGCTGTTCATAGGCCGAGCCCCGTTCCGAGAACGGAATCAGCGACAGCGTGCCGTCGCGGCTTTCGATCATCACGGTGCGGCTCCTCACGCCGCGCGACCCAAAGAGGTTTGACCCCGACAAGATCGCTGGCTTGAAGGGAATGTTTTCCAGAGCCCGGGTGAGCTCGATGATGCTGAAGGCGTCGCCTTCAAAGATGTCCATGGTGGCCATGAGCCAGCCTCCTTCGATTTTGGGGATTTGTGTCAGGCTCAGCGCAGGATGATGCCGAGCGCAGCCAAAGCCGTGGTGGCAGTGCTGATCTGGGCCTCGGTCGCGCCCTCGGGCCAGATGATCTCGTGGCGGTTGACGATTGCGGGACCGCGCAGAAACACGACGCCAGGCGCATCGGAATCCGTGGCATCCACGCCGGCCCAGAGAATGCCGGCAGAATTCTGACTGCCGTTCGTCGCGGCAGGTGCGAGCCCGGTGTATTTGCCGCCCGTGGTGATCTTGCCGAGCACGGTGCCGGGCGCGAGCTTTCCCGCCCCAGAGGCGATGGTCACGGTGTCTCGGGTGTAATCGCGCAGCACTTCCCAGACGAGGAAGCCTCCTGCGTGCTTGCCTTCAGTGAGCGTCGTCATGATGCGTTAGCCTTTCGTCTTGAAGGTACGGGCGATCACATCGCCCCAGGATTGGGTGGTGGCCGCCTGCCCAGGTTGGGCATGGGCCGCTGTGATGATGTCGGGAGTGTTCTCTACCTTGGCCGAGAGAAGACGGCTCCGGACCTCGTCGAGGCTGACATCCTCTTCGAGAAGGCAGCCTGCCATCTGCGGCTGACCGGCTAGGCGGCAGAGGTCGATCACGGCGCGCGCATGAGCGATAGCCTCGGCGCGGATGGCAATGGCCTCCGGAGCAGTGTTGTCGACTGCAACACTGCTCTCGGCCGGGCTGGACGGGCGGGTGTTCCCGTCGGAAACACCCGGCTCCTGCTCAAGCGGCGCCGATGGATCCTCTGCTAGCGTGGTGATGTTGTCCTTCCCAACATCACTTTCGGGCACCGCAGGCGGAGTTGCCTCCGTCGGCTGATCTGGATCGTCCTCAGAACCGTCGGGGCCAGCAACGGTTGCTGCGACGGCCTCAATCAGTGCAGGTGGCGCATTGCAGAACCGGTTGATGTCAAAGCGGGCTGCGATGCTCACCGACTCGGCCAACTGCGTGGCCAAACCGGCGTCCAACGCATCTTTGGCATCAAACCAGGTTTCAGCAGAAAGCAAGGCCGCAATCTCCGCCTCGGACTTGCCAGATTTGGCCGCATAGCCGCGCGTCATACTGGCCGCGATCTTATCCAGCGTCCCAGCCATCTCGCGCATATCTTCAGCCGTGCCCATGACAACGCCGCTTGGATCATGGATCATCAGGAAGGCGTTTTCCGGCATGACGATCTCATCGCCCGCCATCGCAATATAGCTCGCAGCCGACGCCGCGATACCATCAATCCAAACCGTGATTTCACCGGCATGCCGCGTCAGCGCGTTGTAGATCGCAACCGCATCAAAGACTGACCCGCCAGGGCTGTTAAGCCGCAGATCAATGGCCGCATCATCGGGCAGCGCGCCAAGCTCAGCCAGAAACCCCTTCGCACTGACGCCGTAAGCGCCAATCTCGTCATAGATCAGCACCTCCGCCCCGGTGTCCCGGGCGCGGATCGTGTACCAACTGTCCATCATTTTACTCCTGATTGGTGGCGCGGTCGGCCGCTGCGGCGCCATCGCCGTTGCTTTGGTCTGTCCCGTCCTCCGGATCGGGACGACGGATCGGTGTGGCTCGCGCACCTTGCGTCTCTCCAGGGCTGGTGCGGTAACTGAGCCCTAGTTGCTTGGTCCGTGCAGCATCGGCCGCGTTCTCTCGATCAACCTCTTCCACATCATACCCAGTGGCCTCGACCACCTTGCGCCGCGAGGTAATGCCGGCCTCCATCGCCAGCACCTGTGCCTGAATGTCTTTCAGCGGATCAACCCAGTCCCAACGCGGCGGGATCCATTGGACAGGCCGTGCCGTAATCGGATCCGTTTCAAGTGCACCAGAGAGCACAGCCGTTTCCAGCCAACGCCGCCAGATTGGGCGGCAAAGTTGATGCGCAATGACGCCGTGCTGCAACTGGCCAATGCGGCGGCGGAACTCGACCAGTTCGGCCCGAAGGCTCGAATAGTTCGCCTGCCGGACATCGCCGGTGACGAGGTGATACGGCAGCCCCAGTGAGGCTGAGACCGCCAAGAGTGTGCGATACTGGAACGCCTCATAGCCACCACCAACATCCGCGGGACTCGAGAACTTCACATCCTCCCCCGGCAGCAGAACCTGCATAGTGCCGGGCTCCAAGCTGGCCAGCGCCGCGCCATCAAGGTCCGCCTCCCCCTCCCCCATCATTGGGTCTTCTGGCGCTGTCTTGGTGATGAAGCCTGCGAACATCGCCGCGGTTTTCTTCCGGTCGAGTTCTGCGTCGTCGTATTGGTCGAGAAGGAACAGCCGCACCATGGCAGGCGCCACATGCGGCAGACCCCGTATCTGCCCCGCATCCAGGGCGCGGTAGATATGCAGCACATCCTCAGCCGGCACACGCACGGTCTCGGGCATCGCCAACCTATGATCGGTGCTGTCGCCCGGGTGGCGGCGACGGAAGTGATAGGCCACACGCCGTCCAATCAAGTCAAACTCAATCCCGCAGCGAATGCGGTTACCGTTCGGGGCGGTTTCCGTTTTTTCGAAGGGCAGCATCTCAGATTGTAGCAACTGCATTTGCAGCGGCACCAACAACCCATCCTCGGCCCGCCGCGGCCGCATCCACACAAAGCACTCGCCCGCCACGAACATTTCCCGCGCCACCATGGCCTGCAGGCCGTAGAAGTCGGTCAACCCATCCGCATCCGCCTCATCCGTCCAAGCCAGCCAGAGCTTCTGGACCTGATCGCGCAGGTCCGCGTCGCCAATCAGCGAGGACGGTTTGATACCATCCCCCACAAGGTTGGCCGCAAAGGCCTCACAGGCGTTCGCCGCATAACCATTGGTCACCACCAGTTCCCGCGATCGCGCCAGCAGCCTTGGGCCGCCGGAGGCGACCAGAGCGTTGATGTTTTCCAGCGGTGGGTTCCAGCCCCGCAAGCGGCGCTTGGCCATCGCCCCTTCCAGACGCGCGCGCATGGCTTCAGGGCCGCCCGGCTTTGGGCGGCGGAACAGGTCGAAGAGTCCCATGCGTTCAGAGCCCCTTGGCCGTTGTCACGCGAACATGCCGCACCATACGCCGGCCCTCGGCCGCTGCGATGTCGCGATCAAGCGCCTCTAGGGCACGGTCGATCTCGGCGACAGAGCGATAGTCGACCGTCTTACCGTCGTAGCTCACTCGCGCCACACCAGAGGCGCGCTGCGTTGAAAGTACCTCGCGGCGTAGACGAAGATCGGTAATTGTCGGCATCCGAATTGACCTCCCTCATTAAATTGCTTCAATAGGCGCAACAATTGAGAGTTCAGCCGACACCATGACCCCAGATGAGATCATGCGCGATCTTGCGCGCGACGACATTTTCCCCAAAGCCGCAATGGCCGAGGCCAGCGACAAGCGTGATGATATGGCGCCTGTTTTCATCGATCTCATCGACCGTCTCACGCGGCAACGCATTCGCGATATGCAGGCTGATGACGTGATGGCACTCATTCCCATCTTCCACTTGCTTGGTGAATGGCGTGAGCCGAGCGCCTATCGGCCATTGCTACAACTGCTCCGACGCCCCACCCACGCTCTCGAGCACCTCCTCGGCGACGCAGTGACCGAGACCAGCTTTCGCGTCATCGCAGGCACATTCGATGGTGACTTGCAGCCAATCTTTGAGGCAGTCGAAGACGATAAATCTGATGACTTTTCCAGAAGTTCTCTCCTCGATGCCCTGGTCTTGATTGCGCAACAGCACTCCGAACAACGCGCGGTCATTGAGGAGTACTTCCGGACGTTCCGTCAACGCTGCCCTAAGGCACAGACTGATGTGCTCACCGGCTGGATTGAAGCTATTGCTGCTCTCGGCATTCCTGACATGTCGCAACCTGTGCGCGATGTGTTCGATCAAGGTTTGATCCCAAAAGAATACTGCAACTTCGAGCATTTTCTCGAGGATTACGAAGCCACGCTAGCTGCCAATGGCACGCTAGTGGGCCAGCGTTACCAGAAAGCTCTGATCTCAGATGCGATCGACGAACTTTCGAAATGGCACAGTTATTCCGCAGAATACCTCGCAGAACAAAATCGGCGCAAAGCCGATAATCTATTGCGGGTTTCGCCATGGACCGAGGCTTTTGTGAACGCCGCAGATAAAGTCGGTCGTAATGACCCTTGTCCCTGTGATAGCGGCAAAAAGTTCAAAAAATGCTGCCTGCAGTGATGCCACCAATAAACCCATTTCTTTCTTAGCCCATGTATGTTGACCGCGCGACGTAGCGGACCTTTGCTTTGCGCGTCGGATTCTGTGCTTTGGTAACGGCCCTGCCCTTTGCCTCAGCGACAGCGAACTGTTCGGCCAATTCCTCCCACCGCGCATCAGACCAGCGGTCAGCCCCGAGAATCCAAGCCGCAGCTCGGGCATAAACCCGACAGTCGAGGGCTTCGTTGCGTTCCCGCAGCTTCTGCCATTCGAGCTTCGCAAAGCCGCGCTTGTTCTTGATCGTGACCAGTTGCTCGGCCGTCAACTGCTTGAGCCATTCGGCGTCGACCCAGCCCGGTAGATGGAGAAAGCCGGGAGGAAACCTCTCCTCCGCCGCCGGGCTGCTGACCTCCGGCGGATCGAGCCGCAGGAAGCGATAGGTCTCGGCCTTGAAGGTCGAGGTCGCGATCGTCCACAGACGTGCCCCTCTTCGCAGACGCTTGCCCGCGATCGTCGCGTCGACAAACGTCGGCCCTGTCACTGGGCTTGCCCGATTAAAGCCCTCAAGGCCTTTGATCGGCGCCACCTGTCCAAACCCCACCTGCCGCGCCCAAGCATAGACAGCGCTGGTCTCATAGCCCGTATCGATCGCCAGTTTGGCGAGGGTCATCGAGATACCACACTCATGCTGCCATGTCCGGCCAAGCAGATCAGAGAGTTGCTGCCAGCACGCCGGATCCCCCGGGCCACCCTCAATCACGATGTGATCGATGAGCCAGCTTTGCAGGCCCCTGCCCCATGCCCAGACATCGATCTCAATCCGGTCTTTCTGCACGTCGACCCCAGCGGTCAGGAACAACCCGCCCGCCGGCACCATGCCCGCGCGCCAATCTTCCTTCAGACCCTGCAGTCGCTGCCAGTCCGGCGCCTCGCCACTTTCCATCCAGGTCTCGCCGAGCGAGGTGTTGACGAAGGTCTTCATGGTCTCGTCGCCGCCCGCGCGCGCCGACAGAAACGCCTTGGCCATGGCCTCAAGCCGGACCCAGGGCGAATAGATTTCGTTCAGGTGGAAGCCTGCAGTCCCATTGAATGGCGCGTCTGCGATCCAGCGGCCCTTCGAGATGGCTGCCCAGCGGGTCTCATCCTTCCACGCGGCATCGCACTCGGCGCAATGGTAGCGCGCGGTTTCTGGACGATGGCCGCCATTCTCGTCCTTGTCCCATTTGACCTGTCCCCAGGTCAGGATTTGGTCGTGGCCACAGGCCGGGCATGGCACCCAGAACCGCCTCTGGTCGCTCTCCTCGAATGCCGCCTCGATCCGGCTCGCGCCCTTGTTCGTCGGCGTGGACACCAGCACGATCTTGCGGTTCCAAAACGTCACTGTCCGCTTTTTCGCGAGGTTGACCGGGTCCCCCTCAGCCCCTGCGCTGAACGGATAGCGATCGACCTCATCGCACAGCAGCAAGCGGATCGGCCGGCTCGCAAGGCCAGAGGGCGCATTTGCGCCCACGATGGTCAGATGCCCGCCCGGGAACCGCTTGTGCAGGATCTTGTTGTTGCCGTCTCGCGACTTCGGATTAGCGATCTTATCCTGCAAACACGGCGTATCCCGCGCCATCGGTGAGAAGCGGTCCTTCGACCAGGTTTCCGCGTCGCGCTCGGTCGGCATCACCACCATGATCGGTGCCGGGTCCTGATCGATGTGGTAGCCGACGGCGTTGTTGACCATCTCCGTATTATGCGTCGGGATCATGGTCCGCCCCGCCAGATAGAGCCGGTTTGGGCTATCGACCTGAATGCAGCGCACAGGCACGCTCTCAACCGGCTCGACAGCGACAATACGGCGCCGCTCGGTTTCCGTTGTCCGCCGTCCCTCACGGGAGACCTGGCGCGCCCGCTTCCTAGACAGTCGGAACACTGGCGTGTCGTCATAGATCATGAAGGAGAACCGCGTCGCAGGGTTTCCAAGACGTCGTTCGCCGTCAACCACCACCGTCGGCTGTTTGTCGACGGCAGTAAACTTGATGCCCAAGGAGGCCAACAATTCGCCAAAGCCATCCGCCAGGCGTCGGTGAATGGTGATGAACTCGCAGCGGCCGCATTCCGCGATGTAGCCGTCGGTATCCATCAGCCCTTGCAGAAGGGCCATGCGCTGATCTATCGACGCGCGCAGGTAGGCGGGCGGTATGTGTTTGCCGGTTTCTGGCGTCTTCCGATCCTTCGCCAGCCCCATCTCCCGCAAGCGCAGGCTGAACGGCTTGCCCTCCTCTAGAACAGGATCAACCGCAGAACCGTGCTTCCATTGCATCGAGAACTGCCGCCCACATTCCGCGCACTTTCCATTTCCGTGGCGACCCAGCACATTCATGTCATGCCCGCGGCGGCAGATATGCGCTGGCCAAGGCAACGTCGGCTTCAGTGTCAGGATGTGCGGAAACCGCCTGTCCTTCGACGTCACCTCAACCTCCATGCCGCATGCGTGCAGATGGTCGGCGATTTCCAGATCATCACGATGACAGGTGATCTGCGAGCCGTAGCTGTGGCCGTCCCCAAGCCAGACACCAAGGGCATAGGGTGGAATCGGTAAGGCCTGTTCGGGCAGCTGCAGCGCACCGGCCACAGGGATGGCATATCGGTTCCGCTTTTTCGCGCCGTAGTAATGCGCGGTTTCAGCAATCTCCTTCGTCGTCAGGACCGCCCGGTGGATCGTCATGGAACAGGTCCCTCATCGCGTCCTGCGCGCGCACTGGTGTGTCGCTGTCAACCGCCCAGAGGTGATCGGCATCGGCGATGATCGAACTGCCGTCTGAAAACCGCACGCGGTAGCAGCGCCGATTGAGCATCACATCCGTGGCGCCCGTGACGCGGCACGGCGCGCCAGTTTCGTCAAAAAGGATGTCGCCCACCTGTACGTCGGCCATCGTGGTCCAGCCGGTAGGCGTCGCTAGCGGCGTATCGAGCGCCAGCGCCTTGCCCACCTGTGAACTGGACATGATCACGACGGTTTCGGTGGCGGCATCAGAGACCGCTTCCATGATCCCACGCTGGTATTCCGCGCGGCTCGTGCGCCACTGGCCCGGCTCGGCGCTGGCCTCAGAGCTCAGACGGCGGTTCTGGTCTGCCCAATCGCTGATCGTCAGGTCCGGCGGCGGCTTCAGAACTGCCAGTGCCTTCGCCACTGTCCGTTTCAGGATTGGCGACCCCTTCAAGATCAATGTCGGCTTCAAGTTCAATGTCTGGCTGCGCGAGATCATCGAGCACCTCGCGGATCGCAGTGCGGATCAGGGTCCGGGTATCTCCGACGGTGGGTTGGTCAAAGGCCTGTGGCGCCAGCCGATCCGGCAGCGCCAACAGGCGGGTTCTCAGAAGCGCAAGCACGGCGATCCAGGCTGCCTCAATCTGGTCCGCTGCGATCAGCGAGTGGCGCTTTTCCTCGGCTTCCATTTCAGCGAGGTTCGCCCGCGCTCGGATGAACCGCGCACGTTCGGCGGCATAGTCTGGCGCACCGGCCTGCGCCTTGACGGCCTGGTCGCGCAGATAGCGGACATAGCCGCGCACAGAGCCGATCAGGTCATACTGCCCACGCTCGGCCTTTGGGATCACACCCTCGCGGCTCAGTTGCTGCACCCGCCGTTCCGAGAGATCGAGGAGTCGCGAGATGACGCTGATGGGTTGGGTGGCGTTTGACATAGTGCGCTCCCCCCTCCCCTCAACACGATGACACCCAGAGGAAAAACATGTGTCATTGCGGTGACTCTTGACGCGGACGTCAACCCCACGCCTTGCCCCCGGAAAGCCAAACATCAAAGCTTATTCACGAGGATTCGCCTGTATGAACCCTCGCTCCATGACGCCTCTCTGCTCGGCGTCATGTGCCTCACAACTGGGCCAGCCATGTGCTGGCCCTTTTTTATCCGCCCGCCTTTAAAGCAGCGCGGATTTGCGCTTGGCTGAGCCCAAATTGGCGCGACAAAACAGCTGGCTTAACCCCGGCCTTTACAGAAGCTTGGATCAGGTTGATCTGGGATTGCGTTAAGCCCTCAACTTTTTGAGCTGGCTTCCGCTTGGGCTGTGCGGGCTCCATTAGAGGCTTTGCCATCAAAGAATTCCGGCGATCCAACTCAGCCGTCACAGCACGCGAAAGCGCTGAAAGCTCCCCATCGGAGAGATATTTGAGCGCCACATCAAGATCATGGGGCAACATACGCCGCTCAGGAGAGCGTGTATCCTCTACATTAGCGGCCGCCTTGGCGGCATCTAAAAGCGGTGTATCTTGCGACTGCGTTTTGGACATAAGGCAAACTATCGCCGACTCCACGACGCGCAGCAAGCTGGTTAAATAGCCGCCGCAGAGCGAACGATCGCAACAGGCTGACGATCGTGAAGATCCCGCCCATCGCAAGATTTTGTCCCAACGTTGTTTGCAGCCCAAAGATCGGAAAGATCAGGATCTGCGTCACAACCGCGACGCCATAGCCGACAATCACGTTGGTGATAGCCTCGACCAAAGACATGAGGCGGGACTGGTTCATGCAGCCTCGCGCTCGGATTTCAGGGCATCGAACGTCTGCTCGTCACCTTCAAGAATGGCCTGCTTGCCTGTGAATTTCTGCCAACGCGCAACCGCCACATCGACGTAAGCCGGGTTTAGCTCAATTCCGAGACAAACACGGCCCGTAGTCTCGGCCGCGATCAGCGTCGTTCCTGATCCCATGAAGGGTTCATAGACCGCCTGCCCAGGGCTCGAGTTATTCAGAATTGGCCGGCGCATGCATTCCACGGGCTTCTGCGTCCCGTGAACGGTTTTTTCGTCCTGATCCTTGTTTGCAATATGCCAGAGCGTTGTCTGCTTGCGATCCCCCGCCCAATGGCCTTTGCCGGTCTTTTTGACAGCGTACCAGGCCGGTTCATGCTGCCAGTGATAATCTCCACGGCTCAGAACCAACCGTTCTTTGGCCCAGATGATCTGGGACCGGATGGTGAAGCCTGCGACCTCGAGACTTTCGGCGACTGTGGCCGCATGTAGCGCCCCATGCCAGACGTAGGCGACGTCGCCGGGAAAGAGCGCCCAGGCCTCGCGCCAGTCGGCCCGGTCATCATTCAGCACCTTGCCAGTACGCTTGGTCTTGGCCGCACCTGCCTGGTTGCGCCAGCTGGGATCATATTCCACACCGTATGGAGGATCTGTGCACATCAATAGTGGTTTGACCGCGCCAAGCAGCCGTTCGACATCCGTGGCGACCGTGCTGTCACCGCAGAGCAGCCTGTGATTGCCGAGAAGCCAGAGATCGCCCGGGCGGCTGATCGGCTCCTCCGGGGTGTCGGGAATGTCGTCTTCACCCTCCTGCGGACCGGTGCCTTCCTCGAGGCTCGACATCAGAGCGTTCAACTCATCCTCGGTGAAGCCGGTCAGCCCGAGGTCAAAATCCGCCTCCAGCAGGTCAGCCATCTCAAGGTTAAGCAGGTCCTTGTCCCACTCCGCGTTTTCGCTGGAGCGGTTGTCCATGATCCGGAAGGCCCGCGCCTGGGATGCCGTCAGCCCCTTGGCGACATGCACCGGCGCGGTTTTGAAACCGAGCTTGCGGGCCGCTTCAAGACGGGTGTGCCCGGCGAGAACAACCATCGCCTCGTCCACGACGATGGGTTGGCGCCAGCCAAACTCTTGGATCGAGGCCGCGACCGTGGCGATAGCCTCGGCGTTGTTCCGCGGGTTGCGCGCATAGGGAATGATCTGCTCAAGCGGCAGGTCGACAACGTCCATGGGAATGTCCTTGAATTTGGCCTGAAACGAAACGGGGTCAGCGCGCGAAACGAACCGAAGGTCCGCGAAAGCGAAATGGGGTCAGACCCCCGTTTCGTTTCAAAGGGGTTTTACGAGCCTTCAGGCCCAGTGTTTATTGGGGTTCGCGTCAAAACGAAACGAAACGGGTATTTTCCGCGATGTCACTGGGAAAGCCTCGCGCCTCGCCCCCCCGAATACGGTCACAAACAGGAAGGACCCGTTCAATTTCAATGGGTTACGCTATGCAGCATTTTCAGAGGAGACAGTTTTTTCGGAAACCCGGTCACCAGTTACACCCCCACAAACCCGTTCAAACCGACACGGCTCTCTTAGCCACACGAAGGTCATCTTATCTGTTTTATAGCGCCTCGCTCGGTATCTGTCTTGCTTTACGATGTCTCACCGAAAAATGTCTCACTTGCACGAGAGGACTTGACAGGGCGGTCACAACGCAACCGCCCGACGCTCACACCGTCTGCCCGATCACGTACTCCATCGACCGCTTGCGCGGCACGGGTCTGCCGTTGAGCTTCCAGACGATCACGGCAAGCCCATACTCATGACGCCGGTGTGCCGTAGCCCGGCTGATCCCGTGGTGCCAGGTAATCCGCTTCCAGGGCTTGCGGTTGGCTCGAGCCCAGAGGATCTGTGCGATGTCCTTGTCCATCCACCGCAGCCACAGCAGCGCCTCATCCGCTTCCGTGATCATCCGCGGTGAGGGCAACGGTTTTTTCATCCTCGGCTCCTGGCCTACCTGATCAGCGAAGGTCGAGATGTATTCAGGCCAGGCGCTGACGTAACCCTGCGGGCGGACCGGCGGCAGGGATTTCATGACCTCGGCCGCGAGCTCAAGCCGGTCAGCCACCATAGCGCGTGTCCAGTCATCGGCCATGGCGCACCTCCCCTGTTGGGCGTGGCCCGTAGAGTTTTGTGCCCAATTGCTCGACCAATTCACGTTCCGGCCAGGTCAGGCGTTGATCGTCGACGCTGACAGCCAGCACACCTTGTTCGTGCCAACCGTCCCGTTTGACCTGATCGGGATCACGGCGGTGTCCGCCATAGCCTCTGGGTGTAAACCTCATGCCACACCTCCCCGGGTCTCGATGGCCCAATGCAGGATGGCAATGGCATCGGCTTCATTGTCATCAGTGGGGCTGAACCCGCGCGCCTGGGCGGCGGCGATCATGGCGACCTTGTTGGCGTTGCCCTTGCCGGTGGCGTGACGCTTGATGGTGCCGACGGGCACGCCCTCATAGGGAATGCCCCTTAGCTCGCCCCAACTGGTCAGTGAGGCCATGAGGCCGCCATAGACATGGGCTGCGTCAGTACCAGCGTGGCGGCGAACTTCTTCGAACCAGATCGTTGCAATCGGTCCAGACAGCCGATCAAGTTCCGTGAGCCAGTTGGTGAACCGCAGATAGCGCATACCACCGCCATCGTAGCGACCGGGTTTGAACGACGCTGTCCCGCTGGTGATCAGGCCGTCAAAGCCACGGATGGCCCAGCCGGTGGTGGTGCCCAGATCAAGGGCAAGAATGGTGGAAAGGGTCATGCAGACCTCCTCTTCGATTTGATGAGCAAGGCGAGAGGGCTGGCCGGTGAAGGCTGCGGTCTCGCCAGGCCCCGAAGGGTGGTCTGGTCAGGTCAGGCGCGGGGCGACGAGGCCGCCCGGCGGATTGTTCTAGGTTTCAAAATGGGTCAAATGAAGATTTACTCCACCTAACCCGTTGACCGACATGCGTATTATATAATTATTCAATTATTATATATTACATAAGGTAGGTCATTCTCTTTTAATATCGCGCGCGTACACGCGAGGGGAATAGGTATCCTCTTGAAAGATTGAAGGACGTGAGGGATCTCACTTTTTCCATAAATTCTAGAGCCTTATGCATTATCAAGGTTCCTTCTGACTGATTTTGCGCCCTGAAGCATCTCGCCATGGGCCATGCCACTTGGCCAACCTGTACACCATGGCCTGCTTGGTCGATGAGCCGCGCATGCCCGTCGTGACATCCCCGCTTTCGATCAAGGTCAGCAGGATCTCATCACGGTCACGCGACTTGAGCCATTGCGAGGCGCGCGTGATTTCAGATTTGGCGATGCCTTTCGCACCTGCCGCCCGGATAATCTCCTTCAACCGCTTCAAATGCGCTTCTGTCTCGGTGTCAGCGACATGGCGTTCAACAGCCTCCATGGTCCGCCGCGCATAATGGCGCACAAAATCGATCGCCCAGTCTGCTGCCGACAGATTGATCTCAGGGTTTGTCGGATCGCGCCCAACCGCCACAATCAGCGCCAGTTTCAACGCATTCTCCCCAATACGGGCCAGGATCGCCGTGAAGGCTGTTCCGCTTGCCGCGCGCAACTCACCCGTCAACTCTGCGCTGAGCAGCCGAAACCGGGCCCGTGCCTCCTCAGTCATGGGCACGATAGTCGGGTTCACAGCTGTGTTCTGATCGGCTGTCTTGCCCGCAAGATTGCCTTTCTGGTGCCCACCCCCGGAGGCCACGCTTCGCAACCCTGCGATCAGCGCGGGATCGGCTTGGCGCATGCCCACAGCGATATTCTCGTCCGGATAATCCTCATCACTGGGCAGGATCAGGAAACGTGCGAGCGAGCCGTCGACGACGTTTGCGCCCTGCAATGCGCCCCAAAAGTGCAAAGGCGTTGTGGTGCCATATACACTCAGGCAGGGTTGATTGATATCCCGCCGCTCGTTTGAGCCATCACGGTTGGCATATTCCGCACCAAGGAAAATCCCACCCGCGGCCGTGTAAAGCTCGGTCATATTGTCGAGGATTTCGGTGATGTGGCGTGGACTGCGCCGCCGGTCGGCCGCCGCTGCCAAGAACATACCAAACTCATCGATCTGGAAGAGGATCGCAGGCTGGCGGTGCAGCGCGGTCAAAAGCCCCGCGCCGGAGGCGATCTTGTTGCCACCGAGATGATGGGCCAGCCCCGCCTCGAAAAAGACCTCGTTGATGATCTCGCGGGCGTGGTTCTTGCCTGATCCGCTATCCGCAATGCCCACGACATACAGGTTCGAGCGCAGGTTACTCTCGGTGCGATACTGCCGTCCCATGAGCGCACCAATCGCGCAAAGGCTCGCACCGACTGACAACAACGGCTGAGGACGCCGGGCTGTCGACAGCATGTAATCGGTCAAATCACCCACTAATCCATCCGGTATGGCCAGCGTGAATGTCGAGGTGGCCGAAGGTTCCTCATCACCCTCGGACTGTTCTCCCAGCTTGGACAACAGCCCCGCCGCTGGATGCTCGCCATCGGAAACAGTGGCCCCATCAAGGCGCAGATCGCTTCCCGGCTGCCATCCGCGCTCCATCGCGAGATGATAGATCGTGCCGGCACCAATCCGGTCGGGTTTGAAGCTGGCCCAGGCCTTCGTTGTGGTGCTGGGCACGTCCTTGGCCGCCTGCGCTGACCAGCCAGCAAAGATATCGCCCCCAGCCTCACCAAGCGCGCCCTTCAGCGCCATGCCAATCCGTACCCAGCTGTCGTAATCCAACTCTGCATTTGGCAGCCATTTCAGCGCGGCTTCAATGGCAGGCAATGTCCCCATCTGGCTATGGGCCTGCAGGTGCTCCGTTCCTGTTGATCCTGTCGCAAGGCCACGTTGACGCAAGTCCTCGGGCAACAGCGCATAGGCCTCATCGAGAAAGGCGCGTGCCATCTCTGCGGTGATTTCAGGCAGCTCCGTGATATCGAGATCAGCCAACCCTTCCTCTGGCCAGGCATAGGGCGCGCCCGTGTCCGGGTGGTTGGCGTAGGCCACGAACTGCTGACCCAGACAAAGCACCTCCAGCGGATGACGCTTAATGCCCCGGAATGGGGTTTCTGTGCGATAGATCAGCATCCGCTTTGGCGCCTTACCGATGCGCAGTGCGGGCGTATCTCCCAGCCGTTCACGCGCCAATTGCTCGATCCGAAGCGCAAGTTCTGCGTCCTCAACAACGTCGATATCGACGGCCGCAACCGCACCGCCAACAAGCCCGACGCCACACTCGGGCCAGGCCGACCACGTCGTCACCTCCACCTCCGTGGTCGGGCGCTCGGTGTGCCGGTTCCATTCTGGATAGTCCGCCCACGCCCCACGCTTGAACTGCCCGGGCTTTTTGGTACCCGGGCCGATTGGCAGGATGCCATAGCCATTGGTGACCAGCCGTGCGCCGAACCGCGCCATGTACGATGTCTCAGCCATCAGAACGGCACCTCCGGGGTCATGGCGTCGAGCCGGGTGCGGTCTTGTCCCGCCAGCGCGCGCAGTTGATCGCAATATCCGGTGATGACCGCATCAAGAAAGCGATCCCACTCGGTCACAGTCAGGGTGGCGAGATCCGATTTGCCGATACTCTCGAGGTATTCGCCACCATATTGGCCGCCAACGCTCATGGCCTGCATTTCATTTGGGGTGGGATCGATCATACCTGTCCTCCTGTGACAGATGTCCTGGCAGGTGCGAGAACAGAGGTGTCTGCGGCTTTGGTCCCGCCGTTTATCCGAGACAATGAATGTCGGGTTGAACCAACCAAACCCACGAGGTTCCCGGTGGCAGACGGCGCAGAGGCCGGAGTGGATGTGGCGCATGGATCAAACCTGTAGCCGGAGATTTCAAGAAAGCGGCCCGATGGGCGCACCGAGATCGCGGTTGGCCGGGTCAGTTCCCCCGCCTGCGCAATGGCATCGTCGACAGTGTGCGGCATCGGGCAGCCCGGCGCGCGCTTGCGCCACCACTCGAGCGCCTTCTGGCGCGCATAGCCCTGATGCTCGACACAGACCCATTCGTTGTAGGACTTCAGCCCGCAGCTATAGGTGACCTTCATTGAGGGGCGCCCGCCGCGCTTGTCATGACGGCTGTAAGACACACCATGGACCGGCAGCCACTCAACCTTCGGCGACAAAACCGGAAGCGTGGCCGCTGTGGGGGCGATTTTCACCTCGCGTGCCGGGAAGACATAACCACAGTCCGAGCATTCCGTTGCCGAGAGCGCGATGATGCTGTCGCACTCGGGGCAGACCTTTGTGGGTGCCTCCCCACCCCCGCCATCGCCCGGGCGTTTGGGGCGGACCAAATCAATTGGTCCATGGCGACGCACATTGCCCGCAAAGTCGAGCACCAAGCAGTTTTCCTTGTCCGGAGCCAAGCGCGTGCCGCGACCGACCATTTGGACATAAAGCCCTGCGGATTTGGTCGGGCGCAGCAGCGCGATGAGATCGACGGCCGGCGCGTTGAACCCGGTCGTCAACACCCCCATTGAGGCCAGTGCGCGGATTTCACCACGCTTGAAGGCCGCGATGATGGCATCGCGCTCCTCCTTTGGAGTGTCCCCAAAGATCGTGCGGCAGGTGATACCTTGACGCGTGAACTCTTCGGCCACATGGCGTGCGTGATCCACGCCTGAGCAGAACGCCAGCCAGGATTTGCGGTCTTTTCCATGGGTGATGATCTCGGTAACGGCCGCACGCGTCGTCGCGTCCTGATCGACTGCGGCTGCCAGATCACGTGCAATGAAGTCCCCTGCACGTGTACCAACCTTCGAGACGTCGAGCCGCGTATTGGGCTGTTTCGACACCAGTGGGCTAAGATAGCCTGCATCAATGAGATCACGCACCGGCGCCTCATAGGCAATGTCAGTGAAGAGTGCGTCCTTGCCCTCATGCAGCATGCCGCTGCCCGTTCGGAACGGCGTGGCCGTGAGCCCGATCACCTTCAGCGCAGGATTGATCGCCTGCAGAGCGTCCAGAAAGCGTCTGTACATCGTGCTGGAATTGCCCGGGATCAGATGGGCCTCATCAATCAACACCAGATCGGTGTGGCCGATTTCATGAGCGCGGCGATGGATTGATTGGATGCCGGCAAACAAAACACGGGCCTGCGCCTCGCGCTTGCCCAAGCCCGCCGAATAGATGCCCGCCGGTGCCTCTGGCCAAAGCCCGATCATCTCAGCATGGTTCTGGGCGATCAACTCGCGCACATGGGTCACGATCAGGATGCGCTGATCCGGCCACGCCTTCAGCACTCCTTCGATAAAGGACGCCATGACGAGCGACTTGCCGCCGGCTGTTGGAATGACAACCAGAGGGTTACCCTTGTTGGTCTTAAAATAGCTGTAGATCGAAGAGATCGCAGCGTTTTGGTATGGGCGCAGGGTCAGCATGGCGCGGCCTCCGTGACACGGGCGTCATTTGACCAGGAGGAGCCATCAGCCATGCGGTAGGTGACGATATCCTCCCCCGCATCGATGACCTCACCCGGCACGAGATCGGGGATGAAGAGATGTTTGCCGCAGGCGGCGCGCTGCTCAGAAGGCGCCAGCATTCTGTCATGGCGTGCGCAGTGCCATCCACCATCAACGGCCGTAGAATGCAGACAAGACCGACAGGTCACAGCGGCCCCACCGCCCTCATGACAGGCGGCATGGTGATCGCAAAAACGGCATTCAAACCAAGCTGGGTCTTCGCTGATCCGCGCAGGCGGGTGTTGAGCAAAGATAACCCGGCCAGCCTTTTCCAGAAGGCGTTCGGCCGTGGCGCTGTCGGCCTCGATCCGCTCGATGTGCAGCGCGTCCGTGTTCTTGCAGACCGCCATGTAGAGCGCGCGGGTGATACCGGTCAGGCGCATGTAGATCTGCATCTGCGCGGCATGCTGCGGCTTGGACAGCACGACGCCCTTGGCGGTCAGCTCAGAGAAGCTCTTGACCCCATGGGTCTTGAACTCGAGCACATGCCAGGTTTTCGGCGCCTCAAGCAGTCCAAGGGCGACGCCATCGAGCGAGCCACCAAAATGACCGCCATGGGCCTCCACGCGGATTTGCCGTCCTGTTTCGGGGTCTAGTTCCAAAACAGTGGCCCCTGTGGCGCGCAGGTTGCGCACCATACGGTCCTCTTCCAGCTGGCCGGTCTCAAACAGACGCAGCAGGCGGCCGGAAAAGCGTGACGGCGTCACCCAGCGGAAATCATACCAGAGCGCGCGAGCGCAAGATTTACCGATGATGGATGCACCGAGATGGTCACGGAAGCCATCGCCTTGGCGGGCCTCATAATCGGCGTAGATCGCCGTCAGCGTTGGCGTGGGTGGTGCGGGAAGATCAGCCATCACAAGCCCTCCCGTTCGCTGCGGGCTTGGGCCTCGGCCAGAATCCCGCTCCAAGTGTCAGGGTCATGGCGCTCGCGCAGGACGCCGATCAGAGCATCTTTCAGCTTTTCACGGCGACGACGGCCGGTGCCTTTGGCAAGCAATTCTGCCCGTTCACGGCACAGGTGGCGCAGCGCGGTCCGTGCCCGGTGGAACCAATCAGGGTCGATGGGCTTTTGCCCCCGTTGGCGTGCCAGATCAGCAGTCGCAATCTGCGTGCGGATCTTGGCAATATCGTCGTCGAGTTCGATCAACCGGCGCTGGTCATCAGGCAAGCCGGGGCTGATCGCGGCCCGAGGGGCCGCGTTATGCAGGTCAGTCATGGGAATATCCTTAGATGGGGTTGGACGCTGCCCCGTCAGTCAGGGATGCGGAGCAGCGCGATTGATCAGCCCTTCTTGTTCCAGGGCGCAGAGGCCATCTTGGGCGGTGCGGAAGCGGCCTGCGTCGGGGTCGGTGCTGAAGGGGTTGCAGCAGGCTTTGCCGCAGCGGCCTTGATACCCGCACCTTCAGGCGGCAGATAAGCAATCGCGTTGCTCTCGCCGTAGCCGTTCTTCGGCGGCTTGACCTTCACCTGGATCGTCATCGGGATCAGGTGCAGCTCCTCGCTGTCGCTCACATGCATCCGGCCCGTCGCATGGCAGATTGCCGACAGCGTCCGCTGTGCGATCTCGACCGTGGTGGGGTTCGGGTTCACGAGGTTCAGCTGATCAAAGATCTTCCGGCCTTTATGCTGGCCGTCCAAAATATCCAGCATCAACCAGAGAAACTGGCCCATACCGTTGCGGGTCACACGCATTTCGCTCTCGACGATTTGAGCGCGGTATTTACCTGCAGGCAGCAGCTCATAGGGGGTGGTGGGTTCAACGCTTGTGGCGTCAAAGGACGTATCAAAACGTGCCATGGTCATATCCTTTCAAGGCAATCATTGGGATTGGGGCATGGCTGCGAGAAACTCTGACCACGCGAGCGGTAGCGTGTCCGGCAGGCCGTAACGGTTTTTGGCGAGGAAGGCGGGACGCTCTTCGGTGTGCATGACGCGCGCACCGGACCCGAGCGCCCGGGTCACCTTCTTGTTGAAGCCGACATCGGATTTGGCGACCGAGATCTGGTAGTTGGCAAACAGGACCACATCAGAATGCTCCTGCAGCAGCGCGGAGGCGCGGGTCTGCAGCTTGATCACATACCGATCGTAAGGCTCATGCTCGGGGCTATCGAACCGCTTGATATCCGTGTGAGCAATTTGGATGACCACCATGCCTTTGCGGTCGCGCAGCGCATTCAGCTTATCGAGGTATTCGCGCCAGATGGTCAGCGCCTCGGCATAACCCTTGCCAAAGCCCGGGGTTTCGATCGACTGCCAGCCATTGCGTTTGCACGCCTCAGCCCAGATCAGCGGCTCAAGCCAGTCGACGCTGTCCACGACGACGGTGCCGTAGTCGTGATCCTCATTCAGAAGCGCGTCGAGCGCTTCGGCCACTTCGGCATAACTTGTCGCCAATGGAAAATGCGGGACCTGCAATTTGCCCAGGCCATCCTCGGTCATGAGGAAGACGGGGCGGTCAGCGTCAGCGGCAAAAGTGGATTTACCCACTCCGGCCACGCCGTGGATCAGGATACGCGGTGGCTGGAGCGCCGAACTGGTGCGCAAAGATGCAAGAGAAATGGCCATCAGCGCAGCTCCTCGCCAAGCACCAAGCGGAACTTGGGTTTGCCGGTCCGGACCGTACGCGCAGGCTCAAAACCCTTGCGCCAGCTTTCTGGCAGCGCCGTGTATTTGCACTCGGACACCTTTAACGTGGTCTCGATGAACTCGGCCGGGTCTTCGCCAGCCGAGGCGATGTTTTCTGCGATCTGGGCGAGTTGCGCCTGATCCCAATCAATCCGTTTCGCCAGGTCAGCGATTACGGTGTAATAGCTGTCAGCCAGCCGCACGGTACCGGTGTCCTTGCCACAAGCGCGCCGCGCTTCGGCGGCACGCGTGGCGTAGCGCACCTCGAGGGCAGCGTTGAACCGGACAGTCGCGGCTTTCAGCTGTTTTCTCGCGTGATCAAGCTCGCCTTGAAGGGCAGCCAGCAATTCGATCGGCATCTGTGCCAGATCGTCAGTCGCCATGTTGAGCATGTCATCCACGCTCGGGGTGTTGTGGGGGTAGCTCATGTGAGGTTCCTTTCTGGAGTAGGTTCAAGCCGCTTCTGCGGAATGAAGTGTGGCGGTTTCAGCGCCCTGCGGTGCTCTGGGCCGCGCAATCGCGAGATAAGAAAACCGGTCCGGGCCAAGGCGTTCTTGGACAAGATGAACAAGGCCTTGCGCCTGCGTTCTGAAGGCCCGTTGCCCAAGCAGCGCAAGCTCCTTGCGCTCTTCTTCCAAAAGCTGCGAAAGCCCCGGAAACGTGTCGAGAGCGAGGAACCCGCGGTGGTATTCCAACCGGTCGCCAGGCAAGGCTTGCGCAATCCAAGCACAGAATTGGATCTCCGTGAGCGGCGCCTTTTGCCTAAATGTCGTGTGCATGGTCATGCTGATGTCTCCTTGTGTTTCTATTACTCAGGCGTCGCGCAAACTGTCCCAGCTCGGGCCAAAACCCGATAACGCCAACTGCGGGCGGAGGCGGTGAATGCGACGGTAAATGCCGGAGCGGCTGGCAAAGCCGCTGCGTGTCAGGCTTGCTACCGAGCCTTGAGACAAAGCCAAACACAGCAAGCGATCACATGGCCTCAAAGACCTCGTTGCCTTTCCCAGACAGAGACGTTCATGAAGAGCGGCCTGCTGGCTCGCATAGGGGGAGAGCCAATCAACGGGCGCAGACCCGTCATCCAAGCAGGACAATGGCAACATTGTGCCACCTTGCGCGGTGAGCGCCTCACAGTGCCGTTTCGCCAGCCTGCTGGACTGGTGGCGCAACACAATCGTGGCAAAGCTTAAAAGGCTGCCTCGTGCTGGGTCATACTTTGGCAACCGCGCAAAGAGATCGACCAATAAGTCCTGTTGCAGATCTTCGGCCATATGATCCGGCAGCCCAAGTTTGCGCTGCAGACGGCGCCCCTGATTTGCAGCGCGTCGAGCGAGCCTCAAGATGTCGCCTCGGCTCAAGGCCTGCCGAGCAGTGGGTCCAGGTTGCGCTCCAAGGCCGGAATATTTCTCTGGTGTGTTCATTTGGATCTCCATCGTGTTGATGGAGATGTTTTGCCAAAGAGTTGGTATGCAGACGTCCTACACTTGGGACGGAAATGACGATTTTTCCATCACCCTGATCTTCAACCAAAATCTTTGCCGCGTGCAGGCAAACGCGAACCAGCGCGAACCAATGCATACCAAAAACAAACCAGTTACATACGAATCCCCCCAAGCGATTAGACATAAAAAAACCCGCCGGAAACGCGGCGGGACACATTGCAATCGGCTGAGATAACTTAGCTTTGCACTCGCTCAAGCCACTCGGAAAAATTCGGGTCCAGCATGTAATACCCCCTGCGGCGCGGTACCGCATATAGCAGGTCCCGCCAATTGGTATGGCGGCTGAACAGGCTCCCAACCCGCGTGCAGGCCGTACCGACAGAATCAAGCAGACGCAGGTGATGGACTTGTATCGTGCCCCTACAATATTCCTCGTACATAAACCGGAGCACTTTAGCCTGAGTGTAGGAGAAGGCGTAAGATACATCTCGATATTGAAAGTGCCTGTAATCAAATGGAATATCGCAATATTCTTCACCCACCGCCGTACCCTGCCCCACCATGGGTATGATATTTTCCACACGCACGAGCGCGTCATGCCACGTCAATTGGAGCCCCGCTTCCGTCTGGATCTGCGCATATTCTGAATTGGGCATTATCACCTCCCAGACCGTCGCAGAGCCTTGACTCACCAGGTCAAAAGCTGCGCCCGCATGGAGATCCACCACACCTGTATACACATCACGTGCCCACGGCACCCGACAAGCCAGCCCATCGATATTCTCCTCCCAGGTAAAAAACTCAACCGGTCTTGCCACTAGCCGAACTGATAAACACAACTCCCCCTTGCCGACTTTTTCCCGGATATCCGCCGGCGTTATGTCAAACTCCTCGATCAACTCATCGAGCTCTAAGCAATCCCTTTCAATCAGCATGGCGCCATCCCCCAAACCGCAATATGTTCCTCTTATGTTCGTATTCGCTTGACGCGAGCCGATCAATCCTGTTTTTTCCAATCCAGACAGTTCACTGGGGATAATCTTGGGGATAACCATCCATGTCCATCATGTTAAGCGAACGGCTTCGGGCGCGTATCAGCCAGCTGGGAATGAATGTTGCAGAAGTCGCGCGTGATGCGGATGTTAATCGGTCTTTTGTCTATGACATTCTGCGCGGGCGCTCTCAAACCCCCAGTCTGGAAAAGCTGAAGCGGGTTGGCGACATCGTGCGAGCGAGCCCGGAATGGCTCTTGACGGGGAAAGGCGACATTGAAGGTGATGATCCCATCACGGAAGATTACCATAATGATTTTGTCGTCATTCAGTCCGTCTCTGCGCGCGCGTCAATGGGCGGCGGCATACAGATCGACCATGAGCCGTCTCGTGGCCGAGATTATCACTTTCGCAGGGCGTGGATCCGCGATCGTTTGGGCGCGGCGCCATCAATGCTGCGCATTATGGCGGTCGACGGTGATAGCATGGTGCCCACATTACATGCGGGCGACACGGTCTTGGTCGATCTCAACCAGCGCAGCCCCAAACCGCCAGGGGTTTTTGTCCTCAATGATGGTATGGGGTTGGTGGCCAAGAGGCTCGAATATATCCCGATGAGCGACCCGCCCATGATCCGTATCATGTCAGATAATCCTCAGTACACGCCCTATGAGTGCCTTGCTGACGAGATTAACATCGTTGGCCGTGTGCGTTGGTTTGGTCGCGAAATGTAAAACGGGACGTTTTTGACAATACACCCACACCCCCGATACTAAATCGAAATCAAGCCGTGCAAACAGAGAGGCGATGGATCAAATGGAAATCAGCGGAAAAGTAATTGAGGTTCTTCCAGTAAAATCAGGCCAATCGGCAAATGGGACCTGGCGCAAGCAAGAGTATGTTTTGGAGACTGAGGGCCAATATCCGCGCAAGGTCTGTTTCATGGCTTGGGGCGATAAGATTGACCAATTTGAAATCAAACATGGCGAGCAAATCTCCGTAGCGATCGACCTGGAAAGCCGTGAATATAACGGGCGTTGGTACACGGATGTCAAAGCCTGGAAGGTCTCTCGTGACGGCGACAGATCCTATGCAGATGCCGCTCCATCGTCCGCAGATATCTCGACATATCACTCAGCACCGCCATTGAATGATGACATCCCCTTCTGAGGCCAGCCAGCTGCCCTGGGACGTTTTTTGGAGCCATTGAGTAATATTTAGGGGCAACCACATGGAAGCTCCTAAATGAAACGTCCAAACCCCCTTCACCCCGACCGCATGACGGCACATGAACGCCGCACAGAGCTTTATGGCCTGCTAGCCACGGCCGTTGTGCGCCTCACGGGACGCGATCGCGACGATCTATCCAAGAATGCTGGAGACAGTTCGCTACACTTACCGCGCAAACAGAGCGGTACTGCAACTCCAACTCAGAGGAGATCTGCATGACCACACAAGACCCCATCCTGGCACGCTTGGCTGCCTTGAAATCCATGTCTGTCAATGACCTGAAGGCCGAATGGCAGGCGCTGTTTAATGCGCCGGCCCCAAACAACAGCCGCACATTCTTGGAAAGCCGCCTCGCATATCGGATCCAAGAGCTGACCTATGGTGGCCCGGACAAGCAAACGCGCCGCCTGCTGGACCTGCTGGCCGACGAAGTCGAGGGCACGCTGACGCGCAAGGGCCAGATTGCCGACCCCCGGAACCCCGTGGTGGGCACCAAGCTCGTCCGCGAATGGGATGGCACCGCTCACACCGTGACCGTGCTGAAGGACGGCTTCGATTGGGGCGGGCAGCGCTACAAATCGCTCTCGGCTGTTGCCCGGGCCATCACTGGCACCCGCTGGAACGGCTATCGCTTCTTTGGGCTGCGCGAGCGGAAGCGGGGTGAGGCATGACAGACGTTCCGACAAAACCCACCCGCCGCCTGCGCTGCGCCATTTATACCCGCAAGTCGAGCGAGGAAGGGCTCGAGCAGGAGTTCAACAGCCTGCATGCTCAGCGGGAAGCCTGTGAGGCTTACATTACCAGCCAGCGCTCCGAAGGCTGGGCCTTGGTGCGCGATCAATATGATGATGGCGGCATCTCCGGCGGCACGCTGGAACGGCCTGGCCTGAAGCAGTTGCTGTCCGACATCGAGGACGGCCTGATCGATGTGGTCGTGGTCTACAAAATCGACCGTCTCAGCCGCTCGCTTATGGACTTTTCAAAGCTGGTCGAAGTGTTCGATCGGAACGGCGTCACCTTCGTTTCCGTCACCCAGTCATTCAACACCACGACGTCCATGGGGCGACTGACTTTGAACATCCTACTCAGCTTCGCACAGTTCGAGCGCGAGGTCACCGCAGAGCGTATTCGCGACAAGGTGAAGGCCTCCCGCATGAAGGGTATGTGGATGGGCGGCTATGTGCCCCTCGGTTACGATGTCGTCGACCGTAAGCTGGTGGTGAACGAAGATGAAGCTGCCAAGGTCCGCATGGTGTTTGAACGTTTTGTGGCAATAGGATCCGCGACTATTCTGGCCCGCGAGTTGCGCAGCGAGGGGTTCCGCAACAAGCAAGGCACGCTGATTGATAAAGGCTACCTCTACCGCCTGCTCAACAATCGTGTCTATCGCGGCGAGGCCGTCCATAAAGGCAAATCCTATCCCGGTGAGCATGATGCCATCATCGACCCTCGGCTTTGGGATCAGGTTCATGACATTATGGGCGAAAGCCCCCGAAAGCGAGCCAACAATAGCCGGGCGCAAACACCTGCGCTGCTGAAGGGCTTGCTGTTCACTGCCACCGGCGCGGCAATGACCCCATCCAGCACCAAGAAGGGCACGCGTCGGTATCGCTACTACGTGTCGATGGACCTTCTTAAGAACCGCGAAACGCCTGAGGACGGCATCCCGCGACGTTTGCCGGCTGACACCGTTGAGGCTGCTGTCATCACGGAAATCTGCCGTGTCCTGCGCACGCCAGAAACCACGGCACAGGTCATTGCCGCGCTGGACCGCGAGGATATCGCCGAGGCAGAGGCCATCGAGGCGCTCCAGCACTTCCCCAAGCTTTGGGATCAGCTCTTTCCGGGCGAACAGGCCCGCATCATTCAGCTTCTCGTCCGGCGCGTCACAGTGACCGCTGAAGGCCTCGTGATCGACTTGCGGACCGACGGGATAGCCGGTGTCATGCGGGAGATGATGACCCCGCGCCAGCTGGAGGCTGCGGAATAATGGCTGCACCCGACACCATCCAGGTCTTCGTTCCTCTCAAGCTGCGGAAGAAAAACGGGCGGCCCAAAATCATGCCGCCCGCCGATTACCTGCCCAGCGAGGATAACATCCAAGATCCGCATATCCTGCGTGCCATCGGACGCGCATGGGCCTGGCGACGTCGGATGGAAGCCGGAGAGTTCGGCACAGTGCGCGACCTGGCAATCGCCGTGAACCTTGCAGAGCGCCATGTCAGCAGGCAGCTGCGGTTGGCATATCTCGCGCCTGAGGTCTTGAAACGACTGGTGTTTCGGCGAGAGGTATCTGCCGTGACCGTGATGCAGCTGTCAGAGTGTGCGGGCTTGCCTTGGGCGGATCAGGCTGGCGTGGTGTTTGGGGCACCGAATTAACGCAAACGGCCCTGAGCCGACCTCCGCCGTCAGGTGCGATGCCGTAATGCAGCTTCACCAGACCGGACATTCGTGCATGGGTGCAGCATTTTCGGCGGGCTAAGGTCGGAAGAGCGGGACTTTGTGAACTTTATTGAAGGTCTGCTTTCGCTGAAAATGGCTGTCTGCATCACGCGAAATTCGACGGGCACCCACCAAAGCCTAATCTCTGATGCCACTTCTAACCGCACATCGGTGCAGTCGCGCGGCGAAGTAGGTCTCAAAGATCTCGTTTTCAGAATACTCGTCAGGGGCCTTCCAATAGGCACCGAGGCGACCTGTTAGGCCGGCAATCCAATCGGCGGCCTGCATGGTCTGGTAGCGGTGGCTTTCTAATTGAAATGGCGGCTCAACGAGGCAGCGTCGCCGATCGGTTCCATACATGGCGATCGCCGCTTGTGTAACGAGGGCCGACCGCTGGTCGTGTTCGTCGAGGGCGAGGAGGAACTGATCAGAGGGTGTGCAATCCTCTGCACAGTACTGGTCAATGCGCTTGATCGCCTCACGCAGAATATGCCTATAGAGCGCGTTTGCATCGTGGACGTCGGCGGCGTCGTGCTTGCCCTGACCGACATAGAAGGCAAAGCCGCCGAGCGTTTTTATCTTATTGAAGAGCCGGTTGGTAAATTTGCGCAGTTCTTGATAGGTCTCGACGTTCCGGACCGTATAAAGTGCCGAGCCCTTTTTCTCCCAAACGGATGGATGCTTATGCGAGCAGTCGATCTCGAACTTCAGCAGCTCACATTTCCGCTGATAAAACCAAGTTCCAAAGTTGCGGACTTCATCGACGGGAATCACAAGTCCGGCAAGGCCGAAGACTGGGCTATCGTTGTGATGGGGATCATCGCGGCCAATGTAAGGGCCGATGTGGCCAAACTCATCCAAATAAGCAATGTAGGTCAAAGTACGCCCCAAAAAACACGAAAACCCGCGCTTGCGCGCGGGCCTCGGAATGAGGGCAACACAAGTCTGCGCCTCGTAGGGATACGTAGTCGATCGGGCTTTGATTGTCAACTTCATTAAAGCCGCCATTCATAGTCGCCGCAGCATCCGTCACCTTTGGGCTCAAAGCCGACTTGCGGCGACGCGGCGCCAAGTTCATGGCGAGTGAACCGCCTTCGGAGCGTTCGCAACGCCAGCTGTCAGCCCAAAGCGGACCGATGGATCTCGGTGCGAATTTGCAATGGCAGTCCTTCGCCACGCAGGTCGCGAACTTACACAATGCGGACAAAGCAGACCTTTCCCTTTCGAGAACAATGACCGCTCTGATGACTAAAAACCACAAATAACGTAGAAGAGTGGCCTTGAAAGAAACCATTCGTATGGTATGTTTATCGAAAATCGACGGAGATGTTGAAATGAACGCCATGCTTGCTGCCTACACGGCTCTGGGAGCCGCCATTATCCTAGAGGTCAGCGGTTCGACCCTGCTGAAATTGTCCCAACAGTTTACGAAGCTGTGGCCATCTCTCGGGATGCTGGTCTGCTTTATCCTGTCCCTTTACTGTCTTTCTCTTGCGTTGAAGATGGTGCCTCTTGGTGTGGCCTACGCCGTTTGGGCTGGTCTCGGCATCGTCCTGACGGCGGTGGTCAGTGTCGTCGTGTTTAAGATGGCTCTGGATTTCTGGGCGGTAACGGGAATTGCTATGATCGTCGGCGGTGTGCTTGTCATGAACTTGCTGTCTGGTAGCGTCTCACATTGAGATGCCAGAAGCACATAAACGCGTCAAAGACCCACAAGCCGTTAGACGCCGCCTCATGGATGAAGCCAAAAAGCTCGCCATTGAAAGCGGCATCTCGGCAATAACAGTTCAAGCCGTTGCGTCTGCTGCCGGTGTCACTAAAGGCGGCTTCCTTCATCACTTCCCGAGCAAGCAGGCCTTGATTGATGCGATCTTCGAGGAAGTCTTAGACCAACTGGCTTCTGAGATTGGGGCTCGGGCCTCGAAGGATCGTGTTGCGCATGGAGCGTTCACCCGTGCCTATATTGATCTGGCCTTTGGTGGTGAAGAACCGGCCATGGATCAGACATGGATCGCTCTTTCGCTCCTCATGCTGGATGATCCGGCTCTTCGGATGAAATGGACAGAGTGGCTGAATGACCAACTCTCTGAATACGGTGAAGATCAAGGCAACGTCGAACTAAGCATTGCTCGGTTTGCCGTAGACGGAGCTTGGCTGGCCCAACACTTCGGGGTGGCGATCCCGGAGCGGAAGAGTATGCACGAAGCTCTGACGAAGAGTACCTTTTCCGCTGGCAAACGAGGATAGCTCGCGACCCACTTTCCGAAAGCGGTCGTTCGTGCGACGCGCAGCATTCTGTATTCTGGGCTCTCTGCCGTCGTTCACCGCAGTCTATACGAAGGTCCGCTGTCGGGAAACGGGTCAAACTTTGCAAAGTTCACTATCTGCGCACAGCCGACCTTGGTGTGCAGCGCAGCATGGGGCTTCGGTCTGCTAGGGCTTGAATGGCTGCTTTTGCAATTCTGGCACAGAACCATCGCAGACGCAGCTAAGGTCCGGTTTCCGCCCAAAACGACCGCCCTGTGTCCGTCCTCCGGATTCGCAACGCATTGTGCCATCGGTTGCACTTTCGAAAAGGGCGCTCGGGCAAAAACGACAAGACACTGAAATTAAACACTCTTTTTAAACCGTCCTTCCGAGGGCCTAGGGCGGTCGATTAGAGACAAATTGGGTTCAGAGACCGATTTTGAGCGTTTTTGCAGTCTCCGAAGGGCGGTCGCAACGGCTAAACCCCTTTGAAACCAAAAGAAAAAAGGGCCCCATAAGGGCCCATCATCGGTTTCGGCAAGTGTAAGTGGCGGAGAGACAGGGATTCGAACCCTGGAGACGGTCTCCCGCCTACACACTTTCCAGGCGTGCGCCTTCGACCACTCGGCCACCTCTCCGTTAGGCGGACTTTTGACCGATCAGAAAAGGAATTGCAAGGCCCGTTCTGACAAAAAAACCATCTTTTTCAAAACCTTTTTCAATCAACCAGATACAGACCGAAAAGGAGAAGAATGGGGGCAGAATGCCGACAGATCAGGTTCCCTTTCTGCAGTTCGCGCTGGCCCATACCAATTGCCATCCCAGAGACTGTCGTGCCGCCAGCCTTTCACCCGTTTTCCGCAGACTGCGTGGCGTTTGGCTGCCCCCGCCATCACCGGGTGCGGATCACACGCCCCGGCTGGCGCAGCCACTTGCTAGCGGTCTGCGTCAGGGTCTGCCTCCGCTGCACTGTCGTGCATATCGTCCAGATCCGGCCGATCGACAGCTAACCGGGTTCCGGTGCTGGCTCCGGTAGTGGCTTGAACCGAGTTCTGATCCGGTTGCGCGTCCCTGGCCTTACTCTGGGCAAATGCCTCTGGATTGCGGATCCAGAGATCACGCTGGGCAAAGGGAATTTCAATCTCTTCAGCGGCAAAGCGCGCGGCGATCTCGTAGTTGAGATCGGATTTCACCGACAAGACCCAGTTCACATCCCGCAAAATCGCGCGGATCTCAAAATCAAGACTATCGGCCCCGAACCCCTGAAAAATCACGCTGGGGGCTGGTTTCAACAGCACCATCGGGTGCGATTGGGCAATCTCATTCAGGATGGCCTCGACGCGGCGCGGATCAGTGCCATAGGCAACCCCAACCGGCACAATCACCCGCCCAACCGTATTGCCACGGGTGTAATTGGTAACGGTGCCAGTGATCAGATCCGAATTTGGCACGATGACATCGCTACGATCAAAGGTCTCGATCCGGGTAGAGCGCACCGAGATGTCGCGAACATAGCCCATCAGCCCGCCCACTTCGATCCAATCGCCCTTGGAGATCGGCCGTTCCACAAGCAGGATGATACCAGAGACAAAGTTCGACACGATGGTTTGCAGACCAAAACCAATCCCCACCGACAGCGCCCCGGCCACAATCGCCAGGGAGGAAAGATCAAGCCCCGCCATTGAAATGGCCACAAGCGCCGCCAGGAAGACGCCCACATACCCCAAGCCAGACACGATGGCATTCTGGCCGCCTGGGTCGATCTTGGTCTTTGGCAACAATGACGTGCGCAGGGTGCTCTGCACGACCCGTGTCACCCCGTAACCAAGGGCAAAAACCACAACAAAACTCAGAAAGGCAACCGGAGAGATCTGGGTGTCACCGATCTGGAAACCCGCCAGAAACGTCGACCAGAGTTCGGTCATATCTGCGACCCGGGCACCCCAGATCAACGAGAGCAGCGGCAGCGCAATCAACGACAGGGTAAACCCAACCGCCACCAGGACAAGCGAGTCGCGTGCCGCATCCCCCTGCCCTGACACAAAACCATAAAGATCGCCGGCAAAACGCTGCACGACAAAAAGCACCGCCAAGAGCAACAGCGTCGAGATCGCCGGGTAAATCAACGCCTCTGCAGCATTGACATAGCCAACCGCCGCAAGAAGTGGGGCTGCAAATCCCAGGAAAAAGGCACCACGGCGCACAACATCAAACAGCCGGCTGGCTCCGATCGAGATGCGGGTTTCCTGCTCTGTGTCGGGCTCGGCCTTATCTGCCGCGCCCTGCGCCAGTTCTGACGGTTCCGCCTCTGCCTTTGAAACCCCAAGCATGTTCAACCGATACATCACCAGGGCTGCGGCCAGGATCAAAGGAAAGCTCAGCACCGACTGGGTGTCCACTGAGGTTTTTTCCAGCTGATAGAGTTCGTACAGAACATCCTGCAGCACCAGTATAACCGCCCAGAGGTCGATCATCAGGCGGGCTTCCCCGCGACGCGCCACTGCAAAGGGCACCAGACTGACCTCCTCGGGTGCCTTAAACAGCTGATCCCCAAGCCAATGGAAAGAGAACAGGATCAAAGCCCATCCTGGCAGGTGCTCCAGCATCAGTGTGCCCCGCACCCCCAGGATTCCAGACACCTCCAAAGAGGTTGTCAGCAAGAGAATTCCCAGTAATGGCAGGGCAACCTGCAGCAGTGAGACGATAAAGGTCCACACCCCAGTGCCACGGGCGCCAAGCATACGCAGACGCCCCCCCATCGCCCGCGCCCAGAAGCGGCCGCGCAACAACAAGAAACTGCCAAGCAGGACCAACAGCAGAATTTCTGGAAAGCTACCCCAGATCTTCTCAACTGTGGTGTCACTTCCGATCTGTGACTTGGTTTCCAACCACAGGGTCCGCCCCGCCCAGCCCAGGGCCGCCAGGGCGTCTGGCCAGAGTTCAGGATTCAAAGGAGACGGGCCGCGCTGCAACAGATACTTGGTGCGGCGTTCGCGAATGATACTATCAACTTCGCTGATCAAACCATCCGCGCGGCTAAAGGCTGATTCTGCGATAAGGCGTGGGGATTTTAGCTGGTTGAGCTGGCTGGTCAGCTGCTCCCGCAGCGCCGCAATGTCTTCTGGTTCTGTCTCGCCCTCAGCGGGGGGCTCGCCGAGCGCCGAAATCTGATTTGTCAGCGTTTGAATACGCTGCTTGTTTTTGCTTTTCTCGGCCTGGAAATCCTGACGAAAGCTCGTCAGTTCCTTGCGCAGTTGCTCAAAGGCAGCACTTGAGGCACGTCTGCTGTCAATCGACTGCTCGGCCCGCAGGGCGGTGCTTTCCCACTCCTGCATATAAGTCTGTTGCTGCGCCGTCATCTGCGCAAAGACAGGACCGGCAGCTGCAATGCTCCCCAGAACTGTAACTGCAAGCCACAGGGCAAAGACGGCAATCAGCCGCGTCAAAAGGGCATGAGACCACAAGGCTGTGGTCACACATCTGGCACGGGCTGACTGCCGGAACGCGGTGGTCATACGTCCTCGAAGACGCCCGGGATTGAAGCGGGTGTATGGGTCATCCAGTCAGGCACTGGCAGGTCCTTTTCACGCAGGAAGTCTGGATTGAACAGTTTTGACTGGTAGCGCGTTCCATAGTCACACAGGACCGTTACGATGGTATTGCCCGGTCCCATGTCCTTGGCCATACGCACAGCCCCGGCAATATTGATCGCCGAAGATCCCCCCAGCACCAGGCCCTCGTCATGCAACAGGTCAAAGACAAACGGCAGCGCCTCAGTGTCGGAGATCTGATAGTTGAAATCGGGCTTCAACCCTTCCAGGTTCTTGGTGATCCGCACCTGGCCGATACCTTCGGCAATCGAAGATCCCTCCATGGCGATCTCGCCGGTGGTGTAATAGGAATACAGCCCAGCCCCCATTGGATCCGCCAGTGCAACCTTCACGCCTTTGGGCTGCAGCGCCTCCGCCACCCCTGCCAGGGTCCCGCCTGAGCCAACCGCACAGGTAAAGCCATCCACCTTGCCGCCGGTCTGCTCCCAGATCTCGGGGCCGGTGGTTTCTACATGCGCCTGTTTATTGGCAACATTGTCGAACTGATTGGCCCAAATCGCGCCATTTGGTTCTGTTTTGGCAAGTTCATTCGCCAAGCGCTCGGAATAACGCACAAAATTGTTCGGATTGCGATAGGGGGCCGCAGGCACCTGTACCAGCTGAGCCCCAGCCAGACGCAGCATGTCCTTTTTCTCTTCGGACTGGGTTTCCGGGATCACGATCACGGTTTTGAACCCCATCGAGGCGCCAACCAGCGCCAGGCCAATACCCGTATTGCCGGCGGTGCCTTCGACAATGGTTCCGCCCGGCTTCAGATCACCACGCGCAATTGCATCCTTGATAATATAAAGCGCCGCCCGGTCTTTGACCGATTGACCGGGGTTCATGAACTCCGCCTTGCCCAGAATTTCACATCCGGTCTCATCGCTGACGCGGTTCAGACGGATCAGAGGAGTGTGGCCAATGGCGTCGGCCAGATCGCGTGCAATGCGCATGGTATCCCTTTCGATCATTCCCCCAAGATGTAACCAAGCGGGCAGAGCTCTACAAGGTGGGAAGCAGCGGTTAACGCAGCTGGGCGCGCAGCCGTTCACGGTGACGTGATAGCCAAAGCGCCGCAGTGATCAGCGGCATGTCCTGATAGCGGTGATCATCAATACCCTGCATCAAGGCATCAAAGCTGAGGATCTCGCTGCGCAGGTCTTCGTTTTCGCCGGCGACGCCACCACCGCCTCTGATGTCAGAAAGGTCTGCAACCCCCACAAAAATATAAATAAACTCTCCTGATGCACCGCTCGAAGGATAGCCTTGCGTCACTTTTTCCAAATGCGAAATCGTCACCCCGGCCTCTTCGACCGCTTCGCGATAGGCTGCCTGCTCTGGCGTTTCGCCCAGGTCAATCAACCCAGCCACAGGCTCCCACATCCAGGGGCGTTTTTCGCCAGCGATAAAGGTGGCCGCGCGGAACTGCTCGACCAAAAGCACCTGGTCACGCACCGGATCATAGGGCAAAACCACCGAGGCCCGCCCCACCAGCGCCACGCCTCGGTTGACCGATGGGCTCATGGTGCCATCATAGCGCCGAAACCTGAGATCCATTTCCTCCATCGCAAAGAAGTTCACATAGGCGCGTTTGTGGTTTTCAATCAGCACATCCTGCGACAGGTCATGGGCCGGATCTTCCGATCCGGACTGTGCCATCAACCAGGCAGAGGCACGGCGACGGATCGATGGCAAAGACTTCCGCATCTGCTCAGCGGTCATCCGCCCCTGATAGGCCATGACCTCTTCTGCGGCGCGCAGGGTTACAGCCCCGGACTGGGCAATCCAGGCCTCCAGATCCCAGGCCCCTGTCGGCTGCCATTGGCCGGGCGCCGGGAAATAGACCTGCGCGGCAGCGTCTTCTCCAGAAGAAAGCCTGACGGTGATGGGCCGGAGCGCATAGTCAAAGCCTCCCTCATAGAAATCCAACGCCGCCAGATCCGCTGGAGTCAGCCCCCGCACCAGGAGACCCGTGGCGACCTCTCCACTGGCCTGCGCGATCAGGGGAAAGATCTGATCACGCACCGCATAGACACCATGGTCCGCCAGGCTGGCCTCAGAGATATCCAGCCCGGTGTGCGCCCGGCCCAACACCAGCTCAAGCAGCGGCACATGGCGGAGTGTGCCGTAGAAAAACAGATCAACCACGCGTTATAACCCTTTGTTAAGTGTCACATCCCGGACGGTAGTATGGCAGTTTGTTGAACAGTTCTGGTTTGAGTTTGTGCCAGTGCTTCATCGCTTGCAAGGGCGTCTTGCTGCCCAAGGCTGATTGCGGAAGCTGTTGGTTGTAGAGCCAAACATAGCGGTGCAGCGTGGTCTCCAGTTCTTCGCCTGATCGGAAGTGGTGGCTTTGCAGCACGTCTTCGATGCGACCGTTGAAGCGCTCGACCATGCCGTTTGTTTGGGGCGATCTTTGCGGCGTCAGACGGTGTTCGATGTCCAGTTCGGCGCAGAGCTTGTCGAAATCATGTTTTCCGCTTTGTTCGCGCTTGCGCAGGCCAAAGAGACGGTCGGAGAACTCCTTTCCATTGTCTGTGAGTATGGTTCGGATGCGAAGTGGGCAAGCCCGCTCTAGATCATGCAAAAAGCGGCGCGCGTTGGCCGCTGTCTTGCTGCTGTAGATACGGATAAAAACCCAGCGTGTAGCCCGATCAATGGCAACAAACAGATACCGGCGGGAAGTTTGATCAGCCATCTGTGGCAGGTACTTCACGTCGATATGCAGATATCCCGGCTCGTATGCCTTGAAGGCGCTCTGCTTTGGGCGGGCGGCCTTTGGCTTAAGATCGCGCAGGTTGCCGACCCAATGCCGCCGCAGACACCGAGCCAGTCCAGAGCGCGAGACGTCCGGGTTCAGAAACTCCCGCACCACGGCCAGCAGGTCATCCAGCGACACTAGCAGCATCTTGCGCAGCGCAACCACAACGGCCTCCTGAGCAGGCGTCAACGTCGTTTGCAGCCGATGAGCGGTATGGCTACGGTCATGGACACTGTCGCGCTTGCGCCATTTCCAAACTGTCTGTTCGGTTGTGCCAAAACGCTCAGCCAGAACCCATGCAGGCTCGTCGCTCGCCTGGATGGCAGCCCGTATCTTAGGCGTTGTTGTCGCTTGGTTATGAAGATGGATCAGCATTAAGCGCCCTCCCGAATGTCACCGAAAACCGATCTTGCCATGAAAAATGCGGACCGGCGAAAATCTATGTGATCGTCCGGAATGGAACAGTTAAGTATTGTTATGACCAGCGTTTATGGATGCTCTCAGCCAAGAGCCCAGCCAAGCAGCCCCCAATAGTCAGGGGCAGTAAAACCGTTGGCACCGCGATAACAAAAAAATACTCCAGCGACAGGGTTAGGATCGCCAACAGGGCGTCAAAAGGCCCGCCATATCGGTTACGCATGGCACGATCGAACATCTCCCAGGCGCCTTGAATAAACAGAGCCCACAGCACCATCACAGCCGCGCCGGTCAGCCCGTTGTTAATGGCCGGCACCAGGCCATGACCAACCCGCCGCCCCATAAAGATCCAGCCAGTCAGCAGGCCCAAAATGATATTGATGTGGAAGAAATACCCAAAATCGGTTCCTTCGGGCATCAACGGCACCACCTGCCGGGAAACAATAAAGGCAAGCAGGCCCAGGCAAAGAGCGGCAACAAGACGGGCAGCGGTAGGCATTGCGAAGATCATCCCTCGGGGTTGCGAGATACAGGCCAGGGCGACCACGCGCCCCAAAGCCAGCTATGTTTAACAACCTGTTTGATTTAACAAACTGGTTTGTTTGCAGATCAGGCTACAACAGCTGATCAAGTGCCGTGATCAGTTTGTCCACTTCGGACCGGTTGGTGTAGTGGGCGAAACTCAGCCGCAACACGCCCTCTTCTGGGTCAACGCCCATGGCAGAGAGCGCCCGCCCGGCGTAAAAATCACCGCCGCCTGCCATGATGCCCTGCTCTGCCAGCTTTTGCGCCACAGCCAGCGCCGGGCGGTTCAGGGCCAGCGCCACGGTGGGCGCCCGCTTCGCAGCTTCGCTCGGGCCCAGCAGGCGCAGATCATTTCGATCCTTTACCGCATCCAGCAGCGGCTGAAGCAGCGCGATTTCATGTCCGCGCATCAGATCATGCACAAAAGCCCCCCGCGCGGTTGCGCCTTCGGCAGGGCCGCCATGCTGGTCACAGAGCGCATCAAAATAGTCCACCATGCCCGCGCTGGCGGCAACCTGCGCATGATCCGGTCCCGCTGGGGTAAAGCGTTTGTACAGGCAGTCGCCGTTGAAAAAATGCCCCTGGTTGGGCAGCAGAGTGCCCAGTTCGCGCCGCATCACCATTACCCCTTGATGGGGGCCATAGGTTTTATAGGCCGAAAACAAATAGATGTCGGGGCCGAGGTCGCCCACGTTTGGCAAGCCATGTGGCGCATAAGACACCCCGTCGACGCAGACAAACGCCCCGGCCGCATGGGAGAGCGCGGTGATTTCGGTAACCGGATTTATTTCCCCCACAACATTGGAACAGTGTGGAAAACACACCAGGCGCACCTTCTCGTCCAGCAGCGCCTCCAGTTTTTGCGGATCCAGATGCCCCGTCTGGGGATCAATTTCCCATTCGCGAACCTCAATCCCCTCATCGGCCAGACGCCGCCAGGGGCCAGTATTGGCCTCGTGATCCTGATTGGTCACAATAATCGCTTCGCCAGGCTGCAAAAGCTGGCGAAAGGCCTGGGCCAAAACATAGGTGTTTTGGGTGGTAGAGGGTCCAAAGCTCAGCTCGTCAGTCTCCACCCCCATCAGCGCCGCCAGCCGCTGCCGGGCCTCGTCCATTTGCGCCCCCGCCAGCTGCGACGCCTCGTAGGGGGCATAGGGCTGCACTTTGCGTTGGATGTAATAGCGGGTTAGCCGGTCAATCACCTGAGCACAGGTATAAGAGCCGCCCGCATTCTCAAAAAACGCCTGTCCCTGCAGGGTTGGCTCCTGAAAGGCAGGAAACTGCCCGCGTACAAAATCAATATCCAGCATTATGTTTGGCCCCCAAATGTTATTATCCAAATGGATGCAACTCTCACCACAAGAGGTCAAGACTGACTGATGAAAACCAGAGCCTTGAGACGGCTCTATTGACAATTGACAGGGCAACAAATGAAATCAGCCCAGAATGTTTGCATTCCGGGCTGATTCAGGTTTTTGGATTTGTCCTCATTCAAAGCAGGCTGGGCGACCTCGCCTTAGGCGTTTACATCCACAACAACCCGGCCCTGCACTTGCCCCTTCAGAATATCCGCCCCTAGTTGCGGCAAATCCGAGAGCACCGCTGGTTTCACCATCGCCTCCAGCTTGTCCATCGGCAGATCCGTTGCCAGGCGTTCCCAGGCGCGCACCCGATTGTCATAGGGCTGCATCACGGAATCAATCCCCAGCAGGTTCACCCCCCGCAGCAGGAATGGGATCACAGTCGCCGGCAGCCCAGCCCCCCCCGCGAGGCCAACAGCTGCGACAGACCCGCCATATTTCATCTGGCCCAGCACCCGCGCCAGCATCTCACCGCCAACCGCGTCAACACAGCCCGCCCAGGTCTCGCTCTCCAGCGGCCGTTTGACCGTCTCGTTCAGCTCATCGCGTGCCACAATCTGCGTCGCCCCCAAGCTGCGCAGATATTCCTCGGTTTCGGGGCGTCCAGTGACACCCGCGACCTCATAGCCAAGGTTGGCCAGAATAGCTGTCGCCACCGATCCAACACCACCCGCAGCGCCGGTCACCAGAACCGGCCCCTGTCCGGGCTTCATGCCGTGATCTTCCAGTGCCATCACCGCCAGCATGGCCGTAAAACCAGCAGTGCCAACCGCCATCGCCTGCCGCGTATCAAGCCCCGCAGGCAGCGGCACCAGCCAGTCCGCCTTGACCCGGGCTTTTTGCGTATAGCCGCCCCAATAGGCCTCACCGACGCGCCAGCCGGTCAGAACCACCTTGTCACCGGGCTTGTAGCGATCATCCTCGCTGGCCTCGACCGTGCCGGCAAAATCAATCCCTGGGATATGGGGGTAGTTGCGCACCAAACCGCCGCCCTTGGGGCTCAGGCAGAGCCCATCCTTGTAGTTCACCGTGGAATAGTCGACTGCAACAGTGACATTACCCTCTGGCAGCTGATCAAGATCGATCTGCTCCACCGCCGCCGATGCCAAGCCGCTGTCTTCATCCTTGTTCACAATCAGTGCATTAAACATGTGTTTTCTCCCGTTTTCCTAAAAGACCATCAAATCCAGAACTTTTCACGTACGGTCGCCATACGCATACCCTCAGGCGTTTCAACTTCCAACTTGGTGCCCGCATCCCAATGGGTCATCCGCACCATCCCAATTGCAACATTGGTGCGAAAATCCGGAGACCAGGCTGCCGAAGACACCCGTCCAACCCGTTTTCCTGCCGCGTAGAGTGGCCAGAACTCAGTGCAGGCAGGAACCGGGTCGCCGGCAATGGAAATGGCACGGATCTGTTGCACCGGCCCCTCTTTTGCAACCCGCAACAGGGCATCGCGCCCGATGCACCCGATTGCAGTATGCGTGTCACAGAACCGGCCAAGCCCACATTCATGCGGCGTATTATCATCGGTCATGTCATTGCCGTAGCTTAACAATCCGCCCTCAATCCGCTCGATCATATTGGGGCAGCCTGCCCGCACCTCAAGGTCCTGACCCGCATCCAACAGTTTGTTCCACAGCGGCATGCCGATTTCTCCATCCTCGACATAAATCTCAAACCCGCCCTGTTTGGAATAGCCCGACCGGGCAATCACCAAATCGCGGCCCTGAAACTGGAAGGTACTGAACCTGAAGAACCGGATAGCACGAATACTGCTGCCAAAGACCCGCTCCAACAGCGCCTCGGCCTTTGGCCCCTGTATCGCCAGCGGCGAAACATCGGGCTCATCTACCAGCACATCCAGACGCCAGCCGTTGGCGATGCCCTTGACCCAATACAACAGATCACTGTCCGCAATTGAAATCCACCAGCGGTCTTCTGCCAGCTTTACCGCAACCGGATCATTGAGCATGCCGCCTGTTTCGTCGACAATAGGCACATAGTAGCACTGCCCCGGCAACATGCCGCGCAGATCCCGCGGCGTCAGCATCTGCATCAGGCGGCCAGCATCCGGCCCCCGCAGCTCCACCTGGCGTTCGCAGGCCACATCCCAGATTTGAACATGCTTTTTAAGGTGGTGGTAATCTGCCTCTGGATTTTCAAATACCGTTGGCAACAGCATGTGATTGTAGACGGTATAGGCCTTAACATTGGCAGCCTCGACCCCCTCCGAAAAAGGGGTTCTACGCAAACGCCGTGACGGTGAAATCAATGCCATAACTCATCCTCCTGGCAACTGGAAACTCATCGAGCGCGTCAGATGAACGCGCTCTATCCGGAAATTTCAGCCCCGACCCTTTTGGAGTCTGGTTGGGGGCTGAGCCTGCTGTGGGTTGAGCCTGGCACCAAATCAAAGACAACCACCTCCCCCAACAGACCCTGCCCTAGAAGCTCTCTGTGCAGCTGCCCGTTGGCTTTCATTGGTGTCTCCAAGTAGAAATAGAAGCGACTCACCGCTGAAGTTCTAAATGTCAGACTTTTAAATGTCAGACAAATAAAAACGACAGCCCATCCAAAACCGCCTAACCAAACTGGACCCGCAATGAAGATCGATCCAACAAGCTCAGCAGATTTGTCGGCGCAGATCTCCCAGTCAATCAAAGCCGCGATCATCAACGGTGACCTGAATGTGGACCAGCGACTGCCCTCGGAAGCGGAGTTGGCAGATCACTTCCAGGTGTCACGCTCCACTGTCCGCGAGGCGTTGAAACGTTTGGCGGCACAATCCTTGATCCGAACCCAGCGCGGCGCGACGGGGGGCGCCTTTGTCAACCGGCTCAGCTTTGAAGACGCCCACGCCCAGCAAGTGACCACGTCAACCCTGCTGCTCAGCATGAACGAGGTGAGCTTTGAGACCGCCTGCGAAGCCCGCTACGCGCTGGAACGCGCCTGCGCGCCGCTCTCCGCCAGCCGTCGCAGCGCCGATCAACTGGCCACCATGCGGGCCGAAATCTTTCGCCAGGGCCAGCCGGGCCTGTCAGATGAAGCCTTCTGCGCCTCTGATGTTGCCTTTCATCGCGCCTTCGTTGACGGGGCCGCCAACCCGGTGCTTTCCTATCAACTGGCCGGCGCGGTCGAAGCCATGCAGCCCTTGATGAATATCATCACCTTTTCTGCGCGTGATCGCGCCCGTATCGTCGCACTGCATTGCCAGATCGCCGATGCCATCGACCAGGGCGATGGCACCGCAGCCTCCGACGGCCTGACAAGACTTGAAACAGAAACGCTGCAACTGGCGAAAAAAGTCTTTGCATCCCGCGCCGCCAAAACCTGACCTTAGTCCCCCGGATGGTAACCAAGGGGCCGGTACATATTCAGTTGGCCAGAAATGTCCGAGGGGGAGCCGGTGCGACGCAGAGGCCAGGGTTGGTACCCCAATTGGTTTTCCCTGCCAAGAAAATGAAATATATCGGCAAAAAGGGATCCTCCCCACTTCAAATCCCCGCCGCAATACCCTATGTTTGTTCTGTTCCCTCGGGAACTATGGACATAAATGCGCTCGTAATACACGGATCGGACCCGGGGGCGGTACCCGGCGACTCCACCAAACATGCTTCATTTGGGCATCATGGGGTCGAAATAGGATCGACGGACGTCTAAAGGGGTTAGCTTTGTTTCGGCTGTCTGCCACCGTTATCGGCGAAAACTGTACAATTGCAAATGACAATCGTGCTCCGGTAGCCCTGGCTGCGTAAGCAGTTCGGAAAACCGAAACTTAAGTCCTTTCGCCTAGCAGCGACTGGCGGGGTTCGCAGGTACCTGGCAACAGAAACCTGCACTTTCTCTCCCCCTCACCTGCTGCTCTACCGCGTGTTCTGTCGGCTGGCCTTTTGTCGCCAGGGCTCTCTGGCTTTCATGCCTCGCGGCGCACGAATGTTTGGCAGCGCCCTCAATCCGATGCCCGATCGCGCCCGGAATCCTCTCTCCGCAGACGGAGACACGGCCTGCCCCAGGCCTGGCTTGACAAACTACCGTCCTGATCGCATCACAGCCTGGACGCGTAGATGGTCAACGCCCCCGTGAGAGGCCATACAATGATTTACCCGCCGCCTTCTCCGCCCCAAAACCAACCTGCGATCGGTGCTTTCATCCGGCCCCAAACCTGCGATACCCCTATGGGAACAGCTCTCTGCGCCATGAACGGGGAGCACGTACGGGCCTGGCCAAGGAATGAGATAAAATGACGACAGTTTCCTGGCGCGACATGTGGCGGGTCTTTGGCAAGATCGGCCTGATGAGTTTTGGCGGCCCCGCCGCCCAGATCGCAGTGATGCACCGCGAACTGGTGGAAGAGCGCCCCTGGTTGGACGAGGAGAGCTTTCTGCGCGGCCTGTCCTTTTGCATGTTACTGCCCGGCCCCGAAGCCATGCAGCTGTGCACCTATACCGGCTGGCGCCTGCGCGGGTTCGCTGGCGGGCTGCTGGCGGGCCTGCTGTTTGTGCTGCCCGGCGCCCTGGTGATTGCAGCGCTTGTCTGGGTTTACAGCGTCTTTGGCACGCTGCCCGCGGTGCAGGCGGCCTTTCTCGGCATCAAGGCCGCGGTGGTGGTCATTGTTGTGCAGGCGCTTTGGAAGCTGAGCCACAAGGCCTTGAAACATAGGCGAGACTGGTGGCTGGCCGGATTTGGCTTTGTGGCGCTTTTCGTCTTTGGCCTGCCCTTTCCACTGGTGATCCTGGGGGCTGGTCTCTTTGGCATGATGACCCTGACAAGCACGACACAGGCCAAATCAGCAGAAGCGCTCCCGGAGCCACCCACCAGAACCCATGCTTTGACGGCGACTGCTCCGCAGCTGAAACTCCAACACAGCCTGCGCAGCTGTGTCATCTGGGGTGGGTTGTGGCTGCTGCCGCTGCTGCTTCTCAGCCTCGTCGGCGCTGATTTTCTGGCCAGTATCGGCTGGTTCTTTGCCAAATTGGCGGTGGTCACCTTTGGCGGCGCCTATGCGGTGCTCGCCTATATGAGCCAGGCGGTGGTGCAACACCATCAATGGATCAGCGCAGGCGAAATGATCGACGCGCTTGGCCTGGCCGAGACCACCCCCGGCCCTCTCATCCTGGTGACCCAGTTTGTGGCCATGTTGGCGGGACTGAAACAGGGCGGTTTTGCGCTGTACCTGGCGGCCGGGGTAACGGCGCTTTGGGCCACTTTCATGCCCTGCTTCCTGTGGATTTTTGCCGCCGCCCCCTATGTGGAGCGCCTCGCAGCCCTGCCCCGCCTGTCAGCGGCGCTCAAGGCGATAACCGCCACCGTTACCGGCGTCATCCTGAACCTGATGGTCTGGTTTACCCTGCATGTCCTTTTTCAGGATATAACCCTGCTTCAAAGCGGCCTTTTGGCAATGCCCTGGCCAAATTGGAGCACCCTGAACACCTCAGCCCTGCTGTTGACCCTGCTGGCACCGCTGGTCGCCTATGGGCTGCGGGGGCGTTTGTTCTGGCTGCTGGCGCTCATGGCTCTGGCGGGTCTGGCAATGCCGCCACTGCTGGCCCTGACATAGCCCCCAAGGTCGCGCAGGACGCCCCACCAGCGACAGGCCCAACTCCACTGGCTAGGGCCCCAAATTAATGACAAAAACTGCCCGGCCGCCTCTTTAGTTTCTGGCAGAATCCCCTATGCTGGTGCAGCAATTTAACAGGGGTGTCATTCATGTCCCGCGAAATCGACTACGGAAATCTGATGCACTCCGCCATGCGCGGGCTCATTCGCACCGTCCTGCAGGATGTTGCGGACAAGGGGCTGCCGGGAAACCATCACTTTTTTATCACCTTTGATACCAACCATCCGGATGCGCAATTGGCAGACTGGCTGCGGGAACGCTACCCCGGTGCCATGACTGTTGTGATGCAGCATTGGTACGACAATCTTGACGTAGAAGAGAATGGTTTTGGCATCACCCTGAACTTTGGTGACGCACCGGAAACGCTCTATATCCCCTATGATGCGATCGAGACCTTCGTAGATCCCTCCGTGGAATTTGGCCTTCGCTTTGAAACGGCCGAAGACGATGACGACGACGATGCCCCCACAGATGATGACGACACCGAGGGAACCGGCGAAACCGACGCGGAAACACCGCACGCCTCGGATGGGGATGTCGTGTCTCTGGACAGCTTCCGCAAACACTAGCGCCCGCCCGCCCCCACCGCCGAGGTGGGGCTGCGGGACCATTTGGATGCGGGGTTTTTGATGCGGAACGGACAACACACCTGCGCAGTCAGAGCCAATGTCAAACAGGGCCAATAGCAGACAGGGCCAAACTAAAGCGGCCCACACATTTGAACACTAGACGTTGCTGATCGCAAAATCTTGGCCAGAAACCTCCCTCTAAAAAATTAGCCCGGAAATTTCCCTTTGCACACAGCAAGGCGCGGCACGGGCTGCCAGCAGCAGGCTTGCGAAAAAGCCCATCTACCCTCCATCAGCCCCCCATGGCTGTCACCGACGCAGAAGCTCAGTCTCTATCCGGCGAACCGGCTGACCATTGCGATGGGTGTTGAACACGAGAAACAGCCCGTCTTCCGTCAGGCGGCGATCATATTGCTGCATTTCATAATCGCCGTTTTGATGAATAAACATCGAAAATACCGTCAGCGTATCGCCGCTGAGCCGCGCCCAGACATAGGGCTGCCCCTTCATGGGATCCTGCTGGACCTCATGTCCAAAAACATTGCGCTGCATAGCCGCCGCATAAATCCCGCCGCGGTCACTGGGTATAAATTCAACCTCATAGGATTTCTCTCTGCGCCGACCATCCTCTTTTTCGGTGACCGTATTCCACTGAACCTTGAAGCCTTTATCGGTTTCCGAGATCACAATGCTCAGATCCCGCTGATCCTTTGTGCCATCGCTCATAGGCAATTCTGCCGACCCGCTATAGCGACCAACAAAATCGCCGATATCATGGGCAGAAGCCCGTACGACATGGCCAAAGATCAGAAAAACGGTCAAAACCAGCAGGCAAAGATACGCAGGCAAGCCCCCTAGCCCAAAGTGGCCTGGCCGCGTTGCTGCCCTGACCCTGGCCCGAGGAGCCGTGGCCCGATGAGCTGTGGCCCGAGAAAAGGATTCGACCGATTGCTTCACTGTATTCTCCTGTGCTGGCTCCCAAAGCGGGTGCCTCAAGCTTAGAGTAATGATCTCTGCCCGGCTAGCAATGACATGGAACAAGCCCGATCTGGAGAATTCTCTCTATACCCCAGCTGGTGATAGGCTATGCTGCGCGCAACTGGCCAATTGCGTCGCGACGGCGCAGAGGTTAAACGGCATGCAACGGCATACCAGACGGAGATAGACAAGATGTCCGATACCCGCACCGAGACCGACAGCTTTGGTCCGCTAGAGGTTCCTACCGACAAATATTGGGGCGCTCAGACCCAGCGCTCGATCATGAATTTCCCCATCGGCTGGGAAAAACAGCCCGTCGCCATCGTGCGCGCTCTGGGGGTGATCAAAAAGGCCTGCGCCATGGCCAACAAGGCCTCCGGCAAGATGGAAGACCGCATCGCGGATGCCGTCATCGCTGCCGCTGGCGAAGTCATTGAGGGCAAGTTTGACGACAACTTCCCGCTGGTGGTCTGGCAGACCGGGTCTGGCACCCAGTCCAACATGAACTCCAACGAGGTGATCGCCAACCGCGCCATCGAAATGCTGGGCGGCGTCATCGGATCGAAAGATCCGGTTCACCCCAATGACCACTGCAACATGGGCCAGTCCTCCAACGACACCTTCCCCACGGCCATGCATATCGCCACCGCCATGTCGGTACGGGACGTGCTGCTGCCTGGTCTGGAAAAACTCGCCAAGGGTCTCGAGACCAAATCAGAAGAGTTCAAGGACATCATCAAGATCGGCCGCACCCATACCCAGGATGCGACACCGCTGACCCTGGGCCAGGAATTTGGTGGCTATGCCCACCAGATCCGTCAGGGGATTGCCCGTGTTGAGCTGGCGATGCCCGGCATCTATGAGCTGGCACAGGGCGGCACCGCCGTTGGCACCGGACTGAACACCCAAAAGGGCTGGAGCGAGACCGTTGCGGCCAATATGGCCGAAATCACCGATCTGCCCTTTGTCACCGCGCCCAACAAATTTGAGGCTCTGGCCGCCCATGATGCCATGGTCTTCCTGTCCGGTGCGCTCGCAACCATCGCCGGTAGCTGCTACAAGATCGCCAGCGATATCCGCTTTCTGGGCTCCGGCCCCCGCTCAGGTCTGGGCGAGCTGATCCTGCCCGAGAATGAGCCAGGCTCCTCGATCATGCCCGGCAAGGTGAACCCCACCCAGGCGGAGGCGCTCACCCAGGTCGCGGCCCATGTCATGGGCAATGACGCTGCGATCAAATTTGCCGGCAGCCAGGGTCATTTTGAGTTGAACGTCTACAACCCGATGATGTCCTACAACCTGCTGCAGTCGATCCAGTTGCTGGGCGATGCCACCGACAGCTTTACCGAACGGATGCTCAACGGCATTCAGGCCAACGAGCCGCGCATCGACAAACTGATGAAGGAATCGCTGATGCTGGTGACAGCTCTGGCGCCGACCATCGGCTATGACAATGCCACCAAGGTTGCCAAGACCGCGCATAAGAACGGCACCACCCTCAAAGAAGAAGCCATCGCGCTTGGCTTTGTGGATGAAGCCACCTTTGACAAGGTTGTGCGCCCCGAGCAGATGATCGGTCCCAAGGACTGATGGGAAAGCCGGTCAATCTGAACCGGTATCGCAAGACACAGGCGCGGGCCGAGGATAAGGCCCGCGCTGACCAGAACGCTGTGAAATTTGGCCGCAGCAAGCTGGAAAAATCGCTGGATGAGGCCCGCGCTGCCAAGGCCAAGCGCGATTTGGATGGCCACAAGAGCGACGAATGAACAGCCGACCACGCAAGCACTCTTTGACCCTACGCGGACATCGAACCTCGGTCTCGCTGGAAGATCCCTTCTGGCTGGAGTTTCGCCAGATCGCAGCAAGAACCAATCGCCCAATCAATGAGTTAGCAGCCGAAATTGATGAGGCCCGTGGCGCCGATTGCGGCCTGGCCTCTGCCATTCGGCTGTTTGTGCTGCGCGATTTGCAGGCGCGGCTCGCCGCTTAGGCCTGATCGACCTTGCCGCGGGGGGTGACCTGCAACCAGATCCCGTTTTTTGAGCGCACGGTCAGATGCGCCACCGGCACCGGCGCGGCGCCCCCAACACAGCTGAGTTTAAAGTGCCGCAGGATCAGCGAAAGGATCAGCGGCCCCTCCACCATGGCAAATCCGGCACCGGGGCAAACCCGTGGCCCTGCTGAGAACGGAATATAGGCTTCGCGCTGGCACTGTTTGCCATTTTCCGTTTGCCAGCGATTGGGATCAAACCCGTCGGGATTGTCCCATAGCCGCTCGTGCCGGTGCAAATGCCAGGGGCTGAGCACGATCTGCGCCCCCTTTGGCACCGTTCGATTGCGAAACTGCACCGGGCAGGTTGCTTCGCGCACCATCATGGGCACCGGCGGATACAGACGTAGGGCTTCGCGGAACACATCCCGCGACAGGCGCAGCTTTGACATGGCAGCAAAGCTTTCATCCGCCAGCGCCTCGGCCTCCTGCGCCAGCTGCTCTTGCCAATCAGGATATAGCGCCATCAGATACAGCGTCCAGGCCAGCGCCGAGGCACTGGTTTCATGGCCCGCAAGAAAGAAGATCGCCACCTGATCCACCATCTCCTGCGCGTCAAAACGCTCTCCCGTTTTGGGGTCTGCGGTGGTCATAATTTTGGTCGCCAGATCCTCTGGTGCGGTCCCGGCCTTGATCGCCGCCATTCGGGCTTCGGTAAGGTTGCTGATCAGCGCCCGGATCACTTTGGCATTGGGGCGGGTTCCGCGCCGAAAAAACCGGGGCATCCACTTTGGCAAGGGTACAAAGGCCGCAAGGTTCAACAAAGGCTGACTGCGCTGATAGTCGCGAAAACGAGTAAAGACCTCTCCCGCCACTTCGTTTTCGATCGGGATTGAAAACAGGGTGCGAAAAATCACATCCGCCGCCACATGGCTGGTCACCTCTTCGACCTCGACCCTTGCGCCCTGCCCGACCTGAGCCTGCAACCGCACAATGGCCGAGTCGGCCGCAGCCCGCATCGCCGGGTAAGTCGCCTTGAGCCGTCCCCCTTCGAAGGCGGGATCGATGATGCGGCGCTGGCGTTTCCAAGTCTCGCCATTGGTCAAGAACACCGAATTCCCCAGCAGCGGCTTTAACCCTTCGGCAATGCGATCGGATTTGGGGAAATCATCGGGCTGTTCTTTCAGCACCCGTTTGATCAGGTCAGGCTGGTTGATCAGAAACGAGCGAAAGCTCGGGGCGCGGAATTCAGCCATCCAGGCCCGATAGAGTTTTGCCGGTTGCGCCGACAAAATGTCATCGCGAAACAGCCGCACATAGCGCCACAAGGACACTCGCACCGGCCGGGCAGCTGGTTTTGGCGGCTGTGGCTTGGGCGCCTCTGTTTCAAACTGAGGGCCGTGGTCATGGTCAGGCGCGTTCATTCTGGCGACACCGAGGTATATTTGGACACAGGCACATCAATCCGGCTGGCAGAGGCCTGACGTGTGCGATAGCGCTGTCGCAGGGTTTGGGCCCCGGCGGTGATGCGAAAATAATCATAGTCGCCCGGCAGGTCAAAGGCGCAAAGATATTGGAAATGCAGGCGGAAAAACCGCCAGCGCAGCTCAGCCCAGCGTGCCGGGCTCAGGGTCTGGGTGAAGGCGGCGGAAAACACCAGCGGCCAGCGTTTATCCGCTGGCGCAACGCCGCTTACCGCAACCGGATCACACAGAGCAAAGGCGCAGCCATCACCGGGCGCCGAGACATCAATCCAAGCAATTTCGTCGCGCTGTGACAGGTATTGCAGATCGCGGCGCAACCGACTGGCACGGGGCAGGAAAGAGACCATAGGCACCACCTGGCCCAGGGTGAGAAAACCGATCTCGGGGCATGTATCAGGCAGCCCATCGCGGATGAGATCCGCCAGAACCGACACCCCGACATGCGCCCCCGAGGAATGCCCGACCACCAATAGCTCCTCAATATCGCCTGCGGCCAAGGCCGCCGCGATCTCTTGTTTAAAGGCCGCAATCCGGGCCTCCAACTCCGCTGGGTTCTCGCCGCGCGAGGCGGCTGAATAAGCGTAGTCATGCATCAGGTAATAGGCAAAGAACTTGCCATCCTGTTTTTTGAACCATCTGAGCAAAACCGCCGCTGCCAGTGCCCCGCCGCCCCAGCCGGGCAGCAGGGCGTACCAGGGCGGCTGATCGATAAGCAGCGCAATCGCCGCCGCCCATGCAGCCCCACAGGCCCAGAGCAGCAGCAGGGCCAACAACGCCTGCACCAGCAGCATGCCAACAGGGTAGAGCGCGGCAATCACCGGGCCTTTGCGCAGACGCATCAGGCGGCGCAACGTGCCAGAGGCTATGTAGATCCAGGTGGTACGGGCCAGCTGCAGATAGGTGCCCGCAATCGAGGCATCCATGCTGTCGCGCACAATGTCAGACCAGACAAGCACGCTGAATTCTGTCTGCACCTGCGCGCCGTCTATCTCTGCGGTGACCTGCCAGCCATAGGGGCGCTGGCCCTGTCCTTTGCTGCCGGTCGCCTGCGCCTGTATGGATATCTGATAGGCGCTGATCTCTGCCTGAACGGCTGATTCCTTGCGGTAAAGCTCCCGGTAGCGCCGGGGATGAATGGGGTCATAGCCGGGAATATAGAAAACCCGCCGCGCCCGCACCGGCTGGGCTGGGTCATCTGGCCTATCCTGTGGCTGCTGCCCGGTTGCGCCCCGCACTATGCTATCCATTCCCTGGCCTCGTTGTCTGGCCTCATTTACTGGCCTCGTTGCCTTTGACGCCAGAGTAGTCGAGATTTCCGGCCAGAGTAAGGCCGAGACTGGACCAAGACAGGGTTATGGATGGACAAAGACCGGGCCAGCCTGGGCGCAAAGAGAAAAACCTCCCCCAGGCGGCTACCAGAGGAAGGTTTGGAGCTAAGTTCGTAATGGTCGCCCGAGCCTTAAGTGACCTGAGCCTTAGTATTATCCGAGGGTAGCAAGGAACGGAAAGGCTTCGAGCAACCACCAGGAGAAGGTCGAGAACAAGCCGGTGACCAACATAAAGCCGACCAACAGCAACAGCCCGCCCATGAGTTTCTCGATCAACCCCATATGGCGTTTCATCTTGTTCATCACCACCATCGAGCGGTTCAGGAAGATCGCGGCCAGCAAAAACGGCACCCCAAGGCCAAGCGCATAAATCCCCAACAGCAAGGTGCCGCGACTGACCGAGGCCTCGGAGGCGGCAAGCGACAGGATCGCCCCCAGTTGTGGGCCAATGCAGGGCGTCCAGCCAAAGGCAAAGGCCAGCCCCAGCACATAGGCCCCCAGCACTGATCCACCGGCCTGACCGGCGTCAACCCGTGCCTCGCGATCCAGGATAGGAATGCGGAACACCGACAAAAAATGCAGGCCGAAGATGATCACCACAACACCGGAAGCCCGAGCGAAAAGTTCCTGATTTTGCAGCACAAAAGCACCAAAAAAGGAGGCGGTGAAGCCCAGAAGCAGGAACACTGTCGACAGGCCTAGAACAAAAAACAGCGCCGACAGGATCACCTTGCGCCGCGCTGCAGCCGTGCCCTGCATCTCACCAATGGAGACACCGCTCATATAGGCAAGATAGGGCGGCACAATCGGCAGCACACAGGGTGACAAAAAGCTGACCAAACCGCCCAGGAGCGCCACAAACATTGCAGGCAAAAGCGCTGCATCTATGATCTCAATTCCAAACATCTCATTCCCCTAAAACAGGCTTTCCCGATCCATAGACCAGCCAGTACCAAAGGTCACGAGGCGCATTGGTCACATCCTTGTGGACAGCGCGTGAGTGGCGGATTATCTGAAAGACATGACTGAATTTATCTCCGACAGCGATGCCACCCTCGACGCCATTGGCCTGCTCTGCCCCCTGCCCGTGCTAAAAGCGCGCAAACGCCTCAAGTCCATGGCTGCGGGCGAGGTTCTGCAGGTGCTTGCGGATGACCCCGCTGCGCTCATCGACATCCCGCATTTCTGCACCGAGTCTGGGTATGAGTTCCTTGGACAGGGCACGGGTGATGGCCATCAGATCTATCAAATTCGCAAGACCGGCTGATCAGCAGCCCCGGTAACTGCCCTGGTAGCTGCCCCATTTTGGCCCCGGTCGCGTAGATCCAGAGCCAATGCAGCTCGCAGGGACGCAGGGATAGGCACGCAGGATCACACAGGTGTTGATCCGGCAGTTGGCGTGTCCTGGCTAAACAGGTTCAGCCAGCCCTGCCCCTGACGCTGCCAAATAGATGACACATACATTGTATCCCTGCTGGCGGCTCCTGGCCGATGATAGACCGCCAAATAGGACAGGCAGACATGATCCTTGCCCAGCTGTAGCAGCCTGGGGTCGGTGAGCTCGAATGAGCTGACTGTCGGCCCCTCTTGCAGCTGGTCGCAATGATCCGCCCGGGTGGCAAAACCGCTGGGGTAGACGCCAAGAAAATCAGCATGCAGTGCCGCCTTGTCCGCCTCGGCATTGCCTTCAACCAGGGTCTGCCAGACCCGTGTTTCCTGCTCCAGGATTTCTGTCAACACAGTTGAATGCCCGTTGTGATCCACGTGTTCGGTCCTCCGGTATTGTCGGTTTGTTTCGCCTCTGTGCCAGCGTCGCAAACCCCGGCAGCAAAGAAAAAGGCGACCCCAGAGGCCGCCTTTTTATCTTATCCGATGGACCACCATCCGCGCCGCTTGGGCTTGGGCGGGGTTGTCGGTTCTGGCTCAGCCGCGGCTTCCACATCTGCAGGCGCTACAGGTTCCGGCGCGGGGTCAGCAGCAGCTGCGTCAGAGACCTCTGGCTGTGCTGTCACCTCTGGCTCAACGGCGGCCTCAGCTGCACTCTCTTGATCCGCAGGCGCTTGGGCGGCAGCTGCCGTTTCCAAATCCGGTGTGTCAGATGCAACCGGTTGTGTCTCAGCGACTGGTTCAGCAGCGACCGCCGCGACGGGAGCCTCTGACACCTCGGCTTGCGATGTCTCAGCTTGCGATGCCTCAGGTTCAGCTGTGGTCTGCTCCGGCACGACACTGTCAGCCTGAATTGGCTCTTCAGTGGCAGCAGCAGTTACGGTCTCGCCATCACTTTTGCTGGCTGGATCGGCACTGGTCGCTGCTGTGGCTTCCGGCTCTGCGCTGGGGGCCTCGCCAGTCGCCTCGGCAGCTGTGTCTGCGCTCGGCGCGGCTTCAACTGGGGTCTCTTCAACTGCGGTCTCTTCGCTTTTCTTGTTGCGCGAACGACCACCACGGGTGCGGGTACGGGTCCGGCTGCGGGCGGGCTTCTTCTCTTCAGAATCGGCCTCTTCACCTGCTTTTGCGTCGGCTTTTTCTTCCCCGTCCGCTGTGGGTTCAGCCTTGTCGCCAGCCTCGGCTGCGTTGCTATCGGAATCGGAGTTTTCCCCGCCGTTGCCGGACTTGCGCCGCCGACGCCGCCGCCGCTTGCGCTTGGGCTTGTCCTCTCCGTTGTTCTCACTTTCGTCTGCTTCAGGAGCCGCAGCCTCCTGAGGCTGTTCTTCCTCTGCAACCTCAGCATCCGCCTCGGCCTCATCAGCGTCGATCTGCGCCATAAGGGAGGTATCAGCCGACACAACCGAAGCGTCAGGAACTGTCACCACACGGGTGGCCGTTTTGAACTTCTCCAGCGTGAAATCCGGGCTGACCAGATGTGCATCGCCTTCGATGCGGACCGACATGCCGTAGCGGGCTTCGATCTGCGCGATATGTTCACGCTTCTGGTTCATCAAATAGTTGGCAATATCAATCGGGCAACGCACCAGAACCTCGCGCGAACGGCGGCGGGTGCCTTCTTCTTCGATCTGACGCAGAATCGACAGCGCCATGCTATCATCCGAACGGATCAGGCCGGTGCCGTGGCAATGTGGGCAGGGCGCCGTGGTGGCTTCGATCATGCCGGGACGCAGACGCTGGCGCGACATTTCCATCAGGCCAAAACCAGAGATCCGGCCCACCTGAATGCGGGCACGATCCGTCTTCAGCTTGTCCTTCATCCGGTTTTCAACGGCGGCGTTGTTCTTACGCTCATCCATGTCGATGAAGTCGATGACGATCAGTCCGGCAAGGTCACGCAGACGCAGCTGGCGGGCCACCTCTTCGGCGGCCTCCAGGTTGGTGTTGAGCGCGGTTTCTTCGATCGAGGACTGTTTTGTCGCCCGGCCAGAGTTCACGTCAACCGCCACCAAAGCTTCGGTGGTGTCGATGACGATATAACCGCCGGATTTCAGCTGCACAGTGGGGTTGAACATACCACCAAGATAGCTTTCGACCTGGAAGCGGGCAAAGAGCGGCAGGGTTTCCTGGTAGTTCTTAACGTTTTTGGCGTGGGACGGCATGATCATCTTCATGAAGTCCTTGGCGATGCGGTAGCCGCGCTCGCCTTCGACCAGAACCTCGTCAATCTCACGATTATAAAGGTCGCGGATCGAGCGCTTGATCAGGTCGCCCTCTTCGTAGATCTTGGCGGGGGCGATGCTTTTCAGCGTCAGCGCGCGGATCTGTTCCCAGAGACGCTGCAGATATTCATAATCGCGTTTGATTTCCGCCTTGGTACGCTTGGCACCAGCCGTGCGCACAATAAGCCCCGCACCCGATGGCACGTCGATTTCGGTTGCGATGTCTTTCAGTTTCTTGCGGTCAACGGCATTGGTGATCTTGCGGCTGATGCCGCCACCGCGCGCGGTGTTGGGCATCAGAACGCAGTAGCGCCCCGCCAGCGACAGATAGGTGGTAAGAGCAGCGCCCTTGTTGCCGCGCTCTTCTTTGACAACCTGGACCAGCAGAACCTGACGGACCTTGATGACTTCTTGAATCTTATACCGACGTGGACGTGGCTTGCGGGCCGGGCGAATGTCTTCGCTGTCGTCTTCGTCAGCAACCGATTCAATGGTTTCGTCTTTGGCGCTGGCATCAACACGCGCATCGTCCTGCTCAGCCTTGTCGCCGGTCTCATCGCTGGCGCCTTTGTCAGTGTCGTTCTGGGCGGCGTCATCCTCGGCAGCGTCACCGCCGGTGGGTTCAACACTTGCGTCCTCAGCGGTTACATCCGCAGCGGCTGGCGCAGTTGCCTCTTGCGCAGGCTCCTCTGCACTGGCGGCTTCAGCGCTTGCTGCGTCTGGGCCGGCCTGTTCCGGGCGCGTCTCTTCCGGGTTGGAGGGCTCTTCTACCGGGGTGTCCGCAACACGTTCCATCGGCGAGGAGCCTTCGGGGACCTCGGCCAACTTGGCCTCATCGCGCGCCATTTCGTCGACCAAATCAATGGTTTCCATACCAGCGATTTCCGAAACCACCGGCGTATCAGCACTGGTTTCAGCGGCAGGTGTAGTCGCGGGTGCCACCTCTTTGGTCTCGACCGCATCCCCAGATGAGACCTTAGCAGCCTTGGACCGGGAACCCTTGCGACCGCGAGAGCGCGACCGTGAAGGCTTGGCCTCTTCGTCTTCCTCGCGGGCACGCTGTGCTTCCGCATAGGCGCGCTCTTCTTCCATCAGGGCTTCGCGGTCAGCAACCGGGATCTGATAATAGTCGGGGTGGATTTCCGAAAAGGCGAGAAAGCCATGGCGATTGCCGCCATATTCCACAAAGGCGGCCTGTAGCGAAGGCTCTACCCGTGTAACTTTTGCCAGATAAATGTTGCCAGCTAGCTGGCGTTTGTTCTCAGATTCAAAGTCAAACTCTTCAACCTTGTTTCCGTCGACCACCACGACGCGGGTTTCTTCCGCGTGGGTGGCATCAATAAGCATCTTCTTTGCCATGTTTCCTTAGTGCACCTGCCCTGCGCAGACGCAAACCTTGCCTTATCAGGAGGCCGCGCATGTATTGGGGGGTGTCTTGTCAGGGCGATCTGGGACGGCGCACTACAGGAGATGGCCCTGGAACTTGCGTCCGGTCCTCGTGCCTGTATGCTCTTCGCTCGCGCGCGCGTCATCGCGTTTCTTCTCCGACAGGTCGGGAGACCCCGTTGCCTGCCTTGTTATCCCTCTTTGATTGATCAAAGAGGCGCTTAGCTGCTCCGTATGAATTCGGAGCCAATCGGTCTATCTCGCCTTTTCGGTTCATTCCGATGTCGGGTTGTTCCGATGTCGGGTTGTTCCGATGTCGGGTTGTTCCGATGTCGGATCGCGCCAGTCAAAAGTGCGAGACAGCGAATCTCAAAAATGGTGGGTCAGTCGTCAGACCTCGGTCCATGTTATCACCATAAGACCAGCGCTGCAGAAATGACAATGGACATTCGTCATTGCAGGCCGATCGATGGCACAACAATGCGGGTAAAAAGCAAAATGATGAATGTTTCATTAAAAAACCTGGGGTCGACGCCACTCCGCTGAGGCCATCCCCAGGCCAAATCACTGGCGTTACACCAAAAAGCAATCTTACCCACAGGACATCCTGTGCCCCGTGGGCAGGACAGCGCTATCCCAGATAGTCAGAGCGCTGCAGCGCATATTTTGCCATCTTTTCATTCAGTGTCCGGCGCGGCAGGCAGAGCTCTTCCATCACGCTGGCAATAGAGCCCTTGTGACGGCGCATGGTGTTGTCGATCAACATGCGCTCAAAGGCTTCGACATATTCCTTCAAGGGCTTGCCTTCGGTGGTCATCACCGGCTGCATCTCTTCGTGATCGGACATCAATAGCGATGCAATGGTGCCGGAACCGCGGCGCGCCTGCAGCACGGCCCGTTCTGCCACATTGATCAGCTGACGCACATTGCCCGGCCAGGGCGCCTGCAACAGCTGCGCCGCCTCCTGCGCCGAGACCTGCGGAGCGTCGCAGCCGTATTCTTCGGCAAACTGTTCGCACAGCCGGGTAAACAGCGTCAGGATGTCTTCGCCGCGCTGGCGCAGCGGTGGCACCATGATGCGCAGGGCCGCAAGGCGATAAAACAGATCCGGGCGCAGGGCGTCTTCACAGGTTTTCCCGGCTTCCTGCAGGTTCGAGATCGCGATGATCCGCGTCTCCCCCGGCATGCCTTGCTCGTTGATCGCGCTCAACAGCTTGGCCTGCAAGGTTTCGCTCAGCGCCTCGATCCCTTCCAGAACCAGGGTACCACCCCGCGCCTCTTCCAGGGCGGGCAACAGGCTGTCTTCTGGCTGCATCGGGCCAAACAGACGTTTGGACAGGGCCTCTTCTTCCAGCGCGGCGCAGGAGATCAGCACAAATTTCTTGCCAGCACGGCTGCCCACCGCATGCAGCGCATGGGCGACAAGCGTCTTGCCGGTGCCGGTTTCCCCGTCAATCAGCACGTGGCCGTCGGCCTGGCCCAGATCCAGGATGTCTTCGCGCAGGCGTTCCATGACCGGGCTCATACCAATGAGTTTCTTCATGATCTGACCACCGTCAGACAGCTCCCGGCGCAGGGCCCGGTTGTCCAGGGTCAGGCGGCGGGCACCGGTGGCACGTTTGGCCAGCTCTGACATCCGGTCGGGGTTGAACGGTTTCTCCAGGAAATCAAACGCCCCGACCCGCATCGCCTCAACCGCCATGGGCACATCCCCATGGCCAGTGATCATAATCACCGGCAAGCCACTGTCGCTGCCCATCAGTTTTTTCAGGAACTGCATCCCATCCATGCCGGGCATCTTGATATCCGAGATCACGATACCCGGATAATCCGCCCCAAGCTCCTTTAGCGCATCTTCGGCGCTGGCAAAGGTCTCGGTGTCGTAGCCCGAAAGCGCCAACCATTGGCTGATTGACTGGCGCATATCCTGCTCATCATCAACGATCGCAATTTTCATGGCCTGTGCCATAGGACACCCCTTCTTTGTTATTTTCACGGGCCGCTATTCAGCGGCCTCGATGCCGTCCACAAGGATCGGCAATTGCATCTCAAACACGGCGCCGTTTTTTTGCCCGTTGCGCGCCGCGAGCCGGCCCCCTAGGTCGTTGACGATCCCAGAGGAGATGGCAAGCCCCAGCCCGACCCCGTCGCCGGCCTGTTTGGTGGTGTAGAACGGATCAAACAAGCTGCCAAAATCCTCGATCCCCACCCCATTGTCGCGCACCGTCAGGGTCGCGGTCTCCCCTGCGGCCAACAGGATCTCGACCTCCGGCTCCTCTACGGATTTGGTAGCATCCAGGGCATTGCGCAAGAGGTTGACCATAACCTGTTCCAGCCGCATGCGATCCGCCATGACAAAAACCGGATCTTCGGGCAGAATGCGGGTGATTTTGACATGGCGCTGCCGCAGTTGCGGTTCCATCATCGACAGGCTTGAGGCCAGCGCATCGCCAAGGTTTACAGGGCTGAACGCATCACCGCCTTTGCGGGCATAGGATTTCAGCTGCCGGGTAATGGCGCCCATGCGCTCAATCAGATCATCAATCCGGCCAAAGGAGGCCAGCGCCTCGTCAGGGCGGTTGCGATTGAGCAAAAGCCGCGCCCCGGCGAGGTAGGTTTTCATTGCCGCAAGGGGCTGGTTCAACTCGTGGCTGACAGCCGCAGACATCTCACCCAGAGCCGCCAGTTTGGAGCTCTGCGCGAGGCTTTGTTCGGCCACGGCGAGGGTCTTTTGCATGCGCTCACGCTCGGCAATTTCCCGCTGCAAGCGCGCATTCAATACGCGAAGCTCCGCCGACTCGCGCTGGAACAGCGCCATCCGGATCGCCGTCTTCCGGCTCAGTGCATAAAAGGCCAGCGCCAACAGGATAGCGAATCCCATGATTTCCAGCGCCAATACCGCGTTCACCTTCTCGCGGATCGAGGCAAAGGTGGTGAAAGAGGTCATCCGCCAGCCCTGAAACGGCACCCGGTTTTCCAGCCGCATCACCGCCTCGCCCTGCAAATAGGCATCCGGTGGCAGGGTGCTCCAGTCCGCCGTCGCCCGGATGGCACGCTGAATGGCGCTTTCGGGCGTTTGCAGGACCAGGGCCTCCTCTTCTTTCAGACCCCGCCAGCGCGCCTCGGTGGCGAGCACGATATTGCCCTTGCTGTCGGTGACCATCACCGCATCCGACACCCCGGCCCAGGCCCGCTCAAACTTGCGCAGGTCGACCTCGATGACGATCACCCCCAACAGCCCAGAGGTATCAACCATGCGACGCGAATAGGTGAAACGATACCCGCCCACCTCGCGCTTGATTACCGAAAACACCGTGGATCTGGCGCGGGCAGCATCAACAAAATAGGCTTCATTGCGGTGATTTTCGCCCAAGCGATTGCGATTGGTCGCCGCAACCGTGCGGCCATCGCTGGCCATCAGCATGATCGAATTTGCGCCGATCTCATCAATAAATGAAAGCAAGCGCTGCGTTGACAGCGAGAAATCCTGGCTTTGCAACGCCGCGATCAGCGTCTGATCCCGCGCCAACAGCTGCGGCACGATGGCATGGCGGCGCAACTCGCTGACCAGGTTGCCAGAATACAGCGCCAGCCGCAGCTCGCCGCGGTTGCGGGTGCTGTCGGTAAAGCGATGAGTCAACTGCTGGTTTGTCACCCAGACAGTGACAGCAGCAACCCCCATGAACAGCAACAGCGCCAGCCGCGCGCCCCAGGGAATGGTACGCGATCCGGTCTCTTTTTCTGGGGGTGTTTTGGGTGTCTGCGGCGCATTCATAGGACAATCCTATTCCTGGCGCCGCAGGAGCTCAAGTCACGCAGCGGCGACAATACCGGCCAATGCGCGAAAGACTGCCGTTCCATCGGTGCCACCGTGGCCTTCGTCGGCGGCGCGTTCCGGATGCGGCATCATGCCAAGCACACGACGGTTTTCCGACAGGATGCCGGCGATATCGTCCACCGACCCATTAGGGTTGTCGGCATAGGTAAAGGCGATACGGTCCTGATCCTTCAGCGCCGCAAGGGTCTCGGCATCGGCAAAGTAGTTGCCATCGTGATGCGCGATCGGGATGCCAATCACATCGCCTTTGGCATAGCCCTGGGTAAAGACGCTCTGCTCGGTGGCGACCTGCAGATCAACGGTGCGGCAGATGTATTTCAGCCCGGCATTGCGCAGCAGTGCCCCCGGCAAAACGCCGGTCTCTGTGAGGATCTGAAAGCCATTGCAAACACCCATGGCATAGCCGCCACGATCGGCATGTTCGACAACCGCCCGGCAGATTGGCGATTGCGCCGCAATGGCGCCACAGCGCAGGTAATCCCCATAGGAGAAACCACCGGGAACGCCTACGATATCAATACCTTCAGGCAGGACGCTGTCCTTGTGCCAGACCATGGAGACATCAAAACCGGCCTGTTCAAAGGCAACCGCAAGATCGCGGTCGCAATTGGATCCGGGAAATACGACGACGGCTGCTTTCATCACTTCATCTCGATGCTGTAGGATTCGATCACGGTATTGGCGAGCAGCTTTTCGCACATCTCGGTGACATCGGCCTCAGTGGCGCCTGCGGTGAGATCAAGATCAATCACCTTGCCCTGCCGCACACCTTCAACCTTGTCAAAGCCCAGAGCCCCAAGCGCGTGGCGCACAGCCTCACCCTGTGGATCCAGAACCCCGTTCTTCAGCATAACATGCACCCGTGCCTTCATCGTGTCGTTCCTCAGCTTCGATGGGAGCGGACCCCTGGTCGCGCCCTTTGCAGAAAAGTAGGACCCAGCCCCGATCCGATTGGCGGGAGTGGGGAATTTCACCTCACCAGATCAGTTCACCAGCGTTGGCTTGCTGGGGGCTGGCGGGTTGTTCGGCATCACGCCAAGGCGACGTGCCACTTCACTATAGGCATCGGTCAGGCTGCCCAGATCGCGCCGGAACACGTCTTTGTCCAGCTTCTGGCCTGTCTCGATATCCCACAGGCGGCAGCTGTCGGGGCTGATTTCATCGGCCACCACCAGACGCTGAAAATCACCGTCATAGACGCGGCCAATCTCGATTTTGAAATCCACCAGACGAATACCCACGGCCAGCATCACCCCGGACATAAAGTCATTCACCCGCAGCGCCAGGCTGAGAATATCATCCATGTCCTGCTGGCTGGCCCAGCCAAATGCGGCAATGTGCTCTTCGGTGACCAGCGGATCCCCCAGGGCGTCGTCCTTGTAGCAATATTCCACAATGGGCCGTGGCAGCTGCGTGCCCTCGTCAATGCCCAGCCGTTTGGACATGCTGCCCGCCGCATAGTTGCGCACGATCACTTCCAGCGGAATGATCTCGCAAGAGCGCACCAATTGTTCGCGCATATTCAACCGTTTCAGGAAATGCGTTGGAACACCAATCTGGCCCAACCCCTTCATGAAATATTCGCTCAGCAGGTTGTTCAGAACCCCCTTGCCTTCGATCACGTCTTTCTTTTCGGCGTTGAAAGCAGTGGCATCATCCTTGAAATACTGCACGATGGTGCCGGGTTCCGGACCTTCATACAGTGTTTTGGCTTTGCCTTCGTAGATCTTTTTGCGACGTGCCATGAGGAACCTTTCGAGGTAAAGGCCAGGAATCCCGGCCCGGTTTCTTGCCGCTCTCATAGGGCAAGGGGTGAAATGCTGCAAGTATGGTGGCGCAAACCAGTCGAATAGACCCGGTTTTACATCTATTGTCGCAGGCAAACCCGCGGCGACAGCAGATCGCGCGTAAAACGCCAGCGGTTTTGACCACCCCCAAAGGGGTTCTCACCAAGACGTTTCCAGCCCCGCTTGATTAAAAACCAGCAAAGCCCCGCCAGAATATGCTGCCCCTATAGGGCCGCTGCGTTTGATAAAACAGGTGCCTCTGGGCAAGCGCAGTTAACGTCACACAAACCTGAGCTTGTTAAATTGGCTTTTCTGCCCCTTCCGGGCCTCGCAGAAAGACCAAAATGCAGAGCCTCAAATCCCCCTCGGCAGGACTGCCTCTTCACGTCCTGCGCATGACAGTGCCCTTTGCGATGGCAGGCCTCTGCCTTTGGGCGATTTTCACCCGCATTGAGCTGCCCTCCCTTGCGGATCTCGGCGGTCTGCTTGGCGGGTTACAAATGTGGCAATGGCTGGCGGCCTGTGGTGCAACAACAGTCAGTTTTTGGGCCTTGGGGCGCTATGATTCCGTGGCCCACCGGCATCTGCAAACTGGCCTGGATGGTCCACAGGCGCGCCGCGCCGGGATGGCCGCGATTGCCTTTTCGCAATTGGTCGGCTTTGGGTTGCTGACCGGGGCCTACGCCCGCTGGCGATTGGTGCCGGGATTGACCGCGGTGCAGGCGGCGCAGCTGACTGGCCTTGTCGGGCTGACTTTTCTGGCCGCACTGACAGTGATTTGCGGCATTGCCATGGTCCTGTTTCCGGTCTTTGCCTGGTTCCCCCCCATAGGCGCCCTGCTGATCACCGCCGCCCTCGCCGCCAGTCTGCTCAGCTTTGTGGCCCCCCGACTAGACCTCGGGTCTGTGTCATTGCGTTGGCCCTCGCTGACGTCCATGGCGGCGCTTTTGGTCTGGGCGCTCATTGATGTCACGGCCGCTGGCACGGCACTCTGGATGTTGCTGCCCGCCTCGCTTGACATTTCTTGGGCCACTTTGCTGGTGGTCTATGCCATCGCCCTGGGCGCCGCGATCCTGTCCTCTGCGCCTGGCGGCACTGGCCCTTTGGAACTGATGGTCTTTTCCCTACTGCCCGCACATGACAGCGCTGGCCTGCTCGCTGCACTGCTGGCGTTTCGGCTGGTCTACTACGCCCTGCCCGCAGCCATTGCCTGCGTCGTGATGGTTGTTCCAGAGCGGCTCAAATCCACCCGCGCGCCGCTCACGGATCCGGATCTGTTGGGGGCACAGCAACGCTCAGCCGAGACCCTGCCCCACCACCGGCTGCGGGCAGAAAGTGGCGTAATCCGCCAAAATGGCGGCCATATTCAGGCCTTTGGGTTTAACCAGCTGGCACTGTTGGACAGTCCGCAAATCTCTGTGGCGCTGTTTGACCCGATGATCGGCAATCTCAAAGAAACTCTCACGCCGTTGCAGCGATATGCACGTCAGCGCAATACGGCACCCTGTTTTTACAAATGTTCAGCCCGCAACGCCTTGGCGGCGCGGCAAGCCGGCTGGGCGGTGTTGCGGATCGCCGCCGAAGCCGTGGTCTCGCCGATACATTTCAGCGAATCCGGATCCAACCATCGCCAATTGCGGCGCAAACTGCGCCATGCGGAAAAAGCCGGCATTAGCGTCCGCCCCGCACCACCCAACCTGCCTTTGGACCAAATGGCAGCCCTGGATCAAGTCTGGCAGGATCGCCACGGCAGTGCCCATGGCACCACCATGGGCCGGTTTGAGGCCAATTACCTGACCATGCAGCGGGTCTTTCTCGCGTGGCAGGAGGAGCGCATTATCGGTTTTGTCAGCCTGCACACTGCTGAAACAGAATGGTGCCTTGATCTGATCCGCATCTGCCCAAATGCCCCCGATGGGACGGGCCATATCATGCTGCGTGCAGCCATTGCTGCCGCACGGGAAGACGAGATTCCGCGCCTGTCACTGGCAGCCGTCCCCGATCACCGCTTAGCCCCCCGCATGGACCAGGGCCTGCGCAGGTTCAAAGCCTGCTTTGCACCGGACTGGCAGCCCCGCTACATGGCCTGCCCAACCTGGGCTGATATGGCAATCGCCGGATTTGAACTTTTCCGCCTGATCCATCGCCCTGGCCCGGTTCACCCCGCCAGCCTGGCGCTGCTGCGCAGGCAAAACGGCAACCCGGGCACAGACCGAGACGCCGAAGCACTAGCCTGGCGGAGCGCACAGGAGGGTCAGCCAGGATCAGCGCATTCTGCTGCGCGTGCCTCATGATCTAGTTGAGGATTATGCATTTGCGCTCCCGGCTCTGCCATGACACAGCACGTCTAATCCTTGGCGGCCTATGGTTTCTGGCGTAGATCTGTGACAAATAGTGCAACCGACAGCCAAGCAGACCGAAGAACAGCCGACACTTGCCTCTCCTTTTACAGGACATACCGATGACCAATTTTTTTGCCGAATTCCTAATGGAAAAAGACGTCCTTCTGGCCGATGGCGCCACGGGCACCAATCTCTTTAACATGGGGTTGCAGTCCGGGGATGCGCCTGAGCTGTGGAATACGGATGAACCCAAAAAGATCATGGCGCTGTACCAGGGCTCGGTGGATGCAGGCAGTGACCTGTTCCTGACCAACAGCTTTGGTGGCACCGCTGCCCGTTTGAAACTGCACGACGCTCAGGGGCGAGTGCGGGAGCTCAACCGCGCCGCTGCAGAACTGGGTCGCGAAGTTGCCGATAAGGCCAATCGCAAGATCGCTGTTGCAGGCTCGGTTGGCCCCACTGGTGAAATCATGTTGCCTGTGGGTGAGTTGAGCCACGAACTGGCTGTCGAAATGTTCCACGAGCAAGCCGAAGCCCTGAAAGAAGGCGGTGTTGACGTGCTCTGGGTTGAGACCATTTCAGCCCCCGAAGAATTTCGCGCCGCCGCCGAGGCCTTTGCCCTGGCAGATATGCCCTGGTGTGGCACCATGAGCTTTGACACCGCCGGGCGCACCATGATGGGCGTCACCTCTGCCGATCTGGCGCAGCTGGTTGAGGATCTGCCCAATCCACCGCTGGCCTTTGGCGCCAACTGCGGCACCGGGTCGTCAGATATCCTGCGCACCGTGCTGGGCTTTGCCGCACAGGGCACGGAACGACCGATTATTTCCAAGGGCAATGCCGGTATTCCAAAATACGTTGATGGGCACATCCACTACGATGGCACCCCCGAACTGATGGGCGAGTATGCCGTCATGGCGCGGGATTCTGGTGCTAAAATCATCGGTGGCTGCTGTGGCACCATGCCGGAACACCTGCGGGCCATGCGCCAGGCCCTGGACACCCGCCCCCGTGGAGACCGCCCAAGCCTGGAGAAAATTGTCGAGGTGCTAGGTCCCTTTACCTCTGCCAGCGATGGCACTGGTGAAGAGGAAAAGGCCGCCAGCGAACGCCGCTCCCGTCGCGGAAGCCGCCGTCGCAGCTAAAGCCTTAAAATGAAATTCGACATCGTTGCCATCGCTTCTGGTGGCAACGATACCGCCAAAGCGACTTTTCCCGCCGGATCCAGGCCTGTGAAATACCCGCGCGTGTCGCGACACGACCTGCCAATTTGGCGACAGTGACAGCGTTGGATGTGGGGCTGACAAAGCAGCAGACGCATCCTTTTCTGCCCCCCCCAGAGGCTTTGTTGCACAAATCGCTTCAGGGATTCACTGCGTGAATCCAGCATGATAGCTGGCGGGAATGAGCAGTTGGTCACCCACAAAATACAAGACCAAGATCTGGCCGTCGTATAACACGGCGTTGAAGCAGCGCGGATCGATGTCCATTTGGTTCGCCCCCGAGATGGTCTGGGTTCCGCCGCCGAATAGTAAGCCCGGGCGACAACAGAGTTTCAGTAACCCACCACAGCCGGAGCCATCGCTCGGAACGATGCAGTGGATGCCTCGCGCTACCTCGGTCGAACCATTTGGAAGCGATGGAGCGGGTATCACCGCAGGAGCCGCGTCGAGACCAATATGCACTGTGTGAAGCAATTGGGCCAATCCTTGATGGCCCGAGACTTCGACCGACAGGTCGCTGAGATCCAAATCCGGATCGCCGTATTGAACCGCTACACCGCTCTTGGCAAACCTGTAACAGAGCCCGCAGGATAACTCTAACTCCGTCCGGGAAAGGGGGAGGCTGTCCTTCAGAGGATTTGCGCAACAAAGCCACTTCCGCCCACGAAAGCGCCATCGGCACAGCTAAAGACAAATCAAAACAGCCCGAGCTGATCCCCCGGTTGGGGAGGCCGTTCAAACAGATCCGTTGTGAGATCTGGCTGACGCTCCGCAAGCCCCAACCGCCGACAGGCTGCATTGAAACGGCGCCCGATCATGGCGGCGTATTCCCCCTCGCCGCGCATACGTTGCCCCCAGCGCGGATCATAGTCACGCCCGCCATGCATTTCTCGCAGCCGTGCCATCACCTTTGCCGCACGACCGGGTTCATGTTCCGCCAGCCAGCCCTGCCACAGCTCCGACACTTCGCGCGGCAACCGCAGCATGATCCAGCTGGCCGCATCCGCGCCCGCAGAAGCACCAGCAGCCAAGAGGGCCTCCAGCTCGTGATCCGTCAGCCCCGGCACCACCGGTGAGGCCATCAGACGAACCGGCACGCCTGCATCAGACAGACGGTTGATCACCGCCAGCCTGCGCGCAGGTGTCGGTGCACGCGGCTCCATCCGCCGCGACAGCTCCGGGTCCAGGGTGGTGACAGAGATCCCGACCCGCACCAGGCCCTTGGTTGCCATATCCGACAGAATATCAAGATCGCGCTCTATCAGACTGCCCTTGGTGACAATGGCAATCGGATGGTTGAAGTCCCGCAGCACCTCCAGGCAGGCCCGCGCCAGGCCGTGGTCACGCTCGCAAGGCTGGTAGGGGTCGGTATTGGTGCCCATGGCCAGGGTTGCCACCTTGTAGCGCGGCTTTGACAGCTCCTGTCGCAGCACCTGCGCCACATTGGGACGGGCAATCAGACGGGTTTCAAAATCCAACCCCGGCGACAGGCCAAGATAGGCGTGACTGGGGCGGGCAAAACAATAGATGCAGCCATGTTCACAGCCCCGGTACGGATTGACCGAGCGATCAAAGGGCAGATCCGGTGAGCGGTTGTATGAAATGGCGCTGCGGACCTGTTCGAGCCGAATCTCGGTGGGAATCACCCCAGGCGGCTGCTCTTGTTCCCAGCCATCGTCAACGGACTCGCGGCCCAAATCAAAGCGGCTTGACGCATTGCTGAGGCTGGCGCGGGCTTTGCGACGCAGCGCGGGGGAGTGAATCATCTGTTCCATTCACCCATTGTGGCAGTGATTTTGGAACAAATGAAGAACAAACCCGCAAAATCGAAGATTTCCTTGCGAATTCTTCATTATCAATCTGTATATTTTGGCCCTATAGGTCGGTCCAGACAATGGCAATGTCGCAAATAATGCAGTCTCGACGCGGCAATATGGCCCAATAGTCGGCACAACGATGCCACGCCGGGGACTCCCCGCCCACTCAAGGAATAGGCGCATGTCAGAAGAAGAAGAAATCATCCTGGCGGAACTGGACGACGAAGAACTTGTCCAACAGATGTTTGATGACCTTTATGACGGTATGAAGGAAGAAATCGAAGAAGGTGTTCAGATCCTTCTGTCGCGCGACTGGGAGCCCTATAAGGTGCTGACAGAAGCGCTGGTTGGCGGCATGACCATTGTTGGCGCCGACTTCCGCGATGGCATCCTGTTTGTTCCAGAAGTTCTGCTGGCGGCAAACGCGATGAAGGGCGGCATGGCGATCCTGAAACCTCTGCTGGCGGCAACTGGCGCGCCACGTATGGGCTCGATGGTGATTGGCACCGTCAAAGGCGACATCCACGACATCGGCAAAAACCTTGTCTCGATGATGATGGAAGGCGCTGGTTTTGAGGTGGTCGACCTGGGCATCAACAACCCGGTCGAAAACTACCTGGAAGCGCTGGAAGAGCATAACCCCGACATCCTGGGCATGTCCGCCCTGCTGACCACCACCATGCCCTACATGAAAGTGGTGATCGACACGATGATCGAACAAGGCAAGCGCGATGACTATGTTGTTCTGGTTGGCGGAGCGCCGCTGAACGAAGAATTTGGCAAGGCCATCGGCGCTGACGGCTATTGCCGGGATGCCGCCGTTGCAGTGGAAATGGCCAAGGACTTTGTTGCGCGCAAGCACAACCAGATGAGCGCCTGATTTGGCACGCAAAGGACGTGCAGTCCGCTTAACCGAGCGGGCTGCATTTCGCCCCCCCACAGGGCGCACGCTCGAGGAAAGCTCCCTCACAGAACAGGGTCTCGCTGCCCCTGAAAAGAAACACGGCCGTATCCTGCTGATCGCCTGCGGCGCCCTGGCGCGCGAAATCCTCGCCATCACCGACATCAACGGGCTGGATCACATCGACCTCACCTGCCTGCCCGCCAAATTGCATCTTTACCCCGATCAGATCACCATTGCGGTTGAAGGCGCGGTTTTGAAACATCGCGGTACCTACGACAAGATCTGTGTTGTCTATGCAGATTGCGGCACCGGTGGAGAGCTCAAGCAAAAATGCGACGAGCTGGGCGTGGAGATGGTGCCCGGGCCCCATTGCTATTCCTTCTTTGAGGGCAACGAACAGTTTGCACAACATACCGAGGCTGGCGAAATCACCGCATTCTATCTCACGGATTTTCTGGTGAAACAGTTTGATGCCTTCATCTGGAAACCCATGGGGCTGGACAAGAACCCCGAGCTGCGCGACATGATTTTCGGCAACTACACCAAGCTGGTCTACCAGTCGCAGCTCAGCGATCCGGCGCTGCTGGCAAAGGCGCAAGACTGCGCTACCCGCATGGGGCTGGCCTTTGAACACCGGCACACAGGCTATGGCGAGCTGCAAGACGCGGTGCTGCACTGGGGCAAGTCCAAAGCCTGAGGGAAGGGATTTCCCCCTCCCTCAGGCCCAGGTGCAGGTGCAGGCCCTGGTTCAGGTGCAGGTACAGGCCCCCGGCCCAGGTCCCGGTTCAGGCGGGTTAGGCTGAGGCTTTGACCTCCAGGCTTTGTATCGCCTCTGCTTCAAACGCCTCCATCGCGGTGCTGTCCTGCGCCGCTGCCACCCGGGCCACCCAGGCTTTCACCACAGTACTGTCGGGCATCAAATGCGGCGCCCAAAGAAAGGCTGAGGCCATGATGAGATCGGCCACGGTCAGGTCATTGCCCAGCAGAAACGGGCCGTCCCGCAACCCCGTTTCCAGCTGCGCCCCGACCTCGGTCAGGGTGCGAAATGTCCCCACCAGCGCCGGGTGGTTCACCTCAGCAAACTGCGCCACCAGCGCAGGCTCCAGCACTCCGCCATAGTAACACATCCAGCTCAGGTAGCTGCCCCGCCCCGGAGCGCCGATCTTGGGGCTCAAGGGTTGGCCAAACAGCTCATCCAGATACATCATGATGGCGCCACTCTCGCGAATGGTCTCGCCCTCATCGGTGATCAGATACGGCACCTTGCCTTCGGGGTGGGCATTCATCGGGTCCCGCCGTCCCGTGCCATCATTTTTGACAATATCGACGCAGATAACCTCCACCGAGTCGAGCTTTCCCATCAGCATAAGCTGGGAGATGACACGGGAAGAACGGGTGTTGGGAGAATGATATAACTTTGGCATCAGAAAAGAACCTTTCAGGTTTTGGTTGTCGATGCGGGCTATATGGCGCTATCCTCCTGCCAAATTCTGTCAGGAGCGATTGCTTAGCTTACCCCATGGCCAAATCTGATCGTCTGTTTCGTCTGCTGCATCTTATCCGAGGGCTCACGCCGCCGGTGACCGCCGCCCGGCTGGCTGCCGCGATGGAGGTCTCAGAGCGCACGATCTATCGCGACATCGACAGCCTGCGCGCCGCTGGTGCCAGGATCGAGGGCGAAGCAGGCCTGGGCTACACCATGGTCGAGGACCCCGCCCTGCCGCCGCAGACCTTTACCCAAATCGAAATCGAAGCGCTGACGCTGGGTCTGGCGGAGGTGGGGCAGCGTGGTGACAGCGATCTGGCGCAGGCCGCCAGTGATGCGCTGGTGAAAATTCTGGCGACCCTGCCCGAACGGCAGCAGCGCCAGGCAATGCATGCGGTCAATCTGGCGCATCGCTTTACGGCGCCGCAAACCCCCACCATCGACATGACGCTGCTGCGCGAGGCCATGTGGGCCGAAGAGGCGCTGGAAATTGGCTACCGGGATCTAAAAGACGCCCAGACCCGACGGCGCATCTATCCGCTTGCCCTGTCCTACCATGACCATGCGGTGATGTTGCTGGCCTGGTGCTGCAAACGCGCGGATTTTCGCATGTTTCATGTTACCCGCATTGATGGCTATGCCAAAACCGGCGAAAGCTTTCGCCCCCGTCGGGTATCGCTGCTGCGAGACTATATTGCGCAGCTGCAAGCGCGCGGCAAAACCAGGCAGGCCCTCACTTGCGATCCAGACAAGACCCCGCCGCGTTAGAGCTGTGCCGCCGCCGTGTCGCGAATGCGCTCGATCATTGCCCGCACCCCATTGGAGCGCTGCGCCGACAGATGTTCGTTCAGACCCAAACGCTCCAGCTCGGCCCGGGCATCCACCGCCACCACTTCAGCCAGGGTGAGGCCATTATAGAGGCTGCGCAGCACCGCAATCAAACCGCGTACAATCAGCGCATCGCTTTCGCCGTCAAAATGAAACCGTCCGTCACTGATTGTTGGATGCAGCCAGACCTGACTGGCACAGCCGTCGACCTTGGTGGCAGGCACCTTCAGTGCTTCTTCCAAAGGCTCCATTGCCTTGCCCTGTTCGATCACATGGCGATAGCGATCTTCCCAGTCTTCCAGGAATTCAAAATCTTCGACAATCTCTTCAAATGCGGCGCTGGCCATGTCCGGGCGTCCCCTCGTTTGTGACGGAAATCAGCAATGCAGCACCTAAGCCGCCTGTCCATGCTTTTCAACAGCTTTTCAAGCGCCGCGCAATCGGGTAACCACAATCAACCAGACTTAAAAGACGGGCGGGACGACATGCGTAAATCCTTGGCACTCATCTTGGCGGGCACGCTGATACTTTCGGGCTGTGGCGGCTGGCGTGAGTCACGTATTAATCCAGGAAACTGGTTCGGCAAATCACGGTCCGCACCCGTTGCTGTGGCCACCGAAAGCGAACCCACCAATCCCCTGCTTGCCGAGGAAGGGCGCAAGAGCATCTTTGCCCGCGCTGAAAAAGAAGATTTGAGTGTGCCCGTGGCCAAAATCAGCGCGTTGCGGGTGGAACCGACTCCCAACGGCGCGATCATCTATGCCAGTGGCATTGCCTCTCGACAGGGGGCCTATGAGGTGGAGTTGCGGCCGGTTGCCGATGCTGCGGATAACACGCTGGAATACACCCTGCACGTTTTGTACCCTGTGGACCCAACCCCGGCGGGAAGCGAGCACAGCCGCACCATTCAGGCAGCGGTGACCGTTTCAACACAAGACCTGCGTGGCATTCGCACAATCCGGGTCAGCGGTGCCGAAAACGCCCGCGAAACCCGCCGCCGCTGAACTGCCAAGCTCGCTTAGAACAAGCGGCTGTTTAGCAAAGCACCGTATTGAAGAAGCCCGGAGGTATAATACTCCGGGCTTTATTATTTCCAGCTGCAGGGCCATTCAGCAAGAAAGCCAACCAGCAGCCCCCCCTGCGATAAGGCCCCCGCGCGCCCCAAGAAAGAGCGCAGGACGCCAGAGACTACAGCGCCACCACTTTCACCGATTGCCCCTTGGCAGCCAGGGCAATTTCGCCATTGCACAGGCGCAGGGCATCCTCGCCAAAGACCTCATGCCGCCAGCCCGTCAGGGCGGCAACGTCGCGCTCCCCTGCGGCGATGGCATCCAGGTCGGCGCTGGGGGCAATCAGCTTGGCGGCGACGCCGGCGGATTCGGTCTTGGCCTTCAGCAAGACCCGCAGCAGATCCGACAGCGCCGGGTTTACCTGCATCTTTTCCCGGCTGCGATCTGCCCTGGGGTGTTTGTCAGCCGGGCAGTTAATGCCCTTGGCGACAGCCTGCAAAATACCTTCGGCAATGGCCCCTTTGCGGGCCTCACGCAGCAACAGGCGGGAACCGCCCAAATCGGCACCGGTGCGTGGCTTGGTCGAGGCCAGCTCAACCAGTGCGTCATCCTTGAACACCCGGTTGCGCGGAACATTGTTAGTTTGGGCGTAGTCTTCACGAAAGGCCGCCAGTTCCCGCACCACAGCCAGGAACTTACCCGAGGAGGTGCGGGTTTTGACCCGGCGCCAGGCCTCTTGTGGCTGGATGTCATAGGTCGCAGGATCGGTCAGCACCTGCAATTCTTCGGCAACCCAGTGCGAGCGGCCGCTGCGCTCCAGATCGGCGGCGAGAAATTCATAAACCCGCCGCAAATGGGTCACATCCGCCAGCGCATAGGTCTGCTGGGCTTCGCTCAAAGGGCGCCGCGACCAATCGGTAAAGCGCGAGCTTTTGTCGACGCCTTCCTTGACGATCTTGCGCACCAGAGTTTCATAGCCGACCTGATCGCCAAAACCGCAAACCATGGCCGCAACCTGGGTATCAAACAGCGGCTTGGGAAAAACACTGGCATCGACCCAGAAAATCTCCAGATCTTGCCGGGCAGCGTGGAACACCTTGACCACAGATTCATCGCGAAACAGCGTATAAAGCGGCTCCAGCGACAGACCGTCGGACAGTGGGTCGACCAACACTGCATCGTTTTCCCCGTCACCGGAAAAGGCAATCTGGATCAGGCAAAGCTTGGAGTAATAAGTGCGTTCGCGCAGAAACTCGGTATCCACCGTCACGTAGGGATAGTTTGCCGCCTCTTCACAAAAGGCCTGCAGCTCGTCGGTGGTGGTCAGAGTTTTCATATATCACGACTTTTCTGGTGTTCTGGTCCAAAGGAATGGCCATGGTGATACGCCTTTGATGCCAACAATGCAAACCGCCAGATCAGCCCTGCAGCAGCACCGGGCTACGGTCCCCCGCCGCAAAGCGTCGCAGTACCGCCGGGTAGAGTCGATGCTCCTGCACCAGCACCCGCGCCGCCAGATCCTCGGGGGTATCTCCGGGCAAGACAGGCACCCGCGCCTGGCCCAAAATGGGCCCGTCATCCAGCGCCGGGGTGACCTCGTGCACCGTGCAACCATGCTCTGCATCGCCCGCTTCCAGGGCGCGCGCATGGGTGTGCAGGCCCTTGTATTTGGGTAGCAAGGACGGGTGAATATTCAGCATGCGGCCCTGAAAATGTGCCACAAAGCCCGCGGTCAGAACCCGCATGAACCCGGCCAGGCAAACAATATCTGCGCCAGCCTCAAGAATGGGCTTTACCAGCTCAGCCTCAAAGGCGGCGCGATCGCCCTTGAACGGGCGGTGGTCCACCGCCGCCGTGGCAATGCCCGCAGCGGCGGCCTTTTTCAGCCCGCCAGCCTCGGCGTCGTTTGACATTACCAGACAGGGGCGGGCCGGATGGTCGCCCGTCATGCTCTCGATCAGCGCCACCATGTTGGAGCCGCCGCCCGAGACCAGAATGGCCACCTTTTTCTTGTCGCTCACAGCAGCTTGCCCGTGTGCAGCTTTCCTGTGTAGCGCATGCCAGCACCAGCCGTCACTGTGCCAAGGCGGCTGACGGTTTCGCCTTCGTCCTGCAGAATATCGACCAGCTCATCGGCGCGATCCGCGGAAACCGACAGGATCATGCCAATGCCGCAGTTAAAGGTCTTTAGCATCTCAGCCTCAGCGATACCGCCTACCTCGGCCATCCATTTGAACACACCGGGCAGCTCCCAGCTGTCCAGGTCGATATCGGCGCCCAGATCTTCGGGCAGCACCCGTGGCAGGTTTTCAGTGAGACCACCGCCGGTGATATGGGCCAGCGCGTGCACCCCCCCTGCCCGCACTGCGGCCAGGCTTTGTTTCACATACAAACGCGTCGGCGTCAGCAGCGCCTCGCCCAGGGTGCCGTCGCTAAAGGGCGAATCCGCCTCCCAGCCCAGGCCGGACAATTCAACAATCTTGCGCACCAGCGAATAGCCATTGGAATGCACCCCATCCGAGGCCAGCCCCAAGAGCACGTCGCCCTCCACCACGCCCGCAGGCAAGGCGGTGCCGCGCTCCATCGCGCCCACGGCAAAGCCCGCGAGATCAAAATCTCCCTCGGGATACATGCCCGGCATTTCAGCGGTTTCACCGCCAATCAGCGCGCAGCCAGAGCGCACACAGCCCTCGGCGATGCCTTCGATGATCCGCGCAGCGGTTTCTGTTTCCAGCTTGCCGGTGGCAAAATAGTCTAGGAAAAACAGTGGTTCAGCGCCCTGACAAACCAGATCGTTGACACACATGGCGACCAGATCAATGCCGACGCCGTCGACCACACCGGTGTCGATGGCGATACGCAGTTTGGTGCCGACCCCATCAGTGGCACCAACCAGGATGGGATCGCTATAGCCCGCATCCTTGAGGTCAAACAGCGCGCCAAAGCCACCAAGGCCGCTCATCACGCCGGAGCGATTGGTGCGCTTGGCGGCGGGCTTGATGCGATCCACCAGGGCATTGCCCGCGTCAATATCCACACCTGCATCCGCATAGGTCAAACCGTTCTTGCCGCTGGTCATCTCTTGGCTCCTTAAAACTGGTTGCGCAGCCTTTATCGCAAGGCTCACCGGAAAGAAACAAGGGAATCCACCGTGCGCGACCTGTCGCACGGTGGCGCGGCCAAATCAGCCGTGAGATCAGAGACCAAATTGCCACGGTGCCGGTTGATATGCGTAGCCTTCCGTCTGGCGCAGCACCCGGCCAAGACCCGGGAAGTCGATGTGGCTGCCGGTCAGCAACAGCCCATCGGCGGCGGCGCGATCCAGCATCTGGTGACGGGTCGCCGCCGTCAGCTCTGGGTCGGTGTCAAAGGCGATGGTCCAATCCGGATAGGCAAATTGCAGCGCAGTACTGTGGATGATGTCGCCCCAGAACAACAGCTGCTGCCCGCCACTGTCCAGCATATAGCCCGTATGTCCAGGGGTATGCCCCGGCAACGGCAGGGCGGTGAAACCTGACAAAACAGAGGCTTCGCCCGCAATAAGCCGCAGCCGGTTCTGATAGGGGGCAACCGTCATGCGTGCCATCTGGAAAAATCCACGGTTGTTTTCCGGAACCGAGGCCATGATGGCATCGTCATGCCAGAACTCCCATTCCACCTGTGACACCACCAGCTCTGCATTTGCAAACACTGCCGTGCCGTCTGCTGCAACCAACCCGCCTGCGTGGTCCGGATGCATATGGGTCAGCAAAACCGTCGAAATCTCGCTGGGGTTCACCCCCATGGCGGCCAATCCGGCGCCCATTGCGCCCAAATTTGGCCCCATCAGATCCGCGGTGCCTGCATCAATCAGGATTTTTTTGTCGCCAAGCTCCACCAGATAGGCCTGCACCGGGATCTGTAGCCCCGCAGGGGTCATTTGATGTAACCCCCTGGCCAGGGCTGCATTGGCTTTCTCTGCATCAAAATTGGCAAAAAGCTGCGTCCCCAAGGGCAAATGCCCATCCAGCAACACTGTCACACGAGCCTCCCCAATGGAAAACTGGTGCAGAACGGGAGGCAACCCTGTCACCGGCGCGGTGGCTTGTGTAGTGGCTTGAGCCGTATCCTGAGCCAGGGCCTGACCCGAAACCAAGGCAGCAGCAGGCGCCGCTGTAAGGGCGCCCAGTAGGGTTCTACGATTGATCGTCATAAGGTTCTCCAATATGATTTAGACCTAGTCTTGGCCTCACCCCCGACTTAGTTTGCCGAAACAGGCCTATGTAGGCATAAATTGCCTATCCCCCTTATAAGCAGGACTTATAGCAAAATGGATCGACTGGGATTGCTGGAAAGCTTTATCATCGCCCTGGACGAAGGCAGCTTGAACCGCGCAGCGCAGCGCCGTGGCATCAGCCAGCCCGCCATGAGCCTCCAAATCAAGCAGCTCGAAACCCTGTTGGGCCATGAGTTGCTGCATCGCACCTCAACAGGGGTAAAACCGACTCGCCCTGGCGAGCTGGTCTATACCCAGGCCCAGGGTCTACTGTCCGGCTATGACCTGATGTGCGCCGAGCTGAGCGCGCTGAAAGAGAGTCTCTCCGGCACTTTTCGGGTCAACACCAGTACCTTTTTTGGCCGCATTATCCTGGGGCCTGTGCTGCTGGAGGTCAATCAGACATACCCCGACCTGAATATCGTGATGAAACTGGAAGACCGGTTGGTCGATGTCCTGCGCGAAAATGTGGATCTGGCGATCCGCTCTGGAACGCTGGGCGACAGCGATGGCGCCGCCCGTAAGATCGCCCAGATGGAAACCGTGCTTTTTGCCACCCCCAGTTATCTGGATCAGGTCGGACGCCCCAACGCGCCAGAAGACCTGAAGCGGCTGAAGTTCATTCAGCATCACGAAGATCAGACCGGCGGCTTTTTCCCGCTGACCCTGGACGGCGTGGAGTATCAGGCGCCGGTCCATGTGGGGTTCACCGCCGATGACCCTGATTTGATCATCCGCGCGGTGGCGAACCACACCGGATATGCCCGCGCCCCACAGCTGTTTCTCGATGAGGCCTTGCTGGAGGGGCGGTTTGAGGAAGTTCTGCCCGCATATCAGCCCCAGCCCAAAGACATCTATGCCGTTTACCCCTCGCGCCATAGCTATGACAAACGCCACGAGGTTGTGGTCACGGCGCTATTGGAGCGGATTGAGGCCCTACAACAAGATTCCATTGCCCGACGTTGCCCGGCGACTGCAATCATGGCTTGACCTTCCTGCGGGCATTTTCTAACCACGTCCCCAGGCGGGCCTGTAGCTCAACGGTTAGAGCAGAGCGCTCATAACGCTTTGGTTGCGGGTTCAAATCCTGCCGGGCCTACCACACTCCCCTGCCAAGACACTGTGACTTAGACTTAACAGCTCATTTCACACAGGACGTGTGTAGTGCTGTACCTTTGGCCGCATAGACGCAAAAGCTGGCCTAGACGGCCGTCTTTGCGTCTTGACCGTTCTGGCCGTCCTGACCACCCGGCCCATTCACCTTGTTCCACTCCCAGTCCGCCAGCAATTCGCCGATGGAACCAGATGGCATCGGGTGACTAAAATAGAACCCCTGTACCTCGTCACAGCCCTGCTCCCGCAGCAGATTTGCCTGCTCTACCGTTTCCACCCCTTCGGCATTGGATTTCATCCCCATTGAAGCGCCCAGCTTGATAACGGCTTTGATGATACTGTCGGCATCGTGACAGTCACCAAGATCAGAGGTGAAAGACTTGTCGATCTTGATCTTGTCGAACGGGAATCTGCGCAGATAGCTGAGGCTGGAATATCCAGTACCAAAGTCATCCATCGCAATTCTGATCCCCATTCCCTGTAACTCCTTCAGCGTGGAGATCGTCGCCTCCGTATGGCTGAGAAGCACGCCTTCGGTGATTTCTATCTCAAGACGGTGGGGTTCGACCCCCTCTTGCTGCAGGGCAGTCTTGACTGTGGCGACCAGATTCCCCTGCCGGAACTGAATAGGAGAGACATTCACTGCAAACGACAGCTCCGGCCAGTCTTTGGCCTGTCGGCAAGCCTCGCGTATAACCCAGTCACCGATTGGCACGGAGCTATGCTTGAATTTGGGTGACGCGCGTCATCAGGCGGCGCGGTTTTTGGCGTCATTCTTCACTTCGACGCCGTCGTTGAATTTGATTCCTTCGATGACTTTTGGCAACTGATTTCTGCCTTTGAGGCGCAGCCATGTTTTCGATGCGGACTGGATGAGGGTGAAGACCATCAGTTTTGCGGTCTTTTGCGAGAGTGCGCCTTTGGTGCGCACCGTTCTATGCCGCACCGTTGCGAAGACGCTCTCGATGGGATTCGAGGTGCGCAGATGGCCCCAATGCTCGGCCGGGAAGTCGAAGAATGCCAGCATCGCGTCCTTGTCCTTGATCAGACAGGCCACACCTTTTTCGTATTTCACGCCATATTTGTCTTTGAAAGTATCCAAGGCAAATATTGCGGCAGCACGGGTGTCGGCGTGCTGAATGTTGTCCAGATCCGACTTCACGCCGGGTCCCATTTGCTTGGGAAAATAGTTCAGCACATTTTTCACCTTATGTACCCAGCATCTCTGGTGTTTTGTGCTTGGAAACGCCTTATCCAGCGCGTTCCAGAAGCCCATGGCCCCATCGCCAACCGCGATCTCGGGCGCGACGGACAGTCCGCGCTTCTTGATGTCAGTCAGCAACTCGTGCCAGCTCTGCGTGCTCTCTCGAAGGCCGACCTGAAAGCCGAGCAGTTCCTTCTTACCCTCCGGTGTCGCGCCAATGATCACCAACATACACTCGGCATTTTCTTCCATCCGCGCCTGAAGATAGACACCATCCGCCCAGATGTAGACGTAGTGACGAGCCGATAGATCTCGCTGCGCCCAGCTGTCATAATCTGTCTGCCAACCCGCTGTCAGGCGGGCCAGTACGCTGGGCGACAGGTTGGGTGCATCAGCCCCTAAAATGGCTGACAGCGCCTCCTGGAAATCGCCGGTTGAGATACCTTTCAGGTAAAGCACCGGCAAAAGCGCATCCAGACTGACCGAGCGGCGCGCCCATTTGGGCAATATGTTCGACGTGAAGCGGACTTTTGAGGCTGCATCAGGGGTCGCCTTCCGGTCGCGCACCTTCGGTCGCTGCACATCCAGTGCGCCAATCCCCGTCTGGATCTGACGTTCTGGTCCAAATCCATGCCGCACAATCCGTTGGCGGCCATCCTCCAGTCGGTCATCGGCGAAACTGGCGACAAAAGCATCAGCTTCGGCTTTCAATGCCTCCGCCAGCATGCGCCGCGCCCCTTCCCGCGCAAGCTCGGTCAATGGATCTGTGATCGAATCCGATTGGCGAAATGGCAGAATGTCTGTATCGTTCTTCATGGCGTATTGCTCCTTGTGAGGTTCTGGCTGGCTTTTACACCGCCACAATACGCCGCCCTTCAAATCACGCCATCACCCAAACTCCCGCATAGCTCATTGGCACGATCAGTCCGCACTCCTCGGCAAGCGGGATGAAAGTTTCGGGGGAAATCAGCCCCTGAGTGGGGTGGTTCCACCGCAACAGAGCTTCCACTCCCTTGATTTTGTTGGCGCCCAGGTCGATCTGGGGCTGATAATGCAGCTCCAGCTCATTGCGCGAGATCGCTTGCCGCAGCTCCCGCTCTACCCGTTTACGTTCAAGCAGCTTGTCATTCATTTCGTCTACAAAGTAGCGGAACGTCCCACGGCCTTCGTGCTTGGAGCGGTACAACGCCAGATCTGCTTGTCTGAGCAACGCCTGCCCGTCGGTGTCTTCGGGGTCATCGTGCAGGGCAATGCCGATGCTGGCCCCTATCAGCACTTCATTGCCATTCAGATCAAAGGGTTTTGTCAGTTCTGTCAGCAGGCGCTCAGCCAGTTCGGAAGCCCCATTGGGCTGGCTGGCATGTTTTTGAATAATAGCAAATTCATCCCCCCCCATACGAGCAAGAATGTCGCTGCGCCGCAACGAGGCTTTCATCCGGTCGGTCGCCTGGCGCAACAGCTCATCCCCCGCCGCATGGCCAAGGATATCATTCACCTCCTTGAAGTGGTCCAGGTCAAGGCAGAGAACGGCCAGCGTATCGCGCTGACGCTCCACATCAGCCACTGAATGGGTCAGCCATTCATTGAACAGCGATCGGTTTGGCAGTTCGGTCAAGGGATCATGGCTGGCCAGAAAAGCCGCGTGTTCCACGGCCTTGCGCAGCAATTTCAACGGCAGCAGCTTCAGGGCAATGAATGCACCTGCTGCAACAACGCTGGACAACAGGAAAATAAGAAACGTGATTTTCGCAAGTCCGTACAGGCTTTTGCGGATCACGACCTGGCCGGCCACCACGCCTGAATCAAAAATCGGATAGGCGATTTGCACGATCGGTCTCGCAAGATCCTGCTGCCCCAGACCGGTGACCACGTCGCCCTCGGCGTTCAGAACCACTTTGAATTCATCAACCTCGTCAAAAGAGATCAGCTCGTTGATCCGCAGCACCTCAAAGCTCCACATCTGCGGGTTACGTCCGACCATCCGGGACAACGTTCTTGCGTTGGCCTTGGCCTCGGCCTCAATACGGCCTTCGGCATATCGCATCCCAAAGTGAAAATGGAGCGCCGGGGGAACAACGGCAACCATGATCGAGGCGACAAGGGCCAAAACCACTGTCAGCCGCTCAAACGATGGCATGGCCAACGGCCCTTTGGAGATCTGCGACAGCATGGTCCGCCTACCTTACCGGAATGTGGTCATAAGAGGCGAGAATGGCCTGGCCTTCCTCCGACAGAACGTAGTCGACAAATGCGCGCGCCACTGGCGATGCTGAGCCGGTCGTAACCAGATACAGGCTTTTTACAAACTCAGGGTGTTGCGCATAAGACCCCTCGGCATTTGGCAGGCTGCCATCCAGCCTCAGAACCTTCAACCGGCGTGCTTCGGTTGCAATCTGTCCGATGGCCACGACCCCGAGGGCACCAGGAAGCCGCTCCAGCGTCTCTGCATTCTCCTGATCATTGCTTGCGGAAACAAGCCCCTGTCGCTCAAACGCGGCATCTACGGCCTGTGCCATCTCTGCGGACAAAACCCGCAGGATCTTGGTGTCAGTTTCCGAAATCGGGCGCAATACAACCCGTATTGTTTCCCCCGATGGCCAAGTCTGTCTGGCGCCGGAATAGATTTCCGCTAGCTCTTCTGTCGTAACCCTGTCGACCTGCGCCCCCTCGGAGGTGACAAGCGCAAGCGGAGTGGTTGCATAAAGGCGCGCAACGGCGCCCTTGTCCGTTTCTTTGTCCTTCAGCGCCCGTGAGGCAACGGACAGATCCACCGCACCGGCCAACAGCGCCCTGACGCCGCCACTGCTGCCAAGGCTGGGAAGAACTTCGACGGTTGTACCCGCATTTTGCTGTTCGAATGCCGTGCCCAGGATCCGCATTCCGCCCAAGGCGACACCGGTTCCGCCAATGCGAATGGTCTCCGCACTGGCTACAGTTACCGCCCCCGCGAGCACCACCACAAGAGTGGCCAGAGTTGCGCCTACCGTTCTTGTCACGCCTAACACCCGCATGAGACCTCCTGAGCACCATTAAACCCGGAGATTTTGACCAAACACCAGTTAACAACCAGAAACTCTGCGACTCCTGTTTACGCTTAAGTTGTTTCAATTCTTGTCCTTCTGGGGGGAATGGCGAAATCGCGCCCGCTTATTCACGGCGACGCGCTTCGTCCAACCCTAAATCAGCATTCCAATAGGCCAATGGCGGCGGGCAGCGCGGCAAAGCCCCCCTGAGGACAAAGCCCTTCCCTCCCCTGAACTGCGGTTATTTCCAGGTCAGACATTGTCCGGAAAAGCACCCCAACAAGGTATCGGGCGGCATCTGCCCCAGTTGCTCAAACAGGGCCAGGCTGTCAATTTTGGAGATCAACTCAGCGATCAACCCCTGCTCAAAGCGAAACATCAACAGGCTCTCAATCTTGATCGGGGTGTCGCCATCCGGGCCGGAAGCAACGGTTCTGTAATAGACGCTGACCCAGTCCCCGTCTTCCAGATAAACAAGGATTTCGGTTTTCATCGGCCCCATCAGGCGACCAAACATCTCTGCCAGAAATGGCAGATCTTTGCGGAGCGCCAGGCCGCAATAAATCGGATCATCCTCTCCCAAAGAGGGGGCAAGCAGCTTGTCCAAAGCGGATAGGTTTCCAGCGTCCCAAATCTCTGAAAACCACCGTCCAACGACATCCCGTTTGGTCATAGTCATAGTGTAATCGCATTCCAGTCTAGTTCTCGCACCGTTCGCAGAAGGACACGTATTTGGCAACGCCCCCAAGCTCTAATTCGCAACGGCAATTTTGCTAAATAGCAATGACTGAAACCTTAAGAGACAACAATCTTCCTCATAAATAAGAACGGGTAACACGCCAGCATTCCCGCCTGGACTGTGGCGCGACCAACACTCTTTTTGCGGCCTGACACGGGGTAAACACATCTGTTCCAAGATGGCTGGTCGCGGGACATAAAGTCTATCATGATCCTTGGTGACATTGGACAAAACAACAGGAGATACGCGTGTCAGACCATGGATATGAGGCAGGCCGGTTGAACCTTCCCTTTGTGGGGATCTCCACCTTTGGGAAATCCCCCTATGTTGCCGACTGGACCGCGATTGATGCGGAAGTCGCCATTCTGGGCGCCCCCTTTGATTTTGGCACCCAATGGCGCCCCGGCGCACGTTTTGGTCCCCGGGCAGTACGCGAGGCGTCGACCCTGTTCAGCTTTGGCCATGCCGGCGCCTATGACCACGAAGATGACGCCACCTACCTGGGCGCCGATGTCAGGATGGTCGATATTGGCGACGCAGATATCATCCATACCAAAACCGAAGAAAGCCACGCCAATATCGAATTTGGCGTCCGCAACATCCTTAACGCGGGCGCCCTGCCCGTTACCATCGGTGGCGACCATTCGATCAATATCCCCTGTATCAATGCCTTTGCCGAGGACTGCGCGGCACATGGCCCGATTCATGTGGTGCAGATCGATGCACATCTGGATTTTGTTGATACCAGGCACGGCGTCACCATTGGCCATGGCAACCCAATGCGCCGCGCCATCGAGAAAGACTACGTCGCGGGCATGACCCAGCTTGGCATCCGCAATGTCTCGTCGACCGCCAAGGACGGCTATGACAATGCACGGGCGCGTGGCTCTGACATCCTGTCGGTGCGCCAAGTCCGCAAACTGGGCACCCAAGCCGTGCTGGAGCGCCTGCCGAAGGGCGCGCGTTACTATGTGACCATCGACATTGATGCCTTCTGCCCCTCCATCGCGCCTGGCACGGGCACCCCCAGCCACGGCGGCTTTCTCTATTACGATGTGCTGGAGATACTGCAGGGCCTGGCCCAACGCGGCGATGTGGTGGGCATTGATCTGGTCGAGGTGGCGCCGGCCTATGACCCCAGCGAAAGCACTCAGATCCTGGCGGCGCAGCTGCTGCTCAACTTCATCGGTTTCATTTTCCATGCCCGCAAGGAGCACAGCGAGCCAAGCTGACACTCCTCGCCAGTTGTGGCGTCGCGATCAACGGCCAGCTAGCGCCCGATGACAATATCAGCCTGCAAACCACCAAGCTCTTTGCTTTTGCCCAGCCGCAGCATGCCGCCATGGGCGCGGGCAATATCGGCAACAATGGCAAGGCCCAGCCCTACCCCCGAGCCCAGATCCTGGTTACGCGCCGGATCCAGCCGGGCAAAGGGGCGCACCGCATCGCCCCGCTGAGCCGCTGGAATGCCGGGGCCGTCATCCTCGACCCGCAGGCGCATGGATTTCTCTGTCAGGGTGACAGAAACCCGCGCCCTGGTGCCATAGCGTACCGCATTTGAGATCAGATTTTCCAAGGCCCGGCGCATCGACTGCGCCCGCAGCGGCACCGTACCCGCGCCGCTCAACTCTCCCAGCATCACGTCCTTGTTCTGACGCCGCCAATCTTCCACCACAGAAGCCGCCAGTTTTTGCGGATCCACCGGCTCTGGCTCCCCGGTGGAGGCGCCACGCGAGAAATCCAGGAAAGCATCGAGCAGCGCCTGCATTTCGCTGACATCACGCAGCATGGGTTCTGCCTCATCCTCGTCAATCATCGCCAGGCTGAGCTTGAGCCGCGTCAACGGCGTGCGCAGATCATGGCTCACCCCGGACAGCATCAGCGTGCGCTGTTCGATCTGGCGCTCAATACGCCCCCGCATATCCAGAAAGGCACTGCCCGCCACCCGGACTTCGGTGGCCCCGCGCGGCGAATACGGCAGATTGCGCCCGCGGCCAAAGGCCTGGGCGACATCGGCCAGTTTCTTGATAGGGCGCAACTGATTACGCATGTAAACAAAAGAGATCACCGTCATCAAAAACCCAAAGAACACCATGGTCACGATCAACTGATGCGGTGCAGCAGCGGTTAGGCGACGCCGATCCACCCCCAGCTCCAGGATCCCTGCCGGGGTGTCAAGATACAGCAGAAACTCACGGGATGCGGGAAATTTGACCGCAACAAACCCCTCCAGTTCATTCCGCAATTTATCCCGCACCACCCGGCCAGAAAATTCATCCCAGCCAAGCTCATCCTGTGGCCGTGGCGCATCCTGTTCCACAAACCGGGCTGTCATAGTCAAAGGGGCCAGAAAGGGCTCAAGCCGGTGCAGATAGAGATCCCGGTCCGCAGTCTCGCCCGCCTGTTGCCGCAGCAGGGAAACTTCGCGCAGAACCGTTGTGGTCATCTGCGTTGTCACATCTTCAAGATCGCGTTTAATAAAGACAATTGTGACCAGCAGTTGCAGGGCAACGACAGGCATGATCAGGATCAATGCCGCACGGGCATAAAGACTGCGCGGCAGATATTGTTTGAGCCATTGGAAGAACATAGGCTAATACTAACGTCGCAAACCACAAGTGTGAAGACAGGTTGGCCCTGCTAAAATTTGGCCGGACCTCTACCGATAAAGATACCAAAGGCCGCGCCAAACGCAGCCCTAAGACGAGGCAAAACGCATGCAAGCTCCTGACGATTTCAATCCGGCCCCCGGCCATCCCGAAGAGCTGCAACCCGGTGTGCGGCGCCTGTTGGCCCCGAACCCCTCACCGATGACTTACCGGGGCACGAATACCTATCTGGTTGGAACCACCGAACTGGCTGTCATCGACCCTGGCCCGGATATGCCGGTTCATTTGGAGGCGATTCTGGCCTGCGTCCTGCCCGGCCAGCGGATCAGCCATATCATTGTCACCCACAGCCACCTGGATCACTCACCCCTGGCCCGCGCGCTCTCTGCCAGCTGTGGCGCCCCGGTCTATGGCTTTGGCGGCCCCGAGGCTCGGCGCAGCGCGATCATGCAAGACCTTGTCCGCGCAGGGATGACAAGCGGCGGTGAAGGCATCGACAGTGATTTCAGGCCAGATATCACCGTTGCGGACGGTGAAATTCTGTCCGCTGCAGGCTGGCAGCTTGAGGTCATCCACACCCCCGGCCATCTGGGCAACCACATTGCCCTTGCCCTGGGCGACGCCTGTTTCACCGCAGATCACGTGATGGGCTGGGCCAGTTCGCTGGTCTCGCCGCCCGACGGGGATTTGACCGACTTTATGGCCTCCTGCACCCGCCTGCGCGCCCGCGATTGGCGGGTGTTCTACCCGGGCCACGGCGCTGCAGTGACAGCCCCGCAAGAGCGGCTGGACTGGCTGATCCACCATCGCAAGGGCCGCGAAGCCGAAATTCTGGCCTGTCTCGCCCAGGCCCCGGCCACCCCGGCCGAACTGGCGCGGGCGATCTACCAGGAAACACCCGCCGCCCTGTTGCCAGCAGCGGAGCGCAATGTCTTTGCCCATCTTGTCGATCTGGCGGGCCGGTCAATAGTTGAACCCTGCGGCGCCTTTACGGAAACGGGCAGCTTTCAAATTCTGGCCTGAGTTTTTTTCAAGAAAACGAATTTCCCCTCTGGACCTCCCCCAGAGCCCCCGCTATATCGCACGGACCGTTCCGGCGTAGCTCAGCGGTAGAGCAGTTGACTGTTAATCAATTGGTCGTAGGTTCGATCCCTACCGCCGGAGCCAATTTTCACGTAAGTGTCTGATCTCAGTAACTTTCCCCTTAGGGGGTCCGTTACTGTGACACCAGACTGTGACACCGCTGCGGCGGTGTTTTTGGGTCGGTCTCCTATCTGGAGCCCGAAAATGACCGCTCTCCCCCATCTCACTTGCCGAGACGGCGTCTATTACTGGCGGCGCAAGGTCCGCCCGCAATCCACAAGAATCGTCGACCTCAGGGTCTCGTTGCGCACCACAGACCGGGGTCGAGCGACTATACTATCCCGTGTACTTAGCGCGGAGAGCGAACCACTCATGGCGTCCCTTGAACAGGATCGGATCACCCTAGACGAAGCCAGGAAATACCTGCAACACGTGGTAAGAACCCATGTGACCGCTGAGCATGATTTGCGACAAGACCTTCGGTTCCGCTACGGGGCACCGCCCTGTGAGATGGAACGGCAGATCACCTTCGGCATGAAAGACGCCTGGGACATTCTGGCGGAGCGAGGGATCGGCGCGACAATATCCGACCAGGTTGAGCAGGAGATGATCGCCGCAGGCCGCAGTCGCGCCGAGGTGGCCATGCTCCGGCTGGTCCTTGACGGACACTACCGGCCCATGTTGCAGGGTCACATCGGCGCAGATCGCAGGGCCGCCGAATTCGAGAAGGTCACCGGTCGTCGGATCAACGGAGACCGGGAAGCCATCCAGCTGCTCGAGCTTTTCATTGAGGGCAAGCGAGCAGCCAACGCCGTGGTGACAACCCCGCCTGCACGTGCACTCGCGTCTGACGTGATGGACCGGTTCGATCCGGTACAAGGCACGTTCCCGCAAGACGCTGAGCAACCAGAATCCCCCCGTTCGCCCGATCCAGTCGCCGCTTCGGCCGTGACCGATGTTCAGCCATACTACACCCCCGTCGTGGTCCAAGAGATCGTGCCGGATGAACCAGACTCTTCCGATCTCGACCCGTCGATCACCGCAGTCATCGAGAGGATGATCCAGTTCAAAAAACACGCGGATGAAGGACTGGAAGAAAAGACGGCACGCCAGTACCGCGCTTTTGGGACCCTTATTCAACGGGTTACAGGCAAGACTGATGTCCGGTCCCTTCTCCAAGCGGATTTCGTGAAACTTAGGTCTGTCCTTCTTCAGTTGCCGAAATCCTTCGGCAAATCGCCGTCAGATCACACCCTCCCGATAGAATCGGTCCTCGCCAAGGCCGAAGGTCTCCCGAAGGAAAAGGTCGGCTTGGCGGTCGGCACGGTTAACAGATACGTGGACCACGCAAGCGCCCTGATTTCGGCGGCCAAGTCTGAGGGTTTCGAACTACACCCACGGCTTGATCCCGGCCTCCTGCGGCGCAAGGAGAAGGGGCGTGCGCGCGACAAGAAGCGGACCTTCACTCGAGAAGAACTCGAAACCTTCTTTCGGCACCGATATTGGAGCGATCCCGAACCGGGGCCTTGGCTACCTCCTCTCGCCGAACGACGCAGGAGCGGACTGTACTGGGTTCCCCTGATCGCGGCGTATAGCGGCCTGCGACGCGAGGAAATCGCTGGCATCGGCGTGGACTACGTTAGGGAAGAGGGTGGGATCACCTATTTTGATGTGATCACCACCACCGACCGTCGGATCAAGAACTCATCTTCGAGGCGAAAGGTCCCACTTCACGACGACCTGATCCATCTGGGTCTGCTGGAGTTTGTTCGCGATGCGCGGAAAGCTGGTTATGTTCGTCTTTTCCCTGACCTCAAGGAACCGGCCTCCAACATCATGGGCCGCAAGGTCGGTCGCAAGGTCGAAAAATTTGTCACGGATATATGGGGCGACGCAGGCACCGGTTTGTCACTCCAGAGCGCCCGACATTACGTCCAGCACGTCCTCGATCTCGACAAGGAGGTCCCCGCCAAAGTCGCGCGCGACATCATGGGTCACGAAGGTAAGGATGTGCATGACTCGGTGTATGGGGACCAGTCTCCCATTCGCGCACTCAAAGCCGCGATCGATCGCCTGCCGACACTCAAAGGGATAACATCGTTGCCGCGTTAAACCAGTTCGAACGCATTAACGCCCTCATCACCACCAAAACCGTCCGCGTGGCGTGACGTCAGCAGGCTAAGGGGTAATCACGCCTCAAAGGTAATGCAACACAGCCCCCCAAGCGACCAAACCGATAGACCGGCGCAGCCAAAAGCATTAATCAGAACATCCATAAGTCAAGCGCGAATTTTACTGCACATCAACTTGAAAGAGCTCTTGCCACGCGAGCCGTTCCCCATATAGGTGCCGCAGCGATATAACCCGGATCAGGCCTCACGACGCCCCTACACGGTAGATCCGGTGAAAAACGTGGGATCAACATCCTGAGTTGTAACGACAACGCCAAGATCGAGACAGCGAAATCAGCAGGTTACTCGGGAATGCAGGGGCATATGTGCTATCTTTCGAGGTATCCCCTAGACAAAATTATGTCCATAGCTAAAATTCACGTGGCAGAAAGGACCCTGTTCGTGGTTCGCATGGCAGCAAAAGATTGGTACGAATGACCACATCACATTTACAGGAAATTCCTGGAGCTACTTACACGACGTTTAAACAACTATTCGGAGAGAGCCGTAGCTTTGAGGTTCCCGATTTTCAGAGGGCATATGATTGGGGAGAGGATCAACTCAAAGACCTCTTTCGCGATATAGAGAGACTTGACCGATTAGTCGCTACTGGCAGAAACGTGAGTCATTTCTGCGGGACTATTATTTGCACTCCCCTTCAGCAGCCGCAAAGTGTGAAATATGCAGTAGTCGACGGGCAGCAGCGACTGACTACTCTTGCCCTTCTCCATGCGAAGCTATCGAGCAAAATTGGTGTGCGTACATTTCTCTGCCCAGAAGGCGCATTACTCTTCACTCCACAAAAGGGCGATGCCAATGTTTTTACAAGCCTCATGCAGGGCGATACGCCTGGAAAGACGTCTACCCTAGCGCAAGAGAAATATTTGAAGGCGGCAGACGAGATAAAGAAGTGGGTTGGTGACGACATCGATAGGGTCACGCAGATTCTCGAGCATATAGAGCACCGACTCCACTTTATCTTCTTTGTGCTCCACGATGACTTGGAGGTGGCCAAGGTTTTTGAGACTATTAACAATCGTGGCAAACCGTTGTCGCAGATGGACCTTGTAAAGAATCATCTCATTTACCTAGCTTCGGCTAAAGGATGGAAACTGCCAGACGTTAATGAAGTCTGGCGGCGGATAAATCATCTCTCTGCGTCCACGCAATTTGTTGATGGCGATGTTGACACGGTCTTGCGCGCGGTGGTGACAGCCCAATTCAAGCCTGGTCGGCGCAAAGGCGGCGAATCCGACTATGCCGTCGTCCTTCGAAACCTTGGCGTCGATACCGCAGACTACGAGACGTTCAAAACGTTTTTGTGGTTTCTTGAGTCCAGCTTCCGTACACACGCGGAAATGCGGCTAGCGAATAATTCAGACCCCAAAACGCCTGTCACACGGGCGCTGACTTTCCTGAACCACCATGACGTGGTTAGCGGCGTGCTGCCCTTGATTTTCGCGCGCCAGTTCCGCCGTGAGGACAAAGACGCAAGCACACAGAAGGCACAGGTCCTGGAGTCGATTGAAATTGCGAACTTCCGGCTCTACGGGCTTCCCGGGGCATCGGCTCGGTCGGACAGCCACAACGTCACGTTGCACAGGCTGGCTCACGACTACTTTTGTGGGAGTAAATCGGATGATGATGTTGTCGCTGACCTCAAGGCCCTCGTGACGAAGGCACAGAAGGATGGCATCGCGGAGATCGTCAAACATCTGACACTAGATGATGGTGAAAACTACGATTACTATTCATGGCCTTGGTTGCGTTATTTTCTTGCTCGTTTTGAAGAACATCTCCTCGACAGCCAAAGTTTCGATTTTTCTAGGCTGCGTCTCCGCGTCGGACAAGGTATGCGTACGAACGATCCACTAACCATCGAGCATATCTGGCCTCAGAATGCGGATAAAAAGATGGTTGCCGAGAACAAAGACGGTCAGCAGATCCGTCGCCTTGGCAACCTTATGTTGCTTCCGCACAGGCTCAACGTCCAACTGGGTAATGGTGACCTAGAGATAAAGGAACGGCAGTCTGCGGCGGCCAAGGTAAGTCTTCTGCAACAAAACAAACATGCCAAGGAGGCTGCGCGTAAGGCGAAAGAATTCTGCGTGCACCTTTCAAGTCGAAAAGATGAAAAATTTGGCGATAAAAAGCGACGATTCAACACCCCGACGCTTGAAGCCAATTGGGATATCGTGCGTGTTCGGACCCTGTGCGATCTGCGTGAAGAGCAGATGATCCGTTTCGCCCTGGAGGCATGGCGGATTCCCGGTGAGGCTGGATCGGGACATGCTTTCGAGGGGATGTTTTCGTTGCCTTTCGAGGGTGAAGCCTTTCAGGTCGACAAGGAACATGTCAGCATCAAAGCTCGCGAAAACTATGTTCTCAGCATCAAGGGTGCCAAGGCTGTGAACAAAAAGTCTGCTGCCGCACGACTGGAGGCGAGGCAGGAAATCCTTTGTCTGGCTATGGAGCCAGTATATTGGGATTAACGTCGCATTTAGGTTCATGGTTTTCTAGCAGAGGGATCGCATATGGGCACCTCGAAAAATTACCTTTACCTTGCTGCCTTATTAAGATGAGCGGAGCAGTTCGACTGCTGGAGGATGAAGACGGCGCAGAAGGAGAGTATCCGACCTTTTGTGTATGACTGATCCCCCCTGTGTCAGCGTAGTTGTCCGCCGCTCTACTTTTCCTCTATTTCTCAGGTGGGCGGGATAGGACGATGATTTGGGATACCCACCGGAACGCAAGGCGGCTGTGCTGAAAGGAATGCTGCCGCCGAACACCATGGCCATCAGGCAGCTGTCGCAGGAGGAAGGGATCTCTGAGGCGACGTTGCACAGGTGGCGGGCCGAGGCGCGCGGCAAGGGGCAGATGCCGCCCGACGCAGACGCTGGCCCCGAGGGCTGGTCCTCGCGCGACAAGTTCGCGGCGGTGCTGGAAACCGCTGCGCTGAACGAGGTCGATCTGGGCGAATGCTGCCGCAAGCGCGGGCTCTATCCAGCGCAGATCTCGGCTTGGCGGGTCCCACGGCAGTCTCCGATATTCGGTGACCCAATCAATCCACGACCGGATAATAAGGCGCACCCCAATCTTCGCTCGGGTTCGAAATCATCGTATCGACAAAGACGGGCAGCAAGCTCAGAAGCAGCTCTACCCCATCACGCACCTGCTTGCGGTTCACTTGGCTGTTCCAAGTCGCGCCACCGTGCACAAGTTGGTTGCGCAGGACATAGAGCCTGTCGAAGAGGATGCTCAGCAGCTTCCCGGTTTCCTGCCCCTCGATCGCATACTGCGCAGCCTTCTTGGCGTTCTCGAAGCGCAGTTCCCAGTTGTCATACTGAGCATCGCCATTGTGGAATTTCCAGAACGGCCTGAAGATGTATTTGTTGTCCAGAAGCTCGGCCACCACGCCCTCGAACTGATACCAGATCTCATGGGCTATGCGGCCCTTAGGATCGCAATTCACAAGGGAATCGAAGAAGTTCTGAAAATCTGCCCTCGCGAATGACCCTGGGTCATCCCCCATGTCCTTCGCATAGGCGGCGTTGAAGGCAATCCAGCTGAAGATGAACGCGGCATCGGGATCGTCGTCGATTAATGCGGCCGCCCGAGCAATCCAGCTGATCGATCTGTGCGTGCGCAGGTTCAGCTCAGGGGAATTGTGCTCGCGCAGCTGACGGTGCTTGTCACGCAAGTAATCAAATTCGTTCGACACATCTGCCATCGTCCTCACGCTCCCAATCTACGCGCAATTGCATCGCCAAGTCGCGACGTGATCAGCCCCCAGACGGCACCGCCACCCGTACCCGCACCGCCATCGCCCCAGCGCTCGCTTCTCATGATGTAATGCAGGATCCGACGCAGGTCGCGCAGGCTGAGAATATCGACACGCCCGATGTCACCTTCGAGCTGTCTGATAAACTGATAAACGGGAGTCTGCTCTCGATCGCCCATATCTTCACCCGCATCGCCACAGACAAATCCACATGCGTAGGTTGCGTCGATAAAGGCGGACCATTCCGACCATTCGATAGGCCTTAGCCGTTCATCTCGAGAGGCGATCTCGTAGCATTGAATTAAGCCTCTAAGTCGAGACCCGACAAACCTGATCTGGTCCATCGTCAACTTATCGTCAAGCGTCAAGAGACCGCCGCGGAAATCAGGGTCCTTATGTAAATCTGACATTAGCAACTCCAGTTTTTTTCTCACTCTCAAGCGTGTCCACGAAACGCTCGATCTGTTCTAGTAAAGCGGGGTCAAAAACTCCTGAGGCTTGAATGTCGAAAATTGTCCGGCGCGCCTTATCGCTAGTCATCCACTCAACCTCGGCGTCCAACGGCGCATTCAAGCGCTCGCGGCGCCACGCGATGTACCGGCGACGCCCACTGGCTGACAGCAGGTTGGGCGCGTAGAATGCAACGAGCCGGGAACCAAGCTGGCGCAACCGGGCATCTTCGAATGTCGCCACGATTTCTTGCCGACGCGGCCAATCCGCCCCCTGAAACTCCTTCAGCCGAGCCTTGTCATTCCAGCCGTAGAAGCCGTTAAAAATCTGCTGCTCGACATGCTGCGGCGCTGTGTCAGGGTCGGCCGGATAATGGGCGGCCATCGCCGCGATCAGCCGTTGCCGCAACTTGGGGGCCTCTGCGAGCGCCTGAGCACGCCGCCGCTGTTCATCCGTCACGGTCGTGGGCGGCAATAGCATCGGCACCTTGTTGATCGAGATCGAACGCAGCGGACGCGGCTCAGCTTCCGTGGCAGCCATCAGATCTGCATCGGACGCCGTGATCAACTCTTCCGGGTCCATCGCATCGAGATCAAAAAGATAGGCCTGATTCTGGTTCTTTGCCGCATAGCCGCAGAGGCACCCTGTGATCGCATTCGGAGGGCCGCCCGCAAAGCGCCCAATCAGCTCAAGCGGCTCGAACCGGTCCAGCAGCGCCTGGACATGCGACTTATCGCGATTGGCTAGAAGTTGTTGCCAGAGGTCCGGCGCACGTTTGGCAATCAGCCGCGCAAGGTGGATCGTCGCTTCGACGTCCCCCAAGGCATCATGGGCATTGTGCCCCTCAAAGCCATTTTCAGGGGCAAGACGATCGAGCTTGAAGCGGACGCGGCCGGTCTCATCGACGGGCCAGTGGAGCAGATCGGGGCGGCGCTGAAACACCGCAAACACGGCCGTCATGATGTCGAAGCGCGCATTGCCGTTGAACTGCGTGGCAAAAATCTCGGGCTGCAGGTTCTGATAGAACATCTGGCGTAGCATCTCTTCATCAAAGCGGATGCTGTTGAACCCGGTCCAGATCGCGGGCGCCCAACGCGACACCAGCGTGGTCAACTCTTGGGCAAACTCGAACAGGCTCGGCAGCTCGGGAGCGACAAGCTGATGCGGCCGCACCCCCGTGACCGCCAAGGCCTGCGGCGACGGGATGACATGGGGTGCCAGGCGGCAACGCAGGTTCACCCGCTCGATCTCCTTGAACTCGGCATCCGTGAGGATCGCTGCGAATTGCAGGGGATGGTCGAAGGCAGGTGACGTGCCGGTGGTCTCGAGATCGAAAAATGCAAAGTTCATAAGTTTGTATAGGCAGTTTCAGTGAATAGGTCACGCAGATATACACCGCCGCCGCCACAGATACGCCCGATTCTGACGCATGCGCCCACTACATTCCATTCGTCACCATGGAGGTTGCATGACGCACAAATACGAGCAGCGATTCTTGATTGATCTGGCGTTCCGGATTGCCAACAGTTTTCCCGCCCGCAGTGTCGTGGCCCAGGAGCTTTCAAGCTGGGCCGAGGATCAAGATCTGGGGTTCGACTGGGATCCGGAGATCGACAGTTTCAGGAAGAAAGGTGTCCCTGCTCCTGTGTGGGCCAACCTGCGGAAGCGGCTCGCGGAGCGCGTGGCATCGACTGCGCAGCCGAAACCAGATGTCTTGACGGAAAATGTAACCCTCCTGGCGGACCATGTCGGGCTGAACGCGGATGAGCGCGCCATCTTCGAGCTAGCGGTTCGCGCAGGGCGGTCTGGACCCGTGAAGTCTTTGTGCAATTCCCTGGTCGATGATGCACGGATCCCGGTGCAGGATGCGGTCACACAGCTTTCCGGACTGCCCGCCGCCAGCGTGCGGCGTGCCCTTGCACCGACTGGGCGCTTGGTGGTTTCCGGTCTTGTGCAGTTCGACAAGCCGCCCCTGAGTGGCCTCGGCCTCTTTCCCTCCGACCGCCTTCTTGTGGCGCTGGATCCACCCTCCCGCAGCCTTGCTGACATTCTGGGCAAGCTTTTTGCTCATGTCGGGGCCGCGTCCGTCGATTGGGAAGAATTCGAGCATCTTGGCGCTGGGCGTGACTTTACGTTCCGACTGTTGCGCGGTGCGCTTGAACGGCGCGAAAAGGGCGTGAACATCTTGCTCCATGGGGTTCCGGGCACCGGCAAGACAGAGTTCTGCAAGGCGCTTGCGGACCGGCTGGGCGCCGGCCTTCATGCTGTCGGCGAGGCAGATGACGATGGGGACGAGCCGTCACGTTTTGAGCGCCTGCAGCAGCTCCGCCTCGGCCAGCGGCTGCTCAGCGACCAAGGCAACAGCCTGATCCTCTTCGACGAGATGGAGGACCTGTTTCCAGGTCTCGACAATGGGCTCTTCGGGCTTTCCACGCGCCGCGCCGGTTCCAAGGTGCATATCAATCGGCTACTTGAAAACAACCCGGTCCCGACCCTCTGGACCACGAATGATCTCAGCGACTGTGACCCGGCATTCCTGCGCCGGATTTCGTTCACGCTGGAACTCAGAACACCACCGGCTTCGGTGCGCAGCAGGATCTGGGAAAATCTGGCAGGGCACCACCAAGTCCGCCTGCCCAAAGAGGTCTGTCTCGAACTCGCTCATAGCATGGAGGATGCCCCCGCACTTGCGGATAGCGCACTTCGTGCGGCACGGATCACGCGCGGCGGGGCCGACGACGTGAAGCTTGCTGCTGCGGCGATTTCGCGTGCCGTGCGCGGCGGCCACACGCCTCTCGCAGGTCGCAGCAGCATCCAGTTCGAGCCTGAACTGGCCAATGCAGACCATGACCTGGCACTGATTACCGAGCACTTTTTGGCCTGTGGACCGGCCAATACAGGCGGACTGTGCCTCAGCGGCCCCCCCGGCACCGGAAAGAGCGCTTTTGCCCGATATCTCGCCGAACGCATGAATATGCCTGTCCTAGAGCGCCGCGCCTCCGACCTCCTCGATCGCTATGTCGGCGGCAGCGAGCGCAATATCGCCAATGCCTTCGCCGAAGCACGCGACACCAGCGCGTTTCTTGTGTTCGACGAGGCAGACTCGCTCCTCGGCGCACGCGACGGCGCAACGCATCGATGGGAAATCTCACAGGTGAATGAAATGCTCACCTGGATGGAAAACCACCCCCTGCCCTTCGCTTGCACCACCAACCTAGTCGAACAGCTGGATCCCGCCACTGCCCGGCGCTTCAGCCTCAAGATCGGGTTTCTGCCCCTGAGCGCCCAGCAGCGTGAGGCGTGCTTCCGTCGCTTCTTCAAGTCCGATCCGCCCTTTGGGCTTTGGGCCCTCGACCAACTGACGCCCGGGGATTTCGCGGTGGTTGCCAAGCGATCGAAGCTGTTGGGCATCACTCAGCCCGACGCGCTCCTCGGTGAACTGCGCCGCGAGCAAGCCGCAAAGCCCAACACGAGAAACCCGATCGGGTTTCGTGCGGAAAGCTGATCGAAGGGATCCATCTCATGCGGCACGGACATTTACAGACCGTCCTCAGCTTGAATCCATGACGCGTTTCCGTCACTCTGAGGGAAATGGAGGAGCGCCAATGCGTTATGGTCGTTTGGCAGATCTTGTACGGCTGGCCATGCAGATGCAGGGCCGCGCCGATGGTCTGTCCCTCGACGACATCGGTGATACCTTTGAGGTGTCGCGCAGGACAGCGGAGCGGATGCGCGATGCGATCCGCGACGCCTTTCCACAAACCGAGGAACTTGTTGAACCTGGAGGGCGGAAGCGATGGCGACTGCCGCCAGGTACAGCAGGCCGCCTTGCTGACCCGAATGTTGACGATATCGCAGCCCTTCATCGCGGCGCCGAACTCGCGCGACAGTCTGGCGACCTCGTCACGGCGGATCACCTAGATGCGCTCTCCGATCGTCTTCGTGCGCGCCTGCCGGGGCCGAAACGAGCCCGGCTTGAGCCCGACATAGCAGCGCTGCTGGAAGCAGATGGCGTCGCCCTTCGCCCGGGTCCACGCGAGCGCATTCCAGACGAAACGCTGAATACGCTCCGCGAAGCGATCCTTGCTGGTGCCTGGATCACTGTCGATCATCGCACGCGCGCAACTGGGCTTTTGAGCCGCAACGCGCGCATCGGCCCTCTTGCATTGCTGCTCGGTGAGGGGCGCCAGTATCTTGTTGCGTTCAGCGACTACGCGCAGGATGTGCGCCTCTTTGCCTTGGCAGGTTTTGAGCGGATCGAGTTGACGAAGGATATTTTTGAGCGGCCGGCCGATTTCAACCTTGGTACCTGGATGGACCGATCCTTTGGGATCTGGCAGGAAGACGTGTACGATGTCGTTTGGCGCTTTAAACCCGAAGCGGCGCCCGACGCGCGCCTCTATTTGTTCCACCCCACACAGGTCATGACCGATGAGACCGATGGGAGTTTGATGGTGTCCTTCCGCGCAGGTGGGCTGCGCGAAATGTGCTGGCACCTGTTCAGGTGGGGCGATCAAGTCGAGATTTTGTCGCCACCTGAGTTGCGTGCCGCAATGGTCACCCAAGCGGATGAAGCGCGGCGCCGATACCCGTGACGAGTATTGGCGACAGCGAATTCGTCAGCATTCAGTCCTACCCGAGACAGCCCCTATCGGTGAATCTCTACATTTTCCACACTGAGATCACGCGAACCGGCAAAATGCGAATACGTCACAAGAGGGCCATCGGTACCTGCTGAATAATCGAGGCAAAGCGCGTTTGCGCTCTGAAGCTCAGGTGCACCCGACATCCAGTAGTGCCCGAAAAAAACGGGCAAATCCCCATCTGGATAAATGGTCGTCAACAAATCATCAGGCAGGGGCGTGTCTGGAAGCTGATTGATGTCTGGCACTGACATTGCAACCTGACGCCAAGTCCGGGCGTCGCCGTTCCACCATTTCACTCTGACATGGTGGCGAACCTTCCCACCCTTGTCTTCAAAGGAATGTTGATGAGGCAAACGTGCCTCCGGCCCCTTTGCCACTGCTTCAGCGAGATCGTGGAACGTATCGCCTTTTCGACCGGCCCGGATCAGCTGGTCCTTTGATAGGACGCCGGCTCCAGTCTGTCGCCTTAGGTCATCGATTGCTGAATGGATCCATGCCGCATGAACCGCGCGAAATTCGTCAGTTTCGATAAACAACGGCAGACTCGTCATCCAATCCAGCACGTCCTTGGTGTGCGACGCACCAAGTGGGAACTCCTTAAGAAAACTGCCGTGCTGGAAGAGGTTATCGGTGTCATGTGGGCGCAGAGGCGCCCCCGTATCAGGATCATCCGTATGGAAGTGGATGGCATTCAATTCGTGGTTGCCCATGATGGCTTGGGCGCGCCCCGCATCCATCAGTTCGCGCACGATCCTGATGACGGCAGCGTTTTCGGGACCACGATCGATAAAGTCACCCAAGAAGACGATCTGACGATCAGGCTCGGAATGAAGCCACGTCGTGCCGTTCCTCCGCCAACCAAGGTTTTTGAGAGCAATACGCAGCTTCTCGGCCTGACCGTGGATGTCGGGAATTATGTCAGTGATGCTCAGGGCCCTGCACTCCTTATTTTGTAAAGCAACCCACGGCACTGGCTATGCAATCAGAGGCCTGCCGCCGTGGTGTTCCGCTATTCATTCTGCTTTGCCGTCGACGAAGACCTCTAACTCGGCCCTGTCGATCCAGTGGATTGCCACGTCAGGTTTGACTTCCCGAACCTGCTCCTCGAGAACGCCTCGATAGGCATCAAGCTGCGCAAAATAGCCGGCAAAGCTTCCAGCACCGCTCTTGTGATCGACAATCAGTCGCTTCCCGTCGCCCGTCGCCAGAAGGTCGATGATCCCGTTGAATTCTGCGCCGGAGGCTTCGCGCCTCTGGATCGGGACCTCGCATTCGATCTGCGTATAGCCTTCGGTCGTCAGCCATTGTTTAAGGCTGTCCGCCTGCGCGTGCAGCATGTCCAAGGTAGCCTCGTCAAAGCCCGTGGCCGCAGAGAGACGCGGACGCAGATCCGGACGTAACAGCAGAACACGCATCGCCTTGTGCAGCGCAGTCCCTCGTTCAGCAGCAGTCGCCGCGAGCACTGCGGCCTCTTGCGATAGGTCCAACGGCACGATGCGCGTCTGAACCTCAGGCAGTGGATCCTGCACGATCAATGAGGGACGAACACGCCACGCGGTCTGAGAGGTCTGCAGGGTGGGTCGCAATTCACCAAAGGCCAATCTCTCCGAAACATCTTCGATGCCAGAAGCGTCCAGCATACCTAGGGCCTCAGCGCTGCACATCAAGGTGCGTGCGGGGAAACTGACACCACAGACTTTCACACTGCCGGCCTCCGGCTGCATGCCCGCCTCCAGCACCAGCATTTCGGCGTGGTTTGCGGGCCCATCACTTTCGCCGAGTTTCTTCAGCGCAAAGTCTGGCCACTCCAGGATCAGTCGATCGCGCCCTCGGGTCAGCGCCACGTAAAGCAGGCGCCGCGCATCAGCCTCTGACGCTGCGCGGCGATCGGCAATGAAGGCCTCCTTCTTTTCCTTGATCGGCAGGTCCGGTGTCCAGATCAGGAGGGCCCGCTCAAGAATGGCGCTCAGATCGCTGAAATCCGTGAACTCGGCGCGCAATGTCCCAGGCTTTTCGCCGATCTTCTTGTCGAGGCCGACAACCAAGGTGATCGGCCATTCCCGCCCTTTAGAGGCATGCCAAGTGACAATCTCAACGCCCTGTCCAGCGCTTTGGCCAGGGTCAGGGTGGCGGTCGAAATCGCGTTCCTCGCGACGCGCCTCGAGCCATCCCAGAAAAACCTGCGCGCTCGCACCATGGAAGCCAGCTGCGGCCTTGAAGTCACGGTGGGCCGAAACGAATTCGCTGACCTCCGCGGAGAGCCGCATGAGGTCCGCATGGGCTTGCGCCGCCTCCGGCATGCGCGCCGCCCAATCGAGAATGCCAGCGGCGCTGAGCACCTGCGGGAGCAGAGTTTCCAACGGCATGGCCGGGGCGGTCGCGGCCAGCGCGCGCAGCTCGGCGAGCTGTGCGCAGTCTTCCAACGCCCCATCGGCGAGCAGGGTCATGGCCTGCTGAAGAGGCATTGAAGATGGCCCGAGAGTCAGGAATGCAAGGGCCGCATGGCGGTCGGTCGGATCAACCGCGAAGGCCAGCGCGTTGCGCGCCGCCATAACGGCAGGCGAGTCCAGCCAGCCGGCAGCACTAATCCGAACAGGCACGCCTTGCAGCTTCAGCGCGCTGGCATAGCGCCCTGCCATCGAATGCGTCGGTGCCAAGATGGCAATGTCGCGCGGCTCGACTGTCCTGAATGTTGGCGCCTTTGGATCGCCCTCCCGCTCCACCACCGGCCCGGCCTCTTCGAGGATCGCCGCGATGCGCGCTGCAACATGCTCCTCTGGGCGGGACTTCTTCGATCGGCGCCCTTCTGGAATGCGCAGGATCTCGGCGAAAGTCTCGCCAGTTTCGGGCCGCTGCGGCTCTAGGGGAACATAAGCGTCTTTGAATAGACCCGCCGAAATCGCGTTCACCATGTGCATCAGCCGCGGATCGGACCGCCAGTTGCCCGTGAGGGGCGAGGCCGCGTCCGGGTGCTGCCGTTCGAGCGCCTCGCTCAGGCGCGGGTCCGCCCCTTGGAAGCCCATGATCGACTGCTTGGTGTCGCCCACGATCAACACGCGCTTGGCGGATTGTGCGATGCGCCACAGCAGCGCGAACTGTACCGGGTTCGTGTCCTGGAACTCGTCGATGATGACGCAATCAACCTCGGACAAAAGCGCCTCAAGGATTTCCGGACGTGTCCGGAGCAGGCGCTCGGCATCACAGATCATATCCGCGTAGTCGATTACGCCCGCCTCGCGCTTCATGTCGGCGTATTTTGACATCACCTCCTGGGCACCATGCACAAGTGCCATCAGATGCGCGCATGCATCTTCCAAGGGGCCAGGGTGGACCGCAATATCGACGGCCGCTGCAATCACTTCATCAGACAGAGCATCGTATCCATCCGGCGTTGGTGCCCCCCGTTTCGATTGACGCACCTCGCTCAGGGCCTTCCAGAGCCCCCAATCCCGGCGCAACTCTCCAGGGCGCTGCGCGCGCTTCATGTTTCGGAAGTCTTTTCCAAAGGCCGTGCGCGCAGCTGCCGAGGTCGCATGGGCGGTGAGGTCATTCGGGAATGCAGTCAGAAGGGCATTGATCGCCGCCATGAGCCGCGCCTCCAGGGGCGCCCCGTTGGGCTCTACCCGACCATAGATGTCCCGAAGGCGCGAGACCGCAGCGTCAGCCAGTCGGGGGTCATTCCCGTTGTCGCCAAGGCCCCTGAGCAGATCGATCGTGGTCAGGATCCGGCCGCGAAAACTGTCCTCCTGGCTCGCGTTCGAAAAGAAGCTCGATCGGTACCCAAAACGGGGCAGGTCGGCTTTCACAGCCTCAAGCGACTGCGCGTGAGCCATGGCCTGGCGGATCAGGAGGTCACGTTCCGCCTCGGCCAAAGCGCGCGGCTGGGGCGAGGCGCCCGCAGCGAACGCGTGTTCCGACAGGATGCGCAGACCGAGACCGTGAATGGTCGAGACATAGGCCTGTTCGACAGCCAGTGCTTCCTCAACCATACCCTCGGCCAAAAGGCTTGCTCGGATCCGCCCGCGCAACTCCGCGGCCGCCGCTTCGGTGAATGTCACCGCCAAAATGCGATCTGGCGCAACGAGCTTGCCCTTCACCCATTTGGTCAGATCCGACTTTATTCGAAAGGTCTTCCCCGAGCCCGCCCCAGCTGGAACGATGGTCAGCATCTCAGTCATCGATGTTCTCCATGCTGGCAGCGGCCTCTGCACCAGGCATCATGAAACGAGCGATGAGTGGCGAGGCATTGAGCGCATAGGGTGCGAGGTTTGCCGTTTTGTCAAAGAACTTGCGGTCATCTTCGGTGTTGAGGCGGATCTGCCCTGAGCCCACCTCAGCAAGCCGCGTGATCAGAAGGTCCATAGCCTGCGCGGATATCCCGCCTTCCACGACGGTAACGACGCCTTGAGGTGGCTCCAGCCCTTCGAGCAGAACGCCCTGGTCGTTGATCAGGTGGTAGGCGACCCCGATCCTTGGGCTGCCAGCCAATGCAACCTCCAGAACTTCGCCAGTTCGTTCAGGCCGTTTGAGCATTTCGCGGTAAAGGCCGAGCTGCAGATCCCAGCCCGATTCAAGGCGTGCGCGGCGTTTGGGCGTGCCGCTTTTCTTGTGATCGACGACCAGAAGGCTGCCATCTTCCAGTTGAAGAAGGCAGTCTGCGCGTCCGCGTAGCAAGATGCCGAGTGCCTCGCCCTGAAGACCGATCTCATTGTCGATCACCCGGGCACCAAGGCCTTCAAGTGTATTTCGCCAGGCATGGGCCGCCGTTCGGACATCGCGAAGAAGACCCTCTCGTTCGACAGCCCAGATCGACCGCTGCAAGAACGGCGCATATTTGCGGATGGCCGAGGAAAGCAACTCCGGCACCGCGGCCTCGATCTGGTCATGATCTGGCAACGGCGCATCCTTGGGAAACAGAAACTCCAGCACATCATGCGCGATGGTGCCCGCAACCATGACGTTAAGCCCATCAGGGGCCCAGGTCACCGGTTCCGCGCCGAACTCGGACAGGCTCCAGGCAAGCGGGCTGACCATGAGCGTTTCCAACCGGCTGGGCGACTGCGGGCGCATCCGCCCATCATCGGCAAGGCGGCGGCGGAGCAGATCGCGATCCAAGCGCAAGATGCCATCTTCCGGCACGGCGCTAGGTTGCGGATCTGTCGATGCCTCGACAACCCGATGGGCAAATGGCCAGCGCTCGCGCGGGAGAGCACGCAGATCGTGGATCAACGCCTCAGCATCCTCGGTCCCCTTTTCGCCATTCCCGACGGTGCGCGCCACAAGCGACAGGGCAGCCGCGGGAGCTTGACGGCTACCATTCGGCGCGAAGACGGGGCGCAAGAGGGTTAATGATTCCGAGGCGCAGAGGAACTGGCGGCGAAGCTTTTCGAGACGCCGCGCCAGGGCATCGCCGCGCGTTTCGACATGAAGTCCGGTCATTTCGCGCAGAATCCTGAGCTCGCCGTCGAGAAAGAGCGGCGACGCAGAAACTGCACGCGGCCAGCGATTGCCGCTCATGCCCATGGCAATAAGGTGTCGCGCCGGGCGCCACGGCATAGAACCTTCCGTGAACACGCTCACGCCCTCGACAAAAGCTTCCGAGGGGGAAGGCTTGGGCGTGGCGGGTGTCGCGACACGGTAGAGGGCAGTCCAATCCAGAGAACGGTTCTGAGTCAGCGTGGCCCGCATCGTTCCCATCTTCGCGCGGAATGCAGCAACAGCCTCTCGCCGCTCGGCTGCACCACTCAAGAGCTGGGCAGCCTGTTCTAGGGCTTGCAGGATGCCTTGTGGTGTCTGAGCAATATTGCTCCGCACCAGCTGATAAAAGCGCTGCGCGCGCCCGGTCAGCGACCGAGCCGCAAAGGGCTCAAAGCGGCCCTGCATCACCTCACGTGAGAGTTGTAGCCCTGTCTCGGACGACCATGGCATCAGCGGGGATATGTAAAGACTGGCGAGCGCCATGGCGGGCGCTGGCGCCTGAAAACACAACAGGAGCTGAAGGAGCGTTTCACCGGCTATGTCTCGGCGGTCGGGCTGCACGGGCAAGCCCGAAATCGGAACACCAGCAGCATCGAATGCACGACGAAGCTGCGCGACATAGCCCGTCTCGTCTGGCACCAACAGACCGATCTCATGGGCCGATACGCCTTGGTCGATCAAGCGCTGCGCCCGCGCCGCTGCAAAATCGGCCTCCTCCGCGTCATCACGGAGGGCGAAGAACGCCAAGCTGTCGTCGAGCGGACCAGACGGGATGGACGCGCCCGTCAAACCCTGCTGCGCCCGCCACAAGCTTGTACCCTCGGCCGCGCCGGTTGCCAGCGGCGCGCGGCGCGCTGCCCATTCTTTCCGGAACGTTGCATCGGCGAGTTGGTGATGATCCAGCAAATGCGCATGCAGTCGGCGCTCGATAGGGGTCGCGAAGCCGCATGGATCAGCTGCCACCAACGGAAGCGGCTCAAGCGCATCGCCAGATGCACAGGCCAGCACATGGGCATAAACTTGCAGATCCTCCGGCAGCCCACTTGGGGCATTACGCCAGAGGTCACAGAGCGCGGCGAGGTGTTTGTAAAGGCGGCTGTCGCGATCGAGCGACCCGAGGTCGACCTCATCCGGGTTCAAGCCTTGGGTCGCCACCGCGAGGCTACGAAATGCCGCTGAAACCGCGGCAGCCGTTTCAATCGGCGCAACGGCCATGCTCGCGGACCATGGGAACGCCCCAACTGTCAGCACTGAGTTCAGATCAACCGCCGGAGGGCGCGGCGCGAGATAGGTTTCCGCCAGAAGGTCAGGCGTTATGGCCCGAAACGCGCCCGTGCCGGAATGCACCGTCACCAGTGGCTCAAGACCATTCATCCGCACCTCCTCGCCGAGACTTGCATCGACCTACACCCGCTTTGTTTCGCCACACTTAGGAATGGCGCATGCAGCCAAGGCGTCAGACTGTTCAGCGAATCGAAACGAGACGTAGTCCTTTAACCCCTGCTCAAACGTAATCTTTATGGAATACGTACAAGTTACAACCCACCCCACAGAGCAATACGTCCGAAACTGACGCACCCATGGTCTAGTATCAAAACGAATCGAGACGAGAAGGAGACGCGATTGGTTCGAACGAGCATCACCCACCCCCTGCGCATTGATGACCTGGCCCTTGGAAACGGGCGACTGGGCATCACGTTTTGTCCCGGTAAGAAAGGCGAGAGTGTCTTTGGTGCCGCGTGGGATCGAGACCTTGATCTCGACATGGACGCGATCAAAGGATGGGGTGCCAGCGCCGTCTTGAGCCTTATGGAAGACCACGAATTCGAGATGCTGGGCGTGCCCAAGCTCGGCGAGGCCGTGAAGGCGCAGGGTATCGACTGGTTCCACTTTCCGGTCCAGGATCTGGACACTCCCACGGACGACGCCATGGAGAAGTGGGCCGCCCTTTCCGCTCAGTTGCATGGCACCTTGGAGCGTGGTGGCCGCGTTGTCGTGCATTGCCGCGGTGGCCTCGGCCGCGCCGGCACGATCGCTGCTTTGATGCTGACGGAACGCGGTTGGTCCGCCTCCCAGGCCATCAGCGATGTGCGTGCCGTTCGTCCGGGCGCGGTTGAAACCAAAAAACAGGAACTTTGGGTGACCCGTCGTGCCCGCCACTATGACCTACCATGCATCCGGCTCCATTCATGCCTTCTCGGTGGTGCCTTGGGCGACAGTCTAGGTGCCGAGATCGAGTTCTTGTCGCTTGATGCGATCCGGCGCAAATTCCCGGAGGGGATTTCGGATCTCCCACCGCATCAGGGCCTGCGGGGTGCAATCACCGACGACACCCAGATGACGCTGTTTACCGCCGAGGGTCTCATTCGGGCCCATGTTCGCGGTTCACTCAAGGGGATTTGTCATCCACCCTCAGTGGTTCATCATGCTCTCCTGCGCTGGTATCGTACGCAAGGCGGCAAGCCGCGCGTTGAAACAGACGACGTGGGCTTGATCTCCGATCGGCGGCTCTGGGCGCGCCGCGCGCCTGGATTGACCTGCCTGTCGTCCCTCTGTGACGCCCACAGCCTCGGAGCGCTGGCAAAAAATGACAGCAAGGGGTGCGGCACGATCATGCGCGTGGCCCCGGTGGCCCTGATGGTGCCGCGAGATCAGGTGCGATCCATTGCGATCGATACCTCTGCGCTGACGCATGGACATCCCACCGGCCAGTTGGCTGCTGCAGCCTGGGCCGAGATGCTTGCCGATGTTGCGACTGGGGCAAAGCTGGACGAAGCCGCCGCTGCAACGGCCGGGGAATACGAGCGACTCGAGAACGGCTCCGAAACCGCACGCGCTATCCACAAGGCGCTCGATGCCCCGCGGGATGGATCCCCCGAGACGGTCGAAAGCCTCGGAGGGGGTTGGACCGCCGAAGAAGCGCTGTCGATCGCGCTCTACGCCTGCCTTGCTGGAAAGACATTTGATGACGCGCTTCAGATCGCCGTCCTGCACAGCGGCGACAGCGACTCGACCGGCGCAATTGCCGGCAACATGATGGGCCTGATTGATCCGCTAGCTGCTCTGAAACATCGCTGGGCTCCGATTATCGAGGGCGCCGACGCCATCACCCGTCTGGTGCGCGATTACCTACGGCTCGAACATGAGCATGACGGCGCGGAGCAGCTGGCTCGGGCCTACCCCGGGGCATGAGCGGCAAGCCATGCCCTCTGCACATGAATTTTTCAACTGATAGAGGAGTGATCCAACACGCATGAGCAAAGGACGTAAACGGCGCTATGAAGAGGAGCGAGCAGCAAAAAAATGGGTTCTGGTGTACATAGACACCTACAGCTTTGATGAACCCGCGATCGTGTCCGACCCCATGCCTTACGACAAGGCATTGCGCGCGCTCAACAAGGCACGAGAGCAGGAAGGCCCCAACAGCTTCGACCACTTCGAACTGCGGCAGGCGCCCGTCAATGGAGATCAAAAATGCTGATCGCAGACTGCAAAGGTTGCAGCTATCTTCACTGGGCCATTGGTATCGGCCTGGGTGTCCGCGGCACACATCCGGAACACCGGATTAACGCACGGCCGCGGATGCCCCTGATTTCAGCGATCACCGATTGCCAGCTGTACAAAGCCCGAGAACCTGCACAGAAAATCAACGCTCCAACAAATAAGGATTGAGGCATGGAAAAGAACGGAAAACCAAGTTCATCGGGATCTCAAAAGGGCGAAGACGAAGCTCGACAGCAGCGAGGACGAGAATTACACGCTGCACTCTTCCCCGAAGAGTATGACCATTTGTACGACAGTATCTCCGAAGCCAAAGATCGCCAAAGAGGCGTAACTCCCATGAATGCTGACCACGTGGGGAAGACAAACACGCTGCGAGCGCAACTCGGGTTCACGCCGTTCAAGGTGGGCCCTGATGCGAACAACGATGATACTTGTGCGTGGGTTAAGGAAAAATTGCGGCAAGGCGAAGAAGCTGAGCTGCGGGAAATCCTGGCAAGCCGAGCCCGCAAGGCATTGGAAGCCGAAGACAGAAAAGAACAAGCGCGACTGCAGTTTCAGACCCCCTCTTGGTTAGACCAAAGGATCGACGACATGCTTGTGGGTGAAGAATTTATTTATGACCGGACGGACAGATCAGATCCGCAAGTAATAGCGTTTCGCATCCTGTGTATAGGGCGGTTGCAAATTAGGCCACGGTAGCGCCGGTATTTTGCCGGGGCGGGCGGCGCAAAAGTCGTCCACTTTTGCTCTCACTGTCTTTGCAGGGAGGGCCGGAGGATTTTCACCGTGGAAGTATATTTAGCCGTGCGCCGCGCGCATTTCGATGAGGGGCGCAGCAAACGTTCGATCGCCCGTGATTTTGGCCTTGCCCGTGGAACGGTCGACAAGATGTGCGCGTATTCGTCTCCCCCTGGTTACCGCCGGAGCCAGAAAGTTCGGCGCCCGAAGTTGGAAGCCTTCACCGATACAATTGACCAATGGCTTCTGGAGGATCAGAACCGTCCGAAGAAGCAACGCCATACGGCGAAGCGGATCTTTGAACGGCTCCGTGAGGAAGAAGGCTTTACCGGCGGTTATACGACCGTGAAGGACTATGTTCGGGGGCATCGTCAAAAAGCGCGGGAGATGTTCATTCCACTCGCCCATCCTCCGGGTCACGGGCAGGCCGATTTCGGTGAGGCCGTTGTCATCCTGGGGGGCGTGGAACAGAAGATCCACTTTTTTGCCTTTGACCTGCCCTACAGCGATGCATGCTATGTGCGGGCCTATCCCCGAGGCCTGTCGGCTGTTCGAGATCTTCCGCAACTCCGGTTCTGATCTGGCCGGGAAATGCGCGATCGTCACATCCTACACCCGCAACGCTTCGGAGCTGACCGGGGAAGAGGCCGGGATGGGCGAGACGGAAAAACAATACGTCTATCGTGTGTATGACCGGCTGATGACGGACCTTGCGACTGACGAAGAGGCCTACGAGATCGAGGCCCTGCGGAAGTTCCGCAAGGAACCGGCACAGATGAAGCTGCTTATCGTGGTCAGCCGCCTTCTTACCGGCTTTGATGCCCCCACGGCGACCTACATCTATATCGACAAACAGATGCGCGATCACGGGCTTTTCCAGGCGATCTGCCGAGTGAACCGTCTGGACGGGGACGACAAAGATTTCGGGTATGTGATCGACTACAAGGACCTGTTCAAGAACATCGAGACAGCCGTCGATGATTATACCTCAGGTGCGTTTGATGCATTCGACGCTGCAGACGTGGACGGCCTGATATCTTCGCGTGCCGAGCAGGCTGGCGTCGATCTGACCACCGCGCGCGACGCATGGTTCGGCCTGCTGGACCCGGTTGAACAGCCGAAAGGGGATGCCGAGGCACTCAAATATTTTTCAAGCCCAGGCGGCTGGGAGGTTGATCCTGAGGCGGATGAGAAAGCCCGCCGCCGCCAGGCGCTTTACAAGCTGGCCGGAGCCTATGCCCGGACCTTTGCATCTGTTGCGGAAGACCCAGCGGCGTCCGGGGTGAACGATCTTCAGATAGCCCAGTACCGGGGGGAAGTGGATCGCGCGCTTGCGCTCCGGGACGCTGTGCGCCTTCACAGCGGCGACGGGGTCGACATGAAACAATTCGAGCCCGCCATGCGGCACCTGATTGACACCTATATCAAGGCGGACGGGCCTGAAGTGATCTCGCATCTCGATGACATCAGCCTGATCGACTTGGTCGCCAGCAAGGGAGCGTCGGTCGAAGAAGAGCTGCCTGCCTCATTGAAGGCGAAGCGGGAAAACGTGGCTGAGGCGATCGAAAACAACGTCCGCAAGCTCATCATCGATGAAACGCCGGTGAACCCAAAATTCTATGAACGCATGTCAGAACTGCTGACGGACCTCGTCAAAAAACGGAAAGACGACGCGCTCGCCTACGCTGACTATCTGGAAAAGATCGCGGACCTGGTCCGGTCGGTCAAAGCTGGTCACGGCAGTGATTATCCGCCGAGCATGGACACGGCGGGGCGAAAAGCCCTGTACGATAACCTCGGACAGGACGAGGCGCTGACACAATCGGTCGACCAGGCGATCCGTGAAACCGCCCAGACCGGGTGGCGCGGAAACAAGATGAAGGAGCGGATGCTCCGGCGCAAGCTGTCGGAGGTTCTTGAAGACGAAGAAGCCGTCGAACAGATTATCGAGATTATCCGGTCCCATCATGAATACTGAGCAGATCGAGGTCGCGGGTCTGTCGGTTGAACTGGTCCGGAAGCCGATCAAAAACCTGCATATCGGGGTCTACCCTCCTGCCGGCCGGGTCCGGGTCGCGGCCCCTCCGGCTATCAGCGAAGACGCGATCCGGGTGGCGATTGTTACTCGGCTGGGCTGGATCAAGAACAAGCAGCGCCAGTTTGCAGAACAGGCTCGGGAACCGGAGCGGCTCTACGTATCGGGCGAGACACATTACTATTTCGGGCGTCCATTGCGACTAGGGGTCCGCCAGGCTCAGGTTCGCGCCGGGCAGATCAGTGTCGACAGCGCCGACCGGATCACCATGGTGGTCCCCCATGACGCCAGCCGGTCCGATAAAGCTCGGTGGATGTCCGCATGGTATCGTAGAGAACTCCGGGAAAAAGCCGCCCCCAGGGTATCGAAATGGGCGGCCCGTCTTGACGTTGCGGAACCCGCGTGGGGCATCCGCGCGATGCGTACGAAATGGGGATCGTGCAATCCGGATACCGGGCGTCTCTGGGTTAACCTTGATCTGGTCAAGAAGCCGCTGGTTTGTCTCGACTACGTTATCCTCCATGAAATGGCGCATTTCGTGTCGCGTCGGCATGACGACGTTTTCGTGGCCGTGCTCGACAGACACATGCCGGGGTGGCGTCAAGTACGCTCTGATTTGAACAGACTTCCCCTGAGCGCGCCAGTTGCCTCGCAACTGACGCGTGATCGTTGTTCAGAAATTTAGGGGTGACCCGATACGACCGGTGCGCCTTACAGACTGGAGGCCCCCGACCTTGTGGACGCATCCATCGCGCATAGACTGTGGTGGATACAGCGAACGACCCCACGCTCAGGCATGCCCGATCTGATAGGGTCCTCGGCTGTTCGGTGGGAGGCGCAAACCTCATGGCTTTCCCTTGCACGAGCACCGGTGTTCCGGACCGGACCCATTCGACGCTCTTCACCCACTTCAGGGATATCGGATCAGCCATCTGATCAAGCGGCTCGTCTGCCGCTGCCAGCACCATGTTTACGACATCCATGGCCCGGATATCATCGAGCAAGCGCGATCCACTCGACTCTAGCTTGAGATCCACGTCGTTCGTATGCCTCCCGACCAGCTCGCCGAGCCAGTCGGCCGCCTTGATGTCGGCGAACAGGTTACAATCCTCCTGTCGACCCTCCTGTGTCAGGGAGCCCGGAAGAGATGTATCGGTACTGCCAGTGGTCATCGCGTTCTCCGTTTCTTCTACGCAGATCGCCGGAACCCATGAAAAACCGAAGGGTCTAGTCGGGAGACTATGCTTCTGAGCGGGGCGGTCCCATTTGCTCGTACGCGCGTGCGCGCATACGAGAACCTATAGGGTTTGGGCCCAAACTCTCTATGAACGACCATCCGTGCAGAAACGCATCCGGATTTTTTTATGGGGATAAACCCCCTAATTAAGGTCCCTTTGACTTCGGATCGAAGCACCCTCGGCATATACTAGACAATGACGAGAGCAGCCTGTGGTCGATGGTTTTGACCCGGCGTCTCAGCACTAAATAGACGGGGGAACGGTAAGGTTGGCGATCGAACTGACACCACTCAGTGGGCGCGGCGGAAAACGCGAAATCAAATTCAGGATCCACGACGAGGAATTCCCAGGGATGGAGCGCAAAGCAAATGAACTCGGGTTTCGCAGTGTGAATGCCCTCGCGGCACAGGCGCTGCGTCAACATGGGACGCATGACGTCAGTAAGGTTGCCGCCCGGATGGGCGAAGCCGCAGAAGTCCTGCATGACATCCGCGCGGCAGCCCACGCAGAAAACTCACCGATTTCCCCTGATCAAGTGAAGATCATGGTCCGGACGTGGGAAGGTCTGTGCGACGCGTTGATCGCCGAGTTAAGGAAAAGGTAATGCGCCCCCATTTCACCACGCACTACACCGCCGTCGAGCTGGCGCGATATGATCTACGGAAAGGCAGTGAGGTACTCGGCGGGACCGTGATAGCGCGGTCCGCATCAAAGTTGCGCGAGTGTTTCGAGCAATTTGGCGCTTGCGGTTTTGTTCATATCACGCTGTCAGCGCCGGAGGGGATTTGGCTTGATAGAGAAACATGGCTCGACTCGGCACGATTTGTGTTGAACCGTCACCAGTTCCCCGCTGGACTGACACCTTGGGTCATGGCGCGCCATACCGACACTCCCGGTGACCACGTCCACGCTTTTGTAGCTCTCGAGTCCTTCGAGTGTCGCGAAATCAGGCCGATCCGGTCAAAAGCGCATACATCGGAAACTCACCAGCTGCTGGCCGAGCGTCTGGGTTTTCCGATACCAGAATATTTCTCATCGACAGCCCCACCCCGCATTTACGGCAACGTCCCCTTGAGGCGGTTGAACCGAGACCCAGAATATCAGCGTTTGGCAGATGACCTCAATGCGGGTCTTACGAAATGGCCGGAAAACCTGGACGCCTTGAACGATGCGCTGTCAGCCTTGGCGAGCCCTTATCAGATAAGTGAAGACGTCAACGTGTATGGTCATCCGAGCCTCGTCTGCGAGCGCATGGCGCGCCGGATTCGACCGAGTGCGTTGGGTGACGCCTTCTTTCCCGTAAACCTGAAGAAAAGGATCGACTGGGCGGGACGGCTCACGCGAGCGCGGCTCAACTTAGACATGGCTGTCCTCCTAAACACACCCGAGATCCTGAAAGCCTTGGACCATGCCGAACATGAAAAATCAGACCACAGACATTCTTTGAGAGGAAACCCGCCAGATGCCGCCGAAGACCGAAAAACCGGTGCACCAGATCCCGGACGAGATGGAAAAATTAACCGCCAGGTTGAAAACGATCAGGGGAGACGTGCAGATCTTGCATCCCCTCTTGGACCTGCTGGAGGACCCGGACGCCTCAGGCCCGGGCGGGACGGCAGCGGTTCGTCTGATCAAGATGATAACGGACATGAAAACCAGGCACGAAGCGATCGAGGCCGAGGTGGCGGACGTCAAAGAGGCGGTCCTGATGATCAAGGAAAAATCCGACACCATGGCCGAAATACTGGATCGCCTGGACACAGTGCTAAACAGCGAGGTGGATTAACGCTACTCGGCTGGGTTGCGCGCGTGTTGAAAATCGCGGGCCGGGTCACTCCGGGGTTCAGACATAGCCTCGATATTGTGGCCCGAAGTTTGCGGTTGAGGTTCAGGGATAAGAGCGCGATTGACGTGATGCCGGGCAGAGTGACCCTGCGTGAGGCTGGTGATTTGTCTTCGAAAGACGCGCGCCTTTTCACATCAGCTTATGCGTCGGATTTTGAACGCCATGATGTGCTAGAGAGCATTCTTGATCCTAATCTACCGCTGACACCGGGGATGACGCTCTGCGGAACTGCCCCATCAAAAGGACATCTCTCGAAGAAGAAACCGCCTCCGGTACGATTGATGTGTCTGGGGCTCGACCTCGATCCCGTCAGTGAACTGGTTGAACTTCTTCATGGGGCGATCGAAGGCGCGCTGGTCGCGGGGCCTGTGTGTCAAATAGGGGATGGCCCCACGCTTCAGGAAAACCATCCGCGTGTTCTAGTAATCGGTTCACAAGCGGAGGAACGCTTGCAAGCGCGCGACCTGAAGCTCGCGTCCATCCTGAACGATGTGATCACGACATGTCCCGACATGACCTGTGTGCTGCCAGATGGAACTATCACAAGAGCCATTGAGTTGTCCCTGCTCGCACCCGAGGGCCTACCGAAAGCGGTTCAACCCCACCCTGAAAACAGGCCGAATGACGAACTGATTGACGATCGGTATTCAGCAGAAAGCGATACCCCGTCCGACGGGCCTGAACCCAGCTTCTGAGCGTGGAACAAACTGAAATACATGTCGCGCATACCGCACCTCAAACTGTCTGAGCCAAGGTGGTGGCGCGGCGAGACATCGAGGGGCAGCTTTTGCGACCTTGGAACGGACGGGGAATGCATCATGAACACCACCCCGCCCCTTGAGAGTTGTCCGGATTTGGACTATGTGTTCGGAATCGAAGGAGGCCCCACATGATCATTCTTCAGCTGCCCGAACAGGCCGGGTCGGAGCCCGTCCCGCAGGAGATCGACGCGGATGCGCGCCGCCGCGTCAGCGGTCCGGGCCTGCGCACCTTCCTCGCTATCGCTGATCTCTACGGGATCCCCACGCGGGACCGGATCGCGCTCCTCGGTGAGCCGTCGAACTCGACCTATCACGAGTGGGTCAGGAAGGCCCGCGCCGCGGCGCCCCTGTCCCTGCCGCTCGATACGCTCACCCGCATCTCGGGGATCCTCGGCGTTCACAAGGCGCTCGGCGTCCTCTTCCCGATCGAGGCGGAAGCGATGACCTGGCTCAAGGGCCCGCATCGCGGCGAGGTCTTCGGGGGCCAGGCCCCGCTGGAGGTGATGATCGGAGGCGGCCTTGACGGGATCCTAACGGTGCGCCGCTACCTCGACGGCTGGCGCGGCGGGCTGCGCGGAGGACCGAGCGACGGGGCCGATATCGAGCCGGTGCGCCCGACGGACCTCGTCTTCACGTGACGCGCCTCGCCCGGGCGCCCGAGCGCACACATCGCCTGATCCCGTCCCGCTTCCCCCCGATCGCCGCGTTCGAGACAGTGGCAGCCCCCGAGGATCTCGCCCCGGTCTTCGAGCTCGAGGGCTGGACTAACGACCGGCTCGTGGCGCCCCGGCTCCGGCGGCTTGCGAGGTCCGACTGGGTCTACGGCCGCCCCAACGCCAGCGTCGTCATGGCCGCGTTCCTGCAAGGGGCGCCACAGGGGAGCCGGTTCGCCGGCCCGGACCTCGGCGCTTGGTACGCCGCGAGCGCGCTCGAGACCGCCGTCCTTGAACTGGTCAATGGGATCCGCCGAGAGATCGCCCTGAGCGCGCTCCAGCAGAAGACGGAGGAGCTGCGCGAGTACACCGCTCACCTCGAGGGGGAGTTCGTCGACATCCGCGGCGCGCGCCCGGACCTGCACGACCCGGACCCCGCGACCTACCCCGCTACCCAGGTTTTCGGCCGGTCCGTCCGGACCGGCCCGCATGACGGGATCGTCTATGACAGCGTGCGGCACCCAGGCGGGGTCAACTGGGTCTCCTACCGGCCGACCCAGATCATCGACGTGCTCCAGGCCCGGCATTTCCGGGTCGTCGTCCCCCGCTCCGGAAAGGTCCTCTTGGAGCAGCTGGGGCCGCCCTGAACGATCCCGGACCGCCCCCGCCACGCGACGCTACTGACAGAGCCCGAGCCGCTCCGCTGAACCCCACAGGTGACCCTCATGGCAGACCACGCCGCCTCCGACCCCTCTCCGGCCTCCTCGAGGACGCCCGGCGCCGGCTCGTGGCGACGGGTGAGAACGGCGGTGCAAAATTAGACCACGGTAGCGCCGCCATGTTGGCGGTGCGGGCGGCGTAAAAGTCGCCCACTTTTGCCCATCTTGTGACAGCAAGGAGGGCGGGGAGATTTACACCGTGGATTTGTATTTGAAGGTTCGCCTGGCGTGTGGCGAGGGGATGAGCCAGCGAGAGGCAGCGCGTCATTTCAACATTTCGCGCGACAGCGTAGCGAAGATGTTGGCGTTTTCAGTGCCGCCTGGTTATCGGCGTCAGAAGCCGATCAAGCGCCCGAAGCTGGACGGGTTCACCGAGATCATCGACGCGTGGCTAGACGGGGATCGTGAGACCCACCGCAAGCAGCGCCATACCGCCAAGCGCGTTTATGACCGGTTGCGCGAGGAGCACGGTTTCACCGGCGGCTACACGATCATCAAGGACTATATCCGGGAGCGCGAGCGACGTGGACGTGAGGTGTTCGTGCCGCTCGCCCACCCGCCCGGGGATGCCCAGGCAGATTTCGGCGAAGCCGTGGTGATCATTGATGGCGTCGAGCAGAAGGCCCATTTCTTCGTCCTGGATCTGCCGCACAGCGACGCCTGCTTCGTGCGGGCATATCCCGCGGCAACGGCGGAGGCGTGGATGGACGGCCATGTCCACGCCTTTGCCTTCTTCGGCGGCGTGCCGCAGTCGGTGCTCTATGACAACGACCGCTGTCTGGTTTCGAAGATCCTGGCGGACGGGACGCGTAAGCGCGCCACGCTGTTCAGTGCCCTGCAATCGCATTACCTGGTTCGGGATCGCTACGGGCGTCCGGGCAAGGGCAACGACAAGGGTAAGGTCGAGGGCATCGTTGGTTACGCTCGCCGGAACTTCATGGTGCCGATTCCACGTTTCGCCAGCTGGGAAGCGTTCAACGCAGACCTGGAGGCTCAATGCCGCCAACGCCAGAACGACACCCTGCGCGGCCACAAGGAAACGATCGGCGATCGATTGCAGCGCGATCTGGCGGCGATGAAGCCACTGCCCGGGGCACCGTTCGAAGCTTGTGCCCAGGCCAGCGGTCGGGTCAGTTCGCAGTGTCTCGTGCGCTATGAGACCAACGATTACTCGGTGCCTGTCGCCTATGGCCATCAGGATGTCTGGGTTCGGGGCTATGTCGATCAGGTCGTGATCGGCTGCCGGGGAGACGTGATCGCACGGCATCCGCGGTGCTACGCGCGTGAGGATGTGGTCTTCGACCCGATCCACTACCTTCCGCTGATCGAGCGCAAGATCAACGCTTTGGATCAGGCTGCGCCTTTGGCGGAGTGGGACCTGCCCGAAGAGTTCCAGACCCTGCGTCGCCTCATGGAGGCACACATGCTGAAGATGGGGCGGCGTGAGTATGTGCAGGTTTTGCGTCTGCTGGAGACATTCGGGCTCGATGACCTGCACGCGGCGGTCAAGGATGCGCTGCGCCTGCGCGCGACAGGCTTCGATGCGGTCAAGCACCTTTTGCTCTGTCGGATCGAGAAACGACCGCCCAAGCTCGACATGTCCAGCTATCCCTACCTGCCGCGTGCTGACGTCGAGACGACCTCGACCGCGAGCTATATGGCCCTGATGGCGGAGGCGGCGGAATGACGGAGGCCCCGCAGATCCTGCTCGCCCATCACCTGAAGACACTGAAGCTGCCCACGTTCCTACGGGAATACGAGAAGCAGGCCCGCCAATGCGCCACCGAAGGGCTGGATCACGTCCAGTTCCTGGCGCGCTTGGTCGAGATGGAGATGATCGATCGCGAACGACGGATGGTCGAGCGCCGCATTAAGGCGGCGAAGTTCCCGGCCGCCAAAAGCCTCGACAGCTTTGACTTCAAGGCAATCCCAAAGCTCAACAAGATGCAGGTGCTGGAACTTGCCCGCTGCGAATGGATCGAGCGGCGCGAGAATGTCATCGCCCTCGGGCCAAGCGGCACCGGCAAGACGCACATTGCCCTAGGCCTCGGCCTGGCGGCTTGCCAGAAGGGGCTACCCGTCCGTTTCATCACCGCCAGCGCGCTGGTCAATGAGCTAATGGAGGCCCGCGACGAGCGCCGTCTGCTGCGCCTGCAAAAACAGATGGCCAGCGTCAAGCTGCTCATCATCGACGAGCTGGGCTTCGTGCCGCTCTCCAAGACCGGGGCCGAGCTGCTGTTCGAGCTGATCTCGCAGCGCTATGAGCGCGGCGCCACCATGATCACCAGCAACCTGCCATTCGACGAATGGACGGAAACCTTCGGCACGGAACGCCTGACCGGCGCCCTTCTCGACAGGCTGACCCATCACGTCAACATCCTCGAGATGAACGGCGAAAGCTATCGCCTGGCACAAAGCCAAGCGCGAAAAGCCACCAAAACCACCTGATCGAAAATCCATGACTTGGCCCTCACGGGCCAAGGCGGCCAGTCAACCGCCAGCTATTTGGGGAGCGCGGTCGACTGGCCGCCGCCACGTGGCGCACGTCAGGCCCAAATCCAAAGTGGCCGGGTTTTGCGTCGCCCAATGGCCGGATTTTACTCCGCCGTTGACAACGGGGCCCCGGAACCGGCTGATCCACGTGAACCGGTCCGCGAGACGGGCGAACGTCCGCGATGTGGTGGGCGAGCGCAGCGCCGACGTCTTCGATCTGCTCCGGACGAGCGGCAAGAGCATGCGCTTCCAGCCCGCCGAGGAGGACGAGACCCCGCCCGGGGCGGACAAGCTCGCCCTGGTGATAGAGACAGCCCGGACCGTCCGGTCCGGCCAAGAGCTGGCAAGGTGGCCATGGGAACGAGCGAGACCAACCATTCCCGCTCGCAGTCGGGAACGGCCCTCACCTGCCGTTCAGTCCCTGGCTGATCGCAGCGGTGCAGCTTCACACCAAACCGGCCACTCGTCGAACGCGCAGCATCTGCGGGGGGTCGACGTCGGCAGTTCGCAGGAAGAGAATGCATGTCGGCAAAGGCCGAGCTTATGCCTCCAATGCTACTAACTGCTCCAGAGCGCCTGAGCAGTGAGTGACCAAAGCCGAGAATACCAAGCATATTCGGCGATTATCTCCCACCAACCGCCTTTCTGTTCTCGCCGCCTAAAAGCCGGCCTCTTGTTCGATTGATAACCTTCGCCGCGGATCCGTTTCCTCAGCATTTCCTTGAATCCATGCAAGGATATGCCGAGAGTCTTCTACCGAAACCGTTGCATCGCGAGAGATGCGGAACCCTGCCATGCGCTCAAGATCGCGAGTTCCCAGCATCGATCCTTCTAAGTATGTTCGGATCGAAAAGACCGGCATGGGGTCTGGAAAAAATGATTTAGCCGCAGCATTCACGCGCAGCGTGCGCAAGACGAGTGCCCCGTCACCGTGCGGCATGAGCATGTCGTACGTCATGTCGTCCTTCAGCTTGGTCAGATTGTGCTCGAGCCCCGAAGCCAACATGGCTCGAAGGGAACGCGCCTTCTGAAGGACCTGGAGGACATCGGCGTTCAGTGTCTCGGGGGTCGAAGCTCCGCGTTCCATCAACCTGGAAATGGCATGGTGCGAGATATTGGCGGCGATATTTATGTGCGAATTACTCTCTCCGGCGCTCGCGATACACAAAAAATCGGCAAGAATGACTGATCGTTCAGAAAAAGCCACCCCCTCTTCGCCGGTCAATGCAAAGACATCAGTTTCACGGGCAGACGCCATCCGAACGGAAAATACAGCCTTCATTACTTTGTCCCATTGGGCCAAATGGGCGCCGCCAAACGCAGGGCGCACATTCTTGGATACGCGCTCGATAACGCGACCCGGTTTCTTGGAGGGAACGGATTTATTAAATGCGGACAGTGCAGCTTTGCACCGCGGCGAGTTCAACCAGTCTGTTATCACGCTCAGATCTGGACGATCCTGGATGAACTTCGTAGCGTGGCCCTCAGCCAATCTTTTGTACAACGCTTGCGCTCCCTGCGGTCAAATAACTGTCACTGCGTCAATGACTTGCAAGTACGGATGTTCCTTGTATCCATGCTGCTCCATTGCCTCAAAGGACTTCAATCGTCATAGCCTTCCAGCCCCAACTGCTTTTTTTCTTGTTAAAGTTGATAACGGCCCGGCCTGACACAAGTTCGCCATCCTGAAGGTCATGGCAGCGAACGATGTCAGGCGGAATGAATATCCCATCATCGGTGAAACCCATGCCATTGCTGATCCGCACGGCGCTCCGGAAACGTCGGCAAACGGTGTCTCCCACCTCTGCATCGGTGGGAGTGGCGGTCACGACACGAGAGCGTACCCCTTTTCGCGTGCTGTAGCGGGCCATCCGCAAGGCGATGTGATCACCTATCGAAGCATTGATGTCCGAAAGGGAAATCACGCTGTCTATCTCCCGGCCAGCAATGACATGTAGAAGCCCTTTCGCCGTGTTCACGTGATCTACCACGCCCACGATCTCATGGAAGGTGTCATGAAATACACCGTCATCGCGTAAAGCGGCCGAATAGATCTTTATGCGGTCGTTGATCGATATTCCGAGATCAGCCTTGATCCGGATTGGCTGACCGGACTGTAGGTTTTTCAGACCCAACGCGCGTTCGGGAACGGTGATCTCTCGCGCCACCGGGTTGTCCGCGATATATAGTCGGCGGAGAGTTTTTCGCTTTTCGCCATCAATCGAGAAGCTGTCGCCGACACACGCGTCAATCCAATCGATGTCTTCGAAAAGAATCTCCTCTGCGCGACCTGAAAACCGGAGGTAGAATTTCTTGCTTGGAGGAGTGGCCGCAGTTCCCAAATACCACGACGCCGCCATCAGCTCTTCAGCCTCACGGGGAACGCGGTACCCTGTTTTCGCACGATGCGCGAGAACCGTATCGATTTCGCCTCGTGCCTCGGCCAGATAACCTTGGATGCTCAATTCTCGCGCAAGCTTGAGACGCAAGCGCCCCACGAAATCCTCTTCAGAGGGACACAGCAAGCCCTTGCAGTAGCATGCAACACGGAGGTTCGGGTCGACCTGAAGGTCGCCAAGCAGGTCCCATGCCCAAAATTCCTGCGACTTCTCCCGGGCAAACAGGATCGCCTGCTCACGCGCCTCATCCTGGCGGCCAAGCGAAGCGAGAAACTTGACCATGTTCTGGCGAAACCAGACGTTATCGGGATAGCGCGTCATCATCGCTTCAAGATGAGGCTGTAACCCAGCGATGGCTCGCATATTTCCCGCCGCTGCGGCATCCTTGCTTGCTCGCTGCACAACCTTTTCGGCAAGCGCTGGTAGGGTCTTTCCCTCGGCAGTCGTGAAGCGGTCGTAGTCGTCAGCGAGAAAGTTCTCGAGCCCCCACAAACCCACAAATGCCGGCAGGTCGAGATGATTCCCGGAAGCGAGTTGCCAGGCGATTTGCAGCATGCAGCTGTGAAGGGGCGAGGGTCGATCGACGCTGAGCTTCATGTACGTGTTAAGATTGCGACGGGCTTGCCCGATTGCAGCAAGCGCCGGGGTGTCGGACGTCGACAGGATTTCTTTGGTCCAGCGATAGAGGTCCCAGCCGTAGCCCAGATGATCGGTTGGGTAGAGCCCATCCTTCGCAAGAAAGTCGTGGTAGACGCGGCAGGCTTGCTCATGGCGTCCTGCCTTGCTATGGTTACGGGCGGAAAGGATCTCGTGACGTCCTTTCTCCGCAAGAGAGAGCGCGAACCGACGCTGATTTTCGAGGATATCGTCCCCCTCTGGCACAGGCAGCGCCTCGAGTTCGCCGGCAAACGACGAAAGGCGCGCCCTGTCGTTCTGGCGGGCGGCACCTTTGAGCAGATCGACAAGACACCAGCTTAGTGCCCGCACATCCCAGTCATCGGCATGGGGACTCGCCATCGCCTCTTTTGCCAGCGCGTAAGCTCGGTCCAGTTCCCCCGCCTTGCGGAGACGGAAGATCTCCTTAGTGTCGCTCATGTGCTCATCTCGACGGTCAGGATTTCGATCAGTTCGCACAGGAGCACAGATGGTTCGCGAACATGTCCGACCGGCTGACACTTAGTGAAGACATGCTTGCCGTTGTAGTAGATGTCGACCGCAGCATGCTCTCCAAAGCGCTGAAAACTGTAGCGCTGGAACCACTGTTTCTGCTCGAGACCAACGATTTTGATCGCGTGAGCATGCATTCGGCTTGAAAGCTTTTGGTGAAACTCCGCCAGGAACTGATGTGTAAAATTCGGTCCCTGAATGCCGTTGGCAGGAGCGCCGCCTGGCATTGAGGCCGGAAGTGCTGCGCAGCTTTCGCCGACCATGCCGGAAAGATTTGCCATCAGCAGATCCGTCAGCCCACCCGATTGCGCAGCGATGACGCGGGTGATTTTGAGCTTGCCGTTGTAGCAGATGTTGATCCTCGCCTGGCCTTCGCCGTGGCGAAAGAAATAGGCCTCCTGATATTGGTTATGTTCGATGCCTTCGATCTCGATGGCTGCTCCGTCCAGCAAGGCTTCGACCCGCTGGCGGATGACTTCGCGAAAATCAACCGGCGTCGCCAGGTCTGGAGCGACCGACACGGTCCTCTCGAGGTCGACCGTTGCGAGGCGCTTTGGTGCCGGGGTCGCCTCGAAATTCGCGGAAGGGTTCGATGCGCCGAGAAGGCTTGGAGCGAGGCCTGCGGGTTTGATCCCAGAGCCTACCTCGATTCTTGGTGGATCAAGGAGGAAGAGGTGCGATTTCGCGCGCGTGCATGCCGTGTAGAGCCAACGGAAATTGTCGGCCGCCAGCGGATTGCCCAACGAGTTGCAGCTGACGATGGCTGTGTCCCACTCGCTGCCCTGCGCCTTGTGGCAGGTGATGGCGTATCCGAATTTGACCCGCAGCGCATTGAAGAATGGGTCATCCATCAACGCTTGGCGAAACGCCTGTGGGTCCTTCCGGAGCGCGGCATACCTCTGACAAAAATCAACGTAGAGTGCTTTGTTCTCGTCAGAGCTGAGTTGAGGTCGGTCCTCGTAGAGAAGGTTCTCAAGGATGTTCGTGGTAACAAAGACCACCGATCCATCGACCAAACGCAACCCGAGATCTGCCTCCCTGAAAGAAAGCTCTACGGGGACCTCTTCTACGGCCCCGGTTTCCTCGTTCTTTCGACGAAGCGTGACCCGGCGAATCTTTCGATCATCTGAGATTGACCGGACAAAAGCGAAGTCCCCGTTTGCGATACGTATGCCCGAGACCTTGGTGTTCTTCACCACCATGAGTTTGTCACCCGGCGCCGCTTCGGGCTGATTTAGAAACAACCGTTCACGTATGGACCGGTTGAACATGCCGGCCTCGGCGTTCGATCGGGTGATGACGACCGAAGAGTTGTTAACACGGTTTCCGGACGCCTCAAGGAATGTCGAGACGACCTGTTCCATACAGACACGATCGACGTCCGTCAGCCTGGTGTCGAATGCCAGCTTATTGAAGACACCGCGTTTCAGGCTTTCCCGCAAGGGCTGTACATTCTTGAGAATGCCGCTGTCGGCCTTCTGGCGAACGACATCGGAAAGTTCGTATTCGAATACCCGAACGCCGAAATTCTCCACGAGGTAGTCAGTCGACAAGGCTGGTGAGAACGACATACCAACAGGCGGCAACTGAGCATCGTCACCAATCAGGATCAGTTTCTTGCGATGCTCGTTGTTGTCGAAGTTGACGAAATACATCAGGTCGCGCAGGACGTGGCCTGAGCCGAATTGAAAAAACTCCGCTTCTGAGTATTGATCGGAGATCAGGGAGGCTTCATCCGTGATGAAAACGGTGTCCGCTGGTGCATCGTTCACAGACATGCTGACGATGAGCTTGTATGTCTCGGAACCTTCCACCCCCTCGGTCTTATGCTCTTCGATCTTGTCGAAGTCGTAGATCATTCCGTGGATGGTTGAAGCGTCGGCCTGGGTTTTTTCCTGGATGACTTTGGCTGCCCGTCCCGTAGGAGCTGAGAGCGCGTATGTCCGGCGCTGAGCCTGCAGCAACTTTACGAGGGCATCGATCAAAAAAGTCTTGCCGGTGCCCGCATGCCCCTTGAGAAGGAAAACGTCGTGACTATTGCTTTCGAGGAAGTTTCCAAGATGGATAACAACCTCAGTCTGGCCCGGCGTCAGATCAAAATCGCGGAGCAGGTTAAAAAGATACTTTGCTGTCGTTGTCAAGCCGTCACGGGCAAGAAAATTGGCATCCAAAATTTTTCGGGCAGATGCCCCTCCAGACGTGTTAAAGGCCTTTCCGAAAAAAACGGTATGGCGCGCAAGTGACTCCAACCGGTAGACAATCATGAAGTCAGTTAGGCATCAACCCTACTTTGTCGAACTTTGGCTGGCCACCGCCCCCCCTTTATCCTTGGGCGACTTCTCCGAGTGTCTCGGAGCCGGATATGCCCACCGGGGTGTAATAGCTCAGAACGGCGATATAGATGCGAATGCTGCGCTCCGCACGAAGGACCGCCTCCGAAAAAACGGCACTGCGGTGATCTGCTGTTCTGGGAGGCAACTATGGGCCGGTCTGATCGGCTCTCGTCCGGCCGCCGCGCCCACGCCGAGCGTAGGCTCGATGTCGCATCGCGGTCATTCATGCGAAGCACCGCGAACGACTGCTATCCGCCCTGCCTGTCGAATGCTGCGGCGCGGCGATGCTTCCGCGCCATCCACTCTGGGACCAGTTTGAAGTCGTACTTTCATGAGATCATTGTTCTCCAGCAATTGTACAGAGCACAGGGGGGCCGCCGGGGCGGCAAAGCGGGCCATAGGGGCCCGCAAAGACACCGCATGGCGCGGTGCAAAGGGGTCTAAACGAGACATCGGAACTGAATAAGCTGATGACACCGGGTCATCACGACCGGAACGGATTACGCAACTACTGGGTGTCGCCGAATTTAATTTTCGACATTGAACTGATGCGGGTCTTGCATCATGCGGCCCCACTACTTACACTTTCTTGTCACAAACGTTTCACAAAATGGCGGTTCCGACCTCCATGAGACAGGAACACAGTCGTTTCTTTTCAGTGCGTTACGGCGAGAGGGAAAACTTAGGTCCGTTCCCTACCGCCGGAGCCAAAGATTTCAAGGGCTTAGAGGTTTGATCCTCTAGGCCCTTTTTCTATTGGGGAACGCCGGGGGAACAAACCTCTATGTGTTAGGTTTGTTCCCAACAGCTGTTTGCGCCTGACGTGATTCATCTGATTGCCCAAGTCTGATTTGCGGGCAGGTTGGTCTTGCTGCATGGTTGCCGTGGTAATTGCATTAAGGAGATAGGAATGAAGATTGTTTTGTTGATGTTCTCGGATGCCGCCCGAGAGAACCTCGTTAAAGTCGAGAAGGTGCTCGGCCTACCTGATGGCTGCGACAAAGTTGGAGAAGGACGCGTGGAGGGGATTCTGAGCGAAGGAGTGCTGGATCCGCAGGCCGATCAACCAATCTACTATCGCATCGCGCGCATGGAAGAGGCCGACATTCCCAAAGTCTACCAAAGCTGGGTCGGGGTAATCCGATGAGCATGGATGATCCGATCAAAAGACCGATGGAGGGCTGGTACCTTCGAGATGCTCTGAAAAAACTGGCTGAAGTATGTTCTCTGGCTGACGGCCTTCGATACGATATTACGGAACCGCTGACCGAAGAGGACATTGCAGCAGGTGCAGAGCCACTTGAGCCGGAGGCGATAGCCGAAGTACTTGAGAATATTTCCCGAATTTCCACCAGCTTTGCATTGGATGAGCTAAAAGCAACTTCCGATGAATGGTATGCCGCCAACGACAAAATCTCATAGCCCCCCCCCCGGATGGGGGGCACTAAATCCCAATCAACCAGCGCCAATGCTTGCGACGGGTCCACGCCCGCTTCTTTTGCCATTGCTGGCGCTTGAATGATGCCAGCCGCAGCGCGCGCGTCCGCCCGCGTCAAAGGCTTGCAAGGGGCGCATAACGTCAATGGCCACGGGGTTGCGGGCGGGCGTCAGGGGAGACACGCGCCCGCCAGCGAAGGTCGTCAGAAAGCGAACATGTCCTGGAACTGCTCCCGCAGGATGTTCTTTTGAACCTTGCCCATCGTGTTGCGCGGCAATTCTGCAAGAACGACCAGTTTGCGGGGGTGTTTGAACCGGGCCAGAGAGTGATGCACGGCCTCCATCATTGCATCCGTATCCGGCGTGGCGCCTTTTTCTGGGACGATCACCCCCAACACCGTTTCGCCAAAATCAGGATGGGGCACGCCAACCACCGCGCTTTCGAGAACGCCAGGCTGGTCGTCCAGAACCAGTTCAATTTCCTTGGGGTAGATGTTGTAGCCCCCCGAGATGATCAGATCCTTGTTGCGACCAACAATGTGGACATAGCCATCGTCGTCGATCTTGCCCAAGTCCCCGGTGAGGAAGAAGCCGTCTTGGCGCAGTTCCGCAGCCGTCTTTTCCGGCATCTGCCAGTAGCCTTTAAAGATATTCGGCCCACGCACTTCGATCTGGCCCACCTCGCCTATTGCAAGGGAGGCACCAGTGTCAGGGTTGGTAATCTTGAGCTCGACCCCAGGCAAGGGAAAGCCCACTGTCCCCGCGCGGCGTTCGCCGTCATAGGGGTTGGAGGTATTCATGTTTGTTTCGGTCATGCCGTAGCGCTCTAGGATCCGGTGGCCTGTGCGCTCTTCGAACTGGGAATGGGTTTCGGCCAAAAGCGGCGCCGAGCCGGACACAAACAGGCGCATATGGGCTGCCAGGTCTTTTGTGAAGCGCTCATCGTCCAACAGACGCGTGTAGAAGGTAGGAACCCCCATCATGGTGGTGGCCTCAGGCATGCTGGCAATGATCAGGTCCAGATCGAACTTCGGCATGAAAACCATACTGCTGCCCGCAGCAAGCGTGACATTGGTGGCCACAAACAGCCCGTGTGTGTGAAAAATCGGTAGAGCATGCAAGAGGACATCATCCGAGGTGAAACGCCACTCGCTGACCAGGGTGCGGGCATTCGAAAGCAGATTTTCCTGTGTCAGCATTGCACCCTTGGAACGACCGGTCGTACCGGAGGTGTAGAGGAAGGCTGCCAAGTCATCCCCGCTGCGCTCAACGGGGGCAAAACTCATTGGCATGACCTGCGCCTGCGCCATCAGGGTTCCGCCGCCATCGGCATTCAGGGTTTCGATCTGCGCACTGAGCCGATCGGCCACCACACCCAACTGGTCTTCGTTTCTACCGTCGCAGACAATCAGCGCCGCACCGCTGTTTTCGATGAAGTAGCTAAGTTCATCGACCGTATACGCCGTGTTGAGTGGCAGAAAGACCAGCCCAGCCTGTGCACAAGCGGCATATAGCGCCAGTGCTTGCGGGGATTTCTCGACCTGAACGGCGACTCGGTCTCCGGGCTTCAGCCCAATTTGAGCCATCACATTGGCAATCTGAGCGCTGGTCGCAAGGAAGTCCTGGTGGGTGATCACCTGACCGTCGAGCAGACGCAGGAAGGGCGTGGTCTTTCCGGCGTGGATACCGAAAAGACCGTCATAGAGAGGATTTGCCATGGGGTTACCTTTCTTCGGTCTTGGGAAGTGCGACTGGTCCGGCCAAAGCTTGGACCTCGGCCGTTGCTACGACTTCGCGTGTGTTGGCAAAGTTTTCATGGTTCTGCGCGACCCGAGCCAGGTCGTAGAGATAGTTCACCATTGTGCCGCCCGACTGGGCCCGGCCTTTGTCCGAAACATCGCCATCGGCATGCACCGCGTGAACAATCGCCCCGTTGCCAAGATGGAACCGAGCCACCGGATCAAACGGCAGCCCTCTACTGGATTTTGCGTTCAACAGGTAGTGCGCGGCCAACGCCTGCATGTTTTCCGGATCGTCGGTGGTCCAGGTCAGCCCCACCTGTTTCAGCCATTTGGTCAGGCCGGGAATGGGCGACAGGGTGACAAAGGTGTCAAGACCGGACAGCTCCGCCGACAAGTCTGCTGCGACCTGTTTGATCAGCGAATTTCCAAAGGAAATGCTGGCGAGCCCGGCCTGGCAGTTGGAGATCGAGTAGAACACGGCAGTGTCCGCCTCTTCCGCAGGCAATGCAGTTCGGTCTTCAACCAAAAGTGCCTGCACCGACCCGGGAGTGCCCTTGGTCAGGGCGACCTCGACAAAAATCAGCGGCTCATCCGGCATCGACGGGTGGAAGAACGCAAAACAGCGACGGTCCGTTGGTTCCAGCCGGCGGCGCAGATCGTCCCAGCTGTGGATGGCGTGCACCGCCTCATAGGCAATGATCTTTTGCAGGATATGGGCAGGGCTTTCCCAGCTGATCGGGCGCAAGACAAGGAACCCGCGATTGAACCAGGAGGCAAAGAGATGGCGAAAATCCAGATCCAGCGCCTGCAGTTCCGGCTGTTTGCCCCCCAGCCGCAACAGATCAGCGCGCATCTTCACCAGGGCCCCTGTGGCCCCCGGCACCCGGTTCAGGCGGCGGACGAATTCCTGGCGGGCAGGTTCGGCAGCGTCGGCAAAGGCCTGATAGCTGGCCTTCGATGGGCTTCGCTCGTAGTCGTCGAGCGTGCTGCGGACCGCTTCCGGGTCAATGTTCATCGTGGATGCGATATCCTGAAAGAACGCGAGCTTGTCCGCGTCCTCCAGCTCGGCAAACCGCGACAGAATTTCCCGGGCCAGTGCCAGCCCCGAGGTCTCGCCCGCAGATCCGACCAGCGCAGTGGCCATTTCGGTCAGCGGGCGACCGTCCTCGGTTGCCCCCGGCGCTTCGCGGCGATAGCGCCGCTCAAAGACCGTGGACAGAAGATCGGCAAGAAGGCTCATAGCGCAGCTCCCATGACTACGTTCGGCAACCAGGTTGCGAGACCCGGGAACAGGCACAGCAGGATGATTGCCAGGACCATGCAGGCCACAAAAGGCAGCGAACCGGTCAGGATGGTCTTAAGCGAAATATCAGGTGCGATGCCGTTGATCACATAAAGGTTCAGACCAACAGGCGGCGAGATCAGGCCGATTTCCATGTTGATCGTCAGCACAACCGCGAACCAGATCGGGTCAAAACCTGCGGTGTCAATAATCGGCAGCAAGATTGGGGCAGCCATCAGAATGACAGCAACCGGGGGCAGGAAAAATCCAGCAATTAGCAGGAATACATTCACGACCCCCATCAGAACCCAACGGTTCACATCCAGTGTGCCGATCCATTCGGCGATCGACTGGGTGATAAAAAGTGAGCTGAGCATGTAGGAGAACACACCAGCAGCCGCGATGATAAAGAGGATCATCACGCTTTCCTTGGTGCTGTCCCGCAGCACAACCCAAAGATCTTTGGGGTTCCAAAGCTTATAGATGATCATGGCGATCAGCAGGCAAAGCAGCGCGCCAACGGCGGCGGTTTCCGATGGCGTTGCGATGCCGCCATACATGGCATAGAGCACGCCGATAATGATGCCGAGGAACGGCAGAACACGGGGCAGGATCTCGAACCGTTCGGCCCAGGTGTAGCTGCCTGCGCCCAGGCGCGATGCCTCGCCGGATTTCCAGGTGGAGTAAAGCGACCAGGCCATGAACAAGGTCACAAGCAACAGACCGGGGATCACACCGGCCAGGAACAGGCGGCCAATCGAGGTTTCGGTGGCAATACCGTAGACGATCATCGTGACCGAAGGGGGGATGAGAATGCCCAGCGTGCCCCCCGCTGCGATCGAGCCCGCCGCGACGCCATCAGGATAGCCGCGCTTGCGCATTTCCGGGATGCCCATCTTGCCGATAGCGGCACAGGTCGCAGGCGAAGAGCCGGACATGGCAGCAAACAACGCACAGGCCCCCAGGTTCGATACAACCAGGCCGCCGGGGACACGGGTCAGCCAGCGCTCCAGTGCTTCGTACAAATCGGCCCCAGCGCGGGTCGATGCGATGGACGCCCCCATGATGATGAACATGGGGATCGACAGCAGCGCAAAGTTGTCAAGTTTGCCAAACAACAGTTCGGGCATCAGTTCGAGAGAGCGCGCGCCATCAAAGACCAGCAGGAAGCCAGCGGAGACGATCAGCAGGCCAATGGCAACGGACACGCCAGAGAAAAGTACGAGGATGGTGACAATCGCCACGATTGCCCCAAGCAAAAGCGGATCCATTAGGTGTCCTCCAGTCCAAAGGGTTTGTCGATGCCGGTCAAAACCGCCACTAGGTCAGCGATCAATTGCAAAAGCAGCAGACCAAAGCCCACAGGCAGCGCCAGGTAGGGGATCCACAGGCGCACGCCCCAGACAGTGTCGGAACGCCAGCCACGGTCCCAGGCGAAGTGCCAGTAATCATAGCCGTAAAACAGCATGATCGAGACGATGCTGATCGACAGGACCGACGTGAGAATGGCCATGAAAAACCGTGGGCGCGGCGGCAGCGCGAGCGGAATAAGGTCGACATTCACGTGTCCGCGCAAACGCTGCACATAGGGCAGACCGACCAATGTTGCGGCGATGACCAGATAAATAACGGCTTCGGTTTGCCATATGGTCGACCCGTTCAGAACAAAGCGCACGATGATCATTTGGCAGGTGATGGCGACGGCAGAGACGATCATGCCCGCCGAACACCAGCCAGCCAATGTTGAAAGCGCCGCGACGACGCGAAGGAAAAGATTGTTCCCCGTATGGGAAGCAACGGCGGAGCCATGACCAGCCATGTGCACCTCCTGATGTTATTGGAACGGTAAATAAATGAAAAGCGGGGCGGATTTTCATCCACCCCGAGTGGCGGTCATTCGACAGCCAGTGCCAGGTCGAGCAATGCCTGCCCATCCGCGACTTCTTCGACGAATTTTGCGTAGGAGGTTTCCATCGCAAGCGCACGCCAGGCATCAAAATCCTCGACACTCATCTCGGCAATCTCGACGCCGGCCTCGCGGAAGACCTTGGCCGAGGCAGCATCCTGGCTCTTGGCCTCTTCCATGTAGAAGGCCTCAGCCTTTTCGGCGGCGGCGACCAGCGCGTTTTGTTGCGCTTCGCTCAGGCCATCAAACGTGCGCTTATTCATCAAGAGTGGCTGATACATGAACCAAAGCGCAACATCGCCCGCCGGCGTGTAACAGCTGACCTGCTCGTAGATGCGGTAGCTGACGAAAGACGACGAAGAGGTGTTTGCAGCCTGCAGAACACCCGTCTGCATCGCATTGTAGATCTCGGACGACGCCATCGACGCGATGGATGCATCGGCACCGGCTAACATTTGTTCAAACGACTTGCCAGCCGCGCGGGTCTGCAGGCCTTTGACGTCTTCGGGTTTGGTGATGCACTTGTCCTTGCCGGCAAAGCCACCTGCCAGATAACCGTGAACCAAAACCATCACGTCATCTTCCGCCATCTTGGCTTCCAGCGCTTCCATAAAGGGAGAATGCGACAGACGCGCTGCATGATCATGGTTTTTCACCAAGCCGGGCATCAGGGTCAAATTGTAGGCGGGCTGTTGACCACCGGCGTAGGACAGCGGCAGAACAGTCATGTCCAACTGGCCTCGGCTGAGCGGCTTGTACTGTTCGCGCGGCTTGAACAGCGATTTAGACCCGAAGATTTTGATTTCGAGATCGACCCCGGCTGCCGCGACCTCATCGGCGACGATCTGCGCGACCTGATGGCGAATGTCTTTGCTTGACCATTGGTGCGACAGGCGAAGCTCAGTTGCTCCTGCCAATGTGCCCATGGAAGCAAGCGCCAGAGCGGCGACAGCGGTGTTCAGAATGGGTTTCATGTTATCCTCCTCCAAGAATCCAACCCGGAATACACCAGGTTGGCCCTAACGATAGGTGGGGTGTGTTTTTTAAGTCAAGTATCTTGTATACAATAATAACAATCTTGAGCTTCAATTTCATGTTTGGTAATGCAATTATATGGAAAAACGTCGTGCCGATATCATCGCAGAGCAGCTCGAAGAGCGCATTTTTGATGGAACCTATACGGACGGAGATCGGCTGGACGAAGTTCGTATTGCCGAACAGTTCGGCGTGTCCAGAACACCTTTGAGGGAAGCATTACAACGGCTTGCACGCTCTGGGTTGGTAGAATTGGTTCCCCGGCGCGGCGCTTTCGTTCGTCAGCCTGGCCCGGTTGAACTCTTGGAAATGTTTGAAGTCATGGCGGAAGTCGAAGCTGTTTGTGGGCGCCTTGCTGCAAAGCGCATTTCTGACGAAGCTCTGGCAGATTTACATGATGCAAATGACAGGTGCCAAGCGGCCGTTGAGGCACAAGACCCCGACACCTACTACAGCGAGAACGAGCGATTCCATAAAATTATTTACCGGGAGTCAGGCAACGGCTTCCTGGAATCCGAGACTGGACTTCTGCACCGACGCCTCCAGCCCTTCCGGCGTCAACAGCTGAGACTACGCGGCCGCATGGTGCAATCCATGAGCGAGCACAAGATCATCCTGGAAGCCTTGGAACAGGGCGACTCTGAGACAGCAGCTGACGCGCTGCGTGGTCATGTGGCGATCCAGGGAGAGAAATTTCACAGTCTGATGGCAACCCTCAAAAACTCCGCCCCATGACGGCTTGGGGAGCGCCCCATCCTGGTGCCCCACTGCCCTTTGTCTACTACAGCAAAACTTTTCCCTAGCGATCAGATCAACAGGAAATGACACATCGCAGCGGTTCACACCTGCTCAGATTGTTTAAGATGACCCTCCAGGCCGGTTTTCACCCTGCCCCAGGTCTGCTGCAGCTTGGCCAGCGGCGGTTTTTCATCGGTGTGCTGCACCTCAATTTCAATCAGAGCCCCGCGCAGATCCAGCTGACCTAGAACCGCGGCTGATCCAGCCAGGCGATGGGCCTCTTTGCGATGGGCATCAAGCAATTGAGCCGCGCCAGCCAGCACATCCAAAAAGCTGTCGACCTCTGCGATGAAGGTATTCAGAAAACCCGTTGCCCGCTCAGCCCCCAGGGCGTCAAAGAATTGCGCGATATCGGATTGGTCTTGATCGGCTTCGCCAGCTTGGGCCGGGGCTGTATATCGCGCAACCAGAACTGAGAGATCCTTATTGCTGACCGGTTTTGTCGCCACTTCGGCAAAGCCCGCCTTGAGAATGCGCGCATGGTCTTCCGGGGCCGTATGGGCGGTCAGGGCGACAATCTCCACATCCTGAGCAAGGTTTTCACCGCGTATCCGGCGGATTGCTTCAATGCCATCCACCTCGGGCATGCTGATATCCATCAAAACAAGGTCAAACCGCTGCTGCCGACATGTTTCTACCGCAGCAGCCCCGCCTGACGCGACCGTGACCTGATGCCCCTGTTTCTCAAGCATCCGCTGAAACAGCTCGCGATTGATGTCATTGTCTTCCACCACCAAGATCTTGGCAGAATGCTCCTGGGCCTGTTCGATGGCGGGATCGGCGACGGGCAGCGACTGGGCTGTGGGCAGCGGCAGGACGAGAGAAAACAAACTGCCCTCGCCCAATTCGCTTTCACAGGTGATGGTCCCCCCCATTGCCTCGACGATACGGCGGGTGATTGCCAAGCCCAGGCCAGTGCCTTCGCTGCTACGCTGATAACTGGAATCCAAGGTGATAAAGTCTTCAAAAATCCGGTTGAGGTTATTCTTGGCAATGCCCTCGCCGGTATCAGCAACGTGAAACTCGATCTGGCCTGCTGTGGCGTTGGGATGGACATCAATCATAACCCCACCATCACGCGTGAATTTGATCGCATTACCAATCAGATTAAGCAGAGCCTGTTGCAGCGCCCGCGGCCGCCCCGTAACCATTTCCGCCCCGTCGTCGATGCCATAGCTCAGGGTCAAATCATTGCCGTTTGAACGCGCTGGGGCCTTTTGGCTTTCCACCAGACCTTCCACCAATTCGCGCAGATTAAAGACGCTCTCATTTTCGGTTTCAATACCGGCTTCCAGGCTCGACAACTGCAAGACATCATTGACGTGATGAAGCAGCAACTCACCGGACACCAACATCGCATCCAGGTAGCGGCGTTGCTCGCTGTCTGGCTCCATTTGCTTCAGCAGTTCAATGGAACTCAGGATCCCGGTCAGGGGCGTGCGCATTTCATGGCTCATCACCGTCAGCAAATTGGCCTTGGCACGCTCTCCCGCCAGGGCATCATCACGGGCCCGGCGCAGCTCTTCCTCCACAGCGATGCGATCGGAAATATCACGAATATAGCCAACATAGGCTTGGTCGGTTTCGCTGCGACTGACGGAAAGCGACATCTCCATCGGGAAGATCTCGCCTGACTTTCTTTGCGCCTGCAGCTGGACCCGCCCCCGACCCGCCACCCGGGGACTGAGTTTTTTTTCCAAACGTTTCATTCCCACGCGATGGACCTCGCGCAGATGTGGAGGAATGATCAACTCATCCATTTTCGCCCCCATGACCTCCTCGCGCCGGTAGCCAAAAATCGCTTCGGCGGCACCGTTAAAGGCAAGGATGCGGCTCTCTTGGTCAATCATCAAAATGGCATCAAGCGAAGACGAAATCATCGCCTCCATACGAGACGAGGCCTTACTGCGCTCTTCCGCCAGTCTGCGCCCCCGGCGATACATCCACCCAGACAGCAAGGCAGTGACCGCCAACGCTATGATCAGGGCCAAAAGCACCACCGCCAACCGCCACATGATCGCAAACAACTGCAAACGCTTGCTTTCGGTATCTTCGACCTGGATGACCACGCCAAAAAGCGCCAGTTCGCGCACGTCATCGCCATTGTGTAGCAGGTGCATCGCGATCAGATGGCGGTTCTGCATCAGCTGCTGATCTGGCACGTCAATCAACTCGACAAGGGACTCCAGGCGTCCCTGCAACCGGCCGAGCAGCTTACCACCTGCTGGCGAATTGCGCAGATCAGCATATTTTGTTGAAAAACTCTTCCTTGATTGCGACCTGAACTACTGATTCAATTCCCATATTGTGGGGGATTTGGCGATGTTGGGACCGAGGCAAGAAGCGCAGGCGGCACTGTTTTACGAGTTTTCGCTGGAAGATCATGTCCCACAAGATCACCTGCTGCGATCCATTGATCGTTTCGTCGACCTGAGCAGCGCTCGCGCCTATCTGGCAGATTTCTACAGCCACACGGGCCGCCCTTCCGTCGATCCTGAACTGCTGATCCGGATGCTGTTGGTTGGCTATTGCTTTGGCATCCGGTCCGAGCGGCGGCTCTGTGAAGAGGTTCATCTGAACCTCGCGTATCGTTGGTTCTGCCGCCTCGACCTAAGCGATCGCGTTCCCGATCATTCAACGTTTTCCAAGAACCGGCATGGGCGTTTTCGCGACAGCGAACTTCTGCGACACCTGTTCGAGACGACCGTCGCCCGCTGTATCGAGGAAGGTCTCGCCAGCGGTCAGCGCATGGCAGTCGATGCCAGTTTGATCGAAGCCGATGCGAACAAGCAAAACTCAACACCGAAGGAAGAATGGGATGCGTCGTCCATCGATGCCGTAGATGCACCCCGCGCAGTCCGAGAGTATCTCGACACGCTCGACGAGGCCGCGTTTGGAGCGGCGAGCGATGTCCAACCCAAGTTCACCTCGCATTCCGATCCCGCCAGTCAGTGGACAGCAGCCCGCAAAGGCCCTGCATTCTTTAGCTATTCCGACAATTATCTCATCGACACGGATCACGGTGTCATCTTGGATGTGGAACCCACACGCTCCATCCGGCAAGCCGAGGTCGGATCGACAAAAACCATGCTGACGCGGGTGAAAGAAAAGTTCGGCTTGGTCCCTGACTGGATGATCGCCGACACAGCCTATGGTTCAGGCCCAATGCTCGGCTGGCTCGTGGAGCGCAAGATCGATCCTTACATCCCTGTGATTGACAAGGCCGGACGCCCCGATGGGACATGGACACGCACAGATTTCGATTGGGATGCAGAGAATAATCAATACATCTGCCCCGAGGGTCGCGCGCTCAAGCAGTTCCGCCGGAATTACTCTGATCCGAACCGGGGACCGACGGGCAAGGGCACAGCCCGCTATCGCGCCTTGAAAGAAGTCTGCCAGGTCTGCCCGTCCAAGCAAAAATGCTGCCCTAACGCTGATGCTCGCAAGATCACCCGCGAAGAGCACGAAGATGCGCGTCAGGTCGCCAGGGATCTGGCCAAGACCGAAGAATACCAGATCGCGATGAAGCTCAGAAAGAAGGTCGAAATGCTCTTCGCCCACCTCAAACGCATTCTCGGGCTGGGACGACTACGATTACGCGGGCCTTGCGGCGCAAATGACGAATTCCTCCTCGCCGCTACCGCCCAGAACCTCAGAAAACTGGCCAAGATCTTTCCTGCACCGCAGCAAACGAGAAAAGCCTGATAAGAAAGGCACTCGCGCGCAGATCAAAACACCAATTTCTGCGCTCGCAGCACGTTGTTTTTCAACAGAATCAGCAAAAAGCGGACCTTCAACAAAGGTGGCTATGCGACTGTAATAGACGTCGAATTGACGCCGCAGAGCGGTGATACCTCCGGGTTCTTCCGCCGCGTCAAGGGCCGCCTCCAGCTTCAGATGGTCGACTTCGGCCTGGGACAGGACCCACTGCATATTGTCGGTTGCCGCCGTCGACAGCCCCTCCAGGCGCTGCACAACCTCATGGCCAAGACGCATCGACTGCAGGGTCAGCAGCGGCAGCACCATCAGCGCCATGAGGAGCAGGATCTTTGTCACCCGCGGCCAGTTTCCGGGGCCAAGCCTGCCCCAATAGAACGCTCCAGCCGCCTGCCTGGGGAAGGCGGCCTTGGGACGTACGTTCTTTTGGTTTCGGATCTGCCCGGCTGTCTGTGTCATTCAGATTTTTGCCCCAGGGTCAGGTGGCTCAGCTGCCAAATGCTGCGCGAATAAACTGCCTCGGTGCGGTAGGACAGGTTCTGGTCATAGGGGTAAATCAGCCACAGCGGCCCCTTGCCCCGCAGCGACATGGTTTTGCCATTGCGCAGATAGGCAACAATTGGCCCGCCAGCGACAGCATCAGAAAGCGGCACCTCAACCATATAGTCATTGACGGCGCGCGCCTCGATGGTGGCACCCGCTGTCTGCGCCGTCACATCGAAATGCGCCAGCAGATCCGCCAGCGACACACCGGTGAAGCTTTGGGTTCCAGTTGTCCAGATGGTGGAGGTTTCAAAGTGCTCTGCGGTAAAGGCCTGCAAGTCTTGCAGTGTCAGGTGCTCTTCCCGCGCCCCGTCCCGCGACCCGTCGCCTTCGATCAACACGGTGAGCAAAACCTCACCCTGATGCGCTGGGGCCGCATCTTCGGTTGCCGTACCTGCCAAGACTGTACCAGCCCCAAACAGGCCCACAAGTGCTGCAAGCGCCCCACTAAAGGCCAGGGACAACAACTTCTTACCGCCTATCATCATCTATCTCTCCAATACCGGTACAAAATGCGTTCTGGGGTTTCCCAACAGTCAGCACCCTCTGTGCTGTCTACGCTATCTGCGATTGAAAAAAGCCTAACATATCTCCGCCTTGGGACTATCTACGCCTGCGGATAGTGCCCTATCCTTCCGTATAGGTGGGATATCCAAGGGTCTAGAATCCCAGCCATTGGTGGCCCTATTCAGGGCAAAAGAGCAGCCGGCAAACGCCGCATTATTGAGCCTTTTTCATCTATAAGAACCGTTCCTTCTGGGCCTTGGGGCGCCAGCCAGCAAAATATGCTCATTCGCAACATCGGCGCCGGCGCGCTGGAAATTCTTCTCTCAAATTGATCCAAAATCTTGATGGATTTGAAACACTTCCAATTGTAAGCTTACCTAAGACAACTCGAACTTGGTTAAGGTTTTCATGCGTATTTTGTTAGCAGACGATCACGATATGGTCCGTGAAACCATCTCTGCCTACCTCGAAAGTAAAGGCGATGCCGCCGTGTTTTTGGCGACAGATCTGGCTGGTGCTCTGGACCAAATCAACAGGGATGGCCCCTTTGATCTTGTCTTGTTGGATTACCAAATGCCCGGCATGCATGGGCTTGCGGGGCTGACCCAGGCGATCGCTGCCAATGGCGGCAAGGGCGTTGCAATTCTGTCCGGCAATGCCCCGGCGCAAACCGCCCAGGACGCGCTCAAACTGGGGGCGATTGGCTTTATTCCCAAAACCATGGGCGCCCAGTCGCTGCTCAATGCGGTCCGCTTTATGGCCGCCGGAGAGATCTACGTTCCCGTAGACCTGATGCGCCCAGAACCCGCAGCCCCTGCACATCCTCTGGCGGAAAAGCTCAGCCCGCGCGAAAATGAGGTCCTCTCCGGGCTGTGCAAAGGCCAATCCAACAAAGAGATCGCGCGTGACCTTGATCTGCAGGAAGTCACGATCAAGCTGCATGTCCGGACGCTGTGCCGCAAGCTGGACGCAAAAAACCGCACCCAGGCTGCAATGATCGCGAAAGAAGCAGGCCTGTACTAAACGCATTTCCAAAGCCCGCGCAGGCCCAAAGAAGCCAAACCAGTCGCGGCAGTTTTACAGACCCTCTGCCGGTGCCCTACGACACCTTGGCAGGCAAGGCCGCGTAGCCGCGAAAACGCATACGCCCACCATCCCGTCGCCCCGCTAGGATCTGATAGGTGGGAAAGCGCGCCAAAAACCGCTCGAGGGCGATTTTTCCTTCCAGCCGCGCCAGGGTCAGCCCCACACAAACATGTGGACCGCCAGCAAAGGCAAGGTGACGGTTGGGTTTACGCCCAATGTCAAACACCTGCGGATCGGCAAAGATCTCTGGGTCGCGATTGGCCGCACCAATCAGAAGATGCAGATTGCTGCCACGTGGAATGACGACACCACCGATTTCAACCATGGCCGTGGTTTCGCGGTTGCCCAGCTGATTGGGCGAGCGAAAGCGCAGTACCTCCTCTATGGTCGTCTTGATTAGATCCGGCTGCGCCAGAAGCCGGATGCGTTGTTCCGGGAAATCATGCAGCAGTGCCAGGGCGTTGCCAATCAAGTTTGTGGTGGTCTCATGCCCCGCATTCAAAATGAAAATACAGTTTTGGATCAGCTCGATCTCGCTTAACCGCTCGCCCGCGGCCTCGCTTTTTTCATCGCCAATGAGCCGGGTCAGGACATCGGTTTCCGGATCCCCCGGCGTTGCCCTGCGCCGGGCAATAAGATCCTGCAGGTAGGCCTTGAACTCTTCGACCGCCCGATGCCCCAAGGCCAGCTCCGCCTCGGTCAAAGACGGCTCCAGCGCCCCCAAGATTGCCAGCGACCAGTCCCGCAAGGGGCCGCGCTCCTCCAGCGGGACATCCAGCAGGTTGCCGATGACCTGAATGGGAATACAGGAGGCAAAATCCGCGATCAGATCCACCGAAGGCTTCCCCTGAAGCCCGTCCAGCAGATCATCAACGGTGGCGATCAATCCTGGTTCCATGCGGGCAATCGCCCGCGGCGTCAGCGCCGAACTCATAATCCGGCGCACCCGCGTGTGCAGCGGCGGATCCGAAAACACCAGCGAGGTGGTGTGATGTTCAAACAGCGGCGAATCCGGGCCAAATTTGGGGGAAAAGACCGCCTTTTTGTCGGAAGAATACAACGCGGTGTCCCGGTAGATACGATCCAGATCCCCATACCGACTGATGAGAAAGGACCCATCCGGCTGCGGCAATACTGGGGCCCGCGACAGCAGCGCATCATAAATGGGAAAGGGATCTTCAACAAACCCAGCGGGCGGGTTGGTCAAATCAAAATGTTGAATATCTACCATCGGCGATGCAGCGGGGGCTGACAAATGTTTTACTCCTGAAATTTGCTCTCAGGATCCGATGAAAGCGCCATGCTGTCAATAACATGGGATCATGCGCGCCGCCTGCCTTTTGGTGCAAAAGGACGGGTGACAGGGGCAAAAATTCTGCCTATGTTCGCCATATGTCCACCGCTATTTCCACCATTCGCAACCTTGGCCCCGCCTACGAAGACTCCTGTAAACGCGCGGGTATTCACAGTGCAGAAGAGTTGCGCGCCCTCGGGGCGGATGCTGCCTATGGGCGCCTGCTGGCCAGTGGCAGCAAACCCCATTTCATCGCGTATTACGTCCTGGTCATGGCCCTGCAGGGACGCCCCTGGAATGATTGCAAAGGCGCGGAAAAGAAAGCCCTTCGCAAGCGGTTCGACGCCATCAAGACCCAGAGCTATGACAACGATCTTGGTGAGTTTGAGAGGATTCTCGACCAGATTGGCGTTATCGACAGATCAGCGCGCCGGTAGCGCCGCCTCCCCCTGCCACAGCCGCTGGAGCCCCCTCAGCCGCAACTCTCATAGAAAAAGGCCGCCGTGGATTTCTCCGCAGCGGCCCCAAAATCTCATTCTCTGATCAGAGAGGTGGCTTAGCCAACCAGCTCAAGACCGGAGAAGAAGTAAGCGATTTCAACAGCTGCTGTTTCAGGAGCGTCGGAACCGTGAACCGAGTTTTCGCCAACCGATTCAGCAAACTCAGCGCGGATGGTGCCGGCTGCGGCGTCGGCTGGGTTGGTTGCGCCCATGATTTCGCGGTTTTTCGCGATAGCGTTTTCGCCTTCCAGGACCTGGCAAACGATTGGCTCGGAGGACATGAATTCGCACAGCTCGTCGTAGAAAGGACGCTCAGCGTGCACTTCATAGAACTTGCCAGCCTGAGCTTTAGTCAGGTGGATGCGCTTTTGTGCAACGATGCGCAGGCCAGCTTCTTCGAATTTGGCGTTGATCGCACCGGTCAGGTTGCGACGAGTGGCATCGGGTTTGATGATCGAGAAAGTGCGTTGCAGAGCCATTGGGCGTTCTCCATTTGAAAGATTGGCGGCAAAAATATGCGCCGTATTATTGCGCGCCGCCTAACACGCCAGCGGACCTATGGGAAGAGGTGAGTTACGCCGAACACCAAATTGCAGCCGGATTTCAGGGGGCCTCGGCCAGTGGCTCGTGAATATCGAGCCACCGCACATAAAGCCCTGCGGCCAAAGCGCAGATACTCGACAGTAAAATGATCGACAGCACCATGAAGGGCGCGTTCGACGGCGTCACCAGAACGCCTGTCACGGTTGTCATCACCGCCCCCAGCCCCACCGTAATGGCCCCCGACAGGCCAGAAGCACTGCCCGCCAGGTGAGGCCGCACCGACATCAATCCGGCACTGGCATTGGCCACTGTCAGCCCGTTGCCAAATCCAACCGCAATGGCGGCGCCAAAAAACACCGGGATCGTCCCCAGCCCCGTCAGAAACAGGGCCAGCCCAATCAGTGGTCCGATTACGGCTGCAAACCGCCCCGCCAGCACCAATGTGATCAACGGCACCCGGTTGGCCAACGCGCCGGTGACAAAATTTCCGACCATGAAGCCCCCGGTGATGATACCGATACCCAGCCCCAACTGTGCCGGGTTCAGATCAAACCAGGCCGCTGCCACCAGGGGGGCGCCGGTGATAAAGGCGTAAAAACCACCGATGGAGAAGGCGAGGCAGAAGCTATATCCCCAAAAGCGGCGCGAGGCCAAAAGCTCTGGGTAGCTGCGCATCTGGGCACCAAAGGTGGTGGAGCGCTGATGGTTGGTCTCCCCCCAATCGCCCCAGCTAAGCGCCAACACGCCAAACCCCAAAATAGCATAAAGCACAAAACTGGAGCGCCAGCCAAACAGCATGTCCAACGCCCCGCCCAGCATCGGGCCCAGCATCGGCGCCAAGGCCATGGCCATGGTGACATAGCCAAGCTTGCTGGCGGCCTCGGATGTGGAATGCATATCGCGAATGGTGGCGCGTGACAAAACCTGCCCGGCAACCACCGCGCCCTGTATCATACGAAACCCAAGAAACACCCAAACAGATTGCGCCAGCACGCAGCCAATCGAGGCCAGCGTAAAAATCAACATCGAGCCCAGCAAAATGGGACGTCGCCCAAAACGATCAGACAGCGGCCCCATCAGCAGCTGCAGAACCGCGGAGATGCCCAGATAACCAGCCAGGGCCAGGTTCACCACGCCGTAGCTGCTGTCAAAATCCTCAGTGATCCGCGCCAGCGAGGGCAGAAACATGTTCAGTGACAATACCGCCAGGGCGGTGGCAAAAATCAATGTTATGAGATGGGGATCTTTCTCTGCGGCCCGCATAAAATCACCTGAATACTGTAGTTTAGACTGAGAAATAGCCAATAACGGCTTCTGCGCAAATGGTCTGCATCGAAACTTCCAGCATTCCTGGGTAAAACACCAGATACAAAGCGCACTTGCCCACTCCCATATACCGGCGACGAATGTTTGACACGCGGGGCGCTTAGAGGGCTGATCTGCTGTAGGCGCCAAATCGCCGCCTCTGAGATGGCCCACAACAGCACGGATACGCATTGACAAGGCGCGGTGACTGCGACAGTGGATGAGCCCATGCTACGTATTCGCGATATCACCTATTCGGTTGAAGGCCGCCCTCTGTTCGAAGAGGCCAGTGCCACCATTCCCAATGGCCATAAAGTTGGTCTTGTGGGGCGCAACGGCACCGGCAAAACAACCCTGTTTCGCCTTATTCGCGGCGAGTTGGCGCTTGAAACCGGTGCCATAACCCTGCCGTCAAAGGCGCAGATTGGCGGCATCGCCCAAGAGGCGCCCTCTTCCAATGTGTCGCTGATCGACACCGTGCTGGCAGCCGCTACCGAACGCGCCGCACTGATGGCCGAGGCCGAGACGGCCACCGATCCGACACGCATTGCCGAGGTGCAGACCCGGCTGGCCGATATCGACGCCTGGTCCGCCGAGGCCCGCGCCGCCTCGATCCTCAAAGGTCTGGGTTTTGACGAAGAGGCGCAGCAGCGGCCCTGCTCTGATTTTTCGGGCGGCTGGCGCATGCGGGTCGCCCTGGCGGCGGTGCTGTTTTCCGAGCCTGATCTGTTGCTGCTGGATGAGCCCACCAACTATCTTGACCTGGAGGGGGCGCTGTGGCTTGAGGCCTATCTGGTCAAATATCCCCATACCGTGATCATCATCAGCCACGACCGTGAGCTGCTGAACCGGTCGGTGGGCGGCATTCTGCATCTGGAGGATCGCCAGCTGACCTATTACGGCGGCAACTACGACCAGTTCGCCCGCCAGCGTGCCGCCAACCGGGCCAATCAGGCGGCCCAGGCCAAAAAACAAGACGCACGACGCGCCCACCTGCAAAGCTTTGTCGATCGCTTCAAGGCCAAGGCCAGCAAGGCCAAACAGGCGCAGAGCCGGGTAAAAATGCTGGAAAAGATGGAGACCATCCGCGCGCCCGAAGATGCCGCCCGCACTGTTTTCACTTTCCCGACGCCAGAAGAACTGTCGCCGCCCATTATTGCCACCGAAGGCGTCTCGGTTGGCTATGACGGCAAGGCAATCCTGAGCAAGCTGGACCTGCGCATCGATCAGGACGACCGCATTGCCCTGCTTGGCAAGAACGGTGAGGGCAAATCCACCCTGTCCAAAATGCTCTCGGCGCGGCTGTCCCCTATGGGCGGCAAGATGGCGCAATCGAGCAAATTGCGCATCGGCTTTTTTGCTCAGCATCAGGTGGATGAGCTCTATATTGATGAGACACCGTTGCAGCACCTGATCCGCGAGCGCCCCACTGAGGGCCAACCACGTCTGCGGGCGCGGCTGGCCGGATTCGGGCTGGGCGCCGATCAGGCTGACACCGCTGTGGGCCGCCTGTCTGGGGGGCAAAAGGCGCGTCTGTCCTTGCTGTTGGCGACACTGGATGCCCCACATCTGTTGATCCTCGATGAGCCGACCAACCACCTGGATATCGAAAGCCGCGAGGCCCTGGTTGAGGCACTAACCGCCTATACCGGTGCGGTGATCCTGGTCAGCCACGACATGCACCTGCTCAGCCTGGTAGCAGACCGGCTGTGGTTGGTGTCAAAGGGTACAGTGAAACCCTATGAGGGCGATCTCGCCTCTTATCGGTCTTTGTTGCTGGAAAAAGACAAGCCAGCCCCCAAGGACAAGCCGGTCAAGAAGGAAAAGCCAAAGCCAGCACGCCCCTCGCGGGATGCAATCCTGGCGCTGCGCAAGGAAGCGCGCAAATCCGAAGAGCGTGTCACCAAGCTGACCCAGATGAAAGACAAGCTGGATACCAAGCTGGCAGACCCAGAGCTTTACGAACCCGAGAAAAAAGACGAGGCTCGGGTTTGGCAGGGTAAACATGCCGAGGTCATCACCGCGCTGGAACGGGCGGAGCTGCTATGGATGCGCGCCCTGGAAAAACTGGAAAAAGCTGAGGCTCTATGATCGACACTGCCTTTTTGATCACCTCTTTTGTGACGCTCTTTGTGATCATTGATCCTATTGGGCTCACCCCGATCTTTTTGGCACTTACCCAGGGGGCAACCCCGCACGAGCGGCGCTCCATTGCGCTGCGCGCCGCCCTGACGGCGATGTGCCTGCTGGCGCTCTTTACCGCCTTTGGCGAGGCGGTCTTGGGGTTTGCAGGCATTTCCATGGCTGCATTCCGGGTGGCTGGCGGCGTTTTGCTGTTTCTTACCGCGTTGGACATGTTGTTCGAGCGCCGCACCAAACGGCGGGAAAATCAGGGTGAAGAGGCTGTTGAGGCCGATGATCCCTCCGTTTTCCCCCTGTCGATCCCGCTGATCGCGGGCCCTGGATCCATCGCAACGGTGATCCTGCTGGCCGGGCAAAAACCGGGGCTTGAAGGCTTTGCCCTGGTGATGGCTGTGGTCTTTGCAGTGCTGACCGTGATGTTGACCATGTTTCTGGCCTCTGGCCTGTTTGAGCGTGCCCTTGGCAAGACCGGCATCAATGTGGTGACCCGGCTGCTGGGGATGCTACTCGCTGCCCTGTCGGTGCAGTTTGTGCTGGATGGTCTGCGTGATTTTGGCTTTGCCAGCTAGACCGACGTTTGCACCACAAAAGAAAGGCACACGAGATCCATGGAAGACCTAGATTATGGGCGCCTGCTCTATCTTTTGTTACTGCTCTGTGCGGTTGGCTCCTGGGTCTTTGTGCAAACGCGGCAAAACCTCAGTACAACGCTGCAACAGATGGCGATTTGGGTCTTTATCTTTCTGGGGGTTATCGCCGGTTACGGGCTGTGGGACGACATTCGCCAAACCGTACGGCCGCAACAATCGGTGATGAGCGAGGCCGGACGCGTCACCGTGCCGCGTTCTCAGGATGGTCATTACTATCTCACGCTGATGGTGAACGGGGCCAGGGTGGAGTTTCTGGTGGATACCGGCGCAAGCGAAGTTGTGCTCAGCACCCAGGACGCGCGCCGCGCTGGGTTTGATCCAGAAAAGCTGGCCTATTTGGGGCGCGCCAGTACGGCAAATGGCATTGTGCAGACCGCATCTGTTCGGGTTGATGAGCTGGCCCTGGGCGAGATCCGAGATCGCAATCTGCGGGTCTCTGTTACCCGGGGGGAAATGGATAAATCCCTGCTGGGTATGACCTATTTACAGCGATGGTCCAGCATTGAGATCCGCAATGGGGCGCTGGTGCTTACCCGCTGATCCGCCGCAGGGCTGGTGACACTTGCCGCCTCAAGCCTCTGCTTTCTTTTCCCAACGCCCTGATCCTTCGGACCAATATTGGGCAGAACAGCCCGCGCCTGTCAGGTTCTTCCATTGTCCGCGCGCCTGCTGAACCGCATCCGGGTCGGTGCCGTCAAACAGAATGCAGACACGCTCCAGCGCCTGAACCTCCTCCGGAGTCACCGCCGCGCCATCGACGGTCATCAAACAGTCCGGCGCATTGGCGCTCTCGGTTGTGGTGGTCAGCAAAATGGGCTGCAGCGCATCATGGGGGCCGCCCGCCAGGCCGTGCGCCAGAAAACTATCGGCACTGCCCTGCCAGAGGGTGTCATCCAGCCAGCTCATCCGGTCTGCCTGCTGGCCCCGTACCGCGATGCGCCAGCCTGCACCGCGCGCCTTTTGCAGCAAAACCGGAAGGGTTTCCTGCAAGGGGCGGCGGGTCAGGTGATAGAAATAGGCAGCGCCCATGGTCGGCCTATTCCGCTTCGAACTTATCATGCACCAAACGGTCCAAGGCCATGACACCCCAGCCGGTGGCACCTTTGGGCGCGTAGCTTGTCGCAGATGTCACCGAGGCGACACCGGCAATATCCAAGTGAATCCAGGGCATATCGTCCTTGATAAAGCGTTTGAGGAACTGCGCCGCAGTGATCGAGCCTGCAGGGCGGCCACCCACGTTTTTCATATCGGCAATCCGCGATTTCAGCTGATCGTCATAGCCCTGCCCAAGCGGCAGGCGCCAAGCGCCTTCATCACTGGCTTTGGCCGCCTTGAGGAAGCCATTGCACAGGGGATCGTCATTTGAAAAAACACCCGCGTTTTCATGGCCCAAGCCAATGATCACCGCGCCGGTCAGGGTGGCCAGATCAATGACGCCACAGGGTTTGAACCGCTCCTGCGCGTACCACAGCACATCACAGAGCACCAAGCGCCCCTCGGCATCGGTATTGATCACCTCTACGGTGTCGCCCTTCATGGATTTCACCACATCGCCGGGACGGGTGGCATTGCCCGAAGGCATGTTTTCCACCAGACCAACCAGCCCCACCACATTGGCGCGGGCCTTGCGCAGGGCCAGCGCCTTCATGGTGCCGACAACCACACCGGCGCCGCCCATGTCCATGGTCATGTCTTCCATGCCTGCGGCGGGCTTGAGCGAGATTCCACCAGTGTCAAACACCACGCCCTTCCCGACCAAGGCCAGTGGAGCATCGCCTTTGGCCCCGCCTTTCCAGTTCATGATTGCAACCTTGGAGGGGCTGTCCGAGCCCTGCCCGACACACAGCAGTGCCCCCATGCCAAGCTCTTGCAGCTGCGATTCATCCAGGATTTCGACCTCAAGCCCAATCTCAGACATGTCTTCGATCCGGCGGGCGAATTCGCTGGTGGTCAGCACATTGGCAGGCTCATTGACCAGATCGCGGGTCATGTGAACGCCCTCCGCGACTGCGGCCAATGGCGCATAGGCGGCTGCCATTTCGTCATGGGCCTTGTGCGCAATGATGATCTCGGGGGCGGGTTTTGGCTCTTGCGCGGCTTTGTGCCGGTCAAATCCATAGCTGCGCAGCGCCATCCCCATCGCCAGCTCGGCGGCCTTTGGAATCGAACCTGCCATCACCGTCATGGTTTTCTGTGGCGCCGCAACGATCAGCTTGGCGCCGGCCTGGCGCGCCTCGATTGGGGTGATGCGCCGCGGCAGGACCAGAACAAGCAGTGCTTCTGCCGCCATGCCTGTCGGCCAGGCCAGGGAAATCACCTTGCCCGATTTGTGGCTTTCAAACTCCGGCGCCGCGATCAGCCGTGCGAGGGCGCCTTTGGTCAGGCGGTTGGCACTGCGCGCGGCCTGATCCATCACCCCTTCGGGGGTGACCAGAACCACAACATGGCCGGTCATCCCTGAAAGGGCCTTTGGGTCATAATCGGCAAAACGGATAGCGGGCAATGTGCGCATAATCTTGGGGCTCCTGTCGGAATGTGGTCTTGTTTTGATGAGACAATACGTAACCGCGGCTCTGTGCAATAGCCAGCCCCCAAGCGGCCGACCGGGCCAGCCGAAAGGGAAACCCCAGCCACCCGGCTTTGCAAACCTCCGCCAACCGATGATAGGCCGGCAAAATTACGCAGTTAGCAGTTTTCCCCGTGAAACAATTCCTCTAAGGTTCCGCAAAACGATACTGGCAGGGTCTGGGGGGATCAAATGTCACGCTTTGACAGATATGTCCTGTCGCAATACCTGCTGTTTTTCAGCTTTTTTGCGCTCATTCTTGTTGCGGTCTTCTGGGTCAACCGGGCCGTTGTGCTGTTTGACCGGCTGATTGGTGACGGCCAGACGGCAATTGTCTTTTTGGAATTCACCGCCCTCACCCTGCCCAACCTGATCCGCATGGTGCTGCCTGTGGCGGTCTTTGCCGCTGCGGTCTGGGTGACCAACCGGCTGCAAAGCGAAAGTGAGCTGACCGTCCTGCAGGCCACCGGCACAAGCCCCTGGCAAATGGCACGGCCGGCCCTGGGTTTTGGGTTGATCACAGCGCTGATGATGTCTGTTCTGACCCATTTCCTGCTGCCCAGCTCGATCGGCCAACTGGCGCTGCGTGAGCAGGAGATTTCGCGAAATGTTACCGCCAAACTATTGACTGAGGGGCATTTTCTTCATCCGACCAAGGGCGTTACCTTCTACATCCGGCAGATCGATTCCAATGGGACACTCAATGACGTCTTTCTGTCTGACCGCCGCGATCCAAATCAAAGCATGACCTATACCGGTGCGCGTGCTTTTCTGGTGCGTGACGAGGGCAAAACCCACCTGATCATGGTCAACGGAATGGCGCAGCGCCTCGACAATCGAACAAAGCAGATGTCCACCACCAATTTTTCTGACTTCTCCTATGACATCAGCTCCCTGGTCAACAAAAGCACAATAACACAGCGCAATATCCGCGAGATTTCCAGTTGGGAACTGCTGCGAAACCGGGAGGACATCAACCTCTCTGATGGCTACAGCCTGGGCGCGCTGGCAGAGGAATTCCACCTGCGCTTTGCCCGCGCATTGATCTGTATTGCGGTGGCACTGATTGGATTCTCTGCGCTGATGATCGGGTCACACTCCCGGTTTGGCGTTTGGCGGCAGGCGCTGCTGGCCTTTTTGTTGTTGATCATCGTCGAAGGCCTGCGGGGAGTTGTGTCGGAGCCGGTGCGAACGAATCCCGATCTGTGGCCGCTCATTTACCTGCCTGCCCTGATTGGCCTGGTGATTGCAGTTGGCTTTCTGCAACTGGCAGCGCATCCACTGGCCCCGCGTCGCCGGGCGCGCCGGACCGTCGCGCCCCTACAAACTGGCCGCCAGGAGACCGGATCATGAAGCTGGATCTGTATTATGCCCGACGGTTCTTGCAATGGTTTGCAGTGATCTGTGGCGTGTTGATGACCCTGGTTATTCTCATCGACCTGAATGAACAAATCCGCCGGTTTGATGCCTATGATGTGAGCGCTGGAAAAATTGTCGGCCTTACGCTTCTCAATGCCCCTGCAGCGCTCAGCGAGTTCCTGCCGCTGATTATGATCCTGACCACCATTGTGTTGTTTGTCGGTCTTGCCCGCAGCAGCGAGTTAGTGGTGACACGGGCGATTGGCCGTTCAGGCATTCGTGCGCTGGCGGCGCCGGTTCTGGTGGCCGGGTTGCTGGGGCTACTGGCGGTGAGCACCCTTAACCCGATTGTTGCGGCGACCACCAACCTATCCAAAAGCCTGGCCGACACCTATCGCACCGGCGGCCCCTCGGCCCTGTCACTCTCCGGAGAAGGGCTGTGGCTGCGCCAGGGGGGTGCCAACGGTCAGTCCGTAATCCATGCCAGCTCTTACGGCGGCGGGCGCGACGACATTGTGCTCTATGATGTCACCATCCTTGCCTATGCGCCCCGTGGTGGCCCAATCCGGCAAATCATTGCCGAAACCGCCCGGCTGGACGGAGATGAATGGCTGCTGCACAAGGCCAAGGCCTGGCATATGACGGCAGGTCTCAACCCTGAAAGATCTGCCGCCAACCATGACACCCTGCGGATACCAACCTCGTTGACGCAGGACCGCATTCGCGACACGCTGGGATCGGCGGATGGGATTTCGGTCTATGATCTGCCAACCACCATTCGCGATCTCGCCGAAGCTGGCTTTGCCACCAAACGCTATCAGGTCTGGTACCAGGTAGAACTGGCCCGGCCCCTATTCCTGATTGCCATGGTGCTGGTTGGTGCCGCCTTTACCATGCGCCACACCCGGTTTGGCGGAACCGGCCTTGCCGTGCTCACTGCTGTGTTATTAGGCTTTGGACTGTACTTTATACGAAATTTTGCGCAAATTCTGGGTGAGAATGGCCAGATTCCGGTGGCCCTGGCCGCCTGGGCTCCGCCGGTTGCCTCGATACTGCTGACGATGGGACTACTATTACATGCTGAGGACGGATAATATGCGCCGCGCCCTATTGCTCTCGGTGGTCTTGCCCTGGCTGGCGATCACTTCTCCTGCGGCAGCGCAGCAAAACGGAGCTGCGCCTGCGGCGGCGCAGCCTGCCATACTGGTTGCGGATCAATTGTTTATCACCCCCGATCGGCAATTGATCGCAAAAGGAAATGTCGAGGCGTTCCAAGGCGATGTCCGACTACAGGCGCAACGGGTCATCTTTGAAGAAAGCTCTGGCACCCTGCAAATCGAAGGCCCGATCCGCATCGATCAGGGCGGCGATGTGACCATTCTCGCCAATGCCGCCGAACTGGACCGAAGCCTGCGCGACGGGCTTTTGACCGGGGCGCGGATGATCTTTAAGCAGCAGTTGCAGCTGGCATCCCTGCAAATGACCCGCGTGGGCGGTCGCTATACGCAGCTCTACAAAACCTCGGTGACCTCGTGCCATGTCTGCGAAGATGGCAAGCCGCCGCTTTGGCAGATCCGCGCCGGACGGGTCATCCATGACCAGGTTGAACAGCAGCTCTATTTTGAAAACGCCCAGGTCAGAATTCTGGATGTTCCGGTGTTTTACTTCCCCGCCGTGCGTCTGCCGGATCCCAACCTAAAGCGCACCAGCGGTTTTCTGGTGCCCTCAACCCGGACCACCTCGAACCTCGGGACCGGGATCAAAGTTCCTTATTTCTTCACGCTGGGCGACAGCCGAGATCTGACCCTGTCGCCCTATCTTTCCGGCAGCACCAGAACCCTGGAGGCCCGCTATCGGCAGGCCTTTCGACATGGCACTATAGAGCTCGAAGGGGCCTATACCCGCGATGACCTGCAGCGAGGCGAAGACCGCGGGTATTTTTTTGCGACGGGCCTGTTTGAGCTGCCACGGGATTTCCAGCTGGAGTTTGACCTCAAGACGGTTTCGGATGACGCCTATATTGCGGATTACAGCCTGCCCGACCTTGACCGCCTGCGCTCCGAAGTCACCCTGACGCGATCCACCCGGGACAGCCTGCTGCACGCGGCGCTGACCAACTTCAAGACCCTGCGCGACAGCGAAGATCAGGATCTCATCCCGTCGTCCATCGGCGAGGTTTATTTTCAAAAGCGCTATTTCCCGACCTCCATTGGCGGTGAAACCCGGCTCACACTCGAAGCCCACGGTCACAACCGAACCTCAGATCAGGAAGGCAACCTGACCACCACCAACGGGCGCGACCACGGACGTGTCACCGCAGACCTCGATTGGCGCCGCAGTTGGCAATTGGCCGGTGGGGTATTGCTGGAATGGGAGATCGGATCGGCAATTGAAGGGTTTACCACCTATGACGATTCCTACTTTTCCGAACACAGTTCGCGCCTTACCCCCAGATCCGCGCTCACCCTGCGCCTGCCCATGTCCAAAACCGACTCCAGCGGCGCCGCCCAGTTCTTTGAACCCATTGTGCAACTGGGCTGGAGCAATGTGATTGGTGACAGCGTTGCCCAGGACGAAAGCAACTATGTTGAATTTGACCAGGCCAATCTGTTGTCCCTGTCGCGGTTCCCGGCCTCAGACGCGCGCGAAGACGGGCTGGCTCTCGCCTATGGCTTCAACTGGGCGCGCTTTGCCACCAGTGGCTGGCAGGCCTATGCAACAGTGGGCCAAGTCATCCGCCAGGATGCTGACACCCGTTTTACCAAAACCTCTGGCCTGGGGGGCACCACCTCGGACCTGCTGTTGGCGGGGCAATTGAAATTCAACGACGGCATCGCCCTCACGGCGCGTGGCTTGCTGAATGATTCCCTGAACTTTTCCAAAGCGGAGCTGCGTGGGGATTGGTACCGCGATGCGCTGGCCGTTTCTGGCAGCTATCTCTGGCTTGGCAGCGACCCAAATGAAAACCGGATTACCGAAACCTCTGAGATCTGGTTTGATGGCTCTTACGAGGTCTCGACCAGCTGGAAAGCCAGTGCCAGCCTGCGCTATGATATTTCCGATGCACGGGCCACGCGGGCAGGACTTGGCCTAGCCTACAGCAACGAATGCGTAACGGTCGACCTTTCGGTAAACCGTCGCTATACCTCGACAACAAGCGTAGATCCCTCAACGGATTTTGGGTTTTCAATTTCCATGAACGGATTCTCAGTCAATAACAGTAGCAAACAGTACAGGCGATCATGCAGACAATCTTGACCCAGGCCTTCTCGGCGTCCTTGATCCGAAGCCTTTCCAAAGCGACGGTGGCTCTTACCTTAAGCTTGGCACTCTCTTCAACAGCGGCCCCAGTGGCTGCCCAGGGGCTATTTTCGCCCGCAGTGACCGTCGACAGCGCAGTGATTACGCAGTACGAATTGCAACAGCGCGCGTTGTTCATGGGCGTTTTGCGGACTCCTGGCAACCCAGAGATCATGGCCCGCGAAGAGCTTATCAAAGACCGGCTCAAGATGGCTGAACTTGACCGGGTTGGCATTTCTCCATCAGAGGAAGACATTACCGCAGGCATGACTGAGCTTGCCGGGCGGGCTAATTTGTCACTCAATGAATTCCTGACCGTTCTCAAACAATCCGGGATTGAGCCAGAAACGGTACGCGATTTTACCAAAGTGGGCATAGGCTGGCGCGAATATGTGGGCGGACGGTTCCTATCCCGGGCACGCCCCACAGAGGTGGAGATTGACCGTGCGATGGGCCAGGCCGGGTCAGGTGGGGTGCAGGTTCTGCTGTCCGAATTGATCGTGCCAATCAACGAACAGAATGCGGAGCAGGTCCAAAACCTGACCGATCAGGTTGGGGAAATAACCAGTTTTGCGGCCTTTTCTTCGGCCGCTACCCAATATTCGGCCTCAGACAGCCGGAACAATGGCGGCCGCTTGCCCTGGATGAACTTGACCAAACTGCCACCGCAGCTGCAACCCGTTGTTCTTGCGCTTGACCCCGGCGAAATCACTGAGCCCCTGCCGTTGCAGGGGGCCGTGGCAATGTTCCAGATGCGCGGCGTCCGCGAAGTGACCGGCAGTCGCCAAACCTATTCTGCGATCGACTACGCCAGCTATTACATCCCCGGTGGCCGCAGCGCCGAAACCCTGGCCCAGGCCCAGAAGATTGCGGATAGCCTCGACACCTGTGAGGACCTTTACGGCGTCGCAAAGGACCAGGACCCGAGCGTTCTGGACCGCCAAAGCCTGGTGCCCGCAGAAATTCCTCAGGATATCGGCATTGAGCTGGCCAAACTGGACCCAAATGAGATTTCCCTGTCTCTCACCCGCAACCAGGGCCAAACACTGGTTTTGTTGATGCTTTGCGGTCGCACTGCACAGCTGGGCGAAGGCGAATCTCGTGAAACCGTCGCCAACGCCCTGACGCACCAACGGCTGACCTCTTTGGCGGACAGCTTTCTGGAACAGCTTCGGGCGGACGCCCTGATCATCGAAAAATGATCTGCTCCGGTCGCCCCCTGCGTCCCATCGCACTCAGCTGCGGGGAACCCGCCGGGATTGGTCCTGAGATCACCGTTAAAGCCTGGCAGCTCTTGAAAAAGAGCTGCCCGTTTTTTTGGATTGGGGACCCACGCCACCTGCCACAGGACACCCCTGTTGCGCTGATCAAAACGCCTGGTGAGGCCCTGGACCTTTGCGCACAGGCGCTACCGGTTTTGCCTTTGCAGTTTGCAGGATCCGCCATCAAGGGCGAAGCTGATCCCAAAAATGCGCCAGGGGTGGTGCAGTCTATTGAACGCGGTGTTGAACTGGTTCAATCGGGTGCGGCCTCAGCGCTGTGTACCGCGCCGATACACAAAAAGGCGCTGATTGATGGGGCGCAGTTTGCCTTTCCCGGCCATACCGAGTTTCTGGCTCATCTGGCAGTCCGCAGCCGCGTGGTGATGATGCTGGCCAGCCCCGCCCTGCGGGTGGTTCCCGCCACCATCCATATCGCCCTGAGCGCGGTCCCGCGCACCCTCACCCCAGAGCTGCTGCGTGAGGTAATCGCCATCACTGCCCAAGGCCTGCAAACCCAATTTGGCATTGCCCATCCGCGTATTGCGGTTGCGGGGTTGAACCCCCATGCGGGTGAAGGTGGCGCCATGGGCCAGGAAGAGCTGGTGTGGATCAATGATCTTGTCAGCGAATTGAACACGGATCAGCTTACGCTTACCGGGCCACATCCGGCGGATACCCTGTTTCATGCCCGCGCCCGCGCCCGCTATGATGCGGCCATCTGCATGTATCACGATCAGGCGCTGATCCCGATCAAAACGCTGGATTTTGATCGCGGCGTCAATGTCACCCTGGGCCTGCCTTTTATCCGTACCTCACCAGATCATGGCACCGCCTTTGATATTGCAGGCACGGGCCAGGCTAATCCATCCAGTCTCATCGAGGCGCTGAAACTGGCTCAGAGCATGGCGCAGCGCAGCACCCAACAGGGGTGACAGAGGCGTCATCCCCTTGACGGCTCTCAGCCGACTGCCTATCCCTCCCCCACCCTTTCTTTGACTGGCGCCCCGCAAGGCCGCGCGCCCTGGACATACCGCAATGAGCGCCATCGACTCCCTGCCTCCCCTGCGTGAGGTCATCGACACCCATCAGCTGCTGGCGCGTAAATCGCTGGGGCAGAACTTTCTGCTGGATCTCAACCTCACCTCAAAAATCGCCCGCCAAGCCGGCGATCTCAGCGAATGTGACGTGCTGGAGATTGGCCCCGGTCCCGGTGGCTTGACCCGTGGGTTGCTTGCCGAAGGGGCGCGCCGGGTTCTTGCGGTGGAAAAAGACAGCCGTTGCATGCCTGCCCTGGCAGAAATTGCCGAGGCCTATCCCGGCAGGCTGGAGCTGATCAATGGTGACGCACTTGACGTGGATCCGCTGGCGCATCTCACCCCGCCGGTTCGGATTGCAGCCAATCTTCCCTATAATGTCGGTACCGAACTGCTGGTGCGCTGGCTCACCCCCAAGGACTGGCCGCCCTTCTGGCAAAGCCTCACCCTGATGTTTCAACGCGAGGTCGCCGAACGTATCGTCGCCCAACCCGGCACCAAGGCCTATGGCCGTCTGGCCCTCTTGGCGCAGTGGCGCGCGGATGCGCAGATTGTCCTCTCACTGCCCCCCGAAGCCTTCAGCCCGCCTCCCAAGGTCCATAGCGCGGTAGTGCATCTCACCGCGCTGGAGCAGCCGCGCTTTCCTGCGGATGCCGCCACCCTGTCCCGGGTGGTCGCAGCGGGCTTTAATCAGCGCCGTAAAATGCTGCGCGCCAGCCTCAAAAGCGTGGCACCGGGAATTGAGGACCACCTGAAAGCCGCAGGTATTGCCCCAACCGAACGGGCCGAACAGGTCAGCCTGGAAGAGTTCTGCGCCCTGGCCCGCAGCATCAAACCGCTGGACTGACCGCTGGACTGACCGGCGCGGCCACTGCCCCACAGCTGCTCTTATAGCTCGCAAAAAAACCGGCCTTCAGATGAAGGCCGGTTTTCTACTTCGATCCCATGGTCAAGAATATTAACCGGAATTATTCGGCCGCTTCCGGTGCATCCTCGGGTTTTGGCTTGGGCTTTCTGGCCCGGGGTGCACGCTTTGGTTTGGCTTCCTTGTCAGTCTCTGCTGCAGCAGGGGCCTCGCCCTCAGCTGCGGCTGGAGCTGCCGTTGCATCACCGCTGGGTTTTGCAGCCGCTGGTTTGCGTCCGCGCGGTTTGCGGGGCGCTGGTTTTTTCGGCGCGTCAGCAGGCGACTGCCCTTTGCTTTCTGGTGTGTCCACCAGGCCGCTGTCCTGACCGCTGCCTGCGCCCGCATCACGCGGGTCAATCACATCAGGCTGCGGCGCATTGGCCGGATCCTGACGGGGCGCATCCTGCCGTGCAGCGGCATCGCTCTGGTTCTCAGCACTGGGCTGACCAGATTGAGGCTGTTGATGACGCGCAGACTGGGGCTGGGATTGGGGCTGCTGTTGCGCCTGATTGGCGGTTGCTTCCCGCTCCTGACGCTCAAGCCGTTCAGCCCGCTCGCGGTCACGATCGGCTTGCCGTTCGCGGTTCTGGCGTTCCTGATCTTCCCGGCGGGCATCAATTTCGCGCTGAGCTTCGTTCAGAAGACGCAGGTAATGTTCCGCATGCTGCTGAAAGTTCTCAGCGGCGACCCGGTCATTGCTGAGCTGCGCATCGCGTGTCAGCTGGTTGTATTTATCAATGATCTGCTGCGGAGTCCCGCGCACCTTGCCCTCTGGGCCGGAGCTGTCGAAGACGCGATTTACAACATTGACCCCATTGGGGCGGTTCCGGTTCGACTTGGAACGCGAACGTGATTTTGACGATCTCATATGCCTAACGTCAGCCTTAAATTACATGTGTCCTGGATCTACTTCAGCGCTTCATTACGCCGGATGATCGACTATTTTGGGCTTGGTGTCGCTGGGAGGTAGAGTAACCTCACCGTTTTTGAGCGACACTTTGAGTAACCACTTTCTATGGCCCCAGACAAGGGGCGCACCTCATATTTCGTGAAGTTTCTTTCAAAAACACAAATTTTCGCACAAAAAAGCCGGATCAGGCTCCGTTTCGGGCAAAAACAACCCGGTCGCGTCCGTCAAGATCCGGGAGAATTGCGATATGTGTCAATCCGGCTTGCTGCAGCATTGCGGCGACGGCCCGCCCCTGTGTTGGGCCAATTTCCAAACACAACCGCCCGCCGGGGCGCAGATGTGCCCCCACCCCAGCGGCAAGCGCGCGGTAGGCTGCCAAGCCGTCACCGCCATCCGTCAGGGCAAGGTCCGGCTCATGCTCGCGCACCTCTGGCGACAGATCTGCCATCTCATGCTGCGCGATATAGGGCGGGTTCGAGACGATCAAATCAAAGCTGCCGGTGACATTTGAAAACCAGTCCGATTGCTGGATGTCGATGCGGGCCTCGACCCGGTGCAGAAGCGCATTGGCACTGGCCTGCAGGCAGGCGGCCTCGCTCAGGTCTACCCCCAGCCCGGTGGCCTGCGGGGTCTCTGCCAGCAGCGTCACCAGAATACAGCCAGAGCCAAGCCCCAGATCCAGCACCCGCTCAAAAGGCTGCGCCAGAGCGACCTCGATCAGGGTTTCGGTTTCCGGGCGCGGGTCCAGCACATCCTTTGAGACTTTGAAGCGGCGGCCGTAGAACTCCCGCTCGCCCAGTAAATGCGACACCGGCACCCGGACCGCCCGCAGCGCTATAAGCTGCTCGTAGCGTTCTGCCACATCGGGATCGAGTTCTTCAGGGGCAATCAGTGTCACCCGGCTGGCTTCGATCCGGGCGGCGTGGGCCAGCAGAAGGCGCGCATCCCGGGCCGGATCATCGACCCCGGCAGCCCGCAACCGGGCAGCGGCAGAGGCCATGGCCTGAGCCGCCGTCAGGATCTGAACCGAACTCATTGAACTGGCCTGCTCATTCACTGTCCCATTTCAGCCAATAGACGCGCCTGATTATCAGCGGTAAGCGCGTCGATGATTTCATCCAAGTCGCCCTGCAGGATTTGATCCAGCTTATAAAGCGTCAGGTTGATGCGGTGGTCAGACATGCGTCCCTGTGGGAAATTATAGGTGCGGATCCGTTCTGAGCGATCCCCCGACCCCACCTGGCTGGCGCGATCCGCAGAGCGTTCGCCATCAATGCGCTGACGTTCCAGATCATAAAGCCGCGCCCGCAGCACCTGCATGGCAATCTCGCGGTTTCGGTGCTGCGATTTTTCGGCGCTGACCACCATGACCCCGGTGGGAATATGGGTGATGCGCACGGCGGAATCGGTGGTGTTGACGTGCTGCCCACCGGCACCAGAGGCCCGCATGGTATCAATGCGGATATCGCCGGGGTCGATCTGCACATCGACCTCCTGCGCTTCCGGCAGCACAGCCACCGTCGCCGCAGAGGTGTGGATGCGACCACCGCTTTCGGTCACGGGGACACGTTGCACCCGGTGCACGCCGCTTTCATATTTCATCCGCGCAAAGACGTTTTCGCCCTTGATATGCGCCACGACCTCTTTGATCCCGCCCAGCTCGGTGGCCTGTTCTTCGATGATCTCGAACTTCCACCCGCGCGCCTCGGCATAGCGCTGATACATGCGCAGCAGGTCGCCCGCAAAAAGCGCCGCCTCATCGCCGCCGGTGCCGGGACGGATCTCCAGCATCGCAGGGCGCGCATCTGCGGCATCTTTGGGCAGGAGCGCCAGTTGCAAGGCCTCCTCCGCAACGGGCAGAGCCGCCTTGAGCTGGGGGATTTCATCCTCCGCCAGCTCCTTCATATCCGGGTCTGACAGCATGGCCTCAGCATCATCCAGATCTGTCAGCAGCTGGCGATAGGCGGTAATTTGTTCTGCAACCGGTTTGATCTCGGAATACTCACGCGCCAGATCTGCGATCTCAGCACCGCTGACACCCTCTGCCATTGCGGCTTCAAGATACTGAAACCGTTGCAGAATCTGCTCTAGCCGCTCTTCGGGGATCATCCGTGCCTCATTCTCATTCGGGGTGCTGTGCTGCCGCTTTGGCAGCCTGTTTTTTCTGTGATATGCTAGCTCCATGCAACATGCCAGAGCCCTTATCACTTTCGCACTGATCCTGGCGACAAGCCCGGGACTGGCAGATGTGGTTGGTCCCGGTGGCAAGGTGATCGACTGTTATTGCACCGACAAAAGCGGCGCGCGGGTCGATCTGGGTGAAATGCGCTGCCTGGATGTCGATGGGCGGCAGTTTCTGGCCCAGTGCCAAATGTCGCTCAACGTGCCGATGTGGCGGGAAGTGCAGGCCAATTGCCTGTCAGCCAAACTACAGCAGCCTGACCAGAAAAGGCCTTTACCCACGTCCTATTCCCTGGCACAGGCCCAGCTGCCTGATCTCTGATCCAGCACTGGCGACATGCCCCACTATGATCGTTTGCATGGCCCCTGGCGTCGCTGTCGTGGTGGGCTAGTCCTGGGCTCTGGGCATCAGCGATAACCAGCCATCAATGCGTGACTTATTGGCGCCAAGATCAGAGCGACCAAACCGCAAGCGCGCGTAGACCTTTAGCAAATCGCCGTCCTGACGGGCGGTGGTGTAGTCGGGAAATCCAATGACCTTGGTGCGGGTCACATAGGTGGCCATCCCTTCTTCGACAGATCCTGTCAAAAGTTTTGTCCGCGGGGCTGCGCTAGCGATGCGGTCAAAGTCGTGCAGGCCCTCAGGCCCGGTGCGCACAACCTTAAAGACGCCGCCCCGAAACTCCTTGTCCTCTGACAGTTCCGGCTGGGTGTTCCAATCAAAGGGATCAACCGGTGCCAATCGGATAAAGCCGACAACCACCACGGCAGCTGCCAGCACAATCCAAATCAACATCATTATCTTTCCCATGGTCGCCCCGCCCTCTTCTTTGCGCCTACCCCCAAAGTGAGAGATCGTCAGAGAAGAGCTTAGCGCGACTTGACCCCTGGAAGAACGCACATCATCTCGTAAAGCAAATTAGCCGCAGTCAGGGCTGTATTGCCTGAGGTGTCATAGGGCGGCGAAACCTCCACCAGATCACAGCCCACGATGTTCAACCCCTTCATGGCGCGGATCAGCTCCAGCGCCTGCGGAGTGGTCAAGCCGCCGATTTCCGGTGTGCCGGTTCCAGGCGCATAGGCTGGGTCCAGACTGTCGATGTCATAGGTGATATAAACCGGGCGGGCGCCAATATCGCGGCGGATCTCGGCACCCATATTGTGCAGTTGCCGCCCCCAGAGCTCCTGGGCGGGAAACTGTTGAAAGCCCCAGCCCTGTGCCTCGGTGAAGTCATTCGCGCCGTAGCCGGTGCCACGAATGCCAATCTGGTAGGTCTTGTCTGCGACGATCAAGCCTTCCTCATAGGCACGACGAAACACCGTGCCGTGGGTTTCGCGTTCGCCAAACATATCATCGTTCACATCCGCATGGGCATCCACATGGACCAGCGCGACAGGACCATATTTGGCGGCAATCGCCCGCAGAATTGGCAGGGTGATCGAATGATCGCCGCCCATCGCCATCGGAATCACACTGCCCGACAGGATCGCCTGATAGCTTTCCTCGATGATGCGCAGGGATTCTTTCAGCGAGAAGGTATTGATCGCCAGATCGCCAATGTCCCCCGCATTCAGGCTGTCAAAGGGTGCAGCCCCCGTGGCCATGTTATAGGGACGCAGCATGGCGCTCTCGCTGCGAATTTGTTTGGGGCCAAAACGGGTGCCGGACCGCCAGGAGGTTCCGATATCCATCGGCACCCCCAGAAAGGCAACGTCCAAACCTTCGAGCGAGGTTGCCTGCGGCAGGCGCATAAAGGTGCTTGGCCCGGAAAACCGCGCCAGATCATTGCCACTAATCGGTTGATTAAACTCAGCCATTTTCTCTCATATTCCAGCCCAGGAGGCAGATAATTTCCATTGCAACATGGGCCCCGGCAATTGCAGTCGCCCCGGTGGTGTCAAACGGAGGCGAGACCTCCACCACGTCACCGCCTTTGATATTGATCCCGGCGATCTCGCGCAAGATGCGAGCCGCCTGCGCAGAGGTAAGACCGCCCCAGACAGGGGTGCCAGTGCCCGGTGCATAGGCAGGGTCCAAGCCGTCGATATCAAAGCTGAGGTAACAGGGCCGATCCCCGAGGATGGTTTTGATCCGGGCCGCGGTTTCAACCGGGCCAATTTCATGCACGGTTGCCGCATCAATGATATTGACCCCCAGACTGTCCTCGTTGGTGGTGCGGATGCCCACCTGCACCGAGGTGGCCGGATCAACGATGCCTGATTTCACCGCCTTGTAGAACATGGTGCCATGATCGACGCGGGTAAAATCATCATCCGGCCAGGTGTCCGTATGGGCATCAAACTGCAACAGCGAGATCGGGCCGTATTTCTCGGCATAGGCCTTGAGGATCGGAAAACTGATGTAGTGATCTCCCCCCAGCGTCACTGAGGCGGTATCGCTCGCAAGAATACCGCGCATGTGATCGCGCAGCGTATCCGGGAAAGCCGCCACATTCGCATAGTCAAAGGCCAGATCGCCATAGTCGACAATGGCCAGTTCACTCAGCGGATCATAGCCCCAGCCATAGGGGGCATCCGGGCTTTGCAATGCCGACGCCTCGCGGATTGCCCGTGGCCCTAAACGGGTGCCCGGGCGGTTGGTGACGGCCTGATCAAAGGGCACACCGGTTACCGCGATATCCGCAACACTCAGGTCTTTGCTATAGCGACGACGCGCAAAAGACAGCGCCCCGCCAAAGGTATTCTCAAAGCTAAGCCCGGTCAGCTCCTCGCGCGTGAAGGCCTGATCGACCTGTGTTTTTGCATCTTCCAGTGCCATTTACCCACCCCCTTTGCATTTCCCGCCCCGGCGGCGCCAAGCAAGTGAAACCGAGGCGCCAAGACCAGAACGGTCAATTTTGATCATATTGCAAAGCCGGGATAGCCATTTTTAGAGCTCCTGTCACCTCAGCACCTGCTCCGGCGGCCGCAAAGCCTGGCTCCAGCCGACTGCGGACCGGCCTTGCGCCTATCCCAGGGGCTGCGCCCGCTCCACCACACGTGCAAAGAAGGAGGCGCCAATTGGGGCGATATCGTCGTTGAAATTGTACTTCGGGTGATGCAGGCCTGCGCTTTCGCCCTGGCCCAGGAAGAGATAGGCACCGGGACGCGCGTTCAACATATATGAGAAATCCTCTGCGCCCATTTCGCGGCCGCCATCAGCCTCGACATTTTCTGGCCCTGATACCTCGCCCGCGACTTCGGCTGCAAACCCCGCCTTGGCGGCGTCATTGATGGTCGCCGGATATCCGACCTCATAGTTCAATTCAGCTGTCACACCATAGCTCGCCGCTTGCCCCGCAACGATCTCCTCCATGCGGCGCATGACCATGGCCTGCACCTGCGGATTGAAAGTGCGCACCGTGCCATTGATATAGGCCGTATCCGGGATCACATTGTCCACGGTTCCGGTGTGAATTTGCGTCACCGAGACCACCAGATCCTCAAGCGTGTGATGGTTGCGGCTGATGATGGTTTGCAGCGCCTGGGCAATGCCACAGGCCGCCATCACCGGATCACGGGTCTCATGCGGCATCGCCCCATGGCCACCAACGCCTTGAATATGAATGTGAAACGTATCCACGGCCGCCATCAGCGCACCGGGCGTGGTCACAAAGCTGCCCACAGGCAATCCCGGCGCATTGTGCAGCGCATAGACTTCGCCAATATCAAAGCGCTCCATGATGCCTTCCTCGACCATGATCCGGGCGCCGCCAATGGCCTCTTCGGCGGGTTGAAAAATCAACGCCACCCGGCCAGAGAAGTTGCGCGTCTCCGCCAGATATTTGGCCGCCCCCAGCAGCATGGTTGTATGACCGTCATGGCCACAGGCATGCATGTTGCCCGCATGCTGCGAAGCATAGTCAACGCCGGTTTCTTCGGGGATGGGCAGCGCGTCCATATCGGCGCGCAATCCAATTGTCGGCCCCTGCCCCGCCGTGTTGCCCTGGCCATTGATGATGGCCACCATGCCAGAGGTGGCAATACCTTCGTGCAGCTCATCCACGCCAATCTCGCGCAGACGCTCCGCCACATAGGCGGCTGTCTTGGGCAGATCCAACGCCAATTCGGGGATCTGATGCAGATGCTGACGCCAGGTCTTCATCTCGGGGGCAAAATCAGCAATGCGGTTCACGACGGCCATGGGGTGGACTCCTGTGCGAGGATCGGGATTGATGCATCTGACACAGGAACAAGAGAGGCTGCAATGCCCGAAACACCGCCACCACCGCCTTTCGACATGGCATTGATACAAAACAAAACCGCTGGGATCGAGCGGCTGCTTGCAATCATGCAGGCCCTGCGCGACCCCAGCCACGGCTGCCCCTGGGATCTGGAGCAGGATTTTGCCTCCATCGCCCCCTATACCATCGAGGAAGCCTACGAGGTCGCCGACGCAATTGAACGCCAGGCCTGGGATGAGCTGAAGGGCGAGTTGGGCGATTTGTTGTTCCAATCCGTCTTTCACGCCCAAATGGCTACTGAGGCCGGGCATTTTACCTTCCAGGATGTGGTCACCACCATGTCCAACAAGATGGTTTCGCGGCACCCGCATGTTTTTGGCAATGAAACCCGCGACAAAAGCGCAGACCAACAAACTGCCGACTGGGAGGCCATCAAGGCGGCCGAACGGGCAGGCAAGCAGGAAACCGGCACTTTGGACGGTGTCGCCGTGGGGCTGCCGGCCCTGCTACGGGCCTACAAGTTGCAAAAGCGCGCGGCCCGCGTTGGCTTTGACTGGCCCGCGGTTGACCAGGTCATCGCCAAAATCGCCGAGGAAAGCGGCGAACTGGCTGAGGCCCGCTCCGAGTTGAGCCAGGTGGAGGTCGAAGAGGAATTTGGCGATCTGATGTTTGTCATGGCCAATCTTGGCCGCCACCTGGGTGTCGAGCCCGAAGCAGCCCTGCGCAAAGCCAATGCCAAATTCATCCGCCGCTTTGAAGGTGTCGAGGCCAAACTGGCCCTACTGGGAAAACGCCCCGAAGACAGCGACCTGGCGGAAATGGATGCGCTGTGGGATGCCGTAAAGGCTGACGAGAAAACGTCAGACTGACCGCCGCGTCATCTTTCCCAAAACAATCAAAATCCGCGCGCCTCACCTGCGCGCGGCTGGACATTTCCAGTCGCCACTGCAACGCTCACCTTTTACCACAGGACCCCGCATATGACTGCCCGCAAAGTAATAATCGACACCGACCCCGGACAGGACGATGCCGTCGCGCTGCTGCTGGCCCTGGCCAGCCCTGATGACATTAATGTGCTGGGAATTACCTGCGTTGCCGGCAATGTGCCGCTGCCGCTGACCCATAAAAACGCCCGCATCATCTGCGAGGTCGCAGGCCGCACCGATGTCCCGGTCTTTGCCGGTCGTGCGGCGCCGCTGTCGCGCCCCCTGGTCACCGCCGAAGAGGTGCATGGCAAAACAGGGCTGGATGGCCCCGAACTGTTTGAACCAACACTGCCGCTGCAGGATCAGGATGGCGTGGCGTTCATCATCGACACCCTGAGACGTGAACCGGCTGGCTCGGTAACGCTTTGTCCGCTGGGACCGCTCAGCAATATTGCCGCCGCCTTTCAGGCCGCGCCGGATATCATGGAGCGCGTGCAAGAAGTAGTGCTGATGGGGGGCGCCTATTTTGAGGTCGGCAATGTCACGCCAGCGGCTGAGTTCAACATCTATGTCGACCCGGAAGCTGCTGACATCGTGCTGAAATCCGGCATTCAAATCACCATGATGCCACTGGATGTCACCCACAAGGCCCTGACCACCCGCCCCCGTATTGAGGCGCTGCGGGCCCTGGGTAATCGTGCCGGGTCTTTCACTGCAGAAATGCTCGATTTCTTTGAACGGTTCGACATGGAGAAATATGGCTCAGACGGTGGGCCGCTGCATGACCCCTGCGTGATTGCCTATCTGATCCAGCCCGCGCTGTTCTCAGGCCGCCAGGTCAACGTCGAGATTGAAACCCAGTCAGAGCTCACTCTTGGTATGACCGTCGCCGACTGGTGGGGCGTCACCACGCGCCCGCCCAATGCGCTGTTCATCGGTGATCTGGACGCCGAAGGGTTCTTTACCCTCATCACTGACCGTCTGGGCCGGTTGTGAGCGCCGCCCTGCATCTGGCCCGCCCTGAGCATCTGGAAAAGCTGCTCACCATGGTGGAGGCCTTCCATGTGGAAGAAGGCCTGGACACCAGCCCAGAACAGCGCCGTGCCGGTATTGAACCGCTGCTGGAGGGCATCCCCTATGGTGCGGTTTATATCATCGGCCCCACCCGTGCCCCCATCGGCTATATCGTAGTCACCTTTGGCTGGTCGGTGGAGTTTGGCGGCATGGATGGATTTGTCGATGAGATCTATATCCGCCCGCCGGTGCGCGGCCGGGGGCTCGCCTCTGAGGTGCTGATCGAACTGCCCAAGACCCTGGCCAAGGCCGGGATCAAGGCGTTGCACCTGGAGGTGGACCGGGAGAATGAGCAGGCCCAGAGACTGTACCAGCGCACCCGGTTCCAGCCCCGTGACAGATACATGTTGATGACCAAGGTCTTATGACCCTGCGCAAATATGTCAGAGCAGAATCCCTCAGGAAGTGCTTGTAATCATAAACGAATTGTATGTTGATCCCGACGTTTGACCAGTGTTACCGAGCTCAGGCTGAAAAACGTGTGGCTGGTTCGGTTATCCCAGCCCTTGCATTGATAGGGTCTATACAGGGCCAACAATGTCAGAGTTAGTTGGGCCATAGGCCCAAACCCGCAGCAGCTCCCTCTTCGGGGTGCTGCGGAACTGCGCCAAGGCCATCCCGTTGCATCCCGCTTTATACAGAAAACAGGAATGCCAAGCATGAGCCAACTTCAATCACCCCAGCCTCCCCAATCCAAGTCCGTCATAGTTTTGGCGCAGTTCTTTATCGCCTTTATGATGGCGCTCCTAATGACCGGAATTTTCACGGCCTTTCCAATGCACTTTACCTCTGGATGGATAGGGCTCTGGATGAACCGATTCATGACCGCAATGCCTATCGCCTTTGTTTTATCCTTAGCCGTCGGCCCCCTGGCATTCAAAATGTCGGCCATAACGCACCAATACCTGCGGCGAGTTTCGTGAAGCTTTCTCAACTAAAAAGCCCTGTGTCACGAGACACAGGGCTTGGCTATTTTCGTTGAACTCAGCCGAGCTATGCAGAAAGCTTTAGCCGGATCGTAGAATAATCACCCCTTCAGGATCGAGCGGCCTGCGTATTCTGCAACTTCGCCCAGCACTTCCTCAATGCGGATCAGCTGGTTGTATTTCGCCAGCCGGTCAGAACGCGCCAGCGAGCCGGTTTTGATCTGGCCACAGTTAGTGGCAACCGCGAGGTCTGCAATGGTGGCGTCCTCGGTCTCGCCCGAGCGGTGGGACATCACATTGGTGAAGCCCGCACGGTGGGCCATATCTACAGCCTTCAGCGTCTCGGTCAGGGTGCCGATCTGGTTCACTTTGACCAGCATGGAGTTGGCACTACCGCGCTGGATGCCTTCGGCCAGACGCGCCGGGTTGGTGACAAAAAGATCGTCGCCAACCAGCTGCACCTTGTCGCCGATGGCGTCGGTGAGGGCCTTCCAGCCGTCCCAGTCGTCTTCGCCCATGCCATCCTCGATCGAGATGATCGGGTAGTCATTCACCAGCGCCGCCAGATAGTCGACGTTCTCGGCTGAGGACAGAACCTTGCCCTCACCGGACAACACGTATTTGCCGTCCTTATAGTATTCAGTGGCGGCGCAATCCAGCGCCAGATAGATTTCCTCGCCGGGGCGGTAGCCTGCTTTTTCGATGGATTTCAGAACAAAATCAAGCGCCTCACGGGTGGAAGCAATGTTGGGGGCAAAGCCACCCTCATCCCCGATTCCAGTGGACAGACCCGCAGCGGACAGCTCTTTCTTCAGGGTGTGGAACACCTCGGCGCCCATGCGCACGGCCTCGCGGATATTGTCCGCGGCCACTGGCATGATCATGAATTCCTGAATGTCGATGGGGTTGTCGGCATGTTCCCCACCATTGATGATGTTCATCATCGGCACCGGCAGAACACGGGCAGAGGTGCCCCCCACATAGCGAAACAGCGGCTGGGTGGTGAAATCAGCGGCGGCCTTGGCCACAGCCATGGAAACACCGAGGATCGCATTGGCCCCCAGACGCGCCTTGTTTGGCGTCCCGTCCAGCTCGATCATCGCCCCGTCAACCGCTACCTGCTCGGTGGCGTCAAAGCCAACCAGTTCTTCGGCGATTTCACCGTTGACGGCGGCAACCGCTTCCAGCACGCCTTTGCCAAGGTAGCGGTCCTTGTCGCCGTCGCGCCGTTCCACCGCCTCGTGAGCACCGGTAGAGGCGCCCGAGGGCACGGCGGCGCGGCCCATGGTGCCGTCTTCCAGGATCACATCGACCTCAACCGTGGGGTTGCCCCGGCTGTCGAGGATTTCGCGGGCGTGAATGTCGATAATTGTGCTCATTTGGACGGTCCTTGACTGCAACAAAAGATGCCTGCGTCATAGCAGCCAAGGGGCAAATGTAAACAGAGATCGTTATCGCTAACGGCGTTTATTTCACGAGGTTAGGGCTAACATATCTCTGTTTGCGCCACCGGTATCGATGTCGTTTCTGGCGCCTGCAGACTTTGGCCTGATGCGAGGACTAGACGCCGGTTGATCCGGGTGTTGCTGACACCACAGAGCCCGCACGGTGCAGGCGCGCCTGCTCCCGGACCTGTTCGCGAGCCAAGCGCCGTTCCCGCACAAAGGTATAAAGACCAGAAACAATGATCAGCGCAGCCCCGCCCAGGGTCATGGCATCAGGACGCTCACCAAAGACCAGCACCCCAACCAGTATGGAAAACAACAGCCTGCTGTAGCGAAATGGCGTGATGGCGGATGCATCCCCAATGCGGGTTGCGGTTACGATGGCGTAATAGCCGGCAACGCCAAAGACGATCCCCCCCAGCATCATCCCCACCTCACGCCCATCCAGCGCGGTTGGCTCTGCGCCGGTAGAGACCAGCAACAGCCCACCGGCCACGATCACCGAGGCAAAGGCCTGAAAGCTGACAACCGCCGACGAGACAGAGCTATCGACCATACGGGTCAGCAGATCCCTTGCAGCAATAGCCAGAACCGCCACCAGCACCAGAATCACCGAAGGGTTAAATCCTGCCAGCCCAGGGCGTACAATCATCAAGACCCCGACAAAGCCCACACAGATCGCGCTCCAGCGCCGCCAGCCAACCTGCTCCCCCAGGAACAACGCAGCCCCCATGGTGATAACCAGGGGCAGCGCCTGAAACACCGCAGCAACCGTGGAAATATCGACCAAAGACAGCGCAGTGGCAAAGGCCACGGCGCCCACGGCCTCTGAGAGGGTGCGTAGGATTGCCGCCCCGCGCCAGGCCGCAGGCGCAAAAAGATTGTCGCCCCGGTACACAGCCGCCGCCGCAAAGACCGTGCCGGAACCAAGGCCCAGCAACATCAGGATCTGCCCCACAGGAACGTCCCCCGATAGCCGCTTGATGAACATATCTTCCAGGGTGAAGGCGGCCATGGCCGCAATGATAAAGAGAATTCCGTTTAGATTGTTCACGCCAGGCCCTCCGAAAAATGGGCGCTGCTTTGCCTGCCGTTTGTCACCGGACCAATGCAGCACCTGGTCAGGGAATGGTGGTCAACCCGCCCCATCGCAAGTCAATTTACGACATGAAACACAACAGTTTGTGGGTTTAGACTTCACAATCGTTGATAGGTTAAGTGAAAATCACGTCCCGCCAGGTCGATACCGCTTCCCTTGAGGTCTCCCCTTGAAGGCCCACCTTCTTGAGGATCACTCAGAGGGTGCGGCTTTCTTCAGAGGCACCCCATAGAGCTCCAGCTTGTGACCTTTGAGCTGATATCCCAGTTTGGCCGCGATGCGTTCCTGCAGCGCTTCGATGTCGGGATCACAGAATTCGATCACTTCACCGGTATTGATATCAATCAGATGGTCGTGATGCTCCCGGTCTGCATCCTCGTAGCGGGCACGGCCATCGCCAAACTCCAACCGGTCCAGAATCCCGGCTTCCTCGAACAGTTTGACAGTGCGATAGACTGTGGCAAGAGAAATCCCGCTGTCCAGCGCGCTGGCCCGGGCATAAAGCGCTTCGACATCCGGGTGGTCGGCACTGTCCTGCAGAGCACGGGCAATCACCCGACGCTGGCCGGTCATCCGCAGGCCCTTGGCCTCACATCGAGCGATAATTGTCATCACGTTTTGCTTTCCGTCCACTGGTCTGGGTTCTCTATGTAGTCAATCCGTGCGCCGACGAAAACCAATTTCCATCAGAACGCGCCATTGACTTTATCCACATAACCGCCCATGTGATGCAAAGGCATCCTTCCCTGCCGCGTGAGCAGAGACAGCCCGGACGCGCAACATATGTGCGACAAACCCGGTGTCTAGTGAAGTGCCAAGGTTCCCAAAATCACGCGTGGGGCACTTGCAAATCCCAGCGGCCAGGCATTCGTCTGCGCCCGTTTGAGGGCTTTGCCCCACCAAAAGCCAGCGCATTCTGCGACTGGTCGACACGGTTCGTGCCATGGGCATTGAGCCGCGAAAGGACGATACGTGACTGAATTTTCGACAATGGGCCTGCCCGATCTTGTTCTGGCCCGTCTGGCCGATATGGGTCTGAAAGAGCCAACCCCGATCCAGGCCCGCGCCATTCCCCACGCCCTGAACGGCGAAGACGTGCTGGGTCTGGCCCAGACCGGCACCGGTAAAACTGCTGCCTTTGGCGTGCCCTTGATCGCCCGCATGCTGGACTATGGCCGCAAGCCTGCCGCCCATACCGTGCGCGGCCTGGTGCTGGCGCCCACCCGCGAACTGGCCAACCAGATTGCCGCCACCCTGAAAGACCTGACCGAAGGCACCCCGATGAAAATCGGCCTGGTGGTGGGCGGTGTTTCGATCAACCCGCAGATCCAGAGGATCTCCCGCGGGACCGACATTCTGGTGGCCACCCCTGGCCGCCTGCTCGATATCCTGGACCGCAAGGCGCTGGATCTTGGCTCCTGCGATTTCCTGGTGCTGGACGAGGCCGACCAGATGCTGGACCTCGGCTTTATCCATGCGCTCCGCAAAATTTCTGCCCTGCTGCCCGAAGAGCGCCAGACCATGCTGTTTTCGGCCACCATGCCCAAGCAGATGAACGAGATTGCCAACTCCTATCTCAACCGTCCTGTGCGCATCGAAGTCTCCCCTCCGGGCAAGCCCGCAGCCAAGGTGACGCAATCGGTGCATTTCATCGCCAAGGCGGAAAAGCTGAGCCTGCTCAAGGAATTGCTGACCGAGCACAAGGATGAGCGCACGCTGGTCTTTGGCCGCACCAAGCACGGTATGGAAAAGCTGATGAAAGTGCTGGAGAAATCCGGCTTTGCCGCAGCCGCCATCCATGGCAACAAAAGCCAGGGCCAGCGCGAGCGTGCCTTGGCAGCCTTTAAATCAGGCCAGATCAAGGTCTTGGTTGCAACGGATGTTGCGGCCCGTGGCCTGGACATCCCCGATGTCAAATATGTCTACAACTACGAGCTGCCCAATGTAGCGGATGCCTATGTGCACCGGATCGGCCGGACAGCGCGCGCTGGCAAGGACGGCCAGGCCGTTGCTTTCTGTGCCCCCGATGAGATGGAAGAGCTGAAAGCGATCCAGAAGGTGATGAAAATCACCATTCCAACCGCCTCCGGCAGCCCATGGGAGCCAGTTCCCGGCGCCAGCCCCGCGCGTGGTGGCCGTCCCGGTGGCAAACCAGGCGGCAAGCCCGGCGGCAACCGTCGCCGTGGCGGTGGTGGTCGCGGCCAGTCCCAGGGCGGCGGTAAACCCGGTGGGGCCGCCAACGGGTCCGGCGCAAGCGCAGGTGGTGGTGCAGGTAACCGACGCCGTCAGGCCCGCTAAGAAGCCTCATCCTGCGGTCAGTTCAGGTTGCGAAAGCCCAGACGGGCCCTGCACAGCCAATTTCATATCGCCAATGGCGCTCTGCTTCCCGCAGGGCGCCATTTCTTTTTGACAGCAATCTGCACCCGCAATGGTGAGCCCTTCTCCGCCCCTTTGATGTCAGCGCGCGGTTTATGCAAGCGCGAGGTCCGCGCAAGTCCCCGGACTCCAAATGCTCCCGCCCACTCCCATTGCATCAAGATGCAACAGGAGCAGTTGGGGGTGGCGCCGTGCCTTTGGCACGGCGCCACCCCCAACGGGAGGAGAGCTTATTCATAAGCTCGACGACGGGCGGGAGAACTACCTTGGCCTGAACTTTGACCTCTGCCCAGCAAGGCCCCTAAGCGAGGTGGCGCAGCTGCTATCAGGTGCCGCAAAAGGTGGCTGTGACCACCTCATGCGCTTCGGGAGGCCCGCGCAGATCCTCTGCCCCTGATTGCTCTGTGAATGGCTGCTGCAGCACTGTCCCCAAGCGCTCAAACAGGGTAAAGTCCCCTGCCACCGCAGCAGTGATCATTTCTTCGATCCGGTGATTGCGCGGGATATAGACCGGGTTACTGGCCCGCATTATGGCCTGCGGATCTTGTTCCTGTTCCCGCCGCTGCATCCAGCGGGCCTGCCAAGGGGCAAACGCCTTGGGATCACGAAAGTGATCTGCCGCGGTTCCCTCAGCCAAAGCACGGAAGGTATTGGTAAAATCCGCTTGGCCTTCTTCCATCAGCTGCAACAGGTCCGAAATCAGTTCCAGATCCTGCGGCGCTACGGTCTCAAGACCAATTTTGCGCCGGAACAAGCGCAGCCACGCGACTTCGATCAAGGAGGGCATGGCGTGAATAATCGCTGTGGCCTCTTCCACCGCCTCTTGCGGGTCGTCCAGTTGCTGGATCAGGGCGGTGGCCAGCTGTGCCAGGTTCCAGACTGCGATACTTGGCTGGTTGGCATAGGCGTAGCGCCCCCCCCGGTCGATCGAGGAAAACACTTGCTCGGCCCGGTAGGTATCCATGAAGGCACAGGGGCCATAGTCGATGGTCTCACCTGAAATGCTGCAGTTGTCGGTGTTCATCACCCCGTGAATAAAGCCAACCGACATCCAGGCGGCAATCAGCTCGGCCTGGGCATCCCGCACCGCGCGCAAAAGCCCCAGCGGCCCCTCGGCCTGCGGATAATGGCGCTTGATGGTATACTCCGTCAGCTGCCGCAGCGCTGTGGTCTCCCCCCGCGCTGCAAAGAACTGAAAGGTCCCCACCCGCAAATGGCTGGCGGCAACGCGTGTCAGTACCGCGCCGGGCATCCCGCCTTCGCGCCACACGGTCTCACCTGTGGCGACAGCCGCCAAGGCGCGGGTAGTGGGAATGCCCAAGGCATGCATCGCCTCCGAGACCACATATTCGCGCAGCACCGGCCCCAACCAGGCCCGGCCATCCCCCTGACGGGAAAAGGGTGTACGCCCCGCGCCTTTGAGTTGCAGATCATAGCGCCTGCCCTCCGCGCCAACCACTTCGCCCAGCAGCACCGCACGACCATCCCCAAGCTGAGGGTTGAAATTGCCAAACTGGTGGCCTGCATAGGCCTGCGCCAGGGGATCCGCCCCTGCTGGCATTTGATTGCCGGCAAAGACCTCAGCCATCTGAGCAAGATCGTCGGCCTGAACCTGCAACAGGTCAGCCAGGGTCTGGTTAAAAGCAATCAGCTGCGGTGCGGCCACTGGCGTGGGCTGCTGCCTGCTATAGAAGCCGGGCCCCAGCTGGGCATATGTATTTTCAAAGGGGATGTGCAAAACCATGACCTCAAGATATGTCTCAGATACAAGAATACCAGTGTGAAGGTGCTGCCACGATGACTGCGGATGAAATCATTACAAAACTGCAACTTTCCCGCCACCCCGAAGGCGGTTGGTATCGTCAAACCTGGGTGGCCGAAAATGAGGGCCGCCCCAGCGGTACCTGCATCTATTTCCTGCTTCGTGGCGATGAAGCAAGCCACTGGCACCGGGTCGATGCCAGTGAAATCTGGCTCTACCATTCCGGAGCGCCGCTAATCCTGTCGCTCTCCGCAACCGACGCGGGCCCCGCCGCAGAACATCTGCTCACCCCGGATCTCACTGTAGGGCAGCCCCAAATCATCGTCCCCGAAGGCCACTGGCAGGCCGCCCGCAGCACTGGCGACTACACTCTGATCAGCTGCACCGTGTCGCCGGGTTTCCAGTTTGAGGGTTTTGAGCTGGCCGCACCTGGCTTTGATATCCCAAAAAAATAACGCCAGTTGCGCCCAAGGGACCGCCGGAGCAAGCGCGCAGCCCTGTGTCAGGCAGTCGCACGTTCATCCTGCAACAATAGGGTAATCCCTATTGGCCAAAAATGCGGCCCGTTCGCTTCCTCTCCTTTAACCCGTCAGGGTCAAATTGGGGTGTCCCATGGCATCAGATCGGGGTCTCCCCTGGCATCGGGACCGGGTAATTGCCCTCGGCAACCATCAATTGGAGGCCATCCCGGCACAGGATGGCAAACGACAGGCAAACTGTTTTCAGCACGACCTCACTCTGGCCGAGCCCGCAGATGTTTTGATCCCCGTCATGCAGACTCTGCACCGCTTTGTCCCCACGACCTGCACTCAAGGCAGGCGCGTGTTACGCGCAGACCACGCGGATTCTGACCTTCCGGAACCATTAGCCAGAACCATTAGCGCAACCATTGAAATGGGCGTCATAGCCCGTACCCCTAGTCAGTTCCCGGCACACTGATCACCCCGCCGCCGACGCAGGCCCGCACACCTGTGGTGCCCGGACAGGAGGTCGCCAGGCCACGGGCCACCCGCACCGCCAGAAAGCCAAAAGCCTGGGCCTCCAGCATGTCACCATCCAGCCCGACCGCCTCAACCGGTTTGACAGGACAGTCCAATGAGACCGCCAACATCTGCATCAGCACCGGATTGTGCCGCCCACCGCCAGTCACCAGAACCACCGCAGGCGGCTCCGGGCAGTGTTCCATCCCCTGCGCCACCGAGGCCGCGCACATGGCCGTCAGAGTGGCGGTGGCGTCTGCGTCACTCAGCTCTGTCACCAGATCAATCATCTCCGCAAAATCATTCCGGTCCAGTGACTTGGGCGGCATACGGGAAAAATAGGGCTCAGCCAGAAACAGCTCCAGCGCGCCGGTCTCAACCTCTCCGCTGCTGGCGACGCCCCCGTCCTTGTCAAACGCCAGCCCCAGCCGTGCCTGCAACAGGTCATTGATCGGCGCATTGGCCGGCCCGGTATCAAAGGCCAAAAGCGCACCGGAAGCTTCCGGACTGTCCAAACGCGGATCCACATAGGTAAGATTGCCAACCCCGCCGAGGTTCAGGAAACAAATCGGGCCGGTGGCCTTGATATATTTGGCGCAGGCAAAGTGGAAAAACGGCGCCAGCGGCGCGCCTTCGCCGCCCATGGAAACATCATCGCTGCGAAAGTCCCACACAACCGGCAGGTCCAACGCCTCGGCCAGAGCCGCGCCGTTGCCGACCTGCAGGGTGCCTTGCTGGCGCGGGGCATGGGCCAATGTCTGGCCATGAAACCCAATCAGATCGATATCTTCAAACCCGCCAAGCGCCGCAATATGCTTGGCCTCAACCACCTCGGCGGCTGCCTCAACCTCGGCGCCGAGCCAATGTCCAAGACCTGCGCGCAGCACCCCTCTCTCGACATCCGAGTAAGCCTGGTAGCCACTGGGGCCAAAGCCCGCAATTGTTAGGCCATCTGTCTCAACCACCGCAACATCCACCCCATCCAGCGAGGTGCCACTCATCGCGCCCAGGGCCCGTACCACGCCGGTTTTGGCGATTGCTTTTCTCATCTACCGTCTCATCTCATTGTGCCAAAGGCGCCCCGATACCCGCGGCAATCGCCCGGAGCCTTTGCCCCTGCATAGCAGTCTGCTCTGGCACAGGGAACTGCCTTAGCGCGCAGCTGAAATTTTGTCGGCAAAACAGGTTCCATGTGGACAATTTGCGCCTTATACAGCACGTCGCAAACCAAACACCGAGGCATGTTATGACCTATCACCCAAAATCGGACTTTGTCGCTGTCATGATGGAACGCGGGTTCCTTGCTGATTGCACCGATTATCAAGGCCTTGATGAGGCCCTGATGCAGGGTGTTAAGCCTGCCTATATCGGTTTTGACGCTACAGCAAAATCCTTGCATGTGGGCTCGCTGATCCAGATCATGATGCTGCGCTGGTTCCAGAAAACCGGCCACCAGCCGATCACCCTGATGGGCGGCGGCACCACCAAGGTGGGCGACCCTTCGTTTCGCGCAGATGAGCGCCCGCTGCTGAATGACGCCCAGATCGACGACAATATCGCCGGCATCAAAAAGGTGTTCTCGGCCTATATCGACTACGACAGTGACGCGCCCAACAAGGCGCTGATGCTGAACAATGCCGAATGGCTGGACGGGCTCAACTACCTTGAGTTCCTGCGCGACATTGGCCGCCATTTCTCGGTCAACCGCATGTTGGCCTTTGAATCGGTCAAATCGCGGCTGGACCGAGAACAGTCACTGTCCTTCCTCGAATTCAACTACATGATCCTGCAGGCCTATGACTTCCTGGAGCTGAACCGCCGCTACGGCTGCATTCTGCAGATGGGCGGATCGGATCAATGGGGCAATATCGTCAATGGTATCGATCTGACCCGCCGAGTACTGGACAATTCCATCTACGGGCTGACCACGCCGCTGCTGACCACCTCAGACGGCAAAAAGATGGGCAAAAGCCAGGACGGCGCTGTCTGGCTCAACGCAGAAATGCGCTCTCCTTATGAGTTCTGGCAGTTCTGGCGCAACACCACCGATGCCGACGTGGGCCGCTTCCTTAAACTCTACACCGAACTGCCGGTGGATGAATGTGAACGCCTCGGCGCCCTGGCAGGGTCTGAGGTGAACGCCGCCAAAGTCATCCTTGCCAATGAGGTGACCAAACTGCTGCACGGCGCCGACGCCGCGGCCACCGCCGAGGCCACCGCCCGAGACGTCTTTGAAAAGGGCGGCGTCGGTGATGATCTGCCAACCTTGACCCTGACCGGGGCAGAGCTTGGCGATGGCATCTCCATCGTTCAGCTGATTGTCAAATCCGGCCTGGCAAAATCGGGCAAAGACGCCAAACGACTGATCAGTGAAAATGGCGCCAAACTGGACGACAAACCGCTCAGCGACGCCGGCCTGATGATCGACGCCGCGGCGCTGTCCAGCCCCATCAAGCTCAGCGCCGGCAAAAAGCGCCACGCCCTGGTGCAACTGGCAGACTGATCAGCGGGTTCATAAACACTCAAAGGGGCTCAGCGGCCCCTTTACCACCGGCCCGCCCCTTTAAGGCCCGCGCCCAGCCCGGGCCATCCCAAAGACGCCATGGCGCAGCCCACTCCCAGCCGACCTCTTTTCATCTTTCCAGAAATACCTCGGAGTGTGAGGCAGAGCCTCACGAAAAAAACCTGATTTATACCCGCCCGTTGAAACTGGCCCGGTACAACCGTCCAGTCAACTCAGCCCCCTAAAAGAACCACCACTCCATCAGGCTCAACAGCAAGAAGACCGGGATCGACAAAACACTTGCCACAGCAAAGGCTGCCGACAGGGTCAACTTTGGATTTGGCGCGATCTGGCCCAGAACAGGGGTTTGCTTTTTCATCCCCTCATTAACCATCATTTAGGTTTCTGATTGGTAAATGGTCCTATGCTGGACTTCCATGTATCTGCCTCTCCCTCTGTCTCCCTACCGCCGCAAGATTGCGGCAGCGCCGGCCTCACGGCTTTGGCGCAGTCTGCAGAATTTGCACGGGCCCTGAAAGCCCTGGGACAGGCCCCCGTTGTTCTGCCAGAGCTACACAACAGCCTCGTCACCACGCGCCACTTTGCCTCGGGACTGCGGCTCGCCATGATCAATCGCGCGATGCTCCCCCAGCCCAGCCAATTGCCCGCAGCCCTACGGGCCAATGGTCTTGGCAAAACTCCGGTGATCCTGTCTCCCGAACACCCCTTCCCCGAACTTGCACAGATTGGCGCCCTGCCGCTTGTCAGCCCGGCCTGTGTTGCCCAGCTTGACCTGGGAAACACCGCCGCGCAACGCAAAGCCGCCCTGCACCAGAAATGGCGCAATCGCCTGACTCGCGCCCAGTCGAACGGGCTGAAGGTCAGCCGCCAGAACATGCCGCTGGATGCACGCCATTGGCTCTTGGCCGCAGATCAGGTGCAACAGCAGCAGCGTGGCTATCGCAGCTGGCCCATCGCACTAACGCTCGCCTATGCGCAAGAAAACAAAGGCAAGGCAAATCTGTTTCAAGCCTTCAGTGGCAGCGAAGCAGTTGCCGCCATCCTTATCCTGCGCCATGGGCGCGGCGCGACCTATCACATTGCCCATACCACCCCGGCCGGGAAAGCGCTCTCCGCCCACAATCTGCTGATGTGGGAGGCAATGAGCTGGCTCGCCGCCCAAGGCTGCCAGCAACTGGACCTTGGCCTGATCAATACCGAAGAAGCACCCGGTCTTGCCAGGTTCAAACTGGGCACCGGAGCCCGCCTGTCGCAACTGGGCGGCACCTGGGCGCTGTGGCTGCCGATGGGGCGATTGCTCTCGCCCCTGGCCAGCTGGGACAGCAGACTGATGAGCGCCACGTCGCGCTAGACAGAACGGCTGCATGTGATAGTTATTGAACAGATGTTCAGATACTTGAAGGACCCTGTTTTATGAAACTCGCACAGACCTGCGCCATCATTACCGGCGGCGCCTCCGGCCTCGGAGAGGCCACAGCACGCCATTTTGCCGAAAACGGCGCTCAAGTCACCATTCTGGATCGCGACGCAGAGCGCGGTCCCAAGGTCGCCGCAGAGATCGGCGGGCATTTTGTTCAAACCGATGTCACCGATGAGGACTCGGTCAGCGCAGCCATTGCCTTTGCGGTTGAGAAAATGGGGCGTATTTCCGCCTGTGTGAACTGTGCCGGTATTGCCTATGGCATTAAAACCATCGGCCGCGACGGCGCCCACCCCCTGGATGCATACAAGCGCACCATCGACATTAACCTGGTTGGCACCTTTAATGTGGCCCGCCTCGCCGCAGTTGAAATTGCCAAAAACACCCCCGAATCCGATGGTGCCCGCGGTGTGATCATCAATACCGCCTCCATTGCGGCCTATGATGGCCAAAAAGGTCAGGCGGCCTATGCCGCCTCCAAAGGCGGCGTTGTTGGCATGTGCCTGCCGATGGCACGCGATTTGGCCTCTACCGGTATTCGGGTAATGACCATTGCGCCAGGCATCTTTATGACGCCAATGCTGGCGGGGCTTCCAGAAGAGGTGCAACAGCAACTGGCAGCAGATGTGCCAAACCCGGTGCGACTGGGCGATCCGGCAGAATACGGCCGCCTGGCCGGGTTCATCACCGAAATGGGCTATCTCAACGGCGAAGTCATTCGCATCGACGGCGCCTTGCGGATGCGCTGATCGCCAGCTTTAACACCCAGAAAAAAGAAGAGGCGCGGCAAAACCGCCGCGCCCACGTCCCAAATTAAGGGATATGCTTAAAGTTAAGACTTCCCGTTAATCAACTGTTAACCAATAAATTATTCACTTCACGAACAACGTCAGCCTTCTGATTTCTCTTCCAGCATCATCCACTCTTCCTCAGAAGCTGCCAGCTTTTCCTGCCGCTCAACCAGGGCCTCGGTGGCCTTTTTGAACTTGACGGGTTCACGGGTGAACAACGCCGGATCCGCCATCAGCTCTTGTAGCTTGGCGATCTCTTGCTCCAGCCGTTCTATTTCTGCGGGCAAAGCCTCCAGCCGGTGCTTTTCCTTGAAGGACAGCTTTTCTTTGGCACTGGACTCTGCCGCCGCATCCTTAGCTTGGGCTTTTTGCGCTTTGATTTTCTGCGGTTTTTCGCCTTTGTCGCCGCCCGGCAGACCACCACGCTGGCTGATATAGTCGCTCCAGCCGCCCGCATATGCTGTCACCTTGCCATCGCCCTCCATGGCGATGGTGGTGGTGGCCACCCGGTCCAGAAAGTCCCGGTCGTGGCTGACCAAAAGCACGGTGCCCTCGTAGGAATCCAGCAGTTCCTGCAACAGGTCCAGCGTTTCCACATCCAGATCATTGGTCGGTTCATCCAACACCAGTAGGTTGCTTTGCCGCGCCATCAGACGGGCCAGCAGCAACCGTGCCTTTTCGCCGCCCGAAAGCGACCGCACCGGCGCGCGGGCCTGGGCCTCATCGAACAAAAACTCCTTGAGATAGCCCACCACATGTTTGGGCACCCCGCGCACCATGACCTGATCCGCTTTGCCGGAAATCCCAAGCAAAGGATCCGAGGTCAGGTTTTCCCAAAGCGAGGCATTGGGATCCAGCTGGTCACGGGTTTGGTCAAACAGCGCGATTTCCAGATTGGTCCCTAGTTTGACCGAGCCTGCGTCAGGCTCCACCTGCCCCAACATCAGCTTTAACAATGTGGTCTTGCCCGCACCATTGGGACCAACAAAGGCCACCCGGTCACTGCGTTGAACCTTCAGGGAAAAATCAGAAACGATCTGCTTGTCACCAAAGTTTTTGCTGAGGGCTTCCACTTCGATCACCTTGCGACCGGATTTGGGGCCAGCGTCCAGCGCCAGCTCCGCTGCGCCCTGGCGTTTGATCTGGCCTGCGCGCTGGTCTTTCAGCTCATGCAGCGCCCGCACCCGGCCCATATTGCGCTTGCGCCGCGCCGAGATACCCTCGACTGCCCAGCGGCTTTCGCTTTTGATCAGGCGGTTCAGCTTGTGGCGCTGCTGGTCTTCTTCTTCCCAGATTTTGTCGCGCCAAGCCTCAAAGCCCTCAAAGCCTTTTTCCTGCCGCCGCACCTGACCGCGATCGACCCAAAGCGTCGCCCGTGTCAGCGCCCGTAAAAAGGCCCGGTCGTGTGAGATCAGCACATAGGCAGCGCGGGTGGATTTCAGCTCAGCTTCCAGCCAGGTGATGGCCTCGATATCCATATGGTTGGTCGGCTCGTCCAGCAGCATCAGATCCGGGGCTTCCGCCATCAGCTTGGCCAGGGCGGCGCGGCGGCGCTCGCCGCCGGATGCGGTGGCCACAGGCCTGTCGGGATCAAATTTCAGCCCCTCACCGGCACGCTCCACCTTATACAGCTCGCCCGGGTCCAGTGCGCTGGCGGCAAAATCCCCCAGGGTGGTAAAGCCGATCATCTGCGGGTCCTGCTCCATATAGCCGACCGAGCGCCCAGAAGGCACTACAAGTGTCCCGGTATCAGCTTCAACAAGCCCTGCCATCACCTTCATAAGGGTGGATTTTCCGGATCCGTTGCGCCCAACAAGGGCGACCCGGTCACCAGGTTGCACCACCAGATCGAGATCTGAAAAGATGGGATCGCCGCCAAAAGTGAGGGAGATCCCGGTCATCTGCAAAAGAGGAATACGTGCCATGTGAGCCAGCTAAACCGCGCGGGCGGCAAGGTCAACGCTCACAACGGCTCTGCAACGCCGCGCAACAAACGTTTACGCGCTGCCGGAATGGCTGTGACCTCGAGCCCGGTAAAAACATGGCAGGTGTTGAGCGCGGCGTCGACCACCACATGATCGCTGACCCAGCCACCCATCGCCAGATAGCTGCGCAACAATGGCGGCAACTGGGCCTGAGCCTGTTTCAGATCCGGCTTCTGCTGCGCTGAACGGCCCTGCAAAAGGTCAGTAAAGGAACGGGCCTCAGCCACCTTGAGACCCGGACGCCGGAGCGGCGGTGCCAGGTGGCGATGCTGCAACAAGGCAAAGGCCTCAATATAGGCTTCGGGGGATGTTCCGGCAAAGGAGGAACAGCCAAACAGCAGCGCAACCCCCTGCCGATCCACCATGCTGGTGACGGCTCCCCAGGCCAGACGCAGAACATCAGCATCCAGAACACCAGGATCAAGACAAAAGCGCCCCAGTTCCAACAAACGCCCAGAGAAACTGGCAAGCCGTGAAAGATCGTAAAACTGTGAAGAATAGCTCTGCGACAGCTCCTGGCCGCTTTCGAGCAGCATAAGCCGGAAACAGCCCGCCAGCGCCCCCGATGAACGGCACTCGATCAGCACATGCAAACAGTCTGCATCAAATTGGTCCTGATCCACAGTCCCTGTTGCAAAGCAGCGCGCCCGCAGGCGCTGCGCCGCACTCACATCGTCAGCCCCCAGCGCCAGTCGCGCCCGGTAGCTCCCCTTTTCCAGCAGCACACCTGAAACGGGCAGCGCTGCCAGCGCCCCTCTGTCGTCTCTGCCTGCCATTCCCAGCCCTCCTTGCCCACGGAAATGGCAGCACCACGCGCCCCATTCCTCACAATTCAGACAAACCTGACCGGGGCGCATCGCGCGCCCCAGCGAAATTCCGAAGGTTATTCCTCCAGCAAAGAACCTGGGTTGAAGTTGCCCAAGCTGCCAAGCAGCTGTCGGATAAATGTCTTATCCTCAACGCTGGAGCTGGTGACACGGCGTTCCAGCGGAATCACCTTGCCGTCCTCCAGGCTGTACCGCTCGATGCCCGAGACAACATCACGCGAGTCAAAGTTGATGGCGACCAGGGATCGCGACACAGGCTTTGTGGCGCCAGCCCCACGTGTGCGCATCAGGGTCGACACATAGTAGTAGCCACCATCGTTCAAAACCCCCGAAGCCGTGGGGATACCAACCGTTTCGGCAACCGAGTCTTTTGTATCAACCCCAACAACGACCTCGGCCAGTTGTTCTTCGGTGGGGGTATAGCCGTGTTTCTGATAGATCGCGCTACATCCGGCCAAGGCCGCCGCAGCAAACACCCCGGCCGCATATTTCACCGCTGATCTCAGCTGGTCTTTCCGTGCATTCATGATGATCCCCACAACACTGCATTGCCTCTGGCTTGAACACGCCTTTGAACCCGATTACCTAATGCAGACGCCCGGTTCAAGAAACGAAAGTAGCCAACATGACTGACAGCACCACTCTAAAGGTGTCCGATCTGCCACAGAACAGGGCAACCGCGTTTGATCTGCACCCAGATGCAAAGACGCTGGAAACACTGGCCCATGAGCTGGATATCAAGGGTTTGCGCAAGCTTCGCTTCACCGGAACCGTCAGTACCAAGGGCCGTCGCGACTGGCAGCTTACTGCTCATTTGGGCGCCACGGTTTTGCAGGACTGCGTGGTGACGCTGGAACCGATGACCACCCGAATCGATGAAAAAGTTGAGCGGATTTTTGTCTCGGAACTATCGGAACCCGATGATCCTGAGGTGGAAATGGATGCGGATGAGCGGATAGAACCGCTGCAGGATACCATCGACCCTGCAGTTGTGATGATCGAGGCCCTATCCTTGTTGATCCCGGCCTATCCCCGCAAAGAGGGCGCGGAACTGGGCGAGGCTGTCTACAGCCAACCCGGTGTTGCCCCGATGCGCGAGGACGATGTCAAACCCTTCGCCGGGCTTGCCGCGCTCAAGAAACAGATGGACTCGGACAATGAGAGCTAAAAAACTATCTTAATGTCGGTTTTCCGGGTGGCATCATCGGGCCGCCTAGCTTAAAAAACCGCTTGCGCAGACGGAGATTCTCAGTATTTTCGCGCGCACATCGGAATTTTTGGTTGGACATCGGAGAGGCTGCGGCCTAAACGCTCGCCTACCGATCTAACGAACGAATGTGAAACGCGCCGCGGGCAAAATCCCAAGGCCCCAATTACGAAGGTTGAGACATGGCCGTCCAACAGAATAAAGTATCCAAGTCGCGCCGTAACAACCGCCGCGCGCACGACGCTCTGGTTGCTGCAAACCCGAACGAATGCTCAAGCTGCGGTGAGTTGAAGCGCCCACACCACGTTTGCCCCTCCTGCGGCAACTATGACAGCAAAGAAATTGTTGCCATGAACGACGACGTCGAAATCGACGAAGACGCGGCATAAGATCGCGACGATCACACATTTTGCGGGGCGGATTTTTGCATGACGGGTAAACCCGATCAATCAGTGACAAAATCCGACCGCATTGTGATCTCGGTTGACGCCATGGGCGGAGACGCCGGCCCTGCTGTTGTAGTGGCCGGTCTTGCCATGTCTGCAAAGAAGAACCCTCAGCTGGGGTTCCTGCTGCATGGCCCAGCCGAAGAACTGGCCCAGCTGGTGGCCAAGCGCCGCATTCTGGACGGGCGCGTGGAAATACGCGACTCCCAGAAGGTTGTCACCATGGACGACAAGCCCAGCCAGGTCATGCGCAATGGCAAGGGCACCTCGATGTGGTCCACTCTGGATGCGGTCAATAAGGGCGAGGCCGCCGGCGCCGTGTCCTGCGGCAACACCGGGGCCTTGATGGCCCTGTCGATGCTGCGCCTGCGCAAAATGCCCGGCGTGAACCGTCCGGCCATTGCGATTCTCTGGCCCTCACGCAATCCGCAGGGATTTAACGTGATGCTGGACGTTGGCGCCGATGTGCGCGCCGATGCACAGGATCTGTTGCAATACGCCCTCATGGGCACCTCTTACGTGCGCAACTCCATGAATATCCGCCGTCCTCGTGTCGGCCTGCTCAATGTTGGCACCGAGGCCCACAAAGGCCACGCCGAGCTGAAAGAGGCCCATACGCTGATCGCGGCACAGGCGGAAAAAGCAGATTATGAATTTGTTGGTTTTGTGGAAGGCAGCGACATCCCCGGAGATGCGGTTGACCTGATCGTGACCGATGGGTTCACGGGGAATGTTGCCATCAAGACCGGCGAAGGCACGGCCAGCATGTTGCGCACCACCCTGCGGGAAGCCTTTGAATACTCAGTCCTTTCTCGCATTGCAGCGATTTTGGCCTATACGTCGCTGTCGCGCCTTGCAAAACGCATTGACCCGCGACGGGTCAACGGTGGCGTGTTCCTGGGTTTGAATGGCACGGTGGTCAAATCCCACGGTGGTGCCGATGCGACCGGCATCTCGGCGGCGGTTAAACTCGCCTTCTTGCTGGCCGAACAAGGCTTTGCCGAAAAGCTCGCAGCACGGGTTGCATCTGTCGTCGAGCTTACCCAAAATGACGCAGATCCCCAGGATGCTGAGCATCCCACCAAATAACTCCAAAAGGCAGGCATAGAATGACGCGACGTGCAGTAGTGGTTGGCACAGGACATTATCTCCCCAAGCGGGTGGTGGAAAACGCGGAATTCGAAGCCTCATTGGAAACCAGCGACGAATGGATCCGGTCGCGCTCGGGGATTGAGCGGCGCCATTTTGCCGCCGAGGGGGAAACCACCTCTGAAATGGCAACTGCAGCCGCCCTGGCGGCGCTAAAAGACGCCGGGCTGGACGCCAAAGATATCGACGCCATTGTTCTGGCCACCTCCACCGCTGATCTGACCTTCCCCTCTGCCGCAACCATGGTGCAGGCCAATCTAGGCATGACCAATGGCTTTGCCTTTGACGTCCAGGCGGTTTGCGCCGGTTTTGTCTATGCCCTGACCAACGCCAATGCGCTGATTCTGTCCGGCCAGGCCGAGCGCGTGCTGGTGATCGGCTCGGAAACCTTTAGCCGCATCATGGATTGGACCGACAGATCGACCTGCGTTTTGTTTGGCGATGGGGCGGGCGCACTTGTGCTCGAAGCCCAGACCCAGATTGGCAGCAAAGACGATCGCGGCATTCTTGCCACCGACCTCAATTCTGACGGTCGCTACAAAGATCTGCTTTATGTGGATGGCGGCGTTGCCACCCAGAACACCGGCCATCTGCGCATGCAGGGCAACCAGGTGTTCCGCCATGCGGTGGAAAAACTGGCAAAAACCGCCAATACCGCGCTGGAACGTGCCGAACTCACCACCGCTGACGTCGATTGGATCGTGCCGCACCAGGCCAATATCCGCATCATTCAGGGCACTGCCAAAAAGATGGGCCTGTCGATGGACAACGTGGTTGTGACGGTTCAGGATCACGGCAACACCTCTGCCGCCTCGATCCCGCTGGCGCTGTCGGTGGGCAAGGCACGCGGCCAAATCAAGCCCGGCGACCTGATTGTCACCGAAGCTATTGGCGGCGGTCTGGCCTGGGGCGCGGTAGTGTTGCGCTGGTAGCTACGAAGCTAGGAAACAGGGCTCTTGCAATTCATTGATATTGACAGGGAAATTCCCCTGCCCCTATGATTTGAGAAACAACGGGGATTTAGCATGAGCGAAAAAACTCTTACACGCATGGATCTGAGCGAAGCTGTCTTCCGTGAAGTCGGCCTGTCTCGAAACGAAAGCGCCCAGCTGGTAGAGAGCATGTTACAGCACATGTCCGATGCCCTCGTGATGGGTGAGCAAGTAAAAATCTCGTCTTTTGGCACCTTTAGTGTCCGCGACAAATCTGCTCGTGTTGGCCGGAACCCCAAAACCGGCGAAGAAGTTCCGATCCAGCCCCGGCGCGTTCTGACCTTCCGCCCCTCCCATTTGATGAAAGACCGGGTCGCAGACGGAAACCGCAAATAACGCGGCCTGCCTGACTGTGGTCGTCTTTGTCTGCACATTTCCTGCCCTCTGACTGGCTCTTCCTGACCAAGGCACCTCGGTTGGGCCAGCCCCCAAAGCTCTTCCCAGAGCATGATCATTGGAACTAAAAAGATGTCAAAATCAGCAGACGCCTTTCGCACCATCAGCGAAGTCGCGGACTGGCTCGGCGTGCAGGCTCATGTCCTGCGCTTTTGGGAAAGCAAATTTACCCAGATCAAACCGGTAAAACGGGCGGGTGGTCGGCGCTATTATCGACCCGCGGATATGCTTCTGCTGGGCGGGATCAGGAAGCTTATGCACAAAGACGGGCTGTCGATCAAAGAGGTGCAGGCGATTCTGCGGGATCTTGGCATCGCCCATGTGAGTCAGCTGTCCCATGACCTGGAGTCAGATGGGCCGCCATCAGATAATGTTTTGGCGGATTCCCCGCCCCTCCCCAAAGGTGCTGCGCGAACGGGGGCTTCGGCACCAGACCCGCAATACGCCATATCCTCGTCCCCTGTTAAGGAAGAGACGGACGAAGATACCGCTCGGAAATACCAAAAACCGCCGGGATTGAGCGACAAAAAATCTGTGGCATCGGCCAGCCCAACCGCTGTTGAGCCCCCCCTGACGCGCACTGTGGACCCCGGCACCGGAACGCCCCCCCTCGCGGATGAGACCTTTGACACTCTTGAGAGCGAATCATCCCACGCGGCAGAGCAGGATTCTGACTTGGCTGCCGGAGCTGAAGCTGCGGCCCCCGCTGCCGACAGCCCATCCGAATTCGGGGGAGAACTGCTGCCGCAAACAGATCCGGTTGAACAAGATCCGTCTCCTGAGGTTGATTTGGTGCCGCCCACCGCCGAGCTGGTGGATTCAGAACCCGAACAGATGCATATGGAGCTCGACGGTCCTGCGGAGCTTGCCCGCGCCGCCCAGATCCAGACGCCGACCACACCGCCACAGCCAGATACCCCAGCGGTAGACATGCCTCCGGCGGATGACATGCCTTCTGCCGATATGACACCCGTCGACACGGCGGCGGCGGACCCGGTGCCGACGGACACTGTCCCGACAGCCACTGTCCCGGCAGATACGGCGCCAAACGCGGCTGCCCCGGCCGAGCCTGCGCCGCTAGAGAGCACAGCACCGGCACCTGAGCCCCAGGAGCCAGAGAATCATTCCGCCGCTGTCGCAGCGGATCATTCCCAGGCCCAGCCGCTCGAAGACCCCGCGCAGCCCCCATTGCCGCCTCTTGAGCAGAGCGAGCCAACCCAAGCAGGCGATACCGCGCAGCAGCCTGAGCCTATTGCGGCGCATTCCGTCCAGGCGGGACCCGTGCTCTCTCTGCTTGCGCAGACCTCTCGCCTGCCAGCGCATGTTACGGCGGATGTTGCGAACTGCGCTGCAGAGCTGCGCGCAATCCTCGCTGCGGGATAAAATATTCTCCGCCACGGAAAAAAACCGGAAATACCCCCTTGCCCCTGCCGGGAAATACAGTAGAACCCGTCATCAGCGGGCTATGGCGCAGCCTGGTAGCGCGTCCGTCTGGGGGACGGAAGGTCGCAGGTTCGAGTCCTGCTAGCCCGACCAAAAACCGTTTGAGTGAAAACGCTCAAACGGTTTTTTGCTTTTTGGCACAGCTATTTGCATCTTTTGCCAAAACCCGAAAGAGCTGCTATCGGTCTGCTATATCGGCATTGCGTAGCCAGAGGATAATGGATCATGACCGGCGTTCTACCCAGCCAAGCTATTGAAAAAATGTTTCAACGTGGCGAGATCACTCTGGCCCAGCCTCTGGTCGAGGGGCAGGTCCAACCCGCCAGCCTTGACCTGCGGCTTGGAACCGTTGCCTACCGTGTCCGCGCCTCTTTTTTGGCGGGGCAGGACTGCAGTGTCGCGGACAGGATCAGCGAATTTGAAATGCATCGCATTGATTTGACTGATGGCGCGGTGCTGGAAAAGGGCTGCGTCTATCTGGTGCCGCTGATGGAGGGGCTGGCGCTGCCCCAGGATGTATCAGCCGTAGCCAATGCCAAAAGCTCTACCGGGCGCCTTGATCTTTTGACCCGGACCATCACCGATGGCGGCGTGGAATTTGACCGGATCAAACCCGGCTACAGCGGTCCGCTTTATGCCGAGATTTGCCCGCGCTCCTTTTCGGTGCTGGTGCGTCCGGGGATGCGGCTGAACCAGATCCGTTTTCGCCAAGGCCAAGCCGTGCTCAGCGATGCTGAACTGGCCGATCTGCACCAGCAAAGCCCCCTGGTGGACGGCACAGCCGTGATCGAAGACGGGCTGGGCTTCTCTGTCGATCTGCGTCTGCCCGGATCAGATCTGGTGGGTTACCGTGCCAAACCGCACACCGGGGTGATTGATCTGGATCGGATCGGTGAATACGATCCACAGGATTACTGGGAGGAGGTGCACAGCACCTCTGGCCGCATTATTCTGGATCCTGGCGCCTTCTATATTCTGGTCAGCCGCGAAGCCGTGCAGATCCCCCCGGCCTATGCGGCCGAGATGGCGCCCTATCTTGCAATGGTGGGCGAGTTCCGGGTGCATTACGCTGGCTTCTTTGACCCCGGCTTTGGCCATGATGCCGCCGGCGGCACCGGCTCGCGCGGGGTGCTGGAGGTGCGCTGCCACGAGGCGCCCTTTGTTCTGGAACACGGACAGGTGGTCGGCCGCCTGGTCTATGAGCGCATGAGCGCGCTGCCCGAGCAGCTGTATGGGGTTGGCATTGCATCCAATTACCAGGGCCAGGGCCTGAAGCTGTCAAAGCATTTCAAATCCCCGCGCTGATAGATTTAGCCTTGTTTTGGCGGCGGCTCCAATCTTACTCCTGTCGCCCCAGCAAGGCCTGACCTCTTTCAGCTCGTAGCGGGCTATGACGCGACGCAGCTTGCAGCCTGAGCTTTCCTTCCAGAGGCGCTGAGGCTAGGAGCAGGGTAATACCCCGCGCAAAAGGTGCACCATATGCCACCGCTATCCTCTCCGCCGCTGCAGCAACCGCTTTGGGCCTCGATCCTGATCTTGATGAGCGCAATTGGCATTGTCGGCTCAAACTCGCTGCTTTTGTCGCCGCTGGTTCTGGCTGTGGGTAATGATCTGGGCACTGATCCGGCCCGGGTCATGCAGGCTGCCAGCGCCTATGGGCTTGGCGTTGCGGCGGCGGCCCTCACCCTGGCCCCGATGGGCGACCGAATCGGAGCGGGGCGGCTTTTGCGCATTGCCCTGCTGGTGCTGGTTCTTGGGCTGGGCACCAGTGCGGCAGCGCCGGGGCTTTGGGGCTTGATAGCAGCGCAGGTTTTCTGTGGTCTGGCAGGAGGCGCCGCCCTGCCCTCGATCTACACCCTGGCGGCGATGATTGCCCCAAAGGGGCGCGAAGCCCGCGTTGTTGGCCTGGTGTTGACGGGATGGACCCTGTCTATGGTGCTGGGTGTCAGCCTCAGCGCATGGCTGGCGGATCTGGCGGGCTGGCGGGTGGTCTATCTGGCCCTGGCGCTGCTGGCGGCGGTTCTCTGGCTCAGCTCAGCAGGGCTGGGTCAGATTACGTCCAACTCGGCTGGGCAAGCCAGCTCCCCGCTGACGGCACTGCGGGTGCCGGGCATTCGGCGCGGGTTGCTGGCCTCCTGCCTGCTGATGCTCAGCTTTTACACCACCTATTTTTTCACCGGCGCTCATGTCACCCTCACACTGGAGCTAAGCACCGCCCAGGCGGGGTTGTTGCCACTGTTTTACGGTATTGGCTTTGGCTTGGCTGTGATGTTTGATCCGCTGCTGGACCGGCTGGGGTTACCCCGTGCCACCCCGCCTGTCTTTTTGCTGATCGCCCTCACCTATCTGGTGATGCTCAGCGTTGCCGGAACCTACACATTGCTGCTGGTTTTTGCACTGGTCTGGGGCATTTTTCAGCACCTCGGCCTCAACCTTCTGGTGGCGAGGCTTACCAGTTTGGATCCTGAACAACGCGGCGCCATTATGGGGCTTTATAGCACCATCACTTATCTCTGCGTCTTTGCCGCCCCTTTTGCGGGCGCTCTGCTCTTTCCTCTGTGGGGGCTCAAGGGATGCCTGGCGCTTTCGGCACTCCTCTGCCTTATCGAGGCCGTCGAAGCCGCAATAAGCCTACGCAAAGGCCCTGAGCTTGGTCCTATTGATCCCGTTTCGCCCGACGCGCCTGTCTGATAGCACGGATACGCTCCCGTTCGGCGCGGGCTTCCGCCTCAGCCGGGGTTTCTGCCCCCGGTTTGCTGCGATCAGAGCCGCGTGATTTTCGCCCAGACAAAGCACCAAGCCCGGCATCGACCCCCGCATTTACGGCCTTGCCCAGCAAACGCCGCATCACCATTTTTATTATCATATCAAGGTTCATCACGTTTCTCCCAAAGCCAGAAGCATCAATTGCCCAGGGCAGCGCTCCATTGCCAATAACATCACAACCGCAGCTTCTAGCAGCAGAATTGGGCAATTCCTTGACAGATAGATGCCCCCCGTTAAGGCCGCCGCGCACCCAAAGCTGGGGTCGGCCTAATCGCCAAACAGTTCGGGTTGATCGCCGACCTCTTCGTCGTCCTCACCGCCCTGCCCCATTGGCAGGCTGCCCGGAGGCGGTCTGTTCTCCAACAGGCCAGCGGCGCGCAGCTCTTTCAGCCCCGGCAGGTCGCGGGCGCTTTCCAGCCCAAAATGGTCCAGAAACACCGGCGTAACCACAAAGGTCACTGGTCGCCCCGGCGTCATCCGCCGCCGCCCAATGCGAATCCATTCCATCTCCAGCAGCTGATCCACTGTGCCGCGCGACACCGAAACACCACGGATTTCCTCAATCTCGGCTCGTGTCACCGGCTGGTGATAGGCAATAATTGCCAGGGTCTCGATTGCGGCGCGGCTCAGCTTGCGGGTTTCGACGATCTCTTTTTGCATCAGAAAGCCAAGGTCAGGCGCGGTGCGCATAGCCCAGGCCTCGCCGACCTGCACCACCCGAACTCCGCGCCCCTCGTAGCGTTTGCGCAGATGTTCCAGTGCAGCCGCCGGGTTGCAACCATGGGGCATCCGCCCTTCCAGATCGCGCAGGGTTACCGGCGTGGCACTGGCAAAGAGCACCGCTTCGACCATGCGTTCTTGTTCGGCAATGGGCGGGGCATCAAACAGGCTGTCGCTGTCACTCTGCTGGTCACTGGCAGGGGGGGCGCTATGGGGGGGCTGCATCAGCTTTCCTCGTCTAGGCTGCGCAGTTGAATGGGCGCAAAATTCTCGTTCTGGCGGATTTCAAGCCGCCCTTCCTTGACCAGCTGCAAAGAGGCCGCAAAAGTGGCGGCCGTGGCCGAACGCCGCTTTACCGGATCCTTATGCCAGCCATCCGGCAGATAGCTGAGCATATCTGTCCAACTGCCTGTAAAGCCGATCAAAGCCCGCATGCGCTCCAGTGCCTCTTCCATGGTGAAAACGCTGTCGCGGTCCATCACAAAGGGGCGGAAATCATCCTTGGTGCGGATCCGGGCATAGCCCTGCATCAGGTCCAACAGATTGGCGGAATAGGTCACCGTCCTGATCCGCTGGATGTTTTCATCTTGGCCACGTACAAAAAAGTCACGCCCCATCTGATCGCGCCCCATCAGCCGGGCAGCGGCATCACGCATCGCCTGCAACCGTTCCAACTGAAAGGCCAGATGCGCCGCAAGGTCCGCCCCGGATGGACCATCTTCGGTGGGGTCAGGGGGCAGCAACAGGCGCGATTTCAGGTAGGCCAGCCAGGCCGCCATCACCAGGTAATCCGCCGCCAGCTCAATGCGCAGCTCCTTGGCGTGTTCCACAAAGGTCAGATACTGCCGGGCCAGTTCCAGCACCGAGATCCGGCGCAAATCGACCTTTTGCGTCCGCGAGAGTGTCAGCAACAAATCGAGCGGCCCTTCAAAGCCGTCGACATCAACAATCAGCGCCTCCGCTGCCAGCCGCTCTTCGACGGACTGCGCGGTGACTTCGTGAAACAGGTTTTGCTCAGACATAGACCTTTCCGCCCATCAAGGCGGTAAGTTCGGCCTCCGCTGCCGCGGTGTCAAGCGGGCTGGGGGACTGTCGCTGCGCCAAGGCCGCCTCAGCCCGGGCTAGACCTGCCGCATCCATTGCCCCTGCGGCCTCGGCCACGGCACGACGATCGCTCAGCGTGGCATTACAATAGAGCACCAGATCACAGCCCGCTTCCCGGGCCGCTGCCGCGTTTTGCGCAGGGGTGCCGGACAAGGCCTTCATCGAGATATCATCGGTCATCATCAGCCCGTCAAAGCCGATCTCATTGCGGATCATTGCCATGACACTCTTGGAAATGGTCGCTGGCAGCGCATCCAGTGCGCCGTAGACCAGATGCGCCGTCATGCCGATGGGCAGGTCGTTCAGCTGTTCAAACACCGCAAAATCCTGCGCCCGCAGCGTATCCAGTGGCGCCGAGACAAACGGCAGGTCCTTATGGCTATCCACAGTTGCGCGCCCATGGCCCGGAATGTGTTTCAACACCGGCAGCACGCCGCCATCCAGATGCGCCTGCGCCGTTACGCGGGCCAGCGAAATCACCTGCGCAAGGCTGTCGCCGTAGCAGCGGTTTTTCAAAAAATCATGGGTGTCTGATGTCACCAGATCACCAACCGGCGCGCAATTGCTGTCGATCCCAAGATCCAGCAGCTCCTGCGCGATCAGGCGATAGCGCAGGTACATGGCACGCTCAGCCTGCGCGCCAGCCTGTGTCACATGGTCCAGCGGCGACATCCAGTCGCGCGCCAGCGGGCTGCGCAGGCGCTGAACCCGGCCTCCCTCCTGGTCGATGGTGATCAGACAGTTACGGCCAACCGCCTCGCGCAGCTCAGCGCAGAGCGCGCGCGTTTGGTCAGCGCTGTCAATATTGCGAGCAAAGAGGATAAAGCCAAAAGGGCCCGCCTGCCGAAAGAACGCTTTCTCTTCGGCACTCAGAACCAGACCTTCGGCATCTAAAATTGTGGCGCCACAGGCCGTCACCGTGTTGTCACCGGAATACAATCCGCCTTGCCGGCAACCAAAGTCGAGCAGAACCGGCGCGCATCCGACAGCCCGTCAAAGCCCATGGCCCGCAAGCGATAGAAGGTCCGCCCACCACTTTCGGCCCGCTGGATGACACGGGTTTTCCCCTCCAGATAATCCTCAAAACGGCTATAAATGCGATCCCATTCGGCACGGGCCACTTCGGCGCTTTCATAGGCGCCCAATTGTGCCAGTCGGGTTCCAGCCGGAAGACTATTCGGATCAACTTCGAGCGTCGCCCGGCCACGGCCGGGAGAGGTCTGTGCAACAGCCGGGCTAAAGCGTGCTGGCCTTAGGTTCGGACGCAAAGAGATCTTGACGCCGGGCGCATTGAGCAGCGCAGAAGATGGCGCGGTAGCCGCACCAATCGCTGCGATTTCAACAGGTTGCAGCGGCTCAGGCTGTACGATTACCGGCGCTACTGTGGGCTGCGAAGCCGATTGATCCTGCGTCGGATCAAGGGGGGGGACCCCATCGGTGAGTTCAGCCACCAAAGCGTCGATGTCGCCATTGCGATAGGCGGCCACCGAGGCCTCAGAGATCTGTGCCGTGGCAGTTTGGCCCGTCTGGTCCGGCTGGCCCGTCGGGTTGATCACCTGCGGCGGCACATCTGCCTGCGGGGCTGTAAGGCGCGACATCGGCTGATCATCCTGAGCCAGCTGAATTGGCTGCGGCGCCAGGGTCAAGCGTTCGGCTGGCGCTTCGGCAGTTCCATTGGCCGCAACGGAATTCACCGAAAGCCCCTGATGATCCGCCTGGCTGCCGCCTGGGTTTTCCGGCTGCGCCCGCATTGGTCCTTCGACAGCGCGGACAACGGGAACGCCGCTGACGTCCCGCATGACCAGCTGATAGCCCCAAAGGCCCAGCCCGACCACCAGCGCCAAAGAGGCAGCAGCGCCCACCAGGCCAGTGAACCGTGCCAGGCCTGCTGTGGACGCGCTGGGGGGCGTGCCAGCCGTCGCATAGCTGCTGTCGTCATCATAGCGATAGTCTGCTGCACCCTCTTGCGGCTCATAGCCATAGCTCTGCGCTGCAGCGCCGCCATAAGCCGCGCCGTAGGTGCCCTCAGGTACATGGTCCTGAGCGTTATTTTCCTGCCCGCCATACACCGTTGCGCCAGAGGACTGCATCGGTTGAGGATCGTTGGCGTAGGTGTCGCCACCAAAGGTCTGCGCAGTATAGTCCTGTGTGCCAATCCCCGGAACGGCATAATCCTCGCTCACATAGTCCTGCAGCTTGGCCTGCTGCAGCGGCGCCGTTGCGGCTGGCGCAGCAAAGGCAATTGGCGCAGCGGCGGTCTCATCCTCTGAGGCACGTGGCTGATAATTGGCGTAGAGATCCGGCCCTTCCGCCGGAAACGGGCTCACCTTGCGCGGCGCGGCTTGCGGCGCAGCCTGTGACTGCCCGGGCGCAAAGGCACGCGCTGTCACATGTGGGTTCACTGTAACCTTGGGGCCAGCGACGGTGGGGCCAGAGGCGTTTTGACTGGCGCCCCCCTGTCCAAAGTGATCAGAAGCTCCCTCATTCCGGGAGTCATTATGGGAGTGGGGCTGGTGAGAGCCCGCCTGCGCAAAATACGCCATAATCCGCCTTACTGCCCTTGAGAGTCAGGCGAGATAAATCTCACCTGACTGCTTTGGGTCTCTTGAACTGCCTCAGTCCGGCGGTTGTGCGCGGTTTTTTACCGCATCTCCTGCGCCGGTTTCACCCCTAGAATACCAAGACCGGCGGAAATAACAATGGAAACGCTGCGCGCCAGCGCCAAATTGGCATGTGTTGCCGTTTCGCTGCTCTCGTTAACAAAACGTAAACCAAACTCAGTTTTGCCAAGGTGGTACAGACCGTGCAGCTCAGAGGCGAGATCATAGAGATAAAAGGCGACCCGGTGTGGCTCGTTTGTGCGGGCAGCTATTTCAATCTGACGCGGCCATTCTGCCAGCTTTTTGATCACGGCCAGCTGCGCCGGGTGTGACACCTCGGCCAGATCTGCAGCGGCAAGGACCGGATCATTGGTGGCGATCCCGGCTTCCTCTGCCTTGCGCAGGGTCGAACAGATCCGCGCATTGGCGTATTGCACGTAGAAGATCGGATTATCCTTGGATTGCTCCAGCGCCTTATCCAGATCAAAATCAAAGCCCTGGTCGTTTTTACGGGTGAGCAGCATAAAGCGGGTGACATCCGGGCCAACCGCGTCAACCACATCGCGCAGGGTGACAAAGGTGCCTGCCCGTTTCGACATCTTGAATTCCTGGCCATCCTTGAACAGCTTCACCAGCTGGCACAGCTTGATATCCAGTGGTACTTTGCCGTCCGACAAGGCCGAGACAGCCGCCTTCATCCGCTTGACATAGCCCCCGTGATCGGCGCCCAACACATCGATCAACTCATCAAAGCCACGGCTGATCTTGTCGTAGTGATAGGCAATATCCGGGGCAAAATAGGTCCAGGCACCGTCCGATTTTTTCACCGCCCGATCCACATCATCGCCATGGTCGGTGGATTTGAACAGGGTCTGCTCGCGCGGCTCCCAATCGTCTGGCTTTTTGCCTTTTGGTGGCTCCAGCACACCCTGATAGATCAGGCCCTTGCTTTCCAGCTCTGCCAGGGCGGCCTCGATCTTACCGGTACCGTAGAGGGATTTTTCCGAATAGAACACATCCATCTTGATGCCCAGCATTGCCAGATCTTCGCGGATCAGCGCCATCATCGCATCGGTGGAGAACTCCCGCACATCCGCCAGCCAGACGTCCTCGGGCTGGTCCACATAGGCATCGCCAACCTTGTCCTTCAGGGCCTGACCAACCGGTACCAGATAGTCGCCGGGATAGGTGCCATCGGCAAAGGCGACCTCCTGACCGTGGGCCTCCTGGTAGCGCAGATAGACCGAACGCGCCAGCACATCGACCTGACCACCGCCATCGTTGATGTAGTATTCCCGGGTGACGTCATAGCCAGCATAGCCCAGCAGGGAGGCCAGCGCATCGCCAAAGACCGCGCCACGGGTATGGCCCACATGCAAAGGCCCGGTAGGGTTGGCCGAAACATATTCGACGTTGACCTTCTTTCCCTGCCCCAGATTGGCACGGCCATAGTCAGTCCCGGCACCCAGAACCGCCCCCAGCACGCCCTGCCAAACAACCGGCGCCAGCCGCAGGTTCAAAAACCCAGGGCCTGCCACCTCTGCCGAGCTGATCCGTGTGTCCTCTGCCAGTTTGGCGGCCAGCGCATCGGCAATATCGCGGGGCTTCATCTTAGCCGGTTTGGCCAACACCATGGCGGCATTGGTGGCCATATCTCCATGGGCCGCATCGCGCGGTGGCTCAACCGCGACATTTGCAAAGTTGAGCCCCTCGGGCAATGCGCCCTCGGTGGTCATGGCAGTGAGGCTGTCGATGACAAGCGCGCGGATATCGGAAAAAAGGTTCATCTCTGGCGTCCCATTGGTTCGACTTTGCGGCTTATCATGCCTAGCTCAATGGTCAACCATTCTGTGGCGCAAGACCAGCCCACAGCCACTGCAACAGGGTACAATAGGCGCATCTTTGTCCAAAGCCCTGCGCCCTGCGATCAAAGCGGCCCCGCCCTCAAAACGCCGCCTGACCCACAGGGGCATCGCCCCAGGCGCTGATTTTGTAGCGCCGCAAAGAGGCGACATAATAGGGATCCGACAGGATCAAGCGTTCCACATCCGCCCGGGTATCCGCCTGCACCGTCCAGATGGCGCCGGGAAAGTCCTGCATCGGCTGCAGGGCCAGCGGGCCGCCAATGTTCAGCTCTGGGCGACTGCGCACAAAGGCGATATGGGCAAGACGGCGGGGTTTATCCCCCCGGATACGGGCCATTTCAGAAGCGTCCTGAAAGGTAACAGTCCAGTGTTTCATCGCGCGCGCCGACCTTTGCTCAGTGATCTCGCCATAAAAAACGGCCTGTCAGCGCCAGATCATAGGGCCAGATTTTTCCACTGTTACAGCCAGCGCCTTGTGCCTTGTCTCCCCAGTGCCCCTTTTGCGGTTGCTATGCCAGCTTACCCTCGCGGGTCAGCTGCTCGTGCAGTTGCAGCGCAAACCGGTCCGTCATACCTGCGATATAGTCCGAGGTGATCCGCGCCAGCGCCGTCTGATCCGCAGCGGCGGTGATTTCCTCATGCCAGCGCTCCGGCATCTTTAGCGGATTGGCCAGAAAGTAAGGAAACAGCGCCGCGACAATTTCTGCCATTTGAGTGCGCACCTCCATCACCGAGGGGGCGCGGTACATGTAGCGGAACAAAAAGGCGCGGATCTCTTTCAAATCCCGCCACAGATCAGGCGAAAAGGCCACCACCGGGTGCCCCAGGGCGCGCACCTCTTCGACGCTTTGAACGCCGCTCTCACGCAGGTTTTTGCGGGTTGTATCAATCACATCCCCAACCATGACGCCAAAAACCCGGCGCAGGGCCTCGTGACGGCGGCGCAGGCCGTCAAGCCCGGGGTATTTCTGATCGACCTGATGATAGGCGGCAGCAATGATTGGCAGATGGGCAATATCCGCATCTGTAAACAGCCCAGCGCGCAGCCCATCGTGCAGGTCGTGATTGTTATAGGCAATATCATCCGCCAGCGCCGCCACCTGGGCTTCGGCGCTGGCATGGGTATGCAGCTCCAGATCCATCGCAGCGTTGCATTCGGCCAAGGCCCAGGGCAGCTCGCCCACCACCGGCCCATTGTGCTTTGCAATGGCTTCAAGCGTTTCCCAGGTCAGATTCAGCCCGTCAAATTCGGCATAGTGACGCTCCAGACAGGTGACAATGCGGATCGCCTGGGCGTTGTGATCAAAACCACCATAGGGCTGCATCAGCGCATGCAGCGCATCTTCGCCGGTATGGCCAAAGGGCGTGTGGCCCAGATCATGGGCCAGGGCCACGGCCTCGGTCAGTTCCTGGTTCAGCCCCAGGGCCGCAGCAATTGTGCGCCCCACCTGACCGACCTCGATCGAATGGGTCAGCCGGGTGCGATAGTTATCCCCCTCGTGCTCAACAAAGACCTGGGTTTTGTGTTTCAGGCGCCGAAAGGCGCTGGCATGGATGATCCGGTCCCGGTCGCGCTGATAGGGAGAGCGAAAACTGCTTTCCTCCTCAGAGATCAGTCTGCCCCGGCTTTGATCCGGCTTGGTGGCAAAAGAGGCATGCATGACTAATCTTTCTCCCGTGAAATCTTGTCGTCTGGGTCGCACCTTTCTATATAATGGAATGCGCTGCAATACAGCACCGGGAGAGACCACATGAACCTGCCACCAAAAGTGACCGAACGGGCCTTTGCCCGCCTGACCGAAATTGGCGCCGCAACCCAAGGCCAGGCGCTGCGGATTGCTGTCGAAGGCGGCGGCTGCTCTGGTTTCCAGTATGAGATCGGCCTTGATACCCCCAGCGAAGATGATCTGGTGCTTGAAGGTCAGGGCGAAAAAGTCGTGGTTGATACCGTATCGCTGCCCTTTTTGGAAAACGCCGTGATTGATTTCACCGAAGAGCTGATTGGCGCGCGGTTCACCATCGAGAACCCCAATGCCTCGTCCAGCTGCGGCTGCGGCACCTCATTTTCGATGTAACAGCCACCGCGCGATCGCCTCACCAGGCGCGCTGCTGCTGCGCGGTTGCGCAGCGTGGCAAGGGGGCTTTGTTAGGCAGCCACCCGCTGCCTGACACCGGGCTGCACCACCTGCCCCCGCAGCAGGAACAGGCCAGAGCCAATCACGATAAGGCCGCCAATCCAGGTGCCCTGGTTCGGCATTTCGCCAAACACCCAAGCCCCGATTGTCAGCATCCAGACAAACTGCAAATTCATCAAAGGTGTGACCACATAGGCAGGCAGCAGGCGCAGGGCCGCCACTGCCAACCAGCGGGCGACAAAGAGCAGCACGGCATAGCCCAAGGCCCATCCCATATCTGCAAGGGGCATCGGCTGCCAGACAAAGGGCAGCAGCGGCACCAACGCAAGGCAAAGCACTAGATTGGGATAAAAAACCTGTGGCAACAGGTTGCTATCATAGCGGCTGATATAGCGCGCCAGTACCATCGAAAACGTCCCGCAAGCCGCCCCCAACAAAGCCAGAACATGTCCCCCTTTGATTGAGGAAACACCGCTGGGAAACAAAAACAGCACCCCAACAAAGCCCATCCCCAGGGCAATCCAGGCCGCAACAATGATCCGCTCTTTCAGGATCAGCCCGGACATAACCCCTGCCATCAAGGGCATCAGGCCAATAAACAGGAAAACCTGCGCAAAAGGCAGCAGGCGGAACGCATAGAAAAAACAAATGGCCCCCAGCAGGGCGCCCAGACTTCGCAAGCCCATCGCACGCGGGCAGGCCGTTCGCCAGGGCAGGGATGTTGCGAGCAGGTGTTTTGCACGGCTTACAAAGGATGGGGTTTGCCCCCCTGCCCCCGTCCTGCATCCCAGCGGGTGATCACGTGGCAGGTACGGCACGGCGCGCTTGTCGTCTCGAACCAGGCACAGCCAGTTGACCAGGACCGACAGCGCAGCAACGACGCCCCCCGAGAGCACATAGATCTGCGCCGCTTCATAGCCGCCTGACAAAAGTTTGATGATCCCATCCGCAGAAGAGATAAAGCCGGTGTACCCCACGATCATTATCGCACCCAGAACTGGCGTTGAAATACCCCTCATGCGTTTTTCACCCGCGCAACTGGACCGCCCGCAATGCCCCTGCGGGCAAAGGCCTCAAAGAAGGTCTCAAAACCAGCAGAGCTGCGTTCTGCAGCACAGAGCACCTCATAGGTGCTTTCACTCAAGCGGGCAGATATCTGCGCGCGCAAGGCCTGCCAGTCTCCCGCTTGTGCGCCGACCTGAAACACCGCTTGCGACAGCTGATGCAGCACCCCTTGCTGGGCAGGGCGTTGGAATCGCAGCGCCCCTTCGGGAACCCTTTCGTCAAAACAGGATCCCGCGCAGAGCGCCTGATGCCAGCTGCTGACCACATACATGTGATAATCGTCCCGACTCAGCGGCGGTGCCGCGGCTTTATCCGCCTCAAGCAAGGCAAATCCCTGATGGTGCCGCGTCAACCAGTCCTCCCAGATCGCCGAGGGCGTTTCACCACAATAGCGCAGCGATACACAGACCTCGGACAGAAGGTCAGCGTCTTGATCCAGAAAGGCAAGCAGCCCGACATGGGTCAGACTTTGAACAGCGGCCGGTGAAAGCTCCGGCGCCCTGCGCCCATAGTCACTCAGATAGAACACAATATGTGTAAGCTCATAGGCGGCCTTGCGGTTGGGCACCGCAAATTGGGCACTATTGTCGGCAAAGGCGTGCAGCCTTTGGTCCAGTCCGGGAAAATCCAATACCAGCCCACGACGGGCCACCAGTCGGCGGGCCTCTGCGCGTTGCAGGTCGGACACTTCATGGCTTGGCAGGTCCTGCTGCATCACCCACTGCGCCAGGGCGTCGCCCCGTCCTGTGGAACTGAGCGGGCCTGCGTGTATATATCCTGTGTCTATATGGCCTGCCTCACCAAGCTCCGTGTCAACAAGGCCAAGATCTTCCAAATCCATACAGATGGATAAAACAAACCTATAATACTGGCGGAAAAAGCAAAGATGGCGGTCCGCGCCAGCATAAAAGGCGCGTAGCGTCGCAAGGGCCGCAGGGTCAATCCCAGCCAGACCGCGTTGCCCCGCCGCGCCGCCCGTGCCAGCGGCCTGCGCAGTACACTCCAGCACATTCAGCAGTTCAGCGTTTTCTTTCAGCCAATAGACATCTTCCTGGGCGTGGCGATGACAGGATACCGCCGCGATCAAGTGAGACAGGGAGTCGGCGCGACGCAGCGGCCAATTGCTTTTTGGAAACCTCAGGACCTGCGCCATCGTCGTTTCTTCCTTCTGTCTTTGCCTCGGCCAGATCCAGCCGCATATGTGGGCCGGTCCTGGGACTGGCGCGCCCGCATTTCAGGCGCGCCGTGTTTTTGCCGTTAGCTGCCCGAAGAGAACAACCCTGACAGATCACCACGCACCACAGTTGCCTCTGCAGTGGGCGCAGACCCGGAGGAGAACAGTTCCACCAGCGTCCCAGAGGCCAGATCCCCACGCGCCTGAGGTGCAGAGCCAGAGGAGAACAGAGCGGTGTTCTCGCCACTCCAGCAGCTGTGCATTTTTGGTGCCGAGCCAGAGGAGAAAAGCTCTGCCCCGTCGCCGCAGAACAGGCTGCCGCCTTTTGTATCCGCCTCAACCTCAGCCAAAGCCGAGGAGAACGTCGCCGTGTGAGTTTTGTGCAAAGCAGTCATTGGAACCTCCGTTAAATTGTGAGTAGTCACCCCAAAACGCTGGCACGGTATTTCCTGTCTGAAAACAGAGTATTTCAATTTTAAGTTGCCAGTCAAAGGATACTCACCTTAACTTTCATTCAGATTTAACTGTTCTTTTTCAGTTAACTAAATCAATCCCCATGCGGGCAGACACTTTATCCACACCCATGTAGACGCAAGACATTCACCTCCCGCCAGGATTGCACTCCGCAGCCCTGCAAAGCAGCTATTAAGATCTCCCAAAAAGCCACAGTCTGATTCGCCCTTTCTCCCCCTCTTGCTCCAGGCTCTCTATTGGGCGATAGATCAGCCAAAGCATCCAAACCGCAGCGGCAGGAGACGCAGATGAAGATCGCCAGTTTCAATATCAACGGCATCAAGGCCCGCGCCGCCGCTCTGCCCCAGTGGCTGGATGAGGCCAACCCCGATGTTGTCCTGCTGCAGGAAATCAAATCCATCGACGAGGCCTTCCCTCGTGAGCTGTTTGAAGATCGCGGCTATGCCGTGGAAACACACGGTCAGAAAGGCTTTAACGGGGTCGCTATCCTGTCAAAGCTGCCCCTGGAGGACGTAAGCCGGGGCTTGCCCGGCGATGAGTCCGACCTGCAGGCCCGCTGGATCGAAGCGACCGTTGTCGGCAAGCAAGCCCTGCGCATTTGCGGCCTTTACCTGCCCAATGGCAATCCGGTTGAACTCACCTCCGAAGGCCGCCCTGAGCCCGGGGGCAAATACGCCTATAAGCTGGACTGGATGGAGCGGCTGCACGCCCGTGCGCGGGATTTGCTGGACAGTGAAATGCCGACACTGATGGCGGGAGATTACAACATCATCCCGCAGGCCGAGGATGCCAAACGTCCCGAGGCCTGGCGGGAGGATGCATTGCACCGCCCCGAAAGCCGCGCCGCCTACCAGCGGATCGTCAACCTGGGTTTTACCGAGGCCTTCCGGGCACGGCATCAGGGGCCGGGGCATTATTCCTTCTGGGATTACCAGGCCGGTGCCTGGAACCGGGACGACGGTATTCGTATCGACCATTTCCTGCTCAGCCCACAGGCGGCAGATCTGCTGCAGGATTGCCAGATCGACAAAGAAATCCGCGGTCGCGAAAAACCCTCTGACCATGTGCCGATCTGGGTAGAGCTGGACCTTTGAGCGCTCCCAATCCCCGCTCCGGTCGCGGGCGCTGAGCAACCAAACTGGATCATTTTGCGCCGCGCGCCAGCGCGGCGCCGGGCCCAACGGGAGGCCGGGCCGCCTGTCGGCCCAACTCCGGGCGGGAGCCCCACTTTGCTCTATGATATAGCTCGCTCTAGGCGGGGCGCATTAGCCTGTTTGCAAGTGTTTCCCCGGGCAGAAACTGCAGGTCAGCCCTGTTTGGTCACGTCGTGACGGTAGATCCAGTCAAACTGAGACACCATTTTCTGGGGCGCAAAACGCCCTCCCAGTTTCAGGATCTGATGCGCAGGCCAGCTGAATGGCGGGCGCAGATGATACTTCCAGGCGTTCCGACTGGCAGCCCCCACCACCTTGGTTGCCCGGTCTCGCCGGTGTCTTTGATAGGTTTCCAAGGCAGCCGGAATATCGCCAGACTGCGCTGCCAGCGCCTCGCCGAGCACCCAGGCGTCTTCCAGGGCCAGATTGCCGCCCTGGGCCATAAAGGGCAGGGTTGGATGCGCTGCGTCACCCAGCAGGGCAACCGCCCCGCGGTGCCAATGGGGGGCAACCGGGTGGCGGAACAATCCCCAAAGCGCGCAGTCCTGCACCTGCGACAACAGCTGATGGGCTTCGCCGCCAAACCCGGCAAAGGCGCCGCGCATGTTTTCCGGGTCATCCGGCAGATGCCAACCTTCTTCCGCCCAGGCGCGGCGTTCCTGTACCGCCACCAGGTTGACCATCGCGCCATCGCGCAAGGGATAGGCCACCAGATGGCAGCCCGGCCCCATAAAAACCTGAGCCTCAGCAGGCAATTTGCTGTGATTGGGCACAATCGCGCGCCAGGCCACCTGCCCGGTAAAAAACGGCTGGCTTGCCACGTTCAGCGCGCGGCGGGCCTGCGAATGCAGCCCATCCGCGCCGATCACCAAGTCTCCACCGCACTGGGCACCATTGGCAAGATGCACGATGGGCTTTGGCCCGCAGTCAACCCGCTCGACCTTTTGCAGCAGGCGAACCTGCACCCCGGCCTCACGGGCAGCAACGACCAGAATTTTAATCAGGTCCGCACGATGGACAAAATAGTAGCGCAGATCGGCGGCATATTGATCCAGATCCAGCCGCAGCACCTCAGCGCCGTCACGGTGAGCGCGCAGCACCACCGCCTTGGCCCGTTGCGAAGACCAAGCCACGGCATCATTCAGCTTCAGAGCCGTCAGAACCGCCAGACCATTGGGCGTGATCTGCAGGCCGGCCCCCACTTCCGAGACCGCCTCCGATTGTTCCAGCACAGTGACCTGCGCACCTTTGCGCTGCAGGATCAACGCGGCTGCCAGGCCGCCGATCCCTGCACCAATAATGGTCACATTGAGATGTCTCAGTGTCATTGCTGTCTGCTGTGTTTCGTTCATGCCATGTCCATAAACGAAAATCGCCGGAGCAACAGGCCCCGGCGTGATGGTTTTTTCTACATTCGTTCAGAAATCAATCGTCGCGATGGACTTTCTCGCGGCGTTCGTGACGTTCCTGCGCTTCAAGGCTCATCGTTGCGTTGGGACGCGCGTCCAGACGTTTCAGAGAAATTGGCTCCCCGGTCACTTCGCAGTAGCCGTATTCGCCCTCTTCAATCCGGCGGATTGCCGCGTCGATTTTGGAAACCAGTTTGCGCTGGCGATCTCTGGTCCGCAGTTCCAGTGCCCGGTCCGTTTCTTCACTGGCCCGGTCTGCAACATCTGGAATATTGCGGGTATTGTCTTGCAGCCCTTCGATTGTATCGCGGCTTTCAGCGAGCAGATCCTGCTTCCAGTTCAGAAGTTTACGACGGAAATACTCAAGCTGCCGATCATTCATGAAAGGCTCATCTTCGGCCGGACGGTAATCTTCCGGCAGAAACATTTCTTGTTTCATTTCGGCTCCTTCGGTCTCGCCCATTCTGTAGGTCTCTTCAGTCTTCGCCATACATCCTGGCTCCCCATGCCGCTGCGTTTATCCCCTGACAAGCCGATTGTCACTACACAATAGTAAACAGACCGGGTTAAAACCCTCCTAAATGCGCCAGATCGCGAGAAAGCAAGCAGGGGATGTATATAAATTATGCAGTTTCAAGGCACTAAAGACTACGTCGCCACCGACGACCTGAAAATAGCAGTTAATGCAGCCGTCACACTGGAGCGCCCGCTTCTGGTCAAGGGCGAACCCGGCACCGGCAAGACCGAATTGGCCCGGCAAGTGGCCGAGTCCCTGGGGCTGAAAATGATCGAGTGGAACGTCAAATCCACCACCCGCGCCCAGCAGGGCCTGTATGAATACGATGCGGTCAGCCGCTTGCGCGACAGCCAGCTTGGCGAAGAGCGCGTGCATGACGTCAAAAACTACATCAAAAAAGGCAAGCTCTGGGAAGCCTTTGAAGCGGACGAAAAGGTCGTGTTGTTGATTGATGAGATCGACAAAGCAGATATCGAGTTTCCAAACGACCTGCTGCAGGAACTCGATAAGATGGAGTTTCACGTCTATGAGACCGGTGAAACCATCCGCGCGACCAACCGCCCGATCATGATCATCACCTCCAACAACGAAAAAGAGCTGCCCGACGCCTTTTTGCGCCGCTGTTTCTTCCACTACATTCAGTTCCCTGACGCCGCGACCATGAAAAAGATCGTTGCGGTGCACCATCCGGACATCAAGGAATCGCTGCTAACCGCTGCGCTGACCCAGTTCTACGAGATCCGCGACACTGCCGGTCTGAAGAAAAAGCCCTCGACCTCAGAGGTGCTGGACTGGTTGAAGCTGCTATTGGCCGAAGATCTAAGCCCGGAAGACCTAGCCCGCAACGGCGCCGATGCGCTGCCAAAACTACACGGGGCGTTGCTCAAGAACGAACAGGATGTGCATCTGTTTGAACGCCTGGCCTTCATGGCGCGCGGCCGCAAGTAAAGGCGCCTTGATCCTCAAAACGCAGGCCTGGGATCACCGCCCTGCCCTGTTTTGAGGATCAGGCCCTGGCTGAGACAAAACCGCCAGGTTTCTTTCAGCTGCCTCTGTCTCTTCAAATTTGCGCCCCATTGCCCTATCACTTTGGCACGGATCTAATGACCGGGTGCCCTTCGCGCCGCTTTTATGACCCTTGCTGGAGCCCCGAGTGATTCCCCTGAGATTTCAATTTGCTCCCTCTGCCCCTACCAAGCCCGCTCGCGGTGCGGTGCGGCCTGTTGTTCTGGCCCGGCTCGGGCGGCTTTTATTGCCGCTGGGCTTAGCCACCCTTATTGCTGCCTGCACCCTTCCAGCGGCGCATAAAACTCCCAGTCGTGCAGCTTTGGCCAGCAGCAATCTGCCTGCCGCCAAGGCCTTTTCAGCGCCGCGCCCGCGGGCGCCGCAGCGCTCTAACCGCGATATTGCCCTCGATTTTCTAGATCTACATTTCCGGCTCGAAGGCGGAACCAATTTGCCAGTCTTCACCCGGTTTGAGCGCCCCATCCGTTTGCGGGTGGTTGGCAATCCCAGCGCCGGATTCCAAAGAGATCTCAGCCAACTGCTGCAGCGTTTCAAGCGCGAGGCCGGGATCGACATCCAGCGGGTCGACAGCGGCCCGGTGGAGATCACCGTACAGGCGGTCTCCAGCCGCGCGATCCACCGTGCCCTGCCCAAAGCCGCCTGTTTTGTAGTGCCAAATGTGGATTCACTGGCCGAATTGCGCCGCAAACGACGCAGCCCCGATACCGATTGGTCGCGCCTGCGCAGCCGTGAACGGCTGGCGGTGTTTGTGCCCAATGACATCAGCCCGCAAGAAGCCCGCGATTGCCTGCACGAGGAGCTGGCCCAGGCCATCGGGCCGCTGAATGATCTCTATCGCCTTTCAGATTCCGTCTTTAACGACGACAATGTGCATACCGTGCTCACCGGGTTTGACATGCTGGTGCTGCGCGCCACCTATGCGCCAGAGCTGCGTACCGGCATGAGCCGCAGTGAGGTCGCTGCCATTTTACCGGGGCTCTTGTCGCGGCTGAACCCCGCAGGCAATTCCATTGCCTCTCGGGCACTGCCCGCCACGCCGCGCAGCTGGATCAACGCGATAGAAACCGCGCTTGGCCCCGGCAGTGGCTTCAGCAGCCGCAAACGAGCCGCAAACCAGGCCGTTGTTCTGGCGCAGGAACTAGGTTGGTCCGATCACCGCCGCGCCTATAGCCACTATGTTCTGGGGCGCATGATCCAGGCAAACGAGCCGGAGCTGGCGCAGCGCCATTTTCAAACCGCGCTTGATTTCCTGAGACAGACCCCAGGCAGCGACCTGCACCAAGCAGTGATCCGGCCGCGTATGGCAGCCTATTTGATTGCCCGCGGCGACGGCGAAGCCGCCCTGCAACAGATCAACCCTGCACTGCCTGTCGCCAGCCGCTTTGAAAACGCCGCCCTGCTGGCGACATCCCTGCTGATCAAGGCCGAAGCCCTGGATCTATTGGGCCAATTTGCCACTGCCAACACGGTCAGGCTGGACAGCCTTGGATGGGCGCGGTACGGGTTTGGCCCGGATTGGGCGGTGAAAGCCAAGATCCGCGAAGTCGCGGATCTGCGTCCCTCGCCCAACTGAGACAGCTACAGACATCGGCGCAAACTGCTGCGCAAAAACAGGCGGAAAGAACATGATCGTAATTGGTGCAGTCCTGCTGGGCATTCTGCTGGGGGTCTACAACGCACGAAAACGTGGCGGCAATACTGCCGATTTGCTGCAATATGGCGCTGTCTATGCCATCGCCTTTGGTATTGTGGGGGTCATCGCCACCATCGTGATCCATCGCATGCTGGCCTAACCCGTCGCGAAAGGCTCCTTCATGTTTCAGCCCTTTTTTGAAAATCTGCGCAAGGCCGCAATCCCGGTGTCTTTGCGCGAATACCTCACCTTTCTGGAGGGGATGAAAAAGGGTCTTGTGACCTATGACATCGAAGCCTTCTACTTTCTCGCCCGCTCAGCCATGGTCAAGGATGAGCGCAACATCGACAAATTCGACCGTGCGTTTTCGGCCACCTTCAAAGGTCTGGAAGCCATCCCGAATTCAGCAGTGATGGATGCGGTAGACATTCCCGAAGACTGGCTGCGCAAGATGGCTGAAAAGCACATGAGCGCGGAAGAAAAAGCCGAGATCGAAGCCATGGGTGGCTTTGACAAGCTGATGGAAACCCTGAAACAGCGGCTGGAAGAGCAAAAAGGCCGCCATCAGGGGGGCAGTAAGTGGGTCGGCACCGCCGGTACCTCGCCCTTTGGTGCCTATGGCTACAACCCCGAGGGAGTACGGATCGGCCAGAAAGAAAGCCGCCATCAGCGCGCGGTCAAGGTCTGGGACAAACGTGAGTTCAAGAACCTCGACGGGGATGTTGAACTTGGCACCCGCAATATCAAAGTGGCGCTGAAACGCCTGCGCCGCTGGGTCCGCGAGGGCTCCCATGAGGAGCTGGATCTCGACAACACCATCCGTGCCACCGCAGAGCATGGCTATCTGGACGTCAAAACCCGCCCCGAACGCCACAATGCTGTGAAGGTGCTGTTGTTTCTGGACGTTGGGGGATCAATGGACCCCCACATCAAGGTGGTGGAAGAGCTGTTCTCCGCCGCGCGCACAGAATTCAAACATCTGGAGTATTTCTACTTCCACAACTGCCTTTATGAAGGGGTCTGGCGTGACAACCGGCGCCGCTGGGATGCGCAGATGCCCACCCATGAGGTGCTGCGGACCTATGGCCCAGACTATAAATGCATCTTTGTCGGGGATGCCTCGATGTCCCCCTATGAGATCGCCTATCCCGGTGGGGCCAATGAGCATTGGAACCAAGAGGCCGGTCAGGTCTGGTTGCAGCGCGCGCGGGAGCATTGGAAGAGCCATCTCTGGATCAATCCGGTGCCAAAGACCCATTGGGACTACACCCATTCCATTGGCATGGTGCGTGAAATCTTTGAGGATCGCATGGTGCCAATGACCCTGGATGGGCTGGAAAGCGGCATGAAAGAGTTGACGCGCTAGCGCCTGTTAATCCACCCACCTGCATAGCTGTAGTTAGGTTCCAAACAGATTGCCCTTTGGGCAAGGCCTGTGGCGTGAGTACTTATATTAAGACGAAACCGGCGCCGGGCTGTTCCCCACGCACCTTGCCTGGACGCAGGTTTACCGCGCTGAGTGAAACCTTTAGTCCAGTTCCGTCCAGGGCCATGGCTTCACATTGCTTGCCACCATTTGATAGCGCGCCGCCTTGGCGATCCAGATGCCCAGATCGGTGCCAAAATCTGCCAGGCGCGGATTGGGCTCCTTTGTGACGGCCAGGATGATGAATTGCAGCACCGTGGCTGTTGCCAGCACAGTTTGCGCCACCGAGATCATCACGGCGATCAGGATCATATAGATCAAACGCGTAAGAAGGCTTTCCTTCTGTTCTGGTTCGAACTGTTCGCCATGCAAACGGCCATTGATATCTTCTGGTTCAGCCACGACACCCTCGCTGTTTGGTCACAGAATTCCCCCATCCTTAGCCACTAAGCCCCATACCGCAACCACAGAAATACCTACAGCTGCCGCTCAGCTGCCAAAACCCCATCGCCTGCCCCGGTCGATGGCGGGATTGCAAAGGCTCCCTTGCTCTGCAGAGGATTCGCCCCCATATCTGAGGGATGCTGCGTTTTACCCCCATCCTGCTGGCTGTGATCTATGGCCTCGTCTCGTACCGGATTTCTGTCTGGCGCACCCACCGCGAGCTGGACGCCCGCTCCACAGAACTGGCTGATGCCAAACTGCGTCGTTTGACCGATCGTATGGCAGCAGCGCTGGAGATAGACCGCATTCCGGTGTTCATCTACGAGGTCGAGCCGGTAAATGGTCTTGCCGCCCCGGATGGCCGGATTTTCATCACCCGTGGGTTTTACCAGAAATACCAAAATGGCGAAGTCACCGAAGCCGAGCTTGCCTCGGTTATCGCCCATGAGCTGGGCCATGTGGCGCTGGGACACGCCAAGAAACGGGTCATTGATTTCTCTGGGCAAAATGCCCTGCGTACCGCGCTGATGATGATCCTGGGGCGCTATATCCCTTTTGTCGGCCCCTGGATTGCCGGGATGCTGGCCAATCTGCTGGCAGCGCGCTTGTCGCGCAGTGACGAATATGAGGCCGATGAATATGCAGCTGCCTTGCTGACCAAATCCGGCATCGGCCTGGAGCCACAAAAGGCCCTGTTTCGCAAACTCGAGGCGCTGACCCAGGCGCGGGCGGGCATGGCCCCGGCCTGGTTGATGTCACATCCCAAGACAGAAGAGCGCATTGCCGCGCTGGAACGGCTGGAGGCGGACTGGCAGCGCGCCTGACATCACGTCATTTTGCCGCCGCCCCTTGCCATTTCTGCGCAGAATGCCCAAATCACAAGTTCCCGTGACTGGAAGCCTGATTGGACCCCTGATGCGCTATTCTCTTCTTGACCTTGCTCCGGTGCCCGAGGGCAGTGAAATCCCGCAGTCGTTGCAGAACAGCACCGATCTGGCGCGTCAGGCCGAGGCCTGGGGCTATCACCGCTACTGGCTGGCGGAGCATCACAACATGCCCGGCATCGCCAGTGCCGCCACCGCAGTGCTGATTGGCCATATCGCCAGCCAGACCAAATCCATTCGTGTGGGCGCTGGCGGCATCATGTTGCCCAATCACGCGCCCTATATGGTGGCAGAGGCCTTTGGCACCCTTGCGGCCCTCTATGGCGATCGCATTGACCTAGGGCTGGGGCGTGCACCCGGCACCGACATGCAGACCGCCCGCGCCCTGCGCCGTGGCATGGCAGCGGGGGCTGCGGATAGCTTCCCGCAGGATGTGATTGAACTCATGGGCTTTCTTGGTCCGCTGGATCCACAGGCAAAGGTCCGCGCCTTTCCCGGACAAGGCAGCAACGTGCCGGTCTGGATCCTCGGCTCCAGTCTCTATGGTGCGCAACTGGCGGCACAGCTGGGCCTGCCCTATGCCTTTGCATCGCATTTTGCACCGCAAGCCCTGGAGCAGGCGCTTGAGGTGTACCGCCGTGCCTTCCGCCCCTCGACCTACCTGGCGAAACCCCATGCGATGATCGCCGTCAATGTGTTTGGCGCCGATACCGACGCCGAAGGCATCCGCCTGCGCACCACCATGCAACAGGCCTTTGCCCGTTTGCGGCTGGGCCAACCCGGCAAACTGCCGCGCCCGGTCGATAACATTGAGGACCACTTGCCGCCGCCTGTGCTCGCCGGGGTAAACGAGGCGCTGACGGTTTCCGCCACCGGCAGCCCGGAGACGGTATCGCGTGAATTGTCTGAGATCCTGACGCGCTATGCCCCGGATGAGGTCATCATTACCGGGCAGATCCATGATCACGCCGCCCGGCTGCGCTCGTTTGAGATCGCCGCTGAGGCGTTAAAGCCGCTCTAGGACCGTGCCTAGCCCGCTGCGAGGGCTTTGGCCAATCGCGGCAGCCGCGCCTTTTTCAACAGTGGCCGGATTTCCCAGGCACCGCCGGACAAACGGTTGGCTTCGGCCAAAACCTTGGCCCCTAGCGCTTCCATCCCGGCGGGATCTTTGAGCCAGAGATCATACAGTAGCTGATCGGGACCAATCCGTTCCAGCCCTTCCTCGGCCAGGGTCTGGCGGGGGAAGTCCTTTTTGTTGACCGTGACAATGGCATCCGCATGGCCGGTGATGGCGGCGGCGAGCACATGCACATCCGCCGCATCCGGCAGCCAGAGCCGCGCCTCTACCCCCGGGGCCGCGGGGACCACGGCCTGCGGCCAGCTGGCTTTGAGCAGAGCCACTTCAGCGCGGGCCTGCGCAGCCCCCTCTGGCCCCAGTTTCAACGCGGCCCGGCTCCACTCTTCCAGGATACGCGCCGACCACAACGGGGTGAACGCCCCCTGGGCCGCGGCACCGACCAGCATTTCGCGCATCACCGTGGGATATAGCACGCAGGTATCCAGAAGCAGTTTCATCGCTCAGGATCAATCCAGCCGGAAGAAGACGGATTTCAGATAACCGCTTTCTGCCAGCTGCGGCAATTGTGGATGGTCCGCGCCTGCATAGCCGGTGTGGATCAGCTGTCCGCGACGCCCGGCCCTGCCAATACCGCGCGCCGAGGCATTGCGGAACCGCGCCAGATCGGCGGCGTGGGAACAGGAGCACAGGCCAAGATAGCCACCGGGTTTCACCAGGGGGGCCGCTAGTTTTGCAATCCGTTCATAGGCGCGCAGGCCAGCCTCCAGCGCCTGTTTTGAGGGGGCAAAGGCAGGCGGATCACAGATCACCACGTCAAAGCTGCGTCCCTCTTCCGCAAGAGCTGCCAATTGATCAAAGGCATCCCCCTGACGGGCGGTGAAACTCTCACCAAATCCCGAGGCCTGAGCCCCCTGCCCGGCCAGATCCAGCGCCGCAGCAGAGCCATCAACGCAGGTCACAGTTCCAGCCCCTGCCGCGCGCATCGCCAGACCAAAGCCACCGACATGGGAAAACACATCCAGCACATCGCCGCCCGACGGCACCAGCCGGGCCGCAAAGGCGTGGTTTTCGCGCTGGTCATAAAACAGGCCGGTCTTCTGGCCGCCTGTCAGATCCGCCATATAGGTGGCACCATTCATCTGTACCGGCACCGGCGCGGTGGGGGGCTCGCCCAGCAGGGTGAGGCTCTCGTCGTCCAGCCCCTCCAGCCCGCGGGTCCGCCCGGAGGCGTTTTTCAGAATGACCGTACAGCCCGTGACCTCGGCCAGCGCAGCCGTCAGCGGTTCCAGATGGGCCTCGGCCCAGGCGGCATTGGGCTGCACAACGCAGGCTTCGCCAAAACGGTCGATCACCACACCGGGCAGGCCGTCGGCCTCGGCATGGACCAAGCGATAGAACGGCGCATCATAGAGTTGCTCGCGCAGGGCAAAGGCCTGGGCAATCCGCGCCTGGAACCAGGCCTGATCAATCACCGCCTGCGGATCGCGGTCCAGCATCCGGCAGATGATCTTGCTGGTTGGGTTGACCGCAACGGTCCCCATGGGCGTCTGCGCCTCGTCCAGCAACACGGCCAGGCTGCCCGGCTCCAGCTTGCGAGTGCGCCGATCGGTAACCAGCTCGTTGGAATAGACCCAGGGAAAGCCGTGGCGCAGGGCGCGGGCATTTGCTTTGGGCAGGAGTTTTACACGGGGGCGCTCTGGCGCGGGGGATGTGGCTGTCATGGGGCTCTCATATCCCTATCGTGGCAACAGGGAAAGGGGCCTGCACAGGCATGCGGCCCCCAAAAAGTTTTAACCGGCTGTTGATCCGCCCTAGAATTTAATCAGCGCCTGGATAAGCGCTCCCCGGAGCGACGTTCAACTGCCAGGATCGCTTGCTCGATCACTTTGGCCAGCCCCCGGTGAGCCACACGGTGATCTTGGGCATGGTCATGTCACAGGCTGTAATGCGCCACAGTGACCTGCGGCCCTAGTCGTTATAGGCATCCTTGCCAAGGACATCGACGGCAATCAGTGGGGTGATTGAGCTCAGCTGGCTAAAATCCGCCCCCCCTATCGTCTGGTCACCCTGGGCAATGAGGCCGTAGTGGTCACGCAAGGGCTCAAACGGGGCATTCCGAGAGGGGGTATCCATCGTAGCGCAGGCGGAAAGGCTACAGCCCAGTGCGGTGAGGAAAAATCTGCGAAGGGTCATCATTGCTCAGCTCCTTACCAATTGCCGGTCCCCCGGCTTGCTGGTTCGAAGCCAACCTGATCCGCAAAAAAGGCAGGATTGAGACAAATTTAGTCCAATTTTACGAAATCTAAATCTATTTGCAGATTGGGCCCTGCACGGTTGCCCTAAAGCTCAACCTCTCCAAACCAGGCTCAAGCTGCAAATGGCCTGAGCGTTAGCAAGACGCCCGTTGCAATCGCATGGATTAACCATCAATCGCGCGAGCGTGAACGCCAGCCGCCGCGACGGCGCGGATTTGCCATTTCCTCTAGCCCCTGTTGCAACACCCCTGTCATCGGGTGATCAGAAGGCTCATCGCTATAATGTTCCAGGATCTGGGTGATCGCAGTGCGGTTGTCCAGCTGGGTAGGCAGGCTCAGCGCCCAGTCCAGAAAGATGCTACGGCATTGGCTCACGGTGATGCCGTCGATCCGATAAGCCTCACGGATCAGCCGTTTATGATCCAGTTCCGCCAGCGTCTGCATGCCCCGTTTCCTTCTGTAAGCTCCGCGAGATTATCGCGGCACAGGTCTTATAGGCCTCTTGCAGGGCCTGTTCCAAGTGATCCAAGCCATCATAACCAGCACTGCGGCTCAGGAAAAGTGCGCCGCCCTCACCGATTGCGTTTTGGTCAAGAACATCGCCAGACAGCAGCCGGGCAGCGGTCTGCACCGACCAGTATAGCGCATAGGCCTGTTGCAGAACCAATGCGTCTGCGGCATCCAGCCAGCCACCAGCGACAGCCTGCTCCAGCCCTCCGGCCACATCACGATAGGCAGACTGAGCCAAAAGCGCCCCAGCCTGCGCGACCAGTTCAATATCCATCATCCGCCCGGCACCTGTTTTGGCGTCCCAGACCCCCGATGGGGATTTTGCGGCTGCCAAGCGATCCCGCATATGGACCACCTCGGCCAACACGGTGTCCTGCGACCGCTGCCGCGCGATTACACTGCGCCGAAAGCTTTCAAAATCCTGCATCAACTGCGGCTCACCGGCAACGCCGCGCGCCCGTGTCAGCGCCAGATGCTCCCAGACCCAGGCCTCGTTTTCTTGATAATGGGTAAAGGCCGACCAGCTGGTCGCCACCGGCCCCTTGTTGCCCGAGGGGCGCAGCCGCATGTCCACCTCATACAGGCGCCCCTGCGACATTGGCGCCGACAGAGCGGTGATCAGCGCCTGGGTCAAGCGGGCATAATAGGCGCGCGTGGCCAATGCCTTGCGCCCCTGAGACATCTCCACATCCTTTGGGTCATAGACCACGATGATATCCAGATCTGACCGGGCATTGATCTGCCCCGCCCCTAAAGAGCCCATGGCGATGACAATCGGGCCACTCCCCGGAGGCGGCCCGTGCTTGATGGAAAACTGGCGAACCACCCGTGGAAACAGGGCCTGGATCACCGCCTCTGCCAATTCGCTGTATTGCGTTCCGGCAGCTTTGGCGTCCAACAGCCCGCGCAGATGATGCACTCCAATGCGAAAGTGCCATTCCTTGCACCAGCGGCGCGCTGCATCTAACTGGGTCTCGTAATCCGCTTCCAGCGCCAGCACCGCCTCCAGCTCTTGCCGCAACACCGCCCCACCGGGCCAGTCCTCAAAGAAGCTGCCGCCGATCACCGCATCAAAAACGCCAGAGTTACGCGACAGGAATCCTGCCAGCTCGTGCGAGGTCCCCACAATATCAACCAACAAATCCAGCAGATGCGGATTTGCCTCAAACAGGGAAAACAACTGCACACCCGCAGGCAGGCCCGCCAAAAACCCATCCAGCGCCAAAAGCGATTCAGCGGGTTTGGCGGTGCGCGCCAGGCGGTTCAACAGCTCAGGCTTGAGCCGGTCAAAAATCTGTGCTCCCCGTTCTGAGCGCAGCGCTGGATAGCTGCGCCAACGGGCAATGACGTTTTCGTCAAAGCCATCGGGAATCACAGGTTGCGGCCCCGCCCCGGCATCCGGGGCAAAGAAGTCTTCGGTCAGCTCATGCACCTCAACCAGGCGGTGGTGAATCTGTGCCTGCACTTCAGCCGGATCCTCCCCCATCAAACAGGCCACACGGGCGATGCCCTCAGCCGAGCTTGGCATCTGGTGAGTCTGGGCGTCATGCACCATCTGAATGCGGTGCTCTACCTCGCGGTGGCTGCGATAATGGGCGCTCAGCCGGGTAGCGACCTCTGGTGGGATCCAGTCCTTTTCGGCAAGCGCCGCGAGCCCCTCAACAGTGCCGCGCAGCCGCAGTCCCTCGTCCCGCCCACCGGCAATCAACTGCCGGGTTTGCGTGAAAAACTCGATCTCACGAATGCCGCCGCGTCCCAGTTTCATATCGTGGCCCGGCACGGTGATCGGGCCACCAGTGCCCTTGTTTTCACGGATGCGCAGCCGCATGTCGTGGGCGTCCTGAATGGCGGCAAAATCCAAATGGCGGCGCCAAACAAAGGGACGCAGGGTTTTCAAAAATGCCTCCCCCGCAGCCAGATCCCCGGCGCAGGGCCGTGCCTTGATATAGGCGGCCCGTTCCCAGGTGCGGCCCAGACTTTCATAATACCGTTCCGCCGCCTCCATTGAGAGACAGGCAGGGGTAACAGAGGGATCCGGGCGCAGCCGCAGGTCGGTGCGAAAGACATAGCCGTCGGCGGTGCGGTCGCTCAAGGTGGTGCACATATTACGGGTTGCCCGCGCCATGCCCTGCCGCGCCTCAAAAAAATCGGCCGGGTCAAAACGGGTCTCGTCAAACAGGCAGATCAGATCAATATCCGAACTGTAGTTCAGCTCATAAGCGCCCATTTTACCCATCGCGAGAATCGAAAGCCCGCCTGCGGTTTCAACATCCGCCTCCGTCAGCCCCGGCAGTTTCTTGCGCCGGATAAGCGCGGCAATTTCCGCCTTTATCGCGACATCAGCGCTCAGCGCGCCAAAGTTTGTCAGCGCCGTGGTCACCTCTTCCAACGACCAGCCGCCAGATAAATCACACAGCGCTGTCAGCAGCGCCACCCGGCGTTTGGCCTGTCGCAGGCCCGGTTTCAGCTGATCGGGCGCCAGAGCACGGCAATCATCAAAAACAGCTGCCAATGCCTGCTTGGGAGCGGTCAGGGCATCGCCAATCCATGGGGCTTCCTGTTCGATCAATCTGCGCAGATAGGGACTGGACCCCGCAGCCCCAGCAATGAGCTGCCCGGTGTCCTGAGTGAGCCCCGCCACCAGTGCGCGAGATTCAGCGCCAAGATCGGGATCATAGGCAATGGGAAGGCGGGTTATTTGCAGATGTTCAGACATGCCGAACACTGTTCCGCCTGAACAGCGGCGTCAATCCGCGAACCACCTACAGCTGGCAATAAAGCGCAAATTTGGCCGCCAAAAAATCCAGCACCAAGGTACGGAATACCAGCCTCCTCAAACCTTACCGTACCCTTTAAGAAAGCCGTGCTGCTATGCTCTTCCATTTGTTTGTTTTTTGATGACCACAATGTGCGAGTGTTATGGCTTTTCCTGCGCGGGATAAAATCCCTGGTGTTTTTGGGAAGAGCTTGTTTTTTGTTTATGTTACCGGCCGGTAGATCATAGCAGCCGCCTTTCACCGTATTATAACTGGCTCCTCGCCCTGCCCCCGTTGGATTGACCAACCCGGGGTCACACCCAGCGCCGCCCGATCAATGCCGTTTCCTGCGGAGATAGACCGATCATCCGGGTTGCAGGCTGTCCCGACAAAGACGTGAACCAGTCTGTCTTTACGCCCTCTCGCCTTTCGCCTACCTGTTGATAGGCAAACGCAACTCTGACCACTGGATTTTGCAGGTAAGTCTTTGCGCCAGACCTAAGGCCTAATGCACCAGCTATTGCCCTGTGGAGCGCAACGCCACAGGGCCGCTGTTCCGGGTCGACAGACACGAGAAGACGGAGACAGGTTAATGGAAATCAATGCAGACTTCACAAAACGCGTCTTGGTGCATTCCGCCGATGAACCCTGGGTTGCCTCCCCTATGGCTGGTGTTGATCGGCGCATGCTGGACCGGATAGGCGCAGAGGTGGCCCGCGCCACCACAATTGTAAGATATGCGCCCGGCAGCCATTTTTCCGCCCACACCCATACCGGCGGCGAAGAGTTCATTGTTCTGGAAGGCGTCTTTCAGGATGAACATGGCGACTATCCTGCAGGCAGCTACGTGCGCAATCCGCCCACCAGCAGCCACACACCAGGGTCCCAAGCGGGCTGCACGATCTTTGTCAAACTCTGGCAGTTTGACCCGGCGGACCGGACCCAGTTTTGCAAAAAAATGACAGTGGATCCCGGCCCGGCGCAAGGGGGTATTGCCAGCCTTGAATTGCACCGCGACGCCCGCGAAAAGGTCAGCTATCATCACATCGCAGCGGATACCGCTTTTGAGATAACCGATCCGGGCGGCATTGAAGTCCTGGTCCTTGATGGATGTCTGCGCGAAGGGGGCGATCAGCTTGAAGCTGGTGCCTGGCTGCGCCTCCCCCAAGGGCAGCCACTGCAGGCTTTTACTGGCAACAGCGGCGCCAGGGTCTGGATGAAAACCGGCCACCTGCCCTTTGCCAAACCCCCAGTGGTATGATGGAAACAGACACCAAGACCCAGCTGATGGATGCAGTCTCGATGGCAATGCTTCAGCCGGCACAGCTGGTAGCCCGAAGCAGCGCCAATATCACACTCTTTGACACCGCCACCCAAAGCCTGATTGACCGGTTCAGATCCAACTGAGCCGCAGTTTCATCTCAGCACCCGCAACATCGCAAGAGGCCCCCCTTGCTCTTTTGACTTTTGGGTTGGGTCATTTGTGCCGCTGCGGCACATCCGCGAAACCCCCTACAAAGCCCTGATCACGCGCCCTAAGATCATGGATGAACGTGCTTGGCCAAAAGCGCCAAAGCCACCAGGCGCCCCAATACAAAGCCAGCATTCTGCGGGTCAAGTGGGCGCGATTGGTCGAACAAAGGGACATGTGATGGAACTCGAACAGGCAATCAATGAGCGACGCTCAATCCGGGGCTTTACCAAGGATCCGGTGTCACAGGAAACCCTGCAAGAGATCATTACCCTGGCCAACCGGGCACCCTCGTCGATGAACACCCAGCCCTGGCACCTGCATGTGCTGACCGGCGCGCCGCTGGAACAGGTCCGCCGCGGCAATACCGAACGGATGCTGGATGGAACGCCGCCCAGCCGTGATATTGAAGACTACGCCGCCTATGAGGGCGAACACCGGGCACGGCAGATCGAAATTGCGGTCCAGTTGTTTGAAGCCATGGGCATCGAACGTCACGACAAGGAACGCCGCCAGGACTGGGTGATGCGGGGGTTCCGACAGTTTGATGCACCCGTTTCTATTGTTGTCTGCTTTGACCGCTCGCTTTTGGACAACACCATTGCCCATTTTGATACCGGTGCCATGACCTACGGGCTGGTGCTTGCCGCCTGGAGCAAGGGCCTCGGCGCGGTGATCAATGGGCAGGGCATCATGCAAAGCCCGGTGGTGCGTGAAATCGCCAACATTCCCGAGGACCAGATCATTCTGACCTGCGTGGCTTTGGGCTGGCCCGACGAGGATTTTGTCGCAAACTCTGTGGTTTCGCGGCGCCGTGCGCTGGCAAACACCACCCGTTTTCTTGGCTTTGAAGACTGATCCAAGCCCTGCTTCGCAAGCCGCAGATCTCTCCTCGTGTCTGGCGAGGAGGGCATCCCGGATCCCCAGCATTGCCCCTGGCCAGTCTTGACTGCCTGATTTGGACAAGACCAGCCGGCAGGGTCCGGTTATGAGGGTCCGGTTTTTACAGTTACTCCCAGCCCCGCTGTCAGCAGCCGGCCCTGCGCAGCACTCCTGCACCAAACGCCTGCCCCGCTGCAAATTTGCGACTTTTTTCTTTCTTTTTTAGCTCAAAAAGGGAATACCCGCGGCAAGGAGTAGTGACATGAATATTTTGAACAGGCTGTTCTACAAGAAAAGAAAATTCTATGACGACGATTTTGACTGGGAAAGCTATACAGCGGATTCATATCAACGCCGTTTAACTGGCGACGTCGAAAAAGATCACGACGCCATTGCCAAGTCCGCCGAGCTGAGTTTCGATCCCGAAACAGGCCATGTGACCAAACAGGGCCGCTCGCTGCATCCCAACCAACATTTGATCTACGAAGTCATCGGCCAACTTCAACCTGCTTCGGTGCACGAAGTGGGCTGCGGTGCCGGTGATCATCTCGGCAATGCAACCGTGCTTTATCCCGAAATCCAGTTCTCTGGCAGCGACCGTGGCGCCACGCAACTTGATCTGGCCCGCAACCGTCACCCGGACCTAACAGAGCGCCTGAAACTGCAAGATCTCACCATGCCCTTTTCGCGCCATTGGCCGAAATCGGACCTGATCTACAGCCAGGCTGTGCTGATGCATATCCATACGGCGGTCAGCCATTTTGTCGCCCTCTGCAACATGGTGAATATGGCCAATGAATACGTGTTGCTGATGGAAAACTACCAGTGCCACAATTTTGTGCAGGACATTATTGGTCTACGGGATGGTGGCCATCTGGCTTGGGACGAAACCCATATTTACCGGTTTGATGGATCAACCGGCGCTCGGGCGATCCTGTTGTCCAGAACCCCGCTGGACTATGAAGAATTGTCAAGTGACGCGCAAATCCGTGCCGGTCTTGATCCGTCACGCCGCCGTCTCGACAGAGCTGCCGAAGACAGCGCCAGGGCAGTATTCGGATACTGAGCTAGCCCGGTTATCCAACACTCACATAAACAGCGGCCCCCGGCACGGGAGCCGCTGTTTTTTTGTCCGCACACTTCCTAATGGCTTAGCCCCCAAGGGCGCTGCCCCGGATGTTGGCCCGGATGCCGCCCGGTCAGGAGCCCCCCAGGTAGGAGGGATGACGCGGCAAACCAAGCTGCCCCTTTGTAAAAGGGGGAGGTCGAGGATTTTCAATTCGCCCCCGTAAAACAGGGGTTTTTCGGCGCTGAACCGCCGTAAGCAGCCGCTTATACGGGCTTCCCTAAACTTAACGCCACTAGATGCAACCGCCTCAAACGCTGAAATGGTTGAGAGCGACAACATAGGTTGCCGCCTTGTCATGCCGGGGGACCGGCAAAAATAAGGAATTCTCAAATGCGTAAACTTACTCTGCTCGCCCTGCTTGCCCTCGCCTCCCCCGCCCTCGCGGAGAGCATCACCAAAGACAGTGTGCTTGGGACCACCATGCAAGAGGTACAGGCCTCGCTGACGGCAATGGGCTATGAGGTCCGCAAAGTTGAGATGGAAGACGGGCAAATCGAAGTCTACGTCGTGCGCGACGGCAAAATGGGCGAGGTATATGTGAACCCGCAAACCGGCGCGGTTACCACGCTAAAGATGAAGTGATCGCACTATGGCTCTCACTTCCAAACCGAACAGCGGGCGCACAGGCGCCCGCAGCATACCCGGCGCCCGTGACATCCAGGTCTGGGACCCGCTGGTACGGCTCATACACTGGTCCCTTGCCCTGACTATTCTTCTCAACGGCGCAGTGGTCGAGGAGGAAAGCCAGGTTCACGAGTGGATCGGTTACATCGCGCTAGGCTTGGTTGCTATTCGCCTAGTCTGGGCTTTGATCGGGCCGAAACACGCGCGTTTTGCGGCCTTTCCACCGAGCCCAGGCCGGGCGGTCCGACATCTGCGAGATCTCCTTGCAGGTGACCGCAGGGTGCACCTGTCGCACAATCCTCTCGGAGCTCTTATGGTCTATAACCTCTGGATCTCTGTCATCCTTATAGGCATTACTGGCTACATGATGACGACGATCACCTTTTTTGGCATCGACTGGGTCGAAGAAGCCCATGAGGTCGTCTTTGGCTGGCTGTTGTTTTCGGTTGCACTGCATGTTGCCGGTGTGGCCGTCGACAGCTGGCGCTCCGGTGTCAATCTGGTTCGCTCCATGGTAAGCGGACGCAAAACCATCCCGCAAGGACGCGAGGTAGAATGAGCCAATCGTTGAGGCCGACAAGAACCAGGGAAAGGCGTGCAACAGTTCTTGCGGGCCTTATCCTGTTGCAGGCCCTGTGCGCGCTGTTCTTCATCGGGGATGTGATTGAAGATTTTCGAATAGACGGGCAGTTTGACAATCCACATCTCATTCTGGAATCCGTGGCGGCGGCAACCCTTATCGCTGGCGTGATCTTTTTGATGGTTGAGCTGCGCAGCCTGCTGTTGCGCATGTCGGAAATGCAGCTTGGGCTCGATATTGCCCGCGGTCATGTTGCCGAAATCATTGACGCCTTCTTTGCGGAATGGGGGCTAACAGAGGCTGAGCGGGATGTGGCCATAATGATGCTGAAAGGGGTGGACAACGACACCATCGCCCGCATCAGAAAAACCGCCCCCGGGACGGTACGGGCACAGGCAACACGCATCTATTCAAAATCAGCGACAGACGGGCGCGCGCAGTTCATCAGCCTTTTCATGGAAGAGCTGATGTCAGGTGACATTGCGCCTGAGGAAACCGCCGAGGAAAAGTCGGATCAAGGGTCTGCAGCCCTCCCTGAAAAGAAGACGCAAGCGCCAAAGCAATCTTCGACAAAGGAACTCACATGAATGACAAAAGCGCCCACTCAGATGACCCCCATTACGTCAACCGAAGCGGCTGGCTGCGGGCTGCGGTCCTTGGTGCCAACGACGGCATCGTTTCCGTGTCATCGCTTGTGGTCGGCGTGGCAGCCGCAAACCCGGACCCGTCAGCGGTAATGATCGCTGGTGTCGCAGGGCTCGTCGCCGGAGCCATGTCAATGGCGGCAGGTGAATATGTTTCTGTTTCCTCGCAGTCTGATACAGAACGAGCCGACATTGAACGGGAACGAATAGCACTGGCAGAGATGCCCGAGGAAGAGCTGGCAGAGCTGACCGAAATCTACAAAGAACGCGGGTTGAGTACAATAACCGCAGAAGCCGTCGCAAGAGAGCTTTCAGAAAAGGATGCGCTGGGGGCCCATATTCGCGACGAACTGGGGTTGACGGAAGTCCACACTGCGAACCCGCTTCAGGCGGCGCTGACCTCCGGAGCGACCTTCAGTGTCGCTGCTGCCATACCCGTCCTTGCCGCGTTTCTGGCCGCACCCTCAGCGATTATCTCTACTGTCCTCGTCGTCACGGTCATTGCGCTTGCTGTGCTGGGCATGTTGGGCGCCAGGGCCGGCGCGGCCCCGATGTTGCCCGCCACAACCCGGGTGGTTGTCTGGGGTGTCTTCGCCATGGCGGTGACCGCGTTTGTTGGCTGGTTGTTCGGGGTGAGTCTCTAGAACCCAAGCCCATTGATTTGCGGTGGGGGCGTGTTTCAGCTGCAAAAAGACAAGCCGTGAACCTGTCTGGCCTTCACGGTTTCAGCGCACCTGTGCGACCAACTGAGCCATGACAGAGAAACGATCCCATCAGACCCTCGCCTGATCGTTGACGCAGATCGATCTGGGGACCTGTGGCAAAAACGAAGCGATCAGAGGAAACGCCCCACCGCACGGAGTTCGGCAAGGGGCCATTCCGTTCGACCAACTGGTCATTTCCGCTCTGGTCTATTCTTGCTTTTCGCAGATCCTATATCGCGACATTTTGCTCAACCTCTGGCCATAGGTGTCACATCCCGGACGGTAGTATGGCAGTTTGTTGAACAGTTCTGGTTTGAGTTTGTGCCAGTGCTTCATCGCTTGCAAGGGCGTCTTGCTGCCCAAGGCTGATTGCGGAAGCTGTTGGTTGTAGAGCCAAACATAGCGGTGCAGCGTGGTCTCCAGTTCTTCGCCTGATCGGAAGTGGTGGCTTTGCAGCACGTCTTCGATGCGACCGTTGAAGCGCTCGACCATGCCGTTTGTTTGGGGCGATCTTTGCGGCGTCAGACGGTGTTCGATGTCCAGTTCGGCGCAGAGCTTGTCGAAATCATGTTTTCCGCTTTGTTCGCGCTTGCGCAGGCCAAAGAGACGGTCGGAGAACTCCTTTCCATTGTCTGTGAGTATGGTTCGGATGCGAAGTGGGCAAGCCCGCTCTAGATCACGCAAAAAGCGGCGCGCGTTGGCCGCTGTCTTGCTGCTGTAGATACGGATAAAAACCCAGCGTGTAGCCCGATCAATGGCAACAAACAGATACCGGCGGGAAGTTTGATCAGCCATCTGTGGCAGGTACTTCACGTCGATATGCAGATATCCCGGCTCGTATGCCTTGAAGGCGCTCTGCTTTGGGCGGGCGGCCTTTGGCTTAAGATCGCGCAGGTTGCCGACCCCATGCCGCCGCAGACACCGAGCCAGTCCAGAGCGCGAGACGTCCGGGTTCAGAAACTCCCGCACCACGGCCAGCAGGTCATCCAGCGACACTAGCAGCATCTTGCGCAGCGCAACCACAACGGCCTCCTGAGCAGGCGTCAACGTCGTTTGCAGCCGATGAGCGGTATGGCTACGGTCATGGACACTGACGCGCTTGCGCCATTTCCAAACTGTCTGTTCGGTTGTGCCAAAACGCTCAGCCAGAACCCATGCAGGCTCGTCACTCGCCTGGATGGCAGCCCGTATCTTAGGCGTTGTTGTCGCTTGGTTATGAAGATGGATCAGCATTAAGCGCCCTCCCGAATGTCACCGAAAACCGATCTTGCCATGAAAAATGCGGGCCGGCGAGGATCTATGTGATCGTCCGGGATGGAACAAATAGCATTGATCTGCTTGCCAGGCGCCGCGCCGCAACCTGTTGACGTGGCAAAGCCTCTTCACGGGCTGTTTCCACCTGCCGCACATCGCCCTAGGGCTCCGGAGGGCTCGCCCGGTGATTGCGCAGGGTAGCCAATGGAATCTCGCCATTTTTGGCTGGACGTGACAGTGCCCGACAGGTAGTAAATTGCTGCTGAACAGGCCGTGGCGCAATCTGCTTCGGAGCAGTGCCAAAAAAATGGAGCAGACATGTCAGTTACTCAACTTTCCGATCAAGTGGATTTCGAAAAGCTACAAATTGAAGTCGCGGAATTGATCGTGAACGCGTTGGTTCTGGATGACGTGACAGCTGCCGAAATTGATTTTGATGCTCCTCTTTTTGGCGAAGGCCTTGGGCTTGATTCCATCGACGCCCTGGAAATCGCCTTTGCCATCAGCGAGACCTATGGCTTCAAACTGCGCTCCGATGATGAGCGTAACGAAGAGATCTTCTCTTGCGTGCGTGCTCTTTCCAGTCACATCGCGGAAAACCGCAAGACGTGAGCCTAAATCCAGCAGGCTGGCCTCCTCATCTGAGGGCGGCCGTCACGGGTGCCTTGTTCGTCTCCTGCTGGCTGTTTGCTTCGCCTCTGCTGAATGCTGTATTCATTCTGTTCACCCTGCATGTCTTTTCGCTGTTCTTGCGTGATGTCTGCGGCCTTCAATGGGCCAGACTAATCCTGCTGAGGATCGGGGGGGCCTTGGGGGTGCTCCTAGCGTTCTTGAAGCCAGAGCTGCAATTTGTGCCCTATCTCGCCGTCATCGCAATCAATCTGAGCATGGCCTATGTCTTTGGCCACAATCTAATGCGCGGGCAGCCCAGCGTTTTGCTCCAGTTCGTCACCGCCGCTCATCTAGGACCAAACCCATCTGCAGAGTTCACGGCCTACCTAAGGCGGCAATGCGGGGTCTGGCTGGGCGTCGGTCTGTTTTGCGCTGGTTTGGGCCTACTGGCCCTTGGGAGTGAACCCCTGCGCCCCCTTGCTAGCGTGATATTGGTCACGCTTCTGGTTGCTCAGGTGCTGTGGTTTGTCATATCTCATGAAATTGCCCGCCTTCGGTTTAAACGGCCGGAAACCTGGCAGCGCTCTATATCATTGATAATGCAGCGTGATACCTGGAAGAAATTGGACATCTGAACATGTATGCAGCAGACAGAAACCTGTTCTTTTCAAAAGATGGCACTATTGATCAAAAGCAATTTGTCACCGATATTGCTGCCCTGCGCGGTCAGGTGCAGGGGGCGGAATCGATCTGCAACCTGTTTCAGGATCGCTACCAATTCTCCCTCGGCATTGTTGCCGGGTTGTTGAACAAACAAACGATTGTCCTGCCGCCGTCGCTGGCACCAGAGGCGATCCGCTCCGCGATTTCCGATGCGCCCGCCCCAGTCATTCTGAGCACCAACGCAGATCATGACGCGCTTGCACCCCGCCTGTCGTTTGATTCTGCGCAGCCCAGAGAGATAGAGGTTCGGGATTTTGCAACACTGCTGCAGGACAGTTCCACAGAAATTCGTGTCTATAGCTCAGGCTCGACCAAGCAGCCAAAATGTAACGTCAAAACCTGGAAGATGCTACGCGGCGGTGCGGCGATAACCGATCAGATCATTCAGGATCTGGATGCGCCCCCAACAGAGGTCGGCCTGCTGGGCACCACGCCGCATGGTCATATGTACGGGCTGGAAGCCACAATCTTTGCCACGCTTGGTTTTGGACATGCGACCTATCGGGACACCATTTTTTATCCCGCCGACCTGGAAGCGGCGGTTGAGGCGGCGCGCGCCTGCGGAATTTCCAAACTTGTACTGATCACCAGCCCTGCACATCTGCGGTTTCTTGAGGCTGCCATTTTGGCCGCACCGGAAATCATCTGCGTGCTCTCCGCCACAGCACCCTTCCCTCAGGCGCTGGCTCAGAAACTGGCCCGCAGAGAAAACCTGAAGGTCATGGAGATATATGGCAGCACCGAGACCGGCTCCATGGCGCTGCGACAAACCGCACATGAACATGCTTGGAGCCTCTCGGCTGGGTTTGAGCTGAAAAAGGCGCAGGCAACCTGCCTGGCCTCTGCACCGCATCTGCCAGAACCTATCGCGCTGGAAGACGAGATCGAGCAACATCCCGATGGGCGCTTTACCCTGCTTGGCCGCGCCGGCGACATGGTGAGCGTGCGAGGAAAGCGGAACAGGCTTGCGGCCTTGAATGCGATCCTTTCGGAGGTTTCCGAAATATCCGATGGGGTTTTCCTGCACACCAAGCGCAGCGAGTCCGATGCCCTGGCCATAGCAGTGGTGCCACCTCAGGACAGTTCCCTGTCAGAAACAGAGATACGCAGCCTGGTGCGCCGCCACCTCTTGCGCCATCTCGACGCGGCCTTTGTTCCTAAAAAGCTGTTATTTTTACCCGAAATTCCCCGCTCTGCTACCGGAAAGATAACCCGCGCAACAACGCTAGAACTGTTGAAAAAAGCCGGATTGCAAAGCTAGCCCGCTGTCTGTGCGCTTTGGCTCAGGTCCGCGAATTTGGACTCGCAGGCTTATACCTGCGGAGCCATCAGTTTTGCCGCTTCCGAGCGAACGCTTTCTTCCAGCTCAGATGCAAATTCATTTGGGTCTTTACCTGCATCGATGGGCGGCAGAAACCGCAACGTGATCACCGCGGGTGGTTTTGTCGCGTAGCCCGATGGCCAATGAAGACCTGAATCCGTCACAAAAGGCACAACCGGCACACCGCAGTGTTTGTACAGGATCTCAAACCCACGCGCGTAGGGGCGGGTTTCTCCGATGGGAACGCGGGACCCTTCTGGAAAAATGACCATACTCCTACCTTCGCGGATCGAGGCCTTACCCTCTTTCAACAGGCGGCGGATGTTCTTGCCTGGGGTCTCGGGATCAATGGGGGTCATTGGCGCATGTTTCAAACCCCAACCGAACACCGGAATAGACATAGCAGCGCGCTTGGTCACCATGTTCACATGGGGCACCAGCACCGTCATCATCACAGATTCCCAGGCGGTAAGGTGATTGCCCATATAGATCACAGGCCCAGCGGGAATGTGTTCCCGACCTTCGATCTTGTAAGTCACCCCAAGGATGTATTTGGCACCATAAATATAGCCACAGGACCAAAACCGAAGCAATCGGCGCACCAATACCGGCGTTGGCCGCCAATGCAGGTAAAAAATGATGCAGGCGCCTGCTGTAATACTGACCAGGAAAACGAAGGCTTCATAGACACGGGTTCTCAGCCAGGCAGCTAAATATGGCAAAAGCCGTTTTGACTGAACGTTTTCTTCGCGGGCAAAGGTATTCATGACTTCCATCAGCTTGGTACGAGGGCAAAACCGTCTATACACGTCGAATGTAACGCTACAAACACCTTTTAAAACCACTGCGCCGTGTAGGTTTAGCACCTTGCAGGGCTGGCAGGCTTGATTTCTCTACTGGTATAAGTTGCGCTGAAGAGCCAAGGATCTGATTCGAGAGTTTTGGCCGAATATCTAGGCGACAAGGTCTTATCAATGTCCGACGGCAACAAACCAATCGTAGTTGGTGAGTATTACGAGTCACATGCAGAAAAGCAGGCCTTCCTGCGTCAGGTGTTTGACGACACTGCTAAAAACTATGAGGCCATCGCAAAATGGGGCTGGTTCGGCTCTGGCGACTGGTATCGCCGCGAGGCCCTGCGCCGCAATGGTGTGACCTCCGAGATGCGGGTGCTTGATGTTGCCACCGGCACCGGTCAGGTGGCACGGGCGCTGATGACCATTCTGGATGACCCTAAACAGATTGAATGCGTTGAACCCTCGGCCGGCATGATCGCAGAGGCCAAGAAACGTGTTCCGGTCACTTTTCACCAGTCCACAGCGGAAAAACTACCCGTTGAAAACCAAAGCTTCGACTTTCTGACCATGGGGTTTGCCCTGCGTCATGTGGACAGCCTAGATGACAGTTTTACAGAATATCACCGCGTTCTGAAAGACGGCGGCAAGGTGCTGATCATGGATGTGACAGTACCAGAAAAAGCCATTCCCAAGGCCCTGTTCCGCCTCTACTTCAAGCATATCCTGCCTACAGTGGCGATGATCCTGACCAGAGACCGCAATGTGTTTCGTCTGATGCGCTATTACTGGGAATCCATGGATCAGATGGTACCAATAGAAAACGTATTGGACAGCCTGCGCAAAGCCGGGTTCACAACGGTCGAGCACAACTCGTTGCTGGGCTGTTTTTCCGAATATGTCGCGCGCCGATAGCGGACGCTGATCCCTCATGGCCAGTCCTTTTGCTCTGATCCCGGCACACAACGAGATCCTGACCGTTCGGCAGGTGGTCGAGGAAACCATCCCTTTGGTGGACAAGGTCATTGTGGTCGATGATGGATCAACGGATGGCACGGCGGGCTCCTTATCCAACACCGGCGCTACTGTGCTGCGTCACGAGACCAACCTGGGCAAGGGGGATCGCCTGGTCGAAGGCTTCCAGTCGGCACTGGACAAAGGTGCAACGGCAGTGATCGTGCTGGATGCTGATATGCAGCACGACCCTGCGGATATCCCCAAGTTTCTGGCGCAGCATCAGGATAATCCCCTGGCCATTGTCATGGGGGATCGCTCAGCCGATATGGCAAACATGCCCGGGTCCCGCCGCAAAGGCATCAAATTTGGCAACTTCTTTATTGGCTGGGCCTGCGGCCGCCGGATCAAGGATGCCCAATGTGGCATGCGGCTCTACCCCGCGGCCGCATTGAAGCGGCTGGACATTCCCAGGCGCCATATTGGGGGGTTCAAATTTGAAACCGCCGCACTGCTCTATGCTGCGGAGAAGGGAATTCCCTTTGAATACGTGCCCCTGAAAGCGCGCTATGAGGGCTTTGTCCTGCGCCCAAGCCACTTTGACCCCCTGCGTGACTTCATGCGGCTGTTTGGGCTTGTCACCGAATTTCTACTTCTTAGAGGCCTGCGCCCAATGGGCTTTTTGAAGGCCTTGGGACTTATTGACCAGAAACATAATCGAGGAGAGACGAAATGAAACTTTTGACCTATGCCTTCCTGGGCGCCCTTGCCCTGCAACCGCTGACAGCGACAACCGCGGCGGCTTTGCAGAAAGTCCGGACGTCCTATGTTCAGCTCAGCGAAGTGACATCAAAGAACACCACGATCCGAGGTGTGGAGAATGCCCTTAAAACCTGCAGCTCGGCACGTGGCTGGAAGTTCAGCCGTGTCGCACAAGGCAAGTTGATCGGCCAACTGACGGTGCGCGGCAAGCATTATGTTGAAGTTGACGTTGAATACAGCAGCCAGGCCTTCAAGATCTCTTACAGAGACTCGAAGAACATGAAATTCGACGCCGAAAAGAACACCATCCACAAACGCTACAACAGCTGGATCGAAAACCTGACCAACGATGTGATCTTTTGCCTGAAGTAACCCATAACTATCCGATCCGGCACATCTGCTCGGAGGCTTGGCTGTGCAGCTGATCAGATCAGAGGGTGTTGGTCCCAAGTCCAGCTACCTGGACGGCCATTTCCCCGGGAACCCAATTGTTCCCGGGGCGGTTCTGTTGGGTCTGGCCGAACAGGCCTTACGCGACATCGGATATGAGATTAAATGCGTTCAACGCATGAAGTTTCAGCGCCAACTCAAACCAGATCAGCCGTATGAAATCACCTTGGAAATAGGCGACACCCTTGCGAAACTGGCCTGGATCTCAGGGACAGAAACCCTGGCAAATGCGCGGGTAGAACTGCGGCCGACCAATGGCTGAGCAAGAAACCGGGGTGGACCAGGCGACTGGCTGGACCAAAGCCAGGGAATCTGGATCTTTGTGGCAGTTGAAATTCATGCGGCTACTGGCAAGCAGACCCCCAAGCCTGATATACGTGCCCCTGCTCTGGGGTATTGCACTGGTCTTTGCGATCGACAAACGACGGTTGAGCACCCGAGCCTCGATCGCCTTTCTCACCCGCATTCTGGGCCGCGCACCAACGCTGTTGGAACGCATGCGGCACGCCAGGACCTTCAGCCATGCCTTCTTTGACCGGGTGCGGTTGTTGGGGCGCGGGGTTGAGCAGTTTACCGTGTCGACGCGCGGTGCGGAGCCTATTCAAGACCTGGTAAACCAGGGCAAAGGGGCCGTGTTGCTGGGCGCGCATTACGGTAGTTTTGAAGCCCTCAGAGCGTTGGATCGAGAGCTTCCAGGCCTGTCGGTTCGCTATATGATGTTCACGCAACACGCCAGCAAAAGCACCGGCATTTTGGAAGGCATCAACCCGGACGTCAGCGAAAAGATCATCGCTTTGGAAAATGGCCCCATGGCCATGATCCAGGTCTCTGATGCCCTGAGCCGCGGCGAGTTTGTGGCCATTCTGGGGGATCGGCTGCCCGATGCGACTGTACGTGCAAAACAGGATGTCTCATTTCTGGGCGATGATATAGAAGTGCCCCTATCCCCCTACCTGACTGCAATGGCAGCCAGGGTTCCAATTATCCTTAGTTTCGCCAGATGGGAATCCAGAGACCACTATGCCGCTGAATTCACACAGTTCTATGATGGGGCGCCTGTGCCACGGCCCGAGCGCGCTGAAGCCGCTGCACATATGGCGCAGGACTATGCAAAGGCTCTTGAAGGCTGGTGTCGCGTCGATCCTTATAACTGGTTCAACTTCTTCGATATCTGGCGCCGCTGAGCCAAGCTGTTCGCAGCCAGCCCCTGCAACGCTGGAGCTCGCTTTGAGGGCAGAACCCATTTCTGTGGACGGCTCAGTGGCCTACGTGGAAACCATTGTACATCCGGCCTTTGGCACTGCAGTCCAAAATGGCGGTGTCTTTGTCCTGACCCGCGATAAATCCCTGGTGCGGCGGCAAATCACCCCCAAAGCAGAAGAGATGACAATCGGCCCCAAGACCATCACCATCCTGCGTGACGGAACAGAGATCACCCGCGCGATCCCCAAACGCATGCATGCGTTTTTCACTGTCCTGCAAGCGGCAGTGTTCAATCAGGGCATTTCTGAACTGCCGCCGCTGCCCCATAAGATTACATCCACATCAACGGGCTGGACCGCCCGCATTTCGCTGCGCAAAAATGGCGGCGGCAGCATTGTCTTTTCCGGCTGTGGTGAGACCTTGCAGGCCATCGACCTTGAAATGGCAGGCAATCAAAACCGTCAAATCAGGTTTGTGTCGCAATGACGCGGATTATCTTGGGTGTTCTGGGTCTGATCGGACTGGTGTTGCTCTTGGCGCCCTGGGTCACGATCAGCTCTGACACCGAGGCCCTGACCGTCGGGGACAATGCCGGGCTCCCATCTCTCACCGATGGTACCGGGCTGGATGTACTTGTAGCGCTCAGCCACCCGCAGGTCACCCAGCGCAACAGAGCAGCAAAAGCAATTGCACACCACCTGAGGCAAGACCCTTTGGTCGATGAGGTTCTTTTCACCACGCCCGCCCCCTCGGAAGAATTTGACAGCTGGGTCTGGGAAAACCGGCTCAAGCTGGCCCCGCCAGCACAGTCGGATCTGGAGAGCCAGAGCATGGTTCGGCGGCTCGTAGAGGCAAAAGACTATTTTTCAGATGCGGCCAGCATCGTGTTTGGGGACCGTTTCCTGCGGGATCCAACAGGAAGCTATTGGCGCATCATAAAGCGGTTTGAGAGCCCTGGAGACGCCTTCCCGGTTGTAAACGGCGTTTGGCAATCCAATGATAACTCCGCAGCAATTCTGCATATCCGCTTGGTACAGTTCCCCTTTGACGCCCAGGCGCTACAGGATTGGTCATCGGCACTGCGTGACCTTGCTGCTCATGAGGGGATGACGGCGCATCTGCTAGGGGTCCGGGTGATCGCCGCAGAGACCACCCAGTTCAACTCCACAGCCTCGGCGCGCGCCTCAACTATCGCCAGCCTGCTTTTGGTGATTTGGCTGATCTGGTCACTGCGCTCGGTGGTCTTGGTGGTGCATACCTTTCTCCCCCTCGCCCTGGGAGTGGCCGCAGCCATTGGCGTGGTCAATCTGGCATTTGGCTCGGTTCATATTCTGGCCCTGGCCTTTGGTGGCGTTCTTTTGGGGCTGGCACTGGACTATCCGATCCATGTCATGGCCCATCATGGCAGTCGCCGCAGCAAGGCCAATAGGCTGATCCTGCTGGGCGCAGCCACCACCGGGCTTTCGTTTTTGGCCATGGTTGGCACACAGGTTCCCGCATTGGTTCAAGCCGGGGTCTTTATCCTGGTCGGGCTGTCCGTCGCCGCCATTGCCTCCGTTGTGATGCCCGTGCCCAAAGGGGCGGAAATACGCGGCATCGCGCTCAGCGCCTTTGGCTTTTACCTGCCTGCCAAGGCCTGGATCGAGGCCACGCTCATTGGGGCTGGGCTCGTCACAGTCGTGCTGTTTAATCAACCACCCCCCATCACTCTCTTTGAACCGCCAGAGCACATCCGCACAGAGCTGGCGGAATTGAACGAAAAACTGGTCCTGCCCTCCAGCACCTATGCCATCGACGTAGAGGGCGAAACGCTCAGCGCGCTGCTTGAAAACGAGGTGCAACTGGCAGCGAAATTGGATCAGGCCATCGAAGACGGGGATTTGCACTCGTATCAGATGCTCTCTCAATGGCTCTCCCCCTCGCGCGCCCTTCACAGCTCAGTTTCCGACTTCCAAGCCGAGGCAGAACTGGCACTGGAGCAGGCAGGCATGGCCGTCGCCTTTGCCGAGCAACAGACCCTTGCGTTTGAACGCGCCCTCCTGGCCCCAGGCCTGCAGCCGGAAGACCTGAGCAGGTTTCCGGAATTGCAGGGCTTGGCCAGGCGGCTGTCGGTCTCAGAAGGGCGCTGGAAGGAAAGGGTTGAACTGGTCTTGCCACAGGGCAGCTCTCAGTTGGATCTGACCCTCACCACATCAGGCGCTGAGCTGGTCGACCTACTGGCCCCCATTCGCCAAACCATGACAGATCTGCGCAGTCGCATTGCCTTCTGGCTTCTTGCTGGATTGCTCTGCGGTATGGGGGTGCTGGCTGTTGGACTGGGCAGCCGGGGTGAAGCCCTGCGCATTTTCCGCACTTGCTGCGCGGTTCTGGGCGGCAGCGCCTGCATCATCATCGCGGTTTACGGTGCGTTCAGCATCTTTCACATCGTCGCTATGGCTCTTGTTGTGGGAATTGGCGTGGATTATGATCTCATCCTGACCGGCATGAAGGGAGACAAAGACAGCAAGACCTCTGCCAAATCAGTCTTTGTATGCGCGGGATCCACCCTGATCGCCTTCCTTGTCCTTTCTCTTTCTGAAGTTCAGATCCTTCATCAGATAGGTGCAACAGTGACTATGGGATTGATGTTGATGCTGTTTCTGACTCTTGCACAGACAAAACGAAATGAAGACCTATGACGAATTTTCCAGGTGCCAATAATATCGGCATTTCCCATAGCACGCTTGTGTCCTGCCTGGGCCGCGGACGTGCCGCCCATGTAACGGCGCTGCGTAATGGCACCTCCGGGTTGCGCGCAGAGCATCATATGGACCTTCCCTTCAGTTGTTTTCTCGGTGAAGTTGATGACCTGGCCGACCTCCGCTTTCCGGTAGAGCTGAGCGCCTATGACAATCGAGCCAACCGCCTGGCCCTGGCCGCACTGGGAAGCGATGGCTTTGATCAGGCTGCACTGGCAACGCGGGAAAAATGGGGCGCGCTACGCTGTGGCATCGTCATAGGCACCTCCACCGCGGGCGTTGAGATGCTGGAACGTGTTTATCGCGCGCGGGATGACGAGGCTCCAATGCCCAAAAGCTATTCGATGCGCCATCATGACAGCCAACAGGCTGTTGCGGCTTTTCTGCAGGACTATCTGGATTTCAAGGGTCCAAGCTATTCGATTTCAACCGCCTGCTCCTCCTCCGCAAAGGCGCTGGTTGACGCCTATCAACTCATCGAAGCCGGTCTTTGTGATGCGGTGCTGGTTGGCGGTGTCGACAGTCTCTGCCTGACTTCGCTCAATGGGTTTGAGTCCCTGGAACTGATCTCACGCAGCCCCTGTAAACCCTGTGACAGCAACCGTGATGGCCTGTCCATCGGCGAGGCCGCAGCCTTTTTGATCGTCGAGCGTGACAGTAAAAACGGCATCCGGATGAGCGGTTTTGGCGAAAGCTCGGATGGAACCAATATGTCCACCCCTCCCGAAGACGGGGCCGGGGCCGCCACAGCAATCCGTCAGGCGCTTCAACGTGCCGGCCTCACAGCGGGCGATATCGACTACGTCAATCTGCATGGCACCGCCACGATTGTGAATGACGCGGCCGAAGCTCAGGCCGTCAGCTCTGCGATCGGCGCGCAGGTCCCCGCCTCCTCTCTGAAAGGCGCCATTGGCCATACCCTGGGCGCCGCTGGTGCCGCCGAGGCGGTGTTGTGTCTCTACGCGCTGGAACACGGCATCATTCCCGGCAACCCCGGCCTCGAAAAACTGGACCCCAAGGCCCTGCCAAACGTCGCCGCACAATGCCGCAACGCACCTTTGAAACATGTGGTCAGCAACTCATTTGGCTTTGGCGGCTCCAACTGCGCATTGGTGCTCAGCCGATGACACAGACACAGACACAGACACAGATCTTTGTAGATGCCGTTTCGCTGATCGCGCCCGCAAAAGAGCATACCGAGCCCCTGGCAAAATCACTTGCGACCGCCAATTTTACCACCTTCCCCGAAGGCTGGAAACCCAGCCCCGAAAGCATCCCTGCACGCGCGCGACGGCGCTATAGCCCGCAAACGCTTCTGGCGATACAGGCGGCGGAAAACATTGCCCCGGCACTGGCACAGGATGCCGCCTGGGTCTTTGGCTCCGCCTATGGAGAAGGCGAGACCCTACAGCTGATCCTGGAAGCGCTGCGCGGCCCGACCATGGCAATCCGACCCACCCGGTTCCAGAACTCGGTGCATAATGCGGCCTCGGGCCAGTGGACCATTGCTCAGAGCATCAAGACAGCCGCCACCAGCATCTGTGGCGCCGATCATACCGCAGGATCCAGCCTGCTGAAGGCCCTGTTGCAGGTGCAGCTTGAACAGCGCCCCGTTGGGGTGGTGCTGTTTGATGCGCCGCTGCCTGCACCGCTTGATACATCACATTGCCTAACCTGCCCCGCTGGTGCCGGTCTGGCCCTGTCCAGCCGACAAAGCCCAAAGTCCTTTGCCAGCATTGCCTTCTCGCTGGCACAACGGGCTGAAACACGCCCCCGGACCAGATATGCCCAAGCAGCACTTGCAACCTTGAACCCGGTGTTTTCCATCCTGCCCCTGTTTGAAAAACTGGCCGAAAGCGACGCAGGAGATGTTATTCTTGGGCTCAACGGTGGGATGAATTTAAACCTAGAGGTGACCCTGTTGTGACCTTTGACGACGTATTGGAACGCATGCCCCACAAGGGGGCAATGCGGCTGATTGAACGGATTATTTCGGTCGACGACACGGAAATCCACTGCCTGGGCGTGGCTCACCGTGAGGCAGATTACCCACTGCGGTTGAACGGTATCCTATACGCCGCCAATCTTGTTGAGCTTGGGGCACAAGCAGCAGCGGCCCATGCCTCGATTGGGGATTTGAAAGGCAACCATACTGGCCTGTTGATTGGTCTGCAGAACGTCGACCTCCTGACCTCCACAGTGATTGATTGCTCTGACAATCTGCATATCACGGCCCGTCAGCTGCATTTTGACGGCAACGGTGCCCTTTATGATTTTGAAATCAGCTCTCAGGAGCAGAGATACATCGAGGGACGCGCAACCCTCAAGATGCAGGGAGAAGCAGAATGAAGCGGGCCTTGGTGGTAGGTGGATCCAGCCCGATTGGGCAGGCCGTGAGCAGTGAGTTGGCGGCAATGGGGATGCATGTCTTTGTTCATGCGAACAATAATCTGGATCAGGCGCAGACCTGCGTGAACAACATCACGGCAAATGGCGGCAGCGCCGAGGCTCTGCAGCTGGACATTCTGGCCCCCGAGGCCGCCGATCAGCTGGAGGCGCTTACCACAGAAGGGCCGATACAGGTGGTGGTGCATTGCGTCGGTGGGCAAATCGACAAACCCTTTGCCGCCATGGCCTTTGACGACTGGAAAAATGTCATCGACCTCAATCTGACAAGCTTTTACTCTGCGGTGCGGCCCCTGATCATGCCAATGCTGCGCAGCAGATGGGGGCGCATTATTGCGCTGTCTTCCCTCACGGCTGTGCGCGGCAATCGCGGCCAGACCAACTACGCCGCCGCAAAGGGCGGGTTCCTGCCCCTGATGAAATCCTTGACCCAGGAATACGGCTCGCGTGGCATCACCGCCAATGTGGTGGCACCGGGGCTGATCGACACCGCCGAAACCACCAACCTCAGCAACTACGACGAATTGGTCAAAATGACGCCAGCACGCCGCGCCGGCACGGTCGCGGAAGTTGCCGCCCTCGTCGGCTATCTGGCCAGCGACAAGGCCGGGTTTATATCCGGCCAGCAGATCAGCATTGATGGCGGTTGTTCCTAAGTTAGACCTCGGCAGGATCAGTGCCGTTGATACATACCTCCAGCTCAACCGCCAGGTCTGAATGACAGTTAAACCAATGGGTGATCATCTATTTCCGTGACCTCAAAATAGACAACGCCGCTGACCTTGATGAAGGCGCCGCGCTGTTTTTAGCCTGCTGGAATGCACCGATCGCGCGCGTCGCGGTGGAGAACCCAGTGATGCACAAACACGCAAAACAGCGAATCCAGGATTTTCAGCCTGCCGCCCAGCATGTGCAGCCCTGGTGGTTTGGAGAACCCGCCTTCAAGGCCACAGGGCTTTACCTGCGCGGGTTGCCCAAGGCCAGATCCTCACCAGCGCTGAACTGCATCGCCTCGATCTCGGCAGAGGTTGGCAGTCGATCACGCGGCTGGGGTTTTGCGAGTTTTCGCACATCGCTCAGCGGGTTTATTGAAATCAGCTCCCAATCACGTCTGGCAACAGTCAGAACCGAAGACATGAGCTGCATTTCTCGAATAACGCTTGCCGGGGCGACCTTCTGCAACCGCTTGTCCCGCCACTTGGCACAATCTTTGGCAGACAGATCCTCCAGGCGAATTTGAGCAATAGGATCTCGCCCAAACTTCTCCAGCCTGATGACTTCCCATCGGTGACCACGTTTCGATGGCGACACCTCACGGGCATAGCGGACAAACAGCTCACCCTATGTCAGCTTGGCAGCGATCTTATCGCCGTGCAGTATCTCATATTCTGCCCGCGCGGCCCATTCCTAGGCCTCTTGCTTTGTCTGGATTACCTTTGACTTTCGCATACCCCTGCGGGCAATCTCTGCCCGGTATCCTGATTTGAGCTTACGAATAGACGCCATGAATTACGCACCGTGCGGAAAATATGCGTAAACGAATACACATTCGCTGCACATCATGGGAAGTTACTCAATTCCAAAGAAACCGTAACAGTCAAATTTTATAAGGAAAACCGTTCAAAACCGTTCGTATCGGTTTAAGTGATGGTGCGGGCGGTGGGACTCGAACCCACACGGGCACAAGGCCCAACAGATTTTAAGTCTGGTATGTCTACCATTCCATCACGCCCGCAAATGAGGCACAGTCTTAGGCTCTGCCTTGATCCCAAGGTCTAGCCGCCTAAACCTTGAGGCACAATCGGTTTTATCGGCTAAAAGTGCATTTTTGCCTCTCTCCTTTGCCCCCCTGCGGCTGCCAGGCGCCCCCAAACAAGGGGCGCTCAGACCGGGGCCATGACCGCATCTTCCTTGACCGCCTGCATCGCCACATAGGTCGACGTAGCTGCCACGTGCGGCAGGGAGGAGATTTTTTCCCCCAACACCTGCCGGTAGGCAGACATTGACCGCGTGCGCACCTTAAGAAGGTAGTCAAAATGCGACGCCATCATATGGGCCTGCTCAATCTCCGGAAGCTTCACCACGGCCGCGTTGAACTTGGACAGGGCTGCTTCGCGGGTATCATCCAATTTGACCTCCACAAAGGCCACGTGATCCAGTCCCAAACGGATCGGATCAATCAGGGCACGATATCCGGTGATGACCCCGGCGCTCTCCAGTCGGCGTAGCCGTGCCTGGGTCGGAGATTTCGACAACCCAATGCGTCGGGCCAGATCGGCAATGGAAATTCGCCCATCCTCAGCCAATACGTTGAGAATCTTTCGATCAAAGAGATCAAGGTCTGAAAAATCCATTTGGACCGCCCTAAAGCCAAAAATACAATCAGTAGCCTGACATTTACACCATCTTAAGTCTGTTGTCCTGCGGTATTAGCGATAATCTGGCCTAAACGCCCTCCTTATAGAATTGGAGCCTCAGAATGACCCAGCACAGCAAACTGCGTGACCGGATTGATGCCGGAACCTATGTCGACCAACAAAAGATGTTCGCCCAGCTGTGCACGACCGCAGCGCTGGATGCGGCGGACCGCGCGGCGATCTGCGCCAAGGCGGCCACATTGGTGCGCGACATCCGGGGCCATTCCAATCCGGGCCTGATGGAAGTTTTCCTCGCGGAATACGGCCTCTCCACCGACGAAGGCGTCGCCTTGATGTGCCTTGCCGAGGCCCTGTTGCGGGTGCCGGATGCCGAAACCATTGATGCGCTGATCGAAGATAAGATCGCGCCTTCTGATTGGGGCAAACACCTGGGTCGCTCCTCCTCGTCTTTGGTCAATGCCTCGACCTGGGCCTTGATGCTGACCGGGCGGGTGCTGGATGAGGACCGCAGCCCCGTAGGGGCGCTGCGCGGCGCAATCAAACGTCTGGGCGAGCCAGTGATCCGCACTGCCGTAGGCCGCGCAATGAAGGAAATGGGCCGTCAGTTTGTGCTGGGGGAAAACATTGAAGCGGCCATGAAGCGGGCCGCCGGGATGGAGTCCAAGGGCTATACCTACTCCTACGACATGCTGGGGGAAGCCGCCCGTACCGAAGCCGATGCCGCGCGCTATCACCTGGCTTATTCCAAGGCGATCTCGGCAATTGCGGCAGGCTGCACAGAGGATGACATCCGCAAAAACCCCGGCATTTCGATCAAGCTCTCAGCCCTGCACCCGCGCTATGAACTGGCCCAGGACGCCCGCGTCATGGAAGAGCTGGTGCCGCGCATCAAGGCGCTGGCGCTGCTGGCGAAATCCGCAAAGATGGGCCTCAACATCGACGCCGAAGAGGCCGACCGCCTGTCGCTGTCACTGGAAGTGATCGAAGCCGTGGTCTCGGATCCATCGCTGGCCGGTTGGGAAGGCTTTGGCGTTGTGGTCCAGGCCTATGGGCCACGCACCGGCCTGGCGATTGACGCGCTCTATGAGATGGCCGAAAAATACGACCGCCGCTTTATGGTGCGTCTGGTCAAGGGCGCCTATTGGGACACTGAGATCAAGCTGGCGCAGGTCGAAGGTGTCGATGGCTTTCCGGTCTTCACCAACAAGGCCTTGACCGATGTTTCCTATATCGCCAATGCCCGCAAACTGTTGCAGATGACCGACCGGATCTATCCGCAGTTTGCCACCCACAATGCCCATACCGTCAGCGCAATCCTGCATATGGCCGACGATGCCGAGGCCTATGAATTCCAGCGCCTGCATGGCATGGGCGAAACCCTGCACAACATGGTGCTGGAGCAAAACCAGACCCGTTGCCGCATCTATGCGCCTGTTGGCGCCCATAGTGACCTGTTGGCCTATCTGGTGCGTCGCCTGCTGGAAAACGGCGCCAACAGCTCGTTTGTCAATCAGATCGTTGACGAAGATGTGGCCCCCGAAGTGGTCGCCGCCGACCCCTTTGTCGAAGCTGCAGACTGCGCCAATAAAATCCCAACCGGGCCAGAGCTTTATGCCCCGGAACGGCCTAATTCCAAAGGCTTTGACCTGGGTCACGCGCCCACCCTTGCCCGGATTGAGCAGGCCCGCGCCCCCTGGCACACACACAGCTGGCAAGCGGCGCCGCTGATTGCCGGTGATGCTGCCCCCGAGGCGGCTGAGGATGTCATCAACCCCTCTGATCTGACCGCCGTCGGGCAGGTTACGCCCGCCAGCGCGGCGGATGTGGAACAGGCACTCGCTGCCGCGCAGCCCTGGGATTCCCCTGCGGCTGAGCGGGCTGCCGCGCTGAACAAGGCGGCGGATCTGTATGAGGAAAACTTTGGCGAGCTTTTTGCCATTCTGGCGCGCGAAGCCGGCAAGAGCATTCCAGACGCGGTGGCTGAGCTGCGCGAAGCAGTGGATTTCATGCGCTATTACGCCGCTAACATCCCCGAAGCAGCACCTGCCGGGGTGTTCACCTGTATCTCACCCTGGAACTTTCCGCTGGCGATTTTCTCGGGGCAGATTTCTGCCGGGCTGGCCTGTGGCAACGCGGTGCTGGCGAAACCAGCAGAACAGACGCCGCTGATTGCCCATCGCGCCATTTCGCTGATGCACGAGGCCGGTGTGCCGCGCAGTGCCCTGCAATTGCTGCCAGGGCAAGGTTCAAAAATTGGTGCCGCCCTGACTGGGGATGCCCGCGTGGATGGCGTTGCCTTTACCGGCTCCACCGCCACCGCCATGCGGATCCGCAGCACCATGGCCGAGACCCTGCGCCCTGGCGCGCCTTTGATCGCCGAAACCGGGGGGCTAAATGCGATGATCGTCGACAGCACCGCCCTGCCCGAACAGGCCGTGCAGTCGATCATTGAAAGCGCCTTTCAATCCGCAGGCCAGCGCTGTTCGGCGCTGCGCTGTCTCTATCTACAGGACGATGTTGCCGACGGCGTGTTGACCATGCTCAAAGGCGCGATGGATGTGCTGAACCTTGGCGATCCCTGGCACCTGAATATCGACAGCGGTCCGGTGATTGATGCAGGCGCCCGTGCGGGCATTCTGGCCCATATTGACCAGGCCCGTGCAGAAGGCCGGGTGCTAAAGGAGATGAGCACGCCGCAGGCCGGCACCTTTGTCGGGCCGACCCTGATTTCGGTCACGGGCATCGGCGATCTGGAGCAAGAGATCTTTGGCCCGGTACTGCATGTGGCCCGGTTTAAATCTCAGGATCTGGACAAGATCATCAACGACATCAATGCCACCGGATATGGGCTGACCTTTGGCTTGCATACCCGCATTGATGACCGGGTGCAGCATGTCTGTGACCGCATTCACGCGGGCAACATCTATGTGAACCGCAACCAGATTGGCGCCATTGTCGGCAGCCAACCCTTTGGCGGCGAAGGCCTGTCCGGCACCGGCCCCAAGGCAGGGGGCCCGAACTATCTGGCACGGTTCTGCGCGCCAGATCGCCAGACAAGCCCCGAGACCTGGGGGACCACCACCGCAGATCTACCCGGTGAAACTGGCGTTCCAGGCCGTCCCATCACTACCTCGCTGCCCGGACCAACGGGGGAATCCAACCGGCTGACCACCTCGGCCCGCCCGCCACTGCTGTGCATGGGGCCCGGTGCCACCGCCGCAGCGGCCCAGGCCAAAGAGGTCATCGGCATGGGCGGTACCGCCATTGAGGCCCACGGCATGTTTGATCTACATCGGCTGGAGTTCATCCAGGGTATTGCAGGCGTGCTGTGGTGGGGCGATGAAGACACCGGCCGCGAGATTGAGTGCACTCTGGCCAAACGCCAGGGGCCAATCCTGCCGCTGATCCCCGGCCGCCCTGATCGCGCCCGGGTTCTGGCAGAGCGCCACGTCTGCGTCGACACCACCGCCGCAGGTGGTAATGCGGCCCTGTTGGGCGGCGAAAGTTAAGATGACCTTAACGCTATAAGACCTTGACGTTGGGCCAAAATCGGCCCAGCGTCACCCCATGTTTCCACTGCGTGACCACAACCCATCAAACTGCACCCCATATGTGGTTTATACCCTGATGGCGGCCAATATTCTGGCCTTTGTGATGTATTCGGGGCTCAGCGCCGACCCGCGTGCGCTGATGCAGTTCTATCAGGCCTATGCGATCATCCCCGCCCAGATTGTAGGTGGTGAGAACTCTTCCACCCTGCTCACATCGGTCTTCATCCATGGCGGGTTGATGCATCTGGGCGGCAATATGCTGTTTCTCTGGATTTTTGGCGACAACTTGGAGGATGAGATGGGGCATTTGCCCTTTCTCGCCTTCTACCTTGCCTGTGGCGTTGGCGCCGGTCTGATCCATGTGCTGGCGGCCCCGACCTCGCAGGTGCCCACCATCGGAGCCTCTGGTGCCATTGCAGGGGTCATGGGCGGCTATTTGCTGCTGTTTCCCAAGGCGCGCGTCGATATACTGCTGATCCTGATCGTGTTTTTCCGCGTTATCACGGTGCCGGCCGCGCTGATGCTGGGGCTTTGGCTGGCCTTGCAGATCTTTGGTGGCTTTGGCTCGAACCCTGATGAGGGCGGTGTCGCCTATTGGGCCCATGCAGGTGGCTTTGCGGTAGGTCTGGTGCTGGTGCTTCCCCTTTGGCTGCGCCGCGGCGGTCCAAAGTATTGGGAACGAACAGCGGGGTCTCCCCCCAACCCCAAGACCGAATACACCTATAGTGTCACCCGCGTGCCGCGCCTGCCGCGCAAAAAGAAAAACCCAAACCGAACACATCCCGGCCCCTGGGGGAAATGAAGGAGAGCCAAGTGGTTACACTCACCGCAAGCTGCCATTGTGGCGCAGTCGTTTTGAGCGCCGAATTCCCGCAGGGGCTTGCCTCTGCGGCCCGTTGTGACTGTTCCTTTTGTCGCCGTCGGGGCGCTGCTGCGGTAACGGCGCTGACCAGTACGCTAAAGGTGCACAAAGGCGGCAAAAACCTGAGCCTCTATACCTGGGGCACCGGCACCGCCAAGCACTACTTCTGCAAGACCTGCGGCATCTACACCCATCATCAGCGCCGCTCTGATCCGAATGAATGCGGGGTCAACCTGGGCTGCATCGACGGGGCCAATCCCAGAACTCATCCGCAGAGCCATGGCGAAATTCCCTGGAATGACGGGGTAAACCACCCTTCGGATCAGAAGGCCTGAGCACCGGCGGCCGCATCTGCGCCATGAGGCAGATACAGGGGGGGGGGTAAAGGGCGTTGACGAGGATGCCGCGACTGGCACACACAACGCCACGCAACAAAAAAACGCGACCAAAGGGGCCGCGTTTTTATAGTTCTCGCTGACTTCAGTGCGGAGTTAGCCCCGGACCACCTTGGCAAAGCTTTCAAAAATCGGCTCGTTGGCGCAGATCACCTCGCCGCTCTCAACAATGCTTGCCTCTGGGTCCATGGATTCTGCCAGACCGCCGGCCTCTTTCACGATGATGATACCCGCTGCCAGATCCCAGGAATGCAGGCGACGCTCCCAAAAGCCCTCGTAGCGGCCCGCAGCCACATAGGCCATGTCCAGTGCTGCCGAACCAAAGCGGCGCACGCCAGCGGTTGCAGGCAAAAGCCGCGCCAGATCCTTCAGGGTTTCTGGCAGATCGGCCCGGCCCGCAAAAGGCAGGCCAGTGGCAAAAATGGATTCAATCATGCGATGACGAGCAGAAACCCGGATGCGGGTCTCGTTCATCCAGGCGCCAGTGCCTTTTTCGGCAAAGAACATCTCATCCTTGGCGGGGTCATAGATCACCCCGGAAACGATGTTGCCCTTGTGCTCCAGCGCGATGGAGATCGCCCAGTGCGGCAGACCATGCAGAAAGTTGGTGGTGCCATCCAGCGGATCCACAATCCAGCGGCGGGTTGGATCCTCGCCGGGGGTTTCGCCACCTTCTTCGGCCAGCCAACCATAGGTCGGGCGGGCGCCCATCAGCTCATCCTTCAGGATCTTCTCGGCGGCGATATCGGCCTTGGAGACAAAGTCGCCAGCGCCCTTGCGCGAGACCTGCAGGTTTTCCACTTCCTGGAAATCCTTCACCAGGGAACGGCCAGCCTTGCGGGCGGCTTTGATCATCACATTAAGGTTTGCGCTGCCAATCATGTTTGCTGGATCCTGTTGAATGCGGGGAGATGTCGGTCAATGCGTGCCTATACGCCCCAGTGTCGCATTTGCCAAGGGTGAATGCAGCATCAGGTAAATACCCCTCCCCCTTCGGGCCGCTGGTTTTCCGCAGGGTCATATCTGTGCAACGGTTGTCAAAGGTCAAACTGAACGACACAGTTCAGTAAAACCCACCGCAGACCACGCTGAGCGATGGGCCACAACAGGGAGAGAGAGATGAGCACAGAAATGCAAGAAATCGTTTTGGCAAGCCGCCCCGTGGCGGAACCAACGCCTGAAAATTTTCGACTGGAAACCAGCCCCCTGCCCACTCCGGGTGACGGGGAAGTAGTTGTAAAAGTTCACTATATGTCACTGGACCCCTATATGCGGGGACGTATGGATGACGCCAAATCCTACGCCGCCCCAGTGCCAATCGGCGGCCGCATGGAAGCCGGCGCCGTCGGCGAGGTCATCGCATCAAACAGCCCCCATTTTCAGGTTGGCGATTTTGCCTTTGGTATGTTTGGCTGGGCCAGCCATGGCTGCCTGCCCGCGCGTGAGCTGCGCAAGCTGGATCCAAGTCAGGGGCCTATCACTGCTGCGCTTGGCGTTTTGGGCATGCCCGGGTTTACCGGATGGCATGGCTTATCCGCTTACGGCCGCCCTCAGGCGGGGGAAACCCTTGTTGTGGCGGCGGCAACCGGCCCGGTTGGATCCATGGTGGGGCAACTGGCCAAAAAGGCAGGGCTGCGGGTTGTCGGCATCGCTGGAGGCGCGGAAAAGTGCAAAATGGCGGTCGAGACCTTTGGCTTTGACGCCTGCCTGGATCACCGCGCCTATGCGGATGCCCGCGCCCTGCGCAAGGATCTGAAAGAGGCCTGTCCCAAAGGTATCGACATCTATTTCGAAAACGTCGGCGGCAAGGTTTTGGAAGCTGTATTGCCGATGATGAACCCCCATGGCCGCATTCCAATCTGCGGCATGATCGCCTGGTACAACGCCGGCGGTCTGGGCGAAGGCGCCAGCGATGCGGCCCTCACCGGCCCCAACATCTGGCGCAATGTGCTGGTGAAGTTCCTGTCGGTAAACGGCTTTATCATCTCCAACCATTTTGACCGCTACCCGGAGTTCCTCAAGGAAGTTGGTCCAATAGTGGCCAAAGGCGAGCTCCGCTTTGTGGAAGACATCGCCGAAGGTCTGGAAAACGCCCCAACCGCCTTTATGGCGATGCTCAAGGGTGGCAATACCGGCAAGCAGATCGTCAAGCTGGTGTAATAGATAGCCGCGATGATGAAAGTAAAGGGCCTCAGAGGATCAGCGGATCAGCGGATCAGCGGATCTGGGGCCCTTTTTAGTTAGTAGACCACCCTAAAAACTGATGTGTCAGTTAGTCGTCGGTAAACAAAGTGCCGATGCTTTCACCACTGATTTCATCACTTCTATGCCACGATACCCAAATTGGCGTATCGCAGAGCCCTGCATTTTGCATATTGTTGGAAAGCAACCGCGACAGCGCTTTGGGATCCCCTGCCAGCTTGTGTTTCTTGAAATAGCAGTCGATACGCCAATGGGGCGCCGCGCCTTCGATGTATTCTGGCCGCCATACAAAATACTTGGCATTCGGGGTAGAAACAGAACCAGACCCGCCCCAGCTGCCCCGAACGTGGTGGATCTCGCCGATCCTCGTTTCTGAAGTCTCACTTCCTATTGCGCTAAATTTCGCATTCAGATCGAACCTGTGCATGTCTAGATTTCCTCACACTGCCGACCCGCTGCCTACTGCTGCTGCAGTTTGCGCGCCTCGACCTTGGCCAGGCGGATAAGCTCCTGCATATAGGGCTTTTGCCGGTCATCGCTGCGGATCGCCGCATAAAGGCGGCGGGTGATGCCGGATTTAGTCAGCGGCCGGGTGACATAATCAGACGAGTATTTCACCTCGCGCACCACCCAGTCCGGCAGCACCGTGATACCCCGGTTCGAGGCCACCAACAGCAGGATGACTGCCGTCAGCTCTACCTGGCGAATGCTTTCCGGTTCAACCCGCGCCGGGGTCAGCAACTGGCTGAACACATCCAGCCGTGACTTCTCGACCGGATAGGTAATCAGCGTTTGGCCGATAAAATCCTCTGCCTCAACATAGGTTTTCTGGGCCAGCGGGTGCTGTGCGGAAGCGACAAAAACCGCCTTGTAGTCAAAGAGTTCGATAAAATCGACGCCGGGAATGTCCTCTGGATCCGACGAGACCACCAGATCCACCTCCTCCTTTTGCAGCGCGGGCAAAGCGTCAAAAGCGAGGCCCGGACGAATGTCCACATCCACATCGGACCAGCTTTTGCGAAAGGCCTCAAGCACCGGGAACAGCCACTCAAAACAAGCGTGGCATTCAATGGCGATATGCATCCGTCCTGCATGGCCATCGCGCAATGAGGAAAACTCCGCCTGGGTTGCTTCGACCTGGGGCAACACCTGTTCCGCCAGGCGCAGCAACCGCAGACCGGCCGCCGACAGCTTCATCGGCTTGGAGCGGCGTAGAAACAGCTCGACCCCGGCTTGATCCTCCAAACCCTTGATTTGATGGCTTAAAGCGCTTTGGGTAATGTTGAGTTGATCAGCAGCCCGCGCCAGACCTCCGGCCTCGTGAATGGCCTTAATGGTGCGCAGGTGGCGAAACTCGATATGCATAACTATAGCTCAGCTCATGTTGTTCTTGAGAATTATGAAATTGTTTCACAATGCTGCACATGCAACAAGAGCGAAATCAAACGGAGAGCAAAGTCATGACCAGCCCTGAGATTTCATTTGAGTTTTTCCCGCCGCAGTCGCTGGAGGCCTCATTTCGTCTATGGGACACCGTGCAGACCCTGGCTCCACTTGATCCGCGTTTTGTATCCGTCACCTACGGCGCCGGCGGCACCACACGGGATTTGACACGGGATGCGGTAAAAACCCTCCATAGCAGCTCTGGGCTCAACGTGGCGGCGCATCTGACCTGCGTCGATGCCAGCCGGGCCGAAACACTGGAGATCGCCGAGACCTTTGCCGAGGCTGGTGTCAGTGAAATTGTCGCCCTGCGCGGCGACCCTCCTAAGGGCAGCAGCCAGTTCGTGCCCCATCCCGATGGTTTTGCCAATTCGGTTGAACTCATCGAAGCCCTGGCGGCCACCGGCAAATTTACCCTACGCGTCGGTGCTTACCCAGATCCCCACCCCGAGGCAGCCAATGCGCAAGCGGATGTTGATTGGCTCAAGCGCAAGCTGGACGCCGGCGCCGATGAGGCGCTCACTCAGTTCTTCTTTGAGCCCGAGACCTTCCTGCGCTTCCGCGATGCCTGCGCCAAGGCGGGCATTAACGGCGATAAGCTGGTTCCCGGCATTCTGCCAATTGAAAACTGGAAAGGTGCACGTAACTTTGCCAAGCGCTGCGGCACCGTGATCCCAGCCTGGGTGGATGACGCCTTTGCGAAGGCCGCCCGCGACGACCGCGAAGACCTGCTGGCCACCGCCATTTGCAGCGAACTGTGTTCTGATCTGCTGGATGAGGGCGTGAAGAAGCTGCATTTCTATACGCTCAACCGTCCGGAACTGACCCGCGATGTCTGCTTTGCGCTTGGCCTAACGCCGAACATCTCTTTGGAGAACGTAGCGTAAAGCTTGTTGCAGGTCCGGCCTTTAAGGTAATTCCAAAAAGGAACGCACTAAAGGCACCTCACTCAAGAGGCGCCTTGGGTGCGTCTTTGGAATTCGCACAAAAAGGGCCCTGACATGGCAGTTGCAAAATCCCCAGCCGATCTGTTGCCGATGGATCAGGTTGTTCAGTTTTCCGGGCTTGAGTTCATGCAGGGCATACTGGAAGGGCGCCTGCCCGGCCCCCCAATCGGGGCACAACTGGGCTATACCCTGCACGAAGTCTCAGAGGGGCGCGCGGTGTTTCGTGGCACCCCGGAATTCGAAGTCACCAATCCAATGGGGACGGTGCATGGCGGCTGGTACGGAACGCTGCTCGACAGTGCCATGGCCTGCGCTGTGATGACGGCCGTCCCCAAAGGCTCCGCCTATACAACCTTAGAATATAAGATCAATATCCTGAAATCCATTCCCCTGGGCACCACTGTGGATTGCGTCGGGGTGATTGATCATGTTGGGCGCTCCACCGGGGTGGCCCATGGCGAGATCCGCGGCGTCAAGGATGGCAAGCTCTACGCCACGGGGTCAACCACCTGTATCGTGATGAATGTCTTTGGCAGCAAAGCCTGAGCGATTGGCGCTGTAGGCGCCACTCCACCACAATAGCCACCAGGGACTTTAACTGCGACCTTCGCTGTGGAGGGCCAAGGCCCTGGCTATTGACGCGGCGCTGAAGGCGCATTGCCTGTAAGCCCGGCAAACCAGCCCGCAGATTTCTGCTGCATCACCCGGCCCTGAACGCTGCTGTGCAGCCGCTCACTGGGGTCCAATCCCACCTGCCGCTTGCTGCGCAGCAAAAAGATCTTGCCCCAGCCCTTCCAGGTGCCGATTGAGGGCGCTTTAGGGTCGACCGGAAAGCGCATGCGCCAGTCTTGCGGCAGGGCGAGGCCACAGTCCTCCGCCTTTTCCAACATCCAAACCAACGGCACATTGGACAGGGGGCGCGCCTCCTCAAAGCCAGCAAGCTGGCCGCCAATATCGCCATGCGCCCCGTGAAACCAGACCTGTTCGATACGACCATTCCAGCCCTCCGGGCAGGTCCAAAGCACCGGCTTGAACACATCGCGGGTCTCGTCCAGCGCCAGGGCATGGTAGCCATGCTTTACATGCGGGCCCAGTTCATGGTTGTGAAAGGCATGGCGGCTTTCAGCCCAGCGCCACAGCAGGGGCAACCGCAGCCCCAGGGCCTTGACCGTGTCCCAGACGCCGATCATCTCTATTTGGGTCTCGCCGTGGCAATGCGCCCGGCGAAAGGCCTGCGCCACCTCTGGCGATCCGGCCTGCTGGTAATGGCGGTAGGCGGTGCGAATATTGCGCACGGTTGCATGTTCCGCCTTCAACAGGCCAACCTCGCCGATCACCCCCGCTAACGAGCGCACCGCATAGGCACCACGGGAATAGCCCAACAGGTAGATGCGGTCGCCAGGGTGATAGCGCGAGGCAAGATAGCCATAGGCACGGCGGATCTGCCGGTTGATACCGCGCCCCATCATCACATCCGGTGCACTGGCCCAACCGGTCCACTGCACCCCGGCTTCATAAAAGACCGAAACCTCAGCCCCCATTTCACGGCACATCTGATAGAGCCTGCCGGCATGTGTCTCATGCCCCGGTTCCAGCGTCGACATGGTGCCATCCAGAATGATCACATGGGCCTGCGGCCCCCGCAGCTTGGCCTCACCGGAATGTTCCGAGCGCAAGGGGCGCCCGAGCCATCCGAGAAAGCGATTTCTAAGCTGCTTCAGTCCCATTCCGTAGTGCTTCCCATAGTTTCAGCGGTGTGAACGGCATGTCCACTTGCCGCAAGCCCTTGTCCCAGGTGGCATCTTGAACCGCATTGGCCAATGCCGCCAGGGCACCAACTGTTCCGGCCTCGCCGCAGCCCTTCATCCCCATCGGGTTTTGGGTCGAGGGCACCGGCTCAGAGGTAAACCCAATCATGGGAACGTCACCGGCGCGCGGCAAGGCGTAGTCCATAAACGTTGCCGTGAGCAGCTGCCCCTCATCATCATAGACCACATGCTCCATCATCGCCTGGCCCAGCCCCTGCACAACACCGCCATGCACCTGACCTTCGGCAAGCATAGGATTGATAAGGTTACCAAAATCATCAACGACGGTATAGCGATCCACATGGCAGGTGCCGGTCTCCGGGTCGATCACAACTTCCGCGAGGTGGGCCCCGTTTGGAAACGAGCGCCCCGGCAATTGCGCCCGCGCCGCGTGACGTAGCAAATCAATGCGGCCTTTCGCGCGGGCCATCTCTGCCACTTCCAACATCGAAGGCGTCAGGTTTGACCCCGGTGCCCGGAACGTCTCGCCGTCAAAATTGACCGCCTCTTCCTCAACCCCCATTTCCTCTGCCAGGAAGGGGCTAAAGGCGGCAACCATCACGTCCACGGTCGCCAAGGTGGCATTGGCCTGGGTGGTCACCGAACGCGACCCGCCGGTGCCACCGCCCTTGGCGATGCGGTCACTGTCGCCCTGAATGGTCGAGATCATCTCGGCCGGAATACCCGTCTGATCCGCGAGGAACTGGGCATAGACAGTTTCATGCCCCTGCCCGTTGCTCTGCGTGCCAACATAGATATTCACTCGGCCATCCTCCAGAAATTCGACTTCTGCGCCTTCTGAAGGGTCGCCCAAAATGCTTTCGATATAGTAACACAGACCAAGACCACGCAGTTTGCCGGCCTCTGCATCGGCGGCACGACGGGCCGCAAACCCCGCAATATCGGCCTCTTCTTCGGCGCGTGACAAGACCATAGCAAAATCCCCGACATCATAGCTTTCGCCGGTGACCGTGGCATAGGGGAAATTTCCCGGGGCAATAAAATTGCGACGGTGCAGCTCAAGCGGGTCAACCCCGAGCTCCCGTGCGGCGCGGTCCATCACCCGTTCCAGCACATAAATCGCCTCGGGGCGTCCAGCGCCGCGATAGGCATCCACCTGAGTGGTATTGGTATAGATGCCTTCCACCTGCAGCCAGGCGGTTTTGATATCATAGACCCCGGCCAGGACCCGGCTGAACAGCTGGGTCTGGATCGGCTGGCCAAACTGCGAATTATAAGCCCCAAGGTTACAGCGGGTCTGCACCCGGTAAGCGGTGATTTTCAGATCCGCGTCAAAGGCCAGTTCCGCCAGCGAGGTGAGATCGCGGCCACCGTTGTCGCTGAGCATCGCCTCGGTGCGGTCCGACATCCAGAACACCGGTTTTTCCAGCGCCCTAGCGGCATGGGCGACGACAAAATACTCCGGATAGGTCATCGCCTTCATGCCAAAGCCACCGCCCACATCGGGCGTCACCACATGCACCTCCTCCTCGGACAGCTGCAGCTTGGCCGCCAGCTGGCTTTTGGCCCCCCAGACACCCTGGCCCCCATAGGTGAAATGCAAACGTCCCGCTTCCCAGGTGGCAAAACAACCCCGTGGCTCCATGGCGTTGACGATAATGCGGTTGTCATCCACCTGCAGCGCCACGGTATGGGCCGCAGCCTCAAAGGCCGCTTGTGTGGCCGCCTCGTCTCCCATGCCCCAGTCAAAGGCGCTGTTGGTTGGCGCTTCTGGGTGCAGCGGCTCGCCACCAGCTTGCAGGTCCAACTTGACCGGCAGATCGTCGATATCCAGCTCAATCAGCTCACCCGCGTCCCGCGCCTGATCCAGCGTGTCGGCAATCACCACCGCAATGGGTTCCCCGACAAAACGGACCCGGCCATTGGCCAGCATGTGGCGTTCAGGGGCGGCCCCATCGCTATCATCGCGGTTTTTGACCACGGTGGCATCCATGGTGGTGGTCAGCCCCGCCGCCTGCAGGTCAGCCAGGGTCAACACCATATGCACCCCATCGGCGGCGCGGGCCTCTGCCAGATCCAGGGTCGAGATTACCCCATGGGCAACCGGACTGCGCAGCACCCAGGCCCGCAGTGCGCCTGCCGGGGCGCAGTCTTCGATATAATTCCCATGCCCGGTCAGAAACCGCACATCCTCGACCCGTTTGACCGGCTGACTCTTTCCAAATTTTTCCATGCTCGCCCCCTGTTCGCGCTGGCTGGTGCTTTAGGGGGACCTTAGCCTTAGTGGCGCGCTTGTCCAGAGAGCTCGATCACCGTCGCCACGTCAGACAACCCGTAGCCATTGAACTGGGTGCTCATGGCGGAAGAATAGGCCCCCAACCCCGGAAACAGCACATAATCCCCGGCCTGGGTATCCGCCGGCAGCGGCAGACCATCTGGCAGCCGATCCAGGCTGTCACAGGTGGGGCCAAAGACAACCCGAGGAGTACGCGCCGCTTGACGGTGATTGCCTGTGGCGCTGACCACCTCAACCCGCCCCGGAAGCCCCATATCACGGATATCAACCAGACCGCCGTAGATCCCATCGTTCAGGAACACCCTCTCGCCGCCTTGGCGCATGCCCTTGATCCGCGCCGCCAGGGTGAAGGATTCAGAAACCATCGCCCGACCCGGTTCGCAAATCAGTTGCGGGTGGTTGGCGCCAAAGGCCGCAATCACGGCGCCTTTGATGGCGGTAAAGACCCTCTCCAGATCCGGCGCCACCCCATCGCGGTTAGCGGCAAAGCCCCCCCCCACATTCAGCCGGGCAATCGACACCCCCGCCGCCTCTACTATGCGCTTGGCCGCATGGATGTATTCAACCCAGGCCGCAGCATCCTCACACTGGGTGCCGGGATGAAAACACAGCGCCGGGGTCCAGCCCTCAGCGGCGACCCGTTTCAGCAAGGCAACGGCCTCATCCGGGGCAGCGCCAAATTTGCTGCCAAAATCATAGGCCGCGCCCTCCACCGGCAGGGCAAAGCGCACTGCGATTTCCTTGTCACGGGGCACGGCGGCCAGCTTATCCAGCTCGGAGTGCTCATCCACCGACCAGCTGGCCACATCCTGAGAGATCCCCGCTGCGACTTCAGCCATAGAACGCACCGGGTTGTTGTAATGCATCACCGCGTCAGGGCTGGCCAGGCGCACGGCCGCCATCTCCGCCGGAGAGGCCACGTCAAAGGCCGAGATCCCGGCCGCCACCAGATTCGACAGCACCGCCTGGTGCGGGTTGGCCTTGACCGCATAGGTGACCACCCCGTCAAAACCCGCCTGAAACCGTTGCGCCACCTGGTGCAGCACCCGTGGCGAGAAATAAAGGATCGGGTGATCCGGGTTGTGTCGCGCCAGGTGAGTTTCAGGGTCAAGCCATAGGGGGGGGATCTGCTGCATCTGGTAAAGCCTCATAGTGTTTTGTTTATTTTCCGTCGCTTTGGCGTCGATATCCCCCGGCATTTCGCCTAGGGTGACGAAAAATTTCGGCAAATTGCAGGCCACAGCATGAAAACAGACGAAACCGACCAGCAGCTTTTGACCCTGTTGCGAGAAAACGCCCGCCGCCCGGTCTCCGATCTTGCCCGTGCGCTTGGGCTCGCCCGCACCACGGTGCAGGCGCGGATTGAGCGGCTGGAAACCACCGGCGCAATTGAGGGCTATACCCTGCGCGCCTCGGCGGCGACGCGCCCGCCGCTGCAGGCCACGGTGCTGATCTCGATCGAGCCGCGCTCTGGCCCCGAGGTGCTGTCGCGGCTGCGCAGCCTGTCGGGGGTTGAGGTGGTGCATACCACCTCCGGGCGGTTTGATCTTTTGGCCCAGGTGGTGGCCCAGACCACAGCCGAGCTGGATCAGACCATAGATCGCATTGGCGAGGCCCGTGGCGTGCGCTCCTCCGAGAGCCTGATCCATCTGGCCACCAAGTTGGATCGCACCCCCTAGGCGCTGGCCTTTTCACCTGCAAACCCAGCGATGGCTTTCCCTTTGCCTGTCCATTCGTTATTGGATGCAGCAACCCGAATTCAACCGACGCAGGACGACCCTCATGGCACTGGACAAGACATTCGACGCGGCCGAAGCTGAAAGCCGCCTATACAAAGCCTGGGAAGAGGCCGACTGCTTTAAGGCAGGCGCCAATGCCAAACCCGAGGCCTCGACCTATTGCATCATGATCCCGCCGCCAAACGTCACCGGCGTTCTGCATATGGGCCATGCCTTTAACAACACGCTGCAGGATATCCTGATCCGCTGGAAGCGCATGCAGGGCTTTGACACCCTGTGGCAGCCCGGCACCGACCACGCAGGTATCGCGACGCAAATGGTGGTGGAGCGCGAGCTGGCCAAAGAAGGCAAGAAACGCACCGACTTTAGCCGCCCTGACTTCCTGGCCAAGATCTGGGAATGGAAAGAGCAGTCCGGCGGGACCATCATTGAGCAGCTCAAACGCCTTGGCGCCTCCTGCGATTTTGACCGCACTGCCTTTACCATGGCAGGCGCCGCTGGCGACACCCGTACGGGCCACGAGAACTCGCCCAATTTCCACGATGCCGTGATCAAGGTTTTTGTGGAGATGTACAACAAAGGCCTGATCTATCGCGGCAAGCGCTTGGTCAACTGGGACCCGCATTTTGAAACCGCGATCTCGGATCTGGAGGTCGAGAACATCGAGACCCCCGGCCATATGTGGCACTTCAAATACCCCCTGGCAGGTGGTGCCACCTATACCTATATCGAGAAGGACGAGGACGGCAACGTCACGCTGGAGGAAGAGCGCGACTATATCTCCATCGCCACCACACGTCCCGAAACCATGCTGGGTGACGGCGCGGTTGCGGTGCACCCCTCGGATGAACGCTACGCGCCCATCGTGGGCATGCTCTGCGAAATTCCCGTTGGTCCCAAGGCGCAGCGCCGCCTGATCCCGATCATCACCGATGAATACCCCGACAAAGACTTTGGTTCCGGCGCGGTGAAAATCACCGGTGCGCATGATTTCAACGACTATCAGGTCGCCAAACGCGGCGGCATTCCGATGTATAACCTGATGGACACCAAGGCAAATATGCGCAGCGACGGCGCGCCCTATGTCGAGGAAGCCACCACCGCCCAGGCGATTGCCAATGGCGAGGCAGAGTTCACCGAGGCCAGCATCGCCGCGATGAACCTGGTGCCGGAAGAATACCGCGGCCTGACCCGCGAAGAGGCCCGTAAGGCGGTGATCGCTGACATCACCGCCGAGGGACTGGCTGTGATGGTCACCGAGACTAAAACGGTCAAAGACGAGGACGGCAACGAGACTGAGGTCTCGGAGGTCGTGCCTTATGTTGAGGCCAAGCCAATCATGCAGCCCTTTGGCGACCGCTCCAAGGTGGTCATCGAGCCGATGCTTACCGACCAGTGGTTTGTTGAGACCGACAAGATCGTCGGCCCAGCCCTGGATGCAGTGAAAGATGGCACCGTCAAGATCCTGCCTGAGAGCGGCGAGAAGACCTATTATCACTGGCTGGAAAACATCGAGCCCTGGTGCATCTCGCGCCAGCTGTGGTGGGGCCATCAAATCCCGGTTTGGTATGGGTATGAAATAGAAAATGATAAAGTCATTATTGAGAACGAGCTTATTCCCTATTGCTATGCCTCCGAAGAAGAGCTGATTGAGGCTATCGAAGCAAAAGTAAACCATCGCAATATTCGCTTTCACGATGACGCAACAGAAGTTCATGCACAATATGAAGACCGGACAAACGGATCAGTAAACGCGAGTGAAACACTCCACTTCTACCGCGATCCCGACGTGTTGGACACTTGGTTTTCCTCTGGCCTCTGGCCCATTGGCACCCTGGGCTGGCCCGAGTGGTCTGAGGACACCTCGAAGTATTTCCCAACCTCGACCCTGGTCACCGGTCAGGACATCCTGTTCTTCTGGGTCGCACGGATGATGATGATGCAGATGGCGGTTCTGGATCAGGACCTCCCCGTCGAGCAGCGCATCCCGTTTGACACCGTCTACCTGCATGGGCTGGTGCGTGACGCCAAGGGCAAGAAGATGTCCAAATCCACCGGCAACGTCGTTGACCCGCTGGAAATCATTGACGAATACGGCGCCGATGCGCTGCGCTTTACCAATGCGGCCATGGCCTCTCTTGGTGGCGTGCTGAAACTGGATATGCAGCGTATCGCCGGCTACCGGAACTTTGGCACCAAGCTGTGGAACGCGGTGAACTTTGCCAATTTCAATGAGGTCTATGACGAGGCCAAACCCGGCTATAGCTGCCCCGAGGCTAAGGCGGCGGTAAACCAGTGGATCATTGGCGAAACCGCCAAGGTCCGCGTTGAGGTCGACGCCGCGCTTGAGGCCTACCGTTTCAACGATGCGGCGCTGTCGCTTTATGCCTTTGTCTGGGGCAAGGTCTGTGACTGGTATATCGAACTCTCCAAGCCGCTGTTTGGATCCGACGATGAAGCCGTGATTGCCGAGACCCGCCAGACATTGGGCTGGGTACTGGATCAATGTATGGTGCTGTTGCACCCGATCATGCCCTTCATCACCGAAGAGCTGTGGGGCAAGACCGCCAAGCGCGACACTATGCTGGTGCATCAGGACTGGCCCACATATGGGCTGGAGCTGGTCAACGAGGCGGCGGATACGGAAATGACCTGGGTCATCACCACCATTGAAAACATCCGCTCGGCCCGCGCCCAGATGAACGTGCCTGCCGGCTCCAAAATCCCGATGGTTGTCACCCAGTTTGATGATGCGGCCCGCGCCGCCTGGGAGGCCAACGAAACCATGATCAAAAAACTCGCCCGCGTGGTGAGCCTGGATCAGGTGGAGAGCTTCCCCAAAGGCTGCGCCAGCGTTGCCGCCCCCGGTGCCAGCTTTGGCCTACCCCTGGCGGATATTATCGACGTGGACGCGGAAAAGGCGCGGCTGGAGAAAAACCTCGGCAAGCTGGCCAAAGAGCTGGGCGGGCTGCGCGGTCGGCTCAAGAACCCCAAATTCGTCGCCTCGGCGCCGGATGAGGTGGTGGCAGAGGCCCGCGAGAACCTCGCCTTACGCGAAGAGGAAGAAGCCAAGCTGCAAGACGCCCTGTCGCGCCTGCAGGAAATTGAATAAGGCAACCGCCGCTCTCGAACGGATACGCACCAAAAAACGCCTGCCACCGCGCGGGCGTTTTTCATATATGCGACGTGTATTTTTGTTATTTTTTGGTATTTTCACGCGCTTACGGGGAAAATGTCTGGCAGCTCACCATTGTCTTTGCCGTGGTTCTGTATCAGCTTGTTGCAAACTGCATGAGGGAGTTCTGAAAATGCCAAAGGGCTATTGGGTCGCGCATGTCGATGTTGACGACCTGGACCGGTACAAGGAATATGTCGCAGCCAATGCCGCACCTTTTGCCGAGTATGGCGCACGCTTTCTGGTACGGGGTGGGCCTAAAGAGGTGCGCGAAGGCACGATGCGCGCCCGCACCGTGGTGATCGAATTCAAGGATTTCACAACAGCAAAATCCTGTTATGATAGTGTGTCTTATCAAGACGCCAAAGCGCTACGTGATCCGGTTTCTACCGGCGACATGGAGATTATCGAAGGCTACGATAGCTAACATCAACAGATTGACCAGCTGGCACATTCTGGGGTTCCCAGCGCGTTGACTGGTCAGGTTTCCGGGTCAGAGATATCGACCCAACCATCGATTGAAATAGTATGGCCAGCTGCGTTTCGCCGCCGCCACCGGCCCCTAGATCCACGGAGTATCCCTGGCATGCTCAAGAAACTTTTTCAGGCCTTCCGGCCCAACGATCCGCCGGCCCTTCCTGATCCGGATGCCGAACTGGCTTTGGGGGCTTTGCTGGTGCGCGTCGCAAAATCGGACCGCGAATATAAGCTGGAAGAGATCAGCCTGATTGATCGGATCCTGTCGCGGCTGTACCAGCACGACGCCCTTGAGGCTGCCAAGGTCCGGGCGACCTGTGAGAAATTGCATTCCGCCGCCCCCGAGACCGACACCTTTGGCCGCCTGATCCGCGAGACCACCGGGCTGGACGAACGTCTGGCCGCCCTGGATGCCCTGTGGGAAGTTGTGCTGGCCGACAATAATGAACACGAAGGCGAAGTGCGCATTCTTGAAGAGGCCTATAAGGCAATGGGCCTGTCCTTTGCAGATAATGAGGCCGCGCGGACAAAAGCCCAGGTCAAGCTCCTGGCAAGCCAAGGGGACAATAATGTTTAAAGAACTTCTGGCCCGCCTTTTGGCCCCCGCACCAGAACCATTGACGGATGAAGGCGCCCGCATGGCGCTTACTGCACTATTGGTGCGGATCGCCCGCTCTGATCAAAACTATTCTGAAGTTGAGAAAGACCGCATAGATCGCATTATCTGCTCGCGGTTTGACCAGGATACTGGGGGCGCGATCATTCTGCGCGAACAGGCCGAGGCAATGGAGGCCGAGGCCCCCGATACGGTGCGCTTCACCCGCGCCATCAAAGAGGCTGTCAGCCTGGAAGATCGCATTGGTGTCGTCGAAGCCATGTGGCAAGTGGTACTGGCGGATGGCCACCGCGACGCTGGTGAAGATGCATTGATGCGGCTCACCGCAAATCTTCTGGGCGTCAACGACGTGGAAAGTGCCCAGGCCCGCAAACGGATGGAGGCAGCCATATGATTGCCTTTCTCGGCATGTATGACAGACCTGAAACCGCTGCGGCCAATGACCTGCTCTGGTCTGCCATCCGCAACAATCTGGAAAACGGGCCGGCGACCCTTTCCCGCGAGATTGAGCCCTGGTCAGCCTGGAGCTCACCCGACCTTTTGTTGGCGCAGACCTGCGGCTGCCCTTTCCGCACCCGATTGTATGGCGAGGTCGAACTGGTCGGCACCCCGGACTATGGCCTGCCAGATTGTGCGCCCGGGTTTTATCGCAGCGTATTGATCGCCAAAAAATCCGCCCCCACCCCACGGCTGGAGCAATTCGACCGGGGGCGTTTTGCCTATAATGATGCCTTGTCGCAATCCGGCTGGGCAGCCCCGCTGATCCACCTGCAAGACCGCAACATCCTACCGGGCGCCCTGATCGAAACCGGCAGCCATCGCGGCTCTGCCCAAGCGGTGGCCGAAGGGCGCGCTGATTTTGCCTCTCTCGACCTGTTGTCCTGGGAGATGATCCAGACCTACGATGATTTTGCGGATGAACTGTCCGTTGTTGATCTCACTGTACCAACCCCTGGCCTGCCCTTTATCACCGCATTAAACCAGGACCCTACAACGCTGTTTCTGGAGATAAAATCCGCAATTGACTCTCTGGATGAAACGACGCGCGCCACTCTCAGGCTGAAAGGGTTCTTGCACATTCCAACCAGCGAGTACCTGGCAGTGCCAACGCCTCCGGGGCCGGTCCTGACAGGGCTAAAGATCAAGGCACGCGGTTAGTGCACAGCTGCCCATTTCGAAGACTGTGACCTCCTTTCCGTGCAGTTATCCTGATTACTTCCCGGTTTTGACATTGCATTCAGACATTTTTTCGGTCCAATTAGAGCGAGTTTTTTTCACAACTGGGCGAAACCGTTTTGACCACACTGGCACCTGTACTCGAGATCCGCGACCTGCATAAATCTTATGGAGAGCTGGAAGTTATCAAAGGTGTCAACATCACTGCCCATCGCGGGGATGTTGTGTCATTGATCGGCTCCTCCGGGTCGGGCAAATCCACCCTTTTACGCTGCTGCAACCTGCTGGAAAACAGCCAGGCCGGCGAGATCAACTTCAAGGGAGAGCCCATCACCTGGTCCGGCAAAGGGCTGAACCGCCGTCCCAGTGATGCCAAACAGGTTCTGCGTATTCGGACCAATCTGTCGATGGTGTTTCAGCAGTTCAATCTCTGGGCCCATATGACCATTTTGCAAAATGTGATGGAAGCCCCGGTCACGGTTCTGGGGCGCGATGCAAAAGAGGTTGAGGCCGCCGCGCGCCAATATCTGGACAAGGTTGGTATTGGCGACAAATGGGACGCCTACCCGGCGCAGCTGTCTGGCGGCCAACAGCAACGTGCAGCCATCGCGCGGGCGCTGTGCATGGAGCCCGAGGCCCTGCTGTTTGACGAACCCACCTCGGCGCTGGATCCTGAGTTGGAACAGGAAGTGGTCAAAGTCATCAAGGATCTGGCCGGCGAAGGCCGCACAATGATGATTGTGACCCATGATATGAACCTCGCCGCTGATGTGTCCGATAAGGTGGTGTTTCTGCACCAGGGCCTGATCGAGGAACAGGGCACCGCCGATGAGGTCTTTGGCAATACGCAATCCGAACGGTTGCGCAACTTCCTGGCGCCGACCCGGCACCTGCGCGCAAGCCGTTAGCCCCTTCCCTGAGGCCCGAACCGGGCCTTGGCGACGACAAGAACAAACCAAAACAGAAACCAAAAACTGGGAGTATCACCATGAAATCACTCATTCTGACCACCGCAGCGCTTGCTTTGACCGCTGGCATGGGCCTGGCTGACACAGTCCGTCTGGGCACCGAGGGCGCCTACCCTCCCTACAACTTCCTGAACGACAACGGCGAAGTGGACGGTTTTGAGCGCGAGCTGGGCGATGAGCTGTGCAAACGCGCCGAGCTGACCTGCGAATGGGTCACAAATGACTGGGATTCCATCATCCCCAACCTGCTGTCAGGCAACTACGATGCCATCATCGCCGGCATGTCGATCACGCCTGAGCGGAAAGAAGTTGTTCAGTTCACCCAGGGCTACACACGCCCCTCGCCTTCCGCTTTTGCCGCTCTGTCGGCAGATGTTGATCTGACCTCCGCCGTTATCTCTGCGCAGGCCTCGACCATTCAATCTTCGCATGTCGCGGGCACCGGCGCGACGCTCGTCGAATTCCCCACACCGGATGAAACCATTGCCGCAGTAAACGCAGGCGAAGCAGATGCCGTCATGGCCGACAAGGACTTCCTGCTGCCCATCGTTGACGAAACCGACCTGCAGTTTGTAGGCGAAGACGTCTTCTTGGGTGATGGCATCGGCATGGCCTTCCGCCAGTCTGATACCGACGTCATTGCCAAGTTCGACGCGGCAATTGCTTCAATGAAAGAAGACGGTTCGCTGAACATGCTGCTCGACAAATGGGAAATCGAAGGCAAGTTCTGAACCTTTTGATCCCTAAACACTAATAAAGGGGGGCGCCGCGCCCCCCTTTGCCCTTGACCGCAACGGTGCATTCAGATCCTCGCGCCACCGGTCCCGATCCCCACGAGGTCCGCCATTTTCTCCTTTTGCTCTGACCCGGCCACTCTCGAGACTTTCCAGTGGATGAGCTGCTATCTCACCACCGGTAAGCACATGGCCTTTTACATGTCATTCGGGACGGTTCTGTTGCTGTTGGCCCTTGCTGCGCCTGCCGCACTGCTGTTTGGTTTTGGCGGCGCCATGGCCGCGCGGGCGCGTTTTGCGCCGCTCAGCTGGTTGGGACGTGGCTATATCGCCATTGTGCGTGGCGTGCCGGATATCGCCTTTTTCCTGTTTTTTGTCATCGCATTGGACCAGGCGCTGGAATATCTTCGCCATAAGGTTAAATGCCCGGATTGGGACCAACCCATTCGCCAGGGCAGCGATTTCATCGTCTGCGATATTGCCAAGCTGCCGCTGGGGGATTCTGCGCAATGGATCCATGAAGTCTATGGTTTCACCATTGCGGTTGTGACCTTTGCCATTGTTTTTGGGGCCTTCGCCGCCAATGTGCTTTATGGCGCCATGCAGGCAGTACCCCATGCACAAATCGAAACAGCAGAGGCCTATGGGCTCAACAATAGCCAGACCTTTTGGCGCATTCTGGTGCCACAGATGTGGACCTATGCCCTGCCCGGTCTTTCCAATCTCTGGATGGTCCTGATCAAGGCCACACCCCTGCTGTTCCTGCTTGGGGTCGAGGATATCGTCTATTGGGCCAAGGAACTCGGCGGCTCCAAAACCGCCAGGTTCACAGCCTATCCCCATACCGATTGGCGCACCTGGTACTTCCTTGGATTGCTGATCTTTTATCTCAGCTTTACCAAGGTTTCCGAACTGGTTTTGAACCGCATCACCATCCGCCTGTCCCATGGTCAAGCCACCCTGGCTGGCGAAGCGCAAAGGAAAGCGTTATGAGCTGCTTTCAAACCGTTCAGGACTATGCGTTCCGCTCGCTTGGCTATGGCGAACGGATGCTGCCGCGCAGTGATTTCACCCTATGTGAGCATTTCACCCTGATCGGCTCGGGGATGATCTGGAACGTCTACTATGGCGTCCTTGCGATCGTGACTGGCTTCTTCTTGGCCAATCTTCTGGCGGTGGCAAAGAATGCCAGTTCGCCCTGGGCCCGCAAACCTGCTGAATGGTTCATCTTTCTGTTTCGCGGCTCGCCCCTGTTCATCCAGTTCTTCTTTGCCTACTTCCTGTTCCTCAGCCTGAAAGGCGTATCAAGCGTCTTTGATCCGCTGTCCTCGGCCTGGGCTGGCGCGCTCATCGTGTTGTTTCTGAACACCGCCGCATATTCCGCCGAGATCTTCTACGGGGCGCTGCGGTCGATCCCCAAAGGCGATATTGAGGCTGCAGATGCCTATGGGCTGACCGGCTGGCCGCGGTATCGCAAGGTGATGTGGCCAACCATGATGCGTCTGGCCTGGCCCGCCTATACCAATGAGGCGATCTTTTTGTTTCATGCCACCACCCTGGTTTTTGTCTCGGCCTTCCCGGCCTGGCGCCAAAAAGGCGATGCGCTCTACTATGCAAAGTATTTTGCAGATAAGACCTTCAACCCCTTTGTCCCCTACCCTATTCTGGCCTTCTATTTCATCCTCCTGACCCTGATGGTGATTGCCCTGTTTGGGCTGATAAACAAGCGGCTGAACCGGCATCTGCCGCGGGGACAGCGCCCAAAGTTGAAATACAGACCCAATTTCATGCGCTAAAAGATCAAAAAATGAACGACAAGATGGCTCCTTCGGGGGCCATTTTTTATGGCAGTTTTTAGGATTTCCATGTCTTGATGCAAACTTTTGATCAAATTCTCTTGGCTCATGCAAAATCCTGCAGTACAACAAAGGCACCGCTACCAAGGAGCCGCCCCATGGACCTGTCCACGCTGAAGACCATCCGCATCGCCGCCTGTGATGTGAACGGACAGATGCGCGGCAAACGCATGCCTGCCGCGCAGGCGGGAAAACTGGCTGATGGCGCGGCGCGGATGCCGGTTTCTGCCCTCAACGTGGATATCTGGGGACGCGACATCGAAGACAGCCCGCTGGTGTTTGAAACCGGCGATGCCGATGGCATCCTCAAGCCAACACAACGTGGCCCGGTGCCGATGCCCTGGCTGGACACTCCGTCGGCTCTGGTCCCGATGATGCTGGAAACCGACGATGGCGCGCCTTTTCTAGGCGATCCGCGTCAGGTTCTGGCACAGGTGCTTGACGGCTATGCGGCGCGCGGCTGGACGGTGATGGCCGCCACCGAAATGGAATTCAATCTGGTGGATGACAGCGGCGCGCAACCCGGCCCACCAGCGCATCCCCACACCGGGCGAAAGCTCAGCCAGCAGTCGGTATTGTCACTGGAAGAGCTGGACGCCTTTGATGTGTTTTTCACCGACCTCTATGCCGGCGCCGAAGAGATGGGCATCCCGGCACAATCGGCAATTTCTGAGGCCGGGTTGGGCCAGTTCGAGATCAACCTGAACCATCAGGATGCCCTGCGCGCGGCGGATGATGCCTGGCTGTTCAAAGCCCTGGTCAAAGGCCTGGCGCGAAAACACGGCATGGCGGCCACCTTTATGGCAAAACCCTATGCCGAGGAAGCCGGCAATGGCATGCATGTGCATTTCTCGGTGGTGGATGCGCAGGGCAACAATGTCTTTGATGATGGATCCGCAACCGGCACCGACCTGCTGCACCAGGCGGTCGCGGGATGCATCGCGGCGATGCCAGCCAGTACGCTGATCTTTGCGCCACATGGTAATTCCTATGCCCGCCTGGTGCCCGGTGCCCACGCCCCGACCGGAGCCGCCTGGGCCTATGAAAACCGAACCGCAGCCATCCGTATTCCCGGCGGCAGCCCCAAGGCGCGGCGCATTGAGCACCGCACCGCCGGTGGGGACATCAACCCCTATCTGATGCTTTCTGTTGTTCTGGGTGCCGCCCTGCTGGGCATCACTGACAAAATGGTGCCGCCCGCCGCCTCCAGTGGGAACATCTATGAGCAGACCGATCTGCCGCAGCTGGCGCCCGATTGGGAAACCGCCATTGCCCGGTTTGAAGAAAGCCCGCTTATCGCACGGATCCTACCGCAGATGATGATCCGCAACCTGGTGATGACCAAACGCCAGGAACTGGCGGGCTTTGCCGCCCTGCCGACAGATCAACATTGGCTCAGCTGGTTGGACGCGGTATGAACACTGTCAGCCCCGATGCGCGGCCCCAGCCCATCCCCTTTTGATCAAATCTGGTGAATTATGAAAATCGGCATCCTGCAAACCGGCCACGCGCCTGAAGATCTCATTCAGGACTCGGGCGATTATGACCAGATGTTTTGCACTCTCCTGGCGGGCAATGGTTTTGAGTTTGAGACCTTTGCAGTCGTTGACGGCCAGTTTCCCGCAAATGCCGATGCCGCAGATGGGTGGATCATCACTGGCTCGCGCCATGGTGCCTATGAACCCCACGACTGGATCCCGCCGCTCGAAGAGCTGATCCGTGAGATCCACGCCAAGAAACAGCCCATGGCCGGGATCTGCTTTGGCCATCAAATCATCGCCCAGGCGCTTGGCGGCAAGGTTGCCAAATATCAGGGTGGCTGGGCCGTTGGCCATGTTACCTATGAGCAGGACGGCGCGCCTTTGACTCTCAACGCCTGGCACCAGGATCAGGTGATCGAGCGCCCTGCCGAGGCGCGTGTTCTGGCCGGAAATGCGTTTTGTGAAAACGGCATACTCGCCTATGGTGACCATATCTGGACCCTGCAGCCCCATCCCGAATTCAGCAATGCGTTCACCAGTGGCTTGATCGACAAACGGGGCCGTGGCGTGGTGCCGGACCAGATCCTTGATCAAGCCAGCCAGCAGCTCGACACCCCCGTAGACTCCCCCGCAATTGCAAATTTCCTCGCAGAATTTATGAAGAAAGAGAGGACTTGATGTCATCTTGGCTAGACGACCTTCCCGAAGCGGCAAAGCTCTATCTGGAGGGCCGTCGTCTCGACGAAGTTGAATGCGTTATTTCGGACCTTCCCGGTATTGCCCGGGGCAAGGCAGTACCGGCATCCAAGTTCGCAAAGCAGGACTACTTTCACCTGCCCGACAGCATCTTTTACCAGACCATTACCGGCGATTGGGCCGAGGCTGCGGATGAGGATGGCTGGATCGAAAAAGACATGACCCTGCACCCGGACATGTCCACCGCCACGGCGGCGCCCTGGACCGGGGACTGGACCCTGCAGGTGATCCATGACGCCGTTGACCGTAACGGCGATCCGATCCCCTTTAGCCCGCGCAACGTGCTGAAGCGGGTGGTGCAGCTCTATCACGATCAGGGCTGGGATCCGGTTGTGGCACCGGAGATGGAGTTCTTCCTGGTGGCGCGCAATGTCGACCCTGCCAAAAAGATCGAGCCCATGATGGGACGCTCTGGCCGCCCGGCTGCCGCCCGCCAAGCCTATTCGATGACGGCCGTGGATGAATTTGGCCCTGTTATCGACGATATCTATGACTTTGCCGAGGCCCAGGGGTTTGAAATCGACGGCATCACCCAGGAAGGCGGCGCCGGCCAGTTGGAGATCAACCTGCTGCACGGCGATCCGGTCAAACTGGCGGATGAGGTGTTCTATTTCAAACGGCTGATCCGCGAAGCGGCGCTGCGCCATGATTGCTTTGCCACCTTCATGGCCAAGCCGATCGAGAATGAGCCCGGCTCGGCGATGCATATCCACCATTCGGTGCTGGACCGCAAAACCGGCAAGAACATCTTTTCCGCAGAGGATGAGTCCGAAACGGATGCGTTTTTCCACTTTATTGCCGGGCTACAGAACCATCTGCCGGCAGGTATCGCGGTGATGGCACCCTATGTGAATTCCTACCGACGCTATGTCAAAGATCACGCTGCCCCGATCAATCTGGAATGGGCGCGCGACAATCGCACCACCGGCATCCGCATTCCGCTTTCTGGTGCTGCGGCGCGGCGGGTTGAAAACCGAATTGCCGGCATGGACTGCAACCCCTACCTGGGGATCGCCGTCTCCCTGGCCTGTGGCTATCTGGGACTGATGGAGAAGACCCACCCAGAGAAGCAGTTCAAAGGCGATGCCTATGAGGGTGAAGGCGATATTCCGCAGGTTATGGGCAGTGCCCTGGATCTGTTTGACACCGCCACTGCATTGCACGAAGTCCTGGGCCCTGAATTTGCCCGGGTCTACAGTATCGTCAAACGCGCCGAGTATGAGGAATTCCTGCAGGTGATCTCCCCCTGGGAGCGCGAGCATCTGCTGATGAATGTCTAGGGCGCCGACATAAACTCTGGCGTCGCCTTGAGAGGGGACGCCAGTGCAATCGAATATTTATGGAAAGATAAAGAGCTGCTGGCAGCCCCTGGGCGCCAGAGCTTTCAAAGAGGTATGCGATGGGACTAAATTTGCTCCACTCCAATGATCGCAAGGGGCAGTACCCCAACAGCTGGTATGCCGCGACAGCGACGCCTCTTGCACGGTTTTCTGCCCTGTCAGGGGACGCGCGCGCCGATGTCGTCATTATCGGTGGCGGCTTTACCGGGTTGTCGGCGGCGTTGCATCTGGCCGAGGCGGGCATGAAGGTGACCCTGCTGGAGGCTCATCGTGTTGGCTTTGGCGCCTCTGGTCGCAATGGTGGTCAGCTTGGCAGCGGCCAGCGGATGGATCAGGAAGGGCTTGAGGGCTTTGTTGGCAAACAAGAAGCGCAAAAGCTCTGGCGGCTGGGGGAAGAGGCCAAGGATCTGGTCAAATCCCTGATTGCCAAGCACGATATTCAGTGTCACCTGCGCCCCGGTGTTGCCTGGACCGCCTCCAACAGCCGCGACAGCATGCATTTGCATGATTACGGCCGTCATCTTGAAGATCGCTATGGCTATGATCAGATCGAGTTGCTCTCGCCTGAGGCCTGCCATCAGATGTGCCCCTCCCCTGATTACAAAGGCGGCATTCTGGATCACGGTGCCGGCCACCTGCACCCGCTCAACCTGGCGCTTGGCCTGGCCCGCGCAGCGGCGGCGGCCGGTGCTTCGCTGCACGAGGAAAGTGAAGTTCTGGACATCCAGGAGGGCGCCGAGGTGCGGGTCAAAACCGCCACCGGAGAGGTTCGCGCCGATCATTTGATCCTCGCCTGTAACGGCTATCTGGGCGGGCTGAACCGTCAGGTCGCCGCCAAGGTGATGCCGATCAACAACTTTATCGTCGCCACCGAACCGCTCGGCGATGCGGCAGACAAGGTTCTGGGGCGAGATGTCGCTGTGGCGGATAGCAAATTTGTGGTCAACTATTTTCGCCTCAGCCATGACAAACGACTGCTGTTTGGCGGCGGCGAAAGCTATGGCTACCGCTTCCCCGCAGACATCAAGGCGGTGGTGCGCAAACCCATGACAGAGATCTTTCCACACCTGAAAGACGTGCGTCTGGACTATGCCTGGGGGGGCACATTGGGGATCACCATGAAGCGCATGCCCTATCTGGCGCGCCTGGGTGAAAATGTACTCTCTGCCTCAGGCTATTCCGGCCACGGGGTGGGCACAGCCATCCATGCCGGCCAGCTGATTGCCCAGGCGATCCAGGGCCAGGCCGAGGGGTTTGACACCATGTCCCGCGTGCCTGCCCCGCGCTTTCCAGGCGGTCCCGCCATGCGGTCTCCGCTGTTGGCACTGGCCATGACCTGGTTTGCCCTGCGTGATCGGCTCGGGATTTAGCGAGGACCTAGGCAGGTCAAATTTAGGCTCAACGCCCTGCTCAGCTTTGCCTGCGCAGGGCGTTTACAGTTTTGCAGCGGGCCTTGTCGCCGTCGTGGCAAAACCAGAGAGGTGCCATGGGGCGCCATGCAACAAATTGGTGAAATTTCACCGATCCCAAGACCGAAGGATCGGCTTTCTCTTGGCTTATCTGTTCAGTTGTTTTATATTTATCAAATCCAGAATTCAGGAATTTGAAATATGACAAAGGCACCTAATGTTCACGCCGCCGAACCCATTCCAGAAGCCGCGCGTATCGCACTTGACGAACTGATGCAGTCTGGCGATCTGTTTCGTTATACAGCCCCCGAGGATGCGCCGGTTGCGCTGCTGGAACAGGAATTCGCGGCGCTTCTGGGCTGTAAATATGCCTTAGCTGTCTCGTCTTGTTCCGCCGCCCTATTCCTGTCTCTCAAGGCCCTGAACCTGCCCCGCGATGCCCGCGTATTAATCCCCGGCTTCACCTTTGCAGCGGTTCCTTCTTCGGTGATCCATGCCGATTGCGTGCCGGTGCTTTGTGAAGTGGGCGAAAACTACCGCATTGATATGGCAGATTTTGAGACCCGGCTCGGCGATGACATTTCCGCGGTTATCATCAGCCACATGCGCGGCCATACCTCTGATATGGACGCCATTCTGGCGCTCTGCGAGGCGCGTGGCATCCCAGTCATCGAGGACGCGGCCCATTCGCTTGGCACCACCTGGAATGCCCGTAATATTGGTACACTGGGCCAGATCGGCTGTTTTTCGTTTCAATCCTACAAGATGATCAACGCTGGAGAAGGTGGTATCCTGATCACCAATGACGCCGAGCTGGTGGCCCGTGCAGTGATCATGTCCGGCGCTTACGAGCACAACTGGCAAAAGCACAAAGCCCCTCTGGGCGACAACAGCACAGACCTGGAAGACGCCTTTGCCAAATGGCAAAACCAGCTGCCGCTGTATAATCTACGGATGAGCAACCTGTCCGCCGTGGTCATTCGCCCACAGCTGCCAGAGCTGGCGCGCCGGGTGCGGGACGGGCTTAAAAACCACGACTATGTGGCGGCACAGCTGAATGCCTCGCCCTACTTTGATGTCCCCGCCCCTCTGGCCCCAGAACAGCGTGCGCCAGATTCCATCCAATTCAACCTGGTGGGCATGACGGATGAGCAAATCACCGCCTTCTCCGAGGCAACCGCCCAGGCTGGCGTCAAGGTGCAGATCTTTGGCCGCTCTGCGGACAATGCCCGGGCCTTCTGGAACTGGCAGTTCATTCAGGACCTGCCAGAGCTGCCGCAAACCCGTGCCATGCTGATGCAGGCCTGCGACGTGCGCCTGCCGGTGCGCCTGACCAAGGAAGAGCTGGATGTGGTTGCCGGAATTCTGGTTGATGCCGCGACCACAACCATGGCCAGTGCTGCTGCAGCCTAATCCTTTTAGGACCCGGCAATATCACGCTGCCGCGCCGCGCTCTGCGCGGCGCCAGGCCCAACGGGAGGAGATCCCATAGGGATCTTCCGACGGGCGGGAGCCCCCCCTTTTGTCTCACTCCTATGGCACACAAAAAGGCTCTGATCGGATCAGAGCCTTTCCAATTCAGATAGTTAACCCAAGCCTATTTCAACTTGGACAGCTTGTCCTGCAGTTCCGACAGTTGGCGTTTGATCGCATCCAGATCCTCTCCCTCGCCGTCCTTTTCAGTCTCCGCTTCTGGCGTGGTCGTGCCACCGCCCCAGCCTCCGGGCAGACCACCAGGCAGGCCAGCGGTCATCGCCTTCAAAAAGGCTTCCTGCTGCACCTTCATCGCGTCAAATCCCGGGATCTGCGACATCGGGTTCATCGCCGAGATATTCTCAACCATCTGAGACTGACTGTCGCGCAGCATATCAAAAGAGGCCTGCAGGAACTGTGGCATCACCCCACCGCCCGGCTGCATGTAACTGCGCACCAGATCGTTCAGCACATTGACCGGCAGTACATTTTCACCGCGGCTTTCGTGTTCGGCAATAATCTGCAGCAGGTACTGCCGCGTCAGATCATCGCCGGACTTCAAGTCAACAATCTGAACTTCACGCCCTTCCCGGATGAACCCCGCAATATCCTCTAAGGTGACATAGTCGCTGGTCTCAGTGTTGTACAAACGCCGGCTGGCGTAACGCTTGATCAGCAGGGCTTTTTCCTGATCGGCCATACTGTCCCTCCCCGGACATGATGCAATGCAGAAAAGACTATGCGAGCGCAGAACAAAAGAAAAGCCTGCAGAACCGCCTTCCTCGACGACAGCCCTGGAAGCGCGGAGCTTTGGCTCGAAAATCGTGCGCCTGGATCTCTCGTAAAAAGCCCTTGAGCTAAACTTAGCTTGAGGTTTTATACCATCCCCTACACCATCACAGGAGTCCTGGTTTGAACATTTTGATCCTTGGCGGCACCGGCTCCATTGGCAGCGCCGTCACCGCAGAACTGGTTGCCTACAATCATACTGTCACTGGCCTGTGCCGCTCTGACAGGTCAGCCCAAAAGCTCGCATCTCTGGGCGCCCAGCCCTGGCGCGGAGATCTGCGGAGCCCGGCCAGTTGGCGGGCGGCGCTGCGCGAAGTGGATGTGGTTATCCAGCTGGCCACAAGTTTTGAAGAGGACATGGGCGCAGTCGATGCCGCCGCCATTGAGGCCATAAGACAGGAAGCGCACCACCGCAGTTCTCCCCTGCGGGTGCTCTATACTGGGGGCTGTTGGCTTTACGGGGAAACCGGCGACCTGGCCGCCTCTGAAACCAGCCCAAGGCGGCCAATCCCGGCCTTTGCCTGGATGGAAAAAAACGCGCTGGCGTTGTTACAAGACCCCAAGGTGAGCAGCTGCATTGTTCACCCAGCCATGACCTATCACGAAGACGGTGGCGGTGTGTTCTCTCGTCTGCTGACACAGGCAGCAACGGGTCTGCCGCTGGAGGTTTGGGGCAGTATTCACACCCGCTGGCCGCTGGTGCATCGCCGGGATCTGGCCCGTGCCTATCGCCTGCTGGCAGAGCACCCAGAGCTTTGCGGCCACTACAATGTTGCGGCTCAGAACGGCGTGCCCTTGCGCGAGATCCTCGACGAGATCATTCGACGGCATCCCCATGATGGGGCCTATGTGGTCCGCAACCGCAAATATGTGATGTTTAAATACGGCATCTGGGCCGAGGGCCCAACCCTGGATCAGCAAATGAGGGCCGATAAGATCCAGACCGCCTGCGGCTGGCAGCCAGAAATCAGCGATTTCACCCAGGCGGCGTTTTAGCCTTTGTACCAGTTTGGCCGGGCAGCAAGTTTGGCCTGGCAGCCAGTCTGGTTGCGTAGCCAGTTGGTCGGACATACGGTTTGGTCGGGCATACCGGCGACAACAAAAAAGGACAGGTCAAACGACCTGCCCTTTTGGACACGTAAGAGGGGGATCATATGCAGGGAGGAGCCGTGATCCCGCTCTTCGTGATCAGCCCATTTGGGCTGGTTATTTAGCGGCTGCTTTTTTAGCGGCAGTGGTCACTTCGGACGTCGCTTTTTTGACAGCGGCAGAGGCTTCTTCGCCCATGTCTTTGCCTGCGGCCATCAGCAGTTCAACGGTTTCCATCTGCACTTTTTTTGCAACTTCAGCAAAAGCGGCCATGTTTTCAGCGGCAACTTCAGCAGAGGCGCTGGCGAAATCGGTTGCCGATTTTGCATACTCAGAAGGATCTGTCTGAGCTTTGGAAACGCCGGACATCTTTGCCAGGGCGTCTTTTGTCCATTTGCTGGAGATTTCCGAGGACTGCTCAGCAGCACCCAGAACAACTGCGCTCAGCTTTTCGTTCAGCGCGGCAGTGTTTTTGAACGCTTCTTCCATGGCGGATGTATCCACCGGAAATGCGCCCATCATGTCTTTCATCATAGCGGTAAAATCTTGGGTCTTAGCCATTGTACTGGTTCCTCTGTTTGCATCTCGGGACCACCCCGCGTTTCAGCATGAGGAATATATACTTTCTGCATCGCAGCATTTCAAGAAAATAATGCTGCGATGCAGAATAAATTACCGTAAAACTACAAAATCAATCATTTGCACGGACACGCACATAGCTGCCAGGAGCAGGTTCCAGCACTGGATTATTCGAATCACCAGGGCTGCGCGCCGGAACCTGCTTGCCAGAGCGCTTCTTCAGCCAGCTCTCCCAACGCGGCCACCAGGAGCCTTCGTTGAAGGTCGCCCCTTCCATCCAGGCTTCGGGGGCCAGTTTCAGGTCATCGTTGGTGTAGTGACCATATTTGTTGCGGCTGGGCGGGTTAACGATGCCAGCGATATGACCGGACTGCGATACGATGAAGGTTTTGCTGCGCCCCCCCATCTGCTGCACACCCTTGTAACAATTGCGCCAGGGCGCAATGTGGTCCGTTTCACAGGTGATCGCCATCAGCGGGATATCCACATCCTTGAGATGCAGCGTCTCGCCAAGAAGCTCAAAACCGCCATCGGCAAACTGGTTGCCCTGGCACAGCCCGCGCAGATATTCCTCTGCCATCTTGCCCGGCAGGTTGGCGCCATCGCCGTTCCAATACAGCAGGTCAAAGGCGGGCGGCGTCTCCCCCAGCATATAGCTGCGGATGGCCGGACCATAGACCAAATCATTGGCCCGCAAGAACGAGAAGGTGCGCGCCATAATGTAGGAGGGCAGAATACCGTCCTCACCAATCTCCTCGACAATGGCGTCGACAAAATCGTTCTGCAGGAAGGGGGTGAAATCCCCCTGATCGGAAAAATCCGTCAGCGCAGTAAACAGCGTTGCCGACTTTACCGATTTATCGCCACGTTTTTTCATCAAAGCCAGCACCAGGCTGAGCGTGGTGCCCGCGATACAATAGCCGATGGCGTTGATTTGTTTGACCTTGCAGATCTCCTTGGCCTTCTCAAATGCGGTCAGGAAGCCTTCTTCGATGTAGTCTTCCATGCTGACATCGGCGTAGTCCCGGTTGGGATTGACCCAGGAGACCACAAACAGGGTATAGCCCTGTTCGGTCACCCATTTGATCAGGCTGTTCTGCGTCTTTAGGTCTAGGATGTAGAATTTGTTGATCCAGGGCGGGAACAACACGATGGGGGTTTCGTGCACCGTCTCGGTGGTCGGGTGATACTGGATCATCTCCATCATCCGATTGCGATAGACCACCTCGCCGGGGCTGGTGGCAATATTGCCGCCGATCTCAAAGGCGGTTTCATCCGCCAGTCGCACTACCAGCTCACCATTGTTGGACTCAAGATCGTTGACCAGGTTCTGCAACCCATCAATCAAAGAGGTGCCCTCAGTCTCCAACGCCTTTTCCAGCGCATCCGGGTTGGTGGGCAGGAAATTGGTCGGCGCCATCATGTTGATGATCTGATCGGAGAAATATTGCAGCCGGTGACGATCAATGGCGTCCAGATCATCGACCTGGGCCACGGCCTCGCGAATTGCCTCGGCATTGGTCAGGTACTGATGTTTTACAAAGCTAAAATAGGGGTTGTTTTCCCACATCGGATTGCCAAACCGGCGGTCTTGCGATGTCTGTGGCGCGGTGTCGTCATGGCCCTGTGCAGCCAGAACTTTCTGGGCCTCGGCAAAGTTCAGCACAGATTTGCCCCAAAACTCGACCTGCTTTTCCATCAATTTGGCAGGATTTTGCAGGAGTTCGGCCCAATAAGAGGTTGCTGCACGTGCAAACAGCTCCTGATTCGGACCGTCCAAACCAGGGTTGTGCCCTTTCCGATTTGCCATGATCTCGACCATTTTCTTAGAGAGCTGGTCAACTCGCTCCATATTTTCCTTAAGGCGTTCAAGGTGTTCTGGCGAAGTGCCATGGTCCAGCGCGTCACTTGTTGTCATCTTAAGGAATCCCCCATACTCTTTCTGCTGTGCAGAATACTGGTAACCCCATGTTACGCCAAAGCGACGAAAGGTCCGAGGCCCTGCATTATTTCCGCCCCCAGTTGTGGGATTTAAATCGGCGGGCAGACAAAAGGAAAGCCATATGCGTTTTATGATGTCTTACGACTTGATGGAAACCGCCCGGAATATGAACCAATGGCTGGGCGCCAGTGCCTTGTCGATGGCCTCCTACCCCGCCTTTTCAGCGATCCCCAACCCAGCACTGAGCTGGATGGCCGGCTGGGGCGAAGTCACCGAGCGCACCTTTCAACGTATGACCGTTAAACCCGACTGGGGCATCCACAGCTTCACCTGTGAGGACGGCAAAGACCATCTGGTCGAAGTCACCCCGGTTGTTGAACGCGATTTTGGCGATCTGCTTCACTTTTGTGTCGCCGGACGCAAAGAACAGCCCCGCAAGGTTCTTGTTGTTGCGCCGATGTCTGGCCACTATGCAACCCTGCTGCGCTCCACTGTCACCAGCCTGCTGGTGAACTGTGAAGTCTATATCACCGATTGGCATAACGCCCGCGACATTCCGGTCTCTGCTGGCAAGTTCGACATCGAAGATTACACGCTTTATCTTGTTGATTTCATGCGCGAACTTGGCCCCGACACCCATGTGGTAGCGGTCTGTCAGCCAGCGCCGTTGACCCTGGCGGCAACCGCCTATCTGGCGGAGCAGGACCCTGATGCACAGCCCTCTTCGCTGACCCTGATTGGCGGTCCGGTAGACCCGGATGCCACCCCTACAGAGGTCACCGACTTTGGGCGCCGCGTCACCATGGGCCAGCTGGAAGAAACCATGATCCAGCGGGTTGGTTTCAAATACAAAGGCGTCGGTCGCAAGGTTTATCCCGGCCTGCTGCAGTTGTCCTCTTTCATGTCGATGAACATGGACCGTCACTCGCAGGCCTTTAGCGATCAGATCCAGCGTGCCAGCCGTGGCGAAGCTTCGGATCACGATGCCCACAATCGCTTTTACGATGAATATCTGGCAGTGATGGATATGACGGCAGAGTTCTACCTCTCCACTGTCGAGCGGGTGTTCAAATCCCGTGAAATCGCCCGCAATGAGTTCATCGTTGATGGCCACAAGGTTGATATTGGCGCGATCACCGATGTGGCGGTGAAAACCGTTGAAGGTGCCAATGATGACATCTCGGCCCCTGGCCAGTGTATTGCTGCCTTGGATCTGTGCACCGGCCTGCCGGACAGCAAGAAAGCCAGCCATGTGGAACCCGGCGCCGGCCATTATGGCATCTTTGCCGGTCGCAGCTGGCGCGACAATATCCGCCCCCTGGTCATTGATTTCATGGATGCAAACAGCCGCAAACCCAAAGCCGCTGCAAAACCCAAGGCAACCAAGGGTCAGGCCAAACTCTCAGCTGTTAAAAGCTGATACCATGAGCAACGGGAAGTTTGACTTTTCCTGCTCCTGCGGCAGTTTTGCCGGGCATGTTTCAGCGCAGGGGCAAAAATCCGGACTGCGAATTTTATGCCATTGTCCGGATTGTCGCGCGGCGGAGCTCTATCATCATAGGCCCGACCCGGTTGAAGGGGTCGACCTGTTTCAACTGGCACCGCAGGCCATCACCATCAGCAAAGGCGCAGAGCACCTGCGCCTGTTACGCCTTGGCCCCAAAGGCCTGTTTCGCTGGTATGCTGGCTGCTGTGGCACACCCTTTGCCAATACGCTGGCAAAACCGCAACTGGCCTTTGCCGGACTGCGGACAGATATCTTTGAAGACAAAGATGCACTGGGCAAGGTCAAGGCCGAGGCCCATGTCCCGCGCCCAGGCAAGCCGCCGCGTAGCAAAGGCATGGCGCGCATGGTCTACGGAATTTTCTCCCGTATGATAACCGCGCGCCTGTCTGGCCTTTGGCGGGAAACGCCCTTTTTTGATGTGGAAACCGGCAAGCCGGTAGCAGAGCCAGAGGTGCTGTCAAAAGAGGCCCGCGCCAAGCTCTACCCATAGGGCCCCGATTGAGGGACACCGCTTGGGTGTCCCCACCTGATGGCGCAGCCTGATCGCTCAGCCTGCGCACTAGGCACCTCTCAAGTTGGCGGTTAAAGCTCAGGCTCCGCTTCTGCCAGCCTTGGCCGGGGCAGCCAGCCACTGTGACAGTGCGCGATTGACTGCTTCGGGTTGTTCCAGCCCTGGCAAATGCCCAGCGCCAGCAATGATTTCAAGCCTGGCATGAGGGATCAACTCCGCCAGGAATTCATGTCGTTTGACCGGCGTCAGGCGGTCATATTCCCCACAAAGAATAAGCGTCGGTACCCGACAGCGCCGTGCTGTCGCCTGTTGGTCAAGCCGGCGCTGCAATGCCCGGCTTTGATCAACAAACAGCTCCGCCCCCAAATCCAGCCCCATCGCACGCACCAGATTGAGGATATCCAACCGGCGCGCCCCCGGCGCCAGCACCTCTGGCGGCAAGGAAAGCTGCAGCGCCTTTTCCAGCCCCCCGGTACGGGCACTGACGATCAAGGGCTCGCGCATGGCGGCCTGATCCGGCGTTTCAGACAATGGGGTTGTCGCCATCAGGCAAAGCCGGGTGATCCGCTCCGGGGCACGGCGCAAAATCTCCAGCGCCACGATCCCGCCCATAGATAGGCCAACCAAGGCAAATTTTGCGGGTAGCATTGACAGGATATGCGTCGCAATATCGTCAATGCGCGCCCCACCATGCAGAGGAGCCACCATAACCGGAGTCTGTACCGACAGGGCCTGAAGCTGCGGCGTAAAGACCCGCGCATCACACATCATACCCGGCAAAAACACCACCGGCTCGCGCCCCCAATTCCCCGCTTGTTCCATGCCGTCCTACCTTTATCGCGTTGATCCGCAAACACTCTCTGCTTTGGATAGCCGCTGAAATGTCAAATCAATCTCGCGCGTTTCACACTCACTCTTGCGGTGACTTGCCTTTGGGAGCAAGAGAAATCCCCTCCTGCTCTACAACCAAACATAGATCTCCGGCAGCCCCCAATGGCGTTGGGGCACCGCCGAGCAAAAATCAGTAGCCATTCCAGCGAAAGGCACCAGTGTCGGCCAGCGGTGAAAACGGATTATGCGCCACTTCCCAGATATGGCCATCGGGCGCTCTGAAATAGCCGATATAACCGCCCCAAAACACCTCGCCGCCCGGACGCAGAATTTCCCCGCCTGCCGCCTTGGCAAGCGCCAGCAAATCGTCCACCTCTTTGCGGCTGCGGGTATTATGGCTGAGCGTCATCGCACCAGTACCCAGAGCCTCAACCGGCAGTCCGATGTCCTCTGCCAGTTTGTCCAGAGGATAAAGCCCCAGCGTCTGCGAGATCAGATCAAAAGCAACCACGCCATCCGGGCTGTCAGCTGCCTGCCAGCCAAGCGCGGCATAAAAGGCGGCAGCCTTTTCCACATCCGGCACCCCGAGGGTGATCAAACTCACCCGTTGTTCCATAGTCATGATCTCTCCTTTCTACTCAGTATTGCGCAGTCGGTCCCTGGAACCCGCCCCAACGGACAACCGGCTAAAGCAACTCGGATATGGATGTTTCGATCAGTTTCAGACAGGCGTCATCCGAAAACCGATGATCCGCATCCTTCACCAGGTTTAGCCGCATGTCCACACAGGAAGCGTGCTGCAAAAGCCGCAGCGCGGTGTCCGTCGAAACGGCTGTATCCGCCGTCCCCTGCAAACAGCGCACCGGGAAGGGCAAGTCCAGCGGCTGCCGCAGGACCAGTCGATTGCGCCCATCTTCGATCATGCGTTTGCTGATGCGGTATGGCTCCATGTAGTCGCTGGGCAGCTCAACGTACCCCTGCGCCTCCAGGTCAGCCTTCTGTGCTGCACTGAAGCTGGCCCAATAGCCGTCTTCGGTGAAATCAGGCGCCGCGGCCACGGTCACCATGCCCTGAATACGCTCCGGCATGACCTTGGCCAGCAACAGCGCCTGCCAGCCGCCCATGGAGGAGCCGACAATCAGCAATGGCCCTGTGGTCAGAGCCGAGACGGCCGCAATGGTATCTTCATGCCAATCCCCAATGCAGCCCTCTTCAAAGCGCCCCGAGCTTTCACCATGGCCAGAATAGTCGAACCGCAGAAACCCGAGCCCAGCTGCCTTGGCCCAGGCCTCCAGATGGATTGCCTTGGTTCCTTCCATGTCAGATTTGAGCCCCCCAAGGAAGACAAGCGTCACCCCCGCTCCGGCATGCGCGTGATAGGCAATCGAGCGCCCCTGCTCGGTGGTCAGAAACTTTGGTGCCGCCATATCTGTGCTCTCCCTCATTGGTGTTGTCGGATCAAGATGTGTCACGCAATGGGCAAGGCTGCAATTGTCAAAACAGCCTCGCCACCAAACGGGCCCCCAGACCGGACAACCGCCAGCCTTGCCCCCTTGGTCCAGAGCTTCTAGGTTACAGCAGATGGCCAGCCCCTGCTCGCGGCTCCTCCAAGGATCTACTATGACACAGATATTTTACCGCGGCGGCCTTGCTGTGCTCTGCCTGACGATTGTCCTGTCCGGATGCTGGGCCGCACTGGCCCTGTGGTACCGGCTGCCGTTTGGCACCGCCACGCGCCTGATTATTGCCACCGGGTTTGCCCTGCTGGCGCTAGCCGTGATCCTTGGCCTCTTCCGCCCCCGGCGACTGCGTGGCCTTGCCACCTATTGTCTGGCGCTGGCAGCGGTGATCACCTGGTGGATCAGCATCACGCCGCCTGCGGATCGAAACTGGGCCAAAGATGTGGAGCGTCAGGTCACCGGGCAGCTCAGCGGTTCAACCCTCACCCTGGAGAACATCCGCAACTTTACCTGGCGCAGCCCGACGGATTTTGACGCCAACTGGGAAACCCGCAGTTACGACCTCGACCAGCTGGAAAGCGTCGATCTCTTCCTGTCCTATTGGTCCGGCAAAACCATCGCCCATATGATCATCAGCTTTGGCTTTGCCGATGGCGAACAGCTCGCCTGGTCCGTGGAGGTCCGCCGCCAGATCGGTGGGGGCTTTTCTCCCCTGGCCGATATGTTCAAAACCAATACCCTGTCGCTAATCGCCGCAGATGAGCGCGACCTGCTGGGCACCCGCACCAACGCGCGGGGCGAAGATGTCCAGCTCTACCGCACAAACACCAGCCCGCAAAAGGCCCGCGCCCTGTTGTTGCACTATGTGACAGCTGCCAACCAACTGGCAGCACAGCCCCAGTGGTACAATTCGCTCTTTACCAATTGTACCACTGTGGTGTTTCAAATGATCCGCACAATTGTGGGCGATGTGCCTCTGGATTGGCGGGTCATCGCCAATGGCTACCTGCCTGAGTACGCCTATGACGCTGGCGTGCTCAACAGTCGTCTGCCGCTGCAGGAGCTGACCGAAAAGGGGCGCATCACTGCGCGTGCCCAGGCGCATGGCATCACCCCCGACTATTCCCAAATTATTCGCCGGGGCGTGCCCTCCCCACTGCACAAATAAACCAGGAATACTGCCCAGGATTTGGCGAACCAGCCCCCAGGGTTTCAATTGCCCCCTCGGACTTTTGGTTGCTCCACATCTTGCCGACCTCACTCTTGCCAATCCCGATCTTGACAGGGCCAGGCGCACCTGCGAAATCAGCCTCATCACATAACCCGCAACCGGGCGTTCAGTGGGCGCCAAACCGACGAGGAGCAGCCAAACCATGGCCCAAATCTCTCTCACATTTCCCGATGGCAACGCACGCAGCTATGAGGCCGGCATCACCGCCGCCGAAGTTGCCGCCGACATCTCCACCTCGCTGGCGAAAAAGGCCATTTCAGCCACCCTTGACGATCAGCACTGGGACCTGCAGTGGCCAATCCAGGCCGACGCCGCCATTGCCCTGCACACCCTCAAGGATGAGCCCCAGGCGAATGAGTTGATCCGTCACGATCTCGCCCATGTCATGGCCCGCGCCGTGCAGGAGCTTTGGCCCGACACCAAGGTTACCATTGGGCCGGTCATTGAAAACGGCTGGTACTATGACTTTGACCGGGCAGAGCCTTTCACCCCGGAAGATCTCGGCGTGATCGAGAAAAAGATGAAAGAAATCATCAACAAACGCGAGCCTGTGCGGACCGAGGTCTGGGAGCGCCAGCGCGCCATTGATTTTTACACCGCCAATGACGAGCCCTATAAGGTCGAGCTTATCGACGCCATTCCCGGCGACGAGCCCTTGCGGATGTATTGGCATGGCGACTGGCAGGATCTGTGCCGCGGTCCGCACCTGCAGCACACCGGGCAGCTGCCGGGGGATGCCTTCAAACTGATGTCGATCGCCGGCGCCTACTGGCGCGGTGACAGCGACCGCGCCATGTTGCAACGGATCTACGGCGTGGCCTTTACCGGCAAGGAAAAACTCAAGGCCCATCTCACCATGCTGGAAGAGGCCGCCAAACGCGACCACCGCAAGCTGGGCCGCGAAATGGACCTGTTTCACATGCAGGAAGAAGCCCCCGGCATGGTGTTCTGGCACCCCAATGGCTGGCGCGTCTACACGCAGCTTCAGGACTACATGCGCCGCATGCAGGACAGCCACGGCTATGTCGAGGTCAACACCCCGCAGGTGGTGAACCGCAAGCTGTGGGAGGCCTCGGGCCACTGGGACAACTACCAGGAAAACATGTTCATCGTTGAGGTCGACGAAGACCACGCCCGCGAAAAGGCAGTGAATGCGCTCAAGCCGATGAACTGCCCCTGCCACATCCAGATCTTCAACCAGGGTCTGAAATCCTACCGCGACCTGCCCCTGCGCATGGCGGAATTCGGCTCCTGCAACCGCTACGAGCCCTCCGGTGCCATGCATGGCATCATGCGGGTGCGTGGATTTACCCAGGATGACGGCCATATCTTCTGTACCGAGGATCAGGTCGAATCCGAGACCAAGGAATTTGTCTCCTTCCTCGCCAAGGTCTACAAGGACCTCGGATTTGAGACTTGGCGCGTCAAACTCTCCACCCGTCCCGAAAAACGGGTCGGCAGCGAGGAAAGCTGGGATCAGGCCGAGGCGGCGCTTGCGGCGGGTATTCAGGCGGCGGGCTATGACTACGAGATCCAGGAAGGCGAAGGTGCCTTTTACGGGCCAAAGCTCGAATTCGTGCTCACCGATGCCATTGGCCGCGACTGGCAATGCGGCACGCTGCAAATCGATCCCAACCTGCCGGAGCGTCTGGACGCCAGCTATATTGGTCAGGATGGCGACAAGCACCGCCCGCTGATGCTGCACCGGGCCACCCTGGGATCATTCGAGCGTTTCATCGGTATTCTGATCGAAGAACATGCCGGCAAGTTGCCGTTCTGGCTGGCCCCGCGCCAGGTTGTTGTCGCCTCCATTACCTCGGACGCGGACGACTATGTGCAAGAGGTCGTAGCCGAGCTGCAGGCAGCAGGCGTGCGGGCTGAGGCAGATATTCGCAATGAAAAGATCAACTACAAGGTCCGCGAGCATTCCCTCGGCAAGGTGCCGGTGATTCTGGCCATTGGTCATCGCGAAGTGGAAGAGCGCACCGTCTCGATCCGCCGCCTTGGCGAAAAGCAGACCCGTGTCGACAGTCTCGAAAATGTTACAAAGGCGCTAAAGCTCGAAGCGACCGCGCCCGACCTTTTGTAACATTTACCCATAAAAGCGCATTTGGCGGCCCCCATCTGGGGGCCGTTTTGCTTTGAACTCCGCTAATTTCATTTATTTTCAGACACCTATACTGTATGCTTTTGTCACATAGGCTGACGCAGCCGTGAGACACGCTCTCGTGACTTAAACTCTCCCTCACATCGGGTTAGGTTTTTGGTGTCAACAAGACAGCGAATAAAACAGCGCAAGACCAACACAAAAGGAATTCATGATATGTCGAAAACTTCCAAATCTTTCGCCGTTGCCAGTGCCGTAGCCGCCGCTCTGACCGCAGCCGCCACCATGCCTGCCGCCGCCGCCACCAAGGAAAAGTGCTATGGTGTATCCCTTGCCGGTCAAAATGACTGCGCCGCGGGTCCCGGCACAACCTGCGCCGGCAGCTCGACCGTTGATTATCAGGGCAACGCCTGGACCCTGGTCGACGCGGGCACCTGTGCCGATGTCGAACTGCCCGACCTCGCCGATGGCACCAAGCGCACCGGATCGCTGGAAGCCCTGGAGCGCGATCTGCCTGCATAAGTCAGCGCTTTAAACAAACCCCAAGAGGCCGGTGACGACGCTGGCCTCTTGGCTCCCTCATCCGCCGCCTGACTGTCCGAATGGGCCCCCTGCCTGACACCCTCTGCAGACCATCGCATGTGGCTGTTTGCTCAAATGTTTCTTCCTGACCTCCTCCTGCTTTGACCTGATCTGTCCGGTTCGGGTCCGACTGATATGAGATCTGCCATGCTTCACCCCCGCACCGCTCCCTCCCTGCCCAATGCCCCCGGCGTAGGCTACAAACCGCAGCATTTTGCTGAGATCATGGAACAGGCTGACCCGGTGCAGTGGCTGGAGATTCACGCCGAAAACTACATGGGCGCGGGCGGACGGCCCCTGGCCCAGCTGCGCCACCTGGCCGAAAAATTTGCCATCTCGGTACACGGTGTTGGTCTGTCGATTGGTGGAGAGGCCCCTCTGGACCCAGAGCACCTGGCCCGCTTGAAACACCTGCTGGGCTGGCTCAATCCAGCCAGCTTTTCAGAACATCTCGCATGGTCGACCCATGAGGGACAGTTCTACAACGACCTGCTGCCGCTGCCCTATACCGATGCAACGCTCGACCGGGTCTGCAGCCATATTGATCAGCTGCAAGAGGCGATCGGCCGCCCAATGCTGCTGGAAAACCCCTCCAGCTACCTCGCCTTTGCCGAGAGCACCTGGTCAGAGCCGGATTTTCTGGCTGAGATCAGCCAACGCACCGGCTGCGGATTGCTGCTGGACGTGAACAATGTCTTTGTTTCGGCCACCAATCTGGAGTTCTCTCCGCAGGGCTATATTGATGCCTTTGCCTTGGACAAGGTGGGGGAAATCCACCTTGGGGGGCACGACGAAGATACCGATGATCAGGGACGGCCGCTGTTGATCGACAGCCATGGCCACGCCGTGGTCGATCCTGTCTGGTCCCTGCTGGACTACACGCTTGACCTCGCCGGTCCCAAGCCAGTGCTGATTGAATGGGACACAGATGTTCCTGACTGGCCCACCCTGGCTGCCGAAGCGGAACGCGCCGCCTTTGCCCTTGCCAGCCTCCCCACCACGACCACAGCCACCGCAACACAGCACGTTCCGGCATGAGCAGAACCACCAAACCCCAGGGACCTGCGGTCGATCAGGCCCAATTCATCACAGCGCTGATGGATGCTGCCGTGCCGGTGCCCGCCGGGCTGGTTGATCAGGCGGCAGAAGCGGCAGGTCGGCGGTTTTCCGTTTACCGCAATAATGTCGCGGTTTCGCTGACCGAGGCCATGCACAGCGCCTTTCCGGTGATTGCCAAGCTTTTGGGGCGCAAAAACATGGATGGGTTATCCGGTCTCTATCTGCGCGCCCATCCCCCCAGCTCGCCCCTGATGATGTTCTATGGCGCTGAGTTCCCGACCTTTCTGGAAGGCATGCAGCAGCTGGATCATCTTGGATATCTTGGGGATGTCGCCCGGCTGGAACTGGCCCTGCGCCACGCCTATCACGCCGCCGATGCCACAGCCATTGACCCGTTGCAGCTGGCTGGCCTGTCAGAGCAGAGCCTGTTGCAGACCAGGCTTTGTCTTGCCCCGGCGCTGCATCTGCTGCGCTCCCCCTGGCCGATCTATTCGATCTGGCGCTTCAACACCGAGGAAGAGGCGCCAAAACCGCAGGCCGGCGCCGAGGCCGTGGTGATCACCCGCCCCGAATTCGACCCCCTGCCGCAGGTGGCCAGCGCCGCGGATGCCACCTGGATTGAGGCTTTGATGCGGGGGGCCAGCATTGGCGAGGCCCTCAGCCAAGCCCAGGACCTAGATACTGATTTTGACCTCAGCTCCCCACTCACCCTGTTGTTGCAGGGCGGAGCAATCACTGGACTTGAAGAAAGCAAAGGGTAACAACATGCACGCACTTGTCACCATTCATAACGCCGTTTTTGGCTTGGTAGAAAAGGCTGGCACCTGGGTGCTGCCGCTGGCGGCACGCTTTGTCTTTGCCGCCACTCTGCTGCTCTACTATTGGAACTCTGGCCTGACCAAGCTGGGCGACGGCATTTTGGGCCTGTTCAGCCCGTCTATTGGCGCCTACTCCCAGATCTTTCCCAAACAGCTCGAAGCCGCGGGATATGATGTGTCCCAATTCGGCATCTTTCATCAGCTGGTTGTTCTGGCAGGCACCTATGCCGAATTCATCCTGCCCCTGTTGATCCTGCTGGGCCTGTTCACCCGCTTGGCGGCGCTGGGAATGATCGGATTTGTCATCGTGCAGTCGCTGACCGACGTCATTGGCCACAATGCCACCGATGCAAAAACCCTGGGCGCCCTGTTCGACCGCTTCCCGGATAGCATCATCCTGGATCAACGTCTGTTCTGGGTCTTTGTTCTTGCCGTTCTGGTGATCAAAGGCGCAGGTGCGCTGTCCTTGGACCGGATCATCAAGCGCCGCCTTGAAACTGAGGCGATGTAATCTTTCATAAAGCACGAATAAAGGCGCCCTGCTCCCGGCAGCGGCGCCTTTTTTATGTCTTAACACGACCGCCCCAAAGCCCCGCAGTTTCACACCTTCAGCAAGGCCGCCTGTGTTGCCTTGTCCCAGCCCAGAAACAGGCCATCAGCGCTCTGTATCAATGGACGTTTCATCAAGGTCGGATGCTGTTGCAACAGATCAATTGGTGCGCCGACGCGCTCCTCTTCGCTCAGCCCGCGCCAAGTGGTTGACCGGGTATTTACCACTTTGTCGCCAAACTGCGCCAGCGCCTCTGCCAACAGCTCTGTTGGCACCCCTTCGCTTCGGACATCCACCAGGCGCGCGTCAGGCAATTGTTTCAACGCCTTACGACAAGTATCGCAGTTCTTTAAGCCATAAAGGATCATCAATTTTCCTTCCTCAGCGTGGCAATGAGCACAATCTAAAGAAGAATACCCATAGCCACTTGATTTATTTTCCCTGCATGCAACAGTTGCAACAGGGCTGACACACAGGTCGGCATTGGTGTGGCCTGCATGTCAGCAGACCACGTTTGAAAACAATGGGCTGCCTGTCGCAAACCCCGAAATTCTCTGGGCTGCCCCAGAACAACACATAAGTAGAAGGAGACACGGGAAATGCCAAGTGGCACCGTGAAATGGTTTAACACAACCAAAGGATTTGGCTTCATTGAACCCGACGGCGGCGGAAGTGACGTCTTTGTGCATATCTCTCAGGTTGAGCGGTCCGGCCTTACTGGTCTCGCTGACAATATGAAAGTTGACTATGAGCTCACCGAGGGACGCGATGGCCGACAAATGGCGGGAGAAATCAAACCCCTTCAGAGCTCTAACTAATCTGAGAGACGCGCCCTGGGGCCTTGCCCCAACCGCACGGCCTGCTGGTTCAAGCCTCTGCACATGCGCGTTGCCGACAGTGCGCCCCTTCAGCGGTTGCTTGGAGGCAGCTTGCGTTCAGCAACGCTCAAATCCGCTCCTCCCAGCCGACCGTCAAGACTTAGGCAGGAACGGGTAAAGCGCCCTCTTAGCGGCCAGAATGGATGCGCAGATATTCCACCATGACGCAGGCCGGATCTGCGGGGCGCAGCTGGGTGTCGCCCTGCCGTTGCCACTCACCCTCTGGTATCTCAGGAAAGAACGTATCTGCGCCCGCGACCTCTACCGCGACCTCGGTAATCAACAGCCGATCAGCGATCTGCATCATTTCGCGGTAAATCCCCGCGCCCCCAATCCCGTAAACCCGACGATAGCCTTGTGCATAGGCCGCTGCAACGGCTTCAGTGACTGAGCCATGCACCTCATCTGCTACCTCGGGGTTGGAAGACACCACCAGGTTCAGGCGGTTTTTCAAAGGCTTGAACGGCAGACTGTCCCAGGTGTTGCGCCCCATGACGATAGCCCCGCCAAGGGTTTCACGCTGAAAAGCCTTAAGATCCTCGGGGGCATGCCAGGGAATGGTATTGTCCTTGCCAATGGCACCATTCCGGTCGCGGGCAACAATCAGGGTAATCATTCTACGGTCTGCCTTGAAACAGGGCCCCGCCTGCGGTGGGGGTGGGGGTGGATGAAACGACAAAAGGCGAACGGCGCCTGACGAGCAGTTTTACACAGCGACGGGGGCCTTGATGCCCGGATCGGGATCATAGTTCAGGACCTCAAAATCATCATAGGTAAAATCAAAAATCGACGAGACCTGCCGTTTGATCCGGATCTGTGGCAGCGGCTTAGGGCTGCGCGACAGCTGTAGTGCCACCTGGTCCTGATGATTTGAATAGATATGCGCATCGCCAAAACTGTGGACAAAGTCCCCCGGCTCATAGCCCGTCACATGGGCCAGCATCACCTGCAACAAGGCGTAGGAGGCAATATTGAAGGGCACCCCAAGAAACATATCCGCCGAACGCTGATACAGTTGCAGGTGCAGCTTGCCGCCCAGCACCCGCACCTGCCACAGCGTATGGCAGGGCGGCAGCGCCATATCCGGCACATCGCCAGGGTTCCAGGCGGAAACAATCAGACGGCGGCTGTCTGGGCTGGTTTTGATCATCTCTACCAGGTCGGCGATCTGATCAACCGAACCAGCGCGATAGAGCGGCTCATCCCCGGTGGTGCCGGGCACCAGCTCCAGTTTTGGAAAGCTGCGCCACTGGTGGCCATAAACCGGCCCGAGGTCACCGTTTTCATCAGCCCATTCGTCCCAGATCGAGACCCCATTGTCTTTGAGATACTTGATATTGGTATCACCGGACAGGAACCACAAAAGCTCATGTATGATTGAGCGCAGATGCAGCTTTTTGGTGGTCACCAGCGGAAAACCATCCGCCAGAGGGTATCGTGTCTGCATACCAAAACAAGAGATCGTACCAGTGCCAGTGCGATCGCTGCTGGGCACCCCGGTTTCCAGAATTTGGCGCAAGGCCGCGTGATATTGCTGCACAGTGATCCCTCTTTGACACTCGATGCCTGTCCTGCAGTCATAGCGGGGAGTGACCCCAAATAACAAGCCGATGCGTCGCGGCGGATTGGCATCAGCTGCACAGTCATGCAGTACACATAGGGCGCTAGAGGCAGCGATGACCACCGTTCTGCCTTCACGTCCTGGCGCCTAGATGTGGAAACTCCAAGCCTTCCGGCCCTGCGAATCGATTGGATCTGGCCTATAGTGCGGGCAAGTTGTACCAAGCAAAATAAACTCTCCGAAAAATCTTCGCCTCACACCTTGGGCGAGGAGATGTCAAACGATCAAGGAACCTCGCACATGGCGCTTACTTATTTGCACGTAATGGTTCGGGTGAAAGACCTGGAAAAATCCAGAGCATTTTATGAACTTCTGGGACTGCGCGAAACCCGGCGCTACGACAGCGAAAAGGGCCGTTTCACCCTGCTCTATCTGGCCGCCCCCGGTCAGGAAGAAACCCCGGTTGAGCTAACTTATAACTGGGATGGCGACGAGGGCCTGCCGAGTGACAGCCGTCACTTTGGCCACCTGGCCTATGGGGTCGATAATATCTATGAAACCTGCCAGTTTTTGCAGGACAACAGCGTCACCATCAACCGCCCCCCCCATGACGGGCGCATGGCCTTTATTCGCTCGCCCGACAATATCTCAATCGAGCTGCTGCAAAATGGCGAGGCCCTGGAGCCAGCAGAGCCCTGGTCCAGCATGGCAAACACAGGCCACTGGTAAGACAGGCCACTGGTAAAACCGGCCACAGGCAGTACCAGCCCCGGCGTTCTGCCTCTGCGATAACAGGCAGGCAGATATAAGAACGCACCGCCAGTCCGGTTAGGACTTTGCGGTGCGTTTTATAGCGAACCCGAATTCTTCAAGTCTAGATGCGACTGGTGTTCAGCCGAATCAGGATTATCTGGATATGGGCGGTGCATTTCTTGCCCACCCAGGTCTTTTCTCAGGGAGCTTTCGCCCCCAAAGATCTGTTTTTAATAGATATAGCGGATCTGATCCGACCAATACCGTTCCACACGCTTCAGCGAGCTTGTGATGTCAGCGATGCCTTCGCGGCTGATAACATCCTTGCCCTCTAGGCCTTCGGCGTGGCGTGCAAAGAGGCCCGCGACGATATCGCGGATCTCGCGACCGCGTGGCGTCAGGCGAACCCGAACAGACCGGCGATCAATCTCGCAGCGCTGATGGTGCATATAGTCCAGCTCAACCAGCTTTTTCAGATTGTAGCTGACATTGCTGCCCTGATAATAGCCACGGCTCTTGAGCTCACCGGCGGTGACTTCATTGTCACCAACGTTGAACAAGAGCAGCGCCTGCACTGCGTTTATTTCCAGAACGCCGACGCGTTCGAACTCATCCTTGATAACATCCAACAACAGCCGGTGCAGTCGCTCCACCAGTGCCAGCGCTTCAAGGTAACCAGTCATGAACCCTTTGCGGTCCTGCTGGCCGATTGGCATTTCCATACTCATTCGCATCTCCGACTCGAGTTTGCTCAGGAGAGAATGCAGAAAATTCCCCAAAAATGCGTTAAGCTGGTTTTTTATTTAGTTTGATGGGTTTGTGCGACTTCCCTGATCAAAGCCTCATAAGAGCTGGGGGCAGCAACCTGCCCTGTCACCCACTGATAGAGATCCTGATCGTTCTCGTGCAGCATCTGATCATAGAGATCCAGCTTGGCCGCATCCATCGCAGGCAAGTTGGCATCTGCATAGGCGGTGAGCAGAATATCCATTTCTTTAATGCCGCGACGCATGGACCGCATCTTTAGACGCTTGAGGCGATGTTCGTGCAATTCCGTCGTTTCAGTCATCCAATCAGCCTCACGTAGACCCGGCACTCTGCACCAGTGTGCGAAGCTTCTTTTCCAGCCGTGCGGCGCGTTCGGCATTGCTGCGCATCTCATTGCGCAGGGCGCGCAGTTCATTCAGCACACCGGCGAAATCGCCCACCGCAAGATCAACATCTGCGGGTTCCGACATCCCTTCGCCCTCGCCGGTCAGCAACCAGGACATCGAGACATTCAACAGCCCCGATACCATCGACAGCTTGTTTGCGCGTGGTTCAGACAGATCCTGTTCCCAGCCCATCAGAGTGGATTTCTTGATCCCAAGGCGTCGCGCCAGCTGTGCCTGGGTCATATCGGCGGCCTCGCGGGCGGCGGCGACACGATCGCCAAATGTTGCTGCCTCTGGTCCGAACCAATCTGTTGTTTCGTCAGACATTTGCCATCTCCGTTTCTGCTCTTTGTCAATGCTGCTTGATCGCAATTTGGTGGCACCCTATGACAGATACCAAGAACATTCAAACAAGGACCCGCAGCCATGTCTTTCCTCTCCAAGACCCTCGAGCGTGTAAAACCGTCGCCCACGATTGCGATTACTGCAATGGCTGCCGAGCTGAAAGCCGCTGGCCGGGATGTGATTGGACTGAGCGCGGGTGAACCAGATTTTGACACCCCGCAGAACATCAAGGATGCCGCAAATGCCGCCATTGCTGCGGGCAAGACAAAATACACCGCCCCTGACGGCATCATCGAGCTGAAACAGGCCATCTGCGCCAAATTTGAGCGCGAGAACGGCCTGTCCTATGAACCGGCACAGGTCTCGGTCGGGACCGGTGGCAAACAAACACTGTATAATGCGCTAATGGCGACACTTAATCCCGGCGACGAGGTGATCATTCCAGCCCCCTACTGGGTTAGCTATCCTGATATGGTGCTGCTGGCCGGCGGCACACCTGTCGCGGTTGAGGCAAGCCTGGAAACGGATTTCAAACTGACGCCCGCACAGCTGGAAGCGGCGATAACACCCAATACAAAATGGTTCATCTTCAACTCGCCCTCCAACCCCAGCGGTGCCGGCTATACTCGCGCCGAGTTGAAGGCCTTGACAGATGTGCTGATGCGCCATCCCCACGTCTGGGTGATGTCAGATGATATGTACGAACACCTGGTCTTTGATGGGTTCGAATTCACCTCTCCAGCGCAGGTGGAGCCCGGTCTGTATGACCGCACGCTGACCTGCAACGGAGTGTCCAAAGCCTATGCCATGACCGGCTGGCGCATTGGCTATGCCGCAGGCCCCCAGCATTTGATTGCTGCCATGCGCAAGATCCAGTCTCAGTCAACCTCCAACCCCTCTTCGATCAGCCAATGGGCAGCGGTTGAGGCGCTGAATGGCCCGCAGGATTTCCTCGCGACCAACAATGTCGCCTTCAAACGGCGCCGCGATCTGGTGGTGGCTGCTCTCAACGCCATCGACGGCGTGACCTGCCCCACACCAGAAGGCGCCTTTTATGTCTATCCGTCGATCAAAGGTCTGATCGGCAAGACAACGCCCAAAGGCACAGTGATTGAGGACGACAAGGCCTTTGCCACGGCACTTTTGGCTGAGGCGGATGTCGCGGTGGTCTTTGGCGCGGCCTTTGGCCTGTCGCCAAATTTCCGGGTCAGCTATGCCACCTCGGACGAAGCCCTCACCGAGGCCTGCGCGCGTATTGCCGCGTTCTGCGCCTCCCTGACCTAAGCCAAAGGATCCCAGCTGATGGCTGCAACGCTGCCCGAGTATTTCTTTCGCGTGCGTGAAAACGGTGCTTTTGTGTTTCGGGTTGATACCGAAAACCGGCAGCGGCGCATCGACATGGATCAGATTGCAGCCATCAACATCCGCAACGGCGAAATCAAGCCACATGGCGGACGCGCCCTGTCAGACCAGGATCTGGCGGCGATCAAATCCTGGATGGCAGACCGGCGCGCAGTCCTGGCCGCACGGGACATAGATGACATCAAGCGGGCGGTGGATCACCTGAACCTCACCGCCCACTGGGCCCAGACCAAGGCCACCGATGAACAGCTCGAAGCTGTCACCGATGATCTGTTGCTGACCATGCATGACCTGCGCAGCGTCTTGGTACGAAAAAAGGCAGATCGGCTCATCAAGGGGCAAAAGGGCGACTAAGCTCTGCAGCCCGCCCAGGCGTTTTAGCAAATCACTGTGGCGATTTACGCTGCAGGCTTTTCTTCTGTCAGCAGGATGGAATGGCGCCAAAAGCGCGACATCAGGAAGACACCGGCAAAGCAAAGCCACAGCACCAACCCCGACCAGACCCCGACGCCGCCCCAGCCAAAGGTAAAGCCAAAGAGATAAGAGGCCGGAACGCCAATCGCCCAATAGCTGAGCGCCGCAATCACCATCGGCCAATTGGTGTCCTGCACACCGCGCAGCAAGCCCAGCGCAATCACCTGCATGCCATCCGCCAGCTGAAACAGGGCTGCCATCGCCAGGAGGCTGGCCCCAACAATCAGGATTTCAGGCTTGTTGGGGTCCATGGGGTCCAGAAACAGCGAAATCAGCGGGTCCGGGACCAATAAAAAGGCCGCACTGCCAAGCAGCGCCATGGCCAGCGACAGTAAAATCACTACCCGGGCGCCCAGCGCCATATGAGCGCGATCGCGGCGCCCATAGGCGTTGCCGGCACGAATAGTGGCGGCATTGCTCAGGCCCAGATGCACCATGAATGTCAGCCCCGACAGCGTCATCGCCACGCCATGGGCCGCCAGCGGGATGGTTCCCAACCAGCCCATCATCATGGCGGAGGCGGCAAACAGGCTGACTTCGCTTAGATTGGTCAGACCAATGGGCATGCCCAATTTAAACACCCGGAAAAACATCTCCCAATCCGGGCGGTGAAAATTCTTTAACAGTTCATGCTCGGGCAGCACCCACAGGGCGTATGCTCCCACTGTCAGCAAGGACACCGACTGCGTCGCAATCGAGGCATAGGCCGCCCCGGCAATGCCCAGCTCTGGCGCGCCCCAGTTGCCAAAAATCAGCGCATAGTTCACCAGCCCGTTCACCACAGCGGCCAAAATGGTGATCCAAAGCACGATCTGCGTGCGCTCCAGCGCTGCCAGATAAGATTTCAACACCATGACCAGCAACGCCGGAAACAGCCCCCACCCCGCCAATTGCAGATAGGCAGAGGCCGGTCCTGCCACTTCTGGATTTTGTCCCAGCGCCAACAAGATATATTCTGAAAACAGCAGCACCGGCATCGCCGCCACAGCATAAAGCAGCGACAGCCACAGCCCCATGCGGGTGGCGCGGCGGATCTGGCGCTCTTCCCCGGCCCCGGCAGCGGCGGCCACCAGAGGCATTACCGCAAAGGCGAATCCTGCACCCATCAGGAAAAACACAAAGAAATAGGATCCGGCCAGTGTCACCGCCGCCAGAGCCTCGGCCCCGTACCAGCCCAGCATGAGCGAATCCGTCATGCCAATGGCATATTGCGCCACGTGACCGCCAACCAACGGAAAACCAAGCAAAGACACAGCCCGCAGGTGGCCGCCTTTGGTCATTGTGGATGTGGTAAGATGAGTGCTGGATTGATCTATCATAGGGCAGTCTTAGCAGGTACTGCGCCCCCGGCAAGTACCGACAGTGCTGCGCGCAATACCACCCCAATAACGCCCCCAGACTGGGGGCGCTATCGCACTCCGTGTATCACGCTTTTGCGTCTGGATGCAGAGCCTTACCCAGGATGTGATCGGACCGATGAATCACATGATGCGCCTGGCCCACGATCAGTGGATCAGGGGCCTGGGCGATTGAGGGGTCTTTGCCCGGGTAGTCCACTGTGCTCAGGAAATGGCGCATGCAATTCAGGCGCGCTCGTTTCTTGCAGTTGGATTTGACCACGGTCCAGGGCGCGTCTGCGGTGTCTGTGTAAAAGAACATCGCCTCCTTGGCCTCGGTGTAGTCATCCCATTTGCCAAGGCTGGCTTTGTCGATTGGTGACAGCTTCCACTGTTTCAGCGGATCCGTTTCGCGGGATTGGAACCGGCGCCGCTGTTCGGCCTGAGTGACCGAGAACCAGTATTTATAAAGCCGCACCCCAGACCGCACCAACATCCGCTCCAGCTCAGGTGTCTGGCGCATGAACTCGAGGTACTCATCCGGCTCACAAAAGCCCATGACCCGCTCGACGCCTGCCCGATTGTACCAAGAGCGGTCATAGAGAACAATTTCACCATTGGTAGGCAGGTGATTGATATAGCGTTGGAAGTACCACTGGCCACGCTCTTCGTCGGTGGGTTTATTCAAGGCAACAACCCGGGCCGAGCGCGGGTTCAGGTGTTCGGTAAAGCGTTTGATCGTCCCCCCCTTGCCCGCAGCATCACGCCCTTCAAACACCATGGCGAATTTCTGACCCGTGTCCTGCGCCCAGATCTGAACTTTCAACAGCTCTGCCTGCAGGCGGGCCTTCTCGGCCTCATAGGTCCGACGCGACATCTTACGCTTGTAGGGATAGCGCCCACTTTCAAAGACCCGGCGGATATCTTCCGGTGAGGGATGGCTAACGGCCGCCGCCTGCGGGGCCTCTGCGAGGGTCGCAGCACTTGGCGAATTTCCAGTGGTTTCTGTCATCAGTGTTCCCTTTTACTCATTTACTCTGTTCGAGTGACGCTGTTTGAGGCGATGTTATATGCCCCAGCGCATCCACGCGCTGACCTGTGTCAAGAAACTGTCATATGGAGTGCATTTCAAAGCAGTCTTGCCGCACCTGGTGACGCAACGGTTGGCTTGATTGCAAAAGGCTCTGGCCGCAGCCTTGTCTTTCATCGCAGGAGGACACCACATGCACAGCGCCATCGAAAGCCTCCAGGGGCAGCCCTTTTTTGTTCGCCGCTGGGGCGACCCCGCCCTGCCCCGTCTGTTACTGTTGCACGGGTTCCCGGAATACGGTGGGGCCTGGGCGGAAACCGCAAGCCATCTCAGTCAACATTTCCACTGTATTGCCCCCGACCAGCGCGGATATGGCCAGAGCTGGGCTCCTGATGGCGTCGGGAACTACGCCGCCTCAAGTCTGATTGGCGATATGGTTGCGCTGATTGGCGCCGAGCAGGGGCCGGTGACGGTGTTCGGTCACGATTGGGGCGCCGCAATCGCCTATGGGCTGGCGATGTTTCATCCGCATCTTGTCCACCGTCTGATTATCGCCAATGGTGTACACCCGGTGCCGTTTCAGCGGGCCCTGGCCAGTGGCGGCGAGCAGTCAGCCGCGTCGCAATATATTCCCTGGCTGCGCCAACCAGGGGTAGAAGCCGAGCTGAGCGCCAATGGGTTTGAGAAACTGCAGGCCCTGTTTGCAACCCATATGGATATGTCCTGGCTCTCTGGCGCACGGTTGCACGCCTACAAAGCGGAATGGGCGCGCCCGGGTCGGCTGCAGGCCATGGTCAACTGGTATCGCGCCTCACCGCTACAGGTCGCCAAACCCGGGCAGCCCATTGCCATGCCAGCACTACCGCTTGCGCGCCTGACGGTGCCCCAGCCCCACCTGTTGCTCTGGGGGGATGGGGATACCGCCTTGTTGCCGGAAACCACCCTTGGGCTGGAAGAGTTTGCGCCGCAGCTGACCCGCATCACGATTGCGGGCTGTGATCACTGGCTGCATCATCAAAAACCCAAAGACCTGGCCGAGGCTATTCTTAACTGGAACCCCTGACCCAAGGCGTCGCATAAGTCGCTTTCGCACCCCTAGGTATGGCCCCAGTCATCCGGGTTTTCCGAATTGTTGGGGCTAAGCCCCAGATCGTCGCCCTTGGTTGAACAGCCAAGCCCCAGAACCGTTCGGTTGGCATAGGAAAAATAGGCGCTGACCTGGTTGATCTCAAGAATTTCGCCGTCGTCATATCCCACCTGACGCAGGGCTTCTATGTCTGCCTCAACCAGGCTGGCCGGGGCCTCTGTCAGCTTGCGCGCATAATGCATGGCGGCCTGTTGTGCCATATCCAGAGGCGCTACCGCCGGATCGCGCGCTTCGATCGCGGCGCGAATGGCCTGACCACGATCCGCATCCGCCAACAGCCGCTGAAGGCCGGCAAAATGATGCTCAACGCAGTAGTCACAGTTGTTCAAGGACGAGACCCAGACGCCCAGCACCTCAAGAAACCACTTGGGGATTTTGTTGCCAGTATGGTGCAGCACATTTTTATAGAGCGCCATATGGCCCTCCATCGAATGGGGCCGCAGGCTATGGGCCATCATGATGTTGTCGACATTGTTGTTAGGTCCCGTGACCCGCTCATACAGCTTTTTCAGCTTGCCGGTTGCCGCCTCGAACGGAACTGTCTTGATCCATGCCATGCCTTTTTCTTCCCCTGTTCAGCTTTTCCTGCACGTTAGGGAGCAGACCCTAGCCGGGCAATCCAAAAGGGAAAGCAAAAATCCACCACGGCCTGTCACCTTTGCGCGAGCGGTTGATCAAGAGCCGACCTCTGGCCTGTCGGCCCGTGTCTTTGGCTGTCTGTGGTGGTCTCTGGGAGGCTTGGTTATCCACAGCCCCTAGCGGGCCTCTTTCGCAACACCACAACACCTGACATAATAGCCGCAACCAAAACAAACCAAAGAGCAGCTCCCGCCAATGGCAAACGACCTTCTCAGCACGCCCGCCGACGAAATCTATGACGCCTCCTCAATCGAAGTGCTGGAAGGGCTGGAACCGGTTCGCCAGCGCCCCGGCATGTATATCGGCGGCACGGATGAGCGCGCACTGCACCATATGGTGGCAGAAATCCTCGACAACTCGATGGACGAAGCGGTCGCGGGTCATGCCAACCGCATCGAAGTCACCCTGCATGCGGATCATTCGGTCACCATTTCCGACAATGGCCGCGGCATTCCAATTGATCCGCACCCCAAGTTCCCGGATAAATCCGCGCTGGAAGTGATCCTGTGCACCCTGCACGCGGGGGGGAAATTCTCTGGCAAGGCCTATCAGACTTCCGGCGGTCTGCACGGGGTTGGCTCTTCGGTGGTGAACGCCCTGTCAGATAGTCTGGTGGTTCAGGTCGCCAAGAACAAAGAACTGTTTGAACAACGGTTTTCCCGTGGCCTGCCTCTGGGTCCGGTTGAAAAGGTCGGCGCAGCGCCCAACAAACGCGGCACCTTTGTCACCTTTCATGCGGATGAGCAGATCTTTGGCTCACATCGGTTCAAGCCCAAGCGCCTGTTCACCCTGGTGCGCTCCAAGGCCTATCTGTTCTCGGGCGTGGAGATCCGCTGGAAATCAGAGATAGACGACAAGGAAACCCCGGTCGAGGCCACCTTCCACTTCCCCGGCGGGCTCAAGGATTATCTGACAGAGGTGCTGGGCAAGGCCTCGGTCTATGCAGATGCGCCCTTTGCCGGCAAGGTGGAGTTCCGCGAGAAATTTGGCGAGCCGGGCTATGTGGAATGGGCGATCAACTGGACGCCCTCACGCGATGGTTTCACCCAAAGCTACTGTAACACCGTCCCCACGCCCGAGGGTGGCACCCATGTGGCGGGCTTCTGGGCTGCCATTTTGAAAGGTATCAAGGCCTATGGTGAGCTGGTCGGCAACAAGAAGGCTGCCAGCATTACCCGCGACGACCTGATGGCGGGGGGCTGTGGGTTGGTGTCTTGTTTCATCGCTGACCCTGCCTTTGTTGGCCAGACCAAGGATCGTTTGTCGACCGAGAGCGCTGCCAAGATGGTGGAAAACTCGGTCCGCGACCATTTTGACAACTGGCTGGCGGCAGATACCAAATCTGCTGGCGCCATCCTCGATTTTCTGGTGCTGCGCGCCGAGGAACGCCTGCGCCGCAAGCAGGAGAAAGAGACCCAGCGTAAATCGGCCACCAAGAAACTGCGCCTGCCGGGCAAGCTGACGGATTGCACCTCCAAGGACCGCGTGGGTACAGAGCTGTTCATCGTCGAGGGCGACTCTGCGGGGGGCTCTGGCAAGGGCGCGCGCAACCGGGTCAATCAAGCGCTGCTGCCGCTGAAGGGCAAGATCCTCAACGTATTGGGCGCGGCCTCCAACAAGCTGGGCTCAAACGCCGAGATCAATGATCTCTGCGAGGCTTTGGGTGTTGGATTGGGCAGCAAATTTGTGCTGGATGATCTGCGCTATGACAAAATCATCATCATGACTGATGCGGATGTTGACGGTGCCCATATTGCCTCCCTCCTGATGACGTTCTTTTTCACCCAGATGCGGCCCTTGATTGATGGCGGTCATCTGTACCTCGCCTGCCCGCCGCTGTTCCGACTGACCCAAGGCGCCAAGCGCGTCTATTGCCTGGACGAAGCCGAGCGCGATCTGTGGCTGGAAAAGGGTCTGGGCGGTAAGGGCAAGATCGACGTGAGCCGTTTTAAAGGCCTGGGCGAGATGGACGCCAAGGACCTGAAAGAGACCACCATGGACCCCAGCACGCGGAAACTGATCCGGGTGACCATAGATGAGGACGAACCCGGCGAAACCGGTGATCTGGTCGAACGCCTGATGGGCAAAAAACCCGAGCTGCGCTATCAGTATATTCAGGAGAACGCCAGGTTTGTGGAGGAGCTGGACGTTTAGGAGTTAAAAGAGATTGCCCAGGCTTTATTATTTTACAGGTTCCAAATTCGCTCTCGAAAACCTTCGAGAGCGCCACATAAAAATCTCGTTTGCTGATAAAGTTAATGATATCTTCGAGCTGACACCATTTGACTTCGGAGATGATGCCACTGGACGTACACTACGACGAGAGTGGAAAAGACAAATAAAAGCACATGCGAAGCAACAAGGCTTTGTATGCTTTTCGCACGACTGGCGCTGTCCGGCTATGTGGGGCCATTATTCAGAAAACCATTATGGAGTATGCTACGGATTTGACGTCGAACCGCAAAAAAGTGAAGCGCTACTGAAAATTCGCTACGTTAACAAACTTAAGCCTTTCAACCGAACTGCTCTTCGTAATCAGCTAGCGCTAAATGCAGAACTTGAATTTGCAAAGAGCACTAAGAGTACTGTCTGGGGTTATGAACGGGAGTGGCGTGTATACTGCTCCCTAACTCAAGACGAAATCGCCTCAAAAGAAAACGGGGAAAAAGACTTCTTTCTTCCATTTGGTGACGAACTTCAGCTTAAGGAAGTGATTATCGGCGCCAAATCCAGAGTATCTTCTTCTGATATCAAATCGACCTTAAATACTAACGACGATGTTGTTGTTCGAACTGCGCGAGCTTCGTTTCGCGAATACAAAATCGTTGAGCAGAACCTTGAACAGATGAAGAAATAGACATGCTTCACCGTACGCCTCCCCCAACACAAGGCCCGCGCCTGACCTTGGGGAGGCGTGAAGCGCCTTCGTCATGCTGAAAGCATGCCTCCGGCATGACGGGAAGGTCAGGCGCGGGCCGTGCCGCTACGCGCCACGCCCCAGGGAATTCCTGCAAGCGCTGCACGTAGACTTGCACGGTTGGGGCGCAGGGCTCCGCCCCTTTGAACCTCAAACAGTGCCCCGCACTGTTTGCCGCTATGCGGACCGGTTCCAACTCCCGGGGGGAAGGTCAGGCGCGGGCGTGACGGCCCAGAGAAACATCTCACAACTGCCATCTTCCAAAGCTGCGGACACCAACTAAGGGCTCCGCCAAGCCAGGCTACTGGTAGCTGCCGCGGGCCGGGTCGAACCGCAGCACGGTTTCGCGGCCGCAGACCAGATCGGGCATGCCAGCGGTGCGGCTTGAGAGGATGCCAAGGCGCACACAGCCGGTACTGAGTGTGATCTTGCGCCCCGTCGCCATCTGGATCTCGCAATTTATCACTCCCCAGCGCTCCCACCAGCTGCAGTGCAACAGATCCAGGCTGCCGGAGCCATCCAGATCATACTGCATCTTCAGTGGGTAGCGTTTGTCAAAACCGGGGCGGTCATAGTCCTGCACCGAAAGCTGCGCCAGCGCCGGTAGCATCTGATCCAGCACCCGGCTCTCGACCAGTTGCAGGGCGCTGCCGGTAAAGGCGAAGGCTGCAAAACGCCCGTTCAGATCGGTCTGACCAACACCGGCCTCGGTTGTCTCGATCAAAAAGCGATAACCCTGGGGGGTTTGCTGTACCTCGGGATCGCCCCAGGCGTAGAACTCCGGATGGGTGACGTTGACAAAGCGACCGCCCTGCAAAGACAGCACCGCGTAGCTGGGCGCGCAGCAATTGCCGCCGCCGCTCCAGCTGTGCAACAGATCCACCTGACCGTCGCCATCAAAATCCGCCTCCAGGATTTTGTTGGAGATCCCGGTCTCCGGCACCAGAGCCTGAACCAGCGCGCCATTCACATAGGCAATGATCTCCTGCTCATACATCCCGCCGCGCACCTCGTAGGTGATCGGCTGCGCCACTGCCGCCCCAGCGAAGCTTGCCACAAGGACCACACATCCAACCACAAAACGCATCATGATGTTTTCTCCGGTAACGTCATTCCACCACGGGCCCATAGAAGCAGACTCGCGTTGCAAACAGTTTAAGCAGATCTGTAGTAAACGGTCACATTTGCTTTAGCCCTGTTGCAAGCCCGCCGTCGTAGTCTTTCTATTGACAAAACGCACGCCCCGCCGCCCCCCGCCGCCGCCAGGAGCCCCTATGATCTTTGTCGCCGAAAACCAGCTGTTGCTGATCCTCATCTGTTTTGGCCTGGGCGCCATCGGCACCGGCTTTTTGCTGCGCAAGCCAGAGGGCCACCAAGCCTGGAAATATGCCGATCTGGTCTGGGTCTTGCTGGGCGGCATTGGCGCGCTGGCGGCGGTAATCGCCGGGATCTACAAATCCGACAGCAGCCAACTGGAGCGCCAGATTGATCTTGCCTATGCCGCCACCGCAGCCTTTGACCGCGATGCGGCCCGGTTTCGCCTGCGGTTTTGCGACCCAACCGATGACGCTGATATTGCGGTGCTCTGTGACAAGATCGAATTTCTGTCGGCCTCGACTGCGGGCAATGCAGAGCTGCCCCTGTTCATCGCCGTAACGGATGAGGTCGCACCGCTGCAGGGCATCGCCTTTCTTGCCGGATCCGGCACCACAGCACAGGAGATAACGGCCAAGGCCGCCAGCGCCGATGCTTTTGACCCGGAGAGCTTTCTGGTTTTTTCCTCGCTGGATCAGCCAACCCAGGCATCGGTGGAAAACCTGCGCCGCCGAGAGCCAACCATTGCTGCTGACTTTGTTATATTGGCGCGGGCCTATGACGATTTGATCGCCCATATCCAACGGCTCAAACAGGAATGGGATTATCTGCAGGACAATGCCCATATCCTGGTGTTGCAACTCTTTGCGCTTTGTCTGGTCGGATTTGCGGCGCCGTTTCGTTTGGGCAAATCTGTGGTGGAGTTGCGCCAACCAGACCGCTACGCTCCCTCCAGACAGAGCAGCAAAAGAGGCCGAGATGAACTCCACACCAGCGATGAGCGTCAAAGACGCCCAGGCCCTATTGGATGAGAATTTTGCCGAATGGGTCCGAGCCCTGGATCTGACGGTGACCGCGTTTTCTCCCGCAGCAGCGGTCTTGCATATGCCGCTCGCCCCCCATCTGGCGCGAGTGGGTGGCATTGTGTCGGGGCAGGCCCTGGCGGCGCTGGCGGATACGGCCATGGTTCTGGCCGCCGTTGCCCATGCCGGCGAGATGCGGATGTTTGCCACCACCGATCTGCACACGCAGTTTTTGCGCCCCGGCGTTGGCACTGCCATCCTGTGCCGTGCCGAAGTGGTGCGCGCAGGCAAGGCGCTGGTCTTTGCCCGCGCCGAAATGCACGAGGAAACCAGCGGCAAATTGATCTCTACCGCTACTGCAACTTTTTACGCCCCCTGATAGATCGGACAACAGCAGCTTGCGCAGTTTTGAACAGATCTTTGACATTTCAGCTGACCGTCACGGCGGCGCCCAGGCGCTGGAAGCAAAGCTTCTGCGCCCGGACCCTGATGTTGCGACCCTGGCAGAGGATCGCTGGCTCTCCCTAATGACCAGATGCGTCTTTCAGGTCGGGTTCAGCTGGAAGGTGATCGAGACAAAATGGCCCGGATTTGAGGCCGCTTTTGATCAGTTTGATGTGGTCAAGAACGCCTTTATGGATGATGGAAAACTTGATGCGCTGCTGCGCGACCGCCAAATTGTCCGCAATGGTGCCAAGATCCAAACTGTGCGCGACAACGCCGTCTTCCTGATGGAGCTGCGCCAGGAGGGTGGCGCCGCCAAGGTGTTTACCGACTGGCCAACACCGGATTTCGTCGGGCTGCTGGAGATGCTGAAAAAGCGCGGCAGCCGCTTGGGTGGCAACAGCGGCCAGATGGTGATGCGCTTTGCCGGGCGGGATGGCTTTGTCCTGTCCAAGGATGTTACCGGGCGGTTGATCGCCGAAGGGGTGATCGACAAGCCCGCCACCTCTAAAACCGCTCTGCGCCAGGTTCAGGCGGCTTTTAACAGCTGGCAAGAGCAATCGGGCCGATCCTTGATGGAAATAAGCCGGGTTCTGGCTTTGAGCTGCGGCTAAGGGTACAGCTAGAGAAACGGGGCACATTTATGCGCAAGATCAGCAAATGCAGCCATGGCCTGCAGCACACCACCAGAGGCGTCCTATGATCCTGCGGCTTGTTCTGATCTGCTCTGTGCTTGCCGCCTGCGGTCGGCCACTCAGCGAGGCAGAGCTGAGTTTTCTATCCGATATTCACGGCGACAGCCTCAATACCAACCAGGTGCATCTGGTACGTGGCGCGCCAGTGGCCGCTGTTACATTTCGGCGCAAACCCCGCCCCCGCGTCACCTGCCGCGAACGTATCCTACCGCCGGTCAAGGAAGAAAAGATTGTCACCTCCTCGCCAGCAGCCGTCACCCTGTTCAACCGGATCTTTTTTGTCAAAGACTGGTACACCGAAGACTATATGCCGGCCTATCCAGATCGGCTGTATCTGGTGGAGGCCATGTTGCTAGCCCATGAGATGACCCATGTCTGGCAGTGGCAGAACCGCCGTGTCACTGGCTACCACCCCTTGCGGGCAGCGGCCGAACACAGTGCCAGCCCAGATCCCTACCTGTTTGCGCTTGATAGCAGTCCTGACTTCCTCAGCTATGGCTATGAACAGCAGGGCGCCATTGTCGAAGAATACGTCTGTTGCCGCGCCTTGGCACCGCAGGCTGCCCGCAGTAAGCGCCTGCATAAGATGCTCAAGGCGGTGATGCCGGTGACGGACCTGCCACAGGCCCGGCAAAGCGATGTCTATCTGCCCTGGAAAGACGCCGACCTCACGGGAATTTGCACCTGACACGCCAGGTCGTGTATCAGGCCCTGCCCTGCACTACACGGCACAGCTGCGGCGGGATCAGCGCTGGATATCTTCCAGATAGGCCAGCAACGCCGCCAGCGGGCGCGGTGTCGGGGTAAAGACGTCATCCACAGCGACCGGAACCAGATCTCCTTCGAGCAGGGCACCAAATTCCGGCATTGTCTCTGCCCCCACGCGACCACGGCCATATCCGTCAATCTGCGACAGTACAGCGGCGCGCGGGAAAACACCGCGGTTGCGTGTTGCAATATGCCGCAAGTCAGGGGCACCCACGGATAGCTCTCGTGTGGCCAGATCAGCATCTACACCATGGCAGGCAGAGCAGTTCTGATTGAACAGCGCCGCGCCTTCGGCTGGCTCTGGCATATCCACCTCCCCAGGGGCGCAGTTTGATAGACCAAAAGACAAAGCGATCAGGCTTAACACCACAACTGGGGATTTCATCAACATGCTTCCTTATTCTTGCGCAGCGACAGTATAATTCCACGCTGTTGAAACGGCCACCTAGGCACCAGATCAGAGCAAAAATTGTCTGCCATGGGCTGCATTTAAGCATCATTTCACCACAGTGACGATAATAATGCACAGGGGATGTCACAGGAACATGGCTTAGTCCCTGTCGGCGGTGGCCGCTTCTCGCTCACACAGCAGCCTGCCCCCCGCAAAAGGCGCGAGAGGAGGAGCCACCAGAGCAGAAACCCATGCGACGCTATACGTTTTTCATGCTGGGCATCTCGGTTCTAGCGACTGTGAATGGGGCACTCGGCCAACCAGTTCCACCGCCCGCCTAAAGATCTACCAGCCTGCCCTGCTCCAGCTTGACCCGGCGGTCCATCCGCGCGGCCAGTTCGGGATTATGGGTGGCCACCAGCGCCGACAGGCCAGTGCCAGCCACCAAATCCATCAGCGCGGCAAAGACCTGATCTGAAGTGCCGGGATCCAGGTTTCCGGTGGGTTCATCCGCCAACAACACGCGGGGGCTATTGGCCAGCGCCCGACAAAAGGCCACCCGCTGCTGTTCGCCCCCCGACAGCGCCGCAGGCCGGTGCTGGGCGCGGGCTGACAGCCCAACCAGAGCCAAGAGCTCATCAGCCCGGGCCTCGGCGGCGCGCTGTGCAATCCCATTGGCCAGCTGCGGCAGGACAATGTTCTCCTGCGCGGTGAATTCCGGCAGCAGGTGGTGGAACTGATAGACAAAGCCCAGTTCCTGGCGACGCAGGCTGGTGCGCATGCTGTCACCCTTGCCGCTGATGTCCTGTCCGGCCACCGTGACGCTGCCACTGTCAGGCACGTCCAACAGGCCCGCGATATGCAACAGGGTGGATTTGCCTGCGCCCGAGGGCGCCACCAGTGCCACCATCTCCCCCGCGTTCAAGGTCAAATCAACACCGCGCAGCACGTCAATCTGGTTGGCCGCGCCCTGATTATAGGACTTGGTCACGGCTTTTAGCTCTAAAACGGCATCACTCATAGCGCAGCGCCTCCACCGGGTTCAGCCGGGCGGCACGCCGGGCGGGAAAGATTGTCACCACAAAGGACAGCCCCAGCGACAGCCCCACCGCAGACAGCACATCGGGCAGGTTCAGCTCGGCCGGCAGCGCATAGATGCCGCGGATAGAGGGATCCCAGACGCCGCCGCCCACCACAAAGTTCACAAAAGAGAAAATCGGGTCGATATAGCTGGCAAACAGACAGCCCAGAATGACACCAAACAGCGTCCCCAGCACCCCGGTAAAGGCACCACAGATAAAAAACACCCGCATTACCGACCCCTCGCTGAGCCCGATAGTGCGCAAGATACCAATGTCGCGGCCTTTGTTTTTGACCAACATGATCAGGCCCGAGACGATATTCATCGTCGCAATCAGCACCAGGATCGACAGGATGATGAACATCACATTGTCCTCGACCTCCAGCGCCCGCAGGAAACCACCAGAGGCATCGCGCCAGGTCCAGACCCCAACCGCGCCATCCGCCGCCCGCAACAGGGGCAGGACCTTCAGGTCCACCGCTTCCGGGTCGGTGATCATCACCTCGATCTCATCCGCCACACCTTCACGGTTGAAAAAGCTCTGCGCCTCGGCAAAGGGCATATAAAGCCGGGTGCGATCAATGTCATAGCGCCCGGCAGTAAAAATGTAGACCACCTCGTAAGCCTTGACCCTTGGACTGGTGCCAAAGGGGGTTTTGACCCCATTGGGCGAGATCAGCTTGATACGATCCCCGGGGCTGACCCCAAGTTCGCGCGCCACGCCAGAGCCGATGGCGACCCCGTCCTCAAACCGATCCAGATCGCCCATGGCGCCATCGCTTTGGGCAACGCCGGGGATGGTCAGGATGCCGGGTTTGGAGATGCCAAAGACCTCAACCCCGGCGTTGCGCTGGCGCGCATTGGCCATGACCTGCCCCTTGATCAGCGGCGCTGCGCGGATCACGCCGGGCACCGTGGCCACCCGTGCCGCCATGGCGTCAAAATCCGTGATGCTGCGCTCCATCTGGCCAGCCGCGTTGAGCGCGCCGTGGGAATAGAGCGTCACATGGGCGTTTGCGCCCAGGATGGTGCCCACAAATTCCGAGCGAAACCCAGAACGCACCGCCAGAGTCGCGATAAGGGCAAAAACCGCCAGGGTAATGCCAATGAGGCTGATCCAGGTCATCACTGAAACGCCGCCCTCTGCCCGGCGCGCCCGCAGGTACCGCCAGGCAATCATCCATTCAAATCGCGCAAAAGGCGGGGGGGTGCTGGCCATGCTGGCTCCTGCTCGCAGTTTTTCGCCAAACTGGGCTTTCCTGGGCGCAGGGTCAAGCCACCGTGCACCACACTCAGCGCATATCCACCGCCCCCACTGGGCTAGTTCACCGAATGTAGAAAATGGGAGACACCGCTTGCCTAAAACCTGGGGGCATAGTGCGAAATCGGCAGAACGCTGGGTCACTGCCGATTTGACCCAAAGTAAAACCTATCGTGCCGGGGCTCAGTGCTGTTTGATGCTGACAAAAGATACAGTTCGCCTGTCAAGGGCGGCGCAAAATTGGTCCATTAGGGCGGCGTAAAAGTAGGCCAGTTTGGATTGAGCCGTTTGTTTGATTTTAGAGGCGCCCGGGGACCTGCGGCTCCTCACATAGCAAGCGGGTTCCCGGGCGCATTGCCCCGTGAGGGGCAATTCCTGATCAGTTGTTCTGGGTTGTTTTTCGGCTCTGTGCGAGGCGGTAGCTTTCACCGTTCATCTCGAGAATGGAGACATGATGGGTGAGCCGATCAAGAAGTGCGCCGGTGAGACGTTCTGATCCGAGCGTTTCAGTCCATTCCTCGAAGGGGAGGTTGCTGGTGATCAATGTCGAGGCGCGTTCGTATCTCTGCGAGATCAGTTCGAAGAGGAGTTCTGCGCCGGTTTTGCTCAATGGCACGAAGCCTAATTCATCAATGATCAGCAGCTTGGGTGCCAGCATCTGCTTTTGCAGGCGCAGGAGCCGTTTCTCGTCACTGGCCTCAATCAGCTCATGGACAAGAGCCGCCGCGGTGGTGAAGCGAACCGGTATCCCTTTCTGACAAGCGGCCAGTCCAAGGCCAAGAGCGACATGCGTTTTGCCCGTGCCACTTGGCCCCAGAGCGATCACGTTCTCGCGCCGCTCGATCCATCCGCAACGGGCGAGGTCCAACACCCTGGCTTTGTTCAGGGCGGGGATTGCCTGGAAGTCGAAACTGTCCAGACTTTTGGGCGCCGGGAACTTCGCCGCCTTGACCCGTCGCTCCACCATACGCCGCTCCCGATCGATGAGTTCCAATTCGATCAATCTGTGGAGGAACTGGATGTGATCCTTCCCCTCGGCGGCGCACTGTCGCGCCTGCTTCTCGTATTCGCGCAATACGGTGGGCAGTTTGAGCTTCTTGAGGTGATGGGCCAGCAGAAGGTCCGGGACTTCCGTCATGCGGCTCCCTCCGACAGGAGCGCCATGTAACTCGCGGCTTTTGTCGTCTGAACCGCAGTCCGGGGAAGATAGGGGTAGAGGGACAGATCGAGCCGAGCGGGGCGGCGCTCCACTTGGCACAGGACCAGATGCTTGATCGCATCAAAGGCGATCGCCCGCTTTTGCAACGCCACCCGCACCGCCGCGCACAAAGTCGGCAGATCAAAGCTTTCCAGGAGCCGAAGCACCTGAATGAACTCTCGGCGCCCTTGGCGGGCATGTCTCGCTTCCATTAGGCGACGCAGGGTTTGCAGCTCGTCGGGCATCTCCCAATCGACCAAAGGGGCGGCTTGGTCCAAGGCCCCGGGCTTCGTCTCCAGAAGGGCAAAGTAATGCACAGGGTCGAAGATCATTTGTTCGCGCTCGTAGCAGCGGGCGTGACGGGCGATGACCCCACCACCACAGCCGATTTCGACCACATCCACAAACGCACGGATCGTCACCTCCCGTAAGCCATAGGTGCTGGGAACCGAGTAATCATTGGATTTGTAGCGCACCAGAGATTGGGAGCTGACCCGGCCCGTTGCCTTGTGGCAGGCTTGGTAAGGCATTGCAGGGAGTGGCGACATGGCAGCCAGATCCCGCTTCAGCCGTTCCCCGATCGTCTCCCGGTGCCCATGCAAGACAGCCGACTGCCGTGTCAGACATTGTTCTTCGAGCCAGACATTGAAGCTGTCCAGATCAGGGAATTCCGGCAGCGGCACCATCAGGTTGCGCCGGGACCAGCCCACCAGACCTTCGACATTGCCTTTATCGTTCCCCTTGCCCGGGCGGCCGTAGCGATCATCAAAAAGGTAGTGTGACAACATCTCCGTGAACATCTGCGTCCGCCGACGCCGCCCTCCGGCTTCGATCTTCGCAACAAGGCAGCTGTCATTGTCATAGACCACCGAGAGCGGCACGCGCCCGAAGAACTCAAAGGCGTGAACATGCCCGTCCATCCAGGCTTCTGTTGTCGCCGCATGATAGGCCCGCACATAGCATGCATCGCTGTAGGGCAGGTCAAAGGCAAAAAAGTGGATCTTCTGTTCCACGCCCCCCAGGATGACAACGGCCTCACCGAAATCGGCCTGCCCGTGACCCGGAGGATGGGCGAGTGGAATGAACATCTCCCGCGCTTTTTGACGATGCCCCCGAACATAGTCCTTCACGGTCGTATGGTAATCCCCCCTAAAAATAGTGGTGTTCCAAAGTAGAATTTTCTCGGCAAGATATCTGAGGAGATTTATGATGAAGAATGGACGATTTAGCGACGCGCAAATCATGGCAGTGTTGAAGCAGGCGGAGGGCGGTGTGCCGGTCTCTGAGCTTTGCCGCGAGCACGGAATGAGCAGCGCGAGTTTTTACAAATGGCGGGCCAAGTTTGGCGGCATGGACGCGTCCTTGATTTCCGAGATGAAGGATATGGCGGAAGAGAACCGTCGTCTGAAGCGCATGTATGCCGAGATGAGCATGCAAAACGACCTGCTGAAAGAAGCGCTTGGAAAAAAGCGTTAAGGCCGTCTCATCGGCGAGAGATGGCCATGAATGCAGTTGCGCAATATGGGGTCAGCATAGCTCTGGCCTGCCGTGCGTTCGAGATCAGCGAGACCTGCTATAGATACAGCCCTGTGCTGAGCGATGACAACGAAGAGATCGCAGATTGGCTTGAACGCTTGACGGCTAACAAGCGGACCTGGGGCTTCGGCCTGTGCTTTTTGTATCTGCGCAACGTGCAGGGCTATGGCTGGAACCATAAACGTGTCTACCGGGTCTACTGTGAGCTGGCGTTGAACCTGCGTATCAAGCCGAAGAAACGCTTGAAGCGGGACAAGCCGGAACCACTGGCTGTGCCTGAAAGACCAAATGAAACTTGGTCCATGGACTTCATGGCGGATCAGCTGGCGGATGGCCGGTCGATCAGGGCATTAAACGTCTTGGATGACTTCAATCGCGAAGGACTGGCTATTGAGGTCGACTTCTCGCTGCCTGCTGAACGTGTCGTGCGTGCGCTGAACCAGATCATTGAGTGGCGCGGAAAGCCCCAAGCTATTCGTGTGGACAACGGCCCAGAATACGTCAGCGGGAAGCTCATGGAATGGGCTGAGAAACGCAATGTGCGGCTCGAATATATCCAGCCCGGTAAGCCCCAACAGAATGCCTATATCGAGCGCTACAACCGCACCGTTCGTGGCGAATGGCTGGGGCAATACATCTTCGAAACCATCGAGGAGGCACAGGACCAGGCAACACAATGGCTCTGGACTTACAACAACGAGCGACCCAACATGGGCATCGGCGGCATGACACCCGCCATGAAACTGAAAACGGCTGCGTGAATTCTACGGCTGGACCCAATTAAAAATGGGGGGATTACCGTATAACCGCCGGTAAAGCCTTCTTCCTCACGGAGCCGTTCAAAGATCCGCTTCGCCGTATGGCGTTGCTTCTTCGGACGGTTCTGATCCTCCAGAAGCCATTGGTCAATTGTATCGGTGAAGGCTTCCAACTTCGGGCGCCGAACTTTCTGGCTCCGGCGGTAACCAGGGGGAGACGAATACGCGCACATCTTGTCGACCGTTCCACGGGCAAGGCCAAAATCACGGGCGATCGAACGTTTGCTGCGCCCCTCATCGAAATGCGCGCGGCGCACGGCTAAATATACTTCCACGGTGAAAATCCTCCGGCCCTCCCTGCAAAGACAGTGAGAGCAAAAGTGGACGACTTTTGCGCCGCCCGCCCCGGCAAAATACCGGCGCTACCGTGGCCTAATTTGCAACCGCCCTATACATCCCGCTACATACATACACCGCTACACGTAGCCCCTAATCGAGCCCCACACTCTTAGCCAGGCCAGGTTAGCAAATTTGCAAAAATTGAAAAAAACTGCCCGAAAGTCCGCAATACTTATGGATTTGCAAAAATTTGCAGGGTCTTTCCGGCCATAGTGCAAATTTTTGCGCGGCGCTGTGACGCAAGGTTATGATGATTGCTTGCTCAGAAGCCACGCTTACGCATAACTCGTTTGAGAACAAAACGCGTGGAGGACGCCGATGTCTTACAAAGAGATATATGCCAACTGGAAAGCCGATCCTGAAGCCTTTTGGATGCAGGCCGCCGAGGCAATTGATTGGGTGGAGGCCCCAACCAAAGCGCTGACCGATAAAGGTGAGGGGCTTTATGAATGGTTCGCGGATGCCCGCGTCAACACCTGCTACAATGCGGTGGATCGCCATGTCGAGGCCGGCAGAGGGGAGCAGACAGCGATCATCTATGACAGCCCCATCACCCACACCAAGCGCGAAATCTCTTATGTGGAGCTGCGCAACCGCGTAGCCACTCTGGCAGGCGCCCTGCGGGCCAAGGGCATCGAGAAGGGTGATCGCGTCATTATCTATATGCCGATGATCCCCGAGGCGCTGGAGGCCATGCTGGCCTGCGCCCGTATTGGCGCAGTGCATTCGGTTGTCTTTGGGGGCTTTGCCGCCAATGAGCTGGCGGTCCGCATTGATGACGCCACCCCCAAGGCCATCATCGCCGCCTCCTGCGGGTTGGAGCCTGGCCGGGTGGTGCATTATAAACCGCTGCTGGACGGGGCTATAGATCTGGCCTCGCACAAGCCTGATTTCTGCGTTATTTTGCAGCGCGAACAAGAAGTTGCCGAGCTCGTCGAGGGCCGGGATGTCAACTGGCACGGCTTTCAATATGGTGTGGAACCGGCCGACTGTCTGCCAGTGGAGGGCAATCATCCTTCTTATATCCTCTACACCTCGGGCACCACGGGCCAGCCCAAGGGGGTGATACGTCACACCGCCGGGCAATTGGTGGCGCTGAACTGGTCGATGAAAAACATCTACAACGTTGATCCGGGCGATGTGTTTTGGGCGGCGTCTGATGTGGGCTGGGTCGTCGGACACAGCTATATCTGCTACGCGCCGCTGATCCATGGCAACACCACCATCGTCTTTGAGGGCAAACCCATCGGCACGCCAGATGCGGGCACCTTTTGGCGGGTGATCTCGGAACATAAGGTCAAAAGCTTCTTCACCGCCCCCACCGCATTCCGCGCAGTAAAGCGCGAAGACCCCAAGGGCGAATTTGTCGGCAAATACGACCTCAGCTGCCTGGGCCAGGTCTATCTGGCTGGCGAGCGCGCCGATCCTGATACCATCACCTGGGCGCAGGAAAAGCTGAATGTGCCAATTGTGGACCACTGGTGGCAGACCGAAACCGGCTGGTCGATTGCCGCCAACCCGCTTGGCATTGAAGAACTGCCCACCAAACTTGGCTCCCCTGCGGTGCCAATGCCGGGCTATGAGGTGGATATCCTGGACGAAGGCGGTCATCCCGTTGCTGCCGGAGAGCTGGGGGCCATTGCTATCAAACTGCCCCTGCCCCCTGGCACCTTGCCAACCCTGTGGAACGCCGAAGCGCGCTTTAAGAAAAGCTATCTCACCACCTTCCCCGGGTATTACGAAACAGGCGATGCCGGCATGAAGGACGAGGACGGCTATCTCTATATCATGGCGCGCACGGATGATGTGATCAATGTCGCCGGCCACCGGCTGTCCACTGGTGCCATGGAAGAGGTGCTGGCAGGCCACCCGGATGTGGCGGAATGCGCAGTGATTGGCGTCGCCGACCCGCTGAAAGGCCAGGCACCCTTGGGCTTCCTCTGCCTCAATGCCGGTGTCGGTCGCGACCCCAGCGAAATTGTGGCCGAAGTGGTCAAACTGGTGCGCGAAAAGATCGGGCCGGTGGCCGCCTTCAAGCTGGCCGTTGTGGTCGACCGGCTGCCCAAGACCCGCTCGGGCAAGATCCTGCGGGGCACCATGGTCAATATTGCCGATGGCACCCCCTGGAAGATGCCGGCCACCATTGATGACCCGGCAATTCTGGATGAAATCACCGGTGCCCTACAGGGCCTTGGCTTTGCAAAGGCCTAACAGCTGAGCCTTGTGGTCGAAGGGCAGCCCAACCTTTCGACCACATAACGCACAGCTCTGCCGGTTTCTTGTCCGATGAGCTAAATTCTAGAAAAGGAAACAGAATTTACCTCTGGTTTCCCTTGCAACCGCAAACCACAGCTCTACCCTGCCGCGCAGGAGATGAGCAAAATGAACACAGATGATATTTGGCGCCTGAGCGCCACCGAACTTTCCACCCGAACCCGCGCTGGCGATGTTTCCGCCGAAGCCGCGGTGCAGGCCTCGATTGACCGGATGAATGCGGTGAACCCCGGCCTGAACGCGGTGGTTGAAGACTTGAGCACCGAGGCCCTGACTCGCGCCCGGGAACTCGATAAAGCCCGCACAGCCGGTGCGGCACCGGGGCCGCTTCAGGGGCTGCCTGTCACCATCAAGATCAACGTCGATCAGGAAGGCCATGCCACCTCTAACGGGGTGACAGCCTTGAAAGACCTGATTGCCCCCGGGGATGCGCCCGTGGTCGCGAATCTGGAAAAGGCCGGCGCTGTGGTGATTGGCCGAACCAATACACCCGAGTTCTCCTTTCGCGCCGATACGGACAACCCGCTGTTTGGCCGCACCCATAACCCCTGGGGACGACATATTTCCCCCGGCGGCTCTTCTGGGGGGGCGGGTGCAGCAGTGATGGCAGGCATCGGCTCCCTGGCCCATGGCAACGATATCGGCGGCTCGCTGCGGTTTCCGGCGGCTGCCAATGGTGCGGTGACGGTTAAACCAGGTCTAGGACGTGTGCCCGCCTGGAACCCCAGCCAAAAGGCCGAACGCGGCATGCTGGCGCAGTCCATGTCGGTACAGGGGCTGATTACCCGATCGGCTGCAGATCTGCATCTGGCGATGCCTTCGCTGATTGCGCCAGATCCGCGCGACCCGTTTCATGCCCCCCTCCCCTGGCGTGGCGCGCCTCTGGACGGCCCGATCAAGGTTGCCTTTACCCGCAACACCTTTGGCTATGACCTGCACCCGGAGGTCAATCTGGCGCTGGAGACCGCGCGCGATGCGCTGACAGATTCCGGGTATGTCGTTGAAGAGGTCGAGCCCCCCAATGCCTTTGACGCCGGGCGCACCGGCTATCGTGCGCTGATGGGCGAAGTCTACGCAATGATGAAGCAGGATGTGGACGCCGCCGGATCCGATACCGTGCGACAGATCTTTGAGGTCTATTTCCAGGAGTTCCCGCCCTTTGCCGGTACCGAGCTGTTGCAGATGATGGCCAAGCGCAGCCACTATGCACGCGAATGGTCCCTGTTCATGCAGGACTATCCTCTGGTTCTCACGCCGTTTCTGCCGCAGCCGTTTTTCAAACCCGACCGCGATACTGAAGGTGCGGAAGGCGTGCATGAGGTTCTGGGCTGCGCCGTCTATTCCTATGCAATGAATTATCTCGGCCTGCCTGCGGGCTGCGTCCCTGCACGACTGGCACCACTGGCAAGCGGTCCCCAGCCGATCAATGTGCAGATCGTCGCCCGTCGCTGGCGCGAAGACATGGCGGTGGACGCCTGCATTGCGATCGAGCAGCGCGTTGGAAGGTTCAGTCCACACCTGTGGGATCTCATGGCCTAAACCAAACCCTGCCGCAGCAGGTGTTTTGACCCGAGCCATGCCATCAAACTCCAAGGGAGCGGGCGGTGCATCAGCCGCCCGCTCCCTGTCTGTCTGTGGGTGAATATTGCCAGCGAACTGCAGTGCCGCCGGACGCCTTGCGGACCAGACGCCACAAAAAGAAACCGGGAAATGGATCAGTCCATTCCCGGCACCTTTCATACCATGAAAACTAGCTCACACAGGACGATCATTCGCCAAGGGCCAAAATCGTCTCTGAAAACAAGGGGTAGCTTCAGCAGAATGCACACAACGCCAAAACTGCAGCTACCGTACCGCCAGGATGCCCCAATCAAAGCGGACCAGGCCAGCCTTTTCACAATAACCTGATCGCATTTCGCACAAGATTTCTACAGCTGGGAAATAAAGTCACAGTTATTCGCTTGAAATTTCTTGCCTTTCATAATTCCCAAGGGAGGGCCTCAGGTGAACTGCTCGGAGATGAGGCGCTCCTCCAGGCCATGACCTGGGTCAAACAGAATCTTGTGGCGGATGCTGGGTTCGGTCTGAATTTCGACCCACTGAATATCCGGGCAGGAGATCGAATCCGCATCAGCCATGACCGGGCGCTTGTCTGCTTCCAGCACGTCAAAGCGCACTTTGGCACCGCTGGGCAGCAACGCCCCCTGCCAGCGACGCGGTCGAAAGGCCGCAATTGCTGTCAAGGCCAGCACATCCGAGCCAATCGGCAGGATCGGCCCATGGGCGGAATAGTTATAGGCGGTGGATCCCGCCGGCGTAGAGACCAGCGCCCCGTCACAGACCAGCTCTGCCAGTCTTTGGCGCCCGTCGACCGAAATCTTCAGCCGCGCCGCCTGCGGGCCCGCCCGCAACAGGGAAACCTCATTGATCGCCAAGGCCTTGTGGACGGCCCCATCGCGGTCCATCGCAGTCATCGACAAAGGGTTGATAATTTCTTCCTCTGCCGCCTCAAGCCGGGCAAGCAGACCATCCTCATGGTATTCATTCATCAAAAACCCTACCGTGCCCCGGTTCATACCATAGACGGGCAAGGCCAGATCAACCGCCTCGTGCAGGGTTTTCAGCATAAAGCCGTCCCCGCCAAGCGCCACAATCACATCGGCATTTTCCGGCTGCGCATTGCCGTGCAATTTTACCAGGGTGTCACAGGCCGATTGCGCCACGGGGGCATCACTGGCCAAGAAGGCGATTCTCATTGTCACAAAACCCTGTTTCCGGAGTGAGCCATTTTGTTCCGAAACAAGCACAGCCGAGCCACAAAGACCAGTGTTGCCGCTCTATGTTCGGTTATTGCCGCTTTACAGCCTTTAAGATCTGTGAAGTTTCCGATAGGAAATCTCTCAGATTACCCAATCTTGCCACTTGCTACTTAGCGGAGCCACCATGACAGCGACCACCCGTGATCCCGGATTCTTCACTCAATCCCTCTCTGAGCGTGACCCAGAACTCTTTGGCTCAATCACCGACGAGCTGCACCGCCAGCGCGACGAAATCGAGCTGATTGCCTCCGAGAACATCGTTTCCGCTGCCGTAATGGAAGCGCAGGGCTCTGTGCTCACCAACAAATACGCCGAAGGCTACCCCGGTCGCCGCTATTATGGCGGCTGCCAGCACGTCGACGTTGCGGAAAACCTCGCCATTGACCGGGCCAAGCAGCTGTTTGGCTGTGAGTTTGCCAATGTGCAGCCCAATTCCGGTTCCCAGGCCAACCAGGGTGTGTTCCAGGCGCTGATCCAGCCCGGTGATACCATCCTTGGCATGGATCTGTCTGCTGGTGGTCACCTGACCCATGGCGCACGCCCCAACCAATCGGGCAAATGGTTCAACGCCATTCACTACGGTGTGCGCGAAGGTGACAACCTGATCGACTATGATCAGATCCAGGCGCTGGCAACCGAGCATCAGCCCAAGCTGATCATTGCAGGCGGCTCTGCCATCCCACGTCAGATCGACTTTGCCAAGTTCCGCGAAATTGCTGATTCCGTTGGCGCCTATTTCATGGTCGACATGGCCCATATCGCCGGTCTGATTGCCGCCGGAGAGCACCCCTCGCCCTTCCCGCATGCCCATGTGGCAACCACCACCACCCATAAAACTCTGCGTGGCCCGCGCGGCGGCATGATCGTCACCAATGACGCGGATATCGCCAAAAAGGTCAACTCGGCGATCTTCCCCGGTATCCAGGGTGGCCCATTGATGCATGTGATCGCAGGTAAGGCCGTTGCCTTTGGCGAGGCCCTGCGTCCCGAGTTCAAAGAGTACCAGAAACAGGTTCGCGCCAACGCGGTCGCCCTGGCAGATGAGCTGATCAAAGGCGGGCTGGATATCGTCACCGGCGGCACCGACACCCATGTGATGCTGGTCGATCTGCGCCCCAAAGGCGTGACCGGCAACATCGTCGACAAGGCCCTGGGCCGCGCCCATATCACCACCAATAAAAACGGTATCCCCTTTGACCCGGAAAAGCCAATGGTGACCTCTGGTATCCGTCTTGGCACCCCTGCGGGCACCACCCGCGGTTTTGGTGAGGCTGAATTCCGCGAGATCGCTCAGCTGATCGTCGAAGTGGTCGATGGTCTGGCCGCCAATGGCGAAGAAGGCAATGCCGAGGTCGAGGCCACTGTCCGTGGCAAGGTCTCTGCGCTTTGCGCCAAATTCCCGCTCTACCCCAACCTCTAAGGTCGGATAAGCAACGTTATGACAGGGGCGCCGCAATCTTTCAGCGGCGCCTTTTTTCATATCTGCCAAACGTGATCTCGACGCGACCACGACGTTTATAGCGGCGCTTCCACCCAGATACAGAGCACGGCAATATGGGCGTCTGTCTGCACCTTCGCCGAGGCTGGGGTTGCAAGGTCACCCTGCGATCAGATGATTTCATCCTCATCAAACATTGGATCGTCGGCCAGTTGTGTTGAATGTTCATCCATCGCGTCCTCGGCCTGTTCTACTGACCGAACCCGTGCGAGATGGAACACCGCATCGCCTTCGTTCACAATCGGCAACACCGCGCGCCCGACAATGATACCGCTGAAAGGTGCCTCGATCTCACGTTCCAGTTCTCCAAAGGGATCAGAGACAACACCGAGCAAATCCCCTTTGTGGACCAGTTCACCGTCGGATTTCAGACTGCGAAACAATCCGCCCATCGGCGCGCGCAGCCATTTGCTGGCGGTACAAAACTGCGGCTGCCCCTTGGACGCAGCAACCCCACGCCCTGAAATCATACTGAGCGATTTCAAGACCCGCAAAATTCCGACCTGCCCAGCGCGCACAGACACCTCGTCAAAGCGCAAGCCTTCGCCAGCTTCATAAAGCAAAACAGGTGTTCCCAGATCTTGGGCCGCCTGCCGCAAAGACCCTTCGCGGATTGTCGATTCCATGATGATTGGCGCCCCAAAGGCATCCGCCAGCTTACGGATCTCGGTTTCACCCGGTGACACCCGCACCTGCGGGTAGTTGGTGCGGTGGATGGCGGCTGAATGCAAATCAATACCGAGATCCGCCCGCGACACAATCTGGGTCAAAAACTGATTGGCCAGTCGCGCAGCAAGCGAGCCGCCTTCGCTGCCGGGAAAGGATCGGTTGAGATCCCGCCTGTCGGGCAAGTAGCGGGATTTATTGATAAACCCAAATGAGTTCACAATTGGCACCACGATCAATGTCCCGCGCATTCCACGCAAAGCAGAGGACTTGAGCAAGCGGCGCACGATCTCGATGCCGATCACTTCGTCGCCATGGATACCGGCGCTGACAAACACCGTGGGCCCGTCTAGCTTCCCATGGATCACATGCACAGACATCATGACCGGTGTGTGATCAGACAAGGAACTGACCGGCAAATCAATGGTCTGGCGGCTACCCGCGGCCACCACTTCACCGCCGATTTCGAACGCAGGCCGTTTGGGCATTAGCCTTTGCCCTTTGTCTTGGTGGCACCGGGCTTTGCGCTCTTCTCGATGAACTCAATGATCTTGCCAGCGATATCAAGGCCGGTTGCCTTTTCGACACCTTCCAGACCGGGAGAGGAGTTCACTTCCATCACCAGCGGCCCATTGTCAGAGCGCAACATATCAACGCCACAGGCATTCAACCCCATCGACTTGGCAGCGCCAACCGCAGTGGCACGTTCGGCAGGCGACAGCTTGATCACCTCAGCTGTGCCCCCGAGATGAAGGTTGGAGCGGAATTCGCCCTCGGCGCCTTTGCGTTTCATCGCTGCCACCACCTTACCGCCAATTACAATCGCGCGGATATCGGTGCCGCCGGCCTCTTTGATAAATTCCTGTACCAGGATATTTGTTTTTGTCGCCCGAAAGGCCTCGATCACGGATTTGGCAGAGCGGTCAGTATCCGCCAAAACCACGCCCATGCCCTGGGTGCCTTCCAGCAGTTTGATGACCAAGGGCGCACTGCCTGCCACTTTCAGAACTTCTTCGGTTTGTTTGGGATCATGGGCAAATGTGGTTGCCGGCAGGCCGATACCATCGCGCGCCAACAGCTGCATTGAGCGCAGCTTGTCACGTGAGCGGCCGATGCCGACGCTTTCGTTCAATGGATAGACACCCATCATTTCAAACTGCCGCAACACTGCCATGCCATAGAAGGTAATGGATGCGCCAATCCGAGGGATCACCGCGTCATAGCCTGTCAGCTTTTCGCCGTTATAATAGATTTCGGGACGCCGCGACACGATGTTCATGTAGCACCGCAGGGTGTCGACAATTCGAATTTCATGGCCGCGTGCCTCGGCGGCTTCAGCCAGGCGTTTATGGGAATAGAGATTCGGATTTCGGGCAAGCATGACAATTTTCATGAAGGCGAGCTCCTTTCATCAGAGTGTTGGGCCGAAACTGGCGTCGTCAGATTGCTTTTGCTGGGATCGACAAGGATATTGTGTCGCCGCAAAGCGGTGCGTCCGACAATCATTCGAAACTTCATGTCTGAGCGCTCAGTCAGCGACAGATCGATCTTCCACAGGCGGCTGCCAATCCGAAATTTGGTTCGAATGACGACACGGGACTGCGGGATGCCACTGGTGTTGCGAATATCCCGTTGGTCGAAAATCGGGCATTCCACATCCGTATCCAGCGCGTCATCATCGAACCGGGTGTGAAACTTGACCCAAGGGACGCCATCGCGTTCAAAGCTCACGATATCGGTCGCATGCAGGGCAGATGTACGCGCCCCGGTGTCTATTTTTGCTTTGAGGTTTCTGAGACCCAGAAGCGGCAGATCGACACGCTCCCGCCAGCCAACAATGAGCATACAACGCATCTCCAGTTTCTCTATCGCATCCACCATGACAGCTTCATGCAGGTGTACCAACCTTATTTGTTGAGCTGGATTAGGTAGATGCTGCAGTCGCGTGCTGCCAGGACCCCGCGCCGAACCTCCCTCAACAGGCCGGTAACTAGACCGTTCTGCAGGTCAGATAAACCCACGCCAACGCAAAACAGCCACCAGCAGCACAAACACCACCAGTATAGCGAAGGCCATACTGCCCAGGATCTCGAGCATACGTCCCTTGCGGCGATCTGCGGTGTCGATCTTTTTCAGGTGGTTTCTCACTTCCCGCGCTGCCTGTTGCAGGGATTTTTCATCCTGGGTCTGGCGCAGCTTTGGATGCTCCAACATCGGCAAAGCATTGGCCAGACGCATCCCTTGTTTATAAATTCGCCGCGGCAGCTGACGCCGCGCCTTGCCTAAAGCGGATGCCAGATCCCCCGAGACCTCGGCATGGGATCTCAACAACTCCTGCACCTCTTCGATATCGGCAAAGATGTCTTGCGCCATTGATCTGTGCTCCGCTTTTGGGACGCTGTGCTCGCCCCGGTTTCCTGCCCCCAGTAGTTACCGCAAGCGTCCCTGCGCCTCAATGGGTCTGGCCATGCCCTGGCCGCAAGGCTATCACTGGCGCATGCTGAACTACATTCTACATGGTACCCCCACCGATAAACCTCCCTTGCTGGTTGCGCATGGTCTCTATGGATCTGCGCGCAATTGGGGGGTGATCTGCAAACGGCTCGCGGATGAGCGCCAGGTTGTCGCCGTTGATCTGCGCAACCACGGGCAAAGCCCCTGGAGCGACAGTCACAGTTACCCAGAAATGGCAGAAGACCTGGCCGAAGTCATCGCAGTGCATGGGGGCCAGATGGATGTGATCGGCCACTCCATGGGCGGCAAAACCGCCATGATGCTGGCCCTCAACCACCATGAAATGGTGCATCGCCTGATTGTCGCCGATATTGCGCCTGTGCCCTATAACCACAGTCAAATTCAATTCATCGACGCAATGCGCGCAGTGAATTTTGACCAAGTGGAACGGCGCGGCGATGTTGAGCAACAGTTGGCAAAAGCGGGTGTCGAACCGGCCCTGCAGAGCTTTTTCACCCAGTCCCTGGATATCCCTAACAAGGGGTGGCGGCTCAACCTAGACACCCTGGCGCGGCATATGCCCGACATCATGTCCTTCCCTGAGACCGAGGCCCAATGGCAGGGATCTGTGCTCTTTCTGTCTGGTGGCAATTCGGACTATGTGCGGCGCGAAGACCGCGACGTCATCCTCGCCCGCTTCCCCAACGCCCGCTTTGCCAAGATCCCCGGGGCCGGTCATTGGCTCCATGCAGAAAAGCCGCGCGCCTTTGAGGCCAATGCCCGCGCCTTTCTCAACGCCTGACTGCCATAAACAGGACCACCCCAAAGTCCGTGAGCTTTGGGGGCCACCTTTTGCCAGATTGGTGGATCAGTCCCGTGAAACAGTTAGTGGGCTCCGTTCTGATAGAGCTGACGCGCCACCAGCCAGGCCACCGGCAGGCCCAGAACCGCGCCGCCAACGGCCGCAAGCAAGATCGCATTTACCGACACAAATCCAGCCACCAGAACGGCGATAACACCGACGCCAGCCAGGCTACTGCCGATCAGGGAATAAAGAATGGATGCAAGGCGTAACATACAGGCCTCCTCGACTATTGGGTTTCGAATGTGAATCATGTCTTACCCAAATCTGCGCACCCGTTCTTTGATCCGGATCAGTTCACCTCAAAGCCCCATGCCGCGATCGACAGGTTCCTCTACCGGCGCCCCAGCCTCTTTCCAGTCAGCAAAACCACCTAGATTGTAGACCTCGTCGTACCCCATGTCTTTCAGCAGCTTGCCCGCAAGGGCCGCACGGCCACCACTGGCGCAATGCAGTACCACAGGGCGATCCGCACGCAGGGCCACATCATAAAAGGGGCTGGCAGGATCGGCGCGAAACTCCAACATCCCACGCGGAATATGATGCGATCCAGTCGCGCGCCCCTGCGCTTCCAATTCAGGGGCGTCGCGCACATCGAGCAACAAAGCCCCTCGCGCGATTAACTCCTGCGCTTGGGCCACCGGAATGCGCGCCACTGCCGCATTTGCGTCAGCCATCATCTCTTGCAAGGAAATTGCCATTTATCTCTCCTGGAGCTCATAGGCATCACCGGATGCCTGCCGCTTTGCTCCAAGATGGCGCTGTTCGAAAGCTGAGAAAACCCCTGTTCAACGGGATGTGACTATTTGGCCAAAGGCCAATCATACAGGCCAACACCGCGATGTACTGCCCAGTCATCGCCATTGCTGGCAGCAAAACCGTCACGCCAATACATGGGCGTCACTACGGTGAAATTTTAAGGGGAAAACTTGGTGCCCAGGAGAGGACTCGAACCTCCACATCGTTGCCAATACTAGCACCTGAAGCTAGCGCGTCTACCAATTCCGCCACCTGGGCAGGTGTCGTGTTGGGGCCGTATAAGGCGATGCGCGGCGGGCGTCAAACGGAAAAGCGAAGCTAGGGCCATAAAAAATCACGCCCCCGCGCAATAGCAGGCAGGATCCGGGGAGGTTTTCATAGTCAGGTTTCTTTTCAACAGCTTATCCCGCCAGCCAGAGGGAGGCCAGAGGGCGGGTAAAGAGGGAAGTAAGAGGACCAAATTTTCTTCCCTATTTGATCCTGCGCAAAGCAAGGCCATGCAATAAGCGACAAATGGGAGTCATGAAACAGATTGATCGCCTTGCTGCGCTTGGGCTTTTTGACAGCCGCGTGCCCCGCTATACTTCCTATCCCACCGCGCCGGTGTTTAGCCCCAATATCGGGCTGATGTCGCAACAGCGACAGCTGGCAGCCCTGGACCCAAAGGTTCCGGTCTCGGTCTATATCCACATCCCCTTTTGCGAACGCCTGTGCTGGTTCTGCGCCTGCCGCACCCAGGGCACCCAATCGCTGAGCCCGGTTGAGAGTTACATAGGCACGCTGGAGGCCGAGCTTGCCTTGCTGGCAGACACCCTGCCAAAGGGCCTGCGCATGGGGCGACTGCATTGGGGCGGTGGCACACCCACCATTCTGCCCCCTGCCTTGATCCACAGGCTGGCGCGCGCCGTCAAAGACGTGTTTCCGCAGACACCGGACTGGGAGTTCTCGGTGGAAATCGACCCAACCCTGGTGGACCGGGACAAAATCGCCGCCCTTGCCGCCGAGGGCATGAACCGGGCCAGTATTGGCATCCAGGATTTTGATCCCCTGGTGCAAGAGGCCATTGGCCGCCAGCAGCCCTTTGAGGCAACCCTGGCCTGTGTCGAGGATCTGCGCGCTGCCGGGATTACCTCGCTGAATGCCGATCTGGTCTACGGTCTGCCGCATCAAACCCCGGCTCGCATGGCGGATACGCTGGACAAGGTGCTGAGCCTCAAGCCCGACCGCCTCGCCCTGTTTGGATATGCCCATGTGCCCTGGGTTGCCAAGCGCCAAAAGCTGATTGATGAGACGGTTCTGCCGGATGATCAGGCGCGCTTTGCCCTGGCGGGACAATCGGCAACCGCCTTTGCCGAAGCCGGGTTCCAAGCCATTGGTATCGACCACTTTGCCCTGCCGGACGACGGCCTGGCCAAGGCGGCGCGCAGCGGTCATCTGCGACGCAATTTTCAGGGCTATACCGAAGACATCTGCCCTGCCCTCATTGGTATTGGTGCCTCGTCCATCTCGCGGCTTCCAGGTGGCTATGTGCAGAATGCCGCGGCCACTCCGGCCTATATCAAACATATCGAAGCCGGGCACCTGGCTGGCGCACGGGGCCACGAGATGACGCAGGAAGACCTGATGCGCGCCCGCGCCATTGAGATGATAATGTGTGATTTTGCCTTGGACCGAGAGTCCCTCACGCAGCAATTTGGTGCGCTGACCGCCGGGCTGGACGCGGATCTGGACCAGGTGGTTGGCCGCTTTGGCGATCTGGTCAGCCTGACGGATGCAAAGCTGGAAATCACCGAAGAGGGACGCCCGATGACCCGGATTATTGCCAGCCTGTTTGATGCCCACATGCCAGCGGATGCCAAATTCAGCCGCGCCTCATAACGCGGAACATACCGTAAATTCAAAAAAGGGGAGGCGCGCCATCTGGCCCGCCTCCCCTAGAAGTCATGTAAGTCTTGCCGCCCAATCTGGGATCAGAACCCCCGGGTGGCCCCGTGCTTGGCATAGATTGCTGCGATCTTTTTCACCGCCTCTTCCGGGCTCAGCTCTTCGCTTTCGCCGCTGCGACGCGAGGTCAGTTCAACCACACCGTTTTTCAGACCACGGGGGCCAACAGTGATGCGCCAGGGCAGGCCAATCAGATCCATGGTGGCAAATTTGCCGCCGGCGCGCTCCTTACGGTCATCATAAAGCGGCTCCAGCCCCAGCGCGGTCAGCGCCGCATACAGCTGGTTACAGGCAGCGTCTGCCTCGTCATCGCCCTGCTTGAGGTTGACGATACCACAGTGGAACGGCGTCACGCCTTCGGGCCAGATGATGCCCTTGTCGTCATGGCTGGCTTCGATGATGGCACCCAACAGACGCGACACACCAATGCCGTGCGAGCCCATGTGAACCGGGGTGGGTTTGCCGTCTGGCCCCTGCACGGTTGCGCCCATGGCCTCGGAATATTTGGTGCCAAAATAGAAGATCTGGCCAACCTCGATACCACGCGCCACCCGGCGGCGCTCTTCTGGCACCTCGTTGAACAGCGCCGCGTCATGGGTCTCATCGGTGCGGGCATATTTTGAGGTGAACTCCTCCAGCACGCTCTGACACTGCTCGACACTGTCATAGTCGATTTCACGATCCCCAAAACTCAGATCGGTGACGGCGCTATCATAGAAGACCTCGCTTTCACCGGTTTCCGCCAGCACCAGGAACTCATGGGTATAATCGCCACCAATTGGCCCGCCGTCAGCGCGCATCGGAATGGCTTGCAGGCCCATGCGTTCATAGGTGCGCAGGTAGCTGACCAGGTGACGGTTATAGGCGTGCAGCGCGTCCTCCTGGGTGAGGTCGAAATTATACCCGTCTTTCATGTAGAATTCGCGCCCCCGCATCACGCCAAAGCGCGGACGGATCTCATCGCGGAATTTCCACTGGATATGATAGAGGGTCAGCGGCAGATCCTTGTAGGAACTGACGTTGGCACGGAAAATATCGGTGATCAGCTCTTCATTGGTGGGACCATACAGCATATCGCGGCCATGGCGGTCGCTGATGCGCAGCATTTCGGCCCCATAGTCATCATAGCGACCGGACTCTTGCCACAGATCCGCCGATTGGATGGTGGGCATCAGCATCGGAATGTGGCCGGCGCGCTGCTGCTCTTCGTGCACGATGCCTTCAAGCTTTTTCAACACTTTGAAGCCAAGCGGCAACCAGGAATAGATGCCAGCAGAGGATTGCTTGATCATTCCGGCGCGCAGCATGTAGCGGTGGCTGACAATTTGGGCCTCGGAGGGGGTCTCTTTCAGAACAGGCAGGAAATAGCGGGACAGGCGCATGATGGCTCCAGAGCTGATGTGGTTCGTGTTTTCGCGATCCCGCCCGGTGTAGTGGCTGCGACGAAGGCGAGCAAGAGCAGAGGCACGAAAGCACGGACCGCCTGGCAAGCCGTCGGCCCGACCCAAGTGATTTTTACCGGCCTGTCAGCGCGATGTTGTCAATTTTTCCACCCGAGCAGCGCAAAAATAACTTGAACGACCATACAAGAATATATCTGTTAGCGGAAACCTCACTGCCAGCCCGGAGCTGCTTCGCTGTCTTTAAGGAGAAAGACTTGACCAAAACCATTCTTGAACCAGCCCGTGAGATACCGGTGATCCATGAAACCGAAGTGCTGGTGGTGGGCTCCGGCCCCGGCGGGCTGGCCGCGGCATTGGCTGCGGCACGGGCTGGTGTTGCCGTGACTCTGCTGGACCGGTTTGGCTGTTTTGGTGGCAATATCACCACCGTCGGCGTGGAGGGCTTTGCCTGGTATCGTCACGAGCAAACGGTTGAGGCCGGGGGGATAGGCTGGGAATTCGAAGACCGTGCCAAATCCATGGGCGCCGCCGTACCCGAAAGCCAATCCCTGTCCTATGAGCTGGACAGCGAGGGCTTCAAACTGGTGGCAGACAAGCTGGTAGAAGAGGCCGGAATCCACCCCATGCTGCACCGAGTCTTTGTGGCCCCGATCCGGGAAGGCAGCCGTGTCACCGGCGTCATTGTCGAAAGCAAGGCAGGCCGCGAAGCGGTGCTGGCCAAACGGGTGATCGACGCCACTGGTGATGCGGACATTGCCCATATGATGGGGGCGCCTACAGTGAAAACCCCGGTGGAGGAAATGCAGGCGGCCAGCGTCATGTTCCACATCGCAGGTGTCGACAAGCAAAAATTCATCGAGGGCGTCAAGGCCGACCCGCAGACCTATGCTGACTGGTCCACCGGCGAATGGCAGGTCGAAACCTCCGGGAAAGAAGACGAGATGTATTCGCCCTTTTTGGCCAAACCCTTTGGACAAGCGATCCGCGACGGGGTGATCCCCGCGCATCTCAATACCATTGGCGGCACATGGGGCGCGGTGCATGACAGTGGCGAGATGACCTATATGAACCTCGTGCATCTGGCAGGCATCGACGGCACCGACCCGGACAGCATGACCAGTGGCGAAATCGAAGGCCGCAAACAGGCCATGTTGGCGATAAAAGCGCTGAATGCCTACACGCCGGGCTGCGAAGCGGCGCGGTTGCGCAATTTTGGCATGACCATCGGCATTCGCGACACCCGCAAGATCGACGCCTTGCACAATATTACCGAGAATGAGACCCGCAATCAGGGCCGCTTTGACGATAGCATCGGGATTTATCCGGAATTCATTGATGGCTATGGCGTGTTGATCCTGCCCACCACCGGACGCTACATGCAGATCCCCTATCGCGCCATGTTGCCAAAGGGAGTCGAAGGCCTGCTGGTGACCGGTCGCGCCATTGGTGGCGACAAAATCGCCCATGCCGCCACCCGCAACATGGCCTGTTGTGCCGTCGCGGGCCAAGGCGCAGGCATTGCTTCGGCCCTGTCCGTCAAATCAGACTGCGCGCTGGAGGCTGTGGACATCACCGCTTTGCAGGCGGAACTGAAACGCCAAGGCGTCAGGATCGAGTGACCTGCCCCATCCCGGCCCTGTTCTCGCCCAGGGCAGGACCACACCACCCCGGCAACACAGCCTGGGTGGGATTCGCAGGGACCGGAGCACGCGCCAAAGCGGGACTTTCGGCGCAAAAAACAGCTCAGTTTAACCCCAGAGCCGCGCGCTCCTCTTGCAAGGGGCGCGGCCTTGGGCGATGACTGAGCAAAGATCCTACGGATCAGTCCGCAAAAAGGCAGCGCAGTCATGGCCCTTCCGGCAAAAAAACAGTTCAAATACTGGGGCGTTGCCGCCCTGATTTTTTCCATTGTGATGTGGTCGCTGGGCGACGTTTTACTGCCATTTGTGCTGGGCGCAGCCATTGCCTATCTGATCGACCCTGTTGCTGATCGACTGGAAACCATGGGGCTCAGTCGGTCGACGTCCACGGCTGTGATTGTCGTGTTCTTGATGCTGATCTTTTTGCTGGCTTTGCTTGTCTTGCTGCCGACGCTGATCAATCAGCTGATTGATCTGACCGAGACCCTGCCCAAGGCCTTTCGGGATCTGCGAGCCTTTGCGCAGACTCATTTCCCTTCTGTCTTTACCGAAGGCAGCCGGGCGCAACAAACCATTGCCTCGATTGTTGGCACCTTGCAGGGCAAAGGGATTGAACTGGTTGAGGGCATCGCCGGATCCGCAGTTTCGCTTCTGAATGTATTGGTATTGTTTATCATTGTTCCAGTGGTTGCCGTCTATTTGCTGCTCGACTGGGACCGTATGATAGCCCGTGTGGACGAACTGCTGCCGCGTGATCACGCCCCAATCATCCGCCGCCTGATGTCGCAGATCGACGCGGTTCTGGCCTCCTTCATTCGCGGCATGGGCACCGTCTGCCTGATTCTGGGCAGCTACTACGCTGTCACCTTGATGCTTGTCGGCCTCAACTTTGGCCTGGCGGTTGGCTTTATTGCCGGAATGGTCACCTTCATTCCCTACCTCGGAGCGCTGATTGGCGGCGCGTTGGCCATTGGCCTGGCCCTGTTCCAGTTCTGGGGCGATTGGTGGTCGATTGGCATCGTCGGCGCCATCTTTGCTTTTGGACAGGTGATCGAAGGCAACTACCTGACCCCCAAACTGGTGGGTAACTCCGTCGGATTGCACCCGGTCTGGCTGTTGCTGGCGCTGTCGGTTTTTGGCGCCCTTTTTGGATTCGTTGGTATGCTGGTCGCCGTGCCCCTGGCCGCCGCGCTCGGGGTGGTTGCGCGTTTCCTGGTAGAACAGTATCTCGACAGCCGATTGTACCGGGGCTTGGAACACCCGGCCTTGCAGCAAAAAGACGAGACCTGAAATGGCCCAACAGCTGAGCTTTGATTTGCCCGCCAAAACGGCCCTGGGGCGGGATGACTTTTTTGTCGCCCCCTCCAATGCCATGGCCGTGGCCTTGTTGGACCCTTCCTTTCACTGGCCCAGCGGCAAACTGGTTCTGACCGGCCCTGCCAGCTCTGGCAAGACCCATCTCGCCCATGTCTGGGCCAGTCAGACCGGTGCCAAGATCCTGCAGGCCAGCAGCCTGCGGGAAGAGCAGGTGCCCAAATTGGCGCAGGCGCCGGTGGTGGTGGAAGATGTTCCGGCCATTGCTGGCAACCCAGAGGCCCAAAACGCCCTGTTCCACCTACACAATCTGGTTCTGTCCAATGGCCATGCGCTGATGTTGACGGGGCGGGCTGCGCCGAATCTTTGGCAACTGTCGCTGGCAGATCTGCAAAGCCGGGTGCAGGCCGCGACCCACGCAGAGCTGCAAGCCCCGGATGATGCGTTGCTTGCCGTGGTTCTGGCAAAACTGTTTAACGACAGGCAGGTAACGCCAAAACCTGATGTTATCCCCTACCTGGTAGCCCATATGGATCGCTCATTTGCAGCTGCGGCTGTCATCGTAAAACAGCTTGATAGTCTGGCGCTCTCCGAAGGACGCACCCTGTCGCGCCCTCTTGCGGTCAGGCTGATGTCACAAGACCTTCCAAATGATCCGCTACAAGTAACCAAAAATGTCGCATATACCAGCGATTGACCCAAATCTGGGCATGGCCCATCGTGATAACACAAAGCAGAATTGATGAGGCGACCATGACCCCAGCCAAGGCCAGCTCCGCCCCCGATGGAGGCCCTTTTGGTCGCCCCGTTTTTGAAGACCCCAGCGCCCGCGCCCTATCGCGAGTCGGCGTGGTTGATGTCGGCTCCAACTCGGTTCGTATGGTGATCTTTGACGGCGCTGCACGTAGCCCGGCCTATTTCTACAACGAAAAGATCATGTGTGCCCTGGGCGCCGGCCTGTCGGAAACGGGCAAGCTGAACCCCAAAGGGCGCGTTCGGGCGCTGGCAGCGCTGCGCCGGTTCCAGCATCTGGCCCAGGGCATGGGGCTGCCAGGCCTGTCGGTGGTGGCCACAGCCGCGGTGCGCGACGCTGAGGATGGCCCGGAGTTCTGCGAGGAAGTCCTGCAGGAAACCGGGCTGAAAATCTGGGTGATTGACGGGCGCGAAGAGGCCCGGCTGTCGGCCCAGGGTGTATTGCTGGGCTGGCCCGGGTCTTATGGGTTGGTGTGCGATATTGGCGGCTCCTCGATGGAGCTGGCTGAAATCCACGATGGTGAGGTTGGAAAGCGTATGACTTCCTCGCTTGGGCCGCTAAAACTGCGTGACATCAAGGGCGGGCGTCGCGGACGCAAGGCGCATATATCTGCGGTCATGAAGGAGCTGAGCACCGAAATGGGGCGGCAGACGGATCGCCTGTTTCTGGTTGGCGGCAGCTGGCGCGCCATTGCCCGTGTCGACATGATGCGGCGCGGCTATCCCTTACGGGTTCTGCATGAATACCGAATGACCGCGCGGGATGTCCGGGAAACTCTGAAATATATCGACACCAATGATATCGAAGATCTGCGCACCGCCTGTGGCATCTCTGCCGCGCGGATGTCGCTTGTGCCCTATGCCATCGACGTGCTGTCGCGCCTGGTCAAAACCTTCAAGCCTAAGGATATTGCGGTGTCCAGTTATGGCATTCGCGAAGGCCTGCTCTATGAGCAGATGCCGCAGCGGCTGCGTAACCGGGACCCGCTGGTGGAATCCTGCCGCTTTGCCGAGTCCAAGGATGCGCGACTGCCAGGCTTTGGCAAAACGCTCTATGACTTTGTTCTGCCGCTGTTCAGCTCTGGCCCGCACGCCCAGAAGCGCCTGATCAAGGCCGCTTGCCTGCTGCATGACGTCAGTTGGCGCGCCCACCCGGATTATCGCGCCGAAGTCTGTTTTGACAATGCAACCCGCGCCAATCTTGGCGGCTTGAAACACTCTGAACGGATTTTTCTCGGCCTGGCCCTGCTGCATCGCTACCGCAACAAAAGACAGGGCACTGCCTTTGAGTATCTTTACGACCTTTTGGACGAAAAGGGCCAAAAAGAAGCTGAGATCCTAGGCAAGGCCATGCGTTTTGGCGCTATGCTGATGGTCAGCGAAGAGGGCGATATTGGCACGTTGAAATGGCAGCCCCGCAAACGTCATCTGTGTTTGGAACTGCCCCGCGCCTGTGAGGATCTGTTTGGTGAAGTGGCCGAGAGCCGTCTGAAATCGCTGGCTGAGGCCTTGGAGGCTGAGCTCAGCGTCAAGATCACCAAATAAGGTCGGCTGACGTGATCACATGCGAGCTCTGCTTTGGCAGCGACCGCATGTGCTATCGCTCACAGATCTGTGGACCCGTCGCCTGCCCCGTCAGCTGAGCCACCTTCAGGTGGCGTGCTGTCTGGTTCATCTGGTTTACGGCGAATGATGATATCGCCATTGGGCAAGATTTCCGGCGCCTCATAGCGGCTCCAGTCTTCGACCTTGCCCGCGATTTCTGTCAATGCCGGGCCCATTTCCGCCAGGAAGCTCTGCATTGACGGCCCAATCTGAGACATCAGCCCTTCCAGCTCCTCCAGGGAAGGCGCCATTTCTTCGCGCAGCCCTTTCCAGAACAGCTCAGCCCCGCGCTCCATCAGGCTGGAGCCCCCACTGTCGCCATCCTGCGGGACACTGTCCTGGGCGACAAGAGGGGAGGCCATCAAAAAACTGGCGATCAGGGCGGGAGCGAAAATATGTTTCATGGGGTCAATATAGTCTCTCTGTGTAAAAATTTAAGTCAGCCCAAGATCCAATGAGACCGGGAAATGATCAGACGCCGCCAATAGCGCCTCCCGCAGGGGAATGTCGCCATAACACTCGGCATCCTCAAAAGGGTGCCAGATACGCCAGCGCGGTGCGTAGGCCTCCAACCCGTGGGAAATCATTACATAATCAAGAAGCGCACCAAAATAGCGCTTGGTTGCGGCGTTGTAAAACCGGGAGGTCGAGGGCTGCACAATCTCGCGCGGCTTCAGCAGACCTTGTGCATGGGGATCGCTCAGCTCTGTCCCCATGACGATCTCAACCGAGGATTTTCCAAACAGGCGCTCATATTCGTCCAGCCCCGGCCCGTCATTGAGATCCCCCATGACAATCACATGTTCGCCGGCCTCGGTGTGGTCTGCGACACGCCGATGCAGCCAGATCGCCTGGGCCAGCTGCTTGCGCCGATTGGCGATGGAGAGCCGCACCACGTCTTTGGCGTTTTCAGCCCCATGGGGGGCCTTTGATTTCAAATGCGCACCGATCAGGCGCAAAGTCATGCCCTCTTTGGTGTTGACCCGCAGTTCCAGCGGCGGCTTGGAAAACCGGACCCGGTCCATCCGGTCATCCACATCCAGATCAATATGAAAGCTACCATCAAAGCGTGGCGTGTCTTTGCTGACCTGGGGATCCACCTTCACGGTCAGCACCGTTGGATCATAGAGCAGCGCGATTTCTTGATGGGTGTCGGTGGCAAAACCGGAAACCGCAGTATCCGTGCGCAGGCCTGCCTCGGCGGCAAAGCGTTCCAACGCTCTTCTACAGCTCTGATTTCGCCCGGTGTTAGGCGCCTCCACGACCATAACCGCATCCGCATCCAGGCGTTGCAGCACATGGGCAATACCCCGGCCCTGGGTGTAGCGATCGACGCCATAGCGCCCAGAAGATTCACCATCGAGCATCAAATTGTCAGCATCGTCAAACAGATGCGCAAACCATTCGATATTATAGGTGACCAGGCGCATGTTTTTCACATCCGTTGATCTGATCCCAGGCCCGGTTGATATCTATCATGCGTTTTTCCGCCAGCCGCACGGCCTCTTCCGGTACTCCGCGCCCGATCATTGCATCCGGATGGGTGTCGCGCACCAGCTTGCGCCAGTATTTACGGATCTCCTCACGCGGCATATCCGGGGACACGCCAAGCACCGTATAGGGATCCTTGGGCGCATCCGGGACAAACCGCGCCCTAAGCGCCTGAAACTGCTGTGGTGTCTGGCCAAAGATCCGGCTCACATCCTCCAGAAACTCGTTTTCACCGGGATGATAAAAGCCATCTGCCATGGCGATATGGAACAGCCCCTCCATCAGATCACACAGGGTGCTGCTGTCCGAGGCAAACATCCGTTGGATACGCGCCGCATAGTCCTGATATCCGGCAATATCTGTCCGAGCCATATCAAAGACCCGCGCCGCGCCGGCCTCGTCGTTTTGGGCGATCTGGAACACTTCGCGAAAGGCGGTGACTTCATCCCGGGTGACCTGGCCATCTGCCTTTGCCATCTTGGCGCCCAGAGCCACCACTGCAATGGCAAAGGCTACCGATCGCTCGGGCGGGGTGCGCAGACGGTCAAAAACATCCGCAAGGCTTTCGCCCTTGCCAAGCGCAGCCAGCGCATCTGAGATTCGGGACCAAAGAGTCATATCAATACCTTAGCTGGAAACCCAGCCGATGTCAGTGCTGCCCCGCGTTGCCGCTGCACACCGCGGCGGGCAACTGGCAAATCACCGCCGGTAGCGTCTGATTTCAGCGCAGATGGCGGCGCCCGTGGGGCGTGTCAAACTCAGCCTCAAACCCCATCGGACCGGTCTCAAAACTGATCCGCGGATCAGACATTGGCATCACCTCTTGCAAAGCGCCCGCCTCGGGGTGGGAAATCACCAGGTGGTGCAGCCGACAGCCCTGCTGCTGCAGACTGGGCGCCGGATGGGTAGAATGCCACTCAATCAGTGCTGGAAACATATTGTCATAGGGCAGAATCCCGTCCGCCGGCACCGCCATATCCCACTTCAGATCGCCCCGCGTCAGCGAAACAGGCTCCCCTGCCCCCTTTGGCAGCCCGGCCAGTTGTGCGGGCAGATCGGTGCAGCGGCAAATCCAGTTGCTGATCCGGGGCGCCCCGGTAAACCGGTCCAGATCAAACCAGCAGGGCCGCCGCTGTGGGGTGGCAGATGCATCAATGGCGATGGCTTCAAGATAAAGCCCATCCGCCAGCCCAAGCAGGTAATTATGGGTGCCAAACATCGCATGTTGCCCGCCCGGCTGCAGCGCCACACCAAGCGCCTCTTCCACATGAACCCGCGCCTCTTCCAGAGTTGCGCCTGCGACGGCCAGGTGATCCAGTTCCATCATGCTCTCCTATTTTGGCCACACCCTAGCCGGCCCCTTGCGACATTCAAGCGCAAAGCTGAGGAGGTGATCACTGGCAGACATTCATAGTTTGGAAACCATAAGGTACTGCCAGCGCTTGAATTATGGCCTGCCCCCTATGAAATTAAGGAAACTTTGGTCATGGCGCGGGCTTCAGATAATGAGGCCCCTTCTTCCATGTCCGTGTCAGAAGCGAGCCAGGACACCTGGTGCCGTGTGAACGAGGTATAGGAGGTCATCTGATGCTGATCCAAGGTTCAATGAGCCAGGAACTACTGTCGAGCCTGAACAGGAAATCGACAAAGATGAATGGTGAGCAAGCAGAAAAGCTCGCAGCCTTTCTGTCCAGTTTCGAGCCTGACAAGCTATTGGACGCCAATGCCCGAACAATGCTCATTCAGGTCAAAGACCCAGACCTGGGCAACGGAAAAAATCTTGACGCAGCCTTGGCGGGGTCAGGCAGTGCGGCGGGCGAGCGGGCTGCCCAATCCGGAGCCGATGCGGCCTTGCGCGCGGACCGTCCGCTGCCGCCACAGGAAAGGCAGGGGATTTCGACCGTTGACGACGAAATTGTCGAGCTGATCGCCGCCACCGTTGAGGCCTATGATTCAACCAGTGAAGACGCGTTGAGTTTAGGCGACACCGTTTTGGCCGCCTTGGAAGAGGCGGGCTATGATAAGTCACAACCGGCCATCGATTTTTACGCGTGAGGGGCGGCAACGGCTGCGTACATCAGATCCAGGTCAGTGCAAGGCCGCGCTCCCAAACCGGTTTAAGGCTGCAACACATATGGGCGCAGGAAGCCCCCGCGCCCATAGATCTGATACTCAGAATATCCGACAGATCCAGTCTATGACCGGATCTGCACCTGTGTCTTTGCTCAGCTGCGGGCTTCGCGGATCAGTTTCAGGACATCCTGCGCCGCTTCGGGGATGTTGGTGCCGGGGCCAAAGATCGCTTTGACGCCGTTGTCATAAAGATACTGGTAATCCTGCTGCGGAATAACTCCGCCGCAGATCACCAGAATATCCTCGGCGCCCTGCTCTTTCAGTTCCTTTACCAGCTGCGGTGCTAGGGTTTTGTGACCTGCCGCCTGGGATGAGATACCGATAACATGCACATCATTGTCGATGGCATCCTGCGCCGCCTCTGCGGGGGTCTGAAACAGTGGACCTACGTCCACATCGAAACCGATATCGGCAAAGGCTGTGGCGATTACCTTGGCGCCCCGGTCATGCCCGTCCTGGCCCATCTTGACCACCAGAAGACGCGGGCGACGCCCTTCTTCTTCGGCAAAGGCTTCGATGCTTTTCTGGATCTCGGCAAAGCCTTCGTCGCCCTCATAAGCCGCGCCATAAACCCCCGCCAGAGTTTTCACCTCGGCGCGGTGACGGCCAAATTCTTTTTCCATCGCCATGCTGATTTCTCCAACTGAGGCCCGCATCCGCGCCGCTTCGACGGCAGCTTCCAGCAGGTTGCCGCCATTTTTGGCACGATTGGTCAACTCATCCAACGCAGCCTGACAGGCCGCTTCGTCGCGCTCGTCGCGCATTTTCTGCAAACGGGCAATCTGGCTTTCGCGCACGGCCACGTTATCCACGTCCAGGATGTCGATCGGGTCTTCTTTTTCCTTGCGGTATTTGTTGACGCCGACAATCACCTCTTCGCCGCGGTCGATCATTGCCTGACGACGGGCGGCGCTTTCCTCGATGCGCAGCTTGGGCATGCCAGAGGCCACGGCCTTGGTCATGCCACCCATTTCCTCGACCTCTGACATCAGCGCCCAGGCCTTGTCGATCAGCTCGTTTGTCAGGCTTTCCACATAGTAAGAGCCCGCCAGCGGGTCGACCACATTGGTAACACCGGTTTCTTCCTGCAGCACCAGCTGGGTATTACGGGCAATACGGGCCGAGAATTCGGTGGGCAGCGCGATGGCTTCGTCCAGCGCATTGGTGTGCAGCGATTGGGTGCCGCCCAGCACCGCCGACATCGCCTCATAGGCGGTGCGGATCACGTTGTTATAGGGGTCTTGTTCCTGCAGGGACACGCCTGAGGTCTGGCAGTGGGTGCGCAGCATCTTGGACCGGTCGGACTTGGCGTCAAATTCGGTCATGACGCGATGCCACAGAGTGCGCGCCGCGCGCAGTTTGGCGATTTCCATGAAGAAGTTGGTGCCAATGGCAAAGAAAAAGCTGAGACGGCCGGCAAATTTATCCACATCCATACCCGCCTCGGTGGCGGCGCGGACATACTCGCGACCATCAGCCAGCGTATAGGCCAGCTCCTGCACCAGATTGGCGCCGGCTTCCTGCATGTGATAGCCGGAAATCGAGATCGAATTGAACTTGGGCATCTCATTGGAGGTGTATTCAATGATATCCGAGATGATCTTCATCGAAGGCTCTGGCGGATAAACATAGGTGTTGCGGACCATGAATTCCTTCAGAATATCGTTCTGAATGGTGCCCGCCAGCAGTGCCTTGTCATGGCCCTGCTCTTCGCCCGCCACGATGAAGCTGGCCAGGATCGGGATCACCGCGCCGTTCATGGTCATCGACACCGAAACCTTGTCGAGCGGAATACCGTCAAACAGGATCTTCATGTCCTCAACAGAATCGATGGCAACGCCAGCCTTGCCCACATCGCCCACAACCCGTTCGTGATCGCTGTCATAGCCCCGGTGGGTGGCCAGATCAAAGGCCACGGAAACCCCCTGCTGACCCGCTTCCAGATTGCGGCGGTAAAATGCGTTGCTCTCTTCGGCGGTGGAGAAACCAGCATATTGCCGAATGGTCCAGGGGCGACCTGCATACATCGTGGCCTTGACGCCACGGGTGAAAGGGCCAAAGCCGGGCAGCGTGCCCATATGCGGCAGCTCGGCGGTGTCTTCAGCCGTATACAGCGGCTTGACCTCAATACCTTCCAGTGTCTTCCAGGTCAGGTCTTCGAGTGGGCGGCCACGGAGCTCTTTTTCAGCCAGAGCCCGCCAATCGTCTGTCTTGCTTGTCATGGGATCTTCCTCTTGTCATATCTGTTTGGGGCAGGTTTAGTCCTGCCGCCTGGTGTTCTGGATCCTGGACCAGCTGCGCCAGCCCATCGGCGCCGGCAGTCAGCCACATCAGATCATCTGAATAATTCTCGCGCAGCATAGCGCTTTGGGTTTCGTCAAAGGGGCGCCAGCGCCCCTCTCCTTCGGGCAGCTCAAGGGCTGTGTTTGTCAGCACATGGGCCCGCAGATCTTCCAGCCGCAAGGAGGCGTTGAGCCGCACCCGTGCATGATTGCGCGGGGCTTCGCAGTTGCTCAGCAGTTGCAGTTGCAGTTCAGGGCGGCCGCAAAAGATCTCAAAGGGCAGGACCTGGATCTCCACCCCGGGCATGGCGCAGGCGATATCGGAAATAACATCGCGCCAGCTGCGACTGCTCTCGGCAAGGTTTTGCAATTGCAAATGCGACGGGACGCGGTGCCCCCGGGTGACCGCATAGGTCAGGGCAGAGGTCCAGTAGCTTTCCAGGCTGCGAATATTGAGCGCCACAGAAGAAATCTGGCCATCAAAGGCTTCGGCGTAGCGTGCCAGCCGCTCCCCGACGCCACTATAAAGCCCGCCGAGCCGCAGGTTTGTGCGGGTGCTGCCGATGAGGTTTTCATCGCTGACAATAAGTTGCTGAATGCCGCGCTCCCGGCTGTGGTTCAGGTTCATCCTGATCCGCCCCTGCGCCCGTTTTGCCAAAGCTGTGGAATTCACCACCGAAGGTGTGGGCAAGACCCCGTGCAGCAAGCCATTGCGGGTGCGTCGTGGTCCCCAAAACCCTATCCCTTGCGTTTCAAGCTCTGCTGCATTCTGGCGCAGGTATTCCTGAAAAGAGGTGGTGGCACAGCGGTGTGCCCCAAGATGAAGACAGGTTTGCATCGCATTTCCAATTCTTTGGACGGGAGGCGCGTTCCGCACCTCTGAAAAGGGAGACTGCGCGATCATTGTCCACAGACCCTCTCAAAGCGATTAACAAGCGTGGTTTTTTTTCTGCAAACAGGCCGATTGCCCATCGCATTTATGCGCCATGCGCATATATTGAGGCCAACAGGAGAGATTATGAAACCAATCCTAGCCCTTGTTTTGTCGAGTTTTCTTCCGCTTACCCTAGCTGTTGCAGCCCAAGCTTCAGAGCCTGAGCCCCCCTCGCTTGTGCAGCCCGGAGAAGAGGTCGATCTGTCCAGTTTTCTGTGGCACAAGCGCCCAATTGTTGTCTTTGCCGACAGCCCGGAAGACCCCCGGTTCAAAGAGCAAATGATCCTGTTGACCAGCGAGGCGGAGGCTTTACTGGAGCGCGATGTCGTGGTCCTGACCGATACCACCCCAAAACCCGCCTCGGCGCTGCGCAAGCAACTGCGCCCGCGTGGGTTCATGCTGGTTCTGGTGGGCAAGGACGGAGGCGTGAAGCTGCGCAAACCACATCCCTGGACAGTCCGCGAGCTGTCGCGCACCATCGACAAGTTCCAGGACCGTTTGCGAGAGGTCGAAGATCGGCGCGAGAACTGAGAGCCATTCGCGCGCCAGCCACGCCTTTTACGCATGGGAGTTTGCGCGTTTGGCCAGGGGTTTAGCCGTTGCTGCGCACGTAGATCACCGCCTTGGCCTGTGAATCCACAATCATTACGCCGTGCCCTTCGGGGATAAAGGCCATGCGCGAGCTGGGGTTCATAATCGCCTGATGGTAGATGGATTTCACCAGCTCGCTCATGCAGTTGACCCCGGCCAGGCCGGAGTTGAGCACGCTGATCCCATGCGGCAGATCGCGCGACATGATCGCTTCGACCAGCGCATTGGGGGATTTGTCGCCAACCTTGAACACCACCGGCTGCCCATCGGCCAGCATCTTGAGCCCGGTATCCACCGAACGCGCGGCGCCAAGCAGCGACGAGATGCGTGGGCTGTCGGTGTGAAACACTGCCGCCGTGCAGGTGCCGTTGGATTTGAAGAAATAGGTATCGCCCAGTGTGACCCATTCGGAGAGCTGAACACGCAGCTCGTCTTCCTTGTCCAGCGCGCAGCCGGACAGAAGAAACAAAGCCGAAATCAACGTTACTGCCAGTCGAAACATGTGCCACCCTGCGATAAACCAATGGGATTGATCTCGCACAGAGGTCTGAAGATTTGGTGCATGCACCTGCATTGCATGTGGAAAAAGCAGGCTCAGCGCGACCCGAAGGTCGCAACTGACACCGGAGTTTCGCGGCCAGAGCACCCTGCCCCGCCCGTGAAATCCGGCTTATGCCTGCCTCTGTGATCACCCCTCAAATTCCATGATTACTTCGTCAACCGCCAGGCTGTCGCCTGCACTTGCGTTGATCTTGGCAATCACGCCTTTCCTTTCGGCGCGCAGAATGTTTTCCATCTTCATCGCTTCAACCGAACACAGGGCCTGGCCTTCCTGGACTTCGTCGCCAACCTCGACATCGATTTTCACCACCAGACCGGGCATCGGGCAGAGCAGCAGTTTCGACGTATCAGGCGCCACTTTTTCCGGCATCAGTTCGGCCAGTTCCGCCTGTCGCTTCGTGCGCACATGCACTTTGATATCAGCACCACGGGACCGGATACGGAAGCCACCCGAAATCTTGCCCACTTTCAGCACCAGCAGGGTGCCATCCACATCGATTGTCGCCAGCTGATCCCCCGGCGTCCAATCGCTGGCGATGCGCATGGCCGCGCCATCCTGGAAGGTCACCGTGGCCCCCAACTGGTCGGCCTCAATGCTGACCGGGAAGTTCTGTCCCTGCAGGGTAACAACCCAGTCGCTGCCAACCCGGCGCTCGTGATTGTCCATCCGGCCAGACACCCGCGTGCGGCGAATTTCGGCAACCCGGTGCATCGCAGCCGCCGAGGCCGCAATCCGGCGCAGCGCCTCTTCGGGCAGATCAACACCAACAAAACCTTCGGGATACTGTTCTTCGATAAAGGCGGTGGTCATGGCGCCCTCAATGAAGATCGGGTGATCCATCACCGCCGACAGGAAAGGCAGGTTGTGGCCAATACCTTCGACCTCAAACCCGTCCAGTGCATTGCGCATCGCCTCAATCGCCTGATCGCGGGTGGGTGCCCAGGTGCAAAGCTTGGCGATCATCGGGTCATAATACATCGAGATTTCGCCGCCCTCATAGACGCCGGTATCATTGCGCACCGCGATGCCAGCGCCCGCAGGCGCATCGCCCTGCCATTTGCCATTGTCCAACAGCGGACCACCCGACAGCTCAGCCGGGGGACGATAGCGCGTCAGACGGCCAATCGAGGGCAGAAAGCCCCGATAGGGATCTTCGGCATAAAGACGGTTTTCAATCGCCCAGCCGTTCAGCTGCACGTCGTCCTGCGAGATCGTCAGCGGCTCACCATTGGCGACCCGGATCATCTGTTCCACTAGGTCAACGCCGGTGATCAGCTCGGTCACCGGGTGTTCCACCTGCAACCGTGTGTTCATTTCCAGGAAGTAGAAGTTCTTGTCGCCGTCCACGATGAATTCCACCGTCCCGGCAGAGGCATAATCCACCGCCTGCGCCAGGGCGACAGCCTGCTCCCCCATGGCCTTGCGGGTGGCTTCATCCAGGAAGGGGCTTGGCGCTTCTTCCACAACCTTCTGCTGGCGACGCTGGATCGAACACTCGCGCTCGCCCAGGTAGATGCCATTGCCATGGGCATCGCAAAGCACCTGAATTTCGATATGGCGCGGTTGCGTCACAAATTTCTCGATAAAGATCCGGTCATCACCAAAGGAACTCGCCGCCTCGTTCTTGGAAGACTGAAAGCCTTCGCGGGCCTCTTCGTCGTTCCAGGCAATCCGCATGCCTTTGCCGCCACCGCCAGCTGAAGCCTTGAGCATCACCGGATAGCCGATCTCGCGCGAGATCTTTACCGCCTCATCGGCGTCTTCGATCAGGCCCATGTGACCAGGAACTGTGGAAACACCCGCTTCCTTGGCGATTTTCTTCGAGGTGATCTTGTCACCCATCTTTTCAATGGCCCCCACAGGCGGGCCCACAAAGGCAACACCCTCGGCCGCCAGAGCTTCAGCGAACTTGGAGTTTTCCGACAAGAAACCATAGCCAGGATGAACCGCCTGAGCGCCGGTTGCGCGAATGGCCTCCATCACCTTATCGATAACAATATAGGACTGATTGGCAGGGGGCGGGCCGATATGAACCGCCTCATCGGCCATTTGCACATGCAGGGCCTGCTTATCCGCATCCGAATAGATGGCAACGGTTTTGATACCCATCTTGCGGGCGGTCTTGATAACACGGCAGGCGATCTCGCCCCGGTTCGCGATCAGGATCTTTTCAAACATTGGCAGTCCCTTGTTCTTTTGTATGCCGAAATGCAAAACGCCGCAGGCGAGCTCTGGGCTCGCTTGCGGCGTTTGCGTGAGTATCTGCTGTCGCCCGAAGGGGCTGACAGATCAGTGAAACTGGTGCTGTAGTCGCCCTAGCAACGGCCAGGGTTTTCCTTGCAATAGATAAGATTGGCCGCTGTACCGACGGCCGCACCGGTGAGCAAATGCCCCCCCAGCAAAGCCGATCCGACGGCCCCCGCACCGGCGCCAAAGGCGACTTGTTCGCCGGTGGTGTCGCCACAGGCTGACAGGGCTGTGCAAAGCCCCAACGCAGATGTGAAAAGGATTGCCCGCATAGTATTTTAACTCCTTTTTGTGGAGAGCGCTGCTCTCTTCTCCAACAAACAGGAGTCGGGCCAGCGGGCAACAAATCAGTGTTTGAGCCGCAAAAATGAGCAGCCCTGCGCCCAAAGGTGCCGCGCGCTCGGCGGGCTTTCGCCACTGGCGCCGCCCTGCCCGCACCGCGAGCCTGTTCAGCAGGGTTAAACAACGGGGCGAAGCCCACAATCCTACCGACGACAACAGTGCCCATGCCCCGCCCCCGCTGGTCGCCTGCGCCTGGCTTCGCCCCGCGCATCACAGGCTTTTCCCCTCAAAGGCTTCAGGAAAGGACCGCTGAGCCAGTTCTACATCAAGAACCAGAAGAGCCTCATAGGAGGCCGGATCAAAGGGATCTTCTGCGGGGAGAACTTCCCGGCCAAAAAGCCAGCTCAATCGGCCCGCATCCAGGTTGCCCCGTTCAAAGGGCTGGTCGCCAAACTGCTGCAACAAAGCCTGCATAAAGGCGGCATCAGCACGCCGGTCTGCCGGTTTGCGATCCCGGAACCGTTCGCGTTTGGTCAGCTCGGTCACCCCTTTGGGATTGGGGCGACGAACGACAAATTGAAAATCTGTTCCCGGCAGACGGCCAGGAAACCCTCGGTGCTTTAGCATGATGGTGCCTCCGATCCGGCACCCCGAGGGACGGCTGGGGCCGGCCACAGGGCCGGACCCCATGTGTCGTTACTTGTATTTTCCGGTGTATACTGGCTCAACCGAGATGGGTTCGGGATCGACCACAACGAACTCTTCTTCACGGTTACCACAGGCGGCAACCATCGCCAGCAGACCTGCCAGCGTGATAAACTTGATGCTCTTGGACATTTCTGTCTCCTGAATGTGTTTAAGAGACCGCCAGGACCTGCAGCCCTGTCCAGCCTCAACCTCAATTTGCGAAGGGTACTGTGACCATTCGCGCCAAGGATAGCCGGATTACCGGGTGAATCACATCGAAAACCACCCCGCACAGGGGGCTGTGGCCGCAAAGCCGCAAAACACCGCCCATCGCAAGAGTGCGCCGCAAGATGTTGTAGAGACATCAAAAAGCCTCCCAAATGCAGCGACCTTCACCAGGACGATAGGCTTCAAAAAACTGGGTTGCGTCGGGATCCGGGGTGCCAAATTCTACCGGGCGGTCCGAAAAGGAGATCACCACCATGCTGGGGGACAGGGCATGCTGGGCCAAATAGTCCAGCGCCAGCGAGTCGCACAGATAGTCCATATCCGCAGCGCTGCGCTGGAAATCCGCGCCCGCTTCTACGCCCGCTTCTACGCCCGCTTCTGCACCCTCCGGCGCCTGACGCGAAATTCCGGGCACAACAAACCGGAACCGCGCCCAAAGCGCACCAGGACTGTCGTCCAGCAAGACTTCCGACAACAGCACCTGCTGCCCCGAGGGCACCGCCACAGGCACAAAGGCCCCAGAAAGCGCGGCCTCCTCAGCCTCAAGGATCTGAGCCGCAAGCAGCAGACAAAGGCCACCGCCAAACAAAACCTTTTGTACAGGGGGAAACAGCCAATCACCAAATCCGCAACCCCACCCCCCAATGACTTGGGCTCCTCCGGGCGGGGCTGCTGGCGCTGCGCCACTGGCGCGCGCTGTCTGGTATTGGTGCTGGCAGATCATTGTCCAGTCTCGGCCTCTTTGTCAAACCCTGTTGTAGATTTGTGCAGTTTTACTTCTGATTGCGCGCTCTTTAAGCGCTTCTTGTCTCGCCTTGCGTGTCGCAGCCAACGGCTGCGCTTTGCCTCATCCTCCAGTACCGCCTTGATTTCAGAGGCCAATTTACCCGGAACCCGCCCAGCCACACGACCACCCGCTGTGACCAGCAAGCTATCGCCCTGCTCGACAACCTTCACCACTGGAGAAAAGCCCCGCACAGTTTGCACGGCACGCCACATGTCTTGGCGGATCTGCTGCGCCAGTCGCAGCGGCTCCGCCGGAGGTAACACCACAGACACGGCGACATCAAAGCGCGGCGGGACTTGGCGCGCCACTGTCAAAGAATCCTCTTCGCGAGAGATATGCCACTTGCCACGCATCACGTCGCGCCAAGCCCACAAACTGCAAGCAGACCACCAGCTTCGAACGCGCCGCAAACCACAGCTGACACCGTGCACGCCTGATCTTTCCGAAGCCCTGTCATTGCCTCACGCTCTCCTTTTCATCTTTCCAAAAATACCTTCGGGGGTGCGGGGGCAGACAGCCCCCGCGACAACACCCGCTCAAAGCGGAATGTTGTCGTGCTTTTTCCACGGGTTTTTCAGTGACTTGCCCCGCAGTGAGGCAAAGGCACGTGACACCCGGCGGCGGGTGGATTTGGGCTGGATCACCTCGTCAATGAAGCCCCGCTCGGCTGCCACAAAAGGATTGGCAAACCGGTCCTCATAGTCTGCCGTATGGGCCGCGATCTTTTCCGCATTGCCCAGATCGGCGCGGTGAATGATCTCGGTGGCGCCCTTAGCGCCCATCACCGCGATTTCCGCCGTGGGCCAGGCATAGTTGAAATCGCCGCGCAGGTGCTTGGAGGCCATAACGTCATAGGCACCACCATAGGCCTTGCGGGTGATCACAGTGACCTTTGGTACCGTGGCTTCGCCATAGGCAAACAGCAGCTTGGCGCCATGTTTGATCACACCGCCATATTCCTGGGAGGTGCCCGGAAGGAAGCCAGGAACATCCACCAGGGTCAGGATTGGAATTTCAAAGCAATCACAGAAGCGCACAAACCGCGCTGCCTTGCGCGAGCTGTCGATATCAAGGCAGCCCGCCAGCACCATTGGCTGATTGGCCACAACACCTACCGTCTGACCTTCAAGGCGGATAAAGCCGGTGATGATGTTTTTGGCGTAGTCTTCCTGGATCTCGTAGAAATCCCCCTCATCCGCCACTTTGGTGATCAGCTCTTTCATGTCGTAGGGCGAATTGGGGTTTGCCGGGATCAGCGTATCCAGGCTGTCCTCGATCCGACCGGGTTCATCAAAGAAGGGCCGTACCGGCGGCTTTTCACGATTGTTGAGCGGGAGAAAGTCAACCAGGCGGCGGACCTCGGCCAGGGCCTCGACATCGTTTTCAAAGGCCGCATCAGCGACCGAGGACTTTTTGGTATGGGTGGACGCGCCGCCCAGCTCCTCGGCGGTGACAACCTCATTGGTGACTGTCTTGACCACATCGGGGCCGGTCACAAACATGTATGAAGTGTCTTTCACCATAAAGATAAAATCAGTCATCGCGGGCGAATAGACCGCACCACCGGCGCAGGGCCCCATGATCACCGAGATCTGCGGCACAACGCCGCTGGCCATGATGTTGCGCTGAAACACCTCAGCATAGCCTGCCAGCGAGTCGACACCTTCCTGGATTCGGGCACCACCAGAATCATTCAGGCCGATGATTGGCGCGCCGTTCTGAATGGCCATATCCTGGATCTTGCAAATCTTTTGCGCATGGGTTGCGGACAGGGATCCGCCAAAGACCGTGAAATCCTGGCTGAACAGATAGACCATGCGTCCGTTAATGGTGCCCCAGCCGGTGATGACGCCATCCCCCGCAGGCTTTTGTTCTTCCATGCCAAAATCGGTACAGCGGTGCGACACAAACATGTCGAACTCTTCAAAACTGCCCTCATCCAGCAGAAGCTCGATCCGCTCGCGCGCGGTCAGCTTGCCACGCGCGTGCTGCGCATCAATGCGGCGCTGGCCGCCACCAAGTCGCGCGGCGTCGCGACGGTCTTCCAGTTCGGACAGAATATCTTTCATGGCACAGATCCCCATATAGAATTTGGCACAGCCTATCGCCGAGAGCGGCCAAGCCAAAGGTATAAATGGCAAATTTGCAAATATTTTGCATACCAGTAATGAATAGTTGAATATCAGCTAACTTTGGCGAATTGTTTCCAAAATCGATCCAATGCAACATATTTTCGCCGCAATGCGTTCACTTTTCGTTCAACACCCTGACTACAGTATCAGGCTCGTCTCAATCAAATTCGGGCAGAGCAATGTTAAGTCGCGACGAAATAATCAAGGCCATGCAATACGAGCGTTTCCACATCAGCAATCCGCTCAACACCACGGGCAGCGCCCCGATCAAGATAACCTACCAATATGCTGGCGGAAGTGAACCTGGCGACCTGCCTACGCAAGCAGACTATGACGGATGGCGCCGCATGAAGGACGCAGAAAAAGCCAGCTTTGAGGCGGCATTGGAGCATATTGAAAGCTACCTCAACGTCGTTTTTGTTCAGACGAAACGCACCAGTGACCCGGATTTGAACGTGGCCGCCGTCAGCCTACCCGGCGCCACCATTGGCAGCGGTGGCTATAGCATTCGCTATCAAGGCAAGAACATCACCCAGTGGGATGGCTTTGTTGCCTATGACGCAACACTGGACCTCTCCTCTGAGCGCTATACAGACCTGCTGCTGCATGAGCTGGGACATGCCATGGGTCTGCGCCATACATTTGAAGCCGATACTCCCCTGCCGACCCAATACGAAAGCAACCTTTATTCATTGATGTCTTACCGGGCCAACCCCTTCAACGGTGCGCATAGTGATGCGCTGATGCTGTTTGATGTGCTCGCCCTGCAAAACATCTGGGGCGCTGCGGTCAATAATGAAAACAACACCAGCTACACCGGCTGCCGCACCAATACCGTAGACAGCATATGGGACAGTGGCGGCATCGACATTCTGAATGCAACGGGCCGCACAAACCCGGTGACGCTGGACCTGCGACAAGGGGCCTTCTCTTCCTTTGATGCGGAGCATGACGTGGTGGTAACCTTCGGCACCGAAATCGAAAACGCCTATGGAGCCAAGGGCAGTGACCGGGTTATCGGCAATGCTTTGGACAATCTGCTGCGCGGCCATGGCGGCAGGGATCTTTTGGCGGGCAAAGGCGGCGACGACCGGATGAAAGGCGGGGCTGGCGGTGACACCCTGTGGGGGGATCAAGGGGATGATGTGATGCTTGGGGGCCGTGGCGGCGACCGGATGCGCGGTGGAAGTGGCGATGACTTTCTCAGTGGCAACCGCGGCCAAGACAGGCTGGATGGTCAGGCCGGCGATGATTTTCTGATCGGCGGACGCGGCAAAGATGTCTTCATCTTCAAGAACAATGGCGGCTCGGATACCGTCGGCGACTTCAAACCCGGCAAAGATCTTCTGAATATTATCGGCCATGGCACCAGCGCGGATCTGCTGGATCAGGCCCGCGACACAAACGAGGGGCTCTTGTTTGAGTTTGGCGCCGGTAACAGCCTGCTGCTACAGGATGTCACATTGGACAGCCTGGGCGATGACTTTCTCGTTTGAGACGATCTTAGAATAGACAATCTCAAAAAGCTGATCTAAGCCCAAGATATGCAAAATTCCCCAAGCTCCCCAAAGCGCGTACTGAGCAAACCGCATATTGCAACATTGATCCTGCTGGCCGGTCTTTCCGCGCTGGGGATGAACCTGCACCTTGCCGCTCTGCCCAGCATGTCCAGCCATTTCGAGGTTGACTACCGAGTGATGCAGCTGTCGGTTTCGCTGTACCTCGCTGGCAACGCAGTTGTGCAGATATTTGTGGGGCCCATTTCGGACCAGATGGGACGCCGCCCGGTGCTCCTGGCCAGCATGGCTTTGTTTCTGGTGGCGACGGTGGGCTGTATCTTTGCCACCAACGTGGAGGTGTTCTTCTTTTTCCGGGTGGCGCAGACTGTCGTCGCCGCCACCATGGTGCTAAGCCGCGCCGCGGTGCGGGATATGTATGATACCAATGACGCAGCCAGCATGATCGGCTATGTCACCATGGGAATGGCCATCGTCCCGATGATTGGCCCCGCCATCGGCGGCTTTCTGGACCAATGGATGGGCTGGACTGCGGTGTTCTGGGCGCTCTTTTTGATGGGTGCCCTGACCCTAGCGATTACCTATTTTGATTTTGGGGAAACCGCACATAAAAGCGGCAAAACGCTGGGTGCACAGTTCGCCGAATACCCTGAACTGCTCTGTTCTCCCCGCTTCTGGGGCTACTCTCTGGCCTCCGGCCTCGCCTCTGGCTCATTCTTTGCCTATCTCGGCGGCGCTCCCTTTTTGGGCACCGAGATTTATGGCCTCAGCAGTGCGGAAATTGGTATCTACCTCTCTGCACCGGCTGTTGGTTACTTCGTTGGCAACTTTCTCTCGGGTCGGTTTTCTGGTCGGGTTGGGATCAACCGAATGGTGCTGTGGGGCTGTATCATCAATGGGGTTGGCGTGCTCGTTTCGCTCATTATCGCCCTGGCAGGTGCTGATACCTTCCTCACCTTCTTTGGCTTTATGTGCTTTGTCGGCCTGGGCAATGGAATGGCCATTCCCAATGGCACCACCGGCGCGATTTCCGTCCGCCCGCATCTGGCGGGCACCGCCTCCGGCCTGAGCGGCGCCATTATGATTGGCGCCGGCGCTGCCCTGAGCGCCTATGCCGGCTTTCTGTTGAAACCCGATTCTACGGCTGTGCCTCTCTTGCTGTTGATGTTTGCCACCGCCATCGCCGGGCTGGTGGCCATCCTGCTGGTAATCCTGCGTGAAAAGCAATTGAACAGCTAGGCTCAGGATCCATTCATCCGGAGCCGAACTTGCCGCGCCTGTAACTTTGCAATTATACTGCCTTTGGATAGCAGGTTTGCAAAGGTATCTCCAATGGCGACACAGAAACTCTATGCAGGGGCAAAACTGCGCGAAATGCGGACCCGGCTTGAGCTGACACAAAAAGGATTTGCAGCCAAGCTCGGCGTGTCATTGCCCTACCTCAACCAGATGGAAAACAACAACCGGCCGGTATCGACCACCGTTGTTCTGGCGCTGGCGCAGGAGTTTGGCCTGGATGTTACGGAACTGTCGACAGGCGACAGCGAGCGGCTGGTGAGTGACATGCGCGAAGCCATCGCTGATCCGGTCTTTGCCGATGAGCCCCCGCCCCTGGCCGATCTGCGGCTCACGGCCTCCAATGCCCCAGCACTGGCCCGCGCCTTTCTCAGCCTGCATCGCGCCTATCGCCAGACCCATGAACGGCTTGCCTCGCTGGATGAGGCCCTGGGGCGCGAGGATTCCCGCATTCAGGCCAGCCCCTGGGAAGAAGTGCGCGACTTTTTCCATTATTGCGACAACTACATTGATGCCATGGACCGGGCCGCCGAACGCTTTGCCGGGTCCGCAGATGTGCGGCTTGCTGCCACAACTGCGCTGGAAAACGCCGGTATCACCATTTCCATCACCGATATGGACGGGCTGCGTGGCTATGATCCGAGCACCCGTACGCTGCGGCTCTCTAACCGGTCCAGCCCGCCGACGCAGGTGTTTCAGCTGCTGTTGCAGGTGGCGCTGCTTAGCCAGGAAAGCCTGCTGGAGGCGACATTGGATTTTGCCCGCTTCCAAAGCGATGAGGCCCGTGCCATCGCCAAAATTGGCCTCGCCAACTATTTCGCCGGGGCCGCGCTGATGCCCTATGGTCGCTTTCTTGCTGCCGCCCAAGAGGACCGTCACGACCTGGAGCGCCTCACCACCCGGTTTGGTGCCTCAATCGAACAGGTGGCGCATCGCCTTTCAACGCTGCAACGTCCCGGCGCAAAGGGTATTCCGTTTTTCTTCGTCCGGGTGGATCAGGCAGGCACCATCACCAAACGTCACTCTGCCACACGACTGCAATTTGCCCGTTTTGGCGGTGCCTGCCCTCTGTGGAACGTGCACCGCGCCTTTGAAACGCCTGGGCGTTTCCTGCGGCAATTGGCCGAAACCCCGGACGGGGTGCGCTATATCTCGCTGGCGCGGGATGTGTCCAAATCAGGCGGCTCCTTTGGCTCGCCCGTGCGGCGCTACGCCATCTCTCTGGGCTGCGAAGTGCGTCATGCTCAGGCCCTGGTCTATGCTGACAATCTGGAAATGAGCCATGCCTCCGCCTATGAGCCCATCGGCATTTCTTGTCGCATCTGTGAGCGCAAAACCTGCCATCAGCGCTCGGTTCCGCCATTGGAACGCCGCCTCAGCATCAACAATGATGAGCGCGGCATTCTGCCCTACGAAGTAAGCTGAAGACCAGCGGCACCCAGAGCTGAACAACAAAAATGGGGGGCGTCAAACGCCCCCCCTGATACTCGTGACTGAACATATCACTGCGCTGCCTCCATCTGTTTCAGATCTTCGCAGCCTTGGCAGACATCAGGCCTTGGCCAGAATGTTCCAGATTTCGTCTTTCAATGCGCCGCGCTTTTTGCGCAGTTCCACCTCGGCCAGCTCTTCCAGTGGCTCGACGTTGGTTTCGGCGCGGTGTACCGCGCGGTTGACCTCATGGTACTCATCCGCAAGCTTGGAAAAATGCGCATCGTTTTGTTTCAACTGGCTCATTGTTTCCACTTTGTCGGGGAATTCTTCTGCCAGTTCATGGGGGGTATTGGACATCTGTTCGCTCCTTATATTTGGGTCAAGAACAGGCTATTGCCCCCAGCCCTCCGTCACATTGACGCGGATCAAACAAACATCTGAAAACACAAATATGGCGGCGTTTTTTTTCCACCCCAAATCCCGCAAGCAACCAGCCCAGCCGCCGAAGAAAAAAGCCGCCGTTCCCAAACAACAGGAACGACGGCTTGCCGCCTTTGTGGACTGCAAAACAGCCCTAACGCTGGCTCTCCTGCCAGTTTTTATTGAACCAGGGTTCGGCATTAGAGGCAGGCAACCGCCGTCCCAGAATATGGTCTGCCGCCTTCTCCCCGGTCATGATTGAGGGGCCGTTCAGGTTGCCATTGGTAATGCGTGGAAAAATGGAACTGTCGGCAACGCGCAGCCCTTCGACGCCAATCACCCGACATTCAGGATCAACCACCGCCATCGGGTCATCCAACGCGCCCATTTTGCAGGTGCCACAGGGATGATAGGCGCTTTCCGCATGTTCACGGATAAAGCCGTCAATCTCCGCATCGCTTTGCAAAGCGTCACCAGGCTGGATTTCGTGCTTCACAAAGGGCGTCATGGCCTCCTGTGCAAAGACCTCTCGCGTCAGGCGCACACATTTGCGGAAATCAATCCAGTCCTGTTCCGTCGACATATAGTTGAAGAAAATCTTTGGCGCCTCTTTGGGGTCGGCGCTGGCGAGGGTAATCTCGCCGCGCGATTCTGAACGCATCGGCCCCACATGGGCCTGAAACCCGTGCCCTTCAGCCGCAGCCTGACCGTCATAGCGCACCGCAATGGGCAGGAAATGGTATTGGATATCTGGATAATCGACCCCTTTGTCGGACCGAATGAAGGCCGCGCTTTCAAACTGGTTCGAGGCTCCCAGCCCGGTCTTACTAAAGAACCACTGGGCCCCAACCCAGGCCTTGCCCAAAAGGTTCCAGTATTTGAACAGGGTGATGGGCTGTTTGCAGGCATATTGGAAATAGAATTCCAGGTGATCCTGCAGGTTTTTCCCAACGCCGGGGCGGTCTGCCACCACCTCGATGCCATGCTCCGCCAGCTGTTCTGCCGGACCAATGCCCGACAGCATCAACAGTTTCGGCGAATTGATTGAACTGGCGGCCAGAATGACCTCGATCTCGGCCTCAATGACCTCAACCTTGCCGCCGCGCTCAATCTCGACCCCGGTGGCGCGGCCTTCGGTGATCACCACCTTGCGGGCAAAGCCCCGGATCATCTCGCAATTGTCCCGCTTGAGCGCAGGCCGCAGATAGGCATTGGCGGCTGACCATCTCTGGCCTTTGTAGACGGTCATCTCCATCGGGCCAAAGCCCTCTTGTTGCTCACCGTTGTAATCTTCTGTCACCGGGTAGCCCGCCTGCGCGCCGGCCGAGACAAAGGCATCATGCAGCGGATTGTCGCGGGGGCCACGGGTCACATGCAGCGGGCCATCCGTGCCGCGCCAGTCGGCATCGCCGCCCTGCCCGCGACTGTCCCAGGTTTCCATCCGTTTGAAATAGGGCAGCACATCCGCATAGGACCACCCCTGGGCGCCGCTTTCGGCCCAATGGTTGTAATCGCCCGCGTGGCCGCGCACATACACCATCCCGTTGATGGAAGAAGAGCCGCCAACCACCTTGCCGCGCGGTGTCACCAACTCACGATTGTCCAAATGTGGCTCAGGCTGGGATTTGTAGCCCCAGTCGTAGAGCGACATATTCATCGGATAAGACAGCGCACCCGGCATCTGGATCAGCGGCCCGACATCCGTGCCACCATGTTCGATAACCAGAACGGATTTCCCCGCCTCAGACAGACGATAGGCCATAGCGCAGCCCGCCGAGCCCGCCCCCACAATCACATAATCCGCTTTCATCACTTCTCTCCGTCGCGCATTTGGGGCTGGTCAAGGCACCCGTCAGGCCCCGCGCGCCGGCGCGGGCTCGTCCTTGAGGCAGCCCAAAATCGCCTCTTCATTGGCTTGGGGGCTGCTGAGGCAGGTATCGCGCCCTCAGCAGCCCCCTTGTCTTTGCCCATTCGGGCAACGGGGCGGGTGGGTGGGCGTTGCCTGAATGGGCAATCAGAACGCCGCCTCAACATCGCCCATACGCACGTAAACCGATTTCACCTGGCTAAAATGCTTGATCGCCTCTTTGGAGTTCTCACGCCCCACGCCCGATGCCTTGACCCCACCAAAGGGTGCTTCAACAGGTGCGTCGTTGTAGGAGTTGATAAAGCAGCTGCCGGCCTCCAGATTGCCAATCACCCGGTGTGCGCGGGTGAAATCCTTGGTGAACACCCCGGCGGACAGGCCGAACTCGGTGTCATTGGCGCGGGCCACCACCTCTTCTTCGCTGTCAAAATCCAGTACTGACATGACCGGGCCAAAAATCTCTTCGCGGGCAATTGTCATACCATCGGTGACATCGGCAAACACGGTGGGCTGCAGGTACCAGCCCTGCATGTCGCAGCGTGCGCCGCCACAGATCAGCCGCGCCCCCTCGGCTTTGCCCTTTTCAATGTAGCCCAGAACGATATTCATCTGGTTTTCATTGACCATGGGACCAAAACTAGTCGCCTCATCCATGGGATCGCCAATAACAGCATTGCCGGTCCGTTCCGCCAGACGCGCCAGGAATTTCTCCTTGATGCCTTTTTGAACAAACACCCGCGTGCCATTCGAGCAGACCTGCCCGGAGGAGTAGAAATTGCCGTTGATGGCTCCGCCCACGGCATTGTCGATATCCGCGTCATCAAAGACGATCATTGGCGATTTGCCACCCAGCTCCATGGTGACATGTTTCATGTCGGCAGCGGCCGCAGCATAGACCTTCTTACCAGTGGGCACCGAGCCGGTCAGCGAAACCTTGTCGACGCGGGGATCTGTCACCAGCGCGGCGCCCACCTCGCCCATGCCCTGCACCACGTTAAAAACCCCGGCTGGCAGCCCGGCCTCATGCAGGATCTCGGCAACCTTCAAGGCACAGAGCGGCGTGGCCTCAGAGGGTTTGAACACCATGCTATTGCCACAGGCCAGCGCAGGCGCGCCCTTCCAGCAGGCAATTTGCGTTGGGTAGTTCCAGGCCCCAATCCCAACACAAAGCCCCAGGGCCTCGCGCATGGTATAGACCCAGTCCTCGCCCAGTGGGATATGTTCACCGGTCAAGCTGCCAGCCAGGCCGCCAAAATACTCCAATGCGTCGGCACCAGAAGTGGCATCCGCCACCAGGGTCTCCTGCAGCGGCTTGCCGGTATCATAGGTTTCCAACACCGAAAGTTCGTGATTGCGCGCGCGGATGATGTCTGCAGCCCGGCGCAGGATGCGGCCACGCTCAGTCCCACTCATCTTGGCCCAGGCCTTTTGAGCAGCCTTGCCACTGGCAAGGGCCTGTTCAACGATGGCCGGAGTTGCGGCGTGTACCGTGGCAATCTGGTCGCCGGTCGCGGCATAAATCACCGGGATTGGCGTTCCGGCGGTGTCTTCGACATAGGCACCATTGATGAAATGGCTGGCTTTGGGTTGGGCGGGATGAGTCATGATTTTATGCCTCCGGCGGGGATATTTGGGGCCAAGTGAACTGGCAGACTGAACTGGCGGGATTTAAATTTCGGGCTATTCGCCACGGGGAAAGCGTTTGTTGTCCTCAAGCGTGTTGAGATCCATGTGGTTGCGCATGTAGCGCTCGGAGGCTTTTTGCAGTGGCTGGTAATCCCAGGGGTAGTACCCCCCCTGGCGCAGGGCCTCATAGACCACCCAACGACAGGCCTGGCTGGCGCGGACATCGGCGTCAAACCGGGCCAGATCCCAGCGCGCTTCGGACTTGGCCTTGAGCGTCTGAAGGGTGCCTGCATGGGCCGGATCATCTGCCAGATTGTTACGCTCCAGCGGGTCGGCTTCCAGATCAAACAGCTGATCCGGGTCCAGGCTGCAGCGGTTGTATTTCCACTTGCCATAGCGCAGGGACACCAGCGGCGCATAAGAGGCCTCGGCGGCATATTCCATTGCTACCGGAGCGCTGCGCTCCACACCTTTGGCCAGGGGACACAGATCTTCGCCATCGGTCCAGGGGGCGATCTCTTCCATGGGCAGGCCGGCCAGCGCCCCCAGGGTCGGGTTCACATCCAGCGTTGACACCGGAGTTTCAACCAGCCCTGCGGGCAGGTCGGGCGAGGAAATCATCAGCGGCACCCGCGCGGAGCCATCATAAAAGCTCATCTTGAACCAAAGGCCCCGCTCGCCCAGCATATCGCCGTGATCCGAGACAAACAGGATGGTGGCTTCTTGCCGGGTGTCTTCGAGCACCTGCAGGATCTCCCCGATCTTGTCATCCAGATAAGAGATATTGGCAAAATAGGCGCGGCGCGCCCGTTTGATATGGTCCTCGGTGATGTCAAAGCTGCGCCAGTCATTGGCGTCAAAGATCCGCTTGGCATGGTTGTCGTGATCCGCGTAGTCCATCGCCGGGGTCTGCGGCAGCAGATGCTCGCAATCCTCATAGAGATCCCAGTACTTTTTGCGGGCGACATAGGGATCATGGGGATGGGTAAAGCTGACCGTCAGCGCCCAGGGGCGGTCGTCCAACCCACGCGACAGCTCATACAGCTTGGCGGTGGCATTATAGGCGACCTCATCATCGTATTCCATCTGGTTCGAGGTCTCGGCAACCCCGGCCCCGGTGACCGAGCCCATGTTGTGATACCACCACTCGATACGCTCACCAGGTTTGCGATAATCCGGCGTCCAGCCAAAATCGGCGGGGTAGATATCGGTGGTCAGGCGATCCTCAAACCCATGCAGCTGGTCGGGGCCGACAAAATGCATCTTGCCCGACAGGCAGGTGTAATAGCCGGCGCGGCGCAAATGATGGGCATAGGTGGGAATATCAGAGCGGAACTCAGCCGCATTATCATAAACGCCAGTGCGCGAGGGCAGCTGCCCCGACATAAACGAAGCACGCCCCGGCGCACAAAGCGGCGACGCGGTATAGGCATTGGCAAAGCGGGTTGAGCGCGCCGCCAGCTTTTTCAGGTTTGGCGCATGCAGCCAGTCGGCGGGCCCATCCGGAAACAGTGTCCCGTTCAACTGATCAACCATAAGAACCAGAATATTTGGCTTTGTCATCTGCATTGCGTCCTATGTTTTCAGGGGCTTCACCCCATTTTGTTCCGTTCGTCTTAGCCCCCACACCGGAGCGATACTTTGTTTACGTCACTTTCTGACGCGCCACCTCCCTGTCGACGGTGCAAAGGCGGCAAATCAAAGCCTGTCAATGGAGCAAGGCTCCCATGATGGTTGTTGCGCCCGTGGACCCGGCCCCTGAACCTGGACCCGTGGACCTGGCCCCGCGGAGTTGGCCCTGTGGACATCGAAAGGCCTTCTAGCATGAAAACCTACCCCTCCAAACATATTTTTGAATGGTCATTCAAGTTTAGTTTGAAACATCAACAGTTGAAACCTGCCTCCAAGTGGCGCAAAACTTCGTCATGGGAAGAAAACGCATTAGAGACATTCGCAACGAAGAGCTGATCGCAGCCACCATTGTCGCCGTTCACAAACGCGGCTACTCTGTTGTTACAATGGCAGAAATCGCGCGTGAGGCTGGTGCCTCTGCTGCATCGATCAACTATTACTTCGGATCAAAGGAAGGCCTGATGGAGGCCACTATGCGGCATTTGCTGCGCAAATTGCGCACCGCGATGATTGCCGGCTACAGCGCAGCCAGAACGCCGGAAGAGCGGCTTTATGCGGTAATGGATGCCAATTTCTCGGATGCGCTTTTTACTGTGCCGCAGTGCAGTCTCTGGATGCAGTTCTGGGCCAACGCCCCCTATTCACCCCGCCTGGCGCGGCTGCATCGAATCAATCGCACCCGTGTCCGCAGCCATGTGCGGGCTGAGCTGGCCAATCTGTTGCCTGCTGAGCAAATCGAAACAGCGCGCAGCGCCCTGCAGTGCTATATGGATGGCGTCTGGCTGCAAGCTGCGCAATCAGAAAGCAGTGTCGACGCCAAAGCTGCCCGCCTGGCAGCGCACCGGGTGGTTGATCTGTCCCTCTCCTAGCCCCATTTTGCCAAGGCCTGCCCACTCGACAGTGTTCTGGTGCCATCACGAGACTACCAGCTTGGCGGGGTCAGGGCGATGAATGCTTGAAATACCGATGCTCCGTGCGCCTGGGCAAGTAGATCAACTCCAGAACAGTCTCGGACACCTTTTTGATCTCGTAGCATAACCCGGTGCCACCCTGACTGTCCCAAGCATAAAGGTAGGGGCCAAAACCGTCAAATTCATCGCAAAACGGCATCACCGACAGATATTCCAAAGAGGTCAGCGCACCGCCGTAATTGCTCTGCCTCTCATTGCCGATAATTGTAAATTGATCCTTGCTATCGGTCTCTGAAAACCAGTTCCCCTGCAACAGCTTAAGCACCCTGTCCTCTTCGTTTGGCGCCCGCACCTTTACCGATCGCAGGGCAATCTCGACCGTATGGTCAAAGAGCTCGACCCAGTCTCCTTCGATCTGCACCGGCGTTGCTTTGGCCATCCCCCGTAAGGTCGCAAAAACCTCTGGCGGTGTCCTGTTGTCTTCGACCAGGGTGAAAACCCGCCCTGAGCCGATAAACCTGCAAAACTGGAACCTGCCCCGAAACATAACGCTGCAATCCAGAAACACGACCTCCCCGGAAAACGGGGCCCCCCAGGTTCCCGGCTCGCGACTGGAGCGCACCTCCAAGGGGGTGGAATGCGTGCTCAAGTTCTGGCGAAAATTCTTGTTGCCAAGGCCAGTATCTATTTTTGCAAAATAGGTTTTGTCATGGCCACGCGCCTCACAATCATTGTCCCCGCCGATGTTGAAAAGCTCTGGCTGGGTACAAAAGGAAAGCATGTCGTGGTGGAATGTCCGCTCCGGGTTTCGGGCGTGATAATAGTAGAACCGATACTGCAAATCGCCATGGATCGGCGTCACGCAGTCCGAGGCATCCACTGTCCACCAGCCTTCTGAGACCCAGTGCCCGTCTTGTTTGAACCCCACCGCCACTTCATGGGGCAGGTCAGTGTCATTGCATATCATCAGCTCAGCCCAGGCCGGGCTGGTCAACCCGCTGAACAGACAGATAAGCGCACTTAAAATTATTTTTTTCTGCAAAATTATGGGTAAAGCTCCCCACGTATTACACAGGCATCCCTGTCAGTTCCAAACTCTAGCACCGTCTTGAGCCCTACACCTTTGTTGCAGCATCAGGAGGCGTAATTGCCCGCCTTTTTAGCATTGCCTCGCGCCAGGTGATAAAGCTGATGGCAGCCAGGATCAGCCCACCACCAAAAACGACCCAGATGTCCACTGGCTCGGAAAACACCAAGGCTCCCAGTAAAGTCGCCCAGATCAGTTGAAGAAAGGTAACCGGCTGTGTCACCGTCACCGGGGCTGCCGCAAAGGCAAGCGTCATGGTGAAATGACCCGCAGTGGCAAAACAGGCCACCGCAAAGAGAATGGCAAGCTCTCCCAGGCTCGGAGTGACCCAAACCACCGCCGCAAAGGGGGCCAGCCCCAGCGTCACCCAGATCGACAACATGGCCACCACCATCACCGGGTTGGTGTCGTCGACAGTAAACTTGGCCAGCAGGTATGAGGCGCCAAAGGCCAGGGCTGTAAACATCATGGCAATATGTCCGGGAGAGATCTCTCGGAACCCGGGACGCAGTATGATCACTGCGCCGATCAGGGCTGCAACAACCGCTGCGATGCGTCGCGCTGCCAGTTTTTCACCCAAAAATACCGCCGCCCCCAGGGTCACATAGATCGGCGACAGGTAGTTCATTGCCGTCACCTCGGCCAAGGGGATCTGGGTCATGGCAAAGAACCACAACATAACGCCGCCGGAATGCACCACGCCTCGGCCGGCAAACAGGAGCCAGAGTTTTGGCGTCAGTGTTGTCTTGCGCAGACTTCCAATCATTGGGATCAAAAACACCAATCCCAGCAGATAGCGCAAAAAAGCAGATTCAGCCGGGGGGATACGGTCGCCAAGGTATTTCACCAGAGCCGTCACCGCCACAAAGCATAGACCCATTACAAACATCCAGAAAACACCAACCATTGGGTGTTTGCTGCTCTCAGGTTCTGCCACGTGCCTAGTCATTTTCAATCTGCCTGTTCATGGGGCTGACAGAACACCCATTCGGCACGCCATACAACCCTTCACAAGTAAATCACCTCAAATGAGATTGCTTAGCCGTCCCCCTGCGCAAGCCGCCACTTCTCACATCAAGAGCAGCTTTAGCGAAATGGCCCACATGGTCAGGCCAACAATGACATCCAGAACCTGCCAGGCACCAGGGCGGGCAAAAACCGGCGCCAACAGGCTGGCGCCATAGCCCAAAGAAAAGAAAAACGTAAAACTGGCCAGCATGGCGCCAAGACCAAAAACCAGCGGGTCGGCATATTGTGCGGAAATAGACCCCAGTAAAACAACCGTATCCAGGTAGACATGTGGGTTCAGCCAGGTCAGCGCCAGAACCGTTGTGAGCACGGGTAAAAGCGGCCTTTTGCCAGCGTCCTGCCCAGCGTCAAGCATCTCACCGCCGCGCCAAGCGGCCAACAGGCTGCGGGCGCCATACCAGGCCAGGAACGCCGCGCCGCCAAACCGCATCACCGGTTCGAACCAGGGAAAGGCCACAGCCAAGGATCCAAAGCCCAGGACACCAGAGGCAATCAACAAGGCATCAGATCCGGCACAGGCCAGGCAGACCCAGAACACATGCTGACGCCGCAGCCCCTGGCGCAACACAAAGGCATTTTGTGCGCCAATCGCCAGGATCAGGCTAAAGCCAAGACCAAAGCCGGCAAACAGGCTGGGCGGGAGAGATGTCAGTAGCGGCATAAACTGGGTACTTTCGGTTGTGCGGTGTCTGGTATCGCTGGCGGCCTCAGCCCCCGATCCTGGCTTTGACTACCCCGCGCCAATAACGTAGTAAAATTAATTATGCTCACCCAAAGTAAGACATCCTAATGCAATTTGACCCAAACCACCTTTCGGCGCTGGCCGCCGTCCTGCGCCTGGGCAGCTTTGAGGCCGCAGCCCATAATCTGTCTGTCACCCCCTCGGCGGTGTCACAGCGGATCAAGGCTCTGGAAGAGCGGGTGGGTACGGCCCTGGTCAAACGCGGCCTGCCCTGCACCGGCACAGAAGCCGGGCTACGGCTGGCAAAACACGCCGAAGATGTCGCCATACTGGAGGGTCAGGTGTCCAACGCCCTGGCGCTGGACCAAAACAGCCCACAGACGCCGCCGCATCTGCGCATTGCCGTCAATGCAGACAGCCTGGCGACCTGGTTCATCTCTGCCATGGCGGCAACGCCGGGGCTGTTGTTTGATCTGGTCATCGACGATCAGGACCACAGCACCGATTGGCTGAAACGCGGTGAGGTTTCTGCCGCCGTCACCAGCCTCAGCGCCCCGGTCACCGGCTGCAATGCCCAGCCCCTGGGCGCGATGCCCTATGAGGCCAGTGCCAGCCCCGCCTTCATGCAAAAATGGTTTGGTCAGGGCATCACCCCGGAAACGCTCGCCCAGGCGCCGCAGCTGATTTATAATGCAAAGGATGCCCTGCAACAGCGCTGGGTCCAGCAGCAGTTTGGGCGCCAGATCACCGCCCCCTGCCATTTCATCCCCTCAACACAGGGGTTTGCCGACGGGGCGCAGGCAGGCCTGGGGTGGGGCATGAACCCGGTTCAACTGATTGAGCCCGCGCTGAATTCTGGAACCCTGGTGCCTTTGCTGCCCAACAGCGCACTGGAAATTGACCTCACATGGCAGGTGAGCCGTGTTATGGCCTCAGCGCTGGCGCCTTTGACACGGGCAGTGTTAGGCTCGGCCAAACAACATCTGATCCAGCTCCCCCGCAGGGGGGAGTAAATCGCCCCCATCCCCGCTCTGGAGCACCCAACATGTTCGCAAAATCTGCCCTCAGTTACGCGCCGGTGCCGCTGCCAGATCGTGCGGACTACTCTGATGCGGAGATGCAAACCAAAGCAGCAGAGTACCTCGCGCATATGCAGCGACGCCACACAGTGCGCGATTTCACCACGCGGCCGGTTGCCCGCGCGGTGATTGAGCAATGTATCAAAACCGCCGGTACGGCGCCTTCGGGGGCCAATCATCAACCCTGGCATTTTGTCGCCATTGCTAACCCCGCGTTGAAACAACAGATCCGCCAGGAGGCCGAGGCAGAAGAGCGCCGGTTTTACGCCGGTGGCGCCGGGGACGAATGGATCAAGGCACTGGAGCCCATTGGCACCACTGCCGAAAAGCCGCATCTGACCATAGCGCCCTGGCTGATCGTCGTCTTTGCCCAGCGGTGGGGAGAGTTTGACGACGGCACCCGCTACAAAAACTACTACGTTCCCGAAAGCGTCAATATCGCCACCGGGTTTCTGTTGACCGCGCTGCATACTGTCGGGCTGTGCAGCCTGACCCATACCCCCAACCCGATGAAGTTTCTCAATGCCGCACTTGGGCGTCCTGCCTCGGAAAAGCCCACGATGATCATCGCCGTAGGACATCCCAGCCCAGACGCCAAGGTGCCCAGCGTTGCCAAGGTGAAAAAGCCCCTGCAAGACATCTCGACGGTTTTTGAATGAGACGCCTCATCCGTCCAGGCTTTGGTTGGCTAGATGAGTGCTGAGCCGCGCAGCCTAGGCGCAAGCCTTCTGTGGCATATCCTGCTGCCACGCGGGCTGGCGCTGCTGCTGTGGTGGGGGGCAAATCACCTGATCCAGATGCCACCCAGCCTGGTCTGGGGGCTGATTGCTGCGGATTTTGTCTGCCTGCTCTGGGTCAGCCGTGCCCATCTGCGGGTCGCCGACGCCCATATGCTCAGCTCTGGGGCCATGGCGCCGATCTGGGGCGGCTATCTGCTGTTGCTGCTCTCGGCGCTCGCCTCACTGTCCCTGTGGTGGCAGGCCCTGCTAATCGCCAACCGCCCGCCCGAAGGGCTCAGCTATTCTGAACAGCGTGCTCAGGACCATGCGGATCGCTACAGTCTGACCCTTTCACAGGATGGCCGCGCGTTGATTTTTTCCGGCGAGGTAACCTTTGGGCTGACCAAGACCATCAAGGCGCAGCTGCTGCACCACCCCGGGGTTCAGCAGCTGCAGCTTACCAGTCCAGGCGGCCATATCTATGAGGCCCGCGGGGTGGCCCAGCTGATCCGGGCGCAGGGGATTTCCACCCTGGCACCCGGTCTCTGTGCCTCGGCCTGTACCCTGATATTTGCTGCTGGAACCACGCGTCAATTGGGCCCCAAGGGACAGCTGGGATTTCATGGCTACTCGCTTGAAATATTTGGCGGCTTGCCGCAGATTGACCTGATGGCGGAGCAGCGCAAGGACGGGGATTTCCTTGTTGGCCAGGGTGTCACCCCCGGTTTTATCCAGCAGATCTACGCCACTGCCCCAACAGAGCTTTGGCGGCCCAGCCCAGAGCAGCTATGGGCTGGCGGCATGCTGCGCAGTGCGCCTTAGACCACTCCCTCCCCCACCCACTCTCTCCCCCACAAAGAGGTCACCCACAAACAGAAAGCCCCCGAAGATTCGGAGGCTTTCGTGAGTATCCAGGGTTTGTGGACAGCCAATAAGGCAGGGCAGATCAGAGCTGCTCCATCACCTCGTCAGAGGCTTCAAAATTGGTGGTGACGCGCTGCACATCATCGTCGTCTTCCAGCGCATCCACCAGCTTCATCAGCTTTTGCATGCCTTCAAGGTCCAGCTCTGTGGTGGTGGTCGGTTTCCACACCAGCTTGGTGCTCTCAGATTCGCCCAGCTCTTTTTCCAGCGCATTGGACACATCGTTGAGCTCGCTGTCTTCGCAATAGATCGTGTGGCCATCCTCTGTGGATTCCACGTCTTCGGCGCCCGCCTCGATCGCGGCCATCATCACCGTGTCGGCATCGCCAACCTCAGCCTTGTAGGTCACTTCGCCCTTGCGATCGAACATAAAGCCAACCGACCCCGTCTCGCCCAGGTTGCCACCGTTCTTGGAGAAGGTCGAGCGCACAGTGGAGGCGGTGCGGTTTTTGTTGTCAGTCATGGTTTCGACGATGACGGCGACACCGCTGGGGCCATAGCCCTCATAGCGGATCTCATCATAGTTTTCAGCGTCGCCGCCAATCGCCTTTTTGATCGCACGTTCGATCACATCCTTGGGCACCGACTGGCTTTTGGCCTCTTTGACAGCCAGACGCAGACGGGGGTTCTTATCGACATCAGGGTCGCCCATCTTGGCGGCCACGGTGATCTCCTTGGCCAGTTTGGAAAACAGTTTCGACCGCACAGCGTCCTGACGGCCCTTGCGATGCTGGATGTTTGCCCATTTTGAATGGCCTGCCATGGTAGATCCTTTGTGTCGTGCATGCTTGAATTGGCGCTCATATAGCCTGTGGCAGGGGCAGCTTTCAAGCACTGCTGACAGGCAAGCAGAATCCGGGGCAATATCCGGCAACAACGCCAGTGTCGCCTTGCCCCTGTTGCGCCAATGGCTAGAGTGGCGCCATGACATTTGAACAGACCGCATTGTTTGCCATTTTCGCCGCCGTCTTTGGCATGTTCCTCTGGGGACGCTTTCGCTACGACATCGTCGCTTTCTCAGCGCTGATGATCGCTGTTGTGCTGGGCCTGGTCCCCACCAAGGAGGCCTTTTCCGGCTTTGGCCATCCGGCGACGCTGGTGGTGGCGCTGGTGCTGATCGTCTCGGCCGGGCTGGTGCGCTCGGGGGCGGTCTTTCTGATCACCCGAACCCTGGTGGACAGCTCGCGCACGCTTGGCAGCCATATCGGGCTGATGGGCGGCATCGGTGCGGTGCTTTCGGCCTTTATGAACAATGTCGCGGCGCTGGCGCTGCTGATGCCGGTGGATATTCAGACCGCCCGCAAGGCCGGGCGCGCACCGGGGTTGAGCCTGATGCCGCTGTCCTTTGCCACCATCCTGGGCGGCATGGCGACGCTGATCGGTACGCCGCCAAATATCATCATCGCCGCGATCCGGCAGGAGACCATGGGCGAACCCTTTGGCATGTTTGATTTCGCGCCGGTGGGCGGCATTGCAGCCCTTGCCGGGCTTGCCTTTGTCGCCCTGATTGGTTGGCGCCTGATCCCCCAGCGCGAAACTGGCGCGGGGAATACCGAGGCGCAATTGGCTGATTACATGGCAGAACTCACAATACCTGAGGAATCAAAGCTGATCGGCAAACGGCTTGGCATGCTCGACAAAGACGCCGAACAGGCGGATGTGGCCATTCTGGGATTGATCCGCGATGGCAAGCGCCGCTATGGCCGCTCCGCCGGATCGGTTCTGCAGGCTGGCGATACCCTGGTGATCGAAGCCAGACCCGAGGCGCTGGACGAGTTTCGCACCTCGCTGTCGCTGAATTTTTCTGACGCCGCGCGCCAGGAAAAGCTCACCGCTGCCGGTGAAGGGCTGGAAGTCATTGAGGTGGTGGTGCCGGAAACCTCCCGCATCAATGGCCGCTCGGCCCAGGCGCTGGGACTGGCCTGGCGGCAAAGCGCCGTTTTGTTGGGCCTGTCGCGGCAGGGGCGACGCCTGACCAAACATATTCGTCAGACAGAAATCGAGGCCGGCGATATCCTGCTGCTGCTCTGCCCCCGGGATCGCGGCGCCGATGTGACCGAATGGCTGGGCTGCCTGCCTCTGGCTCAGCGCGGTCTGGCTGTGACCGCCGATGACAAGACCTGGGCGGCAATCGGGATGTTTGCCTTGGCGGTGCTCGCCGCCTCGCTGGGACTGGTCTACCTGCCGGTCGCACTGGGGCTGGTGGTGGTTGGCTATGTGCTGATCAAGGTGCTGCCGGTTGCGGAAATCTATGATCACGTGGAATGGCCGGTGGTCGTTTTATTGGGGTCGATGATTCCCCTTGGCGCTGCCCTGGATGCCTCCGGCGGCACCGCCTTGATTGCCAATGGGTTGATCGACCTTACCGCCGGCCTGCCCTCCTGGATGGTGCTGACGGTTCTGATGGTGGTCACCATGACCCTGTCGGATGTGTTGAACAATACCGCCACCGCCATTGTTGCTGCCCCCGTTGGCATCCAGATGGCCAATGCAATGGGGGTGTCTCCCGATCCGTTTTTGATGGCGGTCGCCGTGGCCGCCTCTGCGGCCTTTCTCACCCCGATCGGGCATAAGAACAACACCCTGGTTCTGGGCCCCGGCGGCTATCAGTTTGGTGACTACTGGCGCATGGGGCTGCCGCTGGAGATCCTGGTGATCGCCGTTTCGATCCCGTCTATTCTGGTGTTCTGGCCAATGTAAACCTGGGGCGTCCTGCCCGATTACAGCAGACAATGGGCGTGAACCCTACGGCAAGGCACCGAAGGAATTGCCCTAGGCCACTGGCTGCGCATAGGCTGAACACAGCCAAAGCGGGAGAGGCAGATGAGCGACAGTATAGATACCCATGCAGATGTGATCATTGTTGGCGCCGGCATTGCTGGGCTTGTGGCCGCCTGCGAGCTGGGCGATCGCGGCAAGCGGGTGATCCTGCTGGACCAGGAACCGGCGCAGTTTCTGGGCGGACAGGCCCATTGGAGCCTTGGCGGGCTGTTCATGATCGACACGCCGGAACAGCGGCGCATGGGCATCACCGACAGCCACGACCTGGCCCGGCGGGACTGGATGGGCAGTGCTCAGTTTGACCGCGCCGAGGACGACTGGCCAAAGCAATGGGCCCGCGCCTATCTGGATTTTTCCGCCAGTGAAATGCGCCCCTGGCTGCATGAGATGGGCATGCGCTGGTTTCCCATCGTTGGCTGGGCGGAACGTGGCGGCAGCGGCGCCGAAGGCCATGGCAATTCGGTTCCCCGCTTTCACGTCACCTGGGGCACAGGCCCCGGCGTTGTGGCGCCTTTTGCCACCCGGCTGCAGGCCCATGTCGCTGCCGGGCGCGTGATCTGCCGGTTTCGCCATCAGGTGAGCCATATCATCGTGCAGGCAGGCGAGGTCAAAGGTGTATCTGGCGAGGTACTGGCCGCAGATTCCGCCCCACAAGGCGCTAAGACAAACCGCCAGGAAATCGGTGAATTCGAGGTCTACGCGCCCTCGGTCATCGTGGCATCAGGCGGCATTGGTGGCAATTTGGACCTGGTGCGCAAGAACTGGCCTCGTGACCGGCTGGGCGCGCCGCCAGAAAACATGGTGGCGGGTGTGCCCTTCCATGTGGACGGGCGGATGATCCCCATTGCAGAGGCCGCAGGCGGACATGTGATCAATGGCGGCCGCATGTGGCACTATACCGAAGGCCTGCGCAACTGGGATCCAATCTGGCCCAACCATGGCATTCGCATCCTGCCAGGACCGTCGTCCATGTGGTTCGATGCGCTTGGAAACAGATTGCAGGCACCCTGCCTGCCCGGCTTTGACACCCTGGCAACCCTGAAAGAGATCCTGAAAACCGGCTATGATTACAGCTGGTTCGTGCTGAGCCAAAAGATCATCGAAAAGGAATTTGCGCTGTCAGGATCGGAACAGAACCCCGATCTCACCTCGGGCAAATGGCTGGAGGTGATCCGCGCCCGCCTGATGTCGCGCGGCGGCGCCCCGGCCCCGGTGGAAGCCTTTAAGAAACACGGGCAGGATTTTGTTGTCGCCGATACGCTGGCAGAACTGGTCGAGGGCATGAACCGGATCGCCGAGGTGCCGCTGGAGGAGACCCATTTGCGCCGCCAGATCGAGGCCCGCGACGCCCAGGTAGACAATCCGTTTGCCAAAGATGCCCAGGTGATTGCCATCAATGCCGCCCGCAACTATCGTGGCGATCGGCTGATCCGCACCGCAAAACCGCATCGCATACTGGAGCGCAAGAATGGTCCGTTGATTGCCGTTCGGCTGAACATCCTCACCCGCAAGACCCTGGGCGGGCTACAGACAAATCTGGACAGCCAGATGGTCGGCGCCGACGGGGCGGCGGTGCCGGGGCTGTTTGCAGTCGGCGAAGCAGCAGGGTTTGGCGGCGGGGGCTATCACGGCTACAACGCGCTGGAGGGGACTTTTCTCGGCGGTTGCCTGTTCTCTGGTCGCCAGGCTGGACGATCTGATTTGATTGCCTGAAGCCTGCCAGGAACGAAAACACCGCTACATTTCAGCTTTGCTATCGCGCCGTCTGCAGTCTTATGCCCCTGCGCTGCAAAAGCACGTTGCGCCGCCTGTGACAGCGCAGATGGGCGCGCACAAAGCGCTGGGGTTACCCAGGCATGCTGTTACGCCATGCCTGTGGTTTGCCATGGCCCAGGTGTGTCCTGGCCCAAGCATGTCACGATCCAGTTATGTCATAGCCTGGGACAGCAGTGCGATCCCGGATGCAGCAACGAACAAGAAAACCAAAAATCCACGTCTAAAACTCATCAATACGCCCTCGTCAAAAATATCTATCCATCTAATATAGGGCGAAGATTACAAATTTCACTTTTTGCCGCAGATTTTCGGCAACATCCTGCCTCAACCATCCGCTCTCAAGGTGGGTCTTAGCGGCCTCTCAGGCTAGGCTCACAGGGGCCAGAGGTAGGGGATCAGCGCCGAGGCCAAAAGCCCAATGCTGAGATTGAGCGGAATGCCAACCCGCAGGAAATCGGTGAATTTATAGCCGCCTGGACCATAGACCAGCATATTTGTCTGATAACCGATGGGCGTGGCAAACGAGGCCGAGGCCGCCACCATCACCGCCACCACCAGTGGGCGCGGGTCAACGCCAATGGCCTGCGCCAACCCAACCGCAATAGGCGTCACCACCACCGCAACAGCATTGTTGGACACCAGCTCGGTCAGTACCGAGGTCAGCAGATAGATCGCCCAGACCAGCACAAAGGGCGGCAGACCTGTCAACGCCGGGGCTATTGCCTCAGCAATCAGGCTGACCGCGCCCGAGCTTTCCAGGGCGGCGCCAATGGCCAGCATGGAAAAGATCAGCGCCAGAAGCCGCCCATCGACAAAAGAAAAGGCTTCATCCGCATCGATGCAGCGGGTGATCAACACCAGGGCCACAACAACAATCGACAGCAACAGGATCGGCGCCACCGCAAGTGCCGCCAGTCCGACGATCGACAACAGGCCAACAATCGCCAAAGGCGCATGGCTGCGCCGGTAGGCCCGCTGGGTCGGCTGCGAGACATCCGCCATATCCATGTCTGCTGCCAATCGTTGAATATCACCGGGAGCGCCTTCCAGCAGCAGCGTGTCACCAACCCGCACCACCAGATCATCCAGCTGGACGCCAATGTTCTGATTGCGCCGGTGCACCGCCAGAACATAGACACCATAGCGCCGCCGCAGACGCATGGCCCCCAGAGAGCGCCCCACAAGACGACAGCCCGGCGTCACCAGCACCTCTACGGTCTTGGTCTCAACCGCCGAAACCTGATCCACCCGCTTCAGTTCCTTATTGGCCTGCAGGCTCAGCAGTTCTGTCATTTGTGTGCGCAGCACCACCCGGTCCCCCACCTGCAGCTCGACACCTTTAAGGCTGCGCCGCAGCGAGACGTCGCCGCGCACCAAGTCAATCAATCGCACGCCGGGGCGTTTGAACAACTGCACCCCAGTGACTTCGCGGCCAATCAGGTTGCTTTCGGGAGGGATAACCGCCTCGGTAAAGAACTTCATTTTCGAGCGATCACTGAGCAACATCGCCATACTGTCACGATCCGGCAGCAGACGGGGCGAGATATAGCGCAGATAGATCATGCCCCAGATCACCAAAACGATGCCCAAAGGCGTAACTTCAAAGATAGAGAAAGGCTCCAACCCCTGGGCCCGGGCCACACCGTCAACCAGCAGGTTGGTGGAGGTGCCAATCAGAGTCAGCGTACCACCAAGGATGGCGGCATAGCTCAGCGGGATAAGCATTTTTGACGCCGTCACCCCCAGGGTACGGGCAATCTGCACAAAGACCGGGATCATCACCACCACCACAGGGGTGTTCGAAACCACGGCAGAGGCCGCGACCACAAAGACCATCAACAAGGCAATGGCGCGTTTGGGGCTGACTTCCGCCTGTTTGCGGGCCCGGGCGGTAAAGGCATCCAGCGCCCCGGTGCGCACCAGGGCGCCCATGATGATAAACATCGCCGCAATGGTCCAGGGTGCGGGGTTGGACAGGACCGCTATGGCGCGATCATAGGGCAGAACCCCGGTGACCAGCATCAACGACACCCCGGTCATCGCGACCACTTCGGTTGGATAAATTTCGCGCAGGAAGGCGACGAACATCAGTCCGACGATGGCCAGGGACAGCACAGCACTGCCATTCTGGGAAAAACTGATCAGATCCATTTTATCGATTGTCCCCAATTGCCCTGGCAGAGCCGGCACATCGGCGCCAAACCCTGCCACCAGCCAGTTTCTCTCATCGCAATTGGCGGAGCAATGGTTTCATGCCGCAACAGCGATGCTGTCTCGGCACAGAAGGAGTTTATGCAACAAAAACGGTACGGTGAGAGAATTTCTTCCTCAAAGCCAAACGCCGCAGGTTCAATCCTGCGGGCCGGAGGGCTGCAACAAACCACCATTGCGCACCATATGGATCTCTTTGGTTTCGCCGGTGCGATCATCCGTCACGATCAACGCCCCCGACAGGGTTGCCTCACCTTCGGCCGGCGTAAAGCGGCTTTTGGGCATCCCGGTCAGGAACCGGCGCAGGGGCTCGGTTTTTTCCATACCAATCACCGAGTTGTAATCGCCGCACATGCCGGCATCAGTCAGGTAGCCTGTGCCATTGGACAGGATCTGCGCATCGCCTGTTGGCACATGGGTATGGGTGCCTACAACCAGCGAGGCCCGGCCGTTGCAGAAATGCCCCATGGCCATCTTCTCAGAAGTGGCTTCGCAGTGCATGTCAACAATCACAGCCTGTGCCAGACCGCCGCGCGGATGCGCCTTGAGCACGGCCTCAACTGCACCAAAGGGATCATCAAAGGCCCGTTTCATAAAGACCTGGCCCAGCGCCTGTGTCACCAGCACCTTGCGCCCGCCAGTGGCATCGAACAGGCGGTGCCCCCGCCCCGGCGCGCCTTTGGCAAAATTCAAAGGCCGGATGATACGCGGCTCTTTTTCAATGTATTGCAGCATGTCTTTTTGATCAAAGGCGTGATCGCCCAGGGTCAGACAGTCCGCGCCGGCATCCAGTAACAGCTTGGCATGTGCCCCGCTCAGCCCCATACCGTTGGACGCGTTTTCCCCATTGACCACGACAAAGTCGAGCCGCCATTCCTGACGCAGCCGCGGCAGGTTTTCGGTGATAGCGCGGCGCCCGGCGCGGCCCATCACATCGCCTAGAAACAAAATTCGCATTGGGCTGTCCTAGGCCGCCCAGCCTGGCAGGACAAGAGCCCGGAGCATGATACCCACGGATTTTTGACTCTCCTGCGGCATTCTCGCCGGGCCAAATTCCATGTGCTTGGGCCCAAAGCCACAAATGGGGAGGCTAAAACTGCACAACGCGGCTTTCTGTCACCACCATATCCAGGGGTTGGTCGGTCTCTTCCAGGGGCAGCTCTGCCGCTTCCTGTGCGTCAAAGGCAAACCCGATGGCCAATGTCGCCCGCTTGCCCCGCAGCAGCTCCAGCGTGCGGTCATAAAAGCCGCCACCATAGCCCAGACGCCCGCCCTGGGCATCAAACGCCACCAGCGGCACGATCAGGATTTCCGGTTCAAAAAAGTCGTCGACTTCTGGCACCGCTGCGCCAAAGGGACCATCGCGCAGGGCACAATCCGGCTGCCAGCGGCTGAATTTCAGCGGCAGCCCCTGGCCCAGGATCACCGGCACCCCAACCGGCCCATGGGCTGCGGCCTCTGCCATGGCGGGCAGCGGGTCGATTTCGGTGCGGATAGGCAGAAATCCAGACAGCGGCACGCCGCGATATCCTGCCAGCACTTCGGAGAGATGCCCGGCCGCGCCTGGAGTTTTGAGGTCAAAAGCGGCCTTGCGCCGCGCAAAAGCAGCCTTGCGGGCTGCCGCCTTTATCTCGGTCAGGTCGCTCATCACGCTCTCCTCTTGAAAGTTGCTCGCCTGCGTAAAAAATCAGGACCTGCAAAACCCTGGGCTACAAAAGCACCCAGGCCGCCAGCCCCAGGAAGGCAAAGAACCCAACCACATCCGTCACGGTTGTTACAAAGGCACCAGAAGCCAAGGCCGGGTCAACGCCCATTTTCTCTAGTAGAACCGGGATCACGGTGCCTGCCAGCCCCGCGACGACAAGATTGATCACCATTGCGGCAGCTAGCACCCCGCCCAGCGCGGGTGAGCCAAACCAGATAACGCCAACCACGCCCATGACAACGGCAAAGATCACCCCGTTGACCAGCCCCACCAGTACTTCGCGCCGGATCACCCGCCAGACGTTGGAGCCGGTCAAATCGCGGGTCGCCATCGCCCGTACCGCCACGGTCAGCGACTGTGTCCCCGCATTGCCCCCCATTGAGGCCACGATCGGCATCAACACCGCCAGAGCGACAAACTGGGCAATGGTGGCCTCGAACTGGGCAATCACCAGCGAAGCCAGCACTGCAGTTACCAGATTGACCGCCAACCAGGGAAACCGCCGTTTGGTGGTTTCGATCACCCGGTCCGCCAGCGAGCTTTCATCGCCAACACCCGCCAGACGCAGGATGTCTTCTTCGTGTTCTTCATCCAGCACCGCCATGGCATCATCAATGGTGATCACCCCGGCCAGACGCCCGTCACCGTCCACGACGGGCGCAGAGATCAAGTGGTACTGGTTAAAGGCATAGGCCACGTCTTCCTCATCCTGATCGGCGGGAATGACCTGAAAGGTCTCCTCCAGCAGATCCGTGAGCGGCACTTCGCGTTTGGTGCCCATGATCCGGCCAAGGGTCACATTGCCGATGGGGCGCAGTCGCGGGTCCACCAGCACCATGTGATAGAACTGTTCCGGCAGATCCTCGGATTCGCGCATATAGTCGATGGCCTGGCCGACGTTCCAATGTTCGGGCGCCATAACCACTTCGCGCTGCATCAGGCGGCCAGCAGAATTTTCCGGGTAGCTCAGCGATTGTTCAACCGCGACCCGGTCGGAATCCTCCAGCGCCTCCAGAATGGCCTCTTGCTGTGGCTCTTCCAGGTCTTCGACCAGATCCACAACATCATCGGTTTCCAGCTCGCGCACCGCATCCGCCAGAACCGTTGGGTTCAGCGTGGCAATCACCTCTTCACGGATGCTTTCATCCAGTTCAGACAGGATCTCGCCGTCAAATTCGCGACCAAAAAGCCGGATCAACCGGGTCCGGTCATAGCTGTTGATCTGCTCCAGAAGGTCGGCGATATCCGCCGCGTGCAGATCCTCCATCAGCGTGGTAAGCGCTGCCTTGTCATCGCGGTCAACTGCAAACAGGATACCTGCAACGAGTCGCCTGTCGAGATCATACCCTTCGTCTTTGGGCTGATCACTGCCGAGGGTATCGTTGCCTGTGCTCATGTGCTGCCCTTTGCTAAGATTGGTTGCAAATTACTAGAAGCAGTTACCAGAAAACAATGACAATACGATAATTTACCGGAACTGTGAGCGCGCGTATCCTGCGGGCTGCGATTTGGCAAGAAAAGGACGCCCCAAAATGCAGAGCGAATTTATCCTGCGCGGACATGTGCTGTCCTTTACCGCCTCCCCCTTTGCGATGGCAACGCCAGAGGAGGCAGTGCAGATCAGCGCCGCCGTGGCGCTGGCACAGGGCCGGGTTGTCGGCTGTGGCACATTTGAAGACATGTTGGCCCTGCAACCACAGGCCGAGGTGATCGACCACGGGGCCAGGCTGATCCTGGCCGGCTTTGTCGATGCCCACGTGCATTACCCGCAGACCGCCATTATCGCCAGCTGGGGCAAACGGCTGATCGACTGGCTCAACAGCTATACCTTTCCCGAGGAAATGCGCTTTGGCGACGCGGCCTATGCCCGCGAGATCGCAGACCGCTATCTGGATCTGACCCAGGCCAATGGCACCACCACAGTCTGCAGCTTTGCCACCATCCACCCCGAAAGCGTCGATGCCTTCTTCAGTGCGGCACAGGCCCGTGGCCAAAGGGTGGTCACCGGCAAGACCTGCATGGATCGCAACGCCCCCACAGAGCTGCGCGACACCGCCCAGTCCGCCTATGACGACAGCAAGGCGCTGATCCAGCGCTGGCACGGGGTGGACCGGCTGGAATATGCCATCACGCCGCGGTTCTCCCCCACCTCCACGCCGCAGCAGCTAGAGGCCATGGGGGCGCTCTGGGGCGAACACCCCGAATGCCTGATGCAAACCCACCTGAGCGAACAGCTTGATGAAATCGAGTGGGTCAAATCCCTGTTTCCCCAGGCGCGGGACTATCTGGATACCTATGAAGAATTCGGCCTGCTCGGCGCCCGTGGGCTCTATGGCCACGCCATCCACCTGGAAGAGCGAGAGCGCCACCGGCTGCGCGAGTATGGCGCTGCATTGGTGCATTGCCCCACCTCCAACACCTTTATCGGCTCTGGCCTGTTTGACATGGACGGCTTGATAACAGAGGGCCAGCGCATTGGTCTGGCCACAGATACTGGCGGTGGCTCCAGCTTTTCGATGCTGCGCACCATGGCCGCCGCCTATGAGATCGGCCAATTGCGGGGCCGCCCGCTTCATGCCGCAGAGCTGATCTGGCTGGCCACCCAAGGGTCAGCCACCGCTTTGCGCATGGAAGACAAGATTGGCAATATCGCCCCTGGGCTGGAGGCCGATCTTGTGGTTCTGGACCTCGCCTCCACCCCCGCCATTGCCCAGCGCAGCGCCCGTGCTGGCGATCTTTGGGAGGCGGTGTTCCCAACGCTGATGATGGGGGACGACCGCGCCATTGCCGAGGTCTGGATCAACGGCGTGCGCCAGTAACCACGCAGGCATCTGGAGGAAATGGCGGGGGCCTCCCTCTCAGCCCCCTGCCCCTCAGCATCCAGGGCGTGCCAAGACCATTACCCAGATGTTGCCCTCTGCGCGCACCACCGCAAACTCGCTCACGTCCCGGTGCAGCATATTCTTGCGGTGGGCTGGAGACTGCCGCCAACTGTTCATGGCACTGGGCAGGCTTGGCTGGCCCTTGGCAATGTTTTCAGCAACCACACACCAGCCATATCCGTGCTTGCGCACCCGGTCTCCGACGCGGCTGCCGGAGCTGCCCTGATGTGAAAAGAAGCCGCGCCGCCGCATGTCCGTTGCATGCCCCAGGGCCGCCTGTTCCAGCCTGGGCGACCAGCCCAACGGTGCCAGGCCCTGCTGGGTGCGCAGATCATTCAGGCCACGCAATGCCGCCTGGCGATCAACATCTTTGGCAAACGCAGCCCCCGTGCCCATGCTCAGGCAAAGCGCCAGACTGATCACAGATTTAAAAAGGGATTTCATATCATCCCGCCAACATCAAAGCCTGCGCCATACGGTGGTGACGCTCCAACAAGCGCGGCAGATCCAGCGTCGTTACCTCGCCATTGTTGATCACCTGGCGGCCCTCCACAAACAGGTGTTTGACCTGCGAAGGCCCAGCCAACAACAGCGCCGCCGGATCCCAGCTGCCACTGGAGGCCACGCCCGAGACATCCCAGATCGCCACATCAGCACGCTTCCCCGGCGCAAGCCGCCCGCAATCCGGGCGACCCAGCACATCGGCACCGCCACGGGTGGCAATCTGCAGCGCCTCATAGGGGCTCATGGCGTCAGCCCCCTGGGCCACGCGCTGCAATAACAGCGTCTGGCGCGCCTCCCCCATCAGGTTGGCCATATCGTTGCTGGCAGAGCCATCAACCCCCAGCCCCACCGGCACCCCCGCATCCCGCATCTGGCGCACCGGCGCGATGCCCGATCCCAGGCGGCAATTGGAACAGGGGCAATGGGCCACCCCGGTGCGGCTGCGGGCAAAGAGATCAATCTCAGCCGGGTTCAGCTTGACACAATGGGCATGCCACACGTCCGGCCCGGTCCAGCCCAGGTCCTCAGCATATTGTCCCGGGCGACAGCCAAACTGCGCCTCGCTATAGGCGATATCTTCATCGTTTTCAGCCAGATGCGTATGCAGCATCACGCCTTTGTCGCGGGCCAATACTGCCGTGTCGCGCATCAGCTCCCGGCTCACCGAAAAGGGCGAACACGGCGCCAGCCCCACCCGGCACATCGCGCCATCACCCGCATCGTGAAATCCATCCACCACCCGGATCATATCGTTCAGAATGGCCGCCTCGGCCTCCACCAGATGATCCGGCGGCAAGCCGCCCTTGCTTTCGCCAATGCTCATGGCGCCGCGGGTGGGATGAAACCGCAGCCCCACCTCAGCGGCAGCATGGATGGTATCCTCCAGCCGGGCGCCATTGGGATAGAGATACAGATGATCCGAGCTCAGCGTGCAGCCGGACAGGGCCAGTTCAACCAATCCCAACTGAGCGGAAACAAACATCTCCTCCGGGCCAAACCTGCTCCAGATCGGATAAAGCCGCTGCAGCCAGCCAAAGAGCAAAGCATCCTGAGCCCCAGGCACCGCCCGTGTCAGGTTCTGGTAGAGATGATGGTGGGTATTGACCAACCCCGGTGTCACCACGCAGCCTTCACCGCGAACCACCTGCGCTGCGCCGCCCAGCTCAGACGTGGCAAGCCCCTGCCCTACAGCAGCAATTTCACCGTCGCGGATCAACACATCGGCCCTGTGCACTACCCGCTCATCATCATCCATGGTCAGGATGGTATCGGCATTTTGAATGAGGATCTCGCCCATTTAGCATACTCCATAAAGGCCCGCCTCGGTTCATGGAGTTGCAACAAGGCCGACAGAGAACGGGCAAAGGACTCGACCTGAGCCAAAGCTACCCCAGACCCAGCCTAATCCTCAAGACTGAAAACCGACGCACCTAGTCCCTCTAGGTTTCATCTTTCCCCAAATATCTCGGGGGAGCGGCCTCAGGGCCGCGGGGGCAGAGCCCCAACTGCTCCCCCCTCTCCCTACCAGCTTAGCCCTGCCAGTTCAGGCGCTGAAGGGCCGCCGCGTGCAATTCCGGCGTCGCGGCGGCCAGCGCCCTCCCGCCTTCATGGACCGGCCCGCCCTGCCAATCGGTGACGCGCCCTCCCGCCGCCTCGATCACCGCAATGGGGGCCTGAATATCATAAGCGTTGAGCCCCGCCTCGATCACCAGATCAACCTGACCGGCAGCCAACAGCGCATAGGCATAGCAATCCATGCCATAGCGGGTCAGCTTGACCTGCTGCGCCACACGTTCAAATCCTGCGCGCTCTTCAGGGCTGCCAACCTCTGGAAAGGTGGTGAACAAAATGGCTTCACTCAGATCCTGTATAGCGCGCGTTTTTAACGGCCTGCGTCCCAAAGGCCCGGTCATTTCGGCCAGGTCTGCACTGCCAGAGAAGCGCTCAGCGGTATAGGGCTGATCAATCACCCCCAGAATGGGTCCCGCATCTTGCGACAAGGCGATCAATACCCCCCAGGTCGGGGTGCCGCTGATAAAGCCGCGGGTGCCATCAATTGGATCCAGCACCCAGGTGCGCCCTGACGTGCCAGGCTTGGCAGGAAACTCTTCGCCCAGAATACCATCCTGTGGCCGCAGCTCGGCCAGCAGGGCCCGCATTGCCTGTTCTGCCGCCCGATCCGCGATCGTAACCGGATCAAATCCTTCGCTCAGCTTGTTCTCCGCACCCAGATCGCTGCTGCGGAAATACGGCAAGATCACCTTACCAGCGGCATCGGCCAATTGGTGCGCAACCTGCATGTCGCTCAAAGCTGTCTGTGTCATCTATCCACCTGAAACATTTTTGTCTGAAATACTCCGGCCTCAGAACAGCCCGGCAAAGCAGCCATGCCCAACCAGTTAGGCCAAATCAGTCATGCAAAAACCGGTGCCACTCTCGTGGCGCCGGTTCAAGCAAAATATGCAACGGCCTTGGGTCTCGCAGCCACCGGGCTGCTTCATGCAAAACGCATCAGGCCGGGACGATTAAGCGACGTCACTCAGGACGCGGGCCAGTTCAAACAAGCGCCGACGCTGGTTTTCTGGAATTGCATAGTAAGAGCGCACCAGATCCAGAGCCTCTTTATCGCCCATCAGATCGTCAGGCACTGCGGATTTTCCGCCGGCCTTGCCCTCTTCATCAAGCCCTTCAAAGAAAAAGCTGACAGGAACATCCATCGCATCCGATATGTCCCAGAGCCGCGAAGCGCTGACGCGGTTTGCACCGGTTTCATACTTCTGAATCTGCTGGAACTTGATACCAACCTGTTCGGCCAGCTGTTGTTGGGTTTTCCCAATAAGCCACCGGCGGTGTCGAATACGTTTGCCAACATGAACATCTACAGGATGAGCCATTCGCTATCTCCTAGTTAAACAAAAAATCCCTGCCCGGATATGGGATCGTATTTCAGCAGCAAAGCAGGTGTTCAAAATACCCGCCACCAGTGACATACTCAACCATCACGATCAGAGCTCAACCTCAGCCCCAACAGTAAGACCTTCGCAGTTGAATTCAAGCCTGACACTTCACCCGTGCACGTACAATGAGGCAAATGTATGATTTTACCTATCATTTTGGTGGGGTCATATATACTTTGGGATAGGTATTCGCGCCTCCCCATAAATAGCGAGGTGCATAAACTGGCACAGTTCTGTTCGTTCAACAGCGAATCACCTGCACACAGGAAGAAAGACGGACAAAAATCATGCTGGCCTATCGCATCAACAGTTTTAGCACTCCTCCCCTTCTGGAAGAGATCGCCAGCCCCACTCCTGCGGCACATGAGGTCAAGATCAGGATCCGCGCCTGCGGTCTCAACTTTGCGGATTTGCTTTTGCAAAAAGGCACATACCAAGACACCCCCGCCCTGCCCTTCACTCCGGGCCTAGAGGCCGCCGGGGAGGTGATGGACTGTGGATCAGCGGTGACAAATCTGGCCCCTGGTGACCGGGTAGCAGTGTTTGGTGGCCAGGGGGGGTTGGCGCAGGAAGGCGTCTTTGATGCAGCCCGTGTTATCCCCATCCCCGATGATATGGGGTTTGAGGATGCCGCAGCCTTGCAGATCGCCTATGGCACCAGTCACGTGGCGCTGGACCATTGCGCGCGCCTGCAGCCAGGAGAGACTCTTCTGGTCACTGGTGCTGCGGGTGGCGTTGGATTGACGGCGGTGGAAATCGGCAAACTGATGGGCGCCCGTGTTATTGCCCATGCACGCGGAGCGGGAAAACTGGAAGTGGCGCGGGCCGCGGGTGCGGATCACCTGATTGACGCCAGTTCGGACCTGCGCAGCCAGGTAAAATCCCTGGGCGGTGCGGATGTGGTTTATGATGCGGTGGGCGGAGAGGTCTGGAAGGCTGCTTTTCGTGCCACCAACCCCGGAGGCCGGTTGTTGCCCATTGGTTTTGCCAGTGGCGAGGTGCCGCAAATCCCGGCAAACCATCTGCTGGTCAAGAACCTCACGGTGATCGGGTTTTACATTGGTGGCTATATGAAGTCCCATCCAGAAGTCATCCAGCGCTCCCTGTCGACCTTGATGGACTGGCACAGCGCCGGGCGCATCTCCCCTCATATCAGCCATGTTTTGCCGCTGGCGCAGGTCTCAGAGGGCATGGAACTGCTGCGCAACCGCGCCTCGACTGGTAAAGTGGTGATCACCCCCTGACCACCCAGACTTAACTGGCCGACCTGGCCGCTGAAATCCCAGCCAGGACCGGCGGACCTACCAAGGGAAAGACCTGGAAGCTCTGCTACGGGCACAGAAAGAAGCGCAAAATGGGGCAGACCGGGCAGCGCTCTGCTGCGCTGCCCCTCTGTTGCCGATATGTAGGCTTGCAGGCGCTTTGGTGACCTAGCTTTAGCCTGCAGAGCGCAACTGAACCGGGCGTAGGGCGGCGTAGCCCTGGCGGATGACCCGGGCAAGATCCCCAACATAGCTGGCCCTGACACGCGCCGCCCCATAAAGGTTGATATGCTGGATCGGCAGCTCTGGCAGCAGCCCCCCGTGGTCAATCGCCTCTTGATGGGCGGGGATTGTCCCCTCCAGCAAGACGCCAACCGCCAGATCGGCGCTGATCGTAGCCTCTACTGTGCGGTCAGATTCGCTGTCGACCGCCATATCCCATTCGACCCCCGCCTCATCCAGTTTAGCCGTGGCCACCGGACGAAAGATGCAGGCGCGACAAAACCCCAGCCGCAGCGGCTTTTGCCGCCAGGCAGAGCCATTAGGGGCGCCGACCCAGCGCAGGGGCATCTCGTGGATGGTTTCGCCGCCCTCGCTGGCACCGCTTTCGGTGGTCAGAATCAGATCATACGTCCCCTTGGCAAAGCCAGCCTTCAAATCGCGGGTATTAGATGTCACCAGATTGACATTCACCCGTGGAAAGCTGGCATTGAAGCGCTGTAACACCTGGGGAATGACCGGGTAGACCACATCGTGGGGCACCCCCAACACCACCTCGCCTTCATAGGCCTGGTCGGTCAAACGCCCTATGACCTCATCATTCAGCGCAACCATACGCCGGGCATAGCCCAACAGCTGCTCCCCTGAAGGCGTCAAGGCGATGGTCCGTCCCGAGCGATCCAGCAGCGCAAGGCCCAGAAGCTCTTCCAACCGCTTGAGCTGCATCGAGACCGCCGACTGGGTCAGATGCAAAAACCCCGCCGCCCGCGTTACGCCGCCATAGTCTGCCACGGCAACAAAAGACCGTAGCGTGGTGATATCCAAATTACGCGCCATCACAACCTCTGATGTGTTTCATCAAAAACATTCGTTTTCAAAATAGATCATAAGCACGCATATACATCAACAGAAATGATGCAGATCCAGAAACATATCAAAATTTAACGAAAGGACAAGAAAGATGACCTATAGCGTAAACGCCCACCACTCAGCCCAGGCACTGCCAGGTACAAAGGCACCCGCCCGCTTGAGCCTGTTGTCCTTTGTGACAACCCGCCTTGAGCTGCTGCGTCAGCGTCGCGCGCTGCGCGCCCTGGATGCCCGCGCCCTGGAAGATATCGGCATCAGCCGCCGCGACGCCCTGCAAGAGGCCGGCCGTTCGGTCTGGGATGCCCCTGAGAGCTGGAAAGACTAACCCGTTGATCCAACACACCTTGGCTGGAGCAATCAGGCCGTTTATCTTGGCAAGAGCCGTCAGGCCGTTTTTCCGCTTCCAAGCTGATCAAACAGCGAGTGACCCCAAAACCAAACCAACACGAAGACCTGCCCAATCTATGCGGCAGGTCTTTTTACGTTTTTAAGCTGTTTCTCTGCACAAAGACTTGAACGCTTGCCCAAGACACCCGATATTTAGCGGGAACGCCACTTGGCCCGTTATGACGCGGGCTCGGCTCGGCGAGGGAGAATTTGGAACGGAGACCATGATACATGGCACAGTTTGATACGATGAGATCCGCAGCAGGGGTAAGCTCTGCTCAAATCGACGCGGGGCTGCGCGCCCACATGAATAAGGTCTACGGCACAATGTCCGCAGGCCTGTTTATCACCTTCCTGGCTGCTTGGGCCCTGTCCAACCTGGCGGTGACCTCTGACCCAGCCAACGCCACAGCCATGATCGCCGAGGGCAAATACCTGACCAGCTTTGGCAATGCGATTTACCTGTCGCCGCTGAAATGGGTGATCATGCTGGCACCGCTGGCCTTCATCTTTGGCTTTGGTGCCGCCGCCAACCGCATGCCCGCCGCCGGCGTGCAGCTGCTGTTCTATGCTTTTGCCGCCGTCATGGGCCTGTCGCTCAGCTCGATCTTCCTGGTCTACACAGGTCAGTCGATCATTCAGGTCTTCCTGATCACAGCGATCTCTTTTGCTGGCCTGTCCCTGGTGGGTTACACCACTAAAAAGGACCTCAGCGCCATGGGCGCTTTCCTGATCATGGGGCTCATCGGTCTGATCGTTGCCTCTATCGTCAACATGTTCTTGCAGTCCGGCGCCATGGCCTTTGCGATTTCCGTCATTGGGGTGCTGATCTTTGCTGGCCTCACCGCCTATGACACGCAAAAGATCAAGACCACCTACCTTGAGATGGCCCACACCGGCGATCAGGAATGGCTGGGCAAGGCCGCGATCATGGGCGCGCTGAGCCTCTATCTGGACTTCATCAACCTTTTCGTCATGCTGCTCCAGCTGCTTGGAAACCGCGAATAAGCGACACAGACATTCCAAGACCTAAAGCGAGGGGCGGATCACAAGGATCCGCCCTTTTTTGTTTTGCAAATCATTTCACCCCCTTATTGAGACTTAGGAATACCAATGGAAATTCTAGACCTGCCGCCCAGCCAGGCCAGCCGCCTCGTCCCGCTCTTGCAAGAGCTGCATGCCCTGCATGTTGAACATCAGCCCGCCCGCTACCCGGCAGCCCCCTCAGACGCGGCGCTTGAGCAGTGGTTGCAGGGCTGGCTACAGGAAGACGCGATCACCGCGCTGATCGCTGAAAGCCCCCAGGGGGCGCTGTTGGGCTATACCATCTTTGGCATCGAGCACCGCCCGCCGCTGCCCATCCGATTTGAGGAGACCCGCGTGATGGTACATCACATCGCCACCGCCAAGGCGTTTCGCCGCATGGGCGTTGGCCAGGCCTTGCTCACGGCGGTCAAACAGCGGGCAGAGGCCGAGGGTGTCAGCACCATTGCCACCACCTATGCCCCCTTCAACAGCGCCTCGTCGGGCCTGTTTGAAGGTCTGGGCTTGCAGCCGGTCGTGACCATGGCTGAATGGCGAGCCTAACGGGCTGGCCGCGCTGCGCCAGCATCGCCCCAGGGCGACCCTAGGGCGAACGCAGGCCGAAACCTTTTGGGAAGGGAAGCGCCTGGGCTGTTAACTACAGGACAGCCCTGTTGCCAACGCCAGTGTGCCACCTCTGCCGCCGACCACTTGCACCCGCCCAACCGGGCGACAGCCCGATTCTACAGCCACAAGACTGCGGAAGGCATCGGGTTCTAGATTGGGGAGACTGGCAATGACACTGCGCTTTGGCACGCTCAGAACCGCCAATCCCATGCGATCTGCCCGCATGAGAGACAGAGACAGCGACCGCCCCAGAACCTGCACCACCCGCTGCTGACTGCCAGAGGCAACCGGTTCATTTCCTCGGACGGGCTGCACCGCCACGCTGTCCAGATTTGTTTGCGGCCCGCCAACCTGCAGGTCAGTGGCCGCGACCTCCATGGGCAGGGGAACAACATTTGCCGAAACCGGGATAGCCTCGGGACCAACCGCAAACACAAACGCGGCGCCAAACAACATACTCTTTACCATGACAACACCCATTTTCACCATTCCACCCCACCTACCTAGGCAAAGAATGGGGCAAAATCAGGCCTTACCAATTTTCGAATGATGCGCTTTTTCGGCTGTTTCCAATTGAATTTTAGCGACCCTCAGATGGCCAGATGGCTGGACACATCCGCACCAACTGCCGCCTCAACAGGCCCTTCGCGCAAAAGGTGCAGTCGGGTAATGGCGGGGCCTCAGGGCGCAATAGGGTCGAAAACGAAAAAGGGCCACGCATTGCGTGACCCTTAATACCCTGAAAGAACAAGGAAGGCTTACTTGATTTTGCCTTCTTTGTACTCAACATGCTTGCGCACAACCGGGTCATACTTACGGATAACCATTTTCTCGGTCATGGTGCGTGCGTTCTTTTTGGTCACGTAGAAGTGGCCAGTGCCCGCGGTCGAGTTCAGGCGGATCTTAATTGTGGTAGGCTTCGCCATGTTGCTTCTCCTGCGTCCGAAAAGGCAGGGGCCTCTCGGTAAATTCCTATACGAGCGTGGCTTGTACCCGTCACAGCCTCCGAGTCAATAGGATTCCCACCGCTTTGCCCTGGAATTCGCCATACAGCTCTTCTTTCTGCCTCTTGTTCCCCAAAACCTGCCGCGACAGCCGCCGTGCTGCCGCTCCCCCTCAGGAGGTTTGCTGTGTCGGAAAATGCGCAGAAGGCCTGTAAGCCGGATTTTGTCCCAGAGCTTGCGCTCCTTAGACGACCATTCCTCTGCGATGCATATTGCTATGCACCTCTAGCTGCCAACCCGGTCCCTCTCGGCTAAAGCAAGCCTAGCAGCGGTTTCGGCTGGTGCCGACCTGCCTGCGCGGGGACCCTATTTGGCATTGCTCCCGGTGGGGCTTGCCTTGCCACCCCTGTTGCCAGCGGCGCGGTGGGCTCTTACCCCACCGTTTCACCCTTACCACGCCAAAGTGATCACCCGAAGGCAACCACAGCGTGGCGGTTTGTTTCTGTGGCGCTATCCGTCGGGTCACCCCGCCCGGGCGTTACCCGGCACCGTTGCTTTAGGGAGTCCGGACTTTCCTCGCGAAGGGCAAGCCCTTAGCGCGGCCGTCCAGCCTTCTGCGCCTTGCCCGCCTATTCCCCCCGGCAACGCGCGTCAAGCGGTAAGCGAACAGGGGCTCTGCCCCTCTTGGCCTGTGGTCCAATGAATGGGTTTTGCGATTTGCGTTGGTCAAATACTATCTGGCATCGCAAGGCAGAGCCTCGCATATCGCTTAAACCCAGATCTCTGATTGCGCCAAAGGTGCCAGATCTTCCGCAACCAATGGCCCCGTCGCCCAGGGCCGGTAGCGGGATCGCAAGGCAGACAAGAGCGTCATATCATCAACCGCAGCGGTATATCCCAGATCGCGCGCATAGCGGCGGAGCATATCTTCCAGTGCAACGCCAGGGTCAAGTAGGCTTGTTCTAAGAGTTGCCGGGACCGCCCGCGCCAATCCAAGGTTCGCAAGCCGCGCCCAGTCGAAGCGCGGGCCCGGGTCGCTCTTGCGCCCCGGTGCCATGTCAGAATGCCCAATCACCCCTTCTGGCGCAATCGACCAACGCGCAAGGATTTGTGTCAACAGCACCTCAAGCACCGCCATTTGCGGTTCAGAAAAGGGATGCGTACCGGTATTGTCCAGCTCAATACCGATAGAGCGCGAATTGATGTCATCCAATCCAGACCATTCCCCCGCCCCCGCATGCCAGGCGCGCTGGTCTTCAGACACCATCTGCCAAAGACGCCCATCGCCCCCAATCAGGTAATGCGCGGAGACTTCAGCGGCAGGATCACAGAGACGCGCCAAAGCCGCCTCAGCGCTTTGCATTGCGGTATAGTGCACCACAACCAGACTGGGGCGCAGCCCGTCCCGTCGCGTCCCAAAATTAGGGCTGGGACACCACTGGGCCTGCAGTGGAGGGACCGCACCAACCGCGCCAGGACCGTCCACCGAAACCTCCCCCAGATCGGGCATCAGGAATTGCCGCGTACTGCCAGCCGATAGGGGCTGGGATCCCAGCTGCAGGCATAGCCGTCTCCATCCGGATCCAGCGCTTTACGATCCCGCTTTGGCCCCCCCGCCTGAAGAAAGGCAATCTGTGCCTGATCGGACGAGCGGAACCCGGCGCAATTACGTGCAGAACGGCTGCGCAGATTGATCCCGGCACGGCTATAGACTTTGGTCCCAACCGGATGGGAGGTGCTGAGGGCGTATTGCACGATATTGGGGTCGCGGCTGCCAGTCTGAGACGGCAAGGCCGTGGGCGCGACCTGCTGGTATTGCGAGCGCTGATTGGCCAAGCGTTGCGCGTCACTTTCAATTGTTTGACGCGCTGCGACCGCGTCAAAATTGTTTTCATCGGAAATGCCCGGATTGCCAATCAAGGCGGGTGCCGGATTGGAGGGGCTTGCCTCTACCGGTGCCTGCCCGGAATTGGCTCCGGCGGCCTGTAGGGCGGCCCGGGTTTCTGCCGCGATATCAGCCGCCGCAGTACTGCCACTGCCCGACCCATAGCTCGACGCGACACTGCTGCTGGCAGGGCTGCGTGGCGCAGTGGGCAACGGCTCATTTGCGAGTGGCAGAGTTTCGCTGGAAATCCGAGCCAGCGGCACCAGAGGATCGCCAGTGATGGTGGTCCCCGCCGCGGGCGGCGGGGCAAAGGGGTCGCCATCAATGCCGACGCCCGCTGCGCTATCTGGTACCGGTGGGCTACATGCTGCAAGGGATAGAATACTGCCAAGGGCAACAAGTGTAACAACGACACGCATAGGCTTTACCTGTTTATCTGCTCTTCTTTGAGAGGATCTTTACCACCATTTTCCGGGCTTTGCCACAAATCCTGTGGATTGCTCCAGTGCATAGGCGGTGTTCAGCAGGTCACCCTCTTCCCAAGGACGGCCAATCAGCTGCAGGCCAAGCGGCAATCCCTGGCTGTCGAGCCCAGCTGGCAGAGCAATGCCCGGCAGCCCTGCAAGGTTCACTGTGACGGTGAAGACATCCAGCAGATACATTGCAACCGGATCCGCATCCGACATCTCTCCCAGACCAAAGGCCGCCGACGGTGTGGCCGGAGTCAGGATCGCATCGACACCCGCTGCAAAGACGTTTTCAAAGTCTTGCTTGATCAGGCTGCGCACCCGGCGTGCCCGGTTGTAATAAGCGTCATAAAAGCCTGCCGACAGCACATAGGTACCAACCATGACACGGCGCTGCACCTCGTCGCCAAAGCCCTGAGCGCGGGTTTTTTCATACATCTCGGTGATGCCATCGCCGGCCTCCAGCGTGGCACGGTTGCCGTAGCGCACCCCGTCATAGCGCGCCAGGTTGGACGAGGCTTCGGCGGGGGCAATGACGTAATAGGCTGGCAGGGCGTATTTGGTATGGGGCAGCGAGATATCAACGATCTCGGCGCCGGCCGCTTTCAGCATCGCCGTGCCCTCAGCCCAGAGCTTTTCGATCTCGGCGGGCATGCCCTCCATATGGTATTCCTTGGGGATACCGATCTTTTTGCCGCGAATATCGCCAGTCAACATAGCCTCAAAATTGGGCACCGCCAGATCGGCGCTGGTGCTGTCTTTGGGGTCATGGCCCGACATGGCCTCGAGCATGATCGCTGCATCGCGCACCGATTTGGTCATAGGTCCGGCCTGATCCAGCGAGGAGGCAAAGGCAACAACCCCCCAGCGCGAGCAGCGCCCATAGGTGGGTTTGATGCCAACGGTACCGGTAAAGGCCGCAGGCTGGCGGATCGAGCCGCCGGTATCAGTGCCGGTGGCCGCCAGACACAGGTCCGCCGCAACCGCTGCCGCGGAGCCACCAGAGGAGCCACCAGGGGTCAGCGGCGCATCATCGTTCCCACGGCGCCAGGGGCTGACAGCATTGCCATAGGTCGAGGTCTCGTTTGACGAGCCCATGGCAAATTCATCCATGTTCAGCTTGCCCAGCATCACCGCGCCATTGTCGGCCAGTTGCTGGGACACGGTGCTTTCGTACTCCGGGACAAAACCTTCGAGAATTTTGGAGGCCGCCTGGCTGGCGACGCCTTTGGTGCAAAACAGATCCTTGATCCCCACCGGCAGGCCACACATGGCCGGGGCATCGCCCTGTTGCAGCCGTGCGTCTGCGGCCGCCGCGCGTTCCAGCGCGATTTCGGGCGTTTTATGCACAAAGGCGTTGAGCGCATCCGCCTTGTCGATGGCGCTGAGGCAGGCTTTGGTCAGCTCGACGGAGGTTGTTTCCCCCTTGCGGAGCGCATCACGGGCCTCTGCCAGGCCAAGCTTGTTCAGATCGCTCATCTCTTACTCCATCACTTTGGGCACGGCAAAAAAGCCTTCGCGCGCATCCGGCGCAGTGGACAGGATCTTGTCCGGCTGGTCGCCATCGGTGACCACATCTTCGCGCCGCTTGAGCCGCTGCGGCGTCACCGAGGTCATCGGTTCGACCCCCTCGACATCGACTTCATTCAGCTGCTCGATGAATTCCAGGATCGTGTTGAATTCGGCGGCCAGGGCTGGCAGCGCCTCATCTTCAACCTTGATCCGGGCCAGTTTGGCCACTTTGGCGGCGGTGTTTTGGTCAATCGACATGGAAACCCTCATCTCGTGTTCAATCTGGCATTTACCGGGGTGGCGGCTCAGCTGCAAGCCTGTGCTGGCTGGCACCGGCCGCTTTCTCCGCGAAACCCGGTGTTTTTACCGGATTGCCCGGAAAATCTGCCGCCTGGATCGGTTGCGCCAGAGCTGTTCAAAATTCTGCCCTGCAGCTGTTGCCCATGGCAAACTGCGGTAACGCTGATAGTCTGCGCCCGGCAAGAACGTCTTGAGAGGGAGTAGAAGAGATGAAGATCATTTGGCTGGGTCATGGCAGCTTTCGTATCGAAACCAACGATCAGGTGTTGTTGATCGACCCCTGGCTCAGCGGCAACCCCATGCTTGCCGAAAGCCAGTATGATGCAGCCCTGAACGGGGCCACCCATATTGTTCTCACCCACACCCATTTTGACCATGTTGTGGACGTGTTGCCGCTGGCAAAAGCGCGCAACATTCCGGTGGTGGGCCAGTATGACCTGATGGGCTATTGGGGCGAAAGCGAAGGCATTGCCACTATCGGCTTTAACAAGGGGGGCACAGTCGATCTGGGCGGGGCAAAGCTGTCGATGGTGCCGGCCTCACACAGCTCCACCTTCACCACCGAAGACGGTCTGCGCGCCAGTGGGTCGGAAGTGGGGTATATGCTGATGAGTGAAGGCAAAACTGTCTATATCTCGGGAGATACCGGGATCATGGCGGATATGGATTGGATCGGAGACTACTACAAACCCGAGGTTGGCATCCTGAGCGCCGGTGGCCATTTCACCATGGACATGAAGCAGGTCGCCTATGCTGCCAAACGCTACTTCAATTTCAAAACCCTGATCCCCTGCCACTATGGCACCTTTCCCATTCTGGAACAGAACGCGGAGCATCTGGTCGAGGCGCTGCCTGGTGTCGAGGTGATCGAACCAAAGGTACTAGAGGCGATTGAAATCTAAGCCCCCCGGGCTGCGCACCGCAAAGGGGGGCTCCCGCCCGTCGTTGGATCTGCGCTGCAGATCCGCTCCCGTTGGGCCCAGCGCCGGGCTATCGCCCGGCGCTGGGGTGCCATATCCTGAAACGGGTGTGTGAGTCTAAGTGTCGAGCTAAAGACCTTGTGCGCCGATCGCGGCTAGTGGAGTAAAAGTGGCCCGCGCCGCATCGGCCCGGGCGCGACACATACATCCCCTGGCGTGATCATTGATCAACCCCATGGCCTGCATAAAGGCAAAGGCGGTGGTGGGGCCGAAAAATTTCCATCCACGCTTTTTCAAGGCCTTGGACAGCGCCACCGAGTCGGCGCTGGTGGTCTGGGTCTGCGGCTCGGGGCGTGACGCGGGATCCGGCTCAAAGCTCCAGAAAAACGCGGCCAAAGAGCCAAACTCCGCAACCATTTCCTGAGCCCGGCGGGCGTTGTTTATGGTGGCTTCGATTTTGCCCCGGTGGCGAATGATACCGGTATTCTGCAACAATCGCGCCACATCACCCTCGTCGAACTCGGCCACTTTGTTCCAGTCAAAACCGCAGAAGGCGGCGCGAAAATTCTCCCGCTTGGCCAAGATCGTGCGCCAGCTGAGGCCAGACTGGAAGCTTTCAAGACAGACCTTTTCAAACAGCCGGATGTCATCGCCCACGGGGTAGCCCCACTCAGCGTCATGATAGGCGTCAAATTCTGGTGCCGAAGCGCTCCAGGCGCAGCGCGGCTGGCCGTCCTGGCCATTGATAAGTTTACTCACTCTGTGCCCTCTTTTTGGGTTTCGCTTGTGGCCATGACATCGTCCCCGCGTCTTGAAAACACTCCAGTATTTAACGCCGTTCGGCGAAAAACTGCCGCAAAATCTCTGCCGATTCCACCTCTGCAATTCCCTCATAGACCTCTGGAGCGTGATGTGCCTGCGGGTGCGAGAAAACGCAGGCCCCATGCGCCACCCCGCCGGATTTGGGATCGGAAGCCCCATAATACACACGCCGGATACGTGCCGCTGCGATGGCGGCGGCGCACATGGCACAGGGCTCCAGCGTCACATAGAGGTCAAAACCCTGCAGGCGCTCGGTCTGTCCTGCGGCACAGGCCTGTCGCAGCACCAGAATTTCGGCATGGGCAGTGGGGTCAGACAGCGCCCGGGTGCGATTGCCTGCACGGGCAACAATGGCGCCGGTTGGGTCTACCAAAACCGCCCCCACCGGCACCTCGCCCCGGCTCGCAGCGGCGCGCGCTTCTGCCAGGGCAGCATCCATATGCGACTTGAACATAGCGGCTTTGTCCTCCTCGGGCGTTCCTGCCCCGCAATGGGAGCTTTCGCAAGCCTCAGGAATGCTCTATGTCCCAGATCCATGAGCAAAGCACCCGGATCCCCCAAAGGCAAGGCCCCCGCACAGGCCAAAACCTCCGCGCAGGCCCCAGCCGCCGCAAAATCAGCCGCCAAAGTGGCTTCCGCCGCGTCCCCCACCGAGGACAGCGCCCCCGCCGGGGACCGCATCGCCAAGGTGCTGTCGCGCGCAGGCGTTGCCTCGCGACGGGAGGCCGAGCGCATGATCGCCGAGGGCCGCGTCAAGGTGAACGGCACCAAGATCGACAGCCCCGCGCTGAACGTGACAGACCGCGACCGCATTATCGTCGATGGCAAGCCCCTACCCCAGGCCGAGGCGCCGCGCCTGTGGCTGTACAACAAGCCCGCTGGGCTGGTGACCAGCAACAGCGATGAAAAGGGGCGGCGCACTATTTTTGATGAATTGCCCGAAGATCTGCCGCGGGTGATGACGGTGGGACGGCTCGACCTGAACTCTGAGGGCTTGTTGCTGCTGACCAATGATGGCGCCATCAAACGCCGCCTTGAGCTGCCCTCAACGGGCTGGCTGCGGCGCTACCGGGTGCGGATCAATGGCCGCCCGCAAGAAGCCGATTTTGAGCCCCTGCGCAAAGGCATGGTGATTGACGGCGAGCGGTTTCAGCCGATGAATGTAGCATTGGACCGCCAGCAGGGCGCCAATGCCTGGCTGACCATCGGGTTGCGCGAAGGCAAAAACCGCGAGATCCGCCGCGCGCTGGAAGACATCGGCTTTACCGTGAACCGTTTGCTGCGCCTGTCTTATGGCCCGTTCCAACTGGGCACGCTGAAACTGGGCGAAGTGGAAGAACTGCGCCCGCGCGTTGTGCGTGACCAGCTTGGGCTTGAGGCTGATGATATGGAAGAAACGCCAGCCGCCCGACCAACTCGCGGACGACCAGGCGCCAAACCGGGCCAAAGACCCAGTGGAAAACCCGGCGGCAAACCTGGCAACAAACCGGGCAGCAAATCCAGTGGCAAACGCGGCCCCCAAACTGGCGATCTGACCTTTGGGAAACCTGCTGGAAAACCAACTGGCAGACCAGCAGACGGCCCGACTGGCAGGTCCACTGGTCGACCCACCGGAAAACCAACGGGCAAACACAGTGGAAAGCCCGCAGGCAAACCCGGCTCACAGTCTGCAGACCGTTTTGGCGACAAACCCAGCGGCGCTGGCAGCAGCAACCGCACGGGCAAACCCGCGCCCCGCAGCGGTGGTGGCGGTGGCGGCCCAAAACCGCGCCCTATCGGCAAAAATCCTCGCCGCTGAGGCGGTTCAACAAGACTTCCCCCTAGCAAGTGCCCGTCGCATCCCCTAGTTTCTTAGTAACGAGAGAGATCTGAATGTTGCGAGAGGGACCCGCGTGCAGAAACTTGCCTTTGTCGCTTTGCTACTCCTGATGGTCGGCCTCAGCACCGGCTGGATCGTTGGGAGCTAAAACCATGGCAAAACAGTTTGGCGGCAAATTCAGTCCACGGGGCAGCTCGGCCACGCCCAGCTCAGGCAACACCCAGTCTGGTGCCCAATCCGGCAACCAGTCCGGCACCGCGACGACCCAGGGCGCATCGCGCCCCAGTGTGGCAATCCGCAACGCCACTCCCGATCCGGTTGGACTGCGCTCTAACTTGATGTTTGTCCCTGCTGGCCTGCTGGTGCTGCTGTCTTTGAACGATGGCGCCACTGGCTTGGCAATGGGGCTGATCGCCGCCTGTTTCTGGACGGCGGGCGCCTATATGCTGCGCGAAGGTTTGCGCGCCACTGCCACCTATGACATGCGGCGCGTCGCCCGCAAACCCGCCCTGCCCCGCAAAATCCTGGCAGCTGTTCTGGTTGGTCTCGGCGGCGCCCTTGCCGCCTGGAAAGCTGAGCCTGGCATTGTGACCGCTGCAATCTACGGGCTGGCGGCCTGCGGCTTGCACCTGGCCGCCTTTGGGCTTGATCCGCTGCAGGACAAGGGCACCGAAGGGATTGATGATTTCCAGCAAAACCGGGTCGCCCGCGCCGTGGAAGAAGCCGAGTTCAGCCTGGATGAAATGACAGACGCCGCCATGCGGGCCCGTGACCGGGACGTAGAAGAGCGCGTTGAACAGTTTCAGGCCGTCGCCCGCGAACTGTTTCGCACCGTCGAAGAAGATCCCCGTGATCTGACAGCGGCCCGTAAATACCTCACGGTTTATTTGCGCGGCGCCAAGGACGCGACGGTAAAATTTGCCGATATCTACAGCCGCAGCGGCGATGCAACGGCGCGGGCAGACTACCTGTCGCTGCTCAGCGATCTGGAAGACAATTTTGCCGCCCGCACCCGTAAAATGCTGCTCGAAGACCGCAGCGATCTCACCGTTGAAATCGACGTGTTACGCGATCGTCTGCAGCGCGAAGGCGTCCATCTGGACCGCAGCTAACACATTGCTTTATTTTCCTCTTTTGCAAGGAACCTTAAATGTCCGAGACCATTCAAAAACAAGCCGCCGAAGCCGAAGCCCAAGTCATGGCAGTGGCTGCAAATACCCTGCCAGACCCCGTCGAAGAGGTGCAGCCGCTCGCAGCCGCCACCCCCGAGGTCAGCGCCGAGATCACCACCCGCATCGGTGAAATCGACATGGGTGACAGCAACTCGATTATCCGTTTTGGCTCTGGCGCTCAGGCGGAGTTGCAAACCATCAGCCAGGCGATGCTGGCGGATGTGCGCAACAAGGACGTCGGCCCGGCCGGCGATTCCCTGCGTGGCATCGTCACCACCATTCGCGGCTTTTCCGTCTCCGAGCTGGATGTGCGTCGCAAACCCACCTTCTGGGAGCGCCTGTTGGGCCGCGCCGCGCCCTTTGCCAAATTTACCGCCCGGTTTGAAACCATCCAGAGCCAGATTGACAAGATCACCGACGACCTGCTGGGCCATGAGCACACCCTGCTGAAAGACATCAAATCGCTGGATATGCTCTATGAGAAAACTCTGAACTTCTATGACGAACTGGCGCTTTATATTGCCGCCGGTGAGGCCAAGCTGGCCGATTTGGACGCCAATGACATCCCCGCCCTGGAGGCAGCCGTCGCCGCCGCGCCTGAGGACGATCAGGTGATGCGCGCCCAGGAGCTACGGGATCTGCGCGCTGCACGCGATGATCTGGAACGCCGGGTGCATGACCTTAAACTCACCCGTCAGGTCACCATGCAATCGCTGCCGTCAATCCGTTTGGTGCAGGAAAACGACAAGAGCCTGGTCACCAAGATCAACTCGACCCTGGTTAATACCGTGCCCCTGTGGGAAACCCAGTTGGCCCAGGCGGTGACCATCCAGCGCTCGGCTGAGGCCGCCCAGGCCGTGAGCTCTGCCAATGATCTCACCAATGAATTGTTGACCTCCAATGCCGCCAACCTGCGCCAAAGCAACAAGATGATCCGCCAGGAGATGGAGCGCGGTGTCTTTGATATTGAGGCGGTAAAACAGGCCAATGCCGATCTGGTTGGCACCATCCAGGAAAGCCTGCAAATCGCAGACGAAGGCAAGGCCCGCCGTGCCGCCGCCGAGGAAGAGCTGAAAAAGATGGAAGGCGAATTGCGCGATACCCTGGCTGCGGCCAAGGCGCGCAAAGACGGGGTTGGCGACAATGCTGGCACCGCCGTTCCCGGCTGAATGATGGCACAGGCAGTAGCGGCAATTTTTCGGGCCATGCGGCCCCTTGTAGTGGCGGCCCTTGGTGGGGTCGCCCTGACCGCCTGCCTGCCCAGCAGCCCGGGGACCTCTTTGGTGCCTGCGCAACGCCCCGAAGTGGTCCCGGCCTCCTATCGCCCGCCTTCGGTCGAAAGCGCCCAACTGCGCAATTATTACCGGGTGCTGCAACAGGATCTGCTGACCCGTGGATTGCTGCGCACCGACGGGGGCGGGCCGGAAACCCCCTATGACGCCGATGATCTGGCGGAGCATTTTGAAGAGATCGCCTTTTACAATGAATATGCCGGGCGCAGCGGCAGCGGATTGACTGGCGGCTTGAGCCGCTGGTCCGGGCCGGTCAAGCTGGTGGCGGATTTTGGTCCCTCGGTGCCCGAGGCACAGCGCCAACGCGACCAAACTGTGTTGGCGACCTATGGCGCACGCCTGTCACGCGTCACCGGCCATAACATCACCACCACTGCCAGACAGGGCAACTTTCATGTGATTTTTGCCAGCGCCGATGATCGTGCCTATGTGGCTGAAAAAGTGCGCGACCTGTTGCCCAACCTGAGCGACAATGACCTGCAGCTATTTGTCAATCTGCCGCGCAGCCACTATTGTTTTGTGCTGGCCGGTGGACCACAGAATGCGCCCTTTGACTATATCCGCGGCGTTGCGCTTATTCGTGCCGAACATCCCGATCTGGTCCGCGACAGCTGCATCCACGAGGAAGTGGCCCAGGGCCTGGGACTGCTGAATGACAGCCCCAAGGTGCGGCCCTCGATTTTCAACGACGATGACGAATTTGCCTATCTGACCAGCCATGACGAATTGCTGCTCAAGATGCTGTATGATCCCAGACTGCGCACCGGCATGCGCATCGAAGAAGCCCGGCCAATCATTCGCATCCTTGCCCGCGACGTAATGGGGCAACCGCTCTGAGCACGGTGCCCGTTTAGTTTCCGATTTAGACGACAAGAGAAAAGGACCAGAAACATGGGAATATTTGACTTTCTCAAAGGCGAATTCATTGATGTCATTCACTGGACCGATGATAGCCGCGACACCATGGTCTGGCGGTTTGAGCGTGAGGCGCATGAGATCAAATACGGCGCCAAACTGACCGTCCGCGAAGGTCAGGCGGCGGTGTTTGTCCACGAAGGCCAACTGGCCGATGTCTTTACCCCCGGTCTCTATATGCTCGAGACCAACAACATGCCGGTGATGACAACCCTGCAGCACTGGGATCATGGTTTTCAGTCGCCGTTCAAATCCGAGATCTACTACGTCAACACCACCCGGTTCAACAATCTGAAATGGGGCACCAAGAACCCGATCATCTGCCGGGATCCGGAGTTTGGCCCGGTGCGCCTGCGCGCCTTTGGCAGCTATTCGATCCGGGTGGTGGATGCGGCCCGTTTTCTGACCGAAATCGTGGGCACCGATGGTGAGTTCACCATGGATGAGATCTCGTTCCAGATCCGCAATATCATCGTACAGGAGTTTTCCCGCGCGGTGGCAGGATCAGGCATCCCGGTGCTGGATATGGCGGCCAATACCGCCGACCTGGGCAAGCTGGTCGCGGCTGAAATTGCACCAACCCTGGCCGAATACGGCCTCTCCATTCCCGAACTCTATATCGAGAACATCTCGCTGCCCCCGGCGGTGGAACAAGCCATGGACAAGCGCACCCAGATGGGCATTGTCGGGGATCTGGGGCGCTATACCCAGTTTGCCGCCGCCGAAGCCATGGGCGCTGCGGCGCAGACCCCCAACAGTGGCATGGGCGCAGGGCTTGGCATGGGAATGGGCATGGCGATGGCTCAGCAGATGGGGCAACAGATGCAGCCAGAGGCAGCGGGGCAAGCCGCAGGCCCCTGGGGCGCCCGTCCCGCGCCCGCTGCAACCGCAGCTGCAGCGCAAGCGGCACCGCCGCAGGCCGCCCCCGTCGCCCCGCCGCCACCACCGGTGGAACATGTCTGGCACACGGCGGAAAATGGCACCACCTCTGGCCCATTCTCCAAGGCCCGCCTGGGGCGCATGGCGCAGGAGGGTACCCTGAGCCGCGACACCCATGTCTGGACACCGGGCCAGGACGGCTGGATGCGGGCTGGGGATGTGGCTGAACTGGCGCAGTTGTTCACCGTTCTGCCGCCTCCACCGCCCCCGGCTCCTGCCCCGTAAGGAAGCCGTTGATGTGTCAGTGGGGAGCCGTCGCACCGAAGACTCCCTGTGACGTTGGATCGGGTGAAAAAGAACCCAATTTCAGCCGTTTACTTTCCAATTCATAAGAGCGGACGTCAGCTCCTGGCTGGTGTCGTTAAAGGCCTTGCCGTCCAAGGCGGCAAGGGCAACTGCGGACTTTCCATCCGAAATTTCCTGCGCAATCTTGCCTGCGTTCTGGTGAAACTTGCCATGCAGGGCCTTGATCGTGTTGACCCGTTCCCGGTTGCGCTCGTTCGATCCAACGCTGTGCAGCCATTTGCCAAATCGGCATTTGTCGTCCCGACAGATATCCTGAACAGGCAAATTGGTCTCGTTTTTCATCGCAGCCGGTCCTTGAAGGCTACATGGGCGCGAATGGCCTCTGTGGTTTCTTCGCAGAAAGCATTATCTGACATAAACATAACTCCAGGTGGTATCGTCATTCTCCTCTAGGACGCCACACTCCTAAAAGACCATTTCGGTGTCGCTCCATAGATCGACACGAATCCGGCGACAAAAGAGGGAGATCCAATAAGGACAACCAGAAGAACGGCTGCTATAAAGCCTCAAACATCCTAGCCAGATTTAGGAGCTTCTGTGACCGACGCACCTCCCCCCCTGCCGGAGACCCTGTCTCAAACGCCCGCCACTGCCGCGCGTGAAACCAACCGGTTCCCCTGTGAGCAATGCGGCGCTGACTACCGGTTCGATCCAAAGGCCGGGAATCTGGTCTGTAGCCATTGCGGCCATGCCCAGGTTGTCCGTGACACCGGCGATCACGGCAGCCCCCTGCGGGAGCTGGACTTGAAAGCGGCGCTATCACAGCAGCTGCCCGAGGTTGAGATGGAGGTGACACGGGTCACCAGCTGCCCAAACTGTGCGGCCCAGGTGGAGTTTTCCGCTGAAACCCATGCGCTTGAATGCCCGTTTTGTGCCACACCCGTGGTGGCAGATACCGGCGAAAGCCGTCATATCAAACCCAAAGGCGTGGTGCCGTTTGAGCTGGAGGAACGCGCCGCCCATGAAGCCATGAGCAGCTGGCTAGGACGGTTGTGGTTTGCCCCCAATGGCTTGCAGGCCTATGCCCGCAAGGGCCGCGCGATGGAGGGGATTTATGTGCCCTTCTGGACCTATGACGCCGAAAGCCAGAGCCGCTATTCAGGGGCCCGGGGCACCACCTATTATGTGACACAAACAGTCATGGTCGACGGCAAGCCAGAGAGCCGCCGGGTTGCCAAAATCCGCTGGACCCCCGTGTCGGGTCGCGTGCGCCGTTTCTTTGATGACGTGCTGGTGCTGGCCTCCAAGAGCCTGCCCAAGCGCTACACTGACGCGTTGGAGCCCTGGGACCTGTCCGCACTTGCCCCCTATCAGCCGCAGTTTCTCGCCGGTTTCCGTGCTGAGGCCTATGCAGTGGATCTGGAAGAGGGATTTCAAGAAGCCCGGGCGCAGATGGACCGGGTTATCGAACGGGACGTGCGCTTTGACATTGGCGGCGACCGCCAGCGCATCGCCCAGATTGACACCCAGTTGTCTGACATCACCTTCAAGCATGTGCTGCTGCCGGTCTGGCTGGCCGCCTATAAATACCGTGGCAAGACCTATCGCTTTGTGGTCAATGGCCAAAGCGGTCGCGTCCAGGGGGAACGGCCCTATTCCGCCTGGAAGATCGCTGCCGCGGTCAGCCTCGGTCTCGCGCTCTTGGCGGTTGCGGCCTATTTCGGCGCGCAGCAATAACAGACTGGCGCCGAAATTGCTCTCCTCTCAGCTGGACCTAGCCCGGGCAGATCTCAATCCTGCGTGCCCTAGTAGTGGCTTCCAAAGCTATGTTCAGGACCGAGACATACAGCACGCCCTCGCCCGATCTTGGCGCTGGCAGCTTCGCCATCCGTATCCTCGGGCGGGCGAAAACAGCGACCAAAAGCACCGCACTGGCGCGCGCTAAAGTACCTGGTTTTACCTTTGTTTTTAGATTGGGTGCGCTTTTCACCTCGTGATGGCAAGAAGCCATCAGCTAAGGCTATCGAAACCGGTCTCGAATGGCCCTGTATCACTGTCAAATTGCCGAGCTATCCGCTTGCACAGCTCCGGGGCAGAGGCCAATGTGCCGTCAAACTACCAGGAGCCGCCATGTCCATCGATCTGTCAGACCTTCAACAGCTGTTCACTGCCCGCCATAGCTGTCGTGCCTTCTTGCCCGAACCGGTGCCGCGCGAGGTGATCGAAGGCATCCTGACCTGTGCCCAAAAGGTGCCCTCCTGGTGCAATGCGCAGCCCTGGAAGGTGACCATTACCAGCGGCACCGAAACAGACCGGCTGCGTCAGGCATTGATTGAGGCGGCGCACAGCAGTGACCACAGCCCTGACCTCGCCTTTCCGAGCGCGTATGAAAATGAGTACCAGGCCCGCCGCCGCACCTGTGGCTGGGCGCTGTATCAGGCTGTCGGGGTCCCCAAGGGGGATCGCGCGGCCTCTGAACGGCAAATGATGGAGAATTTTGCACTCTTTGGCGCCCCTCATTGCGCCATTCTGTCTACGCCGGTGGAGCTGGGAGGCTACGGGGCGATGGATTGCGGTGGCTTTGTCGCCGCCTTCACCCTAGCCGCCCAGGCTGCTGGGGTTGCAACCATTCCCCAGGCCGCCGTGGCCTCCTATGCGCCGCTGCTGCACGATATGCTGGACATCCCGCAAAACCGGCAAATTCTCTGCGCCATTTCCTTTGGCTATGGCGACCCAGATCATCCCGCCAACAGCTTTCGCACCAGCCGCGCAGATCTGCCCGAATTTGCCGAGTGGCGCGGCTGATCGCCCGGCAGACTGAAAGCTTTGTCCAGGGAGGAACAGCTAACCCCAAAGGGGCATCTGCTCCCGATCCTTCTAAACAAGAGGACCCAGCCCCATGCGCGCAGTCATTCAACGCGTTTCCGAAGCCTCGGTCACGGTAGATCACCAGATCATCGGCAAGATTGAGGCCGGTCTGCTAGTCCTGATCTGCGCCATGCAAGGCGACGACAAGGCACAGGCAGACTATCTGGCCAAGAAAATTGCCAAGCTGCGTATCTTTCAGGATGACGCAGGCAAGATGAACCGATCGGTGCTTGATATTGCGGGATCCGTTCTGGTGATCAGCCAATTTACCCTCGCGGCAGAGACCCATCGTGGCAATCGGCCGGGGTTCTCAGCTGCAGCTTCCCCGGCCGAGGGTGAGGCGCTCTACACCTATTTTGCCGACCAGCTCGCAGCCCAGGCAGTGCCCGTGCAACGCGGATCTTTTGGGGCAGACATGAAGGTCAAATTGCTGAACGACGGGCCGGTGACTATCTGGATGGACAGCGCTGAACGCTGAGCCGCGGGCGCTCAAAAGGCAAGACCTACTCTGATGTCACGGCCCGTCTCTGCTGCTGTTTACCCCACACTCCGCCCCGCGCCATCCCGGTGTCAGCCTCGCTTTGCAGCGGGAAAATCACCGGGGCGCACACGAAGCATCCGCAACAAAATGGTCGAAAACCGACCAATGCCCCACCATGGATTCTTTTCGTTTTGGTGACCAAATGCCTCTTCCGCTCTCTGGTCGGGGCAAAAACACCTGCGTTGCGTCACAAAAGTCAAAAACTCATCAGTTAAGAAAAATAGGGGTCGAATGCAGGTTTACCTCACAAATGCGGCATGACACCTTTAGAAGGCGACACCAGACAGATTTCGGGGCTTTGCAGAAGTTTCGCCAAACGAGGTCTGTCGTTATTAAAGCTTGCGAGGTCGCGGCAAATGCGCAAATCTTGGCGCATCATACAAGAAATTAGCCGCTGAGATCGCTGACCGTGATTGCAAGCTGCAGGAACTAAAACTGGGAGACATCGATGAACGATCACCTTCATTATCTGGCGCGCCATGCCGCAGCCGGTAAACTGAGCCGCCGTGATTTTATGGCAAAGGCCGCCGCACTGGGCTTTAGCGCCGCTGCAGCCGGCACTTTGCTGACCACCGAGGCCCGCGCCGCAGGTCCACAAAAGGGTGGTACCATCCGGATGGGCCTGCAGGGGGGTAGCACCACTGACAGCCTGGATCCGGCCCTGTCCACCAATATGGTCAGCCTGATGATGATCCGCCTGTGGGGTGAGGCGCTGGTTGAGCTGAACGACGATGGCGGTCTGGACGGCAAAGTGGCCGAAAGCTATGAAGCCTCTGCAGACGCCAAGGTCTGGACCTTCAAAATCCGCAAGGGTATCACCTTCTCCAACGGCAAAGCCGTCACCGCAGAAGATGTCGTGAAGACCATGGAGCGTCACTCTGGCGAAGACACCAAATCAGGTGCGCTTGGCATTATGCGTGGCATCAAAAACGTCTCTGCTGATGGCGACACCGTTGTTTTTGAACTGGAGACGCCAAACGCTGACCTTCCCTATCTGATGGCGGACTATCACCTGGCGATTCAGCCCGGTGGCGGCATGGATGATCCGGCTGCCGCAATTGGCACCGGCCCTTACATCATCAAAGACGTCGACATGGGTGTCCGCATCGTGGCCGAAAAGAACCCCAACCACTGGGATGACCTTGGCAATGCTGATACCATCGAACTGATCGTCATCAACGATAACACCGCCCGTGTGGCTGCCCTGCAGTCCGGCCAGGTGGACATGATCGACCGGGTACCGCCACGCACCGCCAAGCTGGTAGACCGGGCGCCCAACATCAAAGTGCACTCCACATCAGGCCCCGGCCACTATGTGTTCATCATGCACACCAACACGGCCCCGTTTGACAACAACGATGTGCGGATGGCACTGAAGTACGGCATCAATCGTCAGGAAATGGTCGACAAGGTTCTCAACGGCTATGGCTCGATCGGCAACGACAGCCCGATCAACTCCTCCTATCCGATGTTCACCGCGGTTGAGCAGCGTGAGTTTGATCCTGACAAGGCCATGCATCACCTGAAGAAGTCCGGCCACGATGGCGAAATCCTGTTGCGTACCTCGGACAACTCCTTCCCCGGCGCGCCAGATGCTGCGGCGCTGTTCCAGCAGTCCTGTGCCAGTGCCGGTATCGACCTGAACGTCAAGCGCGAGCCAAACGATGGCTACTGGTCCGAGGTCTGGAACAAGCAGCCTTTCTGCACCAGCTACTGGGGTGGCCGTCCAACCCAGGATCAGATGTTCACCACCGCCTACCTGTCCACCGCAGACTGGAACGACACCCGTTTCAACAACGAACAGTTCGACCAGTTGCTGTTGGCAGCCCGTGCCGAACTCGACACTGCCAAGCGGACACAAATGTACGCGGACATGGGTGAAATCCAGCGTGACGAAGGTGGCCTGATCTGCCCAATGTTCAACGACTTTGTGGATGCGACCTCTGATCGTCTGGATGGCTGGGCCGAAAACTCCAAAGGCCAACCACTGATGAACGCTTATGCCCCAATGAAAATGTGGGTGAAGGCATAAGATGCCACTTATCATCAAACTATTGGCCCAGCGCATTGCGCTGGGCCTCGTCCTGCTTTTCCTCGTTTCCGGCCTGATCTTTGCCGGCACGATGATCCTGCCGGGTGATGTCGCGCAGTCGATCCTGGGCCAATCGGCCACTCCTGAAGCGCTAGCGAACCTGCGCGCAGAGCTGGGGCTGAACGACCCCCCGTTGCAGCGCTATATTCAATGGCTCGGCGGTGCGATTACCGGCGATCTGGGCACTGCCTTGACCAGCGGCGCCGACATTACTGCAAGCATAGCGAAACGCCTGTCCAACACCCTGTTCCTGGCCTTCTGGGCTGCGATCATTGCGGTGCCGCTGGCGATTTTCCTCGGCCTTCTGGCAGTGCGGTTCAAAGACCGCTGGCCCGACAAGCTGATCTCAGCCGTTACCCTGGCCTCTATCTCTATTCCCGAATTTCTCATCGGCTATGTGCTGATGTATTTGATTGCAGTGAAGCTGCGCTGGTTTCCATCGGTTGCAATGATCAACGACAGCATGTCCCTGGGGGATAAGCTCAGCGCCATTGCCCTTCCCGTCACGGTGCTGACCCTGGTGGTTCTGGCCCATATGATGCGCATGACCCGCGCCGCGATCCTGAACGTGATGCAATCGGCCTATATCGAGACGGCTGAACTGAAAGGTCTCAACGGTTTTCAGGTGATCTTTCGCCACGCCTTCCCCAATGCGATTGCGCCTATTGTAAATGTTGTGATGCTGAACCTTGCCTATCTAGTGGTCGGCGTCGTGGTGATCGAGGTGGTCTTTGTCTACCCCGGCATGGGCCAGTATCTGGTGGACCATGTCTCGAAACGCGATGTGCCGGTTGTACAGGCCTGTGGTCTGATCTTTGCCGCCGTCTATATCGGTCTCAACATGGTGGCTGATGTCGTCGCAATCCTGTCGAACCCCCGTCTGAGGCATCCAAAATGAAGAATATCCCAATCTCCGCTATGATCGGGTTGTTCTTCACGGCCCTCTATTTTCTGGCAGCAATTTTTGCACCACTGATCGCCCCCTACGGCATGGCCGAAGTTGTCGGTGATGTCTGGGAACCCTCCCGCATCGAGATCATGCTGGGCATCGCGCCCGATGGTGTCACCGAAGCCAACTACTGGCTTGGAACTGACAATATCGGCCGCGACCTGCTGAGCCGCATGATCTATGGTGGGCGCACCACCATCTTTATCGCCACTGCGGCGACGATCCTGTCCTTTACACTGGGCTCCACCCTGGGCTTTTTTGCTGCCGTGGCCGGTGGCTGGATTGATCAGGGGCTGTCGCGCTTTGTTGACCTGGTGATGTCGATCCCAACGCTGATCTTTGCCCTGGTGGTTCTGTCCGTGATGCCGGTGACAGTGCCGGTACTGATCCTGGTCATGGGGCTGCTGGATTCCACCCGTGTCTACCGTCTGGCCCGCGCCGTTGCGGTGGATATCGAAGTCATGGACTACGTCGAAGCAGCCCGCCTGCGTGGCGAAAAAACCGCCTGGATCATCTTCCGTGAAATCCTGCCCAATGCGCTGTCCCCTCTGGTGGCCGAAATGGGGCTGCGGTTCATCTTTATGGTTCTCTTTGTCTCTACCCTTTCCTTCCTTGGGCTTGGCATTCAGCCGCCCGAAGCGGACTGGGGCGGTATCGTGAAAGAAAACAAAGACGGTATCGTCTATGGCATTCCGGCGGCCCTGATGCCCGCCTTTGCCATTGCCACACTGGCCATCTCGGTCAACCTGGTGGCTGACTGGGTGCTGAACCGAACCACTTCTTTGAAAGGAGGCCGCGGATGAGCGAACCCCTGCTAAAAGTACGCGGCCTGAAGATCGGCGCAACGGCCTATCCTCCGGGTGAAAAACCCCATGACATCGAAATCGTGCATGGGGTGGATTTTGACGTCCAAAAGGGCAAGGTGCTGGGCCTCATCGGCGAGTCCGGTGCAGGTAAATCCACTATCGGCCTTGCCTCCATGGCCTATGGTCGTGGTGGTGTAAAAATCACCGGGGGTGAGGTCTGGGTCAATGGCCGCGACATCATGCAATCCAGCCTGGGCGATATCCGCAAGCTTCGCGGCGGTGAGGTGACATATGTCTCACAATCCGCAGCGGCCTCATTTAACCCCGCCAAAAAGATCATTGATCAGGTGGTAGAGGCTGCCGTCGAGCAGAACAAATTCAGCCGTAAGGAAGCAGAAGAACGCGCTCGGGTGTTGTTTGAGAAACTTGGCCTGCCAGATCCAGAAAACATTGGCGATCGTTTTCCCCATCAGGTGTCCGGTGGCCAGCTGCAGCGCTGCATGACGGCGCTGGCGCTGTGCCCGGAGCCGGATCTGGTGGTGTTTGATGAGCCGACAACGGCGCTGGATGTGACCACCCAGATTGATGTGCTGATGGCAATCAAGGAAGCCATTCGCGATACGGGTGTTGCGGCCTTGTATATCACCCATGATCTGGCCGTTGTGGCCCAGGTCAGCGATGACATCATGGTGCTGCGCCACGGCAATATGGTGGAATACGGACCTGTTGATCAGATCATAAACAACCCACAGGAAGAGTATACACAAGCGCTGGTTTCTGTCCGCTCGATCGACCACGAAGAAAAATCTCCCAGTGGCGATCCGGTCCTGAGCGTGCGCAATATCACCGCCCGCTACAAAGGCACTCAGTTTGACGTTCTGCATAGTGTGAATGTGGATCTCTACCCGGGCCAGACTCTGGCTGTGGTGGGGGAATCCGGCTCGGGCAAATCGACCCTCGCCCGTGTCATCACCGGTCTGTTGCCTCCGCGCGAGGGGGAGATCGAATTCGCTGGTCGTGTGCTATCGCCCGATCTGGCGGGACGCTCCCGCGAGGATCTGCGCGAATTGCAGATGATCTACCAGATGGCGGATGTGGCGATGAACCCGCGTCAGACCGTGGGCACCATTATCGGCCGTCCGCTGGAGTTCTATTTCGACATGAAGGGCGGCGAGAAGCGCAAGCGGATCATCGAACTGCTGGATGAAATCGAACTGGGCGAAGACTTCATTGATCGCTACCCGGCCGAACTGTCGGGCGGGCAAAAGCAACGTGTCTGCATCGCCCGTGCCCTGGCGGCCAAGCCCAAGATGATCATCTGCGACGAGGTCACCTCGGCGCTCGATCCCCTGGTGGCCGATGGTATTCTCAAGCTGCTGCTGGAGCTGCAAAAGGTCGAAGATGTTGCCTTCCTCTTCATCACCCACGATCTGGCGACTGTCCGCGCCATCTCTGATTCCATCGCGGTGATGTATCAGGGTAAGGTGCAGCGCTATGGCGGCAAGAACCAGGTGCTTAGCCCGCCGTTTGATGACTATACCGATCTTCTGCTCAGTTCTGTGCCCGAGATGCGTCTGGGCTGGCTGGAAGAGGTCATTGCCAACCGTAAAATGGAAAGTGCCGGCAACTGATCCGGCTGCCCTTTTTACGCTAAAACCCTTCAGGCCCGTGCAATTTGCACGGGCCTGCGTCGTTTTGGATCTATACATTCCATTTTAGGCATGCTTATATATTCCATAATTGGAATATTATTATCATGTTAGGAATAGGCCGATGACCAAATCTCGCTCCCCTGCTGGCGCCGCCGCAGATCAAAGCTATTCTCCGCTCTACTTTCTTGCCTCCCTCGGCGCTGGTGGTCTGACTGTCACCTTCTTTATGTACCTGATGTTCTGGGTGCCCCATCCCAGTCGCCCCGCTCCCGTCTTTGAAGACCTCATGGCGGTGTTTGCCAGGGATAGCCTGCCTTTGAAAGGCGCCGTGGTGCTGGCAATGCTGGGGATTGCTGTCTTTGCCTTTTTGAACGTGAAGATGTTGCTGTGGAACTTTGCAGCGCTGTCGCGGTTTAAAAAGACCGATGCCTATAGCGACCTGTGCAAAACCAATGGCGAAACGACCCTTCTGGCAGGTCCATTGGCCACAGCGATGACCATCAATGGGGGCTTTATTGTTGGCCTGGTCTTTGTGCCGCAGCTCTGGAGCGTGGTTGAATATCTGTTCCCCGCAGCCATGGTGGCCTTTCTGGCTGTGGGCATCTGGGCCTTCCGCCTGATCGGGCATTTTCTGGGCCGTACTCTTGCCGAAGGTGGCGCCTTTGACATGACGGCCCATAACTCCTTTGCCCAACTGCTGCCCGCCTTTGCCCTGTCGATGGTGGCCGTGGGCCTGTCGGCCCCGGCAGCGATGAGCGGCAACAGCCTTGTGGTTGGCGTCTCCCTGGTGCTTTCGACCTTCTTTGGGGTCACTGCAATGCTCTATGCGGCCTATGCCTCTGTCACTGCCTTCTCCTCCATGCTGATGCATGGCACCGCGCGCGAGGCTGGCCCCACACTGATGGTGATCGTGCCGCTGCTGACTGTGCTGGGCATCACGATGCTGCGCCAGAACCACGGGCTGCATGCCAGCTTTGACGTGCATGGCGCCCCGGCTGAAACCTTGGTTCTGCTGGCGCGCATCCTGACCATCCAGATTGTCTTTTCGCTGCTTGGCCTTTTGGTGATGTCCCGTCAGAAATATTTCTCTGACTTTGTCTTTGGCGACAAACTGTCTGCTGGCTCTTATGCGCTGGTCTGCCCCGGTGTGGCCCTGTCGGTTATGTTGCATTTCTTTATCAACAAGGGTCTGGTTGGCACCCAGATCGTCGACAAGTTCAGCCTTTCCTACTGGGCTCTCACCGCCTTGGCCCTGGCTTTCCAATGGGCGATGATTGCGCTGGTGCTGCGCCTCAACCGGCAGCATTTCAAAGGGGTGGCAACTGCAGCAACTGCGGTGCCAGCTGAGTGACCCAGGCAATTCACTCCGGAAATTGGCCCTGGCAATTGACCTGACGAAAAGCAAAAAAATGACGGGTGGCGGCTTCGCCATCCTTTTTTTGAATGGTAATTCAAGTTCTCCTCGCAATGATGTGTCTAGGACGCCCGGCGGAACAAAAGGATTCGGATTATGAACAACAAATTGCTTCTCATCATTTTGGATGGAGTCCCCTATCGCAACTTCCGCCGTCTGTTTGGCAACCTGGAAGGCTGGGTCGACAGCGGTGAGGCGAGGGTGTGGAAGCTGCGCTCGGTGCTGCCCTCCATTTCTGCCAGCTGCTATGCCTCGATCCATACAGGTGTCGCGCCCGCAGAACACGGCTGCACCGGCAATGGCAATGTCTTCAAGCTGAGCCACAAGGACGTCTTTTCCCAGGTGCGCGAGGCCGGCGGCACCACCGGTGCAGTGGCCCATAGCTTCTGGTCGCAATTCTTCAACCGCCATCCCTTCGACTATGTGCGTGATATTGAGTACGACGAGCCCGACAATGCCACCATCAACCATGGCCGCTTTCACACCATGACCGGCTATGGTCACGACAACCAGATGACCCCCTCAGATGTGGATCTGTTTGGCACGCTGACCAATCTCTGCCTACGCTTTGGTCTGAATTACGGCATGCTGCACACCTGCACCCTGGACAGTATGGGGCATCGGTTCTTCCATGATTGCCAACAGATGGACCATGCCTGTTTTGTGATGGATGAGATGCTGGCCCCCTTTGTCACCAAATGGCGGCAACTGGGCTATGAGGTGATTGTCACCGCAGACCATGGCCAGGATGAACGTGGTCATCACGGCGGACGCAGTGCGCTCCAACAAGAAACCGCGCTCTACTACTTTGGCACGGCCGAGGGCCCTGACAAGGACGATGTGATTGACCAGCGCCAGTTGGCACCAACAATCCTGGACAGGCTTGGTGCCCCGATTGCCGATACCATGACGGCAAAGCCCTTTCTGAAATAGGCCAAAATCCTGCGCCCCTCTCTCCTTTGGCCAGCGCCGCATTTGGAGAGAGGATCGCGCCGCACATGAAAGACGTTTACATGAACCACTTTTATTCTTCTCTTATTTCAGCTCTTGGCGCGGTGCTGCTCAGCGCATCCTCAGCCACCGCCAATGACTATTGTGAGGATCTCTGGTTCACGCGCAATGCCATCATGGACCGGGCTGGCTATTGCTTTGGCTCGCCCCTTGGTCAGGCCATTTTTGACAACAGCGACTGCCTGGGAAAGTCCGTATCACTCAGCAGCGATGACGAGAAAAGAGTCACCGAACTGCAGCGCCTGGAGCAGCAAGAGCAATGCAGTGTCGATACAGCAAAACGGCATCTTTCCCTGGACGATTTAGGGCTGCGCAAAGGCCTGTGGCATCTGCACTTGCGAGACCTGTCCGGAAGCGCCTGCATCGGCTGGCTGGGTCCCCAGGTCGGTCTACGCATGGGACACAGCCAAGATGCTCCGATCATCGGAAAAATCAGCCCGGGCGACACCATTGGCTACAACTACCTTCCCGAAGACGGCTGGGACTACGTGCAGGTCTATGACAGCAATTGGTCGCTGAAATCGGCAGGCTGGACCGATCTGGCGGTCTCCCCCAAGAGCTGCCGAGACATCGCAGGCTAGACGGTCACTGGCATCTATCAGTCGTAGGCCCAGATCCCCTGCCCCAGCGCCTCTACCGCGGCTGAGATGCGCTCAAAACTGTCGCGCGCGCGCCCAACCGAGTGGCGGGCGCGCAGAAACCCGTGCACCAGCCCCGGCTCGTTGATCCAATAGGCCTTGCCCCCGGCTGCCTGGATCCGGTCCCGGTAGTCCCGGCTATCATCGCGCACCGGATCACAATCCGCCGAGACCAGAACCGTCGGCGGCAAACCGGTAAAATCCTTGTCCTGTAACGGCGCGAAAGTAGGATCAGGCCCCAGATCGCCTTTGGGGCGGCGCACATCCATATAAAAGAGGATCTCGTCACGGGTCAGCATGGGGGCCTGCGCGTGCTCCAGATAGGAGCCGGCATTGATGTCGCCTCCAAAGGCGCCGTAGATCAAAACCTGTCCCATAACTGCCGACGACAGTTCGGTATCCGCCCGTGCGGCATGGGCCAGCGCCGCACAGAGATTGGCCCCAGCGCTATCGCCCATCAGGACAACGCCTTTGCCATAGGTTGCAACCACCCATCTGAGCGCCGTCCAGGCGTCTTCGAACATGGCCGGGTGCTGGTGCTCGGGCGCCAGGCGATAGTCGACCGCAACCACGCGGTAGCCGGTTTGCGCGCAGATTTCGGCGCAGACATCATCGTGACTGTTGAGATCACCCACAACAAAGCCACCACCATGACAAAACAGCACCGTGCGACTGGGATCACCCGCCGTATAAATTCGCACCGGCACATCAGACACCCTGCGGTCTTCGCTTGTCACCAGATCGGGGCGCGGTGCCAGAAATTCCCGCGCCATATCATTGTAAACCCCGCGCTGCTCTTCAATGCTAAGCGCAACAGCGTCCTCGGGATAACATTCCCCGGTCTTGCGGATGAAGGCCCAGGTTTCTTCGTCGATTAGTCTCTCATAGTCCATGCCTGGCCCTTCAGTATCGTGGTTCTGGGCAACAGCCTAGGCCAGAGCACCGGGGCAAGGGAATGGTCAAAGCGCAAAAAAAGGGCACGCCCTGCTGGCGCGCCCTAAACAAATCCGTCCCGACCGAATGCGGTGGTCGTTACGCGTTTCTCACTCAGCTGGCCAAAGCGGCCTCTGCGGCCATGTGTTCCCAAGGGCGGGTAAAGCCGCCCAGCACAGCGGAGATGTCACCGTCACTGGCGCCATTGGACTCCAGCTGCGCCACCAGACCGCGCTTTTTATCGTCAATCACAGCGACGACCCGCGCCGGACAGGACGCCTTCAGCAGGGCCTCGTTATAGACGCGGGTTATGGCATGTTTGCGCAGATCCGGTTTGAAGATCTTGCCCACCGCCGTTTTTGGCAGCTCGTCCATAACCGTCAGGTGTTTTGGAATGGCGGCGCGCTCATGCACGTGGACCTTGCAATACTCCAGCAGCTCCTCTGCTGAGGTCTTAGCTCCCTCGACAAGTTCGACAAAGGCACAGGGCAGTTCGCCCGAATGGGCGTCTGGCTGGCCAATGGCACCGGCAAAGGCAACGGCCTCGTGGCCCAAAAGCGCCTCTTCGATTTCAGCCGGGTCGATGTTGTGACCACCACGGATGATCAGATCCTTGGCCCGGCCAGTGATCCACAGGTAGCTGTCTTCGTCAAACCGCCCCAAATCCCCCGTGCGCAGATATTTTTCCTTATAGTAAAGGTCGACGTTCTTATCCGCCTCGGTATAGGTATGGCCTGCGTACACACCAGGGTTGGAGATACAGATCTCGCCCACTTCATCGGTGCCACATTCCACCAGCCCGTCGGCAGTTCCCTTGACGATCTTCACATCCGTATAGGGGAAGGTGATCCCGATCGAGCCGATCTTTTTCTCTCCATCTACCGGGTTACAGGACACCAGACAGGTGGCCTCGGTCAGGCCGTAGCCTTCAATGATATTGATGCCGGTGGCATCCTGAAACCGGCGGTACAGCTCAACCGGCAGCGGTGCAGAGCCGGAAAAGGCGGTTTTTACCGTCGAGATATCCGCATCCACCGGGCGCTGCATCTTGGCCGAGATCGCCGTGGGCACGGTGATGATAAAGGTGATTTTCCAGCGCTCGATCAGTTTCCAGAAATTGTCGAACACCCCATCGCCACGATAGCCCTGTGGCGTCGGGAACACCACATGCGCGCCTGAGGCAACCGAGGCCATGATAATGACGTGGCAGGCAAAGACGTGGAACAGTGGCAACGGACACATGATGTTGTCGTTCTCAGTATACAGCAGCGTGCTGCCGATCCAGCCGTTGTAGATCATACCAGAGTATTTGTGCTGAGCGACCTTGGGCATGCCGGTGGTGCCGCCAGTATGGAAGTAGCAGGCGACACGGTCCGTGGTGCTGTCGGCAAAGGTCAGTGTGGTTGGCTGTTTGCGCATCTCGCCACGCAGGGATTTGTAATCAGCGTGGGCGACTTTGTCTTTGTTTTCCAACTTGGGACGCACCAATGGCACGATCCAGGATTTTGGCGGCGTCAGGTAGCGGTTCAAATCCACTTCCAGAACAGTATTAACACCCGGTGCGTGCCGCACCGCCTCGACCACTTTCTGTGCCACGTCAGTCTTGGGGAAAGGTTTCAGCGTCACCACGACCTTGGCCTTGGTTTCGCGCAGGATTGAGGCAATCTGTTCGGGTTCCAACAGTGGGTTGATCGGATTGACGATCCCCGCAACGGCCCCCGCCAGCATGGTGACAAGGGTCTCGTTACAGTTAGGCAGCACATAGGCCACCACGTCTTTTTCCCCGATGCCCAGCTCGCGGAACAAATTGGCCGCTTGCGTCACCTGATCCTTAAGCTGGCTCCAGCTCAGGGTTTCCGCCTTATCGGTGGGACCAGAAAAGATCTGATAGCTTACCGCATTGTTATTGGGAAACTTGTCTGTTGTACGTGACAACAACTGATACAGAGTGACCGGGTTGTCCCGCTCCTCCCAGCTCGCCTCGTTCTCCATCGCAATGCTGTCATCTATCGTGGCAAATGCCATTGTAATCCTCCCCTGATCCCGGCTTTAGCCGGGAAACTCCTCTTCAGCCCCAATCTGAGGGCAAAAGCCAGATCGTGCAAGAGAATGGCAAGGATCACGTCAAGGCAACAAGCCGTTTTGACGTCGCGACACAAGCAGCCTGCCCCAGGCAAGCCGCTTGCAAAGGGTCCTATTCTGCGGCCAGCCCGTCGGTGAACTGCAACCGCGCCAGCCGGGCATAAAGCCCACCTTCGGCGACCAGCGCCTCATGGGTGCCGGTGGCGACCACCTGCCCCTCTTCCATAACGACAATACGGTCGGCCTTTTTAACCGTGGCGAGACGGTGCGCGACGATCAAAGTTGTACGGCTTTGGCTCAGCTCATCCACTGCTGCCTGCACCAAACGCTCGCTTTCGGCATCCAGCGCCGAGGTGGCCTCATCCAGCAGCAGAACCGGCGCATCACGCAGGATGGCACGGGCAATGGCGATCCGCTGTTTCTGCCCCCCGGACAGCATCACACCGCGCTCGCCAACAAAGCTGTCATAGCCCTCGGGCAGGTTTGAGATGAACCCATGCGCCGCCGCTGCCGCCGCTGCGGCCTCAACCTCAGCATCCGTCGCATCGGGGCGACCAAAGCGGATATTTTCGCGAGCGGATGCGGCAAAGATCACCGGATCCTGGGGCACCATGGCCAGATACTGGCGGAAATCATCGCGCTGCAAATCCGGCAGCGCGACACCATCCAGCAAGATTGCCCCCTTGTCGGGATCATAAAACCGCTGGATCATCTGGATGATGGTGGTTTTACCCGCGCCTGACGGGCCGACAAACGCAACCGTTTCACCTGGGCGCACCGTCAAGTTTACCTCATTCAAGGCCTGTACCCCGGGGCGGGACGGGTAGGCAAAGCTGACATCCTCAAAGGTGATCTCACCCTGGACAGGCTGGGACAGGGTCTTGGCTGCCTTGGGATCCTTTACGGTATCCGTTGCGTTCAGCAGTTCAATCAGCCGCTCGGTGGCCCCGGCGGCGCGTTGCAGCTCGCTCCAGATTTCCGACAGCGCCGCCACGGATCCGGCAACTAACACCGCATAGATCACAAACTGGATCAGGGTGCCTTCGCTCATCAGTCCGGCGCGCACATCATTGGCGCCCATCCACAGCACCCCAACAATACCCGAGAAAACCAGGAAAATCACAATAACGGTCAGATAGGCACGGGTTTTGATCCGCGTGATCGAAACATCAAACGCTGTCTCGGTCATTTTGGAAAACTGCGCACGGCTGGCGTTTTCATGGGTAAAGGCCTGCACCGTCTGCACCGCGCCCAGCGCTTCGCCCGCATTGCCAGAGGAGGCCGCGATCCAATCCTGGTTCTCGCGGCTGATGCCCCGCAAACGACGCCCCAAAACCATGATCGGCACGATGACCGCTGGGACAATCAGCAAAACCAGACCGGTCAGTTTGGCCGAGGTCAGCAGCATCAGCACCATGCCACCAATAAAGATCAACAGGTTGCGCAGGGCAATGGATACCGAAGAGCCCAGAACCGATTGGATCAGGGTGGTATCAGTGGTGATACGGCTCAGCACTTCACCGGTCATGATCTTTTCAAAAAAGGCCGGGCTCATGCCGATAACACGGTCAAAGACGGCCTTGCGGATATCGGATACTACGCGCTCGCCCAATCGGGTCACCAGCGCATAGCGCAGCCCGGTCCCCACAGCCAACAAAGCCGCGATGACCAAAGCGGCCATAAAATACTGATTGAGCAACGCGCTTTCGGAGATCCGAAAGTTATCCACCACCCGGCGCACCGCCAAGGGCAGCGTCAGAGACAAACCCGCCGTCAAGACCAGGGCGCAGGTGGCCGCAAACATCAACAGCCAATAGGGGCGCATAAAGGGCCACAAGGCTCCAAGAACCCCGATTTCGCGAGAACTCTCGCGGTCTTCTTCTGTTGTCGGAGCTGCCTTATTTCGCGCCATACCGAGTCCCTTTGACAGTTTTCCCTGCTCGGGCCTGGTGCCCTGCGGTCCAAGCAGGTTCATGGCCCTCCCAGCTCAGCAGGTCAAGCAACTCTCGCCCGGTTGCTGAGAACAAACCGGGGTCATGGGCTGCCGAATGGCCGCTTCGGACAAAAAGACGCAATAAAATTTCGCCGACGACAATCTATCGTCGCGGCAAGCGAACAACTCACAGGTTGCTTGGGGCGCAGATGCCGATCCGCAGGGTGGCACCCAGTGGATCGTGAAGGCACCGCAAGACGCCTTCACGGTGTTATTGCGGCCTCAGCCGCCGTATTGCTTGATCAGGCTTTTGGCCGTTTCAATCAGCTCACGGCCATCAATGCCGCGCCCTTCCATTTCGCTGACCCAGCGATCGATAACGGGCACGGATCTCTCCTTAAACCGGGCGACTTCTGCCTCTGACAGCTGAATGATGGAGTTGCCGGCATCTTCGGCAATTTCCCGGCCACGAGCATCGTAGCTCCACATCACTTCGGCAGCCATCTGCGAAAGCGCCTGTCCAGATTCTGCATCGATTGCTGCGCGCAGATCCTCGGGCAGGCTGTCGTATTTGGCCCGGTTCATCACCAGGACAATCGTGGCGGTATACAGCGATTCTTCTCCAACAAACTCGGTGTGATTTCCAACCAGTTCAGAGAGCTTGATCGCAGGGGTCACCTCCCAGGGGATCACAGTGCCCGATACCACGCCCTTGGACAGGGCCTCGGGAATGGCGGGCAGTGGCAATCCAACCGGAATGGCCCCCAGTTCCTTGAGGTAGTCATTGATCACACGGGTAGGCCCCCGCATTTTGACCCCTTCCATATCTTCAGGTCGGGTCACACCATCGGTGGTATGAATAACCCCCGGACCATGAACCCAGGCCCCCAGAACCTTCATGTCTTTGTACTCCCCCTCCTGCAGGTCGGTTTCGACCAAATGCTGAAAGGCTTGCGAGGTGGCGACCGGATTGGTCATCATAAAGGGCAATTCAAAGACTTCGGTTTTAGGGAACCGGCCCGGAGTATAGCCAACCACGGTCATGACGATATCCGCCACGCCATCAACCGCCTGATCAATCAGGCCAGGGGGTTTGCCACCCAGCGCCATGGAATCGAAGTGTTCGATCTTGATACGGCCGCCACTGCGCTCCTCCACGGCGGCGCCCCAGGGTTTGAGAATATGCTTTGGCACGGTTGCTGGCGCTGGCAGAAACTGGTGTAGGCGCAGCGTGACCTCCTGTGCCAGCGTGGTGCTGGGCATCAGACCAATGGCCAGTGCAACTGCTGCTGCAGATTTAAGAATATTTCGACGTTTCATGAAGTACCTCCCTCGTTTTTCATGTCGTGTTCTTGTCAGTTTAGTGTGACCGGTAGACTGAGCGGTCCGCGAAAGCCAAAGCCCCAAAACTTGACCGCACCGGGTTCCGGCAACCGCATGTTGGGGAACCGGTCGAACAGCATTGGCAGAATGATCTGTGCCAACATCCGCCGGGCGATATGGGTCCCTTGGCAGAAATGAGGACCGTTCCCAAAGGCCTGATGTGATGTTTTGGGCCGAAAGAGATTGAACTCATCAGGTCTGTCATACAGGTCTTCATCGTGACAGGCCGAAGCCTGCGCTGTCATCACCACCTCTCCCTTGGCGATGGCGTGGCCGCGGATTTCGGTGTCTTCCATCACCAGCCGCGAACTGGCCTGAATCGGAGCAACCCAACGCACACCTTCCTCAAATGCGGCATTCCAAAGCCCCTCGGCTTTGCAGGCTTCCAGCTGATCTGGGTTTGTCAGCAACCCATAGAGGATGGTCAGCAGCGCGTCCCTCGGCTCGTTGATGCCACCGCCAATCGCGATTTTGATATTGGAATAGATTTGGCTTTTCTCAATCGGATTTTCAGCGTTCACCATGGCTGACAGGGCAGATTGGTCCGGCGCGGTTTTGACCCGACCGACGCAGGTATCAAACAGCGCGTTCATTTCTGCATTGGCCTGGTCGGAGCGTTCATAAAGCTCAGGCGCATTGCCAAAATTTCCAGCCCCGTCAATCAACGCCTGCGACCAACGGATCATCTCTGGGTCTGTGGCTTCTGGAATGCCCAGAAGATGCGTCAGACAGCGCGCCGCATAGGGCGCAGCCAGGGCAGTAAAGAGATCAACGGTGTCGCCACGCTGCAAGCCTCCGACATAGTCCTGCGCCACTTTGGTATAGAGCTCTTGCCAGCATCCGGTGATGTTGCGGGGGGCAAAAGCCGGCGCCATGGCATTACGTTCACGTTTGTGGGCCTCGCCATCCTTGCGCATCAGGGTCTGAGCCTGAAAGGCCCGCGTCATCGGGGTGCGCGGATCATCCGAGCTGAACAGCTCCCAATTTTCTTTGACATGTTTGGTGTCGGCCGCTTTGGTCAGCAAGATCCGTTGAATGCTGGGAATACGCGCCACCGGTGCTTGGGCGCGCAACCGTTTGTAGATCGCATAGGGATTTTCCGTCAGCTGCGCGATGGTGATCTGATCCTGCACAGGGATCGACGGCAAAGCGGTTACGGTCATGGTTGGTCCTCACAAAACGACAGTTCTGCGACGTTATCCAGCGATTAAGTATTGGGCAATCCGATGGATTTGATACTCTAGTTCGAAAAATTCGATAGGATGTCCCGATGACCCAAGATCCCTTTGCTTTGGATTTCGCAGCTCTGCGTACGCTCCGCCTGGTTTTTGCCCACGGGAGCTTTTCACGGGCCGCCGAAACCCTTGGCGTTACGCAATCGACAATCAGCTACACCATGTCCCGCCTGCGCGAGGTGTTCAGCGATCCGCTGTTTGTGCGCCAAGGCGCCGGTATGGTGCCAACAGACCGCTGCAACGAGATCGTGGCCCAGGCCGGCGAGCTGATTGATCGGTTTGAAACCTTGACCGCGCAACGACAGTTTGACCCGGCCGAGGCCTCTGTTGAAATCGGGCTCAGCTGTAACTTTTACGAGAGAGTTACGATCCTGCCCCACGTGACCCGCATTCTGCGGCGCGAAGCACCAGGCATCAAACTCAAGGTGATTTCCTCCTCCGCCCAGGCCAAACAGCAGCTGTTGCGCTCGGAAAGTGATCTTCTGATTGGCCCGATCAGGATCGAGGACAGCGGATACTACCGAAGATCGCTTTTACGCGAAGAATACACCTGCGTCATGGATCCATCTAACCCTCTTGCTCGGACCCCACTGACCATCGAACGCTTTGTCAAGGCGCCGCAGGTGGTGGTGAACTACGGAGGCAGTTTCAGGTCTCGGTTTCTGGTGGTGATGGAGGCGTCCGGGCATGTGCCCAACACTGTGATGGAAGTCCCAAGCCCGGCCAATCTGCCCGACATTCTGGTGCAAACCGATATGATCGCCACTGTGCCCTCACGGATTGCCCAGATGTTCGGCGATGCGGTGGTATCGGTTCCCTGCCCCTTTCCAGCAGAGCTTTCAATCGATCTCTACTGGACCGCCCGGACCCATGTTTCGGCGCCGCATATGTGGTTGCGGTCCAAAATCGCCGAGGCTGCATCCCGAATTGTAGACTAGGGGCAGCCCCCTTCATTCTGCCTGATCGGGCTGACAGATATTTTGCCAAACAGCAGGGTTGCGCAAGGGGGGGGGCACTGTCAAATCACGGACGCTGTGAGCCTATATCCATGACCACTTGCCAAATTTTATGATGTATTTTGCAGGGGATTTTATGGAGCGGGCGGCGGGAATCGAACCCGCGTCATTAGCTTGGAAGGCTAAGGTCTTACCATTACACAACGCCCGCTCAGTGTGGTCAGCTAGTATTTCATTGGTTTTCGGGCGTCAAGTAATGAACTTAACAATTCTCTTGCAGATAGCGGAAATTGGCGCTTCCGCCCAGCCCGGACTTACATACGCAAGCGGTGCAGGGCCTCTTTCACCTCACAGCAGCCCATGCGGCGACGCATTACTCCCCCATGTCGTGCCAGGTGTGCCTGCAATCTGGCTTTCAAAGCCCGTCGCCTTTTTGCTTTCGGCAGCATCACCTGCCGGGTGGTACATGCCAGTCCCTAGCCCCCCCTAAAGCATGAACGCTGGCATTGGTGAGCAGTCGCATGCAAGTGGTTTGGATGCAGCCTCTTCATCGCGGGTATTCAGGCGGCACGACCACCCGGTACACCGGGCATTGTTGCGCAAAGAAGGTGAAGGTATGAGTTCCCTTGTCCTGGACGCCCTTATTCCGGGGGCTTGGCAACCGGGATGCCGAGCGCGGTGTCGCCATTTAGCGCGGCCTCACCGCGAGTATCGCCACCAAGCGAGGCTTTAGCGACCTAGTCTTGTGCCAGAACTCCTATGATTTCTTGAAGCTTCTCTCCTGTCAGCGGCTTTTCTATAAATCCGCGCACCTTCTCGTGGGCCAGGCCCCGGAGACGGTCGCGTGGGTCCATTGACGTCGACAAGACAAAAAGATCAGGCCAGACGTTTTTGTGGAAAACAAAATCCAACTCGTCCAGGAACTCAAAGCCGCTCATGCGCGGCAAATTTATATCCAGCAGAATGGCATCCACCGGCGGGTTGGTTTCGTCCTTCAGATACTCCAAGGCTTCAAAGGCATAGCTGAAAACAACCGTCTCCACCTCTTCGCTCCATTGTACAAACAGACGCCGGTACAGCATGAGGTCAACTTTTTCATCATCAATCAACATGATGCGGATCGGGGCGGTCATGGCAGTTGCTCCGGATTGATGGAAATACGGAAACTGGATCCCAAGCCGGGTTTCGAAGTGATAGAAATATTCCAGCCATGATTTGAGGCAACACGCTGACACAGGGCAAGGCCGAGTCCTGAGCCTGGGTAAACATCATAGGTATGCAACCGTTGGAACAGGCCGAAAATCCGGGCTTTGTGTTCCTCGGCGATTCCAATTCCATTGTCACGCACCACGATATCCGTGCCGCCATCCTCTTGCACTTCAGTGAACACCTCTATGCGCGGCGCAACGCCATCCCGGCGAAACTTTATCGCATTGGAAATGAAGTTCTGGAACATGATCCGCACCTGCATCGGAGAACAGATCAGATCGGGCAGATCAGCCAGATCCAACTGGCCTTTGTTGCTCAGCAAATCGGCCTTGGTATCTTCGGCAATGGATTGCAAGGTTTTTGCCAGCGAGACTGTTTCATGTTGTGTTTCGTCACCAAGAGTTTGGGAATATTTCAACACATCCTCGATGATCTTGATCATCCGGTCCGCCGTTTCCAGCGCAGCAGTCAGCAAGGAGCGGGCCTCCTCGTCGAGGCTGCTGCCATAGTCCTGTGCCAGGATCTGCAAAATCATCCTGATCGTGTTATTTGGCGATTTCAAGTCATGGGAAATTGCATAGGTAAAATCGGACTGTTCCAGATTTGTCTGCACCAAACGCGCGTTCTGCCGCCGGAGCTTGTTGGACTGGACTTCTAGTTCCTGAGTACGGGCCCGCACTTGATCGTCCAGCTGATCACGCTGATGGGCCAGTTCGACGGTGACATTGCGCAGTTCCTGCTCCGCCTTACGGCGTTCCTCTATTTCGCGGTGCAGTTGCTCCAAGTTCTGCCTGTAGCCTTTGAGAGCCATATCGTAGACAGCCGCAACCTCCAGAAAAAACACTTCCATCCGGGCGACCATCTGGCGCGTTTCAGCTGCGGAAACGGTCTCTAACACTGCAACGCAGGCCCGATGATGCAGGCTGGCCAGTTCCGAGAACGTCAACCGTTTCCCAAGCGCTGATCGCGAAAAAAGATGTGCGGAATCAAGAACGTCCTCGTCCTGACTGACCAGATACTTCCTCAGGGCTCCGCTGTAAAAGGCGCCGAAGTCGCTGATTTCTGTTTCAGTTATTTCATCTGCGCTATTGATCATGGCGCAGCACCGATTTTCACGGCCAGTGCGATCGCATCGTCATTCTGACGGCCGTGTTGCAACACTGTATTGTGCGCCAGATCTGCTGCACTTTCATAGGCGTCCAATTGGCTGCGATAGCTGGCAGATATGCCATCACTGACCAGCACGATCGTGGCAGGCGGCTGCAAAGCCAGTCTCTGCGGCAGCAGCGATCCAAAGGCCAACCCCAGTGTGCCGCCGCACTGGATAACCGAGTCCGTCTGAGACCTGCCCTGAAGCAGGACACCATCAATATCGCCCATAGCAGCCCAGTCCAGTGTCAGGGATTCAAGGGAAATCAAAGCAACACCAAGAGCCGCCCCGCGGGTTCCTTTCAAGGCTTGATGCGACAGCGCAAAGATCTGGCGCAGGTCCGGGTGCTCCGCTTCGCTCAGCCGTCTGAGACACTGATTGGCAGCCTGCGCTGCTGCTGTTCCGCTGCCCGTGCCATCGACCACTGCCGCGACAAGTACGGGGCCAATAAAGCGCAGCAAATAGCCATCCCCGCAGGCTGATCCTGAGTGTTTCGAGCGGTGCTCGATTGCCCAGCTGATACTGTAACCTTGCCTATCCAGCACACCTTGTTTCATGGCTTGCACCACATGGCGGCGACCACGAGCACGCCTTCACCTGGCTGGGAAGAAATATCAAATTCGTCCATGATACGCTTGGTTCCAGGCAGGCCGAGCCCCAGGCTGTTCCCGGTAGAAAACCCGTCCTGCATCGCCTTGGAAAGGTCTTTGATACCCGGGCCTTGATCACTGGCCCGGACCAGAATACCAGCCCCTTTTGTGTCCTGGATCACTGCAATCTGGATTTCTCCTTTGCCCGCATAATTGACGATATTGCGGGCCAGTTCTGAAATCGCAGTCGCCACCAGTGCTTGGTCTGGCCGACTGAACCCAAGGGATTCCGCAATGTTGCGCCCCAACTTCCGAGCCGCAACAATATCACTGTCCGTGGTGATCCGACGAAGCTGAATGTCGGGAACTCCGCCAGCCATTTTCATGCGCCTGACCGATCCAATAGCGCCATGCCGCGGTCAAGATCCAGCGCGGTCTCAACATCCTTCAGGGTCAGCCCCAGAAGAACCAGAGCCATGGCGACTTCAGGCTGAATGCCGACAAGGACCAGCTTTGCGCCCCGCAGGTACACGCCGCCTGCAATCTCGGATAAGGTGCGGCTGCTGAAACTGTCCAGGACATCCACAGCACTGACATCAATGATGACGCCAGTCACGCCTTTGGTCACCACCATATCCAGCAGCCTACTCTGCAGATCCAGAATTTCCTGATCTGACAGATCTTCCTGAATAGACGCAATCAAACGCCGGTTCTGTTGCAGGATGGGAACGCGTACAGCCATCGGGATCAGGTACCGATCAACTTTTCAGCGATCTTAATTCCCTGCTGCAAATCCCCGGCAGTATTAAGTTGCTGGCCCGATACACCGATCTTGACCAGGGCCTGGGCCACCTCTGCAGAAATGCCAGTCAGAACAGAGGCCGCGCCCATCAGGCGCGCGGCGCTCATGGATTGGATCAGATGGTTGGCCACTGCGCTGTCCACTCCAGCCACACCGGTGATATCCAGCACAACGACCTGGGCGCGATGTTCGCGGATGCCTTCAAGAAGCTCCACGGTCAGCGACCGGGCCCGGTGGCTGTCAAGCGTTCCCACGACAGGTATCAGCAAGAGGCCCTCGCGCAATTTCAGCACCGGAGTCGGCAGTTCGCTCAGTTCGCGCTCACGATTCTGGATCGTCTCCTCACGGGTTTCCACGTAGGTTTCCAGCGCCAGGGACATGTCGAAATGGGATATCTTCAACAGCGCCAGCATCAACCGGAAGGCCTCTTCTGGTTTTTCGGCCAGCTTGTCCAGTATGACGTGCCCAAGGCGGTGCATATAAAAGGCGTATGCCCCGATATAGAGCGTGGGTGTTACCCCAGCCTGTTCATGGATGCGGCCAATCAAACGACGGTTCTCGATATAGGCGTCATCAATATCGGCTGATACCAATTCCTCAAAATACCGGACCTGCGCGCGTTTCACCCGATTGATGTGTTCCTCATCCTGAAAATGTTTTGAGGCCTGACCAAAAGATAGAATATGGTCATAAAACGCTTCGATGATTTCCCCGGCCATTTGCTCTGCAATACCGGACAGGCGCCGCCTTTCCTCCTGGTCTGATGCGGTAATATCAAACCATGCCAGCGCATCGGCCAACGCATTGGCATGTGTCGTGGTATCTGCCAGATTCCCGGTGATAGACGAGGAAACAACATCAGACATAAAACGCTCCTGAGTTTCTGTTTGGCTTCCCCTGACACTAAATTGGTTTAGTTAATAAACTTGCATAAAATTCTGCGGGGAAATTATTTTATGCTGTCCTAACGGCTCGCCCGCATTAAATACAGGACCCAATCATCCTGCACGCAGGCAGGCCATTCCGCCAAATTTCAAAAACTGGCGACGCGTGGCAATACGCTATCATCGCTCTTCAAAATCATGCTCCTCTTCCATCTCGCGGGCTGCTCTTGCTATTTATTGGTTATAAGTTCTGACCTAAAAAATTCCATGGATGCGGCATTCAAATACGCACACTCCCATTAGGTGTTAAATTTGATCCCGCATTTCCCAAGTAACTTGACGTTTTCGCGCCTCCAACGGCCACTAATGTGTTATATTTCAGTATGTTAATTTGGCTGAAGGTGGTGGATTATGGATCACCCAGAGGGTGCACGCGAAACGGGTGATGGGCGGCTCAGTTTTGACCGCCGGGTCCGGCTGGAGTTTCATGGTTCCAAGATCAGCTCGGACGGTGGATTACTGTTGTTCAGGGAATTGGATGAAGTGCTCGGCCTGCACGACATTGCGGGCGGATTTCTGAGAGACACGCGAACTGGCCACAATCGCCTGCACTCACTGGTCGGCTTGTTGCGCCAGTCGGTCTTTGGGCGGCTGGCCGGATATGATGATGTTAATGACGCGGACCGTTTATCGCTTGATCCGGTGATGCGGCAGGTCGTTGGAGGGCGTGCCGTTGAGGCCAAGGCCGCGTCTGCGAGCCAGATGGGACGGTTCGAGACCGAGGTGTTGGCGGCAACCGACAATCGCACTGTGCTGGCGGATTTATCAGGACACTGGATCGACCGGGTTCACAATCGCAAACCGCCCAAGTGGATCACGCTCGACATGGACAGTTCAGTCAGTCCCACCCACGGCGCGCAAGAAGGCACCGCTTGGAACGGGCATTTCGGCTGCATGTGCTATCACCCGCTGTTCGTCTTCAACCAGTTTGGCCATTTGGAACGCTGCGCCCTGCGCCCCGGCAATGTTCACAGCGCAGATGGGTGGGAAGAGGTTCTGAAGCCCGTCATCGCGCGATATGCGGATCGTCACCTGATGCGGTTCTTCCGGGGGGATGCTGCGTTCGCCATCCCGGAGCTATACAAAACTCTGGAACTGGAAAACTATTTCTACGCCATCCGCCTTCGGGCCAATCGCGTTCTTCAGGGCAAGATTGCGCATCTGCTCAAGCGCCCTGTGGGTCGTCCGCCAAAAGGCGTGAAGCGCATCTACGGCGACTTCCAATATCAGGCGGCATCTTGGGACAAACCTCGTCGTGTCATCGCCAAGGTGGAATGGCATCCCAGCGAGTTGTTCCCGCGCGTGGGCTTCGTGGTCACCAACATGCCGATGGAACCCGACTGGATCATCCGCTTCTACAACCAACGCGGCACCGCCGAGCAATACATCAAGGAAGGCAAGCAGGCGATCAACTGGACCCGTTTGTCCTGCAAAGGCATGGCGCAGAACGAGGTGCGGCTGCAACTCCATGCACTGGCTTACAATATCGGTGCCTTCCTACAGGGCACTGATCTACCTGATGAGATAGCCGACTGGTCACTGACAAGCCTGCAGACGCGATTGATCAAGATTGGTGCGAGGGTTGTGCGTCACGCCCGTGCAATCACCTTCCAACTGGCCGAGGTGGCTGTCAGCGGCGATCTGTTCAACCGCATCCTTGCGGCCATACATCGGCTGCGCGCACCGCCGGTTCCCTAATGACAACATCGTTAATCATAAAACCTGAACAAAAGCGGCTCAACCGGTCTATCCATACGGGGGTCGGTCAGACCAATATCCGGATCAACCTCGCCCCCGAGACCGGAAATCGTGCTCAGTTCGCGCGTCAGATGCCCGAACAACGGCACCATGGGTCCAAGAGGCTTGATAGGAGCGCAGAACAGCGGCAAGGTGGGCGGGAGGACGTTCCACTTGGGGAATGTCAGTTGATAGAAAGACAAGTCATAACAAATCAATTTATTAATACAATCATTTAGAAATCTTCCCGTGTTTAGTGTTAGTTTCAAATGCACCCGTAAAGAGTGGAGTTGTTTTATGCAGTTAACAAATATCGAACATCCCAAGCAGGGCTTGCTCGCAGCGCAGACCGCTTTGGAAATACTCGTTTTTGATGATGATGACTTTGACCTGACACGTCTCCAGCGCCTGTTGCAAAAGGTCGACAAGAAGGTGGAAGTTCACGCCTGTTCTTCAGTCGAGCAGATGAATGACGTTTTGGATCATCAGGTCATTGACCTATGCCTACTGGATTTGAGGTTGGGGGATCTCGACGGGTGCGATGTCATGCAGTCTCTGCGCAGAAGGCCTGACAGCGCAGAACTGCCTGTCGTCATGGTGTCTGGCATGCAGGATACAGAATCTGTTGTCAGAACCATCAAGGCTGGCTGCACCGACTTTCTGGAAAAAGACCACCTGACCGCAGACAAACTGCGCCAAACCATCTTCCAGGCGCTGACCTCTTCGATGCCGGATCCGGACCTGACTTACAGATTGCATGAAGCGTCAGAGGCCGTTGTAAAGGGGATTGCCAAAGGCTGCATTGCAGAACTCCAGCCCCGGCTTCGCCAGATTTATCGCCAGGTCAGCTTTATTCGGAATTGCCATAACATGGGTCTTTTGCCAGATCCGCAGGCACTCGATAAAATCGAGCAAAACTGCCTCGCAGTTTGGCGGTTCTTTGATGAGGTAGAAGCCTACGCCGATGGGTTCAGCAAACCGGTTCACTAGGGTCGGAACCCGATAATCCTGCGTCGGCAGCCGAATTTTCTAAAATTTCAGTGGTTTGGGGCCTGCCGTGAATAGTCGCTCTATGTGCAAGCCACCCAAGACGCTGAAATGAAGTGAAGTAGAGTGACCACCGATCACCCCAAAGGGGGGCCGACAAGACATCGGCCCCCCTTTGGCGTGGCAGGTTTAACGAACTTTGCTGCTGCCCGCGTCACATCTTGTTGAAATATAACCACTACAGCTGAACAAACGCGTCTTGTCAGAGACCCGATCTCACAAACTGATGGTGCAGGATTAATGGGCCCTGACCCTAGACGGTGATTGCATCTGTGTTTCATCTGATAAAGGCAGGGCCAAACACAAGGACGCGCCCTGCCTGTCTCTTGAAGGTCGGGCAACCCATGCGCGCCCGCCGCAGTGCAGGGCGATCTTGTCCAGGATGGCCAATCCCATGCCAACACCTTTGTCTTCGCTGGCGGCATGCAGCGAGACCATAGGTTTGAAAACTTCTGTCCAATGGCGTTCGGGGATTCCGGGGCCATTGTCCCTGACTTTCAACACCCAGAAATCCCCAAGTCCGGTCTCTGGGCTGTCCTGTTCAATAGACCCGGTTATGGCAATTCTTGTGTCAGGGGACCCATGTATCAACGCATTGCTGATCAGCACGTCGACAGCCATCTCCAGATCAGGCATGGAAATCTGCACCGCGCCTTCTTGCAGCTTGCTGCGCAGCCGCGCTGTGTCAGGCAATGTGCGGCGCGTCAGAACCTTTCTGACTGCCTGCCCACCATCCATCACCTCCGCTGGACTGCGACCTACGCGGGAATGCAACAGCAATCCATCGATCATTTTGTTAAGCCGCTGCGTATGATTTTGCATCAAATGCAGGCAATCTTGGACTGAATCGGGTAACTCCAGCCCGGCTTCCTCCAAGTCTTCCTGTATCCAAGTGGGCAAATCCGACAGCGCCCGCGTTGACCCGCGCAAATCATGTGACAGACGGTAGATGATCTCATCCGCTGTCTGCTGTTGCGAACCAGGCTGCAGCAGACCCGCTTCTGCGTCATTCCGTGCCCCTTCTGGCGTCATCGCAACAGGCCTCCTGGTATGTTTCTGGCGACCGACGTAGCGCTGGTCGGCTTAGGCGTTTTAGCCGCTAAACATAGGGTGCCGCCCCACCGATAAAAATGCGTTAACACCCCTTCATTTTGCGATAAATTATTGAAAACTTTATAGTTCAAACTCTACAGCCATACATTCAAAATCCTGCAATTAACAGACAGGCAACCTTTCATGTCTAATGTATTAAGGAAGCAAAGGGGCAGTTCCGGCAAACAGCCCATGGCTAAAAATGATACGGGTGGCTGATTTGAAGCATGGGGCAAATGGTAACATCGGTGGGACACTCACCCGGTCCTTGGGGCCAAAGGCAGGCATGCTGCTGCTCGGCAAGGCTCATGCGCAATGAAACAGCCGCAAGAGATAACACTGCTCATCGTTGACGACGATGACATCGGCGTCGCTTCGGTACAGCGGGCTATGCGCAAACTTGGTATGAGCAACCCTGTGCGCGTCGGCCGGAACGGGCTGGAAGCGCTGGAGCAATTGCAGGTGTTGAACGATACCCCAGGCCGCAATCCCTGCCTTGTTCTGTTGGATTTGAACATGCCCCGGATGAACGGCCTGGAATTTCTTGCTGAACTGCGCAGCAGGCCGGAATTGGCGCATACCATCGTTTTTGTCCTGACGACCTCCGAGGACCCGACTGATGTTGCCAACTCCAACCGCTACAACGTGGCCGGATATGTTGTGAAAAAGAATGCCTATCAAAGCGTCTTGGCGACCGTGGAAATGCTACAGCACTATCTGCGCATTGCTTGTCCTGGTGTGATTGCACCATCCGCAATATAGGGACTGGCCCTGGCCTCTCTTTGGTTTGGTCTGTCTTTCAATGGGAGTGAACCAAGGACCATTCTGCGTGCTTTATGCATCCTGCGACAACACGTGGCGGAGCCGCAGGCCCCGCCAGGGTCTTAGACCAGCCCCGCAAGCCAGCGGTACAGGGGAAGCCCGACTGTGATGTTAAACGGAAAGGTCACCCCCAAAGACAGCGTCAGGTAAATGCCTGCCTCGGCCTGCGGCAGCGCGATCTTCATTGCTGCTGGCACCGCGATATAAGAGGCCGAAGCGGCAAGAACCATCAACAGAAACAGGCTGCCAGTCTGCAAACCGATCATCGCGCCCATGCCCCAGGCCAGCACCGCGCCGAGGATTGGCATCATGATGCCAAAGGCAAACAGCCCTGTGCTTAGCAGGTGCCGGTTGCGCAACAGGCTGCGGCCAGCAGACAGGCCCATGTCCAGCAGGAACAGGCAGAGTATGCCGGTGAAGGGTGTGACGACAAAGGGCGCGATCATCTCCATGCCCCTGTCCTGCGTCAGCACGCCAATCACAAACGCACCAGTCAAAAGCACGATGGAGCCATTGGCAAAAAGCTCTCGCATGGGCATGTGTTCCGCCACCCCCTCCCGTCCAAAGCGATGGGCAATCCACAACGCCGAGAGGATCGCAGGGACCTCCATCGTTGCGGCCACAGCAACCATGTAGCCATCCGAAGCAATGTCAGTCAGCTCCAGCAGGCTGGAGGCCGCGACGAAGGTAACGATAGAGATTGAGCCATAGTGACCCGCCACAGCGGCTGCATTCAGCGCATTCAACCGAGTCATGCCGCGCAGCAGGGCGTAGGCAATAAAGGGGATCAAGAAGGACAGCACCAACCCAGCACCCAGTGCCGTGAAGACCTCTGGGCTCAGGCCGTTTTCTGCCAGGCTGTGCCCCCCTTTGAAGCCAATTGCCAAGAGAAGATAGAGCGACATAAATTTGGCCGCACCTTCGGGGATCGAAAGGTCGCTGCGCACGACCGCAGCCAAAAGACCAAGGACAAAGAACAATATCGTCGGCACCATCAGGTTGCCCACAAGGCTGTCAAAAATCTGCATGATTTGTATCTCCGCAACAGGTTTACCGCCTGTTGCCCGAATTCATCTGATAGTTTAAATACAATCTAACGACATAAAATATAGTCTGAGATTATGGATGCGACCAACACTGCGCCAAATGGAGTATATCGTCACGATCCATCAGCTGGGCAGTTTTGGCCTTGCTGCGGAAACGCTGCACGTCAGTCAACCCAGCCTTTCGAACCAGGTGGCTGCAGTAGAAACCGACCTTGGCTTGCGGCTTTTTGACCGAGGGCGCGCCGGTGCACGCACGACCGCCCGGGGGCTGGAATTTGTCACCCGCGCCCGTCGCATCCTGTCCGAGGTCGAAGCTCTGCGCGGCAGTATGCTGTCGGACCTGCCGTTTGGCGGCAGACTACGGTTGGGCGTGCTACCGTCAATTGGGCCATATCTTTTGCCGCAAGCGATGAAGGCTTTGCACGCAGCCGAGCCCAACCTGCGCGTCATTGTACGCGAGGAAAACACACTAAGCCTCGATGAGGGCATAAGAAACGGGCGTTTCGACGCGATTATCTCGACACCCGAAGATCACCCCAACACCTTTCAGCATCACCTGTTTGTCGAACCGCTCTGGGTTGCGGTGGCGCAGGACCATCCGCTGGCAGGGCGCAGCCAGGTCGTAGCGGCAGACCTCGCAGGGCAGCGGCTACTGACGCTCGATACCGGCCACAGGCTGGCGCGTATTGTCTATGGCATCGCCGGCGCAAGCGGCGCCATGGTGTCCAACGATTACGAGGGCACAAGTCTCGACTCGATTGTGCTGATGGCCGCGACGGGAGCAGGCATTGGCATCCTCCCTGACCTTTTTACCCGACGACAAGGGATCCACCGCAACGAAGTCCGGGTCATGCCGCTGACCATACCCGGTGCGGATCGAACCATCAGCATCCTGGTTCCAAACGATAATCCAGAGCATTTTTCCGGCGCACTTGCGACGATCCTCCGCCGTGCCGCCGAAGCGCTCGAATTAGAAGTAAACGCAGCGTAAAGAGCGCGGCAGAGGCAGGGAAAGCTGCCGCAGCTATCTGGCGCCCCCCCCCCGCATCAGTCGGTGTTAGGAGACACTTCATGTTGCAGTAACCGGAAGAGGCCGGATGATCTCGGAAGAATCCGAACAGGCCCTTGTTAAACAAGAATTTTAGTTAGCTTTAAGGACGTATGAAGCCCTAAGGCGTTTTGTCTTTCAAACTCAGCTAGAATGGCTCTTAAAGGCCCATGCGTCGACTTTGAGACACTTCTCATTGCAAACTTTTTCGGATGCCCTCCATATTCGCTTGCTGTCAAGACTGCGCATGGTAAGTAAATCGACACCTTAGATTGTATAGAACCGAAAGTGAAAGCGAGAAAGTAGTGGCCGGAAACCTCGTAGACTTGGACGAGTTGATACTGAAATGCCGGAATGACAGCTCCAAAGAGTTCATACGAGAGTCTGTAGTAAGCTACCGCGCCGGCGCTTACCGCTCTTCTATAGTCTCTTGTTGGGTTGCCGTTTGCTATGACCTTATTGAAAAACTCCGAGAACTTGCTTTGGCTGGTGACAAGCAGGCAGAAGAGAAAGTCGAAGAGCTAGGTGTCACATCCCGGACGGTAGTATGGCAGTTTGTTGAACAGTTCTGGTTTGAGTTTGTGCCAGTGCTTCATCGCTTGCAAGGGCGTCTTGCTGCCCAAGGCTGATTGCGGAAGCTGTTGGTTGTAGAGCCAAACATAGCGGTGCAGCGTGGTCTCCAATTCTTCGCCTGATCGGAAGTGGTGGCTTTGCAGCACGTCTTCGATGCGACCGTTGAAGCGCTCGACCATGCCGTTTGTTTGGGGCGATCTTGGCGGCGTCAGACGGTGTTCGATATCCAGTTCGGCGCAGAGCTTGTCAAAATCATGTTTTCCGCTTTGTTCGCGCTTGCGCAGGCCAAAGAGACGGTCGGAGAACTCCTTTCCATTGTCTGTGAGTATGGTTCGGATGCGAAGTGGGCAAGCCCGCTCTAGATCACGCAAAAAGCGGCGCGCGTTGGCCGCTGTCTTGCTGCTGTAGATACGGATAAAAACCCAGCGTGTAGCCCGATCAATGGCAACAAACAGATACCGGCGGGAAGTTTGATCAGCCATCTGTGACAGGTACTGGGCTACCCCCCGAAATTCGGACACTGACGTAAGCTGCTATTTGTTGTCTGCTGATCTTCAACACGAAGGAGATCAGGAATGTCGAAACGGAAGCAACATCATCCAGAATTCAAAGCCAAGGAGGCGTTGGAGGCGTTGGAGGCGTTGAAAGGCGAAGAGACGGTCAGCGATTTGGCCATTCGGTTTGGCGTGCACCCAACGATGATCCATCAGTGGAAGCGCGCATTACTTGAAGGCGCATCGGGCGTATTTGAGCGTGGCGGACGGAAGGCACCGGAAGTCGATGAGGAGCAGGTCAAAGACCTGCACGCCAAGATTGGGGAGTTGGCCGTCGCCAACGATTTTTTGGCCAGAAAGCTCAAACCTTGGACCGGCAAGTGAGGCGCAAGATGATTGAGCCGAACCTAAAAGGTCTGTCAGTCAGCAAGCAATGTTCGCTGCTGTCGATCTCGCGGTCCTCGTTCTACTATGAGCCGAAGGGCGAAAGTGAGATGAACCTCGATCTGATGCGCCTGATCGACAAGCAGTTCCTGGAAACGCCGTTTTACGGCGTGCGTCAGATGACATGGCACCTACGCAATGACGACCACCTCGTCAATAAGAAGCGGATCAGACGCCTGATGCGGCTGATGGGCCTCATGCCGATCTATCAGAAGCCCAACACCAGCAAGGCAGCGAAGGGTCACAAGATTTACCCTTATCTGTTGCGCGGCTTGCGCGTGGATCGGCCCAACCAAGTTTGGTGCGCCGACATCACCTACCTGCCGATGCGGCGTGGGTTTTTATATTTGGTCGCCATCATGGACTGGCACACGCGCAAGGTGCTGGCGTGGCGTATCTCAAACACGCTGGAAGCCGAGTTCTGTGTTGATGCCTTGAATGAAGCGATCCACAAGTTCGGCCCACCCGAGATCATGAATACGGATCAGGGCAGCCAGTTCACGTCATTTGCTTGGACCGACCGCCTGCGTCGATCCGGCATCCGCATCTCAATGGACGGCAAAGGCCGGTTCCTCGACAATATCTTTGTCGAACGACTGTGGCGGTCGCTGAAATACGAATGCGTTTATCTGCACGCATGGGAGACCGGATCAGAGGCCAAAGCTGGCGTCAGAAAGTGGATCGCGTTCTACAACCACAAGCGCCCTCATTCCGCCCTTGGCGGCAAACCACCCGCTGTGATCTATTGGCAGAGAAACGAAACAACCAACCCCGATCAGCAGATGCAAAGAGTAGCTTAAATCACGCCAGATCCTGTCCAAGGATTGGGGAGTAGCTCACAGTAGAGGCCAGGGAAGCTTTGAAAAGTTTCAACGGGCGCTGTTCTGCATGCGGACGGTTGAACCAATTCAAGACGCTCTTAGGGTGGGCCGACCCTGTCAGCCCGACGGCCGGTGGGACGCAAATCAACCTTACGTCCGAGCCGCCTTCGGCCGACCAATCAGGAAAATAATTTGCTGCAACGGGAAGTGTCCCGTACTGCAACGCGAAGTGTCCCGCTACACCCGCCACAGTCGGTGGCCAAGATGCCGAAAGTAGTCCGGCAATCGCTTTGAAACGCGCAGTGCTTCGCTGCCATAAGCGCCAGGGACACTCAGCAGGCGTACAGTATCATCCACGGTGTCAACGTGTCCGACCGCGCGGCGCAGGGCCAGGGGCGCGCTAAGATCTGTCCCCTGACGCCGTCGCTTTAGGCGCCCGTATCGTTTTAGGCCCCATATCGGTGGCGCGAAACAAAATGTAAATAAGATTCACATACGGGCTTGAAGCAGGGCGCAGTCACTCCAATATGAAGTAATGTGAACACGATTTACATCGAACAAACGCAGTTACCCAGTCGCAAGACTGCAACCCCTGGAGACGAATTATGACAGCAATGACCTCCCCCCCCCCTGCCCACAGTCAACAGGGATGGTTTACCCGTAGCGAAGCCTGGCTGGACCAAAAGGGCAAAGGTGCCTGGATCGCCGCAATGGTTCTTGGCTTTGTCTTTTTCTGGCCCATCGGCCTCGCCCTTCTCTTTTACATGATCTGGAGCAAACGTATGTTCAACAAATCCTGCCGCAGCCACAGCCGTAAACCCTGGGCCAGCCATGGTATGTCGGCAATGAAACCCTCCGGGAACTCTGCCTTTGATGCCTACAAAGAAGACACTCTGCGCCGGCTTGAGCAGGAACAGAACGATTTTGAAGGCTTTATGCAGCGTCTGCGCGATGCCAAGGACAAGGCCGAGTTCGACCAATTCATGGATGAACGCAGCACAATGCCTGCGGAAGATTCCAGCGACGAGGACCGCGCTGAAAAGTCCCACTAACCTCTGTTCAAGACCGCGCCGCCCCCTTAGCCTAGGCTTAGGCCGGGGGCGGCGCCCTCTATGTCATCCACATTCAAAAAGGCATCCCCATGACCTCCCTGCCCGACCCCGATTATCAGGCCGAATTCTACGCGCTCACCGCCCCAAAACGTCTCGTGGCATGGGTTGTCGATAGTATTCTGATCATCGTGTTGAGCCTTGTAATAGTGCTTTTGACGGCTTTTGTTGGCCTCCTCATTTGGCCGCTGCTCTATTTGGTGATCGGTTTTATCTACCGAACCGTTACCCTCACAAACAGCTCTGCCACTCTGGGTATGCGTTTTGCCGGGATTGAACTGCGCGACCTGTCCGGGCGCCGTTTGAACGGGCAGCAGGCCATGCTGCACACACTTGGCTTTACCTTTTCTGTCGCAGTTCCCGTGTTGCAGGTGATTTCGATCATCATGATGCTGACCACCTCCAGAGGACAGGGGCTAAGCGACGCTCTGTTGGGGACTGTCATGCTCAACCGGCGCGCTTAAGCCTGTGCTGGCCAAGCGGGGAAACCGTGCTTGCTCTGCTGCGGCCAGATAGCCCCCTACCCATTTCGCCAGTGCACCAGAGCGGCAGGTATGAAGCGCCGCTTGGACCTTCTTTGCACCAGGCAACATACATCTAAGGGGCTTCAATCCAGACAACGCACATCTGGCGCGCGCTGTGCAGCATCTTTTGCAGCGCGACCGCTTGTCTCGCGATTTTAACCAGTTTCCATTGGCCGCTTGGAGTCTGGCTTTGCCATTGCTATCTTGTGGTTGTTTCATATGATCAAGAAATCCTGTTTGTTAGTCTAGCCTCAGATGCGTCACACACTTCCCATTGCTCCTCAGTTCTATGTCACGGCCCCCCAGCCCTGCCCCTATCTGGAAAACCGGATGGAGCGGAAGCTGTTCACCTCGCTACAGGGTGAAGGTGCCGATCAGCTGAACAATAGCCTGTCGCATCAAGGGTTTCGCCGGTCTCAAAACGTGCTCTATCGCCCTTCATGCTCGGATTGTTCTGCCTGCATGTCGGCCCGCATTGATGTCAGCGCCTTTGTAAAGACCCGCAGCCAGAAACGCATCCTCAAGCGCAATGCCTCCTTGTTGCGCCGCGCCACCTCTCCCTGGGCGACAGAAGATCAATACACCCTGTTCCGACGCTACCTTGACAGCCGCCATTCTGACGGTGGCATGGCGGATATGGATGTCTTTGAATATGCCGCAATGATCGAGGAAACCCCGATCCGAAGCCGGGTTATCGAATACACCGAACCCCAGTTCAGCGGCCTTGTTGCGGTCTCGCTGACCGATGTGCTGGAAGACGGGTTGAGCATGGTTTATTCCTTCTACGACCCGGACCAGCCGCAAAACTCCATCGGCACCTATATGATCCTGGATCATATCGCCATCGCACTGGAGACCGGACTTCCCTATGTCTATCTTGGCTACTGGGTGCCCGGCAGCAGCAAGATGAGCTACAAAGAAAAGTTTTCCGGCCTTGAAGTCTATCATCAGGGGGCTTGGAAACCGATGCGCGATCCGGCAGAATTTGCCGAAAGCAGCCATCCATTGTCCACAGATCCCATCGCCGAACAGGTGGCTAATATCCACTTGCCCGAGCAGCCAGTTCATCGCCGCAGATGAGCAAGCCCAGCCCAGTTCAGGCACTGCATGCGGTTGCTTTGCTGGTACCGGACTATGATGCCGCAATCGCCTATTACTGTGATCTTCTGGGCTGGCAGCTGGTCGAGGACATCGACCAGGGCCACAAACGCTGGGTGCGCATCCTGCCCCCAGGTGCCACCCAGGGCAGCCTGATCCTGGCGCGGGCAACAGGGCCTGTCCAAGATGCCGCCATTGGCAACCAGTTTGGCGGCCGCGTCGGGCTATTCCTGACAACAGATGATTTTGCCCGTGACCATGCCCGGATGCTTGCCCTTGGTGTCCTGTTTGAAGAAGCGCCACGTCAGGAGCCCTATGGCACAGTGGCCGTCTGGCAAGATCCCTTTGGCAATCGCTGGGACTTGCTAGAATTCACAACAGATTAGCGCAAAAGGCCAGCCAGGTCGCGCCTAGCCGGGGATCTCGTTGCGCTGCAGGTAGTCATGCACCGCGCGGCTGCGCTGAGTGATTTTTTTCAGAAGTGTGGCGTGGTCCAGCCGCAGGGCCAGTTTTTCTTCCATATTTGCCCGTTTATTGATGAACTCCTCAAAAACATCCCCGGCATCCATCAGCCGATGGGCGCTGCGGTCATAGACCTCCCGGTATTGGCTCCATTGGGCTGCAGAGACCTCGCCTTTGGCCATCAGCTCTTCTGCGGCTTCCAGGATTTGCTCCAATGCTGCAAGCGTTCTTTCGATCCCCGCTTCAGGGCGACACTCGATTGCAGTCAGGTTCTCCAGCTCACGAAACAGTGCAGCCTGGATTGTCTCGATACTGTCGGGGGAAAACTCATCCAGATAGGCGTCAATCTTGCGCATATGCGCCTGATCAGAGAGTTTATTGTCGCGCAATGCATGCAGATAATACTCTACCGCGGAGAGCTTGGTATTTAAGCCCTGAATCTGTTTTTGCGCTTGGGTATGGGCCGCGTCATACCGCTTTTTGGCCAACCGCCATTCTCGCACTAAGGACATGGAATACCACTCCTTTTATTTGCCCCAGCCCCCACCAGAACACAGGCCCCAGACTAATGCCTATCCTGACTTTGTAAAGCCACCTGTCAGATCGGCCCGTTGCGCCCCCCTGCGCAATCGCAAAAGGGGCCCCAAACCGGAGCCCCTTTGCAATCGTCTAGTTCCAGGATCGTCCTGATCAGTTGGGGATCAGCGCCGGAATGATGGTCACAATCGAGGGGAAGAACCACAGCAGCGCCAGCCCCGCCACCTGGATCAATACGAAGGGCAGAACCCCACGATAGATATGTCCGGTGGTCACCTCTTTTGGTGCGACCCCACGCAGATAGAACAGCGCAAAGCCAAAAGGTGGTGTCAGGAAGGAGGTCTGCAGGTTCACCGCAACCATGATCGTCACCCATTTGGGATCAAAGGAACCGCCATAGATGACCGGACCAACAATCGGGATCACGATGTAGATGATCTCGAGGAAGTCGAGCACAAAGCCCAGGAAGAACAGCACCAACATCACGATCAGGAAGACCGTCATCTCATTGTCAAAGCTCTTCAGGAACTGCTGGATGTAGTGTTCACCACCAAAGGAAATCACCACTAGATTGAGCAGCTGCGAGCCGATCAGGATGGTAAAGACCATGGAGGTAACCTTGGCTGTTTCCCGCACAATGGGTGTCAGAACAGCGCCTTTGTACAGAACCCAGCAGCCATAAAGCAGGCCAAACAGAGCAAACAGATAGGCACCATAGGCAACACCAAAGGCGATCCAGCTTTCGACGCTGACATCAGACTGGTTGATCCGCAGATCAAAGTTCACCCCGATCAGGATCGCAATCATCACGGCAAAGGTGGCCCAGATGATGATCTTGCCCGACTTGCCTTGGTCCTGCAGCTTGCGGTAGGCCGCCAGCATGATTGCACCACCGGCGCCAAGCGCCGCAGCGGGCGTTGGGTTGGTAATACCACCAAGGATCGACCCAAGCACGGCAACAATCAGAACCAGCGGTGGGAAAACCACCCGGATCAGATCATTGCGCGCACAGCGGGCGGCAGCTTCGCGCGCACCATACAGCGCCAACAGCGCAGGCAGAGCCAACAACAGAACCGTGACACCGGGCGTTGTCGTAGGTGCAATCAACAGAACATCGACGAGCAAAACCAGCAACAGGCCAATGGCCCCCAGGATCAGCGGCTTGGTGTCCCGCGACGGAGCAACCCCACGACCAATGGCCAGAACCAGCCCCAGCATGATCACCAGGATGGTGACGCCTGTGCCAATCGGAGCAGCTGCCGCGATCTTGTCGACCCCTGCCTGAGCAAACTCTTCCTCAGTCAGCTTGGTTGCCTGTGCAACGCCGCCAGCCGCATCAATCGCGGTCTGTTCCGCAACTGCGGCATCCCAGGCCTCTTGACCGTGCAGGTCAATCATTGCCGCTTGGCACTGAGGTCCGACATTGGTCCGCAAAGAGGCGGTTTGACCTGCGTCAGAAAATGCCGAGACAGTAATGTTCTGCGAACCGATCACCCCAAAGGAGCCCAACAGCATGGCACCGCCAATGATGGCAGCAGGTGCGCCAAGGAACCACAGCAGCGCTTCGTTGCGCGTCACCGGCTCATTGGTGCTGGCCTCCAGCGCAACAGCTGGCGCTTTTTCCGGGTTCAGCATCGCATAGCCAAAGGCATAAAGCGCATAAAGCAGCGCCAGCATGATCCCCGGCAGCAAAGCCGCCTGGAACAATGTGCCCACAGAGACAACCGCCGGCTCGCCCAGATAGGTCAAAGCGTCGGAACAACCCGCCTCCATCGCCCGGCTTTCCTGCGCAGTGGAATACAGATCCCCCGCCAGGGTCCCCAGAAGAACGATCACGATGGACGGTGGAATGATTTGCCCCAGGGTACCAGAGGCCGCGATCACACCAGTTGCCAGTTCAGGCGAGTAGTTGTTGCGCAACATGGTGGGAAGGGCCAGCAGGCCCATGGTCACCACGGTGGCACCAACAATCCCGGTGGAGGCCGCCAGGAAGGCACCAACCACAACGATAGACACCGCAAGACCACCCGGCAGCGGGCCAAAGACCCGCGCCATTGTTGTCAGCAGGTCATTCGCAATTTTGGACCGTTCCAGGGTGATCCCCATCAGAACGAACATCAAAACTGCCAGCAGGGTTTCAATCGACGCCCCGGCCAGAACCCGCTCGTTCATCCGGTTCACAATGAACGAGACATTGCGATCCATCGCATATTCCCATCCCTGTACAAACACAGGCTCGGCAATGCGCGGCAGTTCCGGATATCGGAAGATTGAAATTGCATCAGGTTTCACCCCGCTATCCACAAGGCTGCGATAGACCTCGGAAGAGGTATCAATGGCCTGGTGGATCAGCAGTCCGGCACTGTCCAGTGCCGCGATGATCCCAAAGGAGATGATACCGGCACCACCGATGGCAAAAGCCACCGGGAAACCGGAGAGGATGCCTCCAAAAAGGCATAGAAATACGATGAGCAGGCCGAGTTCGACGCCATCAAGACCGAATAGCATATCAGCTGTCCCTTAGGTTAATGAGCGCCTTCATAGGCTTCTTCGCCCTCTCCAAGGGTATCCTTGTCGAGGTATTTATTTTCACTGCCCTGGCCTTCGATGAACTCCAGCATGGAGCGGTAGAAGAAGGCGATGGCATGCATAAAGACGATACCGGCAAAGGTCACCAGCAAGATCTTGAAGAGGAAATAACCGTTAAAGCCATTGGGACTGAACCCGATGGTTTCGACGTTCCAGCGCAGCGCGCGGGCTTTCATCACCAGGCGCTCCAGACTGTCGGATGCCGACGGCTTTGGCACGATGAGGTGGCGCCACAGGAAATACCAGCCATACATCCAGGTCAGCACGGCGGCCGGCATCATGAAGATCAGCGATCCCACCATGTCGATCACACGTTTGGTGCGGAAGCTGACACCGGAATAGACAAGATCAACCCGCACATGGCCGCCCTGCACAAATGTGTAGCTCACACAGAGGCAGACCACCAAGGCGTTGTAGAGCTTGAGCTCTTCAGCAAACCAGCTGATGTCTTTTTCCAAAGCAATCCCAAGACCAAAACTCATGTCGGGGCGGGCAAAGATCCGCTGCATGAACACAATGACAATTTGCTGGATCACCATGATCAGACCAGCCCAGGCAAAAAAGCGCCCGATGCCATTGGCAAAACCTTCAAGGCCACGCACCATGCCCCACATGACCTGGCGGCGGTAAAGGCCAACAGCCGTCAGCATCAGGAACACAGTAAAGACTACAAAAAAGAACTCCACCGAGCCGCCATAATAGACAAAGCGCATGATCGAAGTCTTGTCAGACCAATCAAGCCACAGCTGCGGATGGGTTACGGCGTAGCCGAAATTGTAAAAGGCGCCAGCGATGTTCTGAACCAGCCAGATCAGACCGTTGAACAGGGCGCCGAAAAAGGAAATGCCTGTATCGTCCTGCATTGTTCCCTCGGATGATTGCATGCTGCGGCATCAAGCGACAGTTCCGCCCAGAATGCGTGATACGCGGGCGACCACTGCCTTCTGGCCTGCGGCAAAAATGAAAAAGGGATCCCCCGCACCTGGCGGGAGATCCAAAAGAGGCTTCGGGTTGGGTTAACCCAGAACGCGGTCGCGCTGTGCGGTGTAAACACCGGACGACAGGTTCTGCCAGCCAGAAGAAGACTTCATCGACTTCATGGCGCTGTCGTAGATCTTTTTGTACAGATCATCACCCAGGTTTTCTTCATGCACTTCTTTCGAAGCCTGACCAAAGGCATCCCAGACCGAGTCAGGGAATTCCATGACCTTGACGCCGCCAGCCTGCAGGCGCTGCAGAGCTGCACCGTTATTGGCCAGGAACTGTGTCAGGTTCCACTGGTGGCATTCAGCCGAAGCGATTTCGATGATCTTCTGGTGCGCAGGCGACAGGCTTTCAAAGACGTCACGGTTGGTCGCAACCGACAGACCGGCGCCTGGCTCGTGGAAGCCGGCGGTGTAGTAGGTCTTGGTGATTTCCTGGAAACCAGCCTTTTCATCCGCCCAGGGGCCGATCCACTCGGTGCCGTCGATGGCACCAGAGGACAGCGCCTGATACACTTCGGAACCAGGGATGTTCTGAACGGAAGCGCCCAGTTTACCCAAAGCTTTACCGCCGAGGCCAGGCATACGGAACTTCAGACCGTTGAAGTCTTCGGGGCTGTTGATCTCTTTCGAGAACCAGCCACCAGCCTGGGCGCCGGTGTTGCCGCCGAGGAAGGATTTCAGACCAAAGATCTGACCCAGCTCGTCGTGCAGCTCCATGCCGCCATCCTGGTAATACCAGTTGGACAGTTCCTGAGCGGTCATGCCAAAGGGCACAGCAGTAAAGAAGGCATAGCCTGGGTGCTGACCCACAAAGTAGTAGTCGGCGCCGTGGTACATATCGGCCTGACCGGAAGAAACCGCATCAAACACTTCAAACGCGCCAACCAGCTCACCGGCGGCTTTGATGTCGACGGTCAGCTGACCATCGGACATGGCGGTAACATTGTCGGCAACGCGCTGTGCAGCGTCAAACACGCCCGCCAGACCACGGCCCCAGGTGGTAACCATGGTCAGGGTGCGTTTACCCTGTGCATATGCCGGTGCGGCCAAAGTGGTTGCAGCTGCGGCGGTCCCGCCCAGCGCAGAGGTTTTCAAAAAAGAACGACGATCCATTATAGTGCTCCTCCCATAAGTAGTCCCTATGTCCAGCTTGGGCCGGACGGATCTTTTCGAGTGGCGTCAACGTAGCGGTGCTGCGCCCCTTGTGAATACCTAGTACTGCGTAGGTACGCCGAAAAACCCCAAAATCCTGCGTTCAAAGACGGAATTTTTGTGGAACTGCAGCGAATCTCGGCCGTCACGTCCGGAAAATGCGCTTCCAGCCCTTTGATTCGGTTGCGGGATTGCGTAACGATTCGGCACATGGCCTTATTCCGCCCACCTTTTCGACCGAACTACGCACAGAAGCTATCGATTCTGGCGACACTGCCGCTTGTTGTTGCGGTGGCGGCAATTGCCCTGCTGGTCGCGTTTGAATCAAGGAGCTCAGCTGAGCGCGAGATCCAGGCGCTGCAACAGCAATTGCTGGCTGCCAAGAAGGCCGAACTGCGCAACTATGTGACTCAGGCGCGCAATGGGTTTTCCTTTATCTACGGTCGTGCCTCACCTGATGACAACGAGGCCAAGGAACAGGTCGCCCAGATTCTGTCTTCGATGATCTATGGCACGGATGGGTTCTTTTTTGTCTATGACTATGACGGCACCAATCTCGTCAGTCCGCGGCAGACAGAGTTCATCACGCGAAACTGGTCGGGCCTCAAAGACAGCCAAGGCACCCCCGTAGTGGATGAATTCATCCGGCTGGCACGGCAAGGTGCCGGGTGGCACAGCTTTATGTGGCAAAAGCCCTCTACCGGGGAAGAAGCCCGGATGGTTGCCTATGTTGTTGGCCTGCAGGATTGGCAATGGGCTGTGGGCACTGGCGTGTTTATCGACGATGTGCTGGCTTCGGTCGCGGTTGCCCGTGCCGAGGTTGAAGCCCGGGTACAGCGTACCTTTTTGTATATTGGCGTCATCACCTTGGCCGCCCTGATCGTGGTTTTTGCCTCTGGTATGGTTCTCAACATCCGCGAACGTCGCCTGGCCGATGCCAAGCTCAAGGAGCTGACCCAACGGGTCTTTGACGCCCAGGAAGAAGAGCGCGGCCGGGTGGCGCGGGAATTGCACGACGGCATCAGTCAAATCCTGGTCGGGGTACGCTACGCGCTGGACAATGCCAGTCGCCGTCTCAAGCGCGGCGAACTGGATCGCGGATTGCCCCCCCTGGACAAAGGCATCGACGATCTGGCCAACGCAATTACCGAGGTCCGTCGCATCAGCCGTGACCTGCGCCCCCGCGTGCTGGATGACCTGGGGTTGGGCCCCGCACTCAAGGCCTTGACCGATGATTTTTCTACCCGCACCGGCATCCACTCAGAATTCAGCACTGTGGTCTTTCGCAACCGGCTCGACCCGGAGGCCAAGATCGCGCTCTACCGGATTGCCCAAGAGGCCCTAATGAATATCGAGCGCCATTCTGATGCTAGTGAAATGACCATGGATCTGCGCGGCCACGCCAAGGGCGTTACCATGCGTATCACCGATAACGGTCGCGGATTGCCGCTCGATCAGGACCGCACCGGCCCAGGGATTGGCCTGCGCAACATCCAGGAACGGATAGAGCAGCTTGACGGCACCTTACGCATTCTGTCATCACGTGGCACCCAAAGCGGCACCATGATCGAAGCCACCCTCCCCCTTAGCCACCTTCTGGCCCCGGGGGAATCCCTTGGCGCGGATCTGGGGAGCAAGTCGGTTGAAAGCTGACGCCTCTGCTTCAGTACAAGACCGATGCGCCGCTTTCGACCAAAGGGAAAGAGATGAGCACCACAGTTCGCGTTTTAATCGTCGATGATCACCCGATGGTCGCCGAAGGCATCCAATCGATCCTAGAGAGCTATGACGACATTGAGGTGCTCGCCTGCCTCAAGGATGGAGCTGAGGCGGTGGAACAAGCCCCGGCTCTTGCACCGGACGTTATTTTGATGGACCTGAACATGCCCCGGCTTGGCGGTTTAAGCGCCACCGAGATGATTTTGGAGCGCCAGCCAGAAACCCGAATTGTCATCCTGACGATGCATGACAGCCCTGAATATATCTCCACTGCGCTGAGCCATGGCGCGCTGGGGTATATCCTAAAAGATGTGCCCACCGAAGAGATCAAGCAGGCCATTGATACAGTGATGAGCGGTGAACGGTATCTCTGCACAGGCGCCCAGGGCTCGCTCGAACCCAAGGATGGCGAGACGCGCGAAGCGCTCACCGGGCGCGAGCAGACCATCCTGCTGGAACTGGCCCAGGGCAAATCAAACAAGGAAGTCGCCCTGGCACTGGATATCTCGGTGCGCACGGTTGAGACCCACCGCAAAAACATCAAGCGCAAGCTGGGCATTTCCTCAACCGCAGGCCTGACCCGCTATGCACTGGAACATGGCGTCCTGCAGGGCACTGGCCACGAATTCTGAGGCCACGCGCCCGCACAGGTTTTGCCCAGCTCCAGAACCCCATTTCCTTGCCGTCACAGCTGAGGCGCCTCAGGCGCATAGACCCCGGTTCGGCCGCTTTCGGCGGGCAAAACAGCGCTGGGGAATGGAAAAAAGGGAACGAAAGATCACAATTCGCACCCAAACATTCCGATAATTCCCAAAAGCCGACCCCTTGCGCAAGAAAATGTCCGAAATGAGGGGGCTTTCGATCCTTTTGCCTGTTGACGCCCCGCCAAAGCAATCATAATGTCCGCTGCAACGCAGTAAAGGAGAGCCTGGCAATGACCAGCCTAGTCGTAATTGTAGGAACCAAGCGCATGGGCCGGTAACGGTAGACCACAATCAAACCCATGCGCCTCCCCTAGAATTAGCGGAGGCTTTTTTTATGCGTAATGGACGATGCCGCCAATTGGAGCAAAAAGCAGATGACACGTGAAATGACCGGCGCAAAGATGATAGTCGAAGCCCTGAAGGAACAGGGCGTCGACACAGTTTTCGGATACCCAGGTGGCGCCGTACTTCCGATCTATGACGAAATTTTCCTGCAAAATGACATTCGCCACATCCTGGTGCGTCACGAGCAGGGCGCGGTCCATGCCGCCGAAGGCTATGCCCGCTCCACCGGCAAGCCCGGCGTTGTGCTGGTGACCTCTGGCCCCGGCGCCACCAATGCGGTGACCGGCCTGACCGATGCGTTGCTGGATTCCATTCCGCTGGTGGTTCTCACCGGCCAGGTTCCCACCTTTATGATCGGCTCGGATGCCTTTCAGGAGGCCGACACTGTTGGCATCACCCGCCCCTGCACCAAGCACAACTGGCTGGTGAAAGACACCGACAAGCTGGCCGCAACCCTGCACGAAGGCTTTCATGTCGCCACCTCGGGTCGCCCCGGCCCCGTTCTGATCGACATCCCCAAAGATGTGCAGTTTGCAACCGGCACCTATGAGCCCGCCAAGCCAAGCGCTTCGCGCTATCAGCCCATCGTCAAAGGCGACATGGAAGAAATCACCGAACTGGTCGCCGCGATTGAAGCTGCTGAACGCCCCGTTTTCTATACCGGCGGTGGCGTGATCAACTCCGGCCCTGCCGCCTGCCAGCTGCTGCGCGAACTGGTGGATGGCACCGGTATTCCAATCACCTCGACCCTGATGGGATTGGGGGCCTATCCGGCCTCAGGCGAGAACTGGTTGGGCATGCTGGGGATGCATGGGCTTTATGAAGCCAATTTGGCGATGCATGGCTGCGATCTGATGATCAATATCGGCGCCCGTTTTGACGACCGGATCACCGGCCGTATCGATGCCTTCAGCCCGAATTCCAAAAAGGCCCACATCGATATCGACCCCTCTTCGATCAACAAGGTGATCCGCATCGACATCCCAATTGTCGGTGACGTGGGCCATGTTCTGGAGGATCTGCTCAAGGTTTGGAAGGCGCGCGGCCGCAAGGTGAACCGCGAAGCCATTGCCAAATGGCAAAAACAGATCAGCGAATGGCGCGGGGTCAATTGCTTGGCCTATACCGGGTCGCAAAAGACCATCAAGCCACAGTATGCCCTGGAACGGCTCGAAGCTCTGACCAAGGACCATGACCGCTATATCACCACCGAGGTTGGCCAGCATCAGATGTGGGCGGCGCAATACCTCAACTTTGAAGACCCCAACCGCTGGATGACCTCCGGCGGGCTTGGCACCATGGGCTACGGATTCCCCGCCTCTATCGGGGTGCAGATGGCGCACCCGGACGCGCTGGTGATCAACGTCGCCGGTGAAGCCTCGTGGTTGATGAACATGCAGGAGATGGGCACCGCTGCCCAGTATCGCCTGCCGGTGAAACAGTTCATCCTCAACAACGAACGTCTGGGCATGGTGCGCCAGTGGCAGGAGCTGCTGCATGGCGAACGGTACAGCCATTCCTGGTCTGAATCGCTGCCTGATTTTGTAAAACTGGCTGAGGCCTTTGGCGCCAAGGGCATCTTGTGCTCTGACCCCGCTGATCTGGACGACGCCATCATGGAAATGATCAACCACGACGGGCCAGTGATCTTTGACTGTCTGGTGGAAAAGCACGAGAACTGCTTCCCGATGATCCCATCAGGCAAGGCCCATAACGAGATGCTGATGGGCGAAGCCGACACCCAGGGTGTGATCCAGTCCGGTGGCGCGGTTTTGGTCTAACCTTAGCCCCGCTACAGAATTTGCAGGGCGGTTGCGCCCTGCCCCGTACTTTGGCCCGAATTCAGAAAGGGACATAAATGTCTGCCCTACATATCAAAAAAGGCTCCACCCGCCATTCTGCCTATAACCTACGCCCCACATTTTCGGATGTTCAGGAAAAACACACTCTGGCGGTTCTGGTCGAAAACGAACCCGGCGTTCTGGCCCGTGTCATCGGCCTGTTTGCCGGTCGTGGCTATAACATCGAAAGCCTCACCGTCGCCGAAGTGGATCACACCGGGCATCTGTCCCGCATCACTGTGGTGACCACCGGCACCCCCCAGGTGATCGAGCAGATCAAGGCTCAGCTTGGCCGTATCGTATCGGTCTATGAGGTCCATGATCTAACCGTTGAGGGCGCATCGGTCGAACGCGAGCTGGCCATTTTCAAAGTGGCCGGCGAAGGTGACAAGCGGGTCGAAGCCCTGCGCCTGGCCGATATTTTCCGGGCCAATGTGGTCGACAGCACCTTGAACAGCTTCATCTTTGAAATCACCGGAGCACCGGAGAAGATTGACGCCTTTGCCGATCTGATGCGGCCTTTGGGTTTGACAGAAGTTGCGCGAACCGGCGTTGCAGCGCTGCTGCGCGGCGCCTGACAGCACGAACAGGAAAACGAGATGTAACAAAGGCCGGTCCACTGACCGGCCTTTTTGTGTTCTAGACTTACGGTCTCTCCTTGGCCGTTCTCTCCTGGCCGTCCCTCCTTGCTGACGGAGATCCAACACCATCAGAAGCTAGGCACCAGAACTGAGGCCACACCTAAAGCCAAGGCCCGGTTGCCGTCACCGCAGACAAGGCTCAGGCGCGGCGCAACCGACCAGCTGCATCTAATGGAAAGGCAATGATGTTCTGCGCCTCATCGTCATCGGCCAAAGGCGAAACGCGGCTGTGGGATTGCTCCGCCTCTTCCGGTCTCACCCCAGCCGTGCTTGGCCGCTCCAACCGAACGGGAGAGCCTGGCTTTTCTGCGAACGCGACGCATGTTGCAGCGGTGGCTGTGACAGGTATGTCGCATGACGCCCCCTGCTGCGCCACCAGCTTAAGCGATGAGCCCGCACATGCCTTTTTGCTGGCAACAGCAAGATCCTCTGCCAGACCAGGACAGCCAGGTTCCTGAAGAACCTGAATATCCAACGCCACACGCAGATCATTTTCCAACGTCAACTCGAACGACACCCAGTCACCAGAACGGAATGCAAAATTATCAAAGGTACCCACATGGGTGTAGAACGCCAAATCCCCCTGATCTTCGCACCAAATAACTGCTTTTCCAGCTGTCGCGTCACTCCAAAGAACAATTCCAATCATAACGGTCCTCGCATTCTGGACAGATCAAGTTTGGTTCAAAAGGCTCTGTTTCAACATCGTCAAAAATGCATCGACCCATTGCATTTTGTGTCTGCACCCCTAAGACTCTGACACAACTTAGAGACGGCATGACACGGATTAGCGTCCATATCCTCGAAATTCGTGACTTTTCCGCCCAGAAAACAGGATACGCAGGCTGCTATGTCAGACTCACTGGACCTCACAGGTCAAACAGACGCTGCTTCGACACGGTCGCCGGCACAGCTGCGCAATATGTTTGGCACCAATCTGCGTCACCTCGCGCAGCACTATCCTTCGGTTTCAGAACTGGCACGGCGGCTTGGGATCAACAGAACCCAGTTCAACCGCTACATGTCCGGCGAGAGCTTTCCACGGCCGGACATTCTTGACCGGATATGTACTTTTTTCGAAGTGGACGCCCGCATTTTGTTGGAACCGGTTGAGACAATCGGGCATCAGGGGAACATCCTTAACGGCCCGTTTCTCGCCGATTTTCTTGGCCACGGTATCCGCCAGGTCAACGAGGCAATGTTCCCGACAGGGTTCTATAGGTTCACCCGACGCAGTTTTGTCAACAGCGACAAGTTTGTCATCGGGCTGGTCCATGTGTTCCGCTCTGGCAAGGCTGCAACCTTTATCAAAGGCTACGAGGCGCGCGAAGCGATGCGCTACCAAGGCCTGTCCGACGCCCCCAAGCGGCGCGAGTTTCGAGGCATTCTGACCTCCCATGAGGACGGCGTTGCCTTTGTCATCTCACGACGCCACGCTATGACCTATTCGTTCAACTACCTGGCGCGGGTTGGGTCTTTGGAAAACAACTTCTGGCTTGGCTATGTGGCGCGCACCGTGCGCGACGGCAGCGGTGAGCGGGTTACGCGTATGGTCTACGAACATCTGGGGCGGGACATAGGCAGCGCGCTCAAGGTGGCACGCACAGCCGGATTCTCCACCGCCGAAGATCTGCTGCCCTATCACCGCCACCTGCTACGCCCAGATGACCCCTTCAGCTAAGGCCATAGCCCTAGGCGCTCCCCTTTGCCGTTGCCGGGCGCACCTTGGTCAACGGGCAATCTGGCGGTAGATATGCCAGGTGGCATGCCCCAGCAAAGGCAACACCAGGAACAGCCCGGCAAACCCCGGCAAGAGCGCCGCGAAGGTCAAAACCGAAATCGCTCCCGCCCAGAGCATCATCAACAGGAAGTTTCTCTGCACGTAGGTAAAACTGGCGATCATCGCGGTGACAAAATCAACTTCGCGGTCCAGAAGCAGCGGCAGCGAAATCACCGTAATCATATAGAGCAGCAACGCAAAAAGCGCCCCAACCAGGCTGCCGACGCCCAGCATCAGCGCCCCGTTCAGCGACAAAAACACCTCCAGCGAGCTGGAAATATTGGTCATCGTCGAAAGCCCCAGAAACAGCGCAAAGATCATATGGCCCAAAAAGAACCAGAACAGAAACACCACAATAATAATGGCGCAGATCGAGGGCAGCTGGCGTCGGCTTTGAAGCAGAATGACGCCCAGAATACCCCCGGCATCCATAGGCTCCCCCTGTTCCAGACGATGCGAAACCTCATAGAGCCCAACCGCGGCAAAGGGGCCGATCAATGGAAAGCCAATGGCGGCAAGCACCAGCCAGAATGTGGTTCCCGTTTGCAGGGTAATCCAGATCATCGCCCAGCCAGCCAGCACATAGACCCCGGAAAAAAACAGCCCGTATCCGGGTTTTTTGCAAAAATCCTTCCAACCACATTTTAGCGCCTGCGCCAAAATCTCGACCCGCATTGGCTGCAGGTCCGGCACTCCAAAAGCTTTCTCACTCACTCAATTCTCCTCCCCAGAAAAATGTCTCGTGTTCTGTTTTCCCCTACGTGTCACATCCCGGACGGTAGTATGGCAGTTTGTTGAACAGTTCTGGTTTGAGTTTGTGCCAGTGCTTCATCGCTTGCAAGGGCGTCTTGCTGCCCAAGGCTGATTGCGGAAGCTGTTGGTTGTAGAGCCAAACATAGCGGTGCAGCGTGGTCTCCAGTTCTTCGCCTGATCGGAAGTGGTGGCTTTGCAGCACGTCTTCGATGCGACCGTTGAAGCGCTCGACCATGCCGTTTGTTTGGGGCGATCTTTGCGGCGTCAGACGGTGTTCGATGTCCAGTTCGGCGCAGAGCTTGTCGAAATCATGTTTTCCGCTTTGTTCGCGCTTGCGCAGGCCAAAGAGACGGTCGGAGAACTCCTTTCCATTGTCTGTGAGTATGGTTCGGATGCGAAGTGGGCAAGCCCGCTCTAGATCACGCAAAAAGCGGCGCGCGTTGGCCGCTGTCTTGCTGCTGTAGATACGGATAAAAACCCAGCGTGTAGCCCGATCAATGGCAACAAACAGATACCGGCGGGAAGTTTGATCAGCCATCTGTGGCAGGTACTTCACGTCGATATGCAGATATCCCGGCTCGTATGCCTTGAAGGCGCTCTGCTTTGGGCGGGCGGCCTTTGGCTTAAGATCGCGCAGGTTGCCGACCCCATGCCGCCGCAGACACCGAGCCAGTCCAGAGCGCGAGACGTCCGGGTTCAGAAACTCCCGCACCACGGCCAGCAGGTCATCCAGCGACACTAGCAGCATCTTGCGCAGCGCAACCACAACGGCCTCCTGAGCAGGCGTCAACGTCGTTTGCAGCCGATGAGCGGTATGGCTACGGTCATGGACACTGTCGCGCTTGCGCCATTTCCAAACTGTCTGTTCGGTTGTGCCAAAACGCTCAGCCAGAACCCATGCAGGCTCGTCGCTCGCCTGGATGGCAGCCCGTATCTTAGGCGTTGTTGTCGCTTGGTTATGAAGATGGATCAGCATTAAGCGCCCTCCCGAATGTCACCGAAAACCGATCTTGCCATGAAAAATGCGGACCGGCGAAAATCTATGTGATCGTCCGGAATGGAACAACTAGGATCACCCCAGGGGCGGCGGGGCGTTCTGTGGCAGCAGGCTGGCTTGATGATAGCCCTGCCCCAGCGCCAGAAGGTTTTGATCCTGTCCCTGCGCCGCAAAGATCTGCACCCCCATAGGCAGCCCGGTTTGGCCAAAACCGGCAGGAACCGCCAGACAGGGCAGCCCCAGCAGGCTGACCGGTGTCACAACCTGCATCCAACGGTGATAGCTGTCCATCGCGACGCCATTGATGTCACGCGGATAGTCCAGATCCAGCGCAAAGGGCCAGACCTGCGCCGATGGCAAAACCAGCGCATCATAGCTCTGAAACAGCTCCGTGGCCCGGCGCTGCCAATCAGAGCGCAGATCCGAGGCCTGCTGTATCTGCTGGGCGCTAAAGGACAGGCCCCGGTCCAATTCCCAGATCGCCGTCTCTTTCAGGCTTGTCCGCTGCCCGTCAAAGGCGCGCAGGCCGGCAGCCACCGCAAAAGACCGCAGGGTAATCCAGGACTCCCAGATCTGCTCTGCGGAAAATGGTGCAGGCACAGTTTCGACCCGGTGACCGAGGTTGCGCAGATGCGCCAGGGCCTGTTCGCTGGTCTCTAAAATCCCAGGCTCCATCGGCAAGGCCCCACCCCAATCGCCCAGCCAGCCAATACGCATCGGCGCGGGCTCTGGGAGCGGCAGCATTGTCTCGCGGCTTCGCGACAGCGGTTGGCGCGGATCAGGGCCGGACATCACATCCAGCAACAAGGCAAGGTCTTCTGGGCTGCGTGCCATCGGGCCTGCGGTTGCCAGCTGGTGCAGAAACAGGTCCCCGGTTGGTTCTGACGGGATCATGCCCCAGGTCGGGCGAAAGCCGTAGACATTGTTCCAGCCCGCAGGGTTGCGCAGGGATCCCATCATGTCAGAGCCATCGGCCAATGCGACCAGCCCGGCAGACAGCGCCACCGCAGCCCCGCCAGAGGATCCGCCACAGCTACGGTCTGTGTCGAACGGATTGCGGGTGGCGCCATAAACAGGGTTGAACGTATGGGAGCCCAGGCCAAACTCTGGCGTATTGGTTTTGCCAATAAAAATGGCCCCGGCGGCGCGCAGACGCGCCACAAAAAGTTCATCCTGCTGCGGCACAAAATCCCTGAACATGGGCGAGCCTTGGGTAAAGGCTATGCCTTTGACATTGGCCAGATCCTTAATCGCCATTGGCAAACCATGCAGTGCGCCGCGGGATTTGGCCTGATCAGCGGCAGCGGCTTCGGCCATCAGAACATCCCGGTCACGCAGGGCGACAATGGCATTCAGCTGCGGATTGATCGCATCAATCCGGTCCAGGGTTTCCTGCATCACCTGCACCGCGCTAAGCGCACCACTGCGCAGCTGTGTCACCAGCTCCAGCGCCGATCCAAAGGGGTCATACATGAAAATGCTCCTGCTATACTTATGGATCAGCCTAGCGCTGGAATTTACGTCTGAAAAGCTGCACCCAAGGCTAACCTTTTCATTCGCCTGGAAAAACGACTTTATCTGGCGGAAAATCCACCACCACTCACCCAGATCAGTGGCTACACCCTAAAAATCAGACAGGCAGGTAGACGGGCAGGTAGACAGGCACACAAGCAACAAAAAGGGTGCAGGGTTTCTCCCTGCACCCGGACCTGTGTTCTTTGCCCCTTTTGAATGACGCCTTGTTTGCAAAACAAGGCACCCAAAACAGCTTTAGTCGCCCTGCGCTTGCGAACGGCTTTTGCCGGCGACATTCATCGCCAGCGTCGCTGCCATAAACCCATCCAGATCCCCGTCGAGCACACCTTTGGTGTCAGAGGTCTCGTGGCTGGTACGTAGATCTTTGACCATTTGGTACGGCTGCAACACATACGACCGGATCTGGCTGCCCCAGCCTGCATCGCCCTTGTTTTCATGGGCCTCGTTGATGGCCGCGTTACGGCGGTCCAGCTCTTGCTGATACAGCCGGGATTTCAGCGCTTTCATCGCAATGTCGCGGTTTTGGTGCTGTGACTTCTCTGACGAGGTCACCACAATACCGGTGGGGTGGTGGGTGATCCGGACCGCCGAGTCGGTGGTGTTTACGTGCTGACCACCCGCCCCGGACGACCGGTAGGTATCAATGCGAATATCCGCCGGGTTCACTTCAATCTCGATATTGTCGTCCACCACCGGGTAGACCCAGACCGAACAAAAAGACGTATGGCGTTTGGCGGCAGAATCAAAAGGCGAGATCCGCACCAGGCGATGCACACCGCTTTCGGATTTCAGCCAGCCATAGGCATTATGCCCGGTGATCTTATAGGCGGCGGATTTAATGCCAGCTTCTTCGCCCGCACTTTCGGATTGCAGCTCGACCTTGTAGCCTTTTTTCTCAGCCCAGCGCACATACATCCGCGCCAGCATCGAGGCCCAGTCGCAGCTCTCGGTGCCACCGGCGCCCGAGTTGATCTCAAGGAAGGTGTCATTGCTGTCGGCCTCCCCATCCAGCAAGGCTTCCAGCTCCTTCTCGGCAGCAGAAACCTGCAGCGTTTTCAGGGCCTCTTCGGCGTCGGAGATGACCTCTTGGTCCTCCTCCATCTCGCCCAGTTCAATAAGTTCAATATTATCGGCCAGGTCTTGCTTGATGCCCTTGTAGGTGTCGATCGCATCAACCAGATTTTGACGCTCGCGCATCAGCTTTTGCGCCGCCTCGGCGTCATCCCACAGGTTAGGGTCCTCGACGCGGGCGTTGAATTCTTCCAGCCGGTACTCTGCTGTTTCCCAATTCAGACGCTGGGCCAGAAGCTCCAGAGATTTCTCGATCTCGGCCACGGTATTTTGGGTCTCAGCGCGCATGTGATGTCCTTGAACTTACGTATCAAGCAAGGGTGATAGACCACAGAGCCCTTGCGAGCAAGCCGGGCTGCGGACAAAGCCGCGACTGCCGCAACCGCACCGGATCGCCCTCTGTGGCTGACACCTCGTTAAAAGTTGAAGCAAAAACTTCCCCCGAGAAACCCCCGAGAAACCCTAGGGAAATTTTTCACACCTATGGATGATCTGGTTCCCTACAGGACATCTATGTGCCGATCTGGACCAATCAGCACCGCTCCGGAATGACGCCGCACCACTAACAGTTCAGGAAGCCGTAAAGGCGGCTCTCTGAATCAACAAAGGAATACCAACGTGCCCTCTGGTTATTTAGTCTCGCTTGGCGATAGCGCCCTGAACTCAGGAGATACCATTTCCGGCGGTTATACCGCCTTTACGACGGATCAGGCACTTGGTTCCGGCACCTGGACCTGGAGCGGCAGTTCCGGTGGCACCACCTACACCAACGAGACCGAACCCGGCACCTACGCCCTGGGCGATGATGGCAACGTCTATTTCACCCCGGATGCCGGGCCGGTTGGCACCATTAGCTCTGCCTCTGCAACCAACCCTCCCTCTTATACCTCTTCCGAGGGCACCGTCGACGGCACGGATTCGGATGACTATATTTTGGCAACCCACACGGATGCCGACGGCGACAGCATGAACGACGGGATCGGCGGTGGCGCTTCTGGAAATGGCGACACTGTGCTGGCGGGCGCTGGGAACGACACGGTCTTTGGCGCGGGCGGCGATGATTCACTAGTCGGCGGCACAGGAAACGACTCGCTTCATGGCCAGGATGGCGATGATACCCTGGAGGGGGGCAGCGGCGCGGACCACCTGAGTGGCGGCACCGGGCTCGACTATGCGGATTATTCCAACTCCGCGGAGGCTGTGGACGTAAACCTGGCAACGGGTGCGGCCAGTGGCGGCGATGCGGCTGGTGATACCTATTCCGGTATTGACGGCGTCATCGGCACGGATGGCAACGACACGATTGTCGGCTTTGACAACGAAGGCACCAGCGCGGGTGACACCTACACCAATGATTTCTATGGCGGCGACGGCGATGACTACATGGATGGGGCCGGCGGGCGCGATACATTGCATGGAGACGCAGGCGACGACACCCTGCTTGGGGGCGCGGGCGACGACCGCATTCTTGGCGGCGACGGTGCTGACAGCATTCTTGGCGGTAGTGGCGACGACACGCTGGATGGCAACGCGGGTCATGATACAATGTCCGGCGGCACTGGCAGCGATCTTATGTCAGGTGGCGCGGGCAAGGACCAGATTGCGGCAGCAAAGGGGGATACCGTCTTTGGCGGCGATGATCAGGATACCTTTACCCTTGTCGATCTGGGTGAAACCGGCGATGCAGGTATTGTCATTGATGGCAATGAAGGCGGCACCGATTGGGACACGCTGGATCTTGGTGGATTAATAGATCGCAGCACGCTGGATGTCACCACAACAGAAGATGGCACCATGAGCGGAACCGCCACCTTGCTGGATGGTTCTAGTCTGACATTTTCCAATATTGAAAAAATCATCTGCTTTGCTGCCGGCACCAGAATCTCCACCGCTGCCGGGGCGGTCCCGGTTGACGAGCTGGCCCAGGGAGATCTGGTCCTTACCCGTGACAATGGCTTTCAGCCGGTGCGCTGGGTGGGCAAAACAACTGTTCCGGCGATGGGAGACTGGGCCCCGATCCGCATTCAGGCAGGGACACTTGGCACCAGCCGTGATCTTCTGGTGTCGCCACAGCACCGCATGCTGCTCACCGGGGCGACGACGCGGATGCTGTTTGACACCAATGAGGTTCTGTCGGCGGCGCATCACCTGGTCAACGATCACTGCATTCGCCGCCAGCCGGGTGGCATGATCACCTATGTTCACCTGCTGCTGGATCAGCATGAGATTATCTATGCGGAGAACTGTCCCACCGAGAGCTTCTTTCCCGGCGATCAGGCGCTTGAGGCCCTAGGCCCACCGGCCCTGTTTAGCCTGTTTGATTGTATGCCTGAGCTGCGTGGCCACCCCCTGGGCTTTGGCCCCACAGCGCGCCACTGTCTCACCCGGCGAGAAACTCTGGCTTTGATGGCCACGGCCCCCGCGACATCGCCGGAAACACCTGCTCCGCCCCTGGGATAAAAAACGTTATCCTTCCCCCGAAGCTTCCTTTAGCTGCGACGCGAAGCGAGTGCACAGTTTCAGCGCCTAATACTGGCCGCCTGATGTGACAGTGCCAAAGGTGGCCTTTGGTCCCAGAACTGCGGTGCCGCCGCTAGAGGTGGTCACCTGACGGCCAGATTGCTGCACCTCTTCCAATAGCGGCAGATCAGACCCCATCGCAAAACCGCCGTCAAAAGCCAAACCAAAGATGGGCTCAGCCCCGTCGCGGAAATACTCGGCCACCACATAGGCGCCGGAAGCACTGTCGGGCAGGCGTGCACCAGTATAGCGGTCGATCTTTATAAAATGACCACCCTCGGGCACTTCAAAGGGTCCACCGCCAAATTTCTCGGTGGCCACCTTCATGAACTGCTGGAACACCGGACCACACATGGTGCCGCCATAGGCGCCCCGCCCCATCGGACGGGGTTGGTCAAACCCCATGTAGCAGCCCGCGACAATATTGGAGGTAAAGCCCACAAACCAGACATCGCGGGAATCATTGGTTGTCCCGGTCTTGCCTGCGGTGGGAACCGGCAGGTTGATCACACTGGAGGCGGTGCCCCGCTCCACCACGCCCCGCATCATCGAGCTCAGCTGATAGGCGGTGATTGGATCCATTACCTGTTCGCGGTCCGTGGCGATACGGGGCGCTTGCCCGGCTGGCAGGCCTGGCGAGGCGCAATCGACGCAGTCGCGATCATCATGGCGATAGATCGTGCGCCCATAGCGATCCTGCACCCGGTCCACCAAGGTTGGCTGCACCCGCTCGCCGCCATTGGCGAACATCGCATAGGCCGCCACCATCTTGTACAGCGTGGTTTCTTCTGCACCCAAGGAGTTGGCCAGGAAGGTGCCCATATTGTCGTAGACCCCAAAGCGTTCAGCATACCCCGCGACAACCGGCATACCGACCTCTTGTGCCAGACGAATGGTCATCAGGTTCCGGCTCCGCTCGATGCCGGTGCGCAGGGGCGTTGGTCCATAGAATTTATTCGATGAGTTCTTGGGACGCCACAGCCCCTGTGGGGTGTTGATCTCGATTGGCGCATCAATAACGATGGTCGCCGGGCTATAGCCACTGTCCAGGGCCGCCGCATAAACAAAAGGTTTAAAGCTGGAGCCCGGCTGGCGTTGCGCCTGTGTTGCGCGGTTGAACACGGAATCCTGATAGGAAAATCCACCCTGCATCGCCAGAACCCGGCCGGTGTTCACATCCATCGCCACAAAGCCACCCTGCACCTCGGGCACCTGACGCAGCGACCAATGCTTAATGCTGCCGTCATCCGCCGTAGCAGCGCGCACCAGCACCACATCGCCACGGGTGATGTTGTCCTTAAAGCTGCCCTTCATCCATTTGATGTCATCGCGCGGCACTGCACCGGTGCCGGTCTGTTCCTCGACGCCAACAATAAGGGCCTTGTCACCGACCTCTAGTGCCACAGCCGGATACCATTTACCGCCCAGCGTAATATCGCGGGGGACCTCGGCCTGTGCCAGGGCTTCGCGCCAGCTTGCCTCATCCGCCAGCACTTCCTCTTCCAGGGTAACGCCGGTGCCGATCCAGACCCCACGCGAACGGTCATATTTTTGCAATCCCGTGCGCAGCGCATCGGCCGCCTCGGTTTGCATCTCGGCATCAATGGTCGCGCGCACCGACAGGCCGCCCGTAAAGAACTCGCCTTCGCCAAAGTTCTCAGACAGCTGGCGGCGGATTTCATCAGTAAAATAATCACGGGGCGGCAGGGTGGTGCGGAAACTGGGGAAGTCCCCATTCTGCACCGAGCGCAGCGGCTGCTGGACTTCGACTTTATAAACGGCGTCGGAGATGTAGCCGTTTTCAAACATTTCCCGCAGCACATAGTCGCGCCGTTCCTTCAGCCGCGCCTTACCTCGCACCGGATGGAATTTCCCCGGCGCCTTGGGCATCGAGGCCAGCGTCGCCGCCTCATGGGGTGCCAGCTCACCCAGGGTCTTGTTGAAATAGCTCTGCGCCGCTGCCGTCACCCCGTAGGAGTTCTGCCCGAGGAAAATCTCATTGAGATAGAGCTCAAGGATCTGATCCTTGTTCAGCGTCTCCTCCAGCCGGGTGGCAAGGATGATCTCTTTGACCTTGCGCGCTGCCTTACGGTCGCCGGACAGCAGGAAGTTTTTCATCACCTGCTGGGTGATCGTCGACGCCCCGCGCACGTTATCCCCGCGCGAGCGCACCGCCTCAACTGCGGCGGCGGCAATACCACGGGCATCATAGCCATTGTGGGAATAGAAATTCTTGTCCTCAGCCGAGATAAACGCCTGTTTCACCAAATCCGGGATCTCCGCCGAAGGTGTGAACAGGCGCCGTTCCTTGGCAAATTCATCAATCATCCGCCCCTCGCCAGAATAAATCCGGCTGATGGTTGGTGGCTGATACTGCGACAGGGATTCATGACTGGGAAGGTCACGCCCATAGATCCAGAAAATCGCTCCCAGTGTCAGCGCAACCATGGCAATGCCCAGGGTTACGGTGCTGAAGATCGAACCAAAGAAGGATAGAATAAACCTGAGCACGGATGCTGCCTTTCTCGCGGGGTGCCGCCTATATAGGAGGGAGACGGCCTGGGGTCAAAAGCGGAAACAGCGGAAAGATGCCGTCACAGGGGAAAAAACGCCTTGCAATGCCCCTCGGGTCTTTGCCTTTTCTCTTCAAACCCTGCAACCACCGGAAACAAAAAAAGACCTGCAGAGCCCGCTACGTCTGTCGCAGGTCTGTCGCAGGGCTGTCATCAGGTCTGACGACAGCGCATTTGGCCTATTGGCGTACCAGAGCGCGACGCGCGTCATCCGCTATCCGCCAATCAATCAGACCTTTCAGCATCGCAGTTGCGGTTTGCCGGCGCCAATCAGGATCTTGCAGATTGGCCAGGTCGCGGGGGCTGGACAAAAACCCGACCTCCACCAGAACTGATGGGATATCGGCGGATTTCAGCACCGAAAACCCGGCAGATCGCAACGGCTTACGATTAAGCGGCCCGCCCTGCTCCTTCAGCCCGGTAACCAAGGCCCGTGCCAGGGCTTCGCTGCGGGGCTGGGTTTCCTGTCGCGCCAGATCCAGCATCACCCCGGCAACCAGATCATCTGTGTGGCTCAGGTCGGTGCCCGACAGCAGATCGGCGCGATCATGGCGCTCTGCCAGGCTGGCCGAGGCCGCATCCGTGGCCTCTTGCGATAGGGTGTAGACGGTGGAGCCATGGGCGTGCCCTTGGGTCAGCGAATCCGCATGTAAGGAAATAAACAAATCCGCTCCGGCCTGATGCGCCAGCGCGGTGCGCCGCTCAAGCGAGACAAAATAATCCCCATCCCGGGTGACCTGAACCGCAAACTGACCCGAGCGCACCAAAACCTCGCCCAGCTCCAGCGCAAACTGCAGCATCAGATCTTTTTCGACGACGCCGTTCGCAGCCTTGGCCCCAGGATCAATACCACCATGCCCCGGATCCAGCACCACCAGCAGCGGCGCGTTTTCATCCCGGTGCGGCGCGACGTCCAAAACCTGTGGCGCGGGCAAATCCCAACGGGCATCCTGCGGCGCGCCCGCCGCTTTGGCAAAATCTTCTGCTGTGCTGGCCTGCAAGTCCAGCTTGAGCACCGCAGCCGCGGTCACCGGATCGACCTCCAGCGCCGCCGCGGCAACCACCATCGGTTCAGAGAGTTCCAGCACCAACCGCGACCAGCCGGGCACATAGGTGCCAAATTGCACCGAGGCCACAGCCTCGCCGCTCAAAAATGCTTCCGGGTCGAGCCCGCTCCAGTCGACCTCCTGAAAGTCCAGCACCAGGCGAGCGGGCTCATCCAGGGTGAACAGCCGATACGGCACCCCCTGGCTCAGCCCCAATTGAAGGGTCGCGCCGTCACCAGTATCGCTGATCTGCGAGACCTCGCTGGTGACGCGTGCCAGGCCGCTAAATTCCTGCGCTGAGGCCAAAGACCCCATAGCGCATAGCCCGCCCAACCAAAGGGCCGTCACCGCCGCGTTCAATCTGCCCATGTACTGCCCCTGCCCTGTGTTTATGGCTTTGTCCTATCCTAGCCGCCGCGCGGAGGAGAGATCAAACTGCCTGCCTAACCGTTTGCATCTTTCAGCCACGCGCCGCCATGAAGGCCTTGAGCCGGGAAAGGCCCTCTTTGATATCCGCCGTGCCGCGTGCATAGGAAAACCGCAGCGTCGTGGCGCCGCGGACCGGATCAAAATCCAGACCCGGCGTCACAGCTACACCCGCCTTTTCAAGGATTTCAGCGGCAAAGCTGCGGCTGTCTGTGGTCAGATCAGACACATCGGCATAGACATAAAAGGCACCATCCGGTGGCGCGATCTTGTCAAAGCCAGCTGCAGGCAACCCCTCCAGCATCAGCTGGCGATTGCGGGCATAAACCGCAAGGTTTTCGCGCATCTCATCTTGGCAATCAAGCGCCGCAAGGGCTGCGACCTGGCTGGCATGTGGGGCACAGATAAACATATTCTGCGCCAGCCGTTCGATCACCCGCACTTGATCTTCGGGCACCACCATCCAGCCAACCCGCCAGCCGGTCATGGAAAAGAACTTGGAAAAGGAGTTGATCACATAGCAATCATCCGTCAGCTCCAGCGCGGTGACCGCCTTGGCCTCATATTCCAGGCCGTGGTAGATCTCATCCGAAATAAAAGACGCGTCCTGCGCCCGCGCCGCGTCGATGAGGCTGCCCATTGCCCCGCAATCAAGCATCGTGCCCGTGGGATTGCCCGGCGACGCCACCATCAGCCCGTCCAGGTTCAGCCCCTCAAGATCAGCGGCCACCGGCTGCAGCCGGTTTTCCGGCGCGGTTTCGACATCAACAGGGGTCAGCCCCAGCGCCGACAGGATCTGACGATAGGAAGGATAGCCCGGCGCGCCAATGCCGACCCGGTCGCCGCTGTCGAACAGGGCGGTAAAGCCCAGTAGAAAAGCGCCGGAGGACCCTGGCGTAACCACCACCCGGTCCGGGTTCAGATCAACATTATACCATTCGCCATACAGCCGTGCGATACGGCGTCGCAGGGCAGGCAAACCCAGCGCCACGGTATAGCCCAGACTATTGTCCTCCAGCGCATCCGCCAGAGCCCGCCGCGCCGCCATCGGCGCCCCGGTCGAGGGCTGCCCCACCTCCATATGGATAATGTGGCGCCCCTGCTCTTCGGCCTGGCGGGCTGCCTCCATCACATCCATCACAATGAAGGGATCGACGTTTGATCTGCTTGAGTTTCGCATGATGATCTCCCATGGTGCGCGCATGACTTTTGACCGTTTCTCTCGGCTGGCGTCAATCCCGGCCGTGGTGTTTTGCCTGCTCGTCTATACCGCCACCTGTGTCCAGGCGGCGACGATCACGCTATTGCGGGATGCGGATATCGAACAGGGCCTGTCCAGGCTGGCCGCCCCTGTGCTGCGCGCCGCTGGTCTGAACGCAAAACGCCTGCGCATTCTGGTGGTGAATGACTCCCAGTTTAATGCCTTTGTTCTGGACAGCCGTGCAATTTTTATCAACTACGGCCTGATCCTAAAGGTCTCCAGCCCTGAAATGCTGCAGGCGGTGATTGCCCATGAGGCGGCCCATATTACCAATGGGCACATCGCCCGAAGAATGCAAAACTTGCAATCCGCCGGCACCGCTGCCGGGCTGGGTCTGGCCCTTGCCGCCCTGGCCGCTGCTGCAGGCGCCGGTGAGGCCGCAGGCGGCATCGCCATTGGCACACAGACCTCTGCCTTGCGGGGATTTCTGTCCCATACCCGTGCCGAAGAATCCTCGGCGGATCGCGCCGCCGCACGCTACCTCAAGGCGGCTGGCATTGATCCACAGGGACTGGTGGACCTGCACAAGATTTTTGCCGGCCAGGAAGTGCTCAGCGCCGCGCACCAGGATCCCTACATGCGCTCGCACCCCTTAAGCCGGGACCGGATCCGCGCCGCCGAGGCCTTTGTGACCTCCCATGGCCGCGTGAGCGCCCCTGACCCTCAGGACGAGTATTGGTTTGCCCGCATACGCGGCAAGCTCTCTGCCTTCAAACGCGCCCCCAAATGGAGCCTGCGCCGTGCCAAGGAAGAGCCGCACAGGGATATTCGCCTGATGCGTGAGGCCATTGCCTACCATCGACGCAGGGACCTACAAAAGGCGCTGCGCGGCATTAATGGCGCCCTCTCTATCCGCCCCAATGATGCCTTCTACCATGAACTCAAAGGTCAAATTCTGTTTGAAAACCGCCGCTGGAACGCGGCCAAAAACAGCTTTGCCCGTGCGGTGCAACTTGCCGCTTCTGAACCTCTGGTTCTGGCCAGCTATGGGCGGGCGCAACTGGCCGCTGGTGCGGCAACTGCGGCCTTAAAAACAATGGAGAGGTCCCGCAGTCTGGATTTTCGCAATGCGCTGTTGTTGCGGGATATGTCACAGGCCTATGCCAAGACCGGACAAAACGGTATGGCAGCTTTGGTGACTGCCGAACGCTACGCTCTTGCCGGGCGTTTTGAAGATGCAGGCCTTCACGCAAAACGTGCAGTGGCGCTGCTGCCACGTGGCTCTGCCACCTGGCGCCGCGCGCAGGATGTTGTGCTGGCCTATGAACAAAGTCAAAAAAGGAAACGACGATGAAACCTCTTTCGCGCATGGCCACCGGGGTCGCAACTGCTGCGGCGCTCGCTTTGGGCAGCCTTCCGGCGCAGGCCTTTGAACTGGGTGCAATGACCGCAGAGGAACGCGCGGCCTTTGGGGCCGAAGTGCGGGCCTATCTGATGGAACACCCCGAGGTGATCCTGGAGGCTGTCAATCTGCTGGAACAGCAACAAGCAGCAGACGAGGCCAACCGGGATGTGGCCATGGTCGCCGCCAATTTGGAAGAGCTGCACAACGATGGCTATTCCTGGGTCGGTGGCAACCCTGAGGGCGATATTACCCTGGTTGAATTTATGGATTACCGCTGTGGCTACTGCCGCAAAGCGGCACCAGAAGTTGCCAAGCTCCTTCAGGCTGACGGAAATATCCGGCTCATCGTCAAAGAATTCCCCATTCTGGGAGAGGCCTCGGTCTTTGCCTCCCGGTTTGCGGTTGCCACAAAACAGGTGGCCGGGGATGAGGCCTATGAACAGGTCCATGACGCGCTGATTGAAATAAGCAGCGAATTGAATGAGGTCACCCTGCGCCGCTTGGCCGAAGGGCTGTCGATCGACGCGGATGCCATTTTGGCCGCGATGGATTCCGATGACGTCACCGATGAGCTGCGCCGCACCCGCGATCTGGCTCAGAACCTGGCCATTTCCGGCACACCGACCTTTGTACTCGGCAACCAACTGCTGCGGGGATATCTGCCTGCGGATCAGATGAAAATCCTGGTGGATGAACAGCGCGAAGAAAACAGCTGATCTAACCGGACAAACAAAACAAACAAGGGCGCCTAAACTGGCGCCCTTTTGCATGTGGAGACAGGCCCGCCTGGGCCAACTGGGAGCGGGATCAGTCCCCCGCGGCCTCCAGCGCCTCTTTGGCGGCGATCTCAGAAGCCTTTTTCTCCACCTCTTCGACGATGTGATCCACCATGGCTTCGTTGCTCATCTTGTGGCTGGCCTTGCCTGCCAGATAGACCATGCCAGAGCCGGCACCGCCGCCGGTAAAGCCGACATCGGTCATCAGCGCCTCACCTGGTCCGTTGACCACGCAGCCGATGATCGACAGGCTGAGCGGCGTGTGGATGTGGGCAAGCCGCTGTTCCAGCGCCTCGACGGTTTTGATCACATCAAACCCCTGTCGCGCGCAGGAGGGGCAGGAGATAATATTGACGCCGCGATGACGCAGCCCCAGAGATTTGAGGATCTCAAAACCCACTTTCACCTCTTCGACCGGATCCGCCGAGAGGCTGACGCGCAGGGTGTCGCCAATGCCCATCCACAACAACTGGCCCAGCCCGATGGCTGATTTGATGGTACCGGACACAAAGCCGCCGGCCTCGGTCACCCCAATATGGATTGGTGCGTCGGTGGCATCGGCCAATTGCTGATAGGCGGTGGCGGTCATAAAGACATCGGACGCCTTGAGGGAGATCTTGAAATTGTGGAAATCATGATCCTCAAGGATCTTGATGTGGTCCAGACCACTTTCAACCATGGCGGCGGGACAGGGCTCACCATATTTTTCCAGCAGGTGTTTTTCCAATGAGCCGGCGTTGACGCCAATACGGATGGCACAGTCATGATCGCGCGCCGCCTTGATCACCTCGGCCACCCGTTTTTCATCGCCAATATTGCCGGGATTGATCCGCAGGCAGGCCGCGCCCGCCTCGGCGGCCTCGATGCCACGTTTGTAGTGAAAATGGATATCCGCAACAATGGGGACCGGGCTTTCGGCGACAATCTCTTTCAAGGCTTTGGAGGAGGCCTCATCCGGCACCGAGACCCGCACCAGATCGGCCCCAGCCTCGGCTGCGGCCTGAACCTGGGCAATGGTGGCCGCAATATCCGTGGTCAGCGTATTGGTCATGGTCTGCACCGCGATGGGAGCATCCCCGCCAATGGGGACCTTACCGACATGGATCTGACGGCTTTTGCGGCGCTCAATATTGCGCCAGGGGCGAATGTGATTCATCGACATGCAGGCTGATCCCGGTTGACCCTCGTTGGGGTTTAACTAAGGGCTCTGCACTGGCGCTGCAATGGGTGGGAGCCTACCACCCCCACAACAGACGGGTTTTCTTTCTGCGGGAAGATGTCAACGCAGGGCAGATCGGCGGTAGCCGCCAATATAGCCGGGTTTTATGGTCTCTACTCAGAGGCAGGCTGGGTTTGCAGGGCCGCAACCATAGTTGCAAGGGCGCTGTTTTTCCCGTCGCTCAAATCGGCAACCTCAAAGCGGTCCAAGACGCCATCCACCGATAGATCGACATTTTTGCTTACCTGACCACGGTTGCCAACCGGACCAAAATGATCACCATTGACAGCAAAATAGATTGCGCCGCTTTCGCCGGTGCGCAGCTTAGGCGCCTCTTCTGTCAGCGGAACCGAGAAACTGTCGCCTGCATTCATGATGGCTTCAAAGATAACAGAGCCATCTGCAGCAGTGACCTGCACCCAAGAGGGACGCACGGCCACCATTTCGACGCCAGGCGATACGGGTTCAACAACCTGTGGAACTGCCAGTCCAGCTGGTTCTGACGACGACAGGCTTGCCTCTGCCAGTGTAAAGCTGGGCAATTCCGGCACGGCAAAATTGCCAAGGCTACCAGGGTTCAGCGTCGCAATAGGCGCGTCGCGCGCTACCAGAACCGGCACATCCAGCGCCTGTGGGCGATACAGACGGTCCAGCGCGGCCGCCGCGATATCTGTTTCATCCACAGAAACGGACGACGCATCGGAACTGCGCCGCGCGCCCTGAAGCGGGTCAACATCGGCCAAAACCAGTGGCGTTTGCTCAACTGGCGCAAATTGCACCTGCTGCACTTCTTTCAGGATGCTCAAACCGCCGTATCCAATCCCGGCGATCAATCCCACCAGCACCATCAGCGAACCAATGGCACGTGGTTCAATCTGGGCAAAAACACCACTCGCTGCGGGGGCAAAAGGCGTCGTTGGCGACGTGAAGGCACCGTTTCCCAACCCACCACGAGTGGTAATCGGAGCGGCAACCACCTTGCGCGAAGAGGCCTCGGAAGACATGCCATGGGCAACGGCAAAGCCGCTTTCGCGGCAGAAGGTATCAAAGGCGACTTCGGGATCCATATTGAGATACCGCGCATAAGACCGCACATAGCCCGCGATGAAACCGGGTGTATCAAAAACGGAAGGATCTGAATTTTCAATTGCGGCTATATAGGACGCCTTGATGCGGAGCTCGCGCTGAACGTCCAGAAGGGATTTCCCCATGGTCGCCCGTTCGCCACGCATCATATCACCGAGGCGCAACTCATAGTCATCAAAACTCTTCGGAGCTGAGATTTGCTCATGCTCCTTCGACTTGCGCAAAGTGAGGCGCCTAATCATGCCCGCTGTCCCATCATAGCCTGCCGCATTCGACATCTTCGGCGCTAAACGAATCACCCCGCGATTCGTTCGCACCTTTTCATTAATGGAAATATAACACACTCAAGTGTTTTGAACACAAATCTGTGCTCTAGCCCGCCAATTCGGCACGATTTAGCGCACAATGCGACCAAAGACTGTCCATCGCCTGTACCAGGTGGTCGACTTCGGAGGGGCCATGGACGGGTGACGGCGTAAACCGCAGCCGTTCGGTACCGCGTGGCACGGTGGGGAAATTGATCGGCTGCACGTAAAGGCCGAACTCGGAGAGCAGCATATCGCTGAGCTTTTTGGTGTGAACAGGATCGCCGACAATTACCGGAACGATATGGCTGCCGTGATCAATAATTGGCAGTCCCAGACCTTTCAGGCGCAGTTTCAGAGCCTTGGCCAGTTCCTGGTGTTTCTCACGCAGTTCTGGGTGCTCTTTCAGATAGGCCACAGAGGCCGCCGCCCCAGCTGCAACCGCAGGGGACAAGGATGTGGTGAAGATAAAGCCCGGCGCATAGGAGCGAATCGCGTCGCACATTTTTGCTGAGGCCGCAATATATCCGCCCATGACGCCAAAGGCCTTGGCCAGAGTTCCGTTAATAATGTCGATGCGATGGGCCAGATTGTCCCGTTCGGCAACGCCACCACCACGAGGGCCGTACAAACCCACGGCATGGACCTCGTCGATATAGGTCAGGGCGCCAAATTCATCCGCCAGATCGCAGATTTCTTCAATTGGGCCAAAATCACCATCCATCGAATACACAGATTCAAAGGCGATCAGTTTGGGCGCAGCAGGATCGTCCGCTTCCAGCAGTTCCCGCAGATGCGCAACGTCATTGTGGCGGAACACCCGCTTGTCGCCGCCATTCCGGCGCACCCCTTCGATCATCGAGGCATGGTTCAACGCGTCAGAATAAATGATCAGGCCCGGAAACAATTTTGGCAGCGTCGAAAGCGTCGCATCATTGGCGATATAGGCAGAGGTGAACAGCAGCGCCGCCTCTTTGTCGTGCAGATCCGCCAGTTCGGCCTCCAGACGTTTATGATAAACCGTGGTGCCGGAAATATTGCGGGTGCCGCCAGAACCCGCGCCGGTGGCATCGATGGCCTCATGCATGGCCTGCAACACAACCGGGTTCTGCCCCATTCCGAGATAGTCGTTGCCGCACCAAACCGTGATATCCTGGCTGCCGCCGTCAGGGCGCGTCCAGACCGCATGGGGAAACTGGCCATTCTTACGTTCAATGTCGATAAAGGTGCGGTAGCGTCCCTCTTCGTGCAGACGATCAATGGCGGCATCAAGTTTCGCGGAATAGTCCACCGGCTTCTCCATAGCTATCTAAGGCGCCGATCGTTAAGCAGCGCGGGCTGTGTATATGTCACGCAGTTTGCAGGTCGCTGACCCATTCGCATTCGTGAATGAGTAACAAATGCGCACTCTTATATCAACCGGATACGCACCGCAGCCCTGCACTACTTTGATACAGGTCAAATAGACCTATAACCAAAGATCGACAAGAAGCCCCGCGCCCCCTTTACCGCCATTTGCGCCACATGGGCTGCGACAAATGGTAGGCTTGCTGCCTATTGGAAACCCAATCCCCGCTGCTGCGCCCAATGATCCGGGGCATTTCCGCGGGATAGCAGCCCTAGAATTTGGCGCAATCCAGGGCAAAACTAGGGGATTCGCGCCCCCTTATCAGGTCGGCGATGGCTGAAAATAGCGCCGCCCCCTTTCTGACAGAATCCGCTCCCGTTTATCCCCCGCGCAGATCTGGCCCCCCGCCTGGGAGGCTGCTAGGGTCCGATCAATCGAAACTTTGACACCCTATTTGCCGGAGACCCGAATGTCGCTCAACGACGTGCTTGACCGAATTGATACAGACCTGGACGCCGCGACCCAGCGGCTGCTGGAGCTTTTGCGAATCCAGTCCATTTCCACTGACCCCGCCTATAAGGCAGAATGTGACAAGGCAGCCGACTGGCTGGTTTCGGACCTGAACAGCATTGGCATCAAAGCCGAAAAACGCCCCACCCCCGGTCACCCCATGGTGGTGGGCCACATCGGTGAGGACAATACAGATGCCCCACATGTGCTGTTTTACGGCCACTATGATGTGCAGCCCGTTGACCCGCTGAACCTGTGGAAAACAGCACCCTTTGAGCCCCAGCTGGAAGAGACCGAAAACGGCACGGTGATCCGGGGCCGCGGCGCTTCGGATGACAAAGGCCAGCTGATGACCTTTGTCGAAGCTTGCCGTGCCTGGAAAGCCATTCATGGCACCCTGCCCTGCCGCATCACCTTCTTCTTTGAAGGCGAGGAAGAGAGCGGCTCTCCTTCGCTGATCCCCTTCATGCAAGAGCACGCGGCAGAGCTGAAAGCGGACCTGGCGCTGATCTGCGACACCTCGATGGTGTCACGCGGGGTGCCATCAATTTCGTCGCAGCTGCGCGGTATGCTGAAGGATGAATTCACTCTGGTCGGCCCACGGATTGATCTGCATTCCGGCCATTACGGCGGTCCCGGCCTCAACCCGCTGCGGGAAATGTCGCGTATCATTGCGTCGTTCTACAACGAGGAAACCGGCGCCGTTGCGGTTGATGGCTTTTATGAAGGTGTCGAAAAGGTTCCCGCCGAACTGCTGCGCCAATGGGAAGCATCGGGGTTTGAGGCCAAAGACTACCTCGACAATGCGGGCTACACCCAGGCCCATGGCGAAAAGGACTATTCCATCCTTGAGCAGCAATGGGCGCGCCCCACACTGGAAATCAACGGCATCTGGGGCGGCTACAATGGCGCCGGCTCCAAAACCGTGATCCCCTCCGAGGCCCATTGCAAGATCACCTGCCGTCTGGTGGGGGACATGGACCCGGATGCCCTGCGCACCAAGCTGCGCAAACACGTCGAGGCCCAACTGAAACCCGATTGCAAGGTCATCTGGGACAATGACATGGAAGGCTCGCGTGCCTCGGTGATGGATATCACCCGTCCTGAATTTGAAGCCGCGCGTGGTGCGCTCAGCGACGAATGGAACCGCGAAGCCGTGTTCTGCGGCATGGGTGGATCCATCCCGATTGCCGGATTTTTCAAATCCATTCTGGGTATGGAATCAATGCTGGTGGGATACGCCAATGAAGATGACGCCATCCATTCCCCAAATGAAAAATACGACCTCAAGAGCTTCCACAAAGGCACCCGTTCCTGGGCCCGCATCCTGGACGCCTTGACCAAGTAATCAAAGACGCGCAGGGGCTGGTGTCTAAACCGGCCCCTGCAAACAGGTGATCCGACACGAATTTGTCAGCTTGCCCTCGCAGAAACCAAATTCACGCGCGATATACGCTCTCCCTCTCCCGCCAGATCAACCTGCTTAAGACAAGTTTAGCCAGTTCTTGCGAGACTGCGCTGAACAGCACAGATCGATGCGAATGGAGAAACAGGTAATGCCACATAGCAAATACAAACGTCCCGCCGGCTTTGAAGGCATCCAGAGCGATCCAGAAGAAAGCTACCGTGCGGGCTATCAACATGGAGTGCGCGTATTGCTGCGCCACCTGGAAAGCGAACAGAAACTGGATATGGAGCGACTGACCAAATGGGTCAATTCCGATCTAACCGCCTGGCGCCATGACACTGAGGCAGAGCCAACTCCTCCCACCCCCTAAGAGGCGCGGGAATTTGCCGCCCCCTACATCAATAGATCGCCATACTGCAGCCCCTTCGGGGGCTGTTTGCCGTTTCGCAGGCGCGCATCCTTGGTCAGACCAGATCACGCTCACGCAACAGGAGTGGCCGATCTAGACATTCATAAGTTCAACACGTGATGAATGAGAAAAGTGGCGCGGTTGACGGGGCTCGAACCCGCGACCCCCGGCGTGACAGGCCGGTACTCTAACCAGCTGAGCTACAACCGCGCATCTATACCTTTTCAGGCACCCCAAGAGGGGCAAAGTGAAGAAGTGGCGCGGTTGACGGGGCTCGAACCCGCGACCCCCGGCGTGACAGGCCGGTACTCTAACCAGCTGAGCTACAACCGCGCATTTTCTTCATAGTGGTCTTGACCACCACCCTCATCCGAGGCGGCCCCATCCGGAGCGGGATTTGGTAGGTCCAAATCAGACAGGCAGCAGTGGCGCGGTTGACGGGGCTCGAACCCGCGACCCCCGGCGTGACAGGCCGGTACTCTAACCAGCTGAGCTACAACCGCGTGCTGCCCATCCAGCATCGCTGCTGAATGTTGGGCTGTAATATTCCCAGCGCTCGGGGATCGTCAAGCGGTGTTTTGGTATTTTCGCTGCTTTGGTCGAAAAAAATGGCAAAAACAATGTAACTATTTGATTTTCATCATTTCAAATAGTGCGCCCCGGCCGAAAAGGCATCCACCAAATCCGGCGCCCACCTGTGGCAGCCCTGTCCTGCCAGCATCGCGCGCACTTCACGGCCTGCCTGCAGCAGCAAAGCGGCTAAGGATGTGCAGGGGCGCCCACGGAGAAACAAAAAAGGAAGGGCCAAAGCCCCCCACGATGCAATGCTTAACGTTGACCGTGTGCCGCAACAGCGACTCACTGCTCGCTTGGATAGCTGTATCATACGGCCCCGCCAAGTACCGCAAGACACTGACCCGAAGGGGGAGACATTATACCTACCTTTTTTTGGGGGAGAGGTATGGTGGGTGATGAGAGGCTCCCACTCCCGACATCTTCGGTGTAATCAACACGCCTCTCGCTCAAGCCATTGATTTCAGGCAATAGAAGCGCTTTTCATCAATGAGTTTTCCACCACCCACGCAAGATATATCGGTTCAGCGCGGTTCACGGAACTTATGGGCACTTCGGTATAGAATTCAGATGGCTGCTCCTAGCCTATTCCGTTGAAAAACTCGCCCCAGTAGCCGCGTTGAATAGCTGTTCCATCCCGGACGATCACATAGATCCTCGCCGGTCCGCATTTTTCATGGCAAGATCGGTTTTCGGTGACATTCGGGAGGGCGCTTAATGCTGATCCATCTTCATAACCAAGCGACAACAACGCCTAAGATACGGGCTGCCATCCAGGCGAGCGACGAGCCTGCATGGGTTCTGGCTGAGCGTTTTGGCACAACCGAACAGACAGTTTGGAAATGGCGCAAGCGCGACAGTGTCCATGACCGTAGCCATACCGCTCATCGGCTGCAAACGACGTTGACGCCTGCTCAGGAGGCCGTTGTGGTTGCGCTGCGCAAGATGCTGCTAGTGTCGCTGGATGACCTGCTGGCCGTGGTGCGGGAGTTTCTGAACCCGGACGTCTCGCGCTCTGGACTGGCTCGGTGTCTGCGGCGGCATGGGGTCGGCAACCTGCGCGATCTTAAGCCAAAGGCCGCCCGCCCAAAGCAGAGCGCCTTCAAGGCATACGAGCCGGGATATCTGCATATCGACGTGAAGTACCTGCCACAGATGGCTGATCAAACTTCCCGCCGGTATCTGTTTGTTGCCATTGATCGGGCTACACGCTGGGTTTTTATCCGTATCTACAGCAGCAAGACAGCGGCCAACGCGCGCCGCTTTTTGCGTGATCTAGAGCGGGCTTGCCCACTTCGCATCCGAACCATACTCACAGACAATGGAAAGGAGTTCTCCGACCGTCTCTTTGGCCTGCGCAAGCGCGAACAAAGCGGAAAACATGATTTCGACAAGCTCTGCGCCGAACTGGACATCGAACACCGTCTGACGCCGCAAAGATCGCCCCAAACAAACGGCATGGTCGAGCGCTTCAACGGTCGCATCGAAGACGTGCTGCAAAGCCACCACTTCCGATCAGGCGAAGAACTGGAGACCACGCTGCACCGCTATGTTTGGCTCTACAACCAACAGCTTCCGCAATCAGCCTTGGGCAGCAAGACGCCCTTGCAAGCGATGAAGCACTGGCACAAACTCAAACCAGAACTGTTCAACAAACTGCCATACTACCGTCCGGGATGTGACACTTAGTACTGAGGCCGCAGAACAAGTCCCTTCAGAGAAACGGGAGATGTCTCAGGTACTGATTTGTGCAACAAGGCCGTATGCTCGGCGCATTCATGCAGGAGAATCTTCTAATTTTGACCTCCAGCCTTGTCAGCTCAGATCCGCGCAGTGAAATCACTGATAAGGGTACTCTCTAGAGCACGATTGTAGCCAAACTTGCGATGTCACACCGTCAAATCACGTCAAAAGGACCCCTAGGGTAATGGAAGTAACTCGAAACCTAATTCAATGCCGTTTAAAGAAATAATAAAGTCTCAAACACTGTCGGCACGTTTTTTGCGCAGCTCGGCTTGGTCGATAATAGGGTATGGCGGTGGTCAAGTTATCCGCTTCGCATCCAATCTCGTATTGACGAGGATCCTGTTCCCAGAAGATTTTGGTCTTATGGCGCTGGTGACCGTGTTCCTGGTCGGCCTCATGATGATCTCAGATGTGGGATTGTCTCCCTCTATTCAGCAGAGTCCTCGCGGCGATGACCCGGTATTTCTGGATACCGCTTGGACAATTCAAATTTTGCGCGGCCTGTTGCTTTGGGGAGCATGCTTTGTAATTGCCCCATTGGGAGCAAGGTTTTACGATTCAGAACATCTTTCTTTGATGTTACCTGTCGCTGGAATATCCTTACTTGTCGCTGGTTTCACTCCAACTCGAGTTGAGACTGCAAACAGGCATCTGAAAATTGGCGTGGTGACTTCTTTAGATATAACGGCGCAATTCCTTGCGTTCGTTGCCAATGTGGCGTTGGCATTAATACTGCAATCTGTTTGGGCGCTGGTCATTGGTACGGTTATTGGTGCAGGTGTGAGACTCTTCTTCATGGTGGCTTTCCTGCCGGGCCACAAGAACAGAATTAGATGGGAATCAAGCACTGCCACTGAGATTGTTACTTTTGGTCGGTGGATTTTTCTCAGTACGGTATGTGGTTTTTTACTAGTGCAGTCAGATAAAGCCATACTTGGAAAGTACATCGATTTGTCTCAGCTCGGAATTTATAATATTGGATTTTTTCTAGCTTCCGTGCCACAGGCCATGGCTGCAAGTTTGATGTCGCGCATCTTGATTCCTATTCATCGCGAGTGGAATCCACTTTTTTCTCATGAAAATTACACGCGGCTTAGAAAGACCCGTTTTGTCCTCACTTTCGTAACTTTGTCTCTCCAATGCGTGTTGGCCTGGTCTGGCATCTGGGTCGTGGATATATTGTATTCAGATCAATACTCTGCTGCCGGAGGTGTTCTGGTTGCAATCGCATGCATGAATACCCCTTACCTTACAGGTATGACGTACGATTACGCCGCACTCGCAGCGGGCGACTCTAAGGGAATGTTCTTTCTTCAGTTAATGAAAACAATCCTTCAGCTAACTCTTTTTTCAATAGGATTTTTCTCATTTGGCCTTGTTGGCGCGCTAGCTGGCGTGTGGCTATCGCAGCTCTTGTCACATATTTTTGTTGTCCGGCTGGCACGCAAGCATGGGGTCTGGGATTGGGGCCATGATCTTGTTTTCGGCCTTGTCGCCACATGCCTGTGCGCTATGGCGATTTATGTGCAAAGGGATGAGTTGCTTTTGCTCTTGGATTTTAACTAATTTGGTCCTGGGGCTGGTAAACTGGAGCGCAGCAGGAGTCGTCACGATGTGGCGACTTTGTTGTCGCAAATTGCCGAAAATGATTGCAGCACGCCTCTTTTAAATTCATCTTCCGAGTATTTTTCTAATATATTTCGGGAGACCTTTCTCCTCATGGTGTCAAAATTTTTGCGATTTTCTTGATATCCCCCGATAATTCGAATTGCGTCTTCGTAGAAGCGCATTAGGTTGTCCTCGGGCACCTTGTAGCCATTGTCTTCGTTAAAATACTCGTCTCCACCTACACCCGAGTACCCGATAACGATAGAGCCAGTGGCCATTGCTTCAGCGGCAGGAAGTCCAAACCCTTCGCGCTCTGAAAAGGACAAGAAAAACAGGGATTCCCCTAATTTTTTGGCTGCATCTGTATTGGACAACCCATCGATGGGAACAAATGAGATATCCTTCATTTCCGGGCTAACCGTCAAACATTTTATCAGAGCCAAGGAATCGTCTTCTCGTTTTCTGGGCATGTAAGCCACCTGAAAGGACTTATCCTCTACATATCCAAAAAGTTCTTTTGAAATACAAAGAGGGAAGAAATACCCTTCATCCCCCATGACCATTCTATTTGCAGCTGAGCATGCCTCTGAAATGGAGAGAGATGTGTGAAAATTCCGTTTGTCGAAACCGTCTTTGGTTGAGGAATTAAGGAGAGCGAATGGGTTTTGATTGAATAGTACTTTTCTAACGTACTGGGGAACACGGTCAGGCATCCAAGCTGAAACGTATTCAGGAACGATCAGTACGTCATCCGGTCTGGCATCCCATTTTGGGCATGGCTTGGCATTTCCTTCTGGCCTAACTTTACGTCCCAACGCGTAGTCGAGCAAAGTTTTCTTATTAGTTCTAAGGTCGGGTTCACGTACAACCGGCGACCATATGCGGGGAGCTGTCTTTATATAGCTCTGATATTCGAAATCGGGTCGGCTATATAACGCAACTGCTTCAATGTTGTTTTCGTTTAGGACATTGATCGTATCTAGTATTACGGATATTCCTCCGCGTACAACGGCGACATCTGGAACGAAAAACAAAAACCTCATTTGGAACTTCCCAACTAGTGTAATACAGAAATAGTTCTGACCGTGTTTGCGCCGTTTTTCAAGCTGAGGCTCTGGAATCATTAGAAAAAGGTCACAGTTACGGCGTGCGCGATGGCAGACAGGAAGACCATGGGGCTTCGGTCATAGCGTGTGGCGACGCGTCGCCAGTCCTTTGAACGTCCGAACATGATTTCGATCCGGTTGCGCTTTCTGTAGCGGCGCTTGTCGTATTTGACGGGATTTTCGCGTGACTTTCGACCGGGACTGCAGGGCGTTATCTTCTTGTCTATAGGCCTTCGTGGAACCCATCCGCGTCATATCCCCGCCCCAGGGGCCAGTCCTAGGTCGCAAGACTGTTCAATAATGCCCTCGATCCAGTGTAGTCTCTGACCTAGCCAGCCGTCATGCAGCCCCCTATGGACCGCGCACGCGCATCGGTAACCAGCAAGGGCCAGACTGGAAAACGTAACACTCCACACGATCCGCCTTTCCAGTTCTGTGGCCATGGATTCACATGGAGTTCCGCTGGAATAGGTCGCCCATTACCTCGGACATTCCAACGTGGCGATCAGCGACCAAACCTACGCTAGATTTGCACCGGACCACCTGCAAGATGCCGCAGAGTTCCTAGATTTCACGCAAGTACGCCGGTCAGGTGGCATCAAGTTAGGTTCATTGAACCACGGAACACCTGGTACAAATGACCTGCAACCCTGCAGGAAATCAGAATGTGAATGTGGTTGGATGGTGGGTGATGAGAGGCTCGAACTCCCGACATCTTCGGTGTAAACGAAGCGCTCTACCAACTGAGCTAATCACCCGATAAGCGGGGATTTAGACAAAGACCGAGGCAGGCGCAAGAGGGGAAAAGGCATTTTTTGCAAAAAAGTCAGATTACTGCAAAAGCTGTTCACGCCCCTCCTCCAGAACATAGATACAGCCCTGCTGGTTTGACAGTTTTGCCATCTCCTGGCGCGACAGCCCCAGAACAATTCCGCGCATCACCTGGCCCAGCAATCCATGGGCAACCACAACCGACGGCTCGGTCAATACCTGCATGAAAGACAGGATGCGGGCATGGAAGTTGCCATAGCCTTCGCCATTGGGGGCGGCGCAGAACAGATCCAGATGAGAGGGGTTTGCCGCCCAGATTTCAGGGAGCTGCGCCTCCACCTCTGGCAAGGTCATGCCCTGCAAATCGCCGGCATGGGCCTCAGCCAGGCGCGGGTCGATGATGCACTCAGCCCCGTCCAGGGCAATCTCCGCCGTTTCCCGCGCCCGCCCCAATGGCGATACGTAGCAGGTCGGCTCCTGTGCCAGTATGGGCCGCATCAGCTCCGCCTGCTGGCGCGCATGGGATCGCCCCAGGGGGCTCAGCTGCGATTCCAGCTGCCCCTGAATACGTTTCTCGGCGTTCCACTCGGTTTGCCCGTGACGCAAAAACCAGATTTTGGGAAAGGACGTCATGTGACCTCAGATCCTGTTATTAATACCTTGGTGAAAATCCCGTCATATTTAGCGCTGCACCGCCTGGAAGGAAAGCCCCGGAGGACTCTCCCCCGCCCCAAGAAAACTGCCTCTCGACAAGGCGAGAAAACTGCGGCCTTTTAGACAGGATCAAAGACCTGCTCTTTACCAGAAACAGAAAACGCAGCTACCCCATGACCCACACGCTCTATTCCTTTCGCAGATGCCCCTACGCCATGCGGGCGCGCCTCGCCCTGGCCTCGGCTGCACAGCCTGTTGAACTGCGCGAAATTGTGCTGCGCGACAAGCCTGCCGCTTTTCTGGCGACCTCGCCCAGCGCCACTGTGCCCTGTTTGCAGACCGCTGAGCAGGTGATTGATGAAAGTCTCGACATTATGATCTGGGCACTGCGCCGCAACGATCCAGAACAGTGGCTGGCAATGCCCGAGACTGGCTGGGGCTGGATTGCCAAAGCCGATGGCCCCTTCAAACAGGCCCTGGACCGAACCAAATATGCCAGCCGCTACCCGGATGAGGACGCAACCGAACAGCGCCAAAAAGCCGCCGGGTTCCTCTCAGATCTTGACCAGACGATTGACCGTTGGATCTTTACCGAGGCCTCCCTCGCGGATTACGCCATTTTGCCCTTCGTGCGACAGTTCGCATTCATCGACAAGCCCTGGTTCGATCAACAGCCCTGGCCCCACCTTCAGGCCTGGCTGGACCGCTTTATCAGCAGCAGCAGGTTTGAAGCGATCATGCATAAGTACCCCAAATGGCAAGACGGCGACGCGGCGACGCTGTTTCCCGAGGCACCGACCAAGCGGTAACGGGGGCTGGGAAGGGTCAGACCGCGGTCTGGCCCCCGCGCGGGCACAGCCAAGCCCGCAGATAGACCACCAGCCTGGCCTCCATGCTTTGATCCTCATGCAGAGCACAGAAATACAACGCCATCGCCTGCGTAACAAAGCCCTGCATGCCCTCAGCCTGTAACTCGGCGGAAATATCCTGGCGGAACTGCCCTTCTTCGAACCAACGGGTTGTGAGCTCCAGGTATCGGCCAAAGGTGGTGGCGATTGTGCCAATCTCTGCCACGGCGGCGGCGCCGGACAATCGCAAAATCACATCAAAAACATAGCGCTCCTGCGTCATGTAGCGCAGCAACGGTTGCTGCAACGCAACCAGCTCCTCAACGGTTCTGGGCGCAGGCGCCTTGGCCAGCTGATCCAGATGCTGATCGATGCCAGTCCCGATCAACAGGTCCATCAACGCGTCCTTATCTTTGAAATGCGCAAAGAACGTGCCCTTGGCAACACCTGCGCCTTGAACAACCTCTTCTGTGCGCAGGGCACCATAGCCGTTTTCCGCCACCAAAGCCGTTGCAACAGCGACAAGCCGGGCCCGCGTCTCCAGAGTTCTCTTTTGCATCTGTCTCACCATGCTCTCCTGCTGCCACGTTCGGTTGGAATGGTCAAATTTCAAACCCAAACCTTACGCAAAATTGACCGCAGTCATTTTTTAATTGACCGCAGTCAATTTTTACACCAGTAAATGACCGCAGTCAATTATTAGCCAGTTTGGAGCCCCGAATGACCCGAATCTTTATCTTGAACGGCCACCCCGCCGAGACGTCTCTCAACAAAGCGATGAGCCTTTCCTATGCACGCACCGCAGAGGCACATGGCCATGAAGTACGCATCCTGCACCTGCATGATCTGGATTTTGATATCGACCATGGCTATGCGGGCTATACTGAGGTCAAACCACTTGAGCCGGATTTAAACAGCTTTTTCAACAACCTGGAATGGTGCGAGCACTTTGTGATGACCACCCCTATGTGGTGGGGAGGATTGCCGGGAAAACTGAAAGGCTTGTTTGATCGCGCCTTATTGCCGGGCAAGGCCTTTGACACCCGCAACACCAAGATGGGCATGCCGGCCCCGATGCTAAAGGGGCGCAGTGGTCGCGTCATTGTCACGGCAGACACCCCCAAGTTTCTCATGTGGCTGCTTTACAGCAACGCCATGCTGCGCCAAACCGAGCGCCAGATTCTTGGGTTTATCGGTCTAAAACCGGTCAAAAGCAGTTTTTTTGCAGCTGCATCCCACCCAAAGCCCACAACTGTAAAACGCTGGCTTACGCAGATCGAAAAACTGGCCGCAAAGGCCACATAAGGTGGACAACGGATTGGGGCCGGATCTTGCCACATCACGGCGTAGCGATCCTCCGGCCCCCTCTGCCTACTGCGCGGCCTTCAAGCGAAAACGCTGGATCTTGCCGGTTTCGGTCTTTGGCAACTCCTTGGCAAAAACCACCGAGCGGGGATATTTGAACGGCGCGATACTGCCCTTCACGTGATCCTGCAACAGCTTCACCAGGGCTTCTGATGGCATATGCCCTGCGGAGAGGACCACATGGGCCTCGACGATAGAGCCGCGCGCCTCGTTTGGCGCCGCAATCACCGCGCATTCCGCCACCGCCTCATGGGACAGCAGCGCGGCCTCCACCTCCGGGCCCGCAATATTGTAGCCAGCCGAGACGATCATATCATCATTGCGGGCGGCAAAATGCAGATAGCCCGCCTCATCCATCCTGAAACTGTCCCCCGTCACATTCCAGCCATCCTGCACATAGGCGGCCTGGCGATCATCCGACAGATAGCGACAGCCGGTCGGGCCTTTGACAGCCAGCCGGCCAATCTCTCCGCGCGGGGCCTCCGTGCCGTCACTGTTGAGGATGCGCACCTGATAGCCGTTCACAGGCTTGCCCGTACAGGCGGGGCGGTGGTCGGAAAAACGGTTGGTGATAAAGATATGCAGCATCTCGGTGGCACCAATCCCGTCCAGCATCGGTTTGCCGGTCTGGGCGATCCAGGCCTCATAGACTGGCGAAGGCAGGGTCTCGCCCGCCGAAACCGCCGCCCGCAGCGAAGACAGATCCGCCCCCTCCTCCATCGCCTGCAACATCACCCGGTAGGCCGTCGGCGCGGTAAAACAAACCGTCGCGCGGTATTTTTCGATGATCTCGATCAGATTGGGGGGGGACGCATTCTCCAACAAGGTTGCAGCGGCGCCAAACCGCAGCGGAAAAATCGCCAAGCCCCCCAGCCCAAAGGTAAAGGCCAAAGGGGGAGAGCCCACAAAGACATCATCGGGCTGCACATCCAACACTTCGCGGGCATAGCCATCGGCAATGATCAACAGATCCCGGTGAAAATGCATCGTCGCCTTGGGAGAGCCGGTGGTTCCCGAGGTAAAGCCCAAAAGCGCCACATCATCGCGCCCGGTCTGCACCGCCTCATAGCTCACCGGCTTTTCCAGCGCCAAACGGTCCAGCTCGGCGTCATGGTTAGAGGTGCCATCAAAGCCAACAACCGATTTCAGATGCTCCGAGGTTTTGGCACAGGTCACCAGCTCATCCATTAGCCGGGTATCACAAAGCGCATGAGTGATTTCGGCCTTGTCGACGATCTGCCCCAGCTCTCCGGCGCGCAGCATCGGCATGGTATTGACCACCACAGCACCAACCTTGGTGGCAGCCAGCCAACAGGCGACCATGGCAGGGTTGTTGGCAGAGCGGATCAACACACGATTTCCCGGTTTTACCCCCAGATCCTCGCTCAGCACATGGGCCAGCCGATTGGTCCAATCCGCCAGTTCCTTATAGGTGCGCCGCCTGCCATTGCCGATCAGCGCAATGTGATCGCCAAATCCTTTGGCCACCATGGCATCTGTCAGCTCAACCCCGACATTCAGCCGCTCAGGATAGTCAAATCCCGCCAGCATGAACTCCGGCCATTGTTCCTCTGGCGGTAGGTTATCGCGTGTGAATGTATCGCTATGTGCCGAAATTCCCAACATTTTACGCCCCTCCTAGATAGGCACCAAGGGTCTGCCGGGCAATCACCACACGTTGCACATCCGAAGCGCCCTCATAGATGCGCAAAGCTCTGATATCGCGGTACAGCTCCTCGACTTTCTGACCATGGCGCACACCATCGCCGCCATGCAACTGCACCGCCTTGTCGATGACCTGTTGCGCCTGATCCGTGGAAAACAGCTTGGCCATGGCGGCCTCGCGGGTGACACGCGCCGCGCCGCTGTCCTTGGCCCAGGCGGCACGGTACACCAGCAACGCCGCTGCATCCACGTCCAGCGCCATATCGGCGATATGTCCCTGCACCATCTGCAAATCAAACAGCGGCGCCCCTTGCACCTGCCGGGTTGAGACCCGCTCCAGCGCCTCATCCAACGCCCGCCGAGCAAAGCCAAGCGCCGCCGCCGCCACCGTCGAACGGAACACATCCAACACCGACATGGCAATTTTGAAACCACCCCCCGCCTGGCCCAACAGGGCCGACTTGGGGATGCGACAGTTGGTAAACCGCAGGGTGGCCAGGGGGTGCGGCGCAATCACCTGCTGTCGCTCCACCACCTCAAACCCCGGCAGACCTGCAGGCACGATAAAGGCAGAAAGCCCCTTGGCCCCCGGCGCCTCACCACTGCGGGCAAACACCGTGTAAACATCGGCAATGCCGCCATTGGAAATCCAGGTCTTTTCCCCGTTCAGCAGATAGTCATCACCATCCAGTGTCGCGGTCATGGTGGAATTGGCCACATCCGATCCCGACTGCGGCTCGGTCAAGGCAAAGGCGGAAATCGCCTGACCGCTGCGGGTCAATGGCAACCATTCCGCCTGCTGGGCCTCAGAGCCAAACAGCGAAATCGCACCGGTGCCAAGCCCCTGCATCGCAAAGGCAAAATCAGCCAACCCGTCATGGCGCGCCAGGGTTTCCCGGATCAGGCAGAGGCTGCGCACATCCAAGCTCTCCCCCGCCATCGCACCACTGTGCTGCGCCCATCCGGCCTCCCCTAACCCAGCAACCAGGTTGCGACAGGCCGTGTCCACATCCGCGTGATCAATGTCACCCAGATTCTGTCCAGCCCAAAGGTCCAACTCATGCGCCAGCTCCCGGTGCCGGTCCTCAAAGAACGGCCAGCTCAAAAACGTCCGGTCTGCCATCTGTCACCCCTTCTCTTCATCTTACCTAAAATACCTCCGCCGGAGGCATCCAACCGCCGCACCACGCGCTGCGGCTTGCGGATTAATCGCCCTCAAAAACCGGTTTTTCCTTGTTTACAAAGGCATGATAGGCGCGCTCAAAATCTGCGGTCTGCATGCAGATCGCCTGGGCCTGTGCCTCGGCCTCAATGGCCTGCTCAATCGACATGGACCATTCCTGCGCCAGCATTGTCTTGGTCATCATGTTGCCAAAATTCGGCCCTGCCGCGATGCGCGCCGCCAGTGAATGCGCCTCTGCGTCCAGATCAGCGGCTGCAACAAGCTTGTTATGAAACCCCCAGGCTGCTCCCTCTTCTGCGCTCATCGAGCGGCCCGTATATAGCAGCTCTGCGGCGCGCCCCTGGCCGATGATCCGGGGCAGAATTGCACAGGCGCCCATGTCACAGCCCGCCAGTCCAACGCGGGTAAACAAAAAGGCCGTCTTGGCCTCTGGCGTGGCAATCCGCAGATCCGAGGCCATGGCAATAATCGCCCCTGCGCCCACACAGATGCCGTCAATCGCTGCAATAACTGGCTTGCCGCAATTGACGATCGCCTTGACCAGATCTCCGGTCATCCGGGTAAAGGCGAGCAGCTCTTTCATGCTCATCTTGGTCAACGGGCCAATGATATCATGTACATCGCCACCGGAGCTGAAATTGCCGCCATTAGAGGCAAAAACCACCGCCTTGACCTCATCATTATAGTGCAGATCGCGAAACCAGTCGCGCAGCTCTGCATAGCTGTCAAAGGTCAGCGGGTTTTTGCGCTCAGGCCGGTCCAAAGAAACGGTGGCAATACCGTCTTCGATCTTGCAGAGAAAATGTTTGGTATCGACCTGGGTCATGGTGCGCTATCCTTGTTGTCCAACCGCCGGGCCACTGCATCCAGCGCCTCGGCCATAGTCTGGGCCGCCTCAGGAGCGACACCGGTAAAAATCTGATCAATCCAGCTCTCATGGGCACTGGCCTGACGGGCAAACTCCGCGTCACCGGCTGAAGTCAGCCGCACCCGGCTGGCCCGGCGATCTCCGGGAACTTTTTCGCGCAGCACATGGCCATCCTCGACCAGACGTTCCACGATGCCCGTGACATTGCCATTGGAGACCTTCAGCACGATGGACAGCTCGCTCATCTTGAGCCCCTGCTGGTGCTGGGACAGCGCCGCCATCACGTCAAAGCGCGGCAGCGTTGTGGTAAATTCCTGCCGCAGGTTCTCCCGCAAAGCGCTCTCCACGCTGCGTGTTGCCTTGAGCAGCCGCAGCCACAGCCGCAACCGATCCTTTGAAATATCCGTCTCGCTCAAATTTCACCTCCAGAAATGGGCAATGCTGTGCCATTCACCGACCCTGCCCCGTCGCCTGCCAGCCAAAGCGCGGCCGCTGCCACCTCTTCTGGTTGGATAAAGCGATCCTGTGGGTTGCCGCGACGCAGCGATTTAGCCGCCTGCTCTCGCGACATGCCGGTCTTTGCCACAATAAGGTCCAGCGAAGTTTCCAACAACGGCGTCTCGATAAACCCCGGGCACAGGGCATTCACCGTCACCCCGGTTTTTGCCAGCTCAAGGGCCAGCGACCGGGTCAGGCCCAGCACACCGTGTTTTGCCGCGCAATAGCCCGACACATATGGATATCCCTTGAGCCCGGCAGTGGAGGCAACGGCAATCAAACGCCCCCAGCCTGCCGCCTTCATCCCCGGCAGGCAAGCCTGCCAAAGATTGAAGACCCCCAGCAGATTGACCCCCAAAGCATCGGTGAAGTCCTCCACCGCCATTTGCTCAAATGCCTTGGAGGGCGCTGCCCCTGCATTGGCCAGAGCAATGGCCACCGCACCGTTTTCAACGCTGGCCTGCGCTATCGCCTGATCAAGGCTCTCCCGCAGGGTCACATCACAAGCCAGCGGCAAAGCACCTGTTTCTGTTGCAACCTGCTGCAGTGCCTCCAAACGACGGCCAAGGATTGTCACCTTGGCCCCCTGCGCCGCAAACTGCCGGGCAAGCTCGGCACCGACACCGGACCCTCCGCCAGTGATGACAACATGTTTGCCGTGAACGCTCATGCCCGGATCACCTCAGCTTCGCGATCCGCAAGCCGCCAGGCCTGATCGCGCCCCGCCTCATAGGGCAAGGGCCAACGGCCAGAACGGTCACCGATCTTGCTGGCCTCATGGAGTGTCCAGTACGGGTCCGCCAGATGCGGGCGGCCAACGCAAACCAGATCGGCGCGTCCGGCCATCAGGATCGAATTGGCGTGATCCGCCTCGTAGATGTTGCCCACCGCCATGGTCGCGAGGCCTGCCTCGTTGCGAATGCGGTCAGAAAAGGGCGTCTGGAACATGCGGCCATAAACCGGCTGGGCATCAATCGACGTCTGTCCCGCCGACACATCAATGATATCAACCCCCGCCTCTGCAAAAGCACGGGCAATCTCCACTGCCTCGTCGGGCGTCACCCCGTCCTGCCCCAACCAATCGGTTGCAGAGATCCGCACCGACATTGGCTTGTCCGCTGGCCAGACCGCCCGCATGGCCGTAAAGACCTCAAGCGGATAGCGCATCCGGTTGTCCAGAGACCCACCGTAAGAATCCGTCCGAATGTTCGATTTTGGCGAAATGAACGAAGAAATCAGATAGCCATGAGCCGCATGCAGTTCGATCATATCAAACCCACAGCGCGCCGCCATTTGCGCTGCGGCCACAAACTCCGCCTTGACCTGGTCCATTTCCGCCAGACTGATCTCACGCGGGGTGGCGTTATCCGGCGACCAGGGTAATGCCGAGGCCGAGACCAAATCCCAGTTCCCATCCGTCAGCGGTGCATCCATGGTTTCCCAACCAACCTGGGTTGAACCCTTGCGCCCCGAATGGCCGATTTGGCAACAGATCTTTGCATCGGTTTCCTGGTGGACAAAATCCACCAGCCGCGTCCAGGCCGCCTCATGCTCTGGTGCATAAAGCCCCGGACAGCCCGGCGTGATCCGTCCCTCGGGACTGACGCAGGTCATTTCGGTATAAACCAGCCCTGCACCACCTTTGGCCCGTTCCCCATAGTGGATCAGATGCCAGTCGGTTGGGCAGCCGTCCACTGCCTTATACTGTGCCATCGGCGACACCACGATACGGTTTTGCAACCGCATATCCCGCAACTGATAGGGCGCAAACATCGGTGCCCGAACAGGCGCATCGCTTGGCGCGCCCGCATTTTCCTGGAACCATTTCTCCGCCGATCTGAGCCACTTAGGATCCCGCAGGCGCAGATTTTCATGGGAAATTCGCTGACTACGGGTGAGCAAAGAATAATTGAACTGTACCGGGTCCATGCCCAGATAGCGTTCGACATCCTCAAACCATTCTAATGAGTTGCGCGCTGCTGATTGCAGCCGCAACACATCCAGACGCCGCTCTTCCTGATAGCGCTCAAAAGCGCGCTCCAGACTGTCTTCGCTGGTGATCAGCTCCGCCAGGGCAATGGCGCTGTCAAAGGCCAGTCGTGAGCCAGAGCCGATTGAAAAATGCGCAGTCGCCGAGGCATCCCCCAAAAGCACCACGTTTTCATGGTGCCATTTATCACAGAGCACCCTGGGGAAGTTGATCCACACGGCCGAGCCCCGCAGGTGATCCGCGTTGGACATCATGGCGTGACCGTCAAGGTGATCTGCAAAGATCTCTTCGCAGGTACGAATGATCTCCTCCTTGGACATGTCTTCAAATCCCCAGCGCTCCCAGGTCTCGCCAGAGCACTCGACAATCACCGTCGCGGTCTCATCGTCGAACTGATAGGCGTGGATCCAAACCCAGCCATGTTTGGTTTTTTCAAATACAAAGGTAAAAGCATCATCAAACTTCTGATGGGTGCCCAGCCAGATAAACTTGCAGGGTCGCACATCGATATTGGGTTTGAAGTGATCGGCAAATTCGCTGCGCACTGCCGAGTTCAGACCATCGCAGCCAACCACCACATCATAGTCTTGCTGATAGGCAGATGCAGGTTCGGCCCGGGCTTCAAAGCGCAGGTCAACGCCAAGCTCCCGTGCGCGCTCCTGCAGGATCAAAAGCATCTTTTTGCGGCCAATTCCCGCAAAACCATGCCCTTGGGAGACAGTCCTCACGCCCTCCTGCACCACTGCGATATCATCCCAATAGGCAAAACTATCTTTGATCGCCTGCGCGGTTTGGGGGTCATTGCGGCTTAGGTTATCCAGAGCGTCATCAGACAGAACCACCCCCCAACCAAAGGTATCGTCCGCCTTGTTTTGCTCAAAAACAGTAACCTGGGCCTCAGGTTGCCGCAGCTTTAGCGAGATTGCAAAATAGAGCCCCGCAGGCCCCCCTCCCAAACAAGCAATTTTCATGACCGTTCTTCCCTGAAACCAGAATATGAGATCAGGATAGGCCAGCTCGAAAAACTTTCAAGCTTAAAGTTTTATACTTGAAGTTTTATTCAGGTGCTTTTTACGATCTGCTGCCAAAATATGCAGACACCCAGCGATCAAACCAAACAACATCCCGGTAATTTGAATGTGTGTGGGGGAAACCAAACTTCAGCATATTAACAAATATTTAAGATCTATTTATGATGTGGATAACCCTGTGAACATCCAGGGAATAAAGCGACCGACGCAGGTTATTCTTAACAGTCTGTCCGCCCTAAAACCCGTAACAGCCACGCCTCCGGGACGCCAAATTCCCAACATCAGGCCTGCAGTCATTGCCACAGGGCACTAAAACCTCGCCGATAGAGACCAAAAGTTGATAAATGTAAATTCTATGGATGATATGCCGAATTTTTGCTCATTTTTGACGACTATGTGAAACGGCGAATTTTAGAAAATCCAACAAACCAGAGGTCGACGGAAACTCATCAGACCTAGCGCCACCCTCTGTGCTTCCCTTAAATGCTGTGGAAAAGCAGCGATATGATCGACCCAGACAAGCGATACTAAAAAACGGATGGCGCTCTTAATGTGAAGAGATCAGGGCGTCATGTCTCACGCAGGTAACGCATCACAGCCCCGCGTACGGACTGATCTCCACGGTGGCGAGACTCCAAAATAACCTGCCGCAAGTCCTGAAGGTTCACACGCATTAACAAAGACTTAACAGGTCCAATTGAAGCAGGCCGCATCGAAAGCGTGCGCATCCCCATCGCTGCAAGACAGACGGCTTCAATGGGGCGCCCGGCGTCCTCGCCACAAAAACTCAGCGGGGTCTTTGAGACAGAGCAACGCTCCACAATCTGTTCAATAAAGGTGAGAAAGCTCACATTCAGACTGTCATACCGCTTGCGAACGCGCTCATTTTCACGGTCTGCGGCAAAGAAAAACTGCTTCAGATCGTTGCCGCCGATAGAGATAAATCCAACCTCATCAAAGAACTTTTGCGGTGCAAAAGCCAGCGAGGGAGTTTCGAGCATGGCCCCAATCTCCAAACTTTCAGGCAGCACATGTCCCAGAATACGTTCCCGCTCAAGGGTTTTGGTCACCTCATTTCGGGCTGCACGAAACTCTTCTGCCTGCGCCACAAAGGGAAACATCACTGTCAGCGGACGACCTTCGGCCGCTCGCATCAGCGCCTGCAATTGCATCCGCATAATGCCGGGCTTGTCCAAACCAACCCGAATGGCACGCCAGCCCAAAGCCGGGTTAGGTTCGTCATTTGGCTTCATATAGGGCAGGACTTTATCCGAGCCGATATCCAAAGTTCGAAAGACAACGCGCTTGCCCTGCGCCGCATCCAGCACCCGTTTATAGAGCGCGACCAATTCTGATCGGCGCGGCATCTGGTTGCGCACCAGGAACTGCAGCTCGGTACGGAACAGGCCAACGCCCTCAGCACCGGAGCTTTCCAGCGAGGGGAGATCGGCCATAAGACCCGCATTCATCACCAGGTCAATTTTATGCCCATCCAGCGTCACGGCCGCCTTGTCACGGATCGACACATAGCGCTCCTGCGCCTGGGCCAGCATGGCAATCTTGTCACGAAAGGCGCTCACGACGCTGTCATCAGGGCGTAAATGCACCACGCCCTGTTCGCCATCGACCATGATGTGGTCGCCGTTCAGGGCCTCATTGGTGATGCGTTTGGCATTCACCACCAGCGGAATCGCCAAAGCCCGCGCGACGATGGCCGCATGCGAGCCCACCGAGCCCTCTTCGAGCACGATACCTTTGAGATTCCGGCCATATTCCAGCAGTTCCGCCGGGCCAATGTTGCGCGCAACCAAGATGGGATCATCCGGCAGCTCGGCGCCGGTTTCGGCCCCCTGCCCAGTCAGAATACGCAGCAGACGATTGGACAGGTCGTCCAGATCACTGAGCCGCTCGCGCAGGTACGCATCCTGCACCTGCGACAACCGTGCACGCGCCTGCGACTGCTCCTTCTCCACCGCAGCCTCAGCACTCAACCCGCGGGAGATGTCCTCTTCCATGCGCCGCATCCAGCCCTTTGAATTGGCAAACATGCGGTAGGCCTCAAGCACTTGCAGCTGCTCTTTATCGCCGTTTTGCGAGATCTCAAGCATCTTGTCGACACCAACGCGCAGCTGCTCAACCGCCTCATTGAGACGCTCCAGCTCTGTTTCCGGGTCATCGGCAATTGGGTTGGTCACCAGCACACGCGGCTCATGCAGCCAGACATGGCCCTCTGCCGCGCCTTCCTGCGCCGCCGTTCCAGGCAACAAAACCGGCTGCTGGTGCAGCGGTGACAGGCCGGACTCTTCGCCAACAAAGGCGCCAAGTTCGGTCATCTCAGCGATGACCATAGCGACCACTTCTAAGGCATAGACCGCATCGGCGGAGAACTCGCGCGCCTCTTTGGACTGCACAACCAAAACGCCCAGCATTTCACCAAGCCGTTGAATTGGTACGCCTAAGAAGGAGGAAAACCGCTCTTCGCCGGTTTCCGGCATATAGCGAAACCCCTTGGAGTTGGGGGCATCAGGCGTGTTGATCACCTTGCCAAACTTGGCAACCCGCCCCACCAGACCTTCGCCAATGCGCATCCGGGTTTGGTGAACAGATTCGATGTTCAAACCTTCACTTGCGCAAAGCTCCAGCGTCTCATCATCGCGAAACAGATAGACCGAACAAACCTCGGTCCCGATGCTGTCCCCGATCAGATGGGTAATCTTGTCCAAACGGGCCTGGCCAGGGTCTTCCCCAGCCATGGCCTCACGCAAGCGGCCAAGCAGCTTGCGGCTTTCAGATTCAGTAGATTCGACCATGGGTCCTGTTCACATATTCTTTTTTTTGTGGCAGGCAATCCAAAGGTATCAGGCTGCCTTGTCCAGTTCAAAAGCATCATGCAGTGCTTGCACGGCAAGTTCCATGTATTTTCGATCAACGAGCACGGAAATCTTAATCTCTGAGGTTGTAATGACCCTGATATTGATACCCTCATCCGAGAGCACCTTGAACATTTTCGCGGCCACACCTGATTGCGAGCGCATGCCAATGCCCACAACCGACACCTTGGCGACCTCGGTATCGGCAACCAGGTCGGCGTAGTTCAACCCGCCTTCTCCCTTGATACCCAACAGTGCCTTTTCGGCACGGGCCACCTGATCGGTAGGACAGGAGAAGGTCATATCCGTGCGACCGTCTTCTGAAATATTCTGCACGATCATGTCGACATTCACCCCGGCTTCAGACAGGGCGTTAAAAATGATCGCAGCAATGCCTGGGCGGTCAGCAACCGACATCAGGGTCATCTTGGCTTCGTCGCGGGAATAGGCCACACCGGCCACAATATTGGATTCCATGATTTCCTCCTCGTCGCAGACCAGTGTGCCGGCCTCGTCGGATTGTTCTTCAAAACTAGAGAGAACGCGCAGTTTCACCTTATACCGCATGGCCAGCTCAACCGAGCGGGTCTGCAGCACCTTGGCCCCCAGTGAGGCCAGTTCCAGCATTTCTTCAAAGGCGATCCTGTCGAGCTTACGCGCCTTGCCACAGATGCGCGGATCGGTGGTGTAGACCCCGTCCACATCTGTGTAGATATCACAGCGTTCGGCGTCAAAAGCGGCAGCAAAAGCAACAGCGGTGGTATCAGATCCGCCGCGACCCAGGGTGGTGATGCGACCTTCGGGGCTAATGCCCTGGAAGCCGGCAACCACAGCCACCCGCATGCCTTCGCCAAACTTGGCATTGATGTTTTCCGGCGGGATCTCTTCGATCCGGGCCTGGCTATGGGCGCTGTTGGTTTTCAACGGCACCTGCCAGCCCTGCCAACTGCGCGCCGGCACATCCATTTCCTGCAGCGTCAGCGCCATCAGCCCGGCGGTGACATTTTCACCAGAAGACACCACCGCATCATATTCACGGGCATCAAACATCGGCGAGGTCTCCTTGACCCAGCCGACCATTTCATTGGTTTTACCGGACATGGCAGAGACAATGACGATAACATCATAGCCCTTGGCTACTTCGACACCAACGCGCTTGGCTGCGCGCCGGATCCGGTCGAGGTTGGCGACCGAAGTGCCGCCAAATTTCATTACTAGAACGGGCATGGGTAAAAGTCTCCGTGCGCTCGCAGTTTCCGATCACAGCCTCATAGGGGGTCAGGGTTTCAAGGGCAAGGCTGCGTATTGTAGCGATACAAGCGCCCAGCCCTGTTCGCGCCTTATTTTTTGGGGCTTACACCGCCAAAAAAGCAATGAAAACAGAGTCAAGCGCGCCAGAACCGCAGCGTCAAAATGGCATAGACCGCCATCAGCTCCAGCCGCCCAATCAACATGGCGCAGCTCAGGATCCACTTGGCTGTATCATTGAGCGAGGAGAAATTCCCCGCAGGTCCGATGGTCTCCCCCAGGCCCGGCCCCACATTGGCCACCGCCGTGGCAGCGCCTGAAATGGCGGTAACAAAATCCAAACCCGTGAGCGCCAGTGCCCAGGCCACGATGCCCAAGGTCACAATAAAGAACATGAAAAAGGAAATTACCGAGCTCAGAACATCCTGCCCAACTGGGCGGCCGTCAAACCGAGGCACAAAGACCCCATGCGGAGAGCGGATGCGCTGGATCTGCACCCGGATCGAGGCAAAAAGCAGCTGGTAGCGAAAGATCTTGATCGAACACGCGGTAGAGCCCGCACAGCCGCCAATCAACCCGATAAAGAAGAACACCATAATGAGGAAGCTTCCCCATTCCATATAGTCAACACTGGCATAGCCTGTGCCGGAAATAATGGAGGTGATGTTAAACAAAGCCTCGCGGACAGCCTGTTCGGGATGATGGGGGAAAATCGTCACCAGAACACTGGCCGTGACAACAACAAGAACAACAATCGTTCCGAGAAACGAACGTATCTGGCTATCGCGAAACAAAGGTGTTGCCTTGCCATTGATCAGCTGTACGTAGCGCACAAATGGCATGGCCGCGAAGATCATAAAAATGGATGCCGCGTATTCGGCGGACCCCGAGAAGGTGCCAAAAGAGGCATCATAATTGGAAAATCCCCCCGTCGACATGGTGGTCATCGCATGCACAAGCGCATCAAAAAAACCCATGCCCAAGGCCAGATAGACCACCATGCAAGCGATCGTGAGCCCGAGGTAGATAAGCGAGATCTGTTTGGCGATAGCCTGCGCGCGCGGGAGGATTTTACCAAAGGTATCAAAGGCTTCGGATTTAAAGATCTGCATACCACCAACGCGCAGTTCAGGCAGAAAAACCATCGCAACAACAATAATACCGATCCCGCCCAACCATTGCAGGATCCCGCGCCACAGCAGCAGCCCCTTTGGCAGGTCGTCCAATCCCGAAATCACGGTCGAACCGGTGGTGGTCAGGCCTGACATGGCCTCAAAAAACGCATCCGTAAAGCTGAGATCCGTCGCCCCCAGCATCAAGGGCAAGGCGCCAAAAAGTGGCAGCGCCCCCCAGACAGAGGTGGTCAGCAAAAACGTCTGCTGGATGCTCAGCCCCCGACCCGTCCCACCACCGCTGCCACTGCCGCAGCTGAGCGCCAAAAGCGCCCCGAACAACATGGTGATAACACCGCTTTCAAGAAACACCGGCCATTCCCCACGCCCCTCGATGAGGTCAGCGAGGAACGGGAACACCATCATGGCGCCCAGGATCAGAACCAGCAGGCCGATCACATATCCAATGGGTCGAAAATCCAACATAGGCGCGAGCGTTGGCCCGCCTGACGGAAACTGTCAAGCCAAAGCCTATGCAGAGCGCCCGTGACGTGCTCGACAAACAACGGTTTGTGTCAGCTGCGCCAGGTTGCTCTGCTGCTTGGCCTGTCAGGGCTTGTCAGCCCTGGTGAATCAGGGTGGAGAAAAGCTTGGGATCCAGGCTTTTGTTGGCAAAAAGCGGGCCTTGGGTCAGGACGCTGATGGCATCATGGCTGTGCAGGCTTTCCTGATGGCTGGCAACGATGCGGAAATCCTTGATTCGGGCGTCCTTCTGCAGGGCCTCGCAGAACAGCCGCGCCGCATCCTCGACAAAGATGGGATTGGCTGCGTTCAGCTCGGCAAAGGCCTGTTCATCCTCGCGCTTGACCATTACCTGGGTTTCGGTCGGCACCGCACCGCGGCAATGCTCAATCAAATCCTCAAACCACAGACAGGCGCCGTCAGGGTCGGTTGCGACCGAAATCCGCGCCACCGAGCGCTGCGAATGCGGCGTAGCCAATTGCCCCCGCGCCTGGCGCGCATGTTCACTTAGCTCCAGCGAACACGGGCAGGTCGACGAGTAGACATAGTCCAGATGCATCACCTTGTGGCGCACGCCCTCAGACTGCACCAGTTCCAGCGCGATGTCGTAATACTGATAGCCAGACAGGCCAGAGCGCAGGCTTTCGATCCGCAGCGGAAAGGAAAACCGCATCTGCAGCCGCGCATCCATGCTGTCCAGATCCTTGAGGTAGTCGTTCAGCGCTGCCTCCATCACCTCAAAACTAAAGGTTTTTTCTGCGTGCTTGTAAAAAGACCGCATAATCCGGGACATGTTGATGCCCTTTTTATCGGCCTCCAGGCTGACAGAACCGGTGATGCTGGTTTCCAGTGTTTGATCGCCACCATCACGACTATGGAACCGGATCGGCAGGCGAAAATTCGAAATCCCGACGTGCTGAATCTGCTCCTTGGCGCCACGGATGAGGCTGGCAGGCCCGTTTTGCAGATCAGGCAGGGTGGCGCGGTAGGCCTCATCGGAGACAAAATCTGCCGGATAACTGCGGGACAGTTCGGGATAATTGCCCAGGTCGCGCCCCGGCAACAGGCGTGCAACAGCCGGATCCAGCAGGGCCACCTCGGTGGGGTCTGCGGTTTCGGCCCACTGCCGCAGCAGCGCCAAAGCCGCCTCGGCAGCTTGACGATCAGGAGCCTCGGACAGATCACGCGTAGGAATATTCATGGCAAAATGCACTCCGGTAGCGCCGCCCTGCAGGGGCCGCGTTAAACTGTTTAGACCTTTACGGCTCAAAACTCAAAACGGATCACTCAAATACGTCAGGTTTGTCCCCGGATCGGACGAAAGCATCCAATCCGGGAGCCCAAAAGGTCAGGCCAGCCCTACCCCTGTGCCGCCGCAAGCGCCTGGGTCAGGTCCGCGATCAAATCAGCGCTGTCTTCCAGACCCACGGAAAAGCGCACCAAACCGGGGGTAATTCCCAGGGCGGCCTTTTGATCATCTGGCAGCCGCTGGTGGGTGGTGGTCGCGGGGTGGGTGGCGATGGATTTGGCATCCCCAAGGTTGTTGGAAATCACCGGGATTGTCAGCGCATTGAGGAAACGAAACGCCGCCGCCTTGCCGCCTTTTATATCCAGCGACAGCACGGTTCCGCCATTGCCGCCCAGTTGGCTTTGCACCAGCCCATGCTGTGCATGAGTCGCCAGCCCCGGGTATATGGTGCGTTCCAGCGCCGCGTGATCGGCAAAAGCCTGGGCAATCAACAGCGCGCTTTGCGCCTGCGCCCGGACCCGCAGGTCAATGGTTTCCAGACCTTTGAGCAGGGTCCAGGCATTAAACGGACTGAGCGAGCCGCCAGTATGTTTCATATAGGGTTCCAAGGTGCCGCGGATATAGTCCTTGCTGCCCAGAACCACACCGCCCAGCACCCGGCCCTGGCCGTCGATATGTTTGGTGGCTGAATAAACAACCACATCGGCGCCCTGGGCGATGGCCTTGGAAAACACCGGGGTCGAGAATACATTGTCCACCACCACCGTGGCGCCGACCTCATGCGCGAGCGCCGAAACCGCCGCAATGTCGATGACCTCCAAGGTGGGGTTCGACATGCTTTCAAAGAACACCGCCTTGGTGTCCGGGCGCAGCGCCGCGCGCCACTGATCCAAATCGGTGCCGTCCACAAATGTCACCTCAACCCCATAGCGGGACAAGACATTTTCCAGAATGTACAAACAGGACCCAAACAGCGCCTTGGCAGACACCACGTGATCGCCCGCCTTGAGCAGCGAGGTCAGCGCACCGCTGACAGCCGCCATGCCAGAAGCGGTGGCAAAGGCATCCTCGGCCCCCTCCAACAGCGCAATACGCTCTTCGAACATCGCAACGGTTGGATTGCCATAGCGCGCATAGATGAACTCATCCGGGCCGGTTTCCAAAAACCGCGCCTCTGCCTGCTCAGCGCTGTCATAGACAAAACCCTGGGTCAGAAAGATCGCTTCGCTGACTTCATTGTATTGGCTGCGGCGGGTACCGCCATGCACCAGTTTGGTGCGGTTGTTCCAAGTCTCACTCATCTCAAGTCCTCCGCGCTGATCGCGCAACAAAAAACCCCCGTCCGGCCAAGCGAAAGGGGGTCCTTCACATCCTGACCTCTTTAGCGGAATATTTAGCGTGGCCCGCAATCCGGTTACAAATCGCCACGGTGGTAATGCAAAACCCGATACGCCTGTTGCGACGCTCGGTCAAGAATTTTGCGCGCCCTGAGCACGCAATCACACGGCTGTGACCTGTCGCCTTTGCAGCCAGGCTTGCTTGCATAGGGTCGCCATGCTGTTATCGGCCAGAGGCTTCATACTCAGATCAAACAAAGGGCAAAGCATGCAGGACCCAATCGCGTTACATTACTGGCCGACGCCAAACGGCTGGAAAATCGCCATCGCGCTGGAAGAAATGGCCCTGCCTTATGAGGTCAATCTGGTTGATATTTCCGCTGGGGATCAGTTTGCAGCGGATTTTCTAGCGATCGCACCCAACAATCGCATGCCCGCCATTACCGATCCGGCTGGCCCCGATGGCGAACCCGTTTCCCTGTTTGAAAGCGGCGCAATCCTGCAATATCTGGCGCGCAAAACCGGGCAGTTCTACGGCGAAGGCGAACGCCAGCGTCTGGTGGTGGAACAGTGGCTGATGTGGCAGATGGGTGGGCTGGGGCCGATGGCCGGTCAGGCGCATCATTTCCTGAAATATGCACCCGATCCTATTCCCTACGCCAAAGACCGCTACCGCGCCGAGGTTGCCCGGCTTTACGGGGTACTGGACCGGCAGTTGGCGCAAAACCAATATGTGGCTGGCGACAGCTTTACCATTGCCGATATGGCGATCTGGCCTTGGGCCTCCTTGTGGGAAGGTCAGGAACAATCGCTGGAGGACAAACCGCATATGGCGCGCTGGCTGGACCAGCTTTGGGCGCGCCCCGGTGTTGTTGCCGGACGAAGTCTGGAGGCCGCGCGGCGCGGCGATCGCTCTGACAGCCGTGCACAACAGGTGATTTTTGGCAAAGACAGGGCGGGACAATAGCCCCGCCTGTACCAGTGCTCAGGCCCTGCTGATCAGACCTCGTCTTCGTCCGGTATCCCGTGTTTCTGGAACACCTGCCCCTGGAACATAAAAAATGCAAACATCGCCACCGGCAGGCCAAAGGTTTTGAAATAGACCCAGGTGTCAGTGCTGAAGCTGCGCCAGATCACTTCGTTCGCCACTGCCAGTGCGAGGAAAAACAGACAGATACGTCGGGTAAGGATCATCCAGCCCTCATGCTCCAGCGGCATCAGCTCTTCCATCACCAACTTGAGATAACTTTGGCCGCGCAGCAGCCCTATCCCCAGAGCCCCGCCAAACAGCAGGTAAATCAGCGTCGGCTTCATCTTGAAAAACCGCTCATCATTGAGCCAGACCGACAGCCCCCCCATAAAAACCACCAGCACCAGTGTGGCCAGCTGCATCTTTGACAGGTGGCCGGTGAGTTTCCACAACGCCAGCGTCGACAGCACCATCAACGGGATGAAGGCCGCAGTAATGATGATAAAGCCTTTATATTCTTGGCCTGCGATCAAAAACACCTCTTCGCGCAGTTTGATGTAGCCGATGAAAAACAAAACAACAGGGCCAAGCTCCAACACCATTTTGAGGGTTGGATTGATCTTCTTGGCTGCACTTGTGTCGCGCGTCATGGAATCTCCTGTAGCTCTTTGCCGCTAAGGGCCTTTTGGCAGGCTGCTGTCAGCCGCCCATCTCCACTATCACGGCGCCCAGCGCGATCAAAGCCATCAAGGCAATGCGGCGGGGACCAACGGTTTCTTTCAGCACCAGCCAGCCGATGAGGGCGGCAAAAACGGTGGAGGTCTCGCGCAGAACTGCGGCCTCACCGACCTTGTCCAGCCGGGTGGCCAGCATCACCGCGCCAAAGGAGGCAAAGGCCACAAATCCGCCAAAGATGCCTTTGATGACCAAAGGCGTCAGCTCAGGTTTTTCGGCCATGCGGCGCCAGCGCATATAGGCATAGGGCGGCATGGCCAGACCGTCGATCATGAAAAACCAGGCGAGAAAGGTAAAAGGATCAGCGGTGGCACGGATACCATAGGCGTCATAGGTGGTATAAAGCGCCACAAACAGCCCGGTGATCAGCGCCAGAAACATCGCCAGTCCCAGGGTCTCGCGGTGGGTTTCCAGGTAGCGGTAATTATAGGCGGCAAGACCAAAGATGCCCAACAGCAAGACCCCGACCCCGGCCCATTGCACCAGCGTGAAGACCTCTCCAAACAGATAGTAAGAGCCGATCACCGTGAACAGTGGCCCGGTGCCGCGCACCACGGGGTAGACCACCGTATAGCTGCCTTTGGTATAGGCCAGCGCCTGCAAGACCTTGTAAGCCACGTGAATCACCCAGACCACGGCGAAGATCGGCCACATATGGGGTTCGGGCCAGGGCACCACAAAAAGCGCAAAAGGCGCGGCCATCAACCCATAGGAGGCATCAATGGCGCCGCGTGACAGCCAGGGGTCGTGCCGCCCCTTTTGCAACGCGCCAAAAACCGCATGCAGGAAGGCCGCCATCAAAGCCAGGCCCAGCGCAGCTTGGTGCCCGGCTTCTGTGCCTTCCAGGGAAATTAACCATTCGCTCATTTGGGCAGCTCAATCTGTTTTGCAGGGGCAGAGTTGGGAGGGACGCCCCCAAACCCCCAGAGAAAATTTGCTGCCAAATGAACGGCGGCGGGGAATTCTGTCAGGATTGGTCCAGACCAGTCAGGGCAGCGGCGAACTCTTCCGGATCAAAGGGCGCAAGGTCGTCGATCTGTTCGCCCACGCCGATGGCGTGAATGGGCAGGGCAAATTTATCAGCCAGCGCCACCAGCACGCCGCCTTTGGCGGTGCCATCCAGTTTGGTCATCACCAGCCCCGAGACATCCGCCAGTTTCTGAAAGATCTCAACCTGATTGAGCGCGTTCTGACCGGTCGTGGCGTCCAGCACCAGCAGAGTATTATGCGGCGCGGTCTCGTCCTTTTTGCGGATGACCCGAATGATCTTGGAGAGTTCCTCCATCAGGTCGGCCCGGTTCTGCAGCCGCCCGGCGGTGTCGATCAGCAGCAGATCTGCGCCGTCTGCCTGGGCCTGGGTCATGGCGTCATAGGCAAGGCTGGCGGGATCGGAGCCTTCGGGGGCGGTCAAAACCGGCACCCCGGCACGCTCGCCCCAGACCTGCAGCTGTTCAACAGCCGCAGCACGGAAGGTATCCCCAGCGGCGATTACCACGTTTTTTCCCGCAGCTTTGAACTGGCTGGCCAGTTTGCCAATCGTGGTGGTTTTACCAGAGCCATTGACCCCGACCACCAGCACCACCTGGGGGCGATGGGCATAGATCGGCATCGGTTTGGCCACCTGTTCCATCACCCTAGCAACTTCGGCAGCCAGCAGCTCCTTGATTTCGCGCGCCGAGAGCTTCTTGCCCAAACGACCTTCGGCCATATTGGCAGTCACCCGCAGCGCCGTGTCCACCCCCATGTCGGCAGCGATCAACAACTCTTCGAGCTGTTCCAGCATGTCGTCGTCCAGGGTTCGGCGCTGCTCACTGCCGCTGCCCCGTCCAACAAGGCGCCCCAGAAGGCCAGCGGGCTTTTCTGCTGTTTCGATGTCTTGCGCAGGCGCAGCAGGCATAGCGGGCGCTGCATCCGTCACAGGGGGTGCTTCGGCGGTGGGCAGCGAAGAGGCCTCGGTCGGGCTGCCCTCCTCGACAATGGCTTCCAGCCCCTCGTCCAGTTTTGACGAGGATTTGAACAAGCGCTCCTTGAGCTTTGAGAAAAACGCCATCAGGGCCTCCGCAAAAGGGTTTCCCCCTCACCTAATGCGGATTGCACCCGGTTGCAAAGCGGATGCAGCACCACAGTCAGGAAAAAGACAGATAAAACCCCGCCTGAGCACCCCAATAGAGCGGCCAGACCAGATAGGGAGCGTATCGGCGCAGGGGGTGGTTTGTCGGCAGGACAAAGGTTTCAAAGGCCAGGATCACATCAGAGGCCATAAAGGCCAGGGCGGCAGGCACCACCCAGACCAGCGCAGGACCAGTCAGGGTGAGTGCGGCAAGCCCCATGGACAGAATGATCGGTACATACAGCAGAACCGGGAGCTTCAGATCCCCCGCCCTGGGAGCTAGGATAGGCATCATCACCAGGCCCAGCGCAAAAATGGCCCCCGTGAGCCCCAGGCCGGGCATCACCCAGATCTGGCCCAGGTCACTGCTGGGGTGCCCCAGGAACAAAACTACATAGGCCAGGTGTCCAAGGGCAAAGGCGCCGACCCCGCCCATAAAGGCTTTTTCACCCTCTCGAGACAGGAAGTAATCGCCCAAGGCACAGAGCGCCAATCCCAAAATCAACCAGAGTGGCGCGCCTTGACCCAGGGCAGCAATCGCCAGGGCTGCCACTGAAAAGGTTTTGAGCACACTGCGCAAAACACTTGGCGCGCGGACGGTAAACCCAAGATAGCCCAGGGCCGCGCCCAGCGCTGCGACCTCCAAAATGCCTGTACCTATCATCTGCCGCTCCCCTGTCCAAACCCCTGTCTGAGCTGCCACTCTAGGACGGCTGCCGACCCATGCTTGCCCCTATTGTCCGGCCCAGTCAAAGGTGACCCGAGGAGAGGCAAAAGGCAGCAGCAGGTGAAACCGGGTCCGAAGGTCTTTGCCTATTGGTAGCGCTCTGTCACAGTCCCAGACATGCGACAGTTTTTGATTCTTTTTACCGCACTTGCCCTATTGCCGCTCTCCAGCCGCGCCTCGGATCCCATGGGTGCTGAGGAATTTGACCGCTATACCAAAGGAAAAACCCTGTTTTACGGCTTTGCCGGCACAGCCTACGGGGCGGAACGGTATCTGCCTGGTCGGCGTGTGCTTTGGTCGTTCCTGGATGGCTATTGTCAAACCGGGATCTGGTACGAAGACGCTGGGCAGATCTGTTTTGTCTATGAGGACAACAACACGCCACAGTGCTGGAGCTTTTCACTGACCCCCGATGGGTTGAACGCCCAGTTCCAAAACGACCCGCAAGCCACCGAACTCTATGAATCCGGTGACATCAATGAGGAAATGCTTTGCCTTGGACCCGAGGTCGGGGTTTAACGCCGCAAAGCTCTCTTGTTGTTATTTTGCGACCGTCTCTGTTGCCTCCAGATCCAGCACCCCGTCTGAGAACTCAATGCTGAGCGCGGGTGCCGCAGCAGCCTGCGCCCGGGTGGTGACAACCTCTGCGCCGCTGCGCACAACCGCATAGCCACGCGACAATGTTGCCTTGTAGCTGAGAATATCCAGCTGACGCCCCGCAGCCTCCAGCTGTTGGCGGTGCCGGGCAATGCGCACGCTTTGCGCTGCTTCCATGCGGGCGTTGAGCTTTTCCAGATCGGTCTTTTGCCGCGCTATTTCTCGCGCAATTGGATAAGGAGACAATTTGGCAATCGCCGTTTCAAACTGGCCGCGCCGTCTTTGCACCAGGCTGCGCAGGGTGGCAGGCCGCAGCCCGGCAGAGGCTCTCCCCAGCCCCAACTGCCGCTGGTGCACCGCCGACATCAGGGCGCGCGGCAGATTATAGCTGGCCTGGTCCAGGCGCTGACGTGGGGTTTCCAGCAGGCTGTCGGGGCGCGGCATGGCGCGGGACAGATCATTCAGCCGCTGGCGACGCTGCTGCACTGCCTGGCCGGTACCCCGCAACAATCGCGCGCCTTGGTCCTCAACCCAAGCCATCAGCTCCAGCCGCACCGGCACCGCCAGCTCTGCCGCCGCTGTCGGGGTGGGGGCACGACGATCCGACACAAAGTCGATCAAGGTGGTATCTGTTTCATGGCCCACCGCCGAAATCAGCGGAATATCCGAAGCCGCAGCGGCGCGGGCCACCACTTCTTCGTTGAACCCCCAGAGATCCTCAATCGCGCCGCCGCCACGGGCGACAATGATCAGATCCGGGCGCGGCAAGGCACCCCCCGGTGTCATCTTGTTAAACCCTTCGATGGCACGCGCCACCTCTGGCGCGCAATTGGCCCCCTGCACCGCCACCGGCCAGACCAGCACCTTGCGCGGGAAACGCTCGCGCAGACGATGCAGAATATCGCGGATCACCGCCCCCGAGGGCGAGGTCACCACGCCGATGATATGTGGCAGATAGGGCAGTGGTTTCTTGCGCTCCGGCGCAAACAGCCCCTCAGATTCGAGCTGCTTCTTGCGCTTTTCCAGCAGCGCCATCAGGGCACCCTGCCCGGCAACGGCCACCTCGTCGACGTTCATGTTGTATTTTGACTGCGCGCCAAAGGCGGTGAGGCGTCCGGTGACCACCACCTCCAGCCCCTCTTCCGGCACCACCGACAGGTTGGAGATCTGCCCCTTCCAGGTGGTGCAGGCCAGAACTGACCGGTCATCTTTGATGTCATAATACAGGTGGCCCGAACGTGCCTTGAACACACGCCCCACCTCACCACGCACACGAATGCGGCCAAAGGTGCCTTCCAGCGTGCGCTTTACCTCACCCGAGATTTCGGAAACGCTGAATTCCGGCGCGTTCTGGCCTGGTGTTTGGCCGGGTGTTTGGCCGGGTGTAGGATCATCAAATAGGTCGGACACGTCAGCAGAGCTCCTGCGGCAAAGTTGGTGTTCTGAGCCTGCATTGAGCGCAGGTTCTTGTTTTGCGGGCTCGCGCAGCATAGAACCCGCCGCAAGCAAGGCAAGCCCCGACAAATGGCTTTGGGGTCCACGGGTACAGCTGATCTTGTCCTCTACGGTAGGCGGGATCATCAGATCGGAGACGACACGATGAATATTCTTATCCTTGGCAGTGGCGGGCGCGAACATGCCCTGGCCTGGGCGGTGATGCAGAACCCAAAATGTGACAAGCTGATCGTTGCGCCCGGCAACGCCGGCATCGCCCAGATCGCCGAATGCGCCAGTCTCGACATCATGGACGGGGCTGCGGTCACCATCTTTGTCGAACAAAACGCCATTGGCTTTGTCATCATCGGCCCCGAAGCACCACTGGCCTCAGGCGTGGCGGATCGGCTGCGCGACGCCGGCGTCCTGGTCTTTGGTCCCTCCGAAGCAGCCGCGCGGCTTGAGGCCTCCAAAAGCTTTACCAAAGAGGTCTGCGATGCGGCACAGGCCCCAACTGCTGGCTATGGCCACTTCACCGAGGCCGAGGCGGCCAAGGCCCATATTCGCCAGCACGGCGCGCCGACCGTGGTCAAGGCGGATGGCTTGGCTGCGGGCAAGGGCGTGATCATCGCCATGACCGAAGAGGAAGCCCTGGCGGCGATTGACGATATGTTTGGCGGCGCCTTTGGTGGCGCTGGCGCCGAAGTGGTGATCGAGGAGTTCATGGAGGGCGAAGAGGCCTCCTTGTTTGTGTTGGTCGACGGGGAAGAAGTGCTGTCGATTGGCTCCGCCCAGGATCACAAACGCGTCGGCGAAGGCGATACCGGCCCCAATACCGGTGGCATGGGGGCCTATTCCCCGGCGCCAGTATTGACCCCCGAAATCGAAGCCAAAGCGATGGAAGAGATTGTCAAACCCACCATGAAGGTAATGGCAGAACGCGGCATGCCCTATCAGGGCGTGCTCTATGCTGGTTTGATGATCAAGGACGGGCAGCCCCGTCTGGTGGAATACAACGTGCGCTTTGGCGATCCTGAATGTCAGGTGTTGATGATGCGCCTGGGGGCCCAGGCGCTGGACCTGATGCAGGCCGCCGCCGAAGGTCGCCTCGCCGAGGCTCGGGTCAACTGGGGCGATGACCATGCCATCACCGTGGTCATGGCGGCCAATGGCTACCCAGGTTCCTATGAAAAGGGTACCGTGATCAAAGGCTTGGATGCTCTGCCTGAAGACAGCTCCAATATGGTTTTTCATGCGGGCACTGCCGCAAAGGATGGCACCATTGTTGCCACAGGGGGACGCGTTCTCAATGTGACCGCACGGGGCAATAGCCTGAAAGAAGCCCGCGACCGCGCCTATGCCATGGCAGATCAGATTGACTGGTCCGAGGGCTTTTTGCGCCGCGATATCGGCTGGCGCGCGCTCGACTAAGGGGGCGACCGCAAGAAACTGCCCTCCAAAGGCCCGGGTCTCCCGGGCCTTTCGCCTTTCCGCCCCAGCTGCGCTATTTCTTGCTGCGTCAAACCCGGTTCTGTGTTTCCCGAAACTGTGTGTTCGGGGGACTTTGGCCCGCAATCGGCAACTTTCGCCCCCTTTCGGCAACTTTGGCCTCCATTTGGCAAGTGGCTGACGGGAATGGGATATTTTTGGACGCCTTTACGAGGTGCGGGCAGCTTTGCTTAGGGCTTAACTGCGCTGAACTCCTCTTTTCAGAATGGGCCTGCCATGATTATTCGCGAAAAAACCGGCCTCTTTGAGCTGCTATTTGCCACCAAGGGCTCGGTTTTGCCCCGTATTCTGCCACGGATCCTTGCTGTTTCCCTACTGGCCCTGATCGTCGTGTTGATTGACGGCTGGGTCACCTCGCTGCCCCATCTTGATGCAGCACCCTTTGCGGTCTTTGGCATCGCGCTCTCGCTGTTTCTCGGCTTTCGCAACAATGCCGCCTATGAACGTTGGTGGGAGGGGCGCAGGCTCTGGGGACAGCTGGTCGCGGATATGCGCGCCCTGGCCCGTGACTGCAGGGTGTTTTTGCCGGAGGACGCCCCCCGCCAGCAGGTTCTAAAACTGGCGCTGGACTTTTTGCATCTGCACCGGATCAATCTGCGCAGGCTTAAAGCGCGCGACAGCACACAGGCCTGGTCCGGAGAGGATTTCAGCCAGGCAGATCATCCCCCCTGTGCGGCGCTCAACGCGGCGAATGTCGCGGTGGCCGAAGCCGCCCCTGATGGCTTTGCCCGCAAGGCCCTGTCAGAGCGGCTGGCCTCAATTACACTTGCTCAGGCCGGCTGCGAACGCATTGCCGCCACCCCGCTGCCCTATGTCTATTCGCTCTTGGTTTTTCGCACCACCTATCTCTATTGCCTGCTCATCCCCTTTGCCCTGTTGGAAGATGCCGCCTGGATCACCCCGATCTTTGTCGCCATCATTGCCTATGTGTTTTTTGGCCTGGCAGAGGTCACCGAAGAGCTGGCCCATCCCTTTGGCGAGACGGTCAATGGCCTGCCGCTGGATGCGATCTGCCGCACTGTGGAGATCTCTCTGGCGCCTCATCTGGACATCAAAGCGCCACCAGCGCTGCAACCGCAGGGCTTCTATCTCAGCTAACGCGCCGTAACACCTGTGCTTTCTAGAGACCTATCAGCGTCAAAGCTGTTTTCATGCAGCGCCTCCAGAGCTACAGTCCTTGCAAGATCTTGGAGGCACGATGGAACAACAGCCCTGTTCGGACACGCTAGACCAGCTTTTCGGCGCAGGAGATCTGGCCAAGCTGGCCTTTGAATTTGCACCTGTTGGCATTGTGGTCACGGAAAACCGGGTTCTGCGCGAATGCAATCAGCGCTTTTGCCAGATGTTTCGCTACACCCATGCAGAGCTCGTGGATCAGCTTTTTGCCTTTCTCTACCCTTCTGAAGAAGAATTTCAGAACCTAGAAACCCGCGGCGACAAGATCCTGAGCCAGGGCAATCCCTATTGGGATGAACGGGTCATGCGGCGCAAAACAGGAGAGCTGTTCTGGGTCAGGGTGCGCGGCCATACCTTTACCCCCGACACCCCGCTTGGGCGTGCGGTCTGGAGCTTCGCCGATCTCTCAACCCAGCGCCCGTATCTGCCACTGACCCGGCGCGAACGCGAAGTTTATTCGCTGCTGGGCGAGGGACAGACCAGCAAGGAAATTGCCCGCACCTTGAACCTCAGCTACCGCACGGTTGAAGTGCATCGCGCCCGGTTGCTCAAAAAGATGGGGGTGAACAACACCGCCAGCCTATTTTCTTCACTGGGCGACATTGGCGGTGACCATGTTGTGCGCAACGCCCCGTCGTAAGGCGCTGCATTGTTCCTCTCACACTGCGCCTTTCTGCCTTGAATGCAGGCCTATAGGTCAGACCTCTCTGATAGATAGCTGCCTGGTCGTTATTGAGCAAAAAAGGGGGGCTCCCGCGCGCTTAGGCATTCAAAGAATGCCACACCCTTGGGCCCAGCGCCGCGCTTACGCGCGGCGCGGTTGCAGCTATCGCATCGCTAGCAAGAGGTGAAACTTAATGGCAGTCCAGCGCGGCCTCTAGGCTGGACTGTCCAACAAAGGGGCCAATGTCGCGGCGGCTGATCTTGCCCGCCTCCAGCCGCGCGGCGATCAACCTGTTCCAACCGGCATCAACGAGGATCAGCTCAGGACCGTTCGCGCAGGTCCGCAGGCCTGAAGTGATAAAATCGTCACCAATACGATGGTTGGTCAAGCCCGCCTGCGCAGCAACCGGGGTGAGAGTTCCCGCCTCAAACCGCCAGATGCGCAGGGTTTTTGCCAGATGCGGCCGGTCCACGTAGGCCAGTTCAACCCGTCCGTCACCGTCAAGGTCGCCCGCAGCGACTGGCGCCAGCCAGCGATTGGCCCGGCCAATATGAGGTGTCTCGGCAATCTTGCCCTGGCCCCCATACAGAGCCAGCGCTGCCCCCAACGCTATGTCGGTCTCAACCACCATTGCCGCATCAGGACGCCCATCCAGATTGAGGTCAACCAGCCGCGGCTGCAAGTCCTCAAAGACGTGATCGGCAGGAAGCTCTATCTCGATTGTCCAGGGGGGCTGCCCTGGCCCGGCAAAGGAAATACTCAGACCAGACCACTCCACCGCATCCCCTAAAACCCCGTGGCCATAGCGGGTGGTTGGCGTGATGAATGTCGCTTGCAGCACTTCAGCGGGCCACACCGGCGGCGGCGGCCTATGGCCAATGTCATTCGGCACCATTCCTTCGGCCGCGAAAGGTGGGCCAAGAACGATCACTGGCCACAACAGCGCCCCTTGCCACGCGCGGCAGATGGTCCCGAACCAAAGGCGCGACATCAGACGCCGCGCCATGGTCCGCGGGATCATCAGATCTGTTTTTCAGGCATCTGGACAATCAGGCCGTCCAGCGCATCTGTCACTTTGACCTGACAGGTCAAACGCGAGCGCGCCGAATCCGGTTCAAAGGCAAAATCCAACATATCTTCTTCCATGTCATCCTTCGCCGGAAGCTTTTCCACCCAATCCGGGTGAATATAGACATGGCAGGTGGAGCAGGCGCAGGCGCCGCCACAATCTGCTTCAATCCCCGGAACATTGTTGTCACGGGCGCCTTCCATCACGGTCAGGCCATTGGCTACTTCCACAACATGCTCGGTGCCGTTGTGTTCGACATAGGTAATCTTTGCCATCGTTTGCTCTTCCCCTTCTCAGTACTTAGCTGAATATGTAGCCAAGCCCCTGCGCCTGCACCAGCCCAATTTGCACAGATCGCGAACAGGGGTGACCCGTCACGGCAAATGTTCGCGATTCGTTCGAGACATCCCGCTTTTGTCCCGCGCCTGCTGATCAAATCCAAGGCTTTTCAGCGACCAACACCACACCTTGCCCCCGCGCTCCCAAGCGCAAACCTCAGCCAGGGGGGCACCCCCTTGCTGCACATCACTGGCAAGGAGCACCGCATCCAGGGGCTCCCTCAAGGGGTGCGCCCCGCCAGATCTTATTAAACATCAGAAAAGCCTCGAGGGTGATCCTGCCTTTGCGCCCGCTCAGGATCTGGTCTAGTCTGTCGCCAAACGGCCGTGCAAAAGGACGGCCCAAAGGATCGCCAAAAGAAATCGAGCACCAGCCAGGCATGACCAAACCCTCCGCACCCATTGTTGCGCGCCTGTCGCTTGTGTTGACCATTGGCCTGGGCGCCTGCATGCCCTTGGAACCGGCAGTCGGCACTGGCACCAATGCTCCAGAGGCTCCGCCTGGTGCACCGCCCGGCACCTGTTGGCACCGCAACACCAGCCCTGCGGTCATTCAAACCGTTACCGATCAGGTTCTTGTCACCGCCGCTGTGGCAGATGCAACGGGCCAAATTATCCAACCGGCGGTGTTTCGCACCGTTACCCGCCAGGATATCGTCCAACCCCGGCGTGACACCTGGCTCGAAACCCCCTGCCCGGAGCAACTGACACCGGAATTCACCGCCTCGCTGCAACGCGCCCTTGCGGCGCGGGGCTATTACCGTGGTGCAACAACCGGGCAGATCAATCGCGCAACCAGACTGGCCATCCGCCGCTACCAAAAGGAAACGGGACTGGATAGCAGCACCCTATCGCTGGACACCGCCCGACAGTTGGGACTGATCGCCATCGCCCACTAGCGCTGCCCCCCTGACCTTTCAGAACGGCGAAACGGTGAGCGCTACGCGCAATGCAGCAGAAGCAAAGTTCAGCCCGGAGTTCCCCAAACTGCTCTGCTCTGCTAGAACCGCCAAAAAAGGGCTGCATCGAGCCGCTGGGCGCCCCCTGCCCTGCGCCCTCACCTGGCACAAAACGACGGAGACCAGAGAGATCATGCGAAACGACCGCCTGCCAAAGACTGGATTTTTGTCTGCCGCATCGGCCCCGCTGCGGGAAATGCTGGAAAGCCAGGCCAGCGAACTGCGTCTCTCTAACGGGGAGGTTCTGTTTGAACAGGGCGATACCGGTGACGCCTTTTACGCCATCACCCAGGGCTCTCTTGAATTCTCCATCCTCTCGGCCTCGGGTCGGAAACTCTCGCTTGATCTGATGCGCCCCGGTGCCGTCTTTGGCGAGATCGTTTTGTTCGACCCCGGTCCGCGCACCGCCACGGTGACCGCGGCAGAGCCAAGCCGTTTACTGCGCCTGCGCAACCGGGATATTCTGAACCAGATCCAGCAACATCCGGAACTGGCCGGGGACCTGCTGCGGCTGGCTGGACAACGCATGAGATGGATGAATATGCAGCTGAACGAGCAGGTATTCCTGCCGATGCCGGTCCGCCTGGCACGGAAGCTGCTCTATCTGGTACCGGACACTGGCAATGGCCGACTGGCCCTGTCGCAGACCGAACTGGCAGAATATGTTGGTGCGACCCGCGAAGCCGTGTCAAAGACCCTGTCGAATTGGAAACGCAGCCAGTTGATTGAAATCAGCCGTGGCGGCTTGCAAATTCTGGACCGCAGCGCCCTGGGGCTGCTGGCCGAACCGGAATCAATCTAACACTGCAATAGGTTTTGCAGACAGCCCCGCGGACAGCCCCAGTGGGCTATCCCCCTGCAGCTGTCCAGTCGCACAGCCTATCCAGGCGCACAGTCTGGTCCTGTTACCTTCCTAGTCATGTTGCCTGCGCCAGTCAGAAGGCGAAGGCGTCTCTGCCTGCCAAATCCCGCGGCTGGCGGCCTGCGCCTGGGCAGCTTCAGGTTGGTAATACCCCTGCTCTTGGTCAGGCCAGACCAGGCCTTCGGCCACCAATAGCCCCCCTACGTCCAGCCCGTCTGCCTTGCAGGAGGCCAGGTAGTGACCGTAGCTGTCGCGATCATTGCTAAAGCACTCAATACGCTGGGCGGCGCGCAGCACGTCCCGGATACGGTCCTCAGCCTCTGCCGCGCATTCCCAGGAATCGCCCTGCGCAGAATTGCACAGTTGGGCAACTTCTGGCGCTTCAATGCCGACCAGACGAATGCGCAGATTGCCGAGTGCCAGCAAATCCCCCTCAACAATGCGAAAAGCACCACCTGGCACCGTCAGCAGGGGAGTCAACACCCCCGAAAGACGCTGAATGCTGTGCAGTTCCATAAATACCCTTGCCGATGCGGAATCGCCCTTGGGGAAATCTGCGGCGGACACTATGCCGGCCGCAAACGCAAAGACAGCACTTACAATGGTTCGTTTTATCATCATCAGGTGGCCATTTTGGTTGTGAGAGTGAGTAACATCTGCCCGGAGTGTGCACGCAAAGAGGCCAAGAATATGTTAACTCTCGTCATTTTTTCCTGCATCACAGGGGCCGAATTCGCAAACTGGCTGGCCGACAAGGGGAAAAACAGGTCCAACTTCCCAAAAATTCGGTTCTTTTGCGCTCCTGTGAACTGGTTCACAGACCCCCGACACAGGTGCTGCGATGGTCGCCACATGGCAGCATTATCATTCCATCCCGATGGCTGCCTGTTCCATAAAAGAGCCATATGCCCGCCAGCATATGGCTCTTTCCCTTTTTGCCGCCACGCTCTGTTCGCCGCCACAGCCCGCACGCAAAAAAGGCCGGGGATCCCCCGGCCTTTTGTTTACTCATGCACTAATGGGGAGTGCTACTTCAGCAAGTTCAAAGCGACAAACCGCGGGTCGCCATTGCGGCGCACCAAAAGCAGGAGCGACTTGCGCCCGGCCTCTTTGGCCTCGGAGATGCGGGATTCCAATTCGCTGATGGTCGCGACCTTCTGCTGACCTGCTTCGGTGATGACATCCCCCGCGCGCAGGCCCTTTTCCCAGGCCTCGGACACTTCGTTGACGGACAGAATGACAAGCCCATCGGTGCCAGCAGGCAGGTTCAATTCGCCGCGAATCTGGTCGGTCAAGAGCCCAACAGACAGACCAAGCAGCTCTTTCTCGGTGACGTTTGGTGGCTCACTGTTGTCACCTGTGGTGCTGTTCGCCTGGCGTTCGGCATCTTCGCGACGGCCAAGAGTCACTTTCAGGGTCTCGGTTTTGCCTTCACGATAGACAACCACCCGAACCGTCTTGCCAACTTCGGTATTGCCAACGGTACGCACCAGGCTGCGAGTGTTTTCGACCACTGCCCCGTCAAAGCTGAGGATCACATCCCCCGCCTGCAGGCCTGCCTCTTTGGAGGGGCCATCGGGCACATCCGTCACTAGTGCGCCCTTGGCTTTGTCCAGGCCCATGGCTTCGGCCACATCGTCAGTCACATCCTGAATGCGCACACCCAGCCAGCCGCGACGGGTCTCCCCGAATTCTTTCAGCTGCACCACAACCTTGCTCACCACATTGGACGCCATGGAAAAGCCGATGCCAATGGAGCCGCCATTGGGAGACAGGATTGCGGTATTCACCCCAACCACTTCGCCGGCCATGTTGAACAAGGGACCACCAGAGTTGCCTCGGTTGATCGCCGCATCGGTCTGGATGTAGTCGTCATAAGATCCCGAAAGCTCGCGGTTACGGGCAGAGACGATCCCCGCAGAGAGCGAAAAGCCCTGGCCCAGCGGGTTGCCCATGGCCACAACCCAATCGCCAACGCGGGCGGTATCGCTGTCGCCAAAGCTCACAAACTTCAGCGGCGCTGGAGCTTCGACCTTAAGCAGGGCGATATCGGTATTGGGATCGGTGCCAATCACCTTGGCGGGCAACAGCTCCTTGGGCTGGCCATCGCCGGGGAAGAATTCGATCTCGATCTCATCGGCATCCGCAATCACGTGGTTGTTGGTAACGATATAGCCATCTTCCGAGATGACAAAGCCCGACCCAAGCGCCGAGGAGCGCTGCGGGCGATTGCCGTTACCGCCATTGTTGCCACCGTTGCGATCCTGAAATTCGCGGAAAAAATCCTCAAAGGGTGAACCTTCGGGCACAATGCCCTGGGGACCTGTACGACCTTCGATTACTGTGGTGGTGGTGATATTCACCACCGCCGGGCTGACCTCATCCGCCAGGGGGGCCAGGCTTTCCGGGCGGGCCTGCGCAGAAAGCATCTGCGCCATGACCAACACCAGGCTGAGCATACCCAGCCAAAGCACGCGCCACATAGTGGCCTGTCGGTTTTGTTCTCTTGAAACTGCTATTGCCTGAGGCTGCACGGAACTACTCCTTGTCATCGCCATTCCTGTTTTCGCCATTTTCTTGTACTACCCTCATCCCCAAATCTGACCATCAAGACCTGTAGGATACAGACCCGATCCAAATACAAGCTGAATCCTACAGTGGCGTTATTTCAATGTAGGGGGAGAATTTGGTTTCACAACACCTGCAAGCGCCAATCAATTTGTCGTGAAAAAAATCGCTCATGTCTTCGCGCTCCAAATTGTCAGGCTGCTGATTACAATATTAGAATTTTTACCGCCGATAACAGCGCGGAAATACGACCCCGGCGGAGAGCCGCGCATAGAGCAAAGGCTCACACAATCAGCGCCCTATGGGTCGCAAGGCCAGGCCTGCGGACAAATGAAAAGGGGCCAACCGCTAGGTCAGCCCCTCATGATGTCTTGTCAAAACCTTACAAAGGCAGTGATTTACTGCGCTGCAGCCGCACCGCGCGAAGACTTCAGATAGTTGAAAAACTCAGAGTCCGGTGACAGCACCAGCGATGAGTTGCTGCCCTTCAAAGCGCCCTCATAGGCGTTCAGGCTGCGGTAGAATTCAAAGAATTCCGGGTCGCGACCATAGGCCTCGGCAAAGATGGCGTTACGTTCCGCATCGGCTTCACCGCGGATCACCTCGGCTTCACGTTCTGCGTCAGAGACCAGCTCTACCTCAGTCCGGTCTGCCAATGCACGCACCCGCTGCGCCGCCTCGTCACCACGGGCGATCTCATCCGCGGCTTCGCGTTCACGTTCTGCACGCATCCGGGCAAAGGTGGCTTCCAGGTTGGCCTGCGGCAAGTCGGTGCGCTTCAGACGCACGTCAACAACCTCAAGGCCAAAGCCCTCAGCCTGGTTGATGGCGCCGTTGCGGATCCGCAGCATCAAAGCCGCCCGATCAGACGACAGGATATCATTGGAGCTGACAGACCCCAGAACCTCACGGGTTGCGGCCCGCATGATCTTGTCCAGACGGGTTTCACCACCGTTAATACCGCTGGCGCCTACCGCTTGGCGGAACTGTTTGACGTCGACAATCCGGTAGCGTGCAAAGGCATCCACCACCAGACGACGATCATCCAGCGGGGTGATTTCCAGCGGACCGACCTCAAGGCTGAGAATACGGTCGTCATAGCTCACCACCTCGTCGATGACTGGCACCTTAAAGGCAAGACCTGGGTCTTCCTTGACGGCAACCACACGACCAAAGCGCAGAACAAGCGCCTTTTCAGTTTCTGTCACGATAAAGATCGAAGACATTATACCAACAACGGCAAGCACCAGAACTGGCAGAAGGAAAGTTGTCTTATTCATCAGTTGCTCCCTCCCGAACGGCGCACTTCATTGAGCGGCAGATAGGGCACAACACCCTGGCCACCTTCGCCAGTGGATTGGTCGAGAATGACCTTGTCCACATTGCCGAGAACCGTTTCCATGGTTTCCAGATAGAGCCGCTTACGCGTGACTTCTGGCGCCTTTTGGTACTCGGTCAGAACCGCAGTGAAACGGCTGGCTTCACCCTGGGCCTCGTTGACCACCTGGGCGCGATAGCCTTCGGCTTCTTCCAGCGTCTGGGCCGACTGACCACGGGCTGCCGCCAGTTTACGGTTGGCGTAGGCATCCGCTTGTTTTTCCAACCGGTCACGTTCCTGACCGGCCGACTGCACGTCGCGGAAAGCGTCTTTTACAGGCTCTGGCGGATCGGCACCGTCAAAGTTCACCCGGACGACATTCACACCGCTGTCATAGCTGTCGAGTGTCGACTGGACCAGCTGTTCCAGGCGGGCGGTAATAGCACCACGATCCCGGTTCAGGATTGGGGCCAGTTCGGATTGCGCAATGATTTCACGCATTGCCGATTCAGACACCGCCTGAATGGTCGCCTGCGGGTCGCGCAGGTTGAACAGATACAGCGCCGGGTCGTTGATATTCCAGACCACCTGGAAATCCACGTCGATGATGTTTTCATCGCCGGTCAGCATCAACCCAGCTGCGCTGCCGGTCGAACCTGCCCCGATGTTTTCGGTTTGCTCAACCCGTACCGGGATCACCTCGTAGGTGACAAACGGCCAGGGGGCAAAGTTCAGACCCGGCAAGCCGGTTTTCCAATACTCACCCAAGAACAGCTCAACAGATTGCTCTTCGGTTTTGACTGAATAAAAGCTGTTCATGCCCCAAAGCACAGCACCAACAACCGCAGCAATTGCCACGGTGCCTTTGGTGAACAGCGGCGAGCCGCCGCCCTGGCCGCCACCAGTGCCGCCGCCCTGTCCATTGCCGCCACGACCGCCCATCAGGACGCGCAGTTGCTCCTGGCCTTTTTTGACCAGCTCATCGATTTCAGGGATTTGGGGGTCTTCGGGACGTCGGCCACCGCCGCCACCGCCGTTGTTGCCACCGCCATTATTGCCACCCTGGTTGCCACCGCCGCCAGAAGAGCCTCCGCCCCCCCAGGGGCCACCGCTATTGCCCGCCATATGTCTCCTATCCCTTTTCTGCCGCATGTCGCGGCATGTTCTTCAAACCTGTGGTCAAACTTTGAGAATTCAAGTTGTCCGGCTTGGTTGTTTCATTGTGACCAATTCTTCCGACATGGTGGGGTGAACCGCAACAGTCCGATCGAAATCTTCCTTGGTTGCCCCCATTTTTATCGCAATACCGGCCAATTGGATCATCTCGCCAGCCCCCGGCGCCACGATGTGGCAGCCCAGAACCTTGCGGTTTGCCTTGCTGACGATCAATTTCATCAGCACTTTCTGCGCCCGCCCGGCAAAGCTTTGCTGCATCGGCTTAAAGCTGGCGGAATAGACCTCGATTGGTTCCTGCGCCGCCGCCTCTTCCTCAGACAGACCCACAGTGCCCATTTCCGGCTGGGTAAAGATCGCCGTCGGGATCAGCTCGTGATCGGGGCTGGTGGGGTTGCCCTTGAAAACGGTCTCGACAAAGGCCATGCCTTCGCGGATCGCAACTGGTGTCAGATTGGCGCGGTCGGTGACATCGCCAATGGCATAGACCGACGGCACACCCGTCTGGCTGTATTCATCGACCAGGATTTCACCCTTTTTGCCCCGTGCAATGCCCAGCGCTTCAAGCCCCAGATTGTCGGCATTGGGGTGACGGCCAGTGGCATACATCACCTGATCAAACAGGGTCTCATTGCCCTTGGTATCTGTGACCCGGATCTTGTCGCCGTCCTTGACCATGGACACCACATTGGTTTCCAGCTGCAAATCAATGCCGCTTTCGATCATGCCTGCAGCGACCACGTTGCGGGCCTCTTCGTCAAAGCCGCGCAGGATCTGGGTGCCGCGGTAGAATTGCGTGGTCTTTACCCCAAGCCCATTCATAATGCCGGCAAACTCGGATGCGATATAGCCACCGCCCACAATCAGGATCGCTTCTGGCAGTTTTTCCAGATGGAACATCTCGTTCGAGGTGATCGCCAGATCCGAGCCGGGAAATTCCGGCACCGTAGGCCAGCCACCTGTGGCGATCAGGATATGTTTTGCGGTCTTTTGCGTGCCATCCGCCAGCGCCACCGTATGGGCGTCAACCAGGGTGGCGCGGCTGTCGTAATTGGTGACTGAGTTGTTTTTCAGGAGGCCACGGTAGATGCCTTCCAGCCGGTCCAGTTCGGCGTGCAGCTTGGCCTTGAAGCTGTCCCAATCAAAGGCGCCGCCCTTGATATCCCAGCCATAGGCCTGCGCATCCCCCACCATGGCAGAATACTCAGAGGCAAAAACCATCAGCTTTTTGGGCACACAGCCGCGAATGACACAGGTGCCGCCATAGCGGTCTTCTTCGGCCAGGGCGACCTTGGCGCCTTCCTGTGCGGCCACACGCGCAGCGCGTACCCCGCCAGAGCCACCGCCAATAACAAAAAGATCGTAGTCAAAGCTCATCGTAGTTCTGCCTTTTAATCGGAGAGGTCGGAAAACAGATTGTCGGTTTCGACAAAATCCAGTTTTTCCCGCTCTACCGTGCCTTCGTTGATATCTCGCACTTCCACATTGCCATCCCCATAGCCGATGATGACGGTGTCACAGATATCAATGAACAAGCCGTTTTCAACCACGCCGGGGATCTGGTTGATCACCAGCGCCAGCTGCCGTGCGTTGCCAATCCGGTGCAGATGCAGGTCCAGAATATGGTTGCCCTCATCGGTCATAAAGGCCCGATCCCCATTCATCCGCAGGCTGGCAGACCGCCCCAAAACATCCATGGAAACAAGGGTTTCCTCGATCAAAGCCTGGCTTGTCTGCCAACCAAAGGGAATGACCTCTACCGGCAGGGGAAAGGCCCCGAGGTTTTCGACCTCTTTGCCTGCATCAGCGATCACCACCATTTGATCAGAGGCGGTGGCGACGATCTTTTCCTGCAACAAGGCGCCACCGCCGCCCTTGATCAGGTTGAGATCGCGGTCGAACTCATCAGCGCCGTCAATGGTCAGGTCCAGCCATTTGGCCTCATCCAGCGAGGTCACAGGGATGCCCACCTCGCGGGCCAGCTCTGCGGTGCGGGTCGAGGTGGGCACAGCGGTGAACTTCAGCCCCTCTTCGCGCACCATTTCCCCAAGGCAGCGCACCAGCCAGGCCGCGGTAGAGCCCGTGCCCAAACCAACCCGCATACCATCCTCAACCAAGCCCGCCGCGCGTTTGGCCGCGACGAATTTTGCCTTGTCGATAGGGGACAGTTCTCCGGTCATTGGCTGGGCTCCGTGATTAGCTGTTTGCCAGCCTTATAGGCAAAGCCCAGCCCTTAGGCGAGCAGCAATTGGGCGCCTTTACCGCCCGCAGCCCCTCCGCGCCGGTAAACATGTCGCTGAAAGGCGTGTTTCCTATTGGAAACGCCGGAATCGGGCGCTATTTGCATTTCAGCGAGATTTAGAAAGCTCCCATGACAGATCAGTACCGCCTCCATTACGCCCCTGACAACGCCTCGCTGGTGATCCGGCTGGTGCTTGAGGAGCTTGGCCTGCCCTATGAGACCTGTCTGGTGGATCGCCGGGCCGGGGCGCAGGAAAGCGCCGCATACCGGGCGATCAATCCCCATGGGCTGATCCCTGTTCTGGGAACCTCCGATGGGGCGATTTTTGAAACCGCCGCGATCCTGCTGTGGCTGGCGGATCGCCACAGCCAGCTTGCCCCCGCCCCCAGCAGCCCAGAGCGCGGCGATTTTCTCAAATGGCTGTTTTTTGCCTCCAACACCCTGCATGCGGATCTCAGGATTTCGTTCTATCCAGAAAAATACATTGGCGCTGCGCCACAGGATCAGACGGTTCTGACCCGCAGTATCCAGCAGCGTCTTGCGGTGCATCTTCGCCATCTCGACGATTTGGCCGCCACCAAACCCAATTGGTTTGGCAATAAGGTGCCCTCGGTGCTGGATTATTATCTCGGCTGCATGATGCGCTGGATGGCGCTTTACCCAGCCCAAAGCGATCGCAGCTGGTATCGGTTGACAGACTACCCGCATCTGCGCCAGCTGTTGCAACAGCTGGAACGCCGCCCCGCCACCCAGACCGCGCAACAGGCCGAAGGGCTTGGCGCCACGCCCTTTAGTCAGCCAATTCTCGCCAATCCCCCAGAAGGATCTGCTACCTGATGTTCCTCTCCGTTTTTGACATGTTCAAAGTGGGCATTGGCCCCTCTTCTTCGCACACCATGGGCCCAATGGTCGCCGCAGCGCGGTTTCTCGACATGATGCGCGCCTCGCCCTTTGAATTCCACGGGCTGCGTGCCTCGCTGCATGGGTCGCTGGCCTTTACCGGTGTCGGCCATGCCACCGACCGCGCCACGATTCTGGGCCTTGGGGGCTTTGTGCCCGACACCTATGATGACGAAAAGGCCGAGACCTTTTTGGTGGAGCTGGCCAAGACCCATTCGCTGCAGCCCGAGGGCCTGCCGCCGCTGCATTTCAACCCCAAAGCCGATATGGTCTTTGACTATGACCACGCGCTGGAAGGCCACGCCAATGGCATGATCCTGATGGCCACGGACGCCCAGGGCGATGTGATTTTGCGACAGGTGTTTTACTCTATCGGCGGTGGCTTTGTCGTCACCGAAGAGGAACTGGCCCAGGGCAAGGACACTGATGAGGGCGCTCCGGTTCCTTTCCCGTTCAGATCCGCCAATGAAATGCTGGCCATGGCCAAATCCAGCGGCAAAAGCATTGCCCAGATGAAGCGGGCCAATGAAGTGGCCCGTGGGTGCCCTGAAAGCCTGTCCAAGGGAACCGCACGCATCTGGCAGGTAATGAATGACTGCATCAATCGCGGGCTAGAGCGCGACGGCATCCTGCCCGGCGGCCTGTTTGTGCGCCGCCGCGCCAAGGGCATCCATGACAGCCTGATGGCGGAACGTGGCATGAACCAGAGCGCCCCCCACACCATCAACGACTGGATGAGCGTCTATGCCATGGCGGTGAATGAGGAAAACGCCGCCGGTGGCCAGGTTGTCACGGCCCCCACCAATGGCGCGGCCGGCACCCTGCCTGCGGTGATCCGCTACTACCTGGACCATGTGCCCGGAGCGTCAGACTCCCACATCGAAGATTTCCTGCTGACCGCCGCCGCCATTGCCGGCTTGGTCAAATTCAACGCCTCTATCTCTGGTGCCGAAGCGGGCTGCCAGGCCGAGGTTGGCTCGGCTGCGGCAATGTCGGCTGCTGGGCTGTGTGCGGTGATGGGCGGCACCCCCGAACAGGTGGAGAATGCCGCCGAAATCGCGCTGGAGCACCACCTTGGCATGACCTGCGATCCGGTCAAAGGCCTGGTGCAGGTGCCCTGCATCGAGCGCAACGGACTGGCGGCAATCAAAGCGGTCTCGGCCGCCTCGCTGGCGCTGCGTGGTGACGGGCAGCATTTTGTGCCACTGGATGCCTGTATCGAGACCATGCGCCAGACCGGGGCCGATATGCACGAGAAATACAAAGAAACCTCGCTGGGCGGGCTGGCTGTCAACGTGCCCAACTGCTGACCACGGTTTAATTTTCCGTTCTCAGGCAACCAGAACTTGCACCTTTCTGGCGCCGCCCCTAGCGTGGCGCCATGACACAAAACAACGCCCTAGATCGTCCTCTGCTCGGCATCTCCTTGATGCTGGGGTTCTGCATTCTGATCCCGCTGGGGGACGCCATTGCCAAACTGCTGGCCGAAAGCGTGCCCGTTGGGCAGATCGTTTTTGTGCGCTTTGCTTCTCAGGCGCTGATTCTGCTGCCTGTCTCGGTGCTGCTGGGGCAAAGCCTGCGAATTTCGCGCCACCTGCTGCCGCCTGTGCTGCTGCGCACCGTGCTGCAGATGGCTGGGATTACCGCCATGTTCAACGCCCTGCGCTATCTGCCGCTGGCGGATGCGGTGGCAATTGCTTTTGTGATGCCCTTTATCATGTTGCTGTTGGGCAAATACGTGTTAGGCGAAGAGGTGGGCTTTCGCCGTCTTGCCGCCTGCGTTGTTGGCTTCATTGGCACGCTTTTGGTGATCCAGCCCAGCTTTGCCGTGGTGGGGCTCAACGCGCTCTGGCCCCTGGCCGTCGCGGTGATCTTTGCCCTGTTCATGCTGGTCACCCGCAAGATAGCCAAAGAGACCTCTCCGATTCCACTGCAGGCGATGTCCGGTATCATCGCTTCGGTGCTAATGCTGCCGCTGTTCTGGCTGGGCCATAGCTGGGAGATTGCCGTTCTTAATCCCTCTCTGCCCTTACAGGACAGTTGGACCCTGCTGGCCATGGCCGGTGGGCTAGGCACCCTGGCCCATCTGTTGATGACCTGGAGCCTGCGCTACGCGCCCGCTTCGACGCTGGCCTCGATGCAGTATCTGGAAATTCCCATTGCCACCATTGTGGGCTGGCTGGTCTTTAACGAGCTGCCCAACACCCTGGCCAGTCTTGGTATTGGCCTCACTGTGGCGGCAGGGCTGTATGCGATCCTACGAGAGCACAGCGTCGCAAAAGGCGCCGCCCTGGCCAAATCGCCGCCCCCTGTTACATAAGCGCCCGTTACATTAGTGCCCGTATAAGCGCGGGCAAATGATGACGTGGCACCAACCCCAACAGCCCCGGCCCATCAACTGAAAGCGTCACTGGCCCTAGTGCCCGGTTGGAAGTGCCGATCTGCCCGCCCGGGCGCATCACCAACCCCTCAAGCGGCCACTCCAACCCGACAGACTCTGCGCGCACATCGCGTAAGGGAAACAGGGATACGGTCTCCCCCGCCTGCAGCGGCAGCGCGATCCGGGCAGGCAGGTGGAAAATCACTTCCTGCGCCCCCAATAGGATGCAGGGCGGGCCAATGTCCCGCACCAGCGCATTGAGAACCGCAAGTTGATGATCGACCCTGCCACCCAGAAACCCAACTGCCAGAACCAAAGGCGCGCGGATTGCCCGCAGGGCTTTTTCAAAGTCCGTGCTGTCCTGCTCGGTCACCCGACACAGCCGATCTGGCGGAATCTGTGCCAAAACCTGCGGTGAAATTGAATCAAAATCTCCGATCACAGCACTTGGCAGGTGATTCAAAGCCAGCGCATGATCGGCGCCCCCGTCTGCAGCGACTAAAAAATTGGTTAATGAAAGCGCCCAATTCAGGTCGCCTTCCCCCAGATCACCGCCACCAACCAGAGTCACTGGTCCCAATTCGTCTACAATAAGCTCGTTCATGCCGAGATTAATCGCAGATATAGAAACCAGCCACAATCTAAACACAAAATGATACGATCAATTGCACGGATTCGAGCAGAATTTGACGAGCTAGCCCATATTGTAAATGACAATTACTTTGGCGAGGACGAGCAAACCGATGGTACACAACAACAAAGTTCTGACGGTTTCCTATGGAACCTTCTCCTGCACCTTGGAAGGGTTCGAGGATTCCTTTGGCACGATGAAGGCCATTGCCGAGTATTTCCGTGATCTGGCATCCGATGACCGCTACTTTGGTGCCGAGCCACCGCAGCCAGACGCAGAGATGCTGGCCCGCATCGCTCAGCGCGAAGTGGCGCGTCAGGTTGAAGCCCGCACCAGCAGCGATGGCATCCACCTGCGCACGACAACCCCAGAGGCGGCCCCATCGCAGTCCACGATTGCCCCCCAAACCGCCGAGCCCGCAGCAGAGCCTGAGCAGGCACCTGAAGCAGTGCCAGATCGTCCGGCACGTCTGGCGCAGGACACCATTGATGTCGCCCCCAGCGAAGTTGACCTGTTTGAAGAAGACGACACCCAGTCCGAGGCCCCCAGCGAAGCTAATACCGCTGCCGAAGCCAATGCTACTGTCTTGCCAGATGCCCCTGCTCAAGCAGCCCCCGCAGAACAGTCCCAAACAGGCAGCACCGTGGAAAGCCCGGCTACCTCAGTTGATCTGGCCACCATTGCGGCCATTTCCGCCGCCGTTTCCGATTCGCCAGCCTCCGAAGATCCGACCGAAGCTGCGACCATGGATGACAACACCGCAGAAGAGGTAGCGGAAAAGGTCGATTTCTTTGACGAAGATCTGCCCGCAGAGCCCGTGAGCTCCGCGCCGCGCAGTGACAGCGTTCCGGCCGCTGACAGCATCGCGGCCAAGCTCCTGCGCATTCGCTCCGTGGTGGCCAAGGCCCCGGAAGAGGAATTCTCTGAGGACGAGCACGCCGAGACCTTTATCGAAACAGCCCGGGCGGAAATGGCGCAGGTTGAAGACGAAGACCTGGAAGATATCGACGCCGAAAGCGATGAAATTTCGCGGGTTCTGGATCGTATTGATCTGACCGGCAAGCGCGCCGACGCGGCGTCTGCGGCACAGGAAGCAGAGGCCACATCGGAGCCCCAAACACCGGCCCCCTCCAGCGAGGCACTGATCAATTCCGTCTTGCAGGAGACCGCCCCTGATCCAGTGGCGGACCCCACCGCTGCTGCCCAGCCAGATGCCCAGCCCGTCACTCAGGCAGACACCCAGGCCGACTCTCAGGTAGACACTCAGGCAGACTCTCGGGCGGCACAAGAGCCCCCTGCCCGCCCCAAACGCGGCATGCGCCTGGGCCGTCCCAAAGCCTCCGAAGATGTGGCGCTCAACACTGCGAGCGACACTTCGGCCATAGACACAACTGCCGCGCCAATCCCTGCTGAAGACGCTGCAGCGGAGCCTGCACCAACCGCCCCCGAGACCGCACCCCAGACCGCAAAACCGCTGCGCGCCCGCATCGTCAAGGTAAAGCGCGCCGAGCTGGAACAAGCCATGAGCTCCGGCAACCTGGAAGAGGTCGTCGAAACACCAACAGACGAAACGCCAGACAGCACACCCTCTGCAGAAAGCTCACTGGACGCCGATGAAGAGGCGGATCTGATGCGCGAACTGGCAGAGGTTGAAGCTGAGCTGCTTGCCAGTAATCAGGACAGCGCGCAGATCTCTGAGGTACAGGCAGAAACAGATGCCCCATCGCCAAAAGGCGCGCCCGAACAGGCCGCTGATTCTGCATCTGCCCGCGAAGTAACCAGCAGAGCCAACCCGCAGACCACTCAGCCCCCAGATAGCGATGTCACCCGCCTGATGGAGGCCGCAGAAAGCAAGCTCGGCGACCCCGACAATGCAACCTCGCGGGAAACCTACAGCCATCTGCGCGCCGCTGTTGCCGCCGCCGAGGCAGATCGCTCGGCCAGCCCGACCGGCGCCAAAACGGATGAGGCCGAACCCTACCGTGAGGATCTCGCCAGTGTGGTTCGGCCACGTCGCCCGGAAGCGGGAGAGGCCACACGGTCGCGCAGCACGGGCAGCCGCACGGGCAGCCGCCCCGCGCCGCTAAAACTGGTGGCCGAACAGCGCATTGAACCGGAGGTAAAAACCTCGGCCAAACCGGTGCGGCCACGGCGCATTTCCATGGCTGCTGACGATACGCCCTCGGCGCAGGCCGAAGCCTTTGGCAGCTTTACCGACTATGTTCAGGATCTCGGCGCCACCGAGCTGCACGAGATGCTGGAAGCGGCCGCCTCCTACCTCAGCTTTGTCGAAGGACGCGATAAATTCTCGCGCCCCCAGCTGATGAACAAGGTGCGCAGCGTCGGACATGGCGATTTCAACCGCGAGAACGGTCTGCGTTCCATTGGCCAATTACTGCGGGAGGGCAAGATCGAACGCTCCGACAATGGTCAGTTCACCGCCACTGACGATATTGGCTTTCGCCCCCGCAAACGCGCCGCAGGCTAACCGTAGGCAGGTATGATCCACCTTTGGCGTAAGCAGAGACTGCTGCCAGACATAGAAAAGGCCCGACCGGAGTGATTTCCGGTCGGGCCTTATTTTAGCTAAACGCCTGCGCTACTGGTCTTCGGCCTCGGGGTCTTCCTTGCCAACCCCACGAAAGACAAACTTGAAAGGCAGCACCCAAAGCACCCCTAACACCGCGTAGATCAACAGCTCCAACAGGATTGGTGGCCGTTCAAACAGGCTCACCACGTTGACCGCAGCGATGATATAAAGCGGCATGCCAACCAGCAGGATGATCAGCGCCCAGCGACGACGCGCCTTGTAGCTGAGCCCCGGCTTATCCGACATCAGTCCGCAAAGGGGTCGGTCACCAGAATGGTGTCGTCCCGCTCCGGGCTGGTAGAGAGCAATGCCACCGGGCATTCAATCAGCTCTTCCACACGTTTTACATATTTGATGGCATTGGCAGGCAGGTCGTTCCAGCTGCGCGCGCCCTCAGTGGATTCAGACCAGCCGGGCATTTCCTCGTAGATCGGGGTGCAGCGCGCCTGCTGATCAGCAGCGGTGGGCAGATAGTCCAGACGGGTGCCATCCAGATCATAGCCGACACAGATCTTCAGGGTTTCAAACCCATCCAGCACGTCCAGTTTGGTCAGCGAGATGCCAGTGATGCCCGAGGTAGCACAGGTCTGGCGCACCAGACAGGCATCAAACCAGCCACAGCGACGCTGACGGCCCGTGGTGGTGCCAAATTCATGGCCACGTGTTCCCAGACGGTCCCCATCGGCGTCTGGTTTGCCATCGGCATTCAGCAGCTCGGTCGGGAACGGGCCTTCGCCCACGCGGGTGGTATAGGCTTTGACGATCCCCAGCACATAATCAATCGAGCCCGGACCGATGCCGACACCGGTGGCGGCCTGGCCCGCAATCACATTTGACGAGGTGACAAAGGGATAGGTGCCAAAATCAATGTCCAGCAACGCGCCCTGGGCGCCTTCAAACAGGATCCGTTTGCCTGCTTTGCGCTTTTCATTCAGCACTTTCCACACAGGGGCGGCAAATTTCAGAATCTCAGGCGCAACCGCGCGCAGCTGGGCAATCAGCGCATCGCGGTCAACCGGCTCAAAACCCAGACCTTTGCGCAGCGGATCATGGTGCTGCAGGGCGCGGTCAACGCGGGCTTCCAGTGTGGCGTCATCGGCCAGATCGGCAACCCGGATGGCACGACGGCCAACCTTGTCTTCATAGGCGGGGCCGATACCACGCCCGGTGGTGCCGATTTTGGTACCCTTGGAGGCGGCCTCTTCGCGGGCGCGGTCCAGCTCACCATGGATCGGCAGAATCAACGGCGTGTTCTCGGCGATCATCAGGGTTTCGGGGCTGATATCAACGCCCTGCGCCTGCACGGTTTCGATCTCTTTCAGCAGGTGCCATGGGTCCAGAACCACACCATTGCCGATCACGCTCAGCTTGCCACCGCGGACAACCCCCGAGGGCAGCGCGTGCAGCTTGTAAACTTTGCTGTCAATGACCAGCGTATGGCCGGCATTGTGACCGCCCTGAAAACGCGCAATCACATCGGCGCGTTCGCTGAGCCAGTCAACGATCTTGCCTTTTCCTTCATCGCCCCATTGGGCGCCGACTACCACGACATTGGCCATCTCAGGTCCTTTGTATGCTGGTTAGAATGTATGCTGGTGGAAACCAGAGCCCCGTATAGCGATGCCGCGTCCGCGAGGAAACCGCTAAATCGACGCAGACCCGTTACATTCGGGCAAGACCCATGATGCAAGGGCCAGGATCAACGCGGCAGATGCACAGGTTCGCCGTGCGGCGTGCTCAGATAGGCCTCTTCCCAGTCGCGCCGCACCAAAGCAACCTCTTGCGGACTGGCATTGCCAGCCTCTGCAAGAATCGCCTCCAGCGTTTCCAGCCAAGCGTTGAAATAGTCGGCGCCACCATCCAGTTCCCGGCTCAGCCCATTGCGGCGCAGGGTTGCAGAAAACTGCGCAACCCATTCCGCCCAGCTAAACCGCCCCGCTTCATTCAATGAAACCGTGAGCGCAAAGACCTGCGCATGCCAGGGGTCCAGAAAGACCGGCTCGGGCGCCGAGTGGTTGATGCAATCGCTCATATCTGCGCCCCCGGTTCCAGCGGTTGCAGATAGCTTTGCCACAGATCCAGCACCACCTCATCATGGGGGTGTTCCGGATGCGCCCAAAGCTCTGACGCCGGGAAGGCCACCGCATAAAGCGGCTCTGGTGCTTCACCCAGCCCATGGGCATTGCTGTCCGGCAGTACATGGGTGCCGTGTTGGCGCAGAATCTGACCACAGGCGCCGGCTGCATAGCCTGGCAGGCGGGTGTGACCGCCATCCACCAGGGCGCTGCCACCGGGGTGGCGGGTTTTCACCCGCTCACCGGGCGCAAAAATCGGCGCGATAGCGCTGGGACGATTGGCGGGGCCGCCCTTGGCCAGAACCGCCGCCACGGCCTCCGCCCTGAGCGCCGCTGAGGCCAGCGCATGCAGCCCCTCCCCGCTGTGACCTTGCAGATCTTCACGGGTCAGCACCCCGGTCTCAACCAGCAGATCCGCCAGCGCCGAGATCCATTTCTCATAATAGGAGAATCGGGTGTAATCCTTGGGCGATAGGCATTCCCGGGCATGGCGCGAGACATCAATGTTCCATTTTCCCAGGGCGCCGCAGGCCAGGGTGACGGCCAGGGCGCGGGCATGCCAGTCGGTGGCAAAGATCGGCGCATCCGGGGCGTCCGGCACCACGGCGCCATCGCCGAATCGCCCACCCATATCGTGCAGGCGGCTCATGTAAGATCGCCGCCGTTTAAATCACCGCCTTTTAGATCACCGGCGCCGCTGGGCGCGGTGGCCAGCGCGGTACCAATCATCGAATCGCGGGACACCAGCGCGGCAAGCGCGTCTTCATCCAGCCCCTCGCTGCCAGCCGGGCGCATGGGCAGCACCAGATAGCGGACCTCTGCAGTGGAATCCCAGACCCGCACCGCCGTCTCGCTGGGCAGGGTCACGCCAAAATCAGCCAGCACCTTACGGGGTTCACGCACCGCGCGGGCACGATAGGCATCGGATTTATACCAGCCCGGCGGGATGCCCAACAGCGGCCACGGGTAACAGCTGCACAGGGTACAGACGACCATATTATGCCGCTCAGGCCTATTCTCGACGACCACCATATGTTCGCCCTGGCGACCATAATAGCCAAGCTCAGCTAACACGGGATCTGCATCTGCAAGCAGTGCTGCCTTGAACGCCGGGTCGCTCCAGGCGCGGGCAACAACGCGGGCGCCGTTTTGTGGGCCGATCTTGTTTTGATAGGTATCGATGATTTCATCCAGCGCCGCCGGATCAATCAGCCCCTTGCGGGTGAGAATCGTTTCCAGCGCTTTGACCCGCAAAGCAGGGTCAGAAGGCAGAACGGCGTGCGGGTGGTCAGAATGATCATGAGGCATGACCGCAGCCTGCCCCAGCGCCAGCGCCCGCGTCCAGTCACTTTTCCTCTGTTTCCCCACAGTTTTACCGGGCTTGTTCCCCCTCTGCTCCCGCTCTGTACCAACAATCGAAACTGAGCCCTTGCCCCTGTCGGCATTCTTGCCTATTTACCGCCCGATAGTTTAGCCAACAGCCGCAGGAACCTATGGAAAACGTTGTTCTCATCATCCATCTTCTCTTGGCTCTTGGCCTAATTGCCGTGGTGCTGTTGCAGCGCTCCGAAGGCGGGGGCCTGGGGATGGGCAGCGGCGGCGGTGGCGGGGCCATGTCTGGCCGCTCTGCAGCGACCGCCCTGGGCAAAGTGACCTGGATCCTCGCGATCTGCTTTATCTGCACCTCGATCACCCTGACCGTACTGGCCGCGCAGAAATCCGCTGGATCTTCGGTTGCCGATGGCATCGTGCCTGCCGCGACTGAAACGGGTGATGCGCCGGAAGCACCAATCGCGCCGCTGGGCAGCGATCTGTTGCCGCCAGCCGAAGGTGACAATGCGCCGCTGGTTCCCAGCGCCGACTAACACCTACAAGACCTAGAATTCTGAGAGAGAACCGTAACAGCATCTTGCGGTTCTCTTGCGCATGTCGCGCGAATCCTTTATATGTGTAGCCCCGTGGTGCAGCGGTTTTTCACAACCGCCGGGCAGCTATTTTCTGACTTCTCACGGGGGCAGCCGAACACTCATGGCGCGTTTCATCTTTATCACTGGTGGTGTGGTTTCATCGCTTGGCAAGGGCCTGGCGTCCGCCGCTCTTGGGGCTCTTTTGCAGGCGCGTGGCTATTCCGTCCGCCTGCGCAAACTGGACCCCTATCTTAACGTCGACCCCGGCACCATGAGCCCCTTTGAACATGGCGAAGTCTTTGTCACCGATGACGGTGCCGAGACCGATCTGGATCTGGGCCATTACGAGCGCTTTACCGGGGTACCTGCGCGCAAGACCGACTCGATCTCGTCCGGGCGCGTCTACACCAATGTGCTGGAAAAAGAGCGTCGTGGCGACTACCTGGGCAAAACCATTCAGGTGATCCCACATGTGACCAATGAAATCAAAGACTTCATCTCGATTGGCGAAGATGAGGTTGATTTTATGCTCTGCGAAATCGGCGGCACCGTTGGCGACATCGAAGGCCTGCCTTTCTTTGAAGCCATTCGCCAGTTCAGCCAGGACAAGCCGCGCGGCCAGTGCCTGTTCATGCACCTCACCCTGCTGCCCTATATCAAGGCCAGCGGTGAACTGAAGACCAAGCCAACCCAGCACTCGGTCAAGGAGCTGCGCTCCATCGGTCTGGCACCGGACCTGCTGGTCTGCCGTTCCGAGGGGCCGATCCCGAAGAAAGAGCGCGAAAAGCTGGCGCTGTTCTGCAACGTGCGCCCGGATGCGGTGATTGCAGCCCAGGATCTGAAATCCATCTACGAGGCCCCCCTGGCCTATCACCGCGAAGGTATGGATCAGGCGGTTCTGGATGCCTTTGGCATTTCCCCGGCGCCAAAACCAAACCTGGCCCGTTGGGAAGATGTGGCAGATCGTATCTACAACCCTGAAGGCGAAGTTCGGGTGGCCATCGTTGGCAAATACACCCAGCTGGAAGATGCCTATAAATCCATCGCCGAGGCGCTGACCCATGGCGGCATGTCCAACCGGGTGAAGGTCAAGATCGAATGGGTCGATGCCGAGCTGTTTGACCGCGAGGATGCCACCCCGCATCTGCAGGGCTTTCATGCGATTCTGGTGCCCGGCGGCTTTGGCGAACGCGGCACCGAGGGCAAAATCAAAGCGGCGCAATACGCCCGCGAGCACAAAGTACCCTATCTGGGCATCTGCCTTGGCATGCAGATGGCGGTCATCGAGGCCGCCCGCAATGTCGCAGGCATCGCCGAGGCCGGATCGGAAGAATTCGACCACGAGGCAGGCAAAAAGCGGTTTGAGCCCGTTGTCTATCACCTGAAAGAATGGGTGCAGGGCAATCACAAGGTTCAGCGCAAGGCAGATGACGACAAGGGCGGCACCATGCGTCTGGGCGCCTATGACGCCACCCTGACCGAGGGCTCTCATGTGGCCAACGTCTATGGCAGCACCCATATCGAGGAACGCCATCGCCACCGCTATGAGGTCGACACCAAATACAAAGAACAGCTGGAAGCATGCGGTTTGAATTTCTCTGGCATGTCACCTGATGGCCGCCTGCCGGAAATCGTGGAATGGAGCGATCATCCTTGGTTCATTGGCGTTCAGTTCCACCCCGAGCTGAAATCTAAACCCTTTGCCCCACATCCTCTGTTTGACGGCTTTGTGCGCGCCGCAAAAGAAGCCTCGCGCCTAGTCTGATCCGCGCGCAGACAGTGTGCTGACAGTGTGACATTAAAAACGGGCCCTCTATTGAGGCCCGTTTTTTCATTCTGTCAGGTGATTTGCTGCGGCTTTGTGCTGATGAGCACAAAACCCCCGCCCGTTAGCGCAAGCGCGTGCAGCCACAACTTGTTTCTTGTGACAGGCACGCTATAGACAGGGCCAGATTAGAAACGATTTTTCGCGGAGAGACCGGATCATGGCGCAAGAGATTAACCAGGAACAGTTTGACCGTATCGCCAATGGTGGCGGCTTCATTGCAGCACTGGATCAATCCGGCGGTTCCACCCCAAAGGCGCTTGGCCTCTATGGCGTCACCGAAGACGCCTATTCCAACGACGAAGAAATGTTTGGCGAGATCCAGAAGATGCGCGCCCGTATCATCTGCTCTCCCGATTTCAGCTCGGGCAAGATCCTGGGCGCGATCCTGTTTGAAAAAACCATGGATAACGCCATCGACGGCACCCCTGTGCCCACCTACCTGTGGAAAAAATGCGGCGTTGTGCCTTTCCTCAAGGTCGACAAAGGCCTGGCTGATGAAGCCGACGGTGTGCAGATGATGAAACCAATGCCCGACCTTGACGCGCTGCTGTCGCGCGCCGTGGAAAAAGGCATTTTTGGCACCAAGATGCGCTCGGTAGTCAAAGAGGCCAACCCGCAGGGCATCAAGACTGTAGTGGCGCAGCAGTTCGAAGTCGGTAAGCAGATCGCAGCCGCAGGCCTGGTGCCAATCATCGAACCAGAGGTCGACATCAACTCCCCTACCAAAGGCGAGGCCGAAATCTTCCTCAAGGCTGAGATCAAAGACCAGCTCGACGCCCTGCCAGAGGGCACCAAGGTCTCGCTGAAGCTGACCATCCCCAATGAGGCCGGTCTGTATGATTCGCTGGCGGATCATCCTGCCGTGGTACGCGTTGTGGCCCTGTCCGGTGGCTACAGCACCGATGACGCCTGCGAAAAACTGTCCAAGAACAGCAAAATGATCGCCTCTTTCAGCCGCGCGCTGACCGAAGGGCTGAATGTCGCCATGTCCGACGAAGAATACAACGCGGCATTGGGATCCAACATCGAAAAGATCTACCAATCCTCGCTGTAAGCAGTGCAGCGCAGGCTACTGTACGACTGGTCCACAGGTTTCAGGTCGCCCCACCGGGGCGGCCTTTTTTTATCCTCTTTTCCCTGTGCCACCAGGGATCACCCCATCAAGCGGTAACGCAGTGCAAGGCCACTCAACACTGGCCGCGTGGAGTGACCTAGAAAAAGACACCCGAAAATTATGATCCCGTCTCATCCTCAGAACGCGCAAAAATCTCTGTCAGCCAATCCTCGAACAGCTGCACTTCGGGCCTAAGCGGCCCACGTGCCGGTCGGCGGATTAGGTAGTGGGACTGCTGAAACGGCATTTCAGGACCGGCAATGGCGATCCCCATGCCCCGCGCGATAGACAACCTGGCAAAGCGGGCCAGTACTGTTGCATAGCCGCCGCCGCCCGCCACCAATTGCAGGGCAGAAACCGTCGTATCCACGGAAAATCGCGCGTGTTCATTGGCATAGGGCAGCTTATGAGCCGCAAAATAGCGCGCCCAGTGGTCCTCGTAGCCCAGAATATGGATCAGCGGCCCCTGCAGCAGCTCTGCCACAGAACCTGGCCGGGCGGCGCCGGCGGCGCAGACTGGTACAATGCATTCCTGCGACAGCTGCAGGGCGCTGCCGTCTTCCCAATTGCCATGGCCCAGGCGAATTTCCACATCGGCGTCGACATCATCGCGCGGTTCTGGCTCGGTCCAGATGTTCGACACCAGCCGAATGTTAATCTCCGGGTGGCGTGTGGCAAAATCCGGCAACAGATGCGCCAACCACAGCGCTGCGGTGGAGACCGGCACCCGCACTGTCAAGGTCCGCGCCGTCTCAGCCCCAAACAACCGCGTGGTAGAAAGCGAGATATCCCCCAGCGCCCGGCGAACCGTCAGCGCATAGGCCTGTCCTATTTCGGTCAACTCCAGCCTGCGTGCCTGGCGGTAAAACAGCTTGCTGCCCAGCCGCGCCTCCAACGAGCGGATATGCAGGCTGACGGCAGTTTGGGTCAGCCCCAGCTCCTGCCCGGTTTCGGTAAAGTTCAACAGCCGCGCTGCCGCCTCGAATGTGCGCAGCCAGGTCAAATTGGAAAGGCGTTCATCCATTTATCACCAAATTTATTTGGGTATTTTGGCTCACAAATATCATTTCCCTTTGCCTGCGTCGCCGGATTTCTTTGTCGTCAGCAATATGCGCGATCGGGCGCGATACGGATCAGGGAGAGCAGAATGAAAGTTGGATTTATTGGCCTGGGTAATGTGGGGGCCAAGCTCTCGGGCTCCTTGCTGCGCAATGGCATTGACCTAACGGTGCATGATCTGAATCCCGATCTGGTAGCGCAGTTTGAGGCCTGTGGCGCCAAGGCCGAGACCAGCCCCGCGCAACTGATGCGCGATTGTGATGCCGTGATCACCTGCCTGCCCTCGCCTATGGCATCTGATGCGGTGATGCAGGAAATGCTGCCCGAGGTGAGCGCGGGCAAGATCTGGATGGAGATGTCCACCACCGACGAAGCCGAGGTCAAACGCTTGGGCGCCATGGTTATTGCGGCGGGTGGCGCGGCGGTGGATTGCCCGGTTTCTGGCGGCTGCCACCGCGCGGATACCGGCAATATCGCCATCTTTGCCGGTTGTGAGCGCGCCACATTCGAGCGCATCCTGCCCTTGCTGACCACCATGGGGCGGCGCATCCTGCACACGGGGGAGCTCGGCTCTGCCTCGGTGTTGAAGGTACTGACCAACTATCTGGCCACGGTACATCTGGTGGCCAATGCCGAGGCCCTGGTGACGGCAAAGGCCGCTGGTATGGATCTCAACACCGCCTATGAGGCGATCAAGATCAGTTCAGGCAATTCGTTTAGCCATGTCACCGAAAGCCAGGTCATTTTGAACGGCAGCCGCGATATTTCCTTTACTATGGATCTGGTGAAGAAGGACGTGGGCCTGTTTCAGGAGATCGCCGAGCGCAACAATGTGCCCCTGGAGATCAGCCCGATGATCGTGCAGATTTTTGACGATGGCATTGCCAAATACGGCGCGCGCGAACTGTCGCCCAATATCATTCGCCGCCTCGAAGACGCCACAGGCCTGTCCATTCTGGCTCCTGGCTTCCCGCCGGAAATGACCGATGACGAACCCGAAGAGCCTGGCTATGAGGTGATCCCCCAGGGCAAATAAGGCGCAGGATGACGCATGCGCTGAACCGGAGGCTCAGGCTGAAGCGGCAGAGGAAAAGGCGGCGGCGTCAGGGGGTTGACGCCACCGCTTTCGTCTTCATCCCTTTCGGGGAAGGAAGAGACGTCAAAACAGTCTGGGAGGGAGGACTGTTAAAACTCATATAGGTCGGCCCGGAGCTATTTAAAGACCGGAGCGCGTTTTTGCATTTGCGCGGCGATCACTTCCATTTGTTCGGGTTTGCCGATCAACTTGACCTGTTCGGCGCTCTCGCGCAGCAGCACTTCGGCTTGCGAGGCACCGGATTCCGCATATTCAATCATCCGTTTGGCGGCGCGCATGGCGGTTGGTCCCTTGCCCGCGATTTCTGTCGCCAGGGCCTGGGCGGCAGCCAGGGGATCGTCTGAGATGGAGGTCACCATCCCCCAGTCCGCAGCCTGCTGCGCAGAGATCGGCGTCGCCGTATAGGTCAGCTGGCGCAGCACATCAGAGCGCACCAATTTGGGCAACAGCGCCATGCCGCCCATATCGGGGATGAGCCCCCATTTCATTTCCATTACTGCCAGTTTGGTGTCGGGGGCGGCAATGCGGATATCGGCGCCCAGCGCCAGTTGCAAACCGCCGCCATAGGTGGCCCCCTGCAGGGCTGCAATCACCGGGATTTCCAGGCGGCGCCAGATCATCGACACCGCCTGCATCTCATTGGCATCGTGGTGGCTGCGCTCCATCAGCCAGGTCTCTGGATCAGACTGGCCCATCGGCATAAAACTCATCAGGTCCAGCCCGGCGCAAAAGCTCTTGCCCTCGCCCGACAGCACCACCGCCCGCGCGTCCGAGTCCGCCACCTGCGCACCAGCGGCCAGGATGCCCTTGACCATGGCATCATCCAAGGCATTCATCTTGTCACCCCGCGTCAGCGTGACATGGGCAATATGATCTTTGATCTCTACGGAAACCCGCGCCATTGTGGCACCTCCAGACTATTTCATTTGCGCCAGACTGCCCCGATTGCTGCCTGTGATCCAGCCTAACGCCGGGGCAAAGCAGCCCCGGCGCCAGTCAGCTTGGCATCCCATCACGCCCTTAGGCATTACTGCATGGCAGGTAGATCACCGACCGCCCCGCGCCCAAAGCCACGTCCGTCCAGTGACATCACGTAAAACTGTTCCCCCACCTCCAGGGCGCTGGTGGTGACGCCAAACCGCCCCGTGGGATCCTGCAGGTTGCGCAGGATATTGCCGCTTTCGTCAAATTGGATAACCATGCCCCGATGCACCGGAGCCGGGCGCACCAGATCTCCCAGCCGCCAGATGACCTTGCGCAAGAAGGGATAGGGCATCAGCTTTTCCGAGGGCAGGCGCGGGCTGGCAAAGGCCAGCCAAAAGGTTCCGTCTCCCTGGCGTTCCAGATTGTCGGGATAACCAGGCAGATTGCCCAGAAACAGCTCCTGCTCGCCGGCCTTGTCACCGGTCAGCCAAAGCTTTTGCACCCGCGCCCGCCCGGTTTCATTGATCAAGAGAAAATCCTCATTCTGGGACAGGGCGACCCCATTGGTATATACAAAGCCGCTGGCGATTTTCTCTACCCTGCCATCGGGCAGACGGCGGGCAACATAGCCACTGTCGGATTGCTCCCAGATTGTCATCACCGAGGTCGGTTTGGTCCCGCCGAGTGTTTCCGGGTCAAAGCGATCCGACGAGTTGGAAAAATAGATCGTCCCATCGCGCGCGATATCCAATTGATTGGCATAGATAAGCGGCGCGCCCTCTACCTCTGTCACCAGGGTTTCCAGGCTGCCCGGTCCGGTCCAGCGCAGAATGCCGCGATAGCTGTCGGCAATATAAAGCGCCCCATCCGGCCCCGCTTTGAGCCCCAGCGGGCGCCCCCCGAGATCCTCAACCACCTGCGGGGCAGCACCGTCGATTCGGTACAGTTTGCCAGCCAGATCAGTGGTATAGACCTTGCCATCCGGCATGACTGCCAGGTCTTCGGGACCAACGGCCCCCTCTGGCAGCACAATCAGCTCCAGCGCCGCCATGGCGTCATTGGTTTCAAATTCACCGGTCAACGCAGGGGGCTGCAAAGGCCGATAGACCTGGGGGGTCAGGGGAACCGGCCAAAAGGCCAAATAGCCCAGGCCCAGACCCAGCCCCAAGGCGAGCACCGCCAGCAAAGTCTTTCGCATTAAATATCTCCTTAAATTTGCGCCAGTCTGCTCTGGGTTGAAGCAACACGCAAGCCTTGCCGCAGGATGGCAATTTGCGCTATCTGCGCTGCATGAAAACGCCTCGCTATACCCCGCTTGCCCTGTCACTGCCCTCCACCGTGCCTTTTGTCGGCCCCGAAACCCAGGAGCGCAGCCGTGGCAAAGCCTTTGCTGCCCGGCTTGGCGCCAATGAAAACATCTTTGGCCCCTCGCCACTGGCGATCAACGCCATGCAACAGGCAGCCGAGGAGATTTGGAAATATGGCGATGCCCAAAGCCATGATCTGGTCCAGGCGCTGGCCGCGCATCACGGTATTCCGGCGCAAAACATCCTAGTTGGCGAAGGTATCGACGGGTTGTTGGGCTATCTGGTGCGGCTGCTGATTGGCCCCGGGGATGCGGTTGTCACCTCGCAAGGCGCCTACCCCACCTTCAACTACCATGTGGCCGGCTTTGGCGGCACCCTGCATATGGTGCCCTATCGGGACGACCACGAAGACATCCAGGCGCTGTTTGCCAAGGCGGCTGAGGTGGATGCAAAACTGGTCTATCTCTCCAATCCCGACAACCCCATGGGCAGCTGGCACCGGGGGCAGGACATTGTCGCAGCATTGGCGGATCTGCCTGAGGGCGCTTTGCTTTTGCTGGACGAAGCCTATGTGGAATGTGCGCCTGAAGGTACCGCAGCACCGGTCGATATCAACGACCCTCGCGTCATCCGCATGCGCACCTTCTCCAAGGCCTATGGCATGGCAGGCGCCCGCGTGGGCTATGCGCTGGCGCAGGCAGATCTGATCCTTGCCTTCAACAAGGTGCGCAACCACTTTGGCATGAACCGCACGGCCCAGGCCGGGGCGCTGGCCGCCCTGCAGGATCAAAATTGGCTGACTCATGTTCAAGGTGAAATTGCCACCGCCCGTAACCATATCACCGAGATTGCTGCGGAAAACGGCCTCACCGCCCTGCCCTCGGCCACCAATTTTGTCGCGGTCGACTGTGGCCAGGACGGGAATTTTGCCAAAGCCGTGCTGGATTCCCTTCTGGCACAGGATGTCTTTGTGCGCATGCCCTTTGCGGCGCCGCAAAATCGCTGCATCCGGGTCAGCTGTGGCCCCGACGAAGACCTGGCGCTGTTTGCCGCTGCTCTGCCCGTTGCGCTTGCTGCGGCCCGCTCTGCCTGCGCTGCGGATATTGCCTCCTAGAGTTACGCCCAGCCCGTCGCCCAGCCGGTCACACAGGCAATTGCCCAGAAAGGCGACCCAATCGGGCAGCCCAATCAGACCGGCTGCAAAAATCGCGGTGGTTTTACCGGACTTTCATCCCTGGCGCGCTAGGTTCTAGGGGGAGACCCTCAGGAGGCCACGCCATGGACTATAATCAGGACAACAGAAATTCGCCGCAAACGGGCTCTGCCCAGGCGCCGGAACCGATTGATCTCTTTGCCGCCGCACTCTCCTTTATCGGCTTAAACCTGATGTGGGTATTCTTTGCCGGTTGGATGTTGTTTGGCATGGTGCCAGTGCTGATGTTCGCACTGTTTCTCAATCATCTCATCGACCGCCTCGAAGACCACCTGCAGCACCCCGACACCTGACGACCTGCTACCCGGTGCCCGCCAGGCAACGCCCAGGCGCAGCCCCCGCGCTTGCTGTTCCCCCGGCTCAGGAGCCTTAGGGACACTGCACCGCAGATGTGGCCCCGGGGATCCAAGCCGTGAGGTCTGACCACCGAGCTCTAGCCCTGTGGTCAGGCACTGGCGCAAACGCCATAGGCGCCGCTTAGCCCTGCGCGCCCGCTGCCAAGGCCTGCGCCGCCGCGCTCAAGCCGCCATCCCCATGGGGGATCTCCAGCGCCTGCATCCCGGTCTCGATGCCGCCCAGCAGCCCCATGATCATCTGACCGTTTACATGCCCCATATGGCCAAGGCGGAAATAGCCGTGCCACGCAGGGCTGCCCGCGGGCGCCAAGCCCAGGCCAATCCCCAGCGTTAGCCCCAGGTTCTGCTCCAACCACGCGCGCAGTTCGCTGGCGCGCGGCGCAGGCAGCTGCAACGCCGTGACCGCATGCGAACGCAACGCAGGATCCGTTACATTCATCCGCAGCCCCTGCTCGGGCGCATCAATTTGCCCCCAGGTCTCACAGGCAGCCCAGATTGCCTGTGCCAGGGTGGCATGCCGGGCCCAGACCTGCTGCAGACCTTCGCCGTGGATCAGATCCAAAGCGGCGCGCAGCCCGTACAGGTGATGTGTCGGGGCGGTGCCGCCAAAATACTGGTAGAACTCCTGCGGGTTGGCCCTTGGGGTCCAATCCCAATAGCGGCTGATCCTTGGCAGGCGGGCGCGTGCTTCTGCCGCCTTGTCGTTGAAAAACACAAAGCTCACCCCCGCCGGGGTCATCAGCCCCTTCTGACAGGCGGCAACCATGACATCGACACCCCAGGCATCCATCTCAAACCGGTCACAGCCCAGGGAGGCGATGCAATCCGTCATCAGCAAGGCCGGGTGCCCCGCAGCATCCATTGCCGTGCGCAGGGCCGCGATATCATTGCGAATGGAGCTGGAGGTATCCACATGCACCCCCAGAACCGCCTTGATGTCATGCGCCTTATCCGCAGTCAGCCGCTCCGCCACCTGGGATAGGTCCCAGGCTGCAGCCGTACCAAAATCAAGCACTTCAACCTCGATCCCCAGGGCCTCGGCCATTTCCGACCAGCCGATGGCAAAGCGCCCCGAGGCCGGCACCAACACCCGGTCCCCGGGCTGCAGGGTATTAATCAGCGCCGCTTCCCAGGCGCCATGGCCATTGGCGATATAGATCGCCACAAAATGAGCGGTGCCAGCCAAGGCCTTGAGATCCGGCACCAGACTGTCGGTGAGGGTCACAAGTTCACCTGCATAAATATTGGGCGAAGGCCGATGCATTGCCTGCAGCACCGGGTCCGGGATCACGGAGGGGCCCGGAATGGCCAAATAGGGCCGTCCGCCCGATGGGTTTGAGGTTGCACGCATCTGTATTGTCCCAAATAGGATCGGCCCCGCCTCCTGCGGCCCCCGACCAGGTGAATTTCGGGCTAACCCTAGCCTGCACTTTGGCGAGGTCAATTGCGGAAATCCCCTGTCCGCAGCCCGGCAATTGCTTTCAGCGCCGGGGGTGTGAGCGCCAAGAGGAGCAGCACAACGCTTGCACCCCAGCCATGAGCTGCTTAAATGGCCCAATCAAGTCACGAGAAGGCGCCAGATGACACCTCAGTTTCGACGCTCTCCAGCCGGGCACTCCCATTATGAGCAATGAACACACCTCCTCCCGCGAGCTGTTGGGCTGGCTATGGCGCGGCTATCTGCGTCAGTACATGGGGCTCTTGGGCATCGCGGTTGTCTTTATGCTGGTTGAAGGCGCCACAATGGGCGCGCTTGGCTACATGATGCAGCCGATGTTCGATCTGGTCTTTGTCGCCGGCAATACCAATGCGCTGTTCTGGGTCAGCCTGGCCTTTCTGGCCATCTTCTCTTTACGTGGTATTTCCAGCGTCACCCAGAAGGTGCTGCTCAGCAAGGTTTCGCAGACCTCAGCTGCGGGTCTGCGCAAGGACATGCTAGCGCGTCTGATCCGCCAGGATCCCTCCTTTCACCAGTCCCATGCCCCCGGATTGCTGTTGCAGCGGGTGCAAAGCGATGTCAGCGCGATCAATGCGGTCTGGCAGGCGATGATCACCGGTGCGGGCCGCGATCTGGTGGCCTTGGTCGCGGTGCTGAGTGTCGCCGTCAGCATTGATTGGCGCTGGACCGCCATTTTGCTCATTGGCGTTCCGGGGCTGTTGCTGCCGATCTCCCTGTTGCAGAAATATGTCCGCCGCAGCGCCTCGGAGGCGCGCGACCTTGGCGCTACCCTGGCCACCCGGCTGGATGAGATCTTTCATGGCATCGTGCCGATCAAGCTCAACAATCTCGAAGAGTATCAACTCAAGCGGTTCTCCGATCACACCGACAATTTTGTCAAAGCCGAGGTGAAATCCGCCTTTGGCACCTCGGCGATCTCCGGCATGACCGATATTATGGCCGGTGTCGGCTTTATGGCGGTGCTGCTCTATGGCGGCTCTGAAATCATTGCCGGCGAAAAGTCCGTTGGCCAATTCATGAGCTTCTTCACCTCAATTGGTCTTTCCTTTGAGCCCATGCGCCGTCTGGCCAATATCTCCGGCATCTGGCAGGCCGCCGCCGCCGCCCTGGAACGGATCAAGGCGCTGATGGATGCGCCAATCCTGCTCACCTCCCCCGACAGCCCCAAACCCGCCCCCCAAGGCCTGCCTGGCATTCACCTGAAAGATGTCACGCTGAATTATGGCGAGGCGGAAATCCTGCGCGCGCTGACACTTGACGCCGAAGCGGGCAAGACCACCGCCCTGGTGGGCGCCTCCGGGGCTGGTAAATCCACCATTTTCAACCTGTTGACCCGCATGGTGGATCCTCAGCACGGCACTGTGCAGATCAATGACACCAGCGTTGCCGATCTTGCCACCAAAGATCTGCGCGGCATGTTTTCCGTGGTCACCCAAGAAGGCCTGCTGTTTGACGAAACCCTGCGCGAAAACATCGTTCTGGGCCGTACCGATGTTAGCGATGAAGACCTGAAAAAAGCGCTGGAAGACTCCCATGTGGCGGATTTTCTGGAAAAGCTGCCTGATGGGTTGGAGACCCTCGTGGGTCCGCGTGGCTCAGCGCTTTCCGGCGGGCAACGCCAGCGGGTGGTGATTGCCCGCGCCCTGTTGCGCGATACGCCGGTACTGTTGCTGGACGAAGCCACCTCGGCGCTGGATGCACAGTCTGAAAAGGTGGTGCAACAGGCGCTGGACAGCCTCGCAGGGGGGCGCACCACCCTGGTGATCGCCCATCGCCTGTCCACCGTGCGCAACGCCGACAAGATCATCGTGATGGAGCGGGGTCAGGTTGCCGATCAGGGCACCCACCAGGAGTTAATCGAACGCGGTGGCATCTATGCCGATCTCTACCGGTTGCAGTTTCAGGATGGCAAAACCCTGCTCGACCCCGCAGGCATGGCCGCGCAGCAGCCTACAGCCCGGGCACAGGAGCAAACGGTCCCAAATGGCTGGCTCCGGCGCTTGATGACGCGGATCCTGGGCTGACCCCGACCCCGCCCTTCCCGGCGCGGCGCTAAACCGAGTAGCGGCTATTTTTGATAGCCGCGCGCCAGTTTGTCGGGTTCAGCCCCCAGGAAATAGCGCAACAGGGTCCAGAGATTGCCCGCACCGCGGAGCAGCCAGCCATCGCGTTGATAGCGCGCGGCGCTGGTCAGGGCGGTGATCGGTAGCGCCGTCAGGCCGGTGAGGCGGCGCACCAGGGCCACATCCTCCATCAAGGGCTGATCGGGGTATTCTCCGGCCGACACATAGACCGCACGCGGGATCAGAAGCCCCTGATCGCCATAGGGCAGCCCAAAGACCCGCGCCCGAAAGTTTGCCCAGCCTGCCACCCATGCGGGCCAGGCTCCTTTGGTACGAAATTTCAGTTGGAAATAGCCAGGCTGTCCCACGTCTCCCGCGCCCGCCCGCAGATGTGCCGCCACCGCTGCAGCCCAGCCCGGGGCCAGGTGCGTATCCGCATGCAGCACCAGCAACCACTCCCCACGGGCAGCAGCGCAGCCCCGGCGCAGCTGCCCACCGCGCGATGCAGCGCCGCTGACCAGCTCCGCCCCGGCCTCTTCTGCCAGTTGCAGCGTTGCATCGTCAGAGCCGCCATCGCTGATCACCAGCTCCCGGATCAGCCCCTCCGCCAGCCCCTCCATCAAAGCTTCCAGGCAGCGCGGCAGCTCGGCAGCCGCATTCAGGGTGGGTATCACGACAGTAATCGGCGCGGGCATGGTGTTTTCCTGGTTCAACTCAGATCTCATTCCTATATCACTAGGCTACGGGATATAGGAATGGGCTTGACCAACCTTCGACGGACAGCCCCGCCCTGAGACTAAGACCACACCACCGCCCGCAGGCATGAAAGCCCGGGCAGCTTTGGAGACCACAGCATGCGCGCGCGCAAAATTCTTCGCCTATCCGGGGCAGATGCCCGCGATTTTCTACAGGGGCTGATCACCAGTGATGTGAGCAAGATTGACCAGGGTTTGGTCTATGCCGCCCTGCTGACGCCCCAGGGCAAATATCTCGCCGATTTCTTTCTGGCCGCTGATGGCGCGGATGTGCTGCTGGATGCAGATGCGGATCAGGCCGAGGCCCTGCTCAAGCGGCTCACCATGTATCGTTTGCGCTCCAAGGTCGACATCTCCCCAACTGACCTACAGGTGATGCGCGGCACCGGCCCCGCCCCCGCAGGCGCCCTGGCGGATCCGCGTCATGGGGATCTGGGCTGGCGGCTGATCGGAACCGAGGGCGGCGAGGATGACAGCGACTGGGAAGCGCTGCATGTCGCCCATTGCATCCCGCGCAGCGGTATCGAGCTGGGACCGGACAGCTATATTCTGGAGGCCGGATTTGAGACCCTGAACGGGGTGGATTTCCGCAAAGGCTGCTATGTCGGCCAAGAGGTCACCGCCCGCATGAAACACAAGACCGAGCTGCGCAAAGGGCTGCGCGTGGTGGAAATCAGCGGCGCAGCGCCTGTGGGCAGCGACATCACCGCCGGTGGCAAGGTGGTCGGAACCCTGTTCAGCCAATCCGGTGGCCGCGCGATTGCCTATCTGCGCTTTGACCGCGCCAAGGAAGAGATGGCCGCAGGCGAGGCCCAGTTGCACTGGCAGCCCTGACGGGCTAGGCTCTATTTCTCGACAGGCTGCTAATTTTTTCTCGCCTTATCATTTTGTTACACCTTTACAGCCAAGCCTGTTCCCTGGGACGGCTCCTCTCTCTCTTTTCCCCAGAGAGGTACGTTTCAGCAAACCTATTTTCTCGGAGTCCCCATGCGCCGCCATTGCCTTGCTCTTGCCCTGACCATCCTGCCAGCCCTGCCCGCCACAGCCCAGTACTGGGAATTTGGCGACTGGCGTGTCTTTGTTGAAACACATGAATCCACCGAACACACCAGCCATACCTGCACCGCCTCGACCGGCGGCGATGGCGACCCCTCGCTGCGATTGTCAGTCTATGACCTGGATGGCGGCCCCCCTGATAGCTATCCGGCGCCAACGCTCTACGAATCCGCCGTCCGCGGCTATCCTACGCAGGTGCAAAACGGCCAAGCGGTGGGCTTTGTCTTTGACCAGCAAGCCGCCTTTTATGCCATCGCCAATGGCTATTTTGACGCCGAAGGCTTTGCCCAGGCTGAAGCCGCCCCGCGCTGGCAAGACACTATCAACATGCTGCGCTGGATGAAGGCTGGCCAGTCCCTTGATATCCGCACAGTCCAGCCCTACGGCCCCGGCCAGCCGGTCATGCAGGCCTCGCTGCGAGGATTTACTGCCGCCTATGGCAAGATGATGGATGAATGTGGCTTCTCGATCGAGATCACCGGTCCCAACTAACAGCTGACCCCGGTCCCGGGCAGGCTTTGCCCCGGAAGCCCCCTTTTGCCTTGGATCAGAAATCCCCCGGCGCGCATTGCAGGCAGGTCAGCCCCTCTGCGCGCCACAGATCCACCACCGAGCTGCGATCATCCACAACGATCCAGGGCTCAAAGCCATCCGCCCGCATCTCTGCCAGCAACCGCCGCTTCACACCCGGGTCACTCATTTCGTCCTGCCCCGTTGGCCGCAGATAAAGCGCATCACAGGCCAGGTCGTTTGCCGCCAGCCAGGCCTCGGTGTAATCTGTCCAACCCGCAGGCCGCCCGGAACAGATCACGATGGTTTCGCCCACCTGTTTGAGCCGCCGCAGCAGATGCGCTACGGGGGCGATGACTTCGGCCTCGGCCATGGCCTGATGAAAGGCCTCCCAGTTCTTTACCTCGCCATGCACCAGATGCCCCAGCCGGGGCGCATCAAATTGGGCAAGGGTGCCATCGACATCAAAAACGACACAGGGCCGCCCGGTTTCAGAGCGCATGTGCAACCTCCTTATGACTATCATTCACCCAGACAAACGAAATCGGATGGGCGTTTGGCGCGCGAGCACCGGTGCTGTGTTGTCCCGCCAACAGGCGGGTGGCGCGGATCACCCCGGAATGACAGACCAGAACCGGGAGGCGATCTTGCGCCTGCGCACAGCACGCGGTTATGGCCTCGGCCACCCGGATGATCATCTCTGACCAGTCTTCACCGCCTTCCGGTCGCCCCGCGCGCGGTGGCAGCTTTGCCAGCGGCGCGCCTTCAAACTGGCCCCAGTCTCTTTCTCGCAGGCCGGGGTGGCAGTGGAATTCCTGATCTGGAAACCCCAGCTGGCAGGTCTGTTGCGCGCGCTCCAAGGGGCTGGAAAACAGCGCAATGGCGCCCGGCCATGAATGCCCGCGCAAAGCCCGCGCCTGTTGGCGGCCCAAATCCGTAAGCGAAACATCCAACCGCCCGGCGATAATACTATCGCGGTTTGCGGTGGTCTGCCCATGGCGGATCAGGCAAATGCTCTGCGACGGCAGCTTTGGCCAGGATGGGGATGCCGCGCTCATAGCGGAATGCTCTCATGCATAAAGACCTCGGCGCCCAGACCCTCTTCCACCAGATAATCCTCCGGGCTGATACAAAAGGCAGGGGCAAAGCGTTTTGCCCCAAGGCGGCGCAGCATCTTGATCTGATCCCCCAGCGGAGGGTGCACATTCCAGCGTTGGAAATAGCCGCCGGGCACCGCGCAGATGCCACGGGCATGGGCGGTCATATGGCCGGTGAAAATCACATGAGCATCGCGCCCCAATCGTCCACTTTCTCGCCAGGCCCGCACATAGCCCCAGGCCGCGCCCCCATCCGCATTGGGGGTGTCGCAGATCAAAAACCGTGCCTGCTCCAGATCGCCGCGCTGCAGCAGCGGCGCAATCTCCTGCGCCCGCGGGCTTAGACCGCCGCGCGCCAGCGCTGCCGTCAGCGCCGCCCGGCATTCCGGGTCAAGGATCACCGCCTCCACCCCAAAACGCTGCACCAGATGCAGTGCCATTTCCCCGGCCCGTCCCGAGGGCGGCACCGGCAGCAGGATCTGCCCTGGCAACTGATCGATCAACTGATCCAAAGCGGCAAAGCGTTCGCGCTGCGCAACCGGATCCAGCTGGTAAGAGCAATCCAGAATGGCCGTCGCTGCGGCGGGCGGCGGATCAAAGGCAAACCAGTTTGATTCCTCGGACCAATCGCCGGAGTAAAACAGCCCCGCGCCAATATCAAAATGCATCCAGATGCCGCCCAGTGCATGCCCATTGCGGCCGGTGGTCAGGCGAATGCCATCAATCAGCACCTCGCCCTGTTCCGGCAAGAGCCGCACCTCTGCCGCCGGGGGCAGCGCCTGCGCCGTCTGCGCCGTGGCATAGATCGGCAGTCCTGCCTCAACCGCATAGGCGGCACCACCTATGTGGTCGATATGGTCATGGGTGATAAACACCGCATCTGCCCCGACCAGCCAGGCCGGGTCAAAATGTGCGTTGGCCTCTGGTCCGAACCCGCAGTCCAACAACCAGGTTTTGCCCTCAACACAGAGGCGCATACAGGCTGGGCCTTTGTCGCCAATGCCCGACAATACTTCAATCGTGTTCATTTAGTCCTCGCAAAACGCCCAGGGGGATCCAATGCTGAGCCCCAGCTGACTGCCCTCAGGGTAGCGCACCCGGCTTTCGGCCATCAGCTCGGCCCCCTCAGGGGTTCGAAGCATGAGCCGATAGCGCCCGCCCAGATAGGTGCTGCGGGTCACTGCAGCCCGCAGATCACCGGTTTCGGTTATGGTGATATCTTCGGGGCGCAGGCAGAGCTGGTTGGGCCGGTCCGCGCTGGTCTGCACCGAAATCTGCGTGCCCAAAAGCCGCGCCGCGCCCTGCCCCTTGCCCTTGCCCGGGGTAAAATTGCTGATCGGCAGCACTGTGCCGTCGCCAACAAAGCCCGCGACAAAGCGATTGCAGGGCCGACTGTACAGCGCCTCCGGGGTGTCGAACTGTACGATGCGCCCCTCATGCATCACCGCGATCCGGTCGGCCATCGCCATGGCCTCGGCCTGATCATGGGTCACATAGACCATGGTGGCGCCGGTACGGTAGTGGAAATCCAAAAACACCTCCTGCATCGAGGCGCGCAGCGCCACATCCAAATTGGCCAGGGGTTCATCCAGCAAAACCGCCTGCGGGTCCGACACCAGGCAGCGCGCCAGGGCAACCCGCTGCCGCTGCCCCCCGGACAGATCAGCAGGCATACGGTCGGCAAAAGCCACCAGCCCGGTGGCCTGCAAGGCGGCTTCGGTTTGGCGGCTTTGCTCGGATTTTGACAGGCCGCGAACCTCCAGCGCAAAGGAAACATTGCGGCGCACGGACATATGCGGCCAGAGCGCATAGGACTGGAAGACAAAGCCGATATTGCGCGCCTCGGGTGGCACCGCATGACCCGTCGCCGCATTTGCCATTTCCTGTGCACCGATGGACAGGGCGCCAGAGGTGGGGGCCTCAAACCCCGCCAGCAGCCGCAGCAAGGTTGACTTGCCACACCCCGATGGGCCCAGAAGGGCGACAAATTCACCGTCTTGGATGGTGGCGCTGATGGCATGCAAGGCGGGGATGCCTGCAAAATGCTTTTCAACAGCGTCCAGTTTTATGTCTGCCATGGCAGGCTTCCTTTTGGCAGGTGACGCGCCGAGATCTGCAGGCCGGCCATCAAGCCCATCACCACCAGAACAATGGTCATGGCAAGCGCCGACGCCATCACCGTCTCACCGCTGTCATCCAGGTTAAAAATCATCACGCCGAGGGTCTCAGTCCCCGAGGACCACAACAGCGCGGAAACGGTCAGCTCATTGAAGGCGGTCAGGAAAACCAGGATCGCCCCCGCCGCCGCCGCCGGTGCAGAAAGCGGCAGGATGATTAGGCGCAGGCGCTGAAACAGCGTGGCACCGACGGATTGCGCGGCTTCGTTCATCGCCGGGTCAAGCTGACGGATGCTGGCCTGAATGGGACGAAACATGACCACCAGGAACCGCGCCAGATAGGCGAGGAATATAATCCAGATGGTGCCGTAGAGTGTCGCATCGGTGAACGGCAGATTGATCAACAACAGGATCATCGCAATCGCCAGCACCACCCCCGGCAGCGCATAGGGCAGATCCACAAGCGCATCAAACACCCGCCCCAACCGCGACGGGGTGCGCTCCATCAGCCAGGCCAGTGGCAGGCAGATCAGCACCAACACCACAGCGGCGCCACTGGCCAGGCCCAGTGAGTTCACAAAGGCCCGCGCCGTGGCAGGTTGGCGAAACAGCGCCTCATGCCAGGAGGCCAGGGTCACGGTCTCCAAGCTCAGCGGCACACCGTAGGCCGGCACCAGGGAGGTGGCGATCAGCCCCAGCATCGGCAGTACCAGAATGGCGCAGACAACCAGCCAGAGGCCAATCTCGATGGGCAGGCGCGCAGATCCCAGCGGCATAGCCAGCGGCCGCGCGGTGGAGCCCACCAGATGCACCTTTTGGCGCGACTGGAAAAACCGCTGCAACAGGATGCCGCAGATGGCGACACAGCCAATCACCATGGCCAGAACCGCCACCTCGGCCAGCACTGTCGAGGACAGGCCAGACAGGCGCTGGTAGATCAGCGTTGGCAGGGTGGAATAGCCTGCTGGAATGCCCAGCATCGCCGGAATGCCAAAGTTCCCCAAGGCCGTCACAAAGGTAATGGCAATGCCCGCCGCCAGGCTGGGCAGACACAGCGGCAGAATGATATGCCACCACAGCCGCAGCCCGCTGGCGCCACTGATCCGGGCCGCCTCGACCACGTCTTGTGGGATGGCACGCAGACCGGCGCGCAGGGTCAAAAAGATGATCGCAGTATGCTGGATCCCCAGCAGCAGGATGATGCCGCCCTGCGAATACAGCGGTTGCGGTGTGCCCATGGCTGGCGCCAGTCCGAGGGTTTTTAACAACACCGAGGACGGCCCCATGATCTGCGTCCAGGACAGCGCAGTAATCTGCGGCGGGATCATCATCGGGATCATCAGGCAGAACACCAGGGTTGTCTTTGCCCGCAGGTCGGTCAGGGCCACCAGAAAAGCAAAGGCACTGCCGATCAGCAGTGACACCAGGGTGCCAAATCCCGCTGTGATCAGCGAGTGTTTCAGCGCCAATTGGGTCTGGCTCTGCATCAACACCTCTGAAAACAGGCTCAGGTTCAGTTGGTCGTCGATGGTGACGCCTTCAACAAACAGCCGCAAAACAGGGGTCAGCGTCAGGGCAATCGCAACAAAGAGGATAAAGGAAAGCAGCCGGTGCTCGGACCGGCTGCCTCCCGCTGTTTGGGGCATGAACATTAGTTGGCCCCAAAGATCTCAGCAAATTTGGCCTTGTTGGCCTCGGCATTTTCCAGGGCAACCGCCGGGTCAAAATCCATCAGCTTGATATCGGCGCGGGCAGGAAAGCCTGCAGGTACGCCCATGTCGTTGCGCGCGGGGATATATCCCATCTCCAGAACCAGATCCTGGCCCTTTTGGCTTAGCACAAAATCAACAAAGCGTTGGGCCGCATCGGTGTTTTTGGCAGTGGACAGGATGGCCACTGGCTCGGTCACATAAGAAACGCCCTCTTTTGGGAAGACAAACTCAACCGGGGAACCCTTGGCCTGGTTGCGGATGGCGAGGAAATCAACAACCATTCCGTAGGGCTTTTCGCCCGCAGCAACAGCTTTGAAGGTGCCGCCATTGCCGCCTTTGGCACGGGCGTCATTTGCGGCCAGATCGCTGTAGTAGTCCCAGCCCAGGTCCTTGTCGCCGGTCAGGGTTGCCAGGTGAATCAGCGCAGCACCGGAATAGAGCGGCGATGGCATGGCGATCTGCCCCTTCAGCGCCGCATCGTTCAGATCGGCCCAGGAGGTCGGCGCGGTCTCAACACCGGTGTTATACACGATGCCGGTGGTGATCAGCTTGGTCGAGTGGTAGAAGCCTGCCGCGCTATACAGCGCCGGATCATAGGCTGTGGCTTCGGGGGACTGATAGGCGGTCAGCAGACCCTCCTGCGCCATGCCTTCCAGGGTCACGGTATCTGCAATCAGCAAAACGTCGGGCTGCGGATTACCGGCTTCGATTTCGGCACGCAGACGGGCCATCAGCTTGGTGGTGCCATCGCGCACCCACTCTACCTCGGTGCCCGGGTTGGCAGCCATAAAGGCATCTACGGTCTTTTGTGCATCGGCATTGGGCTGCGAGGTATACAGCGTCAGGGTATCCGCAAAACTTGCAGTGGATACGCAGGCCAGGGCAGCGGCGGTCAGAAAGCTCTTCATCATAAATCTCCAGAGATTTTGCCTTTCGAACGAAAGACACGTGATGGGGAGCTTATTGCCGTCTGATGCAACAGGTTTATGACATTAATGTATATGTTTTATTACTGTTTTCGTAACGATCGCTTTACTGTAAGTGACAGGCAGAACAACTTTCGAAAGAAACCTGATGAAGCGCAGTGACTTGGACATTCGACGCGACCAGATTGTTGCCCTGCTGGCAGAAAACGGCAGCCTGTCAGCCCAAGAGCTGTGCCAGCGCCTCAAGGTTTCGGTGCAGACGATCCGCGCCGACCTGCGCGATCTGGACGAGGCCTCTTTGGTGCAACGCCGCAATGGCGTCGCCCGATTGCGCCAGCAGGCCGAAAATATCGGGTATCTGCCCCGTCTCACGGCCTCCCACAGCGAAAAACACCAAATCGCACAGGCGGTTCAGCACCTGGTCCCCCATGGTGCCAGGGTGGCGCTGGGAACCGGAACCACCGTCGCCCAATGCGCCCGGCTGCTGGCCACCCGGCAAGATCTCCTGGTCGCCACCAATTCGTTTCACGCGGTCATGGCATTGCAACATGCGCCGGGGGCGCGGGTCGAAATGGCGGGCGGGTCGGTGCGATTGCGGGATCTGGACGTAATCAGCCCTGCCAGCATCGATTTTTTTGCCCGCTACCGCATGGAGCAGGCCATATTCAGCTGTGGCGGCGTCTCCCAAAGTGGCGCAGTGCTAGACTACAATACGGAAGAAATCACCGCCCGTCAGGCCATCGCCGCCTGCGCCAAACAAAAGATCCTGGTGGTGGACAGCGCCAAGTTCGACCGTAACCTGCCCTGCCAGATGCAGCATCTCTGGGACTACGATGTGGTGGTAACGGGTGCAGAGCTGTCAGAAAGTTTACGCAAAAAATGCGCCGCATCAGTATGCAGGATCATCCAGGTCGCCCTCCCGCAATAGCAGGTGACAAAAAGAAACCCCCGCAAACCAGTCTGGTTTGCGGGGGTCAAATGCGTCAGCGGCACCTTCGATCAGGCGCGTTCGGCGTATTCCATGGTTTCGGTATTGACCACGATCATTTCGTCCTGGCCAACAAACGGTGGCACCATGACCTTTACCCCATTCTCAAGAACCGCAGGCTTAAAGGAGTTGGCAGCAGTCTGCCCCTTTACCACTGGCTCGGTCTCAACAATTTTGCAGGTCACTTTTTGTGGCAATGTCGCGTTCAGGGCTTCTTCTTCGTAGAATTCCATCACAATTGTCATACCATCCTGCAAGAAAGGACGACGATCGCCCAGCAGCTCGGCGGACAATTCGATCTGTTCGTAGGTTTCGGTATCCATGAACACCAGCATGCCGTCGCTCTCATAGAGAAACTGCTGGTCTTTTTGCTCCAGGCGTACGCGCTCAACCTTGTCAGCGCTGCGGAAGCGTTCGTTCAGTTTCGAGCCATTGCGCAGGTTGCGCAGCTCGACTTGGGCAAAGGCGCCGCCTTTACCGGGCTTTACGTGATCGACCTTGACTGCGGCCCAAAGACCACCGTTGTGCTCCAGAACATTGCCGGGGCGGATCTCGTTACCATTGATCTTGGGCATCTGAAAAATCCATCTGGGAAGGTTGATGATATATTAAGCGTCCCTATATCTGTCGTGGTCACAACTGGCAAGACAACGATATCTCGTAGTTACGCCAGAAAAGCTATGCGATTTTTGCATGAAAGCTATGCATATACAGGCTATCCGAATCGTCACAGTTCCGTCATAAGGAACGCCACGCCGAGAATTGCAATAGCAAGAACAATAAAGGAAACGGGATGCGAGATTTCGTTGACGGCACTGCATACAATAATGAACAGGGCAACCGAGCACGCAAGCTCTTTGCCGCTGTTGTATTGGCTGCCTTGGATGATGCCATTGCCGATGATAAAAAATACGGCAACGGCCCCGAACAGATCGCCCGCTGGGCGCGCTCGCGCGATGGTCGCGAAGTGCTCAGCTGTGCTGGCATTGACCCCAATGAGCGGGTTGTCGGTGGGTTGATGGATTTTGTTGGTCGGGGTGTGCGCACCTCTGTTGCCCTGTCGCGCGAAGAAAGCGAACGGCGCAACGCTGCTCAGGCCGAAGCCGCCTGAAGCCGACCAAGGCCCAAAAGGCCGAACAAATGATCACAGATCTATAGAAAAGCGCGTCCTGGGGGGCGCGTTTTTCTTTTGCGCCCCACCCCGTCACAGGCAACTGGTCAAAGGCAACCTGTCGCAGATCCTCCACCCAAAGACGGTTTTCCCCGCGCTTGCCCGCGCAATTTACGAGATTGATCAGAAAACCCTTTTCCTTGCTGGCTCAATCGGCAATCAGACAGCAAAGACCAGACCGCACGAGGAGAACGCCATGACGGCACGCGCACTGATGATCCAGGGCACCGGCAGCAATGTCGGCAAATCTCTCCTTGTGGCGGGGCTGGCGCGGGCCTTTGTGCGCCGGGGCCTCTCAGTGGCGCCATTCAAATCCCAGAACATGTCCAACAATGCCGCCGTCACCCCAGAGGGCGGCGAAATTGGCCGCGCCCAGGCACTGCAGGCGCGGGCCGCCGGGCTGGCGCCCCATGTGGACATGAACCCAGTGCTGCTGAAACCCGAAACCGACACCGGGGCACAGCTCATCGTGCAGGGCAAGCGGCGCGGCACCCAGTCTGCGGGCTCCTTTATGCGCGATAAGTCCGGGCTGCTGGAAGCGGCGCTGGAGAGCTATCACCGTCTGGCGGCGGGCGTTGATCTGGTGCTGATCGAAGGCGCAGGCTCACCAGCTGAAACCAACCTGCGCCGGGGCGATATCGCCAATATGGGCTTTGCCTGCGCCGTGCAGGCGCCTGTTGTTCTGGTCGGAGACATCCACCGTGGCGGCGTCATTGCCCAGATTGTCGGCACCCAGGCGGTGCTTGACCCAACGGATCTAGAGCGCATTGTCGGCTTTGCGGTGAACCGCTTTCGCGGCGATGTCAGCCTGTTTGATGCGGGGCGCGATGATATTGCCCGGCGCACCGGCTGGCCCTCGCTGGGGGTGATCCCGTGGTTTTGGGAGGCCTGGAAACTGCCGGCCGAAGACATGATGGATATCGCCTCGCGCCGGGGTGGGGCCTGCAAGGTGGTTGTGCCGCAGCTGGAGCGCATGGCGAATTTTGACGATCTTGACCCGCTGGCCGCCGAACCCGAGGTCACGGTTGACATCGTGCCCCCGGGCCGTGCCCTGCCGGGGGACGCGGATCTGGTGCTGATCCCGGGCAGCAAATCCACCATTGGTGACCTCGCCTATCTGCGCGCCCAGGGCTGGGATATCGACATTCTGGCCCACCACCGGCGCGGCGGCCATGTGCTGGGCCTGTGCGGCGGCTATCAGATGCTGGGCAAAACCATCGACGACCCCCTTGGGGTTGAGGGCGCACCGGGCAAGGTGGCGGGGCTGGGCCTGCTTGATGTTCACACCGTGATGTCAGACGACAAACGCGTCACCCTGACAGAGGCCAGCAGCCTGCAGGGCGGCATGCCCGTGCAGGGCTATGAAATTCACATGGGACGCACCACGGGGGCCGATTGCAAACGGGGCTGGCTACAGATCGCCGACCGGGTTGAAGGCGCGGCCTCTGCGGATGGCCGGGTGCTGGGTTCCTATCTGCACGGGTTGTTCAGCGCCGATGGTTTTCGGGCGCATTACCTATCCCAGCTCGGCTATGACAGTTCCACCCAGTATGAAGACAGCGTCGAAGACACGCTGGATGCCCTGGCGGACCATCTGGAACAGCATATGGATCTGGATCATCTGCTCTCGCTGGCGACAGAGGTGCCTGCCCCATAGCCGCGAAGGAACCCACTGGTTTTGGCAACCGCATAGAAAAAGCGGGTGTCTGAGCGGAGCAAACAGCTTTGTACAGGGCCAGCTTTGCACAGGTCCAGATTTCACTGGGTCAGATTTCACTGTGCCGCACTCCAGGTCTGCTTGAAACAGCCAGGCGAGGTCCGGTCAGATCAAATCCTGAGCGGCAAGGGCCCGCTGGATTTCACGACGCACCAGCTTGCGCACATTGCGGGTGATTCTCTCGCCCAGGGCGCCCTGCAATTCACTGCGCACGATATCGGCAACCAGCTCGCGCAGGCTTTCTTCATCGAGATAGCTTTCCTCCGCAGCATCGTCCCCTAGGGCGTCCATCGTTGCACGGGTCACGGCCTCTTCGGCCAGGGCTGCGGCGTCAAATTCAGCCTCGGCGCCACTCTCTGGCTGCGGCACCTGGCCTGTTGCGACCTCCGCCTCACTTTCGGCCTCGTCCGTGTGATCCTGCCACTCAAGCGTTTCGATATTGGTGCCGGCATAGGGATCACTGGAAGCGCCATCTGGCTCCCACTGCCCGGTTGAGCGCGCCACTTTGGCCTCCAGCTCGGCAATTTTCTGCACCACTGCAGACACCCGCTGGCTGCCATCCAGCTCATCAGCTTCAGGCTCAGCCACCTCGGCCTCATCCAGATCCAGGCGCGCGTCATCTGCGTTCTGGCCCTGCTCGGCAACAGTCCCGCTTATCTGTGGAGAAAGCTGCATTTCCGCCTCGGCTGCGTCCTTGGGTGGGCTATCCACGCTGCCAAAGAGCGTCGCATCAGGGTCGCGCCATGGCGCAGCGTCCGCCGGTTCCGTGCCCTCTTCAGCCTGCGCAGGCACAGCCTCTGATCGCTCAGTTGCGCTGTACTGATCGGCAGCCCGGTCGGCATCCCCGTCTGCCTCAACGGTGTCATTGGAGCGAAAGGCAATAACCTCGCCAGGGTCTAATTCTGGCTCAACCTCAAGATCCAAATGGCTGTCACCCTGCAGGTCATAGGCAGCCTCCATCCCCCATGACGCCTCAACCTCAGCCGACACATCGACGGCATCAGGCTGGTCCGAACCCGCCTCGGCTGCATCGCAGGTATCCTCCGCCACCCGCAAAGCAGGTGTCAGAACCAGACGCGATGTTGGCTTTGCAGGCTCTTGCGGCACGGAAGCCGACGGGCTGTCCTGCTGGCTGCCCACCGCTGGCCCAGTCACCGGGCGCGGCCCAGAGCGCCCATCCTCACTCACCAAACGGCGGATTGAGGACAGGACATCTTCGATTTCAGCCTGTGTAACAGGATCGGACATTGTATTTGAACCACTCTAGCCTTTGCGACAAGTGTAGCTCTCCTGCCGCAATCGCACAACATTTAGAGAGACTTTTAGTTTCGACACGGGATGGTTTCCAAACAGGCCCTTTTTGCCCCGCCTAGTTTTTACCCAAAGCCCGTAGCACCCGGTCCAAATCCCGGCTTTGACGGCTGAGCTGCGCTGGTGCCTCTTTGACCAGATTATAATACAGGGTCGGATCATAAATCTCGACGGCAAGACCCAGATGTTCCGCGGTCAAAAGCCCCTGTGCCTGCAGCAAGGAATAGGCCGCCGTGGCCTGGCTGGCCCGTGCCTGCACCCGCGCTGTCAGCGCGTTCAGCAGATCCTGTTCCGCCTGCAAAACGTCCAGCGTGGTGCGCGCCCCTAATGTGGCCTCTTCGCGGATACCGTCAAAGGCCACCTGTGCGGCCCGTACGCTCTCATTTGAGGACACCAGACTGGCGGTCGCGGCCTCTAAGGTAACATAGGCCTCGGCAACATCCTGAGCCACCGCACGCTGCGTCGAAATCAACTGGCCCCGCGTCGCATCAGCACTCGCCATGGCAGACCGCACCGATGAGGCCAGAGCACCACCAGCATAAAGCGGCTGGCTGTAGGTGATGCTACCGCCAGTGCTGTCGGATTCAAAACTATTGCTCAAGCTGGTTGTGGCGTTGATTTCCGCCCCAAGTTTGACAGTTGGCCCCAGACCTTTTCGCGCCGCATCCGTGGCGAAATCAGCTGCCTTAACAGCATGCTGCTGCCCCAGCAGATTGGGATGATTGCGCACGGCAATGGATTCTGCCGCCTGCAGGGACGCAACCCGTTTGGGCAAGGGAGGTTGACCTGCGGTTGCGCCAATAGGGTGACCAACCGCCTCCACATAAGAGGCCTGCGCCGACAGCAAATCGCCGCGACTTTGGATCAGGGTCGCGCGGGCAGAAGCCAGGCGGCTCTGCGCCAATGCAACATCCGTGCGGGTCACTTCCCCCACTTCAAATCGATCCTGCGAAGCCTTTAGCTCTTCCTGCAACAGGCGCAGGTTGTTGCCCTGCAGGCGCACCGTCTCTTGTTGTAACAGGACGTTTACATAGGCCTGCACTGCACCAAACAGCACCTGTTGTTCGACATTTAGCAAGCTTTGGCGGGTCGCCAGAACGGTTTGTTGCGCCGCAAGCTGCTTGAGCTTTGTCGCCCCCCCATCATAGAGCAACAGTTCCAAAGCCAGGCCTGTCGTCAGCTGGTCCACACTCGAAGAGGGCGACTGGCCATTCACAGTATGTGTGTTCTGCGTGCTGGCTCTGATGGTCCAATTGACGATCGGACGCAGGCCAGCAACAGCGGCTGCGACGTTTTCATCCTGAACCCGCAACAAGGCCCGGTTTTGCTCCAGCAACCCGCTGTTTTTATAAGCGCCAATCAGCGCGTCGGACAGATTGTCCGCACTCGCGGGTTTTGGCAGCGCAAAAGCAAGCGCTACAGAGCCTGCAAATACAAACGTCTTTAACAAACTTGCCGAATTCTTCTTCAACATCGGTCGCCCTATTCGTTTGCCGCGCCGCCAGCCGCGGGAGTTTTGTTATGCTTCAGCTCATACCTGCTGTATGGGCTGTTCGTCTTCTTTGTCCTCACCTCATGCAGTGCCAGTAGATCTGGGCACGGCATCACGGGCAAAAAACTGCCAACCCGTTTCTGTTACAGGATGTCACAGGCCAGATCCGCCAGTGCAGGTTCAAAATATGCCCCCCGCATTTAGGCTGATCCTTTTGCCCCGACCTCACAGAGAAAAGGCTGGGGCGCGTTCAAACCCAGGCATGACCTCGGCGCCGGCATTAAATTCAAAGCGCCAGGAGATCTGCCCCCCCTGTTTATAGCCAACCTTTACCTCGCCCAGCGAGCCGCGCATGAAGATCGCGGTAATACGGCCGCCATCCTTGAGCTGCTGCAGCAGCGCGGCGGGCAGCTCTTCGACGCCGCCCTGCACCATGATGACGTCATAGGGGCCATGTTCAGCGGCGCCTTCTTTCAGCGGGCCGACGTGCACAATGGCATTGTCGGCACCAGCCTCGGACAGCTGCGCCTGCGCATCGGCGGACATGGTCTCATCTTCTTCGACACCGATCACCATCTCGGCCATTTGCGCCGCGACGGCGGTGGAGTAGCCCAAAGCACAGCCGACATCCAATACCAGCTCATCCCGCTGAATATCCAACGCATCCAGCATCTTTGCCAGCGTACGGACTTCAATCAGGGTGCGCTGCCCCCCAAGGTCCATATTTCGATCCGCATAGGCCCCTTCACGCTGTGCATCAGGCACAAAATCCTCACGCGCAACAGACAGCAGGGCCTCAATGATCGGGTATTTGGTCACGTCCGAAGGACGAACCTGGGTGTCAACCATCATACGGCGACGTTCGGCAAAGTCAGTCATAAGCTAAACTCTTTTGTTCAGTCTGTTCGCAGGAGTTGTGCCATATCGCTCCATATACGGCAACGGCCCATAGTGACCCTAAGGGCGAATTGCCAACCATGTTGCCTCAGCACCTATTTCTTTTTCACAAACTTGGTCAAAATAACGATCCGCTGGCCTTCAACCCGGCCCTCGATATGTTCGGGATTGTCCTGCACCAGCGAAATGCCACGCACCGCCGTGCCGCGCTTGGCGGTAAAGCCCGCCCCCTTGACCGGCAGATCCTTGATCAGGACCACATTGTCACCCGCCGCAAGCGCCGCGCCGTTGCTGTCAACATGGCCGCCACCGGTGCTCTCATTGTCGGCCCAGGCCCGCGTTTCCTCATCCAGCCACAGCTGATCGGCCAGATCCCGCGCCCAGTCATTTTCCGCAAGCCGCGCCAGCAGCCGGGTCGCCAGAACCTGCACTGCGGGTTCCTGTGACCACATTGACGAGGCCAGGCAGCGCCAGTGATCGGGTTTCAGCTCGCCCTCAATCTGTGTCTGACAGGTATCGCAGATCTGCACGCCAGCCTCTTCGGGGCCACCAACAACAGCAAAAAACCGGGTCGAACCCTCGGCAGAGCACAAATCACAAGACATGGGGAAATCTCCAAAAGAAAAGCCTGCCCTGCCTTACCGCCTTCCTATCGGGATGAAAAGCCACCCAGAGCAACTGCCCCGCGACCAAACGCGCAGCACTCTTGCCGCCCCCGAAAGCCCCCTTGCCTCAGGCGGCGCAGCCACTGCAAAACGGCGTTGCGGGCAGCAAATCCAGACGTTTTTCCGCAATTTGATCGCCACAGATCTGGCAATAGCCGTAAGTCCCCTCGACCAAGCGCGCCAGCGCTGCATCAATCCGGCGCAGCTCTTCCATCTCATTGAGACCAAGCGTTTCCAGCACCTCATCCCCCTGGCGCTCAGACGAGCGATCCTCCCAGTCTTTTGGCATCGGCGCATCCAAAGCATGTTCGACCTCACGCAAATGCCCGACCAAAGCCAACCTGCGTGTTTCAAGTGCGTCCTTACGTGCTGCAAAATCCATCTCTAAACCTCCCAAGTCAGCGCCATTGGGCCACTATACCTAAGGCCAATGTTACGGCATTGACCGATGTCAAAAACACTCGCGGGATCTGGGGAGTTGCGCGCGCTTGACGCCAGGAAGCCCTCAAATGCGCGATCTGTGATCCGCACGCCCAAATTTGGGGCGGATTTTTGAGAGTGGAATACGGCTTGCGGCCCCAAAATGGCACCACATCAAACCGCAGAGCGGTGCTGGCCCTGGCTGCGCGTAATGCGCCCTTGGCTGGGGCAGATACGGCGCTGCCCGGTCTGACGACCAGGCATTCGTATAGCTATTTAGCCAAGCCCTCAGCCATACCACGGTATGGGGAAGCGTTTGCCGAGCAGGCTCGGACTGGTGCTCAGCTATCCATTTTCAGGGCTGAAATAAACGCTTCCTGCGGAATATCGACCTTGCCGAACTGACGCATCTTCTTCTTACCCTTCTTCTGCTTCTCCAGCAGTTTCTTCTTCCGGGTTGCGTCGCCGCCATAACATTTGGCCGTCACGTCCTTGCGCATCGCTGACAGGGTCTCGCGCGCGATCACCTTGCCGCCAATGGCCGCCTGGATCGGGATCTTGAACATATGGCGCGGGATCAGGTCTTTCAGCTTTTCCACCATGGCCCGGCCTCGGGCCTCGGCGCGGTCACGGTGCACCATCATCGACAGCGCATCCACTGGCTCGTCGTTCACCAGCACGGACATCTTGACCAGATTGTCGGTTTGATAGCCGGTCAGCTGATAGTCAAACGAGGCATAGCCCTTGGTCACCGACTTGAGCCTGTCGTAGAAATCAAACACCACCTCATTGAGCGGCAGGTCATAGACTGCCATGGCGCGGCTGCCGGCATAGGTCAGATCCAGCTGGATGCCGCGGCGGTCCTGACACAGCTTCAGCACATCGCCCAGATACTCATCCGGCACCAGAATGGTCGCCTTGATGCGCGGCTCTTCCAGGTGATCCACATGGGTCAGGTCGGGCATATCAGCCGGGTTGTGCAGCTCGATCATGGTCTCGTCACGCATATAGATATGATAGACCACCGAGGGCGCTGTGGTGATCAGCTCGATATCATACTCGCGCTCCACCCGGTCGCGGATCACCTCAAGGTGCAACAGGCCAAGGAAGCCGCAGCGGAAGCCAAAGCCCAGCGCCGCCGAGGTTTCCATCTCAAAGCTAAAGGAGGCGTCATTCAGCGCCAGCTTGTCAATGGCATCGCGCAGGTCTTCAAACTCGGAACTATCCACCGGGAACAGGCCACAAAACACCACCGGCTGCGCAGGCTTAAAGCCCGGCAAGGCATCGTCGGTGCCTTTTTTCTCATGGGTAATGGTATCGCCCACACGGGTGTCGCGCACCTGTTTGATCGAGGCCGTCAGGAAGCCAATTTCGCCGGGTCCCAGCTCGTCAATCACCGCCATTGCCGGGCGGAACACGCCGATCCGGTCTACATGATGGGTGGAGCCATTGGAGAGCATCTTGATCCGCTCGCCCTTTTTCAGCACCCCGTCCATGATCCGCACCAGAACGATCACGCCCAGATAGGCGTCATACCAGCTGTCCACCAGCATCGCCTTCAGCGGCGCATCGCGGGTGCCCTTGGGGGCAGGCAGCTCATTGACGATGGCTTCCAGGGTTTCATGGATGCCCTGCCCGGTCTTGGCCGAAACCTGAATAGCGCCAGTGGCCTCGATGCCGATAACATCTTCGATCTGTTCCGCCACCCGGTCACAATCCGAGGCCGGCAGGTCGATCTTGTTCAGCACCGGCACGATCTCGTGGTCGGCCTCCATGGCGTGATAGACATTGGCCAAGGTCTGCGCCTCAACGCCCTGGGTACTGTCCACCACCAAAAGCGACCCCTCAACCGCGCGCATCGAGCGGGAGACCTCATAGGCAAAATCCACGTGACCCGGCGTGTCGATGAGGTTGAGCACATAGCTCTCGCCGTCATCCGCCTTGTAATCAATCCGTACTGTGTTGGCCTTGATGGTGATGCCACGCTCGCGCTCGATATCCATACTATCAAGCAGCTGCGCCTTCATATCACGATCCTCCACCGTGCCCGTCTCTTGGATGAGCCGGTCAGCGAGGGTGGATTTGCCATGGTCAATATGAGCGACGATGGAGAAATTGCGGATTTTGGCGAGATCTGTCATGCTCAGGCATATGATTTGGATTCTTGTCTTGGTCAAGCGCGCGTCTATGCTGCGGTGAAGTTATTTCACCAAATCGACAGTCAAAGGCGAATTTGAACGTGGCAGATGTGGACAAGATCGTAGATTTAGACCAGCTGGAAACCTGGCTGCAAACCCAGGACTTACGGATCAGCCGCGCCATCGCCGCCCGCGCATCCCTGCGCAGCCTGCCCACGCTCATGGCAGTGTCCGATCAAATCATCAACAAAACCGCAGGCGCCGAATTGCTTTTGGCTGGACTACGGGCGACGCTCATATCTGGGGCTGCGAGCACCTGCCCAGCCCCAGATATGAAGCGAATAGAAGCCGCCGCCCGCTGATAAACCTTGGACTTGTACACCTCTCTCTTGGAACCCCGCCCGTCACGCATGTGGAGGGCACGCGTCCGTCCGCCCCACGGCGGGCGCGTTCCGCACCCACCCGGACGAACGCTCATCGTGAATTCGAACCCAAACCACCTAAACCTATCGAAATCAGCCTATTTCAACCAGCTTCCACTATAGCGTTGCACCTCCCAAAGGTCAGGCACTGCCCTCGCATATCACTTGTTCAGTCCCGAACCCGGCAAAATCCTGCGCATTTCTGAATGGTTTTTAACCAATATTGAATCTCGTCGCGCCTTTCGCCATATTCGCTCAAATCCGGGCACGCGATCCGGGGCTAAAACACAAGGGACATCTGATGACATTGCTGCCCACCTCCCTGCGCTCTGCGGGGCTTTGTGCCGTATTGGCCGCCCAAGTCTTCACCGCGCAGATGGTTCTGGTGCAGCCTGCCCAGGCTGGTGCCATAGAACGCGCCTGCCGCAGTTCTGATCGCTCTGCCGTCAGCCCCTCCCTGTGTCGCTGCATCCAGAAGGTGGCCAATGTACAGCTGACCTCCTCTGAGCGCAAAACCGTCTCCAGATGGTTTGGCGATCCCCATCAGGCCCAGGTGGTGCGCCAGTCCAGCAACCACCGCGACGAACAGCTGTGGCAGCGCTATAAGCTCTTTGGCGACACCGCTGCCAAAATCTGCGGTTAACCACCAACTGTTTGCCCCTGCTGCGCAACGCAATAGATTTTACAAAACCAAATCGCTGCGCCTGTGCAACTGCCTCTCCCCATGCCCCCACAGGTACGGCGCCGCTAGGCTGCTCCTGCGCTCCTCTGCACCGCGTTAGGGGGAACAGCAGCCAGTTTGGCCCCCTTGACCCTGCGGCAGGCGGTGGGGAAACTACGCTGAGATAATAGTTTTGTTGGAGTAACGGTATGTTGATCAAAGGGGTCACCCTCAGGGGGCTCGAGGTGTTCGAGGCCCTGGCAAAGACCGGATCCGTTGCTCAGACCGCCGAAGTGACAGGGTTGAGCCAACCTGCTGTCAGCCAACAACTGCGAAACCTTGAAAAGGCGCTCGGAACGGATCTTGTCGATCACGGCCGCCGCCCCATGGTGCCAACCTCCGCCGGGCGCAATTTCCTGGCCCGCACACAGGCGGTGCTGTCCGAGCTGCGCCTGGCGCAGAGCGAGTTGTCGATGATGGATCTGAGCCACCTGCCGGCGCTCTCCATCGGGTTGATTGATGACTTTGACAACGATCTGACCCCACGTCTGGCCACCGCCCTCGCCGAAAGCCTCACCGAGTGCCGCTTCAAGATGATCACCGCCTCCAGCCATGACATCCTGCGCGCCATTGAGGCGGATGAGATCCACCTGGCCGTGACCGCCACCACCGACGAGCCACAGCAGGGCTTGATCGAGTTCCCCCTGGTGCGCGATCCGTTTATTCTGGTCACCCCCAAGGGTTTTATTCACGACCCACAGGCGCCGATTGGCCAGCTCGAACAGCTGCCGTTTCTGCGCTACGCGGCCGACCAGATGATCTCGCAACAAATCGAGGCGCAGATCAGCCAGCAAGACATAACCTTTGAAAACCGCTTTGAGGTTGGCTCCCACCTGGCGCTGATGGCCATGGTAGCCCGCCATATTGGCTGGGCGGTGACAACGCCACTTGGCTATATGCGGGCGGCCCGGTTCCATGATGACATCGACGCCTTGCCGCTGCCCTTTGGCAAGGCGGCGCGGCGGATTTCCCTCTTCGCCAGCAAGGACTGGGCCGACCAATTGCCCCGCACCGTTGCCCAAACCACCAAAGGCCTGATTAAGCGCCAGATGGTAAATCCAGCCATCGTCAAGCTGCCTTGGCTGGCGCAGGACTTTCAAGTGCTCGACGAGTTGAGCTGAGCTGGCGTTTCACCGCCCCGGCTCCGCCTCACCCTGCGCCACAGCCCGCACCAGCCCCGCTGCAGCCAGTTCAATCAGGTCCAGACAGCCGTCAAAATCCCGCGTGTAGTAAGGATCCGGGACATGATCCATTGCCGCCTCTGGCGCAAAACGGGTGAACAGCTGAACCGGGGTCTGATTGCCAGCGGGGCGCAGGGCCTCGATGTTGTCCAGATTGTTTTGGTCCATCGCCAGGATCAGGTCAAAATCGCTAAAATCCGACGGGCTGAACTGGCGCGCCCGCAGATCTGAAACATCAAGGCCACGCCGCTTCATGGCCTGCTGCATTGCCCCGTAGGGCGGCGCGCCCACGTGGTAGTGGGCAGTCCCCGCACTATCGCATGTGACGCAGGGGCAAAGGCCACGAAACACCCCTTGCGCGGCAGGAGAGCGGCAAATATTGCCCAAGCAGACAAACAGAATTTTTCTCGAATTTTGATCGAAGTCTTGATCCAGGTTTTGACTGGCCTCAAGCCTTGTGGGACGCTGGCGCATGGCCTCTCCTCCTGGGGTATTTATCAAGGTAAAGGTTACATCTAAATGCACGTGATGTCCGATAAAATTGTCATTCTGACCGGGGCGGGGATCTCCGCAGAAAGTGGCCTTGGCACCTTTCGCGACGAAGGCGGCCTGTGGGCACAGCACCGGATTGAAGATGTCGCCACCCCCGAAGGTTTTGCCCGCGACCCCATCCTGGTGCACGAATTCTACAATGCCCGCCGGGCCCAGGCCGCCAAGGCACAGCCCAACGCCGGTCATCAGGCGCTGGCGCAGCTGGCGGCGCAACATCCCGGCGAGGTCGTTGTGATCACCCAAAACGTTGATGACCTGCATGAAAAGGCTGGCAGCCAAGGGGTTATCCATATGCATGGCACCCTGTCAGGCGCGCTCTGCTCCGCCTGTGGCCACCGCTGGCAGGCGGCGCTAGCGATGCAGCCACAGGACAGCTGCCCACATTGCGCTGGCACCACCACGCGTCCCGATGTGGTCTGGTTCGGAGAAATCCCCTACGCGATGCAAACCATCGAAACCCATCTGGCGGAGGCCGATCTCTTTGTATCGATTGGCACCTCGGCGCAGGTCTACCCGGCTGCAAATTTTGTCCAAGCCGCAGCAGCCGCCGGTGCGAGAACGCTCGAGTTCAATCTCGAACCCTCGGCCATGGCCACACGGTTCGACGACTGTCGCTACGGCCCGGCCAGCAAAACGCTGCCCCGCTGGGTCGCGGAAATCCTAGGGTAACCTCGGCCGCCGCAGGCGACCCACTGAAACCCGCCCTCCCCATGAGACTGAGCGGCAAAAAGCCCGCCACCAGGGCGGGCTTTGGGCGCGAAGGAGGGCTGCAGCGCAGCCTGACGCCGCGCCCGCCCCCACTGTTACCAACAGCCGCTTAGTTAGAGTGCTTCATATGACCGCCTTGGCCCGGCTTGCGCTCCAGATCAACAGGGATCTCGATGCTGATCTCACCGGCGTTTTTGAACACCAGAGTGACAGGCACCATGTCGCCATGTTCCAGCGACTGGTTCAGCCCCATGAACATTACGTGATCTCCGCCACGCTGCAACATGTGGCTGCCCTCGGCGGGGATCGCAAACCCCTCCTCCACATGCACCATCTTCATCACACCATCGCCGCTTTCCATATGGGTGTGCAGCTCAACACGCTTGGCAATGTCAGAGCGCGCGTCGATCAGTTGATCGTCCTCGGTGCCCATATTCATGATCTCCATGAAGGCTGCGCCGCTCGTGGACATTTTAGCCGACACGCGGGCATATTGATCATGCACCATGATCTTGGCGCCTTCAGCAGTGGCAGCCCCAGCAAGTGACACAGCGGCAACTGCCGCAAACAATACGGATTTCAGGGACATTTCTGTCTCCTTTCTTTCAGGGTTAGGAAATTCTTTGGGTAGATCTTGCAGCCCGTCCACCCGTCAGCCAGGCAGGATTACAGGCGGTCAGGCTCTTCGTTGGACAGCTATATCAGCCGCAGCGCGGCGGCGCCCGTGCTGTCGCGGCAAGCAGCATCACAGGGCTGGATCCCACAGCGCCCAATAGGCGGTCAAAGGCCTGCCCGCCATAGGCTGGCAGCACCACAGCATCCGGCCCTGCAACGGCATCCAGCAGATGCATCACACAGTCTGGACAAAAATGCGGCGCCTTGGTGGGTTGACCATCCTCATCGACGTAGATGGTGACCGGACCCGTTCCGGAACAAATCACCATCTGGCCACTGGCATCACGGGCACCCTGCGCACTGGCTGAGGCATGCCCCGTCAGGGTCACCACCAGGGCCAGCATCAAGGCCAGAGATATCCGCAGGAATCGTGCCATGGTAAATGATATGCCTCTGCCGCAGCAGAGCCGCAAGGTGAAATGTCCTGAACCCGGAACGGCAAAACGCCGCGCATCTTCTCGATGCACGGCGCTGCAAATTCTCATGTGATCAAAGATCAGGCTGCGGCGGCTTGTGCCTTGGCGATCTCTTTTTTCACTTTCAGGGCACCTGTGGACAGCTCATCGTCCTTGGCTTTTGCCAGGAAAGCATCCAGACCACCGCGGTGGTCAACGGTGCGCAGCGCAGCAGCTGAGATCTTCAGCTTGATGCCGCGACCCAGAGTCTCGGACTGCAGGGTCACATCGTTCAGGTTTGGCAGAAACCGACGACGAGTTCTGTTTTTAGCATGGCTGACATTGTTGCCAGTCATCGGGCCTTTTCCGGTCAGTTCGCAACGGCGCGACATAGGTTCATCCTTCGTATCTGGGGCAGCACCCGAGGATTCCCCCGAATCGTCTGCAAATCTCAAAGGGCGCGGCCAAGAGCCAACGCCCGAAAACTGGTTGGATGCGTTTAGGAGGAATCGCCCCAAGGGTCAAGCCATATGCTGGGGTTTTATGGCCCTGCACCAATGAAATGGCTCAGGCCCGCTCCAACCTGTGATTTTCAACGGATCTATAGGCCTGTCTTGCCCACTTGGCCATCCCCATTTGGCCAGTGCCTGTCTTCAGCTGCACCTGTCGCCACCTAGCCTGCAACGCCAAGCCCTTTCAGCATCTCCTGTGCTGCGGCCGTTGGCGACACCGCCCCCTGCGCCACCTGATCCGACAATTCTGTCATGCGGCCCTGCGCCCAGGGGGTCTTGAGCCGCGCCAACAGGGCCTGGCGCACATCCTCAGCAAACCAGTAGCGCGCCTGCTCGGCGCGGGTGCCGTTCCAATGGCCCTTGTCCTGGCGCCATTCCACCAGGGTTTTCATATCAGCCCAGGCGCTGTCCAACCCGGCCTCTTGCAGCGCCGAAACGGTCTGCGCCTTAGGGTAGCCTTCGGGGTCCTGCGGGCGTTTACGCAGCAGCCGTAACGCGCCAGAGTAATCGGCACAGGTGCGCATGGCGGCGGATTTCAGATCCCCATCGGCCTTGTTGACCAGAATGATATCCGCCATTTCCATGATCCCCCGCTTGACCCCCTGCAATTCATCGCCCCCCGCAGGTGCCAGCAGCAACAGGAACAGATCCGACATCTGCGCTACCACGGTTTCAGATTGGCCAACGCCTACGGTCTCAATCAGAACCACATCAAATCCAGCCGCCTCGCACAGGGCCACCGCCTCGCGGGTGCGCCGCGCCACCCCGCCCAGATTGGTCTGGCTCGGCGAGGGCCGGATAAAGGCGGCCTTCTGGCGGCTCAGCTGTTCCATCCGGGTTTTGTCGCCCAGAATGGACCCGCCGGTACGGGCTGAGCTCGGATCCACCGCCAGCACCGCCACCCGCAGCCCCTGGGCCACCAACATCATGCCAAAGCTCTCGATAAAGGTGGATTTCCCCACCCCGGGCGTACCTGACAGACCAATGCGCAGCGCTTGCCGCCCGGATTTCGCCAGGAGGTCCAACAGCTCGGTTGCGGCCACCCGGTGATCATCGCGGCCGCTTTCGACCAGAGTGATGGCCCGCGCCAGCGCCCGGCGATCCCCGCTTAGGATTTTCTCACTCAGCTCGGCGGTCTTCATGCCCGGTCTCCAATATTGAACAGCTCGCAAAATTTCCGCCCTAATTGACGCAGGCCCGAACCCCTTGTCCAGTGCGAAGCTGCCGCAGGGCGGGCATTATGCAGCAGGCTGGACCCCGGCGCGCTCTTTGGCGATAAGCAGGCCATGACAAAAGCCACCATGCCACGCCTACCCATCGATGACGCCCTGCCAGAGCTGATCACAGCCCTGCAACAGGGCAAACGCGCCGTCTTGCAAGCGCCCCCCGGTGCGGGCAAAACCACCAAGGTACCGCTGGCCATGCTGTCAGCCGGGCTGACCACCCAGCGCATCGTGATGCTGGAACCGCGCCGCCTTGCCGCCCGCGCCGCGGCTGAGCGCATGGCGGAAACTCTTGGCGAAGTGGTGGGTCAAACCGTTGGTTACCGGATCCGTGGCGAGGCCAAGACCAGCAAGGTAACCCGCATCGAAGTGGTGACCGAAGGCATTCTCACCCGGATGCTGCAATCGGATCCGGACCTGCCCGGCGTCGGCGCGGTGATCTTTGACGAATTCCACGAACGCTCCCTCAACGCCGATCTTGGCCTGGCCCTGTGCCTTGAGGTGGCGGAGGCGCTGCGTGATGATCTGATCCTGCTGGCCATGTCAGCCACCCTGGACGCCGCCCCGGTGGCGGCGCTGATGCAGGCACCGCTTGTCACCTCCGAAGGGCGCAGCTTTCCGGTGCAAACCCGCTGGCTGGAGCGCCCACTGGGGCCACAGGCACGTCGGCTGGATGCTCTGTGCGATCTGGTGGTGCAGGCAGAAAAGGACAGCCGCGACACCACCAAGGGCGCGCAGATGGGCGGCGGCATTCTGGTGTTTCTGCCCGGTGAAGGCGAAATCCGCCGCGCGGCGCAAAATCTGGACAAGCGGTTGCCCGGCGATTGCCTGATCCAGCCGCTGTTTGGCGCCCTGCCCTTCAAGGACCAGCAGGCCGCCATCCGCCCTGCCGTCACGGGTCGCAAAATTGTGCTCGCCACCTCGATTGCTGAAACCTCGCTCACCATTCAGGATATCCGCGTGGTGGTCGACATGGGCCAGGCCCGGCGCGCCCGGTTTGACCCTGGCTCTGGCATGTCAAGGTTGATCACCGAAAAAGTCACCCGCGCCGAGGCCACCCAGCGTCAGGGCCGCGCCGGTCGTGTCGCCCCCGGCACCGCTTACCGGCTCTGGACCAAAGGCGAAGAAGGGGCGCTGGCCGCCTTTCCGCCACCGGAAATAGCCTCAGCCGACCTCACTGGTCTGGCACTGGAACTGGCGCTCTGGGGGGCAGAGGCCGGGGATCTAGGCTTTCTCACCGCACCGCCCAGCGGCACCATGGCAGAGGCCCGCAAATTGCTGCAGATGCTGGGCGCCCTGGACGGGCGCGGCCAGATGACCGCTCACGGCAAGGCGCTTGCCCGATTGCCACTGCATCCGCGTTTGGGCCATATGCTGCTGACAGCCGGTCCCAGAGCAGCCGAGCTGGCCGCGCTGCTGGCCGAGCGCGACCCCCTGCGCGGCGCGCCGACAGATTTGGCGCTGCGCCTGGAGGCCCTGAAAGATTCTAAGGGCTTTCAGCGCAAACGCCCCTATCAGCTCTCCTATCCGGTGCTGGACCGTATTCGCAGCGAAACACGCCGCTTGCAAAAACAGGGCGCCACTGCCCAGAAGGGAACAGGGCCTCTCTCTGCCGCCGCCATGGCCGCGCTGGCCTACCCCGATCGCATTGGTCAGCGCCGCAAAGGCGATCAGCCGCGCTATGTGCTCTCTGGCGGCAAGGGCGTGCTGCTGGACCCCAGTGATCCCCTGGCCGCGGCCCCCTTCATCGTGGCGCTGGACACCGACGGCAACCCGCGCGAGGCCCGTGTGCGCATGGCCGCGCAGATTAGTCTCGGCGAAATCCGCGAACTCTTTGCCGATCAGATCGCCTGGCAGGACAACTGCCACTGGTCCAAGCGCGACCGCCGCGTCGTTGCACAACAGCAAGAGTGCCTGGGCGCCATCTCCCTGGAACAGCGCCTGTGGAAAGATGCGCCTGAGGATCAGATCGCCGCCGCCATGCTCGACGGGGTGCGCGATCTTGGTCTGCGTCTCGACGGGGCCGCGGCGCGGCTGGCGGCGCGGGTTGAACTGCTGCGCGCCGATGGTTTTGACCTGCCGGATTTTTCGCTCGATGGCCTGCTGGCGCGATTGGACGACTGGCTGCTGCCAATGCTGGGCGGGGTTAAATCCGCCGCGGCTTGGAAACAGTTCGACCTGCTGCCACCGCTGCGCGCCGCACTCACCTGGGAACAGACACAACTGCTGGACCGCGAGGCGCCCGGCAGTTTCACCACCCCGCTGGGGCGTAAGATCCCGATCACCTATAGTGCGGAAGCTCCGGAAATATCGGTGCGACTACAGGAATTGTTTGGCATCACCCGCCACCCGAGCGTCGGCGGCGTCGCTTTGAAGATCACCCTGCTCTCCCCGGCCCAGCGCCCGATCCAAATCACCCGCGACCTGCCCGGGTTTTGGGCCGGATCCTATGCAGATGTGCGCAAAGACATGCGCGCGCAATACCCCCGCCACCCCTGGCCCGAGGATCCAACCCAAGAAGACCCCACCCTGCGGGCAAAGAAGCGTCGCTAACACGAGCCCTGCCGTAGCACCGGCATTGCCAACAGAGGGGGGCGTTGCCCCCTCACACCCAAGGCGCGCTCAGCCACTAAAAGGTGTATCGCCTCAGGATCGCAAGGCGGGCAAACCAATTCCCGTTGCCTCAAAGCCCCCATCTGCTGCCAGGATCTGGCCGGTGATAAAACTCGCCTTGTCGGACAGCAGGAAATTGATCGCTGCGGCAATTTCATCCTCTGAGCCATAACGATTCAACGGCAGTGCATCGTGGTAGGCCGCAATGATCTCGGGGCTGTGGACCGCCATCGCCAGCTTGGTCGCCACCGGCCCGGGCGCAACCCCATTGACCCGAATACCCAACTCGCCCAGCTCCACCGCCTGCTGCAGGGTCAGCTGCGCCAGCGCCGCCTTAGAGGTGCCATAGGCGACCCGCAGTGTGCTGGCCCGCAGACCGGAGATTGAGGTGATGTTCACCACAGCCCCACCGCCGTCAGCTGCCAGCAGATCGGTAAACCCCTGGGTCATCAGAAAGGGACCGTCCAGATTGGTCTCCATCACCCGGCGCCAGCGATCAAATGTCGTCTCGCGGATCGGACCAAAATCCGCCACGCCCGCATTGTTGACCAACCCATCCAGACGGCCAAACCCCGCGGTGACCTCGGCAACGGCCGCCGCCACATCCTGGGGTTTAGAGACATCGCCCTCAATCACCAAGGCCTCCGGCAACAGATCCGCGGCCTTTGCCAGCTCTGGCCCGTCCCAGTCCATCACTGCGACCTGCCACCCTGCCTCGTGCAGCCCCCGCGCCGTGGCCAGGCCAATTCCGCGCGCCGCGCCTGTAATAAGTGCTGTTTTCATAACGTCTTGCCCATTCAAAATCTAACTCCCGCCACTGAGCCCGTCGGCCTGAGAAGAGTCAATATAGTGCCGTATCATGCATTTGAGCCCTCCCCTGCCACACAGCAGTTTCCCACCAACTGCCCTCCAGGCCTTTTGCCGGCCACATAGTCCACGGGGCGCTCAACATTTAGGCAGCTGAACATATAAATCGGGTGCGCAATTAATGGGCAGAGGCGTTTTCATCGACACAAGGGTTGTACTTTATCCACAAAGCCCTATTTTAAAGGGAGTTCAGAAACATGCAGCGGCTGCGATACGTCAAACTCACCAGCAAAGCTGCCAAAAAAAGTACGATTAAGGCAGTTCAAGATGAGCAACATTATCGCCCAGGCTTGGGAAGAGATGATCAAGCCTATTCTGTTTCGCCCTAAACGCGTTCAGGTTGCGGCCCTGTGCCACAGAACAAACACCGGCAACAAAGAAGTTCTGATGATCACCAGTCGCGGCTCTGGCCGTTGGATTCTGCCCAAAGGCTGGCCAATCAATGGCAAGGATGGCGGCGAATCTGCCCTTCAGGAAGCCTGGGAAGAGGCCGGTGTGCAAAACGGCCGTGTCGATGGCGATCCCATTGGCGCCTTCAGCTATGAAAAAGAGTTGAAAACCGGACTGCCGATCCCGGTGCAGACCTTTGTCTATACAGTTGGCGACGTCGAACTGTCCGACACCTACCCGGAGGCACATCAGCGGCAACGCAAATGGGTCCCTGCTCAAGAGGCTGCAAATCTGGTAAACGAGCCCGAGCTGCAGGATATCCTGCGTCAATTGTGACACTCAGGTGACACTTTTGTAACAGCCCAGCTTGCCTCATTGAGCGGGCTCGCTTAGTGCGTCCCTCAACTGCCTGCCAAAGGGACGATCACTGTGAGCACCCCACCAAACGACGCTGACCATCACGAAACGCTAGACCGAGACCTGCATCGGTTTTCGCATCTCGAATCCGCAACCCAATATGTCGCCCGCCCCATGGTCGCCCCCGGTATCGCCCTGGTGTTCATGGTTATGGCCGGCCTCGGAGCTGCCATGCTTTTTGGCGGCAGTCAAAGCAATCTGATCGTGGTGGCTGCTGCCGTCTTTGGCGCCTATATGGCGATCAATATCGGCGCCAATGACGTGGCAAACAACATGGGGCCTGCTGTGGGCGCCAATGCGCTCACCATGGGCGGTGCCATCGTCATCGCTGCCGTGTTCGAAAGCGCCGGAGCGCTGCTGGCGGGCGGCGACGTGGTCTCGACCATCTCCAAGGGCATTATTGACCCGCAGGTGGTTGCCACCTCGGAAATCTTCATCTGGGCCATGATGGCCGCCCTGATCTCCTCGGCGCTTTGGGTCAACCTTGCCACCTGGATCGGGGCACCGGTCTCCACCACCCATTCGGTTGTTGGCGGCGTTATGGGCGCAGGTATTGCTGCGGCCGGTTTTGCTGCGGTGAACTGGCAAACCATGAGCAAGATCGCGGCCAGCTGGGTGATCTCACCGGTGCTGGGCGGTATCATCGCCGCGCTGTTTCTGGCCCTGATCAAGGCAAAGATCATTTACCAAGACGACAAAATCGCCGCCGCACGGCGCTGGGTACCGGTTCTGGTGGGGATCATGGCGGGCGCTTTTTCATCCTATCTGGCCCTCAAGGGGCTGAAACGTATCATCAAGATCGACCTGCAGACCGCGCTTTTGATTGGCACCATGATTGGGGCGCTGGCCTATGTCATCACCGCCCCGTTGATCAAACGCCAATCCGAAGGCATGGAAAACCGCAACAAGTCCCTGAAGGTGTTGTTCCGGATTCCACTGGTGATCTCCGCAGCGCTGCTGTCTTTTGCCCATGGCGCCAATGATGTGGCCAATGCGGTTGGCCCTCTGGCCGCGATCGTGCATGCCTCAGAGTTTGGCGACTTTGCCTCCAAGGTGGCCATTCCAACCTGGGTCATGGTTATCGGCGCCTTTGGGATTTCCTTTGGCCTGTTCCTGTTTGGCCCCAAACTGATCCGCATGGTTGGCAGCCAGATCACCAAGCTAAACCCCATGCGCGCCTATTGTGTCTCGCTCTCAGCTGCGATCACAGTGATTGTTGCCAGCTGGCTGGGCCTGCCGGTGTCCTCGACCCATATTGCGGTTGGGGCGGTATTTGGGGTTGGTTTTTTCCGCGAATGGCATCACGAGCGCCGCTCGCGTCAATCTGCCGTCAGCCGCCCGGCAGAAAAGCGCATCGCACCGGAAGAACGCCGCCGCCGCAAACTGGTCCGGCGCAGCCACTTTATGACCATTGCCGCCGCCTGGGTGATCACGGTGCCCGCCGCAGCACTGCTGTCAGGCTGTATCTATCTGCTGCTGGCAAGCTTTACCCATTGACCCGCTGAGGTGTCGTCGGACTAATCCCGACCAAAGGCTAGATCTGGCCGGGCTGCAGTTTTGGCAGTCCGGCCTTTTTCATTTCCGCCTGCCGGATCAATTGTATCACCACATCGCAAACCGGCGTGGCCACACCATGGGCCTGACCCAGGCGCTGGATTTCGCCCTGCAGCGCATCCACTTCGGTGATCCGCCCCTGCATCAGGTCCTGCGCCATTGAACTGCGCGCGGTTGGATCAATTGTCAGCATCTGGGCCGCAATACGGGTAAAGGCCCAATTGGGCAGGCGCAGGATATGCGGGGTCATCCAGACGGGCAGCGGTGTCGTCGACACCGGGCGCAGGCCCGCCGCCTGCATCACCCGCAGGGCCTCGGCTATTTGATCGGCCATCAACCGTCGCCAATGACGACTTTGCAGCTGCGTCATCAAAGGCTGACCCGAAAGGGCATTCAGAGCGTTATTGAGATTGATCAGCAGCTTGCCCCATTGCACTCCAGTTATATCCTCAGTCTCCCCCACCGGCAGTCCCGGCACCGACAGAAACCGGCCCAAATGCCCGCGGCCTTTGGCGATCAGGATCTCCCCAGATGAGGCCCGGTGATATCCGGGCTGCGCGGATGCAGCCCCTGCCGCGCCTGGGGTCTCTGGTGGCTCTGCAGGCCCTGTCGGGACCACATTAAACGGCACCATCGCAGCGCGCAGATCCCGCCCCGGCAACATCTGGCGCAACAGCTCCACATTTGTCACCGCATTTTGAAAGCTGAGCACCGGCGCATCTGGAGGCGCATATTGGGCAATCAAACGCCCCATGGCTGCGGTGCCATTTGATTTCACCGCGACAACCACCAGATCGGCCTCTGCCAAAACAGCAGGGTCTTCGCTACACCGCAGCTGCCGCGCCTCAACCTGCTGCTCCAGCCCGGCGTAATCCGTCAGCAGCAAACCGCGCTGCGCAATAGGCATCAAGATACGGCCACGTCCCAGCAACGTGACGCTATGGCCGGCCGCCGCCCAAAGCCCGCCACAAAAGCAGCCAATAGATCCGGCACCGGCAATCACGATACGCAGTGATTTCGCCCCCTGGCCGCTCATACGACAGCGGGCAGCCGGGCGAGGACCTCTTGGCTTGGCAAGACCTCTCCGAACCCCGCTGCCAGAGCTGAAAGCGTCACCTCCAACACCACCTCTGCATCCAGATCACCGCCTTTGCGGGCGGGCATGGCAAAAGCGATAAGCGCGTCTTCGACAACCGAGACTCCAAAGCCCAGGTTGGCCGCAGAGCGCGCAGTGGAGTTGACGCAGAAGGCCGCGACACCGCCCACAATCACCAGATTGCGGATGCCACGGGCCTGCAGCGCCTCTGCCAATCCGGTGCCAACAAAGCCGGAGGAGCCGGTTTTCCAAAACACCGCCTCGCCCTGTTGCGGCACGGCGCAGGGCATGGGCTGGCCCGAGGACAGATCGCGGCGAAATTTGCTCTCGGCGCGGGGATCATCATGCATAACATGCAGTACCGGCAGGCCAGCACCGCGAAACCCGGCCAGAAGTTGGGCAATGTTGTCTTCCGCATCCGGGTTGGCCCGCGGACGCCCCGCGGCGGTGGCATTTGCCATCTCCATCTGCATATCCACACTCAAGAGAGCCCAGCTTTGATCCATCTGCTGCGGTTGATGCATGTTCACAATAAAACCCTCGCGCTGAACTGAATAACGCGAGGGTTGCAGAAGTTTTTCAAAATGACCAGTCCCCTGTCACGCCCTATGTACGTGCATGCGGCGTCTAGGACACCGGCCAATGGGTCGAGGACAGCGCCGGATTAAACTCCGAGGCACCAACGCATGACGGCTTTTTGCGCGTGCAGGCGGTTTTCGGCCTCATCAAAGATCACCGACTGCGGGCCATCCATAACTGCCGAGGTCACCTCTTCTTCGCGGTGCGCGGGCAGGCAATGCATGAACAAAGCGTCGGGTTTGGCGTGTGACATCAGCTCCTCATTGACCTGATAGGGGCGCAGCATGTTATGGCGCCGCTCTTTCGAGGACTGGCTGTCATGCATGCTGACCCAGGTATCGGCCACCACCAGATCGGCGCCTTCAACCGCTTTGACGGCGTCACGTTCGATCACCACTTTGGAGCCTGCCTGACGGGCCAGGCCGACAAATTCGTCCTCCGGGTCCAGCTGCGACGGACCGGTGAAGGTGAGGTCAAACCCAAATTTGGCTGCCGCATGCAGGAAAGAGGCGCAGACATTGTTGCCGTCCCCGGCCCAGACAACCTTTTTGCCTTTGATCGAGCCGCGATGCTCCTCGTAGGTCTGGATATCCGCCATGATCTGGCAGGGGTGGGTGCGGTCGGTCAGCCCGTTGATCACCGGCACCGAGGCATATTCAGCCATCTCGTGCAAAACCGCCTCGTCAAAGGTACGGATCATGATCAGATCCACATAGCGCGACATCACCCGTGCGGTATCGGCAATGGTCTCACCATGGCCCAGTTGCATGTCCTTGCCAGACAGGACCATGCTCTGACCGCCCATCTGCCGCACCCCCACATCAAAGGAAATGCGGGTCCGGGTGGAGGGTTTTTCAAAGATCAGCGCCACCATCTGGCCAGCCAGGGGCTGTTCATCATCAGCCATGCCTTTGGGGCGGCCCTGGCGTGCCTGTTTCATCACCTTGGCTTGGTCAATAATGGCGTGCAGATCTGCGCCGCTGGTTGTGTGAATATCAAGGAAGTGGTTCATAACATGTCGCTTTTTTGGTTACGTGTGGGGCAGTCAAACGACGGGGGCTGCCTGCCCCCGCACCCCCGGGAATATTTAGGGAAAGATGAATGTCATCCTGGCATCTGTTCAACCGAGCGTTTGCTCCACCTGGGTGGCGGCCTTGTCCAGGCGGGAGATGGCCTCGGCGATGTCCTCTTCACTGAGCGTCAGAGGCGGCAGCAGGCGGATCACATTGTCGGCGGCAGGCACGGTGATGACCTGATTGTCATAGCCGGCCTGCACCACATCCATGTTCGCAGCCTTGCATTTCAGCCCCAGCATCAACCCAGAACCGCGCAGCTCTTCGAACACCTCCGGGTGCGCAGCCACCAGACCGTCCAGGCGCTGACGCAGCAGACCCGCACGACGGTTCACATCCGCCAGAAAATCCGGCGCCATGACCTCTTCGATCACCGCGCAGCCAACGGCGCAGCCCAGCGGGTTGCCGCCATAGGTGGAGCCATGGGTGCCTGCGGTCATGCCCGAGGCCGCCTCTTCGGTGGCCAGAACCGCGCCAAGGGGGAAGCCGCCGCCGATGCCCTTGGCCACCATCATGATGTCGGGTGTGATGCCCGCCCATTCATGGGCAAAAAGCTTGCCGGTCCGGCCCACACCGCATTGCACCTCATCGAGGATCAGCAGAATGCCTGCGTCATCACAGATCTGACGCAGCGCCTTCATTTCAGCATCGGGCACCGGACGAATACCGCCCTCGCCCTGCACCGGCTCGATCAGCACCGCCGCCGTTTGATCCGTTATCGCATTGGTCAGCCCGTCCATATCGCCAAAGGTGAGATGCACAAAGCCCGGCAGCAACGGGCCAAAGCCCTTGACCATTTTTTCCGTGCCAGCCGCGGCAATGCCCGCAGAAGAGCGACCATGGAACGACCCGTCAAAAGTAATGATCTCTACCCGTTCGGGCTGGTCCTTCTCATAGAAATACTTGCGCGCCATCTTGACCGCCAGCTCGCAGGCCTCGGTGCCGGAGTTGGTGAAAAACACCGTATCAGCAAAGGTGTGCTCCACCAGCAGATCCGCCAGCTTTTCCTGCTGCGGGATCTTGTAGAGGTTGGAGACATGCCAGAGGTTCTGCGCCTGGGTGCTCAGCACCTCGACCAGTTTGGGATGGGCATGGCCCAGCGCGTTGACAGCGATGCCAGAGCCCAGATCCAAAAATCGGCGCCCGTCCGCCTCGAACAGCCAGGAACCTTCGCCTTTTACGAACTCCAGCGGAGCACGGTTATAGGTGGGCAGTACGGACGGGATCATTGGATCATCCTTTTTGGAAAGTTAAGGCCAAAGCAGTGCATGAGCAGGGCCTGAGGGTCAATAATGAGAGATTGGTTTTGTGCCAATACGCCGCAAAAGCGCAAAAGCCATAGATCAAAGGTGCCGAACTACGCCAGCAAATTACGCCAATCGGCGTCGGCGTCGCAACAAAGGGATATGCGTAACTTTGATCATAGGTAGGCTCCATATCGGAGCATTTGACATAAAGAAACCCCTTTCCGCCAGCAAGACCCAACAATTTGACCTCCCCCTCGCAGGGCTATCGACCTGGCCACGCCTCTGCCCTAGCTGCGATAGCTCTTGCAAATGCCTGCCAGTCAGCGCAGCAGAGACCCCATGAGCATCACACCCCCACAGAACCCCCGCCTTGCGGCTGCGTTGATTATTCTAGCGACCGTTTTTATTGCTGCGACCACGCTGTTGGCCAAGGCCCTGGGCACTGAGGCTTTGGGGCCTGCGCTACACCCTTTGCAAATCAGCCATGGACGGTTTTTATTCGCCTTCCTGGTGATTTCCATGGCTGTGAGGGCAATGCGGTTCAAATTGCGACCGCCGCAGTGGCGGTTGCATATCGGGCGCACCAGCTGTGGCTGGCTGGGCATCACGCTGATGTTCGCCTCGGTGGCCTATGTCCCGCTGGCGGATGCCACGGCGATTGCCTTTCTAAACCCGGTTTTTGGCATGTTGCTGGCGATCCCGCTGCTCGGCGAACGGGTTGGTCCCTGGCGCTGGGGGGCCGCAGGCATCGCCCTGGTGGGGGCCATGATCCTGTTGCGACCAACGCCGGACAGCTTTCAACCGGCGGCTCTTTTGGCGTTGGCGGCCGCGACCATCATGGGGCTGGAGCTGATATTTATCAAAAAGCTCGCCGGGCGCGAACGCCCGCTGCAGGTTTTGTGGTTCAATAACGCTCTGGGAATGATGATAGCCAGCGCAGCGGTTTTGCCGGTCTGGCAGGCGCCCACCGCGCTGCAATGGGGGGCTTTGGCGGCGCTTGGCACCCTGATGGCCTGCGCCCAGGCCTGTTTTATCAATGGTATGGCGCGGGCCGAAGCCTCATTTGTGGCGCCATTCAGCTATGCCACGCTGATCTTTGCCACGCTTTATGATTTTATTGGTTTTGGCGTGATCCCGGATTGGATCACCCTCATCGGAGCCGCCGTTATCCTGTCAGGAGCTGCGATTCTTGCCTGGCGCGAGGGGCGGCACCCCTCCGTGAAAGCACCAGGCATCGTGGAAAAGGGCTCTCTCACGCCTTGAGCCGGTAACCGCTGCGCAGCATGGCCCAGGCCAGTAGGCAGATGGCAAAACTCGCCCCGGCGCAGATTGCCATGCCAACAAAAGGCGCCCCGTCAGAGGTGCCGATCATGCCAAAACGCAGCCCATCAATCAGGTAGAACACCGGGTTCACCTGCGCCAGGGCGTGCAGAACGGGTGGCAGCGCATTGATCGAATAAAAGGTGCCGGACAAAAACGCCAAAGGCGTGACAATGAAATTGGTAATCGCCGCCATCTGGTCAAACTTATTGGCAAAAATCCCGGCAACGATACCCAGCCCGCCCAAAAACAATGCCCCCAAGACGATGAAAACAAGGGCAATCAGGGGATGCGTCGGAACAATTTGCAGCACCACAGCCAGCCCCACCGCAATCCCGCAGGCAACCATAGTGCCGCGCACAACCGCGCCGGCAAGATAGCCCAGCAGGATCTCCAGCCCAGAGAGCGGCGGCATCAGGGTATCAACGATATTGCCCTGCACCTTGGAAATCACCAACGACGAAGAGGTATTGGCAAAGGCGTTCTGGATCACCGTCATCATCATGATGCCCGGCGCCAGAAAATGCAGAAAGGGCACCCCCATGACATCGCCGCGTTTGGGACCAATGGCGAGGTTGAAAATCAACAAGAACAGAGCCGCTGTCACCAGTGGCGCCAGCAAGGTCTGGGTCCAGACCACCAGAAACCGGGTGATTTCGCGCTGCGCCAGCGTCTGCAGCCCCAGCCAGTTCACCCGTCCGAACCGGCGCTCACCGAGTGCATTCTGATAGCCCATCTGGCTGTTCGCCCCTTGCTCCGACATGATTTCCCCGCATTTGTTGTGCTTTCACTGCATAGCGCTTGGGTTCTGAGGCGCAAGGTCTCTTGTAACTCTCTGCCCATCGACTAAGATAGGGTCCTGAATACGGAACTCGATGGCGGCCGCAGAATTCTGGGGCCGCTATTAGCTTGGAAAGGCAACAGATGTCCTGGACAGACGATCGCGTCGAATTGCTCAAGAAGATGTGGGGCGAAGGTCAGTCGGCCAGCCAGATCGCAAAAGAACTGGGTGGGGTGACCCGCAATGCTGTGATTGGCAAGGTGCATCGCCTCGGCCTGTCCAACCGCGCCACCACCGGCGCCAAGGCCGCAGCCGAACCAAAAGAAAAGCCCGCGGCGGCTGCCAAACCGGCGCCCAAGCCAAAACCGCAGCCCAAGACCGAGCCCGCGCGCCCGGTAACCCCGGCGCCTGCGGCAGCGGCAGCGCCCGCATCGGATGCGCGCCCGATGGTGCCCGCACGCAAGCAGATCATCCCTGCAGGCCAGCCACTGCCACCGCAGCCCTCGGCCAACGAAATCAGCCCCGAAGCCCTGGCCAAGGTCAATGAGGTCGAAAAGAAGGCCAAGAAGCTGTCGCTGATGGAGCTGACCGAGCGCACCTGTAAGTGGCCCGTTGGCGACCCCGCCACCGAGGATTTCTGGTTCTGCGGCCTGCCGGTGCAACAGGGTAAGCCCTATTGCGAGGCCCATGTCGGCGTTGCCTTCCAGCCCATGAGCGCCCGCCGCGACCGCAAGCGGTAACACGCAGCCGCCGCACTGGCTGTTCGAGTTTGACTATCCAGCCCTGCTCCTTTTGGGCGCGGGGCTTTTTTATAAAAATCAGCCATTAAGCTGCACAAACCATCGCCATGGGACTTTGCCAAGGCTGCTCTGCCATAGGCAACGGCGATAGCGTGCTGCTACAAGGACAAGATGCATCAGCCACCTTTGGAAAAACCGGTATTCCTGCTGGGTGTTGGCACTCAAAAGTCCGGCACGTCCTGGCTGCATTTGCAGCTGCAAAACTCCCCCAAGACCAATATGGGGTTGCTAAAGGAGTATCACATTTGGGATGCGCTTTTCATCCCCCATTTTGCGCATTTCCGGGCGCAAGACCCACAGCCTAATCACAGATGGCTGGACGCCGATTTTGCAGGTTTCAATGCACAACAATTGAAATTTGCGATGCAAAACGTCGAGGGCTTCTATGAAAGCTACTTCCAGACCCAGGTAACCGGATCTGCAAGTATCACTGGCGATTTTACCCCGTCATATTCCGGATTGGCGGCAAAAGACTTTGCCCTTATCCGCAGCCGTCTGGAGGCTGCAGGCTTTGCCGTAAAGGTCATTTTCCTGATGCGTGACCCGGTTGCGCGCAACTGGAGTTCCTTACGCATGCGGCGCGCCATGGCCCAGGCGCAGGGCGAACAGATTTCTGATCAGCAGCTCCTAGCCAGATTCAAACCCTTCTATGAGAGCGCCGAAAGTTTAAGCCGAACCAGATATGACCTGACGGTTGAACGTCTAAAAGAGACCTTTGACTGCCACCAGCTATACTTTGGCTTCTATGAGAACATGTTTGAGGAACCCTCACTCGCGTCCTTGATCAACGTCTTGGGGATCGCGCGTACCGACCTGGATGTGGACCAAAAAGTAAATGTTTCAAACCGCCTAGAGCTTCCTCATGAGCTGGCCGCTGAGTGTCGGTCATTCTACAGCGGTGTTTATGACTATTGCCGGTCCGAGTTCCCTGTTTCGCAAACGCTTTGGAGATAAGCGTCAGGTCAGCCGCCAACCTGGTCTCAGCGCGGCGCCAACACCAGGGCAATTACAGCAAACCAGACCGGGTCACTGCGCAGGTTATCAGCGCCCTGGTAGTCGCAGCCCAGGCAGTCACTGCCCAGGTGCGCTGGAGGTGAAATTGGGGATAGGTCTACCCGAAGCCTCCTTTGGCTCGATCCCTGGCCAGTTGCCTTCGGCGAGATTGATGTTTCCGCCAATATCCTCTTCCCAAAACCCAACAACGTTTTTGGTGATGTTGAGGTAAAGCCGATCGTCAACAATGCGCCACAGGTTGGGGTTGCCGGGCACCTTACCGCCCTTGGAAACACCATAGGCGCAGTGACCGTCATATTGCGGCACAAAATATGCAGGGTTTTCGAGGAATTTGGCCCGGTTTTCTTCACTGGCAAAGGCGAATTTGGCGCCATTGTATTCTGCCGTGATATCAGCCCGCCCGGGGATCGCCGCCGCCTGCGGCTGTCCAACAGCACTCTGTTCGAGGCTGCGATAGGCCACAACGTCGTAGCCGGACACCGCAAAACCGGTCTGATCGACAAACTGCGGCCCGGCAAAGACTGGTCCGGTAAAGACGGGCAGGCCAAAACTGATGGCCGCAAGGGCCGCAAATGCAAATCGCTTCATCTGTGTCACACTCCTGAGTTAGATTACCGTCTGACTTCAGACGTCCGAAACATCGGGCGGTCTCTGCCCCACAGCCCCGTTGAGAATCAAACTAGCCCGTTGTGCACAGCCGCGAAACTGGGCTCACGCGACTGTGTTTGAACAGCGCAATTGCGTGAACACGCAAAAAGTTGCGGCGATCAGACCTTCCAGTCATTGGAATTTTGGACAAAGCCCCTATTCTCAGTAGACATCGCGCATGGGCGCAGGGCGTCGCGCGCCTCTTACACCACTAGCAAAGACAGGGCTCCTTCAGATGAGTGATACAACCTATACCCCGCCGCAGGTTTGGACTTGGGAAAAGGACAACGGTGGGCGGTTTGCCTCGATCAACCGTCCGATTGCCGGGGCGACCCACGACAAGGAGCTGCCCGTGGGCAAGCATCCGTTCCAGCTTTATTCGCTGGCCACGCCCAATGGGGTCAAGGTCACGGTGATGCTGGAAGAGCTCTTGGAAAAGGGCCATTCCGGTGCCGAGTATGATGCCTGGTTGATCAATATCGGCGAAGGTGACCAGTTTGGCTCAGGCTTTGTGGAGATCAATCCGAACTCCAAGATCCCCGCCCTACATGACCTGAGCGGCGAGGCGCCGCTGCGGGTGTTTGAATCCGGCTCCATGCTAGTGCATCTGGCCGAAAAATTTGGCGCATTCCTGCCCAAGGACGGTGCGGCGCGCACCGAGGTGATGAACTGGCTGTTCTGGCAGATGGGCAGCGCCCCCTACCTGGGCGGCGGCTTTGGCCATTTCTACGCCTATGCCCCTGAAAAGTGGCAATACCCTATCGACCGTTTTTCCATGGAAGCTAAACGTCAGCTTGACGTACTGGACCGCCAGCTGGCCGAAAACACATTCATCGCGGGCGACGACTACAGTATCGCCGATATTGCCATCTGGCCCTGGTATGGCCAGCTGGTGCTGGGACGCCTTTATGAGGCAGCTGAGTTCCTGGATGTGGAAAGCTATACCAACGTGATGCGTTGGGCCAAAGAAATCGACGCCCGCCCTGCGGTCAGCCGTGGCCGGATGGTGAACCGGGCCTTTGGCGCGTTGCATACCCAACTGCGTGAACGCCATGACGCAGGTGATTTCGACACCCGGACCCAGGACAAACTGGAACCTGCCGAAAGCGACAGCTGACCCCAGCAAAGGGAGGGCTCCCGCCCCCAGGCCTCTTTTGGCCAAGGCCAAAAGAGGCAGCTGGCGTTGGGCCCGGCACTGCGCGCAAGCGCGCAGTGCTGCTAGCGACATACGGCGAAGCAATGCATACTGGCGCTCTTGTTGAATAAAGCGACGCCCCATCCCCACGCGCGCGCCGCGCTTTGCGCGGCGCTGGGCCCAACGGGAAGAGCCCTGTAAAGGGCGATGACGGGCGGGAGCCCCCCTTTTGCCTTTCCGCGCCAAGGCCCGTTGGGCATAGGCGTTTGTTAAGGCGGGGAAGAGGGATTATTTTAGGATCGGCGGCTTATCCGGGTCGCTGCCTGGAATGACCGGCTGATAGATCTGTGGCTCTTCCAGCTTGGGCAGATCAAATCGCAATCCGACGCGCGCCAGGCTGGCAGCCATTGGATCGGAAGCCGCAAAAAATCCAACATCCAATGCACCGGCCTCAATCCCGGAGAACGTCAAAGCTTCACTGGCCGCCTGCGCCAGTGCCGCCTCGGCCTCTGGCTGCGCAGCAACAAAGCCCAGCAGATGTCCCTGCCCACCGCCCCTGTAGCGCAGCGACACCAGATAGGCGGCCGTGGCCAGTCCGGCAGCTGTCGCCAGTTTTACATCCAGAGCGCTCAGCAATACTTCTGGCAGCCCGGCAGGTGGCAGGAGCTCTTCGATCGCGGCTTCCACCTGATCCGGTGCATTCTGCAACGTCTCCTGCAGCCAGCCCACTGCCTCCGCGGACAAGAGCGTCGACGAGGGTGCCACCTCCAGGTTCACCCCCAGGCCAATACCCTGCCCGGCCAGCATTTCAACCACGCCGCGCCCGGCAAGCCCCGCATAGGGCACTGCGTCACCGGCAAACTGAGCCAGCCGGTCCTCGCGGTCAAACACCAACACAAATCGCCCATCGGGGGTTTCAAACAATTCTGGCGAGATCCTGTCGCCTTCCGGCTCTTTGCTCAGCATCATGAACAGCTCGCTATCGGCCAGGCGTTCATAAAACCGCAGCCGGGCCGCGCCATCCTCCGGAGCCGCCTGCATCTGCGCATAGGCCCGGTCCAGCGGGGTGATGTCCTCTGGGGGTGTCTCACTCATTTCATCAGCTCCTTTACCCGCCCCCGAAGCACCGGCAGCAGCTCGGCTTCGAACCAGGGGTTTCGTTTCAACCACCCGGTATTGCGCCAGGAGGGATGAGGCAAGGGAAAGACGCGCGGCGCATGGTCCCGCCAGGCCGCCACCCGCTGGCCAACCGGCATTTTGCCGCCCAGGTGGAAGGCCTGCGCCGGGCCGCCAATTGCCAGGGTCAGCGCCACATTTGGCAGGCTTATCATCACCCGGTTCCGCCAGGTTGCGGCACAGATCGGCGGCGGCGGCAAATCGGCATTTTGGGCGTTATAGCCGGGAAAGCAAAACCCCATGGGCACAATCGCCACCTGCTCCCGGTCATAAAACTCTGCCTCCCCAAGCCCCAGCCAATGCCGCAGCCGATCACCGGACGGATCGGTAAATGGCCGACCACTATTATGCACCCGCAGCCCCGGAGCCTGACCAGCAATCAGGATCCGCGCCGAAGGGGCAAACCAGACGACGGGGCGCGGTTGATGCTGGGTGTGGGTTGCGGCAAACTGGTCGGCGCAGATCCGGCAGGCTCTGATCTCGTCCCCTAGTTTTTCTGCCTGCACTGCCTTCTCCTCGCGTTGCCCGACCCTGCCAGGTTCTGGCGCACAGGACAAACCGCCCCTCACACCGGCACGCAACCCACCACTCCCATTGTTTCCAAAAGAAAAACAGTTAGAAAGCAGGCAATAAGACCGTTTCCAGTACAGTGAGCGCTGGATCTCACCAGAATGGTTAATCAATCCTTGAAGATTTATGCCATAATTCGACATAATAAAGCCAAAATCGGAACCCATACCCTTAACAATCATAGGATATTCCAGAAACGCGGGGGATCCGGCCGTCACTATGACTGGCAAACATCCCGCCTAGACCCGCCCCACTGGGGCAGCCGATGAAGCACCAGGACAAGCAATGCTTGAGTTTGAAAATGTCAGCAAGTCCTTCTGGACGGGAAGTCAGCGCAAGGTCATTCTTGACCAGGTGTCCTTTCGGGTTGAGCTGGGCAAATCTCTTGGCATCCTGGCGCCAAACGGCACCGGCAAGACCACGCTCATCAATATGATGGCTGGCCTGGAAAAACCTGACGAAGGCGAAATCCGGCGCGGCTGCAAGATCTCCTTTCCGCTGGGGTTTATGGGCGGCGTGGTCAATCGACTTTCGGCACTGGCAAATGCCCGCTACATCGCCAATCTCTATGGGCTGGATCCTGATTACGTCGAGGCCTATTGCCGTTGGCTCTGTGGCCTGGGGGAGTATTTTGACCAGCCCCTTGGCACCTATTCCTCCGGGATGCGGGCCCGGTTCAGCTTTTCGCTGATGCTGGCCCTGGATTTCGATGTCTATCTGATTGATGAGGGCATGCCGAGCACCACGGATGTGGAGTTCAACAAGAAGGCCGGGGCAATCCTGCAGGAACGCCTGCAAACCACCACCATCATCATCGTCTCGCACCAGGCCAAGACGCTGGAAAAATTTGCCAGCTCGGCGGCCGTTCTGCTGGACGGGAAACTCAATATGTTTGAAACCTTGGAAGAAGCGAAGCAGCTCTATGACTACGAAACCCAAGGCTAAAAAGTTCAGAATTCGCCGTAACCCAGCCTCTCCTGATGCCGGGTCCACAGGTGAGACTGCAGCCGCCCGCCCCATTCCGGCGCCCGATGCGCAAAGCAGTGCGGGCGCGGCCAGTGCCTCGGCCCAGCAGCAGCCAAATGGCTCTGCACAGTCCCCCAAGGCCGCCGCAGCCGCTGGCAAACCGCCCCTGTCCGGGCAGGTGAGCTCGGCGCGCGAAACCCGCCTTGAGACAGATATCGACGCCATCCGCCAAGAGGGGCTCACCGGGCGCCAGTTGCGCATGGCGCGGCGCGTGGCGCAAAAACATGATCTGCCTGCGACCTCGGATTTTGATGCCGTCCGCCTGCTGCGCGAAAAGGGCATAGATCCGTTCAAACGGGCCAATATGCTGGAACTGGTGGTGCCGCAAAACAAGGCACAGCCCGACAACACGCCAGCCGTGGGCCAGCCCGTGCAGCTGCCCCAGACTGTGCCTGCCGCAAAAACCAACCTGCCCTCAACCGAGCTCAGCCCTGCCCAGCGACGCCAGCATGAAATTTCCGAAATGCAGCGCGAGATCGCCGGACGGCGTCGTCGCAAGCTGGTCCTGCTCCTGGCGCGTCTGGGCTTTTTTGTCATGCTGCCAACCCTGATCACCGGGTATTTCTTTTATGCGGTTGCCACCCCGATGTATGCGACCAAATCCGAGTTTTTGGTGCTCAAGGCCGATGGCGCCGGCGCGGTCAGTGGCCTGCTGAGCGGCACCCAGTTTGCCACCAGCCAGGATTCCATCGCCGTGCAGGGCTATCTGCAATCCAAAGGCGCCATGCTACGGCTGGACGATGAAATGGGCTTCAAGGATCATTTCACCCAGGGCTGGATCGACCCCATTCAGCGGCTTGACCCCAATCCGACCAATGAACAGGCCTACAAGGTTTACAAGCGCAACGTCAAAATCGGCTATGACCCCACCGAAGGTGTGGTGCGTATGGAGGTTTCTGCCGCAGACCCCGAGGTGTCTGCCGAGTTTTCCCGCCGCCTGATCAGCTATGCCCAAGATGAGGTGAACCACCTGTCCGAACAAAAACGCTCTGATCAGGTCAGCGAATCTGAGGCGGCTCTGGAACTAGCGGAAAGCAAACGCCGCGAGGCGCAGCGGCATCTGGTGGAGCTGCAACAGGACGGTATGGTTCTGGACCCCGAGGGCGTCATCCTGTCGCTGCGCTCACAGATCAACACCTTTGAGGTGCAGTTGCAGCAAAAAGAGCTGGAACTGGCAGCCTTGATGGACAACACCCGCCCCAACCGCGCCAAGGTTGCCGGTGTCGAGGCCGACATCAATCGCCTGAGTACAGTGATCGAGCGGCTGAATGACCGGATGACCGATGCCTCGGAAGGCGAAAACTCGCTTGCCAATCATCGGGTGCAGATTCAGATGGCTCAGGCCGATCTCGCTACCCGTGATCTGATGCTGCAATCCGCCTTGCAACAAGTGGAATCCACCCGCATGGAGGCCAACCGCCAGGTCCGCTATCTGACCACCGCCGTTGCCCCCGTTGCCAGCGAAGAGCCCAGCTATCCGCGCAAATTCGAAAATACGATTTTGGCATTCCTGATCTTTTCCGGTATCTACCTGTTGTGTTCACTCACAGCATCCATTCTCCGGGAACAGGTTTCGTCGTAAGTCATGAAAAACATCCAAGTCGCCAACCTCACCATTGGCAATGATCGCCCCCTGACCATTCTCGCCGGCCCCTGCCAGCTGGAAAGCGCAGATCACGCCCAGATGATCGCCGGCACCCTGAAAGAGGCCTGCGACAAGGTTGGTGCGCAATATGTCTTCAAGGGCTCTTACGACAAGGCCAACCGCACCTCGATCAACGCCAAACCCGCCCTGGGGCTGGACGCGGGGCTAAAGGTGCTGCAATCGGTCAAGGATGAAATCGGCGTTCCGGTGCTGACAGACATTCACGAGGCGGACCATTGTGACCCGGTTGCCGCGGTGGTCGACATCCTGCAGATCCCGGCCTTTCTGTGCCGCCAGACCTCTCTTTTGCTGGCCGCCGGCCGCACTGGCGCGGTGATCAACGTCAAAAAGGGCCAGTTCCTGGCCCCCTGGGACATGCCCAATGTGGTGGCCAAAATCGAAAGCACCGGCAACAGACGGATCATGCTGACCGAGCGCGGCGTGTCTTTTGGCTACAACCGCCTGGTGGTCGATATGCAAAGCCTGCCTGAAATGGCCCGCACCGGCTATCCGGTGGTAATGGATGCCACCCATGCCGTGGCCCAGCCCGGCGGGCTGGGCGGTGCCTCGGGCGGGCAGCGCGAATTTGCGCCCATCCTGGCCCGCGCGGCGGTCGCAACCGGCATTGCCTCGGTCTTTATGGAAACCCATCAGGATCCGGACAATGCCCCCTGCGACGGCCCCAATATGATTTACCTGGATCAGATGCCCAAACTTATTGAAACCCTGATGGCTTTTGACGCGCTTGCCAAAGCCAACCCTATTTCTATCTGACCCCTCAAGGGATTTTTAAAGATGAAAAAACCAAGCTCCCCGGTGCAGCCGAACACCTGGAATTTTCTGCGCGACCCAATGATCACGCCAACCGGTTTTCGCGAATATGATGCACGCTGGAAATACCCCGAAGAAATCAACCTGCCCGGCATGACTGCCCTGGGGTTGGGTCTGGGAACCCAGATGCACCGGCGCGGCATCCCGCCGGTCATTGCTGTGGCCAATGACTACCGCGACTATTCCCTGGCCATCAAACAGGCGCTTATTCTGGGGCTAATGCAGGCGGGTATCCAGGTCAAAGACATCGGCCCGGCCGTATCCCCCATGGCCTATTTTGCCCAGTTCCACCTGGACGTACCAGCAGTCGCCATGGTCACCGCCAGCCACAACCCCAATGGCTGGACCGGCGTCAAAATGGGCTTTGAACGCCCCTTGACCCATGGCCCCGATGAGATGAGCGAACTGCGCGACATCGTGCTGAACGGCGAAGGCGAGGCCCGCGCCGGTGGCTCTTATGAATTTGTCGATGGGGTCAAAGAGGCCTATCTCGACGATCTGGTGGGTGATTTCAAAATGACCCGCAAGCTCAAAGTGGTCTGCGCCACCGGCAATGGCACCGCCTCGGCCTTTGCCCCCGAATTGTTTGAACGCATCGGCGTTGAGGTGGTGCCCAGCCACACAGAGCTGGACTACACCTTCCCCCACTATAACCCCAATCCCGAAGACATGGAGATGCTGCACGACATGGCCGACAGCGTAAAAGCCTCCGGCGCCGATATGGCGCTTGGCTTTGATGGCGATGGCGACCGCTGTGGCGTGGTGGACGACGAAGGCGAAGAGATTTTTGCCGATAAGGTTGGCGTCATCATGGCGCGGGATCTCAGCAAGATTTACCCCAATGCGACCTTTGTGGCCGATGTCAAATCCACTGGACTCTTTGCTTCGGACCCCGAGCTGCAAAAGAACGGCGTGACGGCGGACTACTGGAAAACCGGCCATAGCCATATGAAACGCCGGGTCAAGGAAATCGGCGCCCTGGCGGGCTTTGAAAAATCCGGCCACTACTTCCTGGCGGAACCGATCGGGCGCGGCTACGACTGCGGCATGCGTGTCGCCGTCGAGATCTGCAAACTGATGGAGCGCAATCCTGACATGTCGATGTCAGACCTGCGCAAGGCGCTGCCCAAGACCTGGTCAACGCCCACTATGTCGCCCTATTGTGCGGATACCGAAAAATACACCGTGCTAGAGCGGCTGGTGGCCAAACTGGTGGCCAAACATGAGGCCGCAGAACCCCTGGCAGGCCGCCGCATCAAAGAGGTGGTGACGGTGAATGGCGCCCGGGTGATCCTGGACAACGGCTCCTGGGGCCTGGTGCGCGCCTCTTCCAATACACCTAACCTGGTTGTGGTCTGTGAAAGCTCTGACAGCGAAGACGAAATGCGCGCCATCTTTGCCGATATCGACGCGGTCATCCGCACCGAACCCTTGGTGGGCGACTACGACCAGACGATCTAAGGCTGGGCCTCTTCTCAACGATGCCAAATGGTTTCCCCTGCCCTGCGGCAGGCGACCCGGGCCCGCCTCACGGCGGGCCCTTTTCTTTTCAAACCTGTCTCGCCGTGAGGCGAGCCCATTGAAATACGGAAACGGGGCCAAGATACCTAACCGCGAGATACGGGACCGAAAGGAGCAAAAGGCGGGTCCCTGCCCCTGCAAACCTGCCTCGCCCAAAGGGCGAGCCATTAGAGCAACGCCCCTCGTCGAACAGGCGAGCGGGGTCCGGCCAGGCGGGACTCAGTCCCCTCCCAGCAAGCGCAGCAACTGATCCTTGGCCTCTTGCTCGATGCGATCGCGGATCACCTGGTTCAGATCCTGTTCTGGGGTGACCTCCATATCCAACTCCTCGCTGAGCTTTTCGATCACCCGGTCTTTGGCTTCCTGCTCCACCGCATCAATCTCTGGCTGCAGGGCGTTTTTGAGATCCGGGCGAATTTTGGGATCTGCCCAGGGGCCGGTAATCAGCACCGGAATGGTCAGCCCCGCCGCCCCATTGAGGCCGGAAATGGTTGGCGCAAACCGGTAGTCCAGATCCTGCGCGCCCAGCCCGATCCGCCCGCTGCCATCCGCCCGGATGCCTTTTAGCGTCACCAGCAGATCCTGGTTCACCAGATTACCCTTTTCAATGGCATAGCTGCCCGACAGCTGGTCAAACACAGTACTGCCACCATTGCCCCGCCCGGAGCGCATCAGCTTTTCAAGGTCAAACCCAGTAAAAAACCCCTTGTTGACCTCCAGCCAGCCCTTGCCCGAGAGCGAGCGCATCAGTGCATCCAGGCTACCACCAGAGGCCAGATACTCCAGCTCGCCCAGCGCCTCGCCATTCAACCTGTCATATCCAGCCAGCTGCCCCAGGCCCTTCTCCAGTCGGATGCCGTTGAAACTCAGCTTACCGCCGACAGAAAACCCGTTGCGATTATTGGCCACAACCTGCCCCAACACCTGACCACCAAACAGCGCCGCAGGTTGCAGTTTCAGCACCCCGCGCGACCGGTCCAGAGTCAGCGACAGCTTACTAGCGCCAAACTCAAGCCCCGCCGCCTTCAGGCTGTTAAAACTCACCACGGCAGTGCCGTTGGCCAAGGCCAGCGCCGCGGCGTCAATGGGCTCCTTTGACCAACCAGAAGCCGCCACCTCAGAGCTTTCGCCCGCCGCCGCAGCTGTTGCGGCAGGGGTCAAACCAGGCACTGTCAGATCGCCACCATTCAGCTGCGCGGTGAATTGCGGCACATCTGAAAGCTCAACATCCAGGCCACCTTCCAGCCTATTGCCATCCAGATCCAACGCCATGTCGCGCAGCGCCAGGCGTCCATCGGTGGTATAGGTGGCATCAGCGCCGATCACCATTGCTTGCCCCAGCCCCTGCGGCAGCGCGATGCCTCTTTGGCCAAAGGCCGTCAAAAAGGCTTCCGTATCCGTGATCTTTGCGGTGACCCGCCCCGTTGCGGCGCCGGTCAGGTCAGCGCGCCCGTCAAAGCGCAGGCTGCCGCCGTCAGCCGCGACCGACGCCCCAACCGAAGAAACCGCGCCGTTCAGAAAGGCGGCAAAGCTGCCCACCTCGGCCTGCACCTGCAAAGGTGCCCCGGTCGGCCTAAGTGTCAGATCAACATTCACCGTGCCGCTGGGATCCGGCCAGCGCAGCACCATATCCACCGAAGACATCTCTACCGGCGCGCCCTTATGCGGCTGATAGCGCAGCGACGCTCCGGTCAGGGTCAGCTTTTCAATACTGATCGGCAAAGCCGCCGCCTGGGGTTCGCCAGCGCCCGCCGCCGCCGCGCCGTCGCTCTCGCCGCCCAGCACCCAATTGCCCCGGCCATCCGCGCGCTCCGAAAGGTTCAGATGCGGCAGCACCGCCGAAACCTCGGTCACCCGCACTTTGCCCCGCAACAGATCCCCAGCCGAGATGCCAATCGACAGGCGTTCGGCAGTCAGCATCGGCTCTGGCCCGGCCCAGTCCGCATTGGACAGCACCACCCCGTCCGATTTCACCCCCAGCATCGGCCAAAGGGTAAAGCGCACCTCGCCCTGAAACGTCAGCTTGCGCCCGGTCTGTGCCTCAAGCTGATCGGCGGCCAGCCCCGCGACCTTTTCGCCGGGCAGCATAAACAGCACCACCACCAAAACCACAAACGTCGCGATCAGTGCCCCCAAGATCCGCAAAATCAGCTTCATCTGCCCACTCCTCATGTCTTTTCCCCTGGCTTTAGGGGCTTGCCACCAGCTTAGCCGCTCCACCCTTGGGCGCAATGCTAGACTGAGCCAAACCCGCGCTCCCAAAGGCCGCTCTTAGCGCAGCCGGAACCGCTGTCGCAGCCCAAGACCCAGGAAAAACAACAGCGGCAGGCTGGCAACGGTTTGGAACCCGGCAAGGAGTTTCAAAACTGGCGGCAAAGACGCCATGAACTCCGCCCCAAAGAAGACCCGCCCAAAGCCAAACAACGGAAACAGGTTGGAAAAGCTCAATCCCATCGCCGATCCCATCGGAGCTGAAACCTCCTCTAGCGGCGCAGGCACACAACAGCCCATGAGATAGCCCCAGAAGGCGACAAAGCCAAAGGCCCAGAGCCCGGCCAGCCAAAGCGCAGGCCGCGCCATGGAATACCCATAGTCGGAGAACAGCCCAAAGAGCAGATATGGCAAGCGCTGCCAGATCGAACCAATCTGACCAGCAAAGTACATCTCACGCCGAAAGAAGAAGTGTTCGTCCTCAGGTCTACCTTGTTTGGCGAGGATGTGGCGGATACTGGCACAAGTTTCGCGAGCGACATTATGATCTTGCGTTGTTCTGATCGGCCAATAGAAATGACCATAAGATTGAATTAGATCTCCACCCTCAATTTCGTTTACTCTGACATTCCCCAAGTGGAACGTCCTCCCGCCCACCTTGCCGCTGTTCTGCGCTCCTATCAAGCCTCTTGGACCCATGGTGCCGTTGTTCGGGCATCTGACGCGCGAACTGAGCACGATTTCCGGTCTCGGGGGCGAGGTTGATCCGGATATTGGTCTGACCGACCCCCGTATGGATAGACCGGTTGAGCCGCTTTTGTTCAGGTTTTATGATTAACGATGTTGTCATTAGGGAACCGGCGGTGCGCGCAGCCGATGTATGGCCGCAAGGATGCGGTTGAACAGATCGCCGCTGACAGCCACCTCGGCCAGTTGGAAGGTGATTGCACGGGCGTGACGCACAACCCTCGCACCAATCTTGATCAATCGCGTCTGCAGGCTTGTCAGTGACCAGTCGGCTATCTCATCAGGTAGATCAGTGCCCTGTAGGAAGGCACCGATATTGTAAGCCAGTGCATGGAGTTGCAGCCGCACCTCGTTCTGCGCCATGCCTTTGCAGGACAAACGGGTCCAGTTGATCGCCTGCTTGCCTTCCTTGATGTATTGCTCGGCGGTGCCGCGTTGGTTGTAGAAGCGGATGATCCAGTCGGGTTCCATCGGCATGTTGGTGACCACGAAGCCCACGCGCGGGAACAACTCGCTGGGATGCCATTCCACCTTGGCGATGACACGACGAGGTTTGTCCCAAGATGCCGCCTGATATTGGAAGTCGCCGTAGATGCGCTTCACGCCTTTTGGCGGACGACCCACAGGGCGCTTGAGCAGATGCGCAATCTTGCCCTGAAGAACGCGATTGGCCCGAAGGCGGATGGCGTAGAAATAGTTTTCCAGTTCCAGAGTTTTGTATAGCTCCGGGATGGCGAACGCAGCATCCCCCCGGAAGAACCGCATCAGGTGACGATCCGCATATCGCGCGATGACGGGCTTCAGAACCTCTTCCCACCCATCTGCGCTGTGAACATTGCCGGGGCGCAGGGCGCAGCGTTCCAAATGGCCAAACTGGTTGAAGACGAACAGCGGGTGATAGCACATGCAGCCGAAATGCCCGTTCCAAGCGGTGCCTTCTTGCGCGCCGTGGGTGGGACTGACTGAACTGTCCATGTCGAGCGTGATCCACTTGGGCGGTTTGCGATTGTGAACCCGGTCGATCCAGTGTCCTGATAAATCCGCCAGCACAGTGCGATTGTCGGTTGCCGCCAACACCTCGGTCTCGAACCGTCCCATCTGGCTCGCAGACGCGGCCTTGGCCTCAACGGCACGCCCTCCAACGACCTGCCGCATCACCGGATCAAGCGATAAACGGTCCGCGTCATTAACATCATCATATCCGGCCAGCCGCCCAAAGACCGACTGGCGCAACAAGCCGACCAGTGAGTGCAGGCGATTGTGGCCAGTTCGCGTGTCTCTCAGAAATCCGCCCGCAATGTCGTGCAGGCCGAGCACTTCATCCAATTCCCTGAACAACAGTAATCCACCGTCCGAGCTGATCTTGGAACCATGAAACTCCAGCCGGACCCGGCGGTCAAAACTGAGCCGCCCATCACCCGTTTCGCGTGCACCCTCTGGGTGATCCATAATCCACCACCTTCAGCCAAATTAACATACTGAAATATAACACATTAGTGGCCGTTGGAGGCGCGAAAACGTCAAGTTACTTGGGAAATGCGGGTTACTCTCAAACGCGCTGTGAAATCTGTTTTGTCATGCAAAAGCGCCCCTGAAAAAACGGGGTACTGATCGAAGAATATAGCGCCACGAAACGAAGTAGAGTTTTCGAAATAGGCACCCTCAAAATTCACCTCGCAAGTCTCATTTACCAAGCCTAAAAAACACACTTTGGTAAAGCTAACTCGGTAATCCCCCCTAAAAATAGTGGTGTTCCAAAGTAGAATTTTCTCGGCAAGATATCTGAGGAGATTTATGATGAAGAATGGACGATTTAGCGACGCGCAAATCATGGCAGTGTTGAAGCAGGCGGAGGGCGGTGTGCCGGTCTCTGAGCTTTGCCGCGAGCACGGAATGAGCAGCGCGAGTTTTTACAAATGGCGGGCCAAGTTTGGCGGCATGGACGCGTCCTTGATTTCCGAGATGAAGGATATGGCGGAAGAGAACCGTCGTCTGAAGCGCATGTATGCCGAGATGAGCATGCAAAACGACCTGCTGAAAGAAGCGCTTGGAAAAAAGCGTTAAGGCCGTCTCATCGGCGAGAGATGGCCATGAATGCAGTTGCGCAATATGGGGTCAGCATAGCTCTGGCCTGCCGTGCGTTCGAGATCAGCGAGACCTGCTATAGATACAGCCCTGTGCTGAGCGATGACAACGAAGAGATCGCAGATTGGCTTGAACGCTTGACGGCTAACAAGCGGACCTGGGGCTTCGGCCTGTGCTTTTTGTATCTGCGCAACGTGCAGGGCTATGGCTGGAACCATAAACGTGTCTACCGGGTCTACTGTGAGCTGGCGTTGAACCTGCGTATCAAGCCGAAGAAACGCTTGAAGCGGGACAAGCCGGAACCACTGGCTGTGCCTGAAAGACCAAATGAAACTTGGTCCATGGACTTCATGGCGGATCAGCTGGCGGATGGCCGGTCGATCAGGGCATTAAACGTCTTGGATGACTTCAATCGCGAAGGACTGGCTATTGAGGTCGACTTCTCGCTGCCTGCTGAACGTGTCGTGCGTGCGCTGAACCAGATCATTGAGTGGCGCGGAAAGCCCCAAGCTATTCGTGTGGACAACGGCCCAGAATACGTCAGCGGGAAGCTCATGGAATGGGCTGAGAAACGCAATGTGCGGCTCGAATATATCCAGCCCGGTAAGCCCCAACAGAATGCCTATATCGAGCGCTACAACCGCACCGTTCGTGGCGAATGGCTGGGGCAATACATCTTCGAAACCATCGAGGAGGCACAGGACCAGGCAACACAATGGCTCTGGACTTACAACAACGAGCGACCCAACATGGGCATCGGCGGCATGACACCCGCCATGAAACTGAAAACGGCTGCGTGAATTCTACGGCTGGACCCAATTAAAAATGGGGGGATTACCACTCGATCTAGGAACCGAGAACCGTAGAATGAGACATCGGAGTAAAAAATGCTAAGATCAAAATGCGCGCGCGCCCTAAAATTGCATAGATGAAAACCACAGTTCTTCGAGACTGAAACATTTTCAAACCCAAAATCACCTGTAATATTGACTTCTTCAAAAGACACCCCACCGCAAAATTTGCTATCTCCAAAGCAAACCCCCTCTCCGAATCTTGAAAAATCAAAGCATGCAGAATCTTCAAAAAAAACACCTTGAGAAAGAACACTTTTTTGAAAAACCGCCCCTGTTGAATCCAACCCCTTACGAAAGATAGATCCTGAAACATCGATACGTTGAGACAGATAGAATCTTGATAGATTCAAACGATCTTCAAAAACAACATTACTCAGGTCAACCACTTGGTCTCGATCAGGCAAAGGCTTCGGATGCCCAAAAGGCTCTTCATTTGGCAGCCGCGCATTGTACCGCCTCGATAGCTCTTGTTTCCAAAGATTACCGTTGACTTCACTTTTTCCGTAAAGGTAATTCCACGCCTTTCTATTACGCTCATGATCGTCCCCATAAAGCGTCATCAACACGTACCAGGGATTCTCATTGGCGGGCTTCAGTTCGGGGCTCGGCGCGTCCTGTGCTTCACTCTCATCTCGCATCTGTAGCTCTCGTTCTCAAAATCGCTTTCCCTCAAACTATGAGGTTCCGCTGCTGCGGTACACCTTGCAAGTGAGGGCAGCACTTGATCTTGGGGAGGCGAGTGACGCCTTCCCAGGAGGAAGGTCAGGCGCTGCCCGGCCTATCAACCGGGCGGTGGGCTCTTGGCACCTGCCCCGTGCCAGGGGGAGTTGCGCGCCTCGCATCGCCGTTTTTCTTGCCTACCGCCGCATTCCTGTTATATGCGCGATCATGACCAGCAATCCGCCAGACCTTCGCCCCGACCTCGCCCCCAAAGCCCTGATGGGGGACAGCCCCCGTGCCGGCCAGCCAACGCTTGGCATGGTCTCGCTTGGCTGCCCCAAGGCGCTGGTGGACAGTGAACGCATCCTCACCCGGCTGCGGGCCGAGGGCTATGGCATCTCCCCCGATTACGCCGGGGCTGACGCGGTGATCGTCAACACCTGCGGATTTCTGGACAGTGCCAAGGCCGAAAGCCTGGAGGCCATCGGCGAAGCGCTGAAGGAAAACGGCAAGGTCATCGTCACCGGCTGCCTGGGGGCTGAGCCGGACTACATTCGCGAACATCACCCGCGTATTCTGGCCGTCACCGGCCCGCATCAGTATGAGCAAGTGCTGGACGCCGTCCATGCCGCCGTACCGGCTGATCCCAATCCCTTTATTGATCTGCTGCCAGCCACCGGCGTGCAGCTGACCCCGCGCCATTTCAGCTATCTGAAGATCTCGGAAGGCTGCAATCACAAGTGCAAGTTCTGCATCATCCCCGATATGCGCGGCAAGCTGGCCTCAAGGCCCGCCCATGCGGTGCTGCGCGAGGCCGACAAGCTGGTCAAGGCCGGGGTGCGTGAGCTGTTGGTGATCAGCCAGGATACCTCGGCCTATGGGCTGGATCGCAAATATGATGTGAACCCCTGGAACGGCGAAGATCTGCGCAGCCATATCCTGGATCTGTCGCGCGAGCTGGGCAAGCTGGCCCCGGCGGATGAGCTGTGGATCCGGCTGCACTATGTCTATCCCTATCCCCATGTGCGTGATCTCATCCCGCTGATGGCAGACCCGGACAACGCCCTGCTGCCCTATTTGGACATCCCCTTTCAGCATTCGCACCCGGATGTGCTGAAACGCATGGCGCGCCCTGCTCATACCGCCAAAACCCTGACCGAGATTGCCGCCTGGCGCGCGATCTGCCCCGATATCACCCTGCGCTCGACCTTTATTGTCGGCTACCCCGGCGAGACCGAAGCAGAGTTCCAGCACCTGCTGGATTGGATGGAGGAGGCGCAGCTGGACCGGGTGGGCTGCTTTAAGTATGAAAACGTCGATGGCGCGCGCTCCAACGCCCTGCCCGATCATGTTGATGAAGACGTCAAGCAAGAGCGCTGGGAGCGCTTTATGGAAAAGGCGCAGGCCATTTCCGAGGCCAAGCTACAGGCCAAGGTCGGCCAAACCATGCAGGTGATTGTGGACGACATTGACGAAGACGGCATTGCCACCTGCCGCACCAAATCGGATGCGCCAGAGATCGACGGCAACCTGTTTATCGACGCGGGCACCGAAGATCTATCTGTCGGTGATCTGGTGACGGTCGAGGTCGACGAAGCCGGCGATTACGATCTGTGGGGGACACTCGGCTAAGCCCCCACCAGCCGCTGTTTCGCTGCATTTTTCCCACCACCGGAGGCAAAAGCGCCTCCCGTGGTGGGTTTAGGTCAGCCGCGCACCTGCTTTGCCTGGGCTTCTCTATTCAAACGCTGCTAAGCTCCCCATACCAGCCAGAGTATTCAGCCAGAGAGAGACCCAAGCCATGACGGATGAAATCCCCGAGATCGCCCAGAAAAATCCTTTTGTTGTCGAGGTCAGCGAAGGGAAAAGTTATTTCTGGTGCTCCTGCGGCAAATCGCAAAAGCAGCCGTTTTGCGATGGCAGCCATAAGGGCGGCACCTTTGCACCAGTGAAATACACTGCGCAAAAGACCGGAAAACTGTTCTTTTGCGGCTGTAAACACTCAGCCAAACAGCCGCTGTGTGATGGCAGTCACTCCGGGCTCTAGGGCCAGACCTCCCGTATGGCCCTAGAGCACCACGCGGGAGCTTTGCTTGAACGGTGGATGCACGCTCCCGGCGGCTGAGGGGGCACGTGTTAGTTACAGTCTGCCCGCAGGCGCAGTAGGCGCGCTGCATTGCAGCAATAGACCGGGGGCTCAACCGATCCCTCCGGCCTCTCTGCCCCGGCCTGCCTGTCCTGCTCGTGCTGCCTGTCCTGCCGGTCCAGTAAGCGTTTGCAGCTTTCTGGCGCATCGCAGCCGCGACAGGAGGTGATCATCTCCGCCCAGTCCTCAGCACTGATTTTGCCTGTCGCAAAAGCCTCGGCCAGATCCGCGCCAAGATGTTTGCCCATCCGGGCCATCAGCTGCAAGTGCAGCATCGCGTCCCCAAGTGGGTGCATGAGAAAGCTCCTTTCGTTTGCGAACTATGGCGCCGCCGCTGAATTAGACGCCACCTTCCTTCAGATAGCCCAACAAATCCCGGTTGCGGCAATAGTCCGGCGCGTCAACCAGTGCCGGATCTGCCGCGCCGCCCTCCAGCTGAGCCAGCCGCGCCGAACACTGCCGCGGGTGTGCACATCGACTACAGCGCAACACTGCTTCGGAAATTTCATCAAACGCCAAATGGCCTGCGATGGCCTGTTCCTGCAGATCCAGTCCCAGGGCCTGGCTCATGCGGTCAAACAGGGCTGCATGTGTCTTGAGGGTAGATTGCGCGCGCACAGAGGATCTCCTGCCAATGATGATGGGCAAAAGCTATGAAAGCAGAGGGGCGCCTGCCTTGATGCAAATCAACGCCGGGTCAGTCCGCGTGTTGATCCAGATAGGCCCGCACCGCATCCTGAACCCGGCGAAACCGGTCGCCGCCCAGCTTTTTGCCACCATACCAGCGCGTTACGATAATGACATGGTCCCGCAAACCCTCGCGTTCCAGCATCCGTAAAATCACCATACCCGCGCCACTTTCGCCGTCATCCGCCTTTAGCCCCCCTGTCGGCAGCAGCGCCGCCCAGGTGTTATGCGTGGCCTTGGCATAGCTGCGATCCCGTTTCAGACTTGCCAGCACCTGATCCACCTCTGCCCGCGAGGTGACCCTGGCCCCACTCACGGCGTAGCGCGACCCACGGTCCGTCAACACGACACCAAGCTGTGTCAGGGGAATGGACGACATATCGGAAGAGGTCATCGTGGCAAGGATCCGTTGGTCAAAGGCAAGAGCTCCCCCTTCATATCGGGCAATTCAGCTCTGCGCCAGCGGCAGCAGGACAGCGGTATAGCACCAGAAAGCGCGTTGTTATTCTGCCTTTCCCCATGCGGGCGCTACAGGACAATAGGAACAAATACGATCCGAGTTCCGGCGGGAGCTGCAGTGGTCCACCAGGACTGTTTTGCCGCCCCAGCGCTTGCAAACCGCCACTGATGAGGGCAGTCTGACCTATATGTTTAGCATCGAACATGATTTTGACTGCACCACGGTGACCCTTGTCGACGAAGGGGACCAACCGCTGTTGGAGGATCTCACGCTGCATGCCTTTGCCGAATGCGTGACCATCGAACAATTGGATACACGCACCGATCAGGTGCAGAAAATTACCCTCTCCTATACACAGGTTCGCGATCTCGCTGCGGCTCTGGATCTGCCCGAAGGCGTCTATCGGCTGGTGCCGGACGAGGCAAAAGGCCCCGCCTAAAACCGTAGCGCCAGACTCCCTGTCGCGCCCAGGGCTAGGCTAGACGAGGCAGAGCTGATCCTGGAGACCTCGCAGTCAGGTTTCCTAACTGTCAGGTGGCTGACCTTTCTCAGGGGCAATCAGTTAGCGGCCAGCCCTCTCAAGACAGATCTCAGCCGCGGCCTGTGTAGACAAAGACCTTGTTGCGCGATGTCGCCCCCTGGTGCAGCTCCAGGTTTGAGCTGGCCACTCCCATGGCTTTGGCCAGCAGGCTGCGCACAGCCTCGGTCGCCTTGCCATTTTCGGGCACACAGGTAACTGTCACCTTTAATCCGGTCTCAGACTGTATAATGCTATTGGCCGCCGCTTTTGGCGTTACTTTCACCACAATCTTTGCGCCGGTGATGGCCAGATCGGAAAGGTCTGGCAGGTTTTTTCTCTTTGGCTTGCCCATGTTGCCCCTGATGCCTGCTGATCCTGCCATTGACCACAGAAAAATCCACCAATAGCCCCTGAAACCCAGGCTCTGCCCCTTGAATTGTGACCTCCGGGTGTTGAGATTAGCCCCATTGATGTAAAAAGGCTTTACATATGACCACAAATTCTCTGACCCAGGCCAATGACGCAGCGCTGGACTTCCTCTTGTCGCGCCGCTCACGCCCCGCCAAAACGCTGGTTGCTCCGGCCCCCACCCGCGCAGAGCTCATGCCGCTGCTCACCGCAGCAGCCCGCAGCCCAGACCATGGCAAGCTTGAACCCTGGAGGTTTGTGGTCATCGAGAAAGCTACCATGGCGCGATTGGCGGCGCTGACCGTGCAGGCGGGCATCCGATTGGGTAAATCTGAGGAAGATATCTCCAAGGCGCGCAGCCAGTTCGACCTGGGCCAATTGGCCGTAGTGGTTGTCGAGGTGCAAAAAGAAAGCGCAAAAATTCCCGCGATCGAGCAGAGTTACAGCGCCGGGGCGGTCTGCCTTGCGCTGCTCAATGCTGCGCTGGCCTCTGGTTGGGGAGCCAACTGGTTGTCGGGCTGGGCCAGCCATGACCGTCAGTTCTGCCAACAGGCCTTTGCCCTTGAGAACAATGAACGCGTGGCCGGGATCATACATATCGCCACCCAGAAAACCGTGCCACCGGAGCGCCCGCGCCCAAACCTTTCAGACCTGACAACCTGGATTCCGGAATGATTTTTGACGCCTTTTTCAAAACCCTGAACCAGATTACAGATCCGCGCTTTTTGCGGGTGTTCTTTCTTGGCATCGGCTTGACGCTGGCGCTGTTGATTGGCGCCACGGTTGGCTTTCTGGCTCTGGTTCAATGGCTCACCTCGGCCTCGGTCACCCTGCCGCTGATTGGGGAGGTCACATGGCTCGACGATCTGTTCTCCGCCGGGTCCGTTGTGTTGATGATGATCCTGTCAATTTTTCTGATGGTGCCGGTCGCCTCGGCCATAACATCGATGTTTCTGGATGAGGTGGCACAGGCTGTTGAAGACAAGCACTTCCCCCATCTGCCACAGGTCGCGCCCGTGCCACTGTGGTCGGCGATAAAGGACACTGTGAATTTTCTGGGCGTCTTGATCGGTGCCAATATTCTGGCGCTGATACTCTATGCGCTCTTTCCCCCGGCGGCGCCCTTTATCTTTTGGGCGTTGAATGGCTATCTCCTGGGGCGTGAATATTTCACCCTCGCCGCCAGCCGCCGCATCGGCCCGGTCGAAGCCAGGAAACTATGCCGTAAACATACGGGCACCATCTGGATGGCGGGTATTTTAATGGCGATGCCCCTGTCTATCCCGCTGCTGAACCTGGTGATCCCAATCCTGGGCGCTGCCACCTACACGCATTTGTTTCATGCCCTCTGGCGCCAGGGCTAACCAGAGCGCCGCAGCATTTTATCCCTGCCTATTTTATCTATCAAAGGCAAATACTTAACCCCCGACCAGCTCTCCCGCGCCCGCAGTTGCGTCGGCTTCGCCGCCCCCCTTTTGCGGCCTTGGGCCCGGCAGCGCACCAAAGGTGCGCTGCCGGGCCCAACGGGAGGCCGTGCCTTTTGTAAAAAGGCCAACGACGGGCGGGAGCCCCCCGCGCTACTAATATCCATGCAACAGCACAGGCTGATCTCATAAGGCCAAACTCACCAGACCAAACTCACCAGGCGGGCCTCAGCGTGCACCCCACTTGGCCTAGACCAGATGATCTAGAAACGGGTCTGTCGGGAAAATGTCAGGCCAGCCCCAGGGCCAGGACCCTAGGAGCGGTCCGGCAACCGATCGAACCAGTCGAAATCATTGACGCTGATCACCCCGGACAGAATGATTCCCGCAATCACCACCCACAACAGACAGGTAACCCCAGTTGTGATCAGCGCCTTTTGCTTCAGGTAGTGGTTCTCTGGCGCGCCAGCATGGGTTCCGGGTTCAATACTACCCTTTTCGCCCTGTGTCTCGATACGGATCGGGATGATGACCAGAAAGGTCATGAACCAGATCACCGCAAACAGAACCAACCCAGATGTAATGGCCATGTATGTCTCTTTCTCAAAAGCAACGGGCTGCGCCAGCTGCGCAGCCGCTGCAGTTTAACCTCAAACCTGCTCGAGTTCCACCAGGCAACCGTTGAAGTCTTTTGGATGGAGGAACAGGACTGGCTTGCCATGTGCCCCGATCTTTGGCTCACCGCTGCCCAGAACCCGAGCGCCCTCGGCTTGCAGATGGTCGCGCGCGGCCAGAATATCATCTACCTCATAGCAGATATGATGGATGCCACCGGCCGGGTTCTTTTCCAGGAAGCCATTGATCGGAGAGTTCTCCCCCAGCGGGTAGAGCAGCTCGATCTTGGTATTTGGCAATTCGATAAATACTACCGTTACCCCGTGATCCGGCTCATCCTGCGGCGCGCCAACCTTGGCGCCCAGCGTGCTGCGGTACTGGACCGATGCGGCCTCAAGGTCGGGAACGGCAATGGCTACGTGGTTCAGGCGCCCAATCATGATCTGCTTCTCCTTGGTAAAACTTCTGTTGCAGCCTTATGCTCAATTGCAGCAATCCGGCGCAAGTGCGCCAATGCGCCCAGACCAGCAGATCACCAAAACTTCGCCGCCCCGCGCTTCCCCTGCTGCCCTCCGTCAAGACACCGCCGCCTCAAACGCAGCTCACGCGGCTGTTAACTTTGAATTAGCCTCGAATTCATAGCGTCGGTTTGTATTCGGTAAGGAGTATGAGTAATGGACGATTCGGAACTGTTTGCAGCCGCCCAAAGACTACCAAGCGCCCGCCGCCCGTTGTTGGGCCTGACCATTCTGGTCATCGAAGACAGCCGCTTTGCCTGCGAGGCCCTGCGCCTTTTGTGCCTGCGAAGTGGCGCCCGTATTCGACGCGCGGACAGCCTGAAATCTGCACGCCGCCATTTGCAGGTCTATCGCCCCTCGGTGGTCATTGCGGATGTTGGTCTGCCGGATGGATCCGGGCTCGACCTGATCAAAGAAATGAATGCAGCCCGCCCAAGGGTGCGGATCATTCTGGCCATTTCAGGCGATGAAAACGTCCAAGAAGAGACCCTTGCCGCCGGTGCTGACGGCTTTCTTGCCAAGCCGATTACCTCTTTGGCTGCCTTTCAGAACGCCATTCTGTCGCGTCTTCCAGACGACCGCCAACCCAGTGGCCCGCGCCAGATCAACGATGAGACGGTTGAGCCGGATCCAATTGCCTTCCTCGATGATATGGCCCATGCGGCAGATGTGCTGAACGATACTCAGGAAGAAAAATCCCTGGACTATGTGGCCCAATTTGTCGGCGGCGTGGCCCGCAGTGCCGGAGACACCCCCCTTGCCAAGGCGGCGGAAAACCTGGCTCGTGCCCGGTCCGAAGGCCGTCCCGTCGCCAGCGACGCAGCGGTGATTGCTGGGCTGGTGCAAGAACGTCTGGAACGAAGGATTGCCATCTGATCATGTTCGAAGTTTTTTCGACAACGGCCGCCACGCTGGCAATTGTGCTCTATTTTCAAGCTCGCCATTGTGCGCGGATCATTCGCCGCAACCGTGCCAACGCCCCGGAACCTCTGCGATCCATGCAGATCGACCCGGTGAGCCCTCGCAATAGGTGATGGTGGACAACAGCCCCCAAGGCGGCTGCCCAATTGAGTTTCGGCAGTGCTTGCGACAGTGCCCGCGTGACAGCTGCGGCGCGGCTTTATCTAAAAAAACCGGGGTCCTGCGCCATCTGCATTCCTGGAAAACCCTCGATTTCAAGGCCGCTTAGCCCGGTTCCTGTGATCCCACGCATGATCCAGGCACAGACCTCACGAACGTCTCCCGTCACCATCAGATCGCGGCGATTATACAGCGCCGTTTCCTCCAGCCCTGGCCAGCGCCCATAGACACGCCCACCCCGAATGGCGCCACCGGTGCCGTGATCCACCTCACCAGTTCCATTTTCGCGCAGGCACCTCGCAGACTTGCAGGACAGGCGGCAAAAGGCAGGTAGATAGGGAAGAGCAAAAAAAGCCCCCCGAAAGCGGCGCTATCGGAGGGCGGGGTCAAAACTATTTCAGTGCGGCTTACTGGTCTTGTGGGATCACCCGCAGGCCGAGTTCCATCAGCTGCTCCGACATCGGCTCGGAGGGGGCCGACATCATCAGGTCTTCGGCGCGCTGGTTCATCGGGAACATGATGACCTCGCGGATGTTGGCCTCATCCGCCAGCAGCATCACCATCCGGTCGATACCCGCCGCGCAGCCACCGTGGGGCGGAGCGCCATACTGGAAGGCGTTGACCATGCCGCCAAAGCGTTTTTCGACCTCGTCCTTGCCATAGCCGGCAATTTCGAAGGCCTTAAACATGATCTCGGGGCGGTGGTTTCGGATTGCGCCCGAGACCAGCTCGTAGCCGTTGCAGGCCAGATCGTATTGATAGCCCAGCACCTCAAGCGGGTTGCCGTCCAGCGCCTCCATACCGCCCTGGGGCATCGAGAAGGGGTTGTGCTCAAAGTCGATCTTGCCGGTTTCCTCGTCAGCCTCGTAGATCGGGAAGTCCACGACCCAGGCAAAGGCAAAGCGGTCTTTGTCCGTGAGGCCCAGTTCTTCGCCGATGACGTTACGGGCACGTCCTGCAACGCCTTCAAAGGCTTTGGGTTTGCCGCCAAGGAAAAAGGCAGCATCGCCCACGTCCAGGCCCAGCTGCTGGCGGATCGCCTCGGTGCGCTCGGGGCCGATGTTCTTGGCCAGGGGGCCTGCGGCCTCGTTGCCCAGGGTGATCTCGCCGGATTTGACCAGGGCGTTGACCTCTTTGACGGTGATGCCGCGTTCCTGGGCAATGCTGTCGGGCGACTGTTTGCGCCAGAAGATATAGCCCATGCCGGGCAGACCTTCTTTTTGCGCAAAGGCGTTCATCCGGTCGCAGAACTTACGGCTGCCGCCTGTGGGGGCTGGGATGGCGCGCACTTCGGTGCCGTCCTGCTCCAGCAGTTTGGCAAAGATGGCAAAGCCGGACCCGGCAAAATGCTCTGAGACCACCTGCATCTTGATCGGGTTGCGCAGGTCGGGCTTGTCCGAGCCATACCACAGCGCTGCGTCGCGGTAGGAGATCTGCGGCCAGTCTGTGTCGACCTTACGACCGCCGCCGAACTCCTCAAAGACGCCCTGCATCACCGGCTGGATGGTGTCAAAGACATCCTGCTGGGTGACAAAGGACATCTCCAGGTCGAGCTGGTAAAAATCGGTGGGCGAGCGGTCCGCGCGCGGATCTTCGTCGCGGAAACAGGGGGCGATCTGGAAATATTTGTCAAAGCCCGAGACCATCATCAGCTGTTTGAACTGCTGTGGCGCCTGCGGCAGCGCGTAGAACTTTCCCGGGTGCAGACGCGAGGGCACCAGGAAATCACGGGCACCTTCAGGAGAGGACGCGGTAATGATCGGAGTTTGGTACTCATTAAAGCCCTTGTCCCACATGCGTTTGCGGATGGATTGCACCATGTTGGAGCGCAACAGCATGTTCTGCTGCATCTTTTCGCGACGCAGGTCGAGGTAGCGATAGCGCAGGCGGGTTTCTTCCGGGTATTCCTGCTCGCCAAAGACCATCAGCGGCAGCTCTTCGGCTTTGCCGAGGATCTCGATATCGCGGATAAAGACCTCGATCTCACCGGTGGGCAGCTTGTCGTTGACCAGGCTCTCGTCGCGGGCCAGAACGTTGCCGTCGATGCGGATACACCACTCAGAGCGCACCTTTTCGATCTCGGCAAAAACCGGGCTGTCAGGATCCGCCATCACCTGGGTAATGCCATAGTGGTCGCGCAGGTCGATGAACAGCAATCCGCCATGATCGCGGACACGATGGACCCAGCCGGAAAGGCGAACAGTGTCGCCGACGTTGGATTTGTTCAGTTCGGCGCAGGTATGGCTGCGATAGGCGTGCATGGCGTGACCTTTCGGTATGCGGGTCTAGTCGTGGGGCGGGCCGTCATTCGGAGTATGTGCATTGGCACGCTGAATTCGGCGCAGAATTCGTCTGGGCCGATACACAGGGTTGTGTCGCTGTTGTCAAGCAATGTGCGACGTTTTCCCCCTATTGAGCGCACAGATTGATGGTCCTGAGCAAGCGTCGATGGGATCCCCTTTGCAAGGTAGCGCTCCCGCAGCCCCTGAAACCCTGCCGCCAAGGCGGCACCGCTGTCGGGCTTTGGGCCCGGCGCCGCGCCTGGGGCGCGGCGCTGTTGGCGCCTTACAGTTTTGTTTCGTTCCAATGCCACTGGCGATCACAGAGCAACCGCAGCGCGCCGCAGGCGCGCTGCCACCCCCAAGCGCAGGCCTGGTCCGGCGCCAGCCGGGCATGGCCTGCGCGCGGGAGCTCCCCCTTTTTTTGTGAACACTTAGGCCAGCAGGTCTGGTGACCGTTGGTAGGCTGCCGGAATCTCGCCACGCAGGGAATTGCCCAAGGTAACCGCCTGGGCCTGGCGCAGATCACCCAGGGTGACCACCTGTTCGACGACCTGCCCCCTGTGCAGCAAGTCCTGGCGCAACACCCCAGGCAGCACCCCCGAAGACAGCGGTGGGGTCACGCGCCTGCCAGAGCGTAGAGTTACAAAGAGGTTAGTTATCGTGCCTTCACATATGTCGCCGCGCTCATTCAAAAACACCAGCTCATCAAGCCCGCGTGGCATCTCTTGCCGCACCCGATCATAGAGCTCGCGACGGGTGGTTTTATGGCGCAGAAACACATCATCCGACCGGAGTGTACTGGCAGCAATGGCAAATCGCCACTGTGCGGGGCTAGGGGGCATCGCTGCGCACTCCAGGGCCAAACTACCATCCATCGCCAGTGTCAGACGACAGCGCAGCGCCGTTCTATGATCCGCCAGCGCTGCGATCTGTTGCTCGGCCCGCTGCCGGTCAAAGCCGATAGAAAACGCCCGCGCCGAGGCCGCCATACGCGCCAGATGCAGGTTTTGGCGGATTGCCCCCTGCCCCGGATAATGGCCAAAGGTCTCGATCAGGCGGAAACTGGCATCTTCTTTGAGGGCTGCGAGGACATCAGCTGGGCAAAACGCGCTTTCCATAGGGCTTCCTCATATTCCGACTGGGCGGTACTGTCCCAGACCACACCGCCGCCGACATTCAATCTGGCCTGTCCCTCCTCAACCATCAGCGTGCGAATGCCGACGTTAAAGCTGCTCGCCCCATCCGGAGCCATCCAGCCGATGCTGCCACAATAGATGTCGCGCGCCCAGGGCTCCAGCTCTGACAGGATCTCCATCGCGCGGATTTTGGGTGCCCCGGTGATCGAACCGCAGGGAAACAGCGCCTGCAGGATCTGTCCCAGCCCCACACCGGGGCGCAACTGCGCCTGCACCGTCGAGACCATCTGATGCACGGTGGCGTAGCTCTCTACCGCAAAGAGTTCGGGTACAGTGACCGAGCCCAGTTTGGCAATGCGTGAGATATCATTGCGCAACAGATCCACGATCATCAGATTTTCGGCGCGGTTCTTTTCGTCCTGTCGCAAAAAATCCCGCGCCTTTTGATCCGCAACCGGATCGGCGCTGCGCGGCTGGGTGCCTTTCATAGGCCGTGTCTCAATCCGCCCCTCGGCATCGGTGCGGAAAAACAGCTCGGGGGAGCGCGACAGCAGATCTGGCAAGCCCTCCTGCAGCACCAGGGCACCATGGTTCACCTGCTGGCGTGCCGCCAAAGCCGCATACAGATCTTCCGAGCTGCCCCAGACCTCTGCATCTATCGGGAAGGTCAGATTGGCCTGATAGATATCTCCGGCCCCGATGGCCGCCTTCACCACGGCAAAGGCCTCGGCGTAGGTGGCAAAACTCCAGCGGGACCGCAGCTCTCCCAGACTACGCAAGCCCCCCAGGCCAGCCAATTCCCGGCGCGCGGGGGCCTCTGGCTGGTGTTTCGCGCGCGAAACAACCTGCGGCTGCGTATAGACACCAAAACACAGCAGTGGCAGGCGACGGTTCGCGGGCATCCGCTGCGCCAGGCTGGGCTCCAGCGCATAGCCTAGCTCATAGGTGGCGTAGCCTGCCAGCCAATGCCCCTGCTGCTGCACCGCGTCCAGGGCGGCCAGTGCTGCTGGCACCTGCTGGGAAGAATCAGCGCGGATCACCCGCAGGGGATTGCAAAACTGCACCCCCTGCCCCCGGCGTTTCCCCCGTGGATTCCCCAGGTGTTTCCACTGATCTGGTCCCTGATCAAAACGGATCTGCACAGATCACCTCTCAAATTTCGGTTATTTCTCTTGCCTCCGCATATATCCGTTCGCTATGCGAACAAAAGCCATAAAAGCGGCAATTCGAAGCGCGTGTCCGATCCCTCTTGCACCTTTTTGCGCTACCCCTATAACGCAGGACAATTTGGGCGCTTGGGGCTGCCCGACTCGCCTAACGATCTCTGACCGACCTGAGCACACCGCTTGGGCCTGCCGCTCGCACATAACGAAGGAAGCTTACCCATGCCAAAAAGAACCGACATCCAGTCGATCATGATCATTGGTGCGGGGCCCATCATCATTGGGCAGGCCTGCGAATTCGACTATTCCGGCGCCCAGGCCTGTAAGGCCCTCAAGGAAGAGGGCTACCGAGTTATCCTGGTGAACTCGAACCCCGCCACCATCATGACCGACCCCGGTCTGGCGGATGCCACCTATATCGAACCCATCACCCCCGAGGTGGTCGCCAAGATTATCGAGAAAGAGCGCCCCGACGCGCTGCTGCCCACCATGGGCGGACAAACCGGCCTCAACACCTCGCTGGCGCTGGAAGAAATGGGCGTGCTGGAAGAATTTGGCGTCGAAATGATCGGCGCCACCCGCGAAGCCATCGAGATGGCCGAGGATCGCAAACTGTTCCGCGATGCCATGGACCGTTTGGGCATTGAAAATCCCCGCGCCACCATCGTCACCGCGCCAAAGCTGGAAGACGGCAAAGCCGACCTGAATGAGGGCGTACGTATCGCCTTGGAAACGCTCGAAGATATCGGCTTGCCCGCGATCATCCGCCCCGCCTTTACCATGGGCGGCACTGGCGGTGGCGTTGCCTATAACCGGGAAGACTACGAACACTTCTGCCGCACCGGCATGGATGCCTCGCCGGTCAATCAGATCCTGGTCGACGAGAGCCTGCTGGGCTGGAAAGAATTTGAGATGGAGGTGGTCCGCGACAAGGCGGATAACGCCATCATCGTCTGCGCCATTGAAAACATCGACCCCATGGGCGTGCACACCGGGGATTCGATCACCGTGGCCCCGGCGCTGACGCTGACGGACAAAGAATACCAGATCATGCGGACCCATTCGATCAACGTGCTGCGTGAGATCGGCGTCGAAACTGGCGGCTCCAACGTGCAATGGGCGGTGAACCCTGCCGATGGCCGCATGGTGGTCATTGAGATGAACCCACGGGTGTCGCGCTCCTCGGCGCTGGCCTCCAAGGCCACCGGCTTCCCGATTGCCAAGATCGCCGCCAAGCTGGCGGTCGGCTACACCCTGGACGAGCTGGACAACGACATCACCAAGGTCACACCGGCCTCGTTTGAGCCCTCGATCGACTATGTCGTCACCAAGATCCCGAAATTCGCCTTTGAGAAATTCCCCGGCTCCGAGCCCTATCTGACCACCGCGATGAAATCCGTCGGTGAGGCCATGTCTATTGGCCGCACCATCCACGAATCGATGCAAAAGGCGCTGGCCTCAATGGAATCGGGTCTCACCGGCTTTGATGAGGTTGAAATCCCCGGCCTGACCATTGGCACCTGGGACATCGCCACCGACAGTGCTACCGACAAGGCCGCAGTGATCAAGGCGATCAGCCAGCAAACCCCGGACCGGCTGCGCACCATCGCCCAGGCGATGCGCCATGGGCTGACAAATGACGAGATCCACAGCGTCACCAAATTCGACCCCTGGTTCCTCGACCGTATCCGCGAAATCATTGACGCCGAAGCAGAGGTCCGCAGCAACGGCCTGCCCGCAGGTGAGAAAGCTCTGCGTCACCTCAAAATGCTTGGCTTTACCGATGCCCGCCTAGCCAATCTGACCGAAGCTTCGGAAAAATCCGTGCGCGATGCGCGGGTGGCCCAGGGCGTCACTGCTGTGTTCAAACGCATCGACACCTGCGCCGCCGAGTTCGAGGCCCAGACCCCCTATATGTATTCCACCTACGAGGCCCCGATGATGGGCGAGGTGGAATGTGAGGCGCGGCCTTCGGATCGCAAAAAGGTCGTCATTCTGGGCGGTGGTCCCAACCGGATCGGTCAGGGCATCGAGTTTGACTACTGCTGCTGCCACGCCTGCTATGCGCTGACGGATGCGGGCTATGAAACCATCATGGTCAACTGCAACCCTGAAACAGTGTCGACCGACTATGACACCTCGGACCGTTTGTATTTTGAACCGCTGACCTTTGAACATGTGATGGAAATCCTGCGGGTTGAGCAGGAAAACGGCACCCTGCACGGGGTCATCGTCCAGTTTGGCGGTCAGACGCCGCTGAAACTGGCCAATGCGCTGCAGGACGAGGGCATTCCGATCCTGGGCACCACCCCAGACGCCATCGACCTGGCGGAAGACCGCGAGCGCTTCCAGGAGCTGGTCAACAACCTCGGCCTCAAGCAGCCCCATAACGGCATTGCCTCGACCGATGCGCAAGCGCTGGAAATCGCAGAAGAAATCGGCTTCCCGCTGGTCATTCGCCCCTCGTATGTTTTGGGGGGCCGGGCGATGGAAATCGTCCGCGACATGGATCAGCTGCGCCGCTACATCGCCGAAGCCGTGGTGGTGTCCGGTGACAGCCCGGTGCTGTTGGACAGCTACCTGTCTGGTGCGGTGGAACTGGATGTAGACGCGATCTGCGACGGCACTGACGTGCATGTGGCAGGCATCATGCAACACATTGAAGAGGCCGGGGTGCATTCGGGCGACAGTGCCTGCTCGCTGCCGCCCTACTCCCTGTCCAAGGACGTGATCGAAGAGATCAAGACCCAGACCTATGCGCTGGCCAAGGCGCTGAATGTTGTCGGCCTGATGAACATCCAGTTTGCCATCAAGGACGGTGAGATCTTCCTGATCGAGGTCAACCCCCGCGCCAGCCGTACCGTGCCCTTTGTGGCCAAGGCGACGGACAGCGCCATTGCCTCCATCGCGGCCCGCGTCATGGCAGGTGAAAAGCTCACCGCCTTCCCGCACCGTGGCCCCTACAAGCCCGATGCCGGCTATGATGTGGACACCCCAATGGCGGATCCGATGACCCTGGCCGATCCCGATATGCCCTGGTTCTCGGTCAAAGAGGCGGTGCTGCCCTTTGCCCGCTTCCCCGGCGTTGACACTCTGTTGGGGCCAGAAATGCGCTCGACGGGTGAAGTCATGGGCTGGGACCGCGATTTCCCGCGGGCCTTCCTCAAGGCGCAGATGGGGGCCGGCATGGTGCTGCCAAGCGAGGGCCGTGCCTTTATCTCGATCAAGGACGCCGACAAGGGCGCGCCAATGCTGGAAGCGGCCACTGTGCTGATCGAGCAAGGCTTTACCCTGATGGCCACTGGTGGCACCCACAAATGGCTGGACGGTCACGGCGTCGCCTGTGAGCTGGTCAACAAAGTCTATGAAGGCCGCCCCCATGTGGTGGACCTGCTGAAAGACGGCCATGTGCAGCTGTTGATGAACACCACCGAAGGCGCCCAGGCTGTGGAAGACAGCAAGGAAATGCGTTCAGTCGCGCTGTATGACAAGATCCCCTACTTCACCACCGCTGCCGCCTCGAATGCGGCTGCGCTGGCGATCAAAGCCCAGGCCGAAGGCGATGTGGAAGTGAAGAGCCTACAGGGCTAGGTGACGCGTTTTCAAAGCAGAAAATTCAAACCCCGGTTCATTGAGCCGGGGTTTCGTTTTTTGGCTGGTCCCAATCCTGGCCTTCAAAGCTTTGTGTAAATCGCGCGCCGTTAAGTGTATGCGTACAGCAGGGGCACCAGGGCTTCATCTGGTCCACCGTCAATTCGGGATCGACCAGCGCGAGGCGATTATCCTCATCGACAAACAGGCCGCTGAAATAGGTGCTTTCCCCCGTGCGCACGTAGCGTTCGCCATCCTCTGGCTGCAGCGCAACCATCCTGAAAATGGGGTCTTCCGTGTCAAGCCGCGCCACCGCTTCGCTATAGACATCATCCCAGTCCTGCCCCACCTTTGACAGCAAGAACCTATACAGCGGCGTGTAGTCCAACCCGTGGCGGTGTTTCTTATGCATCGACCCGCGCGAGGAGGCATTTCTCTTGGTCTCCTTGGTGTTGCGCTCCCAGCGGGACTTTCCACCATCACCATGCTCAACCCGGTGAGTTTTGGTGTTCACCCGCCGAAACAGTGGTTTTTTCTCTGGCCTCATGGGGGAGCTCCTGCGTCCATCAGTCTTACAGGCCAAGATACTAACCTCGCTGCACAAAGAAACAACGCCCGCCGGTTTTACCTTGGTCAGACGCATGTTTGCTTTGGTCAGACGCGTGTTTGCCTTGGTCAGACCCGTGTTTGCCTTGGTCAGACCCAATGGCCGGATCTGACTGGGGCGCGGATCAGTCTGGGGGCTAGTGCTCGATCACAGACAGCAGGTCACGGTTGATCACCAGATTGCGCACCCCATGGGCATGGTCTTCGTCAAACCTGTTGTAGGACAGCCATTTGGCAACGGACTGGATGCTGACCTTGGCAACCTTGGGCCGCACGCCCCAGGTCACTTGAAAGGGCGAGCCCTTTTCATTGTAGCCGGGACCGGTTGTTGAGCCGGAATACTCCACCACCCGACCGGTATCTGTGGGAATATTGATGGCCTGGGTCAGGCCGTTTTGCTTTTGCAGCCGGGTGAGTTTGGTGAAATCCAGCGCGGTTTCGTCGTTGACCAGCACATAGACCTGGGCCTCGACCCGCAGTTGTGGGTTCTTGATCGCATCGCTGAGACAGGACCCAAGGGTCGGGCCTGGATCAACCCGCGCCGTGGTGTGGACATAGTGCACCTCAATGGTGTCTCCGGGCACCAGGCTGCCATGTTCGGTGACGCCGACGTCCTGCTCCAGCGGCATGAGTTCAGCCTGGCTCAGCGTGCCTGAGTATTTGTAGCCACTGCCATAGCCATGCCCGTCCCCATTGCCGGCATATGTGGTGAACTCCCCCCCCCGATGTTCCGCATTCTCATGGAAGTGGATGTTGCACAGGTTCATCTCTGTGTAGGGAGGGGCCGCTTCAAACTCCACGCGGTTGGTCCCGGCCGGGCTGTCGATATCACGCGGGGACTGGGGGCCAAAACCTGCAAAAAGCGTGTTTTCCAACAGATGTGCGCGCTGTGTTTCCACAACTGCGTTCGGCACCTCTTCCGCCTCCGCGCCATGCCCGTCAGACGCGGCCAACGCCCCTCCGCTCCAAGCCGCCATCGTGACGAGTGTCGCGGAAATCAAAGATGTCGTTTTGTGCATAGCGCGTCCCCTGACCGGATACTGAGGCTTATGACGTAAATAGCCTGCCCGCCAGTATATCCCTAGGCTCTTAAATTTTCGTATTATTGCCAGTTTCTTGGATTATTTTATGCACCTGCCTCAGCAACTCTCTGTATCGCAGACTGAGCTGCTCCCCGTCCGTTGGACAGGATCTGGCGCAGATTATGCCACTCTTTTCACCTGCTGATCAGGCTGGGGTTCCACTGATCCGCCTTACCTTGGCTCAGCTCTTTCACACTGGTCCTGACCCGAAAAAGGCCCCGATCTACGGGGCCTTTTGTTTTTTTGATCAATATTCTCAGGCCTTTATTCTCAGGCCTTTGCCAATCTGCGCTTTTCGTCGCGGGCAAAGAATATCAGGTAGAACACCGGCGCCGCCACCAGGGTCAGCACGGTGGCAAAGGCCAAGCCGCCCATGATCGTCACCGCCATGGAGACAAAGAAGGCGTCCCACAGCAGCGGGATCATCCCCAGAATGGTGGTGACCGCCGCCAGCATCACCGGCCGCAGACGCGACACCGAGGCTTCGACAATGGCCTCGCGCAGCGGTTTGCCCTCTTCGCGCACCAGGTCGATTTCCTCGACCAGGACGATACCGTTCTTGATCAACATGCCGGACAGGCTGAGCAGCCCCAGAAGTGCGGTGAAGGTAAAGGGCAGTCCGGTCCCCAACAGCCCCATGGCCACGCCGTTGACCGACATCGGCACCAAGAGCCAGATGATGATCGGCTGGCGAATGGCATTGAACAAAAACACCGAGATCATCACCATGATCAGCGCCGTCACCGGCAGCTGCTTGCCCAGGCTCTTGTTGGCGTCGCCCGAGCTTTCATGGTCGCCGCCCCATTCCATGGTGTAGCCCGGCGGCAGCTGCATCTCCTCGATGGTGGACTGGATCTCGGAAAAGACCGACGCCGCAGTCAGATCCACAGGGATATCAGCCCCGACCGTGAGGGTTGGAACCCGGTCGCGGCGGTGCAGCAGGGTATCCTCCAGCTCCAGATCCACCCCGTCGATCATCTGCTCCATCGGCAGAAACTTTTGGGCGGTAGTGGAATAGACCACCTGGTCCATGAAGTTGTAGGTGTCCCCCTGGTGACGGCGGATCACGATCGGGATCAGCCGGTCCTGCTCGCGAAACACGCCCGCCTGCAACCCATCGGTCGAAAACAACAGCGTATCGGCAATATCTTCGCGGGCAATGCCTGCGGTCTGTGCCCGGTCGGTGGCATAGCGCGGCGTCAGGACAAACTCGCGCTCCCGCCAGTTCTGCCGGGTGTTGAGAATATTGGGCGAGGCTGCCTCGAGGCGACGCATGGCCTCTTCTCCCAGCTGCCGCAGCACAGTTGAGTCGGGACCGGAAAAGCGCACCTGGATCGGATCACCGCCACCGGGTCCAAAGACCAGACGTTTGGTACGGAATTCGCCCTCCGGCAAATGTGCCTGCCCAAAAGCTTCGAGATCGGCCTGAAGGGGGGGAATTGCTGCAATATCCGCCGTGCGAATGATCAAGTGGCCATAGCTCGGGTTTGGTTTTTGCGCATTATAGGTCAACAAAAAGCGCGAGGCACCCTGACCGATATAGGTTGAGAAATCCACCACGTCGTCACGGTTGGACAGCCAGTCCTCAACAATCTTCAAATGGGCTGAGGTCGTCTCGATCTTGCTGCCCTGTGGCAGCTTGTAGTGCACAAAGAACAAAGGCGTATTGGAGTTCGGAAAGAACTGCTGTTTGACGGTGCCAAAGGCTGCAAAACAGACAACCGTCAGGCCGATGAGCCCGGCCACCACCAGCCAGCGCAGCTTGAGCGAGATCCGCAGTAAGCCGCCATAGGCGCGAAACAGCAGCCCACCATAGGCATCGGCGCCCCCCTCTTTCCCCTGTTTGAAGAAGTAATGACCCAGGATCGGCGTCGCCGTCAGGGCCAGAACCCAGCTCAGCAGCAGCGAAATGGCAATCACCGCAAACAGCGAGAACAGGAATTCACCAGCCGAATCCGGGCTGAGCCCGATGCCGGCAAAGGCCATGATGCCAATCACCGTCGCCCCCAATAGCGGGATCTGGGTCTTGGCTGCGGCATCATGCGCCGCATCGCGTGAATTGCGCCCGCGCTGCATGGATATTTGCATACCTTCCGCAACAACAATGGCGTTATCCACCAGCATCCCCATAGCAATGATCAGTGCGCCCAGGGAAATCCGTTCCATTTCAATGGAAAACAGGTTCATGAACAAAAGCGTGCCAACAACCGTCAACAACAGCGTGGCGCCAACGACCACAGCCGCCCGCCAGCCCATGAACAGGGCCAGAACCGCTACAACAATTGCAACCGAGGTCGCCAGGTTGACCAAAAAGTCATTGGAGGCCTGATCCACCACCAGGTGCTGCTGGTAAATCGGCAAAAGCGCCACGCCAAAGGGAATTTGTGTATCCAGCTCTGCCAGACGCGCATCGACCCGGTTGCCCACCTCAACGATGTTTTCGCTGGCCAGACCCGCGATCCCAAGCGTGAAGGCTTCGACGCCGTTAAAGCGGATCATCAGGTCGGGGTTACTGGTTCGCCCCCGGTAAACCTTTGCCATGTCGACAACATTGATCACCTCCCCCTGGGCGCCAATAGACAGACCCGCAATCTCGGACACGGTATCCGAGCCTTCCGGGGCGCTGATGCGGTTTTCGGCGGCGTCACCGTCCAGATACCCACCGGATCGCACCGTATTGGAGGTGGCAATAGAGTTGGCAATGGCCGCAATCGAGATATTCTGATTGACCGAAATCGCCATGTCAGGCTCAACAAAAACCGCCTCATCCGGCAGGCCTGAGATCTCGACATCGGCGACACCGTCCACCGCCAGCAGCTCACGACGCAGGAAGGTAGCGAGCTCGTGGCGTTCCGCATCGGTGTAGCCTTCGGCGGTGACCGCATAAAACAGGCCAAACACATCGCCAAAGCTGTCGTTGACATAGGGCTGCGACACCCCATCCGGTAGCCCTCGCGCGGCATCGCGGATCTTGGCGCGCAGATCGGTCCAGATGGCGGGCAACTCGGTGCCATCATAGGTGTCTTGCATCTCCACTTCGATCAACGAGTTGCCGGGGCGGTTGATCGAGGTGATGGTTTTGACTTCCCCCATTTTCTGAATGGCGGATTCCAGCGGCTCGGTGACTTCGCGCGCCACCTGTTCGGCGCTGGCCCCGGGGTAGTGGGTAACCACCACCGCCTGTTTGATAGTAAAGGCCGGGTCTTCCAGCCGTCCGAGGTTCAAAAACCCCCAGATGCCGCCCAGCAAGGCCACCAGCATGATGATCCAGGTGTAAAGCGGCCGGTCAATTGAGGCGCGTGCGATATCCATGTTCTTAGCCTCAGTTCGTAAAGCCGCTGAACCGGCGGACCTTTTGTCCGTCGATCAGGGCACTGCCACCGGTAGAGACAATTTCCTCCCCACCTTGCAGACCGGAAGAAATGGCAAAATCGCCATGTTGGGTTGCCACCAGCTCAACCTTGACCCAAGTCACCTCGCCGGTCTCGCCGCCTTTGGGGGTAAAGACCATAACGCCGGTGTCGCCTTCCGGTGTGGTCACAATCGCGGTGGAAGGCACCAGAATTCCCTGTTCACCGGTATCAACCTTGACCCGCACCGAGGCAGAGGCCCCCGGCAGGATCTGGCGGCCCTCGGGGGGCTGCATGCTAAAGGTCACCCGAAACGTCTGGCCAATATTGCTGGCCTCCGCAGTGAATTCGAGGATCTGAAGCGGAAAGCTTTCGTCGCTGCCGGGAAAGATGGCGATGGTTTCAACATTGTCACCGCGATCGGCGCGCTGAAACAGCACCTCCGGCACATCCACTTCGATATGCAGCTCTGACATGTCGTGCAGGCGCACAATTGGCGCCCCCGCCGCAACGGTGGTGAAATTCTCCACTTCGCGGGTAGAGACCAAGGCCTCAAACGGGGCGTTCAAGGTGGCATGGCGCAGTTCATATTCCGCATTGCGCAGGGCCACCTGCGCCAGCCCAGCCTGGGTTTGGGCATCTTCAATCGAGACCGCACTCACGGTGCCTTTCAACTGCTCCAGACGGCTGACGGTTCTGTCCGCCTGCTCTTTTTGCAGCCGCGCCTGTTCAAGGTTCAGTTCAAAAGGTTCCAGATCCAATTCAGCGATCAGCTGCCCCTGGGGCACAATGTAGCCTTCGGCAACCGGAAAGCGCATCACCTGTCCGGGCACCTGAAAGGCCAGATCAACCGTCTGTTTGGCCGCCACCTGGCCAAAGAACTGCCGTTCCAGCAAGCGGGTGCCAGATTGCGTTGTCATCAGTTTCACCGGCTTGAGCACCTCTTCCGCCTGCACAGCTGCGGGCGCAGTGATCCCAGCCACCAGCAACGCTGGACCGGCCAATACCGGCATCAGAGCCACGGCTATCTTTTGCAATAGGGGCATGTCTTATCTCTCCTTGCCGGGACAGCGGTTGGCAGCCCCCAAAAACGTCTTTTGTAGTTTATCCGATAACACAGAAAATTTCTGTATATCGTCGTCATTAAGGTCACAAATCTCGCGAAAGGCCTGCTCTGCCCGCTTTTCCAGCGCCGCGCGCAGGCTGCGGCCCTTGGCGGTGAGCTGCAGCAAAAAGGCACGTCGGTCCTGGGCATCACGCAGCCGCACTGCCAGGCCATCCTGTTCAAGCCGGTCGGCGGCCATGGTCACGCTAGAGGGCACCAGCATCAATGTCTTTGCCAGCTCTCCCAGGCGACGCGGGTGGTCCAGCTGCAGCAAAAGATAGCATTCCGCCCGTCCCAAGCCGCTGATGATTTCCTGTTTTCCCAGGGCATCTTCCATACGCCAGTATAGCGCGAACATCGCAAGCAATACCCTCATTTCAGGGCTGGCCTGTTGGTCAACAGTGGTGGGCGGTGCGGTTTTTGACATTTTGGACCGGATCAATTTCTGGTGATTCCCATGCTATACTTCAGTCGCTGAACCTTTCATGTGATGAACATCACACTTCTGTTGCCAAAACCCGGCGGCCAGCCCCGTCGTAAACCTTGACCTTTGGGTAAAAAAAGCGCCACAAATGTAGCGTTTCTTCCCCATAGGGTCTCTGTCATGTACACAGCCGCAATTACCGGCACCGGGGTCTTCACCCCCTCCGAAACCATCACCAATGCTGAGCTGGTCGAGGCCTATAACGCCTATGCCGACAGGATAAACGCCGAAAACGCCGAGGCCATCGCAGCAGGCAGCTTTACCGCCCTGCCGCAGTCCTCGGAGGAGTTCATCTTTAAGGCCTCTGGCATCGAACAGCGCTATGTGCTTGATAAAAAGGGTATTCTCGACCCCGAAATCATGTACCCGCAGCTGCGCCAACGTGATGATTCAGAACCCGGCATTATGGCAGAAATCGCTCTGGACGCGGCCAAAAAGGCGCTAAAACAGGCAGGAAAGACCGCCGAGGACGTTGATCTGGTGATCTGTGCCGCCTCCAATATGGAACGCGCCTACCCTGCGGTTGCCATCGAAATCCAGGACCTGTTGGGAATCAAGGGCTTTGCCTTTGACATGAATGTTGCCTGTTCCTCTGCCACCTTTGGCATTCAGACCGCCGTTGATATGATCCGCTCGGGCAGCATTCGCGCCGCCCTGGTGGTCAACCCAGAGATCTGTTCCGGCCATCTGGAGTGGCGCGACCGCGATTGCCATTTCATTTTTGGCGATGTGGCAACCGCTACCCTGGTGGAACGGATCGAGAATGCCAAAGGCGACCATTTCGAGGTGATCTCAACCCGCTGCGCCACTGAGTTCTCCAACAATATCCGCAACAATAACGGCTTTCTGCGTCGCTCGCGTCCCGATGGCGTGGAAGACCGGCGCGATATGCAGTTCATGCAGAATGGCCGCAAGGTGTTCAAGGAAGTGCTGCCTATGGTCAGCCAGCATATTGCCAACCATATGGCAGATGAAGGCATCCAGCGCGATGCGCTGAAACGGCTCTGGCTGCATCAGGCCAATAAATCCATGAATGACTTCATTGGCAAAAAGACCCTGGGGCGGACGCCTGCTGCGGATGAGCAGCCCAATATCCTGCAAGACTATGCAAATACCTCTTCTGCAGGCTCGATTATTGCCTTCTCAAAATACTCCGAAGATCTCGGCGAAGGCGATCTGGGGCTGATCTGTTCCTTTGGTGCGGGCTACTCCGTCGGGTCGGTAATTCTGCGCCGCCACAGCGCCTAAGACAGGACTGCCCACAAACAAAAACTGCGCGCCACTGGCGCGCAGAATACCTGCTGCAAAGCAATCAACCCTACAGGTCTAGGTGCTTTCTTCTTCGAGGTGGAGCTTCATGTCGAGCAGCACATGTTGCAGCATGACAGTTTCGCGCAGCAGCCTCTTGGCCTCATTCACTGTGATAATCCCGTCTTCGATGGCGGTTTGATACTCACTCATCAAAAAAGCAAATCGCTGGCTCAGCGCGATCACATCGGCGTTCACCCCACCGCTGCGGGCGGTGTTGCTGCCATCGCTGTTGCTGCCGGCTGTGGTGCCATAGGAGAGGGTGATATTTTTCAGATCCGCCAGCGCAGAGGTCACATGCGGATAGGAGGCCTCTTTTTCCAGCTTGGCCACGGCATCAACCGGCATAAACCGGTCCGTATGTTCTGAATTGTCGGAATAATATCGTCCCAAAGTCGCCTTGGACTTACCGGTGATCTGGCAGGCTGCCTCGATCCCAACATCCTTTACCAGGGCCTCAGTATGCTTTTTCAGGTAGGTACCAATCTCTGCCATAAATTCTCACCAGCCATGCCGTGCCAAAAGGGGAAGGTCGGGAATAATTTCCCATGATGATGTTGTAAAGTATTTGCTAATATTTCACCATCCCTAAGGTTTTCAGGGATTTAGCAAGTAACGGTGGGTATATTCTGGCCCGCCAAGGTGTTTCAGAGCCAACTTAGTGAGTGGGTTTGGTTATGACACGGGATACATTTCCCCGTGCTTTTAGAGTGGGCAACGTTATTCGCCTAAGTACCCTTCCTGATGTGTCGGCATCTTATGCCGACCAAGCCTTGGACAGCAGGTCCTGGGTGTCAGGGAGGGTATGACCATCGCGCGCCGCCTGCAAAATCACGCCAGAAAAACGATCTGAAATCCGCTTAACACATTAATAATAATTAATATTATTCCAAACCCTCCAGAGGTTCAGATCCTTTTGGCCTGGAATTTTCACCCTGCCAAAGTCCCCCAGCTGCAGCGGTCACTTACTATGAGATTTTCGCAATTGTCCCGCGCCTGCCTCTTGCTCCCGCGGTCTGTGACGCAGTAAAGGGACGCCATGGCAAAGCTCTATTTCAACTACTCGACCATGAACGCCGGAAAATCGGCGGTTCTGTTGCAGGCGTCTCATAACTACCGCGAAAACCACATGGATACCTATCTGCTGACGGCGCAGATCGACTCGCGTGCGGGCGAAGGGAGAATCGCTTCGCGCATTGGCATCAGCGAAGCCGCCGACACCTTTGCTCCCGGCGAAGACCTGTTTGCCAAAATCAAAGCCCGTCTTGCTGAAAGTGACCTCGCCAGTATCTTTGTGGATGAAGCCCAGTTTCTGACCAGCGATCAAGTCTGGCAGCTGGCCCGGGTGGTGGACGATCTTCGGGTGCCGGTGCTGTGCTACGGGCTACGCGTGGATTTCCAGGGGCAGTTGTTTCCCGGCTCTGCTGCCCTTTTGGCGCTGGCCGATGAAATGCGCGAGGTGCGCACAATCTGCCATTGCGGCAAGAAGGCGACCATGGTGATCCGTCAAGATGCCACCGGCCGCGCCATCACCAAGGGCGACCAGGTCCAGATCGGCGGCAATGAAAGCTATGTCTCTTTGTGCCGCCGCCACTGGCGCGCCGCTGTCGCTGCTGAGAACTAGACCGCGTTTGGCAGGGGCGCTCCTGCCACAAAGGCGGCGATATTGTCCAAGGCCATATGTCCCATGTAGCTCCGCACCTCTTCGGTTGCGGTGCCCAGATGCGGCAGCAGCGTCACATTATCAAGATCCCGCAGCGCCTGCGGCACCTCTGGCTCGAACTCATAGACATCCAGGCCCGCTCCGGCGATACGCTGTTCTTGCAAAGCCGCAACCAAGGCCTGCTGCTGAACCACTTCGCCGCGCGCGATGTTGATCAGATGGGCGTGGGGCTGCATCGCTGCCAGCACATGTTCATCCACCAGATGCCGCGTCTCTGCGCCGCCGGGGACCGCCACCACGAGAAAATCCACCGCCGCCGCCAGCTGCTGCAAATCCGGCAGTCGCGTGACAGGAAAGCCCGGGGATTTGTCACTGCGCGCGGTGTAAAATACCTGCATGCCAAAACCAAAGTGGCAGCGCCGGGCAATAGCCGCACCAATGCGCCCCATGCCGATCACACCCAACGTCTTGCCGGTCACATGCTGGCCCAGCATCTGCGTCGGATGCCATCCCGGCCAGTCGCCACTGCGCACCAGACGTTCGCCCTCAGCGGCGCGACGCGCTGACATCAAGAGCAGGGTCAGGGCGGTATCCGCCGTCGCATCGGTCACAGCACCTGGCGTATTGCTGACCAAAACCCCAGCAGCAGAGGCCGCCGCCACATCTATGTGGTTAAATCCAACGCCAAAATTGGCCAAAAGCCTGCACCGCGGCTCTGCAACCTCTGCAAAGACCCCAGCATCAAAGCCATCGCCCAGCGTTGGCATCACCAGATCATAGTCCCGCAGCGCGCTGACCATCTCGTCATGGCTGAGCACCGTGGTCTCCGAACGGATCACCACGTCAAACTCTGCCCGCGCCCGCGCCTCTACCGCCGCAGTCATCGGGCGGGTAATCAACAGTTTCATCGTCAATGCATCCTACCACCCAAAGGCACCGGACCATCGGGGCCAACCAGCCGGATTTCTCCAGCCTCATCCGGCAGGCCCAGCACCAGCACCTCTGACATGAACTTGCCAATCTGGCGCGGCGGAAAATTCACCACCGCCATCACCTGTTTGCCAATCAGCCCCTCGGGGGTGTAATGCGCCGTCACCTGGGCCGAGGTTTTTTTCTCGCCGATCTCGGGCCCGAAGTCGATCCAGATCTTGATCGCCGGTTTGCGGGCCTCCGGGTAGGCCTCGGCCCGGATCACCTCGCCGACGCGAATATCCACCCGCAGAAAGTCGTCAAATGTAATCTCAGCCACGGGACAGCTCCTTGGAGCGCTGGGTTGCCGCCGCCACCGCGCGGGTCAGCAGATCGGGAAAGCCGCTCTCTTCATTCATCAGCACCTCAAGTGCCGCCTGGGTGGTGCCATTGGGGCTGGTAACATTGACGCGCAGCTGGCTGGGAGTTTCCTCGGCCGCCTGCGCCAGTGCCCCGGCCCCGGCGACCGTCGCCTTGGCCAATTGCATCGCCAGATCTGCGGGCAGCCCCTGTGCTGCGCCAGCGGCGGCAAGGGTCTCTATCAAATGAAACACATAGGCCGGACCAGAGCCACTGACCCCGGTGACTGCATCCATCTGCGCCTCACTGTCCAACCGCACAGTCTGGCCAATCGCCGCCAGCAGGGCCTCAGCCATATCCAGATTTGTCGCCGAAGCATGGTCATTGCCGATGATCGCCGTGATCCCCTGGCCAATGGCCGCCGGAGTATTGGGCATGGCGCGCACAATGGGGGTCTGCGCCCCCAGGGTCTCCTCAAAACTGGTGATTGATGTCCCCGCCGCAACCGAAACAAACAACGTCTCGCCATTGCCCAGCGCCTGCAATTTTGGCAGGGCGTCGCCCATCATCTGCGGTTTGACCGCAACCAGAACCAGGGCAGGCATTGCCGGCAGGTCGACATTGATATGTACACCCGTGGCCTGCAGCCAGTCTGACGGGTTGGGATCCAGCACCCAGACCGAAGAGGCAGGCAATCCCCCCTTCAGCCAGCCTGCCAGCATGGCCGAGCCCATCTTGCCACAGCCCAGCAGCACCAACCCACGTGTTTCAATATCACTTGTGATCATCCGCCCACCCTTCGCCACTCAATTGTCTTCTCAGCACAGAGACTTACGCCCGACCATAGGCCTCTGCAATGGCAACCTGTATTGCCTCATGCGGGGATTTGTCTGCCCAGGTAGTCAGCTGAATCGCCGGATAGTAGCGCTCGCAATTGGACACAGCCGCATGGATCATCGCATCAACCTGTTCCGGACTGGCAGACTGTCCACCAGCCAGAACCAAACCATAGCGATACAGCATCACCTTGTGATCAGCCCAATAGGTAAAGCCCCCCGCCCAGCATTGATCATTCATCAGATTGATCAACTCATACAGCTGCGGGATCTTGGGCGCAGGCGGTTCCATCTCGTAGCTACAAACCAGTCGCAGCGTTTCCTCATAGGCCGACCAGGCCAGGGTGAGAGAATAGGTGCGCCACTGGCCTTCTACCGCCATGGCAATCTGGTCATCCCCGATACGATCAAAATCCCAGTCGTGATGGGCCGCCAGGTTTTCGACAATATCAATCGGGTGAATATCGTCGTCCAGATGAAATTCGGAAAGGGCCATGTCTCACCTCTCAGGTCTCTAGCCGTTGGGACCGATTTTGCCCCCTACAGCTAGGTTTCTGGTCAACGGACCGGGGAGCATCCCCGCCTCCATACTAGATATGGTGGCAAGGGGTGTAGACTCTGGCAACCCTTTATTTGGGGATATCTTCAATAAGTTGTGGACGAATAACTGTGGGCCGCAAGATATCGGCACTATTGCGCGCCAAATATGCTGTTTGGAGAAACTCCACCGCCCGGTTCCAAATTGCGCCACTTAACGTAACGGGCGCGGCAGGCCGGCCAATGGCCCCTACCCTGCTCTGATCGGCAGCCGCCCACCCGGTGACGAGCCGCAGCGCTTTGCACCAGCCCCCAAGCAGGCTCCGTGCCAGGACAAGGCCACATCAACCACAGGTCAACAACCAGACTGGCCAACAGCAACCTCAGGCCAACACGAAACGGAGACCTCTACAGAGACTTGTGTTTTCATCTTTCTAAAAATACCTCCGCCGGAGGCATCCCAGATCTCGGCTTGATGCTGCCAACAGCTCTGAAGCGGCACAGGCAGATTCTGAAGCAAGACAGGCCCCTCTTGGTGCGCCGCAGGCCCGACTTGTCAAAACAGGGCCTTCTCCAGCCGGGACTATTTCAAACTGAAAGCTCCGCCGTTCTCTCGCCAGAACGCCTGGCAGGACACACAGGACTGTCAGCCTTTACTCTCAAGCGCATCCAGGCGCGCCTTCAGGGCTTCATTCTCTTCCCGTGCTTTCTGAGCCATAGCGCGCACAGCATCAAATTCCTCACGGGTGACAAAATCGTGATCCGCCAGCCAGCGGTCCATCAGGCTCTTCATCGCGGTTTCTGCCTCGTCCTTTGCACCCTGGGCCACGCCCATTGCATTGGTCATCAGCTGCGAAATGTCGTCCATGATCTTGTTTCGGCTCTGCATCATCTTCTCCGTATCACTCATTCCCCCTATATGGGGGCGCAAAGGGTCGCGGGCAAGCCGTTGACTTTCAATTGCGCGCAAAGGCATTCAGGACCACATGCAGGCCATGATCCACTTCCCCGATATTTCGCCCGAGATTTTCTCGATTCCCCTGTTTGGCATGGAGTTTGCCCTGCGTTGGTACGCTTTGGCCTATATCGCAGGCATTGTGATTGCCTGGCGCCTCGCTGTCAGCGCGCTCAAATCGGCTGCGCTCTGGCCGGGGCAAAAGCCACCGATGCGCCCCGAACAGGTCGAAGATCTGCTGACCTGGATCATTCTGGGGGTGATTCTCGGTGGGCGTCTAGGGTTTGTGCTATTCTACCAGCCCGGCTACTACCTGTCGCATCCCAGCGAGATCCTGCGAATCTGGCAGGGCGGCATGGCCTTTCATGGTGGCCTGCTCGGGGTCATTGTCGCAGCCTGGGCCTATGCTCACCGCCACGGGGTTTCCAAACTGCAGATGGCTGATCTGGTGGCCTATACGGTTCCCGCCGGGCTGCTGCTGGGACGTCTGGCCAATTTCATCAATGCCGAGCTCTGGGGCCGCCCCACCGATCTGCCCTGGGGCGTCGCCTTTCCCGGACAGGCGGCTCAGGCCTGCGGTCAGGCCCTGGGAGAGCTCTGCGCCCGCCACCCCTCGCAGCTCTATGAAGCCGCGATGGAGGGGCTGCTGCTCGGCGCGGTGCTGATCTGGCTGACCTGGCGACGCCAAAGCCTGCTGCGGCCCGGCTTGAACCTGGGCGTGTTTCTGGCCGGCTATGGCCTGGCCCGGTTTATTGTCGAATTCTTTCGCCAGCCCGATGCGCAGTTTGTCACCCCCGGCAATCCCCTGGGCCTGGCCTGGCAGCTGGGGGGCTATGGGCTCACCATGGGGCAAGCCCTCTCCGTGCCGATGATCGCGCTGGGGCTTTATTTTGCCCTGCGGCGCAAACCCAGCCCGGATCCGGCCCCATGAGCCCCCTAAAAGACCAGTTAATAGCCCGGATCAGCAGCGACGGCCCCATCAGCCTGGCCGACTATATGGCTGAATGCCTGCTGCACCCCGACCTGGGCTATTACACCAGCCAAACCCCTTTTGGCGCCCAGGGGGATTTCACCACCGCGCCGGAAATCAGCCAGATGTTTGGTGAGCTCATCGGCCTGTCCCTGGCCCAGTGCTGGTTGGATCAGGGCGCGCCCGCCCCCTTTACCCTGGCAGAGCTCGGCCCCGGACGCGGCACCCTGATGGCGGATCTACTGCGGGCCACCCGCGGTGTGCCCGGCTTTCACGCAGGGCTCAGGCTGCATCTGGTTGAGGCCTCACCCGCCCTGCAACAGCAACAGGCACAGGCGCTGGCAGGCTATGACGTCACCTGGGTCGATAGCGTCGACGCGCTGCCACATCAGCCGCTGTTTCTGGTCGCCAATGAGTTTTTCGACGCCCTGCCCATCCGCCAATTTGTCCGCGACAGCGACGGCTGGCGCGAAAAGCGTGTCGGCCTGGTTGCCAATACTCTGAGCTTTGGACTGGGACCAGAAGCGCCGCAACCGGCGTTGGAGCATCGCCTGCAGGACACCAAAGCCGATGACCTGGTCGAGCTGAGCCCCGCGACCGCCCCCATCACCGCCGCTTTGGCCCAGCGCATTGCCAGCCAGGGCGGCGGCGCCTTGATCATCGACTACGGCGATTGGCGCTCTTTGGGCGACACTCTGCAAGCGCTGAAAGCCCATGCGCCCATCGACCCGCTTCAAACCCCCGGCGAGGCAGATCTGACCGCACATGTTGATTTTGAGGTGCTCTGCTCTGTCGCGGCAGGGGCGGGCTGCGCCTATAGCAAACTTACCCCGCAGGGCGTGTTTCTCGAACGGCTGGGCATCACTGATCGCGCCCGCGCGCTGGCCGCAGGGCTGGAGGGCGCGGCGCTGGAAAGCCTGATCGCGGCACATCGACGGTTGACGCATCCGACGGAAATGGGAAACCTGTTCAAAGTACTGGGTCTGACCCCGGCCAATATCGCCCCACCACCAGGATTAAATGCATGACGCTGGAAATACTCACCTCTGAGCTGTTGGATACTGTGCACCACGGGTTTTTCACCCGTCGCGGCGGCGCCTCCTCGGGAATTTTTCAGGGGTTAAACTGCGGCGTTGGCTCCAGCGACCAACGTGGGGCGGTGACGCTCAACCGCGCCCGTGTCGCCGAGGCAATGAATGTGGCCCCCACGGCGCTGGTTGGGGTGCATCAAATTCATTCCCCGGATGTGGCCGTCATCACCGGCCCCACCGCAGCGCGCCCTCGCGCCGACGCAATGGTCACAAACACCCCCGGTGTGGCGCTGGGTATTCTGACAGCAGATTGCCAGCCCGTGCTGTTTGCCGACGCAGAGGCCGGGGTCATTGGCGCCGCCCATGCCGGCTGGCGCGGGGCGCTTGACGGGGTGTTGGAGGCAACATTGCAGGCGATGGAGGATCTGGGCGCAGACCGTGCCAAGACCTGCGCGGTCATTGGCCCCTCGATCTCGCAACGCGCCTACGAGGTCGGCCCTGAGTTCTTTGACGATTTTCTGCAAAAAGACCCGGATCATAGCCGTTTCTTTGCCCAGGGCCGGGAGGGGCGTTATCAGTTTGACCTGCCCGGCCTGGGGCTGCACCTGTTGCGGCAGGCAGGCATTGGTCAGGCCGAATGGACACGCCACTGCACCTACAGCAATGCAGAGCTGTTTTACTCCTACCGCCGCACCACCCATGCTGGCGAAGCCGACTACGGAAGGTTAATTTCCTGCATCACCCTGTGAGGGTAGATCTGGGCAGTGCTGCGCCATTTTTGCCCAAATCCCCCGGTTTTCCAGCGGGGATTTTCCTAAAAGCGCCAAGAATTTTATATAAAACATAATGACTTGACGCCGCGCACGCCTGACCTGCGTCTGGTGCGGCTCTACCTGGCGGGCAGTCACACAATTCCACCGATGAGCCACATTCTGGGCGTAATGATTACCGATAAAGGGATCAACAGAGCCGCGACAGCCCGCTCACCCCAGGTAGGAGACGCACAATGAAAGCCAGAGAACGGTTTTTGAAATCGGTAATTTCGACTGCAAAATCAGAGACTACGAAAACGCCCTGGAGCCGAGGATCGGTCCGTGAGGCGCATCTGGTCCAGCGGCGAACATCGCAAAAAGACCTGCCTGCTGCAGCGCGGTTGAAACGCGCCTAAGCGCGGGTTCCTGTGGCCAAAGATCCGCGCAGCCCAAGTCAGACTGTCTCATGGAATTTTATATGAGCCCGCTGCAGCCCCCGGATCCCGCCAAGGCCCTCCGTTTGCGGTGACCCTTTTTTAGTCAATACCCGCCACAGTCTTTACGGAACCAACCTCCAGGTCAGCTCCCTTGCAGCACCTTCTGGGCCGTTGAGACATTACATACAAGGCACTCTCGTGCACATTTTTACGATGCAAAACACAGCGCACTTCTCTGGCCAGTTTCAGGCCCCCATCCCTGGCCTGCCTCCCCGGCGCCAGGTCTCTCCATTTTCTGCCGATGGAGGGCGCGCGCCCCTGACGTGTTTTGCCAGAAAGGTCTTAAGCCAATGACACTTCCGCATTCCCTGCAACAGGCCGCTGCCAAGGCCGCAGAAAGCAGCGCACTTTTGCAAGATCCCGCCGCGCTGCGCCTGCCCAACAAACCGCAGTTGCGGCGCTATGAGGTCAGCAGCCTGCTGCCCAATGGCGGCATCGCTGAGACCCGCCACATCGCCCCCGCCCTGCCGATCTTTGAGGATGCTTTTTGCGCCTTTACACGGGGCTCTTTGGTGGAAACCACGCAAGGGCCCATTGCGGTTGAAGACCTGCTGCCCGGGGACGAAATCCTCACCCAGGGTGGCGGCAGTCAGCCACTGATCTGGAAAGGCTCCACCAGTCTGGTTCCCTCGCGCAGTGATGCCAAGGGGCGCTGCCACCGGCTGACCAGTTTCATGCCCGACAGTCTGGGGCTGCAAAAGCCCGCCTCCTGCGTTGTGGCCGGACCGGCGGCACGGCTGCTGCGCATGCCGCCACAGATGCGCGGCACCACCGGCACACCGCTGCTGCTGACCCTGGCTGAAGAATTCCGCGATGGCATGAACATCTTTGAAACCGCGCCCCCCACCGTGGTGGACCTGTTCCACCTTTGTCTGCCAAAACATGCGGTGATCAAAGTCGGCGGGCTAGAGTTTGAGACCTATCATCCCGGCCCGGAGGCGCTAAAGCTGGTGAGCTATGCGATCAAGACGCTCTACTTCAATCTCTTTAGCCATGTGGATTCGCTGAGCGGATTTGGCCCACTGGCCTACGCGCGGGCAGCCGAAGCAACAGATAGCCCGCTGCGAGGCTAAACCACGATCTAACGCGGCGGGGGAGAGCCTGCGCCTTGGCGGCCCCAAGATCCCTAAAGGACAGCGGCGCCGATACCAGGCTGGGGTCTTGGATCAGGCTGGGGTCTTGCCCGCCCTCAGGCTTCCCGTTGCAGGCGCTCTTCCAACACATCAAAGGGAACACCTGGTTCATCCTTGGCGCCGCGAATAACCAGCGAGGTCTTGACGCTGGCCACATTGGGCGTGGTCAACAGCTCTGAGGTCAGGAAGCTCTGAAAGGTGCTGAGATCTGGCGAGACACATTTCAAAATGAAATCCACCTCCCCGTTCAGCATATGACATTCGCGCACCAGCGGCCAGCTGCGGCACTGTTCCTCAAAGGCGGAAAGCTCTGCTTCGGCCTGGCTTTCCAGCCCGACCATGGCAAAAACCTGCACCTCAAAGCCCAGCTCCCGGGCGTTGACCTCTGCGTGGTAGCCGCCTATCAGGCCGGCCTCTTCCAGCGCACGGACGCGGCGCAGACAGGGCGGGGCCGAAATGCCGACCCGCTTGGCCAGTTCGACATTGGTCATGCGCCCATCGGCCTGCAATTCCGAGAGTATCTTGCGATCAATCGGATCAAGACGGGTTGTGACCATGTGTAAAGCTCCTGTCGATTTTCGTTTCTTATAGCATCGCCGCAGGGCCACGCAATATTATTTCACAGAGGCGACCTAATCTTTGCAACAGCCAGATACAAGCGCCAATACGGGCGGCAAACGGGACGGCGCCAAAATCGCAAAAGCGTGATCCCTGCGGGCTCCTGCCGTGCCCCTGGCGCGTCATCAGGGGTTTAAGAGCCGCAGCCCTGCCGCTATATGCAATGGCGACGGTGGCCGCAGCCACCACTTACAGCATCATGTGCAGCCTAGCTTGCAAATTTGGGGATACGAGATGAGCGACACGCGTCACACCAAGGTTCTGATCATTGGCTCCGGCCCGGCAGGCTATACCGCCGGCGTCTATGCGTCCCGCGCCATGCTGGAGCCGGTTCTGGTTCAGGGCATCGAGCCCGGCGGTCAGCTGACCACCACCACCGAGGTGGAAAACTGGCCCGGTGATAGTGAGGTGCAGGGGCCGGATTTGATGATCCGCATGCAGGACCACGCAAAGGCCATGGGCTGCGACATCATTGGCGACATCATTACTTCGCTGGACACGTCGCAGCGCCCCTTTGTGGCCAAAGGCGATAGCGGCACCACCTATACCGCTGATGCGGTGATCCTGGCCACCGGCGCCCGTGCCAAATGGCTGGGGCTGGAAACCGAAGAAAAATTCAAAGGCTTTGGCGTCTCGGCCTGCGCCACCTGCGACGGGTTCTTCTATCGCGGTCAGGAGATCGTGGTCATCGGCGGCGGTAACACCGCCGTTGAAGAAGCGCTGTTTTTGACCAACTTTGCCTCCAAGGTCACCCTGGTGCACCGCCGCGACGAGCTGCGCTCGGAAAAGATCCTGCAGGACCGCCTGTTCAAGAACAAAAAGATCGAGCCCCTGTGGTTCCATCAGTTGGAAGAAGTCTATGGCACCGACAGCCCCCTGGGGGTCGAGGGCATCAAGGTCAAAAACGTAAAGACGGGTGAAATCACCGATATTCCCTGCAAAGGCGTCTTTGTGGCCATCGGCCACGCGCCCGCCAATGAGCTGGTGAAAGACACCCTGGAGCTGCACAATGGCGGCTATGTCTCGGTTAAACCCGGCACCACCGAAACCTCGGTGCCCGGTATCTTTGCCGCCGGCGATCTGACCGATCACAAATACCGCCAGGCGGTGACCTCAGCCGGTATGGGCTGCATGGCGGCGCTGGATGCGGAACGGTTCCTGGCCGAACAGGAAGACTAAACCCAATCCCCCAGTGAAGCCTGCGACAGGCCGGGGGATACGATACAGCTGCGCGTTTGCTGGTCGACCAATAGCTTTTTTGGTCGACCAGACCATCAGACTGCGGGACCGGTCTGCCCTGCCCCTTTTCCAGACTGCCAAAATACCTTGACCTGCCCAGGGAGTTCCAACACCTTGACGTGGTGCAATCGGAGGGGCCGTTCGCGTGACACATGTACTCTGGCGTGGGGATCTCATTCAACGCAGCCGCACGGTGAGCGGTGTGTTTCTGCTCACCTATGCCTTCCTGCATTTTCTGAATATTGCCGCCGGGCTGATCTCTGCTGATTTCATGTTTCAGGTGCAGGAATTCCGTCGCCTGCTCACCGGCCACCCACCTGGCCAGATGCTGTTGTTTTCCGCGCTTTTCACGCATTTCTCCCTGGCCCTGTGGCAGGTTGCCAGCCGCAGAACCCTACGGATGAGCCCGGCACAAGCGCTGCAGCTGATCCTGGGGCTTTTGATCCCTCTGCAATTGATCCAGCACCTGATCTTCACCAGCTATGCATCCAGCGCCTATGGGCTAGATGACGACATGCCCTCGATCATATTATTGATGTGGAATTCCCCAGAGATCTGGCAACAGTATCTGCTGCTGCTGGTGGTCTGGGTCCATGGCTGTATTGGGCTGCATATGTGGCTGCGGATCACCGACTGGTGGTCCCGGCTGTTGCCCTACATGATCGGCCTGGCCGTTCTTGTGCCCTCTCTGGCCCTGGCCGGACTGCTGACCGAAGGCCGTCGCATCTGGTCAGTCTTTATCCGCCCCGGCAATGCCTCGGTGATCCGCGACAGCTTCAACTGGCCGAATAACACGGCTTTTGCCCGCCTATATGAGATCTATGATTTTGCCTTTTGGCTGTTCATTGCCCTGCTCAGCGCGGCTGTGCTGATCTTTTATCTGCGCCGCTTTATCCGCAAACGGAAATCCCTGCAGATCCGCTATGAAAATGGCACCCAGATCACCATCGAACACGGGCTTACCCTGCTGGAGATCTCCCAGCTCAACGGCTTGCCGCATACCTCGCTTTGTGGTGGCAAGGGGCGCTGCACCACTTGCCGGATCGAAGTGACCAAGGGGCTGGAAAACCTCGCCCCGCCCAGCAGCGCCGAGGCGCGAACGCTGAAAGCGATCAAAGCCCGCGATAATGTGCGGCTGGCCTGCCAGATCAGGCCAACTGCCTCGCTGTCGATCCAGCGCGTCTACCAGGCAAAAGGACGCCGCCAGGTCCATTCAGCCCAGGGCGTGGAAAAAACCATCGCGGTCCTGTTTTTAGATATTCGCGGCTTTACCGCACGCTCGGCCGGGTTGCTGCCCTATGACATTGTCTTTCTGCTGAACCGCTTCTTTGATGCTATTGTGCCTGAAATCACCATGGCCGGAGGCACCGTTGACAAATACATGGGCGATGGGCTGTTGGCCCTGTTTGAAATGAACAGCCCGGAACAGTCGGCGCAAGCAGGTATCACTGCCGCGGGCAACATTGGCGTCGCCCTGGCGCGCTTTAACATGATGCTGGCCTCAGAGGGCGAAGACCCGGTGCGTATCGGCATGGGGCTGCATACCGGAACCGTTGTTTTGGGGGAAATTGGCACCACCGACAATGCCCCCCGCACGCTGATCGGCTCCGCAGTAAATGCCGCCAGTCGGCTGGAGGCCAAAACCAAGGAGCTGGGGGTCGAGCTGCTGATCTCGGACTCTGTGGTGCAGGCAGCGGGCATGGTCGCGCCACAAGCGATGTTGCAGGATTTTTCCCTGCGCGGCGTTGACCATCCCGTCCGCGCCCTGCCGGTTGCCCAGGCCTCCACTCTGGAACAACTGCTGTCTCCCCTCACAGATCCAGAGGCGACCACATTTGCTGTCGCAACCGACAAGGGGCACTGACCTTCGCCTCCCGCCCTTGCGTTGGCCTGTGCCCTTGCGCTGGCCTGTGCCCTTGCGTTGTTTTGCCCCAACACCAAAGCTGCAAACAGGCGAACCTCATCGTTCCTAAGTTTTGCACCAGTGCAGGCCTGCGTCCCCCCTCCCGGGGAGCCCCCTGGAACAGCGTTCCCGCAACACCGGACAAATCAAACCAGACTGCGTTGCAGCCCTGCGACGCTGGCCTTTTGCACAGATTTTTGACATTTTCCCCCTTTGCGCCTGCAGCAATTTATGCGATGCGTTCACGCGTGAACATACATTGATCAAGATACTATGACTGCAGCCGACTCAAATCCTACCCCAGATGAAGAAGACCTGCTCTTCCGACTCCTGCGCCAGCTGGACCTGGCACCGGAGGCCTCGCAGCGCGCGACGGCTTCGGCTTTGGGTATGTCCCTGGGCGGGCTGAACACCCAGCTGCGCGCGGCTGCGGATGCCGGGCTGATCGCAATCAGCGACCGCACCGGCCCGGACAAGCGGCAGCGCTATACCTACACATTGACCAGGGCTGGCGCCTCCGAGAAACGTCGCCTCACCGATCAATTCCTCTCCCGCAAGCTCGCTGAATACAACGCGCTTTATGCGGAACTCACGGGCGCCGCCAGCGGCTTGCCTCCCATTAAACACAGGACTCATCCAATGCAGAACAATCTGGCTCCTATCCCCGAGCTCTATGTCTCTTATGACTCTGCTCAAAAGCTGAAAATCGACGCAGGCCAACTGAAAAGCCACGACCTGACACCGCGCCAGATCTGCGATCTTGAGCTTCTGATGAATGGCGGCTTCAACCCGCTCAAGGGCTTCCTGACCGAGGAAGACTACAACGGCGTTGTGGAAAACATGCGGCTGGCCGATGGGTCGCTCTGGCCGATGCCGATCAACCTGGATGTCTCCGAAGAGTTCGCCGAAACCCTGGAAGTGGGCGAAGACATCGCCCTGCGCGACCAGGAAGGCGTGATCCTCGCCACCATGACCGTCACCGACCGCTGGACGCCAAACAAGGCCCGCGAGGCCGAAATGGTCTTTGGCGCCGACGATGACGCGCATCCTGCCGTCAACTACCTGCACAACCAGGCTGGCAGCATCTATCTGGGCGGCCCTGTCACCGGCATCCAGCAGCCGGTGCACTATGATTTCCGCGCCCGCCGCGACACCCCAAATGAACTGCGCGCCTATTTCCGCAAAGTCGGCTGGCGCAAAGTTGTCGCCTTCCAGACCCGCAACCCGTTGCACCGCGCCCACCAGGAGCTGACCTTCCGCGCCGCCCGCGAAGCCCAGGCCAACCTGCTGATCCACCCGGTTGTTGGCATGACCAAACCCGGCGACGTTGATCACTTTACCCGCGTGCGCTGCTACGAGGCCGTTCTGGACAAATACCCAGCCTCCACCACCTCCATGAGCCTGCTGAACCTGGCCATGCGCATGGCCGGCCCACGGGAAGCCGTCTGGCACGGGTTGATCCGTAAAAACCACGGCTGCACCCATTTCATCGTTGGTCGCGACCACGCCGGACCCGGCAAAAACTCTGCCGGCGAAGATTTCTACGGCCCCTATGACGCCCAGGACCTGTTCCGCACCCATCAGGAAGAAATGGGCATCGAAATGGTCGACTTCAAACATATGGTGTGGGTATCGGAGCGCGCACAATATGAGGCCATCGACGAGATCGAAGACAAGGATAATGTGACCATCCTCAACATCTCGGGCACCGAGCTGCGCCGCCGCCTGTCCGAAGGTCTGGAAATCCCTGAGTGGTTCTCCTTCCCCGAGGTGGTCAAAGAGCTGCGCCGCACCAAGCCACCGCGCTCCAAGCAGGGCTTCACCGTTTTCCTCACGGGGCTGTCCGGGTCTGGCAAATCCACCATCGCCAACGCGCTGATGGTCAAGCTGATGGAAATGGGCGGTCGCCCGGTGACCCTGCTGGATGGGGATATCGTGCGCAAGAACCTCAGCTCCGAGCTGGGCTTCTCCAAAGCGCACCGGGATCTCAATATCCGCCGCATCGGCTATGTCGCCTCTGAGATCACCAAAAACGGTGGTATCGCCATCTGTGCGCCCATTGCCCCCTATGCAACCACCCGCCGCGCCGTGCGCGAAGACGTGGAAGCCTTTGGTGCCTTTGTTGAAATCCATGTCGCCACCTCGCTGGAAGAATGCGAGCGCCGCGACCGCAAGGGGCTGTATAAACTGGCCCGCGAAGGCAAGATCAAAGAGTTCACCGGGATCTCCGACCCCTATGATGTGCCAGTCAGCCCAGAGCTGAGCGTGGAAACCGAAAATGTTGATGTGGACAACTGCGCCCATCAGGTTCTGCTCAAGTTGGAAAACATGGGGCTGATCGCAGGCTAAGCCGCCTGCCCGAACTGCTAGCCCCAGCAGCCTGGGCAATCGCCCTGAACAGATTGACGGCCCGTCCTAGCCAAGGACGGGCCGTTTTTCAGTCAGTCTCAGTCTCATCGTGGTGGTCCGCGATTACGGTGCGCCCCGGCGGGCCTGAGTAAACTTCAGATAAGTACGAAAGCCCTGCCTGAAACAGCCCGCAGCTAAAGACTGTCGCGCAGGGCACGGGCGGCGCGCAACGACAGGTCGCCATAGTCTGCTGCGGCCTGTTTCAGGCGCCGCAATGCAGGCAATCGCCGGGCATAATCCTCTGGGCCGATCTGCTGAAACGCAGCCTCAAACTCCGCTTGGTTGCGGCAAAGAATGATCCCCTCGCCCTCAAAGAAATCACTGATATTCGGACAGCCCCAATACAGCGGCACCGTTTCACAAAGGATCGCATCAATCAGTTTTTCCGTGAAGCAGTTTTGCTCGCGCACATTTTCGATCACCACGGAATAGCGATAAGGTGCCAGCCCTTCCGATTTATGCTCAAAGGCCTTGTAGCCACGGCCCAGGATCTCCGCCTCGGGCATCTGCGCCTGCAGGTAGGCCACAATCTGATGGCGCAGCTTATGGCCAGGGTGATCATTCTTGGCCGAAGCGATCAGTGACAGCTCCTTGGTCTTGGCGATCTGCAGCTCTTGCCACTCTGGCACCCAGGTGGTGCCAAAGGGCAGCATCAGCCCATTTGGCAACCACGCCAAGAGCTGGGGGTCATAGGTAAAGACACGGAAAAAGCGCCGCGCACTCAGCCGCAGTATGCGGTGGTGATCCGCAGACATGATCTTGGGTTCGGCCACAATCATCGAAATCCGCGCCGGGCAGCAGCGATGAGACTGGATATGCATGGCCCGTTTGGCAAAGACGATCAGGTGATCTTGCGGTGCCATGTGTTTGACCTGTTTTCCAACCAGCCGATCAGGGCAGCCCAAAGGCCATTCCATCTCGTTGAGCGGGCGTTCGGCCAGGGCTTTGCCCAGTTTGCCGCCATAGGGCATCACTGCAATCGCCGGCGGCGCGACATGCGCTGTCTCTGGGCCTGTCATAGTCATCCGTTCCCGTCAGTTCAGGATCTGAGATCAGGTTTGATCCGGCAGGTCAACAGAGCCGCGCATCAAAACAAAGCCGGTGCCGGACACCTTTATGCCCTGCAATGCATCACAAGGGCCCAGCCGGGTGACCCGCGCCATGCCCGGTCGCCCCATTCCGTGGCCCTGTTCCGCGACAAAACTGTCCTGTTGCATAAGGCCATTGCGCCACAGATAGGCTGCCATCGCCCCGGTGGCAGAGCCGGTAAAGGGATCTTCGGGCGGGCTGGGCGGCGCCATCAACAGCCGCGAATAGGTATCCCCCAGATCGGTTGCCCCTTGCAGGGTCACCAGAAACGGCTCCATCATATCAATGCCATCCGCCCCCAGCGCCTCGCCCAGCCTGGCCAGCGCCGGAAGATCAAGCTGCGCCTGCGCCAAGGCGGTCTGATCTTTGAGCACAGTTATGCAGAAGGGCAATCCGGTTGACACCTTTTGCGGCGTGCCCAAAATCGCCTCAACCGGCAATGAAATTGCCGCTGCCACCAGGGCGGGATCGGGTTTTGGCCCGAACTCTGGCGCAATCTGGGTCATTTCAATCTGATCGCCTGCAATGGTCACCGGCACGATGCCGGCGCCAGTCTCCAGCCGGATCTGACCCTCGCCAACCAGTCCACGGTCGCGCATCGCGGCCACGGTGGCAATTGTGGGGTGACCCGCAAAGGGGATCTCGCGGCTGGCCAGAAAGTAGCGCACCCGAATGTCGGCCAGATCAGACGGGCCGGTAAATGTACATTCAACCAATGACGTTTCACGCACATAGGCGGTGCAGGTCTCCACTGGCAAATGGGCGCCACCATGTACAACAGCGCAGCCATTGCCGCCAAAGGCCCGGTCCGAAAAGGCATCGACCCAGTCAAAATCAAATCTGCTCATTGAGCCGCCCCTATCTGCTTGATTCATTTGCGGGAAGCCTAGCCAAGATTGGGCTGAGGTTAAACCTCCCGCAAGAGCCAAGCCAATCGCCCGGGATCAGCTCAATTCAGGCATGACAGTCGCGATCTGCGCCTTAGTGCACCGCAACCGGCGAGAAATCGTTTTGCCGGGCCAGAACAAAGGCCAGCTTGCGGTCGGTCACCACGGCGAGCTGTTCACCTTCGGCATCATGCACCGCATAAAGCTGTTCGCGGCCTTCGGCACTGGCCTGCATGTCTTTTGGCAGATCACCAACGGCAACCGTTTTTACATAGACAATGCGCGCGCCAGACGCGTCGGAAGTAGAGTTGTCAAAAGGAGTATGCATGTTTCTTAACCCTTCTTGATATTGATTGTCTGAACCACGGTTTCCGGACGCGATCGCGTAAGATCCACGTGCAAAAGCCCGTTTTCCATCACGGCCTCGCCAACGTCGACCCCATCGGCCAGCACAAACATGCGCTGAAACTGCCGGGCAGCGATTCCACGGTGCAGGAAGACCCGCCCGTCACTGTCTTCGCCCTGACGGCCCCGGATCACCAACTGGCGATCCTCAACTGTTATGGCCAGGTCCTGCTCGGCAAAACCAGCCACCGCGAGGGTGATGCGATAAGAAAAGTCGGAAGTTTGTTCAATGTTGTAAGGCGGATAGCCTTCGTTACCGGATTTGGCTGAGCGTTCCAGAAGGCGTTCCAACTGCTCAAACCCCAGCATATGCGGGTAAGACCCCAGAGTGAGTTTCGACACGTGTATCGTCCTTTTGCTTCAAAGCGACGTTAATCAGCAGTCCCATGGCGGCAACTGCTTGCATAGAATATGGTAAGTTCTCTCGAATTCTCAAGACTATGGCGACAAGGTCTAGCGGAAAAGACGTTAAAGAAGTATCTTGCCCCCTACCCGAGCCCTTCTGTATTTTGAGTCGCCAATGAATGAATCAGCCGATATTTCCATGAAAACCGATGAGGTTCTCAAAGTGGAGCTGGAAGTGTTTCGCAGGCAGCACCGGGATCTGGACGAGGCAATCACCGCCCTGCAAGAGCGCGGCACCAGCGATCAGCTGACGATACGGCGGCTGAAAAAGCAAAAGCTGGGGCTGAAGGATAAAATTTCCCAAATCGAAGACCGGCTGACCCCTGACATCATCGCCTAGCCCGCCCCCTCCCTTTGACATCGCGACACCCCGCCTGATTGGCCCCGCCAAGCCAGCTCTCCCGCGCGGCGGCAGTGGTGGCAAAGCCACCCCACACGCCCCTTGGGCATGGCAGCTTGCTGCCATTTTGCCTGGGCGGGAGCCCCCCCCCCTTTTTCTTGTTTCTTGCCCAAACGGGAGCGCCCCTTCTTCCCTGGGCAGGAGCGCCACCTTGGCGCACTATCAGAACCTTAATCAAAAGCCCGAAACACGCAGCCCCCACTCGTAGCATTGTCGCATTGCACCACAGGCAAGTTTGACTATAGTGCGGCTTCCTTCCACCCCAGCAGCTCTCCACCGTGGAGACTGCGGCATGACAGGACAGATCACATGCCAAACACCCCCAGCGACATCAAAGTGGGCATCATCATGGGCAGCCAATCTGATTGGCCGACAATGAAAGAAGCCGCCACGCTCCTGGATGAGCTCGCCGTTCCCTATGAAGCCAAGATCGTCTCGGCCCACCGCACCCCTGACCGGCTGTGGTCCTACGGCAAATCGGCAGCGGAGCGCGGCTTGCAGGTGATCATCGCTGGTGCTGGTGGTGCTGCGCATCTGCCGGGTATGGTGGCTTCCAAAACACGGGTGCCGGTTGTGGGCGTGCCGGTTCAGACCCGGGCGCTGTCCGGTGTCGACTCGCTTTATTCCATCGTCCAGATGCCCAAGGGCTTCCCCGTTGCCACCATGGCCATTGGCGCCGCCGGGGCTGCCAATGCCGGGCTCATGGCCGCCGGTATCCTGGCCCTGCAGGACCCCGCCCTCGCCGAACGTCTGGACGCCTGGCGCGCGGCGCTGTCAGCCTCGATCCCTGAGGAGCCCATCGATGACTGATGCACTGAAACCCGGTGCCACCATCGGCATCCTGGGCGGCGGGCAACTGGGCCGCATGCTGTCGGTTGCGGCCTCCCGCCTGGGCTTTAAGACCCATATCTTTGACCCCGGCGCCAATCCCCCCGCTGGCCAGGTGGCAGACCAGGTCACCACCGCCGGCTATGAGGACAGCGCCGCCCTACTGGCCTTTGCCAATGCGGTGGATGTGATCACCTATGAGTTTGAAAACATCCCCACCGCGGCCCTGGACATTATCGAGTCCCATGGCCCCATTCGCCCCGGCCGCGAGGCCCTGCGGATTTCACAGGACCGCCTGACCGAAAAGACCTTCCTGCAAAGCCTCGACCTGCACATCGCCCCCTTCGCCGATATCACCGATGCCGCCAGCCTAGAGGCTGCCCTTGCCGAGATTGGCACCCCTGCGATCCTGAAAACCCGGCGTTTTGGCTATGATGGCAAGGGCCAGGCCCGCATCATGTCGCCAGATCAGGCCGATGAGGCCCTCAACGCCATGGCAGGTGCGCCGTCGGTGCTGGAGGGCTTTGTCAATTTCAGCCATGAAGTGTCAGTTATTGCGGCCCGTGGCATCACCGGCGAGGTTGCCTGCTATGACCCCGGTGAAAACGTCCACCGCGACGGCATTTTGCACACCACCACAGTGCCGGCCCGCCTCAGCGCCAGCCAGCGCATGGATGCGGTTCTGTTGGCGGCCAAAGTGCTGAACGCGCTTGATTATGTTGGCGTTCTTGGGGTTGAGCTGTTTGTCACCCCGCAGGGGCTGGTGGTGAATGAGATCGCCCCACGCGTCCACAACTCAGGCCACTGGACTCAAAATGGCTGCGCCGTTGACCAGTTTGAACAGCACATCCGCGCGGTAGCAGGCTGGCCCCTGGGCGATGGACAGCGCCATTCGGACGTGGTGATGGAAAACCTCATCGGCGACGATATGGACCGCCTGCCCGAGCTGGCCAAAGAGCGCGACTGCGCCCTGCATCTTTATGGCAAGGCCGAAGCCAAGCCCGGCCGTAAGATGGCCCATGTAAACCGGATTACCCGGCCACAGAAATAATCTGAATACACAGCACAAACCTCAAGTGTCCGCCCTGATCTAAGAGCGGGCACTTTTGTTACCTTCTCCAGGGCTTTCCTCCCCCTTCACCCCATGAACCGGGTGGCAATTTCGCCGGACATATAGCTCACCCGCCCGCCGGACAGGGTGGCAGCAACCCGTTCGCTCGCCTTGTCGAGGATCACCATATCGGCGCGTTTACCAGGTGTGAAATCGCCGCGATCCACCAGCCCCAACAGACCAGCCGGACCAGAAGATACCAGCCCCCAGGCCGCAGACAGATCCAACAGGCCCGCGCGTGCCAGCATCAGCGCAGCGCGGCGCGGGCTGGGGTAGTGATAATCCGAGGCCAGCGCATCACACAGACCCATGGCAATCAGATCCAGCGCCGAGGCATTGCCCTTGTGCGAGCCGCCCCGCACCACATTGGGCGCACCCAGAATAATGTGATCCCCCCCTGCCCGCGCCGCCTCTGCGGCCTCCAGCGTTTCGGGGAATTCGCTGATCTCTGCCCCGCGCGCCCGCCAAGTGGCGCGATCAGTTGCTGTTTGATCGTCATGGCTGCCAATGCGCAGCCCCGCGCCGCGCAGCTGCGTGCAAAGTGCATCAAGCGCAGCTGGCACTTCGGCGCTGCGGCCATGCATATCCAGCAGCATTTCAAAATGCCTGTCGGGATTGCGCCCGGCCTTGAGCGCCTGCCCGGTCAGCCGGGGCGGCTTTTTGCCCTGGGCCAGACGGTCATGGGGCAGATGGTCGTTAAAGACGATATAAGACAGGCCCCATTTTGCGATCAACTCTGGCAGCGCGGCGTAGTCGTCCAACATATGGGTTTCAAACCTGAGCTGCGGCAGCAAATCCGTCACCAGATCTGCGCGCACCTCAGCCACGGCTTCAAAAACCTGGTCGGCATAGTCCGGGCCGCGCAAGCCCCCCTCCCAGCTGTAAAACTGCGCCAACACGGCGGTGGTGATGCCATTGGCAGCCAACTCGGCTTCGGTGGCGACCACCCCCTCGGCCATTTGTTTCATCGCCCCGCGCCGGGGCGCCAGATGCCGTTCAAACCCATCTCCATGGGGATCAATTATACCCGGCAGCACCAGATACCCGGTCAGATCCACCCGACGCCCGCAGGACATCGCGGTGATTTCTCCGCCTGAGAGCGAAATCTCCCCCGCCTGGTCCAGCCCAGCTGGTGTCAGCACATCCGCCCCCTGAAGGGTCAATTCTAGCATCGTCATTGGCATTGGCCCGGGGGCTCCTACTTAATTGGCGTCAAACCATAGCCGCAGTCCGCCCCAATACAGGTGCCTGCGATCACATCATTCAGGGCATCCAGCCAAGTGATATCCGGATCAAACCGCCCCTGTTGCAGAAAGGCGATCACCTGGGCAATGACCAGCGGGTCATTCATCATAAAGGTATGGGTGACGGGCAGGACTATGTGATCCTGCATCCCCTCAACCCGGGTGCTTGCGACAGAGACCTTCCCGTCATCCGCGCCCGGAATAATCGCCGAAAACACCGGGCTGATGGATTGATCGCCCGCAATAACGCCCAGTAAAAAATCCACTGGCGGCAACTTCTTGGGCAGGCTTTCTGCCCCAGTGCCTAGGCTCTCGCCTGCGGGGCCGTTGATCAGGTCAAAAACTGCCCAATCCCCCAGCTCATCCACCACTTCGCTGCCCTGATTGGGTGGCCCCAGCATGACCGTAGCTCCCAGGTTTGGCGGCTGATGCGCCGCAACCTGAAAATACTGCCGCAACAAGATCCCCCCCATGGAGTGGGTCACAAAATGGATGGGCGCATTCGCACGACACTCAGCAATTGCAGCAGGCAGGGTCTGCTCGGCAAGCGCAGCGACAGGAAAGGTCGTCGACTCATATCCCGGTCGCACCACCTGATAGCCGCGAGCTTCAAAAACCTGCTCCATCACCACAAATGAGCTCTCTGATCGCGCCAGCCCATGCAGCAGCACCACGCAGTCGGCCAGGGCCTGGCCTGGGATCACGGCCAAAGCGGTCAGAATGAGAGGTTTGATCAGGTTTTTCATTCCCCTGAGATAGGGTTTGCGGCAGCGCGAGAAAACCCCTTTTTACTGGCGCCTTGTTTACCGGCGTTTTGGGGTCCAGATCACCAGGGCAATGCCTGCCAGAACCACCAGCGTGCCCAGGATCAACCGCGCTCCTACAGGTTCCGCAAGGAAGAGCACACCGCCCAGGATCGCCAGCACCGGCACGCTCAATTGGATGGTTGCAGCGACCGCTGGTTGCAACTGCGGCAACACCCGGTACCACAGCGCATAGCCAAGCCCCGAGGTCACCGCGCCAGAAAGGACAGCCAGAACAATACCCGGTCCGGTAATAAGCCCGGTGATCAGACCGCTACCCCACGCGGCCCAGACAAAGGGCAGTATCATCGACGTGGCCCAGATGAAGTTCACTGCGCTCGCGGCCAAGGGATCGCGCACCCCGCGCCCAAGCAGACTATAGGCGGCCCAGCCCAACCCGCTGAGCCCCATGAGTACCGCATCCCACAGCGTGACCTGTAGGCTCTGGTCCGGCCAGACCACATAGGCCAGCCCAGCAAAGGCCACGCCGGCGCCAACCATCTGCCCGATACTGGGATCACTGCCCCGCACAGCCCCCCAGCCAAACATGGCAATCTGCACCACACCAAACAGGATAAGAGCACCAATCCCGGCATCAAGCCCTTGATAGGCCAAACAAAAGCCGACCATATAGAGTGTCAGCGCCGCGCCACCTTTTACACTGGGCAGCAGCGGTTGGCGCAGGCTCCGCCCCCGCAAGGCACAGAGAAGCCCCAACATGGCCGCCCCCGAGGCCAGCCGCAAAAGCCCAAAGCCCAGCGCATCCATATAGCCCCAACTGATCGCCATCCGGCCCAAAACCGAATTGGCAGCAAAAGCGATCAATACAAGAAGAACAAATACGACAAGCTGCATCACCAGGCCTCGGTCAGGCCGACAGTCCCGGCGCAGAGTGGAGTTTCACTGCGACCGCTACCGCAAGCTCCGCTGCAGAGCAACCATCCCCAGCCCCGCTTTGCAGAACTTCAACGTCACAATTTTGAGAAGGCAAGCGGATAGATCAGCCTTTCTTCTGGTACATCCACACCACGCTTCAAGATCAGGGTGTGCGATAATGGATAGGGGCTCTGCAGCTTTTGCGCCCGCGCCAGGTTAAAACCACACCGCCCATAAAATGAGGGCTTTCCAAGCACGACAATTACCTCTGGCAGACGCGGTTGCAGATCTCCCGTTACGCCATTGATAAGCCCAGCCAACTCCCGAAGCATACGGCCACCAAAACGCCAGGGTCTGCGATAGGCCTGCTCCTGCTCCGCACCAACCTCCATGTTCGGGGTATTTTCGGCCAGCCTGCCGCCCTGCCACTCTGGGCGCACAGCCATCGGCGCCAGACAGGCCCAGCCCTTGGGGGTTCGCATCCGGCTGAGCGCAAAATAGCCACCGATCCTGCCCTCCCAGGGCTTTTGAACCTCAAACAGCATATCGCCATCGGCCCGCAGTTGCCGCACCAGCCGCGCCTCGGCGTCGGTGGGAAAAGCCGCATTGAGCAGCCCTTCAACCTCATCCTGCTGGGTTTCAACGACCTTCGTCGAAGAATCCGGACCGACAACCACCGGGTGCCCTCCCTTTCATCTTTCCTTAAATACCTCCGCCGGAGGCAACGCCGCAAAGCAATCCATACCTCTGTATCAAAAGAAAAGGGGCCGCCCAAAGGCGACCCCAAAATCATCCGGTAGGATGGCAATGATTACATCATGCCGCCCATGCCGCCCATGCCGCCCATGTCGGGCATGCCGCCGCCAGCTGCGCCGCCGTCTTTCGACGGTTTGTCCGCAACCATGGCTTCGGTGGTGATCAGCAGACCCGCAATCGAGGCCGCGTCTTCCAGAGCGGTCCGTGCCACTTTGGCAGGATCGATCACACCAAAGGCAAACATGTCGCCATATTCTTCGGTCTGAGCGTTGAAGCCAAAGTTCTTGTCTTCGCTTTCGCGCACTTTGCCAGCAACCACAGCACCGTCAACACCAGCGTTTTCAGCGATCTGACGCAGAGGCGCTTCGATTGCTTTACGCACGATCACGATACCTGCGGTTTGGTCGGTGTTTGCACCTTCCATGCCGTAGAGTGCTTTGCCGGCCTGAACCAGAGCAACACCACCACCAACGATGACGCCTTCTTGCACAGCCGCACGGGTTGCGTTCAGGGCATCGTCAACGCGGTCTTTGCGCTCTTTCACTTCAACTTCGGTCATGCCGCCAACGCGGATAACAGCAACACCGCCGGCCAGTTTGGCAACGCGCTCTTGCAGTTTTTCACGGTCATAATCGGAAGTGGTTTCTTCGATCTGAGCGCGGATTTGACCAACACGGGCTTCGATTTCGGCCTTGGAGCCGGCACCGTCAACGATGGTGGTTTCGTCTTTGGTGATTTCGACCTTCTTGGCGGTACCCAGCATGTCCATGGTGACGGACTCAAGCTTCATGCCCAGATCTTCAGAAATCACCTGACCACCGGTCAGAATGGCCAGATCCTGCAGCATGGCTTTACGGCGATCGCCGAAACCAGGTGCTTTGACAGCAGCAATTTTCAGGCCGCCGCGCAGTTTGTTGACAACCAGAGTTGCCAGCGCTTCGCCTTCAACGTCCTCAGCAATGATCAGCAGAGGCTTCTGCGACTGGATCACCTGCTCGAGCAGCGGAACCATGGACTGCAGCGAAGACAGTTTTTTCTCGTGCAGCAGGATCATGCAGTCGTCGAGATCTGCAATCATCTTGTCAGCGTTGGTCACGAAGTAAGGCGACAGGTAGCCACGGTCGAACTGCATGCCTTCAACAACATCGGTCTCTGTTTCCAGGCCTTTGTTTTCTTCGACGGTGATCACACCTTCGTTGCCAACTTTTTGCATCGCGTCTGCGATCTGCTGACCGATGGCGGCTTCACCGTTGGCGGAGATGGTGCCAACCTGTGCAACTTCAGCGGAGTCTTTGACTTCGCGTGCCATGTCACGGATGCCCTGAACGACAGTGGCAGTTGCCAGGTCGATACCGCGCTTCAGGTCCATTGGGTTCAGACCAGCTGCAACCTGCTTCAGGCCTTCTTTGACGATGGCCTGGGCCAGAACGGTGGCAGTGGTGGTGCCGTCGCCTGCTTCGTCATTGGTGCGGGAAGCAACTTCCTTGACCATCTGGGCGCCCATGTTTTCGAACTTGTCTTCCAGTTCGATCTCTTTGGCAACGGAAACACCATCTTTGGTGATGCGTGGCGCACCAAAAGATTTGTCCAGAATGACATTGCGGCCTTTGGGGCCCAGGGTCACTTTGACAGCATCAGCCAGTACGTTTACGCCGGCCAACATGCGGTTGCGGGCATCGGTGTCGAATTTGACGTCCTTAGCAGACATGTTTTATTCTCCTCGAGAAAAGTCTTCTTATTTCAGCGTGATATGGGATCAGAGAAGCCTGAAGGCTTACTCGATGATACCCATGATGTCGCTTTCCTTCATCATCAGCAGCTCTTCGCCGTCGACGGTGACTTCGGTGCCGGACCATTTGCCGAACAGGATGGTGTCGCCAGCTGTAACAGCCATTGCGATCAGCTCACCATTGTCCTTGCGCGCGCCTTCGCCGGTTGCGACGACCTGGCCCTCGCTGGGCTTTTCCTTGGCGGATTCTGGAATGATCAGACCACCAGCAGTTTTTTCTTCGCTTTCGGTACGACGAACCAGTACGCGATCGTGGAGTGGTTTCAATGCCATCTTTGCAGCTCCTTATAAGGCTCAAAGGTTGTTATCTCTATCCCCCTGCTCCCCGCAGAGGGCGTTATCACTCACAGGTAGCGAGTGCTAACGAACGAATAGCTAGGCAGCAGCGGCGCATGAGTCAACCAAAATGGGAAAGAAAATTTTAGCAATCGTATGAGCGCAGATCCGAACAGCAAACGGAGCTGCTCACTCAGGGCGTTTATCTGCGACCTGCCCTGCCTCTGACACCCCACAATCCGCCTCTGGCTCCCAGCTATAGGCCCATTGTTTCAGCCCGTCACGGCCTGCTTCGGTAAGTTGGTAAATACCGGTCGAAACCCGCTCGAACCAGCCATAGTGATTGGCAGACATCAGCCCAGTGGCCCGGCCTACCCCGGTTGCCTTGGCCACCGCTGAGCCCTTGGTCGCGCCGGCCTCGGCCAAATGCGCGGCGCAACGCAGCGCATCCTGGCGATAGGCGGTCACGATGCCATGTCGGGTCGCGCCGCCTGCATTGGGATCTCCCTGCAGTTTTTCAAACTCACGCAACAGCCGCTGCTGGCGCTTTTTGGATTTGCGCGGCGCGTAGGGGCCGGGATCGCAATGCACCTCGCAGCGCCCATCCGGCAGCACCGTGATCAGCCCCAGCGACAACCGGCGGCACAGGGCCAGATTATCCTTGAGCATCCGTTTGGCCTGACGCCCCTTGGGACGGGGCACCGCGATATAGACCAGATCCGTGACCGACTGGCGGGCAATCGCCTGATGAAACAAAGACAGCGAAAACCGCAGCTTCAGCTCAACAATCACTGGTTCCTCACCGCCGCGCCGCGCCATCACATCAGCGGCCCCCACCTCGCCCTTGACCTCATAGCCTTGGGCCTGCAGCAGCGCCTTTACGGGAGGGTAGAGTTGATCTTCGCGGTCCATGGGGGATGCTTGGCAGGTTGTTGCGCACAGTTCAAGCGGCGCTGCCGGGTGACACCAGGGCCCACTTCGCGCCAGAGCTGTGTTATCGACTTGCTATTTGGCGCCTCCCACTTCTAGCTTTTTGACAGCGAATCTAATGAGACTGAGCCCATGATCCGAATATTTGCATTTCTTTTTGCGGCTTTGCTGGCTGTTCAGTCTGCCCACGCAGCCTGCCGCGGTGTAGATTTTCGCGATCACCTGCCGCCCAGCGAAACAGCATGGCTGGCGCGCCAGATGGCCGCAACGCCCTATTCCACCGGCAACCACTGGGTTGCCCGCAAAGACGGTCAGTCGCTGCATGTTATTGGCACCATGCACAGTGGTGACAGCCGCATGGCCCGGGTGATGCGACGCCTACGCCCCATCATTGCCCAGGCCGACGCGGTGTATTTTGAAGTCACCCGCGCGGAAATGAAATTGGTCAAGGATCAGATGAAAATACGGCCAGAAGCCTTCCTACTGCCGCCCGGGAGCCGGTTGCAACAGCTGATGAGCCCCAAAAGCTGGGAACAGTTTGAGCTTTTTACCGCGATGTCCAATGCGGACATGGAAACCATTCAAAGAATGCAGCCCTGGGCCCTGAGCCTGTTTCTGATCCCAGGTGGCTGCCGCCCCTTCGGATTTGGTCTAAAACGAGGATTGGATGACCGGATTGAGCGTTTTGCAGCCCGCAAAGGCATCCCCGTTGGCGGATTGGAGACCGCAGGCACCGGATTTTCCGCCCTGGCCCGCCTGTCCCTGCGCGATCAGGTCCGCATGCTCGAAAACGAGGTGGCATTCCTGCTCTCTGACGCTCCCGAAAACGCGACAGCCGTCGAGGCCTACTTTGACGAAAGCGTCTGGCAGGCCTTCCTTCTGGAGCCCCGCATTGCCAGCCAGTATATCGGCGTTTCGGCAAAAGAGCTCACCCGATTGGACCGTGCATTTTATAGAAATATGCTGGGGTGGCGGAACAAGCTCTGGATCAAGACCATTCAGCAGATCAAAGGTGAGCAAGTGGTGATCGCGGTGGGGGCAGCGCATCTGCCGGGCAAAGAGGGCATTCTGAACCTGCTCAAACAGCGCGGCTACAGTTTGGAACGCGCCGCCTTTTATTAAGATCCCCCCTTCAAACGGCGCGCGCCAGGGTGCGGGCGGCCACCCCCTACCCATTTTCCTGGAGCAACGATGCGACTGATTATTTCCATTCTATTCCTGTTGCTGCCTGCCCTGCTACCGGCCTGGGCGCTGGCCGCCTGCACCGGCACCGATCTGCGCACGACGCTGTCTCCCCAGGATCAGAGCTGGATTGACACCAGGATTGCCGATGCCCCCTTTGCTGAGGGCAATCACTGGATCGCCCAGCGCGGGGAGCGCAGGATCCATGTCATCGGGACCCTGCATTTGAATGATCCCCGCCTTGAGGCCATCACTGCCCGCCTGGAACCGGTTCTTGCCGCTGCCGACACGCTGCTGTTGGAGATAACCCCAGAGGACGAAGCAAAGTTACAAGCGCGTTTGGGTAAAACTCCTGAGCTGATGTTCATTACCCAAGGCCCATCTTTGATTGACCGTTTGTCCGCCGAAGACTGGGCCACCCTGTCCGGCATTGCGCAAAAACACGGCATCCCCGGCTGGATGGCGGCAAAAATGCGGCCTTGGTTTCTGGCCATGTCGATGTCCGTTCCGCCCTGCCTCAGGGGTGCCAAGTCCAGCAAGCTGGGCCTCGACAAGCGGCTGCAGAAACAGGCCAAAGGCACCGATATTCCGATGCTGTCCCTCGAAGATCCGATAACGATTTTACAGGCGATGAATGCGGAAACGCTGGACGAACAGCTGCGCCAGATGCAGCTCTCCCTCAGCCTGATGGGACAGGGCGCAGACGAATTCGTCACATTGACCCACAGCTATTTTGAACAGACCAGCTGGCGCTACCTCGCCATGGTGGAGCGCCGGTTCTACCAAAGCTCTACCTTTGAAGAAGACGAGGCCAGACAGCTGTGGGATGAGGCCATGGACCTGATGCTGGTGCACCGCAACGCAGCCTGGATCCCAGTGATCGAAGCCACCCAGGGGACCACGCTGGTGGTGGCTGTTGGCGCCCTGCACCTGCCAGGAGAAACCGGCATATTGAACCTGCTACAACAGCAGGGATACAGCCTGACGCGCGCCGCGTTTTGACCCTGCATATGCCCCCGAGACGGCGCGCTTCGCCCGGATCAGCCTGATCAGAGATCAAAAGCCAGCAAATGCGGCACTGCGTGAACCACATTGCCGCATTGCACCCCTGGTGGGGTGACAAGTGATTTCACCCTGTTATAAGGCGCTCAAATTCTCCCCTTTTTGTTCACAGGATAGCATCATGACCGTCCAAGTTTTTGGCCACAAATCCCCTGACACCGATTCCACCGGCTCCCCAATCATCTGGGCCTGGTACCTGAACGAGATCAAAGGTGTTGCCGCCGAAGCCAAACTGCTGGGCGAACCCAATACCGAAGCCGCCTTCATGCTGCAGCGCTGGAACCTGGACAAACCTGAAATCATCGCCGATGTGGCGGACGATCAGCCGGTTGTCATCGTCGACACCAACAACCCGGCCGAGCTGCCCGCCAATATCAATGGCGCCGATGTGCAGGCCATCATCGACCACCACAAACTGGTTGGCGGCCTAGAGACCAAAGGCCCCATCGACATCACCATCCGCCCGCTCGCCTGCACCGCCACCATCATGTATGATCTGATCGGTGACGACATGGCCAAGATGCCCGACGCCATCAAAGGCGCGGCGCTGACCTGCATTCTGTCGGACACGCTGGAATTCCGCTCCCCCACCACCACCGACCACGACCGTTCCGTAGCCGAAAAGCTGGCCGCTGATCTGGGCATCGATATCGCCGCCTATGCCGCTGATATGTTTGCTGCCAAATCCGATGTGTCGTCCTTCTCGGACGCCGAATTGCTGCGCATGGACAGCAAGGAATACGCGGTTGAAGGCACCAAGTTCCGCGTCTCAGTTCTGGAAACCACCGCCCCTGCCGTAGTGCTGGACCGTCAGGCCAGCCTGATGGAGACAATGACCACCGTCGCCAGCGAAGACGGTGTGGATCAGGTTTTGCTGTTTGTGGTGGATATCCTCAACGAAGAAGCCACCCTGATGGTGCCCAACGATCTGGTGAAAACCGTTGCCGAGAAAAGCTTTGGTGTCTCTGTTTCAGGCGACTCGGTTGTGTTGCCCGGCGTGATGAGCCGCAAAAAACAGATCATTCCAAACCTGAAAGTCTGAGCAGGCGGTCCCCACAGCATCTGACCGCTGACTGTTTTAGGGCGTCCCAATGGGGCGCCCTTTTTGTGCCCGCCTAAGTTTGATCTGCCCTGTCACGCTGACATGCCCCCCCCGCCAGATTTACAGCGGATAAAAATCACCCACCGGGTTCTTTTTGTATATACAAACGATATTCATTGTAGTAACAAAGTTACGCTTACCAAGGAGCCAACACAGATGGCCAAAGCCGAAAAGACCAAAAAGGCCCGCAAGGATGCCCAGCTTATCATTCGGATATCGAAAGAAGAGCGGGATGATTTTGTGGAACTTTGCGACGGGCTGGACACCAGCGCCGCCCGTGAAATTCGCCGCTTCATCCGTGGGTTCCTGCGTGAGCACGACAACACTAATTCTGAAACTTGAGACAAGGACAAACGTCATGAGCAAAAAAGCCGACGCCAAAAAAGCAAAAATCAAAGACCTGAAAAAAGAAGTCAAACTGCGCGCAGCCAAAGTAGCCCGCCAGGAAGAAAAACTGAAAGCCGCTAAAAAAGCGCTGAAGAAAGCCGCCTAAGCGCTGCTTGTTACCTCTGGCCAGCGGCACTTCGGTGCCGCCGGTCCACATGCCTGAACCTGTGATACCGCTTTCTTTTCCCATGTAACGGTTTGCCGGCGATTTCCCCCTGCGCCAGTGCGGCCTGCGCGTTTCGCGGTGGCATCAGCCGGGGAACTCGGTCATATCTAGCCTCGCACAGCCCAGCCCGTCAAAACCAGACGGCGCGGCGCAGACAGGAAAGGCGCATATATGACCCGCATCATTCAATCACTCGCAGAGGTCTCCGACCACTACAGCGCTTTGTTTGTCGACCTATGGGGCTGCGTCCACAATGGGGTTACCGCCTTTCCCGAAGCCGTCGCCGCGCTACAGGCCTACCGCGCCCGCGGCGGCATTGTGGTGCTGGTGACCAATTCGCCAAAGCCCCGTGCCGGGGTGGCCGGGCAGCTGGCTGAATTTGGTGTCCCAGAAGACGCCTATGACACCATTGCCACCTCTGGCGATTCTGCCCGCTCGGCGATGTTTACGGGCGCCGTGGGCAGCAAGGTCTATTTCATGGGGGAATGGCAGCGTGACGAAGGCTTCTTTGAACCGCTAAATGTCATTCACGATCCGGTTGAGATCACCCGCGCCCCCCTGGCTGAGGCTGAGGGCATCGTGTGCTGCGGTCCCTTCGACACCATGGCCGACCCCGATGTAAACCGTGCTGATTTCCTGCTGGCCAAGCAAAAGGGCCTGAAACTGCTCTGTGCCAACCCCGATATCGTCGTGGATCGCGGTGAAAAACGGGAATGGTGCGCCGGGGCGCTGGCACGGCTCTATACCGAGATGGGCGGCGAAAGCCTCTATTTTGGCAAACCCCATCCGCCGATTTATGATCTTGCCCGCCGCCGCCTGGCCGAGCTGGGCACCGACATCGCCGATGGCGATATTCTGGCAATTGGTGACGGCCCCCATACGGATATCGCTGGCGCCATGGGAGAGGGGATCGATTCCCTCTTTATCACTGGCGGCCTGGCAGCCCGTGAAACAAAAACCACCACCCAGCCCGATGCTGCAGCGCTAACAGCCTATCTCGTGCAGGAAAAATCAGCGCCAACCTTTAGCATCGGCTTCCTCAGGTAGATAAATTATACCTATTTTTCATGTATCTAGCATACTTTCGATCCGCAGCACCATCGCTATTGGCGCCGGTTCAGCTGTGCTCGGCCATGCCTAATTTAGAATTCTGAGCAGACAGACGCCGTCAAAAACCTCTTGATTTTCTGCACCTGCAAAGTAATAAAGTTGCCAACAGGCTCCATCTGGCGCTTTAAAATTTCAAGAGCCCCTCAAAAGGGGAGATCTCATGGAGGATCAAATGTTGGACAACATGCCGCGCGGAACCATCTGCATCGAAGACATCGAAATGGGTATGACGCGCTTTGTCCGCAAAGTGATCACCGATGAAGACATCGAAATGTTCAGCCAGGTCTCTACTGATCGCAACCCGGTGCATCTGGATGACGATTACGCTCAGGACACCATCTTTCAGGGACGCATCGCCCACGGTATGCTCACCGCCGGTCTGATTTCTGCGGTCATTGGCGAACAGCTGCCTGGCCATGGCACCATCTACATGAGCCAATCGCTGCGGTTCCTGGCCCCGGTGCGCCCCGGCGATCTGGTGCTGGCCGAGGTTGAGGTAACGGATATTGTCATCGACAAACGCCGGATCAAACTGGATTGCCGCTGCATGGTTGACGGCAAAAAGGTCCTGGTTGGCGAAGCCATGGTCATGGCCCCTTCGCGCAAGTTCGACTAGGTTCTCCCCACACCCAGCAAGAGGTGAACACAGCCTCTTGCAAACTTCCGCAACGCCGCCACTTGCAAGCCTCTTTGCAGAGCGCTAGGCAGGCGATATGCGCATCATCCGAGACTATCAATTTGTAGAGCAACAAGACCGTGGCGCCAGCGTCGCGATCGGCAATTTTGACGGCGTCCACCGGGGCCATCAATCTGTTATTGATCTGGCTCGCGCCGCCGCGCCGGAGGCCCCGCTGGGGGTGATGACCTTTGAGCCCCACCCGCGCGCCTTCTTTGCGCCGGACGCCCCGCCCTTCCGCCTGATGTCCCCCGAAGCCCGCGCCTCGCGCTTGGAAAAACTCGGGGTCGAGCGGCTGTATCAGCTGAACTTCAACGCCGCCCTCTCCAGCCTGCCCCCAGAAGACTTTGCCCGCAAGGTCATTGCCGAGGGGCTGGGCCTTGCCCATGTGGTGGTTGGCGCTGATTTCTGCTTTGGCAAGGGCCGCAGTGGTACCGCTGCCGACCTGCAGCGCTTTGGCGCCGAGATGGGCTTTGGCGTCACCATCGCGCCCTTGATGAACCATGCGGACAATACCGTCTCCTCCACCGCCATTCGCACCGCCCTCAGCGAAGGCCGCCCCCGCGATGCCGCCGCCATGCTCAGCCACTGGCACCGGATCGAGGGCGAAGTCATCGGCGGCGAGCAGCGCGGTCGTGACCTTGGCTTTCCCACTGCCAATATGTCCATAGACGGGCTGCACCCGCCTGCCTTTGGCGTCTATGCGGTGCTGGTGGATGTGTTGAATGGCCCGCATCAGGGTAGCTATCAGGGCGCGGCCTCTGTTGGGGTGCGGCCAATGTTTGACGGTGCCCACCCCAATATCGAAACCTTCCTGTTTGATTTCACCGGCAACCTATATGGCGCGACCCTCTCGGTCGCCCTGGTGGACTACCTGCGCCCGGAGATGAAATTTGACGGGCTGCAAGCGCTGATCGACCAGATGGATGCAGATTGCGCCCGTGCCCGTGATATTCTGGACGCCGAAATGCAGGCCCCAACATGAACGAAGGTATTGACCGCAAAGGTCTGAAAGCACGGTTCTGGGAAACCACGCCGCTGGAGCTGCTCAACCAGCAGGAATGGGAAGCCCTTTGCGATGGCTGCGGCAAATGCTGCCTCAACAAACTTGAGGACGAAGACAGCGGCGAGATCGCCCTGACCCGTGTGGCCTGCCGGTTGCTCGACGACAACAGCTGCCAATGTGCCCATTATGAAAACCGCCACCAGTTCATCCCAGAATGTATCGTGCTCCGGCCCGATAATCTGGACAGCCATGCCTATTGGATGCCGCAGACCTGCGCCTATCGTCTGCTCTGGGAGGGCAAGCCCCTACCGCAATGGCACCCTCTGCTGACCGGCGACCCCAATAGCCCTCACGCCGCAGGCGTCACCGTGCGCGGCTGGACCGTTTCCGAATTCGACACCCCGGAAGAAGACTGGGAAGACCATATCATCGAGGAGCCTATCTGATGTTTTTTGCCTCTGACAATTCCGGCCCGGTGCCACCACAGGTTCTGACCGCGCTGGCAGAGGCAAATTCCGGCTACGCCATGGGCTATGGCGCCGATGCAGAGATGGCAGAGGTCACCGCCCGGATCCGCGAGATCTTGGAAGCCCCCGAGGCTGCGGTCTTTTTGGTGGCCACTGGCACCGCCGCCAATGCCCTGGCGCTTTCGACGCTTTGCCAGCCTTTTGAGACCATCTTTTGCACCCCCACCGCCCATATCCACGAAGACGAGTGCAACGCGCCCGAATTCTACAGCGGTGGCGCCAAACTGACCCTGGTGCCCGGTGCGCCCGGGTTTGACGACAAGATGACGCCAGAGGCTCTGCGCGCCACCATCGCCAAGGAAGAAACACGCGGCGTTCACGGGCCACAGCGCGGGCCGGTCTCTCTCACCCAGGTGAGCGAACGCGGCACGATCTACTCTCTGACCGAACTACAGGCGCTCGCCGCCGTGACCAAAGAGTTCAACCTGCCCCTGCATATGGATGGCGCCCGCTTTGCCAATGCCATGGTGGCCCTGGATTGCACCCCGGCTGACATGACCTGGAAGGTTGGCGTGGATGCTGTCTCCTTTGGTGGTACCAAAAACGGCCTTCTTGGGGTCGAGGCGGTGATCTTCTTTGATCCTAAACACGCCTGGGAGTTTGAGCTGCGGCGCAAACGCGGTGGTCATCTGTTTTCCAAGCACCGCTATCTTTCGGCCCAGATGCTGGCCTATCTCACTGATGATCTGTGGCGCGACAACGCGGTCAAAGCCAATGACAACTGCGCCTATCTGGCCCAGGGGCTGCGCCGCGCAAAGGCCCCCTTTCTGCATGAGCCACAGGCCAATATGATCTTTGCCGCGCTGCCCCGCGCAACCCACCAGCGCCTGTTTGATGCAGGTGCCGCATACCACCTTTGGGATGGCCCCCTCGACGGCGATCCCCAAGAGCAGGTTGCCGCCCGCTTTGTCTGCGACTGGGCAATTGAAAAGCAGCAGATTGATCAGTTCCTGGCCCTGATAACCCAACCAGAATAACCAGCCGCCCCACTTTCATCTTTGTAAAAACATTCCGGGGGCCGCGCCCCCTCCATGGTCCTCAGGCCATGCCAGTCCAGAACTGTCGCAGCAGACCCGCTGTCACTGCGGCATGGGTGATGGGCAACATATGGCCAGCCTGCGCAACCACTTCGCAACGGGCCTGCGGCAACCGTTGCGCCAAACCTTCATTGATCATTGGCATCACCGGCTGGCTGGCACCGCCGCTGAGCAAAAGAACCGGCATCTGAACCGGGTCCAGGGCGCCGGGTTCCAAGACCCCCTTGTCGTCCAGATAAAGCGTTTCATAGCTTGTGGGAACCGCACGCATCGCCCGCACCATGGCTGCCCGTGCCTGCTCGGACAGCTCTTCCCATTTTGGCTTCCCGGTGCCCCACATGCGATTAAACAGGCGTGTCGCCTGCTCTATCTCACCGGCCTCAAAAAGCGCATTAAACGGCGCCTCTTTTGCCTCCAGCGCCGCCTGCAGCTCTGGTGCCTCTTGTCGGGCAACTGCAAAAAGCACCGGCTCGATCAGCACCAGGCTACTGATCTGCTCCGGGCGGGCCTGGGCCATACGCAGGGCCACGGTTGCCCCAAAAGAGTGACCAATCAGGTCAACCTGCCCTGGCTCCCTGTCCAGAAAAGCCAAACCAGCCGTCAGATTGGCAGTTTGAAAATCCACAGTTTCATCCCAATCCGGGCTGCGGCCATGAGAGAACATGTCAAAGGCCGTGAGCGTGATCTCATCCTTCATCAGCTCCGCCAGCCCGCGCCAAGCCCCGGAATGCGCCAGCGAGCAATGCACCGCCAAAACCCGGCGCGCTCCCGCTCCAAAACTGCGGCAATATACGTCGCTCACCCTGCCATCCTTCATCACTTGCTCTCTCACTTGTTCCGCTCTTTTGCCGCGCCAGTTTGCCCAGGCCAGTATGGGGGCCAGGGTCGATGTCTCTGTATGGGTGGCATTACCCCGCCAGATGCTGTTCCAGATCCTCGATCCGATCCTGGCCCCAGAACCGCGCCCCGTCCTCAGTAATATAGAAGGGGGCACCAAAGACCCCCGCCTTGAGAGCCTCCTCGAGGTTTCGCGCATATCTCTCCGCGCCGGCCAAGAGCCCGCTATCCGCCAGCGCGGGGTCAAAGCCGGCGCTTGTCAGGCAGGATTTGATCACCTCATCCTGGGCAATATCGCGCTCCTCTACCCAGACCGCATGCATCAGCCCATGTACCAATGCGCCCAGATCACCGCCCCCCGCCGATTGCGCCGCGATGATCGCATAAGACGAAGGCGCAGCATTGGTCGGCCAATGTGCTGGCTGCAGATTGATTGTCAGCCCGTTCTTTTTCGCCTGCCGCTGCAGCTCGATCAACCGGTACTCCTGCCGCGAGACGTGACGTTCCTTGGGCGGTGTGCCACCGGTGCTGCCATAGAGCGCCACAATATCCATCGGTTTGTAATTGATCTGGGCATTCTGTCGCGCCGCTGCCGCCTCCAACCGTGTACCAGCCAGATATGCATAGGGTGACAATGTCGAGAAATAATAATCAATGGTCGTCATGGTGGTTTTCTCCCGCTTAGAACTAGGCTGGACGCTACGCACATGTTAAGCGGTGAGCAAGATCACGAATCTGTCACATAGCCATTGCTGCCGGGGATATCAGCCAATGCCGACTTTGCACGAACCCAAGCTCATCGCTGGGAACGCCAACCTCCCGCTCGCCACTTCCATTACCCGCCGTATGAGCATGCACCGCGGTGTCGACCAAGGCCTGGTCGATGCCCGCGTTGAACGCTTTAACGACGGTGAGATCTTTGTTGAGGTCTACGAGAACGTGCGCGGCGAAGATATGTTCATCATTCAGCCGACCTCCAATCCGGCCAACGACAACCTGATGGAGCTTTTGATCATTTCGGATGCCCTGCGCCGCTCATCTGCGCAACGTATTACCGCTGTGATCCCCTATTTCGGCTACGCCCGTCAGGACCGCCGCACCAAGGCCCGCACGCCGATCTCGGCCAAACTGGTCGCCAACATGCTGACCGGCGCGGGTATCGAGCGGGTTCTGACCATGGATCTGCATGCCGCGCAGATCCAGGGCTTCTTTGATATTCCGGTGGACAACCTTTATGCGTCACCGATCTTTGCGCTGGATGTGAAAAACCAGTTCAAGGACAGCATGGACGAGCTCATGGTGGTTTCTCCCGATGTGGGCGGCGTTGCCCGCGCCCGCGAGTTGGCCAAACGCATCAACGCGCCGCTGTCGATCGTCGACAAACGCCGCGAAAAGGCCGGCGAAGTGGCCGAGATGACCGTCATCGGCAATGTGCAGGACAAGATCTGCCTGATCATTGACGACATGTGCGACACCGCTGGCACTCTGTGTAAGGCTGCGCAGGTGCTGCTGGACAATGGCGCCAAAGAGGTCCACGCCTATATCACCCACGGCGTAATGAGCGGCCCTGCGGTGGAACGCGTCACCAATTCGGTGATGAAGTCACTGGTGCTAACCGATTCCATCCAGCCCACCGAAGCCGTAAGCAATGCGCCCAACATCCGCATCCTGCCCACAGCGCCGCTGTTCACCCAGGCGATCCTGAATATCTGGCACGGCACCTCGGTGTCCTCGCTGTTTGAAGACAAGACCCTGATTCCGATCTACGAGTCGCTGTATTCCAACGGCGTCTAAGCCCGCACCACCCCCATCACAAAGGCCCCGCGCAGCACTCTGCCGGGGTCTTTTTTATTAAGTGTAAGTGGTAATGCTGCAAGAGCACAGCTTCCATTTCAATGTCAGCAATGAGCCCAGTCTACCAATTTTCTGCGCCGCAGCGAATGTCCTCTCTCGAAAGAAATGACTACATCACTGCTGCAACGGTTCAAGGGCATAACCCAACTGACAACAATTGGCAGTTGGGTTGAGTTAGGTCGGTCTCGTCACCAAAATCGAGGAGATGAGACATGACCAAACACACAATCGAAACAGTCACTTTCAAACTGGTCGACGGCATCAGCCGCGAAGACTTTGCCAAGGATGCCGAAGCTATAACCGACTTCGCCCGCGAGCAGGCGGGATTTGTCTCGCGTCGCTTGTCGTGCGGCGATGATGGGCTTTGGATCGAGCATGTCGAATGGGAAACGCTTGACGCGGCCAAAGCGGCGGCCGCACAGATTGGTAAGGAGCCAACCCTTGCGACTTGTATGAAAGCCATCGACGGGCCAAGCGTTGTCTTGCATCATACCACCCTTGAGATCAGCGTGAACTAAGGAGGCAAAATGCGTCGCAGTGACCGTCTTTCGGAGATCATAGAGATCGTTCAAGATGGTCGCTTGCACCTTGCCCGTGACATTGCTGACCGATTGGAAGTCTCGGTGCGTACGATCTATCGGGATTTCGACACGCTTGTCGCCTCGGGCATCCCAATAGAAGGTGAACGTGGTGTGGGATATATGCTGCGCGAGCCTGTGTTCCTCCCGCCGATGAACCTTTCCTTGACGGAATTGGAGGCGCTGCATCTGGGCATGGTAATTGTGTCAGAAGCGGCGGACACCGAGCTGCAGACAGCAGCGGCGTCTCTCACTTCGAAAATCAACAAAGTGGCCACAGCAAACGGCACAGTTCCGAAAAATTGGGGCTTCGGGGTCTATCCATTCGCGCAGGCAAAAATCGGATTTGAGCATATGCCACGCATCCGCTCGGCGATCCGTAGCAAAGAAAAGCTGGAAATCGCTTATCAGTCCTTGGGCCATCAATCCACGACCCGGGTGGTTTGGCCCCTGCAAAACGCGTATTGGGGCCGCGTCTGGACCATGACGTGCTGGTGTGAACGTCGGGACGACTTCAGATCGTTCAGGATTGATCGCATCAGCGATTGCCATCGCACTGGCCGTTACTTCGATGATGAGGGTGGCAAGCTCTTTGCGAGATACCTCGACACAGTGAATGTTGACTTGGCGCAATTGCCCCAAAGGCGGCCTTGAGCCGTCCAGCGCTTGGTTCGAAACCGGTCATTGGCGCATCCGCAGCAAAATGGCGCTTTGTCCCGCAGCTCTGCCGACCTTGACCTCCTGCCTCAGCACCGGTTTGCTGTGCTGGTGCGGAGAACGGCGGCAGAGAGCCGATTTTGTGGAAAAACTATCGTTTGCGCGCGCAGAAGTATCCGTTCTGAATTCGGCGCAAGCGCCTTTCTTGTCAGGCTTTTCGTGTTTGCTGCGGTGCAGGAAAGATCTTGGCCAGATCCCTGGCGACCTGACGCGCATCTTCGTGCTCTTCGCGGGTGATCTTGCGAGCATCAGCGTTAGGGCAGCATTTTTGCTTGGACGGGCAGACCTGGCAGACTTCTTTCAAGGCGCGATAGCGGGCTGTGCCCTTGCCCGTCGGTCCCCGGTTCGGATCAGAGTAATTCCGGCGGAACTGCTTGAGCGCGCGACCCTCGGGGCAGATGTATTGATTATTCTCTGCATCCCAATCGAAATCTGTGCGTGTCCATGTCCCATCGGGGCGTCCGGCCTTGTCAATCACAGGGATGTAAGGATCGATCTTGCGCTCCACGAGCCAGCCGAGCATTGGGCCTGAACCATAGGCTGTGTCGGCGATCATCCAGTCAGGGACCAAGCCGAACTTTTCTTTCACCCGCGTCAGCATGGTTTTTGTCGATCCGACCTCGGCTTGCCGGATGGAGCGTGTGGGTTCCACATCCAAGATGACACCGTGATCCGTGTCGATGAGATAATTGTCGGAATAGCTAAAGAATGCAGGGCCTTTGCGGGCTGCTGTCCACTGACTGGCGGGATCGGAATGCGAGGTGAACTTGGGTTGGACATCGCTCGCCGCTCCAAACGCGGCCTCGTCGAGCGTCTCGAGATACTCTCGGACTGCGCGGGGTGCATCGGTAATCCCCCCATTTTTAATTGGGTCCAGCCGTAGAATTCACGCAGCCGTTTTCAGTTTCATGGCGGGTGTCATGCCGCCGATGCCCATGTTGGGTCGCTCGTTGTTGTAAGTCCAGAGCCATTGTGTTGCCTGGTCCTGTGCCTCCTCGATGGTTTCGAAGATGTATTGCCCCAGCCATTCGCCACGAACGGTGCGGTTGTAGCGCTCGATATAGGCATTCTGTTGGGGCTTACCGGGCTGGATATATTCGAGCCGCACATTGCGTTTCTCAGCCCATTCCATGAGCTTCCCGCTGACGTATTCTGGGCCGTTGTCCACACGAATAGCTTGGGGCTTTCCGCGCCACTCAATGATCTGGTTCAGCGCACGCACGACACGTTCAGCAGGCAGCGAGAAGTCGACCTCAATAGCCAGTCCTTCGCGATTGAAGTCATCCAAGACGTTTAATGCCCTGATCGACCGGCCATCCGCCAGCTGATCCGCCATGAAGTCCATGGACCAAGTTTCATTTGGTCTTTCAGGCACAGCCAGTGGTTCCGGCTTGTCCCGCTTCAAGCGTTTCTTCGGCTTGATACGCAGGTTCAACGCCAGCTCACAGTAGACCCGGTAGACACGTTTATGGTTCCAGCCATAGCCCTGCACGTTGCGCAGATACAAAAAGCACAGGCCGAAGCCCCAGGTCCGCTTGTTAGCCGTCAAGCGTTCAAGCCAATCTGCGATCTCTTCGTTGTCATCGCTCAGCACAGGGCTGTATCTATAGCAGGTCTCGCTGATCTCGAACGCACGGCAGGCCAGAGCTATGCTGACCCCATATTGCGCAACTGCATTCATGGCCATCTCTCGCCGATGAGACGGCCTTAACGCTTTTTTCCAAGCGCTTCTTTCAGCAGGTCGTTTTGCATGCTCATCTCGGCATACATGCGCTTCAGACGACGGTTCTCTTCCGCCATATCCTTCATCTCGGAAATCAAGGACGCGTCCATGCCGCCAAACTTGGCCCGCCATTTGTAAAAACTCGCGCTGCTCATTCCGTGCTCGCGGCAAAGCTCAGAGACCGGCACACCGCCCTCCGCCTGCTTCAACACTGCCATGATTTGCGCGTCGCTAAATCGTCCATTCTTCATCATAAATCTCCTCAGATATCTTGCCGAGAAAATTCTACTTTGGAACACCACTATTTTTAGGGGGGATTACCCATCTACGGCATCGATGGACGACGCATCCCATTCTTCCTTCGGTGTTGAGTTTTGCTTGTTCGCATCGGCTTCGATCAGACTGGCATCGACTGCCATGCGCTGACCGCTGGCGAGACCTTCCTCGATACAGCGGGCGACGGTCGTCTCGAACAGGTGTCGCAGAAGTTCGCTGTCGCGAAAACGCCCATGCCGGTTCTTGGAAAACGTTGAATGATCCGGGATCCTGTCGGTCAGGTCGAGGCGGCAAAACCAGCGACACGCGAGGTTCAGATGCACCTCCTCGCAGAGCCGCCGCTCAGACCGGATGCCGAAGCAATATCCGACCAGCAACATGCGGATCAGTAGCTCAGGATCAACTGACGGGCGGCCTGTGTGACTGTAGAAATCGGCAAGATGGGCGCGGATACTGCTCAGCTCGACGAACCGGTCGATGGATCGAAGCAGGTGATCCGTGGGGATGTGATCCTCCAGCGAGAACTCGTAGAACAGCGCCGGTTGCGCTTCCTGCCTCGGTCCCATCATCGCCAATCCTCCCCTCAATTACAGGAATTGAAGCAGCAGTTCAGCTCTCGATCAAGGAAGAGTTTTTCAACAAAATAAGCCCAGAGTGACCGATGCTGCGCGCTGTGCGTATGACTGTTTTCGGAAACTCGGTGTTTCTGACAAAACTTGCTTGCCGTTCGATGTTCAGGTCAACAGCAGCACAATACAACACGTTGGAACGGCGTCGGTGAGTCGAGGTTTCAAATTCTCATGGGTTGCTCAAAAATCAAAAAAGATCCTCGTTTTGGGCCCATGCACCAAGCCGCCAATAGTTCCCGGCCTCATGTCTATTGGCCGCTGATCCGCAGAGGGTGTCATGCGAGCAAGAGCGGCGCAGTTGTTCAGATAGACTGCAAGCAGACGTTCGAAATAGAGATTGCTGCTGAAAGATTGTGTACATAACGATCTGTCACTCGACGATACCTGAGCGCGATGCCGCAATGGGCCAGACTGTGATGCGATGCTTTGCTCGACGCGCGTGGATCTCGGTGGTAGGTTTCAAAAACGACGGCACGCACCGGCGAACCAATAGACGGATGAAAGTCTTGACCTCCGAGAGCACCGAGAACAATCTTTTCGACGATGCTCTCCTCACTCGGCGCGGCGGCTGGCGCTTCTTCATGCACCACCACCCGGACGCATCCAAACTTACGCAACCCGGCCCTGAATCCGAGCACCTGTCACGGTTCCCCACTGCTACGCTAGGCCGGGCATTCGCGCTTGCCAAACTCGGAAAAGTTGCCGAAGCACGCTGGTTGATGGATCGTCTTTTGATCGAGTTGCCGGCAGCGAAAACCGACGACGAGATCGGGACGGATGTCACCCTGGTCAACGCACATCTCTGCATCTATGAAGGTACGCCGCTGCTTGAAGGTGAAATTGTCAAGCTGGCGGCAATCGCCAATGCGTCGCCCGATACGGACGACATGGCGCGCGCGCTTGGCTGCAATCTTCTCGCCACGGCGGCGATGAATTATGGCGATTTCGACGGGGCGCAGCGCCACGCCGACCGGGCGGCCGAAATATTTCGCAGCGCGCGGGCCGATTATGGCTCTCTGCACTTGCACGCACATCTTGGCCAAATCAGGCTCGTGCGGGGCGATCTCATGGGGGCCTCGGACCAGTACAAACAGATGGAATCCATACTTTCGCGATTGGGGGACGGGACCTCTTCTCTCATCGCAGTGGGCCAGGTCCTGCGCTCTGAGGCTGCCTATCAGATGAACGATCTACCACTTGCCGAAAAGCTATTGGAGCAGAGCATTGACCGGGTTGAACAGGGGGATGGCTGGTTCGAGATTCTCGCTACCGCCCACCGCGTTCGTACCAGGCTTGCCTATGCCAGGGGGGGCCTCCCCGCTGCGCTCACCGCTCTTGCAAGGGCCGAGGCGGTGGCGGAGGAGAGGCGAATGCCGAGGCTTGCGTATCTGATGGGAATTGAGCGCGTGCGGGCTCTTTCCTTGTCGGACGAGATCGACGGTGCCGCGGCTGAAATGCGGCGTATTGGGATTGACCGTGACAATATCAATTGGGACGAAACGGAGGATTGGGCTCTTTGGCAGGGAACAACCTTCGTCGCAGTCGCACGCTGGCTCGTTCGCGCACGGCGTTCACGCCAGGCGCTCGAACTCCTCGACCCGGCGGAGGATTTGGCGATCCGGGGCGGTCAGCTTCTTTCCCTGGCGTGCTTGAGGGTCATCCGCGCCACTGCCTATTGGCGGCTGAACGCCCGCATAGAGGCCACTAGCGCCCTTCTGAGTGCCGTTCGCCTCCTTTGGGGACAGCCCTTCGTGCGCTTTATTCTCGAAGAGGGCGCCGAGACCAGAACGATCTGTCAAGCCGCGCTCGACGGCGATCATGTCGCCTCCAGGCCAACGACCGAGCAGCGTAGACGCCTGTCAGAGCTTGTTCATTACTGGGTCACGGACGATGCGCCCCGTTCCGATCGCCGCACCGCGCGGATGACGGACCCTGACCGCCTGCGATACCTTGAGCTTCTTGCGCTTGGGCTCTCCAACAAAGAGATCGGTCGCACAATGGGCGTATCGGTGGACACGGTGAAATATCATCTCAAGGGAATCTATCGGCAGCTTAAAGTTAGCAGTCGCACACAGGCGATCCTGCAAGCAAGCGAATTGGGCCTCATAGAAATCGGCCCCGGGCCATTGGCCTCGGGACCAGCTTCGACCCAATAATGACGCCAAACTACCCGAAAGGGTAGTGTTTTTTCGGGCAGATTTTGCCGCAATCTCTCTTCCAAACCAATTTTAAGGCGCGAATACCCGCGCTGGTGAGGAGAAGAGATGACGAAACCTATTCCAAAAGAGACGCACCGGATGTCCGGGCTCTCAGATCTAGGACAGTCTACAGGCATCGGCCATTACCTCAGCGATCAGACTGCGATCGAGGACTTCGTCCGCGGCTGTACTTTCTTCGCGACCGGCGGCGGCGGGCTGCCGAAGAACGGGATCGCCTCGCTCGCAAGCGAACTTGGCGCTGGCCGCCAGATCGGATGGGTCGCGCCCGAAGACATAGACGACGAGACGATGGTTGCCTGCCCTTTTCTGATGGGCTCGATCGCGCCGCATTCTCCTGAAACTCTTCGCGAGATGGAAGGGTTCGGCTTTATCGAGACCGTTAATTCGGAAAAAGACAGGATGCGAAAGGCTCTCGAAGAGCTGGAAGAATATGCGGGTGTCCAGATCGGGGCCATCATCCCGATTGAGCTTGCAGGGGCTAATACATCAGCCGCCGTTGCGGCGGCCTCGGCGCTTGGTATTGCTGTGTTCGACGGTGACTTCACCGGTCGGGCGATTCCTGAAATTCATCAGACCACGCCTTATCTACACAACAAGCCAATCCTGCCGATCAGCTCTGTTGACGAATGGGGAAATGTCGCCTTGATCAAGGCCGGAACCAATTACCGGGTGATCGAACGGCTTGGCAAGCTTATCAGCGCGACGGGCTACGGACTGGCCGGACAGGCCGGCTTTCTGATGAAGGCCCGCGAGGCGAAGGCGCTCGTTGTCCAAGGCACCCTGAGCGCGAGCCACGATCTCGGACGCTTCATCCGTGAGACGCGTGAGACCGGTTCCGATAATATGGCAACTGCCATTGCTGAAAGGCTTGGCGGAGCGGTGTTGCTTGAGGGCACGGTCACCAAAAAGAACGAGGACGATCGTCTCGGATATTACTGGGGTGACTTTACGGTCGCTGCCTCCGGGGGCGATAGGCTCAAGGTTTGGTTCAAGAACGAAAACCATGTTTCCTGGCTGAACGACGTACCCTTCGTAACCAGTCCGGATCTGATCTCGCTGGTTGATCGGCAGACGGGCGAACCGATCCCGAATCCGCTTGTCGAGAAGGGGCAGGACGTTGCAGTCATCGCGACACCTTCGCCACAGCATTTCCGGACGCCGAAGGGGATCGACGTGCTCGGCCCCCGTTACTTTGGCTTCGACATAGACCATAGCCCTCTCGAAACCCTTGTCAAAAACAGAAGCGTAGTATCATGACTGACTCAGTTCCAAATACAAACCCACCCGAAGACCTACTCTACGACTACCCGACCGAGCCGGTACCACCCGAGGACCGCCGTGGCTGGCTCAGCCTATCCTTCGTGACAGCCGGGCTCGCGATCGCGATGTCGACCCTGTACACCGGGGCGACTCTGGCAACTCTACTGACATTTCAGGACGCAATCATTGCGATCATCTGCGGCAGCCTGTTTCTGTTGGTCATGGCAGGCGTCATGGGCGGCATCGGTGCGGATCGCGGCGTCACGTTCTCGGTGCTCGCACGGCATGCTTTCGGGCGATCAGGCTCGAAGATCGTCGGATTGATCTGGGCGATTACCCTGACCGGCTGGTATGCGTACCAATCGGGCTTCTTTGGGCAGACGATCAGCATAATCTTTCCTGACGGGGCCCTGACCCAGGTTTCTGTCGCAACAGTCTGGGGCGGGTTGTTGATGATGACGACGGCCATCGTCGGCTTTAAGGCGCTAGCGGTGCTAAGTACGATCGCAGCACCAATTATTCTGTTCGTGTGTCTTTGGGGCGCGTACAAAGCGCTTGTAATAGGTGGTTTCGAGGCGGTTTCTTCAGTACCCGCCGAACCTGCCTCGATCGGGCTCGGCATCACCATCGTGATCGGCGGCTGGATCGTAGGCGCAATCATGCAGCCGGATGTGTCCCGCTATGTCACCAACCGACGGGCGAACTGGATCGCCTGCGCGCTTGCAATGGTCGTATTCGCCATCGCACTGTTCTCGGGCATGGTCATGGTCAAGGCGGCCGGAACTGAAACAATCATGGAGGCAATGGTCGGCCTTGGTCTTGGCGTCATGCCTTTGTTCATCGTTATCCTTGCCCAATGGACAAGCAACGATAACAACCTCTACTCGGCTTCTCTCGGAGTGACGAATATCTGCGATATCCCGAAATGGAAGGTCGCGATCTTTCTCGGCGTAGTCGCCACGCTGATCGCCTATTTCGGTGTCACGGGGTTCTTTGTTCCGTTCCTCGTCTTCCTCGGTATCTTCGTGCCACCGATCGGCGGTATCATCGCTGTCGACTATTACCTCCTCGGCAAGCGTGAGGCCTATACGTTCGGCCCGACGACCCAATATCGTCAGTGGAATCTGGTAGCGATTGGCACGGTGGTTGTGGCCGGTCTCATCTCCAGCCAAATCCAGTTCGGCGTTGGTGCGTTCAATTCCTTCGTCCTCGGTGCTGCGATCTATGCGGCGGCGATGACTGTCTTCGCCAAACTGAATATCAGCCCCTATGTCGGTTCCGAAACCCTTCACGGGGACGGCTGACAAACTTTAGACGGTTTTGCTGGCAATGACGCGCCCGCGGGTTCGTCCCCGGGCGCGTCGCAAATATGAGAAACCTTATGTTCATTTCTGTCTTCGACATTTTCAAACGCGGCATCGGCCCGTCATCCTCACATACTATGGGGCCCATGGTGGCCTCAGCGCGCTTTCTTGACGAGCTACGTGCCTGTGCTCCAACCAATGGAGCTGGTCAGCCCGCATCTCTCCGCGTTTCTTTACACGGTTCACTGGCTTTTACGGGCAGGGGCCACGCCACTGATCGCTCGGTATTCCTTGGCCTTCTAGGCGAGACGCCGGAGACGATGGACCCGGATCGCGCGGATGGCTTGATCGACAAGTTGAGGCTGTCGCGTGCAATCTGCCCGCCGGGCCTGCCACAGCTAAATTTCGATCCGGAAACGGACTTGATTTTCGACTATGGCCCGGCCTTGCAGCATCACGCCAACGGAATGATGTTCCGCTCTTTTGACGCGTATGGGAACCCGCTTCTATCCCAGATCTACTATTCAGTTGGCGGCGGTTTCGTGATGACGGAAGCAGAATTTCTGGCCGAGCGCAACTCCAAGGAAGTTGGCGCGCCCTTGCACGGTTTGAAAGCCGAGCACCGCCAACCGTACCCGTTCGGCACAGCCCACGAGATGCTGGAAATGGGCAAGGACTCTGGCCTGAGCATCGCCTGTATGAAGCGTGCCAATGAGGAGGCTGCCGGCCACGACGCCCTCGACTCCGAGCTGGACCGGTTGGCCGACTCGATGAACGCGTGCATCGACCGCGGACTCAGCGCGGAAGGCATTCTCCCCGGTGGGTTGCAAGTTAAACGCCGCGCCAAGGCTATTCACGACGCGCTGGAAACCGAGCACGTCAGCAACCGGCAGAGCCCACATATCGCCACCGAGTGGATTAGCGTCTACGCCATGGCGGTCAACGAAGAGAACGCCGCTGGCGGGCGGCTCATCACCGCGCCGACTAACGGAGCCGCAGGAACTGTGCCAGCGGTTATGCGCTATTGGCAAGCGCACGGAGGCGGCATGTCAGACGCCGCGCGGCGGGATTTCTTGCTGACCGCAGCCGCTCTCGCTGGGATTATCAAAGACAATGCCTCGATCTCGGGCGCCGAAGTCGGTTGTCAAGGCGAGGTGGGCAGCGCGTCTTCCATGGCAGCTGCCGGTCTCTGCGCGGTCCTAGGCGGAACCAATGCGCAAATTGAAAACGCCGCCGAAATCGCTCTGGAGCATCACTTGGGCATGACTTGCGATCCGGCCGCAGGGTTGGTGCAAGTGCCCTGTATAGAGCGAAACGCGCTTGGTGCGATCAAGGCTGTTTCAGCTGCGGCTCTGGCCCTGCGCGGCGATGGTAACCATTTTATGCCGCTCGACAATTGCATAGAGGTCATGCGACAGACCGGAAAAGACATGAGCACAAAATACAAGGAAACGTCTACGGGCGGCATCGCCGTAAATCTTCCGGAATGCTGAAGCTCTTCGGGTCGTATGGCCAAAAACAGCTTTGACCCGGCTATTGACCGCTATTCGTTGTACGGCCCAATGGGATTTCAAGGCCCCTGCGCATAGTCTGAATCAACTTATTCATGCTTCGCAACACCCAACAGCTGTCATTGGCGCAGTCGCAGCGAACGCTCACTTTGTCCTGCGGTTTCAACTGATCGCCGCAACACATGCCTCAAATTTCTCTGCTGGGGTTTGGTATTGCAAGGTTTTTCGGGGCCGCTCGTTCAGCTGGCGTGCAACGGCGCTGAGTTTGGCTTGGCTAAAGCCCGATATGTCAGTGCCTTTGGGAAAGTATTGGCGAAGTAGCCGGTTGGTGTTTTCATTGCTACCGCGTTGCCAAGGTGACTGTGGATCGCAAAAGAAGACGTCGATCTTTGTGGCCATGGTGAACTTCGCATGCCCTGCCATCTCGGATCCTCGGTCCCATGTCAGTGACCGATACAGCTCTTTAGGCAGCTTGCGGGCCTGCTTGATCAGGGCCGTGATAACACTTTGGGTGTCCTTGTTTTCGACTTTGGCCAACATCACAAACCGGGAATGGCGCTCCACCAGCGTGGCGATGTAGCTGTTGTTCGAGCCAACGATCAAATCACCTTCCCAGTGCCCCGGAACAGCGCGATCTTCGATCTCAGGAGGGCGTTCACTGATCGGGGTCGCATCCTTGATCTTGCGCAGTTTCAACCCTTTCTGGGTCGCGTGTCGTGATCGTCGAATGGCACGCGGGCTGCGTAAACACTCTTGCAATTCCTTCTTCAAGACCCCACGGGCCTCTACATAAAGGCTGCGGTAGATCGTTTCGTGGGACACGCGGTACTGCTCCTCGTCTGGATGCTTGCGCTTAAGCCAACCAGCGATCTGCTGTGGTGACCATTTCCGGCGCAACTTGCGTGTAATCAGTTGGCACAACGGGTCGTTGAAAGAGAGTTTACATGATTTGGGCCGCGTCGCGCAGTCCCAGGCGCGCTGATCTGAGCACGCCGCGCGATAGGTCAGACGCCCGCCATTTCTGCGGACCTCTCGACTGATCGTCGAAGGCGACCGGTTCAGGCTATTGGCAATTGAGCGCAATGACTGATTTGCGACCAAGCCGCGAGATATCTCTTCTCTCTCCGATAAGCTCAAAGCAAATCGGGACCGCTTTCGAACTGGTGGGCGGATACCGCCGAACTGCGCGAAATGCGGGAAGATTGAAGACGATGCACGATTGAAGTGCCGACCAATCGAACTCATCGACGCTCCGCGCTGCCACCGATCCCACATCTCGGATTTCTGTTTATACGTGTAAAACGTCCGCGTTCGATACTTCATCTCTCACACTCCATCTTTCCAAAAAGATTAAAGTGTTGCGCTCACCCGTTGAAACCACCCCGCAGTGCTGACCTTTGCGATAACACAAGCCCACCCCGCAACCCTCAATCCACGTCATCCCAGTCGTCTTCGAAGGGAAGCTCGCCCATGGCGATCCAGGCGGTGCGCAGGCGGGCGATGCGGCTGTCGGCCCAGGTGCGGAACACCACTTCAAAATCCGTGGTGGTGATATTCTCCGTTACCAGCTCGGCACGGATGGCGGCGCTGGTGTCCATATCCCAGAGCGAGATCGAGACCTGCACCGCAGGTGGGCGGCGATAGGCTTCCTGGAATGTCACCAGCTTGCGCCGCTCGCGGGCGCCCTCTCCGGTCCACATGCTGCCGCCGCTGTCGAATTCGGAAAACAACACCAGTTCGCCCTGGTCAATTCCAATCCGTGGATTGTGTAGTCGTTGCATGTCTTATCGTTCCAGCTTCAGTCTATCCGCGCGAAATCACGGTTCGGCCATTAAAAACCAAAAAATTCTAAGATTCAAAAAACAAAACCGGCCCATCACTCAGACGGGCCGGTTTCTAAGTCTCGAGAACACACTGGGCGTGCATCCATGGGCCGTTACAGGCTCATATGTGTGCCCAGGGCCTCCATGTCCGACAGCAGCTTAGCGGCTTCCTCGACGATGTCGTGGGGCTGCTCCGCTTCCTGCGCGGTTTTATACATGTTACGAGCCTCTTCGATCAGCTCGTCCAGATGGGCGCGGGTCATCTCATCCATTGGGATTGCCTTCTCAGCGAGGACCGAAAGGGCCTCAGCGCTGATTTCGGCAAAACCGCCAGTGACCACAAATTCCGAAGTGCCTTGCGAGCTTTCAACCCGCAGGACACCCGGACGCAGGGTGGTGATGGTGGGTGCATGCATCGGCATAGCCGTCATGTCACCCTCCGCGCCGGGGATCTGCACCGCGTTCACCTGGAGCGACGCTAGGCTGCGCTCCGGGCTTACGAGGTCAAATTGCATGGTATCAGCCATCAGGGCCCTCCTTAGGCCGCGTCAGCAGCCATTTTTTCGGCTTTTGCGATCACTTCGTCGATGCCGCCAACCATGTAGAAGGCGCCTTCGGGCAGGTGGTCGTATTCGCCAGCCACAACGGCCTTGAACGATGCAATGGTGTCTTCCAGCGGAACCTGTTTACCGTCGGCACCGGTGAAGATTTTTGCAACGTCAAACGGCTGAGACAGGAAGCGTTCGATCTTACGCGCACGGGCCACGGCCAGTTTGTCGTCTTCAGAAAGCTCGTCCATGCCGAGAATGGCGATGATGTCCTGCAGCGATTTATAACGCTGAAGGATCTGCTGAACGTCGGTGGCAACTTTATAGTGCTCGTCACCAATGATCAGTGGATCCAGCAGACGCGAGGTCGAACCAAGCGGGTCAACCGCAGGATAGATACCTTTTTCCGAGATCGCACGATCCAGAACGGTTGTCGCATCCAGGTGCGCAAACGAGGTCGCAGGCGCAGGGTCAGTAAGGTCATCCGCAGGAACGTAGACGGCCTGAACGGAGGTAATCGAACCGTTTTTGGTCGAAGAGATCCGTTCCTGCATCGCACCCATGTCGGTGGCCAGTGTTGGCTGGTAGCCCACCGCCGAAGGAATACGACCCAGCAGAGCAGACACCTCGGAACCCGCCTGTGTGAAGCGGAAGATGTTGTCCACAAAGAACAGAACGTCCGAGCCACTGTCATCACGGAACTGTTCCGCCAGGGTCAGACCCGACAGAGCAACCCGCATACGCGCACCGGGAGGTTCGTTCATCTGGCCGTAGACCAGGGCAATTTTAGAATCGACCAGGTTGTCGGGAACGATAACACCGGATTCGATCATTTCGTGGTACAGATCGTTGCCCTCACGGGTCCGCTCACCAACACCGGCGAACACGGATACACCAGAGTGCACCTTCGCGATGTTGTTGATCAGTTCCATGATCAGAACGGTTTTACCAACGCCGGCACCGCCGAACAGACCAATTTTACCACCCTTGGTGTAGGGGGCCAGAAGGTCGATAACCTTGATACCTGTGGTCAGGATCTCGGTTGCGGTGGACTGATCAGCGAAGGAAGGCGCGTCGCCGTGGATGCCACGTGTTTCAGTGGATTCTACGGGACCCTTTTCATCAACGGGCTCGCCGATGACGTTCAGGATACGACCCAGTGTGGCGTTGCCCACTGGAACCGAGATAGGCGCGCCAGTGTCGGTCACTTCCTGACCGCGCACCAGACCTTCGGTTGCGTCCATAGCGATGGTACGGACTGTGTTCTCACCCAGGTGCTGAGCAACCTCGAGAACCAGGTTCTTACCGTTGTTGTCGGTGGTCACAGCGTTGAGGATTTCCGGCAGGGCATCCTCGAACTGCACGTCCACAACGGCGCCAATCACCTGCGTGATTTTGCCTTTTGCGTTTGCCATGTGTTTGTCTCCGGTTGTCTCTTAGAGCGCCTCAGCGCCCGAAATGATTTCAATCAGCTCGTTGGTGATGACGGCCTGACGCGAGCGGTTGAACTCGATGGTCAGCTTGTCGATCATCTCGCCAGCGTTACGTGTGGCGTTATCCATCGCACTCATCCGGGCACCCTGTTCGGATGCACCATTTTCCAGCAGCGCCGAAAAGATCTGGGTCGATACGCCACGGGGCAGCAGGTCGGCGAGGATCGCCTCTTCGCTGGGCTCGTAGTCGTAAACGGCCGCGGATGTCTCTTCAGCGGCACCGCCCTCGTAAGAGGCCGGAATGATCTGCTGCGCTGTTGGCACCTGGGTCACGACATTGACGAACTCTGCAAAGAACAGGGTCGCAACATCAAATTCACCAGCGTCAAAGCGGGTCAGGATATCCTTTGCGATGTCCTGCGCGTTGGCATAGCCGATGCGCTTGACTTCGCTCAGGTCCACGTGGCCGATAAAATCATCAGCCAGATCGCGACGCAGCGCGTCGCGGCCCTTTTTACCAACGGTCAGGATCTTGACCGTTTTGCCAGCCGCTTTCAGCTCCTGCGCCTTTTGGCGCGCCAGTTTGGCGATATTGGCGTTAAAGCCACCACACAGGCCCCGCTCAGCGGTCAGGACAACAAGCAGTTGAACCTGATCGCTACCGGTGCCGCGCAGCAGTTTTGGCGCGCTATCGCTGCCACCAACAGAAGAGGCAAGCCCCGCCATAACGGCGTTGAACCGCTTGGTGTAGGGACGTGAATCTTCAGCAGCTTCCTGGGCGCGGCGAAGTTTCGCCGCGGCCACCATTTGCATGGCTTTTGTGATCTTACGAGTGCTTTTGACACTCGCGATCCTGTTTTTCAGGTCCTTGAGATTTGGCATTGCCTTATCCCCTTAAGCGAAATCTGCGGCGAATTCGTCCAGCGCTGCTTTGATTTTGTCGGCGGCATCGCCCTTGATCTTTGGATCTTCGGTCGAAATCCACTCGAGCAGATCAGCGTGCTTGCCACGCAGATGCGCCAGCATGCCTTCTTCATAGCGGCCCACGGACTTTACGTCGATCTTGTCGAGGTAGCCTTGGGTGCCGGCGAAGATCACGCAAACGATTTCTGCGTTGGTCAGCGGCGAATACTGCGCCTGCTTCATCAGCTCGGTCAGACGGGCACCACGGTTCAGCAGCTGCTGAGTGGCGGCGTCAAGGTCAGACCCAAACTGCGCAAAGGCCGCCATTTCGCGGTACTGAGCCAGTTCCAGTTTCACCGGACCCGCAACAGACTTCATCGAGTTTGTCTGGGCCGAGGAGCCAACACGCGAAACCGACAGACCGGTGTTCACAGCAGGACGGATGCCCTGGTAGAACAGTTCGGTTTCCAGGAAGATCTGGCCATCGGTGATCGAAATCACGTTGGTTGGAATAAAGGCGGAAACGTCACCACCCTGGGTCTCAATAACGGGCAGAGCCGTCAGGGAGCCAGCGCCGAAGTCTTCGTTCAGTTTGGCCGAACGTTCCAGCAGGCGGGAGTGCAAATAGAAAACGTCACCAGGATAGGCTTCACGTCCGGGCGGACGACGCAGCAGCAGCGACATCTGACGATAGGCAACAGCCTGCTTGGAAAGGTCATCATAGATGATCAGACCGTGCTTACCGCTGTCACGGAAGTATTCCGCCATCGCGGTGGCCGCATAGGGGGCCAGGAACTGCAGAGGCGCAGGATCGGACGCGGTTGCAGCAACCACGATCGAATATTCCATCGCGCCGGCTTCTTCCAGCTTTTTCACCAGCTGAGCAACAGTCGAACGCTTTTGACCAATCGCGACGTAAACGCAGTACAGTTTCTTCGACTCATCGTCGCCTGCTGCATCGTTGTAGGATTTCTGGTTCAGCATGGTGTCCAGCGCGATGGCTGTTTTACCAGTCTGACGGTCACCAATGATCAGCTCACGCTGGCCACGGCCAACGGGGATCATCGCATCAACAGATTTCAGGCCTGTCGCCATCGGCTCGTGAACCGATTTACGTGGGATAATGCCTGGTGCTTTGACATCGGCAACGCCACGCTTTGCAGCGTTGATCGGGCCTTTGCCGTCCAGGGGGTTACCCAGACCGTCAACAACGCGACCCAGCAGTTCGGGGCCAACGGGAACGTCCACGATCGAGTTGGTGCGCTTAACAGTGTCACCTTCTTTGATGTCGCGGTCGGAGCCAAAGATAACGATACCAACGTTATCGGCCTCCAGGTTCAGCGCCATGCCCATAATTCCGCCAGGGAATTCGACCATTTCACCAGCCTGAACATTGTCGAGACCGTAGACGCGGGCGATACCATCGCCAACGCTCAGCACGCGACCAATTTCAGCCACCTCGGCTTCCTGACCAAAATTATTGATCTGGTCTTTTAGGATCGCAGAAATTTCTGCTGCTTGGATACCCATTTATCCGACCTCTTTCATTGCATTCTGTAGGGAGTTGAGCTTGGAGCGGATCGAGCTATCGATCATCTTTGAGCCCACTTTAACGACGAGACCGCCAATGATGCTATCATCGACGGTTGCATTGATGGTAATCTTTTTGCCTACGCGCTCTGCCAAAGTCTTGGCCAGCTTTTCGCTCTGGGTCTTGGTCAGCGCCTTGGCAGAAACGACCTCGGCGGTCACTTCACCGCGGGCCTCAGCCAGACGATCCCGCAGAGCGGAGATCAGCGCTGGAACCACAAACAGACGGCGCTTTTGCGCCATCAGAGCCAGAGTATTGCGCAGAACGGGCGCCAGGCCCATTTTATCCGCAACTGCCGCAATCGCGGCACCCTGCTCATCCCGAGAAATCAGCGGAGAGCTGATCAGGTTTTGCAGGTCGTCACTGTCAGCCAGGGCAGCTGCCAGATCATTGATGCTGGTTTCAAGGCTATCGAGCGCCTTGCTTTCTTCGGCGATCTCAAAGACCGCAGTGGCATAGCGCGCAGCAATGCCTGCTGAAATCGAAGCTGGTTCGGACACGTCCACCCTTCCGACATTTGGCCCCGGTTGGCATGTCTGCGAGCAGACGGCGTCCGGGGGCGTGAGCAAGCCCCACCAAAAGCGGCAGGGCGTTAAAATCAGCGTGGATGTAACAGAGCCTTAGCAACCTATCAACTGTCTATAGCCCCTAGGGTGAATTCCGTGACTTCAATGTTTTCAATCAGTTAGCCAAACTGCGGCTGTTTGCCCCTCTAAACAAAAGCATTTTTATCTACGTTACGGCAGCAATTTACGATTCCTGACTGCGTAAAAACGACACTATTACCCCCGATAGTCCTGCCGGATGCTGCCAGCATTCAAGCCTCCGTTACAAAAAGTTACACACAGAATCATCTTCGCACCGCTCTCCCTCCCGCGGCAATCGCCCCTCGACCGGCGCAAGCCTGCCCCGGATTGGGTGGGCCATTATTCGCCGGGCGCAGGATTTCAGGCGGGCCGGCTAATACAGATGGTCGGCTCAGGCGGGGTCTGGCAGGGGATTCGACAATCCCTCAAGAACCCGGATCGGGTTGGCGCGCTTGACCTTGGTCATATGCCCATGTTGCGGGTGGGTCTGTTTGCTGACCTCGACCATAAACACGCCCCCCGCCAACATCGTTGGTAACCGCCGCCCGACCCGCTCAAACAGGGCACCCGACTTGAGCCAGAACCGTTTCTGGCTTGGCATCCGATATAGCGCAGCGGCATGGCGTTCGATGGTGAACTCATGCAGGCGCAGCTGGTTTTCAAGCTGGATAAGCGTATAGGGGCGTCCATAGCCAAAGGGAGTCTTGTCAGACCGCGCCCAGAACCCGGCCCGGTTGGGCACCACAAAGATGGCCCGCCCCCCTGGCCCCAGAACCCGGCGACATTCCTCCAGCAACTGGGAGGGCCGCTCCGAGGTCTCCAGCCCATGCATCACCACCAGGCGATCCACCCGCCCCGTTTCGATCGGCCAGCTGGTCTCTTCACACAGGACCGACACATTGGGCATGCCTGCAGGCCACTGCATCACCCCTTGGGGCCCTGGCATCAAGGCAATGACCCGGCGCGCCTCAGCCAGATAGGGCCGCATCAAGGGGGCGGCAAAGCCAAATCCCGCCACGGTCTGCCCTGCGGCTTCTGGCCAGAGCTCCAACAATCGGTTCCGCACCGAGGCCTGCGCCGCACGGCCCAGAGTACTGCGGTAATAAAAATTCCTAAGATCCTGAACATCAAGATGCATTGCGGGTGCCTGCTGCTTGGGCCAATCTATGCGCAGTGTAACAATGGTGAGGCGAAAAACCATGCCCCTGGAAATCATTACCCTGCCCTGTCTCTCGGACAACTATGCCTATCTGCTGCACGATGCCAAGAGCGGTCAGACCGCTTTGGTGGATGCGCCGGAAGCAGCTGCGGTGAAATCAGCGCTGAGCACCCGTGGCTGGGGCTTGGATGCGATCCTGCTGACCCACCACCACTATGATCACATCGACGGCGTGGACGAGCTGCGCCGCAGCTATGGCGCCAAGGTCTATGGCGCCAAACCCGACACCCACCGCCTGCCACCGCTGGACCATGCGCTGGACTATGGCGCCCGCTTTGAATTGTTTGGCGAAGAGGTCCAGGTGCTGGATGTCTCGGGCCACACCATTGGGCACATCGCCTTTTTCCTGCCCGAGAGCCAGGCTGTCTTTACCGCAGACAGCCTGATGGCGCTTGGCTGTGGTCGCCTGTTTGAAGGCACGCCAGACATGATGTGGGACAGTCTCAACCGTCTGATGGCACTGCCGCCGCAGACCATGGTTTACTCTGGCCATGAATACACCCAATCCAACGCCCGTTTTGCGGTTACAATTGAGCCTGACAATGCCGCCTTGCAGGTGCGCGTTGATGAAATCACAAAAAAACGCGCCAAAGGCGAAGCCACTGTTCCGTCGCGATTGCAGCTGGAACTGGACACAAATCCGTTTTTGCGGGCTCATCTGGATAAAGTCAAATCAGCCATTGGCATGGAAGGCGCTGAAAACGCAGAGGTTTTTGCAGAAATTCGTCACAGGAAGAACACGTTCTAGCACCCGCGACCACGGTTTGAGCCTTCAAGGGCCGGGTGCAATTCAACCGCTTTAAAAAGAAATGTGACCCAAATTTGAAAGAAAGTCCTTGAAGCTGCCGCTCTATCAACCAAACTCTAATACTATGAGGACATGGTTGATGCACGGGGAAGAGGCAGAAAGCCGATGCCCCGGTCAACCCAAGAACAGAGGAGCACGCCCGTGCCTTCATTCTCGAGCACACTAGAACAAGCCATTCACGCCGCGCTCGCGCTGGCGAATGAGCGGCGCCATGAGTTTGCCACGCTGGAACACCTGCTGCTGGCTTTGATCGAAGAACCAGAAGCCGCCCGCGTCATGCGCGCCTGTGGTGTTGAGCTGGGTCAGCTGCGCGCTTCGCTAATTGAATTTGTTGACGAAGATCTCGCCAATCTGGTGACGGATGTTGATGGATCCGAAGCGGTCCCGACAGCAGCCTTCCAGCGGGTTATTCAGCGCGCCGCCATCCACGTGCAAAGCTCTGGCCGCACCGAAGTCACCGGGGCCAACGTTTTGGTCGCGATCTTTGCAGAACGCGAGAGCGACGCGGCCTACTTCCTGCAGGATCAGGATATGACCCGCTATGACGCAGTGAATTTCATTGCCCATGGCGTGGCCAAGGATCCCGCCTTTGGCGAATCCCGCCCGGTCACTGGCGCCCCCGAAAGCGAAGAAGAGGCCATGGGCTCCCCCCCGCCCGGCGAAGGCGACAAAAAAGAAAGCGCGCTGGATAAATACTGCGTCGATCTCAACGCCAAATCCCGCGAAGGCGACATTGATCCGCTGATTGGCCGCAGCCATGAGGTGGAGCGCTGCATCCAAGTGCTGTGCCGCCGCCGCAAGAACAACCCGCTGTTGGTGGGGGATCCCGGTGTTGGCAAAACCGCCATTGCCGAAGGTCTGGCGCGCAAGATCGTTCAGGGCGAAGTCCCCAAGGTTCTGGCTGAAACCACTATCTTTTCGCTCGACATGGGGGCGCTGCTGGCCGGCACCCGCTATCGCGGCGACTTTGAGGAGCGTCTCAAAGCAGTGGTGACAGAACTGGAAGACCATCCCGATGGCGTGCTCTTCATTGATGAAATCCACACGGTGATTGGCGCTGGTGCCACCTCTGGCGGTGCCATGGATGCCTCTAACCTGCTGAAACCTGCGTTGCAGGGCGGCAAGCTGCGCACCATGGGCTCCACCACCTACAAGGAGTTCCGTCAGCATTTTGAAAAAGACCGCGCCCTGGCCCGTCGTTTCCAAAAGATCGACGTCAATGAACCTTCGGTTCAAGATGCGGTTGAGATCCTCAAAGGGCTGAAACCCTATTTTGAGGAGCACCACAGCATCAAGTTCACCGCCGATGCGATCAAATCCGCTGTCGAGCTGGCCGCACGCTACATCAATGACCGCAAACTGCCCGACAAGGCCATCGACGTGATTGATGAGGCCGGTGCTGCACAGCATCTGGTGCCGGAAAGCAAACGCCGCAAAACCATCGGCGTCAAAGAGATCGAGGCCGTCGTGGCCAAGATCGCCCGCATTCCCCCCAAGAGCGTCACCAAGGACGATGCCGAGGTGCTGAAGGATCTTGAAAAAAGCCTCAAGCGGGTTGTCTTTGGCCAGGACGATGCCATTGATGCGCTGTCCAGCGCCATCAAACTGGCCCGTGCAGGTCTGCGTGAACCCGAAAAACCCATTGGCAACTATCTCTTTGCAGGCCCCACGGGCGTCGGCAAAACCGAGGTGGCCAAACAGCTGGCCGACACCCTGGGTGTGGAGCTCTTGCGCTTTGACATGTCGGAATACATGGAGAAACACGCGGTTTCCCGTCTGATTGGTGCACCTCCCGGCTATGTGGGCTTTGATCAGGGTGGCTTGCTTACCGATGGGGTGGATCAGCATCCGCACTGCGTACTGCTGCTTGACGAGATCGAAAAGGCGCACCCGGATGTTTTCAACATCCTGCTGCAGGTGATGGATAACGGTCAGCTCACCGATCACAACGGCCGCGCGGTGAACTTCCGCAACGTGGTGCTGATCATGACCTCCAACGCCGGTGCCTCGGATATGGCAAAGGCTGCGATCGGCTTTGGTCGTGATCGCCGCGAGGGTGAAGACACCGCGGCGATTGAGCGCACCTTTACGCCGGAATTCCGCAACCGTCTGGACGCTGTGATCGCCTTTGCGCCACTGCCCAAAGAGGTCATCCTGCAAGTGGTCGAGAAATTCGTGCTGCAACTGGAAGCCCAGTTGATGGACCGCAATGTCTCGATTGAGCTGACCCGCAAGGCTGCGGAATGGCTGGCGGAACGGGGCTATGACGATCGCATGGGCGCACGGCCTCTTGGCCGGGTCATCCAGGAGCACATCAAGAAACCGCTTGCCGAAGAACTGCTCTTTGGCAAGCTGGCAAAAGGTGGGCTGGTCAAGGTTGGCATCAAGGATGGCAAGCTGGATCTGCGGATCGAAGGGCCAACCAAGCCACGGATCTCTGGCGACAAACCGCCATTGCTGACTGCTGACTGATCATGCGGCTATCTCTCGGAGCGTTTCTCCTTTCGCTCGTCACGGCACCTGCCGTGGCGAGCGATTTCACCTTGCAATGGCCGCTGGATTGTCGCCTGGGAGAAACCTGTCACATCCAACAATATGTCGACCATCTCCCCGGCCCGGCGACCCAGGATTACAAATGCCAGGGGCTAAGCTACTCGGGGCATAAAGGCACTGATATCGCCCTGCCCTATCTGAGCGACATGCAGGCCGGAGTCGCAGTCCGGGCCGCAGCACCAGGAGTTGTCCAGGGGGTGCGCAACACCATGCCGGATACCTATTCCACCCAGGAAAACGCCGAGCTTCTGAAGGGGCGCGAATGTGGAAACGGCGTTGTCCTACGCCATGAAGGCGGCTGGGAAACCCAGTATTGCCACATGAAACAGGGCTCTGTCCGGGTGCAAAAGGGCCAGCAGATAGCAGCTGGAACCGCCCTGGGCGAAGTCGGGCTTTCTGGCAAGACCCAGTTCCCCCATCTACACCTGTCACTCCGCCTAAACGGCGCGGTTGTAGACCCCTTTGCCCCGGAAGGGCGCCCATCCTGTGATCTGGATACAGAGGCTACCCCCGCCACTAGCCTATCAGAGGCTACCCCCGCCACTAGCCTATGGGCCGAGCCGCTGCCCTATCAGCCAGGGGGCTTTCTGGGGGCCGGGTTCTCTACCCATGTTCCAGAGTTCATAGAAATCAAATCCGGCGCGGCGACGCGTGAGCGGTTGACCACACAATCGCCGGCACTGGTGTTTTGGGCCTATGCCTTTGGTGGCCAAAAGGGCGACCGTGTGCGCCTGACCATTTCCGGGCCCAAAGGCGTCTTTTCCGTTCACGAAATCACGCTTGAACGCGATCAGGCGCAGTTTTTCCGGGCCTCTGGCAAACGGTTGCGCAGCGAAGCTTGGGATTATGGGCGCTACACGGCACTGGCGGTGCTGCTGCGCGATGAAGAAGAAATTGACCGGATAGAAGAGGTTGTCGACCTTCGCTGAGCGCCCTGCCCGGGAAAACCTGACTGCTGGAGCTTGGCTGGAGCGAATTGACTGAAGCGCCTGGGCCGTTGCCCCGGTCAGCGCTCAGTGAACTTCAGCTCGATCCGGCGGTTTTGAGCCCGCGCTTCCGGGGTATCATCGGTATTCACTGGTTGGAACTCGCCAAAACCATTGGCCGCCAGGCGATCCGGCGCAATGCCTAGGTTTTCGATCATAAAGCGCACCACCGACAGCGCCCTGCCCTGGCTGAGTTCCCAGTTATCGCTGTATTTTTCGCTGCCCGCCATGGCCGTATTGTCGGTGTGACCATCCACCCGGATGATCCAGTTCAGCTCTGGTGGGATCTCGGCGGCGACGCTCTGCAAGATCTTCGCCACCTTGGTAATCTCGCCCTTGCCCGCGCTGGACAAATCTGCACTGCCCGAGGCAAACAGCACCTCAGAGGCAAAGACAAAGCGGTCGCCCTCGATCCGAACACCCTCCTGACTGCCCAGAACATTGCGCAGGCGCCCAAAGAACTCTGAGCGGTAGCGTTCCAACTCCTCAGCCTTGGTTTCCAGGCTTTCTGCCTTGCTGGCCAATTCTGCTGCCTCAACCTCCAGCCGCTTACGTTCGCTTTCTTCCAGCAGGCGACGGCGGCGCTCTTCTGAGGCGGCCCGCGCCAGGGCCGAGTTCAAGTCCTGGCCAAGGTTTTGCAACTGCACCTGCTGCGCCGCATCGCGCGCTTGGTAGTCGTCCAAAATGGCCTGCAGCCCACCCAATTGCTCGCGCAGGGCAGCAACCTGTTGGTTCAACAGTGCAGTCTCGCGCTGCGCTTCGGCTGAGACGGTTTTCTGATCTGCCAAGGCAGCCTGGGCCTGGGCCAAAAGAGCCGCCCGGTCCTGCGCCAGGCTGCGATCCGTTTTGGCGCTGCTTTCGGCCTCTTGCTGGGCATTTAATGCCGCCAGAAGCCGTTGCTGCAAAACCGCCTGATCGCTGGCCGCCGCCTGGGCATTTTCCAAAGCATCCAACGCTTCCAGCAGGCGCAGCTCAACCGAGGCACGTTCCTCAGCGGTTGAACTGGCAGCGCGGCGGGCAGCTGCCAGTTCGTTCTGCGCCTGCAGCAGCTCTGCCTCTAGCCCGGACATCACCGAGGCCGTATCGGCCTGCAAACGGGCCAGTTGCGTCTCAATCTCAAGCTGGGCCTCTTCTGCCTCAGCCCGTTGTGCCGCCAGTTGCTGCTCCAACTGCAAGACCGTTTCGGCCTGCTGCCGCTGCAGGTTGGCCAGCTCGCTTTGATACTGGGTTTCAGTCTCCACATTGGCGGTGCGTTGCCGCGCCAACTCTGCCTCTAGTGCAGCCTTGTTTTCAGCGGCCAAGCGGCGGGCGCCGTCCAGCTCAGCATTCAGACGCTCTTGTGTGGCGTTGCTGTCCTGACGCAGCCGGTTCAGCTCGATTTCAAGCGCTGCGACACGGCCTTCGGCGGCGGATTGTGAGACCTGCATCTGCGCCAGCACTCGTGTCAGACGTTCGGCCAGCTCATCCCGCTGCTGCCCCTGTGCCTTGGCAGTCTCCAGGGTTGTCAGGGCCTGTTCCAGATCGCTGTTCAACTGTTCCTTGGCCTGTTCAGCCGCCGCCAACAGCGTCAGCGTATCCTCCGCCTCCTGCCGCTGACGTTCCAGCGACAGGGTCATCGCCGTCAATTCTGCATCCGCAGTTTCAAGACGCGCCCGCAGGGCTTCGGCGGCGGCAGCTTCGACCAGGCGGGCTTCTTCTTCGGCGCTCAGCTGCGCAGTCAAGGCCGATACCGTGCTTTCCTGCTGCGCGCCCTGCGCCTCAAGGTCGGTGATCAGCGCCTCCAGGGCTTCGCGTTTAGCCGCCGCCAGGCGGGCGTTTTCAACACCTGCGTCGATCTCTTCACGCGCCTGGGCCAGGGCGATATTCATCGCCTCCGCTTCACTCAGCAAGGTGCTGCGCTCCAGCTCAAGGGCGTCCCGGTTTTCAGTCAGCTCCGCAATCCGCGCCTCAGCAGCATCCCGCCCGGCAATAAAACTCGCTACCTGCGCCTCAAAGGCGGTGATCTGGCTTTGTGCCTGCGCCAGATCCGCCCGTTGCTGATCCCGTTCAGCCGTCAGCCCGGCAATCACCGCGCGCTGCTGGTCCAGGGCGTTTTGCGCCTGCGCCAGATCGCTTTGTGTGGTGGAAAGCGTCGAGCTGAGCGCCCCGAGCCGCGCATTCAGGCGGCTGTTGTCGCGTTCTTCCAGCCCCAGCGCATTGGCCAGCGCCTGCACCTCGGATGACAGATCATCCAGCTCGCTTTCCTGGCCGCTGATGGTCTCGCGCAGCACAAATTGCACCACCATAAAGATGGTCAGCAAGAACATCAGGACCAACAACAGGCCCGTCATGGCGTCGACAAAACCGGGCCAGATGGAACTCTGAAATCGCTGCCCGCTGCGCCGCGACAGGGCCATGGTCTAGTCCTCGCCCTGCAGAAAGGTGGAGCCGGCGCTCTGCTCGGGCTCTGGCGCCTGGCGCTCGCGCCCACGGGGCACCGCAAAGGCCTTGACCATGAGGTCGATGTCCTTGCGTAACTCTGCCAGGCTTTCCTGGCGACCGGCGGAAATCTCTTCCAGGATGCGCAGCATCTGCACGTCGATTGAGCGCAACCTCATGCGACTTTCGGCATCCATGCCAACATCGCCATGGGCGCGCATGATCTCGGTCAGGGTCTCCTGGCCCACCGCAACCCGGTCCAGCGCGCTGGAAATGCTCGCCGCCTGGTCCTGACGGGCGTTCATATCGGTTATCGCATCCACCAGCTGGGACAGCTTGTTGTCGATCTCTGCCCGACTAGAGGCGTTCTGGGCAAACATCGCCTGCAGCGCATCCATCTGCTCCGCCATGGTGTCCAGCACCTCAGAGACCACGCCGGTTTCGCCACCACCGCCCTCCTCGCCTGAGGAAAAGCTGACCCGGGTGAAGGAAGACAGCCACTCCTCTAGCTCGCGGTAAAACCGGTTTTGACCGTGGCCGGCAAACAGCTCCAGCAGGCCAACAATCAGCGATCCCGCCAGCCCCAAGAGAGACGAGGCAAAGGCAACCCCCATGCCGCCCAGCTGGGCCTCAAGCCCGGTCATCAGACGGTTAAACACCGCAATGCTTTCTTCGCCCTCCTGCGGGGCCAGGCTGCGTATGGTATCCACCACCGCAGGCACCGTGGTCGCAAGACCGTAAAATGTCCCCAAAAGGCCAAGAAAAATCAACAGGTTGACGATGTATCGCGTGATCTCGCGCTCTTCATCCACCCGCTGCGCCACGGAATCCAGGATGGAACGTGTCGAAGACGAGCCCAACTGCATCCGGGCCGCCCGCGAGCGCAGCAGCGCCGCCAGGGGCGCCAGCAGCGACGGCGCACGGTTCTCCCCGCGGCTGCCACCAGAGGCAAAGCTTTCGATCCAGCGCACCGAGCCAATCAGCTGCAGCACCTGCCAGAAACAGGAGAGAACGCCGATGACAAACACAATGACAATAAAGCCGTTGAGCCAGGGATTGGCCTGGAACACCGGCAGCACCTTGGGCAGGGCGACAAAGATGCCAAAGCCTGCAAGGCCAAGGGCGATCAGCATCAGGATGATTTGCCGAACGGGTTGCGAGAACTGCGGCCTGGTCTTGCGTTCGGTATGGGCCATATTCGGTGTGATCCTGTCAGGTTTTCAGCTCAATTCCCTTCGGAGCTTAAAGGCAAAGAGACAAAAGCAACAAGGCTTTATGCCGTAATTTCCCGCACACGCATCATCAACCACTCCAGTTCGGCGTCGCCCAGGCCAATCTCGCTGAGATGTTCAGCCGTATTGTACAGATATTCGGTATTGGGACCACGCCCGCCCACCGCAGTGGCGATGATCTGCGCCTGGTTTTCCAGCGCCATCCCCCCGCAATACTGCACGTGATGCGGATCGATGACATAGGTCACGGCCTCAACCTCTTCACCTGTGTGCAAGGCAACCGTCAGATCACGTTCCAGATAGGCCGAGGAAACCAGTTCACGTTCGCGCAGATAGGCCAGGGTTTGGTCCTCTTTACCGGCGGCAACCGCCAGCGCCAGCCCGTGGCATTGTGATCCTTTGACCTCATCCAGGGCAAGCACCAGTCCTGGTGCCTCTTCGCTGCCCCGGTGGTGAATCGAAGTCATGCAAAAAGAACGCGCATAGCCCTGCAGGGTTGCTACCTCGCGGCGCGCCACCGGAAATCCCGGGTTCCACAGCAGCGATCCATATCCGAATACCCACATTGTCATGATCTATGGCCCTTTTTATCCGCCGCCTATAAACAGCAAAATGCAGGCTAGAAAAAGAGGGTCTTTGCAGAATGCGACTGCTGAAATGGCTCAGCCTTGGGGCGGCTGTCTGGATAGTGTACTGGGGGCTGGCGGCCTGGGGCCTGCGCGCGGGCTTTGAGGCCTGGTTTGACGAACAGCAACGACAGGGCTGGCAGGTCTCTTATGAGCCAATGACCACCCGCGGGTTCCCCATGCGCCATGTCACTCGTCTGAGCCAACCGCTGCTTGCCGACCCCGGCACCGGCGCCGCCTGGAGCGGTGATTGGATCGAATTTGACAGCCCGGCCCTCTGGCCCGGTGCACAAAGCCTGCGGTTTCCCGCAACGCCGCAACACTATTCCTTTTTTGACCAGACCCGCAGTGTGACGGCAGAGCAAATGCGCGCGGATCTGCAACTGGCCCCCGGGCTGGCGCTGGAACTGGAAAAGCTGTCGCTGACCAGCCAGGATTGGCAGATCAGCGATGGCTCTGGCGTCATCTGGCAAGCGCAGGACCTGTTGCTGGAAATGCGACAGCTGGCGCAGGCCGAACAATACCACCTCACTGCCGTGGCGACGCATTTTGCTCCCCGGGGGCTATTGCGCACAGGTTTTAGCGGTTTAAGCCCGACAAGGGAGGATCTGCCGCCGCGGTTTGATGCTCTGCGCCTGCGCGCAGATCTGGGGTTTGATACCCCCTGGGATCGGCGCGCCATCGAATTGCGACGCCCACAGTTGCGCCAGATCAACCTGGCTCTGGCCGAGGCTCATTGGGGAGATATGCTGTTCCGGGCAACTGGAGCGCTGGAGGTGGATGAGACAGGCCGTCTGAGCGGAGCGCTGGATCTGCGCGCGGAAAACTGGCCGGCCATTCTGGACATGGCTGAGCGCCTGAGCCTGCTGCCACCAAGCAGTCGCAGAGCGGTGGAGAAAGTTCTGGCGCTGTTTTCGACCGGAACCGGGCGCGCCGCAAAGATTGACATCTCTTTGCGCTTTAAGCAGGGACAGGTCTGGGCTGGCCCGCTGCCACTTGGCACGGCACCGCTTTTGGTGCTTCGCTGAGAGCAAAACAGCCGGACTGTCTGTAGCCGCCCGACTGGCTAACTGGCTAACTGGCTAACTGGAAAGTGGCGGGCCAGAAACACCAAAACACAGGGCAAAATTGAACAAATCCACAAAACAGCGGCGGGCTCCCGCCTGATTGGCGGTATTCTTGCAGAATGCCACGTCTCAGTTGGGCCGGGCGCCGCGCCTATGGCGCGGCGCGGCACCGCCCGTGGCTAAAAATTCATAGAAATCAAATCATTGGCCGTGATGCAACCCAGGGCGCAGGTGCCGCCCGTTCTGCTTAGCGGCAATAGGAACCGCTGCGGTAACTGGCAACATCCAGATGGAAATGGTCGCGGTGATGGCGGTCTGCTTCGGGGCCGAGCACAGTGCCAAAGGGGCCACAGGCCGCCTTCCAGATCCGCGTCAACGGTTTGCGGGTTTCACGCGCGCCCCATCCCTGAAGCACTGTTACCAGTGTGCCATCCTCCAGCTTGAAGCCGGAAATATCAATCGCCTTGCCCCGCCCATGTTCCGAGATCCGCGCCCCGGGGCGATTGTTGCGGGGACGGCAGGCGTAATGCGCCGCGACGCGCAGGCTAACAACCTTGTTGCGGCGGCCAAAGGCGGTTTCAACATCCTTGGACACCCAGCGTTTCAAGGCTTTGGCCATCTCGCAAGTCATCACCGAGGCCTGGCTCAGCCTGACCCCCGCGACAGAGGTCACGCGCACCGCATCCCGCGCACCACAGCCCGGCAGGGCTGCCGCCACTTCGCCAACCGCCTTACCCTGGATTTCAATGTCGCCACAGACAGAGCCTTTGCGCAGCCGGCGCCGTTTGAACAAAGCCTGTTCAACGATGGTATCCGGACGCACTAAAGGCACCAGGGACTGATCCAACACCGGCGGCACCAGATCCGCAGATAAATCGGCAGCGGCCAGAATTTGGGCTGAAACCGGACGCTCAACAGGGCGCAGGCCGCCCCCCAAGGCTGGGCCACCCTGTTCCAGATCCGCCAGGGCAGCAACCGAGGACTGCGGCAGCTCCGCCGCCGAGGCTGCACTCCCGGACAAGGGGCGATCAATCGGGCGCAGCGAGACCTCTGGCGCCGAAGCGTGCAGCGGGGCCAGACCCGCAACACAGAGCAGCCCAGCAGCCAAAGTCGCGTTCCTGCCCCCGGAACTGGCCCCGGTCCTGGCCCCGTTCATACCACAGTCGCGAGCCCAGACCCTGACCCGCACAACTGCCGCCTGAAAACGCCCCCGCCCGATCATGGTTTATGCGCCCTGCCAAAGTCAGCCGCAGCAGTGTCCTGCCCGGCTTCGATAATGCCGCGACGGATGGCACGGGTGCGGGTAAAGTAATCATGCAGGTGATCCCCGTCACCGGTACGGATGGCCCGTTGCAGCGCAAAGAGCTCTTCGGTGAAGCGGCCAAGGATTTCCAGCGTCGCCTCTTTGTTGGTCAAAAAGACATCGCGCCACATGGTCGGATCCGAAGCGGCAATCCGGGTAAAATCACGAAAGCCCGCCGCCGAATATTTGATCACTTCGCTATCGGTCACCCGGCGCAGATCGTCCGCCACCCCAACCATGGTATAGGCAATAAGGTGCGGCGCATGACTGGTCACGGCCAGCACCAGATCATGGTGATCGGCATCCATTTCATCAACATTGGCGCCCATCCCTTCCCAAAGCGCACGCATGCGCGCAACCGCCTCTTCGTCACTGCCTTCAACCGGAACCAGCAGGCTCCAGCGGTTATCAAACAGCTCGGCAAAGCCCGCTTCAGGACCGGAATGTTCGGTGCCGGCCAGGGGATGCGCCGGGACAAAATGAACGCCATCGGGGATATGCGGCGCCACAGCTTCGATCACATGGCCCTTGACCGACCCCACATCTGACACAGTTGCACCGGGTTTCAGCAGCGGTCCAATTTCGGCCATGACTGGCCCCATGACCCCAACGGGCACACAGAGCACCACCAGATCAGCATCCGCGACGGCCTCGGCGGCGCTGTCGCAGACGCGATCACACAGCCCGATGCGCCGGGCGGTCTCGCGAGTTTCGGCGCTGCGGGCATAGCCCGTGACCTCGCCCGCCAAGCCGCGCCGTTTCATCGCCCAGAACATCGATGAGGCAATCAGGCCCAGACCAATCAGCGCCACCCGGTTGTAGACAACCTCACTCATGCGGCACCCTGCTGTGTTTTGAACTCAGAAATGGCCTTAATCAGCCGGTGGCAGGCCGCCTCGTCACCAATAGTGATGCGCAATGCGGCGGGCAGGTTATAGCCGCCCACCCGGCGCACAATCAGCCCCTGGGTTTGCAGGTAAGTGTCACAGGCCTCAGCCTCGGCCTGGCTGGCAAACCGCGCCAGAATGAAATTGGTGCAGGAGGTATCCGACGCCACCCCCAGCTCTGCCAGCGCCGCCGCCAGCCAGCTGCGCCATTTGGCGTTTTCATTGCGGCAATGGTCGATATAGGCGCGATCACGCACTGCGGCCTCTGCCCCGGCCAGGGCTGTGGCAGAGACATTAAAAGGCCCGCGCACCCGGTTCAGCACATCAATAATGGCTGCTGGGCCATAGCCCCAGCCAACCCGCGCGCCGCCCAATCCGTAGATCTTGGAAAAGGTCCGCGTCATAAAGATGTTGTCCCGGGTCGCAATCAGATCCGCGCCAGCGTCAAAGCCTTCGACATATTCCGCGTAGGCACCATCCAATACCAACATCACGCCTTTGGGCAGCCCATCGGCGAGACGAGCAACCTCAGCGGCAGAAATCATCGTGCCGGTGGGATTGTTGGGATTGGCGATAAACACCAGCTTGGTATGTTCCGAACATCCCGCCAGCAGGGCGTCCACATCGGTCACCCGCTCACGCTCCTTGACCTCGACCGGAGTGGCACCAGCGGCCAGGGCACTGATGCGATACATGGCAAACCCATGTTCGGTATAGAGCACTTCATCACCGGGACCTGCAAAACACTGGCACAAAAAGGCGATGATCTCATCGCTGCCCGCACCACAGATGATCTGCTCCGGGTTCAGTCCCTCGACTTCACCAATGGCCTGACGCAGGGCCTGATGGTCCGAGCTGGGATAGCGATGCATATTTGCCGCCGCCTCTTGCATGGCTATAATCGCAAGCGGGCTTGGCCCCAGTGGGTTTTCATTGGAGGAGAGCTTTACGGTGTTGCTCACCCCCGCCACATGGGCCGCGCCGCTCTGATAGAGAGCGATATCCATAATACCGGGCTGCGGCGTAATCTGGGTCATACTTCGGGCTCCTTGGTTCCCCCCCGTAATAGCGAGGCGCAAGCCAATGGGAAAGCCGCAAGATGCCCCCTCTCAAATCCAGCTGCGTCAGATCCAGCCGCCGGGAGAAGGCGCGAAAGAGCCGCCTATTGCACAGCTCCCCGCGCCCCCGGCTGATCACTTGGCTTTTTCCAGCTTTTTCAACTTGGCTTCGGCCTGTTTTTCCACCATGTCGGTCAGCTCTTTGCGCAGTTTTGCATCCTTGCGCATGGCCTCCTCCATGGTTTTTTGCAAAACCTTGGCAGATTGCGTCCCGTCTGAGCTTTCAAGAGCTTTATTGGCGTAGGCGACAAAGACCTTGTCCTGAAGCCCCTCGGCGATATCGGCATAGATCTTTGGCCCGTGCTTTTTGGCAAATTCCTCCACCGCATCAGCGCCATATTTTTTGACCAAATCCCCTTTCCAGACCGAATCCATTGCCCGGGGGATTAGTTTCTGGGCCAAAAAGCCCTGGGAATTTGCCACATAGTTAGAGCCAAATTGCGAAACCGACTTCATCGGTCCCGAGGCCATGATGCCCCCTGACAGGATCTTGACCACCGCGTCTGTGAACTCTTTCTGGTTCGGCGCGCGGCCCTTTTCAACCAGTGGCTTGAACAGCATGATCGCCTCTTTGGCGGCATTTTTGATCATTTCCTGCCCAATAGTGGTGGTGAACACCTTCTCCATAAACACGGTCAGCGACTTTTGTGAGAAGGTCTGGAACATCTTGCCCGGCAGTTGCGCGGCGACCTTGCCGGCAACACCTTTCAGGAAAGCGCCCCCCAGCTTACCCCCGGCGGCACCGGCCGCCCCTGCAAACATCGTATCCAGGGCAACTTTCTTGGCTGCGCCCTCCCAGGTGACCTTATTGCCGGCAAGGTATTCCCCGTACTGGCCAGCGCTGGATTTCATCGCCTCGGTGCCGGCAGCTGCGATCGCATGGGCCTTGACCGGGTTCATGCCTTTGGTGGCCACCAACCGCGCCGTGGCGTAGACCTCGATCACCGTAAAGGAGGTTTCGCGCACGACCTCCAGGGTGAAAACCGCCTTGCTCGCCGTGCCAATGCGGGCCTTGATAAATTTGTCAAAGGCCTTTTGCCCGGTGTTATAGACCCGCGTGGCCTTGGCATCCTGCTTTTGTATCTTAGCCCAATCCGGTTTGGAGCGGTTCACCAGAGCTTTTAGGCTGCCGGCTTCGGAGCGGGCGTTCAAAATCGGGGTCCAGGGCGGGTCGGTGTCATCGTTCAGCGTCGACATGGTGAATTCGGCAATCGCCATCATCATGCCATCCTCGGCCTGGCGGGTTTTCTCCACGTCATTGCAGAAATCCACCCAGGTTTCCGCCTGCCCCAGCATCATGTTGGCCTTGGACAGGATCTCATGCTTGAGCGCCTTTTCTTTGGCCTCGAACTCGCGCACTTCGACCTGCTTGGTCTTGCCCTCTTCCTTGACCTCATAGACCGCGACCTTTTGGTCATTGGCAATCATCGCCTGCAGTTTCGCCAGCCCCGCCTTCCAGGTCCGCATTCCCGGATCCACAATACCATCCGGCTTTTTGAACCCGAGCGCGTTTTTCTGGAAGCTACGGATATCCTTAATCAGGCCCGCGTCGCATTTTTTGGAGATCGCAATATTGGCAAACCCATTTGCCTTCAGCATCAAACGCACCAGCTCCACATCTGCGGGGGCATTTTTTACGGGCTTAAACTTTCCCTCGCCAGATTTGGCGTCAGGTTTGGTAATACGGTTCTTGTCCCCCACAGGGGCAGATAGATTAAGTGCCATAACAAGGCTCCGACCAATAACAAAATAATCAACGCTGTGATCCTGCCATAAAGCCCTTGCCCCTGTCATGGGGGTTTTGACCGGTGCTTTCCCCGTCAGGCCGCGCGGGGCTGGAACCGCGCGGTTTTGGGATCCGCCAGATAGCTTTGGGCCAGATCTTCGGCGCGCAGTGTCAGCTCGTTCACGCTGTCGATGATGTATTGCACTGTCTCATCTGTCATCAGATAGGAAAAATTGAGCCTGACCCAGCCCGGTTTTTGCAGCTCTTGTCCCGACTGAAGCGCCGCAAACAAGGCCTCGGACTCGGCCTGTTCAATCCCCAGCAAGCGATGGGCATAGGGCCCGGCGCAGGCACAGCCGCCACGGGCCTGGATACCATAGTGATCGCTCAGCATACGGGTAAACAGCTGCTGATGCACAGGTGCCCCCGAGTTCCCCCTGACCGTGAAAGAGAAAATCGGCAAGCGATGCGCCTGCGCGTGCCCCAACAGCGTTAGCTGCGGATTATCCGCCCAGCCCGCCCGCGCCATTTTGGCAAACTGCGCCTCTTTGGCTGCAATCTCTGCCTCGCCCACCGCTTCTTTGACCAAAAACGCCAGGGCGGCGCGGATATCACCAATCACATTGGGCGTTCCCGCCTCTTCCCGCGCGACCAGGTCTTCGCTGTATTCGTGCCCCCAGGGAGACACAAAGCTGACGGTTCCACCGCCGGGCCAGGACGGGCAGCGGCGCTGAACCGCCAGCCTGTTGACCAGCAGCACCCCGGAGGCCGCTGGGCCCCCTGGGAATTTATGGGGGGAGACAACCACCGCATCCTTATGGGCGCCATGGTCCCCGGCCATCGAGATTGGCAAATAGGGGCCGCCGCCTGCGTAATCCCAGATCACCAGCCCGCCCGCAGCATGCAGCAAACGGCTGACCGGATCAGGATCAGTGAGGATCCCTGTGACATTGGAGGCCGCCGAAAAGCTGCCAATCATCAAATCAGAGCTGGCGTGCTGCACCAGGGCCTGTTGCAAGGCTTCCAGATCAATTCCGCCCTCTGCCGCCTCCGGGATCTCGACAACCTTTGCCTTGCTTTCGCGCCAGGGCAGAATGTTGGAGTGATGTTCATAGGGGCCGATAAAGACCACCGGATTGCGCGCCTCATTGACCCCAAAAAGACTGACAAGCCGGTTGAGCCCGGCGGTGGCGCCGGCGCCGGCAAAGATCACCGCATCCTGCGCACCACATTGGGTCACCCGCGCTATTTCTTGCCGCGCGGCGCGGCGCATTCGGGTGACATAGGCCCCGCAAAAGGACGCCTCGGTGTGAGAATTTGCATAGTACGGCAGGACATGCCTGGCAATGAAATCCTCCACCTGATGCAGGCCCCGCCCCGAGGCCACGTAGTCAGCATAGACCAGCGGCACATCGCCGTCCGGGCCTGGGATCATCATTCCTTCGCCAATCAACCCCTGTGCCAGCGTTGCGCCACTGGCGGCCTGAGCCAGGTCTTCTTTGAAACTTTCCAGGGGGGTCACTACTGCCGAGGTCATAGACGCGTCTCCTAAAGGGGATTTTGTTTAATCTCCTATGTAAAACACGCAGAATCACCACCAATGCCTGATTGATTTCCCGAAATTATGTGTCATATGATCGGAGAATGGCTAATTCTATAGATCATATGGACCTCCACATTCTGCGCGCGTTGCAACGCGACGCCAGTCTGTCACAACGGGAACTGGCCGACGAGGTCGGGCTGTCGCAAAATGCCTGCTGGCGGCGATTGAAGAGCCTGAATGACAGGAAAATTCTACAAGGGTCCACCATGCGGCTAGACCGCGCCCAGCTGGGTTTGGATCTGGTGGTCTTTGTGATGCTGCGGACCCGGCATCACTCGGCCGAATGGCTCACCACCTTTCGCCGCCATGTGCTGACCATTCCCGAAGTGGTGGATTTCCACCGGATTGGCGGCGACTACGACTATCAGCTGAAGGTGGTGACTCAGGATATGGGCAGCTATGACCAGGTCTATCAACGGCTGATCAGCGGCGTCGAACTGGACAGCGTCACCTCATATTTTGCGATGGAAACCATCGCAGAGGCCCGCCCGCTGCCACTGTGATTTCAGATCAGCAAAGATCACACCGCCAGCGGGGCTCGCCCCTCGGGGCCTTCCCCTAATGACCAAAGGCCTTGTCTGGCATCCAGGATGGGCGCTTGCCCGCGGCGCCCATGCGCATGTGCAAACAGGCTGTGCCAAGGCGCTGAAAATAAAGGATATCCACCTTGTACCAACCGGCCGAGGGCACTTCGACCTCGCTCATCACGGTGGAATCACAGGTTTGGCGACCATCAAACTTCCCGACCACCTGCCCGCCAATTGTCGCGCGCAGCCCGTCGTTTGTCAGAAAATCAATGCTGTGAATCCCTGGTTTAGCAAAATGCACATAGCCGTTGATCCCGGCCACCACATGCTCTGATCGTTTTGAGGTCAGCGTAATGTCGCCTTCATTGGTGTCCCGGTGATCCAACCCCGCCAGAGGTCGGCCACGTTCCGATTTAATCTTCAACGCTGAAGAGGCTTCAACCAGAGTTCTGACATCCACCGGGTAGGCATAGCGCACTGCAAGCCCTGGCTTTAGCCCCGACGGTTGCGGATTGGCAGGCTGCAGTTTCAACGGCGCCGCGCTGAGCGCCGTGGCGCAGGTCACAACAATGGCGGCAAGTGTACCGGTCCAAAAGCGTTTCATGTCATACTCCCGTTTTGCCCGGCACCTAAAAGCCCCGGTTCGTTTTCCTTACGGTAGCGACCAATCCTGACAAAAGACAACCGCTTTTCCGATTTGAATACTTCACTAGGCTAGCAGATCCGGAAGCTACGCACCCTGATCTGACGCTGCTCCAGGAGACTTCGGAGCCATGCCAAAGGGTCAAATGCAAAAAGGGCCGCCCGCAGGCAGCCCTTTTCTCCAACAGCCACAAAGGGCGTCAGGATTAGTTTTTGGCGTAGAATTCCACAACCAGGTTTGGTTCCATAACAACTGGGTAAGGCACATCGGCCAGACCAGGCGCGCGCACAAAGGTCGCGGTCATTTTGGAGTGGTCGGCTTCGATGTAGTCAGGAACGTCACGCTCGGCCAGGGCAACGGCTTCCAGCAGAACGGCCAGTTGCTTGGACTTGTCACGCACAGCGATCACGTCGCCTTCTTTGACACGGTAGGAGGCGATGTTGACGCGCTGACCGTTTACAGTGACGTGGCCGTGGTTGACGAACTGACGTGCGGCAAAAACGGTAGGCACAAATTTGGCGCGGTACACAACAGCGTCCAGGCGGCGCTCGAGCAGGCCGATCAGGTTTTCACCAGTGTCGCCTTTTACACGCTCAGCTTCGGCGTAGATGCGGCGGAATTGCTTCTCGGTGATGTCGCCGTAGTAGCCTTTCAGCTTCTGCTTGGCGCGCAGCTGAATACCAAAGTCGGACAGCTTGCCCTTGCGGCGCTGACCGTGCTGGCCGGGGCCATATTCACGACGATTAACTGGGGACTTAGGACGACCCCAGATGTTTTCGCCCATGCGGCGGTCAATTTTATACTTGGCAGACGTACGTTTAGTCACGGCTGTTCTCCTTTTTAGTTGCTCCGCAATCTACCCGAACGGTTCCCACTTTTCGGATTGCGGACGCAGGCGCCTACAGTCATGATCAGCCAGAACGCAGCCAAGAAAACGGCGGCTATAAAGGGCGTTGTCCTCTTAGGGTTAAATCTTGCGATCCGCGCCTATGACAGGAATCCCCTTGCGGGGCCCACCAACACCAATGAAGTGGCGCTTATATGCGCAAAGGAAGCAGAGTCAACAGCGCGTCTCCTGCTTCTTTGGTTTTTTTGACAGCCGTCCAGTTTAAGCGGCTTCATACATCAGGATTGCCGCCTCAGAGCTGCTCAGATTGCGGCGCGCGTAGCTGCCATAACTCATCGGATCCTGTTCGACCTGCGGCAGCACGCTGCCCAACCGAATGCGGTCCTGCGTGTCCAGCGCCGACATCGCGGCACTGGCGGGGTGAAAGCTCTCACTTTCCACCCCATTGGCCCAAAGCACCTGATGTGAGCCGAGCAGAAGGTGGATATAAGTCACTTCGCGCACTGCGGTATCTGTCGCGATCGTATGGCCGTTGATCAGATCACGCGCCGCAACCAGCACCTCGCTGGTGTTGAACAGCGCCTGCACCTGACGCCCCCGCAGCAACATGCGGTGTTCAGGCGAGACCAGCAGCTCTTTTTCCGGCCTGTCGATGCCCAAAGCGCCGGCGCGGATACGCACAGGCCGCAGCTTTGGCACCACAAAAAGCCGGGCACCGCTGATCCGGCGGGCACCGATCCACTGGATTTCCTGGGCTCCATTGTCGCGGGTCTGCACCTTGTCACCTTCGCGCAGATCCTCGATCCGACGGGGGCCACTGGGGGTGGCGATCTGGGTTCCCGGCGTAAAGCAAATCACCCCACTGCCCGGCTGCCCCGGCATGGTGTCGATGGGACAGCCAATACTGCCCAGCGAGTGATGCACCACCCACAGGTCCGCGCCTTTGGGCGGGATTTCATTTACAAACATCAAAAGAGGCCGCGCGCTATCTGCCACCTCAATCAGGGTGACGGTGTAGCTTTGAACACCATTGGTCACCACAAAACTCTTATCCAACAGCGGATCTTCGACCGCGACCTCGCGCAGGTCTGTCTTATTCTGGACCGCCGCCCCGACCAGTCTGCGCACCGAGCGCGCCGCCCGACGTCGCAGATCCGTTTCTCCATTCGCCATACCCAAACGCAACAGTTCAGCCGGGCCATCAACCCGCACTGCTTCACCTTGCCAGGACCACGTGGCCCCGACATCGATAGACTCGACCGGTGCGGCCAAAAGGCCATCGACTTCTGTTTGCGACCAAGAAATGACGAACGTGCCCTGAAAGCCCGTTTTCATCTGCCTGTGTGCCTGCTCTTTTTTTATATTATTAAGGGAAACTTAACAAAACGGACCGTTCAGATAAAGAACAAACTCATCCCCCTGGGCGCAGCCCGGCACAGGGTGTGTTTCCAAAACCTCAACTGCACCTGCAACTGCACTGGCAACGTGCCTGTCAGCTGACCTTCGCTTTAGCTAGGGTTCAAGAGACAGGCCAATAATGGCCCCAACCGAGGTGAGCCCAATCTGCGACAACTCCCCGGGGGCAAAGGCCTCTGGCAAGGCACCGCCCTCCATCCACAACCCATCAATCAGCGCATTGCAGGCGGTCGCCAATTGGTACAGCCGCGCGGGCTCGGTTTCGCGTCCCGCCTCTTCCAGCGCGGCCCGAATGAGCTTTTCCAGCCGGTCGCGAAACTGCACATAGGTTTTTGCGTGTGTCTCTTTCATCTGTGCATCATGCTGCACCTTGTTGAGAAACCCCGCCCACAGCGCAATCGAGCGCGGATCCACCACAGGTGGCATCAAGGAGGACTGCACAAACACCCGCAGCTGATCCCGCGCGGAGCCTTTGACATCCGCCACAGGCGCAAAAGTCAGGTCGGTCATCTGCGTCATATGGTACTCGAAAGCCGCAGTGATCAGCTCTTCCTTGGAAGAAAAGTAATGCCTTATCAGCCCCTGCGTCACCTGTGCCCGATCCGCGATGCCGCGCACGGTTGCCCCCTGGACGCCCTTTTCCGCAACCAGTTCCAACGTTGCTTCAATCAGAGTACGCTTGCGCTGCTGCGCACTTTCACGCGTAAATTTTCGGCGTTCGTCACTCATCTCTGTCTCCACAACCGCTCGGCCTAATTATACACTTGCATAACTACCGCGATTACGCCTTACTACCGCAATACCCAAGGACGTCCAACCATGCCAACAGTTGCCACCGCTGAACAAGACACAGCAACCGACCCCTCCTCTGCCCAGAGCGCCTCCCTGGGTAAGGATGCTGTGCGTATCGAAGATCTACACAAATCATTTGGCACATTAAAGGTTCTCAAGGGCGTCTCCCTCACCGCGCGGCAGGGGGATGTTGTCGCCATCATTGGCGGCAGCGGCTCTGGCAAATCCACCATGCTGCGCTGTATCAATTTCCTGGAATCCCCCTCTGGCGGCAAGATCATCATCGACGGAGAAGAGGTGAAGATGCGCGCCGATGGCACCCCGGCTGACCGTCGCCAGATCGAACGTATCCGCACCCGGCTGGCCATGGTGTTTCAGTCCTTCAATCTCTGGACCCATCGCACCCTGCTGGAAAATGTCATCGAAGTGCCGGTTCATGTGCTGAAAATCCCCCGTGCCGAGGCCATTGCCCAGGCGCGCGTCCTGCTGGCACGGGTTGGGCTGGCGGACAAGGAAGACGCCTTTCCGGCCTTTTTGTCTGGTGGCCAGCAGCAACGCGCCGCCATCGCACGTGCCCTGGCTGTGGATCCATCTGTAATGCTGTTTGACGAACCAACCAGCGCACTGGACCCGGAATTGGTGGGCGAAGTCCTGACCGTGATCCGCGACCTGGCCGCCGAAGGGCGCACCATGTTGCTGGTCACCCACGAGATGCGCTTTGCCCGCGAAGTCGCAGATCACGTTGTCTATCTCTATCAGGGACGTATCGAAGAGCAGGGTCCACCTGCCGAGGTCTTTGGCAATCCAAAATCGGAACGCCTGCAACAGTTCCTGAAATCCGTTTCATAATAAAACCAAAACCAAAATCCAAAACAGGGAGATCAAAAATGACACTCAAAACACTTCTGGCCACAGGCCTGACCCTCGCCACCCTGGCCACAGGCGGAGCCCAGGCCGAGCAAGTCAAAATCGGCATCGCCGCTGAGCCCTATCCCCCCTTTGCTTCGCTGGATTCCTCGGGCACATGGGTTGGCTGGGAAGTCGAAGTGATCGACGCGGTCTGCGCGGCGGCTGAACTGGACTGCGTGCTGACACCCGTTGCCTGGGATGGCATCATCCCTTCTTTGACCGGTCAGCAGATCGACGCTATCATGGCCTCGATGTCGATCACCGAAGAGCGGCTGAAAACCATCGACTTCTCGGATGCCTATTACAACACCCCTGCGGTGATTGTGGCGGATAAATCCATGGATATCGCCCCCACCCCAGAAGGTCTGGAGGGCAAAATCCTGGGCATTCAGGCCTCGACCATTCACCAGGCCTATGCGCAGGAGCACTTTGCGGATGCTGAAATCCGGGTCTATCAGACCCAGGATGAAGCCAACCAGGATCTGTTTGCTGGTCGCATCGACGCCATCCAGGCCGACAGCATTGCCATGGCAGATTTTGTCGGTTCTGACGCCGGCGCTTGCTGCGAGATCAAAGGCGCCGTTGCAGATGATCCGGCCATCCTGGGACTTGGCGTTGGCGCAGGTCTGCGCAAAGGCGATGACGCCCTGCGTACGGCCCTCAATGCCGGCATCGCCAAGATCCTGGAAGATGGCACCCACGACAAAATCACCGCACGCTATTTCTCTGCCAGCATCTACTAAGGCAGCAGCGACGTGACGATGATCCTCGAATGGCTCGGTCTGGCTGAGAGCGCAGCACTGCTGTCGCTCTCGGCTCCCGGCTGGGGCAGCAACCTGTTGCGCGGTCTGGCAAATTCGCTGCAGATCGCCTTTGGTGCCTTTGGCATGGGGCTGATAATCGGGCTTTTCGGGGCCTATGGAAAACTCTATGGCGGGCCGATCCTGCGGGATCTGCTCGCCATTTATACCACCGTGATCCGGGCGGTTCCTGAGCTGGTCCTGATCCTGATCCTCTATTATTTTGGTACCGATCTCATCAACAAACTGGCGCTGATGATGGGCTATGGCCGGGTCGAAATCAGTGGCGTTGTGGCTGGTATCTGGGTTCTGGGCATCGTCCAGGGCGCCTATGCTACCGAGATCCTGCGCGGCGCCATTCAGGCCGTCCCTACCGGCCAGATCGAAGCCGCCCGTGCCTATGGCATGCCGGCACTGATGACCATGCGCCGTGTGACCATTCCCGCAATGATGGCCTTTGCCACGCCGGGGCTGGCCAACCTGTGGCTGATTGCAACCAAGGACACCGCCCTATTGGCCGTTGTCGGCTTTAATGAGCTGACGCTGGAAACAAAACAGGCGGCAAGCAGCACACGGGCCTATTTCACCTTCTTCCTCGCCGCTGGCGGGCTGTACCTGATGGTGACGCTTTGTTCTGGCGTGATCTTTGCCCGCATTGAGAAATGGGCCCGCCGGGGCCAGCCCTCGCTGAAGGAGGGCAGCCAATGAACGGTCTAAAATCCCTGATGCAGCCCCATCGCATTGTGCTGATGGCCCTTTTTGCCGGGTTGGTCCTGTGGTGTGCGCTGACCATGCGTTGGGACTGGATCCCCAAATACGCCCCCCTGGCCCTGGAGGGGTTGTGGACCACCCTTTGGATTTTGGTGGTCACCACGGTTCTGGGGTTCTTGCTTGCCATCCCACTGGGGCTGGCGCAGGCGATTGGGCCTTGGTATCTCTCCCTGCCCGCGCGGGTCTTTTGCACCGTCATTCGCGGCACCCCGCTCCTGCTGCAAATCTGGTTGCTCTACTATGGGCTTGGCTCACTGTTTCCGCAGTTTCCCTGGATCCGCTCCAGCGAGCTGTGGCCCTATCTGCGCCAGGCCTGGCCCTATGCGGTTTTGGCGCTCACCCTGTCCTATGCAGGCTATGAGGGCGAAGTGATGCGCGGTGCCTTTTCTGGCGTCGCCAAAGGCCAGCTGGAGGCCGCCAAGAGCTTTGGCATGCCCCGTTTCACCATGTTCCGCCGTATCTGGCTGCCCCAGGCGATCCGCAATGTCCTGCCAACCCTGGTGGGCGAAACCATCCTGCAGCTGAAAGCCACCCCGCTGGTGGCCACCATTACCGTGGTCGAGATCTACGCCGTTTCTTCCAGGGTGCGCTCCGACACCTTTATTGTCTACGAGCCGCTGTTGCTGCTTGCCTTGGTCTATATGGTGATTGCCGGGCTGATTGGGCTGGCCTTCAAGCGATTTGAGAACCAGATCCCCTCTGGCCGCTGATTCATCTGCCCCCTGTCGTGGTCCTCTCTGATCTGAACCCAGCCAGATGCGCGACACGACAGATTTGAACGTAAAAGGCCCCGGTGACATCATCACCGGGGCCTTTCTTTTGTGTTCTAGAACCCGGAAAGCTAATAGCTTTGCGTTTTCTACTGCGCCTTAGCCGTTTTGACGGATGGTGGCGTTTGTCGGATCATAGGGGCTGTCGCATGTCACAACCGCATCCCAGAGTTTGTCCTGCAGTTTCACCTTCAGTTTGGTGCCCTCGACCGCCAGCTCTGGCGGCACATAGCCCATGCCAATCGACTTTTCAAAAGCCACCGAATAACCGCCCGATGTCAGGCGCCCGACACGGGTTGCACCATCTTCGGTATAGAGCGCCTCGCGGCCCCATGGATCGGCATCGTCAGGCCCGTCGATCAGCAAGGTGCAGCATTTCACCCGCACGCCCTTTTCGATCATCGCCTCTTTGCCGTGGAAATCTTTTTCCAGGTCGATAAAGCGTGGCAGATCGGCCTCGGCTGGGGTTGCGTCGCGGCCCAGCTCGGTGCCAAAGGCGCGATAGCTCTTCTCCATCCGCAGCCAGTTTTGCGCCCGGGCGCCAACCAGCTTCATGCCGTGTTTCTCGCCTGCTTTTTCCAGCAGGTCGAACAGGTAGTTCTGCATCTCGATTGGGTGGTGCAGCTCCCAGCCCAGCTCACCGGTGTAGGCCACACGGATCGCATTGACGGGGCACATGCCCAGTTCGATCTGACGCGCCGACAGCCAGGGGAAGCGCTTGTTGCTGAGTGCGGTTTCCGGATCGGCGTCGACGATGATCTCTTTCAGGATATCGCGCGACTTGGGTCCGGCGATGGCAAAGACGCCCCACTGGGTGGTGACATCCTGGATTTCGATATAGCCGAACTCCTCCATCTTGTCCTCAGCCGCCTTGCGCAGGAAGTCGGCGTCATATTCGGTCCAGGCACCGGCAGAGACCAGATAGTAGTTGTTCTCGCCGTTGCGCACGATGGTGTATTCGGTGCGGGTGGTGCCCGCCGAGGTCAGCGCATAGGTCAGGTTGATACGGCCAACCTTGGGCAGTTTGTTACAGGTGAACCAGTCGAGGAACTGAGTGGCACCGGGGCCCTTGACCACATGTTTGGTAAAGGCGGTTGCATCCACCAGACCAGCGGTTTCGCGGATCGCCTTGGCCTCTTCCACGGCATACTGCCACCAGCCACCACGGCGGAAGCTGCGGGCCTCTGCGTCGTTGAAGCCTGCAGGCGCGTAGTAGTTGGGACGTTCCCAGCCATTGACCCAACCAAACTGTGCGCCGCGCTCTTTCTGGCGGTCATAGGCTGGCGAGCAGCGCAGGCCACGGGCGGCAGCGCGTTCTTCGTCCGGGTGGTGCAGCACGTAAACGTGCTCGTAGCATTCTTCGTTCTTGCGGGCGGCAAACTCGGTGGTCAGCCAGTTGGAGGAATAGCGCTTGGGGTCGAGCGACGCCATGTCGATTTCGGCTTCGCCCTCCACCATCATTTGCGCCAGATAGTAGCCGGTGCCGCCTGCGGCGGTGATGCCAAAGGAGAAGCCTTCAGCCAGCCACATGTTGCGCAGACCAGGTGCCGGACCCACCAGCGGGTTGCCATCAGGCGTGTAGCAGATCGGGCCGTTGAAGTCGTCCTTGAGGCCAGATTCGGCGCAGGAGGGAACGCGCTCTGCCATCGCCATATACTGTTCGGCGATCCGGTCCAGATCCAGCGGGAACAGGTCGGCACGGAAGCTGTCGGGTACGCCGTGTTCAAAACGGGCGGGGGCGCCGTGCTCGTAGATGCCGAGGATCCAGCCGCCGCGCTCTTCGCGGGCATAGGATTCGTTGTCAGCGTCGCGCACAACCGGGTGCTCGGGGTTGCCCGCTTCGCGCCATTTGACCAGCTCGGGGTCTTTGTCCATGACAATGAAAGTGTGCTCAACCGGGATCGCCGGCATCTTGATGCCCAGCATCTTGGCGGTGCGCTGTGCGTGGTTGCCGGATGCGGTCACGACGTGTTCGGCGGTGATCACCACCTGCTCGTCGGAGGGGACCAGGTTGCCGCCCTTTTCCACCATTTTGGTGCAGGTGACTTCCCAATGGGTGCCGGTCCAGTGGAAGGCATCGGCTTGCAGTTTACGCACGATATCAACACCGCGCTGACGCGCGCCCTTGGCCATCGCCTGGGTCACGTCGGCCGGGTTAATATAGCCATCTTCGGTGTGATAGATCGCGCCTTTCAGATCGCCGGTCTCAATGAGCGGCCAGCGCTCCTTGATCTGGTCGGGTGTGAGCCACTCATAATCCACATCGCAGGTTTCCGCGGTCGAGGCGTAGAGTTTGTACTCATCCATACGCTCTTCGGTTTGCGCCATGCGCAGGTTGCCAACAACGGCAAAACCGGCATTCAGGCCTGTCTCTTCCTCAAGCTGTTTGTAAAAATCAACCGAGTATTTGTGGATATGGGTTGTCGCATAGGACATGTTGAACAGCGGCAAAAGCCCCGCCGCATGCCAGGTCGAGCCCGAGGTCAACTCATCACGTTCGATCAGCATAACATCGTCCCAGCCGGCTTTGGCGAGGTGATAGGCAATAGAGGTCCCAACGGCGCCGCCGCCGACTACCAATGCTTTGACTTGGGTTTTCATGAGGCCGTTCTCCGGAACAAGTGACTCGGTTTCTGCATTGGTTATGCCCAAAGCCCGTGAAACCGGTCTAAATCCATCCGACGCAAATATAGCCAAAACCGACCTTTTGGCGCCTACAGTCGCGGTTCCGTGCAATAGTCCCAGCCCAGCCCGGCCCTGCTGTCATGCAGGTCTGGACCTCAGGCGTCTGTATTATTGACAGTCCAGGGTGGTCCCTCGGCGGATGCAGACACTGGCAGGCGCCTGCTCCTGCGCCGCAACATCCGCGTCGGCCACATCCGCAGCGCCGGGAAAGCGCGCGCCGATTGCAGAGCCCAGACCAGCGGCCTGTTGCCAAAGCCGATCCCGCTGACCTGCCGTGGCAATGCGATCAGCCGGCTCGGTCTCATAGCGCTTTTGCACGATGGCCGCGTAGTCTTTCATACTCAGCTCACCCGGCCCCAACCCAGCTTTCTGGCTTTGCATATTATAGTCCACGGCAACAACTGCCTGGATACTAAATACAAGTATTCCCAAGGTTTTTCGAATACTCATCTCGGCGCTCCCAAACCTGAACCTCACTCACAAAAAGCAGTGTACAGGGGGAGTTGGTGGAAATTATGGCATTCCCAGGCCATGCCCCCAGAGAGCACGGCCTGGGAGCATAGCCTGAGGAAGTCTTGCACCTCAGCCCTTATCAGCGAGGATTTTCCCGGGGTTGAGGATATCGTCCGGGTCAAGCGCTGCCTTGATTGCCGCCATATAGCGGGTGGCCGCCCCCAGCTCTTTTTGCAGATAGGGGCGTTTGCCCTGACCAATGCCGTGTTCGCCCGTGCAGGTGCCATCCAGCGAGATCGCCAGATCATTCAGCCAGCTGATAAATTCGTCAGCCTTTTGCCGCTCCTCTGCGTTTTCCATGTCCACCAAGACCAGGGAGTGGAAATTGCCATCGCCCACGTGGCCAACGATTGGCGCAACCAGCCCCAGGTCTTCGGCCTTTTGCTGGGTGGCCCCTACACATTCGGCCAGTTTTGAAATTGGCACGCAGACATCGGTGGAAATCCCCTTGGCACCGGGGCGGATCTGCATGCAGGCCCAGTACATGTCATGGCGCGCTTGCCACAGCTTGTTGCGCTCCTCTGCGGAAGAGGTGGCCTCAATGTCAAAGCCGCCAAACTCATCCGCAATGGCGGCAAAGGTCTCGCTCTGCTCCAAAACGCCAGCATCCGAGCCGTGGAACTCCAGCAGCAGCAGTGGTGTTTCCGGCAAGGACAGCTTGGAATAGCTGTTGGCGGCCGCAACGCTCATCTCGTCGAGCAGCTCCATCCGGGCGATGGGAATGCCGTATTGGATGGTCATCATCACCGCGCGGCAGGCGTCATCCACGGTGCGGAACGAACAGCGGGCCGAGCGGATCGCCTCGGGGATGCCCTGCAGACGCAGGGTGATTTCAGTGATCAGGCCCAGGGTGCCTTCGGAGCCGACCATCAGCCGGGTCAGATCATAGCCCGCCGAGGATTTTTTGGCCCTTTGAGCCGTGCGGATCACCTCGCCATCCGCCATCACCACTTCCAGCGCCAGAACATTGTCCTTCATGGTGCCATAGCGCACCGCATTGGTGCCCGAGGCCCGGGTCGCGGACATGCCACCAAGCGAGGCATTGGCACCGGGGTCAATCGGGAAGAACAACCCCTGATCCCGCAAAAACGTGTTCAGCTGTTCGCGGGTGACACCGGGCTGCACCACCACATCCAGATCCTCAGCATGGACCGCCAGGATTTGATCCATTCGCATCATGTCGACACAGATGCCGCCAGCCGGAGCGTTGACATGCCCCTCAAGCGAGGTGCCGGTGCCAAAGGGAATGACCGGAACGCCATATTCGGCGCAGGTTTTGACAATGTCGGCAACCTCGGCGGTGGAGGTCGGAAAGATCACCGCATCAGGGGCCTGATTGGTGATCCAGGTGGTGGTATGGCCGTGCTGCTCGCGGATCGCCTGCCCGGTCTGCATCTGGTCACCAAATTGCTGTTTGAGCACGCCAATCGCAGCCTCAATCCCAGCTTCGTTGCGTGGCAATGCCGTCGCCTGCACCATGTCTCACTCCTCTTCCTTACCCCAATAGCGCCGGGCGCCATCTCTCTCGTTTCGTGTTGTCATGACAACACGCGCCTCTTATTGCGCAGAAAAAGGGCGCAGGCAACCATTGCCTGCGCCCCAATCTGTCCCGCTGTCACAACGGCATCAGGCTGCCAGAGCCCGAATTCCGAGGCAACCCCCAGAAGGCAGCGCCAGGTCACTCGCCCAGCGCGATGCCTTCGCGGCGCGGGTCGGCGCCCCCCTTTAGGGTCTCGCCGATTTCAATGGCATGCAGGCCTGAGTTCAGATCGCGGATATTGACCTTATAGCCCATCTCGGTCAGGCGCGGTTCCAGGTCCACGGCAACGGTGTCGGCCTCCAGATCATAGGTGCCAAACCGGTTCACCGCATGTGGCAGGCTCAGCGCCTGCTGCACATCCATGCCCCAATCCGCCCAGGCGACAATGGCCGTTGCCACATAACCAATGATGCGGCTGCCACCGGGCGATCCTATCGCCAGCACCGGTGCGCCCTCTTTCATCACAATGGTTGGCGCCATCGAAGAGCGTGGCCGTTTGCCCGGCTCCAGCCGATTGGCGATGGGAACGCCGTCGCGGTGGCTGCGAAAGGAAAAATCGGTCAGCTCATTATTGAGCAGAAACCCATTGCTCATCAAGCGCGAGCCAAAGCCATTTTCAATGGTCGTGGTCATCGACAGTACGTTGCCATATTGATCGACAATCACCAGATGTGAGGTCGACGGAAACTCGATCGAGGCATCATCTGCCCAACGCGGTGCCAGCCCCGCATGATCAAACTCAGGCTTGCCCGGCGTCACCTCCGCAAGGGCCGCCTCGCCCGCCAGCATCTCGCCCCGACTGGCCAGATAGTCCGGATCCACCAGCCCCTTGGCTGGAACCGGCACATAGTCGCTATCCGCCATGTAACGGCCACGATCCGCAAAGGCGAGCCGCGAGGCATCGCCAATTAGTCGCCAGGATTGTGGGTCTTCGGCCCCCAGTGCTGCCAGATCATAACCACCCAGCATGCCCAGGATTTGCCCCACGGTCAGCGCCCCCGACGAGGGCGGCCCCATGCCGCAGACCTCAAAGGCGCGGTAGCTGGCGCAGCTCGCCGGGCGCTCCTTCACCTGATACAGCGCCAGATCCATTGCCGACAGAACACCGGGATTGCCCTCGGCCTGCTGCACGGTGCGCACAATATCGGCTGCAATAGGTCCGGTATAAAACCCTTCGGCGCCCTCAGCCGCAAGGCGGCGCAGCACATCCGCATAGGCGGTGTTGGTCAGGATGTCCCCTGCTACCAAAGGCGTGCCACCAGGCAGGAAATAGTCAGCCGTGGCGGGGAAACGCCCCAGCCGATCCGCGTCACGCGCGATCGACCCTGCCATACGCGGCGAGACTTCAAAGCCCTCTTCAGCCAAAGAAATACCCGCCGCAAACAGCGAGCCCCAGTTGGCGCGCCCCCATTTGCGATGTGCCGCCTCCAGCAAGGCCGGGGTGCCGGGGGTGCCCACAGATCGCCCGCCCACAACCGCGTCAAAAAACTTTAGCGGCTCGCCCGCCGCGTCCTGGAACAGCCGAGGCGTTGCCGCCAAAGGCGCTGTTTCGCGCCCGTCCAGCGTGGTGATCTCACCCGACTTGGCGTCATACCAGACCAGAAAGGCACCGCCCCCCAGCCCCGAGGACTGCGGCTCGACCAGCCCCAGCATGGTCTGCACCGCCACCATGGCATCCGCAGCGGTGCCGCCCTGGCGCAGAATGGCAGCGCCGGCTTCAACCGCATGGGGATTGGCGGCTGCGATCATCCAGGTCTGTGCCTCAACCGGTGCCCCGGCTGCCTTGCTGGCAAGCGAGGCGGCAACCGCGTCTGAAATCGCCGTGACTGAGCCAGAACTGGCCCCTTCAGGGGCGACCGCATCGGCCGCCTCCTGTGCGACAGCCCCGACGGAAGACAGGGTTAGGCCCGATAACGATAGGCCCGACAAAGCTAGGCAGGTCAGTAGAACAGATTTCATGGAACACCCTCACAACTGAAAGATACAGGTGCGCCTTACAACATGGCAGGCACCACCTGGTCGGGGGGCCGGTGCCCATCCTCGAAGGTTTTGATATTCAATAGGACTTTTTCTCCCATCTCAATCCGGCCCTCCAGAGTTGCAGACCCCATATGCGGCAGGAGTACCACATTTGGCAATTCACGCAACCTGGGATTGATACTGGTTCCCTTCTCGTAGACATCCAAACCGGCACCGGCAATCTCATTGCTGCGCAGCATCCGGGTCAGGGCGTGTTCGTCGATCACCTCCCCGCGTGAGGTATTAACCACCACCGCCGAGGGTTTCATCAGTTTCAGCCGCCGGGCGTTCAGCAGATGGAAGGTCGAGGGCGTCGAAGGACAATTGACCGAGATCACATCCATGCGCGCCACCATCTGGTCGAGGCTTTCCCAATAGGTGGCTTCAAGATCGGACTCGATTTCGGGGCGCAGGCGACGACGGTTGTGATAATGGATCTGCATGCCAAAGGCGCGGGCGCGACGCGCCACGGCCTGACCAATCTGACCCATCCCCAGAATGCCCAGACGCCGCCCCGCCAGACGCCCGCCAAGCATCGCAGTTGGCGCCCAGCCCTGCCAGTCGCCCTTTTGCATCACAGCCAGCCCTTCCGGGATACGGCGCACCACTGCCATGATCAAAGCCATTGCCATATCGGCAGTGTCATCGGTCAGGACACCCGGTGTATTGGACACCAGAATGCCGCGCTGGCGGGCGGTGGCCACATCAATGTGATCCACCCCGGCACCGTAGTTTGCAATCAGTTTCAGTTTATCACCGGCCTGCCCCAACAGGGCGGCATCAATGGTATCCGTGACCGTTGGCACCAGCACATCCGCCGCTTTCATCGCGGCGGCCAGCTCCTGGCGGCTCATCGGTGTATCATCGCCGCGCAACTGAACATCAAACAGCTCGCTCAGCCGAGTCTCCACCGGCTCTGGCAACCGTCGCGTTACGACAACACTCAGACGTTCTCTTGCCACTTTTGCTCTCCCCTGGCTTTTCATTTCATCTGCCTTGATGGCATGGTGGCGCAGGACGGAACCGGGCACAAGAACCGATCCGCCAGAACCGGAACAAGTGACGCAGCTTTTTGCCTTTTTCAGGCGGGAAAACCTGCAAGATTTCGGACCAACGATATGGCAGGCTTAACCACGAGCAGAAGTGAGCAGGCAGTGATTAAAACATTTTTGCATCGGCGCAGCCTATTGGCCGCGCTCTGTGTGGCGTTGGGCTGTGGCCCATTGGCTTCCATGGCTGCGGCATCTGAACGCGGCCCAGTGACCAACCTGCCGCTGCCGCGCTATGTCTCGATGAAGGCCTCCGAGGGCAATGTGCGCCGCGGCCCCTCCCTGACCCACCGCATTGACTGGGTGTTCAAACGCCGCGGCATGCCGCTGGAGATCACCGCCGAGTTTGGCCATTGGCGCCGCGTGCGCGATCAGGATGGCGCCGGAGGCTGGGTCCATTACGCCTTGCTGTCCGGAGCCCGAACGGTGCTGATCCAGGAAGACATGCTGACCCTGCACGCCAAGGCCAATGAGCAGGCACCGGTCACTGCAGCACTGGAATACGGGGTTGTGGCACGGCTGGGCAAATGCGCGCCAGCCTGGTGCGAAGTCTCGGTTGGCGGTTTCGACGGCTGGGCCCCAAAAAGCAAGCTGTGGGGCGTGATGCCGGAAGAAATCCGCGACTAGTTCGCCGCTAATCTCCCCCGCCAGCCTTAGCGTCCCCGTCCTCCCGATTGGCCGCCTAACTGGCCACCCAACTGGCGGCTTAGGCGGGGTCGGACACCGGGCGAATGCTCAGCTGGGTGCCACCCAGAGCCCGAAAGCTTTTTTGCCGACAGGTAAAGACCAGAATCTGCATCTCATCCGCCTGCAGAGTCAGCGCGTCAAAGATCTTCTCGATGCGGGCATCATCTGTGTAGACAATTGCATCGTCCAGAATAATCGGGGCCGGTTGGCCTTTGCGCGCCAAAAGCCGGGCAAAGGCCAGGCGCACCAAAAGGGCGATCTGTTCCTGGGTGCCGCCGGACAGGCTGTCAAAGGCCTCTTCCTGGCCCGCCCGCATCAGCTGATCCGGCAGGACCTGCCCGGCATCCAGCCCCAGACGCGCCTCGGGCCAGAGCAGCCGCAACAGCGGTTGCAGCTGTTGCAGCACCGGCCCGATATAGGCCTCTTGCGCAGCGCTGCGCGCCTGTTCCAGCGCCTGATCAAGCCGCCGCAGCACGGCGACCTCAAACTCCACCGCCGCCAGCCGGTTTTGCGCCGCACTGAGCTGATCGCGCACCTCGGCCAATTCCTCCTCAACGGCCATGCCTGCCGTTGTGGCAATGCGACTGTCCAAGACCGCAAGATCGCGCAGATGCGCCTGGATGGCCTCGCGGGTCGCGGCCTGTTCGGATTTTGCCCGCGCGGCGCGTGCGCGCGCCGGGGCCAGGTCTGGCGCATCCTGCTGCAAGGCCTGATACTGGGCCTGTTGTGCCGCCAGATCCTGCTGCAGTTCCGTCTGACGCTGCTGCAACTCAGCCAGCCGCTCCGCAGTGTCGCTTTGTCCCGCCAACGCGGCCTCGGCGCGTTCCAGCCGTTGCTGCGCCGCCTGATGGCTGACACGGGCGCCTTCCAGATTCAACCGATGACGGGCTTCGCTTTGGCGCGCCTGGTCAAGCGCGACAGCCGACGCGTCCATTTCTGCACGCTGCGCAACAAGCCTGGCTTCCAGCTGGTCCAGATCCTCTTCCTCAGGCTCATTTGCAGGCGCGCCCGCCTCAGCTGGGGATGCCTCCACCGGCAAAGCATCAAGACGTTGCATCAGCGCCATCACCCCTTCGGGCGCCAGAACCTGTAGCTGGCCCTCAGCTTCTTCCAGCCGGATGCGGGCTTCTTGACGGGCCTGATGGGCCGCGCGGGCCTGGGTGATGCTGTCGCACTGCACCGCCTCCAAGGCCGCTGCAAGCGCGCGCTGCGCCTGATCCAGTTGATCCCGTCCAGCGCCATCGCCAGGATGCAGCTCAATACGAGCCAGACCGGGCACCTCCAGGCTGCCCCCCTCTGGCAGGGGAAGGCGGCTGCCGCCAGCCAGCGGCGCACCATCCAGCATCAAGCGCCCCTCCTGCCCCGGCTCATAGGTGACGGTAAGGGCAAAGGCCCCCAGCTGCTGCGCCTGCGCCGCCAGGGCCAGGGCGTCGCGGGCGGTCTCGATCCGCTCCATCGCAGCCTTGTCGGGACCATGCTCCATCTGCGCCTTCAGCGCTGCGACCTGCTGCATGACACTGCGGGCCTGCTCCAGCGTCTGTTGCAAGGCGCGGCGCTGGTCTGCGGCCTGCTCCAGACGCGCGGCCCGTTGCATCTGCGCCAACCGCGATTCCAGCACCTGTGTCTTGGCCTTGGCCGTCGCCAAAACCTGCTCCGCCTGCTCTGCCTCGGCATGGGCCGGATCCAGAACTTCGGAAATCTGTTTCAGGGTTTGCGCCGCCGCGCTCAGGGCTTGCTCTGCCTCGGCACGGTCTTTGCGGCGCGCCAGAAACCCGGCCAAGGCGCTGTTGTGATTGTCCAGCACCAAGGTGGCGGTGCGCAGCGCCTGCTCCGCGACGGTCAGTTTTTCCTGATATTGCTCAGCGGCTTGCAGCTCTTGCTGGGATTGGCGCAGACGCGCCTCCAACGATTGCTGTGTTTCGGGGTCTTGCAGATCCGTCAGCGCGCGGCGCAGATCCTGACGTTGGTCAAGCTGATCGCGCAGTTCCCGCACCTTGTCGGCGAGCTCCTCTTCGCGCGCTGCTAAGGTCGCCACCTCATGCATCGCCTGGTCCAGCGCGCCGCCCTTTTTGGCCCCGCGCGAGGTCACCAGACGATCCAGGGACTGGCGCACATCGCGCCGGATCGCATCCATGCGCTGACCGCCAGTGATGCTGTCCACCTCCCCCGCGACCGACGACATCAAATCCTGCCGCGCCGCCAGGGTTTCCTTTGCGTCGGCAAAATTGGTCAGCCCCTGACGCACCCAAAGCAACCCGGAGGGACCGCCCTCTTTGGGGGATTTGATCAGGCTTTGCAGCCAGGCCTCCGCCGCATCCGATTGCAGATACAGATGATCGCCCTGCCAGATCCGCAGATCGCCCTTGCCCGAGGCCTTTTGAAACTGCTTGGCTAGGCGATAACAGCTGCCATCCCGTTCAATCTCCACCTCAACCCGAGGTTCGCCTCCGGCGCGCGGCGCCAAGGCGCGAATGTCCTTGTCCCAGGATTTGGCATCTTTGAAAAAGACCGCATGCAGCGCGTCAAAGATGGTCGATTTCCCCTGCTCATTGGGGGCGGCCAATACATTGAGCCCCGTCCCAATGCCGGTGATTTCAACCGGATCGGTAAAGCGGCGAACATTTTCCAAACGAATGGCGCGGATCTTCATGCGCTGCGCTCCCCGGTCGCGTCACCGTCCTGGGCATAGGCAAACAAACGGTTCAAAGCCGCCGAAGCGATGTCACGCGCGTTCTGGGCCTCGCTTGTGTCCTCGGCCGAGCGCATCAGGTCTTCGGCAGCGACCCGCAGCGCTCCATTGGTGGCAATCAGATCCAGATCAGACAGCTGGTATTCGCTGCGCAGCCCTGATGTTTCCAAGGTGAAATGACAGAACTCGGGGGCGACCTGTGCCACCGCCTGCTCCAGGGCCAGGCGCTGCGGTGCAGTGACCCAGCCCTCGGCCTTGAGCCGCAACAGATGTAGGCGCCAATGGGCACGGCTGGCAGGCAACAGCGCCTGCAGTTCTGCCGCAACATCGCTCGCCGGGGTGAGGGGCAAAGCCTGTTCCTGCCAGTGATAGGCGCCGACTTCCAGGGCGGTGATATCCGGCGGTTGGCCTGCCGCGGTCAGCTCAACCAACAGGCACTGGCCCCGCCCGGCGTGTTTGAACCGGTCGGCCTCTGGCGTGCCGCTGTAGCGGCTGCGATCATTCAGGATAAAGGCACCGTGCCAATCGCCCAGCGCCAGATAGTCCAATCTGGCAGAGCTGGCACGGTTGGGCGAAATCACTTCACCGCCGGCCTCATCACTGCCAAAGTCCAGCACCCCCCCATGGGCCAGACCAATGCGCAAATCCCCCGCCGGGGTGTCGCAGCCATCCATCCAGGCGGTCAGGTCCTGCCCGGCAAAGCGATGACGACAGGGCGCAGGCAACAGATGCACCCCCGGCGCCATCTGCACCGGCTCGGGCTGCATCAAAAGATGTGTGTTTTCCGCAGCATGCTGCGCCATCCCGGCCCACAGCGTTTCCGCAGCCGCGCTGTCGTGGTTGCCTGGAATGATCCACCAGTGCAGATCCGGCGCCGCCCCCATTGCCGCCAGGGCCTGGCGCTGCACACGTTCTGAGGGCGTTTCGGTGTCAAACATATCCCCCGCGATCAGGACATGCTGTGCCCCCTGTTCCTGCGCCAGAGCGGCGAGAGTGGCGAGTGTCTGCTGACGCGCCTGCTGCAAATCCGCCCGCACCTCTTCCGGCATTTGGCCAAACCGTTTGCCCAGATGCAGGTCTGAGGTGTGTAGAAAGCGAAAGGCGGGCATTCGGGCTCCGGGTCAGGGGATCAGGCGGTCAATACTTGGATGGTCAGTCATTTGGCCCCGCCATGAGTGGCAGAGCCACAGCAAAGGGTCAACGCGACGGCGCGGAATGATCCGGGAAAGGTCACAAAAATATGGGAAAATTCAGGCGATTGACACGCGGCGGCCTCTGCGGCAAAAATGTCCAACATTTTAGAAAATCGGGTCCAGATGATATTTGGTTCAAGACAAAACGAGGATGAAACAGTGGTGGCGATTCTGGCGTCGGTGCTGCGCCGCGACATCTCCTTTGGCCTGCTCAGACCGGATGAAAAGCTCAAGCTGAACGACCTGCGGCAACGCTATGGCGGCTCTAATCATTCGATGCGCGAAACCCTGCGGCTGCTCAGCGCCGAAGGCCTGGTGGCAGCCACCGCCCAGCGCGGGTTCCGCGTCACCTCGGCCACCGAGGCAGATCTGCAGGACATTCTGTTCATGCGCATCCAGGTTGAAAAGATGGCACTGGAGAAATCTCTGGCGCTGGGGAATGTCGCCTGGGAGGGTCGCGTTCTGGCAGCCCATCACGCCATGCGCCACTGCGAATCTGTTGTGCAAAGCGATCTCAGCGATCTGGCTGCCCTGGAGTGGGACAATGCCTGCCGGGCGTTTTTCTACAGCCTCTGCGAGGCCTCGGGCTCTCCCCGGCTGCTAGACACGCAGCAAAAATTCTACGACCAGTCCCGCCGCTTTCGGCTGGCGCTGCTGCGCGAAGGGCGGCTGGATTTTCCAGATCGCGCCACGCAACATCAAGCACTGCTCACCGCAGTATTAAGCCGCGACAGCGCCACAGCGCTTAGCCGGTTGGAGAGACTCATCACCACAGAAATACAGGCCTGAGGGATAAAAGGATCAGACCAACACTGTTCACTAGGGAGGAACGATCATGACCACATTTACCCGCCGCAAGGCATTGGCACTACTGGGTGGCAGCGCCGCTGCTGCTGGACTGGCAAGCCCAGCCTTGGCCTCAAACCGCAAAATCACCGTGGGCGCGCTGCGCTTTACCAGCCATTCCGGCAGCTTCATCGGCTTTGAGCGCGGCTATTTTGCCGACGCGGGCCTGGATGTGGAGTTCAAGTTCTTCCAGGCCGCAACCCCAATGGCTGTTGCCATTGCCTCCGGCGATGTGGACTACGCGGTAACCGCGATGTCTGGCGGTCTGGTGTCTCTGGCCGACAAGGGTGCGGTCAAGGTGATCGGCGGCGCCCTGTCCGAAGAGGTCGGCATCGACGGCCAGAAGTTCCTGGTCTCTGATGCTGCCTACCAGGCCGGTGTGACCAGCCCGGCACAGCTGGCGGGCAAAAGCTACGGCATCACCTCGGCTGGATCCTCTTTCCACTACATGGGCTCCAAAATGGCCCAGGCCGAAGGCATCGAGCTGAAGTTCAAGCCGTTGCAAAAAGTCGGAGCCATCATCGGCGCGCTGAAATCCGGCCAGATCGACGCCTGGTCCATCGTGCCACATCTGGCCAAACCACTGGCTGGCTCTGGCAAGGTGCATATCATTGGCAATGTGTCGGACTACCTGCCAAATTATCAGGTGACCACGGTCTTTACCTCGGCCAAAAACGCTTCGGGCGAGCAGCAGATGACGCGCGATTTCCTGGCCGGCTATTCCAAAGGTGTGAGCGACTATAACAGCACCATGATCGACAAGGCCCATGGCGACGCCGGCGTTGAAGAGCTGGTCGACCTGATCCACAAATATGTCTATGCGGATCGCCCCCGTGAAAAGGCGGCCAAGTCGATCATCAATGGCACCATGCGCCTGAATGAGGGCGCGGCGATGAACACCGCCTCGCTGCAGGACCAACTGAGCTGGTTCCAATCCGAAGGTCTGGTGGATCAGAGCATCAGCCTGGATACCGTGATTGACCCAAGCTACGTGCAGACACTCGGCTAAAGCCAGCTGCGCACTTTTTCTCGGGGCGGGATGTGATCTCGCCCCGTCTCTTGTTTCCCCCTTTTCCGGAGCGCTCCCGCATGGATATTCGCCTCTCTGGCGTCAGCCATTCCTATGATGATTTTGAGGTGCTGCGCGATATCTCGCTGGACATCCCCTCGGGCAAGATTGTCTGCATCGTTGGCCCCTCTGGCTGCGGCAAGTCCACGCTGTTGCGCTTTATTGGCGGGTTGGAACAGCCCACTCGGGGCGAGGTGCTGCAAATTGGTGCTGCACCCAAAGATTGCCTCAACCCGCTCACCTATATTTTTCAGGACTTTGCCCTGCTGCCCTGGCGCTCGGTGCGGGGTAATATCTCTTTGGTGCTGGAGGATCACGGCATTCGCGGCGCCCGCGCCGAGGCGATCATTGCCGATGTGCTGGCCCGCACCAAGTTGAGCGAGTTTCACAAGGCCCTGCCCAAGCAGCTGTCGGGGGGGATGAAACAGCGGGTGGCGATTGCCCGTGCCCTGGCGGTAAACCCCGCAGTGATGCTGATGGATGAGCCGCTTTCGGCGCTGGATAGTCAGACCCGCGAATTGCTGATGGATGATCTGGTCAGCCTCTGGACCCGGACGCCGTTTACGGCAGTCTATGTCACCCATAACCTGGCCGAAGCCGTGCGGCTGGGCCACTCCATCGTGGTGATGTCGCGCCGCCCTGGCGAGATCCGCGAAGTGGTCCATCTGGATACCCCGCTGGATCAACGTCACTATGGGGACAGCGCTTTGGAAGAAAAACAAAAATACCTTTGGCAATTGATGCGCGAAGAGGCCCGTGCGGCAGATGCGGAGCTGGTTCATGTCTGATCTGAAACCCAACACAGCCGCCGATACCACCGAGACTCAACCTTCTAAGGGCCAAGCCCGCCAGGTCACCTTTCGTGGTGGTGGCTTCGCCCCGGCCAGCCATCGCTGGATCGGTGTCTTGGTCTTTGTCTTGCTGCTGGCGCTTGCGGAACTTGGCACCCGTCAGGGCTGGATTTCACCACTGACCCTGCCGCTGCCCAGTGACGTGCTCAAAACCTTTGGCGAGCTCTATGCCTCGGGGCTGTTGTGGGCACATATGAGTGTGTCTTTGACCCGGCTGTTTATCGGCGCCTTGCTTGGCGCCAGCCTGGGCGTTGCGACCGGCGTGTTGATCGGGCTGTTTTCCTATGTTCGCGCCGGATTGGTGCCGCTGACGGCTGCGCTGTTCCCCATCCCCAAGATCGCGCTTTTACCGCTGTTTGTGATCTGGTTTGGCATTGATGAGGGCTCAAAATACGCGCTGATCGCCTTTGGCACCTTTACCCCCACGGTGGTGGCTACCTATGGCGCGGTGGACAATGTTGATCGCAGCCTGATCCGCATGGGCCAAAGCTTCAACCTGTCCTGGTTCTCGATCGTGCGCAAGATTGTGCTGCCTGGGGCCATGCCCGGTATCCTGTCCGGGCTCCGCATCAGCCTGGCCATTGCCATCATCCTGCTGGTTGCAGCCGAGATGCTGGGCGCGGAATACGGCATCGGCGCCTATATCCTGGAGGCCGGATCGCTTTATGATCTGGAACGCCTGTTTGCCGGCGTCACCATCCTGTCGCTGCTGGGGGTCACGCTGAGCGCCACCATCGGGTTTATTGAACGCCGGGTGTTGGGCTGGCGCCAATAGCCCCCCCCTTTGCTGGCAGGGGGCTTGAACGGGTGGTTTGCCAGGAAACCTAGCCGGGTGCTTGCAGGGCGGGCTGAGTGTTTGGTTAGTTTCTGGCAGTGTCCCAACCCAGACCCGGCCCAGAGCTGCGTTTTTGCGGCGGCATGGCTCCACCAACTGGCAGATACTGTTTGAGAATCCCGGCGCGGTGGGCAAAGACCTGCACATCGCTAAAAGGCATCCCATCAAGGCGGGCATCTGCAATGCGCCGCGCCAGCTGGTCGCGATCTGCGTCCAACTCGGCGATCCGAAGCGCCAGGGCCTCGGTGTCGCCACGGGAGACCAGCGTCCCCCCGCCCTGCCCCGAAATCAGATCCCGTGCATAGGCGCCTTCATAGCCCAAAATTGGCGTGCCGCAGGTCAGGGCCTCGATCAGGCAGCGCGGCGATTCAGGTGTTTTATGGCAAAACACAAAGATATCAGCCTGCCGCAGCGCCTGTAACACAGCACTGCGATCCTCGATAAATCCTGGGAAGTCAACACAGTTGGTCAATCCCGCCCGCTGGATCCGCCCCTTCATCTGCGGTAGCGCCGCGCCATCGCCAAGCCAGGTTGCGTGGAAATCCACCCCGAGAACATTGAGCCGCTCAAGTACCGTGGTCCAATCGATTGGCCCCTTCATGGCCTCCGCGCGACCGGTGTAGATCAGCCGTAGCGGACGTTTTCCCCCAACATCCGCGATCTTTGCCGCCAAGGCACTGTCGCTGATGTGATCTTCCTCAGCGATGTGGATATCATGGACCAGCTGTGGGTTCCGGCACAGCCCGTGATAGGCTTCAAAGGTTTCAGCCCCATGGAACAGGCCCAGATCGGCCCGCTGGATCACAGCCTTTTCAAGCCAGGCCATGGGCCGGTGATACAACCGCCCCCGCAAGCGACTGCGCCAGGTTGTCTGGTCCAGCGCCTTGTCGCTTGGACGTTCCAGCGATTGCCGCATGACTTCGGATTCCACCCGATCCGTCCAGACCCCATAGGGCCGCTGCAACTGATGCGCGGCCAGGCAGGACACCGCCCCCCAATCGCCAAACAACCCGCCGATGGCAAAGCTCAGGTAATCTGCTTGTGCGATCAAACTGCGTATCCGCTTTAATGCCCGCGGCAGGGCCCGTAGAAACTGGTCCGGGCGATAGGCCATGGGGAAAGGTTCGATGCTGACACGCGACAGCTCTTGCTGATAGCAGTGCACAGGCACCCATCCCGCTGGAGGCGCAACCGCGCTGACCGGCATCATCACCGTGATCAGATCAAAGTGCCGCGCCCAGAGCTGCAGCCCGTTGACCGCCTGCCGTTCAATAAAAAGAGACCCCTCAAAGAGATACAGCGGCACTGGGGCATAGAGCAAAAGGCTGGTTTGTGGCGCGGCTCTGGGCATCGCTGTCGTCCTTGTCAGGGGAGATCAAACTGGCTCCTTGCCAACAAGGTTAACTAAAATTTTCCTAAAATTTACATGGCGCCTAAGCGGAGCCAGCGCGCCCAAAAGAACCAGCGCACTCACCAAAAGGCGAAGAAAGATAGCCAAAAGTGCGCGAAAAAGCAGCGCCGCGTCAATCTGACGAGCCAGAATCTGCATCCTAATGATTGCACCGCCCGCGCTCCTGCTCTACATGAGGGCCTAAATGGCCCTGGCCGGAAACCAATTTCGACATATGGTCCGTTCAGTCGCATACATGAAATGTAGCGCTGCTACATTATAGTCACCAAAGCTTCCGTTATCGCTGAAAGGTTGAGAAACATGACAGAAAATTCAAACCCCGACATTCTGTATACCATCGTAGACGAAGCTCCAGAGCTGGCCTCGGCATCCTTTCTGCCGATCATCCGCAAGTTCGCCGCTGCTGCCGATGTCAGTGTTGGCACCAAAGACATTTCCCTGGCTGGGCGCATCCTCTCTGCCTTCCCAGAAAACCTGAGCCCCGAACAGCGTCAGACCGACGATCTGGCGGAACTGGGTGAGCTGGTCAAAACGCCAGACGCAAATGTCATCAAACTGCCAAATATCTCGGCCTCTGTGCCGCAGCTGGTTGCCGCCATCGAAGAATTGCAGGCCCAGGGCTATGACATTCCCTCCTACCCCGAAGAGCCCACAACAGATGCCGAAAAAGACGCCCGCGCGCGCTATGACGGCCTGAAAGGCTCTGCGGTGAACCCGGTTCTGCGGGAAGGCAACTCGGACCGCCGCGCGGCCCGCGCCGTTAAGAACTACGCCCAGAACAACCCACATTCGATGGGCGCGTGGACTGGCGACAGCAAAACCAAAGTCTCGTCCATGGCGGAGGGTGATTTCTACGCCAATGAAAAAGCCGCCACCATCACAGCGGCGCAGGCCGGTGACGCCAAGATCGAATTTGTCGGCACCGATGGCGCGGTTACCGTGCTGAAAGACGGCTGGTCGCTTGAGGCCGGTACCGTTGCAGATGCCACATTCATGTCGGCTGCTGCCCTGTCGAGCTTCCTGGCAGAGGCCATTGCCGACACCAAGGCAGACGGCACCATGTTTTCGCTGCACCTGAAGGCCACCATGATGAAGGTCTCTGACCCGATCATTTTTGGTCACGCTGTCAAAGCCTGGCTGGCGCCGGTGTTCGACAAGTTCGGTGCCGAGCTGGAGGCCTTGGGAGTCAATACCAACTCTGGCATGGGTGATCTGCTGGACCGTGTTGCCGGCAACGCCGACATCATGGCCGCAATTGAGGCCGTCACCGCTGAGCGCCCCGCCATGTATATGGTGGACAGCGACAAGGGCATCACCAACCTGCACGTGCCTTCGGATGTGATCATCGACGCCTCGATGCCTGCGGTGATCCGCGCTGGCGGCAAGGGCTGGGATGCAGCAGGCAACAAGGGCGACACCAACTGCGTCATTCCTGATCGTTGCTATGCCACCATCTATGATGAGACCATCAACTTTTTCAAAGCCAATGGCGCGCTGGACGTGACTACGGCGGGGTCCGTCGCCAACGTTGGTCTGATGGCACAAAAAGCCGAAGAATACGGCAGCCACCCCACCACATTTGAAGCCCCTGCTGCGGGCACCATCCGTGTGGTTCTGGCCAATGGCGAAACCCTGCACGCCCATAGCGTCGAGGCCGGCGACATCTGGCGTGCCTGCACCGCCAAACAGGCACCGATTGAAAACTGGATTGAACTGGCTCTGGATCGCCAGCGTCTGACCGGTTCCGAAGCCATATTCTGGCTTGACGAAAACCGTGCCCATGACGCCGAACTGATCAAATATGTCAAACCCGCGCTGGAAGCTGCAGGCAAGGCGGATCTGTTCCAGATCATGGCCCCACGGGAAGCAACAGCCCAGTCGCTGAAGACCATCACCGCAGGCAAGGACAGCATCGCCATCACCGGCAACGTGCTGCGCGACTATCTGACCGATTTGTTCCCGATCCTGGAACTGGGCACCTCGGCCAAGATGTTGTCGATCGTGAAACTGATGCAAGGTGGCGGTTTGTTTGAAACCGGTGCCGGTGGCTCGGCGCCCAAGCACGTGCAGCAGCTGGTTGAGCAAAACCACCTGCGCTGGGACTCGATGGGGGAATTCTGCGCCCTGGGTGAAAGCCTGAAGTTCCTGGCAGACAGCAAGGACAACGCCAAAGCCGGTGTGCTGGGGGCTGCCGCTGAGGTGGCAACCCAAGGCATTCTGGACAACAACAAGTCGCCTTCGCGCAAGGTGGGCGAACCTGACAACCGCGACAGCCACTACTGGTTTGCCCGCTACTGGGCTGAGGCCCTGGCAGCACAGGGTGACGACGCAGACCTGGCCGCAGAATTTGCCCCCATTGCCAAGGCGCTGGCCGATGGCGAAGAGGCCATTCTGGCGGAATTGGCGACGGCACAGGGCCCCGCCGCGGATATTGGCGGCTATTTCCACCCCTCTGCGGAGCTGAAAGCCAAGGTCATGCGCCCCTCAGCAACGCTGAATGCCATTATCGGCTAAACGGCTCAGCCCCTTTAGGACAAACAAAAGAGCGCCCGGCAGATTTGCCGGGCGCTTTGTTTTTGCGAGGTTTGATCTGGGGGCTCTGCCCCCGCGTCCCTGCGGGACGCTCCCCCGAGGTATTTAGGGAAAGATGAAAGCCAAACCCCTGGAGCTTGTCAGAAGTCCTGCCACATATCCTTGGCTGCATTGCCGTCAGTGCTGACACTGATTGGTGCAGCAGCCGAGGTCGCGGCTTCAAGATCCCAGTCGTCCTCTCCATGCGCCGAGGGCGCTACGGTTGGTGCCATCGGGGCAGCGGCTGTTGGCATCTGCACAACAGGGGCGCAGCCATCTAATTTAAAGATCGCAACCAGCTCTGCCAGTTTCGAGGAATCTGCATTGAGCATGTGCCCGGCAGCAGTCGCCTCTTCAACCATGGCGGCGTTTTGCTGGGTCACCTGGTCCAGCTGGGTCACCCCGGTGTTGATCTCGTTCAGGCCAGTCGATTGCTCCACAGCACCTTCGGCAATGCCGGAAACCAGCTTGGAGATGTGGCTAACCTGACCCACGATGCTGTCCAGCGCTTCGCCAGCCTTGCCAACCAGATCCACCCCACGGGCGACCTGTTTCGAGCTGTCACCGATCAGGGTTTTGATTTCCATTGCAGCATCCGAAGAGCGTTGCGCCAGAGCGCGAACTTCCGAGGCGACAACCGCAAAGCCTTTGCCAGCTTCGCCGGCCCGGGCCGCTTCGACCCCGGCGTTAAGGGCAAGCAGGTTGGTCTGGAAGGCGATGTCGTCAATCACCGAGATGATCTGGCCGATGTGGTTCGAGCTCTGTTCGATTTCGGTCATCGCCGATACCGCGCTTTGCACCACTTCACCACTGATTTCGGCTTCTTTCTTGGCCGCTTCCATGGTGGCCTCAACGCTGCTGGCACCTTCGGCGGCAGATCTCACGCTTGCGGTCAGCTCGTCGAGCGCTGCAGCGGTCTCTTCCAGAGTTGCCGCCTGGCTCTCGGTACGGTGCGACAGATCATCAGAGGCCTGGCTGATTTCAGCCGCGCCATTGCGAATGGAACTGGTGGCTTCGACCATGCGCGACATTGTTCCGCTCAGCGTTTCAATCGTCTGGTTAAAGTCACGACGCAACTGGCCATAATCCTGCGGGAAATCGCTGCCGATTTTGACTGTGAGGTCCCCCTGCGACAGCTTGGACAGGCTGCCACTCAGAATGGAGACAACCTCGGCCTGTTCAGCTTCGCGTTCCTGCTGTTTGCTTTCCAGCTCTTTCTGGCGGATCAGGGACTGCTTGAGAACTTCCAAGCTGCGCGCCATGTCGCCAATTTCGCTTTTGTTATTTGTGGCAGGGACATCCGTATCAGTGTCACCATCAGCCATAGAGTGCATCCGGTTTTTCAACGCATTCACTGGCGCTGTAACACTACGGGTGATCACCGTGGCCCCAAGGCTAAGAATGGCGAGGCTGATGGCCAAGGCACCGATGGCAGTCCAGCGCACGATATTTAGCTCTGCATCAATATCAGCCACATAGGCGCCTGTGCCGATGCCCCAGCCCCAAGGGGTGAAGGCTTTGACGTAGCCCATTTTTGCTTCCTGAATTTCAGAATCCGGCTTGTTGAAGTGGTAGATCACCGGGCCGGAGCCTGTCGTCTCGATGACCTTGTTGAACTCTTCAAAAACCCTAAGACCATTCACATCTTCAAAGTCTGACTGATCTTCCCCAATCAATTGTGGGGCGACTGGATGTGCAACCATGGTGTTGTTTTGATTAAAGGCAAAGAAGTAGCCTGCGGTGCCAAAACGCAGCAGTTCGACCTGCTCTTTCCCTAGCGCCTGCGCCTCTTCCAATGTCAGGTCCCCAGCCTGAACTTTTGCGTCCAGATCAGCCAGGGCGCTGATAACGGTGCCGACCAAATTGTCGAGCTCCTTCTCTCGCATCTCATAGGCATTTTCCACCGTGCGAGACAGCAAAACAAAGGTCAAAACCGCGGCCAATCCCACCGCCAACGCGGTTAGGGCGTATATCCGTATGGGCAATCGGAACAGAAGCTGGGGCATCTTGGAATAGTCCTCTAAATCTAACGCTTATTCCCTGCCTATGTGACGCATCCTAATATTCTGTTATGGCCGCCGGTATTGCTTAATACTTCTCCAAAAAAACTAGCCAATATTCGACTTAATTCCCAAAGGTGATGCTCAAAGGAAAGTAAAATATCACACAAGCAACCTGTGGGATAATGAAACTTTGCTTGGGCAAGGCTCCTCTCGGCCCCTGGCAACCCCAGGTAGCCCCAGACAGCCCCCGGCAGCTTCTGGCACTTAACGGGAAAGCTGCTGCAGAACCTGCTGCAACAGGCCTAGACCCTGTTTTAGTTCTTCTTCGCGGTAGCCGCAAAACCCCAGAAGCAATCCGTTGTAGCCACACGCGCTTGGGGCCGGGGTCTGCACAAATCCCGAAAGCGCCTCAATGCTCAGCCCCTGCTCTGCCGCCTGGGTGCAAATTTCCTGGTCCTGCAGTCCGCAGGTCAAATGGAACACCACCTGCATGCCAGCCTGGTGATCGACGCAATAGCCATAGGCGCTGAAATCCTGGGTTAATTGATGCAACAGAAAACGGCGGCGTTCTGCGTAGATCCGTCTGACCCGGCGCAGATGGCGATAGAACTCACCGCTGTCGATAAAATCCGCCAGTGGCTGTTGTGGCATGCTGCTCGCTCTTGGGCCAAAGCGTTCAATGCTGTTGGTAAAGCGTGCGACAAGCGGTTTGGGCAGGATCAGGTAGCCCAGGCGCAGGGCGTTGGAAAAGATTTTGGAGAAACTGCCAATATAGAGAGTGCGGTGCAAATGATCAAAACCAGCCATCGCTGGGATGGGCCGCCCGGCGTAGCGGAACTCGCTGTCGTAATCATCCTCGATGATCCAGGCCTGCGTCTCGGTTGCCCATCGAATGAACTCCATCCGTCGCGCCGGAGACATGGCGCCGCCCAGTGGAAACTGATGCGAGGGCGTCAGAATGGCCAGCCGGGGGGCCACCGGGCCAGAGGGGAGAACCGCGCCATTGTCATCAACGTGCAGGTAATCTGGCGTCAGGCCCTGGGACGTGATGAAATACTGCAAGGGCCGATACCCCGGATCCTCCAACGCGACGCTATCGCCGGATTGTGCCAGCGCATGCAGGCAGATCTCCAGGGCATCCGTGGCACCGGCGGTGACAATCACCTGCTCGGGGCTCGCTGAAATGCCGCGCCATTCCGCCACGTGATCGCAGATAGACTGGCGCAGCGCCAAAGAGCCAAAGCCGCCACTGCCCAAAAACATGGCCTGCGGGTCGGAGCGACAGATCCGTGCTACTGTCTTGGCCCATTGCCGATAGGGAAACAGCCGCATATCCGGGCTGCCGGCCCGAAAGGGAAGCACCCAGGCCGTGTCTGACGCGGGGGCTGAGGCAGCACTTGGCTCATGCCCTCGCCGCTTGCTGGCACCAGAGTTCTGCGGGGCCGTGATAGCCGGCACCTGGGTGAGCTCAACTTCGCCAGAGGCACAAAGCCGATAGCCAGAGCCCTGCTGGCTGCTGAGGTATCCCTCGGCAACCAGTTGTTCGTAAGCGGTGACGATGGTGGAACGCGACACCCCCAGTTCGGTGGCAAACACCCGGGTTGGCGGCAGTTTGCTGCCCGGCGCCATATCCCCCGAAGCGGCGCGCAGGCGAATGGCGGCACAGATTTGTTCAAACACCGGAGTGCTGGCATCACGATCAATGGAAAAGCCCAACCAAGGTGTCTGTTTCATCGGTGCTCTCGCAAAATTGGCCTGCTGAAAATGTGAATATCTTAACAGTATAGAGCATCCAAAATAAGGACAATCTGCGCTGTAGGGCCACTGCACATGTCCTGTCCCGTTGGAGACTGCTTTTGCGGGCTTTTGCTAACCCTCGGCCCCTGTGAAAGAAACGCTGCGTTATTGCAGCCAGCCCCATGCGGAGACTTGACCCAGAGCGCGACTCTTTAGTCATCTGAGAAAAGGTGACGCGCAATCGCCCAGAAACTATCGCGACCGCTGTTCAAAGAGGTCCGTCCCACAGCAGCAGATCGGGTCTTTGTGGCCAGAGGCGCCAGCGGGGATGCTTTGGCTGCCACCCGCAGCCTGCAGGACAGTTTGTTACATTGCGCCCCTAAGACACGCGCGGGCCCCAAACAAAAGCTACGGGGCATTTCAAATGGATACGAAACTGGGAGACGGATATGTCTAAGAAAAATTTGGCGGCCGGCATCGGGCTAGCCCTCGCGGCAACCAGCCTGCCTCTGGCGAGCTCGGCAGAGAACCGCATCGATCGCATTCGGCCAGATGCGCCTGAGCTTGCCGCCTTTGGCGCCCATCCAATCGGGGTGCAGACGCTGGAGTTTACCAATCCCGGTCAAAATGACATTCTAAACACCACTGACACCGACCAGCCACTGTATGATCGTGATCTGACGGTAGAGGTCTGGTATCCGGCGGCGGAGGGAACCGAACAGGGCGGCAGCTATCGCGCCATCCTGCGGGACGGCAAGACCGAAGTCACCCTACAGGGCCGTGCCGCCCGTGATGCAACGCCGGCCAGTGGCGAGACTTATCCTCTGGTGGTGATCTCACATGGCTACCCCGGCAACCGCTATCTGATGTCCCACCTGGGGGAAAACCTCGCAACCAAGGGCTATGTCACCGTCTCGATTGACCACCGTGACAGCACCTATTCCGACAAGGCCGCCTTTGGTTCAACCCTGCTGAACCGCCCGATTGATCAGCGGTTTGTCATTGATCAGATGGAGGCTCTGGAAGGCCCCCTGGGCGAGATCATCGATACTGATCAAACCGGGGTTATCGGCTACTCCATGGGCGGCTACGGCGCTGTGATCTTTGCCGGTGCCGGCGTGACCGAGGCCTCGACCCAGTATAGCTGGGGCACGCCCGCTGGTCTGCTGGCCCGCCATCAGGCAGGGTCAGAAAGCCACGCCGCGCAGAGTGATGACCGCGTCAAAGCGGTGATTGCCATTGGTCCCTGGGGGATGAACACCGGCTTTTGGGATGCGACCGGCCTGGCTGGCATCAACAAACCGCTGATGGTTATGGCGGGCAGCGCCGATGATGTCTCTGTCTATTCGGCAATTCGGAAAATCTTTGAGGGCGCAGTGAATACCAACCGTCACCTGCTGACCTTTGAAGGCGCCAATCACAACGCCGCCGCGCCAATGCCTGCCCCAATTGAGAGCTGGGAACCGGTCGACAATCTCGACTTCATCCCGTTTGAGCACTACGCCGATGCGGTTTGGGACACCAACCGGATGAACAATATCACCCAGCACTTTGCCACTGCCTTTATGGGACTGCACCTCAAGTCTGAGGCCGACAACACACCCTACTTGGAGCTGATACCACAGGCCATCGACGGTGTTGTCTCAAAAGACGATGCAGGCAAGGAACTGCCGGATCACACCTATTGGAAAGGCTTTGCACCGCGCACCGCCGTTGGTCTGCGTTTCGAGACCCTTACAGCCAAGTAGCCGCAAGCTATTCAACAGGCACTTTCCCCAATAGATCCTCCCAGCCGGGCCGATCTGTTGGGGAGAGGCACTCTTGCACAAGCGAGCGGAACTTGCCTCGGCTCAGCTTTTAAACAATTACTTTACTCTTTTGCGCGGCTTTGTTGCGCAAATCGTCCGAAGGACAGCCTCCCCCTTTCCCCGGACGGAGTTATCCTGCGGGCTCTGTGACAGGTATGCCAAGAGCGGTGTAGCGGTTCAATACCGCGATCCGGATTTGGATCTCAGCGATCTGTCGCTCGAAGTCTCGGGCCATCAAGGATTGGCCCAATTGCTTCACACTGTCCATCTTGGTCTCGACGCGGCTCCTGCGGAGATACCCGCTCCATCGCTTCCAAATGGTTCGACCGAGGTAGCGCGAGGCATCCACTGCATCGTTCCGATACGATGGCTCCGGCCGTGGTGGGTCAGGTCATTGCAAATAAAAAAGGCGGGCCGCTCTGGCCCGCCTTTTTTGCAGATCTTCCCCTGATGCAGTTTGGTCAGGTCTCTTGCCTTTCGGGCTGTATTTTCCCTTTGTCCCATTGGGCGTTCATGATGCGGTTCAGCCAGGCAAGCCCGACCAGCGCCAGCCCAAGCCCCATGAAGGAAAATACCCGCGTCAGGCCGGACAAACCACTCATATCCACCAGGAATACCTTGGCAATTGTCAGCACCACCCCGGCCATGGCCAGCCTGCGCAGCAGGTCTGAACGACGCCAGAAGGCCAGCATCAGCACCCCACCCGAGGCAACCAGCAAAGCCACGGTGTAGGAATAGAGCTCAGCGTCGATCACCCCCGGAAGGCTAAGGTTATTGCCGCGCCAGAACCTGCGGATCTCCAAGGTGATATAGATCACCGCCAGCACAGACGCGGCGAGACCAAACCCGGTCCGAACCCAGCGGTTCAGGTGGTCCAGCCGCAGCGCTGCCGCAGCACAGACTGCCGCCAGCGGCAGATAGGCCGCAGCCAAACTGTCCAGGATCAACGGGCCACGCACGATTTCGCCACTGGCCAACAGCGGATTGGCAAACACAAGTAACCCGCCAATACAGCCCAAGGCAGCGACACCATAGCCCAGGATCAGGATGCCGCGCAGCAGAGCTGAAAAGCGACCGCTCAGACGGAGCCGGTGCAGCTGGTTCACCAGGGAGGCCACCCACACTGTGGCCATCAGCCCTATACCCGCATGACTATAGCGCATCTGTTCTGGCAGCAGCCGCAGGATCAACACAGCAAAGAACACTGCGCCTATCAATGTTGCGGCGCTTTCCAGCACCAACGTGGTTTTCTCACGCAGCTGTTGTCGTGTCACGAACCAGCCAGCTCCCAGCAGCGCCAGGCTGCCCAGATAGCCAAGAGCGATCTGGGATAACGGTGTCACATACTGCCAACCCTCGTCGATATAGTCGCGGTCCAGCGCCCAGGTCACGCCGGGATCCAGTACCAGCCGGTAAACAATGACCGCCACTGCGATCTGCACAAACAGCGCCAGGCCGGGCAGATCGTATTTCCGGTCAATCAGGACCACCAACAGCACCATGACAGCCAGGGCAAGAGTCAACGCAGTCTGCGCCAGTACCAGAAAGAGCGCAAAGGCAATGAGAGTCAGCGCTGAAATGGCAAGCAACGCCACCCGCATCTCTCGCTGCCCGCCGCGCGGGCCACGGGCCGCGCGCTCTGTCAGAAAGGTCATGCCCGCCGCCATGGTCAGCACCACCAAGGCCCAGGTGTAGAGACCATGCACAGCTGCGGGTCTCCAGGTGAACTCGAGGATCAAAAGCAAGGCTGGGGCAAAACTCGCCGCACAGAGCGCCCAGAATACCGGGAGGTTTGCCGAGGAATATGCCTCAGGCTCTTGGCTCTCCCCATCAGGCCCAGTCAGGCTCCACTGCATGCGCAGATAGGCCAGCCCCGAGCCCAGCGCAGCAATTGCCACCAGAAGCCACAGGATTTGGGGGGCCGGGGTTTCCGGCGGGCGGGTGATGGCGGCGGTAAACTCGCGAAACAGAGGGCCAAAGTTGAGCCCCTCCAGCAGGACAACCGCTAGGATCGCCAGTCCCGGCACCAGTGCATGGTCAAACAAAGCTGGGGCATGGCGCATCCAAAGCACGCTAGCAAGCAACAGCGTCACCAATGTCAGCAGGGCAAAGACAACCACCGCCGCCTGATCCGCCTGCACAGCCACCAGCAGCGCCGCAGCCCCCGCAGCACAGATTGCGACCGCAGAAATACGGGTGGGGAATTCAGGATAGGTCCGCCGCCCCTGATGGGGTAAAAAGACCTCCACCACCGCCGGTCCGCCATGGCAAGGCCAAAGGCTGCGCCCAGGCAGGATCACTGCTGCTGCGGTAATCGCCAACAGCGCGGTCAGAAAATGCGGCTCCCCCCCTTCGGACAGGTAAAGCAACAGACAGGCCGTGAGCGGCGCGGCCAAGGCAAGCCCCGAGATCCAGGCCCAGCGCTTGACCGTGTCCACCCCCAGCCCCACCGTCGCAATCAAGGCAAAATAGTAGTAGAGCATCCAGGCATCCTGCGATTGCCCCCCCACCAGAAAGGGAACCGCGCTGGCGCCCAGCAGCCCCAAAGCGGTGAGGAAGGCGCCGTAAAACCAGCCCAGCACCAGGGCCAGCAGCGACACCAGGCAAAGCGCCACAAAGCTGGGGCCTGGGTCAATCAGCTGGTACATCACCCGCGCCGACAGCAGCCCGGCAAAAAGTGTGACGACCCCCGCTCCTGCCAAGGCAGAGGGCAGATGCTGCGCTGCTCCGTCCGTGACATCCCCCATACGACGCCGGATCATTTCAGCCCCAAGAATAAGCGCCACGCCAAAGCCCAAAGAGGCCATGACCCGCCAGAACGGCGTCAAAAGGCCGTTTTCAACGCCGTATTGCACCATAAAGAGCCCTGCCAAGGCCAGAGATGCAGCCCCTGCCACCAAAACCCAGTTCTCCCGCAGCCAACCGCTGAGGGCCTCCACAAGATCTCTGCGCAACACAAAAGCCCGCGGGGTCTGAGCCGGGTCACTGGACGGATCGGCGCGCGTTTCAGAAAGCGGCGCTGGTGCAGATGGCCCTCGCGGTGTGACGCTGGCAAAGTCTTCGGCGTTTTGCTCTGTCTCCGCCGGGGCCACAAAAGGCCCAGATACTGAGCTGTCTTCTGCGGCACGGACGTCTTTCGCTTGGTCCTCGATCGGGGTGGCGTCTGTTGCATCATCGGGCGCCTTGCCCCAAGGGACAGCAGGTTTGGCTACCGCGTTGGGCTGTTGATCAGGGGTTTGCAGATCTGCGGAGACCTGTTTGCCTGAGGCGCTGTTTTGCAGCGCGCGCACTTTTGCGTCCAAATCGCGCACCTGCGATTTCAGGCGTGTATGCGACACGAGGAGATAGGGAACACCAAGCAGAAAAACCAGGCCAAGAAGCCCAATCAAACCCAGACTAAAATCTAACATAAAGAGATCATTTCAAAGAGACAAAGTTGCCGACAAGGCTATGCAAGTTCCCCGCTGCTGGCAAGCAAATGGGCGCGCAGGCTAGGACCGTGGTCGCGGCCGGTTTCAGCAGAAATCACAGCTTAGGACGGTCGGCAGCTCTCTGTTTCATGGGCCACTTTGGCCAAGCACGGTATATAGATCCGGCTTTGCGGCGCGGTGCCCCGAGCCGTCGTGGCGCAAGAAAACCCGCGTAAGCAGCCGTCCCCGGATCAGCTGCTGTATCCAACAGCAGGTAGAAAACGGCCTGACGGGGCACCCTGTCAGGCCGTCGCAGGTTTTTGGGGTCAGGACCCAGTCATCCCACATGCTCAGATAGAATTGAGGGGCTCCCGGCGCTAGCCAAAGACATAAAAGGTCATCTTGTTGCCATCGGGGTCGCGCACATAGGCCCCGTAGAACCGATCAGGAATACGCTGGCCCGGCTCACCGTCGCAGGTCGCGCCAAGCGAAATAGCCTTGTTATAGAGCTCGGAAACATCGTCTTTGCTTTGTGCAGCAAAGGCCACCATATTGCCGTTTCCCGGCTGCGGATCCTTTTTGTCATAGGGCACACAGACCGAAATCATCGGCTCTTTTGGCGTTGCCCCAATCATCGCGATGCGCCCGCCATCAATAATCACCTTTGCGCCGCGATCCGCAAAAAGATCGCAGTAAAAGGCCTTGGCTTTCTCCATATCCGAGACGCCAACAGTTACATATCCAATCATTAGATTTCCTTTGGTTTTTTCCCAAAGCTAGCCTCAGCAAGGCGCAGGTCAAGCGACAAAAAAGTTGCCCCCCGTCCACACTCAGGTGAACGGGGGGCTGTTGTTGCTGACAGCGGCGGTCAAACCTTAGCAAGGTTTGGCGAAGGATCACCCCGCCAGCCGGTCAGTGTCAAAGTCATCGATGTCAAAGCCTTCGTCGCCAAAACCCGTGCCACCAAAATCATCCGAGCCAAAGTCATCGCCATGGACCATGCCCTGCGCAGCTGGGGTTCCGCCCTGGCTTTGCGAGGTCGGCTTGAGCCCGGCGACCAACTCCGCCAGTTCCGACGCCGCCCGCTGAAGGCTTTTGCCCTGATCACTGGACTTCAGAACCATGCTGGCGTTTTGCTGGGTCACCCGGTCCAACTCGATCATACCGGCATTGATTTCCGAAATGGTCGAAGACTGTTCCCCAGAAGAGGCGGCAATCTGAGTGGTAAGAGCGGAGACCGCCTGAATTTTTTCAATGATTTCATCCAAGGAGCGCCCCGCTTCATCTACCAATTCCACGCCAACCTTGACCTTTTCAGAGCTGGTTCGGATCAGTTCGCGAATTTCATTGGCGGAGGTCGCAGATTTCAGCGCCAAGGAGCGCACCTCGGAGGCAACCACCGCAAAACCGCGTCCAACTTCGCCAGCGCGGGCAGCCTCGACCCCGGCGTTCAGGGCCAATAGGCTGGTCTGGAAGGAAATGTCATCAATCACACTGTTGATCTCAGAGATCTTCTCGGAGGATTCATCAATCTCCTTCATCGCCTGCACTGTCCGCTGGACGATGTCGCCACTGCGCAAGGCAACTTTGCTGGTCTCAGAAATGGTGCCTTCGACCTCTTGCGTCTGCGTAGTGGCAGAGCGCACGTTCGAGGTGATGCTATCCAGCGCAGCTGCGGTCTGTTCCAGGGTTGCGGCCTGGTTTTCTGTCCGCTGCGACAGATCATCCGTCCCGGTGGCCATTTCGCCAATCTGCTGGTCCATCTGCGCAATGGTCACCAAAACGCGCCCAATCAGATCATCCAGGGTTTCAGCCGTCTGGTTAAAGTCCGACCGCAGGGCGGTGTATTCCGGGCTCATTTCTTTTTTGATCCGGTAAGACAGATCGCCTTTGGACAGTTGGTTCAACCCGTTTGCCAGCTCTCGCACAACCCCGGCCTGCTCTTCAGCAGCAGCTTTGGATTTTTCTTCCAGCTCGGCATTGGCCCGCATGGCATCGACAAATTCCACAACCGCAGCGGCGAGACGGCCTAGCTCATCACCCCGGCGTTTTTCTGGAACCGGGCTATGGGTATCGCCGCTCCGCAGGGCATCAATCCGGTCAACAATCCGGTCCAGCGGTCGAGTTACCGACGCCGCGGAAAAATACACGATCACACCAATCAGCAAACAAATGGCCAGGCCAATGATAGCCGACTGCAGATAAAGCGAAGAAACGGTGGCATGAATGGCGCCATTGCTAAAGCCCATGACCATCTGGCCCACATCGGTGCCATCAGACAGTGTCAAAGGAAACTTCACATAGACAACTTCATTCGCCTCGACTGATTTTTCAGCGGCTTCGTCCTGCAAAAGGGCGGCGACCTGCTCGGTCAGCTCTTCCCGCTGTTCTTCGCCGACAAAGATTTCAGAGAAAATCTCCCCATCGACAATGACCTGCACAAAGAGAGCGTTTTCCATATCGGCAATGCCCTGGATCGCGCCCCTGGCGGCATCACTGTTGAAATCCCAAACGGCCGCAGCCACTGGCGGAACGACAAACCGCTGGGCCAGTTTTACCTCTGCATCAAAGGCGGAAATCAAGGCTGTACTATGCTTTGAGGCCCAAAAGACCGTATAGGCAAAATTTGACAGAACGATGCAAGCCAGAATGGGCAGAAGCAATTTCTTCTTTATGGACATGCCCAACATCCGTTTCAGGAATCCCATTTTTTCACGCTCCGTTTGCTTAAGTCTACTTGTCTTGTTTCGAGGAGTTTCAGTCCTGAAGGACTGTTATTGCGGGTCAACAGAACGGTTCTGAAAAGGTCGATAGGATCGTTTCCATGCCATTAGTAATCGTCCACGGGTTTTGCATTTGGCGGTGCCGCCGTTTGGGAAATAGCCGGTGCAGGCTGCGCCCAAACGGCGGCGATCACTTAATAGGACATGTAGTTGCCTTCGAGGGGCTCTGTTGCACAAATCGGCTGAATGCCGAGGTTGCCCCTTCCCCAGACGGACTCACCCCACGGGCTCTGTGACGGGTATGCCAAGCGCGGTGTAGCCGTTCAGCACGGCGATCCGGATTTGGAGTTCCGCGACCTGACGGTCGAAGTCCCGTGCCATGAGCCTCTGGCCCAGCAGTTTCACGCAATGCATCTTCGTCTCGACACGGCTCCGGCGGTGGTATCCGCTCCATCGTCGCCAGAGGGCGCGGCCCAGATATTTTGATGCTCGCACGGCCTCGTTCCGGGCTGCGGCACCGGCTGTGACGGTCTTCCATGGCTTGGCATTCTTGCGGGGCGGGATGACGGCATGTGCGCTGCGGTCGGCAATGGCGTCGTGGCATTTGCGGGTATCGTAGGCGCCGTCTGCGGTGACACTGCCGATCTCAACCTCCGGCGGGATCTGGTCCAGCAGGTCGGGCAGCACTGGCGCATCTCCGATGTGGCTCCCGGTAATCTCGACGGCTCGGATCTCCAGCGTTTCCTCGTCGATCCCGAGGTGGATCTTGCGCCACACACGCCGTTTGGGGCCGCCATGCTTGCGGGCGTGCCATTCGCCTTCGCCCTCGACCTTGATCCCGGTGCTGTCGATCAGAAGGTGCAACGGACCCTTGGAGCCACGATATGGAATGCGTACGGCGAGGGTCTTCTGGCGGCGGCTCAACGTGCTGAAGTCGGGCACCGTCCAGTCGAGGCCAACAAGCCGCAACAGGCTTTCGACGAAGCCGGTCGTCTGCCGCAGCGCCATGCCGAACAGAACCTTCATCGTCAGACACGTCTGGATGGCGGTGTCACTGTAGGTCTGCTGGCGGCCACGCCTGCCTGACGGCGCGGCATCCCAGCTCATCTCGGGATCGAACCAGATCGTCAGCGAGCCGCGGCGCTTGAGCGCTTCGTTATAGGCTGGCCAGTTCCTGGTCTTGTAGGTCGGTGGTGTCGGTCTGCTCATGCAACCCAGCTACCACGCTGGATTCGCGAGATGAATCCCTCACAGGATTTGTGCAACAGAGCCCCTTCGAGGGCATCGCGATACTTGTCGGTCCATTTGACGTTGATTTCAGCAATGGTCCCTGCCGCATCCAATTCAGCAAAACAGCGATCAAAGTCCGCCGCCAGGGCCGGATCTCTAAAGCTCATCGCGTAGGGGCTAGGGTCAAAAATTGCGCGGAATTCAATCGACTGGCTGGCATCCACACCGGAAGATGCGCCCGCTTCTTGCAATTGGCGTGCAAATTCTGCAAACAGCATACCGTCACCAAGGATCCCGTCTACACGCTTACCATACAGTAGTTTGCTCTGGGTCTTCTGGTCTGCCATTTCCCGGTAGGATTTGAAGGCAGAGGTGCTGCCGCCAAGGCCCGGAATAATATTGCTGGCGCCTTCAAAGGCAACAATATTCCAGCCATCCAGATCAGCGAGCGCCGCGGCCTCGTGGTTGGAAGAGCTCAGGTAAGACACACCATTTTGATAGGAGACATAGGCCTGCGTCTGTGTGCCTGCGGTTGGCATACCCACTGGGACAGTTGCCACTGCATCTCCAGAGCCTTTTTCAAAAGACTGCCAATGACGTGTGAAGGGCTGGACAGTGAAGACAACAGTATGGCCGCAGTGACCCAATACGGCCGAAATGATCTCCGCCTCGCGGCCCGATCCATCCTTTTGAATCATAGGTGGCAGATCACCCGCCATGACTTCGATTTCCGCAGCGGTGGCTGCACCAGAAAAGAAAGCCAATGAGGCAGACACAGCTGCCGAAATTCCGAACTTCATGTTTTACTCCTAAAAAACAGTCCCCCCGAAATTAGGCAGGGTATTCTTAACTCGGGATTACTTTTGGTCAAAACGCGCACAAAATTGCTCTTAAAATTGCGCGGAATCTGGCCCTGAGGGTCGGGAAGGAAAATGCAAAACCGCCATAAGGCCTGCCTCAGAGAGCGGCCAGCACAGCCGCGGCAACCTTCCAGACCGGGTCCAGCTATCGCCCCTATTGCTGCGAGGCCTGCGAGGCGATTTCAGCAATATAGCGGCTTGTGGCCTCTTTGGTCATTGCGCGGCTATAGAGATACCCCTGCCCATCATCGCATTCCAGCTCAGCCAGAAGGTCCACATCAGTTTGATTCTCAACCCCTTCAGCAATAACATTAAGTCCAAGATTGTGCCCCAATTGCACAATCGTGCTGACGATAGGGTTGGAGGCTGTGCGGGACAGATCCTTTACAAAGGACTGATCAATTTTCAGCCTGTTGAGGGGGAGATCTTTCAAATAGCTCAACGACGAATAGCCGGTGCCAAAATCATCAAGTGCAATGGAGACGCCAAGCTCCGACAGCTCTTGTAATGTTGCGGCGATTTTTTCCCTGGATGCAATCAAAACGCCCTCGGTGACCTCAACCTCCAGCAGCTCTGGTGGCAGGCCGGTTTCATGCAAAACCCTGGAGACCAGACCGGTGACATCGGTTCGGGCAAACTGAACCGGCGAAATATTCACGGAAACAACAGGCGGCGCCTTTGGCATCAGCGCAGCCCATTGGGTGGCGTCTTCGCAGGCCCGGCGCAGCAAATGCTCGCCCAGCTCAACAATCAGACCCGTCTGTTCAGCGATTGAAATAAAGACATCCGGCCTCACAGCACCAAGGACCTCATCGTCCCACCGCGCCAGCGCTTCAAAGCCGGTCAAACGGCCATCGCTCAGAACATGCTGGGACTGATAGTGGGGCTCAATTTCTCCATTGCGCACCGCCCGTTTCAGACGATCAATAACAGTGTTTCGCTCGGAAAGCCTGTTTTGTATCTCGGCGTTAAAGTAGGTGATCCGGTCACGGCCAGCATTCTTGGCCTCATAGAGCGCCATATCCGACATGGACAGCAGCTCGAGCCCCTGGCGGGTATCTTCTGGAAATCTGGACACCCCAATGGAGGCCGAGACTTGAACGACAAAGTCCTCGACTTTTGCAAGTTGAGATACCCGCTCGCAAATGGACTGCCCAATCCAGGAGATCTCGGCGGCGCTGATGGGCTCATCGCGGTTCATCATGACAAGAAACTCATCGCCGCCAAGCCGCGCGACCCAGGTATTCTTACTGGTGTTTTCCTGCAGGCGTTCCGCCACCTTCTTGAGCAGAAGATCCCCGATATGATGACCGTAACTGTCGTTGACCTGTTTGAACCCGTCCAGATCGACCAATAGCGCCACCGCATAGTGATCGTCTGCCTGCAATTCAGAGAGTTTCTTTTGGATCGAGTTTCGGTTCAACAGCGCTGTCAGCCCATCAAAGGAGGCCAGGAACTGCACCTTTCGCTCCGCAACCACTGCTGCGGTCGCATCCGCAAAAATGCCGCGAAACCCCTGGAACGCGCCCCGTTCGAATTGCGGCCGACCTTTCATCAGGATCCAGCGCAGCTCACCATCCACCGGGCTCTGAATCGACAGGCGCACATCGTGAAATTCGGCTTTGTCAGCAAACGCCTGTTGTAGCTGTCTGATATCCTCCTCTGCAGCCTTGGTGCAGTTCGCAGCCAAAAGCTCAACCAGATCAATGCTGTCCGTCTGTCCCCACTGTGACGCGCACATCTCCAACACCTGAGCCGGAGCGCTCAGAAGGTGGCCGTTTTTGTCCGTCTGCCAAAGCCATTCTGTGGCTTGTTCTTCATAGTCCTTGAGCAAAAGTTCAACGACCTCGCTTTTCTCGCTCAGTCTTTCGTGATTGTTGAACGCAACCCTGGCCGCCTTTGCTCCTTCTAGGGTGGCATTAAACAGGCTGACACCAGCCGCAATCATCAAAACAAAAATCAGAAAATCCGTCGAGGACCCGAGTGTCAGCCCACAGATGAGCGCCACCAGTCCGTTCCCAACGGTCTGAACAGCCAGATAGGTCATGCTGGCCCAGGGCGCGTGCGAAAACCCTGTCGTCCCCAAGGCCAAAGACCCCGCCATGATCGCAGTAATAATGGCCTTCTGATCGCCGCTGGCAACTGGGTAGAACAAGGCCATGCCGGTGGTCCAGAACAACGAGTTAAAGAAGGTCTGAATAACAAACCCTCGCATGTCCTTTTCGGACCCCGTGGTCTGATAGTAGGTGGTCCAAGAGTAAAAAATCCACCATGAAAACAGGACAATAGCAACGGTCCACAGCACGACCAGGCCATCACGCCCCTGCCCCCAAGCGTTCATGGACAGGGCCGGCGCAAAAAGAGTATTGCCCAACAGCATAACACGCATCTGTTCGATCGTGCCGCGTATCTGACCACGGCGCAGACGGTTTGCAACATCAATTGGCAGTCCACGCGTGCCGAGCTCGCCAAAGCTGAAACTGGAAAACACTCTAAAACACCTTGCTAATCGACTTAATGCTCAATTCAGATTTTACTCTATGCGCCCATCCCTTCGTGGGCAAATTTAGCGTAAACTGAACTTGTAAACATGCCCTTTATCAGAGTGTTCTTTCAAGTCGACCTTTGCGGATAACTGTTCCATCCCGGACGATCACATAGATCCTCGCCGGTCCGCATTTTTCATGGCAAGATCGGTTTTCGGTGACATTCGGGAGGGCGCTTAATGCTGATCCATCTTCATAACCAAGCGACAACAACGCCTAAGATACGGGCTGCCATCCAGGCGAGCGACGAGCCTGCATGGGTTCTGGCTGAGCGTTTTGGCGCAACCGAACAGACAGTTTGGAAATGGCGCAAGCGCGACAGTGTCCATGACCGTAGCCATACCGCTCATCGGCTGCAAACGACGTTGACGCCTGCTCAGGAGGCCGTTGTGGTTGCGCTCCGCAAGATGCTGCTAGTGTCGCTGGATGACCTGCTGGCCGTGGTGCGGGAGTTTCTGAACCCGGACGTCTCGCGCTCTGGACTGGATCGGTGTCTGCGGCGGCATGGGGTCGGCAACCTGCGCGATCTTAAGCCAAAGGCCGCCCGCCCAAAGCACAGCGCCTTCAAGGCATACGAACCGGGATATCTGCATATCGACGTGAAGTACCTGCCACAGATGGCTGATCAAACTTCCCGCCGGTATCTGTTTGTTGCCATTGATCGGGCTACACGCTGGGTTTTTATCCGTATCTACAGCAGCAAGACAGCGGCCAAGGCGCGCCGCTTTTTGCGTGATCTAGAGCGGGCTTGCCCACTTCGCATCCGAACCATACTCACAGGCAATGGAAAGGAGTTCTCCGACCGTCTCTTTGGCCTGCGCAAGCGCGAACAAAGCGGAAAAAATGATTTCGACAAGCTCTGCGCCGAACTGGATATCGAACACCGTCTGACGCCGCCAAGATCGCCCCAAACAAACGGCATGGTCGAGCGCTTCAACGGTCGCATCGAAGACGTGCTGCAAAGCCACCACTTCCGATCAGGCGAAGAACTGGAGACCACGCTGCACCGCTATGTTTGGCTCTACAACCAACAGCTTCCGCAATCAGCCTTGGGCAGCAAGACGCCCTTGCAAGCGATGAAGCACTGGCACAAACTCAAACCAGAACTGTTCAACAAACTGCCATACTACCGTCCGGGATGTGACAGATAACGATGGCCTACGGGCTTCTCCTGTACCGCTTTCGGCGCCGCAGTCAGGACCGCCGCCAGGATCGCAGTCCTACAATCATCGTAGTTTCAGAATGCAGGATGGTCGCCAGCAGTGAGACGCAGAACAGGCAACTAAACCTACCCCTGGCCACGCTGCACTCTTTTGCGTGTAAAAAACAGACAGCTTGCTCATTTACAGGCGGCTCATTCCACAGGGAGATCAGGCGCCTTTTCTAATTTCATCAGCGCGTCCCATTCATCAACCAACACCAGTTTCAAAGTGTCCATTGGAATCGGTTTGTAGAGATTGCGTCCAACCGAAAGGTTTCGCGCCCGCGCCATCAGCTTTGCCGCCAACATCGGGGCATCGGCGCCGCCGGTCATAAATCGAAACCGCAGTGGGCGGGAAACTTCAGACAACCCTTCGATTACTTCTATGCCATCTTTTTCCGGCATATTTATATCCACCAGGACCACCGCCGCCCCCTTGCCAGAGCGTAACAAGGCAAGCAGTTCATTGCCATTTGAACAGGTTTGGACGGTCCATCCCAGACGCCTGGCGACCGTCATAAGGTATTCTGCGAACTCAAAATTATCATCCGCGATATAGAGTTTTCGCTCAGGCATTTCCGAAAACCAACTCCACTTTTTCTTTTTTCATTGGCTCTGTTGACTCTCGGTGCGACAGCAAACCACACTTTCTTTTTGGTTTTCAAAGCCTTGGCTATTTCGCCCTCATACACACAGCATAGATGCACAAAGTTTAATATTAAACATATTTTTTCCGCCCCCCACAACCGACCGCCACAAACAGCCGAACTGCCAGGGCATTGTCCTACTTGGCACTCCACAATCAAAGGGGAAAGAGACGGGAAAAAACTCAGCTGCCCTTTTTCTGTGAATTCCCGCTTGCGGCTTTGCTAAAAACTGCTCTCTCTGGCCCAGGGCCAGATATTTCAAATTTTAAAATGTGATACACAGACAAGCCGCCCTACCAGCGTCGCCAGATACATTGACCTGATACGCACCGGTGCCCAGGCCGACGTTCCGCCGAATCCAATTGCTTGCCTGTGACCAAATTGGGCAGAAATGGCGAGAAGAAAGCGGCTCCTGCGGCACAGCATCCGCGCAGCTCAACCGTTTTCTGCGCAAACCTACCAATGGATAAAAATTTCGCAATGGCGCAAGACCATTCAAGCCAGCGCCCAAAAAGCTTAGCAAAGACCGCCCAGAATCTAAGATACGGCCACAAAACAGCTGTTCCAGAACAGGGGGAAATAAAAATGGCAAACCCGCAATTATCCAGCTGTGCGTAGCTGGTTAAAAACCGCTGAAGTGCTGGATTTAGTGGCGGAGGGAACGCGACTGCCGTCGAACCTTCTCCACATCAAGTCGTTGATTTTAAGTTATTATTTTTCGCGCAATGCACCCCACGAGCGCTTCCAGCACTGCAAGCGTCTCACGTGGTGATGACGTCTGGTGAGAGCGGCATCCTCCTCACCGACAGAAAGTAGGTGGCTACTGTTACCGCTGGACCGTGCAAACATTGAAGATTCCAAGCTGCGCAAATCTGACGCGCCTTGAAAAGGCGTCCGATCAGCCGAGCCCAAAGTCATCCCGGAAGCGGTCGATCTGATGCATGCGCTCATGCAGGATGGTCACGATCCCGATGTCGCCATTCGATAGATGACGCCAGTAGACGAAATGACGCTCGTATCGAAAGAAGAACCCTTCAACACCAAACTCGGCTGGGATCGGTTTCGACGCGACACCGTGTGCTGCGATCTTGTCGAAGGCGGCGAACAGGCCGGTGATGTATTTCTCGGCCTGATCATCTCCCCACCTGTCACGGGTGTAGCGGTAGATGTCATCGAGGCGGTGCGACGCCCCTTCCTGGATACGAATGGCGGGCACTGGATCAGGCCCGGTTCCGCGCGATCACCTCGGCCGCCGTCAATGACTGGTATGTCTCCTCCGGGGCTGCGAAGGCATGGGTAAGCTCGCCCTTCAGCCGGTTGAAGGCTTCCTGCTCCGCCCTCTCCTTGTCACGCCGGATCAGGTCACGGATGTACTCGCTGACGTTCTCATAGGACCCGTCATCGCCTACGTTGGCCGACACGAAGTCACTCAGTGCCCCACCAAGGCGGACGGTCATCGTGGTCGTTCGGGACATGGCACGGCACCTCTCATCTCGCCTGTATTCAATATAACCAAAAACGCACACAAAACAAGAGTGAGCTGCACCCTGCTCCTGCCGATCATCGTTCGTCCCTCAATCGTCGGCCTCCTCGACAATGTGGCGGCCCGCAAGTGCAAGAACAACATAGAGCACAGCATCAGAATGCCGCGCGAGGGCGATCAGATGGTCGCCGCTCGGCCCCCGCTCGCCCGAGAACCAGTACTTCACGGTGCGTTCGCTGGCACCCGTCCAGCGCATGGCCATTTTGATTGCCCTGTGTGTGTCGTCCAACTCTTCGTGCAGAGCCATCGCTATGGCGGTTCGATAATCGGTTGGTTCGTCGACCAGGTGCACAAATGTGCCCATTTTCGGCACAACTGTGCCCATCTTCACGCGCATTTTCACGTCCTTCTTCGTTAAACAATTGAAGAACCATGAAAACGGCGGGAGTCGATTTTGTCCGTTGCGGGTCATTGGACCGCGCTTGACGGACACTACTGATTTTGGGAGCGCAGTAATGAATTGGAGTTTGAAAAATGACCGCCGGGCAAACGGAAAGACCTTGCCCGTTTCAGGAAACGACTTTCCAGACGAGTTTGTGCCAGATGGAAAAATTGAACCCAAAAAAGGCTGAAAAGGAAAACTCGATTTGAATAACGGTCGATACAACAGCGAGGACAAAGGTGACGAGGCCGGACAGGATATCCCAGCCGTCGCTTATGTGCGGATGTCGACCGATCATCAGAAGTACTCGACCGAGAACCAGCTCGACATCATTCGGAATTACGCCACCGCCCGGGGTTTGCAGATCCTGCGCGTCTTCGAGGACTCCGGTCGGTCCGGGTTGCGGCTGGACGGTCGCGAGGCGCTGCAGACCCTGATGGCAGAGGTCAGAACCGGCCAAGCGGATTTCAAGGCCATTCTGGTCTATGACGTCAGCCGCTGGGGCCGGTTTCAGGATGCTGATGAAGGGGCCTACCACGAGCATGTCTGCTCTCGTGCCGGGATCCGGGTCCACTATTGCGGAGAGCAGTTCGAAAACGACGGCAGCATCGGCTCCAACCTTCTGAAAACCGTCAAGCGGGTGATGGCGGGCGAATACAGCCGCGAGCTTTCGGTAAAGGTCTTCGCCGGACAATGCCGCTTGGTTGAGCTTGGATACCGCCAAGGCGGTGCGGCTGGATATGGGTTGCGCCGGGTACTGATCGACGAACACGGCAACCCGAAGGGTGCCTTGTCCCGCGGCCAACAGAAGAGTTTTCAGACCGACCGTGTCGTTCTCGTTCCAGGCCCTGAGCAGGAACAGGATGTCGTGCGCCGCATGTACCGAATGTTCGTCGAAGATGGCCGCTCGGAGCGTGAGATTGCGGAAACCCTGAATGCCGAGGGGCATCTGACGGATCTTGAGCGGCAATGGTCCCGGGCATCGGTGCACCAGGTCCTGACCAACGAAAAATACATCGGCAACAACGTTTACAACAAGGTGTCCTTCAAGCTGAAGCACAAGCGAGTGGTGAACCCTCGCGAGATGTGGATCCGGGCCGAGGGCGCCTACCCCGCCATTGTGGACGAGGTGCTGTTTCTGCGCGCACGCGAAATCGTCGACGCGCGCAGTCAGCATTTCACGGACGCCGAACTGCTCGAAGCCCTTCGCGGCGTGTTGAAACAGAAAGGCATGCTGTCGGGGCTGATCATTGACGAGCAGGACAACGTGCCATCCTCCAGCGCCTTCCGGAACCGCTTCGGCAGCTTGCTGCGCGCCTACCAGATGATCGGCTACGAGCCGGAGCGCGATTATCGCTACGTCGAGATCAACCGGGCCTTACGGCAGGCCCACCCCTGCATCGTGGCCAAGATCCTCGACGGTATCGGCGAACGCGGCGGCCAAGCTGTCCAAGATCCGGACACCGACCTGATCCGCATCAACGACGAGTTCACGGCGTCGGTGGTGTTGGCACGATGTTTTGAGACGCAGGGCGGTTCCCTGCGATGGCGCATCCGTCTCGATACTGGCCTGGTGCCCGACATCACGATTGCCGTGCGAATGGACGAATTGAACGAAGTCCCGCGGGATTACTACCTGCTGCCGAGCATCGACATGACCATGGCCAAGTTGAGGTTGGCCGAGCAGAACGGGCTGTCGCTGGACGCCTACCGCTTTGACACGCTCGACTATTTTTATGCGCTCGCTGGCCGGGCCCTGATCACGGAGGCCGCCTGATGCCAGACGACGCCCAAGACATTGCCCAGAAACAGGTCAAGCTCATCCCCACCGACCGAGTTCGCATCCTCAACCCCCGCGTGCGCAACCGGCGAACTTTTGAGGAAATGGTCGAGAACATCGCCAAGATTGGTCTGAAGCGACCAATCACCGTGGCACAGCGCGCCGGGACAGATCCCGCGGAATATGATCTCGTCTGCGGTCAGGGTCGGCTCGAGGCGTTTATGGAGCTTCAGCAGGATGCCATACCGGCCATCATCATCGACGCCGACGAGAGCGATTGCCTGGTCATGAGCCTCGTGGAGAACTGCGCGCGCCGCCAGCACAACCCGATCGACCTCATGCGTGAAATCGGCAATCTGCGCAAACGCGGCTACAATGATCGCCAGATCGCAAACAAGATCGGGGTGACGCCAGACTATGTCGGCATGATCGCGGGGCTTCTGGAGCGCGGGGAAGAACGGCTGGTCTCGGCCGTGGAAACCGGCCTTCTGCCGCTGAACCTCGCCATCGACATTTCAAAGACAGACGCCGAGGGCGGCCAGCGCGCTCTGATGGACGCCTACACCCAGAAGAAGCTGCGCGGCAAGAAACTGGCCGCCGTGCGCCGTCTCATCCAGCAGCGCGACGCACAGGGTCCGCACCTTCATCGAAACCGATATGGCAGAAGCGACGGCGCCAAGCGGCCCCTGACCAGCGACGCGCTTGTACGTGCCTATCAACAGGAAGCGGAGCGACAGAAGGTGCTGATCAAGAAGGCCGAACTGACACAGGGCCGCCTGATGTTTGTCGTGGAAGCGTTTCGCGCGCTGCGCGATGATGACCACTTCCTGACGCTCCTGCGCGCGGAAGGGCTGGACACCCTACCCACATATCTCGGTCAATCGCTGGACGCAGGAGCGGCCGAATGAGCCGGGGCAAGCGCAAAACCCCGGACGCAGTGATGCTCGGCTTTGAGAGTGGTTGCGTCACCGTACCGGTAGAGGCTGTCTTGCCCGTGAAGGCGTTAAGCGCATCGGTCAAATCCAGCCGCAAGTATCGCCAGATCACCGCGTCGATCAAAGAGGTTGGCCTGGTCGAACCGCCGGTCGTCACGCGATCCACGGGTGAGAAAGACACCTATATGCTGCTGGATGGGCACATCCGGATCGAGGTGCTGAAGGATCTCGGCATCGAACGGGTCGAATGCCTGATTTCAACGGACGACGAGGCCTTCACCTACAACAAGCGGATCAGTCGTCTTGCGCCCATCCAGGAACACAAGATGATCCGCAAGGCCATTGAGCGCGGTGTCTCCGAGGAAAAGATCGCTCTGGCTCTCGACCTCAATCCGCGCAGCATTGTGCGAAAGGCCAAGCTCCTCGACGGGATCTGCGAAGAGGCCGTGGGTATCCTGAAGGACAAACACTGCGCGACCGCCGTGTTCGAAGTCCTGCGCAAGATGAAAGCCATGCGCCAGATCGAGGCGGCCGAGCTGATGATGAACGCGAACAATTATTCTCCGGCATATATCTCTGCAATTCTGGCGGGAACGCCCCAGGCACAGCTGGTGGACACCAAGAAACCGAAGAAGATGAGAGGCATCACCCCGGAGGCCATGGCCCGCATGGAGCGCGAGCTGGCCCGGCTGCAGGAAGGGATCACATCGATCCAAGACTCCTACGGCCAGGACCACCTGCAGCTGACCGTCATCAAAGGGTATCTGGGAAAGCTACTCGGGAACGCCAGGATCGTCCGGTATCTGATGCAGCATCGGCCGGAGTTTCTGACAGAATTTCAAGCGATCACCGAGATGACCTCCGCTCCACCAACCGAGTTGGAATAGCCAAAGCTGCCAGAACTGATGGGGACCCGGACCCGACAAGCGCGGGGACCGCAGGAGACGCCGCACTGTGGGGCGGATCGATCGCGGTGGTGGGGATGGCGGCGAACCCGCTCGGAGCCCACCAGGTCGGCCGAGGTTTCGCCGACCGCGCGACCACGCATGTGGTTGCGACATTTGCAGGCGTGCCGAGGGTTGGCGCGGATCGGCACGCCTGCTTGGTTTATCGTTCGTTCTCGCTAAAACGGGTCCTGCCGTATCTGTTCGACCGTCTTGCATTTGGCCTCATGCAGGAGCGGTTCCCCGAAGATTAGTGCCATGAAACGGAAGCGCTAGAGTAGTTTTTTCCCTAGCAGATTAGGTTTCCGAGACGAGTGCAAGAAGGATGCTAATTGGCTCAGAGGACTTGGGACGAATTCTTCCGGAACCATATTCTTGTATATAAACTGAAGCCTCGGAACTCATGAGCCGTGCCATTGACAATGAGCGCTCCAACGCTGCTACCTGACCCTGCCAAAGCTCTACTGGTCCACTTTCGGGCGGAGAGCTTCTACGACGTTCAAGTGCCAGTTCCCTGTTTAGAATCTCGGCCTGGAAGTGTCCGAAGATTTGCATGGCAAGGTACTCAAGAGCAGGACGGGAACGCTCCAAGGTCGCAGATTGATAACTTTTCGCCTCTGTATTGAGTTGACTGAGATGGCTAGACCTCACTGTGCGCGCAACCTCTGGCTTCTCAAGCGCAGATAGCGGCGTTTTTCCACGAGCCACTGCATTGTTGGTAGACGACGTTAACGGCTGCAGGCAAAGATCGAGTTGCTCAGTCGATAATCCGGTCCAACCATCCTTCCCTTTGACGGAGCCGATGCGCAACATTTGCGCTGGCACTTCAAGCCGCACCCTGCGCTGAATTGCACGCAACAGGACCTGCAAATGCCGACGGTCGGCGGTCAGCGACTTCCTTTGAGCTTCAGTCGGTGCCGACGCCAGAATCTCATTTGCAGCGGGCGACCAAAGTGGTGGCAGAAGCTCGTCGGGAAAGGGATCCAGACTAACGACAGTCGCTATTACGATCGGCCCGATATCCCGTGCTGGATGCCCTTCTGGAAGCCGCACGCTCGTCTGGACAACTGGCTTTGTGGGTCCAAATTGTTCCATGACTGCGGTCGAGTAGCCGTGAACCAAAGCATCATGCAAATCGCCCCCATGATCGAGAAAATGCAGAGGGCGAGCGGATTTCGAACCCTCGGCGGATCGCTCGCCATCATCAGTGAAAACGCCCTTGCGCGGAGGAGCGGTAATTGCTGAACGCCGGTAAATGAAAGGTACATGCCCCGTCATCCAGTTGTCCCGAGACGCTCCCGGCAGCAAGAATGGGCTGTCACCTGCACGCCCTCTCTCGCCAACTCCGTGGTACCAGATTGTCTGGAAGCCGTATCCGTCCTCTTTGTCGACACGACCTCCCACATCGAAATCGGTCGAACTCGAGATTGCCCTGAGCCATGCGCCTATCGCGCGCTCTTCCTTGCGTATCGGCGTATCATTTGGACGCGCTCGATCATTCATCATTGCGGGAGCTGGGCAGGGCTGCTCATGCCAACTTTCGTATTCTGCCGACGCCCGCCTCAGTGTGAAGGGATCAGCTGACGCAAAGCGAGATTGCAGACCTGTCCCCTTACCAGCGAGCGGTGATACGCCACGAGTTATTTGGCGTTTGATTGCAGCTTGGCCTAGTGAAGCTTGAACCTCAGTCAACTCGGACGGAGATAGTGGAGGAAGAGGTGAATCGAAAACTCCAAGGGACGAAACCAAGTCGGCAATTGCTGCTTCTTGCGAACCTTCAAGCAGGATCCGCCAAATCTCAATTGTACGCTTGGCCCCCTTTCTATCACCTGTGGAACGGAGCCGGTCGACTCGACCGATCAACTGATCAATACTGTCAACCTCCCAAGGCAGAGAGAAAAAGATGATGCCTTGTGCGACGTGATGAAGATTGAGCCCTGCTTGCACCCAATCCCCCACAAGTAACAGGCGGCTGTCCCCGGACAGCATAGGAGCAAGTGTCTCTTGAATTTCTCTCAGGTTGGTCACGCCTTCGACGTCAGTCGAAGCGGGGCGGCGCAAGATCGAGATCGCATCCGCAAGATCTGGAAAGTAGCGAGGCAACGCCGTCCTCAGCATGTCGATGGTCGGGTTGTCGCCACATACAATGATGAACGCCTTGTCCGGATTCTCGCCCCACTGAGCGGAGAGAATGTCGAGGAGCGCGTCCAGGCGGCTGTCTCCAGGGTTCTCGAGCGAAGCAATACGCGCCTCTTCCGCCATTTTGCCGAGAGTGCCGCCGCGCGTGGTCACTTCAGCCAAGACCGTACGCGCAGCCCTTGCGCTTCGCTGGAGAGCTTTGGCTGACGTCCATGCCGAACCTTGAAGTCCCTGCTCGGGATCGGCGTCCTGGAGAAGCATATCGGCAATTTCAAATCGCAACCGCTCCGGCGCCAAAGGCTGAATTCGGATTTCGTGGTTCCTTCGTTGGGGAAGGTACTCGCCCCAATCAGCGCGTCCGTTTCGTATTACCCGCCGTCCCGCCCCTGCTCGAACGAAGCCATTGGTTCTTTCGAGCAAATCCTCTGGGTTGCGTATCGCTGAAATGGCCTGCGCCTCGCGATCTTCCAGAATCTCGTCAAGCGGTCGGCCCTCGATTCTGGCGCGAAAGGCAGCTTCAGGTTCGATCATCCGCAGAATGGGATCGCGCCACGAGGGATCGCCTAGTCGGGGTGTGGCCGACAGTACCAGCACCTGTCGAAACTCGTCCGCAACTTGAGACACGAACTGGATCGCATCGCGTGGCATGGTTTGCGGCTCGTCCACGATCAGCAAATCGAAGACAGTAGGGTCAGCGCTAATAGTACGTGCTTCCTGTCCACTTCGAGTCATAAGATCACGCGGTCTGGCCAGCGTGATTGGCGAAGTCTCGTCATCGCTCGCGTCAATGGTCCCGGCTATCGCGGGCATTACATGACCGCGAATCCAAGCCTCCTCTTGCCATTGCGACAAGAGATTGTCCGGTGCGATCACGAGAGTTCTGTGCGACGGATCTTGCCATCGCAAGGCATTGATTATCATCAGTGCCTGGACTGTCTTCCCGAGGCCGACCTCGTCAGACAGCAAATGCCGAATATGGCTGTCGCCCAGCACCCGGCGTACAGTCGCAAGCTGATGAGGTAACGGATCGGCGGCGGCACCTAGAGCGCCTCCCAAGCCAATGCCAAGCGCGGATGTTTTGCGACGTAGAGCCTGTAGCCCGTTTATGAACCGCAGATATTGATCCATTACATTGGGCTCCCGTCGGACATGTCCAACAGAGCCAGTTTGCGCCGGAGTGCAACGTAGCGGACAGCGCGGCTGGTTTGTATGTCTGAAAGGCCCTTTGCCAGAAATCGTGGCCACTCATCAGCTTCGATCATCGCCCGCGGCGAAAGCCACAATTGCAGCATTGTCCGCAATTCGGCCCTCCCAAGCCATCTAAGCCCCGGCCGTCGGAAGGCATCGACGTGGCAGGAGTCGAGCAGATCCACAAGATCATCCTCGGTAAGTTCAGCATACCAGGTGTTCATCAGTGCCTTCCACCGCGCTTCTGGCAGGATAATGTGCCGGAACATTGGTAGAAGCGGGATGTCCCGAGCGCGTTCCAACGCCTTGCGCCATGTCGTCGAGGAACGGGCCATGTCGACTTCTTCGAACGCTTCGCGGCCGCCAGCTTGTACGTGTCTACGCAGATCCTCATATGCATCGATAACCGCGAGATCGAGGTCGCCAGCAAGTTCGTCGTCCAATCGGGCCAGCGCGTCTGTTATATCGGGTACCGTTTCCCTCAGACGTGCGATCAGCCGGTCCCGAAGAAAAAGCTGGTCCGAATTGGATTCGATCTCTGGCAGATCCTCGCCTGAAACGAGACCGAGTGCCTCAGCACTTCTCAAAAGTGCGCCGTGTTGAGACAGGATCGAAAGATCGATGCCGGATTCGAGCTTGCGCCATGCCACGCCACAGAGCAACTCGATCAGTGTTTCTTCCAGAGATTCAACAACCGACCAGCGTCGCCAGTTACCGAATTGATCGCTCGCTTGGGCGAGTTGCCATGCAACATTGGCACGCGCGAGATCAATCAGGCCAACACCGTTATTCCGCGAACTTGCCTCTCGCAAAAGCGCAGGAATTGAGGTGGAATCGGCTTCGTGCATACCAATGTGAAACTCTGACCTCTCTGAGATGATCAGGCCTGACGCTAGCGCCCCGTAATCTGTGGCATCGGGGAGAATTAGCCGAGTGCCTGCAGGGACGATTTCTGACGTACGCGGGATCGGAGACTGCAGGGTTGCAACCATGGAAGGCAAAACCCTGCCATCTTCATTTGTACTGATCCACTGATCCGAGTCTGTATCATGGTGAAATTCGCGGCGCATTGAAGGAAGCGAAATGCTGAGTTGCACAAGACCATGAACATCGACTGTCAGGCGCAGGTCTGATAGGCCCGCTGAGCCTTCAGCCAGCTGCGCCCGCAGCGCTCGAATTAGAGGTGAATGCCCAGTTATTCGAGCAGGAAGTCGGTCAATGACACCCTCGGAAATTACCTCGGGATCCTCGGCCGATCGGAGCCGTAGCCTTACCGGGACTTCCTCAAGATTGAACGGTGCCGTAACCCTGATTTCCAACCGCCCAGCCTCCAGATCGGAGATGTTGGCGTTGGCGGGAAAAATACTGATCGACGCGGGCTCCAGGTCGGGGGGCTCGACAACTTCGAACTCAACTCGATCATGGTCATCGCCGTCTGCAGGTCCAACCCAGTGCCTGCCTACACCAGGCTCAAAAACGGACCAGTCATCCTCTTGGAGTCGGAGCGTTTCGCTGGCAGGCTGAACCCCGTCGAGCAGCAATGTTCGATGTGTCAAGCTTTGCGCGGCAAGTACTGGAACGCCACGCAGAAAACTGTTTTGAGCGCCCGACATTAGCAGACCGAGAAGTCGTAGCGACGGTGCCTTATCGGAAACCTTGAATCCATTTCGTCGCAGCAGTTCGACATCAGCTCCCGAAGATGTCTCGAGCCAACGAAACTCTGGCGTGCCATCGTGGTCGATCCGCAGCAATTGGATCATTGAGGCATTTGGAGCAAGGGCTTCGTCCGGAAAGATGGTGCGGGCAGTCCGTTCGCCCCGCTCGATGAGGAAGAAAGCCGATTGCAGAGGCTGCAAACTCTCAAGCGCCTCATAAGCGGGACCTTGCTCGACATGTGCTGCATCGCCACGGGATAGAGGGTCGGTAGGCATTCCGGTGAACTTGCCAAGCCCGATTTCCCCACCGGCGAGAAATGAACGAAGCGCGATGGTCTGATCGCTTCCTGCAGCCCTTATCCGGTCTCCCTGAATACGCAACGCGGCGATCACCTCATCACGCGATTGGGACGGCAGCGCAGGCCCTCTGACCAGAAGCTGCTTCGGCACGCTGTCAACAAGCGTCATTACGAATTGAGACGGCACAATCGCGGTAACACGAGCTGATCTTCTTGCTGCAGCCTTGCGCGCTTCCGAAATTGCGCGATGTGAGCTGAGGTCTTTCCTTATGTCATTGTCAATCCGCTGCAGGATACCCTGAGAAAGCCAGCCTTCTGCATCTGGCGCAAGAAGACGCCGCATGACCTCTGCAGCAATATCTTCCTGCTGCAACCAGTTCTCGAAGCGACGACTGGCATGCCCGGCAGCCAGCATCTTGAGATACTCAAGCAGGCCATCCATGTTTTCCGCCGAGATCCCCGCTCTAACGGATCGTCTCAGGGCATCCGTCAACTGCGGCTGTATCTCCAGCGGAACTAGAGCGTTGCCAATCGGCCAAGCGATATGTGGGAAATGACGCTCCCAAGGACTGTCACCCGGCCTTGCCAGTCGAAAACTCCGATGTCCCAGATCAAACAAGCGGGACAATCCTATACGGAACGCCGACCCGGCTTCCACGCCGAGATCATGAGCCAAGACCGGCCAGAAATCGGTACCCGTTCCACGGTACCGGTAACCCACCTCAGTGGCCATGACGAGAAGTGGCAGATAGCTCCAGGACCACGCAGCTCCTTGTAGCTGGGGATCGGCTTCAAGCTGACCAGAGACTGCCGTTCTCAGCTCTTCCAGTGCGGCTTCGTCAAGGCCATGCTCAATTGCAAAAAGAGGAAGCTGGTTTCGTGCACCGGCAAGGTCTGCGAAATGATTGGCAAGTGACTCATGTCTGTCTTTTAGCGAATTGCCGATATGCATTTGTATTTCCCGAACTCGCAACTCTGCTGCCGAGTCTTAGCTCCAAAAAGAATTTCACGGCGCGATATATCCGTGACAAGGTTGACTGCTAAGCAATTGAACGTCAATCATCTTCCTGTGGTACTTTGCGAGGCATTCTGTGAACATTGAACCTACTTTGATCACCGGCCTTCGTATACCATCGGGGTCCGGACCTCGCACTAGAAGAGCGATTGCGGATCTGGTGCGCCGTGTCGTAAGCGCCCGCCGTGGCGTTAGTCGGATTGCTGTGGTGGAATGGGTTCAGCAGTTTATTGAGGGACCAGACCGTTCGGAAGCCTCGGCACTGGTGGAAAGCGTGATCGATGCGCTGTGTGAGATCAAGGACGTCGGTTTCGGAACAACACTAGGCGAGCCAGTCCTCGTGGCTTTGCCCGTACGTCGTGTAGCGCTGCCTGACGGCAAGGTCGTTGCGATAGGAGATCATCGTATCGAGAGCGGCGCGGGTTCTGAACATCTGGTACCAGAAGTTGATGAGACCGCGACCGAGACTCTGATCGATTTTCTCGACTCCTTCGAAGGCCCGGCTGTCCTGACCGGGGCACCCGCTCTTTCTCCGAAGGGACGATGGATCGGCGATGGAGCAATGGCTTCAGCGCTTCGCAGAGCGCTTACATTGAGCGGCGTGTTCGATCCTGTGACCCTGGAGTGGTCAACGAGCGAAGTGAATGTCGCTTTCATCAATGATTGGTTCGGACTCGCGGATAATGCATCAAGCACGGAATCCACTTCGGGCCCCGATACAAGCCAACTGCGTGTGGCAAAAGCGGCCGCTGGTTCTCGCATGGTTGTTGAAGCCGGACCTGGTGCAGGCAAGACTCATGCTGCCTGCGAGCGGGTCATTGCGCTTGTACAGGACGAGGACCTTGCACCGTCACGCATATTGCTTCTCAGTTTCACTCGCGTTGCTGTTGCCGAGCTGAGAGCTCGCATTGCTCAGCGATTGCAGGATGTGCCAAATGTGGCGGCACTGCAGATCCGTACGTTCGACTCCTTCGCCGCGCGAATGCTTACGGCCTCGAATTCTACCTTTCCGGGTGGTTATGATGCCGCCATCCAGGCTGCGGCTCGACTTCTGAGGTCAGACGATCCGCTTGTGGCAGATGCGATTGGACAGCTGGAACACGTCATAATCGACGAAGCCCAAGACCTCGTCGGCGACCGAAAAGAACTTTGCGAAGCACTGGTGTCGTTGCTGGATACCAGCTGCGGCATCACGGTTTTTGGGGATTTCGCGCAATCGATCTACGGATATCAGCAGCGTGACAAGTCTAGCTCGACATTTCTGACCGAAATCGCGCAGCGCGATGATTTTATCTCTGACAGGCTCGAGACGGACCACAGGACTAAAACAGTGGCTTTGCGGGAGATGTTCCGCGCTGTTCGAGGGACCTTGCGGGATGATCAAAGGGGATCTCGCGAGGGCTACTTCAACGTCCGAGAGCAGATCAAGGCTGCCGCACTCGAAAACGAAATCACCAGGTTCGCGGCGCATTCTTCAACGACAAGAGGGCTGATACTGACACGAAGCCGCCGAGGGCTTTTCACGGCGGCTGAAGCCATGAGGTCCACGGGCCGCCGATTCCGTCTCCGCCTGCCTGACCGCCCGCTGCGGATCGAGCCTTGGATTGGTGCCATTCTCGGCGCGCATCAGGCATCGGAGAGCATTTCGCGCGATGCATTCGGTGGCATGCATGAGATGCTTTTTCCGGCGGCTGTACGCGATGTCGATGAATCATGGGAGATCCTGCTCGATCTCGATGGATCTGGTCGCGATAGCATAGTGGTGGGGCGCGTGGCCGACGGATTAACTGAGCCGCCGCTAGAACTACTCAGTGATCATGAGGGCAATGCAGGACCTTTGCTTTCAACGATACACGCCATCAAAGGTCGCGAGGATCAGCGGGTGATGTTGCTCCTAACCCGCGCGCCGCACGGCGAAACTGTAGACTGGGGCGAGGAAGCGCGTGCATTGTATGTCGGTGCGACCCGCGCGAGCACGGAGTTGCGCACTGGCTGGATCAGTCCGGTGAAGTTTTACACAACGGGAAAGCCTGAACGGTATTGGGCGGCCCGTTCTGATCATCGGTTGATCGAGATCGGCCTTGAGTCCGACCTTCTCGACTGGCGGGAGTTCCTTCATTCGGGGCATGTCATCAATGAAGCCGAAACAATTGCCAGAATCTGGCAGGCTTCGATCGAGGAACCCAAGGTTGTGGCAATTCCAGACTCCGAAGGCCGGTTGATCCTTCGGTTCGAGGACGAAGATGGATTTGCAATTGGCGCCCTTTCATCGGATTTTGCCGAAATGGTGCAGTCGATCAGGCAGGTCGCACCGGATGCCACTCCTCCAGAATTGATTTCGGGTATTTCGGTTGTGGGGGCAACCACCGTTGTTGTTCCGGGAAATGCTGGTGAATTGCCGGGGCTTGCGCTCACGCCCCTACTGGGTGGCTTTGCCCGGATCCCTCGCTGATCCCTTGGAATTACGGAGTACAAAGATGATTGATGTGCGCGATACCCTGCTTGACCGGATGAAAGTCGATCTGATTGGCCCGGAGGCCCCTAATGAGCTGATTTCGGATCGGCCGACAGATCGGTATCTTACGGGGATTCTTTTTCCACCGCGCACCAGCATATCAGCTGAAGACGACGATGAGGCGAGTGATGCCGACGATGCAGAGGGCACCGGCACTGCGCTGGATGGTGTAAAGGCAGCTTCAACATTTCGCCCTAGTTCAGCAGGGCTGTCCTTTGCAGTCGGGTCAATTGGCGCGGCCCCCAAATTGCGGGTCAAGGTTGAAGGTGCGCGTTATCGGCCAGAGGGTGCCGAGGGTGACGAGGGAGCTTCGCGGACAGGGCGTGCTGCGCACTGGCGCCGTGAACCCAAAATGGCGGAGATTGATCTCGACCTCGAAACTATGAAGGCGCAGGCCGCTCCCACGGTAAGTCTCGACGGCAGCGGCCTGCCGGGTGTCACGCTTCACTGTCGCGTGGCTCCCTGGGGAGAAATTCTCCTGATCACGCTAGCAATTACCAATGACTTGAAGCCTGCCGCGAAGAAAAGCCGTGCAGCAAATGAGGAAGCTACACTGTTTCAGGTTTCGCTTTCCGTCGAATGTGCAGAGGATTGTCAGTTCGTCCCGAAGCCTGATCAGGCGGGAGCCACCACCATGGACGATGACGGTCGATCTTCATCTCTGCTCTATCGTAATGTGCAGCAATGGGCCGTGGGGCATACCTGTTCAGCCATGTGGGACGAGCCGGATGATGGCACTGTCCAGAGCGTCATTACCAGCTGGTTTCCGGAAGCGATGGTTCATGTGATCAGCGCTGCGGGCGATAGCGAATTCCAGGACGAACATGTAAAGGCGCAGATGGGCGCTGCGTTTCTTGCCTCGCAAGAAAAAGACGGACTTTGCAGTGGCCTGACAGCATTCGTCGATGCCTATGGATCATGGATTTCGAGAATGGAAGAACAGGTGCTATTCCTCCCGGAGCAGCACTCCGACCAAGGCAATCTGCATATGCAACGTTGCCGTGCGGCCGAGACTCGAATGCGTGCTGGCATCGCTCTCCTGGAAAGTTCGCCCGAGGTCTTGGCGGCGTTCCGCCTCGCAAATACCGCCCTTGCGTTGCAATATTCGTGGCGGATAGATCCCGATCCGCCCGAACTTGTCTGGCGGCCGTTTCAGCTAGGGTTCGCGCTGCTAAGCTTGGAATCCATTGCCAATCCGGAATCGCCAGATCGAGAGACAATGGATCTGTTATGGTTCCCGACCGGCGGCGGCAAGACCGAGGCCTACCTGCTGTTGACCGCTTTCGCGATCTTCTTGCGACGACTTCGTGCGACTGGCGAACCTCTTGGTGCAGGGGTGACCACCTTCATGCGCTATACCCTCCGCCTGCTGACGTTTCAGCAATTCGAGCGCGCTGCCGCCCTGATCTGCGCTTGTGAGATGGTCCGGCTTGGCAAGGTGGAGAAAGGTGCGGTCCAGCTGCCTGATCATTTCTTGACTGACGTTCCGATTTCGCTTGGGCTTTGGGTCGGTGAGGGTGCGACTCCGAATAGCTTGGCAGATGCCGAAAAGGCACTGGATACAGAAGGTGAAAGCTCTCCCGCCCAGTTGCGGAATTGTCCATGCTGTCATGGTGTTCTTGATTGGACCATTGCGGTCGACAAAACCCGCGTGGAGGTAAGATGCCGTTCAGGAACATGTGCTGTTGGACGCGCCCTCGGTCAGTTGCCGATATGGACGGTTGACGAGGATGTCTATCGCGAGCAACCCACCTTGGTGATCGGCACGGTCGATAAGTACGCGCAGATCACACGCAATCAGACCTCTGGCCGCCTGTTCGGCTTAGGGACTCCTGCGGCACCACCCGATCTGATCATTCAGGATGAGTTGCATCTGATTTCAGGGCCGCTTGGAAGCCTTGCCGGTCTTTACGAAACTGCGGTTGATGAAATGTGTCGCGCCCGAATTGGGCACAGGGCCAAGGTGATCGGGTCGACTGCCACAATCCGCAGGGCGGAGACACAGATCAGTGCCCTGTTCGACCGAGGCTCGTTTCAGTTCCCACCACCAGGTCTCGACCATGCGAACTCCGGATTTGCCATTGAGAACCGAAAAGTTCCAGGCCGCCGATATGTTGGCGTAACAACTGTAGGAAGGTCGGCAAAGTTCACCCAGCAGGCGGTCGCAGCCTCGCTCTTGCAGGCCGCGACTGATCCCGCGCTCGGCGACGACAAACGCGATGGCTACTGGACTTTGGTAAATTACTTCAATTCGCTGCGTGAACTGGGTGGAGCGCTGGTTCTGATGCGAGACGACGTCGCACGAAGCGTGAAGGACTATGCCTCGCGCAGGGGAAATGAAACAGCGCGCGAAGCCGCAACCCAAATCGAGCTGACTAGCCGGGTCCGTTCAAGCGATATCCCGCGATTTCTCAAGGACCTCGAGCGGCACTGGAGTGATCCGGATCACATCGACATTGTCTTGGCGAGCAATATGATCTCAGTAGGAATGGACGTCTCGCGTCTGGGTCTGATGGTGGTAAATGGTCAACCGAAAACAATTGCTGAGTACATTCAGGCAACGAGCCGAGTCGGCCGCAGTCAAAAGGCTCCCGGACTGATCATAACGCTCTTCAACGCCGCTAAATCCCGCGACCGCAGTCGCTATGAGACCTTTGCCAGCTGGCATCGCAGTCTATATCGTGATGTCGAAGCAACGAGCGTGACTCCTTTCGCTCCACGGGCTCGAGATCGAGCATTGCATGCGCCATTCGTTGCAATGATACGCCACCTCGTCGATGGGATGGCGGACCCCGGGGTAATCGAGCAACATCAGCGCGAGGCCGAGGCCCTTCTAGACAAGGTCATAGAGCGAGTCGAAAGAATCGATCCCGCCGAAGCAGTTGATGCGCGCAAACAACTCAACAAGTTTCTAGATGACTGGTTCGATCATCGCGGCCTGAAGGATTATTGGAGCGACTACGGAGACGCACTTCTCACGTCAGCAGAGGCGGCCGCGGTCCGTGGGAACAAGGCCCGTTTCGAAAAGCAGAAACCTACGCCAAACTCCTTGCGCTCGGTCGAGGCGTCAACGTCGTATGTTCTGCTTGAAGGTGGACAAGAAAGGGGTCCGAGGCAATGAAACCCATTGGCAAGATCCGCCGCAGTCAGGTCCTTACGGGCAACGGCCCGGGCGCGATTATCGATTTTCGTGGAGAAGATGGCGCACCAATTTCCGTAGTCGCGGCTGGACTCGAGGCATGGGACCAACTTTCCATCAAGAAAGGCCTGTTGAACGACCAGCGCATTCATCACGAGCCCTTGCAGGCGCGGCTGCAGGTCAATGGCTTCAGACTGCCTCCTGTGGGAGAGGAAAAGGTCGGTAAGGACAAAAGGCCCCGTTTGGTGCCTTCCTATCGTTTTCCGGATTGGCATGTCTGTCCAAAGTGCAATCTTCTGCAGCGCAGCAGGTTTTGGGGTGCCGAGATTGGGAAGCCTGAACTTTGGTGCCCGACCTGCAGCAGCGGGCGCGGTCGGCGCATAAAGAAAGTTTACGCAGTTCCTGTACGATTTGTCGTCACCTGTCCCGCTGGTCACTTACAGGACTTTCCATGGATGTCATGGCCCAGGCATTCAGAGTCTTGCTCGCGGAAGAAAGCCCTGAAGCTGATCGGTGATGGTGCTGGCCTCAAGGGGCTCAGGGTCCATTGCACTGAATGCAAGTCCGAGCGCGACCTTGACGGCGCCCTGTCACCTTCCGCGCACGCCAACCTGAGATGCGACGGAAAGTCACCATGGCTGAAACTACCAGCGACTGGTTGCAACCATCAGCCTGTTGCAATCCAGCGCGGCGCGTCAAACGCTTATTTCCCAGTGATCGCATCGGCGCTGGATGTTCCACCATTCGGCGGCTCATTCAGAGATATGCTGGAAGATTTCTGGCCAGATCTGGTTGCATTGGACGACCGATCTCAGCTTCCCGACTATGTTCGGAAGCGAATTCACCCAAATTGGCCAGACCCTGATGTCACGTCAGAAGAATTGACATCTCGGATCATGACGCTTCTGAAGATGCTGGACGAGAAGACTGGCGACCTACGGCCAAACGAGCATCTCATGTTGTGCTCGGGCGGACCAGACAACGAGGCGTTTGCCGAGTTTCAAGTCAGACCTCAACTTCTTCCTCACGAAATGAAGGGCTTGCTGGACCATGTCGTGTCGGTAGAGCGTCTTCGCGAGGTTCGGGCTCTGCAGGGTTTCACGCGATTAAGCCCCGTTGAGGCAGGAGATAGCAGTTCATTCATCGCTCCACTTTCGGAAAGGAAGTTGAACTGGTTGCCCGCGATAGAAGTTCGAGGCGAGGGAATCTTCATCAGCTTCGATGAGCCTCAGGTCGTCGAGTGGGAGAACAGACCCGAAGTCATAGCGCGAGCCGCTGACGCGCATTCAGCAGCAGAGCGCTCTTGGAAAGAGCACAACAGCGAAGAGCGCCCTTTTCCACTTACGATCTCAGCGCGCTTCTTATTGGTACACACAACCGCGCATGCTCTCGCAGAGCGCCTGTCGCTAGACAGTGGATACTCCACAGCTTCTATCCGCGAAAGGCTATACGTTTCGCCGGGCCCGGGTGGGATGTGCGGCTTTCTTCTGTACACGTCGGCCCCAGACTCTGATGGAACACTAGGGGGACTGTCCCGCAAGGGACGAACGAGCGAGCTAGGCCCAATACTCCTTGCCGCATTGCGGGACCTCGAATGGTGTTCGTCTGATCCGCTCTGCAGTAGTGGTATTCTCTCCCTTTCCGAGGGCTCCGGTTCTGCCGCTTGCCATTGCTGCACGTTTATCCCCGAAACTTCCTGCGAGCATTTCAACAGGCACTTGGACCGCGGAATGCTTGTCGGTAAGCCGGATCAGCCAGAAATTGGTTTTTTTCGGGCTCTGCTTGAAGGGAAGATTTGACGATGGCGCGGGTCTATCCGAAGCAGCTGCCCAAGCATGTTCTTGAAAACCCAAAGTTGTCATCAGAGGTCCGCGTCTATGAGCGTATCCGTGACAAGGTACCAGGCGACTTTACCTGCTATTACTCGCGGTCATGGCATGAAGCCGATGATCATGGTGCCGAGTTTGATGGTGAGGCAGACTTCATAGTTGCACACGCAGAGTACGGCCTGCTGTTTCTCGAAGTGAAGGGAGGGCGTGTCAGTTGTCGTGAGTCAGACGGCCAGTGGCTGACCGAGGACCGGGATGGCTTCAAATTCAAGATCAAAAGCCCGATAGCACAGGCGCGCAGCAGCAAACACCACTTCCTCAAGCGTCTGAATGAAAACAAGAGGCTCGGACGACGCTTCCTTCGTGTTCGGCACGGTGCAATTCTTCCCGGAAGTGCACGGCCGAAACGTCCACTTGCGCCGGATGCGCCGCTTGAGATCGTTGCGTTTGGCGACGATATGGAAAATCTCGACAAGTGGATATTGCGCCGCATGACCGAAGGCGGCGATCCGAGGGAAAAGCCTCTCGGCCTCGATGGATTGAGGGCGCTGGAGGAGCTGCTCGCAAGCCACTTCGAGTTGCGGGCACATGTTGGCTCCAGCCTTGCCGATGACGCGATGACTATAGATCGGCTCACGGGGGAACAGGCATGGATTCTTGACTCCCTGGAGGACAACAGGGAGATGGCCATATCCGGCGGTGCAGGTAGCGGGAAGACAGTGCTAGCGATCGAGAAGGCTATCAGGTGCGCGGCCGAGGGCCGCCGCACCCTCTTGACCTGCTTCAATGCACCGTTGGCCAATCACCTACGCGACGTCTGCCAAGACAATGAATTCCTTGTTGTTGCCAGCTTTCACTCGCTTTGCCGTTCGCTTGCAATAAAAGGGGGAGTCGTGTTGCCCTCGAATGCTAGTCAAGCGCTGTTTGACACCCATCTTCCGGAAGCACTGGTCGAAGCGATAGGTAACAATCCTAGTCTCGGCTTTGATACTATTGTGGTGGACGAAGGACAGGATTTCCGTGACTCTTGGTTGAATGCACTCCGGCTTGCCCTGAGGGACATAGATGAGGGACGTTTCTACGTATTTTACGACGACAATCAGCGCCTGTTCTCTCCAGAGGATGGGTTCATTTCCGCCCTGCCGACGTCGTCGATCGCGCTCACTCGAAATCTTCGAAACACAAAACGGATTCACGAGCTCATGTCTAAATGGTATGAAGGTCGGCGTAGCACTGCGGCAGGGCCCGAAGGGGAAGTCATAGGCTTGCTCGAGTGCCGAAGAAGCGAAATGGCGATGGAGCGCGTAAACGAGCGCATTGCGCAACTATTGCGCTCAGGACAAGCCAAACCTGGACAAATTGCCGTGCTTACTGGCTCCGGCTCAACATCGATGGCCGCGCCAGAAAAGATCGCGGGGATTCCAACATGCCAATCCGACGAAATACACCCCGACCACATTGTTTTTGATACTGTGCGTCGCTTCAAGGGATTGTCTCGCCCATGCGTCTTTCTCGTTGGGATTGAGGAGCTGACCGACTCCGAACTGATCTATGTTGCCACCAGCCGGGCCAACGTCTTGCTAGAAATGGCGGGAACGCCTGAGGACATCGCTCGGATGATGCAGAATACAGTGGACACTCACTGAAATCGACGACATTTCCGACCGTGCTTGGTCAAAGTTATTCGGAAAACCATTTCCGAAATCAGTCAAAAAGATCGTTTCGAATCCGATCCGACACCCTGTTGTCCTTGGCTCTTGACGCGCTTTTATCGGAAAGCGCAGTCAGAAGAAGTTGAGAGATCTGCCTTGCAAGGAACGGCGGAACTGCGTTTCCGACCTGGACATATTGCTGGGTCCTATTGCCTAGGAACAGATAGTCGTCGGGGAAGGTCTGCAGCCGAGCAGCCTCGCGCACTGTCAGGCTCCGACACTGCATCGGATCAGGATGGATGAAGTAATGTCCATCCTTGGAGATGTGGCTCGTTACCGTAGTCGCGGCCGCGTCGGCCAGTTGGACACGAAATCGGTCATTGAAGACGCCGCTGTGCCAGTTCCGATGATCCGGGCTGAGCGCGAGGGGAAAATCGGCAGCCTTCGGGCTGTAGCCACGCACTGCCCCGAACACAGCGGCGAACAGATACCGTCCAAGATCCGAGGGCATGTGCCCGCGTGTTTCGTGCTGGGCAATGGCGCGCAGTTCTGGCCGCTCAAGCCAGCGCAGCAGTTCATCGTTCGAGGTGCCATAGCCATCCGGCAGGCATGATGCCGTCCGACGGCTCGGCGCTCCCGATTTCATTCGCTTGGCAACGGATGAGAATGCCTCCCGAAGCGGAGCGTTCTCTCTCCCCTTATGGATTTTGGCCAGAAGTTTCGCCGCTTCGACCACCTCGTCTCGCCACGCCGATGAATCGTCTCGACCACGACTGATGCCGCTACGCAGGTCGGGCATCGTCCCGATCACGTCGCTGACCGTTCGGGTCAGACCCGAGACCGCAATCTCGGCAAGCACAGCCTTGCCCGCAAGGTCGGACCGAATTCCGACGATAATCACCCTGTGGCGTCGTTGCGGTACACCGAACTCCTCGGCCCGCACAATGAAATCAGACGGTCGCGCTGCCTCTTGCAGGCTGGCTTTTCCATCTTCCACGCGGACTGCCAGCAGATCGTAGTGATGACCTTGGCCCGTACCAAGCGAGGACAGGTCCTCCATCAGCATCTCGAAGACAAGTCGGCTTTCGACAGTCGAGGACAGCATGCCCTTGACGTTTTCCATCACGAAAGCGGCGGGACGCAGCCTGTCGAGCACGCGGATGTATTCTCGGAACAGGTAATGCCGCTCATCCTCTTCAGGCACATAGCCGATCTTGCCCTTGGCCCGGGCGCGCCCGACCAGGGAATAAGCCTGACAGGGCGGTCCGCCGATCAGAATCGTATCGTCATATTTCTTGCGCAGCTTCGCGATGGCACCGTCTATCGCCGTCGCAGCAGCCTCGGTGCCGAGTTCGAGTGCACGAGCCTCATCGATGGCAAGCTGCCATGCTTCGGCGTCGACTGCTGACCAATCCGGCTCGGGGATAAGCCCCGCATGGAAATCGATGAATTGATCGGGCAAGGCTCCGTGGAGCGCCTGGTATTCTCGCAGGAACGCGCGCAGCGTCAGAGTGCGATGGGCCGATGCCTCCTTCTCGACCGAGATGCCGATCTGGAACGGCGCATGTTCGCCCTCGACGAGGGAGGCAAAGCCCTCGCCAAGTCCGCCCGGACCGGCGAACAGATCAACAATGCCGAAAGTGGCTGACAAATCAGGCTCCTGACGAAACTCATTCAGTCGTTGTATACTAGGTTCCAGATCGAAGACCAGGGTGCACGTGACCGATATCGTAGACAGACAGACCCGATCCCGGATGATGGCAGGGATCAAGGGGAAGGATACGAAGCCCGAACTGGTGCTTCGGCGGGCACTTCATGCACGCGGCTTCCGTTACCGGCTGCATTCGAAGAATGTCCCCGGGCGACCTGATCTCGTGTTTCCGAAGCATCACGCAATCGTCTTCGTGCATGGCTGTTTTTGGCACCGCCATAAGGGCTGTCGCTACACAACCACTCCATCGACGCGTCCAGAGTTCTGGCAGGCGAAGTTCGACGCGAATGTGACCCGGGACGGCGCTATACAGGGCCAGTTGTTAGAGGCAGGATGGCGGGTCGCAACGGTGTGGGAGTGTTCACTGCGCAAGACTGACCAATTGGCAGCAACGGTCGAGCTTCTTGCAGCATGGCTCTCTTCGAACGGCAGGCAGCTTGAAGTTGGCGAAAAGGACATCAAGCATTCCGAGTGATCGATACTCTGCAGACTGCACTGAAAACCAAGTGGAACTGACTCTATCTGCAGCTGCGCACCTGATCCCGCATCACGGCGTAATCGCCCATCATCTCAACAATGACCGATCCGTCCGGCAGCATCGCCAATTCCTCGACCGCCCGCATTTTAAACTCCGTGCTGCATTCCACGACCGGCGGACAAGCCACCACGCCGTCCGCTTCAAATCCCGCCGTTGCGCAGCCGGTTAACCAGCTCATCGCGATCACAATGGCGGCGTGCTGGTCCGTTAAAGCCTGAGCGCGGGTAGAAACCAGCCGCTAGGAAACTGTTTCTATGATGCCCGGGAAATACTCCGCAAAAAAACTGCTTGCCTCCGTCTCGAGCCGACCTCGACCGCTCCATCCAGGCCAGCAGCCCAATCCTCAAGTTCCTTCGTCGCAAACCCATGCAGCAACGTATGGGTAAATTTAGGGTTTGATCGCCGCACCTGATCCGTGAGCGCCAGCGTCAGGCCTTGCCCCCAATAATCCGGATGCAAGTAGACAAAATGCGTGCAGCCTACCTTTGCGAGATCAATTCCGTCACGGATCATGCGAACCTTGAGCGGCACCCAGTCGGGATCTGTAATGAAGTGATGGCAAGCCCCAAGACAGACGCACCCGATAAGGCGGTCCCCTTCCCAGGCCAGCGCGGCGGTATCGCCACGTTTGGCAAAACTCTCCAGCGCCGCCATCGCGTCTGTGGGCGGAAGGCCCTTGGTCTCACGCACTGCGGTCACGATCTCTGCAATCGTTTCAAACTGCGACGCGGCGTCGGCAAGCTGGATCTGTTCGTATCGCATCAGAATTACACCTCGATGGTTTGGGCAAGATTGAACAGGTCGTCTAAATCGGACTCGGTGAGCGCCGCCCCATCCGGCCATGTCAGATAAGGCGCAAGGCTATTGAGGAGCGGACTTGAGCGACGGAACTCGACCGCCTCTGTCCAGGCAAGCCGGGTCATGGCATCCATGCCCGCCATCAAGCTCTCAACCTGGTCAAGAAGACCCATCTGCAGGAGCGCTGCCTTCGCCTGGAATCGGGAAACGACCGGGTCTGGCGTGGCGGGACCATCATCCGCTACCGGTGCATATGGCGTGACGGATCCGTAACCACCTCCACGGGCGATGTCGTATTCCGGATTCACGCCTTTTTCGAATGTTGCAATCGTGTCGGGATCGATATCGATAGCGATCAAGTCGCCATCTTCCGTCAAGAACCGCGGATTATACACTGTTGCCCTCCACTGCTTTCAAGATGCCGGGATAGAGATCCTCCCCCCCTGTCTGGAAGCGGACGTTGCGGATGTAGATATTGTGATATTGGATATCTTTTCCGGACCCGGTGGTCGCACCTTTGTACTGAACCGTCACCTGATCTCCCATTTTCACGGCGACATCGGCGGTTTTCGTGACCCAACTGGTCGTCGCCGTATAGGTCGCGATTGTGGTCCAGGAACCATTGCGCAAGCGCCGAATACGGGTTTGAGGGCCTGAGCTACCTGTATGCATCAGATCATGCACAACGCGGATCGTGCCGCCTTGCAAAAACTCGAAGGTATGGCGCGTGATCCAACTGGTACTGGTGGTGTTGGTTTGCCCATCAACTCGACTTCGAATGTTCGCGCCCGCCGAAAGCGACGGCAAACCAGATGTTGCGCTGAAGACGAACTTCTGAGTGCCGGTTCCTCCCAGCCCCGTATTGGTGATGGCAATACCGTCACCCGCTTCAATGTTCGCCCCGTCAAGAACCGTGACCGCGCCATCTACGCCTTGTTGCGTGCGGTAGAGGATCAATCCCTGCGAGGCATCAAAGCCCAGATCGCCATCGCCGGTGAGACCCGATTTCTCCAGATTGTCGAAGGTTAGCTTGCGGGCACTGAGGTTTTCGAAGTCCTCATCCTGCCCTGCGTTTGCAAGCCGCTGGATGCTCTGGCTCCCATCGTCGCGTTTCAGATAGAGCTTGCCGTCATGGGTGTTGACCGCAAGCTCGCCGAGATCCAGTTGCCCTGTCGTGGGCACTTTTCCCGCCACGGCGGAGCGTTTCATCTTGAGGGCCATATGGCCTGCCTCCTTTTCTGACTATGAAGTCGAAGCTGTCGGGGATCAGAAGGTCCCGCCATCGAGCGCGACCCCGGAGATACTGCCACCGGTGATGGTCACGTTGCTGGCCGCCTGGGTGGCAATGGATCCAAGCCCGAGGTTCGAACGCGCTGTTGCCTTGTTCGGCACATCCGCCAGGTTCGACGCCTTGGCCAGTTTGTCTGCGAGCGCATTTGTTACCGTCGTAGCGAAGTTCGGGTCATCTCCGAGGGCGGCAGCCAACTCATTCAGCGTGTCCATGGCACCGGGAGCAGCATCGATCAGCGCGCCGATGGCGGCCGAAACAAAAGCGGTCGTGGCAACTTGCGTTGTGCTGGTGCCATTGGTCGCCGTGGGCGCAGTCGGCGTGCCGGTCAATGCGGGCGATGCCAAAGGCGCTTTGGCGTCCAAGGCGCCTTGCAGCCCTGTCACCTGGGAGATGGCATGGCTGTGCGCAGATGGCGTGAAGCTGGACGGTTTGCCGGTGATGCCAGTCCAGGGCACGCTGTCGGCCGCCTCAGCCGCATCGACCTTGCCGTCGGCATCGCTGTCATAGGCGGCCTTGAGCATGTCGCCCGCCCCAAAGCCCGCAAGGGCTGACTGCACGAAGGCCGTGGTCGCGATCTGGGTCGTGTTCGTGCCGGATATGGGTGTTGGCGCGGTTGGTGCGCCGCTCAGCGCGGGTGAAGCCAGGGGGGCCTTTCCATTGAGCGCCGTCTGCAGTCCCGTCACATCGGCGATCACATGGCCATGCGCATCGTCTGATTTTCCATCGAGCGCCGTCTGCAGCCCACTCACATCCCCGATTGCGTGCCCGTGGCCGGCCGCTGCCTTTCCCCCAAGTCCCGCATCGAACTGCGACTTGCGCACAAGGTCGGCTCCTGCGGACGCGTCTTGCGAGGATTTGGGGACCACGGAAAAAGTCTTGGCACCTGCGATAGTCTGGGAATTACCAAGATCCATGAACGCCCCGCGCCCGCCGAGCGGCAGGATCGTGGTGGCGTTGCCTGATCCGTCATCCCCCTTGCCGACATAAAGCGTATCGTTGACCTCGTTGTGGGCCAGTTCGCCGGATTTGAGCGCGGCCGGCGCACCAGAATTGCCCGAGACGCGACGTTTGAGCTGGATGGTATTGGCCATCAAAAATGCCCTCCATTGATGGGAGTATCGGTGGGTAGAATGGTGATCCCGGGCGCGCCCTGATCGCCCTTGTCCCCGGGTGGGCCCGGGATACCTTGCGGTCCTGGCGTGCCGAGCAGACGCAGTCTGATTGGACCAGCGGCAAGCCGTAGCGTGATCGGTTCATGTGAAGCGACCCGCAGCCGGATGGGACCCATTGCGGCGCTGAGATTGACGATCCCGGACATGACTAAAGCCCTCGTGTCACCGGCAGCAGAACGGGGATTTCCAGAAAGACATTCAGGTGCTGCGGTGGGACGAGATCGGTTCGCACCAGATCCAGAACGACCGACCCAGGCGTGAGTTCGGCCGTCACAGTCTCAGGCATGATCAGCTCGAGCCGGCTCTCGCCGCAGCCCAGGATCGTGCCACTTTCGCTGCTCAGTGTGGCCAGCACGGTTTCGTCGTTGACCTTGCCCCGCAGCTGCCCGGCAAAACGCGCCTCATCTGGAAACAGCGCACCCTCTGCCTCGAGCTGCAGACGGTATTCATAGCCAACGAGCACGGCCGGACCTTCGGTCAAAGTGGCAGTCGTCATGTTTAGCTCCAAAAGCCGGTATTGCGCCGGATTGCGACTTGGCAAACTCACGGCTAAGAAACCCCGGAAATGCCGGGAGAAACTGCATGGGACAATCCGAACAAAACCTCGATCGCCTCAGCGTGTTGCTGCATGCGCTGCCCACGGACAACATGCCCATGACGCTCAGCGAGCTGGATGGGTATGTGACCGGCGTTCTGGCCTGTCCGGATATGATTCCACCATCCGAATGGTTGCCGCACGTTTGGGGGGAAACAGGCGAAGCCGAGTTTCCTGACCAGAAGACGGCCGAAGAGACAATCGGTGCCGTCATGGCCCATTACAATTCCGTGGCCGACGCGATCACGCATTCGCTCTGGATTGAGCCTATCTATGAGGTCGATCCCAACAGCGATGACACCCTCTGGGAACCCTGGGTCGATGGGTTTACCCGCGCGATGGGCCTCAGACCGGATACCTGGTCACACCTGCTGGATGCAGCAGATGAAGAAACGCAGGCGACGATGATCTTCATCATGGCGCTGCAGGACATCAACATCGGAAAAAGCAATTTCACGGATGACGAGATCGATGAGATCGACCGTGAGGCTCCCGATCTGATCCCGAACTGCGTGGCGACGATCCTCCACCAATCTCGCCCCGAACTCGCCGGGCAGGTTCCGGCCAACCTCCCGGACCAACCGTTCAAAGCTGGTCCGCGACCCGGCCGGAACGATCCATGTTCCTGCGGTTCGGGCCGCAAATACAAGCAGTGTTGCGGCCGCAACTGAAAGCCACGGGTCAACGTCACGGGCGCCATCCACAAAGACGCGCGCCGATTTCATTGTGGGCGAGGATCTGGGTTTTGGTGTTCTCCGAAAGCACATCGGCGCGCGCTGGACGGATTGGCTGGGCCCAATCACAATCCTCACGCAGGAAACGCCGGTCAGTCGCGCATCCAGCGGTCAAGGCGGCGATCGCGGTCAGCAGGATCAGAGGTTTCAACATCATGACGGATATCCCTCGAGGTTGTGAGCGCGCGAATACGGGCCTCGGCACGGCGGGTCGCATAGGCCGCCTTGCCGGCCGCCCTGCCCCGACGCCAGGTGATTGCCAGCGCCATGATCAGCGCCAGACCGAGGCTGAGCCAAAGAGCCATCCGTCGCCACAGCCCCGCCAGCATGCTGGTGATCACCCCCACCACGTTCACATCGTCCTTCCGCTACGGTGATCCTCGATCCGGGCATGGCGGGCATGCACCGCGCTGGCGATCACAACGACAAAGCAGAGTACGCCAATCCATGGCGCCAGTCCTGACAGCCGATCGTTCAAGCTGAGCAGATCGAACAGCCGCGCCAACCCGTCCTGCGCGGCCTCGGCGTCTGACAGGATCGGTGCGGCCTGGGCTGACACGGTTCCAACTACTCCAAAAAGTCCGACACCGATCTGGGCGTCACTGGCAGCAACAATGCGACTACGCTTCGGCATGCCGGCTGCACGCTCCGGCGCGACGGGTCGCAGACTTGCTGCCACCAGGGCCTCCTCCAAAGCCACATCGATGATCGGGACCAACGGCAATGCATGATCATCACAAAAAGCAAGGATAGCGCCCCGCGTTCGTGGTCCAAGCAGACCGTCGGCAACTCCAACCTCATGATAGCCGAGGTCCTTCAGACGTTTCTGAACTTGGCGCACGGACAGGCGCGTAGCCGGCGATACGTGTCCGGCTCGACGAATACCGAGCAGTTTCGAACTCGGATAGCGCCTGACATTGACCGCATGCCCCTGGTTGCCGCCCAGCCCCCAGACCCAGCCGCCTTCGATCCGATCGACAAAGAAGACATGGCCCTGCCAACCGGAAGATCCACGCGGGATGATGCCAATGTCGCCGGGTTGCGCCTCTGCGATGTCGACCTGCACGCCCCAGGTGAGATAGGAGCGCGCGGTCAGTTTGCGGGTCGAGCGGATCCCAGCCTGTTCCAGACAGTGGCCCACAAAGGCTGCGCACCAGGCCACGCTGTCATGCTCCACCCAATCGTGGCCGACCGTAGCGTACATCTCGAGAATGACTGGATTGTTTTCCGGCCCGGGCCCTTCAGTGGTGCCGATGTAGGATTTGGCGATGTCATAAGGGGTCATGGCAATAGCCTCCTTGCCCCGCGCGCGGAACGGCGGGTGAGTTGAATGGTGGTTTTCTGTTTGTCGTGTTGGGCTGAAGCCCTCTACTTCTTGCGCCCGAGCCAGGCGCAGAGCAGCGCTTCCGTGCCACGGGGTCCAAGATAGGCCAGCATGGCCACCAACCCGGTACTGACCGGCTGTGTCAGTCCGAGGTAGGTTGCCACCGCTTCACCAATGATCGCCATGCCGACCGCAACAGGGACCTCCCACAAGAGCTCCTTGCCAACGAAATGACGCCGACCAAGCTTGACCTCGCCGGAGTGGTACATCAGCCGCCCTGTAAAAGCGCCGATCAGCGTGGTCAGCGCGCCGCCAAAGAAGCTGTTGATGGTTTCGATGAAACTGCCTTCGGTCATGATGGTCTTCCAGATGATTCGGTTTTGTCAGTAGGTGCCGCCATCGAGGAACTCCTGCCACACGCTGTCCTGCGCATCGCGGATCTTCAGAACGGGCGGAGAAGTACTGGTGTCGAACCACAGCATGCCCGGGCGTGTATCGGTCGGCTCGGTCGGTCCGGCATTCGCCGATTGGATCGCGGCCAGCACCTCATTGATCCTGGTGCGCACCGCCAGACCGCTGTCGTTTTCGATCACATAGCTTTGGGTTTGAGCCATATCCGTTCATTCCGTTTTCCGAAGAAACCCTGCATGGGCGTTCCCGTTCGTGGCGTAGCCGAGAGGCAGGGAACGACCATTCATTCTTAACGGAATGAACGTCACGCCACCTCGTCCGCATGAAGCCGCAGGGCACTGACCACCGGCGTAAACGCAGGGTCGCCCGTCCTGAGCCAGGCCCGTGCCTCGATTGCCCGGGCTTCGATTTCATGGTTGTCGACACGGCCCCAGGGGCCCCAACTGGGCGTCCCGAGGGGATCGTCGTCAGTTTCCCGCACTTCCACGACCACGTCGATCTCCGCCCCTTCCGTGCCGTCAAAATCCGCCCAGGTATCGATCAACTCCGCCCGTGCATCGATCTGATCCAGAAGCGCCAGCGCCGCCACGCTGATCTGGCTGCGCAGTCGCAGGCGGCGGACCGCACCGAAATCTAGCCCCGCCCCAAAGCTGTAGAGGCCTTCCAGCTTGGTGGTGCCGGGCACGCCAGCCTCGTCCGTGCTCGTGGCCAGCCGCAGCGTGCTGCCAACCACGGCTAGATCCGTCGTCCCGCCCGGAAAGCCCGGGTCAGCCTGCAGACTGTCGATGGGCGCAAAGCTCAGCGCCTGTGCCCCTTTGGTGCTCACCGTCGTCACCGGCCCAAGCCGACCGCCGCTGTCCTCGGCCCGGAGCAAATAAATGCCGGGTTTGAGCGGCACCACGGCAATGGCCTCCGATCCCGCCACCCGATCCATGGAATAGCTGTTGGCCCAGGTCGGGATGCTTTCGGTGCTGTGGCGAATGACGATATTGCCCGCCACGCGCACATCCGGATCGGCCGCCCTGGTCCATTTCAGGATGGCAAGACCGCCCGCGGTCTGCAGCGTCAAGTTTCGAAGCGCCTCTGGCGGAGCGGTCAGCCCGAGGATTTCTGCCTCACGCGTGCGCCAGTCGGAGGACACACCCAATACCGAGATCGCCTTCACGCGGAACTTCCAGTGCCCCGGGCTCGCATCGCGTAATTCCAACGTGGTGCCAGAGGTGCGACCATAATCGAGCCAGGCTCCCCCGTCACACTGCCCCTCCAGCTGATACTGGCCGACAAAGCTGGAGGCAGCCGCCGCCCAGGTCACCCGGATCAAAACCTTTGCGCCCCCGCCGTCGCGGGTAACATAAAGCTCCTCGGAGATCTCCGGCCGCCCCGGAGCCGCCGCGGCAAAAGCCGATGGCAGGTTCGTGCGTGGCGCGGCTGCGTAGATTTGCTCTTCGGAGGCGGCCCAATCGTAGATCAGCGGTGAGGTCTCGCGCAGAACCAGTTCCGGCACCAAAAGCGGCGCATCGCCCATCTGCACGAGATCCAGCCGCATCGACTGCACATCAAAGGGCTTTGTGGCAAAGCCCCAGCGGGCATAATCAAGCTGAACGGCCTCCCCCACGGCCACGGACCAGGCGCTTAACTTGCCATCAAGTTTCACGCTCATCTGGCGCCGGGCACGCTCAAGCTCGATCTTTGCCAGCCTCTGGGCTGCCGCAGCCGATATTGTGAACGGCAGCGCAATATCGCGCCAAATCTGTTCGCCGCCATCTTCAGAAAGGTAGACGTCCGAGGCATAAGCCGGGAAGTCATCCGGCTGCCAGTCATTCTCGGGGCTGACAAACTGTCCCCGCACCGCATTGAAGTTCGAGGCCCGGCTGAGACGCGTGGTGAGCTGCAGACCGCCCTCGCGCAGATCGTCCACGCCGAGAGTGATCTCCGGGATGCGATAGGCCCCGGCCTGCAGACGCCATCGCCCGCCCTGCCAGATGCAGCGCCCGGCCATGGCAGTCAGCATTGCCTCGATGATGGTCTTCGGGCTTTCAGACAGCGTCACAACACCATTGCAGCTGTATCGCGGTTCCGTTCCGCCAGCTGCAAGCGGCACCACCTCGTCGCAGATATTCGCGGCCTCAACCAGCGTATCGACATCGATGCCGTCCTCAGCGCCGATGCCAGCCCCAATCCCGTAGGTCGCGTGCGCCATGTAATCGGCCACGCAGAGGGCGGCGTTTTCTGTGTAGACCTGTTCTCCAGAACGCGGGTCCAGAATGTCATCCTTGCCTTCAAGATCCACCGTGATGTTGGGAATGCCGCCCGGAAAGGCGTCCGCATCGTAGGTGAGGCGCAGATAGATCGCGGCGCAGCCTGCCAAGCGGTGCTCCTCCGTCCAGTGCTCGGAGACCTCTTCGACAAGCCCTGCAAAGGCTGACTGGCCTTCAGCTCCGAGGCGCTTCTCCACTGTGACCTTGCCGGACCAACGCCCCTGCGCCGTGCTGTCGGAATCGATGGCCTCTTCGCCCTCGAAGTAGATTGCCCCGATCGATTTGACGCGATGGGCCGCCAGCACGATGACCAGATGCAAGTACTGATCCTTGTCGCCATTGGCATGGAGAAAGACGATCACCCCGCCCTTGCGCGCGCGGCCATAGACCATCTCCCTGGGCATCACCGGCTCGCGCACGGTCACGGTTCGTGCCTGCATCGCCACCGTGGGCTGTGGCATCAGCGCTTGCGCGGCCGCCGACAGCAGCATCGAGGCACCGAAGTTTGCCGCGATCCCGATGAGACCGCCGGCCGCCAGCGCAGCCCCGATCCCGCCCGCGGCAAGGGCCGCGCCGCCAAGTGCGGCAACCCCAAGAACAACTGGTGGCATGAGGCTCAGACCCTCCAGGCGAGCGAGCAGTCAGAGAGCGAAATAAAAACGAGACCATCCGGGGCAACGAACGCAACTTTGGCGCCAACGCAAACCCCGAATGCCGGATCTGTTCCGCCAAGGACCAGATCGCCGCGCTTGGCTTGCAGAACAGAGGGCAATGGCATCCCGAGCAGATCCCGCCCCGCCGCCTCGAGACTGTCCCAGCCAAGGCGTTTCATGACGCGATGCGCGCCCAGTGCGGTGCGATAGCGTCCTCGCCAACTGGCAGCGATGTCTTCACCACCGGTCAGGTCACGCCGAACATCGAAGGCCCAGGTTGCGCAATCGTGAGCGCCCCAGCAAAAAGGTATCTCCCGCGCCGCCTTGATGGCATCAGCCAGTCGGCTTTGCCAATCCGACCGTCTCACCCGCGCCCCCAGGTGATTTCCTTGTCCTGAATGGTCGTGACATGTTCAAAGCCACGGTCGCCGGGGTGAAGCGCCTGCTGGCTTTCATGGGTGTAGCGCCAGCTGCGCGATGTATTGAGATCGATGAGCCGGCTTTCATAGCTGATGGTCACGGTGCAGCTTTGCGCGTTGTCCGTGATTTCCGGCACATCGAGCCGCCCCTGGAAGGCCTGCACCGGATCGGCAATGACGCTGTGGGTATCATCCAGAAGCCCCAACCAGACCCGCCCCGGCTTGCCCTGCCGCGCTTCCTCGATGGCAATCCCAACCATCTCCAGCGGCACGCCCGAGAGCGAGATCACGGTGCCGCTGGCCACCACATCGCTGGTTTCCTCAAGGGTGCCTATGCTGATGAGGCTGCCCATCCCGGTCCAGATCTTGCCGTCCCAGGAAAGCTCCCCGAGCCCTGACCAGACTCGCACCCAGCCTGAAGCAAACTCCCCCTCAAAGAGCAGAATGGGGCGCAACGACGGTTCTGACAGCGCCGTCGCAAAACCGGCTGTGACATCACGGCTCATCAGAGCGCCTCTCGGGCGGTCACGCTGAAACGGTGGCTGTCCGCTCGGGTAATGCGGGTTGGCACCGGGCCGGTGAGCCGCAGCAGGACAGCAGGCGAGATAATGTCGATTGCAGCGCCGATCTGAGGCACCGACCGCAGGCGTGGCGTAATCTGCAGGGTCGCTGCACCCGAGGCATCTGCGATCACATCTGCGGTAATCTGGTGGAACCGTGTATCGGCGTCGTTGCCAAGCGAGATGAAGTCACCGATCTCGAGTGCGGGCAATGAGGGCGCCCACCCGCTTGTGGCAAGCGCATTCCCGGTTTGCCCACCGCTGCTGACAATGGGATCGGCCTGAATGTCTGAGCGACCGGTTGAGGGGTCGCGGAACAGGAACATCCCCCGCATGCCACCCAGTGCGGCAAAGAAAGCCGACAGGCGTCGCGCATTCCGGCCTTTGGTCAGCGCCATCTCGAAGGTGAACTCCCACCATTCCCCGCCCCAGTCCTGAACCTGCTGGCTGCCGGTAAAACCAGAGGTGGCGGCTGTCACACTCGTGACCAGTCGCCGCTCGAGGTTTTCCACGAGATGCAAGGGAAGCATTGGAACCGTCATATGGCGTAACCTCTGGCGCGGCGCTCGGCGACGCTCTGGATGGCAACACGTTTGATTTCCGGCAGCGCAGCACGGAGCCGGGCATCGATTTGTTCCGCCACGCCCATCTGCGCCCCACGGGCATCAATGTTGACGGTGACGCCGCCGGACCCCTGGCTCGCACGGCCATACTCGGCTGCTTCGCGGCGGTTCAGCACCCGCTCCCCGCGTTGCAGGATCGTCGGCACTTCGTCGGGCCGAAGTCCCGCCCAGCCTCCGGCGTGTAGTCTTGGCGCGCCAGCGAAGGCCAGCGCAGGCACCTGCCTTTGATGGCCAGACAAACCGACGATGCCGCCTGCATGCGAGACCGCCGCCGTCACAGACCCACCGCCGAAAATGCCGGATAGCGCGTTGGCGAGAGGCCCCAACACCGCACGTTTGAAAGCGAGAACCGCAAGATCGGCAAGGATTGAGCGCACGAGGCTTTTGAAATCGAGCTTGCCGGTCTCGACGAAGCTGCGAAAGGCGCTCTCCGCCCCGCGAAAGGCTCCCATAAGGCTCTCGCCAAGACCCTTGCCCAAATCAAGCGCCGACTTTGCGTAGTCTGAGAGTGATTTCGAGACGGCACCAAAGCCTGTGACGATAGCGTCCTTGGCCTTGCTCGACGCACCACCCGCCCTGCTCACCGCATCCGCAAAGCGGTCCGCAGAGGTGGTGGCCTCGTCCAGCGCCGCTGCCCCATCGCCGCCTGCGTCTGCGACGGCATCCCGCAGCGCACCCCAAGAGGTCAGCGGCGCCGTGGCCCCCGTGGCCAGATCGGTTGCTGCCTGACGATATGTGTTGGCGGTCGCCAGCGCCTCAGCGGCGATGCCATCAAGGCCAAGGTCCGAGGCGGCCAGAGGATTGTCCTCGAAGGCTCGCCGAAAAGCCTCCGCAGCGGCTGTACCGGCATCGGCCGAAGCCCCTGTAAAGGGGTTTTCAATGTCGCCGAGACTGATCTCGCCAATCTCGCCGAAGGTGGTCTCGATGCCAACGGCGGCCAGCGCATCGCGGATACGGCCGGTGAAGGCGTCGATCCGTCGGATCGCCCCGTTCAGCATCGCCTCGATCCCGTCGAGCATGCGATTGGCAGCCGAGAAGACAAGATCCCCGATCACGTCTGGCAAGCGCGACCAGATCTCGCGCACAGCGAGAAGCGCACCCTCAAACGTGTTGGCGGTGGCATTGCCGAAGCCGACCACACTCTCAATCGCACCCGCCATACCCGTCGCGGCATCGGCCTTCAGATCGTAGAACATCGCCGTGGCCCGGGCACCTGCAGCCGACGCCCCCATCTTGATCCGCTCCCAAACCTCGACGGTGACCTCCTTCAAGAGCCGCATGGCCTCTCCGAAGCCGCCGGCCCCGGACGCCAGACGGGTGAACCAGTAGACCAGCTCGCCCGCCCCGACGATGAGCGCGCCAATGCCGGTGCGAATGAGAGCGCCTTTCAGGATAACGAGAGTCGTGGCCAGACCGCGCACCGAGAGCGCGGCCGCAGCCATGGCGGCCATCCAACGACCCGCCAGGAATGTTGCGAAGGTTCCGGCATAAATCGCCAGCCGATCGAGATTGGTGAGCACCGCATCAAACGCTCGGCTGATCGGGCTCGTGCTTGACGCGAGCGCCACAAAGGCGTTGGCCACTGCCTCCAGCGAGGGTGCCAGTGCCACAGCGATCCGGTTGCGCACACCGGTGAACACTTGGCCGATACTGACCAATGCCAGTTCTGACCGGCGCATCGCGGCGATCGCATCGGCATCGAGTACGGTCCCAAGGCGCTCGGCCTGCGCCCCAAGCCGGGTCATCTCGGACCCGCCGTTTTGAAGAAGCGGGATGAGCCGGGTCGCATCCGACGCCATGGCCTCGAGATAGAAGGTCATTTCCTGTTGGCTGACGCCCGCCCGCTCGAGGCTGTCGACATAGAGCTGAAGCGCCTCCGGCCCCGAGAGCCGGGCAAACTGGTCCGCCGTCACGCCCACACGTGGTGCGATGTTTTCGAAGAAGTCGGCCATCGGCCCGCCGCCGGTCTGCAGGAAATCCCCCACCCGGTCGTTCACGTCCTTCAGGATATCAGCGAGTTTTTCTTGCTCGATGCCCACTGTGGCCGAAGCCGCCGACCAGCGCTGGAAGACCTCCGGGTTGGCGTTGGCAACCTGCGACAGTTGCCCGATCTCGTTGGCGGTCGCCACCGTGGATCGGGTCATGGACACCACAGCGGCGCTGAGCGCGGCAGCTGCGGCCGTTGCCGCAATCCGCGCCCGGCGTCCGAAAGCCGCCATACGGGCGTTGGCCTGTTCCATTTCCCGCGACAGACGCCCGAAGCCGCTTGAGCCGGCTTTGCCGACCCCTTCGAGCTCGGCGCGCACCTGGCGGCCGCCGGTGGCCGAGAGGCGCACGGATACCTTTTTCTCAGCCATTGCTTTGCTCGATTTCTTCGTTGGTTTTGCGCACCATCACCGCCTCGATGGGCGGTAATAGTTCCGCGATGGTGAGTGGCGAAAGCCCGAGGGCCGCGCCAAGTTGCAGGGCCGCACCCATGTCCCAGCCGATGGCCACTCCTCCACCCATGCCGCCTATGACTCGCATCTGTCCTCCGAGGCGCTGGACCAGATCCCAGATCTGCCAGCCTTCCAAAGTGAGCGGCGCGTTAATTGTCCGAGGGCATTCCGGGCAGGCCGATATGCCCCCATCACATGGGCAGGCCGCGCAATAGTCGCCGCCCCCGCCGAACTCCCAGTCGGCGAGAGCGGTCAGGCGTTTTTTTCCTGCTCCAAGATCAAAGCGCCGGCGATGTATTTGGTCTGGAACGCCTCGAAGATCGGCCAGATTTCCAGAAGGGCGTCGATGCCGGAGGGCGTGACAGGCAGTGGTTTGTCCTCCGTGTCTCCGACGCCCTCCCAGTCCTTCACGACGATGCGCGCCACCGCTTTCGCCACGATGCGCGCAAGGTCGTCGTTCGAGGCGGCATCTTCGCCCTCGGCCACCTGTGTGGCGGCCAGGATCGCGGGATCGCTGCGTGCGGCAAGCATGACAGCGGTGGTCAGGGGCTCGACAAGCAGGCGCACGCCGTGGCCGAGATCAAGCCAGTGCGGCTCATTGGAAAGGTTCAATCGCAACATTAGTATGTTTCCCGGTCATTGATGAGAGTGACGGTACACATGCGGCCGACACTCGGATCGCTCGCCGCCTGCCAGTCAAAGGTCGCCTGCACGCCTTGGGGGCCCGAGATCTCGATCCGGGGCCGCGGCAGGTAAACTGCATGTGCCGTGAGCGTCAGGCTCTCACCACTTGCCAGCGTGTAGGAAAACTCCAGCTCGCAGGCCTCGCCGTTGATCGCCTGTTGCACGAGCGTCTGGTCGGCAAAGCGCACGACGACATTGCCAGTGAGCGCAGCAATGGACGGGTCTGCCCCGTCGATCTTGCCATCAGCGCGGATGGTCTCGATACGGTCGAGATTGTTGGCGTAGGTGATGTCGGCTGAGACGACGTTCCCGATATTGGCGCCGTTGCGTGTTACCGCCCCGTTGAAGTGGCCGAAGCGATTCAGCGTGATGTTAGCAAGCGTTCCCGCTGCCGTGGTCGTACCAATGTTCTCGCCCTGCGCCACGATGTTGGCTGTGGCGGTCAGAAGCCCCGACCGCGCCACCTGCCAGCTCAGACTGTCGACCATGCAACCCGAATACATCGCGTAGCGCGGTACCTCGGGCATGCCCGTCTCGATCGAGAAGGACGGCAACGACCAGTTCCCCGAGCGGAATTCGTGGGTATAGGGGGCTTCAGCGCCGGTGGTCATGGGCGTTCCAAAACCCGCCTTTAGCCAAAAGCCGAAGGCCTCGGCATCAATCGGCACGACGACATCACCATCCGCCGTCACTGCATCCTTGATCGGTGCCTGCGGATCCCGGCCGTAGCCCAGGAGTTCCGATGTCTGCAGCGGTTGCTCGGCCCCCAACGTCGTGCTTGCGAATGGCAGCCTCAAAAAACCGCTCGCAGGCGGCGTGCCATAGGTTGTCTCGAACGCAAGCGCCATTTGCGCCCGCGCCCCTTGGGCTCGTGCCATGTTTCAACTCCTCAGATGTTTGGGGTCAGCTGAGCGGGTCAGCCGTTGAATAGTGCAGCACCACCGGGATCACGGCGGCTTTCAGGCTGGTCGCGCCTTCGACCGGTAGATCGACAGGCTGCGGCGCTTCCGCCTCAATCCAATCGCAAAGGCCACCGAGCGTTCGGTCGTCAGCGAGCGCTGTCCCAATACCGGCGGACAGCCTGTCTAAGGCCGCGTCGCGGTCGGTGCCCTGCACGACCGCCTCGATCTCGGCGCGATGCTGGTAATGGTAGGCGAGCGGCGACAGCGTGACCTCCGGTTCCCCCGGATCACCGTCGCGCAGGATCAGCAGGCCTGCTACCGGAATGCGTTCGGGCAGCACTTCACCGCGCAGAGAGGTGGCGGGCAGTGCCGAAAGCCGCGCATGCAGCGCGATGAGGATGGTTTCGCGAAAGGTGGGCATGGGTGTTTGCTATCGTGCAGGTGCGGAGAAGGTCCATTTCGAAACCAAGCTCTGGATGCTGCGCCCTGCGCGAATGTCAGCTGACGACTGATGTCGACAAAAACAGCGACATTGGCAAAATCAGGCAGGCATTCCATCTGCTTTCGGGAGATTGGGGTCCATCTTATCCCACGGCTGTGCGCTGTTAACGTAAATGTCACGACTTGGCGCGTACCAGCTCGGATCATCCAGGCTCCCTGCGAACAGGATCATAGCCCCCTCACTTGCCTTGTTGATCAGGAACAGCGGTGACCCACAGTCAGAACAGAAGCCGCGAAGCATCGCATGGCCGCGATCTGCTCGGCGCTCGAACCACTTTGGGTCCCCTTTTTCGAGCTTGAAATCTGCCTGTTTCACCAGGACAGCCGGAAGATATGCACTTCCAGTAGCCTGCTGGCAATCACGGCAATGGCAATTCCCCATGTATCGGGCAATACCTTCGGACCTGTATCGGATTGCTCCGCACGCGCAGCCACCGGTGAACTGTTCTGGCAACATAAGTATTCCTCCCTCGTGTATCTTAGGAAGGAGAACCAATTTCGCAACACCATTAAGGTCCTGCGAGGCTGTGTTGGGAGAGCGCTCCTTGGACCATTGGGAGCCAAGGGCAGGTTTGTCCGCATAGCCGATGTCACAACCTTCCCCCCAGCCAGTCCGCCACGATCAGCCCCGGCAAGCTGTCATGCGCGCGCTCTGCGTCGCGCGCCAAATCGAGCCGTTTCGCCAGCTTCACCTGCGGCACCAGAAGGAAGATCGGCACCGTGGCCCGTCCGCGCCCGGTCTTCGAGCGCGATACCACGCCGAGCCCGCGGTTGTTCAACCGCCCATCGGCGACGAGCAGGCTTGGCCCTCGACGGCGGTAAACAAAGCGCAGCCGCAAGCCCCGTCGCCGTTCCCATTCGCCAGGCGTGATCCTTCCACCCCGCAACCCGCGTCCAGCGGCCTGCGTCGGGATTGCCAGCCAGAACCCATCTTTCGACCGGATCAGCGGCCCCGTGTCATGCGCGCCGACGATCACCGGCGCCTTCGACCAGACAAGTGCCGCAGCGTTCAGGCTTTCGCCCGTCTTCGGATAAGTCTGGCTCCGGATCGAGTTGGCGAGCCGCCGACCGAGTCCGGCTTGTGCAATCTGCCCGCGCCAAGACGTCTTGAGCCCGGTGCCAGCTTCCCGCATCGCCGTGGTCACGGCCTTTTCACCGGCTTTGATCTCGGCCGCCATCACGGCAACCAGATCAGGTGTGATGTCGAAGCCGAGTTTCATGCGGGAGCCAGGTCCAAGGTCCAGATGAGCCGCTCCCGGTCACGGCGCGGCTCACCCTGTATCAGGAAGGTTTCTTCGCCGATGAGTATCTGCTCCTGCGGCCGCGGATCAGGGATGTCACCGGCAAGCACGTCGATCCGCGTTGTTTCCGACATGAGCCGCGCCGTCCCGAACTCCGTGATCTCGTCGGGACGGCGGAGAATCCCGCGCGCCTGCGTAAACCGTCCCTCCATATCCCGATGCCAGATTTCGACCGATATATTGGGATCGACAAACAGCATGCCGACCGCGGCGGCAAAGGCGGTCATCAGGTCCGCTTCGCCGTCCGCAGAACCTGCGGACGGGTGCAGATCGGCAGCGGGTTGCTCTCGATTTCGAGCCGCACCCATTCGTCACGGTCCCTGTCGGGGATCGTGCGTGCGTAGAGCGGCAGGCCGAGGGTGTTGACCGTCTCGAAGGTGTCCGCAGGGGCATGGTAGATCTCGAAGAGGCCCTCCACTCCTTCGGGATAGAAGAAGGCCTTGTCGGTTGGCACGCCAAAGCCCGCCCCACCCCGGTAACGGCGGAAAGTAATGCCACCAAAGCTGACCTCATCGGCGACCCTGCCGCGCAGATCGGCAGCAGCGGCGGTGTTGAGATAGGTCTCGCGCACCTCCTTGTGGGCGATGAGATCAGCAAAAAAGGCCGACCCGCATTCAGCGCGGACCTGCACGGCCCCGGCGGCGAGCCCGCCCATGCTGTCTTCCACGCTTTCGATCAGCGCCTGGCAGCGTTTGCGCAGCACCCCGGAGCCGGGTGTCGCATTGTCGAGATCGAAATCGATCTCAGTGGCGGGAGTGATGCCGAACTCGGTGAAGTAGTTGATCACCGTGGCGCTGTCCTTGGGATCCTTCACGATGCCCTGAATGCCATTCAGCAGGTGATATTCGAACGTCGCCTCCGCATCCTGGCGCAGACGGCCAAGCTTTCGGGCGACCTCGCTTTGCACCTGCTGGGTGGCGCTTTCCGAGCCGAAGTCACGAATGCCCTGGATTTCCGAGGCCCAGAGCACGTCCTGCTTCTTGAACTGGCGGCACACAAAGGCGCGCATGTCGCGACGCTCGGGGACCTGTTGCTCGGCAGCCGAGCCACGTTCGGAGAACGGGATCAGCGACAGCGTACCGTCCCGGCTCTCGATCACGACGGTGCGCGAGCGCACGCCGCGCGGCGAGAACAGGCTGGCACCCGACAGGATCGCGGGCTTGAAGGGAATGTTTTCCAGAGCGCGGGTGAGTTCGATGATGGTGAAGGCATCGCCTTCGAAGATATCCATGGTGGTCATGGGAATGCCTCCGTTGAGAGTTTGATCAGCGAACGAGGATGCCGACCGCCAGCAGCGCGGCATGGGCGGCGGCAATCTCGCCCTCGCTGGGGGTACCGACAAAGACGAGATCGTGGCGATTGACGATGGCGGAACCGCGAACGAGTGCGACGGCTGGCACGTCGCCGCCCGTGGCATCGGCCTTGCCCCAGAGCACCGCCACCGCGGTTTCCGTGCCATCGACGGCGGCGGGATCATGGGCGGCGTATTTGCCAGACGCGGTGATCTTGCCCAGCACCGTGCCCGGATCGAGCGTGGCAAACGCTGTTCCTGTGGCGACGGTGATGGTTTCGCGGGTGAAGTCGCGGAAGGCTTCCCAAACGAGGAAGCCTCCGGGATGCGTGTTCTCGGTGAGCGTAGTCACGTGGTTATCCTTTCAGTTTGAAGGTACGGGCGACGATCTCGCCCCATGGGCGGGCCGTCGTCGTCCGGCCGGGTTGCGGGTGATGGGCGACGATCTCGGGTTCGGCCTCTGACCTCAAATCAAGAAGGGCCATGCGGACGTCGTCGAGGCTGGCGTCCTGTTCGAGGAAGCGCCCAGCCATCTGTGGCTGGCCTGCAAGGCGGCAGAGATCGACGACCGCGCAGGCATGGGTGATCGCCTCGGCGCGGATCGCGGCGGGATCGGGCGGTGCGCCATCCGGAGCCGGGACCGGATCCGAAGAGCTGGGCATTTCGTCGCCGACAACAGGTCTCTCGGGCTCAACGGTCCTATTGCCGTTGTTCCCCTCGCCGGTGCTGACGGCAGGTTCGACATCGCCGTCCACGATACTGTCGATCTCTGGGTGCGTGTTTATAACAGTGTCTGGATTGCCTTCGGCAAGAACGCCCTCCGCTTTGGTCGGAACACCCTCCTGGCCAGTGGCTTCCACTGCCTCGACGAGGTCCGGCGGCGCATTGCGGAACCGGCCGATGTCGAACCGCGCGGCCATCCTGACAGGGTCCGCCAGCCGGTCAGCAAAGCCCGCCGCCACCGCATCGGCTGCATCGAACCACGTCTCAGCCGCCATCAGCGCTGCGATCTCGTCGTCGGGCTTGCCGGATTTGGCGGCATATCCCCGGACGAGGCTGCCGGCGATTTTGTCCAGCGCCTCGGCCATGGCGCGCATGTCGCCCGCCGTGCCCATTGCCAGACCCGACGGGTCGTGGATCATCAGGAACGCGTTTTCCGGCATGACGATCTCGTCACCCGCCATGGCGACATAGGACGCGGCCGAGGCGGCAATGCCGTCGATCCAGACCGTGACCGTTCCCTCGTGCCGCTTCAGCGCATTGTAGATGGCCACCGCATCGAAGACTGACCCACCGGGGCTGTTCAGCCGCAGATCGACCGGCATCCCCTCGGGCAGTGCGCCGAGTTCGGCAAGGAACCCTTTCGCCGAGACCCCATAGGCGCCGATCTCGTCATAGATCGCCACTTCCGCGCCCGTTCCCCGGGCGCGGATCGCATACCAGCTTGTCATATTGTCACTCCTGTTCGGTGGCGGGATCGGTGGACGCGGATCCGTCGCCTGTGTCTTCGCCTGTGCCATCTCCGGGGTCAGGCCGCGCGGCGGGCGTTGCTCGTGCGCCCTGCGTTTCGCCGGGGCTCGCGCGGTAGCTCAGCCCCAGATCAGCAACGCGTTTGGCATCTGCCGCATTCTCTCGGTCGACTTCTTCGACGTCATAGCCGGTGGCCTCGACCACCTTGCGACGCGAGGTGATGCCCGCTTCCATCGCCAGCACTTGCGCCTGGATGTCCTTCAGCGGATCGACCCAGTCCCAGCGTGGCGGGATCCATTGCACCGGCCGCGCGACGGCGGGATTGCCGATATCCAGCGCCCCCGACAACACGGCCGTCTCAAGCCAGCGCCGCCAGATCGGCCGACACAGCTGGTGCGCCATCACCCCATGCTGCAGCTGGCCGATGCGTCGCCGGAACTCGACCAGCTCTGCCCGCAGGCTCGAATAGTTTGCCTGGCGCACATCCCCTGTTACGAGGTGGTACGGCAGCCCCAGTGAGGCTGATACCGACAAGAGCGTCCGGTATTGAAACGCCTCATAGCCGCCCCCAACATCTGCAGGACTCGAGAACTTCACATCCTCGCCCGGCAGCAGCACCTGCATCGTGCCCGGCTCGAGGCTCGCAATGGCGGTGCCATCGAGATCGGCCTCGGCCTCGCCCATCATCGGGTCTTCCGGCGCGGTCTTCGTGATGAACCCAGCGAACATCGCCGCGGTCTTCTTCCGGTCGAGTTCGGCGTCGTCGTACTGGTCCAGCAGAAACAGCCGCACCATGGCCGGCGCCACATGCGGCAGGCCCCGGATCTGCCCTGCATCGATGGGTCGGTAGATGTGCAGCACGTCGTCGGCTGGCACGCGGACCGTTTCCGGGATCACAGCCCCCTGATCGGTGCTGTCGCCCGGATGGCGACGACGGAAGTGATAGGCCACCCGGCGACCGATGCGGTCGAACTCGATGCCGCAGCGGATGCGATTGCCGTTTCCCGCCATCTCGGTCTTCTCGAACGGCAGCATCTCTGACTGCAGCAGCTGCAGTTGCAGCGGTACGAGAAGACTGTCCTCGGCGCGGCGTGGCCGCATACGCACGAAGCATTCGCCCGCCACGAACATCTCACGCGCGACCATGGCCTGCAGGCCGTAGAAGTCGGTCAGTCCGTCCACGTCGGCCTCGTCGGTCCATGCGAGCCACAGCTGCTGAACGCTGTCACGCAACGCCGCATCTGCGATCAGCGATGACGGCTTGATCCCATCGCCCACCAGGTTTGACGCAAACGCCTCGCAGGCATTGGCGGCATAGCCGTTGGTGACGACCAGTTCCCGCGACCGCGCCAGGAGACGAGGCCCACCCGAGGCGACCAGCGAATTGATGTTTTCAAGCGGCGGTTGCCAGCCCCGCAAGCGTCGCTTGGCCAGAGCGCCTTCCAGACGCGCGGACACGGCGGCGGGACCGCCGGGGACCCGGCGGCGAAAGTGATCGAACAGCCCCATGGATCAGAGCCCCTTCGTCGTCGTTGCACGCACCTGCCGAACGATCCGTCGTCCCTCTGCAGTCGCAATCTCGCGGTCGAGCGCCTCGATGGCCCGGTCGATTTCCACCACATTGCGATAGTCCACCGTCTTTCCGTCGTAACTGACGCGCGCCACGCCAGAGGAGCGTTGAACAGCCAGGGTCTCGCGGCGGGCACGGAGCTCGGCAGTCGTAGGCATCAATTCACCTCATGTAACTTGAGCGCACGGTTCGCCGCTGTGGTCCCGCGCGCCGAGAAGCGGGCGTGGTGTTTCCCGCCCCGTCCTCAGCCATGTCCTCCGCCGTGATCCCGACCTGTGCTTCCAGATCAGTCCACCGCGCATCGGACCAACGGTCTGCGCCCAATATCCAAGCGGCTGCTCGGGCATAGACCCGACAATCCAGAGCTTCATTGCGTTCGCGCAGCTTCTGCCATTCGAGCCGGGCAAAGCCGCGTTTGGTGCGCACCGTGATCAGTTGTTCGGCCGTGAATTGCTTCAACCACTCGCCGTCTGCCCAGTTTGGCAGATGGATCGTTCCGGGCGGGCAAAGATGCCCAGCCTCGATTTCCTCCCGCGTCGGGCGGTCCTGCCGCAGGAACCGGTAGGTCTCGGTCTTGAAGGTGGACGTGGCGACCGTCCAAAGCCGTGCACCGCGCCGCAACCTTTTACCTGCGATGGTCGCGTCCACATAAGTCGGGCCAGTGACCGGGCTCGAGCGGTTGAACCCCTCGACGCCTTTGACCGGAGCCACCTGCGCGAAGCCGACCTGTCGCGACCAAGCATACACGGCACTGGTCTCGTAGCCCGTGTCGATCGCCAGACGTGCCAACGTCATCTTCTGACCGGAAGTATGCTCCCATGTCTGACCGAGCAAATTGGCCAGTTGCTGCCAGCACGCCGGATCGCCGGGACCGCCCTCAATGACCAAGTGATCGATCAGCCAGCTTTCCAGGCCGCGGCCCCAGGCCCAGACATCAACCTCGATGCGATCCTTCTGAACATCGGCCCCGGCTGTCAGGAACAAGCCGCGCTCTGGAACAGTCCCTCCGTCCCAAGTCTCGCGCCGGTCCGCCAAGCGCTGCCAGTCCGGCGCTTCGCCAGTTTCGACCCACGTCTCACCGAGGATCGTATTGCGGAAGGCCTTTATCGCCTCATCCGATCCTTGCGCCGCGTCCCATGCCCGTACGATCCGCTCCCAGCTGAGCCAGCCGATCGGCGAATAGAGCGCAGAGAGGTGATAGCCGACGGTATTAGGGTCGGCGGCCACGGCCGTCGCGCGCCATTCACCCGCTTCCAGCATGGCCGTCTTGTTATGCTCGGCGATGGGCTGTTCGCAGCCCTCGCAATGATATTCGGCCGTTTCCGGTCGACCCTTTTGCCAGCGCAACCGCTCGAACTTCAGCCACTGCATCGCGCCGCAATGCGGACACGGCACGAAAAACCGCCGCTGATCGCTTGCCTCGAACTCCCGCTCGATCCGGCTCAGCCCCCGGATTGTGGGTGTCGAGACCAGGAACACCTTGCGCCGATGGGCGAAGGTCAGCGACCGGGCTTCGGCCAGCGTGACGGGATCACCTTCCTCGTCGGCCGAGGCCGGATAGGCGTCGACCTCGTCGAGGAAGATGTAGCGAGCGGGCGTCGAGCGCAGGCCTACCGCCGAGTTCGCGCCCGTCATGATCAGGATGCCGCCCGCGAATTCCTTCGACAGCATGGTGTTCCCGGCGTCGCGGGAGCGCGCCGGTTTGACCCGTTCTCGCAGTTCCGGGCTCTCGTCGATCAGCGGATCGATCCGCTGGCGCGAGTTCCTTTTCGCCAGTTCCACCGTCGGCTGGACCGCAAGCATCGGTCCCGGCGCCTGGTGGATCGCAAAGCCGATCCAGTTGTTGCCAGCCTCGGTCGCGCCGACCTGCGCCGCCTTCATGAACACGATCCGCTGCGTCGGATCGCCGGGTGAAAGTCGATCCATGATTTCGCCCATGTAGGGCGTGCGCGCCGTTCGATACCGCCCGGGTTCTGCCGAAGCGCGCCCCGAAAGCATTCGGTGCCGGTCCGCCCATTCGGAAACGGTCAGGTCCGCATCCGGCGTGAGGCCAGCACCCCAGGCGCGCAGGATTTCCGCAGCGCCGTCAAAATCCAGCATATCGTCGGCGTCACCGGAGATCGGGTTTGACCTCGGCAAGATCGTCGAGTTGGGCACGGACATGTTTCTCCAGAACCTTCTGCATTGCTGCTGGCTCGACGCCCAGATCGGCCGCCATCAGCGCCGCCGCTCGCGACGGCCAGTTGACCCAGACGTCGCGCTCCTGCCGCGCCAGCCGAAAGACCAGCGACAGCGCGCGGGCGCGGTCGATCAGCTCGCCCTTCAGCTTTTGCAGCCGGATGCGGCGTTCCTGCGCCTTTAGCACTTCGTTCGCCGTCTTGGCCTGCAGGAACGTGGTGCCGCTGCCGATTTGTGGCGCCGCTAACCCCTGTTCACGGAGCGTCTCGCCGACTGCGGACACTGCCGCCTCCGGGACAGGTTTGAGTTTTGGCTGCGGCGCTTTCCGGGTCTTCGACGGATCGGTCGCCTCGGCGCGCAGGGCATCGCTGGCCAACGCGTCAATGCTGCCATCGCCGTACAGAACCAGCCGCCCTGTCGCCTTGGCCTTCTGGATTGCCCCGCGCGACAGACCGACGCGAGTGGCGTATTGGCGCTCGCTCATACCCTCCATTGCGCCCTCCGATTATCATTCAAAATCATGTGCTTATGTAGTTGATAAGCCTCCGTACCAGAGCGAACGTGGTTCCACGAAAACGATGCAACTCACAACGGAGCCGCCACGATGACCCGCCTGAACCCGATCACCACACCCCGCCACCAACTTCGCGCCGAGAAGGCTGCGCGGAACAAGGAAGCAGCGCTCAACGCCTTCATCGGCAAGAAGGCCGAGATCGACACGATGCTCACCCGCCTGCAGGCGCTCAGCGACGAGCATTTCAAATGCCATCCCGACGAAATCGGCTGGGCTACCGTTGGCAGCCTCGAGCACTACGCGAGCCTCCTGAAGCGCATCACCGACAGCGCCTTCGGCGAAGGCGAACACGCGGAGTGAGCCCGATGAACAGCACCCTTGCAGAGCGTTACAACCGCGAGGCCAACCGCCTTATGCCGCACATGGCAGGCGACCTTCAGGTCGACCCGACCATCAACACCGCGAGCGAGATCGACGAGATCGTCTTCCGCCGCAGCGAATATCTCGGCGGCATGGCGGCCGTCCTGCTCGCCCTGACCACGCGCAACGACTGAGCCGCCACCCGCCGCCTACGGCCCGCCAACCGGCGGGCTCGCCTCGGTAGAAGAGTCCCGCATCCCGCGCGGCTTAGACCCGGAGGCAAACATGACCAAACTCACCGACACCCAAGCCATCATTCTCAGCGTCGCAGCCCAACGCGACGGCCATATCGCTTTGCCGCTACCCGACAGCCTGCGCGGCGGGGCCGCCGCCAAGGTGGTCGGCGCCATGCTCGCGAAGGGCTTCCTCGAAGAGGTCGAGGCCGATATGCGCAACGGCGAGCCCGTCTGGCGCGAGACCGGCGACGGTCACGGCATCACGCTGATCGCCACCGACGCAGGCCTTGCCGCCATCGGCATTGAGCCTGACAGCTCGGAGGTCAAACCGACCAAGGACGCGGCACTCAAGGTCCGCATGCCGCGTGAAGGCACCAAGCAGGCTACCCTCATCGCGATGTTGCGCGCGCCAGACGGCACAACCATCGCGGAAATCATGGAAGCAACCGGATGGCAGTCACATACCGTGCGCGGCGCGATGTCCGGCGCGCTCAAGAAAAAGCTCGGGCTCGAGGTGACTTCAGAGAAGGTCAAGGATCGGGGGCGCGTCTACAAACTGCCCGCCGCCTGAAGCATCAGTCCTATCAAACCATGCCGCCGTCCTTCTTGGGCGGCGGTTCGTCATTTGGCACTTCGCATTCGGATCGCTTCGAACACCCGCCGCAGGGCGAAGGATCGCGCGATGCTCACCACAGTGAAGATCGCGCCCATCTTCAGGTTCTGCGCCAGCGTCGTGTGCAGCCCGAAGATCGGAAAGATCAGGATCTGGGTTACGACCGCGACGCCGTAGCCGACAAATACGTTGGCAACGGACTCGACCAGCGACATGAGGCGCGACTGCTTCATGCCACCACCTCATCCATCGGCCAGCAGTTCAGCTGCGAGAGTTCGCAGCGCATGCGCGGCAACCAGTGGGACCACGCCGTTGCCGCAGAGCCGAAGGCGGTCCACCCGGTGGGCCAGCCCATCAGCGCCTCGACGAATGCTGGGTTCAGCGTCCGGCGTGGCTCGGAGGTATCGCTCCCAGCCATCGGCGTCACCAGGACCTGGCGGCCAAGCAGGCCGTTCACCGGCGTGTTCGCCAATGTCGTCGCGCCGTCCTTGTGATCCCGCGCCGTCGGCGTCATCCACATCTGGCTGGCGCTGGTCAGGTCGGCCGATTTGCGGTTGCCCGCGCTCGGTTTGTTGCCGTCGGTCGCCATCGGCGTCGGCCAGTCCCGGGCCATCCCGTCCAAGCCTTTCTCGTGTTTCCGGGCACCGCCCCGGCTGCGAAAGCTGTCGGTCTGCGGCGTCGGCCACATCGCAGCCGAGGTCGCCAGGTTCATCCCGTGCTTGCCCGCTTCCTGTGAGGGTGTCGGTTTCGTCTGCCGGTTCTCGTTCGCACTTGCCCTCGGCGTCGGCCAGAGCCGCAGCATCTCGGTCCGGTTCCCACCGCTCGAGCGAGTCCCGGAGCAGGCGCGCGGGGTCGGCCAGTTGGTCGTGCTCGCGGTGCGCGAGGATGAAGAGCCGCTCGCGCTTGTGGGGCGCACCGACTTCCGCCGCCGTAAAGAGGCCTGCCGCAAGGCGGTAGCCCATGCCGACCAGTCCTGCGGCGACTTCGGGGAAGCCGAGGCGGAGATGATGGGCGACGTTTTCGAGGAACACGAAGGGCGGCTCGACCTCTCCGATGATCCGCTCGACATGCGGCCAGAGGTGGCGCGGGTCGTCCGCGCCCCGGCGTTTACCCGCGACGGAGAACGGCTGGCACGGATAGCCCGCAGTGACGATGTCCACAGCGCCGCGCCATGGGCGGCCGTCGAAGGTTCCAACGTCGTCCCAGACAGGTGCCGGATCCAGGGCCGCCTCTTCCATCCGCGCCACGAGAATGGCCGCGGCGTAGGTTTCCCGTTCGACATGGCCCACAGTTCGATATCCGGGCAAGGCGATGGTGAGCCCGAGGTCCAGCCCGCCTGCACCGGAACAGAGCGAGAGGCCGAACAGGTCTCCGGCTCCGCAAGCGCCTCCGGAGGAAGGTAAAGCCAGGTCATGCATCGCCTCAGCGTGGGTTCGCCGTCAGATCGGCGAAGGTCTGGCCGGGCCCGTCCAGCACGGCCTCTTGGCCGGTGAACTGCTGCCAGCGCTGGACAGCGACATCGACATAGGCCGGGTTCAGTTCGATCCCGAAGCAGACGCGGCCCGTGGTCTCGGCCGCAATCAGCGTGGTGCCGGACCCCATGAAGGGCTCATAGACCGCCTGTCCGGGGCTGGAATTGTTCAGGATTGGCCGACGCATGCATTCGACGGGCTTCTGGGTCCCGTGGACGGTTTCAGCGTCCTGATCCTTGTTGGCGATCTGCCACAGCGTCGTTTGTTTTCGATCGCCAGCCCAGTGACCCTTGCCGGTCTTTTTCACGGCATAGAGGCACGGCTCGTGCTGCCAATGATAATCGCCGCGGCTGAGCACCAGACGATCCTTGGCCCAGATGATCTGGGACCGGATGTTGAAGCCGGAGGCCTCGAGGCTCTCCGCAACCGTCGTCGCATGCAGCGCGCCGTGCCAGACATAGGCCACATCGCCCGGGAACAGCGCCCAGGCCTCGCGCCAATCAGCGCAGTCATCATTCAGCACCTTGCCGGTGCGTTTGGTCGCGGCCGCTCCTGCCTTGTTGCGCCAGCCGGGATCGTATTCGACGCCGTATGGCGGATCGGTCACCATCAGCAGTGGTGTCACATCGCCGAGTAGACGCTCGACGTCCGTTGCCACCGTCGCGTCTCCGCAGAGCAACCGATGCTTGCCCAGCACCCAGAGATCGCCGGGACGGCTGATCGGGGTTTCGGGGGCCTCTGGAACATCGTCCTCGCCCTCTCGGGACGCGGCATCTGGATCGACCTCACCAGCCAACAGCGCCTCAAGCTCCGCGTCATCGAAACCAATCAGCGACAGATCGTAATCCTCGGCCATAAGGTCGTTCAGCTCGGCCGACAGCAGCGCCTCATCCCAGGTCCCGAGTTCCGTCAGCTTGTTGTCAGCGATGCGATAGGCCCGGCGTTGTGCCTCGGTCAGATGGCCCAGAACGATTACAGGCGCCTCGGTCAGCCCGAGCTGCGTGGCGGCCAGCACCCGGCCGTGGCCCGCGATCAACTCGCCGTCGTCGGCGACCAAGCATGGCACGGTCCAGCCGAACTCCGCCATGCTGGCAGCGATCTTCGCGACCTGGTCCGCGCCATGCGCCTTCGCGTTCTTCGCGTAGGGTTGGAGCCTGGCCAGCGGCCACATCTCGATCGCGTCCGGGGCAAAGCTCAGCGTCATGATGTCGGTTCGCCTCAATCGGGTGGACTCCGGACACCAGCAGCCAGCCTGGACTCCACGAGGGGTCCAGCGGCCATCGGGCGTATCCGGTGCCAAAGGTTTGTTTTATTGTGGTTTTCAGCGGATCTCGGATGGATGCCTGCTAGGGGTGGCTTCCCAAAAAAGCGGCCCTGTCGCTGGCGATATTGCGCGCTTCGCCCCCCCGTATACATTTGGGGCTAGGAAGGACCCGTACAATCGCCCTGCCACCCACTTCTCTCGCGAGTATATCGAACTTTTACCGCTCAGCGCCGGATTTGTCTCGCCTCGCGATGTCTCACCGAAAAATGTCTCACGGAGTCAGAACGGGTTGACAAATGCGCGGTGGCAAGGCCCGACGGACAACAATCCTGTTTGTCAGATCGGCATCTTGCTCGTAGCCTTAGCCTTGGGTTCATGAGGTATTTCGGGAAACATGGTCAATCTCTTCATTTCCAACACAGATAACCGATGGTTCGATTTTCTGTATCGAAGCTCTCCACATTCCGAAGTGAACTTCTGGCAGCCAAGCGCTACAAATTTTCGAGCAATTACCCCCGGCGAATTCTTTGTTTTTCGATTGAAATCACCGCGAAATGTTATTGGGGGCTTCGGCGTCCTATCGACGGCAACCATTTTGCCAATCAAGATTGCTTGGGACGCGTTCGGGCAGGCAAACGGCGTTGCAAGCCTGAGCGATTTCGTCGCGTTCATTCAAAACTATCGAAAAGATGAACGCGTCAGCCCGCAAAGCCTGATCGGATGCAGGGTTCTAACGCAACCCGTGTTCCTCGACGAACGGAACTGGTCAGAGCTTCCTTCATCCTGGTCGAAAAACATCGTTGGCGGAAAGACGTTCTCGACAGGGGAGCCAGAGGGCGCGGCCCTCTGGAACAAACTGGATCAGCTTTTGTCTTCTCATCAGGTTGCAAGCGGTATGGCTGAGGCAGCCGAACGTTTCGGTGGCCCCCATCTAGTCTTGCCGCGCCTGGGACAGGGATCGTTCCGAATCTCTGTCATAGAAGCCTACAAGCACCAGTGCGCGCTGACAGATGGCCGAGTTTTACCTGCTCTGGAGGCCGCGCATATCAAGCCCTATGCCGAAGGAGGGCAGCACACTCGATCGAACGGTATTCTTTTAAGGCGAGATATTCACAGCGTGTTTGATGCCGGTTACGCAATGATTGATGACGACTTCCGCTTTGTGGTCAGCGACAGGGTTAGAACGGTTTTCAACAACGGAAACGAATATCGCCGCCTGAATGGGCAGAAGCTTCGTTTGCCCGACAATCCCACCGATTTTCCAGACAAGGATTTCCTGCGATGGCACGCAGAAAACCGTTTTGAGGCGAGCTGACATCACTTCAAGCTTTAGAAATGACATGTTGGCGTGATAGCTTTTCATGAACGCTTTTTCCGTTCAACCGCCAGACAATCACCGCAATTCCGTACTGCCACCTGCGGTTCGCGGTCGCCCGGCTGATCCCCATCTCCCAGCATATCGGTTTCCACGGCGTGCGTTCGGCGCGCAGCCAGACGATCCGGGCATCATCCCGTTCCAGCCAGCGCAGCCAGAGCAACGCCTCCTCGGCTTCGGTGATCTGGCGCGGTCCCGGCCGGGGACGTCGCATTCGCGGCTCCTGACCGACCTTGTCCGCGAAGCTGTGGAAATACTCGGGCCAGGCGTTGAAGAAGCCCTGCGGCATGATGCCGGGCAAGGTGCGGAAAACGTCGGCGGCGCTCTCCAGCCGGTCCTCCACCCGTGTGGTTGTCCACTCACCCATGACGTGCTTCCCGTTCCAGTTTGCCGTAGAGACGCTCGCCAAGCTGCCGCACCAATTCGCGTTCGGGCCAGGTCAGGCGTTCGTCGTCGATGGCGACGGCCAGCAACCCCTGTTCCTTCCAGCCGTCCCGTTTGACCTCGTCGGGCTGGCGACGATTGCCGCCATAGCCCTTGGGTGTGAAGCGCATTCCGGTCATTGCGCACCTCCGTGGGTTTCCATGGCCCAAAGCAGGATCGCGATGGCATCGGCCTCATTGTCATCAACTGGGCTGAACCCGCGCGCCCGGGCGGCGGCGATCATGGCGTCCTTGTTGGCGTTGCCCTTGCCGGTGGCGTGGCGCTTGATTGTACCGACTGGAACGCCCTCGTAAGGCACGCCGCGCAGCTCGGCCCATGCGGTCAGGGTGGCCATCAGACCGCCATAGACGTGGGCCGCATCCGTGCCCGCGTGGCGACGGACCTCTTCAAACCAGATGGCGGCGATAGGACCGGACAACCGCTCCAACTCTCCCAGCCAGTTCGTGAAGCGCAGGTATCGCATCCCACCACCATCGAACCGGCCGTTGCGGAACGATGCCGTGCCGCTGGTGATGAGGCCGCCCGAGGACCGTAGCGCCCAGCCCGTTGTGGTCCCGAGATCCAGGGCCAGGATAGTCCCCGGCAAAGCTACCGTCTGGTGTTCGCACACGGGTTCAATTTGCCTGTTCGACATGGTCATCTCCATTGCTGCTCGAAAGGTGAAGGGTGCGCGACGATCTGGCCCGCGCGCGGATACCCCACGACGTATGGGATGGGGCCAAACCTGCTGGTTGGCCCCCCATACGTAGTATGGGGGCTTTCATTGTTCGTCCTCCAATCATCGTAAGACACTGAATTTATTCGGGTTTCGAGGACGAACAGAGGTCGTACAAGAGGACGAACATGTTCGACCTCTTTTGGACCTAAGTGATTGTTTTCATTGGATTGAGGACGAACAACGGCGGAGGACGAACATGTTTGTCCTGAGGTCGAACAGAGGACGTACAAGCCAAAATCAGGCATTTTCATCCTCCCGGATCGACCAATCGGAAGGGTCTTCCAGATCCATGCACTGCCCGTTTGAGGGCGATTTGTAGTGGCTCGGAACGACCGGAATGACACTGTCCAGGACCTCCCCGGTCTCCGGATCTATGCGACCCTCACGGCCGAACACCATGCCTTCCGTGCAGAGGTAACCGAAGCGGGACCGAACGACGGAGTGGCCGAATTTTGTGCCGTCGCGCAGGAAGCGGATGTGGCCTTTGGTGGCCAACACATTGATGCGGTCGCGAATTGTGAACTGGCTGCCAAGGCCACGCTGGTTCTCAAACGCCTCGCGGAACTGGGTCGAGGTGTAGAGTTTGCCTTCGGCCGCCTCGTCGATCAGGATCGACAAGATCACATCGCGCTTGCGATCCCGTTCGGCATCATGCTTCGCGCCGACGTCCTGGCGCACCAGCCGTTCGTTCATCGGGTTGATCTCGACCCATTGACCGCCGACCTTATCGATCAATTTGGGTGGCAGCGCGGGTCCGTTCCGAAGCTCGATCTCCAGCTTCCGTTCCGATGCCTCCTCGTCCGGCCGGTGCAGGATCAGACCAGAGGTGTAGAAGCCGCGTAGCGCGCTGGCGCCGGAGAGCGCGAGGAAGGGATCATCCTTTACCTGCTGCTTGCTCAGCTTCTTGGTGTGGTGGATCAGGATCACCCCGCAGTCGTGGTCGATGTGGTCGCGCAAGACCTCGATGCGTTCCTTGAGGAAGAACATCATCGCGGTGTTGTCGTTCTCGCCGCCGCCATCCGGCCCGCCGTCGAACAGGTTCCGGATCGGGTCGACGCAGAGGATGTCGGGCGGTGCCTCCGGAAACGCTGTTTGCACGGCGCGGGCCACCCGCACGCTGCCTTCGTTGTCGAGCAGCATTTTCAGCTTCGGTGTGGCAACGAAGGTGTCGCGCGCGGCGGCCAGCACTTCCGGTGGCAGGGCGATCTGCTTCAGCCGTTCCCGCAGATAATGATACTGGATCTCGGCCTGCAGATAGAAGATCCGCAAGGGCCGTGGCGGGGTGAAGCCGAGGAACGGCACGCCAGCGGCCATGTGAACCAGCCATGAAATCAGCAGGTCGCTCTTGCCCACCTTGGGCGCGCCGCCCAGCACCAGCAGACCGCCCGGCGTCAGCACGCGCGGCCCGATGATGTCCTCAGGCATCGGGCTCTGGTCGTCCAGCAACGCACCGAGCGTGAATGCGGGCATCTCGGCCGGTCCCGGTGCGCCGGAATCCAATCGGATCAGCGGCGGGCCGTATTTCTCGACATGCCGGTTCCAGAGCCGCTCGGACTCGCGCTTGAGCCGTTCGACCGGCCACTGGGGCCGCAGCATCGCGGCGTTGTAGCCGCAGATGCCTTCCCAGCCTTCATCTTTGGTCATCCGACCCTCATGGACCATGCGAATGAAATGGCCGATCGCGGCAGACGCGCCCTCGAAGCGGGACCAGTCGTCTTGCGCGCCCTCGCGCACCGGGGTGACCAGCACATCGTCCATGGCGGGCTTGTCGGGATGGCTGAATTCGGGCTGCAGGGACACGCCTGGCGCGGGCGGCATGTCGGTCACGGCCTCGATGAACTCGGCCAGATCGCGCTCGTGGGCGGCGTTCAACTCGACAATACGCACCTGCGTTTTCAGGCTGTTCTTGTAATAATCGCTGCCCGCGACCCGGATCGGCTGGTGGGCCGAGCGGAAATGCATGTCGCCGCCGACCTTGGCGGCAATGTCGCCGCGCAGACGGCAGACGCGCGCTATGTCTTCCCCCTCGGCAGGCTCGGTCAGTGCCCACCAAACGTGGCACTTGCGTTGGCCCTCGGTCGTCACGCCACCGCTCTCAACCACCATGGTCGGTGCGCCGAGATGGCGCTCCAGATGGGCCCGCTTGGCGTCGATATCGCCGGTGTCCAGATCAACGACCACGGTCTGCATCTGCAGGATCTCAGCGGCCTTGGCCTGGCCGGACGCGGCCACAGTGCCGGGGATCACATAGACTGCCGCGCCCTCGCGCGACGCCCATGTCGCGAAGGTGGCCATCTTCTCCGGGGCGGCCTGATCCGCCTCCAGCCAGATATTGTGCGGGCGGCCATCGATGCCCTGGCCCTTGTCGATGAAACTGCGGACCGGGATCAGCCCGTCGCAATAGCCGAAGACGACCTGCATGAACTGGGCGATCTGTGCAGGGTCAGGCTCGTCGCCAAACACGTCTGTCTGCGGGGCCGCGTCGTTGAAATCGCGCCATGGATTGAAGTGGAGGATGTTTTCTTTGACCTCATCAGGCACCGTGTCGTCGCGCATGGGGGTGTCCTGGTTGGGATCTGATGGATCGGTGGGCTCATCGGTCATGTGGCCAGCCCCCAGCACCGCTCGGTATGGGCGCAGAACCGGCACTCGAAAAAGTCGCGACTGGAGGCGATGCGGGGCAGCAGCTCACCCGCGTCGGTCGCCTGCAGAATCCGCACGGCGCGGTCGGACATGCGCTGCGCCAAATCGGCATCGAAGGGGACGAGCTCGTGATGCAGCTCGGCCGTGTCCTTGTTGATTGCCGTGAACAGCGCCGGTACGGACGAAATTCCCGGCACCGAGGGCTCCATATAGGCCTGATAGATGGCGATCTGGGCTGCATAGACGGGCTTGGAAATCGTGACGCCCTCCTTGATGCAAGCGCGCCAGTTCTTCGCGTTCATGGTCTTGCACTCCCAGAGCGCCGGGGCGCGCAGACCAAGTGCTGTCGGGGCATCGGCGATGATCCCGTCGACATGGCCCCGGATGCGACCGCCCGCGACGGAGAAGCCGAACTGGCCGCCATCGCGTTTTTGGGTCACCAGATCGATCCCGGCCGCGCGCAGCCAGCGGATCGCCAGATCCTCGAGTTGATGACCAATCGCGAAGATCCGCAGCGTCTGCCCGCCGAAGTCGGCACCCTCATCCTTGGGCGCACCGGCAAACTCGAACTGCAGCGCGCGTTCGCAGGCATGCCCGAGACGGGATGCCCCGAGATAGGTCCGGGACGGCGTGGCTTCCCGCTCGGCGATGAGCGCGGCGTCGACCAGCGCGTTGATCCGCTCGGCCATGGAAGGGCGGTGATTGAAATCCAATGTCAAAACGGGATCTCCGGCGTGTTTGATTTGGCGATGTCGGCCATGGCCTCGCGGAAGCCCTCGACGGCCTCTTCGATAAGGGCGCGCACCTGTGCCTCCGTCAGATCGGCAAATGCGGTCTGCCAGCCGATCTCATCCATCAGCAGCGCGACACGTTTCATTGTGGCGGTGACGGCGGCGCGTTCTTCTTCGGACAGATCAACCATGGCAAAACGCTCCCGCGCCAAACGCGTCCAGAAGCCTTGGCAGGGCATCGAGCAGAACCAGACCGACGGCCGGGGTCGTTTCGACCGGGCCGGATCGCGCCAGCCAAAACCACGCGTGGGTTGTCGGCAAACGGCACAGAGCGTTCCACGCGGATGCCAGAGACGCCGCCGCTCCTCGGCCGTTATGGGGGTTGAAGATGTCATGGGTCATGCCGCCCTCCGTTCGGATCCGGCCACGGCGTTCACGGCAGCCTGGATGGCGCATTTGTTGAAGCTGAAGGTCATCAGCGCCGAGGCGCGGTAGCGCGTCAGGCCGAAGTCGTGCCGGCACTCGGGCGGCAGGTATTTCAGCTGCTTGTCGGTCGGTGGCTGACGCAGCCACGACCTGGTCTTGAAGGCGCTTTCATCGCTCTCGTGGGTGTTCAGCCAGTCATCCGCCTGTGCGAGGCAGACGGTGCGTTCGCCGACGCCCAACAAGCGTGGCCGCTCGCCCTTGGCCCCGCCGATGGCGTACCAGACGCCGTCCATCCAGAAGATGCCGCCCCAGGCCGAAAAACCCGTGGCCATCAGAGCATCATCCGTCCCGAAGAGATCGACCCATGCGAAACTGGAGCGTTTCAGCAGGTCGATCTCGGTCATGACAAAGCCTGAGAGCAGAGCGGCATCCGCGCCGGTTTCGCCTTCATCCTGAAGCAACACTTCGCCACAGAGCGGACATTCGGTGGCGGCAAGCGGAATTTCCGCCTCGCAGGCCGGGCAGGATTTGGTCGGGGCTTCCCCGGTGCCGATCTTGCCATCCAAATCGACATCCTGCTCCAGCGTGCCGTGGATCAGGCTCGACGTCCCGAAATCCAGCACCACGCAGTCGGTCTTGACGATGCCGGGGTGTTCTTCCGGATCGACCGTGCGCAGCCCGCGCCCGACCATTTGGATCATGGTGGATTTGTAGGAACTGGGCCGCAGCAGCACCACACAGGAGGTGGGCGGATGGTCCCAGCCTTCAGTGAGCACGGCCACGTTAACGACCACGCGGGTCTTGCCCGACGCGTAATCAGCCAGGATGGCCTTGCGTGTCTCGGAAGCCAGATCGCCATGGATCAGCGCAGCCGTGATCCCCGCAGCGCGGAAGGCCTCGGTCACATGGTCCGCGTGGGCGACGGTTGAACAGAAGACGACCGTCTGACGGTCGCCTGCCTTCTCACGCCAATGGCGGATCACCTCGTCGGTGACAGGCGCGCGGTCCATGATGTCGGCCACCTCGGTCATGTCGAAATCCGCGCTGGTCTTGCGGACCGACTTCAATTCCTCCTGCACGCCCACATCGATGACAAAGGTGCGGGGCGGCACGAGGTGGCCAGAAGTGATCAACTCACCCAAACGGACCTGGTCAGCGACATTGTCGAAGACCTCGCGCAAACCTTTCTTGTCGCCCCGGGCCGGCGTTGCCGTCACCCCGAACACCCTCGCGTCGGGATTTGCATCGCACACCCGGTCAATGATGCGGCGGTAGCTGTCCGCCACCGCGTGATGCGCCTCATCGATCACCAGAAGATCAAGCCGCGGCATGTCGGCCAGGTTCGATGCCCGCGCCAGCGTCGGCACCATGGCAAAGGTGACGTCACCGCCCCAGGATTTCTCGGCGGCGTCGACCACGGATGTCGACGCCTCCGGCACCACGCGCTGGAACTTGGCGCGGTTCTGTGCCGTCAGCTCGTCGCGGTGGGCCAGAACACAGGCCTTGGCACCATCATCGATCATCTCGCCGGTAACCGCCGAAAGCATGATGGTCTTGCCCGCGCCGGTAGGAGCCACGCCGAGCGTGTTGCCGTGTTGTTCGAGCGCAGCAACACTGCGCTCGACGAAGGTTTTCTGACGGGGGCGAAGGCGCATGACCGATCCCCCTTACTGCGCCCAGCTCGGCCGCCCGGGGGCACCGGGGCTGACTGCTGGTGGATTTGACGAGGACGTCTGGGCGGCAGCATTCTGCTGCGGGGCATTGCCGCTGAACTGGAGCGGCGCCGTGCCCATGATCTGCGCATAGTCGCGATGATCTGGCGTCACCGCGCTACGGATCTCGTTCTTGTCGTCACCGCTGGCATCTGTGCCGATGTCGATGCGGGCGACGAACTCGATGCCGTCGAGATCGGAAAAGCCGCTGATGCGCCGTGCTGCCTGCGCCTCGGGCGACATGTCCTTGTCGGAAATCCCGCGTGCCGAGTTCAACATGCCGCGCACCAGGCTGCGGCCCATGTTGGTCCAGTCCGGACCCTTGGGACTGTAGAGCCCGATCAGCGTGAAAATCTTGCGGCGGGCATATTGCCCTTCGGTGACGGTGAACTCGCCGTTCAGATACACCGCGCCTGTAGAGCCGCGCGTGGCATAGCCGCCAGTCCAGCCCTGCGAGGCATCGTCGAATCCGCCGGGACGGATGGTCAGCCGCACCTTGGCCAGCGTGCCCTTGGGAATGAGGTTGGTATTGCTCTGTGCGTCGTTGAAATCGTTCCAGGAACCCATGGGGAACCTCCTTCTTTGTTCAGGATTGCGATTGGGATTCGTCGGTGGCCGCCGGATCGGCGGGTGGCGGGGTGTAGGTCAGCCTGTCGGGCGCCGGGCTAGCGGGCGTCCGGATTTTCGCCATCAGGCGGCCGAGATGTGGCTCTTCGACTTGGGTAAGCCGCCCGGAGCGGTCCTTGGCCGGGAAACCCCAGGGGTTGATCGTCTGGCAGACAAAGGCCCGGTACGGATCACCGCCATCGGCCTTCAGTTCCGCCATGGTGATCACCTCATCGACGATCCCCGGCAGTTCGAGGCCTGTCTTTGAGCCGTCGATCTGCGGCTGGAACACCTTGCGATTGAAGTCGTCGAGCTTCTCGTCGAGGATCCCGACAAACCAGACATTCTTTGCGCGCGTGTGCTGCAGATGGGTGAGCCAGCCGATCATCTCGCGGCCGTGCAGACCATACGCCCCGCGCACATCCGGCTTGCCGGTCTTCTCCGACAGCGCCTCGGGCTGGCCCTTGCACCAGCCGAAACACAGCCGCCCAGCGACAGTGATCGAATCCACGAAGATCGTTTCGTAGCGGTCAAGCGCTGCCGGATCGCCAAAGCGCTCGCACACGGCGTCATAATGCGCCGGGCTGTAGGGTTGCTCGTCGCGCAGCGCCGGGTTGGGTCCGCCGATGAACACCGCGAAATCCCGGCATTCCGTCCAGGTGCGCGGCCGGATGCTGTCACCTGCCCAGCCCTCGATGGCGAGATCGCCCGCTTCGAGATCCATGAACAGCGTGCGCTCAGCGTCGAGGGTCCAGAGCAGCGAGGTTTTCCCGATTCCGGATTTCCCGAAGATGCAGCCCTTGATTCCGCGCGGCTCGGCCAACCGCTGGTCGGCGCTGATGATGGGGAGGCTCACTGGTCAGCCCCCTGCGCGAGGATCTCGACCTTCAGCGTGCCGGGCCGGACCGTGCGCGCCGGTTCGAAGCCTTGCCGGATCGCCTCGGGCCAGGCGGCGTATTTGCGCTCGGGCACCTTGTAGGCGAGATCGACATATTCGGCGGGGTCGTCGCCGGCATCACGGATCCGCGCGACCATGTCGGCCAGTCGGTCCTGATCCCAATCCACCCGCTTCGGCAGATCAGCGACCACGGTGAAATCGCCATCATCAAAGCGGACTGTGCCGGTGTCTTTGCCCGAAACCTTCCGTTCTTCGGCGGCCCGGGTGGCATAGCGGACGGCCAGTCCGGCATCGAAGCGGGCCTTGGCCGCCTTGTCGCGCTTCATACGCTCGTCGATCTCGCGCTGCAGGATTGCCAGCAACTCGACCGGCAAGGCCGCGATCTCGGCCGCGCTGAGGGACGGCAGATCATCCGGCGTGGGGGTGTTCTCGGGGAATGGCATGAAATGGTCTCCATGATCGGTGAATAGGGATTGGAAGGCGGGCATCACGCGGCCTCCTGTTCGGCGAGCAACAGCTCGGACAGCGAGACAGCGGCGGCTTTTGGCTTGGGCCGGGCGACGGCGATGTAGGCGAACTGATCCGGGCCCACGCGCTCCTGCACGAGATGCACGAGGCCTTGCTCGGCGGCCCAGAAGGCCCGCGATCCAAGCCTGCTCAATTCGGCCCGCGCCGCATCCGACAGCCCTGAAAACACAGGGAAGATGTCGAGCACCAGAAAGCCGCGATGGTATTCGAACCGGTCGCCGGGAACGGCCTGCGCCACCCAGGCACAGAACTCGATCTCCGACAGCGGTCGGCTGGCGCGGACCGTGATGAAGGGTGTGGTTTCCATGAACATGATCTCCTCCTTTCGCATCTACTCAGGCCGCTGCCGCATCGTCCCAGACGGGACCGAGGCCGCTTCAACGTCCTTTGTTGCGGCGTTGTGCTGATCGTCCGGCAGGCTCGCGTCGGCGTCGGCATAGACCGCCACGAGAGGCGTCCCATCCTGGTGGGCACCGGCATTCTCGAGGCGGTATGCACGCTGGTTCTTCAGGATTTCCGGCAGCTCCCAGCGGCGGTAGAGGCCGGGGATGCGCTTGAGGTCTACGGACAGGAGGTCGGCTTTGCGGATCATGCGGATCGACTTTCGGTTTGAATGGGGGCGCGCGGTGGCGTCTGAATGGGAAAAGCCACCGCACCGCAGGGATCGGGACACCCGATCAGCGAAATTCTTGCAGGACGTCGCGCAGACGCCGGGTCGCCCGCTGATAGCGTTTGCGCGTCGCCGCCTCAGACAGCCCCAACTCCAATGCGACCTCAGCCTGCGAGAACCCGTCCACGGCCACGCGGATGACAAGATCCGCATCCGTACCGATGATGCGGTTGAGATCGCCATGAAGCAGTGCATTGCTGGCGTTGGCTGACGCCTGACCGTCAGTCGGGATTTCGTCGGGATCGGTCTCGCTGCGCAGGCACTGGTGCCTGTCCTCGCGTTGACGCGTTCTGATCAGGTCTCGCTCGATGTTCCGCAGGATGGTTGCCGCGATCCAGTTGACCCGCTGCTGATCCAGACCCCGAATGGCCTCGGAAGCTCGTGCAAGGATTTCGGATGCAACCTCGTCGCCAGTGCCAACCCTGCGCCAGATCGATCTGCGCCGAACGGCATCCAGCCCCGGCCAGAGCGCCAGCAGCATCAGCGTCAGGGCACAATCGGAGGTCGCGTCGCCAGACTGTGCGGCCCCGACCAGTGCTACCAGAAACCGGTTTTTCTCATTCGGGCCGCAGCTACCAACGTGCAGCGTGTCCAGCAATGCAGCCGGATCAGCGAAACGCGCGAGCGCTTCGCTGTTGCGCCGAAGGGCTTCGAAGTTCCTTTGAAAATTAAGAGTTGAAGAAGACAACATGAGGTGATCACGGATCTCGTGCCACGCGATGGACATTGGACGCCTGCCTTGCGGCCAGGCGTCCAGCGCCTTGTCGTGGCCAGGTCAGGACGTCGTGCGTCTCTGCGATTTCAGGGAATTGGTGAGATGCGCGCCTCAGCGCGCGGGTGATTGCGCCTGGTTCAGCGTGCCGCAGCCGCGGCATGTAGCCTGAACCGGAAAGCCCACGAAATACTCGTGGCCCCGCGCGAAACGCAGGTGCATTCGGCCGTCCCGGCAAACGCCGAGCAGCTTGTCACAGCGCGTGCAGCGCCATTCATAATTCAAAGGGGTGGGTTTTGATTTTGCGCCACCGGTCCAGCTGATCTGGGTTGCCCGGGGGGAAGTATCGGGAGTCGGCATGGAAGTGCTCCTCTGACTGAGTGAGCCTTTCCAATAGACAGCGGTTTTTTAGACCGTCGCCCGCAATATTTTAGACCGTCGTCAGACCGGCCCGCCGAGATCGGCCAGATCAGACGACAAGTCGCCAATATCCACGGGTCGAACCCTTGGCGATGTAGACGTCAAGAATGCTCTCCCACATCGGTTTTTTGAACGCCTGCTGTGGGCTCTTGACGCCAGTATCCTCGATGAGGTCAGCCGTCTTGACATCTGGACTGCCGGCAAGATGCGCCGCGACAAGCTTTTCGAAGATCCGGATCTGATTTGCACCAAGAATGGCAAGCGGTGCTTTTCCGGGGATGCACAATGAAGCGGATTGGTTGCCTGACTTGAGCACTGCGACTGAACTGCCCCCCGCGGCAACATTCCGTCCAGAACTGAAGGTCTGCGCCAACGCATCGCGCGACAACACCAAGTCTTCGCCCTCATCGGACAGATGCGTGAGCACCGGAATGACGACATTCGGCCCGAGGCAGGTGAGTGTATTGGTGCTGGATGTCAGGACTATCCCGATCCCAGACGGATTCCGCGCCCGCAGGAGCTGATCGAGCTTGTTGATGACCTGAGGATCACACAATCGCCGTGCAAAATAGACCGGTTTGCGATCGCCATCCGTCCCCATGTCACCGATCAGGACCAGATCCTGATCAACGACCTGCGCTCCCTTGCTTGTCAGCAATGGGCGGATGAATTTCAGGACAGTTTCCTGAAGCCATTCGCGATTGAGTTGATAGCGTTCCAGATCGACCGTAGGATGTTCGCCCGCGTTTTCTCCGAACGGACCTGTCGCCGAGACCATTCCTGGGGTCGATGAGGGCTTGATCTCGACCTCACCGTTGATGTCGTCCTCGTCAATCAGCACGACATCCTGCCGGTCACGCCGCTCGAGCAGCCCACCCTCAATCAGACGATCAGGATCAAGCCCGATCTCACGCAAGTATCCACCCGTGACCTCGTCTTCCTCGAGATCGTAGAGGTCCACCAGTTGGGCGAACATGGCACGCAAATCGCCGTTGTCGATCTGACGGAAGGCGCTCAGGATCCCCCATTCGTGCAGCAACGCAAATCCGAGACTGCGTTCGTCGGGGTCCTTGTTGCTCTGCAGATTGCAGCTCTTGGCGCCTGACACAGTGATATTGAGGGAGCGTTCCTTGGCGTCGCCTGCACGATTGTACTTCACTGCAATGCCAATACGGCTGAAGCTGGCAGCCCGCCGGAAAATGTTGCCCCGGCCGAGATATCTCGTCGCGATTTCCTGGATGTCATCATCAATGGCGACCTTGAGAGCCAGTTTCCGGCTCCAATGGCCCAGACGGATTTCCACTTCCAGCACCCGTGCCACCTGGATTTCCACACCTTCGATCTTCGGGATTGAAAGTGCCAGAGATGTGCGGAAACGGCTGAGGTTGTAACGCTTCCAGGTCAGCGGTTTTTGAGAAATGTCGTGTTCCAGCGTAACCTCGGCGAAGGCATCGCCCACCTTCTGCCGAACGACCGGACTCTCGGCGCAAATTTCGATCTGCCTTTTTGATGGGGTGTAGATCAAGGTCGCTTCGTTTGGCGGTCGGAAATAGATCGTTCCCCGCCGCCCGTCGTCGCGATGGTCGTGCACGCTCGACAATGGGCCGCCGTGACGGACAATCAGCATGATTGATGTCGGATGCGCTTCAGTAGAAGGCAGGTCGAGCGCCTTCACCGTACAGATTGTCTTGAGTTCGAGGACCTCCGTGATCTTCGACGCCAGCGCGGTTTCATCGATTGCGTTTGCGTCAAGGTTGATCGCCTTTTCCAATTCGACCTCGAACGCATCGTACATCTTACCGTGGTCGCGGAATTGGCGTGCGAAATGAAAACTCTCCGCATCCTCGAAAGTCTGGCGTGTGTTGAGAAACGCCCAGATGCTCCTGCAGAGCGGATCAGGCTGCGCCTCGATTTCCCGCGCCTGCTCTTCCGTGAACTGCTTGTCGACAATTGTCGTGAGGGATGAAATGCCCTTGCTTTCTGCGAGTGCACGGATCCTGCGACAGCGCTGCTCGGCTGGCCGCAATTCGTCCAGATCAAAATCTGACAAAACTCCAATGATTTCCTGCCGAAATTCGCTGACCGACTCTTCATCTGAAGGATTTGGAGCATCCTTGGGCAAATTGAATTCTGGTTCGTTCTCGCCTTCCCGAATAGCAAGCACCGCGCGTGCAAGGTCGATCCGCGCGTCCTCGATCAACGCAAGGATATTCGGGCCAATCGGACTTGCTTTTCGCGCCATGAAATCACCTCAATGCATGTTGTCTCTCAATTTGATTCAACCTCCGATAATCGTTGACGAAAGTCAGGTCCACAAGAGCAGATGTTCGTCACCTGTTCGCTTTCTCATCAGCGCTTGGCGAGAGCGCATGTCCCGCCCAGGCCTTCGCGGTGGCTTTTGATTGGTAACGACACCACCAATCACGGCTACCCGAAATGAAGCGACCTAACCCGTTCCCGCCCGACCAGATGACGCCCACCGAGCGCCGCGCCGAGCTATGCGCCCTGCTGGCTCTCGGGCTGGTTCGTTTACGGATGCGTGATCGGGCGGAAGTATCTGACAAAATTGGAAAAAGTAGCCTACACTATCCGGCCGACGAATGGCGTCATGCAACTCCAACTCATCGGAGAAATGTATGACGACCCACGATCCGATCCCCGCGCGCCTGGCCGCGCTCAAGACCACATCGACGCCGGACCTAAAGGCGCAATGGCGGGAGTTGTTCGACAGCGAACCGCCGCCGTTCAATCGCCGTTACCTCGAAAGTCGCCTCGCGTACCGCATCCAGGAGCTGGCTTATGGCGGCCTGAAGCCGGAAACGGTAAAGCGGCTAGAAGCCCTTGGCGAGCAACTCGATGGGGGTGACCGCAAGAAGAGCCGCATCCGCGCTGACTTGACGCCCATTGTCGGTACGCGGCTGATCCGTGAATGGAAGGGCGTTGAGCATGTTGTCACCGTCACTACCGACGGTTTTGAATGGCAGGGCCGCCCCTACAAATCACTCTCTGCCATTGCCCGCGCCATCACCGGCACACGCTGGAACGGCTGGGTCTTCTTTGGCCTGAAAAACCACCGGAGGGGCGCATGACCAAGCCGATTGTCCGGAAGCTCCGCTGCGCGATCTACACGCGTAAATCCTCCGAGGAAGGGCTCGAGCAGGAATTCAACAGCCTGCATGCGCAACGCGAGGCCTGCGAAGCCTATATCGCCAGCCAGCGCTCCGAGGGCTGGGTACCGGTCCGCGATCAATTTGACGACGGTGGTGTTTCCGGCGGCACTCTGGACCGCCCCGGACTGCAGCGACTAACGACGGACATCGAGGACGGCCTCGTCGACGTGGTGGTCGTTTACAAAATCGACCGCCTTAGCCGCTCGCTGGCCGATTTCGCCAAGCTAGTGGAGGTGTTCGACCGCAATGACGTGACCTTTGTTTCGGTCACGCAGTCGTTCAATACCACCACATCAATGGGGCGGCTGACGCTGAACATCCTGCTCAGCTTCGCCCAATTCGAACGCGAGGTGACGGCCGAGCGCATTCGCGACAAGGTCGCCGCCAGCCGTAAGAAGGGCATGTGGATGGGCGGGGTTCCGCCCTACGGTTATCGCGTTGAAAGTCGTAAACTGATCATCGACGAGGAGCGCGCAGCCCATGTCCGTTGGGCATTCGAGCGGTTTATCAAAATCGGATCTGGCACCGAACTGGCCCGCGAAACCGCTGCCAAGGGCATACTGACCCCCAAGGGCAACCCGATGGACAAGAAGTTTATCTACCGCATGCTCAACAACCGCGCCTATATTGGCGAGGCGGTCCACAAGGGCGATAGCTATCCCGGCGAGCATGATGCCATCATCGACCGCGCCATTTGGGACAAAGTCCACGCGATCCTGAAGGAGAGCCCCCGCAAGCGCGCTGCCCGCACCCGCGCCGATACGCCCGCGCTGCTCAAAGGCTTGCTCTACGGCCCGGATGGTGCCGCGTTTTCGCCTACGCACACCCGGAAAGGCGGAAAGCTCTACCGCTACTATGTCAGCCAGACGGTTTTGAAGCACGGCGCCGGATCGTGTCCCGTGGGCCGTGTCTCGGCTGGTGAGATCGAAACCGCCGTCATTGCTCAGCTTCGCGCAGTGTTCCGCCAACCCGAGATCGTGGCCGGGACATGGAAGGCGGCACGCGCCAATGCCGACGATATCACCGAGGCCGATGCCCGCGCGGCTCTGCAGCAGCTCGACCCGCTGTGGGATGAACTCTTCCCCGCCGAGCAGGCACGCATCGTGGCGCTTCTGATCGAGCGCGTGGACATCGGCGCGGAGGGTCTGAACGTGCGCCTACGCGTCGACGGCCTACGCGGCCTTGCGCGCGAGATGCTTGCAGGCGGCATCGGGGAAGTTGCATGATCCGAGGGGCGCCGGTACCTGACACCGTGACGCTGCACGTACCATTCCGCGTCGTGAAGCGCGGCGGGCGGAAGGAGATGCAGCTGCCCGAGGGCGTCAAGCAACCGCGTCGAACTGACAATACGCTGGTGAAGGCTCTGGCCCGCGCGTTCCGTTGGAAGCGAATGCTGGAATCGGCCGAGTTCACAACCATCGCTGAACTGGCCGAGCGCGAGGGGATCGCGCCATCCTACATGACCCGTGTTCTGCGCCTGACCCTGCTGGCTCCGGACGTCGTCGAGGCGATTCTGGATGGGGCGCAGGTGCCCGAATTGGCGTTGAGTCGGCTGCTTGAGCCATTTCCGGTGGACTGGCAAAAACAGTCGGAACACTTGAGCTAGCAGCCCAATCTGACGGCCACGGTTGAGTTCGTGCCGCGCTGAGTTATTCCAAGCGCAAGTGCAGCTGCATTTCAGCACAACTCCAAGACAATCCGCCCGTTCACCGTCATCCGCAAGGCAGCTGCCAAGACAGCCCGACCTTCGAACCTATCGGTGGCGCAACGGACTCTTGGCTCACCTCAGATGTTCATGCTTTATTCCGAGATTCTTGTTATTCCATCTAGATCGAAAGCTAGATATGGTGCCATAATAAGGGGTTCACACATGCATAAAACACCAAGAAGTTTCAGCTTCATCGATCTTTTCGCCGGTATCGGAGGTTTACGCGTTGGTTTTGAAGCGGCTGGTGGAACCTGTGTGTTCACCAGCGAGTGGAACCGCTTTTCGCAAGAAACCTACTCCGCGAATTTCGGCGACCACCATCCACTCACTGGCGACATCACGGAGATTCGGGAAACAAATATTCCAGCTCACGATGTCCTGCTTGCTGGCTTCCCATGTCAGCCTTTCAGCATCGCTGGGGTGAGCAAGAAGAACTCACTGGGCCGTGCACACGGCTTTCTGGATGAGACCCAAGGAACGCTGTTTTTTGATGTGGTGAGAATCATCGCCCACCATCGCCCGCGCGCCTTCCTCCTCGAAAATGTCAAGAACCTCCTGTCCCACGACAAGGGCAACACCATGAGGGTCATCCTGCATGCGCTTGACGAACTCGGTTACGATGTCGATCACAAGGTGATCGACGCACGCTCTTGGGTGCCACAACACCGTGAGCGCATCTTCATCTCGGGTTTCCGGCGCGATGTTCCCACGCGTTTCTGCCTCGACGATGTGATAATCCCTTCAGGACCGAACCCGCGGCTTTCGGACATCCTTCATCCCGAGGACGGGTCCGAGATCGCCGAGCCTCCCTATACGGAAGGTCAGCTAGCGCGGGTTGCAGACAAGTACACACTGTCTGACAAGCTTTGGGCCTACCTCCAGAATTACGCCGCAAAACATAAAGCAGCCGGTAACGGTTTCGGCTTCGGCCTATGCACTCCCGAGAGCGTCGCCCGGACACTCAGCGCAAGGTATTACAAGGACGGGTCAGAAATTCTGATCGCGCAACCAGGAAAGAACCCTCGGCGACTGACGCCACGCGAATGCGCCCGTCTCATGGGTTTCGACCGTCCCGGCTCCAACCGTCCATGGATCATCCCGGTTTCCGACGCACAGGCTTACCGTCAATTCGGCAATGCAGTTGCAGCGCCGGTCGCGATAGCGATCGCCGAAGCCATGGCCCCGTGGATTGAGAATACTGTCGCACTGAGGCCGCGGAGAAACCAGAGTGCCTGAGAAACGATCACCGATGTCCCGATCGGAAATGATGGCTGGGATTGGACCAAAAGATACAAAACCCGAGATGATTGTCCGCAAGGGATTGCATAGTCTCGGGTTCAGGTTCCGTCTCCACAGCGGCCAACTTGTAGGCAAGCCCGATCTCGTGTTGCCGAAATACCGGGCAGCAATTTTCGTTAACGGTTGCTTCTGGCACGCCCACAAAGGTTGTTCCTATTTCAGATTGCCAAAAACTCGGACTGAATTCTGGCGGGAGAAGTTGGCAAAAAACGTCGAACGCGACCAGAAGACTGCACAGGCGCTCATCGCATCAGAGTGGCGAGTACTGACAGTTTGGGAATGTGCGACAAAGCGCTTTTCCCTGGAAGATCTCTTAAGCGAGATCGCCGGATGGTTGCGCGGACAAGAGATTTCCGGCGAGATGCCAAATAGGCGAGAAATTGTTTGATTGATAAACCCGGATTGCGGGAACCACGCTAGAGAGAGGAAGAGCGGGATGGATGATCTGATAAATGAACCGGATGCCCCGCGCCTGATATTCGGGCTGCGCGACACTGGTTACAATGTAAAGACCGCCGCTGCCGACATTATTGACAATTCGATTGCTGCCAAAGCCGACCATATCAATGTCGAGATTGTCCTTCACGAAGACGGTAGAAAACTGGTCTATTTTGGCGACAACGGTATCGGGATGGATGAAGAAACCATCCATCGCGCTATGCGTTATGGCGCGCCTGTACGCGAAAACCCTGAAAGCCTGGGGAAATTCGGGCTCGGGCTCAAGACGGCTTCAAGTTCAGTCTGCCTAAAATTCACCATCGTTTCGCGGGCTGCCACGGAGCAGCCCCTGGCAAAACTTGCGTGGGATCTCGACCATGTGAAGGAGCGCGGCAGGTGGGAAATGCTGCGCGAGCCGGTATCGACCGACGAAGAAGAAATGTTCGAAGAGCTCTGCGGAGAAACGGGAACCCTCGTAATCTGGGAAAAGTGTGACCGGATCCTGTCCAAGGAATACGAAGCTGGGGGGACCAAGGAACAAGCTGCAATCAAGCGGCTGGCTGACACCCTCAGCAAACACCTCTCTCTAGTCTACCACCGCTTTACCGACAAATCCGATAAGCGCGAGCGGGATATAGAAATTTACATTAACAGCAGTCCGGTCGTACCGTGGAATCCTTTCTACCCGAAAAGGTCCGAACAGGTTCTTCCAGAAAAAAAGCAGACGCTATTGGTTGAGATGCCGGATGGATCGGAAGAACGCGCCACGATCCGCGGTTGGATCCTTCCACACCGTCGCGACATGACGAAGGATGAGGAACGTGAATACGCGCGCATCTCGAACCGGGCTCAAGGCTTCTACGTATTCCGCGAGGGGCGGTTAATCCAAGATGGCGGCTGGATGGATGTCTTCGGTGCGCCCGAACCTCACACTTCCCTTTTGAGGATCGAGTTCGATTTCGGGCATGAGCTGGACGACGCTTTCAGAATCGATGTGAAGAAATCCCGCATTCTTTTCCACCCTGATCTCGAGGACGGGCTCCGGACGCTTCTCCAGCCGATATACCGCGAGGCAGGGAACCGCTATCGGCGGCAGAGCCGAGCGCAGGCCAATGCGAAAAACAAGGTGGATCACGGTAGTTCCAATAAGAACATCGCGGCGACGACGAATGCCGCGAAGGCACAGGTGACGTCGGTGGATCCAGAAGGCCAGTCGGCCGAGATATCCAACAACATGGGACCGAAGATCCGGATCAAGTCACCGATCCAGAACAATGTCAGCCCCGATTACGTGCATGTTGAAGCAGTTGAGTCGATCAATAGCGGGGAACTCTGGCAGCCAGCTTTCCGGAGCACCGGAAACGACGGGCATGTGCCCTCCGTTCTTTTGAATAAACACCACGACTTTTACCAGAAAATTTATCAGCGTGCCGCCGCAAACGGATATGCGGTAGAAGGAATGGACCTTTTGCTGTGGGCATTCGCAGCGGCCGAACAGAACAATACAAATGACGAACTAGAACCCATTTTCGAAGACATCCGCACCGAGATATCAAACAACCTCCGTAAACTTCTACGGAACCTACCGGATCCTGAACCAGGCGAACTGGCAGAAGATGATGAAGACTGATGCTGGCAGCGAAGCAGGAACTCATCGTTCGTGAACTGGAGGAAGGCACGGGTGCTGTCATTGCGGTCGCCATAGACAATGGCGGGCTGCGGTCTGGCATGAAAATATGGTTCGATGACCTTGACCAGCAGCACGGTCCCGTTGCCGAAATTAGACCCCACGGACTCAAAGCACATCGCGTCAATCTGGCATTCGGAAATTTCTCCGGTGCCGTTATTCGCCAGATTCGTCAGGCATCGGCCGAGGATCGGCAGCTGGCCATGGCACTTGTCGCATCCATTGACCAAGCCGCGGGTCTTTCCATCGCGGCCCAGGCGCTCGATGATTGGACCGTCAACGATGGTTCCTTCCGTATGGCTGCAACGATACGGCACGACGTTCGACCCGACTCTGATGAAGCAGTTTCCCATACCTGCCGCGAAGTGATCGTGCCCATGATGGCGGCGATGGCCGAACTCATCGGGTACGACGTGGTCGAAGATGACGCGATCTGCGATGAGCCGGCGTTCGAAGGCGCGATAAAACCTTCTCTCGTCAATCGCCGTGAGCGCAACCCTCGCAACCGGCTCCTCTGCATCCGCTTGCACGGTGAGACTTGCGCAGCTTGTGGTCTCGAACCACGTCGACGCTACGGCGACAATGCTGGCGGTATCATTGAAGTGCACCATCTGGAGCCATTGGCCAGTATCGCCAACCCCAGACCCTACGACCCGGCAACCGATCTCCTGCCTCTTTGTCCATCTTGTCATCGGGCGGCCCATACCCGCCGACCTGTACCGTGGGAAGTCGAAGACATCAGGCGCATGTTGGAGGAACACGGTGGTTGACTACACGAAACTTCCCGAGTCGTTCGCCGAGCTGAAAGAAGCTCTGCCTGCCGGCCATTCTATCTCAGAGAGACTTCTCGAACCAATCGTCCGCCTCGAGCGTGAGGAGAACCGCATCGTCGCGCGTCTGGGTGGCGTCAAGATGGTACGAGGAGAGCGGCATGAATTCTTGGCTCCAACCAACCGTCATTGCTGGGTGGTTGACGGCACGATATTTCGGCCGCTTCCGCGTGATGCAGTGCAGGTGCTCCTGCAAAAAATTGGCGATGCTGACCCAACCGATATTCCATTCAGCACAGCAATCCGTCTCATGAGATTCGATGGTGATGGCATCGCTGCCACGCCATCGGAAACGATCATGAAGCCGGGCAAGGAAGCTGCAGAACTGAAAAGCGATACGATCCGTATCGCAGGCTTGGAAGCGGAGCTTTTTCCCTACCAGGCGAGAGGCGTCCAATGGATGTGGGACACGGTCTCCCGAACCGGCGGACTAATACTCGCCGACGAGATGGGCCTCGGCAAGACGCTCCAAATCATCGCGCTGCTCATGATCAATCCGCCCAACTCTCGGGCACCGGCACTGATTGTCTGCCCTACCAGCCTCATTGCTAACTGGGCCCGCGAGATCGCTCGGTTCGCACCGACCTTGGGGGTAGCGGTTCATAGAGGCGCGCACAGGACTGGGGTGGTTTCAGGGCTGCAAACGTCCCAAGTGCTGATCACAACCTATGATACCATGGTAAATGATATCGCCATTTTTTCGAGCCTCGAATGGTCTTGGGTGATTTGTGATGAGGCACAGGCAATCAAAAACCCGCACTCGAACCGCCGCCAGGCAATCGCAACCATCCCCCGAAAACGGGCCATTCCTATGACCGGGACACCCGTCGAGAATAGCTTGGTCGACCTTTGGTCCTTGACGGACTTCGCCATTCCCGGACTGTTGGGCAGTCTCTCGGAGTTCGAGAGCAGTTTCACTGATAGTCTCGACTCAGGCCAACAGTTGAAGCGTCTCACCGATCCAATCATCCTGAAACGCCGGGTGGCGGATGTGGCGAGCGATCTGCCAGAAAGGATTGACGTGGATGTCCCACTCGAACTCGACGACCGGCTGATCGACCACTATCGCGAGGTACGTGACGCCACTATGGAAAAATACCCTGTCGCGGGCGCCCTCGTTGCCACTCTCCAATTGCAACTCGTTTGTGCTCATCCGTGGCTGCGCAACGCGGGGGAGAACGAAGAAGATGCGGCCATTGTCACAGCCGCAGACATGCCGCTTGTAACACCCAAGATGGAGCGAGTAGTCACCCTTCTGCGAGAGGCCTTTGCCAATGGGCGAAAGGTTATTGTTTTCGCTCTTTTCAATCGGATCGGTGACCTGCTCAAGCAAGCGTGTTCCCACATGCCTGATACGCATTGGGGAGCTATTAATGGCTCAACCCCTCAGGAGGACAGGCAAACCATCATTGATGTATTCGCCGCCCATGAAGGGCCGGCCTGCCTGGTCCTCAACCCGAAAGCGGCGGGTGCGGGTTTGAACATTACCGCGGCAACTGTTGTGATCCATTTCACCCCAGTATGGAATCCTGCGCTTGAAGCCCAAGCAAGTGCACGAGCGCACCGAAGAGGGCAGACCGAACCGGTCACTATCTATCGGCTTTTCTATTTGGACACTGTGGAGGAAGTAATGATTGATCGATCCGCTTGGAAAAACGACCTTGCGAACGAAACCGTGCCAGTCTCGACCCGTGACGCCGATGATCTCAAACGTGCCCTTGAAATAATGCCGGTGAAGTCATGAGCATTGAGAAATACCGTAAGCGACTGAGTGCCAATGATGTCGGCACAACAGGTGGACACCAAGGCGGTGTCTTGATTCCCAAAGGCGAGAGCGAACTTCTGGCGATGCTGCCATCTCTTGACCCGGATGTGAAGAATCCTGACGCATGGATCGAGTGCGTCGATGACACTGGACACAAGTTGAAATTCCGTTTTGTCTACTACAACAACCGCCTTCACGATCCGGGCGGCACAAGGAATGAATACCGGATTACTCACATGACAAGCTGGTTTCGCGACGTAGGCGCTCGGGAAGGTGACGAGTTCGAAATCTCACGTGCTGGCGTCGGCAACCAATATGCGATCGGGATCAGACCGAAAGACGCTGAAGAGGTTGACACTGATCAAGGCATCCGCATCCGTTTGACGGGCTGGCGGCGGGTCCATTAAGGTTGATTGGCCGCCCCTAAAGCGTCCCGTCTTTAACCTGAGACATATCCGGCAGCCTTGAAGTAGTTCCAGCATTCCTGGGGCGAATAGAGATCGCATATCTCGGCGATGGCCTCGAACATGTCGGTGAATGTCCGCGCGCCGATCCGTCTGAGGTGTGCTTTGAGCTTCGAGAAGGCCATTTCGATGGGATTGAGGTCAGGACTGTAGGGCGGGAGGAAGAGGAACCAGCACCCGGCATTCTTCATCGCGTTGGCAGCGGCGGCGTTCCTATGGGTGGCGAGGTTGTCGAGAATGACCACGGTGCCGGGAGCCAGCTCTGGTATCAGCACCTTCTCGACGTAAGCTGCGAAGGCCGGGCCATCCATTGCGCCCTTGATCACCCACGGCGCGATCATGGCCTCGGCGGTAAGGCCAGCGATGAACGTCTGTGTTCCCCATGACCCGAATGGTGCGTCCATGGCTAGGCGAGCCCCGCGCGGTGCCCATCCTCTGAGACGGGTCAGGTTCGTTTTCACCGAGGTTTCATCAATAAAGACAACGCGCTCGGGCTGAACCGACACCGCCGGAATGCGATGCCTGAACCAGTGCTCGCGTTGCTGCCTTACTTTTGCTCGACGGCGCTCGGCGGCGACCAGCGACTTTTTTTATGCGTATAGCCAAGCTTGCGGAGAAATTTGCCAATCGCGTTCGGGTGCGCCCGCACACCGGTCGCATCATACAATGCAGAGGCCAGTTCCGGCATCGTGATGTCGCCATCCTGCTCGATAACTTCAGCGAAGAAGCTGCGGTGCGGATCAAGTTTTCCCTTGCCCTTGGGACGACCTTGAGGAGCCGCGCGGATCTGCCCGGTACGTCGGATCGCAAGCCTCCACCGCGCCCCGGTGGCCGGAGAAAGCTTCAAGCGCAACGCTGCCGCGCGCCCGCTTAACCCTTCCTCAACCAACTTCTGAAATCGCGCCCGTAGCGCTTCCGGCAAAGGTGCTGACATGATCCATCCTCCCAAACAGGATGAATCACAGATCAGGCTTCAAGGGAATCCTTACGATTCAGGTTTTCGGCGGGACGCTTTAATGCTGTCGTGACAAAGAGGATATCCGGATCCTCGGAGATTCATCCTCATCCACGTAGCCTTCCTCTCGAGCCCGCTCCAGAAGGTCGAGTGCGATGACCGATTGTTTTTCCGACGGCAGCTTGGACGGGAACAGGCCGCAAGCCTTCAGAATGCCATCCTCCTTTGGACTGAATATCCTCTTGCCTCCGCCCCATTCCCTGAGCCGGTTCCAGAATTCACCTCCGGCCTCAATCACCGAAGTCTGGGCCTCGATGCCAGAAATTACAGCTTCTTCGCGACGGCCATCTCTCTGAACGGAGCGCGCCTGCTCTGGCTCAACGAGGCAATTCATAAACTCAGGCCCATAGTCGATTTCAACCCGCTGCAAGGTCGCCCAACACGCCTGTTTCTTTCCCCATTCCGTTATATTGTTCACGCCCGCTTCGGGGTGGGTGATTACTTCCACTGCCGCTTCGGCCGCGATCAATAATGCGTCACCTAGATCCCGAGGTACCGATTGGCGCCGCCATACGGCATCAAGATCAATAACATGATCCCTTTCATCTGCGTCCGAGACCAATTTGGCGATAGAATAAGTAACAATGTTCGCGCGATATCCACCGGGATACCACGGCTGTTTCGGAATTGTCTTTTCGAGATACCGGAAGATTATCAGCTTTGAGACCAGGCGCCGATACCATGTCTCATCGAACTTCTTCTCACTCCGGTTCCATTCCGCCCCGATCATCTGAGCAAACTCGCCGAAGTTTTTCTGCGCGCCCTTGCTGACCGTATCAGGCCGCATGCGGAAACTCATCTCGACCTTCGCAAGGTCGGTTTTGACGAAGTATTGCGGTTTCGGGTTTTCGAGATCAAAACGCCGACGTTCAGCTTGGGATTTCTTGGCGCGTTCGACAAGGTACTGGCCCCTTGCGCGCTCGTAGAACCATTTTGTCTCGCGGTTTGTACCTTCGGCGGCCGGAGCCAAAACTCGTCTCGAGTATTCTTCCATCCTCATATGGAAAGGATGGTTCGAGAAGAAATCCGCCGCGCTGACCTTGTTCTGACTATTGGCGTATTTTGAGATGAACGGGACGACCTCTTCAGAAGCATCCGACGGAACAACTGTCAACTTCATCTGCACGTGGACTTGTTCGAGCGTTTCTGGCGAGATTTTCCGAGCCGCGTGGAGAGAAGCTGTTGTTTGACCACCATTTACGACCTGCAGGTTTGTCGCGGACACGATCCTGAGACCGTCCGATGTCTTCTCTACCTCGACACTGTCGGCCGTTGCCGACAGCCCGTTGTTATAGCTAAAGAACATTGCCGGTTCATCCTTGATGGTGTCCCGAATACCCCGGTTCACCGCGCCGCGCGCCTGAAGGAAGCTCCGAACGTTCGACTCCAAAAGCCGCGCCCCCCATTTTTCATAGATTTCAGCCAATTGATGACCGTTGATCACAACAAGATAACTGTCGAGGTGTTCGCCGCTGCTCGACGCAGCCAGTGCCGGAATGCTTGCGCCGAAATCTTCCCTGAAATTGACGATGATCTTTTCCCGAGCGTGTCCCGACGTCTCATAACGATGGAAGCGTGTAAGATCCCAGATGTTGTAGGTGACTGGAATGCCATCAATCTTGCCCGCAAGAACCGCGTCTGTCCTGGCACTATAGGTCGCGTTGGTCATGAGAATGAGTTTGATCTTCGTTATGGATGACCACGCCGATGTAATAATTGAGGCGGCACCTGCTTCAGCACTCCCCTCGATCAGGTCCGCCCGGAAGGCAGCCCGACGCGCGGCAGCGACAAAGTTGATTAGGTGGCCGAAGGCCTTCTTGGCATCGCTTGCATTGATCTTAACCGCTGCGTCTCCATCATGAAAATCGCTGACGATGACGCTAAGTATACCCTCGGACTCACGCGGGTCTCCGCCAATCCCGTCGAGCCTTACGGTCTTTCCCTGACTGCTGGCGAGAAACGTAACTCGGTCAGCGGTCGCAATTTCACCTTCTGCTTCCAGGAGGGCAGCCATCCGTTCAAAAAATGCGTCAGCCTGCGAAATACCACTTGCTGATGCTTCTGCAGTGACTTCGCCAACGACGGACCTATTGAATTCGATCAGTTCATCCAATTCGTTTCATCTCCTGATCAATGCCACCGTTCTGCGCGCCCGTTTCATTGCTTGCCGAAACCAAGCGCCTGTTCGTAGCTCCTGAAAAGAACCACCAATACCGTCGTACTCTCCCTTGATAAGGTCAAGCGTCACAACCACCATCCACTGTGGAGATACCCACCTCGAGATGAGCCAATGACACGACAGATTTGGTTTTTCTGCGACCACCTCATTACTGCTCACCAACATGCGGCTCATTGCCAAAGACATCAGCGTGTAAACCGACGGCGAAGCTGAAGAAAATGGTAGGCGGTATGTTGTTGCCATCCCTTTTTTGCTGATTTTCCCAGCGCCTGCATCTAACGTCAATGCCTTCAAGCCAAGTGACGTCGTCAAAAGGAGTGAGGTTCGAACCGGGTCGCTTAACGCGGTCGAGACCGACATCGAAGTGCTCGCCTGCACCCCTCGAAATTCAACACGTTTTCAATATCTTACAGAAATTTCACCAAATCGCTGCAGGCAACAGGTCGGGAGAACATGGGCCCGGAGAGAACACCTCGGGCTCTTTTGGCCCCGTCTCCGGTGCTTAGCCCCTCGTGCATAACCCTCGAAAACAACGGAAAAATCCGGCCGAAGGCGGATCGGGAGAAACGTTTCTCAAGGGCAAGTGGCGGGGAGACAGGGATTCGAACCCTGGGAACGCTCTCACGTTCAACGGTTTTCAAGACCGCCGCATTCGACCACTCTGCCACCTCCCCGGTCTTGGGGCGGTTTAAGGTGCTGCAAGACAACACGCAAGAGGAAATTATCCCTTCTCACGAAATGTCCTGGCCCACAATTGCCCTCAAAATCCCCCCTTACTGACAGATGAAACCCTGTTGCGCCCAGCAGGAAACGCGCGGGATAACGCCCATCACCCAGCTTTTGCAAACCACCCTCGGGCATAGGGTTTTCATGACTGCCGCTGCAGGCTATCATTCGCCAAATCAAAACGACGACCGGGAATCCGGCGAGACGCGCTTTGGCGCAAAGAGCACAGGCAAGGAAATGATCATGACACCACCCATGCCGAAATCGAGACCACGGTTTGGCCTCGCCGTGATGGCAGTATCAGTGCTGGCGCTCTCGGCCTGCGAAGACGGCGCCAATCTGGGGTTTCTGAAACCCAAACCGGCAGAGACTGCCGTCACAGGTTCCAGTAGGACACAATTGGTTGAACGCGACGTCGAGGCGCCGGATGTGTTTCAGGTCAACGAAGCCGGGCTCTGGGATGGTCGTCCATCGTTGGGCGGCGTATGGGTGGCGCACCCGGATGCCAAAGACCCGGAACGAGTGATCATCCGCAACACGTCCAATGGCAAATTTGTCATCGGCGCCCTGTTCCGCCGCGAACGTGAAATCCCCGGCCCACGATTGCAGATTTCTTCCGATGCGGCGGCGGCGCTTGGCATCCTGGCAGGCGCTCCCATTGAATTAAATGTCACCGCGCTACGTCGTGAAGCCGAAGAGCTGCCGGATCCCACCTTGGCTGACGCGACCCTGCAGGACAGCCCCCTGGAAGAGACAGCAGCCGCAGCGCTTGGCGCGGATGAAATCGAAGCCACACCGCTGGATCCAATCGCAGGCGCCGCTGCCGCGATCGAGGCGGCACCAGCCTCCAGTCCACAGGCCTCTAGCTCACAGGCCTCTAGCTCACAGGTCTCTAGTCCACGGGCCCCCGTCGCCCCGGCGCCGCGTGTCTCTTCACTAAGCAAGCCGTTCATTCAAATCGGCATTTTCAGCGTTGAAAGCAACGCAAAGAACACCGCAGCACAGATGCGCAACGCCGGTTTGATCCCCACTGTCCTGGCGCAAACCGGGAATGGGAAACCATTCTGGCGCGTTGTGGTCGGCCCAGCCCAATCCAAATCGGAACGCAGCCAGCTGCTGAAAAAGATCAAGGAAACCGGCTTTACTGATGCTTATGCCGTCACCAATTAACACCGTCACCCCCATCCCCAAGGAGGCCAAAGGCGTGAAATCAACAGGCGCGAAATCCATGGTCAGCCCCTTTGCCAAACTTACCTTGGCCGCCAGCTTTGGGCTTTGCCTGACGGCGCTGCCGCTTGCCGCTTTTGATACCAAAGCGCGGGCCGCCTATGTGGTGGATCAGGGCACCGATACGGTGCTTTTGTCCAAAAATGCCGAAGTGCCGCTGCCCCCGGCCTCCATGTCGAAACTGATGACGCTCTATGTCGCCTTCGAAGCGCTGCGCGATGGCCGTCTGTCTTTGGACGAACGTCTGCCTGTGAGTGCTCACGCCATGAGCTATGGCGGCTCGACCATGTTTCTGGACACCACCGACCGGGTGCGTGTCGACGACCTGCTGCGCGGCATTATCGTGCTCTCGGGTAACGATGCCTGTGCGGTCATCGCCGAAGCACTTAGCCCCGATGGCACTGAGGCCGGCTTTGCCCGCTACATGACCAAACGCGCCCATGAGCTGGGCATGAGCAATGCCAGCTTTGCCAATTCCAACGGCTGGCCCGCGATCGGCCACCGCATGTCGATGCAGGATCTTGGCGTACTTGCCGAACATCTGATCGAAGACTTTCCACAGTATTACCCGCTGTTTTCCGAAAAGAGTTTTGCCTTTGACGGCCGGGCGCCCTCCAATACCCGCAACCGCAATCCCCTGCTGGGGCTTGGCATTGGCGCCGATGGGCTCAAGACCGGACACACCTCGGAGGCAGGCTATGGTCTCGTGGGTTCCGCCGTGCAGGGGGATCGCCGGGTGATCTTTGTGGTGAGCGGATTGGACAGCACCAAGGCCCGCGCAGAGGAGGCCGAGGCCATTGTTAACTGGTCGTTTCGCCAATTTGCCAAAAAGATCGTCGCCAAGGCCGGTGTCTCGGTCGCCAGCGCCGAGGTCTGGCGTGGAGCGGAACGATCGGTAGGCCTGGTGCCCGAAACCGATCTGGAAATTCTGCTGCCTGCTCTCGCGGGCTCTGAAATCCCGGCTGAGGTGGTCTATTCCGGCCCAATCAATGCCCCCATCAGCAAAGGCCAGCAACTGGCAGAGCTGGTGCTGCAGCCGGATGGGCTACCGGAAATCCGCCTGCCCCTGGTGGCGGAACAGGATGTCGCCAATGCTGGTTTCTTTCAGCGGGTACAAAATGCAGCAAAGGTTCTGTCCAGACGCCTGATTGCTGGTCCCGAGGCTGCCCAGTGACCGAGCATAGAATGCAGGTGCCCGCCGGTCTGTTCCTGACCTTTGAAGGTATTGACGGTTCAGGCAAATCCAGCCAGTGCAAACGCCTGGCCGAGGCTCTGCGCAGGGCGGGCTACGATGTTGTTCTCACCCGCGAGCCCGGTGGCTCTGAGGGGGCCGAGGATATCCGCCGTCTGGTGCTGGAAGGCGACCCCGCAAAGTGGTCCGCCGAGACCGAGATCCTGTTGTTCACCGCTGCCCGGCGCGACCACATGGAGCGTACCATTCTGCCCGCTCTGGCTGCGGGCAAGGTGGTGATTTGCGACCGCTTTGCCGATAGCACCCGAATGTATCAGGGCATGTCACGGGGCGATTTGCGCGCCACGGTGGATCAGTTGCATAATCTTATGATTGGGCGTGAGCCGGACCTGACCCTGCTCATCGACATGGACCCCGCCACCGGCCTGTCCCGCGCCAAGGGGCGCCAGGGCACAGAAGAACGGTTCGAGGATTTTGGCCTCGGCCTGCAGGAGAAAATGCGTGCCGGCTTTTTGGCCTTGGCAGCAGAGTTCCCTGACCGCTTCAGAACTGTGGATGGTGCCCAGGATATCGACGCGGTCGCCGCTGATGTATTGCAGCTTGCCAAGGCAGCCCTGGCCGCCCGTGTCAAAGCGGCGCAGCAATGAGCCGCGCGCCCAAGGCAAAAGCTGACGAAGACCTGCCGCGTGCCGATCAGGCTCCCGGCGCACCTCATCCGCGCGAGACCATAGAGCTCTTTGGGCAGGATCAGGCAGAGCAGGATTTTCTCACCGCCTTCAACTCCAACCGGCTGCATCACGGCTGGTTGCTCACCGGGCCGCAGGGCGTCGGCAAGGCAACCCTGGCCTGGCGCATCGCCCGGTTCCTGCTGGCCACACCACCCGCCGAGGAAGGCCTGTTTGGCGCGCCGCCGCCCGCAACATCCCTGTCGATTGACCCGGATCACCCGGTCGCACACCGCATTCAGGCCCTGGCCGAGCCGGGCCTCGCCGCCATCAGCCGCAGCTACAATGACAAGGGCAAGCTGCGCGATCAGATCGTGGTGGATGACATCCGCAAACTGAACCGATTTTTTGGCCTGTCCTCCACCGATGGTGGCCGCCGGGTGGTGATTGTGGATGCCGCCGACGACATGAATACAAGTGCTGCCAATGCCTTGCTGAAAATGCTGGAAGAGCCCCCTGCCCGCACCACTTTGCTGTTGATCTCGCATCAGCCCTCGCGCCTGCTGCCGACGATCCGGTCGCGCTGCCGCACCCTGCGACTGGGGCCGCTTTTGCCGGAAGATATGCAATCGGCCCTGGCACAGGCGGGCGCTGATTTGCCTGAAAACACCGCCCATCTTACCGCCCTGTCGGCGGGCTCTGTGGGGGCTGCTCTGCGTTTGTTGAACCTGAGCGGGCTTAAAATCTACGCCGAGCTGGTGCAGATCCTCAACACCATGCCCCGGTTGGATCGCCAACGCGCCATCGCCCTGGCTGAGGCCTCGGCCCAGCGTGGCGCTGCCGAAAAGTTTGAGCTGCTGCTGAGCCTGATTGAGGTCGCCCTGTCGCGACTGGCCCGAACCGGCGCCACAGGGCAGCCGCCACAGCCCGAAGCCGCAGCAGGCGAGGCCGCAATGCTGACCCGACTGGCCGCCGCGCCGCTGCAGGGACGTGCCTGGGCGGATCTCTCGGCTGAGGCCACAGCACGCGCGCGCCATGGGCAGGCGGTGAACCTTGACCCGGCTTCACTTGTCCTAGATACGGTTTTTAAGATGCAAGAGACCGCATCCCGGTGACCTATAGGCAGGCCACCCCGGATCCGGCCAGATACACGACGAGGCAGGCATGAGCACCACAGTTCCACAGATCACCGATAGCCATTGCCATCTGGATTTTCCCGATTTTGAAGGCGAGCTGGACGCGGTCATTGCCCGCGCGGCTCAGGCAGGCGTGACCCGCATGGTTACTATCTGCACCAAGCTCAAGAACGAGCCCGCCGTGCGCGCCATCGCCGAGGCCCATGCGCCGGTGTTTTACGCCGCAGGCACCCACCCGATGAGCGTCGCGGCTGAACCCATGGCCAGCTATGATGAACTGGTTGCCTTGGCGGATCATCCAAAATTTGTCGGCATTGGCGAAACCGGGCTCGACTATCACTACACGGCCGAAAGCGCCGACATTCAGGAGCAGTCTCTGCGCACCCATATTGACGCAGCCCGCGACACCAAACTGCCGCTGATCATTCACGCCCGTGCCGCGGATGACGACATGGCGCGGATCCTGCGCGAAGAGATGCAAAACGGCGCCTTCAGCTGCGTCATGCACTGTTTCTCCTCCTCGGTTGAGCTGGGTCGCGCGGCGCTGGATCTTGGCTTTTACCTGTCGATGTCAGGCATTGCCGCCTTCCCCAAAAGCCAGGATCTGCGCGATATCTTTGCTGCGGCGCCACTGGACCGCATCCTGGTGGAAACCGATGCCCCCTATCTGGCACCGCCGCCCCATCGCGGCAAACGCAACGAACCTGCCTATTCTGCCCTTACGGCGCAGATCGGGGCCAAGGTCTTTGACCTGGACTACGCAGATTTTGCCGCCCAGACCCAGGCCAATTTCGACCGCCTGTTCTGGAAAGCTGGCCGCTATGAGGCCGCTGCCTGATGGCTGAGCTGCGCTATACAATTCTGGGCTGCGGCTCTTCCGGTGGGGTGCCGCGCCTGGGCGGGCACTGGGGCGACTGTGATCCTGACAATCCACGCAACCGGCGGCGCCGCTGCTCCATGCTGGTGGAACGTGACGGGCCGGATGGCACCACCTCGGTGCTGATCGACACCTCACCTGACATGCGCAGCCAGTTGCTGGATGCCAAGGTAGGGCGGTTGGACGCGGTGGTCTATACCCATTCTCATGCGGATCATGTGCATGGCATGGATGACCTGCGCATGATCGTGTTCAACATGCGTGCGCGGATCCCCGTCTACGCTGATGGCGACACCCAGAATGCGCTGCTGTCGCGCTTTGGCTATGCCTTTGTGCAGCCCGAAGGCTCCCCCTATCCACCGATCCTGGATCTGCGGACCATTGATGGCGCCTTTACCATTGATGGCCCCGGTGGCGAGATCCCTTTCCTGCCGTTTGAGGTCAATCACGGGGCCATGGATGCGCTTGGGTTCCGCATTGGCAATCTCGCCTATCTGCCGGATGTGGCCGAAATTTCCGAGGATGTCACCGGCGCACTGGAGGGGCTGGAATACTGGGTCCTGGATTCCCTGCGCCGCAGCCCTCATCCAACTCACTTCAGCCTTGATCAGGCCTTGGCCTGGATCGAGCGGATGCAGCCCAAACGCGCGGTGCTGACCAATATGCACATTGATCTCGACTATGCCACGGTAAAGGCCGAGACCGCCGATCACATCACCCCGGCCTATGACGGCATGGTCATTCGCTGCGCGCTGTAAGGCCGTTATGATCTGGGCGGCTGTGTCGCCCACCACAGTGGCAAGGCGCGCCAGTATCAAGGCCCAAGGCGTTTGCCGCAAAGGAGACCCGGCGATGTTGCAAAGTCTGATTGATGTCATCCTACCTGTCTTTCTGGTCGTGACAGCAGGCTATGTGGCAACGCTAAAAGGCGTTTTCTCTGCCTCCCATGTTGATGGCTTGATGAAATTCACCCAGGGCTTTGCCATCCCCTGCTTGCTGTTTCATGCCATGGCAAACCTGGATCTCTCCGACAGTTTTGACCCCAAGTTGCTCATCAGCTTTTATACCGGAGCCGCAACCTGTTTTGGCATCGGCCTGACCGGCGCCCGCCTGCTGTTCAAACGGGACTGGGAAGACTGCGTCGCCATCGGGTTTTGCTGCCTGTTCTCCAACTCGGTTCTTTTGGGCCTGCCCATTACCGAACGCGCCTTTGGACCGGAAAACCTGACTGGCAACTATGCGATCATCGCCTTTCACTCCCCCTTTTGCTACGGGCTCGGCATCACCGCGATGGAGGTGGTGCGCAACCGCGGGGCCGGCGGGGTCAAGACCGTCTCCTCTGTGCTGACGGCGATGTTCAAAAACGTGCTGATCCTTGCCATCGCGCTTGGCTTTGCCTTCAACCTTGCAGGGCTGACAATCCCCTCAGCTGTGGATGAAGCCCTACAACTGGTCATTCGCGCCGCCCTGCCCACAGCGCTGTTTGCCCTCGGCGGCGTGCTGGTTCAGTACCGCCCCGAAGGCGATCTGCGCACCATTGGCTTTGTCTGCGTCACTGCTTTGATGGTACATCCCAGCATTGTCTGGCTGCTGGGGGGCACACTGGGATTGAAGCAGGATCTGTTCCGCTCTGGCGTGCTGAATGCGGCCATGGCGCCGGGATTCAACGCCTACATCTTTGCCAATATGTACGGGCGCGCCAAACGGGTGGCTGCCTCGTCGGTGCTGATTGCCACTGCGGCTTCGGTGCTGACAGTCTGGTTCTGGCTGCTGGTGCTCAGCTGACGCCCTCGCACTAGCCAGGCGCTACCAGCGTGGATCATCCAGCTCCAGATCATAGCGACGCGGCATCAGCCCGGCCTGAAACCAGGTAACAAAGCTTTGGATGGAAAACACCGGCAGGCCTGTCACCCGGCGCAGATCTCGGGCATAGGGCACCATGTTGGTGCATTCCAAAACGATGGCGCCCAGATCCGGATTGTCCGCCACCAGCGCCCGCGCCCCGTCAATCATGTCCAGTCGGCAGGCCTCAAAGTCTATCGCCGCAGCATCCCCCAAAATATCACCGGTAAAGCAGCGCAGCCCATCGGTGCCGCCAACCGGTGTATCCTCTGGCGCACCAGCGGCGCGCAGATGGGCCGGGGTCAGCGTCTCCTTTGAAATGGTCAACACGCCAACCCGCTTACCTGTGGGCAGCAGCGCCTGCACCATCGGCACCTGCATCAGCGAAGACGTCGCCACCGGCACCCCCAGCGCCGCCTTCACCTGCTCCTGGATCAGCGCCAGAAAACCACAGTTGGTGGTGATGCCATCGCAGCCCATCGCAACCAAATCCCGCCCTGCCTCGATAAACAAATCCACCAGTTGGGTCGGATCATTGCGCACCACCAGATCCGGAGTAGCCCCGCGTACCACCCGGTAATGCACCGGGAAATCCCAGGTCAGGGCATTACCCATATCGCCGTGAATACGGGGAAACTGCGTCTCCAGCATCAGGATCCCCACCGCGGCCCCGTAGACCGTCTTACCACCCTGTTCCATCCCGTCTCCTTTTGCGTAGAGGCCGCCCGCGTGCACCCAGTGTCCAGTGCCTAGTCTTCGTCCGGCACGTAAAGCTGTGAAAAGGCGATGCGCACCGCCTCGGTGGCCTCTTCCCGGCGCTTTTCAATATGCCCGCGCAACGCATTGGTCGCGGCATCAACATCCCGCGCGGCCAGCCCCTGTAGCACCTGCCGATGAGCCGAAACATCGCCCGGCGCCCGGCCCTCGGCCTGATCGCGCATCCGCTTTAGATCAATCAGGCGAATATAACGGATCCGGCCATTGAGGTTCTTCAGCATCCGTTGCAGCTCACGATTGCCGGACAATTGCACCAGACGGCTATGAAACCCCTCGTCCAATGCCAGTAGCTCTTCCAGCTCGGTGGCGCTTTCATAGTCCGGCTCCATCCGGTCCAGATAATCGGAAAACGCGGCAATATCCGGCTCCGGCGCCCGCAGGCACGCAATCCGCAGAGCTTCACATTCGATCGCCACACGCGCCTCATAGAGATCAAGGATATAGCCCGGCGTCAGCGGGCGGCAAAAGAAGCCCCGGTTGATCTGAAAGGTCAAAAACCCCTCGGCCACCAGCCGGTTCAGCGCCTCCCGCAGCGGTGTGCGACTGGCCCCCAGCACTTCGGACAGGGCGCTTTCATTGATCCGCTGGTCAGGCTTAAAGGCAAAATCCGCTGCCATCCGGCGCAACGCCTCATAGACCCGGTCAACATTGCTTTCCCGTTTCGCCATCTTGTTCCGCTCACATCCTGGGCTTGCTGCAGTTTCCTGCTGATTTGGCGCCACGCTAGAGCAGGGTTGACTTGGTCGCAATAATGAATTCCAAACTGTATACAATTATGAACACAAAGCTGATTCCGCAGCCTGTGCGGATGAACGACACCCCGGCTCCGGTGGAGCGCCCCACAATGACCAAAACAGATTGATCACAACCCGGAGAGTAAAATGAGCAATGCGATGAACGGCGCTGAGGCCATGGTGCGGATGCTGGAAGCCCATGGCGTGCAACATATCTTTGGCCTTTGCGGCGACACCACACTGCCCTTTTACGACGCCATGCGTGGGCTGGATCACGGCATGACCCATGTGCTGACCCGGGATGAACGCAGCGCCACCTATATGGCCGATGGCTATTCCCGCGTCACCGGGCGCCCCGGTGTGGCCGAGGGCCCCTCGGGCGGCGGCGCCACCTATCTCCTGCCCGGCCTCATTGAAGCCACCGAAAGCTCCTACGCGGTTCTGGGCATCACCACCGACATCTCGGTTGCCTCTTATGGGAAATACCCGCTGACAGAGGTCGACCAGGACGCCCTGATGCGGCCACTGACCAAGTGGAACACGGTGATCAAGCAGTCACAGCATATCCCCCGGATGGTGCGCACCGCCTTTAAGGCGATGACCACTGGCCGTTCGGGTGCAGTGCATCTTGGCCTGCCATATGACGTGCAATATGATGCGGTTGACCCCAGTGATATCTGGGCAGACCCAAAACACCAAAGCTATCCCGCCTACCCGCAGGCGCCCGAACCCGGCGCGGCAGAGGCCGCGATTGATGCGATACTGTCGGCAAAATCACCCCTGATCATCTGTGGCGGCGGCATCGTGATTGCCGGCGCCATGGCGGAGCTCTCCCGCCTTGCCACCCGGCTTGATATTCCGGTCGCAACCTCGATTTCCGGCCAGGGGTCCCTGGCCGAAACCCATGCCAATTGTCTGGGGGTTGTGGGGTCAAACGGCGGTACTGATGAAACCTGGGAGATGATGGAGGCGGCGGATCTGGTGGTGTTTATGGGCTGTCGCGCTGGCTCTACCACCACCTCGCGCTGGGAAGCCCCTGCGCCCGGCACCCGTATCGTGCATTTTGACAATGACCCGATGGTCATTGGCGCCAACTACCGCACCGAGGTGGGCGTGGTGGGTGATCTTCGGCTTTCGCTGGCCGCCGTCAACGCGGTGCTGGATCGCCGCACACAGGGCGCCGATGGCTTTGGCGGGGCAGCTGCCATCGCGCAGATCAAAGCGCGCAAGTTTGCGAAGTTTCATCACCTGGCGCAAAGCACCGAGACGCCGATCCGACCTGAACGCGTGGTTGATGCGTTGATGAAGGTGCTGCCGCCGGATGCCACCGTGGTCTCGGACCCCGGCACCAGTTGTCCCTATGTCTCGGCCTATTATCAATTGCAGCAACCCGGGCGCTATTTCATCACCAACCGGGCGCATGGCGCCCTTGGTTACGCGCTTTCAGCTTCCTTGGGGGCTTGGTTCGGGCGGCCCGCATCAAAAACCGTAGCCTTGATGGGAGACGGCTCCTTTGGGTTTACCCTGGGGGAGCTGGAAACCGCCTGCCGCGCCCGCGCGCCTATCACCTTTGTGGTGTTCTCCAATGCAAATTTCGGCTGGATCAAGGCTAGCCAATTTGCGGACAAGGGCGCGCGGTACTACAACGTCGACTTCAACCGCACCGACCACGCCGCAATCGCTGCCGCCTATGGTGTCAAAAGCTGGCGTGTAGAGAACCCCGAAGACCTGGAACGGGTGATGCGCGAGGCGGTTGATCACGACGGCCCCACCTTGGTGGATGTGGTCTGTCAGGCGCTTGAAGACAGCAACGCCCCGGTGCGGCGCTGGATGGGGTGAGGCCCGTCTCGGAAAGGCTCTGGGAGAGCCTTTCAGGGCCGAACGGGCGGAGTCCTGGAGGCAACTCCGAACGGCCAGAGTCCTCCGTGCCTAACAAAGACGATAGCTATTACCGGCTCCAGCGCCCCTTTCCAGAGACGCGAGGCGCGGCATGGAACTCCGTTCCCCACTCCCCCGGCTGCAGGCACCAACCGCGCCGCGCCTGTGGCGCGGCGCCGGGCCCAAGGGGAGAGAGGTCATCTTTGATGGCCTTGATCTGCGCGGGAGCCCCCCCCCCTTGTCTGAACGCCGTCAGTCAATGCAATAGGGCTGCAGCTCAGACCGCAACAGCGCCAGAAACTCCTGTCCAATCGCAGACAGCGGCCGGGTGGCAGAGGTGATCACGGCCATCTCCATCAGGATCTGCGGGCGAAAGCGACGGGACACAAAGCCCCCCTCCCTGTCAAAATCCAACACAAAGGGGTCCAACAGGGCCACGCCCATGCCCTCTTTGACAAAGCTCAGCAAGTTTTTGAACAGCTGCGCATGAACCCGCGTCTTCAGCGGCGCCCCCGCCTGAACAAAAGCCTCGCGGAGCCGCCGGTGGGTGATGTGATCGGGCCCCATGACCAGAAAAGGTGCCCCTTCCAGCAGCGTCGGCGTCAGAACCTCGTGCTGCGCCAGCGGGCTGCCTGCGGGAAGCGCCACAGATGTCTCCACCCGGATCGGATGGGCCACCAGCCCATCATGCAGCAGCGGCGTTTCGCAGATGCCGATTTCAAACAGACCAGAGATCACCCATTCCTGCACCTTGGACGAATACTGCGACTGGAAAGAGATCGACATATCAGGCCGATCACGGGCGAATTCAGCAATCAATTTGGGCATAAACCCAAAGGACATGGAATGCTGCGAGGCCACCTGCAGCTGCCCTGCCTGCTTATTCTGAAGATCAATCACTGCCTGGGTCACGTGATCAAAACCGCGCACCACCGTATCAATCTCACGAAACAACAGATTGGCTTCTGGCGTCGCCCGCAATCGGCCGCGATCGCGCTCAAACAATTTGAACCGCGTCTGCCGTTCCAACTGATGCAGCAGGTTCGAAACCGCAGGCTGGGAGATCCCCAAAATTGCAGCGGCCCCGGTCACGGTGCCGGTCTCAATCACCGAATGAAAGGCCTGCAACTGTCTAAAACGTAAGTTCATACCATCATATATCATTTATTCTTATGGAGTGCATCGATAATTATATTTGAAATGATGTGATTGACTGGGCATGGTCAGCAATAGGTCGGGGGCCATTTCAAAGTCCCTTAGCCGCTCCTGTGGCGCTCAATAGGACACAAAGCATCATCACATGAAAACAGAACACATCATCATTGTTGGCGCCGGTATTGTGGGCGCCGCCTCGGCGCTCTGGCTGAAACGTGCCGGACATGAGGTCACCCTGATTGACAAAGGTGCCCCCGGCATGGGCGCCTCCTATGGCAATGGCTGCCTGCTGGCCAGCTGCGCCATGGTGCCGGTGACCACCCCCGGTTTGATCCCCAAGGGGCCCAAATACCTGTTAGACCCAAAGTTTCCGCTGTTCATGCGGTGGGGCTATACCCCCAAGCTGCTGCCCTGGCTGATGAAGTACCTGTCACACGCCAATGACAGCGATACCCGCCGCATTGCAAAATCTCTCACCCATATTGTCGGCGACAGCGTCGAACAGCATCAAGCCCTGACCGCCGGCACCCCGGCGGCGAAATGGATCAAAGAGACGGATTACAACTTTGCCTACAAGGATCGCGCCGCCTTTGAGCAGGACGCCTATGTCTGGGAATTACGCCGCGAGGCCGGGTTCATCCCAGACATCATCGAGGGCGCGGCGGTTCAGGAACACGAGCCAATCCTGGGCCAGAATACCTCTTTGTTGGCAGTGAACAAAAACCATGGCTTTATCCTGAACCCCGCCAACTACGTCAAAGACCTGGTCAAACTCCTGGTCGAGATGGGTGGCACGTTCATCCAGGCGGAAGTGAAGGATTTCGACCTAAGCGGTGGCCGGATTTCAGCGGTGGAGACCGATCAAGGGCGCTTTGACTGTGACAAGGCGGTGATCTCTGCCGGGATCTGGTCCAAACCCTTGATGCAGAAGCTCGGCCTCAAGGTGCCGATGGAGGCGGAACGGGGCTATCATATTCTGTTCAAATCCCCCAGCATCACCCCCCGTTACCCAATGATGGTAGCGGCCGGCAAATTTGTTGCCACCCCGATGGATCAAGGCCTGCGCTGCGCCGGGGTTGTGGAATTTGGTGGCTTGGATGAAACCCCCTCTAAGGCACCCCTGGCCCTTTTGCGGCGCACTGTGGCAGAGACGTTCCCGCAGATGCAGGCCGTTGAAGAGGAAGAATGGCTCGGCTTTCGGCCAGCGCCAACTGACAGCCTGCCGCTGATTGGTGAGGTCGCGACCTCGGGCGTGTTCACCGCCTTTGGCCACCAGCATATTGGCCTCACCGGCGGCGCAAAAACCGGGCGTATGGTGGCCGATCTGATTTCCGGCCGCCCCATGAACCTTGACATGCGCCCCTTTGCGCCGGATCGTTTTGCCTAACGATTGCAGCACAGTCCACTCACGAACAAGCCGATACACACAACAAGTCGGCAAGACCAAGCTGGGAAACAGCACATAACAACCTCCAGGGAGACTACCATGACGTCTAAAATCTCTACCAAAATGGCTTTTGCAGCCTCTGCGCTGGCGCTTGCGGCCTCAGGCGCTGCTGCGGAAAGCTGGGATATGCCGATGGCCTATTCCGCAACCAACTTCCACTCTGAAATGGGTGTTGTTTTTGCCGATAAGGTGCGTGACTACACTGGCGGCGATATCGACATTACCGTGCATCCTGGCGGCTCCCTGTTTAAGGGCGGCGAAATCAAACGCGCTGTGCAGACCGGCCAGGCCCCCATTGGGGAACGCTTTATGTCCGCCCATGCCAATGAGGCGCCGCTGCTAGGCTGGGACAACCTGCCCTTTGTTGCCACCTCCTATGCGGACAATGAAAAACTGTGGCACGCCGCCAAGGATAGGGTAAACGCCCAGCTCTCGGACCTCAACCTGGTGGCGCTCTATACCTGCCCATGGCCGGGTCAGGGGTTCTATTTCAACAAGGAAGTGACCTCCTCCAGCGACACCCAGGGCATCAAGTTCCGCAGTTATAACACAGCCACTGCCACCTTCGCCGAAAAGCTGGGCATGATCCCGGTGCAGGTAGAAGCCGCCGAGCTCAGCCAGGCGCTGGCCACCGGTGTGGCCGAGGCCTTTATCTCGTCCGGCTCGACCGGCTATGACCGCAAGGTCTGGGAAAACCTGAGCCATTATTACAAGGTCAACGCCTGGTTGCCGCGCAACTATGTCATGGTCAACAAACAGATCTGGGAAGGCCTGAGCGCCGAAACCCAGGGCCAGGTGCAAAAGGCTGCCGATGAGACCGGGGCTGCCTGCTCTGCCAAATCCGAAGAACTGGCCAACTGGTATTTTGAGCAGCTGTCAGACAATGGCATGACCGTGACCGACGCAGGCCCTGAATTCCTGGGCGAGCTGCAGGAAATCGGTGCCAAGATGACCGCTGACTGGTTGGCATCTGCCGGTGATGATGGTCAGGCCATCCTGGACGCCTATAACGCGAACTAAGGCCAACATCTCTCACCTGACGGCTCCTGCTCTACCAGCGAGGGGCCGTCTTTTTTGACTGCACTTTGGGGGATGGGCATGCGTGACTGGCAACCGTTTCTGGGCCTGCCGCTCTGGGTTTGGCTTTTTGTTATTCCAACTCTTCTGGCACTGGTCTGTCTGACTGCTCCGTCTCGGATGGAGCGGGCCCTACGGCCACTGCAGGCGCTGCTGGATCGACTGTATCTATGGTCTGGCGTGCTCGCCGCGATCTGTATGGTCACGATCCTTTTGCTTATCGTGGCGCAAATGGTGGCCCGCTGGAGCAGCCTGACCTTTCCAGGATCCACCGAATATGCAGGCTATGCCATGGCAGCGACCTCCTTTTTTGCTTTGGCCCATGCGCTGACCCGTGGCGCCCATATCCGGGTGTCGATCTTTCTCAACACCGGGCACCACTTTGGCCTGTGGCTGGACGCGGTCGCCATGTGGATCGCGGCCATTACCGCCACTTATTTTGCCCGCTTTGCCATCAAGACCAACATTATGTCGGAGATGCTGAATGACCGCACCCAGGGGCAGGACTTTACCCCGGAGTGGCTGATCTCCGCCTTGAAGATGTTTGTTACCGCGCCGTCCCAATGGGGCAAGCTATGGGCTGAAACCGGCGGTGACTGGGTCTATACCCCAGTCTGGCTGCCGCAACTGCCCATGTCGATTGGCACCGTGCTGCTGGCGCTGGCGCTTTGGGACTATCTGTGTCGTCTGCTGATCACCCGTCGGGCCAGCATCACTTCGGAGGCCGTGGAATAATGGGCGAGATCTACACAACCCTTATCTTTGTATTTGTTCTCTTTGCTCTGCTGGGCAGTTCCGTCTGGATTGGTCTGGCGCTGATGGGAGTCGCCTGGTTTGGCATGGAGCTGTTCACCACCCGCCCTGCCGGGGACGCGATGATCACCACCATCTGGACCGGGGCCTCCAGCTGGACCCTGACGGCGCTGCCGCTGTTCATCTGGATGGGAGAGATCCTCTATCGGACCCGCCTGTCACAGGACATGTTTCGCGGCCTCGCCCCCTGGATGCGCTGGCTGCCTGGTGGGCTGCTGCACACCAATATTGCCGGCTGCACCATCTTTGCCGCCGTGTCCGGCTCCTCCGCAGCGACGCTGACAACCGTCGGCAAGATGTCGATCCCCGAGCTGCGCAAACGGGGCTACCCGGAATACATGATCGTCGGAACACTGGCTGGCGCTGCCACGCTGGGGCTGATGATCCCGCCCTCGCTGACGTTGATCGTCTATGGCGTGTCGATCAATGAATCCATTACCAAGCTGTTCATGGCCGGTATTTTCCCCGGCCTGGTGCTGGCCAGTCTGTTCATGGCCTATATCATCGGCTGGCATTTCTTTGCCAAGGACCAGCGACCCAAACCAGAACCCGCCATGTCCTTTGGCCAGATGCTGGCCGAGAGCCGTTTTCTGATCCCGGTGCTGATGTTGGTTACTGCGGTGATCGGCTCGATGTACCTCGGCCTTGCCACCGCCACCGAGGCGGCTGCTGTCGGGGTGCTTGGTGCGCTGACACTGGCGCTGTTTCAGGGCTCGCTGAGCTGGAGCACCTTTGCTGAATCCCTGATGGGGGCCACCCGGACCTCTGCCATGATTGCGCTGATCCTGATGGGAGCGTCGTTCCTGTCGCTGGCCATGGGCTTTACCGGGTTGCCCCGGGCGCTTGCGGCCTGGATTGATCAGATGAACCTGTCTCCGCTGGTGCTGATTGTGGCGCTCACGCTGTTCTATGTGGTGCTTGGCATGTTCCTGGACGGGATTTCCTCGGTGGTGCTGACCATGGCCATCGTTGAGCCAATGATCCGTCAGGCCGGTATTGATGTGATCTGGTTTGGCATCTTCATCGTGGTGGTGGTTGAAATGGCGCAGGTGACGCCGCCAATTGGCTTCAACCTGTTTGTACTGCAAAGCATGACCCGCCACGAGATCTCTTATATTGCCAAGACCGCGATCCCCATGGTTGGCCTGATGCTGATCATGGTGGTGATCCTGGTCGCCTGGCCCGAGCTGGCAACCTGGCTGCCCAACAATCTGCGCAGCGGACCATCTGGCGGATAGCAAAATGGTAGACCTGTTGACCATTGTCGCCCGCTATGGGCGGGCGGCCATGGTGTTTGGGTTGCTGGCAGGGTTTGCCTTGCCCCAGCTGGCCGCAACGCTCAAACCCTGGCTGCCCGAGCTGGTGGCCGGGTTGTTGTTTTTAAACGGTTTTCGCATTGGCGCATCACGCGCCTTGGCAGGGCTGCGCGAAGGTATCTCCAGCCTCAAGACCGTTGTGGTGTTGCAAATGATCCTGCCAGTTGTGGCGCTGCTTTGTTTTGCCGGACTGGGGCTGCTGGCCACGCCGCTGGCCATTGCCGTGATCCTGATGCTGTCTGCCCCCTCCCTCACCGGAAGCCCCAATATCACACAGCTGATGGGTCATGCCCCGGAGCCCGCCTTTCGGCTGATGATCCTTGGCACCGCCCTGATGCCCTTGACTGTGTTGCCAGTGCTGTTGCTGCTGCCCGAGCTCGGCGATGCCCAAACCGTCCTGCTGGCGGCGCTGCGTTTGAGTGGCACGATCGCCCTGACAGTCGGGCTGGCATTTACCTGTCGCCACTTGCTTGCCCGCGATCTGAAAGAGCGCATTGCCAGCGCGGTGGATGGGCTAACAATTGTGGCACTGGTGGTGATCGTGATTGGCCTGATGGCAGCGCTCGGCCCTGCCTTCCACAGCGCCCCCTGGCCTGTGACGCAATGGATGCTGCTGGCCCTAGGCCTCAACTTTGGCCTGCAATACGCCTGCTTTCGCTGGCTTATGTGGCGAGGAGGTCGCAAGATCGCGGTGCCCACCTCTGTGGTGGCCGGAAACAGAAACTTTGCGCTGTTTCTGATCGCCCTGCCCGCCAGCACCACTGAGCCGCTCCTGATCTTTCTCGGCTGCTACCAAGTCCCGATGTATTTAACCGCTGTGGTGATGCGACCAATCTACGCAAAGGCCCTGAGCCCGCCCCCGTGACAGGCCAAAATCGGGCCCATTAGCTCACCACTAACCGGGGAAGATGCGCGCCATCTCGGCGTCGAACTTTGCCCAGCTGAGCACCGCCCGATTGCCTGCCAGCCCGTGATAATAGGATTTGCCACTAGAGGTCGGCAACCCAGCCCAGATCTTTGACAAATTATGCATGAAATCCTTGCGGCTCATGTCATTGGCCATCATTGCGCTCAAGCCCGCTTCTTCGATCAGCTGATGCGCCAGACGGTCCTGTAGTTTTGGCGAAAACACATCGCCACGTTTGGCGCCCACATGGTTGGCAAGACGTTTCAGGGTGGCGGGAATGAACTGATAGCGACCAATGGCGTGCTGTTGCCCCGGCGTTCGGGCGATCCAATCGTAGATCTCTCCCAGGGTCATTGCGGTTGGGCGTTTGCGGGGTTTGACAGTGGCGGCATGTTGCACCGCATCATACTGCGCCCCTCCGGCCTCGGCGCTGGCGATCAGCTGCATCAGCTTTGCCACCGCCCCTTTGGCCACGCCCCGCGGCAGCGCCCGGAACAGGCTGGTGCCGCGACGATCGGCAAACAGGCTGGCAAGATTGGCCTGCACCGCTTCCATCTCAGCCTCTAGCCCCTCTGGCGCGGGCTTGGCCGTCAGCACGGATACCGGGCTATGGCGCGCCAATACTGGCTGTACAGCTGTATTTCCTTGGCCAAAGAAATCCTCATTCACAATGGAGAACTGCTCTGTGGCGCTGCTTTGCACCGCGCTGAGCGCAAAAACGATGTAGGTGAGAGGCAAAGCCAAGCAGGTTTTGTTCATATCAGCCTTCTGTCTGAAACTGCGGTCCTGCCCAAAATAGCGGGGCGGAATTGAGATTTCCTTTACCGCGTTCCTATGATCGTGGCCTGCCGTCCCCTTTCCCGCTATCACTCTACCGATGTTTCTCCGGGGAACACCTCTCCATCGCGCTATTTAAGGCGCATTTTTGGTGGCCTCCTATCGCAAGGATTTGATAGGCAAGGCTGAACGCTGTCTCAGGACACCCCCAGCACCGGAGTGTAGCAATGATCCTTTGTTGCGGTGACGCCTTGATCGACATGATGCCTATTGCACCGCAACCGGGCACCATCGCCTATGTGCCAAAGCCCGGTGGGGCAGTGCTCAATACCGCCGTAGCCCTGGGCCGTCTTGGGGCCCCGGTTGGCCTGCTTACCGGGGTGTCACATGACATGTTCGGCCAGCAACTGGCGGCACATATAAGCCACTCCCATGTGGATACCGGGCATCTCCTGTGGTCGGATCGCCCCACAACCCTGGCCTTTGTACAGCTGGTGCACGGACAGGCCTCCTATTGCTTTTACGATGAAAACTCTGCCGGGCGGATGCTGGATATCGCCGACATCCCAGCCCTGCCCAATGCGGTCACTGCCCTGTTTTTTGGCGGTATCAGCCTTGCCAGCGATCCCGCCAGTGACTGCTACGCCGCGCTCCTGGAACGCGAAGCGCCTACACGGGTGGTCATGGTTGATCCCAATATCCGCCCGGGCTTCATCAAGGACGCAGCCCGCTATCGCCAGCGATTGGACCGCATGATGGCGCAGGCTGATATTGTAAAAGTCTCTGGCGAAGACCTGAACTGGCTGTTCCCTGCGCCCCAAAGCGACGAACAAAAGGTGACACGGTTGTTGGCGCTGGGGCCTGCGCTGGTGGTTGTTACACGTGGCAATGAGGGCGCAGATGGTTTTATGACCAATGGCACCCACATACACATACCTGCGGCACCGGCAAAGGTCGTCGATACAGTTGGCGCTGGTGACACCTTCAATGCGGGCCTTCTGGCCAAGCTGTCCGAGCTGAACTGCCTCAGCAAGGATCAGGTAAAGGCACTGCCCCCAAAGATACTTCACACCGCTTTGAACCATGGTGCAAAGGTCGCTGCCAAAACTGTTGCGCGCGAAGGCGCTGACCCGCCCTGGGCAGAGGACCTCTGAACCCGGGCTTGAGCCGCGCTTTGACAGTTCCCGCCGCTCTTTGACTTGACCCCTACCCTATGTGTGGCACGGCAATCTGGCCTGAATAGGTTTTTCAGCCTGACACTATATCTCCACGCCCTGCCCCCAAACCTGGCCTGCATTCATGTTGAGGCTGGATTCAAGTCGGGCTTGCGTTCAACCCGGGGCTATCACCACCTCATGCACCGCCCGGATGAGCCAGCCAATATCATCCGGTCCAAGCCGCGCAACGTTGACCCGGGCGCCTTTCACCACATGGATACCGTGGTCACGTGTCAAGGCGGCCTCTTGGGGCGCCGTCAGCGGCAGCAGAGAAAACATCCCCGATTGCCTGGCAAGATATGCCAAATCCTGGGTGCCAAATGTGTCGCCCTCCGCCTGAGCGATGTCCGTGCGCACCTGGGAAACGCGGGCCCGCATCTGATCCAGCTCCTGCAACCAAAGGGCCTTAAGCTTTTGGTCTTGCAGGATTTCACGCACCACAGCGGGACCATGATCCGGTGCATGAGAGGCCCCCGCGCGCACAATCGCCGAGATCGCCCTGTGCATCCGGGCGCGGTTTGCCTTGCCTGTCTTGACGAAAAGCGCCCCGGCCCGGTCGCGGTAGATACCAAAGGACTTGGACAGGGTGATGCAGACAATACATTCCGCAAAGCGCGCTGCGATCTGCTGAGCCATTGCGCAATCCGCCTCAAAGCTTTGGGCAAAGCCGAGATAGGCAAGGTCGATCCACGGCACGATACCCCGCGCCTCCAGCACAGTCAGCAAAGCCTCAAACTGTTCCGGCGTCAGATCTGCGCCTGTGGGATTGTGACAGACCCCTTGCATCAAAAACACATCGCCAGCTGTGGCGGCGCTTAACCCGTCGAGCATCTGATCAAAGGTGATCTCGCGCCGGATCGGATCATAATAAGGCACCTGCCTAAAAGACGCGTCGGCAGCCTGCAGGATCGGGATGTAGTTCCCATAGGTCGGCGTTTGCAGCCAGACAGTCGGCGCATCGGGCATCTGCGCCAGAAGATCCGCCATGACCCGCAATGCCACCGCCCCGCCTGCGGTCTGCGCCGCAACCCAGTCACTGTCCACAGCACCGTCACAGGTTTGGCCCAGGATCTCCTGCCCCAAGAGCGCGCAGTAGTCCGCATCTCCGGTCAGGGCGAGGTAGGATTTGCTCGCCTGTGTTTCAACCAGGCGCTTCTCTGCCTCTTTGACGGCCTGCAGGACCGGCGTTTTTCCCTGCGCATCCTGATAGATTCCAACGGTCAGGTTAAGCTTATCCAAGCGTGGATCTTGCGCAAAATAGTCTGCTCCGATCATGATCGGGTCGACGGGGTATTCCTCAACTTTTTCAAACATCGCCTGACACTCTCCCTATTAGATTGGCCGCCCAGCAGAGCGCCGCTGATGCACAAACCGCCACAAATCTCAGAACCGGGTGATGACTGTCGCGCCAACGGACTGGAACTTATTCATGTTTATCAAAGCCTCAGGCGCCTCCGCGAGGCTGATTTGTGCTCCCACCAGCCGGGCCGGGTCAAGCTTGCCGCTGGCAACCATGTCCAGCATCGCGCCATAGCGATGCGCCTGCATCCCATGCGAGCCCAGCAGCTCAATCTCCTGGCCTACAATTTTGGGCATCGGTATCGCAGGTGCCGCGTGCTCTCCCAGCATCAGGCCAACCTGAATATGTTTACCCCGTGGGCGCAGGCACAGGATGGAATTGGTCATGGTCACGGGATGACCCAATGCATCCAGCGACACATGGGCTCCTCCGCGGGTGATATCGTGGATGGCTTGCGCCACATCTGCTTCGGTGCCGTTGATGACGGCAACAGCGCCAAGATCCTGTGCAAGGGCCAGTTTGGCGGGATCAAGATCCACCCCAATCACATTCGCCCCGGCAGCCGCTGCAATCATCACGGCGGACAGGCCCACGCCGCCACAGCCATGCACCGCCACCCATTGACCCGCACTGACCCTGCCCTGATCAATCACCGCGCGGAAAGAGGTGGCAAACCGGCATCCCAGACTGGCAGCCGTGGCAAAATCCATGCTCTCTGGAAGCGAAACCAGGTTCAGGTCCGCCTGGTGAATGCCGACATATTCGGCAAAAGATCCCCAGTGAGTAAAGCCAGGTTGCTCCTGATGCAAACACACCTGTTGATGACCCGCATGGCATTCGGAACAGCTGCCGCAACCGCAGATAAAGGGCACAGTCACCTTGTCCCCCACCTTCCAGTTGGTCACATCCTTGCCCACCGCCTCGACGACGCCCGCCAGCTCATGTCCTGGAATATGCGGCAGCTCAATATCGCTGTCATGCCCCATCCAGCCATGCCAGTCACTGCGGCAAACGCCCGTTGCAGCGACCTTCAAGACCACACCATGTGCCTCGGGGCTAGGGTCATCGACCGTGACCAGCTTGGGCGCTTCTTGGAACTTTTCAAATAGGACAGCTTTCATGGCAGGGTCTTTCCGCTTCAGGGGTGGCTGGAGCCGATCATAAAGCCCTGCATGGAAATAACTTTGCTATTCCTGCGTTAAATGCAGTAAATGTGAGGGAAAATCCCTCTTTAAGAACAAGTTTTTGAAAGCCTCCCCCCATGCCTGACATCGACGCCGCAAATGCCCAGATTCTGACCCTGCTGCAAAATGACGGACGCATGACAAATGCCAAATTGTCCGAAACCATAGGAATGAGCGAAACCCCCTGTTGGCGGCGCCTGAAACGGCTCGAGGAAGACGGCTTTATCGACGGCTATCAGGCCAATCTGAACCGGCGCAAGTTGGGGTTGGGTGTCATGGCCTTCGTGCAGTTGCGCTGTTCTGAACACGATCAGACTGCGACGGCGGAATTCCAGCGCATCGTCGAAGTGACCCCAAACATTCTTGCCTGTCACAACACCACCGGCGCGGATGACTTCTTGCTCATCGTTGTGGCGCGAGATCTGGATGATTACAGCGTTTTTGTCGACACCACCCTGCGCCGCTTGCCAGGGGTAACCAGCATTCGCTCAAATCTCTCGCTGAAGGAAATGAAGGCCTCAAGCAAATTACCGATCACTTCGGCTTCAAACTCAAGAACATGACGCATAAGACACCCGCCGCAGGAATGATGTGAAGGCGCGAAAAGAAAGCTGTGAAGGAGTTCCCGCTTTGGTGGAGCATGAAACATGACATCCGCCAAACTCGTCGGTGCGGTCAATTCTGCCCCATGCTTCGCTGTCGCGCCAACCTTTCCCAACTGAGCCCCATTTGTGCACAGCCTAAGACAGTGTCGAGCCGAATTTGGAGTGCAGCCAGCGGCGAAAGAGCAAAGGATTCAATCGAGAAAAAATTCTTCCTGAGGGGTCTTGCAAACAGAGTTGTTTGGTGTAGAAGGGCGCAGCAACTGAGACGTACCAACGAGACGGTGCCTCTTGGACAAAATGCGAAGAGTGCCCCTATAGCTCAGCTGGTAGAGCAACTGATTTGTAATCAGTAGGTCCGCGGTTCGAGTCCGTGTGGGGGCACCATTTTTCTTCCATTAAGTTGTTGATGTATAAGGGCAAGCACCCCTATTACATCCCTTCCAACTACACGCTTAGCTACACAATGTGGGTTTCTACCGTGATCCACAGGGCGTTTGGTCACTTTGTGGGGTCCTTGCGTGTAATCCCGTCCGTAACAAGCTGTTCGACCGGAATGCGCAGGAATTGTTCCAGCCGGTCGAGGTAGTCGGCGAAGTCAGCTATTTCATCTTCCGTGAAGACATCCCTAAGGGCAGCGCGGCGGTGGGCCATGACCGGGGCCGCCCGATCATAGGCGGCACGCCCTTGCGACGTGATCTCTACCATGGTCTGCCGCGCGTCTTGGCTGCTGCGCTGCATGGCGACGTAGCCCTTTTTCCGCATGTCCGGCAGGGCGCGGCTGAGCAACGAATGATCCGCGCGCTGGATCGCGGCAAGATCGCGGATGGTCATCGGCCCGGCTTCGACAAGATCCCACAGTGTCCGCCATTCGACGATCGACAGCCCCCCGGCGAGGTCAAGGAACTTGCGGCCCTGGGTCCGCGACGCAGCGTAGACGGCGGGCAGGCGCGAAAAGATGTTCAGGCCTTCACGCTCCATCCGGGCGCGCACCTGGTCGGCGTCTATCTTTCCCTGTTCGGTCACGGCTTTTCCTCTCATCTGGTCATCTGGCAAATCATGGAGAAAAAAATTTCGCGTGACAAGTCATATAAATTCTGCAAGCCTTTGTGTGGGGCTCCGGGAAACCGGGCCTGCGTGCCTTTGGAGGAAGGCGCGGATTCAAGGGAGGACAGTATGATCAAGACAGCGATAATCGGGGCCGCGCTAGCAATCGCGCCCATAGCAGCGACCGCACAGGCGACGCTGACAGCGGAAACCACCACGCCGGGGTCGACCCCGCATTACATCGACACCACTCTGGCCGGGATCCTCGACAGCGCGGGCGTTGCGACGCTTCAGATCACCGAAGGCGCAACGCTAACCAATTCGGTGCAGGCCGTTGCCGAGGGCCAGCTTGACATGGCCCCCGCGCCGCTGATCCTGCCATTCCTGCTATCCCGCGGCATTGGCCCTTATAGCGGTATCGGTGCCGAAGATGGCGCTCGGCTGGCCGAAAACCTGCGGGTGATCTTCTGGAACTCCGGGTCGGCGCAGATCTTCGCCTACTACAACAACAACCCGGTCGAGGACATCCGCGCCCTGGACGGCCTGCGGATTTGGAACGGCCCGCCGCGCGGCGCCGCGCTGACCTCGGGCCGGGCCATGGTTCAGCTCTTGTCAGGATTGAAGGACGGCGAGGGCTATGAGGGCATCCAGACCCCCTGGCCCGACGCGGTATCGACCATCACCGGTGGCGGCGCCGATGCCTGGACCTCGCCCGAGGGGCTGCCTTCGGGGCGACAGATCGCCATCGCGGCGGCGGGCGGAATCACCATGCATGATATCCCCTCCGATCTTCTGGCCAGCACGCTGGGCCAGCAGATCGTTGCGGCGCCCGGCCACGCACCCTATTCGCTGCCGGTCGAGGATTTCCGCAACGCCTATGCCGGCAATGACATCACCGTCGTGACCGACGACGATACCTTCGACACCTACGCCACCGCATTCGGGCAGATCGTCAACGCCTCGATGGACGAGGATCTGGCCTACCGGATCACCAAAGCCTACCTGGACGGGGAACGCCGGTTCATCGAAGGATCGCCGCGCGGTCCGTTCTCGCGGCTCAGTTTCGGGGACATCGACGGCGTGTCGCAAGGCGCCTGCGGGGCTGTGCAGGTCAAGATGCACGCCGGCGCGATCCGCGCCTTTGAAGAGGCGGGCCATAAGGTCGCCGATTGCCTGCGTCCATAACGCCTGAACTTGCCTGAACAACATGGAGGGGCTGGTTTTCGGCCTCTCCCTTGGGGACTTGTGCGCAATGACATCTCAGACATCCATCATCCTGCCGCTTGGCCGGCGCATCGCGATACTTCTGGCGCTGGTGCTGGTCTTTGTCGGCATGGCCAACACCATGCCCGAAATTCCCGGCCTGCAGGATTGGGCGCGGGATGTCACAGGGCGGCCGTTCTTCCGGGTGTCGAACTTCCCGCCCGAGTATTTCTACCCCCCTGTCTTCATGCTGATGATGGTGATCGTGGCGCTGGATGCCAGCGTCTACCGGGCGTGGAAGCTGGACAAACCTCAACTCGCCTGGTTTGGGCTGATGCTGGATGTCGGCCTGGTGATCGCGGCCTTTCTTGCCGCCTTCGGCTTTCTGGTCGAAATCGATTCCATCTGCCTGATCGACCAGATCACCGGTGAACGCGCGCGGCTGATCCAGGACGCGGCGGAACGCTCAGCAGGGGCGATCCCCGGCATCTCGTTCGAGGCCGAGGTGCCCGCCTGTCAGGCCCGTTTCGGGATCTGGATTCTGCCGCTGCTGTTCACGATCATCACGCTGTTCTTCCTCTACAACATTCGCATCTGGGGCCTGCCGCTTGTGGCGGTGGCCAGCATCGTCGTGCTGTACACTGTGGGCACGGCGCTGATCTGGGTTTTCGATCTGTCGGATAACAACTTCCTGCTGACCAAGCTGGGCGCCGAAGGCGGCGATCCGACTGCCGCCGCGATCCAGAAAGCGACAAACGTCTTCGTGACCCCTGACGGCTTCATGGGCCGTTTCATGGACATCGTCGTGAACCAGGTCTTTCCCTATGTGGTGCTTGGGGCTCTGTTCGGCACCTCGGCGGGCGGCACATCTCTGATCAAGCTGGCGGTGCGGGCCACGCGCAACCTGCGCGGCGGGCCCGCGCATGCGGCCATCGTATCCTCTGCCATGTTCGGCACCATTACCGGCGGTCCAGTGACCAACGTGCTGTCCACCGGTCGCCTGACAATCCCGATGATGCGCCGTAACGGGTTTTCACCGCAGTTCGCCGGCGGGGTCGAGGCCGCAGCCTCGTCCGGCGGGCAGATCATGCCGCCGGTCATGGGGGTCGCGGCCTTCGTTTTGGTGGCACTGACGGCGGTGCCCTACACCAAGGTCATCACCGCCGCCTTCCTGCCCGCGATGTTCTTTTTCTTCTCGATCTTTCTGGCCGTCATGTTCCAGGCCAGGCGCGAGAAGGTCGAGGCCATGCGCGAGGTCCCCGACGACCTGATCATGGTCCGGCAGGACTGGTACAACCTGATCATCATCATCGTGCCGATCGCGACGATCCTGTTTCTGCTTCTGGGCAGCAAGGACGCCATCGGCGGCGGCCTGCTCGCTGCCATCCTGCCGGACGCGGCCCTCCGCACGATCACCAATTCGACTGGCGACGCCGTGTCGGCGGGCTGGTGGGCGGTCGCCGTCCTGATCCCGCTGCTGTTGCTGGACCCCGAGACCCGGGCTAAGCCATCAAAGATCCTTGCCTCCCTGGCTGATGGCGGGCTGCTGATCTCGCGCCTGTTCCTGCTCTTGTTCGCGGTCTCGATCATCTCGGCCTTCCTGAACGAAAGCGGCCTGACCGGAGAGCTGACGCGCGCTGTGACCTCCTGGCTGGAGAAGGCGCAGGTGCTGCGGATCTTTGGCTTAGAAGTACCCATCGTCGGGGGCGTCTACCTGATGCTGGCGCTGACCTGCGCCATGTTCTGCGCGATCCTGCTGGGCATGGGGATGCCCACGGTTCCGGCCTATGTGAACGTGGCCCTGCTGCTGGGGCCGCTGCTCACCAACCTTGGCGTCAGCTTCTTCACCGCCCATATGTTCGTCTTCTACTTCGCGGTCGCTTCAGCAATCACGCCGCCCGTCGCCGTCGCCGCTTTTGCCGCCGCCTCGATCACCGGGGCCGAGCCGATGCGCACCGGCTTTGCCGCCGTCCGCGTGGGAATCGTCATGTTCACGATCCCCTTCATCTTTGCCTGGTACCCCGAGCTTTTGCTGATCCCCGAAGCGGTGATGATCACCGACGAAAGCGGCGCCAAGACCCTGATCGAAGGGTATAGCGGCGAGGTCGAACTGGCTGCCCTTGGGCTTTTGTCGCTGCGGCTGATCCTGGCGCTGTATCTCGTGGCCTCGGCGCTGGCGCGGTTTGACCGTGGCCCGATGCGCGCCTGGGAAATCGCCTGCAGGCTGCTCCTTGCGGTTCTCATCATGTGGAAGACCGATCCCGTCATGTGGGTCGGCATTGTCGCCGGGCTGTCGCTGATCAGTCTGCATATTATTCTGTCTCGGAGGTCAAATGAACCCGCCCCTACTTGAATTCGCCTTCCGCCTCGAAGTGAAGCTTGGTCCGATCCGCGAAATGGGCCCCGGACGGGCTGGTCATCGCCGGATCATCCCGATCATCGGCGGTACGGTCAGCGGCCCGAAGGTCAACGGGGCGATCCTGAACCTTGGTGCCGACTGGCAAACCATCTTCGGGGACGGCACCGCCGAGCTGGACACCCGCTACGCGATGGAAACCGATGACGGTGCGACTATCGAGATCCGCAACTATGGCTTTCGCCATGGCCCGCCCGAGGTGATCGCAGCGATTGCCCGGGGCGAGGACGTGCCGCACGACAGCTATTACATGCGCACCCACGCCCTGCTGGAAACCGGAGACGAGCGCTACAGCTGGGTCAACCGCACCCTTTTCGTGGGAACCGGTCAACGCCGCAACGCAAGCGTCATCGTCGATCTGTTCAGTCTGAATTGAAACGGGAATCATAGGCGGAGTGTGTGGAACGGGGATGTACAACGCTCTGATGCGACGCCTGCAACCTGGGTTCGCTCCGGATACACGATCGAGCGCGGCAGGATCTATGGGCCAGACTTCGAGACGGAACGCATCAGCGACTTTCTCGAACGAAACGACCCATTGAGAGATATGGACGTGCTATGAGTGAGCACTTTACCTTCAGAGATGACTGCGAGATCTGGCTGCAGGACATCATGGATTCAAACTACGAGGAGGCCCTTTCGAGGGTCACCTCCCTCTTAACCCAGACGACCGAGGATGAAAACGGGTGCTGGGTCCGCGCGAAGTCAGCCCCCTTCTTGGCTCCCGAAGCGGTCTGAGCACAGGAGAGGGGCGGATGTCAGACGTCGCGACCAAGCTAGCCGAGTTGATCGCTCTCTAGCGTACCTGCCAAACTTGCTATCGAAGATAGTATGCCAGGACCAAATGGATCAGCGGTGGGTAGGCGGCTTGGATGCCCTGGGACCCACGACCACGCTCAGCCCACCACAGCCCCCCTTAGAGAGCCTGATCGACCCACATACTGGTGGGGGCATTACCAGGGGCATTCTGAACCACACCGGGCCAGAAGTCGCGTCTCTAGGTCATGTTAGGAAGTACTGGCTGGGGTGGTAGGATTCGAACCTACGATCTTCAGTACCAAAAACTGTTGCCTTACCACTTGGCCACACCCCATCAGTGAGCCGCGTTCTAGTGTGAGTTTCGGGGGGGCGCAAGAGGGATTTTGGAAAAATCCAAAACTTTTCCCACCGGCCCTCTCGCGCCCTGCGGATCTAGTCCTGTTGCGTCAAGTTTTCATCCATCTGGATCAACACCGCGCCTTGCCGTGCCCCTGCCTCTACGGCCTCATGGGCGTGGCAAGCCTCTGATAAATTGTAGACCTTTTGAATATCAAAGCGCAGTGCCCCAGCCCCCAAGGCGGCATGCAATCGGGAGATCGCTGCGGCTCTTTCTACCTCGGTGAGCAAATAGACGAGGATGATTTCCAGTCGAACAGCCTTAAAAAGAAGCGTCACAAAGGGAAGGCTTGGTGACATTTCCTGGGCAGAGCCATAGGCCGCGATACAGCCATTGTCGGCAATCACCTGCGCATCTGTTTCAATGTTGACGCCAAACTCAACCTCGACAACGAGATCCACCGGTTTGGCGCTGTTGGCTTGCAGAATTTGCTCGGCCAGATCTTTGGCACGATAGTCCAACACCACATCTGCACCAGCAGCAAGCGCACGTTCCCGGCCAGTGGCTCCGCAGGTCGCAATGACGCGGGCGCCGCCCCATTTGGCCAGTTGCACCGCCAAAAGCCCAACGGTCCCTGCCCCGCCCTGTACCAAAACGGTCCTGCCTGCGACCTCGCCCTGGCCAAAAACAGCATGACAGGCCGTAAGCCCGGGAATTCCCAGGATAGCCCCCACCTCCAGGCTCACCCCATCAGGCAGGGTGACGGCCTGCTCAGACGGCAGTGCGATCTGTTGCGCGGCGGTGCCGCAGGGGCGGCGGAACTGGCCATTCCAGAGCCATACCCGCTCACCAATGCGGCTGTGAGAAACCCCCTCCCCCACGGCTGAGATAACACCGGACCCGTCGCTGTGGGGAATGATGTAGTCCCAGGGAAACCCCTGCAGCCCTGGCTGCCCGCGGGTGCGGGTTTTGACATCCGACGGGTTCACCCCGGAGAAGGCAACATCCACCAGGACTTCTCCTGCAGCTGGGCCAGGGACAGGCAGGTCTTCTACCTGCAAAACCTCAGTAGCAGCGCCATAGGCGCGGTATGTAATGGCTTTCATTGCGACGTGTTCCTTGTACGGTTTTCCCCGCGCACACTTTGTTGGTTGCAACACAAGATATGCCGCAAAGCGTCTAGGGGTTTGGCGGCAGAATACAGCGCAATTTCAGGAAAGACAGTTGGACTGATGGATAGGCCTTCTAGACCTGCGCATCGCCCCCACCGCAGCCGGGTTCAGTGCAGCCAGAGCGTTGTACCCGTCAGGCTGGGACACCCGCCTGTTTCAGGGCATCGGCCCATTCATGCCCCTCCAGAGAGGCGGCGCCGGGGTGTTCCCGGTGGTATTGGGTCAGGTTGAACTGGGGGGACGTCGCCAAAAGGTTCTGAACCGCCTCGCGCGCCTCACCTGAGCGGCCAGAGAGCTGCAATGCAATTGCCTTGGTACGCAAACTGGCCGGATAGGTGGCATTGGCTTGCAGCGACCGCTCTGCCAGCTGAAGGGCGCGGTCGTAGTTGTGGGCGGACAGGTTGGCGGAGGCAGAGACCGAGTCGAAATAATATTTCTGCGGACCCAGGGGGGTAAGCCGCCGCGCCGCATCAGTGAGTTCTACCGCCTCGATCGGATGCCCCTGGTAGGCCCAAGTTGCCCCCTTCAGCAAGATTGCCAAAGCTTCGTTTGGGTTATCCTTTAGCGCCAGGTCATAGGAGTTCTGCGCCATGTCAAAATCAAACAGCAGGTGGCTGGAAATTGCCCCCCTCAACGTATGTGCCAAAGAAAAGGAAGGATCAGCTGCCAGCGCGGCGCCGGCATATTGGCTGGCCAGCCCGGCATCCATCTGGCGATCACTGGAAAAGCCCTTCTGAACCCGCAGCACGTGCCAGAAGCCCATCCAGGTCAGCACCAGAGGATGTTTGGGGTCGCGATCCAACAGGACCTTCAGAATTTCACGGGCACGGCCAAAGCGGTCAGCTGTCATCTCCTGCATCATGGAAATCGCCGCCATCAACAGCATATGCCCTTCGAGACTGGAGAGCGGTTTAAAGGCCGAAATCCGCACCGCCTCTCCAACCAGGGTCTGGCCAATTTGGCGGGTCGCCTCGCATAGCGCCTCACTCCGGCCGGCCATCAAATCTGGCAATGGCCCCTCAAAATGCCGCGACCAGATCACCTGCTCCCGCTCAGCATCGTGAAGTTCGATCTCGGTGGACATGACCTGCCCGTTTGCCCGCACGGAGCCGGAGACAAGGTATTTCACCCCCGCAACAGCCGAAACCTCCGACGGGCGCACCCGCGCGAGATCAAATTGACGGGATGCCAAATAGGAAGTGACAGTAAAGGCCTGACTGCGCGACAGGCTGCGCGACAGCTCCTCTGAAATCAGTGACCCCAGCGGGGAGGCATCTTCACCTGGTGCCAATTGTACAAAGGGAAGCACCGCGATCAGCGGCAACAGGCTCTCGGGTCTTGGGCGTCGTTCTTGCTGGGGCGGCTTGCCATTGCGGGCCGAACTTCGGCCTATCTCGATCCGGGTGTGTTGCAGCCACCGGGCAAAATTCGCCTCATAGGGCAGTTCAAACCCTTCCATGAATTCAGCGTCGCGGGCGCAGTCCTCAAAGGCAACTCTGCTCAGGTCTAATGTCACCCTCTCCCGATTGGCACTAATCACCGGTGCTATCGCAGGCCCCAAATGGCGTCTGAGTGTGGACAAGGCGGTTCTAAGGCTGGCTTTGGCCTGTTCGGGCTGCGCCAAACTCCACAGGGTCTGCTCCAAAAAAGCGCGGGTTCGAACCCCCGACTCAGCCATGCACAACAAGGCTAATAGCGCCTGATGCTTTGCTCCCAACGGGATAGGCGTACCATCGCCCTGGGCAACATTAAAAGCTCCAAACTGGCCGACGCGAAGCAGAATACTCATCACACACCCCAAAAAACACACGGAATGATTAAATCACAACAACACTTCCCTGAATTGTAAATAAAAAAATTACAATAAATCGTAAATAAATATGGTTAATCTAAAAAACTGCGATTAACTATTTTACAACCTACTGAAATTTACACTTCAATATCAGACATATAAACTAAATTTTTAAAAACCTCTACAGGATTTATTTTGCGGAATTCGCCCCCTCTCTGAACAATGCTCAAAGCTACAAGTGCCAAGGAACCCATACAAATATCATAATTTCGAATCGCCGTTTCTACGCTGCCAAATGTTCTAAAAACCATCAGGCTTTGCGAGGTCAGGATCTATTAATCCTGCACCGCCAGTTTGTCATATCTAGTCTCTGACAAGAGACATCTATAAAAAAACTGTGGTTCTATTTCAATCAGATGTAACGCAGACAGAAGTAAACCCGTCAAACCCGCCACGCCAAGGGCGTGCCAATGTCTCATCGGCGCCCCTTGGGGGCAACGGGCGGTCATTTCACTTCATGTCAGCCTCTTGGGGTGCTTGCACATAAAACCACTATTCACGGAACACCCCAAACAACTGGGATTTATGAAATTTCCGCTGACGGCGTAGAATTATTGGCTCCCGATCCTGCCCAAACCGCGGCCGGGTGCGCCTACTCTTCAAAACTGGAGATAAAGCGGTAACCGGTTGGCGCCTTTTCAACCCTGCCAATGCCACCCTTTGGCAAATGATAGCCAATCAGCTGCATCTGATCATGTGACAGCATATCCAGCAAACGGAGCCGGGTTTTTGCCGCCAGATTAGCGTCCTGATCCGTGCCAATCGCCCATTCCGGCTGCGCAAAGCTGACGTGGTGATTACCAATTGCGTCTCCACCGATAAGAAGGCTTTGTTGCCCATCTCGCAGTTCAAACGACATGTGCCCTGGCGTATGCCCATGGCTTGCATGGGCTGCGACCCCAGGCAGGATCTCCTGGCCATCGCCAAACCTGCTGAGACGCTCTTCCATGACCTCCAGCCGCCGGAGTGCGCCCACCGCCATTGAAGCGCGATCCCCAGAAATCGTCGAAGCTGTGTTGGGATCAAACCAATAGGCCCATTCAGCCTCTCCCATCAGGTATTGGGCATTGGGAAACAAGGGGTCGTCAAAATCATCCAGAACGCCCCACAGATGATCCGGATGACAATGGGTAAAGACAACGTGGCTTATCTCGTCCGGGGTAACCCCTGCGGCGTCCAGCGCCGCTGTCAATTGCCCGGCGGTGTTTTGAAAACCTGGGCCGGACCCAGCATCAAACAGCACCAGCCGTCCCGCATGGCGCAACAGCGTCACATTGAGTGGCGGATGCATCGGGCCTGCAGCGATCCCGCGCGCCTGCAGGATCTGGTCCACGGCCTCCGGGTCTAGACTCGCAAAAAGCAACGAGCGTGGCAGGGTCAAATGCCCGTCTGACAGGGTGGTTACTTGCATTTCTCCAAGTGTAAGCGACCTGGACATCCCTGTCTTTGCCCAGCTGGCTGCTGGCAGCAACAGTCCTGCAGACATGGCGGCAGACACGCCTGTGATAAACTCGCGACGTTTCACTGTCATCTTTCCCCCCACAGATTTTGCAAAACACCGAGCTTTGCACGCATTCTCACATGCGAATTTATATTATTTCCCACATTTGGCAAGCTCGAGACATCAGCTGTCCTTCCGCTCAATCGGCGAACCAGAAAACAAGCTGCCAAGGGAGCAAGAAAAAGGCCCGGCACACCTTAATCGGTGCCGGGCCTCTTGTGGTCTGACCTCTCCCCCAAGGGAGAGAAGTCGCTACTGGCGCAGGTTACTGGCGGCTCAGCTCTTTCCACTTGCCTGCTTCGACAACCGAAATCACGATGTCATCGGCACCACGGTGGTCATCAGCGCTGTAGGAGATCTGCGTATCGGTGAGTTCATCGAAATAGGCCAGAGACTCCATGCCTTTGACAAAGGCTTCCTGGGTCAGATCCTGGCCTGCGGCTTCGAGCGCACGCACCACAGTATCTGCAGCCGAGTAGCCAAGCATGGCAAATCCACCGGCGGGCTGGCCGAACTTGGCCTCATAAGCCGCAATGAACTGGGCCGGAGCTTCCTCCTCGGCGCGGGCAACAAGATCCACCCAGCCAGCAGCGGCATAAAGCCCCTCGGTGACGCCACCTGGTACGGCAGCAACAACACCAAGGAAACCAGCCGAGGTATTAAGGAATTTGACGTCGGTCCAACCCAGTTTTTTGGCGGTGCCAACCACGGTAATCCCCTGGCGCACGCCCAGGCCCAAGGCAACGACGTCACATCCCGCAGCTTTCAACTTGGTCAACGAGCCAACAAAATCCAGCTCGTCTGGCTTGTGGCTGGTTTCCGCAGCGTATGTCAGGCCCAGTTTTTCAGCTGTTTCAACTGCACTTTCCTGGATTTCTTTGCCAAAATCCGAAGGAATATACATGCTGCAGATTTCTTTGGCGTCAAATTCGCCCGCCAGATAGGTTACACCCGCATCCACCTGATCATAGTAGCTGGAAAAGCCAATGAACTTGTTATCAACAGGATCTTGCAGCATCTGACGCGCCGAGGACAGCGGCCCGATGTTTGGAATACCTTTTGGATCCAACAGTTTGAAACCGGCGATGTTCATCGGGGTGCCCAAGGACAGCAACATGCCAAACACCTTGTCGCGGTTCAAAAGCTTGTTGTAGCCCTGCATCGCGCGGGGGATCTGATAGCCGTTGTCTTCAACAACAAAACGGATCTGGCGCCCATGGACACCCCCCGCCGCATTGGCTTCTTCAAAGCGCAGGTTCGCCCCGTTTGTGGCAGGTACGCCCACGGCAGCAAAGATACCGCTCAGGTCATTGACCGAGCCAAATACCACTTCGCTATCGGTCACGCCCTGGCTGTCGGCCTGTGCCGCAGAGCCTGCACTCAAAGCCACTGCGCCGGCCATCAGTGTGCCCGCCATAAGCTTGGATGTAAGTGTCTTCATTTCCATTTCCTCCCTGGATTGGTTCGCAGCGTGTTCAGATCACGCCGTCAATACATGTCGTCGATCAGCGCTTTATGCTTTTTCTCCACAAAACTGCGTTTCAATTTCATCGTCGCCGTCAGCTCGTCATCTTCGGCGGTCAGCAGGACGTTGATCAGGCGGAAATCTTTGATCTGTTCCACCCGGGCAAAATCCTTGTTCACCGCTTCGACCTCTTGTCTGATCTGCGCGAGCACCTCCTCAGCAGCGCAGAGCGACGCAAAGTCACTAAAGGGTATCTTCCGGTCTTGGGCAAATTTTTCAACATTTTCCTGATCAATCATGATCAGACAGCTCAGGTATTTGCGCCCATCGCCGATCACCACCGCATCCGAGATGTAATGGCTGAACTTCAACCGGCTTTCGATTTCGGCCGGGGTGATGTTTTTGCCCCCCGCCGTGATGATAATATCCTTGATCCGGCCCGTGATGGTCAGATTGCCGGCCTCATCCACTCGGCCAACATCGCCTGTGCGCAACCAGCCATCGGCGGTAAAGGTTTCGGCGGTTTTTTCGTTGTTGCGCCAGTAGCCCTGGAAGTTGTTCAACCCCAGCGTCTGGATCTCACCATCTTCGGCGATTCGCATCTGCACCCCCGGCACCGGATGGCCAACGGTTCCCGGCAGGTTTTGCTCCAGTGTGTTGATGGTCGCAATACCGGCGTTTTCGGTCATGCCATAGCCCTCAATCAGGGGCACACCAATGGACCAGTACCATTTCAGCAGCTCGGGCGAGATAGGCGCCGCCCCGGTGCCACCCCGGCGCATTTTGTCCATGCCCAGCATCCGGCGCAGGTTGCGCAGAACCATGAAGTCCCAGAAGGCATAGGCCGCCGCAACACCGGCTGGTGGCTCTTTGCCAACCATAACAAATTCTGCCCGCGCCTGACCGGCCTTCATCGCCTGCTGAAAGGCCCAACGCCCCATAGGCGTGGCTTCCTGTGCCAGAACCAGAACCCGCGAATAGATTTTTTCCCAAACCCGTGGCACCGCAAAAAATGTCGCCGGAGACACCTCCTGCATATTGTCAAAAACCGTCTCCGGGCTTTCGGCAAAATTCACCGTGCTCGCAGCACCCAAGGGGAAATAGACCGAAACATTGCGCTCCAGAATATGACACAGCGGCAAAAAGCAGAGTTGCTCATCCGTCGGGTTCACGGCCAGAGCCCGCGCCCCCGCCTCCATCGAGGCCATGATGTTCTCATGCCCCAACATGGCGCCTTTGGGCATGCCAGTGGTGCCGGAAGTATAGATCAGCATGGCTGTATCTTCCGGCTTGGACTTGGCAATCTCGGCTTCAAAGGCACCGGGATTTTTAGCCTCATAGGTTTTGCCCAGTTCAACCAGATCTTCGATAAACATACATTTATCCTGCTGAAGATCATGCAAGCCATCGCGATCATAAATGATCACTTTGGCCAGATCTGGCACCTGATCAGCGATTTCCAGGTATTTATCCAGCTGTTCATCATTTTCAACAAACAGGAACCGGCTGCTACTGTCATTGACCAGATAGGCCAGTTGCGAGGCGGAATCCGTGGTATAGACACCGGAGGCGATGCCGCCGACGCCCTGCACACCCATATCCGTATAGAGCCATTCACGGCGATCTTCGCTCAGGATCGAGACCACTTCGCCGCGCGCCATTCCCAGCGACAGCAGGCCAAGGCCAATCCATTTGGATTGTTCCCAATAGGTGGTCCAGGAATAGGATTTCCAGATCCCCATGTCCTTTTCGCGGTGCGCCGTGCGATCCTGCAGGGCCATGCAGCGGGCCTGAAACAGCTTGGGGATCGTGTCGCAGCCATCGACCAGAACCGGACGTTGGCCCGGTTCTGAGTTGTAGGAGACGCCATTGATTTCGATCTGGGCGAGCCCGGTCTGCTTTCCGACTTGAATATTCATCTCTGCCCCTCCTAGCGCCATGTTTTCTTGCGTTTCCAGCGCTTCTCGCCGCGCTGGCCCTCTTCCTGATGGCCCAGGTAGAAAGACTTGATATCATCGCTTTCCATCAGCCGATCAGCAGAGCCATCCATCACGATCCGGCCGATCTCCATCACATAGCCCACATCTGCCAGGTCCAGCGCGATACGGGCGTTTTGCTCCACCAGCATCATGGTCACGTGCTCTTCGGTATTGAGACGACGCAGAATGGCAAAGATTTCCTGCACCAGCAGCGGAGACAGACCCAAGCTGGGTTCGTCCAGCAGCATGATCTGCGGCCGCAGCATCAACCCGCGCCCAATCGCCAACATCTGCTGTTGCCCCCCCGACAGGGTCCCGGCCTCCTGGTTGCGACGTTCAGCCAGAATCGGAAAGTAGTCAAAGACCATCTCGCGGTCGCGCTCGATCTCTGCCTTATCTGACCGGGTATAGGCGCCAAGGCTGAGGTTTTCGTCGATGGTGAGTAGCGGAAAAACCTCGCGCCCTTCGGGAACATGCACAATGCCATGTTCAACGATACGATGGGGTTCCTGGCCCTGAATGGGCTTGCCGTTGAACAGCACCTCGCCCTTTTCAGGGTCCATGATGCCCGAGATGGTTTTCAGCAGGGTCGATTTCCCGGCGCCATTGGCGCCCAGCACGGTGACTATCTGCCCCTTGTCGACCTTGAGCGACACCCCCCGGATGGCCATGATCGGCCCGTAAAAGCTTTCGAGGTTTTTGATTTCCAGCAAAGGTTCACCCATTAGACTGCCCCCGCGCCAAGATAGGCCTCGATCACGGCCGGATTGGCCTGCACCTCAGCCGGTGTGCCCTCGGCCAGTTTGGCGCCATCGGCCAAGGCCAGCACCCTGTCAGACACCCCCGAAACCAGCCCCATGTCATGTTCCACCATCAAAACGGTGATCCCCATCTGTTTGCGGATGTCATCAATCCACCAGCGCATGTCCTGGGTTTCCTCGACCGACAGGCCCGAAGCGGGCTCATCCAGCAAAAGCAGGCGCGGTTTTGAGGCAAGCGCACGCCCCAGTTCAACCACCTTGCGCACCCCGTAAGGCAGCCCGGCGATCATCTTGTTGCGGTAGGGCTGCAGATCTAGGAAATCGATCACCTCCTCAACCGCCTCCCGGTGGCGCTCTTCTTCGCGGCGGACACGCGGCGTAAAGAACATCTCTTCCAATAGCGTGGTCTTGCGATGGCGATGGCGTCCTACCAGCAGGTTTTGCAACACCGTGGCATGCTCGAACAGCTCAATATTCTGAAAGGTCCGGGCAATGCCAAGATCCGCAACCTGATCCGCGTCGCGCTCCAGCAGGTTGTTGCCGGCAAAGGTGAACGTGCCGGCAAAAGGCTCATAAAAGCGCGAAATCAGGTTAAAAGCGGTGGATTTACCTGCGCCGTTAGGTCCGACGATGGCGTAGACTTCGCCCTCTTCAACCGAAAAGCTGAGATCATTGACCGCCACCACGCCACCAAATTTGAGCGTGGCATTTTTGATTTCCAAAAGGCTCATCTCAGGCGCTCCGTCTTCAGGTAGGATTTCTGGCGGCGGAACATGTCCTTGCGCGCAAATGGGAACAGCTCAAACCAGGTGCGGATCTTGAGCCATCGCCCGTAGATCCCCATCGGTTCAAACATGATGAACAGGATCAGGATCAGGCCAAAGACGCCTGTCTCCAGCCCAGGAATGGCGACACCACTGCCCACGACATTGTCCTTCAGGATCGACAAGGCCTGCGGCAGGAAGGCGACAACCACGGCGCCAAAGAATGCCCCGTGAATGGATCCAAGCCCGCCAATCACGATCATCATCAACAGGGTGATGGAAATCACCAGGCTGAAGGTCTCGTTGTTGAAGGTGCCGGCATAGTAGCCCATCAAAGCGCCGGACCAGCCGGTGATCATGCAGGACAGGCCAAAGGCTTTGCCCTTGGTGCGGGCGATATGCACGCCCATGGCGGTGGCCGACACTTCGCTGTCCCGCACCGCGGCAAAGGCACGGCCCAGTGGCGAGCGCAGCAAGTTGCGATAAAACAGGGTGCAGATGATGGTGACCACCAGGACCAGATAGTAGAACCGCGATGGCATTGACCAGCGTTCGATCTCAAACCCAAAGATGGTGATCATCTCCGGGAATTTGCCGGAAACACCGCCGCTCCAGTGTTCGGTCAACACAATGATGTCATCGGCCAGAACCGACAGGGCAATGGTGGCAATCGCCAGATAAATGCCGTGCAGCCGCAAGACCGGAACGGCAATCAACAAGCCGACAAAGCCGGTGATGATCCCCGCCAATGGGAAGGCGATGATAAAGGGCACGCCCTGTTCGATCAGGATGGTATTGGCATAGCAGCCGATCGCCAGAAACGCGGCGTGGCCCAGGCTCGCCTGGCCTGTCTGGCCGGTCAGCAGCATCAGGCCGAGGCCGGCAATCGCCCAGATCAGCACATTGGTGACCTCGCCCAGGTAGAACTCATCCAGCAGGTAGGGCAATCCAAAGGCCAGCGCCAGAAGCGCACCATAGACACAGAGCGTCCAGCGGTCTGGGAACAGTCGAATGTCGTGCACGTAGGAAGTTTTGAAATGAATACGCATGAGCTTATACCTTCTTCACGCGGACCTGGCTGAACAGACCGTGGGGCCTGAAGATCAGCACAGCCAGCAACAGGGCATAGGGCGCAATTTGTGAGTAGCCGGCAGCCAGGTAGCGCGCCGCAAAGGGCTCGATCACCCCAACAATAAGACCACCAGCCAGGGCACCGGGAAGCGAGCCAAAGCCGCCAATCACCGCCGCCGCAAAGGCCTTGATCCCCAACAAACCGGCATTCGGATCAATGGCACCCTTGGAGGCAAACAAGATACCCGCAACCGCAGCCGTGGCACCGGACAGCCCCCAGATCAATCCCTGAACGCGCTTAACCGGAATACCCATGAAATAGGCCGCCATCTGGTTTTGACTTGCCGCCTGCATTGCCAGCCCAAGCTTGGTGCGCTGGAAGAACTGATACAAGAAAAAGGTCAACAGGAAGGTCACAACGATGATGGCAAGATCCGCCATACCCAGGACAACGCCGCCGATATGCAGATCGCCCAGCGCCAGAGGACTTTCTAAGGTTTGAGGCTCATGCCCCCAAATCAAACCGGCGACAAAGCGCAGGACAAACCCCATGGCAATCGTCAGGATCACCACCGCTGTCTGGTTCTGGCCAAAGAGATGGCGCAAAACAAAAAGGTCCAGCAGATAGCCAAACACCGCCATGATCGAAATCGTCAGCGGCGCGGCGATCCAGAACGGCAAATGCATGTATTCCGCATTGGTCAGACCAAGGCTCACAAAAGCCCCAATCATCATAAAGTCCCCCTGGGCGAAATTCACCGCCTCAGTGGCTTTGTAGATCAACACGAACCCAAGCGCGATGAGGCCATAAACACAGCCATTCGCAAGCCCACTGATCAAGAGCTGCAATACTTCCAAATTTTCCTCCCCCCGCTCCTAAAGAACGGCTCCTTGCCCGAACGCAGCCGGGCCTTAGCGCTTTTTTTCGGGTTTTCCGGCTGCCTCCTATAGCTGCGGAATCCCAAGCGTCTAAAAACAGACTACTGAGTATGTTTTTGACCTGTCAATCGGCGGGACCCAGCGTCAGACTGTCAAAAAGTGTCTATTTTTCGCCTCCCTGTCCCCCTAGGCTGATTCTCAAATCCTACCAGCCTGCTTTGTTGTGCGGCCCCTTAGCCGTGCTGTTCTGGGACCTATTTTGTCGCCCCCACCGCACCTGGGGGTGCCTCGGTCCTGCGTCTAATGCGGTAACCGGACTGGCGTCAGCAGCTTCCCGAACCGTCCCGATCGGCGCACCGGTGCTTGCGGCTTTTTCTCTATGCCACTTGTCTGACGCAGCCCGGCAGTGAAACAGCTAGCGATGCTCAGATTGACCGCCCAGATTATTCGCCCCGATTATTCGCTCGGGGCAACGGCTTGTGGATTGCCTGTTATCCGGGCAGTCTGATAGGCCAAGATCCAACCTGAAATGCAGGCAGACCTTAGATGTTAGAACAGATCAGCACCTCAAAAAGCGAGATCCTGGATGCCGCCGCCCATTGCTTTATGACACTGGGCGTCGAAAGCGCCTCTGTGGATGATATCGCGGCGCAGCTGGGCTCTACCAAGGGGCGGATCTACCACCACTTCCCATCCAAAGGCGCTCTTCTTGCAGCGGTACAACTGCGCGCAGCTGGGTTTACCTACAGAGCCGTGGAGGGGCTTATTGATGCCAACCTGCCGGCGGTGAAATCGCTCGACAGGATGGCGCGCGGTCACATCTACGAAGTGTTGAACTCGCTGGCCTATCACAAGGTCATCCTGCAAACCTACACCGCCGGTACTCAGGCCAAAAAGATGAGCCAGGTAGAAATGGATCTCCAGGAGCAAATTCGCACCGGACACCGCCAGTATGAAATGCTGTTTCGAACCGAAGTGGCACGCGGAATTTCGGAAGGTAGTTTTCAAGACCGCAACCTGACCGCCGCGGTGGCAGGCCTGTTGCTGGTCCTCAACTCGCCAGTGTTCTGGTTCCGGCCAGAACGCGGTGCCTCGCAGGAATTTATCGACACAATTGCCCGTGATATCAGCAGCATGGCACTGGCCAGCCTGCGCGCCTGACACGGCACCTGCGCTCCGCAATCCTATTCCGACAAAGAGCACAGCCCCCGCAGGCAGCTACAAAACCGGGCCCCGGTTGCCGACAGCTGGTGCTCACTGCGAATACACAGCCCCACCGGCCCCTGGGTGCTGGTGGTGTCCAAGGGCAGCTGCTGCATTGCCCCCGCCGCCAGATCCGCCTGCACCACGCCCTGGCTGATGAACCATATGGCACCGTGGTCCAGCACAAAGCGCCGCCCAAAGGTGGCCGACACCGTTTCGATAGGCGCCTGAGGCATCATCAGACCTTGCTCCAGAAACATATGTTCGACCAGGGGACGAATGATCGACCCCGGTGAGGGCATCAACACCGGAGAGGACTGCAGCGCGCCCTCGGGCAGATGGCTGCTGCCCGCGAGGGGATGTCCTGTGGCCACAACCACGGCAACGCGTTCATGAAACAGCGGTTCAAAATCAATCCCCACCATGCGCTCGGGTGCGGGCAACCGCCCCACTACCAGATCCAGATCGCCGCGGCGCAGCTGATCCAGCAGATATTGATTGTCCCCGGTGGTGACTGAAAACCGGCTGCGCGCCATGCCTGCATCCAGCTGGGCCAAGGCATCCGGCACCAAAGTGGCCGAAACCGTCGGCAGGGCACCTATCCGCAGCTGCGGCCCCTCACCCGCGTCCAGCCCCTGCAACATCGCAACCCCGTCGCGCGCCAAGGCCAGGCTGCGCCCCGCGTGATGGCGAAACATCTCCCCGTAGGGCGACAGACGGATGCCCCGACCATGACGCTCCACCAGGGGTTTGCCGCACACGGCTTCCAGCTCGCGCAGGGCGCGGGTGACAGCAGGCTGCGTCATACCCAGCGCCTCCGCCGCCTGGGTCACGCTGGTTTGGCGCGCCACTTCGACAAAGACTTCGAGATGGCGCAGTTTGAGATGAGCAGATAAACGCATATCATTTTCGCAATGCAAACATGTGAAAAATCGCATTATACAGCACAATTTTGATATGTGATACTCCTCGCAAGCCCCCAATCAGAGGACTGCACCGGATGAGCAACGACAGATATAATCAGGGCATGGTGACCCGGCGCGCCGTTCTGGGCGACGCCCATGTGGACCGCGCCGAAGCCGCCAAGACCGATATGGATCAGGCTTTTCAAACCCTGATCACCGAAGGCGCCTGGGGCACGGTTTGGTCTTCGGATGCCATTGCACCGCGTGAGCGCTCGATGTTGACCCTGGCCCTGCTGGCCGCGCTGGGCAACTTTGACGAAATTCCCATGCATATCCGCGCCACAGCCCGCACCGGCGCCAGCAAAAGCGACGTGTTGGAGGCCTTCCAGCATGTGGCGATCTATGCCGGCGTGCCGCGCGCCAATCATGCGCTGAAACTCGCCAAGCAAACCTACGAAGAAATGGAAGCCGACGCCGCAGCAGCCAAGGCCTGAGGAGGAAGACCACTATGACCAATGCACCAGCAAAACAGGGTGAGTTTTATCAGCGTGATCGCCGCTGGCACCCCCCGGCCTATGACAAAGACTACAAGACCTCAGTGGCGCGCTCGCCCAAACTGGCGCTGATCAGTCTGGAAAACACCCCCAGCGAGATCACCGGACCACGCTTTGGTCACAGCGACATGACACCGATCGACAACGATCTGTTGTCCAACTATGCCCAGCCAGATCAAAGCCCCATCGGTGAGCGCATCATCGTGCATGGCCGGGTGTTGGATGAAAACGCCCGCCCAGTGCCCAATACGCTGGTCGAGATTTGGCAAGCCAATGCCAGTGGCCGCTACCGCCACAAGAAAGACAGCTATCTCGGCGCCATCGACCCGAACTTTGGTGGCTGTGGCCGCACCATGACCGATGAGAACGGCTATTATTATTTCCGCACCGTGAAACCCGGAGCCTACCCCTGGCGCAACTGGGTCAACGACTGGCGGCCCGCGCATATTCACGTCTCGGTCTTTGGCTCGGGCTTTGCCCAGCGCCTGATTACTCAGCTTTATTTTGAGGGCGACCCGCTGGTCAAAACCTGCCCCATCGTGGCGACAATCCCGGACCCGGATGCCATCGAGCAGCTGATTGCCAAGCTCGACATGAATGCGACGATTCCGCTGGATACCATCGCTTATAAATTCGACATCGTGCTGCGCGGCCGTCGCTCTACCCTGTTTGAAAACCGCCTGGAGGGGAACTAATGCCACAATCACTTGAATATCTGAAAGAAACCCCTTCGCAGACCGCTGGCCCCTACGTGCATATTGGCCTTGCTCCCGGCGCGGCTGGGTTCCAGATCTACGATCAGGAACTGGGCCAGGACATCGCTGGCCCAAATGCCAAGGGCGAGCGGATCCGTGTCGAAGGTCTGGTCATCGACGGCACCGGGTCGCCGGTGAAGGACGTGCTGCTGGAGGTCTGGCAGGCCAATGCCGATGGGATCTATCCACACCCCGAACATGCCGGCCATGACACCGTCGAGACAGGCTTTCGTGGCTGGGGCCGGGTGATCACCAATTTTGAGACTGGCGAATGGGCTTTTGACACGGTCAAACCCGGTGGCCTGATGGGGCGCAATGGTCAGATGATGGCCCCCCATATCAACCTGTGGATCGTGGCGCGCGGCATCAATGTTGGGCTGAATACCCGGCTCTACTTTGACGATGAAGCCGAGGCCAACGCAGCCGACCCGGTGATCAATGTGGTTGAGTGGGAAAAGCGCCGCAAAACCCTGATCGCAAAACGCAGTGAACGCGACGGCCAGACCGTGTATCGGTTTGACATCCGCCTGCAGGGTGACGACGAAACCGTGTTTTTTGATATCTAAGGGAGCCTCCATGACCATCTCAAGCCAGGGTAAACCCTGTATCATCTGCGTTGCCATTACCGGATCCGTGCCCCGCAAGGAGCACAACCCGGCGGTGCCCGTCACCATTGCCGAACAGGTTGAGAGCACCCAGGCCGCCTTTGAGGCCGGTGCAACAATTGCCCACTGCCATGTGCGCAACGACGATCAAACGCCCTCATCCGATCCAGAAAAGTTTGGCCGCCTGCTGGAAGGGCTGAACAAACATTGCCCCGGCATGATTGTGCAGCTCTCCACTGGTGGGCGGTCGGGCGCGGGCCAGGAACGCGGCGGCATGCTGTCACTGCGTCCCGACATGGCTTCGCTGTCGGTGGGGTCCAACAACTTCCCCACCCGCGTTTATGAGAACCCGCCGGATCTGGTTGACTGGCTGGCCAGTGAGATGCGCCAATATGAGGTCAAGCCCGAGATCGAGGCCTTTGATCTGTCGCATATCCATCAGGCCGTGAAGATGAACCAGGATGGGCGCATTGCTGGCAAGCTCTATGTGCAATTTGTCATGGGCGTAAAGAACGCCATGCCGGTGGATCGTGAGACCTTTGATTTCTACATCAAAACCGTAAAGCGCCTGGCACCTGAGGCAGAATGGTGCGGTGCCGGTATCGGCCCCGGTCAGATTCAGATCAATGAATGGGCAATTGCCGCAGGCGGCCACACCCGCACCGGCCTAGAGGACAATCTGCGCCTCACCCGTGAAACCCTGGCACCCTCAAACGCGGCCCTGGTGCAACGTGCGGTCGAGTTGTGCGATAAATACGAACGTCCCGTCGCCAGCTGGCAACAAGCCCGCGACATACTCGGCCTGCGCCCGGCCTAAAACGCCGGCCGCCTCCGTTTAGACTGTCAGATAGAAAACAGGCAGCCCGGTCATCGGGCTGCCTGTTTTACATTCCATCAGCACGCTGACCACCAATATACTGACGGGTTGACTGGGGTTTGGTGCCGCCGCCTCACACTTTGCCGGACAGATCTTTCAAGATCGGGCAGTCTGGTCGGTTGTCCCCGGCGCAGCAATGCACCAGCTCGGTCAGGGTGTCGCGCATCGCCTGCAGGTCTGCAATTTTGGTCTCGATCTTGCTCAGATGTTCCAGCGCCAGCTGTTTAACATCGCCACTGGCGCGGCTCTCATCCTCATACAGCGCCATCAGCATCCGGCAGTCTTCGATGGTAAAGCCCAGCGCCCGCGCCCGGCCCAGAAAGGCCAGCTTGTGCAGATCCGCTTCGACAAAACAGCGATAGCCATTGTCGCTGCGCTGCGGCTTGATCAGACCGATATCCTCGTAGTAGCGAATGGTCTTGGCCGGTAGGCCCGAGCGGGTTGAAACATCACCGATATTCATGCGGACCTCATGCTGTGCCGTCAGGTGGCGGGGCGAAACGAAGCAGTGCCGGCGGCCGACACCTCTCCCTCTTCATCTAAGCTGGATTTCAGCCGATGCAAGCGTAGCGCGTTGCTCAGGACAAAGACACTGGACAGCGCCATGGCGCCGGCCGCCAGCACCGGCGACAACAGCGGCCCGCCAAAAGGATAAAGCGCCCCCGCCGCTACCGGCACCAATAGCAGGTTGTAGCCAAAGGCCCAGCCAAGGTTTTGCCGGATATTGCGCATGGTGGCGCGGCTGATCATCAGCGCATCCTGTACCCCGCGCAAATCACCAGAAACCAGCACAACATCCGCCGCTTCAATCGCCACATCGGTGCCGGTGCCAATGGCGAGCCCCACATCCGCCGCCGCCAGCGCCGGGGCATCGTTAAGCCCATCGCCCACAAAGGCAAGCGTGCCATAGCTGTTTTGCAGGTCTTTCAGTGCCGCGACCTTATCCCCTGGCAGGCATTCCGCGCGCAGCGCATCAATGCCCAGACGTGCCGCAATGGCCTGGGCTGTTGTCTCTGCGTCACCAGTGATCATTGCCACTTTCAATCCCTGCGCCTGCAACGCCTTGATGGCTGCCGCTGTGCCCTGTTTGATGGGATCTGCCACCGCCAGCACTGCCGCGAGCCGGCCGTCAATGGCCACATAGAACGGCGTCTCCCCTGCGGCGCCCCAGTTCTGCGCCAGATCAGCCAGCGCACTGCAGTCAATCGCCTCGCGTTGCATCAGCCGCGCCGCGCCAATCAACACCTCTTGCCCCTCCACCTGGGCCCGCAGCCCAAACCCCGGCAAGGCCTCAACCTGTGCGGCCTTTGGCAGGTCGGTACCCGCCGCCGCAACCAGAGCCTTGGCGATGGGGTGTTCGGACTGGGCCTCTGCGGCGCCAACCAGCCGCAACACCGCGTCCCGGTCAAAGCCGTCAGCCACGTGCATATTGGTCAAGGCGGGATGGCCTTCGGTCAGGGTGCCGGTTTTATCCAAGGCCACCACCTGCACCGATTGCAGCTTTTGCAGGGCATCACCTTTGCGAAACAGCACCCCCAGTTGCGCCGCCCGGCCAATGCCAACCATGATCGAGGTCGGCGTCGCCAGCCCCATGGCGCAGGGACAGGCAATGATCAGCACGGACACACCGGCCACCAGGGCCAGCGGCAAGGCGGGCGCAGGTCCCAGCAGCAGCCAGGCCAGCACCGTCAAACAGGCCGTCAGCAAAACCGCTGGCACAAACCACAGGGTGATACGGTCGACCAGGCCCTGTACCGGCAGTTTTACCCCCTGCGCCTGTTCAACCATCTGGATGATCTGCGCCAGCGCCGTATCCCGCCCCACATGGGTGGCACGAAACTCCAGCACGCCAGATCCGTTCACCGTTCCGGCTGACAGGCGCGCGGCCTTGCCCTTTTCCACTGGAAGCGGCTCGCCGCTCAACATGCTTTCATCCACAAAGGAGGTGCCGGAGGTCACCTCTCCATCCACCGCGACTCGCGCGCCGGGACGCAACCGGATCAGATCTCCGGGGGCGATCTCTTCCACCGGGGTTTCAACCACCGTATCGCCGCGCAGCAGCTCCGCTGTTTTGGGCTGCAAGGACACCAATTTGCGGATCGCAGCCCCGGTGCGCCCCTTGGCACGGGCCTCCAGCAGGCGCCCTGTCAGAATCAACACTACAATGACGCAGGCGGCCTCGAAATAGACATTGGCAGCGCCCGGCGGCAGCAGCTGTGGAAAAAAGGTCGAGACCACAGAAAACCCATAGGCCGCCGCCGTTCCCAGCGCCACCAATGCGTTCATATCCGGCGCACCGCGCAGCAGGGCGGGCACGCCTTTGCCATAGAACTGTCGCCCCGGCCCGATCAGCACCAGGGTGGTTAGAACAAACTGCAACATGTAGCTATTGCTGTGGCCGATATTGGCCATCACCCAATGGTGCATCGCGGGCACCATATGGCTGCCCATCTCGATCACAAAAACCGGCAGGGTCAGGGCGGCAGCAAGGCTCAGCTGTCGCGCCAGTGCGCTGATCTCCTGGGCGCGGCGCTGCTGCGCCTGCTCCGCTGCATCCGCTTCATCGCCCCGCAGGGAGGCAGGATAGCCCGCATTTGTGCTGGCCGCACGCAGATCTGCCGCGCGGGTGGCCCCGGTCAGGTAACGGATATCCGCCCGCTCGGTGGCCAGGTTCACCTCTGCTGTGACCACACCAGGAACCGCACGCAAAGCCGCCTCTGCCCGCCCGACACAAGAAGCACAGCTCAACCCTTCGATATCCAGGCTCAACTGCGACACGGCAGCCGGATAGCCGGCCTGTTCCAGTGCCGAGACCAGCGCCGCGGGTTCAAGATCCTGTGCAGCCTGAACCTGCCCCTTGGCTGTGGCCAGATTAACCGAGGCCTCAGTTACCCCCGGTATTGCGGCCAGGGCTTTTTCGGCCCGCCCAACACAGCCCGCACAATTAAGCCCCGTAATCTGCATCGAAATTTGGCGGTCTTGCATAGCGAAATCCAGTGGTTTTCCTCGTTCGGGACTTCATTTGGGGCCTCCAGTTAGGGGAAGGTCAAGCCCTACCCCGAAAAAATCACATTGAATGATCCGATTACTTGCGACCTCCACGCCGCCGCCAAAGCCAGCCTGTGCCTCTCTCTTTGTTTGAGGTCTGAGATGAGCAAACATGGCACCCGTTGAAGTGTTGCAGACAACCATGCCCCTCGCGCAGCACCATTGGTCGTTTTTGAGATCATCCCCCTGCCGCGATGCGGGTTAAACCTCAGGTATCCCTTGCGAGAAGGCTTGGGCGGTTGTAACGCTGGGTGAGCCCAACTGAGGCGGACAGGACCGCCTGTTCATCACCGCCACGCCGAACATGGGCAAACTATTGATAGGTCGCTTGTTGGCCAGGACCACACAAGCGACCGAAACAGGACGAAGGATCAGATTTATGATGCGCACACGTGCCGCTGTTGCAGTTGCTCCGGGCAAGCCGCTCGAAGTTATGGAAGTGAACCTGGAAGGGCCAAAGGCTGGTGAGGTTTTGGTGGAAATCAAGGCCACCGGCCTGTGCCACACGGATGAGTTCACCCGCTCTGGCGATGACCCCGAAGGCATTTTTCCTGCCATTCTGGGCCATGAAGGCGCCGGTGTGGTTATCGAAGTGGGTGCAGGCGTCACCAGCTTGGCAGTGGGCGATCACGTGATCCCGCTCTATACCCCTGAGTGCCGTGAGTGCGAATACTGCCTCAACCCCAAAACCAATCTCTGCCAGTCGATCCGGTCGACCCAGGGTGCAGGGCTGCTGCCCGATGGCACCACCCGGTTTTCGATGCTGGATGGCACGCCCATTCATCACTACATGGGCTGTTCAACCTTCGCCAACCACACGGTTGTACCAGAAATCGCCTTGGCCAAGGTGCGCAAGGACGCGCCCTTTGACAAGATCTGCTACATCGGTTGTGGCGTCACCACCGGTATTGGTGCGGTGATCAACACCGCCAAGGTCGAAATCGGTTCTACCGCCATCGTCTTTGGTCTGGGCGGCATTGGCCTGAACGTGATCCAGGGGCTGAAACTGGCCGGCGCCGATCAGATTGTCGGCGTTGACCTCAACCCCGGCAAGATCGAGATGGCGACGCATTTTGGCATGACCCATTTTGTCAATCCAGCCGAGGTCGAGGGCGATCTGGTGGCGCATCTGGTAGAGCTGACCGGCGGCGGCGCGGATTACACCTTTGATGCAACCGGCAACGTCAACGTGATGCGCACCGCATTGGAGGCCGCGCACAAAGGCTGGGGCGAAAGCATCATCATTGGTGTCGCCCCTGCGGGTGCCGAGATCTCCACCCGTCCGTTCCAGCTGGTCACCGGCCGCAGCTGGCGCGGCACCGCCTTTGGCGGCGCATCCGGGCGCACCGATGTGCCCAAAATTGTCGATTGGTACATGGACGGCAAGATCGAAATCGACCCGATGATCACCCATAAGCTGACGCTTGATCAGATCAACGAAGGCTTTGATCTGATGCATGCGGGCAAATCCATCCGCGCGGTTGTTGAATTCTAAAACCGGAATGCCGCCTCTGAAATAGGGGCACCGATAATCTATCAAGGCGCAACTCCTGATGGGGTTGCGCCTTTGTCTTTGGTCAGGATGTAGCCGCCCTCAGCGGGTCAAGGTGGTCAGCCCTCACGCCCCGACAATCGTCAACTCCTTTGGAAACTGCGTCAGCACCTGACAGCCCTCTTCGGTGATCAGCACGTCATCTTCGATCCGAACGCCAAACTTGCCCGACAGATACAGCCCCGGTTCATTGGTATAAACCGTGCCTGCAGGCAGCAGCTGGGGGTTGCCGCGCATGATGTAGGGGGCTTCGTGCACGTCCCGTCCCAGACCGTGACCGGTCTTGGTCTCGATATGCGCAGCAAAGGCAGAGGTCTCCAACACGCCTGTCACCACATCATCAATCTGATGAGCGCTTACCCCGGCCCTGGTCGCCGCAAGCCCCGCCATATTGGCCGCCAGTACCGTTTCATAAACCGCGCGGCCTTCATCGCTCACCTCGCCGACAAAAACCGTGCGGGTGATATCGGCGCAGAAGCCATCCTTGCGGGCGCCAAAATCAAACAGCAGCGCATCACCCGACTGAATAAAGTAGTCTGCGCGGGCGTGGCCATGAACCCGGGCCGAATTGTCGCCCGCCACCACAATTGGGCTAAAGGCCAGATCATCCGCGCCCTCGGCAAACAGCGCCTGTATGAGGCGGCTTTCGATCTCTTTCTCGCTTTGACCAATTTCAACCGTCGCCAAGACCCGACACAGGGCGCGCTCTGACAGGGTGATTGCCTTTTGCATGGCTGCGATATCCGCCTCGCTCTTGATCATCCGCAACCCCGAGATCTGCTTTTCGGCGTCGATAATCTCAAGCTCCGGGCTGGCCTGTTTAAGCGCGTGATGCACAAAGACCCGCATCACCTGACCTTCCACCGCGAGGCGTGTCATTGGCATATGGCTGGCAAGCGCCGCAAAGGCGGCCTGATAGCCGTCCTGGTCGCGCCAATCAAAAACCGCGCCGTCAAAATCCACCAGCCCCCAGGATCCCAGTTCAAGATTTGGCACAATCGCCGCCGGAGCCCCCTGCGCCGGGATCACCAGGACAAAAGGGCGTTCATGGCTCATAAACCCCTGCCCCAACGCCCGCGTGAAATTTGGCCCCGGCACCAAAGCCAAGGCATCAACGCCCAGGGATTTGGCCAATTCACGGTATTCGGCAAAAGAAGCGGTCATATTGAGGTCTCCCAAAAGGATCAGACAAGGGCGCGCTGTTGACGCGCACTAATTTCAGAACAACAGAGAGATGCAGCAAGCCCATAAATGAACCGACGCGCATCCTTATTTGGAATATTGTATCCAATTGAAACAGGGGCCTTGTCAATGCGAAGTCTTGTCAGGAAGCGCTGCCAGCCAAAAGCCGCCTTGCATTTACCGTCCGCTACGGGAAAATGAGGCCATGCTGCCCCTGTGGTATAACCCCCAATTGGGAGCTGAAATTGGATCATCTTGACCGCAGCCAAAGAATGGCACCGCAGGCAGTTCTGGTGAACATCGTTGCGACAGCTGCAAAGGTATCACAAGGCCTGCTGAAGCCATGTTAGCGGTTCTGAAAAACCGCAGCTTTCGCCATATGTTTGCCGCGCAGGTTATTGCCATCATCGGCACCGGCCTGGCCACCGTGGCGCTGGGGTTGATCGCCTATGATCTGGCTGGCGCCGATGCCTCCATCGTGCTGAGTATCGCTCTCACCATCAAGATGGTCAGCTATGTGACCCTTGCCCCAATAGCCGCTGCACTTGCCAGCCAGTTCCCCCGGCGCAGCTGGTTAGTGACGCTCGATCTCCTTCGCGCCCTGGTGGCGCTGGCGCTGCCCTTTGTCAGCGAAATCTGGCAGATCTATGTGCTGATCTTTGTCATGCAGGCCTCATCTGCCGGGTTCACCCCCGCCTTTCAGGCCACCATTCCTGATGTGCTGCCGGACGAAGACGATTACACCAATGCGCTGTCCCTGTCGCGCCTGGCCTATGACATCGAAAGCCTGTTGTCGCCTACGCTGGCCGCGCTGCTGCTGACGCTGGTGACGGCCAATTCCCTGTTTTTTGGCACTGCCGCTGGGTTTATCGCCTCGGCGCTGCTGGTGGTCTCAACTGTCCTGCCCTCGCCCCAGCCCAGCGCCACCACCGGGCTGTATCAGCGCACGACGCTGGGGATCCGCATCTACCTGAAGACGCCGCGCCTGCGCGGGTTGCTGGGTTTGACAGCCGTTGCCGCCTCGGTCAGCGCCATGGTGATCATCAACACCGTGGTGATCATCCGGGCCGAGCTAGGCCTGTCCGAACATATGGTGGCTTTGGCCCTGGCCGCGTTTGGCGCCGGATCCATGTTGGCGGCCTTTACCCTGCCAAGGCTACTGGCAGGGCACCAGGATCGCAGCCTGATGATCGCAGGGGCGCTCATCGCGATCCTGGCCCAGACCGGGCTGGCGGCCTATGCGATCTTGGCCAATGCGGCCTTGCTGACGGTGATGCTTTGCTGGTTCCTGTCCGGGTTTGGCTATTCGACCGTGCTCACCCCCTCGGGGCGGTTGTTAAAACGCTCAGCCCGGGCTGAGGATCGTCCAGCGGTCTTTGCCGCGCAGTTCACCCTGTCCCATGGTTGCTGGCTGATCACCTATCCCCTGGCCGGCTGGAGCATGAGCAGCTTTGGCATGGGGATTTCGCTCTTGGTGCTGAATGCCCTGGCCATTCTGGGGCTGCTCTATGCGCGGCGCCAATGGCCTGCCGATGATCCAGAAAACCTGCCCCATGCGCACCCCGAACTGGCCGCTGATCACCCACATCTGCAATCCACGGCAGACCAGGAAAAAAGCACGTCACAGCGGCATTCACACCCCTATGTCATTGACGAGTTGCACAAAACATTCCCACCCCGCAGCCGATAGGACGCTCATCAAAGCAGGCCCAAAGCGCGCCCGGTCTCCGTCCACTCAGGTCCAGAGCTCTGTCTCCATCGCGTTCAGACAGACATCATAGCCCCAGAGTGTGCCTAGGTGCTTGAGCACCTCGCGCTTGTTTTCCTCATCCAGGTGAACGCCATCGCGCACCGTATGCGTGAGGATCAAACGCCTGTCGCCGCTCAGATCTGCATCAGTGACCTGAATATCGGGCTCCAGATAGGCCAGATCATATTGCTGCGCCAAAGCACGGCGGATTTCTTTGTAGCCAGCCCGGTTGTGGATCTGGCTCACCACCAGGTCTTTCTGGTCTTCCTGATCGACCAGCGCAAAGAGTTTGAATTTGCGCATCAGGTGCGGCGACAGGAATTGCTGGATAAAGCTCTCGTCCCGGTAATTGGCCCAGGCATCGCGCAAGACATCCCGCCACGCCCCATGGCCTGCGATATCAGGAAACCATTCGCGGTCTTCTTCGGTAGGGTCCTGGCAGATGCGTTTGATGTCCATCATCATGGCAAAGCCCAGCGCATAGGGGTTAAGTCCCGCATAGCGCGGGTCATTATAGTCGGGCTGCAACACCACATTGGTATGGCTGTGCATCATCTCCATATAGGCGCCCTCAGTGAGGCGCCCCTGCGAGAAGAGCTCGTTGATGATATAATAATGCACAAAGGTGGCGCAGCCTTCGTTCATCACCTTTGTCTGTTTTTGCGGATAAAAATACTGCGCCAGCATCCGCACAATGCGCAGCAGTTCCCGCTGCCAGGGCTGCAAAATCGGACTGTGCTTTTCCAAAAAGTAGAGAATATTCTCCTGCGGCAGGCTCAGGCTTTTGCGGCGTGCACTAAAGGGCGCCTCCCGCGCGTCCTCCTCCTTTTTGGGCCCCAAAGTGGCATCGGTCCAGATATCCAGCAGGCTGCGGCTGGCCTCATGGCCATCGCGCAGCCGCTGCATCGCTTGCAGCTCCTGCGCAGTGGGTTTGGGGGGGCGCCCATAGCGAAACACCCCCTGGGTTTGCAGCGCATGGGCCGCGTCCAGCACCTCTTCCACCGCGTCCAGCCCATAGCGTTCTTCACAGGCGGCGATGTAGTTCTTGGCAAAGGCAAGGTAGTCATGAATGCCATCGGCATCGGTCCACTGCAGGAACAGATAGTTGTTCTTGAAAAAGTGATTATGCCCAAAGGCGGCGTGGGCCATCACCAATGTCTGCATCGCCATGGTGTTTTCTTCCATGTTGTAGCTGATGCAGGGGTTGGAGTTGATCACAATCTCATAGGCCAGCCCTTGGCGTCCGGTGCGATACAGCGCCTCGTCGCGGGCAAAATGTTTGCCAAAGGACCAGTGCTGATACATCAGCGGCAAGCCGGTGCAAGAATAGGCATCCAGCATCTGCTCCGCCGAGATGATTTCGATCTGGTTCTGATAGACATTCAGCCCCAAATCATTCAGCGCGATCTCTTCAATCGCGTCGCGAGCCTTTTCCAGCAGTTCAAAGCTCCACTCTGGCCCGTCAAACAGCAGGTTGGATCCCGGTTTTGCGTCAAGCATTTTGACCTCCCTTTATCCGGGGCAGAAAGAACTCCCTGAAGATCGGATAGATATGGGCTGCATGGGCCACGCGCTGCATTTCAAAATGCGGCGCCTGGGCTTTGACCGCGCGGTAGTTCTGCCAAAGGTCATCCCCCGCCTCACTGTCATGCAGCAGCGCATCCGCGCTTTCTTCGACAATTTCCATATAGGCGTAGTATTGGCAGACCGGCAGCAGATCCTCGAGCAGCAGTTTTTTGCAGCGCGCCGAGTCATTGCCAAAGTTTTCGCCATCTGACACCTGCGCGCCGTAGATGTTCCACTCCTGTGGCGGGTAGCGGTCCGCGATCACCTCACGCATTTTGTCCAGCGCGGTGGACACAATGGTGCCGCCGGTTTCGCGGGCATAGAAGAAGGTTTCCTCATCCACCTCCTCCGCCAGATGGGTATGGCGGATAAAGACCAGTTCCGTGTGTTCATAGCAGCGCGACAGGAACAGATGCAGCAGCAGGAAAAACCGCTTGCCCAGATCCTTTTCGCGCTCCTGCATTGAGCCGGAAACATCCATCAGACAGAACACCACCGCGCGAGATTTGCGGATCTTTTCTGGCACATGGGTATCAAAGCGCAGATCTATCGGGTCGATATAGCCGACAACCTTACGTTTGCGTTGCAACGCCTCCAACCGGGATTGTAGTTCCTCCAGCAGCGCGACCTGCGCCTTTGAAAGAGTGGGCAGACCCGCCAGCATTTCAATCTCAGCTTCCAGGTCCGCCTGCGCCTGAGCAGAAGGGCGTCGCAAAGCAATCCGCCGTCCCAGGGAATTGCGCATGGTGCGCACCAGGTTGAGGTTATTGGGCGTGCCAGCCGTGGTCAGCCCGGCGCGGCGGCTGCCGATGGTTTCTGTCTCAACTGTGGATTTTTCTACCAGGTCCGGCAGCTCCAGCCCGTCAAACAGGATCTCCAGGTATTCGTCACGGGTCAGGGTAAAGGAAAACGCATCATCACCTTCGCCCTCTTCCGAGGCCTTGCGCCCGCCCTGGCCTGAACCGCCATCTGGTTTCGAGATGGTGTCGCCAACCACAAACTCCTTGTTGCCCGGCAATACATATCTGCGGTTGCCACCCTGGCCACTGTGAAAGAACCGAGGCTCCTGCAATCCCTTTGCCGGGATTGTCACCTTTTCCCCCTCGGGCGAGACACCATCCCCCTCCTGGATGGATTTTTCCCGCACCGAGCGGTCAACACGCTCTTTTATGTTTTCCCTGGCACGGCGCAGGAACCGTTGCCGGTTGCCGTGGCTTTTGCCTTTGGGGTTGGCGCGTCTGTCGATGAATTGATGCATCTTGCAGCGCCCCCATTACCCGGCCTTGTTGACTCGCATGTACCATTCAACCAGGCGTCGGACCTGACGATCGGTGTAGCCATGGCTGCGCATGCGTTCGACAAACTCCTGGTGCTTGCTCTCGGTCTTACTGTCTTTCTTGCTGCCAAAACTGATCACCGGCAGCAGCTCTTCGACCTGGCTGAACATGTGCTTTTCAATCACGTCCCGCAGTTTCTCATACGAGTTCCACGCCGGGTTTGCGCCGGTATTGGCGCGATGACGCAGAGCGAACTTGACCACCTCGTTGCGGAAATCCTTGGGGTTGGCGATCCCCACCGGCTTTTCGATCTTGCTCAGCTCACTGTCGAGAATGTCACGGTCATACAGCTGCCCCGTGTCGGGATCCTTGTAGTCCTGCTCTTCGATCCAGGCATCCGCATAGGAGATGTAGCGATCAAAGACGTTCTGGCCGTATTCAGTATAGCTCTCCAGATAGGCCTTCTGGATCTCGTTTCCGATGAACTCCTCGTAGCGTTGGGCCAGATCCGTCTTGATAAAGTCGAGATACTTGGCCTCGGTCTCAGCTGGGAACTGCTCCCGTTTAATCATCTGTTCCAGGACATACATCAGGTGCACCGGATCCGCCGCGATCTCATCGGTGTCAAAGTTGAAGGTCGACGACAGCACCTTAAAGGCAAAACGGGTGGAGATGCCGCTCATGCCCTCATCAACGCCGGCCCGGTCCTGGTACTCCTGAACCGTCTTGGCCTTTGGGTCGGTGTCTTTCAGGCTTTCGCCATCATAGACCCGCATCTTGGAATATAGGTTGGAGTTCTCATGCGGCTTTAGCCGGGTGAGGACCGAAAAGCGGCTGAGGATCTTGAGCGTTTCCGGCGCGCAGGGCGCCTCTGCCAGCTCACTGTGCTGGATCAACTTGTCATAGATCTGCGCCTCATCGCTGACCCGCAGACAATAGGGCACTTTCACAATTGACACCCGGTCAATAAAGGCCTCGTTGTTCTTGTTGTTCTTAAAGGCCTGCCATTCGCTCTCGTTGGAATGCGCCAGCACCAGCCCGGTAAAGGGAATGGCGCCAAAGCTTTCGGTGCCCATGTAGTTGCCTTCCTGGGTCGCGGTCAGCAAGGGGTGCAACATTTTGATGGGGGCTTTGAACATTTCGACAAATTCTAACACGCCCTGATTGGCGCGGTTCAGACCGCCCGAAAAACTATAGGCATCTGGATTGTCCTGGCTGAAATGTTCCAGTTGGCGAATGTCCACCTTGCCCACCAGGGTCGAGATATCCTGATTGTTCTCGTCACCGGGTTCGACCTTGGCCACCGCCATGCGCCGCAACCCCGACGGATAGATCCGCGCCACGGTGAATTTGGAGATGTCCCCGCCGAACTCATCCAACCGCTGCACCGCCCAGGGCGACATCAGCCCCGGCAGGCGATGGCGGGCAATGCCGTATTCTTCTTCCAGCAGCTTGCCCATGCGCACGGGATCAAACAGCCCCAACGGGCTTTCAAAAATTGGCGACAACTGCTCACCGGCTTTCAGCACATAGATGGGCTGATCTTCGACCAGACGTTTCAGCTGTTCCGCCAGCGAGGATTTACCGCCCCCCACCGGTCCCAGCAGATAAAGGATCTGCTTACGCTCTTCTAACCCCTGGGCAGCGTGACGGAAGTAGCCGACGATGCGCTCGATGGTGTCTTCCATCCCATAAAAATCTTTGAAGGCGCTATACTGCTTGATCGTTCGGTTCTGAAAGATCGGCCCAAGCCGCGCGTCTTTGGACGTATCGACCAGCTCCTCTTCGCCGACGGCCTTGAGCATCCGCTCCGCCACATTCGCATAGAGGCTCGGATCGGTGCGACAGGCATCGAGATAGTCATAGAGCGACATCTCCTGTTCACGCGTCTGGCCATATTGCTCAACAAATATCTCGGCAATGTCTTTCATCGGATCTAGCCTCCTGGGTTACGCTTCGCCCTTCCTCCTGGCGGTGGTGAAAACGCGCAGACATAGAGAGCCCAGTACCTGGGCCACGGCGGTCCGCGGTCGTTTTTGCTTTTGATTTCTGCTCTTGTTCATCGGCGTCTTAAGCACCGGATGCCCGCTCTGATCAGGGGGCTTGGTCCGGCTAATCGAGTGTCTCGGACGCCGTTCAGTCTTCCGCAAGGGTACACTATTTGCGAGTTTCATACTAATAGGAACTGGTGTATTTTTAATTAATTGCCAGAAGATTTTTGTAAAAAAACCTTCACAAACTCTCCAGATTTTCTGAGCGCATCCCCAGCGTGCTCCCGCCGACAGCCTGGGTCACCCCTCCCTCTCACAGGGTTTCGCCGGGCTTTCGGGCGCTGTTTTGGTTGGGACAGGATAACGGGGCACTGAACCCCGGGTGCTGGCTTTCGCCTTGATTTCGTCCAAATCGTGCCCCGAGCCACTGCTCCGTCCGACCAGCCGACTGCCGTCAATTTCATTAACCCTTTGTTAATAAGTCGCCCAGAAAAGGCGAAAACGCCCTGTCACGGCAGAAAACCTGCGGCAAACAAGACACTATAGAGCGCAATTCATCCACAGTTCTTGCCAGCGCCGGCTAGACATTTGATTTAAATTCGACGTAACTCCCAAGCACCCCAGGGGCCAACGGGTTTTTGTCAGTTTTGATGTGGGTCCCGCTGGCTATTTGGCGCATGAATTTTCTGTTGTGGTCTGAATTTCGTGGCGCTGCGCCGATTTCTCTGAATCAGTGGTGAAATGGACCAAGTTTCTACCCTTGAACACTTCCTCGCCACGGCTCTACGCAGGATCGCCGAGTTGGAAGCCTCATTGGCGCGTATGGCGCAAGAGAATGCGGATTTGCGTAGGCAGTTGGCCAAGAACAGCAGTAATAGTAGCAAGCCGCCTTCGAGTGATGGGTTGAAGAAGCCGGCACCGCGTAGCCTGCGTGGTAAGTCCGGTAAGAAAAGTGGTGGCCAAGCTGGCCACCGGGGCGACACATTACGCCAGACAGCAACGCCCGACTTTGTGGAGCGACATGAAACTGCGCAGTGCGGCGGGTGTCAGCGCGCCCTGACGGCGGGGATGATCAAGGGGTTTGAGAGACGTCAGGTGTTTGACGTGCCGCCACCACGCCTGGAGGTCACAGAGCATGAGGCAGCGATTTATTGTTGTGGCCATTGCCGCACTACGGCGACCGCGGCCTTTCCCGATGGCGTGAATGCACACGTGCAATACGGTCAGCGCATTCGAGCGGCGGCGGTCTACTGCAATGTTCAGCAGCTGATCCCCGAGGATCGGGTCTGCCAACTCCTGCGCGATTTGTTCGGTGCCACCAGCCTGTGCGCGGCCAGCGTGACCAACTGGGTGAACGGCGCAGCGCGCACCTTGGGTGGCGTCGTCGAACACATTCTGGCCCGGCTCACTGAAGGCGGCGTTCGGCATCTGGATGAGACCGGACTTCGTGTCGCTGGTAAGCTGCACTGGCTGCACTCAATCAGCGATCACGCCTTCACGCATTATCGCATAAGCGCCAAGCGCGGTGCTGTTCCAGCCTTTCTGACCGGCGGGACAATTGTTCATGACCACTGGAAATCCTATTACGCCCATATGAGTGGGGTGGATACTCACGCCCTGTGCGGGGCGCATCATTTACGCGAACTCAAGGCTATCGAAGAGATCGAAAAGGAGCCGTGGGCGTGTGCAATGAGCGCGCTGCTCACCAGCGCCAATCAACTCAAGTGTGCTGCTCAAGGCCGAGGTGAGACCGAACTTTCGGCGTCGGTTTATCAGGGCATCATCACCAAATACATGGCAATCCTCACCGAGGGCCTCGCCTTCCATGAGCGACAAGCCCCGCTGGTGAGACTCCCTGGCGCGCGAGGCCGAGAAGCCAAACGGCCAGGCCACAACCTCTTGGTCCGCTTGCGTGACTACCGCGATGACGTTCTGAGGTTCCTTGCGGACTTCACAGTGCCCTTCACCAACAATCAGGCCGAACAGGACCTGCGCATGATGAAGTTGCGCATGAAAATTTCGGGAACCTTCCGCACTCTCGAGGGTGCTCAGGTCTTCGCTGACATCAGATCCGTCATCTCGACGGTCAGAAAACACGGGGGCAATATCCTCGAAACACTCACCCTATCACCACAACAGATCATCGCGCGGCTCTAACGGCGCCAGAGTAACCCAAAACCCGATATCCTCTGGAGTACTTGGGAGTTACAATTCGACGCAATATACTCACAATATGGCCGCATAGAACGGTCTTCGGCAGAAACATACAGGCACCGGACACTTCGCACCCCATGATTTCGGGCGCTGCGTGGTCTAGGGCCCGTGGACATTCATCTTGAAGCGATGATGACAGCTGCGAGATGCCAGTTGGCAGCATAGCTGGACGCTGTTTTCTCGTACCGGGTCGCTATGGCTCTGAATTCCTTGATCTTTGCGAAGAAATTCTCGATCAAGTGCCGCCATTTGTAGGCGTGTTTATCGTAATCGCGCAGGAACTTGCGGTTCGCTTTCGGTGGGATGATGGCGGTGGCACCGCGCGCATCGAGTTCTGTGAGCAGCCAATCGGCATCAAATGCCTTGTCGGCCAAGAGAGCATCAAAGGCCACGCCATCGATGAGCGGTTCGACGCCCTTCATGTCGTGAGCCTGACCAGGCAGGAGTACGAAGTCAGCCAGGTTTCCTAGGGCGTCGACCAAAGCAACGATCTTGGTGGTCAATCCGCCACGCGACCGCCCGATGGCTTGATTTTGAGTCCCCCCCTTGCGCCGCTCGCCTTCTGGTGAGCCTGAACAATCGTGCCGTCGATCATTGCGTATTCGAAATCTGGATCCCCACTGATTTCCTTGAAAATTCGCTCGAATACGCCGCCCTCAGCCCATCTGCGAAACCGTCGGAACACGCTGTTCCAGTTGCCGAAATAAGCAGGCAGGTCACGCCACGGCAACCCTGTCCGCACACGCCATAGCACGGCTTCGAGAAACAGACGATTATCCTTGCCCGTCACACCCGCATCGCCCTCCTTGCCAGGCAAGTGCGGCGCGAGGCGAAGCCAGACGTCATCTGTCAACACAAACCGCTCTTCGTTCATTCAAACCTCCATTTTGGAAGCTTGAATCAGAATTCAGACCGGTTGGGAATCCTGAATGTCCACGGGCCCTAGAAGCGAGCGGAAAAAAATGAGTACTGTTGGATTTATCACCCGTGATCTTTCGGGGACCACCCGTCAAAGCACTTTTTCAGAGGGTTCCCCCTCACTTCTCAATGTCACGCACTCCAAGGATATTTCGCTGAACCTCAGCGCCTCGGACATCGACAGCTATGTACGACGGGGATCCGATCTCCACCTCGTGCTGGCTGATGGCCAAATACTAGTGCTGCAGAACTACTACAGCAATGGCACAGCCGGAGGCAAAAACCTGTTCCTCAGCGAGGACGGGAATTTCGTCGAAGTTGTCCTGGAAGACAAAGCCGAGGGCGCGCTGTTTGCCAGCTACGAGCCATTGGATCTTTCCGGCAAGTGGTCTGCCTATGATGACATGGTCTTTTTGGATGTTGACCGCATCGAGCCGGTTATTGCTCCCTTGGCAGCCCCACTCTTTGGCGGTCTCGGCGCAGCTGGCGCAGCAGCCGGTGTCGCCGGTGCCGCAGTCGTCGCTGGTGGCGGTGGCGGAGGTGGCGGCGGCGGTGGCAATCTCATCATTCCTACCGTAGATAACCCCGATGCGACCTATCCTGTTGCGGGCTCAACCACGGATCCGGTTGTCATCACCGGCACAGGTACGCCAGGAGCTGAGGTCGAAGTCAACGTTGGCGGCGAGACACAGACAGGCACCGTCAAGGAGGATGGCACCTGGGAAGTAACCTTCCCGGTCGTGGCCCTGCCAATCGATGGCAACTATGACACCACCGTCAAGGTCGTCGATCCCGATGGCACAACCCATGATCTGGATGGCCCTACGGTCATCATCGACACCACCCCACCAGATCTGGACGTCACCAGTGGCACGCAGTCCACTGGCGATATTGTCAATGGCAGCGAACACTCCTCCGGCACCGTGATCACCGGCACAGGTGAAGCAGGCGCCAGCGTCAGTGTTGTCATCAACGGCCACACCCAGACCACAACAGTTGCTGCAGATGGCAGCTGGGCAGTGACCTTTAGCCCGGGCCAGATTAATACTGGTGAATACACCACAGGTGTTTCCATCACCACGACAGATGATTTTGGCAATAGCGCCAACTTTACTGAAACACTGGTCGTTGACACGATTGCGCCGCCCATTGGTATCAACACCGTTGAGGGCGACAACATCATCAACTTGGCTGAAGCCTCCGATGGTGTCATCCTGTCGGGAACCGGTGAGGCCGGGGCCTCGATCTCGGTTCTGTTCCAGGGCGTTACCCAAACAACGACCGTGGCCAGCAATGGCACCTGGTCTGTTGGCTACAGCAGCGCGCAGATCACTGGCGGCAACAATTATGCCAGCACCGTTGAAGTCACCTCCAGCGATGCCGCCGGAAACAGCACGACCAGCAGCCACACGGTCCATATTGATACCGAAACCAGCGCCACACTGAACGGCGGCTTTGCCGGTGCGGACAATATTTTGTCCGGCCCCGAAGCCCAGGGCGGTGTCCAGCTGACCGGCACAGCCGAGCCCGGCTCCACTGTTCAGGTGTTCTTTGGCACCGCTGGCGCCCAAAACGCCACGGTAGATTCTGCGGGCAACTGGACGGTCCTAATTCCGCAAAGCTCCATTCCGACCGGCAAAACCGATGTCGACATCGAAGTGCGCGCCACCGATGCTGTGGGCAACACCGATGTCGTTACCCGCACCCTTGCGATCGACACCGAGGTGGATCCCTTCAGCGTCGAGGCCAATCAGACCGCCAATGACGTGGTCAATCAGGATGAGCTGAACGCCGGCTTTGCGCTCCAGGGCACCGTTGAGCCGGGCTCTGAGGTGATCGTGACGATCCGGGGCGTCGCAAAAACCGCCACCGTCGATGCAGCGGGCAACTGGAGTGCTGAATTCTCGGGCAGTGATCTGCCGGCTGGTGAGTATTCTACCACGGCTACGATTGTTGCAAAAGATCCCGCAGGAAACACCAGCACCCTGACAGAAAGCTTCGAAGTCGATACCGTCTTTGAAGCCCCAGTTCTGGACTCTGTTACCTATGAGATTGGCAGCCAGGACGTCAGCGAAATCAGCGTCGAAGGCATCGCCGGAGCGGGTGAATCCATTACCGTTAAGGCACTCGAAGGCGATGGGTCTGTTTCCAACCCAGGCGTGACTGTCTCTGAAGGGGGCGGCATCACGGAGTTTGATTTCTCCACAGCCATCCCTGACGGTACCGACCTGGTGGTGACCAATGTTGACTCGCTGGGCAACGGCTCCAGCACCCTGCTTGTTCTCGAAGACAACGCCACCACGGCCAGCACATTGGATCACGCCTCTCTGGGTCAGTTCAACATTGATGAGTTGGACCTCGGCGCGGCCAGCAATGTTTCCCTGGTTCTGACCGAAGCGGATATCAAGGCGCTGTCTGAAAACTCGGACACCCTGACCATCCACAGTGGGTCAACCCCGGGCGACGACAGCGTGACCGTGACAGGGGCGACCCTGGAAGGCACCCGCAATGTCGACGGCGAGAACTACAATGTCTACACCGTCGGCACCGACGGCGCGACCCTGATCATTGATCAAGACGTCACCGTCATCATCTGATCAATTGGACCGGCACCGTTCCTGACTGCTGCCGGTCCCAACCAAAACCCTACAAAAGGGCGAGGGGCAGTATGCAACTGGCACGACCCATTGGCGCATTGGCACTTATGTGCAGTCTTTCCGGCTGCGCCGATGGCATGCCCTTCTTTGCGGGCAAACCCGGTGACGAGACCGAGGTCTCTCGGCGCGGCGGCAATTTTGTGCAGCCCGAAGGTGAGGCCAGGTCACAAGTTATCTCGACCCTGCTTGAGCGCCGCTCGCTGCTGGCCGAAGATACTGTATATAACGCCGTCGCCGAAGCCGCGGTGGCGGCCTCTGCCCGCGCGTCCGAGGCAGAGCTGATCAGCGCCAAACTGCGCGCCGAGGCAGAATCGAAAAACTGGCTGTCCTCGATCGGCCCTTCGGTCAGCCTGACCGACCTGGGCGATCTTGTGGCTGGCATGCTTATTCAACAGGTTCTTTTTGACAATGGGCGCCGCAAAGCCGAACGCGCCTTTGCAGCCGCCGATGTCGAAGTCGCTGCGGTCAATCTTTCGGTTGATATGAACGAGCGGGTCGAAGATGCCGTGGGGCTTTATCTGGCCGGGCTGCGCGGTGATGAGAAAGCCGCCTACAACAGCCGCGCCCTGACCCAGATGCAGGAATTCCGCCGCATCGTCGCGGGCCGGGTTGATGGCGGGTTGTCCGACCGCTCTGATTTGAATGTGGTCGACAGCAAGATCAACGGCATGCGCAATGCCCGCACCACGGCGCAGGATGCGGCCACCACCGCCCGCGCCGAGCTCACGGCGATGACCGGGGAAAGCTTTTCGGAAAAACCCGGCAAGCTCGACCTGGGCACCCCCCCGGACACAACGCAGTATCTTTCAGTGCTGAAATCCCAGGCCGTCGCCAATCGTGGCGTGGCGGAAGCGGTGATTGGCCGCGCCGGGCTCTTGCCGCAGATTGCTGCGGCCGGCAATGTCACCTCTGATGGCTCCGGCGCGGGGCTGACCCTGGATTTGGCCGAACCCCTGGGGCTTGGCACTGGCGCGGCTCTGAAAGCCATCGAAGTCTCCAAAGAAGCCGCCCGCCGTCAGATTGGCGAATCCGAAGAAGACGCGCGGCGCAGCTATTCCCGTCAGGTGCAGCGACTGGCCTCCTACCAACGTCAGACCGCCGAGACCGCCTCTTTGGCGCGGGCCAGCCGCGAAACATACAGGCTTTTCAAAGCACAGTTCGAGGCGGGCCAGCGGCCTGTGATGGATGTGGTCTCAATCTACGAAGAACTGGTTCAGCGCGAGCAGGACCATATCGAAGCAAAATACGAAGTTGTGTTGATCCAGCTGATGCTGGCAAGTGACATGGGCCTACTGGCGGATGGGGATAAGATTTGACCGATACAACCTTTCCACCCCGGCCCGGATCGACCCCGCAAGCCAACTCCCCGTCGCGCAAACCAGGCAGCCCCCGGCTGCGGGCTGTCCCCCCCAGCCCGGCGCCGTCCTCGGCTGCGGCTCCTGTTGCGGGTCAGATTATTGACGCCCCCGGCGCTGCGACCGCAAAACACCGGCACGCCACGGCAAACCAGCCTGCAACAGGGTTGGCCCATCAGCCCCCCACGGCTGCTGCCCGCTCCACCCCCCCTCAACAAACAGAAGTGGCAACAGGCAACCGCCGCGAAGTTGGCACCCTGATCGAAGGCGCCTCCGCCCGCATTCAGCACCGGGCGACCCTGATTGCGACACTTGCCTCGTTGAAGGGCACAGAGGCCCATGCCGGCGATATCGCCAGCTTCATGTGGAGCAACAACCCGGGCGACTCTTCGGCCGAAAGCCTGGCCCAGGCTCTGGGCTCCACCGGGTTGCAGGTGAAACTGCAACGCCGACCAGAGCTGACCCCCGGCGACTGGCCCGCCCTGGCGATGATGAAGGGCGGCCAATGTGTGCTGGTTCTGGGTCAGGACCAGGGGCGGCTCACCATTTTTGACACCACCTGCCCCGACAATCGCACCGAGGTGCCGTTGGGCGAGTTCACTCCATTTTTCACCGGCACCCTCCTGGTTGCGCGCCCCTCGCTGAAACAAATGGCCGCGCGCCACACGCCACAGCTGGAAAGCGACCACTGGTTCTGGGGCGAGTTCCCCAAGTACCGCCGTCAGGTGGGCGAAATCATGCTGGGCTCATTGGTGGCCAATATTCTGGCCGTCTCTGTCGCGCTGTTCTCGCTACAGGTCTATGACCGGGTGGTTCCCCATCAATCCCATGCGACGCTTTGGGTGCTGGCCCTTGGCGCATTTCTTGCGATTATGCTGGAAGCGCTGCTGAAAGTTGCCCGTGCCCGGCTGACAGATGCCGCCGGACGCCAGATCGAGTTGTCGGTGCAGCACAATCTGATGCGCCGCCTGATCGGCATGCGGTCGGACAAGAAACCGCTGCCGCCGTCGGGGTTGTTTGCCGCGATGCGCGATTTTGGCGCCGTGCGTGAATTCTTCACTTCCTCGACCATCTCCACCCTGGCCGATATTCCCTTTATCGCCGTCTTCCTGCTGCTGGTGGCCTCGATCGCCGGCCCCATCGTCTGGGTGATCATGGTCGGTGGCGTGCTGATGCTGCTGCCGGCCTATTTCATGCAGCGCAAGATGATCGCGCTGACCCGCCAGACCCAAGGCGCCAATGCCAAGGCAGGCCGGTTGCTGCATGAGGTCATTACCGAACTTGACACCGTAAAAACCCAGCGTGGCGAAGACCGCGTGATGCGGAACTGGGATGAGCTGAACGTGCTGTCGTCGCACTCCTCAACTGAGCAACGCCGTCTGGCAAGCGCTCTCACCTTTTGGTCCCAGGGCATCCAGCAGGCCACCTATATCACCGCTGTGGTTCTGGGCACGCTTCTGGTTTTTGCCGGTGAATTCACCGTCGGCACAATCATTGCCACCGGCATCCTGACCAGCCGCACTCTGGCACCGCTGACCCAGTTTGCCGCCACCATGGCGCGCTGGAGCAACGTCAAGGGCGCTCTGGAGGGGCTGGAGGCCATCGCCAGCGCCCCGCAGGAGATGGAGGCCGAACGCAGCTACCTGCGCCGTGAGCAGCTTCAGGGCCGCTTTGAGCTGCGCGAAGTTGTGTTCCGCTACGACGAAGACGCCGCCCCGACCCTGGATGTTCCCGGTGTTGCCATCACCCCCGGCCAAAGGGTTGCGGTACTGGGTGTCAATGGCTCGGGCAAATCCACTTTGATCAAGCTGTTGTCAGGGCTTTATTCCCCAGATTCAGGCCGCATTATGATTGATGGCACCGATATGGGCCAGATCGACCCACGCGATCTGCGTCGCAATATCGGCTACCTGAGCCAGGACGTGCGGCTGTTTGCGGGCTCGCTGCGCGACAACCTCAACCTCAATCAGCTGGAGCGCGACGATACCCGCCTGATGGCTGCTTTGGACTTCTCAGGCCTGGGCGCCTATGTGCGCGGTCACCACAAGGGGCTGGATCTGGATATTGGCGATGGCGGTGGCGGCCTGTCGATTGGACAGCGCCAGTCCATCGGCTGGGCACGTCTGTGGCTGCAGAACCCGTCAGTCGTGTTGTTGGATGAGCCAACCGCGGCGCTGGATCAAACGCTGGAGCGGACCCTGGTCAGCCGCCTGGAAACCTGGCTCCAGGGCCGCACAGCCGTTATTGCCACCCACCGGATGCCCATCCTGTCACTGACCAACCGCACCCTGATCCTGCAGGACGGGCGCATGGTGGTGGATGGTCCCCGCGACAAGGTTCTGGCCCATCTCGCCGCTGGAGAGGCTAAATGACCTCATCCGCGCATTACGATCTTGCCGAAAGCGCCCGTGGCGCCAGCCGCATTGTCTATCTGGTTGGGGCAGCCCTGTTGCTGTTCATCGGCTGGGCGGCCTTTGCTTCGGTGGATGAAATCGTGCGCGGTGAAGGCGAAGTGGTCTCCTCCTCGCGGGCGCAGATCGTACAGAACCTAGAAGGCGGCATTCTGGCCGAGCTCCACGTGCGTCAGGGGGACGAGGTGCGCGCCGGGCAGATCCTGGCCAAGCTGCAGGACACCAAATTCCGCACCATCGCCGATGAATTGCAGGACCAGATCGACACCCTGGAAATCAAACAGTTCCGCCTGGAAGCAGAAATGGACGGGGCCTATGAGTTTACCGTCCCTGATGCCCTGGCCAACCGCTCGGCTGAGATCCTGGCTTCTGAGCGGGCCTTGCTGAACGCCCGGCAGGGGGATTTTGACAGCCGCCGCACCAGCGCGCGCAAGATCCTCGACCAGCTGAATGACGAGCTGGCGAATATGCAAAATCTCTATGAGAAAAACATCGTCGCCTTGATCGAGGTGAACCGCTCGCAGAAAGCGGCCACCGATGCCCAGGCCAAGTTCAACGAGATTGGCACCCAGAACGAATTGAAACTGGCTGAAGAATACTCAGAGGCCCTGCGTGAGCTGGCCTCGCTGCGGCAGGATCAGCGACTGGCGCTAGACCAACTGAACCGTACGGTTATCACCTCGCCGATGTCCGGCATCGTCAACAGCCTGGGCGTCACCACAATTGGCGGCGTTGTGCGCCCCGGTGAAGAGATTTTTGAAATCATTCCAATGGGCGAAGAGCTGTTTGTCGAAGCCCGCGTCAAACCCAAGGATATTGCCAGCGTTCAAACCGGTCAAAAGGCCACCATCAAGCTGTCGGCCTATGACTATACCATCTATGGCGCGCTGAATGGCGAGGTCGATTTTGTCTCGGCGGATACCTTTGAGGACGAACGTAATCCCCGCGCCGAACCCTTTTATCGAGTCACCGTCCGGGTTGATCGTTCTGATCTGACCGAACGCCAGCAGGGCATCGAAATCCGTCCAGGCATGCGGGCCACCGCAGAATTGCAAACCGGATCAAAGACCGTGCTGAAATACCTGTTGAAGCCTCTGTACAAATCTCAAGAGGCCTTTCGTGAACCATAGACACGCATATCACGGCCCGGCCCCAGCAGCGGATGCAACAACATTTTGCCCGCTGTCCTGTTCTTCCCGGCTGTCCCTGACAGCCTGTCCTCTACGGTCCAGCCGTTCAGGACTGCGCCCCAATGGTCCTCTGCGCCTTGGTGCCCCGGCTTCCCACCGCCATTCTGGCAGCAGGTCGCGTGGGAACGTCGCTAAGGAGGGACGTATCTGTCGTCAGCCGGCCTGCTGCATCAAGCGCCACAGGGTTGAATCCAGCGCGGTTCCAATCGACACTGGCCTGTTCCCCATCGCGGCCTTGGCAGAAACCACCGAAACCAGTGTGGGCGATCGACCAGGGTTCACCTGTAGAACCGGTGCGCCTGAGGCTCCAAAATCAACCAGACATGACATTACCAAGGTTGTGCGCTGTCTTGCCAGAACCTCGCAACTGCGTTCCAAACTGGGGCGCGTTGCATGATTGAAGTTATAAGACAACACGCCTACTGCGTCTCCGCGATTGGCATTCAGGGACATGCTCAACGGCTGGATCTGACTCGAACTGATCGGTCGAGACAGACGGAGCACCGCAATGTCGCTGCCCATCAGTGTGTCGCCTCTTTCACTGTGGCGATATCCAGGATGCACCACTGCTTTGGCAATGTTGCGTGCAGCCTTGGCACGTCGCCCCACAAGGCCCGCTTCAAATTTGATCGTCGTCGGATCAATCGCGCGTCCAGTTACCGGATCATACAGGCAATGGGCCGCGGTCAGTACTAAATTTGGCGCAATCAAGGATCCGGTACACATATTGCGTCCCGAAATATTCAGACGTCCAACCGCTTCCCACCCAGGTAGCGATCTTGCTCCAAATTGCGGATCATCCGCCCTCGCGCCGCTGGTCATACTTGCAAGCAAGCAGGCCGCAGCCACAGCGATTATTTGTTTCATTTTCCACTCCAAATTCCCACATCGACATGTTTGTTCAGTCGTGCGGCTGGAATGGGGCCCAATCTTGTGCGTGGTGGACGAAATCGTGGACAGAATGTGGCAGCGTTAACAATTCCCTAACCCCCCGGTTATTGATGCTGCAGAATGGTGCTAAAACAGAGCAAAAGACCACCTGACGTTAAGACTCTTCTTAAGATTTTAGCCAAACACCTGTAAAAACGTGCATTTTTGTCTCGTTCATGCGCCCTAAAATACCTCTTGGACCACAAGACTTCGGTAAGAATTCGGTGGACTGCTGCCAAAAATCACCCAATTGAGGCAAGAATCAGCCACGATTCGCATCGCAGCTCCTTCTGGATTCTCTTTCCAAATCCATAATTGCGCCTCGCTTCGTTAAGGTGTCGTCCTGCCGCAATAAGAGAGGCTGCGCCACGGGTCAGCCAGCTACATCCGGCTGACTGTTTGTCCGCCCCCCGGCTACGCAGGGAACGCCGCCCCCTCCTGAGCCTTACTGGGGCTTCCGTGTCCAATGCCGCTGAGCCATGGCGCCCGGTCACGGCATAACCTCGCTTAGGAACCCTTAATCTAGGGCCGCCTGGGCAATCCACAGAAGACCAGCAACAGCGGAGCCTCTACAGCGCAGTCAAAACCTTTGGAGATGATACAAAAACGAACAGGCCTGCCGACCGTGTTGCCACGAAAAATGTCCCGCCTGTCCTATTCACGACCTGCCGTGGGCAGAGCCAGCAGCAGCTAGCCCTGCTCCCCCAGAGGAAAACGCGACCGCCGCACCCGGGTTTTAAAATCCTTGCGCCCATAGCGGGCCGTCACGTCGGCCGCGTAGACGGCAATCAGCCGTCTGCCAACGGCGCCACGGAACGGCTCGCGGACAAGTCCCAGCAAACTGGTGGGGAGCCCGGCTCTTAATATTTCCACTTAAGAAGACACCGATTTCCCTTGAGGCAAATCACCAATAGCGCGCCAAGGCGGCGGCACGGCGCCTCCTCAGGGCAGCAATGCCAGGCGCTCAAGGAACAGTGATTTTACCGCTTGCGCGTCGACATTGAGACAAACCGAAGTCGCGGCCCGGCTGCCTTTGTCCGCTTCGACTGTCGCGCCAGAGGTCTCTCCGGTACAGGACACCCGGACCGGCAGTTTCTTGATCTCAAACAAGGTCGGGTGGCTGCAGGCAATCACCGCTGCCGGATCATGCAGGGAGCAGCCGTCAAATTTCCCCACGGTTTCATAAAAGTGCAGATAGAACTCTGACATCTTCTGCAACATTCCCCCCAATGTCGGCGAGCGGGCCGCAATCGAGCTGAAATCGGCCTCGGTACACAGAATTTGATGGGTCACATCCAGCCCAACCATCACCAGATCCGCGCCCGAAGCAAAGACCACATCCGCCGCATGGGGGTCGTGGTAGATATTCGCCTCGGCATGAGCGGTGATATTGCCACCTTCCTCCAGCGAACCGCCCATAATGACAATCCGCTTGAGGTTTTTGACAAACTCAGGGTCGCGCTGAATGGCCAGGGCGATATTGGTCAAAGGACCGATAGGGCACAGCACCAGCTCGCCCCGGTGCTCGCGAGCCATGCGGGTCAGAAAGTCCGCGGCCTCCTCTGCTACCGGCGCGCCTATGGGCTGCTGGGCTGGGATATCGCCAAAACCTTCGTCGCCGTGAACCTGTGCTGACGGCGAGAACGGCGGCAAAGACAAAGGTGCCTCGGCCCCATGGGCCACCGGCACCTGCAAATCTGCGGCTTCGAGCAGGCGCAGGGCATTTCGCGTGGCAATCTGGGTGGTGACATTGCCAAAAACCGTGGTGAGCCCCAGAAGCGAGATTTCCGGCGCCGCCGCCGCGTAAAAGATCGCCATGGCATCATCAATGCCGGGATCCGTGTCAATTATCAGTTTAATCATGGCTGTCTCCACTTGGCGCCCCCGGCCGGCCTAGCATTTGCGCCCGCTGCGCTTCAAGCCCCGCCCCCAATTCAAGACCAGGGTTGCCAAAGCGGCACCTGTCCAATCAAAAGAAAACCCCCATACAGTTACACTGCATGGGGGAGCATATCGGCAAAATGGCCGTTGATAGGCCAGGATCACACTGCAAAAGCGTTTAGGTATTGAACAAGAAGTGCATCACATCGCCGTCTTGAACGATGTAGGATTTACCCTCGGCGCGCATCTTGCCGGCCTCTTTGGCGCCCTGTTCGCCATTGCAGGCAATAAAGTCCTCATAGGCAATGGTTTCGGCCCGGATAAAGCCCTTTTCAAAGTCGCCGTGGATGACACCGGCAGCCTGCGGCCCAGAGGTGCCCTGACGAATGGTCCAGGCCCGTGCCTCTTTGGGGCCGACGGTGAAATAGGTTTCCAGGTGCAGCAGCTCGTAGCCCGCACGAATAAGCCGGTCGAGTCCGGCTTCTTCAAGACCCATTTCCTCAAGAAACATCTGAGCTTCGTCTGCATCAAGCTGGCTGATCTCTTCTTCGATCTGCGCCGAAATTATCACATGTGAATTGCCCTGGGCCGCCGCCATTTCCGCAACTTTGGCAGAATGCGCGTTCCCTTCGGCTGATTCCGACTCACCGACGTTGCAGACATAGAGAACCGGCTTGGTGGACAAGAGCTGCAGCATCTTCCAGGCTTTGGCGTCTTCTTCGTCCACTTCTACCAGGCGGGCAGGCTTTCCCTCTTCCAGCATTTTCTGGGCTTCGGCCAGAAGACGCTCTTGTTGCTGGGCCTCTTTGTCATTGCCTTTTAGCTTGCGTACCAAATTGGCACGGCGCTTTTCGATGCTCTCGAGATCCGCCAGCATTAGCTCGGTCTCGATGGTTTCCGCATCCGCAACCGGATCAACGCGCCCGTCGACATGGGTCACGTCGCCGTCCTCAAAGCAGCGCAAAACATGTGCAATTGCATCGGTTTCGCGGATATTTGCCAAGAACTGGTTGCCCAGGCCCTCGCCTTTGGAAGCGCCTTTTACCAGACCGGCAATATCGACAAAGGTCATCCGGGTTGGGATGATCTGCTTTGAACCGGCAATCGCCGCCAGTTTGTCCAGGCGGCTGTCCGGCACGCCAACTTCACCCACATTGGGCTCGATGGTGCAGAACGGAAAATTCGCGGCCTGCGCCGATGCGGTTTTGGTCAATGCGTTGAACAAGGTCGACTTGCCGACGTTCGGCAGGCCCACAATTCCCATTTTAAAGCCCATCTCGGCCTCCTGATGCCATTTGGCAATGGCTTCTAGGCAGCATTGCGTCCCGGCGCAAGGTAGCATCGCCCGCCGAGCCTTGCCTGACTTCACGCGCAGATCTCTTGACCCGCAGCAGCACACTGTTAAATGTGAATTCTTCACTTATGATATCATAAACGTGTGCGCAGGTTTAAATCGCCGATTCTTATCCTACCTCCTCCCAAGTTCCATGACGTTTTGAGGAAAGACATGAAAAACAGAATTCTTCTCTCTGCGGTTCTCACCGCAGGGCTCGCGAGCTCCGCCTTTGGCCAGGAGATCGTTCTTGGCGCAGGCTACTCCGACTATTCACTGAATGGCGCAGAAGATGGCGCGATCCTGTCACTGGAGTACAACCATCGCCCCTTTTATGAAGGCAATGTCTTTTCCGCACGACTGGCGGGCGCGGTTGAAGTGGTTGACACAGGGGATGCCTTTGTAGGGGGCGGCCTAAGTGGCAAATGGGACCTGAAACAGGATTGGTTTATCGAGGCCAGCGTTTTGCCTGGTGCCTTTATTGAAGGCACTGCCTTGAACGATCTCGGCTCTACCTTTGAAATCCGCAGCCAACTGGCGGTGGGCAAACAGTTCAAGAACGGCAAGGCCCTGTCTCTGGCGCTCAGCCATAAATCCAATGCCTCGACAGCCACCATCAATCCTGGTGTGAATAGTTTGACCCTGCGTTGGCATATTCCGCTGAACTAGCGGATCAAAACGCAAATGGGCTCAGCCTCGGGATTGATTTCCTTTGCAACTTTCGGCACACCGGAGCGGTAAGTTGCAAGAGGCCTGACCATGACCCGTATTGATGCCAAATTCGCCGAACTCAAAGCTGCCGGCAAAAAGGCCTTTGTCTCCTATGTCATGGCTGGTGACCCAGACTATGAGCGCTCGCTAGAGCTGGTAAAGGGCCTGCCAGCGGCGGGTGTCGACATTATCGAACTTGGCCTGCCCTTCACCGATCCCATGGCCGACGGCCCAACTATTCAGCTGGCAGGCCAGCGCGCGCTTGATGGCGGAATGACCCTGGAAAAAACGCTGCAGCTGGCCGCTGAGTTCCGCAGGGATGACAACACCACCCCCATCGTTTTGATGGGGTATTACAACCCGATCTACAGTCGCGGTGTCGACAAGTTCCTGCTGGATGCCAAAGCCGCCGGCATTGACGGGTTGATCGTGGTGGATCTGCCCCCTGAAGAAGACGATGAACTGTGCATTCCGGCACAAAAAGCGGGTTTGAACTTTATCCGTCTGGCAACCCCAACAACCGATGACAAACGCCTGCCCACCGTGCTGCAGAACACCTCTGGGTTTGTCTACTATGTCTCCGTCACCGGCATTACCGGTTCAGCCGAAGCCCAGGCGGGCGATGTCGGCCCCGAAGTGGCCCGTATCAAAGCTTCGACTGATCTGCCGGTCATCGTCGGGTTTGGCATCAACACGCCAGAAAAAGCACAGAACATTGCCTCGATCTCTGACGGGGCCGTGGTTGGCAGCGCCATCGTCAGCCAGATGGCAAGCGGCAAGCCGGTGTCTCAGGTGCTGGGTTTTGTAAAATCCCTCGCGGATGGCGCCCATCGGGGCTAACTATTTTCACAGTTCCGGAACAAGACTGGGTCGCGCCTTTGGGTGCGGCCTTTTGCGTTTTGGGAAGGGCACTCTGAGTGTTGCAGTGAGTGCTCAAAATTGGTAAGGAAACCTTACCACACCAAAGCGAGGGTTTATCCGTGCCGGTAATCACCAATATTCAGGATCTGAAACGCATCTACGAACGGCGGGTGCCGCGGATGTTTTTTGACTATGCGGAAAGCGGCAGCTGGACCGAACAGACCTTTCGCGAAAACACATCTGACTTTGAACAGATCCGCCTGCGCCAACGGGTTGCGGTAGATATGTCAGGGCGCAGCACTGCCGCGCAGATGATCGGTGAAGATGTCGCCATGCCCGTGGCCCTGGCGCCGGTTGGGCTGACTGGCATGCAACATGCCGATGGTGAAATCAAAGCCGCCAAAGCCGCCGAAGACTTTGGCGTCCCCTTTACACTGTCGACCATGTCCATCAATTCGATCGAGGATGTCGCCGAAGCAACAACCAAACCCTTCTGGTTCCAGCTCTATACAATGAACGACGCAGACTACGTGCGGCGGCTGATCCAGCGGGCCAAGGATGCCAAATGCTCGGCCCTCGTGATCACCCTGGATTTGCAGATCCTCGGTCAGCGGCACAAGGACCTGAAAAACGGTCTGTCCGCCCCGCCAAAGCTGACACCAAAAACCATCGCCAATCTGATGACCAAATGGGCCTGGGGCATCGAAATGCTTGGCGCTAAACGACGTGAGTTTGGCAATATTGTCGGCCATGTCGACGGTATCTCCGATGCCTCTTCGCTGGGGGCCTGGACTGCGGAACAGTTCGACCTGTCGCTGGACTGGGACAAGATTGCCAAGCTGAAGGAAATGTGGGGCGGCAAGGTGATCCTCAAGGGTATTCTGGATGCCGAAGACGCCAAGATGGCAGTCAAAGTCGGGGCAGATGCAATCGTTGTCTCCAACCACGGCGGCCGCCAGCTGGACGGCGCGCTGAGCTCGATCCGAATGTTGCCGCAGATCATGGATGCGGTTGGCGGTGAGGTCGAGGTCATCCTGGACAGCGGCATTCGCTCAGGCCAGGACGTGCTGAAATCGCTGGCCATGGGTGCCTCTGGCACCATGATTGGCCGCGCCTTTGTCTACGGGCTGGGCGCCATGGGACAAAAGGGCGTCACCAAGGCGCTGGAGGTGATCCACAAAGAGTTGGACACCACCATGGCGCTCTGTGGCGAGCGCGACATTGCCAACCTCGGGCGGCACAATCTGCTGATCCCCAAGGATTTTGAAGGCGACTGGCAGGACTGAACCCATTAGAAAATCCGGTCCTGAAACCAGATCAGGGCCGGATAGGCACAGAGCCAGATCCAGAAAAACCGGTTCAGCCCAAAAAAGCAGGCGTTGGAAAAGTGAAACCCGGCAGCACACAGTAGCGCCAGCTTCAGCGCCACCGGATCCAGCAGAGCCAGCGGAAAGACCAGCTCGAACAGGATCACCGCCCAGCCCATCACAAACAGAAAACGCGGATGATCCGCCAACCTCCGCAGTCCCTCGCTCACCGGATAGGCGGAAAAGCGAAAGACATCGCGCAGGGCCTCCCCGCAGCGCCATTCCGGGTTCACCACCTTGACCAGGCCCGAGACAAAATATGACAGCACCAATTGCACCGCCAGATAAGACAGTGCCATCTCCTGCCAGAACGCTGTTGGCGCCAGATGGGCCAGGCTCAGACAGCTGAGTATCAGCATGGTCATCTTGTCGCTGCCGCCATTATAGGGCCCCTGATAGCGCCAGAGCATGGCCAGGCTGATCCCCCAAAGCCCCCAAACAGGCCAGGCGCCGCCAATGCCCAGCCCCATGACAACACAAAGCACCAGGCGCGGCACAAAGATCATCCGGTCCCGCAGCCCCAACGCACCCAGTGCCAGGTGCTCCAGGCTTTGCTGAGCAATGGCGAAGGCCAGCAAAAGCTGCATCCAGTCCATCGCCTGCCCCGCTGAAAGCCCCTGCTGCAAGAAACTCAGGCCACTCATCCCACCGCCTCCTGTAGGGTGATCAGAGAAACAGGACTGCTTTCATATTCCACCAGCTTGACGATCTGGCCCTGCTCACGCGACACAAACACAAGGCGAAACTGCAGCTCTTGTTGTCCGGCAGGTAATAGCCGCGCAACCCGAAGGTTGATTTCGTCGACGCTATGCTGACTGGGCTCATCAATCAGACGCTCAGAGCAGCTGACCAGATAGAGCTGCTCATTCCATTCCGGGTTCCACAGCATGCGCCGCAGGATTTGACCAAGCCCAAGATGCCCAGGCCGCGGACGGTCCTCCTGCCAGTCCCCGACCCGGCCAGCCTCTATCAGGCGGTATTCAATCCGCGGCGAAGGCGCCACGGTCTTGAAAAACCGCCAGGAAGGAATCACCGTTGGCAAAAAGAGGGAAAACAGATGCAGCACCTCAGCAGGCTCCGGAGAATGAACAGGGTTTCCAGACTAACCTATGGCCTTTAATACTTCCCTTAGCACCGGCGGCGTTGCCGCTACCCATATCTGTGCAACGCCTCGCGACAGATCACCTTTTGCAGTCCCTTTCATTTGGACGAAAATATCCCGGCGAAAGGTCGCAGTCCGGGGGCAGCGCCCGCAACTGGCAGTTCAAGCGAATGCCCCCTTGCGAGAATCCCAAATCCCCTGTAAGCGCAGGCCTTCACGTGGAGTGACAGCCTTGGAGGCACTCCACCTAGATATATTGGAGAATACAAATGGCAAAAGAGATTCCTGATCTCGTCGCCGAGGAACGTGCGGGGACGGGCAAGGGCGCCGCTCGCGCAGCACGTCGTGCTGGCATGGTTCCTGGTGTTGTTTACGGTGGTGACGCGGATCCCCTTTCGATCCAGATCCCGTTCAACGTTCTGTTGAAAAAGCTGAAAGCCGGCAAGTTCAAGTCCACCCTGTGGAACCTGAAAGTTGAAGGCCAGGAAGACGTGCGCGTGATCTGCCGCGACGTTCAGCGTGACGTTGTCAAAGACCTGCCCACGCACCTCGACCTGATGCGCCTGCGCCGGACTTCGGAAATCAACCTGTTCATCCCGGTTGAATTCATCAACGAAGACACCTGCCCCGGCGTCAAAAAGGGCGGCATGCTTGCTGTTGTTCGCCCCGAAGTCGAGCTGGTTGTTACCGCAGGTGACATCCCTGAGAAGCTCACCGTTGATCTGGCGAACAGCCAAATCGGCGACGTGATCACCATCTCCTCGATCGAGCTGCCCAAAGGCGCGCGTCCAACAATCGACCGTGACTTCGTTATTGCAAACATCGCAGCACCTGGTGGCATCTCTGCCGCTGACGAAGACGAAGAAGCCGGCGAAGAAGCCGCTGCAGCTGAAGAGTAAAATCACCTCCCCTTTGGGATGTGATGAAACGGGGTCCTGCGGGGCCCCGTTTTTTTTGCGCCTACCTTTGCGCCTGCCCCTGTGTCCGTTTCCGCTGTGTCCGTTTCCGCTGCGTCTGTTTCCGCTGCGTCTGTTTCAAAGGGGTGTGTTTCGGCTGCGGTTTTTTCAGCAGCTTGGCGTTTTGTCGCCCTCGCAGCAGCTGAACGCCAAGCCCCCGTCGAAAGTCAAACAAGCCATAAATCCGCAAAAACTGTCCAAAAAAAGGGACAAGCTCTAAAGAGAATCCTGCTTTGTGAAAACCTCTCGTTTGCCTTTTCCAGCCAGGCTCCCATCTGTCTAGAGTAAGGGGTGATGTGTGATGTTAGATCGGTTGGAGCAGGAAGAGGCCAAGCTGCGCAGAAGACTTTTGTTCCGGATCTTGCGTGGGTTCAACTTTGATGCCCCCAGATTTCGCGGCGAGATCATATCCGATCCTATTCCCCGTCATCTGCTGGGCAAGGATGCGGACTATTCCCTACCACAGCGCGGCGCCCACGGGCTCTGAGCAGCCCAGGGGGCCAAGACACCGATTGCCAGTGTACAGATCAAACCTGCTCCCTCGTTGGGATTTCGACCTCCTTCGGACCGCGGCTCTGGATATTTGCTTCGAACCGCGCCATATAGCCTCAAGCCCCATGACCGGTTGCCAATCTGACTGGCACGCGTACAGTCAGGGATCGCAAGCACCCGAAACCTGGGATGAAACAGGCTATGAAACTCTTTGTTGGGCTCGGAAATCCCGGTGCCAAATATGCCCGCAACCGGCACAATATCGGCTTTATGGCGCTGGATGAAATTGCTTCTGACCATGGGTTTTCGCCCTGGAAATCAAAATTTCAGGGCCAGATCTGTGAGGGCACACTGGGGGGCATCAAGGTCTTGCTGCTCAAGCCCCAGACCTTCATGAACCTCTCTGGCCAGTCCGTTGGCGAGGTGATGCGGTTTTACAAGCTAACCAGCGCAGATGTCACCGTATTGCACGATGAGTTGGATCTGGCGCCGGGCAAATGCCGGGTCAAACAGGGCGGTGGCCATGCCGGCCACAACGGGCTGCGTTCGTTGCATTCTCATATCGGAGCGGACTATGCCCGGGTCCGGCTGGGGGTGGGACACCCTGGCCACAAAGATGCGGTGGCAGGCTATGTGTTGCGCGACTTCCCCAAGGCGGATGAGGCCTGGCTGGATGATCTGCTGCGCGGTATCTCGGATGGGGCTGCGGCGCTGGCCGCCGGGGATGGTGGCAAGTTCATGAACGCAGTGTCGCTGCGGGTGGCTCCACCACGCAGCTCTGGCGGCTCAAAACCGCCCACCGGAAAGAAACCCGCCCCCCAACAGGATGCCCAAAAACCTGGGTCACAACACGCTTCGGAACCTGCTGCCCCTCCTGCGCCCCCCAAAGCAGCCGTAGAGCCGGATGATCGATCTGCTCTGGAAAAGCTGGTAGATAAGTTCAAATAACGCCCCCCCTTTTGCACCTGCCTTTGCAGTCGCCTCTGGGCGGGGACGCCCCGTTTTGCCACGAATAGACGCGTCAGCAGGATCAATATCAAAATGTTCCGAAACCTGGCTAGAATGTTGTAGGCTAAACCCATGAAACAGGATCAAAGCATAAATGTTCTGGGCGGCGCGCTGGCGCCCTGCTCCCTGGCGCCGCTCACCGGCTTTTTTCGCGACGGGTATTGCAACACCTGCAGCCAAGACCAGGGCAGCCACACGGTCTGTGCCGTCATGACAGCCGAATTCCTCGCTTATTCAAAATATGTCGGTAATGATCTCTCCACAGCGCGACCCGAATTTGGCTTTGCTGGATTGAAGCCCGGGGATCAATGGTGCCTCTGCGCCGGGCGGTTTTTGCAAGCCGCCCACGAAGGTTGCGCGCCGCTTGTCTGTCTTGAGGCGACACATGCGCGGGCCCTCGACATTGTGCCTTTGTCGCTGTTGCAAAACCACGCCGTCAAGACATCAGACCCGCGCCCCTAGCGGCGGCGGTAGTGCCTTTATCGGGCAGCCGCAGGTCCGTTCTGCAGAACCCCTGAAGCAGCTGAACGCCGCCCCTGGTGGTTTCCGGGGCGGCTCTTTTCCTTTGATTACAAGGCCTGGACTGTGACCGGTTAGTCTTCCAGATCCCGCCCCTCTTCCGTGTCGGACATGTCAAAGCCCAAATGGCGCGCGACGGTAAAGACATCTTTGTCGCCGCGCCCGCACATATTCATCACGATGATATGGTCCGATGGCAGGTCAGGTGCGATCTTCATCACGTGGGCCAGCGCATGGCTGGGCTCCAATGCCGGGATGATACCCTCCATTGCGCAGGACAGCTGGAAGGCCTCCAGGGCTTCCTTGTCGGTGATCGAGACATATTCGGCGCGGCCCGTATCGTGCAGCCAGGAATGCTCTGGCCCGATGCCAGGGTAATCCAGACCAGCAGAGATCGAAAAGCCCTCACGGATCTGACCATCATCGTCCTGCAACAGATAGGTGCGGTTGCCGTGCAGCACACCAGGGCGGCCCCCTGTCAGCGAGGCACAGTGCTGCATCCGGTCATCGACGCCCTTACCGCCGGCTTCGACGCCGATGATCTGGACCGATTTGTCATCCAGGAAAGGATGGAACAACCCGATGGCATTGGAGCCACCACCGATCGCTGCAATCAGCGTATCTGGCAGGCGGCCTTCGCCCTCTTGTTCGGCCAGCTGCCACCGCACCTCTTTGCCAATGATCGACTGGAAGTCACGAACAAGCGCCGGATAGGGATGCGGGCCTGCAGCGGTCCCGATGCAATAAAAGGTATCGTTGACGTTGGTTACCCAGTCGCGCAGAGCGTCGTTCATGGCATCCTTGAGGGTGCCGCGCCCCGAAGTCACCGGAATGACTTCAGCGCCCAGGAGACGCATGCGGAAGACATTGGGGGCCTGACGTTTCACATCATGGGCGCCCATGTAGACCACACATTTCAAACCAAACTTGGCGCAGACAGTTGCCGTAGCAACCCCGTGCTGGCCCGCGCCGGTTTCCGCAATGATGCGGGACTTGCCCATGCGCCGCGCCAGCAGGATTTGGCCCAACACATTGTTGACCTTATGCGCGCCGGTGTGGTTCAGCTCGTCGCGCTTCATGTAGATTTTGGCACCACCCAGATGGGTGCTCAGGCGCTCAGCGTGGTACAGCGGGCTGGGACGGCCAACATAGTGCTTCCAGAGGCTCTCCATCTCTGCCCAAAAGCTGGGATCATCTTTCGCCCGGTTATATTCCTCTTCCAGGCTGAGGATCAGCGGCATCAGGGTTTCCGAGACAAATCGTCCACCAAAGATGCCAAAGCGACCTTTTTCGTCAGGTCCGTTCATAAAGCTGTTGAAGAGATCGTTTGCCATGGTTCTTCCCCTTGTCGAAGCACTGGTCGCTGCGCCCGATATGACTAGCCTGCGGGCGGCGGCGGGTAAAGGGAGGCAAGGAAGGATTCTATCTGTCGGGCTTCAGATTTACCCAACGGCCCATGGACTGCTGATGCACAAACGTGTCGGCCCCAGACGCGGCACCTAGAGACCAGTCAGCAGCGCGTGGGCCAACTGCCACTCAGACAGCCACAGACTGGGCGGCCGCACTAAACCGGGCAATCAGCGCAGCATCTTTTTGTCCCGGCGCCGCCTCGACACCAGAAGAGACATCAACCTGCCGGGCGCCTGTCATGCGCACCGCCTCTGCGACATTTTCGGGGGTGAGCCCGCCTGCCAGCATCCAGGGGCGCTGCCAGTATTTGCGACCCGCCAGCAGACGCCAGTCAAAGGCCAGCCCATTGCCGCCCGGCAGATCAGCGTTCTTGGGCGGTTTGGCATCAATCAGCAACTGATCCGCCACCTGAGAGTAGAGATCAATCTGCGGCAGATCTGCAGCATCTGCCACCCCAATTGCCTTCATCACTGGCAACCCATAGCGCGCTTTTACCTCGGCAACCCGCTCCGGGCTCTCGCTGCCGTGCAGCTGCAACATATCCAGTGGCACCGCATCGGTCAGGGCGTCCAGCATGGCATCATCGGCGTTCACCGTCAGCGCCACTTTGCACAGACCAACAGGGGCCTCCAACGCCAGGTGGGTGGCCTGTTCAATGGAGATATTACGTGGAGATTTTGGAAAAAAGACAAAACCAACATAGGCTGCGCCTGCAGCGGCAGCCGCAGCGACGTCCTGTGGGCTGTTGAGCCCACAGATCTTGACCCGAATAGCACTCATTCGCTTTGCTCAGCTAGCCTCGTCCAAAAGGGCCAGAACCTCGTCCTTACCCTCATGTTTTTGTTGCTTCAGCTTTTTCACTTCGCGCGACAGTTTCTTTACTTCGCGATTCTGGTTGCTGACGGTGCGGCGATGCTTATGTTCGCGGATCCATTCCCAGATGAAGCCAATGACCAGACCGGCCCCGAGGCCACCCAGAACCACCATGAACAATGGCAAAGAGATCGAAGGGTTCATCCCGACAAATTCAGCAACTGCATCCGGCAGCAGTTTCAGCGAAACGATAGTGCGGTTTGCGATACAAACCGAAACCAACAGAATTCCCAGGGCTCCCAGGATAGCGTAGCGAATATAACGCATTTAGGCCTTTCCGTTCAGGCGATCCCTCAAGAGCTTACCGGTCTTGAAGAACGGAACATGTTTTTCTTCAACTTGGACAGTTTCACCAGTGCGTGGGTTGCGACCAACGCGCGAGTCCCTTTGTTTCACTGAGAAAGCCCCAAAGCCACGCAATTCAACCCGGTCGCCCCGGGACATCGCATCGGTCACTTCCTCAAACACCGTATTCACGATCCTTTCGACATCCCGCTGATACAGGTGCGGGTTTTCGTCTGCAATCTTCTGAATCAATTCAGAACGGATCATACTCACTGCCCTCCCAAAACTACGCAAGCCTTTGCCGGCTAATGACAACTATAGGTCCAAAAGCCCCATCTAGGAACCAAAACAGAAGAGAGTTGGCCGATATTTACGCTGCAAAATTCGTCAAACGACCACAAATTCACAGTTTTAACCGCAGCAAAGAGCAAAGCAGAGCCAACAAAGCCCTTAACTGCGCATCGCAGGCGGCAAGAGAAGTAGTTGATTCGCAAGCCGTTCCCCAGCAGAACAGCGCCCTTTTCAGCGCTGCCGTGAACCGCAGGTCGCGCCCACCGGTGCCGGGCCGGAGACCGTCTGGAGCGCTCAGGGCAGTGGTGGAAATCCGCCGAAAAGAAACGGCCCCGCCAAAAGGCAGGGCCGTTCAAATCGTTTAGAACCTAAAGTGCAGGTCGAAATCAGTCGTTGTTCAGAGCTGCGCCCAGGATATCGCCCAAGCTTGCGCCGGAATCCGAGGAACCATACTGCTCAACAGCTTCTTTTTCTTCTGCAATCTCGCGAGCTTTGATCGACAGACCCAGACGACGGGTCTTGCTGTCGACATTGGTGACGCGCACGTCGACCTTGTCGCCAACATTGAAGCGCTCGGGGCGCTGCTCTGCGCGATCACGGCTGAGGTCGGAACGACGGATGAAGCTCTTCATGCCTTCGTATTCGACTTCGATGCCGCCTTCTTCGATGGCAGTCACGTTCACGGTGACAATGGAGCCACGCTTCACGCCGCCAACGGCTTCTGCGAACTTGTCGCCGCCCAGGGCTTTGATCGACAGGGAGATACGCTCTTTTTCAACGTCCACTTCGGAGACAACGGCCGAAACCATGTCGCCTTTGCGGTAGTTCTGGATCGCATCTTCGCCGCGCTCGTCCCAGGACAGGTCGGACAGGTGAACCATGCCGTCGATGTCGCCTTCGAGACCAATGAACAGACCGAATTCGGTGATGTTCTTGACTTCGCCTTCGACTTCGGTGCCCTCGGGGTTGCTCTCCGAGAAGACTTCCCATGGGTTGCGCTGTGTCTGCTTGAGACCCAGGGAAACGCGGCGCTTGGAGCCGTCGATTTCCAGCACCATGACGTCAACTTCTTGCGAAGTGGAGACGATCTTGCCGGGGTGCACGTTCTTTTTGGTCCAGGACATCTCAGAGACGTGGACCAGACCTTCGACACCGGGCTCCAGCTCAACAAATGCACCGTAATCGGTGATGTTTGTCACGCGGCCTTTGTGGACCGAGGAGAGCGGATACTTGGCGCCAACCAGATCCCATGGATCTTCCTGCAGCTGTTTCATGCCGAGGGAGATACGGTGGGTCTCTTTGTTGATCTTGATGACCTGAACCTTGACGGTTTCGCCGATCGCCAGGATCTCGGAAGGGTGGTTCACACGACGCCATGCCATGTCGGTGACGTGCAGCAGGCCGTCTACGCCGCCCAGGTCAACGAATGCACCGTATTCGGTGATGTTTTTGACCACACCGTCAACAGAATCACCCTCGGACAGTTTGCCGATAACTTCGGCGCGCTGTTCGGCACGGGATTCTTCGAGGATCGCACGACGCGATACAACGATGTTGCCACGACGACGGTCCATTTTCAGGATCTGGAAGGGCTGCTTCAGACCCATCAGAGGGCCAGCGTCACGCACGGGGCGGACGTCAACTTGCGAACCTGGCAGGAAGGCAACTGCGCCACCCAGATCGACGGTGAAGCCACCTTTGACACGGCCAAAGATCGCACCTTCGACGCGCTCGTCGTCGGCATATGCTTTTTCCAGACGGTCCCAGGCTTCTTCGCGGCGTGCCATCTCACGAGAGATTACAGCTTCGCCACGGGCGTTTTCAGCGGAACGCAGGAAGACTTCTACTTCGTCGCCGACAGCAATTTCAGGAGCTTCGCCAGGATTTGCGAATTCTTTCAGGTCAACGCGGCCTTCCATCTTGTAGCCTACGTCGATCAGGGCCTGGCCCGCTTCGATCGCGATAACCTTGCCTTTAACAACGGACCCCTCGTTTGGGGTGTCCATTTCGAAGCTTTCGTTAAGAAGGGCTTCGAAGTCCTCCATAGATACGTTTTGAGCCATGAGGTCTCAGGTTTCCTTTACAAAGTTTTCTGGCCGTGCGGTTGTCTCCGCCGGTCTTGGGGTTTGGTCGCATGGGACGTGGCACAAAGGCATCTGGAGCAAACAAACACAAAGGGCCGGAACTTTCCCCGACCCTGCTCAGATTGCCATTCGAGCGTTAGCCGCCCCTATACTGACAGCGCGCTTGTTAAGCGGATTCCCGGCGCCGCGCAAGTAAAACCAACGCAGCAGGCGGGAAAAGGCCTTATTTTTCTGGATCAGCCGAGCACAGCGGCACCTAATTCAGGCGCTGACACGAGGGGAAAGAGGGCACCTCGGCACGACGAGATGCCCCATCTTTCCGTTTAGTCGATATTGGTCACAAATGTGCTCAGCGGCTTGCGCACCTTCTTGAGGTTCACCAACCAGTCGCCGCTTTCGTCGCGGGTGCCCAGGGGCAACAACAGGACCGAGCGCAGGCCTTTTTCTTTAAGCCCCAGAATTTCGTCGACCTTTTCCGGATCAAATCCTTCCATAGGGGTGCTGTCCACACCCAGTTCCGCCGCCGCTGCCAGGGCAAAGCCCAGACCGATATAGGCCTGACGCGCCGCATGGGCGTAGTTTTCCTCATCAGAACGGGGCAGATACATCGCCTTGAGCCGGTCATAATAGCCCTGCAGCAGGTCAGTCATGCCACCGCGCTCTTCAGCCATCTGATCCACAACCGCGTCGATACGCGCTTCGCTGTAGTTGTCCCAGGCGGCAAAGACCAACAGATGCGAGCCATCGGTGATTTGTGCCTGATCCCAGGCAACAGGGCGAATAGCCGCCCGCTTTTCTGTGTTGCGCACCACCAAGAGCTCATAGGGCTGCAAGCCGCTAGAGGTCGGCGCCATCTGCACCGCCTCAACGATCTTCGCCACGGCCTCTTCGGACACCGGCTTGGAGGGGTCCATCTTTTTGGTGGCATAGCGCCAGTTCAGCTTTTCTAGAAACATAGTCTTTCCCGTCATTGGAAGGTTTACATCTTCCATATCGGAACTGAACTGTTTAGTTCAATATCTCGCAGAGAAATTTATTCCTGCGCGACCAGACGGCAGCTGCGTGCCCAAACCTACAGACCTATGAAGACGAAGGAGGGGCGAATTCAACAACCTGCACAATGCTCGAAAGCTGTATCTCCGGATAGTGTTCGCGCATGCCTTCGAGCATAATCGCGTCGGGCCACTCTTGCGCCCGCCCCACAAACTGCGCAGCCTCGCCCAAAGGCAGCTCGGTACAACGAACCACCTCGACTTCCACACTCTTACTGGGGTCAGCCTGATTGAAGAACCTTAGCCGACCTGGCGCGATGCGCCGCTCCCGCCACCGAATTGTTGACGTTTTTTCGCCTGTCACAATGAGTGGGAAAAGGCGATCGACCACAGCAAGGGATTGAATTTTTTGAGCCATATTGAAGGTCCAGACCAAATCTCAAACGGCAGAAATGCCCGCATAGCTGCCAATATAGTACCCCACCAGGCCCACGCTTGACGCTGTTCACTTAGATCAGAGGAGTGCGTCAACGGTGGGCAGAAGCTTCTTGCAGGGCTTTGGCAATGGCCTCTTTGATCGACAATGCGCTGGTGTCGATCACCACGGCATCCTCTGCGGGGCGCAACGGTGCTTCGGCGCGGTTCATGTCGCGCTCATCGCGGGCTTTGACATCTGCCAGCACCTCTTCCAGGGTCTGGGCCTCGCCTTTTGCAGAAAGCTCCAGGAACCGCCGCTGGGCGCGGACTTCGGCGCTGGCGGTGACAAAAAGCTTTACCTCGGCATAGGGGCAAATCACCGTGCCAATGTCGCGCCCATCCAGAACCGCCCCACCGGCGCGGCGGGCAAAGGCGCGTTGAAAATCGACCAGGGCCGCGCGCACCTCGGCGATTACCGCCACTTTGGAGGCCGCCTGCGCCGCCTCTGGCCCGCGCAGATCATCCCGTTGCAGATCCTTAGAGGTCAGGCCCTGCGCAGCTGTGATGGCCGGGATGCCTTCCAGCGTTTTGACCCCAACCGCCCGGTACAGCAGCCCGGTGTCCAGATGTCCCAGCCCCAGCTCTGCGGCAACCGCCTTAGAAATCGTACCCTTTCCTGCTGCCGCTGGACCGTCGATGGCAATGGTAAAACTCTGGCTCATGGTCTGTTCTTTCCCTTCCTTAGGGCCGCCCGTATGGAGACGGCCAGCACGATCAAAATAGCGCAGCTGTCCAGCGCCGATTTAACCATCGTCGCGCGCGAAGCTGCGGCAATCGCCCTCGCGTCAATATCCCCTGCAAGCAAACCGGCCACAAGATAGTTTTCCAGGTAGTCCAGCGCGGTAGCGGCCACAATCACGCCGATAAACACCACGCGCCAGGGTCTGGACGCAACCAGCCAGAGCACCGGCCCCGCCAGCGACAGCCCCAGAAGCGCCGGATAGAGCAGGTCCAGCCACCGCTGCGGGCCAGTGTACAGCGCCCGCCCCTCGGCACTCAGAGCGGTCAGAAAGGCACGCGCCTCAGCTTCGCTATATCCAAAGGGCCGCAGATCAAAAGCCGATAGCCCCCCTGCCGCCTGCGCGATGGCTGGCAGGGTCCAGAACACCATGGCCGCATAAACGGCAAGCCCGGCCAAAACGCAAAGCCAATATGCGGCGCGCCAGCGCATCAGGCTCGCGTAAACTTGGCACCAAGGCCTGTCATCAGCGGCTCAAAGATCGGGAAGGAGGTGGTGATCGGCGAGCCGTCATCCACTGTCACCGGGTTCTGAGCCCCCATGCCCATCACCATAAAGGACATGGCGATCCGGTGATCGAGGAAGCTTTCGCAGGTGCCGCCGCCGGGAACCCCGTCCGGCCCCAGGCCATCAACCGACCACCAGTCCTCGCCCTCGGCCACGGTGACGCCATTGGCCCGCAGCCCGCGCGCCATCGCGTCGATGCGGTCGCTTTCCTTTACCCGCAGCTCCTTGACCCCCGCCATCATGGTTTTGCCACTGGCAAAAGACGCCACAACGGACAGTACCGGATATTCGTCGATCATCGACGCCGCCCGCGCTGGCGGCACCTCGATGCCCTGCATATCGGGAGAGTATTTTGCCCGCAGATCCGCGACTGGCTCGCCGCCCTCTTCGCGCGGGTTCTCGAATATGAGATCCGCGCCCATATCCTGCAGCGTGTAAAACAGACCGGCGCGGGTGGGGTTGAGGCCAATGCCTGGCACCAACACATCCGACCCCGGTGTAATCAGCGCTGCACAGACTGGAAAGGCCGCCGAAGACGGGTCGCGCGGCACGGCGATCTCCTGTGGCTTAAGCTCCGGGCGGCCGGTCAGGGTAATCACCCGGCCCTCCTCGGTGTCCTCCACGGTGATCTCGGCCCCAAAGCCGGCCAGCATCCGTTCGGAATGATCACGGGTGGCTTCCTTTTCGATCACCACGGTTTTGCCCGGCGCGTTCAACCCCGCCAACAACACCGCAGATTTCACCTGCGCCGAGGGCACCGGGACCACATAGCGTACCGGGGTTGGCTCTGCCGCGCCAACGATGGTCATCGGCAAACGCCCCCCCTTGCGGCCCACCGCCTTGGCACCAAACAGCGCCAGCGGATCGGTAATCCGCGCCATGGGGCGCCCGTTGAGACTGGCGTCACCAGTGAAAGTCGCCGTGATGGGTGAAGTGGCCATAGTGCCCATGATTAGCCGCACCCCAGTGCCGGAGTTGCCACAGTCAATCACCTGATCCGGCTCGGCAAAGCCACCAACGCCCACACCAAAGACAGACCATTTGCCGCCCCCGTGATTGACCACCTCGGCGCCAAAGGCCTGCATTGCCTTGGCCGTGTCGAGCACATCATCACCTTCCAGCAAACCGGAGATCCTGGTCTCGCCAATGGCCATGGCCCCCAGGATCAGCGAGCGGTGGGAGATCGACTTGTCCCCCGGAACCTCTGCCACGCCTTTCAGAGGCTCAGCACGGTGGGAGGTCATCGGGATCGGGGTACCGTGTCCGGACATGGCGTTTCCTTTGTCTATGTCGTGTCAGCCTGCATCTGTCAGCCTGCATATGTTTCCGCTATCGGTAACGAATTGCGATCAGAGCGTCCAGCACCGATACCCTGCCCGCTGCCCCTCTAGCCGAGACGGCGGAAGGTCAGATAGGTCGGAGTGCGCCCCTCACGCAGGGCTTTTTGCTCATAACGTGTGGAGATCCAGTCCTGCCAGGGTTCACGCCAATCTGCGGCCTCGCTCGCCAGCCATTCAAAACCAGCCTTTGGCACCTCCTCCAGCGTCTGGCGCACGTAGTCGGGAATATCGGTGGCGACGCGAAAGATGGCACCGGGCTTGAGACAACGCGCCAGGGGCTCCAGATGTTCTTGGGTCACAAACCGGCGGCGGTGGTGGCGGTTCTTGGGCCAGGGGTCAGGATACAGCAAAAACGCCTTGGCAATGGACTGTGGCGGGATCACATCCATCAAATCGCGTGCATCGCCGGGATGCACGGCAATATTTTCGCAGCCTGCCTTGCGGATCTTGCCCAGCAACATGGCAACACCATTGATAAACGGCTCAGCCCCGATGATGCCCACATCCGGGTTGCAGCTGGCCTGATGCACCAGGTGTTCACCGCCGCCAAAGCCAACCTCGAGCCAGGTGTCGCGCCCGCCAAACAGGGCATCGAGATCCAGTGGCGCGCGATCCGGGTTTTCCTCCCAGCCCACAGCACCGGGGCTGAGCGCCTCAAGATCTTCGGCCAGATAGCGCCGCTGGCTGTCTTTCAGGGTCTTGCCACTAAACCGGCCATAGAAATTGCGCCAGGGCGCGCCGCTCACATGAGCGCCATTTTCCGGGGTGCTGTTTGCTGTGTCACCCTTGGCTGAACCGCTGTCGCTGCCGGTATCACGGGGTGTTTTCTTCTCGGCCATGGCGGGGCACTTCCTTTATTCAGGCGCCCTCTTTGATCAGTCGCAATCAAAGCAGCCTTTGCAAACAAGGCTTGTGCGCAGTTGGCCGCTCATCTGCCGCAAGCAGCGGCGCAGGTCAAGAGAGGCGCCGGTTCAATGCCCCTAGCGCTGCTTTTTCACTTCCGGCGCCACAAGCGGCAGTTGCTCCGCCTGCGCCACGGGCACCCGTTGCAATGGGACAACGCCCGGCACTGCCTCGCGCAGCACCCCGGCCGCAGAAAGTTCTTCGTGAGACGGATACCAGATCTCATCCGATTTTGCCTTCAAGGTCGACACCACAAAGCCCGGCTCCACCCCGCGTGAAATCATATAGACCAGATGCGCATGAACTTCCGTCTGAGTATCGCCGTAGATCCAGGAGCCAAATTCAAAGGGTGTCCCCCAATCATTGCGCGCGCGGTATTTGCGATAGTAGCGCTGGACCGCCTGGGCCGCCCAGCTGCGTTGATGAAAGCCGATTTTGGCCCCACTGGCCATTTGCCGCCGGTTACCGGCAAGAAAAACATCAACACAGGCGCTTGTGCACTCCTCCTCGACATAGGTATCGAGCCGGTACTTCATTACAATCGCAGCCATCTCGGCCCCGGCATGGACGCTGCCACCGCTGCTGTTGAGGTGTAATTCCGTGACGGCTGTGTGTTTTCTCAGGGACAACTTGAGGGCCCGAATGTCATCATCAAGGATCTCGCCGTTGGCTTTTTCGGTGTCATAGATCAGCACCGATCCTTTGACCTCGAATTTATCCGACATCCGTTCCTTTGCCATAAGCGACAGGGGGCTTAGCGCCAAAGTAGCAGCGACAATACTTCGGATCATCAAACGGGGCATCCTGTCCAAACCTAATCAGTTTCATGTGCTGCCCCCAACATGACTCGATAGGGTGCTTTGACCCAAGTGCAAATTGGCATCGACACTGGCCAGATGGGGCAGATGGGCCGCAACGGAGCGAACGCTCTGCCGCATGCAGCCCAAAAAGCAAAAGGGCCAAAGCCCTCCATGATGGAAGACCTTGGCCCCTGCAGTTAGGTTGTTGCCTGGATCAGAGCCCTTTTTTGAGCGCCTCGGCCAGGTCAGTGCGTTCCCAGCTAAAGCCGCCATCGGCCTCGGGTTCGCGGCCAAAGTGGCCATAGGCAGCGGTGCGCTGATAGATCGGCTTGTTCAGGCCCAGGTGCTGGCGAATGCCGCGGGGGGTCAGATCCATTGCCTGATCAATTGCGCGTTCAATCTCAGCCGGAGCCACCTCGCCGGTGCCATGGGTATCGGCGTAAATCGACAGGGGCTTGGAGACACCAATCGCATAGGACAGCTGAATGGTGCATTTTTCTGCCATGCCGGCGGCAACCACGTTCTTGGCCAGGTAGCGCGCCGCATAGGCCGCCGAGCGGTCAACCTTGGTCGGATCTTTACCCGAGAAGGCACCACCACCGTGAGGTGCCGCACCGCCATATGTATCAACAATAATTTTGCGCCCGGTCAGGCCTGCATCCCCATCGGGACCGCCGATGACAAACTTGCCAGTTGGGTTCACATGCCAAATGGTCTCGTTCGTCAGCCAGCCCTCGGGCAGGACCTCATGGAAATAAGGCGCAACGATTGCGCGAATATCTTCCGAGCTCAGGCTTTCGTCCAGGTGCTGGGTCGACAGCACCAGCGAGCTGACCCGCACCGGTTTGCCATCTTCATAGACAACGGACAGCTGCGATTTTGCATCCGGCCCCAATGCAGGCTCGGTGCCATTTTTGCGCACTTCTGCAAGACGCCGCAGAACAGCGTGGCTGTACTGAATCGGCGCAGGCATCAGCTGCGGTGTCTCGGTGGTGGCATAGCCGAACATGATACCCTGATCGCCCGCGCCTTCGTCTTTGTCAGCCGAGGCATCAACGCCCTGGGCAATATGGGCAGACTGTTCGTGCAGCAGGTTGGTGACTTCCACGGTCTCGTGGTGGAATTTGTCCTGCTCATAGCCGATCTCTTTGATGCAGGCGCGGGTAATCGCATCAATCCGCCCCATGTATTCGTGCAGCTTGTCCTGATCGGACAGGCCCACCTCACCGCCGATGACAACGCGGTTGGTGGTTGCAAAGGTTTCCGCAGCGACGCGGGCTTCTGGCTCTTCGGCCAGAAATGCGTCAAGTACCGCATCCGAAATCTGATCGCAGACCTTATCCGGGTGGCCTTCGGAAACGGATTCCGAGGTAAAAGTATAATTCTTACGAGACATGAAAATGCTCCATTGGGTTAACCTCGTCACGTCAGGAAGCCGTTGTGAGAGGACTTCGTACCAAGTACGCTCGGATGAACTAGAGGTCAAATACTAATCGCCAGACGTTAATCTACTGTGACGGTTTCGCGGCCCTGCGTCGTTTTTCTACAGCACCCAAAACCAGGACGATACACAGAAAAAGCACCGGGAGATCGCCCGTGCGGCTGTAAACAGTGGCAGCCAGCGGTTGTGGCAGAATGGCATCGACGGCGCCGGTTTCTCCCAATGCGATGGTCTCACGCAGGCGCCCAAAGGGGTCGATCATCGCGGTGATGCCGGTATTGGCGGCCCTCAGCATCGGCAGCCCCTGCTCTGCTGCGCGCATCCGTGCCTGCACCAGATGCTGATAGGGGCCAGATCGCGTACCAAACCAGGCATCATTGGTGATCTGGATCAGCATATTGGGACGCGCCGGGGCGGCATTCACATCCCGGGCAAAGACGGCCTCGTAGCAGATCAGCGGCAGCGCCTGGCCAATGCCCAGGTCGATCAGGCCAGGCCCCGGGCCTGCACTATAGCCAGCGCCGCTTTGCGCCGCAAAACCATAGATCCCAAACCGGGCCATCAGATCGCCAAAGGGTACATATTCCCCAAAGGGCACCAGATGTGATTTGTCGTAGATCTGATCCACCCGCCCTTGTGCGTTCACCAGCACCGCTGAATTGTAATACCGCCCCTCAGCGCGCCGCTGGATGCCCAGCAGGACAGGCACCCCAGCAACCCGCTCTGAAATCGCAGACAGGGTATCGCTGGCATTGTTCAGCAGCTGGGGAACCGAAGTCTCTGGCCAGACAATGAGATCCGGCCTGACCTGGCCTTGACCGGGTTGATCAGCGCTTACGCCAGTCTCGCTCATCTCGATGGCACGACGGACAAAATCCCAGCGCCGCTCGGGGAGCCACTTTTCCGCCTGGGGCGCGTTGGGTTGCACCAATCGCACCAGATGAGAGGTCATCGCGGGCTTTGGAGGCAGGGGCGGCAATGCATAGCCAGCCAAGGTCAGTCCCAGCAATGGCGAGACCGCCAACAACGGCCGCCTGCGCAACAGCGCCAGCGGCAGCGTCACCGCAAGGGTCAGAACAGCCAGCCCCTGACCGCCCACCCAGGGCAACAGCTGCGCCGCAGGGGTATCAATCCAGAATTGCCCAAACCCGGCCCAGGGAAAGCCGGTAAAAAGATAGGCCCGCGCAAGCTCTGCCAGGGGCCAAAGCGCCAGCAGCAGCACAAGCCGCCTGCCATCGCGCCCCGCCTCCAGCTTGTCGCCCTGTTTGTCTTTCAGCCCGGCACATGGGCTCCAGCGCACCGCCAGGCCAAAGCCCACCGCCCAGAACAGCGCCAGCCCGGCCGCAAGAAAGACCAGTGCAAAGGGGGCCATCCAGGCATAACGCTCTGCATCGACCTGAAAGGGTTCGACAATCCAGGACAGGGCAAAACTAAAATACCCCAGCCCTGCCAGCCAGCCAATCACCGAGGCCTGCAGGGGGGACCGCGCCCAAAGCGCCAGCACGCCCAGGCCGCCAAGCGCCAGTGGCAAGCTCAACAAGATATGCAGCGGAGCAAGCGAAACCGACAGCAACGCCCCAAGGCCAAAGGCCGAAAACCCGGCAACCCAGCTTGACCGCTGCCGAGCAGCGCGCAAACATCTGCTCCGCAGGCCGCTCATCCCGCGGCAGGGTCCGGCAGCATCACCCGCAACCGTTTGATCCGGCGCGGGTCGGCGTCCATGACTTCGAATTCCGGCCCATCAGGGTGCACGATGACCTCTCCCCGTGCCGGAACCCGGCCAGACAGCATGAAGACCAGCCCGCCAAGCGTCTCTATCTCTTCGCCGTCGACATCTTCGTGGTGGGTCAACGACTGGCCTACCTCGGCTTCAAATTCCGCCAGAGGCGTACGGGCCAAAGCGATATAGCAGCCGGCCTTTTCCTGATACCAGGTTTGGTCCTCGCCAGGGTCGTGTTCGTCCTCGATCTCACCGATCACCTGTTCGATCAGGTCTTCAATCGTCACCAGGCCGTCGACGCCGCCGTATTCATCAATCACCAGGGCCATATGGCGACGCTCAGCCTGCATCTTGGCCAAGAGCACACCAATCGGCATCGAAGGCGGTACAAACAGCAAAGGCCGCAGCATCTGAGACAGCTCAAAGGGCTTGCTGCCGCCATTGAACCCATGGGTCAGGGCAAAATCCTTGAGATGCGCAAACCCAAGTGGCGTATCCAGAGTGCCCTCATAGACAGGGATCCGGGTGAAGCCACTATCGCGGAACACCTGCACCAAATCGTCGCGATCAATAGAGACCGGAACCGAGAGGATCTCAGCCGAGGGAATAGCCACATCCTCGACCCGCATACGGCGCAGGTTTATCATCCCATGAGACTGGGCTGCGGGACTGGGTCCCTCGGGCTCTGCCTGCGGCTGTTCCACAGGTGTGGCCGGCGCAAAGGAGCCAAAAATACGCTCCCAAAACCCGGGTCGTTGTGCAGCGCTGGCTTCTGCCACAGCGCTGCTTATGTTCTGCAGCGCGCCATGCGCCGCGTTAGAACTGCCTTCTATATCGCCCATCTGTCCTATCCAAAATGCCCCGCTAGAGGCTGTCATCCACAGTATATGGGTTATCCAAACCCATATTGCCAAGTATCTCGACCTCCAAGCCTTCCATCACTGTGGCGTCAAGGTCGCTAATGTGGTCATAGCCCAAAAGATGCAACACTCCGTGAACGATCAGATGGCGCAAATGGTCCGATAGCGGCTTATTTGCGGCATTTGCCTCCCGGACACAGGTGTCATAAGCAATTGCAATATCGCCCAGCGGGATCTCACCGGTAAAATCTGCCTCTGGCCGCAACGGCTGCACACCCGGTTCTGACGCCGCCAGATCGTCCGCTGGCCAGCTCAGCACATTGGTGGCAACAGGTTTTTCGCGAAACTCTGCGTTCAAACCGGCGATCTGATCATCGTCGCAGGCCAGCAAGGCAATCTCACATTCCTCAGGATCAAGGTCAAAATGCCCAAGCGCGGCATCAACCGCCTGATGCGCGAGATGTTCCAGCCCGGCCTGCTGCCAGCGGCTGTCCTCTACTGTGATCTCCAAAGCCATCTATGTCGTCACCTTTTAAACCGCCGCAGCTGGACAGAACCTCGCCACCAATGGACCTGGGCGTCACGCCGGTGGTGTCTCGGCGTCATAGGCCTCGATGATGGCGGCGACAAGCGGATGTCGCACCACATCGCGCGCGGTAAAGTAATTAAAGCTGATCTTGGAGATCGGCGCCAACAAACGCTCCGCATCTGCCAGGCCAGAAGTCACCCCACGCGGCAGGTCCACCTGGGTCCTGTCGCCAGTGATGACCATACGTGAGCCTTCGCCAAGACGGGTCAGGAACATCTTCATCTGCATCGAAGTGGCATTCTGCGCCTCGTCCAGCACAACAAAAGCATTGGACAGGGTGCGCCCGCGCATGAAGGCCAAAGGCGCGATCTCGATCTGCTTTTCCTCCAGCAGCTTTGCCAGCTGCTTCCCGGGCAGGAAATCATTCAGCGCATCATAAAGCGGCTGCATGTAGGGATCGACCTTGTCCTTCATGTCACCGGGCAGATAGCCAAGCTTCTCCCCAGCCTCGACTGCCGGGCGGGACAGGATGATCTTATCCACCTGGCCGGTGATAAACAGGTTCACCCCAACTGCTACCGCCAGATAGGTCTTGCCGGTCCCAGCGGGACCAATCCCAAAGGCCAGCTCATGCTCAAACAGCGAGCGTACATAGGCCTTTTGCGCATCTGTACGGGGCTCAACCAGCTTTTTGCGAGTCTTGATCTCGACCTGGCCACCTTTGAACATCTCAAGCTGATCCTCAGCGACCTCGTCGCTGGAATGACCCATGCGCAGCTCGCGGTCGACATCGCCATGTTCAACACTGCGCCCCGTTTCCAGCCGATCATAGAGCGAAACAAGCACTTCAGCGGCCTGATCCCGCAGCGGTTCTTCCCCGAGAACCAAAAGCTGATTGCCCCGGCGCACAATCTGGACACCGATTTTCTGTTCGATTTCCGTCAGGTTGCGATCATATTCGCCGCAAAGATCAATCAGCAGGCGATTGTCAGGGAATTCGAGCAGCACCTCCTGCGTGGTGCTGGGGGTCGGTGGCTGGATCCGAGCGCTTGTGACCAATGGGGGGAGCTCCTGAGTATGGGTTTCTCTTGGCAGTCTGCATCTGCCACCGATCAGGTGCAAGCAGGCGGCCTACAAATTCACAGAAATGAGACAAAAAAGGTCGCCCCAAAGGGGCGACCGCATCTTGAAACTGATGGTTTCCCCTGAGCGTAAAGCCTCAGAGAGAATCCGGGAAGGTTGAGCCATCCTTGAACGGACCCGTTGCAACATTGCGCGGCAGCGGGCTGTTGCAGACGGGCTTGCCGTCCGGGGTGCGCCGCAGATCAGCGTAGCCTTCGAGGCCATCATCAATGATCCAATGTTCACAGCCCTGGGGATCAACCCAGATCCCCGCTGTCATATTCGACAGGTGCGTATTGGAGCCATCCCCAGCGTGTTGGTCACGGGTTTTGTCCTCGGTGATTTCACAGGCCGCTACTGCGGTCAGCGCAAGGGACAGCGCGGTTGCTTTGAGTAGGTGCATCTTGATGTCCTTCTTTAGCGCAAGCAATAGATTTCGACGCGACGGTTCTGCGCCATGTTTGCGGCGCTGGTATTGGGTACACGTGGGTCACGCTCGCCATAGGCACGGATATCTGTGATCCGTGCTCCAACCGATTTTGCAACGCCTGCGACCGCATTGGCGCGGCGTTGTGACAGACGGATATTGTATTCATCAGAGGCCCGGCTGTCAGTGTGACCAGCGATCACAAAAGAGCGCACGTTGCCTTTGTTGGAATTGAAAAACTCTTTCAGACGCGACTGACCCGCAGCGTTGATGTAGTGCTTGTCAGTTGCAAAGAACTGATCCGTCTCCATCACGCCACACAGATTGCCACGACGGCAGACGGGTTTGCCATCAGGCGTCACATGCGGCGTCATATAGCCTTCGGCGCCGTCGTCCATCACCCAGTGCTCGCAGCCGTCGGGGTCCACCCAGATGGTGGGAACGTAGCGTTCACCAACAACTGTGCGCTGCTGCGCCTGCACCGACCCGACAGACAGGCTCACCGCGGCCACGGCAGCGGCCAGCAGGGCGGCCATGTTATTTGCTTTAAATGTCATCACAACCAGATTTCCTTCACCTAAGTCCCTCCAGGGGTATCGCCCAGAGAAGCTTGCCGCTTAAAATTCCTAACACTCAGGTTATCAGCAACAATCTACACGGCTTTTTCATAAAAACAGCCCCCACCCTTGCAGGCTTTTCGCAAGATTATGCGCTTTCAGGCAACACTCATACTGTTTTGTTTAAATTGTCCCCAAGAGCGCAGCAATTATGACTCACTCGCCAAAATCAAACCTCCGCAAAACGGTTTTCCAAGCGAAATCAACCAGCAGTCAACGGCAAAAAGAATCGCCCCTTATCTGAGGCCCCTTCCACGTTGCACTGGCCAGGCGCCCAAGGCGCCCCCAAAGCCCCGCTGCCGCTAGTCGATCAGCTCACCAGCCAGCGAATTTGTGCGCGACGAAACGATACGCACCCGCGCCAAGTCCCCGGCCTGCCGGTCGCAATCCGCAACGTGAACCGCGTGCAGATAGTCTGACTTGCCCAGCATCTGCCCGGCCTGACGCCCCGGTTTCTCAAACAAAACGCCGACCTCACGCCCCACCATGCTGTCCTGAATTTCGCGCTGCTGGCGCGTCAACAAGGCCTGCAACCGCTGCAACCGGTCATCGGCCTCAACCGGGTCGACCTGCGGGCGCTCAGCAGCGGGGGTTCCGGGACGGGTGGAGTATTTAAAGGAATAGGCGGTGCCGTATTTCACCTCTTCGACCAGATCCAGGGTGGCCTGAAAATCTGCTTCGGTCTCCTCGGGGAAGCCGACGATAAAATCACCCGAGATCAGAATATCCGGCCGCGCCGCGCGGATCCGCTCAATCAAGCGCAGATAGCTTTCGGCGGTATGGCTGCGGTTCATCCGCTTGAGAATCTTGTCAGATCCCGCCTGCACCGGAAGATGCAGATAGGGCATCAGCTTCTTGCAGGTGCCGTGGGCCTCGATCAGATCATTCATCATGTCGTTGGGATGGCTGGTGGTAAACCGGATACGTTCCAGCCCCTCAAGCTTGTCCAACTCCCAGATCAGCTGGGCCAGAGTCAGATCGCCATTGGCTCCGGCACCGTGATAGGCATTGACGTTCTGCCCCAGCAGGGTGATCTCGCGCACCCCGCGCTCAACCAGATCGCGGGCTTCGGTGAGGATACGATCTGCCGGGCGCGAAACCTCGGCGCCACGAGTATAGGGCACAACGCAGAAGGCACAGAACTTGTCGCAGCCTTCCTGCACGGTCAAAAACGCCGTCGGACCGCGTTTGGACTTGGGGCGGCGCTTCAGTTTCTCAAACTTGTCCTCTTCGGGAAAATCAGTGTCGAGCACCTTCTCCCCCTCTCGCGCCTTTTCCTCCATCTCTGGCAGGCGGTGATAGCTTTGCGGCCCAACCACCAGATCCACCAGCGGCTGACGGCGCATGATCTCCTGCCCCTCGGCCTGAGCAACACAGCCCGCGACCCCAATCTTGAGATCCGGTTTCTGCGCCTTCAGCTTTTTGAACCGCCCCAGTTCCGAATAGACCTTTTCGGCAGCTTTTTCGCGGATGTGGCAGGTGTTCAGCAGGATCATATCCGCTTCATCCGCAGATTTTGCCTCGGTATAGCCCTGCCCGCCCAGCGCTTCGGCCATGCGTTCACTGTCATAGACATTCATCTGACAGCCATAGGTCTTGATAAACAGCTTCTTGGGCGCGGTCATATCTGTGGTGCCTTCCAGCAGGGATCGGGAACAACGGCCTGCCATAACGGCAAATCTCGCGGCTTGCAATGCAGGCGGGATTACCCGATTTTAAGGGCAATTGCCAGAACGGCAGCAAAAGGTCAGAGACACAAGAGCATGATGTATTCTTCGCTGGAAGATTTTCTCAAACAACAAAAGGCCCTATTGGTCAAAGGCCCCGTCGCGCTGATCTTTGTCGAGGACGATATCGAGGTGGCCACAACCCTGCGCCATCATTTGCAATCCGGCTTCAAAGCCGTTGTTGCCCTGATGCCAGATGCCTTTGATCTGCCGCGTGACATCAAATCCAAAGTCCACCGCGTTCCCTTTGATTGCAGCGCCCCTGAGAACGTGTTCGGGGCGGTCAACCAGATTATCAAGGCAGCGCAACCGGGGTGCTGGCTCTATTACTGCTACAATGCTGAATTCCTGTTCTTCCCGTTTTGCGAGACCAGAACAGTGGCAGAGATGCTGACGTTCCACACCGAGGAACGGCGCTCGGCAATGCTGAGCTATGTGATCGATCTCTATGCTGGCGATTTACAAAAACATCCCAACGCCGTGTCCCTGGAAACCGCCTTTCTCGACAAGTCAGGCTACTACGCCCAGGCCCGCTGGGATGATGCCACCCAAGAGCCACGCGAAAGGCAGCTGGACTTCTTTGGCGGCGTGCGCTGGCGCCATGAGGAGCATATCCCCTGGACCAGCCGCAAGATCGACAGGATTTCCCTGTTCCAGGTCAAAGAAGGCCTGGAACTGCAAAACAATCACACCTTCAATAATCAGGAATACAACACCTATGCCTGCCCCTGGCACCACAATCTAACCGCTGCCATCTGCTCCTTTCGCACCGCCAAAGCGCTTAAACGCAACCCCGGATCGGATTTTGCCATCGACAGTTTCAAATGGCACAACTCCACTCCCTTTGAGTGGCACTCCCGGCAACTGCTGGACCTTGGCCTGATGGAACCAGGACAATGGTTCTAACCTCCAAACCCAACCTTGGCGCCACCTGCCATTTCATCTGGCCAATAGGATCTTAGGAGTGAAAGCCCCATCCGGCGCAAGAGGGGGCAGCCCCCCTCCCCTCACCGTGCTGCCCCTAACGCTGCAGCAACACCGGAAACCAATCCTCCCGCAGCCGTTGCCCCGGCTGCATGTCGTGCCCCGGATAGGGCGGCGAGGTCGGTCCGGGGCGTTCGACATAGCGCGCGTCCTCCCCCACCAGCCGCAATGAGAAGGCCCGTCGGCGGCTCTGGCTGGTATTGGCACGGGCCCCATGCAGGGTTTTGAAATCAAAGGCCACAGCATCCCCGGGCTCCATGTCCCACTCTAGAATGGTCATGCCCTCAGCCTCGGGATCAGGCACCGCCATGTACTGCCCCTCATCGGCAAAGAACCCCTCCTGTGAAACCCAACGGGTTGGCAGCACTTCCTTTTCCCACCTGTGAGAGCCCGCAACACAGCGCAGGGCAGCCTCTGTCACCGGGTCCAGCGGCGACCAAAAGCTGATGGTCTGGCGACCTTCTACAAAATAGTAGGGACCATCCTGATGCCAGGGAGTCGCCATCGAGGTCCCCGGTTCTTTCACCAAGACATGGTCATGGAACATCTGCACCCGGTCAGAGCGCATCAGGTCAGCCGCAACCTCCGCCACCGGTGAGGATTTGATCGCCGCCTCAAAATCCGAAATGCGCGGCCAGTTGCAATAATCATCAAAAAAGCGCCCGGTCTGGCCCGCCTTCTCGTTGTTTGACGCATAGGGACCGGGCTGCGCCATGTTTTGGGCAACGCCGCGGCGCAGCTGGTCGACCTGCCCCTTGAACAGCCCCTTGATCAACACCGCGCCGTCGCGCTGAAAGTCATCAATTTGGGTTTGCGTGATGAGAGGGTGCACCATAGGGATCTCCGTCCTGATTGTACCACCACACCGGCCCGCTTGCGACAGCCTGACAGACGGGCAGACTGACGGGCTCCAGCTTGGCGGTGGGCGGAAAAAAAGTATTTTTGCTGCGCCGACCATGCCGCCTGAGTAAATTAGTTTCAAATAATATATTTCTAACCTAGTTATAACCCCATGCTATATTTAACTCTGCGCCACTACGAATACACCTGCGCCGTTGCCCAGCACGGCAGCCTGTCTGCGGCTGCACAGGCCCTCAATGTCAGTCAGCCCGCTCTCTCTACCGCCCTGGCGCGGATCGAAGACCACCTGGGCCACCCCCTGTTTGTACGGCGGCGAGGCACGCCTTTGTCGCTCACCCCTCAGGGGCGTGACTTTGCCAAAGCGGCCCAACACCTGTTGGACCAGGCCGCCCGGCTTGAGACTCAGAACGGCAGCAGCCCTGTGGTGCAAAGCCTGGTCATAGGCTGTTTTTCCGATCTGGCCCCCTTTGTCCTGGCCCCCGCTCTGCGCCACCTGCGCGCGACCTTGCCTGACCTCACCGTGACAACCAGAACTCTGGGGTTTGCACAGATCATTGCTGGCCTTCTGCAGGGGGAAATCGACCTGGCGGTGACCTATGATCTGGGGTTGGATGCAGGCTTCACACGGCTGGTGATCGACAATCGCGCCCCTCAGGCCTTGGTGCCACCCAACCATGACCTGGCGCAGCACGACAGCCTCTCCCTGGCGCAACTGGCCCGGGAACCTCTGGTGCTCTCGCAGGAGGGTGTGTCGGTGCAACATATGCTGGCGCTGTTCAAAAGCCTGGGGCTAACTCCGCGCATCTCGCATCGTGCGGCTTCTTTGGAGGTGCTACGCAGCCTCGCCGCCAACGCAGAGGGGATCGGCATCAGCTATAGCGCGCCACCTATCCGCCAAAGCTACGATGGCAAAGCGCTGGTGAATATCCCGATCCGCGACAGCTGCGCCCTGGAGCCAGTGATCATCACCACCCATGGTGCGCCAAAACCTGATTCGGCCGTGGCGCAGGCGATGGACATCCTGTCAAAGACCCTGAGCCCCCAGAATCCCAAACCCGCAGCGGCGGGCCTCAGACCTTCCGCAGACGAATGACCACATCAACCGAGGCAATTTCCATGCCCTCAGGTGCGTCGGGCAGGCGTTGAATCACCAATTGATCAGAGGGCGCATCGGTAACCCGGTTGCCGTCCTCCCAAAAATAATGCGGGTGATCATGGGTATTGGTGTCAAAATAGCTTTTTGACCCATCCACAGTGATTTCCTGCAACACGCCTGCGTCACAAAAAGCACGCAGCGTATTGTAGACCGTGGCCAGTGAAACGGCGGTGCCTTTGGTTTTGGCAGCGTCAAACAGGCTTTCGGCGGTGACATGACGATGTTTGCCATCGCCCACCAAAAGCTCCGCCAGGGCAAGCCGTTGGCGGGTCGGGCGCAGACCGGCGTCAACCAGCCAGTGTGTTGCCACTTCTTCGGTGTTTGGCGTCATGTGCGGATCCTGCATCGCGTTGCTATTGGTGTTTATACTGCGAATGAATTGCATTTTTCAAACAGAATCCCCACCTGCGGTGAACGGCACGGCAAACGACCTGTGCCCCCTCCCCGTGCTCGGCAGTGTTCACTGCTCTTGCAGGACCCTTGAGCCGGGTGCTACATGAGGAAAAACACATGAAACACCTCAGGCAGGAGACGCGCCAGCATGGCCGATTACCCCAGCAGCTTTGACAAAGACGATCTGTTGAAATGTTCCCGCGGAGAGCTGTTTGGCCCAGGCAATGCCCAGCTTCCAGCGCCACCAATGTTGATGATGGACCGCATTACCGAGGTCAGCGCCGATGGCGGCGCCCATGGTAAGGGCCATATCATTGCGGAATTCGATATCAACCCGGACCTGTGGTTCTTTGAGTGCCATTTCCCCGGCAACCCAATCATGCCCGGCTGTCTGGGCCTGGATGGGCTGTGGCAGCTCACCGGCTTTAACCTCGGCTGGCGCGGCTGGCAGGGGCGCGGCATGGCGGTTGGTGTGGGCGAGGTCAAACTCACCGGCATGGTCCGCCCCGAGCGCAAGATGCTGACCTATAAGATCGACTTCAAAAAAGCGATCCAGACGCGCCGCCTGACCATGGGTGTGGCGGATGGCATCGTCGAAGCCGATGGCGAGATGATCTATGACGTCAAAGACATGAAGGTCGTTCTCTCCGAGGCATAAGCCATCCGAAAAGAGATCCAATGAAAAGAGGCCCCCGGGCCTCTTTTTTGTTGCCCCAGGCCCTGTGCCATAATCCCAGGGCCCCGCACCATAGCCGCCCGCATGGTTTCGATATTTTCATCGACGCCCTATTTGTTTCTCACTAGGGTCGCCACTATGCGCAGCGTTCTTTCAGATCTTTTCAATATCAAATTTGTCTGGCTCATTTTGCAGCACTTGCGCAAGATATGGGTTAGAACAGTCGGCTTTGCAGTCCTGGCTCTCGGCTCCGTGGTGCTGGCAAAGTTTGTGGGGCAGCTATTACCCCTTAGCTGGAGCGAAAAAATCGGCGCAGGCGCGGTGGATCAGGTGCTCAATATTCTGGCCACCTCGATGCTTGCAGTGACCACGTTTTCCTTGTCCATCGCGGTTTCGGCCTTCTCGACAGCCGCCGGTTCTGCCACCCCGCGCGCAACGGCCCTGCTGCAGGAAGACCACACCACACAGAATGTCCTGGCAACGTTTCTAGGGGCCTTCTTGTTCAGCCTTGTTGGCATTGTTGCATTGAATGCGGGCTACTACTCCGAAGCAGGGCGTCTGGTCTTGTTTGCCACAACCGTTCTGGTGATTGCATTTGTTGTGGTGGCGCTGTTGCGCTGGATCAGTCAGCTGGCAAGTTTTGGGCGCATCGAAGACACCGTAGAACGTGTTGAAGCAGCAGCAAGCACCGCGCTGCAGCGGCGTATTGAAAAACCTTGCCTAGGTGGCAAACCGCAAAAACAGCCCCCTCCAGACGGCGCCCATAAGCTGTGTTCAAATGTGATCGGCTTTGTCCAACACATTGACATTGGAGCCATTTCCAAATGCGCAAAGGAACTGGACCTCGAGGTCTGGATCGCGGCCTTACCAGGAACATTTGTTCATAAGGCAACACCACTGCTGTTGGTGACGGGCAACACTCATGCGGATCACGACCTTACCCCGCTCAGGGCGGCGTTTTCCTGTGGTGAACGGCGTAGCTTTGATCAGGACCCCAAATTCGGGCTCATCGTCATGTCCGAGATCGCCTCACGGGCGCTGTCGCAATCGGTCAATGATCCGGGAACTGCGATTGACGTGATCGGCCGGCTCGTCAGAATACTCGCGCCTTGGTATTCTGACCTGTCACAAGAGGTTGAATATTCCAATGTCACCGTGCCCCCCTTGCAGAGCGCCGAGCTGCTGGAGCAGGCCTTTCGACCTATTGCCCGCGATGGCGCAGCTGTCATCGAGGTCCAGGTGAAACTGCACAACGCCCTGCTGGCGCTCGCAGAGATGTCCCCCGAAACATTCAAAACAGCCGCAGCGGCCCTGTCGAAAGATGCGCTGGAACGTGCTGATACGGCCGTTTTGACCCAAAAAGAGCTGGGCGCCCTGAAAGAGATTTCGGCCAAAATTTGAACAGGCTGCGCATCTCTCGGGCAGCGGGTTCGATACCCTGGGCAATCCTCACGAATACGTTCAAACACCAGAGGCCCATATCAGAGCCATCTTGCACCTGCCCGCCGCAATGCATACTAAGACATAAGCAATTAAGGGAGTGCACGTATGCGTCGTGTCGTCGTCACCGGTCTGGGGATCGTCTCCTCCATCGGAAACAACACCGAAGAAGTCATCGCCTCGTTGAAGGCGGGGAAATCCGGCATCGTTGCCAGCCCGGAAATGACCGAGCATGGCTTTCGCAGTCAGGTTGCCGGCACGCTGAAGATCGACATCAAGGAACATGTCGACAAGCGCGCCCTTCGCTTTATGGGGCCAGGTGCTGCCTATGCCCATATCGCCATGAGCCAGGCCATTGCCGATGCGGGCCTCTCTGAGGATCAGATCGTCAATGAGCGCACTGGTCTTGTCGCAGGCTCTGGTGGTCCCTCCACCTCTGCCATGCTGGCGGCGCATCAGGTGGTTGCCAAAACCGGCGCCACCAAGCGCATCGGGCCCTTTGCAGTGCCCAAATGTATGTCGTCGACCATTTCGGCCAACCTGTCGACAGCCTTTAAAATCAAAGGCATAAACTATTCCATTACCTCGGCCTGCTCGACCTCGCTGCACTGCATCGGCAATGCGGCAGAACAGATCATGATGGGCAAGCAGGACGTGATGTTTGCCGGTGGCGGCGAAGAGCTGGACTGGACCCTGTCCTGCCTGTTTGACGCCATGGGCGCGATGTCCTCTAAGAAAAACGACAATCCAGAAGCGGCCAGCCGCGCCTTTGATCAGGACCGCGACGGTTTTGTCATCTCAGGCGGTGGCGGCATGGTCGTGCTGGAAGATCTTGACCACGCACTGGCACGCGGCGCCAAGATCTACGCCGAAGTTGTCGGCTATGCGGCCACATCCGATGGCCACGACATGGTTGCGCCCTCTGGCGAAGGCGGCGAACGGGCCATGCGTCTGGCGCTGTCGACCCTGCCTGAAGGCCGCAAGGTCAGCTACATCAACGCCCATGGCACCTCGACGCCTGTTGGCGACGTTGGCGAAGTCGAGGCTGTGCGCCGGGTCTTTGGCGAAGGTCAGACCCCGCCGGTCTCGTCGACCAAATCCATGACCGGCCACGCCCAGGGGGCGGCGGGCGCATTGGAAGCAATTTTCTGCCTATTGATGCTGGATAAAGATTTTATTACCCCATCGATCAATGTGGACACCCTGGCCGAGGGCATTCTGCCCGGCGAGATCGCAACCGAGCTCGTTGAAAACGCAGGCCTCGACTGTGTCATGACCAACAGTTTTGGCTTTGGTGGCACCAACGGATCGATGGTTTTGAGCAAGTACAAAGGATAACACTCATAATGTCTGGAACTTTGACGGGCAAGCGCGGCTTGATCATGGGTGTTGCCAATGAACGCTCAATCGCCTGGGGCATTGCCAAGGCGATGTCCGAAGCCGGGGCGGACCTTGCCTTTACTTACCAGGGTGAGGCCTTTGGCAAACGTCTGGCACCTTTGGCTGAAAGCGTCGGCAGTGACTTTATGGTCGACGTTGACGTGACCGATGACGCCTCGCTGGACACGGCCTTTGAACAATTGGGCAGCCGCTGGGACAGTTTTGATTTTGTTGTCCACGCCATTGCCTATTCGGACAAGTCTGAACTGACCGGGCGCATTCTGGATACCAGCCGGGCGAATTTCAAAAACTCGATGGATATCTCGGCCTATTCACTGATCGAAGTGGCGCGCCGGTCGCATCCCTTTATGAAAGACAATGGCGGCACCGTCTTGACGCTGACCTACGGCGGTTCAAACCGGGTCACGCCAAATTACAATGTCATGGGCGTGGCAAAGGCCGCTCTGGAAAGCGCCACGCGCTATCTGGCCAATGATCTTGGGCCCGAAGGCATCCGTGTCAATGCGATCTCTCCCGGCCCGATGAAAACCCTGGCCGGGGCGGCCATTGGCGGCGCCCGCAAGACCTACAAGCACACCGAGCAAAACGCCCCCATGCGGTCTAACGCAACACTTGAGGCCGTGGGTGGCACTGCTGTTTATCTGGCTTCGGATGCAGGTGCCTGCACCACAGGGGAGATCATCCACGTCGATGGCGGCTTCCATGTCCTGGGCATGCCGCAGCAAGACCACCTGTAGTATCAAAGAAATGGGCTTTGAAAGGGCGCTTCTCAGAGGCGCCCTTTTGCCTGCGTAGGGCCTAGGTTGCTTTAAGCATAGCGGCTCAAGCCTCCCTCAGCGCAACCTGCATCTCTTGTACCAAAAGCGCCATCAGATCTCCGCTTGCCATGGCGCGCGACTGCGCCGCCCCGGTTCCGGCCCATTGAGCGCCAAATCCTGTCTCACCTGCCAGTTTGGCCGCAGCATTCAGAGCTTTGCCAGCATCATAGGCAATTGGATAGTCCGGGATTGATGTGGTCGTTTGTGTTTCAGCCCAGGCGGTAAAGCCGTTCTTCAAACAACGCGCGGCACGACCGGAAATGGCAGCGGTCATCTGCGTTTGCCCCGCAGTGGCAGCGGCCAAAGCCTGCCTGTAGCCCCCATCAGCCTGGCTTTCGTCACATCCGACAAAGGCGGTTCCCAGCTGCGCAGCACTGGCCCCCAAGCGCAGCGCAGCAGCAATGTCGCCCCCCGTCATCATGCCACCCGCAGCAACAACCGGGATCGACAGATCGGCCACCAGCTCTGCCGTCAGGTCAGGGGTTTTCAACCCCGCATCCGGCGCATCCGGGTCGAAAAGACCGCGATGGCCGCCGGCCTCCCAGCCCTGGGCCACCACCGCATCAACACCCGCCGCCTGTATCGCCAGCGCTTCGTTGAGCGAGGTCGCAGTGGCCATCAGGAAAACCCCTTTGGACTTAAACCCCTGAATGATTTCGGCATCCGGCAGGCCAAAATGAAAGCTCACAACCGCAGGTGCTTCTGCTAACAACATCTGCTGCGCAGCGCTGTCGCTGCAAAAGCTGGCATAGATCTCGTTTAAACTCTTGGGCGGGGAGGCATCAAAGCGAGCAAACAAAGGCGCCATCTGGGCCAGCCAGCCAGCCTCCAAAGCCGGGTCAGCCTGTGCAGGCCTGTGGCAAAATACGTTTATGTTAAACGGCTTCTGGGTCAGCTCGCGGGTTTTTTGGATCATCTCGCGGGCCGTATCAACCGTGGCCGCACCAATCCCAAGCGCGCCCAATCCCCCGGCTTCGCTCACCGCGGCGGCCATTTCTGGTGTGCTGACCCCTGCCATCGGAGCCTGAAAGATCGGCCAGTCCAACCCAATCCGCTTGATAATATCTTGCCCCTGCATAAGCGCCCTCCTACTGCCCCTGAGGTGCAGCAAAACCAGATCCGCGCCCAAATACAAGGCAAAGAAAAAGGGCCAGTGTTTCTACTGACCCTTCTCAAACCGCCGTCAAATGGCAATCAGCCGATCGAGACCAGCTCGATTTCAAAGTTCAGATCCTTGCCCGCCAGTGGATGGTTGGCATCCAGCGTCACGGTGGACTCGGTGACCTCGACAACGGTCACCGGCAGCACATGGCCTTCGGGGCTTTGCATCTGCAGCTGCGTGCCAAGCTCCAGCGGGATATCGTCAGGAATGCCTTCGCGCGGGATCGCCTGGCGCGCCTCTGGGTTCAGCGGGCCATAGGCGTCCGCCGATGGAATTTCGAGCCGCTTTTTGTCGCCCACAGCCATTCCTGGCAGACCTGCATCCATGCCCGCAATCACCTGACCAGAGCCAACAGTGAACTCCAGCGGATCCCGTCCTTCTGAGCTGTCAAATACAGAGCCATCAGCCAGAGTGCCTGTATAGTGAATGCGGACGGTATCGCCGTTCTTTACCTCGGTCATGTGACCTCCAGTTATACAAAATTACAGTGGCGCACCCTACAGACCTCAGTTTTGAAGTAAACCCGTCGGCTCGCTCCCTGGGCAACCTAGGTGCAAAGACGCAAAGCACTGCCATATTGTAACCCCTGAGAGCTACAATTGTATTCATCACAACTTCGCGCTTTGCGCCCTGCCCAAGGCCATGACAGGATGGCCAAAAAGGGAGAATGCAATGCCAATCACCACCTGTGTTTTTGACGCCTATGGCACGCTATTTGACGTTGCCGCCGCTGCCCGTCAGGCTGCCGCCGAACCCGAATTTCCACATTTGCAGGACAGCTGGGCAGAGCTCGCCAACCATTGGCGATTAAAACAGCTGCAATACTCCTGGCTGCGCGCCATCACGGATGCCCATTGCGGGTTTTGGCAAGTTACCCAAGATGGGCTTGATTGGGCGCTTGAGGCCACAGGTCTTGCCGGGGATCATAAACTACGCAAACGTCTGCTGGATCTCTATTGGCAGCTTCAGGCCTACCCCGAAGTCCCGGCGATGCTGGCCGCTTTGAAAGCGGCGGGAATGAACACCGCGATTCTGTCCAACGGGTCGCCCGACATGTTGGATGGGGCCGTGCAATCTGCCGGGATCGGCGCGCTTCTGGATGATGTGCTCTCGGTAGAAAGCGTCGGCATCTTCAAACCAGACGCACGGGTCTATGACCTGGTGGGGCAGCGGTTTGGCTGCCAGAAGGACGAGGTGCTTTTTGTGTCCTCCAATGGCTGGGACGCCGCCAGCGCGGCGGGGTATGGCTTTACCACCGCCTGGGTCAATCGCGCAGCAGAACCCATGGATCGGCTGCCCTGGTCTGCGCAACATGTGCTGAACGACTTGACCTCCATCCCTGATCTGGCTGCCACATAACCGAGGGTCCGCTGCATGAGCTATTTCACTACAAGCGATGGCCTGTCGCTGTTTTATGAGGAAAGCGGCACCGCGACTGGCACGCCGCTGATCTGCCTGGCTGGGCTGACGCGCGACAGCCGGGATTTTCGCTATTTCGCGCCCCTGGCCAGGCAGTATCGACTGATCACACTGGATGCACGCGGGCGCGGCCAGTCGGATTATGACCCGGATTTTCAGAACTATAACGTCCCACGCGAAGCGCAGGACGTACTGGAGCTAATGGACCATTTATCACTGCCACAGGCAGCGGTGCTTGGCACCTCACGTGGCGGCATGGTGGCGATGATGCTGGCCGCCACTGCCAAATCCCGCCTTACCGCAGTGATCCTCATCGACGTTGGCCCGGTCATTCCAGAGGACGGGATTGCCCGAATTATGATGTATGTGGGGCGGCGCCCAGCCGCCAAGACCCACGCCCAGGCCGCCGAGACCCTCGCCGCCCTGATGGCGCCCGGCTTTGGCGATGTGCCCGCCCAGCGTTGGCGCGAAGAGGTGGAAACCTTTTACGATGCCACCGAGACAGGCTTGCAGCTGCGCTATGATGCCCGGCCGCGCGATGCGCTGCTGGCCCAGGCCGAGGCAGGCCCGGTGCCGGATCTATGGCCGCTTTTCATGGCGCTGGACGGGCTACCCTGCGGCATTATTCGCGGCGCCAATTCGGATGTCCTGAGCCACGAAACCTACCTGGAAATGCAACGCCGCCTACCGGCAATTCACGCTGTGGAACTGGCCAATCGCGGCCATGTTCCGTTCCTGGATGAACCCCAATCCCTTTCTCTTATTCAGTCCATTTTGGAGCCTATTTGATGTCATCCTTTGAAATGATCCAAGCCGCCGCCCAAAGGCTGCAGGGCCACGCCCGCGTCACACCTTTGCTGGGCTCGCCGTTTCTGGATGACATTGCCGGACGCCGGGTTCTGGTCAAGGCCGAGTGCCTGCAACATACTGGATCTTTTAAGTTTCGCGGCGGTTGGGCGGCGATTTCCGCCCTCACGCAAGCAGAGCGTGCGCGCGGAGTTCTGGCCTATTCCAGCGGCAACCACGCCCAGGGCGTCGCCGCAGCCGCCAAGGCCCACGGGGTGGCAGCGGTGATCTTGATGCCCGCCGATGCCCCCAGCCTGAAAATCGAAAATACCCGCGCGCTGGGGGCAGAGGTGGTACTGTATGACCGCGTCGGCGGAGAGGACCGCAGCGCCATTGGTCAGGCCCTGGCCCAAGAGCGCGGCCTCACCTTGATCAAACCCTATGATGAGCCAGAAGTGATCGCCGGACAGGGCAGTGTGGGGCTGGAGATTGCCGCCCAGGCAGAGGAAGAAGGCATCACCCAGGCCGATGTGCTGGTCTGTTGCGGCGGCGGCGGTCTCACCAGTGGTGTGGCGCTGGCGCTGGAGGCCACAGCCCCGGGCCTAAAGGTGCGCCCGGTTGAGCCCCAGGGGTTTGATGACGTCACCCGGTCGCTGCACAGCGGTGACATCCAGAGCAACGCTGAAATCTCGGGGTCGATCTGCGATGCCATCCTCACCCCCGCCCCCGGCGCGCTGACCTTTCCAATCCTGCAGCGCCTCTGTGGCCCCGGTATTGTGGTCACCGAAGAAGAAGCCCTGCGCGCCATGGCCATGGCCTTTTTGCGGTTGAAGATCGTCATCGAACCCGGCGGTGCCGTCGCCCTGGCCGCTGCCTTGTTCCACCCGGATGAGATCAAAGGCGAGGCGGTGATTGCCGTGGCCACTGGCGGCAATGTCGATGCAGAGCTGTTCCGCCAAGCGATTAGCCGCTATGCTTGACCAGATAAGGCCGCTATCCCTCTGACGGAGTTCGCCATGAGCCGTTTCACCATCGCCTCTTTCAACGTCAAAAATCTGATTGGTCAGGACAAGGAATACTACCGCTTCCAAAGCTACACCCCCGAGGAATACGCGTGGAAGTCGGATTGGATGGCCGATCAGATCCTGACACTGGATGCCGATATTGTTGGCTTTCAGGAAATTTTTGAAGAAGAGCCCCTGCGCGAGGTGATTTCCGAAGCTGATGCCCGCGGTATTCAGGCCAATGCTGCCACGGTTCCAGATCGCTCAAAACGCTATCATCGCAAGGCCATTTTTCGCAAATTGGCCTATGGTCCCTACGGCGATACGGGCCTCGCCTTTGCCCCCAATGCCAATGACACCGGCAAGCCCGGCCAGCGCCGCCCCGGCTTGGCGATCCTGTCGCGCTTTGGCTTTGTTGGCACCCCGGAGGTGATCCAAGAGCTGGACCCGCCGCTTGATATCCCCATGTCTCATCTCGGCGGCGAGGAAGAGGCGGGCCATTACACCCTGCGCTGCCTGTCGCGGCCGATCCTCAAGGCACGTATTCCAATCAACGGTCAGGTTGTCACCGTCTTCAACTGCCATCTGAAATCCAAACTGGGCGAATTCATCACCCCGCCCGGCGCGGCACAGGCTCCGGAAACCGTTTTGACCGCCTATGACCCGGCCGGCCGCGCCCTGGGGGCGCTGCGCGCGGCCCTGCGTCGGATGGGCGAAGCCTGGGTTCTGCGCCGGGCCATTCTGGACGAGTTGGAGCAGGACCGCCCGGTGATGGTTCTGGGCGATTTCAACGATGGCGAACATGCGGTCAGCAGTGAAATCATCTCGGGGGAGGTGCCTTTTCGCAATTACTCCTGGATGCTGCGCCATGATGCCAAGCACGCCAATGACCGCTACAGCCGATCGGAGAACGTGCAAATCCAAGAGGCGGTGGACAGGGTGCGCCTGCGCTCGGCCGAAAAGGTCTTTCTCAAACGCTCGCTCAGGGATGTGGTCTATACCACGGCCTTTGGCGGCGTGCATGAAAGCATCGACCAGATTTACATGTCGCGCCACTTTGATCCCACCTGGTCAGGCGCCAGTGGCCAGATGCTCTATTTCAGTGTGTTCAACGATCACCTGACCGATGGCAGCCACCCAGAGGCCCCCTATAACAAACTCGCCTCGGACCATGGTCAGATCATGGCGCATATGGAGCTGCGCGATGGGCCAGACACTGACGAGCCCGCTACTGTGCGATAACAGTTCAGTCCTGCCGCAGGCCTGGCCCGCAGCAGGAAACGGGCAGCAAAGCCGGGCTTTACCCCGCCCCCGCGTCTTTGGTAGATAGCCGCCACCCCTACCGGAGAAGACCGCATGCAAATCGCAGACCTCGGTGATGTCCAGCTTCACTATCGCGTTGATGGCGCCCCCGACGGCGCCCCCCTTGTTTTTGCCAATTCCCTTGGCACCGATCTGCGGGTCTGGGACGCGGTGGTGGAACGCCTGCCTGCCGGGCTGAAAGTGATCCGCTATGACAAACGCGGCCATGGGCTGTCGTCTTGTCCCCCTGCCCCCTATTCCATGGGGTCCTTGGTGCGCGATGCCGAGCGCCTGCTGGATCATATGCAGGTCCGCGACTGTGTCTTTGTCGGGCTGTCCATTGGCGGCATGATCGCCCAGGGGCTGGCGGTCAAACGTCTGGACATGGTGCGCGCCCTGGTCTTGTCGAACACCGCCGCCAAGATCGGCACCGCCGAGATGTGGCAGGACCGCGTCAAAGCGGTCACTGAACAGGGCATCGAACCTCTGGCCGACAATGTGATGGAGCGCTGGTTTGCCCGCGACTTCCGCGCCACGCCGGAGCTACAGCTGTGGCGTAACATGCTGGTGCAACAATCGCGGGCGGGCTATGCCGGCTGCTGCGCTGCCATTGCCGGTACTGATTTTTATACTCCGACCAGCGGCTTGCGCCTGCCCTGTCTGGGCTTTGCCGGGGCCGAGGATGGCGCCACACCGCCGGATCTGGTGCGCGAAACCGTCGATCTTATTCCCGGCAGCCAGTTCCACCTGATCCGCCGCGCGGGCCATATCCCCTGTGTTGAACAACCAGATGAATATGCCAACCGCCTGACCCAATTCCTGAAAGAGACCGGACACATTGACTGATTTCCTGCTGATCCACGGATCCTGCCATGGTGCCTGGTGCTGGCGCGACGTCATCCCTGCCCTTGAGGCCCAGGGCCACACCGCCCGCGCCATCACCCTGCCCGGCCACGACGATGGCCGCGACCCTGCCACCGTGACCCTGCAGGAAACAGCCGAGGCCATCGTCGCCGCGGCCTCGCCCGAGACCATTGTTCTGGGTCATTCCTGGGCCGGGTATCCAATCACTGCTGCGGCTGAGATCGCACCAAAGGCGCTGCGCGGTTTGATCTATCTCTGTGCCTATGTGCCCGTCTCGGGCCAGTCGCTGATCGACATGCGCAAGGCAGGACCACGTCAGACCATTGGCTCTGCCGCGATCAAACACCCAAATGGCGCCAGCTATACAATTGATCTGGCTGAGGCCCCGCGCCTGTTTTACCAGGACTGCCCCGCCGAGGCCGTGACCTATGCGCTGCCCCGGCTCTGCGCCCAGCCGATTCTGCCCCAGGAGACGCCGCTAGAGCTGACGGATGCCTCGCAGAATACGCCCAAGGCCTATATTCGCTGCACCAATGATCAGACCATCCCGCCCGAGTATCAGGCGCAGATGGTGGCGGATTGGCCGCGCAACACAGTACACGAGATGCAGTGCTCTCATTCGCCCTTTTTTGCCGACCCACAGGGTCTGGCAGCGCTCATCGGGCAAATCGCAAAGGACTTCTGAAATGGCGGGATCCGTCTTTGATAGCCAGATCTATGGCGACCTCTTTACCTCTGGCGACGTGGGACGCCTGTTTACCGATACGGCAGAGGCCCGCGCCATGTTGTTGGTCGAGGGCGCGTTGGCCCGCGCCCAGGGCGCAGCCGGGGTGATCCCGCAGGACAGCGCCGCCGCCATTGGCCGCGCCGTCATGGAGGTGGCCCTGGATCCCGGTACCCTGCGCAAGCCCACAGGGCAAAACGGCGTGCCCGTGCCAGGCCTGATCGCAGCCTTTCGCGCCGAAATGAACGCGCCAGAGCACGCGCAATATGTGCATTGGGGCGCCACCTCGCAGGACATCATGGACAGTGCCCTGATGCTGCGGCTGCGCCAGGCGCTGGCGCTGATCGAGGATGATCTGAAACTGGTGCTGGACGCACTGGCCAAGCTGGCCCAGACCCATGCCAGCCTGCCAATGGCCGCGCGCACCTATGGCCAACATGCCACCCCCACCAGTTTTGGCGCGGTTGTCGCCACCTGGGGCGCACCGCTGCTGGCGCTGGTTGGCGAGCTGGCAGAGCTGCGCCGCGATTGCTTGCTGATCTCGCTCTCTGGCGCGGCTGGGACTTCCGGCGCCTTGGGGCCAAAAGCCGGCGAAGTCCGCGCCGAGATGGCCAAGGCGCTGGGGCTCACTGTTCCTGAGGCCAGTTGGCACACGGATCGGACATCCGTTTTGCGGCTGATGGACTGGATGGTGCGGGTCAATCTGGCGCTGGGAAAACTGGGCGAAGACTGTATCGCCCTGGTGCAAACCGGCATCGGTGAAATCTCGCTGGGCGGGGCCGGGGCCTCCTCCACCATGCCGCAGAAACAAAATCCGGTCGCCCCCTCTGCCCTGGTCTCCCTGGCGCGCCAAGGCACCGGGTTGCTGTCGATCCTGCATGGCAGCGCCCTGCATCAGCATCAACGCGATGGGGCCGCCTGGTTCAGCGAGTGGCTGTGCCTGCCGCAGATCGTTTTGGGTGCCGCCAGCGCCGCCCGCACCGCCCGCGATCTCTGCGCCGGGATAACGCCCAATGCAGCGGCAATGAACACAGCCCTGGGCGCGGGCCTGGACATGATCCATGCCGAGACGCTGAGCTTTGCCCTGGCCGCCGAAATGCCGCGCCCAGAGGCACAGGCTGTGGTCAAAACCCTGTGTCGCGAAGCCGGTGCCAGTGACACGGCGCTGCGTAGGCTGGTGGCGCGCGACTTTCCCCAGCTCGACGTGAAGACGCTGTTTGATCCGGTCGCGCAGCTCGGCGCCGCCCCGACGGAAGCCTTGCGTTTCAGCAAAAAAGTCGCGGAACTGGCGGCCAGCTAAACCAAGATCAGGCGCTGGCGCCGACAGGTACTCCAGACGCCATCGCCTGATCTCCCCGCCAGTAAAGGCCCCCCTGATGCGCCTGCCTTTGTTCTTTGTCCTGACCACTGTGATGATCGACGCCATGGGTGTCGGGCTGATCATGCCAATCATGCCCAATCTGCTGCTGGAGGTTCAGGGCGGCAGCCTGGCCGAGGCGGCAATCTGGGGCAGCATCCTGAGTACGGTTTTTGCGGTGATGCAATTCCTGTTCAGCCCGGTGCTTGGCTCTCTGTCGGATGCATTGGGGCGACGACCCGTGCTGCTTGTCTCACTCTTTGTCATGGCGCTGGATTATCTGGTGATGGCCCTGGCTGGATCGCTGTGGCTGCTGCTGGTGGGGCGCATCATTGGCGGCATCACTGCTGCAACCCATGCCACTGCAGGAGCCTATATCTCCGATATCTCCAAGCCCACAGAAAAAGCCGCCAATTTTGGCCTGCTTGGTGCCGCCTTTGGAGCCGGCTTTGTGATGGGGCCACTGATTGGCGGGCTGCTGGGAGAGCTGGGAACCCGGGCGCCGTTTTATGCCGCCGCCGCCCTGGCTGGGCTGAATTTTGCCCTGGGCTGGTTTGTCATGCGCGAAACCGTCACCGATGCGAGCCGCCGCGCCTTTGACTGGCGGCGTGCCAACCCACTGGGCGCCTTTCGCGCCCTGGCCCGCATCCCCGGCATCACCGGTTTGCTTTGGGTGTATTTCCTCTACTCCGTGGCGATCTATGTCTACCCGGCAATCTGGTCCTATTTTGCCGCCGAACAATTTGCCTGGCAGCCCCGGATGATTGGGATTTCACTGGCAATCTATGGCATCTGCATGGCCTTGGTTCAGGGGGGATTGCTGCGCTATATGGTGCGCTGGTTTGGGGAGCGCCGCACAGTCCTGTGGGGGCAGGTCTTTGACTTTATCGCCTTTGGAGTGCTTGCGGTGATCGGCAGCGGCACGCTGGCCCTGATGCTGATCCCAATCGCGGCTTTGGGGGCCGTGGTGCAACCTGCTCTGCAGGGGATGATGTCCCGGGTGGTTGCGGACAATCAGCAGGGCGAACTGCAGGGGGTTATGACAGCGGTTCACGCGCTGTCGATGATTGTCTCCCCGATGATGATGGCTTCGACTTTTGCGCTCTTCTCAAACAGCGAGACCAGTTACTATCTGCCCGGCGCCCCCTTCCTGCTGGCTCTTGTCTTGATGGCCATTGGCGCCTTGGTTTTCCTACGCAGCCGGCCTGTCGTGGCGGAAAACGGCACAAGCTGACGGTTTCCACCTTGCGACCACTCGGCCAGCGGGCCACCTTGGGTTCAAACAGCAGGGAGAACACCATGCAAACCATCAAAGCAGCCGTCTGCCATAGCCATGGGGACCCCTTGGTGATCGAAGACATTCAATTGGCCGCGCCACGTATGGGCGAGGTCGAGGTTACCCTGGAGGCCGTCGCCATCTGCCATAGCGACATATCCTTTGCCGAAGGCGCCTGGGGCGGTCATCTGCCCGCCGTCTTTGGCCATGAGGCCGCCGGTATCATCACCGGACTGGGCGATGGCGTCAGCGGGTTTGCCGAAGGCGACAGCGTCGTTGTCACCCTGATCCGCTCTTGTGGCACCTGCCCCTGCTGCGCGGGCGGCAAACCCACCCTCTGCGAAACCCCCTATGATGCCCTCAACGATGGGCCTCTGAAAACTGCAGAGGGCGCCCCGTTGATGCAGGCCATGGCCTGTGGTGCCTTTGCTGAAAAGGTGGTCGTGGACCAGCGCCAGATCGTCAAAATCCCCAAGAGCCTCAGCAAAGAAGCTGCCGCGCTGATTTCTTGCGGGGTGATCACAGGCATTGGCGCCGCAGTGAACGCCGCCGGGCTGCGCGCCGGGCAGGATGTGGTTGTCATTGGCGCTGGCGGTGTCGGACTGAACGCCATCCAGGGCGCGCGCATTGCAGGAGCCCGCCGCATTGTTGCAGTCGACATGACCGAAGAAAAACTGGAAATCGCCAAGGAATTCGGCGCCACGGACGGTGTGCTTGGCAGCCTGAAAGCCCCCTGGAAGGCGGTTTTCAAGGCGCTGGGTGGCAAAGGTGCCGACGTGGTGCTGGTCACGGTTGGCGCCATTCCCGCCTACGAACAGTCCCTGCGCTATCTGGGCTCTGGTGGTAAGGTGGTGGTGATTGGCATGCCGCATTCCGGCCAAGAGGCGACCTATGAGCCTGTGATCATGGCCGCCGTTGGGCACGGCATTATAGGGTCAAAAATGGGCGACGTGGTTATTCAGCGCGACATTCCCTGGATGGTAGACCTCTACGAGCAGGGCCGCCTGAAACTGGACGAGCTGATTTCCGGGCGCTGGAGCCTGGAGCAAATCAACGAGGCCATCGCCGATACCAAGACCGGAAGCGCCAAGCGGAATGTGATTCTGTTTAACAAAACCAACTAAAACGGAGCGCCCTGGTGCTGAATTTTCTGCTCGACCTGTTCAAACCCAAACCGCCTGTGGCAGCCCCGATCACCTCTGAGGCCTCGATGAATTTCGACGCGGCTGAGGTCGGCCCCTTTTTGATCAGGCTGGCGGAAAACCCGCGCTTTACTCTGCCAGCGGATTTTGACACGGCCATCACAGGTGCGCTGCCTGAGATAGCGGTGGACAACAGCCGCCGTTGGCGCATTGACGGGGATTTTGACGGCAACCCCATGCAGCTTGAGATCGAAATCTTCATGGATGATCTTGCCGCGCCCGACATCTATTTCTTCAGCTCTGCGCAGGTCATTGCGGAAATTGAAAACGAAATGAAACAGCTCGATCTCTGGGAGGGGAAATAGCGGCATGAAACTACAAGATCTTGAGATCATCGTCACCGCCCCACCTGCACCTGGCTGGGGCGGACGGTATTGGATTCTAGTCAAAGTGACCACTGATACCGGCATAACTGGCTGGGGTGAATGCTATGCCTCCACCATTGGCCCCGAGGCCATGAAACCGGTGATCGAAGATGTGTTTCAGCGCCACATGGCCGGGGAGAACCCGGAAAACATCGAGCTGATGTTCCGCCGTGTCTATTCTTCGGGCTTTACTCAGCGCCCGGATCTGACGGTGATGGGGGCCTTTTCAGGGCTCGAGATTGCCTGTTGGGATATCCTAGGCAAAGACCGTGACCGGCCGGTGCATGCGCTCATCGGTGGGCGCATGAATGATCGTATCCGTGCCTATACCTATCTCTATCCTCTGGCGCATCACGACATCGCTGAATTTTGGGCCTCGCCGGAGCTGGCCGCTGAATCCGCAGCCGAAATGGTGCGCCAGGGCTATACAGCCATCAAGTTCGACCCGGCAGGCCCCTATACCATGCGCGGCGGTCATATGCCCGCCATGCAGGATATCTCGCTGTCCGTCGCCTTCTGCAAGGCCATCCGCGGCGCGGTGGGCGACAAGGCGGATCTGCTGTTTGGCACCCATGGGCAATTCAGCACCGGTGGGGCTATCCGCCTAGGCCAGGCGCTGGAACCCTATTCACCACTCTGGTTCGAGGAGCCCACCCCGCCGGACACGATCGACGACATGGCCCGCGTCGCCCGCTCGGTGCGAATTCCTGTTGCCACCGGGGAGCGATTGACTACCAAATCCGAATTTGCTGCCGTCTTACGCGCGGGGGCTGCCGAAATCCTGCAGCCTGCCCTGGGCCGGGCTGGCGGCATCTGGGAGATGAAAAAGGTGGCGGCCCTGGCCGAGGTGTTTAATGCGCAGATGGCGCCGCACCTCTATGCCGGGCCGCTGGAATGGGCCGCCAATATCCAACTGGCCGCCTCGATCCCAAACATCCTGATGGCTGAATGCATCGAAACGCCATTTCACGACGCGCTGATCCAAGGCAGCATCCGGGTGGAGGACGGCTTCATCACCGTACCTGATGCCCCAGGACTTGGAATTCAAGTTGATGAGGCTCTCGCTCGCGCGCACCCCTTTACCGGCACTGATCTGCATCTCAACATGCGCGAAGAGCCCTGCGACTATCAAAATGGCAACAGTTTTGCCGGCGGCGCTCCGCCACTAGAGACCTAGCCCACGACAGACGTCATTGCAGGGGGTGACTTTGCTATGGGATGTGGGGCATTATGCGCCCATCAACCAGTGCAGGATGTTGGATACGTGACCCTTCAGACCCCAGAGCCTCTCCTTGACGCAGCCACCTCAGCAGAGACGGTCGAAACAGAATTACACCCGGAAGCGCCCATCAACATGGCAGAACGCGCTGCCGAGGCGGCAGGCTTTCTCAAGACGCTGGCCCATGAGGGACGGCTGATGATTCTATGTCATCTTGGTGCCGGCGAAAAATCCGTAGGCACCCTGGAGTCCCTGCTGGATATGCGCCAGGCCGCTGTCAGCCAGATGTTGGCGCGGCTGCGTGATGAGGGGCTGGTGCAAACGCGGCGCGAGGGGAAAACCATTTTCTACTCGCTCAAGGACCAAAACACGCAAGAGCTCATTGCCCTGCTTTACCGCCAGTTCTGCAGCCCCGACAGCTAAAACCGCACCAGCTGCCAGCTATTGCCAGGCTTTTTTCAGCCGACTTTTTTTCTGGGAGCGTTTTTCTGGAGGCGTTTCCCTGCCTGTATGCGTCTGCAGAAACAGGTTTCGTCCAGTCATGCACCTGTCCTTCTTGGCCCGATCCACCCTCCCCCTGTCTTCCCCCTGTCTTCGGCCTACACCAGCCCGTTAAGGTGCCAGGGACATGGGAGGGACCAGAAATCAGTTTCCAACGTAGCCGGAGACCACCTGCAGCAGTTTGAAGGCCGTATTGGCATCGTTTTCGACCACGGCCAGGAATTCTTCTTCACCGATCCGCAAACAGGTGAGTTCGGTTTCCGCAATCATGCTCAGTGCCCGGGGTTCTTTGCGGATGAGACCCAATTCCCCCACCAACTTACCCGGCCCAACCGAAGTGACCTTATGATCCTCTTGCCCCTCTTGTGGCAGGAACAGGCCGGCCTGGCCCTCGGTAATCATGTAGACACCATCACTGGCGACATCGTTCTTCAGGAAAACCGCATCCCCGGCCTGGGCTGAATACCAGCGCGCGCCAAAGGCCAACAACCGCAGTTGCCGCCGGTTCAGGCCCGAAAACAGCTCTGTCTCCTCCAATGCCCGGAGCTTGCGCGCCAGATCCTGGCTGGCGGCACTGTCTTCGACCACATGATGGTCCGGGTCATCACTGACCAGCCTGCCCTGGCGCAATTCATAGAAGGCGTCAAACACATCCACGCGATCAAACGCCGACTCGAGATAAACAAGCGTGGTATCGGGCAACAGGCGGCGCAGGTTCTTATGCACCGCAATCCGGGTGTCCAGATCATAGCTGGAGAAAGCCGAATCCAACAGCAGGATATCCGGTCGCTTGATCGTGGCCCTGGCAAAGGCCAGGGGTTCCGCATAGCTGGAAGGCAGCCCCTGGCCGCCCAGTGCAATGGGCAAATCAAAGATCAGCTCTACCACCATGTCACGGGCGCCGTTTTCGACCAGAACCTGCGACACCAACCGCCGCAACTCATCCCCACGCGCGCCGGAGCTGTCGGAAATCTTGCCAAAGAGAGCGTTTTCCAGAACCGTCAGGCCCGGGGCAAAGCTCGCCTCGTCCAGGCGCACAAAAACATCAGACAAGGTCCCCAACAGTTCATCCGCGTGGCTTTTGCGAAAGGCGAGGATCCGGGCCTTCATTTCATCCGTGAAAGCCGGGCCGATCTGTTCAGCCGAAATGCTGAAGGGCACGATCATCAATTGCGCCAGCTCGTCCTGTTCCAGCGCCTCGGTGCCCTTGCTGCGGGTCTTGTCAACCAGGGCAGAGGCCCGTTCATAGGCCTTGGGATCAAGTCCCAGCTTGCGAAATAGGGGGTGATCCGTGCCATCCATGCCAAAAATCTGCCGCAGGATGTCCACGACGTCCTGTGTCAGGGCTACCAGATCATCGACCAGCTGCAGCTCTCGCAGTCGGTCGAGGAAATCGACGTGCTGGCTCAGCATTTCCTCGGAGATAGGCTCGCTCAGCGTCGCGTAGAGCAGGTTTTCAACCACTGGCAAGGCGGGGTTATAGGCATCCGGGGCCAGGCCATGTACCTGCGCGCCCAGTTCCGACTTTACGATGACTGCACGCACCTTGGGCCGCAGATCAACCAGAGACTGCGCCAAGCGCGGGTGTTGCATGGCATCAAATTTCTGTTCCATCCCACGCCGAAATAGGGCGCTGTCGGTACCGATGCCGGCCAGAAGCTGAACCCACCAGTCGCGCAGATCATGCTCGGTTGCAAAACCCGCCAGTTCCGGATCCAGCCAGGGAGCATCAAAGGCATCTGCGCTATTGCCTGCCAGCTGCGCGGCCCGAAAGCGCCCGGTATCATGGGCGCTGCCCTTGGGGCGTTGGCGCATTGGCATCATCACGTTATCGCCAAAGGAGCCCTGAAACAGCACCGGGCGGGACGTCACGTGGCCGACGCGCAGCGCCAGTACCGCCTGATGCAGATCCCGCATATCCTGGCCTGCGACGGTCACCTGTCCGGCAGACGGCAACACTTCACGGGTCAACAACGCGGCCATGGCCCGTCGATCCTCTTCTGAGGGGGCCGCAATGCCAATGACCCGCCCCGCCGGTAGGGTTGCATTCAGGTCTTCCAGTACCAGATTCCCATCTGCATCCCGCACATTGACCGAATTGAGCGTAACATCGCTATTGAGCCGGACAAATTCATCCGGTTCGCCGGACATCAACTCTTCGCGCACCATACCCGACGGGGCAAACCGCTCCAGAATCACATCCCAGCGCAGGGCCATATCCTGGGTCTGGTTGTAATAGGCCAACAGCTCTTTCCAGGGGGAGGCAAGGTCTTTGTAGGCCGCCAGAGCTGCCACCAGCGCCCCAAGGGAGACCTCCCCCTGCAGCACCAGATAGCCGCCCACAGAGTAAAAGAAGAATGGGGTCAGATTGGTGATGAAGTTGTTGAGGAACTTCATGAAGAATTTTTTCTGATAGATCTGGAACCGAATGTCATAGAGTCGGCCCAGCCGATCGGTGATCACCGCCATCCGGTAGCGCCAGCCCCCATTGATCCGCAGCGTCGCAGCGCCAGCGGCACTTTCACCGATCTCAGAGGCCAGCGCCCGTACCTGATGGATCCGGGTCTTGTTCAGCAGGTTGATCTGGCGTTGCAACATCGGGATCAGCCAGCCCTGCAGCGGGATTAGCGCCACTGCCGCCAACCCGAACCAGGGGCTTTGGGTGAAAAGGAAAAACAGAATTGTCAGCATCTGTCCGGCCTGCAACACAGGTTGGCTGACCGCATCCCCCATCAAGCCCCCCATCGGCTCGCTCTCGGAGGTAATCATCGACACCAGTTCACCCTGGCTTACCCGCTCAAAATAGGGCTGAGGAAAGCGCAGAACCCGCGCGATCAGCCTGTAGCGAAACCGTCGCAGCATGCGTTCAGCCAGTACACCCTTCATGGTATTGATGCGCATTTTCAGCAATCCGTGCAGCAGCACGGCTATCAGGAAACCGGCACAGAGAATCCACAAGTAATCGAGTTTTTCAATCGAGTAGCCAAGCAGGTCAATACGGTCAGTTTGCGCGCCAATGGCATCATTGATGATCCGTTTGGGCAGTTCTAGTGTGAGATACAAAAGCGGAAACAAACAGCCGGTGACCATCAGCAGGATAACTTGGTCGCGTTTGGAATATTTCCAGATAAAACGGAAGAGAGACGGTTCTATGGGAGAGCTCCAACTTTGGCTGCAGCAAAAACAGTTCTTCATGCCTAGCGCGGTTTGCACCTGACAGGCAATGGGCAGAGCAAATGTTGCGCCTGTGATGAAGGTCACTGTCCCGTTACGGCATCCCTGCTACACAGTATTTGCCAGCTGGTAAAAAATCCGTATGGTTCCAGAGAATTTTGTACAGGGGAATGTCTTGCCAGGACTTGTCGGATCCGTATTGATTTTGCTCTGCCTGTTGCAGATCAAACATCTGTTTGCCGACTTCTTTTTGCAGACACCCAAAATGCTATCCGGCCGGGACGAATACCTGCATGCAGGACGCGCGCAACACGCCGGGGTTCATGCGCTGTTTTCGGTGGTTGTGTTTGTCCTGATGGGCGCACCTGTTGGCTTTACCCTGCTGATCTGCGTTGCGGAATGGGTGGTGCATTTTCACATCGATTACGGCAAGGCGCATTATTCCGAAAAGAAAGAACTCAACCCCCAGCAGGCGTCTTTTTGGCGCGCCATGGGCACGGATCAATGCCTGCACCAGCTGACCTATCTCGCCATGACTGCCGCCTGGGTGAAATGCGTCGCCTGCCAGTGAGCCAGCCAGTGACGCCAGCCCTGTGACGCCTGCCAGCTGACCCCTTCCAGGCCCCTTGTTCTGCCCATCTACCCCTGTGAAACCACCGAGCGATCCCGTTTGATGGTGCGCAAAACCAAATTGGTCTGCGCGCTGGCAACTGCAGGCAGGCGAAACAGGAACTCCTCAAGAAACCGGTTGTAGGATTCCAAATCAGGCGCCAGGACGCGCATTTGATAATCCGATTGGCCCGTAGTGGCATAGCATTCCTGTACCAAGGGGCTCTGTTCGACCGCACGAATGAACTCCGCCAACTTTTCCGGGTCATGGCGGGTCAGCTGCACATGCACAATTGCCTGAAAATCCAGCCCCATAGCACTGGCATTCACCACCGCGCCATAGCGCTCAATCACGCCTGTGTCCTCTAGCGCGCGCACCCTGCGCCACAGAGCCGAAGCCGACATGCCCACCTTTTCAGAAAGCTCAGCATTGGAAATGCGGGAATCCTCCTGCAAGAGCCGCAAAATATGCCTGTCACGGTCGTCGATAAGCTGCATGAGTGACAATCTATCCGTTTATTGCCAAAATTTCGGTCAATATATCCAAATCACCGGTAAAAACCAGCAATTCAGACAGATCTATTCACCTCAGACGGATTATTCTGCCTCAAAGAGCACATTTCCCAGCCATACCACCCGCAAGGATCACCAGAATGACCGAGCTGAGCCATGATTTCCGCAGCTACAAACTAGATGACCGCTACGACCAGACCAAAGGCCGAGTGTTCCTCACCGGCACCCAGGCTCTGGCGCGGGTGATGCTGGATCAGGCGCGGCGAGACCGCAGCGCCGGGCTGAACACCGCCGGGTTTGTCTCTGGCTATCGCGGATCGCCGCTGGGTGCAGTGGATCTGGAATTCTGGCGCTCGCGCCAGCGGATGGAAGACAACCGCGTCACCTTTATGCCTGCCGTCAACGAAGATCTTGGTGCCACGGCGGTTCTGGGGGCGCAGCAGGCCATTTTGGATCCCCATTGCGAGGTCGAGGGCGTGTTTTCCATGTGGTATGGCAAAGGCCCCGGCGTTGATCGCTCGGGGGATGCGCTGAAACATGGCAATGCCTATGGCTCCTCCACTAAGGGCGGTGTGCTGGTGGTGGCAGGTGATGACCATGGCTGCGTCAGCTCCTCCATGCCGCATCAATCCGACGTCGCCTTCATGTCCTGGTTCATGCCGGTGCTGAACCCGGCCGATGTTTCCGAGTTTCTCACCTACGGCGAGTATGGCTTTGCCCTGTCGCGCTACTCTGGCACCTGGGTTGGCTTTAAGGCGGTGTCCGAAACCGTTGAAAGCGCCCGCTCGGTTGAACTGCAACAGGACCGCAGCTTTACCTACCCTGAGCTGCCAGACTACCCTGGTGGGCTGCATATTCGTCGCGCCGACCTGCCCTCGCCCGAGATCGAGACCCGCATCCGCGCCAAGATCAAGGCGGTGCGCGCCTTTGCCGAGGCAAACCCAATTGACCGCCGTATCTATGATGTTGAAACGGCCAAGTTTGGCTTTGTCACCACCGGCAAGGGGCACCTGGACCTGATGGAGGCCCTGCGCCTGCTTGGCCTGGACGAAGCCGCCTGTCGCCGTCTCGGCATCGACATCTACAAGGTTGGCATGGTCTGGCCTCTCGCCCGCCCCGAAGCTCTGCGGTTCATGCGTGGCAAAGACGAAGTGCTGGTGGTCGAAGAAAAGCGCGGCATCATCGAGAGCCAATTCAAAGAGTATTTCTACGACTGGCCCGGTGACAAACCCAACAAAATGGTTGGCAAATACGACAGCGCAGGCGAGCCGCTGATCCCCTGGACCGGCGAGCTGAGCCCCTTGATGCTGGCCCCTATCGTTGCCGCACGTCTGGACAGCTTTTTCCCAAATGAGGGCCTGCCCGCAAAGGCTGCTGCACTGCTGGCCGAGCCACCCAAGCTGATCAATGTGCCCGGGGCCAACCGCACCCCCTATTTCTGCTCCGGCTGTCCGCATAACACCTCAACCAAACTGCCGACCGGCAGCGAGGCCAAATCCGGCATCGGCTGCCATGTGATGGCCAGCTGGATGGACCGCGAAACCTCTGGCTATGCACAGATGGGCGGCGAAGGCGTCACCTGGACGGCGGCCTCGCAGTACAATGGTGGCAAGCATATCTTCCAGAACCTTGGCGAGGGCACCTGGTATCACTCCGGCTCGCTTGCCATTCGACAGGCGGTCGCGGCGCGCACCAATATCACCTATAAGATTCTCTATAATGACGCCGTTGCCATGACCGGCGGCCAGCCCGTCGATGGTCCGGTCTCGGTCCTCGGCATCGCCCAGACCTGCCGCGCCGAAGGGGTGCAGCGCATTGCCTTGGTCTCTGATGATATCGACAAATTCAACCGCGGCGATTTTCCTGCCGGCACCACCTTCCATGACCGCGCCGATATGGATCTGGTCCAGCGTGAGCTGCGTGAGATCAAGGGGGTTTCTACCCTGATCTACGAACAGACCTGCGCCACCGAAAAACGCCGCCGCCGCAAGCGTGGCACCATGGAAGACCCCAAGAAGTTCGCCTTTATCAATGATCTGGTCTGCGAAGGCTGCGGCGATTGCTCGATTGAGAGCAACTGCCTGAGCGTTGAACCCAAGGAAACAGCCTTTGGCCGCAAGCGTAAGATCAACCTGTCCAGCTGCAACAAGGATTTCTCCTGCCTGAACGGTTTCTGCCCCAGCTTTGTCACCATTGAGGGCGGCAGCCGACGCAAAAAACTGCCTGCGGGACTGGATCGCGATGCCCTGGCCGCAAAACTGCCCGCGCCTGAGTTGCCAGCGCTGGAGACACCCTTTGATCTGCTGGTCACCGGGGTGGGCGGCACCGGCGTTGTCACGGTCGGCGCGCTGATCACCATGGCAGCGCACCTGGAGGGCAAAGGCTCCAGCGTGCTGGACTTTACCGGGTTTGCGCAGAAGTTCGGCACTGTGCTCAGCTATATCCGCCTCTCTGCCAGCCCAGACAGCCTGAACCAGGTGCGCATTGATCAGGCCGCCGCAGATGCGGTGATTGGCTGTGATGTGGTGGTCAGCTCTGCCCCCAAGGCCTCGGCCCATTATCGCGCGGGCACCCGGATTGTGCTGAACCGCGCCGAGATGCCCACAGGGGATCTGGTGCTGCGCCGTGACGCCGATCTGATGGCAGGGGTGCGTGAACAACAAATTGCAGCGGCAGTGGGTCCTGAAAACCTCAGCGGCTTTAACGCCAACGAGGCCGCCGAGACCCTGTTGGGCGATGCGGTTCTGGCCAATGTAATGATGCTGGGCTTTGCCTGGCAAAAGGGGCTGGTGCCAGTCAGCGGCACGGCACTGGATCAGGCGATCGAACTGAACGGCGTGGCCATCGACAAAAACCGCCTTGCCTTTACCATTGGCCGCGCCATGGCCACGGATCCCCAGCTGGTGGCGCAATTCTATGCCGAAGCCCCAGAGAGCGCCGAAACGCTGGACCAGATCATCGAGCGCCGCTCGGTTTTCCTGACGGGGTATCAGGATGCCGCCTATGCCCAGCGCTTTACCAGCACTTTGGACAGCTTTCGCAACCAACTGCCCGAGCAGGCCAAGGAGGAGCTCACCGAGGCCGCCGCGCGGTCATTGTTCAAACTGATGGCCTATAAGGATGAATTTGAGGTCGCCCGCCTGATGACCGGCGACGGCTTCAAAGATCAGATCGCCCAGGAGTTCGAAGGCGACTACAGCGTCAACTACCACCTGGCCCCGCCCCTGCTGAGCCGCAAAAAAGACGCCCGCGGTCGCCCGCTCAAAAAGACCTTTGGTCCCTGGCTGCGCCCTGCCCTGTCGGTGCTGAGCCGCGCCAGGGTGCTGCGCGCCAGTCGGCTCAACCCCTTTGGCTACCACGAGGAAGCCCGCCTGCATCGCAGCCTGCTGGCCTGGTACGAGGCAGCCCTGGACAGGGTCGCGGCCAGTTACAGCGGCGATAAGCACCAGGACTGCCTGCAGATCCTAGAGGCCCCGATGGAGATCCGTGGCTATGGTCCGGTGCGGCTGGAGGCTGCCCATAAGCACCGCGCCAACGCCACCCGCCTGCTCGAAAAGCTATGAATAAGAAATGGCCCCAACCGGGGCCATTTCTTTGAGGTCAAACCGGATTACAAATCCCAGTGCTTGCGGGTGAACTCAGAAAATTCATCCAGTTCAATCGCACTGGGCTCACGCCCGGTAAAGACCTTCAGATACTGCGGCGTCATTTCCAACCTATGGGCGTAGCTCTCGTTGGGTTCGGCCATGTCATAGCCCAGCTGCATGTAATACAGCACCTTGGCGCGGGTCATGGCCTCCAGGCTCGCATAGCCGTAGCGCAGAAACATCTGCGTCAAGGCCTCAACCCGGCGCGCATCCGAGCGATCCAACAGACTGCGGACCTTGCCGGATCGCCGCGCCCAGTCCCGCACCGCAAAATCCAGCGCGGTGTTAAACAAGGCCGGATTGGCAATGCAGTGAAACACGTTCAGAACCGCGCCCGTGATGGCCTCTGCCGGAGCCTCGGCACGGGCCAACATCGCGGCGGTATTGGTCTGTTCCCAGGTTTTCAGCAAGGCATCCAACAGATCCTGCCGGGACTTGAAATACCAATAAAAGGAGGAGCGTGACACCTTCATCCGCTCAGCCAGGGCCAGCACCTTGACCTGCTCGACCCCATCGCTGATCAGCACATCCATCGCCACATTGAGCCAGTCGTCACGGGTGACTTTGACATTGCCAACCAGCGGTTCGGCGCTGGGATTGTCACGGTGCAAAAGCGGCTTTGGTGGCATGAAAACTCATCTTTTTCTGGGGTGGAGCCATCCAGCATTGGGCTGTGCCATCCTGCGGCGGGCGCAGGATGTTGTCCAGACCTGTCATGCCCACCCCTGCCCGAAGACGTCAGAGCTGCGCGCTGGGGCGTGCCTTGATTGCCTTGTACCAGGCCAGGCTGGCGGTGTTCTCTTCCGGGATCCGCTGCTGGATCACACGGGCAAACTCAACAAAAACAAAGGCTGAAATATCTGCCAAGGTGAACGCCTCACCGGCCAGATAGGAGCTCTCACGCAAACGCTCTTCCAACAGGGTAAAAAAGGCCTGGGTCCGCGCCAAGCCGCGCTCTGCCAGTTCCGGCAGCTGGGCGTAATTGTCGGGGCCAGGAATAGCGCGATCACTAAAGGCCGGATGGGTATTGCGCAGCGCCTCGGCGATGGGCATGCCGCCCTGCTGCTCGACAATGGAATTCCACATCAGCACCAGGCCCTTTTCATCCGCCGTGCGCCCCATCAGGGCGGGCTCCGGCGTGTGGGCTTCCAGATAGGCCGCAATGCCGAGGTTTTCCGTCAAAACGCAGCCCGTATCCGTCACCAGTACCGGAATGGTCGCCCGTGGGTTCACCGCGCGAAATTCTGGTTTCAGCTGCTCCCCCTTGGCAATCGAGATATCGTGGCTTTCCGGCGCAAGGCCCTTTTCCGCCAAAAACATCCGCGCCCGTCGCGGATTGGGTGCGGTGGAACAATCATAAAAAATCATCGGTTGGCCTCCCTGGTCACCGGTTTGGTCAGGCCCCAACCTAGGCGGCGCTGGCGGGCGAGGGCCAGAGTAACCCAACGTCCCGCCACAATTCCCACTCTTAGCTGTCGCGGCGATAGATAAAGCAGCGCCCCTCAACGGCTTCGGGCGGCAGTGGCATTTCGGTAAGCGCCTCAAAATACATCCGGTCAGACGAGACCATCAGCCCGCCGACAGCCAGCAGAGGTTCAACCAGCGGCGAGATCAGCTGCGCAAAAGCGTCATTCTTGGCCCGGTTATGGCCACCAAGGTCCGCATGGATCAGGCTGGCAGTAGCGCCAAAGCGGGTCAAGGCTGCTGGCAGGGTTTCACGCACATCACCGAGGATGGTCAGCTCTTCTGGTGGGGTGCTGTCGGGATGCGAGGCCACGGCACGTTCAAACACATAAAGATCGCGGCCTTTGATGTTGTGCTGCATGTGGTGATAGGTGCGGCCATTGCCCAGCCCCAGCTCAAACACTGGCCCCTGCATATCAGCGGTCTGGGCTATTCCAAAATCCAGACAGGCGCGCTGCGACACCATGCGGTCTATAAAAAGGTCCAATCGGGTGCTCATATCAGGTCTCCTCTGGCATGCCTGCAAGGTCGGATGGCTTGGGCACAGCGCCACCGCGCCTTAGTCCCGCCCTGCTGTGTCAGATCCTGAAACAAATGTGTAGCACTTGCTGCCTATGCTCAGGCCGCCAGAGCAAATTGTGGCGCACAGGTGCCGTTTCATCAATTTTGTTTCTGCAAAACCCCACCAGGGCAAATGGGGTTTGACTAGACCACCACCCCCGCGCGAAGGTGAGGGCAAAAAAAACAGGGAAAGACGGGACATAATGACCGGATCACGACATCACCAAGGGCAGCACTGAATGGCGCCTCTGCTCTCGGTAAAGGACCTTAGCATCGGCTTTGGCAAGGATGACTCTGTTGTGCGCGGGGTCAGTTTTGACGTCGCCCCCGGCGAGACATTGGCGCTGGTCGGTGAAAGCGGATCCGGCAAGACTGTGACCTGTCGCGCAGTTCTGCGCATTCTGCCAAAGGCAGCGCAAATCCGCAGTGGCAGCATCCAGTTTAACGATGGTGCCAGCTCCAAAGAACTGGTGCATCTCCCCGAGGCTGGAATGCGCGATCTGCGCGGCAACCAGATTGCCATGATCTTTCAGGAACCGATGCGATCCCTGTCGCCGCTGCACCGCATTGGCAATCAAGTGGCCGAGGTGCTGTGGCTGCATGGGCGCCAAAGCGAGGCCGAAGCAAAAAAGAAGGTGCTTGCCTGTTTTGAACGCGTCGGATTCCCCGATCCAGAACGCACCTACAGCTCTTATCCGTTTGAGCTGTCTGGCGGTATGCGGCAGCGCGCCATGATTGCCATGGCCATGGTGGCCAAGCCCAAGCTGTTGATCGCAGATGAGCCGACAACCGCGCTGGATGTGACAACCCAGGCGCAGGTTCTGGGGTTGATGAAGGAGCTGCAGCGCGACACGGGTATGGCGATGATCCTGGTCACCCATGATCTGGGCGTGGTGGCCAATATGGCCGAACAGGTCGTGGTCATGCACAAGGGGCGGGTGATGGAGGCCGGCGCCGCCGAGCCGCTGTTGTCCAGCCCAGCCCATGCCTACACCCAGGCGCTGATCAAGGCCGCGCCAAAAATTCCCGCAGCCGCAGCCCCCAAGGCCATGCCAGAACAAAAAGACCTGATCCTGGAGCTGAACGCGGTTTCAAAAACCTATAGCATGCGGGCCGGCAAAGGCTGGAAAGCCCCCAGCCTGATCTATGCCTGCCGCGGCATTGATCTGCAGCTGCCCCGTGGAAAAACCCTGGCCATCGTCGGTGAAAGCGGCTCAGGCAAAACCACAGCCGCGCGGATTGCCCTGGGGGCCGAACCGCCGGACGACGGCGGCGAAGTGCTGTTTCGCGCCACAGCCGGGGCCGACCCCATCGCAGTGCACAAGATGGATCGCACCGCCCGCACCGCCTTTCAGCGCGAGGCCCAGATGGTGTTTCAGGATCCCTACTCCTCGCTGAGCCCGAGAATGCGTATTCTGGACACCATGGTAGAACCCCTGGAAATCCACGGCATCGGCAACCGGGCTGAACGGCGTGAAAAGGCTGGCGACATGCTGCAAATGGTCGGCTTGAGCGAAGACATGCTGCAGCGCTATCCCCATGCCTTTTCCGGGGGACAACGCCAGCGTCTGTCGATTGCCCGCGCCCTGATGCTCAATCCGTCCCTGCTGGTCTGCGACGAGCCCACCTCGGCGCTGGATGTGTCGGTGCAGGAGCAAATTCTGCGCCTGTTGGAGCAAATTCGCGATCAAAAACAACTCTCCTATCTGTTCATCAGTCACGATCTGGCCGTGGTGGCGCGGATCGCCGACGAGGTCGCGGTGATGCGGCGTGGCTTGGTGGTCGAACAAGCGACCCCCGAAACCCTGTTTCACAATCCTCAGCACCCCTACACCAAGGCCCTGATTGCAGCCCAACCCGAGCCGGACATTCACCGCCCGATCAATCTGCAATTGGTGGCGCAGGGGGCCGGCCGCCCCGAGGATTGGCCCGAACACTTTAGATTCTCTGGCTCTGACGCGCCGCCGCTTGTGCCGCTCGAGCCCGGACACAAGGTACGCTGCCATGTTTAAAGCCACACAAAAACTTTTCACCCTCGCTTCTGCGGTGCTTGCTGCCAGCCTCTTGCTGCTGCCGCTGCCGGGGCATGCCGGGCCCAGTTTTGTCGAAAGCGGCTTCTGGAAACCAGAAGTTGACGCCGGCAATCTGCCCCCCATTTCTGAACGCTTGCCCCATGCGCCCTTGGTTGTGGATCTGGCAGCTAAGGGGCGCCAGTTTGGTGTGCAGGGCGGCACGCTCAACACCATGGTGACCCGCTCCAAAGACATCCGTCAAATGGTGGTCTACGGCTATGCCCGACTGGTGGGATATAGCGAAGACTACCAATTGCAACCCGATATTTTGCTGGGCTATGAAAACGAGGGGAACAAGCGCTACACCCTGCGGCTGCGTCCGGGCCATCGCTGGTCCAATGGGGATCCCTTTACCTCGGCTGATTTTGAATATTGGTGGAAAGACATCGCCAATAATCCGCTGCTGAGCCCCGCCGGGCCACCGGATTTTCTCTTTGCAGAGGGCAAGCTGCCCCAGGTCAGTTTCCCGGATGAGACCACCGTTATCTTTGAGTGGCAGGTGCCTCACCCGCAGTTCCTGCAAAACCTGGCTCAGGCGCGCCCCCCCTTCATCTACCGCCCTTCGGCCTACTTGAAACAATTCCACGCCGATTATGCCGATGCCGACACCCTGGCCGAAGAGGTGGACTATGCCCGGGTCAAAAGCTGGGCCGCCCTGCATAATAAATACGACAACATGTACAAGTTCGACAATCACGAGCTACCAACCCTGCAACCCTGGATGAATGCCACTGCCGGCAAACGCATCCGCCATCAATTTGTCCGCAATCCCTATTATCACCGGGTCGACAGCCGGGGCGTACAGCTTCCCTATATTGACACCGTCGAGATGGAGATCGTGGCCGGTGGTCTGGTCGCGGCCAAATCCAACGCAGGTCAGGCAGATTTGCAGGCCCGCGGCCTAGGCTTTCGTGACATCCCCATCCTGCGCAAGGGCGAAAACGACGGGGACACCTACAAGACCTACCTGTGGGGAACCGGCGCTGCATCGCAGATCGCCATCTATCCAAACCTGAACACCGCCGACCCGGTCTGGCGCAACACCCTGCGTGATGTGCGGGTGCGTCGAGCCCTGTCGCTGGCAATCAACCGGGCAGCCATCAACCGGGCGCTCTATTTCAAACTGGCCAAGCCCGGTGCAATGTCAGTGCTGGAACGAAGCCCTTTCTTTAGACCCGAATTCCGCGAGGCCTGGGCCTCTTTTGACCCTGAACAGGCAAACGAACTGCTGGATCAGGCCGGGCTTACAGAAAAGGACGGCTATGGCATTCGCCATCTGCCCGATGGGCGCCGCATGGAGCTGGTGGTCGAGACCGCAGGCGAACGTCAGGAAGTGGAAAATGCGCTACAGATCATCACCGACGACTGGAACGATATTGGCGTCAAGCTGATCATGCGGCCGCTGGATCGCGACATTCTGCGCAACCGGGTGTTTTCCGGCACCACCATGGCCTCGGTCTGGTACGGCTGGGACAATGGTCTACCGCAAAAACATACCTCTCCCGCTTTTCTTGCGCCCACCGATCAGGTGTTTTTGGCCTGGCCCAAATGGGGGCAGTATTACCAGACCGGTGGCGCCGCTGGCGAGGCACCGGACATGGAGCCCGCTCAGCGCCTGATGGAACTGCTGCATGAGTGGGAGCTGGCCGCCGACGACGCTGAACGGGCCGAAATCTGGCACCAAATGCTTTCGATCCACGCAGATCAGGTCTATGGCATTGGCATTGTCGCAGCGGCGCCGCAGCCGGTGGTGGTGTCAAACCGGCTACACAATGTACCCGAACAGGCCATCTGGGCCTGGGAACCCGGTGCCCATTTTGGCATCTATCGCCCCGACGAATTCTATTTTCAGGACGGTGAAGGCTGATGGAGATTCTGCGCTACGCCTTTTACCGGTTTGGCACCATGTTGCTGACGCTCTGGGTGGTCTCCATCCTGGTCTTTGTCATCATCAACCTGCCTCCCGGCGATTATCTCTCCAATCAGATCGCAGAGCTGCGCGCCAGCGGCCAGTCTGCCGGCGTTGCCAAGGCCGAATTCCTGCGCAGCGAATACGCGTTGGATAAACCCCTGTGGCAGCAGTATTTTATCTGGATTGGCTTCCTGCCCGGCCCGCATGGGTTTTCTGGTTTGGTGCAGGGCAATTTTGGCTGGTCCTTTGAATTTGACCGCCCGGTGGCGGAAATCGTCGGCGACAGTCTCTGGCTTACTGTTCTGGTCAACCTTGCGGCGGTGGTGTTTGTCTATGTGGTGGCTTTGCCACTGGGGGTTCTGGCGGCGGCGCGGGCGCGCAGCTGGGTCGATTATACCTCTGCGTTTATTGGCTATCTCGGCCTTGCCACACCAAATTTCCTGCTCGCCCTGATCCTGTTCTATTACGGGCACCGCTGGTTCAACCTGCCTATTGGTGGCTTGATGGACCCCGCCTTTGAGGGCGAGCCCATGGGATGGGAAAAAGTGAAATCCATTCTCATCCACCTGATTGTGCCGACCTTTGTCATCGGCACCTCCGGGGCCTCGGCAATGATGCAGCGGCTGCGCGCCAATATGCTGGATGAGCTGGGCAAACCCTATGTGGAAACCGCCGTGGCCAAGGGCATGGGCCCAGCCCGGATGCTGGCAAAATACCCTCTGCGGGTGGCCTTTAACCCCTTTGTCGCCGATATTGGCAACCTGCTGCCGGCGATGATTTCCGGCTCGGTTCTGGTCTCCGTTGTTCTGGGGCTGCAGACCATCGGCCCCACCCTGCTGACCGCGCTCAAGACCCAAGACATGTTTCTTTCCGGCTTTGTCTTGATGTTTGTCGCCCTGCTGACGCTGATTGGAACGATGATTTCAGACGTGCTGCTGGTCCTGCTGGATCCCCGCATTCGCTACGAGGGGCGTGACGCATGACCCAACTTCCTGACGGACGCTTTGTTGACGACGCGCCATATGATCCCCAGGCCTCCTTGCTGGAGCTGGAGCGCAAGGATCTGGATGCCCCCAACTGGGTACTGATCTGGCGCAAGTTCAAAACCCATAAGCTGGGGCTGATCTCGGGTGCCTTTCTGCTGATCTGCTATCTTTTGCTGCCTGTCATCGGCTTTATCGCCCCCTATGGCCCCAACCAACGGATGAGCGAAAACCTTTATTCGCCACCGCAGTCGATCAACTTCTTCCATGACGGCGAATTTATCGGCCCCTTCATCTATCCCATGACCTCCGAGGCGGATCTGGAGACCTTTCAATGGGTGTTCAAACCGGATCTGGAAAATCCGCTCAAGCTTGAGTTCTTTTGCCAGGCAGAGCGCTACAATATTGCCGGGCTGATCCCGTCAAACACCCATTTGTTCTGTGCACCCGAAGGGGCGACGCTGTTTCTTTGGGGCTCTGATCGGCTGGGGCGCGATATTTTCAGCCGCATTCTTTACGGCGCACAATTGTCGCTGACGGTTGGCCTCATCGGGATCTCGGTTTCCTTTGTGCTGGGCATCTTCTTTGGCTCGATTGCGGGCTATTTTGGCGGCAAGATTGACTGGGTGATCAACCGGGTGATCGAGGTCCTGCGCTCGCTGCCAGAGCTGCCCCTGTGGCTGGCCTTGTCGGCAGCGGTGCCGTCAAACTGGTCACCGGTGGCGGTGTTTTTCATCATCTCGGTGATCCTGGGCATTCTGGATTGGCCGGGGCTGGCACGGTCTGTGCGGGCCAAGTTCCTGTCGCTACGCGAAGAGGAATACGTCCGGGCGGCGGAAATGATGGGGGCCTCCTCTGGTCGGGTCATCCGCAAGCACCTGATCCCCAACTTCATGTCGCATCTGATTGCCTCTGCCACCCTGTCGATCCCGGCGATGATCCTGGGCGAGACGGCTCTGTCTTTCCTCGGCCTCGGGCTGCGGGCGCCGGCGGTCAGCTGGGGGGTGATGCTCAATGATGCGCAAAACCTTGCCTCAATCGAGATCTATCCCTGGACCGCCATTCCGATGCTGCCGATTGTCATCATCGTGCTGGCATTCAACTTCTTTGGCGATGGGCTGCGCGACAGTCTGGACCCCTATCAACAATGAGCCAGCTGCAAGACTTCCCCAGCCCCGAGAGCTATCAAACCACTGGCACGGGGCGCTATGACAGCGCCTATGCCGTCAGCGAGCTGGCCAATGCAAGCCTCGCCGCCGTTGGCCAGCAGCTGGCACTGCTGATGCAGGCGACAGGTCTCGGCTCCCACACCCAGCCGGTAACGGTGGATCAGCGCCTTGCCTCACTTTGGTTTGGCTACAGTTTCGCAGCCCAGGGCTGGGAGCTCCCCCGCCTGTGGGATCCGATTGCCGGCAACTACCGCTGCAAAGACGGTTGGATCCGGCTGCATACCAACCTGCCCCATCACCGCGCTGCCGCCCTTTTGGTTCTGGGCTGCGCCGAAGACCCCGCAGCCGTGACCGCAGCGGTCGCCACATGGGAGGGGGAAGCGCTTGAAACTGCGGTTGTCGCCCAGGGCGGTGTCGCTGCCTTTATGCGCAGCAGGGAGCAGTGGCTGGCGCACCCCCAGGGACAGGCCGTGCAACAAGAGCCGCTGATAAACTGGGTTGCACCGCGCCCCGTTCTGCTGCGCGACCGCCCCGAGGCAACCACCACGCGGCCTCTGACAGGTTTGCGCGTGCTAGATCTGACGCGGGTTCTCGCTGGCCCTATCGCCACCCGGACCTTGGCCGGTTTTGGCGCCGAGGTGCTGCGGATTGATCCGCCGGGCTGGGACGAACCAGGGGTGATCCAAGACATATCCCTGGGCAAATCCATGGCCAGTCTCGACCTGCGGGACAACGGGGGGCTGCAGCGGTTCAAAGACCTCTTGGCCCAGGCCGATGTTCTGGTACATGGCTATCGCCCTGGCGCGCTCGACGGGCTTGGACTGGACCTCGCCACCCGCGACCACATCGCCGCCAACCGGATAGAGGTCACACTTGATGCCTATGGCTGGACCGGCCCCTGGGCAGGACGGCGCGGGTTTGACAGCCTGGTACAGATGAGCGCTGGCATCGCGGACAGGGGCGCTCAATGGGCCGGGGCTGACAAGCCAACCCCGCTGCCCGTGCAGGCTCTGGACCATGCAACCGGCTATATGATGGCTGCCGCTGTGCTCAATGCTCTGACCACGGCGACCACAACCCAGCGCGCTGCCAGCGCCCGGCTGTCTCTCGCCCGCATGGCAGAGCAGCTGGCGCAGATACCGCAGCAGCTCACGGGGCCCAAGATTTCAGGCTCTCAGCCAGCAGACTACGCGCCCGAGATCGAAGACAGCACCTGGGGGCCGGCTTTGCGGCTGCGCCCCGCTTTGCAGGTTGGCGCCACCCAGATGCATTGGGACCGCCCCGCGCAGGCCTGCGGCAGCGCCCCCGCCCGCTGGTCTCTAACCTAAGGGCCAAGGGCACCTAAATACTAAGGACAGGGGGGCACTGCGTCACGTTTAAATCCTAGCACTCCAAGGCCGCTATCGCCCCCGCCGGGCCGCAGGCCCGGCGCCCGGCCCAACGCCAATCGAGGCGCGTCAGCGGATCGCATTGGGGGCGGGAGCCCCCCCTTCATATGGATAGACCAATCACGCAGGCCCCCTGGGGTTTGCACAGCACGGTCATGTTAAGGCGCCACGGACACCTCCAGGCAGCTCCAGTGGCTAGCGATCATCCCCCTCGCCGTTCACATCCAGGATGTCTTCATCAATCGCCGCCTGCACTGCGCCTGCCATGGCTTCTTTCTTATGCTGCGGCATATCCTCCACCTGATCCTCGGCCAATCGCACTGTGACCTCCCGATGGGCAAACTTGATGCCTTCGCGGGCGAAGAGCTCACGAATATCCTGATAGACTTTCTTGCGGACCAACCATTGGTCACCCGGTTTGGTCATAAATTTGACCCGGATGATCATCGCAGAATCCTGCATTTCAATCACCCCCTGCGACTTCAGGGGCTGCATGAAACTGTCACCGATGACCGGATCGCTCAGCAATTCCTGCCCAAGTTTCTTGATCAACTTGCGGACCTTTTCCACATCGGTGTCATAGGTCACCCGCAGCGGCAGTTTCATCATCACCCAATCGCGCGAATAATTGGTCAAGACCTTGATCTCGCCAAACGGAATAGTGTGCAGCGCACCCAAATGATGACGCAGCTGGAACGAGCGCACCGAGATTTTCTCTACCGTGCCTTTGACATCGCCAATGTCGATATACTCGCCCTTGCGAAAGGCATCATCCAGCAGGAAAAATGCCCCCGAAAAGATATCCCGCACCAGGGTTTGCGACCCAAAGCCAACGGCCAGACCGACCACACCAGCACCAGCAAACAGCGGGCTGACATTCACCCCCAGCTCCAGCAGTACAATCAGAATGATCGACACCACCACCACGGCCAGGATAACGCCGCGAAACAGCGGCAGAAGCGTGGCCAGACGACTGGCGCCGCCATGGCCACCTTCGTCCCCAAGCTCTGCCTCCGGCACGTCACCGACCTCATCATCAATCTTGCTGTCAATCCAGATCCGCGCAGTGTGATAGACAATATATCCCAAAAACAGGATGACAGTGACATCAAACGCCCGCTCGGCAGCAGTGGTTTTCATCCAGCTGGCTTCGGGGGCCCAAACCAGGACCAGCGAATAGGCGCCCACCAAAAAGGCAAGGATACCCGCCACCCGGCGCGCCAGTTCCTGAAAAGTCGAGAGCCTGTATCCCTGCCTCTGGGACATGGATTTGATCTCGTCCTCAGAGATTTCGGACAGCATGCCATCCGCGTTCCCCTCTTCGGAGCCCAGTACAGGCGCAGGGGCAAGCCCCTCTGGGAGACGGCGGCGATAGCTAACAGCCTCAATGCCGTAGTTGATGACCCCATAGACAACCAGAATGGAGGTCAGAACCATGTAGGTCCCAGCCATCAAGGGCACTGACATCTCCCGCTCCAACACCAGATCAAACGCCAGGTTCAACCAACCAAAGACGATATAAACGACCATGACGGGTGCCCAGGCCACCGACAAAACGCGCAGCAGCCAGGAGCAGTCTTCCTTGCTGCGCCCTGCCCGGATTGCGTTTGAAATAGCCCTGCCATTGAAGCCGATCAGGGCCAGACCGCCCAAGGCCCCAAGCAAAGCCAGAAAGCCAGAGACCAATGCGTAGACATTGTAGTTCAGCCCAAAATCGTGAACCCAGGTGGCAAAAATCAATGAAAAGACATCATAGGTCGCCAGTACAGAAGCCGAAAGATACAGCCGCCTGGCGTCGCTATCGGAAAACACCGGCATCCGATATTGGCTGAGATAGGGCGACAGCACCATCCGCCACAGGTCGGACACGATGCTGGCAACAAAAAACGCGGTATAGATCGCGGTCACGGTGAACTCGACGGAACTGTCGCCCGATGCACCAAAAATGATCAACGAGGCCAGCAAGGCAAAAACCATCGCAACGATGGTTCCCACTCCCCCCATAAAGAAGCGATAGACCAGAAAGGGCATTTTCTCGTAATAGCCTTCTGGTTCTGCCTTGATCCGGGCCACTACATAGCGTTTGGCGATGCGTTTGCCGTAGATCTCAACCGACAGCCAGCGCCCGATCAGCAGAAACAACAGGCTCCACCCCAGGACCTCGGCATAGGTGCGGATGCGCCCGTCCGGGCTGGTTTGGCGCAGGATGTATTTCATCTCAAAGATCGAATAGGGCAGCGCCTCAAGACGGCTGTTAAGCTCTTGGCGGAAAGCCTGAAACTCCGTCTGCGCCTTCATCAGCGACGAATGTCCTTCCATCGGCGAGGGGGCAACCTTGGTCGCCACAGGAGAGGGTGAGGTGACAGACCCATTGCCATCGACAATAATCACCCCAAGGCCACTTTCCGCCGCCAGCTCCACCGCCCGGGCCACCGGATCAGGGGCCGCATCCGCTGCATCCTGTGCAAGGCCTGCACCGGGGAGCACCACCGCGCAGACAAACAGCACGAGGCTGAAACAGAGTAACTGGGAAAATCTATGAATCATAACTGACGGGCTCCGCTCAAATGGTATTTTCACGGTAACGACAAGGCCCCCTCTCCACAATTGTAAGCAGCGGGTTTCACCACAAGAGAATTTGAACAGAGTGCAGAAACAGCACCCTCGCCCATGTCTCGCCTCAGTGTCGCAAACCGGTGTTCCGCCCCGGCTGCCCCCTGAAAAATTCAGTACAGACAGCGCCACAGCCCCGACGCGTTGCTGTGTCTGCTTGCGCCCAGGGAACGGCTGTCAGACGGCAAAGAGCTGTCACCTGCCTGCCATTTCGCCCAATTTCGGGAGTTTGAAAGGTTAACCCCCTTGATTTCGGCACTTTCCTATTGCACCACCCAAACTGTAGTACAGCTGCAGGCTAGCCAATGACTTCGACTAAAGATCTCTCGCTCGAGCAAAATGCCAAACAACGCGGCCCTCGGGTAATGCTGTATAGCCATGATACATTCGGGCTGGGTCACCTGCGCCGCTCCCGTGCCTTGGCAGGGGCGATTACTGCTGCAGATCCCTCCGCTTCGGCTCTGATCTTGACGGGGTCGCCGGTGGCGGGCCGTTTTGCCTTTCCCAGCCGTGTCGATCATATGCGCCTGCCTGGGGTGATCAAACGCTCTGACGGCAGCTATGCCTCACGCACCATGGGCATGAACATCGAAGAGACAACCAAATTGCGCAGTGGCTTGATCCGCTCCGTGGCAGAACAATATGTCCCGGATGTGTTGATCGTGGACAAAGAACCCACCGGCTTTCGTGGTGAACTGCTGCCGACGCTGAAACTGCTGGCAGAGCAGGCGCGGACAAAGCTGGTTCTGGGCCTGCGCGATGTGCTGGACGAGCCTGACGTCCTGGCCGCAGAATGGGCCCGCAAAGAGGCGGTTGAGGCCACCGAAAATTACTACGACGAAATTTGGGTCTATGGCCTGTCCACCATCTACGATCCAACCCAGGGGCTGGAGCTCAGCCCGGCCACACGGGCAAGGATGCACTGGACCGGCTATCTGCGGCGCGATCTCGGGGCCTGGGATGACCCGCCCGAGCAGCCATATGTGCTGATCACCCCCGGCGGTGGCGGCGACGGCGCCATGATGGTGGATCTGGTGTTGTCAGCCTATGAACAAGACCCAGCACTGTCACCACGCGCCGTGCTGGTCTACGGCCCTTTCCTCTCTGGCGAAACCCGCGAGGCCTTTGAGACCCGTGTTGCCGCTCTTGATGGCCGGGTTACCTCTGTGGGGTTTGAATCCCGTATTGAGACGCTGTTCTCCGGCGCCCAGGGCGTTGTCTGCATGGGCGGCTACAACACCTTCTGCGAGGTACTCTCCTTTGATAAACCGGCTGTTATCGTGCCCCGCACCACACCACGGTTGGAGCAATGGATCCGCGCCAGCCGGGCCGAGGAGCTGGGCCTGGTTTCCATGCTGGATGAAAAGCGCGATGGCTGGACGCCAAAGGCCATGAACAAGGCGATCCGCGCCTTGGCGACGCAAAAGCCACCCTCAGCCGCCTTCTCAGAAGGGTTACTGGATGGGCTGGACTGCGTCACCCGGCGGGTTGCCTCCCTATTGCACGACTTGCCGCGAAAGGCCGCTGAATGAGCACAGAGCACCCTTCCCTGGCGGTTTTGGTCAAAGGCTGGCCACGGCTCTCGGAAACCTTTATCGCCCAAGAGCTTGTCGCCCTGGAAGAGGCTGGCCTGGATTTTGAGATCTGGTCGCTGCGCCACCCCACCGATGTCAAACGCCATCCACTGCATGAGCGGTTGAAGGCAAAGGTGCGCTATCTGCCCGAATATCTGTATCAGGAACCTGACCGCGTCTGGGCCGCCCGCGCCGAGGCGCAGGCCTTGCCGGGCTATGCAGAGGCTTACCGCATCTGGCGTGCAGATCTGGCCCGCGATCCCAGCCGCAACCGCATCCGCCGCTTTGGCCAGGCCTGTGTTCTGGCCGCCGAAGCCCCCGCCGAGGTGCTGGGGCTCTACGCGCATTTCCTGCATACCCCCGCCTCTGTGGCGCGCTATGCCGCCATCATGCGCGGATTGCCCTGGAGCTTTTCGGCCCATGCCAAGGACATCTGGACCTCACCGGACTGGGAAATCAGCGAAAAACTATCAAGCCAGCATCACGGCGCAGCCTTTGGTGCCACCTGCACTGGCTTTGGTGCCCGCCATCTGCAACAAATGTCAGACGACCCAAGCCGCATTGATCTGATCTATCACGGGTTGGATCTGGCACGCTTCCCAGCCCCCCCCACCCGAGAGTGGCGGGCTGCGGGCGACCCTCTGAAGCTGATGTCGGTTGGCCGCCTGGTGGAGAAAAAGGGCTTTGACCGGCTGATTGCCGCTATGGCCTTGCTGCCGCAGGATCTGGACTGGCACTGGACCCATATTGGCGGCGGTGGTCTCAGTGACCTGTTGCAGGACATGGCTGAGGACGCCGGTATCGCGCAGCAAATTACCTGGCGGGGCGCCTGCGATCAGCCCGAAGTCATCGCGGCGATGCGCGACTCTGACCTGTTTGTCCTGCCCAGCCGGGTTGCGGCGGACGGGGATCGTGATGGGTTGCCCAATGTGCTGATGGAGGCGGCCTCGCAATTGCTGCCAATCCTGTCAACGCCAGTTTCTGCCATTCCCGAATTCATCGACAGCGGCACCCATGGGCTGCTCAGCAAGGATGACCCAAAGGCCCTGGCCGAGGCGATCCTGTCGCTGGCCCACAATCCCAAGATGGCGCAAGACATGGCCGAGGCCGCGCTGTTACGACTGCGGCGCGACTTTGGCATGGACCCCGGCATTGCCCAGCTGGTGACCCGGCTGGACACCATGCTGCAGGGCTCATGACCACCGCAGGCACCAAGCGGATCGCCTTTTATGCGCCGATGAAATCGCCGCGCCACCCTGTGCCTTCGGGCGATCGGGAAATGGCGCGCAACCTGATCGACATTATCGCCGCCGGTGGCGCCGAGGTTGATCTGGTGACCGAGCTGAAGGTTTTTGACAAGACTGGCGATGCGGCGCTTCAGGCGCTGCTACGGGACAAAGCCACCCAGGAGGTCCGTCGTCTCTGTGCCGAGATGCCCGCCGTGGATCTTTGGGTCACCTATCACAACTACTACAAGGCCCCTGATCTCATTGGTCCCCAGGTCGCGCGGACCCGCGGTATTCCCTATGTACAGATCGAAAGCACCCGGGCCTCCCGGCGCTTGACCGGCCCCTGGGCGGACTTTGCCCAGTCTGCCCATGCGGCCGCAGATGCCGCAGCGGTGATTTTCTATTTCACCGCCAATGACCTGATCACGCTGGACCGCGACAAACACCCCGACCAATCGCTGCACAGCCTGCCCCCGTTTCTGCCAGCCGCCAACCTGCCGCCTGCCAGCACATTGGATGGCCCCATGCTGAGTGTTGGCATGATGCGCCACGGGGATAAGCTCGCCTCCTATCAGATCATCGCAGACAGCCTGCGGGGGCTACAGGGCAACTGGCAGTTGCAGATCGCCGGGGATGGCCCCGCCCGGCCCGAGGTTGAGGCCCTGATGGCGCCCTTTGCCCAGCGTGTTACCTTTCTGGGCCAACTCTCCCGCACGGAACTGGCCAAGGCCTATGAACAGGCCAGTCTATTCTTTTGGCCCGGTGTCAATGAGGCCTTTGGCATGGTCTATCTCGAAGCGCAAAGCCACGGGGTTCCGGTGGTGGCGCAGGATCGCCCCGGCATGCGGGACATTCTGGCGCCCAGTAACCAGCCTGAGAACTATCCAGAGGTGTCCCTTGGCGCCGCAGCGCTAACCGCTAAACTGCAACAGCTGTTATCCAACCGAGGCCTGCGGCAGACCCTAGGCGCACAGGCCCGCGAGATGATCGCCGCCAACCATCTGGCCCCGGCGGCCAGCGCCCGGTTCTGGCGCGCCGTCACCCCCCTGCTTGAGGAACGCCCATGATCCGCCTTGCTCTTTTGCGCCATGGCCATACCGCCTGGAACCGCGCAGGCCAGATCCAGGGCCGCAGCGATATCCCCCTCGACGCCCCGGCCCGTGCAGAGCTGGGCGAATTTGCCCTGCCCAGCCCCTGGGATCAGGCCGCGCTTTGGTCCAGCCCGCTGGCGCGGGCGGTGGAAACAGCCCAGCTGGTCACAGGCAAAACCCCGCGAACCGCCGCCAACCTGACAGAAATGTTCTGGGGCGACTGGGAGGGCAAGAAGGGCCTGGAGCTGAAGGCGGCCCCAAACAGTGGCTTTCGCGATATAGAACACTGGGGCTGGGACTACCGCCCGCCCGGCGGCGAGAGCCCCGCCGAGGTCTGGATGCGGATCAAACCCTGGCTGACCAGCCTGGAGCACGACACGGTTGCGGTCTGCCATATCGGCATCATGCGGATGATCCTGGCGCAGGCCTATCAGTGGAATTTCGACGGCCCCGCCCCCTTTCGCATCAAACGCAACCGGCTTTTTGTTATTGAGCTGGACGGCGAGGATCTGTCCCCCTGGGCCGAACCTGTGCGCCTGTTGAAACGGCCCACCCCATGAAGGTCATGATCGTCGTCACCCATCTGCTTGGCACCGGGCATCTGTCGCGGGCGCTGACCCTGGGGCGCGCCTTTCAGGCTGCCGGCGATAGGGTGCAGATCGTCTCGGGCGGCTTCCCCGCGCCGCAGCTCGCCACCAGTGACATAGATCTGCTGCAACTGCCTGCCTTGCGCTCGGACGGGGTGAATTTTACCCAGCTTCTGACCCCCGGCGGAGCGCTGGCGGATGAGCGGTATTATCACCAGCGCCAGTCGGCCCTGTGTCAGGCCCTGCAACACCTGCAGCCAGATCTGCTGATCACCGAGCTATATCCCTTTGGCCGTCGTTCTCTGCGTCATGAATTTCGCGCCCTGCTGCAGGCAGCCAAGGTGCTACCCAAGCCGCCAAAAATCCTTGCCTCGATCCGCGATATTCTGGCGCCGCCCTCAAAGCCGGAAAAAGCCGTCAAAGCAGATGCGGTGATCGCAGAGTTCTATGACGCTGTTCTGGTGCATTCCGACCCAAAGGCCACCCGGCTGGAGCTGAGCTGGCCGGTCTCTGACATGCTGGCCGCCAAATTGCAATACACAGGATTTGTCGCCCCGGCCGCCGCCGGGCCACATCCTGCGGCCGAGGGCAGTGGCGAGATACTGGTCAGTGCTGGCGGCGGCAGTGTTGGCGATGAAATCTATCAGACAGCCCTGCAGGCGGCGCGGTTGATGCCCGACACCCCCTGGCGCCTGCTGGTGGGCGGCAGTGATGCCAAAGCCCGGATTGAAAACCTGTCCCAAACCCCTTCGCCAGCGATACTGGAGCCCGCCCGCCCGGACTTTCGCCAGATGCTTACCCATGTGGCGGCCTCGGTCAGCATGTGCGGCTACAATACCGCGCTGGATCTGTTGCAGGCAGAAACACCTGCCGTGCTGATCCCCTTTGATGCCGGCAAAGAAGTAGAACAAAGCCTGCGCGCCCACAGCCTGACGCCGCTGGCAGGCTTTGAGGCTTTGCGCACCGCAGAACTGACCCCGGAGCGCCTGATTGCAGCCGTCAAAAAGGCGCGTTGCGCGCCGCGCCGCTCAGCCGATCAGTTTCAGTTTGACGGCGCCCGACGTGCGGTAGAGATTGCCCATGATCTGGCCAAAGCACAGGTATGAGCACGGAAATGAGCACAGCTATGACCGCCGATTGGGGCCCGCTTGATGCCGAACTGGCCAAATGGCAGGCCAAAGGCCTGCAGCTGCCCCTGTGGTGGCGCGACGACGATGCCATTGCGCCAACCACGCAATTGGACCAGCTGAGCGCACTGTCACAAAACCTCGGCCTACCAGTCCATCTGGCGGTGATCCCCGAGACGGCGCAACCTGCGCTGGCCTCCTATGTGGCGCAGCATCCTCAACTCATTCCCGTTGTGCACGGCTGGGCCCACCAGAACCAGGCGCCCGAGGGTCAAAAGAAATGTGAATTCCCGGACCAGCGCCCGACGCAGGTGGCACTTGGCGAGATACAGCAGGGGCTGGCCCGCTTGCAGGCGCTGTTTGGCCCCCGGCTGCTGCCGATGTTTGTGCCGCCCTGGAACCGGATTGCCCCGGATCTGGTGCCCGCGCTCGCGGATCTGGGCTTTGCCACCCTGTCGACCTTTACCCCGCGCCCAAGCCCCCTGGCTGCGCCGGGGCTGGCGCAGATCAATACCCATCTGGACCCAATCGACTGGAAAGGCAGCCGATCACTGGCCGCGCCGGAACGATTGATCGCGCAGATCTGCGACCAGCTGCGCGCGCGCCGCAAAGGCATGGCAGACACCCGCGAGCCCTATGGTATCCTCACCCACCACCTGGTGCATGATGCGGCCATCTGGGAGTTCACCGAGGTGCTGATAGCGCGCCTGATGCAGGGGCCGGGACAGGTCTGGAAATTTGACACAAAGGACGATCTGAAATGAGCCGATTGGATTCTATGCTGCGCCGCTTTACCGCCCAGCGCGACGGGCTGAACTGGGCTGCGGCAGAAATCGCCGGGGTTGCCGGCGATGTGCTGGACATGGGGTTGGGCAATGGCCGCACCTATGACCACCTGCGGGAAATCCTGCCCGACCGCCGGGTCTGGGTCATTGACCGAGTCCTGCAATGTCATCCCTCTTGTGTGCCCCCCGAAGCGGACTTTCTGCAGGGCGAGGCGGTTCCGATGCTGGAACGTCTCAAATCCGAAGGCCACAAAATTGTCCTGGCCCACTATGACTTCGGCTTTGGAGTCAAGGAACAGGATGTGGCAGAGGCCGCCGCCATGTCGCCGGTGATCGCCTCTGTCATGGCCAAGGGTGGCATCGTGGTGTCAGGTCAGCCGCTGGTTGGGTTTGAAGAACTCAAAGGCCCCGAAGGCATCCCCGAAGGGCGTTACCTGTTTTATCGCGCCTGAGCTCCGCTGAAACAAAATTTCGACCAGGCTTATCTCCCTGAATCTCGTTCACTGAAAGGCATCTGTGTCTCATAGACGCGCATATCCGAAATGTCAGCTTTGCGGACGAAGTGTGAGTTCGCTGCGGCTGCGCCAATGACTGCTTTCAGAAAGTGTTTGTAAACGGTCGTTTCTGAGTTTCAATTCTTTAGAGAACGAGAACATCAATAATCTGGAAAATGCATCTTATCTAAGATCCTGTTCGGACCCAGCGGCCAATTCGCAAGCTTCCGAGCGCCAGAAAAACAAACACCCCGACTGCAAGAAATCCGAAAACCGGGATAGCCATCACTCTGATGGCGTATTCTTTGGCATCAGTTATTGCAGCATCTCTCAGATATGGGCGCATCTCATCGAGAAACTCTTCTGGAGCTTGTGCGTTGTTGCATAGAACAATACCCCAGTGGAGGATGTAGCGCGGCACGTCTTGCGGCCAAGCTCTTCTGGTGTCGATAGAGCTGACGCCGCAATGCTCCACCCGAGAACGAAGCGACATATCGAAATGCCAACTCTTGTCTGCCTTCTCCTCCGCGGTTCGCGTATCAGGCAAGAAGGGAAAGGCAGCTCTTGAGTTTGGCACCCTTTCAGTTACGGCAACGGTTTTGATAATATGGCCAGGTGGGTCCTCTGTGTAGCGCCAAACTGATGCAGCACAACCGATGATCAGCGCCGCAACAGCAAGCCCTCGTGCTCGCGGTGTCCTTAGTTTAAACATCGTGAACCTTTTCTTTAATAGGCCGTTTCCAAAATGCTCCATTGCTGAACAATCGTAAAGTACGTCGATTGATGCTGCCACGAACCACATTCCAACCCCAAGCAATTGTTTGGGCTTCTAGCTGTCACCTTTCATCCGCCATTCGCTGCGAAGCAGAATTCTTGCTGTATGGGCTCACAGCGGCCAAATTACGTCTTCTCTGCCGACTCTGCTGCACCCCCAGCAAAACCATCCCCCTTCAGTTCAGATCGGATACCACACAGACCTGCATCAAATTAGATTGCAGATCCGCGTGACACTTGCCCAACTTAGGCCACCCGTTGCCCCCGCGCCCAGGTTCCGCGCAGCGCCGGGGTGTTGTCGATCAGCTTGAACCGGATCAGATCCGCCCGTTTGCCGACCTCAATGCGACCACGGTCAGACAGCTCAACCGCATCCGCTGGTGCCTGGGTGACAGTAGACAGCCCCCGTGCCATATCACCCCAGATCTCGCCCAGCTTGACCGCCGACATCAACAGCGCGGCCGGTACGTAGTCTGACGAGATGATATCCAGCAGTTCCAGATCAGCCAGCTCCCGCGCCGCCACATTACCGGAATGCGAGCCGCCCCGTATCAGGTTGGGGGCCCCCATCATCACCTTAATGCCATGGCTGTGGCAGGCCCGTGCCGCCTCGACTGTGGTGGGGAATTCGGCCAGATGGATGCCATGCTGGGCCGAGGTGGCCACCTGCTCTGCTGTGGTGTCGTCATGGCTGGCCAGCACCGCGCCAAAGCGGCGGGCAGCTTTGACCGCCTCGACCTCATGCAGATCCCCATGGCTGTCGCGCAGGGCTTTCAGATGGGCGACATGCGCCGCAAACTCTGCGTCGTTAAACCCGTGCTTGCCTTTGACATAGGCCTCCAGCTTGGAAATGTCACGAAACTGGCGCTGCCCCGGCGTGTGATCCATCAAAGAGACCAGGCCAACCCGGTCCGCCTCGCCAAACTCTGCCAGCTCTTCGACCAAAGTATCCGAACAGACCTCTGCCCGCAGGTGCAGGAAATGTGAGATCTTCAGCGCATCTGCTGCCCGCAGCTCCAGAAGCTCATTCGCCAACCCCCGCGCATAAGAGCCATAGCGGCTCTCTTTGCGGCTGACCGACCCGACCCTCATGGCGTCAAAAACGGTGGTGATCCCGGTGCCTGCCAGTTCCGCATCATGGGCCATGATGGCAGCCGCATGGGGCCAGTCAACCGAGGGACGCGGCTGGATATGGCGCTCCAGATTATCCGTGTGCAATTCAACCAGACCGGGGCAAAGATAGTCGCCCTCACAGTCCACTGCGCCCTGGGGTACAGAAGTCCCCTCAGCAATATCCGCAATCTCTCCGCCCAGGAGTTTAACCTGGCCGCGCAGTGTTTCACTGGGCAGCACAAGGGTGGCATTGGCAAGGATCATTTCATCTGTCATCAGGGCTTCACGTCTTTCGAGCTATAGGAATGGCCACGTATAGGAGGCCAATGTGACATTCACGCGATATGCGATCTATTACGCGCCCCCGGCCGCAGCCGATTGGAGCGTCTTTGCAACCCAGTGGCTGGGCTGGGATATGGCGGCTGGGCAGGTCGCTGCCCAACCGGAAATTTCTGGCCTGGATCTGGCGGGCATCACTGCAGTGCCGCGTAAATACGGACTGCATGCAACGCTGAAGCCGCCGATGCGGCTGGCCGAGGGCTACAGCCTGACCGACCTGCAACAGGCCTGCACGACCCTGGCGGCCAGCCAGGCTCCGGTCGTGTTGGAGGGGCTGCATCTGGCCCGCCTGGGGCGTTTTCTGGCTCTGCGTGTCAGCGGCGATGAAACCGCCCTTGGCAGGCTTGCGGCGGCCTGCGTCCGGGATCTGGACGGCTTGCGTGCGCCCGCGCCGCAGACCGAGCTGGAAAAGCGCCGTGCGGCGGGGCTCACCCCTGCGCAGGAGGCCAATCTGGTGACCTGGGGCTATCCTTACGTGCTGGAGCAGTTCCGCTTTCACCTCACCCTTACTGGCAAGCTTCCCAAAGCGGAGCTGCCGGCTGTAGAGGCCGCCCTTGAGGCACATTTGATGCCCTTGTTGCCCCGGCCATTGGCGATCAGCGATATCGCACTTGTGGGCGAAGACAGCGATGGCAGCTTTCATCTGATCCACCGCTACGCCCTCTCTGGCACAGCGGTAGAATAGATCGCCGCACGTGCCGCTGCGACCGCCTGTTGCAGATCTCCACTGTTGTCGATCTGGTGCAGCCGCCGTAGCCCCGCAGGCAGCGGCTGGCGAGCGCGAGCAAGGCGACGTTGAACCTCGGCGCTGTCCTCGCGCCCGCGCTGTGTCAACCGTTCTGCCAGAACCTCCGGGCGGGCGGTTACAGAAAGAACAATGAAATCGCCAAAAACCTCTTGCGCCTGAAGCAACACCGCACGCGAGAGATTGACCAGCACGCCCCTGCCCGCAGCCCGCAGCGCCTCGATCTGATGCGGGATGCCATAGTGCAGCCCATGGGCAGGCCAATGCAGGGCAAAATGCCCATCCGCCACCAGCTTGCTGAAGGCGCTTTCGCTCACCGCATCGTAGTCCTCGCCGCCGGCCTCTGGCGCGCGGGTCACCACCCGGCGCATCAGGCAGAGGTTTTGGTCCCCAGCAGCCAGGGCCTCCATCAGACTGTCCTTGCCCACGCCCGAAGGCCCAACGACAGCGATCACCGGCCCCATTGCAGAGGTTTCTGTCATGCTGCCACCTGCGGCGAAAACGCCGAGACATCGATAAAGCTGTCGCAGACCTGATCGCGGGCAGCCTCATCATGGAAAATGCCGATAATGGCCGCCCCGCGTGACTTGGCGCCCTCGATGAGCCGCAGAACCGTGGCGCGGTTCTTGGCATCCAGACTGGCAGTGGGCTCATCCAGCAGCAGCGCCGGATAGTCATAGGCAAAGCCCCGGGCAATGTTCACCCGCTGCTGCTCGCCGCCGGAAAAGGTTGTCGGGCTCAACGACCAGAGCCGCTCTGGAATATTCAGCTCTGCCAACAGACTGGCGGCCTTATCCCGCGCGGCCTCAATCGGAGTGCCAACCGCCAACAGCGGCTCGGCCACCACATCGAGTGCCGCCACCCGGGGCACCACCCGAAGGAACTGACTGACATAGCCCAGGGTGTCACGGCGCAGAGCGATGATCTGGCGCGGCTCGGCCTGAGCCACATCCAGATCCCCCACCATGACCCGCCCCGAGGCCGCCAGGTAGTTGCCATAGATCACGCGCATCAGGGTGGATTTCCCCGCCCCCGAAGCCCCAACCAATCCGACACATTCCCCAGCAGCGACGGCCAGGTTGACCCGCTCCATCACCGGGATCACCGCGCTGCCCTGGTTGTGCAGGGTGAAGCTCTTGCTCACATTTTCAAGTTCAATCATCGTCTTTATCCTTCAGACCTGCAGCACCGAGGAAACCAAGAGCTGGGTATAGGCATGTTGTGGGTCATCCAGCACCTGATCGGTGAGGCCACTTTCAACCACATGACCATCCTTCATCACCATCAGCCGATCAGCCAGCAGGCGCACAACGGCCAGATCATGGGTGACGATAATGGCGCTCAGCCCCATTTCGCGCACCAGGCTGCGCAGCAGATCCAGCAGCCGTGCCTGCACCGACACGTCCAGACCACCTGTGGGTTCATCCATAAACACCAGCCGCGGACCGGTGACCAGATTGCGGGCAATTTGCAGCCGCTGCTGCATACCGCCGGAAAAGGCCGAGGGCCGGTCATCAATACGACTGTCGCTGATCTCCACCCGGCCCAGCCAGTCGGCAGCCTGGGTGCGGATCTCGCCATAGTGACGCCCGCCCACTGCCATCAGCCGCTCGCCAATATTGCCGCCAGCCGAAACCGACATGCGCAGCCCATCACGGGCATGCTGATGCACAAAGGCCCAGTCGGTGCGGCCCAGCATGCGGCGCTCTGGCTCTGACATTTTCAACGTGTCCACCGGTCCATCGGCGCGGGTGTCAAAAACCACTTCGCCGCGATCCGGCGGGTGATGGCCTGCCATGGCATTCAACAGCGTCGATTTGCCAGACCCGCTTTCGCCAACGATGCCCATGACCTCACCGGGGTAGAGATCAAAGCTGACATCCTTGCAGCCAATGCGGGGTCCGTACATTTTTGTCAGGGCGTTCACCTGCAACAGCGGGGTCATCTCCTGGTCTCCTGTCTGAGAGCTCATCACGCAGCCTCCCCTTCGGTTTCGCCCAAACGCCCCACATGGCCCTCGGCGCGCCGTGCGCGGCAGTAATCGGTGTCAGAGCAGACAAACATTCGACTGCCCGCATCATCCAGGATCACCTCATCCAAATAGCTGTCCTCTGAATTGCAGAGATCACAGGGATGATCAGCTTTGGTGGCTTCAAAGGGGTAGTCTTCAAAATCGAGGCTGACCACACGTGTATAGGGCGGCACCGCGTAGATCCGCTGCTCGCGCCCTGCGCCAAACAGCTGGATCGCTGCCATCTCCAGCTTTGGGTTATCGAATTTTGGAATAGGCGAAGGGTCCATCACATAGCGGTCTTCGACCTTGACCGGATAGGCATAGGAGGTGGCAATATCGCCGTGCTGGCTGATGTCCTCATATAGTTTCACATGCATGAGGCCATATTCCTCAAGACTGTGCATCTTGCGCGTTTCCGTCTCGCGCGGTTCCAAAAAGCGCAGCGGTTCCGGGATTGGCACCTGATAGACCAGGATCTGATCCTCGGTGAGCTCGGCCTCAGGGATCCGGTGGCGGGTCTGGATAACGCTGGCCTTGGTGGTTTCCTCAGTGGTGGCGACCCCGGCGGTGCGTTCAAAGAACTTGCGGATCGACACCGCATTGGTGGTGTCATCGGCCCCCTGGTCGATCACCTTGAGCGTATCATCCGGCGTCAGCGTCGCCGCTGAGACCTGCACGCCGCCGGTGCCCCAGCCATATGGCATCGGCATTTCACGGCTGGCAAAGGGCACCTGATAGCCCGGCACGGCCAGACCTTTCAAAATGGCCCGGCGGATCATCCGCTTGGTTTGTTCGTCCAAATAGGCAAAGTTGTAGTCAGACATGATATGCCCTTTCCCCAGCTGATTTTTCCCAAAGGAGATTTGAGATATGACGTCCAATGAACTGCTTGGCACCGTCTTGGGTATCGCCATTGTTGTGGTGGTTATTGGTTTGATCTTGGCGGCCATGTTCTACCGCCCGAAAGCGCATAAGAAACTGCGCAGCCGATCGACATTCACTCATGGCATTGATGATGCTTCCGTCGATGGAGACGGGAGAGGCGACTGATCTCATTCCGCCGCCTCCTGTGCGGCCATCTGATCCGCCAGCTCCTGCGCCTCGCGGCGCAGTTTGCGCACCAGTTCCAGCTCTGACTGGAAATCCACGTAATGCGGCAGCTTGATGTGCTCCAGGAAACCCGTCGCCTGGATATTGTCGGAGTGGCTAAGGACAAATTCCTCATCCTGCGCGGCAGCACCTAGGTTGTCTTCGCCCAGCTCCTCCCAGCGCAACGCCCGGTCGACCAGCGCCATGGCGATGCTTTTACGCTCTGACTGGCCAAAGACCAGACCATAGCCACGGGTGAACTGCGGCGGCACGGTTTTGGAACCCTTAAACTGGTTCACCGTCTCACATTCGGTCAGCTCCACCTCGCCGATCTCAATGGCAAAACCCAGCTCGGGGATCTCCATCTCCACCGGCACCTTGCCGATGCGCAGCTCGCCAACAAAGGCATGGTTGCGCGCATAACCGCGCTGGGTGGAATAGGCCATGCCGAGGATAAAGCCCTCATCGCCGCGTGCCAGCGACTGCAGGCGCACAGCGCGCCCCGCCGGAAAGCTCATCGGTTCGCGGGTCAGATCACCGGGCACGGTATCTGAGCTTGGCTCGCGCTCGATGATATCCTCCCCCTGCAGGAACTCGGTGATATGCGGGGTTGTTTCCATACGCGGCGGCGCGGTTGCGGCCTCGGGCGTCTCACCATCTGCGGCCAGTTTGAAATCCAGCAGGCGATGGGTGTAGTCAAAGGTTGGCCCCAGCACCTGCCCACCAGGTGCATCCTTGAAGGTGGCAGAGATGCGGCGATCACAGGCCATGACACCGGTATCCACCGCTTCGCTATAGCCAAAGCGCGGCAAGGTGGTGCGATAGGCGCGGATCAGAAAGATCGCCTCGATCAGATCCCCGCGCGACTGTTTGATCGCCAGCGCTGCCAGATCCGGATCATAAAGCGAGCCCTCGGCCATGACGCGATTGACGGCGAGGCTCATCTGTTCGCGGATCTGGGCCAGACTGAGTTCCGCAACACCGGTATCACCGCGACGCTCTTCTGCGAGCCAGGCATGGGCATTGTCGATGGCGCGCTCGCCACCCTTTACGGCTACATACATCGGGTCAATCCTTTGCCAATATGGTGGTCGAACGCGGCAGCGCCGCCAGTTGCGCCGCACAGGTAAAGAAGAAATCCACCCCCAGCGGGAACTGCGCTGCATTGCCCTGGCAGGCCACCACATCCGGCAGCGCTAAATGGCTCTGCTCCTTGATGCCCGGACCGGACAGGGTGGCATTCGCAGCGGAAAAATCCGCCAGTTCGACAATCAGAGTGGCCGAGCGATCCGGGTATTCCGGCGTGCCGATCCGATATTGCGACAGCGGCATCAGCGCCCCCCAGCTGCCCAGGGCAAAATCCGCCCGATCAGCCGGCACAAAGGGCGCACCGGTGTGAAAGGCCAGCCAGGATCGCAGCGCAGGGCTGTCGACATCTGGTGCCAGGTAGACGCCCGTTTCCGGGTCACATAGCGTCAGCAACAGACAACCAGCAGCCGCAGAAATACCCGCAGGCGGCTCTGCGCCGGTGATGTCCTGAACAGTGCCGGGACGGGCCATGGCGTTCATCGCCGCGCGAAAGGCATTTGCCGCATCCACGGGCGGCGTGGCAAAGCCACCGCCGTAGCTGTTGGTTTCGATATCTAGGGACATCAATCCTCTCCCCGAACCATTGTGAAAAATTCGACCTTGGTGGCAGCGGCCTTGGCTGCGCGCGCTTCTTTGCGCGATTGCTGCGCCTGCTGCAGCGGCTCCAACACCGCCTGGCGCAGATCATCTGCCACTTTGGTCTGCATCAAGGCATCCACCTTGGCGGCGATCTCGGCCTTGGGTTTTGAGCGCCCCTGCACATAGGCATGGCCTACGGTGCCATCCGCCAGCGTCAACGCACAGCGCGTCACCGTCATTTCGCCCAGGTTAAAAGGTGCGCCGCCGCCGCCCATGCGGCCCCGCACCATCACCCCCCCCGCTTCTGGGGGTCGCAGCCAATCAAACGCGGGGTCGTGATCAAAGCCCCCCCACAATTGGCTAAGCTCACGTTCATCTGCCTGGGCCAAAAGGCTCATCCAGGTCTTGCGCGCCGTGGCGGAAATTTCTGTCTTCATCTGTCAGAGCCTCTTGGCCAGCTTGTCTACATGTTCTATACAACTAGACAAATCATAGCGAAGCCCGCCCCCAAAGCGCAATCGAAACCTTGTGAAAGTTTAGTGACATGTCCGCAAACGGCCCCAAGACCCCTGCCCCTGGAAACCGCACAGCCGTTTGGAAATCCATCACAATTTCGCTCACGGATGACATCGCACAGGGGCGCTATAGCAGCGGCGACAAACTGCCCTCAGAGGCACAACTGGCGGCGCGTTTTGGCGTCAACCGCCATACGGTCAGACGCGCGCTGGCGGCAATGGCCGAGCAGGGCTTGGTGCATGCCAGGCGCGGCTCTGGGGTCTTTGTTGCGGCCGCCCCAACCGATTACCCCATCGGCAAACGGGTGCGGTTTCACCAGAATATCACCCGCGGCGGCCAGATCCCCGCCAAACGCATTCTGGCACTGGAAACCCGCGCCGCCGACAAGACTGAGGCCGCAGCGCTGGATTTAGAACTCGGCGACATTGTGCATGTCTATGACGGGCTCTCCCTCGCGGATGAGCACCCCATCGCCCTGTTTCAAAGCGTCTTTCCTGCGCAGGTTCTGCCCAACATGCTGACCTCTCTGGAAGAGATGCAATCGGTCACGGCGGCGCTCAAGGCCTGCGGCATTGCCGATTACACCCGGCTGGAAACCCGCATTACCGCCAAACTGGCAACCGCAACCCAGGCCCTGCACCTGCGCATTTCAGAAGGCGCACCGATTCTGCGCACCACAGGCGTCAACATCGACCCAACGGGTCGCCCGGTTGAATTTGGCCGCACCTGGTTTGCCGGTGATCGGGTGACGCTCACCATCGACGGGCAAGAGCCATAGGCCGACACTGGTAAAAAGGAAAAGGCCCCCGTCACCAGACGAGGGCCCAATCATCACAATAGACAGGGGCGTTACTGTTTGGCGTTAAAGACAAACAGGGTTTCGCCGTTGATCTTATAGGCGTTGATCAGCTCCTTGGCCCGATCCGAAGTCAGCCAGGCTTCCAACTTCATCGCCAGATCGTTTTTGGCATGGGAGTGCTTCTCAGGATTCACCGGCAGATAGGCATATTGGTTGAACAAGACCGGATCGCCTGCAAACAGCAGCTCCAGATTGCCCTTGTTGCCAAAGTTCAGCCAGCTGGCCCGGTCCGCCATGATATAGGCCTCCATACCTGAAGCCGTGTTCAGCGCCGCACCCATACCGGCACCAACTGCGCGGTACCAGCTGTCAAACCCTGCGGCATCCAGACCCGCTGCAGCCCATAGGCTCAGCTCTTTTTTGTGGGTGCCACTGTCGTCGCCACGGCTGACAAAGGGGGCCGAAGCCTCAGCAATCAACTGCAGAGCCGATGCGGCATCCTCAGCTTTGGCAACCCCGGCAGTATCGGTTTTGGGACCGATAAAGACAAAATCATTATACATGATTTCGCGGCGATGAGTGCCGTTGCCACCAGCAAGGAATTTTTCCTCTGCCTTTTGCGAATGCACCAGAATGGCATCCACATCGCCAGCTTCGCCCAGACGGATTGCCTGGCCGGTGCCAACCACCAAAAGCTGAACATCCAGATCCAGATCAGCCTTGATTTCCGGCAGCAAAATTTCCGCCAGACCCGAGTTGTGAAAGGAGGTGGTGACCGCCAGTTTCATCTCATCGGCCCAGGCCGCGCCGGTCAATAGCAGACCTGTAATAGTACCCAATAGTAGCTGCTTCATTCTACAATATCTCCTCTTAGAAAAGCATGCGCTTGTGTGGTCTTTGGCCCCTCAAAGAACTCCCGGGCCAAAGAAAATTCGTGAATACACCCTTGCAAAACAAACAAGATCTCATCGGCCAGGCGCTGCGCCTGCCCCATGTTATGGGTCGACATAATGAGCCGCGTCCCCGAAGCTGCGGCCCGCAACAGGATCTCTTCGATCTCGCGGGTGGCCCGACCATCCAGCGAGGCGCAGGGCTCGTCCAGAAACAACAAGTCCGGCTCGCGGATCAACGCCCGGGCCAGCGCCAACTTCTGCCGTTCGCCTCCGGACAGCAAGGTGGCCTGCCGGTCCAGCGCATCGCCCAGATTGATCTGCTCGGCCCACAGCGCCGCGCGCGCCCGCGCCTCTGCGCGGGCGACACCGATCAGTTGCAGGGGATAGGCGATATTATCCACCACAGAGCGGCGCATCATTATCGGGGTTTGAAACACAAAGGCCTGTCGCCGCTGCGCCTCTTCTCTGGAACAGGCCCAATCCAGCGCGCCGCCGTTCATCCGCACGATCCCGTGTAGCATTTTCAGCAGCGTGGTCTTGCCAGCGCCATTGGGGCCGATCACAATGGTGGTGCCCCGACCTTCGAGAGTCAGGTCAATGGGACCAACCAGCACCTTGCCACGGCGGCGGACCATGGCCTGTTTAGCGACCAGCGGAAACAATGCAGTCTTCATTACCAGCGCCCCTCACTTTCCGTGTGCCCCAGCCAGTGAATTGCCAGGTTGACGGTGATCGCCATGGCAATCAGCACAAAGCCAAGCCCCAGCGCCATGGCAAAGTCACCTTTGCCGGTCTCTAGGGCGATTGCGGTGGTCAACACCCGCGTTGCATGGTCGATATTGCCGCCAACAACCATGATGGCGCCGACCTCACCGATGGCACGGCCAAATCCCGCCAGCGCCGCCGTCAGCAAGGCCCGGCGCCCGTCCCAAAGCAGCGCCTTGATCCGCTGCCCCTGGCTGGCATTCATCGAAATCAGCAGATCGTGGTAATCGCTCCACAGCTCACGCAGGGACTGATGCGCAATCGAGGCAACCAGCGGCACGATGATAATGACCTGCGCAATGATCATCGCTGTTGGGGTAAACAGCAGTCCCATCACCCCCAGCGGCCCGGAGCGTGACAAAAACACATAGACGATTAACCCGACCACCACGGGCGGCAGCCCCATCAGCGCGTTCAGTACGGCAATGGTGATCCGCCGCATGCGAAACCGACGTACCGCCAGCAATGCCGCAAACGGCAGGGCAATCGCCGAGGCAACCGCCAACGCGGTCAAAGTGACCCGCAGCGAGCGTAGAGTAATTTCTACGAGGTCAGAATCCAAGGTCACTACCAGCCAAAAGGCCCTTAGCATACCATCCAACAGATCAACCATTGCGCCTGTTTTTCTCCTCTTAGGGTGGGAGGATAGCCGCCTCCTGCCCGGGTCACCATCTGACCTTCCCTTGGTTCAAAATCACAGCTAATCGCTCAAAAACAGGGCTAATTTGCCAAGGGCAGAAAAAGGGACAATTTGTCCAGCCCCACCTTTGGCCACCTCTGCCCAGGGGTCAAATTCGCCATCTTTTTCTACCCGAACTTTGCCAGTTTCCGCGATCAATACAGACAAGAAACACAGGGAATACGACCCGGCAGGCGCATTTTGGTTTCCTTTTGATGCCACAATGCGCCAATAGACCCCAACCACGGGCTTCCCTCGCGCCATATTACCGCACAAGCCTTGGTATTCCCCCTGCCTCCCTTGCGTGCGGAATTTGAACGTGAAACAAGCCTCACCCAAAGTTTCATCCTGAACACCACTTTGAGGATTAGCCATGTTTGATCTGCAAACCATGCGCGATCAGCTCGCCGCTCACTACGATCTGGCGCCAAACCCCGCTTTGGCGCAGGAGATGTCCGAGGAGTATGCGCGCATGAAACGCGTGGTTGCGCCAATGGACTGGGCTATCCACGCCCCCTATGTGGCTGCGATCAACGCCCTGAAAAAAGAGCGCAACGCGGTTATTCTGGCGCATAACTACATGACCCCCGAAATCTACCACGGGGTTGCGGATGTGGTGGGCGACAGCCTGCAACTGGCGATCGAGGCCACGCGGGTCGAGGCCGACGTCATCGTGCAATGCGGCGTGCATTTCATGGCCGAAACCTCCAAGATCCTCAGCCCGGACAAGATCGTGCTGATGCCAGACATGGAGGCGGGCTGCTCGCTGGCGGAATCCATCACCGCCGAGGGTGTCGAAGAGATGCGCCGCCGTTACCCCGGTGCCCCGGTGGTCACCTATGTGAACACCACCGCCGAGGTCAAAGCCGCCTCAGACATTTGCTGCACCTCCTCCAACGCCGCGCAGATTGTCGGCGCCATGGAGTCTGATACGGTCATCATGACCCCCGATCAGTATCTGGCGCAGAATGTAGCCCAGGATGTGCCGCATAAGAACGTCGTCTGGTGGGAGGGCTCCTGCATCGTGCACGAGCAATACAGCGCCAAGGATCTGCGCGAATTCCGCGAGTGGAATCCCGGCACCCGGCTGATTGCCCACCCCGAATGCCCCCCCGATGTGGTGGCTGAGGCCGATTTTTCCGGCTCCACCAGTGGCATCATCAAATATGTCACCGACGAAAAGCCGGAAAAGGCCCTGCTGATCACCGAATGCTCCATGGCCTCCAATATCGCAGACAGCCTGCCAGAGGTGGATTTCGTCGGCCCCTGCAACATGTGCCCCTTCATGAAAAAGATCACGCTGGAGAAAATTCTCTGGTCGCTGCACACCATGTCTGAACCCATCGAGGTTGACCCCAAGGTGGCCGAAGGCGCTAGACAGGCCGTTCAAAAGATGATCGATCTGTCGCAAGAGCTAGGCATCTGATAGGTGCCAAGCCATCCTGTGACACCACATTCTTCGGAGCCAAGTGTATGACGCCTCTGGTCGAGACCAAGCCGCTTCTGACGGATCGCATCGTCATTGTCGGCGCAGGTCTTGCGGCGCTTTACGCAGCGCTGGAGCTGGCCCCGCGTCCGGTGCTGATGATCTCCCCCGAGCCCCTGGGCCTGGGGGCCAGTTCCGCCTGGGCGCAAGGCGGTGTTGCTGCGGCCATGGCCAAAAGCGACAGCGCCGCCTCCCATGCCCGTGACACCCGCAGGGCCGGCGACGGCACCGTCGACGTCGAGGTGGCCGATATGGTCACCCGCATGGCCCGCGATCATATTCTTGACCTCACAGAGCTGGGCGCGCCGTTTGATCGCGATGCTGACGGCAACTACGTGATGAGCCGCGAAGCCGCTCATTCCGCCGCCCGCGTTGTCCGGGTCAAAGGCGATCAGGCGGGCCAACAGATCATGGAAACCCTGATCCAGGAGGTCCGCGCCACGCCTTCGATCCAGGTTATTGAGGGCACCGAGGCCCTGCGGCTGGAGACCCGCGCCGATACCGTGACGGGGGTCTGGATCCGACGCTCTGACCAGCCTTCCGCGCCGGTGCTGATCTCCTGCCCTGCCGTTTTGCTCGCCGGGGGTGGCTCTGGCGGCTTGTTTGCCCATACCACCAATCCGCCACGTATCCGGGGCCAGGTTATCGGGCTGGCCGCCCGCGCTGGCGCCCGCATTGCAGATGCGGAATTTGTCCAGTTCCATCCCACTGCGGTTGACTGCGGCGAAGACCCGGCGCCGCTGGCGACAGAAGCGCTGCGCGGCGAAGGCGCCACCCTGATAAATTCTGATGGCCACCGGTTCATGCTGGATCAGCACCCGGACGCAGAGCTAGCACCGCGTGACGTGGTTGCGCGGGGTATCTTTGCTGAAACCCAGGCCGGGCGCCGCCCCATGCTGGACACCCGTGCCGCCCTTGGCGCCGAGGTGCTGAGCCGCTTTCCCGCCCTGGCCGAAACCTGTGCCCGCGCCGGGATTGACCCGGTAAAAGATCCTATTCCGGTGGCTGTCGCCGCCCATTACCACATGGGCGGGATCGAGACGGATATGCGCGGGCGTGCCTCGCTGGATCGCTTGTGGGTCAGTGGCGAGGCCGCCTCCACCGGGCTGCATGGCGCCAATCGTCTGGCCTCGAACGGGCTGCTCGAAGCCCTGGTCTATGCCCGCCGCGCTGCCCGGGACATTGCAGACACTATCACAATGCCGACAGCGCCAGTGGCAGAGCTCCACCCCGCATTCGCACCAGCCGCCCCGAGCCTGGATGTGGCGGCGGTGCTACAGCTGCGCCAGACCATGACCGCCCATGTTGGCATGCGCCGCAACGCAGAAGGGCTGCGGCAAGCACTTGCCACCCTGCAGGCGCTGGAAGCGGCGCAGTCCCATGATGAGGCCTTTCTCAACATGTGCGCCACCGCCACCCTGATTGCCACCAGCGCGCTGGAACGCCGCGAAAGCCGGGGCGGCCATTTCCGCACCGATTTCCCGCAGCCAGACCCTGCCCTCGCCCAGCGCAGTCAGACCACCCTCAGCGTCGCCCATGCCCTGCGTGACCGGGTGTTACAAAGCCTTTGAAAGGACATGCCATGATCCGCCAAGCTCCCCTGCCCGACCTGTTGCTGGAACCGCTGGTGCGCGCCGCCCTGCATGAGGATCTGGGCCAGAACGGCGATATCACCACCCGCACGGTGATCCCGGCCGAGGCTCGCTATAGGGCGCGGCTGAATGCCCGCGAGGCCGGTGTTGTGTCTGGCATGCAGATCGCCCGCATCGCCTTTCATCTGGTGGATCCCTCACTGCAGGTTGAAACCCTGATCGCGGATGGCGCCCCCTGTGCTCCCGGCGATACCCTGATGACCATTGAGGGCCCGGCCGCCGCGATCCTGTCCGGCGAACGCGTGGCGCTGAACTTTGCCGGGCGTCTGTCCGGGATTGCCAGCCTCACTGCCGGGTTTGTCGCTGAAACCAAAGGCACCCAGACCCGCATCACCTGCACCCGCAAGACCACGCCGGGGCTGCGAATGGTGGAAAAACAAGCGGTGATCCACGGCGGTGGCTCAAACCACCGCTTTGGCCTCTCGGACGCGATCCTGATCAAGGACAACCATATCGCCGCCGCTGGTGGCATTGCGCAGGTGTTGAACGCCGCCAGGGCCAGCGTCAGCCATATGATGAAAGTCGAGATCGAGGTCGACACCCTGGCTCAGCTGAGCCAGGTACTGGAAACTGGCGGCGCTGATGTGGTGCTGTTGGACAATATGAGCACCCCTGACCTCATCCGCGCCGTCGAGCTGGCCCAGGGCCAGCTGGTGACCGAAGCCTCTGGCAACATGAAGCTGGAGCGCATCGCCGAAGTCGCGGCCACAGGCGTTGATTTTATCTCCTCCGGCGCGCTGACCCATTCGGCGAGCACCTTGGATTTAGGTCTGGATTTTTAAGACAAATCAGCAGCGACGGTCAGGCGAAAGACGCCTGACCCCGGTTTTGATCTGCGGCCAATCACTGAAATCCACGCGGGATGGTTTCCTGCCATTCCTTGACCAGAACCTCCGCCCCCTCCGCCCCCTCGCGGGCCGTCACTTTGCGCCACAGATAGAAGTTCTCCACGTCGCAACTCATCTTGTTCTCGGTGTCAATCGAGACCTGCCACGCGTCTTGTTCAAAAGTGAAAGTCCAATCACTGGCGAACACTGCGGAGGCCGGATCGTCAGGGTGTATGGCGTAGTGCATCGACACATGACTGCCCACCGTCAGCCCGTGATAGGGATCCACCGCCTTGCCATAGTCGTCAAAGGTATCCAGCACCACTGTGCCATCTTCACGGGTTATGGTCTGTGAGGTTCCGCTAGCGGGCCGCAGCACCTGCGATTGCAGGGTTGGATAATCGCGCGGCGCACCGGGGTTTTGCGGTGTGATTTCGGTTGCGACACGCCGCTCCGGCAGGGTGAGCGTCGAGCTTTCCAGATGCAGCGTTACTTCGGCGGCCTGCGGTGCGGGCCAGACGATGGGCCAGTAAGAGGTCGATAGCGCCAGCCGCAGCTGGTGCCCGGCACGCAGGTGATGGGCGCATTCATTCAGGGCGATCTCGGCCTCATAGCGCTGCCCCGGCACCAAAAGCTCCGGGGTTTCATGGCTGTCGCGATGGGTCAGGTTCAGGGCGCGGTAGGTGATCCGCTGCGAGACCCCTTCGGGCGAGACATCACACAGCCGCGCCACCAACTGCGCCACCGGGCGGTCGACGCTGAAGGACACCCGCAGGCGTGGCCGTCCCAATATCTCCAGCGGCTCTGCCAGTGGCCCAGTGTCAAAGCAGGTAGCCATGGCATCATCCGCCGTCTGATCTCCGGGCAGTTCATTTTCAAACCGCATACCAGCACAAAAATAACCCGCAGCCTGCCCCAGCGTCGCCGGGTTGCGCACAACCCGCTGTCCTGGTGTGACCGTCTCCGACAGCCCATCAGCGCCCAGATACATCACCCGGTCGCGCACATTAGGGGATGGCCACTGCGCCTCGGCCACCCAGCGGCCTTGACGGGGCTTGTTCTGCATGGTGGGGTTGAAATGTTCCTGCATATAGGTGCGGTAGTCCGGCAGATCCTGAGCTCCGTTATCCTCTGCACGCAAGTGGTGATCAAACCAGGCCAGCACCTCGCCATGGAAATCCGCCGGATCCAGTTTGGCGATATGGGCGTAGCGGTGCTCCCAGGGGCCCACCAGCGCCTTGGAGGGTGCGGTGAGATTGGCGGCCAGGGCGGATGGGGTATTCACATAGGCATCCGCCCAGCCGGTGATGGCCAAAACCGGGGCGGTGATGGCCGACCAATCCTCACAGACGGAGCCGTGCTTCCACTGATCATCGCGGGTCGGATGGCGCAGCCAGTCGGCGGCCATAAAGGGCATCTCCGCGATCCGCTTGATCCAGTCCTCCCGCCAGTCAGCGCGGTTCTTGGGGTTTGCCGGGCGCGACTGATAGGCAAACATCTGACTGCCCCAATTGGCATTATCGCTGAGCAGGCAGCCGCCCATATAGTGAATATCATCGGCGTAGCGATCCGCTGTCGAGGCCACCGAGACCACCGCCTTGAGCGCCTCGGGGCGGCGATAGGCCAGTTGCAAACCATTGAAACCGCCCCAGGAAATGCCAATCATACCGATGTTGCCATCGCACCAATCCTGCGCCGCAATCCAGGCCAGAACCGCTTCGCCATCGCTCAGCTCCTGCTCCGAATATTCGTCATCAAAGACGCCTTCGCTGTCCCCGGTGCCGGCGATGTCAACTCGGATACAGGCATAGCCTTCGCTGGCAAAAACCCTATGGGTGGTTTCATCCCGTGGCGCGGTGCCATCGCCCTTGCGGTAGGGCAGATACTCCAGAATGGCTGGAACCGGAGTCTGCACCCGTGGCAACCACATCCGCGCAGCCAGGCGGCGCCCGTCGGGCAGGGGGATCCAGGTGGTCTCGATCAGGTCATAGGCGTTGGGCATTCGGGCATCTCATTTTCTGGCTACAAATCTTGCTGCAATCTCGCCTAAGTCGCTGAATCGCCATACTGCGCAATTGTGCGCAAAGTGACGCTAATGTAAGCACTTTATTGAGATCCTCAAAAGCGAGCGCCAGATGCAGTCTTCTTTCGCCCAAAACCTGCGCTGGCTCTGTGCCGAGGCGGGGCCGATTGCGCAGACCTGTCGTGGCATTGGCATCAATCGCCAGCAGTTCAACCGCTACCTCAGCGGTGGCGGCGCCCCCTCGGCCCATAACCTGCGGCGCATCAGTAAATATTTTGCCCTGACAGAGGCAGAGCTGCTGGCCCCCCATGATGAATTCTGCGCCGCACAGGGCGCGCGGCTGGATAAGGCTGCGCTGACCGCAATTCCCTCACTTTTGCCGTTCAACCGGCTGTTTCAAAACCAGGCCCGCCCGCTGCGTCGGTTTTTAGGGGTCTATCATGCCTATTACTGCACCCCGACCTGGCCAGGGCAGATCCTGCGCAGTCTGATCCAGCTCCGGGCCGAGGATGGTCTGGTTATCACCCATACCTATGAGCGGGCGACCTCCGGCGACGGCAGCATTCGCCAGCGCAGCCGTTATCACGGGCTGGCCAGCTTTCAGGGAAACCGGCTGTGTATGTATGAGACCCACCGGCGCGCAGGTGGTTTCTTGTCGGAGACAGTTTTAATGCCGGAACACCCACAACAGACAACCTATCTGCAGGGGCTGACCCTTGGGGTATCTGCCCGCCCGGATCAACAGCCCTTTTCCACCCGCACGGTCTGGGTACGCATCTCTGAGCGCACCAGCGCCCGCGAAGCCCTGGCGCTGACCGGCGCCTACCCCAGCACCAGCGTCAGACTGGACCCAAAGGTGCGGCGCCTGCTGGGAGACCAGCCGCCAATCAGCATCACTCCAGAGCCGTAGCCCAGAAAATGCAAAGCTTATTTTGGCAATTTGGGCGCCGATTTTTCCAACGCCAGTTCAGCATCCGAGAATTTCCAGGGGCCACGGACGCCAGGAATGCCCTCTGGTGAAATCTGCATTCCGCGATGCTGCAACTGTGGATCCTCAAAGGCCTGACCCACGGTATTGATCGGACCCGCCGGAACCGTCGCCGCCTCCAGTGCTGCCAGCAGCTCTCCCTGGGTCCAGCCCGCCAGCACGGTTTCCAGCAAGTTCGTCAGGGCATCGCGATTGGCCACCCGCAGTTGGTTCGAGCTGAACCGCGCATCCGCCTTGATGCCCGCCAGACCCAGCACATCGCACAAGCGCTGGAACTGGCCGTCATTGCCCACGGCCAGAATGATATGCCCATCCTGTACCGCCATGACCTGATAGGGCGCGATATTGGGATGCGCATTGCCCAGCCGTGTCGGGCTGTCACCGGTGGCAAGATAGTTCATCGCCTGATTGGCCAGAACCGCCGTGGCGCAATCCAGCAAGGACATGTCAATGTGCTGACCCCGGCCCGTGGTATGGCGCTGTTCAACCGCCGCCAGAATGCCAATGGTGCCATAAAGCCCGGTGACCACATCGGTGATCGCAACCCCTACCTTTTGCGGCTGGCCCTCAGGCTCACCGGTGATCGACATCAAACCGGACATCCCCTGCAGCAAAAAATCATAGCCTGCGCGTTTGGCATAGGGTCCGTCCTGACCAAACCCGGTGACCGAGCAATAGATCAGCCGCGGGTTCACCTGGGCCAGGCTCTCATAATCGAGACCATATTTCGCCAACCCACCGACCTTGAAATTCTCGATCAGAATATCCGCATCCCGGATCAGCTCCAGCACCTGCGCGCGCCCTGCTTCGCTGCGAAAATCCGCCACAACACAGTCTTTGCCGCGATTGGCCGCATAATAATAGGCTGCTGTTTTATCATCGTCGCGCTCAATAAACGGAGGCCCCCAGCTGCGGGTATCATCTCCATCAGGACTTTCGACTTTGGTCACTTTGGCGCCCAAATCCGCCAGCGACTGGCCGATCCAGGGGCCTGCCAGAATGCGCGCCAATTCAACAACTTTGAGGCCAGAAAGCGGGGTCATGGGCTATTCCTTACTGGGGCCTTGCCCCGTGCGATCAATCCTGACCGCTACCTACCCCATCCCCTGTTCCCCCTGCAATAATTTGATCAGAAATCATCTCGCTTGCGCACTGACGCCAAGGCGAGGACCTTAAAAACCGCAGCCCTTACGGGCTACTCAAACCAACGCGCCCAGCCATCCAGATAATACCCAACCAAAGCATGTGACTGCACCGTATTGACCGCCACTGGTGTGGGACCACTTTGAGGATCGAACACCTGCGCCGCCTGCCACACCTCGGGGGTCAGATATTTCAGCTCCGCCGCCAGACCTGCAGGTAGACCAAGCCGCGTCGAGGCCGGTTTTTGCGGACTGGCCAGTACAAATCCCCAATCGCCAAAGCTCGGCAGATAGGCATGGTAGGGCTGCGTCGACAGCCCAGCCCCCGGGGCCTGGGGGTTACGGCTGGACTGCAGGGTCGCATTGATGGACCAAAAGGCTTCGCGGGCAAACAGTGGCGATCCCGCCTGTGTCACCATAATCCCCTGCGCGCTCAGTCGCTCAACCAAGGTGCCGTAAAACTGGCGGCTGTAGAGCTTGGACAGGGCCAGGTTCTTGGGATCAGGAAGATCTATTATTATCACATCATAGACAGCGCTGCTGCCTTCAACAAAGCGCCAGGCATCGACATTTTTGATCTCAAGGCGCGGATCAGACAGGGATCCGTGGTTCAAGGGTGACAGGTCCGGGTGGTCGCGAAACAGCTCGGTGACGCGTGGGTCCAGATCGACCAGCGTGACCTCATCGACCTCCGCCCAGCGCAACACTTCCCGCGCCGCCATCCCATCACCGCCGCCAAGGATCAGCACGGATTTGCGGCGCGGCGCCAGCGACATGGCCGGATGCACCAGGCTTTCATGGTAGCGGTACTCATCCAGGCTATCAAACTGGATCGAGTAGTCCAGAAACAGCCGGGTGCGGTCGCGATACCGGGTCACTGTGATCTGCTGATAGGGCGTGGCTTCGCTGAGGATAATGTCATCCTCAAACAGGTTGCTTTCTGTCACGGATACCAGTCGTTCTGCCTGCCATAGTGCAACCAAGGTCACCAGCAGTGCGATCGCCCAGACCCCCAGCTGCGCCCGGCTGGTATCGCGACGAAATATCCACAAGGACAGCCCGGCCACCCCGAGGTTCAGCGCCCCAAACGCCAGGCTCCCAGCCATCAGGCCAAGGTGCGGAATGATCAGCAATGGAAAGGCAAGCGAGGCAACCAATGCGCCGATATAGTCAACGCTAAGAACATTCTCAAAGCGGAACTCCGGCGCGCCAATGTCTTTGAGCACCCGCGCGATCAACGGGATCTCCAGTCCCGAAAGAAGCCCAACGGTGATCAGCAATCCGTACAACGGCAGGCTGACGCTCTCCATCCAGGCAAAGGTCAGGAATACCGCCGGCGCCATAAACCCACCTGCGATCCCCAGCAGAATCTGCGCCCAGACAAAGCCCGCCATTGGGCGCTCCACATAGCGCGACAGCCAGGCCCCCAGCCCCATGGACGACAGAAACACCCCAATCACATAGGAGAACTGTCGCACGGAGTCGCCCAGCAGGTAGCTCGACAATGTGGCCGCAATCAGCTCATAGATGAGGCCGGCCACAGCCACCAGAAAGGTTGCCACCAAAAGCCAGGCCTCCCGCAGGCGTAGGGACTTGGCCGCCGCAAGCGGGTCAGTTGATGCGCCTGCCCTCTCTGTCGTCTGCACCTGCGGCTCAGGAGACAATGACAGCCGCAATGATGATCGAAATCGAAACGAACACCAAACCAATCAACACCGCCAGCGCCATGTTCTGATCCTGCTCGATCTCTTTCATGATGGGAAAAGGCGTCATCCAGTCAATGACCTTCCAGATCAGCCCCATGAGCGCGACGCCCAGAATTGTATAGACAACAGTGCTGATCATTTCAGCCAGCTGAATTGCGGCAAGATACTCCATGAGAATCCTCTCTATTTGATACTTCCATTCAATCCCCGCCCAGCGCTGACAGCGCGGATAGAGCGATCCAAATCACGGCTTTCGCCGCCATGGCCCAGATAGGCGACATAGGTGGTTCCAGCGATAGCCAGCCCCGAGAGCACAACAAAGACCAGCCGAAATAACATCATCTCAATCGTCGTCCTCATCAACCCAGTCGCTGTCGCGCCAGCGGGCCCTGTTATGCAGATGACGGCGCAGCATCGGCAGGCCGCCAACACAGCCAAAACCAAGCGCCAGGAGAACCAGCCAGAAACTGCTGGAAACGCCATTGCGAATTTGCAGGCTCACCTCGGTCAACTGCTGTTGCGGCGACGAAGCGCGATTCGTATTTGGCGCCCAAAATCCGCTCTCTTCCAAATCCAGCGTCACCGCATAACGACCGGCCGTCGGCGGAAAAAAGGCCAGGCTTGCCGCATTGCTGCCCTCGCTCCAGCTGCCCTCATTGTCGCGCCCATGATAATATTCCACGGTGCGCCCGGACTCAAACAGCACCTCCCCCTCGGGATCTTCCAGCTCTACCGACAGGAAGTGCCAACTATTGCGCCCATTTCCCTGTAGATCAATACGGGTCAGACGCCCTGGTTCGCTCACCTCAAACGGGATGGTTACCGGTAGTTCCGTAACCGAGAACCGTTGCCGCGTTTCGGCCAGCCTGCCGTTTTGCAGGAACATGACAAGCGCTAAACTCAGGCACAGCACCATGCAGCCCAGTGCCGCCTTGGTCAGGAAACCAGCATGGGCGCCTGCCTTCAATTTCTGAAGCGCATGCACTCCGCTTGGCTTGCTCCCAGTGTCCAGATCAAAGCCGGAAACCTCGGTCGGCTCCAGATAGACCGTATGGTAGATCTCGCGTTCGCGTTTGGTGGTCGAAAAGCCCAACATCGCAGTGTCAGACATCGCCGTAATCGTGGTGGTCTTCTGTCCCTTGCGCGGCGCCCAGGTGAATTCGCCCTCTGCATAGGTCACCGCGCTGGTTGAGGTGTCATAATATTGGAACACCTCGATCCCGGCCCGCACCCTCGGGCGGGTATCTGCGCGGTTGACCTCAGCTTCTGACAGCCAGCCCACCGGCTTGCGGTAGCGCCGTGAAAAGGTCAGATGGCCATCCTCAAGTGTCAGCCAGGCATAGCCATGGGTGGGAGAGAACACCTGATGATCCACCCATTTCCAACTGCGTCCGCGCCAAACCTCTTCGTGTTGCAGTAGTCCAATGACAGTGTAGTTCACCCCAAAGATCTGCCCCGCCGCCCCAATCTTGATCGGGGTCTCCGGGCGCTCCAGAATATTGAATTTCACCAGAGTCTTATAATTGTCCAACGCATCCAGCGCCGTGCCACAATAGCTACAGATATGGGTTGTCACCCGGCCGCCGCCCAGAACGTCGAGCCCGGCGCCACAGGCGGTGCAATTGATCGACTTCAGATCTGGGTTCAGGCTCATGCTGCTTTGACCTCGACCTCAAAGGGGTCAATCCAGCTGCCAATGAACCACTCATAGTCCTTGTCGACACTCTCAGCCGACAGCACATTGCCATTCTCCCCCTGCAGGTTGAGAAAGCGGTAGCTCTCTCCGACCGTCAACGGGTGCCCAAAGCTGCCCTTGAGGCCAACACATGTTCCGGTTCCCTCCTCGTCGACGCGAAACCCTTCGGTCTTGTAGCGCAGCGTACGGCCCAGACGCAGCGTCCCCCGGTATTGTGGCCAGTCTTTTTCTGGTAGTTCACGTTGCAGGATCAGATCGCCCTCATCGACGGAAATCCACACCGGATTGCCGGAACCGTCAATCGCCCAGAATTCATCCCAGGTGCCGCGCCCGTAGGAAAACCGGGCATGGCCCAGAACCTGATAGCGCCCCTTGCCGATCTTGAGCTCATCGCCCAGCTGGCAAATCATCGGCACCTCATGCAGCACCCCCTGGCTGCCCGCAAGACGCAGCCCCGCATCCTCAAGCAGCAGAGTGGTCGCACAGGACTCGCAGGTGATCATCTTGACGCTTTTGATCGCCGGGCTGACGCGGCTACCACAGTTGGGACAGTTCATTTCGCTCATGGGCCAATTCTTATCATTCAGGCCCTGCTCGCAACGGGAAAAAACACCATTTTCCCTCATGCTTGCATTTTGCAACATGCCAAGGACTGGACAGATTTATCCTGAAATGCAGATGCGCCCTACCCGCCCAAGGGTTCAAATTCACGCCCCCTGAGCCCGCAGGTTTCACAAGATGCAAAAAATCTAACAAATATATGTTTTTAATGCCTGAAATTTACGCCATCCCGGCGCCTGAGCTCAACGCATAGCGGCTATGACGGCGCTGCGGCTGGTGGCGCGGAGAACCGCCGCCTATTTTCACCCCATGGGAGACGTTTTATCAGGAGTGACCTGCAAATGGCACATACCGCACATTATACCGTCCCAACCGCCTTTGGACTTTTGAATCTTCTTGCGAAGCCCTTCACAGCCCTTGGCAGAGGTTTGGTCGCAATGGCCGAAAACGACACGCGCTACAAAACCCTAACCAAACTGATGGCGATGAGCGACGAAGAGCTTGCAAAACGTGGCCTCAAGCGTGACCGCTTGGCACATCATGTCTTTTCCGACAGCTACTACCTTTAGGTCTGGTTGTACGATTTCGCGGATGCGCCCGGTTTGAGATCCAGCCAAAAGTTTAAGGCTGTTCAAAATGGGCGCATCCGGCCATTGTCTGACAGATCATCCTAGCTGTGATCTTCGTCGATGGCTCAGGCAGGTTGATGGCTCAGGCCGATGATGGCCTATGCAGACCGAGGCATCTGTTCTTCCTCATAGTCCATATCATCCACGTCGAAATCGTCAGTGGCTTCTGCAAAATCCACCTCAGACACACTGTCCTGCCAAGGCTCAGGTGCACTGTCCTGCCAAGAGGTTGCGTCATCGATCTGATCCTGCTCCTCGCGCAAGACAAACTGATCAACCAGCTGATTCAGTCCGCGTGTTTCGCCATTCAAAGACTGGATAGCAGAGCTGGACTCATCAACCATTGTCGCATTTTTCTGGGTCACCTCATCCAGCTGAGACATGCCGATATTGACCTCGTTGATCCCCGTAGCCTGATTGGCAGAGACCGCAGAAATACCCGATATCAGCTCTGAAATCTGGGCAACCTGCTGGACAACCGCTTCCAGTGCCTTGCCTGCACCGTCAACCTGCTGCACCCCATCCTGAACATGATCGGAGCTGGTCGCGATAAGGATTTTGATCTCCTTTGCCGCTTCAGACGACCGCTGTGCCAGCTCACGCACTTCGGAGGCCACAACAGCAAATCCCCGCCCCACTTCACCAGCGCGCGCCGCTTCAACCCCGGCATTAAGCGCAAGAAGGTTGGTCTGGAAGGCGATGTCATCAATCACCCCAATGATCTGCGAAATCCGGCTAGAAGACGCCTCAATTTCGTTCATGGCGGCAATTGCCCCCTCAACGACCCGCCCGCTGTGTTCCACGTCGCTGCGCGCTGTCACCACCGCCTGCTCGACTTCTTTGGTGTTTTGCGCCGCAGTGTTGACGCTCATGGCCATCTGCTCCAGCGCTGCTGCAGTCTGCTCCAGCGTTGCGGCCTGGCTGGCAGTGCGCGTCGACAGATCCTCGGATGCGACCTGAATTTCACTGGATCGTCCCTGAATACCCTTGCTGGCCAATACCACCTTGGAAATCAATTCATTCAGGTTATCGACCGTTTCATTGTAATCAATGCGCAATGGGTCGTATTCATCGTCAAAAGTTTCATCAATACGGTCACTAAAGTCCCCTTTCGACATATTTTTCAACCCGTTCCCAAGACGGGTGATAACACGCTCCCCTTCGGCTCGGCCCGCCTCTTGTTCGGCGAGAGTTTTTACAACAAGGGCAGTAATCACATCGATATCATGGGCAATTTCACCAAAATCGTCCGGGCGCATTCGGTCAGAGATCCTGATCTCAAAATCCCCTTCCGCAACATCTTTGAGCGCCATGCGCAAGCGTTCGATTGGTCTGGTAATGGTCAGCGTCGTTTTGCGCGCATTATATAGCACCACCAAAATGGTCAGGCCAGAAATACCCAATAACGTATAAAGCATATTTATCCCGCATTTCCCAAGTAACTTGACGTTTTCGCGCCTCCAACGGCCACTAATGTGTTATATTTCAGTATGTTAATTTGGCTGAAGGTGGTGGATTATGGATCACCCAGAGGGTGCACGCGAAACGGGTGATGGGCGGCTCAGTTTTGACCGCCGGGTCCGGCTGGAGTTTCATGGTTCCAAGATCAGCTCGGACGGTGGATTACTGTTGTTCAGGGAATTGGATGAAGTGCTCGGCCTGCACGACATTGCGGGCGGATTTCTGAGAGACACGCGAACTGGCCACAATCGCCTGCACTCACTGGTCGGCTTGTTGCGCCAGTCGGTCTTTGGGCGGCTGGCCGGATATGATGATGTTAATGACGCGGACCGTTTATCGCTTGATCCGGTGATGCGGCAGGTCGTTGGAGGGCGTGCCGTTGAGGCCAAGGCCGCGTCTGCGAGCCAGATGGGACGGTTCGAGACCGAGGTGTTGGCGGCAACCGACAATCGCACTGTGCTGGCGGATTTATCAGGACACTGGATCGACCGGGTTCACAATCGCAAACCGCCCAAGTGGATCACGCTCGACATGGACAGTTCAGTCAGTCCCACCCACGGCGCGCAAGAAGGCACCGCTTGGAACGGGCATTTCGGCTGCATGTGCTATCACCCGCTGTTCGTCTTCAACCAGTTTGGCCATTTGGAACGCTGCGCCCTGCGCCCCGGCAATGTTCACAGCGCAGATGGGTGGGAAGAGGTTCTGAAGCCCGTCATCGCGCGATATGCGGATCGTCACCTGATGCGGTTCTTCCGGGGGGATGCTGCGTTCGCCATCCCGGAGCTATACAAAACTCTGGAACTGGAAAACTATTTCTACGCCATCCGCCTTCGGGCCAATCGCGTTCTTCAGGGCAAGATTGCGCATCTGCTCAAGCGCCCTGTGGGTCGTCCGCCAAAAGGCGTGAAGCGCATCTACGGCGACTTCCAATATCAGGCGGCATCTTGGGACAAACCTCGTCGTGTCATCGCCAAGGTGGAATGGCATCCCAGCGAGTTGTTCCCGCGCGTGGGCTTCGTGGTCACCAACATGCCGATGGAACCCGACTGGATCATCCGCTTCTACAACCAACGCGGCACCGCCGAGCAATACATCAAGGAAGGCAAGCAGGCGATCAACTGGACCCGTTTGTCCTGCAAAGGCATGGCGCAGAACGAGGTGCGGCTGCAACTCCATGCACTGGCTTACAATATCGGTGCCTTCCTACAGGGCACTGATCTACCTGATGAGATAGCCGACTGGTCACTGACAAGCCTGCAGACGCGATTGATCAAGATTGGTGCGAGGGTTGTGCGTCACGCCCGTGCAATCACCTTCCAACTGGCCGAGGTGGCTGTCAGCGGCGATCTGTTCAACCGCATCCTTGCGGCCATACATCGGCTGCGCGCACCGCCGGTTCCCTAATGACAACATCGTTAATCATAAAACCTGAACAAAAGCGGCTCAACCGGTCTATCCATACGGGGGTCGGTCAGACCAATATCCGGATCAACCTCGCCCCCGAGACCGGAAATCGTGCTCAGTTCGCGCGTCAGATGCCCGAACAACGGCACCATGGGTCCAAGAGGCTTGATAGGAGCGCAGAACAGCGGCAAGGTGGGCGGGAGGACGTTCCACTTGGGGAATGTCAGCTAAGATAAAGAACCGCATCGTCTATGGCGAATAGCCCCCCCCCCCACCGGGGGAGTTTTTGCGGCCTACTATATGATCTCCGCTGCACGAATTTTTGCACAGAAATATTTGGAGGTGCCCGGTCTCCCGGATACCCCCTGCTTGCTGGGGCGACAGGCGGCGCTCTACTTCCGCCCAGTCAACCACTCCTTGATTTCATTGCTTGATGTCATGCCAGAACAAGCTGGCCTGTGTCGCATCCCGCGTTCGGGCCGCTTTCGCCTCACCTTCACGGGCACGTTCGGCCTCAGCCTTAGCAGTCGCCTCTTCCAGCTTCTTTTGCTGCGCCCGGTATGCGGCATGTTTCGCCTGCATCTGGGCCGCTACATCAGCCGCTGAGGGCCAGCCAAAGGTGGTGACTTGGCCCTGTTGGTTTGCCTTGGGGTCAGCCATGACGGCTCACCTTCACAAGCCCGCGCTGAACCGCTTCGGTCCACGGAACAACACCCATGCCGGGAATTTTGATCGAGACCACACCGCCTTCAAAACTCGGCTCTAGGCCAGCGTCCAGCAAAGCCTGCGGGAAGCCCTGGGATTTCCATGCGTCGGTTGCCTCATCGGTGCTCATAGCGGTCCATGCTGCGGCGTCTGCTTGTGCTGCGAGGTCTTGGAAGGCGGCGGTGCTGCCGGTCTTCAGCATCTCGGAGATAGCTGCATTGAAGGCGGGGCGGTTGTCCTGCCACAGCTCTTGCAGCTCGGCCTCATCCATGCCGGTGGCGGCGGTGACCTTTGCGGCGTAGGCATCGCGTACAGCGCTCAGCGCCTCTGCACTTTGCCCGCCTTCAAGCATCAGGTAATCCATCGTCTTCTCGGAGAACTGGCCCTCATTCAGGTCAGCTTCGATAGAAGAGATTGTGGAGGGAGATACGCGGGGCAGCACGTCATTGGTGAAGCTATCTGCCACGCTCTCAGGGGCCTCCACAGCGCCTTCAGGGGCAGCGTGAGGGTTTGCGTTATGGCCGCTCTCAGGGGCATTGAGCAGGCCCCGTGAGGGGTCCATGATAAGCCCATCGCGGACAGCCTGAGCGACCTTAACCTTGATACCGCCGATCTCGACCAGATCATTGGGGCGAGGGTTTCCGCCGGGGACCGGGAGGCCAGCTTCGGTGCTGAAGGTAAGGCCGGTGGAGGGGTCTGCGGTTGGGCGTACGGTGTGCTCTACGCCGCCGCTGCGGGTCATGCCGTGGCCGCTAGTAACCTCAAGAGAACCTCCGCCAACCGTTGCGGTGAAGCCCATTGGGCCAGATGCGAGGTTGCTGCCAGAGGGGTTTGCGGGGTCTACGTTGTGTCGATATTCGGTCATTGTCATTTGTCCATTCTTGATTTGAGGGTGTCGAGCTTGCAGCTCGCGTGAGCACTCCCCAGCAGCACCGGCCCGAGAAACAGAACGTGGGTTTGGTGGAGGTGGAATGGACAGAAACACCTGCATCGGTGCCGTCCGGGGAATGCTCGCGGGAACCGCAAGGGGATAGAGCGGGGCCAGTGAAGGCCCCGGCTGGGTCATTTGAGGGTCAGCGTCCCGTTCCATTTGGCCGGGGTGCGATTAGGGAATAGCGGTTTATATCATGGGCCCGCGCCGCCACCGCTGTTTCCGCGGCACGCGTTTCAATGCTTTCACCAAGAGAGAGAAGCGCTTCTTCCAAGGCGTGGAATTCTTGCAAATAGGACGGCAGCGCTGCCAGAGCAGCGGCACTATCGCGAAACCCCAAAGCCTGAAGAGCCTGGCTAGAGGCGAGGCTCTGCTCTGCCATAGGCAAAACTGTTTCGATCGCGGCGGCGGTTTCGGGCTGGGTTTCTGTCACCTGAAGCTCTTTGAGACTGGTCAGAAGGCTCTCTGCCTCTTCCGCCAGCTGCGCCGACAGCGCTGTTTTATCATCATTGGAGAGATCTGCGCCCTGAAGCAGGCCGTAAACAACCAGCCCTTCTATCGCTTCGCGTTTCAGATTTGCGTTTAACTCCTGCCGCACCGTCCCGACAGTGGCGATTTGCCCTTCCAATTCCAATTCACTCTGCCAAAGGCTATAGACCGACAGACTGGCCAGAAATACGATAGATAACATCGCTGTAATGCCAGAAACCAGCAATCTTAAGTTTATTGAGACATTCCTGAACATTTAAAAACTCCACAAGGTTGTACACCTCGTTATTAAAGTTCGTTTATTAAAGATTCAAAAATTGCACCAAAACAACCTCCGAAAACAGAACCTGCAACCTGAGATATTACTTACCAGAAAATTTCCGTAAATAACAAAACAGGGCATGAAGTTATTAAGCCAATACCGGGTGTTCCTCTAAGCTGACATTCCCCAAGTGGAACGTCCTCCCGCCCACCTTGCCGCTGTTCTGCGCTCCTATCAAGCCTCTTGGACCCATGGTGCCGTTGTTCGGGCATCTGACGCGCGAACTGAGCACGATTTCCGGTCTCGGGGGCGAGGTTGATCCGGATATTGGTCTGACCGACCCCCGTATGGATAGACCGGTTGAGCCGCTTTTGTTCAGGTTTTATGATTAACGATGTTGTCATTAGGGAACCGGCGGTGCGCGCAGCCGATGTATGGCCGCAAGGATGCGGTTGAACAGATCGCCGCTGACAGCCACCTCGGCCAGTTGGAAGGTGATTGCACGGGCGTGACGCACAACCCTCGCACCAATCTTGATCAATCGCGTCTGCAGGCTTGTCAGTGACCAGTCGGCTATCTCATCAGGTAGATCAGTGCCCTGTAGGAAGGCACCGATATTGTAAGCCAGTGCATGGAGTTGCAGCCGCACCTCGTTCTGCGCCATGCCTTTGCAGGACAAACGGGTCCAGTTGATCGCCTGCTTGCCTTCCTTGATGTATTGCTCGGCGGTGCCGCGTTGGTTGTAGAAGCGGATGATCCAGTCGGGTTCCATCGGCATGTTGGTGACCACGAAGCCCACGCGCGGGAACAACTCGCTGGGATGCCATTCCACCTTGGCGATGACACGACGAGGTTTGTCCCAAGATGCCGCCTGATATTGGAAGTCGCCGTAGATGCGCTTCACGCCTTTTGGCGGACGACCCACAGGGCGCTTGAGCAGATGCGCAATCTTGCCCTGAAGAACGCGATTGGCCCGAAGGCGGATGGCGTAGAAATAGTTTTCCAGTTCCAGAGTTTTGTATAGCTCCGGGATGGCGAACGCAGCATCCCCCCGGAAGAACCGCATCAGGTGACGATCCGCATATCGCGCGATGACGGGCTTCAGAACCTCTTCCCACCCATCTGCGCTGTGAACATTGCCGGGGCGCAGGGCGCAGCGTTCCAAATGGCCAAACTGGTTGAAGACGAACAGCGGGTGATAGCACATGCAGCCGAAATGCCCGTTCCAAGCGGTGCCTTCTTGCGCGCCGTGGGTGGGACTGACTGAACTGTCCATGTCGAGCGTGATCCACTTGGGCGGTTTGCGATTGTGAACCCGGTCGATCCAGTGTCCTGATAAATCCGCCAGCACAGTGCGATTGTCGGTTGCCGCCAACACCTCGGTCTCGAACCGTCCCATCTGGCTCGCAGACGCGGCCTTGGCCTCAACGGCACGCCCTCCAACGACCTGCCGCATCACCGGATCAAGCGATAAACGGTCCGCGTCATTAACATCATCATATCCGGCCAGCCGCCCAAAGACCGACTGGCGCAACAAGCCGACCAGTGAGTGCAGGCGATTGTGGCCAGTTCGCGTGTCTCTCAGAAATCCGCCCGCAATGTCGTGCAGGCCGAGCACTTCATCCAATTCCCTGAACAACAGTAATCCACCGTCCGAGCTGATCTTGGAACCATGAAACTCCAGCCGGACCCGGCGGTCAAAACTGAGCCGCCCATCACCCGTTTCGCGTGCACCCTCTGGGTGATCCATAATCCACCACCTTCAGCCAAATTAACATACTGAAATATAACACATTAGTGGCCGTTGGAGGCGCGAAAACGTCAAGTTACTTGGGAAATGCGGGCTAAGGTCACGACCCTAGCGGGATTGCAACAGCGTCTCCGCCACGCAGTGCAGGTGGTCCTGCATGATCTGCGTTGCCGCCGGGCTGTCGCCCTTTAGAATGGCCGCTGCCAGAGTCTGGTGCTGCTGCCCCAGAACGGCCATCACCTCAGGCGAATAATGAGCGGCCCGTGTGTTGGCCCAACTGGACTGCGCCCGCACCGTACGGATTGCCTCATAGACTGTCAGAAATAGCGGGTTCTGCGCCATCTCTGCGATTTTATAGTGAAAGACGTCATCCGCAGCGTCGTAGCTGTGTTGATCCGGCGCATCGAGCGTCGCCTGCGCCGCCTGGGCAAAAAGCTCGCGCGCTTGGTCATCGGCACGCAGGGCTGCAAGACCTGCCAGGGCAGGCTCGATCTGCAACCGCACCTCCATCACCTCTTGCGGGCTCACCCGTTGCGCGAGGCTCTTGAGCCGCGCGGCGTCAGTTGCGGGGGGCGGTTGCACAAAGGTTCCCTGCCCCCGTCGGCGAAACAGGGCGCCTTCGGCCTCAAGCAGATCCAGGGCCTGCCGCAAACGGGCACGACTGACGCCCAGGTGCTGCGCCATCTCTCGTTCAGGCAACAGGCGGTCCCCTCGCAGCATGGTTCCGGATGTAATTCCCTGTCGCAACTGCTGCGCCAGATGCTGTTGCGGCTGCCGGGTATCGGATGTGCCTGCTGGGCTACGTGGAGGGCGATCGGTCATTGCTGGCTACAGACCTGCCAGGTCGCTGAACATACGCGCAGAGGTCAGCATCAAGAATACGCCAAAGGCCAGTCGCAGGGCTCGGCGCGGAATGCTATGGGCCAGTTTAACCCCCACCCGCGCAAAGCTGGTGCTCAAAGGAATGATCACCGCTGCCAGGAAAAGATTCACATAGCCAAAAGAAAACGGCGGCAGCCCCTCGGCGCCAAAACCGGTGGCCATGTAAATCAGTGCTCCGGGCACACCGATCACAAACCCAATGGCCGCTGAGGTGCCAACCGCTTTGCGAATGTCATAGCCGAGGAAATTCAACAGCGGCACACAGACGGTACCGCCGCCAATCCCCATCATGGCCGAAATCGCCCCCGCCACCACGCCCAAAGCGGCCCAGACCGGTTTGGCAAAGCTGCGCGGTGTCGCACTGTCAGCGCCTGTGCGCAGTATCATGTCCAAGGCGACGATGGCCGCCACCACGGCAAAAACCGCAATCAGCACCTTGCCGGACACCCCCCCCCCCAGAACGCCACCAATCAGCACCCCGATCAGGATTGACGGCGCCCAAAGCTTGAGCAAGCCCATATCAATGGCGCCTTTACGATAGTGACCATAGCCCGACGACAGCGAGGTAAACACAATGGTCGCCAGCGAAGTACCAACGGCCACCTGCATGGTGAGCGCACTGTCCATCCCGGTAAGGGACAATGCCAGATAAAGCGCCGGCACAATGACAATGCCGCCTCCGACGCCCAATAGCCCGGCCAGTATCCCGCCCACGACGCCCGATCCAGCAGCAACGGCCGCCAAAGTCAAAAGGGTCTCGATCTCAAACATGTCTTAGGTTCCCGTTCCTGTATGTGTTTTGCTCGCCAGACAGTTTGCCACGCGCAGCTTAGCGCCCAACCGCATAAGCCTGCATCAGGCGTGGTGTGGCCGCAGCCTGCAGGCCGCCATCCGCATGGCGCAGGGCTGCGGTCAGTCGTCCGACAGTCCAATCCTCGGCCACCGTGACGATATGGCCCCGTTGGCGCAGGTCAGCGATCACGGCCTCGCCAAAAGCCGCTTCAATCATCATTTCGCCAGGCAGGGCGGCGCGCGGATAAAAGCTGCCTTGAAAATGCATCGAATGGAACAGCGGCGCGTCCATGCCCGCCTGCAGATCCAGCCCGTGGTGCACAAAGCGCAGGAACCAGATCAATTGCCATTGATCCTGCTGATCCCCCCCAGGCGTGCCAAAGACCAGCCGCGTGCCGTCCTTTTCTGCCAGGCTTGGCGTCAGGGTGGTGCGCGGGCGCCGCCCCGGCGCCAAGGAGGTGGGCAGCCCCTGCTCCAGCCAGAACATCTGGGCGCGACTGTTCAGCGCAAAGCCCAGACCGGGCACCACAGGGCTGGATTGCAGCCAGCCACCCGAAGGCGTTGCAGAAACCATATTGCCCCAGCGATCAATCACATCCAAATGTACCGTATCGCCACGTTTCTCCGTGAGATGCGCCATGGTCGGCTCTTGTGGTGCAGCCTCTGCGACGCCAAAGTCCCGCGCCGCCCGGGCGATATAGGCATCCGCCTGATGTTCAAACCCTGGCACCCGACCGGGGCGCTGCTGCAGCGAGGCCTGATCGGTGATCAGAGCGGCGCGCCCGGCGTTATAGCCCTGTGACAACAGCACATCCATCGGCACCGCGCTGTGATCCGGGTCGCCATAATAGGCCTCGCGGTCCGCATAGGCGAGTTTCATCGCCTCAATCACCGTATGGGTGAACTCTGCGCCGAAAGGATCCATCGCTGCCAGGTCAAAATGGTTCAGGATCGCCAGGCTTTGCAACAACACTGGCCCCTGCGACCAGGCCTGAGTCTTATGTACAGTCCAGCCGTGATATTCATAACTGAGGGTCTCTTCATACTGTGCCCGCCACTGCGCCAGATCCGCCGCCGTCAACACGGCGCTGTTCTTTTGCTCCGAGACGTCATGCACCTTTGCGGTTTGTAGATATTGCGCGATTGCCTCGGCAACAAACCCTTCTGCCCAGGCGCTGCGTGCCGCATCAATCTGCGCCACGCGGTCCGCGCCGCTGGCCTCACCCAGATCCACCAGACGTTGATATGTCCGGGCCAGATCGGGATTCTTGAAATTTTCATTGGGTGCGGGCGCGACGCCACCGGGACACCAGGTCGCAGCGGAACTGGGCCACTCAGCCGCAAAATAATCCGCCAGGCCTGCGATGGTATGGGCGACCCGAGGCAAAACCGGGTGGCCGTCGCGCGCATAGGAGATTGCAGGCTCCATCACCTGCGCAAGGGACAGGGTTCCATGGTCGCGCAGCATCAGCATCCAGCCATCAAAGGCGCCAGGAATGACCGTGGCCAGCAGTCCTGAGCCGGGGATGAGCTCCAACCCCTGTGCCCGGTAGTGATCTATCGTCGCCCCGGCCGGCGCCGGGCCTTGGGCGGCAAGCACTGTCGTCTTGCCGGATTGGGCGGAATGGAAAATGGCTGGTAGATCACCCGCAGGGCCGTTCAAATGCGGCTCGACCACCTGTAACACCAGCCCGGCGGCCACCGCCGCATCAAAGGCATTGCCGCCACGCTCCAGAATGCCAAAGCCTACAGCCGAGGCGATCCAATGGGTTGAGGTTGCAACACCAAAGGAGCCGCGAATTTCTGGCCGTGTGGTAAACCCCTGCATCTGCGCCCCCTTGCGACCTGTTTCGGCCCGTCATGTTTCGGCCCGTCATGTTTAGGCCCGTCACGTTTCAGCCTGCAACAGCCAGCTGAACCAATTCCACATTGGTTCAAAAACACTCAAAGCCCGCCAAGAGTCAAGCCCAGCAGATCAGGCACAACCTTATGCCCCGCGCAGGGCAGTCGCGGGGCATACAAAATAAATTGGGAAAGTGCCCAAAGGAGCGGCCTGCCTGCTCTGTGTCAGTTCTGTGAGGTCGGCGTCGACTCGGTGGGCAGATCAAACACCGTGGCGCCGGTATCCGCTGAGGTCACAGTGCGGCGGAACATGCCAAACATTTCGCGCCCCGTGCCGTGCTGATAGGCGCTGAGATCGGCGCTGGCGCTGGCGCGGTCCAGCACCCCCTCTGTGAGGACCTCCAGCGCGCCACTGGCGGCATCCAGCCGGATCATATCGCCATCGCGAACCTTGGCAATTGGTCCACCATCCAGGGCCTCGGGAACCACGTGAATCGCCGCCGGCACCTTGCCCGAAGCCCCAGACATGCGCCCATCGGTGACCAGCGCCACCTTGTGACCCCGCCCCTGCAGGATCGCCAACATCGGGGTCAGGCTGTGCAGCTCGGGCATGCCATTGGCTTTGGGGCCCTGAAAACGCACCACGACAATAACGTCGCCGTTGAATTCCCCCGCCTTAAAGGCCGCCTTGGCGTCCTCTTGGTCGTGGAACACCCGCGCCGGCGCCTCGATCACATGGTGTTTTTCATCCACCGCCGAGACCTTGATGACCGCAGTCCCCAGTGAGCCCGTCAAACGTTTCAACCCGCCCGTCGCCTGAAACGGCTCCGCAGCCGGGCGCACAATTGCAGCGTTCAGGGTCTCCTTGGGGCCGGGGCGGAAGGTCAGCCCCTCCTCCGAGAGCAACGGCTCTTGGGTGTAGCTCGCAAGCCCCTCGCCCGCCACAGTTTTGGTGTCCCCATGCAGGAAGCCCGCCTCCAGCAGCTCACCGATCATAAAGCCCAAACCGCCAGCGGCGTGGAAGTGGTTCACATCTGCAAGGCCGTTGGGATAGACTCGCGCCAGCAACGGCACCACCTCCGACAGGTCCGCAAAATCCTGCCAGTCCAGAATGATCCCGCCGGCGCGCGCCATGGCGATGAGGTGGATCAATAGATTGGTGGAGCCGCCCGTGGCCATCAGCCCGACGATGCCATTGGCATAGGTCTTTTCATCCAGCACCTGGCAGATCGGCGTATAGTCATTGCCAAGCGCCGAAAGCGCCAGCGCCCGTTGTGACCCCGCTACCGTCAGCGCCTCGCGCAGGGCGGTGCCGGGATTGACAAAACTGGAGCCGGGCAGGTGCAACCCCATGAATTCCATCAACATCTGATTGGAATTGGCGGTCCCGTAAAACGTACATGTGCCGGGGCCATGATAGGCCGCCATCTCGGCTTTCAGCAATTCGGCCCGGTCGATTTCTCCGGCGGCAAACTGTTGTCGGATCTGCGCCTTTTCGTCATTTGCCAATCCGCTGGTCATGGGACCCGCAGGCAGGAAAACCGCCGGAATATGACCAAAGGCCTGTGCCCCGATCACCAGCCCCGGCACGATCTTGTCACAGACCCCCAGATAGACCGCCGCATCAAAGACATTGTGGCTCAGCGCTATGCCGGTCGCCATGGCGATGGTATCGCGGGAAAACAGGCTCAGCTCCATACCCGCCTCGCCCTGGGTGACACCATCACACATCGCAGGCACTCCGCCCGCCACCTGCGCCGTGCCCCCGGCCTGACGCAGGGCGTCGCGGATCAGCGCCGGGTAAGTTTCAAAAGGCTGATGCGCTGACAGCATATCATTATACGCGGTGACAATGCCCAGATGGCCGCTGCTGGCCTCGGCAAGTGTCGCTTGATCCGCCCCGGTGGCGGCATAGGCATGGGCCTGCCCAGAACAGCTGAGATGCGCCCGCGCCGGCCCTTTGCCTGCAGCGGCCTGCATGCGCTCCAGATAGGCGCTGCGGCTGGCGGCGCTGCGGGCGATGATCCGGTGGGTTACCTCGGCGAGAGTTTTATTAAGTCGCATGTAAGAGGCCTTTCGGGTGTCTGGCAGGTGCTAGCGGTGGGACGGCAAATGGATGGTGGTGACACACATCAGGCGCCAATAGTGCGCCAACGGCGATTATCGCGGTGCATAAGCAACAGGGAATCTTCGGGTCCCGAGCCGCCACGATCATAGGGCTGGGGTGCATCGCCGGACTGGCTCCAGCCGTCAATGATTGGATCGGCCCAGGCCCAGGCGGCCTCGACCTCATCCCCGCGCATGAACAAGGTCTGGTTGCCGCGAATGACATCCATAATCAGCCGCTCATAGGCATCCTGGGGGCGCCCTGCTTCGGGCAGGGAGTCGGCAAAGGTCATATCCAGATTGGCCCCGGTGAGCCGCATGCCGCCCGGGCCCGGATCCTTGATCGTGGTGCGCAGGGTGATGCCCTCATCCGGTTGCAGGCGGATCACCAGGACATTGCCATGCACCCCGTCGGCACCTTCAAAAATGTTATGGGGCGGATCACGGAAATACACTGCAATTTCGCTTTCACGGGCCCGCAGGCATTTGCCCGTCCGCAGATAAAAGGGCGTCCCGGCCCAACGCCAGTTGGCCACCTGCACCTTCATCGCGATAAAGCTCTCGGTGCGGCTATTGGGATCACCGGCGTGATCCAGATAGCTGTCGGCAACAGCCCTGCCGGGGGTGGCACGATATTGCCCCCGTGCCAGATCGCCCTGCGCCACCGTTTCCAGCGCTTCGATCACTTTGACCTTTTCATCGCGCACCGCATTAGAGGTGAACCGCGAAGGCGGCTCCATCGCAGTCAGGCAGAGCAGCTGCATCAAATGGTTCTGCACCATATCTCGCATGGCTCCAGAACGGTCATAATATTCTCCCCGCCCGGCGACGCCGATGCTTTCGGCGACGGTGATCTGCACATGGTCGATATGGGTGGAATTCCACAACGGCTCAAACAAGGAATTGGCAAAGCGCAGCGCCATCAGGTTCTGCACCGTTTCTTTGCCCAGATAGTGGTCAATCCGGTAAATCTGGCTTTCGTCAAAATGATCCCGCAACGCCGCGTTCAGGGCCTGTGCCGACCCCAGATCATGGCCAAAGGGCTTTTCCAGAACAATCCGGCTCTCTGGTGTGGCAATGTTGCAAGAGCTAAGGCGGCTGGCGATTTCAGGGAACAGGCTGGGTCCCACGGAGAGGTAAAACACCCGGATCACATCGGCGCGCAGATGGCTTTTCAGCGCCAGCCAGCCGGTGTCGTCTTTTGCATCCACTGGCACATAGTCCAGCAATTGAACAAAGGCGGCGATATCCTCTTCTCCGGTCTCCCCCTCCTGGCCAAACTCCCGAATGGCCTCGGCCACGAAGGCCTGAAACCCGGACTTGTCCAGCTTGCTGCGCGACGTGCCGATGATGCGGCTTTGGGGGCTGAACTGCGCGATCTGAAAACGGTGGAACAGGCTCGGCAGGATTTTTCTGCGCGCCAGATCACCAGTGGCACCAAAGAGAACCAGATCAAAGGGGTCGACGGGGATAACGCGAGAAACCATAGTGATATCAGATCCAGTTGCGATTGGCGCCCCACCGGGTGCGCCTTAGGTTGCGGGGGTGGAGGCTGTCAGTTTTGCCACCAACCCAAGGGTAGAGCCATCCTTGCTGCTGTCCGTGGCGCCCTGAATAAGTGGCAGCAGACCAACGGCGAGCTCTTTGCCGAGTTCGACCCCCCATTGGTCAAAGGAATTGATCCCCCAGATGACCCCCTCGGTAAAGACACGGTGTTCAAACAGGGCAATGATCTGGCCCAGTGCAAAGGGGGTTAGACGCGGATAGGCAAGGGTGATCGACGGACGGTTGCCCGGGAAGGTCAAATGCGCTGTCATGCGATCCAGATCCCCCTCAGGGATGCCGCGGCTTTGGGCCAAGGCGCGGGCCTGTTGCGCAGAGCGCCCCAGCATCAAGGCCTCGGATTGGGCCAGGCAATTTGCCTTGAGCAGATCATGCTGATGCGAAAGCTCGGCTTCATGCCCCTCTGCGGCAATCAGGAACTCGGCAGGAACCACATGGGTGCCCTGGTGGAGCAATTGATAAAAGGCATGCTGACCATTGGTCCCAGGCTCCCCCCAGACAATCGGACCCGTGGTGCGGTGCACCGGGCTGCCCTCCAGCGTCACGGATTTGCCGTTGCTTTCCATATCCAGCTGCTGAAGATAGGCCGGCAGGCGCGCCAAGCGTTGCTCATAGGGCAGGATTGCCCGCGTATTATAGCCGCAGATATTGCTGTGCCAGATGCCAACCAACCCCAGCAGGACCGGCAGGTTGTGGCGAAAATCCGCAGTTTGAAAATGCCGGTCCATCGCCGCCGCACCACTGAGCATGGCGCGGAAATTATCACGTCCAACCGCAATCAGAATAGGCAGGCCCACAGGCCCCCAAAGCGAATAGCGCCCGCCAACCCAATCGGCAAAGCCAAAGACCCGTTCCGGGGGAATGCCCATTTCGGCAGTCTTGTCCAAAGCCGTTGACACCGCCGCCAAATGCCCACTGGCCTGATCGGCAAGAGCGGCCCGCAACCAAGAGATCGCGGTTGCCGCATTGGTCATGGTCTCAATGGTGGTAAAGGACTTTGAGGCGATGATAATCAAGGTGGTTTGGGGATCCAGCCCAGCCAGGCTATCGGTAATATCGGCGCCGTCGACATTTGAAACATAGTGGCAGCGCGGCCCATCGTGATAGGGCGCAAGCGCGCGGGTCGCCATGACAGGGCCCAAATCTGAACCACCAATGCCAATATTCACAACATCCGTGAACTGCGCCCCGGTTACGGTTTTATAGGCACCGCTGCGCAGAGCCCCGGCAAAGCTTTCCATACGTTGCAGGGTCTGCTGGATCTCCGGCATGACATCCTGACCATCGACCATCACAGCGCTGTCATTCTGGCTCCGCAGGGCTGTGTGCAATGCAGCCCGGCCTTCCGTGACGTTGATCGGATCGCCCCGAAACATTGCTTCGATCTTGCTGGCCAAGCCAGCCTGTTCCGCCAGATCAACCAGCGCATTCAATCCGGTTTCGTCCAGGGCGGTTTTGGAAAAATCCAGCAACAATCCGTCGGCTTGGGCAGAGAAGTTCTGAAACCGGTTTTGATCTCTCTCGAACAGCTCGGCGATCAACGTCTCAGAAGTTCGCCTGCGGTGTTCACTCAGCTTTGACCAAATTTCGCTCATTTTCCAATACCTTTACGAACCCATCTAGCCGAATCATACCTCCCGCTCTTATGCAACACAGTTAGCGCTAACGCTTACACAAGAGAAGCCCCAACTGTGAATGTTTTGGCATCCCCAGCAGGGCATAAAGTGGCGGGGCAGTCCAGGCACTGCAGGTATAGGCCACCTCACTTCCAGCCCCGCCCGCAATCAGTAAATCGCAGAGCTTTCGCCCCCGCAAAGCCGCCGCGCCTACTGCAGACCGCTGTTTTACAATGCAGAGCTTACCCAGTATTGCGCGCACCACCGCAGGCGAACAAAGTGACATTTAGACTGGCAAACAGGGCCTGCCCCGTACATGAGGGATATCTGGGCCGACATGGCAGCGCGTCACATCGGCCACAAAAGACGTCCGCTCCCTGGCCGCCTGGGGTCACTGGACGGTCAGGACCCCCGCGTTATCCCGGCCGCCCTGCCGGAACCAGGCTGCTAAAGGGTTTGCCAGTGGCCTCTTCGTATTCCTGCTCATCCCAGAACCCGATCAGAATACCGCCCTCTGCTGCAATTTTCTGACGTGCCAAAACTGCAGGTGTCGCGGTTATCCGGGTATGGTGCCGTCGCGCCCAATCCAGCAGCGCCGCCTCCATCCGGGCGCGCACCGCAATGTGGTCCGCCTGTTCCGAAGCGCCCAGATCTTTCACTTCCTGCGGGTCGGTTTCCAGATCAAACAGCACCGGTCGGAAGCCTTCGCAGCGGATAAATTTCCACCGTCCATCAAATATCATCACCGTATGAGCATGTTCCTGCGCCACGCCCAACGCACGGGCCATATCGGACCAATGATAGTCATGTTCGCTGATCGCATAGCGCCTGGAAAAGCCTTCTGTCCCGTTCAGGATCGGTGTCAGATCACGCCCTTCAATGATATGCGGCTTGGCCTCGCAGCCCAGCGCATTCATGAATGTGGGTGCCAGATCAATCATTTCGACCAGCTCTTCGCAGATGGACCCGCGCGAGGCATCCGCCTCGCCGCGGGGGTCTGCAATGATCAGCGGCACTTTGGCGGCAACATCGTGGTAGAAATCCTTGTCGCCCATCCAGTGGTCGCCCATGTAATCGCCGTGATCCGAGGTAAAGGCGATGATGGTGTTCTCGCTCAAGCCCGCCGCCTCCATCCAGGCAAAAAGCCGACCGAGGTTATCATCGAGCTGTTTGATCAGCCCCATATAGGCCGGGATCACATGTTCACGCACATGGTCGCGGGCAAAGCTGCGACAGACACGGGCGTTCAGATAGGCCTGCATCAGGGGGTGATCGGTGTCGCGCTCCGCCTCAGAGCGGACCGGAGCAATGACGTGCTCTGGCCCATACATGTCATGGTAGGGCTTTGGCACGATGTAGGGCCAATGGGGTTTGATATAGGACAGGTGGCACATCCAGGGACGTCCATCCGCACTGGCCTCGGTCATAAAATCAATGGCGCGATTGGTCATATAGGCGGTCTCGGAATGCTCTTCGGGCACATCCGCAGGCAAGCGCGAGTTTTTCAGCAGCCAGGCCGATAGCCGCTCGCCATTTTCATCCAGGCCCGAATTGGCAAAATCACCCCAGGGGTTTTCTGACTTAAAGCCGTTTTCCACCAGATAGTCATCATAGGCAGACCATTTTTGGCGGGCGCTATCAGGGTGCAGACCATCGTCGCGCTCAAAAGGGTCAAAACCACATTCAGACCGGCTGACGCCAATCGTACTGTCGGGATCAATACCAAGCCAGGCCATGCCCTCTAGGTCTGCGGCCATATGGGTTTTTCCAACCAAAACCGCCCGCGCACCTGCCTCGCGCAGGTGATCGCCCAAGGTGGGTTCGCCAACCCGCAGCGGCATACCGTTCCAGGTTGAGCCATGGCTGCGCACATAGCGCCCGGTATAGGCCGACATCCGCGACGGACCGCAGACCGGCGACTGGATATAGGCCTTGTTGAATTGCACCCCGCGTTTTGCCAGGGCATCAATATGCGGTGTATGCAGGTGCGGGTGACCATAGCAGCTCAGGTAATCAAACCGCAGTTGATCGGCCATAATCCACAAAACATTGGGGCGTTTGGTCATGGTTCTTTCTCCTCCTCCAGCAGATCATCTCCTCGGGCAAAGATATTCGTCTCGTCCCGGTCCTGCCTGGCCTTCATTTTTTCGGCCCTGTTTCTTTCGGCCACAGTTTTTGCTGACTTGGGCATAAGCCCCCAGCGACCGGATAGAGCCTGAAAAACAAATCAATGACAAGTCATATATGTTCACACCACCAACCCCGGCATAGTCGCCCGACATTATCTGCACTGCTAAGCGCCTCCCTCAAAGGGGAGCATGCCTGCAAAACAGGGCCTTATTCAGCAGGGCAGGATGTTGCGGCACTGCTGTCGCGCAGGCCACTCCGATAGGCCTTGGGCGTTTGGCCAGACCAGCGCTTAAAGGCCCGTGAAAAGGCGCTTTGTTCTGAAAACCCGGTCAAAAAGGCAATCTCTGAGAAGGAATAGTTCGACGATTGAATAAGCTGCTGGGCAAGTTTCCGGCGCGATTCGTCGGTGAGCGATTGAAAACTATGCCCCCTCTCGCTCAGCCGTCGCTGAAAGGTGCGCCCCCCCAGTCCCATGTTTTTGGCAACCTCCGACAGCTGCGGCACCCCGCCGCTCAGCAGTTTGGCAATTTCCTCAATCACCTGGGCTTCAAAGCTTTGCTCCTGGTCACGTTCTTTTTCCAGCATCTGATCCAAATGAGAGATCAGGAAATTCCAGACACCAGTATCGCCAATGCTGCTGGGCTGATCAACGTCCTGGACATCAAAATGCAACGCATCCGACCGGGCTCCAAATTCTGGCACACAGCCAAAATGCTCTACCAGAGCATCAATAGAGCCGTCTCTTTCATGGACAAATTGCACATGGCAGGGCTGAAATTCCGGGCTGGTCGTTTCACGACAGAGCGTCAGTGTCGTACCCATGGCGGCCTCTACCGACAAAAAGGCCCCAAGCCGGTCCGTCTTGGGGGCCTGCATGGACCAACAGAACCGATCGCCCTCCTGTTCGGCAGAAAAACTCGCGACGCGATTGTGTAGTCGGGTATAACGCCAAATTCGCTGAAACCCATGACGCAGGGTTGGGGCAGATTTCAGCGCAAGCCCAAAGACGCCAAACTCATCACACCTCATGCTCCTACAGGTTTTCATGTGAAACCTCAGATCCGGGAACTCGCTTTTGGCAACCTCCTCCATCAGGTCGTGATAGGCCTCAACCGGCACCATGACCGTAGGGTCGGCTACCGTTTCTGGCGTCAGGCCGACCAGATCCAGCAGCTTGCCTTTGTCGGCTATCTGGTCTGCATGTTCGATCTGTTTTCTGGCGTAGAGTGTCGAAACAGAGGTCAAGTCCCGGCTCCAAATTGATGCGCTCAACAGACTACCAAGCGCCTGAGCTGCGATCAAATATCAGTAACATTTACGTTACCGAAGGGTCAACCTTTGGCATTTGCTGTCAAGTCTTTGGCACATCCAGTCAATATTTTGGCACCAGAAATCACGTATTCATTTTGACATCCAGTGGGTTTGGAGCTGTTTTCTCTGCAAAAGCAGGTTCGCCCCTTTACCGCACCGTTTTTGTCTCAAGGAATAAATCAATGAACAGCTTCATGCCTTTCATCAAATTCACCGCAGTTGCCTTGCTGGGCGGCAGCGCCACCTTAACAGCCGCAACGCTGGTTCTTGGCCTGGGCGCCCCGCTGGCAAGAGCCCAAACCCAGGCTCCCACGCCTGTGATGCTGATCAGCGATGCTCAGCACAATCCTTCGTGATCTGGGATTTCGCCTGACCCTGGCTGAGACCTCAGGCCCGACTGTGACCAGTCAAACAGTGGTCAGCCAAACAGCGCCCAGTCAAACAACGCCAGGTGCGCAGAGTTACCCCGTCTTGCGCAGGATCCCATATTGCGCGTAGCCGCGATAAAGCTGGCGGCATTGTGCCCTGCCGCCCAGCTCACGGGCGATCTTGTCCAGCTCGCTTGCCAACTCTAATCGTGGGCTCACATGGAATTTCGTCAGCCAGCGATGCAGCAGGCCCCGGCACCAGCCGGGCCATCCCTCCAGATTGGAAAAATCCACAACATGCAGCGTGCCGCCCGGAGCAAGCGCCCCAAAGGCCTGGCGCAAAGCCTGCTGCCAATCCGGGATCATTGAAATCCCGTAAGAGATAAAGATCCGATCAAATGCGTCGCGGCCGAACAGTTGCGCGGCCTCAAAATGGCAGGCATCAGCCTGAGCCAAGGCAACCCGCGTGCCCAGTTTTTTCCCGGCGGACACCAACATCTCTGACGAGATATCAAGCCCGTAAAAGGTGCAGTCTGGATATTTCCCCTCAGCCAATTGCAAATTCCGCCCCGTGCCACAGGCAAGTTCAAGAACATGCGCGTCGGCGTCAGGCGCCAGATCATCAATCAGCGCATCACGCCCAAACAGATAGTACTTTCGGGTCAAATCATAAAATATGCGTTGGTAGCGATAGGTTTGATCCATCAGTGCTGCATGGGCATTGGGGGTCGCGTCGCGCATCTGATCAGCCCTGGAAACGATAGAGATGAAAGCCGCCATAGATCGCTGAGCGATCCTGCTTGCTGCCCCGTTTGGAAACCTCTGCGTCATAGGCCCAGCGCCCCAGGATGTCAGGCGACACTCGGCCCGGCAGGATGTCATCAGCGCCGCCAATGCGAAAAATCACCTTTGCCCCGGGCGTTGCCGTGCGGGTGATTTGCTGCCAAAGCGCATTCAACTGACTGTCATTCATCCAATCCTGGGCATCCAACAGGATATAGCCCTGTTTCGAGCTGTCAGGCTCCTGCGCCAACTGGTCGGTAAGGGAGCGGTTTACGATGCGGCCCCGGTCGGCATAGTCCCGCAGGGCTTGGAAATTGCGCTGCTGCAGATAGGGCGGCAGAGACCCATCCGGTGCCGGGTCATACCCGCGTGCAAAGGCCTGCCAGGCAAAATAATTGTCCCGGATCGGGGTATCACACATCAGTTTGCGGACCCGCTCGCGCAGTACCGGCAACACGTCGCCACCGCCGTCAGCGGCCAGTTTGTCATACTGCGCCGGAGGAATGCCCAGGCCAAAAAGCGCAGCGCGAAACCCAGCCAGCCGGCGCACCAGCCACATATCAAACAGGGGGCTGATCTTCTGATCAAAAAACGCCTGTTGTTCCTGTAGGCTGCGTGCGGCCAGCAAGGGCGCAAAATTCACCCGCCCCAGACGGGCAACCAAATGCACCGCCCCCAAAAAGCGACCAAGCAGCCCGTATTTATAAAGCCCCTTTTGAAACAACGTGATGCGGCGATTTATCAGCTGTCGCCCCTGCCAAAACGCCCGCGCGCCGGGGTCTAGCTTTGGTTGGATATAGCGCTCATACAGGACGGCGTTGCTGGCCAGGTCTGCCCGGCCAAAAAACTGATAAAAGGCGGCATAGTCCGGCAGGGCTTGGGCGGCAGTCAGTTTCAACTTGCCCAGGGCCACATGGGCAGGCGACAGATCAACCGCCGTGACCGAAGCAGGGCCAGCGGTCAGATACGACATTAGATTGCAGCTGCCAGAGGCGATGCAGACCAGATTATCCTCTGCTGAAATCTCCAGCGCCTCCATGTCCACCACCGGATCTTCCCAGATCTGCGGATAGACCAACCCCAGAAACAGACGCGAGAACAGACGTTCAAGCCATCCGGTTGCCGCATCGCCATCCTGCAAAACAGCCGCGTCCAATTGAGCCTGGGCGGAAGAATTCATTGGGTGTATCCCCTAAACGTTTTCGAGAACTTTTTCTTCGGGCTGGGCATCGCGTGCCCGGCGACGAGGCTGGCGGCCAAGTTGGCGGCGCGACTCCCCGCGAGACTGGCGCGCAGAACGCGTCCAATCGATAAGAGCAAGACTGCCATCTGCCGTTTCAACGACAGCGGTGCAGCTTTCGACCCAGTCACCAGTGTTTACATAGGTCACCTCTCCCATGTCACGGATGGCCGCACTATGAATATGACCGCAGATCACCCCATCATAGCCGCCGCGCCGTGCCTCGGCAGTCAGCACTGTTTCATACTCGCTGATAAAATTGACAGCCTGCTTGACCTGGTGCTTGGCCCATTTTGACAAGGACCAGTACTGTCCGCCCCAGAGATGGCGAAGCCGATTAAGGCGGGTGTTCAGCCACAGCATCAATTCATAGGCCCGGTCCCCAAGATGCGCGAGCCATTTGGCGTTTGTCACCACCGCATCAAATTGATCACCATGGGTCACCAGATAACATTTTCCGTTATGGGCGGTGAACTCGGCAGACCCCACCACCTCGATACCGCCAAAATGAGTGCCAAAGTAGGAGCGCAGGAATTCGTCATGGTTGCCGGGGATTAAATAGATCCGGGCACCGCCATGTGCCTTGGCCAGAAGCGTTTGCACCACGTCATTGTGCGCCTGCGGCCAGAGGAAACCCTTTCTGCGAATGCGCCAGGCGTCCACAATGTCACCAACCAAATAGTAGGTGTCTGCTTCGTGGCATTTGAGGAAATCCAGCAGTAATTCAGCCTGACATCCTGGGGTGCCCAAATGGATATCGGACAAAAAAATGGTTCGGTATTTCATGCGCGTCGCCCGCTGTCACTTGCGTCGCATATGGAGGTACCCCATCGTTTTAACAGAACGGTGACAGTTTCCATTCCCCTGCGCATCAAGGCGTCACGACACCGCCCAGCAGATCACCCCATCAAAGCGCAAAGGCCCAACAGCCCCCGTTTTGCGCTGCACCTCGCGCCAGGTGCAGCGGTCAGCTGTCCAAAAGAGCGCGAATTTTGGAAATCAAAACAGGTCCCGAGACAGGTTTATTGAGCACGGTAAGCTTTGGCAGACCCGAGACACTATCGAGCACATCAGCGCCATACCCCGTGAGGATCACGATCGGGACACCATCAAGCACCTTTCTGACTTGCGCCACCAAATCCAGCCCCTGTACCGACCCAGGCATCGTCAGATCCGTCACCACCAGGTCAAGTTCAGGTGCCTTTTTGACCAGATCCAGGGCCTCTGTGCCGTTGTGGGCCTGCGTCACACGAAACCCAGAGGCCGCAAGCCGTTGGCTCAGGGCGCTGCGGACATCATCGTCATCTTCAACCAGTAAGATCTGTTCATCGCCCAAAAAACCTGTGGAAATGTCACCTCCCGCCGCCTGATCCGCCGCCTCAACGGTCACCGGAAATCTCAGCTCCACCGTCGTCCCCTGCTCCCAGACACTGCGGATACGGATCTTCCCCCCCGACTGGGTCACAAAGCCATGCACCATCGCCAGCCCCATCCCCGACCCCTTGTCGAATTCTTTGGTTGTGAAAAAGGGCTCAAACACCTTACTCAAAGCGTCTTCTTTGATCCCCACACCGGTGTCCATCACAGAGACCACCACCCGCTCGCCTGAAAGGTCATCGCCGTCGCTTTGGTCCGCCCCTAGGTTAGACACCGAAACTGTCAGCTTGCCCCCGTCTGGCATCGCATCGCGGGCGTTCAACACCAGGTTCAAAACCGCATTCTCCAGCTGCCCCTGATCCAGAAGAACCGCCTTCACAAGAGGGTCATAGGAGAATTCCACAGATATGTTTTCAGGCAGGGTCCGGCGCAGCATCTCCTCGATACCACGCAAAACCAGATCGACCCGCAGCACCTGCGGCACCAGCTGAGCACGCCGCCCAAAAGACAAGAGATCATAGGACAGTTTGGCCCCGCGTTTGGTCGCGGACAGTGCTTGGTCAATGAACTTCAAGGAGGGCGCATCCAGCCCACGCTGGTCTTTTAACAATTCGAGGTTACCCATGATCACCGACAATAGATTATTGAAATCATGGGCGACGCCCCCGACAAGCCGGCCTATCGCGTCAAATTTCTGGGTTTCCAGGGCAAACTTCTCGGCCTTTTTGCGAAGATCCATTTCTGCGCTTAGCGCATCAACCGTGGTCGCAAGATCCAAGGTGCGCGCCCGAACAACACGGCGCAGGATGAATATGAGCACTGCTGACACCAAAAGCACAGAAACCGCTACAAGCAGCACAGTAATAAGCCAGCTCGGCAGCGGGGCTTTGTGAAAGGATATCCATTCATACTTGGCAGAGTGAAAGTCCGACCCAAAGGTCATTTGCTGCCGGTAGCTGGCCAGGTTCATCGCCTGGACAAAGTTTTCCGGGGCATCCGGCGGCACCACATAGTGATAGGAGTTGACCTGAAATGGCAGCTCAGGAATACGCAAACTGTTCTGATTGGCCATCTGCACCGCAAAGAACGTATTGGTAATTGCCAAATCCGCATCACCAACCAAAATCGCATCAATCGCGCCCTGCACTGACGACGTCCAGATCAGCTTACTCTTCAGGCCTTCTTTGCGTAAAAACCGCCTCAGGTCACGCTCCTGGATACTATTTGCGAGCACGGCAATTCGCTTGCCCTCAAAATCCGCCAGAGAGGTAATCTCAACCTCCTGGGAGGTGACGATGGTAGACCATGAATAAATCAGCGCTTCGTTGATAAACTGGAACTGCGCTGCACGCTCCTCAGAAAAGGCCACATCCGGCATAAGGTCGAGCTGCCCCTGCCCCACCATCTCCAGGCAGGACTCCCATTCACAGTCGACGTATTCGAAATCATAGCCCATCTCAGACAGAATGGCTTCGGTCACCTCCGGCCAAAAACCGGCAGGTTGCCCAGCTGAGTCTCGAAAAATTTTGGGTGGGTTTTCATAAAAGCCAACACGCAGCGGATCTGCATTCAATTGCCCCGGCAGGACTGCAAGACACAACATTCCCAGCAAGGCCGGAAACACCTTAGTGGTGAAGCAAAACCTGTTTAGAAGTCCCTCTAGCACTCGATCCACCCTTTGAGGTCGCTTACCCGGCCTCTGCTCAACACCTTCCAGCCCCATCATCAGAAAGCATAGCGCCCCTAATCAACGCTCAATTGATTTACATACCCTGCATTTCGCGTGATATCTCGATTGATGTCATCGGTCGCTTCATCAAGCACGGCCTTCACATCCGCACCTTCAGCGATCTCAACCAGGGCTCTTTCAAACACCTTTGCTATCACAACATAGCTGGGAGACACCGGACGTAGCAAAGCCTGTTGGCGCGACAAATCGACAAACCCTGGCAACCAGCCCTCCGGGCCATAGGTCGTGGATGCTCTTGCGGCTGCCAGGGTGGGTGGGATCAATCCCAGTTCATCCGCGATGGTGGACAGGTATCGGTCTTGAATCGCAAACTCGACAAAGGCGCTGGCCCCATCCACATGTTCTGACGTGGCTGACACGCCAAACTGCCAGCTCCCGGCGCCGATGACACTGCCCTTACCAAAATCGGGTGCAGGCAGAAATACGGCATCCTCTCCTACAGCGTCGATGAAATCCAGAACGGTCCAATTGCCGTCCCAGGCCATGGCATATGTACCATCAATCAACGCGGCGGTTCGGTTTGGTTGCGACTGTTCCGGGCTGGGAACAAGCCCGCGCGAAAACAGGGACTGCCACCAAGTTCCAAATCTCAGGGCGGCCTCGCCATTTAACACACCCTGTGCCGAACTATAGTCAGATCTGTCCACCAGATCACCGCCGAAGCTTTGCAAAAAGGGGCTAATGGCATAGGGAAACCATTCGCCCTCCCTGCTCAGCCCCAGGTCCAGCGGATAGTCGAACTCCCCGGATGCTTTGAGTTTCACCAAGGCCGTTTCAAATTCGGCCGCACTCCAGGGGTCCGCAAGACTTGGCAGTCGGATGTCATATTTTTCCAAGGTGGACTTGCGTGTCAGGATCGCAAGCGCAGCCTCCCACAGGCCAACCGAATAGATATGACCATTCCAGCGCCCAACAGCGGATGGCAGGAACGCCTCGACCGCGGCCTCCTCTATGCGCAGCGGCTGCAGATATCCCAACCACGCCCAATTGGCGACCACCGGCGCATCCACATCAATGATGTCAGGCAGGTTCCCGGTCTGAGCCGCCCGAACCACCGAGTCATTGTAACTGCCTTCAGGAAAGCTCTTCAGGATGACTTTCCAATCCGGTTGACTGGCATTGAAATCCTCGACGATCTCAACAATGATCCGGCGTTCAGTTTCATTATGCGATCCATGATACCACATGCTCAGCTCGGTTTGCGCCGCCGCAGCAGTGCCAACAGTCAGTGCCACAAGACCGGCTAGAAGGAGTCCAAATCGCGAAGCCACTATTGATCTTCTTTCCATAACTGAGACGGGGCCAGCCAAGGGCGAGACCTCCACTTGAGAGCCTGGCCCAACTGATCCAGACCAACTGCCAGATCAAGTGATAGTGCATTCCCGCCTTTTGATCCATTGTGATCACGCTGCCACAAGCTGGCGGCCAAAGTCCAGAAACCTATCCAGATGTGCCACCGACCTTCTGGGACGGTGTGCTACTGTGTTTACAAAACTTCAGAGGGCCCGTGAAAGGCCAAAGCCGCACTTGCGGCGATAGTTCTTTGTTGTCTGGACTTCGGCCATCCATTACAAATTCATCGTAGCTTTGAGATTTGCATTTCTTGGACTGCGGGTAGATGTTCCATCCCGGACGATCACATAGATCCTCGCCGGTCCGCATTTTTCATGGCAAGATCGGTTTTCGGTGACATTCGGGAGGGCGCTTAATGCTGATCCATCTTCATAACCAAGCGACAACAACGCCTAAGATACGGGCTGCCATCCAGGCGAGCGACGAGCCTGCATGGGTTCTGGCTGAGCGTTTTGGCACAACCGAACAGACAGTTTGGAAATGGCGCAAGCGCGACAGTGTCCATGACCGTAGCCATACCGCTCATCGGCTGCAAACGACGTTGACGCCTGCTCAGGAGGCCGTTGTGGTTGCGCTGCGCAAGATGCTGCTAGTGTCGCTGGATGACTTGCTGGCCGTGGTGCGGGAGTTTCTGAACCCGGACGTCTCGCGCTCTGGACTGGATCGGTGTCTGCGGCGGCATGGGGTCGGCAACCTGCGCGATCTTAAGCCAAAGGCCGCCCGCCCAAAGCACAGCGCCTTCAAGGCATACGAACCGGGATATCTGCATATCGACGTGAAGTACCTGCCACAGATGGCTGATCAAACTTCCCGCCGGTATCTGTTTGTTGCCATTGATCGGGCTACACGCTGGGTTTTTATCCGTATCTATAGCAGCAAGACAGCGGCCAAGGCGCGCCGCTTTTTGCGTGATCTAGAGCGGGCTTGCCCACTTCGCATCCGAACCATACTCACAGACAATGGAAAGGAGTTCTCCGACCGTCTCTTTGGCCTGCGCAAGCGCGAACAAAGCGGAAAACATGATTTCGACAAGCTCTGCGCCGAACTGGACATCGAACACCGTCTGACGCCGCAAAGATCGCCCCAAACAAACGGCATGGTCGAGCGCTTCAACGGTCGCATCGAAGACGTGCTGCAAAGCCACCACTTCCGATCAGGCGAAGAACTGGAGACCACGCTGCACCGCTATGTTTGGCTCTACAACCAACAGCTTCCGCAATCAGCCTTGGGCAGCAAGACGCCCTTGCAAGCGATGAAGCACTGGCACAAACTCAAACCAGAACTGTTCAACAAACTGCCATACTACCGTCCGGGATGTGACAAGTAGCTCACAGCACCTCAACCTGCCGCAACTTCGTGACAATCTCTTCAGGCTTGTGTCGTTTGATTCCCATCTTTGATCCTCCGATTCCTAACTATAGGGCCGGACCAATTCAGTGGGGCAGGATCACATTGCTTTGCCAGGAAACCAGAAAGTGACTGGCCAACAGGTCAGTCTAGATAGGAAGGGAGATCTTCGGCCAACTGAGTTATGCCGACCGATCCGCCGAGTTTAATCAGCCGCTTGTCGAGGACTGATTTACGCAACAGTCTTCGTAGGCTTCGCCGTATTTCCTTGGTTATTCTGTAGGAAATTGGCCCCTTGGAGATACTTTGGTTTAAAGCGGGGATAGATGTGCGTTCGCTGGCGCGGATTTCTTTGGGGACATGATCTGGGTTTGCAAACATGCCCTGAATTGCGAGTGCGGGTAGCAACTGGAACACGCAATAGTTCTTGTCAGGGCGTGTAAGGAAATCGTCTACGTGATCACAAAAACCACGTCTGGCAACAGCGGCCAGTTTTTTTGCGCCGCTTGGGCTAACTACGTAGGCTGCTGCGCTGCTTAACGGTTGCAATATGGGGGCAACAATTACATCGGCCCAGTTTTCGGTTTTGCCATAACGGTATTCAACATTCGTGCTGTCGACGTGGATTAGGTCAAATTTGCTTGTGTGTTTTGACAACTCGATCAACGTCGCCGGTAAGGCTTCTGACATCAAGATGTCGTCTTCACATATGAAATAGGCGTCTGTGTTTTCGAGCGCACATTTTTCCCACAACAGGCGATGGCTTTCAAAGACGGCGACCTCGGTGGCGGACAGTTCCCAATATGCTTTCCAAGAATTTGGTGTGTAGTAAGGGGATATGTCTTTCGGAAGTTGTCCTTGTGCATCGACTGCGGGAAAGAACTGGACATCTGCCAAGCCTATCCTTGCAGCCTCTTGCGCAATGAAATCGGCTCTTTCTGGAACGCGCGTCAAATTGATGAAGTGTTTTTGCATGAAACCCCTACTTCCTCGTTTGATTTTAAGGCCGACCTTTTGGGTCTAGGCGGAGCCAAACCATTGACCGAGGTCGACCTTCGCCACACACCAACCAACGTTCATTATCTGAATATCGCTCGAGCTCAAAAATATGGCTTGTATCACGAGATGTGGACTTGAATTCGCTCACATCAAAGTACTTGGCTGCACGTCTTTTTAGGTCGGCTAATCGTTGATCACCGTCATCATAAAACCAATCATGAAGCTCTATTATACAGACCGTGTTTTTCAAAATTTCCAAAACGGTATCATCGAGGAAATCGAACTCAAAACCTTCAATATCGATCAAGGCCACCGAGTTCTTGATATCTTCCGCCGGTATCTTCGCCAAGGATGTCAATTTGGCTTCTTCAAAAATGGTAACCTTGTTACTAACACCGTTTAGATTTGCGTTTTCTTTGATGACTGCACGACCCTGCGCTTCAATCTCAAAGCAATAGGATTTCTCAAAAATTTTTTGGCTTACCGTTGCAACGCCATAGTAACCATCGGCTGCACCAACATCGATAAAAACATTTTTTGTTTTGGAAAGGTCCTGTAGCATATTCACAATTTCTTTTTCGTACAGACCAAATATCATTGAAGCGCGATCGTGTTTTGACCACCAAGTATTGGGTGAGAATTGAAATCCCTTCAGCGCTCCATAAGCAATGGTACTGTTAAACATTTCATCGAATTCTCGTGAGAGACGCTGCCGCATTCTTTCAGCGTCTTCCACCCATCCCATCTTCACAAGCTTTGAGGATAGGAAATTTCGAAAAGCGACACCAAATCCGTCGTTTTTGATGGACACCAAGTGCTTATTCATACTGTTACGTCCTTGATTGTCGGAGTTCTTTTGCTGGGTTTGACCAATATGACGCCTAATTGGATTAACCGTAATGTTCGGCAACCCAAGCGGCCCAGTTCTTCATCTTTCTCAGCCTCAGCTTTTTCTCTAAGGACCGAAAAGCGCGCTTAACTGATGATTTTGCTGTCGCGGGCCGAAAAATCGAGTCAAATGGGTGCCCGCTGAGAGTCTTCTCGTAGTACTCGGAATACTCAACATTATGCTTCCAAAGGTCCCGCTGCCATGGCTTTGCTGCACCAGTAAAGTGGATAACCTTCGCGGCCTGCACGAGTTGGGGGTCAGCCAGGAAGTCCGTTTGTGTGTTCCAAGAAGGGTGCAATTCGGCCCATTTGTCGACGCAAATATTGTTCAGCGCACATTGATCGCCGTATGGGGCATCCAAATTTGAGTTTAGGTACTCATTGCAAAGTGGCCCAATTTCCTGTTCGCACCAGAGAGGCCAATCGATCAAGAGAACCCCAGCATTGAAGTACTTTGCGCCTTGTGAGGGCGACTGGTGTAGTAATTGCGCTGCGCTTCCTGAGGCAACAACACCAATATCTTGAACGGCGCCAAATACTTTGCCCGATAGATCCTGTTCAAAGTCTACGTCAACAGAACCAGATAACGTATCCCCGTCAATGTACATTACACGCGAGTAGCTAGGATCCAAATAGTCATGTAGGAATAGCCGCCCATAAGCAGCGGGATGCAAATGTGCCATTAAGGGAAAATTTGATGCTGCTGTAATGGACATCTTCAAGATCTGAACATTAGTCTTTTGATCAGCACAATATTGGCGGGCTTGTTCGATAAATTCGTCATTTTCAGTACAAAGGAAGATAAATCGATCAACGTCGTCATAATAATTTGTACTAAAGGACAGACAAGAAACCAAAGACGGCGCGAAAAAATCTTCGCCGCAGATATAGACCATCGCCTTTTTCACGACGAAAACCGGATTTGGTATGCGCTTAAGTAAAGTTTTGTCAATCTACGCACTTTCAAATTCCCTAATTTGTCTCAACGTGAGGGATAGTATATCCCCCCCGTTCTGAGCTTCTTTGTACCAAGTCATGGTTTTTCCGATTGTCGTCGAGAAATCCCATTTTGGGGTCCAACCAAGGCACTCTTTTGCCTTTTCAATTGAGAGCATCAACAGGCCAGCTTCATGCGGTGCATTCGATTGATCGAGCGTCTGAAATTTGCCGGGCCAGTGCTCTAATGCGCTGTCGATGACATCTGCGACCGAACGCATCTCACTGCGCTCTGGGCCAAAGTTCAATGTCGAAACACCGATTTCATCTTTGGCAACGCTTTCTGCCATGCTGATATATCCGAACAGCGGCTCTAATACATGTTGCCAGGGGCGCACCGCTTGGTGGTTTCGAACCTTGATATGTTCACCCTTTGACAAAGCTCGAACAATATCCGGGATTAGGCGGTCTTCTGCCCAGTCCCCACCGCCAATGACGTTCCCAGCCCTTGCTGAAACAAGCTTCACAGGCAGCCTTTCTTGGGTGAACACGGACCTATAGCTTTGTATCGAAAGCTCTGCAGCTGCCTTGCTGGCGCTATAAGGGTCCAAGCCACCCAATCGATCATCTTCGCTATAGAAGTGATTTGTCTCTAGGTTGTGGTAGACTTTATCTGTTGTCACAGCAACTATTGTACTGGGGTATTTAAGATCACGCGCGGCCTCCAGCAGGTTGACCGTCCCCATAACATTTGTGTCCCACGTAAGCAGGGATTCACGGTATCCACGCAAGACCAATGGTTGTGCCGCAAGGTGGAACACCACATCAGCTTGACTGAATTTCAAATACTCTTTCAGGGTTTGTGACTCACGAATATCCCCTACTCTGTGGTGGATCTTTTCAACCAAGCGCAATTGATCAAACAGTGAAGGGTGAGTGTCAGGTTCCAGCGCAAAGCCAAAAACCTCGGCGCCCAAAGAGTGTAGCCAAAGCGCAAGCCAACTCCCCTTAAACCCGGTGTGCCCAGTAATCAGAACACGCTTTCCCTGCCAAAAGTCACTCAAGACCACAGCTTCCAAGGAGCTTGTTGGTCAGCCCAGAGCTTCTCCAAGTAGTTTCTGTCACGCAAAGTGTCCATCGCAGACCAAAAACCGTGATGTTTAAAAACTGACAGCTGCCGGTCGCGGGCAAGCCCCATCAATGGCTCCTGTTCAAAAACAGTTTCATCGTCAGTTAACCGATCAAAAACCGAAGGCTCACAGACCATAAAACCACCATTGACCCATTGGCCATCTCCCTTCGGCTTTTCCTGGAAGTTCGTAACCAGGTTATCTTCTATAGTCAGAGATCCGAAACGCCCCGATGGCTGGATCGCTGTTACCGTGACCTCGGTCGTTCTGCTGCGATGGAACGCGAGAAGCTCTCTAATGTTGATGTCTGAAACACCGTCGCCGTAAGTCAGGCAAAACGTGTCATCAACATAATCAGCCACGCGTTTGATACGCCCCCCTGTCATCGTCAGTTCACCCGTGTCGACGAGGGTCACTTTCCAAGGGTCAGCATTCTCCCGGTGCACACGCATTTTATTGCCGGAGAGATCGAAGGTGATATCAGAATTGTGAAGGAAGTAATTCGCGAAATACTCTTTGACAAGATAGCCTTTGTACCCACAGCACACGACAAATTCAGTTACGCCATGGTGCGCATAGGTTTTCATGATATGCCATAAGATCGGCTTTCCACCTATTTCTATCATAGGTTTGGGCTTTAAATGAGATTCTTCGCTAATGCGTGTTCCTAGTCCCCCAGCAAGAATTATTGCTTTAACCATTATATAGTCTCCAGACCCGTACGCATTTCGACTCCAAGGATGAAAACAGTCAACGTCTGCTGACCCAGCATTCCATCCTTTGGCTGCAAAGTCTTTAGCATCTTGAGGACAGGTAGATCAACGTCAATTGGAGCCCTACTTGTCACATCCCGGACGGTAGTATGGCAGTTTGTTGAACAGTTCTGGTTTGAGTTTGTGCCAGTGCTTCATCGCTTGTAAGGGCGTCTTGCTGCCCAAGGCTGATTGCGGAAGCTGTTGGTTGTAGAGCCAAACATAGCGGTGCAGCGTGGTCTCCAGTTCTTCGCCTAATCGGAAGTGGTGGCTTTGCAGCACGTCTTCGATGCGACCGTTGAAGCGCTCGACCATGCCGTTTGTTTGGGGCGATCTTTGCGGCGTCAGACGGTGTTCGATGTCCAGTTCGGCGCAGAGCTTGTCGAAATCATGTTTTCCGCTTTGTTCGCGCTTGCGCAGACCAAAGAGACGGTCGGAGAACTCCTTTCCATTGTCTGTGAGCTACTCCCCAATCCTTGGACAGGATCTGGGGTGATTTAAGCTACTCTTTGCATCTGCTGATCGGGGTTGGTTGTTTCGTTTCTCTGCCAATAGATCACAGCGGGTGGTTTGCCGCCAAGGGCGGAATGAGGGCGCTTGTGGTTGTAGAACGCGATCCACTTTCTGACGCCAGCTTTGGCCTCTGATCCGGTCTCCCATGCGTGCAGATAAACGCATTCGTATTTCAGCGACCGCCACAGTCGTTCGACAAAGATATTGTCGAGGAACCGGCCTTTGCCGTCCATTGAGATGCGGATGCCGGATCGACGCAGGCGGTCGGTCCAAGCAAATGACGTGAACTGGCTGCCCTGATCCGTATTCATGATCTCGGGTGGGCCGAACTTGTGGATCGCTTCATTCAAGGCATCAACACAGAACTCGGCTTCCAGCGTGTTTGAGATACGCCACGCCAGCACCTTGCGCGTGTGCCAGTCCATGATGGCGACCAAATATAAAAACCCACGCCGCATCGGCAGGTAGGTGATGTCGGCGCACCAAACTTGGTTGGGCCGATCCACGCGCAAGCCGCGCAACAGATAAGGGTAAATCTTGTGACCCTTCGCTGCCTTGCTGGTGTTGGGCTTCTGATAGATCGGCATGAGGCCCATCAGCCGCATCAGGCGTCTGATCCGCTTCTTATTGACGAGGTGGTCGTCATTGCGTAGGTGCCATGTCATCTGACGCACGCCGTAAAACGGCGTTTCCAGGAACTGCTTGTCGATCAGGCGCATCAGATCGAGGTTCATCTCACTTTCGCCCTTCGGCTCATAGTAGAACGAGGACCGCGAGATCGACAGCAGCGAACATTGCTTGCTGACTGACAGACCTTTTAGGTTCGGCTCAATCATCTTGCGCCTCACTTGCCGGTCCAAGGTTTGAGCTTTCTGGCCAAAAAATCGTTGGCGACGGCCAACTCCCCAATCTTGGCGTGCAGGTCTTTGACCTGCTCCTCATCGACTTCCGGTGCCTTCCGTCCGCCACGCTCAAATACGCCCGATGCGCCTTCAAGTAATGCGCGCTTCCACTGATGGATCATCGTTGGGTGCACGCCAAACCGAATGGCCAAATCGCTGACCGTCTCTTCGCCTTTCAACGCCTCCAACGCCTCCAACGCCTCCTTGGCTTTGAATTCTGGATGATGTTGCTTCCGTTTCGACATTCCTGATCTCCTTCGTGTTGAAGATCAGCAGACAACAAATAGCAGCTTACGTCAGTGTCCGAATTTCGGGGGGTAGCTCACTTCCACAGTGCTTCCACGAGAGCTTTCAGGGGTAGGGAAATAGAGATGGCAAAACTCACCAAACGGGCGGTTGATGCGCTGGAACCAGCGGCCAAGGATTACTTTGTCTGGGACAGCCAGATTGCCGGGTTTGGGCTGCGGGTGATGCCGTCCGGGGCCAAGACCTATCAGGCGCAATATCGCAAGGGTGGGCGCACCCGGCGGGTCTCGGTGGGGCGGCATGGCAAGATCACCGTGGAAGAGGCCCGCAAACTGGCGAAAGAGATCACGGGACAGGTCGCCAAGGGCGAGAACCCCGCCGAGGACATTTCCCAGCACCGCAAAGCCCCCACGGTTGCCGCGCTCTGTGAGCGGTTCTTTGAGGCCCACGCCAAGGAGCGCTGCAAGCCTTCGACACAAAAGGAATATCGTCGCGCCATCGACCTGTTCATTGTTCCCGCCATCGGCAGTTTCAAGGTGGTCGATGTAGGGCGCCGCGACATTGCCGAGTTGCACCACAGGTTCCGCGACAAGCCTTATCAGGCCAACCGCACCCTAGGCGTGCTCTCCAAGGTGTTCAATCTGGCTGAGATCTGGGGGCTGCGCCCGGATGGCTCCAATCCCTGCCGCCATGTTCCCAAGTATCGCGAAGTGAAGCGGGAGCGCTATCTGAACCAGAATGAGCTGCAACGCCTTGGGCATGTCCTGAGTGAGGTTGAACGCGACGGCACGGAAACGCCCTTTGTGGTGGCTGCGTTCCGGTTGCTGCTCCTGACCGGTTGCCGCCTGGGGGACATCCAGACATTGAAATGGGATTACATTACCGACACCGGCATGGAACTGCCCGACACCAAAACGGGCGCGCGGCGCATCCCCCTGCCCCAGCCTGCACGGGACGTCCTGACCCATTTGCCGCGCAGCCCCGGCAATCCTTATGTCATTGAAGGCAAGATCGCGGGCAAATACGCCACCGATTTGCAGCACCCCTGGCGACGCATCCGAGCGCGGGCAGGTCTGGCCGGGGTCCGCATCCACGACCTGCGCCATACCTATGCGTCAAATGCCGTATCCTCTGGCATGCCTATTCAGATGGTCGGGCGGTTGCTGGGGCATAGCCAGATCCAAACCACGATGCGCTACGCCCATCTGGCGGATGATCCAGTACGGCAGGCAGCGGAAGAAAATGCCGCGCGGCTGGGATCTATAGTCGGGGATTTGAGGCGACCGATGTTGCGCGCCGTATAAGAACACGTACCGATACGTGGGGACTAAGGTTGCCGCAAATCCCGTACGTTACGTATAAGGGTTTCTAGACCCACTCACCGACCGTTACCTATACGTAGGGAACGGCCAAGGCCTACGTATAGCCGGCAAGACCCATATCGCCCTCGGCCTAGGCCTGACCGCCTGCCAGAAAGGACTGCCAGTCGCCTTTGTCACCGCCTCCGCTCTCGTCCACGAGATGATGGAGGCCCGCGACGAGAAACGCCTCCTGCAACTCCAACGCAAACTGACAAAGGTCAAGCTGCTGATCATCGACGAGTTGGGCTTCGTGCCGCTCAGCAAGACCGGTGCCGAACTGCTCTTCGAGCTGATCTCGCAGCGCTACGAGCGCGGTTCAACCCTGATCACAAGCAATCTCCCATTCGAAGAGTGGACGGAAACCTTCGGCACAGAACGCCTGACCGGCGCACTTCTGGATCGGCTGACCCACCACGTCAATATCCTGGAAATGAACGGCGAAAGCTATCGGCTCAACCAAAGCCGCGCCCGCATCGCAACCGCCGGAACATGATCCTCACAGAATTGGCCTGACGGCCAATGCGCCTTGGAACGTGCTTGCTAAATGAGAGCCGCACGCTCCAAGGCGCTCGCGCCCAGATGGCCTACTTTTGCTCCGCCACAGTGGCCGGGTTTTACTCCGCCGTTGACAGGCAACGCAAATTAATGATTGGAATTGCATTGGCGTTAGCGTCAGCCAACACTTCGGCCGCCTCATGGTAGCTACGTGCAAGATCAAGAACCTGCAAATTGGGAAGTGCAGTCATTCTCACAAGTATCTCTCCTATGATGGACTTGCTGCCTGCAAGACTTTGGTGCGATACGTAGCGTTCAGAAAGGCGGGCTTCAACCGCGGATCGCTTCAGTCGGGGTGAAGGTCCGCTGTCGGCAACCGCTCAAACTTTGCAAAGCGCGCTATCTGCGCATAGCTGCCACTCGACCAGCTTACCTCCCCGGCATTCCTGACAGAAACTATCAGATGGCGGCAGTCAGCCCTAAATGCCCCACCAGCCCTGAACTCAGATTCTTGTTCCCCCTGGTGTAAAAAACGCAGGGGAATTCTAGCATGCTGCCGCATTTTGATAGGAGATATACGTTATTGGAATCTGAAATAATTACTCCTCAAGCTCTTTTTCAAGCTCATGCCTTCGTTCAATGGTTGCTCTTACTTTGCATATTTCCAGATCAGGGCCGCGCGTAGGACCCGCGGCGAAAACTCCGAAATAATATTCACATTCACTATCCGCGAAATTCTTCCAAATTGCGTGTCGTTCTTGCAGAATTTGCAGGGCCGCGGCGTTTTCTAGCCCCAAATCTACAAGCTTACGCTGCAATTTCTGTTCAACGCCTGCCAGCAACTGTTCTTGATGCTCCCTTTCGTCCGAAAGGCAGTCCAGCCACTCCTCGCTTATGTTTGAGACCTCGCTTGAGCAATTGGCAAAGGCCGGGCTCAAAAAGCTTCTGGTTTCTGCAATGGCTGCAAATCCGACAACACAAAGAGTTATCGATCCAATGACCCCAACTGCTTTTACAAGAAAATGTTCAGGCGAATTCATTTTGCCAACCACACTGCGAAATCTGAGTTGCATGACCCAACTTCGACGTCGACGTTGCCAGCGTCAACTATGCAGGAGTTCTCATCAATGAGCATTTTAAACTGGTTGTCCGGCAATGGATGAAAATACATTTTCGTGGCCTCGGACCAACTGTCTGTAAAACGATACCCGTTGCGATCATCGAGCTCTAGGAAATACCGTCCCTGATAAATGACAAGCAATCCAGTTTCTGTGGTTCCAAACGCCAGCTTCTGTGCGCCGTCCTTAAGGTCGAAATTCCAATCAAAACCACGTCCGGTCACTCTGTTTGACACATGGTAGTAATCACCCATTATGGGTTCAAACGCCTCAATGATATGAAAAGGAAGAGCTTCGTGTTCTTGGGAAGTCAGGTATGCTTTGGCGAATTTCGAGGTCAGCGCCGACATCTCGTGAATGACATAGCCGCTGCCGTTCACCGGTGGGATATCCCAATTTTGCGCGGGATTACCCACTTCGCACTCGGCAAAAATAACTTCCGAGGATTTTGCGTGCGGTCCGCACGGAGCCTCTTCTGCCGTCAGGCATAGCCCATCAACCGATATCAACCGATGATTGTTAATGAGGAACGGATGGGCATCTAGGCAGCTATTCGCAAAATGTAGTGAGTTTTCTTTCACATACAGCTGACATTCCCCAAGTGGAACGTCCTCCCGCCCACCTTGCCGCTGTTCTGCGCTCCTATCAAGCCTCTTGGACCCATGGTGCCGTTGTTCGGGCATCTGACGCGCGAACTGAGCACGATTTCCGGTCTCGGGGGCGAGGTTGATCCGGATATTGGTCTGACCGACCCCCGTATGGATAGACCGGTTGAGCCGCTTTTGTTCAGGTTTTATGATTAACGATGTTGTCATTAGGGAACCGGCGGTGCGCGCAGCCGATGTATGGCCGCAAGGATGCGGTTGAACAGATCGCCGCTGACAGCCACCTCGGCCAGTTGGAAGGTGATTGCACGGGCGTGACGCACAACCCTCGCACCAATCTTGATCAATCGCGTCTGCAGGCTTGTCAGTGACCAGTCGGCTATCTCATCAGGTAGATCAGTGCCCTGTAGGAAGGCACCGATATTGTAAGCCAGTGCATGGAGTTGCAGCCGCACCTCGTTCTGCGCCATGCCTTTGCAGGACAAACGGGTCCAGTTGATCGCCTGCTTGCCTTCCTTGATGTATTGCTCGGCGGTGCCGCGTTGGTTGTAGAAGCGGATGATCCAGTCGGGTTCCATCGGCATGTTGGTGACCACGAAGCCCACGCGCGGGAACAACTCGCTGGGATGCCATTCCACCTTGGCGATGACACGACGAGGTTTGTCCCAAGATGCCGCCTGATATTGGAAGTCGCCGTAGATGCGCTTCACGCCTTTTGGCGGACGACCCACAGGGCGCTTGAGCAGATGCGCAATCTTGCCCTGAAGAACGCGATTGGCCCGAAGGCGGATGGCGTAGAAATAGTTTTCCAGTTCCAGAGTTTTGTATAGCTCCGGGATGGCGAACGCAGCATCCCCCCGGAAGAACCGCATCAGGTGACGATCCGCATATCGCGCGATGACGGGCTTCAGAACCTCTTCCCACCCATCTGCGCTGTGAACATTGCCGGGGCGCAGGGCGCAGCGTTCCAAATGGCCAAACTGGTTGAAGACGAACAGCGGGTGATAGCACATGCAGCCGAAATGCCCGTTCCAAGCGGTGCCTTCTTGCGCGCCGTGGGTGGGACTGACTGAACTGTCCATGTCGAGCGTGATCCACTTGGGCGGTTTGCGATTGTGAACCCGGTCGATCCAGTGTCCTGATAAATCCGCCAGCACAGTGCGATTGTCGGTTGCCGCCAACACCTCGGTCTCGAACCGTCCCATCTGGCTCGCAGACGCGGCCTTGGCCTCAACGGCACGCCCTCCAACGACCTGCCGCATCACCGGATCAAGCGATAAACGGTCCGCGTCATTAACATCATCATATCCGGCCAGCCGCCCAAAGACCGACTGGCGCAACAAGCCGACCAGTGAGTGCAGGCGATTGTGGCCAGTTCGCGTGTCTCTCAGAAATCCGCCCGCAATGTCGTGCAGGCCGAGCACTTCATCCAATTCCCTGAACAACAGTAATCCACCGTCCGAGCTGATCTTGGAACCATGAAACTCCAGCCGGACCCGGCGGTCAAAACTGAGCCGCCCATCACCCGTTTCGCGTGCACCCTCTGGGTGATCCATAATCCACCACCTTCAGCCAAATTAACATACTGAAATATAACACATTAGTGGCCGTTGGAGGCGCGAAAACGTCAAGTTACTTGGGAAATGCGGGTATAGGTAACATAACAGACAAGAGATATTTCCTTTGACCAGTCATTCCATAGATCAGCTAAAGTACCTGTGGCGCATCAGCGTGCCGCTGTCCTGCGTCTGGGTCGAATACGGCGAACCCAAACTCAAGGCACGCTGGGAAGAATTGCAAAAGGTCTCCGCTATCACTGCATTCGATGACGCAGCGCAACAAGTTCGCGATGCGGAATGCAGCCCGGTGGAAAAGATGCAAATGCTTTGGAAGAAACCGCAGGAAATCTTGACCGCGCGGGCAGAAGTTGAACGTAAGCTCAAGCAAAATATCCTAAGCTATATCTCGCAGGGGCATGCCCATGCCTATGGGTTTGAAGCCCCGCGCAAAGTCGCCAATGCTCCGGTCTACATTCCCAAATCAACTTGGGCTGGAAAGGTTGATTGGTACGAGCGCACGCTTAGCCATCAGGGGCTAGAATTTGTGGAAGTGCGCATAACCACCAACCGTATCCGCAATGAGATCCTAGACCGTGGCAATGTCACGGTAAAAGCCCCCACGCCTGCTGGCCGCCCCACTATCGGCCCATCGATCCAGGCTGCATTCAAGGCCTTGGAAAAAAGTGGGGAGGTAATCCCCCCTAAAAATAGTGGTGTTCCAAAGTAGAATTTTCTCGGCAAGATATCTGAGGAGATTTATGATGAAGAATGGACGATTTAGCGACGCGCAAATCATGGCAGTGTTGAAGCAGGCGGAGGGCGGTGTGCCGGTCTCTGAGCTTTGCCGCGAGCACGGAATGAGCAGCGCGAGTTTTTACAAATGGCGGGCCAAGTTTGGCGGCATGGACGCGTCCTTGATTTCCGAGATGAAGGATATGGCGGAAGAGAACCGTCGTCTGAAGCGCATGTATGCCGAGATGAGCATGCAAAACGACCTGCTGAAAGAAGCGCTTGGAAAAAAGCGTTAAGGCCGTCTCATCGGCGAGAGATGGCCATGAATGCAGTTGCGCAATATGGGGTCAGCATAGCTCTGGCCTGCCGTGCGTTCGAGATCAGCGAGACCTGCTATAGATACAGCCCTGTGCTGAGCGATGACAACGAAGAGATCGCAGATTGGCTTGAACGCTTGACGGCTAACAAGCGGACCTGGGGCTTCGGCCTGTGCTTTTTGTATCTGCGCAACGTGCAGGGCTATGGCTGGAACCATAAACGTGTCTACCGGGTCTACTGTGAGCTGGCGTTGAACCTGCGTATCAAGCCGAAGAAACGCTTGAAGCGGGACAAGCCGGAACCACTGGCTGTGCCTGAAAGACCAAATGAAACTTGGTCCATGGACTTCATGGCGGATCAGCTGGCGGATGGCCGGTCGATCAGGGCATTAAACGTCTTGGATGACTTCAATCGCGAAGGACTGGCTATTGAGGTCGACTTCTCGCTGCCTGCTGAACGTGTCGTGCGTGCGCTGAACCAGATCATTGAGTGGCGCGGAAAGCCCCAAGCTATTCGTGTGGACAACGGCCCAGAATACGTCAGCGGGAAGCTCATGGAATGGGCTGAGAAACGCAATGTGCGGCTCGAATATATCCAGCCCGGTAAGCCCCAACAGAATGCCTATATCGAGCGCTACAACCGCACCGTTCGTGGCGAATGGCTGGGGCAATACATCTTCGAAACCATCGAGGAGGCACAGGACCAGGCAACACAATGGCTCTGGACTTACAACAACGAGCGACCCAACATGGGCATCGGCGGCATGACACCCGCCATGAAACTGAAAACGGCTGCGTGAATTCTACGGCTGGACCCAATTAAAAATGGGGGGATTACCAGTCCATCTGCGATGGCGTGCCTGCCGAGATGATCAAAGACCGCGCTGTCATCGTCAACAACCGCCTCAATGAGCTGGAACAGGTGCTGTCCACTCAGGAAGAAGAGAAGATCATCTTCCACCCCAATATGGCGGACCGCTACCACAAGGAAGTGCGCGGCCTGATGGACACCATGAACAACCCCGAGACACGTGCCGAAGCATCACAGCATCTGCGCGCAATGATCGACAAAGTAGTCCTCACCCCCAACGAGACGGGTGAAGAATTGACGGTTGATCTGATTGGCGACCTGGCAGGCATTCTGTCGGTTGCAACTACGTCAGAAAGCAGCCGCATTGCAGCGGAACTTTCTAAACTTCAACACGTGCATCAAGAGCTTAGGGTAGAAACGCAAACAGCCCCGCAAGGGGGCTGTGTGTCTGCGTATTCTACTGGCGCTACCTCACAAGAGGCGCTGGTTGCGGGAGTAGGATTTGAACCTACGACCTTCAGGTTATGAGCCTGACGAGCTACCGGGCTGCTCCATCCCGCGACAGTTATGATGTCCTAGCGCTTTGCTACTTGAGGACGATTTGTCCTAGTAGTTAGCGTTTATGTTATCGTTTTTGAGTTTTGGATTTTACTAGGTTTGGCAGTGACCTACTCTCCCACGCCTTAAGACGCAGTACCATTGGCGCAAAGGCACTTAACTTCCGGGTTCGGGATGGGACCGGGTGTTTTGCTCTCGCTATCGCCACCAAACCAAGAAAAATCCAAGAACCTGCGGTTCTTGGATTTTTTTGGTTGGCGGTCGGCAGGGTATTTGCATGGCAAATGCCCGAGAGACCGCACCCCAGTTATGTCACGAGGACATTTCCAAGATCGCAGGGAAACAATCAACACTGACGACTTTACGTTAGTAAAGTCTGTCACGCAGCAGGCAGTGCAAATGCACGTTGCTGCACCTTTGTTATGTCACAAGTCATGTGGTGCTTATTTGGTTCTTGGCTGTCTATTACTAGATCAGATCAAGCCAATCGGGCGATTAGTACCAGTCAACTGAACGTGTTACCACGCTTACATCTCTGGCCTATTGACGAGGTGGTCTACCTCGGCCCTCAGGGATACCTTGTTTTGAGGGGGGCTTCCCGCTTAGATGCCTTCAGCGGTTATCCTGTCCGAACATAGCTACCCAGCACTGCCGTTGGCACGACAACTGGTCCACCAGTGGTTCGTTCACCCCGGTCCTCTCGTACTAGGGGCAACTCCTCTCAAGTATCCTACACCCACGGCAGATAGGGACCGAACTGTCTCACGACGTTCTAAACCCAGCTCACGTACCTCTTTAAACGGCGAACAGCCGTACCCTTGGGACCTGCTCCAGCCCCAGGATGAGATGAGCCGACATCGAGGTGCCAAACACTGCCGTCGATATGGACTCTTGGGCAGTATCAGCCTGTTATCCCCGGCGTACCTTTTATCCGTTGAGCGATGGCCCTTCCACTCGGGACCACCGGATCACTATGGCCGACTTTCGTCTCTGCTCGACTTGTCAGTCTCGCAGTCAGGCTGGCTTTTGCCATTGCACTCAACGAGCGATTTCCGACCGCTCTGAGCCAACCTTCGCGCGCCTCCGTTACGCTTTAGGAGGCGACCGCCCCAGTCAAACTACCCGCCACGCAGGGTCCCGGATCCGGATAACGGACCGCGGTTAGACATCAAGAGTGCGAAGGGTGGTATCTCAAGGGAGGCTCCACCGAGACTAGCGTCTCGGTTTCGATGCCTACCACCTATCCTGCACGTCACAATCCTGATGCCAGTGCGAAGCTGTAGTAAAGGTGCACGGGGTCTTTCCGTCTAACCGCGGGAAGCCTGCATCTTGACAGGCAATTCAATTTCGCTGAGTCGATGTTGGAGACAGCGGGGAAGTCGTTACGCCATTCGTGCAGGTCGGAACTTACCCGACAAGGAATTTCGCTACCTTAGGACCGTTATAGTTACGGCCGCCGTTTACCTGGGCTTCAATTCAGAGCTCTCACCCCTCCTTTTAACCTTCAGGCACCGGGCAGGCGTCAGACCCTATACGTCGTCTTGCGACTTCGCAGAGCCCTGTGTTTTTAATAAACAGTCGCCACCCCCTGGTTTGTGCCCCCGGATTCCACTTGCGTAGGACCCGGGCCTCCTTCTCGCGAACTTACGGAGGTATTTTGCCGAGTTCCTTCAACATCGTTCTCTCAAGCGCCTTGGTATTCTCTACCAGTCCACCTGTGTCGGTTTAGGGTACGATCTTATAGAGGGGCTATTTCCAGGAACCGCTCAGCTGCTCATTCAATCCAATAAGGATGAACAACACCTGCGATCCGTCACCACCTCATGGCCCAGGAATATTAACCTGGTTCCCATCGACTACGCCTTTCGGCCTCGCCTTAGGGGTCGGCTTACCCTGCTCAGATTAGCTTTAAGCAGGAACCCTTGGACTTTCGGCGAGAGTGTCTCTCACACTCTTTGTCGCTACTCATGTCATCATTCTCGCTAGTGATCTCTCCACGGGATCGCTCACGCGCCCGCTTCATCGAAAGCTCCGTGTCTCCAATCCTACCGAAGTAGGTAAGGAGACATGGAACTATGTCACACTACGCTCTGCTACCATGCACTATGTGCATCCTCAGCTTCGGCTCATGGCTTGAGCCCCGTTACATCTTCGCCGCAGGACGTCTTAATTAGACCAGTGAGCTGTTACGCTATCTTTAAAAGATGGCTGCTTCTAAGCCAACTTCCTGGTTGTTTTGGACATCCCACCTGCTTTCCCACTTAGCCATGAATTAGGGGCCTTAGCTGGAGGTCAGGGTTGTTTCCCTCTCCACTACGGACGTTAGCATCCGCAGTGTGTCTGCCGTATAGTACTCCCGGGTATTCGGAGTTTGGTTAGGATCAGTAAGACGGTGAGTCCCCATTACCCATCCAGTGCTCTACCCCCCGGGGTATTCGTACGACGCTCTACCTAAATAGATTTCGCAGAGAACCAGCTATCTCCGAGTTTGATTGGCCTTTCACCCCTAGGCACAGCTCATCCCGATCTTTTTCAACAGATGTGGGTTCGGTCCTCCAGTGCATGTTACTGCACCTTCAACCTGGCCATGCCTAGATCACTCGGTTTCGGGTCTGATCCCACGAACTCATGCGCCCTATTAAGACTCGCTTTCGCTGCGCCTACACCTAACGGTTTAAGCTTGCTCGTGAGACCAAGTCGATGACCCATTATACAAAAGGTACGCTGTCAGGCCGCAAGGGCCCTCCAACTGATTGTAGGCGTTCGGTTTCAGGTACTGTTTCACTCCCCTCGTCGGGGTGCTTTTCACCTTTCCCTCACGGTACTGGTTCACTATCGGTCAGTAAGGAGTACTTAGCCTTCGAAGGTGGTCCTCCGATCTTCAGACAGAATTTCACGTGTTCCGCCCTACTTAATACGTCCTATCATGTTTCGAATACGGGACTATCACCCGCTATGGTCCTGCTTCCCAACAGGTTCTTCTCACACTCAAGGCTCGGCTGGTCCCCGTTCGCTCGCCGCTACTAGGGGAGTATCAATTGATTTCCTTTCCTCCGGGTACTTAGATGTTTCAGTTCCCCGGGTTTGCTCTTATAAACCTATGTATTCAGTTCATAAGTACCTGGTTAAGAACATTATTGGCTACCGAAGTAACAATAATGAACTTTCAGGTGGGTTGCCCCATTCAGAAATTCATGGATCAAAGCTTATTCTCAGCTCCCCATGACTTATCGCAGAGTATCACGTCTTTCATCGCCTCTTACTGCCAAGGCATTCACCAAACGCCCTTCTCGCGCTTGATCTGATCCAGAAATAGATAGCCTAAACCATCAGGATCCAGCCGCTGGTAAGTAGCCGGACCACAATCTCTGAACCAAAAAGCATACTTTCCCGCATTTATGATGCGAAAGTCGCTTCACTACTAAGGCTGTGATGTCGGTCGCAGCCCCTTCGCAAAACAAACATCATAAATACAATTGGTTCCAAAACCTTGCGGAATTAGAACCGGGTTAGTGTACTTGACTTGGACAACTCTGTCGTTTCAAACCGGCATACCCTGGGACGTCCGAGGAAACAGACGTATTCCAAAGCTCGCTGTGTAAAATCCGAAGATCTCACCCAGCACCAATCTGAGATCATCCCCACACTCGGGGCGATCAACAGTGTTGTTGATTGTTTCTCTCTTTACGATATCAATTCGTCCAATTGGACGGTTAAGAACTGCGCACAGTGCTTAACGATCTAATTGTTTAATGGTGGAGCCTAGGAGGATCGAACTCCTGACCTCCTGAATGCAAATCAGGCGCTCTCCCAGCTGAGCTAAGGCCCCATCTTAATCCCGAAGGATGAGTGGTGGGTCGAGGAGGACTTGAACCTCCGACCTCACGCTTATCAGGCGTGCGCTCTAACCACCTGAGCTACCGACCCGGTTTTCGATTTGCAAAGCAAATCAAAACCCGTGTGCGACAGGGTATTGCAAAGCAATGCCCGAGAGCAGCACTCAGTGGTTATGTCACCAGGCAGCGCCAGATAACGGCTGCTGCCGCGACTTGTCTGAAGAGATATGAGGACGGCTCGGTCCAAAGGACATCCAGTAGATGTCCCGATGTTGAACAGTTTTGATTACTGTTCATTGCTAAGTGTATCACGAGGAAGAACAAGTTCTTCTTGCTAGATACATCCTTAGAAAGGAGGTGATCCAGCCGCAGGTTCCCCTACGGCTACCTTGTTACGACTTCACCCCAGTCGCTGAACCCACCGTGGTCCGCTGCCTCAAAAGTTAGCGCACGGCCTTCGGGTAGATCCAACTCCCATGGTGTGACGGGCGGTGTGTACAAGGCCCGGGAACGTATTCACCGCGTCATGCTGTTACGCGATTACTAGCGATTCCGACTTCATGGGGTCGAGTTGCAGACCCCAATCCGAACTGAGACATCTTTTGGGGATTAACCCATTGTTGATGCCATTGTAGCACGTGTGTAGCCCAACCCGTAAGGGCCATGAGGACTTGACGTCATCCACACCTTCCTCCCGCTTATCACGGGCAGTTTCCCTAGAGTGCCCAGCCGAACTGCTGGCAACTAAGGATGTGGGTTGCGCTCGTTGCCGGACTTAACCGAACATCTCACGACACGAGCTGACGACAGCCATGCAGCACCTGTCACTTGGTCTCTTGCGAGAAAGCTAGATCTCTCTAGCGGTCCAAGGATGTCAAGGGTTGGTAAGGTTCTGCGCGTTGCTTCGAATTAAACCACATGCTCCACCGCTTGTGCGGGCCCCCGTCAATTCCTTTGAGTTTTAATCTTGCGACCGTACTCCCCAGGCGGAATGCTTAATCCGTTAGGTGTGACACCAACAAGCATGCTTGCTGACGTCTGGCATTCATCGTTTACGGTGTGGACTACCAGGGTATCTAATCCTGTTTGCTCCCCACACTTTCGCACCTCAGCGTCAGTATCGAGCCAGTGAGCCGCCTTCGCCACTGGTGTTCCTCCGAATATCTACGAATTTCACCTCTACACTCGGAATTCCACTCACCTCTCTCGAACTCAAGACCAGGAGTTTACAAGGCAGTTCCAGGGTTGAGCCCTGGGATTTCACCCTATACTTTCTGATCCGCCTACGTGCGCTTTACGCCCAGTAATTCCGAACAACGCTAACCCCCTCCGTATTACCGCGGCTGCTGGCACGGAGTTAGCCGGGGTTTCTTTACCAGATACTGTCATTATCATCTCTGGCGAAAGAGCTTTACGACCCTAAGGCCTTCATCACTCACGCGGCATGGCTGGATCAGGCTTGCGCCCATTGTCCAAGATTCCCCACTGCTGCCTCCCGTAGGAGTCTGGGCCGTGTCTCAGTCCCAGTGTTGCTGATCATCCTCTAAAACCAGCTATAGATCGTAGACTTGGTAGGCCATTACCCCACCAACTATCTAATCTAACGCGGGCCGATCCTTCTCCGATAAATCTTTCCCCCGAAGGGCGTATAAGGTATTACTCACCGTTTCCAGTGGCTATTCCTTAGAGAAGGGCACGTTCCCACGCGTTACTAACCCGTCCGCCGCTCACTCCGAAGAGTGCGCTCGACTTGCATGTGTTAAGCCTGCCGCCAGCGTTCGTTCTGAGCCAGGATCAAACTCTCAAGTTGAAAGCATCTCGCGATGCTATCCTTGACGTTCGAACCTCTGCACATCTCCAATACTCAGGACCGCTTTTGGGGGCAGATCCATATGTCCACCCGGCTAAGGATTGGACACGTATCGGAAGTCATCTGTTTGATTGTGCTTCAGTTTACAAAAGTAAACAAAAGTCCGTCAAACAGTGAAGCTGACACTAGATCATCGAACAGACCAAATGGCCCACCCTACTAGCGTTGATATACAGACGTTGATCCATCGAAACGAACCAAACCGCCCACATATCTCTTCAGTTATCATCAATGTCAAAGAGCAACACCTAAAGGCCAAAAACAAGACCACCGCGCCAATTCCTTAGCGCAACCGCCTCATAACATCCTCCAGATGCCCCAGTCTCTCCTGAGCGTCCAGCAGCCTTTCCTGCCAGTCAGCGACCTCTCAGCCGCCCCACCGTGCCGCGTCTCCGCCGCCGGTAGAGGGGGTTCTAAGTATAACCCAGAGAACCCGCAACCCAAAAACCAATCAAATCACAACTTTCTGCAAAAGAAATGTGAAATAAAAACAAAATCAATACCTTACCATACAAACCACCCCCACACCCGCACCGCAAAAAGCCTCAAAAACAGCCCCCACAAACCACAAAACAACCAAAATCCAACTTACCCACAACATTACCCACAGACTCACCAAAAGGAATCAAGACAAACAACACAAAGCCCCAGAGAAAAACCAGCAAGAACAGCAAAAGCAGCGCCGGAAAACAAAAAGCCTTGTGCGGGAATACAAAAAGAGGCCCGGCTAACAGCCGAACCTCTCAGAGCTTTAGTGAAGACAGCCGCCCCAGACAGTTTCATCAAGCCTTGGCGGCGGTCACCAGGAACTCTACCAGGAACTCCGGCAGGGCAAGTTTGGCCTCACCACAGGCGCGGGCCGGCGCATTGCCCTCGGGGACCCAGGCGTCCCAGACCGCATTCATTTCTTCAAAGTCGGCCATATCGGCCAGCCAGATGGTGGTCTGCAGGATGCGGGTCTTGTCAGACCCGACCTCAGCCAGCAGGGCGTCGATCTTATCCAGGCAGTCCTGGGTCTGCTGGGCCACGCTGGCGCCTTTGGTACCGACCTGCCCGGCGAGATAGATGGTATCGCCATGCACTACGATCTGGCTCATGCGGGCGCCGGTGTGGAGACGGGTGATTTCAGTCATGATTGTATTCCTGGTTGAAAAGAAAAAGCTACGATCGGAGAAGCCCCCGACGCATATCGAAGAGAGGCACCTTCGCAGGAGGTCAGGTCTCGATTATTGCGACAACAGCCACTTACCACTGGCCTGCCGACAGAAGCGACGAGAGGCGTTTACCGTCGCAGCTCCTCCATTGGGGTGAGCCACGTGTTTCAGCGAAACGCAGGCGCCCTGCTTTGCTGTCACGTTGACCACACCATGGGAGCCCGTTTGCGGATTGCTCCACTTGACCGAGCTGCCTACTTTTACCCTCGCATGCTCATACAGCGCGGATTCGGCCGCGCGCATCGTGTCAAAATCGACAGGCGACAGCGGCGATTGGGCTAAAATTCGGCTCAGGGGCTTGGCCGTTGCCGGGACAGAGGCAAATACAACAGATGCGGCAACAACAAGCGCAGGGAAGAAAGCAGCAGATTTGATCATGGATGTCTTAACCTGAAAGGAAATGTTCAAAACAGCCCCTAAGACCTACGACAAGGCAAGAGCTGACGGGCCCAACATGACGCAAGCCGCCTGCCCTGTCCATCCACCACAGCGCATGGCCCGCGCCTCAGGAGAACTTGCGAAACAGTCGCGTGGTGTCAAAGAGCTCATCAAGGCGATCATAGCGCTCTTTGGTCTTGTCCCAGCTTTCCTCCTGGGTGGCGGCAATCATCGCCTCCAGCAGCATCATGGTCGAGATATTCGAATCCCAAGCCGAAGGGATTTCGACCCAGCAATTGAAGGCATGTTCAGCCACCGCAGTCACCGGACTGGCCCACTGATCGGTGATCAGCACCACTTTGACACCCCGCTCGGCAGCCAGCTCAGCAAGCCGTTGCAGGTTGGTCTCGTAGCGGCGCACGTCAAACATCAGCAGGGTATCCCCCGGCTCCATGTCCAACACATAGTGCGGCCAGGTGGCGGAGGAAGAGGTCATATGTGTCACCCGCTGCCGGATCGCCTGAAAATGGGTAAAGGCATAGTCAGCCAGCGCCCGAGTGATCCGACCGCCAACCACATAGAGCCGCGCCTCGGTATTGGCGAGCTGCCGCACAGCCGCATCAAACTGGCCGGTGTCTACATTGGAAAAGGTTTGACTGAGGTTATCGGTCACCGCCTGGGAAAACCGGTTGAGCAAATGCCCCTCTGGCGCCTCGGCAGCCCAGTTTTCGCGCCGCTGTGTCGGCCCCGAAACCTTAGCCTCCAGCTCCTTGAGCAGCGCTTGGTGAAACTGCGGGTAACCTTTGAACCCCAGCTTTTGCACCATTCGCGCCACAGTCGGCGTGGAGACATCGGCGTTGGAGGCCACAATAGTGATCGAGGCCAATCCAGCCACTGGATAATTCTCCAGCAGCGAATTGGCAAATTTGCGCTCTGACTGGGTCAGCGTTTTATATTGATCCCGGATCAACTCTCGCACGGTGAGCGGCGGTTTGGTCACAGTGGCATCCCTCCTCGGGGTGATCAAAAAACAGGCGGCAAGAGGCACAGTATACCCGAAATACCGCCGCCGTTACCAGTATCACAGAAATCCCTTCTGAAATAATATTGACAGAAATATTGCTTCGTGAAAAGATTTTTTCAAAACGAGGAGAGATGAATGACGTTGAGCGATTCCCACGCTCCCTGTGCGGCTTACGAAGTGTTCAACGGCGGTGGCCGTGGTGAGGCTTTGATCCTGTGCGAGCACGCCAGTCATCACATCCCGGATCGCTACGGCGATTTGGGTTTGGTGGGGGCCGATCGCCAGAGCCATGCAGCCTGGGACCCCGGCGCATTGGCCGTGGCAAAGGCCCTATCTGACGCCCTGGACGCGCCTCTGATTGCCTCGTGCATTTCCCGTCTTGTCTATGACTGCAACCGCCCCCCAGAGGCGGCTTCGGCGATGCCGGAGAAATCTGAACTGATAGAAGTCCCCGGCAATGTCGCGCTGACGGATGCGCAGCGTGCGGAACGCGTTGACACGGTTTATCAGCCTTTCATCACTGCGGTTGACCAGATGATCGACCGACGCAAGGCCGCAGGGCTGCAGACCGCGCTGATCACCATTCACACCTTTACACCAGTGTACTACGGCACCCCCCGCGCAGTGGAAATCGGGATTTTGCACGACAGTGACACGCGGCTTGCCGATGCCATGTTAGCGCAGGCCTCTGCCCTGCCCCAGCGCCAGGTGGACCGCAATGAGCCCTACGGGCCAGAAGACGGTGTGACCCATTCCCTGCAAATTCACGGGCTGGAAAACGGGCTCCCCAATGTGATGATCGAAGTCCGCAACGACCTGCTGCGCACCCCTCAGCAAGAAACCCAGATGGCAGATGAGCTGTTGGCCCTGCTGCGCCCGGCGCTGGCAGCCCTAAAGGCCGAAGGAGGCACCAGTGCCTAAACTTATCCTGCGCTACATTCGCGCCGTGGAGGCGATGAACAGGGTGATTGGTCGTTTTGCCATGTATCTGATCTTTGCCCTTATCGCGGTTCTTTTGTGGTCCTCGGTCTCCAAGACCTTTTTCAACCCCTCGCTTTGGACGCTGGAGATGGCTCAGTTCATCATGGTGGCCTACTACATTCTAGGCGGGCCCTATTCGATGCAGATGGGATCAAACGTGCGGATGGATCTGTTCTATGGTGGCTGGACCACCCGGACCAAGGCCCTTGTCGATGCCTTTACCGTCTTGTTCCTGATGACGTACCTGGGCATCCTGCTTTATGGCGCGGTCAGCTCGATGGCCTATAGCCTGGGCTATTTCGGGCTCGAGCCGTTCTCTTTCTTTGGCGACATCATCGTGACCTTCTTTACCGAGGGCCCAAGCGCCGCCTGGGGCAAGATCGGCTATATCGAGCGCAGTTCCACCGCCTGGCGCCCCTATCTGTGGCCGGTGAAATCTATCCTCTGCTTCGGTGTCTTTCTGATGCTGTTGCAATGCCTTGCCGAATTGTTCCGCGATATCGGACGTCTTCGCGGAGTTGAAATCTGATGCCTTATGAATTGATCGCCGTTGTCATGTTTGCCGGCATGATGCTGATGCTGATGACTGGCCAGCGGGTGTTTGGCGCCATCGGATTTGTTGGCGCTGTGGCGGGGATGCTGCTTTGGGGCACCGGCGGGGTCGAGATCCCCTTTGCCGCCTCGATGAAGCTAATGAAGTGGTATCCGCTGCTGACCCTGCCGATGTTCATCTTCATGGGCTATGTTCTGTCTGAATCCAAAATTGCCGATGATCTTTACCGGATGTTCCATGTCTGGATGGGTCCGGTACAGGGCGGTCTGGCCATTGGCACCATCGGGCTGATGGTGCTGGTTTCCGCGATGAATGGCCTGTCGGTGGCAGGCATGGCCATTGGCGCCACCATCGCCCTGCCCGAATTGCTGCGCCGGGGCTATGACAAGATCCTGGTCACGGGCACCATCCAGGCCGGGTCTTCTCTGGGCATTCTGGTGCCGCCTTCGGTGGTTCTGGTGCTCTATGCGATGATCGCGCGTCAGCCCGTGGGACAGCTCTGGCTGGCTGGTGTCGTCCCCGGTCTGCTGATGGCCACCATGTTCATCATCTACATCTATATCCGCGCCAAGATGCAGCCTGACCTTGGCCCCGCCATGAGCCACGAAGAACTGGCCGAATATGATGAGATCAGCACCCACCCGCTGCGGCTGAACTTCATCGTGCTGGCCGGGATCGTGCTGGTGCCGCTCTTGGTCAAACTCGACGTGATCGCGCCGAAATCTGCCATTGGAGTTGCCCTGGGGGCGGCTGTTCTAGGTTTTGCCACCCGCGCCATGCCGCTGTTCTACCGGGATGTGTTCCTCAAGGAAAAACATCGGCTGCTGTTTTCCGGCGTGCTGCCCCTGGCGATCTTTGCCACCATGATGGTGCCCTTTGTAAATGGCTGGACCTCACTGGTGGAAAGCTCTGCCATTGGCGCCATGACCGCCTTTATCGCCGCCATCCTCAAAGGTCGGATGAACAAGGCAGTGTTTGAAACCACTGTGCGGTCGACCCTGGGGATTTCCTGCATGTTCATGTGGATCATCCTGGCGGCCCTGGGCTTTGGTGCCATCTTTGACGGGCTGGGCGCCGTCAAGGCCATCGAGGATCTGTTCACCGCGCAGCTGGGGCTCAGCCCCTGGATGATCCTGATCCTGATGCAGCTGAGCTTTATCGTGATGGGCACCTTCCTGGACGACACCGCCATGCTGGTGATTGTGGCGCCGCTTTATGTGCCGCTGGTGGGCGCCCTTGGATTTGATTTGATCTGGTATGGGGTGCTGTATACCATCACCACCCAGATCGCCTATATGACGCCGCCCTTTGGCTACAACCTGTTCCTGATGCGTGCCATGGCACCGCCAGAAATCGGCCTGAAAGACATCTATATCTCCATCATCCCCTTTGCCGCCGTCATGGTGGTGGCACTGGCCCTGATCATGGCCTTCCCACAGATCGCCCTGTGGCTGCCAGACCTGGTCTACGGCAGGTGATGGAACCCCCGAATAAACCAAAAAGAGCCCCGTGCGGGGGCCTGATTTCACAACCGAGATTCAACAAGGAGTGAGAGTAATGACAACAAGACGTAAGTTTCTGCAAACCGCAGGTGTGGGGGCAATGGCCGCCCCGCTGGCGACACCCGCCCTGGCACAATCCACCATCAAATGGCGGATGCAGACCTATGCCGGCACCGCCCTGGCCGAGCACGTGGTGAAACCCGCCATCGACATGTTCAACCAGATCGCGGGCGACCGCATGCAGATCGAGCTATTCTACGCCGATCAGCTGGTCCCCACAGGTGAGCTGTTCCGCGCCATGCAGCGCGGCACCATTGACGCTGTGCAGTCGGATGATGACTCGATGGCCTCGCCCACCGAGGTCACCGTTTTTGGCGGCTACTTCCCCTTTGGCTCGCGCTATTCGCTCGACGTTCCGGTGCTGTTCAACCAGTACGGCCTGAACGAGATCTGGGACGAGGAATATTCCAAGGTTGGTGTGAAACACATCTCTGCCGGCGCCTGGGATCCCTGCCACTTTGCCACCAAAGACCCAATCCGCAGCCTTGCAGATCTGAAGGGCAAGCGCATCTTCACCTTCCCAACTGCCGGTCGCTTCCTCAGCCAGTTTGGCGTTGTGCCGGTGACCCTGCCTTGGGAAGACATCGAGGTCGCCCTGCAAACAGGCGAGCTGGACGGCGTTGCCTGGTCCGGCATCACCGAAGACTACACCGTTGGCTGGGCAGATGTGACCAACTACTTCCTGACCAACAACATCTCTGGTGCTTGGGCTGGGTCCTTCTTTGCCAACCAGGGCCGTTGGAACGAGCTGCCCGAAGATCTGCAGACCCTGTTCCGCGTCTGCTGTGACCAGTCCCACTACTATCGTCAGTGGTGGTATTGGGGGGGCGAAGCCTCCCTGCGGGTCAATGGCCCCAAGATGGAGCTCACCACCATTCCCGACGAAGAATGGGCCACAGTCGAAGGTGCTGCGGTTCAGTTCTGGGATGAAATCGCCGCCGAAAGCCCCACCAAGGCCAAGGTTGTCGAGATCTTCAAGAAGTATAATGCTGACATGCAAAAGGCCGGTCGCCCCTACCGCTACGGCTAAACCCATCTGTCCCGGCGCCGCTGGTGCCGGGACACCCTATCTAGACAGGAAAGTGCCCTATGACTGGTGTTCTGACATTTGACGATCTGAAAGCCCAAGTCGCCGCTGGCGAGGTGGATACCGTGCTGGTTTGCCTTGTGGATATGCAGGGCCGCCTGATGGGCAAGCGTTTTCACGCCGGGCATTTTGTTGCTGGCGCCTGGGAAGAGACCCATTGCTGCAACTATCTGCTGGCCACCGACCTGGAAATGGCAACGCCCGATGGCTTCGCCTCGACCAGCTGGGAATCCGGCTATGGCGACTATGTGATGAAACCCGATCTTGCCACCCTGCGCCCCCTGCCCTGGCTCGAGGGCACGGTGATGGTGCTCTGTGATGTGCTGGATCACCACAACCACCAAGAGATCCCCCACAGTCCCCGCGCCATTTTGAAGAAACAGATCCGCCGCCTTGACGCGCTTGGCTTTGATGCCATGACCGCGACCGAGCTGGAATTCTTCCTGTTCGAGAAAAGCTTTGACGAGATCCGCAAATCGGACTTCCGCGATCTGCAGCCTATTTCAGGCTACAACGAGGACTACCACATCCTGCAGACCACCAAGGAAGAGCACGTGATGCGCCCCCTGCGCAATCATCTGTGGAATGCCGGCATCCCGGTGGAATGCACCAAGGGCGAGGCCGAAACCGGCCAGGAAGAGCTGAACATCAAATACGGCAAGGCCCAGGATACCGCCGATTTCCACACCATCGCCAAACATGCCACCAAAGAGATCGCCTGGCAGCAGGGCCATGCCGTGACCTTCCTGCCCAAATGGCACCGCGACAAGGTAGGCTCCTCCAGCCATGTGCACCAGTCCCTGTGGAAAGACGGCAAACCCGCCTTTTATGACGCGCAAGATGAACTGGGCATGTCGGCGCTGATGAAGAGCTACATGGCAGGCCTGTTGAAATATGCGCCCGACTACACCTATTTCATGGCGCCCTATATCAACAGCTACAAGCGCTTCATGAAGGGTACCTTTGCTCCCACCCGCATCATCTGGTCGGTGGACAACCGCACCGCTGGCTATCGTCTTTGCGGTGTTGGCAGCAAATCAATCCGCGTCGAATGCCGCATTCCGGGGTCGGATATGAACCCCTACCTGGCGATGGCAGCCATGTTGGCTGCCGGTATTGCGGGTATCGAGGAAGGGCTGCAGCTGCAGGCGCCCGCAACGGGCGATGTTTATCAGGGCGACAGCGGAATGATCCCGGAAACCCTGCGCGACGCCCGTCTCAGCCTCAAAGACTCTGCCATGCTGCGCGCTGCCATGGGCGATGATGTGGTGGACCACTACACCCGCGCCGCCGAAGTTGAGATCGAAGATTTTGACCGCGTGGTCACCGACTATGAAATCGCCCGTGGGTTTGAGCGCGTCTAACGACGCGCGGCCTTCGGCGAAGGTATTTTTAGCAAGATGAAGGGGGGGCTCCCCTTTCAAACGAGATGAGGATGAATATGGGCCAGACCCTGAAATGTATCTCTCCGATTGACGGATCGGTTTATGCAGAGCGCCAGACCCTGTCCCGCGAAGAGGGATTTGCTGTCGCCACTGCGGCGCGCGCGGCGCAAAAGGCCTGGGCTGCACGCCCAGTGCAGGAACGCATCAAGCTGGTCATGGCAGGCGTAGCCGCTGTTGGCGCGATGAACGATGAAATCGTGCCCGAGCTGGCCCATATGATGGGGCGCCCGGTGCGCTATGGTGGCGAGTTTGGCGGCTTTAACGAGCGCAGTTCCTACATGGCAGAGATTGCCGAAACTGCGCTGGCAGATATCGAAGTAGGCGATGATGCTGACTTTAAACGCTACATCAAGCGTGTTCCACATGGGGTTGTCTTCATCGTGGCCCCCTGGAACTATCCCTATATGACGGCGATCAACACGCTGGCACCTGCCCTGATTGCCGGCAATACCGTGGTGCTGAAACATGCTACCCAGACGCTTCTGGTCGGGGAACGCATGGCAGCGGCCTTCCAGGCTGCTGGGGTCCCTGCCGAGGTGTTCCAGAACGTATTCCTGGACCATGACACCACTTCGGCCCTGATAGCGGACCGCGCCTTTGACTTTGTCAATTTCACCGGGTCAGTTGGCGGCGGCCAGGCAATGGAACGCGCCGCGGCGGGCACATTTACCGGCGTCGGCACCGAGCTGGGCGGCAAAGATCCTGGTTATGTGATGGAAGACGCCGATCTGGATGCAGCCGTCGACACATTGATTGATGGCGCCATGTTCAACGCCGGTCAGTGCTGCTGCGGGATTGAACGCATCTATGTGCACGAAAGCCTTTATGATGATTTTGTCGCCAAGGCGGTCGAGATCGTCAAAGGCTACAAACTGGGCAATCCACTGCAGGAGACAACGACCATGGGCCCAATGGCCAATGTGCGTTTTGCCGCTGAAGTGCGCGCCCAGATTGACGAGGCCATCGCCGCGGGCGCCGTGGCGCATATCCCCACCATGGCCGAAGACGATGGTGGTGCCTATCTGACGCCGCAAATCCTGACAAATGTCACCCATGAGATGCGGGTGATGCGGGATGAAAGCTTTGGCCCGGTGGTTGGCATCATGAAAGTGTCTTCCGACGCCGAGGCTATCGCGCTGATGAACGACAGCGAATTTGGCCTCACAGCCTCGCTGTGGACCCAAGATCTGGACCGCGCTGCCCGCATCGGTGATGAGATCGAAACCGGCACCGTGTTCCTGAACCGTGCGGATTACCTCGATCCCAGCCTGTGCTGGACTGGTTGCAAGAACACTGGCCGCGGGGGAGGTTTGTCCGTCATCGGCTATCAGAACCTCACCCGCCCCAAAAGCTATCACCTGAAGAAACGCACCGCCTAGCAGCTTTCATCTTACTACAAATATCTCGGGGGAGCTTGCCGCAAGGCAAGCGGGGGCAGCGCCCCCTCTCCCGCTCCATCACAGGAAAACGCATATGAACCTCGTTGGAAACTGGTCCTATCCGACCGCAATCAAATTCGGCGCTGGCCGGATTAAAGAACTGGGTGAGGCCTGTGCCTCTGCCGGGATCAAAAAGCCACTGCTGGTCACCGACAAGGGGCTGGCGGATTTGCCCGTCACCAAAAGCACCCTCGACATCATGGAGGCCGCAGGCCTGGGTCGGGGGATCTTTTTTGAAGTCGACCCCAACCCAAATGAGAAGAACCTGGAGGCCGGTGTCGCGGCCTATAACGCAGGTGGCCATGATGGCGTCATCGCCTTTGGCGGCGGCTCGGGTCTGGATCTGGGCAAAATGGTCGCCTTTATGGCGGGTCAGACCCGGCCAATATGGGATTTTGAAGACATTGGCGATTGGTGGACCCGCGCCGATGCAGATGCCATTGCCCCGATCGTTGCAGTGCCCACCACCGCAGGCACCGGGTCCGAAGTCGGGCGCGCCTCGGTGATTACCGATTCTGTCAGCCATGTGAAAAAGATCATCTTTCACCCCAAAGTGCTGCCCACCGTGGTGATCTGTGACCCGGAACTCACCGTTGGGATGCCAAAGTTCATCACGGCCGGCACCGGTCTGGACGCTTTTGCCCATTGTGTTGAGGCCTTTTCCTCACCGCATTACCACCCAATGTCGCAGGGCATTGCACTGGAAGGCATGCGTCTGGTCAAAGACTACCTGCCCCGGGCCTATGCCGATGGCAGCGACATCGAGGCCCGCGCACAGATGATGTCAGCCGCCGCCATGGGGGCCACTGGTTTCCAGAAAGGTCTCGGCGCTATCCACGCCATGAGCCACCCGATCGGAGCCCATTTCAACACCCATCACGGCACCACCAATGCCGTCTGTATGCCGGCAGTGCTTGAGTTCAACGCCCCTGAAATTGCCGACCGTTTCAATATGGCGGCCGCATATCTGGGGATTGAGGGCGGCTTTGACGGCTTCCGCGCTTACGTGCAGGAGCTGAACGACAGCATGGACATTCCGCGCGGCCTGTCGGATCTCGGCGTTACCGAGGCCTCGATCCCCGATCTGGTCAAAGGCGCACTCATTGACCCCTCTTGCGGCGGCAACCCCATTGAGCTGACAGAAGAAAACCTGACGCAGCTGTTCAAAGCCGCACTGTAAACCAAACGATCCTTCACGGTTCCTGCTCCCCGGTCCATGGCCGGGGAGTTTTTGTTGAGAAACGGACAGCGCGGATCTGAACACTGCGCCTACAAGGACTGGCCCAGACTGATACGCGGGCTCAGCGCTTCGCATATGGGCACCAGTTCTTCTGCGCTGTCGCGCGCCTGCAGCAGAATTTCTGCGGCCCGCTCGCCAATGTCGCGGCGGCAGGCATCGGTGGTCGCCAATTGCAGCGGCAGTCCCGATAGAATCTGTAGATTATTGAACCCCGCCAAGGCCACATCCCCTGGCACCGACAGCCCAGTGGCAAGGCAGTGCATATAGCCGCCGACGCTCATCACATCGCTGGAATAGTAAATGCAGTCCAGATCCGGCTGGCGCGCCAGCATATTGGCGGTCAGCGCACGCCCGGTTTCTATCGAGCTGTCGCCGGCGTAGTGCTCCAGATCCACCAGTGTTACCCCCTGCGCAGCGAGCCCCTCGGCAAAGCCATCAAAGCGTTTGCGGGCGCGAAAATCCTGAGGCATCTTGGTGCCGATAAAACCAATGCGCCGATAGCCCCGCGCCAGGATTTGCGCCGCCATATCCCGTCCCGCCTGCAAATGCGAAATACCAACGCAGTGGCGCAGCGGCGTGCCATCAACATCCATCACCTCAACCACCGGACAATCCGCCTGCAAGAGCATCCGCCGGGTGGCATCGTTGTGCTCCAACCCGGCCACAATCAGGCCAGAGGGTCGCCAGCTCAGCATCTCGCGGATGACCTCCTCTTCCTCATTCAATTCATAGCCGGAAATACCAACAACGGGCTTTAGCGGGCTTTGTTTCAACACCGAAGAAATCCCGGACAGCACTTCGGGAAAGACAAAACTGTTGAGCGAGGGGACCACCACAGCCACCAGGTTCACCGATTGCGACGACAGAGAGCCGGCAATGCGATTGGGCACATAGCCATGGGCGCGGGCTATCTCCTCGACCTTGGCGCGGGTTGATTTGGAAACATCCCGGGCGCCACGCAGCGCGCGACTGGCGGTCATTTCGCTGACACCGGCAAGCCGGGCAACATCCTTCAGGAGCATTTTTTTGGTCATGGCGCATGGTCTTGCACTTCGCGCTCCACCGCAAGGGCTGCTGAACAAAACTGCTAGACTGAGGATTTTCCGAACGCAGTGCATTTTTGGCTCGACCCGGCGGGCATACGGCATCGCATCAGGAAACCTGCGCCAGGCATTTCTACTCCAACCCTGACACATCAGACCGGGACCGCCCCCTCGACGCAGGCCGCGCCAGGGGGCGGAACGTGGAATAGACGTCAATGCGCTACGGCGTCACCAACCGCACGTTTCGGCGAACGCGAGCCGACCAAAACGGGTGAGTTCTGGGCCCTGAACGCCGAGCCCGAATGTTGGGTCGACAGGCAGGCCGACCCACACCCTGGCCTTGGTCATCAGTCTGCCGCCCATCTTCGATACCTTCGCAAGGCGCCTTGAGGGGGCAAGTCAGAACTGCATCTCATAGCCCAGATCTAGCCCGTAGCTTTCGAAACCGCTTGCGCCGATGCCGTCGTAGTAGATCGCCGCGGTAAAACGCTGGTCTGCGGGTAACTGGTAGTTGATACCCAGATCGACCCGAGCCCGTCCCCCCTCGTAGTCAGGGGTGACGCTGGAGGCAAAGCCGCTGCCGTTGGTATGCGACCAGATACCCGAAACACCACCCCAGAGTTCCAGTTCACCTGTGCGTACTGGCATCATGGTGCTGAAATCCATACCGGCTTCGATCTGGCCCAGTGCAATCCCCTGTTCGGGAATGGCATTGCCCAGACTGTCCACATAGCTGTGCTGGTCATCGGTGGTGTAGGAGGCGTCCAGGAACGGCTTCAGGGTGGTTGTGCCGGAGGACAGCTCTCCGACGACCCTCAGCTGTGCCAGCATGCGCGTCGTGTTGAAACTATCCTCATAGGTTCCGAAGGGAGAAATCCTGTTGCTGGTCTCGCCATACAGCAGGCGGCCCTCGAAATAGAGCGGCTGAATGGCACTGCGGGCCACGAAGTAGGGCCCTGCCATCCAGCCTGTACCATTGACCGAGGCCACACCGGTGTCTTCACTCAGGTGATCGAACTGAAGCATCACGCCGATCAGCAGGTTTTCGTTTATCGCTCGGTGGCTGCCCAGAGCGGCGAACATATATTCACTTCTGCTGTCTCCGTCGGTTGTCCACGCCCCGTTTGCCTGCACCCAGGCCGGATAGGTCATGCCAGTCGCAAAATCGAAACTGCCGTTCCCTCGCGTAGCGACCACGTTGTAGCTGCCCTGAGGACCTCCCGACAGGAACGGTGTCAGACCGGGCTGGTTGCGGATCAACTGATTGGCCCGGCTCTGCATGTAGGATGCAATGAGCTCCTGTGTCTGTTCGACAGTGACGTCGGCGATAGTGACCTGGTTGGATGCCAGATTGCCGTTCCCGGCAGCATCAATGGCGACACCGACAGGGATGGAAACCTGGACATCCCCGGTGCCAGACGCGCGCAGCATGGCCACATAGGCGGCGTCGCTACCACTCAGATTGGTTACCGTGGCATTGGTAACGCTGATGTCATTCGCCACAAAGCCTGTCACGTTTTCCGAAAAGGTGACGGTGACGGCGAACGACCCGCCGACCGCAAGGCTCGCGGGCACTCCGGAAATACTGACAGTTGGAGCGGTGCCGTCAAACACAGCGCTGACCGTGTTCGAGGCTTCGTTGCCGTTGCCCGCAGCGTCAGTGAAGGTGTTTGCCGCGACAGAAAGCGAGACTGTGCCATCAGCGTCCGGGGTCAAGGTGGCGGTATAGTTGCGTCCCGCGCCAGTGAGAACTGCTGTTGCATTGACCAGGGTCAGATCGCTGGCGTCGAAGTCCGTGCTGTCCTCGGACAGGGTAATCGCCGATGTAAACGTCCCACTGGTCGGTCCATTCAACGCGCCGACAGAAATGGTCGGAGAGTCTGTATCCAGCGGGGCTGTGACGGTGATGGTGACGCTGTCGGCGGGCGAAGGATCAACCCCGTCGTTCACCACCAGCTCGAACGTCAGCGTGGCATCGGCATCGCCGATGGCGAGTGTCGGCGCGGTGAAGCCGGGCGCGGCGAGGGTGGCATCATCCAGCGCTACGGTGGGGCCTGCGACCTGGGTCCAGGCGTAGGTCAGGCTTTGGCCTGCGTCGTTGGCATCCGAACCACTGCCGTCGAGGCCAACCGTGGCGGCGGAGGCAACGGTGGCGTTGGGCCCCGCATCTGCGGTTGGTGCGGTGTTGCTGGGGGGGGCGAGTGACCCAGTGCCGACCTTGTACTCGTGTTCGCCAGCTGTCAGCCCGCCAGCAGCCGTGAGTAAAGTAAATTTGAAACCGATATAATCGTCTGTCCCATACGTCCCGTCAGGTCCATTCTGAGACAAGACCGGAACATCTGACAAGCTCACACCCAAGCAGTCAGCAATAACGTTACGCGTCAAAGGGCTTAGAGTTGTCATCGTGCCAAATGACCAAACCTGCCCTCCGGCAGGGCGAGCAAGGCTGCTCTTGTCGAACACGATCACTTCAGCAACGCCGAACCCGGAAACCACCCGTTTTTGCACTCGGCAGTCACCAAACGCTCCTGTGGTATTCTGGTCGTCTCCACTGTCGAAGGCCATGGCCCTTGAACTTGACATGCAAGCAAGTGCAACAATCAGGATCGCAAAGAGGAACTTGTGTGCCTGCCCATTTCTACCAAGCAGGTGGGAAAAGATCTTTTTCGGCAGGCTAGAGAAAAGCCTCGCGAAATCTTCAAGCCTCGTGAGAACCGGTCGTGATTTCATTGAATTCTGCATGCTACCCGTCGAAGTTGGGCCCTGACGGTGATCGGGGGGCGGCAAGAACAAAAACAACTGCACAACCCGACCCATGGCCCGTCGGGACAAGGATCAAATTGGCCTGTTGTTTGCGCTGACGGGCAGAAGCCCTGGATCGTCCACACGCGCAGGTCGCGGTCAGCATCTTTGTGGTACGGCCCGCACCACGGGTTCTCAAACGTATGCCGCATATCGGTTGCTTCTGCCCGCTACAAGTGGAGTCTCGCCTGATCTTGCACCTTGGTTCAGGTGTGTCTTGCGCACAACGCGGCGCCCAAATGCAATAAGGCTGATGATGTATCGCCCGGCCACTGGTCTGTTTCGACACCTCTGACAAATAGCCAGGCCAACGCGCAAAGTTCAGCATCGGTCAGTCAGGGCGCGGTCCCTTTATTCGCTGCGATCTGCGCGAAGGGCCGGTTTCTATTTTGGGGTCAGTTCAAAACCTGAAGATCACAGTCACCTGATCTTCAACAGGGTTGCTTTTCGATTTCGTTAGCGATAACGATTCGAGTAACGTTATCGCTAACAGTAAAACTTCTCATCCCGTCCTCTCGTTCACAAATCGGAGCCTCCATATGACCCTCAAAATCGCAATCAATGGATTTGGCCGCATTGGCCGTGGCGTGATGCGCGCGCTTTTGGAAAATGGCACCGGGGATATGGAAGTGGTGGCAATCAATGATCTGGCCTCGGTAGAAACACTGGCGCATCTGCTGAAATATGACTCGGTGCACGGACGCCTGAAAACACCGGTTGAAACGGGCACAGACCACATCGTCCTGGCCGGAAAGACCATTCGCCTGACCGCAATGCGCGACCCCAAAGATCTGCCCTGGTCGGATGTGGACATTGCCCTGGAATGCACCGGGCATTTCACCAGCCGCACCGCAGCTGCCGCCCATTTGGCCAATGGCTCCAAACGGGTGCTGCTGTCGGCACCGGGCAAGGACATGGATCGGACCGTAGTTTACGGCGTCAACCACACCGCGCTTACCGCGGAAGATCTGATTGTCTCCAATGCCTCCTGCACCACCAATTGCCTGGCGCCACTGGCCCAGGTGCTGGAACAGAGCTTTGGCATTCAGACCGGGTACATGACCACTATTCACGCTTACACCGGCGACCAGCCCACCCATGACAGCCCCCATAGCGATCTCTATCGGGGGCGCGCGGCCGCCCTGTCGATGGTGCCCACCTCCACCGGGGCAGCGCGCGCCATTGCCGAGGTTTTGCCGCAGCTCAAAGGCCGCCTCGAAGGCTCCGCCATCCGGGTGCCCACCCCAAATGTCTCCATGGTGGATCTGAGCTTCATGCCTGAGCGCCCCGCAACGCCAGAAGCAATCAATGCCGCCGTCCAGGCCGCAGCTGAAGGGCCACTAAAAGGCGTGCTCTCCTATGAGCAAGACCCGATGGTGTCGGTTGATTTCAACCATGACCCCCATTCCTCCTGCTTTGCTCCCGCTCAAACCACGGTAACGGCTGGGGGCCTGGTTCGGGTGGTGAGCTGGTATGACAATGAATGGGGATTTTCCAATCGGATGCTGGACACCGCGCGGCATATGGGCAGCCTGATCAAGACCACCTAGCACCCGGACCGAGATCCAGTCAGGCGTCTCAGCGCCTGGCTTTTCCTTGCAATTTTGCATCAAGAAATGGCACTCTGGCAGTATGCAAACAGAGGGCTGGATCGCCCCACCAGGGGAGAGAAGCAACTGAAATCCGTCCGTCTCAGATTGCTCCTGCTGGCTCTGTTGCCCCTCGCCGTGCTGATGCCATTGCTGCTGACGCTGGCGATGGCCCGGTGGAATGCCGATTACGATGCGGTGCTCATCGCCAAGGTCGAAAGCGATTTGCGCATTGCCGAGCAATATCTGGGCCATTTGCAGATTGGCAGCGCTGAAAGTCTGCGCAGCATTGCCAATTCCACTGCCTTTCATCAGGCACTGGCCAAAGGCCCCGCAGAGGTGCAGGCCCACCTGCAGGCGCTGCGCGATGACCTGCAACTGGATTTTCTGGACTATCTCACCCTCTCTGATCTGACACCTGACTTGGGGCACTGGCCGGTCATTCAGGCCGCATCCAGGGGCCAGCGCGCGTCGCAGATTGATATTTTCACCGCGGATGACCTTACCGATGTCGCCCCCCATCTGGCAGACCAAGCCCGGATTTCCCTGATCGAGACCGAAGCCGCCGCGCCGACCTCGCGCCAGGTCGAAGATCGCGGCATGGTGCTGCATACCGCCGCCCCGGTTGCCACCCTCGGCCATCATGGTGTGCTGCGCGGTGGCCGGCTGCTCAATCGCAACCTTGGCTTTATCGACACGCTCAATGCGCTGGTCTATCTCGGCGGCCCGGCAGAACAGAACCGTCAGGGCACTGCCACCCTGTTTCTGGACGATACCCGCATCTCAACCAATGTGCGCCTGTTCGAGGACGTGCGCGCCCTTGGCACCCGCGTTTCAGCGGTGGTGCGCAACAAGGTGCTGGGAGAGGGGCTGACTTGGCTGAACCGCGCCTTTGTGGTCAATGACTGGTATATTTCCGGCTATCTGCCCCTGACCGACAGCTATGGCACCCGGGTGGGCATGCTCTATGTCGGGTTTCTCGAAGCGCCTTATACCGCCGCCAAGAAAGAGGCCTACTGGACAATTGTTGCGGTATTTCTGGCTGTCTTGGCCTTGTCCGCCCCGCTTTTTTTATGGCTGGCCAAGGGGATCTTTTCGCCCTTGGAACGGATGAGCCTGACCATGAAGCGGGTGGAACGTGGCGACCTGACAGCGCGCAATGGCAGCACCGGGCCGCAGGATGAAATTGGCCAGGTGGCAGGGCATCTCGACAGTCTTCTGGACCAGATTCAGGAGCGTGACCAACGCCTGCGCGATTGGGCAGGGGAGCTGAACCAGCGGGTAGATCGGCGCACTGTCGAACTGCGCGCGGCGAACAAGAAACTGGAAGAGACATTTCAACAACTGGTGATGAGTGAAAAGCTCGCCTCGATCGGAGAAATCACCGCCGGGGTCGCCCATGAGATCAACAACCCGGTAGCGGTAATCCAGGGCAATGTGGATGTGATCCGCATGACCCTGGGCCCAGAGGAGGCACAGGAGGTGGGGACCGAACTGGATCTCATCGACAATCAAGTGATGCGTATTGGCGCCATCGTCAGCAAGCTGTTGCAATTTGCCCGGCCCTCGGAATTTGGCACCTTTGAGGAGAGCCTGGATCTAGCGCCTCTGGTCACTGATTGCCTGGTGTTGGTGGATCATGTGATCGCGCGACAGGCAATCCAGGTGGAAAAACGGTTTGATCAGGAAACGCACCCTGCCCCTCCTGTCCGCATCGATCCGGGCGAGCTGCAACAGGTGGTGATCAACCTGATCCTCAACGCCGCCCAGGCCATGGAGGGCGACGGCACTTTGACCCTATCCCTGCAGGGCGCTGAGCGCGACGACCGCTACGGTGCCCTGCTCACGGTTGCAGACAGCGGCTGCGGCATCCCCGAAGATCATCTCGCGGCGGTGTTCAATCCGTTTTACACCACAAAACTTGGCGAGGGCACGGGCCTGGGGCTCTCGATCAGTCAAACCCTGATCCAGCGCGCCGGCGGTATTATTTCCGCGCGCAACCGCAAGGCCGGCGGAGCCGCCTTCTCCATTTGGCTTCCCGCCGCAGAAGCTTCACAAGCCGCTGAAACCACATCCGCCGCCCAATAGCCGACAGATCAATACCCTGTCTTAGTATCCTGTCACGCAATTGCTGAATACCCGCGGTCTCGCCCCCGCGCTATGGCCCGCACTGCGCGCCTGGCCCAAGGCCCATCGGCGCGGTTCTGGCCTCGCCAGAACAGAGCTCTCCAGAACAAAGACTGGGCGCGGGAGAGCCACCGTCTGCAACAAATGCTATGGACGCAAGGACGGTCAGACTTCCCAGCTGGAACACTTCCGGTCAACTGTTTTGCGCGACACTCCCAAACGGCGGGCTGCCTCGGCCCGGTTGCCATCACAGGCATCCAGCACATGCATAATATGACGCTGAGTGACCAGGTCCAGGGATTCAACCGCCGCCACACCGGTAATGCCGCCCTTGCCGGCAAACTCCTCGGGAAACTCCCCCAGGATCACCGAGCGTTCGATAAGATTGCGCAGCTCCCGCACATTTCCAGGCCAGTCATAGCGTGAAAACTTCAGTAAAGTATCTTCATTCAGCTCCAAGGCCGCCATGCCAAGACTGCTGGCAAATTGCTCCATGAACAGGGCAGCCAACTCGACAATGTCTTCGACCCGATCCTTCAGCGGCGGCATCTGGATCTCAACCACATTGATCCGATGATAGAGATCAGCACGGAACCGCCCGTCTGCCACGGCCTGTTGCAGATCCGCGTTGGTGGCAAAAAGAAAACGCAGGTTGAGCGGGATATCCCGTTCCGCCCCGACCGGGCGCACCCGCTGATCCTCCAGCACCCGCAGCAGTGCCGCCTGAACCTGATCCGGCATCTGCGCCACTTCATCCAGAAACAGCGTGCCGCCATCCGCATGCAAAAACAGACCATCCCTGCGCCGGTTCTGATCGTCAATCTGTCCAAATAGCTCATGGGCAATGCGGTCCGGCGCGATCGCCGCGCAGTTCACCGCCACAAAGGGTTTTTCCGCACGGTCCGACAGCGAATGCAGGGTCCGCGCCGCGATCTCCTTGCCGGTGCCGCTGGCTCCGGTGAACAAGACCGGTGTCGGCAGCGGCGCCAAGCGGTGCAGCATATCGCGGGCCTGGCTGATGGCTGCGGATTTGCCCAACAACCGGCCCCGCCCCGTCGCGCCCTCAGCCGAGAGTTCGTGTTTCAGCAGATAGTTTTCCCGCCGCAGGTATTTGCGGTCCAGCGCCCGGGCGATCGAGTTTAGGATCTGATTGGCCCGAAACGGTTTGAGCACAAAATCCGCCACCCCAGCCCGCAGGGCCAGGATCGCGGTTTCCAGATCGGCATAGGCGGTGACCAGGATAGTGTCGGCAAACAATCCCACCCGGCGTTGTTCCTGCACCCATTCCAGGCCCGTTTTTCCGGGCATGAGATTATCCAGAATGATCAGATCAAAATGCGCCTGATCCAATATGGCCGAGGCCGCAGCCGCCGAAGCCGCCTGCTCCACCCGTTTGCAACGCGGCGCCAGGATTTTGGTGAGGAAGTTGCGCATGCCTGGCTCATCATCAATCACCAGGATCGAGGCCCCGGCGAGGTTCTCACCATATTCATCGCTCGTGCTGTCAGCCGGACGCATTGCCGTTCCTATCCCGTCTCTCATCCCGGTCTCCCCCACCTGAGCCTGACGCCTTTACCCGCAAAAATCAAACCTCTGACTTTGCAGCCCACCTATTCGGCGGGCGTGGCAGAGCTGTCTTTAGGGGCCTGCGCTTGCTCGCGCTGCACCTCTTCCAGCCAGATCGAGTGGTGCTGTTTGGCCCAGGCCTCGTCTACCTCGCCCGACCCCATGGCATCATAAGCGCCTTCCATGCCAACCGAGCCGATGTAGATATGGGCAATGATAATTGCCATCAGCACAAAGCCCAGAATGGCATGCCAGGCCTGCGCCAGCTGCATTTCTTCCTGTGGCGCCAGCTCTACCGGGAACAGGCCCAATCCCAACAGCTCGGACAGGCCCGAGGCATTCAGCAGGCCAAATGTCTTGGCAAAGAGCGGCAATTCATAGGGGAACAGCAAAGACACTCCCGACAGCGAGATTGAGGTGCCAAACAGCACCACGGACCAAAAGATCATCTTTTGTCCGGCGTTGAATTTCTTGGCAGGTGGGTGGGCTGAACCGATGATGCCGCCGAACTGACGCAGCCAGACCAGGTCCGTACGATTGGGAATATTGTGCACCGCCCACATCACAAAGATCATCACCAACCCGAGAATAAACCCCCAGGCCACCGTGTTATGCAGCCATTTGCTCAGGTCCAACAGCGCCGCATTGGGCGCTTTGCCCAAATAGGGCGCAATGACCAGCCGACCAAACAGGGACAATAGCCCGGTCACCCCCAGCACGATGAATGACCCTGCCAACAGCCAGTGACCAATGCGTTCGATGGCTTTGAACCGCGTCACGGTGCGCCCGGTTTTTTCGCCATCAATGCGAATTCTGCCGCGCAAGACAAAGAACACCAAAAGCACACCAATCGTGCCCAGCAACAGCCAGCCGCCATACTGGCGCAAGGGACCTTCACGGAACGCGAGCCAGCGCATGCCGCCGTCCTGCACCAGCACCTTGGCAACCTCGCCGCCGCTGGAGACCTTCACATCGGCAGTGCCGTAGCGCAGCTGCCGCCACAGTTCAGGGTCGGAAACCCCGCCCAGGGTGCCCAGCTGGGCGCTTATCGCCGCTGCGGATTCCGGGTCCCCGGTGTTGTCTTTGCGAAAACTGTCATCCAGCGCCTGCCCCCGTTGCCGCGCCAGAATATCATCTAGGGTCTGCGCGCCACCGGTTGCACTGCGGTCCACTGCCCCCGTTGCGTCTGTCGTGACCGCCTGCGCCACCGCTACGTCGGAGATCAGGAAGAAACACAGCGTAAGCTGCACGAAAAATAGAGATGCCAGGCGCAGCATGGGCCACACTCCTTTGCAGGTCACAAATTTGAATACAAGAGATCGCGGACGGCCCACATCACGCAGGCCGCCCCCGTATCACGCGAACGTCAAAGGCGGTTAACCGCCCTTTTGTTCATAGGCTGTGCCCCAGCCCCAAGCACCGGAGCCAAAGCCACGTGCCACGATACGTTCCCGGTAGATCGCCGAAACAGTATCGCCGTCACCAGCCAGCAGAGCCTTGGTGGAACACATCTCGGCGCAGATGGGCAGCTTGCCTTCGGCGATCCGGTTGCGGCCATATTTGGAGAACTCCGCATTGGAATTGTTCTCCTCGGGGCCACCGGCGCAGAAGGTGCATTTGTCCATCTTGCCACGGCTGCCAAAGCTGCCGGCCTGTGGATATTGCGGCGCGCCAAAGGGACACGCATAGAAGCAATAGCCGCAGCCAATACAGAGATCTTTGGAGTGCAGCACCACACCGTCATCGGTCTGGTAGAAGCAGTCCACCGGGCAAACGGCCATGCAGGGCGCATCGGAACAATGCATACAGGCCACCGAGATCGAACGTTCACCGGGTTTGCCATCATTGATGGTGACAACGCGGCGACGGTTGATCCCCCAGGGGACTTCGTGCTCGTTTTTACAGGCGGTTACGCAGGCATTACATTCAATGCAGCGTTCGGCGTCGCAGAGGAACTTTGCTCTTGCCATGTTTCTCTCTCCTTATGCTGCAGTGATTTTGCAAAGAGTGCATTTGCTCTCTTGCATTTGCGTGACGCTGTCATAGCCATAGGTGAAGGCCACGTTGGCACTTTCACCCAGGACGTAGGGGTCTGATCCTTCGGGGTATTTGTCCCGCAGATCCTTGCCCTGGAAATGGCCGCCAAAGTGGAAGGGCATAAAGGCAACGCCCGCCCCCACCCGTTCGGTGACCATGGCCATGACCTTGACCTTGCCGCCCTCTGGGCCTTCGACCCAGCACTGTTCGCCGTCACGTACGCCCAGATTATTGGCGTCGCGTGTGTTGATTTCGACAAACATGTCCTGCTGCAATTCCGCCAGCCAAGGGTTCGAGCGCGTCTCTTCACCACCGCCCTCATATTCCACCAGTCGCCCGGAGGTGAGGATGATCGGATAGTCCTTGGAGACATCGTTTTTCTGGATCGACGCATACAGGGTCGGCAGACGATAAGACTGACGGTCCTCATATGTCGGGTAGTCTGCAACCAGATCACGACGGTTGGTATACAGCGGCTCGCGGTGAATTGGCACCGGATCCGGGAAGGTCCAGACCACGGCGCGGGCCTTGGCATTGCCAAAGGGCGCACATTCGTGCTTGATCGCCACCCGCTGGATCCCGCCGGACAGGTCGGTTTTCCAGTTGGTCTTGGGACCTGCCACGGCCTCGATCGAGGCGCGCTCTGCGTCCGTCAGGTCGCCATCCCAGCCCAGATCCATCAGCATCTGCATGGTGAATTCAGGGTATCCGTCCTGGATTTCCGAATTCTTGCTGTAGACGCCTTCGGCCAGCAGGTTGTCGCCATCACGTTCAACGCCAAAACGGGCACGGAAGGTAAGACCACCCTCAGAGACCGGCCGCGACATATCATAGAGATTTGGCGTGCCGGGGTGGTTCATCTCGGGGGTGCCCCAGCAAGGCCAAGGCAGACCATAGAAATCGCCATCCGCAGGGCCACCCACAGCCCGCAACGTGGTGCGGTCAAAGGTGTGCTGGTTGGCCATATGCAGTTTCAGCCGCTCCGGGCTTTGACCGGTATAGCCAATGGTCCAGAGACCCTTGTTGAACTCCCGGGTGATGCTTTCCACCACAGGTGTCTCGGGGTCTTCCATTTCGATATTGCGGAACAGACGGTCCGCCCAGCCGAACTTGTTGGCGAACTTGGCCATGATGACCTCATCCGGCAGGCTTTCAAACAGCGGTTCGACCACGCGGTCACGCCACTGGAACGAGCGGTTTGACGCGGTGACAGAGCCACGGGTTTCAAACTGGGTACAGGCCGGCAGCAAATAGACGCCATCGGTACGATCCTGCAAAACAGCTGAAACCGTTGGATAGGGGTCGATCACGACCATCATATCCAGCTTTTCCATCGCCGTTTTCATTTCCGTCATCCGGGTCTGCGAATTGGGCGCGTGCCCCCACAGAACCATCGCCCGCACGTTGTTGGGCTGATCGATGTTGTCCTTATCTTCAAGGATGCCATCAATCCAGCGGCTGACAGGAATGCCTTTGAGGTTCTGCAGGCTCTTGTCCTTGCCGTCGGCGCCTTTCAGCATGTCGAACTGATTGGCAAGCCACTCGGGGTCTTCTTCCCAGACCCGTGCCCAGTGGGCCCAGGCCCCTTTGGACAACCCGTAGTAACCCGGCAAAGTATGCGAAAGCACGCCCAGATCGGTGGCGCCCTGCACGTTGTCGTGGCCACGGAAGATATTGGTGCCGCCGCCAGAGGCGCCCATGTTGCCCAGCGCCAGCTGCAGGATGCAATAGGCGCGGGTGTTGTTGTTGCCGGTGGTGTGCTGCGTACCACCCATACACCAGATCACCGTACCTGGACGGTTGTTGGCCAGGGTGCGCGCAACGCGCTGCAACTGCTCACCCGGCGCGCCAGTGACGCGCTCGACCTCTTCAGGGGTCCAGTGTTTCACCTCATCGCGGATCTGTTCCATACCCCAGACACGGGTGCGGATGAACTCTTTGTCCTCCCAACCGTTCTCAAAGATATGCCACAGAATACCCCAGACCAGCGCCACATCGGTGCCGGGACGGAAACGGACATATTCATCCGCATGGGCCGCGGTGCGGGTAAAGCGTGGATCACACACGATAACCGGCGCGTTGTTCTGCTCCTTGGCCTTCAAGAGGTGCAACAGCGACACGGGGTGTGCCTCGGCCGGGTTGCCACCGATGATGAAGATCGATTTGGAGTTATGGATGTCGTTGTAGGAGTTGGTCATGGCGCCGTAGCCCCATGTATTTGCCACACCTGCCACAGTTGTCGAGTGACAGATCCGCGCCTGGTGGTCGACGTTATTGGTGCCCCAGTATGCGGCAAATTTGCGGAACAGATAGGCCTGTTCGTTGTTGTGCTTGGCAGAGCCCAGCCAATAAACGCTGTCGGGGCCGCTTTCTTCGCGGATGTCCATCATGCCGCCGCCGATCTCGTCGATGGCCTGATCCCAAGAGATGCGCTTCCATTCACCGCCCTCTTTTTTCATTGGGTACTTCAGACGGCGCTCGCCATGGGCGTGTTCGCGCACCGAGGCGCCTTTGGCGCAATGTGCCCCAAGGTTGAAGGGGCTGTCCCAACCGGGTTCCTGCCCGACCCAGACACCGCTTTGTACTTCGGCAACAACCGTGCAGCCAACGGAACAATGGGTGCAGATGGATTTAATCGTGTCGACAGCGCCTTGGGCTGCCGTGGCCGCCGTGGCCTGCGTGACCGTGCCGCCGGTGGCGCTAATCGCTGCCAATCCGCCAATGGCCAGGCCAGAGCCGCGTAAAAACGAGCGGCGGTCAACGGATGTTTCCGCGACCTTATTGAGGATCGAGCTCCGCTGGGGGCGTCTCGCAACCCCGTTGGTCTTTTTCCTAAGCATATAAACCTCCCTTGCTAACCCCTTCACATTGGAAAGAGCGCGCTTGGTTCAAGGAAACCACGTGGCGGTCGGGCGTCTCGCAACCAGTTGCCGTGTGGTCAATGAATAGTCTTGTGTGCGACCGGTGCTGGTTAGAACCGGGTGCTTTCGTAATAGGCGCGGGTATGCGCCGTATCCTGCATCTTGTCGGATGCCAGATCAGGTGCTGCGGCTGCGGCCTCTGACCCGCTGGTGGCAACCGCCACTGCAGCCAGCGGCGCAGTTGTCGCCGCCATTTTCAGAAAGTCGCGGCGGCTGCTGGCCCCCTCATCTTTCTTGCTCATGTGAACTCCTCCTCCTGGCGCAAAATGCCAGGTTTTGTTTCACGGGTTACAGCGCAGGGCCAAAGCCCAGCGCCCTTTTGCGGATTACTCCGCGCTCATCCGAAAGGCTTCAGCTTCGATCTCCATGAACTGCCGCCCGACAGCGCCGAGCGCGGCATAGAGAACCGAAGATTTGGCACCTTCGAGATCCGAAAAGAAATGTCCGGCCCAGGGGCCGATGTGTTTGCCAAAAAACTGTTTTTGCTGGACCAGATCCGAGGCCGTGCCAAAACGCCCAGCAATCATCGCGCCCATCATCTCCATCAAAGAGGCGATGTTGTCCTCAGGCTCATAGGCGTTGGGGGCACGGGTCAGCCCGCCTGCCGCCATGTCCTGGCGCAGCTGTGCCAGTGGCTTTTCGTTTAGAAAGCCCGTCAGGTAGTAGCTGGCATAGGGCAGCAGCTCGCCCCGCCCCAAACCGATGAACAGCTTGTTGAACTCCCGCTCCGCCGAGGCAGGCTTGCTATGGCGCGCCAGTTTGGCCAGGGCATTGATGGCCTCGCCCAGGGGACTGTCATCGCCCACCAACCCGGATGTCTGCCCCAGCAGCATTTCATCCGGGGGGCCAGCCAGCATAACGCCAAGATAGTTGTAGAGATCTGCGCGCATTTGGTCCTCTGCCCGGATGGGAGCAGATGGCGCAGGTGCCGCTGGCATGGTCTCTAGGTCTGTCATTATTTTTGGCTCCTTGCGGGTGGTCTCGCTGCTGCTCATGTCTGCGCCTCTGTTTCTGCAAATGAGAAACGCATGCGCCGGGGGGGCGCTGGGATCAAGGCGTCACCGGGGAGAGCAGCCTCTTCGTCCAGATCGGCCTGGGCTGCTGCCAGTTCATTTGCACGCTGGCCGACCTGTTGCGACGCGGCGGCAGCAACTGATGGCGCCTCCCCGGTGGCTGCGACCTCGGCCGCCGAAGACGCCTGCGGGTCGTCCGACTCGGCCTCGGCAGCGATCCGCTCGGCCTCAGCTTGCTCTGTTGCGGCATCCTGTGCCGCAGCCTCCTGGGCCAGCGCTTCGACATGTTTGGTCATGCCTTTGCCCACCTGATAGGCGGTTTGCAGCCCCTCAATGACACAGGCCGCATCGGTAAAGTCCTCGCCATAATCCACCAGCCCATCGACGCAGGCAAGCACTGGATTAGCGCGCCACAGATGCCGCAGGGCGCGGGTCTTGATGCGCGCGGGAACCTGATCGGTCAGAAAGATCTTGAAATCATCCCCGTCCTTAAGGCTCTCGGGAGCAGGCAGATCCAGCGCGGAAAGGATTTCGTCGTCGCTTTGCTCAGCGAGTTCCGCCTCCCGTGCCGCAGCCTCTGCCGCGACCTCCGCCCGCTGTTCTGCCTCTGCCTCGGCGGCCACGGCGGCCTGTCGGCGGGACCAGAAATCACCCCTGCTCATTGCATGCGCCCCTTTTTGGCCAAGGAAGGCGAGCGGTACACATCCGTAAGCTGGGCAATGCGCGGATCGCCAATGCCATCTTCGCTACCGCCGATATCCTTGTTGTCCCGGCGCCGTTTCTTGAACTCTTCTTCCTGGAAATGCGCCAGGGTGAATTCACGCAGCCAGGCCACCAGCCCCGAGGGCATCGCCACCTTCTCCACCAGTTCTTCGCCACTGTCGGCATAGTCCTGCGCCTCAAACGGTGAGGCGGTGATCAGGGTGACCTCCAGCGGGAATTCCCCCTCGCTGGCCTCGCGCAGGATCACATAGACACTCGGGGGATTGGTGGTCAGCGCCTGCATGTAGGCCTCTGCTTCGGCGCGGTGCAGTTCCAGTGGCAGGGTCGCGGCATGGTATTCTCTGACACCGCCCTCGCTGCGCAACAGCTGCCAATCCGCCGCCGACGCGGCAGGCAAGAGCCCCGAGACCGTCCAATTCCATTTGGCCCAGCGGGTAACGCCCGGAGAGCGGCGCAAAACCACGCCCACCGGCATCACGTCAGTTTTCTGTGTGGTTTGACTCACCCTGTCACGACACCCTTTGTCATTTCCCACTGTCACGGCTGCAGTCCAATCGCAAAACGCCGGACCGTCACTGGTTGCAGCAAGATTGCGCCGACAACGCCGCGTCACGAAAGCCCAAAAAGCAGGCAGCTAGAGAAAACCTCCGCAGCGGGACAAATTGGGGTGCTGCGCATTGACCACCACCTCCCTGCGGTCGAAATGTCTATTTCGACAAAAAAGATCAGGAACCTCCTGTGTCGGTAAATGGCGAATCACCCGTTCTCCAAACCTGCCTGCGGGGCGGCTGTTGCAACTGAAACCCGGTTTACCTCGACAAAGAAACAGAGCTAGTCTGACCTCCCAGCAAGCCGTCGATCCAACAGGATTTTACCGGAAAATTCGCGAGGCAAAGAATGACCAAGCAATTGATTTTATGTGATTGTTCAGGGACACAGACCCTCAACGCAGATGCCCTCTCCAAGGCAACGGGCCTGGGGTGCAGCCGCGTTCATACTGCCCTGTGCACCACCCAGGTCGAGACCACTGCGGCGGCAATTTCAGGCGGCGATCCGGTGATTTGCTGCACCCAGGAAAAAAGATTCTTCGCCGATCTGGCGGCGGAATTGGACCAGCCAGAGCCGCCTTTGCTTGACCTGCGGGACAGGGCAGGCTGGACCGCTGATACCGGTGATTTACTACCCAAAATGTCCGCCCTCATCGCCGAGGCCTGCTTGGATGTCTCCCCCGGAAAATCCGTGGATGTGACCAGCGAGGGGCTTTGCCTGATCCTGGGGGCGCCTGAGCTGGCCCTGGCCGCCGCTGAACGTCTGCAAGACGTGCTGGGGGTCACTGTGCTGTTGGATACAGATAAAAATGCCCCCACCCTGGAGCCGATGAACCTTGCCCCAGGGCGCGAATTTGATGTGATCCGAGGCAAGTTACGGCGCGCACAGGGCGCTTTGGGGCAGTTCCAAGTCAGCATTGATGCGCTACAACAGCTGGATGTGGCGGGACGCCAGTGGAGCTGGACGGCCGCACGTGATGGCGCCCTGTCGGACTGCGATCTCATCCTGGATCTGCGCGGCGACACCCCCCTGTTTCCGGCCCCGGACAAACGCGAAGGCTATCTGCGCGCCGATCCCAAGAACCCGCAGGCGGTTGCCGATGTCATTCTGGCAGCCTCGCAGATGGTGGGAACCTTTGAAAAACCGCTGTACCTGCGCCATGAGGCGCTGCTGTGCGCCCATTCCCGCGCTGCTCAGTCCGGCTGTAGCAAATGCCTGGACCATTGCCCCACCTCGGCGATCAGCTCTGCCGGGGATCAGGTCAGCATTGACCCGATGATCTGCGCCGGCTGCGGCGCCTGCGCCGCGCTTTGCCCCTCTGGGGCGATCACCTACGATGCGCCGACCACCGATGACCAATTCCGCCGCATCCAGACCCTGGCCAAGGCCTACCTCGATGCCGGAGGTCAAAGCCCCCGTTTGCTGGTGGTGGCCCCCCATGGCAGCGAGATGATCAGCCTCGCGGCACGCTTTGGCCGTGGCTTGCCTGCGGATGTGGTGCCGCTGGAGGTGACCGCGCTCAATGCCTTTGGCCATGCAGAAATCCTTGCGGCGCTGGCCGCCGGTTTTGCTGATGTCTCACTGCTGCTGAGCCCCGGCATTGACCATGAGGTACAGCAAACCGAGCTGGACCTGGCGCTGGCAATTAGCGGCGCGGGCAAGGCGCGGCTGCTGGATATTGCAGACCCCGACCTGCTGAGCGATGCGCTGTATGATGCGCAGGTCTCCCAACCGCTGGCGACGCCGATCCGGCCAATGGGGTCACGCCGCCAGATCACCCGTCAGGCCGCCATGGCGCTGCAGCCAGAGGCGCAGCAGCTGCCCCTGCCCGCACAGGCCCCCTATGGCGCCGTACTGGTTGATCAGGACAGCTGCACCCTGTGCCTGTCTTGTGTCTCTCTGTGTCCTTCGGGGGCCCTGGGGGACAATCCCGACCTGCCACAGCTCAGATTTCAGGAAGAGGCCTGTCTGCAATGTGGAATCTGTGCCAGCGCCTGCCCCGAGGATGCGATCTCTTTTGAGCCACGTCTCAACCTTGACCCTACTGCGCTGTCGCAGGTGGTGCTGCACGAAGAGGAGCCCTTTGCCTGCGTCGAGTGTGGCAGCCTGTTTGGGGTGAAATCCACCATCGAAAAGATCACCGAGAAACTGGCCGGGAAACACGCAATGTTCGCCCGCCCCGAAATGGCCCGGATGATTCAGATGTGCGACGACTGCCGGGTACAGGCCCAGTTCCACCAAAAAGACAGCCCATTTGCCGGAGCAGACCGCCCCAAGGTGCGCACGACAGAGGACTACCTCAGCAAACGCCGCGACCATTGAGATCCCACATGAGATCACAGGTCCGCCCGTTGGAACCAGGAGAGGCTACAGCAATTTCACTCCCCAGCGCAGTTGGCAGATGCAACAAAGCTGCAAGTCAGATAGATAAAACAAAATGAAAGAGACCCGAGCAGGCAAAGCCAGCTTGGCCTCCCATAGCCAGACAGCCAGAGCCCCCTGCCGGGCCACCATCAAAGGAGCAAGTCCCGCGTGTCCATTACCCGAGAATCCGTCCTCGCGGCGCTAAAGAACATTTCCGACCCAGTCAGCGGCCAGGACATTGTCGCCGCAGGCATCACACGCGGCCTGTCTGTTGAGGCAGGAACCGTGTTGTTTGTGTTGGAAATCGACCCTGCCAAATCAGAGCTTTATGGCCCGGTCCGGGATCAGGCTGAGGCCGTTGTCAAAGACCTTGATGGCGTTGAGAAGGTCTCGGTGATGCTGACCGGCCATGCTGCCAAGGCGCCGCCCCCGGATTTGAAGCCGTCAAAACCAGCCACGCCGCAGGGGCCACAAAAGATCCCCGGCGTAGATCGCATTCTCGCGGTGGCATCGGGCAAGGGCGGCGTGGGAAAATCCACCGTCTCTGCCAATCTCGCCTGCGCGCTGGCCGCTCAGGGACGCCGTGTTGGCTTGCTGGACGCTGATGTCTATGGCCCCTCGCAACCCCGGATGCTGGGCGTCTCTGGCCGCCCCGCCAGCCCCGACGGCAAAACCATCCTGCCGCTGCGCAATCACGGCGTCACCATGATGTCCATTGGCCTGATGACCAATGACGATCAGGCGGTGGTCTGGCGCGGGCCGATGCTGATGGGGGCGCTGCAGCAGATGATGATGCAGGTACAATGGGGCGCTTTGGATGTGCTGATTGTTGATCTGCCGCCGGGCACCGGCGATGTGCAGATGACCCTGGCGCAAAAGGCCCAGGTGGATGGCGCTGTGATCGTCTCCACCCCGCAGGACGTGGCGCTGATTGATGCCCGCAAAGGCATTGATATGTTCAACAAGCTGAACGTGCCGATCCTGGGCATGATTGAAAACATGTCGACCCATATCTGCTCCAACTGCGGCCACGAGGAACATGTCTTTGGTCACGGTGGTGTGGCAGCTGAAGCGGCCAAGCTGAACGTGCCGCTGCTGGCAGAAATCCCGCTGCATCTGGATGTACGCCTGGCGGCAGATAGCGGCGCGCCCATCGTGGCCGCCAAACCCGACAGCGCCCAGGCAAAAGCCTTTATCGACGTTGCAGCGGCCCTGGTGGAGCGCGGCGCCGCATGAGCCAGCTCTCCTTCCCGCCCTTGATGTCTGGCCACGCGCTGACCGGACAGGAAGACCCATTTGAAACCGCCTGCCAGCGGGCGATCCTGGGCTGTGACGCGGGATTGGTGACCTATAATCTGGGCGTGGACCTGCTGCGGGCCGCCTTGGTTTTTGCCCCAGAGGTACCCCTGCACAAGGCCATGGCCATGTTGCCCACATGTGGGATCGGCTTGCAGAACGCTCTGGGAGCACTGGCCCCGCCCGAAGTCGCGGTGCACCTGGAATGGGGCGGAGGTCTGCGCATCAATGGCGGGCGTTGTGGCAGACTGCGCATCGCGGCCAGCAGCGATGACCCGGACACCATACCAGACTGGCTGGTGGTGGGGCTGGAAATGCCCCTGTGGCCGGGTCGCGATGACACCGGAGAAACCCCCGACCAAACCGCGCTCTATGCCGAGGGCTGCGCTGATGTGCAGGCCCCGGCTCTGGTTGAAAGCTGGGCGCGCCATGCCCTGCACTGGATCAACCGCTGGGAGCAAGACGGGCTAGCGCCCCTGCATGCCGAATGGCGCGGGCTGGCCCATGGGGTTGGCGAAGAGACGCAGTTGAATGGCGTCTCCGGTACCTTCCTCGGCGTCGATGAAGACTTTGGCATGCTGCTGCGCGATGCCGACACAACCCGGCTTATTCCTCTGACCACACAACTGGAGACTTGATGATGTATCTCGCCCGCGCCATCCATTTTGACGAGAGCGATCAGAATGTCTTTGCCAATCCGGCCCGCACTGGGGAATGGTGTATTTCCGGCGGCTTTGAATTCTCCAACTGGGTAGAGGACGACCTGACCGGCAAACAACGCCAGGCCTTTGCCAATGGCTGGCTTGGGCTGGAAACCTCTGGCCGGGTGACCTTTGTCGCCGTCACCCAGATTGAGGAGGCTGAGCTGGAGGAGCTGACTGATGTTCTGGCTCAGCATTTTGTAGACTTCTATGGCGCCCCGGATCTTGCCAGCGCCCGCCCTGTGGCCACCGAAGAGCTGACACAAATGCGCGATCTCTGCGCTGAAAACCCGCCCAACACGCTGCTCACCGTCGCACGCGAGCTCAGCGACGCCGGGGTGAGAGAGAGCTTCCGCAGCATCGAGCCGCAATCAGCAGGGCTCGAACAGTTCGCCATTCATGTCACCCCGGAAGACTGACCTCCCCGGCAAGGCAGCTCTCCCGCCCGTCGATAGATCCTTGCAGGATCTTCTCCCGTTGGGCCCAGCGCCGCTGACGCGCCGCCGAACTCTTTTTTTCAGAAGAGACAGGTCAAGGGCCGCAACGCGGCCCTGCCGATAGGCAGGGTTTACCCTTGAGGTGTCTCTGATCCAATAAAATAGATAGGGTCCTTGCGGGGCAAACCTGCCCCTTAAGGACCTCTCAGCAGATCTTTTTTTGCGCCGCGCAGCGGCGCCGGGCCCAAGGCCGCCAAGGGGCAGCAGGCAAAGCCAGCTGCCCCTGCGGGGGCGGGAGCTCCCCTTGCTCCGTTTAGCAGGAGATATCTGCGCGACACGGGTTTGCCAAAAAAACCGGCGCAGCCCTCAGGCATATTTTTCCAGAAAAGCCTCTGCGGTGAGCTTACGGAAATCTGGCAGGCAGGTGCGCAGGCGGGCGTGGTCCCAGTCCCACCAGGCCAGCTCCATCATCTGCTCAGCCACCAGCGCTGGATAGCGACGCCGGATCAGCCGCGCCGTGTTGCCACCAACAATCGTATACGGTGCCACATCCTTGGTCACCACCGAGCCGGAAGCAACAACAGCCCCATGACCAATGGTCACCTCTGGCTTGATCAAAGCACCATGGCCAATCCAGGTATCATGGCCAATCTGCGCCCGCCGACTGGCGCGGTGCGCGAACCAATCCGCATCATCGGTGACATCATCCCAATACGATGCAGACCGATAATGGAAATGGTGCAGCGAGGCCTTTTCCATCGGATGATCCGTGGCCCCGATCCGGGTGGCGCTGGCAATATTGGAGAATTTCCCCACCTGCGCATTGGCGATATCGCAGTTACGGTCACAATAGGAATAGTCGCCAATATCACTATTGGCCACGCGACTGCCTGCGCCAATCTCAACATAGGCACCAAAACGACTGTCGCTGATCTGGCACTCGGGGTGAATAAACGGGGTCTCTGAGGAGAGTTTCGGCATCGGGGCACTTTCCAATATTGGCCCTTGCCGCTCCGATGGAATGGCAAGGGGTGTTAGGTCTAGACGGGGTCTTTCGCTTCAGGGCAGCAGGAAGGCCTTGCCGTCAGCGCGTGCCTTGCGCTTGGTCTTGCCCCCCTCACCCTTGATCAGACGACGGCGTAGCCAGCCCGACAGCCAATCCATCATCATCACCATCAAGATGATCAACACGATGTAATAGGCCACCTCTTCCCAGTCCTTTTGGGTGATGATCGCCTGGGTCAGCAGCAAGCCGATACCGCCCCCGGTAATAGCCCCAATGATGGTGGCAGAGCGGGTGTTGGATTCCAGGAAATACAACAGCTGGCTCAGCAGCACCGGAGTGATCTGCGGGATCACTCCAAAGCGATAGCGCTGCGCCGGTTTTGCCCCGGTTGAGGCAATGCCTTCGATCTGTTTTTCATCGACATTTTCCAGGGCTTCCGAGAAAATCTTGCCGAAGGTGCCGGTATCCGTCACCAGAATGGCCAGGGCACCCGTCAAAGGACCGGGGCCAAAGGCGCGCGCCAGGACCACGGTCCAGATCAGCGAGTCAACGCCGCGCAAAAAGTCAAAGAACCGGCGCGCAACAAACCTGAGCGGGCCAAAGGGCGAGAAGTTGCGTGCGGCAACAAAGGCCAACGGCAGGGCAATGATACCCGCACCAATGGTGCCGAGGAAGGCCATCAGCAGTGTCTCGGCGATGGCCCAGGCAACATCCCTGTGGCGCCACATCTTGTTGTTCCAGAAATCATTCAGGATTGCCCCGGCTTCGCCTGTTGCCGCGCGGGTCAGCACCTCGCCGATGCTCAGCCCATGATAGGGGCTGTCGAGAGTGAAAAAGAACAGCTCCCAGCCGTTGAAATACCGAAAGACCTCAGCGCGGTTGCGGGTGACAGTAAGGCGACCGGCATCGGTTTTGATCGCCAGACGGTTCTTGGACACACTGATCCAGTCTGGCACATCGCCAGCGGGCAATTCTGCCTGGACACCTTTGGCGCGGGTCGGGGTCGCGCGGACCAGACCATAGCCCGGAATGTCATATTCAATGCTTTCAGCACCAAAGCGCACCAGATGACCGTTTTCCAGGTCAATCGCAGTCTCAGCCCCTGCGGTCTCACCCAGCGAAACCCAGGCTGGGCTGTCACCTTCAGGATAGGCGCCTTTGCGCTCGCCCTCAATGGCCACCGAGACCGAGCCATCGCGGTTGTCCCGCGTCACATGGGTTTTGTAACTATAGGTGTCACTCACCAGGGTCTGGGCGTTCTGCCAGCTGACCCGCTGCCACAGGCCTGCCATGTCAAAGGCCACAAAGACATAACCCATATAGACCAGGATCAGGGCGGGCACGGCAAAATTCAGCAGTTTCTTTTTGAAAAACAGGCGGTCCATGTCCTGTTTCAAAGTCGCGGGGGTCAGGTCGGCCTCTAGAATGGTCATGCCTTGGCTCCATGGATCAAACGGTCACGCATGCCGCTCGAGATCTGATCGACCACGACGATGGTGATAAACAACAACAAGAAAATGGCGGCGGCCTCATCGTAGCGGCCCTGGCCCCAGGACATGGCGTTTTTCAGCTCGTAGCCAATGCCGCCAGCGCCAACGAAACCCAGAATGGCCGAGGCGCGAATGTTGATTTCAAACCGCAACAGGGCGTAGCTCACATAGTTTGGCCCCACCTGCGGGATGACGCCCAGCCACATGCGCTGCCCCCAGCTGCTGCCAACGGATTCAAGCCCCTCGACAGGTTTCAGCGAGGCGTTTTCATTCACTTCGGAGAACAGCTTGCCCAGGGCGCCAGCGGTGTGGATTGCAATGGCAATCATCGCAGGCACCGGGCCGCCACCAAGCAGGAAGATCAGGACCAGGGCGATGACAATTTCAGGAATGGCGCGACAGATATCCATGATCCGGCGAAACAGCGGGATAAGGCGCGGCCAGGGCGCCATGCCACGGGTCGACAACAGCGACAACAGGGTGCCAAAGACCAGCCCCACAAGGGTAGAGGCAGCGGCGATATTCAGCGTCTCGATCAGGGCTGGAAAAAAGTTGACCAGATGACCGGGAAGCTCTGTAACTTTCTCGCTGGCTTCCGCCAGAACTTCGTTCGGGTAGTCAAAAACATGGGTGATACCGTCATAAAACGAGCCAGCATTGCGGCCGTCAGCGGTACGGAACCCTGCCATCATCAAGGCGACAAACACCACCAAAATTATGCCGCCATAAAGACGCTTGCGCCGGGTCATCTCGCCATATTGGGCGCGAATATCGGCCGTCGTTAGGGGCGCTGCGGTCAGATCTGCCATCGTTGCCGTCCTGATTTGGGAAACTGTGATCCAGGGCCGCTCCGGGCCGGTCGATCACTGGGAAACGGGGTCCGGACATTGCTGCCCGGACCCCGAAGAAAGAACCACGTGGAAGTCTTAGTTGGACTTCAGCTTGCGGGCTTCGATGATTGCCTGGTAGGCGTCGTGACCGATTGGCATAACGCCTTTGGCCTCACCGGAGAGCACACCATAGGCGCACTCAGGATCCATTGAGGGCAGCGAAGCCATCAGGGCGGTGAATTTGACTTTGACGTCTTCTGGCAGGTCTTTGCGCAGAACGATTGGACCTTCTGGGATTGGCTTGGACTGCCAGATCTGCACCAGGTCGTTCATGTCAACCAGGCCGGCATCCACAGCGCGACGCAGGGCGCCAGAATTGTAGCCGTCTTCCCAGTTGCCCAGACCGTCAGCCCAGGTCACACCGCCGTCAAAATCGCCATTGTTGACGCCAACGATGGTCTGCTCGTGACCGCCGGAGAATTTGACTTCGCCAAAGTAATCGCCCGAAGTCATGGTGGCACCGGTGATTTCAGGGATCTCGATCGACGGGATCAGGAAGCCGGAGGTCGAGTTAGGGTCGCCAAAGCCAAAAACTTTGCCCTGCATGTCTTCCAGCGAGGTAATGCCGCTGTCGGCGCGCGCAAAGCCTACCGAGTAGTAGCCGTAGCCGCCGTCCTCGTTGACTTTAACCAGGATTGGCTCAACCGCTTCTGGGTCGGACAGGTAAGTTTTTGCATAACCGGAGGCACCCAGCCACGCCATGTCGAGGGTGCCGCCCAGCAGACCCTGGATAACACCGTTATAGTCGGCAGGGGCAAACAGCTTGGTTTCAACACCCAGCAGCTCTTCGGTTTTGGCGCGCAGGCATTCGTTGTTGTTCAAACGGTCCTGAGCGTTCTCGCCGCCCAGGAGACCAATGCGGAACTGAGTGATTTCTTCGGCCATGACGGGTGTGGTCAGGGCAGTCGAGGCCAGAGCGGCCAGCAGCAGTTTTTTCATCTTTTTTCTCCGGTTAAGTTTTCCCGCCCCCCCATCGGGTACGGGTGATGAAATTGGATGGTTCGGTTGTTCAGGCTTGCGCCATCTCAGCCCGGATGGTGGCATCCAGGGTGTCGATCTCGGTCGAGGTCGCCGCTTCCGAGAAACTGGCATCAGCGCCATAGATCTCACGGGCGACACCTGTGGTCAGCTGTTCCGGCAGCCCGTCAAAGACGATGCGCCCATCGCGCATACCGATGACCCGGTCGCAGTAGCGCCGTGCCGTATCCAGCGTGTGCAGGTTGGCAATCACCGTGCGTCCGTCTTCTTCATGGATGCGGCGCAGCGCCTCCATCACGGTCTGTGCGTTCATCGGATCCAGCGAGGCAATCGGCTCATCCGCCAGAATGATCTTCGGGTCTTGCATCAGCGCACGAGCAATGGCGACCCGCTGTTGTTGCCCCCCAGACAGGGCTTCGGCCCGTTTGGCGGCATGTTCGGCAATGCCGAGACGGTCCAGAATGTCGATCGCCCGGTGGATGTCATCCATCGGGAACAGATTGAACATGGTGGCAAAGGTGGAGCGGCGATTGAGCGTGCCATGCAGCACGTTGGAGACCACATCCATACGAGGCACCAGATTGAACTGCTGAAAGATCATCGCGCAATCCGACTGCCAGGCGCGCTTCGCATTCCCCCGCAGGCCGGTAATCTCGCGGTCTTCAAACAGGATGCGGCCTTCGCTGGCATCAGACAGGCGGTTGATCATCCGCAACAGGGTCGACTTGCCGGCACCTGACCGCCCGATCACTCCGATCATGCAAGGTTTGTCGATGTCCAATGTCGCGGCATCCACCGCAATCTTGTCACCAAAACGTTTCGTCAATTTATCGATGCGCAGCACAGTCGGTCCCTCTCGTTTCGGGCATTGACTAAGGCTGGCACTCAAACGATTTGTGTCAAAGGAATGAAGCTTTTGTAAATGTCATTGATTTGACTCGGCAAACAGCCCCTGTGCAGAGCGCCAGCAAGCAGTTATATGGCGGCTGAACACTCCTCTATTGTCTTTCCAAAAGGAAACCGCCCGATGTCCTTTGACCGCAAGATCAAGATTGCCCCCTCCATCCTCTCTGCTGACTTTGCCAATTTTGGCCAGGAAATTCAGGCCATCGAGGCCCAGGGCGCTGACTGGGTGCATGTGGATGTGATGGATGGCCATTTTGTGCCCAACCTCACCTTTGGCCCCATGGCGGTCAAAGCCTTCCGCCCGCATGTAAAAACCGTGATGGATGTGCATCTGATGATCTCTCCGGTGGATGCCTATATCGACGCCTACGCCGATGCTGGTGCCGATGTGCTCACCGCCCATATCGAGGCAGGTCCGCATATCCACCGCACCCTGCAGGCGATCCGTGCCGCAGGCATGAAAGCAGGTGTGGCGCTGAACCCCGGCACCCCCGCCGAAGCGGTCGCCCATCTGCTGGATCTCACCGACCTGATCTGTGTGATGACGGTAAACCCAGGATTTGGCGGGCAGAAATTCATCGACATGACGGCCAAGGTTCGTCAATTGCGCCAGATGATCGGTGACCGCCCGGTACATATCGAAATCGACGGCGGCGTAGACCCCAAGACCGCGCCACTGGTTGTTGAGGCCGGCGCTGATGTTCTGGTTGCAGGCTCGGCTGTGTTCAAGGGCGGCTCGGTGTCTAACCCCGAGGTCTATGGCGAAAACATGCGTCTTATCCGCGCCGCAGCCGAGGGTCACTGGGCCTGACCGCACCGCGCAGGACAAGAGGCCACATGTGACGCAGTCCCAGCTTTGTGGCACTGGGCATCGTTGCCCATGGGCTGTTGTTTACGGTATCAGAGCGGTCCTTTTGGGCCGCTCTTTTTGATTTAGCAAAACCGGATTGAAGATCGCAGGCTAACCTGCCCCTGTGACAGGCCCCCGGTCGCCCCAGCGTTTGCGCGTCTGCACCAGCCTATCCCCCTGGTTGCAGGAGGGTCGTGGCAATACAAATTCAATTTTCAGGAAAATTAACCGAATCAAGTCACCTTGAACCTGTCGTTTAAGGTTTGGCAGTGTTTCGCCGTCTGTTTTGCAACCGCCGAATACCGGTTGCTCCGCTGGAAGCACCCTAGCCCGCATTTCCCAAGTAACTTGACGTTTTCGCGCCTCCAACGGCCACTAATGTGTTATATTTCAGTATGTTAATTTGGCTGAAGGTGGTGGATTATGGATCACCCAGAGGGTGCACGCGAAACGGGTGATGGGCGGCTCAGTTTTGACCGCCGGGTCCGGCTGGAGTTTCATGGTTCCAAGATCAGCTCGGACGGTGGATTACTGTTGTTCAGGGAATTGGATGAAGTGCTCGGCCTGCACGACATTGCGGGCGGATTTCTGAGAGACACGCGAACTGGCCACAATCGCCTGCACTCACTGGTCGGCTTGTTGCGCCAGTCGGTCTTTGGGCGGCTGGCCGGATATGATGATGTTAATGACGCGGACCGTTTATCGCTTGATCCGGTGATGCGGCAGGTCGTTGGAGGGCGTGCCGTTGAGGCCAAGGCCGCGTCTGCGAGCCAGATGGGACGGTTCGAGACCGAGGTGTTGGCGGCAACCGACAATCGCACTGTGCTGGCGGATTTATCAGGACACTGGATCGACCGGGTTCACAATCGCAAACCGCCCAAGTGGATCACGCTCGACATGGACAGTTCAGTCAGTCCCACCCACGGCGCGCAAGAAGGCACCGCTTGGAACGGGCATTTCGGCTGCATGTGCTATCACCCGCTGTTCGTCTTCAACCAGTTTGGCCATTTGGAACGCTGCGCCCTGCGCCCCGGCAATGTTCACAGCGCAGATGGGTGGGAAGAGGTTCTGAAGCCCGTCATCGCGCGATATGCGGATCGTCACCTGATGCGGTTCTTCCGGGGGGATGCTGCGTTCGCCATCCCGGAGCTATACAAAACTCTGGAACTGGAAAACTATTTCTACGCCATCCGCCTTCGGGCCAATCGCGTTCTTCAGGGCAAGATTGCGCATCTGCTCAAGCGCCCTGTGGGTCGTCCGCCAAAAGGCGTGAAGCGCATCTACGGCGACTTCCAATATCAGGCGGCATCTTGGGACAAACCTCGTCGTGTCATCGCCAAGGTGGAATGGCATCCCAGCGAGTTGTTCCCGCGCGTGGGCTTCGTGGTCACCAACATGCCGATGGAACCCGACTGGATCATCCGCTTCTACAACCAACGCGGCACCGCCGAGCAATACATCAAGGAAGGCAAGCAGGCGATCAACTGGACCCGTTTGTCCTGCAAAGGCATGGCGCAGAACGAGGTGCGGCTGCAACTCCATGCACTGGCTTACAATATCGGTGCCTTCCTACAGGGCACTGATCTACCTGATGAGATAGCCGACTGGTCACTGACAAGCCTGCAGACGCGATTGATCAAGATTGGTGCGAGGGTTGTGCGTCACGCCCGTGCAATCACCTTCCAACTGGCCGAGGTGGCTGTCAGCGGCGATCTGTTCAACCGCATCCTTGCGGCCATACATCGGCTGCGCGCACCGCCGGTTCCCTAATGACAACATCGTTAATCATAAAACCTGAACAAAAGCGGCTCAACCGGTCTATCCATACGGGGGTCGGTCAGACCAATATCCGGATCAACCTCGCCCCCGAGACCGGAAATCGTGCTCAGTTCGCGCGTCAGATGCCCGAACAACGGCACCATGGGTCCAAGAGGCTTGATAGGAGCGCAGAACAGCGGCAAGGTGGGCGGGAGGACGTTCCACTTGGGGAATGTCAGCCTAGAGAATAGAAGGTTCGTTTAGGTGAATAAAGACTCTCTCTTGTTCAAGTTGGTTGTGCCCATCCCCCTGTGCCTATGCCTGGGTCTTCTGCTCGCGGGGCTGCTCCTTCCCTCGGCCATGCGCAATAATGCAATTTCAGCTGCAACCGAAGCCGCTGTTGAAACCGCAGGCCAGGTCAAGACACTGCGCAGCTACTATACAAAATTCGTGGTGAGCGACGCAAAGGCCTCCGGCAGCCTGTCTTTGGGAATTGATCACCAAAACGACCCAAATGTCATTCCTCTGCCAGCCACAATGGTGCACGACGTCAGCGAACTGGTTGCCGGGGAACAGATCAATTTCTCCCTTTACAGTCCCTTTCCCTTTGAAAATCGGGCCGACCGCCCGTCAGACGCTTTCATGGAGGAGGCTTGGGACGCCCTGTCAAACGACCCCGCGCGCAGTTTTGAACAGACCGAAGTGGTCAATGGCAGCACCTTTCTGCGAGTGGCGGTTGCGGATCAGATGACCTCAGAAATCTGTGTTGCCTGTCACAACACGGTGGCTGGATCGCCCAAAACCGACTGGCAGCTGGGCGATCTGCGCGGCGTTATCGAAGTCCGCAGAAATCTTGATCCCATACTGGCCAATACACAGGCCTTGTCGCGAAACATACTCATCGGTTTGGCTGTGATGAGTGCCGTTCTTCTTGCGGTCTGCATTTCGGTTGCCCGCTCGGTAATCCGGCCAATTGAGCGGGTTTGCACAGACATTGCTGCGGTATCTTCCGGCGATCTGGACACCGAGGTCGCATCGGCAAACCGCAAGGATGAAATCGGCAAGATCGGCAAGGCGCTGGTCGAACTGCAAACCGACCTGCAACAGGCCCGCGTCGGCGAAGAACGCCGCGCCGCGCTGCAACAGGAACAACACGATGTGGTACAGCATCTCAGCTCCGGGCTGGTCAGGCTATCGCGCGGTGATTTTTCCCAGCCCATTTCCGTAGAGTTTTCCGGGGCCCATGAAAAACTCCGCCAGAACTTCAACCAGACCATTGATACCCTCTCGGTCACTGTTGCCCAGGTGATCGAAGCCTCGGAATCCATCGGCAATGGCGCCACCGAAATCAGCCAGGCCTCTGATGATCTGTCGCACCGTACTGAAAGCCAGGCAGCAACCCTGGAACAGACCGCTGCAGCGCTGGACCAGATGACCGCCTCGGTCAAGGCGGCCGCTGATGGGGCCCGCAGTGTCGAGGCAACAATGGATGAGGCCAAGAATGAGGCCCGTAGCAGCGGTGAGGTGGTCGCCAATGCCGTCGCCGCCATGACCGAAATTTCCGACTCCTCCAGCCATATCGGCCAGATTATCACCGTGATTGATGACATCGCCTTTCAGACCAATCTGTTGGCGCTGAATGCCGGGGTTGAAGCCGCCCGCGCTGGCGAAGCCGGACGGGGCTTTGCAGTGGTTGCCGCCGAGGTCCGCGGGCTGGCGCAGCGCTCCTCTGAGGCGGCGATGGAGATCAAAGCGCTGATTGGCGCCAGCGCCGAACAGGTTGGCCGCGGGGTTGATCTGGTTGGCAAAGCAGGCCAGGCGCTCAATTCCATTGTCGGGCGGGTCAACGAGATTTCCGAGCTGGTCTCCGGTATTACCGAAGGCGCGGTTGAGCAATCCACCGGCCTGGCCGAGATCAACATTGGCGTCACCCAGCTGGACCAAGTGACCCAGCAAAACGCCGCCATGGTTGAAGAATCCACCGCAGCGGGCCATCTGCTCAAGGCAGACGCGCTCAAACTCACCGAAGTGGTTGCTGGGTTTCAGACCCTGGGCGCGCCGCGAACTGCAAAACCACCGCTGGCCAAGGCTGCAACCGCAGAACCCGTCATTGCCCATGACTATCTGGACTGGGGGGAAGATGTGATGCAACAACAGGTCAATGGGCCGTCCGACAGCGACGACGGTAAATGGCAAGACTTCTAACCACCATGATCAAAGGCGAGGGCAATGCCCCTCGCCTTTCCTGTTAAAGCCGTCGCGCGACATCACCGAAGCTGCTGGGCAAAATGCTCCAACAGCTTATGTTTCAGAATTTTTCCGGTAGGCGCCGCTGGCAAGGCCTCTGTCAAAACGATCTGCGCCGGGCATTTGTATCCAGCCAGCTGCCCCCGCACGAATTGCATCAGATCGGTTACATCAGGCTGGTCGTCTTGTGAAACCTGCACAAAGGCCAGAACCTCCTCGTCGCCCTTGCCGCGCCGCCCAACCACTGCGGATTGCACCACTTGCGGATGGGCATTCAACGCGGCTTCGACCTCTGGTGGGAATACATTAAATCCACCATGGATGATCAACTCTTTCGAGCGCCCCTCGATATGCAAAAAACCCTGGGCGTCCAGCCGTCCCAGATCGCCACTGCGCAGCCAGCCGTCCTGATCCAGCACCAGCGCCGTCTCTTCCGGATTGCGGTAGTACCCCAGCATTACATTATCACCGCGTATCAGCACCTCGCCGATGCCCTCGCCGCCACCCGCAACGCTTTCATCAATGCGCACCTCGACACCAGGCAGGGGCGGCCCAACCGAGATATCCGGGTTTCCGGGGCTGCTGTTCTTGGTGGCGCACACCCCGGCCGTGGCTTCTGTCATGCCATAGCCGTTTTGCAGGGCCACACCATAAAAGGCCTCGGCCCGTCGCTTCCAATCCGGGTCGAGCGGCGCCGCCCCGGAGGACACATATTGCAACACCGGACTATCAAGCCGGTCCAGCCCCTGTTCCTTGGCAAATTGCATCACCAGAGCATGCATCTGCGGCACCGCCGACAACCGGGTCACCCCCCGACGCAGTGCCTGATAGAGCTTTTCAGCCGAGAACCGCGCCTCCAGCAAAACCTCCGCGCCGATATAAAGCGAGGCTGTCATCACTGATGCCAGACCAAAAACATGGGTCATCGGCAAAACCCCATAAATGACATCCCCCGACACCATATCGCGCAGCTCCGCAGAGGCCTTGCCACCATAAAGCAGGTTCTTGTGGGTCAGCATCACGCCTTTGGGGGCGCCAGTGGTGCCCGTGGTATAGAGCAGCACAGCAGCATCTGCGGGCGCATCGCCAGAACTTGGGTAAGGGCAGGCCATATGCATTGCGCCAAAAGAGCCGGTAATTTCCTCTGCACCCAATCGGGTTGCATGGGTCTGCGCACTGCCTTCGATCTGGGTCGAGATCAACACCACCACAGGGCGGGCATGATCCAGGATACGGTCCACTTCTCCGCTGCTCATCCGGGCATTCACCGGAACCGCCACGGCGCCACATTGAGAGCTTGCCAACAGCGCGGCCACCACCGCACAGCAGTTTTCTGCCAGCACCACCACACGGTCGCCGGGCCGAACGCCCGCCTGCGTGATCACCTGTGACAGCTCTGCCACAGCCGTTGCCAGCGCCCCATAGCTCCAGTTCACGCCGACACTGTCGGAAAATCCTGCAGCCTCAGGACGCGCCTTTGCCTGCGCTGCCAATAGATCATGCCAATACTTCATCACCGCAGCTCCCCACCTGTTTTGTTTGTGTGTCTTCGCCCTGTCCTGCCGCACAGCAGTTCCAGCCCAGGGCTATGTCGCGCCAAATTCCGGCGCGCGTTTTTCCAAAAATGCCGCGATCCCTTCGCCAGCCTCGGCTGCGCCGGCCGCCTCTGCCATAGCGTTGCGCTCGCGGTCCAGCTGCGCTGACTCGCTGGTCTCATAGGCCTCAGACATCATGTGACGGATCATCCGTTGTGCCTGTGGCGGTCCCTTGGCCAGAGTATCTGCCAGCGCCTGTGCCGAGGCCAGAACCTGATCACCGGGCACCACCAGGTTCACCGCCCCCAGCGCCTGCATCCGTTCCGCCGTCACCGGACGTGCCAAAAGACACATCTCCATTGCCAGCGGACGTGGCAGCATGCGCGCCAAAGCAGAGGTCAGGCCCCCATCCGGCACCAGCCCCGCCTTGACATAAGCCGCGGTGAACTTGATGCCCGCCTCAGCCACGATGAGATCCGCCGCCAGGGCCAGCGACAGGCCAGCGCCTGCGGCGCCACCCTCAACGGCGGCAATCACAGGCACCGGGGCTGCGCGCAGCCCCCGGATCATCCCGTGCAGCTCATCCACCTTGTCGCGCCGCTGCGCCTCAGTCAGGGTGCGCCGTTCGATCAAGACGTTCAGATCCCCGCCCGCACAGAAAAACCCGCCTTCGGATGTCAGTAAAATGGCGCGAATGCGCGGCTCTTGCGCCAGGGCCACCGCGTCATTGATCGCAGCATAGAGATCTGGCGACAGGGCGCCGCGACGGGTGGCATTCATGTTCACCACAACAGCGCGATCGCCCTGGTCTTCCAGTCGGGCCAAAACAGTCATTTGCGAATCCTTTTGAACACGCCCGTTGCAGTGGCCAGAAGCCGACCTTCCTCGTTGTGCAGTTCGCCCAAGAGATGCGCAATGGAGGCGCCACCGCCGGTGACCCGTGCCGTGGCGGTAATCCGCCCCTGACGCACCGCCGCCACATAAGACAGCGTCAGCGATACAGTGACCAGAGCGGCATGGTTTTCAGGGTCAAAAAACTGCGAGGCGGTATTGCCGCAGACCACGTCCAGAACCGTCGCCACGATACCGCCGTGTAGGATGCCATGGCGGTTCAGGTGAGGTGGCTCCAAATCCAAAGTCACCCGGCAGGACCCATCCCGCCGGTCAATTGTCGTTTTGTACCCCACCAGTTGCTGAACGCCCGGATCTTCGATCTGAAAAGTCAGGTCGGTTTCTGACGGGCCAGCGTCACACTGGCCCGTTTCAGCTTGATCTGCCTCAGGCCGCGCTTTGGTCAATAAAACGCTCCAGCTGAGTATCGGTGTCACCAAACCGGTGGTCCGCCATCACGATGCGCTTGGCGATATGGGCCAGCTCATACTCTTCCGTCATGGCAATACCACCATGCAGCTGAATGCTTTCCTCGGCGACCAAACGGCCGGCGCGGCCAATCAGGTTGCGTGCCGCTGAAATATGCAAGGCCTGTTCTTCAGCAGAAGAGTCCAGGTACCCCGCAGCATTGATCACCGCAGAGCGGGCCTGTTCCAGCTCGATCAGCAGGGTGGCCATCCGGTGTTGCAAGGCCTGGAACGTGCCAATTGGCCGCCCAAACTGTTGCCGTGTCAGCAGGTATTCCCGCGTCAACTCGGTTGCCGCTTCCATCGCGCCCAGCGTTTCGGCAGCCAGCGCCAACTCGGCGCGGTTGCTCGCCCGTTTCAGCGCCCCATAAGCAGAGCCCGCTGCGCCCAGTCGCGCATCCGCAGAAAGACGCAACCCGTCGATATCGACCTCAGCCGCCCGGCCACCGGCCAGCAGCGCATAGCCGCGCAGCGACAGGCCAGCGCTGTCACGTGGCACCAGGAACAAAGAGATCCCCTCTTCATCCCCGGCAGCACCGGACTCGCGCGCCGAAACAATCAGGTAGTCGGCGGCTTCCGCATTGATCACAACGGCCTTGCGCCCGGTGAGAACGATGTCATCGCCCTCAACCTGTGCGGTGGTTTCCACCTGTGCCAGATCATAGCGGCTGTTGGGTTCACCATGGGCCAGGGCCAGGTGCAATTCGCCACCAATCACCTGCTCCACCAGTTCTTTTTGCGTCTCATTGCCCAGGGCCGCGATCAAGCCACCGCCCAGAATGGCTGTGTCCAGCAGCGGCTCTACCGCACCGGCGCGCCCCAGCTCTTCAAACACGGTGGTGAGATCAAAACCCGCGCCGGCAAAACCGCCGTCTTCTTCGCTGAACAGGGCACCGATGACGCCCAGCTCAGCCAGTTTGCCCCAGATCCCGGCATCAAACCCGAGAGCGTTTTCTGCATCCCCCAAACGCATGCTGGCGCGCAGCCCGTCCTGGTTGTCCCGCAGGAACCGACGTAGGCTGTCCTGCAGCATTTGACGTTCTTCTGTCAGATCAAAGTTCATGCCCCGCCTCCCAGTTTGACTTTGGCAATGATGTTCTTCTGGACCTCGTTGGAGCCCCCAAAGATCGAAAGTTTGCGATTGTTGAAATACTGCGGAGCGGCAGCGGCGCTGCCTTCCGGCCCCATGTCGGGCTCATTGCCGCCTTCCAGCGCCTCCGAGACAAATGGCATCGCATAGGCACCCGCTGCGCGACGTGCCAGGTCGTTGATTTCCTGACGGATTTCTGTGCCCTTCACCTTGAGCATCGAGCTTTCCACCCCTGGCGCCTGACCAGAGGCAGCGCGCGAAATGATCCGCAGGTTGGTGGTGGACATGGCCATCAGATCGATCTCGGCCCGCGCCACACGGGCGGCAAAATGCGGATTCTCGATCAGGGGACGACCGCGATGCATCTGGCTGCGGGCCATGCGTTTCACCGCCTCCAGGCCAGCACTGCTGAAGCCAACACCGGCGATATTGGTCCGCTCATGGGTCAGCAGATATTTGGCATAGGTCCAGCCTTTGTTTTCCTCACCCACCAGGTTTTCCACCGGAACTTTGACGTCCGTAAACCAGACTTCGTTCACCTCGTGGGTGCCATCCAGCAGGATAATCGGACGTACTTCGATGCCGGGTGTGTCCATGTCGATCAGCAGGAAAGAGATCCCGGATTGCTGTTTCGCAGCCGGATCCGTACGCACCAGACAGAAAATCCAGTTGGCGTATTGGCCCAGGGTGGTCCAGGTTTTCTGGCCGTTGACCACATAGTGATCCCCCTCGCGCACAGCGCGGGTCTTCAGGCTGGCCAGATCCGATCCGGCACCGGGCTCGGAATAGCCCTGACACCACCAGTCTTCGCCAGACAGAATGCGGGGCAGATAGTGATCTTGCTGTTCCTTGGAGCCAAATTTCTGCAACACTGGCGCCAGCATCGCCAAGCCAAAAGGCACGATGCGGGGCGCATTGGCGCGGCAGCATTCCTCTTCAAAGATATGGCGCTGTACCGCGTTCCACTCGCAGCCGCCAAATTCCTTGGGCCAGTTCGGCGCCAGCCAGCCCTGGTCGTTCAGAATGCCATGCCATTTCTCATGGCCTTCTTTGCCAAGCTCACGCCCGACGCGAATGGCGTCAGACATTTCCTTTGGCAATTTCTGTGCCAGAAATTCTTGCACTTCGGCGCGAAACGCCTGCTCTTCAACTGAGTAATTCAGATCCATTTGGTGCTTCCTCCCAGAAAGCCGCCCCCCGGCCCGCAGGCCGGGGCGCGCCCATATGGCCCTCGATGGGGCATATGGGCGCTCCTTTGCTAGATTAAACGCTTTAGATCAGTAGATCTCAAACAGGCCTGCGGCACCCATGCCGCCACCCACACACATGGTGACAACGCCCAGTTTGGCCCCGCGACGTTTGCCTTCACGCAGGATATGGCCGGTCATCCGCGCACCGGTCATGCCAAAGGGGTGGCCAATGGCGATCGAGCCGCCGTTGACGTTGCATTTCTCGTCATCAATGCCCAGGCGATTGCGGCAATAGAGCGCCTGGCTGGCGAAGGCTTCGTTCAGCTCCCAGATATCGATGTCGTCCACGGTCAGGCCGTGGCGCTCCAGCAGACGTGGTACGGCAAAGACCGGACCAATGCCCATCTCGTCTGGCTCACAGCCTGCAACCGCAAAGCCTTTAAAGGCGCCCATGGCCTCGAGCCCGCGCTTCTCGGCCTCTTTGGAGTCCATCAGGACCACCGCAGCGGCACCATCAGACAGCTGGCTGGCGTTGCCTGCGGTGACAAAGTTGCCGTCGCCGCGAACCGGCGCCAAGCTGCCCAGACCATCCAGCGTGGTGGTGGGGCGGTTGCATTCGTCCCGATCCACCAGCGCCTCTTTCATCGAGATTTCGCCGGTTTCCTTGTCCTTGACCGCCATGGTGGTGGTCATTGGCACGATCTCATCGGCAAAAAGACCTGCCTCCTGCGCCGCAGCGATGCGCTGCTGGCTGCGCAGACCATAAGCATCCTGCTCTTCGCGGCTGATACCATAGCGCTGCGCCACGATATCGGCGGTCTCGATCATGGTCATATAGACAGCGGGCTTATGTTCCTGCAGCCAGGCCTCAGGAGCAGCGCGCACCTTTGGTTGCACCATCGAGATGCTTTCGACCCCGCCGGCAACCATGGGACCTGCGCCTTCGCAGATAATCTGCTGAGCCGCCAGCGCGATGGTCTGCAAACCGGACGAGCAGAACCGGTTCACGGTCATGCCCGATACGGTTACCGGCAGGCCTGCGCGCAGGGCGATCTGACGCGCGATGTTGGATCCGGTTTCCCCTTCGGGAGCGCCACAGCCCATGATGCAGTCTTCGATTTCCGCGCCCTCGATCCCGGCGCGCGCCATGGCAGCCTCAACCGCGGCACCACCCATGGTGGCCCCATGGGTCATGTTGAAGGATCCCCGGAAGGATTTAGCCAACCCGGTACGGGCGGCCGAGACAATAACGACTTGTTTCATTTGCTTTATTCCTTGTTGAGATCATCAAAGGAGCGGCCTTCAGCCACCAGTTTTCCGAGCAGGGGCGCAGGCTCCCAGAAATAGTCATCTTCCTGCGCACCATTTTTGATCGTGGCTAGAACCTTGTCCAAGCCTTCCATATCGGCCCATTTCAGCGGCCCACCCCGGTAACGCGGGAAGCCATAGCCAAACAGCAGGGTCATATCGACATCCAGCGGGCGACGGGCGATGCCTTCGCCCACAACCTTGGCGGCCTCATTGACCATTGCCGCCATATAACGAGTGACAATTTCGTCGTCGGTAAAGGCCCGGGGCGTGATGCCTTTTGCCGCCCGTTCCGCCGCAATCAGATCGGTGACTTCTGGGTTTGGCGTGCCGCCGCGCTTACCGGCCTCATAGATGTAATAGCCCTTGCCGGTCTTTTGGCCAAAGTTGCCAGCTTCGCAGACCTTATCCATGTATTCGCTGTCACGATCGCGCGGGTCCATGCCTTCGGCCCGTTTGCGTTTGCGCACAGCCCAGCCAATGTCGAGTCCGGCCAGATCCGCCACGGCAAAGGGCCCCATGGCAAAGCCAAAATCAGTCAGCGCCTTGTCGATCTGATAGGGCGAGGCCCCATCCAGCACCATATGGTCAGCCGCCTTGCGATAGGTGGCCAAAATACGGTTGCCGATAAAGCCATCGCAAACGCCAGCGCGCACCGAGATCTTTTTCAGCCGCTGCCCCAGGGCAAAGCCAGTGGCAACCACGTCCAGCGCAGTCTTGTCTGCCACAACAATTTCCAGCAGCTTCATCACATGCGCGGGCGAGAAGAAGTGCAGCCCGATCACATCCTCAGGACGCGAGGTGCAGGCGGCAATTTCATTCACATCCAGATAGGAGGTGTTGGAGGCCAGGATCGCGCCCTTCTTGCAGACCGCATCCAGCTTGCCAAACACCACTTTCTTGACGCTCATCTCTTCAAAGACCGCCTCGATCACCAGATCCACATCGCTCAAGGCGTCATAGTCGGTGGCCAGGGTCAGCGCCTCTTCGGTGAGCTGGGTGAATTGCGCCTCGGAAATCTTGCCGCGCTTCAAGGCGCCCTGCAAATTGCCCACGATGCGGCCTTTTGCGGCCTCTGCCGCCTCGTCGCTCATCTCCAGCATCACCACCGGAAGGCCGGCCAGCAGTGCTGCGGTAGCAATGCCTGCCCCCATGGTGCCACCACCGATAACGCCAATCGACGCCAGCGCACGGGGGGCAATGCCTTTCAGCTCAGGCAGCTTGCTGACAGCGCGCTCCGAGAAGAAAGCATGGATCATGCCCTGACGCTGATCGGTATCCATCAGCTCCATGAACAATTCGCGCTCGCGCTTCATGCCCGCGTCAAAAGGCAGCTCACAGCAGGCCTGAATACCGCGCACCGCAACCGCAGGCGCCAGCAGGCCACGGCCCTTTTTCAGAACCTTGTCATAAAGCGCATCGAAATCAACCGCCTCTGGTGCTGGCATTTCGCTCACGGGGCGACGGGTGGCACCGCTATCAAGCAACTCCTGGGTATAGGCCAGACCGATCTCGCGCGGCTCACCCTCTTCGATGCGATCCAGAATACCCAGTGCCAACGCTTCTTTGGCGCCAACCTGACGACCCGAGGTGATGACATCCACAGAGGCCTCAACACCGATCAAACGTGGCAGACGCTGGGTACCACCGGCACCGGGCATCACCCCAATCAGCACTTCGGGCAGACCCACCCGCGCCGATGGAACTGCAATGCGGTAATGCGAGGCCAGTGCAACCTCCAGCCCGCCCCCCAAAGCGGTCCCGTGCAGCGCAGAGACCACCACCAAAGGAGAGGCCTCGATGCGTGCGCAGAGGTCGGGCAAAAAGATGCCGCGTGGGGGTTTGCCAAATTCAGTAATGTCAGCCCCGGCAAAATAGGTGCGGCCATCACCATAGATCAAAACCGCTTTTACACCGTCCTTTTCAGCCCGTTCGATCCCAGCCAGCAGGCCTTCGCGAATATCAAAGCCCAGCGCGTTCACCGGAGGATTCTGCGCTTTCAGAACCGCGATTTCCCCAATGCGCTCGTATGCGATGGCATCTGTCATTCGAATTTCCTCTCCTCTTTAGGTCTACCAAACAATCGTCTGGTCTAGCCCTAAGTCCTTTTTCATTCTCAGCACAAGCCAAGTCCCCATGCCAGCCCCGGCTCGATACCGCGATCCAGAACCCTGCGTCACGACCCCGGCTCACCCGCTACAACTTGGAGGTGGAGCGGCTTGTGCAAAAATTCCACTATGCAGAACCCAGTTCCACAGAATTGCAGGCACATTAGGCAAGAGCATCGCGGTGATCAAGCAATAAACCTGCGCGACGCTGGGGAAATGCTGCACTGCGGAGAAATCCAAGCCGCCAACAGAAAAAAGGACAGCTGCTCTAAACAGATGCCCTCCTTGTCTTTTCCGCCGATGCCCCTGCGACTGTCAGGGCCAGGCCAGGCAACATTCTAAAGCCCGCAGCCACAACTCCGCCCGCGCTAAAATCGTCTCTGTCCAGTTCTGACCGGAGTTCAGATGGGCCCGTTCAGCTGGCCAGATCAGATGGCCAGTTCGGGCGACTCCGTCAGCCAGTCCAGCCCACCCTACGCCGTCGCGCGCACCAGGCCGCTTGCCATCCATCCGTCAAAGATCTCCAACACCCGGTCACGAAATGCCCCATCGTTGATGTGGCAATCCAGCTCATGCAGCGCCACGGTGTCAGGACAGAGGCTGCGGATCTCATCACAAAAAGCCGCAAGCCCCTCAGCATCATGCAGTTCGCCGCCCGGACGATCCCATTCGTTACAGCCCTGGTTTGGCAGCACAAACGCCACCGGGGCTTGCGCCTGCGACAGCTTATCGCACAGGCTCTTCGCCACAGCGCGACGCTCCCCCGGTTCCAGCACCGCAGAAGACAACAGGCGGTTATGCGCATGGGTCGGACGCCCCTCAATCTGCGGGGGAACGGCCTGCCATCCGACAAAATCCACCAGATCGTAACAGCCCGGAGCCACCAATTGCGGAGTACCCGACTGGCCTGCATTGGTCAGCCGGTCAGCCCCCGCCGAGAGCCCGCCAAACATGTGGTTAGAAACCTCCTGTGGCGCAAAATCCATCACCGCCGCAAAAGCCCCCTCACGGGACAGGCTTTCAAAGGCGCGCCCCCCCATACCGGTGGCATGAAACACCGCCACCTCAAAGCCTCGGGCCTCCAATGCAGGTTTCAACGTCACCATGTAACGCAGTACCGTTTTCCCAAAGGAGGTCATGCCAATCAACGGCCGCTCTCGGCGCGGCGCTTCGACAGCGCGCGCCGCCCCCAAGACCGCCCCGGCAGCCTGGCTCAGCGCCGCCTTGCAGATCGAATTCAATCCATAAAGACCGCCTGACCAGAGAATCATCTGCACATCCGCCGGGATCCGTTCCGGCGGCAGGAGCGGCGAAAACGCGACGGTCGAGACCACATATTTGGGCACCCCCAGGGGCAGGGCAGCGCAGAGATCCAGCGCCAGATCCGTCCCCATAGTCCCCCCCAACACCACAACCCCGTGAATGCTTCCCGCACGGTACAGTTCCAACGCCTTAGCCGCCGCGCCGCTGCCCATGATCTGCATCGCAGTATTCTCATCACCCGCGCCAATTGCCGCCTCAATTGAGCTGCCCCCTGCCTCGGCCACTTGATGCTTGCTGACATCTGTAGGCCGACTGGGATCCCCCAGGACGCTCACGTCCATCGACAAGACCCGACCGCCCTGGCCATGAATAATCTCCGCCAGATAATGCAGCTCGTCATCTTTGGTATCATAGGTCCCTGCGACCAGGATTGTTTTTGCAGCCATCATCTCACCCTCCCAACGCCCAAGGCGCCCCCGCTTTCATCTTACTCCAAATACCTCCGCCGGAGGCCACAGGTTTTGCACTGCAAAACCTGTTCACAACATCCCTCACAACTGAATCCAGGCCGTCTTCAGATCAACATATTTATCAAGCGCATGCAGGGATTTGTCATGGCCATTGCCAGATTGCCCAACACCGCCCAAAGGCACCGTAGAATCCGCCCCCCCATAGGTGTTCACATGCACAACCCCGGCCCGGATAGCCGCGACCATACGATGGGCCCGCGACAGATCCGCAGTCCAGACCCCAGCGGCGAGGCCAAAATCCGTGGCATTTGCCAGGCTCACGGCCTCGGCCTCGGTCTCAAACTTTGTGACCGACAATACCGGGCCAAAAACCTCGCGCTGGAACAGGGCATGATCGCGTGCCACATGGGTGACGATGGTTGGCGCCATATAGCTGCCGCCGGTCTCTGCCAGAATGCGCGCGCCTCCGGTGATCACCTGACCGCCCTCCGCGCGGGCCATATCCATAAAGGACAGATTGCGCCGCAGCTGATCTTCCGAGTTCACCGCGCCAATCTGATTGCCCAGCTCCAGTGGATCGCCTACCCGCAGGGCCTCGGCCTCGGCCTTTAGCAGGGCAACAAACTCATCATGTACCGAGGCCTCAACCAGCAGACGCGATCCCGCCACACAGACCTGGCCAGAGTTGCGGAAAATTCCCATGGCGGAAACCCTGGCCGCCTTTTGCAAATCCGGCGCGTCGCCAAAGACGATATTGGGGGATTTGCCGCCCAGTTCCAAATAGCAGCGTTTCAGATTGGACCGCGCCGAGGCCTCCAGAAGTTTGCGCCCGGTGCCGCCCGATCCGGTAAAGGTCAGCACATCGACGCCCATGGACATCGCCAAGGCGGCGCCGGTCTCGGCGCCGCTGCCAGTGACCACGTTGAATACCCCATCCGGCAGGCCACACTCGACGCAGATCTGCGCCAGGCGCAACAGCGTCAAGGAGGCTGTTTCCGCCGGTTTCAGCACCACCGAATTGCCCATCGCCAAAGCCGGTGCCAGCTTCCAGGCGCCAATCATCAGCGGAAAGTTCCAGGGCACAATGGCGCCCACTACCCCGACAGGCGTGCGATGCACCAGCCCCAGCACATCCGGCTGCGTCGGTGCTACCTCGCCCGCAACCTTATCCAGGGCTTCGGCGTAATAGCGAAAGGTGCCGGCCGCCGAACCTGGTTCGGCCTTCAGCGCCATGTTGAATTCGGTGCCATTGTCGCGCACACCCAGCACCGCCAGTTCCACCGCTTCGGCCTCGATGCGGTCAGCGATGCGGTGCAGCACTTTCTTGCGTGCGGCGGGGGACTGCCCCGCCCAGCGGCCATCGTCATAGGCCCGCCGCGCCGAAGCGACAGCGCGTTCAACATCCGTTGCAGAGGCACCCTCAAGCGTGGTTAGAACAGCCCCTTCAATCGGCGAAGTAACTTCGAGTGGCGTCCCCGAACCTCTTTCCCACGATCCTTCAAGAAAGAGTTTTTGCGGCGCGACATCAGCTTTCCGAAGCTGGTTGATGCGGTCTTGTTCTGCCATTCGGCCTCCTTCAGTTCTTTGCGATCGCGCCAGACGCGCAGGATATGACTCGCCAGAACCAAGATGATGATGATGAAAAGAATGAACGATATCGGTCGGTCGATGAAATCCAGCGGCTCCTTGACCCTGGCCATACCCGAACGCAGCTTGACCTCCATAATGCCACCCAGAACCATGCCTAGGATGATCGGCACCGCCGGCAGGGACAGGCGTTTGAGGATAAAGCCAAAGAGACCAAAGCCCGCCGCGATCAGGCAATCGGTGGCGGAATTGCGCAGCGAATACACCCCCACAAAGCTCAGCGTCAGGATGCAGACGCCAAGAAAGCGATTGGGGATCTTCACCACCTGCACCAAGGCGCGAGTGGCAAAGAGCAGAAAGCCCAGAACCAGCACATTGAGGATCAGCAGCGCCAGATACAACGCCACGACAAAATCCATGTCGTTTTGAAACAGCCCCGGCCCCGGCACCACGTTATGCACGTAAAACACGCTCAGCATCATCGCGGTCAGTGCCTCGCCGGGAATGCCCAGGGCCAAAAGAGGCACCATCGCGGCGGCGGGCACGGCGTTATTGGCGGTCTCGGCAGCGATCAACCCCTCAGAGGAGCCCTTGCCAAAATCCTGCGGCCGTTTTGATGACTTTTGCGCATAGGTGTAGGACATGAACTGAGCGGTGAATTCACCAACCCCGGGGATCATTCCCATCAAAACGCCAAAGCTGGCTGAAACGGCGGTGACCCGAGGATGCCGCGCCAACTCGCGCAGCCCTTGAAACATGCCGCCGCGCAGCTTGGTGATATGAACCTTTTCGTCCTCATCCATCAGCAACACAAAGGCCTGGCTTAGCGCAAACAATCCCAGAACCACCACGATCAGGTTCACGCCGCTGCCCAGGAAATCCTGATCAAAGGTGTAGCGTTGGGTGTATTTTACCGGCTCCATGCCGATGGTGTTGAGAAAAACCCCCAGACAGGCCAGTGCACCTGCGATCAGCGCCTGGCCCCGATGGGCCACCACCACCAGGATCAACCCCAGCAGGGCGGCCAAAAAGATCTCGCGGCTGCCAAACATCGGCGCCACCTTGGCCAGCAGCGGCGCAAACAAGATCAGACAGATCACCGAAAAGACACCGCCAAAAAAGCTGGCAGAATAGGCCAGGCTCAGCGCCCGACGCGGCTCACCGCGTGCGGTCATTGGATAGCCATCATAGGTGGTCAGCGCATTCACTGCAGTGCCCGGTGTATTGATCAGGATCGCCGGGATGGCACCGCCATACATCGAGGAGCCATAGATCCCCAACAGCACCGTCAGGCCCACAATCGGGTCCATCGAAAAGGTCGCTGGCAGCAGGATGGCGATGGCCACAGCCGGACCAACGCCGGGGATGGCGCCAATCAGCACCCCACCAACCGAGCCCGCAAGCAGCGCCAGCGCCACGTCCCAGCGCATCAGGATTTCGATTGCAGAGAGGATAAGATCCATCAAAAACCCCGAGGACTAGAAATAGAGAATAAAGAAGTTGCGCAGGGCCCCGGGCAAATACTCATAGAGCAGTGCACCAGGGATCCGGACAGACAAGACGCCCTTGAACAGCAGCACAACTGCCAGGGCAAAGCCGAGACTAATTCCCATCATGAACCGACTGCGATAGCCCATACGGCGCGCCAGCAACGGTACAAAAATCAAGGTTACGGGCAGATAGCCAATGATGGGAACCAAAAGCACATAGCCCATAAACCAGAGCGCATATTCCGCGCTGCGCCCCCATTGCCGCGTCTCCCACAGGTCATAGCGCGAGGCCCGCCGCCAGGGCAGATGGTAAAAATGTAAGCCCCCAAGCAGCACCATTCCGCCCAGGCTCACGGCTGGCCAGAACCGGGGCTGGGCAAAGAGTTTGGCCTTTTTGACCCAGGTGGTCTGTTCACCAATCAGCGCCAAAAGCAGCACCGAGAGGGTAAGAAACACAAGGGCAAATACCAGCTGCCCGCGCCGGGGGCCGACAAAGCGGCGTTCTCGTTCCGTGGTCATTGGGAGGATCTTTTTCGCGCTGAAACGGGAACCGGGGCCAGTTCTGGCCCCGGCAAAAGGTGCGAAGTATTACTCTAGGATCGAGCCGATTTTTGCCATGGTGGCAATGTCAGTCGCCACGCGGGCGGCGCTGTCGGGGGCGCTTTGCCAATAGACCAGCGCTCCGGTTTCCGCTGCCACGGCCTGCGCCCGTTCGCTCATCATGGTTTTCTGCGCCACGGCAATGATTTTTTCGCGCACATCCTGCGGCGTGTCCTTGGTGACAAACAGACCGTTCCACAGGGCAATATTGAGACCAGCGTCCAGCTCACCAATGGCGGGCGCGTCGGGCACCAGCGGGATACGTTCATCGGTGATTGAGACCAGAACCTTGACCTGATCCAGACAGGGCAGGATCAGCTGCAGGGTGGTGTTGATCACATCCGCATCGCCAGAGGCCAGGGTATTGCAGTCCAGCGCATCAAAAGCCGCATCCGAGCCCCACTCAAAGCCTGCGTTCTTGGCAAAGGCTTTGGTCACCTGCGTCGGCGTCAGCACATCGCCAAAATGGCCCAGGGCCACGTCGTTGTCCTTGGCATAGGCGGCCAGCTCTTCCATCGAAGAATAGGGCGCATCCGCCGAGGTGGCGATGACAAAGGGATAGGTGAGGAAGATCCCCAGCGGGTCGAACTTTTCCGGTGTCAGCGGCGGGATATCAATCTGATGACCCATCACCGGCACGCCGATCACAAAAGAGCCAACCGTGTAGCCATCCGCAGGTGCATTGGCCACTTCGATTGCGCCTGGGAAGGGGCCACCACCGCCGCCGGGCTTGTTCACCACAGCAGCTGCCACACCGTATTCGGCCTGAAAATCATCTGCGATCATGCGGGTCAGCACATCCTCCAGATCACCGGGAGGCCAGGGCACAATAAAGCTTACAGGTTTTTCTGGATATTCAGCCTGCGCAGCCACAGCGCTGAGGCCAAGAGCGGCAGCAGCAGCGGCGCCTTTCACGAGATGGGTCAGTTTCATTTCAGTCTCCCGGTTGGTGCTGAGGTTTCAGCAAGATTGGTTCATTATTTGAACCGTTGGTTTGAATTTAGATTGACAGGCCGCTTGCTTATCTGTCAACAAAATATCAACGCAGGAGTTTTCTTTTCCAAACTCTCGCCGCGCAATTGGCCAAACGGAGCTCGGACCGGCATATGGGAACTGTCAGCAAAGCCCTTTCATTGTTAAGTTTTTTCGCCCCCGACCGAACCGAAATCGGCCTGAGCGACCTCACTCGCCTTTCGGGCATCAACAAGGCGACGGCCTATCGCCTTATGGGTGAGCTGCAAGAATCGGGCTTTGTGGAACAGGGGGAAAACGATCGCGCCTATCGGCTGGGGCCACAGGTTTTGCACCTGGCAGCGCTGCGCGAAGCCTCAACCCCGATTCTATCGGTGTCTCGTCGTGTCCTGCGCGAGTTGAGCGATGAAACCGGCGAGACGACCCATGTGTCCTTGGGGCATGAAACCTGGGTGCAGACCCTCAGCCACGCTTATTCGCCGCGCCATGCCACCAAGGTCACCATGGATGACGCCCAGACCGTGACCTATCATGCCACCAGCTCTGGCCTCGCGATCCTGGCCTATGCCGATCCGGACTTTGTCGAACAGGTGCTGGCGCAGCCGCTGAAAGTGCATACCAGCAAGACGCTGGTCGATCCTGATGAGATCCGCACCAAACTAACCCAGATCCGCGAGACTGGCATTGCAGACACCCTGGGCAGCTTTGAGCTGGAAGTGCACTCCCATGCGGTGCCCATCTTTGGTGCGGACCATAAGGCGCTCGGAGCGCTTGCCGTGGCCGCCCCGGCCTCACGGATGTCTCCGCAACAACAGGATACTATTCGCACCGCCCTGCGCAGGGCCGGGGCCTCCCTCACCCATCGCATCGGAGGCAGCCCTCCCGCTGATTATCCGCAGGATGCGGCCCTGTAACCACTGCCCTTTTTCAAGATACCCCCGGTCCCCTGCTGGACCCGATCAGGAGTTTAGCCAATGAAAGATTCGAATTTCCTCAAGGAACATAACGCCAAATCGCTGTGGCATCCCATGGCGCATCCCGCCGATAGCCAGGCCAACCCGCCCACCATCATCACCGGCGCCTCCGGCGTGCGGATCAGCGATGTGGATGGTCACGAAGTGATTGATGCCGTGGGCGGGCTGTGGAACGTCAACCTTGGGTTTTCCTGTCAGCCAGTCAAAGACGCCATTGCCGCCCAGCTGGATGTGCTGCCCTATTATTCCACCTTTCGTGGCACCAGTAATGATCAGGTGATCCAGCTGGCCGAGGTGCTGAAGGATTTTTTCGCGGCGGACGGGCTGACCCGTGCCTTTTTCACCTCTGGCGGTTCGGATTCGGTGGAAACAGCCCTGCGGCTGGCACGGCAGTATCACAAAATCCGGGGCGAGGCCGGGCGGACCAAATTCCTCAGCCTGAAAAAAGGCTACCATGGCACCCACATGGGCGGGGCTTCGGTCAACGGCAATGCCAATTTCCGTACCCAGTATGAACCACTGCTGCCCGGCTGCTACCATATCCCGGCCCCCTATACCTTTCGCAACCCTTTTCACGAGAGCGACCCCGCAAAGCTGGCGCAGCTCTGCCTGCAGGCCTTGGAAGACGAGATCGCCTTTCAGGGGGCGGGCACCATCGCGGCTTTTATCATGGAGCCGATCCTGGGCGCTGGCGGAGTGATCCCGCCCCATGAAAGCTTCATGCCTGGGGTGCGTGAGATCTGCAGCAAGCACGGCATCCTGCTGATTGCTGATGAGGTCATCACCGCCTTTGGTCGCACAGGCTCTTGGACCGGGTCGCGGCATTGGGGAGTGCAGCCTGATTTCATGTGCACCGCCAAGGCCATCACCAATGGCTATTTTCCCTTTGGTGCGGTGATGATCGCGGATGCGGTGGCAGAGGTGTTTGAGCAGGACAAAACCGGGCGGGCAGCCATTGGCCATGGCTATACCTATTCCGGCCACCCGGTCGGCGCCGCCGCCGCGCTTGCCTGTCTGCAGGAAACCCTGCGCCTGAATGTGGCCGAGAACGCAGCGGCCCGTGGCAAGGAGTTGCATCAGGGGCTACTCGCTCTGCAAGAGAAACACGCGCTGATCGGCGATGTCCGTGGCGGCCATGGTTTGATGTGCGCCATGGAGCTGGTGGCAGATCGCGCCAGTAAGAGCCCAATCGATAAACAGACCACTGCCACCTTGCAGGAAGTGACCTACCAGAACGGTGCCATGGTGCGCGTTTCCGGCCCCAATATCATCCTCTCGCCCCCGCTGGTTCTCACCGCGCAAGACGTCCAGAGCATCCTTTCCGCCCTGGACGCAGGCTTTGCGGCGGTGCGCTAACGCAGACACAAGCGCCGCCGCAGCCGACCATGGGTCGGCTGCCACCAGATACCATGGCGGGCCCGAAGCATATGCTTCGGGCCCGCTGCTTCTCGTAGCGCCGCTTCCGCGGCGCGGCAGTTTTATATGGTGAGCTAGGCTGGTTTTTGCAAAAGCAGCCCTGCCATCAAGCCCGGTCTTGCCCGCGCCGTATAAAGCTCTAGACAAAGTGAACGTAGAAATCCCGCATCCCGTCGCCTTCAAGGTCCCGGGTTTTGCGCACTTCTTTGCGCTTCATAAAGACATGGTTCGCGACCAGCTCGGCGCCAACGGCCTCTGCCAGCACCGTATCACGTTCCAGATCATTCACCGCGCCTTTCAGGTCAATCGCCGTCCCATCCCGCGCATCGGTGCGGTCAAAGCCATCGCCCGTCTCCATCGGCGGCAATTCATAGCCCTTCTCCACTCCAAGCAATGAGGCCTGCAAAACTGCTGCTACCGAAGTGTAAGGATTGGAGGAGGCATCCGCCATCCGGTGCTCCAAGCGAGCCTTGGCGCCCCCCTCTGAGCTGATCCGCGTGGTCACATTGCGATGATCGCCGCCCCAGTTTTGCCAATAGCCCGACAGCGATCCCGGCTGCAGCCGCATATAGCTGTTCGCGGTGGGCGCAATCAGCCCGGCCAGGCCTTTGTGATGCTGCAAGACCCCCGCCAGACAGCCCCGCGCCAGGTCATTCATATGCTCCGGCCCGCCCCGTGGCCCAGACGAGAGCGCATTGCCCCCGGCCTCATCCACAAAGGAAAAGTTGATATGCATGCCAGATCCGCCCGCCTCGGCCACCGGTTTGGGCATAAAGGTCAGCACAATGCCATATTCCAGCGCAATCTCCCGCGCCATCAGGCGGAACAAGACAATATCATCCACCGCCTTCACCGCATCATCAAAGGTCAGCGTGTATTCAAACTGCGGCGAGTCGAACTCTGCCGTGATCATATCCAGCGAAAATCCCATTTCATCCGCCATCGCCCAGATCCGGTCATTGAACCGCAAGGGATCCGCAAAAGGCCCGGTGCCATAGACCACGCCACCAGGCGCATCATAGGGCATCAACCGGCCCCGATCATCCGCCTGCAGCGCATAGGCTTCCAGCTCGATCCCCACCTTCGGGGTCAAGCCCCGCGCCTTCCAGGCCGAAACCGCGCGTTTCAGTGCCCCCCGCGGGCACAGCGACAAAGGCACGCCCTCAACATCAAAGAGGTCGCCCAAAACCACTTTGGTCGAGGCATGCCAGCTGTCGCGAATATCGTCATGTTGCCAGCGCAACTCCATATCCGGCATCCCCTGCTTGACCAGGGATCCCGGCGCATCCAGCAAATCCCGATCATAATGGGTGCCAAACACAGAGCGGCAAAACCGGGTATCCCCATCGCCAATCTTGGAATTGGGCAGGTACTTCCCCCGCATGATGCTGAGGTGGTCGCAAAACATCGCACGCAAGCGGGTCTTCATGATTAAAATCCTTCCGGGTTGGAGTCATCGAATAGGCTGATCGCGCCTGTTCTGCCGCAGCGCTTGCCAGATATTTACTTAACATATTTAGCGCCTAACAGGGACCCATTTTTGCCTGAGCTCCGCAAAAAGACACCCTGGGATAAACGCAGGATCAGCACAGGATCAGCGCCGGGTGACGCGCACCGGCAGCTCCTTGATGCCGCCAACAAAATTCGACCGCAGGAATTTCTGCGGCCCATTAGCTTCGATATGGCTGATCCGCTTTGCCAGCTCCTGAAACAGCACCGTGACCTCTAACCGGGCCAACCACATGCCCAGGCAAACATGGGGGCCAAACTGGCCAAAGGACAGGTGGCGATTGGGGCTGCGCATCAGGTTCACCCGAAGGGGATCGTCAAAATAGCTCTCATCGCGATTGGCCGAGATGAACCAGTAAAGCACCTTGTCACCCTCCCGGATCAGCTTGTCATGCATCTCGACATCCCGCGTCGCAGTGCGCCGAAAATACAGCGCAGGCGTGGCCCAGCGGATGATCTCATCCGCTGCAGTCTCCCAAACCGCGCCCCCCGCCTGCATCTGCGCCAACAGCTCAGGCTGATGACACAGGGCCTGAATCCCTGCCGCAATAGAGTAACGGGTGGTATCATTGCCCGCCGCCACCAATAGGCAAAAGAAATTACGGAACTCGGTCTCGGTTATGGTGGAGCCATCCTTGGCGGGCTGCAAAATCATATTGAGCACCCCTGCGGTATCCCCCGCCTTTGCCTTTGCCGCCATCAGCTCCTTGGCGTAGACGTACAGCTCCGCCCCGGCTGGTGAGTTAAACGGCATCATCCGGTATTCATCCGTTTGCAGCTTATCCATCACATGGGCGGTGAAATCGGGGTCGGTATTGGCAATCAGAGCATCGCCCTTTTCCACCAGCCAGGGCAGATCCGCCTCTGGCAGGCCCACGACGCGGCCAAGCATCCGCATCGGCAATTGCCGGGCGATGTCCTTGGTGGCGTCAAAGCTGCCCTGCTCCAGCACCGGGTCCAGGATCTCGGCGCAGATATCGCGGATTTCCTGCTCATACTGCGCCATCGAGGTCTTGGAAAAGGCCTTCATCAGCTTCATCCGCACCTTGGAATGCTCCGGCGGATCAGTCTCCTGAAAGGTGCGTCGCGCCAGATATTCCTCATAGCTCTGGTCTTCCATGCGGATGCCCCGCGCCGAAGAGAACACCTCAGTGTTCTTGTTCATCTGGGTGATGTCCTCGTAGCGGGTGACCGACCAAAAATCCTCGCCGCCGGCATAGGCGGTCCAATGCAGCGGATCCTCGCGGCGCAGACGGGCAAAGGTGTTATGCGGCGCCCCATTGGCAAAGGTGTCGTGGCTGCTCAGGTCGGCATAGCCGTCGTCCTGTGGTGTCCAGATGGTCATATTGGGCTTCCCGAATGGCTTCTTTATGTATATTATTTAACGTCATAAATATGTAAACATAAAACTCACGAGCCAGAACATGCACTTAGCGATTATGGTCACCAACACAGACAAAAGCAGCTTTGCTGCGCAGCACCCCCTGGACGCTGAGAAATTCACCCGGCTCGTCCATTTGGCGCGACCAGACTGGCAGGCAACAGCCTTTCAGATTCACGAGGGTCAGTTCCCTACGGATCTGGATGCATTTGACGGCGTTTTGATCACCGGCAGCCCGGCGTCGACCCGCAGCGAATTGCCTTGGATCGCCCCATTGCTAGAGCTGATACAACAGATCGAGACAGCGCAACTGCCACTGTTTGGCGCCTGTTTTGGGCATCAGGCCATCGCCCTGGCTCTGGGCGGAAGTGTGGGAAAAAACCCAAATGGCTGGGTCCACGGGCTAATCCCCAACCAGATGCGCGCCCGGCCGACTTGGACGCAGCCGCTGCCCGCAGACTTCAAACTCTATGGGTCACACAGCGAGTGTGTCACACAGCTGCCAGCCCAGGCCCGGGAAAGCGCGACCAGCACCGGGTTGAACGCTGGCTTTTTCATCGGCAATCACATCTGGACCAGCCAACACCACCCGGAAATGAGCCCCGATTTCATCGCCGCGCTCACCCAAGAGATGCGCGATGATCTCGCCCCCGAACACTATGCCCAGGCCCAAAACAGCCTCTCCCAGCCTGCAGATCAGGCCGCCTTTGCCGAAAGCCTGGCGCGGTTCTTTGAACAAGCGCAATAGGCAAAAGCCCAGCCAAAATAGGCAAAAGCCCAGCCAAACCAGCAAAGGACAGCCTCCGGCCCGCCTTCATCTTTTCTAACACCTCCCGCCGGAGGCTGCCCCGCTTTCAGCCAAGCGCCGCCAGCAAATCCATCACCGTGACCTGATCAAACTGCACATGTTGTATCATCCGCCGCTCTGCCGCGGCCTGATCATGGGCATAGATCAACTCGGCAATTTCGCGGTGCTCTTTTGCCGATTGCGCAATCGAGCCCGGATACCGATAGCGCGCCCGGTAATAGGCCATCAGCTTGCGCGCGTTGGTCTTGATCATCTCAACCAGGAACGGGTTTCCGGCCCCGAGGGCCACGCCTGCATGAAACTGCAGGTTCAGCTGGTAATAGCCATTGGGGTCGCCTTCTCCCTTTTCGGCAGCATGGGCTTCACAGGCCTGAACGATCTCTTCCAGCTCTGCGGCCTGGACCGCCGTCATCCGTCGCGCCGCCAGGCCAGCCGCCTGACCTTCCAGATTGGCATGCACTTCCAGGATCGCCAAAAACTCTTCCAATGTGGGTTTGAACAGTACCGCGCCCTTACGCGGCAAACGACGAATAAGCCCCGCAGCCTCCAGCTGGATAAAGACTTCCCGGATCGGCGTGCGTGACACCAGATGACGCGCCGCCAAACCGGCTTCGTCCAGCACATCGCCCGGGTTCAGCTGCCCCGCGTCAATATCCGCAAGGATCGCGGTCAATAGCACTTCACTCTGTCCTGCCACTGCTGCTGCCCTGCCCTCTGTTGTCGACTGATCTGGCTGACCATAGGTTGCAGGTCCAGACAAGGCAACAAAGCCGCCGCACGGCAATCATTCTGGTAATCGCTCTGGTAATCGTTCTGGCAAAAGGTCTGGCGTCACTCCTCCAACAGGGTGCCAAGCCGCTCATAGGCTGTCAAAAACTCTTCCTTGAACTGCTGCACCACAGTCCCGGCGGACATTGTCTGGTTCATCAGGCCAACCCCCTGCCCGACCCAATAGGTCGCCAGATCCTGCGCCCCGGCGTGGCCGGTTTGCGAGATCTGATCTATCCGGTGTAACGCCGGTTCCGACACCAGGGTCTGCAAGGGCATCGGCAGCGGAGTGGGCGCCGCCTTGCTCTCCCAGGCCTCGGTCCAGGCGCTGACCAGTTGGCGCGAGGGCTTACCCGTGCGAGAGCGCGAGCGCACCGTGTCGCGACTGCTGGCCGCCAACATCTTTTCCTTCACCACCGGGTTGGTTTCTGCCTCTGCGGTCGTCAGCCAGACCGAGCCACACCAGGCCCCCGCTGCGCCCATCGCCATGGCGGCCGCCATCTGGCCCCCGGTGGCAATGCCGCCCGCCGCCAGCACCGGCACGCCGGATCCGGCGATGGCCTGCACCACCTCGGGCACCAGAACCATGGTTGAGACCTCACCGGTATGGCCACCGGCCTCACCCCCTGCAGCGATGATCACATCTACCCCGGCTGCCACCTGGGCCCCGGCGTGCTGCGCCGTGCCCACCAGCGCACCAACCGCCACACCCAGGGCCTTGCCGCGCTCCAGCATATCTTGGGGTGGCAACCCCAGCGCATTGGCGATCAACGCAATCGGGTGGGAAAAGGCCACATCCAGACTGCGCCGCGCCCCCTCAGCGCTGATGTTTTTACGAAACACCAGCCGGTCGGCCCGTGCGGGCTCCAGATCGCCCGGCTCCAGCCCGTGCTGTTGCAGCAGCGCACTGGCAAAATCCTTATGCCCCTCGGGGACCATGGCCAGAATCTCCGCATCCGAAAGATCCTCGCCCTTGGCCTCAAATTTGTTGGGCACGATAAGGTCAACACCATAGGGTTTGCCCTTCACCTGGGCATCAATCCAAGACAGCTCTTCTTCCAGCTCTTCGGGTGACATCATCGCGGCGCCAAACACCCCCATACCGCCCGCATTGGTGACGGCGGCCACCACGTCGCGGCAATGGGAAAAGGCAAAAAGCGGAAACTCAATGCCAAGCTGCTTGCAAAGGTCCGAGTTCATGTTGTGCCCTCCTGTTTCGCGCTATCCTGTTCGATCTGCACCAGCAAATCGCCTGCCTTCACCTGGTTTGGAGCCGTGACTGCGACCTCGCTCACCGTGCCTGCAACCTCGGCCAGGATCTCGTGCTGCATCTTCATCGCCTCCAGCACCGCCAGCCGTGTGCCAATCTCAACCCGGTCGCCAGGGCTGACGCTGAGATCCAGCAGGTTGCCATGCATCGGCGCCCGGGTCGCGCCGCCCCCCGCAGCAGCTGCAGCGCCCTGGTCCGCCAGCACCCGGGTCACCTTCAAAATCCGCGCCCCGGTCGCCAGATAAAGATCTTCCCCCACCATCAGATGGCGGCGCAGGTCCAGTCGCAGCCCATCCAACCGCAGGCAATCGCCCTGGTGATCCAAATGATGCTCTGCCGCGCCGACCAGCACGCGGATGCCATCACGACCCTGGCGTAGCTGCACCGTCACAGGATCGCCTCCGGCCTCCAGTACCATTCGCGCCTGCAACGCCCCCTGACTGGACCAGCCAAGCAGATCTGCCGGGATGGTGGCCTGTTGAGCCATTGCCGCCTGATCGGCGCGATAGATCAGCCCCGCTGCCAGCGCCAGATCGGCGCTGGTGACCTCGGGCGGCAGAAGTGGATCAAAGTGGTCACTGATAAAACCAGTGGTGGCCGCCCCGGTGGCAAAGTCCCCATGTCCGAGCACATCAATCAGAAAATCACGGTTGCAGGCAGGCCCAAAAATCACCGTATCGCGCAGCGCCGCAATCAAACGCTCCAGCGCCTCGCCGCGGGTGGATCCATGGGCGATGAGCTTGGCCAGCATAGGGTCATAAAAAGCAGAGACCTCCTGCCCGGAGGTAATCCCCGCATCCACCCGGATGCCCGGCCCGCTGGGCGGCTGCCAGAGACTGATCCCGCCGGATTGTGGCAAAAACCCCTGGCTGGCGTCTTCGGCGTAGAGCCGCACCTCAATGGCATGGCCGGTCAGCGCCACGTCGTGTTGCGCTAGGCCCAGCGCCTGACCACGCGCCGCGCGGATCTGCAGCGCCACCAGATCGAGCCCCGTGACCATCTCCGTTACCGGGTGTTCCACCTGCAGGCGGGTGTTCATCTCCAGAAAGTAAAAAGCCCCATCGGCATCCAGCAGGAACTCTACCGTTCCGGCCCCCAGATAGCTGACAGCGCGGGCCGCAGCCACCGCAGCCGCACCCATTTCGGCGCGCAGCTCAGGCGTCATCACCGGACAGGGGGCCTCTTCCACCACCTTCTGATGGCGGCGCTGCACCGAGCAGTCGCGCTCGCCCAGGTGGATGGTATTGCCACTGGCATCAGCAAAGATCTGGATCTCCACGTGACGCGGGCGCATCACCGCCTTTTCCAGGATCATCTCATCCGAGCCAAAGGCCGACAGGGCTTCGCTTTTGGCCAGATCCAAAGCCGATGCAAAACCTTCGGGGGCGGTGACCAGCCGCATGCCACGGCCGCCGCCCCCTGCCGCTGCCTTGATCATCACCGGATAGCCAATCCCTGCCGCCTCTGCCGCCAGCACGGCCGGTGACTGATCTGTGCCCTCATAGCCGGGAACGCAGGGAACCCCTGCTTCGATCATGCGCCGTTTGGCGGCTGCTTTGTTGCCCATCAGAGCAATGGACTCAGCGCTGGGGCCAATAAACGTAAGGCCAGCCGCAGTGCAGGCGCGGGCAAATTCGGCATTCTCCGACAAGAAGCCATAGCCGGGGTGCACCGCCTGCGCGCCTGCCTCCTGTGCGGCGGCCAGAACCTTGGATGCATCCAGATAGCTGTCGCCCACCGGACCGGTGCCAATGCAGATGGCGCGATCAGCAAAACTCACATGCGGGCTCCCTGCGTCGGCTTCGGTATAAACCGCCACGCAAGTCATCCCCATCGCGCGCGCCGTGCGCATGATACGCAGGGCGATCTCACCACGATTGGCCACCAGGATTGAATTAAATTCGGTCATATTCTGCTCCTCTCCCATCAGGCCCGTCCCACGCCAAAGGCATTGGGGTTGAGATCACGGCGGCGCGCCTCCCTGCAGGTGGCCAGACAGAAACCAATCACCGCCCGGCTGTCGCGCGGATCAATCATGCCCATGTCCAACATCCGCCCAGAGGTGAAAAACGCATCCGACTGACTGTCAAAATGCGCCGCGATCCCGGCGCTTTGCTTGGCCAAGCGGGCCTCGTCCACCGGGATGCCCTTGCGCGCAGCGGTGCGCCGCGCCACCTGTTCCATGGTCAGAGCCGCCTGTTCGCCCCCCATCACCCCGGTCATGGCATTGGGCCAGGTGAACAGGAAATCCGCGCCAAAGGCATGGCCACACATGCCATAGTTGCCGGCGCCAAAACTGGCCCCAGTATAGAGCGAGATCTTGGGCACCCGCAGGTTGGTCACCGCCTGGATCATTTTGGAGCCATGTTTGATCATGCCCGCGCGCTCATAGGCGGTGCCAACCATATAGCCGGTGGTATTGCCCAGAAAGATCACCGGCGTGCCCGCCTGATCCATCACCTGCAGGAAATGCGTTGCCTTGGTGGCACCGTCGGGATCAATGGGGCCGTTATTGCCAAGAATGCCCACGGGCTGGCCCATGATATGCGCCTGCAGGCAGACCAGCGCCGGGCCATAGCCCGGTTTGAAATCCCGCAGCCGAGAGCCATCCACCAGCCGCGCTGCCAGCTCGCGCATGTCATAGGGTTTGCGGTAGTCCGCCGGGATGGCCCCTGCCAGCTCCTCGCTGTCATATTTGGGCGGATCATAGGCGCCGGCGGGGTCGGCGCAGTTTTGCCAGCCCAGACCGGACACCACATCGCGGGCAATCTCCAGACCATGGGCATCATCCTCGGCGAGGTATTCCACCAGGCCGGTGACCTCTGCGTGCATCTCGGCGCCGCCCAGGTCGGCATCCTCGGCGATTTCTCCGGTTGCGGCCTGCACCAGCGCCGCCCCCGCCAGCATCGCCATACCGTTGCCCTTGACCCCGATCACATAGTCCGACAGTCCCGGCTGATAGGCGCCGCCAGCGGTCGAGGCCCCGTGCAACACGGTGATCACCGGATTGCCCGCCGCCGAGAGCCGCGCCAGACCGGCAAACATGCCGCCGCCATGGGCCCAGAGCTCAACCGTGTAGCGGGTCAGATCCGCCCCGGCGCTTTCAACCAGATGCACAAAGGGCAGCTTTTGCTTCAACGCGATATCAATGGCCCCCAGCGCCTTATCCACCGATTTGCCGGTCATTGCCCCGGCATTGATGCCGGCATCATCCACAAAGACCATGCAACGCACACCAGCCACATAGCCAATCCCCAGAATGATCGAGGCCCCGGGGATCGAGGTCTCAGGATCCGGGTCGTCCACCAGATAGGAGGCCATGTTGTAGAGCTCAAGAAATGGCATACCCGGGTCGAGCAGGGCCGCCAGACGTTCCCGTGGCGACAGCTGGCCGCGTTTATCAAACACCGGGCGACGCTGCTCTGATTTTGCTGCAGCACGGGCTTCCAAGCTGCGCATCCGGTCCACCTGCGCCAGCATATCGGCGCGGTTCTGGGCATAGCTGTCGCTGGCGGTATTGATCCTGCTTTGAAAAGCCTTCATCCACATGTCCTCATCGGGTTGATCGTAGAAATCGCAGCCCCAAAGCCGCGACCAGCGCACCAGAGATCCTGCTGCATCTTTTTATTGTGATACATCATTCCCCCCGCAGCCGTGCCAGCAGATCCGCATCGACCGCGATAGGTGCCGCCAGCAGCAGCTGGGCATAGCCCTTGGCCTGCGGGTCATTGCGCAGGGACGAGGTGCCGCCACCGCCCAGCGCGCCGTGCAAAAGGATATTCATCGAGGCAGAGCCAGGCAGGTAGAACCGCTCTATCGCCTCCGCCCCGGCCCCTTCCAGGAAATGGCCAAACACCTGGTGCAAATGCGCTGGCGTCAGACCCGCCCAGATCCAGGGCATCCAGGCGGGATCGCGTGCCATCACGCCAATATTGGCGATATCGCCCTTGTCGCCGCTGCGGGCCCAGGCCAGGTCGACCAGGGGCACCTGGACACAGGTTACCGCCTTCGGGGCCTGCGGCAGGTCCGGCCGCGGTGCCACAGCCACAGCAGGACCTTTGACCTCCGGGCACTGCACCTCGCCCGCCTCGTCCAGCAGGCGCTGCTGAACCTGCGGCTTGGGGGTAAGGTAGGAGAACAGCGCCAGCACCGGCGAGGGCTTGGGCCGCGCCCCCGCAAAGCCGCTCAACCCCGGCGGCGTTGCCAGACCCAGACCGGTGGCCTCTTTCAGAAACAGGGCCACGGCGCGGGCATCCGGGTGGCGCACGGCGATCTTGACCGCCACCTCACGCTGGGCGGGCAGGTCGCGCTTGTTGCCAAACTGGCTTTCAGTACCCAGCAGTTCCACACTGACATCGGTGTAATCCGGCGCCTGCATGCGCTGCAGCACGGCGCGGCAGCGCCTTAACACCGTATCGGCAAAGTGCTGTGCCTTCTCTTCGGCTTCCAGACCATAGAAGGTGAAAATATGTCCCGAGCGAAAGCCATCGGCCCAGGTCAGGCAGGTCTTGTAACTGTCCGGCACGCCCAGCCCCCGCGCACCTGAGACCAAAACCCGGTCCGGCGCGACCTCCTGCAACACCACCTCAGAGAAATCACAAGCCACATCCGGCAACAGATAGGCCTGTGGATCGCCGATTTCATAGAGCATCTGTTCGCCGACGGTCCCGCGGGACACCACCCCGCCAGTGCCTTCCGGCTTGCTCACCTCAAAACTGCCATCCCTGCGGACCTCAGCGATGGGATAGCCGATCTCAGCCAGGTTTTCTGCCACCAAACGCCAGTCGGTGAAATTGCCACCGGTGGCCTGCGGGCCGCATTCCAGAATATGCCCGGCCAGGCTACCGCCAGCCAAGGCATCCAGATCAGTGGCGGTCCAGCCAAAATGATGAATTGCCGCGCCCAGAGTCACCGCACTGTCGACACAGCGCCCGGTCACCACAATATCGGCACCGCGATCCAGCGCGGCGGCAATGGGAAAGGCGCCAAGATAGGCGTTGATACTGGCGATCTTGTCCACCGGTGGCAAAGATGTGCCCCGAAACATGTCCCGTGGTGCGGCCTCGACGATCTGCTCTGCCTGGGCCAAAAGATCATCGCCGGTGACGACAGCAACCTTTAGCGTGACCCCCTGCTTTTTGATCTCGGCCTCTAGGGCCGCCGCGCAGGCCTTTGGGTTCATCCCACCAGCGTTAGACACAATTCGCACGCCTTGCCTGGCAATCTCGGCAAGGTTTGGTGCCATAGCAGCGCTGACAAAATCTGTGGCATAGCCCGTCTCGGGGTCTTTGGCCCGCGCCCGCGCCAGGATCGCCATGGTGATTTCGGCAAGGTAGTCATAGACGATAAAATCGAGCCCCGGAGAGGCCAAGAGCTGCGCCGTCGCAACGCTTGAATCTCCCCAGAAACCACTGGCACCACCAATGCGCAAATGCTGTGACATTCTCTCCCCCTTCTGGCAGGCTACAGGACAATACCGACCTGAAAGCCCTGAACAGACCGATCGTTCTGTTTTAATCTGGGCCAAGCATGTCCCTGCCTGCAACCTAAATCTGCCCGTGGCTCTTGACGACGTTAAGTCACTAAGCTCCCGCCAATACGTTACAGGATTACGGATCCATGCGATAAATCGTTACGTTTTACTTGCCACGAATCACCAAGAGGCATAACACCGACCCCACGGTCGGCTTATTTTGCCGATAATTCAGGAGACGCGAACACCATGGATGCATTCATCTGCGATGCCACCCGAACCCCAATTGGCCGCTATGGCGGTGCCTTGTCTCAGGTGCGTACCGATGACTTGGCAGCCTCACCCATTGCGGCCCTTGCGGCGCGCAATCCGCAGGTTGACTGGGCCAGCATTGACGACGTGATCTTTGGCGACGCCAACCAGGCCGGCGAAAGCAACCGCAACGTGGCCCGCATGGCGGCCCTGCTGGCGGGTCTGCCTGTGGATGTGCCCGGCACCACCATCAACCGGCTCTGTGCCTCTGGAATGGATGCCGTGGGAATGGCCTCACGCGGGATCCGCGCGGGTGACTATGACATGGCCATCGCTGGCGGTGTCGAAAGCATGAGCCGCGCGCCTTTTGTAATGCCCAAGGCGACTTCGGCTTTTACCCGCGCCAATGCGGTCTATGACACCACCATCGGCTGGCGCTTTGTGAACAAGAAGATGCAGGCAATGTATGGCACCGACTCGATGCCACAGACTGCCGACAATGTTGCGACCGATTATGGCATCAGCCGCGAAGACCAGGATGCCTTTGCCGCCCGCAGCCAGGCCCGCTGGGCCGCCGCCCATGAGGCTGGCATCTTTAACGATGAAATCACGCCCGTATCCGTACCCCAGCGCAAAGGGGATCCGCTGATTGTCGACACCGACGAGCACCCCCGCCCCGGCACCGGCGCCGACAAGCTTGCCAAGCTGAAAGGCGTCAATGGCCCTGACCTGACCGTGACCGCCGGCAATGCCTCTGGCGTCAATGACGGTGCCGCCGCCATCCTGATGGCAAATGAGGCGGCTGCTGTCAAAAACGACCTGAAGCCAATGGCGCGCATCGTCGGCATGGCCGCCGCCGGGGTAGAGCCCCGCGTCATGGGCATTGGCCCGGTGCCTGCCACCCGCAAAGTGCTGGCCCGCACCGGCCTGACCATTGATCAAATGGATGTGATCGAGCTGAACGAGGCCTTTGCCTCGCAGGGGATCGCGACACTGCGTGAACTGGGCGTCGCCGATGACGCGGCCCATGTGAACCCCAACGGTGGCGCCATTGCCATCGGTCACCCTCTTGGCATGTCCGGCGCCCGTTTGGTGCTGACAGCCGCCTATCAACTGCAACGCACAGGTGGGCGCTATGCGCTTTGCACCATGTGTGTCGGCGTTGGTCAGGGCACCGCCCTGATCCTGGAACGCGTTTAAGCCAGCAACCCAATACGGGAGGAGCAAGTCATGTATGCACAGATGGTACAATCCGAAGCGAGCACCGATGATCCGGAAAAGCTGGCCGCTTTTCAGGCCCGCATTGATGCCGGTGAAAAGATCGAACCAAAGGATTGGATGCCTGCGGGATACCGCAAGACCCTGATCCGCCAGATCGGTCAGCATGCCCATTCGGAAATCGTCGGCCAGCTGCCTGAGGGCAACTGGATCACCCGCGCGCCCACCCTGGAGCGCAAGGCGATCCTCCTGGCCAAGGTACAGGATGAAGCCGGTCACGGTCTCTACCTTTACTGTGCCGCCGAAACCTTGGGGGTGAGCCGCGATGAGCTGACCGAGATGCTGCTGGATGGGCGGATGAAATATTCCTCCATCTTCAACTACCCAACCCTGAACTGGGCCGATATGGGCGCGGTGGGCTGGCTGGTGGATGGCGCTGCCATCATGAACCAGGTGCCATTGCAGCGGACTTCGTTTGGTCCCTATTCCCGCGCCATGATCCGGGTCTGCAAGGAAGAGAGCTTTCACGCGCGTCAGGGGTTTGACGCTATCCGCAAGATGGCAACCGGCACCCCCGCACAAAAGAAGATGGCCCAGGATGCGGTCAATCGCCTGTGGTTCCCGGCGCTGATGATGTTTGGCCCGTCAGATGCGGATTCAGTACATTCGACCCAGTCGATGGCCTGGAAGATCAAGATGAACACCAATGACGAGCTGCGTCAGAAGTTTGTCGATCAGACCGTGCCGCAGATCGAATATCTCGGGCTCGACCTGCCTGACGACGGCATCAAATGGAACGAAGAGCGCGGCCACTATGACTACTCCGACCCTGACTGGTCCGAGTTCTTTGACGTGATCAAGGGCAATGGCCCCTGTAACACTGATCGACTGGCCGCCCGCAACAAGGCCTGGAAAGACGGCCAATGGGTGCGTGATGGTCTGCTGGCCCATGCCCGCAAGAAAGCCGCGGCCAAGGTCGCCGCCGAATAAACCGCTGTCGCAGCCCCACCGATTGCGCGCCCTGCTACAGATGGCAGGGCCGCCACAGCCAGGAGAACTGAGCTATGAAAAACGAATGGCCCCTCTGGGAAATCTTTATCCGCGGCCAGCATGGCATGAGCCACCGTCACGTCGGCTCGCTACATGCGCCGGACGCAGAAATGGCAATCAAAAACGCCCGCGACGTCTACACCCGCCGTAATGAGGGCGTGTCTATCTGGGTGGTCGAAGCCAACCATATCGCCGCCTCCTCGCCCAGCGACAAAGGCCCGCTCTATGAGCCTTCTGAAAGCAAGGTCTATCGTCATCCGACCTTCTTTGACATTCCCGACGAAGTGGGGGCGATGTAATGGCGGCCCCTCTCACAGATAATGAGGCCCTGTTTCAGTTCCTGCTGCGCATGGGCGACAATACCCTGATCCTGGGACACCGGGTCAGCGAATGGTGTGGCCACGCGCCGGTGCTGGAAGAGGACATTGCCCTGGCAAATACCGCGCTAGATCTGATTGGTCAGACCCAGATGTGGCTGGGTCTCGCCGGTGAGGTTCAGGGCGAGGGAAAATCCGCTGACGATCTGGCGTTCTTGCGCGATGTCTGGGATTTCCGCAACCTGCTGCTGGTTGAAGTCCCAAACGAGGATTTTGGCCGCACCCTGATGCGCCAGTTCCTGTTTGACGCCTGGCATTCGATCCAGCTGGGGCATCTGATGAAATCCTCGGATGACCGCATTGCCGCGATCGCTGCCAAGACCAGCAAAGAGGTGACCTATCACCTGGAACGCTCTGCCGATACGGTTGTGGGCCTGGGCGACGGCACGGCGCAAAGCCATGATTTCATGCAGACAGCGCTGGATTATCTTTGGCCCTATGTCGGCGAGATGTTCACCTCTGATCCGGTCGATGCTGCCATGGTCAAGGCTGGTATCGCCCCGGATCCGGCCTCGCTGCGCGCCGATTATGACGTGCTGATCAAGCGGGTTCTGACAGAGGCCACCCTGACCATTCCGGACAGCGACTTTGCCCACAAAGGAGGCCGCACTGGCGCCATGCATACCGAGCACCTGGGCCATCTGTTGACCCATATGCAATGGCTGCAACGGGCCTATCCCGGCGCCAGCTGGTAAGTCTGAAAGCAATGATCTGAGGGCAGCCCCTCCCCCTCGGGTGGGGTGAAACCCCCTCCCCTTTGCCAGAGGAAAATCTCTGGTTTGACGGGGAGGTCCGGGGCTGCCCAGCTTATCGTCAGGGCAAAAGTGCCAAAGAGGATAACCGCATGAGCCAAGTTACTACTCAGCCAAGCGTGGACCAGATCTGGGAATGGCTCGACGCTGTGCCCGATCCGGAAATTCCAGTGATCAGCTTGGTGGATCTGGGTATCATTCGCGGCGTGGAATGGCAGGGGGACACCCTGGTGGTCTCGGTCACGCCCACCTATTCCGGCTGCCCCGCCACCGCGATCATCAACCTGGATATTGAGACAGCGCTGCGCGATCACGGCCTGGATAAGATCCAGCTCAAGACCCAGATCGCGCCGCCCTGGACCACCGATTGGATGTCTGAAAAGGGCCGCGCCAAACTGGAAGAATTTGGCATTGCCCCACCGCAGGCCGCCGGTGGCCCCGAACGCTGCCCCAATTGCCAAAGCAAGAATGTCACCCGTGTGAGCCAGTTTGGCTCCACCCCCTGTAAGGCTCACTGGCGCTGCCAGGACTGTCTTGAACCCTTTGATTATTTCAAGTGCATCTGAGGAGAGCTCCATGGCGCGCTTCCACCAACTCGAAGTTACCGATGTCCGCAAAACCATCCGCGATGCGGTTGTGGTTTCCCTAAAGCCCGTCAATGGCGCGACTGCGGAGTTTGATTTCACCCAAGGGCAGTACCTGACCTTCCGTCGCGATTTTGATGGCGAAGAGCTGCGCCGCAGCTATTCGATCTGTGCCGGCAAGGGCGATGGCATGTTGCAGGTGGGCATCAAACGGGTCGATGGCGGAGCCTTCTCCACCTGGGCCAATACCGAACTGCAACCCGGTGACATGCTGGACGCAATGCCCCCCATGGGCAGCTTTTTCACGCCACTGGATGCCGCAACAGCAAAAAACTATCTGGGTTTCGCCGGCGGTTCCGGCGTCACCCCGGTTCTGTCGATCCTCAAGACCACCCTGGAGGCAGAGCCCGAGTCGACCTTTACGCTGGTCTATGCCAACAAAGGCGTCAACACGATCATGTTCCGCGAGGAGCTGGAAGATCTGAAAAACATCTATATGGGCCGCTTCAACGTGATCCATATCCTGGAATCCGACGCCCAGGAAATCGACCTGTTCACTGGCCTGGTCACCCAGGAAAAATGCGCCCAGCTGTTTGAACACTGGATTGATATCAAATCCGTCGACACCGCCTTTATCTGCGGACCAGAGCCAATGATGCTGGGCATCGCCGCCGCCCTGCGCAAGGCAGGGCTGGAGGATGCGCAGATCAAATTCGAACTGTTCGCCAGTGCCCAGCCCGGGCGCGCCAAACGCAAACAAGGCGCCGCAGATGCCGCCAGTGCCGGCAATCAGGCCACCGCTGCGATCACCCTGGATGGCTCGACCCAGACGATGCAGATGGGCAAGGACATGACCATCCTGGACGCCGCTTTGGAAAATGCCATGGATGCGCCCTACGCCTGCAAGGCCGGGGTCTGCTCCACCTGCCGCTGCAAGGTTATCGAGGGCGAAGTGGAGATGGTCGCCAATCACGCCCTTGAGGACTACGAAGTCGAAAAAGGCTATGTCCTGTCCTGTCAGGCCTTTCCGGTGACCGACAGGGTTGTTGTCGATTACGATCAGTAACGCGTTTAAAAGGAAGGCTATTTCATGACCGAGGACATGAGCATCAAAAGCTATCTCGCCCAAGGAGGCATGTTGAGCAATCCCGCCAATGTGCCACCGCGCTACCGCGCCGCCCTGCTGAAACTGATGGCCACCTTTGTCGACAGCGAACTGGCGGGTGCCGCTGGTTTTGCCGAGATCATCAACGAAGGCCCCGGCATCAAGGCCCGTATTGCTGCTGCCAAAATCGTGCTGGAGAAGAGCGACAACGCCGATCGCGTGCTGCGGATCATGGGGGAATTTGGCGCCGATACTGAACGCTATGCAGATCACCACCCCTGGACCGCGCGCCTGGGGCGCGATGCTGATATCGGCCAACAGCGCTCGGACCATGACATGCGGCTGGCGGTGTTCAACTACCCGTTGGAAGGCTGGGCAGATGCAGTGGTGATGAACCTGTTGATGGGCCGGGCCGTCGCCGTACAGCTGGCTGAATTCTCGCTGATCTCCTATCAGCCTCTGGCCGAGGTGTTTCGCGCTCTGGCTCCGATCGAAGCCCGCCATGCGGAATTGGCGGAGGAAGGTCTGGAACGGCTGATAGAAGATTCCGGCAAGGGCGATTTACAGGCCTCGGTTGACTACTGGTGGCCACGTGTTGCTGTCAGCTTTGGCAGTGAAGACTCAGCCAAGTTTGAAGAGCTGAAGGCTCTGGGCCTGCGTCGCACCCCCAACGGCGAGCTCAAAACCCGCTGGCAGGCAGAAGCAGGCGCCAAACTGGCAAGACTGGGCCTGACCCAGCCCTCCTGACATGCAGCTTCACTTGCGGCAGCTCACAGGTGGGGGAGCTCACTTGGCGCAGCGCCGGCTGCCGCGAGAGGAGCAGAGCCAAATGCTCCCGCCAGGGGACATGGTGCATCACAGATGCCCCGCCCCTGTTGGGCCCCGCGCGCCTATCGGCGCGCGGTTTCGCTTGGGGCACGGTCTCCGCAAGAGCGTCTCAGAGCCTGGCGTAATTGCCGAATAAATGTGAGCAAGCGCGAAGGCTGCCCAACAAAAAGGTCTGGCCCTATGACCCTTTTCCTCCTAGATTCGCCGCACGTGAAACGCAGGGGGACATCATGGCTGCAGGCACAAATATTCGCACCTATTTTCAAGGTCGCTGGCATGATGGCAATATTGCCCTGCTGAAAGCCGCAGACCACGCAATGTGGTTGGGGTCTTCCGTGTTTGATGGCGCCCGGTTCTTTGAGGGCATGACCCCCGATCTGGACCTGCATTGCGCCCGCACCAATGCCTCGGCTGAGGCCTTGATGATGCGCCCCACGGTGAAAACCGCTGAAATGGTCGACATCGCGCTGGAAGGCCTGAAGGGCTTTACCCCCGGATCTGCGGTCTATATCCGCCCAATGTATTGGGCCACCGACGGCGATCCGACCACCATTGCCCCAGCGCCAGAGAGTACTGAATTTGCCCTCTGCCTGGAAGAAATCCCCATGGCACCGGCAGAGGCCAGCGCAACCCTGACACGCACCCGGTTTCGCCGCCCGGTGATGGAGAATGCGGTTGTCAATGCAAAGGCCGGATGCCTGTATCCCAACAATGCGCGGATGCTGCGCGAGGCCCGCAGCAAAGGTTTCAGCAATGCGCTGGCGCTGGACGCGATGGGCAATGTGGCAGAAACTGCAACGGCCAACCTCTTTATGGTCCGCGACGGAGAGGTCTTTACCCCGATCCCAAACGGGACTTTCTTGGCCGGAATCACCCGGGCGCGCCATATCGCCAACCTGCGTGCGGATGGGGTCACCGTACATGAAACCGTGCTGAGCGTGCAGGATTTTGAAGCCGCCGACGAGGTCTTCATGTCGGGCAACATGAGCAAAGTGACCCCCGTTACCGGTTTTGACGCATGCACTTACCAGATTGGGCCAGTCACAAAACGCGTTCGGGAGTTGTATTGGGACTGGGCCTCGAGCCAGTCGTAACCTGTCTCTCCTGCGCCCCGGCGCAACCTGCCCGAAATCAGTCGGCCGAAATCAACCGCCTGTGACTAACGGCCCTCAAAGGCCACTCTGATCTCGTTTAGGGAGCGCGCCGCGCCAGCGGCGCCCGGCCCAACTGTGAGTGGGATCGCAGATCACATGGAACAGGCGGGAGCACGCCCTTTGCAGGCCAAGGCAACAGGGCTCGGCTGCAACTGTGCCATTTCTATTGTTGCGCGCGCACTATTGCGTCATGATCCTTGGTGGAGCAACCAGAGGCCACACATGCGCAAATTCCTAGTTGTACTAGACGACAGCCGTGAATGTCTGAATGCAATGCGATTTGCCGCGATGCGCGCGGCAAAAACCGGCGGCGGTGTCGCCATTCTTTCGGTCATCCCACCGGATGAATTTAATCATTGGATTGGCGTCGGCGAAGTCATGCGGGAAGAAGCCCGCGAACGTATCCATGCCCATTTTGAAGTTTTTGCAAAATGGATGCGGGATCGCCAAGGGGTCGATCCGGAACTGATCATTCGCGAAGGCAAGGCCGTGCCCGAGATAATGGCCCAGATCGAAGCGGATGCAGAGATTGGCGTCTTAGTTCTGGGCGCAGGCGATGATCGAAAGGGCCCAGGCCCGCTGGTCAGCCAGCTGAGCAAATCTTCCGGCAACCTGCCTGTGCCAATCACTATTGTGCCCGGAGATCTGTCCAAGGAACGACTGGAGGCCATTACCTGAAGGTGACAAACGGTCCAAGATCCGGGCCAGCCTGTACGGCAAAGGCACAACCAAGGGTTTCCCAGCCTGGCGCTGGCTGTGCAGAGACGCCAAGCCAGACGGCCCAGGGAACGCTGCGAAACAAAGAGCCGGAAGACACCCGCAAAAAGGGATTGCACTGCCCGGCAATCCAATTTAGAATTATTCTAAACCTTGACTTGATGCCCCTTCGGGCGCATATCCCTCAGACGCTTTTTGGAGGCCCGAGATGTTCATTCAGACTGAATCCACACCGAACCCGGCAACGCTGAAATTCCTGCCAGGGCAGACTGTTCTGGACGCTGGGACCGCTGATTTCCCCAGTGCCGATTCGGCCGGAAGCTCGCCGCTGGCCAGCCGCATTTTTGCAGTCTCTGGCGTCGCTGGTGTTTTCTTTGGCAATGATTTTGTCACCGTCACCAAATCAGAAACAACCGAGTGGGACCACATAAAGCCTGCCATTCTTGGCGCCATTATGGAACACTATCAGTCCGGTCAGCCCATCGTCAGTGCTGGTGAGGAACAGGCCTCGGGCCATGCGGAACACAGCGGTGAAAACAGTGAGATTGTCGACCAGATCAAAGATCTGCTGGACAGCCGTGTACGCCCTGCGGTGGCGCAAGATGGTGGCGACATCACGTTCCACGGCTTTGACCGTGGGGTTGTGTACCTGCACATGCAGGGGGCCTGTGCTGGCTGCCCCTCTTCGACTCTGACTCTGAAGATGGGGATCGAAAACCTGCTGCGCCACTATATCCCGGAAGTCACCGAAGTTCGCCCCGTCGCGGTCTGACCCGGCCTGATGCCGCCTGACGCCGCCACCCTCCGCCGTGGCAGCTGCCCGACACCGTCGGGTGAGGTGGGGAGAAGCTGTTAAAGTGGAGACCTGATGAATACCCCTCCCCTGGTTCTAGGTTTTGACACCTCGGCCGCGCATTGCGCGGCCGCATTGCTGCGCGGCGATCGCCTGTTGGCGAAACGGTTTGAAGTACACAGCCGTGGACAGGCAGAACGGCTGATGCCGCTTCTCGAAGAAATCCTGGCAGAGGCAGGACTGACCTGGTCCGATCTGGATGCCATTGGGGTTGGTATTGGGCCGGGGAATTTTACCGGCATACGGATTGCCGTGGCCGCAGCCCGGGGGCTGTCACTGGGGCTTGGCGTTCCAGCAGTTGGGATTGATGGGTTTGACGCCCGCGAAAAACACGGGGCTTTGGCCGCCGTTCCCGCGCCCCGCGCCCAGGTTTACGCCAGCCTTGACGGGCAAGCGCCGCGTCTGATGCCCGAAAGTGAGGCCAGCGATGCCGCGCGCAGCGCCGGGCTGATCTTTGCGCCTGAGGCCTCTCCGGTGGATTTGGCACAGCGCATCGCAGAACTGGCGGGTAAGCGCTACCTGGACAGCCCTGCCCCCCCTGCGCCGCTGTATCTGCGTGCGGCGGACGCCGCCCCGGCACGAGATCTTCCACCGCAATTGATAGATGGGTAACGCCCCCTCCCCAATGGTTCTGGCGCAAATTCATGCCGCCGCCTTCACCCAATCTCGCCCGTGGTCACAAGACGAGTTAACCGCTCTTCTGGACAGTCCGCTGTGCTTTGCCTGCGGCGATGGCCGCAGCTTTGCCCTGGTGCGGGTTATCGCCGATGAGGCCGAATTGTTGACCATCGCCACCGATCCCGCCTGTCAACGCCAAGGCCTGGCCCGCGCCCTGATGCAAGACTGGCAAACGCAGGCCCGGTTACGGGGCGCACAGACCTGTTTTTTGGAGGTTGCAGCAGACAATGACGCCGCCATTGGCCTGTATCTGTCACAAGGATTCGCCCGCTGCGGCTGCCGACGCGGCTACTATGCCCGTAAAAACGCCGCATCCGTCGATGCAATCGTCATGCAAAAAGAGTTACCTTAGGCAACCTGCACGGAATTCGCGCCAATGGGGCAAAAAGCGGTTGACCCCCTCCCCGGCCAAAGGGCTAAATTGCCACACCTATTAATAACAATCCCTGCTGGGCCAAGGTGATCCCTTTTGACGGATCATGTCTGACCACTGCGCGGAAAAACAAAAACCGGGAGTATCCTAATGACGCTGATGAAATCCCTGATGGGCGCCGCAGCCACGCTGGCCCTTTCTGCTGGTGCGGCCCTGGCCGAGCCTGCGCTGATCTTTGACCTAGGCGGCAAATTCGACAAGAGCTTCAATGAGGCTGCCTTTGGCGGAGCCCAACGCTGGGCCGAAGAAACCGGCGGTACCTTCCGCGAGATCGAACTGCAATCCGAAGCCCAGCGTGAGCAGGCCCTGCGCCGTTTTGCTGAAGCCGGTGCCAACCCCATCGTCACCATGGGTTTTGCCATGGCTGATCCGCTTAGCTCGGTTGCGCCCGACTATCCCGATACCAAATTTGTTGTGATCGACGTCACCTGGCTGGACGCGCCAAATATCCGTCAGGTTGGCTTTGCCGAGCACGAGGGCTCTTACCTGGTTGGCATGATGGCGGCGATGGCCTCCAAATCCGACACCGTCGGTTTTGTCGGCGGTATGGACGTGCCCCTGATCCGTCACTTTGGCTGCGGCTATGCCCAGGGCGTCAAAGCGGTGAACCCTGATGCAACGGTCATCGCCAATATGACCGGCACCACGCCTTCGGCCTGGAATGACCCGGTAAAGGGCTCTGAGCTGACCAAAGCCCAGATCAGCCAGGGTGCTGATGTGGTCTATGCCGCAGCAGGCGGCACCGGCGTTGGTGTGCTGCAGACCGCAGCCGACGAAGGCATCCTGTCGATCGGCGTCGACAGCAACCAGAACCACCTGCACCCGGGCAAAGTCCTGACCTCGATGCTGAAACGCGTCGATGTTGCGGTCTATGACGCCATGTCGGCAGGCGACGCAGTCGAAGCCGGTGTGTTCTCCATGGGGCTGGCCGAAGAAGGTGTTGGCTATGCGCTTGATGACAACAACGCCGCCCTGGTCACCGATGACATGAAAGCGGCAGTCGATAAGGCCCGCCAGCAGATCATCGACGGCGAGATCGAAGTTGTGTCTTACTATGCGGACAACAGCTGCCCTGCGCTGAAGTTCTAAACAGAAAGTCCCAGGCCATGACAACGTGTCTTCCTACTTTGTTTTTGGCCTGGGCTGCCCCATCGCCCGAGCAGCGTGCTGCCATAACAGATGCAGCCATCGGGCCGAATTTTTATTCCTCCAATCCAAACGCACCAGACCCGGTCCTGGGTCGTCAGGCCTATCTGGGCCATATTGCCCAGATGTCGGCGACGCTGCCCGGTGCCACTGCCGCAGGCTGTATCGCCAGCGTACATAACGGCCACCTGCGTGCCATTCTCGATTTTGTCAAAGCCGGTCAACGCATGCTGCGCGACCAGTCTTTTGTGGAACTGGCACAGCACAGACTGCTGCGTATGATTGGATTTTCAGGCATGGGAGAGCCCGATTGACCGCCCCCGCCATTGAACTCAAAGGCATCTCCAAATCCTTTGGACCGGTTCAAGCAAACAAAGACATCTCGATCAGCGTCGCCCCCGGCACCATACACGGTATCATTGGTGAAAACGGCGCCGGAAAATCCACCCTGATGAGCATCCTTTACGGGTTCTACAAGGCCGACAAGGGTGAGATCTGGATCAACGGCAAACAGACCGAGATCCCCGACAGTCAGGCCGCCATTGTGGCCGGTATCGGCATGGTTTTTCAGCATTTCAAACTGGTGGAGAATTTCACCGTGCTGGAAAACATCGTGCTGGGCGCCGAAGACGGCGGCCTGCTGATGCCCTCGCTGACCAAGGCGCGCAAGATCCTCAAGGAGCTGGCCGCGGAATATGAGCTGAACGTCGACCCGGATAAACGCATTGATGAGATCGGCGTTGGCATGCAACAACGGGTAGAGATCCTCAAGGCGCTTTACCGGCAGGCGGATATCCTGATCCTGGATGAACCCACCGGGGTGCTGACACCGCCAGAGGCCGACCAGCTGTTCCGCATCCTTGGGCGGCTGCGCGCCGAAGGCAAAACCATCATCCTGATCACCCACAAGCTGCGCGAGATCATGGAGGCCACCGATACGGTCTCGGTTATGCGCCGGGGGCAGATGACCGCCACGGTCAAGACCTCTGAGACCAGCCCCGAACATTTGGCAGAGCTGATGGTGGGGCGTAAGGTTTTGTTACGGGTTGATAAACTGCCTGCCAAACCTGGCAAACCTGTCCTGGAAATCGAACAGCTGCGCATCGTGGACGGCGCCGGGGTTGAGCGCCTAAAAGGCATCGACCTGACCGTGCACGCCGGGGAGATCCTCGGCATTGCGGGCGTGGCGGGCAATGGCCAGTCTGAGCTTATGGAAGTCTTGGGCGGTATGCGCAGCGGCGAGGGTTCGATCCGGCTCAATGGCGCTGCGCTGCCGTTGCACGGCGCAGGCTCTGATGCCCGTGCCCGACGCGCGGCCCACGTGGCTCATGTGCCCGAGGACCGCCAGCGCGAAGGGTTGATCATGGATTTCCACGCCTGGGAAAACACCGCCTTTGGCTATCACCACGCGCCTGAGTATCAGCGCGGCCTGTTGATGAACAACGCCGCAATCCGCGCCGATACCGAAGCCAAGATGAAAAAGTTCGATGTCCGCCCGCCGGACCCCTTGCTGGCGGCCAAGAATTTCTCGGGGGGCAATCAACAAAAAATCGTGGTCGCCCGCGAGATCGAGCGCAACCCGGATCTGCTGCTGATCGGCCAGCCCACCCGGGGCGTTGATATCGGCGCCATTGAGTTCATCCATAAACAAATTGTCGACCTGCGCGACCAGGGCAAGGCAATCCTGCTGGTTTCAGTCGAACTGGAAGAGATCCTGTCGCTGGCCGACCGTGTGGCGGTGATGTTTGACGGAATGATCATGGGCGAACGCATCGTGGCTGAAACAGATGAAAAAGAGCTGGGCCTGATGATGGCCGGCGTCGCGGGGGAGGCGGCGTAAATGGAAAAAATGCCAAAATGGGCCGATGTCGTGCTGATCCCACTGATCAGTCTGATGCTTGCTGCGGGCCTCTCGGCGCTGGTGATCCTTGCCATTGGCGAAGACCCGGTTGCAGCGGTCAAGCTGATGGTCGACGGGGCGCTCGGCTCCAGCTATGGCTGGGGCTATACGCTGTATTACGCCACCAATTTCATGTTCACCGGCCTTGCGGTGGCGGTTGCCGCCCATGCCGGGCTGTTCAATATCGGCGGCGAAGGCCAGGCAATGCTGGGTGGCCTGGGGGTTGCGGTGATCTGCCTGTTCATTCCCTGGCCACATTGGACCCTGGCGCTGTTGTTTGCCTGCCTTGGCGCGGGCCTGTTCGGCGCAGCCTGGGCCGCCATTCCGGCCTATCTGCAGGCCAAACGCGGCAGCCACATCGTCATCACCACCATCATGTTCAACTTTATCGCCGCAGCGGTGCTGAACTATGTGCTGGTCAATGTGCTGAAACCCGCCAGCTCGATGGATCCGGCCTCTGCCAGGTTCAGCGAGACCGTACATCTGCCCACCCTGCATGAGCTGCTGGCGCCGCTAGGCATCGCCTTTTCCAAATCCGCCCCCGCCAATGTCAGCCTGCTCGTGGCGGTTTTTGCCTGCCTCGCTGTCTGGCTGCTGATCTGGCGAACTTCGCTGGGGTTTGAGATCCGCGCCTTTGGAAGATCCGAAGCCGGTGCCCGCTATGCCGGCATCTCGCCCGTCAAAATCACCATCATCGCCATGATGATCTCTGGTGCCCTGGCGGGCATGATGGCCACCAACAACGTCATGGGCGAGGCAGAGCGCCTGGTGCTGAACGCCACCGAAGGCGCTGGTTTCATCGGCATCGCCGTGGCCCTGATGGGGCGCAACCATCCCTTTGGCGTCTTTCTGGCAGCGATCCTTTTTGGCTTTCTCTATCAGGGCGGCGCCGAGCTGGCGCTTTGGACCAAGATCCCGCGCGAGCTGATCGTGGTCATCCAGGCCCTGGTGATCCTCTTTACCGGGGCGCTGGACAATATGGTGCGGATCCCGCTTGAGAAGATCTTCCTCGCCTTCCGCAAGGAGGCAAGCTGATGGATTTTCTCACTCTGATCCAGGTGCTGGACAGCACCGTACGGCTGGCGACACCGCTGCTGCTCGCCTGTCTGGCCGGGCTCTATTCGGAACGTGCAGGCATTTTTGACATCGGCCTTGAGGGCAAGATGCTGATGGCGGCCTTTTTCTCTGCGGCCATTGCTGCTGTGACGGGCAATGTCTGGCTGGGCCTGCTGGCGGGTATTGCCTCTTCCTTGCTGCTCTCTGGTCTGCACGGACTGGCCTCGATCACCTTCCGTGGCAACCAGCTGATCTCTGGTGTTGCGATCAACTTCCTGGCAGCTGGCCTTACCGTGCTGATTGCCCAGGATTGGTTCAAACAGGGCGGCCGCACCCCCTCCTTGCTCAGTGGTGGCCGGTTTGAAGGTTTGGAATGGCCCTTTGCCATCGGCCCAGAGGATGCGGCGGCAACCGGCAGGCCAGTGTCCCAGCTGATGAAGGAAGCCGGCCCTGTGCAGCAGGTCTATTCCGAGCTGCTCTCCGGTCATTCCATCCTGGTCTATCTTGCCTTTCTGGCGGTGCCTGCAACCTGGTGGATCCTGTATCGCACCCGGTTTGGCCTGCGTCTGCGGGCGGTGGGGGAAAACCCTGCGGCGGTGGACACGGCTGGCGTTTCCGTTGTGGGGCTGCGATTTGCCGCCGTTGCCATCTGCGGGGTGCTCTGTGGCATCGCCGGCGCCTATCTGGCCACCGCGCTCCAGGCCGGTTTTGTGAAAGACATGACCGCCGGGCGTGGTTTTATCGCACTTGCCGCGCTGATCTTTGCCAAATGGCGCCCCTGGCAAGCCATGGGAGCCTGCCTGCTCTTTGGCCTGCTGCAAGCCATCGCCCTGCGGTTCCAGAATATTGAGCTTGGCCCGATCGTGGTGCCAGTGCAGGCGATGGATGCCCTGCCCTATATCCTGACCGTGGTGATTCTTGCGGGGTTTGTCGGCAAGGCCGTGCCGCCCCGCGCAGGCGGTGCCCCCTACGTGAAAGAGCGATAGGTCATCCCCTGACAGAACCAAACAGAGGCCCGCGCAGCTGACACCTGAGCGGGCCTATATGTTTGGCCCCTGCCCCCTGTGATCCCAGTGTCACGCATAGGTCCAGTTTCGCTTTCAAGATCAGTCCTGCGTGCTGCACAGCGGCATCCTAGTTGCTTTTCTTGCACCGCTGCGGTCTAACTTATTTATGCAAGTTTACCTTCCCATTGCCGAGGTATCGGTCGACGCCTTCCTGCTGCTGGGCCTCGGAGGCCTTGTCGGCATTATGTCCGGCATGTTCGGAGTGGGTGGGGGCTTCCTGATGACCCCCTTATTGTTCTTCATAGGCATTCCACCCGTTGTCGCGGTGGCTACCGGCGCCACCCAACTTGTTGCGTCGTCCTTTTCGGGCGTCCTGGCCCATTTTCGGCGACGCACGGTCGATATCAAAATGGGGCTGGTCCTGCAGGCGGGGGGCCTCATCGGCGCTGGCTTGGGGGTGATTGTATTCAACTACCTCAAAAGCCTGGGTCAGGTCGATTTGCTGGTCACCCTTTTTTATGTGGTCTTCCTGGGCATTGTTGGCACCTTGATGTTCATCGAAAGCCTGAACGCTATTTTCAAATCCAGACGCGCAGGCGGGGCCCCCGCGCCCCGGCGGCAACGTGGCTGGGTGCATGCCCTGCCATTCAAAATGCGCTTTCGCACCTCGGGTCTGTATATCTCGGTGATTCCGCCCCTCATGGTGGGGGTCGCGGTGGGCATCCTGGCCGCGATCATGGGGGTCGGCGGCGGTTTTATCATGGTGCCGGCAATGATCTATATTCTCGGCATGCCCACCAAGGTGGTCGTTGGCACCTCGCTGTTCCAGATCATCCTGGTCACCGCCTTTACCACCATGCTGCATGCCACCACCAACTACACCGTGGACATCGTGCTGGCGGTTCTGCTCTTGGTTGGTGGCGTCATCGGCGCCCAGATCGGCACCCGCGTTGGGGTCTTTCTCAAAGCTGAGCAACTGCGCATTCTGCTGGCTTTGATGGTCATGCTGGTCTGCACCAAACTGGGCCTTGATCTTCTGCTCATGCCTAATGAGCTCTACTCCCTTGGCGCAGCAGGGGGGCATTGACCATGGTCCGTTCCGCTTTCCTCGCCGCCTCTCTGGCACTGTCCACGCTTATCTGCCTGCCCGCCCCCGGTCAGGCCGTTGAGGAAGAAGTCGTGCTTGGCCTGAGCCAGGACCGTGTTGCCATTACAGCAGATTTTGACGGGTCAGAGATTTTGATCTTTGGCGCCGTGAAACGGCAATCGCCAATCCCGGAAGGCCCGCCGCTGGAGGTCATCGTTGCGGTCTCTGGCCCCAACTCACCGGTGACAGTGCGGCGCAAGGCAAAACGCATGGGCATCTGGGTCAATACCGAAAGCGTCATCGTTGACTCCGCCCCCAGCTTTTACGCCATTGCCACCAGCGCCCCCTTCTCCGAGGTGATCTCAGACACCGAGGATCTGCGCTACCGGGTGTCCATTGCCCGCGCCATCCGCTCGGTTGGGGCCGCAATGAACATCGCCGACGCCCAGGACTTTGCCGATGCCGTTGTCCGCATTCGCGAAGACGAAGGGCTGTATTCCCTGCGTGAAAACACCGTGGCCGTTGACCAGCAAACCCTGTTTCGCAGCGCCATAGACATGCCCGCGGATGTCACCGAAGGACACTACGCCGCCCGGATCTTCCTTACCCGTGCAGGCCGGGTTGTCTCCAGTTTTGAAACCGAAATCGACGTGCGCAAGGTTGGCCTTGAGAGATTTCTCTACGGCCTGTCACGGGAACAACCCTTTCTCTATGGGCTGATGTCTCTGGCCATCGCAGTCGCGGCCGGCTGGGGAGCCTCAGCTGCCTTTCGCCTGCTGCGCAACAACTAACTGACCAAAGCTCAGCCTCTTTTTGTTTGACCAGCGGTCAGTCCTTTTCGTTTGACCAGAGGTCAAGGGCCGCTTAGCGGCCGCGCCCCAGCGCGGTTCACCCTTGGGGACAGGTCAAACAGAATACTCTGGAACCGGCTCTGATCGGGCACACTGCCAGATCAGAGCCTCTCAGCAGCTTTTCTGTTGCGCCGCGCGTCAGCGCGGCGCCGGGCCCAACGGGATTTGCGGCGCGCAAGCGCAGCACATCCGGGCGGGAGCCCCCCTTGCACTGGTCTGGTGCACAGATCTGACCTGAGCATTTCAAAGCAATCAGCCGCGGCCGATATAGGGCATCTTGGTTGCCATCACCGTCATAAACTGAACATTGGCCTCTGGCGGCAATTCAGCCATATGCAGCACCGACTTGGCCGCATCTTCCACCGCAAAACTTGGCATCGGCGCCGCCTCGGGGGCAGCCTCGGCCTGGCGGACGCTCAGGTCTTCGACCATCGGTGTGCGGGCATTGCCGATATCAATCTGGCCACAGGCAATATCAAAGGCCCGCCCATCCAGAGACAGGCTGCGGGTGAGGCCGGTAATGGCGGATTTGGTCGCCGAATAGGGCACCGATCCCGGCCGTGGTACATGGGCGGCGATAGAGCCATTGTTGATGATGCGCCCGCCCTGCGGTGTCTGGCGGCGCATCTGGCGAAAGCTCGCCCGGGCGGCAAGGAACATACCATTGAGGTTCACATTCACCGAGGCATACCAATCCTCCAGGGCAATTTCGTCGATACTGCCACCGGGGGTAAAGATCCCGGCATTGTTGAACAAAACATCCAACCGGCCCGTCGCCATGACAAATTGATTGACCGCATGATCCACGGCGGTGGCATCGGTCACATCCGCCGGCAGAACCGTGGCATTCACGTGCCCCATGGCGATCTCTTCCAGCACCTCTTGGCGGCGCGCCAAAAGACCAACCTGCCAGCCTCTGGACAGGCAGAGCTCCGCCACGGCCCGGCCAATGCCAGAACTCGCCCCGGTGATCAGAATGGTTTTTGCACTGTCAAAACTGCTCATAACAGCGATGCCTCCTCTTGCATTTCCAACGTCAGAGCCGCCGCCGGGGCAGCCTTCAGATCGTCCACCCGCAGCGGTCCCGTTGGTTTGGACAGCCGGTTGCGCACCACCCAGATCAGGCGCTCCTGCGCCCGGGTGATGGCCACATAGGCCAGGCGTTTCCACAGCGGCTGTCCCGCCTCCACCCGCCCCATACGGGCGGCGGCATAGATATCCGGCGCAAAGACCTGGGTGGTGTCCCACTGCGAGCCCTGCGCCTTGTGGATGGTCACCGCCGCGCCGTGCAAAAAGGTCGCCCCCATGCGGGCGGCATAGGGAATAAAGGGTTCTTCCTCATCCGGCTTTTCAATTTTCACAATCGAGGCCGCCGAGACCTGCGGATCTTCGGCCCCCATCACATGCAGACGCGAAAACCCCGGCTTACGCCCTGGCCCCAGATAGACCACCTGTGCGCCCTTGATCAGTCCGCGCGCCTCCAGGTCGAGCCGTTTCTTGCGGTGTTTCAACGGCAGTTCCAGCCCATCACAGATCAAAGGCTCGCCCTCGGCCAGGGCATCCTCGGGCGCACCATGCACTCTGCGAAAGGCATTGATCAGCCGGATACGGGTGGCATTGCGCCAAACCAGCACCGGGCTGCGCGCCATTAGATCGACTTCGACCCGCTGCCCCCAGACCACGCGCTCATCGCGCTTGGCGGTTTCTTCGATCATCCGTTCAAAATCATCAAACCCCAGCGCCGGATCCGCCAGCGCATGGGCAAGATCCAAAATGGGATTATCCGCCTCCTGGCGGTGGACCCGATGCAGCACCAGCTGGCGCGGCTCTGGCAGGGTTTCAAACACCATCGACCCAGATTGATTGACCGGCGCCAACTGCGCCGGATCTCCAAACAGCACCAGATTGGGAAAGATCTCTTTAAGATCCTCAAACTGCCGGTCATCCAGCATCGAGGCCTCATCGACAAAACCGATATCCAGCGGATCTTCGCGCCGTTTCCAGCCGGTGATAAAATCGGATCCCCGCAGTCCCGCAGCGGCAAGCGCCCCGGGAATAGATTTGTTTTTCTCATAGAAAGCCGCCGCCCGCGCCAAAGCCTCTTCTGTCAGGCCATCGACCTCGGGCAGCTCACCATTCCCGGCGAGCCATTCGGCGATCCGTTCATATTCCGGGTCATAAACCGGCGTGTAGAGAATGCGGTGAATGGTTGTGGCCGGAACCCCCCGCAGCCGCAAAACGCTGGCCGCCTTGTTGGTTGGTGCCAGGATTGCCAGCGAACGGCGCCCGGTTTTTTTGCGGCTTTCATAATCGCCCGAGACCACTTCGACCCCAGCCTTTTCAAGCGTCTTATACAGCTCGGCCAGCAACAGCGTCTTGCCGGAGCCCGCCTTGCCAATCACCGCCATTACCCCGGCCTCCCCCATGGGAGGCTGCAGCAGACCGTCCTCCAAATCCACCCCGGCCTGGCGCAGCAAAGCCGAAACACTGTCAAAGGCAACGGCCTGATCATCGGAGAATTTTACGGTCAAATCTGTCATGGCGCGACACTATCCCGGCGGGGTCGGCGACACCAGCGCAACCGACCCCCTGTCTTAATCTTCATCCGCTCATGTCTCTGCCAGAATCACCCGGTCAGGCGCATCGGCGCCGCAGCAGCGGTGCTGCCTAAGGAGCGATCAAACCACAGCTGAGACATTTCCGGCGCGATACCTGCCCGCTGTGCCACCCGCTGATAGGCCTGCACGTTGTATTCCCATAGGCCAAGGCTGATCCTGTCGCGACCAACACCCGCAGATTTGATGATCTCGGGACTAAAGCCAAGACTGCGGTAGATCCGCACCATCCGGCGATCAAACACCCCGGCAAAATGGGAAACGGCGAGGTTTCGCATGATCTCCAACCCGGCCAGCGTCAGCGCGCCGGCCACATTTCCGGTCGCCTCCCGCGACAGGCAGAACCGGGTACATTCCCAGATCAAGGGACTGGAAATCGGATTGCCGCCGGTCAGGTTCGAAAACACATCATTGACCATCACCGGCCCGGTTGTTGGCAAAAACCGCATCGAGCCCCCATGACGGCCATCGGGCATTTCCCAGATTACATAGAGCGGGTTCAACGCATCATATTGATCGCGCTCCTCGCCCTGGTGGTCCACCTGAACATCCCAGCCCAACCTGGTTTGAAACTGATCGGCACGATGCACAAACATCGAATGGGCCAAATCGGCATGGGCATTCAAATCACCTGCATAGACATAGCGTAGCATTTCATAAGTCCCCTTTTGCTAGAAACACGAGGGGAGCCTACGCCCGCAAAGCGAGTCCGCCCAAGGCTCAAGAGACCCTCAAAGCGGAATAGTTAACGCTGCTAAGTGCAAGTATTTGAAATCAAGCGTTAGATAATCACCATTCCGCAGCTCACTGCGCGGGCAATGGCATGGGTGGTGTTCAGCGCGCCCAGCTTGAACCGCGCGCTTTCAATATAGACCCGCAGTGTGTGCTCGGAAATCGACAGGGTCTTTGCGACCTGCGCCCGACTGTATCCAATGCCCAACAGGGTCAAGGCATCCAGCTCCCGGGGGGACAGGGGCTGTGCCTGCTCTGGTGCGCGGTCGGGTTCAAACTCCAGAGCCTTACGATTGAAGTAATGCCCAATCAGGATCAAATCGCGGCTGTTCCGGTCGATGAAGTTGTCCCAGATTGCATCCTCGCAATGATGACTGACCGAGAACAAGGCAAACTGACCATTGGGGCCACGAATGGGGACCGAATAGCCCTGGTTGCCAACACCGTGTTCCATCGCGGCCTGAAAAAACTCGCGCGCGGGTTTGGTGGACCAGTCAAGACGCCGCCAATCCACCGGATGGAAGCGCTGATAACAGCCAGAAACAACCGGGTCGATGCGGGTGTAGTTCTTGTCCTGATACTGTTGGATCCACGCATCCGCATAGGTGCCAAAATAGTAATGATCCCCAGCACTATCGACCCAATGATACATCGCGTGATCAATGGCAAATACCTTGCAGATACTTTCAATGATACCCTGCAGCCCCTCAAGGGTCTGTGTGGCGTCCAACGCCGTCAGTATCTTGTCCAGTTCTGTTTTGGTCGTCATGGCGTCACATATCACTCTGCTATGGAAGTAATACGACCCACTTCACGCGCCGAACTCTCGACGCAGGACCCGTCCTCCTCATTTCCCGTTTCTTTTTTCTTCACTAAAGTCTCTCAGGTCAACGAATTCGTTGCTCTTTTGCCCATTTCTTGGGCACTACAGTCCCTAAAACTACAAGACCTTCAAGCCGATAGGAAAAAATTGCAGGTCTGGCTGATCACCTGTCCGGCAGATCACCTGTCTGGCTGCCCACCCGTCTGGCTGCCCATATCTGAGGCTGGCCGGACCAAACAGGGGCGATCTCGCGGTCCAGCTAGGAGCACGCCTTCGTTAAGCGTAAACAAAATCGGGCGCCGCAGCTCCCCGGCAAGGGAGCGCGACGCCCGACTTTTCATCTCATGGGCTCTGCGCCCGGATGGTTTGGCTTATTTACCTGCTTCAAGCACATCTTCGAGAGTGCGCAGGCCGGTTTTTGGGGCCTGAACCAGAACCGACATATTGCCCGGTTTATGCTCGTTGCGCAGCATTTTCATATGTGCGTCCGGCAGGTCCGACCAGGAGAAAACTTCTGACATGCAGGGGTCAAGACGACGCTCAACCATCAGCTTGTTCGCTGCAGCAGCCTGTTTCAGGTGGGCAAAGTGCGAGCCCTGCAAACGCTTCTGGTGCATCCACATGTAACGCACATCGAAGGTCAGGTTAAAGCCGGAGGTGCCTGCACAGATCACAACCATGCCGCCTTTTTTACAGACGAAGGTCGAAACCGGGAAGGTTGCCTCACCAGGGTGTTCAAACACCATGTCGACGTTATTGCCTTTGCCGGTGATCTCCCAGATGGCAGCGCCGAATTTGCGCGCTTCTTTGAACCAAGTGGCATATTCTGGTGTGTTCACGGTGGGCATCTGGCCCCAGCAATTGAAATCCTTGCGGTTCAACACGCCCTTGGCGCCCAGCCCCATGACAAAGTCACGCTTGCTTTCGTCCGAGATCACCCCGATGGCATTGGCGCCAGCAGTGTTGATCAGCTGGATGGCATAGGATCCCAGGCCGCCCGATGCGCCCCAGACCAGAACGTTCTGACCGGGTTTCAGGTCATGAGGCTCATGGCCAAACAACATACGGTAGGCGGTGGCCAGTGTCAGCGTGTAGCAGGCGCTCTCTTCCCAGCTCAGGTGCTTGGGGCGCGGCATCAACTGTTGGGCCTGCACATTGGTAAACTGGCTGAAGGACCCATCAGGGGTTTCATAGCCCCAGATGCGCTGGCTGGGAGAATACATCGGATCGCCACCGTTGCACTCTTCGTCGTCGCCATCATCCTGGTTACAGTGAATGACAACCTCATCACCGACCTTCCAGCGCTTGACCTTGTCACCAACGGCCCAAACAATCCCGGAGGCATCGGAACCGGCAATATGATAGGGCTGTTTATGGCCATCAAAGGGGCTGATAGGCTTGCCAAGCGCAGCCCAGACACCATTGTAGTTCACCCCTGCGGCCATCACCAACACCAACACTTCGTGGCTGTCGAGCTGGGGCACATCAACCACTTCCTGCAACATGGCGGAATCAGGATCACCATGGCGTTCTTTGCGAATGGCCCAAGCGTACATTTTCTTGGGGACATAGCCCATGGGTGGCATTTCACCGACCTCATACAGGTCTTTTTCGGGAGCCTCGTAAGACAGCGGTCCGGTTTGTGTGTCCAAAGCCATGGTGGCCTCCTATTTCAAAGGTCATTGCTGCGACGCAGAATCGCAGCTGCTCCCTGATGGATAAAAACAGCCGGGTAACATTGCAACCCCTACCGGGGGTCATATTGTAATTTTATGACCTCGCAGTCGCAGAAATATCCAATGCGCCTGCAGCATCACCACCTTCGGGAAGGCCCAACGGCCCCTCTGGAAGCAGATGCGCAAGGGAGTTTGCGTAATACTGCAACAGGTCCTGTTTGGCCGGCACCACCACCAACAGCCCTCCTTGCTGCACGACCAGCCCCCGCCGCAGCAGAATGCGCCGCGCCTCTTCTGCGGCAGTGCGCAAACTGGCGCTGTTATGATGCACCACAACTCGCGGTAACTGCTTTTGCAGCATCGCCATATGGTGCTCCAAAGTCTCCACCCCCATAGGGCCGTGGCGCAGCAACAGCCAAGCAGCAAGCGGAACCGGCAGCACCGGAACCGCCTGCCCGATCCTAAACAACAGCTCTGTGGCAAGATCCGTGGTCAGGTCGGCGGCAGGATCGCAGCTTGGTGCCTCTGCCCCATGATCTGGCAGCTGCAGCGCGCCGTTTTCTGCACCCCGCTTTGCAAATTCCCGCAGGCTTAAGGGGCGGCCAAAGTTGACTGCAGCATAGCCAAAACGATGGTAGCGGCCCGTCATCCACAACCAAAGCTGGTGCAGGATGCGCGCCATGATCACACCGATTCGAGCCTTGAAGCGGCGTTCCCCGGCGCGTGCAGCTGAGGTCAGTATGGTATCTTCCAGAACCCAGTCATAATTTATTGCCACCGGAACAAACAGCACATCGCGCCCCTGGGGATCCTCAGCATAGGCATCTCCTGCTTCCACGATGTATTTCAACAACCCCAGTTTTGGTTCAGCCAGGGCACCATCCAGGCTTAGCCCTCCCTCGGGGAACATCGCCTGGGTTGCCCCGCCCTGCGTCGCCAGACGCATGTAGGCCGCAAGCACCCTGCGATAGAGATCATTGCGCGATTTGCGCCGAATAAAATAGGCCCCCATGGCCCGGATCAGCCGTGAGAGCGGCCAGACCCGCGCCCATTCCCCCACCGCATAAGACAGCGCCGAGCGCCGCGCCGCCAGGTAGGTCACCAGCACGTAGTCCATGTTGGAACGGTGATTCATCACAAAGATCAGCGTTGCATTGGGATCAAGCTGACGCAGTGCCGCTTTGTCCTGATAGCCAAGGCGCACACGATAGATGGCATTGGACAGCAAGCGTGCCGCGCGGATAGCAAAGCCAAAATAGGCAAAGGCCGAAAAGCTCGGCACGATTTCGCGGGCATACCGGCGTGCCTGTTCAAAAGCAACGTTTTCGGGGATCCCCTCTGCGGCGGCATGGCGCGAGATTGCCCGGGCAACTTCGGGATCATAAATCAGGCGCTGAATCATGTCATAGCGGCGGGTCAGTTTGAACGGCTCTATCGGCCGTTCCAACCGCAGATTCAGCCGCGCCACTGCCCGCTCAAACCGACGGCGAAAGAACCAGCGCACCGAGGGAAACAAGAAATGCGAGGCAAAAGTGACCGCTGCAAACAGCAGGATCAGCACCAAAAGCCAAAGCGGAAGCTCAACTGTTCGCGTCATAAGCATAGCCTACAGGAGGAACCACGCGAGGAAAAGGAAGCTGGCGGCGAAGTCTCCGCTTGCGAAACTTTAAAACGGCGGCGCCAAAAATAACCAATTTGTGATAGCCTATTGTTAGCTTCCCCCGCGTGCGCGCATTGGAACCCGAGGGAGCCCGCTTAAAAACAACAATAGAGGGAAATGCCTGTCATGAACCGAAGAACCATCTTCAAAACCGTTTTGGCTGCTGTTCTGGCCTCCACCATCGCTCTTCCAGCTGCTGCACTGGACCGCCGGGTTACCATCGTGAACGATACCAACTACACAATCATGCAGTTCTACGGCTCCAACAAGGGCACTGATTCCTGGGAAGAGGATATCCTTGGGCGCGATGTGTTGCGACCAGGCCAATCCGTTCGCATCGATTTTGATGATGGCACCGGCTACTGCAAATTCGACTTCAAAGCGATTTTTGACGATGATGACGTTTTGGTGGCCCGCGGCATCAATGTCTGCAAAATCGGCACCTATACCTACAATTAACCGGGCAAATGGCCCACCCCCGAACCCGGGCAGCCTGCTTGCCCGCGTTCGGGATGCAGGCTGGTTACAGCGCGTCTTTGCCCGGCAAAGGCGTTTTTTTGTGCCGCCGCCCGAATTGCCGCAACGCAGCGAATTGACATGGGTTGAAAATTGCAGTCTAGATCCCCTCAGCGAAATATAATTACCGACTAGACAACGCGAGGCTCTCCATGTCGCAGATGCAGAATGACCGCAAAACTGATCGTCCCTGGCTGATCCGGACCTATGCCGGCCACTCCACTGCAGAGGCTTCGAATGCGCTGTACCGCTCCAATCTGGCCAAGGGACAGACTGGCCTCTCGGTGGCTTTTGATCTGCCCACCCAGACCGGCTATGACAGCGACCATGTTCTCGCCCGTGGTGAAGTCGGCAAGGTTGGCGTTCCTATTGGCCATCTCGGGGATATGCGCAGCCTGTTCGATCAGATCCCGCTGGAGCAGATGAATACCTCGATGACCATCAACGCGACTGCGCCCTGGCTACTGTCGCTCTATATTGCTGCTGCCGAAGAGCAAGGTGCCGATGTTTCAAAACTGCAAGGCACGGTGCAAAACGATCTGATCAAGGAATACCTGAGCCGCGGCACCTATATCTGCCCGCCCAAGCCCAGCCTCAAGATGATCGCCGATGTGGCTGAGTACTGCTACACCAATGTCCCCAAATGGAACCCGATGAACGTCTGTTCCTACCACCTGCAGGAGGCCGGCGCGACGCCGGAGCAAGAGCTGGCCTTTGCCCTGGCCACGGCGCAGGCGGTTCTGGATGAGCTGAAGCCGCGCATCGCGCCGGAGGATTTCCCGGCACTGGTTGGGCGGATCTCCTTCTTTGTGAATGCCGGCATCCGCTTTGTCACCGAGATGTGCAAGATGCGCGCCTTTGTTGATCTTTGGGATGAGATCTGTCGCGACCGCTACGGGGTCGAGGACTCCAAATTCCGCCGCTTCCGCTACGGGGTGCAGGTGAACTCGTTGGGGCTGACCGAACAGCAGCCAGAAAACAACGTCTACCGCATCCTGATTGAAATGCTGGCGGTGACCCTGTCAAAAAAGGCCCGTGCCCGCGCGGTGCAGCTGCCGGCCTGGAACGAAGCCCTGGGCCTGCCCCGTCCCTGGGACCAGCAATGGTCGATGCGGATGCAGCAGATCCTGGCCTATGAAACCGACCTATTGGAATATGAAGACCTGTTTGAGGGCAACCCGGCTGTCGACAAAAAGGTCGAAGCCCTGAAGGAAGGTGCCCGCGCCGAGCTGGCCAACCTGCAATCCATGGGCGGCGCCGTTGCCTCGATTGAATATATGAAATCCCGCCTGGTGGATTCCAACGCCGAGCGCCTGAACCGCATCGAACGCAACGAGACCGTTGTGGTGGGGGTAAACCGCTGGACCGAGGGCGAAGCCTCGCCGCTGCAGACCGAAGACGGTGGCATCATGGTGGTTGATCCCGCCGTAGAGCAGGAACAGATCTCACGGCTCAACGCCTGGCGCGCCACGCGTGACACGGGGGCCGTAGAACAGGCTTTGGCCGAACTGCGCGCCGCCGCGCGTGATGGCAGCAACATCATGGAGCCTTCGATCAAAGCGGCCAAGGCGGGCGTCACCACCGGTGAATGGGCCGAAGAAATGCGCAAAGTCCACGGCACCTATCGCGGCCCCACCGGGGTCTCCGGCTCGCCGTCAAACAAGACTGAAGGGCTGGAAGACCTGCGCGAGGCGGTCAATGCGGTCTCTGACCAGCTCGGCCGCAGGCTGAAGTTCGTGGTTGGCAAACCCGGCCTGGACGGCCATTCAAATGGCGCCGAACAAATCGCCTTCCGGGCCCGTGACTGCGGTATGGACATCACCTATGACGGTATTCGCATGACTCCCGAAGAACTGGTGGCACAGGCGCAGGATGACGGCGCCCATGTTGTTGGCCTGTCCATTTTGTCCGGCAGCCATCTGCCGCTTGTCGAGGAATTGATGCAGCGCATGGAACAGGCGGAGCTTGGCCATATCCCCGTCGTGGTCGGGGGGATTATTCCAGATGAAGATGCAGAGAAATTGAGCCAAATGGGAGTCGCTCGCGTTTATACGCCGAAGGATTTTGAATTAAACACAATCATGGCGGACATTGTGAAACTTTCACGCCCCTCCTAGATTGTTGAGATACGCATTTTTTCAGAAATGGCCCGCCTAATTTTAAAATTAGGCTGGTAATCTCTATTCATTTTGGCATTAAGACACATAACGCAACAATTTGTGTGCGATATCTCAACTTGGAGTATCAAAATGAGTTTTGATCTTTCGGAAATGTCCCGTAAAGAGCTTTTGGAACTAAAGGCCGGCATTGATGATGCCCTGAAAGAAGCAGAGCAGCGCGAGCGCAAAGAAGCCATCAAGGCCGCAGAAGAAGCGGCTGCCAAGTTTGGCTTTTCTCTGGACGAAATCGCAGGCCAGGCAAAGAACACCGGCAAGAAGCAAAAAGCCGCTGCAAAATACCGCAACCCGCACAACCCAGAGGAAACCTGGAGTGGCCGGGGTCGCAAACCACATTGGGTGCATTCTGCCATCACCTCTGGTATGGATATCTCTGACCTGGAAATCTGATTCCAGAACAGGAGACACCAAATGACCATTCACATCGGCGCTCAAAAGGGTGACATTGCAGAAACCGTTCTCATGCCTGGCGACCCTTATCGGGCGAAATGGGCAGCAGAGACTTTCCTGCAGGATGCCCAATTAATAAACGAAGTGCGCGGAATGCTGGGCTATACTGGCAGCTGGAATGGTCACAAGGTCACAATTCAGGGGAGCGGCATGGGTATGCCCTCCCTTTCCATATACGCAAATGAATTGATCCGAGATTTTGGTGCAAAAACCCTGATCCGTATTGGATCATGTGGCGGAATGCAGCCGCAGGTCAAATTGCGGGACGTGATTGTGGCAATGACGGCGACCACCCTCGCCTCGCCCTCCCAAAGCATTTTTAAGGAAGTGAACTTTGCCCCCTCGGCGGATTGGTCGCTTTTGCAGGCTGCAGTCACCGCTGCACAATCGCGCGATATTGGCACCCATGTTGGCGGCATTTATTCCTCCGATACCTTTTATGACGAACGCCCGGATCTGAACGAACAGATGGTGCGTCATGGCATTCTTGGCGTCGAGATGGAGGCGGCAGAACTTTACACTCTGGCAGCGCGGTATCAGTGCCGCGCCCTGGCGGTCCTCACGGTCTCTGACCACCTTGGAACCGGCGAAACCCTGCCCTCTGACCAGCGGGAACGCAGCTTTGGGGATATGGTCGAAATCGCCTTGGAAGCTGCTTTTGCCTAAGCACGGAGCGTAAGCTTAGTCCGACAATTGCACGTCTCTTGAGCGGTGCCTCCCAGTCAAAAGACGCCCCCTGGGGGGCGTCTTTTTCTTGCCACCTCAGCCTGTTCAAACACACTGCCGCTTCTGTGGTGCGATAGCGCAGCGCGGGAGCCCCCCTCCTGCGAAAAACATCTCGACCGGAAATTATCGCCCGTGGCTTTGATTGTAGCCATTCAAATCCGGGCTCTGCCAATCGCCTAGCGCGCCCGCCTCTGGGGCAAAGATCTCCACCAAGAGCGGATAGCAGGCAGCGGCATCGCTGGAATGCTGCGCAGAACAATCCCCTCCTGGACAGGCGCTCAAAGCCCCCAGCAGTGGGATCTCGGCAAAAAACTCAAGATAGTCACCAGGCCGTACCGGGCTTTGTTTCATAAAATACTGCCCGGTATCACGGGTAAATCCTGTGCACATAAAGACGTTCAGCACGTCATGCACATGGGGTTCCGCCTGCGCCGGGCTGACGCCCAGGTGATCGGCCATGGCGCGGGTCAGGTTTGAATGGCAACACTGATGGTACTGGCTGCCCGCCAGCAAATTGCCCGTATAGGGATCGCAACGGGTGCCAATGACATCATGCACCGAGCCGCCAAAGGCATCGATCCCGTACCACTCCAGACTATCCTCAACAATCGTGGCCATCGGGCGCATCGCCGGAAAACTGCTCCACATGCGCTCCCCGGTGGTGATATGGGTTCCATGCAGCGCACGGGTCTTACCAGAATAGAACCGCTCCTTCAGATCATCCCGGTTCCACAGATTCAAATCGCCAACCTGTGGTCCCTCGACCGAAGTGATGCGAAAGAAATGACCGGCGGGGGTTTCAAAACAGGCAGCATCGCGGGGACTGACCAAAACCTCCCCGGTTTTTACAGCGCCCTGACGCGCGGACCGATACAGCGTAAGATTCGGCACCGGAAGCGTCGTGTTGGGGTAGCAAATCACCGGTTTGACGGCACGGCGCGCTTCGGCATCTGCGGGCACGTGATGGGATGACTGAGCCATGTGGGAACCTTCCATTGTTTGCGCCAAATAGGCCTGTTTCACCAAGCCTGCGCAAGCCTGATCCTGCAGCCGCCGCTCACGTCCTTGTCAGATCGCCCCTTGCCAGCAACCTCACAACGCACCGCCATCTTTTCTGTCACAGGAGAGCTAATGCCCCCGCAAACAATCCCGCGGCTCTGCCGTGCCTGGCTGCAGCGCACCGCAATTGCTGCACCGCCACCGCTGCAAGCTGCGCTCTTGGCGCCAGCGGCAATCGCGCGTCAGGGTTGTCGTCTTGCGGCGGTAGATGAAATAGCCAAAAACGCCGGTGAGCAGCAAGAGTAAGAGAATGGGCATGTCAGCGCTGTAACGCCTCAGCCTCTTCAGCTCAAACAAAAACCTCCGAACCGAGGGAGGTCGGAGGTTTCTGTGAACGGCGGCGCTCGAACAAGCTACGGCTATCAAGCTGCGTCGTAATAGGGGACAAAGCCTTCGGTGGAACCACTATCCTGGCTCGGTTGCAGCGCCTCTGGCGTGTAATAGGCCCAGGCCTGATCCAGATCCTGCAGAGCTGCCTCAGCTTTGGCAGCGGCGGCAGTGTTTGGCAAAAATTCTACGGTCTTCATTGTCTTATGTCCTGATCGGTTTCAAACCTCTCCCTTGTGCCAAACATAGGCGCTCTCAGGTTTGAACACACCGGACATAAGTGCAGTCTCGGCATGCATTTATTGCAAGCCCCCACACGTGCTGCACCAAGTCCATAAGAAAACCCCCGAACAGTTTCCTGCCCGGGGGTTTCTAATTCATCCTGTCTCGCTCAGCGCCAGGATCGGCGACTGATCAGACAGAGAGGTTAGACAGATAGATTAGACGGCGCGATCAACCATCATATGTTTGATATGGGCGATTGCCTCGGCCGGGTTCAGACCCTTGGGGCAGGTCTTGGTGCAGTTCATGATGGTGTGGCAGCGATAGAGCTTGAAGGGATCCTCCAGCTGGTCCAGACGCTCAGGCGTGGCCTCATCACGGCTGTCGATGATCCAGCGATAGGCATGCAACAGCGCTGCTGGCCCGAGGTATTTGTCGCCATTCCACCAGTAGCTGGGGCAGGAAGTGGAGCAGCTGGCGCACATCACGCATTCATACAGCCCATCGAGCTTCTTGCGGTCCTCAATCGACTGACGCCATTCCTTGGCGGGGGCGTTGGTCTTGGTTTCCAGCCAAGGCATGATCGAGGCATGCTGGGCATAAAAATGCGTCAGGTCCGGGATCAAATCCTTAACCACTGGCATATGCGGCAGCGGGTAGATTTTGACGTCACCCTTGACCTCATCCAGCCCGTAGATACAGGCCAGCGTGTTGATACCACCGACGTTCATCGCACAGGAGCCACAGATCCCCTCGCGGCAGGAGCGGCGGAAGGTCAGGGTTGGATCAATCTCGTTTTTGATCTTGATCAGCGCATCCAGGATCATCGGACCACATTTGTCCATATCCAGGAAATAGGTGTCCACCTGCGGGTTCTTGCCGTCGTCCGGGTTCCAGCGATAGATCTTGAACTTGCGCACATTTGTCGCGCCTTCGGGCTTGGGCCACGTTTTCCCCGTGGTGATCTTGGAATTTTTCGGAAGTGCGAATTCGACCATAGATCGTTCTCCTTGCTTAGCTGCCTGTCACACAAGGGGCCAAGGCCCCAGGCTGACAAGAGATCAGATGGACCGGCTGAGCCCACAGGCCCCTCCGAAACTTAAGTAGTGCCGCAGCTGCGGCAGATGTTTGGCGCGTCAGACAAAGGCCAGCAGTCATAGGCCCTCCCCCTGCGGCAAAGGCTGGTGTTGGGCAACGGTTTTTAGATAGGCGGCGTCCTCGGGGAACAGCTCTTCTAATTCCGCAAGCAGCGCCGGATCGCGGGCGGCCAGATGCAGCAGAGCCTGATACTCCGCATCGCTGCGCATTTGCTGCCAGCGCCGGTCGGTCTGCAACTCAGCCGCTGAACTGGCCTGTTTTTGAAACGAAGAGCCGCCACCATAAGACTGCACCTCGCCGAGGCTGTTGTCATGCTCTGCCAGCCCCAACTGTTGCAACAACGCGGCGCGATAGTCAGCACTGCGCGTCCAGCGGTCATAGCAGATCGCTACCAGTCCCAAATCCTGCGCCTGCCGGACCAGCCCCAACAGCCGGATATAGCTGTCCATGGTGCGTAAAACGATGCCGTTGCGACGTACCAGCGTGTAGCCGTCATTGGCCTGGATCTTTTTCAACAAAGACGCAGACCAGTTCAGAAACCCACGATAGATCAGGACATTGTGCGAAAATAAAGCCTCATCAAACGCCACAGAGGGCTGCCGTGAGAGGCCAAATTCAGCCGGGCTGGTGTCCTCGTAAGAGACCAAAAACAGCGCGCCATCGCCTGCTTTTTGCGTCACCGCAGGCAGGTTGCGCTTGGCCTGATTATGCGAGGCATGGCTGCCGTTGATCTCGATCCCGCGCGCATTGTGCAAAGGATCAGTACCCGGCTTGCAATTGTTCAAAAACACCGATCGGCCACGGGGCGCATTACGCTGCAGCCAGGCCAGAATGGCATGATTTCCAGAGCGCCGCATACCAAAGACCCGCAGGCTAAGCCCGGGAACCAGTCCCAGGGCCTGCCATTCGGCGGGCGCAGAGATGTCCAACGCAGCGGTCACTCTAATACCCCTCAACCAAGGAAGAGCGAATCGTCGACCCATCCGACAGAAAAGCCAAGGCGCGCCGCTGTTCTTCAACCGTCAGGGTCTCCCACAGCGCCGCATCCCCAGGCATCAAGGGGAAGTCCCATGGCAGGGGCACCTGAGATACCTGGCGGTCGGCACAGGCCGACAACAGCAGGGTCGCAAGACCCAGCAGCACCAATTTGATATCCCAGGGCTTAGCCATCTTAGAACGTCCGCGCTTTGGGCGCGATCTTCGCCAGGCTGATACCACCTTCGTCTTCGGAGGTGAGCCGATCCAGGATCACCGGACGGTAGGTCAGATCGACCTTTTCACCTTCGACCCGGCTGACGGTATGCACCCGCCAGTTTTCGTCGTCCCGCGTGCTGTAATCCTCATGGGCGTGGGCACCGCGGCTTTCGCGACGGGCTTCGGCACCGTGGATGGTGGCCAGGGCGTTTGGCATCAGGTTTGCCAGTTCCAGGGTCTCCATCAGATCCGAGTTCCAGACCAGCGAGCGATCGGTGACTTTCAGGTCATCCATTTTGCCCGCGATCACGGTCATCTTCTCGACGCCCTCTTTCAAGGACTTGTCGGTCCGGAACACGGCTGCATCGGACTGCATGGTCCGCTGCATTTCCAGGCGCAGATCCGCAGTGGCGATCCCACCATTGGCGTTGCGCAGCCCATCAAAGCGATCAAAGGCCTTGTCTACCGAGGCCTGGTTCAGCGGCGCATTGGGGGCTTCTGCATCCACGGTCTTACCCGCACGGATGGCAGCAGCACGGCCAAAGACCACAAGGTCAATCAGCGAGTTAGAGCCCAGGCGGTTGGCACCGTGGACCGAGGCACAGCCCGCTTCGCCCACGGCCATCAGGCCAGGCACAACGCCGGTTGGGTTTTCGGCGGTTGGGTTCAGCACTTCGCCCCAATAGTTGGTGGGAATGCCGCCCATGTTGTAGTGCACCGTTGGCAGAACCGGGATCGGCTCTTTGGTGACGTCAACACCGGCAAAAATCTTGGCGCTCTCGGAGATCCCTGGCAGACGCTCGGCCAGGGCCTCAGGCGGCAGGTGGCTGAGGTTCAGGTGGATATGGTCGCCATCAGCGCCGACACCACGGCCTTCGCGGATTTCCATAGTCATCGACCGAGACACGTAATCGCGCGGGGCGAGGTCTTTGTACTGGGGCGCATAGCGCTCCATAAACCGTTCGCCTTCAGAGTTGGTCAGATAGCCGCCTTCGCCGCGCGCGCCCTCGGTGATCAGACAGCCAGAGCCGTAGATGCCGGTGGGGTGGAACTGAACAAATTCCATATCCTGCAGCGCCAGACCGGCCCGCGCCACCATGCCGCCACCGTCGCCGGTGCAGGTATGGGCCGAGGTGGCCGAGAAGAAGGCACGACCATAGCCGCCTGTGGCCAGCACAACCATCTTGGCGTTGAAGACATGCATGGTGCCATCGTCGAGCTTCCAGCAGACAACACCCTGGCATTCGCCCTCATCCGACATGATCAGGTCGATGGCAAAATATTCGATGTAGAATTCAGCGTTGTTCTTCAGCGACTGACCATAAAGCGTGTGCAAAATGGCGTGCCCGGTCCGGTCGGCTGCGGCACAGGTCCGCTGCACCGGGGGGCCTTCGCCAAACTCGGTGGTGTGACCACCAAAGGGTCGCTGATAGATTTTACCCTCTTCGGTCCGGCTGAATGGCACACCGTAGTGTTCCAGCTCATAAACCGCCTTGGGGGCTTCGCGCGCGAGATATTCCATCGCGTCCGTATCACCCAACCAGTCAGAGCCCTTGACGGTGTCATACATATGCCACTGCCAGTTATCAGGGCCCATGTTCGACAATGAGGCAGCAATGCCGCCCTGTGCCGCAACCGTGTGGGACCGGGTGGGGAAAACCTTGGTCACGCAGGCAGTGCGCAGGCCCTGTTCGGCCATGCCAAGTGTTGCGCGCAGACCGGCACCGCCGGCACCCACGACCACGACGTCATAGTCATGCGTCTCGTATTCGTATGCAGCCATTTCTTTTGTCCCTTACAGCGCGATCTTGGCCAGGGCAAAAACCCCTGTGGCGATTGTGGCGTAGCTGAGGCCGATCACAAACATGATCAGCGCTTTACGCATCGAGCCACGCGCATAGTCTTCGATCATCATTTGCGCGCCCTTGTTGAAATGCATCACACCGACAAACAGTGTGAGTCCCGTCAGGATTGCCGGGAAGGGGCGTGCAAAAGTGGCCAGAACCTCTTCCTGCGTGCCGCCAATGGCAGAGCCGACGATATAGATGAAAGCCGGAACCAAAAAGGCCAGCGCCACGGCGCTTACCTGCATGTACCAGTGATGCTGGGTGCCGGTGCCGGCAGCACCTTTGCCAACGGCGCGTTTACGAGCGGTCAAATAACGCATGTTGTGCTCCTTAAACCACGATCACGGTGAGAACGGTGAGAACGACAGACCCGATCATCATGCCCCAGCCCAGTTTTTCGGCTGTATCAATGTCCAGCCCATGGCCGGCATCAAAATACAGGTGCCGCAGCCCGGCAAGGAAATGATACCAGATGCCCAGCGTCGACAGCACCAGCACGATATCACCAAACCAGGAGGTCATCACCCCATTGGCGGTGGCAAAATAGGCGGGCGAGGTCGCCGCCGCGAGGAGCCACCATACAATCAGTATCACCGAGATGATCAGCGCATTGCCGGTGATCCGGGTGAGGATCGAGGACATAGAGGTCATCTGAGGGCGGTAGATCGACAAATGTGGCGAAAGCGGGCGATTGCCCCGATTTACATCGGCCATGTTGGCTCCTTTCCAGTTAGCTGAAGCCGTTTTAGCGGATTTTTACGTCCTGTCACGCAAACAGCGGGTAAATTTCTGCGGTTATTTGACCAGTTTTGCAAAAAAAGCCAATATGTGATCACAGGAAACGGCCCAGTGATCACAAAAATGTCTTACTAAAATTGTTTTGCAGAATCAGCCCTCCCTAGCGTGATTTCCTGCGATCCGCTCTTTCTGCCCCCAAATACCGGCCAGATAGGCTGCGGCAGCGACGCGTGGCCAGATGGCTGCGGCAAGGCCTGTTTCGGGGCCTGTTGCGGGGGCTGAATTGAAGCGGTTTTGCGCGCCACCTCCCGTACCAGTTTGCGGCGAATTTTCTCAGGATAGTCGCGGAAACTTCGAGCCGTCTCCACAAAGGCGCCCTCGCCTTCTATCACATGTTCGTAAAAATAGGCGGTGAGGTCAGGTTCGCTTTGCTCAATCGCGATGGCATTGACCGTGACATCGGCCTGCCGCATCAGAGACTTCAGCGTCGCAGGCTCGACCCCCTCGTTTGACGGCCCGTCCCCCGAGAGATCAATCACCCGGCGCTTGCAGGCCGGTCCTTCGGTAATCTGACTGAGCCCCAGCAGCAATGCCTCGCCAAGGGCGGTGGAAAAATTGCGCCAGGGGCGTGGTGCGGTCTCAATCGCCTGTGCCAGGGCCTCAACCTCATCAAATGTGCGGGTTGGCGTCCAGGGAATAGAGATTTCCTGCCGCGCCCGCCCCGACCACTGGATCAGGGTCACCCGTGCCTGGGCGCTCACCAATGCCTCGGACACCAGCCCGTCGCGCAGGCCAGCCGCCAGTCCATCCATCTGGATGCGGTATTCGGTTTCATCAACCGAACCAGAGACATCCACCGCCAGCACCAGCGCCAGGTCACAGGCCCAGCCAGGCAGTGGCAGGGCAAGGCACACAACAGCAAAGAGTCGGGCTTTGATCCGCATGGGAAAACACTAAGCCGCAAGCGCCGGTTGCGTCACCCCTCTTGACCACTTGCACACAAAGCTGTGATGCAACAGCCGCAAAACAGACCACGCGAGGGTAGCGCGCGGTCTGTTGAATGCACAGTCTCGTGAATGCACTGTCTCGAAATCCGCCGCTATTTGGGCATCAAGGCCCAGTAGTCCAGATCCAGCAGCACGTCAGGCAGGTATTTGCCGTCCTCGCCCTTCAGGGCAAAGGGATCGCCGCCCTTGGTGGCCACCAGACGCAGGCGGATGGCGCCAACGCCGGGGGCATCGGTATCGGCCTTATCCAGCACCTCGGACCAGGCACGGATGGTGGTGCCTGACAGGCAGGGGTTGGCATGGGCGCCGCCATTCAGGCCAACAATCATCTGCGCATTCGCCAATCCGTTAAAGGACAGGGCCCGCGCCATCGAAATCACATGGCCGCCGTAAATCAGCCGGGTGCCATCGGGACGGGCGGTGGTGTCGAAATGCACCTTGGCGGTGTTCTGCCACAGGCGGGTGGCCAGCATATGCTCGGCCTCTTCAATGGTGACACCATCCACGTGATTGATCGACTCGCCGACGGCGTAATCGCCCCAGCGATGGGGTTCCCCCGCCAGATCAAAGTCATAGTCACTGAAATCCAGCCCCGCAGGCACCACCAGCTGATCGGCAGGGATGACCTTTGCCAGATCCGGCAGCACGGTTTCCGGCGCTGGCGCCTCCAGGTTGCCTTTGCGCACCATCACCCAGCGGACATATTCCATCACGGTCTCGTCGCGCTGGTTCAGGCCACGGGTGCGCACATAGACCACACCGGATTTGCCATTGGAGTTCTGTTTGACGCCAATCACTTCGCTGGTGGAGCGCAGAGTATCGCCTTCATAGACCGGCAACAGCCAGCGTCCCTCGGCGTAGCCCAGATTGGCCACCGCATTCAGCGAGACATCAGGAACCGTCTTGCCAAACACGATATGAAAGGCCGCCAGATCATCCAGCGGCGATTTTGGCAGACCAGAGCGGCGGGCAAATTCATCCGAAGAATACAGCGCATAACGCGCCGGATAGAGCGCGTGATACATGGCGCGCTCACCGCCCGAGACGGTGCGGGGCACCGCGTGGGTGATCACATCGCCCAAGGCGTAGTCTTCAAAAAATCGACCTGAATTGGTCTTAGCCGCGCTGGTCTTGGCCATTAGTGTTCTCCCAGTTTTGTCTCGGGTGTGTAGGTGCCATCCACCTCTTTCACCACAGACTGACCACAGCGCATGATGCCTTTGACGGGATCAAAGGTCTGAGTGGGGCTGCCATGCAGCTCCCACCCTTTGTTCAGCGCATCGGTCACTTTGTGACAAAAGGCGGATGTGTCGTCTTCGCTTAAAAAACGGTAGAGTTTCATGCCTCAGCCCCCAGGAAAGGGAGAGGGACCAACCATCCCGTGCACATAGCCAATCACCGCCAGCAGCACGACCGAGGCCAGCAAGAACATCGCGTCCTTTTTGATGCTGCCCTTGGGGTTGGGGGTCCAGTTAGGTTCGGTCTTGTTGATCACGATCTTTTCGACAATCGACCAGGCCCAAAGCCCGCCAAAGAGCACAAAAGACGCCGGATCCCAGTTGACCAGCAGGTGGGCAATCGCCCAAAGGCCAAAACCGGTCAGCATCGGGTGGCGCATCTTGTAAAAGATCGCGCCCTTGCTGGGGCCGGGGCTGGTGAAATAAAGCGCCAGCAGCATCAGCAGGTTGTTGATATGCTGCAGGAACGGCGGGTAAATCCCCAGCTCAAAGCTTTCGGCGGAACGATAGCCGATCACCATCAGCACGATGCTTGCCACCAGAACAATGGCGACGAGCCCCTTGCCCTTGTTGCCCATTGGTTCACGGATGCCCGGTGCGACGCGCTTGAACAGATGCGCGCCCCACCACAGCAGGATGCCTAGGACCAGAAGTGTCATGTCAGTCTCCTAAAGATGTTAACTTGGTTAACACCTAGGCGGAAATCGCAGCAATTGCATCCGCTTTTGCGAGAATTTCGCGAGCGGTCACAACATGCAGGTTTTCGACAATCTTACCCTCCACAACGGCCACCCCCTGCCCCGAGGCCTCGACCTCTTCAAAAGCGGCAATCTGGCGGCGGGCCAGATCAATTTCATCTTCGCTGGGGGCAAAGGCTTCGTTGGCAACATCGACCTGGGCCGGGTGGATCAGGGTCTTGCCGTCAAAGCCCATGTCACGGCCCTGGCTGCTTTCAAGCCTTAGACCGTCATCATCCTTGAAGGCATTATAGACGCCATCCACAATGATCAGCCCCTCAGCCTTGGCCGCCAACAGGCACAGGCCGAGGCCCGCCATCATCGGCAGCCGGTCAGCACGGAACCGCGTTTGCAGCTCTTTGGCCAGATCATTGGTGCCCATAACCATGCCCTGCAGTTTGGGATGCGCCGCAATCTCGGCCGCGTTCAACATGCCGCGCGGCGTCTCCATCATCGCCCAAAGCGGCATGTCGCCGGTGATCTCGGCCAGTGCATCCAGATCTGCCGGGCTGGAGACCTTGGGCAACAGCACCCCATCGCAGTCCATCGCCGCCGCTGCTTTGGCATCGTCCTTACCCCATGGGGTATCAAAGCCGTTGATGCGGACAATTTTCACCCGCCCGCCATAACCGCCCTCTTTCAGGGCCGCCGCCAGCGTGTCGCGCGCATTGTCCTTTTCCTCAACCGAAACCGCATCCTCAAGATCAAAGATCACCGCATCAACAGGCAGTGTCTTGGCCTTTTCCAAGGCGCGCGGCTTGGAGCCAGGAATGTAGAGTACCGAACGATAAGGGCGAATGCGCGGATCCATCAGGGAGCCTCCAGGTTATTTTGTTGCGCAAACGGGTACAGATTCGGGTGAAAACTTTCAAGGGCGTTGATGCCGCATTGCAGAAACGACCTCACGACATCTGCAGGTGGCCTCGGCTAACCCACCTGTGAAAAACGATATTTTACGCGGATATTTTCTCTGCCCGGTTTGGATCGGCGGATTAACTATTTTTCAAACCCTCCTTGGCACAATTTTATCATCGCAGTGGCCTTCTGGCCTGGGATCACACTGCCACCAAACCCCTATTTTTTAGGGTTCTGGCGCAAGATGGTCGTCACTCTGCGAGGGCAAAAGCCCATTAGGAAAGACCGGGCAAAACGCCCGAATTAAGACCGGGCCAAAGGCCTGCATAACCATTACGTCAATTGAATCCGGCCCCGATCTGACGGGTACGAAGGGAGGTCATGTGACCGCTCTCTCTCAGGTCAGCCGTTCCGTATAGGGTAAAACCCAAGGAGAAGACGATGTTTAAAACTGTACTTGGCCTGTCTGTATTGGGCTTTACCGCGAGCCTCATGGCTGCCTCCCCCGCACTGGCCCAGGGCCGCAATTGCGCCCCGCGTGAGGTCGTCGTCGAGCGACTCGCCTCGAAATATGGCGAAAGCCGTCAGGCCATTGGCATTGGCCAGCAAGGCATGGTGATGGAAACCTTTGCCTCAGCCGAGAGCGGCAGCTGGACCATCACAGTGACCATGCCCACCGGCATGACCTGCCTCATGGCCTCGGGACAGTCGTTTGAGGCCCTGGCCGAGGCCGTCCCCACGGCTGATAACGACGCCTGACCCCCCTCTTTTATCTCAAACTGACTGGTTGTCTCACATTGGCTGGTCATTGACTGGTCATTTCAGAGTTTGGCCTGCGGAACACGCGCCCACCCTGCCCTTTCGCAGCCAGACGCCCTGTAGATCAGGCCGTTGATCAGGCCACCCCCACAGGCCTTGCTTTGGCACTCTGTCCCTCCCAGGGGCACAGGATCGGTGGCACCACATCCAACCTCTTGTTCTGGCCCGCCATTTCCCCACAAATGGTGTGGCCCAGACGACCTCTCCCCCCTTGCGTGCACTGCTAGAATCGAAGCCCTCCCTCGGCAGCGACCGGGGCTTGTCGGCTGGCTGAACCGGCACAACAGCGCAGCAAATGCGACCATCGCAATCACAAATGCGAAAAACATAGCAATCGCCATAGCACCAGCCGACCACCCTATCCCCCTTATTTGCAAGCCTTTTCGCGCCCTATGGCCGCAGCGATTGGACCACACTGCATGACATGCCGCAGTGCAGAACCCTTGCGCGGACGCGCGTGAGGGCGTAGGCATCGCCCCAATTTCAACCGGACCGGAGAGAAATCCCCATGGCCAGACCCAAGATCGCGCTTATTGGCGCAGGCAACATCGGCGGCACGCTCGCCCATCTCGCAGCAATCAAAGAACTCGGCGACGTCGTTCTGTTTGACATCGCTGACGGCCTTCCCCAGGGCAAAGCGCTCGACATCGCCCAATCCGGCCCTGTTGAGAAAATCGATGCGGCCATGGCTGGCTCCAGCGATTATTCGGCAATTGCGGGCGCCGACGTCTGCATCGTCACCGCAGGTGTGGCGCGCAAACCCGGCATGAGCCGTGATGACCTGCTGGGCATCAACCTGAAAGTGATGAAATCCGTTGGCGAGGGCATCGCAGCCCACGCGCCAGACGCATTTGTCATCTGCATCACCAACCCGCTGGACGCGATGGTCTGGGCGCTGCAGAAATTCTCTGGCCTGCCCACCAACAAGGTCTGCGGCATGGCTGGCGTGCTCGACTCTGCCCGCTTCCGTCACTTCCTGGCCGAAGAATTCAACGTTTCCATGCGCGACGTCACTGCCTTTGTTCTGGGCGGCCACGGCGACACCATGGTGCCTTCGGTCCGTTACTCCACCGTTGGCGGCATCCCTCTGCCTGACCTGATCGACATGGGCTGGACCACCCAGGAGAAACTGGACGCAATGGTTCAGCGCACCCGTGACGGCGGCGCCGAAATCGTTGGCCTGCTGAAAACCGGCTCTGCCTTCTACGCGCCTGCTGCCTCGGCGATTGAAATGGCCGAAGCCTACCTGAAAGACCAAAAGCGCGTTCTGCCCTGCGCCGCATACTGTGATGGCGACCTCGGCGTGAAAGACATGTACGTGGGCGTGCCCACCGTGATCGGCGCCGGCGGTGTTGAGCGTGTGGTCAACATCAAGCTCAACAAAGCCGAGCAGGAAATGTTCGACACATCCGTCGCAGCTGTTCAGGGTCTGGTTGACGCCTGCAAAGGTATCGACGGCTCCCTCGCCTGATTTCTGCTGCGGTTCTGATCGCAATCTAACACATCATGCACGCCCTCTATCGGGGCGTGCATTTTCTTTTTGGCCCCCTCAGACCTGGCGCAGTGTCAGCGATTTCAGCCCCAGGGCCTGCCCACGTCAGGGTCGGTGCCCTGCTCTGGATGTCGTTTTTGGCCTGACGCCCGGCAACGAATCAATTGAATTAGCCATTTGTAAATTTGTGATCACACCCCCGAAAGCTGTGATCACAAAACCCCAAAATCTTCATCATTTCCCCGTGAGACGTCAGAAAAGCCTTTAAACATTTGGCGTATGACGGCGTTATGACAGAGATTATTGAAGCCAGACGGGACAGTTTCTCATGAACATCCACGAATATCAGGCCAAGGCCCTCCTTCGCAGCTACGGAGCACCAGTCTCCGACGGTCGCGTCGTGCTAAAGGCCGACGAAGCCAAAACCGCAGCAGGTGAGCTTGACGGCCCACTTTGGGTGGTAAAGGCACAGATCCATGCCGGCGGTCGCGGCAAGGGCTCCTTCAAAGAAGCCGATGCCGGTGAAAAAGGCGGTGTCCGCCTGACCAAATCGGTCGAGGAAGCCTCGGAAGAAGCCAAAAAGATGCTGGGCCGCACCCTGGTCACCCACCAGACCGGCCCTGCGGGCAAACAGGTCAACCGCATCTACATCGAGGCGGGTTCGGGCATTCAGACCGAATTGTACCTGGCTCTGCTGGTCGATCGCCAGACCTCGCGTATCTCATTTGTCTGCTCCACCGAGGGTGGCATGGACATCGAAGAGGTTGCTGCCGCAACCCCAGAGAAAATCCTGTCCTTCTCGGTTGATCCGGCCACCGGCTATCAGGCTTTCCACGGCCGTCGCATCGCCTTCTCGCTGGGCCTTGAGGGTCAGCAGATCAAACAATGTGTCAAACTGATGGGCCAGCTGTACCAGGCCTTCACCGACAAAGACATGGAGATGCTGGAAATCAACCCGCTGATCGTGTCTGACACCGGTGATCTGAAAGTGCTCGACGCCAAGGTCAGCTTTGACGGCAACGCCATGTACCGCCACGCGGATGTGGCCGAACTGCGCGACACCACCGAAGAAGACTCCAAAGAGCTGGAAGCCTCCAAGTATGACCTGAACTACATCGCGCTCGACGGTGAGATCGGCTGCATGGTGAACGGCGCCGGCCTGGCGATGGCCACCATGGACATCATCAAGCTCTACGGTGCTGAGCCTGCAAACTTCCTCGACGTTGGTGGCGGTGCTACCAAAGAGAAAGTCACCGAGGCCTTCAAGATCATCACCTCTGACCCGCAGGTCAAAGGCATCCTGGTCAACATCTTCGGCGGCATCATGCGCTGCGATGTGATTGCCGAGGGCGTCGTTGCCGCAGTGAAGGAAGTCGGTCTGAAGGTTCCGCTGGTTGTCCGTCTGGAAGGCACCAATGTGGAAGCCGGCAAAGAGATCATCAACACCTCTGGTCTTGACGTGATCGCCGCCGACAACCTCTCTGATGGCGCCGAAAAGATCGTGAAAGCGGTCAAAGGCTAATGATCACTTCTGTCCTATTGCTCGTTTTCGGTATGACCCTGTTTGTAGGTGGCGCCCTATTGGTCCGTCAAAACAAGCTACGTCAACATCAGAAACGCGGTGGAAGCACAGAAGCTAACGCTCAGAACTCGACAATGAGTTTGAATGTGATTTCAGATTCGATCCTACAGTTTTCCGCTATCGCGGTTGTAGGATCTGGGGCGATGATCACCGTGTGGGCAATTGGACAACTTGTCTGGTCATTTTTGACCTAAACATATCATTCGAATTAAGGAGACTCCTCAAATGGCAGTCCTTATCGACGAAAACACCAAGGTCATCTGTCAGGGCTTCACCGGCTCGCAGGGTACCTTTCACTCTGAACAGGCCATCGCCTATGGCACCAAAATGGTCGGCGGTGTGACCCCGGGCAAAGGCGGTATGGACCACCTTGGTCTGCCGGTCTTCAACTCCGTGCACGAAGCCAAGCACGTGACCGAGGCCAATGCCTCTGTCATCTACGTGCCGCCGCCCTTTGCCGCTGACTCGATCCTCGAGGCGATCGACGCCGAGATGGAACTGATCGTCTGCATCACCGAAGGCATCCCGGTGCTGGACATGATGCGGGTTCAGCGGGCGCTGGAAGGCTCGAAATCGCGCCTCATCGGCCCCAACTGCCCCGGCGTTATCACCCCGGATGCCTGCAAGATCGGCATTATGCCCGGCCATATTCACAAACGCGGGAGCGTGGGTGTTGTATCGCGCTCCGGTACCCTAACCTATGAAGCTGTGAAACAGACCTCGGACATTGGTTTGGGCCAGTCTTCGGCCGTGGGCATTGGTGGCGACCCCATCAAAGGCACCGAGCACATCGACGTGCTGGACCTGTTCCTGGACGATGATGAAACTGAGAGCATCATCATGATCGGTGAAATCGGTGGCTCCGCAGAAGAAGAAGCCGCTGAGTTCCTCGCCGAGCAGCGCAAAAAAGGCCGGTGGAAGCCTGTTGCTGGCTTTATCGCCGGCCGTACAGCCCCTCCCGGCCGCCGCATGGGCCACGCTGGCGCGATTGTTGCCGGTGGCAAAGGTGGTGCCGAAGATAAGATCGAAGCCATGCGCTCTGCTGGCATCGTCGTCGCCGAAAGCCCTGCGGGCCTGGGCGAAGCCGTGCTGAAAGCGATCAAAGGCTAAAGAATACCAGCCGGGGCGTAGAATGCGCCCCGGCCTACCCACTCGAAAACGGCAGGCAGACATGACGCAGGCACCCATAGGTTTGGGCTTTCGAAACGAACAACAGGTAACTGCAGGCCTGTCGACCGGTCGTGCCGCGCGCACGCCTTCTGCAGAAATCTCCGTAAGCATTGCGAAACACATCTGCCCTATACCCTTCGGACAAAACAATTTGTCCGACCAAAGCTACCATTTTTCGAAACCCAGTCTCTGATCCTCTGCAGTGAGAACATCCATGACAGACACCTCTCCCAACGACCTGTTCCACGCCTCCTCTTTTATGCAGGGGCACAATGCCGAATATCTTGAACAGCTCTATGCCCAATACGCCAAAGACCCAAATGCGGTGGATGCCGCCTGGGCTGAGTTCTTCCGCCAGATGGGCGATGCAGAACCGGATGTGACGGCAGAGGCCGCAGGCCCCTCTTGGGCTCGTGGCGACTGGCCCCCGGCCCCCAATGATGATCTGACCGCTGCGCTGACAGGCGAATGGCCTGCGCCAGTGGAAACAAAGGCCGCTGGCAAAAAAATCGCCGAGAAGGCCGCCAAGGCAGGTGTTGAGGTCTCGGACGAGCAGATCCAGCGGGCGGTGCTGGATTCGATCCGCGCCCTGATGCTGATCCGTGCCTATCGGATCCGGGGCCATCTGGCCGCCGATCTGGACCCGCTGTCGATGCGCAGCGATGCCCCCCACCCTGAGCTGGATCCCAAGAGCTATGGCTTTATGGATGCGGATATGGATCGCCCGATCTTTATCGACAATGTGCTGGGGCTGCAGGTGGCCTCGATGCGGCAGATCGTCGACATCGTCAAACGCACCTATTGCGGCACCTTTGCCCTGCAATACATGCATATTTCAGACCCGGCGCAGTCCGCCTGGTTGAAAGAACGTATCGAGGGCTACGACAAGGAAATCACCTTCACCCGCGAGGGCCGCAAGGCGATCCTTAACAAGATGGTTGAGGCCGAGGGTTTTGAGAAATTCCTGCATGTGAAATACATGGGCACCAAGCGCTTTGGCCTGGATGGCGGCGAAAGCCTGATCCCGGCGATGGAGCAGATCATCAAGCGCGGTGGCAACCTGGGCGTTGAAGAGATCGTCATCGGCATGCCGCACCGGGGCCGCCTGTCGGTTCTGGCAAATGTGATGCAGAAACCCTACCGCGCTATCTTCAACGAATTCCAGGGTGGCAGTTTCAAACCCGAAGACGTGGATGGCTCAGGCGATGTGAAGTACCACCTTGGCGCCTCGTCGGATCGCGAATTTGACGGCAACACCGTCCACCTCAGCCTGACCGCCAACCCGTCGCACCTGGAGGCGGTGAACCCGGTTGTTCTGGGCAAGGTCCGCGCCAAGCAGGACCAGAAAAACGACGACAGCCGCACCAAGGTCCTGTCGATCCTGCTGCACGGCGATGCGGCCTTTGCTGGCCAGGGTGTTGTGGCGGAATGTTTTGCGCTGTCTGGCCTCAAGGGGCACAAAACCGGCGGCACCATGCATATCGTGGTGAACAACCAGATTGGGTTCACCACCGCACCGCATTTCTCGCGCTCTTCGCCATATCCCACCGACAACGCACTGGTGGTTGAAGCGCCGATCTTCCACGTCAATGGCGACGACCCCGAAGCCGTGGTGCACGCCGCCAAGGTGGCCACCGAGTTCCGCCAGAAGTTTGGCAAGGACGTGGTGCTGGATATCTTCTGCTACCGCCGCTTTGGTCACAACGAGGGCGACGAGCCCATGTTCACCAACCCCCTGATGTACAAAAAGATCAAGGGCCATAAAACCACGCTCAGCCTGTATACAGAACGCCTGGTCAAGGACGGTCTCATCCCTGAGGGCGAAATCGAGGATATGAAGGCCGGCTTCCAGGCGCATCTGAACGAAGAGTTCGAGATCGGCAAGGATTACAAACCCAACAAGGCCGATTGGCTGGATGGGCGCTGGTCGCATCTGGACAAAAAGGATGAGGACTATCAGCGTGGGCGCACTGCGATCCCACCGGAGACCATGGCCGAAATCGGCAAGAGCCTCGCCTCGGTTCCCGAAGGATTCCCGATGCATAAAACCGTGGGACGCTTTCTGGCGGCCCGTGGCAAGATGTTTGAAACCGGGACCGGCATTGACTGGGCCACTGGCGAAGCACTGGCCTTTGGCTCTTTGCTCACCGAGGGCTACCCAGTACGCCTGTCCGGCCAGGATGCCACCCGCGGCACCTTCTCTCAGCGTCATTCAGGCATCATCAACCAGGACACCGAAGAGCGCTATTTCCCGCTCAACAATATCCGCGAAGGCCAATCGCAATATGATGTGATCGACTCTGCCCTGTCGGAATATGCGGTTTTGGGCTTTGAGTATGGCTACTCCCTGGCGGAGCCTAACGCGCTAACCCTTTGGGAAGCGCAGTTTGGCGATTTTGCCAACGGCGCCCAGATCATGTTCGACCAGTTCATCTCGTCGGGCGAAAGCAAATGGTTGCGGATGTCCGGTTTGGTCTGCCTGATGCCACATGGCTTTGAGGGTCAGGGACCCGAGCATTCCTCCGCCCGTCTGGAACGGTTCTTGCAGATGTGTGGTCAGGACAACTGGATCGTTGCCAATTGCACCACCCCGGCCAACTACTTCCACATCCTGCGCCGCCAGCTACACCGCTCGTTCCGCAAGCCGCTGATGCTGATGACGCCAAAATCACTGCTGCGCCATAAACTGGCGATCAGCAATACTGAGGATTTCACCACCGGATCCAGCTTCCACCGGGTACTGTGGGATGATGCCCAACAGGGCAATTCCGACACCCAGCTGGCCGCAGATGACAAGATCAAGCGCGTCGTCATGTGCTCGGGCAAGGTCTACTACGACCTGCTGGAAGAGCGCGACGCCCGTGGCATTGACGACGTCTATCTGATGCGCATCGAACAATTCTATCCCTTCCCGGCGATCTCACTGGTCAAGGAGCTGGAACGGTTCAAAGGCGCGGAAATGGTCTGGTGTCAGGAAGAACCCAAGAACCAGGGTGCCTGGACCTTCATTGAGCCCAATATTGAATGGGTGCTGAGCCGGATCAAGGCCAAGCACACCCGGCCCACCTACGTCGGCCGAGCCACCTCGGCGTCGCCTGCCACCGGCCTCGCCAGCCAACATAAAGCCCAACAAGCTGCGCTCGTGAACGACGCGCTGAGCATCTGAGGAAGACAGACATGACAACCGAAGTTCGCGTGCCCACTCTGGGCGAATCCGTTACCGAAGCCACCGTTGCCACCTGGTTCAAGAAACCTGGCGATACCGTGGCGCAGGATGAAATGCTCTGTGAGCTGGAAACCGACAAGGTCACTGTAGAAGTGCCCGCCCCCGCCGCTGGCGTTCTGGCTGACATCGTCGCCAACGAAGGCGATACCGTCGGCGTTGACGCGCTGCTGGCCAATATCTCAGCCTCCGGCGACGCCGCAGCTCCCGCGCCTGCCGCCGCCCCAGCCCCCGCCGCCGCAGCCCCAGAGGCCGCGGGCGGCAGCACCGACGTCATGGTGCCCACTCTCGGCGAATCCGTGACCGAGGCGACTGTTTCCGTCTGGTTCAAAAAGGTCGGCGATACCGTCGCTCAGGACGAAATGCTCTGCGAACTGGAGACAGATAAGGTCTCCGTCGAAGTGCCCTCCCCCGCCGCAGGTGTTCTGGCAGAAATCACTGCCGCCGAAGGCTCTACTGTTGAAGCCAACGCCAAACTGGGCGTGATCTCCGGCTCTGGCGCAGCGGCGGCGCCAGCCGCAGCCCCTGCTGCAAATGCTGCTCCTGCCGCCGCGAGCAAGGACATCGCCAATGCGCCATCGGCGGAAAAGGCCATGACCGAAGCCGGACTCTCTGCCGCCAATGTGGCAGGCACCGGTCGCGATGGCCGCATCATGAAAGACGACGTGGCGCGCGCCGTCGCAGCAGCCGCTGCGGCTCCAGCGCCCACGCCCGCAGCCGCACGGGCGCCAGTGGCGGCAAATGACGCTGCCCGCGAAGAACGCGTCAAGATGACCCGCCTGCGCCAGACCATCGCCAAGCGTCTGAAGGACAGCCAGAACACCGCCGCCATGCTGACCACCTATAACGAGGTGGACATGGGCGAGGTCATGGCCCTGCGCAGCCAGTACAAAGACCAGTTCGAGAAAAAGCACGGTGTGCGTCTCGGCTTTATGTCCTTCTTCACCAAGGCCTGCTGCCATGCCCTGAAAGAAGTGCCCGAGGTAAACGCTGAAATCGACGGCACCGACATCGTCTACAAAAACTACGTCAACATGGGCGTGGCCGCCGGCACCCCGACTGGCCTGGTGGTTCCCGTAATCCGCGACGCCGATGCGATGTCCTTTGCGGAAATCGAAAAGGCCATCTCGGCCAAGGGCAAACTGGCGCGCGACGGCAAACTGTCAATGGCAGACATGCAGGGCGGTACCTTCACGCTGTCCAACGGCGGCGTCTATGGCTCGCTGATGTCCTCGCCGATCCTGAACCCGCCACAGTCCGGCATCCTCGGCATGCACAAGATCCAGGACCGCCCCATGGCGATCAACGGTGAGGTGGTGATCCGCCCGATGATGTATCTGGCGCTGAGCTACGACCACCGCATCGTCGACGGCAAAGGCGCCGTGACCTTCCTGGTGCGCGTCAAGGAAGCCCTGGAAGATCCCCGCCGCCTGCTGATGGATCTGTAAAAGTCTTTAACGGACCTCCTTCCCTGCAAAATCCGCAAGCTGGGAGGTCCGCCAATCATTGCTGATGGATTTATGACCAATCTTGGCACATCGTAGCAAAATGTCAGTAAGAGATGCTCGAGGCCTCGGATTATCGTCCCATGTCGTGAGATACCGGTGTCCAGTGTGTAAATCCATTCAACCTGTTGGCGCCATGTTTAACACTCTTCAGGATACCGGTTTCGAACCCAAATACGACGCACATAGATGCTCCGACTGCTCGAGCCTATTGAATCTGATTTTTCCAATGCACCGTCAGGTGCTGATGTTCGTTTTCTTGGTGGCACCTGTCTTTTTTTATGCCGCGTTTACCGGCGTATGGATTTCAAACTCCTACCAACACCTAAGCTGGTTTAATCCAAGCAAAGGCGTCAGAGAGCCAACTTTTCTCGCAACGGTATCCCTCATTGCGCCGCTTTGCATGCTGGGGGCATTTCTCACCTATTTTGCTGGGCTGGTGCTTTTTAGCACAACAAGAGTTGAACGCCCAATTGGAACCCTCAAATGACCACCGAACTCACCACCCTCACACTCGCCGCGCTGCTGCAGGTCCTGCAATTCTGCGCCTTTTCCTTTACCGCCAACCAACAGGTCAGCCGCCGCGTCGCTCTTGGCCCCCGCGATGAACCCGTCACGCTGACTGGCACCGCAGGCCGTTTCAAACGGGCGATGGAAAACCACTATGAAGGCCTCGCGCTCTTCACCATCGCCTGCATCGTTATCACCCTTGGCGATCAGTCCACCGCAGTCACCCAAACCAGCGCCTGGATCTATCTGGCCGCGCGGATCGCCTATGTCCCCGCCTATGCCCTGGGGCTCTCCCCCTGGCGCTCGGTGATCTGGTTCATTGGCCTTCTGGCCACCACAACCATGTTGATCGCCACCCTCATCTAGGCTTTCATCTCACCACAAATACCTCGGGGGAGGCCCACTCGGGCCGGGGGCAGAGCCCCCTCCCCAACACAAACCGCAAAAGGACCCTCAATAATGGCAAGCTACGACGTCATCATCATCGGTGCAGGCCCCGGCGGCTATGTCAGCGCCATCCGCTGCGCCCAGCTGGGCCTCAAAACCGCCATCGTAGAGGGCCGCGAAACCCTCGGCGGCACCTGCCTCAACATTGGCTGCATCCCCTCCAAGGCGCTGCTGCATGCCACCCATATGCTACACGAAGCCGAGCACAACTTTGGCAGCATGGGGCTCAAAGGCAAATCCCCCTCGGTCGACTGGAACCAGATGAAATCCTACAAGGAAGACGTCGTGGGCCAGAACACTGGCGGCATCGAATTCCTGATGAAAAAGAACAAGATCGACTGGCTCAAAGGCTGGGCTTCAATCCCCGCTGCCGGTCAGGTCAAGGTCGGCGATGACACCCATGAGGCCAAGAACATCGTTGTGGCCACCGGCTCTGTGCCCTCGAGCCTGCCCGGCGTCGAGGTCGACGAAAAGATCGTTGTTACCTCCACCGGCGCGCTGGATCTGCCCAAAGTGCCAAAGAAAATGGTCGTTATCGGCGCCGGCGTCATTGGGTTGGAACTTGGCTCTGTCTATGCCCGTCTCGGATCAGAAGTCACCGTTGTTGAATATATGGACGCGGTCTGCCCCGGCATGGACAAGGACGTGCAGCGCGGCTTCAAGCGTATCCTGGAAAAACAGGGCCTGACCTTCATCATGGGTGCTGCGGTGCAGGGGGTTGAGGCCTCCAAAACCAAAGCCAAGGTAAAATACGCCCTAAAGAAAACCCCCGAGATCGAGGAGGTCCTCGACGCCGATGTGGTGCTGGTTGCAACCGGGCGCAAAGCCTATGCAGATGGGCTGGGCCTGGAGGCACTGGGCGTCAAACTGACCGAGCGCGGCCAGATCGCCACCGACTCCCAGTGGCGCACCAATGTGCCTGGCATCTATGCCATTGGCGACGTGATCGAGGGCCCAATGCTGGCCCATAAAGCCGAAGATGAAGGCATGGCCGTGGCCGATGTCATTGGTGGCAAACATGGTCACGTGAACTACGGCGTTATCCCCGGTGTGGTCTACACCACCCCCGAGGTCGCCACCGTTGGCGCGACTGAGGATGCGCTCAAGGCTGAGGGTCGCAAAATCAAGGTTGGTAAGTTCAACTTCATGGCCAATGCCCGCGCCAAGGCGGTGCACCAGGCCGAAGGCGGTTTTGTCAAAATCATCACCGACAAGGAAACCGACCGCATCCTGGGCGCTGCCATCATTGGCCCCGGCGCTGGCGACTTGATCCACGAGCTCTGCGTCGCGATGGAATTTGGCGCCTCTGCCGAAGACGTCGCCCTGACCTGCCACGCCCATCCGACCTATTCGGAAGCCGTGCGCGAAGCCGCCCTGGCCTGCGGCAATGGCGCCATCCACAGCTAACTTCGCCTTTCGCGCCCCGGCATATTTTGTCGGGGCGTTTCCTTTAGGCTTTGCATTTTGAAGAAACATATTCTTTTCCCCATTGTTGCCTTGGGCCTGTTAGCAGGCTTTACCCTCGCCGCGGTCCTCTGGCCTCTGCCCAGCCGCGCTGAACATCTCGCCGCTCTGTTCAGCGACTATTGTCTGCCAAATCATCGCGGAGAAAACGTCGTAGCAAAGGCAGAAGCCAATCTGGTGCTTCGCAAACGTAGCCCATCCTCGTCCCAGTGGATTGATCAGGCCTCTGCTAGCTTCATCAGTATCAAGGCCAGCTACTGTACTGTGGCAACATATCACCCCTTTGCTCTGTCCGAGGCCGATGCCAAAGAACTTCTGGAGCTGACCAGAAAAATCGTTTCTCAGGAATTTCCAGACCTAGCAGTCGACCCTCGGCTGTCATCCTCCGATCCAGACGTGTTTGAGCAGGGCTGGTTTGTAGGAAAGATCCAATCCCCCAAAAGGTGGGGCGTTTTCTTTAGCGCCCATCCAAACTCGGGGCAGAGTTCCAACAGCATTCTCTTCCTAACCTCCCCAACAGGCTAAGGCCCCTAGATCTGAACGCAGCGCAGCGTCGCAAAAACTATCACTAGGAAAGCCGCCGTATCAGTTGTCTACTGATGTCATAGAAATCCAAGGGAGGACGGCACATGGCTGTGTCACTACAAGTTATCTATCCGGTCAGCGACGGCAGTACCTTTGACCACGCCTATTATGCCGATACGCATATGCCGCTGGTTCAGGAACATATGGGGCCTCATATCGACCGGGTTCTGGTCACCAAAGGTCTGGCTGGTGGCCCGGATCAGCCCGCCGGATTTCATGCCGTAGCCACAATCGTCTTTGCCGATCGGGAGGCCATGGGCGCCGCGATGAAGGTCTCAGGCCCGGTGATGGCAGATATGGCAAATTTCACCAATATCCAGCCGCAGGTTCTGATTGGTGAGGTCATCGCCTGACCCGGTCGCCCCGGAACAACACGAGCGCAGAGGCTGCTCCAAGGCGCCGCCTCTGCCCAATGGAGCTCAGCCCCCGAGGAACAGGACAGCCACGGCAAAATAGGCCAGGCTGAACGCGGCAAACAAAATGTTTTGCCCCCAGAACCGCAGCCCCAAAGGGTCCTTCAGGGTGATCCAGTCGAGAAAACATTCGCGGAACTGACGCGACCACCACAGAAGCAGCAAAAAGACTGACAGGTATCCCCCCAACCAGACCATAAACGCCGTTACATCGGGCTCAGCCAGCACCTGCTCCATCGGCTACCACATGGTCTGGGCTGCCCGTGCACCCCAGGCTTGGTCATAGTCCTTGCCACCCTCTTCGCCATCGGTCTGCTCGGCCAGGATTTCGCCCATTGAGGGCAGGCCCTGACTTTCATCTACACCTTCCCAGGTGCCTGCGCGCAGCAGGGCACGGGCGCATTGGCTGTAGATCTCATCAATGGCGATGACGATCACCGTGGCGGGCTGCTTGCCCTTCTTTTCGAACCGGGCGCGCAGATCCGCATCCGCCGTCACCTGAGCGGTGCCATTGACCCGCATGACATTGTTTGATCCCGGCACCAGAAACATCAGCGAAACACGCCCGTCGCGAACGATATTGCGCAGGGAATCCAACCGGTTATTGCCGCGCCAATCGGGCAGGGCCAGAGTGCCGGGATCCAGTTCCTGCACCACCGGGCCATCGTCACCGCGGGGGCTGTCATCGGTGCCCTCCGGCCCCACGGTGGTCAACATGCACAGTTTGGAGGCCATGATCCATTGGCGATAGAGCGGCGTCATCCGGCGCGCCACCTTGCGCAGTGCAGGCCCCCCCGGCGTGCCATAAAGCGCCTCCAGGTCGTCAATCGTTTTAAGATACTGCATCTGGATCAAACCCCAATTCCCGCATCAATGCGTCCGATTTCTCTTCTACCCGCGTCTCCAGGGTGTCCATGAACTCCTTGCGGTCCAGGCCTGGCTCGATCTGGTCGAGGAACTCCACCACCGCCACGCCGGGTTTGCGCATAATGCCGGTGCGCGGCCAAAGCACACCCACATTGGTGGCCACCGGCACACAGGGCTGGCCCAGCTGCTCATACAGCACCCCGGTGCCAACCTTGTAATCCGCCTTGACGCCCGGCGCGACGCGGGTGCCTTGTGAATAGATGATCAACTGGCCTGCCTCCTGGTGGCCTGCCCTGACGTCCTGCACCATCTTGTCGATGGCCGCGCCGCGCTTGCCGCGATCCACCGCGACACAGTCCAGCAGCTTGGCATATTGGCCAATTACGGGGGTGCGCAGGATCTCTTTTTTCATGATGAACTTGGCTGTGGGCAGCGCGGTAAAGATCATCATGATATCCAGAAACGACTGGTGTTTTGCGGCAATCAGCACCTCACCCGATGGCGGCGTGCCGCGCACTTCACAGCGAATGCCCACCATGAAACGTGCCGTCCAGAACACCCAGCGCGAATAGCTTTTGCAGCAGGCCCGGGCGCCGCGTTTGCTAAAGATCGCCCAGGGCGCAAACATCAGGCCAAAAATTGGCATCATGAAATAGATCTGAAACACAAAGAGAAAGGATCGCAGCCACTGAATTGCAAATGTCACGTCAAATCTCCCAAACGTTTATTGGCGGCGCGGGTGGTGGCGGCAAAGGCAACCAAGGCCCCCAAAGGCGGGATCAACAGTGGCAGCCCCCAGGCCCAGCCCTGAAACCCAAGCCCGGTCAAAAACCCACCCTCATTCGAGGCGCTTGGCATCAGCCAGACCCCGATCATACCCAGCCCAACGCCAACCGCAGCCCCGCCAAGGGCGCGCAGGGTAAAGCGGCGCACAAAGGCATGGGCAATATAGCTGTCCAGCGCCCCGACCAGACGCAGCACTTCGATCACCTGCGCATTGGCGGCAAGCGCGGCATTGGCCGCCAGCGTGATCATCGCCGCCGTGGCGCCGGCAATCAGCAAAATGGAGACCGCTCCCAAACGGCGCAGGGCGCGGGCGGCATCCACCAACGGCGCGCGCCAGCGGGTATGGTCATCCAGCACCGCCCCCGGCACCTCGGCCTGCAGGCGCAGGCGCAGCCCGGTGCCGTCATAGCCGGGATCGCCTTCGATCACCTCGATCAGTTGCGGCACCGGCAGGCTGTCGATGGCCAGAGAGGATCCAAACCAGGGGGACAGCAGCTCAGCCTGTTCTTCGGCGCTAAAGGCACGGGCCGAGGCCACCCCAGGGGTTTGGCGCAAAATTGTCAGTGCCGCTTCGGTCTGGGCCAGACGCTGCTCGGCAGGGGCATTGATCCGCAGGGTGGCGGCGCGGGCCAGCTCATCCGCCCAGCGATTGGCCAGCCGTCCCGAGGCCAGCGACAGCGCCAGGGCAAACACCGCCAGAAACGCCATCGCGCCTGAGACAAACAGGGTCAGCTGGGCGGTAAACCCGCTGGGCGGCACCACGCGGTCCGCCTGAACATCGCCCATGATGAGTTTACGCAACCGTCCTTCGCTCATAGGTCTGCCCCCGCTTGGATCAGCTGTTTGGCCGAGATCCGCAGCACCCGCGCCTGCACCTGTTTCTTGGCAGCCCGGATCAGAGCCATATCATGGGTCGCCACCAGAATCGTCTTGCCCATCCGGTTGAGTTCGACCAGCAGCTGCAAAAGCCGCTGTGACATCTCCCAGTCGACGTTGCCGGTGGGCTCATCCGCGATAATCACATCCGGCGACAGGATCACCGACCGTGCAAGCGCCGCCCGCTGCCGCTCACCGCCAGACAGTTCCGGTGGCAGCGCATCGGCGCGCTGGGACAGGCCGACCCAGGTCAGCAATTCGCGCAGGTTGGCCTCTTCCTGGGACAGATCCTTGCCGGCGACAATCAGCGGCAGGGCAATGTTTTCGATCACCGCAAGGTGGTCCAGAAACCGGCAGTCCTGATGCACCACCCCGACACGACGCCGCAAATGCGCCATCTGATCCCGGTCCAGCCCCTGCACATCCATGTTAAAGGCTCGCACCCGCCCCGAGGTCGGCGTCAGCGCCCCATAGCAGAGTTTCAACAGCGTGGTCTTGCCTGCGCCCGACGGCCCGGTCAGGAAATGAAAAGACCCCGGAGCCAGCTTTACCGAGACATCGCTCAGCAGCTCCCCGCCTCCGTAGTTGTAGCCAACGTTTTCCAGCTCTATCACGACTGTCCCCTGTATGCGCTCAGCAGTTTTGCCCCAGCAGCCCGTCAGTTTCAATGGGCCATGGTTCAAAGCGCCCAATGTCCCCCCTGACGGCGCCGACAAAGCACAATTCACCCTTTCACCAAAGCGCCGAACTGCCTATTGTCATTTAGAAATACTGCCGACAGCTCCCCGGAGACCGCCGGGGTCAAGGAGATCTTATGCGTCTGACCTGCCCGAATTGTGGTGCCCAGTACGAAGTACCGGATGACGTCATTCCCGATGAAGGTCGTGATGTGCAGTGCTCCAACTGCGGCGATACCTGGTTTCAACAGGCCGCGGGCATTGCCCCCGATGCCACTGCAGACCCGGATTTTGCAGAGCCACCCGCCCCAGAACCGGCAGCAGACGCCGCTCCGGCGCGGACAGCCACTGAACACCCCGACCGCGCCGACCAGGATACCGAGGTCACCTTTGCATCCGAGCCCCAGTTCGACCCCTCTGCGTCCTCCGACAGTACGGCTCAGGATGCCGCTGACGTCTCGCCAACAGAGGATTCCCCGCAGCAGGCGCAGGACGCCGCCGCCGAGGATCTCGCCGAGCCTGCCCCCCAGTCGCCGCCTCAGCCCCCCCAGCCACCCCAGTCGCCCGCCCGTGGGCTGGATCCCGCTCTCAGCGAGATCCTGCGCGAGGAAGCAGAGCGGGAAGCCAGCCTGCGCGCTGCGGACCAAAGCCAGACATTGGAGACACAGCCCAACCTGGGGCTGGATGATCTGCCTGAAAACGAAGAGGCCCAGCGCTCGCGCCAGGCCAAAGACCGCATGGCCCGCATTCGTGGCGAAGATCCGCGCCAGTTGGCCGCCGAGGCCAGCGGACTAAAGCGCGGCGTGTTGCCAGACATCGAAGAGATCAACTCGACCCTGCGCGCAGCAGACAGCCCACCGCCGCCAGAGTCCGAGCACATGGCACCGGCGCCCCGGAAATCCGGGTTTACCCGTGGGTTTGCCCTGGCTGTGCTGGCTGTGCTGGCGCTGGTGATGGTCTACAGCAATGCGCCGCAAATCGCGGAAATTCTGCCCCAGGCAGACCCCTACCTGAGCAGCTATGTGACCTGGGTGGATCAGCTCCGGCTTTGGCTGTCCACACAGGTCACAGCGTTGCAGAAACCTCAGCTGTAAGCGCCCCCCCGCTGGCTGGCCACAGGAAGATGACTCGCTGATCACATTGCTGATCACTGGCGGATATGCTGGCAGATAAGCTGGTAAGTCGCAGGCGCACCGTACAACCCACCAAGGGTTTTGCGGCAACTATCCCGGCCGATAGCCCCAACCTGTTTCACCTGCCTGTTTTTGGGGCCTGTTTTTCTGGCCTGTTAGCAGGCGACGTCTCGGTCAGTGTGCCCATATTCCAGTGTGCCCATGTTCACCGGGGCCGATCTTCTGCCACAGCCAGATAGGCCGCCGCATGGATCTTCCCGCGACAGTGCAGCCTGGCGCCGCGCCTACCGCTCTCTCAGAGCGGTAGGCGCCCGGCCCAACGAGGACGCGGGATTTTCAAATCCCCAAGTCCTGGGCGGGAGCCCCCCTTGCGCTTTCGCCAAAGAGGGGCATTGCTTGCCCAGACAGGGAAATACAGAGCACATCACCCTGCCGCAGGTTTAGAATTGATCCAACAGACGTTCAAAATAGCGCCGTTCGTCTTCTGCCCGATCTTGCTCACCCACGCGACGGCGGAGCTCTTCCAGCAGATCCCAAGCGCGGCGATGCGCCCGGCCATCACCAAACTCGGAGTTTTGCTCCCCTGCCAGCCCGCCGGCATTGCGATCCCGCCCCAAGGGGTCGGCCTGCCCAGAGGATGCGCTGTCCCCCTGGCCCTGTTGCTGTCCGGGTTGTTGGTTCTGCGCGATTGCCTCCCCCAGAGCACGCATGCCTTCGCGCAGGGCCTCCATGGCCTCGGACTGGCGATCAATTGCTTCCGCCAAATCGCCCTGACGCAGGGCTTCTTCGGCGCCATCCATCGCCTCACCGGCGCGATCCAGCGCCTCTTTGGTGGCTTCGCCCTCTGCGCCCTGCCCCAGCGGCAGCCCCTGTTGTTGCCGCCGCAGGGCCTCTCGCAGGGCCTGCTGTTGTCCGGCCAGGCTACCCGCACCGGCTGATCCCCCCTCGGCACCGCCCTGGGATGATCCGTCAGCGGATTGGCCCGGAGACTGGCCTGGAGATTGACCGCCCTGACCCTGACTGCCGTCTTCGCCGGACTGGCCCTCACCGCCGGTGCCACCCTGGTGCTGCTGCCCCCGGCCCTGGCCGCCGCTGCGGCCTTCATTGCCTTGGCTTTCGCCGGCCTGGGCATTGGGGTTGAACTGTTCCTGCAAATCGCGAAAGGCCTGATCGGAAAGCCCCTGTTGCTCTTGCAGGGTCTCGCCAAGATCTTCCATCGCCTGCTGACCGTCAGAGCCGTTCTGCCCCTGTTGGCTCTGGCTGATCCGCATGTTTTCCATCATCCGCTGGAACTCTTCCAGCGCCTGTTCCGCTTCGGCCATGCGCCCCTGTTCCATCAATTCCTGAATGCGGTCCATCATCGCCTGCAGATCCTGCTGGCTCAGCGTCATGGCATTTTCCTGCGCCTCACCGCTGTCTCCCGACGGATTGTCGCGCTGCGCCTGACGCTGCAGCTGGCGCATGTAATCCTGGGTGGCCTCGCGCAGTTTCTGCATCAGGCGGGCGATTTCCTCGTCGCTTGCCCCCTCCCGCATCGCTTGGCTCAGGCGCTCCTTGGCCCGCTGCATCCGCTCCAGGGCATCGCCGATATCGCCCTCTTCCAGGCTCTGCGCCAGGGCCCAAAGTGCCGCTGCGGTTTCATCCCGCTGACCCTCACTTATTGGCATCTCGGTCGCGCTACTCTGGCGCAAAGCCACCTCAAGCCCGCGCAGAATACCGCGTAGTTGCAGATAGCTGCCCGCCTCGCGGAACAGATCCTCGGGGCGGTGCGACAGCGCCCGCAGCAGCTGGGTGATGCGCAGGCTGTTGCCGCGCGACCAGATCAAATCCCGGCGCTGTTCCGCCACGGCTGCCGCCAGGGGATCAAAAAACCGTGGTGCCACCAACGGTGCCCCCAGCCCTGACGAGACCGAGGACTGCCCCGCCGCATCGCGGACCGAGACGCTGAACACCACTGGCAGGTTGGCCCAGGGATGGGTGGAAAAATCCTCGATCAACAGGCCTTCAAACGCCTGTCGCGATCCGCTCACTGGCATCGGCAAGTCCAGCTCTATGTCGGCGCGTGTCTCGGGATCCGGCAGCAATCCGTGACGGCGCGACAGGGCGAGGTGGTCCAGCGAGATACGCACCGTGCCGCCCTCGATCCCGTAGTCATCCTGCGCCAGGAAGGGCAGCGACAGGGCGCCGTCCTCCATCAGCTCGGGCAGGCCGGTTATGGAAATGCTCGGGGGTTGATCCGGCACCACCGCAACCTCCCAGCGCTGCCCGCCACGTCCCTGGATCTCCAGATTGCCGGAGCGCTCAACCGCGATGTCATGTTCAAGCCCCGGATCCTGCGCGTCATCCTGCGCATCAGGCGCGTCTTGAACCGACAGGCTCTGCACCAGGGTCAAAGCCCCGACTTCGCCGTAGAACCGCAGGGTGATGCGGCTGCCCTCTGCCAACTGCAACCGCTCGCCTTGCTGGTCATTAAGGTAGAGAACCGGCAGGCCAGTATAAAGCGGCGGTTCGATCCAGCCCTCCCAGGAGGGGCCAGTCATTGCCGCCTCACCGCCCCCCGGCGCCAGGGCCGAAAGCGTGCCAACCCGCCAGAACGAGCCAAAAACCAGCGCAATAAGCAACGAGACCAGCGCCACATAGCGCAGCGCAAAAGGATCCGCCGCCGCAATCCGCAGGTTTGGAGCCGGCGCACGGGCCATTGCCGCAGCCCGCGCCATGCGTGCCTGATGCGCCTGCCACAGGGCCGTTGCTCCGGCATCCGCAACCCCAATCGCCTGGGCATCCAGCAAGGCACTGACCGGACGGCCCGGCAGGCTGGCATCCAACCGCGCCAACACCTCTGCCCGGCGGGGATAGCGAAAGCGCCACAGCCCAAAGACCAGGCTGGCCAGCATCGCGGCCAGCGCCACAACGGCAGTGCCCCAGAACAAAAGCGGCGACATCAGTTCATGCAGCCCCAGCATCAGCGCTGCGGCTGTCACCGCCAGAACGGAAAACAGCGGCCAAAAGGCCCGCAGGGCGCGTTCACAGACCAGCCCCGCCTGCGTCAGCCGCAGCGGCCATCGCAGGGGATGCAAGCGTGGGTCAGTCTTGCCAGTTCGATTACCCGTTTGCTTACCAGGTCGCGCCATGACTGCTCTGCCTCCTTTGGGCGGTGCATGTGGCCGCGAACCCGGCAAGATCTGCCGGACCTGTTACAGCCACTCCGGGATGGTATCGCGGTTTATCATTTCGTCAAAGTCCGGACGTCGGCGAATAACCGCAAATTGATCCCCGTGCACCAAAACTTCGGGGATCAGGGGCCGCGAGTTGTATTCGCTGGCCATCACCGCACCATAGGCCCCGGCGCTGCGAAAGGCGATGAGATCCCCCGCCGCCAGGGGTGGCATGTCGCGTTGCTTGGCAAAGGTATCGCCGGTTTCGCAGACCGGCCCCACGATATCATAGGGGCGGTTTTCGATCCCCGGTGCGGGTTCATGTACCGCAACGATATCATGGTGCGCCTCATACATGGCAGGGCGGATCAGGTCATTCATCGCGCCATCCACGATCAGAAACTCGCGATCCTCGCCGGATTTCACATAGATCACCTTGCTGACCATCAGCCCTGCATTACCCGCGATCAGGCGGCCGGGTTCGATCTCGATCTCGCAGCCCAGATGGCCCAGCGTGTCCTTGATCAGCTGGCCATATTCCACCGGCAGCGGCGGCGCCTCATTCGAGCGGGTATAGGGAATGCCCAGCCCACCGCCGAGATCAAGACGGCGAATGTCGTGACCATCGCCGCGCAGGCTTTCGGTCAGGTCGGCGATTTTTTCATAGGCTTTGCGGAAGGGCTCCAGATCGGTCAGCTGCGAGCCAATATGGCAGTCAATGCCTATGACCTTGAGCCCCGGCAGGGTCGCTGCATGGGCATAGACCTCGCGGGCGCGGGAAATGGGGATGCCAAATTTGTTCTCGGATTTTCCGGTGGCGATCTTGGCATGGGTCTTGGCATCCACATCCGGGTTCACCCGAATGGTGATCGGCGCCACCTGCCCCAGCTCCAGCGCCACCGCGTTGATAACGGCCATCTCGGGCTCGGATTCGACGTTGAACTGGCGAATGCCGCCAGACAGGGCACAGCGGATTTCCTCTGCGGTTTTGCCAACGCCGGAGAACACGATCTTGTCGCCGGGAACCCCGGCCGCCTTGGCCCGCAGATATTCGCCCTGGCTGACCACATCCATGCCGGCGCCGACCTGGGCCAGGGTCTTGAGGATAGCCTGATTGCTGGCCGCCTTCATCGCGTAGCAAACCAGATGATCCATGCCCGCCAGCGCCTCGTCGAACAGGCGGAAATGGCGCTGCAGAGTGGCCGTGGAATAGACATAAAACGGAGTGCCCACGGCAGCCGCAATCTCGGCAACCGGCACGTCTTCGGCGTAAAGCGCGCCGTCGCGGTAGAGAAAGTGATCCATGCCTTGGCGATTAGACCAAAACCGGCAGGGCTGGCAAATGATTCCCTGTAAAACCTGCGCTTTGGCAATCGCCCAGGCCCCAGGTCGGAAGCTGTGAAAAGTCAGAAGTGGTGAGAAACACCGACGCGGGCATATCCCGAAACCCGCACCCCGGAGGCGGGCGTCTGTTCTGCCTTGTCCGCCTTAGGCGCCTGGGCGTAGGACTGCGGCAAATCACAGGCAGACAGGCTGAGGACGCCAAGAACCAGAAAAATACGGATCACTGTTAAATACTCCTGCCCATTCCGGGGGAACCGTCTGCACGATGACGGGCACTAAGCCCAAGGTCTTGCAAACACCTAGAAACCAAAAAGAACACTCACCGGACCCTTTTGCAGCCCAACCGAGCCACCAGCATGGACGCCAGAGTTGGAAACCCCAATGCCCGCATTCAAAGCGGGGCGCACCGGCTCCCCATCGACGCCACAGGCGCTTAATCCTGCCGTCAGGACGGTGATCCCAATCAGGTTGAGCATCCAAGTCTTCATTGTCACGCCTCCAGAAACCGGCCCGGTTGCTATCGGGCTTAGATGGGGGGCGCGGGCCGCAGTTCAAGGCAGCCCCACGCCTCTTGTTCATACGCTTTGGCCGTTTCAGGCCTGCAAAAGCGCCGTCCAGCGGGCCACCTGGGCACGCACCTGCGCCGGTGCGGTGCCGCCATAGGACATGCGCGAGTTTACCGAGTTCTCGACGCCAAGAACAGTAAAGACATCGGCAGTGATTTCGCCATGGACGCCCTGCATGTCTTCTAGTGTCAGATCTGGCAGGTCACAGCCGCGGCCTTCGGCCAGGGCCACCAGCGAGCCGGTCACGTGATGGGCGTCGCGGAACGGCAGCCCCAGCACCCGCACCAGCCAATCCGCCAGATCGGTCGCGGTTGAGAACCCAGAGCCCGCAGCCGCAGCCAGCTCGGCGCGGTTGGCGCTCATGTCTTTGACCATGCCTTCCATCGCTGCCAGGGCCAGCATCCAGTTGTCGGCGGCATCAAAAACCTGCTCTTTGTCTTCCTGCATGTCCTTGGAATAGGCCAGCGGCAGACCTTTCATCACCATCATCAGCGCGGTGTTGGCACCAAAGATCCGCCCCACCTTGGCGCGGATCAGCTCTGCCGCGTCGGGGTTTTTCTTTTGTGGCATGATCGACGACCCGGTCGAGAAGCGATCCGACAGGGTGACAAAGCGGAACTGCGCCGAGGACCAGATCACCAGCTCTTCGGCAAAGCGCGACAAGTGAATGGCGCTGATCGAGGCACAGGAAAGGAACTCCAGCGCAAAATCGCGATCCGACACCGCATCCAGCGAATTCGCCGCAGGCCGGTCAAAGCCCAGCGCCGCAGCAGTCATCTCCCGGTCGATGGGAAAGGAGGTGCCAGCCAGGGCTGCGGCCCCCAGGGGAGATTCGTTCATGCGTTTGCGGGCATCGCGCACCCGGGACAGGTCGCGGCCAAACATTTCCACATAGGCCATCATGTGATGGCCCCAGGTCACCGGCTGCGCCACCTGCAGGTGGGTAAAGCCCGGCATCACCCAGTCAGCGCCTGCCTCGGCCTGGGTCAACAGCGCGCGGATCAAGGCCAGCAGGCCCGTCTCGGCCGCGTCCAGCTGATCACGGACCCAGAGTTTGAAATCCGTCGCCACCTGATCGTTGCGTGACCGGCCCGTGTGCAAACGCCCTGCGGGTTCGCCGATCACCTCTTTCAGGCGCGCCTCGACGTTCATATGAATGTCTTCCAACGCGGTGGAGAACTGAAAGGTTCCGGTCTCGATCTCTGACAAGACCGTGAGCAGGCCTTCCCGAATTGCTTCGGCGTCGTTATCGCTTATAACGCCTGTTGCGGCCAACATCGCTGCATGGGCCCTGGAGCCAGCAATGTCCTGGGCAGCCATCCGCTTGTCAAAAGTGATCGAGGCGTTGATCGCCTCCATGATCGCGTCTGGGCCAGCGGCAAAGCGGCCGCCCCACATCTGGTTCGAGGCTTGATCTGTCATGGTGGAATCCCGGAGATAATATGCGTCTGTTACGTCATCTTTCCCTTTATATCGCCCTGGGCCTGGGTGCAAATGCGGCATTAGCCGCAGATGTGGCCGAATTGGAAGCCCTGCGCGCCGAAAGCCTGAAACGTCTGGTGGTCCACAAGGAAGCCCGCGAGGTCTCCCAGGCGGAGTTTTTCCTGGAGGATGACGGCGGCAAAGCCAGCCTGCAGGACTATCAGGGCAAAGTGGTGCTGCTGAACTTCTGGGCCACCTGGTGTGCCCCCTGTCGCAAGGAAATGCCGCAGATCGCCGAGCTGCAACAAGAGTTTGGCGGCGAGGACTTTGAAGTCCTGACCATCGCCGCCGGGCGCAACTCGCCAGCCGGTATCGTCAAGTTCTTTGAGGAAAACGGCATCACCAACCTGCCGCGCCATCAGGACCCCAAACAGGCGCTGGCCCGCGAGATGGCGGTGATCGGCCTGCCCATTACCGTGCTTTTGAACCGCGAAGGCGAGGAAGTCGCGCGGCTGCTGGGCGATGCCGAGTGGAACTCTGACAGCGCCAAGGCGATCATTGCAGCGATGATTGACAGCGATACCGGCAGTTAATCTCGTACTCTCTCTCGTTCCCATATGGGGTCAGCCTTGCAGGTTCGCTTGCAGGGCCGGCTCCATTTAGGCCTATTCATCTGCAGCGCCCAGTTCGACAATCCGCTTTACCGCCAGATGAATACGACACCTGTAGCAGCAGCAACCATTCTGCCCAAATGGGCTTTCCCCCACGCCACCTTTGACAGCCGCGCCTTTGCAACGCCATTCTGAGAGCCACGGGGCATCATCAGGGAGGGGACAATGCCGCTGGAGCTTTTGTTGATCCTCGTTGTCGGGGGTGTCGCGGCGATCGCCGTCTTGTTGCATCTGACCGGGCGTTCAGACCTGCGGCTGCTCAGCGCCGATCAGGCGCGGCAGGCCTGGCTGCGCCAGTTCCCCGACAGCCCCATTGCCCAGTTGACCCTGGCCGAGGACGGCCATGCCGCTCTTATCCAACCCGAGGACGGTAGCGCGCCGCTTGGCCTGGTTTGGTCCTTTGGCGCTGATACCGTGGCCCGCTGCCTGGAAAATGTCGAAATGAAGACCGCCAGGCAAGGGCTATACCTCCGCCTGGCTGATTTCTCAGCGCCAGGGGTGCAGCTGCATCTGAACGGTTCCGAGGCCGAGCACTGGCAGCGCCTGATTGCCCACCACCCCGCCGCATTAGCCACCGCAACAGAGATGTAACCGATGGATCCGCTTTCCTTTCCTGATGTGACCCAACTGGCGGTGCCGATCTTTATCGCCGCCATCCTCGGCGAATTCCTATGGATCGCGCTCAAGGGGCGCGGGGGCCGCTACGAGACCCGCGATGCGGTGACCTCGCTGATCATGGGGGCCGGCAGTGTGGCCTCGGGAATTGTACTTGGCTTTATCGCCTGGGGATTCTTTATGGTCTTGTGGGAGATTACGCCGCTGGACCTTGGCAGCTCGATCGGGGTGATCGTCCTATGCTTTGTGCTGGATGACCTGCGCTATTATTGGGTGCACCGCTTTGGCCACCGCATTCGCTGGGTCTGGGCCAGCCACGTCAATCACCACTCCAGCCAGCATTACAATCTGACCACGGCGCTGCGCCAGACCTGGACCGGCACCTTTACCTTTATGATGGTGGTGCGGGCGCCGCTGGTGCTGTTGGGATTTCACCCGGCGCTGGTGCTCTTTGTCGGTGGCATCAACCTCGTCTATCAGTTCTGGATCCACACCGAAGCCATCGGCAAACTGCCGCGCTGGTTTGAGGCGGTGATGAACACCCCCAGCCATCACCGCGCCCACCATGGCCGCAATCCGCGCTATCTGGATTGCAACTACGCCGGGGTGTTTATCATCTGGGACAAGATCTTTGGCACCTTTGTACCGGAACAGGACAGCGATCCGGTGGATTATGGGCTGGTCTACAATATCGCCACCTTTAATCCCCTGCGGGTGGCCTTCCACGAATGGGTAGCAATCTACCGGGATATGACACAACCGGGGTTGAGCCTGAAGCAAAGGCTGCTCTATGCGCTGGCGCCGCCGGGCTATAGCCACGATGGCAGCCGCGACACCTCTGAGACCATCAAAGCCAAACACCTGGCCCGCCAGCCCCAGGACAGCGGCACGCCCGGATTTTGAACAGCCCCTTTGGCAGAGATGTGCCGCGATGGCAGCGCGTCGCCAACCCGCCTATTCAGACCACCCCGTGCAGAGGTGCGAGGCGCCGATAGTTCCGCAAATTTGATTGGCTAAAGTTTTAGATTTAAGCCTCAATTTACCCTTTTGCCCGACAGTCCCTGCTGACGCATAGTTTTCCCAGAAAACGGCAGCAGTAGGAGGCAAAGCGTGGTCAATAAGCGAAAACTAAGACGGGCGAATATGTCCGAAGGGGCTGAAGATCCGCTTTCCGCTGCAGTGGTCTCGCGGGATCACTCGACGCTGGATATGGTTGCAGATGCGGTCAAGCACGATCAGACCATGCTGGCCTATCAGCCTGTCATGCAGGCGATGCCGCCCCATGACATCGCCTTTTACGAAGGCTATATCCGGGTTCTGGACGCCACCGACCGGGTTATTCCTGCGCGCGAATTCATGCATGTAGTCTATGATAAGGAAATCGGCCGTGAGCTGGATTGCCTTGCCCTGCAACACGGGCTACGGGCCCTGTCCCAATCTCCGAACATTCGCCTCTCCATCAACATGTCCGCACGTTCCATCGGCTACAGTCGCTGGTCTAAAACACTGGAAAGATTTATAAAAAAGGACCCAACCATTGGCGAACGCCTGGTTCTGGAAATCACCGAGGCCTCTGCCATGGCGGCCCCAGAACTGGTCATCGACTTTATGGATCGTATGCAAAAGCATGGCATCGCCTTTGCGCTCGACAACTTTGGAGCGGGCACCACAGCCATTGGCCACTTTCGCGACTTCTACTTTGATGCAGTTAAGATCGACGGGCAGTTTATTCGCAACATCTGCAACTGTCCTGACAATCAGGCGGTTGTGCGCGCCCTGGTGGGCATCGCCAAACAGTTCGATATGTTGATTGTGGCAGAATCCGTAGAAACCCAAGCCGAGGCCGAATTTCTGGTTTCAATTGGCGTCGACTGCCTGCAGGGCTTCCTCTATGGGGCCCCAACCGTTTCGCCGCCCTGGCTGGAGAAGATGAAACAGCGCAATCGCGCCTAACACATAGTTGACCGCGCCCCTCCACCATGTGCCGTTTCCCTAAGGTCTTGCCCCCGGGCGGAAAAATCGCTGCGCCGCAGAAAAATTTGAGCCGCCTCGGGTCCCACCCCGGGCGGTTCTTTGCGTTTTTGACTTATGCCAGTTGACTCGAACCCAACCCCTGAGACACCCTGTCATTTGCTGCACCTGCAGCAAGACGCTATATCTGTCCCGGAGAGGGAGGTGGGGATTTGTGATTTTGCGGTAAGTTTACGGACCGCAGAAAAATTGCATGTCTTCACGAGAGAATTTGATGGCAGAGGACCAGAAATAATGACCAATGTTGTAATTGCATCCGCCGCGCGTACCGCTGTCGGCAGTTTTGGCGGAGCTTTCGCCAATACGCCCGCCCACGATCTGGGTCGTGCGGTACTGGAAGCCGTGGTAGAGCGCGCAGGCGTTGACAAATCCGAGGTTTCCGAGACCATCCTGGGGCAGGTTCTGACCGCCGCACAGGGGCAAAACCCAGCCCGCCAAGCCCATATCAATGCCGGCCTTCCCCAGGAAAGTGCTGCCTGGGGCATCAACCAGGTCTGTGGCTCCGGCCTGCGTGCTGTTGCGCTAGGCGCGCAGCATATCCAGCTTGGGGATGCCGCGATTGTCTGCGCCGGCGGCCAGGAAAACATGACCCTGTCACCCCATGCCGCCGCCCTGCGCGCCGGTCACAAGATGGGTGACATGAAATACATCGACACCATGATTCGCGATGGCCTGTGGGATGCCTTCAACGGCTACCACATGGGGCAGACTGCGGAAAACGTCGCCGACAAATGGCAGATCTCCCGCGAAATGCAGGACGAATTTGCTGTCGCCAGCCAGAACAAGGCCGAAGCGGCGCAAAAAGCTGGTAAATTTGCCGATGAAATCGCGGCTTTCACCATCAAGACCCGCAAGGGCGAAACCGTGGTGGATCAGGACGAATACATTCGCCACGGCGCCTCCATGGAAGCGATGCAGAAACTGCGCCCCGCCTTTACCAAGGATGGCTCGGTCACGGCGGCCAATGCCTCTGGTTTGAATGACGGCGCCGCCGCAACCCTACTGATGAGCGCCGATGACGCCGAAAAGCGCGGTATCACGCCGCTGGCGCGGATTGCCTCTTATGCCACTGCCGGTGTCGACCCTTCGATCATGGGTGTTGGTCCGATCTACGCCTCGCGCAAAGCCCTGGACAAGGCCGGCTGGTCGGTCAGCGACCTGGATCTGGTTGAAGCCAACGAAGCCTTTGCCGCACAGGCCTGCGCCGTCAACAAGGACATGGGCTGGGATCCGGCGATCGTCAACGTCAACGGCGGCGCCATCGCCATCGGCCACCCAATCGGTGCCTCGGGCTGCCGGGTGCTAAACACGCTGCTGTTTGAAATGCAGCGGCGCGGCGCCAAAAAAGGCCTCGCCACGCTCTGCATCGGTGGCGGCATGGGCGTCGCCATGTGCCTGGAGCGCCCATAATCGGGACCACAGTTTAACATAGATCAGGGCGCCAGTTTGGCGCCCTTTTTATTACAACAGGGCGGTATTGCTGCACCTGCGACAATTTTCGCGGCGTTGCGGCAAAAATTCATTGCGCAATATTGTTGCGCATTGCACTATCAATAGGTAGCAAGATTACCGAGCGAATATCGAATTGGAGGAAAACTGAATGGCACGTACTGCACTCGTCACCGGCGGCTCACGCGGCATTGGCGCAGCAATTTCGCAGGCCCTAAAGGACCAGGGCTGCACTGTCGCCGCGACCTACGCGGGCAACGACGAAGCGGCGGCAAAGTTCACCGAAGAGACCGGGATCAAGACCTACAAGTGGAACGTTGGCTCCTATGAGGAAAGCCAAGCGGGTATCGCCCAGGTTGAGGCCGACCTTGGCCCCATCGACATCGTGGTGGCCAATGCAGGCATCACCCGCGATGCGCCCTTCCACAAAATGACGCCGCAGCAGTGGCAAGAGGTGATCGACACCAACCTCACCGGCGTGTTCAACACCGTTCACCCGATCTGGCCCGGCATGCGCGAGCGTAAATTTGGCCGCGTCATCGTGATTTCGTCGATCAATGGTCAAAAAGGCCAATTTGCCCAGGCGAACTATGCCGCAACCAAGGCCGGCGATCTGGGTATCGTCAAATCCCTGGCTCAGGAAGGCGCGCGTGCAGGCATCACCGCCAATGCGATCTGCCCTGGCTATATCGCCACGGAAATGGTCATGGCCGTGCCCGAAAAGGTCCGTGATTCGATCATCGCCCAGATCCCAACCGGCCGCCTGGGCGAACCAGAAGAGATCGCCCGTTGCGTTGCCTTCCTGGCTTCCGATGATTCGGGCTTTATCAATGGCTCCACCATCTCGGCCAATGGCGGTCAATTCTTCGTCTGATCCTGCGCCGCAACAGCAGCAGTGGCGATATGAGAGAACAGATAAGGGCCGGTCTTTTCAGACCGGCCCTTTTTAATCCCGTAAGGACATATGTGCACTATGCCCAGCGGGAAAACCCAATTCCGGTCACCTTTGGACCAGCGGTTTTTGTCGCCCCGGATTTGCGCAACCGGAACAGTCTTGCCAACCCGGAAAACAGGGCCTGGCTGCGCTCTGCATGTGCACGTTCCATCGCTTGCTTGACGTTGCTATTAGCTGAATATTCCATCGCCTGGGCCTCCGTTCGGATTAGGATTGTCTATCTAAAGCCAACATGGGCTTTTATGGAAAAAGGCACAAACGAGACTTTCCAAGGCTTCAGTTAAGTATTACTTATGTGATCATGTCAGATCGCCTCCCCCCTCTCACCGCCCTGCGCGCCTTTGATGCCGCTGCCCGCCACATGTCCTTTGCCCAGGCTGCGGCTGAACTGAATGTCACGCCGGCCGCCCTGTCGTTTCAGATCAAATCCCTGGAAGAGCACCTGGGCGTGCCCTTGTTTCGTCGCCTCAACCGGGCGGTAGAGCTGACCGAAGCCGGGCGCACCCTGGCGCCAGGGGCTGCCGAGGGCTTCCAGACCCTGTCGACCGCCTGGATGGCAACCAAGCGGTTGCAGGACAACAGCAGCCTGACCGTCACCGCCGGCCCGGCGCTGACGGCCAAATGGCTGGCACCGCGCCTCTATGATTTTGCCCGCGCCCATCCCGAAATTGATCTCAGATTTTCGGCCACCCTGCGCAATATGGATCTGGCGCGCGATGACGTCGATGTGGCGCTCAGGTTTGGCTATGGCGGAGATGATGGGCTGTATTCGGTGCCGGTGCGCAAAGAATGGCTGACACCAGTGATGTCGCCAGAACTGGCCAAACAATTCACCACCGTAGAAAGCCTGCGGCAGGCACCGCTGATTTTTGATGATTCCATCGACTTTTTGCAGCCCCCCTGCGACTGGCCCACCTGGTTCCGCGCCGCCGGGATTGATTACACCCCCCTGCATGGCACCCATTTCTCCAATGCCGACCATGCCATCAACGCCGCAGTCGCAGGCATGGGGGTGGCGCTGGGGCGACGCCCGATGATTATCTCTGACCTGCAAGAGGGCCGCCTGGTCGCCCCTTTCAAGCTGGCAATCGAAAGCCAGGCCCGGTTTCGTTTTCTCTGCTTGCCCGGCGCTGAAAAACGCCCCCAAATCGCGGCTTTTCGCGATTGGTTTCTGGCGGAGATCGAAAAAACCGCGCATATATCAGATGATTTCACCATTATCCCGGTTGAGGAGATCGCCGCACTATGACCCGCTCCACAGCCACCGCAGTTGGGTTTGTGGCCGTTCTGCTCTGGGCGCTACTGGCGCTGCTGACAGTCGGCTCTGCCCCAACCCCACCGCTACTGTTGAATGCGATCTGTTTTACCATTGGCGGCATCCTGGGGCTGATCTGGACCTTGCGCACGGGTGGTCTGGGCCAATTGCGAGACATCTCCTGGAAGGTCTACGCCTTTGGTTCGATTGGGTTATTTGGCTATCACGCCCTGTATTTTTCGGCCCTGCGCCTGGCCCCCGCCGCCGAGGCAGGCCTGATTGCCTATCTTTGGCCGCTGCTGATCGTGCTGTTTTCCGGCCTGCTGCCCGGCGAACGCCTACGGCCAGGGCATCTGATCGGGGCGTTGCTGGGCTTTGCCGGGGCGGCGGCGATCATTACCGGTGGGTCCGGTGGTTTTCAGGCAGAGTACCTGCCCGGCTATATCCTCGCCTTCCTCTGCGCGCTGACTTGGTCGAGCTATTCGGTGCTGTCGCGGCTGGTGGGATCCGCCCCCACCAGTTCAGTCTCGGTGTTTTGCACGGCCACTGCTATCGCCTCCTGGGCGCTGCATTTTGCTGTGGAAGAAACCGTCTGGCCACAGGGTACACTTGGCTGGGCGTCGACCCTGTTGTTGGGATTAGGACCCGTGGGGCTGGCGTTTTATGTTTGGGACATTGGCGTCAAGCAGGGCGACATTCAGATGCTCGGCACCAGCTCTTATGCAGCGCCTTTGCTGTCGACCCTGGTACTGGTTCTGGCCGGCGTCGCGGATCCCAGCTGGGCCTTGGCCCTGGCGGCCGCGCTGATTACCGCTGGGGCTGCCATCGCCGCCAAAAGCGGCTGATCCTGCGCCCCGACACGACGGCCACCACAATATAAAAGGGCCGCCAGATCTGGCAGCCCTGAAAACTCTATCGCTTATATCAGCTAGGGATAAATCCCCTGGTGCCTGGCGGCAATATCCGGGGTAATCTCCTGCGCCAATAGGCGTTTATGCTGTCTCTGTTTCGCTTGACAGACGCTCAATCTCTTCTTTGAGTTTCAGCTTTTGCTTCTTCATCCCGGCAATCTCCAACCCGTCGGTACTGGGGGATCGTTGGGCGTACTCCACTTCCATGCTCAGGTGGTCATGCTTCTTTTTCAGTTCGGTAAGATGCGAGCTGAGGCTCATGGCGTTCCTCCTTTTAAAGCGAGACTAACAACCCCGAACCTGCGGGGTTGAAACGAGTGGACCACAAGTTTTGCCCCCTGTCACGCCGCAGACGCATAGTTTTTGTCATGAAATTGTCATATCGGCCAAAGCCCGCCAGAAGCCATATTTTTATGGGTGAAATCGAGCCCAGAACGCCGAAAAAGCCACCTGAAAGCTTGCAATATAACCGCGTCACACCTATCTTGTCGCGGGCCAGCAAAGCGCCGCGCCTTCGCGCAGAATTTCCCGCACTTCAGGCTGATAACTCTCTACATCTGCCAGATGTCGCGCCCCTTGGTGCAGGATCAGCGGCGCGTGCAGGCGAAAATCGGCCCGGCCTCCCTTGCGGGCGCGCAGCAAAACCAGCTCTGCCGGACGTCCCTGGCGCGGCGCCAGCGGCAGCACCTCAATCGAGCCAAGACGCCCCTGACAGGCGGTCAGGATCTCGGGCAAACGGTCGGCGCGCTGGATCATATGCAAATAGCCCTTATAGGTCAGCCGACGGGCTGCGGTCTCAACCCAGATCTGCAAAGGCGTATCACCGCCCAGGGCAATCTGCCGCCCCATATCTTCGGCCGGGCTATGGGCTCCGGCGCGGTAATACGGCGGGTTGGCCAGAACATGGTCAAACTGACGCTGGCGCAAATCTTTGGGCAGCGCCGCCAGGTCGGCTTCGATCACCTCAACGGTTTGACCATTGTGCGCTGCATTGCGGCGCGCTAGGGCAGCATAGTCCGGTTGCAGCTCCACTCCGGTGAGCTCTAGCCCAGGCACCCGTTCGCCAAGACATAACAGCGCCTGACCACCACCACAGCCCAGCTCCAGCACCCGCTCCCCTGCCCGTGTCGGCATCGCGGCGGCCAAAAGCACCGGATCCACCCCGGCTCGGTAGCCTTCGCGAGGTTGCCACAGCTGCACCCGGCCGCCCAGAAAATCGTTCAGCGACAGGTTTTCCTCGGCAAAGCCCGCATCAGAGTTTGGCCCTGCTCCGCCCCCCTGCGTCATATGTCATTGCCAAGCGGGATCTTGTTGTCCAGCATCGCGCGCTTGGCCAGTGTATAGTCGTCTTCGCGCACCATCAGACGGCGTGGAAAAATCCCAATGCCTCCTTCGAGGATGCTCATATTTACGTCCATCTGAAAGCAGTCTATATCCTCACCCTCAAGAAGGGCGGATGCAAAGGCCAGGACAGTCGGATCGGTGCTGCGCAAAAGTTCTTTCATGGGGATGGATCTAAGGGCAAGGTTACGATCTTGTCGAGCCTGAAAGCCGGGAATGCAATGAATCAAGTCACGACTCAAAAACCGCATGAATTGCTCGCCGCCACCTTGAGCGGTGAAATGGACGCGGTGAACACACTGATCCAGACCCGCATGGCGTCAAAACATGCGCCGCGCATCCCCGAAGTCACGGCGCATCTGGTAGGGGCTGGCGGCAAACGGCTGCGCCCCATGCTGACCCTCGCTGCCGCCCAGCTCTGTGGCTATGAGGGCGAACATCACATCAAACTGGCAGCAACGGTAGAATTCATCCACACCGCAACGCTGCTGCATGACGATGTGGTGGATGAAAGCGGCCAACGCCGTGGCCGACCCACGGCCAACCTGCTGTGGGACAACAAAAGCTCGGTTCTGGTTGGCGACTACCTGTTCTCCCGCAGTTTTCAGCTGATGGTCGAAACCGGCTCGTTGCGGGTTCTGGATATTCTCGCCAATGCCTCGGCCACCATTGCAGAAGGCGAGGTGCTGCAAATGACTGCCGCCTCCAACCTGGCCACCGATGAAGCAGTCTATCTGCAGGTGGTCCGGGGCAAGACAGCGGCCCTGTTTTCGGCTGCGACCGAAGTTGGCGGCGTCATCGCAGAGGCCCCGGCGGAGCAGGTCAAGGCGCTGTTTGACTACGGCGATGCGCTTGGCATTGCCTTTCAGATTGCCGACGATCTGCTGGATTACCAGGGCGACAGCGCCGCCACCGGTAAAAACGTCGGCGATGATTTCCGCGAGCGCAAGCTGACCCTGCCAGTGATCAAGGCCGTGGCCCAGGCCACCGATGACGAACGCGCCTTTTGGACCCGCACCATTGAAAAGGGCCAGCAGCAAGAGGGCGATCTGGAACAGGCCCTGGCCTTGATGGCGAAATACGCCACGCTTGAGGCCACCCGCCAGGATGCGCTGCTCTGGGCCGAGACGGCAACACAGGCTCTCGCCCCGCTGCCCGACCACCCGATCCGGCAAATGCTGCATGATCTGGCGGAATATGTGGTCTCCCGCCTGCACTAGACCAGGCCCAAAGTACCCAACACCCACGCCCGCCCCTGTGCGGGCGTTTTTATCTGTGCTTTGTCTTACCAAACGGCCCTAGGACGGATTATAGACCCATGCTGCGCCTTGTATTTCACTGCTGCATCATTGTCCTGCTCACAGCTCTGACCCAGCTCGGCGGCCTTGCCTGGGGGCTGTCGCGCCTGTTTCGCAGGCCTCTCCTGGCCTTTACGGGGCTGTATCTGGGGCTGGCAGTGCTAGCGGTCTGGGTCGCGCCAATGACCGGCAGAACCGCGCTGTCCTGTTTTGAGCGCGGGCCATTACAGGTGCAATCCTGGTTTTACTGCGCCACCAACCGGACCTATGTAACGCCAAAGCTAAAAGCCCTGTTGCAAGACGTCGCCGCGGAGGTTGAGGCGGACCATCCTGACACCCAGACGCTGGTACTGGATGCAGGCTTTCCCTTCTTCGCCGGGTTTCCACTGCTGCCGCATCTGTCCCATGACGACGGCGAAAAGGTCGATCTGGCGTTTTATTATGCGGATGCTGCAGGGCGTTACCTGCCCGGTCAAACCCGCAACCCAATTGGTTATTTTGCCTTTGAACAGGGTGCCAGCAGCTGCCCGGACCAATGGCTCAGCCTGCGTTGGGATCTGGCCTGGCTACAGCCCCTGTGGAAAACCTATGGATTAGAGCCTGATCGCAATCGTCTGCTGATTGAGACCCTGGCGCGGGATCTGCGCGTGGGAAAGATCTTTGTCGAGCCACACCTACAGCAGTCTCTGGCTCTGGCCGATGACAAGATCCGGTTTCAGGGCTGCCGGGCGGCGCGCCATGACGACCACATTCACCTGCAGCTCTAGCCCCCTAGCGCAGCGTTACCGCCTGTATCCACCAGTCAGGATGTTCGGCGCCGATCTCATAGGCGGCCATATGGGCCGCCTTTAGCGTCGGGTAAAGCGCAAAGCACGTGGCCCCGGACCCCGACATTCGCGACAGCATTTCATTCCCGGTGCTCCGCAGATCAGCAAGAACCCGGTCGATTTCCGGCGCCACATAAGCCGCCGGAATCTCCAAATCATTGCGCTGATCCTTGAGCCAGACGGCACAGTCTCTCGCCGTCTCAAAACTTGGGATCTCGTCCGGCATGGCAGGGTTGTCACGCCATGCGAGGCCCGAAAACACCGCGCCAGTTGGCACATGGCACCCAGGATTGACCAAGAGCGCCGGCAAGTCCGGCAGGGAGACCGGGGTGATCTGCTCGCCAATGCCCTGCATCCGTGCGCCCCTGGCAACCATACAGACCGGCAGGTCCGCCCCCAGGGACAGCGGCAGCTCTGGCGGCACTGTCAGCCCCTCTGCGGCCAGGGCGTTCAGTACGGCGGCCGCATCCGAAGATCCACCGCCAATCCCCGCCCCATGAGGCAGCTGTTTGTTCAAATGAATGGCACCAGCCCAGCCAAGCCCCTGCGCCGCCTTCCAGACCAGATTGCGCCCGTCCCGTGGGACGCCCTCGGCAAAGGGGCCGCGCAGATCTATGGCCATATCCGGGCCAGCCTCCAGCCGCAGGCGGTCGCCCAGATCGGCAAAGGCCACCAGCGAATCCAGCAGGTGATAGCCATCCGACCGTTGGCCGGTGACATGCAGGGTCAGATTGATCTTGGCCGGCGCGAAGACCTCAATCGCCATTGGCAACCTGCAGCGGGGCAGAGCCTTCCAGTTCCAGAACCGCCTCAAGGCCCAGCTCTAGTTTTTTGCGGATACGATCCGGGTCCGCCTCACCATCGCCGCGACCGGATTTGATGAAGGACAGGGCGCGTTTCCACTGGAACTCTGCCTCGCGCTGGCGCCCAACGGCCCAATAGACATCGCCTAGGTGGTCGCTGACCACCGGATCCACCGGCATCAGCTCTACCGCGCGTTCCATATGGGCCACGGCCTCCGTGTAGCGGCCAAGGCGGTAGAACACCCAGCCAAGACTGTCGACGATATAGCCGGAATTCGGCTGCGCCGCGACCGCGCGTTCAATCATCCCCAGGGCCTCATCCAGCTTTTCCGGGCTGTCTTCTTTTTCGATCATCGAATAGCCGAGATAGTTCAGCACCTGCGGGCTGTCGGGCTGCAACGCCAGCGAGGCGCGGAAATCGGCCTCTGCCTTTGGCCAGTCTTTCAGCCGCTCATAAGATATACCGCGGGCATAGTGCAGGAACCAACGGCTGCCGGCCTCTTCGGGCATATTGGACAGCGCAGAATCATAGGCCGCAATGGCGCCGGCGTAGTCCTCTTGCTGGCGCAACAGATCGCCAAGACTGATCGAAATCTGCGGCAAGTCAGGGAAATCCCTGAACAATTGCTCCAGCACTTCGGCGGCGGCATCCGGTTTGGCGGCGCGGCGCAGTGCTTCGGCGCGGCCCATTTCGGCGGCGTAATATTCCGGGTGATCGCTGGGCACCTGTTTGTAGGTGGCAATCGACAGCTCATAGCGCCCCAGCTGGTCCAGCAGTTCTGCACTGAGCAGCACCGCATCCACATGTTGCGGGCTCAAGGCCGAGGCAACACGGGCATACATCAGCACAAAGTCATTGGCGGCCTCGCCGTTCATCACTGCCGCCAGGGTAAAGAACACCTCGGCAATGCCGTCGCGGGCGGTGCTGGCAATGGAAAAGCCCAGAGCTTCCTTTGCCTGCAACCGGGCGCGGATTTCATCCAGGGCTGGATCACTGCCCGCGCCAAAGCTGTCATTCAACGTTGCAAGAGCCAGGTCAAATTCGCCCAGTTGCGACTGGATTTCGACCCGTGCCAACGCCGAGCGGCGCGACAACCGGGTCAGCCGCCCATCATCAGCTGCGAACAGCGCCTCGGCCCCGCCGTAATTGCCCGCCGACGCCAAGGCCAGCGCCTTGTGATAGTCTGCAAAGGGGCGCAGCGCCTCTTCCTCTGCGACGCGATCAAAAACTTCGATCGCCTTATCAACAGAGCCGATGCCCATCTGCGCCCAGGCCTCAATCAGCCCGTCGACAAGGGGGTGGATCTGGCGGATTTCCAGATTGCGATCCAGGATCGCCTGGTAGTCGTCAGACAGGGCAAAGCCGCCGACCATGACGATATTTGCGGCCTGACTGCGCACCTCGTTCTGCCACAGACGCTCTGCCACCGGGAGAGCCTGTTTCATTTGCCCCAGTGCCAGATGAGCAAACACCACGTTTTCCATCAACAACGGATTGGAGGGATCACGCACCAGCGCCCGGGTGTAATACTCTACCGCGGTGGAAAAATCGCTTTCAAAGGTGGCAGCCCGCCCGGCCAGATAGGCCCCGACCAGACCCTCTGCCGCTGCGCTTTGGGCTGTTACAAGAGATCCGGATGTCGAAAAGGCAACCAGGGCCAGCGCCGTCAGGCTACGAAAATGTGAAAGTGGCACCTGGAGTTCTCCTCTGCGTGTGCGGCTCGCTCAAACCGAATCGTAGTGCGGGACCAGCTGACACGCAATGGGGCGACCCGAAGGCCGCCCCAATTTTACGTGATTTCTATATGCAACCGGCTCTTAAGGCGTTCTATTGCCTATCTGGGTGCAGAGAATGCACCCAAACGCTTACATATTTGGATAGTTTGGACCGTCGCCGCCCTGGGGTGTGGTCCAGGTGATGTTCTGGCTTGGGTCTTTGATATCGCAGGTCTTGCAGTGCACGCAGTTCTGGAAGTTGATCACAAACTCCGGCTTGCCATCTTTTTCCACCACCTCGTAAACGCCGGCCGGGCAATAGCGCTGCGCCGGTTCGTCGAATTTGGGCAGGTTGGTCGAAATCGGCAGGTTGGGGTCCGCCAGGCGCAGATGGCAGGGCTGGCTTTCCTCGTGGTTGGTGGCGGCAAAGGACACATTGGTCAAGCGGTCAAAGGACAGCACCCCGTCAGGTTTGGGGTAGTCAATCGGCTGATGCTTGGAGGCTTCCTCGGTCGCCTCGGCGTCGTTTTTGCCATGTTTGATGGTGCCAAAGAAGGACAGACCCAGAATGTTGTTGGTCCACATGTCCAGACCGCCCAGCATCAGCGAGGCCATCAGCCCCCACTTGGACCACATCGGTTTGACGTTGCGCACCATCTTGAGGTCTTTGCCAATGGCGCCATCGCGTACAGCGGCCTCGTAATCGGGCAGCTCATCACCGGAGCGATCTGCCTTGATCGCCGCGTAGGCGGCCTCAGCGGCAGATTTCCCCGACAGCATGGCGTTATGGTTGCCCTTGATGCGCGGCACGTTGACCATACCGGCCGAGCAGCCCAGCAGCGCCACGCCGGGTGCAACCAGCTTGGGCATCGACTGATAGCCGCCCTCAGTAATGGCACGGGCGCCGTAGGCAACACGTTTACCGCCCTTCAGCAGATCGGCAACCATGGGGTGGTGCTTGAAACGCTGGAATTCCATGTAGGGGTACAGATGTGGGTTCTTGTAGTTCAGATGCACCACAAAGCCGACATAGACCTGGTTGTTCTCCAGGTGGTAAATAAAGGAGCCCCCCCCAGCATTCGAGTTCAGCGGCCAGCCCATGGTATGGGTGACGGTGCCTTCTTTGTGCTTGGCGGGATCAATCTCCCAGATCTCTTTCATGCCGACGCCGTATTTCTGCACGTCCTTGCCGGCCTGTAGGTCGTATTTGGCGATGACCTCTTTCGACAGCGAGCCGCGCACCCCTTCCGACAGGAAGACATATTTGCCGTGCAGCTCCATGCCTGGCTCGGTGTTGGGACCGTAAGAGCCGTCCTCTTCCAGACCAAAGACACCGGCAACCACGCCTTTGACTTCACCCTTGTCACCGTAGACCAGCTCAGAGCAGGACATGCCGGGGAAGATCTCAACACCCAGCTCTTCGGCCTGTTCGGCCATCCAACGGCAGACATTACCCATCGAGACGATGTAATTGCCGTGGTTGTTCATCAGCGGCGGCATCGGGAAGTTGGGAACCCGAATTTCGCCCGCTTCCCCCAACATGTAAAAATTGTCTTCTTTGACCGGAGTATTCAGCGGCGCGCCTTTTTCCTTCCAGTCAGGGATCAGCGCGTCCAGACCGCAAGGGTCCAGCACCGCACCAGACAGGATATGCGCCCCCACCTCGGAGCCTTTTTCCAGAACCACGACCTCAAGGTCGGCATCCAGCTGTTTCAAACGGATCGCGGCAGACAGACCAGCGGGGCCTGCCCCAACGATCACTACGTCATATTCCATTGTTTCGCGTTCGATCTCGGCCATAGAGCTGCTCCTTGGCTATTGTATTCGCTACCGGTCCCATCGCTGGGGGCGAGCTGGGAGTAATTTTCTTTCGCGGTTGCTTAGCGTTTGGCAACATACCAGGTCAATCCAAACTCTGCGTTAGTTGCATCAGATCCACGCTTTGCCGCAGGGGCACAGGCATTTTCCGGCGCTCAGGCCCCTTTTTCCGGCGTCTTGCCGGTCTCGGGGCTGTCTCCCATCAGATATCGCGGCCCCTTTCCCTTTTGGGCCGCTTGGTCCTGCGGGTTATAAAGCCTGCATTTGGGCAAAGACAAGCAGCCACAGCCAATGCAGCCATCCAGATTGTCGCGCATCTTTTGCAGGGTTTTGATTCGCGAATCCAGATGATCCCGGAAGCTGGTTGAAATCCGCGCCCAATCTTCGGGCGTCGGGGTGCGTCCGCCGGGCAGGGTTTTTAGAAAACCGCGAATCTCCGGCAGGGAAAACCCAAACTGCTGGGCAATCATGATGAAGCTGAGGCGGCGAATGTCTGCCCGGTGAAACCGCCGCTGACCGCCCGCGTTGCGCCAGGGCTCCAGCAACCCCTGCGCCTCGTAGTAGCGAATGGCCGAGACCGCCAGGCCAGTGCGTTCGGACAGGTAGCCAATTGCCACCCCTGCGGATTTTGCCATCTCGTCGTTCTCCTGAAAAAAGCTCAAAAAATGCTTGAGCTAAAGTTAGGTTTAGGAATTACCGTAAGGCGACTCATAGGTAAACGCCACTCAAAAAGGAGAAAGAAAATGAGCGCCATTCTGGAACACGCCAATATTACCGTCACCGACCCGCAGGGTACCGCTGCCTGGATGGCGGATGTCTTTGGCTGGCATACCCGCTGGTCCGGGGCCTCGATCCACAACGGCGTCAGCCTGCACGTTGGCGGCGCTGACAGCTATCTGGCGCTTTATCAGCCGCCCACCCAGCCACAGGCGCCAGGCAATAGCTACACCACCCGCGGTGGGCTCAATCATCTGGCCGTGGTTGTGGATGACATCAAGGCCACCGAAGCGGCGGTGGTGGCTGCCGGTTTCACCCCCACCAACCACGCAGATTACGAACCCGGTCTGCGCTTTTACTTTCGCGACAGTGACGGGATCGAATATGAAGTGGTGCAATACGATGATTGATTACTGTGGCAGGCTGATATGCCCAATCTCCCGGATCATGGCATTTTTCCGCGCAAACCCATTATAAAATCTGCAAAATTCGCTGATTGAGCCGATTTGCCGGTGCAGAGATTGCTCCGCCCCCTTGAAATTTGTGCCCAGATTGGGTCAGGTAAATGCCAACACAAAAGACAGGCCCCGCTGCAGTGCTGTGGCGGGGCTCTGCCTTTGGCAAACCGACATCATAATGACCCAAGAGCTACCCCGTTAGCCAAACGACCTGGACCCAAGATATGGAAAAGATCCCAATGACTTCTGCGGGTCACACCGCACTCGAAGCTGAGCTCAAGAACCTGAAATCGGTGGAGCGCCCAACGATTATTAAGGCCATCGCCGAAGCCCGCGAGCTGGGCGATCTGTCGGAAAATGCCGAATACCACTCGGCGCGCGAAAAACAGTCCTTTATCGAGGGCCGCATCAAAGAGCTGGAAGGAATTCTGAGCCTTGCAGATGTGATTGATCCGGCCAAACTCTCTGGCTCGATCAAGTTTGGCGCCAAGGTCACCCTGGTGGATGAAGACACCGACGAAGAAAAGACCTGGCAGATCGTTGGCGAGCATGAAGCCAATGTTGAGGCGGGCTTGCTGAATATCAAATCCCCCATTGCGCGCGCGCTTATCGGCAAAGAAGAAGGCGACAGCGTCGAGGTCCGCACCCCCGGCGGTGTGCGCAGCTACGAAATTCTGAGCATCCACTACGGCTAGGGCACAGCACTGGCGCAGGAGGGTCCGGTGTGGTTCTCCTTGCCTCTGGCCCTGAAACCGTTAGCCTTGTGTAAAGCCTGTATAAACCCAGACCTCCCTTCGGATTGCGAGCCTGCCTATGACTGCCCAGGATGCCTCCAAACGCCTCTCTCCCCTTGCGGGACGCGGCCCCAATGCGGGCCAACCCGAGGCCGGAATGGGCAGCGCCGAGGTGGTGGCGATTTTGCTGTCGGCGCTCTGGCTTTTGGTGATTCTGGGGCTTTATCTGCTGGCGCCGACGGATCAGGGGGTCGCCCATTGGACCCCAACCGTGCTGACGGCCTCGGCCATTGTGATGCCGCTGGTGATGATCTGGGTTGGCACCTCGGCGTTGCGCGCAGCGCGGGTCATGCGCAGCGAAAACCAGCGCCTGCAGGCGGCCATCGACAGTCTGCGCCACAGCTACCTGACCCATGTGCAGCAAACCGAGGCGGCGGGCGAACCAACCGTCAGCCAGAAACTGGAAGAAATCGCCGAGGCCGCCCGCAAGACCGAAACCGCCCTGGCCACCTTTCAAAGCAGCCGCCATGGCCCTGCCCGACCTGCCATTCCGGCAGAGGCCAGCAAGCTGGCCACCGAGGATCAGGGCAGTCTGGCGCTCGGCACCTCTGCAGAAGACATGGCGCCGCCCCTGCCCGCAGAGCAGTTCATTCGGGCGCTGAACTTCCCCGAGACCGCAGAAGATGAAGATGGCTTTACCGCCCTGCGGGCGGCGCTGAAGGATCGGAAGGCAGCACAGGTGGTGCAGGCGGCCCAGGATGTGCTGACCCTGCTGAGCCAGGATGGCATCTATATGGATGACCTGCGCCCCGATATGGCCCGCCCCGAGATCTGGCGACAATTTGCTCAGGGCACCCGTGGCCGCGCCGTCGCCGCCTTGGGCGGGGTGCGGGATCGCACCTCGCTGGCGCTGACCTCGGCCCGGATGAAGCAGGATCCCATTTTTCGCGATGCAGCACATCACTTCCTGCGCCGGTTTGACCGGATGTTTGCCGAGTTCGAAACCGATGCCAGTGATGGGGAAATCACCGCCCTGGGCGACACCCGTACTGCCCGCGCCTTTATGCTGCTGGGGCGGGTTGCCGGAACCTTTGACTAGCCGGAACCTTTGACCAACCGGAAGCTCTGAGCAGACCGACAGCGCCCTGTCTGGTGGCCCGGAATTTGACTGCTTGAAATTTGGCGGCCCTGACGGGCCGCTGCCTCCGGCGGAGGTATTTGGGGCAAGATGAAATCCCCGTCCTCCCCAAACCGATACGCCAGCCGCTACACAACACCACAAATCAGGGCGCCCAATGTCGGGCCTGCCACAGAGGGCCAGATTTACAGGTTAAAGGCGCTATAGGGGATGTAACGGACCAAGTCACCCGGTTGGATCTGCGCACCGCCATCTGCCAGTTCAACCAGGCCTTCGGCCCAGCTGAGGCCGGAAATGCGCCCGGAGCCTTCAGATTTGAACACCTCAACCTGACCCTGCCGGATGCGGGCGCGCAGATATTCGCGCCGGCCCGGTTTTTTGCGTTTGGCAAACGCGGCGGGCAGATCAAATCCCTGTGGCTGGTGCCAGTTGGCGCCGGCCATTTGCCCCATGGCGGGGCGGGCAAAGATCAGCGTGCAGACCAGGGCCGCCACCGGATTGCCGGGCAGCCCAAAGATCGGCACGCCCTGCCACATGGCCAGAGCCAAAGGGCGCCCGGGTTTCAGCGCGATGCGCCATTCCTGCAGGGCGCCGCTTTGGCGCAACAGCGCCGAGACGTGATCTTCGTCCCCCGCCGATGCGCCCCCGCTGGTGAGGATCACATCCACCTGCGCCGCAGCCGTATCCAGCCGGGCACGCAGAGCGTCGCGATCATCCACCACGCGCCCAAGATCCACCGGCACGAATCCCATCTGCCGCAACAGCGCCAGCAGCATTGGCCGGTTGGCATCATAGATCTGCCCCGCGGCGGCTGCCTCGCCAACCTCGCAGAGCTCATCCCCGGTTGACAGAACCCCCACCCGCAGGGGCAGGTAGACCTGGACCTGGGAAATACCAGCAGCGGCGGCAAGCGCCAGATCAGCTGGGGTCAGCACCCGTCCGGCTGGCAAGATCACCGCCCCCGAGGTCACATCCTCGCCTGCATTGCGGGTATTGGCGCCGCGTTTCAGCGGGCCATGGAAGGCGATCTCCGCTGCGCCCAGCGATACGTCCTCCTCCAGGATCACCGTATCGACACCATCGGGCAGCGCCGCCCCGGTGAGGATGCGGATGGCCTGACCTGCGGGCACCGCGCCCTCATAGGCCAGCCCGGCGGCGGCGCGCCCCGGCATCAGGGGCAGCACATGCGTACCCTCTGCAATTGGCCCGGCAAAACCATAACCATCCACTGCCGTATTGGGCAGCGCCGGATTTGAGCGGTTGGCAATAACATCAGCGGCCAGGATACGGCCTGCGGCTGTGGTCAGGGGCAGCTCTTCGCTGCTGACGACCCGCTGCAACCGCTTTCGCAGCAGCGCCAGGGCCTCGTCTACCGGGGTCCAATCGACGCCTGCGGGCAGGGAAAAACAATCGTTGCGCAGCGGAGGGGGGGTCAGGTTCATCGGCGTCCTACCTTTACAAAAGAGGAGCTAAAGCGACAGCTCTGCGGCGATAAAATCCGCAATCGCTGTGGTGTCATCCAGATCCAAAACCGGCTGTTCGCAGTCAAGCGGTACATCGCTGGCCAGGGCCCGAACACTGGTATCCTGGGGCGCGATCAGGGGTTGACCGGCGGCGGCGCGGTGGGCCTCGATCTTGGGGTGGGGTTCGCGCTTATAGCCCTCTACCAGCACCAGATCCACCGGTGAAAGCCGTGCCAGCAGCGCGGCCAGCGGTGGCTCTTCGGCGCCGCGCAGCTCTTGCATGATGGCAATGCGGTGGGTCGAGGCAAGGATCACCTCGGCGGCACCAGCCATACGGTGGCGGTGGCTGTCGGTGCCCGGCTGGTCCACATCGGTGCTGTGATGGGCATGTTTGATGGTCGAGACCGTCAGGCCGCGCTCAGTAAACTCGGTCACCAGCCGCTCCATCAGCCCGGTTTTGCCGCAGTTCTTCCAGCCAGTGATACCGTAGAGTTTCATCGCATCAGCTCCTCAGCCCGGGTGAGATCCGCAGGCGTGTTGACGTTGAAAAAGGGATCAAAGGGGGTAACGTCAAACAGCGCCTCGCGGCCTCCGTGCTGGTCGGTCCAGAGCACCACCTTGCGCAGGCCATCCTTGAGCGCCGCCCGCAGATCATCGCGCAGGGCCACCGGCCAGAGCCCAAAGGTCGGGTGGCGATTGACCTTGCTGCGGCCCCCCGATTTCAGCTCTTCTCCAGTGCGGGGTGTTGTCGCCAGCACCAGCGGGTGCGCCTGTCCCTTTGATGCCTCCACCAATCGCGCCACCAGATCCGTCGGGAAAAACGGCGTATCGGCAGCAGCGGTGACAATGGCATCAGCCCCCTGCCCGGCGGCCCAGTCGAGCCCGGCCAGCACCCCGGCCAGGGGACCGGCAAAGCCATCAATGCTGTCGGCCACCACCGGTAGCCCCAGGTCAGCAAAGCGCGCCGCATCGCCGTTGGCGTTCAGCGCCAAGCCTGAGACCTGTGGCTCCAGCCGGTTGCGGACCCGCGCAAGCAGGCTTTGGCCACCGATCTGCAACAGACCTTTGTCGCCGCCGCCCATCCGGGTGGCGAGACCACCGGCTAGGATTACTCCGAGGGGTTTGGTCATTTATTGATCTCCTATGACGTCGTACGGACGCGACAACAGAAAAGAGAGTGCAAAGCGCCCACCCCGTGAGGGGCGGGTTGGGCGCATCTCGGCTGTGCCGGGCTAGAAAACTGGAGAGACATTTCCAACCGGTTCACTCCGCCCCCTTCCTGCGATGTTTCTTTGCCTCAACCGGCGCGTCGCGCGGGTCCATGTCGCGCTCTAACCGCGCGTCGCCGGACAGGCAGACAAACCGCTGGCCCTTCATGCGGCCAATCAGGGTCAGGCCGACCTGCCGGGCGATCTCGACGCCCCAGGCGGTAAAGCCCGAGCGCGAGGCCAGCACCGGAATGCCCATCATCGCAGTTTTGATCACCATCTCGGAGGTCATCCGGCCCGTGGTATAAAGGATCTTATCCGATGCATCGACGCCTTCCGACAGCATCCAGCCGGCGATCTTGTCCACCGCATTATGGCGCCCCACATCCTCCATATAGACCAGCGGACGGTCCTGGTGACACAGCACCGTGCCATGGATTGCCCCGGCCTCAAGATAGAGCGAGGGGGTGCGGTTGATCTTATGCGCCAGGGCATAGAGCCAAGAGGTTTTCACCGGCGTGGCAGGCAGCTGCACGTCCTCTAGCCCCTCCATCATATCGCCAAAAACTGTACCCACCGCGCAACCAGAGGTGCGGGTCTTTTTCTGCAATTTTTCCTCATAGTTGGTCTCGCGGGCGGTGCGCACCACCACCACCTCCAGCTCTTCGTCATAGTCGACGCGCAGGATATCCTCGCCCGGCGACAGCATGCCCTGATTGCGCAGGAACCCCAGCGCCAGATACTCTGGGTAGTCACCAATGGTCATGGCGGTGACAATTTCCTGCCGATTCAGATAGATAGTTAGCGGGCGTTCCTCGACCACCGACAGGGCCACCGCAGCGCCGTGCTCATCATGGCCGGTCACGCCACGGGTGAGTCCTGGGCGCCCCGGATCGGGCGCAATCAGGTACTCGGATAAGATCTCCGTGAGGTCAGATGATTTTACCAATTGCAGAGCCCTTTGAAGCTGCCTACCAAGTTGTCAGTGAACTTAGGACGGGCGCATGGCAATCACCACCACGAAATCCCTGTTTTGGAAAGGACTGCGCGACAGCCTGCCCTTTCTGCTTGTGGCCAGTCCTTTTGGCCTATTGTTTGGAGTTCTGGCAGCCGAAGCGGGACTAAATGTCCTTGAGGCTCTGGCCTTTTCGCTCGCGGTTTTTGCGGGCGCCGCCCAGTTCACCGCCCTGCAACTGCTGCAAGAGAACACGCCGCTGCTGATCGTTCTGGTCTCGGCTCTGGCGGTGAATCTGCGGATGGGGATGTATTCCGCCTCGCTGACCCCCTACCTTGGCGATGCGCCGATGTGGCAGCGCGCCTGTGCCGCCTATATGACAGTGGATCAATCCTACGCCCTGTCGATCGTCAAATTTGAGACCGAACCAGAGATGACCACGCCGCAGCGGATGGCCTATTTCTTTGGCACCACCTCGGTGATTGCCCCCAGCTGGATGATCGCCACGGTCGTCGGTGCTTTGGTGGGGGCGCAGATCCCGGCAAGCTGGGGGTTGGATTTTGTGCTGCCCCTGGCCTTTCTGGCAATGATCGGCCCAATGCTGCGCACCCCTGCGCATATGGTTGCCTGCTTTGTCGCCATTGTCGCTGCGCTGCCTGCAACCTTGATGCCCCATAACCTTGGGCTGATTGTTGCCGGGCTGGCAGGTATGATGGCCGGCGCCCAGACCGAGCTCTGGCTTGAACGCAAAGCCGCCCGCCGCACCCCCAGCAGCAGTGCCAGCCAGGAGACCTCATCATGAATGGATTTGACAGCCTCAGCCTGTGGATTGTGATTACCGGCATGGCGGTCGGCAGCTTTGCCCTGCGGTTTGCCTTTATCGGATTTATGGGCGGACGCCCAATGCCTGCCTGGCTGATGCGGCACCTGCGCTATACGGCGGTGGCGATCCTGCCCGCCCTGGTCACGCCGCTGGTGGTCTGGCCCTCCCCCACGGGCGGCGAGATCAGCCTGCCGCATCTGGCGGTGGCGGCGCTGACCTTTGCGGTGGGGTATCTCACCCGCAATGTGCTCTGGGCATTGCTCAGCGGTGTCAGTGGATTTTTGGTGCTGTTTCTGCTGGGCTAAAGCTGACAAAAAAACGGCTGAGCAGGTTTTTTCCCCGCTCAGCCGCTCTGATCTTTACTTGGTCCGCCGCACGGATCACTCGCTCTGCGTGGTCTCGTAGTTCAGGACAACATTGCCCTCAGCCAGGGCCTTTTGCAGATCCGCGTCGTCATCCTCATAGTATTTGCTGGTGACAACGCCGGGGAGCGCACCGAACTGCTCGGACAGCTTCACCGGGTAGAATGTGGTTTTCAAACCTTGCAGCCCTGGGATCTGGCGCAGGATGGAGGAGGTGGAGTTGGCGCAATAGGCCCCGGGCACCCGACCATTTGAGATCGCCAGCTCATAGGCCAGCTGCGCCTGTGCAGGCGTGACCTCAAGACGCTGCACCACCACATGGTGGGTGCTGCGGGCATGGGCGCCGCGATAGGCCAGCACAACAGGCGGAGTGATGCCAAACAGCACGTCATTCCGTTCCGGCACCACATCGGCATAAAAGGATCCGGCAGGGTCAAAAATCACCCGCTCAGAGGCATTGATCATCAGGGAGGTATGACCACCGGAGCCGGTCCGGTTGTTGACCATGGTGAACAAGGTCAGCGCAGGTGGCCCGCTGTGGGTATAGGATGCTGCTGCAAGTGTCGCCGCATCCGCATTGGGCTTTTTCTGGGCCTCACAGCCCGCCAGCACAATACTGCCCGCCAAAAGAGTCATCGCCAGGCCAATACGACCCGGCGCCCGGCGCGCAACCGCTTTACCAGATGTCATGTGCAAGGATCAGGTTGCAAATACGGCGAGAAACAACGCCAGAAACACCAGGAAGATGGTGAAACGCGTGGTGAAGGTGATGAAGCCTGCATAGGTTTCTTCTTGAACTTTAGAGTCCATGGTACCGTGTTTGTGTTCAGCCATGATGGATCTTTCTATTCGCGTATGTTTTTTTGCTGGATACTGGATTTCAAATTGCCTGTCACCACGTCATTGCCGCACAGGGGGGCAAAAACCCCAACCTGCGACCAATCCGTCGCGTCCTTGCCCCAATCCGCAGCTGTTCTGCCCGCCGCAGCCCCCGGACAAGGCGCACCGCCGAATCGCCGCCCCTAGGTCTCCAGGTCGCTGGCCAGACGAAATCCGATGCGATTGGCCGGGACTTCCTCGCGGGGTTTGGGCAGGGCGCGCAGCATCACGTTCATCTGGCTCACATGCTGCACCAGTTGGGTTTTGGCGCCTGCGCCATCGGTGCCATAGAAGGTCACGATGTCAGGGTCATAATACCCCATGCCCTCGATGCGCAGCACCCCGGCGTCACCGCCGACAAAGCCCATGGCCACCTCGTGCTCGCTGTCCAACTGCTTCTCGAAGTTCTGGATATAAAGGATCAGCCGCTCATAGGCCCAGCGCGCCTGGCTCTTGGCACCATCGGTTTTTTGCAGCTGTTCTGGCACTTCGGTGAGACCATTTTTGGCCTCCGGGTCCGCATGCACCTCATGGACGCAGGGCAATGCCGCGGCCTCGACGGCCTCGGCGCTGGTTGAAATCTTGTTGTCCATGGCCTTCACTCCCCTGCCACTCTTCTGCCGGGGAACACCCGGCGCCTACTCTATGCTCTGGTACAGCCAGGCGTCGTTGTCGCCCTTGACGCGGCTGACGCGACCTGTGCGGTACAGATGATTGACATGGGCCACCGCCTCTACCAGTGCAAGCCCATATTCACCCTCGCCAATCTTACGCTTGAACAGCGGCGCAAAACAATCGGCTGCGGTCTTTGGCGTTTCAAGATGGTTCATCAGCCGGTCCAGCGCGCCGTGGTGATTGTCGATCAGCTGCCGCATGCGCAGCGGCAAACGGGTAAAGGGCAGCTTATGGCCCCCCAGCGCCAGATGATCCGGGCGCGACAGCGGTGCCAGCCGCTCGCAGGCCTCCAGCCATTCGCCCAGGGGATCGGCCATGGGTTCGGTGGCATAGACCCCGATATTGGGGCTGATCGAGGCCAGGATCTGGTCGCCAGTGATCACAAGATTGTCATCGCGACTCCAGAAGGTGGCGTGTTCGGGCGCGTGGCCATTGCCCATATGCACATCCCAGTCACGCCCGCCCATGCGGAAGACATCGCCCTGTTGCACCCGGGTAAAGCCCAGCGGCATCGGGTAGACCATATCGGAGAAATTGAAAGGCCGGTCGGCAATGCGTTTGTCATAAATCTCCCCGTCCATCCCGGCCGAGCGGTAATAGGCCAGGGTTTCGGCGGGCCAGGTTTCCTGCACATCCAGCGTCAGCATCCGGGCAAACAGCCAGGCGGTGCGGCTGGTGACCAGCTCGGCGCCGTATTCGGACTGAAACCAGCCCGCCAGCCCGATGTGATCGGGGTGATGATGGGTGCCGACAACCCGGCTGATCGGCTTACCCTTCAAGGGACCTGCCATCAGGCTTTGCCAGATCTCGCGGCTTTTGCGGGTGTTAAAGCCGGTGTCCACCACCGTCCAGCTGTCGCCCTCGTCCAGGGCATAGATGTTGACGTGATCCAGCTTCATCGGCAGCGGCTGGCGCATCCACAGAACCCCTTCGGCGACCTCAATCGCCTCGCCCAGCGCGGGCGGTTCGGTCCAGGGGGTGCGGGGACCTACTTCGGGGACACTTGCCATGATCAGCCTGCCAATTCTTCAAGAGTGAGCGCCATGGTGCCGGCGGCACCTTCCTGCACGTGGGTCAGCAGACCCGAATGTTCCGGCAGCATGCGTTTGATGTAGAACCGCGCCAGTTTTTCGCGCGGGCCACCCTTGTCGGCAATGGCCGCAGACAGGTGGTAATGGCCGCCCAGAACCCGGGCAAAGGCGCGCAGATAGGGCACCGCCCCGGCAAAGCGATCCTGCAGGTCGTCCTGCTCTACCAGCCATTCGGTGGTTTCACGCAGGGATTCGCAGGCCTGCCAGACCGCCTCTCCCATATTGGGATGGGTGGCCCGGGCACCCTCGGCCTGGGCTTCGATCTCGTCAATGATGCGATGGGCCATATCGCCGCCATCCATCATCTTGCGCGCCACCAGATCCATCGCCTGGATGCCATTGGTGCCCTCGTAGATCGAGGTCACCCGCACATCGCGCAGGAACTGAGCCGCGCCGCTTTCCTCGATAAAGCCCATGCCGCCATGTACCTGGATGCCCAGATCGGCCACCCGAATGCCGGTCTCGGTGCCAAAGGCCTTGGCGATTGGGGTCAGAAAGGCAGCCCGCGCCTTCCAATCCGCAGCCCCGGTTGCGGTCTGCATATCGGTGGCATGGGCACAGGCCAGCAGGATGGCCCGCGCAGCGTAGGTATCGGCTTTCATCTCCATCAGCATCCGGCGCACATCGGCGTGATCCGCGATAAAGCCCGAGGGCGTCTTCCCCTGTTTGCGCTCCAGCGCATAGGACAGCGCCTGCTGATAGGCAGCTTCGCTAACGCCAACGCCCTGGCCGCCGACGCCCAGGCGGGCATTGTTCATCATGGTGAACATCGCCGCCATACCCCCATGTTCGGGGCCAACCAGCCAGCCCTTGGCGCCATCAAACTGCATCACGCAGGTCGGGCTGCCATGCAGGCCCATCTTATGCTCCAGGCTGACCACACCCAATGTGTTGGCGGCGCCCATGGTGCCCTCCTCGTTGGGCAGGAACTTGGGCACCAGAAACAGCGAGATCCCCTTGGTGCCGGGCACCCCATCGGGCAATCGCGCCAGCACCAGATGGCAGACATTCTCGGCAAAATCATTGTCGCCCCAGGAGATATAGATCTTCTGGCCGGTCACCGCATAGGATCCATCGCCATTGGCTTCGGCCTTGGAGCTGAGCGCCCCCACGTCAGAGCCTGCCTGCGGTTCCGTCAGGTTCATGGTGCCGGTCCATTCCCCCGAGATCAGTTTCGGCAGGTACATCTGTTTCAGGACGTCACTGGCGTGATGCTCCAGCGCCTCGATCTGGCCCTGGCTCATCAGGGGTGCCAGCTGCAAAGACAGGCAGGCCCCCGACATCATCTCATTCACTGCCGCCGTCAGGGTCATCGGCAGCCCCATGCCGCCCTGCTCAGGCGCGGCGCTCATGCCAATCCAGCCGCCCTCGGCAATGGCCGTGAACCCCTTGCCAAAGCCGGGCGAGGTCCGCACCACGCCGTTTTCCAGCGCCGCAGGTTGCACATCACCCGCCCGTTGCAGCGGCGCCATGACCTCATCACACAGCTTGCCCGCTTCGGTCAGGATCGCAGTCACCAGTTCACGGCTTGCCTCGCTGAACCGGTCTGTCTGGGCGATCTGCTCGAAGCCAATCACGGTGTTCAGGAGAAACTCATACTCGGAAACGGGGGCACGGAAGGTCATAGGCATCCTCTTGTCGGCCTTGGGGATAATCGCGGGCGCAGGCTTGGCATTGCCCAAACCGCCCGGTATGTCTGTTGCGCTGTCTGTCAGTTTAGCTGATCGATTACCTAACCTTCGCCCCCTTGCAATCAACCAAAACGCCGCGTCACCCAAAATGCCTCAAGAAACCGACCAAAAAGCAACGCAAATGCTGGATGCCTCCGCCAGCGGGATCAGTCGCGCAGCGCAGCTGCTGCGGCAGGGCGATCTGGTCTCTTTCCCAACCGAGACGGTCTATGGCCTGGGCGCCGATGCCCGGCGCGGCGATGCGGTGGCGGCGATCTATGCCGCCAAGGGGCGTCCCAGCTTCAACCCGCTGATCGCCCATGTGGCCTCGGTTGAGGCTGCAAAACGCCACGTCATATGGAATCCTTGGGCCGAGACCCTGGCCCGCGCCTTCTGGCCCGGACCGCTGACGCTGGTGCTGCCGCTGGCACCCGGACATGGTATCTCCGAGCTGGTCACGGCCGGGCTCGACACCCTGGCGGTGCGGGTGCCAGCCCATCCCACGGCGCAAAAGCTGCTGGCGGCGCTCGACGGTCCCGTAGCGGCCCCCTCGGCCAACCCTTCGGGGCGGATCAGCCCCACAACGGCGCAGCATGTCATGGCCGGCCTTGCCGGGCGTATCGCCGCCGTGGTTGCAGATGGGGCCTGCGGTGTTGGTGTCGAATCCACCATTGTTGGCCTTGCAGGGGAGGCGCCTGTGCTGCTGCGCCCCGGTGGTCTGGCAGCCGAGGAAATCGAAGCAGTACTGGGCCAGCCCCTGGCCACACGCGACCTCCACGACCCCCTGACAGCGCCCGGCCAGCTCCTGTCCCACTACGCGCCACAAGAGCGGGTGCGCCTCAATGCAACCTCTGCGCGCGCGGGCGAATGCTACCTGGGATTTGGCCACTACAGCGGCGCCCGCGCCTGCGACCTTTCCCTGTCCACGCGCGGCGATCTGGTTGAGGCCGCCGCCAATCTCTTTGGCCATCTGCATCATCTGGATGCGCAGGGGCAGCCCATTGCCGTGGCCCCCATCCCCGAGACCGGCCTTGGCGCTGCCATCAATGACCGGTTGCGCCGCGCAGCAGCGCCGCGCGATGTGTCCTCACCAGCTCCAAGTAACTAGGCCCACCCCTAGATAACTACCCCCCCTAGAACCGTCGCAGTTCAGGCGCTCCCGGCACTGGCCGAAAGCGACAGCGGATCAATCCCCAGGGAGCCAAGCGCCGCCTCCCATTTATCCACATCCGCGGTCTCAAAAATCAGCGCATCCGTGCTCTCGGTGGTGAGCCAGCCATTGGCAATGATCTCTGCCTCCAGCTGCCCCGGCCCCCAGCCGGCATAGCCCAGCATGATCAACAGCTTCTCAGGCCCATTGCCCTGGGCAATATCCTCAAGAACATCCAGGGTTGCAGTCATGCCATAGCCCGGCGGCACCGTCAGGGAATTGATACTGGATTCATACTCCGGTGAATGCAGTACAAACCCGCGCTGCACCTCCACCGGCCCGCCAAAGCGGATGGCCTCTTCGCCCTTGCCTGCCGCAATCACCGGGATCTCCAGCTGCTCAAGCAGATTTCCCAGCTGCACCTCCGGCGCAACCTTGTTGATGATCAGCCCCATGGCCCCGTCTTCGCTGTGCGAACACAGAAAAATAACCGAATGCTCAAACCGAGGATCGCCAATGCCCGGCATCGCGATCAATAACTTCCCGGTGAGATCCATATCCTGCCCTTTCCCTTGGCTGTTACAGCGTCTCCCGCAGCATGCCGCCCAGCTTCCGAAGGTGCAAGAGCCTCCGGGCGATCCGGTCACAACAGCGCAGTCAAGCATTTGACCAGATCGTGACTTGGCAATTGCCCCGCAAGAGGCCATTTATATTTCCATGCATGAATATCGTCCTCCCCTCGGCCCACAAACCGATCCCAGATCCGCCGCCGCAAAACCGGCGGTCAGCCTGCGCAGCCTGATGGCTGCTGCGGTTGCAGTGTTTGCTTCGGCGCTCACCCCGTTTGCGGCCAAGGCACAAAGCGCCCTGCCCACCAGCATGGATGAGCTGGTGCAAGTGGAAATCCTCGACGGCGGTGTCTCACCAGATGGGACATATATCGGCGCCCTGCGCCTGACCCTTCGCGACGGCTGGAAGACCTATTGGCGCGCCCCCGGCGAAGCAGGCATCCCCCCCAGTTTCACCTGGCGTGGCTCCCGAAATGTCGGCGAAATGTCGATGACCTGGCCCACACCCGAGGTGTTCTTGACTTCTGGTTATCAGACCATCGGCTATCACCATCAGCTGGTGCTGCCGATAGAGATCACCCCCGAAAGGCCCGGCCGCCCGGTGCGGCTCAAAGGACGGATGGAGCTGGGCATCTGCAAAGATATCTGTGTGCCATCGGAACTGTCTTTCGACCATCAGCTAGATTCAGCAGCGCCGCGCAACCCGGCCATCGTCGCCGCCATTGCCGCCCGCCCCTTTTCCGCCCGCGAAGCCAGGGTCTCCGCCAGCACCTGCCGCTTGACGCCAACCAAATACGGTATCGAAGTCGAAGCCCGGATCACCATGCCCAGCGCTGGTGGCACCGAGGTCGCGGTGATCGAAGCTGGCTCGCCGCATCTGTTTGCTGGCGCCACCACCACCCGGCGCAGCGGTGGTACTCTGGTGGCCACATCCGAGCTGCTTCCCACCCGCGCGGGCAGCCTGGCTGCGGTGGATCGCTCACAATTGCGGATCACCGTTCTGGGGCAAAAACATGCGGTGGATATCTCTGGCTGCACAGCTGGATAACCGCCGGGTAGCGTCCGGGTAACTGCGAAATGGTGCCAGAATGTCGATAACCCAGCCCCACCGCCCCGTTCTCGGGGCCATTGCCGTGGTCTACCACCTGGGACAGGTCATCCTGATCCAGCGCAAGACCGAGCCCAATGCCGGCTGGTGGGGCTTTCCCGGTGGTCATGTGGAGCTGGGCGAAACCGCCATGCAGGCAGCCATCCGCGAGCTGTTTGAGGAAACCGGCGTCGTGGCCCGCCCCCTGGAATATCTGACCAATATCGACGTCTTGCTGCGTGATTCTGTGGGTGCGGTGCAAAAGCAATATCTGCTGACGGCGGTTCTCTGCGCTTATGAAAGCGGCATCCCTGTGCCTGATGATGATGCCCTGCAGGCCAGCTGGATCCCCGTCGATGAAATCGAAGAGCGGGGATTGGAGCTGATTGATCAGGTCGCAGACGTGGCCCGCCTGGCCCGCCAAAGACAGGCATAGCAAAAACCAGCCTAACAAAAACGGATCTAGGCTGTCCGGTTTAGGCTGTCCGGTGCCGCCGCAGGCCAAAGACCAGCGCCGAGATCAGATAGGCCAGCAGGGACAGCGCAGCGATCCCGCCCAACGCCAGAAACAGCCCGGCGCGCAGTGGCTCAAACCCGGCCAGACCGGGCAGCACCGTGCGCAAGGCCGGGTGCAGCGCTCCGGTTGCCATCGCCCAGCCCAGGCTTACTCCCAGCCAGCCCAGCTGCGCCACTCCGGTGCCCAGAACCAGCCAGCGCAGCGGGTTTGTCCCGCCACGAAGGGCCCGGCGCAGGGCCGTCACAGGCCGCGCCATATCCCGTTGGATCGCCACCAGGGCCGGCACCACCAAAAGCACCAGAAACATGCCAAAGCCCAGGCCATAGACCAGGGTGATCACCGTTGGCTTGAGGAACTGCGCCTGCTGCGAGCTTTCATACATCAAAGGCGCCAGCCCCAGTACCGTGGTCAGGGTTGTCAGCATCACCGGCCGCAGCCGGTCCGCCGCCCCGTCAATGATCGAAGGCACCAACCCGCGGGTTTCGGCATATTCGTCGATGGTGGTCACCAGCACGATGGAATCATTGATGATAATCCCTGTCATCCCCAACAGGCCAACCACGGTGAACATGCTCAGCGGTATGCCCCACAGATAGTGGCCCCAGATGGTCCCCACCAATCCAAAGGGAATGATTGCCATCACCACCAGAGGCCGGGTCCAGCTGGCAAAGATCCAGGCCAGCACCAGATAAATCCCGGCAAGACAGAGGATCAGCCCGGTGCGGGCATCGTTGAGAAAGTTGTCTTCCTGTTCGCTCAACCCGCTGAGCCGCCACTCCACCTGACGGCGGCTGGCGATATCGGGCAGAATTTCCTCCTCCAGCGCCTTGCCGATATCGGCGGCACGGGTTGGGTCATCCTCTGAGATATCGCCGGTGACGCTGATCAGGCGAATGCCGTTTTCGCGCCGCACGGTGGAAAACCCCGTGCGCTGGCTCACCGAGACAATATCCGAGAGCGGCACATAGATGCCGCCGGGGCTGCGCATCAGGGTGCGCTCCAGGAAATCCGCCGACAGCTCATCGCGGGGCAGCTCGACCCGGATCTCAGCGCTGCGTGGCCCATCCGGGTAGGTCGCCGCCTCAATCCCGTTCAGCCGCGCCCGCAAGGCCCGCCCCAGGGTGTCGATGGTAAAGTTCAGCGCCTGCCCCTGGGGCGTCAGCTCCAGCACCACTTCCTCTTTGTCATAGGCAAGATTGTCTTCCACCGCCGAAATCTCAGGGTAGCGTAACAGCGCGGTTTTTAGATCTTCAGAGGCCGCCTTGAGCACCTGAACATCGGCGCCATAAAACTGCACATCCAGCGCATCACCACCGGGACCAGAGCGCCAGCTGCGAAAGCTGACAGCCTCGACCAGCGGGTGGTTTTGCACCTCTTCCTGCAGTTCGGCCACAAAGGCAAAGCTGGAATAGTCAGGCCGCAGATCCGCGTCGATCAGCTCGATTGAGATCCCCCCCAACAGGTCCGTGTCCTTGGCATCCACCCCGGACATGCCGCGCCCGGCATTGCCGCCGACCTCGGCGATGACAAAATCCACCGGATTGATGTCCTCATAGCGTTCCGCAAAAGAGGCCCCCGTGGCGGCGGTGGCCCGTTGCATCTCCGCCATCATCGCCAGGGTGTCGGCGCGGGTGGCGCCTTCGGCCATGGCAAAATTGCCGGTGACAGAGCCGCGCTCCGGCGCATTGAAGAAGCGCCAATTGACATCGCCACCAATAAACAGCGCCATCTGGCTGGCCAGAATGGTCAGGGCCCCCGCCAAAACCACGTAACGCGCCTGCACCACCAGGGCCATAATGGGGCGAAACAGGGTGTCGCGCATCCAGCGAAAGCCGCGATTGACCATGCGATTGGGCCAGTCATACCAATGGTCCTTTTGCGCGTGGGTCAACGCATGGGCCATATGGTGCGGCAGGATCAAGAAGCACTCCAGCAACGAGGCCGCCAGCACTGCAATCACCGTAAAGGGAATATCACGGATCAGATCACCAAAGCGCCCGCCAATAGCGGTCAGCCCAAAGAAGGCGATGATGGTGGTCAGGGTGGCGGCAAATACCGGCATCGCCATGCGGCGCGCGGCGTTCTCGGCGGCCTGCATCGGGGTTTCATTCAGGCGGCGCACCCGAAAATCGGCGTGCTCCCCCACCACGATGGCATCATCCACCACGATCCCCAGGGTAATGATCAGGCCAAACAGGCTGATCATATTGATGGTGATCCCGGCGGCATACATCAGCGCCACGGCGGCAAACATTGCCGCCGGAATACCCGCCGCCACCCAAAAGGCAATGCGGGTATTGAGGAACAGGAACAACAGCGCCATGACCAGCCCCAGCCCCATCAGCCCATTGTCGATCAGAATATCCAGCCGGTCAGAGATGGCAGCGGCACGGGTGCGGATCAGCTCGGCACTGACGCCCTGCGGCAGGGTGGTTTGCAGCGCATCAACCACCTTTTGCACCTCAGCCTGAATGGCGATGGCATTGCCCATATCCGAGCGATCCACCCGGATCGACATGGCGGGGTTGTCGCCGACAAAATAGGAACGGTTGCGGTCCACCCCTTCGCGGGTGGCCTGCGCCAGATCGCCAATGGTCAAAACCGAACCATCTGGTTCTGTCCGCAACACGATCCCTTCGATCTCTTCCGGGCTGCGCTTTTCCCGCCCGGTGCGCACCCGGGTATTGGCCCCGGTCACATCCCCCGCAGGATCGGCATCGACCTCGGCGGCGATAGCACTGGCGATATCGCTCATCGCGATATCATGGGTGATCAAACTGTAGGAGGGCACCTCGACCAGGGTCTGTGGTGCAGCAAGGCCGCGAATGGTGGTGCGGGTGACCCCGACTGCAAACAGGCGTATAATCAATTCATCGGCGAACAGCCCCAGCTGATCCGGCGCCAGCGGACCCGAGATCACCACATCCGTCACCCGGTCACGCCAGGCGCCGCGCCGCACCGTCGGGTCATCTGCCTCTTCCGGCAGGGTGGTAATGGCATCCACCGCCGATTGCACATCATCCGCCGCCAGCGCCATGTCCCAGCCGGGCTCAAAATCCAGCACGATCGAGGCGACGCCTTCGCGCGAGGAGGCGGCGCTTTCCTCAACCCCGTCCACCGCCAGCAACACCGGCTCCAGCACCTGCACGATGGCGCCGTCCACATCTTCCGGCCCGGCACCCTCCCAGGTGACGCCGACCGTGACGCTTTCGATAATCACATCCGGAAAGAACTGCGCCCGCATCTTTGGGATTGCCGCAGTGCCAAGCAGCAAGAGCACCAGCAACAACAGGTTTGCCGCCGTGCGGTGGCGGGTGAAGTAGCTCAGCAAACCGCCGGCAGGACGCGACAAATCACGCATGGATTATCCCCCCATCCGGGCTTCGATCCGGTTGACCAGCCCGGCTGGCACCTGCGCCTTGGCCAGGGCCGCCAGCATCCGCTCCTTGGCCGCATCCGGCAAGCCTGCGCTGCCTTCGACGGCGGCGACCAGTTTGGCGCGGCGCTCTTCTGACAATTCAATCAGCTCGGCCGCCGTCGCCGACCGCTCAGCCGCGGGGGTTGGCTGTGCCGTCCCTGCGTCCTGATGCAGGGGGCGCACCCGGATCCCGGCGCCCAAAAGCGGCGTGCGGCCGGTCACCACTTGTCGGCCCTCCAGCCCCGCGCCGCGGATCAGCACATCATCGCCCTGTCGGCGCAGCAGCTCAACCGGCAGCGACTGCAACCGCTCTTCAGGCCCCAGCACCAGCACCGTGCCATCGGATCCCAGCGCCGAAGCCGGCACCCGCGCCACAGCCAAGAGCGGCGGTTCGCTGACCTTCACGGTGACAAAATCGCCCGGTTTGAACCCTGGCGTCAGATCCAGACTGGCATAGAGCAATCGGCCTGTTTGGCCGTCCCCCACCGCGCCGCTGGCGCGCGACAGCCGCCCCGTTGCCTCAAGCCCGGCGCCCGCCGCATCCAGAGTCACCCGCACCGGGGCTGGGCTGAGCCGATTATCAGCGCCCAGTAACCGGGCATATTGCAGGGTAGACACCCGGAATGCGGCCTCCAGTTGATCGCCATCGACCAGCTCTGCCAATTTTTCATTGGCCGAAACCAGACGTCCTTCGACCAGGGTCACCGCCTGCAGGGTGCCATCAAACCCGGCACGCAGGGTGGTATCGGCGAGGTCGCGCCGCGCCCTGTCCAGGGCAATCTGACTGCGGGCCACCCGGGTGGCCGCCTGATCAACACGGGCCTCGGCCTGGCTGACCGCCTGGCGCCGCGAAATCACCGCCTGGCGCGCCTGCACGGCGGTGAGCTCAGCCGCTTCAACCGCTGCGGTGGTGCCAACACCACGCTCTTGCAGCTCCAACTGGCGTTGATGCGCACGGGCCCGCAACTGCGCCTGATCCTGTGTTGCCTTCAGTTCATCCTTGGCAAGGGTCAGGTCGCGGGTGGCGTCGCGCTCTTCGGCGCGGGAGTCCTGCATATCGGCCTCGGCCTCTTGCAGCGCCGCCTGCATATCAGAGGGGTCGATCTGGATCAGGATCTCTCCCGCCTGGACCACGCCGCCCTCTTCAAAACGGTCGGACAAATGGATGATCCGCCCACCCTGAGCGCTGCGCAGCTCCAGCGTCCGGCGGCTTTCAACCCGGCCAAAGGCGATGAGTTCCGGCGTCACCTCTTGCAGATCGGCAGTGACGAGGTTCACCGCAAAAACCCGTTCCCGCGCTGGTGGCTTGCGCGGTTCGGCGTTGAGCCGTGTCTGCACCGCCCCCACCACCATCTGCCCCGCATAGAGCATCAGCGCGACTGCCACTGCCGCCAGAAACAAACCCGTCAAACTGTGCCGCAAAAAGCGCATGCCTTATTCCCTTTGATGGCTGGGGATCGCCCCTGCTACCCTATCAAATATGTTTCTTTGCCAGACAAGGCGCCGCTCTGAGAGCCCCCTGCTGAGCCTCCCCTGTGCAGCGCCTTATTGGCACATATCACTGTACATAGTGTGCGTCTTATTCGAATACACGCACCGTGGCGTTACTTCCGTCGCTGGGTTTCGGTCAAACGCGGCATTATTTCCACAAAATTGCAGGGGCGGTGCCGGTAATCCAGCTGCATCGCCAGGATTTCGTCCCAGCCATCCTTGCAGGCGCCGGGGCTGCCGGGCAGCGCAAACATGTAGGTGCCGCCTGCAACGCCCCCTGTGGCGCGCGATTGCACCGCCGAGGTGCCGATCTTTTTCATCGACACGATGGTAAAGACGGTGCCAAAGGCCTCGATCTCTTTTTCATAGACATCCCGGTGCGCCTCAACCGTGACATCGCGCCCTGTCAGCCCGGTGCCCCCGGTGGAAATCACCACATCCACCGCCGGGTCTGCCACCCAGGCGCGCAGCTGATCGGCGATCCCGCCCCGTTCATCCGGCATGATCTGGCGATCCGCCAGGATATGCCCCGCCGCCTGCAACCGGTCGACCAGCACCTGCCCCGAACGATCCTCCGCCAGGCTGCGACTGTCCGAGACGGTAAGGATGGCGATACGGACCGGGATGAACTCCATGGTTTCGTCGATACGTGACATAGCAGACCTCATGTCTTTTGCAAAAGCGCGAGCCTGAGTGCCAGCCCCGCAAATATTCCCGCCGAGATGCGGCCCAGCCACAGGCCCGCCCGCGAGGTTGGGGCCAGAAAGCGCCCGGCGGCACTGCCAAAGACGCCAACCAGCCCATTGATGACAAAGCCCCCCAGCGCCAGAACCAAGCCGTAGATCAGGAATTGCCCCAGCACTGGCCCGGCCTCGGGCACCACAAACTGTGGCACAAAGGCCAACACAAACAGGATCACCTTGGGGTTGGTCAGATTGACCCAAAACCCGGCGCGAAAAGCGCGGGAGGCCGGAACCGGCGGCTGACCGGGCTGCGCCGCGCTGGCCGGCGCCTGCAGCGCGCCCCAGGCAAGATACAGCAGATAGGCCACGCCAAGCCAGCGGATCACATCAAACAGCCCCGGCATGGTATTCACAACCGCGCCCAGCCCCAGCCCGGCCAGCGCCACATGTACCATCCCGCCGGCAGAAATCCCCGCACTGGCCGCCAGCGCCGATCTCCGCCCCGACCGCAGCCCCTGCCCCAGACAGAACATCATATCAGCGCCAGGGGTGAGGTTCAGCGCCAGCGCCGCCGGCACAAAGGTCAAAAGAGTGATGGGGTCAATCATGGTGTGACGTCAAAAAAGTTAGGCTCTGGCCCCAGATTGGCGGTCAGGGTTGTGCCGATTTGACCGCGAAATCCCCAACTGTCGTGAATATGACCAAACAGGGCCAGCTGCGGCTGCAGCCGTTCCACCGCCTGCAGGATCGAAGTGGAGCCCACCGACAGTCCCAGCGAGGTCGCATCCCCCTGTCCTTTGGGTGGGGAATGGCAGATCAGGATATCAGTGCGCGCGCAGCCCGCCAGCAGCGCCTCTGCTTCAGCCTCTGACAGGTTGTAGGACCACGCGCCAAAGGGCGGCGCGGGAATACCACCGCCAAGGCCAAAGAAATGCAGCCCGCCAAACGCCATCCCCTCACCGTGCAGGACATGCATCCCCGGCAGGGCAGCAGCGCGCATCTCCGCCGCGCTTTCGGCATTGCCCGCCACAGTTATCAACGGAGCGGCGATATCGGCCAGCAGTGCCATGGCCTGATCCAGACCTTTGCGCTGATTGCAAAAATCTCCGGCGCCAATCACCAGATCCGCCTGATCGCTGGCCGCTACCAGTGCCGCCGCATGGGCAGCAGACAGGTGCAGGTCGGAAAAGGCCAGTATTTTCATCTGCAAAGATCCCTAGTTTGGCGCGCCCAACCGCGCCTTCAATTCCAGCAAATCGGCCCAGGCCGCGCGCTTGTGCTCGGGCTGGCGCAACAGATAGGCCGGGTGGAACATCGGCAGCACTGGCTTGCCCCAGGCCTCGACCCAATTCCCGCGCAGCCGCGAGATGCCCCGTTTGCCCAGCACCGCCTGACAGCTGATATTGCCCATCAGCACCAGAATGTCCGGCTGCGCCAATTCCACATGGCGGGCAAGAAAGGGCAGCATCATGTCGATCTCTTCCGCGCTGGGATCACGGTTTTGTTGTGGCCGCCAGGGCAACACATTGGTGATATAGACGTTTTTCGCACGGTCCAGATCAATTGCTGCCAACATCCGGTCCAGCAACTGCCCCGCCGGGCCGACAAAGGGCTTGCCCTGCTGGTCTTCTTCGCGCCCAGGGGCCTCGCCGATTACCATCACCCGCGCGCCGGGCTGACCATCGCCAAAGACCAGATTGCGCGCGCCCAGCTTGAGCTCACAATGACGAAACTCCGCAAGGGCCGCCCGCAGCGAGGGCAACTCGGGCGCGGCAGCAGCGGCCTTGCGGGCTTCGGCCACCGGATCGACGGGTTTGGGCCTGGGAGCAACGGGGGGCGGCATACCCGGCTTTTGACCAGAGGCCTGATCCGACTGTTGCCCCTGACGCGCCTTGGGCGCAGGCGCGGCCAGCTCATAGCGGTTGACCGGCTCTTCACACAGGGCTTCGGTGGCGCCAAGCTCCACCTGCCACTCCAACAGCGCTTTGGCGCTCCAATAATCAATTGCCGATTCCATGGCCTAAGCTACCCCGCCACGCGGGTGAGCGGAACACCCCTAATGCAGGCCACGGCAGCCGCAGTGCCGCAGCCGCACCTGCGGTGATTTGGCCGGGGCAGCCGCAATCAAACCCGCCTATCGACCTTGCCCCAAAAGGCCGTGCTGCCTATAAGGTGCGACAAACAGAGCGGAGCCTGCCCAGATGTCTTCCCCAACCTCTTCCCCCCTCTCTCCCACCGGTTTTGGCCACCGCCATCTTTTGGGGATCGAGCCGCTCAAACCCCATGAGATCACCGCGATTCTGGATCTGGCCGACAGCTATGTCGATCTGAACCGCCGCCCCGAGAAACATTCGGATGCCTTGGCGGGTCTCACCCAGATCAACATGTTTTTTGAAAACTCCACCCGCACCCAGGCGAGTTTTGAGATTGCCGGCAAACGTCTGGGCGCTGATGTGATGAATATGGCGATGCAGGCCTCCTCGATCAAAAAGGGCGAAACCCTGATTGATACCGCGATGACCCTGAACGCCATGCACCCCGATCTGCTGGTGGTGCGCCATCCCCATTCCGGCGCGGTGGATCTGTTGGCGCAAAAGGTCAACTGCGCGGTGCTGAATGCCGGCGACGGCAAACACGAGCACCCAACCCAGGCGCTGCTGGATGCGCTGACCATCCGCCGGGCCAAAGGTCGCCTGCACCGGCTGAACATCGCCATCTGCGGTGATGTCGCACATTCCCGCGTGGCGCGCTCAAACCTGATCCTGCTGGGCAAGATGGAAAACCGCATCCGGCTGATTGGCCCGCCCACCCTGGTTCCCGGCCAATTCGCCGACTTTGGCGCCGAGATTTACGACGACATGCGCGAAGGCCTGAAAGACGTCGATGTGGTGATGATGTTGCGTTTGCAAAAGGAACGGATGGACGGCGGCTTTATCCCCTCTGAGCGCGAGTATTTTCACCGCTACGGACTGGACGCTGAAAAACTGTCCCATGCCAAACCCGATGCCATCGTCATGCACCCCGGCCCGATGAACCGAGGCGTTGAGATTGACGGCACCCTGGCCGATGACATCAACCGGTCGGTGATCCAGGAACAGGTGGAAATGGGGGTCGCCGTGCGCATGGCCGCAATGGATCTGTTGGCGCAAAACCTGCGCCAAAGCCGCAACACTCCGGCAGCAGGCTGATCCTGTGCAAGGTGTGATCGAAATTCCAGCCGAAGAGCGTGGCGTGATCCGGATTTTCAATCTGGACATGGCGCCCGAACAGGCCCGTTTCCTGCGCGAACCCGGTGCCCTGGCTCAGGTGCTGGGAATTGATGAGATCGACCTGAACCATGTTGAGATCTTCCCGGTCTCGGACCTCGAAGAGCTGGGACTGGCGGGCTATCTCACCCAGGGCTGCGGCATTGCCGAGACTGAGATCACCCCGGACCGGGAGCGGCTCGCCGCATTGCAGGGCCATGTGCTGCTGCTGCGCTCGCGCGCCTTTGCTGGTGCCGCCCGCCGCCTGACGCTCTCCAGCCAGATCACCCATGTCGCCAGCTACGGTGAGCGGCCAATCAGCTGGAGCGCCCCGCCCCAGCCTGCGCCTGAGAGCAGCAAGCTCTACACTGGTGCCAGACCTTCGCCGCGCGACACCCGCGCTGCCGCCCGGCGCATTGGCGCCAGCCTTTTTACCGTGGTGATGCTGCTTATTGCCCTCACCCTCTATGTTCTGGTGTTTTGAGATGACTGTGATCGAATTCACCCCCAACCGCAGCGCCTATATCACCGCCCATGCCTGGATGGCAGCGATTGCCATGGTGGCCGGGATGGTCATTCTTTGGGCCGTTGGCAATCCTCATGTCTGGACCGGAGCCATCGGCGGGCTGGGCGCCATCGGACTGCGCGGCTGGTACATGATGAGCGAAGAACTGGCCGTGATCTGGCGGATCTCTGACGGCGTGCTGAGTGGCCCCGCCGAGCGCAGGGTGCCACTGGATCAGATCGCGGCGGTCAAGACCATGGGATCCTACGTGCAGGTGATCACCAAAGGCGGTGACAAGCATCTGATCAAGTATCAATCGTCGCCCAGCACCACCGTCGCTGCCCTAAATCACGCCATCGAAAGGCCCGTTGCATGACCCTTTTCTTTATCAATGCCCGCCTGATCGACCCCGAAGCTGGCACCGATAGCCTGGGGGGCCTGCTGGTTCAGGATGGTAAGATTGCCGAACTCCTGCCCGAGGGTACGGAGCCCGCGCAACTGTTTCGTGCGCGAAACATTGATGCCAGCGCTGTCGAAATCATCGACTGTGAGGGTAAATGCCTCGCCCCCGGCATTGTCGATATCGGCGTCAAAGTCTGCGAGCCGGGCGAGCGCCACAAGGAAAGCTACAAGACCGCTGGCCTCGCCGCCGCCGCTGGCGGTGTGACCACCATTGTCACCCGTCCCGATACTAGCCCCAGCATCGACAGCCCGGAAACCCTGGAATTTGTCACCCGCCGCGCCCAGGCCGACGCACCGGTGCATGTGCTGCCCATGGCCGCACTGACCAAGGGGCGCGAAGGGCGCGAGATGACCGAGATCGGCTTTTTGATGGATGCCGGCGCGGTGGCCTTTTCCGACTGCGACCATGTGGTCAGCAATACCAAGGTGTTTTCCCGCGCCCTGACCTACGCGCGCTCTTGTGGGGCACTGGTGATTGCCCACCCGCAAGAACCTCTGCTCAGCGCCGGGGCTGCCGCGACATCCGGCAAGTTTGCCGCCCTGCGGGGGCTGCCTGCGGTGTCGCCGATGGCGGAACGCATGGGGCTGGACCGCGACATTGCGCTGCTGGAAATGACTGGCGCCAAATATCACGCCGATCAGATCACCACCGCCCGCGCCCTGCCGGCGCTGGAACGGGCCAAGGCAAATGGGCTGGACATCACCGCCGGCACCTCGATCCACCATCTGACCCTGAACGAGCTGGACCTGGCCGACTATCGCACCTTCTTTAAGGTGAAACCGCCGCTGCGCAGCGAAGAAGACCGGCTGGCGGTGGCCGAGGCAGTGCGCAGCGGGCTGATCGACACGATCTCCTCGATGCACACGCCGCAGGATGAAGAAAGCAAACGCCTGCCCTTTGAGGAAGCCGCCGCCGGTGCCGTGGCGCTGGAAACCCTGCTGCCGGCCGCAATGCGGCTGTATCACGCAGAACTCATGGACCTGCCAACACTGTTTCGCGCCATGGCACTGAACCCGGCCAAACGGCTGGGGCTGGGCTCGGGTCGGCTCAGCGCCGGGGCGCCGGCGGATCTGGTGCTGTTTGATCCCGACATGCCGTTTGTAATGGATCGCTTCCAGCTGAAGTCAAAATCGCAAAATACGCCCTATGATGGGCAGCGGATGCAGGGCAGAGTGCTGGCAACCTATGTCACCGGTACGCCGGTATACCGGAGAGACTGATGCCCCTGATCGAAAGTGCCGCCACCATCCTGTTGCTTTGGGCCGTGATCGGCTATCTGCTGGGGTCGATCCCCTTTGGTCTGGTTTTGACCAAGGCAATGGGGCTGGGAAACCTGCGCGAGATAGGCTCGGGCAATATTGGCACCACCAACGTGCTGCGCACCGGCAGCAAAGCCGCCGCGGCAGCGACGCTGATCCTGGATGGCGGCAAGGGCGCGGCGGCGGTGCTTTTGGCGCGTTTTCTGGCAGGCGAAGATGCGGCGCAACTGGCTGGGCTCACGGCCTTCCTCGGCCATTGCTTTCCGGTTTGGTTGAAATTCCAGGGTGGCAAGGGGGTAGCAACCTTCCTGGGGCTGATGTTGGCACTGGCCTGGCCCGTCGGCATCGCCTGCTGCCTGATCTGGGTGGCCAGTGCCGCCATCAGCCGGATCTCCTCCCTAAGCGCCCTGATTGCAGCTCTGTCTGCACCGCTTTGGTGTTACCTGATGGGCTACCCGTCGGTGATGTTGCTTGCGGTTTTGCTGACGGCCCTGGTGTTCTGGCGCCATGGAGGCAATATCAACCGGCTGCTCTCGGGGAGTGAGCCACGTATCGGGCAGAAATAGCCTGACGCCCGCCGCCGCTTAGCACCATCCTAATGCCGCGCCTGTGGCATTAGGGGATGAGCCGTTCCAGACCGCGGCCATTGGCCCAGGTGCCGTGTAGCTCGCCGCTGGGCATGCGCACATAGACAACCGGATACTGATCCCCCCAATCGACCCAAATCACATCGCCACTGCGGGTGCCGCTGCCAGAATAGCTTTGGCTGCCAACCTGCCAGTTCACCTTGATCACCCCCTTGCTGTCGCGGATCTGCACCGTGCCACTATAGCTGCTGCCATCGGGGTTGCGCCCCTCTGCCCGGTACAGCCCCGTAACGCTTTGGGCCAGGGCGCCGCCCGCTGCCAAGAGAGTGGATGCAAATAGTCCGGCAATCATCACCCGACGTGACCAAAAAACATTCATCGCGAATTCCTCCTGCAAACTGGTTTTACTGTGCCGCACACCAAGCAATCTGTCAGCAAAATAAGGACCTCCGCATATTGTGATGCGCCAGGTCTGCGCATCCACGCACAGCAATTCTGAGTATATGCGCAATCAAAAACAGTTTGATTGAACGTGATCGACCCCCTCTCCACATGGGGTCCATGACAGCCAGACAGGCCATCATACAAATCTCATACGTGCCGGTCAGCCGCTAAAGCAGCCCCTGACTGGACAGGAAAAGGAACGATCTGATGAACACATTTAAATCCCTGCTGAGCGGCGTGGCACTTTCCGTTGCAATGGCAACTTCGGCATTGGCCGCAGGCGTTGAGCTGAACGCATCCTCCACCGGTCTTGCCATGCAGGGCTACGACCCCGTCGCCTATTTCACCGACGGTGCCCCCGCCAAAGGCAGCTACAAAATCACAACTGTTTTTAATGACGCGACCTACCGCTTTGCCTCCGAAGAGCACAAAGCGCAGTTTGAGGCCAACCCCGAAGCATATCTGCCCGCATATGGCGGCTACTGCGCCTTTGGCGCCGCCATGGGCTTTAAATTCGACGGCGACCCAACCTACTGGAAAATCGTCGACAACACACTGTACCTGAACCTGTCCAAGGACATCCAGGAACGCTGGGAAGGCAATATCCCAGGCTTTGTCCAGGACGCCAACGGCCACTGGGCAAACATTGCAGACATCGAGCCTGCAGCCCTGCAGCAGTAAGCCAATCACAGGTATTTTCCTGAACTGGTAAAATTTTGAACCGGCGACGCCCAAAGGCTTCGCCGGTTTTGTTTTGGTTCAAATCAGCGTTTGGCAAGCGCCTCGATCGCTTCAGCTGTGCGTTTGGTGTTGTGGTAGACGCCCAAAAACAGATACATCATCCCGCCCATCAAAATGGCATAGATTGATCCCCCCACGAGGATTGCCAGCGCCGGCAGCAAACCGCCATTTGGCCCAGGTGCCACAAGGGCCGCGCCCGCAGCGATCAGAACCCCAAGGCACAGCAGGATCACGACAGCGCCGACGAGTTTCTCAAATAGTCCTATAAACAGATCACGCATTTCCCAAACTCCCAGATTAAAAATATCCACCACTGTGCAAGCTGCGCGCCCCCGCAATCAAGAAAAAATGCTTGACGCGACTCGATCTTCCATTCAATTCTGTCCTTACAGAAAATACAGGAAAAGCAAAATGAACCTCACCCCCGCCATGCAGAACTTTGTCCTCCACTGGGGAGAGATGGGCTCCAAATGGGGGGTCAACCGCTCGGTGGCGCAGATCCACGCGCTGCTGCATATCTCCCCCGACGCCATGACCGCCGATGAGATCTGCGAAACGCTGAATCTGGCGCGTTCCAATGTCTCCAACGGGCTGAAAGAGCTGCAGTCCCAGGGGCTGGTCAAAGCATCACGTCAGCTGGGCGACCGACGCGATCACTTCACCTCGATCCGCGACATGTTTGATCTGGTTGATGCAGTGATCAAGGCCCGGCGCGAGCGCGAATTCGCCCCCACCCTGCGGGCGCTGGACGCGGTGATGCAAGAGGCCGAAACGGACAAAACCCCTGCGGTGGTCAAGGACCGCATGGGCGAGACCCTGCGGGTGATGCAGATGTTTGACGACTGGTATGTCGATTTTGCCCGCCTGCCCCGATCCGTGCATCTGGCAGTGCTGAAACTCGGCGCCAAGCTGGTGCGTTTCCTGCCAGGGGGTAAACCCAAGGACTAAATCTGGCGCAAAAATTTTTTACCCGGAGATTTCACAAATGACAGAAATAACTGCAAGTTCATGCATCTTATTCCCCAAAGCAACAACCCCAACACAGCTGGTGGACCCGGTTGCCTTTGCCCTGGCGATTGTTGGTGGCCCGCTGGTTGTGGCAACGATTGGCGCACCTCTGTTAGCCATCCCCGTCATGGCAGTGGTGTTCGGTGGCCCGCTCTATCTGCTGATTGGCATTCCGGTGCTGCTGGTCGACATGCGCCGCAACCCGGTGACGTCAGGCAGATGGGCCATGCTGGCCTTCACCAGCTTTGTTTTACTCTGTCTGCCGATGTACTTCTTCACCGCTCTAACCGACGCAAACCAACGCATTCCCGGCTTTTTCCTCATATTCGGCAGCCTCTTCGCGCCTATTTGGGGCGCGGTCAGTGGCTATATCTATGGCAGATTTGAACGCGATTTCTACAAACAAACCATCTGACTTTGAAAGGACCTTACCCATGCTTTTTCACATCAGCCTCTACATCGGCCTCGGCCTCGTCATGGTCACCGCAATGGCGCTCATGATCCTGAAGATCGGAAAACTACTTGGGGACTGTCCCGCCTCTGGCCGCGCCGCCAGGGCTGCGGCGGTCACCATCGCCACCGGCTATGGGATGATCGGATTTGGCGGCGTCGCCTTGGTAGGCTCCACCATTCCGCTTATGGATATAGGTGTTATTGGCGTCCTGCCCGCCCTAGGCTTTGCAGCCCTCTGCCTCGGCCTCGGCTTTGGTCACGCGGTGGCAACCCTGCGGGCCGTCGTCCGCGAAGCCCTGACCCCGCCACACGCGGCCCCCACCACCCCCGATCCATTGGCAAGCGCCGCCTAGGATCAACAGCAGCAAGAAAAAGGGGCGTCTCAGCGGCGCCCCCTTTTTGTCGTTTGGTCTCTATTTAGTAGCTGTAGTCAGCGTAGATCCGGGTCAGATCGCCATTCCAATCGCCATGATAGCGCTCCAACAGCTCATCGGCCGGCACTTTGCCGCTGTCCAGACTGTCTTTCAGCGCGTTGAGGAAATGGGTCTCATCGGGCACCAAGCCACCAGCGCCGGGACGGGCGCGGTTTTTCAGGCCGGAGTTTGAAATCGCCACCACTTCGCGGGCCAGATCATGCATCTTGATGCCGTTGACCTCGGCCTGCAACCCGTCGCGGGAGGCCGCAACCCGCAACTCTTCGCGGGTCTCGGCGTCCCAGCCCTTGACCAGATCCCAGGCCGCATCCAGCGCGCTCTGGTCATAGGTCAGGCCCACCCAAAAGGCCGGCAGGGCACAAAGACGCCGCCAGGGGCCACCATCGGCGCCGCGCATTTCCATGTATTTCTTGATCCGCGCCTCGGGGAAGGCGGTGGTCAGATGATCCGCCCAATCCGACATAGTGGGGGTTTCACCGGGCAGGGCTGGCAGTTTGCCCTGCAGGAAGTCGCGGAACGACATGCCCAGCGCATTGATATATTCGCCGTCGCGGTAGACAAAATACATCGGCACATCGAGCGCATATTGCACATAAGATTCAAAGCCAAAGCCTTCGTCAAAGACAAAGGGCAACATGCCGGTGCGGCTGTCGTCCAGATGCCGCCAGATCTTGCTGCGCCAGGACTTATGGCCGTTGGGCTTGCCCTCAAAGAAGGGCGAATTGGCAAACAGTGCGGTGGCCACCGGCTGCAGCGCCAGGGCAACGCGCAGCTTCTGCACCATGTCTGCCTCGGAGCCAAAGTCGATATTGACCTGCACCGTGGTGGTGCGGCGCATCATGTCGCGGCCCATGGTGCCAACCTTGGCCATGTAGTCATTCATCAGCCGGTAACGGCCCTTGGGCATCAGCGGCATTTCGTCATGGGACCAGATCGGGGCTGCCCCCAGTCCGATAAATCCAACGCCAATCTTGTCCGAGATATCCTTGACCTCGCGCAGGTGGGTGTTCACCTCGTCGCAGGTCTCGTGAATGGTCTCCAGCGGCGCGCCTGACAGCTCCAGGGCACCGCCCGGCTCGAGGCTGACATTGGCGCCGTCTTTTTCCAGCCCGATCAGCTTGCCGCCTTCGGTGACCTCAGACCAGCCATAGCTGTCGCGCAGCCCCTGCAGCACCGCCACAATCGAGCGCTCCCCCTCAAAGGGCAGCGGCTTTAGCGTGTCTTTGCAATAGCCGAACTTCTCGTGCTCGGTGCCGATGCGCCAGGCATCGCGTGGCTTGCAGCCACTGGCCAGATACTCAGCCAGATCTTCGTGGCGCTCAATGGGTCCGCCGCCGGACTGGGGAATGGACATGCCGGGCACTCCGTCCTGTTGGGTTGGTTTGGGAAATCAGTGGTGAGCGGAATCGTTCCCGGTGTCAATGCAGCCTGTGCAGAGGCGGGCGGCTTGGGCTGCGTTCCCAGATCACGACCTGGTGAGGCCCCTGGCGTCGCAGCTCGCTCAGCATGCGTTCTGTCTTGAGCCCCGGCAGCGCGGCAAAGACATCAAACAGCGCCTCATTGCCAGCGGCGTTGACCGGGATGGACAAGGCTGGCTGGCCGTCTTGCTCCAACACCCAATGGGGTGGTTTAGCGGTGTGATCCAGCCGCAGGCATTGCAGCTCAGACGCCGCAACGGCCCCCCCGGTGAGCGGGCCAAAATAGGCAATCTGCCCCTCGTCCACCTGCACCACGCCGGGACCACCCGCGCCGAGGCGAAAGCGCAACCGCTGAGCGCCGATGACAGCAATGACCAGCCCCACCACCACCAGCGCCCAGCCGGTGGCCGCCGTCACCCCAAAGGAGGTAAAGGCCCATTTCAACCCCACCAGCAGCATCAGCGTGGCGACAATCAGCTCGCGCCAGCGCCAGATGGCGACACGGGCCTCGGGACGAATGAAACTCATGGCGACTCTCCCAATCAGGTTTCACCCAATGTGATACCTGGATCAAAATTTACAATCCGGTAGCTGCCGATCTGGGCAAAACCTATGGCTTCATAGGCGCGGGCGGCGGCGGCATTGGCGGCAAACAGGATGGCCTCTGTCACCCCCTGCGCCTGCGCCTCAGCCAGATGCAGCGCAACGGCGCGGCGGGCATATCCCATCCCGCGCAAATCCGGCGGCGTATAGACCCCACCCACCTGCACGATGGCAGGCAAAGCGGCGTTGAAATTGGTCATCGCCACCGCCACGCCATCCTGTTCCAGCAGCCGCAACCGATCCGCCGCAAGCAGCTCTTCCAGGCTGGCCCGCGCCCGATCCCGGTTCTCGACGCTGTCGCGGGCGCCCAAAATTTCCACCTCGGAAGCCATACGCCACTGGGTCAACAGCGGCAGATCCTGTGTCACTGCCGGGCGCAGCTGACCCGCGCCGGTTGGAATCGTCAGATCGCAAAGGGCCAGATGATAATGTGGCTCCACCTCATCCATTGCGGCGCGGTGGCAGGGCAAATCCAAAGCCGCAACCAAATGGGCCAACTGATCTACCGCACCGTTGAGCCCCAACAACGCGCGCCCAAACAGGGCCGCGCGGATCGCCGGATAGTCTGCCGCTGTCAGCGCCGGGGCCTCAAACACCACATACCCCGCTGCGGCATAGCCGATCACACCGGTGATCTGACCCGCCCCTTCGCTGAGCCAAAGCGTCATGGATTTGCGGTGATCCGCGCCAGCATCAGGACCAGTGTCCCCCGCATCGGTCTGCGTCAGCCCCTGATCGCGCAGATTGCCGGACAGAAACATCGAGGTCGCCACCCGAGGCGCCAGAAAATCCTGTACAGCGGCAAGATCAGCCTGGGTGGCGCGGCGCATTGTTACCAATCCCCCAGGGCTTGCTGCCACAGGGTCATCGCGGCAACGGCAGCGGTATCTGCGCGCAAAATGCGGGGGCCCAGGCTGACCACATGGGACTGCGCCATCGCGTGCAATCGCTTGCGTTCTTTTTCGGAGAAGCCACCTTCGGGGCCGATGAGAATGGCCCAGGGCGCGTCTTTGTGGTCCTGCGCCGCCAGTTGCAGCGCATTGCCCACCTCGGCCTCGTCGCAGAACATCAGCTGACGCTCGGCTGGCCAATGATCCAGCAACTGCGACAGTTTTTGCAGATCAGCAACCTGCGGCACATAGGTGCCGCCGCATTGCTCGGCGGCCTCAACGGCATGGGCCTGCAGACGGTCCTGCCGGATGCGCTCGGAATTGGTGTATTCCGTTCCCACTGGCAGAATGCGGGCGGCACCCATCTCTGCGGCCTTTTCGACAATAAAGTCGGTGCGCGCCTTTTTGATCGGGGCAAAGATCAGCCACAGATCCGGCGGCATCTGCAACGGCTTGCTTTGCACGCGACAGGTCAAGGTGCCGCCGCGTTTGCCTGCCTCGGTCACTTCGGCCTGCCATTCGCCATCGACACCGTTGAACAGCGCCACAGCGCCGCCCAAACGCTGCCGCATCACCCCAAATAAGTAATGCGCCTGCTCCTTGGTCAGAGGAATGGATTGCCCTGCACCCAAGGGGTGCTCTACATACAGTCTGATTTTTGCACTCATGAGGCCCTACATATGCAAGGTGACGCGCCAAAACCAGATGGCCAGGTCGCAGATGCGGTCAAAGACAACTGGGTTGATCAATATGCACCAGGCTGGAGCCGCCCCTATCTGCGGCTCAGCCGTGCCGACCGCCCCATTGGCACCTGGCTCTTGTTGATCCCCTGCTGGTGGGGGCTGGCCCTGGCGATCCTGTGGGATGGAAGCCCGCGCTGGGAAGATGCCTGGATCGCCATTGCCTGCGCCCTGGGTGCCTGGCTGATGCGCGGCGCCGGCTGCACCTGGAACGACATTGCGGATCGCGATATTGACGGCGCGGTTGAACGTACCCGATCGCGGCCGATCCCTTCGGGACAGGTGACGGTCAGGGGCGCGGTCCTTTGGATGGTGGCGCAGGCGCTGATCGCCTTTGGCATCCTGCTGACCTTTAACCCGATGGCGATCTCGATGGGGATTCTGGCACTGTTGCCGGTGGCGATCTATCCCTTTGCCAAGCGGTTTACCTGGTGGCCGCAGGTGTTTTTAGGGCTGGCCTTCAACTGGGGCGCCCTGTGGGCCTGGACCGCACATACCGGCGCCCTGCACTGGCCTGCGGTGTTCCTGTATTTTGCCGGCATCAGCTGGACGCTGTTTTATGACACCATCTATGCCCATCAAGATACCGAGGATGATGCGCTGATCGGGGTGAAATCCACCGCCCGGCTGTTTGGCACCAATACCCCCACCTGGCTGCGTCGCTTTATCGTTGGCACTGTCAGCCTGATGGCCTTTGCCATTATTCTGAGCCTGGACCTTGATGACAATTTCTGGGCTTTGGGGCTTGCCTTGCTCGGTCCCTGGGCAATGGGCTGGCATATGACCTGGCAATTGCGGATCTTTGACGCCGAGAACAATCAGCGTCTGTTGCAGCTGTTTCGGCTGAACCGAGATACCGGCTTGATTCCGCTTATATTCTTTGTTCTGGCAGCCTTCCTCTGATTGAAACGCCCGGCGCGGGGCTATACACAAGACGCAGTTTTTCCAAGGAATAGCCGTTTTATGCGCCTGTCTTCGCTTTTGACCCCCACCCTGACCTTTGCAGCGGCTGCCGGCATCAGCCTGGTTGCGGCCAGTTTTGCAGTGACCGCGGTGGAGCAAAACAGCGAAACCGCCCTGCGCCGTGCCCTGGACGAAGGCGGCATGGGCTGGGCTGAAGTGATCTCTGACGGGCTGCGAGTAACCCTGCAGGGGGTTGCCCCGGATGAGGCCACCCGCTTTGCCGCGCTGTCGCTGGCCGGCGGGGTGGTGGATGCTTCGCGGGTGATTGATGAAATGTCGGTCCCCCCCTCCAAGGGCATCGCCGCACCCCGGTTTTCGGCGGAAATTCTGCGCAATCACAGTGGCATCTCTATCATTGGCCTGATCCCGACCACGACCTCACGCGCGGAGCTGGTGAACCAGCTGAACGACATGAAAGAGGCAGGACAGGTCGCCGACCTTCTGGAGACCGCACGGTATCCGGCGCCAGACGGCTGGTCGGAGGCCCTGCGCTATGCCATTTCGGCGCTGGAGCTGTTGCCACGCGCCAAGATCTCGGTGGATGCAGAAACCATCAAGATCACCACCATGGCAAAATCGGATGCCGCAAAAGACAAACTGCAGACCCAACTGACCCGCATGGCGCCGCCCGAACTTCATCTGGTGCTCGATATCACCGCCGCCCGCCCGGTGATCAGCCCCTTTACCCTGCGCTTCCTGATTGGCGAAGGTGGTGCACGTTTTGATGCCTGCTCTGCCGAAAGCGCCGAAAGCCGTGCGGCGATCCTCAGCGCCGCCCGTGCCGCCGGGCTTGAGGGCCAGGTAGATTGCGTCATTGGCATGGGGGTGCCGTCGCCGAACTGGTCCCGGGCCAGCGCCCTGAGCATTTCCAGCCTTGCCGCCTTGGGTCAGGGCACCGTCACCATCGCCAATGCCGATATCACCCTGGTTGCCGCCGAAGGCACCGCCCCTGATCGGTTTGACAAGATCGTGGGAGAGCTGGAAAACGCCCTGCCAGAGGTCTTCTCTCTGCATGCGGTCCTGCCGGTGCCCGACAGCGACGGCACCGCCGGCCCCCCGGAGTTCACTGCGACACTCAGCCCTGAGGGGCAGGTGCAGTTGCGTGGCCGTATCAACGATGCCATTTCGCGCGATATCGCCAGCAGCTACGCCAAGGCGCGGTTTGGCTCGGATCAGGTTCATACGGCCACCCGTGTGGTTGCCGATCTGCCCGCCGACTGGCCAGTGCGGGTTTTGGCCGGTTTGGAAGCCCTGTCGCATCTTGCACGCGGCTCGGTCACCGTGACACCGGACAATCTGCAGCTGCGCGGCATGAGCCATCAGGAAGACACCCTGGCCGAGGTGTCGGGCTTCCTCGCCGCCAAGCTTGGTGAGGCAGAAAGCTACGAGCTGGCGGTGACCTATGAAGAACCGCCAGCTCCCAAAGACCAGCCGCTGAGCGCAGAGCTTTGCGCTGCGCAGCTGACCGGAGCGCAGGCCAGCAGCGGCAAGATCGGTTTTGAGCCCGGCTCGGCAACAGTGGCAGCGGGCAGCAGCGTGGTGCTGGATCACATCGCTATCATTTTGGAAAAATGCGGGCCAATCCGGTTGGAAATACAAGGCCATACCGACAGTCAGGGTCGCGAGGGCATGAACCAGACGCTGAGCCAGGCGCGGGCGCAGTCGATCCTGAATGAACTGCGCGCCCGCCGCATCCGCACCTCTGCCTTTATTGCCACCGGCTATGGCGAAAGCCAGCCGATCGCCACCAATGACAGCGAGGAAGGGCGGGAAGCCAACCGCAGGATCGAATTCCGCCTGATCCTCCCCGAAACCACCTCGGAGGGAGAAACCACCCTCGAAGAGGCCGCAGAAACAGCGCAGGACGCCGCTGCGGGCGCGACAGCCCCGGATAGCAACGAACAGGAGAACACAGGACAATGAACAGAGCAGAGTTCATCCTCACCACCGCCATCATCCTGTTTGTGGCCTTCGCCATGGGCTGGTTTGCCAACTGGCTGGTGCACCGGTTTACCCGTGTGCGCCAAAGCGACGTTGCCGATCTGGACCGGATGAGCCAGGAACTGCACGAAGCCGAAGAAACCCGCGATCAGGCCATCACCTACCTGCAGCAACGCGAGGCCGAGCTGAGCAATCAACTGACCCAGACAGAGGCGGAACTCAGCGCCGCCATGGACGGGTTGCGCGATGCCCGCCGCGAGGCAGAAGAGCTGCGCAGCTACCTGCAACAGGACTAAGCGGCCTCGCGGCCTCCACCCGCCCGCGCAGCCCAAGGCTGGCAAGGGCGGGCCGTCATATGGATGTCAGATCTGCCAAAATCACATCCCTGGCGATCGTGCTCCCTCGAAAAAAAGCCGCGCAATAGGACGGGATCTCAAAGCTGGACAGGTTCAATGGACGGCGCCTCAAAGAAGGGGGGGGCTCCCGCGCCCTCAGAGTGGCATAGCCACGCTGAAAGGCCTTGGGCCCAGCGCCTCGCTGCCGCGAGGCGCGCCACCGTGCGCCTGTCAGCCCAATGCCACCCAGCCCCGCTCAGCCCGTAGACCCGTTTCCCCCCTTTCTAACCAAACAGGGCTGATCTCACCGGCAGGCCAGTTCCAACGGCTGGACACGGCTGAATACAGGGCCACTAGAAGCAGGGGCACTAGAACAGGTCTGCCACCACAGGTGCCTCTTTGCTGATAATACGCAACCGCACCGCGCGCAGCGCGGTGCGGGGCCCAACTGAGCAGGTACATTCTTTGAATGTGCCGCAACAGGCGGGAGCCCCCCCTGTTGCTGGACCTGACGTCTTGTTGTTTTACGAAATCAGCTGCGTCGCTTAATTACCAGCGCTCTAGCGCGGCCTCGTCATCTGCCTTGGCAGCCACCCAATCCGCTTGGCCATCCGCCAGGATCTCCTTCTTCCAGAAGGGCGCCCGCGACTTCAGATAATCCATCAGGAATTCAGCCGCCTCAAAAGCATGTTTGCGATGGCGCGCGGCTGTGGCCACCATCATGATCCGCTCGCCCGGCACCAGGCGGCCGTAGCGGTGTATCACCAGCACATCCGCCAGCGACCAGCGGGTCTTGGCCTCAGCGGCTATCGCCTCCAGCGCCTTTTGGGTCATCGCCGGATAATGCTCAATCTCCATCGCCACCAGATCCCCGGCATCCGCATCGCGCACCACACCGGTAAAGGTGACAATCGCGCCGGCACCACCAACCACGGCGGCAAAGGCATCGCTTTGCGCCCCGAGCTCAAAATGCTCTTGCTGCACCCGCACCTGCATGCCCCTAGCCCCCGGTCATCGGCGGAAAGAAGGCCACTTCGCGCACCCCCTCAAGAGGGGCCGCAAAATCTGAAAGCTCCTGATCCAAGGCCACCCGCAGGGCGGAAAGATCGGCAAAGGCCGCGCTATAGCGTTCTTCGCGCGCTGACAGTTCTGCCACCAGGTCCGCTACCGTGGCGGCGCTGGTTTCAACCCGCTCGCGGGGCACTCCGATACGTTCACGCACCCAGGCAAAATAGACGACATCCATCAGTTGCTCTCCTTCAGATGCGGCAGCGCCTTGCGCATGTAATCAGCCCCGGTGATCAGGGTCAGAGCCGCCGCAATCCACAACAGCCACAGCCCGATACGCCCGGTCCAGAACATGCCGTCCAGCTTCCAGCGCAGCCCATGCAGGTCTTCGACCTGCCCCGACAGAATCTCAGCCACCAGCGCCTCATCCATGCCAAAGGAGGACATCACCAGATAGTGCTCAAAAACCCCTTGGGAAAACAGCGTGGCAATTGCCACCATCTGAGCCGTGGTCTTCCACTTGGCCAACTGCGTCACCTTCAAAGTTCCAGCGGTGTCGCCCAGAAACTCACGCAGGCCCGAGACAAAAACCTCGCGAAACAGGATCACCGTGGCAGGCAGCACCAGCCAGGGCGTCCAGTGCTCATCCGCATAGCCCACCAGGATCATCAGCGCCACAACCACCATGGCCTTGTCCGCAATGGGATCCAGCATCGCCCCCATTTTGGTTTCCTGCTGCCAGGCGCGTGCCAGATAGCCATCAAACCAATCGGTGACAGCCGCCCCGACAAACAGAATCAGCGCAAACCAATCCGCCAGGGGGCGGGCAAAATAGAGAAACATAACGGCGAGACCCGGCGCTGCCAGCAGGCGCACCACAGTCAGGATATTGGGCAGGGTCCATTTCATGCAGGCGACCCTACAATGGGCCTTTCAAACATAAAAGACGCATAAGGCACTTTCCCCAAGGGAAAGCACGCAGAGGTGATTTTCTTGCTATGAGCCAGGGCGAAAACAATCCCCCAAAATCTGCGGATAAAGGCGCGCGGGGCTGAGGGAATTGGCTCCCCGGGTAGTCGACAGAATGGGTCGTCGACAGAATGACTGGTCGCCGGAGTTGTGAACGCCTTTTGCCATCAAGTTAAATGGCAACAATGCACCCAACCAGCTGAGTTCCGGTTCGACCCGGTGCGCCGAAAAACAGCACCTCTTTCTGAGGCCAATCTGCAGGCTGGGCGCAAGCAGTCAGACCAACGAGAGCAATTAGTCGCACCCCCAAGGAGGAGGCACCGTAGCCCCTACCCTTTTTCATGAAAGAAATCGTAGATCGTTTCCGCCAGGGCGCTTGAAATGCCGTCAACCGCCTTCAGGTCCAGCAGATCGGCGCGGCTCACCGCTTTGGCGCTGCCAAAATGCCTGAGCAAGGCGCGTTTGCGGCCGGCGCCAACACCTGGAACATCATCCAACGGTGTTGCCCCCACTGCCTTGGCCCGTTTGGCCCGGTGGGTGCCAATGGCAAAGCGGTGCGCCTCGTCGCGCATGCGCTGGACAAAATACAGCACCGGGTCATTGCGCTGCAAGGCAAAGGCATTCTCCCCCAGCCGGTGGAATTCTTCCTTACCGTGGTCGCGATCCACGCCCTTGGCGACCCCCACCATGGGAATATCCTCGACGCCGTGTTCCGCCATGATTTCTGCCACCGCCGAGACCTGCCCGGCGCCACCGTCGATCAGCAGCAGGTCAGGCCACTGCCCCTTGGAGCGGTCAGGGTCTTCTTTCTTCAGGCGGGAAAAGCGCCGGTTCAGCACCTCTTTCATCATGCCAAAGTCATCGCCGGGCACCAGATCGTCCCCCTTGATGTTAAACTTGCGATAGGCGTTTTTCATAAAGCCCTCGGGGCCGGCCACGATCATGCCGCCAACCGCATTGGTGCCTTGAATATGCGAGTTGTCATAGACCTCGATCCGCTGCGGCGGAGCCTTCAGGCCAAAGGCCTCTGCCAGACCTTTCAACAGTTTGATCTGGGTGGCGCTTTCGGCCATGCGCCGCGCCAGGCTTTCGCGGGCATTGCGCACGGCGCCCGCCACCAGCTCGGTCTTTTCACCGCGCAGGGGCACCAGGATCTCGACCTTGCGCTCTGCCTTGCCGCTGAGCGCCTCTTCCATCAGGTCGGTGTTTTCGATCGCATCCGACAGGATCAGCTGGCGTGGTGGTTCCTTGTTGTCATAGAACTGACCCAAGAAGGCCTCCATCACCTCGGCGGGGCTCATATCCGCATCGACACGGGGGTAGAAATCCTGATTGCCCCAGTTCTGATTGGCGCGGATAAAGAACACCTGCACACAGGCCTGACCGCCCTCCATATGCAGCCCGATGATATCGGCTTCGGCAACCCCGCGCGGGTTGATCCCCTGGCTGGACTGCACCTGGGTCAGCGCCTTGATACGGTCCCGCAGGGCGGCAGCGCGTTCAAACTCCATCGCCTCGGAGGCCTTCATCATCTCCGCCGCCAGTTCCTCCTGGATCTTGGTGGAGCGCCCGGACAGGAACCTCTCGGCATCGCGCACCGCCAGGCCGTATTCCTCCTCAGAGATCTCGCCGGTACAGGGGGCCGAACAGCGCTTGATCTGATACTGCAAACAGGGCCGCGTGCGGCTCTCAAACATCGCATTGGAACAATCCCGCAGCAAAAATGCCTTTTGCAGCTGATTGAGCGTCCGGTTGACTGCCCCCGCCCCGGCGAAGGGGCCAAAATAGCTGCCCTTTTGCTTGCGCGCACCGCGATGCTTTTTGAGCTGCGCAAAGGGGTGATCCTTGGCCACCAGAATACTGGGAAAGCTTTTGTCGTCGCGCAGCAGCACGTTGTATTTGGGCTTCAGCTGTTTGATCAGGTTCTGCTCGAGCAGCAGCGCCTCGGTCTCGGTCCGGGTGGTAAGGAACATCATCCGCGTGGTCAGCGCGATCATCCGCTCGATCCGGGCAGAGTTGCCCGGGCGGCTATAGTTCGACACCCGCGCCCGCAGATTGCGCGCCTTGCCCACATAGAGCACCCGGCTCTCAGAATCGAGCATCCGGTAAACCCCGGGAGAGGCATCCAGGGTTTTGAGATAGTCCTGAATCACAGCATAGCCCCTGCGCGGCACCTCCCCGTCAGAGGTGGCGGCAATCGGCAGTTCGGCGCTGTGGTCTGCGGAGCTGTCTGAGGGCTGTTCTGGCGTCTGATCTGTCATGCCACAGTGATATGATTCCCAACGCCCGGCTGCAATGACCCACCGTCGGGTTCAAGCCCTGAACAAATCCACCACCCCTGTGGATAAGCCTGAAGATATCTTTGGGCTATCCCCGCTTTTCCCTTATTTCGCGCGGGAAATTCACCACTGCTTAATTTTTAGGCTAATTTGTAACAACCTGAAACTAAAGGAAACTTTTTTGCTTACCTGTCAAGTTTTTGAAAACAAAGACTCTTTTGTAACGGATCTGTGACGACACCACCAAACGTGCACAACTTTCCCTAGGGTAATTGCACCAGCAATCAGCCGCGGTCAAAATTCTCGCTCTCGACCCAGCCCAAGTGTTCGCCGCTATCGACGCAAATGAGCTGTCCTGTCACCGCCCGCGCGGTGAGCAGATAGCCGAGGGCTGCGGTAATATCCGCCGGATCGACACCGCGCTGCAGGATGGTCGCAGCCCGTTGTTTGGCAAAGGTCTCACTGCTTTGATGGGCATTGGCCAGGGTTGGACCCGGTCCGATCCCATTGACGCGAATTCTTGGAGCCAGCGCCTGGGCTGCAGTCTGCGTCAGGGTCCAAAGCGCTGATTTGGCCAGGGTGTAGCTGATGAAATCAGGCGTCAGGTTGCGCACCCGCTGATCAATCATATTGACCACCAGCCCCCAGGCCTGTGGCTCTCCGGCCGCGTCTGTGGGCAGCGCGACAGTTTGCGCCGCCATCGCCTGGGTCAGCAGAAAAGGTGCGCGCAGATTGCTGTCAAAGGCACGGTCCCAGCTGGTGGTGCTGGCGGTTTCCAGCAGGTCTGGTTCAAAAATCGACGCATTGTTCACCAGGCAGGTGATGGCACCGCCCAGAGCAGAGGCCGCATGGGGCAGCAGATCCCGGCTGGCCTGCTGGCAGAGCAGATCCGCCTGCAGGGTGACTGCCCGACGTCCCAAGGCGCGGATTTCCTGAGCGACGTCCTCCGCGGCTGCGGCGGACTGGTCGTAATGCACCGCTACATCATATCCTTCTGCCGCCAGCTTGAGCGCCATGGCCCGGCCAAGCCGCTTGCCCGCCCCTGTTACCAATGCACGCATCTTTTGCTCCCTCTCACTGCTGCAAAGCAGCTGCCGCGATCAAAACAGCACCAGGATATATCCAATGTAAAGCCCCGTCAGGCCAAAGCCCCAAAGTCGGGTGATGTTCTTTTTGAAGAACACAAAAGGAAAGATCAGCAGCGAAGCACCAAGCATGACCCAAAGGTCAAAGCGCAGGAATTCAGGATCCACGGTGATCGGTCCGATCAGGGTGGCAATGCCGATGATGGCCAGCAGGTTGAACATATTGGAACCGATGACATTGCCCAGCGCCACATCCGCCTGTTTGCGCAGGGTTGCCATAACCGTAGTGGCCAGCTCGGGCAGCGAGGTGCCAATGGCAACCAGGGTCAGGCCAATGACCGGCTCGCTGACTTGGTACATCCGGGCAATGATCGTGGCATTATCCACCAAAAGATCCGCGCCCAGTGGCAGGCCGATCAGGCCCAGCCCAAGAAAGATCGCGATCTTCCAGACCGGCATGCTGGGGTCGGCTTCTTCCAGCCCCTCCAGCGGCTCATCCTCGTCGCCGCTGCAACAGTTTTTGCGATGGCTGCGTGCATCGCGAAAGGCATCGCCCAGAAACAGCGCCAGGGCCGTCAGCAGGATCAACCCAGACCAGATCGTCAGGGTGCCACACATCGACAGACCAATGAACAAGACAGAGGCCAGAAGCATGAGCACATAGCTTTTGCGGCTGTCACATTGGCTGGTATGCAGAGTGGCCAGGATGGCAGGAATGCCCAGAACCATCAGAATGTTGGCGGTATTGGAGCCCACCACATTGCCCATTGCAATGCCATCGGCGTTTTCTGCAACCGCTTTGATCGCGATCAGCAGCTCAGGTGCAGAGGTGCCAAAGGCCACAATCGTCAGACTGACGATCAAGGCAGGCACCCCAAGGCGCAGCGATAGGTTCACCGCACCACGTACCAGTGCATCCCCAGCCAAAAGCAGGATCACCAGACCCAACCCACAAAGCAGCCACGGCATCATTTGCGCGGTCCTTTTAACTTGCAGCCACAGGGGCCTTTGCCAATCTTGAACCGCCCACAAGAGGAGCAGCGCGCGGATTGCAGTCTTTTTTGCCCGGGAAAGGTAAACTTTCCGAACATAGCCAGCACCGCTATGACCACCAAAAACAGGGTTACAATCTTAAAAATCACTTCACAGCCCAAAACGCGCGAAATCCGCACGCTCCTCGATGCCCGCCACGACATCTTTGGCCAGCTCGATACCAAACCGGCTCAGGAAGGGTTTTTTGACGCCGTAGCGCCGCAGCTTCACCTTGTCGCCAAAGCGCGCCATCAAAGTCGGCTTGATATGGCCGATACCGTCGATCAAGCCCAGCTCAGCGGCCCGTTTGGCCAGCCAGATCTCGCCGGTGAACAGCTTATGACTGCCGTCGAGCTTATCGCCACGCCGGTCGGTGACGTGGTCGATGAAATTGTCATGTATATCGCCCAGCAAGCCCTTGAGACGGGCAACGTCTTCCGGGTTTTCTGCCTGAAACGGGTCGAGCATGGATTTGCTTTCGCCTGCGGTATAGACCCGGCGCTCAACCCCATGTCGGTTGAGCAGCTCCTGGGCGCCAAAGCCCGCAGAAATCACCCCGATAGAGCCAACAATCGAGCTGGCATCGGCCCAGATCTCATCCGCTGCAACCGCCAGCCAATAGCCCCCCGAGGCCGCGACATCCTCGACAAAGGCAAAGACAGGGACGTCCTTTTCCTCTGCCAGGCGCCGAATGCGCGCGCCAATCAGCGAGCTTTGCACCGGCGAGCCACCGGGAGAGTTGATCTCCAACGCCACAGCGTCTGGCCTGCCCTTGCTAAAGGCCGCTTCCAGCACCGGCGCCAGCGACGCATCGTTCAGGGCGCCACGCCCGGCCATGCCAATGGCCCCGGACAGGCGCACAACAGAGACGAGGGGCGGTTTTTTCAAAAAGGGTAAGCGCAACATCATTGCGCCGATGTAGATCGCCGTAGGGGGTGAAACAAGGGAGGCGCCGATACAAAACCTGTTCCGGTCAAAATCCGGGGGTGTCTGTGTATATTTGCAACGCTCCCGGCCCAGGCTGGAAGCCTTTGCTTAATTGTCAGTCTTTTATTTGCATTTCCTACCGTTAGGCCAACCCGGCACAGCACTCAGGAGCGGATGCGCCAGCCGGTCTTGAAGATCCACCAGATCACCCCAAGGCAAAGCGCTGTAAACAGCCCAATTGCCATCAGGCTGGTGCCCACCGGCACATCCGAGGTGCCAAAGAAGGACCAACGAAAGCCGGAAATCAGATAGACCACCGGGTTGAACATGGTAATTTTCTGCCAGATCGGTGGCAGCATGGAGATCGAATAAAACGATCCCCCCAGGAAAACCAGCGGCGTCACGATCAGCAGCGGCACCAGCTGCAACTGCTCAAAATTCTTTGCCCAGATGCCGATGATAAACCCCATCAGCGCAAAGCTGAGGCAGGTCAGCACCAAAAACACCACCATGGCAAAGGGGTGGGCGATTGAAATGTCCACAAACAGGGTTGAGGTGGCCAGGATGACAACGCCAATGAACAAGGCCTTGGTTGCCGCCGCGCCCACATATCCCAACACGATCTCCAGAAAATTTATCGGCGCTGACAACAGCTCGTAAATCGTGCCGATGAACTTGGGGAAATAGATGCCAAACGAGGCGTTGGAAATACTCTGCGTCATCACGCTGAGCATGATCAGGCCGGGGACAATAAAGGCGCCGTAGGCGATGCCATCCACCTGATCAATGCGGCTGCCAATGGCGGCACCAAAGACCACAAAATACAAGGATGTCGACAGCACAGGCGACAGAAAGCTCTGGAACAAAGTGCGGAAGAACCGTGTCATTTCAAAGCGGTAGATTGACCAGATAGCAGTCCAGTTCATGACTTCTCTCCTGACACGAGGCCGACAAAAATATCTTCAAGGCTGGATTGCCGGGTGGAGACATCCGCCAACACCAGGCCAGCACTTGCCACATCGTTCAGCAGCGCGGTGATGCCGGTGCGGTCGGCCTTGGTGTCATAGGTGTAAATCAGCGCATCACCTGCCTCACTCAGCGCCAGGTCATGCTCTGCCAAGCTGGCGGGCACCTCGGTGATTGGCGCGGAAAGGTGCACGCAGAGCTGCTTTTTGCCCAGCTGCGCCATCAACTCGTCCTTGTCTTTGACCAACAGGATCTGGCCATCGGCAATCACCCCGACGCGGTCGGCAATTGCCTCGGCCTCTTCGATGTAATGGGTGGTCAGGATGATGGTCACACCGTTGCCTTTCAGCTCCCGCACCACGTCCCACATGTCTTTGCGCAGCTCGACATCAACCCCCGCGGTGGGTTCATCCAGGAACAAAACCCGCGGCTCATGGGCCAGCGCCTTGGCGATCAGCACCCGGCGTTTCATGCCGCCGGACAGCTCTTTGACCTGGGCGTTGCGCTTATCCCAGAGCGACAGCTTTTTCAGGATGTCTTCGATCAGCGGCTCATTGCGGGGCTTGCCAAACAGGCCGCGCGAAAACCGCACCGAGTTGATCACCTTTTCAAAGGGTTCGAGATTGATCTCCTGCGGCACCAGCCCGATAAGCGCGCGGGCGGCGCGAAAGTCGGTCAGGATACAATGTCCCCCCACCTTCACGGACCCAGAGGTGGGGGTGGTGATCCCGCAAACGGTCGAGATCAACGTGGTCTTGCCAGCGCCATTTGGCCCCAGCAGGGCAAGGATTTCACCCTCATCAATATCCAGCGAAACCCCTTTGAGCGCTTCAAAGCCGCCCTCATAAGATTTGCGCAGATCGGAAATGGTCAGGATCGCCGCCATGGGACCTCCCTTGATCAAAAGGCTTCAATTTTGCTGCACCCTACCCAGCGCAGGAGGCCACGACCAGTAAGCGGGAGCACAAAGACATGCGCAGACATATGTGCGCCTGCGCAGAGAGATTTTTCACCGCAGCCCTTGGCAGGCCTGCGGGCAAGTTGCCGGGATGGCCAGCGGAGCTGGTTTGCGAGTTAATTCCCGGTGATCTTTTTGAACCAACCCTTTTTCTCCTCACCCTCGCCCGCATCCTCTTCGGCCTCGGCCTCTTCGGGGGCAAGATGGGTCTGCAGGTTGACAAAGAACTGATCCGCCATCTTTTTTGCAAAACCATCAATGATCCGGCTACCCAGCTGCGCCAGCTTACCGCCGACTTTGGCCTCGACCTCGTAGGACAACAGGGTGCCGGTCTCAGAGGGGGTCAGGCTGACCACCGCGCCGCCCTTGGCAAAGCCAGCCGCGCCGCCCTTGCCCTCGCCGGTGATGGTGAGCTTTTCGTTCTCGATCAGATCCGACAGGGTGACCTGGCCTTTGAAGGTGGCTTTGACCGGGCCGACCTTCTGCGTCACCGAGGCCTCGAAGCCCTCTTCAACGCTGCCGTTCACCTCTTGGGCGCCGGGGACGCAGGCCTTCAGAACCTCCGGGTTCAGCAGGGCCGCGTAGACCTCGGCGGGGGGGGCGGCAATCTCTTTGCTGTCACTCATCTGCATGGCGGGGGCCTCCTTTGGGCGGGTGAGCGGGCCAGACCAACCATTGCGGTACGCCTCTGCCTCTCTGCCTCGTGGTTTGTCTCTGCCTCTAGACCTAACCGACCCACGGGGCCGCTGCCAAGATGCAAGCCGTCAGCTGCCGCACTCTGCTGGCCGCTAACGCGGCGTAGCCACGCCCAAATGGGCAACCACCGAGGCAATCACCGTCGCGTCCCGCAGCAAGCGGTTATGGCCCAGCCCGTCACTCACCTCCAGCCGCGCAGCCTTCCAGACCCGCGCCAGATCTTCGACCTCCTGCAAGGGGATTATCCGATCCCCGCTGTCGTGCAGGATCAAGGTCGGCAAGGTCAGCTGCGGGGTGAGCGTCGCGGCTTTTAGCGCCGAAAACGGCAGGCCATAGCGTGCTTCCACCCGGCTTTGCGCTCCTTTTGCCACGCTGGCAGAAAAGCCAAGCTGGCTGGCCAGGCGCTGGATAAAGCTTTGCAGATCCGGCATCGGCGCCAAAAGCGCCACCCTGTCAGCCTGCATCCCCCGCGTGAGCGCCGCAATCACCGCCGCCGCGCCGTTGGAATGCGCCACAACCCCGGCCAGCGGGCCAAGCCGGGCGGCGACCTGCTGCGTCACTTCCAACATTTCCGGCAGCGAACTGCGGCTTCCAGCCGCCGCCCCATGGGCCGGGGCATCAAAGGCAATCACCCGATATCCGGCCGCCACCAAGGGCGCCGCAAAACCGCCCATCTGTCCGGCGCGACCACCAAAGCCATGCACCAGCAATACCGTCGGCAGTGGTGCCTCGTCGCGCACACCCGCCAAGGGCCGCGCGCCGCGCCATTCATAGAGCGGCACCTGGGTGCCGTCGGTCAATTTCAAAGGGGTGGCCGTCGCCTGAAGCAACCAGTCCCGTTCCCGGCGCGGCAGTTTTTGCCGCTGGGGCCGGGTAAACAAATAGGCAAACACGGCGGAGGCCAACCCAGGGCTGACCCGGCTGAGCGCCCCGGTGGTGCGGTGAAACCATTTAGGGGCACCCGCTTGGCGCCGCTTGGATTTCGCGGCGGCTGCTGGTTGCGCTGTGGCGCTAACCTTTGGGCGGGCAGTTGAAGTCGTGACCATCTGGCGGCCTCCTCGAAGTTTCTGTGCCGGACTGTGCCAGACTGTGCTGGCCCGGCGCTGCGTGCCCGGTATGACACGCGAATCAAATATGAGTTCTAATTTGGAACTCATTATCAGTTCCAATTGAGAACTCTGTCAATCCGTGCTAAGGTTCCGCCCATGAAATGGCATGATCTCACTGGTGACACCTGTCCGCTTGCCCGCGCTATGGGGGTGGTTGGGGATCGTTGGACGCTGCTCATCCTGCGGGAATGTTTCCTAGGGGTGCGCCGGTTCGATGGATTCCAGAAACGTCTGGGCGTGACCCGGCATCTGCTGGCCGAACGGCTAAAGCGGCTGGAGGCCATGGGGGTTCTGGAACGGCGCCCCTATCAAGAACGCCCCCTGCGCCATGAATATCGCCTGACCGCCTCTGGAAAAGAGTTTGCCCCGGTGCTACTGGCGATGCAGGATTGGGCCCAGCACAACCTGCCCAGCCAGGAGCCCGCTCCCTTTACCTTTGTAACCCGCGACACCGGTGCCCAAGTGGACCCGGTTTTGACCGATAAGAACACGGGCCAGGAGCTGAACCACAAAACGGTTCTGATGGTCCTCTCCGAGGCTGCACCAGACGAAACGATCCAGGCACCAGCCTCAGATCCAGCCCCAGATACCGGAACCGAACATTAGGACTGGGCCTCAGTTCAGGACTGGACCTGCAGGTTTCTGAGCCTCACCCCAAGGGGAGAAAAGAGCGTGCCCTGCCGCATCTCTGGAGTTGGCTGGAACGCCCTTTTGAGGGGAAGGCTTGGTTCGTGAAAGGCCCCTGACTAGTTGCAGGCTTGACGGATGGTCTACTCAGCCGCAGGGCCCTAGCGATTTCCCTTTGGGATTTCCTCGTTTGTGGTCCAGTCAAAGGTGCCCTCGTCGCGCTCGCGCACCGCTTGCTTCCAGCCCATCTCTTCAGAGCGCGCCTTGAAGTTCAGCCCTTCAGGTGAATGCCGGGTGATGCCGTCAAAGATCGTCGCCAGCCGCTGGGTCTGCATCAGGCCGGTCTGCTCAACCGCCTGATTGATCACCAGTTTCTGCATCGCCAGTTGATTGATCGGCACCGTGGACATGCGCGATGCCATGGCCTCGACCGCATCCTCCAGCTCGGCCTGCGGCACCGCCTGCATCACCAACCCGATGTCCGCCGCTTCGCGCCCTGAGATCTTGTCGCCGGTGAACAACATGCGTTTGGCGCGCTCTGCCCCCAGCCGATAGACCCACATTGCGGTGGTTGGGCAGCCCCAGACCCGGGTCGGCATGTAGCCGATCTGCGCCTCCTCTGCCATGATGGTCATATCCGCACAAAGCGCGATATCGGATCCGCCAGCCACCGCTGCGCCATGCACCTTGCACAAAACAGGTTTCACCGCCCGCCACAGGGACATGAAGTGCTGGGTGTTTTCCCACATGAAACGGTAGTCCTTGATCGGATCCCAGGGCATCTCCTGCGTTGCCGCGCCGGAGCCATTACCCTCCGCATAAAAGGTCAGGTCATAGCCGGCACAAAAGGCCTCGCCCGCACCCGACAGCACCATGACATGGACGCTGGGATCGGCATCGGCCCGCGCCACCGCTGCCGCCAGATCTTTGGGCAGCTGATCATTGATGGCATTCATCACCTCTGGCCGGTTGAGCGTGATCCGCGCAATCCGGCCAGTCTTTTCATAGGCTACTGTCGACATGTCTCTCTCCCTTGCTTGCACTCAGGAGAGCATGCTCTTTGCCATCAGGCTAGACTGATTAGGCCGGGACGCTACCCGGCCTACGTGGCGTCACTGCATATGGGGCGCCCTTAGTAAGGCAAGCCCACGTAGTTTTCCGCCATCGAGGCCTGCGCCGCCTCGGAGGAGAACAGATAGTCCAGGTCGGCGCATTGCAGCCGCAGGTCCGCCTCGCTCATATCCGGGAAACGGTGCAGCAGGTTGGTCATCCACCAACTAAACCGCTCGGCCTTCCAGACCCGCGCCAGGGCTTTTTCCGAATAGCCTTCCAGGCCGGCACTGTCGCCGTTTTTGTAGTGATCCAGAAACCCGTGATAAAGATAGTAGATATCGGACGCCGCCGAGTTCAGCCCCTTGGCCCCGGTTGGCGGCACGATATGCGCCGCATCCCCAGCGAGAAACAACTGACCATAGCGCATCGGCTCTGCCACAAAGCTGCGCAGCGGCGCGATGGATTTCTCAATCGAGGCACCAGTTTGCAGCCCCTCGGCAACCTCTTTGGGCAGGCGCGCCTTCAGCTCTGTCCAGAAGGCCTCATCCGACCAGTCTTCGACCTTATCGGTCAGCGGCACCTGAATGTAATAGCGGCTCAATACCTGGCTGCGCATGGAACACAGCGCAAAGCCACGCTCATGGCGGGCATAGACCAGCTCGGGCGAGGCGGGTTTGGTCTCAGAGAGGACACCAAGCCAGCCAAAGGGATAAACCTTTTCATATTCGCGCAGCACATCCGCCGGGATCGACTTGCGGCTGACCCCGTGAAAGCCATCGGCACCAATGACAAAGTCACAGTCAATGCGGTGCTCTGACCCGTCTTTTTCATAGGTAACATAGGGGGTTTGCGATTTCAGATCATGGGGCTGCACCTTGTCGGCCTGATGAATGACACTGCCCCCCATGGCATCGCGCGCCGCGTACAGATCGCGTGTCACCTCGGTCTGGCCATAGACCATCACCGTGGCACCATCCGCAGAGCCCGCCAGATCAATGCGGTCCATCCGCCCCTGATGCGCCAGATAGACTCCGTGATGCTCTTCGCCCTCGGCCTCCATACGTGCGGCGCAGCCGGCTTCGCGCATCAGCTCGACAAAACCATGTTCAAGCACCCCGGCGCGAATACGCCCCAGCACATAGTCCCGCGTCTGCCGCTCCAGTACCACGGTATCAATGCCCTGACGGTGCAAAAGCTGTGACAAAAGCAGCCCCGAAGGCCCGCCGCCAATGATGGCAACCTGAGTGGTTGTTTGCGACATGAACACGTCTCCCTAAACATGCGGGGCTGGAGTTTGCCCGTGGATCTGTCATCTAATATGCATTGAGAAAATTACTTTGCGAATGGACTGACTGCGCAACTTCTTGTACATTTCACACATGCCCCATGCCTCCCACATCAGCAGCTACAACCTGTTTGGCGAAACCGAAGAACTGGCAGATGTGCTCCATGTCGAGACCATTCGCTCGCGCTCGGCCCTGCATGACTGGCAGCTAAAGGCCCATCGCCACGCCCGGCTGCACCAGCTATTATTCCTGACAGAGGGCAATGGCGTGGCCGAAATCGACGGCAAAACCCAGGCGATTCCAACCGCCAGTTTTGTCAATATTCCGCGCGGCGTGGTACACGGCTATGACTTTGCGCCAGAAACCCACGGCTGGGTGGTAACGCTGACCTCTGACCTGCTGGACCACTGCATCCAGGCCAGCGAAGGGGTGCGGGCACCGCTGGAACGGCCTGCGATCCTGCCTCTGCCCGGGGAGCTGGGCGAGTTGGCCGAACATCTGTTTGATGAATACCACCGACAGGATTTTGCCCGCGCCCAGGTGCTGCGCTCTTTGGCGGGCGCCCTGATCGCCCTGGCCGCCCGCGCCATTTTTGAGGCGGATAGCGCCAATCAGCATCGGGCGGGCAACCAGCTGTTCACCCGGTTTGAGGAAATGATCGAACGGGATTTTCGCACCCGCCGCCCCCTGGCCGGTTATGCCCGCGATCTGGCGATCTCTCCCACCCATCTGAACCGGATCACCCATCAATCTGCCGGACAGTCAGCCTCGCAACTGATCAACGACCGCATGCTGCGCGAGGCGCGCCGGATGCTGATCTATACCAATCTGACCGCAGCGCAGATCGCCTATGATCTGGGGTTTTCCGACCCGGCGCATTTCAGCCGGGTCTTTACCAAGGGCACCGGCACGCCGCCGAAACTGTTTCGCAAAAAGGTCAGCGAGGCCTAGCGCAGGGCTTTTCACCCAGGGGCAGGACCCCTTAATTCTGCGCCGTCATCCCAGACAGGACCAGCTGCAGAATTTGCTCTGCGATCTCACCCTGCGGCACCGGATCAGGCACCCGATTCCAATGGGGGATCCAATTCAAGGCGCCAAAAACCGCCGCCGCCACCAAGCGTGCATCGCAGGGGCGCAGGCTGCCCTCGGCCACCCCCTGGGTGATCAGGCCGCGCAGGTGAAAGTCCACCTCGGCCTTGCTGGCGCGCAACGCGTGGCGGCGCTCTGGCGACAGGCTGTGTTCACGGACCATAGCAAGTGTCGCGCCCAGATCGGTGGAAACCCAGGCGCAATAGCCCCGGATCAACAGGGCGATACGATCCACCACCGGCAGGGCTGCATCCTGGCTCTGCTGCATGGTTTCGCGCAGAAATTCCAACCCCAGCAGGTGGCAGCCAAACAGGATGTCCTCTTTGCTTTGCACATAATAATAGATCGTGCGTTTGGTGATATTGAGCGCCGCCGCAATATCCTCCAGCGAGGTTTGCTCATAGCCTTGATCGTTGAACAGGCAGGCGCCGGCCTGCAGCACCGCTTGCCGCTTGGCCTCTCGCTGGGCGTCACGACTCGCCCCGGGTTTGATCCAGCTGTTATTGCCCATATTGCCGTTCTGCTCTCAACACATTGACCAAAATGCCACCGCCTACCCGACCAGTTTTCCCAGAGAACGCCAGCTGACAGCCAGGTGACGCCCGGTAATTACACTCATCAGTTACATGAAACTTGACCTCTTGCCCAGCCCCGGCAAACAGTACGCAAGAAGCAAAATTGCGTCGGTGCGCAACACCTGCGTCCAAAGCATCAGCAAGGAGAGAGACCAATGTCATCAGAGGTACTGGTTGCCGGAGTGGGCATGACCAAGTTTGCCAAACCCGGTCAAAACGCCCCCTATACCGAAATGGGAGCCGCCGCACTGCGCGACGCGCTCGCCGATGCAGGCCTGCCTTATGACGCCGTTGAACAGGCCTATGCGGGCTATGTCTACGGGGACAGCACCTGTGGTCAGGCCGTGCTATACAAGGTGGGCATGACCGGCATTCCGGTGATGAATGTGAACAACAACTGCTCGACCGGTTCGACCGCGCTGTTCATGGCGCGCCAGGCGGTGCAGTCCGGAGCGGTAGATGTGGCGCTGGCGCTTGGGTTTGAACATATGCAGCCCGGCGCTCTGACCTCCCATTGGGACGACCGCCCCAGCCCCTTTGATGCCTTCGATTCGGAGACCGACGATCTGGTTGGCCGCCCTGAAATTCCGCTGGCGCTGCGCTATTTTGGCGGCGCCGGTAAATCCCACATGGAGAAACACGGCTCCTCCCTGACCGATCTGGCCCGCATCCGTGCCAAGGCCAGCCGCCACGCGGTGAACAACCCGCTGGCGCTGTTCCGGCAGGAATTGTCGCCCCAGGACGTGCTGGACAGCCCGATGATCTGGGAGGGCGTGATGACCCGGCTGATGGCCTGCCCGCCCACCTGTGGCGCCGCCGCTGCCATCGTGGTGAGCGAGTCTTACGCCAAGAAACACGGGCTCAATCAGGCGGTGCGTATCAAAGGTCAGGCGATGACCACGGACTATGCCTCGACCTTTGAGGCCCATGACATGATGCAGCTGGTGGGCTACGACATGACCGCCGCCGCCGCCAAACAGGTTCAGGAACAGACCGGCATCAGCATCGACGACGTGGATGTGGTCGAGCTGCACGATTGTTTTGCCCATAACGAGATGATCACCTACGAGGGTCTGGGTCTTTGCCCCGAAGGCGGCGCCAGCAAGTTCATCGCCGATGGCGACAACACCTACGGCGGTAAATATGTGACCAACCCCTCGGGCGGGCTCCTGTCCAAGGGCCATCCCCTGGGCGCCACCGGTCTGGCGCAGTGTTACGAGCTGACCCGGCAATTGCGCGGCACTGCCGGTCCTACTCAGGTCGCGGGCGCACGCACCGCCCTGCAGCATAATCTTGGTCTGGGTGGTGCCTGTGTCGTCACCCTGTACCAGGCAGCCTGAGGAGAACCACATGATCGACAGATCCTTCATTGGCCGCAGCTTTCCGCCGCTGCATGTAGATGTAGAGCCCTTTCAGCTGCGCGCCTTTGCCCGCGCCACCGGCCAGCGTGACCCGATCTATTGGGACGAGGAGACAGCACGGGCCGCAGGCTATCGCGCCCTGCCCGCGCCGTTGACCTTTTTGTTTACCCTGGATCAGGACCGCGAGGACCGGTTCTATTTCATCAACGCCATGGGCATTGAGCTGGGCCATGTGCTGCACGGCGAACAGGCCTTTACCTATGGCGCGCCGATCTGCGCCGGGGACCGCGTGACCCTCACCTGCACCTGCATGGACATCTACGACAAAAAGGGCGGCGCCATGGAGTTTGTTATCCTGAAAACCCAAGCCACAAACCAACTGGGCGAAGACCTGGGCGGTATGACCGGCACCATCGTTGTGAGGGATCCAAAATGAGCGCATTTGCACAGGGCGTAACCTATGCCGGGGTAGACGTGGGCGACAGCCTGCCAGCGGTGACCTCGAAACCCATCAGCCGCACCACCCTGGCGCTGTTTGCCGGCGCCTCTGGTGATCACAACCCGATCCATATCGACATTGATTTTGCCAAGGCCGCAGGCGTGCCGGATGTCTTTGCTCATGGCATGTTGGGCATGGCCTATCTGGGCCACCTGCTGACCGCATGGGTGCCACAGCGCGCGGTACGGGAATTTTCCACCAGGTTTGTCTCGATCACCCAGGTCCATGCGGTGGTGACCTGCACCGGCCGGGTGGTGGAGAAACGCGAAGGCAATCTGGTCGCACTGGAGATCCAGGCCGCAGATCAGCATGGCGACGTAAAACTGGCAGGCAAAGCCGTGGTGGAGCTGCCCTAGCGATAGCTGCAGCCCGTCCGCGGATGCAAGCGAAGCGCCCGCCCATGGGGGCGGAGGGGCGCTACCCGGCCACAGGCCGGGTGGGCCTTCAACTGAGAATGAACTGGAACTTGAACTATGACCGAACTCACAGGCAAACTCACAGGCAAAACCGCCTATGTCACCGGCGCCGGACGCGGTATTGGCCGCTCCATCGCGCTGAAACTGGCGGAAGATGGTGCCAATGTAGTGCTCAATGACCTAGATGCGGAGCCCGCACAGGAGGTAGTGGCAGAGATTGAGGCCATGGGCGGCAAGGCCCTGGCCGTTGCGGGCTCGGTCACCGCGCCCGGCTTTGCCGATGGTTTCATCCAGGCAGGCATCGACAGGTTTGGCGGCGTCGATGTGATCGTCAACAATGCTGGCTACACCTGGGATGGTTTCATCGGCAAGATGAGCGACGAACAGTTCGACGCCATGATTGATGTGCACCTGAAAGCACCGTTTCAGATCATGCGCGCGGCAGCCCCCTTTATTGCCGAACAGGTGGCGCAAGAGACCGCAGAAGGGCGCGAGGTGTTTCGCAAGGTGGTGAATATCTCCTCCATTTCCGGCACCGGCGGCAATGCGGGCCAGGCCAATTACTCAGCTGCCAAATCCGGCGTGATTGGCCTGACCAAAACCATGGCCAAGGAATGGGGGCGCTTCAAAGTAAACGTCAACGCCGTGGCCTTTGGTATGATCTCCACCCGGTTGACCGAAGCCACCGATGAAAAGAAATCCATCGAGGTCGAAGGCAACAAAGTCGCCATCGGCATCCCCAAGAAACTGGTGCAGGGCATGGAAATGATGATCCCCCTGGGGCGCGCTGGTACCGCCGAAGAGGCCGCCGGTGGCGTCTATCTCTTCTGCATTCCCGAAAGCAACTATGTCTCGGGGCAGACACTGATCGTCGGCGGTGGCTACGGCGGCTACTAAACAGCCAGGGGAGGGGCTGACAGCGGCGCCTCCCCCCACATAGCCCGGCGAAAAACAGACCCAACAGGGAGGGCAGGATGCTCCAAGGGACACGCATTATCGAAGTGGAAGGCCTCGGCCCTGGCCCCTTTGCCGCCATGTGGCTGGCCGATATGGGCGCCGATGTGATCTGCGTCCATCGCAAGGGCGGTGGTGTCACCCCCGGCATGCCAGAACGCTCGGTGCTGGATCGGGGCAAGCGCTCTATTGCGCTGGACCTGAAAGACCCGGAGGACATCAAGACCTTCCTTGCCCTTGTGGCCACCGCAGACGGGCTGATCGAAGGGTTTCGCCCCGGTGTGATGGAACGCTTGGGCATCGGCCCCGAGGCCTGCCAGGCGGTGAACCCCGCGCTGGTCTTTGGCCGCATGACCGGCTGGGGTCAGGACAGTGCCCTGTCTGAGACAGCGGGGCACGATCTGAACTATATCTCGCTTTCCGGCGCGCTTTGGTATGCGTCTAACCCCGGCGACGCCCCCCTGACACCCGCCACGCTGGTCGGTGATATCGGCGGCGGTGCGATGTATCTGGTGGGTGGCATGCTGGCCGGGCTGCTGCGGGCAAAAACCAGCGGTGCCGGCACGGTGGTCGACGCCGCGATCTACGATGGTTCGGCCCATATGATGAACCTCTTGATGAGCATCCGCCAGGCCGGGGGCTTTGGCGAGACACGTGGGCAGAACCTGCTGGATGGCCCCCATTGGAGCCGCTCTTATGCCTGCGCCGATGGCGGCTATATGACGGTGCAATGTCTGGAACCCAAATTCTACGCCCAGTTTCTGGCCCTGCTGGAGCTCAGCGAGGACGCCGATTTTAAACAGCAGTTCGACAGCAACACATGGCCCGTCCTGACCGCGCGGCTGGCCGGGATCTTTGCCGCCCAGCCCCGCGCCCATTGGGCGGCGCTGTTTGACGGCACCGATGCCTGCGTTGCCCCGGTCCTGAGCCCCGATGAGGCCCTGCACCATCCGATGAATGTCCGTGGCGCTTGGGTGGAACATGACGGCGTGCTGCAGGCCGCCCCCGCCCCCCGCTTTGCTGATGCCTCCGCCGGGCCGCAGGCGGCCTGGGCTCCGGCAGCCAGCCCCGAACGCGGGGCGCACAGCGCTGAAATTCTCGCCGAACTTGGCCTCAACAAGGATTGATCCACATGACTGCCCATATCTCACCCTGGATGGATGACGAGCTCACCATGTTGCAGGAGTCCTTGCGCGGCTTTTACGCCAAGGAAATGGTCCCACATGAGGACCGCTGGCAACAACAGGGCCATATCGACCGCGATTTCTGGAACAAGGCCGGGGATTTTGGCATTCTCTGCGCCTCGGTGCCGGAAGAATACGGCGGCATGGGCGGGGATTTTCGCCATGAGGCTGTGATTGCCACCGAACAATTCCGCGCCGCGGGGTTTTCAGGGTTTGGCAATTCGGTGCACAGCCAGATCTGCGCGGGCTATATTCTTGACTATGGCTCTGAGGCGCAGAAAAAGCGCTGGCTGCCCAAAATGGCCAGCGGCGAAATGGTCTGCGCCATTGCCATGACAGAGCCCGGCACCGGATCGGATCTGCAAAACATCAAGACCACAGCCCGGCTGGAGGGCAACGAATATGTGGTCAACGGCTCCAAGACCTTTATCACCAATGGCCAACAGGCGGACCTGATCATCGTGGTGGCCAAAACCGACCCGAGCCTCGGCTCCAAAGGTATTTCGCTGATCGTGGTCGAGGCCGCCGATGCACCGGGGTTTGCCCGCGGGCGCAATCTGGAAAAACTGGGTCTCAAAAGCCAGGACACCTCGGAGCTGTTCTTTGACAATGTGCGGGTCCCACCGGCGAACCTGCTGGGCGAAACTGAGGGCCAGGGGTTTTATCAGCTGATGAAATCCCTGCCACAGGAGCGCCTGGTGGTCGCCCTGGGCGGCGCTGCCGCGATGGAAAAGGCGCTGGAGGAAACAGTTGCCTATACAGCCGAGCGCATCGCCTTTGGCAAGCCGCTGCTGGAGATGCAAAACACCCGTTTCAAACTGGCCGAGGTCAAGACCATTGCCCATATTGCGCGGGTGTTTCTGGATGACTGCGTTGCTAAACATCTGCGCGGTGAACTGGATGCCACCACTGCCTCGATGGCGAAATGGTGGGTAACCCAGATGCAATGCGACACCATCGATGAATGCCTGCAACTGTTTGGCGGCTATGGCTATATGTCGGAGTATCCGATCTCGACCATGTATGCCGATGCCAGGGTGCAAAAGATCTATGGGGGATCAAACGAGATCATGAAGGAACTGATTGCCCGCAGCTTGACCGCCTGATCGCCGGCTCAGCGGCGCCCTGAGTGACGACCTGAGTGACGGCCTGGCGCAAATGGAGCAAGGCCCCCTCCCCCGGGTGATGCGCCGGGTGATGCGTGGGGGGGAGGCGGGTTCAAAGGCAGGCACTTCAACCTTTGGCTTTGGCCTCGGCTGCGGCTTTCATCCGGGCCAGCAGCACCGATTTGTCCGCTGTCTTGTCATAGGGGTTTTTGCGGCTGCCCTTGGCGTTATGCTCGGCGTGGCGCGGAGCATTGCTGCCCTTTTTGGGGTTTCCGGTTTTTCCGTAGTCCATGGGGCTGCCTTCATATCAGATCATATACGGGATCGTATCTGTGGCGCTGATGCACCAAACCCCGGGTGTTTGCAAGGCAGGCGCGCTAAACGGGGCTCTGCCCCTCTTGGCCTAAAGGCCAATTCACCCCGCGGTATTTCAAGTAAGATGAAAAACGAAGGCCAGTGGTTACCGGGCCTTGGGGCAATAGGTCAGCAATGTGTTGGGGTAGCTTTGGGAGCCGAGGCAAAAGGCGGTCTCGCCGGTGATTTCAAATCCCATGCGCTGGTAAAAGCCGATTGCAGCGGTGTTTTCCGCATTGGTGGTGAGCCAGGGCGCCGGAGCCGCTAAATCAGCGCAGCACTGCAAACCAGCCTGCAGCAGTGCCTGTCCCAGCCCCCGGCCATGATGGCGCGGCTGAACATAAAGGGTTGCGATCTCAACCGCCGAACCGGGGCCTGCAGGTGGTGATTGCCCCTCTGAAATGCGGATAAAGCCGTCGATACCCTCGACATTCTGCGAGACGATGAATGTCTCGCTCTTTTGCTGCAGCAAAGATTGGAACCGGGCGGGTGTCAGTTCAGAAAAGATGTAGTCAGCAAACAGGCTGTTCACCCCATGGCGCAGGTAGGTGCTGACCCAGACTTCGATCGACAAAGCCGCCAGGCTCGACGCGTCATCCAGACGCGCCGGGCGCAGGGTCAGGCCTTCTGGGCTGGGATCAGCCGCCACGGACCGTATCGATCATCAGCTGCACATTGTCCGGGTCCGCATCCGGGGTGATGCCATGGCCCAGGTTGAAGATATGGGGACCGTTCTTGAACGCCTGCACAATGGCGCGGGTTTCATCCACCAGATCCTGACCACCGGTCACCATATGGCGCGAGGCCAGGTTGCCCTGCACGCAGCCATCCACCTGCAAGTTCTGCGCCGCCCAAAGCGGATCAACCGAGTTGTCCAGTGCCAGGCAGTCAATCCCGGTTTCCTTGGCAAAGCCTAGGTATTTTTCGCCCGCTTCCCGTGGAAAGCCGATGACAGGGATGCCGGGGTGGCGCTGCTTCAACGCTGCGGTGATTTCGCGGCAGGGCTGAAGCGCATATTTGCGGAAATCTTCACCTTTGAGCGAGCCTGCCCAGCTGTCAAAGATTTTGACCACTTCGGCACCGGCCTCAATCTGTTTTGACAGGTAGTCGATGGTTGCTTCGGTGATGCGGGCCAGCAGCGCCTCAAACAGGGGACGGTTTTCCTGTTTCAGGGCATGGGCCGGTCCCTGATCCGGGGTGCCGCGCCCGGCGATCATATAGGTGGCCACAGTCCAGGGCGCCCCGGCAAAGCCAATAAGCGTTGTTTCGCTGGGCAATTCCCGCGACAGAATTTTCACCGTCTCGTAAATCGGGTTCAGGGTTTCGTGGATGTCCGACACCGGGCCCAGTTTGGCAAAATCCGCCTCGGTGGTGATGGTCGACAGGCGCGGGCCTTCGCCGGTGACAAACCACAGATCGGCGCCCAGCGCCTGGGGGATCAGCAGGATATCGGCAAACAGGATCGCGGCGTCAAATCCGTAGCGGCGGATTGGCTGCAGGGTGACCTCAGCCGCGAGTTCGGGATTGTAGCAGAGCTTGAGAAAATCCCCGGCCTGGGCGCGGGTGGCGCGGTATTCCGGCAGGTAGCGGCCCGCCTGGCGCATCATCCAGATCGGTGGCACGTCCTGTGTTTCCCCTGCCAATGCGCGCAGAATTTTCTTTTGTTCAGCCATGTCACCCTCGATTTCGCCTGCTCGTTTACGTCGCCCATGAGGTCGACCCAAAGCGGCAAATTGTCAAGGGGAGCCTGTGCAGTGCTTGCAACGGCAAATCGCCGCTACTAAAGGTTCTTACATGACACAGAACCTGCCCTCCCCCGCTTCTCCGCTGAAAATTGGCACCCGTGGATCGCCGCTGGCGCTGGCCCAGGCCTATGAGACCCGCCGCCGTCTGGCGGAGGCTTTTGATCTGGCCCCGGAAGCCTTTGAGATCGCGGTGATCAAGACCAGTGGTGACAACCAGGCTTTGATCGCAGCGGACAAGCCGCTCAAGGAGCTGGGTGGCAAGGGGTTGTTCACCAAGGAGATCGAAGAGGATCTGCTGTCGGGAGCCATTGATATCGCAGTGCACTCGATGAAGGATATGCCGGTGGCCCAGCCTGCGGGACTGCTGCTGGATTGCTATCTGCCGCGCGAAGATGTGCGCGACGCCTTTGTGTCGCCCAATTTTTCCCGGCTGCAGGATCTGGAGCCCGGCGCTGTTGTTGGCACCTCGTCGCTGCGCCGCCGTGCCCAATTGATAAACCGTCGCCCGGACCTGAAGGTGGTGGAGTTTCGCGGCAATGTGCAGACCCGGCTGAAAAAGCTGAACGCAGGGGTCGCCGAATGCACCTTTCTGGCGATGGCCGGCCTGAACCGGCTGGCGATGGCGGATGTGCCTGCCACCGCGATCGAGACCACTGACATGCTGCCTGCTGTGGCCCAGGGCGCAATTGGCATCGAACGGCGCGACGATGACAGCCGTGTGGCTGCGATGCTTGAGGCGATCCATGATGTCACCACTGGCCAGCGGCTGGCGGCAGAGCGCGCCTTTCTGGCTGCCCTGGATGGATCCTGCGAGACGCCCATTGCCGGCCTGGCTGAGTTAGACGGCGGCAGCCTGCGGCTGCGCGGCGAGGTGCTGCGCCCCGATGGCTCCGAAGCGATTGCCGATGCACAGACCTGTGCAATCGAGGACGGCGCTGACATGGGGCGTGACATGGCGGCAAAATTGCTGGCCACAGCCGGTCCCGGATTTTTTGACTGGCGTCAGTAGCGCCCTAGCCCCTCAGCCACAGCTCCTGCAAAGTGCCGCCACGACATACGCAAAAGTATGACGTGGCGCCCCATTTGACCGCCTCCCCTGATACAGGCGATCCTGTGATCAGGAGGAGCACATCATGACACCCGGAAAATCCTATCTCAGCAGCGACGAGATCCGTCCCCTGGCCGAACGGTCCGATGCCATGGGCCTGTGGCTGGTGCTGCATTGCTGGGGGATGATCGCCTGCGCGCTGGCGCTGTTTGCGCTCTGGCCCAATCCGCTGACCTTTGTGCTTGCCGTCATGGTGATCGGTTCGCGCCAATTGGGATTGGCCATCCTGATGCATGAGGCGGCGCATAATGCCCTGTTCAAGAGCCGCAAATGGAATGACATCATTGGCGAATGGCTATGCGGGCGGCCGATTCTGGCCGAGCTTGCCGCCTATCGCCATTACCACCTGACCCATCATCGCTTTACCCAGACGGACAAAGACCCGGATCTGAAGCTCAGCGCCAAATTCCCCACCTCCAAAGCCTCGCTGAAACGCAAATTCACCCGCGATTTGACCGGCCAGACGGGCGGTAAACAGCTGCTGGGCCAAATCCTGATGAGCTTTCGCCTGGCGGGCGACGATGACGCCATCGAGGCGGCGGCTTCGGATTTTGCCCAGAGCTTTAAGGCGCCGCATCTGTGGAAATCCCTGCCGGTGTTTATTGGCGTCGCGGTGGTGATGAGCCTGATTGGCGACTGGTGGTGGGGGCTGGCCTTTTGGTTGCTGCCCTATCTCACCTGGTTTCAGTTTGTGCTGCGGGTGCGCAATATCGCCGAACACGGCGCGGTGGAGCAGTCGCAGAACCCGCTGCAAAACGTGCGCACCACCAAGGCAGGCCCCATCGCCCGGCTGTTTGTGGCGCCCTATTGGGTCAACTACCATCTGGAACATCACATGGTGATGCATGTGCCATGCTGGCAGCTGAAATCCATGCACAAGGCGCTGCTGGACAAGGGTATCGGCCCGGATATGCGGATTGCCTCCGGCTATGGTCAGGCGCTGGCCGAGGCCGGCTGGAAACGCGCCTAGAGCTGCCCCGACCAGCGCAGCCAGGATTCGGGGCTGTCGTGGAAGACGTTCAGATCCACATCCCCCTGAATACCCGGAACCACACCGGTGCCGGTATATTGCCACAACCGCCAAAAGGCGCCGGGGTAGACCTGTCGGGGATGTCCGGCAACCGAACGCAACCAGAATTCGGTGCCATGCAAACGGCCAATGCCAGTTTCGCGATAAAAATCCACTGTAGTATAGACCACCGGACGCTGACCGTAATGGGCCTCAAGCAGGGACAGGAATTTGCGCGCCTCGGCCCGCACCACCCGGCCATCGGGGCGTTTGGTACAGGTGCGCGAGTGTGGGTTCCATTCCATATCCAGCACCGGCGGCAGGGCATTGGCATCACGCGGCACATGTTTGATAAACCAGCGCGCCTGCTGTTCTGCGGGGCGGCAGAAATAGAAATAGTGATAGGCGCCACGCGGCACCCCGGCCCGCGCCGCACCACGCCAGTTGTCGCTAAAGGCTGGATCGGCGACATCGCCGCCTTCGGTGGCCTTGAGATAGGCAAAGGACACCCCGGCCCGCCGCACCTGCGGCCAGTCGATTTCTCCCTGATAGCGCGACACATCAATCCCGTGGATCGCATAGCTGTTGGGGCCGCGTCCGCTCCATTCATGGGGGTCACTGTCGCCAAAGCGCGGATAGGTGCTGAGCCGCGCCAGCTGTGCCTCTGACGGGCGTTGCGTCGGGGCTGCATGTACCTCGGGGGGAGGCGGGGCCTTGGGGCTGCAACTTGCCAGAACCAAACTCGCCAAAACACCTAAAATCCTGCTGTGCATCTCAAACCCTAAACCCAAACACAAAAGAACCGGCGCCTGTGCAGCCGGTTCTGTTAGTCTCTATCGAAGAGCGCTGTTTTCCTAGGGCAAAGCCGCAAGTCATCTGAAATGAGCGTGAGATCGCAGGCCGCCAGACAGCATGCTTAGACCCATTTGGCCAGGGGGGGCAGGCTCATCAGTACCGCATTGGCATCATGGCCGGTTTCCAAACCAAACTTGGTGCCGCGATCATAAACCAGATTGTATTCCGCATAGAGCCCCCGGTGCACCAGCTGCGCGTCCTTGTCAGCCTCCGAGAAGTCCTGCACCCGGCGCTTGTCCACCAGCGGCAGATAGGCCGGCAGGAAGGCGCGGCCAATATCCTGGGTCAGCGCAAAATCCGCAGCCCAGTCACCTGTGTTGTGATCATCCATAAAGATACCGCCAACGCCGCGCGCCCGGTTGCGGTGGGGGATATAGAAATACTCATCCGCCCATTTCTTGAGCCGGGGATACAGATCGGCGCCATGGGGGTCGAGATGGGTCTTCTGAGTGGCGTGGAAATGCGCGGTGTCATCCTCGTATTCGATGCAGGGGTTCAGATCCGAACCACCGCCAAACCACCAGGCATGGGGGGTCCAGAACATCCGCGTGTTCATATGCACCGCCGGCGCATGGGGGTTGCGCATATGCGCCACCAGGGAAATCCCCGAGGCCCAGAATCGCGGATCTTCACGCATCCCCGGCAGGCCCTTGCGCGCCGCCATGGCGTTCTGCGCCCGCTCGCCCAGAGTGCCGTAGACCTCTGAAATATTGACGCCGACCTTTTCAAACACCCGACCGCCGCGCATCACGCTCATCAAGCCGCCCCCGGCGTCAGAGCCATCCGCAGAGGCCCGCGTGGTTTCAGAGACCTCAAACCGGCCAGGTTCCTGATCCGCAAAAGGCCCGCTGTCATGGCGGTCTTCCAGCGCCTCAAAGGCGGCAACGATTTCATCGCGCAGCTGGCGGAACCAGGCGGCGGCCTGGGCTTTTTCTTCGGTCATTTCGGTCGGGAGGGCGGCGGTCATCACGGGATCTTTCTGCTTGGGGGCTTGGCCGGGTCAGGGCGGATACGGAAACGGCTGAGTTAGTGAACCGGCGCGGCAACGGGGTCAAGCAGGGTGCGGCCCCCATCCAGGGTCAAGATCTGGCCGGTCATAAACCCAGCGGCATCAGAGGCCAGAAACTGCGCCGTTTCGGTCAGCTCGGTCGGGGAAGCAATCCGGCCCAGAGGCGTGTGTTCTTCGATGTCCTGACGGTAGCTGCGGTTGTCCTTGAGCGTGGAGCGCATTGAGGCGCTCATCACCGATCCAAAGGCAATGGAGTTCACCCGGATACGATGTGGCGACAGGGAGACCGACAGCGACCGCGTCAGCTGGTCCAGCGCCGCCGAGGCGACAGAATAGGCCATCAGCTCGGGGTGGGTGCGCCGCGCCGCAATGGAAGAGAGATTGACGATGGCCCCCAGTGGAGCCCCCGCGTCGCGGCTCTCGCCCTGTTTGATCATTCGGCGCGCCACCTGTTGCGACAGGCGCAGCGTCGGCAGCAGGTTCTCGGTCAACAGCATCTCCAGCGATTCGTCATTGGGATCCAAGGGATCGCTTTGCACCACCTGGCGCGCCCCGTTCACCAGGATGTCGATGTCATCAAAGGCATCGATTGTCGCTGACAACAGATTGGCAATGGTCAACCGTTCACGCAAATTGCCGGCAAAGTAGCGAATATTGCTCTCGTCCGCCTGCTCGCCCAGCTCGCGCAGCAGTGCCGCCTCGTTGGTATCCGCAAACATGACATTGGCTCCGGCGGCCACAAACTGACGGCCAATGGCCAGACCAATACCTGACGAAGCACCGGTGACGATGGCAGTCTTGCCAGCGATGGAAAAGGACATGCGAGGCATACTCCTGTGGTTTGATTTTGGCTGCGAGCCTACCCCCCGCGCCCCCTTTTGGAAACGGCGAATGTGGACCGCGCGCGCGGGAAGTCAGAGGGAAGATATCAGCCTTTGGCGCGCCGTGGGCGTTGGGCATGCAGGACCTTGAACCGGTTGTTCCCCGCAACTTCGCTTACGGCAGCAAAACGCTCTCCCAGCAGGGTCTCGTAGGGCAGGTGCCGGTTGGCCACCATCCACAGATGCCCTGAGGCCACCAGCATATTGGCCGCAGCCGAGATAAAGGCCTGGCCCAGCTCTGGCTCGGCACTGCGCCCCGCATGAAAGGGCGGGTTCATCACCACCGTGTTGACCTGCTCTGGGGCCTGCCATTTGCGCGCATCGGCCCAGTGAAACTGCGCCCGTGCATCCGCAACATTCTGCCGGGCACAGCCCAGCGCAACATGGTCGGCCTCAACCAGATGCAGATGCTCGACCCCTGCGCGGGTCAGGATCTGCGCCGCCAAATAGCCCCAGCCCGCACCAAGATCAGCCACCCGGCGACCCAGTTTTTCTGGCAGGCACTCCGCCAGAAGCTGTGAGGCCGGATCAATGCCATCGGCAGAAAACACCCCCGGCGCAGTGACAAAACCGTCGACCGGGATGCCGTCAGCCGCGATCCAGTCGCTGAGCGCATTGTTTCCGCCCTGGAACCAGAAAATCTTACCATGTGCCTTTGACACCGGCGCCGATGTTTCGGTGAGTTTACGCAAGGCCTTGAGGACCGAATCGATCCCATCCGTTTTGGCCCCATCCACTAGCACCGGGCCTGTGGTCACAGCCGCCGCCTGGGCCACCAGTTGGCGGGCCTCGGCCTTGGCCCGCGGCAAGAACACCACCGCAGCGGCAAAGCGCTCTGGCGCGGGCAGATCCGCCACCTCGGGCAGACAGGTAAAACCAGCCGCCTCATAGGCTTCAAAATCTGGCCGCAGGCGCTGCAGGATCAGCACCCGGTCTTTGGGCAGGGCAGTGAGATCCACGCCAGCACGTGGCGCAAAGACGGCGATGCGCCCCTCTGGGGGCATGACACAGCCACCCGGTTCTAAGGCCAGGGACAGGCGCAGGGACATAGCATAGCCTCTTATATGTTGATATTATTCTTCTTTTTCCATCGTGCATTGCAGCGGATGCTGATGACGATTGGCAAAATCCATCACCTGACCAACCTTGGTCTCGGCGACTTCATGGGTAAAGACCCCAACCACCGCGACACCTTTTTTGTGCACGGTGAGCATGATTTCAAAGGACTGCGCATGGGTCATGCCAAAGAACCGCTCCAGCACCAGCACGACAAATTCCATTGGCGTGTAGTCGTCATTGAGCAACAGCACCTTGTAGCGCGGTGGGCGCTGTGTCTTTGGGCGCGTCTTGGTCAGCAGACCCAGATCGGTATCATCGTCATCCGAGAACTCGGACATCATCACAGGCAGCAGCGGCATCAGCTTAGTGTTCCAGTCATGCATGGAAATCTATATCCCGCTTATATAGCGTAATGACGGCTCAGGAAAAGGGGCAGGAAAAGGGATTAACGCAGCAACATGACAGGCAATTTAACAACCATAGGCTTTGATGCCGACGACACGCTTTGGCACAACGAGCGGTTTTTCCGGGTCACCCAGGACCGTTTTGCCGAACTGCTGCAGGATCACACCCCGCCCGATCTGGACCGCCCGGCGCTGGAGCGACGCTTGCTAGCAGCGGAGAAACGCAACCTTGGGCGCTATGGTTACGGGGTCAAAGGCTTTACCCTGTCGATGATCGAAACCGCAATCGAGGTGACCGATCAACAGGTGCCTGCTGCCGTCATCCAAGAGCTGATCGTGGCAGGGCAGATGATGCTCTCCTATCCCATTGACCTGCTGCCCCATGCCCAGGAGGCGGTGACGCAACTGGCGGCAAACCACCGGGTGGTGCTGATCACCAAGGGCGATTTGCTGGATCAGGAGCGCAAACTGGCGCAGTCCGGTCTGGGCGATTTGTTTGACGCGGTTGAAATCGTGTCGGAAAAGACCCCTGAGGTGTACCAGGAGATTTTCAACCGCCACGGCGACGGCATCGCGCGCGCCATGATGGTTGGCAACTCCATGCGCTCGGATGTGGTGCCGCCGATCACCGCAGGTGGCTGGGGAACCTATGTACCCCACGGCGAGATCTGGGAGCTGGAACATGCAGAGCCCCCGGAAGCCAGCCCTCGCTATAACGCCATCGCGGATCTCAGCCAGCTGCCACAGCTGGTGTCGCGGATTGAGAAAGACCGCCCAGCATTGTAAGCCCGCAGCAGACGCCACAGCAAAAGACCAATAGGAGCAGACAGCCGATGCCACATGCAGAGATCAAATACTCAAGTGACCTGCAGCTCGACAGCGCTGCGATTCTGGCTGAGATCGAGACCATCATCCTGCGTCACGACGGCGGTGCCGGCGCCTGCAAGGGGCGCGCCTACCCCACAGATGAATTCCACCACAGCCATGTCACCGTCAGCGTCTCACTGCTGGTGAAACCACATCGCGATGCTGCATTTTCAGCCGCTCTGCTCAGCGCCCTGGAACAGGCGGTCAGCGCCATGCTGCCCCGCCCCTGCGAGTTCTCCTTTGGGCTGCATTACTCTACGCCCCATTACGTCACCCGCAGACTCTAAGCCTAGGGGCTCAGCGGCGCAGGTTGAGGCATCTCTGATCTCTGCCTCGCCAATACAGAAAAAATCCCGCTGACCCGCGCAAACAAACTCAGCACCTGTTGCCCAGAGGTCGCACAGAAGGCGAATCGCACTTTGCCGTGCCGGGGTCTGACAGGATTTAAGCCTGCATTTCTGTTTACACTTCTTTAAGACAATCCCGATTTAGGCGAAACCCGCCGCCGGGCAACTAAATCTAGGAAAAGTCCTTTCTCAGCTCTGCTCACCCGCCTATCGCCAAGGTTTCTTCCGGCCATCTAATATGCTAGGCTCTCTGCATAGCAGGCAAAATCGTCAGCCGGAAAACCGGCGGCAAGAGGCAAAAATGGCAGATATCGTGCAGATCAGGTTTAACCACCTGGTTCGCGGGCAGCGGGCGTTGGCCCGGACTGTGCCGTGGATCATGGGTGTTCTTCTCTCTCTTGGGGTGGTGCTGATTCCCCCGACCCAGGTGCAGGCGGCGGCCTATGCCGCAGTGGTTGTTGACGCGCGCACCGGCGAAGTGCTGCATTCCCGCAATGCCGATGCCCGGCTGCATCCCGCCTCTCTGACCAAGATGATGACCCTCTATATTGCCTTTGAAGCGGTCCGAAACGGCGAGATCTCGCTGGATCAAAAGGTGCTCATCAGCAGAAACGCCTCTTCCGAACCGCCCTCAAAACTGGGGTTAAAAACCGGACAGCGGATTGCCTTTCGCTATCTGATTCGGGCTTCCGCTGTAAAATCCGCCAATGATGCCGCCACCGCCATTGGGGAGGCCATTTCCGGATCCGAAGCCGCCTTTGCCCGCCGCATGACCCGCACCGCCAAAGCGCTCGGCATGACACGCACAACATTCAAAAACGCCCATGGGCTGACCGAGGCGGGGCATTTGTCCACCGCCCGCGACATGACAACCCTGGGTCGCCATATCCTGTATGACTACCCCGAGTATTATCACCTGTTTGCGCGCAGATCGATTGATGCGGGCGTCAAAACCGTTCCCAATACAAACCGACGCCTGCTGGCCTCCTACAAAGGTGCCGACGGCATCAAGACCGGCTATACCCGTGCTGCGGGCTCCAACCTGGTGGCCTCGGCCAAACGGGGCAATGAGCGCATCATCGCAACCGTTTTCGGCGGTAAATCCTCCACCTCGCGCAATGCCAAGGTTGCCGAACTGCTGGATCTCGGTTTTCGTCGCGCCCCCTCCCGGGCCCGCGTTCAGGCGCCGGGACGCCCCGCATATGTTGGCAATCGCGGCATTGGCGCCACAACCCAGGTTGCAGGCAACGGCGGCGCCGGTAAGACGGTCCGCGTCACCGGCCTGGTAAAAACCAGCCTTCGCCCCCTGGCCCGCCCCGGCCCAATTGTCGACCCGGACGTCATCGCCGAAGCGGTGCAGATTGCCACCGCCACGCAAGCCGAGACAACCGAAGCGCAGACAGCCGAGACCCAGGCCGTCGCAGCACAGGCCACCGCAGCACAGGCAGAGACTTCCCCTGCGCAGACCGGCACCGGGATTGATCCCGATATTCTGCAGGCCAGCATCACCGCAGCCATTGCAGAGGCCAAGGTACTGCCAGCCTCTACCGGACCGGTTCCCAGCACATCAGAACAGACCGCTGGGGCTGCAACTGTAACCGCCGCCGTCGCGCAGTCCTCCGCCCCCGTCAGAGTGCAAACCCGGCCCTTTACCGGACTGCGGCCCATGGCGCGCCCGATCAAACTGGCCAATGCGGCGGCGCCCAGCCCCGAACAGCCCGTGGTGGTGACCCGGCTCTCGACCTCGGGCGGCAGATATTGGGGCATCAATGTCGGGCGCTACACCAGTGCCTATCAGGCGGAAAAAGTCCTGCTGCGCACTGCCCTCTCCGAAATGGAGACCCTGAACGGCACCCTGCGCAAGGTGGCAAAATCACGTCTGGGCTATGACGCCAATTTCCTCGGCATGACCAAAGAACAGGCCGACCTCGCCTGCCGCCGCTTGAGCGCCCGCAATGTTGCCTGCGACACGCTAGGCCCCTCGTCCTAAGGCCCCTTATCCAAGCGACCATGGGCTTACCTCTCGTATCAGGTCGCAAACAAAAGGCCCCTCCAAAGAGGGGCCTTTTGAGTGTTTAACAGTGCCCGCTTAGAGCCCGAATGGTCCTGGGGGTACTAGTTTCGGCACAACACGAGGGCTGGGCAAATGCGCCCAGGAACATCCGAGATCTCTTTCCCCATGGTAACGCTGAGATCCGGCCCAACCGTGACATCGGCGTGATAGTATTCGGTCAGTTTCCCGGTCCGGGTGGAACTGCGACCGCAATGTCGACAGGTAACCGTCCTGGTAAATTTACGTGGTTCCCGTGTAGGAAGCGTCAGCACTATGCGCGGGTAAACCTCGTCTGGTGTCGCCACCTCTTTGACCGAAGCGGTGCGCCCTTCCAGAAAACATGAAATGTCCAGATGGGATACTTCGGCTTCCGAAACGGGATCATGCAGCGCAAGCGCGATGTTGCCATCGCGACAAGGTGTGTTCGACAAGGACTCCCGGTACAGTATCAGACCGGCAACAAGGACTTCGGAATCCGTCGAGAGCATTCGGATCGCATCGCCACTGTCGCTGTCAACAATCCAATGCTCGCCGCGCAGTAGGGCCAGCCTGTATGCGCCATCGAACATGGGCTCGCGCCCCTGCGGCTGGCTGTCCGGATTTGTCCCCTCGGCTCGGTAGCCACGCACAGCCGGCCCTGCCACCCTCTGGATCAAATCGGCATCAGCGACAGCCTGTTCATAGGGGCCGTGATTTTCCCCAGCGCGAAGCTCTTCGGGCAAACTGGATAGCTTTATCAAAACCTGTTCAAGCTTGCGTACTCGCTCTTCCCATACTTTGGAACTATCGATCGACCCGGAGTTCTCGGCCACAAAATAGGCGTCCGTCCAGCCACCAGAGATTCCGCTCGCATCGACGCCGTAGCTCCGCTGCAGACCATCAAGCACACGCTTGTAGGCAGTCCCTAGCACGCGATACTCCTCGCGTGCGCCGTAGAGCCGGACATAGTCTTCGTGCAAGTGATACAGGCTGATCGTCGCGTCCTCTAACTCGACAGAAACCAGACTCAGTCCATTTTGGACCGCTGTTTTTGCAGTGTTTTCTGAAACAAAAGCATCCTGGCCGTGAACCCGAAAAAGCCGCTCCCAATCCGGACTTCCCGGCACGTTAAACGACCATTGGCCGGGAGGCCCGGTCACTCCCACATCGGCCACGTGATCAAGCAGGCTTACCCCGTCGCTGAACGTCATTCTAAGTTTCACATCGAGCAGCCGCGGATGTTGGCGCAGATCCACCGGGAGCTGCGTCAAATGCACGGGACGATAGGACCGCCCGCTTGGCGTCAATTGCGGTAGGGTCACTATTCCGATCGGATCCGCCCAAATAAAACGCACAGAAACCACAGGCTCTCCCATGAGCAGCCCAAGTCGGATCTCCGCCTTCCAATCGAAACTGAGCGTAGCCCCCTCAGTAGTGTCCCGATCGCCATCCAGGCGGGCGTTGCCATCAATCGCTTCCTCCACGACAGCTGCGGAGAAAGCTGGGCTCGAAAGGATGAGGAAAAGAGCGGCGGCCAGGATCCTGATCACTTCAGCCACTCCGCGATCATCGCCTGGCGCTCTTTACTCAGCTCCTGCCTGACGCCGGTGTCCACCGCGTCAAGGCTCTGCAAGGACAAGTTCTCCAGAGCCTCGCCTTGAGCTGTAGATGCGCGCTCAAGGTGCTCTCGGGACAGCGCTTTTAGGACATGGGGCGTTCCTGCACCCACGAGCTCAAACCCCCGCGCTGCATTTACTTTGACAAACTCCTCGATGTTTGCGTTGCCGTGGAGGTTGCCGCCTCCACCATAGGCTATCAGCTCAATCGTTTTTTGCTCAGAGAGTTCACAGATCACCACGGGGCGCGACAGAGCATCGGCAGGCCAATCCGGCGTATAGACGCTATCGCGGCATTTCTGCCCATACCGCATTTCGCGATGCTCTTCCCATTGGGCTCCGACGTCCTCATCAGGGACCATTCCCTGACTTTGCGACAAGGTTAAGTAGTCGTAACCGCGCGCCGGCTCCGCGACACCGGGTGGCCAATAGAGATGGCGCTCTTTTATGCCAAAGGAACCGGTGCCTCCTCCGCCGGAAAAATAGACAATTTCGTACTGACCGTCACCGTCGATGTCTTTCGCGAGCACATCGCGAACGCACCAATCGTCCGACGTCCAGCCGACACCCCCTTCGTCCGTCTCGCGAAAGAGCGCAAGGCCGAACCCATTGGCGCAGAAAAAGGCAAAGTGGGTGTCAAGCTCTGGGAGGTAGCCCTGCTCCCTCGGGGTGCCATAGCGTGTAATGAACTCTGCGAAATAGTCATTTGCGCCCGCGGAAAATGTCGCGGAAGACGCCTCGAGGTAACGGGCACTTGCCCAACCAGTGATCGATGGGTTGTCAGCCAGTGAAAGCCTGACCCAACCTTCCCGGCGTGCCAAGATTTTTACCAGTGTCCCCTGATGCATCTTATGGATTACGGGGTTGGATGTGCTCGGCCCACTGCGGAGATTCAATTGTTCAGTCACGACTTGCGCAGTTTTTCCCAGCTCTTGGGCACGCACCATTGAAAAGCACCCTAAAGAAAGAATGAGCGTAACCAGTAAAACGGGAACCTTGCTAAAAAACACCAATTCCCTCAGGCGGGTACGCGGTTCATTGTTGTCGAGCAGCAATTTTTCTACCTCCAAATAACGCACTCAAAAATCAAACTCATCCACAGAACGCGCTAAATCCAGACTATGGGACCACGTACTGCAACGATCAGCGTAAGATTTTTGGCATTGGATGCAATGGATTCGAAATGCACACGGCGTCCTTAAGGGGCGCGGGATTCAGAACGCACGCCCAATGCAGGACGGTTGCAACAGCTTGATGTCAGAGAGGAAAACATCCGTGCGCCTGCCACCCATAGAGTGCGCGTTTTTGGCACAAAACCGGTTGGGGGGATGTTATCCTGTGCGCCTAATGTGAATCACAAGTATGGGACAGATCTGCCGAAAATCGCGCCGCGCCGCCTCGACCTTTGCCAAACGGAGCTTTCTGCGCTTGGCCCACCCTCGAGCGAGAAGCAACATCGCCGCAGCAGTTTGGGTCGGCTTTAAAGTGAGCGATCCGCACGACCTTCGCTCTGGTACAAGTGTTTAGCCGCCCAGGCCCAACACTTGTGCTAGGGTTGGAAGCCGTCGTTGTTTCCCGTCTCACAGACCGCAGTTTTGCCCAGCATAGGGCCCCTTGGGCCGTCCCAGAGGTTTTGCCGCCAGGTGTCTTTGTCTCAGAACAGTGCTCAGGGTTTGGGGTGATCGTCCCATTCTTCGCTGAGGATGCGGCGCGAGTCGCCCTCGGGGTCGTCATATTGGTTTGAGCGCACCGTGTAGACAAAGGCCGCCAAAGCGCCGCCACCCAGCAGCAGCGAAATGGGGATGAGATAGGCAAGGACGCTCATGGCAAGGACACTTTTGTCGGGCGCGGCGCGGGTTACTTCAGGCGCAGCGCATTTAGGGATACGGTTATGGAAGAACTAGACATCGCCAGCGCCGCGATCAAGGGGGTGGCAAAACCCGCAATGGCCAGGGGCACCGCGATCACATTGTAGAGTGTGGCAATGCGGAAATTTTCGCGGATGCGTTTGGTCGCCTTGCTGGCCACCACACAGGCCTCGGCGATGGGTTCCAGATCCTGCCCCAGCAGCACAATGTCAGAGGCCACGCGGGCGGCATCCAAGGCAGAGGCCGGCGAGATTGAGACATGCGCCGCCGTCAGCGCTGCGGTGTCATTCAGCCCGTCGCCCACCATCAGCACCTTGCGGCCCTGATCAGACAGGGCCTGGACCCGTGCGGCTTTGTCCTGCGGCAGTGCCTCGGCCAGCCATTTCTGGATGCCCAGACGATGGGCCAGATCCTCCACCGCAGCGGTGGTATCGCCAGAGATCAGCAGCACCTCTTTGCCCGCAGCATGCAGCTGCGCCACGGCCTCGGCTGCACCGGGGCGCAGGGCGTCGTGGAACAGAAAACCACGCGGGGCCGTGCCGTCGCCGGTGTCCAGCCAGGCCGCTGTTTGGCTGCCCTGATCGGCGCCCAGCCAGGCGGCGCGCCCCAGGCGCACTGTGCGCCCCTGATACTGGCCTTCGGTGCCAAATCCGGGGCGTTCCTGCAGCTCTGTGACCTCAGCAGGAGCAATGCCCGCAGCACGGGCCGCAGCGGTCAGGGACCGTGACAGGGGATGCGAAGACCCCTCGGCCAGGGCCAGAGCAATTGCCAGCTCGGCGCGGCTAAAGGCGTCGAGGTTTTCCAGCTGCGGCGTGCCCGCCGTCAGGGTGCCGGTCTTGTCAAACACCACGCTATCCACCCCGGCCAGACGCTCCAGCGCGGTGGAGTGTTTGATCAACATGCCCTTCTTGAACAACCGCCCCGAGGCAGCGGTGGTCACTGCGGGCACCGCAAGACCCAGCGCACAGGGGCAGGTGATGATCAGCACCGCAGCGGCAATATTCAGCGCCATGCGCAGATCATAGGTGTAGAGATACCAGCCAATAAAGGCCAAGGCCGAGAGGATATGCACGCCAGGGGCATAGAGCTTGGCGGCACTATCGGCCAGCGAGGTATAGCGCGAGCGACCAGATTCAGCGATGGCAACCAGATCCGCCATCCGGTGCAGCGAGGTATCTTCGCCCACCGCTTCGGCGCGGACCACCAGCGGGCCGGTCAGATTGACCTCCCCCGCAGAGACCTGGGTGCCCGGCTCGGCAAAGACCGGCAGGGTTTCACCCGTAAGCAGCGAGCGGTCCAGTTCAGACTGGCCGGTGGCGATGACGCCATCAACGGGCATCCGCCCCCCGGGGCGCACCAGGATAAGATCGCCAATGGCAAGCTCCGAGACCGCAACCTCGACCTCCCTGTCGCCTTCCTCCATGCGGATGGCGCGGGGCACTTCAAGCGCGGCGAGCTCCTCGGCGGCAGATCGCGCCACGGCACGGGTGCGATAGTCCAGATAGCGCCCGGCCAGCAAAAAGAAGGTCAGCGTCAGAGCCGCGTCAAAATAGGCATGTTCCCCCGACAGGCTGGTCTCCCACAGGGAGGTGATCAGCGCCAGCGCCAGTGCCAGAACAATCGGCACATCCATGTTGAGCCGCCCCACACGCAGGGCGCTCCAGGCATTAATAAAGAAGGGCTTGCCAGCAAAGATCACCGCCGGAAAGGCAATTGCCGCCGAAATCCAGTGGAACATATCGCGGGTTGCATCCGATGCCCCGGACCAGACCGAGATCGACAAGAGCATTACATTCATCGAGGCAAAGCCGGCAACCGCCAGCCGCATCAGCAGATCCCGCCCGGCCCGGTCGCTTTGGGTGGCGGCAAGCGTCGCCAGATCCAGCTCATGCGCCTCAAATCCCAGACCTTCGAGCACCGGGATCAGATCATCTGCGCGCACCTCAGGGTCGGCTTCGATCAGGGCGCGTTTCAGGGTCAGATTGACCCGCGCCGAATGAATGCCGGGATGGGCGTTCAGCCCGCGCTCGACCTTGGAAATACAGGCCTGACAGTGGATTGTCGGCAGCGACAGCGCCAGACGCGCCTCTGTTGGGGCGGTGTCCACCGCCTCGCTTGGGGCGGCAACGCAGCCGGGGCATACGGCCATGGCAGGGCGCATCTGGGCAGTCATATCTGGTCTAGCCTCTTACGTGCAGGATCACCCGCTGGGTGAACTCAACGCCATTTTTGGCCCGTGCCACCATGCGGATATTCCAGTTGCCCGGCCCCAGATCAGCCGGGGCCACATAGGCGGTCCCGTTGAATTTGAACTCTGGCTTCTGATCATCCTTCACATGGGTCGCCCGGCCCAGTATCGCGCTCAGCTTTGCCACCTCAACAGGGTTTCCCTCGGCGTCAGAAATCTCCAGCGTGACCTGGTTCTCCTGGGCTGAGGCATAGACCGACCAGCCAAGCGACTGCTGCGCATCACGGCGCAGGTCGAACTCCTGGCTGGCCACATAGGAGTTCTTTACCTCCAGGCCGGGGAAGGTTTTGACCGCATTATAGGCCAGCGCCAGGTTGACGCTGATGATCACCCCAAATGCGCCGCACAGGACCATCAGCATATGACGGCCGGTAAATTCCCGCGTGCCCTTTGCCATGATCAGTTTCCTTTTCCGTTAAAGGTGGTGTCTTTATAGGCCCGCTCACCATTGGTGAGATCTTCGACCCAGATACGAACCGGCGTCGATTCCGCCTCCGAAGCCGCAGCGTCTTTGGGTGTCACGATATAGACCCTTTGAAGATAGGCGGTATCGGCCGGAACCTCAACCGAGGCATAGGGCGTGCCCTCAAGCTGCACCCGCATCGCCGGATCGCCTTTGAGCGACAGTTTGAACGGGCGCGGCTCCCCATGTTTGTTGCGCAGACGCACATCATAGGTGTTGCGCACAGAGCCATCCGACAGGGTGACAAAGGTGGGGTTACGCACCGGCGCCACGGTCAGATCGATATCAGAACGGATGAACAGGGCAAAAACCAGCGCCAGGCCCACAAATCCCCACATCGAAGTATACATGATGGTGCGCGGACGCAGGATGTGTTTCCAGATGTTTTTTGGCGGCTGGCCAGCCCGTTCATGGGCCTCATCCGACAGTGCCATATAGTCGATCAGACCACGTGGCTTGCCGATCTTGTCCATCACATCATCGCAGGCATCAATACAGAGCGCGCAGGTGATGCATTCCAGCTGCTGGCCATCGCGGATATCAATCCCCACAGGGCAGACATTGACGCAGGCCATGCAGTCGATGCAGTCGCCCTGAGGCTCTGCGGCGATCTCGGCCTTGCCCTTGTTCTTGTTCAGTTTGCCGCGCGGCTCACCACGCCAGTCGCGGTAGCCCACCACCAGGGTGTCCTCGTCCATCATCGCGGCCTGAATACGGGGCCAGGGACAGGCGTAGATACAGATCTGTTCGCGGGCAATACCGCCAAAGAAGAAGGTCGTCGCAGTCAGCACCAGCATCGTGGTATAGGCAATGGGGTGAGCCTGACCGGTGACCAGATCCACCAACAGCGTTGGCGCATCGGCAAAATAGAACACCCAGGCACCACCGGTGGCCAGACCAATCAACATCCACACGGTCCATTTGGTCAGCCGCAAGCGGGCTTTGCGGAAGTCCATCTTCTTTTGCCGGTGCAGGCGCAGACGGGCGTTGCGATCGCCCTCGATCCATCGCTCCACCAGAATAAACAGATCGGTCCAGACCGTCTGCGGGCAGGCATAGCCGCACCAGACCCGCCCCAAAGCAGAGGTGAACAGGAACAGGCCCAGGCCCGCCATGATCAAGAGGCCGGCAACAAAGTAGAACTCATGGGGCCAGATTTCGATCCAGAAGAAGTAGAACCGTCGATTGGCCAGATCCAGCAGAACCGCCTGATCCGGCAGCGATGGGCCGCGATCCCAGCGAATCCAGGGAGTTATGTAGTAAATCCCCAAGGTGATCGCCAAAATGTACCATTTCAGGTTGCGGAATACGCCCGATACGCGCCGTGGAAAAACGGGTTCCCTGGCGGCGTAAAGGCTGGGGGCGGGATCGGAATCACTCACGGACTCACTCCACTGAATTTGTGTCTCTCTAGCTTGGTTCTTTCAAATCTCTACGTCTCGCTCTTTGACGTGGATCAAAAAGAGCATTGCACAAGCATCTTTATCTATCACGTTCTAGATCTTTGGCTTTTCGGTGTCGTCGCAGCCAGGAGACAAACCGCCGCGCCTGCACACGCTGCACGCCGGGGCGGGTGACGATGTGATAGCCACGCCCCTCGCTGCCGGTGAACAGCTCGACCAGACGCCCGGCCTCCAGATCTTCGCTGACAAAGTCCCGCACGCTCACCGCGACCCCCTGCCCCTCGCGGACCGCCTGCATCAAAAGGTTGCCGGGCAATTTCAGACTGGCGCCGCGAATAACCTCTGCCACCCCACGTGAGCGCAGCCAATGCGCCGCCTCTGTGGTGCCCAGTTCTTCGAGCCAGGGCAGATCCAAAAGATCCTCCGGCGCCTGTATGGAACGATCCTGCAAAAGACTGGGATTTGCCACCACCACCATAGGCGAACACAACAGGATCTCAACCTCCAGCCCGGCCCAATTGCCATCTCCGTAGCGCAAGGCAATATCGACGCCGCCGGGCTGCAGCGCGACAACTTCGCCGCGCGGATCAATCACCAGGTCAATTTCCGGGTGCTGCATGCGAAACTCTGCCAGACGCGGCATCAGCCAGTTGGCGGCAAACATCGGTGTGCAGCTGATATGTAAGGGACGCGCCGCACCCTGGGCGTTCAGATCCTGCACCGCCGACTGGATCGCCCCAAACCCCAACAGCACCGCCTGCGCCAGATGCTTGCCGTCCTCGGTCAGCTCCAGCGCCCGGCCACTGCGGTCCAGCAACGGCGTGCCCAGGTAGTCCTCCAGGCTGCGCAGTTGCTGGCTGATGGCAGCATGGCTGACATTCAACGCCCCCCCTGCTTTGGCAAGATTTCCATGTTCCGCATAGGCAGAAAAGGCCCGCAAGGCGGCAAGAGGGGGCAGGGAGAGCCAGTCCATATGTAATCCTGACTTACATAATTGAATTTTTCCTGAGTCGCATCTTGCGCCCTTTGCAGCGACAGTCAAAGGCAGAAACACCAGCACAGGAGATTTCAACATGCTGATCAATATCTACGCCCGCTCCATGATGACCGCAGCCCGCCAGCCCTGTGTGCTGGTTCGTGACATCCCACCAGCCACAGTCACCGCCGCTGAACCCGATACAAACGCCACCCCAGGTTGGTTTGCCAAGATGCTGCGCCTGTTCAAACTGCGGGCTACGAAAGCCCGCCAGGCGCGACAGCCCCTGCGCTGCGTCGATCTGCAAAACCTGTAACCAAAACGCCAAAGCGCAGCGGCTAGATGTAAATTTTGGGGGACAAATCGCCAGAGACTTATGGGCGTCGGTTTTCCAGGAAACGCGCGAACAGATCGAAAATCCGACGCCCAATCCCCACGACCTAGCACGTCAGGCAGCGGGAATTCTGTGCTGGCCCAGATCCTCTTCCCCCAAAGAACGCAAAAGGATCTGCCAGCCTATCTCTGTCTTTGGGTATTGAAGCAGCCTTTGGCCCGGCACACCTTGACCCTAATCAAACTGGCAAAGAAATGACCGCAGCAGGTCAAGAAAATTGGGCTGACATAGGGGCTGATCTGACATCCGATTGGTTCCGGTTCCCGTGCCTGTGCCCGTGCCAATACTAATGCCAATGACCTGAACGAAAAAAGGGCCACCCCGATGGGGCAGCCCTTTGTTTTGAGGTGCGAAACAGAGGGTGGCTTATTCGCCGCCGCCCAATTGGTGCACATAAGACGCAACCGCACGGATCTGCGCCTCGGTGAGGCGGGTGTTCCAGGCCGGCATCACACCGTAACGGGCATTGTTAACAGTCTCGCTGATGGCGGCGTAGTCCCCACCATACAGCCAGATTGCATCCGCAAGGTTTGGCGCCCCCTGGCTGCGATCACCAGTGCCGTCGTCCATGTGGCAGGCGGCACAGTTGTCTTCATAGACCACAGCACCGGCCTCCACTTTGGTGGCATCCTCTGCGTCACCGGACAAAGACATGACAAAGTTAACAACCTGGTCGATCTCTTCTTTTTCCAGCAGCTCGTCACGACCAAAGGCAGGCATCTCGGAGTAGCGCGCATCGTCGCTGTCCTCGTTACGGATACCGTGGGAGATCGTCATATGGATATCCTCGACGGAACCGCCCCAGAGCCAGTCATCGTCCAGCAGGTTGGGATAGCCTTTCGCGCCAGCGGCACCAGAGCCATGGCACTGGGCACACCAGGTCTTGAATACAGCAGAGCCCGAAGACACAGCGTAAGATCCAAGCTCGGCATCGCCCGCAATTGCTGTCAGCTCTGCGGCTTCCAGTTTGGCATTCATTGGCGCGTTGGCTTCTTCAACCGCTGCGATCTCATTTGCCACATCACCCCGTGTTGACCACCCGAGGATCCCTGCAGTGGCAGAGTTCACCATGGGCCAGGCCGGATACATGATGGTATAGCCAATCGCCCAGACGATGGTGGCATAGAGAGTCCAGAGCCACCAACGGGGCATCGGGTTATCGAATTCTTCGATCCCATCCCAAGAGTGGCCAGTGGTGTTTGGGTCGTCGTCGTACTTTTTGACGGGTTTGCTCATGTCCTCGCCTCCTTGTCTGCGGCGGGTGTCGCCTCGCCCTCAACCGGGGCGGGGGCGTCTACGTGGCGAAAGGGAATGCTGGCTGTGTCTTCATAGACCTTAGAGCTGCCGGGCCGAAAGGCCCAAGCAACAATAGCCATGAAAAACACAAACAGAAACAACAACATCCAGCTGTCTGCAAATTCGCGCAGGAGCGTATAGATTTCCATCTGTTCCTCTCCTTAGCGGTTTGCGTCGGGTGTGAAGGTCGAGAAATCAACCAGCGTACCCATCATTTGCAGATAAGAGATCAGCGCGTCGGCCTCGGAAACACCGGGTTGACCGTCAAAGTTACTGACGCTGACGCTTTCACCATAGCGTTCCAGCAGCCCGTCATAGTCGCTGTCAGGGTCTGCCTGGGCCTTAAAGTCAGCCTGGGCACTTGCCAGCATCTCCTCTGAGTAGGGCGTGCCAAGCATAGCGTTCACCGCCATGACGTCACCGATATACTTGCCATCGATCATCTTGCGCTCAAGGAAGCCATATTTCGGCATAACCGATTCCGGCACCACAGACTGCGGGTCACGCAGGTGGTCGACGTGCCATTCGTTCGAATAGCGGCCACCCACACGGGCCAGGTCAGGCCCGGTACGCTTGGACCCCCACTGGAACGGATGGTCGTACATCGATTCTGCCGCCAGCGAGTAGTGGCCATAGCGTTCGACCTCATCGCGCATCGGGCGGATCATCTGGCTGTGACAGACGTAGCAGCCTTCACGAATGTAGACTTCACGGCCCGCCAGTTCGAGAGGGGTGTAAGGGCGCATGCCCTCCACCTTCTCGATGGTGTTTTCCAGCCAGAACAGAGGAGCGATCTGAACCAAGCCACCAATAGACACAACCAGGAAACTGCAGATCAGCAACAGGGTCGCATTGGTCTCGAGGATTTTATGTTTGTCGAGAATTGCCATTTGCCATTCCCTCCTTATTCAGCCGGAACCGCGACAGTAAGGCTCGACTCTTTGGCCGGAGCTTTACGGACGGTCATCCACAGGTTGTAGCACATGACAAGCGCACCGGAGAGGAACATAACGCCACCCAGACCACGTACCACATACATCGGGAACTTCGCTGCCACGGTATCGGCAAAGGAGTTCACCAAGAAGCCATTGGCGTCAACTTCGCGCCACATCAGGCCTTCCATGATCCCGGTCACCCACATCGACGCGGCATAAAGAATGATGCCGATAGTGGCGAGCCAGAAGTGCCAGGACACCAGGCTGAGGCTATAGAGACGCTCGCGCTTCCACAGAACCGGAACCAGGAAGTAGAGCGCACCAAAGGTGATCATCCCGTTCCAACCCAGCGCACCGGAGTGCACGTGACCAATGGTCCAGTCAGTGTAGTGGCTCAGCGAGTTCACCGCGCGGATCGACATCATCGGACCTTCAAAGGTCGACATGCCGTAAAAGCCGATCGAGATAACCATCATCCGGATAACCGGGTCGGTCCGCAGCTTGTCCCAGGCGCCAGACAGCGTCATCAGACCGTTGATCATACCACCCCAGGACGGCATCCACAGCACGATCGAGAACACCATGCCAAGGGTCGAAGCCCAGTCCGGCAAAGCGGTGTAATGCAGGTGGTGAGGGCCAGCCCAGATATAGAGGAAGATCAGCGCCCAGAAGTGGATGATCGACAGTTTATAGCTGAACACCGGACGTTCGGCCTGCTTTGGCACAAAGTAGTACATCATGCCGAGGAAGCCCGCCGTCAGGAAGAAGCCCACGGCATTGTGGCCATACCACCACTGCACCATGGCATCCTGCACACCGGACCAGACGATGACCGATTTGGATCCCCAGATGGACACAGGAATGGTCATGTTGTTGACCAGGTGCAGCATCGCAACGGTAACGATAAAGGCCAGGTAGAACCAGTTGGCGACATAGATATGCGGCTCTTTGCGTTTGATCACGGTGCCGAGGAAGACCGCCAGATAGGCCACCCAGACAATGGTCAACCACAGGTCAACATGCCATTCGGGCTCTGCGTATTCTTTCGACTGAGTGCTGCCAAACAGGTAGCCGGTTGCCGCCAGAACGATAAACAGCTGATAGCCCCAGAACACGAACCAGGCGAGGTTGCCGCCCCAGAGGCGGGCGGCGCTGGTGCGCTGTACCACATAGAAAGAGGTCGCAATCAAAGCGTTGCCGCCAAAGGCAAAAATCACCGCCGAGGTATGCAGCGGACGCAGGCGGCCAAAGTTGGCAAAACCCTGGGCCCACTCAAAGTTCAGCGCCGGAAAGGCCAGCTGAAAAGCGATGAACGTCCCGACGAGAAACCCCACAACACCCCAAAAGGCTGTGGCAACCACGCCAGCGCGCACAACGCTGTCAAAATACTCATTTTGCAGGCTGCCAGCAGCCGGCTTTGCCTCGCCTGTACGGCGCAGCGTGTATAGAAACAGACCACCAGCAACGAGCATGACGATTATCGCATGCACCTGGTAAGCCAGATCCCGCGCATAATTGGTCCCGATCATCGCAAAAAGCGTGACCAAACCAAGCGCTATCAGCTTGATATAATTAGACATATTGCGTCCCTTCACCATGTCCCCCGCGATTCTTAGCGTCGCGAAAAACCCATTTATTCCTCGAACTAGATGCAAAACATGCGCTCCGAGCGCATTGATCTGCATCAAGACACATACCAAACAACTGTGACAGACCAAGCAGAGTACGGCTACACTAACAGGCGTTCTTGTTAGAGCTCTGAATTCTTTTTACCACATGAGGTGAAACATGACTTACAAGACCATTCTCACGGTCCTGACCTCGCAGGACACGGCCGAAACTCCCTTGTCACAGGCAGCCTCAATGGCCGGATCCTTTGACGGCCATACCGATGTTCTGTGCCTGGGCGTTGATCGCACCCAGACCGGGTATTATTATGCCGGCGCAAACGCCATGGTTCTGCAAGAAACCATGACCCGCGCCAAGGAAGACGCCACTGCGCTGCAGTCTTATGCAGATGAGTATCTGAAAAAAGCCGGCGTCCAGTTTTCAACCGATGCAGGTATTGCGCAAATTGCCGACATGGGACGTCACGTGGCGCGACTGGCACGGTTTTCTGATCTGGTGGTTCTGGGCCAGCCCTATGGCAAAGGCAAAGGTGTCGAAGCAGAACCAGTGGTCGAGGCCGCGCTTTTTGAGGGCCGCACGCCGGTTCTGGTTGTTCCTGATGATGCCAAGCCCGTCGGCCAGCCCAAAACCGTCCTGGTTGCCTGGAACGAAAGCATCGAGGCAATGACCTCCATTCGCAAGGCCATGCCGCTTCTCATTGGCGCCGACCTGGTGCGCATTGTGGTGATCGACCCGCCGCAGCACGGGCCAGAGCGCTCGGACCCCGGTGGTATGCTGGCGCAGATGCTGGCCCGCCAAGGGGTCAAATGTGAGATTGATGTGCTCAGCAAAACCATGCCGCGGGTCTCTGATATCCTGATCCGCCATGCCGCTGATACAGATGCCGGCATGATCGTGATGGGGGCCTATGGGCATTCCCGCTTCCGCGAGGCGATCCTGGGCGGAGCGACCCGCAACATGCTGGAAAATGCAACCGTGCCAATCTTCCTAGCCCACTGATCCGGCTGGGGCTGATCCAGCTTGGTGCTGGAAATTTGGCTCTGGTACGCGCGTTCTGAAACTATACCCCCGCCCAGCTGCGACCAGCCGGGCGGGGGTTTCTATGTGGCGCGATGGCAGACGCTGTACAGTGCTGCGCCGGTATCGGCTCAGTTGCGGACGTACTGCAGGCCCTGGAACCGCGCCCGCATCTGTGCGGTTTCTTGCGCCACCCTGTCGGGATCATTGCTGGTCAGCCCGGCGGCGATCAATCTGGCCAACTCAGCAGCCTCCGCAGGGGTGACGCCCCGGCGCACCAGCTCAGGAGTGCCAATGCGCAGCCCGTTCATATCGCCCTCCACCGGATCAATCGGCAGGCCAATGCCGCAGGCCAAAAACCCGGCCCGGCGCAGTTTTTTTGAGGCTGCCTGACCACCGCCAAACCACGCCGCCTCGATGGCAAATTGATGCGAGCTTGTCGCCTGCCCGCCTGCGGCCCCCTTTGGCTTAAACACCGGCATTCCCAGCGCTTCCAGTTCATCGGCCAGCGCCTGCGCCAGGGTGATCATCGCCTGGGCATAGGCCGGACCGTGGTCGACCCAGTCCAGCAGGCTCAGCGCCAAAGAGGCGGATTTTGCCGCGTCAAAATTGGCCGTCATACCGGGAAAGGCAATGGCATCCAGGCGTTCGGAGATCTCGGCGTCATTGCTGACAATCAATCCCCCCGCCGGACCGCCGAGGCTCTTGTAGGTGCTCATGGTCATCACATGCGCCCCCTCGCTCAGCGGATTCGCCCAGGCCTGCCCGGCGATGATGCCGCATTGATGCGCCGCATCAAACAGCACCTTGGCCCCGACCTCATCCGCAATGGCGCGAATCTCACGTACCGGATGGGCAAAGAGGTTGAGACTGCCACCGATGGTGATCAGTTTGGGACGCTCCCGCAGCGCCAGGACCCGCAGGGCCTCCAGATCCACCGTATAGCCATCGGCATTGACCGGCGCCGGGTGAGAAATCAAACCATAGAGCCCGGCGCAGCCATCCGCATGATGGGTCACATGGCCCCCAATCGCAGCAGGCGGTGCGATGATACAATCGCCGGGTTTGGTCAGCGCCATGAACCCATAGAGATTGGCCAGCGCGCCAGATGCCACCCGGATCTCGGCATATTTGGCACCAAAGACCTGCGCCGCCAGCTCGGCGGCCATGACCTCTATTTCCTCGATGGCCTCCAGTCCCATTTCGTATTTGTCGCCCGGATAGCCCAGCGACGGGCGACTGCCCAGCCCGCGTGCCAGCACCGCCTCGGCGGCCGGGTTCATCACATTGGTCGCCGGGTTGAGGTTGAAACACTCCTCGTCGTGGATCGCGCTGTTGCGCTGTATCAGCGCCTCAATCCGATCGGCTGCTGCTGCCGGAGCCATGTCAGCAGTCGCCGCAGCAATCGTCTGCACCCGGGTTTCGCAAGAGACAGGCACCCAGGGGCGGCTGGCAAGATGGCGCATGGTAGAACTCCTATAGGGCTTGGCTTAGGGCCGATTTTCGACCGCAACTTTGGTCCAGTTGATCCCGCGCCAAGCTTGCGCGCAAATCAGTTTTCTGAAAATATAGGGTTAGAAAAAGTGAGTCTAACCATGGCCGTTTCGCCCCCCCGTCCAAAATCCTTTGCCATGACCGCCCTGCGCGCGTTTGAGGCCGCCGCCCGCTTGGGCGGGTTTTCAGCAGCGGCCACTGAGCTGGGCGTGACACCTGGTGCCATCTCCGCCCAGATCAAATCGCTGGAGGCAGAGCTTGGCGCTCCGCTGTTTCAACGCACCGCCAAAGGAGTGGTGCTAACACCGCTTGGTGCCCAATCGCTGCCAGCCTTTGGCCAGGCCTTTGATCAACTGGGGGAGGCCGTGCAACGGATGCGCGATGCTGCGGCGCCTCGGGTGGTCCATATCGCAACCCTGCCAGCCATCGCACAGTTCTGGCTATCGCCGCGGCTGCCGCGCCTGCGCGCAGAAATGCCCGGCACCGAAATCTCCATCACCGCACTGGAGCAGCCGCCAAACCTCAAGCGGACCTCCTATGATCTCTGCCTGTTTTTTTCTGATACCAACGGCACGGTCCTGGCAGAGGATGTCATCTTTCCCGTCTGCGCCCCTGCCCTGGCAGAGCGGCTGGAATCCCCGTTGGATCTGCTGGCGGTCCCCTGTCTCTATGACACCAGTTGGGAAGAGGACTGGGAGCATTGGCTGGCCCAGGCCGCCCAGCCACACCATATCGCGCCGCGCGGTCCGGTCTATTCGCTCTATGCCCTGGCAGTGGAAGAGGCGCTCAACGGAGCTGGGGTCTTGATCGGCCATGAGACGCTTTTGGCCCCCTATCTGGCCAGGGGGCAACTGGTGGCGCCCTTTGGACAAAAGGCCACCCTTGCACGGGCGCTGAGGCTGTGGAGCATGCCTGGGCGCAGCGCTGGCTCCGCCAGTCATCAGGTGTTCAGATGGCTGACACAGGCAGGAAAAACCCTGCCACACCCAGCCTAAACCCTCTCAACTACTGACATGAACCGCGGTAAAATTTCTATAGTTCCACGGCTTATCAGCGCCCTAGCTCATAAATCCGCCGTCGCTGTCGTCGCCCGCTTCTTCGAACAGCCGCCCCATATCAGGCACGGATACCCGGCGCTTACCCTCCAGCGAAATCACCCCGTCCCGTTTCAACGCCGACATCTGGCGGCTGACGGTCTCCAGTGTGAGGCCAAGATAATCCGCCATGGCTTCGCGGGTGAGTGGCAGATCAAAGGTCATGGAATTGACCGCCCCACGCGGCGTCAGCGAGGCATCGCGCCGGGCAATGATGGTCAGCAGGCTGGCAATTTTTTCCCGCGCAGTCTTTCGCCCCAGAACCAACATCCACTCGCGGGCGGCATCCAGTTCATCCAGGGTCATCTCCAGCAGGCGGTGGGCAATATGCGGCGTTTGCGCCATCAGCTCTTCAAAGGGCTTTTTGCGGAAACAGCACATCACCATATCGGTGGTCGCAACCACATTATAGGCCGCGCCATCGCGCCCCGGGCGACCGACAAAATCGCTTGGCAACAACAGGCCAACCATCTGCGTGCGGCCATCCTCCATCGTCTGCGTCAGCGTCGCGATACCCGAAACCACAGACCCGACAAAGTTCATCACATCGCCGGACCAGATAATGGGCTGCCCCGCTTCGTAGCTGCGATAGTATTTGATGGCATCCAACGCCTCCAGCTCGTCGGACTCGCAGCGCGCGCAAACAGCACGGTGGCGGATGGGACAATCAGCGCAGCTGATATGGGAAATGGTTGGGGCGTTCATGGGCAGTCCCGTTTGATCCAGGTCAAAGTTCGTTCGTGCGAATACTGGCTAGGATAATGATATGTGTCAGAAATCACAATTGGCGAAGCTCGGTTTATTCGATGCCAAAGTGCCGCGCTATACCAGTTACCCGACGGTGCCGCATTTTGCGCCGCACATTGGGGCGGCGCATTTCCAATCCTGGTTGGCGCAAATTCCAGCAGGAAGCCAGATCTCCCTTTATGTGCACGTCCCCTTTTGCCGCAGCCTCTGCTGGTTTTGCATGTGCCGCACCCAGGGGACCAGATCTGATGCCCCCATCGTTGCCTATGTTGCGGCGCTGAAACAGGAAATCTCGCTACTCAAATCCCATTTGCCCAAGGATGTCTCCCTGGCGCGGATCCATTGGGGCGGCGGCACGCCGACCATTTTACCCCCAGACATGATTCGCGATCTCGCTGCTGCACTGCTGGATATGGCACCGCTCGCTGCGGACGCAGAGTTCTCGGTTGAGATCGATCCAAATGAGTTCGACCAAGTCCGTTGCCAGGCCTTGATTGACGCTGGTCTCACGCGCGCCTCGATTGGAGTGCAGGGGTTCGACGACACCACCCAGCAGGCCATTGGCCGCAGCTTGACCTTTGACAGGGTGGCTCAGGTGGTTGCCATGCTGCGCCAGGGCGGCGTGCAGGATCTGAGCACCGATCTGCTTTTTGGCCTGCCGCACCAGACGCTTGCCCAGATCCGTCACAGCACCCGCCAATTGCTGTCGCTCACACCGGACCGGGTGGCGCTTTATGGCTACAAACATCTCCCCGCGATGGTCCGCCGCCAGACGATGATCCCGTCGGAAACCCTGCCCAAACCAGAGGACCGTCTGGAGCTGTTCAGCGCCGCCAGGGCCATCTGCCTGCAACAGGGCTACCAGCAGATCGGTCTCGACAGTTTTGCCCGGCCCGGCGACAGCCTGTGTGCTGCCCGCGAGACTCAGAGCCTCAAACGGGGGTTCCAAGGCTATAGCGACGATCCGGCAGAGGTTCTGATCGGCCTCGGCGCCTCGGCCATTTCGCGCTTCCCCCAAGGGTATACGCAAAACGCCCCCAGTACCGCGCGATACATGGCCACTGTCCAGGGCGGGAGCAAAGGCGGGAGTTTTGCCGCCGCGCGCGGCCATGCCTTTGAGGGCGAAGATCAGCTGCGCGAGCATATCATCAAGGCGCTACTCTGCGGGTTTTCGATTCCCAGCGACCAAATCCTGCAACGTTTCCCGGATCAGAAAGCACGGTTTGACGCCCTGGTCGGCCAGGCCTGTGCTGCCTTTCCCGGTATTCTGGTGCAAACCTCAAATGGCGCTGTAGTGACAGAAAGCGCCCGTGCCATAACCCGGATTGTTGCACGCCATTTCGACACCTATGAGGCCGCAGGCGCCGACAGCCTCCCGATCACAGCGCCAGACACGCGGGCCTCCTCGGCCTGAGATCCTCCCCTGTCCAGATAGAGCTGCAGCGCCGCGACAGCGGCGCCACCCCCAAGGGTGTGCCTTTGCCTTTGGCAAAGGCTAAGCGGGCGGGAGCCCCCCCCTTTGTGGCCTATCGGGCGGCGGCCAGCAGCTCGCGGGTGTAGGCCTCTTTTGGGTGTTCAAACAGCGCCTCGGCGGCGCCGGCCTCCACGATATCGCCCTGTTTCATCACCACCACCTGATGCGACATCGCCCGCACCACATTCAGGTCATGGCTGATGAACAGATAGGCCAGCCCATAGCGCTTTTGCAGATCCCGCAGCAGCTCGACGATCTGCACCTGCACCGTCATATCCAGCGCCGAGGTCGGCTCATCCAGCACCACCAGTTTGGGCCGCAGCACCATGGCCCGGGCAATGGCGATGCGCTGACGCTGGCCACCGGAGAACTCATGCGGGTAGCGATCCATCGTCGCCGGGTCCAGACCGACCTCGACCATCACCTCCGCCACCAGTTCGCGCGGAGCGCGGTGCTGGTCGACCCGGTGAATGGCCAGCCCTTCGGCAATGATCTGGGCGCAGGTCATCCGCGGGCTGAGCGAGCCAAAGGGATCCTGAAACACGATCTGCATATCCTTGCGCAGGCTGCGCAGCTCCCCCGTGGACCACTGCCGCAGATCGTCGCCGCAAAACCGCACTTCGCCCTCAGATGCAATCAACCGCATGATCGCCAGCGCCATGGTGGTCTTGCCAGAGCCGCTTTCGCCGACAATGCCCAGAGTTTCGCCTGCCCGCACGGAAATCGAGGTCGGATTGACCGCCTTCACATGGCCGACGGTGCGTTTCAACAGCCCCTTCTGGATCGGAAACCAGACTTTCAAATCCCGGGTTCGGATCATCTCCGGCGCGTCAGCCGCCACTGGCTCCGGGATGCCAGAAGGCTCTGCCGCCAGCAGTTTTTGCGTATAGGCATGTTGCGGATTATCAAAAACCGCCGCTGCCGGACCTTCCTCGACAATCTCGCCGCCTTTCATCACGCAGACCCGATCAGCGATGCGGCGCACCACGTTCAGATCATGGGTGATGAACAACAGCCCCATACCCTCAGATTTCTTCAGCTCTGCCAGCAGCTCGAGAATCTGCGCCTGGATGGTCACATCCAGCGCCGTTGTGGGTTCATCCGCAATCAGCACCTCTGGCTTATTGGCCAGGGCCATGGCGATCATCACCCGCTGGCGCTGACCACCAGACAGCTCATGGGGGTAGGCGCTCAGGCGGCTTTCGGCATCGCGAATGCCAACCTTCTGCATCAGTTCCAAAATGCGCCCCCGCGCCGCCTGGCCCTGCAATCCCTGATGCAGCGCCAGCGATTCCGCCAGCTGCTTTTCGATGGTGTGCAGCGGGTTGAGCGAGGTCATTGGCTCCTGAAAGATAAAGCTTATGTCATTGCCACGCACCTGCATCAGGTGCTTTTCCGAAGCGCCGACCATTTCAACCCCATCATAGGTGACCGAGCCCTCCACGATGGCGCTGTCGCCCAGCAGCGACACGGTGGACAGTGCCGAGACGGATTTGCCAGAACCGGACTCGCCCACCAAGGCCACGGTCTCACCACGTGCAACCGAAAACGAGACGCCTTTAACGGCTTCGGTGATCTTGCCATCCTGACGGAACGACACACGCAGATCGCGGACCTCTAGTACGGCACTCATGAAAAGGTCTTTCTTGGATCAAAGGCGTCGCGGATACCTTCAAAGATAAAAATCAGCAGCGACAGCATCAGAGCAAAGGTAACAAAGGCGGTGAAGGCCAGCCAGGGCGCCTCAAGGTTTTGTTTTGCCTGCAATGTCAGCTCCCCCAATGAGGGCGCTGAGGACGGCAGGCCAAAGCCGAGAAAATCCAAGCTCGCCAAGCCGCCAATGGTGCCGGTGATGATAAAAGGCAGCATGGTCAGGGTCGCCACCATGGCATTGGGCAGCATGTGGCGCAGCATGATGGTCATATTGCCCACTCCCAGGGCCTTGGCCGCGCGGACATATTCCAGATTGCGCGCCCGCAGGAATTCCGCCCGCACCACGCCCACCAGCGAGGTCCAGCTGAACAGGATCATCAGCCCCACCAAGAGCCAGAAACTGCGGCCTAAGATGGCAAACATGATGATGATGACATAGAGCGAATTCACCGAGCCCCAGACCTCGATCACCCGCTGAAACACCAGGTCCAGCCAGCCGCCAAAATAGCCCTGCACCGCACCGGCAAGAATACCAATCACCGTGGCCGCGCCGGTCACCATCAGGGTAAAGACAATCGACAACCGAAAGCCATGAATGACCCGCGCCAGCACATCACGTTTGGCGTCATCTGTGCCCAGGAGGTTCTGCCCATTGGGTGGCAGTGGCGCAGCCCCTGGGCGGTCCACATTGGTTTTGTAGGAATAGGGAATAAGCGGCCAAATCGTCCAGCCCTTGTAGAACCCTTCAGCCGCGTAGCTGCCGGCCGCGATCTCTTCGATGACCGCCTCCGGCTCGTCAAAGCAGTCCTCAACCCCGCCGGATTGGATCAGGCATTCCACCTCAGAATCGCGATAGCTTGCCTCAGTTTTGAAATCACCGCCAAAACTGGTTTCGGGATAGAACTTGAAGATTGGCGTATAAAGCTCGCCGCGATAGCTCACCATGATGGGTTTGTCATTGGCCAGGAACTCAGCAAAGAGCGACAGGCCAAAAAGCACCGCAAAAATCCACAGGGACCAATAGGCGCGTTTGTTGCGGCGGAAGGTGTTCCAACGACGTTGGTTAAGCGGGGATAATGCCATGGTTCAGCCCTCCCGCTTTTCAAAGTCAATGCGGGGATCAACCAGCACATACATCAGATCGGAGATGATCCCGACCACCAGGGACATCAGACCAAAGATATACATGGTGCCAAACATCACCGGGTAATCCCTCGCCACCGCGGCCTCAAACCCCAGGCGGCCCAGACCATCCAGCGAGAAAATTGTCTCAATGATCAGGCTGCCGGAAAAGAATATGCTGATGAACACCGCCGGGAAACCGGCAATCACAATCAACATGGCATTGCGGAACACATGGCCATAGAGCACCCGGTTCTCAGACAGCCCCTTGGCCCGTGCGGTGATGACATATTGTTTTTTGATCTCATCCAAAAAGGAGTTCTTGGTCAAAAGCGTCAAGGTGGCAAAGGAGGCAATGGTTGAGGCAATCACCGGCAGCGCGATGTGCCAGGCGTAATCGTAGATCTTGCCAAACAGGCTGAGGCTTTCCCAGTTGTCAGAGGTCAGGCCGCGCAGGGGAAAGATCTGCCAGTAGGAGCCACCCGCGAACAGAACCAGCAGCATGATCGCAAACAAAAATCCAGGGATGGCATAGGCGGCGATGATGATGCCACTGGTCCAGGTATCAAAACGCGAGCCATCGCGCAGCGCCTTGCGAATCCCTAGGGGGATCGAAATCAAATAGGCAATCAGTGTCGACCACAGTCCCAGAGAAATCGACACCGGCATCTTTTCCAACACCAGCTCGGTCACGTCGATCTTACGAAAATAGCTCTCACCAAAGTCAAACCGCATGTAGTTGACCAGCATCAGGCCAAACCGCTCCAGCGGTGGCTTGTCCAGGCCAAACTGCTCTTTCAGCTCCTCGATGAGTTCCGGCGGCAGGCCCTGACGGCCTGCGTAGCTGTCATTGGCTTCGATCACCGATGATCCACCAGAGTCCCCGCCGCCACCGGCAAAGCCCTCAAACACATCACCGCCGCCCTGCAGCTGCGCGATCACCTGTTCCACCGGACCGCCGGGGACAAATTGCACCAGGGTAAAGTTCACCACCATGATGCCAAACAGGGTTGGGATCACCAGCAGTAAACGTCTAAGGATATAGGCTGCCATGTCGCGCCCTTACCGCAAGGCGCCCGAGGCTTTCAATTCAGCCTCGCGCGCGGCATCCACCCACCACAGGTCCAGCAACCCGGTGTCATAGGGAGGCAGGTTTGCAGGGTAGGCATATTGTTTCCAATGGGCGATCCAGCTGACGTCCAAATACCAGGTTGGCACCATGAACCGTTTTGCCCGCAGCACCCGGTCCAGCGCACGGGCATTGGAGTAGAGCTCTTCCTGAGTTTTGGCGTCAACAACATTGTCAATCAATGCGTCCACTGCCGGATCCGCCAAACCCGCCGGATTAAAGACGGAGAACTTATGCGCCTCGGCCCCAAAGAACTGATACAGGCCGGTCGACGGCTCCAGTGACATTGGATAGGCAAAGGAGACCATGTCAAAATCCTTTTCCCGGCGGCGGCTGGTGTATTGCGCGTAATCCACCCGATTGAGCACCGCGTCGATGCCCATTGCCTGCAGGTTTGACACATAGGGGCCGACGATACGTTCCAAAGTCGGGCTATCAAGCAGGAATTCGATCTTCAGAACCTCGCCCGCCGCGTTCTGGCGCATGCCCTCGCTGTTCACTTCCCAGCCGGCCTCATCCAGCAGCTTCATGGCGCGGCGCAGGTTGCGACGATCATTGGGACGTTTGGGTTTCGAGGCATGGGCCATCACCGGCACAGAGGTCAGGATCGCCGGATCAATCTGGTCGTCCAGCGCGGTCAGCACCTCCAGTTCGCGCCCCGTCGGCACGCCCTTGGCCTCCAGATCGCTATCCTGCCAGAAAGAGCTGCGATGGCGGAACAGCCCGTATTGCAGGCTCTCGTTGGTCCATTCAAAGTTGAAGGCCAGCTGCAGGGCCTCGCGCACCCGAATGTCCTGGAACTTGGGCCGCAGCAGGTTCATCACAAAGCCATTGGCCACGGGCACATTGCCGTCCGGGATCTCGTTCTTGATCACATCGCCACGCGCAACCGCGTCAAAATCATAGGAGGTCGCCCAGCTTTTTGAGTTATTTTCAGGCCGCACCGTATAGACGCCGGCCTTGAACCCTTCCATGGCGGCAATGGCATCGCCAAAATACTCAACCCGGATGGCATCATAGTTATGGCGACCGATGTTGACGTTCAAATCCTTGCCCCAATAGTCGGGGTTTCTGCGGTAGGTGATGCGCTGGTTGATCTCGGCCTTGTCCAGAATATAGGGGCCAGAGCCAATGCCCGGATCTAGGCGGGGTTCATCCAGGCGACGGTTTTCGGGATCGGCCTCAAACCAGGCCTTCGAGAAAACCGGAGTGCCCCCGACCTGGGTGATCATGGCCCGGCGGGGAAAATCCGGAGAGAAATAGAATTTCACCTGATGCGGGGCCAGCGCTTCGGCTTTGGGGATGCGTTTGCGCACCGCTTCGGCGTAGGATTGCAGGCCCTGATCCAGCAAAAGGTTATGGGAAAACACCACATCTTCCGCCGTCACCGCAGTGCCATCCGAGAACCGCGCCTCGGGGCGCAGGTTAAAAATCACCCAATCCTGGCTTTCGGGATACTCTAGGCTTTCGGCAATCAAGCCATAATAGGATCCCGGTTCATCATAGGATTCCACCATCAGGCTTTCAAAATGTGATGAGGCCAAGGCGCCGGCACGTCCCTTGCGGGTAAAGGGGTTCATGCTGTCAAAGGTGCCCAGCGCCGAAATCGACAGCTCGCCACCCTTTGGCGCCTCTGGGTTCACATAGTCAAAATGGGCAAAGCCTTCGGGGTATTTCAACGCGCCAAACTCGGCAAAGCCATGGCTTGTGATCACCTCCTGCGCGGTGCCCCGTTGTGGCAGGGCAAGACACAAGGCCAGTGCCAACCCCAGAAGCAACAGGTAAACTGCGTTTGCAGGGCCAGATTTTGCAGAGGCTGATGGCGCCACCTGTACCTGCGCCCGCACCTGCGCCTGTGCAAAGCTTTGGGCGCCGCCGCGTCGTGTCACCTGATTACCTGCTATCCGGGATGTCATCCGTCACAACCTCCATTGCCCGGCCTTGAACTGGTCCGGTGTTTTCCTGTCTCTCAAGCTAAAACCCGCAGGCGGTAACATTCAAGCTGAGATTACCTGATCCCGGCACTCATCAGATCGCAAGCGCGTGATCCTGCCATGAGAACAGGGCATTCCGCGCCCGCTGCATAAGCAAAAGGCCGCAGCATCCGCCACGGCCCTTTGAAATCTGTGTGCTGGTTCAGGAAACCAGGCCCGGATCAGTCGTCGAGACTGTCCAGATAGGCAATGAGGTTTACCCGGTCTTTTTCTTTCTTCAGACCAGAGAACGACATTGAGGTGCCGGAAGCATAGGCCGAAGGCTTTGCAAGGAAGGCGCTCAGCTCTTCTGCTGTCCAGGTCCCGCCCAGTGCGGTCAGGGCGCCGGAGTAGCCAAAGCCATCCATGCCAGCCTGGGCGCGGCCAACAACACCATAAAGCGAAGGACCGGTGCCGTTCACACCCTCTTCGAGTTTGTGGCATGCAGAACATTTTTTGAAGACCTTGGCGCCTTTGCCAGCGTCCGCTGAGGCCATCAGCTCTTCAAAGCTGACCTCAACAACATCTTCATCGGCGGCGCTCGCATCCGCCACTTCAATTACATAAGATTGCTCACCATGCGCGTCTGACGCATAGAGTACATCCGCGGCCCAGTGGCCCAGAAGAAGCACCAGGAACGATCCGCAAACGCCTGCAGTCGCTTTGGTTAGGGTCATCGTGTCAAACATGAATCGCGTGTCCGTTTTAGCTGTCTGGGTCGTTGTCTAAGGCTTCCACTCGTCAGTGGCAAGGTATAGACAACGCGACGAAATGCCCGTTTGCTGAAGTTTTGCAGGAAAGTCGCACTGATGACCGGAAAAATTGCCATTCAGGGGGAGCTCGGCTCTTATAGTCACGAGGCGTGCCGCAACGCCCGGCACGATATGGAGGTGCTTCCCTGCAGCACATTCGAAGACGTCATCGAGGCGGTGCGCTCAGGCGCGGCGGACCAGGCGATGCTGCCGGTCGAGAATTCCACCTACGGGCGGGTTGCCGATAGCCACCGGCTGTTGCCCCACAGCGGTCTGCATATCATCGATGAGGCCTTTGTGCGGGTGCACATCAATCTCTTGGCCGTGCCCGGCGCCAAACTGGAAGACATCCGCGAGGCGAAATCGCATCTGGTCCTGCTGCCACAATGCGGGGAATTTTTGCGCAAAAACAATATCATGGGGCGGGTCAGCCCGGACAATGCCCGCGCCGCCCGCGATGTGGCAGCGGCCGGCGATATCCACACCGCCGCCCTGGCCAGCGAGTTGGCGGGCGAGATCTACGGGTTGGACGTGCTGGAGAAAAAGATCGAAGATCGCGGTGACAATACCACCCGTTTCCTGATCATGTCGCGTGAGCCCGACACCACCCGTCGCGGCGCCCATGGGATGATCACCAGTTTTGTCTTTCAGGTCCGCAACATTCCTGCGGCGCTCTACAAGGCCATGGGCGGCTTTGCCACCAATGGCATCAACATGACCAAACTGGAAAGCTATATGGTCGATGGCTCCTTCACCGCGACGCAGTTCTACGCGGATATCGACGGCCATCCAGATGATGCAAACGTGCAACTGGCAATGGACGAACTGTCTTATTTCACCACCAATGTGGAAATTCTCGGCGTCTACCCTGCCGACAATGGCCGCTTTTAAGCGGCCCCGCCTCTCTGCACTTGCCAGACTGCGCTACTCTGGCGGATCGTACAGCGGCGCGCAGGCGCTGACGTATAGGAACCCAGGGACCACTGGGTCCCGCCCCTAGACTCTCCACCGCATCCTTCTTATCGCTGGGGCACACCCTGCGCGAGTCCACCATGACAGCTACACCACAAGCCACAACCTACCCCAGCGCCAATCCCGCCCATCGCCGCGCCGATATCGTGGTGCATGCGATTGGTCTGACCCTGATTCTGACCGCCGCTGCAGCCCTGATTAACAAGGCCAGCGCCGGTCTCGATGTTTCACTGATCGCCGCCCTTGGCGTCTATGTCCTCTCGCTGCTGGCCTCCAATATCGCGTCAAGCCTGTACCACTTTGGCCCCTGGCATCACCGCCGTGTTTTACTGCGCCGCATCGACCATGCAGCGATCTATCCCAGCATCACCGGCACTTTCACGCCCTTTTTTGTGCAGGCAGGCACCGCCTGGACCTGGGCACTCTTGTATCTGTGCTGGGGGCTGACCGCGCTGGCGATCTGGAACAAGATTACCAATAAAAACGTCAAGTCCCGCTGGTCGACGGCCTCTTATCTTGGGCTGGGCGCGCTGGGACTGTGTGCGCTGCCGGATCTGACCATGGTGCCGGACACCAGCCTGTGGTGCATCCTGTCTGGCGTCACCAGTTTTGTAATCGGGATCGGGTTCTACGCCCGCAAGAGCCTGCCGTTTCGCTATTCAATCTGGCACGCATGGGTCAATACTGGCGGCATTCTCATGTTTACAGGCATCTGGATCGCCCTGTTCTGATCTCGGCGCCCCTGCCCCCTGGTGCAGCCCTGACCAAGCGCATAGCCCCAGCAGCCCAACAGCCAGGTGGTATTGGCGCAGAGCGCACCAGTGTCGCCAGAGCTCAGCTGCGGCCTTTCAATTTGATTGACAGTCTCAAGATTGAACTCATACATGGCCTAGATGGTTTTTACCGGGGTCACTCCGGAAAAATGAAAAGGGAATACGGTGTGGAGTAGCCAATAGGCGCCAAATCCGTGACTGCCCCCGCAACTGTGAGCGGAGAGCACTGCTGCAACACGCCACTGCCCCCTGGGGTGGGAAGGCGCGGCAAGGCCTCGACCCGCAAGTCAGGAGACCTGCCATCCATTTGTTCACTCAACCCAGGGCGGGGAGTCCTGAAGGAGGCTTAGATGGCACAGAATAACTGGCGACCCAGGACCAGCACCTGCTCTCTTCGTGCGTTTACCAGCGAGGCGGGACATGACCAACACCAGTGATCATTCCATATTGATTTGCGCCACCTGCAAAGGGCCGGGAGCGGCGCGCGAACTCCGGGCAGCATTGGCTGAACGAGTGTCAAACCGGTTCGCGTTGCGGGCTGTCGACTGCATGGCGGGCTGCGAACGCCCCATCGCAGTCGGACTGCAGGGGCCGGGCAAGACGCAGTATCTGTTTGGCGAGATCGATGCGCAGGCAGATATCGAGGCGATCGCCTGTTTTGCCCGGCAATTTTTGGCAAGCGACACCGGCTGGAGCACAGCTTCGGAGCGGCCAGAGCGGTTGTACGACAAAACCCTGGCACGGCTTCCCGCCTACAGGCCGGAGGTCAAGACATGACCGGTTCCCCTCCTTTATCCCAACCTTTTCTCTGCGTGCGCGACCTAGAGTATTTTACCCTGAACGGGGATGCGCTGGTCTCGGGGGTTTCCTTTGAGTTGCAGCAGGGATCAATCCTCGCCATCGCCGGGCCAAATGGGGCGGGCAAATCGACCCTGCTGAACCTGCTTTCAGGATGTGAACCGCTGGCGGTCGGAGAAGTTTTTATAGGTGGTGCCAGCCTGCGCCAGATGAAAGCCCAGGACCGGGCGGGACGCATTGCCCTTGTCAGCCAGCAAAGCTCGCCGGATGGGCGGCTGCGCCTTCAGGATTATGTGGCCCTTGGCCAATTGCCAATCGCGGCGCGCCGGTCAACAGATCAAAACACCAAAGCCGTTGAGGCCATTCTGGATCTTACAGGGCTTTCGCGGATGGCGCGCAAGCCCATGGCACAGCTGTCAGGAGGGGAGCGCCAACGGGCCCATATCGCCCGCGCCCTCGCCCAGGAGCCCGAACTATTGTTTCTCGATGAGCCGACCAACCACCTGGACCCGGATGCCAAAGGCCGCATTCTGTCCCTGGTTGCCTCGCTGGGTATCACCGTTGTCATGGTGGTGCATGATCTGGTGATGATCCCGGAGTTTGCCACCCATGCCGCCCTGATGAAATCAACGCGACTGGTGGCCTTTGGTCCCGCCGCCAAGGTGCTCACCCCTGAAAATGTCCAGGCGACCTTTGGGGTCAGCTATCTGAGCTTTCCCCATGAGGGCCGGATGATCCCGGCTCTGGATATTCGCAAAACAGACTTTCAAAATCCGAAGGAAAATTCACAATGAAAACGCTCTGGTCTGCTGTTCTCCTGCTGAGTGCTGCAAGTAGTGCCGCCGCATATGACGTCAGCGTCGACAATTGCGGCACGCCGCTGGTTTTTGAAACCATGCCGGAACGGCTGGTTGTGCATGACATCAACATGTCCGAAATGGCGTTTGCACTTGGCCTGCAGGACAAGATGGTCGGCGTCACCGGCATCAGCGGATGGTATAAAACAAGCCCCGAATTCGACAAGGCTCGCGGCGACATCCCTGAACTAGCCCCCAAATATCCAAGCGTCGAAAATCTGGTTTCGGCCTCTGCGGATCTGTTTTTTGCCGGGTGGTACTACGGCATGAAACCCGGCGGAGATGTGACCCCGGACACGCTGGCGCCTTTTGGGATCAAAACCATGATCCTGACCGAAAGCTGCGTGCATCTGGACAAGGATCGCCCAGAAGCCAGCATGGAGCTGTTGTTCAATGATGTGCTGCGCCTTGGGAAAGTCATGCAGGTGGAGGACAAGGCAGCAGAGCTGGTGGCAGGCTGGCAGCAGCAGCTGGCCGAGATTGAAGCCAAAACCGCAGAACAGCCCAAACCTCGTGTTTTCCTGTTGGACGGCCCGGCAGATGCGCCGTTCACTGCTGGCAGGTTTGCCATCCCCGACGCCATGATTGCGGCTGCAGGGGGCGCCAGCGTCACCCATGATCTGGACACCAGCTGGGGGCGCACCTCTTGGGAAGCGGTCGCGGCCGCCAATCCAGAATTTCTGGTGCTGCTGGACTACCAAAACGGCAATGGCGCCGAAGACACCTTTAAGTTCCTGCAGGAGCACCCGGTTATGGCCCATACGGATGCGGTTAAAAACCAACGCTGGGTAGGGCTGCGCTACGAAGAGCTGACCCCTGGACCGGCAAATATTGCCGCCATCGAGAAAATGGCCAAGGCCATGCATCCGGGTCTCAACTGATATGGGCCGTTTTGGCCTTTCGCTGATGTTGGGGGCGGCCGTTTTGGTCGCCCTGCTTTTACTCTCCGTCCTCTATGGGTCCACCGATGTGCCGGTGGCGCAGGTCTTTGCCGCCATCTCTTCGGGATTGGGGTTCAGCAGCCTGGAGCCAGAGCCCATACATCGGATCATTTTTGACCTGCGCCTGCCGCGGGCGCTGTTTGCCGCCCTGATCGGTGCCGGATTAGGTATGGTCGGCGTAGTGCTTCAAACCACAACCCGCAACGATCTGGCGGATCCGTTTTTGTTCGGTCTGTCCTCTGGTGCCGCCGCCGGCGCGGTTCTGGTCATCACCGTCACCGGCGATTTTCTGGGGCTTTGGACCCTGCCCCTCGCCGCCTTTAGCGGTGGGCTTGTGGCCTCCGGTATCGTGCTGCTGCTGGTGCGAACTCTGCAAAGCAGCGCTCCGGAGAAGCTTATCCTGGCCGGGCTGGCCGTCTCGTTTCTGTTTGCAGCAATCACCCATTATTTGATCTTTTCTGGCGATACCCGCGCGGCCCATTCGGTGATTTTCTGGATGCTTGGCGGGCTTGGCCTTGCCCGCTGGGAGACCCTGCCTCTGGTTGCTGCCGGATTGGCGCTCATCGCGACCTATGCCGTTTGGCGCAGCCGCTGGCTGGACGCGCTCCTGACGGGGGACACTACCGCGAGCAGCCTTGGCGTACCGGTTGGCGCGCTGCGCACCCGCATGTTTCTGATCTGCGCCCTGGCCACCGCCGCCTTCGTTTCCGTCGCCGGCGTTATCGGCTTTGTCGGCCTTATGGTGCCCCATATCGCCCGTGGGCTTGCCGGGCCGATGCATGGGCGCCTGTTGCCCATGGCCGCCATAATCGGCGCGGTTCTGCTGACCGCTTCCGATATCGTGTCGCGCTTGCTTCTGGCGCCGCAAGAATTGCCCGTAGGGATCGTCACCACATCGGTTGGGGCGGCTTTTGTCTTTCTTTTGCTCCTGGGTACACATCGGCGGGGGGCCTGAAACAGACGCGTCGAACGGTAATCCCCCCTAAAAATAGTGGTGTTCCAAAGTAGAATTTTCTCGGCAAGATATCTGAGGAGATTTATGATGAAGAATGGACGATTTAGCGACGCGCAAATCATGGCAGTGTTGAAGCAGGCGGAGGGCGGTGTGCCGGTCTCTGAGCTTTGCCGCGAGCACGGAATGAGCAGCGCGAGTTTTTACAAATGGCGGGCCAAGTTTGGCGGCATGGACGCGTCCTTGATTTCCGAGATGAAGGATATGGCGGAAGAGAACCGTCGTCTGAAGCGCATGTATGCCGAGATGAGCATGCAAAACGACCTGCTGAAAGAAGCGCTTGGAAAAAAGCGTTAAGGCCGTCTCATCGGCGAGAGATGGCCATGAATGCAGTTGCGCAATATGGGGTCAGCATAGCTCTGGCCTGCCGTGCGTTCGAGATCAGCGAGACCTGCTATAGATACAGCCCTGTGCTGAGCGATGACAACGAAGAGATCGCAGATTGGCTTGAACGCTTGACGGCTAACAAGCGGACCTGGGGCTTCGGCCTGTGCTTTTTGTATCTGCGCAACGTGCAGGGCTATGGCTGGAACCATAAACGTGTCTACCGGGTCTACTGTGAGCTGGCGTTGAACCTGCGTATCAAGCCGAAGAAACGCTTGAAGCGGGACAAGCCGGAACCACTGGCTGTGCCTGAAAGACCAAATGAAACTTGGTCCATGGACTTCATGGCGGATCAGCTGGCGGATGGCCGGTCGATCAGGGCATTAAACGTCTTGGATGACTTCAATCGCGAAGGACTGGCTATTGAGGTCGACTTCTCGCTGCCTGCTGAACGTGTCGTGCGTGCGCTGAACCAGATCATTGAGTGGCGCGGAAAGCCCCAAGCTATTCGTGTGGACAACGGCCCAGAATACGTCAGCGGGAAGCTCATGGAATGGGCTGAGAAACGCAATGTGCGGCTCGAATATATCCAGCCCGGTAAGCCCCAACAGAATGCCTATATCGAGCGCTACAACCGCACCGTTCGTGGCGAATGGCTGGGGCAATACATCTTCGAAACCATCGAGGAGGCACAGGACCAGGCAACACAATGGCTCTGGACTTACAACAACGAGCGACCCAACATGGGCATCGGCGGCATGACACCCGCCATGAAACTGAAAACGGCTGCGTGAATTCTACGGCTGGACCCAATTAAAAATGGGGGGATTACCCCTGCATCTGGCGTAATTCGAACAACATGCGCACCATCTTCTTCTCGGAAATCTTCACGCCGCAATTGAGCGATTTCAGCCACTCGTGCGCCAGAAAAAGCGCAAAGCCAAGGTATCCACACTTTTGCTGCAGTTGTTTTCGGAGCTTCCAGCGGTTTGCCCTTGGGCGACGTTTTCGGCCTGTAACTCTGAGTTGCCATAAGAACCTTAAGCGCTTCCCTGTCTGTATAACCGCGCTCGCGCGTTTGGGTTTTCTTGAGGGTAGGCAAGCGGATATCAGAAGCTGGATTCTCCTTTATCAGCTGCTTTTCTACCGCCCACTTGAACAGACTTCGGATCGTCGGCAGATAGACTTTGCTGATTGTCGTAGGATGCTTTTGAGTAAGCGTATGGTCTAACCATTCAGTCATATTCTTCTTGGAAATTTTGGCGGCGTCATCATGGCGTAAAAACGAAACCAGGCTGTCCACGGCGAGCACCTGCCTCCGACCGCCATCACGCATGTAGCCAAGCTTTTGGCGCCTGAATACATAGTCGCTCCAAAGCTGTTTCACGCTCACCGGTTGAGAATGATCATCCGGCGGCTGTGCGCCCTTGATGATAGGTGCAGTAGGCTGACCACTGTAGTCACCTTCGTCACGCTCTGCGACCCGTGCCAGCGCCTCTAGCTCTGCACTGCATAGTGCACGTGCAATCACACGCCACTCTTGGCTGCCTGCCTCAGCATCAAGATTTCCGGTTCGCCGAAAACGTTCGATTTGAGCGCCCACAAGCGCGGACAGTTCATCATCATCTGCTCGACCTGCAATCGCCATTCGCAACCGACTTACCAGAACATCATCAATTCCAACACTGGCATAGCGCAGATCGTTTCTAAGCTGATCATCAAAGGCCAAGCGTTGTGCGTAATGGCTATGCGCTATCTGATCAGGCGCCAAGGGGTAACGCACCTGGGCACGCGGCGGCTTTGCCTGACGCTCTGCTACTGCGATCCGATTCTGAAGTTGGGCAACAGCCCCAGGCAGGAGTCTGACGGCCGCCCTAAAATCCCCACCAAGAGGAGTCCGCAACTCCGTTTTCCCAACAATTCCGCGCAGATCCTTTGGAACGACCAGTCGGGCAAAATAACGACCCTTCCGGTTGACCATATTTTTGATTTTTCCGGTCATCACCAACCCCCGTTTGTAACCAATGTTGTAACAACAAAACGGGCATAATGCCTTGTCTGCAAGGGGTTTATTTATGATCAATGACTTAGCAGGAGATAAGGTGAGAGGTTGGACATCGACCCAAGCGGGGCTCGTTGTGGCTGCTTCCTTCCGGATCTGACCAGGTTGGCGAGGCGCCTGCCCGCGCCAACCTCTCGAATCCCGATATAGGCAGAGTTTGCCCCGATGACAAGAGCGATGCGGTCATGGCCTGCAGCAAACATAAGCCCCTTGGCGGGTTTGCAGCTGCTCAACTCCTCAGCTCACTTGCTTTCAAATAACCCCAACAGCAGGCTTGGCCAGAGCGGGCAGGGTTAAAGGCTCAGCCGGAGCTTTAGAAACCCATTTGGCGTCACGCCGCGGTCTTCAACCAGACCTTCGGGCAACTCAGCCAGGTAATTGCGCGCGACCGGCCCGGTATAGACGTCCACCCGTGTCTCTGGAAGCCGACTGAGCCGCCAGGGGTAGTCGGCCTGTGCCAGGGCATCTTTGGGCAGGCGTCCTGATACGTAATCGCAGATCGCATCGCGGATTTTGATCCGGGGCAGGTTCAGTTTCTCTGCCTCCTGCACCATTTTGAAGTTGCCGCCGCCACTGGCCCGATAGCTGTTTGTCGCAACTGAAAACTGCTGCGTGCCGATAACCGGTGCCCCGTTCCAGCGCAGATTTCGGATCCTGTGCGAATCCGGGTTGATCACCAGACCAGAAGACGAAAATCGCGGTGGCTGCGAGACATCAATTTCGTACTCCAGGCCAAATATCACATCAAAATTATGCCCAGCGCGCTCCAGGTTGATCAGCTCAGTGTCGCGACTTTCCGGGGTGACCTGATTGAACATGCCAGCAGACATTTCCAGCCAATCCCGCAGCTGATCCCCGGTGACGGTCACGCCCCAGATAGCATTGGGGAACACCTGCAAATCCACAACATTGCGCATGCAGAGATCCCCCGCCGCAATATCCGTGTAGTTTTCCGGCCCTGAGCGACCGCCAAATTTGCCCGGTGACACCGCCGACAAAAGCGGCAGATCCCCCGCCCGGGATCCGGCCAGCAAAGGGCGCATTGCTGCCATCTGAGCGCAGGCTGTCAGGGCCAGACCATGGTCCTGACCAAAGAAAATAAAATACGAATGCAGAGCGTCGGAACTATATCCAACCGGTTCTTTCATCCGGGCCTGGGTCTGCGCGTTCGCCTCTGCCAGGATCTCGACCAGGGCCGGATCCTCCTCCACCAGAGGCGTCAGCCTGCCCCAGGCATCCCGGCGGGAAATTGGCAGGGCGCTGGCCTGCCAGGTCTCCACCTGCCAGCCGTCAGGCCCATACCGCAGGTGCAGGTCGATCTGCCCCAGGTGGGAGCCATGTGCCCCGGGCATCACCACGGGTTTTGCAAAGGCATGTTCAGGGTCAGGCAAAACCAGGTGCGTATGGCCACCAATCACCGCATCAATGCCAGCCGTGGCCACAATCGGACGCAGGGCGTTTTCCATATTCGGAACAGAGAGCTCCCCGCCAACCCCGGTGTGCGCCAAGGCAACGACCAGATCACATCCCGCCGCCCGCAGCTCTGCGGCGCTGGCTGCGGCAGCCCGTACCATGTCTTGGACCTGAACCTCGCCTTCCAGCAAATCCGCATCCCAAATCATCGTCTGCGGAGGCAGCACCGACAGAATTCCGATCCGCAGACCTGGCGCCTCGGGCAGCGCAGCCAGATGCCGTTCGATAATCTTTGTTTTTACAAAGGGAAGCGCGCGACCGGGCGAAACCGCAGACATGTTGGAGCATACCACCGCACAGGGTGCATCTTTCAATACATCCTCAAGCACCGGCAGGCCAAAATTGAAATCATGGTTGCCCAGCCCCAAGGCATCATAGTTCAATGCCGCAAAGGCTGACATCAAAGGATGCACGGCAGCGCTGCAGGGGGCGGAGCTTTCTGGGTCGAGCTTCAGGGCGGTTTCCCCAATCGGCGAGCCCTGCAAAGCGTCCCCGTTGTCCAGCAAGAGGCTCGCACCCCCCTGAGCCTGGACCTCGTTGCGGGCGTCCGAAATGAGACTGGCCAGGCGCGACAGGCCAACGCCCGGGTCCTCGCGGTCCGCGTAGTAATCTCGGCTGAGAAGGTTACAGTGCAGATCCGTTGTCGCAAGAATGCGCAACACGCCGGAGGCTTCGGATTTGGAAGAGGCCAAATCTGTCATTGTGCTGATATCACAGCTGTCACTGCTTGGTCCAATCTCTTGCTTCACCAGCCCCCCTTCTGAGAACCGCCACCCATTTGAAACAGCGTTTCACAAATTTGCAAAGCCTTCAAACACATCATCTTTAAGAAAAATTAACCAAGTTGCAGGGGAGCTAGCCCCAGCGCAACCAAAGTCAAGACAACACTCCGACAGCCCCTGAGGCGCAATAAATCAGAGATACTCTGGTATTTCGTGCGCCAAGGCGTCATCACTTTGGAGAAATGCGCCAGATCGCGGGATAGGCCCCCGTGTCTCTGGCATCACAGTCAATGCGGGGAGCGGTGGATGAAACGAGCAGAACAGGTAACCTTTGGCGGTGGCGGCGGTTTGGATCGCAAAGCGCAGCTGCGAGAAGATCCCTCCGCACTGGAGACCGCCTGGGCCGCCCCGGAAACGCAGGTTCTGATGACTTGGCGCGGCAAGGTTCTCAGCCAGCGCTCTGACCCGGATCGCGGGCCAGATGGTCTGGCCTGGATTGCCTCCAGCCACCCCGTGGCCATGGAATACCGCAGCGCGGCGCTCTATCTTGGCGCCAGCCCTGACGGGGCAGAACGGTTTGCCTGCGACCTTGGCACTTGGCAGCCGGACGCCCTGGATGAAATGGCCCTGGCCAGTTTTGCCGATACCAGCGAACAACAGCACCCGGACCTGCCCGCAGGCTATGTCCTTGCCGAGCTGCGCCGCATCATGGCGCGCCTGTCTCCGCTGGAGGCAGAGCTGGCTGCCACGGCCAAGGCCCTGCTGTCCTGGCATCAGTCACACCAGTTCTGTGCCCGCTGCGGCGGTCAAAGCCTGGTCACGCAGGCCGGCTGGCAGCGCCAATGCCCCAGCTGCAAAGCGCTGCATTTCCCCCGCACCGACCCGGTTGTCATCATGCTGATCACCCATGGCGATGACGTCCTGATGGGGCGATCCCCTGGGTGGCCAGAGGGCATGTATTCGCTGCTGGCTGGCTTTGTGGAACCCGGAGAAACACTGGAGGCTGCCGTGCGGCGGGAAGTATTTGAAGAGACAGGCGTTTCTGTGGCTGAGGTTGGCTATCTCTCCAGTCAGCCCTGGCCCTTTCCCATGTCACTGATGTTTGGCTGCAGCGGTCGGGCCACCAGCCGCGACATCACCATCGACCCCAAGGAAATCGAAGATGCAATCTGGGTCAGTCGTCAGGATATGATGACTGTCTTTGCAGGAGAACACCCTGTCATCAAACCGGCGCGAAAAGGAGCAATTGCACATTTTCTTCTGGAAAACTGGCTTGCGGACACCTTGGATTAAGGAGATTATTCTATCACCAAATCCTACACTACTCTCTAAGGGCTGACGACAGGTCAGGCGGCATATCATGGAATTAACGAGTAAAGAGGACGTCGACACGCCTCTGGCTGAAGTCTTTGAAGCAATTTCCGATTTTGCCAGCTTTGAACGGTCGGCAATCCGGCGCGGCATCGAGGTACAGCGTCTGAGCGATGATCCGACCCCTCAGGTTGGCATGGCTTGGGATATCCAGACCGAGTTTCGCGGCAAACCGCGTAAATTGCACCTGAAGCTTTCCAGCTATGAGCCCACAACCTTGATTGGGTTTGATGGCGAGAGCCCCAGCCTGTCAGGCAAGGGCCAGATTGAGCTTCTGGCGCTCTCTCCGCGGCGGACCCGTCTTTCGGTGAAGGTCAATCTGCAGGCCAAAACCCTGTCCGGGCGTCTGTTGTTGCAATCGCTCAAACTGGCGCGCTCAAAGATCAACACCCGTTTCAAGCAACGTGTGGCAGAGTTTGCCAGCCTGACCGAAGACCGGGCAAACCGCAGCGCCTGATCCCGGTTGCAGCCTGCCAGACAGTGTCCCCTGACCAGCAGCAGGCCAGCCCCTGCGGATTTCTGCGTGCTGGACTGCTGCTTGCAGGTTTCTGTGTGCCGATATCAGCCGTCCTGTCCAAGCTCTCAATTCTTGATTGACGACTCATACCCGTCAACGATAGCGATTAAGAGATGGTTTCTGCGACGCATAACCTTGCGTCCAGAATGAAAAGGGAACGCGGTGCGGCCAGGCTTTTGCAGCCCTGCCAACTCCGCGACTGCCCCCGCAACTGTAAGCGGCGAGCGCTTCGGGTAAACCACTGGTACAGGGATGTAATCCCGGCCGGGAAGGACCGAAACCGTATCGACCCGCAAGTCAGGAGACCTGCCATCACCAATGTAACTCGAAACTGGACGGGGAGTCCGGGCGAGTGCATGAGGTGAATGTGGGCGACGCCCCGCCCGGTCTCATGCCTGCGCCACTGATTTCCCCGCCAGCGCGCGGAGGGCGCATCATGACAGCGATGGACCAGACAACGACCAAAGAAACACATCACTTTTCCCAAAGCATCTGTATGCACCTGGGCAAACCCTGCCCGGCCCTGAGCCGGATGCTCACGGCGCTTGCCGGGGCATTGGATAAGGCCCGCCCGGTGACATCCGCCGAATTTGAGCTCTGCGGAGACAGTCTGCTGGATGGCTGCGCCCGTCATTGCCCAGCCCGGTTCATTGCCAGCCATGACCGCATTCGGGTGTTTTGTGACGTCAGCGAAGCAGCTGATACAGCAACCCTGGATCTGTTTGCTGATACCCTGTTCCAACCAGACAGCCGGGCATTTTCCACCACCAAACTGCATCAGCCCCCCTGCGCCATGGGTGAGGCCCTGCCAAAACCCCTGCCTCAACAGACCACAGCGCAAACCGTCCACCCTGCCCTGTAGCCCCGGCATCGTCGAAGCCATTAAGGAGGGCGTCTCGCCCTTCTTATTTGTTTCTGGCTTTCCGTGTCCCGGCGCGTTTTGCAGCGGCCAGCGCCCAGGTCATCTGTTCCTCGGTCTCGACCGCACAGGCGCGCACAGCACGCAGTCGGCGCAGCGCCTTGTCGGGGTCTTCCCCAGCTTCGATCATCAAACGCAATACCACCATGCCGGAGCGCCCGCAGCCGCCCTTGCAATGCACCAGCACCCGGCCGCCGCCCCGCAACGCCTGCAGGGCCAGCGTGCTGACCTCGGGCCATTGCGCCAGCATCGCTTTGGTCGGGGCAGAAAAATCCGGCAAGGGCAGGTGGATCCAACGCGACCCCATGGCCTGAAAATCCTGCCCCAAAGGCGCGGCACCCGCGCCCACATGTTCGACTTCGGTTGTCATCGAGATCACCAGTCCTGGCTGCCAGTCATGCAGATGATCCATGTCTCCCCTGTAGTCGCCACCGCTGCCCGGCAGCGGACACAGCGCCAGAATGCCATCCGCGACACTCAGGGCATGCAGGGTCAGGGATCGTACGGATTGGTCAGCAAGGTGATCATTCATGCCGCGCCCCTTCCTGCTGTCCGGCCGCGCAGGCAGATGGTATCAGGCAGCGCCTACAAAATCCGGTGTTTTTGGACATTGGCATACTCATATCAAACAACCCAGGCAGCACGAGCCCACCCCCTGTTAAAAAGCTGGTTGAAAACAGGGGCCGCACAACTCAGCAAAACCGCCCCCCACAAGGGCCAGCACCCGGCACAAAATCAGGCACCGCCCCCAAACTCTGACCTGCCGAACCCCAGTTGGTCAACAGCGGTGGACGAAGCCCGCCAGCCCGCGTACCTTGCCCGGACGCGATCCCGCCTTCCGAATCCGGCAAGAGACCTATGAACGACAGCACAAGCGACAGCAGCCAGCCTCAGTATCAAGTCCTGGCGCGGAAATACCGCCCCGAGACATTTGCCGATCTCGTTGGCCAGGACGCCATGGTCAGGACGCTGAAAAATGCGTTTGAAACCAACCGCATCGCCCAGGCCTTTATCATGACCGGTATTCGCGGCACCGGGAAAACAACCACGGCACGGATCATCGCCAAGGGGATGAACTGCATCGGCCCCGATGGCACCGGTCAGCCCACCACCGAGCCTTGCGGGGTCTGCGAACATTGCACCGCCATCATGGAAGGCCGTCATGTTGATGTGATGGAGATGGATGCCGCCAGCCGCACTGGCGTCGGCGACATTCGTGAGATCATCGATTCGGTCCAGTATCGCGCCGCATCCGCTCGCTATAAGATCTACATCATTGATGAGGTGCATATGCTCTCCACCAGCGCCTTTAATGCGCTGTTGAAAACCCTGGAAGAGCCGCCCGCCCACGTCAAATTCATCTTTGCCACCACCGAGATCCGCAAGGTGCCGGTGACCGTGCTGTCGCGCTGCCAGCGCTATGATCTGCGCCGGATTGAACCGGAAGTGATGATCGCCCTGATGCGCAAGATCGCCACTGCTGAGAACGCCGAGATCAACGAGGATGCCCTGGCCCTGATCACCCGCGCCGCCGAAGGTTCGGTGCGCGATGCCACCTCGCTGCTGGATCAGGCCATTTCCCATGGCGCCGGCGAAACCACCGCCGATCAGGTGCGCGCCATGCTGGGTCTGGCCGATCGGGGGCGGGTGCTGGATCTGATGGACATGATCCTGCGCGGCGATGCCGCCGGTGCCCTGACAGAGCTGGGCGCGCAATATGCCGAAGGCGCTGATCCCCTGGCGGTCCTGCGCGATCTGGCCGAGATCACCCACTGGGTCTCAGTGGTGAAAATCACCCCTGACGCGGCAGAAGACCCCACCGTCAGCCCGGATGAACGCGCCCGTGGCCAGCACATGGCAGAGGCCCTGGCGATGCGGGTTCTGACCCGGATGTGGCAGATGCTGCTGAAAGCACTGGAAGAAGTCGCCGCTGCACCAAATGCGATGATGGCGGCTGAAATGGCGGTGATCCGCCTCACACATGTGGCCGACCTGCCCAGCCCGGAAGAGCTGATCCGCAAATTGCAGGACACGCCTCCGCCGCCCCCTAACGGTGGCCCCGGCGGTGGAATGGCGACGACTGGCTATGGCACAGGCGGCTCTGGCACAGGGCGTTCTGGCCCCATGCAGGGCATGGGTGCGCCTGCGGCGGGCGGCGGCGCTCCTGACGGAGCGCCCATGGCATCCGGTGGCGCGCCTCACGGCGCGCCGGTTGCGCAGGGTGGCAACGGCACCGCAACAGCGCTGGCGCCAGAAACCCTTCAGGCCCTCGCCCGCTACCCAAGCTTTGAGCATGTGGTCGATCTGATCCGCCAGCGCCGCGACGGGTTATTGCTGGAATATGTAAAAACCTATCTGCGTCTGGTTTCCTATCAGCCCGGGCGCATTGCCATCCAGCCAACGGCGGACGCCCCCAAGGATCTGGCCGCCAGACTGGGGCAACAGCTGCAAAACTGGACCCAGGCTCGCTGGATCATCTCGCTGGCAAATGACGGCGGTGGCGATACCATTACCGAGCTGGAAAACGCCGCCGAAAACGCCCTGCGCGCCAAGGCCAGCGAACACCCGCTGGTGCAGGCCGTGCTGGAGAGTTTTCCCAAGGCCAAGATCACCCGCATCCGCACCGCACAGGAACTGGCCGCCGAAGTCGAAGCCGAAGCCCTGCCAGAGGTGGAAGACGAATGGGATCCCTTTGAAGAGGACTAACCCTGTGCTGCACTGTTCTGGCCTGTCCTGTTCCGGCCGCCCCCGCCGCCGCAGCGCAGTTAAACTGCGACAGCAGGGCCAAGAGGTTGCCGTCGGCAACCTCCTGCCCGCGCAGGTTACGGTCCGAGGGATGGATCGCAGCGCGTCAGGCGGCTATCGGGCCTTCAGGACCTCAGCGGTTGAAACGACCCGCGCATAGCTCATGGCGAGAGGCGCCATAAAGGCCGCATGGACCTGCTGGGCGCTCAGCTCGACACCACCAAACACCATGGCCCGCGCGGCGCAGGCATCTTCTGCCACAGTAACGTCAAAGCCAAGATCACGCGCCGCCCGCGCTGTCGCATCAATGCACATCTGGCTCATGGCGCCACAAAGGGTCAACGCCTCAACACGGGCCTCTTGCAATAGATCCAACAGGCCCGTGTCGACAAAACTATTGGGCCGCGCCTTGGTCAAAACCGGCTCACCTGTGGTGGGGGTAACGGCGCTATGGATGTCAGCCCCGTGGCTGCCCGCGCGAAAGAACGGTGCCTCGGGCGACGGGTTTTCATGGCGGATATGCACCACCATCTGACCAGCCTCACGGGCCGAGGCAAGCAGAGACGCGGCATTTTCCGCCGCCTGCTCCATCCCATGCAGCTCCCAGTCGCCAGCTGGGAAGTAATCGTTCTGAATATCCACCAACAGTAATGCAGTCTTGCTCATCTTGAGCCTCCTTTTGATTTCATGGTCTCAGGATTGCCCGGACTTGACTGCAAAACACATTGGCGCGTACGACAATAGATATGCAGGAACTGCCAAATATCTCCCTTGCGCTGGTTGATTACCCCGGCGTGCAGAAATCCGCGCTTTGGGGGCTGGCGGATCTGTTTTCGCTGGTGCCGCGCCTGGCCCCGGATGTGCCCGGGCCAGAGATCACCCTGGTGAGCACCGCCACCCTGCCCAAGCAAAGCTTCACCGCCTTTGTGTTCCCACCTTCGCTGGAACAACAGCGTGGCAGCCCGCAGGACCCGCTGGCCCATTGGGCCAAATCCCAGCACCACGGCGGGGCGATTGCCTGTTCGGTCTGTGCCGGCGCCTTTTGGCTGGGCGCTGCTGGCCTGTTGCAGGGACGTCCCGCCACCACTCATTGGGCATTAGAGCAGGAGTTTCAGACACGGTTTCCACAGGTCGACCTGCAGGCAGAAGAGATCCTGATTGATGATCACGATGTGATCACCGCCGGCGGGCTCATGGCCTGGCTGGATCTGGGGCTGCACCTTGCCGGGCTATGGTATGGGCCAAGTATGGTGTCAAAGCTGTCGCGGCACCTACTGGTCGATCCGGCCGGGCGGGCGCAGCGGCATTACTCCAGCTTTCGCCCCAACCGCAGCCATGGCAACAGCGGCATTCTGAAGGCCCAGCGCCACATGGACCAGAATCTTGCCGCGCCCCTGGCCAGCGCCGACCTTGCGAAGGTTGCCAGTATGAGCCTGCGCAGCTTCAGCCGCCACTTTGACCGAGCCACCGGCTATACTCCTGCGGCCTACCTGCAAAGCCTGCGCATTGAAAAAGCCCGCAACCGGCTGGAGCAAAGCACCGCCACGGTTGCCGAGATTTCCTGGGCCGTCGGCTATGCGGATCTGCCAGCCTTTTCGCGCGCCTTCAAAGCCGTCACCGGCCTCACCCCCGGTGCCTATCGCGACCGGTTTCGCACCGCGCCGCAGTCTCGCAGGCCTTAGGAGCACCACCCCTTTAATCGCGCGCTTACCCTTGTGCGCCTGGCCCTGGCTTCGTATTTAGGTCCCAACAGAACTTTTTAGGAGAAGACAGATGCTCAAAGGCCTCGGCGGGCTTGGCGATATGGCCAAGATGATGAAATCAGCACAGGAACTGCAGACCAAAATGGCAGAGATGCAGGAAGAACTGCACAATGTCATGGTGGTGGGCGAAGCAGGGGCTGGCCTGGTCAAAGCCACGGCCTCGGCCAAGGGTGAGCTGAAAGAGCTCGATATTGACCCGTCGATCTTTTCCGGGGATGACAAAGAAGTTGTCGAGGATCTGATCCTGGCCGCGATCAAGGATGCCCAGTCCAAGGCGGCGCTGAAGGCACAGGAAGAAATGACCAACCTGACCGAAAGCATGGGCCTGCCCAAGGATATCAAGCTGCCCTTCTAACTGCGCAGCACATGACCCTAGCTCAAAGGGCGGCCCTCAGGGGTCGCCTTTTGTCTGTCTGCGGCTTTGACCCTGTGTCCGCAGGGCCAAGCGCAAAAGAAAAACGCGGCCTCCAAAGAAGACCGCGTTTTCAAAATTCTGGCTCGAAAAAGGCTTACGCCAGTTCGAGGTTCACAGCGGACTCACGACCGTCGCGGCCGGGTTCGATGTCAAAAGTCACTTTCTGGTTGTCGGCCAGACCGGTCAGACCGGAACGCTCAACAGCAGAAATGTGAACAAATACGTCTTTGCTGCCACCATCGGGTGCAATGAAGCCGAAGCCTTTGGTCGAGTTAAACCATTTTACGGTGCCTGAAGCCATGTCCGTAATCTCCTATTAAATGCTGCCCGCGTTGGTGCGGCAGCCCGGCGTTGTAGGTCTGGATCGAAGACTGAACGCCGTAAACGGGAGACAGTGGGTCGAAAAAGAAAAACGTTAGCAGTGCCTATATGCGCGGAGGTCGATTTTTTTTCAAGGGTGAATATACGTCCAAGGCTGTTTAGCGCCTCTGCAATCAAAAATGGTGATTGCCCCTGAGCAGCGCCTATCTTGCTAAAAATATGGCAAAATCTGCGTTTTTGCCCAACTTGCGGTCGTTTTCTGGCGCCTTACCTGTTCTTTGCCCAGCCTGCCCGCCTCCTCTGGTGCCAAAGTTTTTTTCGACCTTTTACGCAAATGGCAGAAACTACCTGACTAAAACCGCTGTTGCTGGGGCTTTTCAGGGCTTCGCCGGGTCTGGCTGCGCCCATTTGCCCTTGATTCGGAACCCTATTGAGGCAGGTTTCCCGCCTTGCCCGCCTTATCTGTCTTGATCTTGACCACACCCGGAAACAAAGCCCGCGCGGTTGCACCATGGGTCTTGCAGCGCCGGGGTGCTTTGCGCCTATATGCAGCAATCGCAAAGGACCCAAGACATGAACGACGACAGCATCAGCGAGATCGAGCATTTGATTGCTCTGATGGCAAAACTCCCGGGCATGGGGCCACGTTCAGCCCGTCGGGCGGTGCTGCATCTGATCCGCAAACGGGCGCTGTTGCTTACGCCGCTTGCCGAAAGTCTGGGACAGGTGGCGACCAGCGCGCGCGAATGCCTGAACTGCGGCAATGTCGGCACCCGTGACATCTGCGGCATCTGCACCGATGAGCGGCGGGCCAACGGGGAGATCTGCGTGGTGGAAACGGTCTCGGATCTTTGGGCGATGGAGCGCGCCGCCAGCTTTAAAGGCCGCTACCATGTGTTGGGTGGCACCCTGTCGGCGCTGGATGCCATTGGTCCCGAAGACCTGCGTATTCCGCGACTGGTGGACCGGGTTGCCAGCGAAGGCGTGCGCGAGGTCATTTTGGCGCTCAACGCCACCATCGACGGCCAGACCACCGCCCATTACATTGCCGACCAACTGGAGGATCGGGTCCAGCTCACCACCCTGGCACAGGGCGTGCCAATTGGCGGCGAGCTGGATTATCTGGATGACGGTACAATCATTGCCGCGCTCAAAGCCCGTAAACAGCTCTGAAATCAGAACAGTACGATGCCGACGACCGGTGAGACCTGTCGGGGTGTCAGCCGTAAAACTGTTGCACAGCCTGGGTCACCAGTTCCAGCCCTGCGTCACTGACATCACGGTGCAGCACCAAACGGATCGGCCCGGTTTCCCCGGTGCCAATCACCACGCCATTTTCGGCCAGATGCGCCTGAAGATCCATATTGCGCCCGTCGCCGGGGGTAAAGAAGACCATGTTGCTGGCCTGGGTTACCGCGCCAGATTGCAGGTTCCCAAGCGTTGCGGCCAGAGCTGCGGCCCGCGCGTGGTCTTCGCTCAGACGGGCGACATTGTGGTCCAGCGCATATAGCCCCGCCGCCGCCAGCAGCCCGGACTGCCGCATGCCGCCGCCCAGCATCTTGCGCCAGCGGCGCGCCTTGCTGATCAGATCCTTGGGGCCCACCAGAACCGATCCTGCAGGTGTGCCCAGACCTTTGGAGAGACAGATCGAAATGGTATCAGGGATCTGGGCCAGATCCTGCTCGGCACATCCAAGCGCCGCGATTGCGTTAAAGAACCGGGCCCCGTCCAGATGAACCGCCAGCCCCACCCGGCGCGCCGCATCGGCGGCGGCTTGGGTCTGCGCCAACGAAACAACCTGGCCGTTATGGGTGTTTTCCAGCGACAATAACCGGCTGATCGCCATATGGCTGTCATCGGGTTTGACGGCAGCAGCAATTGCATCCGGGTGCAAACTGCCATCTTCTTGGATCGGCAAAGGGCATAGCGCGATGCCCCCCAGCACCGACGCCCCGGCGGCCTCATATTTGTTGACGTGGTAATCGACGCCCACCAGAATTTCTTCGCCGCGCCCACAATGGGCCAGCAGCGCAACCAGATTGCTTTGGGTGCCGGTGGGCAGCAGCAGCCCAGCCTCTTTGCCCAGACGTTCGGCAAGCAGGGCCTCCAACCGGTTGACGGACGGGTCTTCGCCGTAGACGTCATCGCCAAGATCCGCCGCAGCGATTGCCGCCATCATACCTGCATCCGGTCGGGTCACTGTATCACTGCGCAAATCACACAGCGGCTGATTGCGCCCCAGGCTGGGGCTCGTGCCTGCATATTGGTTCACTTTGCGCTCTCCTGTAGCTGATCCAGTGTGAAACTAGGGGCGGTCAGGCGCAAAAACAAAGAGATTATTGTTTCGGTCACAATGACCTTTCCCCACCGGCGCCAGCCACGCAAACCGGGCAGCAAAAAAGGCCACACCCAGGGGGCATGGCCTTTGAACCTCTGCGCATCAGAGCAGATACGATTAACCGCGTGGGTCATCCGAATTGTCTTCGTCGTCTTCGTCATCCGCATCGGGAAGGTTAAAGAAGCTATCCGCATCGACCATAGGATCAGCCGAGGGGCGCTCATTGCCGCCACCCAGAGTAAAGGTTTCGAGACCTTCAATCCCGGCAGGGATCTTGGGTTCGGCCTCCGCCCCCAAAGACTGCTCGGTGGAGACCAGCTTACGGCGCTCATCATCGTTCATCACGCCGCCTTCGGCAGCCTTCTTGGCGGCGGCCTTTTGTACAATCGAGTCCAGTTCGGACTGTTTGCACAGACCCAGAGCAACCGGGTCAATCGGCTGCATGTTGGAGATGTTCCAGTGGGTGCGCTCGCGGATCGACTGGATCGTCGGCTTGGTGGTGCCTACCAGTTTGGCAATCTGCGCATCCGACAGTTCCGGGTGGAACTTTACCAGCCAGAGGATCGAGTTGGGCCGGTCCTGGCGTTTGGACAGGGGCGTGTAGCGCGGGCCACGGCGTTTTTCTTCACCAGCCGCTGCAGCGTTGAATTTAAGCTTCAGCTTGTACAGCGGGCTGGCCTCGGCCTTATCGATCTCGTCCTGGGTCAGTTGATTGTTGGTCACCGGATCAAACCCTTTGACCCCAGTGGCCACATCGCCATCCGCAATGCCCTGAATTTCCAATTCGTGCATGCCAACAAAATCCGCGATCTGTTTGAAGCTGATCGTTGTATTGTCCACCAGCCACACAGCGGTTGCCTTGGCCATCAATGGTTTTGCCATGTGCTCATCTCCTAAACTGCACCCTGTCCCAACATACAACTTTCCCGCCGCCTGAATTAGGCTGCCCCGGTGATTTGGGGTCGGTTTCCATTGTCGGGGAACTTCAATCCTATATAGTCGCGCTGTTTTCATAAGGAAAGAGGCGATGCACAGGTTCTTGTTCGCAGCTATTTTGGCTCTCACCGGGGTATTTGCCCCCGCCGCCTGGGCAGAGGGCGACAAGGCGGGTGAGTTTGACTATTACGTACTGGCGCTCAGCTGGTCGCCCAACTGGTGCGAGATCGAAGGCGATGCCAAAAACTCCGATCAATGTGATCCGCGCCATGATTATGGCTGGACCCTGCACGGGCTCTGGCCGCAGTTCCATCGCGGCTGGCCCTCCTATTGCAACACCGCCGAGGCCCCACCACGGCGCAGTGATACTGCACAAATGGCTGATATCATGGGGACTCCCGGTCTGGCCTGGCACCAGTGGAAAAAACACGGCACCTGTTCCGGCCTCAGCGCGCGGGCCTATCTGGACCTGTCACGCACGGCCTATGACAGCGTCAACCGGCCGGAAATCTTTCGCAAGCTGGAGCGCCCCGTGACCCTGCCTGCCACATTGGTGGAACAGGCGTTTTTGCAAGCCAACCCGCAGTTTGATGCCGACAGCGTCACCGTGACCTGCCGTGATCACCACATCCAGGAGGTCCGCCTGTGCCTGTCCCGCGACCTGCAGCCCGTGCCCTGCGGGCGTGACGTGATCAAGGACTGTTCGCTAAAGGATGCGGTTTTTGCGCCTATTCGGTGATTCCTGGCACAAGCCGGTTGCCTGGCTCGTGCTTCTGAACGTTGCACTGCCCTGGGTCAGTTCCTACATCCTCACAACGACGTTGCAGCACAGCAGCCAGCGCCAAGTTCTGTACTGGCTTGCGGTGATTCTACTGTTCACATGCAATCAGATTGCCGCCCGTATGTGGAACAAGTTTCGCTGGGCCTTTTGGACCCTATCAGCGCTGAATTTGTTTGCGATCCTAATGGGAGGGCTGGCCTTCGCCACCATCGCCCAACAGATCCCATTGCTCCTGCGAACGCTTTGGGTCATGTCCAACAGCTAGGTAGGCGGCCCCCAACAGATCAAAAGCTCCCCCGCGCAGCCAAACCTTGGTGGCCTGCGCGGGGAAAGTTTCAGAACTCAGCTTCCAGCGACCTTCAGCACGATCTTGCCGATATGGCCTGAGCTTTCCATCCGGGCATGGGCGGCGGCGGCCTCCTCCAGGGGGAATTCGCTGTCCATTACCGGTGCCAGTTTGCCGGATTCAATCAGCGGCCAGACCACCTCGAACAGATCCTGGGCAATGCGCGCCTTGGCCAGATCGCTTTGTGGCCGCAGGGTGGATCCTGTCACCGTCAGGCGCCGGGCCATGATCTGGGCAAAGTTCAGCTCGGCTTTGGGACCGGACAGAAAGGCGATATGCACCATGCGGCCATCATCGGCGAGGGTCTTGATATTGCGGGGAATGTAGTCGCCGCCCACCATATCGAGGATCAGATCAGCACCGCCCGTCGCGCGCAGCACCTCGACAAAATCCTCGGTTTTGTAGTTGATCGCCCGCTCGGCGCCAAGATCCAGACAGGCCTGGCATTTTTCATCCGACCCGGCGGTGGTAAAAACCCGCGCGCCCAGCGCAGTGGCCAGCTGGATCGCCGTGGTGCCAATGCCCGATGATCCACCGTGCACCAAAAACCGCTCGCCCGCTTTTAGTCCGCCACGGGTGAAGACATTGGACCAGACGGTGAAACAGGTCTCTGGCAGGCAGGCCGCCTGTTTCAGGCTCATACCACCCGGGATGGGCAGGCAATGCGCCGCCGGGGTTGCCACATATTCGGCATAACCGCCGCCGGGCAACAGGGCACAGACCCGGTCGCCAATTTCCAATCCGGTGACCCCAGCACCCAGGGCGACAACTTCGCCTGAAGCCTCCAGCCCTGGCAGATCGCTGGCACCGGGAGGCGGGTTATAGGCCCCGGCCCGTTGCAGCGCATCCGGACGGTTGACCCCTGCGTAGGCCACTTTCAGCACCACCTGACCATGCGCTGGCTGCGGCATTGGCCGTTGGCAAAGGGTCAACACCTCTGGCCCGCCGGGGCTGGAGATTTCAATGGCACGCATTGTGTCGCTCATATCTGGATTTCCTTATTGCTGTGGTCCGGTGGTCAGCTCCGGCCGCTATCTTGATTTGCACGCTACCCTGATCGCTTTGCCGGGCAAAGCCCAGCCGGATCCTGCGTCACAAACCGATGGCGCTGAATTCAGGCCTAAACCTACCCCGCCTCCAGGCCCCTGGCCCTAGTCCTGGCGCCCCGGCAGATCATCCTGCGCCGCAGGCGGTTTGATCTGGGAGGACAGCCATTCAGGCCCCGCCAGCAGCGGCTTGAGCAAAGGATTTTTGCGCAGGCCTGCCTTTACCTTTTCAAACTGCATCACGTTGTCGATGCGCCGGTCCAGAAACTCCCAGGTCGCCTGATGGTCAGGGCTATCGTCCCCCAGCCAGTACAGCAGCGTCGAGGAATAGACCCCCGACAGAATGGTGCGCTTGCTGTACCAGTTCAGATCATCCGAGGCGTCGCCCAGCGCTGTCCAGATCGCATCACAAGTGCCCCAAACGGCCTTGGCCCCCGCTGCGGCATGTTGCGGCAAAGCAAACAGCGTCACCCCCCGGCGCACCGCTTCTTTATCGTCGGCCACCTCTAGCCGATAGCGCACCATGGCAGCGATTCGGTCACGGAACCGCAGCGCCGACAGGTCGCTCTGCGCCAGACGCGCCAACATCATCTGATCACCGCGCCGGTGATAGGCCAGGGCCAGATCCACCGCGCCACGGGGGCAGATCGCCCGCGCCAGCACCGGATTGGTGCCGGTGTCGGCAATCGCCGCCTCAAATGTTGCCTCGGACCAGCCATCAAACACCACATGCAGCAGCGCTGCATCCAGCAATTGGCTCATCAGATCGCTCGGCTGGTCTGTCTGATTTTCCTGGCTGCTCATGGGGGATCTCCCGAAATGAAAGTGATGAGGCCCCCGGTATCTGGGGAGTCGCGCCCTGATATCACAGTACTAGACAACATACAGGAGCTTTGCTATATGGCCACTTCCTGCAAATCCTTGCAACTCTATCTAGAAAGGTGGTGAAAACCACATGCAGGTTAGTGTTCGTGACAACAATGTCGATCAGGCGCTCCGCGCTCTGAAGAAAAAGCTGCAGCGTGAAGGCGTCTTCCGCGAAATGAAGCTCAAGCAACATTTCGAAAAGCCGTCCGAGAAAAAAGCGCGCGAGAAAGCTGAAGCGATCCGCCGTGCCCGTAAACTGGCGCGTAAGAAAGCACAGCGCGAAGGTATGCTCTAAGCTCCTTCTATCGGCCTTTTTGGCTTCCAGTTCTTTTCTGGACACAAAGTTGATGACCCCCGCGCCATGGCTCGGGGGTTTGTCATTTCTAGCACCCCTTATCCAGACCGCCAGCTATCCCGTCTACCGCCCTTCCGCGCAGGCCGCTTAGCACCATGGACGCACCCGCTTTGCTTGCTGAGCAAAGTCGTGACGGCCTGTCTTTTCAGCCTGTAGGCAAAAAACCCCCTACAGCTAAACTTAAGCGTGTATTTTTTTCACACAGGTTCTATACTGGATGCATTGGGCGACACCTCTGGGTTTCCCCGCCCATGTGCTTGCAGCCGGATTTGGAACACCCGGCTCTACCCGAGGTGACATAGCGCACCCCCTAGTTATTAGGCGCGCCTTGCCCCCCTGCGCTCAAGGCATATGTCACCTCGGGACCTTTTCCTTCTTTCCCCGAGCCTTGCCCGTATTGCTCCCCGCGACTGCCGGGTTTCAAATTGCGGACCTCACCCCTTGCCCGGATCCGCTCACCGGCTGGGCGCTCAGTTTGGCGGGACGGACCAGGTAACCGGAACTGAGATTGGTCCTCGAAAGGCCCAGCCGCCGAACTGGGTATCTCCTGTAAGGCGCAGATCCTGCGTCGCCTCGAACAGCATCGGCAGCGCCACTTGGCTGATGAGCGCCTTGGACAGCCAGGCCCCGGCGCAGAAATGCGGCCCGGCCCCAAAAGAAATCGCGGCAGCGCAATCGCGATGCAAATCAAAGGCATCGGGCCGTTCAAAGATGCGTTCATCCCGATTGCCCGAGCCATACATCAAAAACACCCGATCCTCTGGCAGCAGGGTCGCCCCCTGCAGTTGGTATTCTTGTGCCACCCGGCGCGGCGACATCCCAATGGGAGAAATCCATCGCGCGTATTCCTCAAAGGCCTGCATCCAGGAAATCTGCCCCGACAGAACCTGTTGCAGCTGGTCGCGGTGGCGCAACAGGGCCCAGACCGTGCCGGCAATGGCATCGCGTGGTTCATTCTGGCCGCCAGAGATGGCAAGCTTGATATTGGCCCGTATCGCCGCATCCTTGAGCCCTGCCCGTTGCTGCACCGCCAAAAGAGAGCGATCTTCGGGATCCAAAGGTTGCGCCAGCCTGGCGCTGATGCAGGCATCAATCCTGTCGGTTGCTGCGTGGCAGCGGCGTTCAATATCGGCATCGCCTGCATAATTGGCACAGCCATCAATCATATGCTGACTGACCTGATCCATCTCAAAAGCTGTCAAATTGGTCAGCCCGGTGATCCGCTTCAGCGCCTCACCCGAGACAACCATCGCGTAGTCACGCACCAGGTCACAGCCGCCCTGGGGCACCAGCTCCGCAAGCACATCCTGGGTCAGGGTCTGAAACTGCGCCAACCAGTGATCACGCACCGTTTTGGGAGAGACCGTGGGGAAAATCGCCCGGCGTTCTTGCATATGCGCGTCGCCATCTTTGCGCATCATGTTCTCGCCCATCAACTGGACCATCAACCCATCCGGCTGCTCGGAGGAGAAAACCGCCACTTTCTTTTCTTGGTGAAAAATGTCGTCGCGGCGTGTGATCAAATAGGCCTGCAGCTGCGGCACATAGACCACCGCAGCCCGCTTTCGCATCTGGGCAAGGTCGGGATAGGGGTCCTGCCAAAACCGATCAAGGTCAATATCATACCGTTCAGCCCGCTCCATCACCGCCCCCTTGTTGTGCATGTCTTCACTGAAAGGTGAGTGAGTTGTCATGTCAACACGTGAGCTCTAAGATGGAGCCATGAGTGAGAGACAATCCCTGCCTGACGATATGTTCCTGGTCACCGCCACCGGCAGCGCGGAAGATCCAGCGGCGCCAACGCTGAGCCTGCGCAACAGCCCTGTTGTGCTGGTGACCTTTGCCGGCAACCGGCTGACCCGGGAAGCCACCCGCGCCTATCAGGCCGAATTTGGCATCGGCGTGATGGACTGGCGTATGCTGGTGATGCTGACCCGCAGCCCTGGCTGCTCTGTCGCCCAGGCGGCCCGCCTTACAGGCATCGACAAGGCCGCCGTCAGCCGGTCTTTGCAGCGGCTCGAAAGCACCGGGCTGGCACAGTCTGAGGCCCAGAGCGGAGATGAGCGGCGCAAGTCCTGGAGCCTCACCCCAAAAGGCCAGGATCTTCACGGCAAAATCCTGCCCCGCGCGCTGGAACGTCAGCAGGATTTGTTAAAAGGATTCACCCCCGAAGAGACCGCCCAGTTTATCACCTACATGCAACGGTTTCTGGCCAATATCGAAACCTCACCTTAGGCGCCCCTGCGCTGTGCCCTCAGGCACAGCGCCAGGCCCAACAGTGTGGGGCCTTCGTCAGAAGGTCGCTAAGCTGGCGGGAGCCCCCCCCTTTGCCTTTATGACCTTAGATCTTAGTAGATTTTTGGCACATACAGCTCATCCGGCAGCACCCGGCGTTCATAATCAGGATTATACTCCCGATCCGGCAAAGACACTTTTTCGCTGCTCACCTCTTTATAGGGGATCTTACTCAAAAGATGCTCGATGCAGTTCAGGCGTTCGCGCTTTTTGTCGTTGCCTTCAACGATATACCATGGCGCCTCGGGGATGTTGGTGCGCTCAAACATCTCTTCTTTGGAGGTGGTATACTGTTCCCAGCGGATGCGGCTTTCCAGATCCATCGGAGACAGTTTCCACTGTTTCATCGGGTCGTGAATGCGCATCATGAATCGCAGCTGCTGCTCTTCATCGGTGATCGAGAACCAGTATTTCAACACGATGGTGTTTGAACGCACCAGCATGCGTTCAAATTCCGGCACATCTCGAAAGAAGGTTTCCACCTGGTCGTCGTCGGCAAAGCCCATCACCCGTTCCACCCCGGCGCGGTTGTACCAGGAGCGGTCAAACAACACGATCTCACCGCCCGCAGGCAGATGTGGCACATAGCGCTGGAAATACCACTGGCTTTGCTCCCGTCGGCTGGGGGCCGGCAGCGCCACTACCCGCGCCACCCGCGGATTGAGCCGCTGGGTGATCCGCTTGATCACCCCGCCCTTGCCGGCACTGTCGCGCCCTTCCATGATCACCAGCACCTTGGCACCAGTCTCCACCACCCAATCCTGCAGCTTGATCAGCTCTGCCTGAAGCCGCAGCAGGTTGCGGAAATAGACTTTGCGATCCAACATCTCCGGGTGCTGTTCGCGGTAGATCTTGCGCAGCTCCATGGACAACATCGGTTCGGCAAATTCAATTTCGATATCCTCGTCCAAAGTGTCCTGCAGCTCAGCCTCAAGCCAATCATAGGAGTCGGAGTCGATATCGCTGGTCACAGGCGTATTCCTTATATTGTGTTGTCTTTTGTCGATCCCACTACCAAGCCAGTGTGATCCTTTGATGTCACGCGCAAAAAAAACTGCGGGATCGCGACTGTTGAGCAAAGCCGCGTCTGGTCAGTCAAATCGGGACCCGTCACGGCACTCTGCCATGGGTCAATGGAACCGCGTTTCCCCCTGGGGTGCAACCGCAATTTCTGCGGTTGCGACATCCCGGCACCACTGCATCGCCCCTCTGCTCAAAGGATCAGCAGCGCTAACCGCGCGCAGCCGCAAGGATCAGATCCGCAGCCTTTTCACCGATCATGATACTGGGGGCATTGGTATTGCCGCTGGGAATGGTGGGCATGGCGCTGGCATCCGCCACCCGCAGCCCTGTGACCCCTCGCAGGCGCAGCTCTGCATCCAGCGGCGCGGTGTCCTCTGCCCCCATATGCACGGTACAGGTGGGGTGAAAAATCGTGGTGCCAATTTCCCCGGCGGCCTTTACCAGATCCTCCACCGCATCCGAAGCCCCCCCGGGCTTCATCTCCTGCGGGCCATAGCCCTGCATGGCCGGCTGCGCCATAATCTGGCGCGCCTGTCGGATTGCCGCCACCGCCACCTGACGATCGCCCTCGGTGGACAGGTAATTTGGCGCAATCTCAGGCGCCTGATGGGGATCGTCCGACGTGATCTGCACCGTGCCCCGGCTTTCAGGCCGCAGGTTGCAGACACTGGCGGTCAGCCCGGGGAAATCATGCAGCGGCTGGCCAAAGGCCTCCAGTGTCAGGGGCTGCACGTGATATTCCAGATCCGGAGTTGCCAGATCAGGACGCGAGCGCGAAAACGCCCCCAGCTGACTCGGCGCCATCGACATCGGCCCCGAGCGCTTCAGCGCATATTCCAAGCCAATCTTGGCCTTGCCCAGTGTTGAGTTCGCCAGGGTGTTCAGGGTCTTTCCTCGCTCCAGCCGCCAGGCACAGCGCAGTTGCAAATGGTCCTGCAGGTTGGCGCCCACCGCTGGCATATCCCGCTGCACCGCAATGCCGTGGCGCTGCAACAGCTCCCCCGGCCCCAGCCCGGACAGTTGCAGGATCTGCGGCGAATTCACCGCCCCGGCAGACAGCACCACCTCAGCACGCGCCCGCACCTGATGAGTGCTGCCGCCCTTGTCATATTCCACGCCAACCGCGCGGCCGTCCTCGATCAGGATGCGACGGGTATGGGCCTTGGTCTCAACCTTCAGGGTGCTGCCAGTGACCGTGCGCAAAAAGGCCTTGGCGGTGTTCATCCGCCAGCCGCCGCGCTGATTGACCCGGAAATAGCCGACGCCCTCGTTGTTGCCGGTGTTGAAATCGGTGACTTTGGGCAGGCCCCAGCTGGCGGCAGCCTGCATCCAGTCGTCCAGGACATCCCAGTGCAGCCGCTGGTTTTCCACCCGCCATTCGCCGCCAGCGCCATGCATTTCAGACGCGCCGTCCACATAGTCTTCGGACTTTTTGAAATAGGGCAGCACATCGTCCCAGCCCCAGCCCGCCAGCCCACGCTGGCGCCAGCCGTCATAATCCGCCGCCTGCCCGCGCAGATAAAGCATGCCGTTGATCGACGAACATCCCCCCAGCACCTTGCCACGGGGATACAGCAGGCTGCGCCCATTCAACCCTGCCTCGGCAGCGGTGCGATACATCCAGTCGGTGCGGGGATTGTCGATACAATAGAGATAGCCCATGGGGATATGGACCCAGTGATAATTGTCTTTGCCGCCCGCCTCCAGCAGCAGGACCTTATGGCCTGCTTCGCTCAGCCGCTTGGCGACAACACAGCCAGCGCTGCCAGCGCCCACCACGATATAGTCCCACTCCATCGCCCGTCTCCTGCCTCAGTTTTTCCGCAACAGACCACAGATGCACCCAGCGCGACAGAGGGAAATCTGCAAAACCCACTGTCATCAAAGCCTTGACCCTCAGAGCCTTGCCCGTTGCCCCTAGACCGGCAGCGCGGTGGTTTTGAACACGGTCCGCAGGGCAAAGCTGACTGCATCTGCGCCACCCCCGGCAGCCGGGTCAGGTGCTGGCGATGGATACGGGCAAAATCATCGGTATTTTCGGCAACAACCTTAAGCAGGTAGTCTGCGGTTCCGGCCATCAGATGGCACTCCAGCACATCCGGAATACGCGCCACCGCCCGTTCAAATGCATCCAGCAGCTCATCCGCCTGGCTTTGTAATGTAATCTCGACAAAAACCGTGGTAGGCACCGCCATCTTGCGAGCATCCAGCAGGGCAACGTAGCTTTTAATATAGGCGTCGCTTTCCAGCCGCTGCACCCGCCGATGGCAGGCGGAGGCCGACAGGTTTACCCGCTCGCTCAGCTCGGCGTTGGAGATCCGCCCCTGCCGTTGCAGAACCTGTAGAATCCGACGATCCGTGTTATCAAGAGACATTTCTTCAAAGATCCTTGCTAGGTTCCGCCCGTTTAGGTGAAGATTCTTCGAATGTCATGTTTTTATTCCGCCCAAAAAAGCAGCATCTGTTGCCAGACCTGCGTCAGACTGACGCTAAGGAAACGGAGGATAGATAATGAAAATCGGCTGCCCCACAGAGATCAAGCCACAGGAATTCCGGGTTGGCATGACGCCTGACGCGGCCCGCGAAGCGGTCAATCATGGCCATCAGGCCCTTATTCAAAAGGGTGCCGGTCTGGGTGCCGGCTTTACCGATGAGGATTACATCACCGCCGGGGCAATGATCCTCGACACCGCCGAAGAGATCTTTGCCAATGCCGACATGATTGTGAAGGTAAAAGAGCCGCAAGCGGTTGAGCGCAAGATGCTTCGCGAAGGTCAACTGCTGTTCACCTATCTGCACCTGGCCCCCGATCCAGCGCAAACCCAGGACCTGCTGGCAAGCGGCTGCACCGCCATCGCCTATGAAACCGTCACCGACGCCTCCGGCGGCCTGCCCCTGCTGGCGCCCATGTCCGAAGTAGCCGGCCGTCTGGCGCCGCAGGTCGGCGCCTGGACGCTGCAAAAGGCCAACGGCGGTCGCGGCATTCTGATGGGCGGCGTGCCCGGCGTGGCCCCGGCCAGGGTTGTGGTCATTGGCGGCGGCGTTGTCGGCACCCACGCGGCCAAGATCGCTGCTGGCATGGGCGCGGATGTCACCATTCTGGACCGTTCTCTGCCCCGGCTGAAATATCTCGATGATGTCTTCGGCCGCGACTTCAAAAACCAGTATGCCACCGCCGGTGCCACCGCCGAGCTGGTCCGCGAGGCCGACATGGTTATTGGCGCTGTGCTGATCCCGGGCGCCGAAGCCCCCAAGCTGGTATCGCGCGCCATGCTCAGCGATATGAAGCCCGGCGCGGCATTGGTGGATGTGGCCATCGACCAGGGCGGCTGTTTTGAGACCTCCCGTGCAACCACCCATGCCGATCCGATTTATGAGGTCGATGGCATCATGCACTACTGTGTCGCCAATATGCCCGGCGCGGTTGCCCGCACCTCGACCCAGGCGCTTGGCAATGCGACCCTGCCCTTCATGCTGAGCCTGGCAGACAAAGGCTGGCGTCAGGCCTGCGAGGATGACCCGCATCTGTTGAACGGTCTCAATGTCCATGCCGGCAAGCTGACCTACAATGCCGTTGGTAAGGCCCTGGGGCTGGATGTGATCTCGCCGACCCTGGCGCTCAAATCCTAACCCCCCCGCCAAACTGATGGCCCGCCAGTTTCCACCGACCGGCGGGCCGTTTTGTGCTCAGACGGTAACACGCAGATACTGTTGCCGGGCGCGGATCATAGGCATAATTTACAGACGCAGGCCCCCAGATCACTTTGGGGGCCTTTTCTTATGGATCTCCCCTTGTCTGGATCCGCCCACCTGTGCTTCATCCGCGCAAAACCACATAACCGGAAGAGTGAGACTGATATGGACGATATGATTGAAAAGGGCTTTACCTACTGGCCCATGGTGCTGAACGGCGGCAAGGCCCTGGCCGTTCTCATCATTGGTTGGATCGCTGCCGGAATGGTGAGCAGCGCCCTGCGCAAACGCATCAATGCCACCCCAGAAATCGACGCCACCCTGGGTAATTTTGTTGCCAGCATGGTGCGTTGGGTACTGATTGCCGTGGTGATGATTGCCGTACTGGGCATCTTTGGCATCGAAGCCACCAGCCTGGTGGCGATGATGGGCGCGGCCACTCTGGCGATTGGTCTGGCGCTGCAGGGCACGCTGAGCGATCTGGCCGCCGGTTTCATGCTGGTGTTGTTTCGCCCCTACAAGATTGGCCAATACGTCGATATTGGCGGCACATCAGGCACGGTTAAAGATCTCAACCTGTTTGTGACAGAGCTGGCAACACCGGACAATGTGCAGATCATTATTCCCAATGGCCAGGCCTGGGGCGCGGTGATCACCAACTTCTCGCACCACGCAACCCGCCGTGTTGATATGGTCTTTGGCATCGACTACGGCGACAGCGCCGATGCGGCCAAAGCGATCATTCTGCAACAGGCCGCTGCGGACAGCCGTATCAAACAGGACCCCGAGCCATGGGTGCGGGTGACCAATCTGGGCGATAGCTCGGTTGATCTGACCACCCGCGTCTGGGTGGATGCAGCCGATTACTGGGAAGTGAAATTTGCCATGACCCAGGCGGTGAAAGAAGCCTTTGACACCAAGGGTATCTCGATCCCCTATCCCCACACTGTGGAAATCAAACGCGACTCCTAATTCTCCCGCCCGTCATCGGGATTTTGAAAAACCCTCTTCCCGTTGGGCCCAGCACCCCGCCTTTGGCGGGGTGTTTTTACGAAAACGGAGGGCGACCACCCAGATTTGTCATGCCGTCGGCATCTGAAAAGGCCCAACGAGAGGCCAGCAGCTGGAAGCTTCTGTGGTCCCAGCCGGAAACATCCCGCTGAAACCGCGACCGCCAAGAGCCTTCGACATGTATCGGCAGCCGGATTGCATTGACCTCTGGTGGCTTGCGGCCTGCTTTTGCAGCTGCTTGGCTGGCCTGGACAAACATGGCTTTCACCCGGCTCTCGATCGGCAGGGCCTCTTTGGCACGACGCCCAGCAAAGATCACAAAGACCTCTCTGGTGTTGTCGAGGTAGCCACGCACCACAAGGTCGCCACGACTGCTGCGTTTGATATGCGGCACCAAAGCAACCCGAAACTGACCCAGGTCCTTTTTGAACAGGCCCTGGTCTTCACTTGTGACTGTAATCTCTTTCGGCGCGCGTCTTCGGTTCTGCATAGGTATCGTCCGTTGGAGCCCCAGAGCGGGGCTCACCAAGTGGTGGGATAAGAATGTGCTGCGCCACAGTCTAGACAGCGCCCGTTAACGAGTGGTTTTTGCCGAGGCCAAACGCTTTAAAGTGCCGCAGTTTTTTGACGGGACATGATCAGGATCCTGTCGCCAAAATATGTGGCCTCTCCAGAGGTTTGATACCCTTGTTTTGCCGCAACCTGCTGCGAGGCCGCATGTTCAGGTGCAAAAATTGCCACCGTCTGTGCCCAGTCCTGCGTCTGGTCGGCCCAGTTGTGGATGCAGGCCACCGCTTCGCTGGCAATTCCGCGCCCATGGGCCTGTGTCGCCAGAACCCAGCCTGCCTCGGGGACATCCGGCAGCGGTGGCGCCACCGCGCGGCGATAATTGGCAAAGCCAACCTCCCCCAGGAACGCGCCGCTGTCACGATCGCAAACCACCCAATAGCCATAGCCCAAAGCCTGCCAATGGCCCATGTAGCGCAGCAGTCGCGCCCAGGACTGTTCAGGGCTGTTGGGGGTGCCGCCGATGTATTTCACCACGACCGGGTCGGCCCAGAGCGCCGCCACATCGTCAAAATCCTGCACCCCATGTGGGCGCAGGATCAGCCGCTCTGTCCACAAGGTTGGAGCTGTCATTTGGGCAGCGTGCCCTGCAACACATAGGTCAGGATCTCTACCACCTGGCGCGGCTCATCCGTCACCGCCAGGGCTGCGGCATGGACCTCTTTCAGGGCGTGCTGATGCTCGGGCTGGCTTAGCACGATGATGGATTTCCCCAACGCCGCCGCATAACCCGCATCAAAGGCTGCGTTCCACTGTTTGTATTTCTCGCCAAAGCGCACCACCACCACATCCGCATCTTCAATTCCTTTACGGGTGCGAATGGCGTTGAGCTTGGCGCCCTTGTGATCGTGCCAGAATTTGTTGTCCTCAGCCCCCATAATCGCCACGCCACAATCATCGCTGGCGGCATGGTCTGTCACCGGGCTTTGAAAGCTCACATCCTGCCCCTTGGCACCTTCGGTGATCTGCTCGCGCCAATCGGTATGGATCTCGCCAGAAAGATAAACGTTGAGTGTCATGTTGCGCTCCTGCTCCAGTTGGTTTGCCCCAGACCTATGTCGGATCGCCCAGCCGCACCAGAGCACAAATCATAGACGGCGGGCCACGATATAGCGCCCCAGCGTCGAAACCGGGTAATTTGCGGTTTCAACCAGCTCAAAACCGGCGGCCTCAATCGCTGCTTCAAGCGAGGGGATATCGAAAAAATGCACCGGGCTGGTTGGCGCTTTGCCAAGAAGACGCATCACCGGGATCATGACCTTGAATGACCAATATTTGGCACTGCTCCGCGATTCCCTTAGGCAGGGTGTCTTGGATATGAACAAAGCGCCCTTTGGCAGGCGCGCAGAGACCAGCGCCAATGCGGCCTGCAAATCGGGCAGCAGGTGTAAAAGGTTATGCGCCAAGACCACATCATATGTGCCCTCTGGGGCCTGCGCCACGCTGCCCTGATGAAACTGCATGTTGCCCACCCCGGCGGTGGCGGCCCGCTCCCGTGCAATGGCAAGCATGCCCTGTGACAGATCTGAAACGGTGATCTCTGCCACTTGGCTCGCCAGCTCAATTGCTGTCGAGCCCGTACCGCAGCCCAATTCTAAAACCCGATCATCAGGTTTGAGGTAGCTACAGGTACGCGCCAACGCCTGACGATAGGCCGCCACATCGCGAATAGGATTTTGAGCATATTTGGGGGCAATTTTGTCCCAGAACGGTGCGTCGGTTTTCATCCAGTCTCTCCTGATTTACGCCCAGCTTATCCATACAGAAACAACATATAAATTGCTAAAATTCGGGGATAACTTATACATATTTGCATGAACAAACCTGACTGGACCCATATTCGCGCCTTTCTCGCGACTGCCGACGCTGGCACGCTGTCAGCAGCAGCGCGCCAACTGAGCCTGACCCAGCCAACCCTGTCCCGGCAGGTCTCGGCACTGGAAGAAAGTCTGGGCGTCATGCTGTTTGAGCGCCTTGGGCGCAGACTTGCCCTAACGGATGCCGGGCGGGAACTTTTGCCGCATGGGCGCAAGATGTTAGAGGGTGCCGATGGGCTCTGCCTTGCCGCCAGTGCCCAGGCGCAGTCCATCGAAGGCACAATCCGCATCACCGCCAGCGACATGATGTCAGCCTTTGTGCTGCCTCCTGTGTTGCAGATACTGCGCCAACAGGCCCCACGTCTGTCCATCGATATTGTGGCCGCAAATGACATCCGCGATTTGATGCGGCGTGAGGCTGATATTGCCATTCGCCATGTGCGCCCTGACCAACCAGAGCTAATCACCCGTCTGGTGCAAGAGGCCACGGCGCATTTCTACGCCGCGCCCAGTTACCTGGCTCGCCGAGGTCAGCCCGGCTCACTGGCCGCGCTGTCTTCCCATGAATTTGTAAATTTTGGAGATATCCAGCGTTCTATCGAATTTCTTGCACCGCTTGGCGTCCACCTGACACCAGATAATTTTCGTATCGGGTCCAACAGCGGGCTCGCGGCCTGGGAGCTGGTCAGGCAGGGCTTTGGCATTGGAGCAATGGCAGATGATGTTGTCGAACACTCCAGCGGCGTCGAACGGCTGTTGACCGATCAGCCCCCCATCCGCTTTCCCGTCTGGCTGACAACCCACCGTGAGCTACACAGCAGCCGACGCATTCGTCTGGTCTATGATCTGCTGGCCGAGTTCTTTGCAGCAAAATAAAACGCGCCCCGAAAGGCGCGTTTTACTGCGTTGGATCTGATAGCGCCAGACCGGCACTAGCCCCGCAGGGTGCCGCCTGTGGCCTTAGTCACCTTGGTAATGATCTTCTCGCTCACTGCCTCGATGTCCTTTTCCTTCAGCGTCTTGTCACTGGGTTGCAGGCGCACCGTCAGGGCCAGGCTCTTTTTGCCCTCGCCCAGCGACCCACCAATGAATTCGTCAAAGATACGCACATCGGTGATCAGCGCCTTGTCGGCACCAGAGGCGGCATTGACCAGCGTCAGCGCTTCGACCTCGGCATCGACCACAAAGGCAAAATCACGCTCGACCGCCTGCAGATCGCTTTGTCCCAGAGCAGCCCGGGTGGCGCCACTTTTGCGCGGCAGCGGTACTTCATCCGGCCAGATGCTGAAGGCAACAACCGGGCCTTTGATCCCCATGGCATTGATCACCTTGGGGTGCAGCTCGCCAAAGATGCCCAGCACCTTTTTGGGGCCGAGGCAGATCTTGCCGTGACGGCCGGGATGCCACCAGTCCTGTGCGCCGCGCAGGATCTGCACCTTGGCAGGGGCACCGATGGCGGCCAGGATGGCTTCGATATCGGCCTTGGCGTCAAAGGTATCAACGCCGCGCGCCGCGCCATGCACATCCTTGGGGCCGGTGTTGCCCACCAGAATGCCCGAAATCAGATTGTGCTGCTCGCCCGGCTCGCCGCCGTGGAAGGCCGGACCAACCTCAAACAGCGCCAGATCCATGAAGCCACGCGCCTGATTGCGCGCTGCCGCCTGCAACAGGCCCGGCAGCAAAGCAGGGCGCATATGGGACATTTCCGACGAGATCGGGTTGGCCAGCATAGTGGCGTCATCGCCGCCGCCAAACAGGGCCGCCGAAGCCTGGTCGATAAAGGTGTAGCTCACCACCTCGTTATAGCCGAGGCTGGCGGCGGTGCGCCGCGCCATCTGCTGGCGGCGCTGCTGCGGGGTCATCACGGCCTTGGGGATTCCATCAGTCATCCGTGCCAGCGGCTTGCCCTGCAATTTGGTCAGCGAGGCAATGCGCGCAACCTCTTCCACCAGATCCGCCTCGCCCTGCACATCAGGGCGCCAGCTGGGCACATGGGCCATATTCCCTTCCAGGCGGAAACCCAGGCGGGTCAGGGTCTGGCGCTGATCGCTTTCGGGGATATCCATGCCCACCAGCGACTGCACCCGTTCCGCATCCAGCCTATAGGCGCGGGAGTGATCGGGCACATCGCCTGCAATCACCACCTCCGAGGCCTCGCCACCGCAAAGCTCCAGAATCATCTGGGTCGCCAGATGCAGGCCCTGGATGGTGAACTCAGGATCGACGCCGCGTTCAAAGCGGTAGCGCGCATCCGAGTTGATCTTGAGCGCGCGACCGGCAAGGGCGATCTGCACGTGATCCCAAAAGGCGCTCTCGAGGAAGACATCCACGGTCTCATCCGTACAGCCGGTGTCTTCGCCGCCCATGATGCCGGCAATGCTTTCGGCGCCGTTGTCATCCGAGATCACCATCTGCCCGGGCGCAAAGGTATATTCTTTCTCATCCAGCGCCTTCAGGGTCTCGCCGCCTGCGGCGCGATGCACCCGCAGATTGCCAGCGACCTTGGCCGCGTCAAAGACATGCAGCGGGCGGTTCTGGTCATAGGTGAAGAAGTTGGTGATATCGACCAGCGTCGAGATCGGGCGCAGACCAATCGCGGTCAGCCGATCCTGCAGCCACTGGGGGCTGGGGCCGTTCTTGACGCCTTTGATCAGGCGACCGGTGAACAGCGGGCAGCCATCCTGGGTATCCTCATCAATGGTAACCTTGATCGGGCAGGCAAAGCTGCCGGCGACGGGGGCAAAGTCTGAGGTTTTCAACGTACCAAGCCCACGGGCCGCCAGATCACGGGCAATGCCGTGAATGCCCAGCGCATCGGGGCGGTTTGGAGTGATGGCAATCTCGATCACCGGATCCACCTTGGCGGGCTGGTTTTCCGCCAGCCAGTCAACAAAGCGATCCCCCACTTCGCCCGAGGGCAGCTCGATAATGCCGTCGTGTTCATCCGACAGCTCCAGCTCGCGCTCAGAGGCCATCATACCAAAGCTTTCGACGCCGCGGATTTTGCCGACGCCAATGGTGATGTCGAGGCCGGGAATATACATGCCCGGCTTGCAGACCACCACGGTGATGCCTTCGCGGGCGTTGGGGGCGCCACAGATGATCTGCATCTCGCCCTCATCCGTGTCCACTTTGCAGACCCGCAGCTTATCCGCATCCGGGTGCTTTTCGGCGTGTTTCACATAGCCCAGGGTAAAATCCTTGAGCCGATCGCCGGGATTGCTGATCTCTTCGACCTCTAGGCCAAGGTCCGTCAGGGTTTCAGCGATCTCATCCACTGATGCGTCAGTGTCGAGGTGATCTTTCAGCCAGGAAAGAGTGAATTTCATCGGTCAAGAGTCCTATGGCAAGCCATGCGTATACAGGCATAGGCAATGACAAAGATTGACGCCCGGCGCAAGTCTTGCTGGCCCTCCCCGGCATGTCAGTGGGCGACTGCGGCGCAAATGCGTTGGGCGGGGCCCTGCGACTGCGTTGCAGATCATCGCAAAGGGCAGCGCCTGACCCTGGGTGGGTGCAAAGCGCCCTCCCGTGGGGAGGGTCGCCTATCGGCCGGAGTAAAAGCGCCAGATCGTGCCTCACATACCGCTTGCGCTCACAAATCGGCGGCTACGAATACGGATCTGCCCCGGCAAGTTAAACGCTCCTTTTCGGATCGCATTCAAGAGCCGGTTAACAATGGCGTCCATACCCTCTGCAGCCTTTTTTTTTCGTTCCTCCAATACCTTTGAAACCTCAGCTGCAGGAACGCTATCCGCTTCGCGAAAAAGCTCTGTAAGATCCATCGCCAGTGTCTTGAGCATTTCATGTGCCTCCTCGATAAAATCTGACAACATGTTCAAAATCGTCAAATCTATTAGCATTGAAGCCTTCAAGGCTCCTCTCTCCAGCTTTTCCTTAGCCTTGAAGCATTCATCTATGCCCAAACGCATGTCATTAGGGTTCCCAGCTCGAATCCGAGAAACTGCTTTCTGCAAATCGTAAATTAAATCAAACACTTCTTTGTATGCGGCCCGTTGCTCCAGCGCTATCTGTAGCTTTCGATCACGCTCCTTTTGCCAAGGATAAGCATAGAACGCGATGATAAGAGCTGTTGCACTTGCCAACAGTGTCGGGCCCCAATCGGGGAAACTCCCTAACCACCCAAAATCCCTGCAAACATTCTCACAAGCCGTCATCACTTCAACAGAAGCCATTCGCTCAAACCCTCAAATCAGTGCTTTGCAATTTTGAGGAGAGCATAGCGCCCGAACCGGGGTGGGCGCAATCGCGCCCGCCCATGGGGCGGGTCGGGCGCGACGCGGGGCTGACGCCCCACGAAACAGGTATTATTAACGGCTCAAACCACCATGCAGGGTCGGCACGTCCAGACACTGGAAACCGTAGTGGCGCAGCCAGCGCAGGTCGCTGTCAAAAAAGGCGCGCAGGTCGGGGATGCCATATTTCAGCATCGCCAATCGGTCGATGCCGATGCCAAAGGCAAAGCCCTGGTAGATATCAGGATCAATCCCGCCAGCGGCGATCACCTTGGGGTGCACCATGCCAGAGCCCAGGATCTCCATCCAGTCGTCGCCTTCGCCGATCTTTAGCTGACCATTGTCCCAGCTGCAGCGAATATCGACCTCGGCAGATGGCTCTGTGAAGGGAAAGTGCGAGGCGCGGAAGCGCAGCTCGACGTCGTCCACTTCAAAGAAGCTTTTGACAAACTCTTCCAGCACCCATTTCAGGTTCGCCATGGAGATGTCTTTGTCCAACGCCAGGCCTTCGACCTGGTGGAACATCGGCGTGTGGGTCTGGTCATAGTCGGCACGATAGACACCGCCGGGGCAGATGATGCGCAGGGGCGCGCCCATTTTTTCCATCGACCGGATCTGCACGGGGCTGGTGTGCGTGCGCAGCACATGCGGCGGGCGGTCGTCGCCTTCCGCACGGTGCATGTAGAACGTGTCCATTTCGGCGCGGGCCGGGTGGTGGCCGGGGATGTTCAGCGCGTCAAAGTTATACCAGTCGGTATCAATGCGCGGCCCTTCGGCAACGGAAAAGCCCAGCTCGGCAAAGATTGCGGTCAGCTCTTCCTGGGCCTGGCTGATCGGATGCAGGCTGCCCTGACGCGAGGGGCGGACCGGCAGGGTCACATCCAGCCATTCGGTGCGCAGACGTTCGTCCAGCGCGGCATCCGCCAGACCGGCCTTTTTGGCAGCAAGGGCCGAGTTGATCTCATCCTTCAGCGCATTCAGCGCCGGGCCGGCCACCTGGCGCTCTTCGGGCGTCATCTTGCCCAGCTCGCGCATCTTCAGTGCGACTTCGCCTTTTTTACCAACGGCGGCGAGACGGATGGTCTCCAGCGCGTTTTCATCGGCAGCATCGGCGATCTGCCCTAGATATTTTGCTTTAAGATCGTCCATGACGGTCCCCTGAGTTTTGGCTTATGCTCTGCTACCACAGGTGGGCGCGAAAGCAAGACCATGGCTGCGTTCCGTACCGCCCTGACGCGGGTTGAACCCCAACAATTGCGCCGGAAACTGGGTTGTCGCTTGCAGACCAGGGTCACGCGCCCTCCCCATGGCGCTGTTTCACTGTGCAGGGCGCAATCGACGGCCTGTCCGGCGGGCCAAATCCTCACCTCTGACAGGTCCGGTGTTTGCCCCATATAAAAAGCCCGCTCCCGATAGGAGCGGGCTTGGTCGCCGGTGCTGTTTCAGACCTGATCTGCGTGACTTCAGACCAAGCAGGTCTAGTTCAGCAATTTGACCGCTGTGCCAGTAGACACCCGGCAAGCCCAGCTACAGGGACAGACCTGGATATTGCCAAACCGCGCATTGATCACCGCATCCGCCTTCAGTTTACACCTTTGATGCTCATGAGATTTTACCTGCTTCCCTAGTGTTCAGCGGCAAACCTATAACAACAATCGACACAAGCAGCCTGAAATTGAAATGAGCCGATCAACAACCACCGCTCCAGCTGCACTCATCGCGCCGGTTTTTCGGGTTCAGCCATAGAAAAAGGCCGCCCCAAAGGAACGGCCTTTCAAATCTGTAAAGCTGTAAAAGCCTTAAGCTGCCAGTTCAGATTGCCAGCTTACGCTGCCAGTGCAGACTGAGCCTGGCGCACGATGGCACCAAAGGCTTCGGGCTCGTGTACGGCCAGGTCGGCCAGAACTTTACGGTCAACTTCGATGCCGGCCAGGGTCAGACCGTTGATGAAGCGGCTGTATGTCAGCGCTTCGTCGTGGCTGCGGACGGCGGCGTTGATACGCTGGATCCACAGAGCGCGGAAATTACGCTTGCGCGCCTTCCGGTCACGTGTTGCGTATTGATTTGCCTTGTCGACGGCCTGACGGGCGACTTTAAAGGTGCTCTTGCGGCGGCCATAATAACCTTTGGCTGCCTTGATGACCTTCTTGTGACGGGCGTGGGTTACGGTACCACCTTTAACGCGGGACATATCTCAAACTCCTCTTAGCGATCGTAGGGCATATAGCCCTTGACGATTTTGGTGTCGGGAGCGGAGAGCTCCGATGTGCCGCGTGCGTTACGGATGAATTTTTTGGTGCGTTTGATCATGCCGTGCTGTTTGCCGGCCTGAGCAGCCAGGACCTTACCGGTCGCTGTCACCTTAAAGCGCTTTTTGGCGCTCGATTTGGTCTTCATTTTGGGCATTTCCGTCTCCTTCAATGCGGGTTCGGTCTATGCGCGACTCGGCATGCCACTTCCGGCCGGCCACGCGAACAGGAGGGCCATGTACGAAAGCTGCTGCCAAAGGGCAAGCGAATTATCAGAATAAACGTCCCAAAACCGAGAAAAACACATCCGGGATCTGTTCCAGGCGGTAGCCACCGGGATGAGACAGCATCGCATAGGCGATCAGCCCCGCCCCCGCGAGCAGAAACAGACTGGGCACACGCGGCGGCTGGGTCTCGCTCACGGCTGACAGGATGGAGGGGATGGATAGCCCACCAAGGGCTATCCCCAGGATCAGTGCAAGATCAGTATCCATTTCACCCTCTTTAACAGCAGACTTTACACAACTGCTGAAAGGCTACTCTGGGTCTGTGCTGTAAATCAAACGCTCATCACAGGGTGCGACCCGCAGGATATTGGTGGTGCCGGGCACATTAAAGGGCACCCCAGCAGTGACCACGATCTGATCGGTTTCATTGGCAAAGCCACCAGCGCGGGCGGCACGGGCGGCGCCAACAACAGCGCCTTTGAAACGCCCCTGTTCAGAGGTCAGCACACAGTAGCAGCCCCAGCTCAGCGCCAGCCGCCGGGCGGTGCGTGGCAGGGGCGTTAGCGCGATAATCGGCACGCCTGGGCGTTCGCGCGCCGTCAGCAGGGCGGTGGTGCCGCTTTGGGTAAAGCAGCAGATGGCCTTGATTTCGGTCTTTTCAGCAATCTCGCGGGCGGCAGCCACAATGGCATCCGCCACGGTGTCGCCCTTGGCAGAGCGCGAGGCGGCGATGATCTGGGCATAGGTGGGGTCGGCTTCGACCTCAACCGCGACTCGGTCCATGGTCTGCACCGCCTCGATGGGATAGCTGCCGGCAGCGGATTCCGCGCTCAGCATGATGGCATCTGTGCCTTCATAGATCGCCGTGGCGACATCCGAAACCTCTGCGCGGGTTGGCATTGGGCTGTCGATCATGCTTTCCAGCATCTGGGTCGCGACAATCACCGGCTTGGCCGCAGCACGGCATTTGCGCACCAGACGTTTCTGGATCGGCGGCACCGCCGCCACGGGCAGCTCAACCCCCAGATCCCCGCGCGCCACCATGATGCCATCGGACGCATCGAGAATTTCACTAAACCGGTCCACTGCCGAAGGTTTCTCGATCTTGGAGAGCACCGCCGCGCGGCCATCCGCCAGCCCCTTGGCCTCGAACACATCTTTGGCCCGCTGCACAAAGGACAGCGCCAGCCAATCCACCCCCAGACCACAGGCAAATTCCAGATCCGCCCGGTCTTTCTCCGACAGCGCTGCCACGGGCAGGACGACATCGGGCACGTTGACGCCCTTGCGGTTGGAGATGATGCCGCCAATCACCACTTCGCAATCGGCAAAATCAGCCCCACAGCTCACAACCTTGAGACGGATCTTGCCGTCATTGACCAAAAGATGCGCACCGGGTTCCAAAGCGGCAAAAATCTCTGGATGCGGCAGGCACACCCGCGACAGATCGCCTTCGGTGGTGTCCAGATCCATCCGGAACCCCGCGCCGGGCACCAGGTTTTCTTCACCCTTGGCAAAGACGCCAACCCGCAGTTTTGGCCCCTGAAGGTCCGCCAGAATCCCGATAGAGCGGTCCAGGTCCTGTTCAACCTGGCGAATGATGGCATGTTTTTCCGCGATCTCGGCCTGGGTGCCGTGGGACATGTTCAGACGGAACACATCTGCTCCGGCCTCAAACAGCGCCCGGATGGTATCATAGGTTTCCGACGCGGGCCCGAGGGTGGCAACAATCTTTACATTGCGCGAGCGTTTCATCAGGTTTCTCCTTCAGGGCATATCATGGGCCACCGTGCGGCCATGTGACTATAGAGCAAATGTTACCGCAAACGGTCTTTGGGGAGCTTATCACCCAATTCCCATTCTGCTGCAACTGCAGTAAAGCTATTCCCAACAACAGGCGACAAATCCATGACATACAGCCCATTTATTACCGAAGGGGTAAACCGCCCCAGCCGCTGGCTCATCACCTGCGATCACGCCAGCAATGTGGTGCCGCCCTTTGTTGGCAACGGTGACCTCGGCCTGCCGGCGGCCGATATGCAACGTCACATCGCCTATGACCCCGGCGCGCTGGCGCTGTGCAAACTGCTGGGGGAACGCCTGAACGCCCCGGTTGTGGCCTCGAATTTTTCTCGGCTGGTGATCGACCCCAATCGGGGCGAAGATGATCCCACCCTGGTGATGCAGCTGTATGACGGGACAATCATCCCTGCCAACCGTCACGTCGATGCCGCCGAACGCGAAAGGCGCCTTGCGCGCTGCTATCGTCCCTATCATGGGGCTTTGGCCGAATTGGTCGCGCGCCGCCCTGATACCGTGCTCGTCTCGGTGCATTCCTTTACGCCGCAGCTGCGGGGTCGCGCACCGCGCCCCTGGGAGGTCGGCATCCTGCAGCCGGAGGCTGAGCGGTTCTCACCCCATCTGATCGCCACCCTTCAGGCCCCGGGGGATCTCTGCGTCGGGATCAACGAGCCCTATACCGGCTACCTGCCCGGTGATACAATTGACACCCATGGCACCAAGATGGGCCGCCCCAATACCTTGATTGAGCTGCGCAACGATCTGATTGCCGATGACGCCGGACAACAGCTCTGGGCCGATCGGCTGGCCACATCCCTGTCGCAGGCCCTGATCGCTTCGGGGCTGTAGGGCGCTTTCACCGCATTGTGTGGCGACGTTGTGCCCTTTGGGCGGGGTTGCTAGAACATCACAGGACCCCAGCACAAATCAGGAGCCCCCAATGGACAAGCAGATCGACCCACAGATCGACCCACAGACCGAGATCGACCCACAGATCGACCCACAGACCGAGATCGAACTCCAGGCCGCCGCCTTTCGCCGCCTGCAAAAGCACCTGATGGAAGACCGCACCGATGTTCAGAACATCGACATGATGAACCTGACAGGCTTTTGTCGCAATTGCCTCAGCCGCTGGTATCAGGAAGCCGCCAATGAGCGCGGCATCGAAATGGACAAAGCACAAGCCCGCGAGATCTACTACGGCATGACCATGGATGAGTGGAAAACCAACTACCAGACCGAAGCCAGCCCGGAAAAACAGGCCGAATTTCAAACCGCCTTCAAAGAAAACGTAACGGACAAGACCTAGGGGGAAGCCCCCCTCCCTCTCTGCACCAATAGACTGGCGCGGTCGCACACAGGTGCTGTGCGGCCAGAGAGATGTAAACGGGCTGCGGCGGGGCCTAGGGTATCGGCACATATCGCTCGCCCCGGAGAATAACTATGGTCCAGTCTGCCGCCAGAATGCCCGCCTATTTCATCTCTCACGGTGGAGGCCCCTGGCCCTGGCTGCCCGATTGGCGGGCCGAGTTTGCGCCTTTGGAAGCCTCCCTCGCGCAAATGCCTGCCCAGTTGCCGCAGCGCCCCAAGGCGGTTCTGATGATCTCTGGCCATTGGGAAAGTGATTGTTTTGCAATCATGTCGGCTGCCAAGCCGCCGATGGTTTATGACTATTCCGGCTTCCCGGCTGAAACCTATGACATCACATACCCTGCCTCCGGCGCGCCAGATCTCGCCACGCGCGTCGCAGATCTGATCGAACAGGCGGGGCTGCCCTGCAGATTGGACCCAGAGATGGGGTTTGACCATGGCTGTTTTGTGCCCATGGCCGTCATGTACCCAGAGGCCGACATCCCCCTGTTTCAGGTCTCCCTGCGCCATGGCTATGACCCGGACCAGCATTTCAGGCTGGGCCGCGCCCTGGCGCCGCTGCGCGACGCAGGTGTTCTGATCGTGGGTTCCGGACTCAGCTACCACAACCTCGGCCTTTTTGGTCCTGCAGCCAAACAGCCGTCGCAACAGTTCGATGCCTGGCTCGACGCGTCTTTGGCGCTGCCGCAACCAGCGCGCACAGCGGCGTTGCTGAACTGGGAGCAAGCGCCCGCCGCCCGCACCTGTCATGCAAAGGAAGATCACTTTGCGCCAATCTTTGCCGCACTGGGTGCCGCCGAAGATGAGACCGCGACGCGGATCTACCACCAAACTGGTATTTTTGGCGGCGTGACGGCCTCTGGCTATCGCTTTGGTTAGGGGCGCGCGGCGCAGCCCACGGTGAAAATCGCCCCAGTGACTCTGGTCATATCTTATGGTCGAATAAACGTGGCCCCTGCATGACGCGGCCGTAGCCCTGCCCGCAACTGAAACGGCATAGGGCCCGCCCTGAGCTCCAGAAGACCAAGAAACGGACCCATCCCAGATGACCCGCAATGACGCCCTGACCCAAGCAACCGAGTATTTTGAAAGCGGGCGCCTTCAGTCCGACCTGGCCGCACTGGTGGCCTATCGCAGTGAAAGCCAGAACCCCGATCAGGCTCCGGTGCTGCAGCAGTATCTGCAAGAGGCCATTCAACCCCGGCTCGAGGCGATGGGCTTTGCCTGTTCGATCCACGAAAACCCACATTCCCAGATGCACGCAGGCCCCTTTTTGCTGGGCACACGGATCGAAGATCCGGCCCTGCCAACGGTGCTGACCTATGGCCATGGCGATGTGATCTGGGGGCAGGACAGCGAATGGCGCGACGGGCTCACTCCGTTTGAGCTGATTGAAGTGGAGGACCGTCTGTATGGCCGCGGCGCGGCGGACAACAAGGTGCAGCATCTGATCAATATCGCGGCGCTTGAATCTGTGCTGGCCGTGCGCGGCACGCTTGGCTTCAACGTCAAAATCGTTCTGGAAATGGGCGAAGAAATTGGCTCACCCGGCCTGGCAGACATGATGGACAAGCACCGCGACACCCTGGCTGCGGATGTTTTGATCGCCTCTGACGGACCACGGCTCAGCGCCGAAACTCCCACAATGTTCATGGGGTCACGTGGTGGGCTGGGTTTTGATCTGGTGGTGGATCTGCGCAAAGGCGCGCATCACTCGGGCAATTGGGGTGGGCTGCTGGCCGACCCCGCGATCATTCTGGCACAGGCCCTAGCCAGTATCACAGATGCACGCGGCCAGCTGCAAATTCCCGAATGGCGCCCGACCAGCCTGACCCCAAAAATACGCGCGGCATTGCGGGATTTGCCCGTGGGCACCGACGGAGGATCCACAGTCGACAGCGATTGGGGCGAAGAAGGCCTCACCCCTGCAGAACGCGCCTATGGCTGGAACAGTTTTACGATCCTGGCGATGAAAGCGGGGCTCCCCGAAGCCCCGGTCAACGCCATCGCCCCAATGGCCTGGGCCCGGTGCCAGTTGCGCTATGTGGTTGGCACCGACATTGAACAGACGCTGCCGGCCCTGCGCCGCCACCTGGACGCAAAAGGCTTCGACAAGGTCCAGATCAAACCTTTGGACGAAGCTGTGTTCGCCGCCACCCGACTAGATCCTGACCATCCTTGGGTGACCTATGTGCAGGCCTCTCTGCAGCAGACAACGGGCAAGCCCCCCCATGTTCTGCCCAACCTGGCCGGATCGCTGCCCAATGACTGCTTTGCCGAGGTGCTGGGCCTGCCGACCATCTGGATCCCGCACAGCTATCTGGGGTGCAATCAACACGCCCCGGATGAGCACGTCCTGAAATCGGTGTGCCGCGAAGCCATGCAGGTTATGGCAGGCCTGTTCTGGGATATCGGGCTCCACGCCCCTGGGCGCGCAGACCTGCGCACCCAGGGATCCTGACAGCCCTAGAATTTTGAAAGCACCGAAACAGCCGGGTGGTCAGCTGACAAAGCCTCCCCTCCGTTTTACCGCGTAAAGCCTAAGCATCATGAGCTTGGCGGCTGTTTCAAGCCTGTTGTCACCGCCTTGAAAACCGCTGCCAGCAAATCACGGCGCTGGACCGGTTTCATCAGGCGTATGTCCTCGGGGCGCAGACCATTGCCATGAATCGTTGACTCACTGGCATACCCAGACATGAAGACAACAGGGAGCTCTGGCGCGAGCTCTCTCAGACGTCGGCTCAGTGTCGTCCCCTGCAGCTTGCCAGGCATCACGATATCCGTCAGCAGCATGTCAAATCCGTCTGGGTCACGTGTAAAGATCTCCAAGGCCTGATCCCCTGACGCGGCCTCAACAACTTCGTAGCCCGCCTTTTCAAGAACGGTTACCAAGATCGCCAGCACTTCAGCCTCATCTTCAACCGCAAGAATTCGGCCACTTTGGGTATGATCCGCATCGCTGCGCTCAATTGGGGGCGCGACAATGGCGTCAGGCTCATCTGCATTTACCGGGAAATACAGCTTGAAAGTTGTTCCGACATCGGGCTCGGAATACACTTGGACTGTGCCCCCTGATTGCTGCATGAAGCCTTCGACCATCGACAACCCAAGCCCAGATCCAGCCCCCGGCGCCTTGGTTGAATAGAAGGGGTCAAAAACATGCTGAACTGTGTCTTCTGACATGCCATGCCCGGTATCCGACACGGCCAACATGACATAGCGACCCGGTTCCAATTCCGCCAAGCGGCTGTCTACATAGGTTTGGTCAATGCGCATATTGGCTGTTTCGATCGTCAAACTGCCCCCTTCGGGCATCGCATCCCGGGCATTCACAATCAAATTCAACAAGGCGCTTTCCGTTGAGCTTGGATCCGCTGTGATCTTCCACAATCCAGCCAAAAGCGTGGTTTCGACTGAAATACGTGCTGACAAGGTGCGCCCGATCCAATTGCCCGCGTCACTCACCAAACGGTTGAGATCAATGATTTCGGGTTCCAGTCTGGCCTTGCGGGCAAAGGCCAGCATATTGCCGGTCAGATCCGCCCCGCGTTTTGTAGCGTTGATACTGCCGGTTATCAGCTGCCGGTGCTCTTCTTGTTCGATGTCATCCAGCAACAGTTCAAGATTGCCCATGATCACCGCAAGCAAGTTGTTAAAGTCATGGGCCACCCCACCGGTCATTTGACCAATGGCCTCGTTCTTTTGCGCACGACTAGAGACCTCGCGTTCGTGTTCAAACCGGTGCTGCGCCTCGATCTCTCGTGTCACATCCAAGAAGAACGCCTCGACGACTTTTGCGCCATCGCTTTTACTGCGGGGTTGACTGCCAAAGAAATCCAGCCAGCGGGTCACTCCGCTTCGAGAGGTGATCTTGTACCGATGCTGGAATTGCGCACCTGTCTCGAGCGCCTGACGTCTGAGCTCTCTAAATTGTACCAGGTCGTCGGGATCATGGGCACGGCTCAAAATGCCAGGGTCCGCCAGGATTTCCTCGGCGCAGGCCTCCCAGATCGCCTCGCACTGCGGACTGACATAGGTGATCTTCGCCTGCCCCTCTGCGCCATACTCACTTTGGATAACGGCACCGGGCAAATTACGAATGATCAGGTCCAGCCGCTCTTCGGCAGCCCGTTGCATCATTTCGGCTTCGTGTCGGTCTGAAATGTTTCGAATGACAAAAACCGTCTCTTTCCGGTCGGAAACCGGGCAGACCCGAGCCTCGAAATGTTGGGTCTTTCCAGCGACGCCTAAAGTGTACTCCCAGGCCGGAACCCCGCCGGTTTCAACAACCTTCAGACGGGTTTCTTCAAATTTCGCCCCAAGATCCGCGGGCAGAATATCAGTGAACTTACTGCCCAGAAACGTTTCAGGCGACAAATAGAGATCGGCCTCGTTATAGGCCCGGTAGTCGAGTATTTCCCCTTCGGGCCCAACGCGGAAATATGTGTCAGGCAAGGCCTCCAGCAGCGCGGACATCGTTTCAACCCGGTGCTGCCTATCGGCTTCTGCCTCTTGGCGTTCGTTTGAAATGCCCCGGATACTTTGGGTCAGGGCATCTATTTCAGTCACCGACGACGCGCTGACCGGCGGTGCGGCAGAGTCGGATCCACCCTGGCGATCCACCAGGCGAACTACCTCTCGATGGAGGGCATTAAAGGGTTTGTAGACAGTGCGTTCCATCACCCTGGCGGCAAGTCTCCAAAGCAAGAGGACCACGGCAGTTATCAGGGCCAAATGGAGCAAAATGCGGTTGCGGGCTCCCTGCAACGCCTCATCACCTGCAAGCCCCAAGCTGAGAAACAGCTTTTGATCGGCGCCTCCATCGTAGAAAACGCGATGAGAATAGACACGACGAACGCCGTCCCCGGCATCAAAGGTTTCAGCCGTTTCGGTCCTTTGCCAGTCTTTGCCCCCGCCAAAGTTTTTGGCGGCTCGGCCGTGCAGGTCCTCCTGTTTGGGAAAGGTGGCAACCATTTGATTATGAGAATCAATAATGTAGGCTACGGAATTTTCGGGCAAACTCTCCTCTGCCAGCCTGTCGCTCCACCAGTCCAAAGCCACAAAGGCAATGAGCACCCCGGCAATGTCACCCGTGTCTTTTGTTCGAACCGGATAGGAAAAGCCAATGCTCGCCTGTTGCAGGCCCCTATCAAACATATATGTCCCGGCGTTAAAGCCTCCCTCTTGCATTGTTTTTTGGAAATAGCCCTGATCGCCGAGATCAACAGGCTCGGCACCTGCTGCCCCGGCACAGACCATTTTACCCGATGCATCTGACACCCCAAGGTTCAGGTAATTCGGAACAAGAGGCAGCACCCCTGCTAAAAACGCCCCGCATTCTGGCGATCCGGGATCTTGCAGCGCAGGCGCCTGTGCAAGCTCAATCAAAAACGCACGGGTTTCATCTATTCGCCGCGCCTGCGCCCGCCCCATCCGCGCGGTGATCGCATCTGTTTTTGCAGCTCGTTCTTCCAGGAGCCTAGCGCGTTCCATAACCCCCATTTGGATCATGATGGCAATCGCCGGCACGGCAATGATCAACAAGAGAATTTCCAACCGAAACCGAAGGGACTTAACGATTTCAGAGCCTTTCACAGCTGCTTTGATTGGCACATCTTCTAGTGGCTGATCATTCATTTACTTTCTCAATATGGCGGGAAGCGCAGGATACTTTATGACATCCGCACAGCTGCTAAATACCTTTCAGCAGCGGCTCACCCACGACATGAAACTTTTATCTTTGCCAGACAGAGCTTTAGACAAAACAGGGGGTGAGGCAGGCTTTCTAAAAACAGTAAGCCGCCAGCGGACAATGATGCAAGGACAATCCGTGCCCCCCAAAAGCTGGCGCATCCGCCGAATGTGATCTGCCCCCTGCCCACAAACACCAATGCACCAGCAGGGCAAAAACAAAGCCCCCGCCAAGCGTTGGCAGGGGCCTGTTCAAGAATACAAAATTCACTGCCCGTCGGCGCGCGAACTCAAAAAGAGCGTCAGCTCTTCAGATTTAGATCGCCGCCTTCAGGCTTTCGTCCAGGTAGATCTCCCGCAGACGCTTGGCAATCGGCCCGGGCGTGCCATCCCCCAGCGCCACACCGTCGATTTCAACCACTGGCATCACAAAGGCGCTGGCAGAGGTGGTGAAAGCTTCATCCGCCTCTTTCGCCTCGTCAATGGTGAACAGACGCTCTTCCACTTCCATCTGCGCCTCCGCCGCCATGCGCAGAACAGCTTTGCGGGTGATACCATGCAGGATATCGGTGCTCAGCGGGCGGGTCACGATTTTGCCATTCTTGACAAAATAGGCGTTGTTCGAGGTGCCTTCGGTGACATAGCCGTCCTCGACCAGCCAGGCGTCATCCGCGCCGGCTTTCTTGGCCATCATCTTGCCCATCGATGGGTACAGCAGCTGCACGGTCTTGATGTCGCGACGGCCCCAGCGGATGTCCTCAATCGAAATGATCTTGGCGCCTTTCTTGGCAGCCGGGTTGTCGGCCAGGCCGGGCTTGTTCTGGGTGAACAAAACGATGGTTGGTTTTGTCGTCTCGGGGTCGGGAAAAACGAAATCGCGGTCACCATCAGATCCACGGGTGATCTGCAGATAGACCATCCCCTCAACGATGCCGTTGCGGGCAACCAGCTCCCGATGAATCTCCAGCAGCTCATCCTTGGTACAGGCCGCAGCCATGTCCAGCTCGTTGAGCGACCGCTCCAGCCGCGCAGCGTGGCCTTCAAAATCGATCAGCTTGCCATCCAGAACGGATGTCACCTCATAGACGCCATCGGCCATCAGAAATCCGCGGTCAAAAATCGAAACGGTTGCTTCGGTCTCGGGCAGGTAGTCGCCATTCACATAAACAGTACGGGTCATCGTGGTCTCCTCAACCCCAGAGCGCGGCCTTCGGCGGATGCACCCCGGCGGCGTCAAATTTCAATGGTTCATCGCGGTCTTCGGCCAGCAGAAGCGGCCCGTCAAGGTCTGTTACCAAAACACCCTGCGCCAGCAATGTCGCAGGGGCCATCGCCAGGGACGAGCCAACCATGCAGCCAACCATGACATCATAGCCCAGCGCCAGCGCCTCCTGGCGCAGTTTCAACGCCTCGGTGAGACCACCAGTCTTGTCCAGCTTGATGTTCACCACATCATATTTACCTTTGAGTTTTGGCAGGCTGGCGCGATCATGGCAGCTCTCATCCGCGCAAACCGGCACCGGACGCTCCATGCCAATCAGCGCGTCGTCCTCACCAGCAGGCAGCGGCTGCTCCACCAATTCCACGCCCAACCGCACCAAATGTGGCGCCAGCTCGGCGTAGACCTCCGCAGACCAGCCTTCATTGGCATCAATGATGATCTTCGCCTCTGGCGCACCCGCACGCACGGCCTCAAGACGGGGCATATCATCTGCTGTGCCCAGCTTGATCTTCAACAGGGGACGATGGGCATTTTCCGCCGCCTGTTTTTGCATCTCTTCGGGGCTGGCCAGCGACAGGGTATAGGCGGTGATCTCAGGCCCCGGCGCAGGCAGCCCGGCCAGTTCCCAAACCCGCTTACCGGCTTGTTTTGCCTCCAGATCCCACAGCGCGCAATCCACCGCATTGCGGGCCGCCCCGGCAGGCAACAGATCTTGCAATTCTGCACGGGTAAACGCCGCCGGCAGGCCGGCTATCTCAGCGGTGACGCTTTCCAAGGTTTCATTGTAACGCGCATAGGGCACACATTCGCCCCAGCCCACAAACCCTGATTTTTCCACCTTTACCGTCAGCACCTTGGCTTCGGTCCGCGACCCCCGCGAGATGGTAAAAACCTGCGCCAGCTTAAATACATCCGCAGTCACTGTGATTTTCATAAAGCAGCCCTTTGTTCATGCCCCCTGAAATCACCAAAGAGCCATGGATAGAGCCGCTGTAGAACGCGGCCCCATCTTTTCATCTTGCCAAAAATACCTCCGCCGGAGGCTCCAGCCCTAAACGACAAGCACCTCCGGCGGGGATAGTTAGATCAGATCGCAGCCAAAGCGTCTACCAGACGGCCAGCCCCGTGACGGTAGGGGTCAACCGCAGGCAGACCCATACGCGCTTCGGTCTCTGCCAGATATTTTGTCGCTTCATCTTCAGACAGATGTTGCGTGTTCACAGAGATCCCAACGATCTTGCAAGCCGCATTGGCCCGCAGCGCCAGCGGCAGGGCCACATCACGCAGTTCTTCCAGCGAAGGAACCGAATAATCGGGCAGACCGCGCATATGCGACCGGGTCGGTTCGTGGCACAGGATCAGCGCATCTGGCTGACCGCCATGAACCAAGGCCATGGTCACACCGGAATAGGACACATGGAACAACGATCCCTGACCTTCGATCAGGTCCCAGTGGTCATCGTCATTGTCAGGGGTCAGATACTCAACCGAGCCCGCCATGAAATCAGCGATGACCGCATCCAGCGGCACACCGTGACCGGTGATCAGAATACCGGTCTGGCCGGTGGCCCGGAAGGTCGATTTCATCCCGCGCTTTTGCATTTCGGCGTCCATCGCCAGAGCGGTGTACATCTTGCCAACCGAACAATCAGTGCCAACCGCCAGGCAGCGCTTGCCGGTGCGGTTCACGCCATTGGCAATCGGATAGCCATCGGTGGGCACCCGCACGTCATGCAAGGTGCCGCCATGGGTCTGCGCCGCTGCCACCAGATCGCCTTCGTCGCGCAACAGGTTATGCAGGCCCGAGGCCAGATCATAGCCCATCTCGAGCGCCTGAATAAGCACTTCTTTCCAGGCGTCGGAAATGACGCCCCCGCGATTGGCCACGCCAATCACCAGCGTCTTGGCCCCCGCCGCCTTGGCCTCAGCCAGGGTCATTTCGGTCAGGCCAAGATCCGCGCCACAGCCAGGCAAGCGAATTTGGCCCACCGCGTGTTCCGGACGCCAGTCACGGATGCCAATGGCAACCTTGGCTGCCAGCATGTCAGGCGCATCGCCCAGGAACAACAGGTATGGTGTCTCGATCATCTCGGGCCCTCCATCAATTTACGTTTCCTCGCGACTCTAGTTGACTCGGCAAGCGATGCTGTCCCGTTTTTGCTTTTTCACGATCAGGATTTCGAAACATTCACCCCAAAAACTCAAAACCATCGAAGATTCTTCGTCAGGACGCCAACACACCGCCGATCCTTGCGCTGCAACGCCGCAAGTGACGCATATGCCGCGATAGCAATGCTGCAGATGCAAAGTTGCCCTTGCAAGCCTTCGCGCAATTTCTTACCACTTCCAGAGATAAAATCGTAATTTCCTTACTCAAAGGATTGCCGCTATGAGCTTTCGCCTCCAACCCACCGCCCCTGCCCGCCCCAACCGTTGCCAGTTGTTTGGCCCTGGCTCCAATACCAAACTCTTCGCCAAAATGGCCGCATCAGCTGCCGATGTGATCAACCTTGATCTCGAAGATTCCGTGGCGCCCTCAGACAAAGACATCGCCCGCGCCAATGTCATCGAGGCGCTCAACACCGTAGAGTGGGGCAACAAATACATGTCCGTGCGCATCAACGGGCTGGACACCCCCTATTGGTACCGGGACGTGGTGGATCTGCTGGAACAGGCCGGTGATCGCATTGACCAGATCATGATCCCCAAGGTCGGTTGCGCCGAAGACGTCTATGCGGTTGACGCGCTGGTCACCGCCATCGAGCGCGCCAAGGGCCGCAGCAAGCCAATTTCCTTTGAGGTCATCATCGAATCGGCTGCTGGCATCGCCCATGTGGAAGAAATCGCCGCGTCCTCTCCACGACTGCAGGCCATGTCCCTGGGCGCTGCCGATTTTGCCGCCTCCATGGGCATGCAGACCACCGGCATCGGCGGCACTCAGGAAAACTACTACATGCTGCGCGACGGCGAAAAGCATTGGTCCGATCCCTGGCACTGGGCCCAGACCGCCATTGTTGCCGCCTGCCGCACCCACGGTGTGCTGCCGGTCGATGGCCCCTTTGGCGACTTTTCCGATGACGAAGGCTATATCGCCCAGGCCAAACGCTCTGCCACCCTGGGCATGGTGGGCAAATGGGCCATCCACCCGAAACAAATCGGTCTGGCCAACGAGGTCTTCACCCCCTCAGAGGCGGCTGTGGCTGAAGCCAGCGAGATCCTCGCCGCTATGGAACAGGCCAAGGCCAACGGCGAAGGCGCCACCGTCTACAAGGGCCGCCTGGTCGATATCGCCTCGATCAAACAGGCTGAGGTCATCGTCGCCCAGTCCGAACTGATCGCCAGGGGTTAATCCTTTCGCAAGGGCTAACCCTATCGACGACGTCTGATATGTGACTAGAGTGAAAGGAGCGCCAATCCGGCGCTCCTTATTCCGTTTGGAGGCGCCCCTTGACCGCACTCACCCTGTTTCACACCGCCGATGTGCACGTAGCGACCTTTGACCGTCTGGCCCCAAAGACGGACCTGACCCATGTGGTGCGCCCGGACTGGCTGGAGCGTGCCCAGGGCGGCATGGATACAGACCTGAGACAGGAGATCACCCAGGCCATCAAGGCTGCACCGGGGGCAAGCCTGTGCACCTGCACCACCATCGGCGCGGTGGCCGAAGAGGCAGGCGCCACCCGCATCGACTGGCCAATGATGCAAAAGGCTGCCGAAATCGGCGGCCCGGTGATGCTGGCCTACTGCCTGGAAACCACGCTCGCGCCCTCCACCGCGCTATTGGAGCGTGCGTTCCTGGACCAGGGCATAAGCCCCGAAATCCGCAGCCTACCGCTGACAGGCCTGTGGCATCACTTCGCGGACGGAGAAAGCGACAGGTTTCATAGGCAAATCGCCGAGTGGATCACAACATCGCTGACCCTGGTGTCCGATACCAAATGCGTGGTGCTCGCGCAGGCCTCCATGGCGGGGGCGGCGCAATACATCGACAGTGACGTGCCGGTGCTGGCATCGCCTGAGATCGCAGCACGCGCCCTACTGGCGAACGCCTAAGCGCGCATGTCCTTGGGCGAGCCCATGACAACATAGGTGGTGATCGCAGTGACATAGGGCGAGGTGCCCAGAATATCCGTATGAAACCGTTTGTAGCTGGATAGATCAGCGCATTCGACCCGCAACAGATATTCGATGATGCCGGTGATATTGTGGCATTCCACCACCTCGGGTGCTTCATCCATGGCCCGTTCAAAGGCCTGTTGCGCCTCTTTGGTGTGCTCCCCCAAACCGACACCGATATAGGTGACAAACCCCACCCCCATGGCGTCGCGATCCAGCACCGCGCGGTAGCCGGTGATCACCCCTGCCTGCTCCAGATCCTGCACCCGGCGCAGACAGGCAGAGGGAGACAGCCCAACCCGATCGGCCAGCTCCAGATTGCTGATCCGACCATCGCGTGACAGCTCCTGCAATATCTGCTGGTTTATTCGATCATTCTTAGCCATTCATTGCAAAAATAGACACAGAGCGCACAAAAACGCAATTTCATTCCGGGCAAAACGCGTCACTTTCACCAAATGACATATGACCTCTTCCTCGCCCTCGCGCTTTTTGCCTTTGTTTCCTCAATCACTCCTGGCCCCAACAATCTGATGTTGATGGCCTCGGGCGCCAATTTTGGCTTTCGCCGCACCATTCCGCATATGCTGGGGGTGGCGCTTGGCTTTGTCTTTATGGTGGTGCTGGTTGGCGCAGGCTTGGTGCAGGTCTTTGATGCCTTCCCGATCAGCTACACGGTGCTGAAAGTGGCCTCGGTGCTCTACCTGCTCTACCTCGCCTGGAAAATCGCCAATGCCGGCCCGGCAGAGGCTTCGGGGAGCGGAGGCACGCCGATGACATTCCTGCAGGCGGCGGCCTTTCAATGGGTCAACCCAAAGGCCTGGGCCATGGCCCTTACCGCGATCAGCGTCTACACCCCGGATCAAACGCTCTGGGCGATCTTTCTGGTCGGGGCAGTGTTTGGCGCCATCAACCTGCCCTCGGTTGGCTCCTGGACCATTCTGGGACAGCAAATGGCGCGTTTTCTCACCAATCCGCAGCGCCTGACCCAGTTCAACTGGCTAATGGCCGTGCTTTTGGTGGCCTCGCTCTATCCGGTGATCTGGCCGCAGTGACGGCGGCCAGACCCTGTCGCCCAAACAGGTAACGGATCTTACTTCAAAGGCAGGCAGATTTCGGTCAACAACTCCTCCGGTGCCACCTCGCGGGGATTGTTAAGATAAAACTCATAACAAGGCGCCTCTGCCGGCTCTTCGCCCGACCCAGGCAGCCAATTGCCAAACAGACTGTGATAGGCCGCCGAAATACCGGCATAGGGGCCTTTATAGGTCAACACCGCCACCTTGCCCCCTGCCAGATGCCGCTCTTCCATGCCCTCCGGGGTCTCGGCTCCAAAAAACTCGCTCCCCGCATAGCTGCGCAGATCTGCGGCGGGAACGCTGTCTGGATCATCGTAATAAATTGCCGCCATGGCCCCCAGATGCGGCCAGAGATTGCGGGTTTCACAAAGCGCACCAAAAGCTTCGAACTTTTTGCCAATCAGGTGGTAGTCGCCGCTATGAGCCAGGCCGATCAGACGGCGGGCGGGTTCTTGGCGCAGGGTAACAGGATACATGGGATAGACTCCGGTTTTGAAATCAGGGCGCGAGGGCACATGGCACCCCGCTTTGCGAAAGGCCGCAGGGCTTGCGCCATAGGCCTCGGTGAACGCCCGATTGAAGGAGCCCTGATTGGCATAGCCAACTGACCGCGAGATCCGCGCAACAGCATCTTCCGTCATCACCAATGCGCTGGCGGCACGATGCAGACGAATGCGACGCACCGCTTGGGCGCAGGTCTCGCCGGTCACCGCATGAAATACACGGTGCCAGTGAAAGCGCGACATCGCCGCGACATCCGCCAACTGATCCAGCGACAGGTCCCCGGCAGGGTTATCGTGAATGTAGTCGAGGACACGCAGGATGCGCTTTTCATAGGGGGCAGACATTGCTGTTGGGCTCCTTCTCTCTGGCCTGTTCAGATCTGCCACGAAGCGGATTCACAAATCTTGCTGATCAGTGCCACTGCCATTGCTGCTTTGATTTTCCATACCGGAAACCAGACTATTGGGAATTTGGTTGACCCGAGGCAAGCCACAGAGTTGCATCTGGGCGCACAGAAGGCCATATACGGCAAAACCGCGTGAGCGAGGCGATATGACTCAGTACCTGGAATTTGAAAAACCGCTGGCCGAAATCGAAGGCAAAGCAGAAGAACTCCGCGCCCTGGCACGGGCCAACGAAGAGATGGACATCGCCGACGAGGCCGCGGCGCTGGACGCCAAGGCCGAGCAGCTGCTGAAAGATCTCTACAAGGAGCTCACCCCCTGGCGCAAATGTCAGGTGGCACGGCACCCGGAGCGGCCCCATTGCCGCGACTACATCGACGCGCTGTTCACCGAATACACCCCGCTGGCAGGGGATCGCAATTTTGCCGATGACCTCGCAGTGATGGGCGGGCTGGCACGGTTCAACGACCAGCCGGTGATGGTGATCGGCCATGAAAAGGGCTCCAACACCAAGGCCCGCATCCTGCATAACTTTGGCATGGCCCGCCCCGAAGGCTATCGCAAAGCAGTGCGCCTGATGGAAATGGCCGGGCGGTTTGGCCTGCCGGTGGTAACACTGGTCGACACCACGGGCGCCTACCCCGGCAAAGGCGCCGAGGAACGCGGCCAATCCGAAGCCATTGCCCGCTCTACCGAGATGAGCCTGAAGATCGGCGTGCCGGTCGTTTCCGTCATCATCGGCGAAGGCGGTTCTGGTGGCGCGGTTGCCTTTGCCACCGCCAACCGCGTGGCGATGCTGGAACATGCGGTCTATTCGGTGATCTCCCCTGAAGGCTGTGCCTCGATCCTGTGGAAAGACGCCGAAAAGATGCGCGAGGCCGCCGAGGCCCTGCGTCTGACGGCACAAAACCTGCGCGAGCTGGCGGTGATCGACCGGATCATCCCCGAACCGCTGGGCGGCGCCCATCGCGACGCCAAGGCGGCCATGGCATCCGTGGCCACCGCCATTCAGGACATGCTGGATGAGCTGAAAGACAAAGACGGCGCCGAGCTGATCAAGGACCGCCGTCAAAAGTTCCTCGACATCGGCTCCAAGGGCCTCGCCGCCTAAACGGTTTCAAAGACCCCAGTGACAACAAACAAAACCCCGGCTGTTGCAGCTGGGGTTTTGCTTTTCAGGGGGGGCTTAAACCACCAGCAACCGCAAACCCTGTGTCACGTCAGACCGCACCGCCAGACGCAGGCCCGGTTCATCCCCCGCCTTGAGCGCGGCGATGATCAGACGGTGGTTTTGCGGCGGGTCGGTACGCCGTAGACGCCCATAAAGCGCCCGCATGGTCGGGCCAAGCTGCAGCCAGACGGTTTCAGCCATGGCCAGCATCGCCGGGGCCTGGGCCCGCAGATAGAGCGTGCGGTGAAATTCCAGGTTGCTGCGGATATAGCCAACCGCATCGCGCTTGGAGACCATCTCGGCGATGGTGACATTGATGCTTTGCAGCCGGTCAATCAGCGCCATATGCGCCCGTGGCAAGGCGCGGCTGGACAGTTCCACCTCCAACAAGGCGCGCAGGGCGGCCAGTTCTTCGATCCGTTCGTTGCTCAGCTCGGGCGTTGTGACCCGCCCGGAAGAAGACAGCGACAAGGCGCCCTCGGCCACCAGGCGGCGCAGGGATTCGCGCGCAGGGGTCATCGACACGCCGTATTCACGACCAATGCCGCGCAGGGTCAGGGCCTCGCCAGGGGCGATATCGCCATACATGATCCGCGCCCGCAGCGCCCGGTAAACCCGGTCATGTGCCGAAGCCGTGGTATCTGACGTAGATGAAGCGGTGGGTTTGGCAGAAATGGACATGGCCTATGCTGTGATCACAAATCAGCCCCTGGTCAACCTCCGAATACGCCGTGCTATCGAAATTGGCGCCTCTGACGCTACCCAAACCGATAGCGGTGTAATCCAGCCCCCTCGCTCCGCAGCCACTGACGCGGCGCGGCGCTATCACCATAGAGCTGCGCCACCACAGCCCAGAAATCCGCAGAGTGGTTCATCTCGACCAGATGCGCCACCTCATGCGCCGCCACGTAGGACAACACCTCTGACGGGGCCAGGATCAGGCGCCAGGAATACATCAATGTCCCGGCAGAAGAGCAAGACCCCCAACGCGAACGGGTGTCCCGCAGGCTCAGCTTACCGTAGGACCGCCCCACCTGGGCGGCATAGTGGTCCGACGCCGCCGCCAACCGGTCCCGTGCCAGTTCCTTGAGGTAGCGTTCAATCGACCTGGCCGGGTTATCGCCGCCGACCACAACCGCCTCCGGCTCCAGCCGCACACCGCGTTTGCCACCGGCGACAACCTGCCGCTGCTGCCCCTCAACGGGAAGCAGGGTGCCAAAACCCACCTCAACCACCTCTGGGTGGCGCGCCAGGTGGGCGCGGATCCAGTCTTCTTTTTCGGCGGCAAAGTCCAGAGCCTCGCGGGCTGGCACACGGCTGGGCAGTGTCAGGGTCACCCGGCTATCCAGGGCAGAAATCCGCAGACTGATGCGCTTGGCCCGCGCTGAGCGGCGCAGGACAAGAGGAACCGGCGGGTTTCCTGGCAGGTGATATGCGCTCATGGCGGCGCCCCTTCACGGCAAAGGCTTTGACAGTGCTCACCTCATATGGCAAGGCAACTGAATCGTCGATACGACTCACCAGTAAATCAAGGGGACCCACATGCCCAACGAAGAATGGGGCGTAAAGCGCGTCTGCCCAACCACCGGCAAACGGTTTTATGACCTGAATAAAAACCCGATCGTCAGCCCCTACACGGGCGAAGTTGTCGAGCTGAGCACTGGCAAAAGCCGGATGATCGAAGCTGACGCCGCAGATGCTGCCAGCGCCAAGGCAAAAGAAAACGACGCGGATGATACAGACGTTCTGGAAGATGACGAGGATGTCGATCTGGATCTGGGCGATGATGTTCTGGACGATGATGACGATGACTCCGATACCGTGCCTCTCGAAGAGATCGCGGACGTCGCCTCAGAAGACGACGATTCCTAAGATCACCTGATGTGATTTTGCTCTCCCAAGCAGCCAGTAGGCTGCCTGGGGATCCAAGTGAGCAAATGCAGGCAGCCTTGCAAAACACCTGCAGGGGCGCCCGGCAAAAAAACTCTCGACGATGGTGCATTTTCCACTTGCGGCCTGCTGCATCGTCCCTTAAATCACCCTCACACCGCAAGACGGAGCGGCCAAATGGCCAGGATGTTCTAACGGTGTGATTTGGGGCCTTAGCTCAGCTGGGAGAGCGCCTGCATGGCATGCAGGAGGTCAGGAGTTCGATCCTCCTAGGCTCCACCAAATCACTCTTACAAGCATAAGACAAGTCTCGCCGCCGCTTCAGAGCCTTTGCCTCTGCCGTACAGACGGGTGCTGTTTTTCCTGCAAAATTCATGCTGCTTCGATCCGCGCCTTTCGGCGTGTTGATCCTGTCGCAGCCTTTCCCCTGTCAAACCCGAGGATAGCCCGTGAGCGACCAGCTCTTTGTCGTGACGGGCGGGCCAGGTGCGGGCAAAACCAGCCTGATCACCGAGCTCGCCCGCCGCGGCTTTCACACAGTTCCCGAATCCGGCCGCGCGATCATTCGCGATGAGGTCCAGAGCGGCGGAGATGCCCTTCCCTGGGCCGATCGCCAGGCCTTTGCCCAGAAGATACTAGAGCGCGATCTGGATGCCTATTCCACCGCACAGGCGCTCACAGGCCCGGTGATCTTTGACCGTGGCCTTCCCGACACCCTCGGCTACCTGACCCTCTGCGGCCTCACCGTGCCGCCTCACGTCACCGCAACAGCCAAGGCAACCCGGTACAACCGTCGCGTCTTCCTGGCGCCGTTCTGGGATGCCATTTTCCAACAAGATGCCGAGCGCAAGCAGTCCCGCGCCGAAGCTGAAGCAACCTGCACAGTCATGCGAGAGACCTACACCGCGCTCGGATACAAAATTACGGAGCTGCCGCGTATCGCCATAAAGCCGCGCGCTGACGTGCTAGCGAGGCAGGTGGCCTGCTGACGGGCCACAAGCGCCACCGCAAAGCCCAAGCGCGCCGGAGAAAGTGGCTTGCCCTTTGAGAACGGCTCTTTACCGGTGCCGCCACCATTGTTTTGGAGTGCGTCCCCCGCAAGCCGTCATCGGGTCAAAACCACCCTGGGAGGCTGAGACCGCAAGCCTGAAACAGAAAAACCCCCGCCGATTTCTCGGCGGGGGTTTCTATTTTTTCCGATGACCGGGCTTACCAGTCTTCGCGAACCACGACGCGGGTTTTCACCGGAAGCTTCATCGCGGCCAGGCGCAGGGCCTCACGGGCGATTTCTTCGTTGACGCCGTCGATTTCGAACATCACACGGCCAGGTTTGACCTTGCATGCCCAATAATCCACGGAACCTTTACCCTTACCCATACGAACTTCGACGGGCTTGGAGGTCACTGGGGTATCTGGGAAGATACGGATCCAGACACGACCCTGACGTTTCATGTGACGGGTCATTGCACGACGGGCAGCTTCGATCTGACGCGCGGTGACGCGCTCAGGTGTGGTTGCCTTGAGGCCGAAAGTGCCAAAGTTCAGATCGGAGCCGCCTTTGGCGTCGCCTTTGATCCGGCCTTTGTGCATTTTACGGAATTTGGTACGCTTTGGTTGAAGCATCTATTCTCTCCTTAGCGACGACCGCCACCAGCACCACGAGGTGCAGGGCCGTCCTGGAGTTCCTGTGCTTTACGGTCACGTGCCTGAGGATCGTGTTCCATGATCTCGCCTTTGAAGATCCAGGTTTTGATCCCGATGATACCGTAAGGTGTCATGGCTTCGTTGTGAGCGTAATCGATGTCGGCGCGCAGAGTGTGCAGAGGCACACGACCTTCGCGGTACCATTCGGTACGGGCGATTTCAGCGCCACCCAGACGGCCAGCAACGTTCACCCGGATACCCAGGGCGCCCATACGCATGGCAGACTGTACGGCACGCTTCATCGCGCGACGGAAGGATACACGACGTTCCAGCTGCTGAGCAATGGACTCACCAACCAGCTGCGCGTCCAGCTCGGGCTTGCGCACTTCAACGATGTTGAGGTGCAGTTCCGAGTCTGTCATCGAGGCCAGCTTCTTGCGAAGCACTTCGATGTCAGCGCCTTTTTTGCCGATGATCACGCCAGGACGTGCGGTGTGGATTGTCACACGGCATTTCTTGTGAGGGCGTTCAATGATCACGCGAGCGATGCCAGCCTGCTTGCACTCATCCTTGATGAAATCGCGCAGCTTGATGTCTTCCAGCAGCAGATCACCAAAATCTTTGGTGTCGGCGTACCAGCGGCTGTCCCAGGTGCGGTTGATCTGCAGGCGCATGCCAACCGGATTGACTTTATGTCCCATTAGGCTTGCTCCTCAACTTGACGCACCTTGATGGTGATCTCAGCGAACGGTTTCAAGATCTTGCCGAAACGACCACGCGCCCGTGGACGACCACGCTTGAGGGTCATGTTCTTACCAACCCAGGCTTCGGCAACGATCAGCTCGTCAACGTCCAGGTTGTGGTTGTTTTCAGCATTGGCAATCGCGGACTGAAGGCATTTCTTCACGTCCTGCGCCACGCGCTTGTTCGAGAAAGTCAGGTCGGTCAGAGCCTTGTCGACTTTCTTGCCGCGGATCATTTGCGCAACCAAGTTCAGCTTTTGCGGGGAGGTACGCAGCATGCGAGTTTTCGCCATTGCTTCGTTGTCTGCCACGCGGCGGGGATTTTGTACCTTACCCATGACTTATTTCCGCTTCGCTTTTTTGTCAGCGGCGTGACCATAATAGGTGCGGGTTGGCGAATACTCACCAAACTTCTGACCAATCATGTCTTCCGAGACGTTTACGGGAATGTGCTTGTGGCCGTTGTAAACACCAAATGTCAGACCCACGAACTGGGGCAGAATGGTGGAACGACGAGACCAGATTTTGATGACATCATTACGGCCCGACTCGCGCGCAGCTTCGGCTTTTTTAAGCACGTAGCTGTCGACAAAAGGACCTTTCCATACAGAGCGAGACATAAATTAACGTCCCTTCTTCTTGGCGTGACGCGAGCGGATAATCAGCTTTTGCGACGCTTTGTTTTTGTTACGGGTGCGCTTACCTTTGGTCGGCTTACCCCATGGGGTTACCGGGTGACGACCACCAGAGGTACGACCTTCACCACCACCGTGTGGGTGATCGATCGGGTTCATGACAACACCACGTACCGAAGGGCGGATGCCCTTGTGACGCATGCGGCCCGCTTTACCAAAGTTCTGGTTGGAGTTGTCGGGGTTCGACACGGCACCAACTGTGGCCAGGCATTCCTGACGCACCAGACGCAGCTCGCCCGAGGACAGGCGGATCTGAGCGTAGCCACCGTCACGACCAACGAACTGAGCGTAGGTACCGGCTGCACGGGCGATCTGGCCGCCTTTGCCGGGCTTCATTTCGATGTTGTGAATGATGGTACCAATCGGCATGCCAGAGAAAGGCATTGTGTTGCCGGGCTTGATGTCTGCCTTTGCCGAAGCAATGACCTTGTCACCAACGCCAAGACGCTGAGGCGCCAGGATATAGGCCTGCTCACCATCTTCGTATTTGATCAGAGCGATAAACGCGGTCCGGTTCGGGTCATACTCGATCCGTTCAACGGTTGCCGCAATATCGAATTTGTTACGTTTGAAATCGACGATACGATAGAGGCGTTTTGCCCCGCCACCTTTGCGGCGCATCGTAATCCGTCCGGTGTTGTTCCGGCCGCCCTTTTTGGTCAAACCCTCAGTGAGAGATTTAACCGGACGCCCTTTCCAAAGCTCCGAACGGTCGATCAGAACCAGCCCACGCTGGCCCGGCGTCGTCGGCTTATACGACTTAAGTGCCATGCTTTCTGTCTTCCGTTTAGCTACGATGGGTTTCCCCATCGCTGCAGATCCTTAGGTTTTTGTCTTTGGACCCGCTATGTGTAAGCCCCCCGTCCGCCTGCTCCTGTGGAACAATGACTACTAAGGTGGCCAGTCTTTAGGGCCCCGAAGGTCCCCAGCTCAAAGTATCCCACAAAGAATACGGCCCCAGAACGAATCTGAGGCCAGTAGGATTGGGCGGATGTAGCAGGGTTAGGGGGAGGTGGCAATGGATAGTTATAGTCAATTTCACACCCCCACCACACTGAGCAGGCGTGCTAAGCTGCACACTTCTCCGAGCTTGATACGAAAGCAACTCGAGCCTTCACCAGTCCCGCTATCTGCTTGTTTACGTTCTTCAACGAAACGTTCGACTTAAACGCAGCAACGCCTCGCTGTTCAATAACTTCCACAAAGGCGGTATTGACGAAGGATGATGTAACATTGAACACACCAGAAAAGTCAAAACAAACACATTTTTGCCGATCTAACGCGTCCAAAATCAAGTCCCGCAACACAGCCCCATGAGCGTTTGTATCACAATCGACAACGACATTTTTGACAACAATCACCACTGGACATCCTCCAACTCGCCCTCCGTCCTTTCGATGGAACCTGTGTTAAATTCCAAAACAATCAAGGTTCCAGGACAGAAACCAACGTCATTATATGGCACATAAATTAATGAATCACCATCCTTTTCGAAGGAAACGGCGCCATCTGCCGAACAAACCTCAAGCCTACCGCCTAGGTTTTCAACGACGTTTTGAAGCAGAAAATGCAAGCCAGCGCCTTGATTTCGCGGTGTGCTTTGTGATGTGAAACCTTCCTCGAACGCCACAAGGATAGCCCCGATATCATCAGGACACTCCCAAACGCGCCTTACAGTGAAAGGGATGCCTGCACCAAAATCTGCAACTGCAACGATTACACGATTCTCTTTAGGATACCATTGAGCAAAAATGCTCCCAACATCATGCTCCGTGTGGTCATCAATGTTATTGAACAATTCGGAAATGCAGGTTGCCAACTCACCTAGGTCATGCTCCGCAATACCTGAACACTGTGAAAGCCAAGGTACGAATGAATTTCTAACCCACCCATGACTATCAGTATGCCGAACCTCTACCAAGGGCCTCGTTGTGGCACGAGGAGAGCTCCAAACATTCAACTTCTCCCCTAGATGCTGCTCGAAGAACAATGAATCATCCAAAAACCTGATCGGTTCCGAAGCTTTATTCATGTTTGTAAACGAAACTGTGCATCCATTTCTATGCAGGAAAAGTGCAAGGTTGCTTAAAAAAACCACACCACAAGGCCGAACGAATCTCAGAGCCCCAAAATCGAATTCGACCTCGTCAGGCATCTTTTTGAAGGCCCCAAAACTTTTTGTCACTTGTGCAAACAATGACTTGGCCGCGAATTGCGCAGGCAAAATGACTTTAACTGCCATATCCAACCACCTCAAATATCCTTAAAAGCGTTTTCACATACCTTGTGGTTGAACGAAAGGCAAAAGGCCCCCGCTTTCGCGAGGGCCTCTCTTTTCAGTTCAAAAGAACCTAAATCTCAGAGTCCGGTGGACACGTCGATTGTGTTGCCCTCTTCGAGCGTCACATAGGCTTTTTTCACGTCTTTGCGACGGCCAATCTGGCCGCGGAACCGCTTTTGCTTACCCTTGGTGATGGTGGTGTTGACCGCCTTCACTTTCACACCAAAGAGGGTCTCAACCGCTTCTTTGATCTGGGGTTTGTTGCTGTCGATCGCAACTTCAAAAACAACCGCACCGTTTTCGGATGCCATGGTGGTTTTCTCGGTGATGATCGGCTTGCGGATCACGTCGTAGTGTTCTGCTTTAGCGTTCATTTCAAACGAGCCTCCAGTGCTTCGAGACCAGCCTTGGTGATAACCAGGGTGTCACGCTTCAGGATGTCGTAAACGTTCGCACCCATTGTCGGCAGGATATCCAGACCTTCAATGTTGCGCGAGGCTTTCAGGAAGCCTGCGTTTACTTCGGCACCGTCGATAACCAGCGCGCGTTTCCAGCCCAGGTTTGCAACCTGTTTGGCCAGAGCACCGGTTTTGCCTTCAGCAGCAGCGTCAGAGATCACCACCAGTTCACCAGCTTTCGCCTTGGCGGAGAGTGCGTGACGCAGACCCAGCTTACGGAACTTTTTGGTCAGCTCGTGGCCGTGCGAACGCACAACGGGGCCTTTGTAGATACCACCACCGCGGAAGATCGGAGCAGAACGTGCGCCGTGACGTGCGCCGCCGGTGCCTTTCTGACGATAGATCTTCTTGGTCGAGTATTTGACTTCCGAACGGGTCTTTACCTTGTGGGTACCGGCCTGTGCGTTGTTACGCTGCCAGCGGACCACACGGTGCAGAATGTCCGCACGTGGCTCCAGACCAAAGAGGTCAGCGTTCAGCTCGATGTCGCCAGCTTTGCTGCCGTCGAGATTCATCACATCAAGTTTCATGCTTCACCACCTTCCGCAGGGGCTTCGCTCGCAGCGGCTTTGATACCAGCTGGGAAGGGAAGACCTTCAGGAGCTTTCTTCTTCACGGCATCCTTGACGGTGACCCAGCCAGACTTTGGACCAGGTACGGCGCCTTTGATGAAGACCAGACCACGGTCAGCGTCAGTTTTGACGACTTCCAGGTTCTGTGTGGTTACGCGGGCGGCGCCCATGTGACCAGCCATCTTCTTGCCTTTGAAAACCTTACCGGGATCCTGACACTGGCCGGTGGAACCGTGCGAACGGTGCGAAATCGAAACACCGTGCGTCGCGCGCAGACCACCAAAGTTCCAGCGCTTCATCGCACCGGCAAAACCTTTACCGATGGATGTACCGGTCACGTCAACTTTTTGACCTGCCAGGAAGTGCTCGGCCGAGATTTCGGCGCCGACTTCGATGAGAGCATCAGCAGGCACGCGGAATTCCACGAGCTTACGCTTGGGCTCTACCTTGGAGGCCGCAAAGTGACCGCGCATCGCCTTGGAGACGCGCTTGACCTTAGCGGAACCCGCACCGAGCTGAACAGCTGTGTAGCCGTCTTTGTCATCGGTACGCTGAGACACAACCTGCAGCCCGTCCAGGTGAAGAACGGTCACAGGGATCTGCTGACCATCTTCCATGAACAAACGAGTCATGCCGACTTTTTTTGCAATAATACCAGAGCGCATTATTTATACCCTCCGTTCTTAAGATTGCAGTTTGATCTCGACGTCCACACCAGCGGCCAGGTCGAGCTTCATCAGCGCGTCCACGGTCTGGGGGGTCGGATCAACGATGTCGAGCATACGCTTGTGCGTACGGATCTCGAACTGGTCACGAGATTTCTTGTCAACGTGGGGACCACGCAGAACGGTAAATTTCTCGATCTTGTTTGGCAGTGGGATCGGGCCGCGAACAGTCGCGCCGGTCCGCTTGGCAGTGTTGACGATCTCTTGTGTGCTGGCGTCCAGTACACGATAGTCAAATGCCTTGAGCCGAATACGGATATTTTGGCTTTGCATTAGTCAGCCTTTATCTAGGCGTGGGGGTTGAGAGGAGGGGCAGCGACCACCGCTTACCCTCATCGAACCCAAAAGGCGGGAATCACCCCGCCTTGTTGTTCCACCAGGGAACTAGCGCCCTATACGCCTGAATGGCCCATGGGGCAAGACGTTTCGCGCGCGAAACAGTTGCCTAAGGGGCGGACGGTGGGTTTGGGGTTTGTTACGGGCCAAACCGGACAGGGACGACCAGCTTCAAAAGCGACCAACGCGAATGAATTTTGAAGGTCCCTCGTCTTCAGCCCTGTTAGGCTCGGAGCCTACCATTGTCCTGTGATCGCAGCAAAAACTAAGACCACCCCGAAAACAATCGCAACCACAATGAGCGCTGGCCCCCTGTCTTCTTCATGTACATAGACAGGCCCGCCACACTTTGGACAGGGCTTCTTATTCATGTTCTTCAAAGTTCGATTAGTTGTCCAACCACAGCTAGAACATTGCCCTTTGAAACCACTCATGTTTTGTCACCGCTTACCAAAATTGTTTTACAATATTTACTGCCATCATCTCCAAATCTTCATTGAGTTGTGATGATATGCAAAATTCAATCAATACCAATCCCAACATTCATAGAACCTTCGCTCAACAAAAAAGGGCACCCCTGGGGGCGCCCTTTTGTAGAATTCACCTGTGTGGATTTCGGTGATTTCCCCGGTGGGGAAAATCACCTGTCACCACTGTTTCAAAATCACTCAGTGATTTTGGAAACGACGCCAGCACCAACGGTGCGGCCGCCTTCGCGGATGGCGAAGCGCAGACCGGCTTCCATCGCGATGGGGGCGATCAGTTCAACGTCGAACTTCAGGTTGTCGCCTGGCATAACCATTTCGGTGCCTTCGGGCAGGGTCACGGTGCCGGTGACGTCAGTTGTACGGAAGTAGAACTGAGGACGGTAGTTGGCGAAGAACGGCGTGTGACGACCACCTTCATCCTTGGTCAGGATATAGGCTTCGGCTTCGAATTTGGTGTGTGGGTTCACCGACTTAGGTGCACACAGAACCTGGCCACGCTCAACAGCTTCACGGTCGATACCGCGCAGCAGGGCGCCGATGTTGTCGCCGGCTTCACCGCGATCCAGCAGCTTGCGGAACATTTCAACACCAGTACAGGTGGTGGTCTGAGTGTCTTTGATGCCAACGATTTCGATGCTGTCGCCAACATTGATCACGCCACGCTCAACACGGCCGGTCACAACGGTACCACGACCAGAGATCGAGAACACGTCTTCAACAGGCATCAGGAAGGGCTGGTCAACGGCACGTGCAGGAGTAGGGATATACTCGTCAACGGCTTTCATCAGCTCTTTGATTTTCTCTTCGCCGATTTCAGGGCTGGTGCCTTCCATCGCCGCCAGAGCGGAACCTGCGATGATAGGAATATCGTCGCCTGGGTACTCATACGAGGACAGCAGCTCACGGATTTCCATTTCAACCAGCTCGAGCAGCTCTTCATCGTCGACCTGGTCAACTTTGTTCATGAAGACAACCATGTAAGGGATGCCAACCTGGCGACCCAGCAGGATGTGCTCACGGGTCTGAGGCATAGGGCCGTCAGCCGCGTTCACAACCAGGATGGCGCCATCCATCTGCGCCGCACCGGTGATCATGTTTTTCACATAGTCAGCGTGGCCGGGGCAGTCGACGTGCGCGTAGTGGCGGGTCTCGGTTTCATACTCAACGTGCGCCGTCGAGATGGTGATGCCGCGGGCTTTTTCTTCTGGTGCGCCGTCGATCTGGTCGTAGGCTTTGAAGTCACCAAAGTATTTGGTGATCGCTGCGGTCAGAGTGGTTTTACCGTGGTCAACGTGGCCGATGGTGCCGATGTTGACGTGCGGCTTATTACGTTCAAACTTTTCCTTAGCCATGATGGCCTCCTTTGTTATTGAGGAAGGCTCGCAATAATTGCGACCCTTCCAATGTCTTGTCGCTTACGCGAATTTTGCCTGGATTTCGTCCGAGATGTTCTGCGGTACGGGATCGTAATGCGAGAACTGCATGGTGAACTGGGCGCGGCCCGAGCTCATCGAACGCAGGGTGTTGATGTAGCCGAACATGTTCGCCAGTGGCACGTTTGCTTCGATTGCAATCGCGTTGCCACGGGGTTCCTGGCCGGACACCTGACCACGACGGGAGGTCAGATCACCAATGATACCACCAGTATATTCTTCTGGCGTGATCACTTCCACCTTCATGATAGGCTCAAGCAGCTTGGCGCCAGCAAGACGCATGCCTTCACGCATACACATCCGAGCGGCGATTTCAAAGGCCAGAACCGAGGAGTCCACATCGTGGAACTTACCGTCGATCAGAGCAACTTTGAAGTCGATCACAGGGAAGCCTGCAAGCGGGCCAGAATCCATCACCGAATTGATGCCTTTTTCGACACCTGGGATGTATTCTTTTGGAACCGCGCCGCCAACGATGCGGGATTCGAAGGAATAGCCTTCGCCTGCTTCGGTGGGGGAGATGATCATCTTCACTTCGCCGAACTGACCCGAACCACCCGACTGTTTCTTGTGGGTGTAGGTATGTTCAACTTCGTGACCGATGGTCTCACGGTAGGCAACCTGTGGCGCACCAATGTTGGCTTCAACCTTGAATTCCCGCTTGAGACGGTCAACCAGGATGTCCAGGTGCAGTTCGCCCATGCCCTTCATGATGGTCTGACCGGACTCGATGTCGGTCTCCACACGGAAGGATGGATCTTCAGCAGCCAGACGACCCAGACCTTGAGACATTTTCTCTTGGTCGGCTTTGGTCTTGGGCTCAACCGCGATCTCGATAACCGGATCGGGGAAGGTCATGGTTTCCAGAACCACCGGATCGTTGACGGCGCAGAGCGTGTCACCTGTGGTGGTGTCTTTCAGACCTGCCAGCGCGATAATGTCGCCCGCGAATGCTTCCGTGATTTCCTCACGGTCATTCGAGTGCATCATCATCATCCGGCCAACCCGCTCTTTACGACCTTTGGTCGAGTTCAGCAGGGTGTCGCCTTTGTTCAGAACACCGGAATAGATCCGGGTGAAGGTCAGCGAGCCAACAAAGGGGTCGTTCATGATTTTGAACGCCAGGCCAGAGAAGGCCATGTCATCATCCGCGCGGCGGGGGATGTCACGGGTTTCTGTTTCGTCACCTGGTTTGAAGCCCATGTAATCAACAACGTCCAGCGGGCTGGGCAGATAGTCGATCACAGCATTCAGCAGCGGCTGAACACCTTTGTTTTTGAAGGCAGACCCACCCAGAACAGGCACAAATGCCAGCGCCAGAGTACCCTTGCGCAGCAGTTTACGCAGAGTTGGAACGTCGGGCTCTTCGCCTTCCAGGTAGGCTTCCATGGCGTCGTCGTCTTGCTCGACGGCGTTCTCGATCATTTTCGCACGCCATTCGTCGGCCAGCTCTTTCAAGCTGTCGCGGATGGGGGCTTTGATCCAGGAGGCACCAAGGTCTTCACCCTGCCACAGCCATTCTTCCATGGTGACCAGGTCAACCAGGCCTTCCAGCTCGGTTTCTGCACCAATCGGGAAAGCAACCGGAACAGCAATTGCACCGGTACGGTCTTCGATCATGTGAACGCAGTTGAAGAAGTCCGCGCCGATTTTGTCCATCTTGTTGACAAAAACCATACGTGGAACCTTGTAGCGGTCAGCCTGACGCCACACGGTTTCGGTCTGGGGTTCAACACCGGCGTTGGCGTCCAGAACACAGACAGCACCATCGAGAACCGCCAGCGAACGCTCAACTTCAATGGTGAAGTCAACGTGGCCGGGGGTGTCGATGATGTTCAGACGGTGCTTGGCGCTGTCCGCATTTTCGCCGTCTTCGGTGCGTTCCCAGAAGGTGGTGGTCGCAGCCGAAGTAATGGTGATACCGCGTTCCTGCTCCTGCTCCATCCAGTCCATGGTGGCTGCACCGTCGTGCACCTCACCAATGTTGTGGGACTTGCCTGTGTAATACAGGATGCGCTCGGAACAGGTGGTTTTACCTGCATCGATATGCGCCATGATGCCGAAGTTACGGTAATGGTTGAGTGTATACTCGCGTGCCATTGGTCTAATGTCCTTTGGAAATTACCAACGATAGTGGCTGAACGCTTTGTTCGCTTCGGCCATCTTGTGGGTGTCTTCGCGCTTTTTAACAGCAGTACCACGCGATTGAACAGCATCCATCAGCTCGCCTGCGAGGCGCTCTTCCATGGTGTTCTCATTGCGCTTGCGTGCTGCAGTGATCAACCAGCGAATGGCCAATGCTTCGCGACGCTCAGGGCGAACTTCGACGGGAACCTGGTAAGTTGCACCACCCACACGGCGGGAGCGAACTTCGACCGAAGGTTTGATGTTATCAAGAGCTTCGTGGAAAACTTCCACAGGAGCGCGCTTGATCTTGCCTTCGACGCGGTCAAATGCGTTGTAGACAATTTTCTCTGCAACCGACTTTTTACCGTCGATCATCAGGTTGTTCATGAACTTGGTCAGAACGCGGTCACCAAACTTGGCGTCTGGCAGTACTTCGCGTTTTTCAGCGGCGTGACGACGTGACATATCAGCCTCTCCTTCTTACTTAGGACGCTTCGCGCCGTACTTCGAACGACGTTGTTTACGGTCTTTGACGCCCTGGGTATCCAGAACACCGCGCAGGATGTGGTAACGGACACCGGGAAGGTCTTTTACACGACCGCCACGGATCAGAACCACAGAGTGCTCCTGAAGGTTGTGGCTTTCCCCTGGGATGTAGGAGATCACTTCAAAACCGTTGGTCAGGCGAACCTTTGCAACTTTCCGCATCGCGGAGTTCGGTTTCTTAGGTGTGGTGGTGTAAACACGTGTGCATACGCCGCGTTTCTGCGGGCACTGCTCCAGGTGCATCGACTTGGAGCGTTTGATTTTTGGCTGGCGCGGCTTGCGGATCAGCTGTTGGATCGTTGGCATTCCGGTTCTTTCCCCGTTTCGCAACTTTGGTCATGCATGCCCGAATGAGCATACGGCTAGGTCTTCCTGCGCTTGAGCGTCCGCAAGCGCAAAAACCGCAATCGCTTCCATTCCGAGGTAAGCGACGCGGTGGTTTTTCAGAGGGTCCGGGTGATAAAAGTTCCCGGACCTTGGTCCACAACAATATAGATTTCGGCTATAGGGGCGACCCCCGAGTTGCCGGATAAGCGCGCGTATATGGGGAGTCGCGGGGCTTGTCAACTCCACCGCAGCCCCTGCTGCAGGAAGAGCCGCTTGCGCCACGGCCTTTGCCATGCATAGTTGTGCTGACTGCCGAAAAATTCAGCCTTTCAGGACATCGCACATGCAGGTTATTGGTCTTTGCCGTTTTTCCTACCCTGCCATCGGCGGTTTTCAGGTGGAACACGACTCTATCGAAGAACGCATTGCCTTTCTCTACGCCGAAGCGCGTCTGGAAGAGCGGTTTCAGCTGATGGAGGCCATCGCCCTGCCCTGCCTGCGGGCACAGACCGATCAGGATTTTGAGCTGATCATCGTGATTGGCGACAGCCTGCCTGCCCACCACGTCGCGCGGCTGCGCGATCTTTGCGCTGATATACCCCAGATCACCATCCATGCCGAGCCCCCGCGCAGGCAGCGCCAGGTGATGAAAGAGATCCTGAATGCAGCGCGGCGCGACCCGCAGGCGCCATGCCTGCAGTTTCGCCATGATGACGATGATGCCATCTCGGTGGATTTTATCGAACGCCTGCGCCAGACCCTGCAGGACTGTCCTGGACTGGTTGCAAAAAGCAAAACCCTGGCCGTTGATTTTAATCGCGGCTATGTCGCCGAACTGGGGGCCGCCGGGATTTCGGCAACGGAAATTCACCGGCCCTATTATGTCGCCTCCTTGGGGATGTATGTGCAGGGGAACTGTCCGCTGACCATCATGAATTTTGCCCACGAAAAGATGCTGCGATTCATGCCCACGGTCACCATCAGCGATGCGCCGATGTTTGTGCGCAGCCACAATGGCTTTAATGACTCGCGGCAAAAGAAGGTGAAGCCGGTTCCGGTCACCCCGATAGATGACGCACTTGCAGCAGATTTTGAGGCCCGGTTTGCCCTGCGCCAGGATGATGTCCGCCGGATCTTTGCAGCCAAGAGCTAGCTGCCGGCTCTAGTCACGGGCCTGCTGCCGTTCCCGGTACAGGGTGAACAGGCCAGCTGCCACCACTAGGGTGGCGCCCATCAGGGTCAACTGGTCCGGCCAGTCGCCAAACACCAGCCAGCCCAGGATCAGCGCCCACAACAACCCGGTGTAGCGAAACGGCGACACCACCGCCACATCGCCAACCCGCATCGCCATCACCGAGCCAAGATAGCCCAACAAAATGATACAGGCCGCGCCGGCCAACAGACCCACCTGCCCCGTGGAAACAGGCACCCAGTCCTGAAAGAAACTATAGCCGATGCCAAATCCCAGAACTGAAAAGGAAGCCAAAACCGTCACCGTCATCGAGGGTACATTTGCAGACATCCGCCGCGTTGACAGATCCCGCAGGGTGACACAGGCCACCGCCCCCAGCGCATAGACCGAGGCCGGTTCAAAGCCGCTCGGTCCCGGCCGCACAATCATCAACATACCGCAAAAGCCAACCAGGATCGCCACCATGCGGCGCCAGCCCACTGGCTCTTGGAACAACAGGGCTGCGCCCAGGGTGACGGTCAGGGGCAACATCTGCAAAACTGCAGTGATATTGGCAATTGGCATCCGCATCAGCGCTGTCAGGAACAGGAAGGTGGCGCCACCTTCGGCCAGACAGCGCAGGCCCACCAGCCCCCAGTCCCGGCGGCTCAGCCTAAAACGCAGGCTGCCCTGGTAACGGGCAAAGGCATAGATCAACAGCGAGGCCATGGCGCCGCGCAGAACCAGGATCTGCGACAGCGGCAGCGCCTCCCCCACCGCCTTGACCAATGTGTCGTTAAAGGTAAAGGCCGCCATGGCCCCCATCATGAACAGCGCGCCTTTGTGATTGGGTGTCATGGTTCAAAGCCCCTTTAAGGCCGCGAGGCTCTGGCCAAAATGGGCCTGCAGACTGGCGTCGATTTCGTCGGGGTCCATCCGGCCGGTAATGCCGGTTTGCGCCGGTTCGGATTTGTTATCCCCATGGATCGTACGGATATAGGCAGGCACCTGCATATCCGAATAGAGATTATAGTGCCGCGCCAGTTTGCGGTGGTTGAACCTATAGGGATTGGCACCGCTCTCCACCGGGGTCACCAGCGCGGTGCCCGCTGACAGGGGCGCTTGCTCAATGGCATCAAACACCTGCGGGCCATCTGGGGTGGCTTGCAAATAAAACCCGCGATTATGGGCGATCACAAAAGAGGTCTCGGCTGGTTGCAGCGGCAACAGCCCAGCGGCCAACCGACGGGTGCGGCGGACAAAATCCAGGTCCACCGCGTCATCATCATCCAGGCGAAACAGAATGCGGTGGCTGGCGCCCTGTGACGGCACCGAGTCATAGCCCTGTTTCAACAACCGGTAGTGGTTGCGCGTCCCCACAGGGCGCAGATGAATATTGTCATAAGGCGCCAATAGATCAGCCAACCGATTGAGGTAGAGCTCTGGCATTGCCTTGGCGGTCAGCACCACCAGATCAAAATTCGGATCACTCTGCCGCACCAGCGATGGCAGGCAAAGGTTCTCAAAAACGCTGAAACGCAGCTCCATTCGGTCGGGGTTGAACAGATGCCGGGCGGTCTGTTTCAGGTTGGCAAACCGTTCAGAGTAATAGGTCGGCGTCAGCACTGAAAAACGCACCAGTCCCACCATGTTCATGCTCTGCATCATCGCGCCCCCTGCCCCTGCCGTGTCTAAATAGCCCATGGGGCTGGCGAGCACAAAAAGAAACCCCCGCACCAAAGTGCGGGGGTTTCAATCTCATCCGTCAGTGCCGTAGGGCGCCTGAGCTCAATCGCGGCTTTCCGGTGTCTCCACCAGATTGTCGAAGGTATCGCTTGCCAGGTCGCTTTCCGCCACAGGCGCTGCCAGTGCGGCGGCGGCTTCGGCTTCTTCGCGACGGGCCTCAAGAACCACATTGTCGCGACCCTGAGCGATCGTGCGAACGCGCTGGGTTGCCCCACCTGTCCCGGCTGGGATCAAGCGGCCAACGATGACGTTCTCTTTCAGGCCAACCAGTTTATCCTTCTTACCCTGAACCGAAGCTTCGGTCAGAACCCGGGTGGTCTCCTGGAAGGAGGCCGCCGAGATGAAGGAACGTGTCTGCAACGATGCCTTGGTGATCCCAAGCAAGATCGGCGCGCCCTTGGCAGGACGTTTGTTGCGCGACAGCGCTTTTTCATTGGCTGCGATGAACTCTGCCTTATCCACATGTTCGCCTTTGAGCAGCGTGGTTTCACCCGAGTCCGAGATCTCCCATTTCTGCAGCATCTGGCGCACGATGACTTCGATGTGCTTATCGTTGATCTTCACACCCTGCAGGCGATACACGTCCTGCACTTCGTCGATCATGTAGTTCGCCAGGGCTTCGACACCCATGATGCCAAGGATGTCATGCGGTGCCGGGTTACCGTCCATGATGTAGTCACCCTTCTGGACAAAGTCACCTTCCTGAACAGGAATGTGCTTACCCTTGGGCACCATGTATTCGACGGCATCCAGCGACTCATCCGCAGGATCAATGGCGATGCGGCGCTTGTTCTTGTAGTCGCGGCCAAAGCGCACGTAACCATCCAGTTCGGCGATGATGGCGTGATCCTTGGGACGACGGGCTTCGAACAGTTCCGCAACCCGTGGCAGACCACCGGTAATGTCCTTGGTCTTGGCGCCTTCACGCGGGATACGCGCAACAACGTCACCAGCCTGAACCGGTTCGCCATCCTCAACCGAGAGAACCGCATCCACAGACATCGGGTAGGTCACAGGGTTGCCATTGTCGAGCCGCATGGGCTCGCCATCGCTGTCCACCAGAATGATCTCAGGCTTGAGTTCGCTGCCTTTGGGGGCGGCGCGCCAGTCGATCACGATCTTCTGGGTCATACCTGTTGCTTCATCGGTTTCATCGCGCACAGCGATACCCGAAACCAGATCGACATATTTTGTCGTACCGGATTTTTCGGCGATGATTGGCAGAGTATAGGGATCCCATTCGAACAGTTTGTCACCACGGGCAATCTGCTGACCGGCCTTGACGAAGAGTTTGGAACCGTAGCTCAGCTTGTGGCTGGCGCGTTCTTCACCGTGTTCGTCCTGGATGATCATCTTCATGTTACGACCAACAATCAGAACGTCTCCATCGGAGTTCTTCAGAGTGTTTTCGTTTTCATAAACGATCTTACCGTCGTGGCTGGCTTCCTGGAAGGACTGCTGACCACCCTGAGCAACGCCGCCAATGTGGAAGGTCCGCATTGTCAGCTGTGTACCGGGTTCACCAATCGACTGCGCGGCGATAATGCCGACAGCTTCACCGGTGTTGACCATGGTACCACGTGCAAGGTCACGACCATAGCACATGGCGCAGACGCCTTCTTCGGCCTCACAGGTCAGAGGCGAACGAATGCGCATGGTCTGAACACCGGCTTCTTCGATGGTGTCGGCCAGACGTTCGTCGATCAGTTGACCGGACGCCGCAAGGATCTCTTCGGTGCCGGGACGTTTGACGTCTTCGGCGGTGACACGACCCAGGATGCGCTCACCAAGGCTGGCAACCACTTCACCGTCATTGACCGCAGCCGAAGCTGTGATCGAGTTTTCGGTGCCACAGTCCCGATCGCGCACGATGCAATCCTGTGCCACGTCAACCAGACGACGGGTCAGATAACCCGAGTTCGCAGTTTTCAGAGCCGTATCCGACAGACCTTTACGGGCACCGTGGGTGGAGTTGAAGTACTCCAGAACCGACAGGCCTTCTTTAAAGTTCGAGATGATCGGTGTCTCGATGATGTCGCCGTTTGGCTTGGCCATCAGGCCCCGCATACCGCCCAGCTGTTTCATCTGCGTAACCGAACCACGGGCACCGGAGTGCGCCATCATATAGACCGAGTTTGGTTCCGCCTCAGAGCCGTCGTCATGGCGCTTGGAGGTCGAAATCGTGGTCATCATGGCGTCCGTGACGCGGTCGTTACATTTGGACCAGGCATCGACAACTTTGTTGTACTTTTCACCCTGAGTGATCAGGCCGTCCATGTACTGTTGTTCAAAGTCTTTCACCAGACTGCGGGTCTCGTTGACGATGGGCCATTTGGTTTCAGGAACAACCATATCGTCCTTGCCGAACGAAATACCTGCCTTAAAGGCCTCGCGGAAACCCATGGTCATGATCTGGTCACAGAAGATAACCGACTCTTTCTGACCACAATACCGGTAGACCGTATCGATGACCTGCTGAACCTCTTTCTTCCGCAGAAGCCGGTTCACCAGCTCAAACGGCGCCTTGGCGTTCTTGGGCAGCAATGCGCCCAGCAAAACGCGACCCGGCGTGGTTTCAAAGCGCTGAAGCACTTCGTTGCCTTCGTCGTCAATCTGGGTGATCCGCGCAGTGACGCGGGAGTGCAGGTGAACTTCACCAGCGTCCAGCGCGTGCTGCACTTCTTCGATGGTGCCAAAGACCTTGCCTTCACCGATCATGCCTTCGCGGTCCAGGGTCACATAGTAGAGACCCAAGATCATATCCTGCGACGGAACGATGATTGGCGCGCCGTTTGCAGGCGACAGAACGTTGTTGGTCGACATCATCAGAACGCGTGCTTCCAGCTGGGCCTCAAGGCTCAGCGGCACGTGAACCGCCATCTGGTCACCGTCAAAGTCAGCGTTGAAAGCCGAGCAAACCAGCGGGTGCAGCTGGATGGCCTTGCCTTCGATCAGCGTGGGTTCAAACGCCTGGATACCAAGACGGTGCAGCGTTGGCGCCCGGTTCAGCATGACAGGATGTTCGCGGATGACTTCGTCCAAGATATCCCACACTTCGGGACGCTCTTTTTCCACCAGCTTCTTCGCCTGCTTCACGGTTGAGGACAGACCTTTGGCCTCAAGACGCGAATAGATGAAGGGTTTGAACAGCTCCAGCGCCATCTTTTTGGGCAAGCCACACTGATGCAGCTTCAGCTCGGGGCCGGTCACAATGACCGAACGACCGGAAAAGTCGACGCGCTTACCCAAAAGGTTCTGACGGAAGCGACCCTGTTTGCCTTTCAGCATGTCGCTGAGCGATTTCAGCGGACGCTTGTTGGCACCGGTGATGACCCGGCCACGACGACCGTTGTCAAACAGCGCATCCACAGATTCCTGCAACATCCGCTTTTCGTTACGAACGATGATGTCAGGGGCGCGCAGCTCGATTAGACGCTTCAGACGGTTGTTCCGGTTGATTACCCGACGATACAGATCGTTGAGGTCAGAGGTCGCAAAACGGCCCCCGTCCAGCGGCACCAGCGGGCGCAGCTCTGGCGGGATAACCGGGATCACGGTCATGATCATCCATTCTGGACGGTTGCCGGATTCCAGGAAGGATTCCACAACTTTCAGACGTTTGATGATCTTCTTGGGCTTCAGCTCACCGGTGGCCTCGGCCAGCTCGGCGCGCAGGTGCTCTGCCTCGGAATCCAGATCAATGGCCGCCAGCATTTCGCGGATTGCTTCGGCGCCGATATTGGCGGTGAAAGCATCCATGCCATAGGCATCCTGGGCGTCCATGTACTCTTCTTCGGTCATCATCTGGCCATAGGTCAGATCGGTCAGACCGGGTTCGATAACAACGTAGTTTTCAAAGTACAGAACCCGCTCCAGATCGCGCAGGGTCATGTCCAGCATCAGGCCGATCCGGGAAGGAAGCGACTTGAGGAACCAGATATGCGCAACTGGGGCTGCCAGTTCGATATGGCCCATGCGCTCGCGGCGCACTTTCTGCAGGGTAACTTCAACACCACATTTCTCGCAGACAACGCCGCGATACTTCATGCGCTTATATTTACCACAGAGGCATTCGTAGTCTTTGATCGGGCCAAAGATACGGGCACAGAACAGCCCGTCACGCTCGGGCTTGAAGGTCCGGTAGTTGATGGTTTCTGGCTTTTTGATTTCGCCATAAGACCAAGACAGGATCCGTTCCGGCGACGCCAGGGAGACTTTGATTTCATCAAAGACCTTGGTGGGCGTCAGCGGGTTGAACGGGTTGTTGGTGATTTCCTGGTTCATTTGTGTTTCCTCAAATTTGTGCGGAAGGGGGGAGTGGAAGTAAGGGCGGGCGCCCTTACTCCTCTTCCTCCGCATCCAGGAGTTCCATGTTCAGACCGAGGCCACGGACTTCTTTGACCAGAACGTTGAAGCTTTCGGGCACGCCCGCTTCAAAGTTGTCCTCGCCTTTGACGATCGATTCATAGACCTTGGTCCGACCGGCAACGTCATCCGATTTGACGGTGAGCATTTCCTGCAGGGTATAGGCGGCGCCATAGGCTTCCAGAGCCCAGACTTCCATTTCCCCGAAACGCTGACCACCAAACTGCGCCTTACCACCCAATGGCTGCTGGGTAACCAGCGAGTATGGGCCTGTGGAACGGGCGTGGATTTTGTCGTCAACCAGGTGATGCAGTTTCAGCAGATACTTCATGCCGACGGTCACTGGGCGGGCAAACTGCTCACCGGTACGACCATCATACAGAACCGACTGACCGGAGGTGTCGAACCCGGCACGCACCAGCGCGTCGTTCACGTCAGCCTCTTTGGCACCATCAAAGACAGGTGTCGCAATCGGCACGCCGCGGGTCACATTGCCTGCCGCCTCAAGAAGATCCTCTTCGGACATGTCCGCAAGGCCTTCTTCATAGACGTTTTCACCATAGGCATGTTTCATCGCATCACGCACGGGGGTCATATCGCCGGAGCGACGGTATTCCTGCAGCGCATCATCCACCTGGATGCCCAGACCGCGTGCGGCCCAGCCCATATGCGTTTCAAGAATCTGACCAACGTTCATCCGCGACGGAACACCCAGCGGGTTCAGACAGAAATCGACAGGGGTACCATCCTGAAGGAACGGCATGTCCTCCATGGGAACCACTTTCGAGATCACACCTTTGTTGCCGTGACGACCAGCCATTTTATCACCCGGCTGAAGCTTACGCTTCACGGCGATAAAGACTTTGACCATCTTCATCACACCGGGTGGCAGATCGTCACCACGGCGGACTTTTTCGACCTTGTCTTCAAAACGGGCATCGAGCGCGCGTTTCTGCGCTTCGTACTGCTCGTTCAGGGCCTCAACAACCTTGGCGTCCTCTTCTTCTTCGAGGGCAACCATCCACCACTGGCCACGGCTCAGCTGTGACAGGGCATCTTCGTCAATGGGGGTCCCGGTACGGATACCTTTGGGGCCTTTGACGGCCACTTTACCCAGCAGCATGCTGCGCAGACGGGCGTAGATGTTGCGGTCCAGGATCGCGAGTTCATCGTCGCGGTCACGGGCCAGACGTTCGACCTCTTCCCGTTCGATCTGCAACGCACGTTCGTCTTTTTCGACGCCGTGACGGTTGAAGACGCGGACTTCGACGATTGTGCCGTAGTCACCAGGCTTCACCCGCAGCGAGGTGTCGCGAACATCCGAAGCTTTCTCACCAAAGATGGCGCGCAGCAGTTTTTCTTCTGGCGTCATCGGGCTTTCACCCTTTGGTGTGATCTTGCCGACCAGGATATCACCGGGTTCAACATCAGCGCCGATGTACACGATGCCCGCCTCGTCGAGGTTGCGCAGCGCTTCTTCACCAACGTTGGGGATGTCACGGGTGATCTCTTCTGGGCCCAGCTTGGTATCACGTGCGGCGACTTCGAATTCCTCGATGTGGATCGAGGTAAAGACGTCGTCCCGGGCGATACGCTCGGAGATCAGAATGGAGTCTTCGTAGTTGTAGCCATTCCAGGGCATGAAGGCCACGACGACGTTTTTACCCAGCGCCAGTTCACCGATATCGGTGGAGGGGCCATCGGCAATAACTTCGCCCTTGCGGACTTCCTGACCCACACGCACCAGCGGACGCTGGTTGATGCAGGTGTTCTGGTTCGAGCGCTGGAACTTGCGCATGCGGTAGATGTCTACGCCTGCGTCGCCCAGTTCCAGGTCAGATGTGGCACGGATAACGATACGTTGGGCATCGACCTGGTCGATGACACCACCGCGTTTCGCCATGATCGCCGCACCAGAATCCCGCGCCACAACTTCTTCGATACCGGTGCCCACCAGTGGGGCCTCAGCACGCAGAAGTGGAACCGCCTGACGTTGCATGTTCGAGCCCATCAAGGCCCTGTTCGCATCGTCATTTTCCAAGAACGGAATAAGCGAAGCCGCAACCGAGACCAGCTGTTTGGGCGACACGTCGATCAGATCAACGCTTTCGCTTGGCGCCAGCGTGTAGTCACCGGACTGACGGGTCGACACCAGATCATTGGTGAACTTGCCGTTTTCATCCAGCGAGGCGTTGGCCTGCGCCACAGTGTGGCGCATTTCTTCGGTCGCCGACATGTAGTGCACTTCGTCAGTGACCTGACCTTCGTTCACAACCCGGTAGGGTGTTTCGATGAAGCCATACTTGTTGACACGGGCAAAGGTCGCCAGCGAGTTGATCAGACCAATGTTCGGGCCTTCCGGCGTTTCAATGGGACACATCCGGCCATAGTGGGTCGGGTGCACATCTCGCACTTCAAAACCGGCACGCTCACGGGTCAGACCGCCAGGCCCAAGCGCCGAGAGACGGCGTTTGTGGGTGACTTCCGACAGCGGGTTGGTTTGGTCCATGAACTGCGACAGCTGCGAGGAGCCAAAGAATTCACGTACCGCAGCCGCGGCGGGTTTGGCGTTGATCAGATCCTGTGGCATCACAGTGTCGATCTCAACAGAAGACATCCGCTCTTTGATCGCGCGCTCCATGCGCAACAGACCAACGCGGTACTGGTTTTCCATCAGTTCGCCAACAGAACGCACACGACGGTTGCCAAGGTGGTCAATGTCATCAATGCCGCCACGACCGTCACGCAGATCAACCAGGGCCTTGATGCAGGAAACGATGTCTTCCTTGCGCAGGGTCCGCTGAGTGTCTTCGGCGTCCAGCGCCAGGCGCATGTTCATTTTCACCCGACCAACGGCCGAGAGATCATAGCGTTCGCTATCAAAGAACAAGGTGTCAAACAGCGCCGAGGCTGCTTCGACGGTGGGGGGTTCGCCCGGGCGCATCACACGGTAGATATCCATGAGCGCGGTGTCGCGACCCATGTTTTTATCCGCCGCCATGGTGTTGCGCATGTAGGGGCCGACATTGACGTTGTCGATGTCCAGAACAGGAATGTCGGTGATCCCGGCATCCATCAATTCCTTGACGGTGCCACCAATGATGTCGCCGCCTTTGTCGTATTCCATGGTCAGCTCATCGCCGGCCTCAACGTAGATCGCACCGTTTTCTTCGTTGATGATATCCTTGGCGACAAACTTGCCGATGATATTCTCAAACGGAACCAGAAGATTTTTGATCGCGCCCTCGTCGATCATTTTCTTCACAGCGCGCGGCGTGACCTTTTTACCGGCTTCAGCAAAAACCTCACCCGAGGCCGCATCAACCAGATCATAGGTCGGACGGGTGCCACGGACACGATCGGGGAAGAAGGGAGTCACCCAACCACGGCTCGGATCGAGCGAGTAGTTCACCGTGTTGTAATAGGCATCCATGATGGCTTCCTGGTCCAGCCCCAGCGCATAAAGCAGGGTGGTCACAGGCAGTTTGCGGCGACGGTCAATCCGGGCAAAGACGATGTCTTTGGCGTCGAATTCAAAGTCCAGCCAGGAGCCGCGGTACGGGATGATGCGGCAGGCAAACAGCAGCTTACCAGAGGAATGCGTCTTGCCCTTGTCGTGGTCAAAGAACACGCCGGGCGACCGGTGCATCTGGGAGACGATAACACGCTCGGTGCCATTGACAACAAAGGTGCCGTTGGGGGTCATCAGGGGCATATCGCCCATGAAGACGTCCTGCTCTTTGATGTCCTTGACCGACTTGGCGCCTGTATCTTCGTCGGTATCAAACACGATCAGACGCAGAGTAACCTTCAGCGGTGCTGAATAGGTCATGTCGCGCTGCATGCATTCTTCGACGTCGTATTTGGGTTTCTCAAACGCGTATTTCACGAACTCCAGAACGGAGGTTTCGTTGAAATCCTTGATCGGGAAAACCGACTGGAATACGCCCTTGATGCCCTCGCCGTCGAGCGGCTCTGGGGAATCTCCGGAACGGAGAAACAGGTCGTAGGACGATTTTTGAACCTCAATGAGGTTCGGCATATCCAGCACTTCGCGGATTTTGCCATAATATTTGCGTAGACGTTTCTGGCCAAGGAACGTTTGAGCCATGTCAGATGTCACCTTTCGAGTTCTCACCGGTCAAGACTGCTGCCGGGCCACAGCATCTTGCCCATACGAGACAGCGTGGTTGGATCTATTCATGGCCACCGTCCCGAATGGCGGCCTCCCGATCCGTTGAACCGCGCCTGAGAAAGGACCGTTAACAATGGCCCTTTCTAAGACAGATTCGGCTGGACCCGAATTTCTTCGGATCCAGCCTGAAATATATAAGGAAGGGTCAGGGAAACCTGACCAAATCCCCAGACAAAATGGCTTAGGCCACTTCGACTTCGGCGCCAGCTGCTTCCAGCTTGCCTTTGACGTCTTCGGCTTCGTCTTTCGACACGCCTTCTTTGATCTTGCCGCCAGCTTCAACCAGCTCTTTGGCTTCTTTCAGGCCAAGACCGGTGATGCCGCGAACTTCTTTGATCACGTTGATTTTGGATGCGCCGGCGTTCTTCAGAACGACGTCGAATTCAGTTTTTTCTTCTTCGGCAGCGGCGCCATCGGCGGGGCCTGCCATCATCACTGCGCCGCCAGCGGCGGGCTCGATGCCATACTCGTCTTTGAGGATGGTTTTCAGTTCTTGTGCTTCCAGCAGGGTCAGACCCACGATGCTTTCTGCGAGTGCTTTCAGATCAGCCATTGTATCAGCTCTTTCCGTGTTCAGTGTATGTGTTCCAACGCATGGGATATTTCCCCACGCCAGTCATTCAGTGCTAACCGCTTACGCAGCTTCCGCCTTCTCTTCGATGGTCGAAAGAATGCTTGCGATATTGCTTGCAGGTGCGCCAATGGCCCCAGCGATGTTGCTTGCAGGTGCGCCGATGCAGCTTGCGATCTGAGCAATAAGCTCGTCGCGCGAAGGCATTTTCGACACAGCTGTAACACCAGCCCGGTCCAGAGCGTTCTCACCCATTGCGCCGCCAAGAATTTCGAATTTCTTGTTCTCTTTGGCGAAATCTTCGGCCACTTTGGCAGCTGCCACAGGGTCCTCAGAATAGGTCAGAACGGTCATCCCCGTCAGCAGGTTAGAAATGCTTTCACATGACTTACCCTCGAGGGCGATTTTGGCGAGCCTGTTTTTGGCAACACGCACGGCACTACCAGCATCGCTTGCGCGCGCTCGTAGGTCCTGCATATCAGCAACTGTAAGACCGGCGTAGTGAGCAACCACCACGACGCCAGAGCTTTCGAAGATCTGGCCGAGTTCCTCGACCAATTTCTCTTTCTGGGCTCTATCCACAGTTCTCTCCAAATTTGGGGTGTAAACACCCCGGCTCATTGATGTGCCAGGCAAAACTGCCTGACGTTCAAGTCCGTTTTACAGGGATAGCCAACGTCGCCCGAAGGTATAAAAGAACCCTCGATCTTTTTTGTCTCTCCCGTCTCAGGAGGGAAATTAAGACCCGATCGACAGGTCACCCACCATCTTGGACGAAATGAAATAAAGCGCACGACGAATCGCACGCTTTACCTCTTGGTCGTATTACTGCCAATTCGAGGGATTTCCAAGTGGTAAATCACACACCACGGGACAAGACCCACATAACCGCCAAACAAACCCTATCTCGCGCCGCCCCTCACACGGCACAGCGCGATAGAAGCGGCCCCAATAGAAAATGGGCGGACCTTGCGGCACCGCCCATCTTCAATTCACATCGACAAAATGCGATCTCACTCAGAGACAGCGGCGTCCACCTCCAGGGTCACACCGGGGCCCATTGTCGAAGTCAGTACGATCTTCTTCATGTAGGCACCTTTGGCACCCGATGGGCGCGCCTTGGCAACTGCATCAATAAAGGCAGAGACGTTTTCGACCAGCTTGGCTTCATCAAAAGATGCTTTGCCAACACCGGCGTGTACAACGCCACCTTTTTCAGCTTTGAACTGAACTTCGCCGCCTTTGGCCGCTTCAACAGCGGTTTTGACGTCCATGGTCACGGTGCCAACTTTGGGGTTTGGCATCAGGTTGCGTGGGCCAAGGATCTTACCCAGACGACCAACGATGGGCATCATGTCAGGGGTGGCAATGCAACGATCGAAATCGAGGTTACCAGCCTGGATGCTTTCCATCAGGTCTTCTGCGCCGATCACATCTGCGCCAGCCGCTTTGGCTTCGTCAGCCTTGGGGCCACGTGCGAATACCGCAACGCGCATGGATTTGCCGGTACCGTTTGGCAGGCCAACAACGCCACGAACCATCTGGTCCGCGTGACGGGTGTCAACGCCCAGGTTCAGAGCAATCTCGATGGTCTCGTCGAACTTCGAGGTTGCGTTGGCTTTCACCAGAGCAACGGCTTCAGCAACGGTGAGGTTGGCTTTGCCAGCGACTGCTTCGCGCGCGGCGCGGGTACGTTTTCCGAGCTTTGCCATCTTACTTCACCTCGATGCCCATGGAGCGGGCGGAGCCCAGGATGATCTTCATCGCCGCTTCGATATCGTTAGCGTTCAGATCTTTCATTTTTGCTTCGGCGATTTCTTTCACCTGAGCAGCGGTCACGGTACCAACGGTTTCACGCGAAGGTGTCTTGGCGCCGGATTTAACTTTGGCAGCCTTCTTCAGGTAATAAGACGCAGGTGGCGTCTTGATGTCCATGGTGAAGGACTTGTCCTGATAGTAGGTGATCACGGTTGGGCAAGGCGCACCTGGCTCCATGTCTGCGGTCTTGGCGTTGAACGCCTTGCAGAATTCCATGATGTTGATGCCGCGCTGACCCAGAGCGGGGCCGACGGGTGGAGATGGGTTTGCCTGACCTGCAGGAACCTGCAGTTTCATCGAACCAACAAGCTTCTTAGCCATGTGGTTGTCCTTTCAACGGAGGATGAGACGCGTCCCATCCGGTTTGCTGTTGCGTGGTCCGACCGAAGATCGCGATCCCCGAATCTCCCACGAGAGAATCTCGCCCAAAGACGATAAGGGCGGCTCGTATAGCACAAAGCCCTGCGAGACAAGCACAGAAGTGCTATCGATGCGTCCAACGCCGCCCAAGCCTTCAGCATCCCCCGTCAGATCTTCACCACCAGGCACTGGACGCAGGCCGCGCCACTTGCCTTATGTGCCTGACCTCCCCCATATGCGCAGGAACCGCAGCACCGCAAAGGAAAACACCATAATGGACTGGACCTCCCTCGTCAGAGACTTTGTGACACTCTTTGTTGTCATTGATCCAGTGGGAACGATCCCGGTTTTCCTGTTTGCAGTGCAAGCCGTGCCAGCAAAACTTCACCGCCGATTTGCCATGCGGGCTGTGGCGATTGCCGCCCTGGTCTTGCTCCTGTTCCTCGTGGGTGGCCAATTCCTGCTAGAAACGCTGGGCCTCAGGCTTGGCTCCTTTCAGATCGCGGGTGGGATCGTTTTGTTCCTGTTTGCCCTCACCATGATTTTTGGCGAAGCCAAACCGGTACATGAGATCCAGGAAGCCGAGCGCGATCACTTGGCCGGGGCGGTGTTCCCGCTGGCCATGCCCTCCATTGCCTCACCCGGTGCGATGCTGGCCATTGTGATCCTCACGGACAACCACACCGAAACCATCGCCGATCAGGCGATCACCGCCGGATTGCTGCTGCTGGTTCTGTTGCTGACACTGGTCCTGCTGCTGATGGCGGGGGTCATCAACCGGATCATTGGCCGAACTGGCGCCAGCGTCATCAGCCGGGTGATGGGGATCGTTCTGGTGACCATCGCGGTGGATTCGATCATGGGCGGCATGGAAATGCTTGGCATTCTCGACCTTGCACCAGCCGGAACGGATTCCCCCCTCACCCAGGCCACAGGCAGCTAAGACCTACAAAATGCAAAACGCCGCGAGCCTTTGGGCACCGCGGCGTTTTCAATTTTGGATCAAATCTGGATCGGCCCGTTCATATCAACCAGCCAAAATCAGGTGGACGATCAGCTCTGTTTGGTAACCTGAGTAAAGTCCAGCTCGACCGGGGTTTCGCGACCAAAGATCGACACCGAAACTTTCAGCTTCTGGGTGCCGTCATCAACGCCTTCAACCATACCATCGAAGTCTTCAAACGGACCATCGTTGACCTTGACCTTGTCGCCAATCTCAAAGGAGATCAGGGTACGTGGGGCTTCGATGCCTTCTTCGACGCGGCCCAGGATACCCTGAACTTCGGCGTCACGCATTGGCATCGGACGGCCCTGCGGGCCAAGAAAGCCGGTGACCCGGTTGATCGAGGAAATCAGGTGATAGCCCCGGTCAGACATTTCCATATGCACCAGCACGTAGCCGGGCATAAAGCGCCGCTCGGTCGAGACTTTCTTGCCGCGACGGATCTCGATCACCTCTTCGGTGGGGACCAGGACCTCGTCGATGTCATCCTCAAGCCCCTGCTCGGCAACCGAGGTGCGAATCTGCTCTGCGATTTTCTTTTCGAAGTTCGAAAGAACGCTGACCGAATACCACCGTTTCGCCATGAACTTGACCGTCCTTAGTTTTGCCGCGCGAAAGAAAATCAACGCCGTCAGTAAAAATTATTTCCGCCGTGGTCCTGTCAAACACATGAAGCGTTTTAACAAAAATCGGCGCGCAACACGATTCGCCGCACGCCCACGTCAGAGGTTCTGGCTCAACTACCCGCCAACGGTGGCAAGATCAAGAGCCGGGTCCGGTTTTGTGCAAACAGGACTCCCACCTGCCTGCGCACAGGCCTGGGGCGTATATCGCAGGCCCCCAGCCGGCACAGGTTTGACTGCTTAGCCAAACATGCCAAGCAGGTTTTGCAGGCCAAAGCGGATCACAATATCAACCAGGGCAAAAAATACGGCCGTCAAAGCCGCCATGATAAAGACCATCACTGTGGTCAGCAGAACTTCGCGACGGGTAGGCCAAACGACCTTGCTCACCTCGGCACGGACTTGCTGGATGAACTGAACGGGATTGAGTGTGGCCATGTGCCTTGTGTCTCTCTGCTAGCAGGGTCTGCGGCATTTAACGCCAACAGAGCCCGAATTCAAGCCCTAGGGTTACTTCTGCACCGCGCGCAACGCGCCCAGCGCCTGATTCAGGATCAGGGCCCCATAGGCGCCATTCTTATGAACGCTGTCATCGCCCTGATCGCCAAGGCTGGTTGCAAACGCGGCCCGGGTCAACCCACCGCGGGTCACGGTTTCCTCTGGCTGGCGGATCAGCTGGATGTTGTCCTCAACCATCGCTTTGGCAATCTGGTCCCAGAGCATGTCACGCTGGGCCTCTGTTGCCTCGGTGTTGACCGTCCGGGCCACCTCGTCCTCGCTGACGATCCCGTCATTGAGAAACCCCGCCGGTGAAAAGAACACCGGGCGCTGCTTGGCAAATTCATGTGCTGCGCGGTACCAGCGGCAACCTTCCAGCCAACGTGTCAGCATCAGATCGCGTACCGCTTGGCTCAGATAGCCCAGCGCCCCTGGCTGACTGGCCAGCACGGGCACCAGGAAGTCAGAGGCGCGCAACCGGCAGCCAATGAACAAGAAGCCGTCAAACGCCTGCGGCTCCAGCCCTGCGCTGCGCGCCGGATTGATCTTGGCCAGGCTGTCGCGAGCAGCCGCACTGGTGCCGACAAAACGCCCGTCTTCCAGGTGCAGGTCGCGAAACTGCGGCCCCGGTGCGCCCCAGAATTCCAGCTCAACCCCTTCCAGGTCCAACAACCCCTCATCCAAGGCATGTTTGACACAGGCGATATGGCTGTCGCCAAAGACACAAAACCGCGGGTTCCGCGCTGGTGAGGGTTTGCTGCTTTTGCTGGCTTTCTTGCCCGCGCTTGGCTTATCCAAAGGCATCCAGGAACTCCTCGTCGCATTTGACCGCCCGCGCCTTTGCGGCTGCGGCCTTGCCGCCGCCCGACGGCTGTCCGCCCCGTTTCGATTTGCGCGCCAGCCAGGGGAAGGCCTCGCTCTGGCAGGCAAAGAAGCTTTCCATCACATGGTTGACCCCCTGGGCCACCACGCTGCGCTGATTGGGCGCGTAGAACATGCCGCGATAGGCGGGATGGGTAATGATCTCATAGGATGGGAAATAGTCGACATGGCTGAACTCTACCGCCAGCTCCCCCGCCACCGCCCGCAGCACCGACTTGGAATGGGATGTCGCCGTCAGCACGTGCTCGCCAGAGGCGGTTGCGGTCAGCGGCACTGGTGAGACGGTCAGCAGCACCTTCAGCTTGGGGTTGGCCTGGCGCAGAATTTTCAGCGCCGCCCGCATATCGCGGCGAATACCGATGAAGCTTTGGTTTACAAACTCATGCTGGTCCGCATCAAAGCGGCCCGCCAGAGTGCCGGGACACATGGCATATTCCAGGCCACTTTCCCGGTCGCGCCAGCATTCCGTCAGCCCCATGGTAAAGACAAAGACATCCGCCTCCGTGACAGCGCGGCGAATCGCGGCCAGCGTGGCCCTGCGGGAGGCCTCCAACTCGGCCATATCGGCAAAGCCCTCTGGCTCAATCCCCGGGCGCAGCGGATCATAAAACCGCCCCTCCGTCTGCCAGCATTCCGCAGGGGGCTCTTCGCCTTCAAACGCATAGCCCAACCATTGCCGCAGCATCCGTGCGGTGTAGATATTGCCAGTGCGAAACGAAAAGATCCCGTAGTTATAGGCCTGGGCCTGATCTTCGCTCAGCAGCTTTGGTGCGGGTTCCGCATCCAGCCAGCCATAGCCCCGCGCCACAAGCGCCCGGCTAAAGTGCTGCGCAAAACAGGATCCCGCCGTGATCACCTTATGTTTGCGCGCCACCGGGAATTTCGGACGCCATAGCTGCGAAATCTCTAGCGGGTTTCGTGCCGCCACCGCCCGCTTCCAGAAAGCCGTTTCCGGCAAGCCCACATAGGGGTTTGAAGAGTGCTCGCTCATCGTGTCTGCCTGCTATCGTTTTGGTCAGCCTAGGCGGGCTGGAACGGGAAAACAATTCCCTTGCGCCAGGAAACCATTTTGCACTGTCCAGAAATGACCCCACCCCGGATGCAGATGCCGACGCCTGCCGCTGTGGAACACAACATCAATTTGTCGAAACTCAATCTTAATTCCCTTGCAATAGCGTCAGCACACGCAGCCTCAAGTCTCAGAACGATGACCGGCTGCTCTGTGCGTGACTATGAGATAGGATTCCATGAATATCGCTGTATCCATGACCAAAGCAAACCGACTGGAACGGAAAAAGAAACATGAGGACGCCGCCAAGATCTATGGCGACATTCTTGCCAAGTTTCCCAAAAACGCCCGCGCTCAAGCGGCGTTGGCCAGTTTACAAAAGAAGATCGCGCAAGATCTCAACCCTCCACTGGAACAGCAAAAAGAACTGGCTGCTGCGTTTGAACGCGGCGATTACGCCAAGGTTGCAAGCGCCTGCACCACCCTTCTCACCACGCACAAAAGGTCTTCCTTTCTCTGGACCCTCCTTGGTAAATGCCATCTCCAGTCAAAAAATCTGGATGAGGCAGCAACCATTCTGAACATGGCTTGCGAACTGAATCCAAAGGATCCGTCCGCGCTCTCCGCCTTCGGCGATGTGCGCCGTGCACAGGGGGAAACTGACAATGCCCTGGAGCTCTACCGCAAAGCCCTTTCACTGGATGGCACCAATCTGGGCGCCCTGAATAATATGGCAAACACGCTTATGGATCTGGGCCGTATCGCCGAGGCGGAGCCACTGTTGGAAAAAGCCACCAAGCTGGCACCCGAAAACCCGGTAATTCTGTTCAACTACAGCACCGTATTGCTCAAAAGTGGTCGCATGGAGCAGGCAAAGGCCTTGCTGGAGAAGACCACCAAACTGGCCCCAGAGCTACGGAGTGCTCAATACAACCTGGCGCAGCTGCAATCTCTGGATGGGGACAAACAGGCCGCCATCAAACGATTTGAGACCATCCTAAACGCCGATCCCGGCGACGATCGCACCCGGGCCGATAAATTGCACGTGCAGGCACATCTGAATGACTGGACCTGGATTGAGGAATATCAACAGGTGCGTCGTCAGCTTGGGCTGACGAGCAAGGCTTGCTCTGCCTTTGCCTCACTCACCTTTGAGGACAACCCAGACCTCTTGCGCTTGCGCACACAGGCCTATGCAAACACGCTCCTTCCCAAGGTCGCCCCTGCAAAGCCTCTGCCTGTTGAACTCATGGGGGCCGAGCGCCCCGACCGGCTGCGTATCGGTTATTTCTCTTCGGACTATCATGATCACGCTACGATGCGTCTGATGGCAGGACTGTTTGAAGCCCATGATCAAAGCCGTTTTGACATCATTGCCTATTCTTTTGACCCAGAGCCCGAAGATGCCATGCGCCGCCGCGTCAGCCAGGCCGTCACCAGATTCAAGGACATCAGCAAACTCTCTGACGCCGCGGCAACTGAGCTGGTGATCGCAGATGGGTTGGACATCGCCATCGACCTGAAGGGGTTTACCGGCAACAATCGGACAACCCTGTTTGCCAATCGCCTGGCCCCAACCCACATATCCTATCTTGGCTTTCCAGGAACCCTGGGCAGCACCGCCATAGATTACTTTATTGGCGATCACGTCACCTGCCCTGCCGGCAGCGAGCGCTATTTCGAAGAACATCTCATCCGCCTGCCGCACAGCTATCAGGTCAATGATGACAAACGGCCGCTGTCGGGTCACCAGTACACCCGCAAGGACTGCGACCTGCCGGACGGTGGCTTTGTGTTCTGCTCCTTCAACAGCAGCTACAAGATCACCCCGGTCGAATTTGACATCTGGATGCGCCTGCTTGACCAGGTTGAGGACAGTGTTCTTTGGCTGCTGGACTGCAGCGACAGCTCCAAACAGAATTTGCGCCGCGAAGCTGCAGCGCGCGGCCAGGATCCTGACCGTCTGATCTTTGCGCCCCGCATCGCCCAGGAAGAACACCTGGCCCGACACCAGGCCGCAGATCTGTTTCTCGATACCTTTGTGGTCAACGCCCATACAACAGCCAGTGATGCGCTCTGGGCCGGACTGCCAGTCCTGACCATGCCAGGGCGTCAGTTTGCCTCGCGGGTTGGGGCCAGCCTGGTCAGCGCCATGGGGCTGCCGGAGATGATCACCAAATCCGCCGCCGAATACGAGGCCCGCGCTCTGGAACTGGCCAGGGACCCGGACGCACTGGCCGCTCTGCGCAGCAAGCTGCAGCGCAATCGCCGCTCTGCGCCTTTGTTTGACACCACAGGTTTCACCCGGAGTCTGGAGCAGGGGTTTGACATGGCCCATGAGCGCTATCTGCAGGGGCTGCCGCCTGCCCATATAGATGTGACAGACACACCTGTTTCGGGTGCAACACCACCTCATTGGCCCTTGCGCACACCATCCGTCGCACCGGCTGTTTCCGCCCCCTGAGGGCCGTAAGGCTCCCCCTTTGCCCAGGGTCCCGCGTCTGGTTCTCCAATCGGGGAACCAGACGCGGGGCAATATGGGCCCAAATCTGAAAAGACTGTCGTGAAGTTACAACAGATTGAAGGTCTGTTGTCCGCCATTGGACTTTGTTGCGCGCAAACGGTGAAGGTGGGAACCCCCCTTTGCCCGAGCGCACTTGCTATACGGTCCCGGTAATCTTGCACTTTCTCGGTCATCGGGATGCCAAGCGCGGTGTTGCCGTTTAGCACGGCGATACTGCGGCGCGGCGGCAAGGGGTCAGGAGTTCTGCGACTTGGCGCTCAAAGTCGCGTACCGTGAGCTCTGCCCAAACAGCGCCACGAAATGCATCTTCGTCTTGTCTCGGTGCGACTCCGGCTATGCTATCCGCTCCACCACTTTCGCCAAATCACACGGCCGCGATATTTCAAGGCACGCAGCGCTTGGTTCCGGGCGGTCGCCCAGGCGGTCAAAGACAACCAGGGCTTGGCGTTCTTGCGGGGCGGGTCTTCGGCTTATGCATGCCAGCGACCAAGCTCTGGATTCGCCAGATGTCCCCCTCGGCTTGGCGCAACAGAGCCCTGCTGGCCTGTAAGCTGACATTCAAAACCCGCCTCCGCTGACCCGAAATCATACCGCGAAACAAACACGATACAGTCAGCCAATAGCCCATGATCGTCATCAGCCATAAAGGACTGCTGCGCCCTCATGATCGTTTGCCACGTCCCAGTCCTGGGCAGCGCCTTCGTCTTCGCCAGCCAGGTCGATTGAAACGTTAAAATGTGCCACCAGCTCTGACAATTTCCCGGCATCACTTCTTAGCAAATGGCTCGCTGCAGTGGATTCTTCCACCATGGCTGCATTCTGCTGTGTGACCTTGTCCAGTTCAGTAATGCCAATATTTGTTTCATTCAGTCCAGTTGCCTGCTCTGTGGCGCCGTCAGCGATTTCCGAAACCAGGCGAGAAATATTGCTCACCCGGTCGACGATGGATTGCAGGGCCTCCCCTGCGCCGCCGACCAACTCAACACCGGAGTTCACCTGTTGAGAGCTTTTGCCAATCAGACCGGTAATTTCCCGGGCCGCTGTCGCTGTGCGTTGAGAAAGACCCCGGACCTCGGAGGCTACAACAGCGAAGCCACGGCCGGCGTCGCCTGCACGAGCAGCTTCCACACCCGCATTCAGAGCCAATAGATTGGTCTGGAATGCAATATCATCAATAACCCCGATGATCTGAGCAATCTGAGTCGAGCTCGTCTCGATGTCCTGCATGGCAACCATAGCCCGCTCGACAATGGCACCGCTATCTGTTGCTTCTGATTTCGCTTCCTGTGTTGTTGCTTCTGCCGAACGGGCACCTTCGGCGGCCGAGCGCACACTGGCTGTCAGCTCGTCCAGGGCAGCCGCAGTTTCCTCCAGGGTCGCGGCCTGGCTTTCTGTTCGGCGTGACAGATCATCCGACGCCTGACTGATTTCAGAGGCTCCGTTGCGAATTGAGGTGGATACAGCGACCACTTCGACAACCGTGTTGCAAAGTGTTTCGGCGGTGCTGTTGAAATCTGCCTTCAGCTGGGCATAGCCATCTGTCAGTTCCTCTTTTATCCGGTAGGTCAAATCGCCCTTTGCCAGATGCGACAGCCCGTCACCGATAGCAGTGACCGCTGCGGCTTGATGCGCCTGATGGGCCGCCCTTTCTGCTTCAGCAGTCTTGGCCAGTTCTTGTTTTTCAACCAGGCCGTTGCGAAAGATCGTCAACGCCTGAGCAATTCTGTAGATCTCATCACTGGCCTTGTCGAAACCCGCAATCGGGCTGAGATCGCCATCGGCCAAACGTTCCGTGGTTTGGCTGATGGCATTCAGAGGGCGCTGAACCAGCCATTGTGTCAGCAGAAGCGCTGCGACCAGAAGGCCACCAGAGAACATCAAGAGATATTCAAGGTTTGCTTTTGCAGTCCCGACTTCGGAGGAAATTTCTCCGGCCATGACCTCGATTTCGCCCTGACTTTCAGACCCAAGCAGTGAGGCGCGCCCTGCAATTTGAAGCACAGCCTTTGCAGTGGACTTCGCTTCAACTGTGGCCGTCGCATCTGCAGAAATAGAAGCAATCCGAAAGGCGGCAAGCCCCTGATCCGGATCTGCCAATGCTGTCATCGCCGTCAAGGATTCCGACAGAATTCCATCATTGAAATCCATATACCCCCCAAGAGCTTCGGCAGCCCGTTCCAAAGCTTTTGCAGCCAGGCGCGTTTCATCGACTCCCGGGGATGTCACCACATCCAAAGCCGCGACCTGAAAGCTGCTGATCCAAGTGTTGATTTCCAACAGCGTGTTCAAAAACCCGACCTCATTGTCGAGCAGGCTTTGGATTGCATCTCGGTTTCCGGTACTGACGTCATCGGCTGAAAGAGTAAGCTCAAAAACCATGTCATCCACAGCTGACGCAAGGATCGCATCGCTGGACTGGCGGGCCGAGAGAACGTCTTGCCGCATTGCAGAGCTTTGAGAGTTGCCCTGCGCAATCGCCTGCTGCAGCGCATCCTTCGCACTGCGCAACTCGGCAACCGCGATTATATCGGCTGCGTTGGTTTCAAGACTGTCCAAAGCATCCGACAAACGAGCATCGGACGCCTTTGCCAAATCCGCCAGGATAGAAACCAGGCCGCTGTCCTGGGCGCGGCCAATGGCCAGTGCGACACCGGACAAAAGGTTGACCTCGGCACGGGCTTCTAGAAGTGTTTGCAGGGTTGCGAATTTTGTTTCGACCAGATCCATCAAGGTGGCCTCGATTGACGACATGGTATCTTCGCCGCCAAGTGTCAGATTGAAATAGGCATCATCCGCGATCTGCACCAAAGTTCCCTGCAGGATACTGCTGTTCTCTTGGAGTTCGCTGGTTTGGGTCACAACCCATGCCGAGTTTTTAAAAGCGGTCGAACGGGCCGAAATCGAAGCTGCCAGAGCGGTTTCAACGGCGACAACATCTTCCGCAAATTCAGAACCTAGCACCTCAGGGAGCTGGCCAACTGCGGTTTTCAACTGTGCAACCGCCTCGCTTACCGAGCCTGCCGCCACATCCAGGGATTCAGGGGTTTCTGCAAGCATCACGGCGACCATCGCATCTTTTGTGGTGCTGGCAGCCCCCATGAGCTGGCTGCTTTGTTCCATTTGCGGGAGCTTGTTCTGGGCGAGACTGTCCATATCTCCGGCAATGCGTTCAAAAGCAAAGAAAACGGCAAACCCACATGCTGCTGACGTTGCGGCCATAGACAGAAGAATCAGGATCATCTTTGCCCTGATGCTGGACAGGGGATGGCGGCGACGTTTGGCTGTTTGTTTTGGCTGCTTCGTCATGTTCGTACCTATTTTCGCGATCCCGAGTGGTGTCGCAGGGCCCAGTGGAATCTGCCCGTCCACCGGGCAGATTTTTCTTTAAGACGCCTCAGCGCCGAGCCAGAGATCCTGGATCAGGACGCTCCGTCGGAAGTGACTTGCTCAAAGCCGCCATCTTTGGTGATTCTGGTTAAAAAGACACTGTCCATGCCCTGGTTGTCGTCCGGGCCAAAGGTCATGGTCACGCCGCCAAAATCGAGCGTTTGCAGTCCGCCAAGAGCCTCCAGATAGGATTGCCGCGTCAGATCCGCACCCGCAGCGTCCAGGGCGGCCAATGCGAGGCGACCGGTCAGATAGCCCTCAAGCGTAACAAAACCAGGGTTGGCGTCAGGGGCGACGGCTTTCAAGGCCGCTTGGTACTGTGCAACGGCTGGTACGTCTGTATCCCATGGGAAAGGCACAACCTGGCTGATGATCACATCTTCACCGGCTTCACCCAGCTCTTGCGCCAGCGCATCGGAGCCAACAAATGAGATATTTACAAAGGTTGGGTTGAACTTGAGACGGCGAGACAATTTGATGAACTCGGCAACCGGTTTGTAGGCGCCAACCATGACCACCGCATCCGGTTTGGCCTTTTTGATGGTCAGGAGCGCCTTTTTCACCGCAGTGGTGTTACGCGTATAGGTGCCCTCGGCAACCAAAGTCATGCCACGGCGTTCCAGCGCAGCGGTAACCCCGGCCAGACCAACACGACCAAACCCGTCGTCCTGGTACAACAAAGCAATGGATTTCATGCCCTGTTGGTCAACCAGATACTCAATCCAAGCCTCGGTTTCAGCAAAATAGGTCGCGCGCACATTGAAGACGTTGCCAAGGCTCGCATCCCGCAGAAAGCCAGCGCCAGTAAAGGGACCAACAAAAGGCATATTCGCTTCGGTCGCGATTGGCTGGGTCGCTGAGGCTGTTGGCGTTCCAACTGCGCCGATCAGGCCCAGGTGATTGTTGTCTGCAACAACGGACTTCACCAGCGCAACCGAGCGATCGGGCTCGTAGTTGTCATTCATGCTGTCCAGAGTAATTGTACGGCCATGAACACCACCAGCAGCATTGGCTTCTTCGAACGCCGCCTGTATGCCAAGACGCATGCCCTGGCCCAGTGCCGCCGCAGGACCTTCAAGGGCCGCGACTTGGGCAAAAGCAACAGAAGTACTGGTCACGCCTTCTTCTGCACTCGTTAACATAGGTAGCGCTGCTAAAGCCGCAGCAGCCAAGATAGACTTGTTGAAAGACATCAATCAGACTCCACATAGATGATGGTGAGCCAACTTGCTGGTGGAATGTTAACTTGTGCGAAATTTGGTCTGTGTTTTTAGGTACGATTTTATTGATCTCAGAAAGATTGGGGAAAACTGGATCTTTCACCCCCCCCTGTCGTCACGTGATTTAGGGGCCATCGGCGGTGCTACGGTAATCCCCCCTAAAAATAGTGGTGTTCCAAAGTAGAATTTTCTCGGCAAGATATCTGAGGAGATTTATGATGAAGAATGGACGATTTAGCGACGCGCAAATCATGGCAGTGTTGAAGCAGGCGGAGGGCGGTGTGCCGGTCTCTGAGCTTTGCCGCGAGCACGGAATGAGCAGCGCGAGTTTTTACAAATGGCGGGCCAAGTTTGGCGGCATGGACGCGTCCTTGATTTCCGAGATGAAGGATATGGCGGAAGAGAACCGTCGTCTGAAGCGCATGTATGCCGAGATGAGCATGCAAAACGACCTGCTGAAAGAAGCGCTTGGAAAAAAGCGTTAAGGCCGTCTCATCGGCGAGAGATGGCCATGAATGCAGTTGCGCAATATGGGGTCAGCATAGCTCTGGCCTGCCGTGCGTTCGAGATCAGCGAGACCTGCTATAGATACAGCCCTGTGCTGAGCGATGACAACGAAGAGATCGCAGATTGGCTTGAACGCTTGACGGCTAACAAGCGGACCTGGGGCTTCGGCCTGTGCTTTTTGTATCTGCGCAACGTGCAGGGCTATGGCTGGAACCATAAACGTGTCTACCGGGTCTACTGTGAGCTGGCGTTGAACCTGCGTATCAAGCCGAAGAAACGCTTGAAGCGGGACAAGCCGGAACCACTGGCTGTGCCTGAAAGACCAAATGAAACTTGGTCCATGGACTTCATGGCGGATCAGCTGGCGGATGGCCGGTCGATCAGGGCATTAAACGTCTTGGATGACTTCAATCGCGAAGGACTGGCTATTGAGGTCGACTTCTCGCTGCCTGCTGAACGTGTCGTGCGTGCGCTGAACCAGATCATTGAGTGGCGCGGAAAGCCCCAAGCTATTCGTGTGGACAACGTCCTATGTTGGGAAGATCTGGCTGCTTAGGTCAGCAGGTCATGGGGCATCCGGAGTTCCGGATGCCCTGTTAATGTTGCCCAGACGGGCTCTGCCGTCAAGAAATGATCTCTTCCATAGCAAACACAGGGTACGCGCACTGGCGGCCCTCACCGTCCTCAATACGAGATCCCAAATCCCAAGCAGAAGGCCCGAACATTATCTACGAGGTCAGCAAGCTGCCTCCACGGCTCGTCAGAGAGAGGTCCTTCCGCCTGGGCTCACCCCCTCGAAGAAGGGGCGATAGGGTTCGCCGTGATTGACCACAGCGTGTACGGTGCGCGCCATCTTGGCCGCGATCGCGGTGTAGGCCTTGCGGCGCAGATGGGCATTGTGTCGATCCTTGGAGATGTAGCGTTCGAACTTGTCCCGGAAGCTGTTCGTCCGCTTGAGAACAGCGGTCTGGCCAGCCATCCAGAGCGTCCGCCGAAGCCGAGCATTGCCATACTTCGAGATACGGCTCTGACCGCGAAACATGCCTGATTGGACGGTGGCGAGGTCCATGCCGCAGAACTTTAGGAACTGGCGATGATGGCGGAAACGGCGCAGGTCGCCGGCCTCCGCGAGGATTGTCATGGCGTTGATTGGACCAATGCCGGGAATGGTGGTCAGCAGCTGATAATCAGGCAGGTCCGACAACAACTCGACGGCCCGTGCCTCAATCGCATCGCGCTGCCGGACGAGGCCGCGCCCCTCTGCAAGAACGAGGCGGAACATGCGCACCGCGTCAGAATCTGCCTGAACTGGCAAGCCGACCGAAGCGGCCGCAGTGGCGTAAATATCTGAAAGTAATTGTTCTTTGGAAACCTTCCGGCCGACGACATCCCAGGCATCGGAGATGAAGGCGTCCCGGTCCATGGCGGAGATCATATGTGGTGATGGGTACTTCTCGAGGAACGCAAGGAACCAATCCGTCCGCGAGCTTCGGTGGAATCGTTCGGCCTCGGGAAAATACAGTGGCAGGTAGTGGGTGAGAATGCGGTGCCACAGCTCGGTCTTCGATCGGGAGACGATCTCGTGCGTCTTCGAGAGTTCCTGGATGTCGATGGTCCCGACCACCATCGGATCATGAAAGAATTGCACCGCGCCGATCTCCAGCATGTGAAGGATGACCTGGGCGTCCTTGGGATCATTCTTGTCCCAACTGTTGTGCAGGGCTTCCCGCGTGCGAGCCAGACCAACCGAGGAGACCAACTTCAGCTCGAACCCGGCCTGCCCGAGATGGTGCGCCAACGCGCGGTGGTAGTTGCCGGTCGCTTCAAACCCAATCCGTACCGGCAGGTCGTAGCTGGCAAGGGATGCAGACAGACGCTGGAAGTCGTCAAGCGTGTTCAGGATCGTCAATCGGCGACGGCGCTTCTTGCCAGGGATGGCGATCAGCACCTCATGGCGATGCTTAGAAATATCGATGGCGACCAGCAAGGTCGAAGAGTTAGTATCGGTGGCGGTCATAGCCGGTCTCCTCAGCAGTGTGGTTATGCAAAACCACTGTTGAGACCTGAGACCGGTTATGGCCACACGCTTCGCTATTTGGGGGCTGCGCGCGTGGCCATAACCTCAAAAATCAGCGCTGCTTCCCGACGTGCTACGGCCCAGAATACGTCAGCGGGAAGCTCATGGAATGGGCTGAGAAACGCAATGTGCGGCTCGAATATATCCAGCCCGGTAAGCCCCAACAGAATGCCTATATCGAGCGCTACAACCGCACCGTTCGTGGCGAATGGCTGGGGCAATACATCTTCGAAACCATCGAGGAGGCACAGGACCAGGCAACACAATGGCTCTGGACTTACAACAACGAGCGACCCAACATGGGCATCGGCGGCATGACACCCGCCATGAAACTGAAAACGGCTGCGTGAATTCTACGGCTGGACCCAATTAAAAATGGGGGGATTACCCTACCTCTACAGCTCGAGCGAGATACTGCCCGTCGCTGCACAAGCTGCGAATGGCAGCAAAGCGCAGAGAGCGACCTCTGCAAAGCCGACCTTTCGGCCTGGGAACACAGCCCTCGACCGCTGCGGTGCCGCGTGAAAAACGGACATTGGTGAGGCTTGCAGCTAGATTTTACGGGTGAAAGCCAGCAATGTGGGACAAAGCGGACTTTGGAAACGCGTACAGACAAGATATCAAATCCATAACCATAGTCGTGCCACGGCGTAGACTAATATCGGGGAAGACGTCATTTGAAAGCCGCTGTTTCGTTCATTGTTTTGGCTTTATGGATCAGCAGCTGGCTCCCGACGTCCGCTGATAGATGGGTCATTTATACCGTAGCTGGCCTCTGTCTTGGACTGGTCGCAGCTCTTCTTGTCCAAAGGATCCTTGGGGATCGCCACTGGCCCGCAAAAGCGGTTTCGGTACTCGGATACATAGCTTTGATAGGCGGAGCGCTCTTGACCTTTTTGGCCGGCGCCCTCGGCACGCCAGCGGAGGGCGCGATCACGCTCTTCTTTGCTTTGGGGCTCGCGGGCTATATCTTTTTGATCAGGGATGTTTTGTCGCCCAGGCAAACCTCGAAAAGCCATCTTGGAACAGGGGCTGTCATGCTTGTTCTGCTCGCCGCCTGGTCTTGGGCATCGGCCTTGAGCATGTATTTCCACATCGGATCGGCCAACGACACTGATGCTTCATGTATCCTTGCCCCCAAATCCCTTCGCTATACCACCGAGCTGAGCTCTGTCTGGGACATGCGCCTTGCCGAAGTCGTAGAGAGCAACACCGGTCCGACCGGTACGGTCATTTTGGATTACCATGCGATACTCGTCGTACCCTCTGACGAACAAGCCGAGGTTTATAACTGGTCAAAGAGGTGGATGCGCTTCGAACGTCTCGATATTAAACGCAACCCATATCTCCCGAGAGATTGCCCATAATTCTGGTGGTTAAGGGCACAAAGCGGACCTCTGACAATTTTGGTAGAGTAACCCAGCGCATTTGGTACACCATCGGCGGCTGAGCGGACGAAGCGGACTTTCACACCCCAACATTTCATGCTTCTTTACTCACGCGTATCCCTGATTCAAGAATTGGCAAGTTCACTTTATGGCGAAAACAATTTTCAACATCGCTTGGCACCATGCAGTTGCTACCATGATTTCTTTCGCTACTGCTGTGGTATTCGCAGAGAAAGCGATTGCAGAGCCTGTCGATGACGTAATGGGCATATGTACCCGACTTGCTGACAACACGCGGGAGAGACTTGAGGAGTTCGAGGCTGCTGGATGGAAGTTATCCACCAACCTTGAAAGAGCTGCCCGCGCAATCGCGGATTCAAACGCCCTTATTCGCCTACCTTCAACCAACACAGAGGAAGATTGGACGGAGCAATTGGCCTTGCAGTTCAACCTTCAAGAACATTTGAATTGGCCCTTCGTATTAGAGCGTGGCGACAGCTTTGTATTTTTAGGCGATATCGCGCCAACCAACTATGAAAATTTCGCCACATGCGCTTTTGCGACGTCGTCCACTCAGCGGACCGGAGATATAGGCTCGGAAGCAGAAGCGCTCGGAACACTTACGTATGAAAAGGGCGTTTATCGGGGCAGGATCAGTCGAACGACGAGGTATGACGAAGAAAACGGTTGGATAACTGTTATCTTGCTTGCGGCAGTCGGACCGGACGCCAAATTACCCCGCAAAGTTGAGGCGAGCACGAGATTAACATTCGTCAATGGCCCGCTTAGAGATTAGCCTAGTGTAACTCTGGGCTCACTGCCGACATCGAGGGCAAAATCCGCGTTCGACAACTCGAATGTCCGGTTCCCGGAAGACGGGACGCGATTTGTGCATGTGCGGCAACGAGAACCGCGTTCCCTATTGGTGTTGAGGGTAACCAATAACAAAACCGGCGTTAGGCTGTGGATTCCCTTCACTGCCAATTTGCGGGCGACTCTTCGCGCAATGCCCCGGCAAAGCCTGCACTACATCCTGTCTGACAAATGCGGGCGCCAGGTGCGCTATGATCTAATTCAGAAAAAAAATCCTCAAAATCAAAAAGACGCTTGGCTTGGAAGAAGACAGCCTGCATGGCCTTCGCTACAGCGCGGCAGGTGAGTTGGCAGAGGCAGGGTGTACCGGCCATCAGATTGCAGCCATCACCGGGCACAAAAGTTTGTCCATGATCCAGAAGAATTCACGCGGCGCGAGTCAAAAAATCCTAGCCAAGCAGGCTCAAGCACTGCGCGAACAGAACGTGACCGCGGGAAACTTTGTGGGAAGCTGTTTTTCAGGAGAGATCGAAAAGGGCCATAAGCCCTTATTTTACTGGCAGGGGCATCAGGGTTCGAACCCGAGACCTACGGTTTTGGAGACCGTCGCTCTACCAACTGAGCTATACCCCTGCAGTGCCGGTGTTCCTAAGCCACCTCTCGCTGACTCGCAAGAGGGAAATCAGCAGAAACCTTTGGCTTTTTGCCCCAATGCTCAACCAGACTGGCTCTTGCCGGTTCAGTATTCTATGACAGTTGAAAAAGGGACCGACTTTTGAGCCTACGAAAGAAAATTGCCGACAGCCCTCGTTTCAATCGGATGATTGAAGGGCTCTTTGCCCGCTATGTCAGCTTTGCCTTCCGGACATCGCGCTGGCAGCGCTCTGGCTGTGAAGACATGGATGCGGCTGTGGCCAGCGGCGCGCCGGTTATTTTTGTACTTTGGCATCAGCGGTTGATTATGGCGCCCTTTATCTTTGACACCTCTTTGGGCCGCATCTGCGCCCTGACATCCGCAGCACGCGCCGGGCGGTTGGCCGGGCAGATCCTGGTGCGCCTGGGGTTTGAAACCATCCCGATGTCGAGCCACAAACGCCATGTTGCCCTGTCTCGCGAAGTGCTGCGCCGTACCAAAGAGGGCTGCTCCATCGGCATTGCCGCAGATGGCCCCCGTGGCCCTGCACGGGTCTGCTCGGGGGTTCCCATCACCTGGGCGCGGATGACCGGCTGCCGGGTTTTTACCGTCGCTTTTGCCGAACGCCGGGTGCTGAAAATGCCCACCTGGGACAAACAGATGTTGCCCCTGCCCTTTTCACGCGGCGTGCTGATCTGTCAGGAATGGACCGACCCGGTGCCGAAAAAGCCCAGCGAGGCCGAGGCCGAGGCCCTGCGGCTCAGCCTGCAAGCCGCGCTGGATGAGATCACCGATCAAGCCGACCTCGCAGTCGGGCGGCCCCCCGAACCAAGATAGCAAAGCAATATCAGGAAGCCCCCCTTAGCCTCAACCTAAGAGGTTTGACTTCAAGAGCTGCCAATGCTGATCTTGCCCGCGGCAGATCGGCGCTTTTGCACAAGCTTTACAGTGCCACAGACAAGGCTGAGGCCCGCCAGGGCCATCAACACACGCGCCCAGAATCTATTGGCTTCCGCTGCCCGAACCAATTCTGCACGGCGCCCGTCCAGATAGGGGCTGATGAGGACCAGATGCTCCCCAATCTCGTAACCCAAGCGATTGAACCTGCTGCGATAGCGCTGTAACTCCTTTTGCACGCGCTGGTCGGTAAAAGGCACGTTGTCGTAGCGCCCATGCAGAGGCAGCTGCGCCCCTGCCTCTAAACCTGCGCGAACCAGATGCAACAGCTGCTCGCGCTCGCTCTTTCCGGCAAAGGCGAGCCCCGCAATCCGATCCTCGGCGGTGGACAACAGTGGGAGCACTGTGAAGTTCATAACTGATACCCCATCAAAAGCGATGGCGGGCAGGTCCTCGGACCATCTAGCCTGAACCAAAATTTCATTCATCGGACCAAGATCTCGACTGGCGTCAAAGTCTTCGACCAATACAAGCGGCGCGCGTGGGGGATCGGTATCAGCGACGACATTCTCCATCGCAATTTGGTATTTTGCGTACTCTGGCCCCATGAACCTTAGCAGGAAATAGGCCAGAAAAAAGAAGGCCCACCACGGCACGCGCTTGAACAGCCAGATCACCAGCGCCCCTTGCCACCCCACCAGAATCCAGAACAGAAATTTTAAAACCGGCATTTAGTCTTCCCTCGGGAACCGTCTACGTCCTGTTCCTGCTCCCTATGCTGCCTCCCACCTGCTGCGGTAGCAATGCAAAAGGGCGCCCCTGGGGGCGCCCTTTTGTAGACTTCACCTGTGTGGATTTCGGTGATTTCCCCGGTGGGGAAAATCACCTGTCACCACTGGCCAGAGTTTCCTATGGAAACTCGACCTTACTCGGTGATTTTGGACACAACGCCGGCACCAACGGTGCGGCCGCCTTCGCGGATGGCGAAGCGCAGACCGGCTTCCATCGCGATGGGGGCGATCAGTTCAACGTCGAACTTCAGGTTGTCGCCTGGCATAACCATTTCGGTGCCTTCGGGCAGGGTCACGGTGCCGGTGACGTCAGTTGTACGGAAGTAGAACTGAGGACGGTAGTTGGCGAAGAACGGTGTGTGACGACCACCTTCATCCTTGGTCAGGATATAGGCTTCGGCTTCGAATTTGGTGTGTGGGTTCACCGACTTAGGTGCACACAGAACCTGGCCACGCTCAACAGCTTCACGGTCGATACCGCGCAGCAGGGCGCCGATGTTGTCGCCGGCTTCACCGCGATCCAGCAGCTTGCGGAACATTTCAACACCGGTACAGGTGGTGGTCTGAGTGTCTTTGATGCCAACGATTTCGATGCTGTCGCCAACATTGATCACGCCACGCTCAACACGGCCGGTCACAACGGTACCACGACCAGAGATCGAGAACACGTCTTCAACAGGCATCAGGAAGGGCTGGTCAACGGCACGTGCAGGAGTAGGGATATACTCGTCAACGGCTTTCATCAGCTCTTTGATTTTCTCTTCGCCGATTTCAGGGCTGGTGCCTTCCATCGCCGCCAGAGCGGAACCTGCGATGATAGGAATATCGTCGCCTGGGTACTCATACGAGGACAGCAGCTCACGGATTTCCATTTCAACCAGCTCGAGCAGCTCTTCATCGTCGACCTGGTCAACTTTGTTCATGAAGACAACCATGTAAGGGATGCCAACCTGGCGACCCAGCAGGATGTGCTCACGGGTCTGAGGCATAGGGCCGTCAGCCGCGTTCACAACCAGGATGGCGCCATCCATCTGCGCCGCACCGGTGATCATGTTTTTCACATAGTCAGCGTGGCCGGGGCAGTCGACGTGCGCGTAGTGGCGAGTCTCGGTTTCATACTCAACGTGCGCCGTCGAGATGGTGATGCCGCGGGCTTTTTCTTCTGGTGCGCCGTCGATCTGGTCGTAGGCTTTGAAGTCACCAAAGTATTTGGTGATCGCTGCGGTCAGAGTGGTTTTACCGTGGTCAACGTGGCCGATGGTGCCGATGTTGACGTGCGGCTTATTACGTTCAAACTTTTCCTTAGCCATTCTCTAGGCGCCCTTTTGAAAGAGAGGGCCGACAACCGACCCAAAGATTTCCTCTGCGCGGGCCGCATATTTGGTTTGGAGAGGAAAATCAACCCGTACCTGATTGATCAAGCAGCTTTTGGCGATCTTCGGCTCGCCTGTTTTTACTCTGCAACAGGCGCTGTGTCAGGAGTAGCTTCAACCTGGTCTGGCACAGCTGCGGAATCGGTGTTTTCCTCAGCGGCACTGTCCCCGCCAAACCAGCCTTTTTCGACACGTTGCTTGGCCATGTATTCTTCCAGACCATCAACGATTTTCAGCGCCAGCCCGTCGATCTGTTCAGCCTTGGTGCGGCTGTAGCCCGATCCAATGATGGCGCTCTCGCCGGTGGTGTCCTCAAAGATCTTCATTTGATGCTCTTTCAGGAGATAGGTCTTGGTGCTGACATCATAGACAAAGACATTCACCACGGCTGCGCTTTTGGGGTTCACCAGCACCGGAATGCCGCCGGTGGCCAGCAAAAAGCCCTCAAGGGTGATGGCCACATCGTACTTTCCGCTGCCCGCGTAGCGCCCCAAACGGGCCTCAAGGGCGCGCTCGATGGGTTCATTCCATTCCGAAGGCTCGGCGGCGCGGGACAGCGGCCATTGCAACGCCTTGTCGGTATAGACAAAGGAGACCCGCATATTGAAGTCGCCAAGGTCTTCTTTGGCCTCGTTCAATTGGGTTTCTTCACAGGCAGCCAGCAGGACCATAGAGGCCAAAAGAGCAAGGATTCGGAACATCAAGGGCCTCATCAGGTAGGAACTATGGGTTTTGATCTAGCATCAGATAGACCAGAGCCGCCCAATCGGTAAACCGAAAGCGGCGGCTCTGGCAGGGTCGGTGGCCTAAGGGTCACAGATCATAGGCGAAAAACGTCCGATCATTTGAACTTGTAGTTCCGCGGGAAGCCATAGGGTGGGCGCTTGCCGATGCCGGCTCGTTTGCCCAGCCACTGGCTGAGGTCGGTTTCATGGCGGGTCTTGCCACCGCCCATTTCCCAGGAAATACCCTCGTCCCAGTTGAAGGTGGTGATATCGCTGAGCCCACCGTCCAGTTCAAGCGAGCCCTGCTTGCCGCGCGCCATATTGTATTTCTGCAACCGCACGCCCTTGCCACGGCTGAGTTCCGGCATCTCCTCCACCGAGAAGACCAGGAATTTGCCGTTTTCCGAGACAATCGCCACGTGATCGCCGGTCACCGGGATACAGATCTGCGCGCGATCGTCATCTTTGACGTTCAGCACCTGTTTGCCGCTGCGGGTCTGCGCCACGATCTCTTTTTCCGCGCAGATAAACCCGTTGCCCGCCGAAGAGGCCACCAGCAGGCGTCCTTCGGGATTGTGGATCAGAATGTCGACGATCTCGACCTCATTGGGCAGATCCACGATCAGACGCAGGGGCTCGCCCATGCCACGTCCACCGGGCAGATTGGCGGCGCTGACGGTGTAAAAGCGGCCATTGCTGCCAAAGACCAGCAGCCGGTCGGTGGTTTCCGCATGAAAAATGAAGCGGGCGCCATCGCCATCTTTGAACTTCAGCTCGCGGTTCAGGTCGATATGGCCGGTCATCGCCCGGATCCACCCCATCTGGCTGCAGACAACGGTGATCGGCTCGCGGTCGATCATCGCCTCCAGCGGCACCTCTTCGACCTCACCGGCCTCGCCAAACCGGGTGCGGCGGGCTCCACCGACATAGTCTTTGCCAAATTGCTTTTTGGTGGCGCGCAGCTGCTCGGTGATCTTGCTCCATTGCAGATCGTCAGAGCCCAACAGCTCAACCAGCCCAGCGCGCTCTTCGCGCAGGGCGTCGCGTTCCTTGGTCAGCTCCACCTCTTCGAGACGGCGCAACGAGCGCAGCCGCATGTTGAGAATCGCCTCGGCCTGGACTTCGCTCAGCTGGCCCTCCCCGGCGGCGGGGGTGACGTAATCCGCTTCTTCATAGGCGCGCGGATGGTCCAGATCCCAGTTTTCCCGCATCAGGGCGGATTTGGGATCCTCGTCATAGCGGATGATATCAATCACCCGGTCCAGATTGAGGAAGGCGATGATAAAACCATCCAGCACTTCCAGCCGGTGATCGATCTTGCCCATGCGGTACTCGGACCGGCGCTGCAACACGTCGCGGCGATGATCGAGGAAGGCGCGCAGCACCTCCTTCATCGAGCAGACCTTGGGGGTGACCCCGTCGATCAGCACATTCATGTTGAGGCTAAAGCGCAGCTCAAGATCCGAGTTGCGGAACATCATGTTCATCAACACGTCCGGATCGACGTTCTTTGATTTGGGTTCCAGCACGATGCGGATGTCTTCGGCCGATTCGTCGCGCACATCCGCCAGGATGGGCACCTTCTTGGTCTGGATCAGCTCGGCGATCTTTTCGATCAGTTTGGACTTTTGCACCTGATAGGGGATTTCGGTGACAACAATCTGCCACTGGCCCCGGCCCAGATCCTCGACCTCATGGGTGCAGCGCAGCCGGAAGGAGCCGCGCCCGGTGCGATAGGCCTTGGCGATGTTGTCGCGGGGTTCAACAATGATACCGCCGGTGGGAAAATCCGGTCCCGGCACATATTTCAGCAGGGTGTCATCATCGGCCCCTGGTGATTTGATCAGGTGGATACAGGCGTCAATCAGTTCGGCAATGTTATGCGGCGGAATATTGGTGGCCATGCCCACGGCAATCCCGGCGGCGCCATTGGCCAGGATATTGGGGAAGGTCGCCGGTAGAACGGCAGGTTCCGTCAGGCGGCCATCATAGTTGTCGCGAAAATCAACCGAATCCTCAGCCAACCCTTCGAGCATCGCCTCGGCGACAAAGGTCATACGCGCCTCAGTATAGCGCGAGGCCGCCGGGTTATCGCCGTCGATATTGCCAAAGTTCCCCTGGCCATCGACCAGCGGGTAGCGGACGTTGAACTCCTGTGCCAGACGCGCCATGGCATCATAGATCGCCGCATCACCATGGGGGTGGAAATCGCCCATGGTATCGCCGGAAATCTTCGCCGATTTCAAAAATCCACCGGTCGAGCTGAGCCGCAGCCGACTCATGGCGTAGAGGATCCGCCGGTGCACCGGCTTTAGCCCATCGCGCGCATCGGGCAAGGCCCGGTGCATGATGGTGCTCAGCGCATAAGTAAGATAGCGCTCACCAATGGCGCGGCGCAGGGGTTCCAGGATCTCGCCGTTTTGCGGCAGCGGGGCATTGGTATCATCTTGGGTGTCGCTCATGCTTTGGTGATACTTCTCCCATCTGCTGCGGTAAAGCGATGGTTCATATTTATCCACCGGCTTGCGCCAGGTGGTGCATTTCCAGCATGCCGCCCCCCCTGCTCCCGCCCCGGTTTTGGGGTTGAGCGCACAAAAGGGGGAGAAGCCCCGGCAGTCTCCCCTGTGCTTCGTTACGCTTTGAACTATATTAACGGGATCAGTTTAGGCTATGGCGGCCTTTGGTGCTGCCGCGGTGGTCCGATGTCTTGTTCCAGATCATTTGGACTCGCTGCCAATATTTGCCGCTATTGATTTATTGTTCAGGGGGATGCGCTATGTCGCGCTTGGTTATTGTGTCTTTTGCCTTTTTGGGCTGGGGGTTTTACGAGTTCAGCGGCGGCGGCGATTTTGTAGCGCCCGAACGCCCGCCTGAAAACCTGCTCAAAGTCGCCAGCACATCTGCGACCCTGGACACTCCCACACCGGCAGCCAGCACATTCCAACGCAGCGCAAAAATTCGCGCCGCAACTCTGGTCACAGCGCCTGTGCTGCAACCGGGCCTGCAGCAGGCAGCGGCCTCTCCCTCCCAGTCAGAGCCCAATTCCCGGCCCATACCGGATCCTGCCCATCGTCAGGCTGTTGCACTGGACAAAATCGCCTCTGCCGGGGCCAGCCTGCACAGCTCTGCCAGCGCCTTTGCCCCGACGGCTGAAACCGGCCTGTTGCACATGGACAATATCCAGGGAGGGCTGGCCGCGATGACAACCCGCCCTGCCGCTGGTGGAAATCTTGGTGGCACCAATGGCGGGGTCGTGCTGAACACCGGGCTGACAGGCGCAGAACCCGCGCAGCCGTTGATCCCGGTTGAAAGCTATCTTGATATTCGCGAAATCCGCGCCTCGAGCGTCAACATGCGCCAGGGTCCGGGCACCATCTATCCTGTCACAGCGCGGCTCTTGGCTGGCGATGAGGTTCTCATCATGGAGGACAGCGGCACAGGCTGGCTGCAGCTCAGAAACCGTGCGGGCACCAAGGTGGGGTGGGTTGCCGCTTCCCTGGTGAGCAAGAAACGCTCATAACCCTTCTGAACTGGGCCTGTCTCAAGGCCGGACATTCAGAAACAGGGTCACCAGATGCACAAATCAATTCTGATCACCGGCTGCTCCTCTGGGATTGGCCTGGACGCCGCCCGTGCCATGCGGGATCGCGGCTGGCGGGTCTTTGCCTCCTGCCGTCAACAGGCGGACTGCGACAGGTTGCAGGCCGAAGGCTTTGACAGCCCGCGCATCGACTACGCCGACGAACACAGCATCACCTCCGGTTTGGCAGAGGTCTTGCAGGCCACCGGTGGCACATTGGATGCGCTGTTCAACAATGGCGCCCACGGCCTGCCGGGCGCGGTAGAAGATCTTGCCACCCAAGGCCTGCGCGAGATCTTTGAGACCAATGTCTTTGGCTGGCACGAGCTGACCCGGCAGGTGCTGCCGGTGATGCGGGCGCAGGGCCATGGCCGCATCGTGCAGAACTCATCCATTCTGGGGCTGGTCTCTTTTCCCTGGCGCGGCGCCTATGTGGCGACAAAATTTGCCATTGAAGGGCTCACCGACACGCTGCGGGTGGAACTGCTCGATACGGATATCAAAGTCGCCCTGATTGAACCCGGCCCGGTGACCTCAAAATTCCGCGAAAATGCCATTCCCCATTTTGAGCGCTTCATTGACTGGCAGAATTCGCCCTTTCGTCCCCTCTATGAGAAAAAGTTGCTCAAGCGGCTCTATGAGAGCACCGGGCCGGATCAGTTCGAACTGCCAGCGAGCGCGGTGACTGCCAAGCTGATCCACGCCTGCGAATCGCCGCGCCCCCGGCCGCGCTATTATGTAACCACCCCGACCTATGTCGCCGGTGTGCTGCGCCGTATCCTGACAACCCGGGCAATTGACCGCATCCTGGCGCGGCCTAAATAGGCAATTGGCTGTCGCCAAGGCTGGCGGCACAGGCTAGACCAGAGCCCAGGCAAACGCGAAGGAAGACATCAATGGGTGATCCGCTTTATATTCTGGCCGTGCTGGCGATAGCGGCTGTGGTTGTGGTGCTGATTCTCGGGCTTGGCGGCTTTGGCAAAGGCGGCGCCTTCAACCAGAAATACGCCAACAAGCTGATGCGGCTGCGGCTGTTGTTCCAATTCATCGCCGTGGCGCTCTTGGTGGCCTATGTTTACCTGCGCGGCCAGGGAGGGCAGTAATCATGGTTGTTCTGAACAAGATCTACACCCGCACGGGCGATAAGGGCGATACCGCGCTTGGCAATGGCGCACGCGTTGCCAAACATGATGCCCGGGTGAACGCCTATGGCACCTCGGATGAGCTAAACGCCTTTATCGGCGTCGCCCGTCTGGAGGCCAGCGGTGACATGGATGCCGCCCTGTCGCGCATTCAGAACGATCTTTTTGATCTGGGCGCCGACCTGTGCCGCCCCGAGATGGCAAAAGACGCCGAAGCCGAGTACCCGCCCCTGCGCGTTGTGCAATCCCAGGTCGATCGACTCGAGAGCGAAATTGACGGGATGAACAAAGCACTGGCGCCACTGCGCAGCTTTGTGCTGCCCGGCGGCAGCGCCCTGGCGGCGCATCTGCATGTCTGTCGCACCGTGGCCCGCCGCGCCGAACGGCTGACAACAGAGCTGGCCATGGTCGAAGAGATCAACCCGGTGGTGGCGACCTATCTGAACCGTCTGTCAGACTGGTTCTTTGTTGCCTCCCGTCAGGCCAATGACAATGGCGCCAAGGATGTGCTTTGGGTGCCCGGCGCCAATCGCTAAGACACCCCCGGCGCGGGCTGCGGCCCGTCCTGCACCAAAAGCACCCTGCGTCACATGCTGCGCCGCAGCGTCACCTTGGGGTAAACCCCATCGACAGCAGGGGCGATTCGCGCCTACCAAATCCCTGCTCCGGGGCTGTCACACCGGAGCAAACCGCCAGCTTGGTTTCGGGCTATCTTGCAAAATGTAAGCCGCCATCACGAAACATTCTTGCAAGATTGTCGTGTCAAAAGACAAAACACGACGTCTGCGACCTGCAACGTGACGATTTTTCTCTGTTGTGCCCGGGACTGACCCGGTATCAACAGCGCGAGAGCATAGAGGGTGCCCGTTTCGGCGGCGTGCCGTTTGTTAAGGAGAGAACGCAAAATGAAGGTACTCGTGCCTGTCAAACGCGTGATTGACTATAACGTGAAAGTCCGCGTCAAAGCGGACGGAAGCGGTGTCGATCTCGCCAACGTCAAAATGTCGATGAACCCCTTCGACGAAATCGCTGTCGAAGAGGCCATCCGCCTCAAGGAAGCAGGAAAGGCTGAAGAAGTCATTGCTGTATCCATCGGCGTGAAGCAGGCTCAGGAAACCCTGCGCACGGCTCTGGCTATGGGCGCCGACCGCGCCATCCTGGTTGTTGCTGCTGACGATGTTCACAGCGACATCGAGCCGCTCGCGGTTGCCAAGATCCTCAAAGCCGTCGTCGAAGAAGAGCAGCCCGGCCTGGTTCTGGCTGGCAAGCAAGCGATCGACAACGACATGAACGCCACTGGTCAGATGCTCTCCGCCCTGCTGGGCTGGTCGCAGGGGACCTTTGCCTCTGAGCTGGACATCGATGGCGACAAGGCCGTTGTGACCCGCGAAGTGGACGGCGGTCTGCAGACCATCAAGGTGAACATGCCCGCCATCGTCACCGTTGACCTGCGCCTGAACGAGCCTCGCTATGCTTCGCTGCCAAACATCATGAAGGCGAAGAAAAAACCAATGGCCGAAAAGACTGCCGCCGATTACGGCGTCGATGTCACGCCGCGCCTGGAAGTGGTTTCCACCTCTGAGCCAGCGGCCCGTGCCGCCGGTATCATGGTTGGTTCTGTTGATGAGCTGGTCGAGAAACTCAAAGAAGCGGGGGCTGTGTAATGGCTGTTCTTCTCCTTGCTGAAGTCACCGATGGCGCCCTGGCGCTGGACGCAACCGCAAAGGCTGTGACAGCTGCTGCGGCTCTGGGTGACGTGACCGTTCTGGCCGCTGGCGCATCTGCTGCCGCTGCCGGTGCCGAAGCCGCCAAAATCGCTGGCGTTTCACGCGTATTGGTTGCTGAAGATGCATCATTGGGCCACCGCCTGGCGGAACCCACAGCGGCGCTGATCGCCTCGCTGGCTGGTGACTACGAACACATCGTTGCCCCTGCCACCACCGATGCCAAAAACGTTCTGCCCCGCGTCGCCGCACTGCTGGACGTGATGGTGATCTCGGATGTGACAGCTGTTGTTGACGGCTCCACCTTTGAGCGCCCCATCTACGCAGGCAACGCCATCCAGACCGTCAAATCCTCGGATGCAAAGAAAGTCATCTCTTTCCGCACCGCGACCTTTGACGCCGCTGGCGAGGGTGGCTCCGCCTCTGTTGACACCATCGGTGCTGCCGAAAACCCCGGCCTCTCTGAGTGGGTCGAAGACAAGGTTGCCGAATCCGACCGCCCCGAGCTGACTTCGGCTGGCGTTGTTGTGTCCGGCGGTCGTGGCGTTGGCTCCGAGGAAGACTTCAAACTGATCGAAGGTCTGGCTGACAAGCTGGGCGCTGCGGTTGGGGCCTCGCGGGCAGCGGTCGATTCCGGCTACGCGCCCAACGACTGGCAGGTTGGCCAGACCGGTAAGGTCGTGGCGCCTGATCTCTACGTCGCCATCGGCATCTCTGGTGCGATCCAGCACCTGGCCGGCATGAAAGACTCCAAAGTGATCGTCGCGATCAACAAGGACGAAGAAGCACCCATCTTCCAGGTTGCTGACTTTGGCCTGGTTGCCGACCTCTTTGCAGCCGTGCCTGAGCTGACCGAAAAACTCGGTTAAGCGAACAGTTGCAGTCCGGGGCGATCCCAGACTGCATCACCACAACAAACGGGGCCCGCACTGAGTGCTGGCCCCGTTTTTGTTTGCATGTTCAAAAATCCGGCCCCTGTCACCCGCCGATGTCGCCCGCTGCTATCAGCCTCTGCGATGAGGGCCTGTCCCCGCGCTCCAGAGGTCAGCGCAGGCTCTGCAGCTTCTCAGCCAGGGCGCAGCCAATGCGCGCGTGTTCATTGGGGCCCAACATGTGCTGGGCCGCCGGAAAGTCCAGCGCGCCCATAGTCATCCCGTCAAAATCATCCAACAGACCGGCGGGCGCCACATCGACCTCCACCACGCCTTTGGTGCGGTCCTGCAGCGCCTGGATCATGCTGTTCTCCACCAGCACCGGCTCGTGGTTGAAGGCGGAATTGCCTTTCAGACGATAGCGCACCCAGAGCAGCACAACCCGCCCTTCCAGTGTCGCAATCACCTGCGCCATGCGATCAACCCAGGTGTCTTGAAGATGCCGACGCACCTCAGCAAACCGCTCCTCAGAAAGCGCCTGCAAGGTGGTAAGCAAATGTTTGTTAAAGTGGAACTCGGTATAGTCCACCTCAGGGAACAGCGTCTTGAGCGCAGGCTGCGCCTGCAAAAAGCGGTCATTGCGCCGTGGATGCACCCGGTAATAGCGGTTTGAGACATTCTGCGCCCCCAACACCTGCACCACAGAGAGGTCCGCCCCCCGCGCAACCTCCATCAGCACCTTGTCGCTGGCAAAGGTGTCCAACCCTGCGTTCACCGCAGCCAGATTGACACAGGGTGTTTTTAACAAAGATTCGCTAACGTCTGAAAAGGGAGTCTTCACAAACCGTCCAAATACCTCTGTCCCACCAAGAAAAGCGATATATGGACTGTCTAATTCTCTTTGGGGGCCACGTACTGGCAAGCGTGATCCCGCATAGCAGCACGTTCCACCCGAAAGCGCGCCTGCGCTTTTGGCTTCGTAGCTCATAGTTCCCACCGTTTTATTCACCCAAGGATCACTTTGGGGGCGAAAGATTGCAAATTCCCTAAAGTTAAATTTCACCTAAAATTCCAGGCGTGCAGCCTTGTGTCTGCCCCAAGGCCACCGATAAGGTTGCCAAGCAGGCAAATTGGGAGCCACTGGCATGGATATCAAAAAGATCGGCATCATTGGCGCGGGCCAGATGGGAAATGGCATTGCACATGTCACCGCATTGGCAGGCTATGATGTTGTTTTGAATGACATTAGCCAGCAATCTCTGGATGCTGCGGTTAGCGCGATTCACAAAAACATGGCGCGTCAGGCCAGCCGTGGAAAAATCTCCGAAACAGATGTCACCGAGGCTCTGGCCCGGATCACCACCACGCTGACACTGGCGGACGTCGGTGCCACCGATCTGGTGATCGAGGCCGCAACCGAGCGCGAAACCGTCAAGCAGGCGATTTTTGAGGACCTGCAGCCGCATTTGCTGCCGCATACGATTCTCACCTCCAACACCTCATCCATTTCGATTACCCGCCTGGCCAGCCGGACGGATCGCCCCGAACGATTCATGGGCTTTCATTTCATGAACCCGGTGCCCGTGATGCAACTGGTGGAACTGATCCGCGGCATTGCCACCGATGAAGAGACCTTTGCCAGCTGCAGGACTGTGGTTGAACGCCTCGACAAAACTGCGGCCAGCGCCGAAGATTTCCCGGCCTTTATCGTCAACCGCATCCTGATGCCGATGATCAACGAGGCGGTCTATACGCTTTACGAAGGCGTTGGTTCGGTCAAATCTATCGATGAGTCGATGAAACTTGGCGCCAACCACCCGATGGGCCCGCTGGAACTGGCTGACTTCATCGGCCTGGACACCTGCCTTGCCATTATGAACGTGCTGCACGAAGGTCTGGCCGATACCAAATACCGGCCCTGCCCGCTGCTCACCAAATATGTCGAAGCAGGCTGGCTGGGGCGCAAAACCCAACGCGGGTTCTATGACTATCGCGGTGAAACCCCCGTTCCAACCCGCTAATCCCCCGCCTGTAATCCCCCCCGCCTTAAGCTGCTGCTTCGGAGCCCTCATCGCCTGACACCCGCAGGACGGCGGCGCGGACAGGGCACAAGCCAAATTGCGGAGGCTCCGCGCCCTTTGGGCGTGGACACCGTCATTTTGCTTGGGACAGGGCCAAGCCGCTGTCACGCAGGGATCAGGCTATGGGGGCTTTGACGTTGCTGCTTTGGTGGCTCAGAAGCTGAAAGCCCCCGGCAAGGACAGTCTAAGCTCTATGAGCTCAGCTCTTTTGACCAAGATCCAGCGTATACTCTCGCAGCCAGGCCATGAACCCACGTGGATCGCTTTGCAGCCGCTGCATCTGTTCCTCGGTCAAAGCCTCACCCACGACTGGCGCCTGGGGCTTATTGCAAGAGCGCACAATCTCATGCAACAGCAGCCCCTGCCGTAAGATCGGCGAGATCTTATTGGCGATCTGGTAGCTGCGTGAATTGCGTCCGGGGAAAAAGATCGGCACCACCCGGGCGCCAGAACGGCGGATCAGCTGCGCGGTAAAGACATTCCATTCCTGCTCGATCGCAGGACCAAACCAGGTCTCGGATGACATCACCACCCCTGACGGGAACAGCGCCACAACCCCGCCGGCTTTAAGATGGGTCATGGTCTTGGCGCGCATCTCGACCATTTTCTTTTGCGCATCCGGGTCATGTGGAAAGGGCACCGGAATCATAAAGGAGGTCGCAGCCTCATCGAGACCAGTCAGCACTGACCGGGTCAAAATCCGGTAATCCTGGCGCACCCGACCGATCAGATCGGCAAAGATCATGCCGTCCACCATGCCATGGGGGTGATTGGCGACAATCACCACCGGGCCATCGCTGGGGATGCGTTTGATCTGCTCTTCCGGGGTCATCAGATCGATGCCCATGATATTGAGCGCCCCGCGCCAGAACTTCTGACCGCGATATTCCGCGTTCTGATTTTCGAACTTCTTGACCATGCGCAGAATGGTCAGTTTGCCGGTCATCCACTCAATGGCTTTGATGGCCAAAGAGGTCCAGCGATCATCAAAAGAATTGGCATAGGTCAGGGTGCGGCGGTCGTAGACCTCACCGATGTCCTTTTTGCTCTCCGGTGCAACACCGGTGTTCTGCTCATGTGCCGTATCCGCCACCGTGCCATTCCTGTCAATTGAGGGAAGCCGAGTTTAGAATCCCTCGCCGAATTTGTCAGCCACCAGGGCCTCCACCGCATCAGCCAGAGCACCAGCATCCGGCCCCGAAGTCTCGACGTCAATAGTCGTTCCTTTCGAGGCTGCCAACATCAAAAGCCCCATAATACTGTCCCCAGAGGCAGACATTCCGTCTTTTGAGACCTCAGCCGTTGCGTCAAAGCCTTCGACAACCTCCACCAGTTTGGCAGAGGCACGGGCATGCAGCCCCTTTTCATTTACGATTTTTAATGTCTTCAAAGCCATTTATTGCGCCTGCTCCCCGTCGGGATTGATGTTTAGAGAATTAATATACTTACGCCCCGCTTCCATCGCGTGGCGTACGGCTTCCCCCACCACAAGATCTCGGGATTTGGTGAGCTTGATCAAAAGCGGCAGATTTGCTCCGTACAATATGCGCCTGCCGGAAGGTTTACAGGCCCGCAAACTGAGGTTCGAGGGCGATCCACCATAGAGATCCGTCACCACGACAACGCCGTCGCCAGTATCCACCTGGTCCGCTGCCGCGCAGATTTCGCGCTGCTTGTCTTCACGGTCATCATCAGGTGCGATGGCAATGGACAAAAGGTTGGGCTGAGGCCCTACGACATGCTCGACCGCGGCCAGGTATTCCCCGGCCAGCCCGCCATGTGCCACGATCACGATCCCGATCAATCCTGTAACTCCGTATCCCTGCTAGCTTTGCAGCTCGCGGTGTCTAATTGACACCTGCTGGCCCCGTTCTGCAAGGGCTTTTGCAAGGGTTTCTGCCAAGGTCACCGAGCGATGTTGCCCCCCCGTACAGCCAAAGGCGATCGACAGATGCGATTTCCCCTCCTCGCGGTAGGCCGGCAGCAAAAACTGGGTGATGTCCAGCACCCGCGCAAAGAAGCCCTCATAGCGCGGATCCGCCTGCACATGCGCCTGCACAGAGCCATCGCGCCCATCCTGCCCCCGCAGGCTCGGATCCCAGTAGGGGTTGTTCAGAAAACGGCAGTCAAACACCATATCAACACTGCGCGGCACCCCGCGTTTATAGGAAAAGCTCTGGATCGACAGCGCCAGATTGCGGCCTGTGGGAACAAAGAGATGCTCGATCTCCGCCTTGAGCTGATGCACATTCATATCCGAAGTCTCCAGCAACAGGCTGGCCCTGTCGCGGATCGACCCCATCAGGCTCAGCTCTCGTTGCACCCCCAGTTCAGGCGTTTCCCCCGGCGACAGCGGATGGCGGCGCCGGGTTTCCGAATAGCGCCGCAACAGCACCTCAGGACGGGCATCCAGATAGAGCACCGACAGATCACAGCCCTCACGCGCCTCCAGCATATCAATGACCTCCAACAGCGCTGCCGGGGAAAAATCCCGGTTGCGACTGTCCAGCCCCAGAGCCATCGGCCCCGCACCGTCCGCCGCTGAAACCAGCCCCGGCAACAGCCGCAGAGGAAGGTTATCAATGGCCTCATAGCCAAGATCTTCGAGCACGTTAATCGCAGTTGTACGCCCAGCGCCCGAAGGCCCAGTTACCAGTACAATCGGGGTCACCTTGGGTTCAGGCATTGGTGTTCCGCCAGTCAGGGGTTTGCATCAGAAAGCTTGGCATCGGGATCCAAAGCGCCCGATTTGAGAAACTGTATCAGGGCTGCTGCGAAATGGCTGCCCTCTGCGCGATGAAACACCTGGATCTGCTGCCCCAGCAGCGCCTGGTGCCGTTTGGGAGGCAGGCGCTCGGTCTCCACCTGATCCAAGTCAACGATCGCACAGATCGCTGTCTCTTTGGCGGCGGCAACGGTCAAGATCCCAACAAATCGCGCCTCAATAAGGCCCTCAGCTGCCGGAGATCTGGCCCAGACGTCCCGCCCCTGCTGCCAGATCTGCACCTGGTCATCGGCCACCAGATCCGCCCCGTAGGCCATCAACTGCAAAGCAAGGGCGGACTTGCCGCTGCCAGACGCGCCCCGGATCAACAGCCCGCGCGCGCCCCATGTCACACAACTGGCGTGCAGGGAGAGGCAGGGTGCGACCGGTGCCATCACAACTCAGACGGGCAGGCCAACAACAAATCGTGCGCCCAGTGGTTCAGAGGTAACATCGGCCTCGGTGGGTCGGATGTTTTCGGCCCAGACGACGCCCCCATGGGCTTCGACGATCTGTTTGGAAATCGCCAGCCCAAGGCCGGAGTTATTGCCAAAATGCTCATCCGGGCGTTGCGAGTAGAACCGTTTGAAAATCTTTGCCAGCGCCTGTTCGGGAATGCCGGGGCCAGTGTCTTCGACCACGATCAGCACCCTGTTGTCGCGGCGGCGGGCCCAGACGCGGATCGCATCGCCTTCTTCACAAAAGGAGATCGCATTGGTGATCAGATTGACAAAGACCTGCGCCAGACGCGCCTCCAGACCCTGGATCATCACCGGACGCTGGGGCAGATCGGTGATATAGTCGATCTGCTTGGCCCGTGCGTCTTCGCCAAGATACTGATTGAGATTGGTCAGCATTTGCAAGAGATCGAATTCGTCCTCTTCCTCTTTCACCAGCTCAGCATCCAGGCGCGAGGCATTGGAGATGTCGCTCACCAAGCGGTCCAGGCGGCGCACATCATGTTCGATGACCTCCATCAGCTTTTCACGCTGATCTTCGCGTTTGACCATCCGCAGGGTGCCGACGGCAGATTGCAGACTGGCCAGCGGGTTCTTGATTTCATGGGCCACATCGGCTGCAAACTGTTCGTTGCTGTCGATCCGACTATACAACGCCGTGACCATACCGCGCAGCGCCCGGCTTAACCGGCCGATCTCATCGGGGCGCGCTGACAGGTCGGGAATACGAATACGACCCGCATGGGCCTTGCGAGAATTCCGCTCACGGCCCAGCTCGGCAGCCTCAGCCAGATCCGCCAGCGGATTGGCAATGGTCGAGGCCAACACCAGGCTCAGCCCGACAGAAACCAGCAAGGCAATAATGAAGATTTGCAAAACCCGTTCGCGCTCGCCGCGCACCAGGGCGTCGATTTCACCGGATGGCGAGGCCAGCGCGACGACCCCGATGGCGGTGCCATTGCTCAGGATCGGTGCCACTGCCGACAGAACCGTTCCGCCGCTGGTCTCGCCGACCACTTCGATCTTGGCCCCTTCGGTCAAGGATTGTCGCACCAGGCTCTGCAGCTGATCACTCAGCGGCTTGATGGGCCCCCCATCGACAGGTTCGGATTGGAACGCCCCCCCCAACGTCGTCCAGAGCCTGGACAATCCGTCGGAAATCAACGTGCGGTTTTTGGAGCCCTCGTTCAGCGCATTCAGCGCGTCAGGCCGGTTGACCCCGGTGACCTGCGCCACCAACACGCCGGAGGTATCAAAGACAAAGGCCTCGACCCCGCCGCGCAGGGTCACCCCTTCCAGCACGTCCAGCGGGTCAATGCCATCGCCCGTTGTCAGGCTGACAGCCCCCGAGGAGGGCAGCACCGCTTCAAAAACATCAGCAATCAACGAGACCTCGGCCACCAGAGCCCCGGCCCGCTGCTTTACCAGACTCTGACGCGAGGAGTTCAGGTAGAGAATGCCGGCAACCAGAATGATCAGAGCAATCAGGTTGAAGGTGATGATTTTGCGCGTCAGAGGTGAGCCTTTCAAAGAGAAAAACCCGCGACGCGCCCGTTTCACCTGCATTTCGGCCGCAACGGTCTGGTCTGGTGCGACCCAATCGTCGCCCAGAACCACATCTCCATCTTGCCGACTCGGTGTCAGGCCAGTGTCACGCATTGTTGCACGCCCCCCTGGGAAAGACTGCGGGTCTTACTCTTCATTATAGCGATACCCGATCCCGTAGAGGGTCTCGATCGCTGCAAAGTCACCATCGGCTGTCCGCATCTTCTTGCGCAGCCGTTTAATATGGCTGTCGATTGTCCGGTCATCCACATAGACCTGATCGTCATAGGCCACATCCATCAACTGATCGCGGCTTTTGACAAAACCCGGGCGCTGCGCCAGGGCCTGCAACAACAGGAATTCAGTCACCGTCAGCGACACGTCCTTGCCCTTCCAGCTGACCGCGTGACGCAGCGGGTCCATCCGCAGATTACCCCGGTCCATCACTTTTGTCTCTGGGGCCTCGGTTCCGGCCTCATCACTGTTGAGCGCCTCTTGGCGGCGCAACAATGCGCGGATGCGCTCTACCAGCAGGCGCTGCGAGAAGGGTTTTTTGACGTAATCATCCGCCCCCATGCGCAGCCCCAGAACCTCGTCGATTTCATCATCTTTGGAGGTGAGGAAAATCACCGGCATCTGGGTTTTCTGCCGCAGCCGCTGCAACAGATCCATCCCGTCCATGCGGGGCATTTTGATGTCCAGCACCGCCATGTCAGGCAGCTTCTTGTTAAAGGCATCCAGCGCGGCCTGCCCGTCGTTGTAGGTCTCCACCTCAAACCCTTCGGCTTCCAGCGTCATCGCCACAGAAGTCAAAATGTTGCGGTCATCATCCACCAAAGCAATCTTCGACATTGGATTTGCCCCTAAATCTGCTCTTTTATATTGTCAGTATTTTTTCCCTTTCATCGCCCGTCTTGCGCGACGAATCAATCCCCATTGGCGAATCAGGTCTCTCTTTGGCCACAATTAGGGCAAAAATGTCTTATCAACCGCTGAACAGTGAACAGCGATCCATCCCCGCGACAGATGGTTGCGCTAAACTCCGCCTTGATGGCGCTAACTGCGCCAAACCGTCCTGTTCAGTCATGGAAACGTCATGTTATGAGCTGCCTCACCGGTGTCGATACCGGACCCTATGCCCCGATCTGCCTTTGGGGCGCAGCTTTTAATCTATGCGGCACACCAAGCCGGCACAGGAGAGAGAACACATGGCATCTGGACGGGTTAACCCGAATTTCCGCCTCGAGGATCAAGGTATCGAGGGTCTGGGCAATGTCCATTACAACCTCATGGAGCCTGCCCTTGTCGAAGCAGCGGTAAAGCGCAACGAAGGCACCCTGGGCAATGGCGGCGCGTTCCTTGTGACCACCGGCAAGTTCACCGGTCGCTCCCCCAAGGATAAGCACGTCGTCAAATCCGACAGCGTCAAAGACACCATCTGGTGGGAAAATAACGCCGAGATGTCGCCCGAAGGGTTCGACAATCTCTATGTCGATATGCTGGAGCACATGAAAGGTGGCGACTACCACGTGCAGGATCTGGTTGGCGGTGCCGACCCCAAGCATTCGATCAATGTCCGCATGGTCACCGAGCTGGCCTGGCACGGGCTGTTCATCCGCACCATGTTGCGGCGCCCCGAGCGCGAAGACCTGAACGATTTTGTTGCAGACTTCACCGTCATCAACTGCCCCAGCTTCCAGGCCGACCCCAAGCGTCACGATTGCCGTACCGAAACCGTCATTGCGATGAACTTTGATCGCAAGATGATCCTGATCGGTGGCACCGAATATGCCGGTGAAAACAAGAAATCCGTCTTTACCCTGCTGAACTACCTGCTGCCCGAAAAAGGCATCATGCCGATGCATTGCTCGGCCAACCACGCCAAGGGCAACCCTGTCGACACCGCCGTGTTCTTTGGTCTGTCCGGCACCGGCAAGACCACGCTCTCTGCTGACCCTGACCGCGTTCTGATCGGCGACGATGAGCACGGCTGGGCCGATAATGGCACCTTCAACTTTGAAGGCGGCTGCTACGCCAAGACCATCAGCCTCAACCCCGAGGCCGAGCCAGAGATCTACGCGACCACCACAAAGTTCGGCACCGTGATCGAAAACATGGTCTTTGACGAAGAGACCAAAGAGCTGGACTTTGAAGACGACAGCCTGACGGCAAACATGCGCTGCGCCTATCCGCTGCACTATATCTCCAACGCCTCGGAAACCGCGCTTGGCGGCCACCCCAAGAACATCATCATGCTGACCTGCGATGCCTTTGGAGTGCTGCCTCCGATTGCCCGTCTGACCCCGGCGCAGGCGATGTACCACTTCCTGTCTGGTTTCACCTCCAAGGTGGCCGGCACCGAGCGCGGCGTGACCGAGCCCGAGCCCACCTTCTCCACCTGCTTTGGCGCGCCGTTCATGCCACGCCGCCCCGAGGTCTACGGCAACCTGCTGCGCGAAAAGATCGCCGCCCATGGGGCAACCTGCTGGTTGGTCAACACCGGCTGGACCGGTGGTGCCTACGGCGTTGGCTCGCGGATGCCGATCCGCGCCACACGCGGGCTGCTGACCGCTGCCCTCGAAGGCACTCTGGCCGAGGTCGAGTTCCGCAAGGACAGCAACTTTGGCTTTGACGTGCCTGTTTCGGTGCCCGGCGTTGCCGAAGTCCTGCTGGACCCACGCCGCACCTGGGACGATCAGGCCGCCTATGACAAACAGGCCGCCAAACTGGTTGAAATGTTCTCCAACAACTTCGAACAGTATCTGCCCTATATCGACGAAGACGTAAAAGCCGCCGCGATCAGCTAAGGCCCGCGTCACCGCGAAATAGAAAACCCGGCCAGTGGCCGGGTTTTTTTGTCTATCCTGCTGCGGTGGTGCCTTTTGGCCAGATTAGATCCGCCCAGCCACCATGTCGCGCACCTTCACCGCGTAGCGGTCGGTCATGCCAGATACAAAATCCCCCAGGCTATGCATGGCGCTGTATTCATCCGTAATGCCGCGCAGATCCAGATCCACCGCCCGCACCAGTTTGGCCCAGTAGCCATTGCCGGCCAGAAACGCCTCAACATCCCAGTCACAGCTGCGCAGATCATCATACAGCCCGTGGAAATGATCCAGCACCGCAAAAATCACCTGACGCCCGGCAATCTCCAGCTCGGTCTTGCGCCGTGCCGTAAAGATCCGCGCATTTGAAATCTCTTTCATCTGATCAAAGGCAGCCGCCTTGGAGGAGACCTCCATCAGACCGTCGTTGAACTCACCCGCCATGATAGCATCATAATTGTCCATGAAGGCGGCAACCGCGGCTATGATCGCCTGATGGATGGCGCTGGCCCGGCGCATGGCGACAATTTCGCGCGCCGTCATAGCCGTATCATCCGCCCGGTTGGGCTTACCTGCAATCATTTCCAGACAGTCGATCACCTGGGCGGTGCTGAGGTCGCCTACCGTGGCGGCGTCTTCCAGATCCAGGATCCGATAGCAGATGTCATCCGCCGCCTCGACGAGGAAGGCCAGCGGGTGGCGCCGCCAATATTTCCCCGGCCCGGCGCAATCACTGCGCAGCCCCGTGGCCTCGGCCACCTCGGCAAACAATGCCGCCTCTGAGCCAAAGACACCAAATTTCTTGAGCCCCACATAGCCGGGAGTGGCCAGGTGCCGGGCCTCGGCGGTGCAGGGGTATTTCATAAATGCCGCAAGGGTCGCATAGGACAGGCGCATGCCGCCATCGCGCCGGGCCATTTCCAGGGCCGCTGCAATGCGAAAGCCCTGGGCATTGCCCTCAAAGGCCTCAAACTCAGCCTGCTGGGCTGCAGGGACGGCTCCGGCAACGCCGCTCTTCGCCTGAAACTGCGTCGCAAACCACTGGCCAATGCTGTCTTCGCCGGAATGGCCAAAGGGCGGGTTGCCAATGTCATGCACCAGACAGGCCGCCTGAACCGTGCCGGCAATCACATCGCGCTGCGCCTCGGTGATAAATCCCTGCTTGAGCATCGCCTGCCCCGCCAGCACCCCAAGCGAGCGCCCGGCGCTGGCGGTCTCCAGCGAATGGATCATCCGGTGGTGCACATGGTCATGTTCATAAAGGGGATGCACCTGGGTCTTTTGCGCCAGGCGACGGAAAGGCTCTGAGAACAGGATGCGATCATAGTCCTGCAGGTAGGCCGGACGGCCAGGATCCTCGGGATAGTCCGGGCGGCACAGACGCCCCGCATTCAACAACCTGTCCCATTCCATCGCCATCGCGCCTCGCTCCCGTGACTGCCGCTTTCGTTGTGGCGGTTAAACGGGAGCACGCGGCAAAATGCAAATGCTTCACCGACGGGTTTACACCGGGGCGATGCCCGATGGTTCCAGTTTATGTTCCGGTTCGACATGGATGGTGACCTGCGCCTCTGGAAAGCTGGCCTGGATGCGGTCTTCGATGCGGTCACAGATCGTGTGAGAGGCCTGCACCGTCATCGTGCCTTCCACCACCATGTGGCATTCGACAAACAGGGCGACACCCGCGCGGCGGGTTTTCAGCCCATGCACCTGCAACGCCCCCGCAGCCGCATGATGCAGCAGCTCTTCGATCCGGGCGCGCTCTTCCTTGGGGGCGGCGGAATCCATCAGCCCATTCACCGAGGAGGCGACAACACCGTAGCCTTCGCGCAGGATATTCACCGCCACAAACAGCGCCAACAGCGGGTCCAATATGGCCCATCCGGTGACCATCGCCAGCACCAGCCCCAGCAAAACCCCAACCGAGGTCCAGACGTCGCTCATCAAATGACGCCCGCCGGCGGTCAGCGCCGGAGAGTTCAGCGCCCCGCCCCGGCTGATCAACAACCGCGCCCACAGCAGGTTCAACACCAGGGCCGCCCCATTGACCAGCAGCCCGGCGCGGCCCCAGGTCACCGTCTCGTTCAGGTTGCCAAGCGCCTGCACCGACTGCTGAACAATCAGCAGCGCCGCAATGATGATCATGATGCCTTCAAGAACAGCCGAGAAATACTCGGCCTTGTAATGGCCAAAGGGATGGCCGGCATCTGCGGGCTTTTTGGCGTAATGCACCGCCATCCAGGCCATCACCGCCCCGCCGACATTGACCAGCGACTCCAGCGCGTCCGACAGCAAGGCCACCGAATCTGTCAGCCACCAGGCCACCAGTTTCAGGCCCAGCACCAATACGGCAATCAGGATGGTGCCCAGAGCCAGTCGTTCTGCGTTCATCCCCTGCATCGCGCTTTTGTGTTCCTTGGTTACACCAGCTTGCCAGATCGGCCAGTCGTCCAACACGGCCAGCCTACAACATCAACCCGCGGCGCAACAGATTGAGCCCGGCCAGAAGCAGAACAATTAGCGTAGCTTGCTTAAAAACTCTTTGATCAATGCGATCATGCAACATCCCACCAATCCACATGCCCAGCACAGCCGGGACAATCAGCAGGATCGAAAACGGCAGGGTCGCGGGGCGCATCACGCCCGACCCAATATGGGCAAACAACAGCGCAAAGGCGCCCATGCCGTAGATCACCCCCTGCACCCGGATCTGTTCGCTCTTTTCAGTGCCTAACGCGGTCAGATAGGCCACCGTTGGTGGCCCCCAGACACCAGAGATCCCGCCGATCAACCCGGCAAAGGCCCCGACCATGACCTCAACCCGTGGCGTCGGCTTGGCCAGGGTGAGAGGCACCCCCATCAGCTGCAGCAAGACAAACAGGGTCACCGGGCCACCAATCGCCAGGAACATCACCTGCTGCGGCAGCACCCGCACCATCTGGGCGCTGAGCAGCAAAAACACCAACCCCGCCAACAGGAACAGACGGAACCGCTTAAGCGAGGCAAAGGCCGCGCCGCCGCCCTGTCGCAGCGCCTGCATCCAATTGGTCACCAGTGTCGGCAGGATCAGCCCCGCCAGCGCCAGCTCGGGGGCGATAAACAGGCTCAACCCCGAGACCAGAATCATTGGCAGCGCAAAGCCAACCATGCCCTTCACCGTGCCGGCAAGCAGCGCAATCCCAAAGGCGATCGCCAAATCACTGGCGGAAATGAGTGAAAAAAATGCGTCCATGTAGTCTGCCCTATCATCCCATTCCCGCAAGGAGAACCACCGCAGAGCGCCAAATTCCGTCACGCAACTTTTTATCACCTTGCCGCAGCGCGGCGTATTTTTGTTGCGCTGCACCTGCAAAGTGATTTACCACCTTAGCGACCCAAGAAGGACGTGATTCAATGGCTCATGACGGACAGGACCTGCAAATGAAACCGATTGTGCTCCCAGATCTGCTGGCGCTCACTGGCGCAGCAATTGCCCCCCTCGAAGCGACCCTGGAGGCCGCCCGGGTTGCGGTGCGCAACCAGGTCACCCAGGAGGGTCGCGTTTCCGGCCAGTTGATCGAAGCCAACCAGACCGCAGCGCACGGGCTGTCCTGGCTTGCCACCTATGTCTATGCGCTGCGCCAGATGCAGGACTGGGCTGACAAGCTGCAAAGCGATGGCGGCTTCCATGAGATGGAGCAGCTGATCCACCAGATCGCCTTTGGCGAATATCTGGCGCAGGTTCAGGGCGGCATTCAGATGAACCAGGGTGAAATCCTGCGGCTGCAGGATCTTGGCCTGGGTCAGGACGCCGTGGGGGCGCTGCGCACCGAGGCGGTTGTGGCCCTCACCGAGTCTGGCAATACCCAGGCTGCACGCAGCCGCCTGGCCGAGCTGATGCAAGAGCAGGCCGGCGCCACCATGTTCGGCGCGTCGGGTCTGGAAGAAGAGCTGGAAATGATCCGCGATCAGTTCCGCCGCTACGCATCAGACAAGGTTGAGCCCCACGCCCATGACTGGCATCTGAAGGATGAGCTGATCCCGATGGAGGTCATCGAAGAGCTGGCCGAAATGGGCGTCTTTGGCCTGACCATCCCCGAAGAATTTGGTGGCTTTGGCCTCTCCAAGGCCTCGATGGTTGTGGTCTCTGAAGAGCTGTCGCGCGGCTACATCGGTGTCGGCTCCCTCGCCACCCGCTCGGAAATCGCCGCTGAACTGATCCTTTGTGGCGGCACCGATGAGCAAAAAGCCCAGTGGCTGCCCAAAATCGCCAGCGCCGAAATCCTGCCCACAGCTGTGTTCACCGAGCCAAACACCGGGTCCGACCTTGGCTCATTGCGCACCCGCGCGGTCAAAAACGAGGCCGGCGATTATGAGGTCACCGGCAACAAGACCTGGATCACCCATGCGGCCCGCACCCATGTGATGACCCTGTTGGCACGCACCGACCCCGACACCACCGATCACCGGGGCCTGTCGATGTTCCTGGCAGAAAAGACCCCCGGTACAGATGAGGCACCTTTCCCAACCCCCGGCATGACCGGCGGCGAGATCGAAGTACTGGGCTATCGCGGCATGAAGGAATACGAGCTGGGCTTTGACGGATTTGCCGTGAAACAGGCAAACCTGCTGGGCGGCGCCGAGGGCAAGGGCTTCAAACAGCTGATGGAGACCTTTGAAAGCGCCCGGATCCAGACCGCAGCCCGCGCCATCGGCGTGGCCCAGTCGGCACTGGATATCTCCATGCAATACGCCCAGGACCGCAAACAATTCGGCAAGAGCCTGATCAACTTCCCCCGCGTCTCCGGCAAGCTGGCGATGATGGCAGTCGAGATAATGGTGGCGCGTCAGCTCACGTATTTCTCGGCCTGGGAAAAGGATCACGGCCATCGCTGCGATCTGGAAGCCGGCATGGCAAAACTGCTGGGTGCCCGGGTGGCCTGGGCCGCTGCTGACAACGGTTTGCAGATCCACGGCGGCAATGGCTTTGCGCTGGAGTATAAAATCAGCCGGGTGCTGTGTGATGCGCGGATCCTGAACATCTTTGAAGGCGCCGCAGAAATTCAGGCACAGGTTATTGCCCGCCGCCTTCTGGCCTGATCCTTTTACAACAAGATCCCTAAAAGCCCGGCCATTGGTCGGGCTTTTTTGTTCCTGGTGTTAGCTCAATCTTATCTCGGCATAAGGCCCGCATCAGGCCTGTTGCCCTACAATTCCCCGGCTTTGCCTTACCGCCTGCCCTGATGTTTATTGATTTACAACATCCGGTATAACTGCATTTAAAATTCGATTTACTCTCCAAGTGAGCCCTGTGCCCATGCTTCAATTTCTGCCCCGGTTATCTTGCATTTTCTGTGCCTTGCTTACCCTATCCGGCTGTGGCGAGCGCGCACCCCAGAACCCGGAGGGCGGAATTTTGGTGATGGGCGATTCGCTGATGGCCTGGAATGGCACCTCCCAGCGGGCGGTCTCAGACGTGATGGAGGAACACCTCCAAGTCGAGGTCACTGATCGCTCCCTTTCTGCGGCGCGCATGATCTATCGCCTGCCCGTCAGTGGCGCGGCCGGGTTGAGTATTCCCAAACAAATGCCCAAGGGCGACTGGAATGCGGGCGACTGGAACTGGGTGGTGTTGAATGGCGGCGGCAATGACCTGTGGCTGGGGTGCGGCTGCACCGCATGTGGGCGCAAGATGGACGGGTTGGCCACCAGCGATGGCAGCAGCGGCGCAATTCCTGATCTGGTGAACCAGCTGCGCAGCAAGGGGGCCAAGGTGATCTACACCGGCTATCTGCGCAGCCCCGGACTTGGCTCTCCCATTGAACACTGCAAGGACGAAGGCGAAGAGCTGGATCGACGCGCGGCCCGGATGGCAGCCCGAGACGAGGGCGTCTTTTTCCTGTCTCTGGCCGACCTGGTGCCACATGGGGATCGCAGCTACCACGCGATTGATATGATCCACCCCTCGGTCAAGGGAAGCGATGCTATTGCAACCCGCATTGTGAATTTGATCACCGAAGCAACACAGGCGGAGTAGTCTCAGCTGTCCGGAAATCGCCGCATGAAGGCATCAACAAACCTGCTGCGGGCTTCGGGCAGCGGCTGGTTCCCCAGACTGGGTGCCAGCCGCTCTGCCAGGAAAAATCCGGTGGTCTGCAGCCCCTGCGCCACCTCATGATCTGCAGCCTCACCGATCCCGCGCAGGACCGGCGGCAACGGCAACAGGCGGCTGACCCATTGCCCCGCCTCCTGAACGGACACCGCCCGCCCCGTCCGAGGCGAAATATAGGCCAGATCTTCGTTGCGCCCGGACACCGCGCAGGCGCTGAGATCAAGCCCAAAGCCCATTTCTTTGAGCAAGGCCATTTCCCAGCGCAGGTAGGCCAGGGGCCAGACCTCCGCCTGCTCCAGCAGGTCCAGCAATTGTTCGGACTGTTTGTAAAGCACCGGGTAGGCTTCGCGCTCGGGCAGACAAAACCCCAACAGCGCTGTCACCGCATTCAGCCCCGCCAAGGCCATACGACCAGAAAAGGCCGCCGCCGCGCGGCTGCGCAGAGGTTCGGCCTGATAGCTGCCCAGGTGATCCTGCAGCCGAGCCCGCCACAACAGATCCAGCTGCGCACCCGGTTGTAGCACCGGCGCCTTTTTGCGACTGGCGCCCCCATGCACAATACCGGCGTGGCGGCCGTGATGTTCAGTAAAAACATCAATAATTGCAGCCCCTTCGCCGTGACGCCGTCGGGACAACAGAATGCCATGATCACGCCATTCCACTGATATTTCCCCCTGATTGCGCGCTGCGGCCCTGACTATCAGACCCTAACAGCCCCCCAACGGCAAGCCTTGCCTCAGCCCTTGGAGCTTGGGTGTTCAAACCAAGATCATTCCAGCCCTGGTTCATCCAGCAGGTGACGCCCGGCACGGTCCTCAATCTCAATCACCCAGAGATCGGGGTCAAACTCTTGCTGGCGTCGGATCGCGGCGTCCACATCCGCCTCAACTCCGCTGGCATGTTCGATCCATTTGCGTGCGCCGCTCATCAAATCGTAGGAGCGATGAAACGACTGCGCCTGCCCGTCCAGGGTGTTCAGCTTGACCAGCACCGCGCCTGCGGTGTCATCGCCATGGGCGGTGACAAACCCCGGAATATCCTGAAACCGCAGGCGGGCAAGATAGGCATCAACCCAGAAACGGGCGGTCAGTCGGGGCATTGCGGGGCCTCTGGTGTGATCCCCGCCGCAGGCCGCAGCATCTGTGGCAGCTGCCGGAGCCTCCGGCGGAGATAGTTAGGGAAAGATGAAGGGTGGTACGCGCCCTGTGCAGAGCGCGCCCCGCTTAGTTGCCGTCTTTGAAGTCCAGTCCCATTTCCGAGTAACGCTCGGCCTCTTCCAGCCAGTTGGGGCGCACTTTGACCTGCAGGAACAGGTGCACCTTGCGGCCCAGGAACTCGGTCAGTTCTTCGCGGGAGGATTGCGACACGGATTTAATGGTTTCGCCGCGCTTGCCCAGAACGATGCCTTTGTGACCATCGCGGACCACATAGATCACCTGGTCGATCTTGGCCGAGCCATCTTTGCGCTCTTCCCAGTTTTCGGTCTCGACCGTCATCTGATAGGGCAGTTCCTGGTGCAGGCGCAGGGTCAGTTTTTCGCGGGTGATTTCCGCCGCGATCATCCGCATTGGCAGATCAGCGATCTGGTCTTCGGGGTAGAGCCAGGGACCTTCGGGCAGTGTTTTGGCCAGCCAGCTGCGCAGCACCTCGACCCCATGGCCGCGTTCGGCCGAGATCAAAAAGGTTTCGGCAAAATCAAAGCGATCGTTCAGATCCTTGGTGAGGCCAAGCAGCACCTCGGATTGCACCCGGTCGATTTTGTTGATCACCAGAGCCACGGTCCGGCCCTGAGCCACATCCGCGAGACCTTCGAGAATGCGCTCCACCCCTTCGGTGATGCCCCGGTGGGCCTCGACCAGCAGCAGCACAATTTCAGCATCGGCAGCGCCGCCCCAGGCGGCTGCCACCATGGCGCGATCCAGACGGCGGCGGGGCTGAAACAGGCCCGGCGTGTCGACAAAAACGATCTGGCTTTCGCCTTCCATCGCCACGCCGCGCACCCGGGCGCGGGTGGTCTGGACCTTATGGGTGACGATCGAGACCTTGGCCCCGACCATTCGGTTAAGAAGAGTGGATTTGCCCGCGTTGGGCTCTCCGATCAGGGCGACGAAACCGGCGCGTGTTGTCATGTTGAGTGCTCCAAACGTGCCAAGAGCGCCTTGGCTGCGGCCTGTTCTGCGAGACGTTTTGAGCCCGCAGTTGCGCGCTCTTCGGTGCCATCTTCCAGCCGAACAGCAATGGTAAAAATAGGTTGGTGATCCGGACCTTCGCGTGCCACCTGCACGTAGTCCGGTGGATTCTGACGGCGCGCCTGGACATATTCCTGTAGCGCGGTTTTGGGATCTCGGGCGTCGGCCTCCACCTGATGAATACGCGCGCCCCAGAGCCGCAGGATCATCGCCTGGGCGACTTCGAACCCGGCGTCTTTGTAGACGGCAGCAATCACCGCCTCCATGCCATCGCCCAACAGGGCCAGCTTGCGGCGCCCGCCGGACATCATTTCCGAACGCCCCAGTTTCAGCACCTCACCCAGTTCGATCTCGCGGGCGACATCGGCGCAGGCTTCTTTGCGCACCAGCGCGTTAAAGCGTGGCGCCAACTGGCCTTCGCTGGCCTCCTTGTCATGCTCCAGCAGGGCTGTTGCCATGACCAGGCCAAGCACACGATCCCCGAGAAACTCCAGACGCTGGTTATCCTTGCGGTTTGGAGAAGACACCGAGGGGTGGGTCAAGGCGCGCACCAAAAGCTCCGGCCGGGCAAACTGGTGCCCGATCCGCTGCTCAAAGACGCGCATTTCTTTCGATAGTTTCACTCGATCCCCTTGAAGTAGCGGTCAGAACGCCAGGTCCAGAAAAACAACATGGAGCGGCCAGCAGACGAGAACATGATGCGATCCGCGCGCCCGATCAGATTTTTGAGTGGCACAAAGCCAACCCCGCCAGCGGTCTGTACCAGACGGCTGTCACTGGAATTATCGCGGTTGTCACCCATGAAGAAAAAATGCCCCTCAGGCACCTTATAGACGCCCGTGTGATCCGCAGACTGGTTGCCAATATTGAGGATGGCATGGGTGTTGCCATTGGGGAAGGTCTCAATCTGGCGCGATTTGAGGCAGGCCCCACCCAGACCAACAGGCGCGTTTTCACAGCGAGGTCGAGAGCCCTGTGGCCCCTGCGGCGCCATGGCTTCCTCAAAGTTGCCCGCATCCTCCAGCCCAACGGCTGTGCCGTTGATGAACAGCACCCCATCTTTGACCTGGATACTGTCCCCCGGCAGGCCAACCAGCCGTTTGATGAAGTCGGTGCCAGTCACCGGGTGGCGGAAGACAACCACATCGCCGCGTTCTGGGTCAGAGCCCAACAACCGGGTGTTATCATTGTCGAGAAAGCCGCAGATGTCTTCGGCATCGATATTCAGCCCGATAGCGCCGATGCGGACACTGGGACAAGAGGCATAGGAATAGCCATAGGCCATCTTGTTGACGAAGAGGAAATCACCAATGAGCAGCGTCTCCTTCATCGACCCCGATGGGATCCAGAAGGGTTGAAAAAACAGGGTCCGAAAGACCCCAGCAATCAAAAGGGCATAAACAATGGTCTTTACCGTTTCGAGGATCGATTGTCCGGCCGTGGGTTTTGCCGTCATCAGGCTCTCCGGGTTATGAATTTAAGGGTCCGGCGCTACATGAGCGCGTGAGGGGCGCGAGTCAAGCTTCACTGGCGGTTTCAGAGGGCTGATCCGCAGACTGATCCACGGGCTGAGCGTGAATTGGCCGGGCCTCAATGACCACAAAGGCCTGCGCCCAGGGGTGATCATCGGTCAATGTCACGTGGATAATCGCGCTGTGGCCAGCGGGTGTCATTTCAGCCAGGCGCTCGGCGGCCCAGCCAGTGACCTGCATTACCGGCTGGCCACTGCGCAGATTGCTGACCGCCATGTCCTTCCAGGCGATGCCCATCCGCAGCCCGGTGCCCAGCGCTTTGGAACAGGCTTCTTTGGCGGCCCAGCGTTTGGCATAGGTGCCCGCCACATCGCGGCGTCGCTCCGCCTTGCGCTGCTCGACATCGGTAAACACCCGATTGCGGAACCGATCCCCAAACCGATCCAGGGTGCCCTGAATGCGTTCGATATTGGCAAGGTCGGTTCCGATACCAAGGATCATGGTAGGCCTCTCAGGAGTTCAAGGGCGATGCCCCGGGTGCAAGGCGACACAATTGTCCAAGGGCGCTCTTGCCAAAGGATGTTACTTCTTTGCCCCCTGAGCGCCAGATGAGGGGGCAGAAGTCGGCGCAGAATTCGGGGCTGCAGCGGCCGCCTCCAGGGTCACTTGACCCGAGGCTTGATTGATCCGGATCGACACAGGCCGGATGCCCGCCCTGTCCACGGCCCCGGTATCCGGGTCAAACCGGCCAACGGGAATGGTCACCAGCAGGCCCCTGCCAGCCTCATAGCGGCTGTTGCTCTCTTCCAGGAACACCTGGCGAAACCCGGTTCCAGGCTGGTCAGACAGCACGTGACAGGCCTGACCATAGTCAGGGTCTGGCGACAGGATAAGCAAATGACTGGAACAGCAGGCAGGCTCGCCGCCGGTGTCCAGCAGGGCGATACGCACCGCGCCATCCCCATAGGTGCGACTGGTCTCTTCCCAAGGTTCAACCAGATTGGCGGCTGAGGCCACCCAGTCGCAGCTTTGCAGGCTTTGCGCCCCGACAGCAGACGCCCCTGACACAGCGATCACCGCACTGCCAAAAAGTGCTGAAAAGAAACGGCGCATCCTGGGTCTCCTCAGTTTTAACTCTGGCGTGCCAGATCCATCTGACGGCGCATTTCGGCCAAGGCGGCGGGCAGGCCGACAAACATCGCCTCTCCCATCAGGAAATGACCGATGTTGAGCTCCTTGACCTCTGGCAGGGCGGCAATCGGACCAACGCTGTCATAGGTCAGACCATGGCCCACATGCACCTCCAAGCCCAGTTCACTGGCGTAGGCGACCATTTCGGTAATCTTGGCCAGTTCCGCGTCGCGCGCGTCCCAGCGGCCTTCGGCCCAGGCGTCGGCATAGGCGCCCGCATGCAGTTCGATCACCGGTGCGCCGATTCTGTGGCTGGCCTCGACCTGCGCCTTTTCGGCACCGATGAACATCGACACCCGGCTACCGGCCTCGCGCAGAGGCGTGATATAGTCAGCAAGCGCATTGTCATTGCCCGCCACGTCCAGCCCGCCCTCAGTCGTGCGTTCTTCCCGTTTTTCCGGCACCAGACAAACCGCATGAGGTTTGTGACGCAGGGCGATGGCCTGCATTTCTGCCGTGGCGGCCATCTCGAAATTCAGCGGAATGCGCAGGGCCGCCATCAAGCCGTCTATATCGGCGTCGACAATATGGCGGCGGTCCTCACGCAGATGGGCCGTGATGCCATCGGCGCCTGCGCTCTGTGCCAGGATCGCTGCCCGGACCGGATCCGGGTTATCGCCGCCCCGCGCATTTCGCACGGTGGCCACGTGGTCAATATTCACACCCAATCGCAACGCGTTCTGAGCCATGTCATCTATCCTGAGATCAGTATCTGTTGCCGCGAGATTAGACAGCAGACCGCCAAGAGCAACCCCCCGCGACGAGGCGGCGGGTTATTTCACTTTACGCACCCGTGGCAGGGCCAGTTTGGGTTTGGTTTTTTTGGTCTCGGCAGCCGGTGTGATCCCGGCGGCCTCCATCTCGGCGCGTTTCTTGATCGCTTCAAATTTGGCCTTGATGCGCGACCGCCGGTGCTGCTGGTAGGCGCGGATCACCGGCAGGCTGATCATGTAACAGATGGTTGCGGTGATGGCACCGGGCAGAACACCACCAACCAGATAGGGAAAAAACACCTCATCGTAGAACAACGACAGCCCGTGCCAGTCGGCCGGCTGATCATGGAACAGCGCAAAGAGATTGTCTTTCAGATCTTTGCCCGCATCCAGGAACTTACCAACCAGCGAGCGGTCTACCTCTTCGTATTCGGTGCCCAGCAGCCAGTGCCCGGTCTGCAAGGCAGCCACACCAATCGGCACATAGGTCAGCGGGTTACCAAAAAAGGTTCCACTCAGCGCCGCCAGAATATTGCCGTTCATCAAGCGGGCAATCAGTGCCGCGACGACAAAATGCATGGCATAAAACGGCGTAAAGGTGGTGAAGACCCCGGCCCAGACCCCGCGGGCGATGCGTTCAGGCGAATCAGGCAGACGGCGGACCCGGTGCTTTACGTATAGAAATGCCCGTTTCCAGCCCCCACGGGGCCAGATGAAATCCGCAACCGCGCGATGAAGCGGGCGTCTATCACGGCGCCTGAATACCAAAGCCCTGCGTCCTTCCTAGTTCCAACCGAGCCTCAGCCCGAAATCAAACGTTTCTCCGGCTGCTCCCGGAAACGCGCAACCTCGGCGACGTTACTCTCGGCCTCCAATGTTAACATCAGAGAATGCAGTTGCTCTACATCCCGAAGTTCAACATTTATCATCAGCCGGTAAAAGTCTGGTTTCCGGTCGACAAATTCAAGATTGGAAATATTGGCCTTTTTTTCACCAATCAATGTGCAAATTCGTCCCAGCACACCAGCATCGTTGCCAATGGTCAACCCCAGGGTGACGCCGTAGGCCGCCGGGTGGGTGCCACTGTGCCAATGCACATCAACCCAGCGTTCCGGCTGTTCCTCGAACTCGCCCAACCGATCGCAATCAGCCGCATGAACCACAACGCCGCGGCCCCGGTAAGTGATGCCGATGATCCGCTCCCCCGGCAGGGGCTGACAACAGGGCGCGCGCTCAAAACTCTGGCCCGCTTCCAGGCCAATAACCGCACGGCGGGGCGAAATCACCTCACCCTCTTGTGATGACAGTTCAGGGTAAACCGCCTGCACCACATCATGGGTGGTGATCTCGGCAGCGCCGAGACGCGCCAACAACTCGTTCACCGATTCGATGCGCAATGCTCTTGCGGCGGTTTCCAGTGTCTTATCGGTGGATTTACGGCCCACATGTTCAAAAGCAGAGCGCGCGAGTTCGCGCCCCAGTTTGACAAATCGCGCCCGGTCCGCCTCGCGCAGAGCGCGGCGAATAGCGGTGCGGGCCTTGCCAGTGGTGGCGATTTCCAGCCAGCTCACCTGTGGGGTCTGCCCCTCGGCGGTGATCACCTCGACCGATTGACCGTTGCGAATACGCGTCCACAGGGGCACCCGAATGCCGTCGATCTTGGCGCCAACGCAGGCATGGCCAATCCGGGTGTGAATGGCATAGGCAAAATCAATTGGAGTTGCGCCCTTGGGCAGCTTGGTCACATCGCCTTTGGGCGTGAAGCAAAAGACCTGGTCGGAATACATCTCCAGCTTGACCGCTTCGAGGAACTCGTCGTGATCCTCTTCCCCGTCGAACTGCTCCGTGAGCGAGGCGATCCATTTTGCCGGATCCACAGCAAAGGGGTTCTGCGAGCGCACGCCATCGCGATACGACCAGTGGGCCGCGACGCCGGTCTCGGCCACATCATGCATCTGGCGGGTGCGGATCTGCACCTCCACCCGTTTGCCGTCCCGGCCTGAAACCGTGGTATGGATCGAGCGATAACCATTGGATTTTGGCTGGCTGATATAGTCCTTGAACCGTCCCGGCACCGCCCGCCAGCGCTGGTGAATACAGCCCAGCGCCCGGTAGCTGTCTTCTTCGCATTGGGTGATGACACGGAACCCGTAGATATCTGACAGCCGCGAAAAGCCCTGATCCTTGGCCTGCATCTTGCGCCAGATCGAATAGGGTTTCTTGGCGCGGCCAAAGACTTCGGCCTCGATGCCGGCTTTTTCCAGCTCTATCCGCATATCACCGGTGATCCGGTGGATCACATCGCCGGTTTCCCGTTGCAAGGTCACAAAGCGGCGGATGATCGACTGGCGGCCCTCGGGGTTGAGCACCTTGAAAGCCAGGTCTTCCAGCTCTTCGCGCATCCATTGCATCCCCATGCGACCCGCAAGCGGCGCGTAGATATCCATGGTTTCACGGGCTTTTTGCGCCTGCTTTTCCGGCCGCATCGCCTTGATGGTGCGCATATTGTGCAGACGGTCAGCCAGTTTGACCAGAATGACCCGCAGATCCTTGGACATCGCCATGAACAGCTTGCGGAAGTTCTCCGCCTGTTTGGTCTCACGGCTGGACAGCTGTAGATTGGTCAGTTTGGTAACCCCATCCACCAGCTCGGCCACCTCTGTACCAAAGCGGCTGACCACCTCTTCATAAGAGGCCTTGGTGTCTTCGATGGTGTCATGCAACAGCGCGGTGATGATGGTGGCATCATCCAGTCGCTGTTCGGTCAGCAGGGCCGCAACGGCCACGGGATGGGTGAAATAGGGCTCGCCCGAGTGACGAAACTGGCCTTCATGCATCTCTTCGCCATAGGCAAAGGCCTCGGCGAGTTTGTCTGCATTGGTTTTGGGATTGTAGTTGCGGACCAGAGCAATCAGGTCTTCTGGTGAAATCATATCCGGTCCGCAGCCTCAATATTGGGAGTGAATGGCTGATGTCAGCCCTGCCCCTGCGCCTCCATGAGTGCACGCAGCAGTTTCTCTTCTGACATATCGTCGTCAGCGGGCTTGTCGTTTTCGGCGCCCATCAACAGAGCCATCGAGTCTTCTTCGGGCTCATCGACTTCGATCTGGTTCTGATTGTTTTCGATCAGACGCTCGCGCAGATCATCCGCGCGCTGGGTCTCATCCGCAATTTCACGCAGCGATACGACAGGGTTCTTGTCGTTGTCACGATCTACCGTGATCTCTGCTCCGGCAGCAATTTCGCGGGCACGATGGGCCGCCAGCATGACCAACTCAAAGCGGTTTGGTACTTTATCTACGCAGTCTTCAACCGTTACGCGGGCCATAGGCGACTCTCCAAAATCAGTGTGGGTCCGGAAAAGTGACTTTTACGCCGATATCTTTTTGTTGACAAGCGCAGAAAGCGCTTCAACCGGGGATTACAGCGGCAGAACCGCCTCCAGGTCCGATTTTGGCAGCGCAGCACAGAGTTCCGCCGCCGTTTTCCCCAAAATGGGGTGGCGCCACTCGGGGCAAATGTCGCACATCGGCACCAGAACAAAGGCGCGGTCCTGCATCCGGGGATGCGGGAGAATCAGTTGTTCAGGTGTTTGTGACATTTGTTGTTCAAGGGGCAGGTCACGCCAATGTTGGTGAATGGCAGGATCAGGGAACACACTTTCGCCCAAAGAAATCAGATCCAGATCCAAAGTGCGCGTCCCCCAGCGCTGCTTTCGCACCCGCGAGAATTTCTGCTCAACACTATGTAAGCATTGCAATAATTCTTCGGGGTCTAGGGCAGTCTCAATCGCCATGGCCGCATTGACAAAATCGGGGCCGGCACCTGCCGGAAAACAAGGGGTTTGAAAAAGCCGCGAAACTTGGCATTGCTCACCTATAAGGCGAGAAACTTCCTGAGTTGCAGCCAATAGTGTTTTTCGTGGCGACATTTCGCCCAAGGGTAGGTTGCCACCCAAAGAAATGATCGCTTTTGATCGTATAATGGTCACTTTTGACCCCACTTAGGAAAACCCGTACACTTGAAGCAGGTGCCAAAGTACTTACAATATGTCCACCCGTTTCGCCGCCCAAAATTCACTCACGGACTAAATGGCGCAAACGGACTTACCGGAAGGACACTTTAGGATGTTTTACAAAGACGAACGGCTTGCGCTGTTCATAGACGGTTCGAACCTATACGCCGCAGCCAAGGCGTTAGGGTTTGATATCGACTACAAGCTTCTGCGGCAGGAATTCATGCGCCGCGGAAAGCTCTTGCGGGCCTTTTATTATACGGCTCTGCTGGAAAATGATGAGTACTCCCCCATCCGCCCCCTTGTTGACTGGCTGCATTATAATGGTTTCACCATGGTGACCAAACCTGCCAAGGAATACACCGACAGCATGGGCCGCCGCAAAGTCAAAGGCAACATGGACATCGAACTTGCAGTCGATGCTATGGAACTGGCACCACGCGTTGATCACATTGTTCTGTTTTCAGGCGATGGCGATTTCCGCCCGTTGATTGCTAGCTTGCAGCGGCAGGGTGTACGCGTCTCTGTGGTGTCCACCATTCGCAGCCAGCCGCCTATGATCTCTGATGAGTTGCGTCGTCAGGCCGACAACTTCATCGAGCTGGAAGAGCTGAAAGATGTGCTTGGGCGCCCCCCGCGGGAGCATCCCGCTGACACAAGGTCCGTGTCTGCCGTTCCGGGTTAAACAAATGTGCGACGGCGTGGCCTGTATTTGGGGCACACTGCTTGCATTCCCGAGGGACCTTCTGCCGGATCGGTCTGCTCTTTGCGCTTGTGTTAGGATTAAGCGTCAGAACCTGCCCGATCAATAACAGCACTCAACTGTTCCCAGTCGTTTTCAAAGGGAAAAGCTGTCAGCAGAAGTCCCGCCGACAGAAGACCTGATCGTTATGCCCCCTGCCCCAAGGCAACAGCGCCCCCAGGGTAGCAGCCTCTGGCAGTTGGTCATAAAACAGACGGTTCAAAACGGGTAGCCACTCACTCAGCCCGTTTTGAACCCCTGCTACAAAGCCCAAAAGCGCAAAATCCAGCAGCCTCACCAGGTCTGCCCCTGTAGGTTCGCCCTGCACTGCCTTGTGCTGCCCTTAACCTCGTTGCGCCGCAGCCCATCGCCGGGTTTCTGCACTAACATCGGAGGCAGGCAATTGCTGACGGATCACCGCTTCCAAACCAGCTAATGTCACGGGTTTGGAAACAAAAGCATCCATCCCCTCGGCCAGGCATTTCCCAATCTCCCCCTCCAGTGCGTTTGCCGTAACCGCCACAATCGGCGTATGGCGCAGCCCCTGCTCGGTTTCGATCTGGCGAATAGCGCGTGTCAGCTCAAAGCCATCCATCACCGGCATCTGGCAATCCGCCAGAACCATGTCAAAGTTACCGTTGTTCCAGGCCGAAAGACATTCTGCCCCGTCACGCGTCATGGTCACCGTGCACCCCAGCAGCCCCAGCTGGCTCTCAATAACCGCGCGGTTGATTTCATTGTCCTCAGCCACCAGGATCCGCCCCCCCGTCATATTCAGTGCGGTCGCGCGGTCTTTGGTTCCCGAATGGGTCTGGGGCTCTTTGTTGGTGCCATATCCCACCAGATTTTCAAGGGCATCCCACAGCTCGCTGGGCAGCACCGGCCCGGATTGCACCACAGCCCAGCGGTTGCTTGAGCTCAGCTGCAACATGTCAGCGCAAGATTTGAACTCAAGAACTTTCAGGTCCGGAAGCTCTTGTTCAATGCGGGTGCGACACCAGCCGGACCGCTGATCATCTTCAATCTCATCCGGCAGCACAAAAATGGACTCCCGTCCGGCAAGACGGGCAAGCCCGATAAACTCTTCCCGGCTGGACACCCATTTCAGATCACAGTCCGCAGCCAGGACATAGGTGGGCCAGTTACACTCCCGTCCCTGCTCTGGCAGCATTGCCACAACTTTTGTCCCTGCCAACCGCGGCCCCTTAATCGGTCCGGAGGGTTCCAGAACGGGCAGCCGGACCGTGAAGGTGCTGCCTTCACCCAAGGTGCTGTCCACCGAAACAGTGCCCCCCATCTTGGAGACCAATTGCTGCACAATCGTCAATCCCAGGCCATTGCCCTTGATCATCCGCTTGGCCACCACTGCTGAACGTTCAAAGGGGGCAAAGATCGCCTCCTGGACCTCTGGCTCAATCCCGATGCCGTTGTCCTCAACGACAAAATCAATCCAGCCGGGCTCGCAGATCTCTACACGCAACCGCACCCGTCCGGCAGCTTCGCCGGCCAGCGGTTCAGAAAATTTGATCGCATTGCCGATGAGGTTGAGCAAAATCTGACGCAGGCGCCCCGCATCGCCCCTCAGCGTATCCGGCAGATCTGCCTGTATCGTCAGGGCCAGGTCCACATCCATCTGGCTGGCATGGGGCCGCAGGGTTGCCGCCGCTCCCTCGACCAGCGGCAACAGGCGCATGGGCGTTTCAAACAACTCCATTTTGCCTGCCTCAATACGGGAGACATCCAGGATGTCGTCAATAATCCACAAAAGCGAGGTCGAAGACTCTTTGATGGTGTTCAGAAGGCGCCGCTGTTCAAGGGTGAGATCCGTTCTTTCAAGCACCTCAACCATCCCCAGCACCCCATTCATCGGCGTTCGGATTTCATGGCTCATGGCGGCAAGGAACTCGCTTTTGGCGTGATTCGCCTGGCTTTCCTTTTGGTGGGCCTGCAACAGATCATCGCTATAGCTTTCCGCCAACTCGCCAAAAGCCATCATTTCGACAACGAGGACGGCAAAAACCGTGACCAACACACCGCCAGAAAGATAGCTGACGGGAATCGCCACCTCGACAAGCGGCGGGCCAAAATAGTCATGCCCCAAAAACCGAAACATCACCCAGCTTGCAAAGACGATCCCCAACAGCGTAATGATCATCGCCTTTTCGCGACGCATCGAAAACGTCATAAAGGGCCCGCCGAGCAGGACAACAAAAAACAGTTCGATATAGCTTTCGGGGGGCATGGTGAAAACGGACCCCATGACCACAACCAAGCCCGTGAAATACCACAGCAGGCGGGCCAAAAGCGTATATTCCGTATTTATGAGCAAACGCGCGGCGATCGAACCCAAGATCGCAATTGTTGAGATGATCACCACGCTGGGCGCATTTATGGAGATGCCCAAAGCGATCCACAAAAGGCCCAGCACAACCACAAGATTGCAGCTGACGCTGACAGTGCGAAAACGGCGCTCCATCGTGACCGCATATTGCCTGGTGGCAAAATCGCCCTTTTCCTCCAACGCAAGGCACTCGGTTGGGCTCATTTTTCCGTACACGGCGCTTTTATCCTCTACCCGACCAAAACTACATACTGTTCACCCCCAAAGAGGTATCGCGCGCAGCCCCCTTTGGCGCAGGAAAGGCCCCCGCATTGCCCCAAACATGGAGCAGATCAGTTAACATATTCCTTTTTTGGATAGACACTCTGCACCACGAGAACACGCCGACCTCCGGGCACCCCAGCGGCATTCTGCCCGGCCTGACCAAACAACCGGGGCTGTGCACAGCCTCATCCAGCGGGTTCATCAGGCTGGACCTTGGGCCGGCAAAGCCTTACTTCTGCCGCGAAGGAGACGCCGATGACCAAACCTGCCCTGACACTTTATCTGGCTGCGCCACGCGGTTTTTGTGCCGGCGTTGATCGCGCCATCAAGATTGTAGAACTGGCGCTCGAAAAATGGGGCGCCCCCGTCTACGTGCGCCACGAGATCGTTCACAACAAATTTGTGGTGGATGGGTTGCGGGCCAAAGGTGCGGTTTTTGTCGAAGAGCTGGAAGAATGCCCCCAGGATCGTCCGGTAATCTTCTCAGCCCATGGGGTGCCCAAATCGGTACCCGCCGCCGCTGAGGCGCGCCAGATGGTCTATGTGGATGCCACCTGCCCGCTGGTCAGCAAGGTGCATATCGAGGCGCAGCGCCACGCGGAACAGGGGCTGCAGATGATCATGATCGGCCATAAGGGCCACCCGGAAACCGTCGGCACTATGGGGCAATTGCCCGAGGGTGAGGTGATTTTGGTGGAAACCCCCGAAGATGTGGCAAAGGTGCAGGTGCGCGATCCGCAGCAACTGGCCTATGTCACCCAGACCACCCTGTCGGTGGATGACACCAAGGGCATTGTCGCGGCGCTGGAAGCACGGTTTCCTGCCATTGTCGGCCCCCATAAGGAAGACATCTGCTACGCCACCACCAACCGGCAAGAAGCGGTTAAGGCGGTTGCGCCCAAATCCGATGCCATGCTGGTTGTGGGCGCGCCAAATTCGTCAAATTCGCGCCGACTGGTTGAGGTCGGGGCAAAAGCGGGCTGCAAATATGCCCAGCTGGTGCAGCGGGCCGACAACATTGACTGGCGCGCCCTGGAAGGAATCTCAAGCATTGCCATCACCGCCGGCGCCTCAGCACCTGAACTGCTGGTCAATGAGGTCATCGACGCCTTTCGCGCCCGCTATGATGTCACGGTCGAGGTGGTTGAAACCGCCGTGGAACGTGTCGAGTTCAAAGTCCCGCGAGTGCTGCGCCACCCCGCCAACAAATCAGCTGAGAGCTCGGCCTGACAGGATCCTAATGACAGCCGCCGGATGGCAATGACCTGACAATAGTGGCCAAGAGCCAGCGCGTGGTGACCCTGGCGGTTTACGGCGCGCTCACTTGCTCTTAGGCTGAGATGTCAAACCAGATCGAGACCCCACCGAAAGGGCCAGCTTATGATTTCCATGCAGTTTCTCATCACCGCAATTGTTGTCGTTCTGGCCCCCGGAACCGGGGTTCTTTATACGCTGGCGCTGGGGCTTGGTCAGGGGGCGCGGTCTGCGGTTTGGGCCGCTTTGGGCTGCACCCTTGGCATCCTGCCGCATCTCGCTGCGGCAACCCTGGGGCTGGCGGCGGTACTGCACAGCTCCGCGCTGCTGTTCCAAGTCGTCAAAACGCTCGGGGTGCTTTACCTGCTCTATCTGGCCTGGCAGGCGCTGCGCTCTGGTGGGGCACTGACCATCTCTTCGCAGACCAAACGGCAATCGGCTCTGCGCATCGCCCAACGCGGCGCGCTGATCAATATCCTCAACCCCAAGCTGTCGGTGTTTTTCCTGGCACTGCTGCCGCCCTTCCTGTCCGGCGACCCGGCGCATGCCACCTCTGAAATGGCCCTGCTGGGCGCGGTGTTCATGGGGCTCACCTTTGGGGTCTTTGTGCTCTATGGGTATTTCGCAGCCCAGGCCCGGCAATTTGTGCTGGGATCCGAAACCGTGGTAAAATGGCTCAACCGGGGCTTTGCTGGCATTTTTGCCGCCCTTGCTGCCCGACTGGCCATTGAACGCGCCTGACCGCCACGGCCCACCTCCACCCCCCCCATTGATAAGGCCTTCGATGAGCGACACAGAAACACTCAAAGTTTATGGTGACCGGGCCGCAGACTATGCAGCACTGAACCAGGACTATCTCAGCAATGACCCGCGATTGCTGGAGTTCATTACCGCCTGCCCTTCCGCAGGCCGGGTGCTGGATCTGGGCTGCGGCCCCGGCACCTCGGCTGCGGTGATGGCCAAAGCGGGCCTGCGCGCCGACGCCACCGATGCCTCGCAGGAAATGGTTGCTCTTGCGCAGGCCCTGCCAGGTGTTACCGCCTGGCGGGCGACCTTTGAGGAGATCCAGGGCGTCGCACTCTATGACGGGATCTGGGCCAATTACAGCCTGTTGCACGCCCCACGTGCCGCCATGCCCCACCATCTGGCTGCACTAAAACGCGCCCTGAAATCAAACGGCGTCTTTTATATCGCCCTCAAGCTGGGTAAAGGCGAAGCCCGCGACGCTCTCGGGCGGCTTTATACCTATTACGAGGAAGACGACTTGCAAGATTTGCTCAAGACCGCCGGATTTACCGTGCTGAACTGCGCGTTTGGGGAAAGCGAAGGCCTTGATGGCACCATGGCCCGCTGGATTTCGGTGGCCTGTCATGGCTGATCTCTATGCCTATACCGATGGTGCCTGCTCCGGCAATCCCGGCCCCGGCGGCTGGGGCGCCCTGTTGCAGGCCAAGGATGGCGGTAGCGTCATCAAGGAAAAGGAACTCAAAGGCGGCGAGGCCAATACCACCAACAACCGGATGGAGCTTCTGGCCGCGATCAATGCGCTGGAAAGCCTCGACCGGCCCTCAGCCCTGACCCTGGTGACCGATAGCAACTATGTGAAAAACGGCATCACCGGCTGGATCTTTGGCTGGAAGAAAAACGGCTGGAAAAACGCTGCCAAAAAGCCCGTCAAAAATGTCGAGCTGTGGCAGCGTCTGGATGCCGCCCAAAGCCGCCACCAGGTCACCTGGGAATGGGTCAAGGGCCATGCCGGCCACCCCGAAAACGAACGCGCCGATGAGTTGGCCCGCGCCGGCATGGCGCCGTTCAAGAAAAGCAAATCAAAGGCATGAGGCCCGCGCAGGGGATCATGGAGAGATCACAATGACTTTTGTCACCCTGCTCGATTATGCCGCTGTTTTGGTCTTTGCCCTCACAGGCGCGCTGGTGGCCAGCCGCGCCCAACTGGATATAGTCGGCTTTGCCTTCATCTCGTGTCTGACGGCGGTGGGCGGCGGCACGGTGCGGGATCTGGTGTTGAACCGCGAAGAGGTGTTCTGGGTTGCCGATCCCAACCACATCCTGCTGGCGGCGGGCGCAGCTGTTGTGGTGTTCTTTACCGCCCATCTGGTCGAGAGCCGTTTGCGCCTGCTGATTTGGCTCGACAGTTTTGCCCTGGCCGTTGCGGTCTCGGCTGGCACCGGTGTGGCACTGGCGCTCGACAAGCCCGCTGTCATCGTGGTGCTGATGGGCATGGCCACCGGCAGCATGGGCGGGCTGATGCGCGATGTGGTGGTGGGGGAAGTCCCCTTGGTGCTGAAACAGGGAGAGCTTTATATCACCTGCGCCATGAGCGGCGCCATTGTGGCGGTTGCGGCCAGCTCATTCGGCCTGGCCTCTGGCCTCGCTCTGGTCTTATGCGCCATGGTCTGTTGGGGGCTGCGGGCAGGTTCCATTGCCTTTGGCTGGCATCTACCCGTCTACAAAAGCCGCCCACCACGCCAATAAAATAGAGCGCAGGTCAGCGCTTGATATAGATCTGCCACAGCCAGATCAGCAGCAGGGCGCCCAGCACGGCACCAACAAGACCTGCAACCATGCCCATCACCGTCAACAGCGCACGCAGGACGAAGCCGCCGATCAGTGCGCCGGCAATGCCAATCGCCATGGTGGTGATGATATCGGACTCAATCCCCATAATCCGCGTCGCCAGGAAACCAGCGGCCACGCCAATGATGATCAGAAACACAACACTCATAATATCTCTCCGCTAACGTCGCCAGTGAAACGGCACGATGATCAGTGCCCCTATTGCGGACACAATGGCATTAAGCCCCGGTGAGGCAAACCCGATGCCAAACATGATCCGTACAAAGAAGAACAAAAAGGCGCCGCCGATGCAGATGATGATCGAAGGCAGGTAGCCGTTTTGGGTAAAGCCGCTTTTCTCTGCCGCGTAGCCGGTGATCCCGGCAATCACCACGGTGCCCATCATGGTCAGAAACAATGCCCTACTCCCCGTTTACAGTGACGCCCAGTTTGAAACTGCCGCCCTGTTACAACTGTCGCCCTGTGGCAAGCGGGAAGCCCCGCACAAAGATGTCGCGATCCTGCGCGCCTTTGCCGGCCCGTTGCAAGCGCAGAATTTCAACCGCGCCAGCCTCCTCCCCGGCGCCACAGGCAATTGTCAGGCTGTCGCCATCCAGCACCTGCCCCGGCGCGCCGGTGCCCATGGTGCCGGTGCCCATAGTGCCTGTGGTGGCCAGCCGCGAGGCCAGAAGCTTTATCCGCTGGCCATCTATGTCCACCCAGGCGCCGGGAAAGGGCGATAGGGCGCGAATTTTGCGGTCCACCTCTGTCGCCGGTTGCGCCCAGTCGATTTGCGCCTCGCTTTTGTCGATCTTGGCGGCATAGGTCACGCCCTCATCTGGCTGCACATCCGGTGTCAGCCCATCGAGATGGCGCAGCGCGGTGACAATCAAGGACGCGCCCATTTCAGACAGGCGATCATGCAGCTGGCTAGTGGTTTCCTCATCGCCAATGGGGGTGCCTTCGCGCAGCAGCACCGGCCCGGTATCCAACCCGGCCTCCATCTGCATGATGCAGACGCCGGTCTCGGCGTCGCCGGCCATGATTGCACGGTGGATCGGCGCCGCGCCGCGCCAGCGTGGCAGCAGGCTGGCGTGAATGTTCAGACAGCCCTTGGCAGGCGCGTCCAGAATCGCCTGCGGCAGAATCAGGCCATAGGCCACCACTACCGCAATATCAGCGCCCAGCGCGGCAAATTCTTCTTGTTCGGCGGCGCCCTTAAGCGATACCGGGTGGCGCACCTCCAAGCCCAGCTCAGCGGCGCGGGCATGCACCGGGGTGGGTCGGTCCTTTTTGCCCCGGCCTGCCGGACGGGGCGGCTGGCAATAGACCGCTGCGATCTCGTGACCGGCCGCAACCAGCGCATCCAAGACCGGCACTGAGAACTCCGGCGTTCCCATAAAAATGATACGCATGCTGTTGCCCCCTTGGGTTTACCCGTTCAGTTTCTTGGATTTCTTGATCAGCATATCGCGCTTCATCTTGCTGAGATGATCAATGTACAGCTTGCCATTCAAATGGTCGATCTGATGCTGCACGCTGGTGGCCTCGATGCCGACAAAATCGCGCTCGGTGATCGCGCCTGTTTCGTCCATATAGCGCACGGTGACGGCGCGGGGGCGTTTGATCTTGGCCGAGACCCCGGGCAGGTTGGGGCTGGCCTCTTCGTGTTCGCGCAGCTGGGTCGAGGCATGCAGCACCTCGGGGTTGGCCATGCGCACGGCGCGACCGCGTTCTTTGGAGCCATCCACCACCGCAAGGCGCAGCATCACCCCGATCTGATTTGCACCCAGACCAACGCCGGGCATGGCCTCCATGGTGTCGATCATGTCGGTCCAGACCGCGCGGATCTCATCGGTGATCTCGCTGACCTCAGCGGCGGCGGTGCGCAGGCGTTTGTCGGGCCAGGGCAGGCAAATACGTGCGGTCATGCGGGTCTCTCCAGATGTCGGCGATAGGTCTTTTCGGCTTCAACGCGGGCCTCGGGCACCAGACGGTCAAAGGTCACCAGACCATCGAGGTGGTCATATTCATGCTGTATGCACCGGGCGGCAAAGCCGTCGAATGTGCCGGTCTGCCAGCAGCGCGCCTCATCCTGCCAGCGCAGTGTCACGGTGCTGGGGCGCAGGACCGCGGCCATCACACCGGGGATCGACAGGCAGCCCTCATCGCCGGTTGCAAGCTCAGCTCCAAAGGTCAGGATTTCGGGGTTGATCATCACCAGGGGCGTGCCCGGCCCGTCCTTCCAGGTGGCATCCATCACAAACAGGCGCTTGAGTACACCAACCTGCGGTGCCGCCAAGCCCCGGCCCGGAGCCGCGTACATGGTCTGAAACATATCGGCGATCAGAGTGCCGAGATCCTCCTGCGGCGCAACCAAAGCGCAAGCGGTCGACAGGCCCGCGTCAGGCCATTGCAGGATGGGCAGCAGCGCCATGATCTCTAGTCCCGTGCCAGCTCACGTTTGAGCTTTTGCATTTTACGGGTGATCATCTGCCGCTTGAGCGGTTTCAGGTAATCAATGAACAGTTTGCCATCCAGATGGTCGATCTCATGCTGCACGCAGGTAGCCCAAAGCCCGTCAAAGGTCTGACGCTGCAGGTTACCGTCCCGGTCCAGCCACTGCACCTCGACGTCGCGCGGACGGGTGACCTCGGCATATTGATCGGGGATCGACAGGCAGCCTTCCTCGTAGACGTTGGTCTCATCAGAGGAGGAGATAATTTCCGGGTTGAACATCACCAGAGGCTTGGGCGCCACGCCCTCCTCTTTTTCGCAATCCAGCACGATGAGGCGATCCATCACACCAATCTGTGGCGCGGCCAGCCCGATACCGGGTGCGCCATACATGGTTTCCAGCATGTCATCGGCCAGAACGCGCAATTTATCCGACAGATCGGCAACCGAAGCGCAGACCTTTTTCAAACGGGGATCAGGATGGATCAGGATCGAATGTTTCATGGAGGTGATTTAGGCCATTGCCCCTGTCACTGCAACGCCCTGCATGCGCATGCCTGCCCCCCTTCCTCGTTGCTGCCCTGTCGACCGGTGAAAAGGTGCCCAAAATTGCCGCGGCCGCAGCAGCTGGTGTCAACAGAGGAACAGATCCCCTTGCACCTCGCGCATTTGCCGCTAGCTTCGCTGGCAAAATAGCGGAGTATCCCCATGGATTTTGACAGCATCATCGACCGTCGCGGCACCCATTGCGCCAAATGGGATCTTATGGAGAGCCTATACGGTGTCTCACCCGACACTGGCCTGGCCATGTGGGTGGCCGATATGGATTTTGCCGTGCCATCCATGGTCACAGACAAGATGCGCGAAATGGCCGATCACGGGATCTATGGCTATGTGAACTGCGACACCCCCTACAAGGATGCAATTTGCTGGTGGATGCAGAATCGCCACGGCTGGACCGTGGATCCCGAGGCCATTTTCACCACCACGGGCCTGGTGAACGGCGTCGGTATGTGCCTGGACAGCTTTACCCAGCCGGGCGACGGTATTGTGCTGTTCACCCCGGTCTATCACGCCTTTGCCAAGGTCATTAACAACGCCGGCCGCGAGGTGGTGGAATGCCAGATGATCAACCGCGATGGCCGCTATGAAATGGATATGGCCACTTATGACGCACAGATGACCGGCACCGAAAAGATGGTCATTCTCTGCTCGCCCCATAACCCCGGTGGCCGAGTCTGGAGCCAAGAGGAATTGCAGGCGGTTGCGGATTTTGCCAAGCGTCACGACCTGATCCTGCTGTCGGATGAGATCCACCATGATCTGGTCTTTGACGGGGCGACCCATATTCCGATGCAAAACGCCGTGCCGGAGATCACCGACCGGCTGTTGATGCTGACCGCGCCCTCCAAGACTTTCAACTTTGCCGGGCTGCACACCGGGCAGGTGATCATCCCTGACCCGGATCTGCGGGCAAAGTTCCAACGCCGCATGCTGGCCCTGGCGCTCTCGCCAAACTCCGCCGGTCAGTTTGCCACCGCTGCGGTCTATTCTCCCGAAGGCGCCAAATGGGCCGATGAGCTGGTCGCCTATATTGATGGCAACCGTCAGGTCTTTGATGCCGCCATCGCCGATATTCCCGGGCTCAGCTCGATGAAGCTGCAGGCCACCTATCTGTCCTGGATTGATTTCTCCGGCACCGGCATGAGCCGGGAAGAATTCACCAAGCGGGTGGAGCAGGATGCAGGCATCGCCGCCAACCATGGCACCACCTTTGGCACCGGCGGCGAAAGCTTCCTGCGCTTCAACATGGGCACCCAGCGCAGCCGGGTGATCGAAGCAGGGGAACGCCTGGCCAAGGCCTTTGCCGACCTGCAATAATCATGGCCAGACCTGGTATAAAACGGGCCGCGATCTTGGTGATCGCGGCCATTGCTCTGGGTCTTGGCTGGGGGCTGTGGCAGCTCTACGGCCCCCGTCTTGCCAGCCCCGCCAGTCCTGAGCTGGCGATACAGGTCGACCGGGTTGACCACATCCTGATTGAAAAATCTGCCCGCCGCCTGACCGCCAGCCGCGCGGGGCAAAAGGTTCTGCAATATGACATCGCGCTTGGCTTTGATCCCATCGGAGACAAAAGCCGCGAAGGCGACGGCAAAACCCCGGAAGGCCTGTTCACGGTCGACCGCCGCAATCCAAACAGCAGCTACCACCTGTCGCTGGGCATCACCTATCCGCAGCCCGAAGACATCCGCCGCGCGGCAGAGGCGGGCATAGATCCGGGCGGAGATATTTTCATCCACGGCCAACCCAACGCCTTGGGTAATCTGTTGCAGCTGCCGGGGGATTGGACCGCCGGCTGTATCGCCATCAGCAATGCTGAAATGGAGCAGCTGTGGCGGCTTGTTGATCTGGGCACCAAGGTCGAAATCAGACCCTAAATCAGAGCGTATCGGAAAATCAGAGCGTATCGGAGCCTAACGAGGCTTCACACAGAAAAAGACCCGCAACCGATAGGTCTGCGGGTCCGCTATTTCCCAAGGTGTTTCCACTCGGAAAGCCCTGATTTTGTCAGCCTGCCGGAGGTCGCAGGCGAAGCTTTTTACAGGCGGCTTTCAGCACCTTCATTGCCCAGCAGGCCAACCGGCGCATTTGGCGCCCGGTAGAAATCCAGCGGCGCCGTGTCAGAGGCGGCGGTTTCACGTTTGAACTCATAGCGCATTTCACCACCCTCGGCCTCGGAGGCGACGATCAGGCACTGCGACACGTGACGTGATCCCTCATAGAGATCAACCAAGCCCCGCAGCTGCGGTACAAATTCCTCTTCCACCGAAAAGCCGTTTTCCCAGCTGCGCAGTACCGGGAAATAGCCACCCTCCACAGCCACCCGCAGACGGCTTTTCTTTTTCAGGCCGGAAACGCGTGCAGCATCCATCGCTTCTTGAACAGCTTTTGGCACATAGGTGGTCATAACAATCGCCCTTTTGGCAAGTGGTTGAGCGACGGGAATCGCATCAAGATCGGCTAGGTATCTACCTACAAAGGTGACCTACAAATGGATAAAATCAAGTGAACATTTTGAGACATCTCCGGTGCAATCGTTCACATCGCTATTCGTTGGTAGCGTGAAGACAGGATCCGCCAAGACCGACCACCGCTGAAAGCCCTGCAGGCACAGGGTCGTGATGTGCAGCCATGCAGAGGCGCTGCGCGACAACACGGATAGGCCCAGACAGGAACAGCGCCTATTTGTCACTGTAACCACTCATGCTGCGGACCTGCCGAGATAAGGAGAGAAATCAATGGGACTTTTGATTGACGGAATATGGAAAGACCAATGGTACGACACCAAATCCAACGGAGGAGCGTTCAAGCGCTCTGAGGCACAGTTTCGCAATTGGGTAACCGCCGACGGCAGCGCCGGTCCGACAGGACAGGACGGATTTAAGGCCGAAAGCGGTCGGTATCATCTTTATGTCTCGCTGGCCTGTCCCTGGGCCCACCGCACCCTGATCTTTCGCGCCCTCAAGGGGCTGGAGGATCACATCTCAATCTCAGTTGTGCACCCCGATATGCTGGGCGAAGGCTGGACCTTCAAGCGCGACTCCCATGGTGCCACCGGCGATCACCTGTTTGACAGCAGCCACGCGCATCAGATCTACACCCGTGCCGATGCCAAATACTCTGGCCGCGTCACCGTGCCCATTCTGTGGGACAAGACCCGTGAGACCATCGTCTCAAACGAGAGCGCCGACATCATCCGCATGTTCAATTCGGCCTTTGACGGCATCACCGGAAACGACCTTGATTTCTGGCCAGAAGAGCTGCGCGAACCCATCGAGGCGGTGAACAGTCGGGTCTATGACACGGTCAACAACGGCGTCTACAAATGCGGCTTTGCTACCTCACAAGACGCCTATGATGCCGCCGTGGGGCCGCTGTTTGACTCGCTGGACTGGTTGGAAGATCTGCTGTCGCAGCATCGGTATCTGATGGGCACCCAGCTGACCGAAGCCGACTGGCGCCTGTTCACCACATTGCTGCGGTTTGACCCGGTGTATCATCTGCATTTCAAATGCAACAAGAAGCGGATCATCGACTACCCCAACCTCTGGGCCTACTGCCGCGAGCTGTACCAGTATCCGGGCGTACAGGCGACCGTGGGCATGCAGCATATCGTGCGGCACTACCACTACAGCCATGACACCATTAACCCAAACCGCATCCTGCCCGTGAACCCGGACATCGACTGGCTGGAGCCCCACGGCCGCGGCTAAAGCCGCACAGCCAGCTCTGCCGGACCCGCCTGACACCTAAGGCCCCAGCCCCAGCCACCGAGGCAAGAACTCCTGCGCGATAAGGCAAAGCTCGCTTGCCTTATCGCGGCCCCTGTTTCATAGAAACACAGCCAGGCCAACGGCTGTGGCGGTGATAGCAGGTTGGGGGTTTCCATGTCGGCAGATGTTACTGAGAGCCTGGTTGAAACAGGCGCCACCCTGCGCGACCATGGCGGCAATCTGAGTGCTGCCATCCAGCACTACGGCGGCAACCGCGCCGATTGGATTGATCTGTCAACGGGGATCAATCCCAGTCCCTATCCGCTGCCCGCTTTTGACGCTTCGGACTGGACAGCGCTGCCGGATACCGCCGCCAGTGCAGAACTTGAACAAGCAGCGCGGCGGTTCTGGAACGTCACCGCCGAGGCTGCTGTGTTGCCCGCGCCCGGGGCCTCTGCCTTGATTGCGCTTTTGCCGGGGGTGGCGGATCCACGTTGGGCCAGAATCGAAACCCCAACCTACAATGAACATGCCGCGGCCTTTGCCAATCACGGCTGGACCATCTCTGGCAGCGGTCCTGCCGAAGCCTGTGTTGCGGTGCATCCAAACAATCCGGATGGACGCCTGTGGCAGGCAGAAGAGATCACCGCGCCGCTGTGCATCATAGATGAGAGCTTTTGCGATATTTGCCCCGATCAAAGCCTCATCCATCTGGCTGCCAAACCCGGCGTTATCGTGCTCAAGAGTTTTGGCAAATTCTGGGGGCTGGCGGGAATGCGGTTGGGCTTTGCCATTGGCGATCCGGAACTGTTACAACGGCTGGCCCAACTGCAGGGGCCCTGGGCGGTTTCCGGCCCGGCGTTGAAAACCGGCCTGCAGGCGCTGCAGGACCAGAACTGGGCCGATCAGACCCGCCAGAGCCTAGCCCGTGATGCCCAGCGGCTTGATCGCTTGGCAACCACGCGCGGTGCCACAGTGGTGGGCGGCACTGATCTGTTTCGCCTGTACCAGGTCGAAGATGCCGCACAGTGGCAAGAGCGGCTTGCCAAGGCCCATATCTGGAGCCGTATCTTCCCCTATTCAACAACCTACATCCGCCTGGGTCTGCCACCGCAACATGGCTGGGACCGGCTGGAGGCCGCCCTATGAACACCGCTGAGATCCTTTTGCTGGCCCTGGTGCTGGACGCCGCCCTGGGAGAGCCGGACTGGCTCTGGTCCCGCCTGCCCCACCCGGCTGTTTTGATGGGAAAGTCCGTATCCTGGCTGGAGGCGCGTCTCAATACAGGCGCTGATACGTCCCCCGAGACGAGACGAGGCACGGACTGGGCCAAACGCGCCAAGGGCGTTGCTGCAATCACCCTGCTGGTCTGCCTCGGGCTGGGGGTCGGCTGGCTGTTGTCCCTGTTTGGCCCCCTGGTCGAGCTGCTGGTTGCTGCGATCCTGATCGCACAGCGTTCGCTGGTTGAGCATCTGCGCGCCGTCGCGGATGGGTTGTCGCAGTCGCTGGTACAGGGACGCCAGGCCGTTGCCATGATTGTCAGCCGTGACACCGACACGATGACCGGCCCCCAGGTCGCCCGCTCCGCCATCGAGAGCGGATCCGAGAATATGTCAGACGGGGTTATCGCTCCGGCTTTTTGGTTCCTGCTGGCCGGGCTGCCCGGATTGATTGCCTATAAGATGATCAACACCGGCGACAGCATGATTGGCTATCGCACCCCCCGCTACCAGGACTTTGGCTGGGCCACGGCGCGGCTGGATGATCTGGTCAATCTGATCCCGGCGCGGCTGACCGGTGTGCTGATTGCGCTTGCCGGCGGCGTGCTGCGCGCCTGGCCTGCGATTGCCCGGGACGCGGCCAAACATCGCTCCCCCAATGCCGGCTGGCCTGAGGCGGCAATGGCGCGCGCGCTGGGGCTGTCCCTGGCGGGGCCACGGTCTTACGATGGGGAAATGCGTGATTTTGCCTGGGTCAACGCCCCCGGCAGCAAAAGCATCACCGGCCCTGCAATTTTGCGCTGTTGTGATATTCTTTGGATGTCTTGGGCTATTGGGGTCGGGCTATTGGTTGCTTTTGCGGTCATCTTTTAGCACATACGATGTTTTAGAGCTTGATCAAGGACTGCCCGCCATGCGCATTTTGCCTCTCGCCCTTGCTGCCCTCATGGTGCCAGCAACCGCTTTTGCCCAATGTGGCGGCAGCTTTTCCGGCTTTGTCAAATCACTCAAGCAGGAAGCCCTGACTGCGGGATATGACAGGGCAACCGTCAACGGCTTTTTCAAAGGCGCCAGCCAGGACCCCAAAGTTCTGAGGGCGGATCGGGCGCAGGGGGTGTTCCAGAAACCCTTTATCGAGTTTTCCCGCCGCCTTATATCGCAGAGCCGCATCAACCGGGGCCGGGCGATGGCCGAAAAATACGACAGCACCTTTCGCCGGATTGAAACCACCTATGGCATCAACCGTGGCGTCTTGCTGGCCTTTTGGGCCTTTGAGACCGACTACGGTAGCTTTCAGGGGGATTTCAACACCCGCAACGCGCTGATTACCCTGGCCCATGATTGCCGCCGCCCCGAGCTGTTCCGGCCGCAAATCTTTGCAGCACTTGAACTGTACAAACGCGGCAATTTTGACCCCGCCCGCACCACTGGCGCCTGGGCCGGTGAGATCGGCATGGTGCAGATGCTGCCGCAGGATATTCTTGATAATGGCGTCGATGCCGATGGGAATGGTCATGTCAGCCTCAAAACCTCTGCCCCGGATGCGCTGATGTCCGGCGGCAAGATGCTGTCGCATCTGGGCTGGCAAGCCGGGCAACCCTGGCTGCAAGAAGTCACCATTCCTGCTGATCTTGACCTGTCAAAATCCGGCACCGATACCAAACTCTCGGTCAAGGAGTGGCAGCGCATGGGGCTGCGCGCCAAAGACGGCTCCCTGGCGGCTGGCTCCCTGAAGGCCTCGCTGCTTTTGCCCCAGGGGCACAAGGGGCCCGCGTTCCTCGCCTACCCAAATTTCGACGTCTATTTTGAGTGGAATCAGAGCTTTACCTATGTTTTGACCGCTGCCTATTTTGCCAATCGGCTAGAAGGTGCATCGATCTACACCGCAGGCAAGCCCGACCAGGGGCTTGTCGGCGCCCAGATGAAACAGCTGCAGCAGAAACTGCAGCGCCTGGGCCATGATGTTGGCAAGATTGACGGTATTCTTGGTGCCAAGACACGCGCCGCAGTTCAAAGCGAGCAACAGCGCCTGGGCCTTCCAGCTGATGCCTGGCCAACGCCTGCGCTGCTGAACCGTCTGTAACGCGGCAGCAGGTCTGCAAACGCCAGGTACTGATACAAAAAAGGGGCATGAGTATTCATGCCCCTTTCTGAATAACCTTCGAGCCGCGAACCCGGGCTTTTAGGCGTCACTCAATAGTCGATGAGCTCTTCAAAGTCGCCCATCAGGCGCGACCAGAGCCCCACCGTTGTGGCAAAATCATCGGCGCTGATGCCGCCGTCACCCAAATATACATCCATCTCAAGCTTGGTTGATCCGTCCTCGGCAACATAGGCGCGAACCCAGCGTTTTTCAGCGTTGAAGTCATTTACGGTCTTCAACCGGACAGACCCATCTGTGGCATAGCCGGAATAGAACTGGATGGAATCGCAATTGGTGTTGTCTTCACAGCCATAGTAAAAAATCGTGAATTCGCTGCCATAGTGCTCGACGTTCAGCTGTGGATCCCCCACATTATCGACCAGAACTTCAACGCTAGAGCCTTCATCCAGGAAGAATCCCTCAATGCTGCTGGACTGTCGGGCGGTCAGGTTTTCTGCCTGTACGGCAAGGGGGCTGATTGCAAGAGCTGCAACCGCAAAGAGTTTTGTCAGTTTCATAGTTCCCTCCAATTGTTTTTGATTAAATGCTGACTCTAAGATCACAAGCCGTCATTCCTACCAGCTAGTTACGTAGACCTGTACCGGGCGCGCAAGGGTGGAATTATAAGTTGTTTTCCCCCGTAGCCCAAAGCCCAAATATAAATTTCATGGTCCGCGGTTGTTCAATTTTCGCCTATGCGACAAGAGCTTCTGCCTTTTTCAGATCAACCGAGACCAATTGGCTGACGCCTTTTTCCTGCATGGTAACGCCGAACAACCGGTCCATTCGCGCCATGGTAACCGCATGGTGGGTGATAATCAAAAACCGTGTTTCAGTCTGGCGGCACATCTCGTCCAGCAAGTCACAGAACCGGGTGACATTGGCGTCATCCAGCGGCGCGTCCACCTCGTCCAGCACACAGATCGGCGCTGGGTTTGACAGGAAGACCGCAAAAATCAGCGCCATGGCGGTGAGGGTCTGCTCGCCACCGGACAACAGCGACAGCGTCGACAGCTTTTTGCCCGGCGGCTGGCACATGATCTCCAACCCGGCGTCCAGCGGGTCATCGCTTTCCACCATCACCAGATTGGCCTCGCCGCCGCCGAACAGATGGGTAAAGAGATTGGCAAAGCTGGCGTTCACCTCTTCAAACGCGGTGAGCAACCGCTCGCGCCCCTCGCGGTTGAGACTGGCAATACCGCTGCGCAGGGTCTTGATCGCCTCTTCCAGGTCGGCTTTTTCCGAGACCAGCTCATCATGTTCGGTCTGGATTTCCCGTGCGTCTTCTTCGGCGCGCAGGTTCACCGCCCCCAACGCATCCCGTTGCCGCTTGTGCCGGTTGACTTCGGCCTCCAGCTCCTCTGCCCCTGGCATCTGGTCGGGGCTGACCTCCAGCTGTTCCAGCAGCGCCTGCGGGCTACAGTTCTGGTCTTCGCTGATCCGTTCAGCCGCATGGGTCACGGTTTCACGCGCCGCCTCACACAGGGCTTCAGAGCGCGCCCGCGCCTCGCGCCCTTCCGAGGCAAGCCGCTCAGACTCTCGTTCGATCTGCACCAATTCGCGCAGCGCGGTCTCTGCTGCAATCAAGGCATCCGAGGCGGTGGTCTTGCGCGCTTCCGCCTCCGCGATGGCTTCGTTCAGCTCTTCGCGTTTTTCAGCAATCTCCGCAGGCACCGCATGGGCCTCTTCCAGCTCCTCCTGCGAGGCTTCGCGGCGTTCGGCCAGCTCTTCGATGCGTCGCTCTGCGGTTTCCAACCGGTGCCGCCAGCCCGATAGATCCTTGGTCACTTGCTGGGCCCGCTTGGTGCGCGCCTCGCCGTCGCGGCGCAGCTCATCATGGGCTGAGCGATGGGTGAGCATGGTGATCCGGGCGGCTTCCACCCCCTGTTTGACGTCTTCGACCCCAGCCCGCGCCGCATCCAGATCGCCAAGATCCGCCTGCGCCCTCTCCGCCTCTGCCAATTGCAGCCGGGCATTCATCGCATCTTCACTGTGGCGCGTCACCGCAATGCCCAGTGTCTCCAGCTTGCCCTCGGCCAGATTGCGCTCGGCCTCTGCCCGGCTGAGCGCGCGGGCGGCATCGGCAACCCGTTGATCCGCAACCCGGCGCGCCTGTCGCGCGTTCTGATCCGCCTGGGTCACCTCTTCCAGCCGACGGATCAGTGTTTCATGCGCCGCGCGGGTGCCATCGGCCTTGGCGCTGACCTGCTCCAGTTCTTGCTTCAGCGCCTCCAGCCGGTTCAGCTGTTCCAGCCGCAGCGCCGCGGCACTGGGCGCGTCTTCGGCCCAGGCCCGGTACCCATCCCAGCGCCAGATATCACCCTCCAGCGTCACCAATCTCTGACCGGGCTGCAGCTGCGCCTGCATCCCACGGGCGGTATCACTGTCAACAAGGCCAATCTGACCAATCCGGCGCGCCAGGGCCTCAGGACCGGACACATGTTTGGCCAAAGGCTCCACCCCGTCAGGCAGCGGCACATCGCGGGCATAAGTCGGCAGCTCAACCCAGCCCGTTGGCCCATCCACCGCCGCCAAAGGCGCGCGCAGATCATCCGCCAACGCCGCGCCCAGCGCCTTTTCATAGCCAGGGGCGACGCTCAGCGCGTCCAGAATTTGCCCCCGTTCAGCGGTGTCCCGCTCCAATAGCTTTGCCAGCGCTGTTACCTCGGCCCGGATCGCCCCCAACGCCCCTTCCGCCTCAGAGCGTTGCGCCCGTGCGGCGGATTCCAAAGCCTGGGTTTCGGTGCGCAGCTCATCCGCCGCAGCCAGGGCTTCCTCCGCCATTTCCACGGCTTCGCGGGCTTCTTCCTCGGTGGCCAAAGCCGCCTCAAATCCTTCCCCTGCCAGCTCCAGGGCTTCCCCGGCCTGATCCTGCGCCTGCTGCGCTGCCGCGCCTTCGCTTTCAGCCCGCGCCAGGGTGCGCTTGCAATCCTCGACCAGACGCAGCGCCGATTGATACCGCGCCGACAGCCGCGCCACATCTTCGGTCAACTGGGTGAGATGATCTTCGCGCGCCTCCAGGGTCGTTGCCGCTTCCCGCGCCAAGGCGCCCGCCTCGCTTAACCGCTCATCATGGCCCTCACTGGCCTTGGCCAATTCCTTTTGTTCCCAATCCAGCCGCTCAATCGTCTCTCCGGCATCGCGGTTGAGCCCGCCCTCACGGTCAATATCATTGCCCAGCTGCTGGATACGGCTGACCAACCGTTCGATGGTCTGGCGTGCCTGTGCCTCCTGATCGCCCAGCGAGTCGCGCTGCACCACCAATCGCTGCAAAATGGCGGCGGCAATAGCCTGTTCCTCGCGCAGCGGTGGCAGGCCTTCTTCGGCCTCGGCGCGATTGGCTGCCGCAGCCCGCGACAGGGCCTCGCCCTTGGCCGCCTGGGTCAGGCGAATGGTCAGGTCCTGCTCCGCAGTCAGCCGGGCATCATCTGCCTCGCGCCAGCGCCGATAGAGCAACATCCCCTCCGCCAGCCGCAGCTTTTCACCGATATCACGATAGCGCTGCGCCTGTCGGGCCTGACGCGCCAATTGCCCCAACTGGCCTGCCAGTTGCTCCACCACATCATCCACCCGCAACAGGTTCTGTTCGGTGTTTTTCAGCTTCAGCTCCGCCTCATGGCGTCGCTGATACAGACCCGAGATACCCGCAGCCTCTTCCAGAATGCGACGGCGGGCCTTGGGCTTGGCATTGATCAATTCCGAAATCTGCCCCTGCCGCACCAGCGCCGGAGAATGCGCTCCGGTAGAGGCATCGGCAAAGAGCATCTGCACATCCCGCGCCCGCACATCTTTACCGTTGGATTTATAGGCACTGCCCACATCGCGGGTGATGCGACGGACAATTTCCAACTGATCCGCTTCGTTGAACCCCGACGGCGCCAACCGGTCCGAGTTATCAATCAGCAGGTTCACCTCGGCAAAATTGCGGGCCGACCGCGAGGTGGTGCCGGCAAAGATCACGTCTTCCATGCCGCCGCCACGCATCGCCTTGGCACGGGTCTCGCCCATCACCCAGCGCAAAGCCTCCAGCAAGTTCGACTTGCCACAGCCATTGGGACCAACCACGCCAGTCAACCCGTCCCCGATGATCAGATCGGTCGGGTCAACAAAGCTTTTAAAGCCAGTAAGCCTGAGTTTTGAAAAGCGCAAAGCCGCCCCTGAGTGATTCTTATATCCAGCGAGTCCAGCAGCTTCCCAGCTGCCCTGTCAACGTAAACGACCCCATTGCGCGCGACAGCCGACCCGGGCCGCAGCATATCTTGTGGATAACTGCCCTGATTCACAGGATCCCATGGATCCCGCTTTCATCTTTTCAAAAATGGTCCGGGACTAATCTGTCGCAGACACTAGAGAGGCGGGCCTCCTAACACCGCCTCAACAGCCCCCGTTGCAGCCGCAAGGATGGCAGACAGCCCGGTAATCCCCCCTAAAAATAGTGGTGTTCCAAAGTAGAATTTTCTCGGCAAGATATCTGAGGAGATTTATGATGAAGAATGGACGATTTAGCGACGCGCAAATCATGGCAGTGTTGAAGCAGGCGGAGGGCGGTGTGCCGGTCTCTGAGCTTTGCCGCGAGCACGGAATGAGCAGCGCGAGTTTTTACAAATGGCGGGCCAAGTTTGGCGGCATGGACGCGTCCTTGATTTCCGAGATGAAGGATATGGCGGAAGAGAACCGTCGTCTGAAGCGCATGTATGCCGAGATGAGCATGCAAAACGACCTGCTGAAAGAAGCGCTTGGAAAAAAGCGTTAAGGCCGTCTCATCGGCGAGAGATGGCCATGAATGCAGTTGCGCAATATGGGGTCAGCATAGCTCTGGCCTGCCGTGCGTTCGAGATCAGCGAGACCTGCTATAGATACAGCCCTGTGCTGAGCGATGACAACGAAGAGATCGCAGATTGGCTTGAACGCTTGACGGCTAACAAGCGGACCTGGGGCTTCGGCCTGTGCTTTTTGTATCTGCGCAACGTGCAGGGCTATGGCTGGAACCATAAACGTGTCTACCGGGTCTACTGTGAGCTGGCGTTGAACCTGCGTATCAAGCCGAAGAAACGCTTGAAGCGGGACAAGCCGGAACCACTGGCTGTGCCTGAAAGACCAAATGAAACTTGGTCCATGGACTTCATGGCGGATCAGCTGGCGGATGGCCGGTCGATCAGGGCATTAAACGTCTTGGATGACTTCAATCGCGAAGGACTGGCTATTGAGGTCGACTTCTCGCTGCCTGCTGAACGTGTCGTGCGTGCGCTGAACCAGATCATTGAGTGGCGCGGAAAGCCCCAAGCTATTCGTGTGGACAACGGCCCAGAATACGTCAGCGGGAAGCTCATGGAATGGGCTGAGAAACGCAATGTGCGGCTCGAATATATCCAGCCCGGTAAGCCCCAACAGAATGCCTATATCGAGCGCTACAACCGCACCGTTCGTGGCGAATGGCTGGGGCAATACATCTTCGAAACCATCGAGGAGGCACAGGACCAGGCAACACAATGGCTCTGGACTTACAACAACGAGCGACCCAACATGGGCATCGGCGGCATGACACCCGCCATGAAACTGAAAACGGCTGCGTGAATTCTACGGCTGGACCCAATTAAAAATGGGGGGATTACCGCCCCAGCCATTCAGGCTCAGGCGTCCTAGCCCAAACGGATACCCAGCCGCTCGCAAACTGTCTTGCACTCACATCAATACCTGCGCCAGAAGTAACATGCAGGCGATATGGCAGGTCGTGGAATTACCGTACTTTTGATGATCGACGTAAAAACCACGATCACAACGACTGACGCAGGAAAGCATAAAATCGACTGTCATTTACGCGGCTCCAATTGAGCCTGAGTGCGGGGCAATCGCTATGTTCTGCAATTCTGAAAAGAGCGCCGGGCGCCAGGAACACCCCGACCTCAGCGGCTTTTTGCGCCACATCAATATCAGAGGTTCCCGCAGGAAGTGGGAGCCAGCCGTAAAGCCCCTCTGCCTGTTCTGGCGCGATCTCAAACCCGATTTTCTTTAGCTGCTGCACCCCGATTTCGCGCTCCTGTTTCAACTTCCTGGAAAGACGCGCACACTGCTTTTCATACCGGCGCGTCCGCATGAGATCTGCGATCAGGCGTTCGGTGTGGCTAGAACTGTTGACGGTTAAAACCATCTTGAGTTCCGCGAGGCTGTGAGAAATTTCCGGATCGGCAATGATGTAGCCCGAGCGCAAAGTGGGCGTGAGAACTTTGGCAAAGGTGCCGATTTGAATAACCCTTTGAAAGCGATCCAATGAGGCAAGACGTGTCCCGGATACGCCAGGCAAATCTATGAACGGGTCGTCGTCGACAATAAGTATGTTGTGGCGCTCGGCGATTTGCAAAACGGTATGGGCCGTGGGGAGATCAATCGAACAGCCTGTCGGGTTCTGGGCAAGCGATTGGGTGAAGAACAGGCGGGCCTGGTAGTGATCGGCTGCGGCCTGAAGAGCGTCGCAATCGGGGCCATGTGGTCCGCGCGGAATACCAATGACATTGACGCCTGCCAGTTTCAGTTTGGCAAAAAGAGGATAATACCCCGGATCATCAACCAAAACGGTTTCACCAGCGCGGCAAAAGCGACGGATTACAAGATCAAGCGCATGGTTGGCGCCAAAGGTGGTCACAACTTGATCTGGCTGAACATGGATGCCCGCAGCGCCATGCGCGGCAGCGATGTATTCACGCAGAGCAAGCAACCCGTGTGGCGCGCCATACCCGCCTTCGCCCGATGCAAGCGTGACAGAGGGGGCTGCGTTCAACAGCCAGCTTTCCGGGGGACGGCCATCGCCAACGAGCACTTTGTAGGGACGATCCAGCTGAGCATGCAGCAAGGATACGCTGTCGCGCGCCTCACGCAGATTGGCGGGTTCCGCCGTCGTTGCAACGCCATGGGCGACAAAAAAACCTGCGCCCTGGCGCGCGTACACAAGGCCGTTGGCCACCAGCTGATCGTAAACGGCCACCATGATATTTTTTGATGCGCCGTACTGCTCAGCCGCACGGCGAAGCGACATCAGTTTTGTCTCTTCAGCGAGTTCCCCCGACTTAATCCTGTCGTGCAGGCTTCTGTAGATGCGATCTGTCTTTGTCTGTGTCATCTGCGCAGTGTGTCCACGTTCCGATGGGTACAGTCCAGAAAAAATTGTCCAAACTGTACCAATACAACGTCGCTCAAATTTACAATCTTCCCGCTGAAGATCAGGAGGAGACACCATGACTGTTAGCGCAACTAAAACCCCGTCTGTTGTGAATTCACGGATTGAGGGCATGCGGGATATGGAGCCTGCTGACCGCCGCGATGCCATTGCCATCGCCGCAGGGCTTGATACCCCAGCCAAAGCTGCGCTTTCAGATGATTCTGCACTGCCGGTTGCAGTGGCAAATGGTATGATCGAGAATGTCATCGGCACGTTTGAGCTGCCACTCGGGGTGGCGACAAATTTTGTCGTCAACGGTCAGGACTATCTCGTTCCTATGGTGGTCGAGGAACCTTCTGTGGTTGCTGCGGCCTCCTACATGGCCAAAATTGCGCGGGCCGGCGGCGGGTTCAAGGTCAGTTCCACCGCACCGATCATGCGGGCGCAGGTTCAGATCATTGGCCTGGATGATCCGTTCGGCGCGCGGGCCGCGTTGCTGGCTCACCGGGACGCGTTGATTGAAAAAGCCAATTCCAAAGACACCGTTCTGACCGAGCTTGGCGGCGGCTGCAAAGATATCGAGGTTCATGTTTTCCCCAGTTCGGCCATTGGTCCGATGGTGGTCATGCATCTCTTGGTGGATGTGCGCGATGCGATGGGGGCCAACACGGTCAATACCATGGCGGAAATGCTGGCGCCACAGGTCGAGGAAATCACCGGCGGAACGGTACGCTTGCGCATTTTGTCCAACTTGGCCGACAAACGTATGGTGACCGCAAATGTGCGTATTCCAACGGATGCCCTGACGACAAAAACACTGAGCGGGGCGCAGGTTGCACAGGGCATCGTCGAAGCCTGCGAACTGGCGATCATTGATCCCTATCGCGCCGCAACCCACAACAAAGGCATTATGAATGGCATTGACCCCGTTGTCGTCGCCACAGGCAACGACTGGCGCGCGATCGAAGCCGGCGCCCATGCCTATGCGGCCCGCAACGGCCATTACACGTCCCTCAGCCGCTGGGAAGTCGCCCGGGATGGCGCACTGGTAGGCACACTAGAATTGCCGATGGCGATGGGGATTGTTGGCGGCGCAACCCGCACCCATCCAGCTGCACAGGCTGCGCTCAAACTGATGGGAGTCACAAGCGCACAAGAGCTTGCGGAAGTGACCGTCGCCGTTGGTTTGGCGCAGAACATGGCCGCGCTGCGTGCGCTTGCAACCGAGGGCATTCAGCGCGGCCATATGACCCTACATGCCCGCAATATCGCCATTACCGCAGGCGCGCAGGGGAGTGATATCGACCGTGTGGCCAAAGCCATCGTCGAAGCGGGGGATGTTACCGTCGCCCGCGCCAAACAGATGCTGGAGGGCATCTGATTTCAATACTTCAGGGAGGAATACCTATGACTAACGCTACACGGCGTACTCTTTTGCGTTTCGGCGCGGCAGCTCTTGCTGCACCTGCGATTCTAGCCTCGGGCACAACGGCCCGTGCGCAAAGCGTGACCAAATGGCGGATGCAGGCGCTTTGGGGCGGCGGTACGACGCCCATGCTGTATGAGGAAAAATTTTGCGCCCGCGTCGCCGAGCTTACCGGCGGTTCGCTTGAAATCACGCCTTTTGCGGGCGGGCAAATTGTTCCCTCCGCACAGGCCTTTGACGCCGTCCGCGGCGGCGCCTTTGAACTGATGAAAACCTTTGACGGCTACACCGCTGGCAAAATCCCGGCGCATGGGTTTTCGTCGACTGTTCCGTTCGGCTTCCCCGAGCCGGACCAATACGAGGCCTGGTTCTATGAACGGGGCGGGCTGGAAATGGCGCGTGAAAGCTATGCACCTGCTGGGCTCACCTATGTTGCGCCAACGGTTTATGGCCAAGAACCGATCCATTCGCGGGTGCCGGTACGGAAAATCGCCGATCTGAATGGTCTGAAGGGCCGTTTTGTCGGACTGGCCTCTGCTGTGATGGCCGATTTCGGCGTGTCAGTTTCGCCGCTTCCCACTTCCGAAGTCTATTCGGCGCTGGACAAGGGGTTGATCGACATCGCGGATCGCGGCGACATCAAAGCCAACTTTGAGGAGGGCCTGCACGAGGTCGCAAAATACCTCATCCTGCCGGGTGTGCATCAGCCGACCACTGCCACCTCTTATGTTGCAAATACGCGCGCATTTGACGCCTTGGACGCACAACAAAAAGCCGCTCTTGCGGTGGCGGCTCGGGAAATTTCCGGGACCCTGCGCCAGAATATTCTCGTTGCGAATGGCGAATACATCAAGAAATTCCAAGACGCAGGTGTTGAGATCATTGATTTCGATCCTGAAGATGTCGCCCAAGCACGGGCCAAAGCCGTCGAGGCCTGGAAAAAGGCCGCCACGGATGACATCTCCAAGCGCATGATGGAGTCTCAGATCGCGTTGATGCAGGAATTGCGCCTGCTCTAGATCTAACCCATTTTGCACCTAAAATTGCATCATCCCGCGCCAACCATTCTAGGATAGGCTGGCGCGGGATGGTGCCGCATTCGCGGAGTTTCTAATGATAACACTGTCCCGGCGCATCACTGCGCTCAACCGAGGTTTGTTCGCCTGTGCGAAATGGCTGATCTACGCCATCGTCTTGTTGATGCTGTGGGAAGTGCTCTCGCGCTATGTGTTGTCGTCGCCCACTTCCTGGGCCCCGGAATTGGCGACCTTGATCTTTGGCCCCTTCTTTCTGTTGGGAGGACCATATCTGCTCCACCTCGGCGGCCATGTCGCGGTGGATGTCGCCTCGGCAAAGGCGACGGGGCGGCTCGCCGTGGGGCTGAAACTGGTCGGTCTGGTCTTGGCTGCAGTTTTTGGCGCGATCCTGTTGTGGTTCAGTGTGCCTTTGGTGATGCAGTCTTTCAGCTATGGGGAGACCAGCTACTCCGCGTGGAATCCAATCATATGGCCCGCAAAGGCCTTTTTGCCGCTTAGTGCAGTGCTGTTGATGCTTCAGGCCCTTGCCGAGGCGATCGACGTGCTGTTTGAGCCGGAGGCCGCGTGATGGAAAGCTCTTTTGTTCTGCTGTTTATGTTCACCTCTCTCATCGTCTTCATGTTGAGCGGGGCGGGGCTTGCTTTTGTCCTGGGCGCGATTGCCTTTATCTCGACCATTCTGTTGTGGGGTCCGTCCGCTCTGATCGTGGCGGTTCTCAACACATTCGAGACCATGACGTCAGAGTCACTTATGGCGATCCCGCTCTATGTGCTGATGGCCTCGATCCTCCAAAAATCTGCCATCATTGATGCGCTTTACGATGCCATGGAGACATGGTCTGCGCGTCTCAATGGTGGTTTGGCCGTGGGCACGATCATCATCTGCACCATCCTTGCGGCGATGACCGGGGTTGTCGGCGCTGCGGTGGCTGCGATGGGGATCCTGGCTTTGCCGTCGATGCTGTCGCGCGGCTACCATCCGCCGCTTGCCTTGGGGGCGATCTGTGCGGGGGGAACCTTGGGGATTTTGATCCCACCATCTGTCGTGACCATCGTCTATGCCATCACAGCGCAAATTTCGATCGGGCAGATGTTTGCGGCAGGGATCGTGCCGGGTCTCATCTTGGCAGGCAGCTACATCGCCTACATCCTCATTCGAACCTGGATTAATCCGGCGCTCGCACCAAAACCAGAACAGGTGGATGATCTGCCGCTGGGCGTAAAGCTGGCCAAACTGAAAAGCCTCATCTTGCCTGCCTTCGTGGTTCTGGGGGTTCTTGGGTCTATTTACACAGGGATCGCGACCCCAACCGAAGCCGCCGCTGTCGGCGTGTTAGGAGCGGCAATGTCTGCGATGGTCACCCGCCGCCTGTCCTTCACCATGCTGTCAGGCGCCGCGACAGAAACTCTGCGCGTTACGGCCATGATCCTCTGGATTACCATTGGTGCGCGTGCATTTATTTCGGTTTTTGTGGCCACAGGCGGCGCAGATTCGATCCTTGGCTTTGTTGAAAGCTTTGAGGCCTCACGTTGGATTATCTTAGGCGTGATGGTTCTGGTGCTGATCTTCTTGGGGCTGTTCCTGGATGAAATCGGGATCATCTTGCTCTGTGTGCCAGTGTTCCTGCCGATCATCACCACGCTTGATTTTGATCCGCTCTGGTTCGGTGTGCTATTCATGATCACCGCGCAAATGGCCTATATCACGCCGCCCTTTGGCTACACCTTGTTCTACCTGAAAGGCGTTCTTCCCGACGGGATCGGCATCGGACAAGTATACCGGGGGGTTATTCCATTCTTCCTGATCCAGGTGGGAGTATTGATCCTGTTCGCGGTCTTTCCGAACCTGGTCACCTGGCTTCCCGAAGCGCTGAGCCAAGTCGGAAAATAGGCCAGAAAGGCTTATCCGCCAAGCCCACAGCGTTAAAGTCCCCGACGCACTAAGGTGCATCGGGGATTTGGTACCTAGTGATTGAACTTCTTAATTTCCCCTTTCGCCAACCGTTCCGAGTAGCTGTTGAGCTCCACCCGAACGAGCTTCATCAGGAAATACAGAGCCAGAATGTTCACAACAGCCATCGCAAAGATCGCGGCATCAGAGAAATCGATGACCGGACCAAGTGAGGCAGAGGCACCGATCACAATGAAGATGCAGAAGATGACCTTGAACACCAGCTCGGTCACTTTTCCTTCTCCAAAGAGGTAGGTCCATGCCTTGAGACCGTAGTAGCTCCAGGAAATCATGGTGGAGAAGGCAAAGAGGACCACCGCGAGCGCCAGTACAAAGGGGAACCAGCTGATCGTCGATCCAAAGGCCGCAGATGTCAGGGCAACGCCTGTGTTCCCATCGACCGTGGCGATCGCCGAGCCCGCCTCGTTGAGCATGTAAACGCCGGTCGCCTCATCAATGATCAATTGTTGTGAAATCACGATAACCAAGGCGGTCATTGTACAGATGACAACGGTATCGATCAGCGGTTCGAGCAAAGACACAAAACCTTCGGTAATCGGTTCTTTTGTCTTCACGGCCGAATGGGCAATCGCCGCCGAGCCAACCCCGGCTTCGTTGGAAAATGCCGCCCGTTTGAAGCCTTGGATCAGGGCCCCAACCATGCCGCCAGCGACGCCTAAACCAGTGAAGGCACCTGCAAAGATCTGGCCAAAGGCCCAACCGATCATGTCATAGTTCATGATCAGGATGATCAGCGCAGCACCAACATACAGGATACCCATCAACGGGACGACTTTTTCGGTCACGTTGGCGATGGATTTGATACCGCCCACGATCACCGCAAAGACAACACCCGCAAAAATGAGACCCGTGATCCAGCCGGGATAGTCGCCAACAATCCCGGAAATCTGGGCGTGGGCCTGGTTGGCTTGGAACATGTTGCCACCGCCCAATGCGCCCAAGATACAAAAGATCGAGAACAGAACGGCCAGGATTTTCCCGCCGGGCAACCCAAGCTCAGTAAAGCCTTTGGAGATGTAGTACATCGGGCCACCAGAGACGGTGCCATCGTCGTATTCATTGCGGTACTTTACGCCCAGCGTACATTCGGTGAATTTCGACGCCATGCCCAACAAACCCGCGAGGATCATCCAGAAGGTTGCCCCCGGTCCGCCAATGCCGACGGCGACCGCCACACCTGCGATATTCCCAAGCCCCACTGTCCCAGACAAAGCCGTCGCAAGCGCCTGGAAATGACTGACTTCACCGGCATCATTGGGATCGGAATAGTCCCCTTTCACCAATCCAATAGCATGGCTGAAAAAGCGGAACTGAACCGCGCCAAAGTAGATGGTGAAAACCGTGGCCGCAATAACCAGCCACATAACGATCCAGGGAAAGCTGGTCCCAGGAACAGGGGCAAAAATGAAGCTGACAAATGGGCCTGTCACTGTGGCAAAGGCCTGATTTACCTGTTCGTCAATGCCTTGGGCAAAGGCTGCAGGTGCTGCACTGCTGGCGATAAGCGCCGACATAAGTGTTTTAAATGATTTCATGACTGACCTCTATCCAACAACCGTAACCGGCACGTCTGCGTGCATGACCAAGTTCTGTGTCGAACTACCAAAAATACGCTTTGTGAACCCATCATTGGACACGCGGCCGACAATGATCTGGGAGGCACCATGTTCGGTGGCGATCCGGTTCAGAGTCTCGGCAACATCGCCATGCTGGACCAGCCCTTGCGCCTGAATCCCAGCGTCGTTCAGTTTTTCGACGGCGGGTGTCACCACCCGTGTTGTCGCGATCTTGATCTCTTCTTCACGCCTTTTGTGACGTTTTTCGTTCTCTTCCGCGGTCTGGAAAGTGAAAGGGGACCATTCGATAACATAGGCAACGATCAACGCGCTGTTTTCGAGACGGGACGCAATGTCCCGAGCAAAGGTTAGAGCGCGTTCACCGGTTTCTGTGCCATCCAGTCCAACTACTATTTTAACGGTCATTGGTCAGGCTCCGTGTTGGTTTTTTTATGCCACCACCGTTTTCAGCGGAGTGAAAAACGGTAATAACAATTTTAAGGATAAGTGATTATCACTAGATAATGGTGATGAAAGCAGGGTAAAAGCTGAGAAAAAGCCTATGCTGTGGCAATTTTCTAGGGAAAAACACTAATGAGTAGAGAAATCGACAACATAGATATCAAAATTCTACAAGAGCTCGAATCGGATGGACGGCTTTCTATTGTTGACCTTGCTCAACGGGTAAACCTGACCAACACCCCCTGCTCAGAGCGGGTCAAACGGTTGGAAAGGTCCGGCTATATCACCGGGTATCGCGCGACGTTGGATTTGGACAAAATGGGTCTCAGCCACCTCACCGTGGTGCAAGTTTCGCTGACGGCAACGGGGGGAGACAACTCGCTTGATGCCTTCAACAAGGCGGTTCGTGCCATCCCCGAGGTCGAACGGTGCCTCATGCTGGCGGGCGCCTTTGATTATCTTTTGACGGTGCGTACCAAAGATATGCGGCACTTTCGGGAGGTTCTGGGGGACAGCATCAACAAGCTGCCGGGCATCCTGCAGACAAATTCCTTCGCCGTGATGGAAGTCGTTAAAAACTAAGGTGCCATTGGCAACCTAAGCAAGGATAGCGCAGGACAGATGACAGTCAAAACAGGGCGCAGGCTGCGGGTGCAGTTCTGAGCATTGGGCGCGACAGGAGATCTGCCCAATGCCTGGGAGACTGTAAAGGGCGGCGGGCTGCTATCCCTTCCCGCTTTCATGCTCGAGCCTCTGCTGGGCGATCTCGGCATTGCGGAGGCTGCGCTGGTGGTCGATCAGTGACTGTTTCACATAGTCCAGATGGGCCTCGACGGCCGTACGCGCGGCGACGGGATCTCGGGCCTGGAGGGCGGCATTGATGGCGCTGTGCTGGGCCAGAAGCACCTCAAAGGTGGTGTGGCGGCTGAACATGATGCGGCGGTTGTAGAACACGCCTTCGTGCAGCAGGTCAAACATCGACCGCATCATATGCAGCATCACCACATTGTGGCTGGCATCCATGATGGCGGAATGGAACTGGGCGTCCAGACTGGCGGCAGCATCCGACAGCGACGGATCACCGGCCGCAACCATTTTGTCGAATATGGTCTGGATCAGCTTCAGATCCGCATCCGAGCCAAATTTGGCGGCGCGCTCGGCTGCCAGCCCTTCCATGTCCCGGCGGAAGCTCAGGTAATCAAACACCGCCTCATCATGGCGGGCAAACAGCCGGATGAGCGCAGGCGAGAAGGCAGAGCCCAGCACATCAGCCACAAAGACCCCCGATCCGGCCTTGGCCTCCAGCAGCCCAACCTCCTGCAGCTCGGCAATGGCATCACGCAACGAAGGCCGTGAAACGCCCAGACGTTCGGCCAGTTCCCGCTCCGAAGGCAGACGTTCTCCCGGCGACAGGATGCCCCGCAGGATCAGCTGTTCGATCTGGCGCACCACAGAGGCTGAAAGTTTCTCGGGTTGGACTTTTTGAAACGGCATGGGGGTCTCGGGTTGAACTTGGGCGGGACGTGAACGGGGTCGGACGGGGCTGGTGCAGTCAGGACCAGTTTAAGAGCGACTGGCCGCTGTAATTGGTAAAAACATATGACCGCACCTAGTGCAAGGCAACAAACAGCACGCAGGATTTGCCAAGCATGGTCACATCTTTTGAAATATTAGGTCAGCATTATTGACTAGTTTTGAAACTTTCCTACTCTCGCCACAAGTTGGACCCAAAAGGAAGTCGCCATGTTGCTGAAACAGCTCTTTGCCACCCGCACGCACCGTATGGAGGCTTCCGAAATTCGCGAACTGCTGAAACTGTTGAACCGGCCTGGGCTGCTGTCCTTTGCCGGCGGTATCCCTGACCCGGATCTGTTCCCCGCGGCAGCGTTTTCCGCAGCCTTTCAGGCGGCACTGGAACCGGAGTATCAGGCCCAGGCGCTGCAGTACTCGGTCAGCGAGGGCTACCTGCCGCTGCGCCAGTGGATCCAACGGGAAATGGCACGCATGGGTGTGCCCTGTGACACGGATAATATCCTGATCACCTCTGGCTCGCAGCAGGCTCTGGATTACCTGGGAAAACTATTCCTCTCTCCCAATGATACTGCGCTTGTGGGCTGGCCGACCTACCTTGGTGCCTTAGCGGCTTTTAACGCTTACGAGCCGCGCTACGATCAGCTCAACCCGGGCGGCAACCGATCCCCAGCCAGCTACCGCGATGCCGCAGCTGAGGCCAACAGCCGGGTGAAGTTTGCCTATCTGTCGCCGGATTTTGCCAATCCCACCGGCGAGACTCTATCGCTGTCGGGGCGGAAGGCTTTGCTGGACCTGACCGAAGAGCTGGGCTGCGCGGTGATCGAAGATGGCGCCTATCATGCCCTGCGCTATGAAGGGGAGGCAATCCCGCCCGTTTTGGCGCTGGAGATTGCACAGAAGGGCAGCCTTGAGCAGTGTCGGACGGTCTATTGCGGGTCTTTCTCCAAAACCCTGTCGCCTGGCCTGCGTCTGGGCTGGGTGGTGGCCAGCAAGCCGGTCATCGCGCAGCTGGTTTTGATGAAACAAGCGGCAGACCTGCATTCTCCAACGCTGAACCAGATGGCGGTACATCAGGTGGCGGAGGCCTGCTTTGACGCCCATGTCGCCGGGCTAAGACAGGCCTATGGTGCACGTCGTGATGCAATGCTTTCCGCCCTGCAGACCTATATGCCCGAAGGGGTGACTTGGACCCGCCCCCAAGGCGGCATGTTTGTCTGGCTCACGCTGCCCCAACATGTGGACACCGCCGAAGTGCTGGTTCGCGCTCTGGATCAGGAAAATATTGCCTTTGTTCCGGGGCAGGCCTTCTTTGCCGATGGCGCAGGCTGCAACACACTGAGGCTGAGCTTTTCAGCGCTGGATGAGGCGGAAATCCGGACCGGCATCGAGCGGCTTGGACGGTTACTATCAGACGCCTAGACCGGCGAGTTGCAGCAAGCTGGTTCGTCCGGTTTTTTCGGTGAAAGATAGAAAACCTTTGGCGCGCAGTAGCGACGGCGCGAGCTGATGCAAAAAGGCCTGAAAGGCCGCCTTCGGCACCGGTCCATCGCTTTGCCATTCCACGGCTTCAAACCGCGTTGAATGGTCTTTACGCGACGCAGGCAAAGCACGCGAAGTTGTCGTGCGGTCTCGCGGGCCCAACAGGTCCTGAGCTACCCCCCCGAAATTCGGACACTGACGTAAGCTGCTATTTGTTGTCTGCTGATCTTCAACACGAAGGAGATCAGGAATGTCGAAACGGAAGCAACATCATCCAGAATTCAAAGCCAAGGTGGCGTTGGAGGCGTTGAAAGGCGAAGAGACGGTCAGCGATTTGGCCAGTCGGTTTGGCGTGCACCCAACGATGATCCATCAGTGGAAGCGCGCATTACTTGAAGGCGCATCGGGCGTATTTGAGCGTGGCGGACGGAAGGCACCGGAAATCGATGAGGAGCAGGTCAAAGACCTGCACGCCAAGATTGGGGAGTTGGCCGTCGCCAACGATTTTTGGCCAGAAAGCTCAAACCTTGGACCGGCAAGTGAGGCGCAAGATGATTGAGCCGAACCTAAAAGGTCTGTCAGTCAGCAAGCAATGTTCGCTGCTGTCGATCTCGCGGTCTTCGTTCTACTATGAGCCGAAGGGCGAAAGTGAGATGAACCTCGATCTGATGCGCCTGATCGACAAGCAGTTCCTGGAAACGCCGTTTTACGGCGTGCGTCAGATGACATGGCACCTACGCAATGACGACCACCTCGTCAATAAGAAGCGGATCAGACGCCTGATGCGGCTGATGGGCCTCATGCCGATCTATCAGAAGCCCAACACCAGCAAGGCAGCGAAGGGTCACAAGATTTACCCTTATCTGTTGCGCGGCTTGCGCGTGGATCGGCCCAACCAAGTTTGCTGCGCCGACATCACCTACCTGCCGATGCGGCGTGGGTTTTTATATTTGGTCGCCATCATGGACTGGCACACGCGCAAGGTGCTGGCGTGGCGTATCTCAAACACGCTGGAAGCCGAGTTCTGTGTTGATGCCTTGAATGAAGCGATCCACAAGTTCGGCCCACCCGAGATCATGAATACGGATCAGGGCAGCCAGTTCACGTCATTTGCTTGGACCGACCGCCTGCGTCGATCCGGCATCCGCATCTCAATGGACGGCAAAGGCCGGTTCCTCGACAATATCTTTGTCGAACGGTAATCCCCCCTAAAAATAGTGGTGTTCCAAAGTAGAATTTTCTCGGCAAGATATCTGAGGAGATTTATGATGAAGAATGGACGATTTAGCGACGCGCAAATCATGGCAGTGTTGAAGCAGGCGGAGGGCGGTGTGCCGGTCTCTGAGCTTTGCCGCGAGCACGGAATGAGCAGCGCGAGTTTTTACAAATGGCGGGCCAAGTTTGGCGGCATGGACGCGTCCTTGATTTCCGAGATGAAGGATATGGCGGAAGAGAACCGTCGTCTGAAGCGCATGTATGCCGAGATGAGCATGCAAAACGACCTGCTGAAAGAAGCGCTTGGAAAAAAGCGTTAAGGCCGTCTCATCGGCGAGAGATGGCCATGAATGCAGTTGCGCAATATGGGGTCAGCATAGCTCTGGCCTGCCGTGCGTTCGAGATCAGCGAGACCTGCTATAGATACAGCCCTGTGCTGAGCGATGACAACGAAGAGATCGCAGATTGGCTTGAACGCTTGACGGCTAACAAGCGGACCTGGGGCTTCGGCCTGTGCTTTTTGTATCTGCGCAACGTGCAGGGCTATGGCTGGAACCATAAACGTGTCTACCGGGTCTACTGTGAGCTGGCGTTGAACCTGCGTATCAAGCCGAAGAAACGCTTGAAGCGGGACAAGCCGGAACCACTGGCTGTGCCTGAAAGACCAAATGAAACTTGGTCCATGGACTTCATGGCGGATCAGCTGGCGGATGGCCGGTCGATCAGGGCATTAAACGTCTTGGATGACTTCAATCGCGAAGGACTGGCTATTGAGGTCGACTTCTCGCTGCCTGCTGAACGTGTCGTGCGTGCGCTGAACCAGATCATTGAGTGGCGCGGAAAGCCCCAAGCTATTCGTGTGGACAACGGCCCAGAATACGTCAGCGGGAAGCTCATGGAATGGGCTGAGAAACGCAATGTGCGGCTCGAATATATCCAGCCCGGTAAGCCCCAACAGAATGCCTATATCGAGCGCTACAACCGCACCGTTCGTGGCGAATGGCTGGGGCAATACATCTTCGAAACCATCGAGGAGGCACAGGACCAGGCAACACAATGGCTCTGGACTTACAACAACGAGCGACCCAACATGGGCATCGGCGGCATGACACCCGCCATGAAACTGAAAACGGCTGCGTGAATTCTACGGCTGGACCCAATTAAAAATGGGGGGATTACCCCCGTGACTGAAGCGAATACAGAATGGTTTTATATCATAGGCGGCGAACGTCTGGGGCCGGTCACTTTCTCTGACCTGAAGGCACGCTATGAAAACGGTGAGCTGACCGAAAAGACACTCGTCTGGACCAAGAGTTATGCCGACGACTGGAAGAGGATCGCAGAGGTTCCTGGGATGAGGGAAGCAAGCGAACCGCCGCTGGTGCCGACAGGCGAGATACAGAACCACTGGCTGTACATGCTGATCCTGGTTCCGCTGGTGATGTCATTTGTCGAAGCCATTTTGATGAGGACCGGCACGGACACGTTCAACACAGGTGGCATGCCTGGGCTTTCGTTCCTGCTGTTCTTCTTTGCCAACACGATCTGCGCTCTGTTCGACCAGAACGCGGTGGAGCGAAGTGGCCGCAAGGATGCGGCAGACGGCCTGTTGGTTTGGATTCTGCTGCTTGTTCCCGCCTACATTTTCTTGCGCTCAAAGCGAACAGGCTTGGGCAGTGGGCCGCTGTTTGCGTGGATTGGCATGCTGGTGCTGGGTGGATTCATTTCGGTGGCATGGCCCGGAAGCGGCTACACGATGTCGGGTCTGCCGAAGTGCGACAGCCGAGCATCCATGAGCATGATCGAAGATCTTTACCCCAACATACCGATCAACTTTGCCAATGCCGAGGTGGTCAAGATTACGGACATCAAAGAGGTCAAATACTCCGAGGCGCTTGGCCAGCGGGAGTGCAGCGCCACGGTTCAAAACACCAGCGGCACAGCCACACCGATTGCCCTGACGATCTCCGAGACGAACAATCAGTTCTACTTTCAGGTTCGATTTTCAAACTTTTAGACGCTTGCAAAAACTCAATATTTCCAACCCAAAAGGCTCTTATAAGATGAAACGGTTTTTCAAACTCACTGCCGCCACAGCAGCATTGTTGATAACGCAGGCATGCATTCCAACATCTGTCAAACTGACGAACGCCGATGGTCACGATATGCTTGTAATGTACTATCCTGGCGGCACCTCACTACCAGATCTGGTGATGATCAACGGCACATACTATTTCGGAAAAGCACAGTACCAACTGGACGACCCATTGGCTGATTGTCAAGGGCGGCGCAAAATTGGTCCATTAGGGCGGCGTAAAAGTAGGCCAGTTTGGATTGAGCCGTTTGTTTGATTTTAGAGGCGCCCGGGGACCTGCGGCTCCTCACATAGCAAGCGGGTTCCCGGGCGCATTGCCCCGTGAGGGGCAATTCCTGATCAGTTGTTCTGGGTTGTTTTTCGGCTCTGTGCGAGGCGGTAGCTTTCACCGTTCATCTCGAGAATGGAGACATGATGGGTGAGCCGATCAAGAAGTGCGCCGGTGAGACGTTCTGATCCGAGCGTTTCAGTCCATTCCTCGAAGGGGAGGTTGCTGGTGATCAATGTCGAGGCGCGTTCGTATCTCTGCGAGATCAGTTCGAAGAGGAGTTCTGCGCCGGTTTTGCTCAATGGCACGAAGCCTAATTCATCAATGATCAGCAGCTTGGGTGCCAGCATCTGCTTTTGCAGGCGCAGGAGCCGTTTCTCGTCACTGGCCTCAATCAGCTCATGGACAAGAGCCGCCGCGGTGGTGAAGCGAACCGGTATCCCTTTCTGACAAGCGGCCAGTCCAAGGCCAAGAGCGACATGCGTTTTGCCCGTGCCACTTGGCCCCAGAGCGATCACGTTCTCGCGCCGCTCGATCCATCCGCAACGGGCGAGGTCCAACACCCTGGCTTTGTTCAGGGCGGGGATTGCCTGGAAGTCGAAACTGTCCAGACTTTTGGGCGCCGGGAACTTCGCCGCCTTGACCCGTCGCTCCACCATACGCCGCTCCCGATCGATGAGTTCCAATTCGATCAATCTGTGGAGGAACTGGATGTGATCCTTCCCCTCGGCGGCGCACTGTCGCGCCTGCTTCTCGTATTCGCGCAATACGGTGGGCAGTTTGAGCTTCTTGAGGTGATGGGCCAGCAGAAGGTCCGGGACTTCCGTCATGCGGCTCCCTCCGACAGGAGCGCCATGTAACTCGCGGCTTTTGTCGTCTGAACCGCAGTCCGGGGAAGATAGGGGTAGAGGGACAGATCGAGCCGAGCGGGGCGGCGCTCCACTTGGCACAGGACCAGATGCTTGATCGCATCAAAGGCGATCGCCCGCTTTTGCAACGCCACCCGCACCGCCGCGCACAAAGTCGGCAGATCAAAGCTTTCCAGGAGCCGAAGCACCTGAATGAACTCTCGGCGCCCTTGGCGGGCATGTCTCGCTTCCATTAGGCGACGCAGGGTTTGCAGCTCGTCGGGCATCTCCCAATCGACCAAAGGGGCGGCTTGGTCCAAGGCCCCGGGCTTCGTCTCCAGAAGGGCAAAGTAATGCACAGGGTCGAAGATCATTTGTTCGCGCTCGTAGCAGCGGGCGTGACGGGCGATGACCCCACCACCACAGCCGATTTCGACCACATCCACAAACGCACGGATCGTCACCTCCCGTAAGCCATAGGTGCTGGGAACCGAGTAATCATTGGATTTGTAGCGCACCAGAGATTGGGAGCTGACCCGGCCCGTTGCCTTGTGGCAGGCTTGGTAAGGCATTGCAGGGAGTGGCGACATGGCAGCCAGATCCCGCTTCAGCCGTTCCCCGATCGTCTCCCGGTGCCCATGCAAGACAGCCGACTGCCGTGTCAGACATTGTTCTTCGAGCCAGACATTGAAGCTGTCCAGATCAGGGAATTCCGGCAGCGGCACCATCAGGTTGCGCCGGGACCAGCCCACCAGACCTTCGACATTGCCTTTATCGTTCCCCTTGCCCGGGCGGCCGTAGCGATCATCAAAAAGGTAGTGTGACAACATCTCCGTGAACATCTGCGTCCGCCGACGCCGCCCTCCGGCTTCGATCTTCGCAACAAGGCAGCTGTCATTGTCATAGACCACCGAGAGCGGCACGCGCCCGAAGAACTCAAAGGCGTGAACATGCCCGTCCATCCAGGCTTCTGTTGTCGCCGCATGATAGGCCCGCACATAGCATGCATCGCTGTAGGGCAGGTCAAAGGCAAAAAAGTGGATCTTCTGTTCCACGCCCCCCAGGATGACAACGGCCTCACCGAAATCGGCCTGCCCGTGACCCGGAGGATGGGCGAGTGGAATGAACATCTCCCGCGCTTTTTGACGATGCCCCCGAACATAGTCCTTCACGGTCGTATAACCGCCGGTAAAGCCTTCTTCCTCACGGAGCCGTTCAAAGATCCGCTTCGCCGTATGGCGTTGCTTCTTCGGACGGTTCTGATCCTCCAGAAGCCATTGGTCAATTGTATCGGTGAAGGCTTCCAACTTCGGGCGCCGAACTTTCTGGCTCCGGCGGTAACCAGGGGGAGACGAATACGCGCACATCTTGTCGACCGTTCCACGGGCAAGGCCAAAATCACGGGCGATCGAACGTTTGCTGCGCCCCTCATCGAAATGCGCGCGGCGCACGGCTAAATATACTTCCACGGTGAAAATCCTCCGGCCCTCCCTGCAAAGACAGTGAGAGCAAAAGTGGACGACTTTTGCGCCGCCCGCCCCGGCAAAATACCGGCGCTACCGTGGCCTAATTTGCAACCGCCCTATACACCTCAAAGGTTTTCAGGCAATGGGGAGCTTGCTTGTTGTAGTCTGACCAAATCGCCCGCACGGTGTTGAACTGATCGACGCTGTCCCATGCTTGAGTTGAGAAGGCGAGGTGGTCATAGGATTGCTTGCCTGAGCTTGGCACCTTCACGTCGCCAGCACTATGAGGTCGCCGCTTCCAGTCAAACTCCATCGACAACCGTTTGCTCATCGTCTTGTCAACGAAGTCCATTCCCTGCTCGTACATCTCGCGAATGCCCGCCCCGAGTTTGACGACCATTGTGTCCGTCGGCTTGCGGTCAAAGAACAGACGAAGGATTTCATCGTTCTGTTCCTTCTTGGAAAGCATCGCATCCAGCTTGATCCCGCCTTTGGCCAGAACGACCTTCTCGTCCTCTTTGGGCGTCATGCCTGTTCCCTCCCAATCTGCAGACTGGGAGGGCTGCAACGTGGCCTGCCCACGGGTTCGCCACCCCACAGGCTGGCGGATGACATGTTTGATCTCGTAGATACCCCACTCACCTGCAAGCCTGCGCCGGGAATCCAGATACCTTCGCCCCAAGGGGCCAAAAGCAGCTGCTTGCATCTGTTCGTCTGTTGCTGTCGTCAGAAAGCCATCCGTCGTCACGCTGAAGATCTGCACCTCAGGGGGAAGCGCATTCATGATCTCGCCAAGCACACCCCGACAAAAGGCCGTAATGAAGGCGGCATAGACTGGGTTGGTAATCTTGCTGGGCTGAAGAGGTTTTGTCTCAGCGTCCCGCAAATCATATATCCGACGCTCCCTCAGCCCTTGGGCAGTTTTGCCATAGGTCGAGTTGACGAGCTCCTTCCAAAACAGATTGTCCAAAGACTTCTTGGGATATTTGGAGCGTTCCGCAATGCAGTTGCGGGCAAAGCCAGAGAAGGGGCGTTTGGCCGGGGAATACTCTTCTGTCCTGCTGATGATCCTATCGGAATCGATCTGCCGCCCTTCGACCAAACGGATTTTACACCCAAGCCGCTTGGCCAGAAGGATCTCACTGATATGGGTGGTGCTGTTGCCTTTCCTCGGAAACAGCAGCCCATTCTCCGTCCGCACTGGCAGAACGGGATATCGGACGTCATCAGGGAACTCAAAATCTACATTGGCGTAGGCCAGATCATCAGGCTCAAAACGGGTCAGAAGCTCCTCAGTGCTTTTGATGGCCCTGATCGTATCCCAATGAGGGTGGCCAATGATCGCCATGCCGGATGGATAGGCACTGGACAGATCATAGTCATACCAAACCCCTTCGGGTGCTGGACCAAACCAAAACTGTTCATTGCGCCCGCCATGATAGCACTCGGTGAAGAAGTCCTCGTTCCAGTGCATCCTTTTGGTGGAAACGATCCTCTTGCGGGTCTGGAAGCGTTCCTTTTTCTTGCTCCAGTATTTATCGACCACTTTTTCCTTGGCCACGACTGCCAGAGGACCAAGACCTTGGGATTCCCAGAACTCTTGGATCAGGTCGACGCCGATGGAGGTCAATGTCACAGGCAGCTTGAACCTGCCTGTTCTCTCAAAATACATACGGATGATTCTGGTGGTGTACTGATCGCAGATCTCGGCATCACGGATGGCGTATTCACGAAACAGGTCCCAATCCGTCGCCAACACTTCTGCCATGTTCTGCTTGAGGCGCAGCTCTTCATCAGGGTCGTCGGACAGCTTCAGTTTCTCGAACCCAAGAATATCACCCAACCTAGCAAGGCTCTTGGCTCCTGCTGGGGCCAGGGCAATCGTGTCCCTGATCTTCACGCCAAGCCGAATAGGTTTGAGCCCCTTACCGCGGCTCAGATTGACCGTGATGTCTTTTTCAACATTCATGAAGAGGCCCCGAATATTCTCGAGGTTCATTGCCGACCGGCTGGCTTCGTCCTTAAAGTCGCTGAACCCCGGCACATCCGCGCGGGTGAAGTGGGCCACCAAATAGATATCGACAGGCATCTTCTGATCTGGAAGCGCCTTAAACCCGGCTGTCAGAGCATCCTCGACAAACTCTGCTAGCGTCAGGCGGTCGTCATCATCCGTTCCTTCCGGCAGAACGATACCCGACCAATGCGGCTCAAAATCTGCATTCTCTTGTGAGATGATACGGCAGCTGTACTGGTATGAGAGAACTTGGTTCCTCAGCTCAATCTTGCCCTCGGCATTTGTGATGACTTCACGCTGATATTCAGTGTCAAAGCCAATGATCAGATATCGAGGGTACTTGGTCTTGGGACTGTTGCGACGACCAAACTGATCTGGACGAAACTGAGGCTTGATGGTCATGCGGTTTCCAGATCTATTGAAAGTACGAAGGGCTGCTATGGATCATCCAATGAGCCTAACCTTGCGCCAGAACACAAAAATAGTAAATTCCACGCGCTCACACCCATACGGCACTTTTACTATTTTTTTCCATTCGCCATGATCACTAGAGCTCGCTACCGACCTCGGGGGATAATCTGCCCCTAAACACAGTTTCTGTGGGACATTCTCCCAAATCCGCCAGACCCCCAAAAAGTCCCAACCGTCAGCCCATAAATAACCACACACACACAGAAACATACATCGATACCCACCGACACACACAGCCATATTAAACACAGCTCGAAGCTCTCTTCGTATCAGGAACGCGATACAGAAAACCACATAGACAGCCCGAAGCGTCATGCAATCAGAAGGCAATCTCCGCCGGATGGTGCCGAACCGAAATCAGTAGGTCAGCAGACATGACGTCATCGAATAGTAGGGTCAGGGGACAGCGAAAGCCGGGGGAAAGATGAAAGCCCCCATGAGAGAGACAGAGCAAATGAATTGTCATCACGAGACGGGGGAGTGCCGTCGCCGAGCTAGCCGAATTGCCATCTACAGGGCGCTAGTACATCGGTCCGCTGTGTAAGCAGCACGTAGGCTGAGACAGGATAACCGCCAGCCGAGCTATTAAAGCAATCGTGTGTAGATGGTTTGTCAGACCCCAGGGTCTCACATGCTCCTCCTTTTCGGATAGGAGAAGTATGTCCAAAATCCAAAACACTTAAATATCCCAATCAGATACCAACGCAGTTCTTGATCACGAAGGGATCAAGAAATTGACCAAAGATTGGCATATGGCTTCACTTCGTGAAGTGCTTCGCAAGTGCCTTAGAATATTATGGTTGGTTGGTTTGGGCGGGCTGAGTATGGGGTTCGGCCTTTGGCCAAACTGGTTCCCAGCCCTTCCATTTGTCTCATTTACCAAAGCGGCTGCGGATGGTGGTGGCGGCTTCCATCAGCACATCATCCAGCTTGCCCTCATCTGTCAGCGCCTTCAGCTTTTGGAGGTTCTTGGCGATGTCGGCCATATCCACACATTTGATCGCATTCAGGCCCGGGGACAGCTCAAGCGGTGTTCTCCCATAGCGGGGCGAGATGAACCAAACCCCATCATCGGATTTCCAAGCCCATGTGCTGGTGATCGTGCTGGTGCCATCGTCGGGCACACCGGCCAACTGCTTATCGACAGCAGCGATGAACTTCTGACGACGTTGGGCAAATGGCTGGATCGCTTTCGGCTTCTCTGCCGCTTCTAGTTTGAACTGTTTCTCAAGTGCCATTGGGGTCTCCTTTGTTACCCCTATGGCGTCCTTTGGGTCATGCAGAGAAGGCAACACGCTTTTGATGGGTATGCACTGGAAAACCGAAGAGTAGACATTCAACCACTCTAAAGCCATAGTCAGCTAGGCGGACAAAGGGTGAATTCGCTGCACCTGCACCAATGGCAGCTAATTGCGGCGCATCGCTCCTATAGCGAAAAGCACTGAGGGCGGGAAGCCGCCTGCGGTGCTCAGTGTCGAAGACGTATCTGCTTTTCTGCCGGTCGCCGCTGGTTCGGGGCCCAGATTTCGCCCGGCGCTCTGCATTTCCTATGACGCGGGTCAGTAGAAGTCTCGCTAAGCCTGCTGATCAAGAATACCTGATATATCACCGTCCAGAACAGGTCGGAGAAAATGTCTATCGTACCGCAGGATGCAGTTGGTTCTTACGGCAAAATCCTATGCCGCATTACAGTCTGAATCGGCTGCGCTTTCTGTCCGATAGGTTTCGTAAGCAGCCAGAGACGGGAATGAAAATGCCGCATAGGCCAGGTCATTCGGCCCTTCGTGTGGCAGGAAGTATCCATGATGTGTGCCACCAAATCGCTCTACAAGAGGTATCCATGCTTTTGCATAAGCCTCAAAGTTTTCGATTTTGGCAGGGTCAATCTTGTAGGTCACGTGACAGGTTATCATGATTTCTCCAATCTGATTATTGTGCTGTTGTCCGTCGTCAGGGATTTAGACCCATTGGTTTTGATCTCAGTCAGTCTGGGAACGCCGCGTGTGTGGAGACTTGCTCCAGGCCCGACGCCCATGACGGCTGCTCCGAAGTGAATATTCTGATCCGCTCGGCCACGTTAGCCTGCTCGCTCAGAGATCCGGCCGGAACGATCATCTTTGTTCCGTCACCACTGGCCCAGGGAACGCCGGACCCACAGACTCTGCAGAACGACTTGGAGATATCCCGCCCCGGCACCTGGTAATTGGCAATATCGTCGGCGCCTCCGAGCCACTCAAACCCGTCGATGCTCACGAACAGGTTAGATGCGAACGCCGACCCGGTGATCTGACGGCACTGCTCACAGCTGCACAGAAACAGTTTTTCAAACGCGTTAGCTACCTCGTAGGAGATGGCTCCACACAGGCATCTGCCTTTGATTTTCTTCATCGTCGCTATCCTTTGCTGTTTGGCTCAACAAGTCTGCTTATGCGCCGCAAGTGCACTTCAGCCTGCGCAATCATTCGGCGCAGCGCGTCTTGAGCGGGTTCGATTGCTCGAACGAGATCAGCGGCTTCTCCAACAATCACCGGGGCGATGCCTGTGTCATCCACATTCCGAGCGGCTTCAAAACGGGCTTGCTCCTCAGCAAGGTTTTGCTTGAGGCCGCCAATGTTCTCGCTCCATTGATGGGTGAAGTCATTTCGCATCGTGCGTAAATTCCAGTCGGATGGCCAATCAAGTCCGCGTGCGATGTCGAAGACGGAACTGCGCTCGGTGTTATCGCCGCTGCCATGAAGGATTGCTTGTTTTGCATTGTCGCTGGCGAGGGATTCGTCGCTGGCGAAGAAGCCTGTTCCACACAACACACCCGAGGCCCCAAGGGCCAGAGCTGCAGCTAAACCACGGCCATCAGCAATGCCGCCTGCCGCTATGACCGGTATGTCCTTTGCGATATCGACCACCGCCGGAACGAAAGGCAATGTGGCTCTGGTACCGCCGTGTCCGCCCGCCTCGGTGCCCTGCGCCACGATGGCATCGACGCCAGTGTCCACAGCTTCGCGCGCTTGCCCCAGTGTCTGGACTTGAACGACTAGTTTGGTCTCCGCGTCCCAGATTTTGGAAAGAAACGGTTGAAAATCACCAAATGAGAGCATCAGCGCGGCGGGCGCACGGTCGAGGACAAGATCGAGCAGCTGCGGCTGACGCGCCAGAGACCACGTGATAAAACCCACCCCAATCCGCGTATCGCCCGCAGCGTCGAACTCGCGGGCGAGCCAATCGGCGTCACCGTAGCCACCACCGATCAGACCCAAACCGCCAGCGCGGCTGACTGCGGCGGCAAGTGCGCCGCCGCTGACACCCGCCATCGGTGCCAGAAGAACAGGATGTTCGATGCCGAACAGATCACAGATAGGGGTGTGAAGGGGCATTTGGGTCAGCTCGCCGCTTTGCGTCTGTACTGTTCGACCGGCAGGCCACCAACCCCCCAAGAGCTATGCTTGAATTTGGGTGACGCGCGTCATCAGGCGGCGCGGTTTTTGGCGTCATTCTTCACTTCGACGCCGTCGTTGAATTTGATTCCTTCGATGACTTTTGGCAACTGATTTCTGCCTTTGAGGCGCAGCCATGTTTTCGATGCGGACTGGATGAGGGTGAAGACCATCAGTTTTGCGGTCTTTTGCGAGAGTGCGCCTTTGGTGCGCACCGTTCTATGCCGCACCGTTGCGAAGACGCTCTCGATGGGATTCGAGGTGCGCAGATGGCCCCAATGCTCGGCCGGGAAGTCGAAGAATGCCAGCATCGCGTCCTTGTCCTTGATCAGACAGGCCACACCTTTTTCGTATTTCACGCCATATTTGTCTTTGAAAGTATCCAAGGCAAATATTGCGGCAGCACGGGTGTCGGCGTGCTGAATGTTGTCCAGATCCGACTTCACGCCGGGTCCCATTTGCTTGGGAAAATAGTTCAGCACATTTTTCACCTTATGTACCCAGCATCTCTGGTGTTTTGTGCTTGGAAACGCCTTATCCAGCGCGTTCCAGAAGCCCATGGCCCCATCGCCAACCGCGATCTCGGGCGCGACGGACAGTCCGCGCTTCTTGATGTCAGTCAGCAACTCGTGCCAGCTCTGCGTGCTCTCTCGAAGGCCGACCTGAAAGCCGAGCAGTTCCTTCTTACCCTCCGGTGTCGCGCCAATGATCACCAACATACACTCGGCATTTTCTTCCATCCGCGCCTGAAGATAGACACCATCCGCCCAGATGTAGACGTAGTGACGAGCCGATAGATCTCGCTGCGCCCAGCTGTCATAATCTGTCTGCCAACCCGCTGTCAGGCGGGCCAGTACGCTGGGCGACAGGTTGGGTGCATCAGCCCCTAAAATGGCTGACAGCGCCTCCTGGAAATCGCCGGTTGAGATACCTTTCAGGTAAAGCACCGGCAAAAGCGCATCCAGACTGACCGAGCGGCGCGCCCATTTGGGCAATATGTTCGACGTGAAGCGGACTTTTGAGGCTGCATCAGGGGTCGCCTTCCGGTCGCGCACCTTCGGTCGCTGCACATCCAGTGCGCCAATCCCCGTCTGGATCTGACGTTCTGGTCCAAATCCATGCCGCACAATCCGTTGGCGGCCATCCTCCAGTCGGTCATCGGCGAAACTGGCGACAAAAGCATCAGCTTCGGCTTTCAATGCCTCCGCCAGCATGCGCCGCGCCCCTTCCCGCGCAAGCTCGGTCAATGGATCTGTGATCGAATCCGATTGGCGAAATGGCAGAATGTCTGTATCGTTCTTCATGGCGTATTGCTCCTTGTGAGGTTCTGGCTGGCTTTTACACCGCCACAATACGCCGCCCTTCAAATCACGCCATCACCCAAACTCCCGCATAGCTCACCCCCCAATCCTCAAGCTCAACTTCGTCAATGACGACGAAAGTTGTCGCCGGAGACTTGTCAAGAACCCGGACCAGCAAGTCGGTAACCCCGCTGATCAATTCGGCCTTCTGATCAGCGGTGACGCCCTCTCGGGTCACTTTGATGTTTACATAGGGCATATCGGTTCCTTTCAGATCTCGCGTTCAGTGATTTGGAAAATCTTGGCCATGATCCGCCACATGCCATCGGTTCGCACAAGGGTTAGAAAGTCGATGAAATCCTTTGTGCCGATGGAACATCGTACGCGAGCAAAGGCGGTATTCTCGCCCGCGAACTCTATGGACTCGATCACGTCACGCCGGGGTTCATCGCGCGATGCTGGGGATACGCGCTTCGCTACCACTGGGAAATATTCATCCATCGTGCGATAGAGCAGCGGCGTTTCGTCCGCCGTTGCGTAGATGGCCTTTGGGTGAAACGCTATTCCCAGCTTTTCAATGTCGGCGTGATAGAGACCATCGAAATAGGTCTCCAGCACGCCGGTTACTGCGGCAAACTCCTTCATGCCACTTGGCCCTGTTCGATGAGTCCTTCTGCGACCATTGCTTTGATCGAGGCGGGGCGCGCGGCGATACGTGCCACATAAGCTTGGGTTTTTGGATGCGCATCAAGGCTCACCCCGACAAAACCAGCCCAATTGAGCACCACGAATGCATAGGCATCCGCAACGGTATACGTGTCACCGAGAAGAAAGGTACGACCGTCTGCAAGGATTCGCTCAACATGCGCGGCGCGACGTCCGACACGAGCCTCGGCCTTCTGCCGTGCTTCATCATCAAGTTCGGTGCCCGAGAAAAACGGACCGAAGGATTTATGCAATTCTGACGATACGAAGTTGAGGACTTCCTGAAGCCGAATGCGCGCCAGCGTACCGTTTGGCGGCGCAAGCCCGGCATCGGGTGACTGATCGGCCAGATACTGCAGCACGGCAGGATTTTCCGTGATGATCTCACCTTCGTCGGTGACCAGAGCCGGAACATAGCCGTTCGGGCTGATTTTGCGGAAATCGCCGCCCGCTTCGGTCTTGCCCGCATCGGTGTCTGTCTTGTCGAGATCGAATGAAACCCCGAGTTCGTTCAAGACGATATGGGATGCCAATGAGCACGCGCCGGGTTTGTAATGAAGTTTCATAGGAGATTCCCTTTCTGAGAATTTTTCTGATGTCTTAGGGAACGCTACCAATGAAGATGCCTAATTAATAATATTGAAATTTCAGCATGACGATCTAAAATACTAATCATCTGAAACGGATTGGCTGACTGCGTGATGACCTATGAACAATTGATCGTGCTGCATGCCATCGTCACCGAAGGGACCTTTCGAGGCGCGGCAGAGCGGCTGAACAAATCCCAATCTGCCATCAGTCACATGCTCAAAAAACTTGAGACCGAGATCGACATCATTTTGTTATCGCGTGAAGCGTATAGACCGAGCCTGACCCCAGCAGGAGAGGTGTTTTACCGACAAGCAACACGCGTCATGCAGCAGATGAAAGAGCTAAACATCGTTGCGAAAAATCTGAACGCCAAGCAGGAGCCAGAAGTCTTTTTGGCCGTGACCGCCACATTCCCATTGAAGCCAGTTCTCGAAGTCATCGGCACCATCAAAGATGAATACCCAGCCACTCATATACGCTTGTCACGCGATAGCATGGGTGGGCCAATCGAACGGTTGCTACGAAATGACGCCGACATCATCATTGCAACTATGGATGGCGTTCCCGTTGAGCAGGTAGAGGCGTTGTCCTTTGCACAGGTAACAATTGTGCCGGTGGCCCATCCAGATTTCGAACCCGCGCGTAGTTCGCACATGAAAACGATCAGCGAGATGCAAAGCTATACACAAGTGGTCGTTGCCGACAGCGGTAGTGGCGAGTTTGCTCAGAGCAGGGATCTGCTTCCAGGCGGTCTTCGCTGGACCGTTTCGGACTTTGCAGCAAAGAAGGAGGTTTTATTGGCAAAGCTTGGGTGGGGCGGTATTCCCACGCACATGATTGAAGACGAATTGGCCCAGGGTAAATTGATAGCCCTCAACGTTGAAGGCTATCAAAAACGCCAATCGCACCTGTTTCAAATGCGCAAGCGCGACAAGGACGTTGGCATCGTTGCGCAATCAATCTGGGAGCAACTATCAAAGGTCGCATAGCAGATGCCTTGTGGTATCGGAAAAAGAGCTGATGTCAGATTCTGATCTTCATTTTTTGCCGACTTCTGGCGAATGGCAGTTTCGCGCACTTTGCGCCAATTCGAACGCCACGCAGCATCATGCTTTTTGGGCTCGAAGTGAGCATTCGCTGCATCTTGGGCGAACGGCAGCTTGAGTGATAGTAGATGGACCCGTCCTGACCCTTCAATCATCTCCGTGGGTCTGCAAGTTCTCGATCAGTTCTTTGGTTGGAGCCATGTTTTTAAGGTAGAAACGCTCCAACTGGTCGACTGACGTCCCAGCATTCTTGGCAAGTGTATAGAGGTTCACCTTCCCTTTAGAGCCTCTGAGCCGCGCCTGGATGGCATAATGGCGAAGCGAATAAGGGGACAGTTTTCGGTCCTCATCAACGAGCTCTGCCTCCGCCAAAATGTGATTGAAGATGCGGCGGGCAGTATTAATGGCAGTCCTGCGGTTTGGATAGTCCGGCATCCAGACGTAGGCTTCCTTGTCGATAGCGCCCTTGTCGAATGGATTGAGACTTCCCTGATACATTGGAACCGCAAGAGGCATGGTGACACTCACGCGACCACCGGTCTTGCCGCCACGGACGTTCATCTCCAAGTGCGCAGGCTCGCCTTTAACCTGAATATCTTTGTGCTTCAGGCCAAACAGCTCTCCTTCCGTGGGGCGCAAGAAGGTGTGGACGACAAACCGGAACATCTTGGCATGGTGGCCGGTGATCTTGACGCCCCGGACCACATCGCCACGCTTGGCACATTCGCCAGCAGCCCTCATGAACTGCTTGTACTCGCTGTCCGTGAAGGTGTGCCTCGGCGTATCCACAGTCTTGATCTTTGGCATCACGGGCAGAACGTTCAGGACGCCGTCCTCAACAGCAATCGTCAGCACCTTGCGAATGATGATGACATGTTTGGATTTGGTCGAATGCGCCAATGGCCTTTTACGATTCCCGTCAAGATGCGTCAGGTAATCCCGAACCATGCCCGTGGTGATCTTGGCGACATCGTGCTTTCCGAAATAGCAGATCAAACCGTCTTTTGACCGGTTCAGCAGCTTGTTGTCGCCCTCGGACCATTTCGACTGGCCCTTCTGCATCGCCATCAGTTTCTTGGCATAGTGTTCAAAGCTGGTGGCCTTCTTCTTGGCATGGTCACTGTTGGCTTTGCTGTGAAAATTATCTGCAAACTCAAAGGCAGCTTCTCTGGCTTCCACACGGGATATTTCTTTGGAGGAGCGGTGGACGTATTTCTGTGCAACCGGATCCCACAACCGAATGAGCCAAAAGGGGCTGCGGGCTGTCAGCAATATCGCCAAGCCCTTTCGAAGGGGTTTGTTTTTGAGAATTCGATTTTTGGAATCTTCTGCCAAAGCATGCCCGTAAAAGAGTGTATAACTGTGTGTAACTTTTTACGGGCTAAATCAGAAGGCTTCAACAAGCCAAATAAATCAACTATTTCAGTGATTTATTGGTGCCCGGGGGCGAGCATCCATTGTCCAATTTTATCAACATGTTACTTGTGAGTGGGATAGTTGACCATCCCACTCGTTCTCATACGATTTCGAGATAGTGTCCCACCCAATTGCCAGTCTTTTCAGCGCCGCATTTGGGTCTTCGCACCAAGACCGAAGGAATTCAACGTGCATGTCCTATCGTGCCACAGACCTATGACGTAGCCTAGTTTAGTAAGCTTAGAGGCGGCGGTAACGTCGATGGGAGGGCTTCTTGAATTGGACCACTGGTAAGGGCTTCTCCTCGAGGATTGACTTGATAAACTCGGCCTTGGGCAGATCAAATAGGTATCGATTGTGCCCTTGGGCCGCTGTTAGAAGGCACAGATTGCCACCCCCATAATCAAAGCCGACGATCCTCCCCAACGACCCCCATTCCTTTAGAAGGCGAGTTTCTTTGTGATGAACCGTAAAAATGTCGACTCCATCAAAACGTTCCGGGTAAGTGTAATCTAACATCTGGGCATACTGTGTTAGGTCAGTTGGCCGACGAGTTGCATCGATAATCCAGATTACCTGATCATGGAAAGCCGTACGTTTAATTACTTCGTCGGGTTTTATCGCGGAGTGCTGAAACTCGATTGTGAGACCATATGGGGTCTTTATGTCAGCGATGTGTAGCTCGCCCTGTGCATCTCGCGCAGATACCTCTTGCCAATCAGGTGAGAATTTGTTCTTCCAAGATCGGTGCCATTCGGTCTCGTTTTCCCACCACGGATCACAGTGGCGTCGCCCCTTATGTGCCCAGTGCCATACCTTTTTGGTGCCACAGCGGGCCAACATTTCTGCTCCGCAGCAGGGGCATGTACCGACTGCTTTGGGTGTTGCTTCAATGCGTTGAGTGTCTGATAGGGCAAAGCGCATTTGAAACAGATGGATACTTCCCAACGGAATTCCAAGGGGCCGTGGAAACTCAACCCTTGTCTCTTCACTGCCTAGTGCTTGAACGTCTAAACTTGGGCGTGCATCTTGGAGTCAAAATATTTTTGAGCGGGCAGTTGCCTTCGCGGTGTTCTTCACTTCGCGCATGGCTTTCTTGATGCCGGATACGTCTAACTTGGGGGAGGTGTCCAACTTTGTGAACGCACCATCAGCGGCACGGTCCAGCTCTTGGACTGCCGCTGTAATGAACTTGATAGCGCCGTTGAATTCCTTTGCTCTGGACTTCGCGGCTGCTGCGTTGATCTTCAAACGCAGTTCGCGCGTCTCTGCTGCCATGATTTCTGCCTGTTCGGGGTGTTGTGATGTCCGAGAGGGGGGCAGATTGCATTAACGCCGCCCCACGGGCTGTGTAGACAACCAGCCCAAACAAGCACATTTTACCACGAAAATGGCTGTTGACCTAGAAATTTGGGCATGAACGCTCAGGCTTTTTCGACACGACCGTCCACAACCTTAGAGGAATTTCACTGTACGAGTTATGCTCAATTCTGGTAGCCAACAGCAGTCGAGTATTTCATAAGAAAATTGGACACAGAATAGGTCACAACAAATTTGCGAAACACATTAACCCACATTCCCCAAGTAGATCGCTGATTTCGCTGTCTTGACCGTTGTATTTCACATATAAATCATAGTGTTGGCGGCTGATAGGGGCGTGTTTCATGGGTCACCCAGAGGGTGTAGGCTTGCAGCAGGCAGATCGGGTCGATTTCGACCGCCGTGTGCGGCTGGAGTTTCGCGGCACGCAGCTCAGTTCGGACGGCGGGCTGCTGGTGATGCGCGAGCTGGATGACGCGCTTGGGCTGTCCGATCTGGCGGCAACAGCGCTGCGCGACACCCGGCGCGGGAAAAACACGATCCATCGTCTTGACGGGTTGTTCCGGCAGTCGGTGTTCGGGCGACTGGCCGGATACGAGGATGTCAACGACGCCGACCGGCTGGCCCTCGATCCGGTCATGCGCCAGGTCGTGGGTGGAAGGGCTGTCGATGCGCAGGCGGCCTCGGCCTCACAGATGGGACGGTTCGAGACTGAGACGCTGGCTCTGGCCGAAAACCGGGAAGCCCTGGCCGACCTGAACGGCCAATGGATCGACCGGTTTCATAATCGCCATGGGCTGAAGTACATCGTGCTGGACATGGACAGCTCGGTCAGCCCTACCCATGGCGATCAGGAGGGCGCGGCCTGGAACGGGCATTTCGCCTGCACCTGCTATCACCCCAACTTTCTGTTCAATCAGTTCGGCATGTTGGAGCGCTGCGCCCTGCGCCATGGCAATGTCCACAGCGCCGATGGCTGGCGGGACGTTCTCGACCCCGTCATCGCCCGGTATGCAGAGCGTGACATAATGCGGTTCTTCCGGGCGGATGCCGCCTATGCGATCCCGGCGATCTATGAGCGGCTGGAAGAAGCCCGGTACTTCTACGCCATCCGGCTGCCTGCCAACACCGTTCTGCGTGAGAAGATCGCGGATCGGCTGACCCGACCTGTCGGACGACCCTCGCAGACCAAAGTCAAGCGCTTCTACGAGGACTTCGAGTATCAGGCGGCGTCTTGGGACAAACCGCGCCGTGTGGTCGCAAAGATCGAATGGCATCCGGGCGAGCTGTTCCCGCGTGTCGGCTTCATCGTCACCAACATGCCGATGGACCCGGACTGGGTGGTTCAGTTCTACAACCAGCGCGGCACCGCCGAGCAGCACATCAAGGAGGGTAAATACGCCTTTCGCTGGACGCGCCTGTCATGCCGGAAGTTCCGCGACAACGAGGTGCGGCTGCAACTCCATGCGCTGGCCTACAACCTGGCCACATTCCTGCGCTGCATCGAACTGCCCGAGGCGATGGCCGACTGGTCGTTGACCAGCCTGCAATTGAAGCTGATCAAGATCGGCGCCCGTGTGGTGCGTCACGCCCGCGCCATCACCTTCCAACTCGCCGAGGTCGCGGTGACTGGCCCCATGGTCAGGGCTATCCTTGCCGCCATCCACCGATTGCGAGCGCCGCCGCTATGCGCGTAATCGCGAAATTGGCCAAAACTCAACGAAAGAGGCTCGACAGGTCTGCCCACAGCGCTGAAAAACGTCGCTGCCGGGAAAAGACGCTGCGGGTTCGCGGCCCGATCCGCCCAGCTCCAGGCGTTTGCGCGACCGCAGACGCCGCTCGGCGCGAAAAACGCTTGTCCAGCGGGCAAAATCAGGCGATCTTGACGTCAGACGGCAGGCCACTTGGGGAATGTCGGATTAATTCCACACCCCAACGGCAACCTGCATTTCGGTAGGGTACAAGGTGTTGCCGTTGGGGGGCTTGTAGTTCCTGAAGGCAATGTCATCCTGAAGCACGGTGTCGAAGTAGGGCAGCGCGGTAGCTTCGGTGTTCAGCATATCTGGCATCGGCATTCCCACGAGATTATCCCTCTCGGATACACTAACATGGAGCAGGTGGCGCATTTTGTGGCGCAGATAATTGTACCCAATACCCCTGTTATTCATGAATCTCACAGACGTGAGCGCAACTTGAAGTTACTTGCACTACGAAACAATGCAGGGCTCGCGGTACTTCAGTTGATGCCTAAATCCGATGGCAGTACCGAATACTCAGTTGTTACCGCGTACCCCAATCCGCGACAGCGTGGTCGTCAGATAAGTCAAATTATTTAAGACGTATTGATAGGACGTACGTTGCAACGCACGCTACAGCGTATTGACAACGCGTAGGAGTTACGTGTATCAATGAACCTACGTAAAGGGCATGACTGGCGTGTTTGCTGCACTAGATAGCGCTTGGTCCCGACGTCGGCTTTAGCAGCAAAGCCGTTTCCATGAGGCCGTAAGGCCGCTCCGAACCCATTGAGCTAAGGAAGCGCCTCTAGTGGACATAAACAGACCCGGCTTTCGCTGGGTCTTTGTGTTTTTAGCGTGATGTCAACGGCGGAGTAAAATCAGACCATTGGGCGGCGCAAAAGTAGGCCACTTTGGTGTTGTGCGTGACGGGTGCGCAGAGCGCAGGCGGCCAGTCAACCGCGCTCCCCAAATAGCTGGCGGTTGACTGGCCGTCTTGGCCCGTGAGGGCCAAGCCATGGATTTTCGATCAGGGGGTTTTGGTGGCTTTTCGCGCTTGGCTCTGAGCCAGGCGATAGCTCTCGCCATTCATCTCGAGGATGTTGACGTGGTGGGTCAACCGGTCGAGAAGCGCGCCGGTGAGGCGCTCGGTGCCGAAGGTTTCCGTCCATTCATCGAAGGGCAAGTTGCTGGTGATCAGCGTGGCCCCACGCTCGTAGCGTTGCGAGATCAATTCAAAGAGCAACTCGGCCCCGGTTTTGGAGAGAGGGACAAAGCCCAATTCGTCGATGATCAGCAGTTTTACGTTGGCCATCTGTTTTTGAACCCGAAGCAGGCGGCGCTCGTCACGCGCTTCCATCAGTTCGTTGACCAAGGCTGCGGCGGTGGTGAAGCTGACCGTCATCCCTTTCTGGCAAGCGGCAAGCCCCAGGCCGAGGGCGACATGGGTTTTGCCCGTGCCGCTTGGGCCAAGGGCGATCACGTTCTCACGCCGCTCGATCCAGTCGCAGCGCGCCAGCTCCAGCACTTGCATCTTGTTCAGTTTGGGGATCGCCTTGAAGTCGAAGCTGTCGAGGCTTTTGGTGGCCGGGAACTTGGCCGCCTTGATGCGGCGCTCGACCATCCGTCGCTCGCGATCGATCAGCTCCAGTTCGACCAAGCGCGTCAGGAACTGGACGTGGTCCAAGCCCTCGGCAGCGCATTGGCGCGCAACTTTCTGATACTCGCGCAGGAACGTCGGAAGCTTCAGCGTCTTGAGATGATGTTCCAGCAGGATCTCGGGGACATGGGTCATTCCGCAGCCTCCGACATCAGGGACATGTAGCTGGCCGCTGATGTCGTCTCGACCTGCGCCCGTGGCAGGTAGGGGTACACGTCGAGATCGAGCCGTGGTGGACGCTTCTCGACCTGGCACAGCACCAGATGCTTCACGGCATCAAAGCCGACCGCGCCCATCTTCAGGGCCTGCTTTACGGCGACGTGCAGGTCATCCATGCCGAAGCTTTCCAGCAAGCGCAGGACCTGCACATATTCGCGACGACCGATCTTTAGCATGCGCGCTTCCATCAAACGGCGCAGCGTGTCGAACTCTTCGGGCAAGTCCCATTCCGCGAGGGGCGCGGCCTGATCCAAAGCATTGATCTTGCGTTCGATGAGCGGGAGGTAGTGGATCGGATCGAACACCATGTCCTCGCGCGCGTAGCATCGCGGATGGCGCGCGATCACGTCTCCACGGCAGCCAATCACCACCTGATCGACATAGGCCCGCACCCAGACATCCTGATGGCCGTAGGCCACGGGGACCGAGTAATCGTTGGTGTCGTAGCGGACCAAAGATTGGGAGTTCACCCGACCGTTGGCTTGTGCGCAGGCCTCAAAGGGAGCGGCTGGCAAGGGGCGCATCTCGGCCTGATCCCGTTGCAAGCGCACGCCGATCGTCTCCGTATGTCCCCGCAAGATGTCGCCCTGACGGGCGCGGCACTGCTCTTCGAGATAAGCGTTGAAGCTCTCCCAGTCCGGGAAGTGGGGGATCGGCACCATGTGGTTACGGCGAGCATAGCCCACCATTCCCTCAACATTCCCCTTATCATTCCCTTTGCCGGGCCGTCCGTAGCGATCTCGGAACAGGTAGTGTGACAGCAACCCGCTGAACAGCTTGGCGCGTACCCGGGTACCATCCGGCTGGATCTTCGAGACTAGGCAGCGGTCATTGTCATAAAGCACCGACTGCGGCACCCTGCCAAAGAAGGCGAAGGCATGCACATGTCCGTCCATCCAGGCCTCCGCCGTGGCCGCCGGGTAGGCCCGCACGAAGTAGGCATCGCTGTGCGGCAAATCCAGGACGAAGAAGTGGGCCTTTTGCTCAACGCCTCCGATCACAACGACCGCTTCGCCAAAATCGGCCTGCCCATGGCCCGGCGGATGTGCCAGAGGCACGAACATCTCACGGCTGCGCCGTTCACGCTGCCGAACGTAGTCTTTGATGATCGTATAGCCGCCAGTGAACTCGTGCTCCGCCTTGAGCCGCTCGTGGATCCGCTTCGCCGTGTGGCGCTGCTTGCGGGGCACATTCTTGTCCCCTTCAAGCCAGCCGTCGATGATCTCCGTAAATCCATCAAGCTTCGGACGCTTGATCTCCTTCGTGCGCCGGTATCCAGGCGGCGTTGAGAACGCCAACATCTTGCGAACGCTGTCGCGCGATATGTTGAAATGACGCGCCAGCTCCCGCTGGCTCATACCCTCGCTGCGCGCCAGCCTGACCTTCCTGTAAAGTTCCACGGTGTAAATCTCCTCGCCCTCCCTGCGGCCGCAAGAAGGGAAAAAGTGGACGACTTTTACGCCGCCCGCACCGCCAATATGGCGGCGCTACCGTGGTCTAATTTTGCACCGCCGTTCTCAGCCCAGCTCGCCAAATACGTCAATCAACGGCACGTCGATCTGAATGAAGACTGGAAAGCCCTGACTGGGCTTTCCACACTCTCGTGCTTGAAACCACGAACCGCCAAACAAAAGGCATTGATGGCTAACCTTCTGGTCGGCCATCATTTTTTCTGGCGCTAGGCTGACTTGTGAATGCAGCACAAGGAGCAAGCGCATGACACATATCAGCAAGTTTACCTTCAAATCCGTGACACGACATATCCAGCAGCCCGATCCTGTGGCGGCACGTCGTACAAAGATCGTGGCGGCCATTGATCAGCAAAAGCTGGTGCTGGCCGCTGCCATCAAAGGCGAAACCTACACCATTGATCAAAAGCGCAGTGTCACCAATGACGCTGGTGAAACGGTGCAGGTAATTCGTCCGCGCACCATCCGTCCTTGGTTTTTTGTGCAAGACGATGGCTGGTATGTGCAATGCCGTTATGGACTGCGGGTGCTGCTGATTGACGGCAAACACAACGCTGTCTTTGCCAAGAACCTGACCCAAGTGGCTGAGATATTGGACGCTTTGCGCGACGCCACCCTTGCTGGTGATCTGGATCAGGCATTGGCACTGACCATCAAGTCGGGCAAGCGCCATGACGGATAATCGCATTCGAGATTTGAACGATCAAGCGCGGCAGACCTTTACAGGCTGCCGCGTTGTGCTCACCCCCAGCATCCAAGCACTGGACGGTTTACATGACCTGCTGGATCGGGTGCGCTGGTTTGATGCCTTTACCCCTGACAATGATCCCTATGGCGAGCACGACTTTGGGTCATTGGTGCACGCAGGAGCCACCATCTTCTGGAAGATCGACTATTACGACCTGGACTTGCAGATGCATTCGCCAGATCCCAGCGATCCAGATGTCACCTGCCGCGTGCTCACCATCATGCTTGGCGAGGAATATTGACCAATCCGATATTCATTCAGGCAGACATACCCTTGATGGTAACACTGATATTTTTGATCATCCGACATATCTGCTGCGCATCTATGTGTCCCTTGGATTGCCGGAGCTCGCATTCGCTTCGTCCTTCAATCCTTCAGAACTTCCGCTAACTCGAATAAAAGACTGAACTTTTCTTGTACAATTAGGGCCTTGCAAGGAGCGATCAGACCAGAGCCCTTCAAGGCTCTGATCTAAAATCGCTCATGCACTTTGCATATCGCTTATCATCCCGTACCACCAAACCCTTCGCAGGGGTGAGCAGGTTTTGCTATCATCTCAATTACTGGCGTATCATACGCATCTGTAGGACCCATACGGTCAGGCACCCCTACAAAACGGCGGGCATTGTTTCCAACTCTGTCATCCGCCTCACTTCCGTAAGCATATATTTCTCCGCTCTGCGGCCTATATACCTTCGTCACCAAACACCATTCCGACAAGTGAAGCTGCTGGCTGGATAAACATTTATTCCCTTGCAACTTTAGGCATCCCACCAACGAGGATGGGGTAGTCACTTGAAGCGGGCAACGAGCAGCCCGTTTGCTTACCGTCACACATCAGAACGGGTTCGCAGCACTATATCATTCGGCGTGCCAGCCTTGGTCTCGTTTGTGGTGCCTAAGTGGAGCCTTTTCTGCCTTCATCGTTATTTATCAACTTGCGCAAATAACGGCGTCAAATGTGGCCTGACCAGCAGGATATGCAGCGGGCCAAAACCTAATGTAACCAGCATTACCTTAGGTCTTTGCCGAACCCATTGATGGCCTTGATGGAATTGCTGGCCTGCTTCTGATCGACGTCCCCAGACCTAATATTATACAGTCAAGCAACTGATAAGGTTATGTTTTAGGGGAAAACAATGCGCCAAGCCATCACACTCAATGAAGCGCAACTGCGCCGTGTTCTACACTACACAGCCACCAGACGTCACGCCCTTCGTGACCGCACAATCGTCATGGTCAGCTTTTATGCAGGATTGCGTGCCAAGGAGATCGCAGGTCTCAAAATCGGTGATGTGTTTGAGCCATCGGGGGCGGTGCGTGGCGAGTTCATCTTGTCAGCGGCTCAGAGCAAGGGTGGTCATCGCAGAACCGTTTATTTGAACCAGCGCTTGCGCCGTGCCCTTGCTGAATATGCGCTACTGGTGGATGTAACCCAACCCAATGCGCCTTTGTTGCCCAGTCAGAAGGGCGGGCACTTTAGTCCCAACACCATGTGCCAGCTGTTCTTGGAAATCTACAAGGCATGTGGCCTCAAGGATGCTTCAAGTCATTCGGGAAGACGCACCTACATCACCCGATTGGCCAACAGGGGCGTGGGCGTGCGATTGTTGGCAGCTCTCGCGGGGCACCGTCACATCTCAACCACTCAACGCTACATCGACGTCAATTCTGACCAGCTCAGCCAAGCTGTGGAGTTGCTGTAATGGCGCTATGTCCTGACTGCCATGCGCAAAAGCCCTTCTTCGCGCCCAGATGTGGCACCTGCAATCAGATCATCGGCTTCAAGACACAGCTTTGGACCATGACACTGTATTATGGCGTTCAGGTGCTGGTGTTGGCAATCTTGGCCGTCTGGCTGTTCGGTTAACCCGTTCACGCACCGGAATTGCTGGCCAGCTGCGCGGCATAGGCTTCTGGCGACAAGTCGTATCGTTTGCCCGTGAGCATCGTCTTCTTCATGCGAGCCGTCAGGTGAGAACGGCGGTGCAAAATTAGACCACGGTAGCGCCGCCATATTGGCGGTGCGGGCGGCGTAAAAGTCGTCCACTTTTTCCCTTCTTGCGGCCGCAGGGAGGGCGAGGAGATTTACACCGTGGAACTTTACAGGAAGGTCAGGCTGGCGCGCAGCGAGGGTATGAGCCAGCGGGAGCTGGCGCGTCATTTCAACATATCGCGCGACAGCGTTCGCAAGATGTTGGCGTTCTCAACGCCGCCTGGATACCGGCGCACGAAGGAGATCAAGCGTCCGAAGCTTGATGGATTTACGGAGATCATCGACGGCTGGCTTGAAGGGGACAAGAATGTGCCCCGCAAGCAGCGCCACACGGCGAAGCGGATCCACGAGCGGCTCAAGGCGGAGCACGAGTTCACTGGCGGCTATACGATCATCAAAGACTACGTTCGGCAGCGTGAACGGCGCAGCCGTGAGATGTTCGTGCCTCTGGCACATCCGCCGGGCCATGGGCAGGCCGATTTTGGCGAAGCGGTCGTTGTGATCGGAGGCGTTGAGCAAAAGGCCCACTTCTTCGTCCTGGATTTGCCGCACAGCGATGCCTACTTCGTGCGGGCCTACCCGGCGGCCACGGCGGAGGCCTGGATGGACGGACATGTGCATGCCTTTGCCTTCTTTGGCAGGGTGCCGCAGTCGGTGCTTTATGACAATGACCGCTGCCTAGTCTCGAAGATCCAGCCGGATGGTACCCGGGTACGCGCCAAGCTGTTCAGCGGGTTGCTGTCACACTACCTGTTCCGAGATCGCTACGGACGGCCCGGCAAAGGGAATGATAAGGGGAATGTTGAGGGAATGGTGGGCTATGCTCGCCGTAACCACATGGTGCCGATCCCCCACTTCCCGGACTGGGAGAGCTTCAACGCTTATCTCGAAGAGCAGTGCCGCGCCCGTCAGGGCGACATCTTGCGGGGACATACGGAGACGATCGGCGTGCGCTTGCAACGGGATCAGGCCGAGATGCGCCCCTTGCCAGCCGCTCCCTTTGAGGCCTGCGCACAAGCCAACGGTCGGGTGAACTCCCAATCTTTGGTCCGCTACGACACCAACGATTACTCGGTCCCCGTGGCCTACGGCCATCAGGATGTCTGGGTGCGGGCCTATGTCGATCAGGTGGTGATTGGCTGCCGTGGAGACGTGATCGCGCGCCATCCGCGATGCTACGCGCGCGAGGACATGGTGTTCGATCCGATCCACTACCTCCCGCTCATCGAACGCAAGATCAATGCTTTGGATCAGGCCGCGCCCCTCGCGGAATGGGACTTGCCCGAAGAGTTCGACACGCTGCGCCGTTTGATGGAAGCGCGCATGCTAAAGATCGGTCGTCGCGAATATGTGCAGGTCCTGCGCTTGCTGGAAAGCTTCGGCATGGATGACCTGCACGTCGCCGTAAAGCAGGCCCTGAAGATGGGCGCGGTCGGCTTTGATGCCGTGAAGCATCTGGTGCTGTGCCAGGTCGAGAAGCGTCCACCACGGCTCGATCTCGACGTGTACCCCTACCTGCCACGGGCGCAGGTCGAGACGACATCAGCGGCCAGCTACATGTCCCTGATGTCGGAGGCTGCGGAATGACCCATGTCCCCGAGATCCTGCTGGAACATCATCTCAAGACGCTGAAGCTTCCGACGTTCCTGCGCGAGTATCAGAAAGTTGCGCGCCAATGCGCTGCCGAGGGCTTGGACCACGTCCAGTTCCTGACGCGCTTGGTCGAACTGGAGCTGATCGATCGCGAGCGACGGATGGTCGAGCGCCGCATCAAGGCGGCCAAGTTCCCGGCCACCAAAAGCCTCGACAGCTTCGACTTCAAGGCGATCCCCAAACTGAACAAGATGCAAGTGCTGGAGCTGGCGCGCTGCGACTGGATCGAGCGGCGTGAGAACGTGATCGCCCTTGGCCCAAGCGGCACGGGCAAAACCCATGTCGCCCTCGGCCTGGGGCTTGCCGCTTGCCAGAAAGGGATGACGGTCAGCTTCACCACCGCCGCAGCCTTGGTCAACGAACTGATGGAAGCGCGTGACGAGCGCCGCCTGCTTCGGGTTCAAAAACAGATGGCCAACGTAAAACTGCTGATCATCGACGAATTGGGCTTTGTCCCTCTCTCCAAAACCGGGGCCGAGTTGCTCTTTGAATTGATCTCGCAACGCTACGAGCGTGGGGCCACGCTGATCACCAGCAACTTGCCCTTCGATGAATGGACGGAAACCTTCGGCACCGAGCGCCTCACCGGCGCGCTTCTCGACCGGTTGACCCACCACGTCAACATCCTCGAGATGAATGGCGAGAGCTATCGCCTGGCTCAGAGCCAAGCGCGAAAAGCCACCAAAACCCCCTGATCGAAAATCCATGGCTTGGCCCTCACGGGCCAAGACGGCCAGTCAACCGCCAGCTATTTGGGGAGCGCGGTTGACTGGCCGCCTGCGCTCTGCGCACCCGTCACGCACAACACCAAAGTGGCCTACTTTTGCGCCGCCCAATGGTCTGATTTTACTCCGCCGTTGACACATGAAGCGCCCAAGCTTCAGAAAGCCAGCTCCGATCTGGATCAATCCTGCCAGCACCGTCGCCGCCAGCAGGTATTCCAGCCCGTGGTCCCGGACGAGGGTAATCATCAGCACGGCCGTGGCGGCTGTGGCGGCGGAGATCATCCCGGGTCGGCCGCCGACGAAAGCGATCAGCACGGCAATCGAGAACGAGGCATATAGCCCAACCTTGGGATCGACGCCTGCGATGATGGAAAAGGCGATCGCCTCGGGGATCAGCGCCAGTGCGACGACGATGCCCGCAAGCACATCGCCACGGATGTTGCCAAACCATTGTTGGCGGTAGTCAGTAAGTGTCATTAAAATTCCACGACCCTGCATCGAGACATCCAGCGCAGGACGGTTCGGCAATGATAATCAGGGTTCACCAAAAAATTATCTGGCGGATCAGCGGCCAGAAGAGCCACCCGGGCTCTCACCGGGTCCTTGCGCTTGGATGCCTTTTACGCAGAAGCCTTGCGAAAGATCAACCGGTGCGACGTCCAGCTTGTATAGATCGCCGGGATTTCTTTGACTTGGCCAAGGAAGCCGACATTCGCTGCAAAGCAGAAAGGTAGCAATATGGGCTCGAAGCCGCCATTCGCCGCGCCTAGCGTGAATGTCTGCTCTGGGCGGAAAACCAGCAATGACGTTTCTTGTGTTCCTCACCATGTTTGCCCAAAACTCTGCCAACACAGTGTCCGCAACACAGCATCAGCCTACACTGTGTCCAACACAGCGAATCCGCAGTCAAAATAGTCAGCAACACGGCAAAAAGTGTGTTTAAGGTGTGTTTTTGAATTACACAACTTTAGCGCGCATTGCGCTCGGCTAAGCTATTGATATTATTGGTAAAAGTGGTGCCCAGGGGCGGAATCGAACCACCGACACGAGGATTTTCAAGCCAAAGTTTTTGACAGGAATTCAACCACTTAACTGCGAACTTCGTGTCAAACCCATAACGAAAGATCAGGCACTTATTCCAATATTGTCAAACCTTATCCGTGGTCTGACAGGTGCTGAAAAACTTCCAGGAGGGAGCAATGTCTGAGACATTACCTTTCTGCAAAATCAAACTCCAATATCTGCTGGAAATGGTCACGGATCATGACCTTGATGACAACGCGCTGCGTGTAGCTCTCTACCTGGCTTTGGCCCATGCAGATCATGAAACAGGCGAAAGTCATCCTTCCTTTGAAACCATTGGTGCGGCCATCGGCAAACATGCGAAATCGGTAAAACGAGCGCTAAACAAGGTTGAAGCGGCTGGCTACATGACCATCGAGCGCGGTACGAACAAAGGGAAATCATCTCGCTACCGCCCGACAGAAACTGCCTTGAAACGCGCAACAATCCGCCGCCGGGAGGGGGACAAAATTGTCCCGTTATCCCGCGCCAAAGGGGGGCATTCTTGTCCACAAAGCCGGACAGGTTTGTCCAGCAAAGGGGGACAGGATCGCCCCCCGAATAGAAAACAAGAACTTAGAAAAGAACATGGGCGCGGGGGCGCGACGGATTTGCCTGATGAAGGGCAATCCGGCGTTCCCCACGATCGACACCAGCTGATATTCGTTCCAAGGGGTATCTGTTTCGTTCGAGATTGGGATGACCGGCTCGCCAGAGTGGGCATGCCGCCTCTGGAACGCCTTTTGCCATCCGTCCGTCATGGCCAGCACTTGGGATTTTGGTTGCCCGCCCGAACACCCGCGCCGTTGGGGAGTGCCAAATGGGAAGCGCAGAAAGTTGCTTTGGAAAAGATGGTTCGTTCTGCGCATGACCGAAGGGAAAATGCTGCACCTGATCCGGTCTCAGGATCGGCGTTTGTACCGATTTCAATGGGCACTACCAGAGCGAAAAATGGATGAAGATAGGGGGCAATTCTGCCTCATCTTGCAAAGCCATAAAAATAAGGGAAAAAGCGGTGAAGGAAGATGGCAAGAAATAGGGGTGATTACTTCACATAGATTTCCGCCGCAAAATACGCAAAAACCTCCACCTCTGGTCGCTGTAAAGCCCTCCTTAAATCACCGCACGCATTGATCTTGACTTGTACGTACATTGTTCATTAGCTTAGCGCAGTAAGGAGATCACCATGATTCAGGTTCAGGACACCACATCGGCCCTGCGTGAGCCGAAGTCGCATCGCAAGGATTTGCGCCTCAAGCCATCCGTTCTGGATGCGATTGAGCGCGCCTCACTGGCTGTTGGGATGGACGCCAGCACCTTTATCACATCGGTCGCTTATCGCGCCGCGCAGGACATCGAAGCCGCGCAACATAGGAGCGCCTTGCCCACTAAAGCGTTCGATGCTTTTGCGGACGCCATCGACCAACCCGCCCAGCCGAATGCTGCACTGACCGATCTGTTTGCTAAACGACGTGAGCTGATCGCAGATGACTAAACCAAAATTCCTAGTTGAGCGTTTCGACAAGGCCTCGCATGATCGCGGGGCTTTTTCTTGTGGCGTGACAGGGATGGACCGCTGGTTCAAGGAAAGCATCACCGATCAGATCAAGGCCAACCGCTTGCGGGTCTGGTGCGCTGTGGACGCGGAGGGGCGCGTAGTTGGCTTTTACGGCCTGTCAGCCCATTCGGTGGAGGCAGAGGCGTCACCGGCCCTTTCCAGACGCCGCGAGCGTCACCCGATACCAGCGGTTTACCTGGCGGCGCTGGCAACAGACATGACCGTTCAGGGTAAGGGTTTAGGTGGGGCTCTGATGGCCGATGCTTTGGCAAAGGCGCTGGAGGTTTCCGAAACCATCGGCGCGGCGGCAGTGATACTGGATGTGTTTGTAGACGAACGCTTTGAGCAACGCATGGCGTTTTATACAAAGCTGGGATTTCGCCCATTGAATCCATCGGATGACCCGAAGCGGCTGTTTTTGCCGATTAAAACAGTGCTTGAGAACTCCATTTGAATGAATACAACGTCGATCGGAAATCATAATCCGAGCTCAATTTCGGGTTTTTCCACCCAATCAGCTTAAAGCCGAGGACGTACCCTGATAGCTAACTGAAAATGTTGGAGTGGTCAGAAGGTTTTTAGGGAGGATCAGAAATTCTCCCTGCGGTAATCCGCAACATGTCTGCGATTTCCTTGAAGGGTGCGCATGCGGAGAAATCAGTCATTCTGGCACCCAGGATAGATGACTGCTTTGCGGGACAAAACAGACTTTCGATGCCTTTGCTCAAGAGGCTGCTTTCGTGCGCTTTGCGGACCTTCACCTTGGATTGCACACCTAAAGTGGCTACGACCTTGATCCAGTCGCTAAGATTTCGACCCAATCCTCCATGATACAGACAGTCTCACAAAGAAACTGCCTTTTTGAGGATACCGTCTACCTTTGCGCGCGGAAGGCGGCTAGGATTGACACTACACATGGCGCTCAAACACAAGTATTTCCCCATCACGCAATACAAGTAACGTATCAAAAGCATCGCGTTGGTCCCCCATCTCCATGCCGGGCGAGCCAATCGGCATTCCGGGGACGGTCAGACCAAGGGCGTTAGGGCGCTCAGCCAACAGGCGTTGGAGGTCAGCCGCCGGGACATGGCCCTCGATGACATATCCGTCAATGAAACCAGTGTGACATGAGCTAAGCTCGGGCGTTATCCCTGCCTTGTCTTTTGCTGCCCACAGCGCGTCTTGCGTGACGTCCTGTGCATCCACGCTCAGACCTGCGGCCTCAACATGGGCGATCCACGCTGAACAGCATCCGCAAGTTGGCGATTTGAGCACCTGTATGCGTGGTGTTGCGGCAAAGACCGGACCGGCGGCGAACACAGCACCTGCGCTCGTCAGAAGGAAGTTTCTACGGTTCATCGGGTTTCTCCTATTGTGTTTGATCTTTTCGCTACGCCGTTCAAACTACGCGCAGCCATGTCATCATTCCGCCTGCAGAATGCTCCAGCATGTGACAATGCAAAAGCCAATCTCCGGGATTGTCGGCAACAAATGCAATCTGCGCGGTCTCGCCTCGGTCCATAAGAAGCGTGTCACGCAAAGGACCTGCCGTCCCATCCGAGGCAATCTGGCGGAAGTGGTGGCCATGCAGATGCATCGCGTGGGGCCAAACGGTATCGTTGATTATGTCGATCTGAACGGTTTCGCCCCGATCCGCCGCAACCAAAGGCGCATCAGGCATGTCGGCCATGCCGTTGAAGGCCCAGACCTTGCCGGCACCAGACATCTCGCGCATGCCCATCCTCTGTCCGCCCATCATCGCACCGCTCATCCGCCCCATGGCCCCGCCTTCCATCAATAGCTCTGCCGTTCTGGCAGTCTCCAACCGGCCAAGTTGTGGCACTGGATTGGGCGCGAGTGGTAAGGGCGCGCCAAGACGTTCGGATCGCGCCACGCCCGAAACATCAAAGGATGCGATGGCATAGCCGCCGTCACGCTCGAAGCTGACAAGGAGAGCTTCTTCGCCTACGCCTGCTGTCACGTCGACGATGATGTCCGCCCGTTGCGCAGGTGCCAGTGTCAGGCGACCCAACGGTTGGGGCGCATCGAGCGGCATGCCGTCGAGGGCAACGATCCAACCGGCCAGACCTTGCGCCTCAAGCGAGAAAATCCGCGCATTGGCGGTGTTCACGAGGCGCAGGCGGTGACGGCTATGCCGTTGCACCGACGTGCGCCAGTCTCCGTTCCCATTGACGGTGATCCAGTTCCCAACCCGACCGGCATGTGCCCAGTCGTGCATGTTGCCAAAACCGCCGGCGATCTGGGCATCTTCTGCCAAACGCCAGTCGTCGATCAAAAGCACCTCATCGCTGTCGACTTCTGGGCCGCCGTCTGCCTCTTCGACGACAAGTGCGCCCGAAAGCCCCCGCGCCATCTGTTCATAGGACCGATTGTGCGGGTGATACCAATAGGTTCCGGCATCGGGCACCACGAAGTCATAAAGGAATGACTCTCCGGGTTGGACGACGTCCTGTGTCAGACCGGGGACGCCATCCATCGCGTTGTCGATGCGGATCCCATGCCAGTGAATTGTGCTCGGCTGCGGGAGTTCATTTTCAAACCGGCGCGTCATGCGGCTGCCCTGTGGCAGCCTGATCGTAGGGCCTGGAACCGCTCCGTTATAGCCCCAGACTTGAGTTTGAGGATAGTTTGCGGGCGCGAGTTGAAGTGTGCCTTCACGCGCGATCAGGGCTGGGTGCGTTTGCGCATGCAGAGCTGCAGGGCGTAAGGCGCTCGCCGCAAGGGCTGCAAACAGTCCACGTCCAAAGCTCCGGCGTGTGATAGATTTCATAGGAAACCTCCCTTGATCATTTTCGTGATTTGACCCTTGCCAGCGGCACGGGTGGTTTGATTTGCAGACTCGGGTGCACTGACAGTGGTCAGAGTTGCGGTCGTCAAAAGGATCAGAGCAACAAGTGCGGCTTCCATTCGAATGCTTCTGCGCAGACGCGAACCGGCACCCGGCTCCTGACGAAGCAATGCGGGCGTCAAGCGCAGCTTGTTCCATGCGGCAAAAGCCATAATCGCAAGGAAAAACCCAAGCTTGATCGCAAATAACTGCCCGTAGGGCGTGAAGAGCGCGTTCAGCACATTGCCCGTCAGCAGCCACAAGATCAGTCCGCCTGCCAAGCTCAACCCGCCGACGATCCAAATGGCCAATCGACCAAAATCATGGCTGACCTGCCCGGCGACACGCGCCGAGTTCGCTCCGGAAAGGCGATAGAGCGGCGCAAAGGCCCCGATCCAGAACGCGAGACCAAGGACATGAAGCGTGATCAGAGTTGCAAGCAATAGACGGGGTTCCTCCAGTGCATGCCCGCGCAACACGAAGGAAGCGGCCACGACGATGACCCCGAGGGCCGCAACCGGGCGCCCGAAGCGCGCGGGCAGCAGGATCATGCAGATGAGGGCCAGCCCGATAAGTCGCAAGACGATGCTGGAGCCCAGCGGGCTGTCCCAGACCATCGTCAGCATCATCGGTTCGGTTGCGCCTTGCCATGTTCCACCCATTAGGAAACTTGCCCTCAGCGGGAGTCGGAAGACCGAAAAAACGGCTGCGCCGATGGCCCAGACGACTGACATTTGCCTGAGCTTTCGGACCTCGAACGCAGGAAGGCTGCTGAGGGTCAGAAGGTTCAAGACGCTGCCCATCGCAAGAAATGCAGTCGCGTAGACAAGCGCCTTCACGATAATCGACAGCCAGGTCACCACATCGGCAGAAGCGAGAGCATTCAGCATCGGGGCTCAGTTGGAAATTTCAAAGCTGAATGCCCCTTGCATCGGGTGACCATCGGCCGCCAGCCCCCGCCATTCGACGGTGTACTGCCCTGTCGGCAGCACGGGCGGTGTGGCGCTGAATTCACTGACGGGCTGCATGTTGTCAGTGCGTGTCAAATCATGTGCTGTTCCATCCTGATCCGTGAGAGAGATCAGCGTGACGCGCATCGGCATATCAAACCGCATGGCGACCGCCGAAGGAGACATGTCCAGAACGGCACCATCCGCTGGCTGGGTTTCTTCTTTCTTGGAGTGCGCATCAGCGCTTTGTGCGCCGAGTATCAGCGCAGTAGCAAGGATAGCCGCAGTCATTATGGTCGGTTTCATCATTTGCTCCTTGAGAGTGCTCAAAACAGTGCTGGCAGGAAACGGTTTTTCCCGCCAGCTTGTCAAGGGCGGCGCAAAATTGGTCCATTAGGGCGGCGTAAAAGTAGGCCAGTTTGGATTGAGCCGTTTGTTTGATTTTAGAGGCGCCCGGGGACCTGCGGCTCCTCACATAGCAAGCGGGTTCCCGGGCGCATTGCCCCGTGAGGGGCAATTCCTGATCAGTTGTTCTGGGTTGTTTTTCGGCTCTGTGCGAGGCGGTAGCTTTCACCGTTCATCTCGAGAATGGAGACATGATGGGTGAGCCGATCAAGAAGTGCGCCGGTGAGACGTTCTGATCCGAGCGTTTCAGTCCATTCCTCGAAGGGGAGGTTGCTGGTGATCAATGTCGAGGCGCGTTCGTATCTCTGCGAGATCAGTTCGAAGAGGAGTTCTGCGCCGGTTTTGCTCAATGGCACGAAGCCTAATTCATCAATGATCAGCAGCTTGGGTGCCAGCATCTGCTTTTGCAGGCGCAGGAGCCGTTTCTCGTCACTGGCCTCAATCAGCTCATGGACAAGAGCCGCCGCGGTGGTGAAGCGAACCGGTATCCCTTTCTGACAAGCGGCCAGTCCAAGGCCAAGAGCGACATGCGTTTTGCCCGTGCCACTTGGCCCCAGAGCGATCACGTTCTCGCGCCGCTCGATCCATCCGCAACGGGCGAGGTCCAACACCCTGGCTTTGTTCAGGGCGGGGATTGCCTGGAAGTCGAAACTGTCCAGACTTTTGGGCGCCGGGAACTTCGCCGCCTTGACCCGTCGCTCCACCATACGCCGCTCCCGATCGATGAGTTCCAATTCGATCAATCTGTGGAGGAACTGGATGTGATCCTTCCCCTCGGCGGCGCACTGTCGCGCCTGCTTCTCGTATTCGCGCAATACGGTGGGCAGTTTGAGCTTCTTGAGGTGATGGGCCAGCAGAAGGTCCGGGACTTCCGTCATGCGGCTCCCTCCGACAGGAGCGCCATGTAACTCGCGGCTTTTGTCGTCTGAACCGCAGTCCGGGGAAGATAGGGGTAGAGGGACAGATCGAGCCGAGCGGGGCGGCGCTCCACTTGGCACAGGACCAGATGCTTGATCGCATCAAAGGCGATCGCCCGCTTTTGCAACGCCACCCGCACCGCCGCGCACAAAGTCGGCAGATCAAAGCTTTCCAGGAGCCGAAGCACCTGAATGAACTCTCGGCGCCCTTGGCGGGCATGTCTCGCTTCCATTAGGCGACGCAGGGTTTGCAGCTCGTCGGGCATCTCCCAATCGACCAAAGGGGCGGCTTGGTCCAAGGCCCCGGGCTTCGTCTCCAGAAGGGCAAAGTAATGCACAGGGTCGAAGATCATTTGTTCGCGCTCGTAGCAGCGGGCGTGACGGGCGATGACCCCACCACCACAGCCGATTTCGACCACATCCACAAACGCACGGATCGTCACCTCCCGTAAGCCATAGGTGCTGGGAACCGAGTAATCATTGGATTTGTAGCGCACCAGAGATTGGGAGCTGACCCGGCCCGTTGCCTTGTGGCAGGCTTGGTAAGGCATTGCAGGGAGTGGCGACATGGCAGCCAGATCCCGCTTCAGCCGTTCCCCGATCGTCTCCCGGTGCCCATGCAAGACAGCCGACTGCCGTGTCAGACATTGTTCTTCGAGCCAGACATTGAAGCTGTCCAGATCAGGGAATTCCGGCAGCGGCACCATCAGGTTGCGCCGGGACCAGCCCACCAGACCTTCGACATTGCCTTTATCGTTCCCCTTGCCCGGGCGGCCGTAGCGATCATCAAAAAGGTAGTGTGACAACATCTCCGTGAACATCTGCGTCCGCCGACGCCGCCCTCCGGCTTCGATCTTCGCAACAAGGCAGCTGTCATTGTCATAGACCACCGAGAGCGGCACGCGCCCGAAGAACTCAAAGGCGTGAACATGCCCGTCCATCCAGGCTTCTGTTGTCGCCGCATGATAGGCCCGCACATAGCATGCATCGCTGTAGGGCAGGTCAAAGGCAAAAAAGTGGATCTTCTGTTCCACGCCCCCCAGGATGACAACGGCCTCACCGAAATCGGCCTGCCCGTGACCCGGAGGATGGGCGAGTGGAATGAACATCTCCCGCGCTTTTTGACGATGCCCCCGAACATAGTCCTTCACGGTCGTATAACCGCCGGTAAAGCCTTCTTCCTCACGGAGCCGTTCAAAGATCCGCTTCGCCGTATGGCGTTGCTTCTTCGGACGGTTCTGATCCTCCAGAAGCCATTGGTCAATTGTATCGGTGAAGGCTTCCAACTTCGGGCGCCGAACTTTCTGGCTCCGGCGGTAACCAGGGGGAGACGAATACGCGCACATCTTGTCGACCGTTCCACGGGCAAGGCCAAAATCACGGGCGATCGAACGTTTGCTGCGCCCCTCATCGAAATGCGCGCGGCGCACGGCTAAATATACTTCCACGGTGAAAATCCTCCGGCCCTCCCTGCAAAGACAGTGAGAGCAAAAGTGGACGACTTTTGCGCCGCCCGCCCCGGCAAAATACCGGCGCTACCGTGGCCTAATTTGCAACCGCCCTATACACCTTCTTCATTCTTGGCGTGAGATGGCTGTAAAACCGCTCGATCATTGGGACAGATGTGCCCATTTGCTTTGCAAGTGAGTGGGCGTCCATTCCATCATTCGTGAGCGCGAAGGTGGCATAAGTATGGCGCAAACTGTAAAGGACGCGATTATCACCTGTCTTGGGGCAGACAAGTAGATTGGAATCTTTAAGGAAAGCCTTGAATGTCTGGCGAAGATTGTTGGTTGTGGTGCCGTCCGGCAAACAGAATACGGGCAAATCCAGTTTGCGTTTGAGCACGTCGTAGAATGGGATATTTTTTATCGCGTCTGTTCTGGAATGGATGCGTTTGAGATACTTGATAGTGCCATCGCGCCCGATGGCTTCGCGTGGGCTGGTTTTGCCGTGGAGATAGAACTCAACATATTCCAGCCCTTTTTCTTTGAAGACGGTAACGTGCTTCCATTTGAGGTTTTCCGCTTCGGTACCAGGGCGCATGCCGGTATTGGCGACGATGAGCACATAATCACGAAGAAGGCGTCGCATGTCCCTTGATTTGCCGCCTTTGCCCTGCTCAATCCAATGCGGAAGCTTGCGCACCATGGTGCGATAATCCTCAAGGCTGAAGGCGGGACGACGTTTGGCCCCTTCGCCCTTGTTGGCGAGGATGGGCACCTTGCCTTGCGTGATGAAGCCACGAGCAACTGCTTCAGCGTAAACCTTGTTCATAGCTGAGTTGTGCGTGTTCAGTGTCGATGCCTTTGGCTCACGCCCAATCTGCTCCACCCGCCAAGCATTGAAAGCCAGGATTTTGTCGTGGTCGATGTTGGTGATGAAGGTCTTTCCGAAGAACGGGATGAAGTACTTGTTCAGCGCCTTGATGTAGTCTTTGAACACCTTGCGCCCTGCACCTGCATCCAACTGTCGCTGCATGTCAGCAATCGCCAGCTTGGCCACGTCCTCAAAGCGCTTGGTCACAACAGGCAAGTCGTGCTTGGCGCGGAATTTGTAGTTGAGATAGTGGTCGCGGGCGACGGTCTTGGCTTCTTCCAAATCCGTCTTGCCGGTGCTGATCCTCACCCAGTGCTGGTCGATCTTGAACGTGGCCTGCCAGCGCTTGCTGTTGCCGCGCTTGTAGACCTTGACCTCGCCGTCCAACAGCACGTGCGTATTTGGGTTGAGTGCGACCATACCATGCTTTCTTGTTACTCGTCGCACAGTAAGTTCACGTGTTAGAAATGTCAGCCGGAAAACGGCGGTCTATGACAGAGGCTCGTTTGAACACTTGGGGAAGGCGAAAATTTGACTTAACCTCGGGGGATCGCCTCTTCGGCCTGAGCAAGCGTGCTGCGACGAGCTAGCACGAGTTCGACAAGCTCTGTGCCGACCTGGACATCGAGAACCGCCTGACCCTAACCGAAATCGCCTCAAACCAACGGCATGGTCGAACGGTTCAACGGTCGGATTGAGGAAGTGCTTCAAAGCCACCACTTCCGATCCGGCGAGGAGTTGGAGGCCACGCTGCACCGCTATGTCTGGCTCTATAACCAGCAACTCCTGCAATCAGCCTTGCGCAGCAGGTCGCCCTTGCAAGCGATGAAGGACTGGTACAAACTCAAACCCGAGTTGTTCAAGAAACGGCCACACTACCTTCTGGGATGCGGCGGCTAATCAATGCTTACAGTTAGATGAGGATTGAAAAATGAAAACGTGTTTTCGCGCACCAAGAAAGCTGTACTATCGACTTCTTGTTGTGCTTTTTGCCTTTTGGTCTTTGATGATTATACCGCAAAACGTGTTGGCAAAGGGCAGGACTTATCAAGACAGTGACTGGAACAAGACTGCGTATGATAACTGCGGGTTGCCCGTCGTACGCGGTGAAAATCGCTCGGCCGCCTGGGTGCGCGTTGGCAGTGATAAAAAGATACGGATGACCCTCAGGGAGCGCGATGTGGGATTGTGCTTCACTGATGCTAAAGCAAGACACAGAGCTCCGTATTGGGAGCGGGCTGAGCTAAAGCAATCGGATTATCTCTCGACAGGTAGAAACCACAGAATTCAGTTTGAGACTATTTTCTTGGAAGGATTCACGGGAGAGCGCGAAACCTTTTTTCAAATTCATGGCTGGAATGGTAATTGTCACGCATACCCCCCACTCATGCTGATGTTTAATCGCGGCTGGCTGGAAGTTCGTGCTTTACAGAATGTGTCAGGCAATGGCATTGCGGGGTCGTCCAGAGGTTCTCATCGGAATGTTGACCGGAAACCAATACATGTCAGTTCTGTCTTGGGAAAGACTCTCCAATTTTCAATTGACTTCGATACAAGGAGCAGACCGGGACGATTGTCTGTTTTGGTCAACGGTAGTCCCTTAGTCGAAGACGCTCCAATCGGTTACGCTGGATGCGCTAAGCCGCATTTCAAATTCGGTGTGTATCGGCCTGGCGGAAAAGGATCGAAAACTTCTACCGTCTTATTCGATGATTTCACGGTTAAGGTTCTGAAATAAAGAGGCGAAATTCTCGAAAACTTCTTGTTTGGTAAAATATACTCACCTCTAGGCTTCCGAAGCGGTCACGGCCTGGGCTTTGTCGGTCGGTTTAACTGTGTTGCAGTAACTTTGGGCAAACAATGTGTTGCGTATGACGAGCTCGCTCGTTGGAGGTTGAGCAATTTGCTCGAAGCAAAACGCATCTTCTGGCTCGAATTTATCGGGGCCATCTGCATGATCCTACTTGGGTCAGCGATGCATTTTGCCTGCTCATGGTGCGGCGAATGGAAACCTCTGGCGTTACTGGCAGCAGTTAACGAGTCGATTTGGGAACACCTGAAGCTCGCCTTTTGGCCGGGATTGTTATGGGCCTGCATCATGCCGCTTCCATCACATCTTGGTAGGTGGGAAGTGGTGAGCGCAAAAGGCTTTAGCCTTGCAATAACAGCAACACTGATTGTTGCGATCTTCACCTCTTATACAGCAATCTTAGGACGCAATCTGCTTGCGCTCGACATCGGTACATTTGTCCTCGCCATTTGCGTCGGCCAGTTGGTTTTGTTTTTGTTGCTCGTAAACCGAACCAGCCTGCTCAGGCCGTTGTTTGTAGTTGGATTAGCTGCTCTACTGGTTCAGCTGGCCGCCTACAGTCTCTTTACTTTCTTCCCACCTGACCATTGGCTATTCATCGAAGCCCGCACAGGCCTCAGTGGTATACCTGTTAAATAACCGCCGGTCATGTTGGTTGCCGAGTTCCTGCCATGCCCCGAAACAGTGTGGTAAAGACTGGTTAGGCAAACACTGTGTTGCGAAAACTGTGTTCAAACACTCTGTTCAACACAGTAACCGCAAACACTGTGTTCAACACAGCAAATCACCCAGCGCCACCCGCTCAAACACGCAACAAAACTGTGCGATGAGTGTGCAACACATTTCGTAAAAATGTGCGATGGCTAAGTTATTGTTTTTGTTGGTTTAAATGGTGCCCGGGGGCGGAATCGAACCACCGACACGAGGATTTTCAAGACTTGCGTTTGAAACAACCCATTGATCTTAAATGATAAATGCACATTATTTTCTTATGTGCGAAAAACTGTGTGACAGCCACATTCACCTTCACAGATGCAATCACTGTGGTCAACACAGTAAACCAAACACAGCCTCAGAACACACTGTTTTGGATCCATTGCCCTGCCCACGCTGGTCTTCACGGGCGACCCAAGCTCCTCAACAGCTTAAAGGCCAGCATCAAGATCAGCAGGCACGCAAACAAACCCGACACATCCCCGATTAAGTATCCCGACATAGTGGCAAAGTTATGTCCAAACACGACCCCCATGCCAACGGTGTTGACCGCTGACGCAATGCTGCCCGCTATGATGACATCACGCCAGTTCACTTCGCGGCCCGACGAATGCCGGAAGTCCAAGCCCATTTTTGCGAGGAGCCAGAAGGCCAGCGCTGCGCAAACCACCCCAGACATCGCCCCAGCCACGCCTGCCAGCGAAAAGCCAGCGGCACCAAAGTTGAGCCAATGGGTACCAAGACTAACGGGTGCAATGAGTAGCACGGACCTCCAGCCAAGCAGCCATGCAGCCAGCACTCTAACGCCGTGCGGCAAGAAAAGAAGACTGGCGTAAGCCGCGAGATCAGGCGTGTAGACCGCCTGCATTGGCAGTAGCCAATAAATCGTCACAATGAATGCAAGCATGTAGGTGATTGAGACAAGCCCAAAGGGTGCCAGCAAATCGGAGCAAAGCCGCGCCCCGTTCATTCAGAGACCCTTGGCCCGCTCAGTCAATAGGTATCGAGATCTTTGAGCGCCGTCGCCGTGCCGAAGATAGCCTGCGTCAACCAACTCTTTAATCGCCTTGAAAAAGGTACTTCTGGCCACAGCCTTCAAGAGTTCATGGTTGCGAATGCTATCGGTCTCAATAGGCCCTTGACCACTGGACAGCAAAGTCGCAGCGTACAGAATATTCTGCTGCACGGCGCTCAGGTCGTCTATCCCCAAGTCGCGCTCAAGCCCTAAGAGCAGCCTCTTCAGTTGAGCAACTGTACCAATATCCGCCATTTCTCCATACCCTAAGTTTCCACACAGGACTTCTTGTAGCCCATCATGCAATTGATTGCAAAGAGGGCAGCCGTTGCAAAGCCCCGCGACTACGTGCCGCAAAGCTTTGCTGATCATATCCTTTCGGGCGATCTTGATATCGAAAGAGATTATCCAGAGGGTTGACACTGGGTGGATGATAGTTAGTCTACTTTGCGGACTTAGGAGAGTTGCAATGAAATTATTTAAAGCCGTGTGTGTTGCGACAGCTCTTTTGTCGCCTTTCGCCGTCCTGGCACATGAAGCCCCCATTCGTGTGGTGGTTCTGGGAGAAGACAGCGACCGCAGTGCAGTGAGCCGCAACAGCGAAATCTACAAACGGGTTGTCGCCGAACTCCAACAATCCCTCATTCGTGAAAATATCACTGTGATCGATGAAGACATGATCGCGGTCAAGCTTGGTTTCTCGTACAATGAGGATCGCACAAAGCAGGAATTGATCCAGACGCTGAGCATCGCCAATGAAACCACCGATGCAACCGTACGCAGTCGCTTGGGTGTGGTGTTTGCGATTTTTCCAAACATTCAAGAAATGTCCATGACACGTAAGTTGACGGTTCGTGTTAGGGGGCAAATCTACGATCTGAAAACGCTCCGTGCGCTTTCTTCTTTTGAAGTGTCCGCCCCCGAAACGGTCACGCTGCCCAAACAAGACAGCATGTGCAACCGCTTGTGTGTTGAAGAGAAGGCCGGAGAAGTGTCTAGGGAACTTGCCCGTGAGCTTGGGGCTGTGCTGTCGCAAAAGTTGCACATCGTAATTGAGGATAGCGCCTATGCGGGGGACATGACTGGCTCGGCCTCAGGCGGGAGTGCTGCGGGGGATGGTGTTCTTGAGAGTGTTTACACGGTTGAATTCAATCTTATGCAAAACTCAGATGTGCTTCGCGCGGTTCGCGCACTGGAAGCGAATGTGGTTCGTGAAATTGAACTGATCAAATCAACAAACACTCAGCGTATCTACTCTGTTTCAACCAACAAGGATCTGGGTGATCTTGAAGAGCGGATTATGATGATCTTGCTGGATCTTGGCGTTAACATTGACCGTTTGCGTTTTAGCTCATTTGGAACTGAGCTAACGATCGAAGCGCTATAGTAGTGGCTTCGCGTGGCCACATGACCAAATTCTTGCGTTGCACACTTGCAGTAGCAACCATTTCATTCTTGCCAGCCAATGCTACTGCGGACAGTTTATCAGTGGCATTTGTGCAAGACAAAACAGCTCTATCATCGCAGCTAGGGCTCGCGCCGTCGTATCAGATTGTTGCTGCAGAGCTTGAGCGTACGTTGCTATTGCAGAACGTCGTGGTGCTGAATGTCGAGGCGGCAAAACCTGTTTCCGGCTCGTACTTTCTGAATGAAAGGTTCGCAGGGCAGGACTACGGTATCATCTACTCGATATCGCCCCTAATATCTCAAAATCGAGTAGCACGCACGCTCACAGTCAGCGCTTCGGGTCAAATATACGACCCGCGATCTGGACGGCTGGTTGCATCATTCGAGGTTAACGCTCCAGAGACTGTTCCCCTTCCCAACGATGACGCGGCCTGCAACAAAGCCTGCGTCGCGAATGAAATAGCAAAAGTATCCAACGATCTTGCTCGTGAACTCAGCTTTGTGCTGACACAAAAGCTTCACTTTTTGCGCGAAGATCAGGGTCAAGTAAACACAGCTGACAGTGCAGCCATCGCTCAGCGATTAAACGGGAGCAAAAACCAGCCTCTACGGATTGAAACGATTGAGACACAAGCAGGCCAGTACCAAATCGACAAAGGTCGCGCCCTTGATGTCGAAGTCTTCTTTGACTTTGGCAGTGCTGAACTTGGGGCCAAGGCAAAATCACAGCTCATGCCTCTGGGGCAGGCCCTCGCCAGTGATCTTCTAAGCGGTTCACGATATTTGGTTGTAGGACATACTGATGCTAAGGGCTCAGCCGACTACAACCGAAAGCTATCAAATCAGCGTGCCAAAGCTGTACGTGAATATTTGCTTCAAGCGTATACGATTGCTCCAGACCGCCTAATTGCTGTCGGATTGGGTGAAGATCACCTACGCAGCCCAGAAGAGCCCAACGCGGCCATAAATAGACGTGTTGAGATTGCAGCCATCGTAAGCCCCCCCCCTCTCCTGCCTCCAATCGCTGGTGCACATGATTACACTCTGACGTTCTCGCTTCTACCACGTGATGCGATCTTGCAGGTGGTCAGGCAGCTTGAAGCTTCGTCGCTGGATGCAGTCGAGCTGCTAAAATCTTCCACCACGCAGCGGGTGTATTCCGCTAGAACAGGCCTAGCGCTTATTGAATTTGAAGAGCAGCTGATGATGGCCTTGATGGATCAAGACATCGATCTTGATCAACTACGTATCTCCACGACAACCACTTCGATCACTGTCGAAAAAATCAAATAATGAAACGGCACCCCATGCGCAAAATACTCTCCGTACTTCTTGCCAGCACCTACCTAACATTTGCGCCGCTTGCTGCTGTCGCCGATGAAGCCGAAATGAAGGCACAAGTTGCTGAGATTTCCGCGGGCTTGGTCGAACGCTTGCCTATGGATCAGAAGATCGTTCTGAAAGCGCTCTCCCCTGAACAGAGTGGACTGCCTGAGGACTTCCTGCGCAAATTGACCAGTGATCTTGAAGCTGCTTTGCTGGTAGCGAGTGAGTTTAACATAAACCTAGCCAATCGCCTATCAACGGAAGACCTTTGGTCAGAAGCGACAGAATTTGGCGATGCGGACTTTGAAAACCTATACGCTGCGTCTCAAGCGGATATCATGCTGATGCTAACTCCAAGAGCAACTGGCGCAGGAGTAGAGATCAGCATCACAGCGTATCGGCTCTTGGGTGATGACGCAGGCCAAGTGATTGCTTCTTCTGGCAGCGTGGTGCTTGCAATGGATATGGAGAACAGCCTGGGCGTAGATGTTAACTCGCTCAACGATCAAATGGCGCAAGTGCTTGCTGAAATCGAAAAAGTTGGGCAGACAGGTGGACTTATCACGTCACCTAGCACCTATGCTGAATACTATCACAACGCTCGCATACTTCAGCAGCGCGGGGAAATCGACCTTGCGATGGCAAATTTGGAGGAAGCCCTGAGCAAAAGCCAATATCCGTTCATCGATCCGGTCCAAGATCTTTATGATTTAGCATATACAAAATATGGAGAAAATGGTGAAAGATATTTGGTCGGTCGGGTAATGCCGCTGTTGGACCAAGAACTTAAAATGTTTCTCAATCTACTAATAAACCCCAAGTCTTTTAATATCACACCAGCCGAACTAACCTCTCCAGAAGGTGTTTTCTTGCCTATACAATTTATTTGGCTAGAGCAAAATCTGAAAAATCTTGAGGAGGAACATCGCAAGAACCTCAATAAGAAGAAAATTGATTATGGCGTGTTGTATGTTTTACTTGAAACGTCCAGGAATTACCTGTCTTCGTTGCGAGATGGCAGCTTTCAAAGCTATTTTATTGATAAGTTTAGGGCGAAGCAAACACTTAGCGTATCTGACTTACGGTCATTAATCGAAGAGTTCTCGTTTGTCGGATATTCCTATTTCGAAACTGATTATCAAATCGGAACTGGTACTAAAGCAATAACGCCAGTATGCGATGAACGAGGAAGTTGCCCTGGGAGCATGGCGGGCACGCCAGGATTTAATCCATTTTATGATGTGCAACCTAGCAAACCGTTCGATGAGGATTTTGAATATACGGTTACTGAAATTAACCCGGACTATGCAAGTCTTCCATACCGACACATTTACCCGACGCTTTCGAAAGAAATGCTCACTACTATCGCTAATAGGAGCGAAGGCGTTACTGAAGTTTCCTGGTTTACGCATGAATCTCACATGGGGCCTTGCGGCTACCAGATAGAAAAACAAAATAATCTGGATGACCTCATTAAACTAAGGAAACCTACCGCTGCAGAAGTCAATGGGGTCAACGCAACAACAAACTTTATGGTAGTGAGCTCAATCGATGAAAGTCTAACCGGATCGGGACTAAATCAAGGAACATACCTATGGTCGATAAACGGTAAGCCTGTTTTTGGCGTTGAAAGTCTCGCAGATTTAATAGCAACTTCACAGGAAGACGCTGACATTAGCTTTACTTGGTTTGACGCCAACGGAGATGTGCAGGGGAAAAATTTTCAAGATATCAATAATATTTTTAAGGGAATGTCTGAGAGGAGTATTGCGCTAAAACAAATGAACGCTTTTTCTGAGCCAAAAATCACAATGGAAGAACATGGAAAATTAAGGAATACTCCAGGCGTTGTTCCAGAATTTGACTATTTAATTTATGCTGACTTGTGCTGGAGCACTTGGCAGAAAAACCTCTTGGCTTCTAATGGTCAAAATGTCCGATATGGGACTGAAGTTGATCCTCTCCAATATCCTCAAGTCGATGAGAGCAAGGGCAATTCACCCACTCCCTTACTTAAGCTACATCCAAATGCTGAGCGTATTGATGGCCTAGACTTTCAATCTGTTAGAAAATCTTATGGCTATTTTGGCGGCAAACATATGCTTAACTCTGATCCTCGGACAATTGGGCTGTATACAGCCCTGCAAAATAACATTGTTACGCTTAGCGGTGTCTCGGGTCTTTTTATCACAGATAATGTTGACAGATCCAAGCCAATCATAGTTATTTATGAGTATTCAAGCTATTACGGTAATGCCATGTGGGAATTGCCCCTCGGAGCGGTGGATGTCACACTAGATGGTAGCAGGATCGATCCTAATGGAATACCATTTCATGCGAAGCAAGAGACCCTGATGTGGAAAAACCCAATTGCAGCTGAAGCAACATCGTATCCGAATGACTGGCTGTACATACCAGGTGTTGTTCAAGGCTTTTCGGGATTTTTCCCAAATAAGATTGTTGGAGTGTTCTATACAGATAGCCTTGGCTTTGAAAAGTATGTTGGAAAGCGAAAAGTAACTAGCAAATATAATGAAAGTGATTACCCCCCTGGGTTTGTGGATGCAGTATGTCTTCCCAAGGGTCCTTATGGGAATTTTATTGGCGAGGGTCACCTTTGCGAAAACTACTTCTATGGCGAGCAAGCTATTACCAGCCGAGCTTCAGAGCCATCGCTTGGATATTGTGAAAATTTAGAATGCATAAACAATCCAGATATTGGTGCGGGAGAGTTTTCTGAAGCGCGTTATGAGTTTTTTCATGATAAAAATTCCTATGACGCTTTAAAAAAATTGGTTGAATTGAGGTCCCCCACAGCGAGTGTTGTCAATAGCCTTGAAAGTACTTTCAAAAAGCTCCCAGTTGCAGAACGGAAATTTCTTCAAGAAAGGCTGAGAGAAAGTGGCTTCTACAACAGTGCTATTGATGGCGCCTGGGGGAATGGAACTAGATTGGGCTTTGAAAAATTGTTTGCTCTCATAGATGAAGCTCACCCTGAACGTCTTTACTTGACTAAGTATGGCCTTTCGGACGGTGTGATAACTGATAGTGAATTTGTGTCTTTTTGGAACGATATGTACAGCTGCGATGCTGGCAAGCTGCTTAGTACGACGAGGTTATGCAATTGAGCTGTATTCGGTCATTCAAATGGACTTATCAAATCTGTGAACGGAATTCAGATCTTCTCAAGCATTTGTGCTATGCATGAACATGGTCCGGTCAAATGGTGGTGTTGTCCAGTGAGTTTGAACCTGATGCGTCCAGACCCACATTCCCCAAGTAGATCGCTGATTTCGCTGTCTTGACCGTTGTATTTCACATATAAATCATAGTGTTGGCGGCTGATAGGGGCGTGTTTCATGGGTCACCCAGAGGGTGTAGGCTTGCAGCAGGCAGATCGGGTCGATTTCGACCGCCGTGTGCGGCTGGAGTTTCGCGGCACGCAGCTCAGTTCGGACGGCGGGCTGCTGGTGATGCGCGAGCTGGATGACGCGCTTGGGCTGTCCGATCTGGCGGCAACAGCGCTGCGCGACACCCGGCGCGGGAAAAACACGATCCATCGTCTTGACGGGTTGTTCCGGCAGTCGGTGTTCGGGCGACTGGCCGGATACGAGGATGTCAACGACGCCGACCGGCTGGCCCTCGATCCGGTCATGCGCCAGGTCGTGGGTGGAAGGGCTGTCGATGCGCAGGCGGCCTCGGCCTCACAGATGGGACGGTTCGAGACTGAGACGCTGGCTCTGGCCGAAAACCGGGAAGCCCTGGCCGACCTGAACGGCCAATGGATCGACCGGTTTCATAATCGCCATGGGCTGAAGTACATCGTGCTGGACATGGACAGCTCGGTCAGCCCTACCCATGGCGATCAGGAGGGCGCGGCCTGGAACGGGCATTTCGCCTGCACCTGCTATCACCCCAACTTTCTGTTCAATCAGTTCGGCATGTTGGAGCGCTGCGCCCTGCGCCATGGCAATGTCCACAGCGCCGATGGCTGGCGGGACGTTCTCGACCCCGTCATCGCCCGGTATGCAGAGCGTGACATAATGCGGTTCTTCCGGGCGGATGCCGCCTATGCGATCCCGGCGATCTATGAGCGGCTGGAAGAAGCCCGGTACTTCTACGCCATCCGGCTGCCTGCCAACACCGTTCTGCGTGAGAAGATCGCGGATCGGCTGACCCGACCTGTCGGACGACCCTCGCAGACCAAAGTCAAGCGCTTCTACGAGGACTTCGAGTATCAGGCGGCGTCTTGGGACAAACCGCGCCGTGTGGTCGCAAAGATCGAATGGCATCCGGGCGAGCTGTTCCCGCGTGTCGGCTTCATCGTCACCAACATGCCGATGGACCCGGACTGGGTGGTTCAGTTCTACAACCAGCGCGGCACCGCCGAGCAGCACATCAAGGAGGGTAAATACGCCTTTCGCTGGACGCGCCTGTCATGCCGGAAGTTCCGCGACAACGAGGTGCGGCTGCAACTCCATGCGCTGGCCTACAACCTGGCCACATTCCTGCGCTGCATCGAACTGCCCGAGGCGATGGCCGACTGGTCGTTGACCAGCCTGCAATTGAAGCTGATCAAGATCGGCGCCCGTGTGGTGCGTCACGCCCGCGCCATCACCTTCCAACTCGCCGAGGTCGCGGTGACTGGCCCCATGGTCAGGGCTATCCTTGCCGCCATCCACCGATTGCGAGCGCCGCCGCTATGCGCGTAATCGCGAAATTGGCCAAAACTCAACGAAAGAGGCTCGACAGGTCTGCCCACAGCGCTGAAAAACGTCGCTGCCGGGAAAAGACGCTGCGGGTTCGCGGCCCGATCCGCCCAGCTCCAGGCGTTTGCGCGACCGCAGACGCCGCTCGGCGCGAAAAACGCTTGTCCAGCGGGCAAAATCAGGCGATCTTGACGTCAGACGGCAGGCCACTTGGGGAATGTCGGCCAGAAAGAGTGCAGAAACATACAGCCTGATCCACACGGGTGTTGACACGCAACGACGCAACTTCCCCATCAGCAGCTCTGTCTGAGCGGGATCAGCTAAGATTGTCTGGCTTGGTTTGATTGAACGGCACGGGCTTGGACTTGCGGACGGGGCGCGACTTGCTTTTGGTTGGTGCAGGTATGGGCAGCGGGCGGGGTCTTTTCTGACAGCGAGCACAGTCGCATTTTGCAACGACTTCGCAAATCAACATGACAGCTCTCCCAGCGGGGGGCGGGCGAAAACACCCCCCTGAAACTGTAAGTACTGGTCCCCAGAAAACTGGGCGTCAGCGATCGTTCCCTCGCAAAACCCTTTTCGCATTACAGCCCCATCCTCGTGGGTGTCATCCACTTGCTTTTGCCCTGACGTTCGATGGTGTCAAAGCAAATAGCGCGAAGACGCAAGAAGCGCTCCACCCAGTCCAGATGTTCAGGTTTGTCGCTGTGGCGCAGGTGGTAGGCATAATAGCCTAGTTTGCTGGCACAGGTGCCCAGAGCGTCCGCACTGGGCGGCAGGCCATGAAAGCGCAACACACGCAGGTAGCTTTCGTCCTTGGCCAGCCAGCCTTCGCAAAACGCCCGGTTTGAGGACACGGCACGGCAGTCCAGTAATTCTTGCCTGATCTGTTCCAGCACTTTTATCGACATTGTTGTTCTCCCCGTCTGGCAGCGGGCCAAAGCGCTGCCCATGTATTTATCCACGTCAGGGGAAAAGGTTGTGGTCTGACAGTGTGTCTGAAGACTGTGTTTGGAAAACGATGTTCAAAGACTTTGTTTGCACATTAGTCAGTTTCAGATGCAACGTTCTGTCGCTCGTTAAGTTCGTTCTCAAGGATGCGGCTGGTCTCAGCTTTTTGCCATTTTCTGCGATGATGGACCATTGTGTTCACTTCGGGATAGTCAAACTCGACGGCATGAGGGCACGTTGCGTAGCTGGGAAACCGACCTCGTGCAGCATTTTCTGCAATCATGCGGCCCCGAAGCAGTGCTCGGCTTGTGATGATTGTCAGCATCTCTCGGTCATAACGATCCTGCCCGGGCACAACTTGTGCGTCATGCCGCAAAACTGAACTGTATGTTTCGCTGACACGCGCACGCACGCCAACCCGCCACAGCTCTTTGTCCGGCATCAGGCCGCGAACCCAAACAGTGAACAGATAACGGAACAAAGTCGCACTGTGATGCCGCTTGCCCAACAGGGGGTATTTTGTGTTCGGTGGCTTGATGTAGCGTTCATCCTCCGGAAACCGATTGATCATCGCGTTCAATTGACGGGTTATGCGCCCCTTGGGCATTCCCAACGGGATAGCAACCAGCATCGTAGGTTGTTTCCCCTGCTGCACCCAAGCGCCTTTCGCAAATGCTTGGGATTTGAGCGTGTGGATCTCAGTCTCTGCGTTCAGCCGCCCGATGCGTGTAACACGAGGGGCTTCGCCTTCGGCACCAAACATGTCGAAGCCAACATCTCTCCACCACTTGGGAAACAATACCCGTTGAACATTTCGCAGGTCATCATAAACCCTCAATACGGCATCAAAGTCTGCCGGAATGCGTTCGCGGTCTTTGTCCCGCAAAGTGCCTGACCGATGCCTGCGGGCCAATTCATAACTTGGACTAATCGCAAGGTAGTCAAACCACAGCAGATAGTAGGCCTGCTTCGCAACCCATTTGCCCTCTTTGCGACGGTCAGACGGCAGAACGTCCAAAAAGCTCTTGGGGGTATCCATGCCTGCGGTAGTTCCTCTGCAATCCGCGAAGTACTAACCGGTAAGAAGAGTATTCTTCAAGTTATTAATCCATGCGGTTTGTCTCATGTAGTCCTTGTCCATGGTCGCAATGACGCGGCTACAACAGCAAAAGGAAATACAAATGACGAACGTTTTCAAAGCAAACTTTAAAGCAGAAATCGCTGAGCTCGTAGCACAGCGCAAAAAGTGGGAGCTGGGCACCTATGCTTCCAGCAACACTGAGCTGTACGCAATCCTTGCGCGGTGCTTGGAACTTTACCAGCAGGCCGCCAAAGAGCCCCATGTCGCAGATGCGATCAAGGATGTGCTCAAGGGGCTTGGCATCAAGGGCAACAGCGGGACTTCGCTTGCAACCAAAGTTGTGCGCATCGTTTTTGCCACGCCAGCAACTTACACGAAGATCAAGCAGCGCCTTTACGGGTATGCTCGTGTGATTGCGGTTGCTGATGCAGAAGACCAAACGCCCCAGACACTGGCCGCGTTTATTGAGCACAAAGGCGGCATTGACGAAATCCGCCGTGCCAGCAGCACCACCCCCGCGAATGCCCCTGAAGCCATTCAGAGCATCGCAAAGGCTGAGTTTGCAAAGGCAGATCGCCCCACCCTCTACGATGCTTTCGAGCTCAAACCTGAGCTGATGCCTGCAAAAGGTGAACGCTATGCGCTGGCCTTGGTGCGCAAGAATGCAGACGGCACGGGGTCGATTATCTTTGGCACCAACAAAGCCAGCATTGTGAACAGCGTTTTGACGGAAGCAGGCAAGGCGTTCCAGAGCACTGCTGCCGAGGCGGCTGTTAGTGATCTGCACCAGAGTGCGGAGGACCAAAAGCGGGCGAACCTCGCGGCCTTGAGCAAGATGATGGCGCAAGCCCCTGCACCTGCTGTCGAAGCCGCGCAGGCACCTGCTGTCGAAACACGCACAGGAAACCACTGAGCCTGCTTTTGCTTAACCCGCCAAGCGAACACGGGCAGCGTTTGATGCGCTGCCCACTCACCACCCAAAAGTCAATTAAAAGGAGAACACCATGACTTTTCGTAACACCCACCAGCCCAAGTCCATCAACGATCTGGTCTTCAAAGACCCGCATGTGGAACAAACGATCCGCGACTATGGTGCGGGCAAAGCCACCAAGCACCTGATTTTGCATGGCCCTGTTGGGTCTGGCAAATCCAGTGCCGCCAAAATGATTGTCGCTGAGCGGTGCGGACAGCCCTTTGATGAATTGTCAAACATCACTGTCAATGGTCGCATCGACAAAGATCGCAAAGACTGGGCAGACATTGAGCGCGATTGGGATTTTCAGCGCATGGTGAATAGTGCAGGTCGCGCCTACACGATCATCGATGAAGTTGACGAATGCAGCAAGAAACTGCGTGGACAACTGGACACCCTGATCGAAACGGATCGCAAGGGCACTGTGATTATGACCACCAATAATTTGCATGACCTGGATGATTGGTTTTGTGATCGCTGTGCTGTCGTCCGTGTTGACCTGCCAAGTATCAGCGATGTTGAGCGGCGTGTTCAGGACATTTTGCGGGCTGAGGGGCTGCCTTGCTCGCCTGCTGATGTGCAGACGCTGTTGACCAACTTTAAAGGCAGTTTGCGTCAGATGATCGATTGGGTCGAGGGGTATGTGCGTCATGCCGCCGCCCCCAATGTGGGCATTGTGGCCAGTTCGGGTCGGATCATTCGGCCCAGCTCGCCAAATACGTCAATCAACGGCACGTCGATCTGAATGAAGACTGGAAAGCCCTGACTGGGCTTTCCACACTCTCGTGCTTGAAACCACGAACCGCCAAACAAAAGGCATTGATGGCTAACCTTCTGGTCGGCCATCATTTTTTCTGGCGCTAGGCTGACTTGTGAATGCAGCACAAGGAGCAAGCGCATGACACATATCAGCAAGTTTACCTTCAAATCCGTGACACGACATATCCAGCAGCCCGATCCTGTGGCGGCACGTCGTACAAAGATCGTGGCGGCCATTGATCAGCAAAAGCTGGTGCTGGCCGCTGCCATCAAAGGCGAAACCTACACCATTGATCAAAAGCGCAGTGTCACCAATGACGCTGGTGAAACGGTGCAGGTAATTCGTCCGCGCACCATCCGTCCTTGGTTTTTTGTGCAAGACGATGGCTGGTATGTGCAATGCCGTTATGGACTGCGGGTGCTGCTGATTGACGGCAAACACAACGCTGTCTTTGCCAAGAACCTGACCCAAGTGGCTGAGATATTGGACGCTTTGCGCGACGCCACCCTTGCTGGTGATCTGGATCAGGCATTGGCACTGACCATCAAGTCGGGCAAGCGCCATGACGGATAATCGCATTCGAGATTTGAACGATCAAGCGCGGCAGACCTTTACAGGCTGCCGCGTTGTGCTCACCCCCAGCATCCAAGCACTGGACGGTTTACATGACCTGCTGGATCGGGTGCGCTGGTTTGATGCCTTTACCCCTGACAATGATCCCTATGGCGAGCACGACTTTGGGTCATTGGTGCACGCAGGAGCCACCATCTTCTGGAAGATCGACTATTACGACCTGGACTTGCAGATGCATTCGCCAGATCCCAGCGATCCAGATGTCACCTGCCGCGTGCTCACCATCATGCTTGGCGAGGAATATTGACCAATCCGATATTCATTCAGGCAGACATACCCTTGATGGTAACACTGATATTTTTGATCATCCGACATATCTGCTGCGCATCTATGTGTCCCTTGGATTGCCGGAGCTCGCATTCGCTTCGTCCTTCAATCCTTCAGAACTTCCGCTAACTCGAATAAAAGACTGAACTTTTCTTGTACAATTAGGGCCTTGCAAGGAGCGATCAGACCAGAGCCCTTCAAGGCTCTGATCTAAAATCGCTCATGCACTTTGCATATCGCTTATCATCCCGTACCACCAAACCCTTCGCAGGGGTGAGCAGGTTTTGCTATCATCTCAATTACTGGCGTATCATACGCATCTGTAGGACCCATACGGTCAGGCACCCCTACAAAACGGCGGGCATTGTTTCCAACTCTGTCATCCGCCTCACTTCCGTAAGCATATATTTCTCCGCTCTGCGGCCTATATACCTTCGTCACCAAACACCATTCCGACAAGTGAAGCTGCTGGCTGGATAAACATTTATTCCCTTGCAACTTTAGGCATCCCACCAACGAGGATGGGGTAGTCACTTGAAGCGGGCAACGAGCAGCCCGTTTGCTTACCGTCACACATCAGAACGGGTTCGCAGCACTATATCATTCGGCGTGCCAGCCTTGGTCTCGTTTGTGGTGCCTAAGTGGAGCCTTTTCTGCCTTCATCGTTATTTATCAACTTGCGCAAATAACGGCGTCAAATGTGGCCTGACCAGCAGGATATGCAGCGGGCCAAAACCTAATGTAACCAGCATTACCTTAGGTCTTTGCCGAACCCATTGATGGCCTTGATGGAATTGCTGGCCTGCTTCTGATCGACGTCCCCAGACCTAATATTATACAGTCAAGCAACTGATAAGGTTATGTTTTAGGGGAAAACAATGCGCCAAGCCATCACACTCAATGAAGCGCAACTGCGCCGTGTTCTACACTACACAGCCACCAGACGTCACGCCCTTCGTGACCGCACAATCGTCATGGTCAGCTTTTATGCAGGATTGCGTGCCAAGGAGATCGCAGGTCTCAAAATCGGTGATGTGTTTGAGCCATCGGGGGCGGTGCGTGGCGAGTTCATCTTGTCAGCGGCTCAGAGCAAGGGTGGTCATCGCAGAACCGTTTATTTGAACCAGCGCTTGCGCCGTGCCCTTGCTGAATATGCGCTACTGGTGGATGTAACCCAACCCAATGCGCCTTTGTTGCCCAGTCAGAAGGGCGGGCACTTTAGTCCCAACACCATGTGCCAGCTGTTCTTGGAAATCTACAAGGCATGTGGCCTCAAGGATGCTTCAAGTCATTCGGGAAGACGCACCTACATCACCCGATTGGCCAACAGGGGCGTGGGCGTGCGATTGTTGGCAGCTCTCGCGGGGCACCGTCACATCTCAACCACTCAACGCTACATCGACGTCAATTCTGACCAGCTCAGCCAAGCTGTGGAGTTGCTGTAATGGCGCTATGTCCTGACTGCCATGCGCAAAAGCCCTTCTTCGCGCCCAGATGTGGCACCTGCAATCAGATCATCGGCTTCAAGACACAGCTTTGGACCATGACACTGTATTATGGCGTTCAGGTGCTGGTGTTGGCAATCTTGGCCGTCTGGCTGTTCGGTTAACCCGTTCACGCACCGGAATTGCTGGCCAGCTGCGCGGCATAGGCTTCTGGCGACAAGTCGTATCGTTTGCCCGTGAGCATCGTCTTCTTCATGCGAGCCGTCAGGTGGCTGTAATGCCGCTCAATCATCCCAATGCTTGTACCCATCTGCTTTGCCAGCACATGAACATCCATACCGTCATTGATTAGGGCAAAGGTGGCATAGGTGTGGCGCAGGCTGTACAAAGTGCGGTCTTGTCCGGTCTTGGGGCATTTGAGCAGGCCATTTGCCTTCAGGAACGCCTTAAAGGTCTGGCGCAGGTGCTCAGTGACCGTACCATCGGGCAAACAGAACACTGGCAAGTCCAGCTTCTGCTTGATCATAACATCAAAGGGGATGTGTTTGATGGCATTGGTGCGGGCATGAATGCGCTTGAGGTACGTGACCGTTCCTGCACGACCAATCGAATCATGGGGCTTGGTTTTACCGTGCAGGTAGAACTCAACATACTCAAGGTCGTCCTCCGTGAACACGTTCACATGCCGCCAGCGCAGGTTTTGAGCCTCAGTGCCGTGCCGCATGCCCGTATTGGCCAAGATCAACACATAGTCCCTGAGCAGCGCCCGCATGTTCTCTGATTTGCCTTTTTTACCACTGGCGATCCAGCTGGGCAGCTTACGGATCATGGTGCGGTAGTCTTCCATGCCGAACGCTGGCCGTCGCGTGCCTTCTTCACCCTTGTTCGCAAGAACTGGCACCTTGGCTTGCGAGATGAACCCGCGAGAAACGGCTTCCGCATAGACTTTGTTGAACGCGGAATTGTGTGTGTTCAATGTGCTGGCCTTGGGCTCACGGCCAATCTTTGCCACACGCCAATCGTTGAACTCACGAATTTTGTCGAAGTCGATGTTGGTGATGTAGGTCTTGCCAAAGAAAGGGATGAAATAGCTGTCGATCACTTTGATCCCGCATTTCCCAAGTAACTTGACGTTTTCGCGCCTCCAACGGCCACTAATGTGTTATATTTCAGTATGTTAATTTGGCTGAAGGTGGTGGATTATGGATCACCCAGAGGGTGCACGCGAAACGGGTGATGGGCGGCTCAGTTTTGACCGCCGGGTCCGGCTGGAGTTTCATGGTTCCAAGATCAGCTCGGACGGTGGATTACTGTTGTTCAGGGAATTGGATGAAGTGCTCGGCCTGCACGACATTGCGGGCGGATTTCTGAGAGACACGCGAACTGGCCACAATCGCCTGCACTCACTGGTCGGCTTGTTGCGCCAGTCGGTCTTTGGGCGGCTGGCCGGATATGATGATGTTAATGACGCGGACCGTTTATCGCTTGATCCGGTGATGCGGCAGGTCGTTGGAGGGCGTGCCGTTGAGGCCAAGGCCGCGTCTGCGAGCCAGATGGGACGGTTCGAGACCGAGGTGTTGGCGGCAACCGACAATCGCACTGTGCTGGCGGATTTATCAGGACACTGGATCGACCGGGTTCACAATCGCAAACCGCCCAAGTGGATCACGCTCGACATGGACAGTTCAGTCAGTCCCACCCACGGCGCGCAAGAAGGCACCGCTTGGAACGGGCATTTCGGCTGCATGTGCTATCACCCGCTGTTCGTCTTCAACCAGTTTGGCCATTTGGAACGCTGCGCCCTGCGCCCCGGCAATGTTCACAGCGCAGATGGGTGGGAAGAGGTTCTGAAGCCCGTCATCGCGCGATATGCGGATCGTCACCTGATGCGGTTCTTCCGGGGGGATGCTGCGTTCGCCATCCCGGAGCTATACAAAACTCTGGAACTGGAAAACTATTTCTACGCCATCCGCCTTCGGGCCAATCGCGTTCTTCAGGGCAAGATTGCGCATCTGCTCAAGCGCCCTGTGGGTCGTCCGCCAAAAGGCGTGAAGCGCATCTACGGCGACTTCCAATATCAGGCGGCATCTTGGGACAAACCTCGTCGTGTCATCGCCAAGGTGGAATGGCATCCCAGCGAGTTGTTCCCGCGCGTGGGCTTCGTGGTCACCAACATGCCGATGGAACCCGACTGGATCATCCGCTTCTACAACCAACGCGGCACCGCCGAGCAATACATCAAGGAAGGCAAGCAGGCGATCAACTGGACCCGTTTGTCCTGCAAAGGCATGGCGCAGAACGAGGTGCGGCTGCAACTCCATGCACTGGCTTACAATATCGGTGCCTTCCTACAGGGCACTGATCTACCTGATGAGATAGCCGACTGGTCACTGACAAGCCTGCAGACGCGATTGATCAAGATTGGTGCGAGGGTTGTGCGTCACGCCCGTGCAATCACCTTCCAACTGGCCGAGGTGGCTGTCAGCGGCGATCTGTTCAACCGCATCCTTGCGGCCATACATCGGCTGCGCGCACCGCCGGTTCCCTAATGACAACATCGTTAATCATAAAACCTGAACAAAAGCGGCTCAACCGGTCTATCCATACGGGGGTCGGTCAGACCAATATCCGGATCAACCTCGCCCCCGAGACCGGAAATCGTGCTCAGTTCGCGCGTCAGATGCCCGAACAACGGCACCATGGGTCCAAGAGGCTTGATAGGAGCGCAGAACAGCGGCAAGGTGGGCGGGAGGACGTTCCACTTGGGGAATGTCAGTTGATGTAATCCTTGAACACTTTGCGCCCTGCATCGCCATCTAACTGTCGCTGCATATCCGTGATGGCAAGTCGTGCCACGTCTTCAAATCGCTTGGTCACAATAGGCAGATCGTGTTTGGCGCGGAATTTGTAGTCCATGTATTGTTCGCGGGCCACGTCCTTGGCCTCAGCCAAATCACGCTTGCCCGTGCTGATGCGCACCCAGTGGCCTTCAATCTGAAACGTGGCCTGCCAGCGTTTTGTATTGTTGCGCTTGTAAACTTTAACGGCACCGTCAAGCAGCAGGTGGGTATCTGAGTTCAATGTGGCCATGGCACGTGTCCTTCCAGCTTCATCACACAGTAAGTTTGCGTGTTTGTGATGTCATTCAGGAAAGCACTCAGAAGCGGGTGAACCCTGAAAAAAACGCTGAGGCGGCTGTTACAGCATGGTTTTGGAAGAATGTGTTTGAAAAATATGGGCAAACACTGTGTTCAAACACTCTGTTCAAAGACTGTGGTCAACACAGCAAATCACCCAGCCAAGTCAGATACCAACGCACAACCAAAACTGTGCGATGACTGTGCAACACAGGAAGTAAAAACTGTGCGATGGCTATGCTATTGTTTTGTCTTGTTTAAATGGTGCCCAGGGGCGGAATCGAACCACCGACACGAGGATTTTCAATCCACTGCTCTACCCCTGAGCTACCCGGGCACGGGAAAGGCTTCAAACCTTGGGTGTGGGCCTTCTATGATGTCCACGCGGTGGTGTCCAGAGGGTTTTTGAAAGAAAAATACTAATGCTGCGTTGGCGGAGTATTTGCCGTATTGAGTTCCGGATCCTCTGCTTCTTTCATTGCGTTTTCAATGTCTTCAGGGTCATTACTCGGAACGGCATAGCTGCCATTCATCCAGTTGGCCAAATCCAGATTAGCGCAGCGCTTTGAGCAAAAGGGGCGATGGGCCTGCTTGGTTGCAAGTCCGCAAATCGGGCAGCTCATGACAACAGCTCCGACAGGACAACGCGGGCGCGTTTGCGTTGCAGCTCATAGTTGCCCAGATTGGTCCATCCCACCATGGTCGTTTCTTCGCTATCTGCGCGCAGAGCCGCGCGCAATGCGCTCTCGAAGGTGCTGCGGTCCTTTTTGGGCATGGGGGCAACATCAATCACAATCTGACCCGCAAGGCCACGCAGGCGCAGGGCGCGGGGCAGAAGTTTGGCGCAGGCGATATTTGTTTTGGTTCCGGCCGCCAGAGAGGTGTCGCTGCCGGTATTCACATCTACGGCCACCAGGGCGCGTGTTGGTTCGATAAACAGATGGCCACCGCCGGGCAGCGATTCGCGAATGGTGAGCGTAACATCCAGCGCATCAAGAACACCGTGGTGTTCAAAATCGCCAGCTTCTCGAAACACTTCGGCTGGTTGCGACCATTCTCGCCAGGCGCGTAGGTGGGGGCCGTCTCCTTCGGTCAGAACCTCCATCTCGCCCTCTGCATCCGCAAGCACCTGGGAGGCCAGATCCGCCATGGCGGCGATGTCTTCAGCCACCTCATCCGCATCTGCCCCCGCACAGGCTGACCGCAGGATCATGCCATAGTCCGCCCCCTCCAGGGCACCATGGGCAATTTCCAACAGCCTGTCGCGTTCCTCTTCGTCCCGAATGGCGCGGGAAATATTGATCCCCGGCGCGCCGGGAGTGGCAATGGCATAGCGGCTTTTGAACAGTAGCTTTTGGGTCACGGGGATGGCTTTGCCAGGCTCCGCATAGCCGGACACCTGCACCAACAGCATCTGACCAGGCGCCAACCCTTTGACCTGTCGCAAAAATGCAGGGCCGTCCGGGGTGGAGAGGAACATGCCGCCCTGGCCTTTGACCGGGCGATCGGCCCTGGCCCGGTAGATGGTGCCCGGCAGCGGTGCATCGCCATCGATCAGAAAGTCATCAAGTTTTCCGTCCACCATAAGAGCGGCGGCTTCGCGGCCTTGGATATGGTCCAGAATGATTGAGCGACCCTTCATGCGGCGGCCTCCTTGTAAAGCTTGCAGCCAGCGGCTTGCAGCATATTTGCGGTCTCTGCCAAGGGCAGGCCAACGATTCCGGTAAAAGACCCGCTGATCCAGGGAATAAAGGCCCCAGCCGGGCCTTGAATACCATACCCTCCGGCCTTGCCCTGCCAGTCATTACTCGCGAGGTAGGCGTTCAATTCGGCGTCGGACAGGCGCTTCATTTTGACCTGGCTCACCACCGAACGCTGCCAAAGCTGGTCGCCGCGACGCAGGGCGACTGCAGTGATCACCTGGTGGCGGCGTCCCGCAAGGGCCAGCAAAAACTCAGCGGCCTGTCCGGCATCAGCGGGCTTTCCCAATATGCGACGTCCCAAGGCAACCGTGGTATCCGCACATAGCACAACGTCATCGGCCTCTGCCGGGACAGCGCTGACTTTTTCGCGGGTGACCCGGGCGCAATAGGCACGGGGGAGCTCTCGTGCCAGAGGTGTTTCATCGATATCCGGTGGCCGCACAGCATCGGGTACAACACCCAGCTGCGCCAAAAGCTCTAGCCGCCGCGGACTGCCTGATCCCAGAATAAATGCCATTGCTTTGGCCCCTTTTCCATTTCACCCCGTCATAAAGCGGAATACTCAAACAAGAAAGAGCAGCCCCTGGCTTCATCTTTCCGCAAATATTCCTGCCAGAGGCTGCGACCTGCAGGGCCGCACATACAAAAGCCCGGCACAATGGCCGGGCTTTGGTTCAATTGGCGGATCAACAGCTTACTTAAAGCGGTAGTTGATCCGGCCCTTGGTCAGGTCATAGGGGGTCATTTCCACCTGTACCCTGTCGCCAGCCAGAACACGGATGCGGTTCTTGCGCATCTTGCCCGCCGTATGTGCGATGATCTCATGGCCGTTTTCCAGCTCGACCCGAAACGTCGCATTAGGCAGGAGTTCCTTCACGACACCGGGAAATTCGAGCGTATCTTCCTTGGCCATGTTGTCTCCATATTCATATTACCCCGCCTAGCTGCGGGAACTGGGACTAAATGAGCCTATTCTCCCAATATTTCAAGGGCGCAATCACGGCTTGAGAAGGATTCTAGAGGTTTTTATCCTCTGCTCCTGTTCTGGCCAATGGCTGCGATTGCGCACCACCCCTGCGGCACGCACATCTGCAATGGTTTTCAGGTCAACCTCCGCCAGAGTCCAGCCTGGCTGCCCAAGGGTCCCTTCGGCGATAACACCGGTTGCAGGAAAGCCGGTATCAGGTGGCCCAAAGACCCCCCCCATGCCGAGATTGACCTCCACCGATGTCGACCAGGGCGCGGTGCCAACAACCGAGGCATGCGCCGTAACACATTGTCCTTCAAGTGCCCGAGACATGGCGCCAATGCGGACCCGCCAATACCCAGCCAGGGCCTCGGTACAGGAAGGCACCAGGATGATATCCGCCTCCGTCAAAGCGCGCCCCAAAAGGGGAAACTCGCTGTCATAGCAGATCAAAACACCAATCTTGCCGAGGGCGGTATCAAACAGTTTCAATGGCCCGCCCGCACCGATCTGCCAGGGATCACGCTCAAACATGGTCATGATCTGCTTATCCTGATGGTCCCGGGCGCCACAGGGGCTGTAAAACTCAGCCCGGTTCACCGGCAGATCAAAACCAGCCTTTACCGGGGCAGAAGCCCCTAAAATATATACATTATATTCGGCAGCGAGCTTTTGATGCAGTGCCGCCACATCGTCCATGCGGTCGGATACGGCAGTGATAGACCCTTGCAAATCCGCAGCCACACCTGGGCCATCCAGGGTGGACAGCTCCATCGCGCCGTATTCGGGGAAAACCAAAAGATCAGCGCCCTGGCCTGCGGCATCTGCCACCCAGGCTGCAAGCTTGTCTTCATACTGTGCCCAGCTGTCGAGCCAATCAAGCGGGTAGGCAGCGGTTGCGATTTTCATAAGCTCAGATCCTTACTTATTTTGGCTTCCCACAACAGGCCAGACCAATAGAGAAATGGCAACTCTTCCTTTGGCCTATCTGAACCTCAAGGCCTTGCCGTCAGAGCGCGCGCCCAGAATTATAGCGTCTTATCTGGGACACAAGATTTGCGAAATCCCTGCACGCAAACCGCGTCATAGCCCTGGCAATCGGCGCATGGCCTTGCAGGCCCAATACGCGTTCCAGCGGGCTGTGTAGTGGCTTGGCCTCAGGCAGTGTGCTGAGGGGCTAAAGGCTGCAGAAGGCCAAAACTGAATGGCAGCGCGCCAGCATGGAAGGCACGAGGATCAAAAAAAGCCACCCGCAGGGGCCTCCTCCGGTCGCGATGCGACAAAACCGATTCGGCGCGGGCGACAACCTGGCCCGGATCAAAGCCACTGCAGGATGTGTAGCATGGTATTGAGACAGAGTTTCGCACAGCCCCACCCGGCAGGTTGATGATTTCACCTACAGTACCGCAATTACGGCGGGCACAGGGCCGGGTTATATGATTTCGCTTGCTTCGCCCCAGCGCGCCGTCAGCTGCTGGATAATCTGGTCACGCGTTTGCCGATAGCTGTCCAGCTTGGCTTCACGTGTCTCGCCCAGGCCGGTGGGATCCATGATTGGCCAGTACTCAACATCCAGGTGAAAGACCCGCGTCAATTCCAAGGCGCGGCGCTGGCTGGCAGGCGACAGCGCGATGACCAGATCAAAGGATGACAGATCATCGCCCCATTGCTCCATCTCGTCAAAAGAGCGCGACCGATGGCGCGACAGTTCCACATCAATCTCTTGGCAGACCGCGACGCAAAACCCGTCGATCTCAAGATCATTTTTGACGCCGACAGACTGCACATAGGTGCCAGTGCCATAGAACTTCTTCATGATCCCCTCAGCCATAGGCGAGCGGACCGCATTATGATCACAGCAGAACAATACGGACTGCGGTAACGCGCTCACCCATCACCCCCCAAAATGCAGCACACAAATAAGCGTAAAGAGGCGGCGGGCAGTATCAGTATCGACCTCTGCCTTACCTTCCAGGCGTTCTTGCAGCACCCGGCTGCCCTCGTTGTGAATGCCGCGCCGCGCCATATCAATGGTCTCGATTTGGCTGGGAGGAAGCGTTTTTACAGCGGAAAAGTAGCTCTCGCAGATCTGATAATAATCTTTCACCACCTGCCGGAAAGGAGACAGCGACAGGTGAAATTCTGCAGCCTTTTCCCCAGTTTCAGTTTGCAGGTCAAACACGAGACGTTTTTCACGAATGGCAAGACCCAGATGGTAGGGGCCATCCACAACTGGTCGGTCCCCACGCGAAGGGAGTGTGAAAGAGTTTTCCTCGATCAGATCAAAAATCGCAACTTTTCGTTCCTGCTCGATCTCCGCTGTCGGCGGTGGCAGATTGCGGTCATCCAACTCGATTTGACTGATGCGGCTCATGGGCTTTGGTCTCTGTCGGGAAAGCGGTTCAACATTCTCTCTAATCCATGGTGCAGCCCGGAGCAAATGCACAGTTGCCCCAATAGGTGCCTGGACAACAAAATCGACCTATAATGACTACAAAAAGCAGCAGCAAAAAAGTCTTTGTACCTTGGGCGAGGGTATTTTGGGCCAAATGAAGCTGGAACAAACACAGGCGCAAGATGCTGCCAGAGGCTTGGTATTCACGCCTGTTGGGCGGCGTGCATGATCCAATCGGCGAATATCTTAACGCCTCTCTTGTTGCGCGACAGTGGGTTGAGCACGAGGCTATAGGCAAAGCCGCTCAGCTCGGGACCGGGTATCTGCCGGTAGCGGCCTGAGCTCAGACCGTCCGCGACAAGCGCACTGCTGGACAGAAGCGACCCCAACCCCTGATCCAGCGCATTGAAAGCGGCACTTTCATCACTGAAACGGGTGATCTGGTCCGTTGGGAATGCCTCCCCGGCTTCCTTGAACCATTCCTCCCAGGTCGGGCCGCCCATCTCCGGATTACGCCAGCGAAACCCCAGCAAGCGAGTGTCTTGCAAACCGGTGTCCGGGCACTCGGCCAGGCTGACGGGGATATAGCGGTCTGAAAGCAAAACCTCGGCTTGCTCACTCACAGCGGTGTGAGGGCCATACCGGATCGCCAGGTCCAGCCGGTCAGCTCGCAGGTCCAGCACATCGTCATCGGTCTCGACCTCGACCCTGATGTCCCCGTGCTGGTCGAAAAAGTCCCCGAGGCGCGGCACCAGCCAGCGTTCTGCAAAAGCATAGGTGGTTGTGACCCGGACCAGCGATTGTTCGACATCCTTGTCGAGCATTGCGAAGGCCTCGCCCAAGGTATCAAAGGCCGTCTGCAGTTTGGGAAACAGCTCCTGCCCGGCCGGCGTGAGGGCGATCTGGCGGGGGCGGCGTTCGACCAGCTGGAACCCGAGATAGGCTTCCAAATGCCTGATCTGGTGACTGATAGCCGTCGCGGTGACGCCGAGCTCCCCCCCGCATCAGCAAAACTGAGCCTTCGGGCGACCGCTTCGAAGGCACGAATTGCGTTTAACGGCGGGAGCTTACGCATGGCGTCCATCCCTGGTGAAAAGAAAACTCAGCATGGCCTGAAGAATGGTCATTTGTTTTTAAGCCTCCTCTTTCTGAAGCTTGTGGAATGAAAAGGGAGGACAAAATGACACGCAACATTATTACCACTCGGCGCCAATTGATCAAGGGGGGGCTCGCGGCTACCGCCGTCCTCGCCTCCCCGGCCGTTCTGCGAGCGCAGGGCCGCCGCGACCTGTCAATGCTCACCTGGGCAGGCCATGCCGACCCCGACGCGATCGGTGCATTCGAGGAAACACACAACGTGCGGATCCGCGCCAAGGAGTACGTCGGTGGCGACCAGATGCTGGCGCAAATCGCCCAGTCTCCGGCCGGAACTTACGATGTGATCCTGTCGGACGCGGAATACGTGGTGCAATTGCAGCAGGCCGGCTTCATCGCCCCCCTGGCACCAGAAGACTATCCGTTTGACGACTTTTTTCCGGAGTTTCAGAATTTCCGTGGCCACTGGTTTGACGGTGATCCCTATGCGGTCTTTCTGCGGTTCGGGTTCCTCGGGCTGTCCCATAATCGCGCCGCGATGAGCGAGGCCGAAGCCCGCAGCTATCGCAGCATGTGGGACGCTAAGCATGAGGGGCGGATTGGCCATTTTGACTGGCATCTGCCCAACCTTGGAACGTTGAGCCTGGTGAACGGAAATGAGACGCCTTTCGACCTTGATGAGAGCCGCTGGTCAAAACTGACCGAAACGATGATGTCGCTCCGGCCTCAGGTGCGCGGTTTTTATGACTACGGCGGGATGTTGTCGGCGCTGCGCTCCGGCGAGGTCGCTGCGATCCCCGGCATCGGCGACTGGATCACCGGCGTACTGGCCCGCGATGGTGCTGATGTCACCACCACCATCCCCGAGGAAGGTGGCCTGCAATGGACCGAGTCCCTGTCAATTGGTGCCGGGTCCAAAAATCAGGATCTGGCCCGGACATTTATCCAATACATGCTGTCACCCGAAGGCCAGGTCAAAACCGCCACGCTCAAGGCCTATCCAGCGATGATCCCGACGCGGTCGGGCTGGGCCCGGCTGAATGATGAACTGCCAGGTGAGGCACAGCGTCAAAACATGGTGCTGAACGGTCCAAATGCGCTCGATGAGATCCGCGCCGGGCGTATCCGCCTGCGGGAGCTTCCAGTGCAGCAACCATTGGAAACCTGGAACGACGCCTGGACCCGCTACAAGAACGCCTGATGCCCGGTCCGGTCCCGGCACTGCAGCCGGGACCGCAACCCGATGGGAGATACCGACATGACTGCCCCTGCTATACCGGCCCGCACCTCGTTGCGCCGGTTCCTTTTTAACCGCGCCTGGCAGGCGCTCTGGGTCCTGCCGCTGCCCGTCTGGCTGCTGCTGTTCTTTGCCGTGCCGCTTGGCTTGCTGGTGGCGATTTCCTTCTGGTCGGTGGTGAACTACCGGCTGACACCGGACGCTACATTGTCGGCCTGGCGCTATGTTCTGGGCCTTGATTTTCTCTGGGCCAGTTTCTGGCGCAGCTACAGCCTGTCGATGGCCAGCGCTGTCGCGATTTCGCTCCTGGCCTTTCCGGCGTCCTACGCGATGGCCTTTGTCGCTGCGCCACGTCAGCGGCTGATCCTTCTGGGGCTCGCGATCGCGCCGTTTTTCACAAGCTATCTTGTCCGCATCTATTCCTGGCAGGTCTTCCTGACAGAGGGCGGCGTGATCTCTTCGGTTGTTCAAGCATTGGGTGGCAAAGGCGAAAGCCTTCTCAACACCTATTTCGCGCTGTTTCTCGGTCATGCAACCCTGGCGTTGCCGGTCGTGCTGATCCTGCAGACCATCGCCCTTGCCAATGTGGACAGAACGGGGATTTCGGCAGCCGCCAACCTTGGGGCGCGGCCCGCAGCAATCCTGTTCCGTGTGATCCTGCCCGCGGCCCGGCCCGGTCTTGCACTGGGGCTGCTGTTTGCCTTTCTGCTGTCCTACGCCGAGTTCGTCAGCGCCGCATATCTTGGTGGTGGCGCCTTCCAGACCCTGCCGATCCTGGTGACGGATCTTGTTCGGGCGGGTCAGCAATGGCCGCGCGCCGCCGTGGTGGCGCTGCTGATGATCGCAAGCCTGCTGGTCACCGCCTTCCTAACCGTCCTCTGGGCTTATCGTGAGAAAGGATAAGACATGCCTCCGCATCTGAAACACTCCTTGCCCAAAGCCTTCTGGATCGCCGGGCTGGCATTGGTTTTCCTGCTGCTCTATGCGCCGATTCTGTCGGCAGTGCTGTTTTCCTTTAGCGCTGACCGATTCCCGAGCCTTGATATGTCCGGGTTCAGCACCCAATGGTATGCCCAGGTCCTGACCGACCGCGCGATGCTGGAGGCCCTTGGCAACAGCCTGACGGTTGCTGCGATCACCGCGCTGATCGCCACCGCGCTGGGATTTGCCGCCGCCTATGCAGACTATCGATTTCGGTTCTTTGGCCAGAAGGCCGTGCTGGCGCTGGCCTTGCTGCCGCCGACGGTGCCACTGGTCATCCTTGGCCTCGCCATGCTGGCCTTTTTCTCCCGCATTGGTATCGCCGGTACGCTGATGGCTGTGGTTGCCGCCCATGTGGTGATTGCCGCGCCCTTTGCGATGGCGATATGCCGGTTGCGGCTGGCCCAGCTGGACGAGACACTGGAAACAGCTGCGCAGAACCTCGGCGCCCAGCCGCATTCCGCGCTCGCCCGGATCGTGCTGCCGCACACGCTGCCGGCCATTCTCGCAGCCTTCCTCATCACCTTTGCGGTGTCGTTCGACGAATACGTAATCGCCTGGTTCACCGGCGGGTTGAACGAAACCATTCCCGTTGCGGTTCTGACCACGCTTCAGGGACAGGTCGACCCGACGATCCATGTCATCGGCACAATGAGTTTTTCCGTCACGCTCACACTGGTTCTGATCGCGCTTGCCGTGGTTCTGAGCCAGAGCGGCGGCGCCATGTCCAAGGAGGAGACATAATGACCAACGCGCATTTGAAAATGGACGGGCTTGCCAAGTCCTATGGCAGCTTCATCGCCGTCGAAGAGTTTTCGCTTGATATTGCCCAGGGGGAGTTCATTGCGATCATGGGGCCGTCTGGCTGCGGCAAGACCACGACCCTGCGCATGCTTGCCGGTCTTGAAACTGCCGACCGTGGCCAGATCACGCTTGCAGGCAACCGGATCGACCAACTGCCGGTCTGGGAGCGGGAAACCCCCATGGTCTGGCAAAGCCTGGCCTTGTTTCCCTTCATGACCGTGCGGGAAAACGTCGAGTTCGGACTGAAGATGCGCGGCATTTCCGGGCCCGAGCGCAAGCGCCGCGTCGATGACTGGCTGGAGCGTTTGGGCATTTCCACCTACGCAGAGCGCAATGTCGCGCGTCTGTCAGGCGGTCAGCGCCAGCGCGTCGCCCTGGCCCGCAGCCTCGTGCTGAAACCCAAAGTTCTACTTTTGGACGAGCCGCTTTCGGCGCTGGACGCCCATATGGCGATCAAAATGCAGGGCGAGTTGAAGACGCTCCAGCGCGAGCTCGGCATCACCTTTGTCTATGTCACCCACAGCCATTCCGAAGCCTTTTCGCTGGCTGACCGGGTTGTCATCATGAACGGCGGCCGGGTGGAACAAATTGGCAGCCCGCAGGACATCTTTTTGCGTCCCCGCAGCAAATTTGTCGCTCAGTTTGTTGGCGGCATCAGCCTGCTGGAAGGAAAGGTCCGGGGCAAAGAGGACGGCAATCGCTTTCTGGAAACACGCGACGGCAAAGTCCGGCTGGCCAACTGCACCGGGCTCTCCCAAGGCGAGACTGTGGATCTGGCTATACGGGCTGACAGAATATCCGTGACCGTCACCCCGGGTTGGGGCGAAAACGAAATCGCCTGCACACTGATATCAGAGGAGTTTGCCGGTGCGGTTGTCAATCTGCATCTGGAAACCACATCTGGCCATAGCCTGGTGGCACAGGTTCAGCAACGCGAGCTTGATCAGCTGGACGCACGCACCGGGGCGCGGGTCTATGCCTCCTGGCATCCAGACGACGGTTTTGTTTTGGAAGAGGCGCGACAAACACGGGGAGCCCCCAAGGTGAGGGCTGCATGAGTTCAGCTCTCGACACCACCATGGACGCCCTGCGACGGGCCGGGCAGGAAGGCGAGGTTTTTCTCTCTCTGCTGCCCGACCGTGCCCAAGCCCAAGCCCGCCAGAGCGACGGCCGCAGCAACAAACTGGGCCCGCTTGATGGGGCAACAGTGTCCTGGAAAGACATGATCGCGGTAAAGGGCGTCACAGCGACCGCCGGATCCTTGCTGAGACGCGAGGCCGCGCCCGCCAAGGCAGATGCGGAGGTGGTCCAGCGTGCCAGCCAGGCCGGGCTGGTCAGCATCGGCATGACCAATCTATCGGAACTGGCGTTTTCCGGGATCGGATATAATCCGCATTTCGGGACGCCGATGTCAGAGGGGCGTGTTCCGGGCGGCTCATCCTCGGGGGCTGCGGTGTCTGTCGCACGGGGGATCACCCGGCTGGCTGTCGGCACTGATACAGCAGGCTCCTGCCGGGTGCCTGCGGCGTTTCAGGGCGTGGTGGGTTTTCGGCCCACGCGCGGGCGGTATCCCATGGGCGGTGTGATGCCACTGGCCCCCAGTTTTGACACGGTTGGCAGCTTTGCCCGCACGGTTGCCGATATCATCGCGCTGGATGCCATTTTATCCGGCGACACAACCAGCCCGGACGCGGCCAACCGCCTGGCGATTGCCATCGACCTGCTCGACGGTGACGGGGTGGCCACGCCGGTCTCGCTGCGCTGCAAACAGGCGGTAACGGCCCTGGAACAGGCCGGTGTGCGAACGGAGTATAGCAGACAGTCGGTGCTGGATAAGGCGCTGACACTAATCAACGCGGGTGGCTGGCCGGGAGCCTTCGAGGCGGCGCAGACCCATCAAAACCTTATTGAGACGGCAGAATTCTGTCGTCTCGACCCGTTTGTCGCGGCTCGGTTGCGTGCCTCAGCCAAACTGGATCCAGGCAAGATCGCCCAGGTCGTGCATGGAGCCAAAGCCCAGCGCGAAACCATCCGTAGGGCCGATACCATTTACCTTCTGCCCACCGCCGCAATCGAGGCGCCCTTGCTCGCGCCGCTGCTGGCAAACCCCAAAACCTTTGCCGCAACTAATGCTGCGGCTTTGCGCCTGACCATGCCCGCCAGCCTGCTGGATCTTCCCGCTATTTCCCTGCCCGTCGGACAAACCGACACGGGTTGCTGGGTGGGCCTGCAGCTGGTCGGCCCACCGGACAGCGACCGCACCCTGCTCGCCACGGCAGCAATGGTCGAAACGCTGCTGATGAAAAAGGAAACCTGACATGATCCGAAACCCGATAAAATGGCCAAACGGCGCCCGCTGTGCCTGTGCGATCACCTTTGACGTTGATGCCGACAGCCTGATCCACATCGCCCGTCCCGACGACGGGCACCGCCGCCTCTACCCGATCAGCATGGGCCGCTATGGGCCGAATTCCGGTGTGCCGCGCATTCTTGAGACCTACCGGCGGCTGGGGCTCAAACAGTCCTTTTTCATGCCCGGCTGGGTAATGGAACAATACCCCGAAACCGTCGAGGCGATCCTCGCGGGCGGGCATGAGATCGGCCACCATGGGCATCTGCACGAAGACCCTGCCGAACAAAGCGCCGAGGAACAAACCTATTGGTTCGAGCGCGCACTTGAAGTTCACCGCCGCCTGACCGGCAGCACCCCGCGCGGCTATCGCGCTCCGGTCTATAATGTCACCCCCGAGGTGCTGTCGCTCGCGGTGCAGCACGGGTTCACCTATGACAGCTCGATGATGGCGGACGATCTGCCCTATCGCATCGACACCGCATCCGGGTCTCTCTACGAGCTGCCGGTGCATTGGGGCAGTGATGACTGGCCGCCTTTCGCGCATTTTGATGAGATCGGCTACAAGATGCCGGTGATGTCGCCGCGCCGCGGGCTGGAAGCCTCCTTTGAGGAGTTCGAGGCACAATACGAGGCCGGTGGGCTCTGGATCGGTATCTGGCATCCGTTCCTGACCGGGCGGCTGGCCCGCTGGCGGGTGGTAGAGCACTGGCTCGAAGAGGTTCTGTCACGAGGTGACGTCTGGTTCGCACCGCTGGAAGAGATCGCCGCCTACGCCGCAAGCCAGGAAGCCGAAGGCACCTGGCAGCCGCACCGCGAACCCGCAGCCCCCTATACTCATCCCGTCCTGATGGAGAAAAAACAATGACCCCCCCCTTTGAGCCTGCACGATCCGACGGTGAAAACCCGAGCGCGCATCACACACTTGCAGAGAATGGTCGCCTGAGCCCCGATACCACATATACCATTCCTGCCCGCCAAGGCCGGGCTATGCGGCTGAAACAGGGCGAGCTGCTGTCGGTTATGAACCGCGACGGCAACCAGATCGGCGATTTCTGGGCCTTTGCCGAGGGCGACTGCAACGAATACCTGTCGATGGAGCACCTGCGCCCGACGCTGCGGCGGGTCTCTCCACGCCCTGGTGATGCGCTGGTGACCAACCGGCGGCGCCCGATCCTGACCCTGGTTGAGGACACTTCGCCCGGCGTTCACGACACGCTGGTCGCCTCCTGCGATATTCACCGCTATGCCCAATTGGGCCATGAGGGCTATCACGACAATTGCACCGACAACCTGCGCATGGCGCTGGCGGCCATCGGCCTGCGTCCAACATCGGTGCCTTGCCCGCTGAACCTCTGGATGAATACCCCAGTGGTCGACGACGGCGCGATGGAGTGGCGCCCCCCTGTCTCGAGCAAAGGCGACCACGTGCTGCTGCGCGCTGAAATGGACGCTGTGGTGGTGATTTCCTGCTGTCCGATGGATCTTCTGCCGATCAATGGCGAAGAGGCGGAGCCAAGCGCGCTGGAAGTCAAGCTGCACCGCCCCTCCGCGTGAGCCTGGCCACACAACAAATTGGGGGCGCGGAGCAAAACCCGCGCCCCCGGATGTTACCGTCTCAGACGGGTATCTCAGGCGGCCTGCGCCGCCGCACCCGCCAATTTTGCGGCCAGCGCACGGGTACGGGTCTCTGCCGTGTCAACCGACGCCTCGTGACGCGCGTCCTTGAACTCCTGATATTCGATCGCGATCGTCTCGATGTCTGCCTGCGCGACGCCAAAGTAATGGGCGCAAGCCGCCAGCGCCGGGTCAAGCGCGTTGAGGTGTGCCCGCACACCGCCCGGAGCAAAACCGAACTCGCCGCGCGAGGACAGCACAACCAGCCGTTTGCCCGACAGGATCGGCTCGATCGGGGTGTCGCCACGGGCCAGATCAAAAGAAAAGGTCCGGCCAATTCGCGCGATGTGGTCGATCCAGCCTTTCAGGGCGGTCGGCATGCCATAGTTATACATCGGCGCCCCAAGAACGACGATATCCGCCGCGATCACCTCATCGACCAGCGCGTCGGACAGTGCCAGACGCTCGGCCATCCACGGCTCGTGCTCCTCAGGCGGGGTGAACGCCGCGTGAATGAATTTATGATCGATCGCGGGGATCGGGTTCAAACCGACATCCCGGGTGATCACTTTCGTATCTGGCGCCTGCTCCAGAAAGTTCCGGGTGAACAGCCCGGTCAGGTGACGCGTGAGAGAGCGTTCTTCAAGCTGGGCGCTTGCATCAATTCGCAACAGAGTGGGCATGGGAAATCTCCTGTGTCTATGCACTACACCCCCTGCCTACCAAGCGGCCAAGCCTCTGGCGAAAGCGAATTTCTCATGGCCTGGGTGAATGAAATTCATCCAGGGTTCCCCCCCGAACAAAAAGGATAGAACCCATGCGGCGCCTGCCCCCGCTCCACGCGCTTCGCGCCTTTGAAGCCGCCGCCCGGCATCTGCATTTTGCCCGCGCCGCAGCCGAATTACACCTGACGCCCACTGCGATCAGCCATCAGATTCGCCAGCTCGAAGAGATCCTGGAGGTGAAACTCTTTCACCGCTACCCGCGTCCGATCCGCCTGTCGGCAGAAGGGGAGGCCTTGTACCCGGTCCTGCGGGAGAGTTTTGACCGCATGGCCGATGCCATCTCGGGGATTTCAGAGTTGCAGACGGACCGCCCCCTGACGGTTTCCGTCACCGTGGCCTTCGCCAGCCTCTGGCTTATGCGGCGGCTGCCCGCATTGCGCAGCGAGGCCGGGCTCAATCTGAAGGTCGAGGCCGACAACCAACCGGTGGATCTGTCCGGCAGCGCTGTCGACTTTGCGGTGCGCTATGCCGTCCAGCCAGAGCCGGAAGGTGAATGGTTGCCGCTGTTCCAAGACCGTCTGATCCCGCTCTGCGCGCCGGACCTGCTGGGTCGGAACCCGGTCCGCGACGACGCCGCTATTCTGCGCCTGCCGCTGATCGAATACCGCTGGAGCGGCGGCGCGGAGGCCTCGCCGAGCTGGCAGCGCTGGTCGCACGCCGCCGGGCTGGGAAAGGCGGTGCCAAAGGTCACACAGCATTTTTCCGAGGAAATAAACGCCATGGACTCGGCGCTTGCAGGTCAGGGCGTGGTCCTCGCCTCCAGCGTTTTGGCCGGTGCCGCTATTGCCGCCGGGCAGCTGGTCCGCCTGTCAGAGACAGAATTGCCCGGCAGAACGTTCTGGGCGGTGAGCCGCAGCGACCATCCGCGTCTTGCCGAAATGGAGCGCTTTGCGTCATGGGCGCGTGCCTGTCACACCAAGCTTCACCATTGAACACCGCGCAGATCAGTACGTTGTAGGGCCGTCGGAGGTCAGACCTCGGTGCAGCACGGCGACGGGCTCATGGTGCGCAAGAAGCCGGCAACTCGGGCCTCAGCGTCAACAGTGCGCTCAGACCGCAATTGCCCTGCACCAGGTCCCGCAGCGTCACCAGGTCAAGTTCGTGATAAAAGGCGTCCAGCGCGCGTTCGATATAGCGTTGCAGACGACAGCTGCCGCGCAGCGGGCAGGTGTTGCTGGCTTCGTCAAAACATTCCGCAAAGGGAATGTCAGCCTCGAACAGGCGAAAAATGTCTCCCATTGAGACGTCCTCGGCCCGGCGCGAGAGCGAAAAACCACCAGAGCGGCCTCGCAGCGTGGACACATAGCCTTCGGCCTGCAGGCGCTGAACCACATGGGCTGCGTGATTGGTGGAGCAATTGCACAGCGCCGCGACCTCCGCGGTCTTGAGCAGGAGCTCAGGGTTTTCGGCGCAGACCATCAGGATCCGCGCGGCAAGGTTCGTCCTGATGGTTAGTCGCATGGTGATCCCCTGGATGTTTGCTCAACCTGCAGCAAAAATGTGGAATAGACCTTGCGCCAGATCAAATCGCCCGGACGGCAATGCCCATAATATGCATCCAGGATACCAAATAAATGGCGCACCATGACGATTCTCATCCCCCGCCCCCTGGACAGAGAAACCCTTGGCAGCCTGCTGTCGGTGGTCTCCAGCCTCGTTTGGTTGGCTGTTGCCGCCGTTATCGCCGGGGTCTTCGGCAGGCTCATGGCGGGGCAGCCCGTCTCCCCTCTGCGCACCGGCGTCGCGATCCTGCTGCTGTGGGGGCTGCGCGCCCTGATCGACATGGCAGCACAGGCGCTGCTGGGCCTGGCGGCGGAGGCAAAGATTGGCGCGCTCAGGGAGGAGATCGTGGCGGCAGAGGCAAGAGCCGCCACACCATCTGCGCTTGGCGGAGCAGGTGCCCTGGCTGCGCTGACCGCCGAGAAGCCGGAAGCCATGCGCCTCGCCCTGCTGCGGTATCGTCCTGCCAGGATGCGGGTGATGGTGCTGCCGCCGGTGATCCTGTGCATCGCGCTTTGGCACAGTTGGGCGGTGGCGCTGGCGCTGCTGCTGGCCGGGCCGTTGATTCCGCTTTTCATGGCATTGGTGGGCTGGGCAGCCAAGGAGGCCAGCGCACGTCAAATGAAGGACGTCGGGCAAATGAACGACTTGCTGGTCGATCGGCTTGCGGCTCTGTCCGATTTGAGGCTGATCGGCGCCGGACCAGCAACGGTTGAAAACTTCACCCGTGCGAGCGAAGACCTGCGCGAGCGGACCATGGCGGTGCTGCGCATTGCCTTCCTATCGTCGACAGTACTGGAGCTGTTCTCGGCTCTCGGCGTGGCCATGGTCGCGATCTGGGTGGGGTTCTCGCTGCTGGGCGAGCTGAGTTGGGGCGGCTGGGGCACGCCGCTGACCCCGACGGCAGGTCTGTACCTGCTGCTGCTCGCGCCAGAGTTTTTACAACCTCTGCGCGACTTGGCTGCCGCTTGGCATGACCGGTCCGGGGCCGATGCGGTGATAGATGAAATCGCCGCCTGGCGAGATGAGCCGCGATCGCAGCGGCTGGGGCACGGAGGGCTGGCAGCTCCCCTGGCCAAGATGCCGTGGCTCGCGACCTGTGATCTGCAACATCACGGCATTACCTATCCGAATTTCCGGCTGAAACCGGGTGACAGCCTCGCCGTCATAGGGGCCAGCGGTGCGGGCAAGACCACGCTATTGCGCCTGATCGCGGGGCTGGAACGGCCTAACAGCGGCGTCATCCTGGTTGATGGCCTGCCGTTGTCGGACGACAATGCTGATGCCTGGCGGGCCTCTATCGGGTGGATGCCGCAAGCGCCCCACTTCCTGAACGGATCCCTGCGCTCCAACATCGGTTTTGGCGATGCGATCTCGGACGACACCCTGCGCGCCGCTGGATTGGGAAGTGTGATCAATGCCTTGCCACGTGGAGACCTAACCCGTCTGGGCGCGCGGGGGGCGGGCCTGTCCGGTGGTGAGGGCCGACGCGTGACGCTGGCCCGTGCTTTGCATGGGGGGCCGGGGCTGGTCATCGCGGACGAACCCACAGCGGATCTTGATATGGAAACAGCGCGTCTGGTGGGCGACAGCCTGGTGCGCTTTGCCCAGGCCGGCGGGACGCTGCTGGTCGCCACCCATGACATGTCTTTAGCCGCGCGGATGGCACAACGACTCACCCTCTCGGGGAGGGCGGCACCATGAGCGATCTGATCGCCATCGTCCTTGGCATCCTGCGCGCCGAACGCGTCGCCCTGGCCCGTGGCTTTGCTCTTGCCGTTACCGTGTTAGTCATGGGCGTTGCCCTATTGGCCCTGTCGGGCTGGTTCATCATGGCCACCGCCGCAGCCGGGATCGCGGGACTTGGCATCGTTTTCAACGTCTTCGCACCCTCGGCCATGGTGAGGTTTCTCGCACTGGGGCGCACGGCGGCCCGGTATGGCGAGCGGGTATTGACCCATGACGCCACTTTGCGGGCGATTTCGCAGCTACGGATCGCAATGCTGCGCGGGCTGCTGACGCGCCCCCACAGAGCCTTGGAGCAGTTGCGCGCCACTTCGGAACTCAACCGGATCGCCGCCGATACCGAAGCCTTGGATGGCGCGCTTTTGCGGCTGGTCATCCCGGCGATAGCGGGGGCTATCACCATCCTTGCCGTGTCGCTGTTGCTGGCGTGGCTGGTTCATCCCAGCGTGGCGGGTATCCTTGCCGGGGGGTATCTTTTGTTGCCGACAGCCGTGTTCATCATCGGGCAGCGTGTCGCAAGGCGGCCCGCACGTTTGGCCGAAGCAGGGCTTCAGGCCGGGCGCAGTCGCATGATCGACCTTGTGGCCGGGCGCGATGATTTGGCCGTCTATGGGCAATTGCCACATGTGGCGGTCCAGACCTGTGGCGCCTTTGACAGAGCAGCACAGGCGCGCCGCCAATTGGACCAGATCGAGCGGCTGATAGGGCTTCTGCTGGACATGGTGGGGGGGCTTGTGACGGCTGGCTGTCTCATATCCGGGATTGTTTTGGTGCAGGGCGGCACGATTGATGTGGCCACCGCTGCCATCGGCGTTTTTGCAGCCCTTGCACTGGGCGAAGCCGTCGCTCCGGTACGGCGTGCCCTGTCCGAGATCGGACGGATGACCCATGCCGCCCGCCGGGTGCGCCCGGCGATAGAGGCCGCAGAGCCCACATCCGAGGCAGCGAGACCGGTTGCAACTGGGACGGGACTGCTGATGCAAGATGTGACATTTGATGTGGCGAATACTAGCCTTTTTGCGCCGGTTTCACTGTCGGTCGCACCAGGTGAGACTGTTGTGCTCGAAGGCATCAGCGGCAGTGGTAAAAGCACGGTTTTGTTGCTGGCCATCGGCGCGCTAAAGCCCGCGCAGGGCCGCGTTCGCTTTGCCGGGCGTGATCCGGCACATTTACCACTCCAAGCCATGACGGATGCTGCTGTTTTGGTGACGCAGCGGTCTGCCCTTGTTGCTGACACCGTAGCGGCGAATCTGCGGCTGGCCGCGCCCGAAGCAAGTGATGCAGACCTGTGGTCTGCGCTGGAGGCCGTTTGCCTTGCGGATACTCTGCGCCCGCGTGGTGGGTTGAGCTTGCCCATCGGCCCCCGTGCTGCGGGGCTGTCGGGGGGCGAAGCTCGCCGACTGGTTTTGGCCCGCGCGATCCTGCGCCGCCCTGCGCTCATGCTGTTGGACGAACCAACCGAGGGGCTGGACTATGACACAGCCTGCGCGGTGATGCGTGGCCTGCGGCAAGCTTGCCCCCAGGCTGCTATTTTGATCGCGGCCCATCGCCAGGCTGAACGGGATCAGGCGGATCGGATCGTGCCGATCACCAAAGAGTAACGCCATGATGCAAATAAAATCCGCATCTACGATATGAATTTGATCCAGATCATACTCATATATGAAAATGGGAATATTAAGGTCTAAAATTCGCAAATCAGATGTGAATTATCAACCGAAGGAACCACGCTAATGGAGATCGGACTGGTCGAGCTGTCACGCCTGCAATTTGCGATGACGGCCATGTATCACTTTCTCTTCGTGCCGCTGACGCTGGGTCTGTCGATTCTCGTCGCGATCATGGAGACTGTCTACGTCATGACAAATCGCCCCATCTGGCGCCAGATGACCAAGTTTTGGGGCACGCTGTTTGGCATCAACTTTGTCCTTGGGGTGGCAACCGGCATCACCATGGAATTCCAGTTTGGCATGAACTGGTCGTATTATTCGCACTATGTTGGCGACATCTTTGGCGCGCCGCTGGCGATCGAAGGGCTTATGGCCTTCTTCTTGGAGGCAACATTCGTCGGGCTGTTCTTCTTTGGCTGGGACAAGCTGTCCAAGGTGCAGCATATGGTTGTCGCCTGGCTGGTGGCCATTGGGTCGAACTTTTCCGCCCTGTGGATCTTGATCGCCAACGGCTGGATGCAAAACCCCGTGGGTGCGGAATTCAACCCAGACACCATGCGGATGGAGATGACCTCGTTTTTCGACGTGGTGTTCAACCAAGTGGCGCAGGCGAAGTTCGTTCATACAGTTTCGGCCGGCTATGTAACGGCTGCGGTTTTTGTGTTGGGCGTTTCAGCCCTGTACCTGATCCAGGACCGGCACAAAGACCTGGCGCAGCGTTCCATCGCGGTGGCCTCGTCTTTTGGCCTGGCGGCGGCGCTGTCCGTCGTCGTGCTGGGCGATGAGTCTGGCTACTCCGCCAGCCATACGCAAAAGATGAAGCTCGCAGCAATCGAGGCGATGTGGGAAACCGAGCCGGCGCCGGCCTCTTTCACGCTCATCGGTCTACCTGACCAAGAGGCGCGCGAGACCCATTACGCGGTCCATGTTCCTTGGGCCATGGGCCTGATCGGAACCCGAAGCCTGACGCAAGAGATCCCCGGCATCAATGATCTGGTGGCCGAAGCCGAAGACAAGATCCGTCGCGGTATCATTGCCTATGACGCGCTGATGGCGATCCGCGAAAACCGCGGCAACGTTCCGTCCGAAGCGCGCTTTGTCTTCGAACAGAACTCTGATGATCTGGGCTTTGCCTTCCTGCTGAAGCGTTACGTCGAAGATCCGCGTGACGCGACCGAAGCGCAAATCGCACAAGCCGCCGAAGACACCGTGCCCGGCGTCTTCCCGCTGTTCTGGGCCTTCCGCCTGATGGTCGGGCTTGGGTTCAGCTTCATCGCGGTGATGGCCTATTTTTTCTACCGCGCCTCGTTCAAGAACATGCAGTTCCCACGCTGGTCGCTTTATGCCGCCGTGGCGATCATTCCGACACCTTGGATCGCAGCCGAGCTGGGCTGGTTTGTTGCCGAGTTTGGCCGCCAGCCCTGGACCGTGGACGGGGTGCTGCCGACAGCAATGTCGGCCTCGCACCTGTCCATCGCCGACCTGCTGATCACACTGGCGGGCTTTGTCCTCTTCTACACGGTGCTCTTTGTGATCGAGATCAGGCTGATGGTGAAATACATCCGCAAAGGCCCGTTCCAGGACGTCGAAGAAACCAATCAATGGCAGGCCCGCCACGAAGCGCGGCTGCGCGGGTTCCCGAATGAGCCCGCTGCGTCTACCACCCCTGCGGAGTAACGGACATGATCCTTTATGAACTGATCGACTACGACACACTGCGTGTCATCTGGTGGGCGCTGTTGGGCGTGCTGCTGATCGGGTTTGCCCTGACGGACGGGTTCGACATGGGCGTGGGCGCTCTGCTGCCATTTGTCGCCAAGACCGATGTGGAGCGCCGGGTTGTTATCAACACCGTCGGCCCGGTCTGGGAGGGTAACCAAGTCTGGTTCATCCTCGGCGGCGGCGCAATTTTTGCGGCTTGGCCACCGCTCTATGCGGTGTCTTTCAGCGGCTTCTACCTGGCGATGTTTGTGGTCTTGGCGGCCTTTATCGTGCGCCCGGTAGCGTTCAAGTACCGCTCCAAGCGCGAAGGCGCCGCTTGGCGCGCGCGCTGGGACTGGGCACTGTTCGCCGGGGGGGCGGTGCCCGCACTGTTGTTTGGCGTGGCGGTTGGCAATGTCCTGCTGGGTGTTCCGTTCTATCTGACCGAAGACCTGATGCCGATGTATGACGGCAGCTTCTACGGTAAATTCCTTGGCCTGCTGCGCCCCTTCGCAATCCTGGTGGGCATCGTATCTTTCTCCATGCTGCTGATGCACGGCGCGGCCTGGCTGACGCTGAAGACCGAAGGCGTGATCGCCGAGCGCGCCCGCCGCATCGGCAGCACTGCCGGGATGGTCGCCGCCGGGGGCTATGCGCTGGCAGGTCTGTGGCTGGCGGTCGGCATTGACGGTTTTGCGCTGGCGAACGAAGTGGGGCCGGGTGGCCCATCCAATCCGCTCTATTCCGAGGTCATTCGGGAAGGATCCTGGCTCGCCGCCTATGTGGCGCGTCCCTGGATCATTGTTGCCCCGATGATGGGCTTCCTCGGGATTGCGCTGGCGGTCAGGGGGCTGCGGGCCGGACACGAGGTCTCGACCCTGCTGTGGTCGAAGATGGCGATTACCGGCATCATCGCCTCGGTTGGGCTGACGATGTTTCCCTTCATCCTGCCGTCGACCGTGAACCCCGACAGCTCGCTCACCGTCTGGGATGCCTCAAGCTCGCACCAGACCCTCTTCATCATGCTGGTCTGCGCGGTGATCTTTATGCCGCTGATCCTTGCTTACACCGCCTGGGTCTACAAAGTACTGTGGGGCAAGGTTACCGAAGCCGATGTCACCAATAACACCGACACTGTTTACTAAGGAGAACCGCGATGTGGTATTTTGCCTGGCTTCTTGGCCTGCCGCTTGCCGCCCTGTTTGCCGTTCTGAACGCCATGTGGCTGGAACTGCGTACCGATGCCTGCTTTGCCGAAGAAAGTGACTGCCCAATGGGAGAGCACAAGCATTGACAATATGGCCGGGGCTTTGCGTCCTTTCTGCCCCGGCTCTCTCGGACCCGGCCCCATATGTCGGGTCCGCTCCTGTTATTTCCCCCTCATTTCGCGGATCATCCCATGTCTGAAACTCCTGGTTCCGAACCCCGGCTGGTACATTTTCCCGTGCCGTTCTTTGCCTCCGTCATGGGGCTGTCCGGCCTGACCACGGCGCTGCATGCCGCCAATTGGGAGGCCGCGAGCCTCACCGCTTTGGCCCTGACGATCGCGGTTTTCTTGGCGCTTGTCGCGACCTATGCCCTGAAAGCCCTACGCCATCCACAAGCGGTCGCGGCTGAATGGCAGCATCCGGTGAAACTGGCCTTCTTTCCCGCCTTCTCCATTTCCCTCTTGCTGATTGCCACGGCCCTGGCACCGACCCTGCCGGAGGTGGCCAGCACCGTGTGGCTGGTGGGGGCCTGCGGCCAGGGCGGCTTGACGCTGGCGGTGCTGTCAAACTGGATTGGCCACCGGGCATTTCAGACCATCCACATCTCGCCCGCGTGGTTCATTCCGGCTGTGGGCAACGTGGTGGCGCCGATCGCGGGGGTCGGCCTCGGTTTCCCCGAGACCTCTTGGGTATTCTTTTCTGCCGGGATGATCTTTTGGATCGTGCTGCTGGTGCTGGTAATGAACCGGCTGATTTTTCATGACCCGTTGCCGGGGCGCATGGTGCCAACACTGGCTATCCTGATCGCGCCGCCCGCCGTGGGCTTCCTGGCCTGGCTGCAGTTGAATGGCGGCGTACTGGATGAGTTTGCCCGCTTCCTGTATGGCGCGACACTGGTTTTCCTCGCTCTGGCGCTGACGCAAGTGGGCAAGCTGCGTCGCCTGCCGTTCGGCCTGTCCCACTGGGCGCTGAGCTTTCCCGTCGCAGCGCTGACCCTTGCCACACTGCGCTTTGCTGCGCTGACCGATAGCGTCGCGCATTTCTGGGCCGGACAGACCGCATTGATCGCCCTCTGCCTTATCATTGCGACACTGGTCGTTGCCACCCTGCGCGCCATGATGCGTGGCGAGATCTGCCGCCCGGAGTGACCAGTGCCGCCAAACTCAAACTTAGGAGAGACTCCATGAAGAAACCTGTACTGGCGGCCATTGCTGCACTGACCCTTGCCACCCCTGTCATGGCACAGGACAAGCCTGAGACGCTCGTCACCATCTTGACCGCCGCCGAAGCGCAGACCCAGCTGATGGCCATGGTGCTGGCTGCCAATGCCGCAAAGCAGGGCGTCGCACAGCACATCATGCTCTGCGGCCCCGCAGCCGATATGGCGCTGAAGGACGCTCCGGCAACGGCGACCGCCCCGCAGCCACCGCGCGACATGAGCCCGCAAGGCTTGATGCGCAAAATCATGGCCGGCCCGAACAACCTCGTTGAGGTCTGCGCGATTTACCTGCCGGGCAAAGGCGCGGACCAATCGGTGCTGATCGAGGGCGTGGGCGTCGCCAATCCGCAGTCCATGGCCGCTGCCATGGTTGCCGCCAATGCGCGGATCACATCCTACTGAGAGGCACCCGAATCCCCCGCGCGGCCTTCACCGCGTGGGGGATTTCGCAATCAGATCTACATCTGTTGATGGGTTCACGGCGCGCCTGCGGGACGAATCTCACCCGTCGCCAGAACAGGAGACGCGTCCAGATCTTCAGCGTCCAACATGGCGGCGACCCGTTCCAAGCTGGCAACCAGCATGGCCTGTTCCCAATCATTCAGCGCCGAGAACTTACGCACAAACCGCTGCTGCAATGGGTCGGGCGCATCTGCAAGCGTTTCACGACCTGCATCCGTCAGTGTGATATGAATTTGCCGTCGGTCTTCACGGGATTTTTCACGCAAGGCCAGCCCATCTCGAACCAGCTTGTCAACGAGTGAGGTCACCGTGCCTTGCGAGACCTGCATACGAAGCGAGATTGCCTTTGCCGTGGCAAAGCCATGCTCCGAAATGATCTGAAGCACTCTAAACTGGGCGGGGGTAACGCCGGTCGCTTGACGAATTTCGCGTCCAAACAACTCGGTTGTACGAATGATGCGCCGAAGCGCGATCAGGCTGCTGTCAATGCGGTCCGTGCGGTCCATGAAATCTCCGGTACTTCAGACATCAAAGTTTACAGCCTAGGCCAATAGCATTCAATTCCCAAATCCCTTCTATAGATGAAGCAAATAAGGGCCTGTTTGCGACATATTGAGAATATATTTGCCATTTATTGCCAAAATACACGCTAATTTACTTTGACAGTTGAAGTTTTGGCCATTGCCTGATACTTCGACGTCCAAAGCGATAGGAGAAGTTCAGAATGCAACATCCCATTGACCCACGGCGCATAGACCTCCCCGCGGTCCGCAAACCCGTAGCCGAAGACGGTGCCAAGGTTTGGGAGCTGGTCCAGGCCTGCAAGCCGCTTGATGAAAATTCCATGTACTGCAACCTCTTGCAGAGCGACCATTTTGCCGACACCTGTTGCCTGGCGGAATTGTCTCACGAGACGGTCGGCTGGGTATCTGCCTATGTCTTGCCAAATGATCCTAAGACACTGTTTGTCTGGCAGGTCGCAGTGGCAGAAAAGGCGCGCGGTCGCGGCTTGGGCTCGATGATGCTGCAAGCCATTCTGCGCCGCCGCCAGTGTGAAGACGTAAATCGCCTGCAAACCACAATCACCGCTGACAATAACGCGTCTTGGTCATTGTTCCGCAGGTTCGCAAGTTTTCAAGACAGCCAGATGGACATTCAGCCCTACTACACACAAGCGCTACATTTTCAGGAACGGCACAAGACTGAAAACCTCGTGACCATTCCTTTGGCCAGGCAACAGGCGCTTGCCGCCTGAGCAATGCGCATGCCCTTTTTTGCCAGCCAATTTTTCCTGCCTCCTCTTAAATCTGAAAGAAACCCCATGTCCAAACAGCTTACCAACAAAGCCATTTTCGGGCGTCGAGAATCTGAAGCCCGCAGCTATTGCCGCGGGTTTGATACGGTCTTTGCCTCTGCCAAAGGGGCTGAGATGATCGACCAGAGCGGAAAGCGGTACATCGACTTTCTCGCCGGATGTTCATCTTTGAACTACGGACACAATGATCCGGATATGAAACAAGCCCTGATCGCACATATCGACACCGACGGTGTGGCCCATGGCCTGGATATGCACACGGCTGTGAAGGCCCGGTTCCTGGAAACTTTTGAGCAGCATATCCTGCAGCCACGCGACATGAACCACAGGGTGATGTTTACCGGGCCGACAGGTGCAAATGCTGTCGAAGCGGCGATGAAAATTGCCCGCAAGGTCACTGGTCGCAGCAATGTCATCTGCTTCACCAACGGCTTTCACGGCGTCACCCAGGGTGCCCTGGCCGCAACCGGCAACAGCTACCATAGAGGTGGCGCGGGTGTGACGCTCAACAATGTGACGCGGATGCCTTATGATGGCTATTTGAGTCAGTCCTGTGACACTACAGATTTTCTCGAAGCCATGCTCAGGGATCGGTCTTCAGGCATGGATGCGCCTGCCGCCATTTTGCTGGAAACCGTTCAAGGTGAAGGCGGGCTGAATGCAGCCAGCACAAGCTGGTTAAAGCGGGTCGCGGAGCTGGCGCAGGAGGCCGGCGCGCTGTTGATCATCGATGACATTCAGGCGGGCTGTGGACGCACCGGTAGCTTCTTTTCCTTTGAAGAAGCCGGCATTAGCCCCGACATCGTGACCCTGGCCAAATCGATCTCCGGCTTTGGTTTGCCGATGGGTTTGGTGCTGGTGAAGCCAGAACATGACATCATGGGGCCGGCAGAGCACAATGGGACCTTTCGGGGCAATACCCATGCCTTTGTGACTGCCACTGTTGCCATTGAAAAATTTTGGTCTGACGACAGTTTGCAGCAGGATATTTTGCGGCGCTCCAACATCATTTCCCAGGGCTTGCAATCCCTCGCGGCGATGGTTCCAGAGGCGCGCCTGAAGGGCCGTGGCATGATGCAAGGCGTGGACGTGGGATGTGGCGACCTGGCCGGCAAAATCTGCGCCAGAGCATTTGAGCAGGGCCTCATTATTGAGACCTCGGGCTCCGAAGATCAGGTGGTCAAGATCCTTGCACCGCTGACAACGACGGACAGCATGCTTCAGCGCGGGCTTTCTATTCTCATCAACGCCGCACAGGATGTGATCGGCGGCCATAAATTTGCAGCGGAGTAAGTACATGATTGTACGGGATTTTAACGAGATCGTCAAAAGCAAACGGGATCGCGTGGTATCTGATGCCAAATGGAGCAGCGTGCGCATGCTTCTGGCAGAAGACAAAATGGGCTTCTCGTTCCATATCACCTTTCTCGAGGCCGGGTCCGAGCACACTTTTGAGTACAAAAACCACTTTGAGAGTGTCTATTGCATGCAGGGAACCGGATCGATCACCGATCTTGCGACAGGTGAAACCCACATGATCCGCCCGGGCGTTATGTATGCTTTGGACAAACACGACCGCCATACGCTTGTTGCTGACGAAGAACTGGTTATGGCCTGCTGTTTCAATCCGCCCGTAACCGGTAATGAAACGCACCAAGAAGACGGATCCTACGCCTTAGAGCTTGAAACCGCCTAACCTATTACAAGTGGGGCAGAGAGTGTTTTTTGCACCCCCTGCCCCCGCCACGTGGCAACAGGCGAACCATCGCCAGAGGGCTGGGCATGAATAAGCTGGTCAAAGCACTTGAGGCTGCCGAGGGTGTTCAAGACCGATTGAGCATCATGTACGATACTCTTCGGCATCGCATTTGCACCCTGCACTACCCACCAGGAATGCGCCTGTCGGAAACGGATCTGGCAAAGGAATTCGCCTGTAGCCGCACGCCTCTGCGTCGCGTTTTGGCCTGGCTAGAGCGCGAAGAGCTCATCACATCGCGCCAGGGTGTTGGAACCTTTGTAACGACGCTGAACGCCGCCTCCCTTGCGCAAAACTTTGTTGTGCGTGCCACACTGGAACGCGCGATTGTTGAAATTGATCCGACGACCGAACTGGACGCAGCCTCATTGCGCTTTGAAGCCTTGAGTGAGCGTTGTGCTGAGTTGAAAGAAAAACCAAACGTGGTCGGCTTTGCACAGCTTGATATGGAGGCATTTGATGCCTTTGTAGAGATCACCGAAAACGCCGCCCTGCGGGACAGCGGCAAGAGCTATTACGGCCGAACCACGCGCCATCAGCTGCACAGTCTGGCAAAAGACACCGAGTGGTGCAGCACTGCTTGTGAAAACCTAGACGCGCATGTCACCAATATCCACTCAGCCCTAGCGGTGCAGAATTTGGAAGCCGCAGCGCATTACCAAATCGCCTACACCAGAATGCTGGCCCCCTAATACAGGCGCCCTAAGCCCTGGATCTCATCCGGTCTTGTCCGGGTGTCCGAAATTTCAGGGGGCGTTGCTGGGCTGCGACTGTCAGAGTGCAGATGTCACGCCCCCTGCCCCGCACAGAGTTGCATCCGAAAGGCTGCCGGCGTCATACCTGTGCGCCGCTTGAACTGCGTATAGAAGTTGGATTTGGATCCAAATCCTGCGGCGTACATGACCTCCAACAGCGAACAGTCCGGATCTTCCTCCATGAGGCGTGTGGCCAGAGCGATCCTTCTGTCGTTGAGCAAATCAGAAAAACTCTGCCCGGTAATCCTGTTCACGGCAACGCTGACCGCGCGCGCGGGGACGCCCAGCCGTTTACTCAAGCGGCTGAGCGTCAAGCGATCGTCTGCCAGGATCGCGGGATCTTCGAGGAAGGCGTTGATGCGCTGGAGAAGCGCATAGTCGGCAGGCTCGGCGGTCACGCTATCTTCTGTCTCCGTCGGCAGCGTCGCCCGGTCAACCACCAGGCCATAAACATGCTCAAAAAGAGAAGGACGCCCCATTGCCCCAAGCAAGGCATAAGAAACGAGGCCGAAGAAGAGCATCGTAGAGAGCAGGAGCGGCCGCGACGTCTCGATTGCCCCACCCCAAAGCAGTTCGGAAAAGATTGCCACCTCAAGCGCCAAGCTGGCGCAAAGCACCCCAATCACGATGCGCAACCAAAGAAGCGTCGTTGCCACCTCGGGGCCGAGACGGCAAAAATGCTGTGCCCCGCGACCATGCAGACGCACCAAGGCCCAGAGATAACCGCCATAAGTGACAAGCAAAATCGGGTCAATTGCCCAGAATGCATTGAGCAGAAGGCCGGCAGCGACAGCCACCATCGGGGCTAGGTGAAAAATTTCTGCCGCACCCGGACGACGGTCGAGGGCGGAACCGAAGGCAAAATGCAAATACAGCGCGGGCAGAGCCGCGGCGCCAAGAACAGCGCGCCATTGTCGCAGTGACGTGTCCGGCCAAAGAAGCGTTGCCAGAAGAAGGCCCGCAGAGAGTGTTGTGAGCCCAAAGAAGACGCTGAGCGCCGCCGAGGAGGCACCGTAGCGCCCCGCCACAGAAATGCGGGCCAGGAAAAGGCATCACCGCACTGAGTGACATTGTCGCCGCAAGAATAGCGATGTGCAGCACCAGAGGCCTCCTTTGGGCTAGCCCAGTCCCGCTGCGTCCCGGATCGCAAAACAGAACCACGATGTGCCGTCCTTGATCGCGTTTCAGGACGCCGGGTGATCGCTGTTCCTCATAGGCTACCTGTGTTGCAAATAAAAGGACGCCACACATGAAACGCCTCTGTTCACTGACCCTTCTAACCCTTCTAACCCTTCTGGCCCTTGGGGTTTGAGGGTTATGCCCGCTGATGGCGTTACATCCGATTGAATTAGAGTGGCTATTTTACGCAGACCTGCCGCTGCAGCTAAAAACTGGTCAGACTGAACAGGCTGGGTGAATGAGCCGTGATCCCAGGGCTGTTGCGACAACGGTAAGCCTTTTCAAAGCCCGCGACCCCATATGGATTTACCAGATAGGGCACGCGACGTCGGGCGGACATGGCCTGTTGAGTACAGGCCATGTCACGCAGGAATACGCGATATTTTCCCCTTGTAGAGCCTAATCAGGCAGCACGGAGTATCGGTGAATTACAGGAGCGTTCCAGCAACGCTTTGCTGTCAAGAACGCGCACCTGGCTCGGCTTTGGGAGGCTGATCACGCCGACCTTCTCCAGGGCGCGGACCTGGCGAGAGACGGTTTCCAGCGTCAGGCTGGACATCTCACCAAGTTCGGCTCTGGTCACTGGCAAGTCAATTTCTTCGGGCGTGCCCTGACGCATATGAAACCAGGCCAGAATGGAGGCCACGCGTTCGGCTGCGGTCTTGCGTCCGAGCAGCAGCTGCCAGCGGTGCGCGTCTTCGATCTGGTCCTGCAATACACCAAACAGGTTGAGTTGCAGGCGTGGGATTTCTCTGCTGAGATCCGCAAACCCCTCGTGGTCGCAGGTCAGCAGACGGGTGTCTCCGATGGCGCTGAGACGTCCGCCTTTTTGGCGCGGGCCAAGTGGCGAAAGCGCCTCACCGGCAAAGGTCAGGGCAAACAAGCGCGTGCCACCCTGTGGCACCGATACGTCTTCGCGCAGGGCGCCTTTCAGCACCAACCCGATGTGCAGCGGTTCTGCCCTGTCACGCAGCAGTACCTCACCATCGGCGAGACAGTCTTCCTCGAACCGGTTCCAAACTCGGCTCATTTCATCGGCGTTCAGCCCCTGCAGGAGTGCAGGGCAAGTGTTGTTTGGACGGAGGGAGGCCTCTGCCCAGTCGTGGTTCATCGCGTTCATCTTGAACGTCCTTGTCGTGAAAGGGTGGACAAGGGGCAGGTCGCCCCCGGCGAAAGGGTCAAGCCGGGAGGGGAGGTGCGCGTGTTCGATGACGTCTGGGAGAATGGGAAGAGGTCGGCAGGGGTGCGGCGCTGCGCAGCGTCGTCGTTGCGATCAACCGCAAGCGGATCCACTCCCCGACGTAGGGCGGGGCATCGGTGCCTGCAACGCTGACCTGAACGCAGGACGCATCGTGGTGAGACGCGGGAGCGTCATGGCTGGGCGTGGTGTCTTCAACAGGGATAATATCGCCTGTGTCAGTCAGCCAAACCTCTTGCTTGCCTGCGCTCGTGCACAGAACCAGCCGCAGACCCTGGGGGCCAGATGCACGCATAAACCCGTTCGGCACGGTGGCCGACCCGATCAGCGCCAGCAAAAGCAGCGCGCGTGTTATGAGGCCCGGGAGGAACAAGGACTAGTGGCCCGAATGGTCCATCTGGGAATGATCCGCCCCGTCGGCCGGATCGACCATGAATTCCACCTCGACCTCGCCAGCCTTGCGGAAAATCAGCGTGGCCGGGATCATGTCGCCCTCTTTCGCGGTGCCTGTCAGCCCCATGAACATCACATGCATCCCGCCCGGTTCCAGGTTGACGACGTCACCTGGCGCAAGGGGAACACCGATCAGCGGCCGCATCTTGGCGATCCCGTCCTCAAAAATTGTGGTGTGCAAGGTTGTCGAGGCCGCAAAGGGCGAGCGCACACCAAGAAGCTCTTCGGGGGTCTCACCTTCGTTTGAGATGGTGATATACCCCGCAGCCGACTTGGCCGTGTCGTTGGGCGCCGGGATCGACGGGTGGATGATATGCAAATCGCCAGTCATCTGGTCGTGGGCCACAGCGGGCGCAGCCAGCAGCATCAGGGCAAGTATCGCGCGTTTCATTTCTGTCTCCTAGGGTTCGGCCCGTTTGAGGCGGGCGGGATGATCTTTTGGCCACGGGTCAGCGTGATCCGGGTTCGTCAGTAAGCGCTCGTCGGTGAGGCTTTCGAGAAAGGCGATGAGATCGGCAATTTCCGCTTCGGTGGCGGTGAACCCCACGATCATGCCGTCCTGATTGCTGTGGCCTTCACGGCCACCCTTGGCGTAATGGGCCAGAACGCCGCGCAGATCGGGGATTGATCCGTCATGCATATAGGGCGCTGTCACAGACACATTGCGCAGGGATGGGGTGCGGAACAGGCCCGCGTCGCCCTGCTCTGCGGTGAATTCGATCCGGCCCGGCGCACTGGCGGGGTAGTCAGCGTATAGCCCGGTGTTATGAAAGCCGGTCTCCACCCAGGGGCTGCCCTCGCGTTTGAAATTGTCGGTGAACAACACGCCCTGATGACAGTGATAGCATTCAAACCGGTGGTCAAAGAACAGCTGCTCACCCCGTTTGGCGGCATCCGAAAGCGCATCCAGTTCGTCGCCGTATTTGAAGCGGTCATAGGCACTGTCAAAGGACATCAGGCTGCGCTGAAAGGCCCCCAGCGCGCGGGTCACTGTGAACAGCTCTGGTCTGGGCTGCTGCGGGAATGCCTGTGCAAAAGCCTGCGCGTAATAGGGATCCTCGGCCAGCGTCGCAAAGATACGCGCCTCCTGCCCGGTTGCGCCCATTTCATCGGGTGCTTCGCCAAACAAAGGCACAAGCGCTTGAAACTCGAGCGAGGTCATATGCGGGTTGGCCCAGGAATTCGCCGGCAGGTAGGCCACGTTGGCAAGGCTGGGCGCGTTCAGCTTGCCATGGGTGCCGTGGATGCCCACAGCCACCTGGCGCCCATCGGTAAAGGCACGGCCCTGGTCGTGGCACGAGGCGCAGGCCACAGTACCATCGCCGGACAGGCGGGCATCGTAGAACAGATGGCGGCCAAGCTCGACCTTGGCGGCGCTCATGGGGTTGTCTTCTGGTACGGAGGGGCGCGGCATCCAGTCCGGCAGGGGCCAGTCATAGGCCTCTGCCGCATCCAGGGCGAAACCCGCCCCGGATAGTAAACCTGACAGGATCACGCTCACCGCCGCACCACGCGCGGCGCTGCGCATCACCGAACCGCGATCAACTGCTGTTCTCCCGCTGCGATATCTTTAAACGGCAAGCCAAGCTTGGTCATGACCGTGTCGCAGTCGGGATCGTTCAGGAAGGACATGCAGCCGGGCGAGGTCTGGGGCGTGTTGGAGCGCATGTCAGCCTCTGCAACCACTGGCGCCGGATCGATGACCAGCGTTTGTTTCGCCGGATCAAAGCCATCAAAGCTGACCGCCATCAGGTTGGGGTTCTTGCAGGGTGCGGCGGGGGCGTCTGTCTTGCCACCGGATTTGCACATGGTCGAGCCAAGGTGCAGGAACCAGCCTTTTGGCCCGCTTGCTGCCTTGTCTGTCGGCACCATGTCGATACGCACGAACTTGTAGCCGCCGCGCCAGTTCCAGAACATCGAGGTCAGGTTGAGCGGCGTGGGGGCGGTGGTGGGGTCGCCGTGGTTCATCTCAAACGGCACACCGACGTTGAAAGCCACACCAGTATAGCTGCCCTCAGCAACAGTGCCAGCCAGCTGGGTGTTCAGGGGCGCGGTGCCATTGGCGCAAGCGGCACTGCCATCTTCAAAATCCAGCAGGGCGACGCCGTCATGCTGAAAGGCGCTTTCGGCTAAAGTCACAGGGCTGCGTGTGCCGTCAGCCGCGATCATCGCCACATCGCTGACATAGAGGCGGAAATCCGTGCCGCGCACCGCAGCACCGGTGCTTCCGATGTCGGTGAAGGTCGCGTCGCAGGCAAAGGGGTGCCCGCCGATTTCGGCGGCAAAATTGATCTTAACGTCCTGATCTGCAAAGGCAGCGGTCGCGGGAAGCAGGGCGGCAAGGGCCGCTTGAAGAGCGAGTTTCATGGAAGTCTCCAGAGGTCTGATCCGGCGCGCGGGCCGGGTGTTTCACAAATAGATTCGCAAAGTTCAGACGATAGGAGGGGCACGCGCCGGACGGGTCGCCTCGGCGGAGAGGGTTTCCAGAACGTGGGATTGTGGCACCCAGTGGGGCGGGGAGAAGGACAGTTCGGCAACGGAGGCAACCAGCGGCGGCTCTGGCAGAGCCATGGCCGCCTGCAAGCGGCAGGCTTCACACTCCTGCGTGGCGCCCGGGTCATCCGAGCCACCACAGATCGAAGCGGCGTCAATGCCAAAGAGCGCCGCATAGTCCAGCACTGCTTGGTCTGTTTGCGATGGCGCACGATGTGCAAATCCGGTGGTTGCCAAAGCAACGGTCAGCAGCACGACCAGCGCGCGCAGAGGGAATATGATTTGCCAAATCTTCATCGCCACAGCTGGCTAGCACACACTGCCGGATCCGCAAGCGTTCATAGGGTCGCATCCCCTGTGTGCCAGCGCGATGTTCCTTTGCAGCCTGTTTGTCTGCAATCAGCAGGGCGGCCCAATGGTTGATATTTGGACCGACGCGCTCTTGGTTGCCCTTTGTTCGCAACATCTGAGCGCTGTCAGAATAGAGAAAATCTTGGGTACCGGTTTTGAAAGTGGTCCACACATCAAGTTCGCTACCGTTCTCTTGGGGCTCCCCGTCGCCCAAGCAACCTGTTTCGGTTCATGGTCCATTCCGCAGGTCGTTTCTGAAGCAGGCGTTTCGCCTGGTATGCGGCCTGACCTTTAGCCTCGCTGTGGGGAGTTAACTTCTGTCGCGGACTGGGGCCAAGTCAGGAACATGATCGCCGGATTTGAGATCCCAGAGGTTTCGATTGTCTCGAGCAGGGTCGAGGCGCGACACTTGGCGGTTACCTGATCACTTTGCTGGGCACGGGAAACGATGTCGATGGAGACCTGTTTTTCCAGACCGGCCTCAGTCAGGGCCTTGGCGGTATTTGCGGCGGCCCCAACCCCCATGTAGATCGCCATACGGGTTCCAGGTTGCAGCTGAGCAATCCAATTGGCATTGCCCGCATCCTTTGCTGTCTGGCCGGTGGCCAGAACCAGGGTGTCACAGGTGCCGCGTTCTGTCAGGAACCCACCCAATGCAGCTGAGGCTGCGCTGGCTGCGGTGACGCCGGGGATAATTTCATAGGAAATATCTGCCGCATCCAGGGCATCAATCTCTTCGGCCCCCCGGGCAAAGACGCCAGGGTCGCCGCACTTCAACCGCACGACCCGTTGCCCCTGACCGGCAATGGCCACCAGCGCCTGCGAGATCTTTTCTTGTGGCCAGTGGTGGCAGCCTGGGGCCTTGCCCACATAAATGCGTTTTGCATTTGCAGGGGCCAAATCCAGCACTTCGGGGTCAATCAAGCGGTCAAAAAAGATCACATCGGCCTCTTGCAGGCGCTGTGCTCCGCGCAGGGTGATCAGATCCTTGCAACCGGGTCCGGCGCCAACCAGGGCCACAGACCCCACCTGCTGATTTCTGGGAATGGATCTGTCAGTGGCGTGCCACAGCCCAGATGCCATCTGGCGTAATTGGCGCAAGCTCGCGCTTCTGCGGGCGAGGAGAGAAAGCTCCACAACAGCAGGTGTAGACTCTGCCAGGCGCGCGGCAAACCGTCGAAGTCCCCGCAGGGGGGCTGCTGATCTAGGGGTTTCGGCTCCAGCAAGGGAACGACCTGTCAGGGGCTGCAAAAGGGGGAAGGTCTTCATTGGGTTCTCCGGTCCTGGTTATGGCGATTGTCCCAAAGCTCGGTTGCCAGGGCCGTGCAATGCGTGATCGAGCGTTCAGCCTGAACGGTCCAAAGCGCCAAAGCTGCGGTGCCGATCACTGTGGCGCTGGCAAATGGATCGTCCTGGGCGCCGCGCCAGAGCGCTGCAATCTCGATGGGGTGATCGGGCTCATGCAGGCGCCGTGTGTCCGACAAGAGCGCAGAGGCCTGGGTGTTGATCTCTGTGCCGTTTTGCAGGCCAAAGATGGCGGTGTCCTTCGCCGGATGGCGTTCAAACTCACCGCCGCCACCTTTGATCACAGTGAGGTTTCGATCCCCCAGCAAAGCGGCTGCGCGCGATTGCAGGCCGCGATATGAGGGATGAAAAACCCCCTGCACCGAGGCCCGCGCCCCATGCGGGTTCCACATGCGCAGCACCGTGTTGATACAGCTCCTGAGCCCCAGAGTTTCGCGCAGTTTTAACAGCCTAAAGGCCATGGGGTTGAGAGTTTCCAATGGGCTGTAGGACAAGCCGTTGCCGATGAGATCGGCTGCCTGGAGCGCGCCGCGCAGATCAGCGGCAGTACCCTGATGGGAATTCCAGCCATGCAGAGCGACCCTGTAACCTGCCTGTGCGACCAGTTTGGCAGCCAGTGCAAACAGCGGAGCGCCGCGTGTACGCCCCGCTGCGTAGCAGGGCCAATCAAGGTCAACCCTGTCGCCAATGGCGCTGGGGGCAGCTGGCGTGGCAGCGCGCAAGGCGGCGGTAAAGCCGGCAATTTCTGCATCGGTCTCCCCGCGCATCCGCAGCACCATCAACAGGGCTCCCAGCGCCTCTGGGACGGCGTCACCTGCCAGCATCAGGGTCATGGCTTGCCGTGCTTCGCCTTGGGTCAGCGGGCGGGCACGGCCCTTGCCTTGCGCAACAATGCGGACAAAAGGCGCGAGTGTCATTCCGCCGCCATCCCTATGTGATGCTGCGAGATAAGACTGGCGAGCTCTGGCTTGCAGGAGCCGCAACTTGTCCCGGCACAGGTGGCCTCGCCCAGGCCTTCTATAGTGGTGGCACCAGCGGTGATAGCGGTACGCAACGTATTGATCCCGACATTGAGACAGGCGCAGACGGTGGCGCCAGGGTCGGGTTGATCTGCGCCACTGCGGCCCGCCAGCGCCTGTAGCGGCGGGGTGGTGGTTCCAATCAGCGAGACTGCAAAGCTGCGCGCCAGTGAGACCGGTTCTGGACTGGCAAAGAACAGACCAACAAGCCTGTCGCCCTGATAAAAGGCAAGCCGGGTCAGGCGTTGGTTTAGATCGGTCAGTTCGGTGATCTGGCAGTTGTCCAGCCCCAGCAGGTCAGCTGCAAACTCTTGCCAGTTCTCTGGCGTTTCGGTTCCGGCGTATTCGCCCTGCCAGCCCGTCAGCGAACGGGCGACAGCGCCATAGGCTCCAGCGGCTCGCAACGGGGACAGCGCGGCGGCAAAGCCAAACCAGGCGGCATTGAACTTTTGGGCGGCAACCGGGATGCATTTGGAGGCGGGCTGCCCAGAGACCGGGTCAACCACCGGTGCGGTCAGGGTATTGATACAGCCAGAGGTGCTTTGCTGGCGGGTCCAGTGCATGGGGGCAAACAACTGGCCTGGGGCGCTGCGATCGGTGATCAGGGCGCGCAGAACCGCCTGGCCGTATCGGTTACGCAGGGCAAGGAGATCACCAGCCGACAGGCCCAGGGATGTTGCGTCCACCGGGTGAATTTCCACATAGGGTTCCGCCAGATGCGCGCCCAGGCGCGGGGCTTTGCCGCTGCGGCTCATGGTGTGCCACTGATCCCGGTTGCGTCCGGTATTGAGCGTAAATGCGTCGCGCTGGATGGGCGCGGGGGCAGTGACCGGAAGCATCCGGGCCTTGCCGTTGCCATGAAAAAAGCCGCCATCGGCGAAAAATCGTGTCCCGTTCTGCGGCCATTGGGTTGGCAGCAGCTTGGCGTAGTCCATATCGGCAAAAATGCTGAGATCCAGGTCGCGGTGAAAATCCTGAGTTGCACCGGACAGGGCGACATATTCGGCAAAAACCTCTGCCGGGGAGGAAAAATCAAAAGACTCTGCCCAGCCCATGCGGGCGGCAAGATCGCAGATGATTTTCCAATCCGGGCGGCTGGCGCCGGGGGCCGGGAGAAAGGCGCGCTGGCGCGAGATCCGGCGTTCGGAATTGGTGACGGTGCCGTCCTTTTCGCCCCACCCCGTGGCAGGCAGCAGCACATCGGCCAAATCACCAGTATCTGTGCGCGCCATGATGTCAGACACCGCCACAAAGGGCACCTTGGCAATCGCAGCGGCCACGCCATCGGCATCCGGCAGGCTTACCGCCGGGTTCGTCGACATCACCCAAAGCGCCTTGATCTTGCCATCGGCGCAGGCCTGAAACAGATCAACGGCCTTTAGGCCCGGCTGGGTGCAGATGGTCGGGCTGTGCCAGAAACCCTGAACGCTGGCGCGGTGATTGGGGTTTTCGATATCCAGATGATTGGCCAGCATATTGGACAATCCGCCAACCTCGCGCCCGCCCATGGCATTGGGCTGGCCAGTCACCGAAAACGGGCCGCAGCCCGGCTTGCCGATGCGTCCGGTGGCAAGGTGGCAATTTAGAATCGCGTTGACTTTGTCGGTGCCGCATTTGGATTGATTGACGCCCTGGGAATAGACCGTCACCACCTTTTCTGTACCGGCCCAAAGCTGGTAGAACTGCGCCAGTTCTGCCTCGGTGAGCCCGCTTTCCAGTGGATCCCCCAGACGTGCCTGGGTGATCGCGGGGCGGCGACCGGTGACGTGCTTTTTCAGGTAATCATCATCAAGCTGCCCAGTGTCGGCCAGATGCGCTAGCAATCCGTTAAACAGCGCCGTATCGCCATCTGGGACAATCCGCAGGTGGTGATCCGCCAGATCCGTGGTCGCGGTTTTACGCGGGTCGATGTTGACCACCTTCATGTTCGGATTTTTGGTTTTGGCTGCGGCAATGCGCTGGTGCAGCACCGGATGGCACCAGGCCAGGTTTGATCCCACCAGCACGATCAGATCGGCCTCTTCCAGATCGGCATAGGTGCCGGGCACGGTGTCGCTGCCAAAGGCGCGTTTGTGCCCGGCCACAGAGGAGGCCATGCAGAGCCGCGAATTGGTGTCGATATTGGCGGAACCGATAAAGCCCTTCATCAGTTTGTTGGCGACATAGTAGTCTTCCGTCAGCAGCTGCCCCGAGATGTAAAAGGCGACGCTATCCGGTCCGTGGTCACGAATGGCAGTACTGAACGTCTCTGCCATTAAACCGAGCGTCTGATCCCAACTGGCCTCCTGGCCGTTGATCTGCGGTGCCAACAGGCGCCCCGCTAGATCAATGGTCTGCCCCAGGGCCGCCCCTTTGGAGCACAGCCGGCCGTAGTTGGCGGGATGGTCAGGATCGCCCTTGATGGAACCATCTGCGCCCGCCAGCAGACCACAGCCGACGCCGCAATAGGGACAGGTGGTGCGTGTCAAGGTCTGGGGCGCGCTCATGCGACGGCTCTTTGTTGCAGGAAATCGGCGTCCAGCAGGATGCGGCCCTCACTGACCTTGGCCGGGTAGGTTGCAACCTTACCCTCATCCGCTCCCTGAGCTTGCCCTGTTTCCAGGGAAATAACCCAGTTGTGCAGCGGGCAGGTCACCGCCTTACCGTGCACGATGCCATCGGCCAGCGGGCCGTTTTTGTGGGGGCAGGCATTGTCGAGCGCAAAGACCTCATCCACGGCGGTGCGAAACACTGCGACGCAGCCATGTCGGGTTTTGATCAGCCGGGCGCCGCGCTGGGGCACGGCCTCAAGGGCGGCGATATCAATCCAGTTGCTCATTCGGCGGCCTCCAGGGTGAGAGTGGCGAGGGGCTCGTAGGGGGCTGGCTTGGCCACATGCTGAGCCCAGGGATCCTTGCGGTAGATGGTTTGGGACAGGTCGAACCTGGCCACCAGCGCCGCGCGGGTGGCCAGGTCACCGATCTGCGCCTGGATCCACTCAAGACCCACTTTGTCCATCCACTTGTAGATGCGATCCAGATATTTGGCATTTTCGCGGTAGCTCTGCGTGACGGCCTTGACCACATCCATGACCTCTTCTTCGGTTGCCACCTGACAGAGCAGTGATGTTTCGCGCACATCCATGCCCGCGGCGCCGCCGATGCTGATCTGATAGCCACTGTCGACGCAGACAATGCCAATGTCCTTGCAGGTGGCCTCGGCGCAGTTGCGCGGGCAACCAGAGACACCGAGTTTCAGTTTATGCGGCGTCCAGGAGCCCCAAAGCGCCTTTTCCAGCTGGATGCCCAGGCCAGTGCTGTCCTGGGTGCCAAAGCGGCAATGATCAGTGCCAACGCAGGTTTTCACCGTGCGTAGCCCCTTGGAATAGGCATGGCCCGAGACCATTCCCGCCTGGTTCAGATCATCCCAGATCGCGGGCAGGTCTTCGTTTTTGACCCCCAAGAGATCAATGCGCTGCCCGCCGGTGACCTTGACCGTGGGCACCGCGTATTTATCTGCCGCATCGGCAATGGCACGCAGCTCATTCGGGGTGGTGATCCCGCCCCACATGCGCGGCACCACGCTAAAGGTGCCGTCTTTCTGGATATTGGCGTGTTTGCGTTCGTTGACAAACCGCGATTGGGGATCGTCCTCGTAGTCCAGCGGCCAGTCGGCCAGCAGATAAAAGTTCAGCGCTGGGCGGCAGGTATGGCAGCCGCAGGGGGTTTTCCAATTGCAGGCCTGCCAAACCGCAGGCAGGGATTTCAACTCCTGGGCTTTGATCATGCGCCGCAGATCTTCGTGGGTCATATCTGTGCAGCCACAGACGGGCTGCGCCGTTGGCAGGACAAAATCATCCCCCAGAGTGACCGCAAGGACCTGCTCCACCAGCCCGGTGCAGGTCCCGCAAGAGGCCGAGGCCTTGGTCTGGCTGCGCAGGGCTGCGATATCTGTGGCCCCGGCGGCTATGGCATCTTCGATCTGACCTTTGCAAATGCCGTTGCAGCCACAGATTTCCGCGTCACGCGGTAAGGCTGCAACGGCTGAGAGCGGGTCCGAGGGGGCGCCTCCCTGATAGGCGGGGCCAAAGATCACCGTGTCGCGCATATCCGAGATATCGGTCTTGTCGCGGATCAGGCCAAAGAACCAGTTGTCATCTGCGGTGTCACCATACATCACCGCGCCGATGATGCAGTCGTCTTCGATCACCAGACGGCGGTAGACGCCCCGGGCGGGATCACGGAAAACGATGTCTTCGCGGCCCTCACCTTCGGCAAAATCGCCGGCGCTGAACAGATCGCAGCCGGTGACTTTCAGCTTGGTCGACAGTTCCTTGGGGGTGAAAACGGCGGGTTCATCCATCAGGCTATTGGCCAGAACCTTGGCCTGATCATACAGCGGCGCCACCAGACCAAAAAGCTGGCCGTCAAATTCAACACATTCGCCAACCGCAAAAATATCCGGGTCCGAGGTCTGCAGCTGGGCGCCCACCTCGATACCGCGCGCGACCTCCAGCCCGGCGTTGTTGGCCAGACGGGTCTCGGGGCGGATGCCCACGGCCATGACCACCAGATCAGCCTCTAGTCTCTCATCCCCTTCCAGCAGCACAGCTTCGACTTTGTCGGTGCCCAGGATCGCGGTGGTGGAGGCACGGCATTTCACCGTGATACCGCGTTTTTCCAGATCTCGGCGCAGCAGAAACCCTGCGGCCTCATCCAGCTGGCGCTCCATCAGGTGGCCCATCAGGTGCAACACGGTCACATCCATGCCGCGCTCGGCCAGACCGGCTGCGGCCTCTAGCCCCAGCAGCCCGCCACCGATGACCACGGCCTTGCCGCCTGATTTTGAGGCTTCGATCATGGCATTGGTATCATCCAGATCGCGGTAGGTGATGACGCCGGGCAGATCCTTGCCCTGCACCGGAATGATAAAGGGCGCCGAGCCGGTGGCGATCAGCAGCTTGTCATAGGAGGTCGTGCCCTTGCTGCTGGTCACGGTTTTTGCGGCGCGGTCGATGGCAGTGACATGGGTGCCAAAGTGGCAGGTCACAGCGTTGGCCGCGTACCAGTCCGTGTCATGGGTGACGATATCCTCGTAGGATTTTTCACCCGACAGCACTGGCGACAGCATGATGCGATTGTAGTTGCCGCGCTCTTCGGCGTTGAACAGGGTGACCTCAAAATCAGCCTCTGCATCGAAAAGATGTTCCAACACGCGGCCAGATGCCATGCCCGCACCGATAACAACAAGTTTCTGTGTCATGTCTTACTCCGCCGCAATATGTGTGGGTTTCGGTTTGGGTTTGGCGCCGTGCTCGTATTCTTCCAAAAAGTCGAGAACCTCGGCCCGGTAGCTGTAGTAATCAGGATGTTCCAGCAGCGCCTTACGGGTGCGCGGGCGCGGCAGTTTCACATCGGTGATCTTGCCGATCGTGGCCTGGGGTCCATTGGTCATCATCACCACCCGGTCGGCCAGCAGAATTGCCTCATCCACATCATGGGTGACGCAGATCGCGGTTACTTTGGTCCGCGACCAGACCTCCATCAGCACCTCTTGCAGCTCCCAGCGGGTCAGGCTGTCGAGCATGCCAAAGGGTTCATCCAGCAGCAGCAGTTTGGGGGACAGGGCAAAGGCCCGTGCGATGCCAACCCGCTGGCGCATGCCGTTGGACAGGCCTGAGGCCTGTTTGTCCATGCTGTCAGCCAGACCAACCCGTTCGAGATAGTATTCCACCACATCCTGGCGCTCCGCCTGGCTAGCACTGGGATAGACCCTATCTACACCAATAGAGACGTTTTCTTTGGCAGATAACCAAGGAAACAGGTTGGGCGATTGAAACACCACCGCGCGTTCTGGATTGGCGCCTTCGATGTGTTTTCCGTCCAGCCGGATGCCGCCCTTAGAGATCGGGTTAAGCCCCGCCGCCATGGTCAAAACCGTGGATTTACCGCAGCCCGAATGGCCGATCAGACTGATGAATTCGCCCTTCTTCACCTTGAGGTCAAAATCCTCCACCACAGTCAGCGGCCCCTTGGGGGTTGGGTAGACTTTGTTCAGTTGGGAGAAGACCAGATAGCGCTCTTCCAGCATGGTTTGTTGCGCTTTGGACAGGGCCACGGGAACACCATGGATGGGGGTGGCATCTGGCAGTTGCCGGGTTTCTTCAATCTTTGCGGCGATGCCCACATCCATCAGGTATTTTGTGACCTTGGCGCGCAGCGCCTTGAAAGTTGCATCGTCATTCATTGCGCCGCGATCACGGGGGCGCGGGATGTTGACGGTGACCGGATCGGCCAGGGTGCCATCCGGGTTCAGCGGAATGATCCGGTCGGCCAGTAGGATGGCCTCGTCCACGTCATTGGTGATCAGGATGCAGGTTTTTTTCTCCTGCTCCCAGATCTCCAGGATCTCATCCGCCAGATTGGCGCGGGTCAGCGCGTCCAGCGCACTTAACGGCTCATCCAGCAGCAACATTTCCGGGTTCATTGCCAGGGCGCGGGCCACCGAAACCCGTTGGCGCATGCCGCCGGACAGCTCGGCCGGGCGGCGGGCGATGGCATGGGACAGGCCAACCATGGCGACATAGTGGTCGATCTTGGCCTGACGTTCAGAGGCCGACAGCTTGGGGAAGACCGCATCCACCGCCAGGCCGATATTGCCACCCACCGTGAGCCAGGGCATCAGCGAGTAGCTTTGGAACACCAGCCCGCGTTCGGGACCGGGGGCGGTGATGGGCGCGCCTTTGAAGGTGACGCGGCCGTTATCGGGCATCTCCAGACCTGCAACCAGGTTCATCAGGGTGGATTTCCCGGTGCCGGAAAACCCGAGGATGGCGACAAACTCGCCCTCACTGACGTCGAGGTTGATGTCTTTCAACACTTCGACGCGATCGGTTCCTTGGCCAAAGCCTTTGGAAACGTTTTCGAACTTGAGAATACTCATGGATCTCACCGGTTTTCTGTAAAGGTGAACATGGACTGCAGCGCGAACATGACGCGATCGAGCAGGAAGCCGATGATGCCGATGGTAAAGACAGCGACCATGATCTTGGCCAGCGACTGTGACGAACCGTTCTGGAATTCATCCCAGACAAATTTGCCAAGGCCAGGGTTCTGCGCCAACATTTCGGCGGCGATCAGCACCATCCAACCCACGCCCAAAGACAGGCGCAGCCCGGTGAAGATCAGCGGCAGCGCCGAGGGCAGTACCAGCTTGGTGATCTTGGCATAGGTGCTCATCTTCAGCACTTTGGAGACGCTGATCAGGTCCTTGTCGATGGAGGCCACCCCAAGCGCTGTGTTGATCAGGGTGGGCCAGAGCGAACAGAGCGTCACGGTGATCGCCGAAACCAGGAAGGATTTTGAAAACATACCGTCATTGGTGGCGTAGACGGCAGAGACCACCATGGTGACAATTGGCAGCCAGGCCAGCGGGCTGACCGGTTTAAAGATCTGAATGATGGGGTTGATGGCGGCATTGGCGGTGGGCGACAGCCCGGCCATGATTCCCAGTGGAATGGCGATGGCCGACCCGATCAGAAAGCCAAAGAACACGGTTTTGATCGAGGTCCAGATCTGCTGGTAATAGGTGGGTTTGCCGGTATAGCTGCGCTGGCGCACCTTGTCGGATTTCCCCGCGGCGATCAGTTTGGCGTTGCGGGCATCCTGACGGTCATAAAAGGCCTCGGCCTTTTCGCCTTCGCGCTGGGCATCCGCATGTAGGTTGCCGACCTGTTCCCAGACCTGTGCCGGGCCGGGAATGGCGCCCAGCGAGGTTTGCACCTTAGGGGCCATGGTAGCCCAGGCGCCGATAAAGATGGCAATGGCGAGCAGCGGAACCCCCAGCAGGCGCCAGATCTCGGTGATCTGCGCCCGCGGGTTGTCCCCGGCGGCGGCTTTCAGAACCGGTGTCAGCCAGGCGAGCCCCAGCACTTGGAACCAGGCGTCTGCCTTGTTGATCCGCGTAAAAAGGCGGGCTCGGCGGGCTTCTGCGGCGAGTGTATCTGGGTCAATGGCGGTCATAACAGGGGGCCTATGATCTGGAGGAATGTGCAAAAGAGAGGCCCGCCGCAGCGCGTGATGCGGCGGGCTGTGGTGTTAATCCAGGATTTCGGATCCTGAGACTGTCTGGCTGCCTTTGAGCCCGATCGGCAGGCTTTCGAGATAGGCATTGGGCGTACGCCCGTCGTAGGCAATGCCGTCGATGATATCTGCTGCCGGGGTTGGTGCTTTGAAGCCATCGCTGTCCCAGGGGAAATCAGTCTCATTGGCCAGGTCTTCATCCACCAGCATGCGGGCTGCCTGGAGATAGATGTCGGGGCGGTAGACAGATTTAGCGGTGTCAAAGAACCACTCATCGGTCTTTGCTTCGGCGATCTGACCCCAGCGGCGCATCTGGCTCAGGTACCAGATTGCATCGGAATAGAAGGGGTAGGTGGCGTTGTAGCGGAAGAAGACGTTGAAATCGGGGACCTCGCGGATGTCGCCTTCTTCATATTCAAAGGTGCCCGTCATCGAATTGGCGATAACGGCTGCGTCTGCGCCCACATATTCGGACCGCGACAGAATATCGACCGCTGCGGGGCGGTTGGCGTTATTGTCTGCGTCCAGCCAGATCGCGGCGCGGATCAGGGCCTTGGTCAGGGCGATGGTGGTATTGGGGTTTTCTGCGGCGAACTCCGCCGAGATGCCAAAGACCTTTTCGGGGTTGTTCTTCCACAGCTCATAATCGGTGATCACGGGCACACCGATCCCCTTGAACACGGCCTGCTGGTTCCAGGGTTCACCAACGCAGTAGCCAAAGATGGTGCCGGCTTCCATGGTGGACGGCATCTGCGGTGGCGGGGTGACGCTGAGGAAAACATCAGCGCCAATCTGGCCGCTGACGTCTTCGGGAGAGTAGAAGCCGGGCTCCAAGCCACCAGCAGCGAGCCAGTAACGCAGCTCGTAGTTATGAGTGGAAACCGGGAACACCATGCCCATTTTGAAGGGCACGCCCTGGTCTTTGTAGTCTTCCACAACGGGCGCAAGGGCGCTGGCGCTGATCGGGTGCTGTGGGCGACCATCCTCCATCAGCGGAATATGCGGCTTCATTTGCTCCCAAATTTCGTTGGAAACGGTGATGCCGTTGCCGTTGAGATCCATGGAGAAAGGCGTGATAATATGGGCTTGGGTGCCATATCCGATGGTTGCCGCCAGCGGTTGGCCTGCCAGCATATGGGCCCCGTCCAGCTGTCCGTCGATCACCCCGTCGAGAAGGACCTTCCAGTTCGCCTGCGCCTCCAGCGTGACAAACAGGCCTTCATCTTCAAAGTAGCCGTTTTCATAGGCCACGGCCAAAGGTGCCATATCGGTGAGCTTGATAAACCCAAGCGTCAGTTCGTCTTTTTCGAGATCCAGAATATCAGCCATAACGGGACTGGCGCAAAAAGCTGTCGACGCGAGTAGCCATTTTAATGTGTTCATTGTTTTGGTCCCTGTCAAAAACGCAAAAAACCGCACGACTGATACATGCGGGAGGAGGTGCATGCACAATCGAGCGGCTTTGCTCTTGAATTTTTTAGCTGGCAACGTTGTCAGCCGGTACAGGCATCGTTGCCTTGGGATTCATCCTGATGCTTCAGACCAAATTTTGCCATCCTATGGTTTCGTGAAGCGCGAGATTTTTTCTGCAATGCAGCATTTGCCTATTAATCGGGCGAATTTGATCCGGCAAAGTCGAAAATTGCGCCGTTAAAAAAGCGATCCGGGGCTGGAATCACCTGCTCCTGGGTGGATGGGAGAGGTGTTGCATTCGGGTTTTTGCCTTCGCTATGTGCAGGAGGTTGGGCCACATCCTCGCCAAAAGGTGTCAGGGCTTCACGATAGATGTCGCTGCGAAAACAGGCCTGGGCAATCCGGCGTGACCGGGCTTCATCAAGGTGATGCCAGCGCGATAATACATCCGCGATCCAGTGGGCCTGGCGACGCCATGGGAAATTGGCGGATCCTTTGTGAAAACTCATAAACTGATCTGTCTGTTTGGGCCGTTGTCCATGTTTGGTGATGAACCGCCCACTGAGCGCCGGATCAATTGCCTGATCAGGGAGATCCAAATGCTGGCTTCGCGTCAGAATTTCGACAGCGAGTGGCGTGTTTTCCGGTTGGTCCAGCCACCAAGCAGCCTTGTAGATGGCCCGGATCATTGCACGGCAGAGGGCAGGATGTTCAGAAGCCCATTTGCGTTGCACCCCCAGCACCTTTTCCGGCGAGAACCCCCAGAGCTTAGCGCCGGGCAGGATCAGCGTTGCATTGCTTTGCTGCACTGCGACAGATCCCCAGGGCTCACCCACACAAAACATATCCAATGTGCCCCCGCGCACGGCATCGGCCATTTTGGGCGGAGGAACGGTCACGATCTCTATGCGATCGGTTGCGAAGCAAGTGGCTTGCGACAGCCAGGCCTCCAGCAACATCCGGTGCATGGAAAACGGAAAGGGCACACCAATGCGAAGCTGCTTGGAGCTTGCCGAAAAAATCGCTTCTGCGCTGCCCAGAGGATCGTCGAAGGTGTTGGTCCATCCTGTTTGCTGCATGTCGCGATCCAAAGCATCGGAGACGCCTATTATGGTGCCGTTGACGGACAGCACCATCAGAACGTCGATATCGCAGGCGAAGCCACCCAAACCCAGTGACATTGCAACCGGCATGGGCGACAGCATATGCGCAAAATCAAGCTGCCCAAACGCCAGCATATCCCGCAGAGCCGACCACGAGGGTTGTTTGACTAAGGTGAGATCAAGCCCCTCCTGGGCGGCGAATTTCAGCTCTTTGGCGACAACCAGCGGCGCACAATCCACAAGCGGAAGATAACCGCAGCGTACTTCTGTCATCTTCATCTCAAAAGCTCCGCTGCCGTCACGAGAGAGGTCGCGACATCAATGACTTTGCGGCCCTGGCCCATCGCTGTTTTTCGCAGCAGCACATAGGCCTCTTCCTCGGAAATATTGCGCGCTTGGATGAGCAAGCCCTTGGCGCGCTCGATCATCTTGCGATCCGACAGCGCCTGTTTTGCGGCGTCCAATTCCGTCTGCATTTTTGCAATCATCCGAAACCGGGCAATTGCCGTTTCAAGCACTGGTTTGATACGGTCCTTTTGCAGACCATTTACCACATAGGCACTTAACCCGGCCGAGATCGCCGCCTGGGTCATTTTTTCATCCGAATGATCCACAAACATGGCAACTGGCCGGTTGCGCGCGTTGGAGACAAGGCTGAGGTGTTCAAGCGTATCGCGATCTGGGTCGGCGAGGTCGATCAAGATGATGTCGGGGTCGTGCTGCTGCACTGCGTGTTCAAGTGCGGTGGGGGACGAAATGACGGTCACGTCGGTCCAGCCGCCCTCCTTGAGAGCGCCAATAATTTCATGCGCTGTGGTTTTGTCCCGCTCGACCACAAGTATGGTTAGATCCGTCTGCATATGAGCTGGATAGTGACCATCGCCACCTAAAGACCAGCCACAAAGGGACGTATTGGGCTGGGCTTAGAACTGTGCCTTCCAGGTGGGCAGTTGGTCACAGGGGCGCGCAAAAAACAGGCGCTTTGAAAGCGTGCGCAGCCCTGTCCAGCAGCCCTGTCCACCTGGGCGCATCAATGGCCAAATGCGTCGATGAAAGGCTGTGTTCGCGGGACGTGTCCGTTGGCTCATGACAAAATCAGTCCAGGCTCTGCGCAAAAAATGCCGTCACCTCATCAAGGATCAGATCATGCATCGCCGCTCGATGGGCGCCGCCATCTTCGCAGATAACTTCGTCTCCTGGCAGTTCCTTGGCCAGAATTTCGTAGCCAGCTGGTTTGCACAGATTGAAGAAATCAAAATGGCTCAAACTGGCTGGCTCAATGTATCGAAAGCTCCCTGAGGGCAGCGCCTTGATCAGCGCGCGGGACTCGATATCCAGCGTCAAACCAGAGTTCATGATCGGGGCGCCGAATACCAGCAAGGGCCTGTCAATCCTGGTCAGGCTTGCGTCCGAAAAGCTCTGGGTTCCGCCGAGATCAAAGACCGCAAATGCGCGAATTCGCTTGTCCGCCAGATCGGCCTGCATCCGCACCCGATCTTCGGGTGTTTGTGCAATCTGCCAATCCGCAAAGATACCGCAGGCCAACTCGCTTGGCATTGTTTCACAAAACCGTTCAAGGCGCTCTGCGTCGTAGCGGGCCCCGGCCAGCGCCAGCGCGGTAAAACCACCAAGTGAATGCCCCGCCATAAAGACGCGATCGGGATCGACTTGCACCGGCAATGTCCCCGGCAAAACCGCAAAATCTATCAGTCGGGTGATGTCGCCCGGGCGCCGCCAAAGCGCCCGCCGCTGGTCCGGGTCGCGTTGCCAGGTTGATGTTCCCGGATGATCAACTGCGGCGACAACAAAGCCTCTGCGGGCCATCTCTGCCGCGAGCCAAGCCTGGTTTCGCGCGTTGCCGAACATGCCATGGGACAGCACAATCAACGGAAAGGCGCCCGGTGCCGCCTTTGCATCCCGGATGACCTGGGCGCCGACCCAAACCGCGCTCTTGAAATCCGGCTGCGTCGGCTCTGCTGAGTCGGTCGGATACCAAATCAGCCCTTCGAGCTCCCGGTCGCTGCGCTCGTCTAGGACAACGAGAGTGCTTAATCCGGCCTCATATGTATGGGCTGCGACTGGAGCAGTCTCTTGTGCTTGCACGGTCAAAGCTGTGAGGCCAGGGGCAGCGTTTCCACGTGGCCTCTCCCTCTTGCGCCGTTTTCACACAGCACCGCTCCAGGCATCGCACTGCAAATCCTGTGAAAGTTCGCGAACGACTTGCTCAGCTTGCAGGCACCATCACGGCTGAGGCCTGCGGCCCTTGTGGTCTCCATCCCAATGGCCCATCTCAAAGGCATGCGCCGCGTCCTCGATTTGGGGTCTCCTCCCTCCGTAACGCCATCACCCCTCCTGATTTAAGCCGAACGATTAAAGCTATTGACTTACACACCTCTTTGGTGATCCACTCTGCGAAACGCTGAAGGTGTGCTGTCCGGTCTGGTTGGAGGGGGCCGCACCCTTTGGAGAAGCGGACCGGACAGGTTTGCAAGGGAGGAAATCATGTTCAAGACAAAGGACAGCCCGCTGTCCCTGGAGACGCGCGACTCGCGGATGCCCGCACGATCAAAACTGGTCACGCGCTACCTCATCGACCGGTGGGCCGAGGAGCGGCCCGAAAAGGTGTTTGCGAAATTCGACGACACCGGCGAGGAATGGTCCTATGCGACCTTCCGGGAGCTCATTCTGCAGACCGCTGTGGGGCTGCAGTCACGGGGGGTGAAGCAGGGCGATCACGTGCTCGTCTGGATGCCGAATTGCCGCGAACAGATCCGCATATTCTTTGCCCTGAACTATCTTGGCGCCGTCTACGGGCCGATCAATACGGCCTACAAAGGCGGACTGCTGGAACATGTCATCGCCGTTTCGGATGCCTCTTTGGCGCTGATCGAGTCCAGTCTGGTAGAGCGGTTGTCGGGTGTCGATCTTGGGAAACTGGACCGTCTGATCGTTACCGGCGGACTGGTCGATAATGCCCCGCTACCGGTGGAGACCTACGAAGACGCGCTGCTGCCACACAGTGGGACGCTGGAGCCGCTGGAGCGCACCATCGAGCCCTGGGACCCGATGTCGGTGGTCTTTACCTCGGGGACGACCGGCCCCTCCAAGGGGGTGCTGATGTCCTATATGCATCTCTATTCAAATGCCGGCCCGGAAACCTGGACCTTCGTCACCGAAGACGACCGTTACATGATCAACGCGCCGATGTTTCATATCGGCGGCTGTGGTCCGATGTTCTGCATGCTGGCGCGCGGGGCCTCTATTGCGATGGTCGACCGGTTCGACACGGCCACCTATTGGGACTCCGTGCGCCGGACCAAAAGCACCGTCGCTTTCCTGCTTGGGGTAATGGCCAGTTTTCTGGAAAAACAGCCCGCCCGCCCCGACGACACAGACAACCCATTGCGCCTGGTGGTGATGGTACCGCTTGCCTCCAACTCCAAAAGTTTCTCCGACCGCTTCGGGCTTGATGTCTTCACGATCTTCAACATGACCGAGGTCTCGACCCCGCTGATTTCGGCCCCAAACCCAGAGGTGCGCGGGACCTGTGGCAAGCCGCGCGATGGTGTCGAAGTGCGCCTGGTGGATGAGCACGACTGCGAGGTGCCGCAGGGCGAAATGGGTGAGATGGTCATCCGCACCGACCGCCCCTGGGCGATGAACAGCGGCTACTACAAAATGCCCGAGGCAACGGCAGAGGCATGGCGCAACGGCTGGTTCCATACTGGCGATGCCTTCATTCAGGACGCGGACGGCAACTTCTTTTTTGCTGACCGGGTCAAAGATGCGATCCGGCGCCGCGGTGAGAACATTTCCTCGTTCGAGGTGGAGAGCGAAGTGCTGGCACACCCCGACGTGGCCGAGGCCGCAGCAGTCGCCGTGCCCAGCGAGCACAGCGAAGACGATGTGCTGATCTGTGTCGCCCCGGTCGAAGGCCGGGAACTGGACCCCGCCCGGCTGATTGAATTCCTGAAGGACCGCCTCGCCTATTTCATGATCCCGCGCTACGTGCGGATCCTGAACAACGGCCTGCCCAAGACCCCAACCGCCAAGGTTCTCAAACACAGGCTTCGTACCGAAGGCAAAACCCCGGACACATGGGACCGGGAGGCCGAGGGGCTACGCATCAAGGGAGAAAGGTTCCGCACCACGGCCTGATTGGCTGTGGCGCGAAAAACGGCACCCTGCACCAGCATTGGCGCGGGGCACGATAGTTTTGCGTTGCATTAGGGAGGAATATATGACGCTCACAGCTGGTATGGTCGGGATGACCTCAACAGAACGGGTTCGCTTTGGGGAATCCGCAGCAGATGCTCTCAGGGCCGAGGCAGAAATGCTTGGCGCCGAACGGGTGGTATTGATCGCCAGCAAATCGCTGGTCGAAAACACGGACGAAATCACCAAGATCGAAACCGCACTGGGGGCGCGTCATGCCGCCACTTTTTCCGGTGTCGAACCGCATGTGCCGCGCGACAATGTGATGGAAGCGACCGAGGTGGCCCGCAAGGCCGACGCCGACCTGATCGTGTCGGTTGGCGGCGGATCGGTGACCGACTGCGCCAAGATCGTGCCGGTGATGCTGAAACACAACGTGCGCACCACCAAAGACATGGACGCCTATCACATCACGGTGGACGACGCCGGGGCCATGGTGATTCCGCAGTTCGAAAGCCAGGATATCCGCACCATCTGCGTGCCAACAACCCTGTCGGGCGGCGAGTTCAACCCACTCTCCGGGGCGACGGACCCGGAGACCAAGCACAAACAAGGCTATCAGGAACGGATGATGGCGCCGGTCACGGTGATCCTTGACCCTGCCCTGACCGTGCACACTCCCGAATGGCTCTGGCTGTCGACCGGGGTTCGGGGTGTCGATCACGCCATTGAAACCCTGCAATCGTTCCAGTCCAACGACTTCTGCGACGGTCTGGCGCAAAGCGCCCTGCGTCTTCTGGTCGAGGGCCTGCCGCGCAGCAAGGCAGACCCGGCCGATCTTGAGGCCCGCATGAAGTGTCAGATTGGCGTCTGGCAGTCCATGCTGCCGATCATTGCCGGAGTCCCAATGGGGGCGAGCCATTCAATCGGCCACGTTCTGGGCGGGCTATGCGACGTGCCGCATGGCTATACCTCCTGCGTGATGTCGCCTTTCGTTCTGCAATGGAACGAGACAATCAATGGCGACCGTCAGGCTCCGATCCGAGCCATCTTTGGCGAGGGCGGCACCGCAGCCTCCAAGCAGGTCGATCAGTTCATCGCGGATCTTGGCATGCCGCGCAGCCTGACGGCGGTGGGTGTGAAAGCCGAACAGCTGCAAAAGATCGCGGAATACACCATGGATGACATCTGGGGCAAAACCAATCCGCGCCAGATCAGCGAACCCTCTGATGTGATGCAGATCCTCGAACTGGCCCGCTGATCCCAGCCCAACGCCAAACCCAAGCCACGAAAAACGCCGCCCTGTCCGGGGCGGCGTTTCCTGTTTTGGCCCCATCAAAACCCGCTCAGGCCAGGTGGCCAGGGCAAACCAGGCCTGCCGTGAGGCTATCAATTAGATTTTCCAGCGCGTTCGGATCACCCCACAGCTTGCCGCCATCCTTTGTCTGCACAAAAGCCGCCTCGCGCGCCGACAAAGAGGCCTGCGCGAACTGATAGAAAAAGACGATACGCTGGTTCAGCACCGCGCGCGGCACCTCGGTCAAGGCCTTGGCGATATGCGCGATGCAGCGCTCAAAACTGTCGTCCCCTTCGGCCTCAACCGCCTGGGTGAACTTGTCGCGGTGGTTCAGCTGCATCACCGAGATGAACCGCATATGACCAAACCCGATGGGCAAATCGGTCCGCGCTTCGGGATCGTTGGTTTCTATGGTTTCCACCTTGCAGATCAGATTAACAACGTCGCGGACGGAAATCGGCGCCCCCGAGGCCTCAAGCGCATCAAGAGCTGCGTTGCGGGCGCGCCGCGTCCGTGTCAGAGCATCCGAGACCAGCTCTCCAATCAGGACGTCCTTGGTGCGAAAATAGTAATGGATGCCCGCCGAGTTCTTGACGTCGGCCGCCGTGAGGATCGCCCGCACCGACACGCCGTCAATGCCCTGCCGCGCAAACAACCGGATCGCCGCGCGTTTGATGCGTTCGCGGGTGTCGTCATCAGCGGTATCCAGGGTCATGCGAACATCCTACTATTTTCAGTATTGGGTCCGTCGATAGCTCAGACAATGCCCCAAGGTCAAAGCCATTCCGGCCAAACCTGCGGATCAGGTTTCGAATGTGAAAGCCTCCGAATCGGCATCCCGGGTCAGCGACCAGAAGTAATCGTTGCGCCAGGGCGAAATCGCCACCACCCGCCCGCGACTGTTGCGATACCAGTTTTCGGTGCCCTGATGGGTCCAGACCATTTTGTTATGTGCCGCGTCGATACGGGCATTGTAGCTTTCATGGGCCTGCGCGGTCACCGCGACGGTCTGCGCATTCCGCTCGAACATCCGGCTGATGATCGACAAAATGAACGAGGTTTGCAGCTCGATTGCCTTAATCATGCTGCCGCCATGTCCCAGCCCGACATTCGGCCCAAGGATGGTGAAAAAGTTCGGGAACCCCGGCACCATCGAGCCGATATAGGCGGAGGGATTGTCCGTCTCCCAGGCGTCCTTCAGATGCTGGCCGCCCTGTCCGATGATCTCATAGGAGGACTGCATCTCAGCCGCCTTAAAGCCCGTGGCATAGACCAAAACATCCGCCTCTGAGGTGGAGCCGTCTGCTGCGACCAGCGTGCTGCCCTCGATACGCGACAGACGCGCGGGCACCAGTTCGGCGTTTGGCTTGGTCAGGGTCCGGTACCAGCCATTGTCCAAAAGGATGCGCTTACCGTAGGGCGGGAAATCGGGAAGCATCTCCTGCAGAAGATCCTGACGGTCCCCCAACTCTGCCTTCACATACGCGGTAAAGATCTGACGGTGCCGGTCATTTGTTGCGTTCAATGCCTTGTCAGGTTCGGGCCAGGTTGGATCCTTTTGCAGCGATTCATGGATACGGTCGTTGAATGTCCAGAATTGCCGGATGCGATACCACTGCTGATACAGCGGCACCGTCATCAAGAGATAGCGCACCGGGTCAGGCACCTTTTTCTGAAACTGCGGAAACGGCGCGGCCCATTGCTTGGAGCGGGCAAAAACCGTCAGCTTTTCGACCTTGTCGATAATGGCCGGGGCGACCTGCATGCCCGAGGCGCCATTGCCCACCAAAGCGACACGCTTGCCCTTAACATCCAGATCCTCGGGCCATTGAGCCGTGTGGGTCGCGACGCCCGAAAAAGTCTCTGCCCCCGGGATGTCCGGTATCTGGGGCGTGTTCAGAACGCCGACTGCGCTCATCAGAATATCGCAGGTTTCGGTACGCGTGCCATCGGGCCCGGTCATGGTGACCTGCCATTTTCTGGTCTCGTCATTCCAGCGGGCCTCATCGACGCGCGTTTCAAACCGCGTTGCCTGTCGCAGATCAAACCGGTCCGCGACGGATTGGAAATAGGTCAGCAGCTCACCCTGAAGAGCAAAGTAGCGCGACCAGTCATTTGGCGCAAAGGAGAAGGAATAGATGTGGTTTGGAGTATCCACCCCGGCGCCGGGGTATCGGTTTTCCCACCAGGTGCCACCAAAGTCCTCGTTCTTTTCGATGATTTCAAAATCAACCCCCATCTGCTGGAGGTTCACCCCGGCACATATTCCCGACACCCCGGCACCGATGACAAGCGCGCGTGTCCCCGCAGGCCAGGTCACCTGTGGGCTGAGCCTATGTTCGCTCAGCCCCAAATCGGATGCGATGACTTCGCCATAGCTATCGGGCACCGGTTCGTGCATCGACACGGACAGCATGTTCGCCAGCGTCTGATGATCGGGGGCCGGGATCGCCAGTTGAACCCCATCCAGCCAGGCAAAAATCGCCTGCTGCGCTGCATCCCGGATCTCGTCCTGGATTTCCGGCGGCAGTCCACCGTCATCGTTGTCATCAAGACCACGCGCACGACCGGGGGTGTAGGGTGGGCGTAACCAACGGGCATCACCAGACATTTGATAGAGAACCGCAAGCAGCGTCGGAATGTTGCCCTGTCTGATCCCCGCTCGCAAAAGATCGCGGTCCACGCCTGTCTTTAGCGCTTTGTTCTGAATGGTCATTGGTATGCTCCTCCCTTCCCGATTGACGGGCTTGAAATCATTGTCTATTCCATGAAGTCAAATGACTCAAGCAAATGACTTAAACGCTCTGAGCAGAGCTGGCAACCGCCTTTCGGTGCGCTCAGGACCGAAACTGGCGCTTGGCGGTCGCGCCACGCCGCGCAAGGCGCAGCGGCATTGGGAGGAGGAGGAAACAATGGACACCAATCAGAAGCGCTGGTCGAGCGCTGTCGAAACGCCTGTGGGCAGCACTCGGATCTGTGGCAGGGTGGCCCCGGGTTTTGAGCCCCTTGCCGAGGCATTTTGTGACAACTTCACAGCCCGAGGCGAGGTCGCCGCCTCTGTCCACCTAGAGTGGCGCGGCAAGGAGGTGCTGAGCCTTTGGGGCGGCCGGGTCAGCGATACCCAAGACTGGCACGAAGACACGCTCAGCGTGGTTTTCTCCGCGACAAAGCCCGCAACGGCCCTGTGTATTCACCTGCTTGCCCAGCGCGGCGTGATCGCACTGGATGCGCCCGTCGCCGACTACTGGCCTGCCTTCGCAAGCCACGGCAAGGACGGGATATCCGTGGACATGGTTCTTGACCATTCGGCAGGGGTGCCCGCTCTGACAGAGCCGCTGAAGCCCGATTGCCTGACGGACCACGCCTATATGGCACAAGCGCTGGAACAGGCGCACCCGATGTTCGTGCCGGGAACACGGACCGCCTATCATCCGGTGACCGGGGGCTTCATCCTTGCCGAGATCATCCGGCGCACCGATGGGCGCACATTGGGCCAGTTCTTTGCCGAAGAAATCGCAGCCCCCCTGGGCATTGAGTTCTGGATCGGCCTGCCCGAAAATCAGGACCACCGCGTCGCTCCGATCCGACATTTTGTGCCACAAAAAGGGGGCGCGCCGACTGCCTTTGGCATGGCGCTGCGCGACAAGACCTCCCCCCAGGCCCTGTTCTTTTTCAACCACGGCGACTGGATGGCCAAGGGGGTCAACACCCGCGCCGGACGTGCCGCCGAAATCGGGGCCGCCTCAGGGATCACCAATGCCCGCGGCCTGGCCCGCCTGCATGGCGCCATGCGCCCGGGGGGGCGCCTTGGCCTCACCCAGGACACCTGCGATCGCTTTGCCCGGACCACATCAGCAACCCATTGCGATGGCATGCTGCTGCAGCCGACGCGGTTCGGGGGCGGTTTCATGCATCGAATGGACAATTGCAGCAGCGCTGACAGGCCGGCTCGTGGCGACAGCATCCTGATCCCAGACCAGGCTTTTGGCCATGTCGGCGCCGGCGGCAGCTTTGCCTTTTGCGACCCCTCCCGTGATCTCGCCATCGGTTACGCGATGACGCAGATGGGCGAGGGTTTTCTGGTCAACGACCGTGGGGCGGCTCTGATTGCCGCTCTCAATGCGTGTGATCTGGGAGCGTCCACATGACCGGAGCCGCCCCGCCTCTGCTTATCCGGATCGAAACTGCGCTTGGCCGCGTGATCCGCGTCGTTGCCATAGCTGCGGGCTTTGCCATCGTCCTGATGATGCTGCACGTCACGGCTGATGTCACGCTGCGCTATCTGCGTGGCAGCGGCCTTCCTGGTACGCTGACCATCGTCAGTTATTACTACATGGTCATTGTCGCCTTTGTGCCGCTTGGACTGGCTGAACTGCGCCGCGCCCATATCCAGATGGAGCTGGTGACCGACTTGATGCCCCGGCAGGCCGCACGATGGGTTACCGGCTGGGGTCTGGTGCCCACGGGTCTGGTCACGGGCGCATTGGCGGTGCGCGGGGTCGAAGAGGCCTTGAACCAGATGCAGATCGGCGCGGCGCAGGTGCAAGGCACCACCTCCATTGCCACCTGGCCCGCACATTTCGCCCTGCCCCTTGGCGCCGGGCTAATGACCCTGCTGATCATCCTGCGTTTCCTGCAGTTTCTTGCCTTTGGCATGGATCCAACAACGGGGCTGCGCACCGCAGAGGAGACCAAAGATGAGTGATATCGAAATCGGGCTCTACGGCCTCGGCCTTCTTTTTGTTCTGATCTCCCTGCGCATTCCCATCGGCATCGCGATGATCGGCGTGTCCTTTGGTGGCCTTTACCTGCTGGGCGGATGGCGGATCGCCTGGGCCAGCCTGGGGCTGCTGCCCTTCAACTTTGCGGCTAGTTGGGTGCTGAGCGCGGTTCCCATGTTCCTGCTGCTCGGCTTTCTGTGCTACCACGCAAAACTAACCGAAGGCCTGTTCAGGGCCGCACGCGTCTGGCTACAGGGCATGCCCGGCGGTCTCGCCATTGCCTCGGTGCTCGGATCGGCAGGCTTCGCCGCCGTGTCCGGATCGTCCATCGCCTGTTCGGCAACGATGGGGCGGATCGCGGTGCCAGAGATGACACGGGCTGGCTATCACCCCGAACTTGCCACCGGCACCGTCGCGGTCGCCGGCACCATTGGGGCGCTGATCCCACCCTCCGTGATCATGCTGATCTTTGCGGTAATCGCCAAGGTGCCCGTCACTGACCTTTTTGTCTCTGGCATCGCAGCGGGGCTGGTCACCGCCCTTGGCTATATCCTCGTGATTCTGATCCGCGTGAAATTGAACCCGAGCCTTGCCCCACGCGACGACAATCCTTTGCCAATCCGCGAACGCTTCCTGATGACCAAGGACACCTGGCCCATCCTCCTGATCATGCTTGGCGTCTTTACTGGTCTGTTCTCCGGTGTGTTCACAGCCACCGAAGCCGGCGCGATCGGGGCCTTTCTTGCGACCCTTGTTGCGATGCTAAAGCGCACCCTCACCTGGAGCGTGATTTTGGCGGCGATATCGGACACCGTCCTGACCACCTCGACGATGATCATCATCGGTGTCGGTGCCACGGTTCTGACCCGCTTTCTGGCCTTTTCCGGCGCCGGGGACTTTCTCAGCGACCTCGTGGTGCAGAGCACCTCAAACCCCGTCATCATCATGCTCGGCCTCGTAGTGCTCTATCTGTTTCTGGGCCTGTTCCTCGAACCCGTGGGAGCGATGCTTTTGACCCTGCCGCTGGTTCTGCCCATCATCAGGGAAACCGGATTCGATATGATCTGGAAACGGGCCTTTGCACCGCCCCCATTGGCGCAAAGTCGAGGGCGGATCTTGGATCCTGCAACTGCGTTCTGGGGTGGCGCACCCGGACCTTTTTTCCATGGCGTGCGGCGGTGATCAGCTGCGGCGCCATCAGGATCACAGGAATGCAACAAAAGCGTCACCGGGCTGTTTCACTCGCACGGTAGCGACGCGCAGAGCCCGCGCCGGGTGAAATATATGACATGAGGGTGCTTTTATGAAAACGACTCGCCGTTCCGCGATTAAGTTGGGGGCCGCCGCTGTTGCGGCGCCGCTGGTCCTGCGCGCCACCGATGCGCTTGCCTCTTCGGGCAGCGTCAAAGTGCTGGCCTGGCAGGACTATATCCAGCCCAATATCAGAGAAAAATTCGAAGCCGACACCGGCATCAAACTGGAATTGACCACATTCGGCTCGAATGACGAAGCCGAGTCGACCATCCGCGCCAATGGCGGCAAGGGGTTTGACATCGTCTTCCCGTCGATCACCAACGCATCGGGCTATATCGACGACAACGGCGACAGTTTCTTCGCAGAAGTCCCCGCCGACGTTAAAATCGACAACGTGATCCCGTCGTTCCTGCGCGACAGCGCCAGCTTGGGCGGCATGCAAGCCGGCAAACAAGTCCTGTTGCCATTCGACTGGGGCACCGAAGGTTTGACCCTGAACCGTGGCAAGCTCGACATCTCGGATGCCGATCTCAGCTTTGGGGACCTGTGGCGTCCCGAGGCCAAAGGCGCTGCGGCCTTCCGTCAAAAGTCGGTCATCATGGGCACCGGCCTCTACCTTGATGCCATTGGCGAAGTTCCGTCCAACCGCATGCTTGACGTTTACAAATCCGAAGAGGATGCACGCCGGGTTTGGGGCGCTATTGCTGGCTGGATCATCGAACGCAAAGCCAACTTTGGCGCCTTCTGGAACAATGCAACCGAAGCCACCGCCGCCTTCAAGGATGCGGGCTGCGTCATCGGCCAGACCTGGGACACCACCGGCCTGCTGCTGAACCGCGAAGATGACAATTTTGTCTACCGCGCGCCAAAAGAAGGCATCATCACCTGGCTCGACAGCTTCGGCATGCTGAAACAGGCGATGAACCCCGAACAGGCTGTAGCCTTCATGAACTTCATGCTGCAGCCAGAAGTGGGTGGCATGTTCGCCAACAACACGGGCTACAACTCGGCTGTGATGGGGGCGGCAGACCATGCCTCCGAGAACTTCAAGCGCCAGTTCAACGACGTCTACACTGCGGACGTTCTGGGCAACATGTGGTGGTGGCAGGCGGATACGCCGTTCTTTGCCCCAATCCGCAACGAGTTTGTGGAAATCATCACCAACGCCTGATCGGCAGGGTGGGTTTTCGAAACAACTTGGGGGGAGGCGTCCGCGCCTCTCCCACTCTTTTTTCCGGGGGCAATCATGCGCGGCAAGGACGTCACACTCGACAATATGTCGATCACCTATCCCAATGGGTTCAGGGCGGTGCAGCCCACCAACCTGACCATTCAGGCGGGTGAGTTTTTTTCGATCCTCGGGCCGTCGGGCTGTGGCAAGACGACGATTTTGCGCGCCGTCTCCGGGTTTATTGAGCCCTCCGAGGGGGAGGTGCGGATCGGCGGTCAGAACATGGCCGGGATCGGCCCGAACACCCGGCCAACCGCGCTGATCTTTCAGAACCTCGCACTGTTTCCGCTGATGCCAGTGTGGGAAAACGTGGCCTTTGGTCTGGAATCCCGCGGCTTGTCCAAACGCGACCGCCGCGCCCAGGCGCAAAAGCTGCTTGAACTGGTCGCTCTGGGCGATCAGGCGGAGAAGAAACCGGGAGAGCTGTCGGGCGGTCAACGCCAGCGGGTGGCAATTGCCAGGGCATTGGCCGTAGAACCCGCTGTATTGCTGTTGGATGAGCCGCTGTCGGCTTTGGATTTGAAGCTGCGTCAGCACATGCGGGCCGAGTTGCGGGCCATCCAGAAACAGACCGGTGTGACCTTCATCTACATTACCCACGACCAGGGTGAGGCCCTGACAATGTCCGACAGGATTGCCGTGATGAACGAAGGCCGGATCGAACAGGTTGGCACCGGCGACGAGATCTATTCGGCCCCGCAAACCGCGTTCACGGCCTCCTTCGTGGGCGAAGCCAACCGCCTGGAGGGGCGGGTAATGGCGGCCAGCGAGGGCATGGCGGACATAGAAACTCCGATGGGCCGGTTCCGCGCCCGCAACCCGCGCGACCTTGCCCCCGGAGCCGAGGCGATGCTGTTCGTTCGACCCGAAGCGATGCTGCTGGGACATGGGGAAAACAAGCTATTGGCCCGGATGCAACGCCGCGATCTGGAAGGCGCCTTTCTCAATCTGTTTTTTGATGCCCAAGGCACTGAACTGGCGGTGCACATCACCAACGACGGACAGGTCCATCTGCCCTCGGAAGGTGATACCAAAATCGGGTTCCGCGCCGAGAGTGCCGTGATCTTACCCTCTGGCCCCCTTGCGCGCACCGGGCAAGAGCTGGCCGCGCAATGAAGGGTTTGCTGAAAGGCTATGGGGCCGCTCTCTCCGCCTTCTTCTTTGGCGCGGTGCTGGTCTGGGGATTGATCCTGATCATCCTGCCGCAGCTGACCATGCTGGAACGTGCCATCACCGCGCCCAAACGCGGGCTTGATAGTTCGGTGGCGCTGAGCCTGTCACGCGACGCCCAGACCTGTATCTCGGTGCTGAAAACCTATGAAATGCAGCCCGATGCCGAAGCAGCCTCCGCAGGCGGGATGGGCATTCCATCGGCCTCCGGCATGGCTGTTCCGTCTTCCTCCGGTATGGCCGTACCCTCGGCAACAGGCCAAACCCCTGCCCAGGCAACGCGGCCCTATATCTTGCAATGCGACAGGGCCAATACACATAAATCTCTTGTGCGGGCGAGCGGGGAGCCATCGCAGTATCTAGATACGCTATATGGCCTGCCAGTGATGGCTGTCTCGGATGCCGACACCGTTGAAAAACAAATCGCAACCGCAGAAAAAATCTCCGAACGGGCGAAAGCGCTGTTTGTCGATCTCAAGGCCCGTGAAGCCCGCGCCACCCCCTACACCCTGGCCAATTTTGGCTGGCTGACACAGGCCCGGATGATCCCCCTGTCGGAGACGCAAAAGACCATCGAAGATGCCAAGCTGTCCAAAAAGCTGATCGGCCTGATTGGCCTGCGCTTTGAACGCGACGGCAAAGTCTACGAACGTATCGGCCTCATCACCCTGGCGCGCACGCTCAGCTTTGCGATTGCCGCCACCGCGCTGGCCTTGCTGCTGTGCTATCCTATGGCCTACAAAGTGGCCCTGGCCACCACGCCGGAACGGGCCGTATGGCTGTTTCTTGGCCTTGTCATTCCCTATGCCATTGTCGAGCTGATGCGGATCTATGCCTGGACTGTGATCATCGACAACAACGGGCTGCTCAACGGGGTGTTGCAGTGGCTGCATGTTGTCGACGACCCGATCCAGTTCAAACGCTTTCCTGGCACCGTTTTTGTGGTGATCGTCTACACCTATGTGCTGTTCATGGTGTTCCCGATCTACAACGTGATGAATACGCTGGACCGCAATCAGATCGAGGCCGCCAAGGATCTGGGAGCCTCGACCTGGCGCGTCCACTGGCGGATCATCATCCCCCATTCCAAGCCCGGCATCGCTGTGGGCGCAATTGCCACCTTCATGTTATCGGCCGGGGCCTTTTCCGTGCCCCGCATCATCAGTCGCGGGCTACAGGCCGAATGGTTCAGCCAGACGATCTACAATAAGTTCTTTGAATCCGAGAACTCGAATGTCGGGGCGGCCTACAGCTTTGCCTATACCATGGTTTGTTTCGTGCTTGTGGGCCTGTTCATGTGGCTCATGCGTACGCGGCTCAAAGATTTCGCGAGGGTGCAATGACCGATTTGACTCAGACCCCGGCTGTGCCGCCAACCAAACCGGTGCGCTTTGGCATTAGCTCTGCTGGCCTGCTGAACGCCTATACCTGGGCGTTCCTCGCCTTTATGTTCGCGCCGCTCCTGCTCATGGTGCTGTCCTCCTTCAACGATACCTCGCCCCCCTCGGTCACCCAGTGGGAAGGCTTCACCGGCAAGTGGTATGCCTATTTCTGGATGTCCGAGACCGAGATGCGCGCCGACCCGGTGTTACGGGCACTGGATCGCGACCGTTTTGTCGGCTGTTTTGGAAATTCGCTTTATGTGGCGGCATTTGTGGTGCCGCTGTCGCTGATCCTTGGCTTGTCCGGGGCCGTGCTGCTGACCCGCTGGCGCTCGCGTGCCAACGGAGTGCTGTGGTGGATCCTGCTGTCGCCGATGCTGGCACCAGGCATCGTGCTGGGGCTGTCGGCGCTGGTCTTTTGGGGCCGCTTGGGCGTGAATGCCGGGCTTTTTACCATCATCATGGCGCAGACCACATTTGTCGCCGGCTACCCGATGCTGATCCTGATGGCGCGCCTGCAACGTCAGCCGATCGAACTGGAAGAGGCCGCGCTGGATCTCGGCGCTTCGCCCTTCCGGGTGTTTCGCCGTCTAACCTTGCCCTACCTGTTCCCGGCGCTGGTCTCGGCGGCGGTGATCGGCTTTATGGCCAGTATCGAGAATTACAACACCACCATGTTCGCCAAGGGCGGGTCCTGTACCTTTGCCACCGAAATTGGTGCGATGGCGCGCAATCCCAATGGCCACCCTCCTGTGATCAACGCCGTCGGCACGATCATCATCGCGTTGACCGTTCTGGCGGCCACCGCCCATGCCTTTATGTCCCGGCGCGAGGCGCAAAAGTGATCCGCGCCCGCTGTCATCCAAAACTGCGCCCGCTTTTACCCGAACCGGTGCCAGCGGCCCAGACCCTGCCCGACTGGCTGAAATCCATGCCCTCGGAGGTTGCGGCCCCCAGTCTTGGCGGCGAAGTAGTGCGTACACTGAAGCACTGCCCGCCCATTATTGATGCGCTGTCGTCCGGTGTCATCATCCCGCTGGCCACGGATCTGCACATCAGCAACGGTGAGATCGCCTGGGATTGGGATCCGCCGATCCTACAGGATGCGCTGATTTCGCGCGCGCCGGTTGGGCTGCATGTGCCGGAACAGGCCAGTGGCGCCCCGTTCAAGCTGGCCAGCAATGCGGTGGTAAAGTTCATCAACTTCTGGACACTCGAGACGCCACCGGGCTGGTCGCTGCTGTTCACCCATCCGCTAAACCGGGAAGACCTGCCCTTTCGCGCGCTATCCGGTGTTGTTGACTGTGATCTGTACAAAGACGGCTACGTCCATTTCCCAGCGCTTTGGACCGACCCCAATTTCGAAGGCACACTGGCCAAAGGAACACCTGTCGCACAGGTCTTTGCAATCCAGCGCGCGGCCCTTGCGCTGGATGTTGGTGTCATGACGGAGGACGAAATCGCCCGCAACCGCGAGGTTCAGCACGCACTGGGCCAGGAACGCGGCGTGTATCGCAAGAGCTTCCGGCAGCGGCACCGCCCCGGTTAGGGGTCACGCAGGTCATTTTGCCATGTGATCGTAGTGCAGCCAGACAAATCGCAACAGCTGTATCGCGTGTTTAACCCGCCGAAACAGGCGCCAATGGCCTATGTGCTGCCCCTACAGGCTCAGTGGTACCGAGCCCTTTGACATACGCACCAAAGTGCGGATCACCGCCGCCTTGTCTGGGTGGGTATCCAGCAGGTCCCGCCGCAGATCCGACGTATTGGCCGCGCCGGTCTCCGCCGCAATCCGGTACAGGGCCAGGTCCGCCTCGGGATCGCCACGTAGCTCGCTCCAAGCCGCCTGCGCTGCGCCAAACCGCCCCAATCGCACCCCAACCCGTCCCAGATTGCGCCGCGCATCGGTGTCTGTGGGTTCAAGATCCAGCGCGCGGCTAAAGGCCTCAAACGCGGTCTCGAAATCTTCCGCACTCAGCGCTGCGCGGCCAAGTTCAAACCAGGCGGCCGAATGCTCCGGCATGACCTGAACCGTGCGCCGCAGCATCGCCTGCGCCTGCGCCATCCGGCCAAGTTCGAAGAGGACCTTGCCGTAGTTGTACATCATTGATGGATGCGGATCAGCACCCGCCACCAAAGAGGCAAGTATATCTGCGGCCTGCCCCCAGTTTCCGGTCTGAAGGGCGCGCTGAAGTCGGTCCAGTTTCATGGCGCCACCCTATCCCGATTCCGCAACAGATTTGTCACAAATCCGTTTCCCGAACCGCCTATTCAGGCACCAGATTTTCGAAGGGGAAAACACAATGGTCTTGTCAGCATTTTCATCTCCCGGCCGTTTCTGGCGAGGCAATCTGCACACCCACTCGACCCTGTCGGACGGCTGCCTTGATCCCGCAGAAGTGTGCCGCCGGTACAAGGCCGAAGGCTATGATTTCCTGGCGCTGACGGATCATTTCATCGGCGCCTATGACTATCCCCTTGCGGATACAAAACCATTTCGCGACGACGGGTTCACCACGCTTCTCGGGGCGGAACTGCATTCCGGCGCCATGGAAAACGGTGAACTGTGGCACATCCTTGCGGTTGGCCTGCCCGAAGGGTTTGCAGCGCCCAACGCTCCGGGCTTTCATCCGGTGGACGATCAGGAAACAGGCCCGGAACTTGCGGCGCGCGCCCGGGACGCCGGCGCATTTGTCGCCATCGCCCATCCGCACTGGTCCGGCCTGACTCTTTCTGATGCGCGTTCAATCGAAGCGGCGCATGCGGTCGAGATCTATAATCACGGCTGTGCCATCGGTTGCGACCGCGAGGGTGGCGGGCATGTGCTCGACCTATTGCTGTCAGAAGGCCGTGATGTGACGCTTATCGCCACCGATGACGCCCATTTTACTGAACCAGACCATTTTGGCGGTTGGGTCATGGTCAAGGCAGAGGCCAACAATCCTGACCTACTGCTGCAAGCCCTGAAACAAGGTGATTTCTACAGCTCACAAGGGCCTGAAATTCGCAATGTGACACTCACCGGCGACACAATCGAGATCGAAAGCACCGCCGCGTCAACGATGATCCTGCAAGGCCATGGCCAAGCGGCGACAGCCATCCATGGTGCCTCAATGACCCGCGGCCAGATCCCGCTACACCGGTTCCGCAATTCGCCTTGGCTGCGGGTAACAGTGGTGGACGCTGCGGGCAAACGCGCCTGGACCAATCCCTTTCGCTTGTGATGGCGCGGCCTATCACAGGCGGCCAATGGGAAGGAAGGCACCGCAAATGCAGCCCTGCCCCCCCATTGGCACCGCTCATTAGGTAAGTACCGGTTTCCACACGATAGAACCCAATGCGGCTCTGGCCTTTCTGTAGATCATGCTTGTCGACTACGCGGGGCAGACCTTTAATTTGCTCTTGCCAGGTCACTGATCGCTTTCACTTGTTCTGTGCTGACTCCGCTTAAACCTTGCGGTTAGGGGCAGTGCGTCTTGCCAAATTAATCAGGGAGAGATACTGACTGGATTTGTTATGATATATCATAACAAATTCATCATAGCAAAGGCAGGAAGCTTCACATGAAACAGACAATCCTCAAACGCGTTGGCGTCATTGCGCTTGGCGCGCTGATCGTTAGTTCGGCGCAGGTAATGGCGCAAACAGCGGAAAATTCCGCCACCACTCACACCCATACCCATACACACACACATAAGGACGACGGGCCATCCCTGGTCGACGCCGCTGCGGTTAAAGCCCGCAACCTGTCTGACTGGGGTGGCGACTGGCAGTCGCTTTACCCACTCCTGCAAGACGGCACTTTGGATGAAGTGATGGAACACAAAGCTGAACATGGAGAAAAATCCGCTGAGGAGTATCGTGCCTACTACGAGGTCGGCTACAAAACAGATGTGGAGCGTATCCTGATCGACGGCCCCAGCGTGACTTTTTTCCGGGACGGCCAGCCTGTGCAGGGGCAGTACGCCGAAGACGGATATGAAATCCTGACCTACAAATCCGGCAATCAGGGTGTGCGCTTCATTTTTGAAAAATCCGGCGGCGACGCGGCCGCGCCTCGGTTCATTCAGTTCAGCGACCACAAGATTGCACCAACCAAGGCTGACCACTACCATCTTTACTGGGGTAATGATCGCGCTGAGTTGCTGACAGAAGTCACCAACTGGCCAACATATTTCCCGGCCCAGTTGAACGGTGCAGAGATCGCATCTGAAATGATGGCCCATTAATAGGGCGCATTCCTGAACAGGAAAAATGCACGCGTTCTACATAGCGGACTTTGGCCGCTATGTAGAATGTTGATAAAATAGCGTCAAAGCAGACACCTGATGACCTCTGCACCCAGTCTGCGCCACCGGAAAATCCCTGCCTGTTGCATCCCTTCCAGTCGGACCGCCCGCCAGCGGATATGGGGCGCGTGTGCATTGGCTGGCACGGCGTCACGCGCAGCTATCCCCCTTCGAACCACGCGAATGCGGCCTGGAACAAAAGCAAAGACAAAAAAACCCGGCCACAAGGGCCGGGTTATGAACACTCAGATACAGTGATCGTTGTGATTTAGTGCAGCTTGTCGTTGACGTCGGTGATCGCCGCATCGATCAGTTTGTTTGCCTCGGTCGCTGTCATCTGCTTGGCGATCACTTGATCGGCAGCAGCAACAGCGATGGAGATCGCCTGATCGCGTACTTCTTTGACTGCAGAAGCTTCGGCAGATGCGATCTGCTCTTCTGCTGCCACCAGACGGCGGGCGATGGAAGTTTCCAGATCCGCCTTTGCCTCTTCGGCAGCCGCCGCCGCATCCTCACGGGCCGCAGCCACGATACGATCGGCCTGTGCCTGAACTTCCTGCTGCTTGCGCTCGTAGGAGGCCAGAATGGTCTGAGCTTCTTCCCGCAGGGCGCGGGCTTCGTTCAGTTCCTTCTGGATACCTTCGGCGCGGGCGTCCAATTGGCCACCCAGCAGGCTAGGCACTTTGACAAACAGAAGAATGCCAACAAACAGAAGAAAGCCGAGCAGAACAACAAAGTTGGTGTTGCTCATCGACAGGAAGGGACCAGAGGCGGCAAACGCCGGGCTGGTGGCCCCAAGGGTGAGGGCAATTGCCAGAACTGTGCGCATGTCCTTAACCTTTCATCCGGTCGGCAACCGCTGTCGCGACTGCTTTTGAATCTGCTTTGCCACCCAGCGCTGTTACCAGAGCTTCGGCGGTGTCGGCGGCCACAACTTTCACGCTTTCCAGCGCGCCAGCTTTGATCTCGCCAATGGCTTTTTCAGACTCAGCCGCTTTGGCTGCAATCTGTTCGTCCGCCTTGGCAATCGCGTCGTCCAGGCCAACCTGGATTTCGGCGCGTGTTTCGGCGGCGATACGCTGTGCCTCGGCGCGGGCGTCTGCCAGGGCCTTGTTATAAGCGTCTTCGGCCTCAACTGCCTTGGCTTTCAGATCTTCAGCCGCAGCAAGGTCGTTGGTAATGGTCCCCTGACGCTCTGCCAGAACCGCAGCAATGCGGGGCAGCGCGACACGCGACAAAATGAGATAGATCGCGACCAGCGCGATTGCCAGCCAGAAGATCTGGTTCCCGAAGGTCGAGAAATCCAGCTGCGGCATGCCCGGAGCAGAGCCGTGCGCGGCCTCGGCGGCGCCGTGAGCTGCGTCTTGCGTATTAGATGCCATGTCGTCCTCCTAGGGAACTTGCCGTTACATCGGGCGGTGGGCCATTGGGCCTACCGCCCGACCGTAAGGATAAAGTGTCCTAAGGTCTTAGACTGCGAACATCAGCAGCAGAGCAACCAGGAACGAGAAGATGCCCAGGGCTTCTGCAAAGGCGATGCCGATGAAGAGAGTAGCTGTCTGGCCGGCGGCTGCCGATGGGTTGCGCAGTGCGCCTGCCAGGAAGTTGCCGGCTACGTGGCCAACACCGATTGCGGCTGCGCCGGAACCGATTGCTGCCAGGCCTGCGCCGATGAACTGACCGAGTTGTGCGATATCGCCTTCCATGGGTATTCTCCTTACGATGGAATGTGGTGATTTGGGACCCGAATGACCCAGGAACGGATCATCCGGTAACTTGTTGGATCTAGACCTTAGTGGCTCGGATGCAGGGCATCTTTCAGATACACGCAGGTCAGGATGGTAAAGACATAGGCCTGGATAAAGGCCACCAGAACTTCGAGAGCGTAGACTGCGGTGATGGCAAAGATCGGCAGGAAGCTGAACAGGCCCAGAGCGCCCGCAAAACCTGCAAAAACCTTCAGAACCGCGTGGCCCGCCATGACGTTGCCAGCCAGACGAATGCTGTGGCTCACGGGGCGTACGAAGTAGGAAATGAGTTCGATGATGGCCAGGATGGGGCGCAGGGCCAGAGGCGCGCTGGATACCCAGAAGAGGCCAAGGAAACCGGCGCCATTTTTGACAAAGCCAACGATGGTGACGGTAAAGAACACCAGACCCGCCAGGATCGCGGTAACAGCGATATGCGAGGTGGTGGTGAAGGACATCGGGATCAGGCCCAGAAAGTTGGCCATCAGGATGAACATGAACAGGGTCATGATGTAGGGGAAGAACTTGACGCCGTCTTTGCCGGCCACGTCTTCAACCATTTTGTAGATGAACCCATAAGTCAGTTCCGCAACCGACTGGGCGCGGCCAGGCACGATGGCGCGGCGCGAAGAGCCAACAACCATCAGCAAGAAGACGCAGACAACGGCCAGGGCGAGCCAGAGCGTGACATTGGTGATTGCGAAGGTGTTTACTGCGCCACCAGTGAGCGAGGCGACGTTGAACTGATCCATCGGGTGGATCGCCAGAGCCGCGTGCTCAGGTGCAAAAAGCACGCCAGACACCACTACCAGTGCCAATGCTACGTAAAAGAACAGCTTGCCCATCGTTCCGCTTCTCCTGTCGTCAGGTGTTGATCACGCGATCAGTCCTGAGCCTTTGCATTTTCATCGGCCTGTTCGGCCAGTTTCTGTTCCTGGATCTCCTGCGCGGTGCGAAGCATCACCTTCACCCCTGCGACAAGTCCCAGCAGTATAAACAGCACCATAAAGATAGGCAGGGTCCCAAAAAGGTGATCCAACCCAAATCCGATGCCAAAGCCGATCCCAAGACCGACCACCAATTCTATCACCATCCGCCAGGCCTGATTGGCCAGAGAGTAGTGTTCATCCGCGCGCGGCTTGGGCTCTTGGGCCTTACGCGCCGCTGCCAGTTTGGCCTCCAGCTGCGCCATGCGCTGCTTTTGGTCATCATCTGTCACAGGCGCCATCCTCACGCGATTTCTATGTGAGGTGCTAAGGCGCTGGGGCCACAGAGTCAATTGCAGAGTCCACAGCCTCAGAAACACGGTAGGTGTTTGATATTAAATATGTTTTGAAAAATTCACCTACCCTGCGCGCTTCTGTCACTTGGCGTCTTTCGCCCAGAAGCCGCGAATTGGCATATTCAACCAAAAGGTTGATTTTGGTTTCACCCCGCTTTTGGCAAACCAAGCGCGGCTTTCCTTTAACGAAACAGGCGCCTAATGTGCGCGGTATGTCCAGTGAACTTGATACCGTCTTTGCCGCCCTGGCCGACCCGACCCGTCGGGCGATCCTCACCATGTTGTTGGAGGATGATATGGCGGTAACGGATGTGGCTGACCCTTTTGAGATGTCGCTGGCGGCAATTTCCAAACACCTCACCATCCTGAGCCGCGCCGGGTTGATCGCGCAGGAAAAGCGCGGGCGGGTGAAATGGTGCAAACTACAGCCCGACGCCATGCGGGCGGCTTCGGTCTGGATGCAGGGGTTTGGCCAGTTTGAACCGGTGCACCTGGACGCATTTGAACGCTTCCTGGCCAGCGAGTTGGACGACCAACCCCCAGTCCCACCCGCTCCGGCTATTCAGAACAGCGAAATCTGAGGCAGCCCATTCAGGCTTTGACAGGGCGCGCGGGCTTGGCCGCATCTTCGAGCAACAACACCAGGGCCACCACCGTCAGCGCAATCCCCACCAGGATCAGCCCGCTTGGGGCCGGGTTGCCCAGCGCGACCTGCCAGACAATCACCCAACTGGGAGTCAGATAGGTATAGGCCATGACCTTGGCCGCAGGCAGGTGAAGGCTGGCAAACTGCAGCAACACAAAGGTGACAGCGCTGGCAAATATCGCCACATAAAAAATTCCAACCCAAACCAGCATCGGCAGGGCGTCCCACTGGGTCGCGCGGATGTCCCCCCAGCCAACGACCAGCAATACCAGTGCACCGGCAATCAGGGTGCCAAAGGTAAAGGCAATCGCCGGCTCACCCCGGTTCAGCTTACGCACCACCGGCGTATAGATCGCATGGGCAACACAGCCGACAAAATAGATCATCTCTCCGCGGCCAATATCAAAGGCCCGCAGCGCCGCCAGGTCGGCCCGGAAGATCACCCAAAGCGCCCCCGCCGCGCCGATGCCCAAGGCCAGCGCCATGCGCGGCGTGGTAATCTGGCGCAGCAGCAGATAGCCAAAGACCCCGCTGAGCACCGGGGTCAGGGTAAAGACCGCCGAGGCGCTGACCGGATCTGCCGTCTGCAAGCCATAAAACATCAGCACAAAGTAGCTGGCAAACAGCGCCCCCATCACCAGATAGCGCCAGGGCGCCCGAAAATGATGCCGTCGCAGTTTGCCACTTAGCCCCGCGACCGCGCCAATCACCACCGCCGCGATGCCGAAACGCACCGCATTCAGCGCCATCGGCGCGATATCATTGGCGATCAAAACCCCCAGAGAAAACGATCCCGCCACCAGGACCGAAAACAACAGCATGGCGCCATGGGCGCGCTGAACCGGGCTCATTGCTGCCAGGCCTTGGCGCGCTCTTTCAAAAAGCTGAGGAAACTCTGCACCTTGTTAGTGCGGTGCAGGTCCACATGGGTCACCAACCAAAGGCTGCCTTCCCAATCGGCCTGAGGATCCATCATCTTGACCAAAGCCGGGCGGCGCGAGGCCTCCCACATCGACATAAAGCCAATACCGGCCCCTGCCATAACCGCCTCTTGCATTGCCACACCGTCGGAGCAGCGGAAGATGATTGTCTCTTCCGTGGTGTGTTCGCGCAGCCATTTGTTGAAAGGTGCGCGGCTGTCTGGATTGTCGGTGCCAACAAACTGATGGTTCTTCAGGTCATCGACACCTTTCAGCATGCCGTGCTGGTCTACATAGCCTTGGGAGGCAAACAGACCGATCTTCTGCTTCAGAAAGGGCTGTACCACATTGTCCGGCTGATCCGGTGCATTGCCTGCCCGCAGCGCCACATGGGCCTCGCCGTACTCCAGCCTGAACAGGCGCTCACCGGTGAGGTAGCGAATAACCAGGCCCGGATGCATCTGCTGGAACTCGGTCAGCACTGGCACCAGTAGATGCGACATCGACGACAGTGAGGTCACCACCAATTCGCCTGAAACCTCTTCCCCCTGGCCTTTCAACCGGCCAACCAACTGGCTGAACTGGTCATCTGTGGCCTGCGCCACCCGCAACAGGTCTTGACCGGATTCCGTTGGCGTATAGCCACGGGCATGACGCTGGAACAGCTTCACCCCCAGGCGTGTTTCGATTGCATCAATATGGCGGATCACCGTCGCATGATGCACCCCCAGAACCTCGGCGGCGCCACTGACAGTCCCCATGCGGGCCACCTGATAGGCGGTGCGAACTTCGTCCCAATTCTCCATCACACTGTCCTTGCTTCAAATCCGCTTTGTGAAATCTGCCCCTCAAGCCCCACCGCAAATTTGCACAAAACCTGTGCCGACACGGCGATTGAGTTCATTTTTGCTATAACCCATGTGTGATGCAGACGAAACAAAAAATAGGAATTCAGATCATGACCTCCACAGTTCTGCATATCGACTCCTCTGCCCGCACCGAGAACTCCGTCACCCGCTCGCTGAGCGCCGAGATCACCGGGCGGCTGGCACCTGAAACTGTCATCCGTCGGGATCTGGCGACCCCACTGCCACTGCTCGACGAGGCCTGGGTCGGTGCCAACTTCACCCCTGCGGACCAACGCAGCGATGAGCAGAAGGCGCTTCTTGCGCAGTCTGACGCGCTGATTGCCGAGCTGAAACAGGCCGATACCATTGTCATCGGCACGCCGATCTACAATTTCTCAGTGCCCTCGACGCTGAAGGCCTGGATTGATCTGGTTGCTCGCGTTGGGGTGACCTTCAATTACACCGAAACCGGCCCCGTTGGTCTGCTGGAGGGCAAACGCGCCATCATCGCGGTGGCCTCTGGCGGGACGCAGGCCGGATCGGATATCGATTTTGCCACCACCTACCTGCGCCATGTGCTTGGCTTTATCGGCATCACCGATGTTGAACTGGTCGCCGCAGATCAGCTGTCCATGGATGAGGAAGGTTCGATGCAGCGCGCCAAGTCCGCAATCGAGGCGCTTGCCGCCTAAGCTTTGCCCGCTAAATTTGGCAAACCAAACCTGAACACCGCCTCCCTCGGGGGGCGGTGCTTTTGTTCAACGCCCCTGTTGCACCACGCTACTCTGTTGCACCATGCTACCCGGACGGGAACGCAAGACAGGGCGCAGCAGATATGAAGAAAATCGGTATTCTCGGCGGCGTCGGCTGGGCCTCGACCCTGGACTACTATCGCGGCATCTGCGCGGGCAGCTGGCAGCGGCAAATCGAGACTGGCGCAAAGGCCGACAACGGCCCGCTCCCCTGCCCAAAGATCACCATAGAATCGGTCAATCAGGCCGAGACCCGCAGCCTGCGCGGGCGCCCCGAGGATGACGCCAGCTGGGCCGCCTTTGATGCGGTGTTTCGCAATGGCCTGCTGGTGCTGCAAGCGGCCGGATGTGATTTTGCGGTGATTGCCAGCAACACGCCAACGCCGGGGAGGCAGTGATCCTTGCCTGTACCGAACTGCCGCTGGCCTTCCCGGACCATATTGATGAGCCCTGTTTTGAGGCCGCCGGGGTCTTGTTTATCAATCCCTCCGCAGCCCATGTCGCAGCAGCGCTGGAGCTGGCATTGGGGGAACCCCAAAACGCCTAGGGGGGCGCGTCAGATCCAGCGGGGCTCACACCCGATGCGAGCGAGAAAGGCAAGAAAATCCTCCCGTGCCATCACCACGGTGCGATCATTCACCAGCGGGTGCATATTGATCACATCCACCTCCTGCACCGCTGCATCCATATAAAATGTCACCCCCTGCGCAACACCGGTGATCATTGCCATTGGGCTCACTGCGCCCGGGCGAATGCCCAGGTTCTGCATCAGGCGATCAGCAGATCCAAAGCTCAGCCCTGCGGCACCAATCTCCTTCCCCAGCGCCTTGAGGTCGATCTCGCGGTCCTGTTCGACAGAAATGAGGTAATTACGCTTCTTGCGATCCCGCAGATAGAGGTTCTTGATCTTCAGGCTGCTGACGCCGGGCTGCTGCATCTCTGCTTCAACCTGCTTGGCTTCCTCCACGGTCCGCAGCGGCACATGGGTAAACAGGGTATAGGGCAAATCCCATGCATCAAGCTGTGCCAACAGCGCATCTGAGCTGACCGGCAAGGCGTCCTGTTGAGCGGCGGCTGCATCCATGATTCAAGTCTCCCAAAGGCGGTATTTTACGTCGCCTTCAGATCACGCAAAAAACCCCAAAGACGCAAGAGACGATGCGCTCTCTGGAGACAAAACTGCGCCACAGCCGCTCAGGCACACAGTCACTCAGGTAGGCGAGCACACAGGTAGACGGGCACACAGGCAGGCCGGCACCCTGTCAGGCGGACACACAGCTGTGCAGCCAGTTAGGGGAGCAGGTAGGTGCGGCAGGCGGTCAGCCGAGCCCTCAAACCGGTGCGAGCTCGTCTTGTCTGACCTCCTCATAGTGGTCAAATGCAGTCTCAAACCAGCCGGTGCCGCGGCTGGCGCTGGCCAAGCTGTGACACAGGCCATCCTGTGCGACCAGCGGAATCAGGGCCTCCAGAACAACCCAACCCGCTTTGCCGTCTTCTGCAGCAAAGCCCAGAACCTGTCCCTTCCGGTTGCTAATCACCGGGATCACCCGGCCTGAAAACACCGAAGGCACATGAATGGCCACCTTCATAATGGGTTGCAAAAGCACCAGATCGGCCTGATCCAAAGCGCTCCGCACTGCATTTCTGGCCGCCGTGCGAAAAGCAAAATCAGCGCTGTCCACGGCGTGGTGCTTGCCATCTTTCAAGACCACCGCGACATCCACCACCGGGTGGCTGTTGTTGCCTTCCCGCAGGGCTTCGCGCACCCCGGCCTCAACCGAGGGAATATAGGCCTTTGGCATCGCTCCGCCCTTGATCCTGTCGTGAAACTGAAAACCGCTGCCCCGGGGCAGCGAGCGCATTTCGATCAGAACATCGGCACACTGCCCCGCCCCGCCGGACTGCTTGCGGTGACGGTAGCGCAGCTCAATTGGTTCTCTGAGGGTTTCGCAAAAGGACGGCGGCACCTGCTCGCCAATGGCTTCGACGCCAAACTCCGTTTCCAGCGTGGCCAGCACCCGGCGCAGATGCAACGGTCCCTGCAGATGCAACAGGGCGCGCCCAGAAATCGGATCCTGTTCCAGCTTAACAGCCGGATCAATGCCCACCAGACGGTCCAACGCCGCCGAGAGCCGCGCCTCGTCGCGTTGATGCACCGGAACAACCAAGCGCCGGTAGGTCGACGGCGGCGACTGTGCCCAGCCGGGCAGCCCGGCACTGCCATCAGCAGAATAACAGTAGCCAAGGTTCGGATGGTCGGATTTTATCGCCTGACCGATATCGTCGGCCTGCAGACCGCTGTGCGAGAGGCCAGTGTGCGAGAAGCCAGGGCTGCCAATGGTATTTCCGTGATCGCCCTGTCGCTCATCGGCGCCAGTGTCCAGCCCGCCCAACGCGGCCAGAGTGCCCCCCCACCGGATTACCATCCCCCAGGCCTCCGCCCAGGGCACGCAGCAAGACGGCTTTATCAAGATGTTTGCCCTGATCGGCCATACAGCCAACCGCCACCACATCCGCCAGCCCCTCCCCGAGTTTGCCCAGCCGCGCCCTTGTCAGGGTCGTTTTGCCAGATTGCGATGGCCCCAGTATCGTGAATACACGCATCCCTCTTGGTCCTTCCCTCAGCCAGATGGCTGCCCGGTTGGCCGCCCGAACGCTTACCCCGTTCGCCTGTGTTACCTGCTGCTGTTGCTGCCTCACGGCGCCCGATGGATCGCTCAGATCCGTTAAGTCGATGAGGCACCTATAGTCCCGATGCTGCGAGCCTCTCACTGTTTGAGTCAAGCCGTGGACGGCAGCTGACCTTCTCAGGCGTGCTAATTTCACTAGGATATAACTATGCGAATCACGCGAGACACCCCAGAGCAGCTGATCATCGCAAATACGCCCTGGCTGATCGGCATCATGCTCATCTTGTTTATCCTGGTCTTCATCGGCGCAGGTCTTCTCGTCGCCAGCGGAGAACAGGGTGATCTCTGGTTTGGCGTCTTGTTCGGCAGTCTGGGCGGCGGCATCGGCATAGTAGCTTTTTGCGCCTTTGTGCGACGCGTGCAGATCATTTTTGACCGCGTCGCCGGCAAGATTTTCATTCGTCGCCAGTCGGTTTTTGGCTACAGCAGCGAGGATCACCCACTGGATCAGCTGTCCCATGTGGAAATAGAACAGACCACGACGCTTCGGGATGGGCGCAGTTCAACCCTGTATCGCCCGACGCTGGTTCTAACGGCAGGGCCTGCGGCCCCCGGCGGCAAAACCCGCATCCCGATTGTTGCGGCCTATACCAACGGGGCAGGATCCGACCGGATTGCCAGGGCCGTGAACAGCTGGCTGCCGGCAAAAACCGTGATCTGAAACAGGCTGGACCTTGGCCAAACCCTGTCATCGCTTGACTCTGTCAGCCAATCCACGTAACGCAGGGCCCATATCCGGAAGCATCTATGTCTTCCGGTCCCTGACGTGTCGGGGATCGCCCTCCACCAGCGTGTTACGCCCGTGGGGGCAATTCTGTTTGGATTGCTCTCACAAGCCGACATTCGACCTGAAGGGCATTTGCGCATGGGCATCCCGCTCACTACATAGGGGCTGTCTGGTTTTGAAGTCGGCAAAGGAGGCCGTAAGCCATGTTTGAAAATCTATCCGAACGGCTTTCCGGGGTCTTTGACCGGCTGACCAAACAGGGCGCCCTGTCCGAGGAAGATGTCAAAACCGCCCTGCGCGAAGTCCGCGTTGCCCTGCTAGAGGCCGATGTCTCACTGCCGGTGGCGCGTGATTTTGTCAAAAAGGTTCAGGACCAGGCCACCGGACAGTCGGTGACCAAATCGGTCACCCCCGGCCAGCAGGTCGTCAAAATCGTGCATGACGCACTAGTTGACGTGCTGCGCGGCGACGAAGATCTCGGCACGCTCAAGGTGGACAACCCGCCTGCGCCGATCCTGATGGTGGGCCTGCAGGGCTCTGGTAAAACCACCACCACTGGTAAACTGGCCAAGCGGCTGAAGGACAAAGAAGGCAAGCGGGTGCTGATGGCCTCGCTCGATGTCTATCGCCCGGCTGCGATGGACCAGCTGGCGGTGCTGGGTGCCCAAATTGGCGTCGACACCCTGCCGATCGTCGCCGGTCAGAAACCCGTTGACATCGCCAAGCGCGCCAAACAGCAGGCCGCGCTGGGGGGCTATGACGTCTACATGCTGGACACCGCCGGCCGCTTGCAGATCGACGAAGTCCTGATGCAGGAAGTCGAGGATGTCGCGGCGGTGGTCTCCCCCCGTGAGACCCTGCTGGTGGTCGATGGTCTGACGGGTCAGGTCGCGGTTGAAGTGGCGGAAGAATTTGACGCCAAGATCGGCATCTCCGGCGTGGTGCTGACCCGGATGGATGGCGACGGTCGTGGCGGTGCCGCCCTGTCGATGCGCGCGGTGACCGGCAAGCCGATCCGCTTTGTCGGTCTGGGCGAAAAGATGGACGCCATCGAGACCTTCGAGCCAGAGCGCGTCGCAGGCCGTATCCTGGGCATGGGCGACATTGTTGCCCTGGTTGAAAAGGCGCAGGAAACCATCGAGGCCGAACAGGCCGAGCGCATGATGAAGCGCATGATGAAGGGTCATTTCAATATGAATGACCTGAAGATGCAGCTGGAACAGATGCAGCAGATGGGCGGCATGGAAGGCATGATGTCGATGATGCCCGGCATGGGCAAAATGGCCAAGCAGGTGCAGGACGCCGGCATGGACGACAAGGTCATCAAGCGCCAGATCGCCATGATCCAGTCGATGACCAAGAAAGAGCGCGCCAATCCCGGCCTACTGCAGGCCAGCCGCAAAAAGCGTATCGTGGCCGGCGCGGGCATGCAGGTCTCTGACCTGAACAAGCTTCTGAAAATGCACCGGCAGATGTCGGACATGATGAAGAAGATGGGCAAGATGGGCAAAGGCAAGATGCTGAAGCAGGCCATGAAAGGCATGCTCGGCAAAGGCGGCGGTATGGGCGACATGGCGGGTATGGATCCCAGCCAGATGGACCCCAAAGCGCTGGAAGCAGCGGCCAAAGCCATGGGCGGCGGCAAGGGTATGCCCGGCGGTCTGCCCGGTCTTGGTGGCATGGGCGGCATGGGCCTGCCCGGCGGTCTTTCTGGCTTTGGTAAAAAGAAATAACATGATCCAGGTTCCCACCATAGAAACTCAGCGCCTGATGCTGCGCCAGCCTGCGTTGAGCGATTTTGAGCCGCTCTGCGCCTTCTATGACTCGCCCCGTGCCGATTTTGTCGGTGGTCAGATGGAGCCGGACAAGGTCTGGCGTCATCTGGCGCTGGAAATCGGTCACTGGCAATTGCGGGGCTATGGTCGCTGGACGCTAGAGGAAAAGGACAGCGGCAAACCGGCTGGCATCATCGGCTTGTGGAACCCCGAAGGCTGGCCCGAGCCGGAAATCGGCTGGGACCTGTTTGAAGGTTTTGGCGGCAAGGGCTACGCCACCGAGGCCGCCACTGCCGCGCGTACCTATGCCTATGAGACCCTGGGCTGGAAAACCGCGATCAGCCTGGTCGCGCCTGAAAACCACGGCTCGCGCGCGGTGGCGCAGCGCCTGGGTGCAACCCGCGATGGTGACTTTGCCCATGTGCGCCTGGGCGCGCTGGAGGTTTGGCGCCACATGAGCCCCGATGATCTGGCCGCTGGCGGCATGGAGGCCTACGCATGACCGCAATGAGCCTGCCCATCCCGGTCCTTGAGACCGCGCGCCTGACACTGCGCGCGCCGCACCTGGATGATCTAAAACCAATGGCGGCTTTCTTTGAGACAGAGCGCAGCCATATTGTTGGCGGTCCGCGCGATGCCATGGGCAGCTATACCTCGCTGGTTTCCCGCCTGGGGCATTGGGTGCTCAATGGCTACGGGCTGTGGCATATCGTCGAAAAAGCCTCTGGGCGCTTCATCGGCTGGACCGGTCTGATCTTTGCCCCTGCCTGGTCTGAGCCAGAGTTGGGCTGGACCCTGTTTGAAGAGGCCGAGGGCAAGGGCTACGGTTTTGAAGCCGCGACCGCTGCCCGCAACTACGGTGCGCATCAACAGGGCCTGAACGGTGTGATCAGCTATATTGCGCCGCACAACAATCGCTCTATTGCACTTGCGGAACGCCTGGGCGCACGTTTTGAATCTGACGCTGCGCTGCTGGGCAAGCCCTGTCAGATCTGGCGGCACCCCACCCTGGAGGCCGCAGCATGAGCCGCCAGAACATCCCGGTTCTTGAAACCAAACGCCTGGTACTGCGCGGCCCCGAGGCCGAGGATTACCCCGATTTTGAGGCGACCTTCTCCTCTTATCGGGCGCGGTTCATGGGCGGGCCTTTGAATGCCTATGAGGCCTGGATGCTCTATGCCGCTGAAATCGGCCATTGGCAGATCCACGGCTTTGGCATGTGGATGATCCACGACAAGGTCACGGATGAAACCTACGGCATGGCCGGCGGCTGGATGCCTGCGGGCTGGCCAGAACGGGAAATCGCCTGGATCATCTGGCCCGACGCCGCAGGGCGCGGCTATGCGCTGGAGGCCACCAATGCCGCCCGCGCCTATTTCTACGAAACCCAGGGCTGGGAAACCGCTGTCAGCTATCTCGACCCCAAGAACCTCGACTCCATCCGCCTGGCAGAACGGCTTGGCGCGGTGAAAGATCACGATGCGGCAACCATTGATGGCAACGATGCGGTCTATCGCCACCCAGCCCCTGCGGCGCTGAAGGGCAGCCAGATTGCCCATGGTATCGAGATGGAAATCAGCCACTACGCTGACCCGCTGTTCAAACCAAAAGGATGGGCTCTTGACTGATCACATCACCCCAGCCGAGCACACGCAGGACGACGTGGCCCGCGCCGCCGAAATCCTGCAAGGGCACCGCGAAAGCATCGACCGGCTTGATGCGATTCTCGTCTACACCTTGGGCGAGCGGTTCAAACACACACAGGCCGTGGGTCAGCTGAAAGCTGAACATGCGCTGCCGCCCTCGGATCCCACCCGAGAGGCCGCGCAGATTGCACGGCTCGAAGATTTGGCGAAACGGGCCAACCTGGACCCCGATTTTGCCAAGGCTTTCCTGAATTTCATCATTCAGGAAGTCATCAGACACCACAAGAAACACCAGGAATAACAGGGCAATCCCTGTCAACGCCATCAAAGGAGACTACCCAATGGCTATCAAACTTCGTCTGGCCCGTGGCGGCTCGAAAAAACGCCCCTTCTACCGCATCGTAGCTGCTGACAGCCGCATGCCACGTGACGGCCGTTTTGTTGAAAAGCTCGGCACCTATAACCCGCTGCTGCCAAAAGACAGCGAAGAGCGCGTGAAAATGGACATGGAACGCGTTCAGTACTGGCTCGGCCAGGGCGCCCAGGTCACCGACCGTATCGCCCGTATGCTCGAAGCTGCTGGCGTGCGCGAAAAGGCCGACCGCTCCAACCCCAAAAAGGGTACCCCTGGCAAGAAAGCCCAGGAGCGCGCTGAACAGAAAGCCGCCAAGGCCGCCGAGCCAGCCGCAGACGCGGAATAAGACAGTGGGGTCGCGGGACCTGCCCCTTTCGGGGCCCGAGGGGGATGTGCCGGAAGGTGCTTTCCCCGCGGCGTTCCGCACCCAGCTTGATCTGTTGATGCAGATGCGGCGCGACGTGCGCCGCTTCCGCAGGGATCCGGTGGATGAGGCAGTGCTGGCGCGCTGCCTCAACGCCATCCAGCTGGCCCCCTCGGTGGGGTTGAGCGAACCCTGGCGCCTCCTGCGTATCGACAGCGATGCCGCCCGTGAGGCCGCCCTTAAGAATTTTGAAACCGCCAATGCAGAGGCTCTGGCCGGCTATTCCGGTGCGCGCGCCAATCGCTATGCAGGCCTGAAACTGTCAGGCATGCGCGAAGCCCCGGTGCAACTGGCGATTTACTGCGATGATGACACCGTGCAGGGTCATGGGCTGGGCGCTGGCACCATGCCTGAAATGCGCCGCTATTCGGTGGTCACCGCCATCACCCTGTTCTGGCTTGCCCTGCGCGCCGAAGGGCTGGGACTGGGCTGGGTCTCGGTGCTGGACCCGGATCAGCTCAACCGTGATTTGCAGGTGCCGACGAGCTGGAAATTGATCGGATATTTCTGCATCGGCCTGCCCGAAGAGCTGCACGACAGCCCCGAACTGGAACGCCAGGGCTGGGAAAACCGGCAGAACGCGTTGTCGATCGAGACACGGTAAAGCGATGGGACGATTGATCCGCCTTGTAATTTTTGTTGCGATCGCCTTTACCTCGGGCATTCTATTCGAGCGCAGCCATCAAAAGGACCTATGCGCACAATCTGGCGGCCAATGGATGCGCGCCGGGTTCTGCGCCGGAGAGTGAACTCATGAGTGCCCCCCAAAGTGACCTGATTTGCGTAGGCGCCATCGCTGGATCTTATGGCGTGCGCGGCGAAGTGCGGCTGAAAAGCTTTTGCGCCCAGCCGGAAGAAATCGAAACCTATTCGCCGCTCACCAATGAGGACGGCAGCCAGAGCTACAGCATTGCCCTGACCCGCGCCGTAAAGGGCGGCTTTTGCGGCCGCATCGCAGGTGTTGAGACAAAAGAACAGGCCGACGCGCTGAAAGGCCTGCGCCTGTTCACCTCGCGCGACCAGCTGCCAACCCTGCCCAGCGACGAATATTACCACGCCGACCTGATCGGGGTCGAGGTCTTTGACACCGGCGGTGTGTTGCTCGGCACGGTGAAATCGGTGCAAAACCACGGCGCCAGCGATCTGCTGGAGCTGATGGGCGAGGGCCTGAAAGGCACCGTGTTTCTGCCCTTCACCCTGGCGGCGGTGCCCACGGTTGACCTGGAACAGGGACGCATCATCGCAGATCCGCCAGAGGGTTTGTTTTAATCCCTCTGGCCCGTCTTAATCCCCTGGCGCAGGTCATTCCTCTGCCAGCAAGGCGTTAAAGACCTGCAGATATGTATCCGCCAGCTGAACGGCTTTCTGATCACGTGGGCGGGGCTTTTGCGCCAGTAACAGCTAGGCCTTAAAAAGCCGCCGCGCAAAGAAGAACCGAAACACCGGATCATTCACCAGATCGCGCCCATAGCCCTGCTGAAAAGCCGCCCAGTCCGCCTATGCCACCAGCCCATATCCCGGCGCCTGTCCGTCTTGCGCCAGATGGTCCGGACAGTTTGCCAGCCAGATGCTGGCAAGATCGCGCTGTGGAAAGATGCCCTTTTGGTTGGAAAAGTCGATAAAGGACGTTGTCTCATCGCTGATGAGAATATTGCGCAGATGCAAATCGCCATGTTCCACTGCGGCATCAAAACAATGCCCCCGCGCCGCACGGCCTGGGCAGCTCAATCTGTCCGCCCCGTACCGCCTGCGCCCGTTTTGAGATCCGTGTCAAAAAGGGTTTCGGCCAAAACTGTCGCTCCCCCACCGCAGAGACCCGATGCAGCGCAGCCACCGCCAGGCCAATGTTCTGCACCACAGCCGCCCTGTCGCCCAAACCATAGTCCGCGGCCTCCAAGGCGCGAAAGGCGGTGTCACCGGGTGCAAACTCCATCAGGTAATAGGGCTGTTCAGGATCCTGCCACAGGATCGCCGGCGCCGAGACCCCATGTACAGGTTTCAAAGCAGCAGCCGCTGCCCTGTGCCGCTGTAGAATGCCTGCGAAAGGGGAGGACGGGCTGCCGTCAAAATCCGCCCGCAGGACAAACCGGTCCCCCTGCGGTATCCTGACCTCGAGCACACTGCGCCAGTGCTGTCTGCGGCTGTTGACCTGAAACCTGCGAAATCTGGCACCTGCAGCGGGCAGCCCCAACTGCGTCGCGATCTGTGGCCAAAGCGCCTCAGCCCGCGCTTGTATCAGGTCATCCCGCTCCGGAATTGCCCCGGCTGCCTGGCCAGCGGCCCGCTCTAATTCCATCCAGTCACCACAGCTTTGTGTTGCGTGTAAATCTATCTGAACTAAACACAGTAATATGACTACACCAAACAAATCCCATGGCCGCAAAGCCATCCGCCCGAGCCTGAAGCCGCGTGAGCTGATGACGCCAACGCCCGAACTGGTCGGCGTTTGGAAGGCAAAGATCCTGACGCTGTTTCCCACCGCCTTTCCGGGCGTGCTCGGCGAAAGCCTGACAGGCAAGGCCCTGCAGGAAGGCCTGTGGCAGCTGGAGACTGTGGATCTGCGTGAATTTGGCGTTGGCAAACACCGCAATGTGGATGACACCCCGGCAGGTGGCGGCGCCGGGATGGTGTTGCGGGCGGATGTTCTGGGCAATGCCATAGACCAGGCCATGCAGGACACCACCGCACCCCAGGGCGGCAACTGGCCACTGATCTACCTCACCCCGCGCGGCAAGCCGATGGATCAGGCCATGATGCAGAACCTGGCGCGCTGCGATGGCATTACGCTGCTCTGTGGCCGGTTTGAAGGCGTCGATGAGCGGGTCTTGGAGCATTACAACATTCAGGAAGTCTCATTGGGGGATTTTGTCATGACCGGCGGTGAGCTGGCGGCGCAGGCGCTGATTGACGCCACCGTGCGGCTGATCCCCGGCGTGCTGGGCAATCAGGCCTCAACCGAGGAAGAGAGCTTTTCCTCTGGCCTGCTGGAGCATCCGCAATATACCCGCCCGGCAGAGTGGCAGGGCCGCAAGATCCCCGAGGTGCTGATGTCCGGCCACCATGGCAAGGTTGCAGAGTGGCGCCAGGAGATGGCGGAACAGATCACACAGGCGCGCCGCCCCGACCTGTGGCAGGCCTATGAGGCCAGCAGACCACCGCAAAAGCCCAAGCGCAAAAAGAAGTGACGCCTAGTCAACCACGACAGGCGCCTCGCTTCCATGCATCATGTGGGTAATCATTTGACAGTGTAATTGCGGCTGCGCCCTGCAACAACCAGCGCCCAGCCCGGACCGGGGAGAAAATTGATGGGTCGCGTATTGCTACGCCTTTTGGCGGGACTGGTATTGGTAGTCGTGGTTCTGCTGGCGGTGCTGATCTTCAACACCCTGCGCTATACGCCAGAGGCAACCGCCGACTCCGGCACCCCCTATGAGCTAGGGGCCGATATCGAGCAGGCAACCAAAGATTTGTCCGCAGCGGTCAAGTTCCGAACCGTTTCCACCGATTTGAAGCACCCGGATTTCGCCGCCTTTCTGACCTTTCTGCAAGACAGCTACCCGCTGGTGCACAATACTATGAGCCGCGAAGTGCTGGCCCGGCAGACTCCCCTGTACAAATGGCAAGGCAGCGATCCAAGCCTCGCGCCCATCCTGCTGGCCGGCCATTATGACGTCGTGCCCATTGCCCCGGGGTCCCATCATCTTTGGGAGCACGAACCCTTTGCTGGCGTGATTGACGACGAATTTGTCTGGGGACGCGGCACTCTGGATGACAAAGGCGCCGTCATTGCCATGCTCACCGCTGCCGAAAAGATGATCGCCGATGGCTTCACCCCCAAGCGCACGGTCTATTTCAGCTTTGGCGGCGATGAAGAGATCGGCGGGCTTGGCGCCATGGCCGTCGCTGTTCACCTGAATGAGCAGGACATCGAGCTGGACTGGATGCTGGATGAAGGCTCCTTTGTGCTCGATAAGGTCATCCCCGGCCTGGACCAACCAGTGGCCAGCATCAACCTGTCGGAAAAAGGCTATGTCACCCTGGAGCTGGTGGCTAAATCCGCCGGGGGGCACTCCTCCATGCCGCCGCGCGTCACCGCCGTGGGACGCATCGCCAGGGCCATCACCCGATTGCAGGACAATCCCGTCCCCGGTGGGCTGACCGGCATTTCAGAGGAGTTCTTTGACGGCCTTGGACGTCATTTCTCTTTTGGACAACGGGTGGTCTTTGCCAATCGCTGGCTGTTCAAGCCGCTGCTGGAAACCATCCTCGCGGGCTCTCCTACCACAGATGCGATGCTGCGCAGCACCACCGCGCCCACCATGCTGACAGGATCCAGCAAGGACAACGTGCTGGCCGCCGAGGCCTCTGCCAAGATCAACTTTCGCATCCATCCCCGCGATTCCGTCGCTGACATCGTGGCGCATGTGCGCCAAACCATCGACGATCCGGAGATCGAAATTCGCTATGACGAAAGCCTGGCCAACCCGGCTTCGCCGGTGTCTTCCGCGCAGGCCACGGGCTATTTGGATATCAAAACCTCGATCCTGGATGCCTTTGGCCCCTTGGCAACTGTCCCTGGCCTGACCATTGCCGCAACGGACGCGCGCCACTACGGCAAAGCCGCCAAAGACGCCTATCGGATCAACCCCTTCAAGATCGAAGGCTCTGACCTGGCGCGTTTTCATGGCACCAATGAACGCCTGTCAATCGAGAACCTGGAGACCGGCATCAACTTCTTTGGCGCCCTGCTGCAAAAGCAGTAACCCGTCGATATCAGCTGCAGTCAAATGTCTCCCTATTGGCCGCCAGGTCCGTCGATGGGACGCATGATGGGCTGTTTGCCCTTGACCGAATAGGACAACCCGCCTAGGAAACCTCAGTCTGTAATTGCTGAGTCGGTTGCGGGCTGTTTGACGTTGGGACAATGCCTCGGAAGCTTTCTTCGGTTTTGCTGCAGCACCCCGGCGCAACACTCAAATGAACAGACGATCTAACCTCTGGCGGGCTGCAAAGGCGGGACCCGGTGAAGACCAAGAGCTCTGAGGACGCGCAAATACGTCGTGGAAAACCACGAGCAAAATAGGAGAAGATCAGATGGACCTGATCGCACAGCTGGAGGCGGAACAAGTTGCCGCCCTGGGGAAAGACATCCCTGACTTCAAAGCCGGTGACACCATCCGTGTTGGCTTTAAAGTAACCGAAGGTTCGCGTTCGCGCGTTCAGAACTACGAAGGCGTATGCATCAGCCGTAAAAACGGCGCGAGCATTGCGGGTTCCTTCACCGTTCGCAAGATTTCTTTTGGTGAAGGCGTGGAACGTGTGTTCCCACTGCACTCCACCAACATCGACAGCATCACCGTTGTGCGTCGTGGCCGCGTTCGTCGCGCCAAACTGTACTACCTGCGTGCCCTGCGCGGTAAGTCCGCACGGATCGCTGAAGATTCACATTACAAAGCCAAAAAGGCCTGAGGAGCGGTATCATGAAAAAAGATATTCACCCCGATTACCACTTCATCGACGTCAAAATGACCGATGGCACCGTTCTGAAGATGCGCTCCACCTGGGGCAAAGAAGGCGACCAGATGTCGCTGGACATCGACCCCACAGTGCACCCTGCCTGGACCGGTGGTAACACCCGTCTGATGGATGCCGGCGGCCGCGTCTCCAAGTTCAAAAAGAAATACGAAGGCCTGGGCTTCTAAGCTTAGTCCCCTTTTGGATTTCGAAATGCCGCTCCTTTTGGGGGCGGCATTTTTTGTTGGCACCTCGGAATTTGCAGATCTGTAACATGGCCTGCCAGAGGTCGGTCAAATGAGAGCAATACAGAGCCTAACTAAGGTCTTTTCCTGTAATTTGCATGCTTTCCATTGATTCGCCTCAGCTCTATAGTCAGGACAACACAACAGGCGCGCGCAGCGCAGCGAACCAAAGGGACCAATAGATGGCGCATATCATAGTCGTCGGCAACGAAAAGGGCGGCGCAGGGAAATCCACCGTCTCGATCCATGTGGCCACAACCCTGGCCCGGCTTGGCCACAAAGTGGCAGCGCTTGATCTCGACCTGCGGCAGCGCTCCCTGGGTCGCTATATTGAGAACCGCAAGGAGTTCATGGCGAAGGCGGCGCTGGATCTGCCCTTGGTCGAATTGCACGAGCTGCCCGAGATCGACGCCGAGAGCCTGCAGCCGGGCGAAAACATCTATGATCATCGCCTGTCTGCTGCGGTCTCCAGTCTGGAGCCGGACAATGATTTCATCCTGATCGACTGCCCCGGCTCGCACACCCGGTTGAGCCAGGTGGCGCACTCCCTGGCCGATACCCTGATCACACCGCTGAACGACAGCTTTGTGGATTTTGATCTGCTGGCCCATACCGACCAGAAGGGCGAAAAGATCACCGGCCCGTCCGTCTATTCCGAAATGGTCTGGAACGCCCGCCAGCTGCGCGCTCAAGCCGGGCTGAAACCCATCGACTGGGTGGTGATCCGCAACCGCGTCGGCACCCAACGCATGGTCAACAAGGAAAAGATGGAACGCGCCATCAACATGCTGTCCAAACGCATCGGCTTTCGCGTTGCCCCCGGTTTTTCCGAGCGGGTGATTTTCCGCGAGCTGTTCCCGCGCGGCCTGACCCTGCTGGACCTCAAGGACATCGGTATCAAGCAGCTGAACATCTCCAACATCGCCGCCCGCCAGGAATTGCGCGACATGATGAAGGCCGTGAACCTGCCCGGCGTCGAGATCGACATTTAGACACCTCCAGCCAACAAAACGGTGGTTGCTCCCCGTGCGGGAGGACCGCCCGCTCTAGCTGAGCCTGAGCCTGGGCCTGGGGCACCATGGCCCGCACAGACAAATGCCACTTTGAAGGCCAAAGTTGCAAAGGCCTTCGGCCTTAGTGTCGGGACCCATCAATCCTCAACATAGGGGGAGAGATTTGGCATTGCCCCGTTGGGTCGGTAAACGGTGAACAGCTCAAGCGGATCAGCCACGCCGCGCAGCATGTAGCGCCCCAATGACACCATGTCATGCTTGCCCGCCGTAACGGCGCGCTGGACCACCGAGGAAAAAATCATGTTTTGCCCAACCGAGCGATGCATGTCGGCAATCCGCGCGGTTTGATTGACCGCCGGGCCAATCACGGTGAAATCCAGCCGGTTTTCCGCGCCGATGTTGCCATAGAGAATTTTTCCGGCGTGCAGCGCCAGGGTCCAATCGGTGATTGGCAGGCCAAGCGCCAGGCGCTGTTCATTGCGCAGGCTGATATTGCGGCACAGTTCTGCAGCAGCATCCAGGGCGGCCTGCGCGTCCTTTTCGATACTTCCCAGATTGAACATCACCAGCATTCCGTCGCCCAGGAACTTGAGGATATTGCCGCCATGACCATGGGTGGCTGCGACGGCGATGCCAAAGTAATCGTTCAGCATCTCGATCAGCTCGGGCCCCGGCAGCTCACCCGCGAGGCTGGTGAAGCCCTTGAGATCGAACAGGCCAATCACCGCGTCAATCTCGGTGGAAGAACCACGCTGGAATTCACCAGAAAGCACCCGCTGTCCGGGGTCTCGCCCAAGATAGGTCTGCAACAGGTCCGTGGCCATCTGGCGGTTTGACATGGATTTCAACGCCAGCCCCAGCGCCGGGTAGAGCGCCTGAATCAAGGCCTTGTCCTCGCTCGAGAACCCCTCAGCGCCATCAGAGGTCCAGGAGCATAACACCCCCTCGGACGGGTTATTGGGATCAAAAGGGGGCTCGTCTTCAGTGAACCGCAGAGCCATGGCAAGATACTCGGAGCCGCCCTGATCTTTCAGATCCCGCAGCAAGGGAAACCGTGTCAGGTCCTCGCCGGTCAGATCCGATTGAAAAACCTCCATGTTCTGTTCCAACAGAACATAGAAGGGGCTTTGCAACCAGGCCTCCAGCGGTGTTTCACGGCGCTCATAGTGTTCGTGGCTGATGCCGTCCATGCGGGTCCAGTTGTAGCCAATGCCGCCGAATTTGGGGTGATAGGCACGCTGCGCCAGATGGAACCGCCACAGCGGCACCCCCAGCTCCACCAGTTTCTCACAAAAACTGTTGAGCAGATCCTGACGACTGTTGCAGCGCAGCCCCTTGCCGATCAGCCAAGGGATGACTGCCGCTGCCCTGCTCTCCAAGCCTTCCATTGCCATCCGGCCTTTCTGTATCAGCTCTACCCGCCCTGCCCCTGGCTGTGCGGCATATCTTTTGGCAGGGGATACTCGATCCCGGCCAGCTGCCGCAACATGCGCCGCAGCAGTGCCACCTCTTCTGGCGTGAAACGCTCCGCGAGCATCCCATCATAGCTTTGCGCTTCGGCGCGCAGATCACGATAGGCTGCTTCGCCCGCCGGGGTAAGCCGCAAATGTTCCGAACGGCGGTCCTTTTCATCCCGGCTGCGGGACACGAATCGACGTTCCGCCAGCTTGGCCACGGCTCGGCTGATCTTGGTTTTATGGATCTTGGCCCGCTCGCCGATATCGCGGGCGGTCATTTGCCCAAAGATGCCCAGATGGAACAGCACCCGCCATTCATTGCGCAGCATACCATAGCGGTTTTTGTAATGGGCCTGAAAGGCCAGCGAAGATTCCTCTGCCGCCCGGTTCAATAAAAAGGGCAGAAAATCTTGCAGCGAAAAATCATCTTTTTCAGTCATGGGGCTCTCCTTGCCCTTGTTAGTTACAAAAACAACTATTAATTCCGCAAGTAGAAAAGGAGCGCGCGACATGAACAAAGCTGCTGATCCCCACCAGATGATCCAGGCCCCCTCTCTTGCCGGCCCGCACGAAGGCTATATGCCCGGCTTTGGCAATGATTTTGAATCAGAGGTCCTGCCCGGTGCCATGCCACAGGGTATGAACAGCCCGCAGAAATGTAACTACGGTCTTTATGGCGAGCAGCTGTCAGGCACCGCCTTTACCGCCGATCCCCCCGAGCGCACCTGGTGCTATCGTATCCGTCCCTCGGTGAAGCATTCGCATCGCTACAGCAAAATCGACCTGCCCTACTGGAAATCGGCGCCGCATGTGGACCCTGATGTGGCCAGCCTGGGCCAGTATCGCTGGGACCCAGTGGCCCATGATGGCGCGGCCCTGACCTGGCTCACCGGGATGAAGACCATGACCACCGCCGGGGATGTGAACACCCAGGTCGGCATGGCCAGCCATGTCTATCTGGTCACCGAAAGCATGGTCGACAGCTATTTCTTTTCCGCCGATTCCGAGCTTTTGGTGGTGCCGCAGGAGGGCCGTCTGCGCTTTGCGACCGAGCTTGGCATTATTGATCTGGAACCGCAGGAAATTGCCATCATCCCCCGGGGTCTGGTCTACCGGGTCGAGGTTCTGGAAGGCCCGGCCCGTGGCTTTGTCTGCGAAAACTACGGTCAGAAATTTGAACTGCCCGGCCGTGGCCCCATTGGTGCCAACTGCATGGCCAATCCGCGAGATTTCAAAGCACCAGTGGCGGCCTATGAGGACCGCGAGGTGGCTTCGACCATGACCGTAAAATGGTGTGGTCAGTTCCATGAAACCAAGATCGGCCAGTCGCCGCTGGATGTGGTGGCCTGGCACGGCAACTATGCGCCTTATAAATATGACCTAAAGACCTACTGCCCGGTTGGCGCCATTCTGTTTGACCACCCGGATCCGTCGATCTTTACCGTGCTGACAGCGCCATCGGGGGTGCCCGGAACCGCCAATATCGACTTTGTCCTGTTCCGCGACCGCTGGATGGTGGCCGAGAATACCTTCCGTCCGCCCTGGTATCACAAGAACATCATGTCCGAGCTGATGGGCAACATCTACGGGCAGTATGACGCCAAGCCAAAGGGATTTGTCCCCGGCGGCATGTCGCTGCACAATATGATGATCCCGCACGGACCGGACAAGAATGCCTTTGAAGGCGCCTCGAACTCCAACCTTGGGCCGGAGAAGCTGGAAAACACCATGTCCTTCATGTTTGAGACCCGCTTTCCGCAGCATCTGACCGCCTTTGCCGCCAAGGAAGCGCCGCTGCAGGACGATTACATCGATTGCTGGAGCGACATTGAGAAGAAATTCGACGGCACCCCCGGTTTGAAATAGGCTGCGGGTAGAGCAAGTAAAAACAGAAGGGGGCGCTGCCCCCCTCTGGGCCCTTTGGGCCCATTCACCCCCGGAGGTATTTCCGGAAAGATGAAATGAGATCTGCGGATCTTGCAACCGACTGGAGGCTTTATGCCGCTTCTGAAATCCTGGGTGAGCTCGGCCAATGACGCCGCGCATCCCTTTCCCCTGAACAACCTGCCCTATGGTGTTTTCTCTACCGCCGATAGCGATCCGCGCTGTGGTGTGGCGATTGGCGATATGATCCTCGACTGCCAGGCTGCCGAAGAGGCGGGCCTGTTGCAGCTGGCGGATTATCCGCTATTTGAAATGCCCTTCTGGAACGAGATGATGGAAGAGGGGCCAGCGGTCTGGGCCGCCCTGCGCGCACGCCTGACGGCGCTGTTGGCCGAAGGCGCGGCTGAGCAGTCCAAGCTGGAACCGCTGTTAACGGCCCAGGCAGAGGCCGAGCTGCACATGCCGATGGCGGTGGCAGAATATACCGATTTTTATGCCGGCATGCAGCACGCCAAAAACATGGGGGCGATCCTGCGGGGCTCGCCGGATCTGCCTGCCAACTGGCTGCATATTCCTATTGGCTACAATGGGCGCGCCTCCTCTGTTGTGGTTTCTGGCACGCCAATTCATCGCCCCAATGGCCAGACCAAGGCGCCGGACGCCGAGATGCCCTCCTTTGGGCCCAGCAAACGTTTGGATATCGAGCTGGAAATGGGCGCCATTGTTGGCACCGGATCCGAATTTGGCCAGCCCATCACCGTGGATGAAGCGGATGCGATGATCTTTGGCTATGTGCTGCTGAACGACTGGTCAGCCCGCGACATTCAGGGCTGGGAATACCAGCCGCTGGGGCCGTTCCAGGGCAAGGCCTTTGGCACCTCGATTTCACCCTGGATTGTCACCGCGGCAGCGCTGGAAAGCTTCCGCGCCCCGACCCCTGCCCGCGAGAAAGAGCTGCTGCCCTATCTGGAGGGCAGCAAGGATGGCTTGTATGATATCGAGCTGGAAGTGCTGATGCAGCCCGAAGGCGCGGCGACGGCCACGGCGATCTCCAAGACCAACTACAACCGGATGTATTTCTCAGCAGCGGAGCAGCTGTGCCATCATGCCATTGGTGGCTGCGAGATGAACACCGGGGATCTGTTGGGGTCTGGCACCATTTCCGGCGCGGAGCGGTCTGAATATGGATCGTTGATGGAGCTGAGCTGGGCCGGGCGTGAGCCCTTTACCCTGGAGACCGGCGAGAGCCGTGGCTTTATCGAGGATGGCGACACCCTGACCCTGCGCGGCAATGCCCGTGGCGATGGCTTCACCATTGGCTTTGGTGATTGTACCGGCAAGATCCTGCCCGCCAAATCCTGGCCCGCAGCCAATTAACCCCATCGTTCGAAACATTTTTGCCAGAGGCGGTTTGAAGCCTCTGGCACCCGAAAAAGGATAATAACATGGCCAAGGCATTTGCGTCCCAAGGGGACATGAGCGAAAAGAAAATCACCTTTAGCGAAGTGGGCAAGGACATCTATGCCTTCACCGCCGAGGGCGATCCCAACTCTGGTGTTATCGTCGGCGATGACTCTGTGATGATTATTGAGGCTCAGGCGACACCCCGTCTGGCCAACAAGGTGATCGAATGCGTGCGCTCGGTGACCGACAAACCCATCAGCCATGTGGTGCTGACCCATTATCACGCTGTGCGGGTGCTGGGGGCCTCGGCCTTTGGTGCTGGTCAGGTGATCATGGGCGACGCCGCCCGCGCCATGGTGGTGGAACGGGGCCAGGAAGACTGGGACAGCGAATTCCAGCGTTTTCCCCGCCTGTTTGAAGGCCACGAGAGCATTCCCGGCCTGACCTTCCCCACCACCACCTTTAGCGAAGACATGACGGTCTATCTGGGCAACCGCCGCGTCGACCTGATGCATCTGGGCCGCGCCCATACGGCGGGTGACATCGTTGTGCATGTGCCAGATGAGAACGTGATGTTCACCGGTGACATCGTTGAATACCACTCTGCCTGCTATTGCGGGGACGGTCATTTCAGCGACTGGGGGGACACTCTGGACAACATCGCCGCCTTTGACGTGGACGCCATTGCCCCCGGTCGCGGCGACGCGCTGGTTGGCAAGGAAATGGTCAACGCGGCGATCGAAAACACCCGCGATTTTGTCGAAAGCACCTATCGCCCCGCCGCGCGTGTTGCAGCCCGCAATGGCACCCTGAAAGAGGCCTGGGATGCGGTGCGCGCCGAGTGTGACCCCAAGTTCAAGGATTATGCAATCTACGAGCATTGCCTGCCCTTCAACGTCGCCCGCGCCTTTGACGAAGCCCGTGGCATTGACACCCCTCGCATCTGGACCGCCGAACGCGATCTGGAAATGTGGGCTGCACTGCAAGGCTGATCCCCACCTTTTGAAAGCCCCCAAACAGCGGGGGCTTTCAAGATCGCACCCACTGGCCGCTCAGGCCAGGCCGGTCCGATCACAAACTCCGGGCGCTTTGATCCAGATCGTGCCGCCCAGCAAAAACATGTGAAACGATACTCACATCCTCCCGGCACTGCACTGCCGGGAAACAGAGAAGCTGTGCCGATCAGATCCTCCGGTTGGCACCCCCTTTGGGAGGAGACCAGATGAACAAGATCTTTGAAGTCCCGATGTATCCTTATGCCCGCCATGAGGATCAGGATGCCGGGGCGCCAGTGCGCCGCAAAGTGGTGGTGATTGGCGCCGGCCCCGTTGGCCTGGCGGCAGCAATTGAACTGGCGCAGGAAGGCATCGAGGTTGTGGTCCTTGATGAGAATGACAAGGTGAGCTTTGGCTCCCGCGCCATCTGCTTTGCCAAACGCCCGCTAGAGATCCTGGACCGGCTCGGCTGTGGCCAGCCGATGGTCGACAAAGGCGTGTTGTGGAACAAGGGCAAGGTCTTCTTTGATGACCGCCAGGTCTATGATTTTGACCTGCTGCCAGAGGAGGGCCACAAACGCCCGGCCTTCATCAATTTGCAGCAATATTATTTCGAAGAGTATCTCGTTGACCGCGTGCGCGAGCTGCAGGCCCAGGGTGCGCCGATCGAAATCCGCGGCCGCAACAAGGTCTCTGCAATCGGCACCCATCCCGACCACGTGACGCTGGAGGTCGACACCCCCGAAGGCTCTTATAACCTGGAAGCGGATTGGATGATCGCCTGTGACGGCGCCAACTCGCCCACCCGCCGGATGCTGGGGCTGGATTTTGTCGGACGCGTCTTTGAGGACAACTTCCTGATCGCCGATGTGGTGATGGAGGCCGACTTCCCCACCGAGCGCTGGTTCTGGTTCGATCCGCCCTTCAACAAAGGCCAGTCGGCGCTGCTGCACAAGCAACCCGACGGCGTCTGGCGCATTGATCTGCAGCTGGGCTGGGACATCGACAAAGAACGGGAAAAACGCCCCGAAAATGTCATTCCGCGCCTCAAGGCAATGCTGGGCGAGGAGGTGGAGTTTGAGCTGGAGTGGGTCTCGATCTACACCTTCCAGTGCCGCCGGATGGAACAATTCCGCCATGGCCGCGTGTTGTTTGCCGGTGACGCCGCGCATCAGGTCTCGCCCTTTGGCGCCCGTGGGGCCAACTCAGGCCTGCAGGACACCGACAACCTGATCTGGAAACTGAAACTGGTGATGGAGGGCAAAGCCCCCGACAGCCTGCTCGACAGCTACGACCAGGAGCGGGTGCATGGGGCCGAGGAAAATATCCTCAACTCCAGCCGCTCCACCGATTTCATCACGCCAAAATCGGAAATGTCCCGCCTGCTGCGCGACGCGGTTCTGGATCTGAGCGAACACCACGAATTTGCCCGCCCGCTGGTGAATTCTGGCCGCCTGTCAGTGCCCTGCACCTATGACGGTTCAACGCTGAACTCAGCCGATGCGCTGATGGATGGGCCTGCGCGCAGCCGCCCTGGATCGGCATGCCCGGATGCGCCGTTGGGGGAGGGCTTCCTGCTGTCAAAACTGGGCAATGACTTTGTTCTGCTGACCATTGATGCCGATGCCCCCGATGAAATCGAAGAGGCAGGCATTACCGTCAAACGTCTGGCGCTCTCGGTCAAGGACGACAAGACCCTGGCCCTGAAAGAGCGCTATCTGGGCGATAATGACAGCGGCGCCTATCTGATCCGCCCGGATCAGCATGTCGCCGCCCGCCGCCCCTCGTTTGATGACAACCAGTTCCGCGCCGCCATCCGCCGCGCGGTGGGCAAGGAGTGACCCCTATGTCTGATACCCTGATCCTGACCCCGAATATCAACGGCGCCGATGATTTCTATGCAGATCTTCTGGCCGCCCATGAGGGGCGCGACACCGCCGACAGCGAGGCATTCAACGCCCGTCTGCTGTTGGTGCTGGCCAACCACATCGGAGACCGCGCGATCCTGAAACAGGCGCTGGCTGCGGCCGCGCTCACCAAAGAGGAGGACCCCTCGTGAAAATCGAACAAATCCACCACGTCGCCTATCGCTGCAAAGACGCCAAACAGACTGTCGAGTGGTACAACCAGATGCTCAAGATGGACTTTGTGCTGGCCATCGCCGAGGACCACGTGCCCTCCACCCACGAGCCCGACCCCTACATGCATATCTTCATGGATGCGGGCAACGGCAACGTGCTGGCGTTTTTTGAGCTGCCCACCAAACCCGAAATGGGCCGCGACCCCAACACGCCGATCTGGGTTCAGCACATCGCCTTCAAGGTCAAGGACCGCGAGACCCTGATCGAATTCAAAGACCACCTGGAAGCCAATGGCGTTGAGGTTCTGGGCGTCACCGATCACTCGATCTTCCACTCGATCTACTTCTTTGATCCCAATGGTCATCGGGTGGAACTGGCCTGCCCAGACCCCAAAGAAGAGGCGCTGCTGGAAAAACTCGACGCGGTGAAATGGGACATGTTGGAGGAATGGTCCAAGACCAAGAAAGCCCCCAAACACGCCGACTGGCTGCATGCCAAAGAGCTGAACGACGTCTGAGCGCCCAGCTAAAGATTGACTTACAATGGGCAACCGGAAACTCTTCGGCTGCCCATTTTCCCTTGTTAGACCCTTTTTCAGGAAAGATCAGTGATGCACGACACCGTTCTCTTCGACTATTGGCGCTCCTCTGCCAGCTACCGTTTGCGCATTGCGTTGAACCTGGCAGGCATCGACTATCAGTCGATCACCGTGGATCTGGTCAAGGGGGAGCACAAAAGCCCCGAACACCTGGCCCGCAACCCGCAGGGCTTTGTTCCGGTGCTGGAAATCGACGGTCTGCGGATGACTCAGTCGCTGGCCATTCTGGACTACCTGGATCAGACGCGTGATCTTGGCCTCTTGCCCAAAGACCCCGCCGCACGGGTGCAGGCCCAGGCGCTGGCACATTCGATTGCGGTGGATCTGCATCCGGTCTGCAACCTGCAGGTGGCCAAACACGCAACCCAGCTGTCCGGTGGCGCCGCGGGCATGCCCGCTGACTGGATGGTGCATTTCATCCGCCCTGGCCTGCAGGCCTTTGAAACCCTGCTAGGGGCCTATGAACAGACCCCCTATTGCACCGGCACCACGCCCGGCCTGGCCGATATCTGCCTGATGCCGCAGCTTTATAATGCCCGGCGCTGGGGGGCAGACTTTTCCGACATGCCGCGCATTCTGGCGGCCGAGGCTGCCTGCGCGGCGCATCCCGCCTTTGCCGGGGCCCACCCCGATGCGGTAAACACCGCCAGCTAGATCATGCCTGCCGCCTGCCCAGCACCCTTCTGGGCAGGCGGCCATCGGTGACAATCAACCCCAGCCCGATAATGCCAAAGCCAAGCACAGCCTCGCGGCTGATTTGTTCGCCCAGAACTCCGGCCCCTAGGCTGACCGCCACCGGCGGGATCAGCAGCGTCACCAACATCAGATTGGCCGATCCCGCCCGGCGCAGGATCTCGAAATACATCAGATAGGCCAGTGCCGTCGACAGCACCGAAACCCCGATCACCGCGCCCCAGACCTCAACGGACAGGTCCAACTGAGGCACGCCCTCGACGTATAGGGCCACAGGCAGCATCAGCACGGTGCTGCCAGTCACCATCCCCAGCGCATTCATTAGCGGCGGCTGCCCGCCTAGGAACCGCTTGCCCCAGACGCTGGCCAGCGCATAGGAACAGGCCGCCGCCAGAACCGCCAACTGCGCCAGATTGCGCGGATCCAACGAGGTCAGGGCTGTTGGCCCCATAATCACCGCTACCCCCAGAACGCCCAGGCCAGCTCCAACCAGTTTTTGCGGCGACAGTGGCTCATCCTTGAGCAGCACGCCCGCCGCCACCGCGCCAAACATCGCCGTGGTGCCGTTGAGGATCGAGGTCAAACCGCTTTCAATCTGGGTCTGCCCCCAGAAGATCAGCGAAAAGGGAAGCGCGTTGTTCAAGGCCCCCATGCCCAGGTAGGCCCCCCAGATCCTGGCGCCGCGCGGGAGTCCAATGCCTTTGAGCCGCACCACGACAAACAGCACCGGCAGGGCCAGTGTGACCCGAACCAGAGTCACAGTCAGGGGGGGCAGTTCGCGCAGGGCTATTTCAGCAAAAAAGAACGAGCCTCCCCAGACAAGCGCCAGAGAAGCCAAGAGCAGGCCGGCCGTGAGATCAATTGCAGGTGACGATGGGCTGGACATGGGAGGCTCCTTGAAACGCTACCCCAACCTAGATTGCCTCCTGTTCTGCGGCGACCCGTTTCCTGCGCCATCGTTTTGCCGGGCCGTCAGTCTCCATCCAGCCGTCCTCCTTTGCCAACCAGGTTCTGCTGCTTCTCTCTTGCAGAGCCAGGCATTGGCGGTAAAGGTCACAGCAGATGTCCCCCGCCAGGAGCCTATCCACATGCCCCATTTCCCCTATCGCCTCACCGGTCCCATCGGCTCTGCGGCGACGCTTGGGCTGATTGTCCTGCAGGTGGATGAAACCATCGAACAGGATTTTCGCCGCCTGTTCGTGGCGCCTGATGTGGCGCTCTATATCAACCGTATTCCGTCGGGGGCGGCGCTGACGCCGGACACCATTGCCCAGATGGGGCGCGACCTGCCCGCCGCAGCCGCCTTGTTGCCACAGGGCGCCGCGTTTGACGCCGTGGCCTACGGCTGCACCTCGGGCACCACCTTGATCGGAGTGGACCGGGTGCGTGATCTGGTGCAGGGCGCGGTACATACGCGCCACGTTGCCCAGCCGCTGAGCGCAACTCTCGCCGCCTTTGCCGCACTAGAGGCCGCCACGATTGGGCTGGTTTCCCCTTATATAGACACTGTTTCCGGGCCTATGCGGCAGACATTTGAAGCCGCAGGGTATGCGGTGCCCGCCATGGTGTCCTTTGGGGAGGAGGTCGAGGCCAATGTCGCCCGCATTGATCCCGCTTCTATCCACACTGCAGCGCTGGAGGTCGGATCAAACCCAGAGGTGGAGGCGGTGTTTCTCAGCTGCACCAACCTGCGGACACTGGATATTATCGCGGATCTGGAACAGCGCCTTGGCAAACCCGTGGTCAGCAGCAATCAGGCGCTGGCCTGGCATATGGCGCGCCTGTCCGGGGCACCGCTGGCGGCGGATGCGCCGGGTGTTTTGTTCTCCAAACCGCTGCCACAGGGCAAATTTTAGGGGCAGTCAAAAAAGAAAACCCCGCCCAGCAGCTTTGGCCGGGCGGGGTTTGTGTGTCTAGCAACTGGCAAGAGATCAGTTGTCGGATCCCTCGCTAGCGTCATCACCGCCCAAGGCACTGGGAGCAAAAACACCGCCAAAGCCGGAGTTGTTGCCCTCACTTTCGGTCTCGGCCTCTGCCCCGTCGCCGCTCAGGGTGCCGGGGGCAAAGACGCCACCAAAACCTGAGTTGTTACCGGTAGCAGGCTGGGACTGAACCGGCGCGGTTTCGCCCTGCTCTTCCTGTTGCTGCTGACGGCGCAGCTCACGCTGGCGCAGCAGTTCCTGGATACGCAGTTCGGACTCCATGCGCTTTTGCTCCTGCACATCCGCGATACATTGCTGCGGACTATAAACGGTCGCCGTGCCAACCACGGTCACCGTGGCACAGGCCACAATCACCAAGGCAACAGCCGCCCAGTTGGAGCTGAGAAAGCCGGGCAATTTGAACTGGCCTGAGCTCAGCTCTTCCACCGTGGCATCCTTGCGGGCCTCGGCCACCAGTTCCTTGCGGCGAATATTGGCCTCGTTGAACAGGGCAGCAAACACCGTGAGCAGAACGATAATAAAGGCCAGCGCCGAAATGGCCGGGGTGATCCCGTAGCGGACCTTTTGTGCCAGCTCGATGGTCAGGGTTGGGTATTCCCCAAAGGTGAAGGTGGTGGTGTTGTAGTTTTCAAAGCTCGCCAGAAAGGCCAGCACTGCGGCTGAGGCAATGGCGGGCTTCATGAAGGGCAACAACACCTTGCGAAAGGCCTGCGCATGGGTGGCGCCCAGGTCCAGCGCCGCCTCGGTCAGGGCAATGTCATAGCGCTGCAGTCGTGCCACCAGCACCAGCATGCAATAGCTGGCGATGAATGTAGACTGACCAATGACCGTCAGGAACAAGCCGTTGGACAGGAAGCTGTCCGCCCCCAGGCCCACCATCCGGTTGATCCGGTCCCAGAACACCAGCGTCGAGATACCAATAACCACACCCGGCACCAGAATTGGCGCAATGATGATGGTGTAGTAGGTCGCCCGCAGCTTGGGCCAGATCTGGGTCAACATCAGCGCCCCAGCCAACCCCATGGCCACCGACAGTACAACGGTGCCTGCGCCCACCAGGATGGAGTTCTTGATGCCATTCAGGATCCGTTCATCCTGAAACAGAGCCGAAAACCACTCAAAGGTCAGGCATTCCCAGGGCGTCGCCCGCGGGAACTCGGGCGAGTTGAAAGCGGTGATCGACATGATCACCAGCGGCCCAAGCAGGTAGGCAAAGAAGATTGCCAGATAGGCCCAGATGCTGAGGCGCATAAGAGAAAGGTTCTTCATTTGCCGATATCCCCCATGTTCACCTTGAAGACCCGCATCAGAGCAAGCACCAAGAGGATACAGGTGACCAGCAGCACCACCGCATAGGCCGCGCCCTGTGGCCAGTCAGAGTTGTCGTTGAATTGCTGGTAGATCAGCTGCGTGAACCACAGCGACGAAGGCCCGCCCAGGATCTGCGGTGCCGCCAGCGCCCCGGCTGACAACATGAACACCATGGTACAGCCCGAACTGATGCCCGGTTTGGCATAGGGAATGACAACCCGGCGGTGGATCATTGACCAGCTGGCGCCCATATCGCGCGCCGCTTCGATCTGGTTGCGGTCCAGGCTTTCGATCACATTGTAGATCGGGAAGATCATCAACAGGATATAGGCATAGCCCAGGCCCGCATAGAGCGCGATATCGTTGCGGACAAAGTCAAAGGGCGTATCAAATATCCCGGCCGCCACCAGCAGATTGTTCAGCACACCGGTCTCGCCAAAGATGATGCGCAGGGCAAAGGCGCGCAGGATCTCGTTGATCCAGTAAGGGATGATCAGCATCAGCGCAAAGATACGGATGTGATTACCCTTGGTCTGGGCCAGGTAATAGGCGATCGGGTAACACAGGATCAGGTTGAAAATGGTGACAAAAATCGCCGCGATCAGGGTGCGGTAAAACACCTTGAGATCCACCGCGTTGTAGTCCTGGCTGCCACCTTCGGGGCCAAAGACCAGATATTTGTAGTTCTCCATCGTATAGACGTCTTTTGGCCCGCCGATCTCAGGCGGTGGCAGGTTGGGACGGAAGGAGAAATCCAGCATCGACAGCTGCGGCAGGATGATCAGACCAATGGTCCAGAACAGCACCAGCCCCAGCATCAGAGAACCGATGCCCAGACCATTGCGGTCAAAAAACTCTTTTAGGAAACGAGGCATTGCCGCTCTCCCTATTCGGTGGCCAGATCGCCAGCGGGCAGGGCCACAGCGTTCTGGACATCATATTGCAGGGTCATCGGTTGCCCCTTGTGGCTGTCAAAAGACTGGCCAAGGTTCGGCAACGAGACCTTCATTTCCTTGCCGCCTTCGCCTTCCATGAAGATATTGAAGCTGTTGCCTTCAAATTCTTCGTTGGTGACGGTGGCGGTGACAAAGTGATCGCCTTCGGTGCCGACCGGTGCCAGGGCAAAGGCTTCGGGACGGATGAACATCATCGCGTCATCCCCCGGTTTCATCTTGCCCTGATTGGCCGAAGAAACCCGCGCCAGCAGATCCCCTGACCGGTTGGTGCTGATCATTGCGGTGTCGCCCGTCACCTGTTTCACCTTGCCCCGGAATACGTTGTTTTCGCCGACAAAAGACGCAGCAAAGGCGGTGGCGGGGTCGTTGTAGATGGTCTTGCCATCACCAATCTGATCAATGACACCTGCACGCATCACCGCGATATTATCGGACATGGTCAGCGCCTCGCCCTGATCATGGGTGATGTAGATAAAGGTGATGCCAACGCGTTTTTGAATTTCCCGCAGCTCGGTGCGCATGTGCTGGCGCAGTTTCAAGTCCAGCGCCGAAAGTGGCTCATCCAGCAGCAAAACATCCGGTTCCGCACAAAGAGCACGGGCAATGGCCACCCGCTGGCGCTGGCCACCTGACAGCTCCGAGGGCAGTTTGTCGCCCTGCCCCGGCAGCGCGATCATGTCCAGCAGCTCATCTGCGCGCTTGCGACGGTCCCGCGCCGACACGCCTTTGATTTCCAGGGAAAAGGTTATGTTCTCCCAGACCTTCATCAGCGGAAACAGCGCCAGATTCTGAAAGATCAGCGCAGTGGGACGTTTGTTCGGGCCGATGCCCTTCATATCCTTGCCGCCAATCAACACCTGACCTTCGCTAGGGTCTAAAAACCCCGAAACAGCGCGCAAAATCGTGGTTTTGCCGCAGCCAGAAGGCCCAAGGAAGGAAAAGAAATCGCCTCCGTTGATATGCACATTTGCGTCGCGCACCGCGACAAAATCTCCAAAGCGGATCCAGAGGTTTTCAAGATCTACGCCGACCCCAGCACTCATGTGGTCTCTCCTCAGCTCACAGCTCCTTTGCCCGGTGGAGAATACCCCCGGCGCAAACAGGCTGCTCTGTTCATTCAGATGTGTGTGATGCGTCCATGGGACATGCATGGCGCCCAGGCTGGCCCCCGGACGATCCAGGGGCCAGTTGGCTCAAAAACGGATCAGGCGCTTTTGAACTTGTTGACGAACTCGGTCCGCACTTCAGCATACCAAGGCGCTTCGGCAGGCCAGGGGTTCAGATTGGCCAGGCTGTCGCCAGGATAGGCTTCGGCAAAGTTCTTTTTGTAGACATCCCCCGAGAAGGTATCTGCACCCAGAACCGGCGAGTTGTAGCCATGGCTGTCGATCGCCTTACCAGCAGCTTCCTTGCCAAAGGCGTAGTCGATGAATGCATAGACCTGCTCTTCGTTTTTGGCACCGACGGGCATGGACATGCCGTCAACCCAGGCCATCGCGCCTTCAACAGGCGCTTGATAATGCACTGGCTCACCTGCTGCTTTCAGCGCCAGTGGTGGGCCATCCCAGGTCTGACCGACCACAACACCTTCGTTCAGCAGACCGTTTTTCTGGGTGTCGGCATCGTTCCAGATCAGCTTGATCCGGTCTTTGCGCGCCATACACCAGTCGGTGATCTTGCCCCAAACTTCGCGCATGGTGTCTTCGTCACCATAAGCCGCCCAGACGGAGCCAGGCTCCATTGCGCCAGAGGCTTCCATGTAGAGCCCCGCGCCTAGCATCATCGAATGGGCACGGCCCATGGTTTTGCCGGCGTTTTCTTCCGACCAGACATCGCCATAGGACGGCGCGTCGCCGGCTGGCAGCCATTTGTCGGTGCGGTAGGCGACACCTTCGGTGCCCCAGATATGAGGCAGCCAATGCACGCCGGCGCCGTCAAAGTTCCATGCCGATGTGCCGATTTTTGCCATCGCCGGGTTCACCGCGTCGATGTTGACTTTGTTCATGTCAAAGGGTTTCAGCAGCTCCAGTGGGCCCCACTGCAGCGACCGGTTGTTGGTGGGCGAGACGATGTCAAAGCCCTGACCCTTGGTGGCCTTCATCTTGTTGATGATTTCCTCGTTGGAACCAATACCGGTGTAATTCACCTTGATGCCGGTCTTTGCCTCAAAGCCTTCGATAAAGGCTGGGGGCAGGTAGTCCGACCACATCAGAATGTTGACTTCACCCGAAGACGCCAGCGCGCTTTTGGAATAGAGCGGCGCTGCAAGAGCAGCCGCACCGGCACTTTTCAGCAGGGTCCGGCGAGTGAAGCTAGATTTGGTAGTCATATTCAAATTTCTCCCTAGTGGGTTTGTTGGTATCGTTTTTTATTGTTTTTGGTACATTAAAGAGTGCGAGGCATTGCGCCCAACAAACAGTGACAGTTTCAAAAACTGATAAGGCCAAAATGCCGCAGCGGCAAAAAAATGGCTCCAGCTTTCAGGTGACATCGCCCGATTCTCCTTAACCCTTGCAGAATAAGGTGGTGTCGTAACAGGAGTTTGCGCCTCCCAAGCCGTTCCGTCAATGTAAACAGCCTTGCAACCCGGTTTGGACAGGGCGAGTGCCTGTCAAACAGACAGCCCGATCATGGCCACGCCCAGCGCCATCACGACAGCCGCCCCGAGACGGCGCATCCAGTTGCCTTCCCGCAGGAAAACGAAGCCAATCAGGGCGGCAAAAATGACCGAGGTTTCGCGCAGGGCCGAGACCGCCCCCAGCGGTGCGAAGTTTTTGGCAAAGAGCACAAGGCCATAGGCCGTCATCGAGACAAAGCCACCCAGAATGCCGATCAACCAACTGCGCGCCGGGATCTGCGCCAGCACCTGCCGTCGGCGCAGGCCAATAAAGGCGGCAATAAACAGATGCCCAAAGGCGCCCCAGGCCCAATAGCTGAGCGTATTACCCGACAAGCGGACCCCGAGACCGTCGACCAGCGAATAGAGCGAGATACAGACCCCAGTGCCCAGCGCATACCGCAACGCAGTGCTGCCCACCCCTGATTTCAGCGCCTGCCAGCTGCTCAGCTGGATCCCCAGACCAATCAGGCCAATGCCGAACCAGGCCTGCAGCGGCAGGAACTCCCCGGCAAAGACCATCGCCCACAGCGCCACCAGCGCAGGGACAACGCCACGGGCGATGGGGTAAACCACGCTCAGGTCGCCATGGCGATAGGCCTGTCCCAGCATGTAGAAATAGCCAAAATGGATCAGTGTCGACAGTGCCACATAGACCAGGCTTTCCAATTCCGGCAGCGGCAAATAGGCCACCATGACCGCGCCGGGAATGACGTGGCCCAGCGCCACCAGCCCCAGCGTCGTGGTGCGATCCGCCGCCGTTTTAACAATCGCGTTCCAAACCGCATGCAGCAGCGCGGCTGACAGAATGATGGCAACAACAAAGGGCGTCATGTTCCGGGAAACCTTTTTAATTCTGGCGATAAAACGCCCCGTTTAGAGCCTGTTTAGAGCCTGTTTCGCGCGGTCAACTGGCTTCCATCTCTTCGATCAATCGGGTCTCCAGCAGCTGGCCATTCTGATACAGCAACGGATAAGAGACCGCCGCCACGTGGCTGTTGAACTCGCGCAGTGCTCGCAGGGTTTCCAGATGAATATCCGAGGTTTCAAAACTGTGCCCGGTGCCCCGCTGCAGCCGCTTCAGGTGGCGCTTGCGGCTGTCGCGCTCCATCCGTTTGAGTTCCGTCTTTTCCAGGTTGAGCAACCGGGCGCTTTCCAGGTCGTTTGAAATCAGCACATTCGAGGCAAGCCGCAGATTGGCCATGATCGCCTCGTGCATATGCAGGATTTCGTCCCAGCCCTCTTTGGAAAACCGCAGGTGTTTTTTGTTCAGCTCCCCCGCCAGTACCGCCAAACGCCGCGCCGCCACATCGCCGGCGCTTTCCAGGCGGATGGCATATTCCACCATTTCACGGGCTTGTTTCAGCTCAGCCGGGGTAAAGTCCTGTTCGGGAATATCTGCCACATAGGAACGGATCCCTGACAGGCAGGCATCGACCTCGGGGTCCAGCTCCTGAACTGCCTTGATCTGCGCGCCGTCACCGGTTTTATACAGGTCCGAGAGCGGGCGAAACATGGTCTCGACCAGATCAGACATCCGCAACAGTTCCCGTTTCAAATTGGCCAGAACCTGCGCCGGTGGGCCATAGTGCCCCGGCTCCAAAGCGCTCGGTGGTCGTCCTGTCAGGCCAGCTTCCGGCACCGGGGGTTCTGCCATCAGGCGTGTCATCAAGGGCTCGAGTCGGCGGCAGATCGGCAGCGCCAGCAGCAACAGCGTGCCGTTGAAGGCAAGATGCAGATAGACCAGCATCTGCCCACCCATCGCCCCAACCTGCGGCCCGATCTGCAGCGCGGCCGCCAGGCTCGCACTCAGGCTGTCACCCAGGCCAGAATTCACCACCAGCAGGCAGGTCACCGCCCAGGTGCCGCGCAGGCCGAGGTTGGCATAGGGGATGCGCCGCGCGCTGTGTCTCATCCCGCGGCTCAGCCAGACAGGGATAAAGCCAGAGCCAAAATTTGCGCCCAACACCAGCGACAGACCTGCCTCAAAAGGGATGGCGCCGATCTGCACCAGGGTCACGCACATCAGAATGGCCGCCACCGAGGAATGCATCACAAAGGCAAGCCCCGCCCCCACCAGAAAGGCAGTGATATAGTCCCGCGCCAGATAGCCTGCCACGGCGGGCAAAAAGGCGCTGTCACGGATAGGGTCCATTGCCTCGCGCAAAAAGCGCAGCGAAATCAGAATAAAGGCGATCCCCATAAGGATCCGCCCCGCCTGCCGGGTTTTCTTGCCCTCGGTTTTGACAAAAAGGTAGCCCCCCACCGCCAATAGCACCGGCACCAGCCAGTCCAGATCGAAGGACAGGATCTGAATAATCAGCGCCGAACCCAGATCGCCCCCCAGCACGATGGCCAACCCGGTGGGAAAAGCCAGATACCCACCAGAGGCAAAGCCCGTCACCAGCAGCGTCACCGCCGCAGAGCTTTGCAGGACCAGCGCCATCCCAACGCCGACCCCACCTGCATGCAACTGGCTGCCGGTTCCGGTCAAAAGCCGCTGAAACGAGGCGCCATAGCTGCGCTCGATGCCGGTGCGCACCATACGCACGGCAAACAACAAAAACATCGTCGCCCCAGCCAGGCTGATGAGAAACGTCAAAATGGCCATATCATGCCTCTTCGGATATTGCGGTGGCCAGGGTGAACTCCACCCCCCAGTCCAGCAGCGACCGCGCCAGTTTCTTTCCCGGCTCCCGGTCGCTGACCAGATGCGTCAGTTGCTGCGGGTCTGGCCCACGATGTGGGGCGCCCTCGGAGAATTTTGCATGGGTGGTCACCACCATGATCTGCTCAGCCGCAGCAGTGACAGCAAGGGTCAGCTCTGCCTCGGCGGCATTGTGAAACAACAGCCCGTATTTTGGCGACAGCGCATCGGCAGATAAAATCGCCACATCAAAGGCAAACCGGGCAGCTTGCATTTCGGCCACCGGGCCAAAGGTGCCGCGATCGTCGCGACACATCTCACCACCCAGCAGATGCAGCCGGTTGCCATTGTGGTTGGCCAACAGCTGCGCCACCCCGATGGAATTGGTCACCACCGTCAGATTACGACGCTGCCGCAGGGCCTCTGCCACAAAGGAGGTGGTGGATCCCACATCCAGAAACACCGTCATGCCATCGGTGATCCTGGGCAAAACCGCTGTCGCAATCTGCGCCTTCTCTGTTGGGTTCTCCCCCATGCGCCGGAAAAAGCTGGGGCCTGCCTCGCCCGTGCCGCGCGGCCCCACCAGATAGGCTCCGCCATGGACCCGCTCAACCGAGCCCGCCTTGGCCAGGGCCTTGATGGTGCGGCGCACGGTTTCTTCCGACACATGCAGCATCATCGCCAGCTCGGCGCTGCGCCCGGATCCGCCCAACCGCCGCAGGGTTTCAAGCAGTTCAACCTCCCGGTGGGACGGCGCTGTAGGACGGGACATCGGGCAAAACTCCACAAAGACGGCAGATACAGTTCACAATTTTGCGGCAAAATGTCAGGTTAGCGCCAACATGGCAAGACAAACCCCACAAATTCCCAAAATTACTCTCGATAGCGGTCAATTGCGGTCAAAACCGTCAAGAAACCCTCTTCCCAAATCACAAATGACAGGCTTATCTGGCGCCAATGAGGCCCCCAGCTGACAAAGGACTCCAGCCTATGAGCACCGATCAAGCCCAGAAAAAGAACGTGCTGTTCATTCTGATCGACCAGCTGCGGGCCGATTGCCTGACAGGCGCGCTCGCCGCGCATGTCGCCCTGCCCAACCTGCGGTCCCTGATGGCAGAGGCGGTGACCTTTGAGCAAAATTATACCGTGGTAAACCCCTGCGGCCCCTCGCGCGCGTCAATCCTCACCGGGCAATATGCGATGAACCATCGCTCGGTGCGCAACGGCACCCCGCTGCGCCATGACACCCCCACCCTGCCCGGCGAGATGCGCAAGGCGGGATACACTCCGATGCTGTTTGGTTATACCGATACCGCCCGTGACCCCCGCACCCATCACCCCAATGATCCAGCCATCCGCACCTATGAACAGCATATGGACGGCTTTCAGGAGATGTTGGAGATGCGGCTGGAGATGTCCTATCCTTGGCGCGCCGATCTGCTCTCCAAGGGCTATACATTTGACACCTACTGGGATCTGCACAGGCCGGTCTCGCCCACTGGTGGCCCGGCCCGGCTGAACGATCCGGCGCCCTATTCGGCAGACGACAGTGACACCGCCTTTTTGACCAATCGGTTTCTGGCCACCATGCCCGCCTATGGCGACCAGAGCTGGTTTGCCCATCTCACCTATATTCGCCCGCACCCGCCGCTGGTGGCGCCTGCGCCCTATAATGCGATGTATGATCCCGCCGATCTGCCGCTGCCCCTGCGCCATGGCACGGTGGCGGAGGAATGCGCGATGCATCCGTTCTTTACCCCCACGACCCAGGCCTCTCCCCCGGCTTCTACGGTTTTGGGCTTTCCTGATCTGCAGCCAACGGATGAAAATATCCAAACCCTGCGGGCGCTTTATCTGGGGCTGGCAAGCGAAGTGGACGCCCATATCGGCCGGGTGATGCAGTTCCTCAAAGACAGCGGCCAGGACGACAACACCCTGGTGGTGCTGAGTGCCGACCACGGTGAGATGCTGGGCGACCGCCACAGCTGGGGCAAGTTCACCGTCTATGACGCCGCCTATAAAACTCCGCTGATCATCCGTATGCCCGGCAATGGCGCGCAGGCCGGGTCGGTGGTGCAGCAGATGACCGAATCCATCGACCTCACTCCGACCATTCTGGACTGGGTGGGGCAGGAGATTCCCAATTCAATGGATGGTGCCTCGCTGGTGCCGTTGCTGCGCGGTGAAATCCCCTCTGACTGGCGGCAATACACCTATTCCGAGCTGGATTTTGGCGACCCGCAGGGGCAGACGATCTGGCAACAGATGCTTGCCACCCCGACCTCCCAGTCCAGCCTCGCCATCCTGCGCGATGGGCGGTTCAGCCTGGTGGAGTTTGCCGCCGACCTGCCGCCGCTGCTGTTTGACCATCAGGGCGCCGGCGAAATGGAAAACCTGGCACAGGCCCCGGCGTTGCAGGCGGATCTGGCGCGACTGACCCGGCAGATGCTGCGCCACCGGATGCGCAACGCCGATCACAGCCTGTCGCTGCATAGCATCACAACCGATGGGCCACGCCAGCAAAAGCGCCACAGGCCGGGAGCCTAGCCCCGCCAGCGCTTTGCGTCCCGCCTCAACTGCGATCCGCCCCCTTGACCTAACCCCTGGCGCTCAGGCAAAACCGCCGTAGATTTAGCGGTAACACGGCGCGGGTTCGCCCGCTGGCAACGCAAGGTAAAGATCAAGATGACCTCCCTTCCCCAAGACGCCCGCACCCTGTTTGACGCCGCCGTGACCCGCGCCGATCCGGCAAAAGCGCTCAGCCAGGCGCTGCTCGCAACGCCGCTCCCTGCCTTGGAACCCGGCGGGCAGGACTATATCCTGGCGCTCGGCAAAGCGGCGGTTCCGATGATGCAGGAAATGCTGCGCCATATCCCAGAGCCGCGTCAGGCGCTGGTGATCACCAACCCGGAAAACCTGACAGAGGTCCCCGGCGCCAGGGTTCTGGCCGGGTCACATCCGGTGCCCGATCAGGCCAGTGCCGATGTCGGCGCAGCGGTCATAGATCTGGTGTCGCAAACCACCGCGCAGGACCGCATCACCGTGCTGGTCTCGGGTGGGGGGTCGTCGCTGATGGTGGCGCCTGCGGCGGGGATCAGCCTGGCGGACAAGGCCGCTGTTGGTGCGGCGCTGCTATCTTCCGGGTTGGACATTAATGAGATGAACCTGGTGCGCCAGCACCTGTCCGAGCTGAAAGGTGGCGGGTTGCTGCGCCATGCGGCCCCGGCATCGGTGCAGGCCTATATCTTGTCGGATGTGATTGGCGATGATCTGCGCGCCATTGCCTCGGGACCGACCGTTTCGCCATTGGGGGACCGCGCGGCGGCGCGCGCCCTGTTGCAGCGCGCCGGGATCTGGCAGGATCTGCCCGAGACAGTCAAAACCCATCTGGCACAGCAGTCGCCCACCAGCCCCCTGCCGGAGGCACAAAACAGCCTCATCGGCTCCAACCGTCACAGCCTGGCTGCGATGATGGAGCGCGCCCGCGCCCTGGGATGGCAGTCGCAGCTGGTCAGCGATCATCTGACTGGCGATGTCTGTGAAGCGGTTGAAGAAATCCTGCAGGCGGCCAAGGCAGCGCCAGGGGACCAGCCCGTCGCGCTGATCTTTGGCGGGGAGACCACCGTGCGCCTGCAGGGCGATGGGCGCGGTGGCCGCAACCAGGAACTGGCCCTGCGCATGGCCCAGCGCGGCGCCTCCGAATTGAGCGGAGACTGGCTATTCCTATCCGCTGGCACCGATGGCCGCGACGGCCCAACCGATGCGGCCGGCGGCTTTGCCACCCCGCAGACCTGGCAGGCTATTGCCGAGGCGGGCCAAGACCCTGCCGCTTTGCTGGCCAATAACGACAGCTACGCCGCGCTCAAAGCCGCCGAGGCCCTGCTGATCTGCGGCGGCACTGGCACCAATGTGGCGGATGTTCAGGTTTTTCTGCGACGGGCAGCTGACTAGGGTCCTGCCCCTCAAGCCCGCTCACAGATCAATCGCGTCGAGCTCATTGAGAAGATCCAGCAGCGCTTCATAGCGCTCCTCTCCCATTTTTTCACGGGTGCGCTCGACGATGGCGATGCTGGCGGCAATATTGGCCTCGATGATTTCGGCCCCTGCCGCGGTGATGCGGATCACCTGGCGGCGGCGGTCCACCTGGTCGCGCTCGCGGCTGATCAGGCCTTTTTCGTCCAGCTTTTGCAGGATCCGCGTCAGGCTGGGCAGCAGCAGGCAGGCCTGATCGGCGATCTCGGTTGGATCAATGCCGTTGCTTTCCTGCACCACCCGCAGCACCCGCCATTGCTGCTCCGTGAGATCCACATCGCTCAGCAGATGCCGGATCGGTCCCATGACTCGTTCACGCGCCCGTAAAAGGGCGATCGGCAAGGAGCGGGCGGTAGAGGGCAATCTGTTCTTCATATCTGCTTATCACTCATAATCCTGCCTAAAGGCAATTGCGGTCGCGATTTTTCACTGTTTGACAAACCGCCCCCTAAAAGCTACACATGTTAACAACAAATGTGAAGCCGTCCGGTTTCCCGGTCCCCAACAGGAGCCCAGCCATGCCAGTTCCCGCCCCCGTGCTTTATCCCCCTTTCAACATCGTTCGGCTGTCCCATGTGGAGTACCGCGTCACCGATCTGGCCGCCTCTCGCAAATTCTATGTCGAGATTCTCGGTCTTCAAGTCACCGAAGAAGACAACACCCACATCTATCTGCGGGCTATGGAGGAGCGCGGTCATCACTGTATCGTGCTGGTCCAGGCGGACACGGCCGAAGTCGGCGTGCTGGGCTTTAAGCTTTATGATGCGCCCGATCTTGAAAAGGCCGCCGCATTCTTTGCCGACAAAGGCCTGCCGGTGGACTGGGTTGAACGCCCCCACATGGGGCGCACCCTGCGCACCCGTGACCCCTGGGGCATTCCGCTGGAGTTCTACGTCAAGATGGAGCGCATGGCACCGATCCATCAGAAATATCGGCTCTATAACGGGGTAAAACCCCTGCGAATCGATCATTTCAACATGTTCTCGGCGGATGTGGATGCCTCTGTCGCGTTTTACAACGAGATCGGTTTCCGGGTGACGGAGTACACAGAGGACGACGAAAGCGGCAAGGTCTGGGCTGCCTGGATGCACCGCAAGGGCGGCGTGCATGATGTTGCCTTTACCAATGGCACCGGGCCACGTCTGCATCACAGCGCGTTCTGGGTGCCGACGCCGCTCAACATCATTGATCTGCTCGATCTGATGTCCACCACCGGTTATGTCGACAATATCGAACGTGGCCCGGGCCGCCATGGTATCTCCAACGCCTTCTTTCTCTATGTGCGCGACCCTGACGGCCATCGGATCGAGATCTATTGCTCGGATTATCAAACCGTTGATCCCGACCACGAGGCCATCAAATGGTCCCTGAAAGACCCACAGCGCCAAACGCTTTGGGGGGCTCCGGCGCCGCGCAGCTGGTTCGAAGAGGGCTCCACCTTCGAAGGCGCCACCACCCAAGACAGCGCCCTGACGGCACAGCCCATTATCGCCCCTTAGTATAGCAATTATGACAGCACCCTCCCCTTGGGTGGGGGCTATCCGGGCCAAGGCCCGAACACTGGAGTTTTGACAATGAAATGGGATGAATTCTCAGGCTGGGGCCGCCGCATTGCGGATTGGGCGCAGGACTATCACCTGACCGTTGGCGACAAGCCGGTGCGTGCCCGCACCGAACCCGGCGAGGTGCTGAACGCCCTGCCAGCAACGCCTCCCGAGGGCGGCGAGGGCATGGAGGCGATCTTTGCCGATTTTGAAGAGATCGTGATGCCGGGGATCACCCATTGGCAGCACCCGCGTTTCTTTGCCTATTTCACTTCCAATGCCGCTGCGCCCTCGGTGCTGGCGGAATTCCTGACCTCTGCCATCGCGCCACAATGTATGCTCTGGCAGACCTCTCCGGCGGCCACCGAGATGGAAACCCGGATGATGGACTGGCTGCGCCAGGCGCTGGATCTGCCCAAGGAGTTTCAGGGTGTCATTCAGGACAGCGCCTCGTCGGCGACCCTGGCTGCGGTCCTCACCATGCGGGAAAAGGCGCTGAACTGGCAGGGCAACCAACAGGGGCTGTTTGCGCAGAAACCACTGCGGATCTATTGCTCGAGCGAAGTGCATACATCAGTGGATCGCGCCATCTGGGTGGCCGGTATTGGCCAGCAAAACCTGGTGCGCGTGCCGATCAAAGGCGACTGGCGCGGCATGGACCCTGCCGCCCTGCGTCAAGCGATTGAGGCCGACATCGCCGCCGGGATGCAGCCTGCCGGGCTGATCCTCTGTGTTGGCGGCACCGGCACCGGCGCCACGGACCCAGTGGATGAGTGCCTGCAAATCGCCGAAGACTACGGGCTCTACAGCCATATCGACGCCGCCTGGGCGGGATCGGCGATGATCTGCCCCGAATACCGCCATTACTGGCCCGGGGTCGAGCGCGCCGACAGTATTGTCTTTAACCCGCATAAATGGCTGGGCGTGCAGTTTGATTGCTCGGCGCATTTTTTGAAAAACCCCGACGATCTGGTGCAGACTCTGGCGATCAGCCCCGAGTATCTGAAAACCCACGGCAAAGACGGTATCATCAATTACTCGGAATGGTCGGTGCCGCTGGGGCGGCGTTTCCGCGCGCTCAAGATCTGGTTCCTGATCCGCACCTATGGGCTGGAGGGCCTGCGGCAGCGCCTGCGCAACCACATCACCTGGTCCGAAGCCCTGCATGACAAGCTGGCAGCGACACCGGATTTTGAGATCGTCACCCCGCCGATGTGGTCGCTCTGGACCTTTCGTTATGCCCCCAAAGGCGCCTCCGATCTGGATGAGTTGAACCTGAAATTGGTCAATGCAATCAATGATGACGGGCGGATTTACCTCACTCAGACGCGGGTGGATGGCGATCTGGTGATCCGCTTTCAGGCCGGTCAGTTTGAAACCACCCAGGCCGACGTGATGATGGCCCACGGTGTCATCACCGAAATCGCCGCAACGCTCTAACGCGCCTGCGCTCCTCGCCTGGCTCCTCTGGCTGTCGCTTGCAGCCGGGGGAGAGGCACAGTAAGCCTGCGGTGCGGGAGAGAGGCGACATACGTATTTCCCTGCAATTGACCAAAATGCGAGGCCGCCGTTAGCCTGAAGGCACAGGAGCGAGACTGCGCCAGCCCTACACATTGGCGCGCCCTCAGGGAGGAACGACATGACACGCACTTTGCTAGCAGGAATGGTCTCTGCACTGGCACTGGCTTCGGCCGCCACTGCAGATATCAAGATTGCCCATATCTATGGCAAGACCGGCCCGTTTGAGGCTTATGCCAAACAAAGCCACGACGGGCTGATGCTGGGGCTGGAATATGCCACCGGCGGCACCATGGAGATCAATGGTGAGCCAATCGTGGTGATCGAAAAAGACACCCAGCTGAAACCAGAGAACGGCAAGGCCCTGCTGGAAGAGGCTTATGGCGACGACGAAGTTGATCTCGCCATTGGTCCGGTCAGCTCGGGCGTGGCCCTGGCAATGCTGCCGGTTGCCGAAGAATACGAAAAGATCCTGATTGTTGAGCCCGCCGTGGCCGACAGCATCACCGGCGCCAACTGGAACCGCTATATCTTCCGCACCTCGCGCAATTCATCGCAGGACGCGGTGTCCAGCGCCATCGCGCTGGCGGCTGACAACGTCAAGATCGCCACTCTGGCGCAGGACTATGCCTTTGGCCGCGACGGGGTCGCCGCCTTCCGCGAGGCCCTGGCCACCCAGGGCATCGAACTGGTCCACGAAGAATACGCCCCCACCGACACCACCGACTTTACCGCCGCGGGTGAGCGCATTTTTAACGCCATGAAAGACCTGGACGGCCCCAAAAAGCTGTTTGTGATCTGGGCCGGGGGTGGCAACCCGCTGGGAAAGATCAACGCCATGGATCCGGGCCGCTTTGGCATCGAATTTGCCGGGGTTGGCAATATCCTCGCCGCGCTGAAAGGTTTCAAAGACTATGAAGGCATGGAAGGCGGCACCTATTACTACTACGAGCTGCCCGACAATGAGGTAAACGACTGGCTGGTCAAAACCCATTTTGAGCGTTTTGATGGGCCGCCTGATTTCTTCACTGCCGGGGGCATGGCCGCAGGCATCGCCGCAGTTGAGGCGATCCGCAAGGCGGGCTCCACCGATACCGAGGAGCTGATCACCACGATGGAAGGCATGGAATGGGAAACCCCCAAAGGCACCATGCGATTCCGGGCGGAGGATCACCAGGCACTGCAGACCATGTACCATTTCAAACTGACCGTGCAGGACGGTGTGGAATGGGCGGTGCCAGAACTGGTGCGCGAACTGCCGATCGACGAGATGCCAATCCCGATCCGCAACCAGTAAGCCTGTAAACAGTCAATCTCCATGGCCCAGGGATCTCATCTTTGGGCCATGGTTTTTCAGCAGCGGGCCGCGCGGCCCCAGTCTGCCCCTTTTCTCAGACCGGGCGCGCAGCCAGTTGCGCGGCACGTGCCTGCAGAGAACACTCCGAGATCAAAATGACCCAACCCATTCTGAAGACCCGTGACCTGACCGTCCGCTTTGGTGGCCATGTGGCTGTTGATGCCGTCAGCTGCGCGTTTAACGCCGGTGAGCTCACCGCGATTGTCGGCCCCAATGGCGCCGGAAAAACCACCTATTTCAACCTGATATCGGGCCAGATCCCGGCCTCCGCCGGTCAGGTGTCACTGCGCGGTCGCGACATCACCCGCGCCTCGGTCTCTGCCCGTACCAAGGCCGGCATTGGCCGCGCCTTTCAGCTGACCAATCTGTTTCCAGGGCTGAGCGTGCTGGAAAACCTGCGGTTGGTGGTGCAGGCAAAACTGGGGCGCGGTTTTAACCTGTGGTCCATGGTGTCGCGTCACCAGGACCTGACGGATCAGGCCGAAGAGATCCTCGCCCAGGTGCATCTGCTGGATCAACGGGATCAGGTGGTGTCGGAGCTGTCCCATGGCAACCAGCGCAAACTGGAGGTCGCCTTGCTGATCGCTCAGGACCCGGATGTCTATATGTTTGACGAACCCACCGCCGGCATGAGCGTCGACGAGGCCCCGGTGGTTCTGGATCTGATTGCCGAGCTGAAACAGCAAAAAGACCGCAGCATTCTGCTGGTCGAACACAAGATGGACGTGATCCGCAGCCTCGCGGATCGCATTATCGTGTTGCACAATGGTGCCCTTGCCGCAGATGGCCCCCCGGCTGAGGTCATGGCCTCGGATGTGGTACAAGAAGCCTATATGGGCCGTGGTCTCGAAGGAATTCTCGCAGATGTCTGATGCCATCCTGACGCTGGAGGGCGTCTATACCAATATCGCTCAGTACCATATTCTACAGGGCGTCGATCTGGCGGTGCCCCGTGGCGGTGTCACTATGCTGTTGGGGCGCAACGGTGTTGGCAAAACCACCACATTGCGCAGCATCATCGGCCACTGGCGCGCCCATCAGGGCCGCATCCTGTTTGACGGCACCGACATCACCAAGCTGCCCACCCCGGCCATAGCCCGTCTTGGTATCGGATTTGTGCCCGAAGACATGGGCATCTTTGCCGATCTCACGGTTGAGGAAAACATGACCCTCGCCGCGGTCAGCGGCCCGATCAACTCGGCCCGGCTCGACTGGATCTTCACCGCCTTCCCGCCGCTGAAAACATTCTGGAAATCCGATGCCGGCACCCTGTCGGGTGGGCAAAAACAGATGCTGTCGATTGCCCGCGCGATGATCGAAGAACGTAAGCTCTACCTGATTGATGAGCCCACCAAAGGCCTGGCCCCTGCAATCATCTCGACCATGGCCAAGGCTCTGAAAGATCTCAAAGATCAGGGTGCTTCAGTGTTATTGGTGGAGCAGAATTTTGCCGTCGCCAAAGCCCTCGGCGACAGCGCCAACGTGATGGATGATGGCCGCATGATCTGGTCCGGTGACATGGCGGACCTTGGCCGCGATGCTGCCCTGCAGGAACGGCTGATGGGCCTCAGCATGGAGACCCACTGAATGTCCCGGTTCCAAAGCTTCTCCCCCAGCCCGTTCCCGGCTGGATACTCCGCCCCCGCGCCCTATAAACTGATGGAGGCTCTGATATGAGTGCCGCCCCCGAACATGCGCCCACCATGGCCCAGGCCACCCTGTCTGAGCGCATCGGCCCCTATATGCCCGTCCTGCTGGTGCCGCTGCTGGCCATCGCCGGATTTCTCGCGATCCTGAATCCAGCCAGTTGGCTGACCCTCACGGTTTCCGGCCTCGCCATGGGCATGATGATCTTCATCATGGCCTCGGGACTGACGCTGGTCTTTGGCCTGATGGATGTGATCAACTTTGGCCATGGTGCCTTTGTCTCTGTCGGCGCCTTTGTCGGCATCACCGTGCTGATGGGGCTGGGCCACCTGACCGAAGCCCCCTCGCTGATGCTCAACCTCGGCGCGGTGCTGCTGGCTGTCATCGGCGCCATGCTGGCCACTGGCGCCATGGGGTATGCCTTTGAAAAGGTCATTGTCGCCCCCGTTTATGGCCATCACCTGAAACAGATCCTGGTTACCATGGGCGGGCTCATCGTGGTGGAACAGCTGATCATCGTGCTTTGGGGTCCGGAAGAGATCTATTTCAACCGCCCCGAAGCCCTGAAAGGTGCCGTGACCTTTGCCGGCGCCGCAATCGAAAAATACCGGCTGGTGGCGGTGGCCGTGGGGCTGGCGGTCTTTGCCACCATGCGCTGGGTGCTGCGCCGCACCAAAATTGGCCTGATCGTGCGCGCCGGTGTCGAAAACGGTGAAATGGTGCAGGCGCTTGGCTACCGGCTCAAGCTGGTCTTTGTCGGTGTCTTTATTGCCGGCTCTGCCCTTGCAGGGCTCGGGGGCGTCATGTGGGCGCTCTACCAAGAGGTGATCACCGCCCATATGGGCAATCACGCGATGATCCTGATCTTTATCGTGGTGATCATCGGCGGGCTTGGCTCGGTTGAGGGCTGCTTCATCGGCGCGCTCCTGGTGGGGCTGATGCAGAACTACATCGCCTTTATCGAGCCCAAAGCCGCCCTCATTTCCAATATTGCCCTGATGGTCACCATTCTGATGTGGCGCCCTATGGGTATGATTCCGGTGGTAAAAGCAAAATGATCCGCTCTCTTCTCTCTGGCGATATGCCGCGTTCCCTGCCGCTGGCGCTGATCCTTGGCGGCATTCTGTTCTGCCTGGCGCTGGCCCCCTTCTTGTTTCCCGGCGTGCGCACCGTTGATACCGCGGCGCGGATCTGCATCTTTATCGTGCTGGTGGCCAGCTATGATCTGCTGCTGGGCTATGGCGGTATCGTCAGTTTTGCCCATACCATGTTCTTTGGCATCGGTGCTTACGGCGTTGCCCTGACTTCTGCCCATATGGGGCGCGGCTTTGATGCCATCGCCATCGGCGCCCTGGCAGGCGCAGGTCTGGCAGCGGCTCTGGCGCTGCTGATCGGGCTGTTTTCGCTCCGCGTCAGGGCCATTTTCTTTGCCATGATCACCCTCGCGGTGGCCTCGGCGGTGGCGGTGCTGGTCAGCCAGCTCTCGGGCCTGACGGGCGGCGAGGATGGCCTCACCTTCAAAACCCCGCGCGAACTTGGCCCCGCCTTCAAATTTGGCAAAGACACCTTTGGCGGCACTCTCTTTGGCGTCAAACTGAACGGCAAACTGCTCGCCTACTACTTTGTTTTCATTGGCGCCACCCTGCTGTTTCTGGCGCTGCTGCGGGTGGTGAACTCACCCTTTGGCCGGGTACTGCAGGCAATCCGCGAAAACGACTTTCGCGCCGAATCCATTGGCTACCGGGTGGTCTACTACCGGGTTGCAGCCACCTGCCTCTCAGCGGCAATTGCCGCACTGGCGGGCTCTCTTTATGCGGTCTGGCTGCGCTATGTGGGCCCCGACACCGTGCTGTCGATGGAGCTGATGATTGATATCCTCCTGATGGTGGTCATCGGCGGCATGGGCACGCTCTATGGTGCGATGATCGGCGCCACTCTGTTTGTGCTGGCGCAGAACTACCTGCAAAACCTGATGGGCGCCGCCTCTCATCTGGTCGAGGGACTGCCGCTGCTGCCGGAACTGCTCAGCGCCGACCGTTGGCTGCTCTGGCTGGGTGTGCTGTTTATCCTCAGCGTCTACTTCTTCCCAACCGGCGTTGTGGGGCGGCTGCGCGAAAACCGCTAGCCCGGCCCCTGGCACCTTACGAACGGCCACCTACGGGTCGCTGTGTTTCGCGGGTCAAGGGCCGCTGTAAGCGGCCGCGCGCCAGCGCGGTTCACCCTTGACGCGCAGCCCTTTCACAAACTTAGAACAGGCGCCTCAGGGCAGACCTGCCCCTGAGGGCCTTCTCAGCAGACTTTCTTTTTTGCACCGCGCCAGCGGTGCCCCCTCAAAAAACCAGCACCGCGGCAGCGGTGCTGGGCCCAACGGGAACGGGTGGATCTTTGATCCATTCCCGTTCCGGGCGGGAGCCCCCCTTTATGCGCAAGGCCTGATGGAGGTATATGGCCTGGCCAAACTCAGGCTCAGCGCAGCAGTTTACCCTCAGGCCAGCTCAAGGTGGTTTCCAGACGGATCAGCCGGTCCGCTCCCGGAGCCAGATCAAACTCCCAGGCCAGAATACCGCGCTGTTTGTCGACATTCTCCTCGCTGACACTGGGCGCGGCACTCCAGCTGATTTCCAGCTCTTCCTGCTCGCTATAGGGCACCCGGTCCACCAGGCGCAGCGGCCAGGTCTCCCCTGTCAGGTTCTCCACAGAAATCTCGACCACTTCCTGCTGCTGGTTACTGCGCGAGATCATCCCACGCTCACCTTCGCTTTTTTGTAATACATCCCGTGTCAGGCGCAGCCCGTGCAGGGCGCCAAAGCCCAGTTCAGCCTCTTGCCCAACGGCCAGTCTTTCGAACTTCGAAAAGGTCACCAGTTTACCATCCACAAACATCGGCACCCGAGCACTTCCCAGCAAGTCACCGTCAAAATCATTGGTAAACTTCGCCACCCGATAGGCGGTTTCATCCCGCATCGGTACCGCAACTGCCAGTACCTCGGCTTCTGTGGTCAGACTGTCCATCTCAAGCTTCAGAAGATCCGGGCCTGAGGCAATGGAGACAGGATGGGAAAAATGATAGCTGGCCCCGGGTCCGCTGGTATCCGCCCCCCAGTGCACACCGCCAGACGCCTCTTCCATGACTATGGGTTCGATGATTGGTTCACTCAAATTGCCTACGCTTGAAGACGCAACTGAGTCACTAAAATCCTGACTGCGCATTTTTGGTTCCGGGCGCGGGTCCTGCAGCCACCGTTGTAGGGCGTTAATCTGGGAAGGTGTCCCGCGCTCCCCCGGTTGCAGGGTTGATATCGTCAGATCAACGCCGTTCCAGTTCTCGCCGGTTGCTTGCCAGACGTCAAAGCCGCGCTTCAGTTCCAGCTCAGGGGTCTCCCCCGTGGTCAAATGCCACTCATAGCTTGGCTGCGAGGACGCGTATCCACTGGTGAAATAGTTCAGCTCCAGCGCGCCGGGTCCGGCTTGGGTCACATCCACCGCAACCACCAGATAGAACCGATTTGCATCCTGAACCGCGACGGCTGCCAGGGCCTGTTCAGCATCTTTCAGCTCCTCTGCAAGGTCCTCCAGCTGATCCTCGATGGCGCGGGCGCGGATCTGGGCCTCCAACGCCTGCTTGCCTGCGGCACCGGCCTCCGTCGCGATCATCCGGGTGATATCGCGCAGGGCCTCCGCGCCAGCCTCTGCCAGGCCCTCATTGCTGCCCAGCTGCTGCAAAAAACCAATCGCCGTTTGCGCCGCCGCCGCGTCGCTCTCGGCCCGGCTTGCCTCATCGCGAACCGCCTGAATACGGGCCTCAACCTCTTTGATCACCGCCTCAGCCGCCAGAACCTCTGGATCGTCAGCCCGTCGTGGCGGCGCGCCATCCTCACGGAACAACAGCGCAGTCTGTCGCGCCCCGGTCAGATCCAGTTGCAGCGTCTCCAGATCCGCCGAATAGGGAATATTGCTCAGGATCAGACGATGTTGGCCGATTGGCAGGTCAAACTCCGCACGGCGGGTGATCGCAGCCACCTCTGGGTAGACCGTGACCTCGGTCACCTGGCTGTTGACGGTAATGTCATCGGCCCAGGCAAGGCTGGCGATCGAACTGGCCAGCAACGACAGCAAGGAGAGGGAAAAACGCATGAATATCTCACAATCAGGTTTGGAGTGCAGGCCCTGTCCCACCGCCCCTGAGTGAAACAGCAGTCGACCCGCTCAATAGTCCTGACAGTAGAGTATCAAGGCGCAGCTAAAAGCAGAAGTTGCCAAGCAGTTGCGATCTGGCGCAAATTTGCCGAAGCTTCGCCACATCAAGAAAGCAAAAACGGCGCCGTTCTGGCACCGTTTTGAACCTCATTGGCTGCGCGACGCAGACTGCACGCGGGCAGCGCCAATGGGAAGAGCATAGTCCCTGGATCAGATCAGTGCTGCGCCACAGGGGCAGCTGCCATCATGCGGGTTGGCGCCTTGCGCACCGGACGCACCCGTTTGAACCGCTGTTCCAGATCTGCGGCAGGAAAGCCCAAGAAGGCACAGGTGCAGATTTTGACATGGCTCTGCGCGTCATAAAGATGCATGTGGCCCTTGGCACGTTTCATGTAAAAGCCCTTGCCCTGCAGCCCCGAGCGCAGCTCTGACCAGGTTTTGGCCTCTTGGAAATGTGGCGTCAGCATGATCCGCAACTGGATGGCCATTTCGGTATCCATACGGTCCTGATCACTGGCACTTGACCAGGCCGTCTGTTGCATGGCTGCGTCGCCGGTTGTCTGTGTTTCGCGTTCAAAATCTTTCGAGTACATGGCTCAAACCCCGTTTTCATATCCCACCCTCAGGATATTGCGTTATGTGGCCAGATTTGGGCAGCCCTGCAAAAGATTAAGGGCCGCCTCTTGCGAAGCAGCCCCCCTAACCTAAAGTGCAAAAAGCTTTAGCCTTTTTTGAGCACTTCCCGGCCCAGAAGTTCGGCAATCTGCACCGCGTTCAGGGCGGCGCCTTTGCGCAGGTTATCGCTGACACACCAGAAGTTCAGGCCGTTATCAATGGTGGAATCCTGGCGTATGCGGCTGATAAACGTGGCAAAATCACCAACGCATTCAACCGGGGTCACATAGCCGCCGTCTTCGCGCTTATCAATCACCATGATGCCAGGTGCCTCGCGCAGGATGTCGCGGGCCTCGTCTTCGTCGAGGAAGTCTTCTGTTTCAATATTGATCGATTCAGAGTGGCCAACAAAGACAGGGACTCGCACACAAGTGGCTGTGACCTTGATCGAGGTGTCGATGATCTTCTTGGTTTCAGCGACCATTTTCCACTCTTCCTTGGTGGAACCGTCGTCAAGAAAGACGTCAATATGTGGAATCACATTGAAGGCAATCTGCTTGGGGTAGACCTTTGGCGGTACTTCTTTGGTCGGGTTGTAAATCGCCTTGGTCTGCTCCCACAGCTCGTCGATCGCCTCTTTGCCCGATCCTGACACAGACTGATAGGTCGACACCACGACGCGTTTGATCTTGGCACGGTCATGCAAAGGCTTCAGCGCCACAACCATCTGCGCGGTCGAGCAGTTGGGGTTGGCGATGATGTTCTTCTTGGCATAGCCATGCACGGCCTCGGGGTTCACCTCGGGCACGATCAGCGGCACATCGGGGTCGTAGCGGTAGAGCGACGAATTGTCGATGACCACACAGCCCGCCTTGGCGGCCTTGGGGGCGTAGATCTTGGTCGCATCAGAGCCAACGGCAAACAGCGCCATGTCCCAGCCAGTGAAATCAAAGGTGTCGAGATCCTGGGTCTTCAACGTCTTCTCGCCGAACGTCACCTCGGTTCCCAGCGATTTACGGCTGGCCAGAACGGCAACCTCATCCGCAGGAAACTGGCGCTCTGCCAGGATGTTCAACATTTCGTGGCCCACATTGCCTGTGGCGCCAACGACGACGACGCGATAACCCATTTTGTTTCTCCAGTATCATCCGACCTCATGGCCGGCTGGGGTCTCATATAGGCAATTGCCCTGCATTTAAAGGGCTTGGTCAGTCCAGCCGGTCGCGGCTGAACAGATAAATCACACATCCCACCGCCAGAGACAGCGCAAAGAAGCCAAAAATCGCCAGATAGGGCGCTGCCGGGGCCGCTCCGGCCATGTTCGAATGCAGCCTGCCGGAGGCAAACTGCATGATTCCAACGCCGCCGATGCCAAAGAAGTTGAGCAGCGTCACGCCCCGCCCCACCAGATGCGGCGGCACAAAGGCGCGGCCATGGGCAATGATCACTGGGAAAGAGCCGCCCACAAAGCCCACAAAGGCCATCACCACGATGGGCATCCAGATCGGCGCGCCAGTCACGGACATCAGGGCGACCATTGCCAACACACCCAGGGCGTTGCCGGTAAAGATCACCCATTTGCGGCTGCCAAAGATCCGGTCCAGCGGCCCATAGGCAAAGGTACCCGCCACCATGGCCACGCCCATGACCAGCGCCGCCAGCCCGACCTCGCCGGTGCTCAGACCGTAGACATCGGTTAAGTAGGGGCCGATCCACAGTCCCCGCAGCGCGCCAGAGGGCGCATAGCAGACAAACATCAAAGGGAAAATCGCCCAGAGCACCGGCATCTTCAGCAGCTCCAGCACCGATCCTTTCTGGCCGCCCTCAGGTTTGGCTGGATCCTGCACCGTCAGGAAAATACCCGCAGCCACCAACCACGAGGCCAGCGCCAGGGTCCAGAGCGTCGCCCGCCAGCCAAGGTGCTCCACCGCAAAGGCCGTCGGGTAAGAGGCCACCAGATTGCCCACCGACCCCATGCCCAGCATCAGGGCCGCCAAAGTGGCAAAGCGGGCCGCCGGGTATTGGCGCGCAAAGATGTAATATGACGCCATCAGAACCGGCGAACAGCCGATGCCGATAAAGAACATCGCCATGCTGACGTGAAAAGGCGATGTCGCCAGTGCAAAGACCGCCGCGCCGCCAGAGCCGCCCAGAAACAACAGCCAGGCAGAGGTCCGGCGTGGTCCCAGATGGTCCAGCGCCCAGCCCACCGGCAGCTGCATCGCCGCAAAGGACAAAAACCACATACCAGACGCATCCGCGAGATCACTGGGCGTGGCGCCAATATCCTGCCCCAGCACCGTGGTCAGAACCCCGAGAAAGGCGCGGAAAAACTGGCTCAGCACATAGGCCAGGCACAACATGATCAATCCAGCCTGCATCTTGAACGCTCCCTTTGGGTAGATCTCTTGCTTTGCGCGTCCATTGAGCATTTGTTGTCACATGTTCGCGACGCGAGCTTGCATGTTTGCAGCCTGGGTACAATTGTTTTGATACCAGACAGCAGAGATTGAGACGGATGATGCATATCGCCAAATTTTACGAATCTCTGCCCCGGCAGAGGCATTTTTCCAGCCTGACAAAGCCAGCAGCCTTTACCCCGCTTCCGGATGACTGGGTGATCTGCTGCAGCGATATCGTCGATTCCACCGGGCTGATTGCCGCCGGGAAGTACAAGACCGTCAACATGGTTGGGGCCTCGGTGATTGCAGCCATGCAGAACGCGCTCGACGGCGCCGCCTTTCCCTATGTCTTTGGCGGCGATGGGACCTCGTTTGCGGTCTCCGCCGCGCAGGCCATGACGGCACGGCGCACTCTGGCCCGTCTGCGCCGCTGGGTGAAACAGGAGTTTGGCATTGCCCTGCGGGTGGCGATGATCCCCGTGCACGAGGTGCGGGCGCAGGGGCTGGATGTCACCGTGGCCCGCCATGCGGTCTCGGACAATGCCGACTACGCAATGTTTTCAGGCGGCGGCCTCGCCTGGGCCGAAGATCAGATGAAGCAGGGCCATTGCGTCATCCCCGAAAACACAGACGAGACACCACCAGATCTGACCGGCTTGTCCTGCCGCTGGAACACGATTCCCGCACGCAATGGGCTAATCCTGTCGCTGGTGATGGTGCCAGGGCCAAAGGCGACAGCGGCGCAGTTTTCCAGGGTGGCGGCAGAGATCCTGACCCGGACAGCGGCTTTGGCGCGGGGCGGCCATCCGGTCGCCGCCGAAGGACCGGGGATCGCCCTGCTGCCACGGGGGCTCGGTCTGGAAGCCAAACTGACCCATGGCAGCGGATCAGTGCTGCGCAAGTGGCTTAGTCTGATGGTCGGCACCATGCTGACGAGCTGGTTGTTCCGCCACAAAAAGCCCATGGGCCAGTTTGATCCAACCCACTACCTTGCGGTGATGAGCGACAATGCCGACTATCGAAAGTTCGACGACGGGCTCAAAATGACCATTGATTGCACCCCAGATCTGCAAAGCGAGATCACGGCTATCCTGCAGAAGGCCCAGACCGCCGGGCATATCCGGTTTGGCCTGCATGCGCAGGATGAGGCCCGACTCACCTGTATCGTGCCCTCCGCAAGCAGCGATGATCACGTCCATTTTGTCGATGGCGCCGCAGGGGGATACACCCGCGCCGCCAGCAATATGGGTAAAATTCAAAGAGAATGAGCCGGAGTATCAGCTCCTGACGCATCCCCCCAAAGACGAGCTTTGGGGGGCCAGGCTTGCAATCAGACTTTCTGAAACAGACCCGCCTTGGGATCGTAGCATTCCAACCCGCCTTCTCCGATGTCGGTCCACAACCCATGCAGGCTGAGACTGTCGCCTTTGACGGCCTCCGAGATAAAGGGAAAGGTCATCAGATTTTCCAGCGATGCCACAACCGCCTGACGTTCAAACTGGCGCGCCTGGTGGTCGTCGTCCTCGATTTCGGCAACCAGATCGAACTTGGGCTTAAGGATATCCATCCAACGCCCGACAAAGCTGTCCTTGGCTTCCAGGGTTGGCGCATGGCCTTTGCACATATCAATACAGCCCTGTACGCCGCCACATTGCGAATGGCCCAGAACGATAAGATGCGAGACTTTCAGCACGGTTACAGCATATTCCACCGTCGCACTGGTGCCGTGGTAATCGCCATCGGGCGCATAGGGCGGGACCAGATTGGCAATATTGCGGTGGATAAAGAACTCCCCCTGATCGGCGCCAAAGATCGAGGTCACATGGACCCGGCTGTCACAACAGGAAATCACCATCGCCCGAGGCCGCTGTCCTTCGGTCGCGAGCCGGCGATACCACCCCTGGTTCTCCGCATAGGAGGTGGCCTTCCAGCCGTGATAGCGGGTGACCAGATAGCTGGGTAGAGGTTTGGCAAATTCCATTGAGAGCATCCTCTTGTGAGTGTTCGCGGCGCTAATATCCTAAATTGATAGCAAATTCGAGGGATTTGAACAGTCCGGTGGAAACCTTTTGACAACCACTGGCAGGCAAATTGGCCTCGTGCCGTGGGGGTACAATAAATTTAGGGTGAATGTGGTGGCTAATATACTCACTGTCATGCAAGCAGAGAACGTGCATCTTGATCCAGACAAACTGGGCGAGCTGTACGCGCAACTGGGCGAAGCCGGAGCCGAAGATGTCGTTTGTCGCGCCATCGAGGAACTGGCTGTGCGCCTGACGCATTGCGAACGACTTTGGCGTCAGAACAACATGGTTGATCTGCGCAAAAACGCGCGATCCTTGATCGCAATAGCGGAACAGATCGGGATGAGCGCCATGGCGTCCATTGCCCGCGATGTCACCGCGGCAATTGATAACGAGGACGCACCCGCCGTGGCCGCGATCCTGTTCCGGCTCCTTCGGGTCGGCGAGCGCTCCCTGACAGCTGTCTGGGATCAGCAAGACATTACCGTTTGAACGCCTAGATCAAACGCCAAGACCAAACGCACTTTCTGAACGGCTTGACCCAACAGGAAGACAGACCACTAGAACTGTAGTGTAAAATGCCTACATGCCAGGCCGCCCTGGAGACCTAAATGGTCTCCGGCGGCCTTGGCCTGTTTGAGGGTCCGTTATTGTGGCATGCGCCAGGGCTGTGTATCGCCGCGCAGATTTCCCCAAAACGCTTGCAGCACCAAAACTCTGGCAACACCTAAAACTCTGGCAACAAATGACAGGCGGCACTTGCAGGCAGCGGGCAGGCATATACTCTGACCGCACCTGACGCCCAACCGGAGTATCCTTTATGGCCCCTTGCTTTGCACCAGTCTCTGACACTGCTGTTTCTCTCTCTCTGATGGAGCAGGATCAGCTGCAAGCCTGGCTACAGAATCAGCCCGCGTCACTCCAGGACTGGGTCACGACCAATGGCTTTACCGCAGGCTGCGGTCAGGCGCTGTTGGTTCCGGGAATCGATGGTGCTGCGCCCTTTGCCCTGGCGGGCTATGGCACAGCCACGCAGCGCAGGCGCCAACGCTTTACCCTGGCCGCCGCCGCAGAAAAACTGCCTGCAGGCTGCTATCAGCTACAGACCGAGACACCGGGCCTGGCCCAGCTGGACACCGAGACGCTGTCGACGGAATGCCTTGGCTGGCTGCTGAGCCAATACCGTTTTAGCCGCTACAAAAGCACCACACCGATGGCGGCAAGCCTGATTGCCCCGGCGACGGTTGATGCCGCCGCGATCGAATCGCTGGCCGCTGCCGAATGGCTGACACGGGACCTGATCAACACCCCCGCCGCCGACATGGGGCCTGCCGAATTGGAGGCCGCAGTTGAGGCCCTGGCGGCTGAGTTTGACGCCTCCGTCGGGGTGATCACCGGCGCCGATCTGCTGGAGGCGAATCTGCCGCTGATCCATACGGTTGGCCGCGCCGCAGATCAGGCTCCACGGCTGATTGACCTGCATTGGGGCAGTTCCGGGCCAAAGCTGACCCTGGTGGGCAAGGGCGTCTGCTTTGACACCGGCGGGCTGAACCTGAAACCCGGCGCCAGCATGGGGTTGATGAAAAAGGACATGGGCGGGGCTGCAAATGTTCTGGGTCTGGCGCGGATGATCATGGCAGCCGGGCTGCCAATTCAGCTACGGGTGCTGATCCCCGCAGTAGAGAACGCCGTCTCTGGCAATGCTTTCCGCCCCGGTGATGTGCTGCCCTCGCGCAAGGGGCTGACGGTTGAGATCAACAACACCGATGCCGAGGGCCGCCTGGTGCTGGCCGATGCCCTGACCCTGGCGGATGAGGGCGAACCTGATCTGGTGATCTCGATGGCCACCCTGACCGGGGCTGCACGGGTGGCGGTTGGCCCGGATCTGGCCCCGTTTTACACAGATCACGACGCGGATGCCGCCGCGCTGGCGACCCAGGCAGCCCCGCAGGCGGACCCGGTCTGGCGGATGCCCTTTCACGCCCCCTATGAGAGCATGATCGAACCCGGTATTGCCGATCTCGACAATGCACCTGCGGGCGGATTTGCCGGCTCAATCACCGCCGCCCTGTTCCTGCGCCGCTTTGTCGGCGAAAGCCGCTATATGCATTTTGACATCTACGGCTGGACCCCCAGTGCCGCGCCGGCCCGGCCCAAGGGCGGCACCGGCCAGGGCTGCCGGGCACTGTTTGCCGCACTGCCCGACCTGCTGGGATTGTAAGCACCATGTCAGAGAGTGGCTCAGAATGTGCACGTATTGCCCTGCCTGTTGTTGACCTGTTGCGCGCCCCCGACGGGCCGCGCGACCGGCAGCTTTTGTGTGGTGACGCGGTAGAGATCCTGGATCAGAATCAGGGTTGGGCCCATATTCGCGCCACCAAGGATGGCTACCACGGCTATCTGCCCGATACGGCCCTGGCCCCGGCGCAAACCAACAGCCATTGGATCAGCGCTCCAGCCAGCCACGCCTATAGCGCTGCCGATTTCAAATCCCCCGACCTGGCCGCGCTCAGCTTTGGCAGTCAGGTCCTGGTCTCAGGCTTTGAGGGCAGATTTGCAGCAACCGATCAGGGCTATATCCCAAGGGTGCATCTTACCCCCATGGAGCAGCAGCTGCACGATCCGCTGTCTGTGGCCATGGGCTTTCTTGGCACCCCCTATCTTTGGGGCGGCAACAGCCGCTTTGGCATTGATTGCTCAGGGCTGGTGCAACTGGCCTGCCTCGCCTGTGGCATTGCCTGCCCCGGCGACAGCGGCCCACAAGAGCGCCAATTGGGAACACTTTTGCCCCCCGGCAGCGCCTATCAGCCTGGAGATCTGTTGTTCTGGAAAGGCCATGTTGCCTGGGTCCAAGACCCCGACACCCTGCTACATGCCAATGTCCATGCCATGGCTGTGGCGCTGGAACCGTTGCAACAGGCGATTGCCCGCATTGCCGACCAGGGCGACGGCCCAGTAACGGCACACCGGAGATTGCCGCAGATCGGCTGAGCCACACCGGAGCCGAGGCTATTTCACCGCCCGGATGAGTTTGCGTTCCAGCACCCGCAGCACCGCCTTCAGGTCGCTGCCGCGTTTCAGGATCTGGCCATCCATCCCCACCACCGCATAGAGCCCCTGGCGATTGCGCAGTTTGGGGTGTTTTTCGATCCGGTACAGCGGATTTTCAGCGGTGCGGCGAAACACTGAAAACACCGCAAGCTCCCGCAGGCAGGAAATCCCGTAATCACGCCACTCTCCGGCGGCCACCATGCGGCCATAGAGCGACATGATCACCGACATTTCACGTCGGTCAAAGGCCACTTGCTGCGGGATAGGCACGCCCGACTTGGGCGGAATGGGATCCATAGTCATATCCTGAGACTCGCCGCAACGACGAGATTAATCAAGGTGTTTTGCACCTGCCCGGCCTCAGCCTAGGCAGGCCCTGCCTCAGCGATGCGCCTCCGGCACCCAATCGGCGGTCTCCTGGTTCCAAAACCGGTTTGGGTTTGCCTCATCCTGGCCGCGCCGATGCAGGCTGCGCGCGGCCGCAATCAGCTGGATCACCGGTTCTTCATAGGGATGGGCGTGGTAAATGGCACAGAGCAGCGGCTCCAACGCTTGCCCCTGCTTGGGCACAAAGATCTGCAGCTCAACACAGGCCACCGCGACGGCCTGATCCGTGGCCCGGTTGCGGGCCTGTGGCAGGGTGCGAAACTGCTGCACCCCGGCGCGGGTGGTATAGGCCACTTGATCATAGTCCCCCCAGTGCAATGGCTCCTGAGACAGCACCGCCTGCAAAACCCGCCCGGCGGCCTCCTGTGGCACCTGAACCAGCACCCGTGTGCCCTGTTCGATGGTAAAGCGGTCGCAGTGGATTGTGTCAAAGGCCTCAGGCATTGGTCAGTTCCTCACAGCGTAGTCCAAGAATGTTCTCCAGCGCCCGTGCCCCGACCCCGGTCATCTGCAGCCCGCGTTTGTGGCTGTTGCGCGTCACCCATGCCTGATCAAAGAAATGAGCAAGGATCTGTTTTCCCAGTGGACCTGCTACATGCAGCTTGCGCTCGGTCCAATCCATGCAGGGGCGGGCAAAGGGCTGGCGCGCCTGCGCAGATGCAGGCATTTGCGGCAGGTGCACGCCCAGCTTTTGCCAGGTCTCGTGGTCACAGACGCGAAAGCCGCCGTTTTCCTCGACCAGCATGCCTCGGTCCAGAACTTGCCCGGTGATAGCCACTGCCAGAGGGCCCGCGAGGTGGTCATAGCAACTGCGCAGCGGGGCAATATCGCCCGCCTTGCGCCGCTGGGCCAGATGCAGATGAGAACTGGGCGCGATGGCCGCCAGTTGCTCCAGCACCCCGGCCACCTCGCTATTGGCGAGGCGGTGAAACACGCAGCGCCCGCGTTTCTCGGCCAGGACCAGCCCGGCGTTTTGCAACATGCGCAGATGCGCCGTGGCGGTCTGGGCGGTGATGCCCGCCGCCGAGGCCAGTTCCTTGTTGGTGAAAGACCGCCCCTCCATCAGCTCACACAGCATCCGGGTGCGGCTGGCATCGCTCAGGGCCTGGCCAATGATATCAAAGCGTGGTGTTGTCATGTCCCAAGGCTAGCCCTTTGCGGCCCCCCTGCCCATAGAATTCCCTTCGCTGCAGAGCGAACAATGCGTGAGGGGGTGCGCCCATAGGCACAAGCTCTGTTGTTGGCAGCCCGAAGCCCATCGCAGTGCATCCAGCCGCTGCCGCGCAGTTTAACGCAGAAATAACCTGAGTGGTGGACACTGCTCCGACCATGGCCAGGCAAGCAGCCAGCAGGCGCCCGGCACCCTGCCCGCTTTTTGGTCTCAGCTTTCGTTTTGGTCAAACGCTCCCTGTTTGGCCATGCCCCCTCTTGGTGGAGAAATATAATGACCTCTGGTTCCAGCCCCCGTCACAAGGGGACACGCCACCGTTTTTCCGCGCTTGCCAAGCGGGTCTGTCGGCGGATGATCGGCGCTTTCAGTGCTCTCGGCCTGTGCTTAGGCTTGCTCAGCGCTGATCTATATGCCGGCAGCGCGGTGATCACCGATAAACAGATTCAGGCCCGTCTGGCCTTGATGCGTCAACAAAAAGAAGCGCTCCTCAGCCTCAGCGAAATGATGGCGGGGCGGCGGGTCTACACCCCCCAGACGGCCAAGGCCGCGCGGCGGGTGCTGATGAACAACACTCGCAGGATCCCCAAACGTTTTGCCAAGCAGCGCATGGACCCCAATTCCTATGCTCGCCCCGAAATCTGGGCCCAGTGGCAGGATTTTGAGGCCCGCGCCGAGGTCGCACGACAGGCAGCAAAACAGATCAGCGCCAATTCTGTGAACGGGCTGCGCCGCAGCCTGCCAACGATGATACAGGCCTGCCACAGCTGCCATCAAACCTATCGCACGACGCCCAATCAGGCGATCACGCATTAACCCGTTTGGCAAGACATCGGGCGGAATGACCCCGCAGATAGCCCCCCGCGGCGGTTAGGTCGAAACCACAGCATAGCGGGCGAGAAAGGTATCAACCGCGCCCTCAATAATCCTGCTGCGTTCTTCCTCTGTAAAGCTCGCGTCGATGTTGAACAAAAAACGCGGCACAAGATCGGCGCGGCAAAGTTCGGCAAACTGATCGGCAGCGAGGTCAAAATCCTCGACCTGCAATTCGCCCCTAGCCGCGGCACTGCAAAGATAGTCGCGAATTTTGCCGCGAATCAACAATGGACCGCTCTCATAAAACTGGCGTCCAAGGTCAGGAAAGCGATCAGCCTCAGCCACGCAGATACGAAACATCCGCAGGCCAAAGTCAGACAGGCTGATGGACAAGATATGCCCAGCTGCAGCTCGCAAAATTTGACGCGGAGTACTGGAACAAGTCGCCAGATCCATCGGCGCGTCCGCCTGTCGAGCACATTCGCTGCGGGCGACCTCCATGAACAACAGACGTTTATCCGGAAAATAGCTGTAAAGCGTCGCCTTGGAGACCCCGGCCGCGCGTGCAATATCGTCAACGCTGGCGCCTTCAAACCCATCTGCCAAAAACACCTCACGCGCGCCCTTGAGAACCTGATCAAACTTCCGTCCGGTTCGCAGAATGCTGGCGTGTTTGTTCATGGCTGACCTCGTGGCGCTGGCGGGATGGAACCACCACTCTAACCGAGAGAACGGTAGCGCAAAACCATTCTCTTTGCTCTTGTTTCGCGCCTGTCCAAAAGGCCAAGTCCGAGGACTTCCCAAGTGACCTGCAGGGCCAAGCGCTCCCGCCCACCCTTCAGCCTTCTGACGAAGGCTGGGGCCGTTGGGGGTGGCGCCGCGCTGCCGCGCGGCGCGGTCGCACGGCCCAAAGCCTGTTCCGCCCCGCGGACCTGTCACTCCGGCCTGCAACCCAGACGTCCCTCCACTTTCCCGAACCAAAGCACCACAGTGGGCCGCTTGTTTGGTCCAGATCTCAAACGGGAAAATCTCAAATCAGGCGAGCCCCTCCTGGGGCGGATCAGGGCTGGATCACCCACGCCGCGCGGCAGCGCGGCGCCCGGCCCAACGGGAGGCGGGCATTATGGATGCCCAAACGACGGGCGGGAGCCCCCCTTTGCTTTTCCCTGCTCCTTTGCAAACAACGCCCAGCTTTCCATCTTGCCTTTTTACCAAAAGCCGCTACCACTCTGGCAATGGCCGATATTTTCTTCAGAACACTGCCCTTCTTTGCAATCATCGGCCTCGGCTATTGGGCGGGTCGAACGCGGTTCTTCACCGAAGAGGCCACCGCCTATCTCACCAAATTCATCTTTTTCTTCCCGCTCTCGGCGATGATCTTTCGCTTTTCCGCCAATCTCTCCTTTGCCGAGATCTTTGATCCCAACTTGGTTCTGGCCTACCTGGCAGGCACTATGGCGGTCTATCTGCTGGTCACGCTTGTTGCTCTGCTGCGCCGCCTGGACATGCCCACCGCCGCCGTCGAGGCCCAATGCGCCGCCATCGGCAATGTTGGCTTTCTGGGCCTGCCAATGATGGCCATCCTTTTTGGTGAGGCCTCCATTGCGCCGATGATGCTGGTGCTCAGCGTTGATCTGGTGGTGTTTTCCTCACTGATCGTCATCCTGATCAACCTTGGGCGCGGTTCTGGCCTGGGGATGGCAACACTCAAGCTGGTGCTGCTCGGACTGCTGCGCAATCCGATGATTTTGGCCATCTGCGCCGGCCTCGCCTGGTCCGCCTCTGAGCTCCCGATCCCGGAGCCGATGAACGATTTTCTGTCGATCCTGGGTGGGGCTGCCACCCCCGGAGCGCTGTTTGCCATTGGTGCCTCGCTGGCGTCAAAATCGGCTGAACGGATGCAGATCGCCGTCTGGATCAGCTTTGCCAAACTGGTGCTGCACCCGCTCTGTGTCGCGCTTTGCGTCATCATCCTGTTTCCGGTCAACAGCTACTCTGCCATGGTGGCCATTGCAGCGGCCTCTCTGCCGGTGGCGGGCAACGTCTATATGCTGGCACAGCATTATGGCGTGGCACCACACCGGGCCTCGGCGGCCATTTTGATTTCCACCCTGGTCTCCATCTTCACCGTGCCCATGGTGATCGCCTGGGTCACGCAGCTGTAGTCGCCCGCTTTTTGCCCCCACTATTCAGGTTATTGTAACGCGATTGCCGCATTAACTGGCCCAGCTGTCGCGCCTCTACTGGACCCGCGCCGTCCTGACAGGTAGCGATAGGGCAACCATAGATAGGAGCGGCTCCATGGAAACCATTTCGCAAAACAAAGCCTTTGGTGGCAATCAGGGCGTCTACCGCCACAAAAGCACTGCCACCAACTGCGACATGACCTTTGGCCTGTTCCTCCCAGAAGAAGCCAAGGACGGGCCAGTGCCAATCCTGTGGTATCTCTCGGGCCTGACCTGCACCCATGAAAACGCCATGACCAAGGCCGGCGCCCAGGCCTGGTGCGCCGAACAGGGCATCGCCATCGTGTTTCCCGACACCAGCCCCCGTGGGGAAGGGGTCGCGGATGACGCGGCCTATGACCTGGGCCAGGGCGCGGGCTTTTACGTCAACGCCACCCAAGAGCCCTGGGCGGCGCACTACCAGATGTGGGACTATATCGCCGAAGAGCTGCCCGCGCTGCTGGCGGAAAACTTTGCCATCGACCTGGACCGCCAGGCCATCACCGGCCACTCCATGGGGGGCCACGGCGCACTGACCTTGGCAATGAACCTGCCGGGCCGGTTCAAATCGGTCTCGGCCTTTGCACCGATCTGCAATCCAACCGGCGCCGACTGGGGCCGCAAGCAGCTCACCGCCTATCTGGGGGAGGATGAGACCACCTGGGCCAAGCATGATGCCTCATTGATGATGCGGGACACAGGGTTTGACGGACCGGTGCTGATTGATACCGGCACCACCGACCAGTTCATCGACCTGTTGCGTCCCGAAGCCCTGGCCGCCGCCCTGGCCGAAAAGCGGCAAGAGGCCACCCTGCGCCTGCAGCCGGGCTATGATCACAGCTATTTCTTTGTCTCCAGCTTCATGGAAGATCACGTCACCTTCCACGCCGAAGCCCTGTACCGGGATTAAACCATGAACACTGCCGCCTCCCCAACGATGACCGATTTCGACTACGACCTGGTGATTATCGGCTCCGGCCCCTCGGGGCGGACCGCTGCCATCCAGGCCGGCAAGCTCAAACGCCGGGTGCTGGTCATCGACCGGGCAGACCGGCTGGGCGGGGTTTCGGTCCATACCGGCACTGTGCCCTCCAAAACCCTGCGCGAAACCGTGCTGAACCTTTCTGGCTGGCGCGAGCGCAGCTTTTATGGCCGCTCCTACCGGGTCAAAGACCAAATTGCCGCCGAAGACCTGAAGGCCCGGCTGCATATGACCCTGGACCACGAGGTCGATGTGCTGGAGCACCAGTTCAACCGCAACCACGTGGAATGGCTGGCCGGTCTGGCCAAATTCATTGGCCCAAATGAGGTCGAAGTCGCCACCGAGGCCGGGGACACCAGCCGGATCACCGCAGAGAAGTTTCTGATTGCCACCGGCACCCGCACCTACCGGCCAAAGGATGTGCCTTTTAACGGTAAAACCGTTGTCGACGGCGATGAGTTCCTGGATATGGCTGCGATCCCGCGCTCGCTGGTAGTTGTTGGAGCCGGCGTCATCGGGGTGGAATATGCCACCATGTTTTCGACCTTGGACGTGCGCGTTACGCTAATTGAGCCCCGCGACAGCTTTCTGGATTTCATCGACAGCACCCTGATCCAGGATTTCACCCATCAGATCCGTGAAAACGGTGTTGATCTGCGTCTTGGCTCTGCCATCGACACGATCGAGGACGCGGGCAGCCATATCGAGGTCTCGCTGGACAATGGCCGTCATGTCCGCGGTGAAATGCTGCTGTTTGCCGCCGGGCGCATGGGCAATACCGATGGGCTGAACCTTGAGGCCGTTGGGCTGGAGACCGATCACCGGGGCCGTCTCAGCGTCGAGCGCAAGACCTATCAAACCGCCGTGCCGCATATCTATGCCACTGGCGATGTCATCGGCCACCCGTCGCTGGCCTCCACCTCGTTGCAGCAGGGCCGTGTTGCCGCCTGCCACGCGCTGGAAACGCCCACCCTGCCGGAAAGCCCCTGGTACCCCTATGGCATTTATTCAGTGCCAGAGATGTCCACCTGCGGCATGTCCGAAGAGGAACTGCAAGAGCGTGGCATCCACTACGAGATCGGCGTCGCCCGCTTCCGCGAGACCTCGCGCGGGCATATCATGGGGCTGGAACACGGCATGCTGAAGATGCTGATCAGCCTCAAAACCCGCCGGGTTCTGGGGGTGCAGATCGTCGGCGAAGGCGCGACCGAGCTGATCCACATCGGCCAGGCGGTGATGAACCTGCAGGGCACCGTGGACTACTTTGTCCAGAACACCTTCAACTACCCCACCCTGGCCGAAGCCTATAAGATCGCCGGGTTGGACGCCTTTAATCGGATGCCCATCCCAGAGGAATTCAAGGCGAAAAAGCCCGCAAAATCGACTGCACAGGCCCCGGCCAAAGCCTCAACCAAAGCCCCAACCAAAGCCAAGGATAAACCCGCCGAGGCCAGCAAAGACACTGACGAAAAGACAGCCAAGTGAGCGCGCTCTATATTGATGCGGATGCCTGCCCGGTCAAAGAAGAGGCCGAGCGGGTGGCCAGCCGCCACAAGCTGAAAATGTATGTGGTCTCCAACGGCGGCTTGCGCCCCTCGCGCAATCCCCTGGTGGAGAATATTATCGTCTCCGAAGGCGCCGATGTCGCCGACATGTGGATCGCCGAGCGCTGCGGCACCGGCGATGTGGTTGTCACTGGCGACATCCCCCTGGCGGCCAAATGTATCGAAACCGGCGCCCAGGTACTGCGCCACAATGGCGAACGCTTCACCCCGGCCAATATCGGCCAGCAACTGGCGATGCGCGATCTGATGGCCGACCTGCGGGCCGCCAATCCGCTGGGGGCCGGCGGCTCCGGCAAGGGTTTTACCAAGGCGGATCGGTCGCGTTTTCTGGACGCATTGGAACGCGAGATCCGCGCCGCGAAGTCAGCAACCTGAGTGTAAGAAACCCTTTTAAAAAAGCGATTTTTGCACTGTCTGGGAATTGGCACTGCACTCTGTGATTACACCGGCGCAGAATTGGCCGGGATGAGCCGCCGCCAGGCTGACAGGATCCGTGGCCTCCAGCAGGTCGCGGGTCAAGGAGGGCCGCAAGGCCCCCGCGTCAGCGGCTTGTCCTTGAGGCGGGATCTGTTGGTATAGACTGGAGGCGGCGTGTTTGAAGGGCAGCATGCCCCCTCAAACCGCTTCTCAGCAAATAAAATTTCTGCCAGCCACAGGTGCAGGAGCTGGCACTGCAAAATCTTTTCCGCGCTATCCCCGTGCCGCCATTGCCCCAGCCCGGTTTTTGCGCGATGCATTTCCCTGTAGCGCACAGGGAGGCTTTGATGAGCGACACGATGAAAGTCAGCCTCCTTGGGCTCATGGCTGCTGCCGGCTCGGCCATCTGCTTTTCCATCATCGACGTCTTGGTCAAATTCCTGTCCGGGGATTATCCGCTCTATCAGGTGGTGTTGCTGCGCTCCTTGGTGGCGATGCCCATCCTGCTGCTGATCCTGGTGCCGCTAGAGGGCGGTTTTCACGTCTTGCGCACCCGCCAGCCCAAACTGCACCTGATCCGCTGTTGCGCGGTGCTGTTTGCCAATATCTGTTTTTACACCGGGCTTGCCACCATGCCCATGGCCGATGCGGTGGCGATTGCCTTTGCCACGCCTCTGATCGTCACCCTGCTGTCGGTAGTGCTGTTGGGCGAACGCCCCGGCATCTGGCGCTGGAGCGCCGTTGCAGTGGGCTTTATCGGCGTGTTGATCATCATGCGCCCCGGTCCCGGCACCTTTCAAGCCGCTGCCCTATTGCCGTTCTTTGGCGCCTGCGGCTATGCCACCCTGCATGTTCTGACCCGCCGCGCAGGCGGTGCCGACAGCCCTGCGGCGCTGACCTTTTATCCCTCGCTGGCCTTTATGACGGTCAGCGCCCTTGTCGGGCTCACCACCGGAGATGGCCGCTTTGCCACGGGTGACAGCGCCGCGCTGGATTTCATCCTGCGTGCCTGGATCTGGCCCGCCGCAGACGATTGGTGGGCCTTTGTCGCCCTTGGGCTGACCGCCTCTATCGGTGGCTATCTGATCAGTTTTGCCTATCGCCAGTGTGAAGCTGGGCTGGTCGCCCCCTTTGAATACATCGCCATGCCTCTGGCCGTGCTCTGGGGTATACTGGTGTTTCAGGAATGGCCCGATTTGCCGGTCTGGCTCGGAAGTGGCTTGATCATTGGCGCCGGTCTTGTTTCCCTCTGGCGCGAGACCCGCAACAACCGCCCGCCCAGTCGCCCACGGCCCCGCTCCACAGGATAGGAAACAGCAGCCCCATGACCATTGAAGCCGTCGTTTTTGATATCGGCAATGTGCTGATCCAATGGGATCCCGAACGGTTCTATGACGCCCGTCTCGGCGTTGAGGCCTGCAAACGCCTGTTTGCCGAGGTGCCCCTGCACGACATGAACCTTGACCTGGATCGCGGCGCCCCCTTTCGCGCCTCGGTCTATGATCTCGCCGATCAGCACCCCACCTGGGCCGAAGAAATACGCCACTGGCACGACAGCTGGCTGGCGTTTGCCCACAGCGATATCCCGCAGTCGGTCCGACTGCTGCGCGCCCTGCGGGCCAAGGGTGTGCCGGTTCTGGCCCTCAGCAACTTTGGCATCGGCACCTTTGAAGTCGCCGTCTCAGCCTATCCCTTTCTGGCTGAGTTTGATCAATCCTACATCTCGGGCCATCTGGGCTGTATCAAGCCCGATGCCGAGATCTACCAGCATCTGGAGCAGGGGGCAGGCCTCCCTGCGAACCGTCTGCTGTTTGCCGATGACCGCCCTGAAAATATCGCCGCCGCCGAGGCCCGCGGTTGGCAGGGCCATCTTTTCACCACCCCCCAGGCCTGGGCCGCGCGCCTGGTCAAGGCCGGATTACTCTCAGAACAGGACGCCCAATGAGCATTCCCATGATCACCTTTGACGCCGGCGAAGCCCTGCTGGACTGGATCGACTTCACCAAGGCCCTGACCCGCGGCCACGACCTGCCCAAGGCCGAGATCGGCGATACCTTTCTGTACCGCGACCCGGATACGCTGCTCAGCCGCTCTGCCTGGATTGATGGCATGGGGCTGGCGGTCAAAACCGCCAATATCTTCCCGCGCAACCCTGATGCGGGCAAGCCGATGATCAATGGCTCGGTCTGTCTGTATTCGGATCTCGACGGCACGCTGGAAGCGCTGGTGGATTTCCATCTGGTGACCAAATGGAAGACCGCAGGCGACAGTCTGCTCGGCGCCCTGCGGCTGGCCAACCCCGACAGCCGCGAGGTACTGATTGTCGGCGCCGGCACCGTTGCCGGATCGCTGGTTGAGGCCTTTGGCACCGCCTACCCGCAGGCGCAGATCCGCATCTGTAACCGCACCCAATCCAAGGCCGAAGAGCTGGCGGCGCGCTACCCTGGCACCACCGTTGCCACCGATCTTGAAGCAGCGGTCAAAGCGGCAGATATCATCGTCACCTCAACCATGTCCTCCAGCCCGGTGATCAAGGGGGAGTGGCTGCGCCCCGGCCAGCATCTGAACATGATCGGCGCCTATCGCCCCGACATGCGCGAGGCAGATGATACCGCCCTGACCCGCGCGCAGATCTACTGCGACAGCTTTGACACCACCCTGGACCATATCGGCGAGTTCAAGATCCCGCTGGCCGAGGGCGTGATCCAGCGCAGCGATGTGCTGGCGGATTTCTACAGCATCGACCAGTTTCCGGCCTTTGACCCTGCCGCGATCACCCTGTTCAAAAACGGCGGCGGCGCCCATCTCGATCTGATGACCAGCCATCACGTTCTGGAGAAATGGAAAGCCGCTGCATGAGCTGGCTGCTGCTCTCCGGCCTGCTGTTTCTTGGCCTGCTGTTGCTGGGCCTGTTGCCGCTGGTACGGGAGCGGTGGCGCGGGCCCATTGCGGTCTGCGTGCATGGGCTCACCACGCCCTCCTTTGTCTGGGGCGGTCTTGCCGAGGGGCTGGTGGCCCAAGGCTACCGCGTGCTGACCTATGATCTCTACGGGCGTGGCTTTTCTGACCGCCCCGCAGGGGCGCAGGACAAAGCATTCTTTGTCACCCAGCTGGAAGAGATGCTGGAGCATGAAGGGATCACCGAAGATTTTACCCTGGTGGGCTACTCCATGGGCGGCGCCATCGCCACGGCCTATACCGCTGCCCATCCCGACCGCATCCGCACGCTGGTGCTGCTGGCCTCAGCCGGGCTGAAAACCGAACCGGGCAAGATGGGGCGCTTCATCCGGGACCACAGCCCCCTGGGCGACTGGCTGATGCTGGCGCTTTTTCCCCAACTTCATCGCCGCGGCTGTGAGGCAGAGCGCGCCCTGCCCTCTTCGGTGCCCGGCATCATAGATCTGCAGAAAAACGAGCTGCGCTACAAAGCCTTTGTGCCAGCGGTTCTGGCCTCATTGCGCGGCATACTGGCCGAAGACAGGGGCGATGATCTGCGCCAGATCCATCGCAGCGGCGTGCCGATCCTGGCGATCTGGGGGGATGCAGACCAGGTGATCCCCATCAGCGCGGTGGGGCGGATGACCGAACAGGCGCGCTCCGCGCGTCAGGAGGTCATCAAATCCGCCGGCCATGGGCTGCCCTACACCCATACCCAGGAGGTGCTGGAGATCATCGCTGCCAACAGTCGCAACCGGCTTGACTAAAGGCGCAGGACAGCGCGGCCTTTGCGCTTAGCGGGGGGCGACTTTGCCATATCAGCGCAGGTCAGACGGCCTGCGCCATCGGGGCTTTCTCCCGTACTGGCAGATGTACCACGGCGCTAAAGGCCCCGACCGCCACGCCAATCCACCAGACAAAGGTGTAATCGCCGTAGACATCATACATCCGCCCGCCCAGCCAAACGCCTAAGAAACCGCCCAGCTGGTGGCTAAAGAACACAATGCCGTAAAGCGTACCCATGTAGCGCAGCCCGTAAAGATGCGCGATCAGGCCAGAGGTCAGCGGCACCGTGGCCAGCCAAAGTGATCCCATGACCACCGAGAAGATGATCACGCTCATCGGGGTGATCGGCAGCAGGATAAACATCGCCGCCACCACCGTGCGCGCCGTGTAGATCCCGGCCAGCAGGTATTTCTTGCTGTAGCGATTGCCCAGCCAGCCGGCAAACAGCGTGCCGCCCACATTGGCCGCGCCGATCAGAGCGATCGATACCGCCCCCAAGGCAGAGGTGGTGGTAATACCAATGCTATGCAGCGCCCCACCCGGCAGGATCGGCCCGCACATTTCAGTGACAAAGGCGGGAAAATGCGCGGTGATAAAGGCCAGCTGATAGCCGCAGGAAAAGAACCCGAGGAAAATCAGCGTAAAAGACGGATCCTTAAAGGCCTGCTTCAGGACAGATCCCATACTGGCCTCAAGCTCGGCCTTGCTGGCCGCTTGCGGGGCGCGCATCAGCGGCAGGGTCAAAATAAGGGCCAGTACCGCACCGGCAAAGACCAAGAACACCGATTGCCAGCTCATCACCGACAGCAAAAACTCCGCTGTTGGCGCGCCAATGATCTGGCCGGCAGACCCGGCAGCGGTGACAACGGCCAAAGACATCGACCGGTTTGCATCGGAGCTGGCCCGCCCCACCACCGCCAAAACCACGCCAAAGCCGGTGCCGGCAATGCCAAAACCCACCAGCCATTCATAGGCCTGCATTTCAAGCGGCGTCGTGGCACCAGAGCTAAGCACCAGCCCGGCAGCATAGATGATTGCCCCCAGAACAATGGCCTTACGATCGCCGATCTTTTCCGCCAGCGCGCCAAAAATCGGCTGGCCAATCCCCCAGGCCAGATTCTGGATGGCGATGGCCAGCGAAAACTCGGCCCGCAGCCAGCCAAATTCCTCGGCGATGGGGATCTGAAACACCCCAAAGGAAGCCCGCACAGCAAAGCTGGCCATGATAATAACGCAGCCGACAATCAAGACCGGCGTAAAAAGGGGCGCAGCACTGCGGGGCATGGGGTATTCTCCTGATCAGACTGGCGAGAGTATGGGAAATCTCCCCCCGGTCAAATCAAAGATATTGCGTTCCCAGTTAAGCAAATTTGATGTGAGAGTTTACGAAAGGCCAACGATCTCTAATAGAACGGAGTCATACGCGCCATATGAGCCTTCAATAGGAAGTCTGGTAGACTTACGCCTTTCTCCCCATGGAGGATCACAGTCACAAGTTTCACCTGCCCCACGTCATACTCGGGATAAAAAAACACCATTTCAGTGACCTCTTCGTGGCCTATCTCATACTGAAAGCGAAACCCGTGAAGGACCATGCTCCATCTTATTGTACGGTGAGAGACACAACGCCCATCCCTATCGGCAACAAGATTTGCACAAAACTCCTTTCGTTCCGCAAGGTAGCGCTGTGAAGCCGAGCCATAGTCACCAGGGCCATAGGGGACAGCTCTTTCCAGGCGCGCCACAACCGGGCCCTCGCAAGTCAAGCAGACGTATTCAATAGCCTCCGGCAAGACTGTGATATCCCAGTCACCACTCTCTTTCATGTGTTTGAACAAGGTCAAACCTGTAAGAAGGGAAAACTGGTTATCGCGGGCAGAAACGGGCGCGGCAGCCCAAAGGCCCGATAAAACAAAAAGCAGGAGCGCCGCCGCATGGGGCCAACAAGGCAATTTGATCTGTTGCATAAAGCGTCCTGTCTCCCCCCGGCACAGCAGTGACGTTAGACAGCTTTTTCTCCTCTGTCACTCCACAGGCAGCTACACTGACTTCCCATCCCACCACCTTCGCGCTAAGCCTAGCCCATGACCAATCTCAGCACGCTTTACGCCCAAAAGATTGCCGATGGCGATCTGCGCCCCGACCCCGCACAAGAGGCGGTTCTGCCGCAATTCGACCGGATCTCAGCCGGCGTGAAGGCCGAGCCGGTGAAACGTGGCTTGTTTCGCCGCGCCAGCCCGCCGCCTGCGCCAAAAGGTCTGTATCTGTGGGGCGGCGTGGGGCGTGGCAAATCCATGTTGATGGATCTCTTTGTCGACAGCCTCGGCGATATCCCGTCCCGGCGGGTCCATTTCCATGCCTTCATGCAGGAGATCCACGCCAAGATGCACGATGCCCGTCAGCAGGGGGTGCAGGACGCGCTGGCGCCGGTAGCGCAGGAGGTGGCAGACTCGGTGCGGGTCCTGGCCTTTGACGAGATGCAGATCTCTGACATCACCGATGCTATGATTGTTGGGCGGTTGTTTGAGGCCCTGTTCAAGGCAGATGTCTGCGTGGTGACCACGTCCAACCGACTGCCCGATGAGCTGTATAAGAACGGGCTGAACCGGCAGCTGTTTTTGCCCTTCATCGACCTGATCAAGGAAAAGATGGAGATCTGGGAGATGGTCAGCCCGGTGGATTACCGCCAGGACCGCCTGAAGGGCAGCGAGGTCTATTTTGCGCCGGCGGATGCGCAGGCCCGTGCCAGCCTGCAGGCCATCTGGGAGGATCTCTCCGGGGGCGATGCACAGCCGCTTACCCTGGAGGTAAAGGGGCGCGAAGTGGTCCTGCCGGCCTTTCGCAATGGTGTGGCCCGGGCGCGTTTCTTTGATCTCTGCGGCAAGATGCTCGGCCCAGGGGATTATCTCGCCATTGCCGAAGAGGTGAAAGTCCTGGTGCTGGAGGATATCCCCCGGCTCAGCCGCAACAACTTCAACGAGGCCAAGCGCTTTGTCACCCTGATTGATGCCCTGTATGAGGCGCGGGTCCGGCTGATCTGCTCGGCCGCAGCAGAGCCAGAGTTTCTCTATGTCGAAGGGGATGGCGCCTTTGAGTTTGAGCGCACAGCCTCGCGCTTACGCGAGATGCAGGATCAGGATTGGGGCCAGGCAGAGTAAGGCGGCTTTCCCCCCCCTGCAGTACCGGCGCTAAGCCCCAGGATATTTCAGACCAAATGAAAGCGCCACCGCGCCGCGTCAGCGGCGCCGGGCCCAACGGGCGAGGATCATTCAGCAAGAATGATCCAAGACGGGCGGGAGCCCCCCCTTGCCGGACCTGATCAGCCGTTTTCACGCAGGATATGGCCTGCAAGGTAAAGCGAGCCACAGATCAGCACGCGGCAGTCTGGCGCTTTTTGCAAAATTGCCTGCAAAGCCTCAGCAGCGTTTGCGGCGGTTGTGGCCTGCAGCCCCACCGATTGCGCGGCGGACTGGGTTGCCTCGGCTGGCAGGGTGTTGACTTCATCAGGGATTGAGATGGCTGTAAGGCTCTGGGCTTGCCGGGCCAGGGGCGCCAGATATCCGCTGACATCCTTGGTGTTGAGCATCCCGCAAATCAGATGGGTCGGCCGCTTCGGCAGCCCCGCCAGGACCTGTTCCAGCGCCAGCCCGGCCGCTGCGTTGTGGCCACCATCCAACCAGAGCTCGGCCTGTCCTACCGCCGCAACCAGCGGACCGGATGTCAGCCGCTGCATTCGTGCAGGCCAGCGCGCCTGTGTCATGGCGGCCTCACAGGCGGCTTCCTCCGCGCCCAGATGGCGCAGGGCGGCAAGCGCCGCGCCGGCATTTTGCACCTGATGCGCCCCCAAAAGCGCCGGCATCGGCAGGTCCAGCAAGCCACGCTCATCCTGGAACACCAGCCGGTCGCGCTCCTGGCTCACATGCCACTGCTGACCAGAGGCAATCAACGGAGCCCCCAGGTGCGCAGCTGTGGCCTCGATGACCTCCAGGGCCTCATCCGGTTGCGGGCTGACAACCACCGGCACCCCTCGTTTGATAATCCCGGCCTTCTCGGTGGCGATCTTGGTCAGGGTATCGCCAAGGAATTGTTCGTGATCAATAGAGATCGGCGTGATCACCGTGAGCGCTGGTTGGGCAATCACATTGGTGGCATCCAACCGCCCGCCCAGGCCCACCTCCAGCAGGGTGTAATCCGCCGCCGTGCGGGCAAAGGCCAGAAGAGCAGCCACTGTGGTGATTTCAAAATAGGTGATGCTCTCATCGCCATTGGTCGCGTAGCATTCATCCAGCACCTCGGTGAGATGCTGTTCTGTGATCAGCTCTCCTGCCAGACGGATACGTTCATGGAAACGCGCCAGATGCGGCGAGGTATAGGCATGCACGGATTTGCCCCAGCCCTCCAGCCCGGCGCGGATCATCGCCTGGGTTGACCCCTTGCCATTAGTGCCGGCCAAATGGATCACCGGAGGCAGCTTGTCCTGCGGATTGTCCAGACGTTCCAGCAGGCGCCAGACCCGATCAAGGGTCAGGTCGATGATCTTGGGGTGCAGCGCCAGCATACGGGCAAGGATGGCGTCAGATGTCGGCTGGGTCATAGGGGCACACTCAACGGCAGCAAAGGGGGGGAGGACGGGATCAGCAAAACGACAAACGGCCCACCCAAGAAAGGCGGGCCGCGTCAAAACACTATAGGGTCAATCAGCTCTCTGTCGCAGCTGTTTCTGCGGCATCTTCTGCCTCATTCGCGGCTTCTGGGTCGGCAACCGGCGCGGGCAGATCCCCCACCACCTGCGGCGGAAGCCCCATCAACATGCGGATAATGGTGATCAGCTCGGCGCGCATTTCGGTGCGCGGGATCACCCGGTCCAGCATGCCGTGATCCAGCAGATATTCCGCCCGCTGAAAACCTTCGGGGAGCTTTTCGCGAATGGTCTGTTCGATCACCCGGGGACCGGCAAAACAGATCAGCGCGTTGGGTTCGGAGATATGCACGTCGCCCAGCATCGCATAAGAGGCGGTGACGCCGCCGGTGGTGGGATGGGTCAACACCACGATATAGGGCAGGTTGGCCTCTTTCAGCATCTGCACCGCCACCGTGGTGCGGGGCATCTGCATCAGCGACAGGATGCCTTCCTGCATGCGCGCGCCGCCAGCAGCCGAGAACAGCACCAGCGGGCGGCCCAGCCTGACGGCCTCTTCGGCGGCAGCGATAATCGCGTTGCCCACATACATGCCCATGGAGCCCCCCATAAAGGAGAAATCCTGCGCCGCAGCGATGATTGGCGTGCGGCCAATTTCACCGGACGCCACCAGCATGGCTTCTTTTTCGTCGGTCTTTTTCTGCGCCGCCTTCATCCGGTCAGGGTATTTTTTCTGATCGCGGAACTTCAGCGGGTCGGTGATTGGCTCTGGCACCGCAACCTCAGAGAACACGCCGCCATCAAACAGCGCGGTAAAGCGATCGCGCGGAGTGATGTGCATATGGTGGCCGCAGCTGGTGCAGACGTTCTGATTATCGCTCAGCTCACGGTGAAACAGCATGGTGCCGCATTCACTGCATTTCTGCCAAAGATTCTCGGGCACTTCGCGACGCGAAAACAGCGAGTTGATCGTTGGGCGGACGTAGTTGGTGATCCAGTTCATATCATGCCTCTAGCGGGAGCCAGTTTGGACCCCAGATAAGCTGCCTTGCGCCGAATTGCAATCAGCGCCGTATCGCCAGCCGTGCCACCAACCACAGGACCAGTGTCGTCGCGCAGTCAACCCACAGCCAGGGGCGCAGTGCCGCCACATCCGACAGCTCATAGGGCAGCAGGTAAAGCGCCAGCCCATGCAGACTGCTGGGCGACCCCAGGATCAACAGGGCCACGATATTGTTGACAAAATGCACCGCAATGGCAGGCCCCAGGGTGCCGGCACGGGCGGTGAGATCCGCCATCAGCAGGCCAAACCCCGTGGCCCACAGGCACAAAAGCAGGGCATTCTCCCCGGCCTCTTGCGGCATGTAATGCGCCGCGCCAAACAGCGCCGAAGGCAGCCCCAGCCAAATCACCGGATGACTGAAACGCGCCGCCAGCGCCTGTTGCAGATAGCCGCGAAACACCAGTTCTTCGGCGCTGACCTGGATCAGCAGGGCCAAAAGTGACAGCGGCAGCAGGCCAAGCCAAAGCTGCCAGTGCAGGTTGGTCACAAGTGGTGCGCCAAAATCATAGGGGGGCAAAATCATGATAACCACAAAGACAGCCGCCACCCCCAGACAGGTCCGGCTAAACTGCTGCACCGCCAACCCCGGTGGCCCGATCAGACCAACAAGGGAGCGCTCGTGCAGCAGGCGCGCCGCCAAGCCTACACCCAGTGTCATAAACCCAAAGCTCGCCAGCAGGATCAACAGGGCCTCGGGGGTACTCCCCTGTTCCAATGCCAGCAACCACTCGACCGAGGTAAAGCCCAGCACAACCACAACCGTTACGATCTGCAGGCCATAGCTGACCATCGCAATCAGGCCGAGCCCCAGCAGCAGACGCCAGAGCTGCGCTCTGGATCGCCCCGGTGCCACCAGGACTTCATGGGCGGCGTAGGCGGAGCCTGAGCTCATCTTGGTTCATCCTCTTTTGGCTCTTTTGGCTCTATTCGCTCTTTTGGCGCAAAACCCGTGTCACTGCTGGAGACTTCAGCAGCAGTTTCTACGTCGCCTGAAAAGCCCATGGCAGGCAAGCCCGCCGCGCGCACCTTGGAGGCCAGAGCCACCAGATGCCCCGAAACCGTTTCCAGCAACTGGGTGGCGACGCCCGCGTCGCTTTCGATGACCGCGCGGTATTCTTCGGCACCAATCCGCAGGAACAGGCAGGGTTCCACCGCGCGCAGGTCCATTTCACGCGGCTGCCGCAGGATCACCGCCAAATCGCCAATCAGCCGGCCAGGTTCAATCACCGCTATCGGAGCCATGTCAGCTAGCGCCTCCAGCCAGAGCAGCTCTGCCCGACCTTCAAGACACAGATACACCGCATCGCCGCTCTCGCCGCGCGCAAAGACCAGATCGCCCTCAGCGACCCGGTGCCACTGGGCAGAAAAGGCCAGCAGCCGCTGGTTGCGCGCATCCAGTTGGGTAAACAGACCCGCCCGGCCAATCACATCCAGCTTTTGGCGGAAATCTTCGGCAACCAGACCCTCGGAGCGGTCTTTCTGACGGCGTTCGACACCGCCGACGCGCCCGTTGATATGGCCGTCATGGATCTCGACAAACAGATCATAGCGTTCCGGGTGGCGGAACTCTTCCTCAAGGAAAATCATCGTGGTCGCGGGCATCAGCGCCCGCAGCCTGTCACGGGTGCGCAGGCGGCTGTCAGAATCATGGCTGGCGAGGGCGCGATCCAGTATCAGCACGTCCGGCCGTTTGATAGCCGCCCGGGTAAAGGCAGCGCGTTCCTGAAACACCGGATCCAGCAGCGAGCCCCCCAGGCCGGTGGGCAGATCATACAGGATCATCGCCAGGCGTTTTTGCAAGCCATGGTCCGTCACCACCTCGCTCACCAGGGCCTCCACCTGGCGCGCCTTATCCCCGGCATGCAGCGAGACCTTGCCAAACAGCGCGTTCTCCATCACCGAAAGGCGCGGCACATAGCTGCCTGCGTTCAACGGCACAAACAACCCCTGGGAACGGGCTGTCAGCGCGCCGCCGCTGGTGGCGCGGATTTTCAGAATGCGGGCCTTGAAGGCTGCGGGAAATCCAGGGCCGATCTGTTCCGCCGAAAGCAGAAAAGGCAGCGTCATCAGCGCCGCGCGTGACGCCTCGCTCAGGCCCTGACGGCCACTGCGCGCCCCCGCCCTGCTGCGGGGCTCACTGCGCCCAGCGCTCTCCAGCGCGGCGTATTCCTCGGCCGCATTGCACAGGCGACAATAGAGCTCTGCGTCCAGGCCCAGACGTTGAAACAGCGGATGATCCAGATCGTCGCGGCCAAAGGTCTTGATTAGGGTCTCGGCCACCCCCAGACCAATTTCCAGCGTTTCCTCGGCCAGCTGCTGATCCCGGATCACCTGATAGAACAGCTGCCCCGGCGCCAATAGCTCCTCGGGGGCAATGTCGCGGGTCGGGGTTGCAAAAAGCATATTGCTCGCCAGAGGCACCGCCGGGTTAAAGCTCTCGGGGTCGAAATGCAGCACCGCGCTGTCCAGCCCGGCCTTGATCAGCCGACGCTTGATCAGCGGCCGCAGCCGTACGATGTGCTTTTCCAGCAGTGGATGCGCGCCGGGTTGCAGCTGGGCGTGCAGGGTGCGGCGAAACAGGTGCTGGTCGGCGCCCATGGCCTCGATCAGCTGAAACCACCAGTCACGCATATCGTCTTCCGAGCCCAGCCCCGCCAGCGCCGGGCTCACCCAGTCTGCCTCCAGCGGGTCGGGGCTGTTGCCGGCCCGGATCGCCTCGGCAATCTGACGCTCGACCGTGGTCGAGGGGCGCGGCAGGCTGGGGGCGCTGCGCAGGGACATCAGCACATTGTCGCCCAGCGAGCCTGAAAACAGGTAGGGATGGGAATGGGCATAGCCCACCCGCGCCGCAATCACCGCCTGATGCAGCGCCTCCAGCCGGTGTCCGGCCACGGTGATCGAGCCCCGCGTTGGCAGCACCTCGCGGGTCAGAAGCTGGGCAAAGGCGGCGCGCTCGGCATCACTGCTGCTTTTGACCGCCACCCGGGCGCCCTGGGGAATGGTCAGGGACAGGTTTTCGATCACCATGTTGCCCTCACTGTCGCGCAGCGAGACATTGCGAAACACCACATCCCCGCGCAGATGCGGCAGATTATCCGGCATGCCTTCGATCAGATTGGCATCAATCATGTCCTTGGGGGCAAACCGTTCTGTCATAACCGACCAGCGCAGCCCCATATCCTGCATCTGGTTGTAATAGGTCAAAAGCTCCTTCCAGGGGGCGGAAAGATCCTTATAGGCCGCCAGCCCCGCCACCAGCGCCCCAACGGTGATTTCCCCCCGGATCGCCAGCACCCCTCCTGCGGAATAGAACACAAAGGGGGTCATATGGCCGATCAGGTTGTTGAGGAACTTCATAAAGTATTTCTTGTTGTAGATCCGGCGGCGGATTTCAAACAGGCGTCCCAGCCGATCCGAGATCTGCGCCAGCCGATAGCGCCAGCCGCCATTGCCGCGCAGATCGGAAATCCCGGCGGCGGTCTCGCCAATCTCGGCGGCCAGGGCGCGCACCTGCTGGATGCGCTCCTTGTTCAGCAGGTTGATCTGGCGCTGCAACATCGGGATCAGCCAGGCCTGCAGGGGGATCAGCGCGATAGAGACCAATCCGAACCAGACGCTTTGCATGAACAAAAAGGCCACGATGGTCAGCATCTGCCCCGCCTGAAACACCGGCTGCGCCAGCGCATCCCCCATCAAGCCCCCCATGGGCTCGCTTTCCGAGGTGATCATCGACACCAGCTCGCCCTGGCTGGTGGTGCGGAAATAGGGTTTGGGAAAGCGGATCATCCGGCTGATCAGGGTATAGCGCAGCCGCCGCAACAGCCGTTCCGCCGTCACCCCCTTGGCGGTGTTGAGGCGCATCTTCAACACCCCGGCAATAATCACCGCCGCCAGAAAGCCACAACACAGCACCAAGAGATATTCGACCTGGCTCATCTCATGGCCCCAGACCTCGACCCGGGGCGTTGGCGCGCCAATGGCATCGTTGATGATCCGTTTGGGCAGTTCCAGAGACGCAAAAAGAAACGGAAATATCAGCAAGGTTAGTGCCAATAGCCCCATCTGCTGCCGCTTTGAATAGCGCCAGATAAATGAAAACAGCGTGCGCGGCATGTCCGGTCCTTGTTGCATAAAAGCTGCATGGCTGAGCCTTGCGAGTGGCTCTGACTTGCCGCCTGCGGCAGAAATTGAGTCACTGTGTCTAAACTTGGCAAACCTATGCACCAAATTTAAGAAAGCCAAGGTGATCTAGGTCACGCAACTTTGTCGTTGCAGCCACAAAGCTGTAAATTTATTGCGCGACCAAACCAACAGACCCCCGGCGGCGGGGCAACAGAGGCTGACCGAGCCAGGTCAGAAGACCAACAGAGATGAATTTCACCACAGCCTGTCGGCCTTTCAGACAGCATAGGCCCCCAGTCACCACGGCCAAAGCGCCCTCTCAGTGTTGGAGCTTTGGTCACGGAACGCCAAAAGACGGGACAGCAAGAGCAAGCAGGCGCTTTGCGGGCCTGAGGCCCCTCGCGGCGCTGGCGGTGACCTGTGCGCTGTCCGCCTGTTCTACACTGCCGCAGGCGGGGTTTTCCTTTGCCACCCGCGGTGAACAGAACAAGGATCAGCACAGCCAGACCGCGCGCGCCCCAACAAAGACCCAGGCCCAGTTTTCCCAGGGCAAGGTCACACTGGTTGCGCCTGCGGGCCATTGCATCGACACCACCATGCTGCGCCAGGATGCCGATGGTGGGTTTGCCCTGCTGCCCCGCTGCAATCTGTTGCATGGCCCCAGTCTGTTCGGGCGAAACCGTGCTGCCGTCATCACCGCCACCATCGGCCCGGCCCAGAGGGCTGAGGCGCCCTCAACCACAGAGCTGGCCCAGACTGCCACGGGGGCAAAGCTGCTGTATTATGATGACAAGGGCCTGTTGCCCCTGGTCCGGTTGCAGTGGCCAGGCCATAATGCCATGGGCGGCTCTGGCGCCAGTGACCAGCATTGGCGGGGGGCCTTTGTGGTGAACAACCATCTGGTTGTCCTTGCGCTTTATGCCCCCGACGGCAGCAGCCTACTGGGACCGGCCGGCGCCAAGCTGCTGACCGAGATGACCCGGCGCAGTCAAAATGCCAGCTTGATAACAGCGCCGCAGCCTGCGCCTCTCTCGCCCCAGGACCAGCAGTCGCCCCCTCTGGCGCAGCCGTCGGCAGCTGCCTCCCTCCGGCCAAAGGCGCGCTCCGAAACAGCCAGGCCCCCATCAGATGCTGTTGTTGCCCTCGCGCAGAACGCTCCGGCGGAAAAACTCTCGCTGGGGCGGCGGATTCGCGGTTTATTTCACAGCTCTTCCACGGCTAGATTGACAACAGAGTAAAGAAGGTCGATGGCTCGGTCGAACCCACCCGCCTGCGGCCAGACCTGCTGAACAAAAACGCCCAAGGCAGAAGCTGCGGGCAAAAGGCCAAACATAACAAAAGGTGCAGAACGCAATATGGGCGGTTTTCTAAACAAGCTGTTTCATCGGCGCGCCCTGCGGCGCTGGCAGCAGGGCACAGCCCAGGCCGCACGCATGCCGCTGTCACAGCTGCGCCAACTGCGAAACCAGGCCCGTGCGCTGCGGGGGGAGTTGGACCGGTTGATCCATGTCGCCGAAGGACGTCTGGCCCTGCCGCAAATTGGTACCTCCTTTTTTCCACGTCCCCATGGCACCGACTGGTCCTGGCGGCCCGAGCTGTGGCGCGGACCAATGCCGACACCGGGAATTTCCTCGGTGCCCTCCAAATCCAAGCTTGGTGACGAAATCACCCTGTTTCACGATTGCAGCATTTCGGAGCTGACTTTGCGCCAGTTGCGCAACAGCCGCGAAGAGGATCTCGCCCCCTTTGGCCTGCGCATGGACGTGTTTAATTTTGACGGATCCTTCCTGTCGCTGGTCTTCGACCTCCCGACTGAGGCCTGCCAGGGCCTGTCGCGGCATCATCTGATGCGCATCGACAGCATAATAGAGACCGAAAAGCCCATCGAAATTTTTGCCCGTCTCAATATTCGCCACGGCCCCAACACCGAACAATTGGTGCGCGAATTGCCCTTGGGTGAAAAGAACGTCACCGTGGAGTTTGACCTCGCCTATTCCGATCTGAACGAAAAGCGCATCGAGCGTATCTGGCTCGACCTCATCTTTGAGGCGCCTGACATGAACCAAGTCATTCTGCGCGATCTGACTTTTGCGCGCCACCGCCGCGCCAATATCTGAGGCCCAAAACATGAGCGACCTGACCGTCACCAAGATCCGTTTTCAAAATGGCACCTGGGAAGGGGTAATCCAGAACGCAGGCGACAGCGGCCTGCCGCCGGATATTCAGGTGCTCTATCAGGACCAACCCATCGAAGGTCTCTCAATCAGCGAGGGCAGCACCGCCAGCGAGTGGGCCCTGCATATTACCATTCCGGCCCAGGCGATCTCTGATGGGGTGCAGACCTTTGTCATCGCCGAAGGCGGCAAGAAACTGGAAAGCTTTTCGCTGATCGCCGGGGAGGCCGCCGTAGATGACATGCGCGCCGAGATTGATCTGTTACGGGCCGAACTGGACATGCTGAAACGCGCCTTTCGCCGCCATTGCCTGGAAACCAGCTAACTGCTTTTGCCCCCGCCCCCCGTAACCTGCGGGTCATCACAAGCCAGAGTTCAGACCAACCAGCTATTCTGAGCAGAAGCGGCAAAGACGCCAGCGTCAGTGGCACAGATCATGCGCTCATTCTTTTGCGGTAGCCGGTCTCGATCTCGATCTCGATCAAGCGCTGCTTGCGCCACAGCCCGCCGCCATAGCCGGTCAGGCTGCCATCCGCCGCAAGCACCCGGTGGCAGGGAATGACAACCGCAATCTGATTGCTGCCATTTGCCCGTGCCACCGCCCGGGTTGCGGTCGGGCGGCCCAGCTCCTGGGCGATCTGCGAATAGCTGCGGGTCTCACCCGCCGGGATCTGCAACAGGGCGCGCCAGACCTGCCGTTCAAATTCGGTGCCATGCAGCGCCAGAGGCGTATCAAATCGCGCCTGGGTTCCGGCAAAATAGTCGGCCAGTTCCGCCGCAATCTGCTGCGTCGGTGCCGGGCGACCAAAGCCAATGCCGCCGGGCTGCGCCTTTTGCAGCCGCTGCATCTCCCGCGGCAGGGCCTTGCGATCGGCAAATTCCAGAAGATGCAACTGGTGCTGACAGCTGATGGCAATCATCGCCCCCAGCGGCGTATCGATCCAATCCGCCAACAGCAGCGCATCCTTGCGAAAGGCACCGGGGGCCATGCCAACCAACCGGGCAAAAGCAGCGCGAAAGGCCGAGGGGCTGTCAAAGCCCGCATCGATCTGCGCGGCAATCACCGGCTCTCCGGCGGACAGGGCGGTAAAGCCCTCACGCAGCCGCCGTTGCCGCGCCATTTCCAGAAAGGTCATGCCAAAATGGCGCTTGAAAGCCCGCCGCACGGTCGACGGATCATAACCCAGCTGCACCAGGTCATCCTCGCGCCACCGGTGGGTCGGACGCGCCTCCAGCGCGTCGATCAGCGGCTGCACCATCGGGTCATCCCCGGCGGCAGCTTTCAGCGGCTTGCAGCGTTTGCAGGCACGAAAACCGGCCTCGATGCAGGCGCCGGGAGAGGCAAAGAACTGGCAGTTCTCGAACTTGGGGTTGCGCGCCGGGCAACTGAGGCGACAAAAGATACCAGTGGAAGAGACGCCAACATAGGCGCGTCCCTCATAACTGGCATCACGGGCACAAAGCGCGGCATAAAGCGTTTGGGAATCAGGCAGGTCAAACATCATGGCAGCAGATTAGCCAATCCATAGGCCCGCCGTCGCCGGTTTCCGGGCGTTACTGTCGAAAAAGCAAATCATCCGCCAAATTGCGCTGCGCCGTCAGCGGCCAAGCTTCTTGTTCAGCTTTTTCATGCTGCGGATGGTTTTGCGCAGGGCCTTGCCGCCCCGTTTGCGCTCCGCCAGCGACGCGGTGTTGCTGCGGTCCTCGACAACCAGCTTGCGCCAGCGCTCCAGCCGCACGGGATCAAGATCACCGCGCGTACGGGCGGCGATCAAGGCACAGCCGGGCTCGTTTTCGTGTTTGCAATTGCGGAACTTACACTGACCGGCGAGGTCGGTCAGATCCTCAAACAGATCGGCAATGCCCGCCTCTGCCTCGGCCATCTGCAGCTCGCGCATGCCCGGCGTGTCCATCACCGCGCAGCCATTGGGCAAGAACCGCATCTGCCGGTGCCGCGTGGTATGGCGTCCGCGGGCATCATCCTCGCGAATTTCTGCCGTCTCAGCGGTGTCCCGGCCAAACAGAGCATTGACCAGTGTCGATTTCCCCACCCCCGAGGTGCCCAGAAACACCAGCGTGTCACCCGGTTTGCACCAGGGCGCGAGCTGGTCTTTGGCGCTATCGCTTTTGGCATTCAGCAGCACCACCGGCACCCGCGACGAGATACTTTGCGCCTGTTCCACATAGGGCGCAGGATCGTCGCACAGATCCGGCTTGGTCAGCAGGATCACTGGCGTCACCTCGGCCTCAAAGGCCAGCGCCAGATAGCGTTCCAGCCGGGCCAGGTTAAAATCGGGATTGCAGGAGGTGACAATAAAACTGGTATCGGTATTGGCCGCGATCAGCTGGATACTGCGGTCATGCCCCGGAGCGCGCCGCTTGAACAGGCTTTTGCGCTCCAGCACCCGACTGGCGGTTGGCAACACCCGGTCGAGCAACACCCAGTCACCAACCGTGGCAGCCAGTTTCGGCGGCACCAGCTGGTCGATACCGTCCCCCTGAACGCGCAACCCGCTGCGATGGGCCTCGACAACCCGCACCGGCGGGGTCTGCTCCAGATCCTCTCCCACCACCTGATCGGCAAAGAACGGCTGCCAGCCGAGCTTCTCCAGCACGGACAGCTCTGCGCCGTGTTGATCTGGAGCGCCCTGATCAACACCGCTTGCTGGCGCTTGGGGATCATCCCGGGTGGTCATAAAGGATCTGCTTTCTTACGGAGACGTGGCAGCACAGGTTGCGCGCTAAGAACCACAGATTGCCAGTCGGCTAAAGCCCCTTTGCGTTCGCTGCCCCGCTGCGGTTCCCTTGGTGACAAAAAAGGACCGCCCCCAAAGGAGCGGTCCTGATCAGTATCTGGCAGAAAATTCAGGGACTCCGCCCCTGATATTTCACACCCGGTTATTGCTTTGGCCCCAGGGCAACGAGACCCTTGAGGATGTCGATGGCATAGGCCAGCTGGTAATCCTGCTCACGCAGTGCAGCGGCTTTTTCTGCCCGCTCACGATCCTCTTTGATCTGGCGGATTTCATCCTCGGTCAGGCTGTCGTTGTTGAGGCTGCCACGCAGATCCGCCTCGGTGCGGGTCCGGCGGGCTGCGCTCTCTTCCTCGGCCTCTTCTGTCTCGGCGGTGCGGCGCGGCTGCTCGACCACGATGTCGGGGGACACGCCCAGCGCCTGGATCGACCGGCCAGAGGGGGTGTAATAACGCGCCGTGGTCAAGCGCATGGCGCCATTGCCCCGCAGCGGCATCACGGTCTGAACCGAACCTTTGCCAAAGCTTTTGCTGCCCACAACGATGGCGCGGCGATGATCCTGCAGTGCACCGGCGACAATTTCAGACGCCGAAGCAGAGCCACCGTTGATCAGCACCACGATGGGTTTGCCACCAGAGAGATCCCCGGGGGTGGCGTTGAAACGCTCGCCGTCTTCTGGGTTGCGGCCACGGGTCGAGACGATCTCGCCGCTGTCGAGGAAACTATCAGCAACGCTGATCGCCTCAGTCAGCAAGCCGCCGGGGTTGTTACGCAGATCCAGCACAATGCCGCTGACCTTGTCGATGCCGCCGGCCTCTTCGATCTGTTCCTGCAAACCGGATACCAGGTTGGGGGTGGTCTGACGGTTAAAGGTGGTGATCCGCAGCACCACGGTTTCGCCTTCGGTGCGTGCCCGTACGGCTGTCAACTTGATGGTGTCGCGGATGATCGACACATCAAAGGGCTCTCCCTCGCCTTCGCGCACCACAGTGATCACAATTTCAGATCCCACCGGACCGCGCATCAGGTCAACCGCTTCGTTCAGACCCAGGCCAAGCACGCTTTCGCCATCCACATGGGTAATGAAATCGCCGGCTTCCATGCCAGCCTCATCCGCCGGGGTGCCATCAATGGGGGAGACAACTTTGACAAAGCCCTCTTCCTGGGTCACCTCGATGCCGAGTCCGCCAAATTCACCGCGAGTCTGCACCTGCATGCTGGCCGCATCATCTGGTTTCAGATAGCTGGAATGCGGATCAAGCGACGACAGCATGCCACCAATGGCCGCCTCGATCAGCTCTTTCTCGTCAACCTCTTCGACATACTGGGCGCGAATACGCTCAAAGATATCGCCAAAAAGATCCAGCTGCTCATAGACCGTTGCTTCGCGGTCCGTCTCCTGCGCCAGCAGCGGGCCGGCCACATAGGTTGTTGCAACGATTCCGGCCAGCGTGCCGCCAATAGCCGCCATGGCAAATTTTCTCATGAAACCTTCATCCACCTTTTCCGATGCGGAACCATGTTGCAGGATCCACCGGGCTGTTATCCATTCTAACTTCTATATAGAGCGTTTCTGTCCGGTCAGTTCCACCCCCTTCACCACTTAGTGACAAAATGGCACCAGCCTGCGGAGCACTTCCCCCCATCAGGCCCACCGGCGTACCTGCGGGAATGACCTGACCGGCTGAACCATACACCTCTGCCAGTCCTGACAAAATAAAAAGCGTATCCGGCTGTGGTTCAAGGATCACCACATTGCCAAGGTCCAAAAGCGGGCCACGGTAGCGGATTGTCGCCGCCGTTGGCGTGCTCACCAAGGCGCGGGGCCGGGCGGCAATCAGCAGGCCGGGACGGGCAATCCCCGCCGCATCGCGTTTTTCAAAGCCGCGCAGCAGCAGGCCTTCAACCGGCAGGTCAAGCTCTCCCCGTTGGGCGCTGATATCCACTGAGAGGGGCGTAATTTTTTCAGCACCACCGGCAATTTCAGCCAATCCACTGGCAAATCCCGTCAGTGTCTCAGTCGAGGAAATCAAAATAGCAGTGCGCACGGAGTTTTCGGTAAAGCGCCGCGGCAGGTCGGTGCGGTCAGCAATTGCGGCGGACAGGGCGGTCCGGGCCTCTTGCACCCCCGACAGACCCTTTTCCAGGGTGCCAGCGGCGTTTTGCTGCAACAGGCGTAGGGTCTGCACCTCTTCCAGGTCACGGCGCAGCGCCTCGGCGCGGGCATAAAGCCCCGGTGTTACCTCAGCCACCATCATGGCCGAGCGCGCCGCCCCCAGCGGCCCCGAAGGATGCAGCATCAGCACCGGCGGCGCAGAAGTTTCTATGGTCTGCAGGATGCCCAACAGCTCTGCCACGTCGTCTTCGCGGGATTTCAGCTGGGTCAGCAGTTGCGATTCGCGGCGCGCCACCCGCCGCAACCCCTCACGCATGGCCCCCAGCCCGGCCTCATAGGCGCGCACCGTGCCAGTCAGCGCCTTGACCCGATCCCGCGCACTTTCGGCGGCTTCCAAAGCCACCGTTGCCGCCTCCAACTGATCCGCTGCCGCCTGTGCCGCCTCGGCAGGCGCCTGCTGCCCCTGCAGCGGTGCGGCAAAGCTGATCAATGCAAAAAGAAGCAGCCCTGCGGCGCGGTTGGTCATATGGTTCAGATCTTTTTGGCCAGGTCGTTTTGGTCTGGGTCTCAGGTCAGCAGGCTCTCACCGGTCATTTCCTCCGGCTTGGGCAAGCCCATAAGCTCTAGCAGGGTGGGGGCAAGATCGGCAAGACGGCCATTGCGCAGCCCAGCCCCCGCTGGCCCGCCAACCAGCGCCACCGGCACCAGATTGGTGGTATGCGCGGTATGGGCGCCACCGGTTTTGGGATCCACCATAACCTCGCAATTGCCATGATCCGCCGTGACCAGCATGGCGCCACCGGCCTTTTCCAAGGCCGCAACCACCTGGGCCAACCCCTGATCCACCGCCTCGCAGGCCTTGATTGCAGCCTGAATGTCACCGGTGTGGCCAACCATATCGGGGTTGGCGTAGTTGGTCACAATTAGATCATAGCCGGCCTCAATCGCCGCAACGAAATTCGCTGTCACCTCCGGCGCGCTCATCTCTGGCTGCAGATCATAGGTCGCCACCTTGGGCGATTTGGGCATGGCGCGATCTTCGCCCTGTTCCGGCTCTTCCTTGCCGCCGTTGAGGAAAAAGGTCACATGCGGATATTTCTCGGTCTCCGCCAGACGGAACTGGCGTTTGCCCTGCTTGGCCACCCATTCGCCCAGGGTATTGACCAGCTCGGCCTTGGGGTAGGCGGTTGTCATGTAGTCATTATGGGCCTTGGAGTAGTCCACCATGCCCAAAAGCGCCGCCAGTTTCGGGCGCTCCCCGGTGTCAAACTCGGCAAAGCCCGGCTCGCCAATGGCGCGCAGAATCTCACGGGCGCGGTCGGCGCGGAAGTTGAGACAGAAAAACCCGTCGCCATCCTGCACCCCCTCATAGCCGCGCAACACGCTGGCCCCGATGAATTCATCGGTTTCCGACTGGTTATAGCCATGGGTCACAGCGTCATGCGCATCCGCAACCGAGCGCCCCTCCCCCTTGATCATGGCGTTATAGGCCTCGCTCACCCGCTCCCAGCGGTTGTCGCGGTCCATGGCAAAATAGCGCCCGGTAACACTGGCAATTTTGGCGCCTCTGGGCAGGCCTTCTTTCAGCTGTTCAAAGTACCCGTAGGCAGATTTTGGCGCCACATCGCGCCCATCCGTGATGGCATGCAGCCAAACCGGCACACCCGCTGCAGTGATCGCCCGGATCGCCGCCAGGATATGGCTGATATGCCCATGCACCCCACCATCCGAGACCAGCCCCATCAGATGCGCCGCACCGCCAGTTTCTTGCAGCTTGGCGATAAAATCCAAAAGTGCCGGATTTTGTTCAAAAGAGCCATCCTCGATCGCCAGATCAATCTGACCCAGATCCATCGCCACCACCCGGCCAGCACCGATATTGGTATGCCCCACCTCCGAGTTCCCCATCTGGCCGCTGGGCAGTCCCACATCCGGCCCATGGGTCACCAGTCGCGCCTGCGGACCCGCTGCCATCAGCGCATCAAAAGTGGGCGTCTGTGCCAGATGCGGCGCATTGGCCGCTCCCGGCGCAGCACTGCCCCAACCATCAAGAATACACAGAACGACGGGTTTGGGCGTGGACATGTCAAAGCTCCGGAGCAAGGGCAGGTGAAAGAGATCGTCCCCGTCTTCTAACCGCTTGCCCCCTCGGGGTGAACCGACAACCTGTCACAGGTGGCGTTATCAGTCGCACCATCCGCCCCGACGCGGCAAAAGCCCCCCCCCCCGGCGGGCCAGATCCGAGACCAAAATATCCGAAGTCTCAGCCAGGACCTGCGCTGCGCTTACATATTCCTTGGCTGCCCAAGGCGCCGCGCGCGAGCCTCCGCAGGAGCGCTGCGCGCCGGGCCCAACGGGTGGGCTGGGCATCTGTGATGCACTGCCACCGGGCGGGAGCCCCCCTTTTGAATACCCCGGCTGATTACCCGCATGTTTCGGGTCGCCTGCAGATCGGGATCTACGCCAGGATCACAGCCAATCGTCTCCAAGAAGGACCCCCAGATGACCAAAATCACCGCCCTCCCTACTGAGATCACCCGCCAGCTGCAGAACGGCGGGACGGACGCCCATGGCCAGCTGCCAGAACGCGTGACATCGGACGGTGGCGGAAATCCCTGCCGCCATTGCCTACGCTATATTCCCAAGGGTGCCGAGATGCTGATCCTGGCCCATCGCCCCTTTGCCACGGCGCAGCCCTATGCGGAAACCGGTCCAATCTTCCTCTGTGCCGCCCCCTGCCCCCGCCACGCCAGCGCTAAGCTTCCCGAGGCGCTGACACGCTCCCCCGACTATCTGATCAAGGGCTACACCACCGAGGACCGCATCGTTTACGGCACCGGCATCGTGATCCCGCAGGCGCAGATGATGCAGCAGGCGGGGACCATTCTTGCAGATGACCGCGTCGCCTATGTCCATATTCGATCCGCCCGCAACAACTGCTACCAAGCCCGCATCGACCGGGCCTGACAGCGCCGCAAATGTTTCGCCCGCGAAACAGAGCAAGGATTTGGCAAGGAAGATTGCCCACCCCCGGCCCTAGCGTACGGGGGCAGGGCAACACATCAATGGCAACAATGCGCAGGGAGCGGGCTTTGCAAAGTTGGACCAAACGATTACAGATCATACATATTTCACGGAGGACCAATGCCAGAGTTTTGTAGCTTCCTTTTGTTTAGACCCAGTGAAATTGATTTGATCCATTCAATTTGCGCCACTGCGAACTGGTCCACACGAGACATTCCTGACCCATCAATGCGATATGCCTTCTCCGAAAGAGGAGGGATCAGCGAACTATCTCAAGCCAGTGCGTTAACCCGCATTTCCCAAGTAACTTGACGTTTTCGCGCCTCCAACGGCCACTAATGTGTTATATTTCAGTATGTTAATTTGGCTGAAGGTGGTGGATTATGGATCACCCAGAGGGTGCACGCGAAACGGGTGATGGGCGGCTCAGTTTTGACCGCCGGGTCCGGCTGGAGTTTCATGGTTCCAAGATCAGCTCGGACGGTGGATTACTGTTGTTCAGGGAATTGGATGAAGTGCTCGGCCTGCACGACATTGCGGGCGGATTTCTGAGAGACACGCGAACTGGCCACAATCGCCTGCACTCACTGGTCGGCTTGTTGCGCCAGTCGGTCTTTGGGCGGCTGGCCGGATATGATGATGTTAATGACGCGGACCGTTTATCGCTTGATCCGGTGATGCGGCAGGTCGTTGGAGGGCGTGCCGTTGAGGCCAAGGCCGCGTCTGCGAGCCAGATGGGACGGTTCGAGACCGAGGTGTTGGCGGCAACCGACAATCGCACTGTGCTGGCGGATTTATCAGGACACTGGATCGACCGGGTTCACAATCGCAAACCGCCCAAGTGGATCACGCTCGACATGGACAGTTCAGTCAGTCCCACCCACGGCGCGCAAGAAGGCACCGCTTGGAACGGGCATTTCGGCTGCATGTGCTATCACCCGCTGTTCGTCTTCAACCAGTTTGGCCATTTGGAACGCTGCGCCCTGCGCCCCGGCAATGTTCACAGCGCAGATGGGTGGGAAGAGGTTCTGAAGCCCGTCATCGCGCGATATGCGGATCGTCACCTGATGCGGTTCTTCCGGGGGGATGCTGCGTTCGCCATCCCGGAGCTATACAAAACTCTGGAACTGGAAAACTATTTCTACGCCATCCGCCTTCGGGCCAATCGCGTTCTTCAGGGCAAGATTGCGCATCTGCTCAAGCGCCCTGTGGGTCGTCCGCCAAAAGGCGTGAAGCGCATCTACGGCGACTTCCAATATCAGGCGGCATCTTGGGACAAACCTCGTCGTGTCATCGCCAAGGTGGAATGGCATCCCAGCGAGTTGTTCCCGCGCGTGGGCTTCGTGGTCACCAACATGCCGATGGAACCCGACTGGATCATCCGCTTCTACAACCAACGCGGCACCGCCGAGCAATACATCAAGGAAGGCAAGCAGGCGATCAACTGGACCCGTTTGTCCTGCAAAGGCATGGCGCAGAACGAGGTGCGGCTGCAACTCCATGCACTGGCTTACAATATCGGTGCCTTCCTACAGGGCACTGATCTACCTGATGAGATAGCCGACTGGTCACTGACAAGCCTGCAGACGCGATTGATCAAGATTGGTGCGAGGGTTGTGCGTCACGCCCGTGCAATCACCTTCCAACTGGCCGAGGTGGCTGTCAGCGGCGATCTGTTCAACCGCATCCTTGCGGCCATACATCGGCTGCGCGCACCGCCGGTTCCCTAATGACAACATCGTTAATCATAAAACCTGAACAAAAGCGGCTCAACCGGTCTATCCATACGGGGGTCGGTCAGACCAATATCCGGATCAACCTCGCCCCCGAGACCGGAAATCGTGCTCAGTTCGCGCGTCAGATGCCCGAACAACGGCACCATGGGTCCAAGAGGCTTGATAGGAGCGCAGAACAGCGGCAAGGTGGGCGGGAGGACGTTCCACTTGGGGAATGTCAGGTTAAAGGACATAGGTGTCCGACGCGAAGGACAACAAGGCGGGAGGTTGCTTCTGCTTGAGACTGAGCAAACCGAGGCTGACAATATTATTCAATTGGTCTGCGCAGCGTATGTCATTCTTGAGGGGTTCCCGGTTATTAAAAACCCACCTGCTTACGGGTTCGAACTCTCTGACGACGAAGCAGATCGGGAAATAGCCTTTGAGAACCTTTTTCGGAGCGATGGCCTCTTTCAATGGTTTACCTACGGTCATAGGCTGCCAGTTGCGGTCGCCATCGCCGCTGAAGCTTGGCGGAACAAGAAGCTTATATATGCCATTCACAAGTTGGCACAGAGCTACGAAACCGAATGCGTCACGCCGTGGTCAATGCACCCTCTTAGCGGGCAAGTGTTTGAAAAACACACCGACAATTTCGCCTCGCACGTAGGAACCTCAGTGGCGATAAACCTTGCATATTCGGCCATCGAAGAACTTGATCTCGGCGTAAAAGCAAGCGGTGAGGTGCCGCGATCAATTGGAGAAGGGACTTTTGTGTGGAGCCCGAAGGTTTTAGGGCCATTCAAGGGACGTTTGCGAAAGGCTGGTATTGATCCGGAAAGAACGATTGATTGGGTAACCCGTGGTGATCAATCCGAAGTGCCGGTATATGAAATGATCAACCAGCTTTCGGAACATTCGGATGGTGTTGAGGTCCGAGATCGCCAGGTTTCAGTGCCAGACACGATCAATTTTTGCGAGTACTTGCGCAACACAATGACTGCTCACGCATTTTCTTCAAAGACCAATCGTCTCGGACCTTATGAGGTCAACAACGTTCAGCAAGTCGCAAGATTTTTGATTTTGTCCAAGTGCAACCTTTGGAACACTTGGACCGAGGAACTTAGAAAACGCTACAGTTAGGCTCTCAGTTAGAAGCCGGAAGCTGTCAGACGTGTCCGCTTTGGGCTGCAACCGGTCCCGTTCAACCAGACTTCGTTAGCGCCAGGAAAACATCTTCCAGATCCGCCTCAGCGGTTTTGACGTCGCGGATCGAAATGCCGGCGGCATGGACGGCGGCCAGCACCTCTTCGGCGCTGGTTGTATTGCCGTGATAGCGCAGCAGAACCGCGCCATCGTCGCGCAGATCGGCGGTGATGCCGGCGCCCTGCGGCAGGGTTTCAACCGGGCTGGCGGGATGCACCACCATGGATTTCGCATCCAGCCGTCCCAACAGATTGGCGGTGCTGTCGCGCGCCACCACTTCGCCCTGGTCGATGATGGCGATCTCGTCGCACATCTCTTCGGCCTCTTCCAGGTAATGGGTGGTCAGGATGATGGTCATGCCCTGCTGGTTCAGCTTGCGAATGTTTTCCCACAGCATCTGCCGCAGCCCGATATCCACCCCGGCGGTGGGTTCATCCAGCACCAGAATATGCGGGTGATGCACCAGCGCCTTGCCCAGCAAGAGCCGCCGCCGCATGCCCCCCGACAGGGTGCGCGCATAGGCATGGGCCTTGTCCGTCAGCCCCACCATCTCGAGGATCTCATCGCTGCGGCGCTGCTGTTTTGGCACGCCATACAACCCGGCCTGCACCTCCAGCGCGCCGCGCGGGGTAAAGAAGGGATCCAGGTTCAGCTCCTGCGGCATCACCCCAATGGCGGCGCGGCTTTGGCGGGGGTTGGTGTCCTGATCAAACCCCCAGATCGTCACCCGGCCCGAAGTCTTGCGCACCAGACCGGCCATGATGTTGATCATGGTGGACTTACCGGCCCCATTGGGCCCCAGCAGGCCAAAGACAGATCCGCGCGGAATGGTCAGGTCGATGCCTTTCAGGGCCTGCTTTTCCGGTTGGCCCTTGGCGCCTATGTAGGTTTTGCGCAAGCTTTCGATACGGATTGCATCATCTCTCATAGCAGTACTTGCCCCCGGTTTTGGCATCAGACATACATGGTTCACCCATGCGCCTAGCCGAAATTCAAAAGGACCGCCAGCGATGACTATTGAAGCGCCCGAAACCAAGATCGTTGAAACCTACCGCGTTGCCTGCGATGGCGGCGAAGGCGCGCTGGGTCATCCCCGGGTCTACCTGCAGATCCCCGAAGGCGACGGCTTTGTCGAATGCCCCTATTGCGACTGCAAATTCATCCATAAGGATCATGTAGACTCCGCTGCGTGATCCCCTGGCTGGCAAGAGCCCTGCTTTTGCCAATTGGGTTGGTCTGCGCCTATTGCTTCGCAGCCGTTGTCGGCGCCGCAATTCCCTCTGGACCAGCCAAGACAGCAGAAACGCCACCCAGCCATCAGGTGCGACTGGTTGCCGGGCCAATTCACTATGATTTTCTGCTGCCGCTGGATGCCGCCACACGGGCGCAGTTTCAGTTTCTGGAGGCCAGCGGATTGCCCGTGGACCATCCAAATGCACACTGGCTGGTGATTGGCTGGGGCGCCCGTGGCTTTTACACCACGACCGACTACCTGGAGCTGACCCCGGCAACCCTGCTGAACGCCGCGCTTGGCGACCGCTCTGTGCTGCGCGCAGAGGTGCTGGGGCCGCTGAACACTTTGCCTGACCTGCGCAGCTTCAACTTTGACGAGGCGGAATATGCAGCCTTCCTAGCCGCCATTGCCGATAGTTTCGACCGGCCCGAGACCGGCCCGGTGCAGAGCCTCAATCTCCCCGGGTTCACCCCGAGGGATCGCTTTTATGCCGCCAAGGGGCGGTTTCACCTCTTGCGCACCTGCAATACCTGGGTCTCACGCATGATCCGGGCCTCGGGCCGCCGTTTTGGTCTATGGACCCCCTTGCCCTATTCCGTCAGCCTGTCCCATTGGCTGTTTGCCGGACCAGACTGAGCCTGGAAGTCACGACGCGGGCAAATTGGCAGGATCGAACTGGCACCATTCACCAGCCTTGACAACGGTGGCGGAAAACCCCGTTGCGGAAAACAGCCCATAGACCCAACGTTCCCCCAGTTTTTCGCGATCAAAGGCCACTTCGACGTTGCTGGTCGCCGCCCGGATCATCGCGATCATCTCGGGCACAAACCCTGCCGTCAGACTGGCAAAATCGCCATGGGAATCCAAACCGGTGGTCATTTCATCACCAAGCCAGGACTCGCTGCCATCAACGGACAGGACGACATAATCCTCCTGATCCCAGGGCGAACCGCTCTCCCCCGGGTAGGGGGTATAGCGATACTCAAAACTGGCGTTGTAGCCCTTTTCCAGGAAGCCAAAGATCAAGGTGCCAGAAGTATCCTTGGCTGATCTCAGCGAGTAGACATAACACACCTGGCCTATTTTGACCGTCGCCCAGTTGCCGTGCTCAAAATAGTCGGCATGGGCGCGCGATGTGCTAAAAACCAGGGAAGACAGCGTAGACAAGGCCAAAATCAGGGCTTTCACTTTATAAATCCTTTCAAAGAATATTCCGTTATTGTTGATAGCTTTATTCGAGATCAATCGGGAAAATCTACTGCTGTGAAACCCAATAACGGCTCTGTGACCTGACCAACAGCCACGGGCTGCTGCTCTGTTTTGCGCCAATCGCACCGCCTACCGCAAATCCTGTCGGAATGGGCAATTGCCCTCTGCCGCGCGATCACCGATAACGGGACAAACGCGCAACAGCCGGAGCATCAGCCCATGAGCGAAAGTACACTTGGCCAGGCCAAATTCGGCAAAGGATGCCACCTGCATTTGATTGATGGCTCTGCCTTTATCTTTCGGGCCTATCACGCGCTGCCGCCGCTGACACGCAAATCAGATGGGCTGCCCATCGGCGCCGTGGCCGGCTTTTGCAACATGCTGCACCGCTATGTCGAGGCCAACACCGGCCCGGATGCCCCCACCCATGTGGCGGTGATCTTTGATCATTCCGGCAAAAGCTTCCGCAATGACATGTATGATCTCTACAAGGCCAACCGCCCGCCCGCGCCCGAGGATCTGCGCCCCCAGTTCCCGCTGACCCGCGATGCCACCCGCGCCTTCAATATCGCCTGCAAAGAGGTCGAAGGCTTTGAGGCCGACGATATCATCGCCACCCTTGCCCATCAGGCGCGTGATGCTGGCGGGCGCTGCACCATCATTTCATCAGACAAGGATCTGATGCAGCTGGTGGGCGGCGGCGTTGAAATGCTGGACGCGATGAAAAACAAGCGCATCGACAGCGATGGCGTGGTAGAGAAATTTGGCGTCGGCCCCGACCGGGTGGTGGATGTGCAGGCGCTGGCCGGCGATAGCGTCGACAATGTGCCCGGCGCCCCCGGCATCGGCATCAAGACCGCCGCGCTTTTGATCAACGAATATGGCTCGCTCGAAGAATTGCTGGACCGGGCCGAAGAGATCAAACAGCCCAAGCGTCGCCAGACCCTGATCGATAACCGCGCGCAGATCGAGATGTCCAAACAGCTGGTGCAGCTGGATTGCACCATGGAGCTGGATTTCTCCCTCGAAGACCTAGAGGTGCTGGAACCCGATGCCGAGGTGTTGATGGAATTCCTGGGACTGATGGAATTCCGCACCCTGGCCAAACGCATGGCGGAACAGATGGGGATTGACGCCCCCGCCCTCCCCGAAGCCAGTGCTGCAGGCGCCACTGCCGCGACCGAAGTCGCCGCAGCCGTGCCTTTTGACGCTGAAAAATATGAATGCCTTGGCGACGCGGCTGGGCTGCAGGGCTGGATCGACCGGATCTATGAGCGCGGCTATGTGGCGGTGGATACCGAAACCACCGGGCTGGATGCCATGGTGGTGGATCTGGTTGGGGTGTCGCTCTGCGTTGATCCCGGCGAGGCCTGTTATATTCCGCTGGCCCATAAACAGGGCGGCGATGATCTCTTTGGCGGTGAGGGCCTTGCCGAGGGGCAGATGCCGCTGGAGCAGGCGCTGGCCATGCTCAAGCCGATGCTGGAGGACCCTGCGGTGCTCAAGATCGGTCAGAACATGAAATATGACGCCAAGATCCTGCACCGCTATGGCATTGATGTAGCCCCGATTGATGACACCATGCTGATGTCCTATGCGCTGCACGCCGGCGAGCATAACCACGGTATGGATATCCTGTCGGAGCGCTATCTCGATCACAAACCAATCCCGATCAAACCGCTGCTGGGCACCGGTAAATCCGCCATAACCTTTGACCGGGTGCCCATGGCCGATGCAGTGCCCTATGCCGCCGAAGACGCCGATATCACCCTGCGCCTGTGGCAACATTTCAAACCGGAACTGCACCAGCGGCAGGTGACGACCGTCTATGAAACCCTGGAACGACCGCTGGTGCCGGTGCTGGCCGAGATGGAGCGCAACGGCATCAAGGTGGACCGCGACACGCTGAGCCGCATGTCCAACGCCTTTGCCCAGAAAATGGCCGGGCTGGAGGATGAGATCCACAGCCTGGCGGGCCAGTCTTTCAACGTCGGTTCCCCCAAACAGCTGGGTGAGATCCTGTTTGACAAGCTGGAGCTGCCCGGCGGCAAAAAGGGCAAGACCGGCGCCTATGCAACCGGCGCCGATATCCTCGAGGATCTGGCCACCGAACATGCGCTGCCCGCTCTGGTGCTGGACTGGCGCCAGCTGAGCAAGCTGAAATCCACCTATACGGACGCGCTGCAGGACCATATCAACCCGGATACTGGCCGGGTGCATACCTCCTATATCCAGACCGGGGCCAACACCGGCCGCATGGCCTCCTCTGATCCGAACCTGCAGAATATTCCTGTGCGCTCCGAGGAAGGCCGCCGTATCCGCGAGGCCTTTGTCGCAGAAGAGGGCAATGTGCTCTTGTCGCTCGATTATAGCCAGATCGAGCTGCGCATTCTGGCCCATGTGGCCGGGATTGACGCGCTGAAAGCCGCCTTTGCCGCCGGTCAGGATATTCACGCCATGACCGCGTCGGAAATGTTCAACGTACCGATGGAAGAGATGACCTCGGAGATTCGCCGCCAGGCCAAGGCGATCAACTTTGGCGTCATCTACGGTATCTCCGGCTTTGGCCTGGCCCGCAATCTGCGAATCCCCCGGGCCGAGGCCCAGGGCTTTATCGACCGCTACTTTGAACGCTTCCCCGGTATCCGCGCCTATATGGATCAGACGGTGGAATTTGCCAAAGAGCACGGCTATGTGCAGACGCTGTTTGGCCGCAAGATCCACACGCCAGAGATCGCCGCCAAAGGCCCGCGCGCCGGGTTTGCCAAACGCGCCGCCATCAACGCCCCGATCCAGGGCACCGCCGCCGATGTGATCCGCCGCGCCATGGTCCGCATGCCACAGGCCATCGCCCATCTGCCCGCCCGGATGCTGTTGCAGGTCCACGATGAACTGCTGTTCGAAGTGCCGCAGGCTGCCGTTGAAGAGACCATTGAAACGGCCCGCCAAGTGATGGAAAATGCCGCAGACCCAGCCGTGCATCTGGACGTGAAACTCAGCGTCGACGCAGGTCAGGGCAGCAACTGGGCTGAAGCCCATTAACCCAAGCGGCCATAGAACCCTGAAAACAAAAAAGGGGGGCTCCCGCCCGTCTCGGAACAATCAAGATTGATCCTCCCCCGTTGGGGGTGGCGCCGCGCTGACGCGCGGCGCGGGGGCCTGCACGCAAAGTCTTCACGCCATCGGTCTGACCCTTATTGTTGCGATTCGGGTCAAGGGCGGCAAAGCCGCCGCGCCTCGCGCGGCTTGCCCTTGAGGCGAATCGCAACCTCCCACCCTTGCACTGGCGCTTCAGGGCAGTCCTGCCCCTGAAACGCGTCTCAGCAAATCTGTCTGCGCCGCGCGTCAGCGCGGCGCCATGCCTAACAATAGAGGGACATCCAAAGGATGTCTCGGAATTGGCAGGAGCACCACCGGCCCGGCAAAGGTCTAGCAAAAGTCTGGCAAAGGCCTAGCGAAGCTCTGGCAATGACCTCCGCATTTCCTGGAGTGAGGGTTTCATCCCTCTGTCGACCAGGCCACACCCCCCTGGCCCCAACCGTTATTGACAGAGGCCACGCACGCAAAGATGCAGCACATCAATCCCGGCAGGAGCAATCCAACAGGTACAGGAGCAGAACCGGCTGGTTTCAGTGCCGCAATTCCTATGTGCAGGCGGAGGTACCCACAGCCCGCAGTCATAAAGCCCGCTGGTATTCAGGCAGCCAGCTCAGACTGTCCTCGGTCCGCAAAGTTGATGGGGTATACTCTGCACTGACCCAGCCCCCATAGCCACTGTCATCTATGGCCTGAAACAAGGCGGCAAAATCAACTGGCCCGGTTCCCGGTTCACAGCGACTGGGAGCGGCACCAATCTGCACATGCATCGCCGCTGAGCCAAAACTTTCCCAGACCTGGGTGGCATCGCCGTGGATCATCTGGGCGTGATAGGCGTCATATTGTAGCCCGACATTGGGCCGGTTGACCGCCTCCAGTATTTCAGCGGCCAGATTGTAATCATCCAGAAAATACCCTGGCTGATCGCCGGCATTCAGCGGCTCAATGGTAAAGCGCTGCTTGGGCGCAAAATCCGCCGCCCAGCGCAGGTTGTTGATGAAGGTATCGCGCGCCTCATCCCCCTTGGCATAGCCCGCCATTACATGGATAAGGCCCACATTCAGCACCTCGCCATAGCGCAGCACCCGGCGGATATCGCGCTGAAACCGGTCCGTGCCGCCGGGATGGGCCGCATAGCCCGGCACCCCTCCGGTGTAATTTGGCGGTGGCGCGTTGATCAGCAACAGCTCCAGCCCATTGGACAACAAGGCCCGCTGGGTTTCCTTGGCGGCAACCTCATAGGGAGACAGGATCTCTACCGCTTTGAACCCGGCAGTAGCCGCCGCCGCAAAACGATCAAGATAGGGCAGCTCAGCAAAGAGCATTGAGATATTTGCCGCAAATCTTGGCATGTCAGAGACCTCCTGTCTGTCGTCGCCAGTGGTCTAGCCCTATCGCGGCCTTGCAGCCAAGCAGAGAAAACACTGCATTTTTTCTAACCGGCGCCGCCGCTCACAGCCGCAGGTAGCTCAGGGCAATTCCTTTGACGGGATCACCGGGAAAAAGCGTCCCCCCGACCACAGACCAAACCAGCCCTCATGGTGGCAGCCCAGCTCCACCAGCCGGTAAAAACTCTTGCGGTCAATCAGCGCTTCAAGATCGCTGCGCACCAAGACATAGGGCGAAGGCTCACCGGTCTGCGGATCCCGCTCCACCCGAATCGGATGGTCAGGCCCTGCCAGCATCTGATCGCCCACATGGGTGGTAAAATGCAGTTCTTGGGCTTCGCCCTCACCGCTTGCCTCAAAATCCACCGCCACAAAGGGCGCATCATCAACGGTGATGCCGACCTTCTCGACCGGGGTCACCAGAAAATATTTGCCATCTTCACGCTTCAGGATCGAAGAAAACAGTTTGACCAGCTCAAAGCGGCCAATGGGCGTGCCCAGGTAGAACCAGGTGCCGTCGCGGGCGATGCGCATGTCCAGATCACCGCAAAAGGGCGGGTTCCACAGATGCACCGGCGGTAATCCGCCCTTGCCCCCAGACTTGCCCCCGGCTTCGCCTGCTGCCTTGATCGAAGCCGCCAAGCCATCTGCCGATGGTGTCACAGATTTTTGTCCACTCATTGCTTTTGCCATTTCCCTCAACCGCGATACAGTAAGAGCATATATGCGCCGTGAAAGGAATGTCATGTCCGAACCTGACGATCTGCTGATCCAGATTGAAGCTCTGGAAGCCAAGCTGCAACTGGCACGGGAGTCGATCACCCGCCGTTTCATCGGGCAGGAAAGGGTCGTGGACCTGACCCTGGCCACCCTGCTCTGTGGCGGCCATGGCTTGCTGGTGGGGCTGCCCGGCCTGGGTAAAACCCGGCTGGTTGAAACCCTGTCCACCGTCATGGGGCTGGATGGCAAGCGGGTGCAGTTCACCCCGGACCTGATGCCCGCTGACATCCTCGGCTCCGAGGTGCTGGAGACCAACACCGATGGCAGCCGCGCCTTTCGGTTCCTGCCGGGTCCGGTGTTCTGCCAGCTGCTGATGGCGGATGAGATCAACCGCGCCAGCCCGCGCACCCAATCAGCGCTGCTGCAGGCGATGCAGGAACGCCAAGTGACAGTTGCCGGCGCTGACCGGCCTCTGGGCTTGCCCTTTCACGTGCTGGCCACCCAAAACCCGATCGAACAGGAAGGCACCTACCCCCTGCCCGAAGCACAGCTGGACCGTTTTCTGTTTCAGATCGACGTGCCCTATCCCACCCGCGACACCGAACGCGATATCCTGCTGACCACCACCGGCACCGAGGAAGGCGCCGCCCATCAGGTGTTTTCCGCCGCCGAGCTGATCGCCGCGCAAGAGCTGCTGCGGCGCATGCCGGTGGGCGAATCAGTGGTGGAGATGATCCTGGATCTGGTGCGCGCCTTCCGCCCCGAAGAGCCCGGCGTCTCGGACCGGGTGGCGCAGACCGTTGCCTGGGGTCCTGGCCCCCGTGCGGCGCAGGCCCTGATGCTGGCGGTGCGCGCCCGCGCCCTGTTGCACAGCCGCCTGGCCCCTAATGCCGAAGACGTGCTCGATATGGCGCTGCCAGTGCTGAGCCACCGTATGCAGCTGAGCTTTGCCGCCAGGGCACGCGGTGACAGTCTCAGTGATCTCATCGCGCAGACCGCTGCGGATCTGGCCCAGAACGGGATCGCCGCATGAGCCAGCCCGCCGCGCACCCAAGCACCACCCGCTCTGTCGGCGCCTCTGCCGAGGCAGCACAGCTGCGCAGCCGCGCCGAAAGTGCTGCCAGTGCTCTGCCGCCGCTCTTGGTGCAGGCGCAGCAGCTGGCCGGATCGGTGCTGGGTGGCGAACACGGGCGGCGGCGGGCCGGTATGGGGGATGATTTCTGGCAATACCGCCCCCTGCAGCAGGGCGACAGCCGCCGGATGATTGATCATCGCCGCTCCGCCCGTGGGGACCAGCAATTTGTGCGCGAACGGGAATTGCAGATCGCCCAGACGGTACATCTCTGGGTCGATCAAGGCGCCTCGATGCGCTTTGCCTCAAGCCCTGACCTGCCCCGCAAGATCGAGCGCGCCCGACTGATCGGCCTGGCCCTGTCGATCCTGATGCTGCGCGGCGGTGAACGGGTTGGCCTGACCGGTGGCAGCCTGCCGCCGCGGCGTGGCAACCTGCAAATCCTGCGCCTGTGTGATGCGCTCAGCGCCGATGATACGCAGGACTATGCCCCACCCGAGCATCGCGCCATGGCCCCCCATGCCCGCGCTCTGTTCATTTCAGATTTCCTGGGTTCTTTTGAACCGCTGGAGCACGCCCTGTCGAAAGCCGCAGATCGCGGCGTACATGGCGTTTTGCTGCAGGTGCTGGATCCGGCCGAGGAACGTTTTCCCTTTGCGGGCCGCACCCGGTTCGAAAGCGTCACCGGCGCGCTCTCCCATGAAACCCTCAAGGCGGCCTCTCTGCGGCAGCAGTATCTGGACCGTCTGGCCGAGCGACGGGACGCGCTGGAGCACCTGTGCCGCACCACAGGCTGGCGCATCGGCCAGCATCACAGCGATGGGCCTGCGCTCTCGGCTTTGATGTGGCTTTATCACGCGATGGATCGGGGTCAGCTATGACGATGATTGCTGGGCTTGGCTTTACCGCGCCCTGGCTGTTGCTGGGACTGCTGGGGCTGCCGCTGCTGTGGATCCTGCTGCGGGCGGTGCCGCCGGCGCCAAAGAAACAGATCTTTCCCGCCGTGACGCTGCTGCTGGGCCTGTCGGATAAGGACAGCCAATCCGACCGCACCCCCTGGTGGCTGTTGCTGTTGCGGCTTTTGGCGGTGGCGGCGGCGATCCTGGGCTTTGCCGGTCCGGTGCTGAACCCAACCCGCGACACCGCAGGATCCGGTCCGCTGGTCCTGGTGCTGGATGGCTCCTGGGCCGGGGCGACCAACTGGCAGGAAACCAGCAAACAGATCAGCAGCCGCCTGGAAGAGGCCGGACGCGCCAACCGCCCCGTGGCGCTGTTGCAGCTTACCGCCCCCAAGGCGCTGCAGTTTCAGGCCGCCGCGACCTGGCAACAGCAACTGCCCGGCCTGCTACCGCAGCCCTGGCAGCCCTCGGCGGATCAGATCGACGCCGCCACAGCCCATCTGGCTGCCAGCGACCAGCGCTTTGACAGCCTCTGGTTCAGCGATGGATTGGCCTATGCGGGTCAACAGGACATCACAGAGGCCCTGTCCAGCCATGGCGCCGTCACGGTGATCTCCTCTGGTCTGCCCATCCTGGGGCTGTTGCCACCTGTTGCCAAAGACGGCGCGCTGGAGATTTCGCTGTTGCGCAGCGCCCCCGGTGGCCCCACGCTGGGCGCCCAATCGGTTGAGGTTCTGGCCCGTGGCCGCGATCCCGGTGGCACCCACCGCACCCTGGCCCAGGTCACCGCGCAGTTTGAACCCGGGGCCACCAGCACCAGCCTGCAACTGGCCCTACCCGCAGAACTGCGTGCCAGGATTGAACGGTTTGAGCTGCCAGACCAGCGCTCTGCCGGGGCGGTGGCCCTGAGCGATGACAGCCTGCGACGGCGCGAAGTGGCGCTGATTTCATCCGGTGCCCCGGACGAAGGCCTGGCGCTGTTGTCGTCGCTGCACTACCTGCGCCAAGCGCTGAAACCCACAGCCGAGCTGATCGAGGGAAGCCTGGGGGACCTTCTGCCCGCCAACCCGGATGTGATCGTGCTGGCCGATGTGGCCCGCATCGCCCCGGACCTGCAGGATGCGCTGGCCGAGTGGGTCGAGGCGGGCGGTTTGCTGTTGCGGTTTGCCGGACCGCGCCTGGCCTCCAGCGACACCGCCCGCGACAGCGAAGAGCTGCTGATGCCGGTGCGGCTGCGCATTGGCGGGCGCAGCATCGGTGGCGCCATGAGCTGGGGAGAGCCCAAAACCCTGTCGCCCTTTGCCGAAGGCTCGCCCTTCTTTGGTCTTACCATCCCGGCCGAGGTCTCGGTCTCGTCGCAGGTGGTGGCACAGCCCGACCCCAGCCTCGCCGCCCGCGTTATTGCTGCCCTCGATGATGGCACGCCTTTGGTAACCCGCAAGGCGCTGGGACAGGGGCAGGTGGTGCTGTTTCACGTCACCGCCAATGCCGAATGGAGCAGCCTGCCGCTGTCGGGTCTGTTTGTGCGCATGCTGGAACGGCTGGCGGTGTCGTCAGCCGCAAAACCACCAGAGGCACAAAGTCTGGAAGGCACCACCTGGCGTCCCCTCACCATTCTGGACGGGTTTGGCCGCAACGCCGACGCCTCTCGCCTGTCGGGGGTGGCTGGACCTGACCTGATTGACCTGCCAACCGGACCCGCGCTGCCCCCCGGCCTGTACCAAAGCGAAAGCCGCAGTCTGGCGCGCAACACGCTGGCTCAGGGGGCTGTCTTGACCGCCGCCAGCTGGGGCAATGAGGTGACCCAGGCCGGATACCACAGCAACCAGGAGCAGGCGCTGGCCGGGCTGTTGCTGGGGCTGGCGCTCCTCTTGCTGAGCCTCGATGTGGTGGCGACACTGCTGATCAGTGGCCTTTTGGCGCGGCGCCAAAGCCTTGCCATGATCGCTCTGGTCCTGGGGGCAGGGCTGGGCATGGCCGCAGGCTGGCCCACTGCGAGCCAGGCCCAAACAACCCAGGCCCAAACCAGTCAGGCCCAAACCAGCCAGGATACAGCCCGCGATACCACCCAGGACGAACATGCCATCCGCGCCGGAGAGCTCACCCTGGCCCATGTGCTCACCGGGGAGGCCAAGACCGACCGCATTGCTCTGGCGGGGCTGCGCGGCCTGTCAGACACGCTGTTCTTCCGCACCTCTGTCGAGCCATCTCCCCCCGTCAGCATTGATCTGGAGCGCGACGATCTGGCGCTCTATCCGCTGCTCTACTGGCCCGTCACCGCCAGCCAGCCGCTGCCCTCGGGGGAGGCTTATGCGCAGCTTAACAGATATCTGGGATCCGGCGGCATGATCCTGTTTGACACCCGCGACGCCGGGCGCCCGGCAAGTGGCAGCGCCAGCCCGGCAGCGCAACGGTTGCAGCAACTGGCGCTGCCACTGGATATCCCGCCGCTGGAGCCGCTGCCCAGCGATCACGTGCTGACCCGCGCATTCTATCTGTTGCAGGATTTCCCCGGCCGCCACCCGCGCGGCGCGCTCTGGGTTGAGGCCGCGCCGGCAGATGCCCAACAGGTTGAGGGCATTCCCTTTCGCGATCTGAACGACGGGGTAACGCCGGTGGTGATTGGCGGCAATGACTGGGCTGCGGCCTGGGCGGTGGATACCAATGGCAGGCCGATGCTGCCCGTGGGCCGCGGCTATGCCGGCGAGCGTCAACGGGAACTCGCCTATCGCTTTGGTGTCAATCTGGTGATGCATGTGCTCACCGGGAATTACAAATCCGATCAGGTGCATGTACCGGCCCTGCTGGAACGGCTGGGACAATAGGGACGGATTTGATGACACAGACCATACTCTTTGACCCGCTGCTGCCCTGGCCTGTTCTTGCCGGTTTGGTGGCACTGGTGCTGGCCAGTATCGTGCTCGCCATTTGGCGGCGCTTACCCGGCTGGGGGCTACGTGGGCTGGCAGCGCTCTGCCTGCTGGGGGCCCTGACTGGCCCGCTCAGCCAGAGCGAAGACCGCGCGCCACTCAGCGATATTGTGCTGGTGGCGGTGGACAACAGCGCCAGCCAGCAGCTGTCGGATCGGCAGGCGCAGATGGCAGAGGCCCGCGCCGGATTGGAACGGCAACTCAACGCCCGCCCCAATACCGAAACCCGCTGGATCACCGTCGAAGACAGCCCCGGAGACGGTGGCACCACGCTAATGCAGACACTGTCTCAGGCGCTGGCGGATGAACCCCAGGGGCGCGTGGCCGGCATCATTGCCCTGTCAGATGGCCAGGTGCATGACACCGAACAGCCCATAGATCTGCCCGCACCGATGCATCTGTTGATGACCGGCCGAGAGGGGGACTGGGACCGGCGCCTGATCCTGCGCAATGCCCCGGCCTTTGCCATCATCGGCGAACCCATCACCCTGACCCTGCGGATCGAAGATCAGGGCACCCCGCCCCCGGATCAACGTCAGGCCCCGCTTGAGATCTCCATTGATGGCGGCCCGCCCCAACGCTTTAACCTGCCGCTTGGGGTGGATTTTGACCTGCCCCTGACCCTGCCCCATGGCGGTCGCAACGTGATCCGCTTTGCCACCCCGGAAATCCCAGGCGAGCTCACCGATCGCAACAATGCCGCCCTGGTGCAGATCAACGGCGTGCGGGACCGACTGCGGGTGCTCTTGGTCTCGGGCGAGCCCCATGCCGGCGGGCGCACCTGGCGCAATCTGTTGAAATCCGACAGCTCGGTTGATCTGGTGCATTTCACCATCCTGCGGCCACCGGAAAAACAGGACGGGGTGCCGGTGGATGAGCTGTCGCTGATCGCCTTTCCCACCCGCGAGCTGTTTCTGGAAAAGATTGACGACTTTGATCTGATCATCTTTGACCGCTACAAGCGGCGCGGCATCCTGCCGGCGATCTATCTCGACAATGTGGCCAACTATGTGGAACAGGGCGGCGCGGTTCTGATCGCAGCCGGGCCGGACTTTGCCAGTGCCGATTCGATCTATCGCTCGCCGCTGGCGCGGGTGCTGCCCGCCGCCCCAACCGCACGGGTGCTGGAGCAGGCCTATCGCCCCAAAGTCACCGAGCTGGGCCATCGCCATCCCGTCACCGCCGGGCTGGAACCGCCGGGGAAAGAGGGCGAGCCACACTGGGGCAGCTGGCTGCGCCAGATCGAAGTTGCCGCGCCCCAGGGCCATGTGCTGATGCAAGGTGTCGAGACCCGACCACTGCTGGTGCTGAACCGGGTCGCCGCCGGGCGGGTGGCCCTGCTGGCCTCGGACCATGCCTGGCTGTGGAGCCGGGGCTATCAGGGCGGCGGACCACAGCTGGAACTGCTGCGCCGGCTGGCCCATTGGATGATGAAAGAGCCCGAGCTGGAAGAGGAAATGCTCTGGGCTGAGGTCACCGGACAGACCATGCAGGTGTTTCGCCGCCGGATGAGCGGCACCGCAGGCGCGCTCACCGTGACGGCGCCGGATGGCAGCGAAACCAGCCTGCAGATGCAGCAACGCGCGCCGGGCCTGTGGGAGGTCAGCTATACCGGGGCTGAACCCGGGCTCTACCGGCTGAGCGAAGGCGCGGTCGACACGGTTGTTGGCCTCGGCCCCGCCGCGCCGCGCGAATTCCAACAGACCATTGCCACAGCGGATCTTTTGGCCCCGGTGCTGGCGCCGCTGCGTGGGGGCGCCATGGCCCTGGAAGACGGGCTGCCGCGCCTGCGCGAGGTCAGCGCTGGTCGTCCCGCCTCGGGGCGCGGCTGGATCGGGCTGACGCCACGCGCCGCCTATGAGACCCGATCGGTATCACAGACCAAGCTGCTGCCAGCCTGGCTGGGCCTATTGCTGGCAGCGGGTTTGATCATTGCCGGCTGGCTGCGCGAGGGACGCCGCTAGCAGACCGCGCGGCCTGTCCCAGCAAGCTGCAAGAGAGCAAAGGCAAGGGGCAAGGATGGGGCTCCTGCCTCTAGTGAAGCAACCTGTCGATTTCGACGCCAACACTGACGCTATGACCGGCGCTATCCAGCACCACCAGATTGGCAAAGCCCGGTCCCGGATTTGGCACTTCAAACTCACGGCGGCGCTGGCCCTTGGCCAGAACCCGACCATCCGCCAACAGGGCAAAGGGCGCGGTGCCGCCGCGCAGCTTCACCAGCAGCGGTGCGCCCTCCAGCGCCAGGGCCGCCCCATCCGGGGGAAACAGCACCTGCGGTGCGGCAGCGCTTTGGGCAAAAACCGCATCCCGCGGCCGGAACCGGCGCAGCGGCAGCGGCAGCTCTGCCGCCCCCAGGATCAAGGTGGCGGCAGGTGGTGGCGGCGGTGGCGCAGTTTCGGGCTTTAGACGGCCAAAGGCTTCAAACAGCACCGGCGCAGCCAGATCGCCACCAAAGGCCCCCGGCACCGGGGTTCCATCGGCCCGCCCCAGCCAGACGCCAATCACATGCTGCCCATCCCAGCCAATCGCCCAGGCGTCGCGGTGGCCATAGGAGGTTCCGGTTTTATAGGCCAGCACCCCGGCCCGGGCACCGGGCGGCGGCGCCAGCCCACGCAGGATATCCCCCAGCTGCCAGGCGGCGACCTCGGACATCATCCGGGGCAGGTCTTTGGCTCCGGCGCTCTGCAGCGCGCGCAGCTGCGGCCCCTGACCACCGGCGGCAATACCGGCATAGAGCTGCACCAGATCCTGTAGCGAGGTGCCAATACCGCCCAGGCTGATGGCCAATCCGGGCTTGCCACCTGGCAGCTTGGGCGTGGCGCCGCCACGCCGCATCACCGCCAACAGCTGCGCCGGGCCGATCTCTCGCGTTAGCCGGACCACCGGGATGTTCAATGACAGTTGCAGCGCCTCACGCACCCGCAGGTCGCCGCGAAACTGCCCGTCAAAATTCTGCGGCGCATAGCCATCAAAATCCACCGGGCCGTCATGGATCAGGCTCTCGGGGTGGACCAAGCCGGAGTCAAACCCCAGTCCATAGACCAGCGGCTTCAGGGTCGACCCCGGCGAACGCAGCGCCTGGGTCATATCGACAAACCCCTGCCGCGCACTGTCCTCGTAAGAGGGCGAGCCAACCGAGGCCAGGATCTCGCCGCTGCGGTGATCTACCGCCAACAACGCCGCAGAAACCCGGGGACCTGCCTTGCGGGCGGCCTCTGCCACCAGCGTCGCCATTTTGGCCTGCACCTGCGCATCCAGGGTCACCGCCAGACGCGAGACCCCCGGACGCGCTGCCAGCAACCGATCCGACAGATGCGGCGCCAGCCGGGGAAAGCCCTGCATCCGGCGCGGCAGGGGCGCCTGTTGCGCCACCGCAACCTGCGCCCCGGTCAGCAGACCCGCCTGCGCCAGCCGCGCCAAGACCCGATCCCGCGCTGCCGCGGCGGCCCCAGCGGCACGATCCGGGCGGCGGCGCTCAGGCGATTGCGGCAGGGCGATCAGCAGCGCTGCCTGCGAGGGTGTCAGCCGGTTGGGGGCCTTGCCAAACCAGGCATAGCTCGCCGCGCGGATGCCTTCGAGATTGCCACCATAGGGCGCATGGGTGAGGTAGAGCCCCAGGATCTGCTGCTTGGAAAGGCGGCGCTCCAGCGCCAGCGCCAGACGGATCTGACGTAGCTTGCCGGCCCAGGCTCCGGTGGTGCCATCCTCCAGCAGCCGCGCCAATTGCATGGTCAGGGTTGACCCCCCCGAAATGGTCCGCCCATGCCACAGCGCCTGCCCCACCGCCCGCAGCATGGCCAGGGGATCCACCCCGATATGAGTGTGAAACCGCTTGTCCTCATAGGCGATCAGCATGGCGATGAAATCCGGATCCACCTGCGCCAGTTGCGGTGCCATGCGCCAGATGCCATCGCCAACCGGATAGACCCGCAACAATGCCCCGTTGCGGTCCAGAACCTCGGTAGAGGTTTCTGCCAGCGTCACCGGCAGAACCGTCTGCGCGATCCATTGGTCAAAGCGCTGCAGCCCCGCCCCGGCAACCGCCAGGGTCAGGGCCAAGGCAAAACCGCGCTGCCACAGCCCCCAGCCAGATCCGCCCCTGCGCCTGCGCCCAGCTAACAGCCTGGCAAAAGGCGCAGCCAAGCGCGCCTTTACCTTCAGACGGCGGATCACCGGATCACAACCGAGTCCGCAGCAGTATGGGCGCGGTAGGCCGGGCGATACATGTCCTCAACCTGGGCGGCCGGACGATGGAAGGTGCCCGGCGTCACTGCGCGGCTGATATAGGCCAGCGTTGCGGTTTTGCGCCCTGACAGATCAATCGCCGCCAAGAACCGGTCACTGCGGAACTCGGCATGTTCTGCTGAGGTTGGTTTCAGCCAGGCTAAATCACGCAGATCCCCCGAGCGCAACAGATTGGGGTTGTCGATCTCGATCCCGGCGGCCAGCGGATCGCTGATCATCAGCCGCGCCCCCACGGTTTCATGGGGCGTGACCCGCAGTACGGTGACAAAACGATCCCCGATATCAAAGGCCGTGCCATCCAGCTCCTGCCCCTCTAGGCTGTAGTAGCTACGGGTGATCGTATAGCCATAACCGCCAGCGGCTGGTGGCACCTCAGGCACCCCCAGCGTGGTCAGGGTAAGATCCGTTACCGCGCCACTGGCACTGGTGATCGACATATCAGGCAGGCTCTGGCCGCCATCTATCTGCACAAAGGGCCCGTCTGACGGTTGGCCATTGATCAACATCCCCGAGCTCTCGGGGTTTTTGATCAGCGCATGGGCCGCCAAAAGCGTCCAGGCGGATTCCTGCGTCGACATCCGGGTGGTGTTTGTGCTGACCCGGGTACTCAGCGTCTCGGCGCTGATCACATCCGACCCCGCCTCCGTGATCAAAGCCAGAACCGCCGCCGCATCGCGACGTTGGGTGCCATAGTCCGCCCGCCAGACCGGACCTTCCTGCTCGGCCCGCTGCAACAGCTCGCCTGCGCGGGCAAACATCCGGTCGGCGCGGCGCTGATCGCCATAGGCCGCCAGAGCGCCGCCCAGCTGCGCCGCCGCCAAAGGCGTGGCAAAGGCCCGTGCCTTTACATCGGCATAGTAGCGCAGATCACCCATGGAGGCAGCGCCTTCGCGGGCCAGAACCAGCAGCGCATAGGCCACGTCTTCGCCGCCCTCCTCAAAATCAGAGGCGTAGTTCAGCCGGTTGCGCAGATTATCCATCGCCCGCACAAAGGCGGCCTCTGGCACTTCGTGGCCCTGCCGACGCGCCCGCGACAGGAAGTCGGAGGCATAGGCATCCAGCCAGAAATCACCGCTTTCGGCCCGCCACAGACCAAAGGCGCCATTGCTGGCCTGACGCGTCAACACCCGCTGGATCGCCGATTGGATCCGCTCCTTGACCTGCGGCCCGCGGCCCAACCCCAGCGACTGCGCCACCGAAGACAGATAGAGCAGCGGCAGCGCCGTGGAGGTCACCTGCTCGGTGCAGCCATAGGGATACTGATCGAGGCTTGCGAGCAGTCCAGGCACGTCAAATTTTGCCAGTGGTCCCGCCGACAGAACCGCCCGTGCAGTGCCCGGTCTGAGCCCGGCAAAGACATCCTCGGTCAGCTCAAAATTGCTGCCTTTGTTGAGGGTGAACCGGCGGGTAGTGGCCAGCACCGGATCATTGGCCCGCACCGGCAGGCGCAAGACCTGGCTCAGGTGTTTGCCATCCGGGGTAATCAGCGACAGGACCACCTCGGGGTCGCCCACAGCCGTTGCCGTGACCGGCAGCTCCAGCACCGCCTTGCCCTGGTCGCCCAGGGTGATTGATCCCGGCAGATTGCCCAGGGTGATCCCGGCGCCTAAGGACTGCGCCAGCAGGGTCATTTCTCCGGCGGGGCCATCGGCGTGCACCAGTTCAATATTGATCCGGCTTTGATCCCCAGGGGCCAGGAAGCGCGGCAAGGAGGCCGTAACCACCACCGGGTCGCGCACCAGCATATCGGCCTCGGCCTGGCCAACTGCGGCCCCGGACCAGGCCATGGCCATCAGCCGCACAGTGCCGTTAAAGGCAGGCAGATCCATCGGAAACGCAACCATACCGCTGGCATCGACCTGCACCGCGCCAGAGAAGAAGGCCACCAGATCCTGCGTCGGGGGCGGCGATTGCATCTGCATGCCCCGATCGGCATCGCCACCCGAGCGCAGCTGCCCCAAGACGCCATTGCCCGGATCAATCAACCGCCCGTAGATGTCGCGCAGCTCCATCCCCAGACGACGTTGACCGTGATAATGGGCGCTGGGATCCGGGCTTTTGAAGCCGGTGAGGTTGAGAATGCCAAGATCCACCGCCGCCCCCGTCAGCCAGACCTGTTCCCCCGGTTTGGCGCCAGTGACTTTGATCTGCGCCGTCTCGGTACTGCGGGGGCGAGCCACCTCGGGCACCTCGATGGCGACCTCGAGCTCTTGTCCCGGCTGGGTGATGGTTGCATGGGCCAGCCCCAGCGCCCGGGTTGGGGTGCGGCTGGTCTTGCCGGTCAGGGGCTGTAGCATCATTGCAGTGACATAGGCACCGCTGCCCCACTCCTGAGTGACGGTCAGTGGCACCAGCACTTCGCCCGCTTCGACCTCAACCGCGTGGCGTTCGATCACCTGGTTCGACAGGACCGAAATCAGCGCCGTGCCGGCGCTTTGTGGCACCAGCCGCAGCTGGGCGGTATCGCCGGGCTGATAGCTGTCGGCATCCAGGGACATCTCCAGCCGGTCCGGCGTGGCCGAGGCATCGGCGGGGGCATACCAGCCCGCGTAGAAATCCAAAGCGGCCTCGACGTAATCGCCATCTAGCCGCTCAACCACCAGTTCATAGCGGCCCCAGTCCGTCGGGGTCGACAGCAGAACAGGTGTCTCTCCCAACAGGGCTTCCCCCGTGGCGATGCTTTTACGGCGGGTGCTGCGCTCCCAGTTCCAATTGCCATAAAGCTGATACCAGTGATAACGGGTCTCGATCCGGTTCAGGCTCCATTTAACCCGCATGGGCATCGGCTGCTGATCCGGCGACAGGGCCACCAGTTCAAACCCGGCTTCGGTGCCCTCGGCGACCACCTCGTCAAACAGTGGTTTGATGCCCAGGATCGGCCCCGAAGGGCTGACCGGCAGATCCATCCGACGCTCAACCGGGCGGCCCGATCCGTCTGTCAGACGGGTGGTGAGTGAGGCTTCAAAGGGCTGACCCGTGGCCGCGACCACCGGCAGCTCAACGGTGAGCCGGGCCGCGCCACTGGCATCCGTCTTGTCACCGCCAAAATAGTTCCTTTGGCTGTCATTGGGCGCATCATAGCGGCCAAAGTGATAGCCGGGCCATTTCGTCAGAGTGCTGACCGGGCGCAGGCGCAGATCCCCATCAATGCCAAGATCCGCCCCCGGCGCCCCAAAGAGATAGCGCGCAGAGATATCCAGCTGGGCAAATTCACCGGGTGCCAGATTGCCGGAATTGGCAATGCTTTGGTCAAAATCTATACGTTCGGGCATAAAATCTTCGACCAGGATCTGACGGCTGGCCAGGGCAGGCGCTTTGACATCGCTCTTGACCTCAAGCCGCCAGGTGCCCCGTGGCGCGGTGCTGCCGACCGGCAGGTCAAACACATGGCCCCCCATGTTCCCCCCGGTTGACACATGACGGCTGTATTCCACCCCGTCAGGCCGGGTGAGGATCGCGGTCAGCGGCAGATCCTGGATCGCCTGGGCCGCGCTGTCGCGGGTCAAAGCGGTGACATGGATCACCTCCCCGGCGCGGTACGCCCCACGATCGGTGGCCAAAAACACATCCACCGGCCCCGACGAAGGCCGTCCCTCGACACCGCGATCTGACAGATCAAAGGCCGCATCTTTCAACGACAGGAAGGCAAAATCCTCAACTTCTGTGGCGCCCATGACCTGCGCCTGGATCATCGCCGCAGCCGAGCCGCCGCGCCCCCGGGCCAGACCCGGTGCAAAATGGGCATAGCCGGTGGCGTCGCTTGTGGCTGTGCCCAGCACCGCATTGGCATTGGAGATCAGCGTCACCTCGACCCCGGCGCGCGGCTTGGCATCGGACAGCCCTTGCACCTGAACGTGCAACCCGTCGCTGCCCGACATGGTGCTAAGCCCAAGATCAGTCAGAACAAACCACTGATTGGCACTGGGGTCTTCATAGGGGTCAGCGCCCTTGTAGCTGGCCGAGAGCACGTAAATCCCCACCGGCTGGTCGGCAATGGCTTCGGCCAGGGGCAGACGGGTGGTCATGTCCTGGTTCAGGGTGCTTTGCACCACCGCCGTGCCGCTCCAGACCTCCTCGGCGATGTCGCGGGCAAAATCTTCCTCCTGCCACTGCGACAGGGGGCGGCCGAAATAGCCCTCCTGAAGGCTGCGCAGCAGGTTTCGGTCACTGACCCGGCGCAGTTGCAGGGTGAGCTCCGTCAGGTTTACGGTTTCAACCGGCAGCGCCGCCTGATCGGTCTTGGCCAAAACATAGGCCCGCCCCGGAAACCGCACTGCCGGGCTGCGATCGCCAATGTAGTGGGTGAGCTCCACATCCTTGATCAGCGCATCGCCATTGCCCGCAGGCAGACCGCTGCGCAGGGTCATCTGGTAGCGGCGACCATGTTCCAGCCCCTCGACACAAAGCTCCCGACCCTCGGCAGTGGCGACGATTCCTGGCGCTGACAGTTTCAGGTAATCCTCATAGGTGACGCCGCTCAGCAGCAGGGGTTCGGAGAACTCAACGCAGAGACGTGGTGTGGCGCTGTCGCTTTGCACCCGGCTGTCGGTGACGCGAAAGCCGTATTTTTCGATCATCCGGTCCAGCAGCCGGGCGGTATCCCGGCGCGGTGCAATCTCTTCGGCCAACCGCAGCAGCGGCAGCATATCCCGCCCCCGTCCCAGTTTTTCCAGCGCCCGTGCAGCGGCAACCAAACCGTTGACCTGAACCTCACCGGAGGAGGCACGCAGATAGGCGTTGAGACCAGCCGCCAGCGCCTGTTTCCGCGCCTCCCGCTTGGCAGAGGAGCCGCTTTGATTATCGCTATGGCGCAGCAGCACAGCGGAATATTCCGCCCAAAGCCCGGCTTCATCGCTCAGCGCAACCGCCTGCGCCAACCACCGCAGTGCGCCTTTGGTATTGCCGCCCCGCGCCTGAATCCGCGCCGCCGCGACCATGTCTTCCAATGCCGCACCCTCGGACGGGAACTGGCGCCCCATCTCTGCGGCAATCTGGTAGGCATTTTTGAAATCCGCGTCACGCAGGCTGGTCAAGCGCTTGGCCCGTGCGGCGCCCTGGGCCAAAAGAGCAGCAGGCTGATCCTGTTTCAGGGCCGAAATCGCCCCGACGAATTGCGACGCCGACTGCATGTTCTGCTTTGGAAAACAGGCGTTTGAACGGCTATTGTAGGAGAACCCAGCGCAGCTGTCCTGGGCGCTACAGGCCGCCTGACACGATGCCAGATCCGTATCAAACAGCGCCTGCAGATCCGATCCGTAATAATCGGTATCCATAAAGCCCTGATAGCGCTGCGGCGGGATAACGGAATCTGCCTGCGCCGCAGTTGCAAAACCCGTTGAAATCCCAGTGATCAGCACAAGGGCAAGATGCGCGATGGCGGCCGCTCGCTGCCGCTGTTGCGGGTCGGTGTATACAGGCCGCCCTGTCCAGCCGAAAACACGCTGGCAAAATGCGTGGAGAAAAAAGGTGAACCGTTGAATAAAACAAACTGGCATAGCGCCCTCCTAAATCAAGCACAGGCTGGCACGAGCTTAACATCATAGCAAGAAGTTCACGCGTAAGACTGTTGCTACGACCTTTGTATTTTCACCCGACTGTCGCCCCCCATATTTTGGGGGACTGTTTGTTGTATTTGTTGGAGCCTGCAGGGATGAGCCTTGCTGACAAAATCGCGGAAGAGCGCCGGGCCAGACTGGCGGCAGAGCGCCTGCTTGAACTCAAGCAGGCCGAACTCTCAGCTGCGAATCGCAAACTTGGTCGCCACGCTCTGGCTCTGACCAAACAGATTGGGGTAACCCAGGCCGAAGTGGCCACCGTGCGGGATGAAAACGCCAAGGTAAAATCAGACCTGAGCATGGCCAATGAAAAGATCGAAACAGCAGAGCGGCGGCTCTGGCATTCGATCCAGGCCTTTCAGGACGGGTTTGCCTTTTTCAACGCCGACAGTCAGCTCATTGGTGCCAATACCGCCTATCTCAATATTTTTGACGGGCTGGAGGAGGTCACGCCGGGCATCTCTTACATGCGCATTTTGCAGATCCTGACCGACGAAGGCCTGGTCAACACCGGTGATATGAAGCCGGACGCCTGGCGCGCAATGATGAGCGAGCGCTGGCTGTCGATGTCACCGGATCCCGTGATCATCCAAATGTGGGATGATCGCTATCTGCGTCTCATTGACCAACGGGGGCACGGGGGCGATGTGGTGAGTCTGGCGCTCGATATCACCTCGTCGGTGCATTACGAAGAAGAACTGCGCAACGCCCGTGAACGTGCCGAAGCCGCCAACCGCGCCAAGTCGGCGTTCCTGGCCAATATGAGCCACGAAATCCGCACGCCGATGAACGGTGTGGTCGGTATGGCCGAGTTGCTGAACGACACCACGCTCAATGACGAACAAAAACTCTACGCCACCACCATCAAGAACTCAGGCGAAGCGCTGCTGGTGATCATCAATGATGTGCTCGACTATTCCAAGATCGAAGCCGACAAACTGGTGCTACACGAAGAAGCCTTTGATCTGGAGCGCTGCATCCACGAAATTGTCATGCTGCTGCAGCCCACCGCACGGGACAAGGGACTGTCGATTCTGGTGGATTATGACCTATTCCTGCCAACACAGTTTGTAGGTGATCCAGGGCGCATCCGTCAGGTGTTGACCAATCTTGCCGGCAATGCGGTCAAGTTCACCAACGAGGGCCATGTAACCCTGCGGGTAACCGGAATTTTCAACCATGACCAAGGCATCTGCGCGGTGCATTGCATGATAGAAGACACCGGCATTGGTATCCCGGAAGAAAAGATCGACCACGTGTTTGGGGAGTTCAACCAGGTCGAAGATGAGCGCAATCGCAAGTTTGAAGGCACCGGTCTGGGGCTGGCAATCTCGCGGCGGCTGATTGAAATGATGGAGGGCGAGATCTGGGTCGAAAGCGACGAAGGCAAAGGCTCCTGCTTTGGCTTCCGCATTCCCCTGCCAATCGTGGAAGGCTCCCATGGTGCAACGCCCAAACTGCCCAAAAGCCTGCGCCATATTATGTTGGTGGACGAATCCACCCTCAACAGTGAAATCCTGCAACGCCAGCTGATGCTGCTGGGCGTAGAGACAACAATCGCGGACAGCGTCTCTGCAGCCTTGGCAAAAATGAATATCGGCGTCGATTTGATTCTGGCCGATCATGCCATTGCCGGTGGCGGCGGGCTCGCACTGGCGCGCCAATTGCGGCAAAGCAAATGGGCCAGCCTCCCAATGGTCATGCTGTGCAGCAACCCCCATGAATACTCCGAAGATGAAATTCTGGATCTCAAGGTGGACCTTCTGCCGCGTCCCACGCCACGCGATGAATTGTTTTCCAAGCTTGAAAGCCTCGGCAATGCGCTCATCGATAAACCCGACCGGACCGGATTGGCAGCAGCCGACACCACAGAGCTGACAGACCAGACAGGGGCAGGCGCAGAGACCGACGCCGCTTCCCAGACCCTGGAAGAGGCCTATGCAGCCGACAATGCCGCCATGCAGTTGTCGGCACCTGACGATCCCGGGACACGCCAGATGCGCATTCTGGCGGCCGAGGACAACAGGACCAATCAGCTGGTTTTCCGCAAGATGGTCAAGGATTTCAACATCGAACTGCAATTTGCCAATAACGGCGTCGAAGCGGTGGCGCTGTATCAATCCTTTGAGCCGGATCTGATCTTTATGGATATTTCCATGCCGGAAATGGATGGCAAAGAGGCAACCGGCGAGATCCGCAAGCTGGAAGCCCAAACCGGGCGCCATGTGCCGATCGTTGCCCTGACCGCCCATGCGATGAGCGGCGATTCCGATGGCATCCTCGCCGCCGGGCTGGATCATTACCTGACCAAGCCCCTGCGCAAGGCGGTAATCCTGGAGCGCATTTTGCAACATACCACGCAGGCGTTTCAGTCCATCGAAGTCACCTCAGCCGCCTAGGGTCAGCGCCTCACACCGCCGGGTGACGCAGAAATACCGGCTTCATCGGCTCTGACAGCTGTGGCTGATAGACATATCCGCCGCTGTCAAACTCCTGCAATGCCGAGGCATCAGCAATCCGGTTCTGGATCACATAGCGCGCCATCGCCCCACGGGCGCGTTTGGCATAAAAGCTGACCACCTTTGGGGTGCCGTTTTTGTCTTCCATAAAGACCGGCGTCACCACCTGCGGTTTGAGCGCCTTCAGATCCACTGCGCCAAAATATTCTTGGCTGGCGCAGTTCACCAGGACCTTGGCCCCGACCGCTTCGGCCTGGGCATTCAGCGCCTCGGCGATCTGGCTGCCCCAGTATTCATACAGATTTTTGCCGCGTGGGTTTTTTAGCCGCGAGCCCATTTCCAGCCGGTAGGGCTGCATTGCGTCCAGCGGCCGCAACAGGCCATACAGACCAGACAGAATGCGAAAATGATCCTGTGCCCAGGCCATTTCGTCGGGCTCCAGCGAAGCCGCTTCCAGCCCCTGATAGGTGTCACCGGCAAAGGCCAACGCCGCAGGGCGCAGATCCGCCGCCTGTGGATCTGCGGCAAAATCGCGGAACCGATCATAGTTCAGCTTGGCCAGGTCCTCACTGATATGCATCAGCTTCATCAGCTCTGGCACAGTGAGCGCACGCGCCACGGCATTCAGAGCGATGGCATCATCCTGAAAGGCAGGAAAGCTCATCTCCTGATCCCGCTCCGACCAATCCAGCTTTTTGGCCGGGGATACCACTACCAGCATCGCGCGCTCCTTTTGTTTCCGCTTTGTTTCCCGTTAGACTTAGTCAGTCTGGCGCAAAACGTCCAGAAAGGCGGGCAAGAATCTCTCGGCCCGGCGCTCGCCTAACAACAGGGTTATGCCGCGCTCATCCTCTGGCCGCATTTGGGTCAGTTTCGCCAGCAGGGCCGCCGGGCAGCTCAGCGGTTTCAGGGTGCCGCAATCGCCCCGGATCAACTGGGTCTGTGCTTCCATCAAGGCATCATAGGTCGAGCCCGCCCCGGCCCGATTGGCCAGCTTGCGCCGCTGGGGGTGCAGCTGCTCCACCGCGCCGGTGATCACCTCAAGGAACTCGTCCCCATAGCGGTCCAGCTTTTTGGCGCCGACTCCCCCGATCCGCGCCATCTGGTCCAGGGTGGCGGGGCGGGTTTCAGCCATCTCGATCAGGGTTTTGTCGTTGAACACCACATAGGCCGGCACTTTTTGCGCCTCCGCCAGGGCGCGGCGCTTGGCCTTCAGCGCCGACAGCAGCGGCGCGTCTTCTTCCGAGACCAGCATCTTGACCGCAGGACGGCGCTCCGCCGATTTGATGGTATCCTTGCGCAGGGAGATCTGCGCCTCGCCTTTCAGCACTGGCAGGGCGGCCTCGGTCATGCGCAGGGCACCGTGGCGTTCGGGGTCGGGACGCACCAGATCATGGCCCATCATTTGCCGGAACACCGCCTGCCACTGGCGCTTGCTGTATTCCTTGCCGCAGCCAAAGACCGACAGGTCACTATGGCCCTTTTCCCGCACCCGGTCGGTTTCATTGCCATACAGAATGTCAATAAGATGCCCGGCACCATAGGTTTCATTGGTCCGCAGGATCGCCGAAAGCGCCTTGCGCACCGCTGTGGTGCCATCAAAGACCTCCACCGGCGTGTCGCAAAGATCGCAGTTGCCGCAGGGCGCAGCCTCTTCCTCGAAATATCCCAGCAATGTCTGACGGCGGCAGGTCAGCGCCTCGGCCAGCCCCAAAAGCGCGTTGAGCCGCCCATGGTCTGCGGCGCGGCGCTCGGGCGGGGCGAGGCCTTCGTCGATCTGGCTGCGGCGCAGGCGGATGTCATCTGATCCAAACAGGGTGAGGGTCTCTGCCGGGGCGCCATCACGGCCCGCGCGGCCAATTTCCTGATAATAGGACTCGATTGATTTGGGCAGATCCGCATGGGCCACCCAGCGGATGTCAGGTTTATCAATGCCCATGCCAAAGGCCACGGTGGCCACCACGATCAGCCCATCTTCGCGGGCAAAGCGCGTTTCCACATCGCGGCGCTCCCCGGCCTCCATGCCGCCATGATAGTGGCAGGCCGCATGACCGGCATCGCGCAGGGCGCGGGCCAGGTCTTCGGTCTTGGCGCGGGTGCCGCAGTAGACAATGCCGGACTGCCCTTTGCGCGCCGCTGCAAACTCAAGGATCTGCCGTCGCGGGCCATCCTTGGCGGCAAAGGCCAGGTGAATATTGGGCCGGTCAAAACCGCGCAAGAAGCTGCGCGGGGTCTGGCCGTCAAACAGCTTGCGCACGATTTCTTCGCGGGTCTCGGAATCGGCGGTGGCGGTAAAGGCGGCCAGGGGCACGTCCAGCGCCTGACGCAGCTCACCGATGCGCAGATAATCCGGGCGGAAATCATGGCCCCACTGGCTGACGCAATGGGCCTCATCCACCGCGATGAGACTGACATTGATACGATGCAACATATTCAGCGTCGAGCCCGAGGCCAGACGTTCGGGCGCCATATACAAGAGCTTCAGCTCGCCCGCTTCGATGGACTGCCAGACCGCTTCGGTCTCTTCCTCGGTATTGCCAGAGGTCAGCGCCCCTGCGGTAACGCCGACCGCCTGCAGGGCGCGCACCTGATCGCGCATCAGGGCAATCAGCGGCGAGATCACCACGGTGATGCCGACCCGTTGCAGCGCGGGCAGCTGAAAACACAGTGATTTGCCGCCCCCCGTGGGCATGATCGCCAGCACGTTTTCCCCGCGCGTCACCGCATCAACGATCTCTTCCTGACCGGGACGAAAAGCGTCAAAGCCAAAAATCTCACGCAGGAGCGGACTAGCGGTGCTTTCCGGCTCGGGGATCGCTGGCGCGGCTGTCATGGAGTGGGACCTCGTTGGGGGCGGCTGCTCTGATTTGAGCGCTACAATCCCACAGGTCGATTCGGGCGACAAGAGCAAGGGGCAAAGCTTTATGCCTCACCCCTCGACTTTTACGCGCGTCAATCGCTGAAAACCGCCCTCAGCGTCAGCAGTGCTGCCCAGCCAAGCGGCGGGGCAACGACCTGACGGACAGCGCCCGGACTATAAGAAATAGACCATGTTGTTCTGGATGATGATACGCAGCGCATAGACCGCAATCAGCACCACCAGCGGCGCCAGATCAATGCCGCTCATATTGGGCAGAATACGGCGCACCGGATCATAGAGCGGCTCAAGAATGCGCTGCAACATGTACCAGATCTGGCCAACCAGTTGCTGTTGCAGGTTCAGCACCTGGAAATTGATCAGCCAGCTCATGATCACATGGGCGATGATGAAGAACCAGACGATGTCCAGGATCAGCAGCAGAATTTGGAACAGAGAGAGCATTCTTTACCTCTTTGGAATAGCAGCCCTACAGGTAAGCAGCCCTGTGCCCATGTGCAAGGCTTCCGCGAGGTTGCGGTTGACCATTGGTTAATCGGTGGCAAGAGGGGCACAATGCGCAAAGAAAGTAATGCCGATGTTTCCCATTGTCCGCCTGATCAAAGACCTGCTCAAGGCGCGCCGTATGGCGCCGCTGGCTCTGACCGAGACCCATGTCTCCAGCCATATCTGCTGGCCCTGGGATCTGGATTTCTGGCTGGAGCTGAACAATGGCCGCGCCATGACGCTGTATGATCTGGGGCGCACCATGCTGGCGCAACGGGTTGGCTTGATCACCACCCTGCGGCAAAATCGCTGGGGCATGACCGTGGCCGGTACCACTGTGCGGTTTCGCCAGCGCATTCGCGGCTTTGAACGGTTTGAGATGCGCAGCCGGGCCGTGGCCTGGGATGATAAGTTCATCTACCTGGAACAGAGCATGTGGAAAAAGGACGGCACCTGCGCCAGCCACGTGATGCTGCGCACCGCGCTGACCGACAAAAACGGCATCGTGCCCCCTGCCCGCGTGCTCAAGGCCATGGGCCATCCTGACCTGCCCAGCCTGGAAATGCCCGACTGGATTGACGCCTGGCGCGCGGCGGACGCGCAACGTCCCTGGCCGCCCATGCAAGATCCCCTTGCCTAGGGACCTAAGTGCCTGTCTTATCGCAGATAACAAATCGGTGAGCACAGGCAGGAACACATGAGCAATATTTCATCGCGCAAGCGTATTTGGGGCTGGTGGTTCTTTGACTGGGCCAGCCAGCCCTATCACACCCTGCTGGTCACCTTTGTCTTTGGCCCCTTCTTTGCCGCTGTGGCTGCCAATTACTATTTGGGAGAGGGCCTGGCCCCAGAAGCCGCCAAGGCCCAGGCGCAGACCATGTGGTCGATTGGGATGACCGTAACCGGGTTGATGATCGGCTTTGGCGCGCCTTTCATCGGCGCATTGGCGGATATTTCCGGACGCAAACGGCCCTGGCTGATCGGCTTTTCGCTGATGTATGCGCTCGGCGCCTGGGGGATCTGGTATTCAGATCCAGCCGGCAGCAACCTGTGGTGGATGTTGGTGACCTTTGGCTTTGGCTTCATCGGTGCGGAATTTGCCCTGATCTTTGCCAATTCGCAACTGCCCAGCCTCGGCGACAAGGATGATGTCGGAGCCATCTCCGGTTCTGGCTTTGCCTTTGGCTACCTTGGCGGCGTTCTGGCCCTGTTCATCATGCTGCTGCTGTTTGTTGAACAGGGCAGCGGCAAAACCCTGATCGGGCTGGACCCGGTCCTGGGGCTGGATGCTGAAACCCGCGAGGGCACCCGCGCCGTCGGGCCGTTCACCGCCCTGTGGTTCATTCTCTTCATGGTGCCCTATTTTCTCTGGGTCAAAGATGACGCCCGCACCGGCAAGCGGGGCACCCTGGGACAGGCCATCTCTTTGGTAATCGCTTCCGTCAAGGCGCTGCGCTATCGCGGCAGTCTGGCCCGCTATCTGGGGTCATCGATGCTCTACCGGGATGCGCTGAACGGGCTTTATGGCTTTGGCGGCGTCTATGCCAGCCTGGTGCTGGACTGGGAAATCACCAGTATCGGCATCTTTGGCGTCATATCTGCAATTGCCGCCGCAGCCTTTAGCTGGGTCGGCGGTATGGCCGACAAACGGTTTGGCCCCAAACCCGTGATCGTCGCCGCGATTCTGGTGCTGACGCTGGTCTGCCTAACCGTGGTAAACATGTCGCGTGAGGCGCTGTTTGGCATCGAGCTGGCGACGGGCTCCAAGCTACCGGACGCTATCTTCTTTGGCTGCGGCATGCTGATCGGTGGTTTCGGCGGAATCTTGCAGGCCGCCAGCCGCAGCCTGATGGTGCGTCATACCAACCCTGCAAAGGCAACCGAGAGCTTTGGGCTCTATGGTTTGTCCGGGCGCGCCACCGCCTTTTTGGCGCCTGGGCTAATTGGGGTTGCCACAACCCTGACAGGTAGCGCACGATTAGGCATTAGCCCGGTGATTTTTCTGTTTATCCTCGGATTGATCGTATTGTACCGGGTCAAGGCAGAAGGAGATCAGGTTTGAGACTGCTTGTAGCGAGTTTTTGTTTCATCTTTGCAGCGCTCAGTGGCGCCAGCGCCGCCACCCCGGCCAAGCAGCTGTTTGGTGCCAAGGATAGCGGATCGCAACAGGCGCCGGCCCCCTATGGATCCTACGCCAAGGGCTGCGTTGCCGGCGCGGTGCAGCTGCCGGAAACCGGCGCCACCTGGCAGGCCATGCGGCTGAGCCGCAACCGCAACTGGGGCCATCCCGAAACCATCAGCTTTATCGAAAAGCTCAGCAAATTTGCCGCACGTCAGCCCGGCTGGAACGGGCTCTATATTGGCGATATCAGCCAGCCCCGTGGTGGCCCGATGCTGTCTGGGCACCGCAGCCATCAGGTGGGGCTGGATATTGATATCTGGATGCGCCCGGCGAACAAGCTGACCTACAGCCGGGCCCAGCGCGAAAAGATCTCCTCTATCTCGATGCGGCGCAACAACGGCGCCTATGTGAATTCAGACTGGACCCGCGCCCATCACGAGATCATCAAGGCCGCAGCACAGGACAAACGGGTGGCGCGGATTTTTGTCTTCCCCGGCGCCAAGGTGCAGATGTGCAAGGACGCCAAGGGCGACCGGCGCTGGCTGCGCAAAATCCGTCCCTGGTGGGGACACCATTACCATTTCCATGTGCGTCTGGCCTGCCCCAGGGGCGCCCGAGGCTGTGTTGATCAGGATCGCCCACCACGCGGTGACGGCTGTGACGCTGCACAAAAATGGGTCAATGATATCTTGAGCCCTCCGCCGCCAAAACCGGCAGACCCAAATGCTCCGGCCCCCAAACCCCGCCGCGAATACACCCTGACGGACCTGCCCAAACAATGCGCCGCCGTTTTGCAATCTAACTGAGCATAAACACCATGAAGCGTAAGAAACTGGTCGGTGGCCTTGTTCTGGCCTCCGGCCTCATTGCAGCGGCGGCAGCCTTTGCCGCGGCCCAGCTTGATCGGTTGGAAAACGCCGCTCAGTTTGCAGGCAGCTATACATGGCGGGCAAGCCCCGATTGGTTTGGGGGGTTCTCCGGGATTGAGCTCTCGGCGGATGGGGCGCAGATGGTGGTTCTCAGTGATCGCGCCCATGTGGCCCGTGCCGATATCCATCGACAGGACGGCGAGATCTCAGAGATCACCCTGCGCAGTGCCCAACATCTGCGCACCTCCAAGGGGCGACAGCTTTTGGGTCGGATCATGGACAGCGAAGGCCTGGCCCTGGCGCCGGATGGCTCGCTCTATATTTCCTTCGAAGGACTGTCCCGGGTGGTGCATCACCAAACCGAGGCCAGCCGTGCCCGTGTCCTGCCCCGCCCTAATGAGTTTCGCGGCTTACCACTGAACAAATCCCTGGAGGCCCTGGCCATCGACCCCCAGGGGCGGCTGTACACCCTGCCCGAAAACGCGCTGAACGCAGATGGGGAGATCCCTGTCTGGCGCTGGAATGGCAGCCAATGGAGCCAGCCCTTCACCCTGCCTCGACGGGGAGGTTTCTTGCCTGTTGGTGCCGATTTTGGCCCCGACGGCCGTTTCTATCTGCTGGAACGCAACTTTGTCTTTATCGGTTTTCGCAGCCGCTTGCGCCGCTGGGATATCACCGAACAGGGCGCGATAAACGAAGTCACCCTGCTGGAAAGCAGCACCGGGGTGCATGACAACCTCGAAGGTTTGTCCGTCTGGCGCGACGCCAAAGGCCTGTTGCGCGCCACCATGGTGTCGGACGACAACTTCAAAGCCCTGCAACGCACCGAACTGGTGGAATACACCCTGCCAGAGTGATGGGAAATAGGTTTTTCTTTGCTCTCGCAGCGTTTGTCATTTACGGGCTATTTGCCCTGCGCATGAGCGAAAAGCCCCCGCTGGTGCGCTTGCAACAGTGCTCGAACAAGAGCTGCAGCCATTGATGGAAGGCGCAAGCAAGACGATCATCGGGGAAACGAACCCCTTGTTCTATGAAACCATATGCACATCTTTGGCCGCAAAAATCATCATTTCACAATCTGCAGGTTTTTTGGAAGAACTGTCCAAACTGTTCGAACTGGACATCCAGTTTATCTGCCCGGAACCACAGCCGATAGTTCAGTCAGCCTCTGTTACGCCCGCATAGCTTGATCAAAGGCGGTCTAAACTGATTTGGCTGCGCCCGTCGCAATTGGCAAAACACTTGCCAACGGCCTCCAACACAGCTAGGTGAGCCCGTCTTCCGCACAAGCTGCGGAACAAGTCGCCGCGACCTTGTATAAAAAACGGAACTGAAAAATGAATCGTTCTCATCTACCTGGCATTCTTGCCATGGCTGCCGTTGTGGTGGCCTCCAATATCCTGGTGCAATTCCTGTTTGGCCAATGGCTGACCTGGGGCGCCTTTACCTATCCAATTGCCTTTCTCATCACTGATGTGATGAACCGCGTCTATGGCGCCGGGCCTGCCCGTCGTGTGGTCTTTGTGGGCTTTGTGGTTGGCGTTGTCTGTTCGCTCATTGGCACCCAGATCATGGGCGAGTTTGGCCCGCTCGTGACCCTGCGCATCGCGCTTGGGTCCGGACTTGCCTTCCTCACGGCGCAGCTGCTCGACGTGTCGATCTTTGCCGCCCTGCGGAGCGGCAAATGGTGGCGCGCGCCGCTGGCCTCCACGCTTGTGGGCTCCTCGGTGGATACCGTCATCTTCTTTACCATCGCCTTTTCCGGCGCGCTGACCTGGATCGAGCCGGCCAATGACGTCTCCTGGGCTGGTGAAATGCTGCCGCTTTTGGGCGCAGGCCCCATGGCGCCGCTGTGGGTTTCTCTGGCCCTGGCTGACTGGCTGGTGAAACTTTCGCTGGCACTGCTGGCGCTGGTGCCTTTCCGCATGATCGTCACCCACCTGACGGCAAAGCCCGCCTAAGGCACACGCCAATACAACAGTCTCGGCAAAAGGCCGTGGTCCAGCGGACTGCGGCCTTTTCCATTTTCGCCAACCACGTTACATCCGCCCCATGTTGCATATCACAAATGATATAGCGCTGCAGGACTGGGAACTGTCCGAGAGCTTCATGCGCGCCTCGGGGCCCGGCGGGCAGAACGTCAACAAGGTGGCCACCGCAGTCGAGCTGCGGTTCGAGGCCGCCCGCAGCCCTGCGCTCACCCCGGCGGTGAAATCCCGACTCAAACGTCTCGCAGGTCGGCGCTGGACCAAAGAGGGCGCGATTCTGATGCAATGCGACGAGACCCGCTCGCAACTGCGCAACCGCGAGCTGGTGCGGGACCGCCTGGCCGAGCTCATCCGCAAGGCCCTGGTGGCGCCAAAACGTCGTATAGCGACCAAACCAACGCGCGGATCGGTGAAACGACGGCTTGACAGCAAGAAACAGCGCAGCGCAGTCAAATCAATGCGCGGAAAAATCACTCCAGAGTGATCCTAGCGATTGCACCCGGCCGTCACCTTGGCCATGTTTGCCGCAAATGGATTTGAAGGAGATCATTATGCGGCTTGCAGGAAAATGCGCCATTGTGACTGGCGGCGCTTCTGGCTTTGGCCTTGGCATCGTTGATAAATTCCTGGCCGAAGGGGCCAGGGTGATGATTGCTGACATCAATGGTGACAGCGCCTCTGCGCTGGCCGCCGAACGCGGCGACGCGGCGCTGGCCCAGCAGGTCGACGTTGCCAATGCGGCCTCTGTGAAGGCCATGGCCGAGGCCGCGATTGCCGGTTTTGGCAAGGTCGATATTCTGATCAACAACGCCGGGGTCACCCATCTGCCCACACCGCTGGACGAGGTGAGCGAGGAAGACTTTGACCGGGTGTACAATGTGAACATGAAATCGGTCTATCTGACCGCCCGCGCCCTGGTGCCGCATATGAAAACCAATGGCAGCGGCGCCATCCTCAACGTGGCCTCAACCGCCGGGGTTTCCCCCCGGGCAAACCTCAACTGGTACAATGCCTCCAAGGGCTGGATGATCACCGCGACCAAGACCATGGCGGTTGAACTGGCCCCCAAGGGCATCCGCGTCAATGCCATCAACCCAGTGGCCGGCGAGACACCTTTGTTGCAGTCCTTCATGGGCGAAGACACCCCGGAAGTGCGCGCCAAATTCCTGTCCACCATCCCCATCGGGCGTTTTTCCACCCCCGAGGACATGGGCAATGCCGCCTGCTATCTGTGCTCTGACGAGGCCAGCATGGTGACAGGCGTCGCCATGGAAGTCGACGGCGGCCGCTGTATATGAAGACCATCAACCTGACAGAAAAACTGGCGCTGTTTGACAGCCACTGGGATCCAAAGGTCATTGCTGACTACAATGACAACGAAATCATGGTGGTCAAATTCCAAGGCGCCTTTCCCTTTCATCTGCACGAAGACACCGATGATTTCTTCCTGGTGTTAGAGGGCGAGATGGTGATGGAGATCGAAGGCGGCGCGGCGCATGTCGTCAAAGCCGGGGAGCTGTTTGTGGTGCCCAAAGGCGTCACCCACCGCCCCCGGGCCCAGGCGGAATGCAAGGTTTTGCTGATCGAACCCAAGGGCGAGCCAAACTCCGGCGATGCCAGCACAGCGGCCGCCAAAAACCGGATCTAGCGCCACAGCGCAGAGCAGATCCCTGAAAGCCGGCGCAGCCTGTTTGCGCCGGATCAAAGACCCAATCAAAATAGCATCTAAAAAGGGGGGGAATTGTGCCCCGCCCTTTGCCTTGGAACAGGAGATCATAAGATGATGCATCCCTTTGGAAACCAGGCCTCTGGTAACAATGCCTCAGGTCATCTGGCACCATGAAACCTGGACCCAAAAACCTGATCACCGATGTCCCTGGCCTCATGGTCGGCAATGCCAGTGATGCGGCACTGAAATCCGGCACCACGGTTTTGCTGGCAAGCGAACCGCTGACCGCCTCGGTGCATGTCATGGGGGGCGCGCCGGGCACCCGCGAAACAGATCTGCTGGCACCGGATAAATCCGTGGCCAAGATCGACGCCCTGGTTCTGTCGGGCGGGTCTGCCTTTGGGCTGGATGCCTGTTCCGGTGTCGTGGACGGGCTGCGCGATCAGGGGCGTGGCTTTACCCTGGGGCCTGCACTCATTCCACTGGTGCCCGGCGCCATCCTGTTTGACCTGCTGAACGGCGGCGACAAGGACTGGCAGGACAACCCCTATCGCGCCTTGGGTCGTGCCGCTTTTGAGGATGTCTCAGGCGATTTCTCCCTTGGCTCCCATGGGGCTGGCACCGGCGCGCTGACCGCGATGGTCAAAGGCGGGCTTGGCTCTGCCTCTTTTGTGCTGGACAGTGGCGTGACTGTTGGCGCGCTGGTTGCTGCCAATCCGATGGGCAGCGTCACCACCCCCGGAGATCGCCATTTCTGGGCCGCACCTTTTGAGGTCGACGGGGAATTTGGCGGGCTCGGCCCTGACAGCGCAGTGGGGCTGGGACGCAGTCTCGACAGTCGCAAAATGCAGGCCATGCGCGCTCTTGCGGCCGATAACGACCTGCCCTCGGAGCGTGGCAATACCACCATTGCCATCGTCGCCACCGATGCAGCCCTGACCAAGGCTGAATGCCAGCGCATGGCCACTGCGGCCCATGACGGTATTGGCCGAGCCACCGTTCCGGCCCATGCGCCAGGAGACGGCGACCTGGTCTTTGCCGCCAGCACTGGCGGCCGGACACTCGCCTCTGCAGAGGCTGAGCTGGGCGAGATCGGTCATGCTGCCGCGCTCTGTCTCAGTCGCGCCATTGCACGGGCGGTCTACTGCGCCACACCAGCGGAAAATGACCTGCTGCCCTGCTGGAGCTCCACCCAAATCTGAAACCGCAGATGCGGCAGATTCGCCCGTTGACACTCAGCGCCAACAAGCGCCGTATTCTATCAAAGCCAACTCAAACCGGAGCAAGCCTATGAAACCTATCCTAACCGCAGCCATTCTTGGCCTTCTGGCCGCACCCGCTTTCGCCGAAGGCGACGCAGCCAAAGGCGAAAAGGCCTTTAACAAATGCAAATCCTGCCACACCATCGTCTCTGACACCGGCGAGAAAATCGTCAAGGGTGGCAAAACCGGCCCGAATCTCTGGGGTGTTGTTGGCCGCACGGCCGGCACCTACGAAGGGTTTAGATACGGCAAGGATCTGGTTGCCGCCGGCGAAGGTGGCCTGGTCTGGGATCTTGCAAGCTTTGAGGCCTACACCCAAGATCCCCGTGGCTTCCTGCGCGAGCACCTGGACGACGGCAAGGCTAAGTCAAAAATGTCGTACAAGCTGAAAAAAGGTGCCGAAGACATCTATGCCTTCCTGGCCCAGTTCAGCCCGGCCGCCGAAGAGCCAGCCGAAGATGCCGCAGCCAGCGAAGACGCGGCCTCCGAGTAATCTGCCGCTTGTGTATCAGGCCTTTTGGCCCGCTGTGGCGGGCCGGGACCAGATGTGACTGCCTGAAACTTAGGCATTAAAGGCCGCGACCGCAGGGGCGCGGCCTTTCGCGTAGTTGCTTTGCTCTGCGACCCGCGTTAGCCATTGCAGGCTGCGTGATGGCGGCACACTGATTACGGATCCGGAATGCCCCATTTGATCCCGGCCTGGGTGAACGGCGAACTGACACCGGTAGAGAAGCTCCTGGCGCATGAACAGGGGCTCAAGCACAAGGCTGTCTCGGTGTTTGTGGTCAAGGGTGTCAAAATTCTGATGCAACGCCGCGCCCTGGGGAAATATCACACGCCTGGGCTCTGGGCCAATACCTGCTGCACCCATCCCATGTGGGAGGAAAGCTCCTCGGCCTGCGCGGTCCGGCGGATGCAGCAAGAGCTGGGCATCAGAGGGCTGTACCCTGAGTTTCGCCATCAGTTGGAATATCGGGCCGATGTGGGCCATGGGATGGTGGAACATGAGGTGGTGGATGTGTTTCTCGCCCATGCGCACCGGCCACTGACTCCGGTTGCCAACCCCGATGAGGTGATGGAGACCCGCTGGATGGACTACCATGACCTGCTGGCAGAGGTGCAGCGTCACCCGGAACGTTTCACCCCCTGGCTAAAGATTTACCTGCACAAATACGCCGATATCATCTTTGGCCCCGATCTGATCATCGCCTCCAAGACCTGATCCTGAGCGCGCCATTTTGCCCCAGATGCCGGTCGTGATCCGGCTTGTTTCCCCTTGCCCTTTAACCGGGCTCTATGGTTCTGTGCCGTCAAATATTGGGAGGCACAGTTATCATGTCAGTTCTTATTGCCGGTGGCGGTATCGCCGGGCTTAGCCTGGGTTTGACGCTGCATCAGATTGGGGTGCCGTTTCACATCTACGAAGCCGCCGCTGAACTGCGCCCCATGGGGGTTGGTATCAACCTGCAACCCAACGCCGTACGCGAACTGTTTGACCTTGGCCTGGAGGCGGAGCTGGAAGAGATCGGCATCCGCACCCGGCAGCTGGGGTTTTATTCGAAACTCGGCAAGACAATCTGGGAAGAGCCGCGCGGGCTTGAGGCGGGCTACGCCTGGCCGCAGTACTCGGTACATCGCGGCGCCTTGCAAATGATGCTGTACCAGGCGCTGGTGGCACGGGCGGGCGGCGACTGCATCACCACCGATGCGCGCGCCGTGGGGTTTGAACAGACCGCGACCGGTGCAGATCTGCTGTTTGCGGACGGGTCTCGTCAAAGCGGTACGCTGGTTATTGCAGCAGACGGCATTCATTCCGCCCTGCGCGCGCAGATGTACCCCGAGGAAGGCGCGCCGATCTGGAATGGCCGGATCCTGTGGCGCGCCACCACCCAGGGCACGCCCTGGAAGGGCGAGGCCTCCATGGCGATGATCGGTCACGACAGCCTGCGCATGGTGGCCTATCCGATCTCCCGCCCCGACGCTGATGGGCGCGCCACCCTCAACTGGATCGCGGAAAAAAGCTTTGACCCCTCCGCGCCCTGGAAGAAAGAGGATTGGAACCGCGCCGCCGATATCAATGACTTTGTTGCCGAGTTCGAAGACTGGCAGTTTGACTGGATTGATGTGCCAGGCCTCATTCGCGGGGCCGAGGTGGTCTATGAATACCCGATGGTGGATCGCGACCCGCTGCCACAATGGAGTTTTGGCGCCGTGACCTTGATGGGAGACGCCGCGCATCCGACCTATCCTGTTGGCTCCAACGGCGCCAGCCAGGCCATCATTGACGCGCGGATCATCGGCGCATCTTTCCTGTCCCATGGCCTCACCTCAGACGCGCTTGCCGCCTTTGAGGCCGAGGTGCGCCCCCTGGCAACAGGCATCGGCAAGACCAACCGCGCCGGCAAGGGGCCGGATGGGGTCTTGCAGCAGGTCGAAGATCTCTGCGGTGGCGATTTTGCCAGTATCAATGAGGTCATCCCACAGGCCGAGCTTGCCGCCCATGCTGCGCGCTACAAATCCATTGCAGGCTTTTCGATAGAGGAACTGAATGCCCGCCCGGCAACGATCAAAGCAGGGGCACGGCTGACCAGCTAACGGGGGGCTCCCGCCCGTCATCAGGCCCTTTGAGCCCTCTTCCCGTTGGGCCCAGCGCCGTGCTGACGCACGGCGGGCGCTCTGCAATTCCTGCTGCAGCTATCGCAACCGCGCCGCGCGACAGCGCGGCGCCGGGCCCAACACCGCCAGGGGCTTTCGGCGCCAGCCGATGACCCGCGGGGGCGGGAGCCCCCCCCTTGCCCCTTGGTGATCCGAAAATTGTGTAGCTGATACAGGGCAGCAAACGGGTTTCTTAAACGCCAATGACGGCCTGCACTGCCCGTTGCCAGCGGCCATAGGCCGCGTCGCGCTGCGCTGGGGCCATTTGAGGCGTGAACTTGCGATCCAGCGCCCAGGTTGCAGCAAAACCGGCCTGATCCGGGTAGATCCCGGCCTGCATACCAGCCAGCCAGCCCGCCCCCAGAACCGTTGTCTCCTGCATCTTGGGACGATCCACAGCGGCCCCCAACAGGTCCGACAGGCTTTGCATCGTCCAGTCGCTGGCGCTCATACCGCCATCAACCCGCAGGGTCACATGGGTTTCTTCCGGCCAGTCGGCCCGCATCGCCTCCCACAGGTCCCGCGTCTGATAGGCCACGCTTTGCAGCGCCGCGCGGGCCATTTCAGCTGGGCCAGTGCCCCGTGTCAGACCAAAGACCGCGCCGCGACATTCTGGTTGCCAATAGGGCGCGCCCAGCCCGGTAAAGGCGGGCACCAACAGCACATCCTGTTCGGGGTCCGCCTGCCGGGCCAATGCCCCAGACTGGGCGGCATCCTCAAGCAGCCCCAATCCATCCCGCAGCCACTGCACCGCAGCGCCGGCAATAAAGATGGACCCCTCCAGCGCATAGGTGGGCTTGCCGCCCAGCTGATAGGCCACGGTGGTCAGCAGACGATTGTGCGACACAACCGGTGTTTCGCCCGTGTTCAGCAGCGCAAAACACCCGGTTCCATAGGTGGACTTCATCATCCCCGGCGCAAAACAGGCCTGACCAATACCCGCCGCCTGCTGATCGCCAGCAACGCCCAGAATAGGCACTGCCTCGCCCAGAATCTCAGGCACCGTGATGCCAAAATCTGCCGCGCAGTCCTTCACCTCTGGCAGCATCGCCATGGGCACCTGCAGCAGGCCGCAGATCTCTTCGCTCCAGGCCCCTTCGCGAATGTCATAGAGCATGGTGCGTGACGCATTGGTGGCATCGGTCACATGGGAGGCGCCGCCCGTCAGACGCCAGATCAAAAAGCTGTCGATGGTGCCAAACAGCAGCTCCCCGCGCGCGGCGCGATCGCGGGCCTCTGGGTTCTGATCCAGAATCCAGCTGGCCTTGGTGCCGGAAAAATAGGGATCCAGCAACAGGCCGGTCTTGTGGCGGATCATATCCTCATGGCCACCGCCGCGCAAAGCCTCGCAGATCTCAACCGTGCGACGGTCCTGCCAGACGATGGCCCGGTGGAGTGGCGCACCTGTCGCCTTGTCCCAAACCGCTGTGGTTTCGCGCTGGTTGGTAATGCCGATGCCTGCCAGATCCGCAGCCGCAACCCCCGTTTCCGCCAGAACCTGTCGACAGGTTGCGACAACCGAGTCCCAGATCTCATCCAGGTCATGTTCAACCCAACCCGCCTTGGGGAAATACTGGGGAAACTCCTGCTGCGCTGTGCCCACGGCCTGCATGTCGCCGTCAAACAACACCGCCCGTGTTGACGTGGTGCCCTGATCGATTGCCAGAATATATTTCATGTCCCGCCCCTGTGATGGATCTCCTCAGGGCGGGACTTTAGCCGCAAGATGTTACCGCTGCCAGTCCCTCTTAAAGCTTTAGTTGACGAAACTGCTGAGGCGCAGGCGCAGCTCCCTAGACGGCGACATTGTCAATCAGGCGCACCCCTTCCAGCCAGGCCGCCACAAAAAGCCGCGCCGGGCGGTCGGCCCTGTCCAGAGCGCTCAGGTCTTCTGCGCAGCACAGCGACAGGTACTCCACCTCGTCAAAGCCCGCCGCCAGGATCGCCGCCTCCGCAGCCGTGCCCAGAGGGGTAAAATCACCCCCAGCAGCCAGCGCCGTCGCCAGTTTGGTCAGGATCGGATGCAGCGCCCCGGCCTGGGCCGTACCCGCAGCCGAGAGCCGCATATTGCGTGAGGACATCGCCAGACCTGAGGCCTCGCGCACGGTTGGACAGCCGACCACCTGGATTGGGATATCAAGGTCCCGCGCCATGCGCCGGACAACCAAAAGCTGCTGATAATCCTTTTCGCCAAAAAACGCCTGATGGGCGCCGGTCTGCAAAAACAGCTTGGCCACCACCGTGGCGACCCCGTCAAAATGACCAAGACGGCAGGCCCCCTCCATCTGATCGGCCACCCCGGCCACCGAAACCGTGCTGGCAAAACCATCCGGGTAGATCTGATCCGGGTCCGGCACATAGATCACGTCGACCCCGTAGGGGGCCAGCTTGATGGCATCGTCATGTTCGGTGCGCGGGTAATTGGCCAGATCTTCGGGGTTGTTGAACTGCTTGGGATTGACAAAGATCGTCACGATCACCCGGTCGCAGGCGGCCTTGGCGGCCTCCACCAGGGACAGATGCCCCGCATGGAGCGCCCCCATGGTGGGCACCACGGCGACGCGTTCACCGGCGCGAATCCAGGCGTTATGTTTGGCCCGCAACGCGGCGAGCTGGCGAATAATCGGAGCAGTCATGGCAACTGTTACCCTTTTGCAGGTGCTGTCTGGTCAGCAAAGACATGTTCAGCAGCAGGGAAGGCGCGGGCGCGCACCTCGGCTGCATAGGCGGCGATTGCGGCTTCGGCATCGACGCCCAGCGTGCCATAGCGTTTGACGAACTTTGGCTTAAAGGCGGTGAACAGCCCCAGCATGTCATCCACCACCAGAACCTGACCATCGCAGCCTGCGGAGGCTCCTATACCAATGGTGGGAATGGCAACGGCGGCGGTGATCTCATCCGCCAGGCTCTGGGGCACTTTCTCCAGCACCACGGCAAAGGCACCCGCCTCGGCCACGGCCTGCGCCCCCGCCAGCACGGCGGCCCCAGCGGCGTCGCGCCCCTGCACCTTATAGCCGCCCAGGGTATTGATCGACTGCGGCGTCAGCCCCACATGGGCCATCACCGGAATGCCGCGCGCCACCAGAAACCGGATGGTCGCAGCCATCTCGACACCGCCCTCCAGCTTGACCGCCGCCGCATTGGTTTCCCGCATCAAGCGGGCCGCATTGCGAAAGGCCTGATCGGGGCTTTCCTCGTAGGAGCCAAAAGGCATGTCGATAACCAACATGGCACGCGACAGACCACGCGCAACTGCCGCGCCATGTAGAATCATCATCTCCATGGTGACGCCCAGCGTCGAAGAAAGCCCGTGCAGAACCATGCCAACGCTGTCACCGACTAAAACAAAGTCACAATGTTGATCCATCATCTGCGCCATCGGCGTGGTATAGGCGGTCAGGCTGACAATCGGCGCTTTTCCCTTCTGAGCAAGGATATCGCTCGCGGTGATGGCAGAGGTTTGTGAGGTCGCGCTCATGTTTTTTCCCGGTTTGGTGCGGCTTTCGCACGCCTAGCAACTTACGCGACGCACCTCCAGTGGGCGAAATGTCTCGCACCCCTTGATTACCCGGCAGAAAACGGGAAACCTGCGTCCCAAGACCCCCGGCGACAGGGGATCAGACGCAACTAGGGAATTGAGAAATGACATTCAGATCAATCGTTTTTGCCGCCAGTTCAACACTGGCCCTCATGGCTGGCACTGCCTTTGCCAAGGATTCCGTCACCATCGGGATGCAGCTGGAACCACCACATCTGGACCCCACCAGCGCCGCCGCCGGGGCGATTGATCAGGTGCTGTATTCCAACGTCTTTGAAGGGCTGACCCGGTTCATGGGCGATGGCTCTGTGGTGCCTGGCCTGGCCAAAAGCTGGGAGATCTCCGCTGACGGGCTAAGCTATACGTTTCATCTGAACCAGGGTGTCACCTTCCATGACGGCACCACAATGGATGCCGAGGACGTGAAATTCTCGTTGGATCGCGCCCGCGCCGAAGACAGCACCAACGCGCAAAAGGCCCTGTTTGCCGATATCGCCAGCGTGGATGTCGTCGACCCCACCACGGTCAAAGTCACCCTGAGCAAAGCCAACGGCAACATGCTGTTCAACCTGGCCTGGGGAGACGCGGTTATCGTTGCCCCCGAAAGCATCGATGACATCAAAACCGCCCCTGTTGGTACCGGCGCCTTCAAGTTCTCCGGTTGGGTGCAGGGCGACAGCATCTCCCTGGAAAAGAACGCCGACTACTGGGGCACCCCGGCAGTGCTCGACGGTGCCACCTTCAAGTTCATTTCCGATCCCACCGCCGCCTTTGCAGCGGTCATGGCCGAAGATCTAGATGCCTTTTCCGCCTTCCCGGCGCCGGAAAACCTGCCGCAGTTTGATGCAGACCCGCGTTTTCAGGTCCTGGTCGGGTCGACCGAGGGGGAAACCATCCTGTCGACCAATAACCTGAAAGCGCCCTTTGACGATATCCGCGTGCGTCAAGCGCTGGCGCATGCGATTGACCGTCAGGCGATCATCGACGGCGCCATGTTTGGCTATGGCACCCCAATCGGCAGCCATTTTGCCCCCCATCACCCCGCCTATGTCGATCTGACCGGCCAGTCCGCCTATGATCCGGAACGCGCCAAGGCGCTGCTGGCCGAGGCCGGTCTTGCAGATGGCTTTAAAACCACCCTGCACCTGCCGCCCCCCTCCTATGCCCGTCGCGGTGGCGAAATCGTCGCCGCCCAGTTGGCACAGGTTGGCATCGAGGCCGAAATCATCAATGTGGAATGGGCCCAGTGGCTGGAAACCGTGTTCCGCGGCAAGGATTTTGGCCTCACCATCGTCAGCCATACCGAGCCAATGGACATCGGCATCTATGCCCGCCCGGACTACTACTTTCAGTATGACAATCCTGAATTCCAGGAGCTGATGACCAGCCTGAACGCAACCACAGATCCCGATCAGCGCATGGCGATGCTCAAGCAGGCGCAGGAAACCATCGCAAATGACTATGTGAACGGATACCTGTTCCAGATGGCCTCTCTCAGCGTGGCCAAGGCCGATCTACAGGGGCTTTGGGCCAATGCGCCGACCCAAGCCATCGACCTGACCGCCGTCAGCTGGGCTGACTAAGCCACCCGTTCCCCTGCCGGGCGCCGCATTTCTGGCGCCCGGCAGGCCTCAATATTTCAGGACCAGACCAATGATTGATATCTACCCCGCGGGCAGTCGACCCAGCCGCAAAGCCCCGGCCCAATGGTTCACCGGAGAAGTCTGGATGGATCCGATCATTGCTGCCCCTGCCCCCGCCCGGATCAATGCCCTGCGGGTAAGCTTTGCCCCGGCTGCGCGCACCGCCTGGCACAGCCATCCCCTGGGACAAACATTGCAGATCATCAGCGGCTTGGGCCTGGTTGGACTGCGTGACCGCGCCCCGCAACACATGCGCCCCGGCGATACCATCTGGATCCCGCCCGGCGTGGAACACTGGCACGGCGCCGCACCAGAAACCGCCATGGTGCATCTGGCCCTGCAGGAAGAGCAGGATGGCTCGGCCGCCGACTGGCTGGAACATGTTACTGACGCAGACTATCTGCGCAGCCCTGAGAGCACCTACTGACCCCTATGATTCGTTATGCTTTGAAACGCGGCCTGTCGCTGGTGATCAGCCTCGCAGTCGCCTCGCTGGTTATCTTTTTCGTCATCGAAATTGCGCCAGGAGACCCCGCCTCCTTTATGCTTGGCATCAATGCCGAGCCCGAAACCGTTGCCGCCCTGCGAACCGAACTGGGTTTGGACCAGAGCAAACTGCAGCGCTACCTCGCTTGGGTGGGCGGGCTGCTGAGCGGTGACTTTGGCATGTCCTATACCTATCGCACCCCCGTTGCGGGGATGATTGCCGATCGCCTGTGGGTGTCGCTGCCGCTGGCGCTTTATGCCCTGGCGCTGTCGACGCTGATCGCCTTTCCTGCCGGGATCTATGCCGCTGCTCGTCGCGGCAAGGCCGGGGACATGGCGGTGATGGGGGCCACTCAGCTGGGAGTCGCGGTGCCCAATTTCTGGTTTGCCATGATCCTGGTGCTGATCTTTGCCATCAACCTGCGCTGGTTTGGCGCCGGCGGCTTTGCTGGCTGGGACAAAGGCTTTGGCGCCGCCATCCACTCGTTAACCCTGCCCGCCATCGCCCTGGCGCTGCCGCAGGCGGCGATTCTGGCCCGCGTCATGCGCTCTTCCCTGTTGGATATCCTGGGCGAAGATTTCATGCGCACCGCCCGTGCCAAAGGCCTGACCCGCCGGCAGGCGCTGTGGCGTCATGGCCTGCGCAACGCGATGATCCCGGTGCTGACCATCATTGGGCTGCAGTTTTCCTTTTTGCTGGCCGGCGCCATCATCATCGAACAGGTGTTTTTCCTGCCGGGTCTGGGGCGGCTGGTGTTTCAGGCAATTTCCTCACGCGATCTGATCGTGGTGGAATCCGTGGTGATGATCCTGGTCTTTGCCGTGATCACGGTGAATTTTCTGGTTGATCTAGCCTATGCGCTGGTCGACCCCCGTCTGAGGAGCCGCACATGAGCCGTAATCTATTCCTGGGCTGTCTGCTCTCTTCGCTCGTGGTACTGGCGGCTTTGGTCTCGTTTATCTGGACGCCCTTTGATCATACGGCGATGGATATCCCGGCCAAGCTGCAACAGCCCAATGGCACCCACTGGCTGGGCACCGATCACTTTGGGCGCGACATCTTCTCGATGATCATGGTCGGGGCGCGGACCTCGATCGCCGTGGCCCTGGTCGCTGTCGGCATCGGCATGGGGCTGGGCGTGCCCCTGGGGCTGGCCGCCGCCGCCAACAAGGGCAGCTGGCTGGATGAAATCATCATGCGGGCCAATGATCTGGTCTTTGCCTTCCCGTCCTTGGTCATTGCCATCCTGATCACCGCCATCTTTGGCGCCGGCGCCATCAATGCCATCGCCGCCATCGGCATCTTTAATATCCCGGTCTTTGCCCGCATCACCCGGGGCGCGGCCCTGTCTCTGTGGGAGCGTGAGTTCATCCTGGCCGCGCGGGTCTCGGGCAAGGGGGCGGCACGCATTTCCGGCGAACATATCCTGCCCAATATCGCCAACCTGCTGATCGTGCAGGGCACCATTCAGTTCTCGCTTGGCATTCTGGCCGAGGCTGGCCTGTCCTATGTCGGGCTTGGCGCGCAACCGCCCACCCCCAGCTGGGGCCGGATGCTGGCGGATGCCCAAACCATGGTGAGCTTTGCCCCGCACCTCGCCCTTATTCCCGGCTCCGCCATTGTTATCACCGTGCTGGGGCTCAACCTGATGGGAGACGGCCTGCGTGACTGGCTGGACCCCAAACTGAGGCTGGCACGCTGATGACCTTGCTTGATATCTCCAACCTTTCGCTGCGGATCGGCACCCATAAGATCCTCAAAGAGGTCTCCTTGTCGGTGCAGGCCGGCGAAATTGTCGCCATCACCGGCGAAAGCGGCTCTGGCAAATCCCTGACCGCTTTTACCGTCATGGGCTTGCTGCCGGATACTGCAACCACCTCGGGTCAGATCACCCTGTCCGGCACCAACCTGCTAAGCCAGAGCGAGGCCCAGATGTGCGGGTTGCGGGGGCACAGCATCGGCATGGTGTTTCAGGAACCAATGACGGCGCTGAACCCGGTCAAAACCATCGGCGACCAGGTGATGGAAACCATCCTGATTCACAAGGCCCTGCCGCCGGATCAGGCCCGCGCCCGGGCCCGCGAATTGCTCGACCGGGTTGGCCTGCCGGCGGATCGCTTCCCGCTTGGCCGCTTCCCACACGAGCTGTCGGGGGGGCAAAGGCAACGGGTGGTCATCGCCATGGCCATTGCCCTGCGCCCCAAGCTGCTGATCGCCGATGAACCCACCACGGCGCTGGATGTCACCACTCAGGCGCAAATTCTGGAGCTGCTGCGTGACCTGGTGCGGGAATTCGACATGGGGTTGATGATCATCACCCACGACCTGGCGGTGGTGGCCGATCTGGCCGATCGCATCGTGGTCATGCGCCATGGGGAGGTGGTGGAAACCGGCACCACCCAGGAGCTTTTGCACAATATGCAGCATCCCTACACCAAGATGTTGTTTGCAGCCTCCAACCATCAGGTAACCCTGCCAGAGCCCCCAGCGCCAAGCCCGCTGCTAGAGATCAAGGGCGCGGTACGGGACTATCCGCTGCCCCGCAAAAGCCTGTTTGCAAAGCCCGAGTATTTTCGCGCCGTCAAAGATGTCTCCTTTACCCTTTACCGGGGGGAACGCCTGGGGCTGGTGGGCGAGTCGGGCTGTGGGAAATCGACCCTAACACGGGCCATTTTGGGGCTAGAGCCGCTTCAGGGCGGTGAAATCAGCCTGGATGGGATGGCGATCACCACCACCCAGAATCCGGAAATCCGCCGCCGCATGCAGGTGGTGTTTCAGGATCCCTTTGGCAGTTTCAACCCGCGTCACCGGGTTGATCGGCTGATCACCGAACCCTTTTACACCCTGACCGATCCGCCCACAGGCTCGGCGCGCAGCGATCTCATTGCCGATACCCTGCGCGCGGTTGGGCTGCAGCCGGAAGATGCCCAAAAATACGTGCATCAGTTCTCCGGTGGCCAGCGCCAGCGCATCGCCATTGCCCGCGCGCTCATCACCCGTCCCGAGCTGATCTTGTTTGATGAGGCCGTCTCGGCACTGGATGTTTCGGTGCGGGCGCAGATCCTGGATCTGCTGGCAGAGCTTTGTGAGGCTTATGGCCTCAGCTATCTGTTCATCAGCCATGACCTGAGCGTCGTGCGCACCATCACCGACCGCTGTCTGGTGATGCAGAAAGGCGAGATTGTCGAGGCCGCCCCGACCGAAGAAATCTTTGCCGAGCCCAAACACCCCTATACCCGCGCGCTGATCGCCGCGGCGCCACAGCTGCCAGACCTCGCACAGGGGGCGGCATAGTGGCCTCACTGTCCTTGATCCTGCCCCGAGAGCAAACAGTCTTTGCCTCGGTTCTGGCGCCCTATTTCCACGAGGTAGCGCCCGGCGCGTCGATTGATCCGGTCAAGCGGGCGGAGCAGATGTTGAACCGCAAGGACGTCACTGCCTTTTGGCTGCATCACGCCGCAGCTCGCATTGGGTTTGCCCTGGTGCTGAACCTGCCGGATGACCGCCGCGAGCTGTCAGAGTTCATGATAGTGCCGCAGTATCGCCGTCAGGGCCACGGGCAAGAGGCCGCCAGCCTGATCCTGCAGGAGTTTCCCGGACGCTGGCGCATGGGCATTTCAGAAGGTTCCCCACAGGCTGCTGCCTTTTGGGGCACCTGTCTTAGCCTGGTGCCCGGCCTCAGCGCTCTGCAGACCGGCGCGCCCTTCACCGAACATCAGACCAAAAGCTACACATTTGATATTGCAGGACCCAATAATGCCTAACTCGCAGATCCCAGCCTCCCTTATGCCAGACACAAAAACAGCTGATGCAACCCCAATTTGGTTCGACCCAAGTCTCTGCCTGATTGGTGGCGTCTGGACGCCTGCCTGCTCTGGCGAAACGCTGGCGCTGGTGGATCCTTCGGATGGGTCGAACCTGTGCCAGATCGCCCGAGGCGGGGCCGCTGATATTGATGCCGCCGTTGCCGCAGCCGAGGCCGCGCTGGCGGGCGACTGGGGCCGGATGACCGCGCTGGAGCGGGGCCGCATCCTGACCCGTATTGGCCAACTGGTGCTGGAGCGGGTCGATGACCTGGCCGCGCTGGAAGTGCGCGACGTTGGCAAGCCCCTGACACAGGCGCGCGCCGATGCCGTGGCGCTGGCGCGCTATTGCGAATTCTACGGTGGTGCCGCCGATAAGGTGCATGGCGAGACCATTCCCTATCTGGACGGGTACACGGTTTACACCCTGCGCGAACCCCATGGGGTGACGGGCCATATCGTGCCCTGGAACTATCCGATGCAAATTATAGGTCGCTCGGTTGGCGCCGCCCTGACCATGGGCAATGCCTGCGTGCTGAAACCCGCCGAGGAGGCCTGCCTGACAGCGCTTGCCTTTGCCCATATCGCCCAGGAGGCCGGTCTGCCCGCCGGGGCGCTGAATGTGGTTCCGGGCATCGGTGCCGAAGCCGGCGCGGCATTGACCGCCCATCCACAGGTGCATCACATCTCCTTTACTGGGTCGGTGGCCACGGGGGCGCTGGTGCAACAGGCCGCAGGCAAGAACGTGGTGCCAGTGACCTTGGAGTTGGGCGGCAAGTCACCGCAACTGGTGTTTGACGATGCCGATCTGGACGCCGCCCTGCCGTTTCTGGTCAATGCCGGCATTCAGAACGGCGGCCAGACCTGCTCTGCCTCCTCGCGTATTCTGGTTCAACGGGGGGTCTATGACACAGTCAAGGCGCGCATGTCCGCCGCCTATGGCGACCTGACCGTAGGCCCGGCTGCTGACGACCTGCGGCTTGGGCCACTGATCTCGAACCGGCAAAAAGACATTGTCGAAGGCTTTCTTGCCAAGGGTGCTGATCTTGAAATTGCCGGACAGGGGCAGATTGTGGACAGTGCCCCCGCAACGGGTGCCTATGTGCGACCGACGCTTTTTGCCGATGTCCCTGCGGACCATGCGCTGGCACAGCAGGAGATCTTTGGCCCGGTTCAGGTCCTGATCCCCTTTGATACCGAAGAAGAGGCCCTGGAAATTGCCAATGGCACCGAGTTTGGCCTGGTTGCCAGCGTCTGGACCCGTGATGGGGCGCGGCAGATGCGTCTGGCCAAGAAGCTGCGGGCCGGTCAGGTATTTCTGAACAACTACGGCGCTGGCGGCGGTGCTGAACTGCCCTTTGGTGGCGTTGGAAAATCCGGCCACGGCCGCGAAAAAGGCTTTGAGGCGCTTTATGGGTTTTCCCAGCTGAAAACAGTGGCGGCCCATCACGGCTGACCCCTAAACCAAGCCAGTATCACACGTTTGGGAGAAGGAATGAGCAATCCGCCGCTTTCACCTTCTCCCAACAATTCCCGCCTGAGACATCACCGCGCGCAAGCACGGTGAACACCACTCAATACAGGGCGACTAGACGATCACGTCGATATGGTCCTGTTCTCCAATCCCAAACACGCGTTTATAGCGGGCGATTTCATCCGCCGGCCCCATGGCTTTTTCCGGGTTATCCGATAGTTTTACTGTTGGCTTGCCATTCGCGGAGATCGCTTTGCACACCAGCGAGAAGGGGGCCAACCCATCATCGGGGACCAGACCGCGAAAATCATTGGTCAGCAGGGTGCCCCAACCAAAAGAGACCTTGGTCCGTCCGGCAAATTTCCCGTGCAGCTCGGCGATTTTATCGACGTCCAACCCATCCGAGAAAATCACCCGCTTTTGCAGCGGATCTTCACCGCGCTCCTGCCACCATTTGATCGCCACCTCCGCCCATGCGGCTGGATCACCGCTGTCGATACGGATCCCGGTCCAGCCCGCCAGCCAGTCTGGCGCGTGATCCAGAAACCCCTGTGTGCCATAGGTATCGGGCAGGATGATGCGCAGATTGCCGTCATGTTCCTCATGCCAGTCTGACAACACATCATAGGGCGCACGGGCCAAAGCTGCATCATCCGCTGCCAAAGCCGAATAGACCATCGGCAGCTCATGGGCATTGGTGCCAATGGCTTCGACCTCGCGCCGCATGGCGATCAGACAGTTCGAGGTGCCGGTGAATTTGCTTCCCAGCCCTTCGCGCATCGCCTGCACGCACCAGTCCTGCCAGAGGAATCCATGGCGGCGGCGGGTGCCAAAATCGGCAATGCTCAACCCGTCGATATCGCGCAGCTGTTCGATTTTTTCCCAGACCCGCGTCATGGCGCGGGCATAAAGCACCTGCAGTTCAAACCGGCCCATGTCATTCAGAACCGCCCGCGAGCGCAGCTCCATCAGCACCGCCAGGGCTGAAATCTCCCAGAGCATGACCTCGTGCCATTTTCCTTCAAAGGTCAGCTCATACTGATCACCGACGCGTTCCAGATGATAGGCGGGCAGGCGCAGGTTTTCGAACCACTCCATAAAGTCCGGGCGAAACATCTGGCGCTTGCCATAAAAGGTATTGCCGCGCAGCCAGGTGCTTTCGCCACGAGACAGCGACAAAGAACGGATATGATCCAACTGCTCGCGCAGCTCTCCCTCGTCGATCAGATGCGCCAGCGGCACCGAGGTTGATCGGTTGATCAACGAGAATGTCACCTCGGTCTGCGGTTTATTGCGAAAGACTGACTGACACATCAGCAGTTTGTAAAAATCTGTATCAATCAAGGAACGGATGATCGGGTCGATCTTCCATTTGTGATTGTAAACGCGGGTTGCGATATCCACCGGCGGCCTCATGCAAGTTGGGTCACGACTTGATAGGACAGGCAGCAAGCCAGAGCAAGGCAAGGCCGGCCTCAAGGGTTTCCGGTGACGATCCCCCACGCCTGGTCAGCCAGTCGCCGTCACCCTGTCATTTGCACCCGGTGGGCTTGCGCAAAGCTGGCCAGAACCTCCAAAAGCTGGGTTCTGGAAATCGGCTTGGTGACGAATTCATTCATGCCAGCGGCCAGACAGACCTCACGATCGGTATCAAATGCATTTGCGGTCAAGGCGATGATCGCTGGTTGCGGCTGCCCCCAAGAGCGAATGATCCGCGTCGCCTCCAATCCGTCCATGACCGGCATGCTAACATCCATCAGGATGATATCCGGCTCGAACGATTTGACCTTGTCTACCGCCTCAGCGCCATCATGGGCAAACTCCAGCTCCAGATCTGTCTGTTTCAGGAACTTCTGAATCAACAACCGGTTGACTCGGTTGTCTTCGGCCACCAGCACCCGCAGCCCAGACAACCCATCAGTGTCCCCTGTCCGCTCTGGCACTGGCGCCACTGTGATGTCCGCAGCGCTGGCCAGGGCAAAAGGCAGGGCCAGGGTGAAACATGATCCGGTCCCGATTTCCGAGGTTACGGTGATGCGCCCATCCATGGCCTCGGCCAGGCGCCTGGAGATGGCCAGGCCAAGCCCTGAGCCGCCAAAACGGCGACTGATGGCCGCATCAGCCTGCGAGAAACGCTCAAAAATGCCCGTAAGCATTTCTTTTGGGATGCCGATGCCGGTGTCAATAATTGAACAGTTCAGCAATACCCCACCGCCGGATGTTGGCTCTGCTTCGACCGTGACCTTGACCCGGCCCTGTTCAGTGAACTTGATCGCATTGCCCACCAGATTATTCAAAATTTGGCGCAGCCGGTGATCGTCGCCATTGAGGTAGCGGGGTAAATCGACATCGCGCTCAACATCCAGGGTCAGCCCCTTGGCTTCGGCCTGGGTACGCAGCAATCGAATTGTCTCGTCAATGCATTGGTGCAGGTCAAAATCACAGGGGTTGATCGAAATCTGCCCTGCGTCCAGCTTTGACAGATCCAAGATGTCGTTGATCAGTGCCAACAAGGTTTTGGCTGAGCTGAGAATCGTGTTGGCATAGAGCTTTTGATCGGTATCCAGATCGGTTTCTTCCAGCAGCTGTGCCATACCAATGACCCCATTCATCGGGGTGCGGATTTCGTGGCTCATGGTGGCCAGGAAATCCGATTTGGCACGGCTCCCTTCTTCGGCTGCCTGGCGGGCTTCTTCGAGCTGCTGGGCGTTTTGTTTGGCTGCTGTTATGTCACGCTCGATGGCGATGTAGGACATCTCTCCACCCTGCTCGCCCCGTATGGGAACCTGGTTGGTTTCCAGCCAGATATCCCGCCCATCCTTGTGGCGGTTCAGAATCTCCATCCTAAAGGGTTGCGCCTTGCGCCGCCCCTCGAGGATTTGATCAAGCGCGTCTGGATCGGTGTCTGGATGGTTCAGCAAGTCACCAGGCTCTCGGTCCAGAATTTCATCAAAGCCGTATCCCGTCAGCCGGGTGAAGGCCTCGTTCACCCATTTTACCTTGTTGTTTTCATCTATGAGAAGAACGCTGTCATTTGCATGGCGTGCCACCAAGGCCAGCCGCTTCGCCTCGACCTGCTGCTCCAGCAAGCGTTGATAGGCGCCCTCCAGCTCCTGCTGCTGCAAGGCCTGGGTCAACAACATGCTGCGGGTGCGCGCAAAGCTGCGGTTGACAAAATGCAGATACCAAAACAGCGTCCCGTCAAGGATCGCCAACCCGCCAAGACGCAGGTGAAGTTCCATCTGATTGAGAACGCTGTCGCTGCTCAGCAGCAAAACAAGGGGCGCTATAGTATAGACACTCAGCCGGGCGATCGCTGCCGGCAGGTTGTAGGGCATGAGCAAACCCGCATTTAGCGCCGCCCCCGCCAAGACACAAATTGCAAAAAACGGGTCGATTTCGACTGCCTGGTTCTGGCTGAACAGGGCCCCCACCCAATAGGGGCTCGCCGCGCCGAGAAACATGCCAAAACCATGCAGCAGGCCTGTAACGGCGCTGATACGACGCAGGCCGCGACTCGGAACCCCGGCCTGGAGCTGTCGGTAGGCATAGCGCATGAACATGCTATCTATCAGTTCAGCGGTGCCCGCGATCAAAATAGACATCACCCCGACGATCGGTGAGGCAAGCCCCGCCAGCGCCAGAGAAATCAAAGAAATAAACGCTAGACGCGGCCAGAACACCCGCACCTGGCCACGCACATAGCGTAGAAACAGACCATCTTCGCTATATCGGTCGTGGTGTTGGGCCAGAGAGCTGATACGAGACTCTTTTCCGCCTGACTTTCCTTGGGTCGTCATTCTGTGCTGTTGCCTCCGCGCAATCAGCCAAATATAGCCTCCCCACTCTTTCAAACTCCTAAAGACCAGTAGCAAGAAAAATGACGGCGAACTATGTTTCGGTCTTCAAACCTGTTGTAATTGCACCCCAGCGGCCCGCATCTCTGCCAAAGACTTCGCCAGTGACCCCTCCAGGTCTATTCCCCGGCATGCGGTGAGATTGACATGGACCTTAAAGCCCAGTTTGACGGCATCCAGGGCCGAAAACGCAACGCAGAAATCGGTCGCCAGCCCAACAAAGGTCAGCTCCGACACCCCGCGAGAGCGCAGATACCCGTCCAACCCCGTGGGGGTCTTTTGATCATTTTCAAAGAACCCGGAATAGCTGTCGATCAGGGGGCGAAACCCCTTGCGGATGATCAGATCGCCGCTCACATCCAGATCCGGGTGAAATTCGGCTCCGGCGCTGCCCTGAACACAGTGATCCGGCCACAAAACCTGCGGCCCATAGCTCATCCCGACGCTCTCAAACGGCGACATGCCAGAGTGCGAGCTGGCAAAGGAGGAATGCCCCGCCGGGTGCCAGTCCTGGGTCAGGATCACAGTGTCGAAATTCCCCATCATAGCATTGATCGGCGCCACCACTTCATCGCCTCCGGGGACCGCAAGCGCGCCACCTGGACAAAAATCGTTCTGGACATCAATTACGATCAGGGCCTGCGTCATATCTGTTCCTCCGAGCGTTTGTTCTATCAACCTACCTAGACGTCTATTGTCACACAGGAAATACGTCACCTTGATGCAGAGGGAAAGGGCGCGATCCGGCGGCAAAACAGCCCGCCTTTTTTTGTTTTTCTTGAAAAATGCAGCGCAGAGTTCTAAGGGCGCATCATGTATAAAATCGCTGCCCTTTATCACTTCACCCGTTTCACCGATCCTGCCGCTCTCAAACCTGCACTGCTGGAGCTTTGTCTGCACCACGCGGTGACGGGGTCCTTGCTGCTGGCACAGGAGGGTATCAATGGCACTATTGCAGGCCCTGAAGCCGGGATCGAAGCGGTGCTCAACCATATCACAACGCTGCCGGGCTGCGCGGATCTCTCCTGGAAAGAGGCCTTTAGCGAGCAGCCACCTTTTGGCAAGATCAAGGTCCGCCTGAAAAAAGAGATCGTCACCATGGGGCAGCCCGATGTCGATCCCAAAGCCAGTGTTGGCCATTATGTTGAACCCGAAGACTGGAACGACCTGATCCGCGCCGAAGATGTGGCGGTCATCGATACCCGCAACGACTATGAGGTGCAGATTGGCACTTTTGAGGGCGCTATCGACCCGGAAACCGCCAGCTTTCGCGACTTCCCCGCCTGGTGGCAGGCCAACAAGGACCGGTTTCACAACAAACGCGTGGCGATGTTTTGCACCGGTGGCATTCGCTGCGAGAAATCAACAAACTACCTGCTGAGCCAGGGTGTCGAGGATGTCTATCACCTCAAAGGTGGCATTCTGCGCTACCTGGAGGAAATGCCCCCCGAAGACAGCAGCTGGCAAGGCGAATGTTTTGTCTTTGACAACCGGGTATCGGTTGGCCACGGGTTGGTCGAAGGCCCACATGAGCTGTGCCACGGCTGTCGCCGCCCCATCCTGCCCAGGGATAAGACATTGCCGTCATTTGAAATGGGGGTCTCTTGCTATCAGTGCATTGATGAGACCACTGAGGCAGACAAGGCCCGGTTCCGCGAGCGGCAAAAGCAGATGCGTCTCGCCCGTGAACGCGGGGAAGCCCATCACGGCGGGCGCAGCGTCTAAAAAGTTCTCAGCTCAACAATTGAAAATTAAAATATTGAAATTAGAGGCCCCCTACTGAACGCCCACCAAATTTTGATCATAGTCAAAGCAAGTTCACCCTGTGCGGTATGAGCATCATTTGTTCACTTTCCACACTGCACAGATCTGTCCAAGCCTGACTTTAACTAACAGATTTCCCGTTGCGTTTCTCTGATATCTCAACGCCCGGCGGCCGCAACAGGCTGGGGCGGTTACGCGGTAGCAAAGGCGAGAGGCGCGCGCAAAAATAAAGCGAACGACAGTATGAGCCTAGACAGGATGCCGAGTAATGAGCCTCCCGCACCTCCGACAAAAGACGTCTCAATCGGCGACATTCGTATTCCCGATCTGTTTCGAGACCTGCCAGATGCAGTGATCATCGCGGACGAAACCCAACGGATTACATGGTACAATACTGCCTTTCAGACCCTATTTGGATATAGCCAGCAAGAATTGATCGGGCAAAGCGCCGAACAGCTTTATGCCGCCCCCCAGAGCTATGAAAAACAACGCAGCGCCGGGTTTTCGGTTGCGGTTGAAGATCTCGATCACAACTACGAAATGCGCTACAAGCGCAAGGACGGCACCAGTTTTCTGACCCGCACCACTGGCGGCCCCATCCGCGACAAAGAGGGCCGGGTCATGGGCCTGTTTGCCATTATCAGGGATATCTCCCAGACCCGTGCGATCGAAGATCTCTTGCAAAGGTTGTTTGACATTTCCACGGATCAAGCCCTGGATCAATCCGGCAAGATCCTGGCCATTTTGAAACTTGGCTGCGCTCATTTTAAAACCGACTCGGCCCTGGTCAGCTGGGTGCAGGGGGAGCGTTATACCATCCTCTACAGCTATTCGGATCTGGTAGATATTCCACGGGGCACAGTCTTCCCGCTGGGCGATACTTATTGTTCTGAAATGTTGAACAGCGGCGGCCCCCTGGCCTGTCACACGGCCAAACAGTCGCAGTTTGGCACGCATCCCTGCTATGATCTCTTCCTGTTGGAGACCTATATTGGCGTGCCGCTGATTGTCGACGGAGAGATTTTTGGCACCTTGAACTTCACCTCCCCCGAAGAGCGCCATCCGTTTGAAGCAGGCGATCTGGAAGTGATCAAGATGTTTGCAGCCTGGGTCGGGCAACAGTTGAATTTTGAAAAAGCCACCAACCAGCTGCCAACGGAAACCACCACACTGACATAGGATCGGGCACACGGCTGAGGCCGGGCCTGTACAGAACCTGCCCTGCCCGGTCAGGTGCCAATGGGGTCGTGACCTCTGTGATCCTGGCCCGTGTGTTCATGATCTGTCAGGCACTCTGTGTGATCTCGCAGCACCTCCAACACCCGGCATTCCGCCACCGAATGATGGCCGCAGTCGCTGATCATCCGCTTCAGCTCGATCTGCAGCGCCTGCAGCCGGGCGATGCGGTCCTCCACCTGTTTCAACTGTCGCTGGGCAATGGAGTCCGCATCGGCACAGGACTGCGCCGGATTGTCCGCCAGATCCAGCAACTCACGTATGGCCTCTAGCGAAAACCCCAACTGCCGCCCATGACGGACAAAGCCCAGCCGGTCCAGCTCGGCCTGGCCATAGCGCCGCTGGCCGCCTTCGGTGCGCTCGGGTTCCGGCATCAGGCCGATGGTCTCATAGTAGCGAATGGTCTGCACCTTGGTGCCAGTGCGTTTGGCCAGGGTTCCAATGGTCAGCATCTTAACTCTCCTTTCCCTTCAACAGCCGCAGCGCGTTCCCCACCACCAGCAGGGAAACCCCCACATCCGCAGCAATTGCCCCCCACATAGAGGCCAGACCAAAGGCGGTTGCCAGGGCAAACCCCAGCTTGGTCACAAGCGACAGCCCGATGTTCTGATGGATCACCGCCATGGTCCGGCGCGAATGGGCGATCAACCAGGGCAAGCGGCTGATGTCGTCGCTCATCAGGGCGATATCAGCGGTTTCAATCGCCGCATCAGAGCCCACAGCCCCCATTGCCACGGCAAAATGCGCCCGTGCCATCGCCGGGGCATCATTCACCCCATCGCCCATCATCGCCACCATATCATAGCGTTCGGTGAGCCGCTCGACCTCGGCAAGCTTATCTGCGGGCAGCAACCCGGCATGCACCTGATCTATCCCAGTGGCTTGTGCAACGGCGCCAGCGGCGGCGGCATTGTCGCCCGTAAGCATAACAACCTGTTTGACCCCCAGTTCATGCAGGGCCGCGATGGTGTCACGCGCCCCCGGACGCAGCCGATCACGCAGGGCAATCAGCCCTATTGGCCCGCTGGCATCCCCCACCACCACAAGCGTCGCTCCCTCGGCCTCGATCTCGGCCATCTGGGCGGCGGGCAGCGCGGTGCCAAAACCCTTTTCCGTCGCAAACCGAGGGGAGCCGAGCCAGATCGCCAGCTCTCCCTGTCGGCCCTCCACCCCGCGCCCGGGTATGGTACGGCTGTCGGTGGCGGCCACATAGGCCAGATCCTGGCGTGTTGCCTCGGCCAGGATGGCCAGCGCCAGCGGATGCGAGGCCCGCGCCTCCAGCGCAGCTGCGGCCTGCAACACCTCGGTTTGACTGGCGCTGCCGAGGGGGTGGATCCCGGCGACTTCGGGGCGGCCTTCGGTCAATGTGCCGGTCTTATCCAGCGCAATGGCCTGCAGCTTGCCCGGGGCCTCGATATAGGCGCCGCCTTTGATCAGCACCCCGGCGCGGGCCGCCGCTGCAAGGGCGGCCACAATCGACACCGGTGTCGAAATCACCAGGGCACAGGGGCAGGCGATCACCAGCAACACCAGCGCATTATAGACCCAAAAGCCCCAATCCCCGCCCGCCAGCAACGGCGGGAGGCAGGCCAGAGCAATGGCCAGGGCCAGAACTGACGGGGTATAGATACGGGCGAACTTTGCCACCCATTGTTCCACCGGGGCGCGGCGGGCATGGGCGTCGCCGACCATGCGGGTGATCTTGGCCAGCACTGTATCGCTGGCCAGTTTGGTTGCTTGCACGGTCAGGCTGCCGTCGCCATTCAGCGTGCCTGCATAGACCTCATCGCCGGGTTCTTTGGCAACCAGGGCGCTTTCCCCAGTAATGGGGGCCTGATCTACAGCACCTGCCCCTGCAATCACCCGCCCATCCATCGGGATACGGTCGCCGCCACGCAGAACAAAGTGCTGGCCGATCTGCACCTCACCGGCGGGCATTTCAACCTCGCGGCCATCCTCGTGGATCACCCGCGCTGTGGCGGGTGCCAAATTAAGCAGGGCTGACACCGCGTTGCGCGCCCGCCCGACGCTCCAGGATTCCAGCGTCAGTGACAGGGCAAAGAAAAACGCCACCGTTGCCGCTTCGAAATATTCGCCCAGGCTGATGGCGCCGGCCACGGCCACCACCATCAGCAGGTTCATATCAGGGGAAAGGTTGCGCAGCGCATACCAGGCCTTTGGCAGCACCAGCCAGACCCCCAGCGCCACCGCGACCAGAAACAAACCCAGCTCGCCCAAAGGCACCGGTACATCGCCGTGACCGGCAAACAGCTGCCCCAGACCTGCGGCTCCCGAATGGGCCACATGCCAGGCCAGACCGCCGCTCCAGAACAGCGCGCTGGCGGCGGTAAAACGCTTTTGGCGGCGCAGATGGGCCGCCTGATCCGCGTCGGCGCTTTTGGCGTCCCAGGGCTTGGCGCTCATGCCGGTGGTGGCAACCAGGCTCAGCACCTGTTCATCGGGGATTTGCACTGCTGAGGACAGCAAGGTCATGCGCCCGTTCAGCACATCAAAGCCCAGATGGTCAGCGCCGCCCACCACAGGGCCTAAGGCGCGATTTAGGCTCGCAACCTCTTCGGCGCAGCACAGACCATTGACGCGAAAACTGCGCCCAGCCGTTAGCTCTGCGGCATCCGGCGGAGCCACAGTCCCACTGCCACAACAACCCGCGGGTTCAGCCGCATGGGCATGGGCATGGGCATGGGCTTTGGCGTTGGTAGGGCTCGGATTGACGGAGCTACAGCAGCTATCCTCGGGCATTGGGGCCTCTTAGTTTGCAAAGACCTGCCCTAGATAGGACCTACAGTGACTAGAGGTTCAAGAGATTTCTTAAAAAACTTTGGCCACAGGATGTGCCGAGACTTTGACCCTGATGGTAGCTGCAGCCTGACCCGCCTTTGCAAAGCGGCTCAAGACCTTAGTGTTGGGTCCTTTTGCAGCCAAAAAGCAGGAAGGGGTGGGCGGCTGCCCCAAGATGAGACAGGGGGCAGCACCAATCGGGCTGGGGTCAGCTGTCACCGCTTTCGTCGTAATCCGACATCGGCGGGCAGGTGCAGATCAGGTTGCGATCCCCGTAAGCGTTATCCACCCGGTTTACCGGCGACCAGTATTTGTCGACCCCCAGCGACCCCGGAGGGAAGCAGGCGGCTTCGCGGCTGTAGGGACGATCCCAGTCCCCCACCAGATCGCGCACCGTGTGCGGCGCGTTTTTCAGTGGGTTGTTCTGCGGGTCGATCTTGCCGTCGATGACATCCTGCGCCTCTGCCCGGATCGACAGCATGGCATCGCAGAACCGGTCCAGCTCATCCTTGGGCTCGGACTCGGTGGGCTCCACCATCAGGGTGCCAGCCACAGGCCAGCTCATGGTGGGGGCGTGAAAGCCCGAATCCACCAGACGCTTGGCCACGTCATCCACAGTGACGCCCCCCTCGTCATTCAACGCACGGGTGTCCAGAATGCACTCATGGGCCACACGCCCCGTCGCCGAGGTATAGAGGATGCCATAGGCGTCTTTGAGCCGGGCGGCGATGTAGTTGGCGTTGAGGATCGCCACCTTGGTGGCCTGGGTCAGACCGGCGCCGCCCATCAACAGGATATAGGCCCAGGACACCGGCAGGATCGAGGGCGAGCCAAAAGGCGCAGCCGAGACCGGCCCAACGGCAGAGCCATACTCGGGGTGACCGGGCAGATGGTCTGTCAGGTGGGATTTGACACCGATAGGGCCCATGCCGGGACCGCCGCCGCCATGGGGAATGCAAAAGGTTTTGTGCAGATTCAGGTGACTGACATCACCACCAATCTTGCCGGGCTGGGCCAGCCCCACCATGGCGTTCATATTGGCGCCATCAATATAGACCTGGCCGCCGTGCTCATGGGTGATCTCGCAGACCTCCTGCACGGTGTCCTCAAACACGCCGTGGGTGGAGGGATAGGTGATCATGCAGGCTGCCAGGTTATCGCTGTGCTTTTCCGCTTTGGCGCGGAAGTCAGCCACATCAATATTGCCGTGATCGTCCGCCACCACGGGCACCACCTTATAGCCCACCATCTGCGCCGAGGCCGGGTTGGTGCCATGGGCCGAGGTCGGGATCAGGCAGACCTTGCGATGGGCCTCTCCCCGCGCGGCATGGTAATTGCGGATGGTTAGCAGCCCGGCATATTCCCCCTGGGCGCCCGAGTTGGGCTGCTGGGAAATCGCGTCATAGCCGGTGATCTGGCAGAGCTTGTCGTTCAGATCCTCAATCATCGCATGATAGCCCATCGCCTGCTCTTGGGGGCAGAAAGGGTGCAGGTTGCCAAACTCGGGCCAGGTGACCGGGATCATCTCAACCGTGGCGTTCAGCTTCATGGTGCAAGAGCCCAGCGGGATCATCGAACGGTCCAAAGCCAGATCACGGTCCGCCAGGCGGCGCATATAGCGGGTGATCTCTGCCTCGGCCCGGTTCTTGTGAAAGATCGGGTGGGTCAGATAGGCGCTTTCGCGCAGTGCATAGTCCGGCAAACGATACTGTTTGTTCGAACTGTCATCCTCGCGGTCAATGCCAAAAGCACCCCAGACCGCCTCGATGGTTTCCTTGCGGGTCTGTTCGTCCAGGCTGATGCCCACCTTGGTTTCGCCAACCTTGCGCAGGTTGATACCACGGGCAACGGCAGCCTCCATGACGGTCTGTTGCAGCGGGCCGACCTCAACGGTGATGGTATCAAAGAAGACTTCGGGCTCAACCTTGAAGCCGTGCTCTTCCAGGCCGGCAGCCAGACGCGAGGTCTTGCGGTGCACCGACTGGGCAATCGCCTTGATGCCATCGGGGCCGTGATAAACCGCATACATCGAGGCCATGACCGCCAGCAGCGCCTGCGCCGTACAGACGTTGGAGTTGGCCTTTTCACGGCGGATGTGCTGTTCGCGGGTTTGCAGCGCCAGACGGTAGGCCTTGTTGCCACGGCTGTCGATCGACACACCGATGATGCGCCCCGGCATGGCGCGCTTGAGCTTATCGGTGGTGGCCATATAGGCGGCGTGGGGGCCGCCATAGCCCATGGGGACACCAAAGCGCTGGGTGGAGCCGATAGCGATATCCGCGCCCATTTCACCGGGGGATTTCAGCAGCGCCAGCGAAAGGATATCGGCGGCGACAACGGCGATGCCTTTGTGGTCATGCAGCGCTTTGATTTCATCGGTAAAATCGCGCACATGGCCATAGGTGCCGGGATATTGGAAGATGGCGCCAAAGACCGCACCGGGGTCCAGCTCATCCGGGTCGGCAACCACCACGTCGATGCCCAGGGGCGCGGCGCGGGTCTGGATCACCGCGATGGTCTGCGCGTGGCAATTCTGATCGACAAAGAAGGCGGCGTTATTGGCTTTGGACCGGGCACCGCGATGCGCCATGGCCATGGCCTCGGCTGCCGCTGTGGCCTCGTCCAGCAATGAGGCATTGGCGATATCCATGCCGGTGAGATCGCTGACCATGGTCTGGTAGTTCAACAGCGCCTCAAGACGCCCCTGGGAGATCTCGGGCTGGTAGGGCGTATAGGCAGTGTACCAGGCGGGGTTTTCCAGGATGTTGCGCAGGATCGGCGCCGGGGTTGAGGTGCCATAGTAGCCCTGCCCGATCAGTGAGGTCAGCACCTTGTTCTGTCCGGCCACTTCTTTCATGTGATAGAGCGCGTCGCGCTCGGTCATCGCCGGCCCCCAGTCCAGCGGCTCTTGCTGACGAATGGCTTCGGGCACGGTGGCGTCGATCAGATCATCCAGGGTTTTGAAGCCAATCACCTTGAGCATCTCGGCCATCTCCGTGGGAGAGGGGCCGATGTGGCGGCGGTTGGCAAAATCATAGGCTTCGTAGTCGGTCAGTTTAAAGGCCATGTGCAGCGCTCCTATGGAGAGGGGGCATCCAACCTGAGCTGTTGGAGCCTCCGGCAGAGATATTTGGAGAAAGGTGAAACAGCGGGGCCAGACCAGCCGGCCCCGACACACTCAGCCAATCAGGGTTTTGTAACCGTGCAGATCCATCAGATCGTCGAGCTGGGCAGCATCCGACAATTTGATTTTATAGATCCAGGCATCGCCTTCGGGGCTTTCGTTCAAAGCGCCGGGATTATCGGCGAGGGTCTCGTTGGCGGCGATGACTTCGCCATCCAGTGGCGCGTAGATTTCCGAGGCCGCCTTGACGGATTCGATGACGCCAATTTCGTCCCCTTTTTCAAAGGTATCGCCTGCTTCTTTCTGTTCGCAAAAGACGATTTCGCCCAGTTGGTCCGCCGCGTGTTGGGTGATGCCAAGGGTTGCCGTATCGCCTTCTACGGTGATCCATTCGTGCTCTTCTGAATAATAAGTGGCCATCTGGGACGCTCCTCGTGTCCAAGTTTAGTGTCTTAGCGTTTGTAGTTCTGGGTCACAAAGGGGAGCGCGACCACTTCGGCCGGCTGGGACTTGCCCCGTATGATCAGGTTTACCGTTTCGCCGGGGGTGCTGTGGCCGGCTGCGACATATCCCATGGCGACGGGTCCGCCGACGGTGGGACCAAACCCCCCCGAGGTGATCGCCCCGATGGTCTCGCCCTCGGTGCTTTGCACTTCGACGCCCTGGCGGGCAGGGGCGCGGCCAATGGGCTTAATCCCAACCAGTTTGCGGGCAGCGCCCTCAGTCAGCTGTTTCTGGATACGGGCAGCGCCGGGAAAGCCGCCCTCTTCGCGACGTCGTTTCTGCATGGCCCAGGTCAGCGCGGCCTCAACCGGCGTGGTCTCGGTGTCGATGTCATTGCCATACAGGCAAAGGCCGGCCTCAAGACGCAAGGAATCGCGCGCGCCAAGGCCTGCGGGTTCGCAATCCTCATGCGCCAGCAGGGCACGGGTGATCTCAACCGCCTTGTCTTCCGGGATGGAGATCTCATAGCCATCTTCGCCGGTATAGCCCAGACGCGACAGGCGGCACTCGACCCCCATGACCTCAGCCAGAATGGTTTCCATAAATTTCATCTCACGCGCGGCAGGGCAAAGCGCCCCCACCACGTTTTCCGCCGCCGGGCCCTGCACCGCAACCAGGGCGCGGTCAAAGATCTCGGTGACCTCGATGCCCTCAAGATGTTGGGCCATATGGGGAATATCCTGGTGCCGCATGGAGGCGTTGACCACGACAAAGAAATGATCACCGGCATTGGAAACGATCAAATCGTCCATGATGCCGCCCTGGTCATTGGTAAAGAAGGTGTAGCGAGCCTTGCCCTCCTTCAGGGTGGTAAAGGCGGAGGGCGCGATCTTTTCCAGCTGGGCGGCGATATCGTCGCCCTTCAGGATCACCTGCCCCATATGGGAGACGTCAAACAGCCCTGCCTTTTCGCGGCACTGCTTGTGCTCTCCCATGATGCCCATGGGGTATTGAACCGGCATTTCCCAGCCAGCAAAATCAACCATCTTGCCGCCAAGTTCCACATGCAGGTCATAAAGCGGTGTGCGTTTGGGTACGTCAGTCAGTGTATCGGACATTGTATCGGGCCTTTGTTTGCGAAGAGCAGTCACGGGACACCATAACGGTGTAAGGCGCATTGCGCACCACACGGGCCAGGCCTCTGATCTGTACATCTTCGCGCGTCACAGCTCCGCCTCCGATCAGGACACCCCCAGTTTGGGAAAATGCGCCCATACGTCCCGCATATCTCCTTTAGGAAACTTTTCCCGCTTAATCAACAAAAGATGTCCTAGTGAAATTTTGACTGCTGCAAGCATCACGGCTAAGGTTCAACCGCAACAGGAGAAACCGCCAACATGGAACCGGTTCAATCAGAAGAAGCAGGGCTCGCGCCCGAGGCAGGCGAAGCCCCGGACGGGCAGGTTCTGGGCAAGATGATTCGCGACGCGCGCAAGGAAAAGGGCCTGACCCTGGAGGAAGCGGCCAAGGCTGCGGCCATCGGGCGCTCGACCCTGTCAAAGATCGAGAACAACCAGACCCGCCCGAGTTTTGAGATTATCCGCCGCCTGATGCAGACATTGGAGCTGGAAACGCCGCAATTATTCGTCCAATCGGCGCAAAGCAGCATTTCGGGGCGCCGTGACTACACCCTGTCGGGGCGCGGCGAGCATCAGGAAACCAAGACCTATGACCATGAGCTGTTGTGTACCGAGCTCACCAGCAAGCGGATGCTGCCCTATATCAGCACCATCAAGGCGCGGGATGTGACCGAATATGACAGTTGGGTACGCCATCGCGGCGAAGAGTTCATGTATGTGATCAGCGGCGATCTGGTGCTCTATACCGAACACTATCGCCCGCTCAGCATGACCGCAGGTGATTCGGTCTATTACGACAGCGGCATGGGACATGGCTGCGTGTCCACCAGCGCAGAGGACGCAAAGGTTCTTTGGGTCTCGCTGGAAATCTGACCCCAGTAACATCAACCTGTGCAGCAGTATCCGCCAGGTCTGCAGCCAAGTTTGCAGCCAGCTCAGCACCCCTCAACGATGGTAATGCTGGCCTCGCAGGCGCCTGCGCGGCGGGCGCGGGCCTCTTTGTATGCGGGTGAATTGTAGCAGTCGCGCGCCTGTTGCAGGCTATCAAACTGGATCACCACATGGCGCTGCCAGCTGTCGCCCTCCAGGGTTTGTGCGCTGCCGCCACGGGCCAGGAATATGGCACCATACTGCGCAAACGCAGCCGGGGCGACGGCCTGATAACCCAGATAGGCCTCCGGGTCTGTCACTGTGACATGGGCTATCCAATAGGCCTTAGGCACCAGACTATTCCTTTTCTGTCCCCGCCAGCAGCCGCTCTGCCACGGCTGAGGCATCCGCCAGATGCGCCTCCACCGCGCTGCGTGCCGCCTCGGGGTCGCCTGAAATGATGGCATCACAGATCGCCTGCATATGAAACAGCCCAGGCTGGGCCCGGTCGCTGGCTGACAGCGTCATCGCCCGCAACCGGCTGATCCGACCATTGAGCCGATTGACCACCTCCCAGGCGATATGATGGCCGGCGGCCTCAAACATCACCTGATAAAACCCGGTCGAAGCCTTATACAAAGCCCCCGGCTCCACATCTGCGCCGGTCTGGGCAAAGGCCCGTTTCAGGGTCGCCAGTGCTGCCCGCAAATCGCGGTGCAAGCTGGCCGCGCCAGATCGGGCGCAGGCCATGGCAACCGAGGTCTCGAGCATGCGGCGGATCTCATAGATCTGGCGCGCATCTTCCCAGCTCAGCGCGGCCACGATGGGGCCGCGATTGGGCAGGATCTCCACCAGCCCTTCGGCCTCGAGGTATCGAATCGTCTCGCGGATGACCGTCCGGCTGACCCCCAGCTGATCACACAGGGGCCGCTCCACCAGCCGCTCACCCGGGGAAAACACCCCCGCGATGATCGCCTCACGCATTTTTTCCTGCACGATTTCACGAAGCGTCGCAGGGGGTTGTTCGATTCTCAGCTGAGCCAGACCAGGGTTTTTCATGGGTGTTATCTACCAGCAGCCCTGCGGCAAGACAATAGATTCTTGACTAACGAGATTATGGTATACCATAAGTTAGCTCAACAGATTCACTCCAACTCAGGTGCCCCATGCCAGCTGTCATTCGCAAAACTCTCCTCCATATCGAAGAAACCCTGATCGAGGGCGGCAAAGAAGCCGCAACTCCGCTCAAACTGATTGCCGCCATCGCGGTGGTCAAAAACCCCTGGGCAGGTCGGGGGTTCGTTGAGGACCTGAAGCCGGAAATCCATGACTGCGCGCCAGAGCTGGGCGAGTTGCTGACCAAGATGGTGCTGGATGCTGCCGGTGGTGGCGACAAGGTCGAAGCCTATGGCAAATCTGCCATTGTCGGGTTGGACGGCGAGGTCGAGCATGCCTCGGCGCTGATCCACACCCTGCGGTTTGGCAACCACTACCGCGAGGCCGTGGGCGCCAAGAGCTACCTGGCCTTTTGCAACACCCGTGGCCCGGCCAATGCGCCGCTGATGATCCCCCTGATGGATAAAAACGACGGCGGTCGCCGCTCGCATTATCTCACCATTCAATGCGCGGTGGCGGATGCCCCGGCGGCGGATGAGATTGTCATCGCCCTGGGCGCCTCGATCGGTGGGCGACCACATCACCGTATTGGTGACCGCTATCAGGATCTAAAGGATCTGGGCCATGATCTCGACAACCCTGCCTCTGTCTGATCCCTTCGGCAGCCTCAGCTACCGCGACGCCGGCAGCGGCGAAGCTTTGGTGTTGATCCACGGGGTCGGCATGCAGAGCGCCGCCTGGGCGCCGCAAATTGAGGCGCTGTCGAAAACCCATCGGGTCCTGTCGCTGGACATGCCCGGCCACGGTGGCAGCAGCGCCCTGGCGGAAGGTGCCGATCTGGCGGCCTATGTGGCCTGGCTGCATGCCGCCCTGGGTGCGCTGAATTTGGGCCCGGTCAATCTGGCCGGCCACTCCATGGGGGCGCTGATCGCGGGGGGCTTTGCCTGCACGCATCCCCAAATGCTGCGCCGGGTTGCGCTGATCAATGGCGTGTTCAGGCGCTCAGACCCGGCCCGGTCTGCGGTGCTGGCCCGTGCTGGCGAAATCAAGGCCGGCAGGGTGGATCTGGAAACGCCGCTCAGCCGCTGGTTTGGCGATAGCCCGGCTGAACAGCAGGCCAGAACACAGGTCGCGCGCTGGCTGTCGCAGGTCGATCTGACCGGCTATGCCACCGCCTATGGCGCCTTTGCCCGGGGCGATGCCACCTATGCAAAAGCCTGGCCACAGATTGCCTGCCCGCTGCTGGCGCTCACCGGTGACGCCGATCCAAACTCGACCCCGGCAATGGCCCACGCCATGGCCGATCTGGCCCAGAACGGCACGGCGGAAATTCTGCCCGGCCGCCATATGGTCAATCTGACCGACCCGGATGCGGTGACACAAAGCCTAAGCCGCTGGCTGCGACGCCCAACACCCAATATAAAGGAGACCCCAATGGCCCCTGCCCCGCTTGATCCGCGCGCCCTGCGCGATGCCTTTGGCACCTTCCTGACCGGTGTCACCGTGGTCACCAGCCATGACGACACCGGCACGCCGCTGGGTTTTACCGCCAATTCCTTTGCCTCGGTGTCGCTGGACCCGCCGCTGGTCTTGGTCTGCCTGGCCAATAGCTCCCGGAACTTCGAGGCTCTGACCCAGGCCTCCGGCTTTGCGGTGAACATTCTTGCGGAAGACCAGAAAGACATCTCCAACACCTTTGCGCGACCTGCTGAGGACCGCTTTGCAGCGGTGGACTGGCGGGTCGGGCCCCAGGGCTCGCCCATTCTGGCCGGGGTTTCGGCCTGGTTTGACTGCAGCATGCATAAATCGGTTGAGGCCGGCGACCATGTGATCCTGATCGGCCAGGTGGAGGCCTTTGACACCAGCACCGCCCCTGGTCTGGGCTATGCCCGTGGCGCCTATGTCACCCCCGCCGCCGAGGCTGAGGCGCTGGCCCATGGCGCCAACCTGGTGGTCTCGGCCCTGATTGAACGGGCTGGCGAAGTGCTGCTGATCGACGACGGGTTTGGCGGGCTGACCCTGCCGCAAAAACCCGTTGGTCGCGCCGGGGCCTCGGTGGCGCTGAGCGAGCTGATCACCAGCTGCGGAATTGAGGCCGATCCCGGCTTTATCTACTCGGTCTTTGAAGACGCCGCCCGCGAGCATCAGCATATTTCCTTCCTCTGTCAGGCTGGCGAAGGCACCCCAAAACAGGGCTGTTTCACGGCTCTGACTGCATCAACCATGATGGAGGTCACCGACCCGGCGCTGCGCATTATGCTGGAGCGTTTCGCCAGCGAAAGCCGCATGGGCAATTACGGGGTGTTTTACGGCACTCAAACCAGCGGCAATATCCGCAAAATCGTGTCAGGGAGTGCAACGGCATGAAGTTTTCCTTGTTTGCCCATATGGAGCGGATCTCACCGGATCAGGACCAAAAGCAGCTGTATGACGAGTTCATAGAACTGTGCAAAATCGCCGATCGTGGTGGTATGCATGCGATCTGGACCGGGGAGCACCACGGGATGAATTTTACCATCTCGCCCAACCCGTTTCTGAACCTCGTTGATTTGGCCCGCCATACGGAAAACGTGCGGCTGGGCACCGGTACGGTGATTGCCCCCTTCTGGCACCCGATCCGTCTGGCGGGCGAGGCGGCGCTGACCGATATCATCACCGATGGGCGATTGGATCTGGGCATTGCCCGTGGCGCCTATTCCTTTGAGTACGAGCGCATGATGCCCGGCATGGAGGCCTGGGAAGCAGGCCAGCGCATGCGCGAGCTGATCCCCGCCGTGCAGGGGCTTTGGCAGGGAGATTATGCCCAGGAGGGAGAGTTCCATTCCTTCCCAAAAACCACCTCCGCCCCCAAGCCCGTGCAGCAGGACGGCCCGCCGATCTGGGTTGCCGCCCGCGATCCCAACAGCCATGAGTTTGCTGTCGCCAACCACTGCAATGTGCAGGTGACGCCGCTGTGGCAGGGCGACGGTGAGATCAGCAGCCTGATGCAGCGTTTCAACGATGCCTGCGCCAGATACCCCGGCACCCCGCGCCCCAAGATCATGCTGCTGTTGCACACCTATGTGGCCGACAGCGCAGAAGACGTGAAGCAGGCCGCAGCAGAGCTGAACCGCTTCTACTGCTACTTTGGCGCCTGGTTCAAAAACGAACGCGCCGTTGATCAGGGCCTGATCGCACCGCTCTCAGACGAAGAAATCGCCGCGCATCCTTTCTACTCGCCGGACGCGATGGAACGTGATCTGGTGATCGCCGAACCTGCAGGTGTTATTGACCGGATCAAGACATATGAGGCCCTGGGCTATGATGAGTACTCCTTCTGGATCGACTCCAGCATGAGCTTTGAGCGCAAAAAGGCCTCGCTTGAGCGCTTCATCCATGAGGTCATGCCCGCCTTCGCCTAAAGGCCGCCGTCGCAAAAGGACAGATCATGCAGCAGTTCCATCACTATATCGGCGGCCAGTTTGAGGCCGGATCAGCCCAGTTTGATAGCCTGGATCCCGCCACCGGCGCGGCCTGGGCCAGGATGCCAGAGGCCAGCCCGGCGGATGTGGACCGGGCCGTTGACGCCGCCGAGGCCGCCTTTTATGCGCCTGACTGGGCAGAGATGACCGCCAGCCAGCGCGGCAAGCTGTTGCTGCAGCTGGCGGATCTGGTGGCCGAAAACGCCCCGCGTCTGGCCGAGCTGGAAACCCGCGACACCGGCAAGATCATCCGCGAGACCTCAGCCCAGATTGCCTATGTGGCGGAGTACTACCGCTATTATGCCGGGCTGGCGGATAAGATCGAAGGCGCGCATCTGCCCATTGATAAACCCGACATGGAGGTCTGGCTGCGGCGCGAACCCCTGGGGGTGGTGGCCGCCATTGTCCCCTGGAACTCGCAACTGTTTCTGTCGGCGGTCAAGATCGGCCCGGCACTGGCCGCAGGCTGCACCGTGGTGCTGAAGGCCTCAGAAGAAGCCCCGGCGCCACTGCTGGAATTTGCCCGTATTTTTGATCAGGCGGGTTTTCCGCCCGGTGTGCTCAACGTGATGACCGGCGGGGCGGCAGCGGGGGCGGCGCTGACCTCGCATCCCAAGGTTGCTCATGTGGCCTTTACCGGCGGGCCGGAAACCGCCCGCCATATTGTCCGCAACTCCGCCGAAAATCTGGCCTCCACCTCGCTGGAGCTGGGGGGCAAATCGCCCTTTATCGTCTTTGAAGACGCCGATATCGACAGCGCAGTGAACGCGCAGATCTCGGGCATATTTGCCGCCACTGGCCAAAGCTGCGTCGCCGGGTCACGGCTGGTGATCGCCAGTTCGATCAAGGATCAGTTCCTGGAGCGATTGAAACAAAAGGCCGAAGCCGTGGTCATTGGCGCCCCAGATGATATGGCGACCGAGGTGGGCCCGCTGTGTACCCAGGCGCAGCGTGACCATGCACTGGCGCTGATTGCCGCCTCCACCACAGCAGGTGCCAGGCTGGTCACCGGGGGCGTCGCGCCTGATCGGCCGGGCTACTACTTTCCGCCCACCATTCTGGATTGCTCCGATGCGCCGGATGCCCCCTGTCTGCACACAGAATTCTTTGGCCCGGTTTTGTCAGTCGTTAGTTTCAACACGGAGACCGAAGCGCTGGCCATTGCCAATGATACCCAGTTTGGTCTTGCATCGGGTGTGTTCACCCAAAGCCTGACACGGGCCCATCGGATGATCCGGGGCATTCGTGCCGGCATCGTCTGGGTCAACACCTATCGGGCGGTTTCTCCCATTGCGCCCTTTGGCGGTCACGGGTTGTCAGGGCATGGCCGCGAAGGCGGTTTGCAGGCGGCGCTGGACTATACCAAGGTCAAAGCGGTCTGGCTGCGTACCTCTGACGATCCGATCCCGGATCCCTTTGTGATGCGCTAAGCCCGCCGGCAAGGTTGGGCCGAGGGGTGCCGGGGCTTTGGCAAGGGGCTTTGAATTGAAGCTTTGGCATGGGCATTGCGCGATTTCTGCCTATGGTGGACATAGGCAGGACACCGCTGTCTTGTCCCAAAGGAGCCGATGACATGACCAAATCCCTGTTCCCCCTGCCAGAGCCGCTGATCATTCCCGTCCAAGGGGAAGAGCGCGGCTATCCGGTAGGTCGCATTTTCTGCGTTGGGCGCAACTATGCGGCGCATGCCGCCGAAATGGGGGTCGAGGTCGACCGGGAGGCGCCGTTCTATTTCACCAAATCCAGCGCCAATGCGGTGCTGAGCGGGGCAAGCTGCCCCTACCCCCCCGGCACCGAGAACTTTCACTATGAAATGGAGCTGGCCCTGGCCATTGGCGCGCCGGTGTTTCGCGCCACCCCCGCTGAGGCCAACGCCGCCATCTATGGCTATGGCTGCGCCCTGGACATGACCCGGCGCGATTTGCAGATCCGCGAGCGCAAAAAGCAGCGCCCCTGGGATCTGGGTAAAGATCTGGAACAGGGCACCGTCTTTGCCCCGCTAACCAAGGCGAGCGATTGGGGGCCGGTGGCGGATCAGCGGATTTGGTTGACGCTGGACGGCGACACCAAACAGGATGCCATCCTGACCGAGCTGATCTGGTCGGTTGAGGAAATCATCTGCCACCTGTCCGGTTTCTACCATTTGCGTCCCGGTGACCTGATCCTGACGGGCACCCCTGCCGGGGTCGGACCCGTCCTGGCCGGGCAACATATGCAGGGAGGAATCACCGGTCTTGCTCCGATCTCGCTGCATCTCTCAGATGCCGCCTAGTCTTCAACCATAGAGCGTGATCAGGTACGAAAGGTGCAATGTTATGTGCGCTCGGTCCATTCGCAAAGGCACCTGTGCTTTGCATATTAGAGCTTAAACCGCTCTGGCAGCGACAGGCACCGGCACGGGCGCCACGGGAAAATGCAGAAACCAGCCTGTGCGTTCTTGTCGCCTTAGTGTCCGGCAAAGAGGGATTGAAAAACGCGATACATAGTGCTGATATGTATCACACCGTGGGATGGGGCCGGAAATTCGTAACATGTCTGTGTCATATTGGGGGACGGGAACCGATGACATCTCTGACCGCTGAATTCATGAGTGAGAAATACATAATCCGGCATTGATAGTTACAAATGCACCCAATAGCAGAGGGGCAGCCCGTTCCTTTCGCGAAGAAATTTCAGCGTTCTGGAAACAAAATGGAAAGAATAGAGCCTCCTGTTGCAATATCGTTTTCCGACGGCGATAGGATGGTAAATTATAAGGTCAAAGGGAGGAATCATATGACCACTCGTAGAAAGCTTCTTGGAGCCGCTGGCGCCGCCGCCATCGTCGCCCTAAGCGCCACTTCGGCATTTGCCGAAAATGTCACCCTGAAACTGCACCAGTTTCTGCCTGCGCAGGCCAATGTGCCAAAGCTGGTCCTGGATGTCTGGGCTGACAACGTCGAAGCGGCTTCCGGTGGTGAAATCACCATTGACCGTTTTCCCTCGATGCAGCTGGGCGGTAAGCCACCAGAGCTGATGGACCAGGCGATCGACGGCGTTGCAGACATCGTTTGGACCGTTGTTGCCTATACACCCGGTCGTTTCCCTTCGACCGAAGTCTTTGAACTGCCCTTCATGATGACCAATGCCCGTGCCACATCGCACGCCTATTGGGAAATGTTCGATAAACACATGAAAGACACCGAGTTCAAGGACGTCAAAATCCTTGGCACCTGGGTGCACGGCCCTGGTGTGATCCATACCTCCGATCCAGTGAGCACCCCTGCCGACATGCAGGGCATGAAGATCCGTGGCGGTGGCCGGTCGGTCAACTCGCTGCTGACACAACTGGGTGCAACCCCTGTTGGCATGCCGGTTCCCGCAATCCCCGAAGGTCTGTCCAAGGGCGTGATTGACGGCACCACCATCCCATGGGAAGTCACTGCCGCGCTGAAAGTTCCAGAACTGGTTGAAAACCACACCGAGTTCACCGGAAAAGCGCTCTATACTCTGACCTTCGTCCTGGCGATGAACAAAGAAAAATACGAAAGCCTGTCGGACGCCCAGAAAGCGGCAATCGACGACAACTCCGGTCTGGAATTCTCGGTCTTTGCCGGTGGCACCATGGCGGCCTCTGATGACCCCTCGCGTGAAGCGGCGCTGGATAACGGCAACAACGTCATCACCCTAGACGAAGAGCAGACTGCTGAGTGGCGCAAGCTGGCGCAGCCTGTCTACGACACATGGCTGGCGGATATGACCGAAAAGGGCATCGACGGTCAGGCGCTTCTGGATGAAGCCTCTTATCTGATTGAAAAGTACACGCCACAATACGTCGAGTAAGCTAGAAATATTGTCAAAGGGCCGCAGCAGCACTTGGTGCCGCGGCCCTTTTGCGCACAAAAAAGGGGTTCTTAACCATGCACAAGCTCATGATGGGGCTGGCCAGATCCATGGCCATTATCGGCGGTATGGTCCTCTCTCTTCTGATCATTATGACCTGCCTGTCGATTATCGGCCGCTTGCTCAATGGCGTCTTCCACGGCGGTGTTATGCAATCAATTGCACCGGGCTTTTCAAACTGGATGATCACCTGGGTGGGGCCGATCAACGGCGATTTTGAATTGGTCGAAGCTGGCGTTGCCTTTGCCATCTTTGCGTTCCTGCCGCTTTGCCAGATCTCTGTTGGCCATGCTGCAGTTGATGTCGTCGCCAATTCCTTTCCACGTGGCGTAAACCGCTTTTTGCGCATGGTGACCGAGCTGCTGTTTGCCGGGGTGCTGGTGCTGATCGCCTGGCGTCTTGCGGCTGGTACCATCAGCAAGTTTGGCAATGGCGAAACGTCGTTTCTACTGGAGTTCCCGGTCTGGTGGGCCTTTGGCGCCAGTCTGTTTGGCGCAACCATCGCCGCTATCCTTGGCATCTACATGGCTGCTGTCCGCACCATGGAATTTTTTACCGGCCGTATCCAGATCTGGGACGGCGTGGAGGGTGAACAGTGACTACTCTTGAAATTGGTATCGCCTCATTTCCTGTTCTGATGGTGCTGATCTTCCTGCGGGTGCCCATCGGGTTGTCGATGTTTTTGGTCGGCCTTGGTGGGTTGATCATGGTCACCGATGGCACGCAGGTGGCTTTTGGCCGTCTCAAAAGTGAGACCTACTCGACCTTCTCCTCCTATTCGCTGACCATCGTGCCGATGTTCCTGCTGATGGGCCATTTTGCCACCCTGGGCGGCATGTCCTCGGCCTTGTTCAAAGCAGCCGAAGGATTTCTGGGCCATAAAAAGGGCGGCGTCGCCATGGCCTCGATCGGGGCCTGCGCTGGCTTTGGGGCCATCTGTGGCTCCTCGCTGGCAACAGCTGCCACCATGGGCCGGGTCGCCCTGCCCGAGCTGAAACAATATGGCTACGCCGGCGGGTTTTCCACCGCGACCCTGGCAGCAGGCGGCACCCTGGGTATTCTGATCCCGCCCTCTGTGGTGCTGGTGATCTATGCCATTCTGACTGAACAAAACATCGCCAAACTGTTCCTCGCCGCCTTTATCCCCGGCCTGCTGGCAGCCATTGGCTATGTCATCGTGATTTCTATCTACGTGCGCCTGAACCCCAAGGCCGCAGGCACCCGCCCGGCCATTCCCTGGTCCGAGCGCTTTGCCAATCTGATCAAGGTCTGGCCGGTACTGACAGTTTTTGGCCTGGTTGTTGGCGGCATCTATGGCGGCTTGTTCACCCCAACCGAAGGCGCCGCTGTTGGCGCCGCGGGTACCGGTTTCATCGCCTGGATGAACGGTGGGCTGGATCGTGAAAATCTGGTCGACAGCTTTATGGTGACAGCACGCTCCACCGCGATGATCTTTTTCATCGTCCTGGGTGCAGGCTTTTACAATGGTTTCCTCGCCCTGACCAAAGTGCCACAAGAGCTGGCTGATTTTGTGGTCAGCCAGGGCTTTAGCCCCTGGATGGTGCTGGCGCTGATCCTGGCCTTCTATCTGGTCTTTGGCTGCCTGATGGACAGTCTGTCGATGATCCTGCTGACCATTCCAATCTTTTTCCCGGTGATTTCGGTGATGGATTTTGGCCTGCTGTCGCTCATCGACATGCAAGCAAGTGCCGCAATGGAGGTGCTGAACAACGGCATACCCGATGGCATGGGAGCAGAGATGCTCGCCTCCATTCAAGATGCCATTGCCACCGGTACTGAGCTGACCCGGGAACAGATGAAAGAGCTGGGCATTCGGGTGACCGAGGGGCGCGTCAACCGCATCGAGTCCGAGTATGTCGCCATCTGGTTTGGTATTCTGGTGCTCATCGTGGTCGAGGTCGGCCTGATCACTCCGCCGGTTGGGATGAACCTGTTCATCATCAACGCGATGGATCGCAAGACCAAGATGATCGACACCTACAAGGCGGTGATGTTCTTTGTCGCCTCCGATATCATCCGCGTGATTATCCTGGTGCTCTTCCCCTTCATCACCCTGCTGCCGCTGTATCTTTTGTACTAAAGCCCAACACAGCAAATCGGCCCGGAAAATTCCTGGCACGGCACGGACAAACAGCGCCCTCTTCCAGTATGACTGGGAGGGGGCTTTTCATCGGGGCGGTTTGAAAGATCACCGCCCAATCGTTAGGCTGGCGCACCAGCATTTGCGGCACCAGCAGTTGAGGCAAGGAATTCAGATGTCCAAACAGGTTGACAGCACAGGCGACAGCCCGGCTTTTGTTCATAGCATCCGGGTTGGCTGGGGGCACTGTGATCCGGCTCAAATCGCCTATACTGGCCATTTGCCCAGCTTTGCGCTTGAGGCGATTGATGCCTGGTGGGAGCATCACCTGGATGGCGACGGCTGGTTTCAGATGGAACTGGACCGCGGCACCGGCACCCCCTTTGTCAGCATGAACCTAGAATTTCGCTCCCCGGTCACGCCGCGCCACCGACTGGAGTGCGCTGTCTGGCCCTGTGCGATCAGCACCAAATCCGTGACCTTCCGCGTCGATGCCCGGCAGAATGGCACGCTTTGTTTTGAAGGCCGGTTCACCTGTGTCTTTATCACCCAGCCAGAGTTCAAGGCCCGTCCTGCCCCGGCGGATTACCGCGCGGTGATCGAGGCCAACCTGCAGCCCGATTAGCGCTCACTCATAATACTCATCCATAGCACTCACCCGATGGATCAGACCGGCTCTCGCAGCCAGTCTGCTGCAAAGTCAACGGTTCCAAGCCCGGCAAAACGGGCGGTGCGCTCCAGCTCGGCCTCTAACCGTTTGATGCGCGCAGGGGTGAATGTAACGCCGCGCTCCGGCCACAGCGCACTTACCCGCAGGCAATCAGCCGGGCGATCCGCCTTCATGTCGATGCGCCCGACCATGCGCTGCCCCTCAATCAGGGGAAAGACATAATAGCCGTAGATGCGTTTGGGGGCCGGAGTGAAAACTTCGATGCGGTAATAAAACCCAAACAGCCGCTCAGCCCGTTTGCGATCCCGCAGCATCGGGTCAAAGGGGCTGAGAACCCGCATCCGGCCCGGCGCAGGTGCCAGCTCTGCCGCCTGATCCACAGTATCCGGTCGGGCAAAGCATTTGCGCAGGCTGCCGTCTGCCGCCTCGACCTCAATCTCTTCGATCTCATCGCGCGCCTTGGCCTGTTGGCACCACTGCCGCGCCTCAGTAGCGCTGGCAGTGTCCCAAAATGCCGCCAGCTCACCTGAGGTGGCAAAGCCAAGCCGGTCCAGCGCCTGTGAGCACAGCCAATCCACCGTCGGCGCCGGATCCAGCGACGCCGCAGGCGCATGCAGCGCCTCGTCAATCACCCGCTCCGTCAGGTCATAGCGTTTTTGAAAGCCGGACCGCCCAACAACGGTCAGCGCGCCGGTGCGCCACAGATACTCCAGCGCCGTCTTGGACGGGTGCCAGTCCCACCAACCACCCGAGCTCTTTTTCTCGCCCTTGCCCAAATCCGACGAGCTGACCGGCCCATGGTCCCGAATATGGGTCAACACCGTGTCAAACTGCTGCTCAAACCCGTCACGGCGCCAGTTACGCCAGCGTTTGCGCAGCAGCGCCTCGTCGCGCTGAAACCGCAGATGCCACTGCGGATAAAACGCCAGCGGGATCATCGCCGCATCATGGGTCCAGTGCTCAAACAGCGCCCCGCCGCCATGATAGAGATCCGTCAAATGTTTGGCACGATAGCTGGGGCGGCGGGAATAGAGGATCATATCATGGGCCCGCGCCACAGTATTGATACTGTCGAGCTGCACAAATCCCAGCCGGGATATCAGCTGCAATAGGTCCCCGCCTTTGGAGGCCCCGCTTGGCTGTTCCAACAGGGCGTGGCGATCCATAAACAGCCGGCGCGCCACCGCATTTTCAAGACGTGGCAGAGCCATCAGCGCCGCTTGAGCGTGTCACCATAAGAAATGGTGGGGGTCAGCGTCACATGGTGTTCTTGCGCCGCCTCGGGATCATCCAATTGCGCCGCGATAATCTCGGCAGCCTTGCGACCGATCTCCAGCCGACAGGCATCCATGGTGGCCAATTGGCGCGGCAGGCCCTGCAGCAGCTCAACCCCGTTAAAGCCAGCAAGACCAATCTGTCCGGGCACATCAATGCCCTGATCCATCAGATACAAAAGCCCGCCTGCACCAATCATATCGTTGGAATAATAGAGAAAATCCAACTCAGGACAGCGTTCCAGCATCTCTTGCGTCATCTCACGCCCCTTGGCCAGGGCTGAGCCGCCGGAATAAAACGCCCGGTCTTCGATCTCGACGCCCTCCTTGGCCAGGGCTCCGGTGAAGCCCTCAAACCGTTTACGGGCGCGGTGATCCAGTGGCATTTTGGTGCCCATGAAGCCGATATGGCGATAGCCCGCTTTCAGGATCGCCTTGGCCATCTCACTGCCGGCCCGGCGATGCGAAATCCCCACCATCGAATCCACCGGCTTGCCGTCGGTGTCCATGATCTCCACCACCGGAATGCCCGAAGCATTGAGCATCGCCCGCGCCGCTTCGGTATGTTCCAACCCGGCAATGATCACCCCAGAGGGCCGCCAGGACAGCATCTCATAGAGAACTTTTTCTTCTTTCTCCGGCTGATAGTCCGTCACCCCGACAACGGGCTGCAACGGGGTATTTTCCAGCACCTGATTGATGCCCGTCAGCACCTCGGGAAACACCATATTGGACAGCGAGGGGATGATCACCGCCACCAGATTGACCCGCTTAGAGGCCAGCGCCCCGGCAATCTTATTGGGCACATAGCCCAGTTCCTTGGCGGCGGTCAGAACCTTCACCCGGGTCTTTTCAGAGACATCTCCGCGGTTTCGCAACACACGGCTCACGGTCATTTCTGACACGCCTGTGGCTTCTGATACATCACGTAGGGTGAGCGGGCGCTTGGGGTCCGTGGTCACGTTCTAAGGCCTCATATTTTCTGCTGCTTTTAAGGTTAGCCAGTGCGCGCGCCCAGTACAATGGGGCGTTGCAGGAAAGGAGCGCGACAAAGCCGTCGAATAATCAATAACCAAGGCGCCACGCCTCATTGTGATACCCTAGAGGATTTGCTATCGCGTAAACAAGCCCGGCCCCGTGGCTCAACTGGATAGAGCAGCCCCCTCCTAAGGGGCAGGTTGCAGGTTCGAATCCTGCCGGGGTCGCCATAAAGTCAATAACTTACGCCGGAAAGAGGGTTTTCCCTTTGGTTCACCGAACCGGACCTACCAAAACGGAACCGGCAAAAAAACTCGTTTCGAGCCTCAGGCAGTTTGAAAATTACATTTGCAAGCCCTGCGTCTGCAGAAACCCACAGCACCATTGGTACGTGCCTTGACCCAGTTCAAGTCGATCATTGCTGTTCAAATGCAGTCTGTATGTGATTTTGAAGGGAATTCCTTATGCCGAAATTTGTTTGTTCGGATGCAGCTTTTGTACTCGCGACTATCCGACCCGATTAGCTGCTCCCAGCCCTTTCACGACATTCGTGCTTGGCGTAGCTTCGGCTATGCAGAGAGGCCAACGAAACTGGCCTAACTTACCGAAGCTGCCATTCAACGGGTAATAGCCGTCCAAACAAATGCCGCACCTCCAACCAATGGCTGCGATACGCAGTAAACGCTTTTTGTGAATTCAAATCGTAGCGGCAATGGTCTGCTACGGATCCCAGTAAAAACATAATCGGGCACCTGGTAGTAAGGCCAGGTGCCCGATTGCAGGTTTTTCTCTCTGCCCTAAGCAGCAGCGCTGCTAGGCGTCACCGAAGTTTGTTGACCCAGTTCAAACCGTGCCATCAAGCCGGAGAGTTTGGTTGCATCTGCGTGCAACATGTGGCCAGCTGCAGTCGCCTGTTCCACCATTGCGGCGTTTTGTTGGGTCACATTGTCCAGCTGGCTAACACCGGTGTTGATCTCCCCTAGGCCCGTTGATTGCTCAACCGCGCCATTGGCAATGTCTGAAATCAGTTTTGAAATTTCGTTCACCCTTCTGACAATGGTGCCGATGGATTTTCCGGCATCGCCAACCAGGGTAACGCCCTGCTCAACTTGCTTCGAACTCTCGGTGATTAGCACCTTAATTTCAGTCGCTGCATCGGCAGATCGCTGCGCCAATCCGCGTACTTCGGAAGCAACAACCGCAAACCCTTTGCCTGCTTCCCCAGCACGCGCAGCTTCAACACCAGCGTTCAAGGCCAGAAGGTTGGTCTGGAAAGCGATATCATCAATAACACCAATGATCTGCGCAATCTGATCAGAGGAACTCTCAATTGTTGACATCGCTGCAACCGCCTTGGTGACAATTTCACCGCTGCTTTCGGCTTCCTTGCGAGCCTCATCCATGGTGTTTTCAACATTGCGGGCACCATCTGCAGCAGATTTCACCGAGACCGTCATTTCTTCCAAGGCTGCGGCCGTCTCTTCCAGCGTGGCGGCCTGACTTTCGGTCCGATGCGACAGATCATCCGAGGCTTGGCTGACTTCAGTGGCCCCGTTTTTAATGCTCTCACTTGCCCCAACCACCTGTTTCATAGTGTCTTTCAGCGAGGCCACCGCTGCGTTGAAGTTCGTGCGTAGCTCTTCGTATTCACCCGGGAAACTCCCACTGATCGTGCAATCCAACCGGCCACGTGCCATCTCGCCCAGATGTGATCCTACAGTTTCCACCACATGTTCAGCATCTTGCTGGCTTTTGGTGGCCTTTGCCTGCGCTTCTTCAGCAACAAGGGTCTGCGCGCTTGCTTCTTCTTGCTGGTGTTTAAGCTCAGCATCGGCCGCGATACTTTTGAGCATGCTAAGCAACAAAACGCCCGCTTCCAGCAGAACAATACCTGCGTGCAAAACTGTGCGCTGCAGGTTCGCCATCAAATCACCACTGGGGTACACCATCTTGGGCAACAGAACGCTAAAGGAAATATGGTGCAGCGCGATCAAGACTGTTGCAAAGATCAACGCCCTAGGATTTGCTAAGGTTGAGACAATGGCAAGAGCCGCAAAGAACATCATATGGGCATCTAGTTGCCAAGCATGGCCACTCAGCGATGCTGTCAGCAAGATACAGTGGGCAACAAAACTGAAACTCAACACGTAGTCTCTTGTTGAGGGAGGCAGGGCATTTGACACATAGGTAAGAACACCTAGCACCATGCTGAAACCCGCAAAGACCCACCAATTGCCATTGCCATTCAGGTAGAGTGCGGCAACTGCCGGGCCTGGCACCAAGAGCCAACTGGTGATTTGCTGAATGCTACGTTCGTTTGCAAAGATCCCGCTGACGGAACTCGATTTGTCCCCGGAGGGTTTCATATTGCGCATATTTCTAAGACTCTTTCACCATCAATAACCAGCCAAGCACCATGCGCGTAAAGCTGGGAAACGCTTTCAGGGCTTTCCAGAGCAACCAGAACACCCAAGGGCGCGCGCTCTGGTGCCACTTCTTGCACGCCGGCCTTGTTGGCAATCCATGCGGCATCTCCCCATGGAGACGCAACAACCAGTGCGATATCTCCAACTTGTGGGCGTGCCTGCATAAACAGCGGCAAGATTGGTGAGCAGATCACAATGGCCGTGGCGATCATCATGAATGCTGCATCTGAAACGGAAACTTTCATCTTGAGAGCTTTACAGCAAAATCCCTTATCGAATCTAAAGACCCAAGGAGCTGCCCTGACAAAAAAACCGAAAATCTTAATAGGTCAAAAAGAAAAGGTCACATTTTTGAGAACTGCTGTCTGTTTCGGACCGGGAGAAGTCATTGCGGCTCAGTTCTTTAAGTGTGGCAATGTCCACCTTGCCATCGTGCGACCAGTGAATTTGCGACATGGGGTTCGCAATGTCCGCTTTCATACGGTACCGCAGCGGTCACAGGCTATATTCCTCGTTCGTTAGCCAAACTTTGCAAAGGTCACTATCTGCGCTTTGCTGACCTTGCCCCAAATCCTTTCCAAAATCACTTAACGACAATACCCCGCACGCCGTAGCCGCGACTTAGCCGCTGGCGTCTCCAGGTGCCGATACCTTCCCCCGGAATACCTTCGGCAATCCAAAGCATGGCCCGCTGATATGACCGCCCCACCAATATCGACGCCCTCGGCAAAACATACGCCGATCCAACGGTCATACGACCGCTCACCAGTCAGCTGACACTCCACCGTCTTGCCCGCCAGGTAGCTCGCCATCCAGCGGCGGGCATCCTTGCCTGACCTAGTGTTGAGTTCAGGTGCATCGACGCCCTGCAACCGTACAGGTTTGCCCTCAACTACAATTGTGTCTGCGTCCCGCACTTTAAGACCTGCTGCAGACACGGGAACCGCGAGGACTGCTGTCAGGGCTAAGCCTAGAGTGAATTTCAAGATTTTTCCTGTTCTGCTAGATTTGCGGATAGTGTTGCAGCTGACGGAATATACAATCAAGCCGACTGCGCTGCACATACCCGGGGCCAGTGGTGATAGTTCGCTTCGGCCACTTGGTAGACCGCGACCTTATCAGAGTTATCACGGTCGGCTATGCCGGGAACGGCCCAAAGCCGCCTTCCGCCCACCACGCCGCTGCCGCGCCGCAGTTTCACCAGACCGGCCATTCGTCCATGGCGCAGCATTTCCGGAGGATGAAGGTCGGCAGGGCGGGACAAAGCAGACGTTTTCTCTTGAGGGCCGTCGAGAGGTTGCAAGCGGTTTGCGTCATCATTTCCAATATGCTTCAACTGGTATTTGGCAATGAAGGAAAAGATATGAAAGTTATTTCAAGACGAAATTTGCTAGCAATGCTTGCAATTACGGGGGTCGTTGGCTGCGCTGAAGGTACCACCGTAGTCACAGGAGAAAGGCGAGCAGCCATTAGCGCAGGGGAAGTTCAATTGTTTTCAGCTGCACCTAAAACACCGTATCAGACTATAGCTCTCGTAAATGCGAAAAGTGGCAACGGCTGGACCTCTCAGCAGTCAATTGACTATGCCGTTGATGAGCTAAAGAACCAAGCGGCAGCCGTCGGAGCGAACGGGGTTATTCTCGGACAACCGGGATCGCAGCTGGGCGGATTCGTTATGAGCGGGAGTGTGGCTATCCCTTATGATGAGCAAACTGTTTCTGGAATTGCAATATACATCCAATAAGTGGAAGAAATGCGCAGCAGGCTTTGGGTTCAGACAGTCAGTTTTGCGCTCAAAGCCGCCTTGCGGCGATGCCGCGTGTGGTTTTCACCCTGAACACTCTGTCGCCGGTCTGATCGACAGACCTGGTTGACTGCAGTCAGCCCTTTTAGGACATTGCTTAGATGCTTCGCCATCAGGCAACGACAACTGCGAATCAGCCACTCAACCTTTCTGATTGTTAGCCAAGGGGACATTCACTGGGGGTAGGATTTCGAGGACCTCGGGCAGTCCGATTAGGCGGAATCTCGTTCTGAAAGTCACTATTGCCCTGCCTTCATGTGGGATTAACCTGTAAAGGGTGCCTGTTCCTGAAGTAGCCCAATCTGGTTCTGGAACCAGATTGGGCAGATGTATACACATATCGGATCAACATGTGATCTGACATTGATCCAATTGTGCATGTGTCAGAGTGCACCCATGTCGCCCAAGTTAGAAATCATCCCAGCCTACGGCCGCAGGAAGTACATCTTGCTCGATAGCACTGTCCATTCCCGAGGAAGGAGGATGGGCAAGAGGAACTTGCGTTTCAATCCTTGGCTGTGAAACACCATTTCCCTCTTTGAACTTGGAGATCTCCTGCTTCAGTGTGTGCGCGTCATTCGACAGGAGTTGGCACGAAGCAGATGTTTGTTCAACCATTGCTGCATTCTGTTGAGTAGCTTGGTCAAGCTGAGAGACACCCGTATTAATCTCTTTCAAAGCAATCGATTGTTCCGAAGCACCGTTGGAAATTTCTCGAATGTGGTTTGAAATCGTGGTGACGCTCCCGATGATCTGTTGCAATTCTTCTCCGGATTGTCCGACCAGTTTCACACCATTTCCCACATGCTGATTGCTATCGTTGATAAGTTGCTTAATCTCGCCCGCAGCATCCGACGATCTCTGCGCGAGCCCCCTGACTTCTGATGCGACTACCGCAAACCCACGCCCGGCTTCCCCCGCTCGAGCCGCTTCGACCCCTGCATTCAAGGCCAGAAGGTTTGTTTGGAAAGCAATATCGTCAATCACACCAATGATCATTGAGATCTGCTCGGAAGACTTCTCGATTTCCGACATGGCGACGATCGCATTGCTCACCACCTCGCCACTGAGCTCGGCAGAAGCCTTTGCATCAGTGACAATTTCGTCGACCTTTCGCGCACCGTCTGCAGAAGCGTTTACCGTCGATGACAGTTCCTCTAACGCAGCGGCGGTTTCCTCAAGTGTCGCGGCCTGGCTTTCCGTCCGATGAGAAAGCTCATTGGCAGCCTGGGTTATCTCTTCTGCCGTTCCTCCGACACCAGCAGTCACCTGTTTGACCGACCCGATTGTAACGGACAACCGTTCTAGAGATTGATTGAAGTTCACATAGAGATCGCGGAAATCCTCGCTGGCATCTTCTTCCATTCGAATGGTGAGATCGCCATTGGCAAGATCTTGCAGGCCTCCACTTAAATTTTCAACGGCCTGAGCGATTTCCTGTGAGCGTTGCTTTTCACGCTTCTCTTGGTTGCGTCGTTCGATTTCACCATCACGAAACACCTGCAAGGCTTGGGCCATTCGTCCTAGTTCATGCTTATGTTCCCCTCCGGTAATCTGGACGGTCATATCCCCACCGGCCAATTGCTCGGTTTGATCGGCTAAACCCTTCACTGCCCCAGCGATCCAGCGGCCAATCACTACAGATAGAATGATTGAGATAAGAGCTGCCAGACCTCCAACCAAAGGCATAAGCCAGCTCATCTGGTTCACGATACTCTGACCTTCGGGACCCAAAGTAGCCTGGCGGGCAACGGCAGCATCAATCACCGCCCCGTATCGGTTCCGCAGTTCTGGCCCGATCGCATCCAATTCGTTTGTACGAATGGTGTTACGGTTGGCGATGATAGTATGTATGCCTTCTGCTGTAGAAACGTAAACGTCTTCTAGCATTTTGACAGCTTCTGCTAGCTCTCGGCGACGTGGATTCTGCAGACTTTTTAGAAGTATGTGCATCTGTTCGTCGGCAGCAGAAAAATGCTGCTTCACGCGATCAAATGACCCCTCATCGTTGTTGAGCAGGAAGCGTTCCATGTAAAAGCGACCCAACATCACTTCTTGTTGTGCTATACCCGCATAAAATGCCGCCTCAAGATCGTTGTCGCGGTAGGCCGTTTCCATAATTTCTGTCAACGCTATACGCATCTGCGGTCCAGCTTCAACAATCGTCTTCGCTAGATCATTCCGCTGGCTCTGGAGTTCAACCATTCGATCGAAGGACTCTCCATAGGAAACGGCCATCTCCTTCAGCTCCAAAAGCTCAGCCAGCATGTTCGGTTCGCCAGCGAACAGGCTTTCCAAATGAGTGTCTTCAACAATGCTCTGGATGTTACTGTGAACTTCCGAAGCAGCCTCGTCACTAGGAGAAATACGATACTTCAAAGCCGCCATTCGGGCTCCAAATGTGTCCACCACATAGTGCTTGAGAAAAAGTGTTTGCCGCGCTGAATCGCGGTACTGCTTAAAAGTGTTCCCCAATGTAGTGACAGCAATGAAGCTAAAAACAGCGAGCCCCACTACCATGAAAAACATCGTGATGTAGCCCGAAAAAACGCGAGCAGATATTGAGAGTCGTTCCACTAGAAAGTCTCCGATAAAGACGAAAGATCCAAGCAAGGTTTCACCACTAGTTGGCAGTTTGAGCACCCAGCGAAAAAGTTGTTTACCTTGCGATATTGTGCTGTGCGGCCGTAAGGCACTGAAGTTATTAAGCTCGGAAGATCTTGATGCAGCCCACTTGCAAAAAGATTAAGGAAGGCTCGTTCATCTATAGGTTGTTTTTTTGGGGGGAGGTTGCAAAATTTGGGATCACCGTGAGACTAAATACACGCTCGGATTGCTTTTCTACTTGCGAATCATATTCACGAACAGGCGCATCCGTTGGAAGCTCGCCGCACCAATTCGGGTCAGCCAGTTCTTCCGGGGGAACCCAGGCTTAGAATTCAGAGATCTTCGTGGGGCAGCTGTGGGCGAGCGCATCTCATATGTTGTTGAGAGTACCAACACTGGCCAGAAACCCAGCTTCGGCTCTTCGCTTGGTCCAAGTTGCAACCGTTCACCCGTCGCGGCTCTTGCCTTGAGACTTGAATGACTGCTCTGGTGAAGATCCGGAGCAATGACCATTAGTCTTGGCTATGTAAGTCAGGTCTGATCTTTCAAGTCTGCAAAGTACACAAACTGCGCATAGGCGACCTTGATTGTAGGCGCAGCAACGTGGGTCTCGATTGCTAGGGCTTGAATGGCCGCTTATGTCTATCTGGCTCGGAACCTTGGCGGATGCGGCTAAGGTCCGTTGTCCGCCCTTCGGGCTGGCGGGACCACTACGCCCCGCCAGCTCATACTCTCGATCAGATCAACCCGATACGCGGCTCAAAGTTTGAGATGATCAGCTCGGCCGCATCCGTCGCACCACCTGCGGCGACGGTATATTTCAGGCGGACCTCTTCAAACTCAAACCCGGCGAACAGCTCACGGATCTCAGGGCAGTCGTTGATTGACAGGATGAACTTGCCACGGATTTCGGCCAGTTGCTCCGCCATTGCCTGGAAGGCGCTGCGTTCAAACAGGCCTTTGCCATAATCGCTTTCGCCGCCCCAATAGGGTGGGTCGAGATAGAACAGCGTCTTGCTGCCATCATAGCGGCGGATCAGATCTGACCAGTCGAGGTTCTCGAAGATGACGCTTTCCAGCCGTTCATGGGCGGCCTCGAGGATTGGTTCCAGGCGCGACAGGCTGAACCGGGATGGCCGATCGGTGGCAACGCCAAAGACGCCACCGAGCTTGCCGCCAAAGGCCTGGCGCTGCAGATACAAAAACCGGGCGGCGCGCTGCAGATCGGTCAGGGTGGCGGGATCGGTTTTGCGCAGCCGCTCAAACTCCCGGCGCGAGGCGATCTGATAGCGCATGACTTCCATCAGCTGCGGCAAATGCTGCTGTAGGATGCGGAACAGATTGGTGATTTCACCATTGAAGTCATTGGCGACCTCGCACTGCGGCTTCCAGCTGCGGCGCAGAAAAACACCGCCCATGCCGACAAAAGGCTCGGCATAGGTGGCATGGTCGACGGCCTCGATGCGCGCGATGATACGGGCACTCAGGGCCTTTTTGCCCCCGAGCCAGGGGGCGACGGGCGCGGCAGGGCGCACCTTTGTCATTGTTGTCATTGCTGATTCCAGAATATGGGGTGCCCACTCTCGCGAGAGTCGGGCGACATTTTCTGATTGGTGATGTCGGCGCAGCCGCTTTGAACGGATGGCTGCGTGGGAACGGGTGTTTGCGCACCCGATCCCCCCGCTAGGGCGCGGAGGGATCAGTCTTTAAGACGTGGCGCCACCAAGATCTCCGCCACAGCCGTCAACCGGCCATTGGCACAGGCCCGCCCGCGCGCCTCGGCGATGAGGGCATCCGAGATCTGGCCCTCAGATTGCGGCAGCGGACCGGTATAACCGGCGCAGGGCTGCAACAAATCGGGTGGCACTTGGGGCGGTGGTATCACCACCTCACTGGCCCGATCGGAACAACCGGCCAGCAGTAGCAGCAAGCAAAGGAGATAAAGGCGCATTGCGGCCCTCCATGTTTTGCAACTCATTTGATAGCGCCACCCAGGCGCGGGCCTCATCGGCGGCGCGGGCCAGGTGGGCGCGGTGAATGCGGGCGGTCTCGGCGGCTTGCTGCAGGCTGGCCTGTGCTGTTGCCAGATCCGCCTGGGTAGCGGCCAGCTCGGCCCGCAGGTGGACGCGGTCCTGGAAGGCATCCGCCACAGTCCAGACCACCCCGGCCAGCAGGGCCACCAGGGCAAGCCCTGGCAGATTGCGCAACACCCAACCCCATATCCTAACCGGAATCATGCCGGTTCTTTCAGCGCCTGATGGCACATGGCGCGCTCGGCGCCGCGCCGGTTGCCCAGCCCCGGTATGATCCGCCCGCCTGCCCTGTTCCAGCGCGGCAGCTCATTGCAGGCGCCTGTCAGATCCCCGACATTGGCCTTACGCACCAGGGTCGATTTGCAGGCCGCCCCTGCCCCGACGTTGTAGGTCCAGCTGACCAGGGCGATCTTCATGCCCACCGGCACCGGATGTTTCAGGCATTTGTCCAGCGCCACCTCATAGGCGACGATCTCACGCGCCAGCATTTTATCGCACTCGGCCTTGCTGTAGCGATCACCAGGGCGTACCCCCTTGGTTTCGCCATAGCAAACCGTCCAGATACCCACGACATCGCGGTAGGCTTGCGTCCGCAGCCCCTCCCACTGACCGATGAAGCCAATGGCGCCGGACATAGCGATCCCGCTGCCCGCGATCAGCCCAACCGTGCGCCGGCGCACGGCACCGCCCGTCTCCCGGCGGAAGGCGGCAAGGCCGGACAAGCCGTTCTGTAGCACCAGCCGCGCCGGGATCGCCAGCACCTGGCATGTGGCCGAGGCCATGGCAAAATACAGCGGGTCCCAGCCCAGCATGCCCGGTTGGACAAGGGCCAGAAAATATCCACCCAGCAGAACAAGGCTCGCCAAAATGAGCCAGACAGACCAGGACTTGCCAAGCGTGGCGCGCCAGTTTGAGATCAGTTTCATGATGTCTCCAATGCAAAAGACCCCGCCAAAGGCAGGGTTGGGTTCAGGTTTTGGGTTTTGTGGTAGTTTTACGGCTTGGCGCGCAGCAGCCATTTGGTCAGCAGCACCTCAGCCCCGCGCGGGCCGATATAGGCCGCCAGCGCCACGATGCCGGTGGTCACGGTTGGGCCTGCACCCATATAGCTGGCAATGGCCTCGCCAATGATGGCCATGCCGATGGCCACCGGGATTTCCCAGAGCAGCTCCGGGCCAAAGAAACGCCGCTGCCCTTTGCGCACCTCGCCGGAATGCCACATCAGGCGGCCTATACTAGCCCCGACCAGCGTGGTGGCAGCGCCACCCAACAGGTTCGACATCCAGTCGATCAGTCCAGCCTCGGGCATCACCCCTCCTGCCCATTCAAGCCAAAGATCACATCCAGCCCCGCATCATCGATCGACATATGGGCGGCAATCGAAGCCAAGAGCGGGTGCAGGCGGCGGATCTGTGGCGAGGTCGCCCAGACAATTCGCGCCTCCGCAGCCTCCGCCGCAGGAAGGTCATTCAGCAAATCACCCAAAGCCGCAGGCCAGTCGCCCTTGGCAGCGGCAATCGCATCTTGTTCGCTCAGAATTTGCGCGCGGTATAGGGCCAGACAGAATGATTGCCGCGACATGGACGCGCCACTACGCCGCATGGCCAGAGCATCAGCCTCGCTCATTGCGTTCACCTTGATGATACTCATGCGCCCACTCCGTCTGTCAGGTCGGTCTCATCAACGGTCCATAGATCACGATCCGTTCGATCTGCTGGCACCTCAGCAGCATCCACAATCCCGAAGGGGCGGCCCGAAGGGACGACTTTAGCTGCAACCTCTTCGATAGCAGGCCTGCCTTCCCGGACAACGGGAGTAAAGACTGAGATACCCCCATTGTCATTCTTGAACACAATCTTTTGCATCTGGCTTATCCTTTAGTGGGTGATGACGACGGCGGAGACCCATTCGGCGTCGACGCCATAGCCGTTACCGTGGTTGTTGACATAGATGTCGAACCCGCTGACCGTCAGGTTTCGAACCTGGGGCGCGGCCCGCGACCCGTTAGCCAAACCGGCCACCACCAAGGGCGAATAATTGGCATCGGGCAGATCGACCGCGAAGTTGACGGTATAGGCGCCGACCCCGTTGTCAGTAATACCCGCGATGTTTCCGCCGCTGCCGCGGATTGCTACAGTACCGGTGCCGTTGAAGTTGACCGAAGCTTCGACACCCGAGGCTGGGATCAACTCCGGAACCTGCGCGGCCACCGCCTGCTTTGTGCGCAGCGCCGTCATATAGGCCGTATTGTCTGTCCCAGCCTGCGCCTGCGCTTCGGTGGCCAAAGCAGCCAGCGCCCCGGCTTTCAGCTCCAGAACCGTCCGCATCGCGGCAGCCGTGGCAGCCTTGACCAGCTCCTTACCCTTGGAAGTCAGACCCAGAATGCCCAGAGCCGCGTCCTTATCGGCCAGCTCCGCGAGGTTCCGATCCGCCCGCATATCACCAATGACAAGCTTGAGAACCAAGGCACCCCCAACAACCCGGTAACGCACCCGCCTCCCGCCTTGCGTCTCATCGGCCAGAACCTCAATCAGCTCATCCTCCGCCAGGCTAGCCAGGCCAGCATCTGCTCCAGCTTTGGTATCAAAGAAAGCCGCGAGGCCTGAGGCTTCTGCGGCGGCCTGGGCGGTTGAGGCATCGAGCGCAACAGCAAGGGCTGCAGCGACAACCTCATCGCGGGCTGCCAGCACTTGCGTTGCAGCCTGGCTCTCCAAAAACACAGCCGGCACCTCGGCAACCTTGGTCCAGACGCCACCAGCGTGCTCGTATACACCAGCCTCATCCAGCGTATTCAGCACCAGGGCAAACTGACCGGCAGACACATCCGGGCGCTGATTGAGCGCGGCCAGAGAGCTGTTCACATAGCTCAGCCCACCCCCAGCCGCGAGGCTTTCAATCTCTGTCATCCAGGCCGAGAGATCAGAGCGGGACGGCTGATGCCCAGAAGTAGGCGGGTTCCCAAACATCACGGTTTGGGGAGATAGGGCAACCATAGGCGCCTCCTGTTTTGTTTAGGCTGTAAAGGTCACGGGATCGGACCAGTCCGACAGGCCCAGACCTGTGCTGCGGTTGCGGATCTGCACCGCATAGCCTGCGCCGCCGGTCAGTCCCGACAGCACATGCGTGGTCTCCCCCTCGGCAGGCATCACATGCGCCCAGGGCGATGAGGCCGCTGTGAGCTGATAGCGCAACTCCTGGATGTAGGCCGGACTCTGATCGCCCCAGTGCAGACTGGCCGAGCCGCTACTGCCCTGCGAGATCACCCACATGCCAGGCACCGGGATCCCGTTGTCACCCTCAACGCTGTCATAGACCGGGCGCGCAGGTTCCTCCGCTGCGGCGTCAAAGGCAAAATCCTCCGGGCTGACCGAATTGGCCGTGAGAGTGAAGAGCCCGGAGGCCTCGCGGGTCAGCTCGCCCACCTCAAAAAACGCATCGATCTGCAGCTCCGGATGCACCACCCGAAAGAACCGATGCGCCCTACCCCCATCCCTACCCCCAAGGATCTCATAGCCCTTGAAGCCGATCGTGGCGGTGATCTGGTAGCGGGCCAGTTTGGTGCGCGCCAGGCGCTTGTTCAGCCGCGAGATCTGGTTGTGATTGGTGACCATGAAGAGCTGCGGCTCATCCCGGCTGGGCTTGGCCACAGCGTTTTCCACCCAGGTCCCGCTGGGGGTTTCGCGCCAGCCATTGTCAGGCTCGGTATAGACCCCCGCCACCTCATCCGGGGCATCGGCGCCGAACTCACCGCTGGCCAGTTCCAGCGACAGAAAGTCATCCGGACCCAGCACCAGATCCGGTTCCATCCAGCGCCCCACCGTAAAGCCCACCTTTCCATCCGTGCGCTCATAGAGAAAGGCATCACAGGCCGCCGCCAGAGAGACCCGCTGGCCTTCAAAGTCCTGCTCATCCGACAGGGCACCGTTCAGCTCCCAGCGGTTCTGCAGATAGCCCTCGGCGTTCAACACCTGCGCACCGCAAGCCTCAGCCTCATCCGCGACCTCATCCCAGTCCACCGCGCGGCCCAGGATATTGACCACCCAATCTGCCAACACCAGCGCCGCATTGGAGCTGAACTTGTGGCTGCCATCGCGTGGATCAAACAGATCGTTCTTGCCCTCAATCACCGGGGCATAGGCCCATTGGCGGCTTTCGGGGTAGATCTGCGTAAAGGAGGAGGCAGGCGGGCGCGCGGCCCAGACCACCGCCCCTGACAGGCCCGCAAAATCAAACGCATCAGTGACCTCGACAAAGGCTGCATTTAACCCCGGATCCACCTGCTGCCCCGGCGCGCCATCAAAGGTATCGATCCGGCCATAGCCCGCAATCGGCGTCTCTGTGATATTGCTTTTGTTCTGATCCGCCTCACCGCTCAGCGTCACCAGGCGCTCATCCAGCCAGTGCTGCACCACGCCCTTAATGGGATGCGCTGCCAGAATGGGCACATAGTAGCGCCTGTCATTGGCAAAGCCAGTGAAGCCCAGAAAGCCGCCCTTGCGGGTGCGCCCATAGACCCATTCTGCATAGGTCACCGGCTGGGCAAAGTTCGCCATCTGGACGCTGGGCGGTGGCGATGTGGGCTTGGGCGCAAGCTGCGCTGCCAGTGCCGACAAACCAATGGCCACAACGGTTTTGACAATGAAGCCACCAACCACCGAGGCCGCAAAAGTCGCGCCTGCAGCATAGGCCGCCGTGGCGGCAAGCGCAGTACCGCCCGCCACGGTCAAAGCGCCAGCGACCCAGGCCACCACCGGCGCGGCCTGCGCAGGTTGCGGCGTCAGCATGGTACAGCCCAGCAGCGCGGCAAAAAGCAGACTACGCTTCATAGCCCACTCCCCAGATTGCCAGTACCTGTGGGATCAGAATAGGCTTGATGGTGATCGCACCCCTGCCCCCATGGTCCTCATTGCGGGTTTTGAAGCCCCAGGCCTTCCCGAGCCACAGGCCACCACAGGGCGACAACCGCCCCTCTGCATCATGCGCCATGACAATGCCGATATCGCCGGGCGCCGGTGTCTCAACGCGCGGCAGCCCGCCGATCGTGGCCAGGCAGGCCTCGACCGTTTCCACCGGGTTGCGCAGAAAGCCGGTCTCACGTTGGCAGGATCCGCGACTGTCATAAACACCGCGCAGCGCCGCTGCCGGGTCTTTGCCTTTAACTTTCCCGACCCAATCCGCAATCGATAAAACGCAATCCATTTCGCCCCAGATAAAGGGCGCGGCGTTCCAGCGGTGCAATTCCTGATACAGCGGTGACATCATCCGAATAGCTTCTCTTCTTCAAAAGCGGTTGTCGGGGCAAACTTCAGCGAGGGATTGGGCGCGCCGGTTAGCCTGGCGTGGCCCTCAGTATTCATCACCAACCGCCCGGCGGCGCGGCGCTTCTCGGTCCAGGCTTCAAAGCCCAGAGAGATCGAGCGATCCTGCGCCCCACTGGCCGAGAACCGCAGGCTGCGCATGGTGCGCTGCATCCATTGTTTGGGCGGGTGCTTTGGCTGGTACAGCTCGGCCATGCTGCCGATGGGCTGGAAGAAGAACCGGATGGCGCGGCCTTTGATGTAGTCAACGCCGAGAGCTTTCACCTCAGAGATCAGATCATCCGCTTCCGGATCCTGAAAGTAGGAGAGCGTGATCGACCCCTCTGGCGCGCGACCCTCAAGAGCGCTCTCAAGCGAGCTGACACTGGCAAGCTGGGTGCCGCACCACTTATTGCCATTCACATCCGTGAAGACGCCATCCGCCCCAATCATGAAGCGCATCGGCCCGTCCGGTGTATCCATCTCGCACAGGTCCAGCGCCCCAAGGATCTCACCTTGAGGATCATACCCTTCAGGGAAAAAGCTCATCTGTTCAGAACCTCACGAAAGTTCAGTTTCACCTGGGCGGCGCGGCTGGTGTCATAACGCACCCGCCCCATGCCACCCTCAACCGCTTCAAACAGGCCCATGGCTTCCATCCGGATCGGATCACCCACTGTCAGCGCTTCCCGCAGAGGCATCTGTACCCCAAGGTCATAGACACCCGCCGCGACCTCCAGCACCCAGGTCACGGTGAAGGGCCAAAGCCCCTGGCTCATGATCTGGCCGATACGCGGCGCGGCATCCAAACCCGTCACCCGGATCTGTTCTGCGCCACGATCAGCAGCCTGCGCAGCAAAGCACATCGGCTCAGAGGCAAAGCCCTCACCAGATGCAAAGCTGGTTCCATCTGCAAAGCGTTGTTCCGCACCGGGTGCGCCAGAAAACCCGATCGGATCCACCATGGGCAGGCGGTAAATTCCCAGCCGCCCCTGCGCCATGGCCCGGATCCCGCGCCACTGCGCCAACTCCGCCCCTTCCAGAAACACCGAAGGCGCGCCGGTCCAGCGCGGGAACCGGTTGAACACAGTAGACGAGCCGCCCCCGGTGTTTTCTCCAAGACCCTGGCCGCGCCAGTCTATATCCCAATCCACCTGCAGGAACTTCAAAAAGCCATCGGGAAGGGTAACAATAGGTCGCCGCATCAGCCCTGCCTCGCCAGATGGGTTGCAAGATTGCTGGACGTTTTGCGGTCCTGCATCGCCATCCCCGCAGAGACATGCTGGGCCGAGACATTGCCGCTGACGTCTTGGATGAGCGGAACCAAATAGCCGCTATCATCGACGCCAACACTCACATGCAGCCGGTTTTGTGCCGCCCCCAGCATCGACCTGGTGGCCTGCGCTGTGTTCACCTGCGACCCGCGCGGCAGATTCACCAGCTCCGGCCCCCGCTCCCCAACCAGCGCCAACCCGCCAGGTGCTGACAGGGTGCCATTGGCAAAGGCTCCAATCCCGCCAAACAGACTGCCAAATAGCGATTCAAACGCCTGATTGGCCAGAACCGATGCCAGATTGGCAGCCACATCTTTCAACGCATCTTTGAAGCTCTTGGCACCCGTCACCAGCCCAGAAAAGGCCGACTTGGCCGAGGATTTCACCGACTGCAGACCCTCGGACAGATCTTCAATCTCATCCTTGACCGGTTTAACTCCACCAGCCCCTGCGCCGCCGAGGTTGCCCAGAGCATCTGTGAGGCGATTGGCTGCCGTGGTGCCATCCTCTGTGTCCCCTGTGGTGCCTTTCAACGCAGCCCGCAGCGCTTCAATGCTTTTCAGAGGCGCATTGGCCGCCTGCGCCAGAGCATCAGCGCGAGCTTGTGCGGCATCTGCCGCATCGGAATAGTTATCCGCCAGACCGCTGGTCTCATAAGATCCCGATCGCGCCTCGACAGATGCGCCATGCAGCTTCAGCGTCAACGCATCCATGCCAGGGACACCATTGATCGATCCGGCAAGGTTACGCAGAAAGATTGACCAACGCTCTTGCAACGCCGCCAACATCGAAAAGAAACCGCCCTTGATCCCGTCCCAGGTCGCAGACAGAGAGGCCGCCAGAGAAGACGCCCCCAACATCATCCGGTCCCAAACCTCTGCCGCGACACCTTTCAGCAGCGACAAAGCCTCACCAAAGCCCCCGACCTTAGTCACCATCCGCGAGATCTGATAGACCAACTCCCCCGCAATAACGACCAACGCACCAATGCCGGTACGGATCAAGGCACCGCGCAGGAACACCAGCGCCCCGGACAGCGTGGCCGTTGCCAGCTTCGCCGCAACCAAGGCCGCCACATAGCGCACCCCAAAGCCGGTGACCGCCACCGCCAAATAAGTGGTGAGCCGCTTCACATTGGCCGCCAACCCGTCCAGAACCCCGCGCAGTGCGCCACCTGTGCGCAGGCTGTTGGTGATCCCCTGTGCCATCTGTCCCAGGGCAGGCACCAATTCCAACGCCAGACGCTGGCCCAGGTACTGCGTCACCAGGCCCAGCCGCGCGATGCGGTCATTGGCCTGCTCAATCTTGCCCGCATCTACTGAGTTGACCGCAAGCCCATAGTCCTCAACATCGCGGCGCGCAGCGCGAATAGCTTCCCCGCCGTTCAGCATCAGCAGCACCATTTCCCGATTGCGCACCCCAAGGTCGCGCAGGATCGATGTGGTCTCGCCGGTAGTCAGCCCCAGCGCCTTTACCCGATCGGCAATCAGCGCCAGCTTTTCATCTGCGTCTGACCCAGAGAGCTGCTCAGCCGAGATCCCCAGTGCATCCAGCGCCCGCTGCGCATTGCCGGATTTCCCGATCGAAGCAATCTCGCGGTCAATGGTCTGGATGTCATTGGTCATGTTCGACAGGCTCACACCCGCCTCGCCAGCCGCCAGCTCCAGCGCCCGAAAGCCCCCGATCGAGGCGCCGAGGCGCCGGGCAGACTTTGCGGCCCGGTCCAGATCCCGCGCCCCCGCCAAGGCCATGGCCGTGATCGCCCCCCCTGCCGCAGCAGCCACCGCCGCCACCGCAAGGAATTGCTTTTTCATCGCGGCCAGGGGGGATTTCACCCGCTTGGCACCACGTTCAAACTTGGCGCTGTTCAGCCCCAGATTGACCCGCAGCGCCCCAATAACAGATTTGCCCATCAGATCTCCTCTGCTCCCCAGCTCCGCGCCAGGAGTTCGCACATCGCCTGCAGGGTCTCAGGCGATTGGGGTTCAACAGGGCCAGCGCCCAGGAATTCATCGAAAGAAGGTAGCGCATCGCCCCGACACAGCGCCGCGATATGCCAGACCTGCCAGGCGCGATCCTTATGCTCGCGCTCCAAGCGCTGACCCGCCCCCTTCATCAGGGCCAGGTACAGGCGCGGCGTCAGAGACCAGAAAGCCGCCGGATCCGGGAACCCAGCGGCCACATAGGCTTCTAACATTTTGATGTAGTTCAGCCCGGCGCCGTCACCGGGGCTGTCACCGGCTGGCCGTTTCCCAACTCTGCGGCCTCGCCACTCGTGGGCATTGCCCCCTCAATCAGCCGCTGCACCACGCTCAGATCATGGCTCAGCACATCGCCCGCATCGCACAATGTGGCGTCGGGATGGTGGCGCAGCAGACAGGCGCGCACCAGGTGCCGCAGATCAAGTACAGAGACATCGCCCTGCTCCGCCGCCTCAAAAGCCGTCATGGCATCCTTGCCGGTCGCCTCTTCAAACGCGGCCATCGCGTTAAAATCGCAGCGCAGGGTCCAGCTCTTACCATCCGCCTGGGCAGTGGTCTCACCAATGAAACGGTTGGCCATCATGCCACCGCCAGAACTGGCTTGCCGCTGGGTTTCACCGTCAGCGTTGCCGTCATCTTGTCATTGGTCAATTCGCCAAATTCCAGCCCGGTGATCACCCCCTTGAAGGTGAGCGTTGTCGTCTCATCCGGGAAAGTGATCTGGCACCATTTTGCCCCGGCCTCAAAAGCCGCATCAAGTGTGACCGCAACCGAGGGCGCAAAGTTCAGACCAATCTTGGCCTCGCTGCCATCCTTCATCCCGGCGATGAATTCCTTGTAGCGATCAGGGCTTTTCAGATGGGTCTTTTCAACCGCATCCCGCGACTTGTTTGGCGGGGTAATGCTGACCACCCCAGCGATTGCCGGGAACGGCCCCGCCTCAACATCCGCCATCCCAAATGTGGAATTATATCCAATATCTGCATCTACCTCAGGCATTGCTTTCTCTCCAGTTTACCAAAAAATCCATTGAAACGCGGGCGGCCCGGTCAGGCTCATTTGATCCGCGTTCTGTGTTGTCGCGCTGGCCCTCAAGGAACACGCCCCGAAAGCCGCCGCCCCGATAGCCATTCAGGGCACCGCGCACCGCGCGGGCCACTGCCGCAGCCTCGCCAGATGTCTCTGCGTAGCAGTCAACCTGCACCCGCCCCTGTGACAGCCCGTCCGGCCCCTGCAGCGTGTGACCTTCGCGATCGCCAATCAGATGCAGGCAAATGGCCGGGTACGGATCGCCCTGGGGCCGCTTGCCCCAATCCACCCGCACACCGCACAGAGCGGCCACCGCCGGCACTCCGCGCAGCAGTGATCGCAGTTCAATTTGCATGGGCCTATCCTTTCGCGGCCTTGCGCTGCGCGCGGGCCAGTGACTTTTCAAACTCCGCCCAGAGATGCCCCCCCAAGCGCTCAAGCAGCGCCTGCTGATCCTGATCCCAGGCAGGCCGCGCAAAGGGCTGTGGCGCCTGATGTTCATTGCCAAATTCTGACTGGGTTGCCTGCGGCAATGGCCCCGCCCCCACAAACATCTCAACCGCCGCCCGCTGATCCCGGAACAACGCCCGATGCTCTGCCGCCTGCCGCTTTGACAGCTTGCTGCTGACCGCAATGCTCTCTTGCAGATCGCCCTGACCACGCGGCGCCGCATCCGCCATCAGATCCGCCAGAGGCTGCGCCGCTTTCTTCAAAGACCGCCACAACACGCCCTTGCCAGCTGCGCGGCTCAAATCATCCAGCGCATCCTCCAGCTCACTGAACCCTTCCAGCTCCATATCCATGCTCATGCTGACACCTTGGCAATGGCGGTGATTTCAAGGATCCGACCACGGCCCGAAACCTCCTTGATGCCCAGGATTTCAAATTCCTGCGCCCCGGATCTCAGGCGATGCGCCGCAGTGATCGATGAGGTGAAGGCGGTTTTCTTAACCCTGAACCGCGCCACCAGGTGCGTCGCATCCTGCCCCGCCCGAAACACCTCATCAGCGCTTGCATCCTCCTTAGAGGCCCAGACTTTTTGGCCGTGCGGCTGATACACGTCTTCGCGCCGCAGCCCATCATCCACCTGCGCTTTGCTCAGAAACTGAATGCGTGTGTCCAAACGTCCGCCCATATCAAGCCACCTCGCAGGGGCGACGGTAGCGCGCCTGTTTCATCAGCAGGCGCACCCCAAAGGACATGCGCGGCACGTCCTCATTCTCGATCGAGATCCCGGCTTCCAGCCATTCCTTGGCCAGCAAAAAGATCGCCTGCCGCAAACGCTTCGCAGTGGGCGCATCTGCGCCGCCAACATTGGCCTGCACCCGCAGCAGTTCGGAATGCACAGCATGCCCCGCCCAGGCGTCGCCCAGAACAAGCTGCGGCTCATCATGCGCCTGCTGCACCCAGGCCCCGGCCAATGGCTGATCAATCCAGCCACCTGCACCATCATCCAGCGCCAGCCCAACCAGCTCTTGCACCGGCAGCACCGGGAACCACCACCGCCGCCACGCGCTACGCGTGACGACAAATTCCACCCGGCGCGGTGTAAGCGGGCGACCGGTTGCGGTTGCCACAGTGGCCTCCGCCGATTCCAGCGCCAACTGCGGTGCCGCATCATCCCCAGCATCCTCAGACTGAAAGTGGATCGACCGCTTGAAGTCAGCCAGATCCACACCAGCAGCAATTTCACCCGCTTCAATCACCCGCATAACTCGTGCCCCTTAGCTTTTTGCGCCCTGTTTTGGTGGCGCACCAGGCGCTTTCTCTTTGGCCACCGCTGCAGGTTCAATCTGTTCAGTCGGTTCCTTCGCTGGCTCTTTCACGGGATCGGGTTCAACCGCCGCGTCTAGCGCCGCCTGAAGCTCTTTCTCACGTTCAACCAAAGCCGCTTCACGCGAGGCGAGATTCTTTGCGCGCTCTTCAAGGCCAGACAGACCAACCAGCAGCTCTTCTTCGCGGCGCTCAACACTCGCCAATTGATCCGCCATATTCTCGCCAGCCTGGGCCAGCTCCTGCCGATCGCTTTCCAGCAGATCGATGTCTTCACTAGTGAGTGCAGTCACCTGTTTCACAGGCCCAACAAGCCGCGCGACAGCGCTTGTCCCAGCGCAGAGCTGTTTGGCCTTTTCCTCATCAAACGCTGCGGTTTCACCTTTGTTGTAGCGGGAATATCCCGCAAGGAATTGCACCAGAATGCGTGTCATCTCACGTCTCCAAATCTCAGGAATAGAAAAGGGCGACCGCTAGGCCGCCCCACTGTCGCTTAGGTCAGGCGCGCCTAGAGGCCCCAGCCGGTGCCGGTCAGCACCGAGATCGCCTCATCATGCGCAGGAGCGATATCGTGCCGCGAGACCGCCCGCATCAGCGTCAGATCACGCTGAAAGGCCGAGATCGTATTGCCGCCGGTATCCACAAAGGAGGCCTCAGTAGAAGACGCCACCCGGATTTCCTGATCGTCGCCAATCATGATCTCGCCAAAGTCGGCAAAGGTAATCTCAGTATCAGAGCCAAGACCGAGATTGTTTGGCACCTGGGAGGTGGTCTCGATCGGATAGCCATGCAGAGTATTGCTGGCCTCGATCGACGGATAGAGTTTCGCACCAGAAGGATCCCGCAAGCTGGCAAGGAAATGCTTGGTTGCGCCACGCATAATCCAACCGGGCTGCTGCATGGCAACATTGGCATCCTCAACCACGCTCACCATCCAGCGCAGGTTTGCCTCAACCACGGCTGGCGTATTGGCCACCGCAAGGCGCAGATTGGAAGGCAAGCACCAGTTGCGCAGGCCCTTTGGGGTTTCTCCAGAGCCATCGCCGCGAATGAAAGCCAGATCCTCGCGCAGGGCCATGTAATCAAGTAGCAGATCCCGCACCGTTGCCCCGACGCTGGCGCTGGAATGCGACAACAGTGCATTGCCGATCGGCACCAGCGCGGTCAGGGTTTTGAAGTCCTGATCCACTTTGTCAAAGCTGGGTTCGCTCTCCACAATCGGCGCGTTTTCCCCGATGTAGCCCGCAGTAGGAGCCGAGGCGACCCGACCCATGCGCAGCGCACCCGCTGGCATATCATGCACCCGTGCGCCCAGCTTGCGCACAACCACACGCGGCGTCAGCAAGCCAACCAGCACAGCGCTTTGAGCGCGCGGGATCAAGATCCCGCCAGCCCCATCGCTTGCCCCGGACAGGGTCGCCGCAATACCGCTGTGACCTTCGCTTTCCAGGAAGGTGACGGCCTGATCCTTGTTGCCTTTGCAATTGGCCAAAGCCGCCACGATCAGGCCGGTATCAGCGCCCTTGTCATCAGCCTTCGCAACCTGGCCCGGCTGAAGACTTCCGCCGCCAGTGCCTGCGGTGTTCTGCTCGGAACCTGCCGTGCTGGCTTTGGCTGCCTCGACTTCCTCAGCCCGTGCGACGCGGACCTTCAACCCGTCGAATTCTTTCTTGGCCGCATCAAATGCTGCGGTGGCGGTCTCGATCGTGCTGTCCTCAGCGGTGCCGCTGACTTCCAGATCATCCAGCACCTTTGCCGTGGTGCCCATATTTTCAGCCGCCGCCTTCAGCATGCGGCGCAGATCGTTGATATCCATGTTGGTTTCCTTTTCGTCATGGAAAGGCTGCAGAAGCGCAGCCCAATTGGCCCCGCCGCAAATGCGCGAGGTGAACACAGGCAGGGGTGCCGGTGACTAATCGTGAGATTTAAAGGGTGGCTTGCGCCTGGGCGGCTTCGGCCAGTGCCATGGCAGCCCGTGTTTTGGGGCGCGGTTTGGGCGCATAAAGCGCGCCGATGCGCGCCAGAAAGTCGGGCAGAGTTTCTTCTGTATCCACCAGCCCGCGGCTGATGGCATCCGCGCCCCAAAACACGTCGCCGCCGTCCTCCGCATTTTCCGTGCGGCTCATTCGTCCTGGGAGATTATCAACTTCAATCTTGCGCCCTGCGGAGATCGCCGCGAGGAACTCGCCTTCCATTTCATCCAGGCGCATCTGCGTCAGGTTTCTGCCCTCATCCGTGGAAGGGTCTGGCCGCTTTGCCCCGGCATGGGCCGAGGTCTGAATAAAGATCTGGTCACCACCGGATCCCGGCTGCATTGGTTGAGCCATTGTGGCCATGGCCCCAACCGACCCGACCCAAGATCCAGGCGTTGCACTCAAATCGCTGCACTGGCTGGCCAGCCAATAACCTGCCGAGGCCGCAAGCGGATGCACCAGGCCATGCACCGGCTTGACTGAGGCTGCGATGCGAACCGCCTGAACTGCAGCCTGAATGCCCATCACTGAGCCGCCCGGCGTATCAAACAGCATAATCGTAGCCTGCACCTCATCGCTGGCAGTGACCGCTGCCATGGTTTCCGCCAACCCGTGATAGGTGGCCCAGCCAAGATAGCGTTCCAGCAGTGCAGAATTTGGCGTCAACACGCCCCGCACTGGAACAAAGGCAACGCCGCGATGCACCGCAAACCGCTGGCCGCGTTCAAACTGGATCGCCTCGCCGCTCAAGGCCGAGATCTCGAACGGCGCCACAGCGCCCTCTTTTGGCAGATCCATTGCCAGCATGGGCAAGCCATGCTCGCAAATCGCCAGCGGTGCCGCGCCAACCAGGGCCGCTATTGTGGTCTGTGTCATTGCTCTTTTCCTTTCGGGTTTGGCGCATCCTTGCGGGTCATGTTGGGCGCGGGGTTCATCGTGTTGCCGTCCACAGTGGGCGGCAGACCAACCTTTTGACGCCCCTCATTCGGAGTATAGATCGGTCCGCCAACCGCCTTAGTCACCGCCTCGATCTGATCTTTGATTGTGGGCTGCAGCAACGCGCCAAAGTCATGGCGCAGAAACATTCCCCTGTCTCTCTCGCCTCGCGTCAGCACCGACATCGCCAGGGCTTCCTCTGCCAACCCAGACCAATGCAAAAGGCAATCCGTCAGATAGTCGATCGCCTGTTGCTCGCCATTGGCCTTCACGCCGTTTTCCAGCATCTGCAGCTTGCTGGGGGGCATCCGGTAGATCGCCGCCAATTGCTCGCGGTCAAACTTGCGGCTGGCCAGCAGCTCCTGGTCAGCAGCCGTCAGATCCAGGCTTTTGATATCATCCTCCGGCCCCAAGACCGGAATGCCATCCGAGTTGGGATTGGTGATGTGGTCCTTTAGCCGCCGCGCATTCCGGGTCCGCGCCGCATCATCTTCATAGCCTTCGCCCAGTTTCAAAAAGGCCTTGGCATGCGCTCCTGATACAGACCTGCCCGCCGCCTCTTGCCCAGCAAAGGCCAATCCAACGCTCTCAGTGGCAACCTGCAAAGGCGACCGCCCGGTCCAGCCATCAAGCGCCAGATAGCGCAAATGCACCATTGACCGGCTGGGCGCGCGGCGCTGCACGTCTGCCCCATCGGTAAAATCATAGAACCGCGACCGACCAGAGCGCAGCATCGTGCAGGCATCTTGATTGATCACCTCGATCAGCTCCAACTCGCCGCCGCGATCGCGCGGGCCGTAAGCATAGCTATTGCCACGCAGCGCCCAGGCATAGATCAGCGCCAGACGCATCACCTTGGCCGGCACACCCTCCGAGGCCTCGACATTTAAGAGATAGGCCGCCGGGTGATCGCGCACCCGCATCTCTTGCCCGTCGCCTTTGCGCTGCCAGATTTTCAGAGGCACCTTGGACAGATCCCCAGCGATATTGTTGCAGCAGGCAAACACCGTAGCATGCTGTTCGCCCCGCAGCGGCGAAACACGCGGCAGGTGTTTGGCCAGCCGCCCGCCGGAACCGCCCCAGCCGACGTCAGATAACCAAGGTTCAGGTTTCATGGTGCCAGAGGTGCACGCTTCAGCAGAGATCACAGGCGGCTCAACCCGCTGCACAACAGTCTCATCTGAACCGCGCGAAAGATCCAAACCAAAGAATTTCATACTACCTCGACTTCCCGCGATTTGCGTTTCTGTTCGCCCGCCTCGGCGCGCCCCACCGCCATGATCGCAGCAACTGCCGCATCGATCCGGCCCGATGATTTCTTTTTGTTCGGTTTCACATTCTCCGAGGCATCCTCATCCCGGTGAACATTGCCAACCTGCCAGGCCAGCATTGGATTGCCACCGTGGCGGATCTTGTTTTCCATTACCTTTTCTTCAAACCGCTTCATCGGGTTTGACATCGACTGATAGCCCTGCCGGTGCTCCACCATCGGGAACCGGCGCTTGTCCAGCTTGTCGGCCAGGTACTTCATGCCCCAGGGGTCATAGGCCACCTCTTGCAGATCGAAATGCTGCCGGATCCATTCCAGCCGGGTGGCCAGCTCATCCTCATCAATAGTCCCGCCCTTGTGGATCTCCAGCCAGCCCTCATCACGCCAGCCGACATATTCCCGCTTTTCCGACTGCGCCCGCTGAATAAATCCCTTGGGCCCTTCTGGCAGGAAGGTGAAGGCAACCAGGTAGATCAGCCCATCCACCGGCACCGCAATCACGATCGCCGTGGTGTCGATCTTGTTGGACAGATCCAGCCCGACCCAGGCCTTGCGGCCAAACAGGCTTTCAATATCGAATGGCGCGCAGGCCATCCCCTTGTCCCAGATATCCCGCGCAATCCAGGTCTCCGCACCCTCGGTCCAGAGGTTCAAATGAAAGCGCTTGAAGTTGGGCATGCGCCCCGCGATCGCCAGCGCCTTTTTCAGCGTTGACTGCATCGCATCAATCTTTTTGCTCACTCCCAGATTGGGATTACCCATGGCCCAGAACTGCGGATCTGCTGGATCACAATCCGCAGGCGGCTCCGCGATGTAGCCAAAGAAAGCATCATCCTGCACCGCCCCGCGCAACACGCTTTCACCGTAGTCGCGCAGCTCACCACAAAGCGACGCCCGGTCTTGCCCCGCCGTAGTAATCACCCAATCAATCGGCTGCGCCCGTGCAATCATACTCTCGACAATCGTGTCCGCCAGCTCTCGATCGGTCCAGCGGTGCATTTCGTCCCGCGCCAGAAAGCTGGGGTTGATCCCATCCGAGGAATCGCCATCCCGACTGAGGCAGGCAATCAGCCCATCCGTCTTGGCAGTCTCGATCGCAGTGCGCGAGACATCCATGAATTCACGCAACAGCGGCGATCGCTTGATCATCCGCTTCATTTCTTTGAACAACAGCCCCGCCTGGTTCTTTGTGGTCGCGGCGCAGTACCCCTGCGGCGCAGCCTCGCCATCGAACAACTGGGTGTAGAGCATCGGCACCGCCGTATCCGTGGTTTTGCCGTTCTTCTTACCCACCTGGTGATAGGTGGATTGGAACCGGCGCAGGCCAGTTTCTGATCGCTTCCAACCAAAGACAGACCCATGGCGGAACTCCTGCCAAGGCTCCAGCTTCAACGGCTGGCCTGCCATCGGCCCCGTGGTGTGCTGCAGCATGCCACCCCAGTTGATAATCCGGCTGGCTGCCTGACAGTCAAAGTACAACCCGCGATCAGCGCCGGTTTCCAGGTCCATCAGGTGGCGCTCGCAGGCCATCCGCACCAGATCGCCCGCAACCAGACCCCCCTCAACAACTCCCAGCGCATAGCGGCTGACAGGGTGGTCAATCGGTTCCATTGGTTCCAGTAGGTTTATTCAGCTGCGCCATTACTTGATCAAACAACTCGCCTTGGCTTCCAGCCCCCAGCCGCGCCTCATCCACTGGGCTCAAACCAAACAGAGCAGCCTCTCTCCGCATCGTGTTTGCCGCCGTTTCCTGCAAGGTCAGCGCTGGATGCTTGCGCTTTTGATTGCCGTTGCGCCCCTTGCCAGTGTCATAAAACTGGCCTTCCATCGCCACCGTATTGGTAGAGGAAATGAAATTTGACACCGCCACGCAGTAGCTCGCAAACTGATATTTGAAGAGCGGTTCCATCCGTTCTTTCTTCACCAGTTCCGGCACCAGCTCATCCCAGACATCACGGGCGAGATCATCCATGAAGTCCGGCGCCGCCGGTATTTCTCTTTGGATATCCCCCTTCATGGGGATGACATTTTGCAGATCTGGCTTGCGTCCCTTCATCCTTCATCCCTCCTTTCCAAAGTGGGTTTTTCTCTCCAATTTCCCAGTCGCGTAAAAAAAGGTTATCCCGCCGGTTTGTATTGCGGGGCCTCAGTTTTGAGATACCCCCCCTATCGGTGGAACACCTCACGAGCGGTCTTACGGCTGTGACAAGAGTGGCAAAGGCTCTGCCAATTCTTGCGATCCCAGAACAGTTTCCGATCGCCCTTATGCGGCGTGATGTGATCCACATCCGTTGCCGCCTCAACCACGCCCAGCTCATCGCAATCAGCGCAGATTGGATTGGCCCGCAAGTGAACGAGCCGCGCCGCTTTCCATTTCGGATCTGCATACAAACGCCGAGCCGCAATGGCCGCTGGCGAGGTCTGCGCCACCGCGCGCCGAGCCTTCAGCTTTGCCTTGCGCGCCGCCTCGTGCTCTTCGCAATGCGACAGCCCAGGCAATGCGATCTCATCACAACCTGCAGCAACGCAGATCTTTGATCGCGCCATCGGGTAATCCCAACTCTGTTTGAAAGCCACCAATGCAAAAGCGCCCGCCGGTTTCCCGTGGGCGCTTTTGTAGATGATGTACTATTCATGCTCTGCGGGTGGGTTAAGTGTCAACACCCTTTTTCATTTTGGCCAAATCATATCCCTGCATTCGGTCAAGAGCCGAACAGAGCGACAGCCGCAAAGCCTTTGATGCGCCACCATCTTTTGACCACCCATGCGCGTGAAGAACCTGAAGAATTGACATATCACCGAGGCAAACCATGTCCACCAATTTGCGCACGTAGATAGCCCTGCGCTTCACGCCACCATTGACCGATGGCCTGATCCGTCTAACCTCTTTTGCCAACCCATCGCCAATGCGGCGATGCAGCGCCCGCAAGCGCTGGAAGTCCCGAAAGATCGCGGCCTCTCGATCGCCACTACCACCGCCACCAGAATGGATTGCCTCAAGCGAGGAACACTTGACGCCCGATGCCATGACCCTCTCGACAAGTGCCGCATAGTCCCGCGCAGCGCTGATCTGGCCCGGCGTAAACAAAGGTTCATAGCTCTTTGGATTCTGGCCTGCCTTTTCTCGCCTTGCCTCTGCCGCTTGGTGCGCTTTGACTGCAGCCCGTTCCATCGCATCGAACGCGTCGGCTACCCGCGCCGCATCCCGTCCCGCCTCACCTGTCTTAATGGAGACATAGCCACCGCCTTCGGTCTGGCGCATTTCGCGCGGGGTGAAGCGCATCATGGGGCCTCGGCCTGGAGCCACCGGGATAGCAGGGCCACACTCGAACGGTACAGATCCGCGCGCCTTGATATCGGCAATCCGCGCGGCCTCATCCTGCAACCGGGCCACCCCTGCCGAGGTCACAATCACCACCTGTTCGCTCATTTACTCACCTCAATTTGCCCCATGATCAGCGCGCACTTTTCAGCCGCCGCTACTCGTTTTTCCTGCATATCCAGGTCAACGGGGTTCGGTGCGCGACCTCGCCTCAGATCTTCCTCGATCAACTCCAACCGGCGGCGCGCTTCCCTAGCTCTTTCTTTGATAGCATCAAGCGCCAAACCCTTTGGCCAGATCCGCTCTTTGCGCACGTAGGAGCGCAGCTCAGGTGCCCAATCCTCCGCCATAGCCTGGCTTCCCAAAGGCCCAGAGAAGACAGCAATCAACAGGGGAGACGCGCTATCCTCTGGCGGCTGGATATCCGCAGCCCAGGCAAGAATTTTTGACGCACTGGGAAACAGTGAGCGATCCTTCCCACCGGCCAATCTTGAGGCCTGCTCTGCCAAGGCATCCAGGTTGATAGCGGTCATGTAGGACAAGCGACCACACAGCTCATCAATCGTTGCATCAAACTGCGCCACGGTCACGCCAGAGGTGCGCCGCAACCCCAAACGGGTCAACGGCTGCACCAGATGGTCCCGCACCCGTTGCTTTGCCTCTTTCAAATCCGATGCCATCGCCTCTTTCCTTTTCTCAATGCTTCCGGGCTATCCACACCCACCAGCCTTTCGGTTTTCGGCCAGTAAGGTGTTTTGTATTTTTCTGTTTTTTTTTGTTCTGTCCTGTAGGGCAATTTCACCTGCAGGCCGAAATCGTACTGAAATCTAGGTGAAATCATTTCACTTCATTTCAGTTGTATTGCAGTTGAATTTCACCGATCCCGCGCCGCGCTAATGGGGGTAACCTCGCCCGTGTAACCAAGCACCTCTGCCATGGCCGCGCGCACGTTGTCGGGGGTGATGTATAGCTCCGAGTGCTCGAAGTGCTCAGCTAGGGCTGTAATGGCGCGATCATCCTTGATGATGTGTTCCTGAACGCCCATGTCCCGCATTTTGGTGCGGATCTTGTGCTTCTTGAGAGCCGACCGGCCAGCAACGCGGGCTGCATCGCGCCCCCGCTTGCGCTTGTGCATGTCCTGCACAATTTCCTCGAGCATGCCAGGATGCCCCAGGCGGGTCTCAAACTCGCCCGTGCGCGCATCCTCAACCAGAACCGATACCCAGCCGTACAGAACATTTGTGCGGGCCTGCTGCCAATCCTCGATTGATCGAAAGCGGGCCAGATCGGCCAAATCAATGTCATCAGGTGGCAACGTCCCAGCCGGATCCTGACGCATGGACTCGGCCCAAAGGATCATGGCCGAGCCAATATCCTCTCGCCGCCCGGTCATCACGCAACGGCTTAGAAAGCGAGACCCCAAGAACCGGTGAGTAAAAAAGGGGAACCAGTCATGCGAAGACAGGGTATCGCCCCGCCGCAACGGCCAGACATCCGCTGGTTCATTCTGGCCTTTAATCAAATCCGACATTGGTCCCCCTTCCATTTCTGACAGAGGCAAAAGGCTTGCCCCAGATATGCTCACGCCGGACATAGGATTGCCCCAGGGCCAACTCGACCCGACGTTCAATTTCGACAAACTCAGCCGCGACTTGGCGATCCGCTTTGCGCCGATCCGCGACAGCCCGCAGCGCATGCATCACCGTGGTATGATCCCGCCAGCCAAACCGCAGGCCAATTTCCGGCAGGCTGCAATTGGCATTTTGGCGGACCAGCGCCATGGCGATCTGGCGCGGCCAGGCCAGCCGACGCGCACAACAGGGCCCAACCATTTCACCGACCTGCAGATGGTAATAGCCGCGCACGATGCCCAGAATGGCTACCGTCGGCTCTGATGCCGGTCTGTGCCCGGTAGCCCTGCTTGGATTTACCTGCATCAGTCAACAACCGCCCAGAACAGTGACAAGGGGCCAAACTCGAAATGCCAACCTCCACGCATCCAAACACCCGTCAACGGATAGCGATCCGCAGCCCCAGTGTTTTTACAGACAACCAAGGCTTGTTTGCCACCCCGATTGCCTGCACCTTCCGTCACACGCCAATGACTTTCGAAAGGGATTACAGAATGTATATTATCTGGTTGTTCTTGGCCGCACTGGCCATGTTCGCCCTCGCGGGTCTCCTTGGAAAATGGGAAAGATACATTACGAAAGACAATCCGCGACACGGAGGTCACACAGCAGCGCACGAACTCGGCGAGGATAACGATTTCGAAGACAATCTTTTCAATGAAGAGGGAGATTACCAATCTAAATGGGAAATAACGCATTTTCCAAATATTGTTAGCAAACGCATGAAAGGATTTGTCGCGCTCAAGGGATATGGGAACATCAACCTGGCAGGCCTTTCTGCTGAGATGACACTCACCAACGATTTCATCCGAATAGCCAACCCTTCCAAGGCATTTGCCTCCCTGCAAAGAGAACCCGACAACCCGCATGACCCAAACGCTATTCGAGTTTTTGGTCATACAGCCCCAGGGGCTCCAGCATTGCCCATTGGCTACATCCCCGCGACAGTGGCCGCTGAACTGAACCACCAGCATCCGAAAGACATGCCCATCGGTATTGAGATCAAAAAAATCGGCAAGTTGCGCACTGGGGAGAGCTGCTTCATCAACGTGCTTTTGACTGGCCCCAATGCCGCGATGAGGAAAAAACTCGCGAAGGCTGGGTAAAAAGGCGCACCCAAGCTCCAATCGTGCGGCCCTCATGCCGCCTGCCCCACCTGCGCGCCAAAGAAACCCGGCGCGGCAGGATCTGTCAGCATGACCAGCAACGCGATGTGGCTGGCCGGGGACGTTACCGCTCCCCACCAGTTCAGCGCAGCCTGGAAGCTGACATCGCAGAACAGCGCCACCTCACGCGGGCTGTTAAACCGCGCCCGGAAGTAGCTGGACCAAAGATCCGGCGCCTCGACCTTCAGCCGGTACGGGTCCAACTGTTTTGACCAAGAGCTTTGCCCCTGGGTCGTGCCAGCCTCAGCACATGACAGATCATTGCTTACAATCAGGGTTAGACGCGGGCGGCTCATGCGGCGTCCTCCTTCTGGGTCGGCGTCACCTTCAGAAAGGAGAAAAGAGCCCGCGATGGTTCATCCACCTGCTGCTCTCGCGCCATTTTGCACAACGCATCATACCAGGCAGCAGGCATCACGCCCTCTTGCATATGGGTATGCACGGTTGTTGGTTTTTTGTTCAGGCGCATCGCGACGGCGCGATATCCACCCAAAGCTTGGATCAGGGTACGAGTGGTCATGCACCCTGCATAGTCCGATATTTGCGTACCAACAAGATCCGACAGACAGAAAGTTCACTTTATTCGGATTTAGGGTACTCAATTACCATGGACATCGAACAAAAAGAACGGCTCGCCCTCACAGGTGACATTAGCCCAGAAGCAATCAGGACCCGCCTGTTAGCAGCGCGCAAGTCTATTGGCATGCAGCAACTGGAAGTCGCCAAAGAGCTAGGACTAAAGAAGACAACGTTTCACTCGCAGGAGAGCCGTGGCGCCCCCGGCCTGAAGACAATGCGTTATTACTACAGGCAACATCGCATAGACTTTAACTTTATCCTTCATGGCGACTTTTCTCAGCTCCCCCAGGACGTCCAGGATCGACTGCTCGGCGCACTGCAAAGCGCATAGCCCCCAAAGGGTCAAACACCCAATTCAGGTCAATACCTAACCGGCGCAGCCTCGCTGCGACGAACAATACCATGTTGTCTTGATTCCTCCAATGTTCTATTTTTGTTCTCACCTACATCACCCCAAACCAAAACGCCAAGCAAATATTTATCCGAATTTTTTGAACTACGTTATTGACTGGTCCATTTTTTTCGGACTATCTAAGCTCCATCAACCGAAGGAGAATTAGATGCAAGACCTTCCAAAAGAAGTCATTCAGACCGCCCGCGGGATCGCCTCTCATCCAGAGGATTTCCTCAGCGACACAACCGTATTCACCACGGCCTGGGCCGCGCTCAAGGCAGAGCGCGGGCAGAGCTTTGACCCCAGCAGGCTGCGGCCGCAGCATATCGTGGACTGCCCGCCCCCAACGCCAGAGCCGATCGATCAAACCCTGGATCGTGTTTCTGAGAGGGTCCGCGACCTGATCGCTACAAAGGGCTATTGTGGCCTGCCGCCCCATGCCGCTTGATTTTCCGGCAATCCGCGCAGCTGCGCAGGATTTGAAGCAATACCACGGCGTTGAGCGGCTTTTGCGGTTCCTTGACCTTGGCGGCACCATCACGCCGCCAAGCGATGATCCGCAGGACTGGTGGGAACCAGAGACCCTGACCCACCGCGCAGACCTCCTCGGAATCTGCGAAATTGGCAGTGATAACTATGCCGCGCTATCAGCCTGGCTCGCCGCCGCTGCCAAAACCCCGGTCGCTCAGCACTCTTCCCCATGCCCGACACCGGCAGCGTGAGCGCTGCCCAATGGGGCGCGGCACTCAAAGCCCATCACTCACCGACACCCGCCGCGCCCTATCAAGACAACAGGAGGCCCCCATGCAGCAGATCACCCAGGACAAGGCACCGCAGCGCGCCGCCATGCTGGCCAATGACGTGGCCTTTCAGCGCTACGCCGCCACCCGCAATGGCTTTCCCGGTGGCCAGTTCAGCCCGACAGCCGCCACGGAACATCTGCGCACCGTCTGCCAGGTCACTAGCCGCCGCCAGCTTGCAACCGACACCGCTGCGCGCCAGCGGTTTGAGAATATGCACACCGATTTTCTGATCTGGTCTGGCCGCATCCAAGCCCCCAGAAAGCATGGATAAATGCCGACAAAACACGCCCCGACTGATTTCATCCGTGCACTGGCTGCTGCTGTACAGGCAGAGATGCCAGCCCCTCGACAAGAAAAGTCGTTCGGCCTTGGCGCGCCCTGGATGCATCACGCCACCCCGGAAGAATTTGAACGCCTTGCGCGCCTTCACAGCCGGATCTTGCGTAAAGAACTGGCGCTTGCAGCCATGCGTGAAGAACGCGCCGGCATCATGCGGCGCAGTATCCGCCGCATGCGACGTGCCGCAGGAAAAGACTAGGATCCCCATGAAACAGTTGAAAGTTCTGATCGGCTGCGAAACCAGCGGCGCGGTGCGCCGGGCGTTTCTCGATCGCGGCCATGACGCCTGGTCCTGTGATCTGTTGCCCGCGCAGGACCGCAGCAACCGCCACATGCAATGCGATGTGCGCGAGGTGCTGGATATGGGCTGGGATCTGCTGGCCGTGATGCACCCGCCCTGCACCCGGCTGTGCAACAGCGGCGTACGCTGGCTGCACCAGCCACCAAAGGGACGCAGCCTGGCAGAGATGTGGGCTGACCTCGATGAAGGCGCCGCGCTGTTTTCAGCCTGCTGGAATGCGCCGATCGCGCGCGTCGCGGTGGAGAACCCAGTGATGCACAAACACGCAAAACAGCGGATCGAGAACTTTCAGCCCGCCGCCCAGCATGTGCAGCCCTGGTGGTTTGGGGAGCCTGCTTTCAAGGCCACAGGGCTTTACCTGCGCGGGTTACCCAAGCTCACCCCCACCAACAAGCTGACACCGCCTGAGAAAGGCACAGAGACCCACAAACTCTGGTCTGCCATCCACCGCGCCCCACCGGGCAAACTGCGCTGGCAGATCCGCAGCAAGACATTCCCAGGCATTGCCAATGCCATGGCAGATCAGTGGGGGCGCCACGCCACCGCCCAGAAGATGAACCCCTTAAATTTGTGAGAGGCCGCAGCATGATGAAAACAGAAACCCCCTTCACCGCTGACACCCTAGCCAGACGCTGGGGGTGTTCCGGTGAAACTGTGCGCGCCATGATCCGAAATGGGCAACTACCCGCTTTTCGAGTGGGGAAAAGCTACCGAATTGCAGCCAAAACAGTGGAGAAACACGAATGCGCGACTATCGACTTGGACGCCTCAAAGGACGCTGGGTCGTCATCTGGAACGAAGATGACGGGCGCAGGCGACGTTATCGCCTTGCGGCTAACACGCGCCAGGAGGCAGAGAAAGAAGCACGCGAACTGATCCTGTTTGCACAGGCGCCTGAGAGTGGCGTCACCATCTCCCAAGCCTGGGCTGCATATCAGGAGGACATGGGAGAACGGCGACAAGCATCGAAACTAGCGCAAGTCGGCAAAAACGTTCTGCCCGTTTTCGGACACTTCGGAGCCGATCAAATCACAGTTGAGGATTGTCGTGCTTACATTGCAACACGCCGCGCCAAAGGCCGTAAAGATGGAACAATTCGCACTGAAATGAACTGCTTGCGCGCCACCGTGAAATGGGCCGAGAAACGAGGCCTGATCAACGCGGCGCCGCACATCGAACTCCCACAGATGCCGCCTCCACGCAGCCGATACCTGACCCGAGAAGAGGCAAGCGCTTTGATCTTAGCCGCAGTGGATCCACACATTCAGCTGGCAATCTTGCTCATGCTCACCACTGCAGGCCGGATAGGGGCATTGTTGGAACTAACCTGGGACCGTGTTGACCTGGAAAGCAGGGTAATCAAACTAGCCAAGGACGAGATTGGTCCGAAAAAGGGCCGTGCCACAGTTCCTATCAATGACACTCTAATAGCTGCCCTCCACACAGCACAGACAGCTTCAGTCTCTCCGTTTGTTATTGAATGGGGTGGCCGGTCGGTTGGCTCAATCAAGACCGGGTTCAATGCCGCAGTAAAACGCGCCGGGATCGAACACTGCACACCGCACGACCTGCGGCGTACCGCTGGCCGCTTTATGGTCGAGGCTGGCGTTCCAATTGAAGAGGTGGCGTCATACCTTGGGCACTCCAATCCGTCCGTAACCAGATCAACCTATGCGCAGTTTTCACCAGATTACCTACGCCGCGCGGCAGGGGCTTTAGATCTCGGATTGGTGGAAGAGGCCAGCGGTAGGGGTAAGACGGATTGACAGAGGGTATGCTCTTTGGTTCGCTGAACCTGCCTAGCTAAGAATGGGCTGCAAAACTCCAGTATTCAGGTGTTTTCAACATTGCTTTTTTGTAGCTAACCTACTGATCTGTAGCGCCCTCTACCACCTCCTAAGGGGCAGGTTGCAGGTTCGAATCCTGCCGGGGTCGCCAGTGTCTTTGGTTTTATTGAACACAGCAGCGCCACATGCAGGTCCTGCAAACACATTTCTACCCGCATCATCTTGTCCACCGGCATCATCCTGCGCGCCAAAGCTGCGTGGGGAAGGCAGCAAGCTAGTGACGTGGGCTCAGCGCGGGCCAGGTTTCGGTGATCTGGCCCTCTGACAGCACCAGGATCTCGCCGAACTCGGGGATCACCGCCTCGCTTTGGCTGGGGTGTAAAAAGGCAAAGTGATCTACCGGAGACGCCGCGAGTTGCGGGCCGGACCAGACCTCCTGATTTGAGGAGCGGCCAAAGATCCCAGAATAGCCGTAGCCATGGGGATAGACTGGCGAGGCCTTCCAATAGCCGCCATAGATGGCCAGGTTGGCGCGGCGGCGCCAGGTCAGCAGGTGGTTTAATCCGTCAAGCCCCGGCAACGGGTTGTTGGCGCGGTATTTAAGAATTGGTGTGGCGATGAACATCGCAGGCAGAAACCCACGGGTTGCGGGGCGGGTGAAATCCTGCGGCTTTACCAGCACGGACCCTAGCGAGACTTCGCTGACCCCCTGTCCCGCCCCGTAGCGATCAAAGGTGAGGCTGCCGCCGGTATTGACCAGTGGTGCAGCCCCCTGCGGCCCGGTAACCCCCCGTTTTTTCATCAGCTCCGCCGCCCCACGCAGCGCCTGTTCGACCGCTGCTATGGATCGCTTGCGCAGCGGTGCCGGCAGCTTGTCCAAATGCGGCTCATAGCCCATTACCCCCTCAAGCTGCAGCTCTGGCATTTGCTGGATCTGTGACAGCAGCGCGGCAAAGGCGGCGGGCTCAACACCGCCGCGATGCAACCCCACGTCCAGCTCTATCGCCACCCGCAGGCGGATACCGCGGGACTGGGCAAGCTCTGCATATTGCTGTGCCCGCACCACGGTATCAAGCAGCCAAATCACCTGATCCGGGGCCTTTGCCTGCTGCGTCAGAACCTCGGCAGCGGCGCCGACGGGCAGGGGTTTCCCCATGAGATGGTCCAGCGCGGGACGTTCCTGCAACAGGCTGTGCAACATGGCCGAAGAAAAGGTCATCACACCCACGGCGCCAAGCTGCTGCACCGCCAGATCCAGCATTGGCAGCGCGGCCAGCGATTTTGCCACCACCCGCAGCCCGGTACCGGGCTGTGCCCTGCTGCGGGCCAGCGCCAGGTTGGTGACAAAGCGCCCACGGTCCAGCACCAGACAGGGCAGGGTCTGGCCTGCTTGCCGCAACGCCCCATCCCAAAGCGCAAAATCTGGCAGGCTCTCTGCGCTGCTCATGGGCGAAACATCCGGGCCAGGGCGGGGGACAAAAAGCGGTCCTTGGGGTCGAGCCGGGCGCGCAGCGCGTCAAACTTGCCCAGATCAGGATAGAGATCTTCGAGATCCCGCCGCTGCAGGCTGTGCAATTTACCCCAATGGGGCCGCCCGCCAGCGCTGCGGAAAATGGCTTCGCAATCGTGAAAGAACCCGGTGTAATCCTGTCCCCCATGCATATGCACCGCCACCGAGACCCGGCGGCCATGCTGAAAGGGTGACAGCCAGGCAGTGTCTCCGGCGGTTTGGCGCACCTCAATCGGGAACCAGACATCTGGGTGGCGCCTCTCGATCAACGCGATGATGTCGCGCAATGCGGGTTCGGCAACATCCGGTGGCAGGTGATACTCCATCTCATTAAACCGCATGGCACGGGTCGAGCTGAGCACACGCCAGCTTTCGCCGACATAGTCCTCCTCCCCCTGCAGTTTCAACATCAGCGCCAAAACCCCGCGCTGCGCTTTGGGGTGCAGATGGCGCAGGGCGCTGGCGACCTTCATCACCTGCAACCCCAGCGCATCCAGATCAAGCGGGGGTTTGCTGGGCGCGGCCTCGGTAACGTCATGTGAAATCTGCACCCCCTTGCCACTATGGGGCAACAGGAAGAATTCAAAACAGCGATGCGCCGACCAGTTGCCATGCATCTGCTCCAACAGCACCTCAAAGGGCCGCACCCCAACACGGCGGCGCAGATTAAATGCAGGAACGGTATTCAGTTCAATCTCCAGCAAGATCCCCAAAAGACCAAGGCCGACCTGAACCCCCGGCAGATCCTCTGCCGCGATCTCAACCAGCTCACCGCTGCCCGAGAGCAGCCGGGCACCGGTCATTTCCGCCGCGATGCTGGGCAGATCCCGTCCGGTGCCGTGGGTGGCGGTCGACATGGCCCCGGCCAGGGTCTGGACATTGATATCTCCGAGATTGCGGAACCCCTGCCCTTTGGTCTGCAGAGCAGCTGACAGGTCATGTAGCCGGGCATTGGCATTGACCCGCGCGCGGCCCGGTGCGCTCGTCAGGACGGTGGGCGTATTTATCTGGCTCAGTTCAAGAATGCGCCCGCCCCCAGACACCAGGGGGGTAAAGGAATGCCCTGCCCCCACGGGGCGCAGAACCTTATCGGGGGCTGCCAGAACCTCCCGCAGCTGTTCAATGGTGCGCGGTGCCACAACCGCCGCCTCTGAGGTCTCACAGCCAGACCAGTTCCGCCACATCGGCCTCCCCCTTCTTATTGTTATCAGACCCGCATTTTGGCCTAGCCTAGTCTAGCCGCAGCCCCCGGTGTGCAAACAATGCTGACCATGCGTCAAGCATACCTCTCTGATGCTGACGAAAGACCACAGGACAAACACCGGTGAAACATGACCAAGGAGTGGACCACGTGGGCCAAATCACCCGGTCTGGTCGGGGCAAAGCAAAAGCCATGGCCTGCTTTGCCCGCCCTTGGGTTAGACCTTCACCCGCTCCGATTTTGGGTCATACATGGGTTTGAGCGAAGCCTCGGCCTGTACCCGCACCCCCATGACCTCAATCTCATAGCTGGAGGCCAGCACCTCCGCTGCCGTCTCCCCCTCGCAGGGCACATAGCCCATGCCAATGGCCGCCCCCAGGGTATGACCATAGTTGCCCGAACAGATATAGCCGACGATCTCCCCGTCCCGCAGGAGCGGCTCGTTGTGGTACAGCAGTGGCTCAGGATCGCTGAGTTTGAACTGCAAGAGCCGCGCTTTGGGGCCAATTTCCTTGCGCTTGAGCACCGCGTCGCGGCCAATGAAAGCCGGTTTGTCGGTTTTCACCGCAAAGCCCAGCCCCGCATCAATCACATGATCTTCGCAGGTGATGTCATGGCCAAAGTGGCGAAAGCCCTTCTCGATCCGGCAGCTGTCCATCATATGCATACCGCAAAGTTTTAGCCCCATGTCCTGACCAGCAGCGTGCAGGGTTTCAAAGGCATGGCCTGCCATGTCCGCGCTCACGTAGATTTCCCAGCCCAGCTCCCCCACATAGGTGACCCGGTGCACCCGGGCCAGCCCCATGCCCAGCTCGATCTCCTGCGCGGTGCCAAAGGGGTTCACTGCGTTTGAGAAATCATTGGGAGAGACACGCTCCAGCAGTTTGCGGGCATTTGGTCCCATCACCGCCAAGACGCCTTCGCCCGCAGTTACATCGGTGATGACCACGCGGTGATCGCCCACATGACGCCTCATCCAGGTTTCATCCGCCAGGCGGGTCGCTGCCGGAGTTACCACCAGATAGGCGGTTTCCGAAAGGCGGGTGACGGTGACGTCGGCCTCGATGCCGCCCCGCGTGTTGAGGAACTGGGTATAGACAATCTTGCCCGCAGGCACCGACAGGTTGGCGCCACACACATGGTTGAGGAACACCTCAGCATCAGGCCCTTCGACGCGCAGTTTGCCAAACGACGACATGTCATACATGCCGAGGTTTTCGCGCACGGCGCGGTGTTCGGCTGCGGCGTTTTCAAACCAGTTCTGCCGCTTCCAGCTGTACTCATACTCCGCCGTCTGGCCCGCATTGGCGAACCAGTTGGCGCGCTCCCAGCCGGCCAGTTCACCCATCACTGCGCCTTGTTCTTTCAGGTGATGATGGAACGGTGTGCGGCGCACCCCCCGCGCGGTGGCCTTTTGCCGATAGGGAAAGTGATCTGCGTAGAGCAGTCCCAGGGTCTCTTTGGAGCGTTCAAACAGGTAATGCTTGTTACCCTGAAAAGGCTGCATCCGCGAGATGTCCACATCGCCCAGATCAAAGGGTTTCTGCCCCTCATCCATCCATTGCGCCAGCGCCATGCCAGCGCCGCCAGCGGATTGAATACCGATGGAGTTAAAACCCGCCGCGACCCAGACATTGTCCATCTCGGGCGCCAGGCCCAGATGATAGGCGTCATCGGGGGTAAAGCTCTCCGGCCCGTTAAAGAAAGTGTGGATCCCGGCCTCGGCCAGCATCGGCATTCGATTGCAGGCGTTTTCCAGAATGGGTTCAAAATGGTCAAAATCTTCCGGCAGCTGGTCAAATTCAAAACTGTCGGGAATGCCTGTCATCGCCCAGGGTTTGGCATTGGGTTCAAATGCGCCCAGCAGCATCTTGCCCGCGTCTTCCTTGTAATAGGCGCATTCATCCGGCACCCGCAGCACCGGCAGCTGGGTCAGGCCCTTGATGGCCTCGGTGACGATATAGAAGTGTTCGCAGGCATGCAGCGGCACATTCACCCCCGCCATGCGACCGACCTCGTGGCCCCACATGCCAGCACAGTTCACCACCATATCGGCGGCGATATGACCCTGGTTCGCCCCATCATCGCTGATCCAGTCAACCCCGGTCACCCGGCGGCCAGTCTTTGACAGGCCAGTGACCTTGATGCGTTCCTTGATCAGGGCGCCACGCTGACGCGCCCCCTTGGCCAGCGCCAGGGCGATATTGCCCGGATCACCCTGACCGTCCTTGGGCAGCCAGACGCCGGCCTTCACGTCACCAATGTTCAGGTGTTCATATTTTGCCTTCACCTCCTGAGGTGAGATTTCTTCCACATCAACACCAAAGGCCCGCGCCATACCGGCCTGGCGGAAGATCTCTTCGCGGCGTTCCTCGGTCAGAGCAACAGTGATCGATCCACAGCGTTTAAAGCCGGTGGCGACACCGGTTTCCTGTTCCAGCCCGCCATAGAGCTCTTGGGAGTATTTGGCCAATTTGGTCATATTGGCGGTGGCACGCAGCTGGGCGATCAGACCGGCAGCATGCCAGGTGGTGCCGGAGGTGAGCTGCTTGCGCTCCAGCAGCACCACATCCGTCCAGCCCAGCTTGGTCAGATGATAGGCAACCGAGCAGCCAATAACGCCGCCCCCGATAATGACCACACGGGCCTGAGTTGGAAGTTCGCTCATGTCAGCACTCCGAAAGAACCTGAATTCCACTCAGATTATCACAGGCAGGCGTCACAAAAGGTGCCAAAAGCGCCAGTTACCCAGGGCTATTCTCCGAGGTTTTGAAAATCCGGCGGCTGATCTGTCCCCAGGCGACGACGCTTGCGCAGCACAAAGGGGGTGATTCCAAAGACCGATTTGTACAGGGTGGAAAATCCGTTCTGAAACCCACAGGCGAGGCCAATTTCGCGCACGCTCATGGTGGTGTTCAGCAGCAGGTTATTGGCCTTGTTCAGTCGCATTTCCCGGTAGAACCCATTGGGGGTGGTGGCCAGATAGGTCCTGAACTTGCGCTCCAGCGATCGGGTCGAAACCCCCAGCTCCGCCACGATCTCACCAATGGGCAGTGGCTCTTCGATATTGGCCTGCATCAGACGGATGGCATGGTCCAGATCCCGGTCGCCAGTGATCGTCGGTCTGGCCCCAGAGAAAGGCTGCAAGGAGGAATAGTCCCGCACCTGTTCGTGCAGCATGATATTGGCGACGCTGACCTGCGCGGCCGCCGAGGTGAGCCGCCCAATCAAGGCCAGCACGATATCAGTGGTGGCCCCCATTCCGGCACAGGTGATGATGGGGCCATCCTCGCTGGCCAGCGCGTGGCTGGCCTCGAACAGGCCCTGACGTTCGCGCAGCAGCGCGGCGTTTTCCCAATGGGTGGCCCCGCACCTGCCTTGATCTTTGAGATAGCGCGCGGCGGCCTCTGCCAACAAAAAGACCCGCGCCCCCCGGCTGGTGTAGCCTTGCAGCACCCGCCCCAGGGACAGCGCCGGGTGGTCCGGGTCGGTATTGCCCAGAACAAAGGCAAAATCCGCGTCGGGGCGATCAATATAGGGATCGGTATCGACCAGCAGCCCCGCCCGGCAGGACAGCTGTCCGCCCTGTGCCGAGCGAAAGCAGATCCGAAACGGCGGTTGCGCCAACACCCGGTTGGCGATGCGCAGGGTCTCTGCCACGGCGGACAGTTCTGTCAGCACAAAGCCCTCGGCCAACAGAATATCCACCGTCCAGACGCGCGGCGGGGAGGTCGGAGCGCCTGTCGCCTTTTGCTGTGTCATGTCACGCCTCCCCGTTTGCAGATCTCAGGTTAGATGATCTCGTGTCCGGCCGCGCGCAGCTGGTGGGCCAGCTCGGCAATATGGCCGGGGCCAACCTCGCAACAGCCCCCCACAATCGTGGCGCCCATGGCCACCCAGCCCATCACAAACTGCGCGTATTCAGTCGGCCCCAGATCCTGCCGCTGCTGCAACGCGTCCACCGTAGGGGCCTCTTGCAGGAACCCGTCGGTGATGCCGGTAAAGCCATTGGCATAGGCCCCAAAGGGGCGGTCAAAGCGTTTGAGGATCTCCAGCCCGGCGCCAATCACCTCGGGGCGGGAGCAGTTGATCAAAACGGCGGCGGGTTGGAATTCTGCAAGCACCGGCGCCAGGTCCTGCAAGGGCTCACCCGAGCGCAGGCGGCTGCCGTCATCGTCCTTCACCGAGACCGCCAGCCAGACCGGCTTGGAGGTTGCCCAACAGCCCATCAGGGCGCCGCGCGCCTGCGCCAGTGACGAGGCCGTTTCGATCAGGAACAGATCAGCCGTGTCCTCCGTCAGGCGCACCAGTTCCGCAAACAGCCGCGCTGCCTCTTGCAGCGGGATGTTCAGATCAGGCCGATAGCTGGCCCCAAGCGGCCCCAAGGCAGCGGCGATGCGTCCGCCCCCATAGGCATCCCGTGCGGCCTTGGCCTGTGCCATGGCAATGTCCAGCAACGTTTCAAAGCGGTCTTCCAGCCCAGCGCGCAGCAGACGATCCCGGTGCACCGTATAGGTATTGGTGGTGGCAATACTGGCCCCGGCAGCAAAATAGTCGCCATGAACCGCGCCGACCAAATCCGGCTGATCCATCATCACCGAAGCCGACCAAAGCGGCGTTGGCCGCTCCCCGGATCGTTTGACAACTTCCTGGCCAACCGAGCCATCCAACAAGGTGATCTGCATAAGCGTCTTCTCTTTTATGGCACCAGGACCAGCCTGCCGCCCCATCATTTTGGTCTTTTGTACGGCAGTATTCCCTATCAGGCACGCAGGCGAGCGTTAGTGGGATCCCACAGGGGCTGATCTTCCTGAACAATGGCGCGGCATTTCTCGCCGTAGATTTCGACCTCGACCTCGGTGCCCGGCAGGGCCAGGTCACGGCGCAGCATGCCCAGCGCGATCGAGGCATCGACGCGATAGCCATAGTCGCCACTGGTGGTCTCTCCGACAATTTCCCCATCTTTCCAGATACAGGACATATAGGGTGCATCAGCCTCGCCTGCCTCCACAATCAGCGTCACAAAGACCTTTTTTGATCCCTGCTGCAGCTCACTGCGGATCGCCGCTTTGCCGGGGAACTCCTGTGGCTTGTCGAGTTTGACAAAACGCCCCAAGCCCCCTTCGAGCAGGGTGTAATCGGTGGACAGATCGCCTTTCCAGCTGCGGTAGCCCTTTTCGATCCGCAGGGCGTTCAGCGCATACATGCCAAAGGGTTTGGCACCGCCTGTCAGCAGCGCATCATAGATCGCCGCCTGATCGGCATTGGCGCAATGCACCTCCCAGCCCAGCTCACCCGCATAGGACACCCGCGCCAAAAGGGCCGGCTGACCTGCAACCGTGGCCGTCTGGTGGGTCAACCAACCAAGAGACAGATCAGCGTCAGAGATACCGGCAAACAGGTCGCGTGATTTTGGCCCGGTGACGATCATGGTGGCAAATTCGGTGGTGCGGTCACTCAGCGTCAGCCCGGTCGGCAGTGCCTTTTTCAGCACATCAAAATCGTGCCACTGGGCCGACCCTGCGGTGATCATGGTAAAGTGATCCTCGCCGTGACGCAGACAGGACATTTCCGTCAGAATACGGCCGCGATCGTCGGAGAAATAGACCAGGTTCATTCGGCCCACCTTGGGCAGCCCGCCAGTGACCAGACCGCGCAGAAACTCAGCCGCGCCCTCCCCTTCGAGATTAAAGCGCGAAAAGCCCGGCAGGTCCAAGACGCCAACCCCGTCCCGCACCGCTTCGCACTCTTCCTTGATGCGCTGCTGCCAGGGGCCGGAGCGACCCCAGGTATGGGTGGCGGCCTCAGAGGTATCATCCCCGTCTTTGGCAAACCAATTGGCCCGTTCCCAACCGTTGTAGGCGCCCATTTGTCCGCCCAGTTGCCTGAGGTGCCCATGCACCTGGCTGACCTTTTTGTCCCGCGCAGCAGGCCATTCGTGGTGCGGGAAGTGCATGGCATATTCGTTGCCGTAAACTTCCATGCCTTTCTGGTCGCAATAGTCCTGATCGGTATAATCGGTGTAACGGCGCGGATCGACCGACCACATGTCCCATTCGGTTTGACCATCGACAATCCATTCCGCCAGAACCTTGCCGGCACCGCCGCCCTGGGCGATGCCAAAGGTAAAGACGCAGGCCTCAAAGGCGTTGTCGACACCGGGCATTGGGCCAAGCAGCGGCAGGCCATCGGGCGCATAGGGGATCGGGCCATTGATAACGCTGGAGACCCCGGAGGTTGCCATCAACGGCACCCGCGCCATGGCATCGGTAACGATATCCTCGATCCGGTCCAGATCATCCTGCCAAAGCTGGAAGGAGAAATCCTCCGGCATCTGGTCATCATCCGTCATCCAGTGACCCCGGCAGTTGGGCTCATAGGGGCCGAGGTTATAGCCGTTCTTCTCCTGGCGCAGATAGTAAGACACATCCACATCGCGGATCAGCGGTAGTTTCTTACCGGTCTGTTTGACATGGGCCTCTACCTCATCAATCTGCTCGGTCAACAGATACTGGTGCGACATCACCATCATCGGCACTGTGCGCCCACCATAGGGTTTGAAGAATTCACCGACGCGCTGGGCGTAATACCCCGCAGCATTGACCACATAGTCACATTCGATATCGCCCTTATCCGTATGAACGATCCAGGTCTTGTCTGCCTTCTGGGTGACGCCAGTGGCGGGACAAAAGCGAATGATCTTGGCCCCCATGTCGCGCGCGCCTTTGGCCAGGGCCTGGGTCACCTGCGCCGGGTCGATGTCGCCATCACTTGGATCCCACAGCACCCCTTCCAGGTCATGGGTTTCCAGGAATGGATAGTGCTCTTTGGCCTGCTCGGGCGTCCAGATCTCCATCTCGATGCCCTGATAACGGCCCATGGAACAGGCGCGCTCAAACTCCTGCATCCGCTCCTTGGAATGCGCCAGACGGATCGACCCGGTCTGGTGATAGTTCATCGGATAATCGACCTCATCTCCCAGGCGGGCATAAAGCTCAGTCGAATAGCGCTGCATGTTCATGATCGACCAGGAGGTCGAAAAGGTCGGCACATTGCCCGCCGCATGCCAGGTAGAGCCCGCCGTCAGCTCGTTCTTTTCCAAAAGCACGCAATCGCTCCAGCCCTTCTTGGCCAGATGATAAAGACCAGAGGCGCCAATCACGCCGCCGCCGATAATGACCACACGGGCCTTGGTTGGAAAATCAGACATGTTTGCTCCCCGGCCTTAGTCTTTTTGCAAAACACCATCGGCGATCTCATAGAAATCGCCCTTGTCACGCACAAAGATATGTTTCTCGATCCTCAGCCCCGTGGGCGCCTCAACAGCGCCAAGGGCAAAACTTGTGGTGTCCTCGTCATGGGCCTTCCAGAACAAGGAGGACCCACAGCGCCCACAAAAGCCCCGTTTGGCCTGTGGGCTGGCCTCAAACCAGCGCACGGGGCCAGAAATGGTCAGCGCGCTGTCCTTCACATAGGCCGAAGACCATATGCCGCCAGATTGCTTGCGACACTGGCCGCAATGGCACATCGAGGCCCCCTGTGGCTCCGCCGCAGTCTCAAACCGGATATCGCCGCACAGGCAGGATCCCCTGGTCACATGATCCGTCATCGCATCACCTCCGCTTGCGGCATACTGCTAGCGCCCAGAAGCACGCCGTAGATAATAAAACACAGGGCCAGCCCCCGGCGGATCCAGATGTTGAACACCGCCTTCAGCGCCGCCTTGCCCATCATCATCCCCAGCAGGGTAAAGCCAGTATAGCTGAGCGTGGTCAGCACCAGCGCTGTGGGCATGATCACCCCCATCTGCTGCCAGATCGGCACATCCGGCTGCACAAATTGGGAAAAGGCCGCAAGATAGCCAGCGACGCTTTTGGGGTTGATCACCGCCACCGCCAGGGCATGCAGATAGACATGGCGCGCAGGCCGCTCCACCGCTGGGGTGGGCGTGCTGGCATTGCGCCAGTTGCGCAGCCCCAAAAAGATCAAAAATGCCGCGCCTACGAGTTTGGCGACAAAAAATCCGGTTGGCGACGCGGCAATCAGGGCCGTCACTCCCAGTGCCGAGAGCACCAGAAACAACACCGCCTGTGTCAGGATCGCCAGGACCCCAAGCATCGCCTTGGAAAAGCGCAAACTCATACCATTGCTGATACAATTCACCGCATTTGGCCCCGGAGTGGTCACAAAGACCACCCAGAACACTACAAATATGGTCCAGGCCTCAAAACTCATCGCTCAGTAGACCGGCGGCGCGATAACCCAGACCGCAATGGCTGGCTCATCGTAGGGGTTGGCCCATTGGTAGGGCTGATGTTTGATGCGAAAGCTATCGCCAGGCCCAACCGTAAAGGGCTTTTGGTCAATCAAAAGGTCCAGCCGACCCGAGATCATATAGCCCACCTCTTGGGTCGGACGGTCTGCCGGTTTCTGCATCTTGGAATGGGGCCGAAACGTAGAATGCACCATTTCAAAATCATCGGTCAGATCAGGCGAAAGCAGCTCTTCGATCAGCCCCTCCTCACCCGAGCCCATGGGCCGCCGTGATCCCGCCCGAACAATATAGCCATGTTCATTTGCCGGGGCGTCCGTATGGGCAAAAAGCATCGACATTGGCACGCATAGACAACTGGCAAGTTGCCGCAGATCTGAAATCGAAGGTTCTGACAGATCCCGCTCCACCTGGCTCAGCCAACCAACAGATTTATCCAGTCTTCCCGCGATATCAGTCAACGTCAGCCCGCGCGCCTTGCGCAGGGCTCGAATATCTGCACCCAAAGTGGCCGGTTGCGGGGCTTGACTGGTCACGGCTGAGATCTCCGTCTGCAAAATGCTTGTGAAATTTTCACCTATTTTTTCACTATGTGCCGATCTGGTGAAATTTTCAAACCTTTTTTCACATCCCTCGCAGCCCCGTCGTAGCAATGGGCGCCAAAAGACGGCGCGAACAGGCGCGCGCCCTTTCGGCTTTCATCTTTCCAAAAATACCTTGGGGTGAGGCCGCAGGCCGAGGGGCAAAGCCCCTCTTGCGGGTGCCTCCCTCAAGCCCTGGCAAATACCTGCTGTAAAATCGCAGCTAATTGCTGCTGGTCGTCCAGGGTAAAGGCATTTGCCTGGTCGCTATCGATATCCAAAACCGCAATCAACTGCTCTGCCGCATTCCACACCGGCAGCACCAACTCAGACCGGGTAGAAGAGGCGCAGGCGATATGCCCGGGGAAAGCGTCGACATCCGCCACCAGCTGCGCCTCCCCACTGCGCGCCGCCGCACCGCAAACACCGCGCGAAAACGGGATTTGCAAACAGCCATGGCCGCCCTGATAGGGGCCGATCTTCAATAGATCAGGCGCGACAACGCGGTAAAACCCGGTCCAGTCAAATCGATCATCGCTGTGATGCAATTCGCAGGCAACAGTGGCCATCAGCGCCACAGTGTCATCCTCACCCTCGGTCAGAGAGGCAAGTGTCTTGGACAAGGTATTGTAATCCACAGCCATGTCACTGTCCTTTAAAAGCAAAAGAGGGGGCTCTTCTGCCCCCTCTTGCCCCTCCGGGTCAATTCATCCCCGAGGATATTTTTGTCCAAATGGCAATCAGACCACTTCGATGGCAATGGCCGTACCTTCGCCACCGCCAATGCAAATCGCCGCAACGCCGCGTTTCAACCCACGCTTTTCCAAAGCATTCAGAAGCGTCACAATGATGCGCGCGCCCGATGCGCCAATGGGATGGCCCAACGCACAGGCGCCGCCGTTCACATTCACCTTGTCACGGCTGATGCCCATTTCATGCATAAAGGCCATGGGAACCACGGCGAAGGCTTCGTTCACTTCCCAGAGATCGACATCCTCTACGGTCCAGCCAATTGAATCGAGCAGTTTTTTGGCAGCGGGAACCGGCGCGGTGGTGAACCAGCCCGGCGCCTGAGCATGGCTGGCGTGGCCCAGAACGCGGGCTCGCACGGTGAGGCCCTGGGTGGTTGCCGCCTCTTCTGAGGCCAAAACCAGAGCCGCCGCCCCATCGGAAATCGACGAAGCATTGGCCGCAGTCACGGTGCCGTCCTTGCGAAAGGCCGGTTTCAGTGTTGGGATCTTTTCGGGACGGGCATTGCCGGGCTGTTCATCAGCTGCGCTGGTGGTTTCGCCTTTCCGCGTTTTCATCGTAACACTGGCAATTTCACCCTCAAAAGCTCCGCTTTCTTGCGCAGCCAAAGCATTGGAGAGCGACTTCAGCGCATAGTCATCCTGTGCTTCACGGGTGAACTGGTAATGTTCGGCGCAGTCCTCGGCAAAGGTGCCCATCAGGCGGCCTTTGTCGTAGGCGTCCTCCAGCCCATCCAGGAACATGTGGTCAATGACCTGGCCATGCCCGATTCGCGCGCCACTACGCTGATTTGGCAGCAAATAGGGCGCATTTGTCATGCTCTCCATACCGCCAGCAACAACCGTGTCAGTTTGTCCCAGGGCGATCTGGTCATAGGCGATCATTGCCGCCTTCATGCCCGAGCCACACATCTTGTTGAGCGTGGTTGCCGGAACCTCTTCACCAAGCCCGGCGGCAAAACCTGCCTGCCGTGCGGGCGCCTGGCCCTGTCCTGCTGGCAAAACGCAGCCCATCAGCACCTCATCAACGGTCTTGGCGCCGGCCCCTTCCAGCGCCGCCTTGATGGCGACCCCGCCCAGCTCAGATGCGGGCAGGGCTTCAAAGACCCCCTGAAATCCACCCATAGGGGTGCGCGCCGCGCCGGCAATCACAACATTTTTCATCAGATATTCCTCCAATCGTCGCCAATAAACATACTGAATGCTAAGGATTGAGGTCTAGACTGGTATAAATACGTTGAGACAACTTTCCTGGGGGATCACTATGAGCCTGACAAGTACAGAGGCCAATGGTGCACAAATTGTGACTGTAAATGCGGATCGCATCGATGCAGCCATGGCAATTCAATTCAAAGAAGACATGCGGTCAGAGACCGAAAGCGGACCCGACCGCGTCATTCTGGACCTGTCACTGGTACAGTTCATCGACTCCAGCGGATTGGGCGCCATTGTCGCCGCCATGAAGCAATTGGGGCGCGACCGCCGTCTGGACCTGGCTGGGCCCACACCAATGGTAGAAAAAGTATTTCGCCTGACCCGCATGGATACAATTTTCAATCTCTACGCCTCTTTGAATGACGCTGTCAGTGCAAATAACACCTGAGTTCTGTCCAACCGACCGCATAGGGGCGGGAAGCGAGAAATGAATGGCTGAGACTTTTGCATGTTCGTTCAAAGCAACCGAACAAGGCGCCAGATCCTGTATCTCGGCGGTGATGCAACAACTGCGCGATATTGATCTGCCGGTGAACCGGGCCGGAGATGTGCAAATAGCCCTGGCAGAAGCTGTCAACAACATCGTAGAGCACGCCTATTCTGACCTCTCAGACGGCGAAATCTATATCCAATGCGATCTGTCGCCGGACGAACTGAAAATTTGCATCAGTGACACCGGCCCTCCGCTGCCCAACGGCGAGCTGCCAGTCGGCCTGCCCGCTGATATCAGCGGCCCCATGGAGACGCTGCCGGAGGGGGGATTTGGCTGGCATCTTATTCGTGCGCTAACCTGTCGCCTGCACTACGAAAGACAGGCCGACAGCAACCAGTTATCGCTGTTTTTTGATATGCAGGCCAAACAAAATTAGCTGATGAGCCATACAAGCAAGCCTCAGCTCAGATCATTGGATCACACAAGAGCGGGGCACGGGGCGAACCTGCGCCGCAAAAGCACCACATTTCCGACCCACTCTCGCCCCAGGTCTCAGGCATTGATTAACCCGTAGCTGACATAGCTTCTCCTGGCGTCGGACATCCAAGCCCCCACCGATCGTACGACGCCAGGGACAATCCTCCCCCTTAGTCCAGACGTGCCAGATTGCGCCCACGCAGGGCTGCGTATCACCCGGCGGAATCACAAAATCTCATTGTCATTTCAATCAGGGTCACTACTTTGCCGGGCAGCCTAACAGGAGTGGTCAATGCGCAACTTTCAATCTCCCGGACGTTCTGCCGTCTTTGCCCAGAACGGTCTCTGTGCAACCTCGCACCCGCTGGCAACTGGCGCTGCTATTGATGTGTTGAAACGCGGCGGAAACGCCATGGATGCCGCCATTGCCGGGGCCGTTCTTCTCGGCATATGCGAGCCACAAATGACCGGGATTGGCGGCGATTGCTTTGTGCTCTTTTCGCGCAGCGACAGCGATGAAATTCAGGCGGTGAATGGTTCGGGGCGGGCGCCGGCAGGTGCCACGGCCCAGGCACTGCGGGATCAGGGCCTGACCAGCGTCCCGTTGCAAAGCGCCGATGCCGTCACCATTCCCACCGCGATCGAGACCTTCTGCCATCTCGCGGAAACCGAAGGCAAGCTTGGCCTGGATGCCCTGCTTGCCCCCGCCATTCAGTATGCAGAAACTGGCGTCCCGGTGGCGCCACGTGTTGCCTTTGACTGGGCAAATGATGCCGCCACCCTGCAGGGCACGGCCCGCGAGGCCTACCTCTTTGATGGCAAGGCTCCGAAGGTTGGCCAGATCTTTCGTGCCCCCGGCCAGGCCGAAGTCCTGCGCCGCATCGCGCGCGATGGCCGCGATGCCTTTTACACCGGTGAAATCGCCGAAGACATGGTTGCGACACTTCAGGCCGCGGGAGGCACCCACCAGGTGGCAGATTTTTCCGCCGCCGCCTGCGACCGCGTCACCCCCGTTTCGGCCAACTACAAAGGCGTTGATCTGGTTGAGCATCCCCCCAACGGTCAGGGGGCGACCGCCTTGCTGATGCTCAATATCCTCTCACATTTTGACATCGCAGCCCTGGACCCTCTGGGCGCCCAACGCGCCCATATCGAGGCCGAAGCCGCCAAGCTGGCCTATGATGCGCGCAACCGGTTTCTGGCTGACCCGGCGCATATGCAGCGGCTCGACCATATGCTATCGCCCGAAACAGCCAGCCGGCTTGCTGCGCTTATTGACCCAAAGCGCGCCATGGCGGCTGCCGCTCCGCTTACCGAAGCCATCCACAAAGACACCATCTATATCACCGTGGTAGACAAAGATCGCATGTCAGTCTCGCTGATCTACTCGATCTTTCATGGCTTTGGCTCGGGCTTTGCCTCTGAGAAATTCGGCATCCTGCTGCAAAACCGGGGCGCCGGCTTTACCCTTCAGCAGGGGCACCCAAACGAATTGGCAGGTGGCAAGCGCCCAATGCACACAATCATCCCAGGCATGCTCCGGCATCAGGGACGGGTGATGATGCCCTTTGGGGTGATGGGTGGGGCCTATCAGCCCAATGGCCATGCCCGGTTTGTATCCAACCTGCAGGACTTTGGCATGGATGCGCAGACCGCAATTGATGCCCCCCGCAGCTTCTCCGATAACGGCGTTCTCAAAGTTGAACAGGGCTACAGCGATCAAACGCGGCAAGACCTGAGCGATCTGGGTCATAAGGTTGAAATCCCGGACACCGCCATTGGCGGCGCTCAGGCGATCAAGATCCACCCTGATGGGCTGTTGGAAGGCGGCAGCGACCCGCGCAAGGATGGCTGCGCCCTCGGCTATTGAGGCCAGCGGGCAGTTGACCAAGACGTATTGAAAAACGCGCACCCGCGCCAGACCTGGGGGTCGGTGCGGGTAAAACACCCGTGCAATTGCCAGTCGTGAAATTGCCAGTCAGAAGCCCAGCAAAACACCTGTCAGGTCGGCCTAGCGCGACCTGTATCAGAACCCGCCCGAGAAGAGGGGGGACCACAGCCGGAGCCAGGTTTCAAAACGAGTGACAGAAAAGCGGATGGTCGATCCGGGGCGTTCAGTTGAGCTGATACTGCAAGGCGTAGGCCGCCCCATCAAACTGATCAAACATCTCTGGCAAGTCCGGGTGGCTGATTGGCTCACCGGAATAATCCGCAACCAGATTCTGCTCAGAGACATAGGCCACATAGTAGGTCTGATCATTCTCTGCCAGCAGATGGTAGAACGGCTGATCCCGCACCGGACGGCTGTCTTCGGGAATGGCTTCATACCACTCTTCCGTGTTCTCGAACTCTGGATCGACGTCAAAGACCACACCGCGAAACGGGTGTTTTCGATGACGGACAACCTGTCCCAGATTATATTTTGCACGTGTTCTTAGCATTGGCAGACTGTCTCCGTGACTTGTTACTAACGTGAAACACTGGCAGATGTCCAACTCTTGAGACAAATTTTCGAGGAAACAGTCTGTGAACCTGGCCTTAACAGTGCTTGAAATTACCGCCCCCGTTTTCCTGCTCGCGGGTGTCGGTTTTGCCTGGGTGAAACTGGGATTTGAATACCGCATTCAGTTTGTCACCCGCCTGGCGATGACCCTTGCGGTCCCGGCACTCATCTTCACTGCCTTGATGAAAACCGAGCTCGACAAGTCTGCGCTTGGGGTCTTTGTTATCGCTGCCATTTTGGGCCATGTTTTGCTCGCCCTGGTGGGTTCGGTGCTGATCAAAACGGGACGCCTGAACCGACAAACCTATCTGGCACCTTTCATTTTTGGCAATACCGGCAATCTTGGCATCCCCTTGGCCCTGTTTGCATTTGGCGAGGCGGGCCTTGGCTATGCGGTGGTCATGTTGGCCGTATCGGCGGTGTTGTCCTTTACCCTCGGCCTGTCCTTGGTGGCGGGCAAGGGCGGCGGCGCCAAGGCCCTGCGCGAACCAATGGTTTGGGCCACTTTGCTGGGCGCGCTGTTTTTGTGGCAAGACTGGCAGACCCCCAAATTCTTGACCAATGCGCTGGATCTCATTGGCCAAATGGCCATCCCCTTGATGCTGATCACACTGGGCGTGGCCATCGCCCGGTTGACGCCGGGCAAAACTGGGCTGGCGGTTTTGCTGTCTCTTGCCAAGCTCATCGCCAGTGTCGCCATTGGCTGGGGGGTGGGGTGGACCTTTGGCCTGGATCAGATCGCCTTTGGCGTGTTGGTCCTGCAACTGGCCACCCCCGTCGCCGTCACCTCCTATCTGCTGGCTGAAAAATTCGGTGCTGATGCAGAAGCGGTTGCCGGGCTGGTGGTGGTCTCGACCCTGATGGCGATTGCGGCCCTGCCGCTGGTGCTGTCACTTTTGATTGATTTGTGATTTTCACGGATGGCCAAACAGGCTAGAATGACAAAAAAATATAACGAATAGGCAGAGGCAATGAGCAGAATCATCGTCGTACTCGCCCTTCTTCTGGTTGTCGCATCCTGCGGAGGTGGTCCCAATACCCCACCCCGCAATCTGGAAAACGCGTGCGCCATCATCAAGGAGCGGCCCAAATACCTGCACGCCTTTCGCGCCACCGAGCGCCGCTGGGGCGTGCCCATCCATGTGCAAATGGCCACCATCCATCAGGAAAGCGCGTTCCGTGGTAATGCCCGCACCCCCCATAAATACCTGCTGGGGGTGATCCCCATGGGGCGGCAATCCAGCGCCTATGGCTATGGCCAGGCTTTGGACGGCACCTGGGAGGATTACAAACGCGACACCGGACGGCGCCGCGCAAAACGTGACCGGATCGAGGATGCCACCGATTTTATGGGCTGGTATATGAACAAAAGCCTCGAGAAGAACAGCATCCCGCTTTATGACGCGCGCAACCAGTACCTGGCCTATCACGACGGTCACACCGGCTATGCACGCGGAACCTACAAAGCAAAAAGCTGGCTGCTGCGGGTCGCCAGCAAGGTCGAAGCCCGCTCGCAGATGTACCAGGCCCAGCTTGCCACCTGCCGTCGCGCCCGCTGATCTAGGTCACACACACCAGGCTGTCGTTCTCCGCACTGCTTAGAACGGCAGCTCGGCGCCTGAGACCTAGCGAACTTCTTTTGCCAGCTTTCCGGCAAACCCCAGAAGCAGCATCCCGGACAAAATCCGAAACCCTCGGTATCTGGACTGTGTCAGAAAGCGTTCCCGCAACACCCCCGCTAGTGCCGCATAGGTCGTCAGCGAGGCGAGGGATATCGCACAATATGTGGACACCAGCACCAGCGCCTGCGGCCCGGCTGGCGCGTCCGGCTGAATGACCTGCGGAAAGATCGCCACATAAAAAAGAACGGCCTTGGGATTGGACACGGCCAGAGTGAACGCCTCCAGAAACAATGTCCGGGTCGATACGGATGGTGGCGCGGATGCTGACTGGCCAAGGTCAAGCGTTTCGCGGACAAAAATCAGGCGCAGCCCCAAATAGGCAAGATAGAGAACCCCCGCCCAGCGAAACAGGAACCACAGCCATTCAGAGGCAAGAACAAATGCGGCGACGCCGAACGCACATGCAAAACCCGCGACAGCGAGACCGGCCGCGTTTGCAGCAATCGTCGGCAGGCATTGTTTGAAGCCAAGTTGCGCGGCCCGTCGGATCGTATTCAAGATCGCAGGACCTGGTGTTATGATGTTTGCAGCAGATATCAACGTAAATGCCAGCCAAGCTTCAAATGACATTTTTTCCTCCGTCAGAGAGATAAATCAAACACTTAAGGCGATCTAAAGAGAGCTCGGCAGACCCCATGTAGAATTTCCGCCGCAAGGCAATATCCACTCTGCCTCACCTGGCCGGTCTTTGGCGTTTCTAGGGTGAATTGCCACCGCCACCGGCGCTGAACAGGGTTGAGGGCAGGCGCATCCCGGTTTCCAGCGCACCAAGGATCACGGTGGTCTTGCCCCCGGCCCCGTCATGCACCACCCATTTGCGCAGCTCCACCGGCGCATCCGTGAACATCAGCTCCAGACTGCCGTAGTCCGGGTTTTCCGGGTCCTGCGCCTGTACCACAGTCGAGGTGCCGTCAAAGCCGTGGCCGACAACCATATTAGCCTGATCCAGATTGACCCGCTTGGCCAGGATAATCGACAGCGGAGTGCGGCGAAGTGGGAAGGTTTCGGGCGGTTGATTGGATTTGGGGTCGTGAATGCGCACCGCGCCTGCGCCGGCCACAACTGTGCCACCATCGGTCCCATCATATTCAAACCGCATCCGGCCCGGACGGTGCAGATAGAGCTTGCCGGTGGTCAGCGACCCATCATCATTGATCTGGGTAAAGCTCGCCGTGGCGGTCTTCATCTCGTTCAGATAGCCGGAAATCTCATCCAGGCTCAGCTTTTCGTCAGCCCAGGCCAAGGTCCCGGACAGCGACGCTGTGACGCCCAGCGCCAAGATACAAAGAAGTTTTTTCATATGCGTTAGATAATCCTTGGAGCGGAAAAAAAAGAGGCCGCCCCGCTTGCGGGCCGACCTCGCGGTTTCTTGATTGGGAAAGCCGATTTTCACCCAGGCTTACTGCTCCGGCACCAGGATTTCCCGTTTGCCCACGTGGTTGGCCGGAGAGACCAGCCCCTCGTCCTCCATCTGCTCCACCAGGCGCGCGGCTTTGTTATAGCCAATAGCCAGCTTGCGCTGAATATAGGAGGTCGAACATTTGCGGTCCTTGATCACGATCTGCACTGCGGAATCATAAAGCGCATCCTCGCCGGTGGTGTTGCCACCGGTATTCAGCCCCAGAACCGCGTCGATGTTTTCGGCCTTGTCATCATCCGGCCCCTCGACCACACCGCCCATATACTCCGGCGGGCCAAACTGTTTCAGGTGGTTCACCACCTCTTCGACCTCTTCATCCGACACAAAGGGCCCATGGCAGCGGGTGATTTTGGCGCCGCCCGCCATATAAAGCATGTCGCCCATGCCCAACAGCTGCTCGGCGCCCATCTCGCCCAGGATCGTACGGCTATCGATTTTCGAGGTCACCTGGAAAGAAATCCGGGTGGGGAAGTTGGCCTTGATGGTGCCGGTGATCACATCCACCGACGGGCGCTGGGTGGCCATGATCAGGTGGATACCAGAGGCCCGCGCCATCTGCGCCAGACGCTGAATGCAGGCCTCGATCTCTTTGCCGGCAACCATCATCAGATCCGCCATCTCATCGACGATGACCACGATATAGGGCAGCGCTTCGGGGGCGAATTCATCGGTCTCGAACACGGGTTCGCCGGTGTCATCGTCAAACCCGGTCTGCACGGTGCGGCTGAACATTTCGCCCTTTTCCAGGGCTTCTTTTACGCGGCCATTGTAGCCGGCGATGTTGCGCACGCCCATCTTGGACATCTTGCGGTAGCGATCTTCCATCTCACCCACCACCCATTTCAGGGCAACAACCGCCTTTTTGGGATCGGTCACAACCGGCGACAAAAGATGGGGAATGCCATCATAGACAGACAGTTCCAGCATCTTGGGGTCGATCATGATCAGGCGGCATTCATCCGGTGACAGCTTATACAGCAGCGACAGGATCATGGTGTTGATCGCCACCGATTTACCAGAGCCGGTGGTCCCCGCGATCAGCAAGTGGGGCATCTTAGCCAGATCGGCCACCATCGAGGAGCCGCCAATATCCTTGCCCAGCGCCAGCGGCAGGTTCTGCGTGCCATCGCCATAATCACGGCTCGACAGGATTTCGCGGAAGTTCACCATCTCGCGCTTTTCATTGGGCAGCTCAATGCCGATGACAGTGCGCCCAGGCACGGTAGACACCCGCGCCGACAGCGCCGACATGGATCGCGCGATATCATCGGACAGACCAATCACACGCGACGCCTTGAGACCCGGCGCGGGTTCCAGCTCATACATGGTGACAACAGGACCGGGGCGCACCGAGACGATCTCACCTTTGACGCCGTAGTCATCCAGAACCACTTCCAGCATCCGGGCATTTTCTTCCAGGGCTTCATCGCTCAGATGGTGCCGTTCGACCCCACTGGGATGGCTGAGCAACGACAGCGGCGGCAGTTCAAAGTCCGATGCACTGTCTTCAAAGGCCAGACCAGGCTGCGCCTCGGCCTTGGCCCGGGTCGAAGGCTGGACCGGCTTGCGCTGCGGCTGCTCGACCACCGCCTTGCGCGGGGTGGCAACGGGAATGTCATATTCCACCGGCTCTGGTGCCTGCTGTGCCGCAGCGGGGTTTGCGGGCGCGCCAAATTCACGGTTGATGACCCGGCCTGCGGGCAGTTCTTCTGAAACAACTCGGTCCGGCGCCAATTCAGAGGGCATCCCCATCACCGCGCTTGGCTCCATTGGCGCTGTCTCAGCTTCGGCATGGTCTGCTGTGGGCTCTGCGTACTCAGGTCCGGTATCTGCAGATCCGGTTTCAACAGGTGTCGCGTCATAGCCCTGTTCCGCCTGCAGCTCTGGGGCAGAGGGCACAAATGCCGCCATCGATGCTGTAGCGCCCGGTGCTGCGGGAATGGCGTGGGTTGCGGTCAACGGCGGCTCGGGGGGCAGGCCATTCGTGGCAGCATTGGGATTGAACAGCAAAGGCTCCGCCCGCTTGCCGCGCCCCTTGGTCAGGGGCAGATCTGCGTCATTGCTCGCAGCTGCCTGGGTGGCCGCGCGGCGAATGCGCACCGCGCTGGCGATCTTTTCCGAAATACGCGCGTCGCCCGACAGCAGGGATTCCCCAGATTGTGCATTCTCAACCAGCTCAGGTTCCGGCATCTGATCTGGGATATCGTCGGGGTCAGACCGGCGCATCAGCCCTGGCACACGGGAAAACAGGCTGGTTTTTTCGGGTTTTTCCACCACAAAATCATCGTCACCGATCCCCGCCTCAGCATCACCGCCCTGGGGATAGCTCTCAAACATCTGCGCGTCAGTGTCCTCGGCGATCCAGGCCTCTTCTTCGGCCTGCAATTTGGCGGCACGCCGCTGTTCGCGCAGGGTCATCGCAGCCCGAAAACCGCTGGTAGCGCCGCGCCCCAGCAGGCTGGCAATGCCACCGTAGATCAGCACAAAGCCCAAGGTCAGATAGCGGCCGGCGCGGTTGATCTCCTCGCGGCTGAACCCAGCCACAAAGGCGCCAAGGGACAACATGCCAATGGCCATCAGCAGCGACATCAATTTCACCGCAAAATGCGAACTCACCGGCAAAAGCGTCAGCAAGGCCCCCATCACGGTATCGCCAAACAGCCCACCCAGCCCAAAGCTATGGGTGGTTTTCCAATCGGCGTCCGGCACCAGCGTCGCCGCATAGATCGAGGCCACCGCCAACAAAACCGGCGCAAAGATCATCCGGCCAAGCACGCGCTCTTCGCCACTGTGGAACAAAAAACGCAGCCCCCAGGCCAGTGGCGTCAGCGCCAGGCTCCAGGCGGCCCAGCCCACAATCAGGAACAGCGGTGCTGCAATCGAGGCCCCAGGGCGGCCCATCCAATTCTGCACCGGCGCATCGGTAGAGACCATCCAGTTGGGATCATCCGGGGTGTAGGAACCAACCATTGCAGCCACAAGCAAGCCAAGCGCGATCAGAAAAATTCCAATCAGCTCCTTGCCACGCTTTTCGATCGCCGCCTGCATCGAACTGTCAAGCAGGGGGTCCCTGCTGCGGGTTTGAAATGCCATGCCTACCTCGGTTCATTGTTGCCGATGTGCCCTGAATTGTACCACAGGATCGGATCATCGGTTTGTCTTTTGTATTGGCGATGCCCCCGCTCCGGCAGACAATCGCAGTCATTCAGTCGTCGTAGAGACAGCGCCGCAGCTTACTCAGCGCCTCCCGTGTCACCTCAGGCGCGGCCACCAGCGCCACCCGGATATAGCCTTTACCGGGGTTTTCGTCACCACTGCCCTGGGCCAGATAGGCCCCCGGCAAGACCCGCACGCCAGTCTGCTGCCACAGCTTCAGCGCGGCGTCTTCTCCATCCGCAACCGGCAGCCACAGGAAAAACCCGGCATGGGGAGAGACGTACCCTTCCAACCCGGCAAAGACCTCATCTGCAATGGCGTATTTCTCAACATAAAGCGCCCGGTTTTCCACCACATGGGCCTCATCCGCCCAGACCTTTGCCGCGGCAGCCTGCAACGGTCCCGGCAGTGGTGCCCCGGAATAGGCCCGCAGCTGCTTGATCCGTTTGATATTCTCCGGCCCGCTGGCAATCAACCCCGACCGCAGCCCCGGCAGGTTTGAACGTTTGGAAAGCGAATTGAACAGTACCACCCGCTCGGGATCCGCGCCCATTTCCTGCGCCACGGTCAGCGCCCCAAGCGGCGGCGTATCGCGGTAAATCTCGCTGTAGCATTCATCGGCGAAAATACAGAAATCATGTTTTTCGGCCAGGGCGATCAGCCGCTGCCAATAGGCGCGATCCGCCACCGCGCCCTGGGGGTTGGCGGGAGAGCAAATATAGGCAATCGCGGTGCGCTGCAGCAGCTCAACCGGCAGGCTCTCATAATCTGGCAGATGGCCTGTCGCAGCCGTGGCCGACAGGAACACAGGTTCAGCCGCGACTGACAGGCTGGCCACCATATAGACCTGATAAAACGGGTTCGGGATCAAGATCGCCGGTGTTTCGCCATTCTTTGTCTCAGGACACAGCGCCATGGCAGCATTATACAGCCCCTCGCGGGTGCCATTCAGCGCCATGATCTGCGTCGCCGGGTCCATGGCCACGCCGTAGCGGTTGGAAATCCAGCCCGCCATCGCGCCACGCAGGTCATCCGAACCATCGTTGGGCGGATAGCTGTTAAAACCAGCGGCGTTTTCAACGATGACATCCGTCACCCACTGGGGAAATTGGTGTTTCGGCTCGCCAATGGTCATATGCACCACATCGCCGCCAGGCGCGTGATGGTCCAAAAGCGCCCGCAGACGCGGAAACGCATAGGCTGGCAGGTTCGCAAACCGGTCAGGGAAATTCATAGCTGTGCCTCGAATTCGGGATCATTCGCGCCCCGTTTGCAGTCAAATTACAGAGCAAGAGCCAATGCGTCCAGCCGCAGGATGCGGCCTTGGGCAAATTTGTGGCATTCCGGCCAGACTTTGGCGATTGGCTGCCCCGGGGTTAAACTGCCAGGGCAGCTTCGATCCCCATGCCAACCCGCAGCAAAGCCTCCTCACAGTTGGGTTGGCCAAGGACCTGCAAACCACAACTGGGGGTGCCCGTAGGCAGGCTCAGCCCGCAGGTGCCCATCAGGTTGCCTATGCGGGTGTTGCGCAGGGTCAGCAGATTGGCCTGCACATAGTAGTCCTCCTCCTGCTCCAAACGCGCCAGATTGGGCGGCAGAATCGGGCAGCTGGGGGACAGGACGCCATCAAAGCCAGCCGTGGCCTGATCCCAGGCCATGCGGGCCTGTTCCAGCCGCCCCCAGGCGGCAACGTAGTCAGGCCCGGAAAACCCTGCGCCAGAGCGGAAACGCTCCAGGATCTTGTCAAACATCACCTCGGGGCTGGCCTCGATCACCTCTTTCCACAGCCCATAGGCCTCGGTGGTGAACAAAATAGCGCTGAGCCCCATGGGCTCAACCAGTTCGGGCACTTCCAGCGGCACAATCTCGGCGCCCGCCTGCTGCAGTTTTAGCAGCGCATCCGCGTAGCTTTGGGCGACTACAGGATCTAGATCATCCTGCGCAATCGTTTGCAGATCCGCAAATCGGCGCCCCTCAAGACCCGTCGCGCCACGCAGATCGGGGCCAGCTGTGCCCTCAAGCAACCCCAAAAACAGGCCGGCATCCTCAACCGAGCGCACCAGCGGGCCGATGGTGTCAAACTTCAGGCACAACGGCACCACCCCTTCGAGGCTAATCCGCCCGGCGGTGGTTTTCAGGCCCACCAGATCGTTCCAAGCCGAGGGAATGCGCACCGACCCCCCGGTATCAGAGCCAATGGCCCCTGCCGCCAGGTCAAAAGCAACCGAGGCTGCGGCGCCAGAGGACGAGCCCCCCGGCACTGCGGCCTCATCGTTGACACAGGGCGGCGTTGCTGTCACCGGATTGAGCCCCAGCCCGGAAAAGGCAAGCTCGCTCATATGGGTTTTTCCCAGGCACACAGCCCCCATGGAGGTCGCAACTTCCAGAACCAGGGCATCCTGATCCGGCACCCGGCCTTTGAGCAGCGCCGAGCCCGCCTCGGTCCCGGCCCCCGCAGAATCAAACAGGTCTTTCCAGCTGATCGGCACCCCATCAAGCGGGGAGCGGCGCAGCCCCGCCCGCGCCCGCTCGGCTGCGGCCTCGGCCTCAGCCAGAGCGCGCTCAGGGGTCACCGTGCTGTAAATGCGATCGCGATGCGGATGGCTGTCGATGGCCGCCAGATAGCACTGCGCCAAAGCAACTGGATCAATCTCTTGTGCTGCAATTCCCCGCCCCAGATCTGCGGCGCTCATCTTTAGCCAGTCCTGCATTGCCATCCCTCCGTTTGATTTTTCAGGACGGTAGCCCTCTGCTCAAACTGGTACAATCCCGAAGAGACGAAACAAGCCCGCAAAGCGGCTGAGAATTGCCTGCTTTTGATCCACTGCCATGGACAATTCCGCCAATCGGCGCATATTGCCAGCTATGAAAAACACATCCGATATTTTGATCGTTGGTGGCGGCTTGAACGGCCCCGCCCTGGCTTTGGCCCTGGCACAAACCGGCCATAGCGTCACCGTTGTCGACGCCCTGCCGCGCGGTGGGTTTGAGGATGAAGGCTTTGACGGCCGCGGCTATGCCCTGGCCCTGGCCTCGCAGCGGTTGCTGGCGCAGATCGGCATCTGGCCGCAGGTGGCCGAGCAGGCCCAGCCAATGCTGGAAATCAAAGCCAGCGATGGCCATGCCGGCGAAGGGGCGGCGCCGTTTTTTGTGCACTTTGATCACCGCGAGATCGAAGAAGGCCCGATGGGCTATATGTTGGAAGATCGCTATCTGCGCCGCGCCTTGCTCAAGGCGCTGGAGGAGGAGCCCCGCATTTCCCTGATCAACGGTGCCCGCGTGGTGGCCCAAGACACGGACCAGACCGGCGTTACCTTGACTTTGGCAAGTGGTGACACCCTGCGCGGCGGCATTCTGGTGGGGGCAGATGGGCGCAAAAGCGGCACCGCCGCGCGCGCCGGGATCAAGCGTACAGGCTGGGACTACGGCCAAACCGCGCTGGTCTGCGCCATTGATCACGAAAAGCCGCACCACGGCATTGCCCATCAGTTCTTTATGGAACCCGGCCCACTGGCGGTCTTACCGCTGCCGGGCAATCGCTCTTCGATAGTCTGGAGCGAAAAGACCGAGATGGCCGAGGCGATCCAGGGGCTGGATGACAGCGATTATATCACCGCGCTAAAGCCGCGATTTGGCAATTTCCTCGGCGAGATTTCCCTGGCGGGCAAACGCTTCACCTATCCGCTGAACCTGACCATCGCCAATAGTTTTACTGGCGCCCGGATGGCGCTGATTGGCGATGCGGCCCATGGCATGCATCCCATTGCCGGGCAGGGATTGAACGCAGGGCTGCGTGATGTTGGTGCCCTGGCGGAGGTGCTGACCGAGGCCCGGCGGCGTGGCGAAGATGCCGGATCCTCGCTGGTGCTGGACCGCTACCAACAGTGGCGCCGCTTTGACACCGCGACGCTTGTCGCTGGCACGGATATGGTCAACAAATTGTTTTCCAACGACAACCCACTGCTGCGCCTTGGCCGGGATCTGGGGATGGGGCTGGTCAACAACCTGCCCGGTCTGAGACGTGGTTTCATGCGCGAGGCTGCCGGGCTGACCGGCGATTTGCCGCGTCTGCTCAAAGGTGAAGCCATTTGACGTACCGCCCCGGCAAGGGGGGGCTCCCGCCCATCGCGTCAACACCTGCGGTGTTGCGATCTGGTTGGGCCCCGCGCCTTGCCTAACGGCAAGGCGCGGGGCCGCGGGTTTCACAGCTGTAGCTAAAAGCCACCCTGACCGCCGGCACCACTGCCGATAGATCGTCAAAGCCACAACGGCCCAAACTGCGCGCTCGCTGTGCGTAAGCACAGCGCCGGGCCCAAGGCCGCCAAGGCGCCCCAAAGGGGCACCTGCGGGCGCGGGAGCCCCCCCTTTTTTTCTGCTAAACCATGCAACAGCCGCGTTTGCTACAGCCTGAACCAAGGCAGTTTTCAAACGACAGAACTCATCCCAGAACAGAACGACCAGAGCGATCTAGCCGAGAACAACAGGAAAGAACTGCTGTAGGCCTACTCAATGGCGCGGGCTTCATCCACCAACATAACCGGAATGCCATTGCGGATTGGAAAGGCCAGATTAGCCGCTCTGGACAGCAATTCCTGCGCCTCAGCGTCATACTCCAGAGTGCCTTGGGTTTGTGGACACACCAAAGCCTCCAACATGCGGCGATCAAAGGTCACCGGTTTTGTATCACTCATTGCAAGATATCCTCATCTGCGCCGCCCCTTAGGGAAAACTCGATCAATGTCACCAGGGTTTTTCGCCTTGTGGCAAGGCAGGGCGCCTCTAGCAAGGCCTGTTTGTCTTCTGGCTCGAATTCCAACAACATCGACAGGGAGTTGATCAGCAGCTCATCTTCGGCCTCTTTCAGAGAATCCCAATCCGTTGACAGCCCCTTGGCCACAAAGAGCCGTTCCAGCAAAGCCAGAAAACCGGCACGGTCAAACTCGGTATCCGTCTCGGCAGCAGTGCCAAGATCGCGGTCAAACCCGGTCCAGCTGACGTCACATCGCCGGTAGGGGCTAAAGCCGCTGACTTCACCCAGAATACGAAACCTGGACAGGCCCGACAGGGTAACCATATAGCGGCCATCTTCGGTCTCGGAGAACTGCGTCACCCGTCCGGCGCAGCCAATGGCCTGCAGCGCCTCAGCATCCCCAGAGCCTGCGCAGGGCTGGATCATGCCAATCAGGCGCTCCGGGGTCTTCAGCGCATCTTCGAACATCTGCAAATAGCGCGGTTCAAAGATATGCAACGGCAGGCGGGCCCGGGGCAATAAAATCGCCCGGGGCAGTGGAAAGACAGCAATAGTGTCCGGCAGATCTGCGATATGCATCATGGCTATTACTGTAGGGCAGAGACCCAATTAGGCAAATATCAATGAGCTCAGCTTGCGGCGACCGTTCAAAACCACCGGATCATTGGGCTGCAGCGCGTCAAAGATAGTGAAAAGCTGCGCCTTGGCAGCGCCATCGTTCCACTCACGATCACGGCGGAACAGCTCCAGTAGCTCAGTCACCGCCGCCTCGGCATCACCGGCCGCATGTAGGGCCTGCGCCAATTCAAAGCGCGCGTCCAGATCCTCTGGGCTGGCCTCAACTTTGGCTGCCAGTTCGGCAACGGGGCCGGCGTTTTCCGCCTGTCGCGCCAGTTCGATCTGCGCCCGCGCCGCCTCGATCTCGGCAGCATCGGCAATCTCTGCCGGGGCGCCATTCAGAACCGCTTCGGCCTGGTCCAGATCTTCCAGCGCGATATGCGCCCGCGCCAGACCACCATAGGCCGCGGCGCTTTTGTCATCTTCGCCAATAATTGCTGCAAAGGTCTGCGCCGCATCCGCGACGTCACCATCTGCCAGCATTTGCTCGGCAACGTCCAGGGCTTCGCTCAGGCCACCGTCAGCACTGCCACCACCCGCCTCGATAGCCTTGTTGACAAAGGCTTCGATTTCGCTCGGCGGCACATTGCCCTGAAACATATCAATGGGGCGCCCTTCCACAAAGGCAACCACAGTTGGGATCGATTGCAGCGGCAACCCCTGCTGCGACAAAGCCTGGGCCAGGCGCTGGTTTTCATCGACATTGACCTTGGCCATGGTGACCGCGCCCTTGGCCTTGGTCACAACCGCCTCCAAGGCGGGGCCAAGCGTCTTGCAAGGACCACACCAGGGCGCCCAGAAATCAACGATGACCGGCGCCTGCATCGAGGCCTCGATCACATCCTGCATAAAGGTCGCCTCACCGACGTCCTTGATCACATCACCTGCGGGGGCTGCGGTGCCCGCTCCGCCAATAATATCCATTGTCTCAATCTTCTCCGTTTGAAGCTTGGCCCCTATATGGAGCGCCGGAACACAGAAACCAAGAGTGGAGTTCTCTCCGCCCTGGTCCCACTGTCATTTCTCGCCAGCCTAAGACGCTTGGTGTCCGACCTCAACACAGCGCACCCGCGCCGCGCCCTGGCGCGGCGCCGGGCCCAACGGGAAGCGGGCATCTGTGATGCCCAAACGACGGGCGGGAGCCCCCGTTCCTCAAGAACGTTACAGATCAAAGGTGGCAAAAACCGGCGCGTGGTCACTGGGTTTTTCCCAGCCCCGTGCGGCGCGCAGAACCCGGCTGGAATGCGCTGCCTGACGAATGTCCCCGGTGGCCCAGACGTGATCCAAACGGCGACCTTTGTCAGCCGCGTCCCAATCCTTGGCCCGGTAGCTCCACCAGCTATACAGCAGCCCCTCAGGAATATCTGCGCGGGTCACATCGGCCCAACCTCCGGCCTCCTGCACCTCTGCCAGAAGATCCACCTCCACCGGCGTGTGGCTGACGATCTTCAGCATTTTCTTGTGGTCCCAGACGTCATCTTCGCGCGGCGCGATATTGAGATCACCAACCAGAATGGATTTTTCAGGCTTCTCCGCCTTAAACCAGTCCCGCATCTCGCTCAGGTAATCCAGCTTCTGACCAAATTTCTCATTCACCTCCCGGTCAGGTTTGTCCCCACCCGCAGGCACGTAGAAATTATGCACAGTCACGCCATTTTCAAGCCGCCCCGCGATATGGCGCGCATGGCCGAGATTGGCAAAATCCTCAGCCCCGGCTTCCACGATGGGCAAGCGCGATAAAATGGCGACGCCGTTATATCCCTTCTGCCCACGTGCAACCATATAGGGGTAGCCCAAATCGGCAAAACCCTGTGTCGGGATCTTGTCCACCGGGCTTTTACACTCCTGCAGACACAGCACATCCGGGCCTTCCTCGCGCAAAAGTTTTTGCACCAGCTCTTCGCGCAGGCGGACAGAGTTAATGTTCCAGGTCGCAAGGGAAAAAGCCATGTAGATGCTCCGATTGGCAGGGGTATGCCACTCGCTATCACAGTGCTGCTAACCCGAGAAGAGAGCAGAGACGGGATTTTTGTGAAATCCAGTTTGCCCCCCTGGGGGACGCACAGAGCCAAAAGCCGCAAAAAAAGGCCGGGCATAAAGCCCGGCCCAGTCCAACAGGGAGGTGCACATCATAACCCGGACATGCGCGGGATGAGGGAAAAAAGACAGGCGCTAGCTGATCAGACGATAGCCACCGGATTCCGTTACCAGGATACGGGCATTGGAGGGATCCGGTTCGATCTTTTGGCGCAGCCGATAGATATGGGTTTCCAAGGTATGCGTGGTGACACCGGCGTTATAGCCCCAGACCTCATGCAGCAGCACATCCCGCGCCACCACCCCATCGGTGGAGCGATAGAGGAATTTCAGGATATTGGTCTCTTTCTCGGTCAGCCGGATCTTGCGCTCATCCTCGGTCAGCAACATCTTCATCGCCGGCTTGAACGTATAGGGCCCAAGCACAAAAACCGCATCTTCGGATTGTTCATGCTGGCGCAGCTGGGCGCGGATACGCGCCAGAAGCACCGGAAATTTGAAAGGTTTCGAGACATAGTCATTGGCACCGGCATCCAGTCCCAGAATGGTGTCTGAATCGCTGTCATGGCCTGTCAGCATCAGGATCGGCGCCTTGACGCCTTGCTTGCGCATCAGGCGGCACAGCTCGCGACCATCAGTGTCAGGCAAGCCCACATCCAGGATCACCAGATCATACAGCGCCTCTTTCACGCGCTCCATGGCGCCTTGGCCATTTTCGGCCTCAAAGACATCAAAGTCCTCGGTCATAATCAGCTGTTCACTCAGAGCCTCGCGCAGATCCTCGTCATCATCCACCAGTAGAATTTTCTTCAGTTGCGCCATGGTTCTGGTCTCCCGCCTCTAGATCCTGTTTGCGTGACTGACAGATGCGCCTCCCCCCTGCAAAGGACAAGATATGCTGCAAAACATTCACGCCGTCGTGTCCGTAGCAAAGGAATTATTTCACTTCTGTTGAAATTGAGCCTAGGAAAGGCCGGTATTTATGTCACCCAATGCTGGATTTGCCGCATGAGCCTGATGCCCACCATGATCGAACTCTTGGCCCGCGCGCGGGTAGATCTGCGCATGGGGCTGCCAGTCGTCCTGATTGAGGAGGGGCAAGCCGCCCTAGCGATCGCCGCCGAGAGCCTGTCACAGGACCGCTTGACCGAAATGCAGGCGCTGGGAGAGGTCACCCTGGCCCTGACCGCACGCCGCGCCGAGACCCTGAAGGCCCGCGCCTATGATGGCGATACCGCCCGCATCCACCTGCCAGACGCAGCAGATCTGGGTTGGATCCAGGCGCTGGCAGATCCGGCGGATGACCTGAAGGCGCCGATGAAAGGCCCCCTGGTCAGCGCCCGTGAGGGCTCCGCCACCCTGCACCGTCTGGCCATTGCTCTGGTGAAATCGGCGCGGCTGCTGCCCGCTGCATTGTTGGTGCCGCTGGAGAGTGGCGCGCAGTTTGCCGTCAGCCATGGGCTCACCCTGTTGCCGCAGGCTGCCGCTGAACCGCTGATGAGCCAAAGCTCGCCGCTGCATGCCGTCGCTGCCGCCCGCCTGCCGATGCAGGCGGCCGAGGCTGGTCGGCTGCATGTGTTTCGCCCCGAAGATGGCGCCGAAGAACACTACGCCATCGAAGTGGGTCGGCCCGATCGACACCAGCCGGTTCTGGCACGGCTGCATTCGGCCTGTTTCACTGGCGATGTTCTGGGATCGCTGAAATGCGACTGCGGCCCGCAGCTCAACGCGGCGCTGGCGCAGATGGGGGCGACGGGCAGCGGCGTGTTGCTTTACCTCAACCAAGAGGGGCGCGGCATTGGTCTGGCCAACAAGATGCGCGCCTATTCCCTGCAGGATCAAGGGTTTGACACGGTGGAAGCCAACCATCGCCTGGGCTTTGAAGATGACGAACGCGATTTCCGCCTTGGCTCTGCCATCCTGAAAGAGCTGGGGTTTTCCCAGGTGCGTCTGTTGACCAACAACCCAAACAAGATCGCGATGATGGAAAAAACCGGCATCAAGGTCACCGAGCGGGTGGCGCTTAAAGTTGGCGAAAATGCCTTCAACGCGCAGTATCTGGCCACCAAGGCCGCCAAATCGGGTCACATGTTGTGACCACCACACCGCCCTATTCTGCAGCAGATCTGGTGCTGACCAAGCGCGGTCTGCGCTTTGCCGGACGGCTGTTGCCCTGCAGCATCGGCAAGGGCGGCATCTCGCGCAACAAGCGCGAAGGCGACGGGGCCACGCCAACCGGGCTGCACCACATTGTCGGGATGCTGTACCGCCCGGACCGCATGGCCAGACCAAATGCCTGGGCCCGGCCGATTGGCCCCGGTGATCTGTGGTCGGATGACAGTCACGACAGCCACTACAACACCCTGGTCACAGCGCCTTATGGATTCAGCCACGAGCACCTGCGCCGGGCCGACCCTTTGTATGATCTGGTGCTGATACTGGATTGGAACTGGCCCAATGCCACCCCCGGCAAGGGCTCTGCCATATTTATCCACCAATGGCGCCGTCCGGGATATCCGACCGAGGGCTGCATCGCCTTTGATCGGCGCGATCTACAGTGGCTGGCCGCCCGCGTAGAGCCGGGCAGCCGGGTGATTGTCCCAGATCTGGCTTAGGCTCGGTCAGGCTTGCGTATCATAAGCGCGGGCGCCAAAGATGGCTGAGCCAACCCGCACATGGGTTGCCCCATGGGCGATGGCCTGCTCGAAATCGCCGCTCATTCCCATGGACAGCCCCGCCAGCCCATTGCGGGCGGCAATTTCTGCCAGCTGGGTGAAATGATCGGCTGCGGCCTCATCTACCGGCGGGATACACATCAGGCCTTTGACCGGTAGATCCAGCCCACGGCACTCGGCGACAAAGCCATCGGCCTCCTCCGGCAGGATGCCTGCCTTTTGTGGTTCGGCTCCGGTATTGACCTGAATGAACAGATCCGGGCAGTGGCCCAGCTCCTGCGCCAGCCGTGCGATACTTTTGGCCAGCTTTGGGCGATCCAGCGTATGAATGGCGTTGAACAGCTCCATCGCCTGACGCGCCTTGTTGCTTTGCAAGGGGCCAATCAGATGCAGATCCAGCCCGCTATAGGTCTGGGAAAAATCTGGCCATTTGCCCAGGGCCTCTTGCACCCGGTTTTCACCAAAGCAGCGCTGACCTTCGTCTAGCACCGCTGCGACCCGTGTATTTGGCTGGACCTTGGACACCGCAATCAGCGTCACCGATCCTGCGGGACGGTCAGCAGCAGCCTCTGCCGCGGTGATACGGGTTTTTATTTCTTGCAGCGACATTTAGCGTCCTCCGGTTTTGACGCCAGAACAACACTGTTTGGCGGCAAATGTTAAGAGCCAAACGAAAAGGGCGAGCTCTGTTAAGAGCCCGCCCCCAATTCACGCTAAGCGTAAGTTCAGCTTAGAAGCTGAAGTATACACCAGCCTGGAACTGGTTGTCGTCGTCTGCTTCGTCAACATAGCCAGCAACGAAGGTAGCGCCGCCACCCAGGTCGTACTGGTAGTTGATGCCGAAGGAGGTGCCGTCAGCTGTGTCAGCTGCGGTAACAACACCGGAAACGTCGGTGGAGTTCACCCAAACCAGGATGTTGGAAGCAGCGCCGATGTCCATGTTACCTTCGAGGGTAACCGAGTCAGCCGCGTCGGTGGAACCGTAGGCCAGACGTGCGCCGAATGCACCGAAGTCACCGCCAGCAGCAACAAAGGTGATGTCGTTAGCAGCAACCGAAGAAGACTGAGCAGCAGCTGTTACATAGTAGTCCGAGAAGGAGTATGTCAGCATGATGCCGGTACGGTCTTCGCCGCCAGCTTTACCCAGAACGAGGCCGCCGTTTTGCTGGCTGTAGGACACGTGGCCAGTGAAGCCGCCCACGGAGTACAGAGCTTCGAGGCCGTTTGCGCCCATGCCGTCAGAGGAATATGCATCCCAGTTGAAGGCGGTACCGGTGCGGGATTTGATAACCAGCGAGTGGAAACCCATGCCGTCGATGCCTGTGCCGGCGGAACGAGCGCCAGTTACGTACAGACCAGGTGCGTTTTCAACAGCACCGATGATGTTGCCAACGTTGACAGCCAGGCCGCCGTAGGTCACGCCAAAACGTGCGCCGTTGAAGCCATTGTCGCCACCAGGAGCACTTTGACCTGGGTTGCCGTCACGGCTTTCGGACTGCATACGAACGCGAGCGTTGAAGCCAATGCCGCCGTCAGATTCGGTGGACATGTCGACCTGCAGACGCAGACGGCTGGTGATGTTGGTTTCGGAAACGCCAGCAACACGCTCGTTGGCGGAGTTGTAGTCCAGACCAAAGCGGCCGTAACCGGACAGACGGACGTCAGCAGCTGCCATGCCGGCAGTGGCGATCAGCGCGGTAGTCGCGAAGAGAACCTTTTTCATCGATTTTTCCCTCGGTTTTCAATTCTGATGCCCAAACCGGGGAATCCGGTGTGGGTATGACAAGGGGTTTCGCTTTTTCACCCCCGTTTTGGCAAGAGCGGCCCAACTGCCAGCCAGCATTGCTCTTTCGGATGGTGCAGCTTTGCCACAGTCTTAAGCCTGCCCCGGCTCTTCCCCCTCTGAATCCGCCTGATTTGCTCTCTGTGCAGCGCGTTCATCAACAACAATCCGCGCAGCACCATGATAACAAGTCTGCCCGTAATTGGCTGTGCCCCATATATAACTGTCTGCCCACACGATTCGCTGGAAGCTGGCGCAGATCGCTAAACCCCTTGCTCCGCAACCCGCCGATACGGTAGGAGTGCGCCGAGATACTGGCGCCGGGAGTGACGATGACACTGCATAAGATAGTAAAGACAACTCTTATCGGAGTTGTGTGCCTTGGATTAGCAGCCTGTGGCGGGCGCTCTGACAGAACCGGTCCCCGTGGGACAGCCCCTCAAGAATTCAACAATGATGTTGATACTGCCCAAAGCAGCAAGTCATCGATCTGGGATCTGTTCGGCGGCACGCCGGATCAGAAGGTTCAGGTGAACCGCTACCTGTGGAATGCCACCCTGGATGTGCTGGAATTCCTGCCAGTGCAATCGGTTGACCCCTTCACCGGCGTCATCGTAACCGGCTATGGCACCCCTCCTGGCAGCGGCCGTTCCTATCGCGCCACGGTTCACATCAAAGACCCGGCCCTGGACGCGCGGTCACTGAATGTTTCGTTGCAGACAAAGGGCGGCCGCCCTGTCAGCGCATCGACCACCCGCGCCGTCGAGGACGCAATCCTGTCACGCGCCCGCCAGTTGCGCATCGCTGACAAGAACCTCTGACAGGCCGTCACGACGGCTCTGGAACAGAGATCAAAACAACAGTATTACATGCGCCGGGTCACCACCCGGCGTTTTCATTCTTAAAGGACCTGTCGTGATGTCGCGCTACGCTGCCACCAAAATCGAAGAAAAATGGCAAAAGGCCTGGGATGAGGCCGGTATTTTTGAGGCCAAACGCATACCTGGGAAAGAGAAATACTATGTGCTCGAGATGTTCCCCTACCCATCGGGGAAGCTGCACATGGGTCATGTGCGCAACTACACCATGGGCGACGTGGTGGCGCGCTACAAGATGTCCACCGGACATAACGTATTACACCCAATGGGCTGGGATGCCTTTGGCATGCCCGCAGAAAACGCTGCAATGGCCAGCGGTGGCCACCCCAAGGACTGGACCTACGCCAATATCGACGCGATGAAAGAGCAGATGAAGCCCCTGGGCCTGTCGCTCGACTGGTCGCGCGAATTTGCCACCTGTGACGAAGATTACTACGGCCAGCAACAGGCGCTGTTCCTGGATTTCCTCGACAAGGGGTTGGTTTACCGCAAAAACGCCGTGGTGAACTGGGATCCGGTTGATATGACCGTTCTGGCCAACGAACAGGTCGAAGGCGGCCGTGGCTGGCGTTCCGGCGCGCTGGTGGAACGGCGCGAGCTGACCCAGTGGTTCTTCAAGATCTCTGACTATTCCGAAGAGCTGCTGAGCGCGCTGGACGGGCTGGACAACTGGCCCGCCAAGGTGCGCCTGATGCAAGAGAACTGGATCGGCAAATCCCGCGGTCTGCAGTTTGGCTTTGAGCGCACAGATGGCGGTGATCCGATTGACGTCTACACCACCCGCCCCGACACCCTGATGGGCGCGTCCTTTGTCGGTATTTCGCCCGATCACCCCATTGCCAAAGAGCTCGAAGCGAAATCCGCTGAAGTAGCTGAATTTGTTGCACAATGCCGCAAGGGCGGCACCACCGAAGAGGCCATCGAGACCGCTGAAAAGCTGGGCTACGACACCGGCATTCGGGTGAAACACCCGCTGAACCCGGACTGGGAACTGCCGGTCTGGATCGCCAATTTTATCCTGATGGACTACGGCACCGGCGCCATCTTTGCCTGTCCGGCCCATGACCAGCGCGACCTGGATTTCTGCCGCAAATACGATCTGCCGGTGAAAAACGCCTTCTTCACATTGGAAGACGCAACACCGGTTGCAAACGAGGCCCTGGTGCCTGCCAAATCGGAAAAAGTCCGCTGGGTTGACCATTTTGCCGGTCTCACCGAGGCCACCGGCGAAGAAGCCATCAACACCACCGTTGATTTCGCCGAAAAGGCCGGTTGGGGCGAGGGCGTCACCAAATACCGCCTGCGCGACTGGGGCCTGTCGCGTCAGCGCTATTGGGGCTGCCCGATTCCCGTGGTGCATTGCGCCGATTGCGGCGTGGTGCCGGAAAAGAAAGAAAACCTGCCCATCGCCCTGCCCTATGACGAAGACGGCAAGGCGATTGATTTCTCGGTGCCGGGCAACCCGCTGGATCGTCACCCCAGCTGGCGCGATTGTGCCTGCCCCGCCTGTGGCAAACCGGCCCGACGCGAAACCGATACCATGGACACCTTCGTGGACTCCTCCTGGTATTTCTCCCGTTTCACCGCGCCACATGCCAAAACACCCACCATTCTGCCCGAGGCCGAATACTGGATGAATGTGGATCAGTATATCGGCGGCGTGGAACATGCGATTCTGCACCTGCTTTATGCCCGGTTCTTTTCCCGCGCGATGAAGATCTGCGGCCACCTGCCGGATGGCTGCGAAGAGCCCTTTGACGCGCTGTTCACCCAGGGCATGGTGACCCATGCGATCTATCAAAGCACGGGAGCCAATGGTCGGCCCGTCTACCACTACCCCGAAGAGGTGGAGTTGCGCGACGGTGGCGCCTTCCTGAAAGAGAGCGGCGCCGAGGTGAAAATCATCCCGTCGGCCAAGATGTCGAAGTCCAAAAACAACGTGGTCGATCCGCTGTCGATCATCTCCTCCTACGGCGCCGACACTGCGCGTTGGTTTGTCCTCTCCGATTCGCCCCCCGAACGGGACGTGGAATGGACCGCCTCCGGCGCCGAGGCCTCCTACAAGCACCTCAACCGGGTCTGGAATCTCTGCGACAAGATTGCCGCGATGGAGCCCGGAACAGCGGGTCAGGGCGACGAAGACCTGCTGCGTGAGATGCATAAAACCATCCGCGACGTGACCCTGGGCATTGAAAGCTTTGGCTTTAACGCCTCCATCGCGCGGCTCTATGGCTTCACCAATACCCTGGCCAAATCCAAGGCGGGGCAAGCGGCACAGAAACAGGCCATCATGGTGCTGGCGCAGCTGATGTCCCCCATGGTGCCGCACCTTGCCGAAGACATCTGGGCCCACCAGGGTGGGACCGGTCTGGTCACCACAGCGCCCTGGCCGGTGGCGGATGAGGCGATGCTGGTCGAGGCCAGCGTCACCCTGCCGATCCAGATCAATGGCAAACGCCGTGGGGAAATCACCGTGGCGGCTGATCTCGACAAAGCAGAGGTTGAAAAAATCGCCCTGGCACACGAAGCTGTACAAAAGGCGCTGAATGGCGGCGCCCCGAAAAAGGTCATCGTGGTGCCGGGTCGTATCGTCAATGTCGTTGCTTAAACAGTCTTTGCTGATCTTAACGCTGGCCGCCTCTGTGGTGGTCAGTGCCTGTGGCTTTACCCCGGTGCATGTACCGGGGGGCACCGGGGATGCGCTCTATGGGGAGGTGGATATCACCTTTCCCGACCTGCCCGATTCGACTGGCGACAAGAATGCCTATTTCCTGGTGCGGGATCTGGAACAGCGTCTGGGACGCGCCAGCAGTGGCGCCTACCAACTTGACCTGACCCTGACCACCAGAACCGACGGCCAGGCGATCACAGCTGACAACTCGATCACCCGCTATTCGATCATCGGCGCTGCGGGCTACAGCCTCACGCGAAAATCGGATGGGGTGGTGGTGGCCAGCGGCAGTGAGACCAACTTCACCGGCTATTCTGCCACTGGCTCAACCGTTGAAACCCTTGCCGGGGAGCGCGACGCCTATAAGCGCCTGATGCGCATTCTGGCGGATCAGATCTCAGCCCGCCTGCTGGCCTCAGCGGATCTGACCCCCACAGCCGCCGAATGAAGCTTTCGCCGCGTGACACCGACGCCTATTGCCAACGCCCGGATCCCTCCAAGACCGGGCTGCTGATCTATGGTGCCGATGCCATGCGGGTAGCGTTAAAGCGCCAGCAGATGCTCGCCGCACTGCTGGGGCCTGGCGCAGATGAAGAAATGCGCCTTGCCCGGATGCCGGGCAGCGAGCTGCGCAAAGACCCCGCGCAGTTGTTGGATGCGGTCAAGGCGGTCGGCTTTTTCCCCGGCGCCCGCGCAGTTTTTGTGGAAGAGGCCAACGACACCGCCGCCCCGGCGATCCTGGCCGCACTCGAAGAATGGCAACCGGGAGACGCGCAGATTATCGTCACCGCCGGCCAGCTCAAAGCCACCTCAAAGCTGCGCAAGGGGTTTGAAAGCCACTCAAATGCCTATGCCACCGGTATCTATGACGATCCCCCTTCGCGGGCGGAGATTGAGCGTATCCTGGGCGCGGCGCAGATCCGCGATGTGCCAAATGACAGCATGCTGGCGCTGACTGATATTGCCAATGACATTGGCCCCGGGGATTTCTCCCGGATGATCGACAAGCTGTCGCTTTATAAACACGGCGACACTGCGCCGTTGTCACTGGAGGATATCCAGGCGGTGGCGCCACAGTCCACCGAGGCGGCCTTGGATGATGTGCTCAACGTGGTGGCCGAGGGGCGCACCGCCGAAATTGGCCCCTTGATCAGTAGATTACAGTCGCAAGGCACCAATGCTGTGACACTGTGTATTGGCGCTACCCGACATTTTCGCACGCTTTACACTGTTGCCGCCGATCCCGGCGGTCCGGCGCAGGGTATTGGCCGTTTGCGGCCGCCGCTCTATGGCAAGCGCCGCGACAGGGTGTTGCGCCAGGCGCAAAACTGGGGCGCGGATCGGTTGCAACGGGGCCTGACAATCCTGACAGACACCGACCTGATGCTGCGCTCAGCCGGGCAAACCGCGCCGGCCCTGGCGCTGATGGAACGTGCGCTGATCCGGCTGTCGATGCTGGGCCGCGCCCGCTAAGGCTGTACGCGCTGCGTCACATGTCCTTTCCAGCCTTGACCTCTCGCCCCCAGGCTTCATCTTGGCGCCAACGTCCAAGAGGGAGAGACCATCATGTATACAGTTGTCGGCGCACCTATGACACGCAGCTTTCGGGTGCTGTGGGCCCTGGAAGAACTGGGCCAGCCCTATGAGCTGATCCCGGCCCTGCCACAAAGCCCCGAAATCCTGAAGGTAACGGACTCGGGCAAGGTGCCTGCCCTGATTGAGGGGGACGCGGTGCTGACCGATTCCACCGCGATCATCACCTATCTGGCGGACAAACACGGCAGCCTTACAGCGCCGGCCGGCACGCTGGCGCGGGCGCAGCAAGATGCCATGACCCAGCGGTTTCTGGATGAGCTGGACGCGGTGTTGTGGACCGCCGCGCGGCACAGCTTTGCCCTGCCCAAGGACCAGCGCGTGGCAGATGTGAAACCCAGCTTGATGTGGGAATTCAATCGCAACCTCAACCGAATCGCGCCGTTGATCAAAGGCCCCTTTGTCATGGGGGAAAACTTTACCCTGGCGGATATCGTTCTGACCCATTGCCTGAGCTGGGCCTTTGGCGCCAAGTTTCCAGTGGATAACCAAGCGATGCTGGACTACGGCAAGGCCATGCGTGGGCGGGCGGCGCATCAGCGGGTTACGGCCCTCACCAAGACCTAGCAGCGCCCCGGCCCAGTTGTGCCGACCCAGTTGTGACTAGGCCTTTTACTGGGTGGCGAGATAGCGCGCGGCGCCCTGACCAGCCCAACGGCCAGTGGCAAAACAACCCGTCAACAGATAGCCCCCGGTGGGGGCCTCCCAGTCCAGCATCTCCCCGGCGCAAAATGTACCGGGGAGTTTGGCCAGCATCAGATCCGGCGTCAGCTCTGCCCAACTGAGCCCGCCCGCGGTGGAGATTGCCTCATCCATGGGACGCAGGCCCACATGGTTCACCGGCAGCGCCTTGATCAGATTCGCCAAACTGGCTGGATCCTGCGGCAGCGGGCGGCCAAATTCCTGCAACAGGGCGGTGCGGGCCACCCCCAGTTTCAAGCTGCGGCGCAGATGATTGGCCAGGCTGGCTTTGCCACGGGGGCGCGACAGGCGCTTGGTGATTTCTGCAGCGGATAGATCCGGCAGCAAATCCACGCTCAGATCCGCGCCATCGCGCACCGCAGCGCTGACGGTATAGATCCCGCCGCCCTCCAGCCCACGCGCCGAGATCACCGCCTCACCGCGCGACGCGCTGCTGCCTGCCTGCCATTTCACGCCTTTCACTGGCTGGCCGTACTGCCCCTGCACGTGCGCAGACCAATCGACCAGTAGGCCCGTATTGGCCGGTTTGAATGGCTCCAGGCCAACCCCCTGCGCCGCAAGAATTTCGCTCCAGCTCCCGTCCGAGCCCAGCCGCGCCCAGCTGGCGCCGCCCAGCGCCAGCACCGTGCAGCGCGTTTTGACCTGCTGCGCCCCGTCAGGAGTGTCAAAACACAGATTATCCCCCTGCCAACCGGTCCAGCGCCAGCGGGTCTGCTGGGTCACGCCCAGTTTATCCAGCTGCCCCAACCAGGCGCGCAACAGCGGCGAGGCTTTCATTTTTTCAGGGAAGACCCGACCAGTGGAGCCTGTGAACAGGGGCTGACCCAAGCCCCGCGCCCAGTCCTGAATGGCGGCAGCGTCAAACGCCGCAATGATCGGCGCCAAGGATGCAGCGGCAGCGCCAAAATGTGGCAACAGCTGCGCCAGGGGCTCATCCTTGGTCAGGTTCAGTCCGGATTTTCCTGCCATCAGGAATTTGCGCCCCAATGAGGGCTTGGCCTCAACCAGCAGCACCCTATGGCCCTGGGATGCAAGCTCACCGGCAGCCATCAGCCCCGCAGGCCCGCCACCGATCACCACCGCATCCCATACCCGTTCCTGATCCATCCCGGCCTCTTTCCCGCTTTTGGCCTCCTGACTTCAGGAGAGCTCTCTGCCTGCGCACCTAATGAAGGACCATACAAAAGACGAGGCCCGCGCTTCCGAGCTTTAGCTTTGGCACATATCTAGGATACCCTTGGCGATTTCAGGCTTGGCCGCCAGCGAATCCGCCAGCAAGGCCTGCGCCTGTGCCATCAGATCCTCTGGCTCGACCAACCGATCCACCAACCCCCAGGCGCAGGCCTCTGGCGCCTCGATCTTTTGTCCAGCAGCCAGAACCATCTTGGTGCGGGCCGGACCGATCAGCGCAGCCATGCGCCCGGCATCCGAAGGCTGGGGCAGATAGCCGAGCTTCATCACCGGATAAAAGACCTTTGCCCCAGGCACCGCCAGACGGATATCGCAGGCCAGCGCCATACCATTGGCGCCCCCCGCCAGGGTGCCGTTCAGCGCCGCAATCTTGAGACATGGCACCGCCGCTAGCGCCGCCGAGAGGCGTTCCCAAACGGTGGAGGTCGCCAGCCCGGCGCGGGCCTCGTCCAGATCGGCACCTGCGCTAAAGACCTTGCCAGCGCCGGTAAGAATCAACCCGCGCGCCGCCTGCGCCCGGGTCGCGATTTCGACAAGCTCTTCCAGCATATCTGAGGTCAGCGAATTGGCCTTTTCCGGCCGGTTAATGGTGACGGTCCATAGCCCCGCCTCGGATATATCAAGATTGATCATAGCAGGCCCACCCGGCGACGGATCAGGTCGAGACGCAATGAGACCTCATCGCCGAGAAATTCATCCGCATCCGAGCTGCACATCCACAGCAGGGTCTTGGCGGGCCATTCCGCTGGCACATGGTCATTCCAGTCAAGCTGGCTAACCGCGTTAATCCCACTTGCCTTGATCTTGCGCTGCATCTCGGTGGCCACGGTTCCCGGCGACAGGCTGAGTACGCGAATACCGTTGCTGGCCTCTTCCAGATGCAGGGCCTTGGTCAACATCAAAACACCCGCCTTTGAGGTGCAATAGGCGCTCCAGCCTTCCAGTGCACTATAGGCCGCACCGGAGCCGATATTGATGATGGTGCCGCCATTCCCCGATTTCATCAACGGCAAGGCCGCATGGATGCCGTTAAAAACGCCCTTGATGTTGATATCCATCAATTGGCCCCAGGCCGCCGGATCAGCATCTTCGATTCGGGCGATCGGATCGATGATGCCAGCGTTGTTGATCAAGACGTCAATGCTGCCAAAATCCGCATGTACCTTTTGCAGTGCGGCTGCAACCGCTGCGGGTTCAGAGACATCACAGGCAAAGGCCAGCGTGTTTCCGCCGAGCTCCTCAGCGAGGGCTGCCAGACTATCGGTGCTCCTTGCCAGCAAGGCCAGATTGGCACCTGCCTGCGCAAAAACGCGCGCCGCATCCGCCCCGATGCCACGGCTGGCACCGGTGATGACAACTGTTTTGCCCTTGATATCCATCAGCTAAATCTCCAAGTCCTCTAATTCCAAATGTGGTAAACTGCTTAGGGGGAACGGTCCAGCCCTTGGCACCTTGACGGGTAAAGACATGCAGTTGACCATATGGGCCATTGTATTTGCTTATATGCAGAAAGGTTATCCTATGACAGTTTCCCTCGCGCGCGGCACGGGCGCTGCTGCGGTTTTGATTATCTCCGCCCAAGGCGCATTTGCTGACGTCAGCGCCCAGGATGTCTGGTCGGACTGGAAAGCCTATATGACAGGCACGGGCTACACCGTGACCGGCACCGAAAGCCAGTCCGGCAATGTGCTCACCGTCAGCGATATCTCGATGACAATGCCGATGCCCGAACAGGACGGCACCGGCGGCGTGACCATGCCCGAGATCCAGTTTGTCGAGAATGGTGATGGCACAGTCAATGTGATGCTGCCCAAAGATTTCCCGATGACCTTTGCCGGGGAAGATGACGGCGAAAAATTCTCGGCTGAGATCCTCTATTCCCATGACGGCAGCCCAATGGTGGTCTCGGGTGATACCTCTGCTATGACCTATGACTATGCGATAGGTCAGGCCAGCCTGACACTGGGCCAAATCATTGGCGACGGCAAAGAGATGCCTGCGGATGCACTGAAAGCCTCCGTGGTGATCAACGATATGGTCGCCAAGACTGTGATGCAGATTGATGGTCAGCGTAGCTATACTCAAACCCAGTCGATGGCAAAACTGGCCTATGACATCGCCTTCCAAGACCCGGATTCCGACGACGCCGGCACCATCACAGGCAGCATGAGCGACATCACAGGCACGGCCGTCAGCACCATTCCATCCGGTCTGGACAGCCCGGAGATGGCTGACCTGATCAAGGCGGGTCTGAGCATTGATGCCAAGATTGCCTATACCGGCGGCAATAGTGCCATTTCGGTGACCGGATCTGACAGCTTTGACATGCAAAGCACCTCTGCGGGCGGCGATTTTGGCGTCACCATGAGCAAGGACGGTTTGTCCTATGACGTTGGTCAGAAAGATATCTCGGTAGATGTCTCCGGGTCGGAAATCCCCTTCCCGCTGGCACTCACCATGGCGGAAGCCGGCTTCAAACTGTTGATGCCAGTAAGCCAGTCTGACGAAGAGCAGGATTTTGGCCTTGGCATCACCCTGCGTGATTTTGCGGTTCCTGACATGCTGTGGGGCATGGTTGATCCCACCGGCACCCTGCCACATGATCCGGCAACAATTGTGCTGGATCTGGCCGGCAAGGGCAAACTGCTGTTTGACATGTTCGACCCAGAATCGATGAAAGCCATGGAACGTGGCGCTCAAAAACCGGGTGAATTCAACGCCGTCACCATCAAGCAACTGCTGGTAACCGCCGCTGGCGCCAAGCTGACCGGCACCGGTGATTTTACCTTCAACAACGAAGACCTGGTGACCTTTGATGGTATGCCTGCCCCCGATGGCACCGCCAATATCAAGTTGGAAGGGGCCAATGGCCTGATCGACAACCTGATCAAAATGGGACTGGTCAGCGACAGCGATGCCATGGGCGCGCGGATGATGATGGGCATGTTTGGCGTTCCCGGCGAAGGTGAAGACACCCTGACATCGGAAATCAAGGTCTCCGAGGACGGTCAGATCCTCGCCAATGGTCAGCGCATCAAATAAACGCCTGTTCAGCAAAAAATAAGCAATCAGGGCCGCCCCGCGCGGCCCTTTTTTGTGCCACACCCTTGCGGCAGCACGCCGGTCTGGCTAGCTCTTGTTGCAATCCAAATTCAGTAGGTGCCCATGACCCAGTCTCCCCAAGCGCTTTGCCACGCCCTGATTGACGCCGCCAAACGTGCCGGCGCCGATGCCGTCGATGCCATGGCCACCGAGGGCCGCTCTCTCAGCATCGAGGTGCGCGAAGGCAAACTGGAGCATGCAGAACGCTCAGAAGGCACTGACTTGGGGCTGCGGGTCTTTGTAGGTCAGCGTCAGGCGCAGGTGTCCTCCTCTGACAGCCGCCCGGAAACCCTCACCGCCATGGCCGAACGCGCCGTGGCCATGGCCCGCGAGGCCCCCGAGGATCCCTACAGCGGTCTGGCCAGCGCCGATCAGCTGGCCCAGAACTGGGATCTGGACGCGCTGGAGCTGTGCGATCCCAGCGCCGAGCCCGCACCAGAAGCCCTGCAACAGGATGCGCTGGCAGCCGAAGCCGCCTGCGCCGCCATTGAGGGCATCAGCCAGGTGCAGGCAGCAGGGGCCAGCTATGGCCACCACACCATCTATCTGGCCACCTCCAATGGTTTTGCCGGCGGCTACCAGCGCACCGGCCGGTCGCTGTCCTGCACCGGGATTGCCGGAACCGGCGCCGGGATGGAGCGCGACTATGATGGCGATTCCCGCACTTTTCAGAACGACCTGCGCAGCGCGACAGACATTGGCCGCCTCGCAGGTGAGCGCGCCGTAGCGCGGCTCAACGCCCGTCGGCCAAAGACCGGCAGCTATCCGGTCTTGTTTGACGAACGGGTCTCGTCTTCGCTGATTGGCCATCTGCTCTCCGCCGCCAATGGCGCCGCCATCGCCCGTGGATCCTCCTGGTTGCAGGGCGCGGTGGGCGAACAGATCCTGCCCGAAACACTGTCCGTCATTGAGGATCCCCATCGCGCCCGGATTTCCGGGTCGCGCCCCTTTGACGGTGAAGGCCTGCCCACCCGGCGACGCGCCATCATTCAGGATGGTGTCCTGACCGGCTGGACCCTGGATCTGGCCTCGGCCCGTAAACTGGGCCTGCAAAGCACCGGCAATGCGGCACGAGGTGTTGGCTCTGTTCCGTCGCCGTCGAACTGGAACATCGCGCTGACCCCTGGCCAGCACAGCCGCGAGCAGCTGATCGCGGGCATGGGCACCGGTCTGCTGGTGACATCGCTCATTGGCTCGACCATCAATCCCAATACCGGCGATTATTCGCGTGGGGCCTCGGGCTATTGGGTCGAGAACGGCGAAATCGCCTATCCGGTGAATGAATGCACCATCGCGGGCAATCTGCGGGACATGCTGAAAACACTTACCCCGGCAAATGACGCCCGCAGCTACCTGTCGCGGGTGGTGCCCTCGCTCATGGTCGAAGGAATGACCCTTGCCGGCAGCTGAAGACCTCACGCTCCTGATCCAGGCCGCCAGGGCCGCGGGTGAAATCGCGCTCAAATACTCTGGCCCAACCGCGCAGCGCTGGGAAAAACCCGACGGCCAAGGCCCGGTGACAGAGGCCGATCTGGCGGTCAATGCCATGCTCGAAACCATGCTGCCACAGGCGCGGCCTGACTACGGCTGGCTGTCTGAGGAAAGCGAGGACAGCGCCGCCCGGCTGAGCAAAGACCGAGTTTTCATCATTGATCCTATTGATGGCACCCGCAGCTTTGCCGAAGGCTCCGCCACCTGGGCGCATTCCCTGGCGGTGGCAGATCGTGGTGAGATCACTGCGGCGGTGATCTACCTGCCGCAACGGGATTTGCTCTATACCGCTGCCAAGGGCAGCGGCGCCTTTTGCAATGGCGCCCCGATCCGTGTGGCGGCGCCTACGGCGCTGAGTACCACAAAGGTGCTCACCGCCAAGCCAAACCTAGCATCGCAGCACTGGCTGGGAGGCGCCGCACCCGCCTTTCACCGCAGCTATCGCCCCTCGCTGGCCTATCGGCTGGCCCGGGTGGCGGATGGTGGCTATAGCGCCATGCTGACCCTGCGGCGCAGCTGGGAATGGGATATTGCCGCTGGTGATCTCATCCTGCGCGAAGCCGGCGGGTTGATCAGCGACCGGTTGAACAAGCCTTTGCTGTTCAACAATCCAACGCCCCTGTTGGACGGGGTTGTCGCCGCAACCCCTGCAACGCATCTTGAACTGCTGCAGGCCCTGGACCCAAAAGGTCCCGGCATTGCAGGGCAATGACCGGTAATGGCCTCCTCGCAGCAGATATGACTGGGCAACAATGACAGAGCCGCAAACATTCGCCGCACCTGCCCGACCTGCGGGAGAAATTCTGTGGGTGCATGCCACCAGCATTGAGCGCTTTCTGGCACTTTGTGACATTGGTCAGCGGCTCAAGGCCATGCGCCCGGATCTGGTGGTCCTGGCCACCTGGGAAGCCGAAATGGGCGCGGTGCCCGGGGTTGACGGCTGTGATTTTATGCTCGGACCGCTACCAGGTGACCAAACCAGCGAGGCCAAGGCCTTTCTCAGCCACTGGCGTCCCGATCTGTGCCTCTGGGCCGGCGGCGACCTGCGCCGGGGGCTGTTGCGCCAGTTGCGAGAGCAGGGAGGCTCTGCGCTGTTGGTGGATATTCTGGACAGCGAAATGCCCGCCCGCAAGCTGCGCTGGCTACCAGATCAGCGCCATCGCATTTTTAGCACCTTTGATGCGGTTTTCACCCCTTCAAAATCCGTACAAAGCCAATTGCTACGCGGCGGACAGATGTCACCTGAGCAGGTCCTGCTGACCAGTCGCCTGCGGCTTTCCACCGTGCCGCCGGGCTGCGATCAGGAGGCGCTGAGCACCCTGCAACAGGATCTTGGCAGTCGCCCCGTCTGGCTGGCGGCCCGCGCACAGCTGGAGGAACTGCCCGCCCTACTGGACGCACATCGCACCGCGCTGCGACTGCTGCATCGGATGCTGTTGGTTATCGCTCTGGACAACCCCGAGTGCCGCGCCCGCGCCCGAAATCTGGTGCAGGCCAGTGGTCTGCAATGCGCCGATTGGGACGCCGGGGAAGAGCTGAACGACTACACCCAAATCCTGATCACAGACAGCGCCCAGCTGGGGCTTTGGTACCGGCTCGCTCCGATTACCCTGCTCGCCTCTAGCCTGATTCTGGATATGCCGGGGCAAAACCCACTGGATGCGCTGGCTTTGGGATCGGTTGTTCTGCACGGGCCGGGCACCGGCCATCACAGGGTAATTTATGACCAGCTTGCACCGCTCAAGGCGACGCAGCAGGTCAAAACCGCCCAGGCACTGGCCAAGATGGTGATTCATCTCTCCGCGCCGGACATGGCGGCCAAACGGGCACTGGCCGGCTGGACCGCAGTGACCGAAGGCGCAGAAATGACCGATCAGCTGATAGACAGAGTTCAGGACATCCTGGACCTGCGCGAGGACCAAGATGCGACCTCCTGAGTTCTGGAACAAACCCCCGCAAGCCTTTGATCTGCGTCGCCTGGTTTTGGCGCCACTGGGCTGGGTCTACGCCGCCGCCACCGCCAGACGACTGCGCCAACCCGGGTACCAGGCCCACGTACCGGTGATCTGTGTCGGCAATCTCAACGCCGGCGGCACTGGCAAAACGCCCACCGTGATCTGGCTGCTGGAGACACTGCGGGCCATGGGCCATGATCCACATGTGATCACACGCGGCTATGGTGGCACCTTGCAGGGACCGGTGGCAGTTGACCCCAGCTCCCACCGGGCACAGGACTGCGGCGACGAGCCCTTGCTACTGGCTGCTTTTGGCGAGGTCTGGGTGTCCCGCGACCGCGCCGCAGGGGCCAAAGCCGCCGAGGCGGCGGGCGCCACGGTTATTGTGCTGGACGACGGGTTTCAAAACCCGAGTGTGATCAAGGATCTGTCGATTGTGGTGGCGGATGCCACCCGCGGCTTTGGCAATGGCAGCTGCCTGCCCGCCGGCCCCCTACGCGAGCCCGTGCAGCCTGGCCTGCGCCGGGCGGATCTGCTGCTTTCCATCGGTGATGAAGCCGCCCAAGCGCGCTTTGCCGCTCAGTGGTCGCCCAGCCTGCCAGACCTGCCCCATGTCCAGGCCGCGCTGGAGCCGCTGCAGACGGGGATGCCCTGGAAGGACACTCCGGTTCTTGCCTTTGCGGGCATTGGTCATCCGCAAAAATTTTTTGATACCCTGCGCGACCTTGGTGCTCGGATCATCCACGCCGAGGCGCTGGATGATCACCAGCCGCTGTCCACCGCGTTGATGACCCGGTTGGAGGCCGACTCCAAGATGCGCGGTGCTCAGCTGGTCACCACAGAAAAAGACGCAGTGCGCCTGCCCTCAAGTTTCCGCCATAAGGTGATCACCCTGCCGGTACGACTGAAGATCGCCAATGATCAGGCGCTGATGGATCAGCTCAAGGCAATTGCCCCGGCGCCTTAGAGGGCTGCCAGCGATGCGCCGCCACAGCACATAACAACAAAGCCCGAGGTTTCCCCCGGGCTTTGGCATAGTCACTTTGATAAAAGCGCTTTAGTCTTCCAGCTCAGCGTCGATCAGGGCCTTGAACTGCTCATAGGACTGATTGGCGACCTTGGTGCCGTTCAGGACAAAAGAGGGGGTTGATTCCACACCATCCGCCGTCGCGTTTTCCTGATACCAGGCCACCAGTGTCTGTGCCTTGGTGCCATCCTGCAGGCAGGCCTCAACCCTGTCTTTATCCAGCCCGGCAATGCCGCCAATTTTACGCAGCGCATCGATGACCTCAGTTGCGCCACCTGCGCGGGTCCAATCGGACTGGCCTTTATAGATCAGATCGCTGATGCCAAAGAATTTTTCAGGCCCACCGCAGCGCGCAATCATCGACGCCCAGAGACCGTAGCGATCAAAATAGACCTCGCGGTAGATCAGTTTGACCTTGCCGGTGTCGATGTAATTTTCCTTCAGCTGCGGATAGACGCCCTTGTGGAAATTGGCGCAGTGAATGCAGGTGTAGGACGCATATTCGATCAGAGTGACGGGAGCATCTTCGGCGCCGATGACCATTTCGGTGATGGTCGAGGTGTCAACCTCGGCCTCTTGTGCAGAGGCAGCCCCCACCAGGGGAAGATCGGGCAGGCGGGTTTGGCTGTTGTAGCCGTTGACCGCATAGGCCCCGGCAGCAAGCGCCACCGCAGCAAAAACACCAGACATAAGACGGGTCATTCATACCTCTTTCGTTCAGTTTTCTTTTTTGTCAGCACATTGCGCCCCAATCGTTCGAGCGCGGCGCGCAGATCGTCATTTTCGACCCCTTCGGCAGCCTGGGCGGCCTCGGCCTGATCCTGGGGATCAACCGGCGCCAGCTTTTGCACCTTGGGGGCATGTGTGAATTCCACCTGGCCATCGGAAAACCCGGTAGGGGCCGTCTGGGTGATCCAAACCTTGGAGATGGCATTGTAGCCGTAGACCGCGTTCACCTTTTCCCGCAGCCGTTCCTTTTGCATTTCCAGCATTGGCGCATTGGCGCCATTGGTCAGCACCGTCAGGGTGGCGCCAAAGGAACTGCGCCCATAGCCAACCTTGACTGGCCGGGCAATCGCCGCAATATCAGCCCCGGCAATCTCCTCCCAATGGGTGAGCAGACGCGACACCGCAAAGCCACGGCTTTCGCCTGCCTTGCGAATCTGATCCGACAGGAGCCGGGAGGTGCGGGAGAACCCGCGTGTGGTACTGCGTCTGAATGCCATAATCTGGTTTTGCGTGACTGGTCCCCCTATTGTAAAGGGTCGTTGTAACGTGGTCATCAAAACAACGATAGCAAGGGGTAAAGAATGCGTGATTTGGACAAAACCCCAGAAGTGGAGGACAGCTCTGCCCTGAACCAGCAGTTGCTGACCTGGTACGACCACAACGCCCGTGCGATGCCCTGGCGGGTCTCTCCGGCGGATCGCGCCCGTGGCCAGCGCCCCGATCCCTATCGGGTTTGGCTCAGCGAAGTGATGCTGCAGCAGACCACGGTTGCCGCCGTCACGGAGTATTTTCAACGCTTTACCCAGCGCTGGCCGAGCGTGCAGGATCTCGCCGCTGCTGAGGACGCCCAGGTGATGGCCGAATGGGCCGGCCTTGGCTATTACGCGCGTGCCCGCAACCTGCTGAAATGCGCCCGCGTGGTCGCACAGGATCTGGATGGCCGCTTTCCTGACAGCTATGAGGCGCTGCTGAAACTGCCTGGCATTGGCCCCTATACGGCCGCCGCCATAGCCTCGATCGCCTTTGATCGCCCGGAAACGGTGCTCGACGGCAATGTAGAGCGGGTGATGGCACGGCTGCATGACATCCATGATCCACTGCCTGCGGTGAAACCGGTGCTAAAAGAGCAGGCCGGCCTCCTGACGCCGCCCCTGCGTCCCGGCGATTATGCCCAGGCGGTGATGGATCTGGGCGCCACCATCTGCACCCCTAAAAATCCTGCCTGCGGCATTTGCCCCTGGCGCAGCCCGTGCCTGGCCCGGGTTGCCGGCACCGCCCCCGAGCTGCCAAAGAAGACCCCGAAGCAGCCCAAGCCAACGCGGCTGGGTGTGGCCTATCTGGCCCGCAGCGCCGATGGCGCCTGGCTGTTGGAGCGCCGTCCCGACAAGGGGCTGTTGGGGGGCATGCTGGGCTGGCCCGGATCGGAGTGGAACGCGGCCCCAGCACCGCGCCCGCCCTTTGCGGCGGAGTGGCAGGATCTGGGTGGCGAAGTGCGCCATACCTTCACTCATTTCCACCTGATCCTGCAGGTCAAGCTGGCAGAGCTGCCCACGGGACATAACCTATTGCCGGGGCAGGAGCTGCTGTCGCGGCATGACTTTCGCCCCCAGGATCTGCCAACAGTGATGCGCAAAGTATTTGATCTGTGGGCCGGATCGGATTTCAATCCGGGCAAAGACCGGTAAGGCAAGGCAGAGCCCTGCGCCCTGTCTCCTTTGGTCGCTGCTCAGCCCCCTTGGGTTTCGCATAAAACGGGCCTAGGCTCAGCCCATCTCACAAGGCCTGGTCTAGGCCACTGATTTTGGAGACTGATTGATGATCGCCGCTGACATTCTGCCGCGCTGGCAATCCGCCCTGCCCTTCTGGCTCTCCTTTTTGCTGTTGCCGCTGATCTGGGCCGCCGCCCTGTTTGGCGGCTGGATCATTCTGCTGCCGCCGCTGGTGACCTGGTATCTGTTTGCGGTGCTGGATGGCGTTTTAGGGCTCAACCTTGAAAATGCAGACCCGGCAACACCGGAGGAGGAACTGGTCTGGTATCGCAGCCTGACCACCGCCTGGGTGCCGCTTCAGTTTCTCACCCTGTTTGGCCTGATCTGGTATGTCAGCGATGCCGGCCATCTGTCTGGGCTGGAAAAGTTCGGGGTGTTTTTTGGCGTCGGTGTGGTCACCGGAACCATCGGCATCAACTACAGCCACGAGCTGATGCATCAGCGCAACCGACTGGAGCGCAGCCTGGCTGATCTGTTGCTGGCCATGGTGCTGTATTCGCATTTCCGCTCAGAGCATCTTTTGGTGCATCACCGCTATGTCGGCACCCCCCGCGATCCCGTCACTGCCCGCTATAACGAGGGCTTTCACCGGTTTTATCCGCGTGTATTGCGACAATGCTGGCAGTCCGCCTTCCGGGCCGAACGTGAAAAGCTCGCCAAAAAGAACCTGCCCTGGACCCATGCCAAGAACCCATTCTTCCGCTACTGGGGGCTGCAGATCATCATGCTGATTCTGGCGCTGCTGCTTGGCGGTGTAACCGGTCTGGTGCTGTTCCTGGTGCAGGCCGGCGTTGCCATCTGGCAGCTGGAGCTGGTCAACTACGTGGAGCATTACGGGCTGACCCGCAAACACCTGGGCGAGGGGAAATACGAACATGTCCGCCCGCATCACTCATGGAATGCCGCTCATAAGGCCTCAAACTGGCTGCTGATCAACCTGCAACGCCACTCGGATCACCACTACCGGCCGGACCGGCGGTTTCCCTTGTTGCAGAATTATACCCCCTCGGATGCACCGCAACTGCCCTATGGCTATCCGGTGATGACGGTGGCGGCAATGATCCCACCCCTGTGGCGCCGGGTGATGAACCCAAGGGTACGGCGCTGGCGTCAGATGTATTACCCCGAAATCACCGACTGGAGCAGCTACAACAAGGCCAAAACCCCGATGCCGCGCGCCTAGGGGAAAACCCCTTCATCCTGCCAGGGTTCCAGGGTCTGAATCGGAAAAGGCCTGAAACGGAAAAAGAACACTGACCGGCCCAAGGGTCAGTGTTCTTTATAAGACCCTTGGCAAGGGTCTCAATGAGGCACAGGTCGGAAGTGAGTTTGGACGGACAACTCCCTTGCTGCACTGCAACAAGGGCATACTGACGTATGCAACCCTTACAAAATCTTAAGACCACCCACACAACCAAGGGAATTTTCATTAGCGCTGTGAAAGCAGCCAAATAGAAACATGGAGTTTCTCAGTTGCGGTATTACATTAACTTACTGCGCACCCCATGGTTGCAAGTCAATTATCTCTTTGCCCAAACCTTCATCGTCTCATCCAGACCGCGCACTTCTTGCTCTGGGTGGCATTCAAAGCCCTGGGTTATCTCAGAGTTGGGATGTTCCAGCTGAGCTTGCAGCCGCAGGGCATCGCTCATGACAATTGGCGTCTTTAGCCGCCGGGTCATTTCTTCCAGCCGGGCTGCAACATTCACCGCTGTCCCGATCACCGCATATTCCAGACGGTTGGCCCCGATATCCCCCAGCAAGGTTTCGCCAAAATGGATACCAATCCCGGCTTGGATTTCCGGCTCGCCCATGCGGCGGCGTTCCCGGTTCCAGATCGCCAGGGCCTCTTGCATTGCCAAGGCACATTCCAAGGCATTGCTCGCGTCGCGTTCTCCGGCGGAAGGGGTGCCAAAGGTCGCCATCAACCCATCGCCTAGATATTTATCAAGCGTGCCGTTATGGCGAAAAACCTCGCGCTCCATCCGACCATGAAACCCGCGCAGCAGGGCAATGACCTGGTGCGGATCCCGCCCGGCGGCAAGCCGCGTAAAGCCGATGATATCGATGAACAGTACCGCAACACTCTGGATCTTCACCTGCTTCAAAGGTTCGTCGTTCTGCGACAACTGCTCCACCACATTGGGTGAAAAGTAGCGCGACAGGTTGGCGCGTTCACGTTCAAGCCCGGCGTTATTCAACAGCAAGGTATTGGTCCGGCGCGCCGATATCCCCAGTGTGATTGCAACGATGAGAAAGACAATGACCTCCTGTATGCGCAACTGGGGAACATAGCTGTTGGGGTCCAGGAATTTTAACAAGTCGGAATCAGCGCCAAAAGCATCAATCGCCGCCTCCGTAAGCCCCGGAGCAGGCGTGGAAAACCACCATGACAGGGCCGTCGCCCCCAGCCACATCACAAAGGTCCAGACCCCAATGGCAATCACCGTACGCCAGGAATAGGCCATGGTGCCAACGGCCAGGATCACAAAGAAGTAGATGAAATTGTCTAACCTGTACTGCATCGCAAGCGGCATCGCATCGACGCTCAACGGGTTCGGCCCGATCATCCCCAGGGTCATCAAAAACAAATCAACAAAGATCAGGAACAGCTCCAGGCGCGACCGCCCAACACGCCCGACACGCTGGATAAACCAGCCATTCAGGCACAGCAGCGCCATGATGCCGATGTGATAGGCGACTTCAAAATGCGGGTGCACTGAGACGACAAAAATCGCAAAGATCGTCATCGCAATCCAGCGCGCTTTCACCGCCAGTTCCAAGCCTTCACGCTTGTGGTTTTCCAGCGCCGCCAAGACATATTGCGTCTCTGGAGTGTCTTCGACCTCTGTCGCCCGATACAAATCATTCAATCTGGACTTGGGCGAAATCAGAGCAGAGTCAGTCATCAGGAAATCCCTATTTCTGTGCCCTAGATAGGCAGTCCCTCGGCAACATACATCCTCCAACTGGCAGGCAACACGAAAAAACCCCGCCTAACAGGCGGGGCAAGGTGCGGTCCCCATGTTCAGGCCGCGCCACATTGGGTGACGCAGGCTCGGGGACCGGTGGTTAACTTGGATAAGTTTGAAAACAGTCGGGCGGGCTAGTTCTGCATTTCAGCCCGGATTTGCTGGCGCAACACGTCGATGGGCACCGTCTGGCCATCGCGCTTAAAGCACCAGTAGGTCCAACCATTACAGGAGGGCGCGTTTTCCAGATGTGCCCCCACCTGATGGATCGAGCCTTTGACATTGTCACCAATCAACGTGCCATCGGCGCGCACCTTGGCTTTATGTCTTTGGTTCATCGAATACAGCTCATCGCCGGGGCGCAGCATGCCACGTTCCACCAGCTGGCCAAAGGGCACACGCGGCTCGGCACGTTTGCTGGTCGAGACCTGCAGCGCTTCGCGGTCGAATTTGCGCACGGATTTGATCCGCTCTTCGGCCACTTTGCGATAGCTTTCTTCCTGCTCGATGCCGATGAATTCACGGCCCAGCATCTTTGCCACAGCGCCGGTGGTCCCGGTACCAAAGAAGGGGTCAAGAACCACGTCACCGGGGTTGGTGGAGCCAACCAGGATACGATGCAGCAGGGATTCCGGTTTCTGCGTCGGGTGCGCCTTGTCGCCGTTCTCGTCCTTTAGCCGCTCATGGCCGGTGCAGATCGGCAGCACCCAGTCCGAGCGCATCTGGATACCCTCGTTTAGCGCCTTCAGCGCCTCATAGTTGAAGGTATATTTGCCACCTTCGGATTTCGACGCCCAGATCATCGTCTCATGGGCGTTGGTGTAACGCTTGCCGCGGAAGTTCGGCATTGGGTTGGACTTGCGCCAGACAACATCGTTGAGAATCCAGAAGCCCTCGTCCTGCAGCGCGGTGCCGACGCGGAAGATGTTGTGGTACGAGCCAATCACCCAGATCGCGCCGTTTGGCTTCAGGATCCGGCGGGCCTGGTGCAGCCAGCGGCTGGTGAAATCGTCATAGGCCGCAAAACTGGAGAACTGATCCCAATGATCATCCACCGCATCGACCTTGCTGTTGTCGGGCCGGTGCAACTGGTTCTTCAATTGCAGGTTATAGGGGGGGTCCGCAAAGATCAGATCGATAGAGTTGTCCGGCAACCCGGCCATCACATCGATACAATCGCCGTCAATAATCGTGTTTAAAGGAAGCGCCGCGGCGCCCTTCGTCATTGTTTTAGTCATTTGCTCTGCCTCAAAACCACTCGGCGCATTTTTGCGCTCATTTTGGTTATCCACAGGATGAGTCATCCGGGATTCGAGGTCAATTTGTTTTTTAGATCAGCCCTCTACGGTTCACTCTTGATACAATATCTTGTGTACGGGTTTAAAGGAGCGCCGATGATGTGGTGTCACCCCCAATTCGACCAAGGCCTCCCGGTGTTGCTTTGAAGGATATCCGGCGTTGCGCTCCCATCCATATCCTGGAAACTGTTGCGCCAAATCCACCATGAGCAAATCGCGTGCCTCTTTTGCCACGATCGAGGCGGCTGCAATCGAGACTGATTTGCCATCTCCTTTGACCACTGCTTCCGACTCAATTGTCAGGTCGCGGGGGATCATATTGCCGTCAATCAGTAGGTAATCCGGGGGCGGGTCCAAGGCCGCCACCGCGCGCTCCATCGCCAGATACGAGGCGCGGAGAATATTAATGGAATCAATCTCTTCAACGCTGGCCTCTGCAAGGGAAACCTCGGCACTGGCCCAGATCTCTGCGGCGAGGGCGGCGCGTTTTTTTGCGCTCAGCTTTTTGGAATCATTCAGCCCTTCAGGCAGCTGCGCCAGATCCAGGACCACGGCCGCCGCCGTGACGGGACCGGCAAGCGGCCCCCGACCCACCTCATCGACTCCGGCAATCCTCAAATAGCCCTTTTCATGGGCGGCGATCTCTAGGCTGTTGTCTGGCTGTTCCATGTCCCTGTCAGACCCAAAATCATCCCGTTTTGCAAGCTCTCGGCGCAAGCCGACCGCTGTGAGGCACAAAAAGAAGGGGGCCAAGGCCCCCTCAAGTCTGCTCGACATGTTGCACTTGGGTCACTTTTCAGCGTGCCCCTTAGCGATTGACCAGGCGGTAGCCATGCTTGTTCAGGCACCGGGGCTTGTAAGCGGTGCGATTTTTCCGACCGTTCCAGAAGGTCACCTTGCAGCTTTGTGGCAGGGAACGGACCTGATTGTAGTTGCGTTTCAGGCAACCGCGCGCCACCAGGTTTTTGCCATTTCGGAAGTTGGGAAAATACTTCACGCATTGTGCCGGCAGATCATAGCGACCAAAGCGCGGTGGCAGCGGACGGGGATGCGGCGTTGGGTTTGGGCGATGCGGCCGGGTCACAGTCTCACGGCGGCGGTCCCGCGTGTTGTGGTCGTGAATTGCCGCGCCCAGGATGCCCAAAACCGCCAGTCCTGCGACCACCTTGCCAAAGTCATCCCCGGCCCGCGCAGGCCCCGAGGAGGCCCCGGTGATGGCCAGTGCTGCGGCCAGAATGACGGCGATGAATTTACGGTGTTGTTTAGGCTGAGTGCTCTGGGTCATCGGATTGGTTCCTATTGTGTTACTGTCTGGTTGCGCCGCCTGATAGGGCGGCAACCCGCTGTGTTTCAGCCATGTCTGCCGTGATGTCGGCAGGGGTAATGGCAGGGATGTTGGCGGGTTTAAAATCTGCACCCTCACACTCGACCAACACCGCTCAGACAGGCAATAACAGCGCCATGATATCGAATAACCGATGGGACAAACGGCTGTTGTTATTGAATTTCATTCAGTTTTCAGGGCAGGGTGTGCAGATGAAACACGCCCTTGCCATACCGCTGATATGCTTTGCTTTGTTGGCGCAGATTGCGCCCGCACAGGCCGCCGATTGCTATGCCGATTACAAGGCCAAGCAGAACAACCCGCTGAAATTGCATTACGGGGTGATCCAGATCCGGGGCGCCTGCAACAAGGCCGCCGCGCAGGGGGAAATCCGGTCCCGCCTTGCGGCCTCCGGCTGGACCCTGTTGAATGTGATGGCGATCTTTGGTCCCGAAGGCCTGCAACAAAGGAAGGCCAATGCCGGATCCTACTTTCTCCGTTTCTGAGGCCCGCACCGCAGGCAGCCGTATCATCGCCTTTGGCATCGCCCTGATCGCCGCCCTGTTGGCCATCACCGGCACAGTGCTATTGCTGGCCCTGCCCGACGCCAATGCCTTTAACGCACGGGTGGAACAGCTCTTTGTCGAAAACGATCTGACCGCCCAGGCCGAAATCAAACTGCTGGAGATCCTGGCCCAATCCGGCACCGCCTTTGCCGATACCCTGGCCAGCTACCGGGTGGTGATTTTTGTGCTCTTGGTCTTTGCCACCGCCATGATGATTGTCGCTCTGGTGGTGCTGGCAATGCTCTTGCTGCTCAACCGCCGCATGGCCCAGATCGAACGATCGGGTATTCAGGTGACCGAGCTGTTGATCAGTCGCGAGGAACACACTGTCTACCTCAACAACATGGGGTTCAAACTGACCGCCGCCGCGATGGAGACACTCTCTGCCCTGGCCGAGGCCCGGATGGATGATGACGTGCTGTCAGGCGCCGAGATCGAGGCGGTGATTTCCGGCAAGCACAGCAGCGATTGCGAAGAGGCCGCCGGCGCCACCCGGATCAAGCGGCTGCGCGACACTCTGGGCAACCAGATGGTGAGCGAACTTCTGGTCAAAAACATTGCCAAACGCGGCTATGTCTTGGCGATCAGCAAAGACGTCATCCGCATGGTCTGACCTGCCTGCCTGTGTCTGGGCGCGCCAAGTGCTGGTCACAACTTGGCGAGCCGGGGTGGATTTGGCAGCAAAACACATCCCCTGTGCACAGATGATCCTTCCAGCCACTGGATATTCACCTCCAAAGCCCCACATATAGGGCTGCCTCCCTGTGGGAGGCGCCCTGGGGTGTCTCTCGTTGCGTCCGGGGCTCAACAGACCTCTCGGCGTCGGGGGGACAAGAGGATCGCCCCGAATGAACGCACATGTTCCGCCTCCCCCCAACAGTGCCGGCCCCAACAGTACCGGGCCACAAAATCGCGGCCCGCAAAATCATGGCTATGGCATTCTGGTCGAGCCCCTGCGCGGCGAGGTTCAGGTGCGGCGCGGTGGTTGCCTTTTGGCCAAAAGCACCCGCGCGCGGGTGATGTATGAAACCCGGGTACAGCCAACCATCTACATTCCGCGCGATGATCTCGTGGTGGATCTCTCCAAAAAAGTGGGTCTGCAGACCTTCTGTCCCTTCAAAGGCACCGCCTGCTACCATGACCTGAAACTAGAGGATGGTCGCGTCGACAACGCCGTCTGGATCTATGAGAACACCCTGCCAGAGGCCTCACAGATCGCGGGCCATGTGGGCTTCGTCTCTGATCCTGACACCCTGATCGACCTTGGCTCGAATCAGATTGCGCCACCTGAATATGGCAATATCTCCGGTCCGTTGGTCGACTGGCTGCTACGTGAGGCTGCCTTTTTACCCACCCCAGCAGAGTTTACCAAGGCCTTTGCTGAAAAGCTGCTTGAGCAAGGCGTGAACCTGTCGCGCCTATCGGTACTGGCCTGGTCCTTGCACCCACAAATCGCGGGGAAAAACTTCATCTGGCAGAAGGCCACAGATGAGGTGACGACCTATGCGCCCAGCTATGAAATCTACGAACACCCCGCCTATAATGCCAGCCCGTTGCGCCATGTCTCCAAAGGTCTGGGCGGTGTGCGCCATCGTATCGACACCGAAGACAGCGACGATGCCTTCCCCATCCTCAGCGACCTGCGCGCCGCCGGGGCAACGGATTATGTTGCCATGCCGCTGCCCTTCTCGGATGGGCGAATCAATGTGCTCACCGTGGCCTCGGATCACCCAAATGGGTTCTCTACCGCCAATCTGGGTCTGATCTTTGAATGTTCCGCCGTGGTGGCGCGCTACTATGAGGTCTTCATGCAGCGCGAAAACGCCCAATCCCTGCTGGAAACCTATGTGGGCAAACGCACCGGTGAACGGGTTTTGGGCGGCAAGATCCGCCGCGGTGAAGGCGATGAGATCGACGCCGCCATCATGTTCTGCGATCTACGTGGCTCGACCCTTCTGGAGGAGCAGCTGGGGCGGCATGACTATATCAAGCTGCTGAATGCGTTTTTCGACACCGCCTCTACCATCGTGCATGACAATGGCGGCGAAGTGCTGAAATTCATCGGCGACGCGGTTCTGGCCGTGTTTCCCGCCGGCGAGGAGAGCGGTCAGGATGCAGATCAGGCCCGTGCTCAGGCGCTGAAGTCCGCCCGCAGTATTGTCCCGGCTCTGGCGGAGGTCGCAGCCGAGCATGACCTGCCTGAACTCAAATGTGCCAGCGGTATTGCCTATGGCACCGTGACCTATGGCAATGTCGGCTCGCGGGAGCGGCTGGATTTCACCGTCATTGGCCAGGCTGCCAATATCGCGGCCCGCCTTGGCGACTATGGCAAGACGCTGGGCCATCAGATCGTGGTCAGCCAGAACTCGCTGCCAGGCTCCTGCCAAAACGCCACACCTCTCGGTGCCTTGAGCCTGCACAATGTCAGCCAACCAGTCGAAAGCTACGCTCTCGCGCCCTTCCTCACCGCGCCAGACCGTAAGCCCCAGCCCGAACCAGGTGGCCCACCGCCCGTTCCCATCAAAGTCATCAAATAGCTGCGCAATTGAAGTTGCCCAAAATAGACGGGATCACAAGGCGCACCGCCTGCCGCAGGTGCTGGCGCGCCGCCCGGAACGGGCGGCGCCGGGCCCAAGGGCCGGGTGGTTTTGCGTCAGTAAAACAGGCCCGGCGCGCGGGAGCCCCCCCCTTGCCTGTCAGGCTGTCCGCTTACCTGATCCGACTGGTTTGACCATCTCAAACCGGACAGCAGCGACAGCCTACCTACGAAGCAGGAGCAGTCGCCACAGATCGTTGCCTATCATCCCCCATGGAGATCAACAGCGGCTCTTCTGCCTGCCGCGCCTTGAACGCCGCCTTGTCCGTCATACCCCGCCAATCCTGATGCACCAGCGATTGCGCCACAGCCCCACCCAGCGTGGTGCCAGGGCCGGTGACGATAAACAGATCCGGCGCAAATTCCTGCGCTGCGATCTGCACTGCGCGGGTGAAATCATAGCTCTCCACCACCTGATGCCCCAGGGTATAGTCCCAAAGACTGGCCAGATCAGTAGACCCCGGCTGCCAGATTGCCCCGCGCCCATCCACCAGCGGCACTGCGGGCTGCGTCAGCATGGCGCCATCCAGGCGTTTGCGCCCCTCAGCGGCCACCGGCGCCTGTAGCGCTGTGTGAAATCCGGCGTGGTTGGCCAGCCGCATGGGGAAACGATCTGCGATTTGCGGCACCGCAGCTTCAAAGGCAGCCAGACCAGCGTCATCTCCGGCCAGCACCAGCATCCCCCCCAGATCAATCGACAGCGCCAGAACATGCCCGGTGCGGCCGTTAATCTGCGCCACCAGCGCCAAAAGCTCGGCCTTGCGCTGCAGATCTGGGCGCCAGTCATCACCGGTAAAGGGATAGACCAGCTGCCCGCCGATCAGATGCTCCTGCATCAAGGTCCCCATGGTGTTCACCAACTCAAACCCATCCTGCGCCGCCAGCGCCCCGGCGGCTGCCAGCGCGATATACCAGCCCATGGAGTTGCCAGTGACCGCAACCACCTCGATATCCTCCGCCAGTGACTGCGAATCCGCCAAAGCGCTGGCATAGATCAGCGGCGAGGCAATATCCCCGCGCGAGTATTTCCCTACCGAAAACCGCGTTGCCCCATCCAGGGCGGTGACCTCTTCCTGTCCCAATGCGGCCCGCGCCGCGTCAAAACCCGCAAACAGCGCCGCCTTATCAGCGTGATGGCGGTGCAGATAGCCCAGCTCGGGCTTGTTGTAGGTGCCCCGGCCGGGGCAGATCAGAACGGCGGTGCGGGTCATGGTTTTGCTCCTACCAGGTCCAGGGCTGCGGCAAGAATGCTGTCTTTTGAGGGCAGCGTGGCGGCATAGGCCGGGCCGGTGGCGATGAAACAATCCTCGGCGGCGATGCGCGCGGCAGGACGGTCTCTGGCCTCCGTAAACAGTGCCATCAGCGCCTCGGATTGACTGCCGGTGGTGCGACATTCATCGACGATCAGCACATGTTTGCAGCTCTTGGTCGCTTCCAGCAGCGCCTCTGCCGGCAGCGGTGCCAGCCAGCGCAGATCAACAATGCGGGTCTTTATGCCCCGCGCCTCCAGCTCGGCCTGGGCCTGGGTCGACAGATAGCGCCCATTGCCATAGGTCACGATGGCAAGATCCGTCCCCGCCCCATGCTGACCCACCTCACCCAAAGCGATGCTTTGATCAGGGGCTGGGTAGGTCCGCATCCAGCCGCCATCCTTGGCCGCGTGCAGGTCCCGCATCGGGTAGAGCGCGATTGGTTCGACAAAAACCACTACCCGCTGTTCTTCACGCGCCAGTCGAACGGATTCGCGCAACATCATCGCCGCCTCGGCCCCATCCGACGGACAGGCAATCACGATCCCCGGAATGTCGCGCAACACCGCCAATGAGTTGTCATTGTGGAAATGGCCACCAAAACCCTTTTGATAGCCCAGGCCCGCAATGCGCAGCACCATCGGGTTGCTGAACTGACCATTGGAGAAAAACGGCAGGGTTGCCGCCTCGCCGCGCAGCTGGTCTTCGGCATTGTGCAGATAGGCCAGGAACTGAATCTCCGGCATCGGTACAAAACCATTGTGCCCCATGCCAATGGCCAGTCCCAGAATCGACTGCTCATCCAGCAGCGTATCAATCATCCTGTCCCGGCCAAAGCGCTGGTGCAGCTTTTGGGTGACGCCGTAAACGCCACCCTTACGGCCCACGTCTTCGCCCATCATGACGATCTCGCTATGCGCCAGCATCAGATCGGTCAGCGCCCAGTTTATCAGCCGCGACATCGGCTGCGGCTCGGACATCGCCCGCATATCGCCGCCAAAAGCAGTGGCGCGGTCCGCTGCGCTGGGTCCATTGCTGGCAGCGCAGGCGCGGGTGGGCGGGATCAGGCTGGCCGCAACATCGGCGCCGCTTTGCAGATGCGGACGTGTCACCACCTCGGCGCGGATACGTTCCACCCGGGCACAGGTCTCGGTGTAGATCGTCAGCGCCTCTGCCCGGGGCAAAGCGCCGGCCTGGTCCAACAGGCGCACCGAATGCAGCAGCGGATCATTGGCCTCGTCTGCCTCGACCTCGGATTTGGGCAAATAGGTTGTTGGCACATCCGCGCCGGCATGACCGTAGAGCCGCACAGTGCGTAGATGCAAAAAGGCGGGTTTCTTGCGGCGGCGCACATAATCGGCGGCCTCTTGTGCCACCGCATGGGCCGCGTAGATATCCAGCCCGTCCGCCTTGAAGTATTTGATACCGGGGCGGGCGCGCATCGAGGTCTCGATCCAGCCCTGGGGTGTCTTGGTCGAAATGCCGATGCCGTTGTCCTCACAGACAAACAACAGCGGCAGCGGCGTTGACTGCACCGAGGTCCAGCCGGCCGTGTTGATCGCCCCCTGCGCGGTGGAGTGATTGGCAGAAGCATCGCCAAAAGAACACATGACAATACTGTCGTCGCGCATGAGCTGATGTTCGGGCGCATGGCGTTTGGCAGCACCGATGGAATAGGCAGCACCTACCGCCTTGGGCAGGTGGCTGGCGATGGTCGAGGTCTGCGGCGGGATCATCAGCGCCTTTGACCCCAGCACCTTATGCCGCCCGCCCGAGGTTGGGTCCTCAGATGAACAGGCAAAGGACAAGAGCATATCCCAGGCAATGCGTTGTCCCGGCACCTGATCGGCGCGGGAAATCTGAAAGGCGGCATCGCGGTAGTGCAAAAACGCCATATCATCGGGGCGCAGCGCACGGGCAACCGCCGCCATGCCCTCATGCCCGGAAGAGCCGATGGTATAAAACCCCTGGCCCGCCTTTTGCATCGCCCGGCTGGTAATATCCAACGCCCGGCTCAGCACCTGTGCCCGGTAGATCCCCACCGCCTGCTCAGGTGCCAGCCCCGCCGCTGGCGCCGCGCCCTGCGGCAGGGCGCCGGAGGCAACCCGATCCAGGAAGTTTTGATGCACGATCTGAGCGCGGTCCATTGGCTATCCCTTTGTCTGTTTCGTCCCAGTTATCAGGCAAACCAGACATGAATTCCAATGAGATTATCAGCCCAATTCATGCGATTTTGGCATGGATTGGGCTGTCGTGCCCCTACAGCTTGACCTGCCAGCCTTGGATCGCCATGAACGGTGGTGAGTTTCTTTTTGTCACCAGAGCGCCTCATCATCGGGCAACTCATCAACCCTGGAAACAGGGTGCGATGCCGCCAGCGGACCGATCATTCCAACACAAGGATCAAAATGCCCCGCGCCGAATCCTCTTACCGGCCTACCCTTGTCGATATGGCTCTCAGAACTTTGTGGGAACAGGAGTTCCACGGGGTCGCCATAGGGCGACAGAAGCGACAGCGCGGCGCTGCACCAACAGTGCCGCCTTCTGCTGTCACTGCGTGCCTATCGTCTTGGCATTGATGGGGCCGAATGAAATGATCGGTTATTCAACCGCCGCAGCCCTGCCGGCTGGCCCCTTTCGGTTCATCGCTCTGGATGTGGAAACCGCCAGCCGTGACAGCGCCAGCATCTGCCAGATCGGCATTGCCTGTGTGCGTGCGGACAGCCACATCGAAACCTACACAACCTATGTAAACCCCGAGCAAAGCTTTGCCGCCTTCAACACCGAATTACACGGCATTGATGCAGCAACTGTCGCCCAGGCCCCCTGCTTTCCAGAGGCATGGGAACTGCTGAAGCCGCTGTTAGAACTACATCATCTGGTGCAGCACAGCAGCTTTGACAGCAGGGCCATCAGCGCAGCTTGCCGTGCCTATCGCCTGCCCAATGCAGATCTAAGCTGGAGCGACAGCGTCAAGATTGCCCGCCGGGCCTGGCCTGAGTTCAAAGGCAACGGTGGGCACGGGCTGGGCAACCTAAAAAGGGAACTGGGGCTGCCGTTTCAACACCACGACGCCGGGGAAGATGCCCGCGCCGCGGCGCAGGTGGTCCTGCTGGCGGAAGACCGGCTGGGCAAGAGCTTTGATGCGATCAGCGGCACCGCGCGCAAAGCACAGTTCAATCTCCCGCTTGATCCCCCCTAAGACGCAGCCAATGAAGCCTGCCCCAAAGACACTCCACCAAGGGATTCACCAGAAATTCAGGGAAACCCTATAGCGTTGCTCCCGCAATGAATGCCCAAACAGGGCGACAAATCGCGGAGATACGTATGAAGTTAATTGGTAAAACCCTGACCCTCGCGGCAGCGGTTGTGTGTACTGCGTCCCTCATGGCGTCAAAAACAATGGCGGAGCCTGTGCAACTCACCACCCTGGAATGGCCGCCCTATGTGAATTCCGATGGATCTGGGACCAGCACCGACCGGGTTATCGAAATTCTGAGCGGCGCCGGCATCGAAACCACCGTGCAGGTCTTCCCCTGGAACCGTGCGGTGAACCTGGCCGCCAAAGACCCGGCGTGGCTTGGCGTCTATCCAGAATATTACTCCGAAGCGGATGATGCCGACAAAGGTGGCGATCGCTGCCTGTATTCCAAATCCTTTGGCACCAGCCCGGTTGGCTTTGCCCAGCGGATCGACGCGCCGATCACCTGGTCTGACCACGCCGACCTGACCAGCTACACCATTGGTGTGGTGTCCGGCTATCTGAACGAGGCCCGTTTCGACGCCATGGTCGCCAATGGGGAACTCCAAACCCAGGAAGTGACCGCCGATGACGCAAACCTCAAAAAGGTTGCCGCTGGTCGCATCGATGCCGCTGTGATCGACCGCGAAGTCATGGCGCACCTGCTTGCCGATATGCCCGCGCTTGCTGAACGACTGGAGTTCAACCCCGTCCCATTGGCGGAACATGGGCTTCATATCTGCTTTGAAAACTCAGACGCAGGCCGCGCATTGCGGGACCAGTTCAACGCCGCATTCTAAGCCGCGCCTTGTTATTTGAAGATGCGAAAAGCCCGTGTGTAGGGCTTTTCGTCCCCCTTGCTGCGCTCTTACCAGTCGTGCCTATTCTAATCCATTGGTGGTATTTTTGAGCCTGACAAATCACGCTGCCACTGTTGGTCAATCGTGAAAACTCAGAAGTTTGTACCCTGTACAACCCCACCCCGGTTTCCCATGAGACGTTCTTCTGCACCGTGCTGAAAAAGAGAAAGCCTCAGGCGTTTCCGCCTAAGGCTTTGATAAAGTGGTGAGCCGTGATGGGTTCGAACCATCGACCTACTGATTAAAAGTCAGTTGCTCTACCAGCTGAGCTAACGGCCCACTTTATAGTCGCGGTCTAAGTGATTTATCCAAGAGGATCAAGCGCTTAATTTGCTATCGTCTGGCCAGTCCGTGTCGTTCTTGCCGTTCCGATTGGCGGCTATCTACGGTTCGCGGGGGAACGGGTCAAGCCCTTTTTTGAACTTTATGCGTCACAGACTGGATTCATTTTCACCACAGGTCTATATGGCCGATATGAGCATGTATTCAGAACCCCTTTTTCCCTTCATGAAGATGCACGGGCTGGGCAACGACTTTGTTGTTGTTGACGCGCGGAGCAATCGATTGGAAATCACCCCCGCCCTGGCGCGGGGAATCGCCCATCGTCAATTTGGCGTTGGCTTTGATCAGTTGGCGCTGATTGAACAGGGAAAGGGGGACGCGCATCTCACCTTTTACAACGCCGATGGCTCCACCTCAGCGGCCTGTGGCAATGCCACCCGCTGCATTGCCCGCCACCTGATGCAGGAAAGCGGCAAGACCGATCTGCACCTCACCACTGATCGCGGCGATCTATTCGCCTGCGACGTCGGCGGCGGGCTCACCTCGGTCAACATGGGGCAACCGCAGCTGGACTGGCGCGACATTCCCTTGCGGGAAGAAACCGACACCCTGGAGTTGCCCATCGAGGGCGCCCCAACCGCCACCGGTATGGGCAACCCCCATTGCACCTTCTTTGTCGAAGATGCCGATCTCATCCCGCTCTCAGAGTTTGGCCCCAGATACGAACATCACCCGCTTTACCCGCAGCGCACCAATGTGCAGGTCGCCCATCTTGTTGGCCCCAATCACATCCGCATGCGCGTCTGGGAACGCGGTGTGGGCGTTACCCTGGCCTCTGGCTCTTCCTCCTGCGCAACCGCCGTGGCCGCCGCCCGACGCGGCCTGACGGGGCGCAAGGTCCAGATTGATCTGGACGGTGGCACACTCTGGATCGACTGGCGCGGCGATGGCGTCTGGATGACCGGACCGACCATGCATGTCTTCACCGGCAGTTTCACCGCCGCTTTTCTCGAAAGTCTCTGACATGTCAGCGCCAAAGTTCACCACACTCGGCTGCCGTCTCAACGCCTATGAGACCGAAGCAATGAAAGAGCTGTCTCAGGCCGCTGGCCTGGAAAATCTGGTGGTGGTGAATACCTGCGCCGTCACCGCAGAGGCGGTGCGCAAATCCCGCCAGGAAATCCGCCGCCTGCGCCGCGACAACCCAGAGGCCCGCATCGTGGTCACCGGCTGCGCGGCCCAAACCGAACCCGAAACCTTTGCACAGATGTCAGAGGTCGATACCGTTCTGGGCAATACCGAAAAAATGCAGCCAGAAACATGGCATGGCATGGCCGCCAATTTCATCGGCGAGACGGAAAAGGTCCAGGTCGATGACATCATGTCGGTAACCGAAACCGCCGGCCACCTGATCGACGGCTTTGGCACCCGCAGCCGCGCCTATGTGCAGGTGCAAAATGGCTGTGATCACCGCTGTACCTTCTGCATTATCCCCTATGGTCGCGGCAATTCCCGCTCCGTGCCCGCCGGGGTGGTGGTGGACCAGATCAAGCGGCTTGTGGACAAGGGCTATAACGAAGTGGTGCTGACCGGCGTTGACCTCACCAGCTGGGGTGCCGATCTGCCTGCGCAGCCAAAACTGGGCGATCTGGTGATGCGGATCCTCAAACTGGTGCCGGACCTGCCGCGCCTGCGCATTTCCTCCATTGATTCGATCGAAGTGGATGACAACCTGATGCAGGCCATCGCCACGGAACCGCGTCTGATGCCGCATCTGCATCTGTCGCTGCAACATGGCGACGACATGATTCTTAAACGTATGGCCCGGCGCCACCTGCGCGACGACGCCATCCGGTTCTGCGAAGAGGCCCGGCGCCTGCGCCCCGATATGACCTTTGGCGCCGATATCATCGCCGGCTTTCCCACCGAAACCGAGGCGCATTTTGAAAACTCACTGGCGCTGGTCGAAGACTGTCATCTTACATGGCTGCACGTCTTTCCCTATTCAAAACGAGAGGGCACGCCTGCGGCCAAGATCCCCAAACAAATCAACGGCAACACCATCAAGCAACGCGCCGCCAGACTGCGCGCAGCTGGTGACGCCCAAGTCCAGAAACACCTCGCCACCCAGATCGGCAAAACCCATCAGGTCTTGATGGAAAACCCCCATATGGGTCGGACCGAACAGTTCACCGAAGTGAAATTCTCCAAACCCCAGAGCGAAGGCAAAATCGTCTCCACCCACATCCTCGGTATCAACGATACCCATCTCACCGCCTGAGCCCCCCACCTTTCATCTTGCACTAAATACCTCGGGGTGAATGGGCGTTCACGCCCAGAGGGGCAGCGCCCCTGCGCCCCGCAGCCGCCTGATCAAACAAAAAGGCCCCCGCAAGGTGACTTGCAGGGGCCGTTTTATGTCTGGTGAAATCAGCCTATCAGGCGGATTTTTTACCCTTGTGCGGTGCCCAGAGCTGTTTGTTGGTCAGATAAAGCAGAACCGACAGAACGGTCAGGATCAGCACCCCAACAAAACCGCTTTGCTTGCGGGCCATCATCTTGGGCTCGGCGGTCCACATCAGGAACGCCGCAACATCCTGCGCCATGTGATGCACGGTGTTGTCATGGCCATCGGCAAATTCAACCTGCTCATCCGACAGCGGCGGCGCCATCGAGATCCAGCCACCCGGGAAGGCGGTGTTCTCATAAAACAGGGTGCCTGCCTCTTCCTTTTCCTCACCGGTATAGCCGTCCAGCAAGGAGGCGATGTATTCCGCGCCACCGATGCCTTTGAACAGCTGGTTCATACCGGACCCATAGGGGCCGTGGAAACCGGCGCGAGCCTTGGCCATCAGGCTCAGGTCAGGGGCGCCGGCGGCGGTATTGGCAGGGAAGTGATCTACCGGCTTGGCAGGGACATCCTCGTCCAGTTCCGGGTCATAGACGGTAAAGTTCTCAGCCGCATAGGCGCGCACCTGATCGGCAGGCAGTGCAGGACCACCCTCGTCAGCAAGGGTGCGCAGGGGTACGAACTTCAGCCCGTGACAGGCAGAGCAGACTTCGGTGTAGATCTGCAAGCCGCGCTGCAGCTGATTTTGATCATAGGCGCCAAATGGTCCCTCAAACGAGAACTGAAAGTCCTCGACGTGGCCGCTGCCACCTGCCGCATGAGATGCGACAGGGGCAAGGGCCAGAGCGAAGGCGGCACCGATTGCGAGTTTCTTCAACATTGGTAGCTGTCCTTCTCTTACTCGGCAGGAGTGGCTGCGTCAGATTTCTCGCCATAGTGAGCGTCGAAATCTTCTTCGATTGTAGCAGGCTCTGCCAATGGCTTCTCGATGACACCCAGGATCGGCAGGATCACCAGGAAGTAGCCGAACCAATAGGCCGATGCGATCAACGAGAACGATGCATAGGGCTCTTCTGCCGGCATCGCGCCCAGCCACATCAGGGCAAAGAAGTCAAAGATCAGCAGATAGAACCACCATTTGAACATCGGGCGATAACGACCCGACCGCACCCGGCTGGTGTCCAGCCAAGGCACCAGCGCCATTACGGCGATCGCGCCAAACATCGCCAGAACCCCAAAGAACTTGGCGTCGACAATGCCACCGGTCACAAAGGATGCAATCTGAACAACCCAGACTTCCGAGGTGAAGGCCCGCAGGATCGCGTAGAACGGCAGGAAGTACCATTCAGGAACGATATGCGACGGCGTCACCAGTGGGTTTGCCTCGATGTAGTTATCGGGGTGGCCCAGGTAGTTTGGCATAAAGCCGACGATGGCCCAGAAGATCACCAGAACCACGGCCAGACCGAGGAAGTCCTTGATCACAAAATAGGGCCAGAACGGCAGGGTGTCTTTTTTAACTTCCTCTTTCGAGCCCTTGCGCACATCAACACCGGTTGGGTTGTTGTTGCCGGTGGTGTGGAAGGCCCAGATATGGACCACAACCAGCGCCGCAATAACAAAAGGCAGCAGATAGTGCAGCGAGAAGAAGCGGTTCAGGGTGGCGTTGTCCACCGCAGGTCCGCCCAGCAGAAATGTCTGCAGTGCTTCACCCACAAAAGGAATGGCGCCAAACAGGCCGGTGATCACGGTCGCGCCCCAGAAGGACATCTGACCCCAGGGCAAAACATAGCCCATGAACCCGGTGGCCATCATCAACAGGTAGATGATCATGCCGATGATCCAGGTGATCTCACGTGGGGCCTTGTAAGAACCGTAGAAGAGACCGCGGAAGATGTGGATGTAGACCGCCACAAAGAACAGCGAGGCGCCGTTTGCGTGCAGGTAGCGCAGCATATAGCCGCCATTCACGTCGCGCATGATGTGCTCAACGCTGGCAAAAGCCATGTCGGCATGCGGGGTGTAGTGCATCACCAGGACGATACCGGTGACAATTTGCATCACCAGGCAGAAGGCCAGAACAATGCCCCAGATCCACCACCAGTTCAGGTTTTTGGGGGTAGGGATCATGATGGTGTCGTAGATCAGACCGACGATGGGCAGGCGGCTATGCAGCCACTTTTCTGCGCCTGTCTTCGGCTCGTAATGGTCGTGCGGAATACCGGACATATGTTAGTCTCCTTATCCCAGCTTGATGGTTGTTGCGTCGGTGAACTCAGCGACGGGCACGTGCAGGTTCTGGGGCGCGGGGCCTTTGCGGATCCGGCCAGCGGTGTCGTAGTGCGACCCGTGACAGGGGCAGAACCAACCGTTGAAATCGCCCGAACCATCGCCCAGCGGCACACAGCCGAGGTGGGTGCAGACACCCATCATCACCAGCCACTCGCCGTTTTCATCCATGGTGCGGTTTTGGTCCGCAGCATCGGTGCCAGGCTTGTTGGGGTTTTCCGAAGCGGTATCGATCAGGCCCGCAACATCAACCGCGCGGCCTTCGTCGATCTCAGCCTGGGTACGACGACGGATGAACACGGGTTTCCCCAAGAACATCACACTAATTTGCGTTCCAACTTCTACACCGCTGACATCCACGAGAATCGAGGACAAAGCTTTGACGTCAGCCGAGGGGTTCATCTGATTGACCAGGGGCCATACAGCGGCACCCGCAGTCACTGCCCCGGCGCCGGCAGTGGCGTAGTAGAGGAAATCTCTCCGGGTTCCTTCGTTGTCTTCTGCGTGGGACACGAGGTTTTCTCCATTTCCAGCGCCCGTTTAGGGCAAACATGCGCATGCACCACGATAAACGCGGTGACTCAGGCGGGTCATAGCTGGGTGAGGCGCTTTCGTCCAGCGGTCAAAGCCGCACAGGGCACTCCAGTTTGAAGTTTCTTTCAAACGGCGCTCTCAAAGCCACAGCAGACCTGCCTCAGCCCCTGCATTTTAAAGAAAGAATTAACCCTCCGGCGGCCGCGTAGCCTGCATGGAAGGCCGCGATTCGAAATCCCTGAACCAATCTGCCAGAGCCTCGTTTCCAACCCGCCAACCGGCGTCGGGATGCCTGAAATCCAGGTAAGAAAGCGCACAGCCCACTGCGATTTGCCCCATATCCAAAGGCCCCTGCAGGTGGCTCATCCAGCGCGCATTGAGCGCCGCACAGGCTCCTAGAGCTTTGCCTAGCTGGGCCTGGATCCACTCGGGGGATTGCTGTGCCTCGGGGCGCAGGCGCTTTTCATAGGTCATCAGAACGGCGGCATCCATCATGCCATCGGCAGTGGCTTCCAGGACTTTGCTATCCCAGCGCGCCGCATATAGCCCAGCCTCGGCGCGTGCATCGAGGTATTCGCAAATCACCCGGCTGTCATACAGCGCCGGCCCGTCATCGCGTTCCAACGCCGGGATTTTTGCCAGCGGATTGCTGGCCTGGACATCTGAACTGGGGGCATAGGGCGTGGTTGCAACATTGTGTATTTCCACACTGTCCAGGGTCCCCGTCTCGTGCAGCAGGACCATCACCTTGCGAACGAAGGGGGAAGTCGGGGCATAATGCAGTTTCATCGCGCTCTCCTTGTCGATTGGCCGCAGCCTAGCTGTTTGGTGTCAAATGGAAAGCCCGCACGCACAAAGGCTGTGCGCGCATTGCAAGTCGCCCTACGTCATATCTGTGCTTCACATCTTGCGCACCGTGCAACTTCTTGGCAATGTCGCGCTGTTCTCAGGGCGGGGCGAAATTCCCCACCGGCGGTATGCAAGGGAGTTTCCTTTTGCGAGCCCGCGAGCGGCTTTTGTCGTCTCCACGATCCAAAAAGTGGGAACCGGTTTTTGGATAAATTGTGGAACATGGGCAAAAGTGTCAGCAGATCTGGTGTGATTCCAGAGCCGACGGTCATAGTCCGGATGGAAGAGAACGTGCGACAGGAGTGCTTTTGGCTATGGCCAGGTGCGCCCATGCCGTTCGTTATCGCCTTGGGTGACGTGTCAAACCTATAGGAGATACCAATGACACACACCCGCTACGCCTTTATCAAGGCACAATGGCATGCCGATATCGTAGATCAGGCTTTGCTTGGCTTCACCCAACTTATCCCCGCCGAACAGGTAGATGTCTTTGACGTGCCCGGCGCGTTTGAAATGCCGCTGATGGCCCAGGATCTGGCCAAAACAGGCCGCTACACCGCCATCGCCTGCGCCGCTTTTGTGGTCGACGGCGGCATTTACCGCCATGATTTTGTTGCCCAATCCGTGGTTGACGGATTGATGCGTGTGGGCCTGGATACTGGCGTGCCAGTGCTGTCGGTCTCATTGACGCCGCATCAGTATCAGGAAACCGATCACCACAACGCCATCTATCAGGCGCATTTTATCGACAAGGGCCGCGAAGCTGCCCAGGCGGCGCTGATGCTCGCCAAATCGCGCCAAACTCTAGCCGTTGTCGCCTGATATCGAACCTGATCCTGCAAACGGCAGTGGGCCTACGCTTGGTCCACTTGCCTGCCCCTAGCCCAGATAGGTCTTCAGCGCCGGGGGCGGATTATCCAGCAGCGCCGCCGTGGCCTGTGGAGGCTGCGCTTCCCCCTCGGCCACCAGAACCACCTGTTCAGCGATGCGGCGGGCGTCTTTGGGGTCATGGCTGACCATCAGCACCGTGGCGCCGGTCTCATCGGCAATTTCCGCCACCAGATCCAGCATTTCGTCCTTCAAGGCAGGCCCAAGGGCGGCAAAGGGTTCATCCAGCAGCAAGATATCGCGCCGCTGCAGCAAAACCCGCGCCAGAGCCACCCGGCTTTGTTGGCCACCGGACAGGGCCGCCGGTTTGCGTGCCGCCAGATCCGCCAGCCCAACGCGGCTCAACGCATTCTGCACCTGGGCGTGTTCTGCACTGGACAGGCGCAGATTGGCCCGCAGCCCCAGACCCGCATTCTGCGCCACGGTAAGATGGGGAAACAGGTTGCCATCCTGAAACAGCATCGCCACAGGGCGCTGCCCTGGTCGCAAATTCGTCAGATCTTCGCCCTGCCAAAGAATACGCCCCTGAGGCAGCGGTAAAAACCCGGCAATCGCCTCAATCAGGGTGGATTTTCCCGCCCCCGAGGGGCCGATAATGGCCAGCTTTGCCCCCTTGTTGATCTCAAGATCCGCCCGCAGGATGAAGGCACCATTTGCTATTTCACAGCTTTCAAGCCTCAGCATGCCAACGACCTCCGCGATCCAGTATCCAAAATGCGCCCATCGACAGCAACAGCAACAACAGCGCTGCCCCGGCTGCCGCCTGCATCTGATAGGCTCCCATCAGGCGGTAGACCTGCAACGGCAGGGTGGCCACCTCGGGGTCGGCAAACAGGGTGATAACGCCCAGATCCCCCATCGACAGCGCCGCTGCCAGCCCGGCGGCAAAGCCAATCTGCGCCCGCATCCGTGGCAGGAACACCCGCCACAAAAACGGCCCGCCTGCCATATCCAACGACATCGCTAACCGACCATAGCGCATCATCACCTCGCGGGCCTGCGGCACCAGAATACGCAGGGCAAAGGGCAGTGCCATCACTGCATTGACCAGCGCCGTCACCGGCAACGCCAATGCAAAGGGATCAGCAACAGGGTAGATCACGATAAACAACCCCGTACCAATAACCAGGGGCGAGGCTGCCAGTCCCAAAATGCCCGCGACCTCAATCAATGTGCTGCGCCCCATCGCCACCGCCGCCGCCATCGGCAGTGCCAATAATAGCAACACTAGGGTACTGAGACCAGCTACCAGCACCGAGGTCAGCGCCGCCATCCAAACCCCAGCGTTCAGCAGCAACAAACCAGAGACCCCAGAGACAACAACCGCCGACAAGGGCAGGATCAAAAACAGCGCCGCACCAACAATCCAGGCTACATCCAGGCCACGCGCCAGAGGGGCATCCCCATCCCAACGCCGCAAAACCCGGTCCAGCCCAGCGCCGGCGCCATCATTGTCAGCCACCCGCAGCGCCACAAAAGCAGCCCCCCCGGTCAGCACCAGTTGCAGTGCTGACAACAGCGCCGCCCGACCAAGATCAAAATCAAACCGAAAGGCCTGATAGATGGCCAGCTCGATCGTGGTGGCCCGCGGGCCACCGCCCAGCGTCAGCGCCACGGCAAAGCTCGACAGGCAAATGGCAAACACCACCGCCAGGGCACCGGGCACCACCCGCCGCAGCATCGGCGCTTCCAGCAGCTGCCACATGGCACGCGGGCCGGCGTTCAGCTGCGCCGCCAGACGAAACCGTTCCGCCGGGATCTCCTGCCAGCCCTGCAAAATCAACCGTGTCGCCAGCGGCAAGTTGAAAAACACATGCGCCAAGACCACCCCATGCAGCCCATAGATCTGCAAGGGCTCCAGCCCAAAGAACATCAACAGCTGGCTGATCCAGCCCGCCCGGCCAAAAACGCTCAGCAATCCCAGGATGGCCACGATCACCGGCAGAATAAACGGCGCCCCCAGCAGCGTGATCAATGCGCTGCGGCCAAAGAACCGCCGCCGCGCCAGAGCCCGCGCCAGGCCAATCGCCAGGCCAACGCTTGTGACTGCCGACAATATCGCCTGGGTCAGGGTAAACCGCAGCGCCGCCCAGTCACTGGCGGCAAAGCCCCGACCGGTCTCGGCGCGCAATGCCACCGCCGCAAGCGTCCCCAGGATCAGCGCGGCCACAAACAGGGCCGCGCCAGCACCGGGAAGCGCGCTTATTGGCTCAGCGCGTCGAGCCATTCGCCCAATGCACCGTCGCGCAGCGCTGCAGCCTCATCCGCTGGCAAAAGCAGCGATTTGACCGGGGTAATCAGGGTCTCAAACCCCTCAGGCAGGCCGCTCGCTGGGGTTACCGATGGATACATCCAGTTGGTGGTGGGGATCACTGACTGAAACCCCTCAGAGACCATGAACTGCATAAAGTCACGCGCCAGCTCTGGTTGGTCGCTGGCCGCCAAAACGCCAGCAACTTCAACCTGCATGTAATGGCCTTCATCAAAGGCGGCAGCAGCTTTTGTGGCGTCTTCTTCGGCAATCAGATGATAGGCCGGCGAGGTGGTATACGAGAGCACCATGTCGGCCTCTCCATCCAGAAACAGACCGTAGGCTTCGGACCAACCTTTGGTCACGGTCACCACATTGTCCGCCAGCTCCGCCCAGATCGCCGGAGCGTCGTCGCCATAGGCCGCCTTGACCCACATCAGCAGGCCCAGCCCTGGCGTCGATGAGCGCGGATCCTGAATGACGATTTTCATGTCGCTGGCGCCCAGCGCCTTGAAATCCGTCGGCACGGACACCGCATCTGCGTTGTGCACAAAGGCAAAATAGCCCCAGTCATAGGGGGCAAAGGTTGCGTCTTCCCAGGCCAGGGGCAGGCTGTAATCCGCCGTCACACCGTGTTCGGCAAACAGCCCGGTTGCCGCCGCAGCCGCCGTCAGGTTGGTATCCAGCCCCAACACCACATCCGCGTCCGAGCGCGCGCCCTCCAGTTTGACCCGCGCCAGCAGTGCCGCGCCATCGCCGGCAGCAACCAGTTTCAGATCACAGTCACACTGGGCCTCAAAGGCTTTTTCCACCGCAGGACCAGGGCCCCAGTCGGAAACAAAGCTGTCATAGGTATAGACAGTCAGCTCGGGCGTATCAGCATATGCTGCCGACACTCCCAATAGTGCTGCTGCAAAAACAGAATACTTCATGGCATCCTCCTTTGCGGCATCGGGCAAGGGTGGAGCAACTCCGAAACCTTCCCTCCGCCGGTTCTAGCCGGTTCAGGTTCAACGGGTCTGTTCTCAGCCTGGATCTCCCAAGCACCCCGAGGTGCCCTCTGTCCTAGGTCTCAACCACCCTAAAGGCAAGCCCAACCCTGCACCCACCTGACCGCCCCGCACCCGCGCCAAGTTCACCTTTCCCCGGCTGCATTTGACCAAAAACACCCCGAGGGTGTCGCCAACGGCGGCGGCAGCGGCGCCCCCTTTGGCATCTCTTCTTAATGGCACGCTGGGGACATCGAACCGCAATACCCCTTGAGCCACGGGCCGCGCCTCGCTAAGCACAACGCGCAAAGGAGATCCCAGCACATGTCGATGAACAGCTTTGGCCATCTTTTCCGCGTCACCACCTGGGGCGAAAGCCACGGACCGGCGCTGGGGGCAACCGTGGACGGCTGCCCACCAAATGTTCCGCTGGACCCTGAGATGCTCCAGCAATGGCTGGACCGACGCCGCCCCGGCCAGAACAAGAACACCACCCAGCGCAACGAACCCGACGCGGTGAAGATCCTGTCCGGCGTCTTCGACGGCAAAAGCACCGGCACGCCAATCCAGCTGATGATCGAAAACACCGATCAGCGCTCCAAGGACTATGGCGATATCGCCCAGACCTTCCGCCCCGGCCATGCCGACATCACCTATTTCCAGAAATACGGCAATCGCGACTATCGCGGCGGCGGTCGCTCCTCGGCCCGCGAAACTGCAGCGCGCGTAGCTGCGGGTGGCGTCGCACGTGAAGCCATCAAGGCGCTGGTCCCGGATCTGCAGATCACCGGCTACATGACCCAGATGGGGGAGATGGAGATCGACCGCTCCCGCTTTGACTGGGAAGCGATCGGCCAGAATGATTTCTGGATCCCCGATGCCGGTGCGGTGCAAGACTGGGAGGATTACCTCCAGGGCTTGCGCAAAGCCCATGATTCCGTTGGCGCCGTGGTCGAAGTGGTCGCCCGTGGAGTGCCCGCCGGTATCGGCGCGCCGGTCTATAATAAGCTCGACACCGATCTGGCAGCCGCCATGATGTCGATCAACGCCGTCAAAGCGGTGGAGATTGGCGAAGGCATGAATGCCGCCCGTCTGAAGGGCTCGCAAAACGCCGATGAAATCTTCATGGGCAACGATGGTCAGCCGGTCTATTCCTCCAACCATGCAGGTGGCATTCTGGGGGGGATCTCTACCGGCCAGGATGTTGTGGTACGCTTTGCCGTCAAACCGACCTCTTCGATCCTGACGCCACGCCAGTCAATCCGCAAGGATGGCACCGCCGCCGAGGTGATCACCAAGGGACGCCATGATCCCTGTGTTGGCATCCGCGCCGTGCCGGTGGCCGAGGCAATGATGGCCTGTGTGATCCTGGACCATCTGCTGCTGCATCGCGGCCAGATTGGCAGCAACCAGGGCCATATCGGCGCATGAGCCTGACCCAGCTGCAGATCCAGCTCCGCCGCATCTCAGAGGTGCAGATGGCGCAGGATCCGGCCCATGACATCGCTCATCTTGATCGGGTCTGGGCCAATGCGCAGCGGATTGCCCGTGACGAAAACGAAAAATCCCCAAACCGGGCCAACCTGCGGATACTGATCGCCGGGGCCTATCTGCATGATCTGGTCAACCTGCCAAAGGATCACCCCCAGCGCGAGACGGCCTCAAAGCTGTCGGCGGAAAAATCGGAGCCTATTCTGCAGGGTTTGGGCTATAGCGGCGATGAAATCACCGCCGTGCAACACGTGATCGAAGCCCATAGCTTTTCCGCCGGCTTGCCCGCCAACAGTCTGGACGCTCTGATCCTGCGCGATGCGGACCGGCTGGATGCCTTGGGCGCTGTTGGCATCGCGCGCACCTTCATGGTGGCGGGGACAATTGACCGGCCGCTCTGTGATCCTGATGATCCCTTTGCCGCCAACCGGCCGTTGGATGATCAGATCTGGTCGATTGATCATTGGCATCTGAAACTGTTGAAACTTCCCGGTGATATGGCCACCGACAAGGGCCGCAAGATCGCCCGCAAACGCGCGCGGCTGATGCTGGCCTATCTGCGGCAACTGGCCAAGGAAATGGACACCGAGCTGCCAGACCACTGGGCGGCGCTGCTGAAATGATCGACATTCTCGCCATCACCTTTCCCATCTACGTCGCCCTGGCACTGGGCTATCTGGTGGTCTGGAAAGGTTGGTTCAGCCCGGGCGATATGCGCGTACTAGGCCGCTATGTGATGAATATCGCCCTGCCTGCCTTGATCTTTTCCGCGGTAGCGGCACGCAGCCCGGTGGAGGTTTTTCAACCCGGATATGTCGTGGTCTATGCCCTTGGCGGGCTGGCAACGGTGATGCTGTCCTATCTGTTGTTCACGCTGCGCGGCACCGACCCCAAACGCCGCGCCCTGGGGGCCATGGGCTCCACCTGCCCCAACAATGCCTTCGTTGGCTATCCGATCATGCTACTGGCCTTTCCTGACCAGGCCGGGATCATTCTGGCGCTGAACCTGCTGGTGGAAAACCTGCTGTTGGTCCCGGTCTGCCTGATTTTGGTGGAGCTGGCAGGCAAAGGCGTTGATCAGCCGTTGCTGCCACGACTGCGACGTATCCTGCTGGATCTGGCCAAAATGCCCATGCTTATCGGTCTCGCCCTGGGGCTGGTGGTGTCGATTATTGGTATAGCGCTGCCCGGCCCCCTTATGCGGTCTATTGATATGTTTGCTGTCTCTGCTGGGGCTGTTGCGCTGATCGTCATAGGCGGCTCGCTTGTCGGGCTGCCGCTGCATGGCAATCGCTCGCTTGCGGCACAGATCAGTGCCTCCAAACTGCTGTTGCATCCAGCCCTGGTCGCGCTGGTGGCTGCCGTCCTGTTGGCACTGGGGCTGATCACCCTGCCACCCGCGCTGCACAGCGCGGTTATCCTGTCGGCGGCGATGCCGATGTTTGGCATCTATACCGTCCTGGCCCAGCGCCAGGGGTTGGAGGGCGCCGCCAGTCTGGCCATGCTCACCGGGACCAGCTGCGCCTTTGTTACGCTAACTGGTTTGTTGTGGGTTTTGACCTGACAGACAGAAGCTTGACCGCCCCCTATTAGGCGTACAAATCGGCGTAATCCTCGCGCAGCGCCTTTTTCTGCACCTTCCCCATGGTATTGCGCGGCAGTTCGGACACCAGCACGATCTGTTTGGGCTGTTTGAACTTGGCCAACCGAACAGAGAGCGCTTGGGCGATTGCTGCGGCAGTGATGCTCCCTTCCGCCTCGGGCACAACAACGGCCACCACCGCCTCGCCAAAATCGGGATGAGCCACGCCAATAACGGCGCTTTCCAGCACGCCGGGCAGATCGTCGATCAGGCTTTCGACCTCTTTGGGGTAGACGTTAAAGCCGCCAGTGATCACCAGATCCTTTTGCCGCCCCACAATGGTGATATAGCCATCCGCGTCTTGCCGGGCGAGATCACCGGTGATGAACCAACCATCTGCCTGCAGCTCTTCTGCGGTCTTTTCGGGCATCTGCCAATAGCCCTGAAACACATTGGCCCCGCGCACTTCCAGCACGCCTGTTTCACCACTGGCGACCTCATGCCCCTGGTCCAAAATACGGGCCTCAACGCCGGGCAGCGGAAAGCCCACTGTACCGGCGCGACGCTCACCCTCATAGGGGTTGGAAGTGCTCATATTGGTTTCGGTCATCCCATAACGTTCCAGAATGCGATGCCCGGTGCGGGCCTGCCACTGCTCATGGGTGTCCACCAGCAGCGGCGCCGAGCCAGAAATGAACAACCGCATATTCGCCGCCCGCTGCGGTGTCAGGCGCGGATCCTGCAACAGGCGGGTGTAGAAGGTTGGCACCCCCATAAGGGCCGTCGCCTGTGGCATCGCCTCCAGAATCTGATCCGCGTTGAACCCAGACAGAAACACCACGCGTGCACCGGCAAACAGCGCGACATTGGTGGCCACAAACAGCCCATGGGTATGAAAAATCGGCAAGGCGTGGATCAACACATCCGCGTCGGTGAACTGCCAATAGTCCCGCAGGGTCAGCGAGTTTGAGGCCAGGTTATCGTGGCTCAGCATCGCCCCCTTGGAGCGCCCGGTGGTACCCGAAGTATACAGAATGGCCGCCAGATCATCTGGCCCGCGCGGCACCGGTTCAAACCGCCCGCGGCCCACCACGGCATCTGTCAGCGTGCCCAGCCCCGTGCCATCCAGCGTCACAACCCGCGCCGCGCCAGCGATTTGTTCCATCTCATCGCGCCGCGCCGGGTCGCAGACCAACACGCGAGGCGTCGCATCGCCCAGGAAATAAGCCACCTCCGGCACTGTGTAGGCGGTGTTCAACGGCAAAAACACCCCACCCGCCATGACTGTTCCAAGATAGAGCTGGATTGCCTCGATGGTTTTTTCAACCTGCACCACCACCCGGTCGCCGGGCTGAACGCCCATGACCACCAGGGCCGCCGCAGTGCGCTCAGCGCCGGCAAACAGCTCTCCAAAAGTGACGCTGGCACGGGCCGGAAAGGTCGCAAAGTTGCGGGTTTCATGCCCTTCACAGGCCGCATATAGCTGTGAAATCAAATGGTTTTCATCATACATTGAAAGGGCTCCTCAACTTTTGGCGCAATCTGCGCCGGGGCTGATAGGGAAATCAACCCATTGATCTTTTTGTCGCAGGGGCGCAGGGTCCTGCTCATGGCCACATCCTTAACATCGCATCGACCTCTGCTTGCCATCGCCCTCAAGGTTGCTGCCATTGGGCTGTTTACCGGCCTCTCTGCCGTGATCAAGTCGGTGTCCGATGTGGTTCCAGCCGGCGAAGCGGTGTTTTTTCGTTCTTTTTTTGCCATTCCCGTCATTGTTGTCTGGCTGTCCATGCGCGGTGATCTGAAACACGGGCTCAAGACCACGCGCCCCATGGGACATGTGATGCGCGGTCTGGTTGGCACCTCGGCGATGGCAATGACCTTTATGGGACTGGGCATGTTGCCCCTGCCAGAGGTCACGGCCATTGGCTATGCGACGCCGATCTTTACCCTGATCCTGGCCGCCGTCTTTCTGGGAGAGCGCATACGCCTGGTACGTATCAGTGCTGTTGGGATTGGCCTGCTCGGTGTGTTGATCATGATCTATCCGCGGCTGTCCAGCGGCATGGATATGTCCAGCACCGCCTTTGTCGGGGTCATGCTGATTCTTGGCGCCACAGTGGCGCGTGGGTTTGTACAAATTCACATTCGCCGGATGGTGATGACAGAGCAAACTGCCGCAATTGTGTTTTACTTTTCCGTCACCGCATCCCTGCTGTCGCTGCTGACCCTGCCGTTTGGCTGGGTCATGCCGGATCTGACGACACTTCTTCTGTTGATCAGCGCCGGGATTATCGGCGGCGTGGCGCAGATCCTGATCACCTCGTCCTACCGCTTTGCACCTGCGTCGATGCTGGCCCCCTATGACTATGTCTCGATGCTGTTTGCGATTGTCCTTGGCTATGTCTGGTTTGCAGAACTGCCAACACTTGTGATGCTGGCAGGGGCCAGCCTGGTGATTGCGGGCAATATTCTGGTGATCTGGCGTGAAAGCCGCCTTGGCCTGGTCCGTGGCAAGGCCAAATCACTGACCGACCCCAAAGGCGGGTAAGCCCGCCCTGCCCTCCCGGCTCAGGTTTCGCCAGCGCCAGGCGAAGGCCGCGTTCTTTTAGGTCTGGCTCTTTGCGTTCAACCGCAGTGCCAGCTCCTGGATCTTGTCGCGTAACGAAATCAGGTCAGCCAGATCATCCCCCGCCGCGTCCAAAATACAGCGCGAGATAGTTGCCGCCTCGTTCTGCAAGGCAAGACCTTTAGCAGCCAATGAGACAATCACACTGCGCTCATCCTCAGGGTTACGCTTGCGCGTGATCAGGTCGGCCGCCTCCATGCGTTTCAACAAAGGCGTGAGCGTATTTGACTCCAGGTTCAATGCGCTGCCCAGATCATTCACCTTCTGGCTGTCCTGCTGCCACAGGGCGACAAGCACCAGATACTGCGGATAGGTCAGCCCATATTGCGACAACAGCGGCCGATACAGCCGCCCCATGGCATTGTTGGCTGAATAGAGCGCAAAGCACAGCAGGTCATCAAGGTGAAGGGGTCGGTGCGTCATCCTCGACAGGTAAATCGCACACGATCAAACTGCAACCCCTTGCCACTGACCCCGGTTAGACCTAATATAAATCGCACACGATATACTCTTGCACGATTAAACTCAGAACAGGGACACCACCATGAGCATCTCCCCTCTTTATACCGCCCAAGGCACAGCCACCGGAGGCCGCAATGGCCGCGCCACAGTTGCAGAATCTGGTCTCGATCTGGTTCTGGCGGCGCCACCTGCCCTGGGCGGGGACGGCAAAGGCAGCAATCCAGAGCAGCTTTTTGCCGCCGGATATTCCGCCTGTTTCATTGGCGCCATGCAATTTGCCACGACGCAGGATGAAAGCCTGGCCAAGGTTCCCGCCGAGGTTTCGGTCACTGCAAATGTGGGAATTGGCCCCAAACCCGAGGGTGGTTTTGGTCTGAGTGTCGCCCTTGTTGTGACCCTGCCCGGGCTTGACGCGGCCCAGGCCGAACGCATCGTCGAAGCAGGTCACAAGATCTGCCCCTACTCCAATGCGATACAGGGCAACGTCGAGGTGACAACAGAAGTTCAATAAGGCCGAAGTAATTTGCGAGGCTCTGCCTCGCGTTCGGGATATTATTGGCCATATGAAGCGGCCACAGGCGGCAACCGCATCGCCAGATGCTCATACAGTAAAAGCGCGGAAGGTATCTTCCGCGCTTTTTCATTTTAACAACAGCAGCTGCGATTAACTACGCACCATCGCTTCATAAGCTGCAGCGATGTCGCGCGTCATCTCACCGACTTCGAATGTGTAGGGGCCGATTTCTCCAACAGGGGTGACCTCAGCCGCGGTGCCGGTCAACCAGCACTGTTCAAACCCTTCCATCTCCTCGGGCAGGATGCGACGTTCATGCACGGTGATGCCTTTTTCCTTGAGCATCGCAATCACGGTCTGACGAGTAATCCCATTGAGAAAGCAATCTGCCAGCGGCGTGTGCACTTCGCCGTCCTTCACAAAGAAGATATTGGCGCCGGTCGCCTCAGCCACATAGCCGCGATAATCCATGAACAGGGCATCCGAACAGCCTTTGGCCTCAGCCTTATGCTTGGAAATGGTGCAGATCATATAAAGACCCGCCGCCTTGGCATGCACCGGGATTGTCTCGGGGCTGGGGCGCTTGTATTCCGCAATGTCCAGTTTGGCGCCCTGCATCTTGGCATCGCCATAATAGGCCCCCCAACCCCAGACTGCCACGGCCATGCGCACCGGGTTCTGCGCCGAGGCGACACCCATGTCTTCGCCAGAGCCGCGCCAGACCAGAGCCCGCACATAGGCGTCCTGCAGCCCCGAGGCCTTAAGGGTCTCTTCTTTGGCGGCTTCGATATCATCCACCGAATAGGGCATCGGCATGTCCAGCGCCTCAGCACTGGCAATCAGCCGCTCGGAATGTTCGCGGCTTTTGAAGATCTTGCCGTTATAGGCGCGCTCACCTTCAAACACCGAAGACGCATAGTGCATCGCATGGGTCAGGACGTGCACCTTTGCATCTCGCCAGTCGACCAGCTCTCCGTCCATCCAGATAAAGCCGTCACGATCATCATATCCAGCCATGCCACAGCCTCCTCAAAGCAGTTGTATTTTCATAAGTTGCGCTAAATATGACCGAAGTGGACATATTGTTGCGCCAAAGCTGCGATTCGATACATCTTCACTCTTGGAATGTCAATATAGCTGACATAAACTGACCGGCAGGGACGCACGGCGAGCAGAGGAAACGCACCATGGCAGAAGGCAGCTCAAGCGGACGGTCAATGGGGCGATCCAGCCAGGGCTATGGCGGCGAAAGCCTGTTGTTTTTGACCGATGAACAATTGCGCCAGGGGATCGAGGCAATGTTCTTTGCCTATCGCGGCTTTACAGCCGATCCCGACCGCATTCTGGCACAGATGTCTTATGGGCGTGCCCATCACCGCGCCATTCACTTTATCAATCGCGCCCCCGGGACCACGGTAAACAACATGCTGACCATCCTGGGCGTCACCAAACAATCGCTCAACCGGGTTCTGCGCACCCTGATCAGCGATGGGTTGGTCGAAAGCCGGGTCGGGGTCACCGACAAACGCGAACGCCACCTGCACCTCACCGAGGAAGGCAGACAGCTGGAGGCCAAGCTTTCGGATGCCCAGCGCGCCCGCATGCGCGCCGCCTATAAGGATGCCGGACCCGAGGCCGTCCAGGGGTTCAAGAAGGTATTGGAGGCGATGATGGATGCAGATATGCGCCGGGCCTATATCAATCTGCGGGAAACCGGATCATGACCACCTTTGACTCGCACCTACTGATTGTTGACGATGACGAACGCATTCGCGGATTGCTGAAGAAATTTCTGGTGCGGGCCGGGTTTCTGGTCTCTGCGGCACGGGACGCAGCCCATGCCCGCCGGATCTTGGCCGGGCTCGATTTTGATCTGATCATCATGGATGTGATGATGCCGGGCGAGGACGGTATCTCGCTGACCAAATCCCTGCGCGAAACCATGACCACGCCAATCCTGCTGCTCACCGCTAAGGGCGAGACAGAGGACCGTATCACCGGATTTGAGGCCGGCGCGGATGACTATCTGCCCAAACCCTTTGAACCCAAGGAACTGCTGCTGCGGGTCAATGCGATCCTGCGCCGGGTGCCGGACACCTCGGCGCAGGACAGCGCCCCCAAGGTGCTGCATCTTGGCGACATCCGCTATGATATCGAACGCGGAGAGATGTGGCAGGGCAATGATCTGGTGCGGTTGACCGGCACCGAAAGCCAACTGATGAAGATCTTTTCGGCCTGCCCCGGAGACCCCGTGAGCCGTGCCAAACTGGTCGAAGATCTGGGCCGGGACCGTGGCCAGGCACAGGAGCGCGCTGTGGATGTTCAGATCACCCGGCTGCGCCGCAAGATCGAGCCGAACCCAAAACAGCCGCAATACCTGCAAACTGTCCGCGGTGCCGGCTATATGCTTGCGCCTGATTGATCAGGGACCGTCGCTCCGAAAGGCTCGCCCTTTCTAACTGATCCCTTTGCTGGCACCCTGTGGGCAATGCTGCCCCTGTTGTTCACTCTGACGCTCTGGAACATGCCAAAATGACAACCGCTTTGATCACCCACGCTGATTGCCTGCGCCATGACACACCAGAGGGGCACCCCGAACAGGTGGCCCGCCTTGAACACGTCCTACACGCGCTGGAAACACTGGATCTGAAACGTGTTGCCGCGCCGATGGCGGCCGAGGATGACGTCCTGCGCATCCATCCTGTGGATCATCTGCGCGCCCTGCGCAGCGCCCGCCCAATCGAAGGCTATGCACAGATTGATGGCGATACCTTCCTGTCCCCCGGTTCACTAGACGCGGCCTTTCGCGCCGCCGGTGCTGCGGTACGCGCCGTGGATCTGGTACTGACAGGCGAGGTTCAAAACGCCTTTGCTGCCATTCGCCCACCGGGACACCATGCCGAAACAGAGACCGCCATGGGGTTTTGCCTGTTTGGGAACGCTGCACTGGCCGCCAAACATGCCCTGGATCATCACGGCCTGAAACGAGTCGCGGTGGTGGATTTTGACGTGCATCACGGCAACGGCACCCAGGATCTATTGTGGGACGAGCCCCGCGCCCTGTTTGTCACCAGCCAGCAAATGCCGCTGTGGCCCGGTTCAGGGCGGGTGGATGAAGACGGCGCATATGGCCAAATTCTCAACATGCCACTGGCACCCGATTCTGCTGGCCCTGAAATGCGCGCCGCCTATGAAGGCCAGGCTTTTCCACGGCTGCGCGCCTTTAAACCAGAGCTGATAATCATTTCGGCCGGCTTTGACGCCCACCGCGATGATCCGCTGGCCAGTCTGAACTGGAGCACGACCGATTTTGCCTGGCTCACGGCTGAACTCTGCGCTCTGGCAGAGGAGCTGTGTCAGGGCCGTATCGTCTCGACTTTGGAAGGCGGATATGATCTGAACGCCCTAGCGCAGGCCACGCGCGCACATGTGGAAGAATTGATAAAGGCAGCGACATGACCGAACCCACCGCCCCCTCCGTAGAAGAGATGAGCTTTGAGCAGGCCATGCGCGAGCTGGAAACTGTGGTTGGCCAACTGGAACGCGGCGATGTGGCACTGGATGCCTCGATCGCGCTGTATGAACGGGGTGCCAAGCTCAAGAAACGCTGCGAAGATGAGTTGAAGCGCGCCGAAGAGAAGGTCGCCTCCCTGACGCTGGACGCCAGCGGCACACCGGTTGCAACCCAGGCTCTGGACGCGGGCTAACAGCATGGCTGCCTCGTTCACCGTGGCGCTGAAACAGGCGCAACAAGAGATCTCTGCCCGCTTGAGCGCGATTATTCCTGTGCAGTCCACCCTGGGACAGCCAATGCTGCATGCGGTGATGGGCGGCAAGATGCTGCGCGGATTTCTGGCCCTGGAAAGTGCGCGCCTGCACGGCGTTGATGCCGAAGCCGCCCTGGATGCGGCCGTCGCGATTGAATGCATTCACGCCTATTCGCTGGTGCATGATGATCTGCCCTGCATGGATGACGACGATCTGCGCCGTGGCCTGCCGACGGTCCATAAAAAATGGGACGAGGCAACAGCGGTGCTGACAGGCGATGCCCTGCAAACCATGGCCTTTGATCTGTTGGCCGATGCAAAATTCGGCCCCAACGCGCTGGAGCTCATCCGGCTCCTGGCCCGCGCCGCTGGCCGCTCTGGCATGGTACAGGGGCAGATGCTGGATATTGATGCAGAAACCGCCACAACCCCTTTGACCCTGGAACAGATCACCCGCCTGCAGGACCGTAAAACCGGCTGCCTGATCAACTGGTCTGCCACCGTTGGGCCAGTGATTGCCGGCGACGATTCCCGCGCTCTGTGGCAATATGCAACCGCTCTTGGCCTTGCATTTCAGATTGCCGATGACATCTTGGATGTGGAAGGAGACGCTGAAAAGGTTGGCAAGGCCCTGCGCAAAGATGCCACTGCCGGCAAGGCGACCTTTGTCTCGCTCTTGGGACTGGAGCCTGCCAAAGAGCGCGCTCGGGATCTGGTCGACGAGGCCTGCAGCGCCCTGGCTCCCTATGGGGTCGCTGGAGAAACCTTGAAGCAGACCGCCCGCTTCGTTATTGCGCGTGACAGCTGACACCGGGGCCCGATTGCCCCGCCCGCCACAAGGAAACATCATGTCTGACCGGCCCACTACCCCGCTTCTGGACCAGATCGCGCGCCCTGCGGATATGAAAGGGCTGAGTGATGCCCAACTGGTGCAGCTGGCCCATGAGCTGCGGCAAGAGACCATTTCGGCGGTCTCAACCACTGGTGGCCATCTGGGTGCGGGGCTGGGCGTGATAGAGCTAACCGTGGCGCTGCATGCGGTGTTCAACACCCCACGGGACAAGCTAATCTGGGATGTCTCGCATCAAAGCTACCCCCATAAAATTCTGACCGAACGCCGTGATCGTATCCGCACCCTGCGCACCAAGGGCGGGCTGTCGGGCTTCACCAAACGCTCCGAATCTCCCTATGATCCCTTTGGCGCTGCCCATAGCTCCACCTCGATCTCTGCGGCGCTGGGGTTCTCGGTGGCCCGCGATCTGGGCGGCGTGGTGCCCGAAGGTCTGGGCGAAGCAATTGCAGTGATTGGCGATGGGGCGATGTCGGCCGGCATGGCCTTTGAGGCGATGAACAACGCTGGTCATCTGGACAAGCGCATGATCGTCATCCTCAACGACAATGAGATGAGCATCGCACCGCCGGTTGGCGCGCTGTCCTCCTATCTGTCACGGCTTTATGCCGAAGAACCCTTCCAAGAGCTGAAAGCCGTTGCCAAGGGCGCCGCATCGCTGCTGCCGGAACCCTTCCGCGAAGGCGCCAAACGCGCCAAAGACATGCTCAAAGGCATGGCCGTTGGCGGCACCATGTTTGAATCCCTCGGCTTTTCCTACATCGGCCCTATTGATGGCCACGATCTGGATCAGCTGCTGCCAGTGCTGCGCACCGTCAAGGCCCGCGCGCGCGGGCCGATCCTGATCCACGTGCTGACCAAAAAGGGCAAGGGATATGCCCCGGCTGAAACAGCCCGTGACAAGGGCCATGCCACCGCAAAATTTGACATGGTCACCGGTGAGCAGAAAAAAGCCCCCTCCAACGCGCCCTCCTACACAGGTGTCTTTGGCGATGAGCTGGTGAAACTTGCCGCCAAGGACGACAAGATCTGCGCCGTCACGGCCGCCATGCCCGATGGCACCGGCCTGTCGCTGATGGCGGAACGCTATCCGTCACGCTGCTTTGACGTGGGCATAGCCGAACAGCACGGCGTCACCTTTGCCGCCGCGCTGGCGGCCGGCGGGATGAAGCCGTTTTGTGCGATGTATTCCACCTTTTTGCAGCGTGGCTATGACCAGGTGGTGCATGACGTCGCCATCCAGCGCCTGCCCGTGCGCTTTGCCATCGACCGCGCTGGCCTGGTGGGGGCCGATGGTGCCACCCATGCCGGTTCCTTCGACATTGGTTTTATGTCCAACCTGCCCGGTATGGTGGTGATGGCCGCCGCCGACGAGGCAGAGCTGGTGCATATGGTCCATACCGCCGCCGCCCATGACGCAGGCCCCATCGCCTTCCGCTATCCCCGTGGCGAGGGCGAAGGTGTGGAAATGCCGGAAGAGCCGCAACTGCTGGAGATCGGCAAGGGCCGGATGATCCAAACGGGCAAACGCGTGGCGCTGCTCTCTTTTGGCACCCGTCTGGGCGAAACCCGCAAGGCCGCTGAAGCCCTGTCGACCAAGGGCATCACGCCAACCATTGCCGACGCCCGTTTTGCCAAACCGCTGGACCGTGAGATGATCCTGAATCTGGTGGCCGACCACGAGGCGCTGATCACCATTGAAGAGGGCGCCGTAGGCGGCTTTGGCTCCCATGTGGCGCAGCTGCTGGCAGATGAGGGCGTATTCGACGCGGGCTTCAAATTCCGCTCCATGGTGCTGCCCGATACGTTTATCGACCAAGCCAGCCCCAAAGACATGTACGAGACCGCCGCGATGAACGCCCCCCAAATCGAAGCCAAGGTGCTGGAAGTATTGGGCGTTGCGTCGATTGGAGAGAAGCGGGCGTAAAATTGGAAAACACGAGGACAGAACTTGCCTTGATGGACAGGTTCGACCGAACCACCTCGCCTAGTCGTATCCAGACATTTTGCAGAAAAACCGATAGATAGACGCGGCCTTACCCGCGTTCAGTTTTTGTATCTGCTCCGCAATTTGATCGTCACCCAGTAAATAGACCGGCAGTTTCTCTGGGTTTACTACTGCAAAATTCAACAGCACCGCCCGCTTGGAAAACACCGCGGAACCACACACAACGTCAAATTTTCTCGCAAATGGTTGTTGCTCCCAAAGCTGGTCCAAAACGCTGGGATGCTTCCAGTTGATCCGGGCACCGAGCCGCCCAAGTGTTCTGAAATTCAGCAGCACAAAGAACAGATGCATAATCCCCATTTGCTACAACGCTGGCGGCTCCGAAGGGGGCACAAAGCGCTCCATATCTTCTGCTGCAAGCACCGCCTGCAACCCCTCTCGGTAGCTTGGATACAGCAGCTCGACCCCAAGCTCACCTTTGATGCAATTATTGCGGACGCGCTTGTTCTCGCCGTAAAAACTGCGCGCCATTGGGGTCATGCCGGCCTCATCAAAGGGCACCTCGGCGGGCACGGGCAGGCCCAGCAACTCTGCGGCGTAGCCCAGAACGTCCTGTGGCGGGGCCGGGTCATCATCGCAAAGGTTATAGATCCCGCCCGGGTTCGGCTGATCAATCGAGGCCAGCAGTGCCTGCACAATGTCATCCACATGAATGCGGGAAAACACCTGTCCCGGTTTGACAATGCGCCGCGCCTTGCCCGCCATCAGCTTGGCAAAGGGGCCGCGCCCAGGGCCGTAGATCCCCGCCAGACGAAAGATATGCAGCGGCAGGTCAGGGATCTGCTGCCAGTGTTGCTCTGCCAGGCTGCGCCAGGTGCCGCGTTCGCTGGTCGGCGCAACCGGTGTGGTTTCATCCACCCAACCGCCGTCCCGGTCGCCATAGACCGCTGTGGTCGACAAATACCCGACCCATTCAAAATGGGCAGCCGCAGCAGCTATCTCGTCGCGCAAGTGAGCCAAAACAGGGTCGCCGCGCTCATTTGGCCCGATAGAACTGAGCACATGGGTCACCCCGGCCAAAGGAATATCCTCTCCCGGCCAGGTCAGCATGTCCACACCTGGGACCGCAACCGGCTCCCGCGCGGTGCCAATCACCCGCCAGCCGCGCGCCAACAGCTGCGACGCCAGGTGGCGCGCTGTATATCCACATCCAAGACAAAGAAGCGTTTTCTGCATAGGCTCTATTTGGGCAGAACCACGCGAGGGTGCAAGACTTGTTTCGCCCCCGCGCCGCTCTTTCAAACCGTCATCAGCGTTTCCTGAAGTGGGCCAGCAAAACAGTGCTAATAAGCAGGAGAGCGGGCATTCCTGCACACCAACATTCACCCGGCAAGAGACCGCCACGACCTGCTGCTCTGCGGAGCTTGCTCACCGTCCTCTTTGTTGGCGCAATGCCGCTTTAGATATCTGCTCAGTCGATCTGATAGCTAGGTAATTGCGCCAGCGCGTTGCGCAGGGCGTCACCCCAGCTTGAGGAGACCGCTTGGTAATAGGCATCGTCCACTTCGATCCGTGGCCTGGGGGTGGCGACAAAGCTGTCTTGGAAATAGACGTGCAGATCAAGGGGCAGCCCAACAGACAGATTGGCCTTTATTGTTGAATCAAACGAGACGATCAGCAGCTTAACAGCGTCTTCAAATGACATCTCGGGATCGTAGGCCCGTACAAGGATTGGTTTGCCGTATTTGGCTTCGCCGATCTGGAAAAACGGATTGTCGTCAGTGATTTCAATAAAATTGCCTTCGGGGTAAATCATAAACATCGTAGGTGCCCCGCCTTTGATCTGGCCCCCTACAATCACCGAGGCTTTGAATTTTGACGATGCTTGCTGGCCCTCGGAATGGCTATGGGCAATCACCTCTCGCAATGTCGAGCCAACAAGCCGGGCGATCTCGAACATCGTCGGCAGTTCCAATATGGAGGGGCTGCGTTCCGTTGTGACCTTTGACCGTTCCTCTAGAAGGCTGATCAATGATTGGGTAGTTGCAAGGTTTCCCGATGTCATCAGCGTGATGACCCGTTCGCCGGGAACATCCCATGTGAACATTTTCCGCGTAACCGAGAAGTTATCTACGCCTGCGTTGGTGCGGGTGTCGGACATGAAAACCAAGCCCTTGTTCAATCGTAGTCCGACGCAATAGGTCATTGTTTTGGTCCAGTACGGGGTAGAGAGTTCGAAACAGTGTACCGTATCTATTGCTGAATTTGCAGCGATACAATCATCGTCTCGTCCATAGCTCCCCTGCGAATGCCCGTAATTGGCGCCGCATCCCGTGAATCAAGGCCCGTTGCGATCCTGACATATCGCTCATCCGGCGAAATACCATTGGAGACGTCAAAGCCGACCCATCCCAGCCCCTCAATATGGGCCTCGGCCCAGGCGTGGCTGGCATCTTGATCGATCCGGTCGTCCATCATGAGATATCCACTGACATAGCGCGCAGGAATGCCTGCCACCCGCGCCGCTGCAACGAAGATCTGCGCGTGGTCCTGACAAACGCCACCACCGGCCTTCAGCGCCTCTTCGGCGCTGGTTCCTGCAAAGGTGTTTGCTTCGCCATACGGGGCCGCTGCAAGAATTTCCTGTGACAATACGTGGAGATCGCTCAGCGTATCGCCTTTGGCCTTTATATGTTTGGCCAGCTTGCGAATGCCGCGCCCAGGTGTGGTGCGCGGCGTTGTTTGGCAAAAATGCCAAAGCGGCGCCTTGCCGTAAACTTTGCCGAAAATACCATCAGAGGAATGGGTTTCGACCACGCCTGAGACCTGAACAGAGACTTCCGTCGTGCCTGCATTGGCTTGAACCAATAGCGTTTGGTTTTGATATTGATCCTGAAACTCAAGCTCCTGAACCCCGCCGGAAATCGAGACATTCCAGTCCAGAACCGTTTGATGCTTGGTGGACGTCGGGATCAAGCGCACTTGTTGCAAGCCATAAGACACCGGCGCATCGTAGGTGTATTTGGTCGTATGTGAGATTTCCAGTTTCATAGTCTCAAACGCTTATCCGATGAACCGATAGTCTGTTTCAATCTGCTGCCCGATCGCGTTGATATCGTCGATAAAGGCTGTGATGAATTGATGCAGCCCCTCGTCAAAAACCGTTGCAATCGTGTGCGCACGCAGCCTGTCGCGCTGTGCGCTGATCATGTCGTGACATGTCAGACGGGTGCCATAATCCTTGGCGAGAAATCCGAGACTTTCTTCCAGAATTCGGCTGCAAAAGGACAGGGACCGTGGAAAGCGGGGATCCAGAATGAGGAAATCAGCGACGCTGGCGGGCGTCATGTTTTCATCATTGAGCCAGCGAAAAGACCGGTGCGCAGAAACCGAGCGTAAAATGGTTTCCCACTGCACATTATCCAAAGCGGATCCGACAAAACTGGATGACGGTAGCAATGTGTAATACTTCACATCAATGATCCGTGCCGTATTGTCTGCCCGTTCCAATGCGATGCCCATTTGGGTGAAATCATAAATATCATTGCGCAGCATGGTGCCGTGCATAGCACCGCGGACCAATGCGCTATGGCGGCGAATTTCTCCGAGCACAGCTGGCAGGTCCGTTTCTTTTACAGGTGACTTGAGGGTCTTTTTCAGGCCCATCCAGCCTTCATTGACCGCTTCCCAGACTTCTGTGGTCAACGCGGTTCGAACCATACGGGCGTTGGTTCGTGCTTTTTCGACAGCTGAGAGAACACTCGACGGATTGCCGGGATCTCGCAGCAGGAAATCCACCACATATGCCGCCTCGTAGGAATCATATTTTGCGTCATAATGGCTACGGGCGCCCGCCGTGGTCACAACGGATTTCCATTCTGAGGCTGGATCATTGGATCGCGTCAGCGCAATGCGGAACCCGGCTTCGACAAGGCGTGCGGTGTTTTCGCAGCGTTCCAAAAAGCGAAACATCCAATAGAGACCACCAGCGGTTTTTCCAAGCATCCTGCTAGTCCTCCAGAACCCAAGTATCTTTGGTGCCGCCACCCTGGCTGGAGTTGACCACCAGGGAACCGGCCTTCAATGCCACGCGGGTCAGACCGCCCGGGGCGATGTTGATACTGTCCGGTGACACCAGGGCAAAGGGCCGTAAATCAACGTGACGCGGCGCAAGCCCTTTTTTGGCAAAGATGGGCACTGTCGACAAAGACAAGGTCGGCTGCGCGATATAGTTGCCTGGGTTTCTGCGCAGTTTGGCAGCAAAGGATGACAGCTCTTTCTTGCTGGCTGCTGGCCCAACCAGCATCCCATACCCGCCCGATCCGTGAACCTCTTTCACCACCAGCTCTGCCAGATGATCCAGGACATAGGCCAGCGAGTCCGCTTCTGAACACCGCCAGGTCTGGACGTTTTTCAAAATTGCCTTCTCACCAGTATAAAATTCGATGATGTCGGGCATGTAGGAATAGATCGCTTTATCGTCAGCAATGCCCGTCCCTGGCGCGTTGGCAATGGTGATGTTTCCGGCACGGTAGACATCCATGATCCCCGGCACACCCAACATAGAGTCTGGGTTGAAATTCAGTGGATCAAGATAATCATCATCGACCCTGCGATACAGCACATCAATCTTCTTATAGCCCTTGGTCGTGCGCATCGCGATGTGGCCGTCCACAACCATCAAATCATGCCCTTCCACCAGCTCGACGCCCATCTGATCAGCCAGAAACGAATGCTCAAAATAGGCGGAGTTGTGAATTCCTGGCGTCAGAATGGCCACAGTGGGCTTGCCAGCGCAGCGCTCGGGCGCACAGGCCGCAAGCGAGCGCCGCAGGTTTTTGGGGTAGTCGCTCACGCGCTGAACTTTGATCTGGCTGAACAGTTCGGGAAACATATGCAGCATCGTTTCGCGATTTTCGAGCATGTAAGACACACCCGACGGTGTTCGGGCGTTGTCTTCGAGCACGTAGAAATCATCCTCACCCGTGCGCACAAGATCGGTGCCGACGATGTGGGTGTACACTTTACCCGGTGGCGTGAACCCGATCATCTGCGGCAGGAACGCTTCATTGCGCGAAATCAGTTCGGTCGGCACGATCCCCGCACGTAGAATTTCTTGTCGGTGATAGATGTCATGCAAAAAGGCATTGATTGCACCTACTCGTTGCTTGATCCCTTTGGACAATTTGGTCCACTCGCGGTTTGCAATAATGCGAGGGATCAAGTCGAACGGGATCAGACGTTCTTGGGCGGCGGCTTGGCCATAGACATTAAAGGTGATGCCTGTGCGTCGGAAAAACGCCTCGGCTTCCTTTGATTTCTTTGAAAGACGCGCAGGGTCTTCGTTTGCAAACCACTTTTGGTATTCGGCGTATGGAGCGCGGACGCCATCTGAACCCAAAAGCATTTCATCAAAGTGGAGACGTTCTAAATCCATAGAAACACGTTAAGGGTTTATGAAGGTTTGGCAAATGGAAGTGTTGAATTATACGCTGCGCGCCACATTAACTGCCTGTTTTTTGAGCAACATACTGCCGTAGGACGTCATAAAAGAGACGTCTGCAGCGTCTCTGCCCACACCAATGCGCGCAATTTCACTCGCTTTTGCCATGCCCGTCGGGTCAACCAAATGCCACTGACCTTCTAGATAAACCTCTGCCACAGCATGAAAATCCTGGGGCGTAACATCTGGTGCATAGGCACTCACAAATCGGGCGGGAATACCCACGGAACGCGCCATTGCGATCAAAACATGTGCATAGTCGCGACAAACGCCTGCACGAGCCCCAAAACTGTCCGTTGCGGTTGTCAGACCATGGCTTGCAAAGCTGTCATATGTGAATTGATTCTCTATCCAATCGGACATTGCCACAATCAACCGGCCACCAGAGGCCGCCCCAAACAAAGCTGGGACAGAATTGGCGAAGTCTTCTGGATGGCAATATCGTGAGGGCATAAGGAACTTTGTGACCTCGCTGGGAAGCTGGCGCAGCTCTGTGGCCGCGAGCTCAGCCAATACAGCTGTTTTTCGATCCACCACGACCTGCGTTTGATACATGCATTCAAATTCACCGGCCACGCGGAGCCAACGCCTTGTTCCGACCTGTTCTTCACCGGAAACAATACTGGTTTCAACAACGGGTGAGAGGCAAAATTGCGTGTTCTGCAAGCGCTGCTCGGTATCCTGCGCCGCCTCGATCTGCAGCAATAAATCGCAGGGGTGCTCAGATCTGTAGATGAGATGGGCCTGGATCGATAGAAGCAAGACGTATCCTTCCAAAGCAAAAACGCAAGACAAGCAGGCTCACACTTTCCGCCCTGAGTGTCGATGCATTTTCAAACAGCGGCCAGAACGCAGGCTCGGTTACCCAAACGTCCAAGCAGACATTCACCGCTTAACGGCAACTTGCTCTCTCTGGGCTCGGGCCCGTCGCTGGCTGAACATGAGGCAAAGGTTTGCTCCGGCTGTTCTTATTAGACCCAGCATATCGCCTTGGCCCCGGTCAGCCGAGCAAAGGCTGCCGCAGGAGCTCAAAGCCCGAGCAATTGCGCCTCCAGGGATTTTGCGCGGGCTGTTTTCAGCCGCCGTTTTTCAGTCTTTGCCATATCACCCACGGCGGTTTTGCGGCCAAAGGTCTGGCGCAGACGATCCATCGCCATCAGTTTGCGGGCGGTGACCTGCGCCAGCTGCATGTTAAGGTTGCGGCGTGTGTTCAAATGCCAGCCCTCCCACAACAGATCAGCCCCCAGCGCCTTCATCGGCATGTCGCTATCAGCCTCTGAACGGGCCTCACGAACCTGGGCCTCCAATTTGGTCAACTGGCCACGCAGCCGCGCCTCTTGGTCCAGGATGGGTTTGATTTTGGCGTGTTCTTTCAGATACTGCGCTTCGGTGACAGCAGCCATCTGTTTGAGCATGGCCATCTTTTGTTTCATCACAGACCTCCCTTGGCGCGTTCCCGCATCTCATCAGCAAAGCGGATCGCCGCGGCCACCGGTGCATAATATTCTTCTTCAACCTCGTCACCGATCCCGATGGTGGCGTAAAGTGCCCGCGCCGTTGGCGGATCACTGTGGATCGGAATGGCGTTTTCATTGGCGATCCGGCGAATGGTCGCCGCGACCTCATCCACACCTTTGGCCACGCAGACCGGCGCCGTACCGGCACCGCCCTCCCATTTCAGCGCTACCGCATAGTGGGTCGGGTTGACGATCACAACGCTGGCCTCTGGCACCGCAGCCATCATCTGACCCGTGGCAATTTCCATGGCTTTTTGACGGCGCTTACCCTTCATATGGGGATCGCCTTCGGCATCCTTGTTTTCGTCCTGGATTTCCTTGCGTGACATCATGTTCTTGCGGCGATGTTCATCGTGCTGGAAAATCGCATCCACCACCCCGATGGTGATCGAGATCAGCAAGGCAATCACCAGGAACTCCATTCCCAGCTCTGCCAGCATCTTGATCACCGAAGAGGCCCCGGTTGCCGACGAAGCGATCATCTCGGGCATCCGGTTATTGAGATAAACCCCAAGACAGATCGAATAGATCATCAGCTTGAAGGCGCTTTTGCCAAACTCAAACAGCCCAGCACGACCAAACTTGTTCTTGGCGTTGGAAATAATCGAAAGCCGCGACATCTTTGGTTCAAGCTTGCTCGGCGCAAAGACCAGTGCCCGTTGGCCGACGATGGACAACAGAACCAGCACAAAGGGAATGATAAACAGCGGCAGCAAAGGCCAGACCAGTGCCGCAATCATGCCGCCAACCGGTGGCGTTCCATTGCCGGAAAACAGCTGTTTCGCCAGCCGGTCGGGCTGGTCGATAATTGACATCAACACAGTGCCGAATTCGGTCACCATACCGTGGCCAGCCGCATATAAGGCGACGACCAACCCCATATAGGCGGCGGCGACGGAAAGGTCGGTTGATTTGGCAACCTCACCTTTCTCCCGCGCTTTGCGCAGCTTGGCCTCCGTTGGCTCAAATGACTTGTCTGAATCGTCGTCGCCGCTCATTACAGGCCACCTCCGGGATCAGCAAAAAAGGTCATCATCTCGCGCATCCAGACATCCAGGATCATCGGGCTGGCAACCATCAGAATGAACAGTCCACCAAAGGTGATTACCGGCGCACCAACAAAGAACACCATCAACTGAGGCATGGCACGGTTGATCACGCCCAGCGCCAGATTGTAGATCACCGCCGTAATGAGAAAAGGCGCCGCCAGGGTGAAGGCCATGTAGAACGCGCGGGCGATCCGGTGTATGCCCCATTCGGAAAAACCGGCGGGCGCAGGGTAATCGCCGAGCGGAAAAATCTGGTAGGAATAGATCAAAAACTCCGCCACCCGGACATGCAGCCCCATCATCACCGCCAGCGCCAGGCCTGACACCAGCAACACTGCCCCCATTGCCGGCAGGGAATCGGCGCCGATATTGCCCAGAACCTGCGACAGGGAGGTGCTTTGCGCTGCAATTGTGCCAGCGATCTGCAACCCCATGAGAAACAGCCGCACCGAGATCCCCAAGGCCAGGCCAACAATGGCCTCGCTGGTGGCTAAACCGGCAAAATGCAGCGGTGATGTCGGCTCTGGAAACAGGGGCAAGGCCGGCGCCACGACAAAGGTAAAAGCAACGGCAATCGCCAGCTTAATATTCATCGGAACATATTGTTCGCCAAAGGCCGGCAGCACCGAGGTCATGGCTCCAACCCGCAAGAAGACAATGGCAAAATGCCAGAAACTCGCTCCGAGAAACGCCCGCAACTCTGGAGGCAGATCCAGCAGTGTCATGCGGCAACCATTCCAACCAATGCGGGGCGGGCTTCCAGACCAATTTCCTCAAACGAGAGCACCGGATTGGTGATGCCACGGGATTTCAGAATGGTGCGCAGATAGCGACGGCGGCGGGTAGAGGTCACCACGGCGGCAAAGACGCCCTGTTCTGTCACAGTGTTCAGGCGCTCGCTCAGACCCTCTGCCAAGCGGTTGAACATATCAGGCGGCAGGGCCACATCGAGATTGCCGGCGCTGACATCCACCTGATAGGTCGAAAAGGTATCCTCCCACTCTGGCGCCAATTGGATCAGCGGGATGGTGCCATCTTCGCGTTTCATCTCGGCAACCAGCTGGAAACCGAGGCGCTGACGCACCTGTTCGCAGATTACCTCTGGCAGGGTAGAGTGGATGCGTGCCTCTGCAATGGCCTCCAGAATCAGAGGAATATTGCGGATCGACACCCGCTCTTCCAACAGCAGGCGCAGGACCGCATGCAGGGTATCCAATGGCACCTTGTCAGGCACCAGATCCTCCAGCAGCTTGCGGTTGGCTTCGGCGCGGAACGGATCCGACAGTTCGGTCATTTCATTCAGCAGGCGGCGCAGGGATTTGAAGGTCAGCAAGCGGGCAAAGTTCTGCTTGATCACTTCCAGAAGATGCGTTGCCAGTATTTCCGGCGGGGTCACGACCGTGGCCCCAGCAAGAACAGCATCCTGTTGTTGCGCCGCATTAATCCAGCGGGCTGGCGCGCCATATACGGGTTCGGTTACGTCCGTCCCTGGGGGCAGCGCACTATGGTTGTCGGGCATCAAGGCCAGGACCATATCCGGGTGTAGCGTCCCCCGCACCTGTTCGACCCCCTGCACTTTCACCACATAGGTTCCGCGCACCAGATCCGCCTGATCTGTGAGGCGAATTTCTGGCAAAATCAGGCCAAAGCTGGTGGCAATATGGGTCCGCATGTTGGCGATACGCGCGTCCAACCCGGTGCCGGCATCCAGCACCATGCTGACCAGATCCGGGGCAAACTCCAGGTGCAAATCGTCAAGATCAAGGATATCGCCCAGCGCCTTGCTCGGCGTTGGATTGGCGGTTTCCTCCATCTCGTCTTCGATTTCGGCGTCTTCTTTGGCCTTGATTTTCACCTGAATACGATAGGCCGCAAAGCCCAGAACCGCCCCCCCGATAACAAAGGGCAGGAACGGCAGGCCAGGGACCAGCGCAAACATCACCATCAGCACCGCAACCGTGGCCAGGGCCGCCGGGTGTTTGCCAAACTGATCCATCAGCGCGATATCGGTCGCGCCGGTGGCCCCACCACGGGCCAGCAACAGCGCCGCAGCAATCGAGATGATGACCGATGGTATCTGCGAAACCAGCCCATCCCCAACAGTCAGGATTGCATAGGTTTCAAAAGCCGTCGCAACTGGCATCCCGTGGACAATAACGCCCATCACCAGACCCATCACCAGGTTCAACAGCGTAATAAGCAGACCGGCAACCGCGTCCCCTTTGACAAATTTCGACGCCCCATCCAGCGAGCCAAAGAAGGTGGTTTCTTTCTGGTCGTTCTCGCGGCGTTCCTTGGCGGTGGCATGGTCGATCGCGCCTGCCGACATGTCGGCGTCAATCGCCATCTGTTTGCCCGGCATCCCGTCCAGGGCAAAACGTGCACCAACTTCGGCCATCCGGGCCGCGCCCTTGTTGATGACCATGAAGTTAACAATAAGCAGAACGCCAAAGGTCACCAGACCCAGAAACACGCTGCCGCTCATGACAAACTGAGCAAAGCCCTGGATCACATCGCCGGCCGCATCTGTGCCGGTATGACCCTGGCCGATGATCAGCTTGGTTGACGAAATGTTCAGCGACAGGCGCAGCATCAAGGAGGCCAGCAGGATCGTCGGGAAGGACGAGAAATCCAGCGGCCGCTCGATGAACAGGGTAATGGTGAAGATCAGGATCGCCAGGCCAAATGACGCGGCAAGGCCCACATCCAGTACCCAGGCTGGCATGGGCAGGATCATCATCACGATGATCGCCATCAGAGCCAGCGCCAAAAGCACTGTCGGGCTAAAAAGCTGTTGAACGGTAAATTTAGGCACGAGCATTCTCTTGTTCTGGAGCAATCAGGCTGTTGAGGACGATGTGGTCTTTGCGGACATGCCAAAGCCCCCCACACGGGGTGGAGCTTCCGGCGCAGGCCCTGCGTTCAAAAGTTTTGAAAGGTGTCCCCTTCAAGACCACGGCATATTTTGCCCCGGTCTGAGCAGCACTGGATATCGCCCCAAATTGCCGCCCCGAGGCGGCAGGGGGAGACCTGTGGTTCAAAGACCGCGACATGCGTCGATCTGAAGTTCTGATAGCTAACGGCATTCTGCCTGTCCAATCGCGGATTAATCTAAAATCCAAGGTAGTTTCAGACAGTTGACAAAGTGTTAGCAGGACAGCGAAAGGCCGCCCCAAGAGGCGGCCTTTCGCAACTTCATCAACACGTCAAAAGCGCCCCGAACTGGCCCTTATTCAGCCTGGCCCCTATTCAACAGGGGGGGCATTTGCAGAATCGACCCTATTGAGCAGGTCGAGAATATTGTCACGGGTGCCGATGCTGCTCTCGACCAGAGCCCGTGCATGGGCCAGCGGCGACAGACCTTCGGGATCCTGGCTGGTTTCGGAAATCTGGCTGGTCACCGTGGCAACCTGTCCAAAGGGCGCATCCTCAGCAGGCGCCATGGTCTCGATCGCCTCCATGTCTTCCGAGTGCCAGAAGCCACGGGCAGCCGCGTTGCTGTCTTCTCCCAGCATATACTCGCCAGAGCGCGCAAATTCACCGTTGCGCCACAGGGCTGCGGCCCGCATCCGATTGGCTTCCGATCCCTCAAGCCCCATCAATTCCACCAGCGCGTTATGGGGTTTGCCCAGCGCCAGCGCGGTTTCGGCCATCATCAGGCGGCGATCCTTGTTTTCAGGCTCCAGCGCCAGTTTCTGCAGCAAGGACTGCGCCTGTTCCGCAAACCCCAGATCCAGCAGGCGACGTGCCATCAGCTCAGCCACCGGGCCAGCTTCGGCGGCGGTCGATTGACCGGCAAACACCAGACCATACTGCAGAAAGGTCACATCATCTGCCCGTTCGGTCAGCAGTGTCATCAGCGGATCAAGCACATCAGCCCGCGCCGCTGGCCCATCGCGCCGGGTGACCTGGTTCAACTTGTCAAAAGCCTGCGCGAACTCTCCGGTCAAGGCCAGGGACACCACACCGGCCTTGCGCAGAGGCCCACCCAGAGGGGTATCGCGGCTCTCCAGTTCATAGGAGGCGATCAGCTCTGGCACATCCGGAGACAGGGCTTTGCGTTCGTTATAGCTGAGCTCAATCAAATCAATCAAAGCCGTGGGCGCGCTTTCAGTACGCTCGGCGACCTCTTCGGTGAGCTTTTCTGCCACCACCTCGGTATCGCCTTCCAGTTCTGCAATTGCGGCTTCGGCCAAGTTGATCTCCGGCACAAATTCCGCCCCTGTGCGGCTGACGGAGCGCAAAATCGCTTCGGCAATATGAAGATCACCAGATTCAGCAAACATCGAGCTGAGACGGGGGCCAAAATTCACCCGCAGATGCACAGGCAGCTTGGCAAAGGCCTGCTGAATTGCATCGGTATTGGCCGTTTTGCGGATGTTACCATCTGCCAGCACCGACCAAAGCGCGGTTTGCCCATTGCAACCCTGCTGCCCCGAAAACGGATGATTGATGCCGATCCCTTTGCCATCCATCAGATCTGCCATCGCCATAAGCGTGGCCTGTTGCTCGGCGTCGATCCGTTCTTCTGGCAGCATCGACAACATGCTCCGAGCTTCGGCCCCAAAGCCAAAGTAGAGATAAAGCTTGGCAAGAGCCCGCACACCAGCTGGGTTTACGTCATCAAATTCACGCACCAAGGCACCACGCAACGGGCCAAGCTGATCCGCAAAGGGGCTGTCGTTGCCCCAGGTGTGAATAGCGATTCGGCGATCCGGCAGACAGTGGTCATCAATGTTGGAATCCGTGGTCGCGCGCGCAATCAACCCGGTCTCGCGGTCGATGGCCGAGGTCACAGAAATATTGTCCAGCGGGTTCAGGGGGCGATCTGCCCGCCCCAGCAGCTCCAATGGCCGACTGCCATCCGCATCCCCTGACCGTGCCACATCCAGCAAACCCTGGTTCGCTGCCCTGCCAATCTGTTGCAGCAACCGCTGCTCTGAAGCGTTCACCGCCGCAGCCCGCGCGGTTTCATCCATATTGAGTAGCAAATTCATCTCGGGCAGTTCATCCAAGACTTCCGCAGTTTCTTGCGCTGCGGCCTCGTCCTCTGCCACAGGTTCCGGGGTGGCCGGTGTTTGGTTCAGACCCAGTTCCGCATCCAGTCCAGCAGCCAGAACCGCAGCACCGCGCGACCCGACCGGTTCGGGTTCAGCCAAACGAGCGGACTCGGCAATCATTTCCTTGGTCGTCTTGACAGGTTCCGGTTCGGGCTCTGGCTGTTGTCGGCTAACTTGTCCGCCGCGATCAGCACTGATGGCAGATTTCAGATTCAACGCCATGCGGGCATCCGCGATAGCCCCCTGGGACAGGTTGAACCGGTATCCAGCAACCGCTGAAGGCACCCTGGACGGCTCTGGGGCGACAGATTCCACCGGAGAGCCAAGCGTCAAAGCGCCAAAATTGCTCTGTACCGGATTGGACGCCACCGGCGCACCGCTGCCATCTGTGATATCGACAACCAGATAGCCATCCCTTTGCAGATAGGACTGGATTTCACAGTCACAGCCCAATTCCATCCGCAGAGGCTGACCAGGGCCGCTTTGTGTCAGGCCCTGCAGACGATCGCGGGGGATCAGGTTCCAAACCCGCGAGGTGTCAAATACAGCGGTAGACGAATTAATTTTTAGGCTTGCGGTACGCCCAGATTGGTTAAGCGTCCACTGCACCCCATCCGGCAGGCGCATGACCAGGCGCGAGAAGCCATCATGCTCGCCTGAGCGGGCGATGATGGTCTCAGCCTGGGCAGAGGAGCCCGCCGCCAACGCTGTGGCGGCTATCGCAAATGCGCGCCAAATCATGCTGCGTCCTGTTTTACCGATCTAAGGGCTTCTTCCAGTTCAGAAAAACCGGGGCGAATATGCGAAGGCGTGTTCTGGCGACCAACTTCGATACAGATCGCAGCCGCATGGTTGTGAAGATTCGCAACCAGCACTTCGCGGATCAATTTGTAAAAGTGGGAGTCTTCCTCGGTGATGGTTTTTACCTTGTCAGCAAAGGGACCAACCAGACCATAGGCCAGAAAAACCCCAAGGAACGTCCCAACAAGCGCGCCACCAATCATCTTACCCAGAACCTCTGGCGGCTGGTCGATCGAGGCCATGGTTTTGATAACACCCAAAACAGCCGCAACAATCCCAAGCGCCGGAAGACCGTCTGCCATGGTTTGCAGAGCGTGGCTGGAATGCAGCGCATGGTGGTGATTGGCCTCCATGCGTTTTTCCAGAACTTCCTCGACCTGATGCGGGTCATCGTAGTTCATCGAGGCAGAGCGCATGGTGTCACAAATCAGGTTCACCGCTTCGCCATCTGCCAGGATCTTGGGGTATTTGTTGAAGACCGAGGAATTTTCAGGGTCTTCAATGTGCTGCTCCACCTCGACCGGGTTGGCCCGGGCAATACGGATCAGCGAGAACAGAAGGCAAAGGAGATCCCGATAATCATCGGATTTCCACTTGGCCCCTTTGAAGACCTTCCCGAGGTCTTTCAGGGTGTGTTTGATGCCGCCCATATCGTTACTGATCAGAAAGGCACCCACTGCGGCACCGCCAATCATCATCATCTCAAAGGGAAGCGACTTGAGAATAATCCCCATCTTGCCGCCGGCCAGTAGATACCCACCGAATACCATGACAAAAATTACCAGGATGCCTGCTATTCCGACCATAGGGTCACTCCAAATTTCATTGCTTTTTCTAAACTTAGGCGAGTCGGATTAAGAAAGCCTGAGCGCGAAGCCCAAGTTATTCCTTGGGAACTCCGCTGTTACGTCCAGCCATCACAACGCTGATTGTATAGGCTGCTTCCGGGCTCAGACCGGCCATGATACCAGCCGCAGCCTCTGGCCGCATACGTGCCAGGAAACCCGCCGCAAAATTGGGATCCATTTCTTCAAACAGTGCTGCCGATTCTTTTGGTTTCATCTGTTCATAAACAGTGGTCAGACGGTCAACATCAGCCTCTGTGGCGCCATCGGCCAATGCCAATGTTGTCCGCAGCTCTTCTTCCGCCTTCTCCAAGGCCGCCAGTTTCCGGTCAATGGCATCGTCAGCGATTCCCAAAGCCTTCATGCGGTCTTCGATTTCAGCTTCGCGCAGCTCAAGCGCCGCTTCGCGCTCCTTAAAGGCTGCCAGCATCGCCTGCAGCTCAGCAGAAGACGGCATGCCCTGGCTTTGCATCTGGCCGCCATGGGCGGGCTCTTGGTCTTCGCCGTTCTGAAGATTGGAAACTTCCCGCGCGATTGCCGGACCGGCCTCCATGCCCAGACGCACCAGCGCCGAGCCGATCAAAAGCAGCGACAACAAGAACAAGGCGCTGCTCCGGCTACGACCTGGCTTCTTTTGCTTTTTGGTCTTTGGCTGTTTTGCAGTCATCACGCCACCCGATTCTTATCGCGGTTGTGACGCACAAACATAACGCCGGCCGCTTTGTTTGGATCTTCTGCCTGTGTCTCTACTGCGGCCTCTGGGGCGGCTTCGGTCTCATAGGCAACAGCCAGAGCATCGTTTTCTTCCGCATCAGGGGCGACAGCCCGGCGGGGCTGCGGGGCTGCGACATTTGCTTCCGGCATGTCATGCATCGAAGCCATCATCAGTTCCAGCCGCTGCGCCACCGATTCGGCCCGCCCGGTGAGCTGATCCAGCGCCTGGCTCGAGCCCTCAGTGATTTGCCGCGCCGAGGCAAAAGATTTATTCAAGTCATCTACTTGCGAGGAAAGTACAGCAACGGCTCCGCCGACGCCCTTTTCCAGGTCATTGAACCGTTTCAACCGGCGCGAAAGCACCAAACAGTAAAATCCGGCCCCAAGGGCCCCCGCCGCAAGCAGGATATCAGCAATAAGGTCCATCCCGTTCTCCTAGTTCAGTACGAATTCCATGATCAGCAAATCACGCACACGCCCCTGTCCGGTGGCTATGTTGATTCGCCGCAGCATCTGCGCGCGCAGCCTTGGCAGCGCCATCGGATCAGACAGATCCTCCAGCTCCAGAGCGCGAAGATAGCTATTCAGTACATCGACTACACGGGGGAGGACTTTTTCGACCTCGGCCTGGTGGAGCGCGTCCACCTCTAATTGTGCGTTGAACCGCAAGTGTTTGATGCCGCTTGCTTTGCGCAGCGTAATCACAATTGGTTCCATCTCGATGAAGGCAAGCTTGGCGATATCCTCCGCCGTCTCACCACTATCTACGCCTTCTGGCGCTTCTACAGCCGCATGAGTCTCTTCGGACTCTGCGGATTTACCAAAGGGAAGAAGCCCTGACGAAACTGCAAAAAAACCACCACCGCCGCCTGCAAGTGCAAGGACGACCCCAATGATGAGAGGCAGTTTGCTTTTTTTACCCGGTGCGTCTTCTTCCGCATTCACTACAGCGTCTGTCATGGCTTTCCCTAAAACGTCGTGCAAAGCCTTCATAACCCCTGAGGAACTAACCGAATGTTAAGGCCCCTCGGTCAAAAAGGGATCACGCCGGACAGAATGCCGGTGCGACGGAGGTTAAAGTGCAGCAGATCAAGAATGTCTGGACCGGGTTGGATACGCGTAAGCGGCTCATTGTGGTTGGCGCCACAGTAGCGGTGATTGCGAGTGTGTTTGCCATGTCCCATGTGGCGAGCAAGCCAACCATGAAATTACTCTATGCTGGGCTCGAAGCTGGCTCGGCTGGGGATGTAGTACGGTCACTGGAACAGGCCAATACACAATACGAAGTTCGCGGTGGCTCTATATATGTCCCCGCTGATCGCCGCGATGAGCTGCGCATGACACTGGCCAGCGAAGGCCTGCCTGCAAATGGCGGTCGTGGCTACGAGCTGCTCGATTCGCTAACCGGGTTTGGCACAACATCGCAGATGTTTGATGCGGCCTACTGGCGCGCCAAAGAAGGAGAGCTGGCCCGGACCATCGTTGCCAGCCCCCATATCAGCCAGGCCCGCGTCCATATTGCCAATACTGGCGCCAATCCTTTTCAACGCACTGTGGATCCAACAGCCTCCGTATCCGTCGTGCCTCTGGGATCCCCGATTACCCCAGCCCAGGCCAATGCGATTCGCTTTTTGGTTGCCTCCGCCGTCACCGGACTGGCGGTGGATAATGTTGCTGTGATTGATGCCAATGGGTCTTTGATCGGATCTCCTGAAGCCGCGGCTGCTGCCGGTGCTGGAACCGATGATCGCTCACAATCGATTCGGGATCGGGTCATGCGCCTGGTTGAGGCCCGCGTGGGTCACGGCAATGCCGTGGTCGAGGTCAGCGTCGATACCGTCACCGACACCGAATCGATCCGCGAAAAGCATGTTGATCCCGCCAGCCGTGTCGCCATCAGTACAGATGTCGAAGAACGTGCCGATGTGTCCAGCAACCAATCCGGCGAGGTCACCGTGGCCTCGAATATCCCGGATGGGGATGCCGCTTCGGGCCAGGGGTCAAAGAACAACACCACTGCAACGCGTGAGCGGGTGAACTATGAAATCTCCGAGACCGAAAAGGAAATCATCCGCGGCCCAGGTGCAATCAAACGCCTGACCGTTGCGGTCCTGATCAATGGTCAGACGATAACAAATGACGCGGGCGAATCTGTGTTTGAACCGCGCCCCGAAGAAGAGCTGGGCGCCCTGCGCGAGCTGATCTCGGCGGCGATCGGGTTTGACGAGGCCCGCGGCGATGTCATTACCCTTAAGTCGATGGATCTGCCCAGCATCGAACCCCAGGGCACCGAGGCCACCTCCTCCTTTATGGACAACGTCTACTTTGACGCCATGGGGCTTATTCAGATGGCAGCCCTTGCCATTGTGACCCTGATTCTCGGTCTCTTTGTGGTCCGGCCAATTCTGGCAGGAAAAAGCGAAGGCGTTCCAGCGCTTGGCGCCCCGAGTATGGACCCAATGGGGGGGCTGCCTGACCTGCCCGCCATGGGAACAGCACCTGGTATGGGGGACTTTATGATGAACCCGGACCTTGGCTCCAATATCGCCCTGGATGGTGAAATTCAGGATGGCGGCGGCCAGTTCGGCGGCATGGGTGACATGGGTGGCATGGGCGACATGGGTGGCCTGCCAGCCCTCGGAGGTGGCGGCGAGAACCCGGTTGATCGCCTGCGTGAAATGATTGGCGAACGCCAAGAAGAAACTGTCCAGATCCTGCGCGGATGGCTGGAAGAAAATGAGGAACGGGTCTGATGGGAATTACCCACCTACTAGAAGATTTTAGTCCTGCAACCTTCGTTCAACAAACGGATTTCCCGGAACTCTCGGAAGAGCTGATCGAGGAAGAACGGGCTGTGTCTTATGAAAAGGGCTACAGCGCCGGCTGGGACGATGCGGTGACGGCCAAGGATAAAGAGACAGCACATATTTCAGCCACTTTGACGAGTTCGCTGGAGGATCTGAACTTCACCTACAAAGAAGCGCAGGCACAGCTGATCGAATCGCTGGACCCTATGTTCAAGGTCCTGACCAGTGCCGTGCTGCCCGATACCATGGCAGCGACCTTTGGCCACCATATCGTCGATCAAATGACCGACATGGCCAAGATGCACACGGATCAACCGATGAGCATCTTTGTGTCGCCCGGGGAGGGGACTGCTGTGCGCTCCCTGCTACCCGATTCCTTTGCCACTCCGGTTCAGGTCCAGGAAGACGAAAACCTGGCCCCGGGGCAGGCCTATCTGCGGGCCGGAACTTCGGAACGCGAAATCAACAGTTCGGGGCTGGTTGAATCCATTCAGGACTCAATAGAAGCCTTCACCTACCACGTTAGAGAGGACAGCCAGTATGGATGACGCCGACGATCTCAAGAAGCAGGCCACCGACGCCAGCAACCCATTTGTTTCTGTTCCCGTCGAGGTGGTGGTTTCAGTTGGCAAGGCCCGCCCCCTGGTCCGCGACCTCGTGGGTCTGTGTGAGAACTCAATTCTGGCGCTGGATAAACGCGTCGAGGATCCCGTTGACCTATATGTCGGGGACCGTTTGGTCGCCCGGGGTCAGCTCGAAGAAATGGAAGGCGATCAGGCTGGTCAATTGGCGGTTCGCCTGACCGAGATCGCCGATTTGCAAAACGGCCTGGGATGACACGCACAGCCCTAATCCTCACTCTTGTTGTCACCTGCGCAGCCCTGATACTGCCGCAGGCGGCAATGGCGCAGGAGCTGAGCCTGTCGCTCGCCGAGGGGCAATCTATCTCGGCCCGTTCGATCCAGCTTATCCTGTTGATCACCGTGCTCAGCCTGGCCCCTGGTCTGCTGATCATGATCACCTGTTTCCCATTCCTGGTGACGGTTCTGTCGATCCTTCGCCAGGGTCTGGGCCTGCAGCAGGCGCCACCCAATATGATGATGATCAGCCTGGCGCTGTTTCTCACCTATTTTGTCATGGAACCCGTCTTTACCGAGGCCTGGCAGGTCGGCATCAGTCCTCTGATCGAAGAACAGATCGACATTGAAACCGGCCTGATGCGGGGGCTGGAACCCTTTCGTGCCTTTATGGCCAATCGTCTGGATCCCGATACCTTCTATGCGATTTCCGATCTGCGCCCCGATATGGAAGCCATGAATCCCAGCCCGGAGGCGCCGCTTTCCGTGCTGATCCCCAGCTTTCTGCTGTCTGAAATTGCCCGCGCTTTTCAGATTGGCTTTCTGGTCTTTCTGCCCTTCCTGGTGATTGACCTTGTGGTGGCTGCGGTGCTGATGTCGATGGGGATGATGATGGTGCCACCGGCGGTGGTCTCGCTGCCGTTCAAACTGGCGTTCTTTGTGGTCGCCGACGGCTGGAGCCTGATCGCAACTGCCCTGGTGCGCAGCTATTATCCCTAGCCATTAAAATAAGACATAAATCCCACAGGGTGCCTACAGCATTCTGCGCTTACAGCCCCGGCCCCAGTGCCGGGGCTGTTGTCCTGTGTGCGCTGGTCTTTGCCCAAGATTGTTTTGGCGGTACAGAATTTTCTTGCAAATGTTATGATATAACATCATTAGATTATTCATCCCTTTCACCCGCCTAGCAAAAAGCCGAGGATCCCTGTTCCATGCGCGACACCTCCCAATCCGATACCCGCCTTCCCGTCACCGTTCTGTCCGGCTTTCTTGGGGCAGGCAAAACCACATTGCTCAACCGTGTCTTGAACAACCGCAATGGGCGGCGGGTTGCCGTCATCGTCAACGACATGTCTGAGGTAAACATCGATGCCGATCTGGTCCGCGAGGGCACCGAACTGTCGCGATCCGAAGAAACCCTGGTTGAAATGTCCAATGGCTGTATCTGCTGCACCCTGCGCGATGACCTGCTCAAAGAGGTGCGCAAACTGTCCCAGGAAGGCCGCTTTGATTATCTTCTGATCGAATCCACCGGAATTTCAGAACCGCTGCCCGTGGCGGCGACCTTTGATTTTCGCGACGACCAGGGCCAAAGCCTGTCTGACGTGGCACGGCTCGACACTATGGTCACCGTGGTTGATGCGGTGAACCTTTTACAGGATTTCTCCAGCCATGACTTTCTCAACGACCGCGGCGAATCGCTGGGCGAAGAAGACAACCGCAGTCTGGTCAGCCTGCTCACCGAACAGATCGAATTTGCCGATGTTGTGATCCTCAACAAGGTTACAGATGCAGGCGCATCCCGCACAGAAAACGCGCGCAAGATCATCCGTGCCCTGAATGGTGACGCCAGGATTATCGAAACCGATCGCTCTGACGTGGCGGCTGATGCCATTCTCGACACCGGCCTGTTCAACTTTGACACCGCCCATGAACACCCCATGTGGGCAAAAGAGCTGTATGGCTTTGCCAACCACACCCCCGAGGACGAAGAATACGGCATCGAATCCTTCGCCTTTCACGCCCGTGCGCCCTTTGATCCGCAAAAACTGCATGCGGTGTTGAACGGTGCACTTCCGGGGGTGATCCGTGCCAAGGGACATTTCTGGATCGCCACCCGGCCAGACTGGGCGGCCGAATTCAGCCTCGCCGGGGCGCTGTCTTCAGTGGCTCCCCTGGGCCGGTGGTGGGCCTCGGTACCGCAAGACCGCCTGCCCGACCACCCACAGGCGCAGGCTGAAATTGCCCGCAACTGGGTAGAGCCATGGGGGGATCGGCGCCAGGAACTGGTCTTCATTGGCGCCGGGCTGGAGCGTGAAACCATCAGTGCCCGGCTGAATGACGCCTTGGTCAATACAACGGATTTCCACCCCGATGCCTGGACCGATATGGCAGATCCTTTTCCACAATGGGGACAGCGCTGATGCCGGTGACCCGTTTTGATGTCGGGCAATGCCTTATGCTGCGGGCTGCGCTATTGGCAGCGTGATCTGAAGATCTAAAACCTCAAAATAAAAAGTCCCGGACCGTCTGCGACGATCCGGGACTTTCTTCTGTAGCTTAGGCAGTCTGTCGTGGCTTAGCGCACCACAAACTCGGCGTGCAATGCACCTGCGGCTTTCAGACTTTTCAGGATATCAATCATGTCACGGGGCGACACGCCCAGCGCATTGAGACCTGCGACCACCTCTGACAGGGATGTGGTCTCGCGCACCTCAGCCAGCTGCACGCCTTCTTCCTCGTCGATGGCTGCATTGGTACGCGGCACCACCACTGTTTCGCCATCAGTAAAGGGACTTGGCTGTGACACCAGCGGTGCCTCTTCGATCCGTAGCGTCAGGTTGCCCTGAGCCACCGCCACCCGAGAAATCCGCACATCGCTGCCCATCACAATGGTTCCGGAGCGCTGATCAACTACCACACGGGCCTTGCGCTGCGGTTCCACCAAAAGATTTTCCATCCGCCCGACAGCATGGGCGGTTGAGCGCGCATTGGTGCGTTTGATGTCGATCTCGACAGTGCCGGAATCGCGCATCAATGCAACGCCACGGCCAAATTCATCATTCACCGCGCGTTCGATCCGCTCTGCGGTGGTAAAATCCGGCTCCCGCAGGGCCAGACGCATGGTCGACAGCGACGACAGATCAAAACCGATCTCGCGCTCTACCCGCGCCCCCGAAGGGATATTGCCAGAGGTCGGAACCCCCTGGGTAACGCTGGCGCCATCGCCTTCGGCAACGGCCCCCCCCGCAAGAATAGTTCCCTGCGCCACCGCATAGATCTGACCGTCAGCGGCGTTCAGCGGCGTCATGATCAAGGTGCCACCCAGCAGGCTTTTGGAATCACCAATGGCCGACACCGTAACATCCACAGTGCCGCCAACACGGGCGAAGGGCGGCAGGGTTGCGGTCACAAAGACCGCTGCCACGTTTTTCGGCCGGAACTGTTCGCCGGTTACATTGACCCCGAGACGTTCCAGAATGTTGGTCATGATCTCTTCGGTGAAGGGCGAGTTTCGCAACCCGTCCCCGGTTCCATTGAGACCCACCACCAGACCGTAGCCTACCAGATCGTTGCCGCGCACCCCGTCGAATTCGACAAGATCCTTGAGGCGAATTGCATTGGCCTGCGCCAAAGTCGGCAGCAGCAGGCAGGCGATCAAAAGGCGAAAAAATTTCATCATCACATGTGCTTTACAAGGCTGAGTTGGGCGCTGCGCGCAGTCACCGTATAAAGGATTTCCAACTGGGTCTCTGTCGACTTCAACTTGGAGGAAACTTCATACTGATCGGCCAGAACAATGTCGTTGAAGGCCAGGCCGAGGCTGGTTTTACTGGCCTGATTGCGCGTGCTGACCCGTTCGAGCTGAGATTCCATAAAGCCGATATCCGCCTGCGCCTCAACCAAACGAGAGCTGCTGTCAGCCATTTCAGTCATGCCTGCGCGGGTCATGTCGATTTTGATTTCATCTGACAGCGCCAGACCGGGTTCATCCATCAGGGCAAGGATCGCAAAGCTCTGCAAGGAATGGGTCAGGTCCGGGTCATCGGCCCGCAGAGACAGCGATACCGTCTCTCCATCGCCAATTTCGACCGGGGAAAGATCGGTGGTCGACCCATTGTACATCAACGTGTTAAATCCGGCGGGGTCTGCAAACCAGTCTTTCACCGCTTGAATAATATCGGCCGCATCGGTCAGACCGGCCGTTTCAAGCACCAGTTCACTCATCATTGTGTCGGCATCATTCAGCGGTGATGTTCCCGTCGCCGTGCCGGAAAACAGGCTGCGTCCACCAGCCCAACCATTCAATGAACTGATTGCCGCGTCCAACTGACGACTGGCCTCCTTGGCGAACTGCTCCGCGTCGGCCGCGTTCAGCGTGGTGGAGACAGAAATAATGTCGTCACGCATCAGCTGCGTTCCTTCCTGAATACGCGACAGATTACTCTGCATGCTCAGGGCGAAGAGTTTCGTTTCGTTGGTGGCGACGGTTTGGCTTTCGATCCGGTTCAGATTGTTTTCGATATCGGCCAGATAGGAAAAGTCACCGCCCAACTCTGCAGTCAGGTTTGATTTTTTGCCCGTGGAAACTTCTTGTGACAGCGTCGCCAGATCCAGCTTTAGTTCCGCATTGCGATTGCGCAGGAAACTATGAGTGGTCAGGTCGCCGTAGGAATTATAGATCATTCATTATATCCTCAGAAGAGATTCCATCATGTCATCAATGGTCGACAGCATGCGTGCATTTGCTGCGTAGGCATTCTCGATGAGCATCATGTTTTGCAGCTCGGCGTCCGAATCAACACCAAGGGCCAGCTCTGCCTGAGCCAGCTCGGTGTAACTGGTGGCAGCAAAGCTTAGCGAATTGTTGGCGCTGTCACTGTCTCGGGCAAACCGCGACATAAGAGAGGCGCTCAGCGTGTTGAGATCCGAAGAAATTGTGCCCAACTTGGTGGTCGAAACCGTCCGGTTTTCGCTGATGGCTTCTGAATAGGCGATCAGTTGGCTGGCATCACCGGGATCGCCTTCGGTGGCAGCATAGAGCCCATCCCGCAGACGCCAGGTTTCTGCCTGACCGTCCATGGCCACCAGATCATTCAATTCCAGCCGCGCCGCCAGGCCCACTGTATCAGCGGGATCAAAGGCACCGCCGCTGTCGGTAAAGATCCCCGCATCGGTCAGGCCAATAGTGGCATCCAACGCCGGATCCTGGAAGCGCTCCACCAGATCGCGGGCTACGGCATCCAGATCATTCTGCGCCTCAACCGCGACATTGTCGCGAATATCAAAGGCCGCAATCAAGGTGCCGCCCCGCAACGGCCCGTTGATAGAGGTATCCATCGCCAGGCCATTGATCTCCAGCCCTGACAACAACCCGTTGTCCTGGGTCATCTGTGGCTCGATTGTGCGCTTGGCGTCAAAGCTCAGCTCTGATGCCCGACCATCCAGCAAGGCGACACCCCCAACGGTGAACAGAGCAACCCGGCCCTGATCCCGCTGCACGACGTTGACCGGGATCGCCTGGTTCACGGTATCAATCAACAGATCTCGCTGATCTTCCATTGCTGTGGTGCTACCACCTGTCGCCTGAGCAACAACAATACGGGCATTCAGCTTTTCCAGTTCTTTCAACTGGCTGTTCAGTTGGTCAACCTGAAGATCAATCGAGGATTCAGCTGCAAGCCGCTGATTGTTCAACCCGTCGGCTGCGTCAGTAATGGATTGAACAATCAAGTTCGCCTTTACCGAAAGATCGTGCAACCGCTCGGTGGAATCCGGGCGTGAGGTTGCTTCGACCAATGCCGCGTCAAAGTTTGAGATCTGCGTAGAGATCGACATATTGTCGTCCACGGTGCCAACAAAGTTGGACATCCGGGAATAGAAATCCGAGTAGACTCCGATCTTAGCATATTCAGCTTCCGCCTTGCGGGTGGTGGATTGCAATGCCGGATTAACATTGCGCTCCACATCCCCGATCCTGACACCAGCCGCATATTGGCTGGTGGACAGGTTCAGCTTTTGAGAGGAGTAGCCAGGCGTTAGCGCATTGGCCAGGTTCTCCGAAGTTACTTGGGACAGCCGCGCATTCGCGGTCAGTCCGGTCATCGCGGAGTTAAGTGCACTTGTGATAGACATGTCAGGCGCTCTTTCTAAGCCGGAGTCAAAGTATCAGCGACGCTTATCGCTTGATGTTGGTGGTTTCCTGAAGCATCTCATCGACGGTCTGGATCACTTTGGCATTGGAAGAATAGGCCCGCTGCGTCTTGATCATATCCGTCAGTTCGGTCGCCACATCGGTGGCTGATTCTTCCCGCGAATAAGAGGCAACTTCCCCTGTTGGTCCGTCACCCGCGTCCCACAGGAAGTAGGATCCACTGTCCGACGAGGGCAGATAGGTCTGGTTATCAAGCGACTTCAGACCATTCAGATTGGGAACATCCACCAGTGGGATTTTGTAAATCACACGGCTGGCACCGGAATCATAGTTGGCGCGGAGATAGCCCTGCGGGTCAACTTCGACACCAACCATGGTGCCGACTTCGGAACCGTTTTTGGTGACCGAAGCCGGTGCAAAGGTATCAGAAAGCTGGGTGAACCCATCGCTCTCACCAATGGTGCCGACTTTGATTTCCATCGGCCCGCCATCAACATTGACCACAATGCTGCCGGTTGCCGGATCATAGGCACCGCCCGAAACCGCCGTGACCGAGGCAAGTGAACCACCCGCAGTACGACTGTCATTGAACGTCATGGTGTATTCGCCAATCACCGCGCCGCCAGAGGCGCTATCGGTGATTTGCATGGTCCATTCGTTCGAGCTGCCGCTTGCAGGAACCGTTGGCGTATAGGTAATGCCCAGTGTCTGCGAGCTGCCAAGGTTGTCATAATATTCAACCGTCATGTTGCGCACAGTACCCGCGCTGCCGGCCTCGGTATCAGTGGCGGGAAGGTTCACCCCCAGACCAACAGTTGTTGTCGGCTCGCCCGTCAGCTGGTTCATGTTGTACTGAACCGGCTCCAGCCCTTCGGCTGTGTCGCGTGGACCGTCTGACACTGTACCATCCGGGTTGGCAGGCCAGCCGAGCAGGACCAGACCTGATTTTGTCGTCAGATAACCTTCGTCATTGGTGCGGAAGGACCCGGTTGTGGTCATCAACATGGTTGGAGACCCATTGTCGCCCTGCACTTCGGTCAGGGAGGCGACGGGCAACATGCCACGGCCACTTACAGCCAGATCGGTTGCATTGTTGGTTCCGACAAGAGGTCCGCGCTGGTCAATCAGGCGCATATTGCTGGCGGAAACACCGCCCGCAGAATACCTGCCGCCAGAAGAGCCGACCACCATGGATTGGAAGTCTGTCTCTACTCTCTTGTACCCGCTTGTGGAGGAGTTCGCGATATTGTCCGAAATTGCGGCCAAAGAGCTCGCGTTTGCACTCAATCCGGAAACACCGGCATTCAGGGCGGAAGAAATGGTCATGTTGCGCCTTTCTGCTGCAATAAGTCGTTCTTGGAGCAACAGCTAGCGCATCAGCACTTAACGGGCGGCTAACAGATAAAATGCAATTTATACTGCGCCGCCCGAGGGTGAGTTATATAGGGTTCATTCACGCAAGAGGATGATTTCCACCCGGTTATTCCGGACCGCCATCGGATTTTTCACTGCCAGTTTTCTGTCCGCATGCCCCGTAATCCGATGGATTCGGCTGGATTTCATACCACCCGATTCGAGCAGAGTTCGGGTAACATTTGCCCGGTTATGAGACACTTCCCAAACCGGATTCTGTGCCAGCACAACCGGATGCGACTGAATGTGCCCGCTGATCGCAATGTTATTGGTCACACTGCCACTCACCCGCGCCACCATGCGCACCAGGTCACGGAACAACGGAGTCGGCTCCGCGCCACCGGCGGCAAAAAGATTGACCCCATCTGTCTCAAACAGCTCGACAATCAGACCTTCATCGGTGACACGCGTAATGATGTGGCGTGACATCTCAACCGAAACCATGCTCTCACCACCGCGGCCCTGAAGCTGCTCTTCGATGGCGCGGAACTTGCTGTCTTCCTCGGCTTTCTCGGCATCACTGACGCCGGTCTGACCCTGGGCTTTCTGCGCATCCATCGGATTGATGTCAGAAGCCCCCGTGCCGGACTGCGGCTGGATGTCTTCGGTAAACATACTGTCGCCCTGGAAGGCACCATTGCCGCCACCAGAAATCCGGCTGAGCGGAATCGATGGCGAAAAGTAATCCGCCAGACCCTTACGTTGCTTTTCAGTTGTTGCGTTCAACAGCCACATCAACAAGAAGAACGCCATCATGGCTGTCACAAAGTCTGCATAGGCCACCTTCCAGGCGCCCCCATGGTGGCCACCGCCACTAACGACTTTTTTCTTCTTGATGATAATAGGCGCCATACCATTTTGTGCGCTCATATCCACCACCACTATTTTTCACCCATTCATGGAATATCAGGTGGGGTGCTAACTGGCCCTTAACAATTAAACTTGCCGGCAGTTAAGGCTTATAAACAGGGAGGTGGCATAGCCCAGTGCCCTGCTAGGGTCAGGGCTGCGGACAAAAAAGGTAGATGACTGCGCCCCGGCTTTGGCTGCTGGGGCGCAGGTCAGTTCTGTTAGGACTCAATCAGGATAGAGCCAAACGATTCGCGCAGCTTATTCTTCAGCACCTTACCGGTCCCGCCCAACGGCAGTTCAGTCACAAAAACCACCTTGTCCGGGATTTGCCAGCTGGCCACACGACCCTCATAATGGGCCAGAAGATCAGCCTCGGTCAGATCCGCGTCAGATTTGATTGCGATCACCACCGGGCGTTCATCCCATTTGGGATGCTGCGCCGCAATGGCAGCGGCCTGCGCTACACCGGGGTGCGACATGGCAATATCTTCCAGCTCCACCGTCGAAATCCACTCGCCGCCGGACTTGATGATATCCTTGGAGCGGTCGCGGATAATCATGTAGCCATCGCCGTCAATGGTGGCGACATCGCCGGTGTCAAACCAGCCATCCATGGTCAGGGCACTTTTGTCCTGGCCAAAGTAGGTGTCGATAATCCAGTGGCCACGGATCTGAAGCTCACCCTGGGTTTCCCCATCATTGGCCAACACATGGCCTGATTCGTCGACAATACGCAGCTCGACCCCATAGGGTGGACGGCCCTGGCCTTCGCGGATGGCGCCTTTTTCGGTGTCGGACAGATCATGATGCTTTTGCAGCAGATGGTTCATCGTTCCCAACGGGCTGGTTTCCGTCATGCCCCAGGCATGGATCAGCTCCACCCCGTATTTGTCGCGGAAGGCCGGGATCATCACCGTTGGCAGCGCCGAGCCCCCCACAACGGTGCGGGTCAGGCTCTCGGCCTTGCTGCCGGTCTTTTCCAGTGCCTGCAACAGTCCCATCCAGATGGTTGGAACGCCCAGCGCCAGGGTCACCTGCTCACCGTCGATCAGCTTGACCAGGCTTTCGCCGTCCAGGTTTGGCCCTGGCAACACCAGTTTGGCGCCAACACCAGCGGCAATATAGGGCACGCCCCAGGCATTCACGTGGAACATCGGCACCACGGCCATCACCGTATCCCGCGCCGAGATCGCCAGCCCATCCGGCTGGTTGCCCCCCAGCGAGTGCAGCACGGTGGTGCGGTGGGTATATTGAACCCCTTTGGGATTGCCGGTGGTGCCCGAAGTATAGCACAGGCTCGACGGCATGTTTTCATCCAGCTCTGGCCAGCTGTACGCATCACCTTCGGCGGCAATCAGCTCGTCATAGAACAGGATACCCGGCACAGCCTCGGCGGCGGCTTCATCGCGCGGGCCCATCAGCACAATGTGTTTGACGGTTTTGAAGTGCTCCTTCAGCTGACCCACCGCGGTCACAAAGGTGGCATCAATGAACAAGACCTGATCTTCAGCATGATTGATGATATAAATCAGCTGCTCCGGTTTCAGGCGCGGGTTGATCGTATGGCAGATCATACCGGCGCCGGCGACACCAAAATAGATTTCCAGGTGCCGCTGGTTGTTCCAGGCAATGGTACCGCAACGGTCCCCCTGGGCCACGCCCAGACGCTCCAGCGCGGCGGCCAGTTTGCGGGCGTTGGCCTCAACCTCGCCCCAGCTGGAATGCACCACCTCCCCAGAGGTTTCGACCGAGGTCACTGTGGTTTCGCCGTGATAGCGCCCCGCATGTTCAATCAAAGAGCTGATCGTCAGCGGATTGTGCATCATCTTGCCAAGCATTTCGCCTGTCTCCTCCAAATTATTCTGCAGCCAGCGCTGCATGGCCACGGATCAGATCCGCAGCCTTTTCTGCAATCATAATGGTGGGGGCGTTGGTATTCCCCCCGATCAGCCGCGGCATCACAGAGGCATCTACAACGCGCAGCCCCGCCAGGCCCCGCACCTTCAAATCCGGATCGACAACAGCCATGTCGTCCTGCCCCATCTTACAGGTTCCCACCGGATGATAAATCGTATCCGAGCGCGCCCGGATGTGCTGCTCCAACGCTGCGTCATCCGGCTCTTCTTTGATAAAGAGTTCTTTGTGGATGTAGCCCGACAGCGGCGCGGTTTGCATCAGTTGTCGCGTCTTGCGCGCGCCCTTGATCAGCACGGCCAGATCTTCGGGATCCGACAGGAACCGCGGATCAATGCGCGGCGGCGCCATGGGATCACCGGAGGTCAGCCCGACCGAACCCCGCGATTTTGGCCGCAACACACAGACATGACAACTAAACCCATGGCCCATATGCAGTTTTCGCGCATGATCATCCACGATGGAGATGACAAAATGTAGCTGTATATCCGCGCGCTCCAGATGGCTTTCGGTCTTGAGAAAGGCCGCGCCTTCGGCAAAGGGGGTGGCAATCATGCCCTGGCCCGAAGACCGCCAGTTCGCGATATGTTTCAGCAAAGACAGGCTGCCCGGCAGGGATATGCCAAAGTTGTCGCGATCCTTGCTTTTGTAGGCCAGGGTGAAATCCAGATGATCCTGCAGGTTCTGGCCCACTCCGGGCAGCTCGTGCAGCATCTTGATGCCATGTGGTTCGATATCCTCAGCCCGGCCAACGCCCGACAGTTGCAGCAGTTGCGGAGAATTGAATGTGCCCCCACAAAGCAGCACCTCGCGCTGCGCCATGACCTCTTTGTCCTGTCCCCCCTGGTGATAGGCAATGCCGGTGGCGCGCTTGCCTTCAAACAGCACCCTGGTGGCATGGGCTTTGGTCAGCACCGTCAGATTGGAGCGGTCCATCACCGGATGCAGATAGGCTGCCGCCGCCGAGCACCGCTCACCGTTTTTATCCTGGGCATGAAACTGGGTGACCTGGTATTCGCCAATGCCCTCGTTATCGCCGCTGTTGAAATCGGCGACTTCGCGGATCTGCAGCGCCTGACCGGCCTCGACAAAGGCGCGGGTGATGGGGCGTGGGGATTTCTGATTGCTGACCTGCAGCGGCCCGCTGTCCCCGTGCACCGCATCGCCGCCGCGCTCGTTATTTTCGGCTCGCTTGAAATAGGGCAACACCGCGTCCCAGTTCCAGCCGTCACAGCCCAGATCGGCCCATTCGTCATAGTCCTTGGCATGGCCACGAACATAGAGCATGGCATTGATGGCGCTCGACCCGCCCAGGGCCTTGCCCCGTGGCTGATAGCCTTTGCGGCCATTCAGCCCCGGCTGCGGCACCGTTTCAAAGGCCCAGTTGTTGATCTTGGGTCGCCCCGGCAGCATCGCAACAACCGCAGCCGGAGCGCGCACCAGAATACCGTCCCCCTTACCGCCGGCCTCAATCAGACAGACCGTGGTGGCAGAATCCTCACTCAAACGGGCAGCCAATGTCGCCCCGGCAGAGCCACCTCCAACAATTACATAGTCAAATTTCATTGCGTTCCTCCCCTTACAACCCTGTGGGTGGCAGCAGAGCCAAGCCAGCAGTATCTGTCCAGACTTACACCGCGTAAATCTGGACTATACCCAAACAGATGGCTTACGGGGAAGAAACCGGGGGGCCAACTGGCACCTGCGCGCCTGCACCCCCGGTTTGCTTTGTGAAGTCTTTATGCTTTGGCTTGGGCCTCGCCGCCTTCTTCTGAACCGGCGCTGTCATCCGCCTTATCAGCCTCAGCGCTGGCATCGATCTCCTCAACATCAACGATGTCTTGCACCACCACAGCGCCCGAGGCCGCGTTGCTTGCAGCTGCTGCGCCGGTGATCAGCGGTAGCATATGGACACCGGTGGCGCTGGCGACCTCTGGGGTTTCCGGGCGTTGCCAGCTCAGGGTGTCAAAGCTGGTGCAATGTTCACAAACCGGCGCCCAATCGGCGTGGATATGGTTGCAGTTGTTGCACAGCCACTGCGGCCCCCGCGGCGCCGTCAAGGCCCGCGCCAGCCAGGCCTGGGTCACCGCATTGTCAGCGCCCTCGCCTTTCTCAATCGCCGCCATCAGCGTCAGCACCCGCGCATCCGGCGCCCGTTCCACCAGATCTCCCAACGCGCGGCGCGCCTCGGGGAAATCTTCGGCGACGATATGCAGCTCGGCCATGACCAGCCGGGTTTCGTCATCCTGTGGCTTCAGCCGCGCCAGCTGGTCAAAACGTTTCACCCGCTGCGCAGGCGTCTCTTCTGGCTCAACCTCGGCAAAGACATGGGCAAGGTCCGGGTGCGGCTGTGCCTCCCAGGCCTTTTTCAACACCTTGACTGCATTGCGTTTCTTGCCCTGCGCCAGATAGGCTCGCGCCGCCATCGCCGCTGCCGGAACCAGATCGGGCGATAGTCGATTGGCCTCAATGGCCTGCTCGCGCTGCGCGACTGTTGCCTCTTCGTCGATAACCCCACGAGAAGCGGAAAGCGCCAGCACCGCATCGCGACGTTTAAACACATCGCGCGGCAGCGTGCCCGATTTCAGCTTGGTGGACAGGGTTTTACGCGCCCCCGCCCAGTCTTCGGCCTGGGCCTGAAGCTGCAGCAACGTGTCCTGAACTTCTTCGTGTTTGGGACGCAGTGCCAGGGCCTTTTCGGCCAATTGCAGCGCGGTGTCCCTGTCCCCCTCGGACAGCTTTTGCTTCATGATGCCGCGCACCCCGACAAAGCGGGTGGTCTGATTGCTCAGCAGGCGCTTATAGGCCTCTGCGGCCTTATGCGTGTCGCCGGCCATTTCCGCCGCCTGCGCCGTCAACAGGTCGGTAAGTTCCGGATTATCCAGATACCGCGCCGCCTTTGACGCCTTGGTCAGCGCCAGACGCCCCTCTCCAGAGGCCAGCGCCATCATACCATCGGACAGCGCCTGATAGCCCTTGCGCTCGCGTCCCTTGTCAAAATAGCGCGACATCGCCGTTTCGTCCCCGTTGAGGAACTTGAGCGTGGCGATCAGCAGGGTCAGCAGCTTCAGGAAGATCCAGACCCCCAGCACCAACAGACCCAGCGCCAGCACCGATTGCAGCGCCCCCAGGGTGTATTCGGTCCCCGCTACGGTGATCTGCACCCCGCCTGCAGTTTCCATCAGAATACCCGCTCCAAAGGCAAGCAAGGCCACGAGGGCAACAAAGACCAGAATTTTCAACAATGACCAGAGCATGGCGGCTTCCTTATTTTGCGTTCAGGCTTTGGGCCAGTTGATCAACAGCGGCGATCGCTGCCAGACGAGTTTGCGCGGAGGCCAGCCAATCAGCAAAGACTGCGCGGGCGGGCGCGGGCAGGGTCTCTACCTCTGCAAGTGCATCGGCGATTGAGCCGGACTGCAAAGCAGCCTCGGCGCGGGACAACACGGCGTCCGCCCCGTCGCCGTCTTGTGGCGTTACCGAACGGGCCCCCAGATGGCGGTTGACGTAGTCCATCAGGCTACCGCTTCCTGCGCTGTCCTGCCGCGCCAGGGCCAATGCCTCGCGGGCGAGGGCCGGATAGCTGGCCTGCAGGCCAGACAGCGGGATCACACCGGCGTCACCGCTGCCGGACAGGGCGGCAGGAACCGAGACCTGCAATCCCTGCAACTCAGCCAATGGCGCGGCAAAGCTGCCGCCGGCATCCAGCGAGATGCGAATTTTGGCCAAGGCCAATTGCGCCGAGGCAATACGCGCCGATTCCAAACTTGCCTGTTCCGTAAGACGGGCCTCAGCCAGCATGTCTTCGACCTCAGACCGCTGGGTGGCCAGGCTTTGTTGCAGCTTGGCCAACTCGCCCTCAAAGGCGGCAACCGTCTCGGGGGAGGCCGCATCGGTGAGCGGGCGCGCCTCAATCTGATCCAATCTGGCGGTCAAAGCGGCGATTTCATCTGCACTTGCAGATCCGGATGCCGGATCATCGCGCAGGGTTTCTACAGTAGTTTCAAGCTCATCAAGCCGGGTCTGCAAAGGCGCCAGATCTGGCAGATCAAGACCGCCCAATTGCCCCTGCAGCGCAGCAAGCTGCTCCTTGATCTCCGCCTGTTCCTTTGCATGAGCCGCCATATCGGCCTCATAAGAAGCCTTATCAAAGCCAGCGGATCCCAGCAGGCTGCTCGGCAATACCGAGTTGAGAAGCCCGCCCTGGCCAACCGCAAAACCCAAGACAGCGGCCACGGCCCCACCCAGGAGCGCCGCGCCGAAGCCACCGCGTTTTTCGATGATGCGTTCAATTTCGGGCTGAGCTGCGGGGGGCGTAGTCACGTCAGAAGACACGTCTTCCTGGTCTTTGGCCTCGACGATATCTTCTGATGTCTCAGTCTCAGTCTCAGTCTCAGTCTCAGTCTCAGTCTCAGTCTCAGTCTCAGTCTCAGTCTCAGTCTCAGTCTCAGAAGAGATCACCGCGTCATCCGCGTCCTGATCAACCCCCTCGGCTGTGATCTGATCCTCAGCAACCGCGCTCTCTGTTTCAGAGATTGGTGCATCTTTTGCCCCAGGGTCCTGCGTGCCAGCCGCAGGCTTGGTCACTTCATCCGCAGTTGTCTTGTCAGCCACACCGGCCTCCCCTCGATTCTCAAATCACCTAAACGCCCTACAATGCCCCGACCCTACTGCGCCGGATTGCCACCCTCAAGGTGCGTCAATCGAACTGCGGCATCGCGGACCATCACAGCCATACTACTGGCATCTGGCGTCCTACTTACCTGCAAGTCCTTGTAGTTCAAACCCTTCAGCTCAGCCGCAACGGCCTGACTCAACGCAATCAAAGACAAATTAACTTGATCCAGCCCCAGACAGGCAAAATGCCGCGCAGTTCGTGGTGAAAAAAGCGGCGCTATTACGGCGTCTTGCGCCAGGATACGCTGCTTTGCTTCCTCTCTGGGCAACAAAAGCTGCTGATCGTAGATCACCTGCCCCTCACAGGGCAGACCAGCACTGGTCAGCTTTTGCGCTATATCGCCACGGGTATGGCGCCCATGCAGATGCAGCAGGGGCGTGACAGGTCTGGCTTTGGCAAGATGCGCAATCAGCTCTGCTGCGGAGGCACCACAATACCGCGCCTGCCACCCTGCCTGTTCAGCGGCTTGGGTCGTGCGTTGCCCAACGCAAAAGGCGGGCAGCGCGGCGGGGGCGCTACGGGCAGCGGCCACCCCATTGGCGGAGGTGAAAATCACGCCCTGGTAGCCCGTGAGGTCAACCGCTGTGGCAAGCGGCGTCACCTGCATCAGCGGTGCATGAATCACCTCTAACTGTGCCAGAATCTCCGCAGGCAGCTGCGCCACAAACCGCAAAGAGCCCTCCTGTGGCCGCGTCATCAACAGGGCAACCTTGGGCATTTTGCTACGGGATCCAGAGACCGGGGCGTCAGGCATGCTTTGGGCTCCTGGGATTGTTTGCATCACGTATAGGTGCTAGCTCCACCAGCAATCTGATGCAACGGGTAGACCATGACACAAAGCCTGACACTTTTGGGGTTGGAAAGCAGCTGTGACGATACTGCCGCCGCCGTGGTGCGGCAAGAGCCGGGTAAACGCGCCAAGGTGCTGTCTTCCATCGTCTTTGGCCAAACCGAACTGCACAGCGCCTTTGGCGGTGTTGTCCCCGAAATTGCCGCCCGCGCCCATGCGGAAAAACTGGATCTCTGCGTAGTAGATGCGCTGCAGGCTGCCGGGGTAACCCTGCAGGATCTGGATGCCATCGCCGTTACCGCCGGGCCGGGACTGATTGGCGGGGTGATGTCTGGCGTGATGTGTGCCAAGGGCATTGCCGCCGCCACCGGTCTGCCGCTGGTGGGGGTCAACCATTTGGCCGGCCACGCCCTGACCCCGCGGCTGACCGATGATGTGGCCTATCCCTATTTGATGCTGCTGGTTTCTGGCGGTCACTGCCAATATCTGATCGCCCGTGGCCCCGAGGATTTCACCCGGCTGGGCGGCACCATTGATGACGCCCCAGGCGAGGCCTTTGACAAGACCGCGCGACTGTTGGGCCTGCCGCAACCCGGTGGTCCTTCGGTGCAAAAAGAGGCCGAGACGGGCGACCCCAAACGCTTCCGCTTTCCCCGCCCGCTGATCCAGCGACAGGATTGCAACCTGTCCTTTTCCGGGCTGAAAACAGCGCTAATGCGGATGCGCGACCAGATTGTCGATGAAAAATCCGGCCTGACACGGCAGGACCGCGCCGATCTCTGTGCTGGGTTTCAGGCGGCTGTGGCGGATGTCCTGGCCTCCAAAACACGCCGGGCGCTGGCCATTTACCTGGCGGAAAACCCCACCACGCCGACCTTGGCCGTGGCCGGCGGTGTGGCGGCAAATACCGCCATTCGCGCCGCGTTAGAGACTGTTTGTGACGAGCTGAACACCCAGTTTACCGCGCCTCCGCTAGCCTTGTGTACGGATAATGCCGCAATGATCGCCTATGCAGGTCTAGAGCGGTTCCGGGCCGGGGCGCGTGACGGCATGGATCTGACCGCCCGCCCCCGTTGGCCGCTGGATCAAACCAGCCCCGCCATGCTGGGATCAGGCCGCAAAGGAGCCAAGGCATGACAATTTCCGTGCTGGGCGCCGGCGCCTTTGGCACCGCCCTGGCCATTTCCCTGGCAAAGGAAACGCCAGTTACCCTATGGGCCCGCGACAGTGCTCAGGTGGCGGATATGCAGCGGCAGCGCTGCAACACAGCGCGCCTGCCCGATGTCCCTTTGCCAGCGCGTTTAACCCCGACCAGTGATTTCAGCCAGGCGACCGAGGCAGAGGTGCTGCTGCTGGCGGTCCCCATGCAAAAACTGCGCTCCGTGCTGCAGGCCCATCGCGCTGATTTGACGGGTAAGGTGCTGGTGGCCTGCTGCAAAGGGATAGAGCTGGAAACCGGCCTTGGCCCCATTGCGGTAATCAGCCAAGTCCTGCCCGCTGCCAAACCCGCCTTGCTGACCGGCCCCAGTTTTGCCGCTGATATTGCCCGGGGCCTGCCCACGGCCCTGACTCTGGCCTGCGGTGATGCCGAGCTGGGTCACCAGCTGCAACAGCAGCTCACCACCGCCAATCTGCGGCTTTACCGTACCACCGACACCAGCGGCGCCGAATTGGGTGGGGCGCTGAAAAACATCATCGCCATTGCCTGTGGCGCCGTCATTGGCGCCGGATTGGGCGAGAGCGCCCGCGCCGCCCTGATGACACGGGGCTATGCCGAAATGCAGCGTATGGCGCTGGCCTGTGGGGCAAAGCCGGAAACCCTGGCCGGGCTTTCAGGCTTTGGCGATCTTACCCTAACCTGCAGTTCCCCCCTGTCGCGCAACTATCAATTGGGATTGTCCATTGGCCGGGGCGACGGGTTTGATCCAAGCATCACCGTCGAAGGTGCCGCCACCGCGCGCGCCACCGCTGCCAAAGCAAAAACTATGGGGCTGGATATGCCCCTGACCGAGACCGTCGTTGGGTTACTGAATGGTGACTTGACGATTGCCACTGCCGGCGCTCAACTGCTGGCACGCCCTTTGAAAGAGGAATAATATGCTGATAGCCCTGATCGCCCGTGACAAGCCGGATCACCTGCAAACCCGCGTGGACAACCGCGCCGCGCACCTTGCCTATATTGAAGACACCGGCGTTGTTGCACAGGCAGGACCCCTGCTGGACCAAAACGGTGAAATGGCCGGATCACTGGTTATCCTCGACGTTGAGGATATGGCCGCGGGCGAGGCATGGGCCGCAGAGGACCCGTATAACAAGGCCGGTCTGTTTGAGGCGGTTGAATTGATCACCTGGAAGAAAGTCATCGGCTGATGCGCTACTGGCTGTTCAAATCGGAACCTTCGACCTGGAGCTGGCAGGACCAGATAGACAAGGGCGCGCAGGGCGAAGAATGGGACGGCGTGCGCAATTACCAGGCCCGCAACTTCATGCGCCAGATGGCCCTGGGCGACCGGGGCTTTTTCTATCATTCGCAAAAGGAAAAAGCGGTGGTGGGTATCGTTGAGGTCTGCGCCGAAGCACATCGCGACAGTACTGCCGAGGATGATCGCTGGGACTGCGTCGATATCAGGGCTGTGCGCAGCTTTTCCCAGCTCGTGACTCTGGATCAAATCAAATCGGACCCGCGCCTGGAAGAGATGAGTCTGGTCAAGAGCTCCCGCTTGTCGGTACAACCGGTCAGCCCGGAGGAATGGCAGCTGGTCTGTGCCATGGGGCAGACAGAAGCGGACTGATCTGACAATCTTGACCATAACCTGATCTGGTTATGGGAGAGTAACTGTGGAAATTCTGAATGTTCTGGTGGCCGCCGCAGCAGGTTTTGCCCTGGGCGCGGTCTATTACGGGATCCTGGCAGAACCCTGGATGGTCGCCGCCGGGATAAGGCGCGGGACCGATGGCAAGCCTGAAAGCGGCCAGACTGTGCTGACATTTGCGATCGGTTTTGTGTTGCAACTGGTTGTCGCTGGCATGATGCGCCATGTCTTTACCATATCGGGAATCAGCAGCGCCGGGGCCGGTGTTGTCGCGGGATTTGGCGTGGGATTGTTCTTCATCACGTCCTGGATTGCGCTGAACAACCTTTATGCAGGGCGCCCGGTCAAACTGACAGTGATTGATGGTGGCTATGCCACCTTGGCCTGTGCTGTTATCGGCCTGGTGCTGTCGCTGTTCTGACAACCAGGCCGGGCAAAACCGCGCCAGGGTCGGCTGTCACAACAGCGCCCCAAAGCCTTTAAAATAGAAAAGGGAAGATCCAACCAAACAGTAGGATCTTCCCTTCCGCCCCGCGTGCTCCACAGTCCACCACACGCGTATGAAAATTCCGTCCTAGCCATCCTGGCTGGTGTCTCTGTGGTAGCTTACTTGCAGTTGTTTTGGCAAACCCAATGCCCGGACAATACCATTCAAATGCAAAACACCCGGCAATATTGCCGGGTGTCTGGATCCTAAAGCCCTGAAATTTAAACAATTAAAACAGTATATTAGGATATAAATACTGACAAATCCACCTCAGCCGTAGACGGATTCTTTGCCGAAATGCTTGGTAAGCATGTAGTAAACGACGGCGCGATATTTGTTGCGCTCGGATTTGCCATAGGTCTCAACAACCTTGCCAATGGCTTCCATCAGCTCTGGCCCGTCCGCCAGGCCCAGCTTTTTGATCAGGAAGTTGTCTTTGACGGTTTCCAGCTCGCTCTCCTGGCTGGAGGCAACGGTGGAGGCGTCGGCATTATAGATCGCAGGACCACAACCAATGGTGACCTTGGTCAGCAGGTCCATATCGGGTTCCATACCGCATTTGTTTTTCAGATCATCAGCATATTGCGCGATCAGATCGTCTCTCTTACCCATAAACGTTCTCCAGCTACAGTGTTGTGGTCGGCCAAAATCAAGAAATTGCAGAGGCTTAACATAAGCCTAACGCCAGACGCCCGAGAGACAAAGGAAAAGATTCGCCTGCTTTTCCCCGCTGAAAGAACTCTGGGGCTCTTATGCTAGGCAGCAAGGTGCGAACAGGGATCAGCAAGCAACAGAGACATCGCAAACTTACATTTCAACATGGAAGCTGCTGAGAATATCGCTTGGGCAAAACAGCGCGTTCAAAAAGGCACTGAAATGCAGAACGCCACCCAAAGATTCTCTTGGGTGGCGTTCTTTGTAACAAGCTCAAAATGTCAGGCCCGGCTGACCGGCCGGGCAGCGCCCGACCCTCCCCACGGGAGGGCGCTTACGCCCCCACCCAGGGTCAGGCGATGCCCTATTAGGGATCTTAGTAGCGGTAATGCTCGGGCTTGAAGGGACCTTCTGGGGTCACACCGATATAGGCGGCCTGCTCAGGGGTCAGGCTCGAAAGTTTCACGCCGATGCGCTCAAGGTGCAGACGGGCAACTTTCTCATCCAGGTGCTTTGGCAGGATGTAGACTTCGTTTTTGTACTCATCACCACGCAGCCACAGCTCGATCTGAGCCAGAACCTGGTTGGTGAACGACGCCGACATCACAAAGGACGGGTGACCGGTGGCATTGCCGAGGTTCAGCAGACGACCCTCGGAGAGCAGGATCAGACGGCTGCCCGAAGGCATCTCGATCATGTCGACCTGTTCTTTGATGTTGGTCCACTTGTGGTTCTTCAGGCTTGCGACCTGAATTTCGTTGTCAAAGTGACCGATGTTGCCAACGATCGCCATGTCCTTCATCTCGCGCATATGCTCGATGCGGATCACGTCTTTGTTGCCGGTGGTGGTGATGAAGACATCAGCGCTGGAAACAACATCTTCCAGACGCACAACTTCAAAACCGTCCATGGCGGCCTGCAGGGCGCAGATCGGATCAACTTCGGTAACTTTGACGCGGGCGCCAGCACCAGCCAGCGAAGCGGCAGAGCCTTTGCCAACATCGCCATAGCCACAAACAACGGCAACCTTGCCGGCCATCATGGTGTCGGTGGCGCGGCGGATGCCGTCAACCAGCGATTCCTTACAGCCGTATTTGTTGTCGAACTTCGACTTGGTGACCGAATCGTTTACGTTGATCGCAGGGAAGGGCAGCTGGCCGTTCTTCTGCAGTTCATACAGACGGTGAACACCGGTGGTGGTTTCCTCGGACACACCCAGGATCGCTTCGCGGGTCTTGGTGAACCAGCCGGGGCTTGCCGCCATACGCTTTTTGATCTGGGCAAAGATGGCTTCTTCTTCTTCCGAAGTTGGCACTTCGATCAGATCGGTCTCACCTGCTTCCACACGGGCGCCCAGCAGCACATAGAGTGTTGCATCGCCACCATCGTCGAGGATCAGGTTGGCGCCTTCTGGGAACATGAAGGAGCGGTCGAGATAGTCCCAATGCTCAACTAGGGTTTGGCCCTTGATGGCAAACACGGGAACACCGGCCTGCGCGATGGCGGCAGCGGCGTGGTCCTGAGTCGAGAAAATGTTGCAGGACGCCCAGCGTACATCGGCACCCAGCGCCACCAGTGTTTCAATCAGAACAGCTGTCTGAATGGTCATATGCAGCGAGCCAACGATGCGCGCGCCCTTCAGCGGCTTTTCTTCACCGTATTCAGCACGCAGCGACATCAGGCCCGGCATTTCGGTTTCTGCGATGTCCAATTCCTTGCGGCCAAACTCAGCAAGCGCAATGTCTTTTACAATATAATCCTCGGCCATGGTCCGCTCCGTTCTGGTTACGAGTTCACTTTGTCGCCGCAGGTAACATTGCAATGGTTTATAAGCAACGAATATAGGGGCATTCTCTGCCCAGAGCCCGCGTTTCCTGATGAAATTTTTATTTTCATCGCCGCAGCCCCGGGTTGGAAAGCCACCCCGGCGCGTGCAGGCTATCCGGCAAGACCTCGACCTGAAATAGCCTCGTCGCCCCCATAAAATCGCTTCCACAGCGGGACCCAAATCGCTAGGCAGGGGCAATCGCCCTACCACCGGACTTTACCCATGCCTGCTAAACCCGCCCGCGCCTGGCAACGTATGCTTTCAGGCCGCCGCCTGGATCTGTTGGACCCGACCCCGATGGATATCGAAATCAGCGATATTGCCCATGGGCTGGCCTTTGTGGCCCGCTGGAACGGTCAGACGCACGGCGATTTTGCCTATTCGGTTGCAGAACATTCGCTGCTGGTAGAGGTGCTGTTTTCGCGCATGTACCCCAAGGCGCCGGTGAAGTGGCAGCTGGCAGCTCTGCTGCATGATGCGCCTGAATATGTCATCGGCGACATGATTTCTCCTGTGAAAGCCGCCGTTGGGCCGGGCTATAGCGAGCTGGATCAGCGCCTGACCTCCGCCATTCACATCAAATTTGGTCTGCCAGCGCTTTTGCCAAAAACCATCAAAGCGCAAATCAAACGGGCGGATAAGGTCAGCGCCTGGATGGAGGCGGTACAGATTGCCGGGTTTTCCGAATCCGAAGCAAACAAGCTGTTTGGCCGCCCCAAACCCGAAGTCATTTCCGGGCTGGCCATTGATCTGCGGCCGCCGCTGCAGGTGCGTCAGGCCTTTGTCGCCCGCCATGCAGATCTGTTGCGCAATCTGTAACAGCGCAACAACGCCCGGATCAGTCAGGTTTCTTGTTTTTGCGCTTTGGCTTGGCCTCGACAAAACCGCTCTGCCCACCGAGACCTTTTTCGTGCAAAATCTGGTCGCGCTCTTCCTCGGACAAGACCTGCCACTCAGCTGTTTCAGAGATGAAACCAAGGCGCGACAGGGTTTCGCCAATGATCTTGTGATTCAATTCACCAAAGCTCAACCGGCTGGATTTGCCGCCTTTTTCAGGCACCCATTCGGCGCGCAGCCCACCGATCACCACCGGATTGCATTTGCAAAAACTCTCAACATGTTTTGCCAACAGATTGTTGGCACCGGAACTGCGCCGCAGGATCATCGCCACCTCTTGGTCAGGCCGGCCAACCATGGCAAAAAGATGTAACGCAGAGCCATCGGCGGCAATCACCTTTTTGGCGGCCTTGTAACGGGCAACCTGCACCGTGAGACTGTGTTCCTGAGGATGGAAGATCTCATAGCCTTCGCCCTCAAGCAGGGTTTCCAGCTGTTCTTCCCCCAACAACCCGCCCTTGCCCAGGCCCAGTTTTGAGCGGGAAATATAGATCTTTTCCGGGCCTTCGGGCTCTATGTGGGTGGCAAAACGGTCATGCACTGCGCGACGGAATTTGCGCGTCCCAACGGTGATTTTACCCAGGCCAAAGCCCTGCCCCGGCACCACCAGCTCTTCTACACAGGTTGGCCTGTCGACAACCTGAATAGGCAAATCCGTGCCAAACAGTGAGAGATACTCACGATGATAACCGCGCACCTCTTTGCCGACTTTGGGACGTTTGGGAATAAAGATAATGCCTCTGATATCCTCTTCGACACTGGGCAAAGCCCACAGACGCGAAGAGCTTTCGACCAGGAAATGGCCAAAATGAGCCCAAAGCACCCCGCCCCAAAGCCAGCGTCCCTGCAGGGTTTCCCGCACCCTTTTGGGCCGTTCCGGTTCAATGGTAATGGGGCGAAACTTGCGCCAGAGCGCCGCCTCCGGGCAATAACTGCCATCTGCGTAAAAAACCCCAGCTGGCTGCACCAAAGCGCTGATCTTGGGGGGCACCACACAGGCGTCCGCCAGATTCAGCAGCTCTTCGGACCATCCTCCCGTTGGCAGAGGCTGGCCATCCGGATCAATTTCCGGTCCGCTGGTGTTGTTTGACATTCTGATCCCTACCGAGGGCTGCGTTTTGCCAGAATACGCTGCAGCGTCCGGCGGTGCATATTGAGCCGCCTCGCGGTCTCGGAAACATTGCGGTCACACAGCTCATAGATGCGCTGGATATGCTCCCACCGGACCCGGTCGGCACTCATCGGGTTTTCGGGGGGCGGCGGCAATTCGTCGTCGCCGCTCAGCAGGGCATTCATAATATCCGCCGCATCCGCAGGTTTGGACAGATAATCCGTCGCGCCAATTTTCACCGCAGCAACTGCGGTGGCAATGGCGCCATATCCGGTCAGCACCACAACCCGGCTGTCAGGGCGCTTTTCACGCAGCACTTCGACCACATCCAACCCATTGCCATCTTCCAGCCGCAGATCAACCACGGCAAAGGCCGGGGGGCGGGCGGTGGCGATGGCGCGCCCGCCGGCTACGGAACCAGCGGTTTCTACTTCAAAACCGCGTTTTTCCATAGCTTTGGCCAACCGCCGCAGAAAAGGTTCGTCATCATCAACAAGCAAAAGTGACTTGTCTGGTCCAATATCCTGCAGTGCGTTCTCGGCCATACCCGGTTCTCCGCCAATTTTGCGCGTATTTATAAGCACATTCTTGAATTTGATACTAGCGACCCGGGCAGGAAGGTCAAACAGCTCATCCGCTGTTACATGTTTTCGACAAAGCAGCTGACCTTGTCCGCAATCTGTTCGGGGGTTTCATCGCGGCGGAAGAAATCGACAAAGCCAATTTCTGGAAGCACCAGATAGGCAAAGGTCGAATGATCCACCAGATAATAACCGTCATCGCCGGGCTGGCGTTTGAAATAGGTCTTATAGGCCCGGCTCGCCGCCTTGATCTGCTCCAGAGAACCCGTCAGACCGATCATCTTTTCATGCATGTTATAGGCAAAATCGCCCACCACTTCGGGGGTGTCGCGCTCTGGGTCGATGGAGACAAAAACCGGCGTGGCACTGATGCCCTGCTCAGCCAGAACGTCAATGGCTTCGGCATTGCGCGAGACATCCAGTGGGCAGACATCCGGGCAGAACGTGTAGCCAAAGTACAGAATCGACGGCTCGGTGAAGACGTCTTTGTCCGTCACCGTCTCGCCCTTGCTATTAACCAGCTCAAACGGGCCACCAATGGCATCACCACCGCTGGCGATCGTGCTGCCACGACATTGTGCAAACTGATCCGTCTCCCCACCACGGGTGAAAAACCAAGTGCCCCCAGCGAGGGCAGCGATAAATGCAACAGCAAGAAGAGAGTAGAGGCGAGCCATGTGATCACACTTTATGTTGGAGGAGGAGAGTTGATCGTTTTCGCCGCCAGACCTATCAAGAAACTCAGGCAATGCAACTGGGCGAGATGGTCACAGGTCTGCGAGCCGTCGTAAAATATCTCAAGCTCCAGGAGCTTTCGCATGCCCGACACAGAATTTGGCCTCATGCAGGGAGAAGACCGCAGCCATTGGATCCGGCTGCGGACCCTGATTATGCTGCGCTGGATCGCTATTGCAGGGCAGCTCATCGCCATCACCGTGGCGCAGCTGCTTTACAATCTGCAACTGGATCTCGGCCTGTGCCTTTTGGCCATTGGTGTTTCGGTGATCAGCAATCTGCTGGCGATCTTTGTCTTTCCTGAAAATAAACGCCTGTCAGAGTTTGAAAACTTTCTGATGGTGCTGTTCGATCTGCTGCAGCTGGGCTTTCTTCTCTACCTCACAGGTGGGCTGCATAATCCCTTTGCCCTGCTGGTGCTTGCGCCTGTGACCATTTCCGCTGCGATGATGGGGCTTCGGTCGACCCTGATCATTGGCGGCACTGCCATCATTCTGGTCACCCTGATGGCCGAATTCCACATGCCGCTGCGCACGGCGCAGGGCTTTGTCCTGCGCATCCCGGACATCTTTATTTTTGGCAATTGGACCGCCATCGTCATCGCCATTTTGTTCATGGGTGCCAACTCCTTTCGCATCAGTACAGAAATGCGACGCATGTCTGATGCGGTCGCCGCCACTCAGCTTGCCCTGTCGCGCGAACAAAAGCTCACAGATCTGGGCGGCGTCGTCGCTGCTGCCGCACATGAGCTGGGCACCCCACTGGCCACCATCAAGCTGGCCAGCGGAGAGCTGATTGACGAACTGGAAGACCATCCCGACCTGCGCGATGACGCCCAGCTTATCCGCGAACAGGCAGAGCGCTGTCGCCATATCCTGCGTGACATGGGCCGGGCTGGCAAAGATGACCTGCATCTGCGCCAGGCGCCGCTGTCGACGGTGATACACGAAGCCGCCGAGCCCCATCTCAATCGCGGCAGGGAGATCCTGTTTGATGAAGGTCCGCTGGAAGATGGCAGTTTTCAGCATCCAACTATTTTGCGCAAACCCGAGATCATTCACGGGCTGCGCAATCTGGTGCAAAACGCCGTCGATTTCTCCCGCACCAGAGTGTGGATTGATGCGACCTGGAACGACGATCAGATTTGCCTGCATATCTATGACGACGGGCGCGGGTTTCCACCGCATCTGATTGGCCGCATTGGCGATCCGTTTATGCGACGGCGACGCAGCGAAAGTGATCGAAAACAGCGCCCCGAGTATCAGGGCATGGGTTTGGGATTGTTCATCGCCAAAACCTTGTTAGAGCGTACCGGAGCCGAGCTGACCTTTGCCAATGGCGCCAGTAAACCACTGCCACATCCAACGGAGCGGCGCGGGGCCATTGTCAACGTAACCTGGCCGCGTGAGAAAATTGACGCCCTGGTGGGTGAAAATGCTGTACCTAAGGGAGAAAATAAATGGATCGAAGTTTAACTATTCATTTTTAGGTAATTAATTAAACTACAGTTAACCATTTCCGCGCCATCATAGGGAAAACCAGTCCAGACTAGAGGCAGAAAAATATGCAGAACATCATCTCGATTGAGTGGTTGATGCTGGCCACACTTTGCTGCGCCACTGCAGCCGTAGCCGTCTGGTGGCTGTCGCCCGAACAGCGTTCCAAAGGAATGGAGCAGGATCTGTTGGTCGGCGACGGGCGCACGGATGCCGTCTTTCTTTTTGACGACACCAACCTGATTGGCTGGTCCTCTGGTGCACGCAAATTCATCGGTGAACACGCGGAACATTTCAGCTGGAACATGCTGCGGGACCAACTGGCCCGGAACTACCCCGGCCTGCCGCAAAGCCCCGGTTTTCTCAAGGATGTGGGGCCGCTGGTTCTGTCTGGCACCGCCTCGGCCGAAAGCCGCGAAGCACATTGTGAATGGATTGACGGCATCACCCGTGTGCAGCTGCGCCGCAGCACCTTGGAAGAACAAAACAAAAGCCTGGATCAAGAGCTCACCACCCTGCGCGCTACAGTCCATCAGGCCCCCTATCCGGTCTGGCTGCAATCCGACGAAGGCGCCGTGACCTGGTCCAACCTGGCCTATGATGATCTCAGCCATAAACTTCGCGGCCGCGACGCTGAATTCTCGGAACCGATGTTCGACAATCTGGATGAGCCGAAAAAGAGCGGCAAGGCCGAACGGATCTCGATCCCGATGCCAGAAAGCACCAAACGCCTGTGGTACAATATCTCCACCACCGAAACCGAAGCCGGCTGGCTGTGCCATGCGGTGGATGTGAACGCCGTGGTCGATGCCGAGGTCGCCCAGCGCAACTTTGTGCAGACACTGGCAAAAACCTTTGCCCAGCTCTCCATCGGGCTGGCAATCTTTGACCGCAACCGACAGCTGGTGCTGTTCAACCCGGTATTGATTGATCTCACCGCCCTGCCCGCCGGCTTTCTCAGCTCGCGGCCAACTTTGATGACCTTTTTTGATCGGCTGCGCGACCAGCGCATGATGCCCGAGCCAAAGAACTATTCCAGCTGGCGCCACCAGATCGAAGACCTGCTCGAGGCCGCCGCCGAAGGTCGCTATCAGGAAACATGGTCGCTGCCCTCGGGCTCTGTCTATTCGGTGTCTGGACGTCCCCACCCCGATGGTGCCATTGCCTTTTTGTTTGAAGACATCACCGCAGAGGTCACCCTGACCCGTCAGTTCCGCTCTGAGCTGGAAATGGGCCAGTCGATCATGGACCAGATGGGCGAAGCCATTGCAGTTTTTGCCAATGACGGCACCATGACCTTCTCGAATGAGACCTACCATTCGCTGTGGAAAATGGACCCCGATTCCAGCTTTGCCAAGGTTTCCATCATGGATGCCGCCCGCATTTGGCAAGACACCTGCAGCGCAACCCCCGTCTGGGGAGAAATCCGCGACTTTGTTGCCGGCAGCGATGGCCGCACACCCTGGTGGGCACGGGTGCAGCTGCGAGACGGCACGCCGCTGCTTTGCAAGGTGACTGCGATCCAGAACGGCGCAACCATGGTCAGCTTTCAGACCCCAGAGCCGGGCCTGCCGCCAAAAGAACAACAAAAGTTCGCCATCACTGATCAAAGCGGCTCTGTCTGACGACGACGGCGGGTCGGCAAAATCCAGGACCCAGAAGGGCGCGATCATCAACCAGGTGATTGCGCCCTTCGCGCTTGCAGCCCGTGCAGCCCAGAGGCATTGTACGGCCATGACCAAACCCAGTGATCCAGCCCTCTCTGACCCGCCCTCTGCAACACCGGCACAGAGTCCAGTTTCCTGTCAGTTGACCTCTCCCGAGGCAACAACACAGCTGGCCAAACAGCTTGCAGCACAGTTGTACCCCGGCGACAGTCTGTTGCTGGAGGGGCCGATTGGGGCAGGCAAAACCCATTTTTCCCGCAGTCTGATCCAATCGCTGATGACACATCCCGAAGATGTGCCTTCTCCCACATTCACTTTGGTGCAAACCTATGAGGTCCCCTCAGGTGAGCTGTGGCATGCGGATCTCTACCGTCTTTCTGCCCTCGAAGAGATTGAGGAACTTGGCCTGTTCGAGGCCTTTGATGACGCCATCTGCCTGATTGAATGGCCCGATCGTCTGGCCGAGCTGACACCGACGCATGCGCTGCACCTGGAGTTCTCGCTTGATCCGGCAGAGGAAGATTGCCGACACCTGACCCTGACCTGGAGCGATGCCAAATGGCAAAGCCGCATGGATGAGATTGCACATGACAGACCGTGACAGCCAGATATTGGCATTTTTGCACCGCGCTGGCCGGGGAAACTGGAGCCGTGCACCCTTGGCCGGCGATGCCTCGGCGCGCCGCTACGAGCGGCTGACCAGCCCGGATGGCCGCCGCTTGATCCTGATGGATGCCCCCCCGGGCAGTGGCGAGACCATTCGCCCCTTTGTCCGCATCGCCAATTACCTGCGCTCCCTTGACGTCAGCGCCCCCGCCATCCTGAGCGAGGATGCGGATAACGGCCTTCTGTTGACCGAAGATCTGGGCGATCAACGGTTCTACGAGGTGCTTGAACAGGACCCCAGTCAGGAAAAACAGCTCTATGCACTGGCCACCGATTTTCTGGTCCAACTGCACAAAGCCTCAGACGCAACTCCCCTGTCCGGCCTGGACACTCTGGGGCCCCGCGGCATGGCCGAGATGTCCTGCCTGGTGATCGAGCGCTATTGCGACGCCATCACCGGATCGGCAAACCCGGACATGAAAGCCCGGTTTGAAAACCAGTTTGAGGATATCCTGCGCGACACCGTGAAAGAGAGCATGGTTTTTGTGCACCGGGATTTTCACGTGCAAAACCTGATGTATCTTCCAGAACGCAACGGGTTGGCTCAGGTCGGCGTGATTGATTTTCAGGACGCCCTAATCGGACATCCCGCCTATGATCTTGTCTCGCTTCTGCAAGACGCCCGCCGTGATGTGCCAGCCGCCATCGAGGCGCAGATGATCAACCGTTACCTGCAGGCCACCGGATTGGACGACTCGGGGTTTCGCAGTGCCTATGCGGTGATTGGCGTCCAGCGTAACCTCCGCATTCTTGGTGTTTTTGCACGGTTGTCACAGGATTTAGGCAAACCGCAATATCTGGAGCTGATGCCACGGGTCTGGACCCATGTCATCAACGGCTTGGAGCACCCTGCTCTCGCCCCTCTGGCGCAATGGCTGCTGCCAAAACTGCCTGCTCCCACCCCTGAAAACCTGGCAAAGCTGCGCTGATGAACGGCGCAAATTCCCCCCACAGCTGCCCCAATGTGATGCTTTTTGCCGCCGGCTTTGGCACCCGCATGAAGGCGCTGACCCAGACCTGTCCCAAACCGATGATTCCCGTCGCTGGCCAGCCGCTGATCGACCATACGCTACAGCTGGCTCAGGCGATCCAACCACAACGGATTGTTGCCAATCTGCACTATCTGCCGCAGGCCCTGGAGGCGCATCTCGCACCCAAGGCGGTGCTGCTGAGCCATGAGAACCCGCAGGTGCTCGATACTGGCGGCGGGCTGCGTCAGGCGCTGCCGCTGCTGGGGACGGACCCCGTCTTTACCGCCAATACCGATGTGATCTGGAAAGGGCAAAACCCATTTCAGGTGGCGCTGAACGCCTGGGATCCGGCGCGGATGGACGCACTATTGGTCTGTATCCCGATCAGCCGCTGCCGCGGCCGCACAGGCAGCGGCGATTTCACCAGCGACAGCGAGGGCCGCATCAGCCGGGGTGGAGATCTGGTCTATGGCGGCGTGCAGATTCTCAAAACCGAAGGGCTGCACCGGATTAAAGAAGATGTGTTTTCCCTCAACCTTTTGTGGAACGATATCGCCAGCCGGGACCATCTGTTTGCGGTGGAATATCCGGGCCACTGGTGCGATGTGGGCCATCCCGAAGGGATCGCCATTGCCGAGGATCTGATTGCCAATGATGTTGTTTGAACCTCAGGACAGCCCACGCGTCTTTGCCGTTCCAAACGGCGTTGATTTCCCCCGCGCCCTGGCCCAGGGGTTGATCCAGCGCAGCAGATCGCTGCCGCCAGAAAACTTGGCCCGGGTCGAGGTTATCCTGAATACCTCGCGGATGATGCGCCGCTGCCGCGCCCTGTTTGAGGAAGGCCCGGCCCTGTTGTTGCCACGCATGCGTCTGCTCACCGACCTAGCGCGCGAGGCCAGCCTGCAGGGTTTGCCCCCGGCACTGCCGCCGCTGCGCCGCCGGTTGGAGTTGTCACAGCTCATCGCCAAACTGCTGGATGCCCAGCCCGATCTGGCAGCGCGGTCCTCGCTCTATGGTCTGTCGGACAGCCTGGCCAATCTGGTCGATGAAATGCAAAGCGAGGGCGTCAGTACCGAGGTCATTCGCAACCTGGATATCTCTGATATGTCCGGGCATTGGGCACGGGCACAGCAGTTTATCGGCATCGTCGACCAGTTTGTTGATCTACATAGCGACACCGTCGACACTCAGGCCCGGCAACGCCAGATGGTCGAGACCCTGATCGCCAAATGGGAAGTGGATCCGCCGCAGCATCCGGTGATCCTGGCCGGCTCTACGGGTTCGCGCGGGACCACGCATATGCTGATGGAAGCCATCGCCCGCCTGCCCCAGGGCGCGGTGGTGCTGCCTGGTTTTGACTTTGAGCAACCACCCGAGGTCTGGCACCACCTGCGCGATGCGCTCACCTCCGAAGACCACCCGCAATACCGCTTTGCCAAATTGGTGGCGGATCTCGACATGGACCCCGGCGATGTGCAGCGCTGGAGCCCGGATCAGCCCGCGTCACCAGCGCGCAACCGTCTGGTCTCGCTGGCCCTGCGCCCCGCCCCCGTCACCCACGCCTGGATGAGCGAAGGCCCAAAGCTCACCGAACTGGACGAGGCCTGCGCCGATGTCACCCTGGTGGAGGCTGCAAACCCCCGTGCCGAGGCCCTGGCGATTGCCCTGCGCCTGCGCCAGGCCGCCGAGGACGGCAAAACCGCCGCGCTGATCTCGCCGGATCGTATGCTCACCCGGCTGGTGTCCGCCGCATTGGATCGCTGGGGCATCTTGCCCGATGATTCCGCCGGCCTGCCGCTACAGCTGACGCCTCCGGGGCGTTTCCTGCGCCACGTGGCAGAGCTGTTTTGCCGGCCGCTCACGGCGGATGCATTGCTCACGCTGCTGAAACATCCGCTCACCCATGATGGCGCCAGCGCCGCTGCGGCGCGCGGCGAACATCTGCGCCACACCCGTGATTTTGAGCTGGACCTGCGCCGCAATGGCCCGCCCTTTCCCGATGCGGCAAGCTTTGAAGCCTTTGGGACGGACCGCGCCCTGACGCCCGGTTGGACGGAGTGGCTGTCGCAAAACTTTGCCGACCAGCAGGTCGCCAAAACACTGCATTTGACCGATTGGGTGGCGCTGCTGCGCACCCGCGCCGAGGCCATTGCCGCCGGCAGTCAGGTGCTGGCAGAGGGGGAATGCGGCACCCTGTGGGATAAGAAAGCCGGGCAAGAGGCGCGCGCGGTCTTTTCCAACCTGGAGGCTGAGGCTGCCTATGGCGGCGCGATGTCAGCCCGTGATTTTGCCGATCTTTTGTCCGCCATCCTGTCCCAGGGCGAGGTGCGGGACCGCGACGCGCCCTATGGATCTATCATGATCTGGGGCACGTTGGAGGCCCGGGTGCAGGGTGCCGATCTGGTGATTCTGGGCGGCCTGAATGAGGGCAGCTGGCCGGAAGCGGCCAAACCCGATCCCTGGCTGAACCGACAGCTGCGCCATCAGGCCGGATTGCTGCTGCCCGAACGCCGTATTGGCCTGTCGGCGCATGATTTCCAGCAGGCCATTGCCGCACCCGAGGTCTGGCTGACCCGCGCCGCCCGCTCGGATGAGGCCGACACAGTGGCCTCCCGTTGGCTCAACCGCCTGACAAACCTGCTCTCCGGGCTGCCGGATCAGGGCGGGAAAGCGGCCCTGGATGCGATGCGGCAACGTGGGCAGGAATGGCTAGGCTGGGCAGAGGCTTTGGAACAACCAACCGAGTTGCCAAGTGCCCCACGCCCCTCCCCGCGCCCGCCCGTTGCCAGCCGCCCGCGTCGGCTGACCATCACCGAAATCCCACGCCTGATCCGTGACCCTTATGCGATCTACGCCAAACACGTGCTGCGCCTAAAGCCTTTGAACCCGCTGGTGCAGGAACCAGATGCCCTGCTGCGTGGCATCGTGGTGCATGAAATTTTTGAGGTGTTCATTCGCGACAGCCTGGAAGACCCCAGCCGCCTGACCCCTGAATACCTGATTGAAACCGCCCGCAGCCTGCTGGAGCGGGATGTGCCCTGGCCGGTGGCGCGGATGTTGTGGCTCAGCCGGATCCAGCGCCTGGCAGGGGATTTCATCCTGGCGGAGCAAAACCGACAGTCCCGCGGCAAACCCCTAAAACTGGAAGCCCTGGGCGAGGCCCGGTTGCAGCCTTTGGATTTCACCATCGCCTGTCGCGCTGACCGCATTGATCAGGACGATCGCGGCTTTTTGCATCTTTATGACTACAAAACCGGCGCCCCCCCCTCCGAAGCGCAACAAAAGAAGTTTGAAAAACAGCTGCTGATCGAGGCCGCCATGGCCGAAGAAGGCGCCTTTAAGGAGATCGGCCCCGCCGAGGTCGCCCGCGCCGCCTTTATCGGGCTGGGCAGCACCCTGAAAGAAGTGCCTGCGCCGCTACAGGATCAGCCCCCGGCCAAGATCTGGGAAGAGTTGAAACAGTTGATTGGTGCCTATTTTGAACAGGACCAGGGCTATTCCAGCCGCCGCATGGTGCACCGCGATGACATTGCCGGCGATTATGACCACCTGGCCCGGTTTGGCGAATGGGACCGCAGCGCCACGCCCGAACCCGAGGATCTGACATGAGCAGCAGTGCCCCAAAACACCGCGATGCCGCCTCTGAGGCGCAGTTTCGCGCCGCCCGGCCTGACGCTTCCACCTGGCTGGCGGCCAATGCCGGCTCGGGCAAGACCAAGGTTCTGACGGACCGGGTGGCGCGACTGCTGCTCAAAGGTGTGCAGCCACAGCATATTCTTTGCCTCACCTATACCAAGGCCGCCGCCAGCGAGATGCAGAACCGTCTGTTTCAGCGGCTGGGGGAATGGGCGATGCTGCGCGATGATCAGCTCACCGCTGCGCTCAGCGAGTTGGGGGAAACCAATACCGCTTCTGAGGATCTGGCCCAGGCGCGCACCCTGTTTGCCCGCGCGATTGAAACCCCGGGTGGGCTGAAGATCCAGACCATCCATTCGTTTTGCTCCTCCCTGCTTCGGCGTTTCCCGCTGGAGGCCGGCGTCAGCCCGCAGTTTTCCGAGATGGAAGACCGCGCCGCATCCCTGTTGCGGGCCGAGATTGTCGAGGACATGGCCAAGGGAGAGCTGGCGCATCTGGTAGAACCGCTGGCGCGCCATGTTGGCGGCAGCGATTTTGAAGACCTCACCGCCGCCCTGTGTCAGCGCCGCGCCGAGTTCGAAACAAAACTGGATTGGTCTGCATTGCTGGCCCGGTTTGATCTTGCCGATGGGTTTGATCAGGCCGCGCTGGAGGCGCTGGTGTATCTAGGCGGCGAGGCAGAGCTGCTGTCACGCACCCGCGCCATGTTGGAAACCGGCGGCACCACAGATCAACGCGCCGCTGCCAAACTGGCGGGGATCACCACCCCGACACTGGGTGATCTGGCCACACTGGAAGACATCTTTCTGACAGGGGCCGGCGCCGCTGAGCCGTTTACAGCCAAGATTGGCAAATTCCCCACCAAGAAGCTGCGCGAAGCAAATGTCAGCCTGATGGACCAGCTAGAGCCGCTGATGCTGCGGGTGGAAGACGCCCGCGCCAAACGGCTGGCCCTGGTGGCGGCGCGAAAATCCCACGACCTGCATCAGTTTGCCCAGGCCTTCCTGCCAGAATATGAGGCGCGCAAACAGCAGCGTGGCTGGCTCGACTTTGATGACCTGATCCTCAACGCCCGCCAGTTGTTGAACGATCCGGCGGTGGCCGCCTGGGTGCTGTACCGCCTGGACGGGGGCATCGACCACATTCTGGTGGATGAGGCCCAGGACACCAGCCCGGTGCAATGGGACGTGATCGAAAAGCTGGCCCAGGAATTCACCGCCGGGATCGGCGCGCGCTCAGATGTGGAGCGGACGATCTTTGTGGTCGGCGACAAAAAGCAGTCAATCTATTCCTTTCAGGGCGCTGACCCGGATGCCTTTGACCGGATGCAGGTGGAATTTGCCAATCGCCTGTCCGAATCCGGCTCAAACCTGCAAAACGCCGCCCTGGAGTTTTCCTTCCGCTCCTCTGCTGCAATTCTGCGGCTGGTAGATCTGGTGTTCAAGGACAGCCCGCGCGCCGGGTTCCACAGCGACGCCCTGCACCGTGCCTTTAAATCTGACCTGCCTGGCAGGGTGGACCTGTGGCCTGCCGTGGACAAAACCGACGACGACGATGACAGTGATTGGACCGACCCGGTGGATCGCCCCGGCAGCCGCCATCACACGGTTATTCTGGCGGAACGCATTGCCGGCCAGATCAAGGCGATGATCGACAGCGGCGTGACCATCCCCGAGGATGGCCCCACCCGTGGAACCTTTCAGCGCCGTCCGGTACATGCAGGTGATTTTCTTATTCTGGTGCAACGCCGGTCTGAGCTGTTTTCCGAGATCATCCGCGCCTGCAAGAATGCCGAGCTGCCCATTGCCGGCGCAGATCGGCTCAAAGTCGGGGCAGAACTGGCAGTCAAGGACATCGCCGCGCTCTTGTCCTTTTTGGCGACACCAGAGGATTCGCTGGCCCTGGCCGAGGTGCTGAAGTCGCCACTGTTTGGCTGGTCCGAACAGATGCTGTTTGATCTGGCCCACCGCCGCAGCGGCAAACATCTGTGGCCGGCCCTGCGCGACCGGCGCCAAGAGTTTCCAGACACCCTGGCGGTGCTGGATGACCTGCGCGATCAGACCGATTTCCTGCGGCCCTTTGATCTGATCGAACGCATCCTGACCCGCCACCAGGGGCGGCAGAAATTGCTGGGCCGATTGGGACCGGAGGCCGAGGATGGCATCAATGCGCTGCTGTCTCAGGCGCTGGCCTATGAACGCTCTGATATTCCCAGCCTCACCGGGTTTCTGGTCTGGATGCAGACCGATGATCTGGAGATCAAACGCCAGATGGGCGCCTCGGGTGATATGATCCGGGTGATGTCGGTACATGGCTCCAAAGGGTTGGAAGCGCCAATTGTGATCCTGCCCGATACCGCCAAACGCAACGCCCCCAGTGATGCGGAAATCATGGTGGCGGATGGCACCCCTGTGTGGAAATTGCCCAAGGATCAGATGCCAGAACTGTTGTTTTCTGCCCGCGAGGCGGCGCAGGAAAAGCAGCAGAACGAACGGCTCAGGCTGCTCTATGTGGCACTGACCCGCGCCGAGAAATGGCTGATTGTAGCCACAGCCGGAACGCTGTCGAAAGAGGGCGACAGCTGGTATCAGCGGGTCGAGGCGGCGATGCGCGAAGGCGGGGCCACCACCTGCGATCTGCCCGGCGGCGAGGGCCTGCGGCTGGCCCATGGCGACTGGGACGGGCTGGATTTTGTAGCCCGAGAGGTGGCGGAAAAATCCGCGTCAGTGTTGCCCGAGGTCTTTACCCGACCAGCGCCCTGCTATCTGCCGCCGGCGCAGACGCTCAAACCCTCCGATCTAGGTGGCGCCAAGGCCTTGCCCGGGGATCAGGGGTTGGACGAGGAAGAAGCCATGGCACGTGGCAGCAGGCTGCATCTGCTGCTGGAGTATTTGCCGCAAACACCCCGTGCCGACTGGCAGACCCTGGCCAAGCGCCTGCTGCCAGAAGCCGCTGATCGGGAGGAGCTTTTATCTGAGGCAAGCGCGGTTCTGGAAAACCCGGCGCTGGCATCCATTTTTGCCCCTGAGACCCTGGCAGAGGTGCCGATCACAGCCCAGCTGGGAGAGCAGCGCCTTTATGGTATCATTGACCGGCTGATCGTAACGCCCGAGAGGGTGTTGGCGGTGGATTTCAAATCCAATGCGCAGGTTCCCGAAAGCGCGCGACACTGCCCCAAGGGCCTGTTGCGACAGATGGCGGCCTATGGCCATGCCCTGACGCAGATCTACCCGGGCCGCCAGATTGAGACTGCGCTTTTGTGGACCCGCACCGCCAGCCTGATGAGCCTGCCGCACGATCTTGTGACAGATGCGCTCAAGGAGGTGTTGGAACCTTGACGATCTGTTACGCTCTACCTAGGTTCCAACTCCAGTTGCCATAGATCTCAGGAGACATTCCCATGTCCACCGTAGCCGTCACCGACGAAACATTTGACGCCGAAGTCAAGAATTCCGCAGTCCCCGTTGTGGTGGACTTCTGGGCCGAATGGTGTGGTCCTTGCAAACAGATCGGCCCCGCTCTGGAAGAGCTGGCGGCAGAGTATGGCGACAAGGTAAAAGTCGTCAAAGTGGATGTGGACAGCAACCCGAACTCCGCAGCTGCCATGGGCGTGCGCGGCATTCCGGCGCTGTTTATCTTTAAGGATGGCCAGGTTGTGTCGAACCGTGCCGGCGCCGCCCCCAAGGCCGCGCTGCAGAGCTGGATCAACGAGTCCATCTGATCCGATCAGCACAGAATTTTCGAAAGACGTCCCCGGATGGGGGCGTCTTTTTCATTTCAAGGACAGTTTTATGACACCGGAATTTCGCCAAAAGGCCATTACCACCTGCAGCGATAAGATCGCCAAGAAAGGGGAGGGCGTTGGTCTGTCCTTTTACGCCTTTTTCAAGAACAAAAACGATGACCCTGAGCTGTTGATGCAGGTGGCAACCTGGTGGATCCGTAACCATAAGCTGGACCATTTTGAAAAGGCGGTTAAAATTCGCGATATGATGCGGGCCATATGATGCGGGCCGTTGCCTGAGCCTCGCTGATCTGGCCAGATCGTTGTGCGCATTCGTCAGGCAGGGGGCCTGTCTCCGTCGCCGCAGGCGGCTCCCCCGGGATATTTTTGGCCAAATGAAGATATGGGGTTTTCTTTTGGGCCGTGGCGCGGAGAGTGGCGGAAGAAAACGACTGGGAGACAGCCATGGCCAAGACAAGAGTATTGGTGGAATTCGGAATGGGCAGCTCGCTCAGACGGCAGGATTACACCGAGGCAGCAAAGCGCGCGATCAAGGATGCGCTCTGGCATAATTCGGTAAGCATCGCAGAGCTGTTTGATTTCCCCAAAGAAGCCATGATCATTGATGCGGAAATTGGTCTGGAAAAACCGGAACTGGTGGATGTGGCGGCGTTGAAAGCAATCTTTCCCTATGGCCAACCCAATATCACGGTGACAAAGGGCGGATTGGACGTGGCAAAACCTGATGGCGCGGGCGTGACCATCATTGCCAATGCTGCAGTCATTGTTTCCTTTGATATGGAGCGCCAGTCATGAGCGAAAAACGTATCATTTTAGAAATGGGCACCGGCAACGATCTATATGGTCAGGACTACACCAAGGCAGCGCGCCGTGCGGTGCAGGATGCCTTGCACCATTCCTCGATCACGCTGTTTTCCAAGCTGGGCATTGATCATGGCGAGATGCGGGTTGATGTCACCATTGCGGTGCAGGATCCGGCGCAGGTGGATTGTGATCTTGTGGCACAGGATCTGCCACGCGGACGCGCCACAGTGCGGGCTGTCAAAGGCGGCTTGAATGTCACTGACCCCGCGTCCGATGGGGTGCATGTGGTGGCCACGGCCGCGATTGAAGCCTGGTTGCCGGATCAGTCTGCCAGCTACAAGCTCAGCTCCTGAAAAAGACAAAGCCGCCCCAAACTGGAGCGGCTTATCGCGTCTGGTGCTTCTGCACCCGGTCTGTGGGTCTCACAGTTTGTCGATATCCGCGCGGGTCACGCCGATGTCTTCCAGCTGTGCCGCAGAGAGCTGCGACAGCGCTTTGCGGGTCTGACGGGATTCATTCCACTCAACCAGGTTGGTTTTGAAATTCATGATTCCGTCAACCAAACGAAGAACGGAGACTGCGCCCAGCGGCGCATGGAGGTTTGCGGTCGTCATTGCACTAGTCCTTTAAATTCGTGTGTGTTCGTGTTGTCTGTTTCTACGCCCCATGTAGGAGGGCTTACTGAGTCCTACAATTGCCCATTAAACAGCCCTGATTTGCGTTCTGTGCATAGCAAGTAAGCAATTTATTAACGCCCTCTTTAGGCGTCATGCTGATTGGGCATCATGCTGAAAGCCGGGAAAACAGGCCGCCCCGACCGAGCCTTGTACCGGATCGGAGATGGATCCATATAGAAGGCAACAAAACTGGAGGCATAAATGGCAGATGATCAATTTCCCGGCTGGCACGGAACCACCATTATTGGTGTCAAAAAGGGTGATGAAGTGGTTGTTGCCGGCGATGGTCAGGTCTCGCTGGGGCAGACCGTGATCAAAGGCACCGCCCGCAAGGTGCGTCGTCTGTCCCCAGGAGGCTTTGACGTTGTCGTTGGCTTTGCTGGATCCACCGCAGATGCCTTTACCCTGCTGGAACGGCTGGAGGCCAAGCTGGAAGCCTCGCCGGGTCAGCTGGCGCGGGCCAGTGTTGAACTGGCCAAGGACTGGCGCACCGATAAATACCTGCAAAAACTCGAAGCCATGCTGATTGTCACCGACGGCACCGAGCTTTTGGTGATCACCGGGGCAGGGGATGTGCTGGAGCCAGAAAATAATGTGGCCGCTATTGGATCGGGCGGGAATTTTGCCCTCGCTGCTGCCCGTGGTATGATGGACAGTGACCGCAACGCCGAAGCCATTGCCCGCGACGCCATGGCGATTGCCGCTGATATCTGCGTCTATACAAATGGGCAACTGACCGTCGAAAGCATCGCTGCCGAAACTGGCACAGATAAAACCACCTCGGAGAGCTGATGTGAGCCAGATCGACCAGAACGACATTCGCGCCGCCGTTGGATCTGGCCTGATCAGCGAGGCCCAGGCGGCCTCATTGCTGGCGATGTCTCATAGCCGGCGTGGTGCGCGCGAAGATCTGGCACCGGGTGATGAACCCTTTGAGCTGTTCAAAGGGTTCAACGAGATATTCATCGTCATCGGTATGCTCATCCTGGCTTCGGGCTGGGCAGCGGTCACCGCTGCCTATATCGCTGGCTCTTTGGGGGGGTATGTCGAGAAAACCATCTCCTCTGCGGCTCTGGGGGCCGTGGTGCTGTGGATCTTTGCCGAGTATTTTATCCGCCGTCGCCGCATGATCGCCCCGGCCATTGCCCTGTCTCTTTTATGGGCTGCAAATGCCGGGACCGGCATCACCGCCTTCTTTTCCGAGCCCTTTATGGTGGCGCAGAACGATCTTTCCAGCCTGCCGCTGCCAATGGCGCTGACCACTGCTGCGGTGGCGCTGTTCTGGCTGCGCTTCCGCGTGCCCTTTGCCATGGCGCTGATTGCCCTTGGCGTCTTTGCGCTGACCCTGATGGTGGCAGCAGAACAAGCGGGCCGCCCGGAGGGGATCAGCGACTTCTTCCTGTTTTCCGCCTCTGGTCCCTTTGCCTGGGTGACCCTAGCCGTTGGGATTGCCGTCTTTGCGGTGGCGATGCTGTTTGACCTCAGCGATCCTCATCGTGTCACCCGCCGCGCGGCACAGGGGTTCTGGCTGCATGTTGTTGCCGCCCCCGCACTGGTCAACACCATCGCGCTCAGCCTGCTGGAAAGCGGCACCTCCAGCGCCCAGATGACACTTGTTGCGGTGCTGCTGGGTTTTGCCCTGGTGGCCATTGTGATTGACCGCCGGTCTTTCCTCATCGCCGCAATCGGCTACAGCGTGACCCTGGCCGGCACCGTTTTTGACGGCGAGGGTGCCGCTATGACCGTCCTTCTGCTTGGCTTCTTCCTGGTGATCCTTGGTGCCTTCTGGGCCCGGATCCGGGCGGCCTTGCTCTCTCCTTTGGCTGGAGTGTTGCCGCTGCACCGCCTGCCTCCCTCTCACTAAACGGGACATCCCATGACAGACCTGACCCCCCGCGAAATCGTTTCTGAACTTGACCGCTTTATTATTGGCCAAGCCGATGCAAAACGCGCAGTGGCTGTAGCCATGCGCAACCGCTGGCGCCGTAAGCAGCTGTCAGACGATCTGCGCGACGAGGTATACCCAAAGAACATCCTGATGATCGGGCCCACCGGTGTCGGTAAAACCGAAATCTCGCGCCGGCTGGCAAAGCTGGCCCGGGCGCCATTCATCAAGGTGGAGGCAACCAAATTCACCGAAGTCGGCTATGTGGGCCGCGACGTGGAACAGATCATTCGCGATCTGGTGGACAGCGCCATCGTTCAGACCCGTGCCTTCATGCGCGAAGACGTCACGGCCAAGGCTCAGAAAGCCGCTGAAGAGCGGGTCATCAGCGCCCTGGCCGGCGAGGATGCCCGCGAAATCACCCGCGAAGTATTCCGTAAAAAACTACGTGCAGGGCAGCTTGACGATGCGCTGATCGAACTGGATGTCGCTGACAGCTCCAACCCGATGGGCAATATGTTTGATGTCCCCGGCCAGCCTGGCGGCGGCAATATGGGGGTGCTCAACATCGGCGATCTGCTGGGCAAGGCAATGGGCGGGCGTACGGTGCGCAAAAAGATGACCGTTGCCGAAAGCTATGATGTGCTGATCGGCGACGAGGCTGACAAATTGCTGGATGATGAGGTCGTTAACCGCGCCGCCATTGAATCCGTAGAGCAAAGCGGCATTGTCTTTCTGGATGAGATCGACAAGGTCTGCGCCCGATCAGATGCCCGCGGCGGCGATGTCAGCCGTGAAGGTGTGCAGCGGGATCTGTTGCCGCTGATCGAGGGCACCACTGTCAGCACCAAACATGGTCCCATCAAAACCGACCACATCCTGTTCATTGCCTCCGGTGCCTTTCATGTCGCCAAACCCTCTGATCTGTTGCCAGAATTGCAGGGGCGTCTGCCGATCCGGGTCAATTTGCGCAGCCTGAGCGAAGCCGATTTTGTCCGCATCCTGACCGAAACCGACAATGCGCTCACCCTGCAATATACTGCGCTGATGAAAACCGAAGATGTCGAGGTGACCTTTACCGAAGATGGCATTTCTGCGCTGGCCAAGATCGCAGCCGAGGTAAACCATTCTGTGGAAAACATCGGCGCGCGTCGTTTGTATACGGTGATTGAACGGGTGTTTGAGGATCTGTCTTTTAATGCCCCGGAGCAGGGCGGCGAAAAGATCATCGTCAATGCCAGCTTTGTCAGCAAACACCTGGGCGAGCTGGCCAGCAAAAGCGACCTCAGTCGCTACGTGCTGTAGCAAAGGGTGTAGCGCCGGGGCTGTCCCCCAACAGAGATGTATTTTCATCTGGCTGTAGGCTTGCTAGCCTATGGCCAGTTTATCCGGCATGTTTCACCAAAGGTTATTTATGATTTTCCTCCGTTTGGCTGCTGGTCTCAGCCTTTGTCTGACCCTGGGTTGCACCGATCGCAGCCTGTCTCCGGTCACCCCCGAGGCATTGGAGCTTGGCACCCCCAAAACCATATTTGTCGCCACAAACCGGGTTGAACTGCCAGATGGATCCTTTGGCCCGGAACGAAGCGAAGACAACAGCCTGCTGGAGCTGACAGTCTCCATTCCGCCAAATCACACGCTGGGAAAACTGGAGTTCGGATATGCTGACCCAGACCCAGAAACCCAATTCACCCTGGCCGCGCGTCACCGGTTTCAAAACCCTGGTGATTTTGACCGCCGCCTGAATGCTGTGCTGCGTCAGTCCCCTGCCAACAGCCGGGACGTGGTTGTCTTTGTGCATGGATACAACAGCACCCAGGCCGAGACCGCTTTTCGTGCGGCCCAGCTTACCCATGATCTGAATACGCCGGGCGCAACGGTGGTGTATTCCTGGCCAAGCCTGGGCAGTCCTTTGGGCTATGCCTATGACGGCGATAGCGTGATGTTTGCCCGCGATGGGTTGGAGCAGCTTTTGCGTCGCCTGAAAAACTCAGAGGCGCGGCGGATCATCCTGGTGGCCCATTCCATGGGCTCTGTCCTGACAATGGAGGCCCTGCGGCAGATCGAAATCAGATCCCCAAATTGGGCAGAGCAGAACCTAGCCGGGGTCATCCTGATCTCGCCGGACCTGGATCTGGATGTGTTTCGCAGTCAGATACGGCAGTTCAACAAGGTGCCTGAACCCTTTGTCGTCTTTGTGTCGAGCAAAGATACCATTCTCAACATCTCCAGACGTATTCGCGGAACCTATAGCCGCGAGCGCCTGGGCAGTCTCAGCTCCATCGAGGCGGTGTCAGACCTGCCCATAGATATTATCGACACAACTGCCTTTTCTGAAAATGCGGAATCTGGTCATTTTGTTGCGGCCACATCGCCCACGCTTTTGACCTTGTTGGTTGAGGCACAGGTCACCGAAAAAGCCTTTGATGCCAGACCCCATGATGTAGCGGAGTTCACCAAAGTTGTGCCAAGCGCTGGTCTAGGTAAAACAAATGTGGGCGAGGCCGTGTTGTTCACCCTCACCGGCGGCGAGCGCTGAACTGGTGGTTAAGATCCTGACCCTGGCCTAACGGGTGCGACGCAGGTAGACATAATACGCGCCTTCGCCCCCATGAGTGACGTGGGACTGGCTCACTTGCAAAACAGCCTGCGCCAGTGGCGGCAGCGCCAGCCATTGCGGCACGTGATGGCGCAACACACCACGCGGTACCGGGATGGGGCCGGGCTCATCGCGATCTTTACCCTTGCCCGTGACCACCAGAACCAGACGTTTGCCCGAGGCCTGTGCAGACAGGATAAACCGGGTCAGCGCCGGATGGGCGCTATCCACCCGCATCCCGTGCAGATCCAGTTTCCCTTCGGGTTTCAATTTGCCACGTTTCATCCGGCGAAAGGCTTTTTCATCCATCTGCAAGGGGCTTGCAGCCAGCGCCTTGGCTGGCGTTGGTTTCAGACTATGCCGTTGCGGTTTTGGTTTTGCCTTACTTCCCAGCTCAAAAGCCTCCAAGAAGCTTTCAGGGCGCACCTGAGGCGCCTTTGCTGGTTTTGGCTTGGGCAAGGGCAGGCTGGGCGGCGAGGAATGGCTGCCCGGATGCAGGCGCTCGGTGTGCTCTACCACCTGATGCCAGAGTTCAACCTCTTCGGAAGTCAGCTTGCGCCTGCTCATTAGTATTCATCCGGTACCAGCGCAAAGGCGCGTTGAATTGGCAACAGAACCACCATCCGGCCCGGATCGCGCAGCCGACCTGCCGCTTGGCCTGCACTGTCGCCGGTGCCGTAGAAAACGTCGGCGCGTTGCGCGCCTTTAATAGCGGATCCCGTATCCTGCGCAATCATCAAGCGGTGCATTTTTGTCTCACCGCCCTTTTCCATCCAGACCGGCGCACCAAGCGGCGTGTATTTGGGATCAACAGCCAGCGTGCGCAGCGTCGTCACCGACCTGTTCATGGCACCAACCGGACCTTTGGAGGGACGGATTTTGCGGATTTCCCGGAAGAAGACATAAGAGGGGTTATGCAACAACAACTCGCGGCCGGCAGCCGGATTGCGCCGCACCCAGGCCTTGATCACCTGAGCACTGACCTGATGGGCCTTGTAGATCCCACGCCGGACCATTTCGGCGCCGATTGACCGATAGGGATGCCCATTGGCACCACCATAGCCGATCCTGATCGTACCGCCGTCACTCAGCCGGATACGGCCGGACCCTTGAATTTGCAGAAAGAACAGCTCAACCGGGTCATCCACCCAGGCGATTTCCAATCCCCGCCCCTGCATCACCGGCCCGGTGAGGATATCGCGACGCGGCAGCCAGGGGTTACTGCGCTTTGCTTCGGGCGGCATGCGGTAAACCGGGTAGCGAAACCGCGACGTGCGATACCGCGAGCCCTCCAGCTCGGGTTCGAAATAGCCGGTGAACAGACCCGGCGTTCCATCCTCGATCAACACGGGTCGAAAGAACAACTCAAAGAAACTACGCGCCCCGGCTTTGCCCTGTTCCTGCGCCAAGGTCTGCGCCTGAGCCTGCGCCAAGGCACACAGGTTTTGCCAGTCCTGATCCTTGAGATCGGGACAAGTCTCCAGAAATACCTTCAGAGCCGCTGCATGATTGTCTTCCTCCCAGCCATCCAGCTGAGAGAAATCCAACATTTTGTAAGTGGTTTCGGCACCTGCGCCGCTGGCCGTCATCGCAGCCCCCGCAAGAACCGCTGCCCGGAAAAAATCCCGGAGCACTGCACTCATCCGTCCGTGGCCACCAACTGCCAGTTCGGATCATCACCGCCCATGCTGCGCGCAAAGACCCAGGTATCTTTCTGGCGTTTGATCGCTTTGGCATCGCCTTCGACGATTTCGCCTTCACGATTGCGCACAACCGAGGTCAGCTCGCCGACAAACCGCATGGTCAGTTCTGCCACGCCGCTTGCCTCATCAAAGATCGCATCAACCACGGCGGTTTCCCGCACGCCAATGAACTCAGCCTCAATGGTCAGGCCCTGATCTTCGCGCTGCGCAACGGCTTCGACAAAGCTGTCGAACACATCTTCGGCCAGAAAGCCCTGAAGATCGTTCAGCTCACCGTGTTCAAATCCCATCAGGATCATTTCATAAGCGCTGCGGGCGCCCTGGACAAATTCGCCCACCTGAAACGAAGGTTCCACCCGCTTCATTGCCGCCAAAGCCTTTGCCGGCTGCGATCCTTCTTCGACATAGTCTGTGATGTCGCGGTCTGGTCCGCCCTCGATCACCTCGAGATCAGGTCCGCTGCTGCGCTTTTGCGAGGGGGCAACGGCTGGTTTTTCAAAACCCTCGCGAGTGCCCAGAACGCTTCTGAGACGCAGGATCAAAAACACCGCAATACCGGCCAAAACCAAAAGACTAATCAAAGGCGACTCCATAAGAACCTCTCGCTGGATATTCCAAGCCCGGTTTGAAACCTGGGCGATCTCTCCTTATGTAGGGTGTCGGGGGTGGCAAGTCTACCGTCCAGCGTCTGTTCAGAGGAAACCGCTATATGTATATTTTTCTCGCCTTTCTGATGGTGCCACTTATTGAAATTGGCCTGTTCATACAGGTGGGCGGCGCCATTGGCCTATGGCCGACATTGGCCATTGTGGTGCTGACTGCAGTGCTGGGAACTGCCCTGGTGCGGTCGCAGGGGCGGCTGGCGCTGGGACAGATGCGTAACTCATTTCAAAACCTGTCGGATCCGGCTGAACCTCTGGCCCATGGTGCGATGATCCTGTTTGCTGGTGCGCTGCTGCTCACGCCCGGATTTTTCACTGACGCCATTGGCTTTGCCCTGTTGATGCCCCCGGTGCGGATTGCGGTGTATCACTATATCAGCAAGCGGGTAACAGTGTCGCAGTTCCAGATGGGATCCGGCGCCATGCATGGGCAGCGGCCAGGACAGGAGCGCGGACATCCCCACAGGGACCACCCCGCTGGAAGCGGCGACATCATTGATGGGGATTTTGAAGACATAACGCCAAGCCGTCCCGGAAAAAAACCTTCGGGCTGGGTTGAAGGACCAAAATAGACCCTGCCGTCTTTGCAGATCTTCCTAGCCGTTGAGATACCGGAACCAAGCTGTTAAGCACGGATTAAACAAAATTTTAGGAGTATCTCAATGGCCGAAAATGGCGCAAACGGGGGCGCACAACAGCCCCAGGTTCAGATGAATATTCTGGGTCAATATATCCGTGATATGTCATTTGAAAACGTCATGGCCCAAAAAGGGGCCGGTGGCGAAGTTCAGCCCGACGTCAGCGTTGCGGTCAATCTGGATGCCAAGAAACGCTCGGTCGAGAACCAGTATGAGGTCATGACCAAGCTGAATATCGAATCCAAAAACAAAGAGGACGGCGACGTTCTGTTTGTATTGGAACTGGAATATGTCGGCGTTTTCAACATTGAAGGCGTTCCAGAAGACCAGCTGCACCCCTTTTTGCTGATCGAATGCCCGCGCATGACCTTCCCCTTCCTGCGGCGCATCGTGTCGGATGTCACCCGTGACGGCGGTTTCCCACCGCTGAACCTGGACAATATCGATTTTGTTGCGATCTACCGCAACGAACTGGCGCGCCGTCAGGCCGACGCCGCTCCGCAGCAGTAATCTGCACTGACACCAAAACAAAAACGCCGCTGACTTTGGTCAGCGGCGTTTTTTTGTAGCTCTGAGGTATATTAGACCTAGGCCGGCTTTTGGTTCCAAAGGGCATCTTCACCCATCTTGGCAACAAAGGCCTCATGGGCCTCTGCCTCCTGCGCTGTCAGGCGCGATGGCAGCGGGGTAGGGCGCGGGGTAGGGCGCCAATCTTCAGCCATCTGCCCACCAGAGGAGGCATTGGTCGACAGGCCAAAGTCCGGCTGACGGCCCCCGATGAGCTCCAGATAGACCTCTGCCAAAATTTCGGAATCGAGCAGGGCGCCGTGTAGGGTCCGGTTGCTGTTGTCAATCTGGAACCGTCGGCACAGGGCATCCAGCGTCGCCGGCGAGCCGGGAAAGCGTTTGCGGGCAATCGCCAATGTATCCAGCGCTTGCTCCATCGGCAGCTTGGGCAGGCCCATCCAGTCCAGCTCGGCATTGAGGAATTTCATGTCAAAGCTGGCGTTGTGGATCACCATCCGGGAATCACGCACAAAATCCAAGAAAGCCTGACCAAATTTGGCAAAAACAGGCTTATCCCGCAGGGTGACCTGGCCTTTTTCAGGTTTTTGCGGCGGCTCCAACAGGTCGGGACCAATGCCATGCACGCCAAAAGCTTCCTGCGGCATGCTGCGTTCGGGATTGATATAGACGTGAAAGGTCTCGCCGGTTGGCATGTGGTTGAGCAGCTCAACCGCGCCGATTTCGACGATCCGATCGCCGGAAAACGGGTCAAAGCCGGTGGTCTCGGTATCGAGAACAATTTCACGCATCTGCTGATGTCTTTCCGCCCAAAGCCGGTTTCGCCTGGGTCTGTCTGATCTGGTCCAATATCGCGCTTACCTGAGTCTTTGCATGGTCCAGTGTGTCCGTTTCAATGACATAATCCGCGCGGGCAGATTTTTCATCAATGGGCATCTGTTTTGCCAGGATCTGTTCAAACTGGGCCTCTGTCATGGTGCCCCGCTCCAACACCCTGGCGCGCTGCGTAGCGGCGTCGACCCGAACACAAGCCACCGCATCCATCGCGGCCTCACCACCGGTTTCAAACAGCAGTGGAATATCAAAAACCAGTATATCGCTGGTGGCAGTGTCTTTGAACATCTGACGGTCCGCTGCCAGCAGCGGGTGCACTATTGCCTCCAGCTGCGCAAAAGCTGCGGGATCAGCGGCAAGAATCTGTTTCAAGGCCTCCCGGCTGACCGCGCCATCAACAATCGCCGATGGAAAAGCCTGCTGCAGGGGCACAACAGCCGCGCCGCCGATTGCATACAGCCGATGCACCGCAGCATCAGCATCCCAGACGGCGCAACCCGCCTGCGCAAAAATCGCTGCGGTGGTGCTTTTGCCCATGCCAATGGAACCCGTCAGCCCAAGATAAAATGTCATCGCAAAGCCGCCGCCCTGGTCGCGTCATCCACATCCGGGCGCTGGCCAAACCAGCGTTCAAATCCCGGCACCGCCTGATGCAGCAACATGCCCAAACCATCAACCACAGTGCAGCCGACATCTTCGGCGGTCTGCAACAGGTCGGTTTTGAGTGGGGAATAGATCAGATCGGTCACCACCATATGTGGCCTTAGCCCATCCAACGGCACCCGCAGGCGCGGTTTTCCCACCATACCCAACGAGGTGGTGTTTACCACCAAAGCTGCCTCTTCGATAATGTTGCCGGCCAGAACCCAGTCAACAACCTGAATACGCTTGCCAAATTCCTTTTGGAGCTGCTCAGCACGGTCGCGGGTGCGATTGGAGAGCAGGATTTCCGGCACTCCGGCCTCAATCAGCGATGCCACCACCGCGCGGCAGGCCCCACCAGCCCCAAGAACCGCTGCAGGGCCACTGCCCGGAACCCAATCCGGCGCGCCCTGATGCAGGTTGGTGATAAAGCCATAGCCATCGGTGTTATCGGCCAGGATACTGCCATCACTGCGAAAGATCACGGTATTGGCCGCACCCATCAATTTGGCCCGGTCGGTGACTTTATCCGCAATCTTCATCACCGCTTCTTTGTGCGGGATGGTGACGTTGACGCCAACAAACCCCGCCTTTGGCAGGGTGCGGATCACAGTCTCTAGGTCTTCCGGCTCCACATGCATCGGGATATAATGCCCAGCGATGCCATGCGTCTCGAGCCAGTGCCTCTGTAACTGCGGCGATTTGGAATGCGCTACCGGACAGCCAATCACACCGGCCAGAGGGATTTTTTTATCACTCATTGTTCAATGACACCCTGTAGTCCCAAGTAGTTGAGAAGTTCTACCAGAGGTAGACCCAAAACATTAAAGTAACTCCCTTCAATGTTAGAAAACAAGCGTACGCCTTCTTCTTCCAACTTATAAGCGCCCACCGCGTGCTGGATGCTCTGCCAGTTGCGCGCCACATAAGAGGAGAGATAGCTGTCCGAACAGTTGTGCATTCGCAGCCGCACCTGACCAACATGACGCCAGATCGGTTCCCCATCCCGGTAGATCACCGCAGCCGACAGTAGCATGTGACGTTTGCCGCGCATGGCGCTAAGCTGGGCCAGCGCCTCTTCTTCGCTTTTGGGCTTGGACAGCAAGCTGCCTTCAAAATCCAACACCTGATCACACCCCAGGACCAGCGGGCCGGGGGTTTTCATGCTCACCTTGCGCGCCTTTGCCTCGGCCAGGGCATCGGCAATATCGCGCGGATCAGCGGCTTCGGCCAAAAGCGCCGCTTTGATCGCTTCTTCATCAACGCGGGCGACCTGGACCTCAAAGGGCACACCAGCCTGACGCAGAAGCTGCGCTCGGATCTCGGAACCAGAAGCCAGCAGGATGTGGGCAGACATGTGGAAAACCCCATGGAAAAGATGCGAAAGTTTATAGGATGGTTTGTATGGTTTTCCCAGATTTTGGCAAGTGCACAGGGAAAAGGGAAATTCCACCAAACTGCGCGCTGATTCCTCCGCCGGGGATTGGGATAACTTCTGAAGTCGGGATATCTTGTTCGTCCCCGATTCCTCCAAAGGTTATCCCCACAGTAATCTAGGTTAACAACTCGTTAATTATCCTTATTCATAAGGGTGTTAATCAAAGTGTCACCAATGTGGCGGCAATGAGGCCGGCTAGTTTTCCCCACTGGGGATAAGCGGGTGAAAAACTGAATAATCCACTGAAATCCTTGTCCCTACAAAAACATCATCCTTTAAATCTTTCTTTATTATTATAAGGGTGGGTCATCTAAGCGTGAGAGAGAGACCGATGGACCTGACAGACTGGATGTTCACCCTCTACCCATATGCCAAATCGCTGCACATTATGGCGGTGCTCAGTTGGATGGCGGGTTTGTTCTATCTCCCACGGCTGTTTGTGTATCACGTGGAGCAAGCTGAGAAGGTTCCTGAAAGCCTGTCGATCTTTGTGACCATGGAACATAAATTGCACCGTTTCATCATGCGCCCAGCGATGATGGCGACATGGGGGGCAGGGCTGTTCATGGCGGCGACGCCTGGATTGGTCGATTGGGGCTCTGTGTGGCCCTGGAGCAAGGCTCTGGCGGTGATTGGTATGACCTGGTTCCACTATTGGCTTTTGATGCGTCAGCGGGACTTTGCTGCAGGGAAAAACAGGTTCACTGGGCGACGCTACCGCCTGATGAACGAAGTCCCGACGCTTTTGATGGTGGTGATTGTCATCTCGGTGATCTTCAAGTTCTGACACAACCGCCCCATGGCCGCTCTGGACGGGGCTCAGAGCGACTTTAAGCCTCTGTGAGAGGGTTTGACTTACGAGGTCTCACCCCCTATGTATGGCGTCCAACAGGCCCGTCCGGGCCCTCGTGTTCTCCGAACTTGATAATAATCGCTCTCCCCAAATAGCCGGGGCAAAAAGGCCATATGTTAATGACCGTCGAATCCCTCAATCTTTCTGATCTCAAGGCGCAAAGCCCAAAAAACCTTCTGTCTATGGCGGAGGAGCTAGAGATCGAAAACGCCTCGACCATGCGCAAGGGCGAGATGATGTTCCAAATTCTGCGTGAACGCGCAGATGAAGGCTGGGAAATTGGCGGTGATGGCGTTCTGGAAGTGCTGCAGGATGGATTCGGTTTCCTGCGCTCACCCGAGGCCAACTATTTGCCGGGACCGGATGATATTTATGTTTCGCCGGAAATGATCCGCAAACATTCGCTGCGCACTGGCGATACCATCGAAGGCCAGATCAAGGCTCCGCTGGAGGCAGAACGCTATTTTGCCATGACCAGCGTCACCAAGATCAACTTTGAAGATCCTGAAAAAGCGCGTCACAAGATCGCCTTTGACAACCTGACGCCACTGTACCCGGATGAGCGTCTGAAGATGGAAATCGAAGATCCAACGCTCAAGGATCGCTCAGCCCGGGTGATCGACCTGGTTGCGCCTATCGGTAAAGGCCAGCGTTCGTTGATTGTGGCGCCGCCACGCACCGGTAAGACGATGATTTTGCAGAACATCGCAAACTCGATCGAACAGAACCACCCAGAGTGCTATTTGATTGTTCTGCTGATCGACGAACGCCCTGAAGAAGTCACCGATATGCAGCGGTCGGTCAAAGGTGAGGTTGTCTCCTCTACCTTTGATGAACCCGCAACACGCCACGTTGCAGTGTCGGAAATGGTGATCGAAAAGGCCAAGCGATTGGTCGAACATAAGCGAGATGTAGTTATCCTGCTTGATTCGATCACAAGACTTGGTAGGGCCTTCAACACCGTTGTGCCCTCCTCTGGCAAGGTTCTGACCGGTGGTGTGGATGCAAATGCCCTGCAACGCCCCAAGCGATTCTTTGGTGCAGCCCGGAATATCGAAGAGGGTGGTTCGCTCACCATCATCGCAACCGCACTGATCGACACCGGCAGCCGTATGGATGAGGTGATCTTTGAAGAATTCAAAGGGACCGGTAACTCTGAACTGGTTCTGGATCGCAAAATTGCCGATAAACGGGTCTATCCTGCCATCGATATTCTCAAATCCGGTACCCGGAAAGAAGAGCTTTTGGTGGACAAGGCCGATCTGGCCAAAACCTTTGTCTTGCGGCGGATCCTCAACCCCATGGGCACCACCGACGCTGTCGAGTTCCTCCTGGGCAAGTTGAAGCAAACCAAATCCAACGCGGATTTCTTTGATTCGATGAACACCTAAAGCGCGAAGGCCAGTTAAAGAGGAAGGCCAAGATGGACACGATCTTTGCACTGGCCTCCGCACAGGGGAAGGCTGGAGTTTCAGTCATTCGCATTTCTGGCCCTCTGGCACTGACCGCAGCCAATCAGATTTGTGACCATCCACTGCCCGCAAAAGGGCGGGGGCTGCGCTGCCTTCTGGATCTTGACGGCAGTCAGCTGGACGAGGCTCTGGTTCTTAGCTTTGCGGCGCCGGCCAGCTTTACCGGAGAAAACATTGTCGAATTTCAGGTTCACGGCAGTACTGCCGTGGTTTCGGCAGTTCTGGACCGTTTGACCAAAACCCCTGATCTTCGTCTGGCAGAGCCTGGTGAATTCACCCGGCGGGCGTTGGAAAATGGCAAATTGGACCTGGCACAGGTCGAAGCCCTGGCAGATCTGATTGACGCGGAAACCGAAGCCCAGCGTAAGCAGGCTCAGGTGGTTCTGTCTGGTGGTCTGGGACAGTTGGCCGAAAGATGGCGGGTGGATCTCATCCGGGCAGCATCGCTGATTGAGGTGACCATAGATTTTGCCGATGAAGACGTCCCGGTGGATGTCACACCCGAGGTGACAGCCCTGCTGAGCGCAGTCGCCCAGGACCTGCAGGCAGAGACCGAAGGCGTTAAAATTGCAGAGCGCATTCGAGACGGTTTTGAGGTGGCAATCATCGGCGCGCCAAATGTTGGGAAATCTACGCTTCTCAATATGTTAGCAGGTCGTGAGGCGGCTATCACTTCAGAATATGCCGGCACGACGCGGGATGTGATTGAAGTTCGAATGGATCTTGGCGGGTTACCGGTGACACTGCTGGATACTGCCGGCCTCAGAGATACTGACGATCACGTTGAAGGCATCGGAATTGAGCTTGCCCGCAAACGCGCTGAACAGGCCGATCTTCGTGTTTTTCTGGTAGAACCGGATGAAGCGATTGATTTGAAAATGCAGCCCGGGGATATCCGTCTTCAGCCCAAGGCTGATATGCGGCAGGACTCGGATAGCTCCATTTCCGGGAAGACAGGGCAGGGCGTAGATCGCCTGGTTTCCCATATCTCTGATACATTGAAGGATCGCTCCACTCAGGTTGGCGTTGCCACCCGGTCACGTCACCGTGAGATGATGCTTGCCGCAATGCACAGTTTGACCGAAGCTCAGCTTGTTTTGCAACGGGGATCGGAGTTCTATGAAATTGCCGCTGAAGATATACGGTCCGCTGTTCGATCCCTTGAAATGCTCGTGGGTCGTGTTGGCGTCGAGAATCTCCTTGATGAGATTTTCTCAAGTTTCTGTCTTGGAAAATAGGGAGTGTTTCACGTGAAACATTCAGATTTTGATGTTGTTGTCATTGGTGGAGGTCACGCAGGAAGCGAGGCAGCCCATGCTTCTGCGCGCATGGGCGCGCGTACAGCCCTCATCACATTAACACGCGATGGTATTGGGGTGATGTCCTGCAATCCGGCCATCGGTGGCCTGGGTAAAGGCCACCTTGTCCGCGAGATTGACGCGATGGATGGCGTAATGGGGCAAGTAGCTGATCTTGCCGGTATTCAGTTTAGACTGCTCAACCGCCGCAAAGGCCCCGCTGTTCAAGGTCCCCGTGCGCAATCTGACCGCGGTATCTATCGTCGTGAAATGCTCAAAAGAACAGAATCCCAAGAGAACCTTGAGATCATTGAGGGGGAAGCGACAGATTTTTTGATGCAGGGCGCTAAAGTGGGCGGCGTGGTTCTGTCAGATGGAAGTGAAATTCACAGCAGGTTCGTAATCCTAACGACTGGCACGTTCCTACGGGGGGTGATCCATATTGGCGATGTGTCAAAGCCTGGTGGCCGAATGGGGGATCGACCTTCGGTAAAACTGGCAGAACGGTTGGACAGCTTTGAACTGCCGATGGGTCGACTAAAGACCGGCACGCCACCGCGCCTGGATGGGCGCACGATCAACTGGGATATCCTCGAAGGACAGCCAGGAGATGAGGATCCCACCTTCTTCTCCTTCATGACTAAGGCGTTGTCGGCCAAGCAGGTTATCTGCGGCATTACGCACACCAATGAAAAAACCCACGACATTATTCGGGAGAACCTTTCTCGATCAGCCATGTATGGCGGGCATATTGATGGTGTTGGTCCCAGGTACTGCCCTTCAATCGAGGACAAAATTGTCCGATTTGCAGATAAGACCTCGCATCAGATTTTCTTGGAACCCGAGGGGGCGACGGATCACACCGTCTATCCAAACGGAATTTCGACAAGCCTACCAGTGGATGTACAGTCGGATTACGTTCGTTCAATTGTTGGATTGGAAAAGGCAGAAATTCTGCAGCCGGGGTATGCGATCGAATATGACTATATTGATCCGCGGGCGCTCTCCTTGGATCTATCGCTTAAAGATGTGCCAGGCCTATATCTAGCGGGGCAGATCAACGGCACTACAGGATATGAGGAGGCAGCTGCGCAAGGTTTGGTTGCTGGACTTAGTGCTGCCGCCAAATGTCGGGATAAAGAGCCGGTTATGTTTGGCCGGTCCAACAGCTACATTGGTGTCATGGTTGATGATCTTACCACGCATGGCGTTACAGAACCTTACCGCATGTTTACCTCGCGTGCTGAATTCCGTCTCTCCCTGCGCGCCGACAATGCGGATCAAAGGCTAACACCTCTTGCGATAGAGGCAGGGTGCATCTCTGAAGAGAGAAGGGTAGCCTTTTCGGAAAAGCTGGACCGTCTGGAAACCACCCGAAACGGTCTGGAAGCTGCTGTATTCACACCAAAGCAGATTTCGGCAGCGGGGATTTACGTCAATCAGGACGGGAACAAGAGAACAGGTTTTGAAATTCTCGCTTTCCCTGATGTGGGGTTTGAAGATCTCATCCCTTTGCTGCCAGATTTCGCTGATACAGATGTAGAGACAATGCGGCAATTGGAGCGAGACGCGCTATATGTGCACTATATTGCGCGTCAGGAGAAAGAGATCGCAGCGGTCAAGCGTGACGAAGGCCATGTGATCCCAGACGATTTTGATTATACAGCTATCGAAGGTCTTTCGGCGGAGCTACAACAGAAACTGACCGTCGCAAGACCTGAGACCTTGGCAAAGGCCAGTCGTATCAATGGGATGACGCCAGCAGGGCTGGCTCTGGTGTTGGCACGGTTGCGAAAGAATATGCGTTCACAGGAGAAACTTGGATGAGCGAGAAAGCTCTGTTAGATCAGTTGAATGTTTCACGTGAAACAATAGAGCGGTTAGAAAAATTCGAGGAGGTTCTGCTAAAGTGGAACCCGCGAATAAACTTGGTCTCCAAAAGTAGCCTAACAGACCTTTGGCAGAGGCATATCGTAGATTCGGTACAGGTCTTCACCAGCGTAGAAGATGCAGGTGAGAGTTGGGTGGATATCGGCAGCGGCGGCGGGTTCCCGGGAATTGTTGTCGCCATCATGGCTGCAGAACGATCGCCAAAAACCAAGGTTACGTTGATCGAAAGCGATCAGAGAAAATCGGCTTTTCTGCGAACTGCGGCGCGGGAATGTGGGGTTTCAATTTCTGTATTGACCGAGAGGATTGAACAGGCTGTGCCACAGAATGCAGATATACTGTCCGCGCGTGCGGTTGCTGACCTAGATGCTCTTCTTGAATTTTCACAACGCCACCTGGCAGTTGGCGGTACATCTGTGTTCCCCAAAGGGGCGAACTGGAAAAAAGAAGTGGATAAGGCAGCTCAGCGATGGCGATTCGACGTTGAACCAATTACAAGTTTGACTGAGACTGAAGCAGTTATTCTTAAGATCAAGGGAGTCGCTCGTGCCTGATTTATCCCGCCCGGAGGGGCCTCGAATTATCGCGGTTGCAAATCAGAAGGGCGGGGTGGGTAAGACAACAACAGCAATCAACCTCGCGGCCGCTTTGGTTGAGACAGGACTGCGAGTGTTGGTGGTGGATCTGGACCCCCAGGGAAATGCTTCTACCGGCTTGGGCATCGAGAGTGCGGATCGAGATGCCACTACATATGATCTGTTGGTTGATGACGCCCCACTAAATGAAGTGATTCGTACTACGGAAATCGAAGACCTTTGCGTGATCCCCGCCACTGTTGACCTTAGTTCCGCTGATATTGAGCTTTTTGCCAATGAAAAGCGGAGCTTCTTGCTGCATGATGCGTTGCGGCAAACGGCGATGGACGAATACGATTGGGATTATGTGCTGATCGATTGTCCACCTTCTCTTAACCTTTTGACCGTCAATGCGATGGTAGCCTCCCATTCGGTGCTGATCCCCTTGCAGAGTGAATTTTTTGCCCTGGAAGGTGTGTCGCAATTGTTGCTCACAATTCGGGAAGTCCGGCAATCGGCCAACCCTGATCTTCGGATTGAAGGCGTTGTTTTGACGATGTTTGACCGGCGCAATAACTTGTCGCAGCAGGTTGAACAGGATGCGCGGGACAATCTGGGCGATCTGGTTTTTCAAACAAAAATCCCGCGCAATGTGCGGGTCAGCGAGGCTCCGTCCTATGCTTTGCCAGTGCTCAACTATGATAGCAACTCCCTAGGGGCAAAGGCGTACCGTGCTTTGGCGCAAGAGTTGATATCGAATAACCAAACAGTCGCGGCTTGAGAGCGGAGTAGAAAATGTCAGAGAAAAGAAACAAACCCCGCGGATTGGGCCGTGGCCTGTCTGCCTTGATGGCAGATGTGAATTCGGAGCCGGTAAGCACAGAAGTGCAGGCCGCACGAAACGCAGAGGTTCTGGTCCCCATCGAGAAGGTGATTGCCAACCCTGATCAGCCGCGCCGTCAATTCCTGCAAGAGGATCTTGATGATCTGACGGCATCGATCAAGGAAAAGGGGGTCCTGCAGCCCCTGATCGTGCGACCTCGGGACGGCGACATGTATGAAATTGTTGCGGGTGAGCGGCGCTGGCGCGCGGCGCAGGCAGCGCAGCTGCACGAAGTTCCGGTTCTTATTCGGGACTATTCCGATGTTGAGATGATGGAAGTTGCCATCATTGAAAACATCCAGCGCTCTGATCTGAATGCAATGGAAGAAGCCCAGAGCTATAAACAGCTGATGGAACGCTTTGGCCATACCCAGGAACGCATGGCAGAGGCACTGGGGAAGAGCCGGAGCCATATTGCCAATTTGGTTAGGCTGCTACACCTGCCAGAGGACGTGCGCGCCCTGGTCAATGACCGTAAACTGTCAGCGGGCCATGCGCGGGCTTTGATCACCTCGGACAATGCTTCTGAACTGGCGAGCAAGATTGTTAAAGGCGGGTTGTCGGTCCGGGCTACGGAAGCTTTGGTGAAAAAGGATGCCGCCGGGCTTCAGGCTTCTGCGGCTCCGCGCAGGTCGCCACGGCCAACAGATAAGGATGCAGATACCAAGGCGTTAGAGGGCGATCTTTCTGCCATTCTACGGATGAAGGTGTCGATTGATCACAAGGCAGGTGGCGAAAGCGGATCTGTCACCATTAGCTATGAGACGCTCGATCAGCTGGATGAAATCTGTAACATCCTGAGCAAATAGTCAGGCGCCAGGGCGGGTCCAAATAAAGGTCAGGACTGCTGTCAGGACGACAACCTGGATGAGCACCACATGGGAGGGCGCTCCCAGTATAAAAGATAGCAACAGAACGGCGGCGATCGAAACGGTTGCCGCCTTTTTTGCGGCTGGACGAATGGCGCCACGTTCATTCCAATCCAGGATCATGGGGCCAAATGTGCGGTGGTTGATCAACCAGGAATGCAGGCGTTCGGATGAGTTGGCAAAGAAGAAGGCCGCCAGCAGAAGAAAAGGCACGGTGGGCAGAAGTGGCAGCACGATACCTATGATGGCCAGACCGAGTGACAGTAACCCAAGCGCGGCATAGAGAAATCTCATCTGTCTAATCCAACTTCAATTTGGTCAATCAACCAGAAGTTCCCGAAGCACCGCATTCAGGACTGCGCGGCCCTGATCTGTCGCGCGAATTACCTGATCCGATGTAGTTACCATGCCAAGATTAACAAGGTCGTCAACGCGGTCCTGTGGCAGGGCCTGACCCGACAGTGCCGTATAGCGCGGGATGTTCATGCCTTCGGCAAGGCGCATCGACATCATCATGTACTCAATTGCGGTATCTTCACGGGGCAGGGCTTGGCACAGGCTCTCCCCGGATCCATCGGCCACCGCTTTCAGCCAGGCGCCGGGGGCGCGATATGTTTCGGTGGCATAGCGCTGGCCGTTGCGTGTGACGCGGCCATGGGCCCCCGGACCAATGCCGAGGTAGTCGCCATAACGCCAATAGATCTGGTTGTGACGGGATTCCTCACCAGGGCGGGCGTGGTTGGAGATCTCATAGGCGGGCATGCCATGGGCGGCACAGATTTCTTGTGTGGCCTGGTACATGTCAGCTGCCGTGTCATCTGTGGGCAGGTCGCGCAGTTTTCCACGGGCGTAGCGATCACCAAAGGCGGTGCCTTCTTCGATGGTGAGCTGATAGAGCGACAGATGGTCAATCGCCATATTCAGGGCTTGGGAAAGTTCGCGCTGCCAATGGGACAGGTCCTGTCCCTGACGCGCATAGATCAGGTCAAAGCTGACCCGGTCAAAACAGGTGCGGGCAATGTCAAAGGCGGCGCGGGCCTCCTCCACGGAATGGATACGCCCAAGGCGGCGGAGGTCCTCATTGTTGAGCGCTTGAATGCCCATCGAGATACGGTTGACGCCGCCGTCGCGATAGCCGGCAAAACGTCCTGCCTCAACAGAGCCTGGATTGGCTTCAAGAGTGATCTCGATGTCATTGGCAAAGGGCCATATTTCACGTGCGCCTTCAATCACGGCGGCGACGGTTTCAGGCATCATCAGCGAGGGGGTGCCACCGCCAAAGAAGATAGAGTTAAGAACCCGACCCTCCATCCCCTGTGAGACTCTTTTGAGCTCACTCAGGTAGGCTCTAACCCAGAGTTTTTGGTCTATATTTGCGGTGACATGACTGTTGAAGTCGCAATAGGGGCATTTGGCCTGACAAAAGGGCCAATGCACATATAGGCCAAAGCCCCCATTTCGCCAATCATCCACTAAAACAGCCTTTGATAAAGGCGCTGACCGCGCGGCCACGGTGGCTGATGCGGTTCTTTTCGGCCTTGTCCATCTGGGCGCAGGTGACGTCATAGCCCTCGGGCATGAACATCGGGTCATAACCAAACCCAGCTTCACCGCGAATGGGCCAGACCAGATCGCCGGCCATGACGCCTTCGAATACTTCATCATGGCCATCGGGCCAGGCCAGAACTAGGGTACAGCGGAACTGGGCGCTGCGCGGAGCATTGGGGCCTTTTGCGGTGATTTCATCATTGGCGCGAGTCATTGCCATCATAAAGTCACGCCCATTGCCGGTTTCGGCCCAATCGGCGGTATAGACACCGGGGGCGCCATCCAGCGCATCAATGGTGATGCCGCTGTCGTCGGACAGGGCAGGGAGGCCGGTAGCCTGTGCTGCCGCATGTGCCTTGATCCGGGCATTGCCGACAAAGGTGTCTTCGGTTTCTTCCGGTTCCGGCAGGTTCATCTCGGCTGCGCCGACAACCTTGACGCCAAAGGGCGCAAGGATCTCGGTGATCTCCTGCAGCTTGCCTGCGTTGTGAGTGGCGACCAGAATCTGGTCGCCTTCAAACTTGCGGCTCATGCGCAGGCTGCCTTTTGCAGGGCTGCCAGCTCTGAGGTGCCTTTTTCGGCCAGATCCATCAGCTGGTTCATTTGATCGCGGGAAAAGATTGAGCCCTCGGCAGACATCTGCACTTCGATCAGTTTACCAGAACCGGTCATGATAAAGTTGCCGTCAACGCCGGCCTCAGAATCTTCTGGGTAGTCCAGATCAAGCACCGGCTGGCCGGCATAGATGCCGCAGGAAATTGCCGAGACAGGATCCATCAGCGGATCAATTTTTACGTCACCGGCTTTCATCAGTTTATTCACGGCCAGACGCAGGGCGACCCAGCCACCGGTGATCGCGGCGCAGCGGGTGCCACCGTCGGCCTGCAAGACGTCGCAGTCGATGGTGATCTGGCGCTCACCCAGGGCAACCCGGTCAACGCCGGCGCGCAGGGCACGGCCAATCAGGCGCTGGATTTCAACGGTGCGGCCACCCTGTTTGCCTGACGCGGCTTCGCGACGCATACGGGTGTTGGTGGCGCGAGGCAGCATGCCGTATTCCGCAGTGACCCAGCCCAGACCGGAGCCTTTGATGAAGGGTGGCACCCGTGGTTCCAGGCTGGCGGTGCACAGAACATGCGTATCACCCATCTTTATCAGGCAGGATCCTTCGGCATGTTTGGTAAAGCCGGTCTCGATCGACACGGCGCGCATTTCATTTAGGTCTCTCTTTGAGGGGCGCATGGGCTATCCTTCTTTTTGCTGCCCATCCGATAGCCGCCGGGAGTGCGGGGATGCAAGCATGATTGACCTTTTCCCTGATCGCTCTTTAATGCAAATTGGCAAACAGGGTGTTCTCCAGCCAGAAATGATCGAAAAATTACAGATGACAGATGCCAAAGAGATACTGAGTGACATGAATGATCGCTCCCGGGAGGTATTCCGGGTGGTTGTTGAAAGCTATCTTGAAAGTGGCGAACCGGTTGGCAGCCGTACCTTGACGCGATCCCTCAATGAGAAGGTCAGCGCGGCGACGGTGCGCAACGTGATGCAGGATCTGGAGTATCTTGGATTGCTGGACAGCCCTCATGTCAGCGCCGGCCGCATTCCCACCCAACGCGGGCTGCGGATGTTTGTCGATGGCTTGCTGGAGGTTGAGGATCTGAAGGCCCATGACCGGGAAAAGATTGATGCCACTTTAGGCAAGAACGCCGGAGATGTTGGTGGCATGTTGGATCGGGTGGGCGCGGCCCTGTCCGGGGTGACTCAGGGTGCGTCCCTGGTGCTGACGCCGAAACAGGAAAGCGAAATCCGCCATATCGAATTTGTGTCGTTGGCACAGGATCGAGCGCTGGTGGTTTTGGTGTTCTCCGACGGTCATGTGGAAAACCGCCTGTTCACCCCACCACCGGGTCAAACCCCCAGTTCAATGCGCGAGGCGGCAAATTTTCTCAACGCGCTGATTGAAGGGCGGACCCTGAGCGGCGTACGGCGCGACATGCAGAAAGAGATTGATGCGCGGCGGCAGGAAATTGATGTTCTGGCGCAGGACATGATCGAAAGCGGGCTGGCCGCCTGGGAAGATGACGGCAATGAACAGGCCCGTTTGATCGTGCGGGGACGGGCGAATCTATTGGGCGAGGGTGGTGGAGTGCCAAAGGAGCTCGATCTTATTCGCAGCCTGTTTGATGACCTGGAGCGCAAGCAAGATATTGCTGAATTTCTTGAACTGACCGAGGACGGTGAAGGTGTGCGCATTTTTATCGGTTCAGAGAACAAACTTTTTTCACTTTCGGGTTCCTCTTTGGTGGTCTCTCCCTATATGAACTCGGATCGAAAGATCATTGGCGCGGTTGGGGTGATTGGCCCGACTCGCCTGAATTACGGACGGATTGTGCCGATTGTGGATTACACGGCGCAACTGGTTGGGAAATTGCTTTCTGACCGGAGCTAGAGGTTGAAAAAATGGCAGAGCCCAGAAACGACGATTTTTTGGACGACATCGAAAATGTCGAAGCGGAAGAGCTGGCGGCGGAAATGGCTGAAATGGACGATGCTGCAATTGAGTTGGATGAGCTGCGGGCAGAACGGGACGAGTATAAAGACCGGTTTATGCGTGCGCTGGCGGATGCCGAAAACTCCCGCAAACGCGGTGACAAGGCCCGTCGCGAAGCGGAGCAATATGGCGGTTCAAAACTGTCGCGTGATATGCTGCCGGTGTTTGACAACCTGAAGCGCGCGGTTGAATCCGCCACGGATGAGCAGAAAGAAGTTTCTGCGGCGCTTATCGAGGGTGTTGAGCTGACCATGCGCGCACTTGTTGGTGTGTTTGAAAAACACGGGGTGCGGGTTGTGTCACCCCAGGTTGGCGATCGTTTTGACCCGCAGGTGCATGAGGCGATGTTTGAGGCTCCGGTGCCTGGCACCAAGGCTGGCGATATCATTCAGGTCTCGGCTGAGGGCTTTATGTTGCATGACCGGCTGTTGCGGCCGGCCCAGGTTGGTGTGTCCTCCACTCCGGCCTGATGGCAGTTGTAAGGGAACGGGTCCGTTGGGACCCGTGCCTGCGGCGCAGGTATTTTTGGTAAGATGAAAGAGCGGCGCCCAATCGGCAGCCGCTCTTTTTATTTTATGGTTATTTGCTTGCTTCTTTTAGGCGGTAAAGCGCCTCGAGGGCTTCACGTGGGGAAAGCTCATCCGGGTGAATGTCACTGAGCAGCTGGTTAACAGGGGAGGGACCAGCGGCAGGTTTTGGTTGTGGAGGCGGGGCAGCGGCAAAGAGGGGCAGATCATCGATCTTTATCTTTGCTCCTGCGCCTTCGCGGCTGCCTTGTTCCAACAGGTCCAGCACATCGCGGGCGCGGGCCACCACGCTGGTTGGCAGGCCGGCCAGCTGCGCCACCTGCACCCCGTAAGAGCGATCTGCGGCGCCCTTTTTGACTTCGTGCAGGAAGATCACCTCGCCTTCCCATTCCTTGACCGAGACCGTGGCGTTTTCGACGCCGGACAGCGTGGTCGAAAGCTGGGTCAATTCGTGATAATGGGTGGCAAAGAGGGCACGGGATTGGTTCACCGCGTGGAGGTGTTCCAGCGTCGCCCAGGCGATGGAGAGCCCGTCATAGGTGGCGGTGCCGCGGCCGATTTCGTCGAGGATGACCAGAGCACGGTCGTCCGCCTGGTTGAGGATGGCGGCGGTTTCTACCATTTCCACCATAAAGGTCGAGCGGCCCCGCGCCAGATCATCTGAGGCTCCAACCCGACTGAACAGCTGGCTGACCAGGCCGATATGGGCGGTTTCCGCTGGTACGTAACTGCCCATCTGGGCCAGGAGAGCAATCAGTGCGTTTTGCCGCAGGAAGGTCGATTTACCCGCCATATTGGGACCGGTCAAAAGCCAGACAGCGGCACCGGTGGTGGCCGAGAGATCACAATCATTGGCTACAAAGGTATCGCCGCCCTGTTGTCGCAGGGCGCGTTCCACAACCGGGTGACGCCCGCCGGTGATGGCAAAGGCACGGGAGGCATCGACGCGCGGCCGCGCCCAGTTTTCGCCGCGCGCCAGATCCGCCAGAGCGGTCAGCAGATCGAGCTCCGCCAGGCCTCGTGAGGCACCGTTCAGGCGCGCAGCCTGGTCCATGATTGCAGTCGAAAGTGCAGAATAGAGCCGCTTTTCAATCTCTAACGCGCGATTTCCTGAGTTCAGGATCCGGGTCTCAATCTCGCTGAGTTCAACCGTGGTGAACCGCACCTGATTGGCGGTGGTTTGGCGGTGGATGTATTTTTCCGACAGCGGCGCAGAGAGCATTTTTTCCGCATGGGTGGCTGTGGTTTCAATGAAGTAACCCAGCACATTGTTGTGTTTGATTTTCAGCGAGGTGATGCCGGTATGGGCGGCATATTCCTGCTGCATGCCAGCAATAATCGAGCGACCCTCGTCGCGCAGGGTGCGGGCCTCATCCAGGTCTTCATCATAGCCGGCGGCGATAAAGCCGCCGTCGCGGGCCAAAAGCGGTGGCTCGGCCACCAGGGCGGCCTCCAGCAGATCCAACAGAGCCTCAAATCCGGTGAGATCCGTCGTGGCGGCGCTGACCAGCGGTGGCAGGTCTTCGCTGGCGTTTCTGTCAGCGATGGCGTTGGCCTGGGCCAGGCCGTTGCGGATGGCAGCGAGATCCCGCGGGCCGCCACGTTCCAGGGCCAGTCGCGACAGGGCGCGGTCCAGGTCCGGGGTTTTGCGCAGGGCATCGCGCAGGTCTTCGCAAAGCTGATCGTGGTCTACCGCAAAGTCGAGCGCTGCAAGCCGGGCATTGATCACGTCCAGGTTTCGCGAGGGGCTGGAAAGGCGTTGTTCCAGCAGCCGGGCGCCACCGGGGGTAACGGTGCGATCCACCACCGAGAGCAGAGAGCCGGCCCGGGCGCCAGAGAGCGACCGTGTCAGTTCCAGGCTGGCGCGGGTGGAGGCGTCAATCTGCACCACACGGTCTTCGGCTTCCTGCACCGGCTGTTGCAGCAGTGGCAGTTTGCCTTTTTGGGTGATCTCCAGATAGTCGATCAGGGCTCCCATGGCCGAGATTTCAGCGCGGTTGAAGCTGCCAAACCCATCAAGCGCGCTGACGCCGAACAGGCTGCAGATCCTCTTCTCCGCTGCGGTGCTGTCAAAGCTTGCCTTGCCCAGCGGAGTCACGGGAATTTTGTATTCCTCGGCCAGGGGTGCGGTTGCTTCATAAGTGGGGCCATCTGCCACAATCAACTCTGAGGGCGCCAAACGGGCCAGTTCCGGAGAAAGGCGCACCTGGCTGATGGGCATGACGTGAAAGGCACCGGTTGAAATATCGGCCCAGGCCAGGGCGGATTCATCCCGCAGTTCGGAATAGGAGACGAGAAAGTTATGGCGGCGGGCCTCGAGCAGCGAGTCCTCTGTCAGGGTGCCGGGGGTGACAAGCCGCACCACGTCGCGTTTGACCACCGATTTGCCACCGCGTTTTTTGGCTTCGGCCGGGGTTTCCAGCTGTTCACCCACAGCAACGCGAAAGCCCTTGCGGATCAGGGTGAGCAGATACCCCTCGGCGGCGTGGAACGGCACGCCACACATGGGGATGTCTTCGCCATCGTGCTTGCCCCGTTTGGTCAGCGCGATATCCAGGGCTTCAGCGGCGTTGACCGCATCGTCAAAGAACATCTCGTAAAAGTCGCCCATCCGGTAAAACAGCAGCGCATCTGGATACTGTGCCTTGATGTCGAGGTATTGTGCCATCATCGGCGTAACTGACATTCCTGCTCTCCCGGTGGTGAATGCAGGATGTCTACAGTGGGGGCCGGGGAAGGAAAACCAAAATCAGAACGAGATGTCCCGGCGGTGAGAAGAGACACGCCGGGACAAGGTCGCTGGAGGAGTTGTGCTAGGTCTGAAACGGATCAGGAGATCGCCAGCAGGGTCTGAGGCGAGGCATTGGCGATGGCAAGCGAGGTTTGGCCCAGCTGGACCGCGACGCTTGCTGATTTTAGCCTGGCGGCGGCATCTTCGATGTTTGCATCCCGAAGGGCACTGGTGCCGGATCGCGTCGCATCCGCCAGTTTACCAATGAATTCATTCTGATTGGTGATGCGACTGGTGGCGGCTCCCATCCTGGCAGCGCCTTCGCTGGCAAAGTTGAAGAACCCCTCGATCTCACCCAGAGCGGTCAGGGCCGAAGCACTGTCGGTGATCGCGGTACGGCTGTTGATATCGAAATCGGCGCTGCCTTCAAAATCGAGACTGTCGACAGAAAAGCTGGCCAACCCGGCGAGCGCTGAGGAGCCGTCGCGTGACACGGCCTCTGGAACCGTCAAAGAGGTATTGCCGGTGCCGTCAATATCCGTCTTCAGCAGATTGACGCCGTTGAACTGGGTGGAAGAGATCACATTGTTCAACTGTTCTGTCTTTTGGACCATTTGCTCTTCTAGTTTGGCAAAATCCACCAGACCGGAGGTTCCAAGGATCGCCAGTTCTTTCATTTCTGTCAGAATCTCGGTGGCTTGCTCGGCACCTAAGGCGGCAACAGATGTGGTCGCTTCGTTCAGGGACAGTGTGTCAGAGACTGCGGCATAGGCGCTTGTATCGCTTTCCATCACTTGAGTAATCGCCCAGAGCGCAGCCTGGTCCTTTGCTGAATTGATTTTCTTACCGGTAGAGACTTCTTCCTGGGCTTGCTCTTTTTCCTGAACCGCGCCGCCCAAAAGCTGCAGCGCCGTCGAGGAGCCAGAGTTAAACTGAATACTCGTCATATACTTTTCCTTTTACACTAAACGCTTAGCCAAGAAAATTGCCCCTGAAACCACGGGGGCGATAGGTCATTCTGACGTGAGTTGCTTGGCGCAAACTGAGGAAGCCGCTTTAAGCTTGGGTTTACCTGTTAAGATCTTGGTTAGAAATTGGAGCGCTGAGCTGGCAAAAATGTGGCAGAAATGTGGCGAATACCTCCACATTTTATCGGCATTTTAGGTGAAACCGCCGCAGGAAAATATTGCTGCGGCGGATTGAGGGGGGCGAAAGGCTGAGCTATGACTGGGCGCGACTAGGAGAGGACGCTGAAACCCCATGCCCAAAGCAAAGATCACCGACGAAGAGGCTCTGGCCTTTCACTTGGATCCAACCCCCGGCAAATGGGAGATCAACGCCACCGTCCCGATGACGACACAGCGCGATCTGTCGCTTGCCTATTCACCCGGTGTTGCGGTCCCCTGCGAAGCCATCGCTGCCAACCCCGAAACCGCTTATGATTATACCAACAAGGGCAACCTTGTGGCGGTGATCTCTAACGGGACGGCGGTCCTGGGTCTGGGCAATCTTGGTGCATTAGGATCTAAACCGGTGATGGAAGGGAAATCCGTTCTCTTCAAACGCTTTGCCGATGTGAACTCGATTGATATCGAGCTGGACACCGAAGATCCGGACAAGTTCATCGAAGCAGTGCGTCTGATGGGGCCGACCTTTGGTGGCATCAACCTGGAGGACATCAAGGCGCCGGAGTGTTTCATCATTGAGCAAAAGCTCAAGGAAGAGATGGATATCCCGGTTTTCCACGATGACCAGCACGGCACCGCCGTGATCTGCGCCGCTGGTCTGATCAATGCCTTGCATATTTCGGGGAAAAAGATCGAAGACGTACGCATCGTGCTGAATGGGGCAGGGGCGGCGGGCATTGCCTGTATCGAACTGCTGAAACGCATGGGCGCGCGGCACGAAAACTGCATCGTCTGCGACACCAAAGGCGTGATCTATCAGGGCCGAACCGAAGGCATGAACCAGTGGAAATCGGCCCATGCCGTCACTACTGAACTGCGCTCGCTGGAACAGGCGATGGAAGGTGCAGATGTGTTTCTTGGTGTTTCGGTCAAGGGGGCTGTGACCCAGGACATGGTGAAATCCATGGCCGACAATCCGGTGATTTTTGCCATGGCAAACCCCGATCCGGAAATCACCCCGGAAGAGGCCCATGAGGTGCGCGTTGACGCAATCGTCGCGACGGGACGTTCGGATTACCCCAACCAGGTCAATAACGTGCTTGGCTTTCCTTATCTCTTCCGTGGCGCGCTGGACATCCATGCCCGCGCTATCAACGACGAGATGAAAATTGCCTGTGCCCATGCTCTGGCGGCCCTGGCGCGCGAAGACGTGCCGGACGAGGTGGCGCTGGCCTATGGCAAATCGCTGACCTTTGGTCGCGATTACATCATTCCCACCCCATTTGACCCGCGCTTGATTCACCGTATCCCCCCTGCCGTTGCCAAGGCCGGCATGGATACCGGTGCCGCGCGCCGTCCCATCATTGATATGGAAGCCTATGAGATTGGTCTCAAAGGTCGTATGGATCCAACCGCCTCGATCCTGCGTGGGCTGAATGCGCGGGCACGCTCAGCGCAAAGCCGGATGATCTTTGCCGAGGGCGATGACCCACGGGTACTGCGCGCTGCTGTCAACTACCAGCGCTCTGGCTTTGGCAAGGCACTGGTTGTGGGCCGTAGCGAGGACGTGAAACAAAAGCTGGAAGTTGCAGGGCTCGCCGATGCCGTGCGTGAGCTTGAAATCGTTAATGCCGCCAATACCACGCATTTTGATGTCTATAAGGACTTTCTCTACAAACGCCTGCAGCGCAAAGGTTTTGACCGCAAGGACGTGCATCGCCTGGTGGGGCGTGACCGCCATGTGTTCTCGGCCCTGATGCTGGCCCACGGTCATGGCGATGGTTTGGTGACTGGGGCGACCCGCAAATCGGCGCATATTCTGGACCAGATCAACCATGTGTTTGATGCCGATAATGCCCATGGCGCCGCTGGCGTAACTGCGCTGTTGCACAAGGGCCGGATCGTGTTGATTGGCGATACCTTGGTGCATGAATGGCCGGATGAAAACGATCTCGCCAATATTGCCGAGCGCGCTGCCGGCGTTGCCCGCCATATGGGGCTTGATCCTCGGGTGGCCTTTGTCAGCTTCTCTACCTTTGGCTATCCGGTCTCGGAGCGGGCAGAGAAAATGCACCTCGCGCCGGCCGTACTGGACAAACGCGGCGTGGATTTTGAGTATGAAGGCGAAATGACCGTCGATGTGGCGCTCAATGCCGCCGCACAAGAGGCCTACCCCTTCCAGCGTCTGACTGGACCGGCGAATATTCTTATCGTGCCAGCGCGGCACTCGGCTTCGATCTCGGTTAAGCTGATGCAGGAAATGGGGGGCGCCACGGTTGTGGGGCCAATCCTGTCTGGGGTCGATAAATCAATCCAGATCTGTTCCACCACCTCCACCGCCAATGACGTGCTGAACATGGCGGTCCTGGCTGCCTGCAACATCGGGTAAAGCCATGGCAATCTGGAATCTGGGCTCAATCAATGCGGATATAGTTTACACCATGCCGCATCTGCCAGTCGCCGGTGAAACCCTGGCGGCAAGTGGATTGGACCAGTTCCTGGGCGGCAAGGGGGCCAATATGTCGGTCGCCGCCGCCCGCGCCGGCTCTGTGGTGCATCACATCGGCGCTGTTGGCCCCGAAGGGGATTGGGCGGTCGCGCGTCTGATGGAATATGGCGTTGATACCCGCTCGATTGCGACGCTGGATCTGCCCACAGGCCACGCCATCATTGCGGTGGATCAGGCTGGTGAGAATCAGATCATTCTTTATCCCGGTGCCAATCGGGCCATTTCAGAAGATCAGATTGGTCAGGCGCTTAGCACCGCCAATGCCGGCGATATTCTGGTGCTGCAAAACGAAACCAATTTGCAGGCGGAAGCCGCAAAAATGGCCCGGGAATTGGGGCTCAGGGTGGCCTATGCTGCCGCACCTTTTGACGCCCAGGCCGTGCGCCAGGTTCTGCCCTACCTGGATCTGTTGTTTCTGAACCAGGTTGAGGCCGAGCAATTGCAACAGGTGACGGGCCAATCTGCGAATGCGCTGGGCGTCGCTGACGTGATTGTCACCCTCGGCGCCCAAGGCGCGCGCCATTACAGTGCCAGTTCTGGTCAGGCTTTGGATGTGGCGGCTTTGCCGGTTACACCAGTTGATACCACAGGGGCCGGTGATACCTTTACGGGCTATGTGCTGTCGGCCTTGGACCGGGGCTTGCCGATGCCTCAAGCAATGTCCCTTGCGGCGCGGGCAGCGGCGCTGATGGTCACACGGCACGGCACGGCAGATGTCATTCCTGATCTCAAAGAGGTGCAAAGCGCCCGCTTTTAATTATCTGCAGGGTTTCATTTGGGCAAAAATATCCCAGGGGAGAATTGCGCAAAGCGCAAGAGGGGGCTTCCCGTTTTCTGCGTCCCGAGCTTCGTCTCCTTAATGATCTTGCGCAAAGGGCGCGGCGTTCCCCCACAGCTGCAGCACACGTGCGTCGCGGCCACAGGCCTGACGGTAGCGTTTATACGCTGCAGCCTGACGTTTTGGCCCAAACCGGGTAAAGATCAACTTGCTGCCTTTGTAGTAATCTTGGTGGTAGTCTTCGGCGCGGTAAAAGGTGTCTGCATTCAGAATTGGCGTGACAATCTTTTGTCCCAGCTCCGCCTCAGCCTTGGCCAGTGCTTTTTCAGCAAGGGCCTTTTCGCCTGGGTTAGAGACAAAAACAGCGGTACGGTAGGTCTCTCCACGATCACAAAACTGGCCGCCTGCATCGGTGGGATCAATGGAGCGGAAAAACATATCCAGAAGATCAGCACGGCTGACACGGCTGGGGTCAAACCGAATTTCAACCGCCTCAAAATGGCCCGTGTTTCCCTTACCAACCTCGCTGTAGGTCGGGTTCACTGTGTGCCCCCCGGTGTAGCCTGAAATGGCGTCAACCACCCCTGGCACTGATTCAAAATCGCTTTCCACACACCAGAAACACCCCCCAGCAAGGGTGAGCGTCTCTTGGGTTTGGGCCTCGGCCTCTTGGCCGCGCAACACGAGGGCGAGAAGCATAAATACAGTAAGGGCGACGGGTTTAAGGGTTTTGAAAATCTGCATGTTGACCTCCGTTTTGACCAAACTGCCGAGGCTTTGGGTTTGGCTCAACCCTGTGTCATCAAATGTCACGGGGAGGTGAGCGCAAGTTACCGCTTGGAAATTGGATCCAATCCTTCTAGCGTGCCGGAAAAGGAGCCCCCCAATGCAAGACATCCCGAGAAAATCAGAGAAGATGAGCACTCATCAGGCGACAGAAGACCAGCGTAATGAAGAGATCCTGATCTATCTGAACGGCCAAATCGTCCCCAAGGCGCAGGCCACGGTGAGTGTCTATGACAGTGGCTTTATGCTGGGGGATGGCGTCTGGGAAGGGCTGCGCCTGTATAATGGAACCTGGGCCTTTATCGACGAACATCTCGATCGGTTGTTCGAGGCGGCAAAGGCAATTGATCTGGATATTGGTCTGGACCGAGATGGCGTCAAACAGGCCGTGTTAGACACGCAAAAGGCCAATGAAATGACCACGGATGCCCATGCGCGTCTGATGATCACCCGCGGGGTGAAAACCCGCCCCTTCCAGCATCCATCGCTGTCGCAGCAGGGGCCAACCATGGTGATCATCATGGAGCACTCCAAGCCCAATCTGCCGCGTCCCATTCGGCTGGCCACGGTACCGCATCTGCGGGGGCTGCCGATGACCCAGGATCCAAAACTCAATTCTCATTCCAAACTGAACTGCATCCTCGCCTGTATCGCCGCCGAAAAGGCTGGCGCTGACGAGGGGTTGATGCTGGATGTGAATGGCTTTGTGAACACCACCAACGCCTGTAACTTTTTCATCGTGCGCAGGGGCGCGGTTTGGACCTCGACTGGCGATTACTGCATGAATGGCATCACCCGGCAAAAGGTCATCGACCTGTGCCGCGCCAATGACATCCCGGTGTTTGAGCGAAACTATTCCTTGGTGGATACCTATGGGGCCGATGAGGCCTTTCTAACGGGGACCTTTGGCGCTCAGACACCAGTTGGAGATATTGACGGGCGCCAGATTGGCAGTGGTGAAATGGGGCCGGTCACCGAACTTATTCGGGGGCTTTATAAAGCGATGATCGAAGCGGAGTGCGCCTGATGCGAATTGCCATGTGGTCTGGCCCGCGCAACCTGTCTACTGCAATGATGTATGCCTTTGGCAATCGCGGCGATTGTGCGGTGGTGGATGAACCCTTTTATGCGGCCTATCTAGCCCTGACGGGTTTGCAGCATCCCATGCGGGAAGAGATCCTGGAGAGCCAATTACAAGAGGCCATCGAGGTTGCACAGGCGCTGGTAGGGCCGGTGCCGGCCGCAAAGCCCTATTTTTATCAAAAACACATGACCCAGCACATGATTGACGGGGTGCCGCGTGACTGGATGCGGCAGGTGACCAATGTGTTCCTGATCCGTCATCCGGCGCGGGTGATTGCCTCATATGCGGCGAAACGGGAAAACCCGACGCTGGATGATATTGGTTTCCGCCAGCAGGCAGAGCTGTTTGAACTGTGCCGAAGCTGGGGCCAGGACCCCGTCGTCGTCGACAGCCACGATATCCGCGACGACCCAGCGACCAAGCTGGAACAGCTTTGCGACAGGCTTGGTCTGCCGTTTTCGTCCAAAATGCTGCGTTGGCCCCCGGGCGGACATCCCAACGATGGCGTATGGGCGCCGGTTTGGTATGGTGCGGTGTGGAACTCATCCGGGTTTGCCGGGCGGGAAGGCCCTTTGCCAGAGGTGCCGGAGCATTTACGTCCGGTGTTGGAGGCGGCCATGCCCTATTATGAGACGATGAAAGCGCAAAAGATCTGACCAGGGCAGGAGTGGGGGGCTTTGCCCCCTGCGCCAAAGGCGCTCCCCCCAAGGTATTTGGGGCAAGATGAAAGCTCAGCCGATCAGCTTACCCAGCTTCATCGCCGTGGCCATATCGCCGGAGATTTTGAGCTTACCCATCATCACACCGGTCATTGGATTTAACTTTCCGGTCAGCAGTTTTAACAGATTGTCCTGAGAGAGTTTTATGGTGCAATCCGTGTCACGGTCGGTGGTTGATGCAGTGCCATTTGCCAGAATAATCACGCCGTCGCTGCCACAATCAAACTTCAACGAGCCTGCAAAACTTTTGCCCTGAAGCTCTTTGGATATACCTTGTGCAATGTCGTGTAGCGCCATCGGATTACCTCTTGAGACTGTCACCAAAGGGGTAAGCGAGCGCAGCTTCGCTCGCAACCTTGACGATGGGGAAAGCAACCGATGAAGTGGCAGGACGCCCAAATTAAAGTCTGTTTAGGCGATCGCTTCGAGGGTCACGTCGCAGGGGCTGGCTGCAAAGAATGTGGCGAGGACCTCGGCGAAGACATCGGGTGCGCCAGGGGTGGCGGCAAAAAGCGTCATGCTGGAGCGTAGTTTTTTGGCGTCTGTGGTGCCCAGAATGGCTGCAGGGTCTTGATCCTGATGTGTGAGCATCAGCTCGGAAACTTCGATCAGTCGGGCGCGCAGGACGTCATGGCCTAGAAAAGCAGTGGCTTCTGACAGGTCTTCGATGCCGTAAAGTTGCGCCATATGGGACTGGCCAAGTTCCGCCAGCTGCGGAAAGACGAACCACATCCAATGGCCGGTTTTCTTGCCGGATTTCAGCTCTGCCAAGACATCTGCCCAGACAGTGTCCTGGGCTTCGACAAACATCTCCAGCTCTTCCGCGAAATCATCTTCAAAGAGGTCATCCTCTTGATCAGTCATCCCAACTGACATTCCCCAAGTGGAACGTCCTCCCGCCCACCTTGCCGCTGTTCTGCGCTCCTATCAAGCCTCTTGGACCCATGGTGCCGTTGTTCGGGCATCTGACGCGCGAACTGAGCACGATTTCCGGTCTCGGGGGCGAGGTTGATCCGGATATTGGTCTGACCGACCCCCGTATGGATAGACCGGTTGAGCCGCTTTTGTTCAGGTTTTATGATTAACGATGTTGTCATTAGGGAACCGGCGGTGCGCGCAGCCGATGTATGGCCGCAAGGATGCGGTTGAACAGATCGCCGCTGACAGCCACCTCGGCCAGTTGGAAGGTGATTGCACGGGCGTGACGCACAACCCTCGCACCAATCTTGATCAATCGCGTCTGCAGGCTTGTCAGTGACCAGTCGGCTATCTCATCAGGTAGATCAGTGCCCTGTAGGAAGGCACCGATATTGTAAGCCAGTGCATGGAGTTGCAGCCGCACCTCGTTCTGCGCCATGCCTTTGCAGGACAAACGGGTCCAGTTGATCGCCTGCTTGCCTTCCTTGATGTATTGCTCGGCGGTGCCGCGTTGGTTGTAGAAGCGGATGATCCAGTCGGGTTCCATCGGCATGTTGGTGACCACGAAGCCCACGCGCGGGAACAACTCGCTGGGATGCCATTCCACCTTGGCGATGACACGACGAGGTTTGTCCCAAGATGCCGCCTGATATTGGAAGTCGCCGTAGATGCGCTTCACGCCTTTTGGCGGACGACCCACAGGGCGCTTGAGCAGATGCGCAATCTTGCCCTGAAGAACGCGATTGGCCCGAAGGCGGATGGCGTAGAAATAGTTTTCCAGTTCCAGAGTTTTGTATAGCTCCGGGATGGCGAACGCAGCATCCCCCCGGAAGAACCGCATCAGGTGACGATCCGCATATCGCGCGATGACGGGCTTCAGAACCTCTTCCCACCCATCTGCGCTGTGAACATTGCCGGGGCGCAGGGCGCAGCGTTCCAAATGGCCAAACTGGTTGAAGACGAACAGCGGGTGATAGCACATGCAGCCGAAATGCCCGTTCCAAGCGGTGCCTTCTTGCGCGCCGTGGGTGGGACTGACTGAACTGTCCATGTCGAGCGTGATCCACTTGGGCGGTTTGCGATTGTGAACCCGGTCGATCCAGTGTCCTGATAAATCCGCCAGCACAGTGCGATTGTCGGTTGCCGCCAACACCTCGGTCTCGAACCGTCCCATCTGGCTCGCAGACGCGGCCTTGGCCTCAACGGCACGCCCTCCAACGACCTGCCGCATCACCGGATCAAGCGATAAACGGTCCGCGTCATTAACATCATCATATCCGGCCAGCCGCCCAAAGACCGACTGGCGCAACAAGCCGACCAGTGAGTGCAGGCGATTGTGGCCAGTTCGCGTGTCTCTCAGAAATCCGCCCGCAATGTCGTGCAGGCCGAGCACTTCATCCAATTCCCTGAACAACAGTAATCCACCGTCCGAGCTGATCTTGGAACCATGAAACTCCAGCCGGACCCGGCGGTCAAAACTGAGCCGCCCATCACCCGTTTCGCGTGCACCCTCTGGGTGATCCATAATCCACCACCTTCAGCCAAATTAACATACTGAAATATAACACATTAGTGGCCGTTGGAGGCGCGAAAACGTCAAGTTACTTGGGAAATGCGGGCCCAAACTCCGTCTGCGCCGATATTTTCCAGACCCTAGCGGATGCAGAACTACTGCGCCAGACGCTCTTTGAAACTATCAATATTTCGGATGCGGTCGCGGCTTAGGGGGTGGGTGGACAGCCAATCACGGCTGCTATCATGAGTTTTCTGATCTCGCCAGATAACGGTAGCAAAAAGGGCCACACCAATTGGTGCGGCCCTTTCAAAAATTTAGTGTGTAAGGCCACTTACTTTTTCAAGCGACGATCGCGGGCGGCCAGTAGTTTAAGACGCAGTGCATTGAGCTGGATAAAGCCCGCTGCATCGGTCTGATCATAGGCGCCGGCATCTTCTTCAAAGGTCACATGGGCTTCGGAGTAGAGCGTGTGGTCCGACCAGCGGCCAACGCAGGTGGCGGAGCCTTTGTAGAGTTTGAGACGCACAGTGCCGGTGACATGGGTCTGGCTGGCGTCGATGGCGGCTTGCAGCATCTCACGCTCGGGGCTGTACCAGAAGCCGTTGTAGATCAGCTCGGCGTATTTTGGCATCAGCTCGTCTTTGAGGTGCATGGCGCCACGGTCCATGGTGATGCTCTCGATGCCGCGGTGCGCCTCCAGCAGCAGGGTGCCGCCGGGGGTTTCGTAGATGCCGCGCGACTTCATGCCAACAAAGCGACCCTCAACCAGGTCGAGACGGCCGCAGCCGTGCTTGCCGCCGTATTCATTCAGCTTGGTCAGGATGGTGGCGGGCGACATGGCCTCACCATTGATCGAGACAGCATCGCCCTTTTCAAAGCCGACTTCGATGAACTCGGGCTCATTTGGCGCATCTTCGGGATGAACGGTGCGCTGGTAGACGTAGTCTGGCGCCATGACGGCGGGATCTTCCAGCACTTTGCCCTCAGAAGAGGTGTGCAACAGGTTTGCGTCAACCGAGAACGGCGCTTCGCCACGTTTGTCTTTGGCGACGGGGATCTGGTTTTGCTCAGCAAACTCCAGCAGGCGGGTGCGTGAGGTCAGGTCCCATTCACGCCAGGGTGCGATCACCTTGATGTCGGGGTTCAGCGCATAGGCGGCCAGCTCAAAACGCACCTGGTCGTTGCCCTTGCCGGTGGCGCCATGGGCCACGGCATCAGCGCCAGTGGCTTCGGCGATCTCAACCAGACGTTTGGAGATCAGCGGACGCGCGATTGAGGTGCCCAGCAGATAGAGACCCTCATAGACGGCATTGGCGCGGAACATCGGGAAGACAAAATCGCGCACGAACTCTTCGCGGACGTCCTCAATGTAGATGTTTTCCGGCTTGATGCCTAGCAGCTCAGCCTTTTGGCGGGCGGGCTCCAGCTCTTCACCCTGGCCGAGATCGGCGGTGAAGGTAACAACTTCGCAGCCATATTCGGTCTGCAGCCATTTCAGGATGATTGAGGTATCAAGGCCACCGGAATAGGCCAGCACAACTTTCTTGGGCGCGGACATAGAATTTCCTCTCAGTCAGATCGACTGGGCGATAGCGGGTTTCGAACGTGAGGGCAAGGTTTACTGGCCTTTTCCTGTATTGCGCACTCGCATAGCGTGCGACATAAGCCGCAGTATTGTGATGGAGAGAATTTAGATGAAGTCTTGGTCGATTTTTGCCCATTCCTTTGGGATGGTGTTTCGCAACCTGAAACAAGCCCTGCAGATTGGGCTGGTGCCTGTGGTGATTGCTTTTGTCGGTGTCTTTGCCGCGCTTTCATATATCGGAGTGTCTGTTTCTGTCCTTCAGGATGAGCAGGCTTTGGGGCTGTTGATTGCCAATAGTTGGATGGTTTTCTTCGCCACCTGGGTGTTTGTGATGATCATGATGTTGTGGATCGTGACCTCCTGGCACCGCTTTGTGCTGCTGGAAGAATACCCGCAGGGATGGGTTCCGCCGTTTCGGTTTGACCGCATTCTCTCTTACATCGGGCATGCTCTTATGCTCGGGATCTTGATGATGATCGCGATGATACCTGCGGCGATTGTGATGTTTGGCTTGAGTGCGATGTCACCAGTTCTAGCAGGTGTCTTTGCCATTATTCTGGTGCTTTCTGCTGTGGTTGGGCTGTACCGCCTGTTGCCGGTGCTTCCTGCTGCGGCCATTGGTAAGTCACTGAAGATCAAAGAAGCATGGGAGGCAACCACGGGCGAAACCTGGACCATTGTTGGGCTTATTTTTATTGGTTTCTTGTTTCAACTGTTGCTGAACATCATGGCGGCTCTGTTTGTGTTGGTGCCAATCATTGGGCCGATTGTTCTCTATGCAGTGTTGTTGGTCATGTCTTTGGTCAACGTCAGCATCCTCACCACACTTTATGGTCACTACATCGAAGGCCGCCCGATCTGACAAAGCCCGGATTGGTATTCTTCGGTATGCTTTGATCCTGCCCCCTTGCCTTGGGGGCGGGGTTGCGCCAATCAAGGGATATGACCGATTTTATGACCCAGGCCCGTGCGGCCGAGGCGGCGATGCGCGATGTGTTTCCGCCCACGCCGCTGCAAAAGAATGTCCACCTGTCCGAGCGCTTCGGGGCGGAAATTTACCTCAAGCGTGAGGATCTGAGCCCGGTCCGGTCTTACAAAATCCGTGGTGCCTTTAATGCCATGCGCAAGCAACCTGGCAAGGAGCTGTTTGTCTGTGCTTCAGCCGGCAATCACGCACAGGGCGTTGCCTTTATGTGCAAACACATGGCCGTCAAAGGCGTGATCTTTATGCCGGTGACCACACCGCAGCAAAAGATCCAGAAAACCCGGATGTTTGGTGGTGACAATGTCGAGATCCATTTGGTCGGTGACTATTTTGACGACACCTTGACGGCAGCGCAGGAGTGGTGCGCCCGTGAAGGCGGGCATTTCTTGTCGCCCTTTGACGATCCAGATGTGATCGAAGGCCAAAGCTCCATCGCAGTAGAGATCGAAGCGCAGTTGGGTGGGGTCCCCGATCATGTGATTTTGCCGGTGGGCGGCGGCGGTATGTCCGCCGGGGTGACCAGCTGGTTTGGCGACCGGGTGCATAGTCTTTTTGTGGAACCTGCGGGCGGTGCCTGCCTGCGCGCGGCGCTGACAGCTGGACGCCCAGTGTCCTTGGACAAGGTGGATACCTTTGTTGATGGCGCAGCGGTGGGGCGGCTGGGCGAGCGCCCTTTTGAGGTGCTGAAACATGTGGCTTTGCCAGATGTGATCGCGCTGCCTGAAGACCGGGTTTGCACCACCATGGTCGAAATGCTGAACGTCGAGGGAATCGTCTTGGAACCAGCCGGCGCTTTGGCCATCGAAGCACTGGGCGATCTGCGGACCTGGATTCGGGGCAAGACGGTTGTTTGCGTTACCTCTGGCGGGAATTTTGATTTTGAGCGCCTCCCCGAGGTCAAAGAACGGGCGCAGCGATACTCTGGCGTGAAAAAATACTTTTTACTGCGGCTGCCACAGCGACCCGGCGCATTAAAAGAGTTCCTGGGCATTCTGGGGCCTGAGGATGATATTGCCCGATTTGAATATTTGAAAAAGTCGGCCCGCAATTTTGGCTCGGTCCTGATTGGGATCGAAACCAAACGGCCAGAAAACTTTACGGACTTTTTAGCACGGCTGGATGACGCGGGTATGTCCTACACAGATATCACCAATGATGAGACTCTGGCTCAGTTTCTGATTTGAAGGATGGCACAGAGGGGGAGGCCTGGTGATGCCGGTTGACAGGACGTCGTCTGGTTGCCGCAACCGGGGCCGCCAGCAGGGCGGGCAGGCTGGCCGCAACAGGCCAACCCAGGTTACAGTCCGCAGATCAAAGAAAGGGCGTTAGATTTTTGTAAAATTTGATAAAATTAAAGTGACAAACGTCAAACACCGGAGTGATGTAAACTAGCCTTGATTGGGAAGTTCCGTGAGAAAGCTGTGTTTTGAAGCTTCAAACATATCAAGAATCGCCGGCAGATCGACTTCGCTGGCCTGGCCTTCAGCAGCCTGACGTTCACCTTGCAGGCAGAGCTTTGAAAAGCTGTCAAACCCGAGATTTAGGGCGCAGCCCTTGAGAAAATGCAGGTCCTGTTCAAGCTGGCTGCGATCATCGTCACGAAGTTTTTTGATAATTTCTTCGACTTCTTCCAGAAAAAGTTCCACAACTTCGCCGAAATCATCTTGACCGATCTCGTCTTTCAGCTCGTTTACCCGAGGCCAATCTATCATTGCGTGTTCCTATTTGCCTTCAGTTTGAGAGAGACAGTTAGTTTGTATGTAGTAAATTTAAGGTGAAAAAGGGGGCGAGAGACAATTTTCAATATTCATATCCTATTAAAGGTCTGCCCTGATAGTGACAGCAGATAGAAGACCGCGATCATTTTGTAAGAGGTACCGAGGGTGCTGCCGGACAGTTCACTGGACAACGAGGAACACGCTATGAGCGGGTCTATCAACCGTGTGTTGGTGGTCGACGACAGCCGTTTGCAGCGCCGCATTCTGGTTGCCTCTTTGCAGAAATGGGGATTCGATGTTGTTGAGGCCGAAAGCGGAGCCGCAGCAATGGAGATTTGCCGGCAAGATCCGCCTGATTTGATTCTCAGCGATTGGATGATGCCGGGGATGAATGGCCTGGAATTTTGCCAGGCCTTTCGCGAACAATCCAAAGACAACTATGCCTATTTCATCCTGCTGACCTCCAAAAGTGAAAAGAATGAGGTGGCCGAAGGTCTGGATGCCGGGGCGGATGATTTCCTGACCAAGCCGGTGAGCTCGGATGAGCTGCGGGCGCGGATTTCGGCAGGGGAACGTATCCTAAAAATGCAGCGAGAGCTGTCAGAAAAGAACCGAATCGTTTCTGACACTCTGGATGAGTTGCAGAGCGTCTACGATGCCATCGACCAAGATCTCATTCAGGCCCGCAAGATACAGGAATCTCTGGTGCCCGAACTCTCAAAGGAGTTTGGGTCTTCTACCGTGAGCCTGTTGCTCAAACCCTGTGGCCATATCGGTGGCGATTTGGTTGGCATGTTTTGCCCAGGGGTGAATCGGATCGGCTTTTATTCGATTGATGTGTCCGGCCACGGGATTACCTCGGCGATGATGACAGCCCGTCTGGGGGGCTATCTGTCTTCGACCTATTTTGATCAGAATGTCGGGATGGAGCAGCGGTTCAAACGGTTCTACGCGTTGCGTCAACCGGATGAGGTGGCCCGTTTGCTGAACGCTCGCCTGATTGCCGATACCGGCATCGAAGAATACTTCACCATGGCCTATTGTATCGTAGATCTGCGCAGCGGTTTGCTGAAGATGGTGCAGGCGGGGCATCCGCATCCCTTGCTGTTACGACGGGATGGCAGCACCGAATTTTTGGGCAAAGGTGGCGTTCCAATCGGTTTGGTGCCGGATATCAGTTATAGCCAGGAAGAAGTGGTTCTGGAGAAGGGTGACCGGCTGTTGCTCTATTCTGATGGCTTTACCGAAGCGCGGCTTGAGAACGGCGAGATGCTCGAGGTTGAAGGCCTGCTGGATCTGATCAGCAAATGCGATTCGCGTCAGAGCGGCAAGGAATTCCTGGATGATCTGTACTGGAACCTCACTCAGATCCTGTCGCAGGAATACGGGCTAGAGGACGATGTGTCCGCAACTCTGTTTGAATATGAGGGCCCCTGAGGGCAAAAGCGAGGCCCCTTAGCTGTCACATCCCGGACGGTAGTATGGCAGTTTGTTGAACAGTTCTGGTTTGAGTTTGTGCCAGTGCTTCATCGCTTGCAAGGGCGTCTTGCTGCCCAAGGCTGATTGCGGAAGCTGTTGGTTGTAGAGCCAAACATAGCGGTGCAGCGTGGTCTCCAGTTCTTCGCCTGATCGGAAGTGGTGGCTTTGCAGCACGTCTTCGATGCGACCGTTGAAGCGCTCGACCATGCCGTTTGTTTGGGGCGATCTTTGCGGCGTCAGACGGTGTTCGATGTCCAGTTCGGCGCAGAGCTTGTCGAAATCATGTTTTCCGCTTTGTTCGCGCTTGCGCAGGCCAAAGAGACGGTCGGAGAACTCCTTTCCATTGTCTGTGAGTATGGTTCGGATGCGAAGTGGGCAAGCCCGCTCTAGATCACGCAAAAAGCGGCGCGCGTTGGCCGCTGTCTTGCTGCTGTAGATACGGATAAAAACCCAGCGTGTAGCCCGATCAATGGCAACAAACAGATACCGGCGGGAAGTTTGATCAGCCATCTGTGGCAGGTACTTCACGTCGATATGCAGATATCCCGGCTCGTATGCCTTGAAGGCGCTCTGCTTTGGGCGGGCGGCCTTTGGCTTAAGATCGCGCAGGTTGCCGACCCCATGCCGCCGCAGACACCGATCCAGTCCAGAGCGCGAGACGTCCGGGTTCAGAAACTCCCGCACCACGGCCAGCAGGTCATCCAGCGACACTAGCAGCATCTTGCGCAGCGCAACCACAACGGCCTCCTGAGCAGGCGTCAACGTCGTTTGCAGCCGATGAGCGGTATGGCTACGGTCATGGACACTGTCGCGCTTGCGCCATTTCCAAACTGTCTGTTCGGTTGTGCCAAAACGCTCAGCCAGAACCCATGCAGGCTCGTCGCTCGCCTGGATGGCAGCCCGTATCTTAGGCGTTGTTGTCGCTTGGTTATGAAGATGGATCAGCATTAAGCGCCCTCCCGAATGTCACCGAAAACCGATCTTGCCATGAAAAATGCGGATCGGCGAGGATCTATGTGATCGTCCGGGATGGAACACTTAGGTCTTCAGATCAGCGGCATTCCTCTGTTCAAGCCCAGGGGGAGCTCCCGCCAATCGTCAGATTATCAAAGATAATCCGCTCTTGTTGGGCCCGGCAGACCGCAAATGCGGTCTGCGGTTGCGCGTCGGTTTGAGTTTTTAAAACAGGCAAACGTGAAAACAGGCAAATGTGCCCTGCTCCCCTGAGAAAAGCTCGCCAACAGCAGCACGCCTTGGCGTGCTGCCCGGCCCAACCCTGTTGATTGGCGTTAGCCCTTCAAAAAGGGGCGGGAGCATTTGGGCTGTGTTTTGGCTTGGTTGCGGCTGTAGAACAGAGTGGCAAAATGGCGATCACCGTCATTTCCCAGGCGTTGAATCGCCTCCTCTGGCGACATCCAAACCGCCTCATGCTGGGATTCTGTCGGCGGCCCCAGTTTGCGCAGAGGGCGCGCCAGGTAGATGTGGCACAGTTTTTCTGCCCAGAGATCGTATTCTGGCATGAAAGTGTAGCGCCGAAATGCTCCAAGCCTTTGAGGTGCAGCAATGGACCAGCCGGTTTCTTCATAGACTTCGCGGTGCAGAGCGGGCAGGGGTGACTCTCCAGGATCGATACCGCCGCCGGGCAGCTGGATATCGGGATGCGGGTCCATCTGGCAGGTCAGCAAAAACCGCCCATTTCGCGGCAATATAGCATAGGCGCCGGGGCGCATCTGATACCGCTGGTTATGCCGTGGCACCGCGCCAAACCGTCTGATCATCTGCGCCCCCTTCACTCTATCGTGGAAAACCCTATATAGGCTCGATATGCCAATCATCGGCTCCTAATGAAACCCCCATGACCGTTGGATCAAACATGACTCTTGGATCAAAAATCGCATGGGACGATACCGTCCTGCCTTTTCAGCTTGATGCATCTGATATGCGGGGCCGTGTGGTGCGGCTTGATTCCGCGCTTGATGGCATTTTGAAACAACATAACTATCCGCCCCAAGTCGAGGCCCTGGTGGCTGAAATGGCACTGCTGACCGCGATGATCGGGCAAACGATCAAGCTGCGCTGGAAACTGTCGCTGCAGATTCAGTCCAAGGGCCCGGTGCGGATGATCGCCACCGATTATTACGCCCCGGCGAGCGAGGGCGAACCGGCCCGCATTCGTGCCTATGCCAGCTTTGATGCAGAGCGTCTGACCGATTCCGCGCCGTTTGATCAGGTGGGAGAAGGCTATTTTGCCGTGATGATCAACCAGGGCGAAGACACCAAACCCTACCAGGGGATTGCCGCGCTGGATGGCGAATCGCTGGCTGCCTGTGCTGGCGCCTATTTTGCCCAGTCCGAGCAGCTGCCGACGACCTTTACCCTCACCTATGGGAAATCCTCCAGCCCCGGTGTTGCCGAACATTGGCGCGCCGGTGGCGTGATGATGCAGCATATGCCAAAGGCTTCGCCTTTTGTGGCCGCCGATGCAGAGGGCAGCGGAGCCACGCTCCGGGCTGCGGATCTGGTCGAAGGCGAGGCTGAGGAAAACTGGAATCGCGTCAACACCCTGCTGAACACCGTCGAAGAGCTGGAGCTGATTGGTCCCTCAGTGACCCCAACAGAGCTGCTTTTGCGCCTGTTCCACGAGGAAGAGCCACGGGTCTATGATGCGCAGGCGGTCCATTTTGGCTGCACCTGTTCCGAGGATCGCGTCCGTCAAAGCCTGTCGATCTACTCGGCCAAGGATATTGCCACCATGACGACGGATGAGGGCCGGGTAACAGCCGACTGTCAGTTCTGCAGTGCGCATTATGATCTGGACCCAAAAACAGTTGGCTTTGAAGCGGAAACTGCTACCGATGAGTGAGCTGCGGCGCAGTCTGAAAGCCGTGCTGGCGGATCAGGGGGCAGGATCTTCGGATTTTGATCTCAACCCTGATCTCGCCCTTCCACCAGAACGCAGGCTGCGCCCAGCCGGGGTTCTGGTGGCGATCTCGCTGGTGGAAGACGCGCCACGGGTTATCCTGACAAAACGATCCTCGGCGTTGAAACACCACCCTGGCCAGATCGCCTTTCCCGGTGGGAAGGTGGATGAGGGTGATGTCGATGTCACTGCCGCCGCCCTGCGCGAGGCCTGGGAGGAGATTGGTCTACCCAATGACCTGCCGGAGGTCATCGGCCTTTTGCCCAGCCACGAGACCGTCACCAGCTTTCAGGTGACCCCCGTGGTGGCATTGCTGCATGAGCCCTTTGATATTCGCCCCGAAGCCGGGGAAGTGGCCGAGGTCTTTTCGGTGCCACTCAGCCATGTGCTGGACCCGGACAATTATATCGTGACCTCACGCAGTTGGCGTGGCACCCGGCGGCATTATTACACGGTGCCCTTTGGCCCCTATTATATTTGGGGCGCCACGGCGCGGATGCTGCGCAATCTTGCCGGGGCACTGCAGCAATGACCCTATTGGCGGGGCAGCCTTGGCTGACGGATCCAGCAACCCAGGCTGTTTGCGCGGCCTTGACCGCAGAGGGGACCGAGCGGGGGGCGGCAGCCCTATTTGTTGGCGGCTGTGTGCGCAATGCCCTGATGGGGGTGCCGGTTTCCGACATTGATATTGCCACCGATGCCACCCCAGATGAGGTCGTGGCCCTGGCCAAAGCCGCAGGAATCAAGGCGATTCCAACCGGGATTGACCATGGCACGGTGACGCTGGTGCAAAACCAGATCCCCCACGAGGTGACGACGTTTCGCAAAGATGTTGCAACGGATGGCCGTCGCGCTGTGGTGGCCTTTTCCAAAGAGATCGCCGAGGATGCCGCGCGCCGCGATTTCACCATGAATGCGATCTATGCGCGCCCCGATGGCACAGTCGTCGATCCCCTGGGGGGTATGGCAGACCTGAAAGCGCGCCGGGTGCGGTTTATTGGCACCGCTGAACACCGCATTCGCGAAGACTACCTGCGCACCCTGCGCTATTTCAGGTTTCACGCCTGGTATGGCGACACCGACGCCGGCTTTGACCCGGATGCTCTGGCCGCGATTGCTGCCAATCTTGAGGGGCTGTCGCAGCTGTCGCTGGAACGTGTCACGGCTGAGCTGTTGAAACTTCTCGGTGCGCCCGACCCAGCCCCGGCGATTGCAGTGATGCGCCAGATCGGTGTGTTGGGGCAAATTCTGCCGGGCGCAGATGACCGGGCGCTGGCACCGCTCATTCATTTGGAGGCCGGTGCACAGGTTGATCCGGTGCGGCGCCTGGCAGCGCTGGGCGGCGCTGAGATGCAGGGGCATTTGCGATTGAGCAAGGCAGAGGCCCGCCAGCTGGAGCAGCTGCGCGATGCCGTCAGCGCCTCTGCCACGGCGACCGAGCTGAGCTACCGGCTGGGGCGGGATCTGGCCCACAGTGCCTGCCTGTTGCGAGCAGCACTGTTGGAACAGCCAATTTCGCCTGAATTAGAGACTGATTTGGTGCGTGGCGCCGAAGCGATCTTTCCGATTGTAGCGGCTGATCTGATGCCTGATCTTTCGGGTGCGGCGCTGGGCACAGCCCTGAAACAGCTCGAGCAAGCCTGGATCGCGTCGGGGTTTACCTTGGACCGTGCAGAGCTGCTGCAACAGTTGAAATAACGCCACAGACACCGGGCTTTGCCATGCGGGCCAAAAATCTGAGGGTGACAGACGATGGAATTTATGACTATTTCTGCCTTAGCCAAAACAATCATGCCGGGAGGAATGCGAATGTACTACGGGATCTGGTTTAGCTAACGCCGTACCACCCGTTTGAAGGGGGGCACGGTCACGCCTCTTGTCTGCATTTTTGCATTCCCTATTTGCTCAAGTAACTGGAGCACACTGTCATGTTTCGTTTTTTTGAAAACCTTATCGACCCCTATTGCGACTATCCGGAAACGGATCAACCGCCGACCCGGCTTTGGCCCTTTCTGAAGGCCTATTCTCAGCCGTTCAAAGCTGTGTTTATCCTGACTGCCTGCATGTCGGTGGTGGTGGCCGCAATCGAAATTGGTCTGATCTACTACATGGGGCGGGTGGTTGATCTGCTGTCCAACCCACCAGAGCAGGTCTGGCAGAGCTATGGCACCGAGCTCATCCTGGTGGCGCTGTTCATCCTGGTGTTGCGCCCGTTGCTGCAGCTGGCGGATGTCTTGCTGCTCAACAACGCCATTTTGCCGAACTTTGGCACCTTGATCCGTTGGCGGGCCCATAAACATGTGCTGCGCCAGTCGGTGTCCTGGTTTGAGAATGATTTTGCCGGCCGGATTGCCAACCGCATCATGCAGACGCCGCCTGCAGCGGGCGAGGTGGTGTTTCAGGTCTTTGACGCCATTACCTTTTCGCTGGCCTATCTGGTGGGCGCGGCAATCATGCTGACGGTGGCAGACCCGCGACTGATGCTGCCGTTGCTGATCTGGTTTGTGCTTTATGGGGTTCTTGTGCGCTGGACGATTCAGCGGGTGGGACCGGCCAGCCAGGCGGCTTCGGATGCGCGGTCCACCGTGACTGGCCGGGTGGTGGACAGCTATTCGAATATCCATTCGGTCAAGATGTTCGCCCATGATGACCGGGAACTTTCCTATGCCAAAGACGCGATTGAAAAGACCCGCGAGACCTTTCAGCAGGAAATGCGCATCTTCACCGTGATGGACGGGGTTCTGGTGGGCTTGAACGGGTTGCTGATTGTTGGGGTTGTCGGCTGGGCGCTGCATCTGTGGATGATCGGGTCTGCCTCTGCCGGGGTGGTGGCGGCTGCAACGGCGCTGACCCTGCGGCTGAACGCCATGACCGGCTGGATCATGTGGGCGCTGACTTCGTTCTTTCGGCAGCTTGGCGTGGTGGCCGAGGGCATGGAGACAATCGCCCAGCCCATTGATCTGGTGGATGTCGCCAATGCCGCACCCCTGCGTCTGAGCCAGGGCGAGGTGGTGCTAAAAGATCTGTCGCATCACTATGGCCGCGAGGCTGGCGGGTTGGATCAGTTGAACCTGACCATCAAGCCGGGTGAAAAAATTGGTCTGGTGGGGCGTTCGGGTGCTGGAAAATCGACCTTGGTCAAACTGCTGTTGCGGTTTTACGATCCGGATGCAGGGCAGATCCTGATTGATGGTCAGGATATCGCCAGCATCACCCAGGACAGTCTGCGCAGCAATATCGGTATGGTGCAGCAAGACAGCGCCCTGCTGCATCGCTCGGTGCGCGATAACCTGCTCTATGGGCGCCCGGATGCCAGCGAGGAGCAGATCCTGGCGGCAGCCAAACAGGCGCAGGCACATGAGTTTATTCTGGATCTGGAGGATCCACAGGGGCGGCGTGGCTATGAGGCCCATGTGGGCGAGCGCGGCGTCAAGCTTTCTGGTGGCCAGCGTCAACGGATCACTCTGGCGCGGGTGATCCTGAAGAATGCGCCAATACTGCTGCTGGATGAGGCCACCTCGGCGCTGGATTCCGAGGTCGAAGCCGCCATTCAGGAGACTCTTTATGGGATGATGGAGGGCAAGACGGTGATTGCCATTGCACATCGGCTGTCCACCATCGCACAGATGGACCGCATTCTGGTACTGGATGACGGGAAGATCGCAGAGCAAGGTTGCCACGAGGAGCTGTTGCAGGCTCAAGGGCTTTATGCCCAGTTCTGGGCGCGTCAGTCCGGCGGATTTTTGAATATCGAGGCAGCTGAATGAAACTAGGCAATCTGATCGACGCCTTCCAACCGGCCAAGGGACCACCGCCACAACAACTGGGGGGGTTCCTGCGTTGGGTGCTGGCCGGAGCCTGGCCGATGCTTTTTCTAGCGGCGGCGATTTCTGCCTTTGCCGGCGCCATGGAGGCGGGAACCGCTTTTTTCCTGGGGCTGGTGATCGACACCGCCCTGGCCAGCGGGCCGGATGCGTTTTTCAGCAGCGGCAATATCCTGGTGATTCTGGGGGCGCTGGGCTTTTTCATGCTGGTTCGCCCGGTGCTTTTTGGGCTTTCTGCGGCGTCTAATGCCATCATTGTACAGCCGAATGTGAACCCGCTGGTGTTGTCGCGGCTTAACCGCTGGACGTTGGGCCAGTCGGTGCGGTTCTTTGACGATGATTTTGCGGGACGTATTGCGCAAAAGCAGATGCAAACGGCCTCGGCGGTGACCTCGGTTGCGACCGAGATGATCAATGTGGTGGCCTTTGCCCTGGCTTCATTGCTGGGCTCGCTGGCGCTGCTTGGGGCGATTGATAGCCGCATCACCCTGTTGTTTTTGGTCTGGCTGGTGGGGTATTTTGCCTTGATCCGCTGGTTCCTGCCGCGGGTGCGCCAACGGTCGGGCAAACGCGCAGGTGCGCGGGCGATGGTGTCCGGGCAGGTGGTGGACAGCATCACCAACATCAAGACGGTAAAGCTGTTCGCCCATGCCACCCATGAGGAACGCAGCGCCCAGGATGCGATGGCGAAATTCCGCGATACCGCACTGGACTTTGGCTATTTGGCCGCCAGTTTCCGGTTTTGCTTGATGACCCTTGCGGGGCTTTTGCCGGTGCTTTTGATCGGCGCCACCCTGCTGTTGTGGCGCAACGGTATGGCCAGCGAGGGCGATATCGTCGCCGCCGGAGCCGTCTCGATCCGTATCGCCCAGATGACCGGCTGGGTCAGTTTCACCCTGATGGCGATCTACTCGAATGTGGGGGAGATCGAAAACGGCATGAAGACCCTGTCCCGCCCTGATCGGGTCGAAGATATCGAAACTGCAGAGCCGTTGCAGGTCAGCGAAGGGGCGATTAGCTTTGATGATGTTGCCTTTGCCTATGGCCGCGATATGGGCGGCATCCGCAATATCTCGCTCGCCATCAAACCGGGTGAAAAACTGGGCATTGTTGGCGCCTCGGGGGCGGGGAAATCGACCCTCGTGTCGCTGTTGTTGCGACTCTATGACGGGGAAGGTGGCAAGATTCTGATCGACGGGCAGGATATTGCCGGGGTGACGCAGGATTCCCTGCGCGGTCAGATTGGCATGGTCACTCAGGAAACCGCGATGTTCAATCGGTCGGCGCGGGATAACATCCTGTATGGTCGGCCCGATGCCAGCGAGGCAGAACTGATCGCAGCGGCAAAACAGGCCGAGGCACATGAGTTCATTCTCGATCTCGAAGACGGGCAGGGACGTCAGGGTTATGATGCCTTTCTTGGCGAACGGGGGGTCAAACTGTCAGGCGGGCAGCGGCAGCGGATTGCTCTGGCGCGGGCGATTCTGAAGGACGCTCCGATTCTGATCATGGATGAGGCCACCTCTGCGCTGGATTCCGAGGTCGAGGCGCTGATCCAGGCCGCATTGGAACGGGTGATGCAGGGCAAGACGGTGCTGGCTATTGCGCATCGCCTGTCTACGCTGAGCGAAATGGACCGGATCATCGTGATGGAACAGGGGCAGATTGCCGAAATTGGCAGCCATAGGGAATTGCTGGATTTGGGCGGGCTCTATGCCCAGTTTTGGGCGCGCCAGTCGGGTGGGTTTATCTGCACCGATGCCGAGGACAGCGCCGCCGCCGAGTGATTTTGCCAAAACCGCGGCCTGCACGCATAAAACCCGGCTTTCTCTGCGTTTGTCGGGTTTTGTCCTTTTTTCATTAGGCCGCAGTCGCTATCTAGCCTGAATGACAGATGTAGCCAGAACCACAGCAACCATCCTTCGACTCGGCCACCAAGGTGACGGAGTCGCCCATGGCCCGCTTTTTGCCCCCCGCACCCTGCCAGACGAGCAGGTGAGCGGCGTGCAAGAGGGGTCACAATTGACCGATATCCGTATCGAGACCCCGTCCGAGCACCGTATTCAGGCGCCCTGCCGCCACTACAAATCCTGCGGTGGCTGCCAGCTGCAGCACGCCAGCGATGGGTTTGTTGCCGATTGGAAGCTGGGAATTGTGGAAAAGGCGCTGGCGGCCCAGGGGGTGGAGACCACATTCCGCCCCATCCATACCTCGCCCGCGCAGACGCGACGCCGCGCTACTCTGGCGGTACGGCGCACCAAAAAGGGGGCCATGGCCGGGTTTCACGGGCGGGCCTCTGGGGTGATCACGCCGATCCCGGATTGCCAGTTGCTGGACCCGGATCTGATCGCCGCCATCCCCCTGGCCGAGGCCCTGGCGATGACTGGCGCCAGCCGCAAGACACCACTTTCTGTGACGCTCACCACTTCTGAAACCGGGCTGGACGTATTGGTGCGGGATGGCAAACCATTGGACAGCACCCTGCGCAGCGCGCTTGCTGAACTGGCGGGGCAACACGGGGTTGCGCGTCTGACCTGGGAGGATGAGCAGGTGGCGATGGAACAACCGCCCTTGCAAGCCTTTGGCTCCGCGCGGGTCTGTCCGCCGCCGGGCTCCTTTCTGCAGGCGACCCGTGACGGCGAAGCCGCGTTGCTGGCTGGCGTTCTGGAGATCACCAAAGGCGCCAAGCGCATCGTTGATTTCTTTGCGGGCTGCGGTACTTTTTCGCTGCCCCTCGCAGCCCATGCCGAAGTTTTGGCGCTGGAAAGCGAGCCCGCGATGATCGAGGCGCTGAATTTGGGCTGGCGTCAGGGGAAGGGGCTGAAAAAGCTCACCGCCGATGTGCGGGATCTGTTCCGCAATCCGCTGCTGCCCGAAGACCTGAAACCCTTTGGCGCCTTTTTTGAGGCGGCAGTGATTGACCCGCCCCGCGCCGGGGCCGAGGCCCAGGTGGCGCAGTTGGCCGAATCGCGGATACCGGTGATCGCCTATGTTTCCTGCAACCCGGTGACCTTTGCCCGTGATGCCAAGACCCTGGTGGCAGCCGGCTATATGCTCAACTGGGTGCAGGTTGTTGACCAGTTCAGATGGTCAGCCCATACCGAAGTTGTTGCCAGCTTTACGCTGGATGACTGATGCAATTTTACCCTGATGAGCAGAGCCGGATAGATTCTGATGACTGTGATTGATCGCCTGAACGGACTTTTGGAAGACACTCGATTTACCCGCTTCATCATGGCGGTGATCATGGTCAATGCGGTGACCCTGGGGTTGGAAACCTCGCAAGTTGCGATGGCGCGGGCCGGTGAGCTGATCCATCTGATCGACAAGATCTGCCTGGGTGTCTTTATCGTCGAAATCCTGCTCAAGCTGATCGTGCGGCGCTTCAAGTTTTTCCTGAGCGGCTGGAGCCTGTTTGATTTTGTGATCGTGGGTATCGCCCTGGTTCCTGGTGCACAGGGGTTTTCAGTGCTGCGCGCCTTGCGAATCCTGCGGGTGTTGCGGGTGATTTCCGTTGCCCCCAGCCTGCGCCGGGTGGTTGAGGGCTTTGTCACCGCGCTGCCGGGCATGGGCTCGGTCTTTTTGCTGATGGCGATCATCTTCTACATTGGCTCGGTGATGGCGACCAAACTATTTGGCGCCAGCTTTCCGCAGTGGTTCGGCACCTTGGGGCAATCGGGATATTCGCTGTTTCAGATCATGACGCTGGAAAGCTGGTCCATGGGGATCGTGCGGCCGGTGATGGAGGTTTATCCCCATGCCTGGGCGTTCTTTGTGCCCTTTATCATGGTGACAACATTTGCGGTGGTGAACCTGCTGGTCGGTCTGATTGTAAACTCGATGCAGGATGCGCACTCAGCCGAAGAAGGGGAGCGGACAGATGCCTACCGTGACGAAGTCCTGGAACGCCTGAAGGCAATCGAGGGGCAGCTTGCGGCAGTGAAATCCGCCGAATCCGTGCCCGGCGAGCAACCAGACAGCAAGTTGTGATTTTGATATTTTGCCGATTCGGAGTATGGCGCTAAAAAGACGAGCAGGCGGTACAGGAAAAACACATGGACAGACGCGCATTTGGATTAAGTGCAGTTGCCAGCCTGGCAGTGGCGGGCTGCGGCAGAAGCAATTACGTGAGCCGTTTCAAGACCTATCACGGGCCAGAGGTGACCAGCGTTGTGGTCAACAAGGGCGCCCGCAAGGTCTATTTGTTGAACGGCGAAGGCATCCTGCGGGAATATAAGATGGACCTCGGGTTTGCGCCGCTTGGTCACAAGCAAGTCGAAGGCGATGGAAAAACCCCCGAAGGACTGTATCGCATTGACCGGCGCAACCCCAACAGCGCGTTCCATCTGTCCCTTGGTATCTCTTATCCAAACGCAGCCGATCGCGCCTATGCTCAGTCGCTGGGCAAACGCCCCGGTGGTGAGATCTTTATTCACGGTGAGCCGAACAGCGAAAAAGAGCGCAAGCGGGCCGCGCGGGTGTCTGACTGGACAGCAGGCTGTATCGCAGTGCGCAACCAAGAAATCGAAGAGATCTATGCCATGGTCCGAGACGGCACACCTATCGCGTTGCGGGCATAGTTCCGCGCAGAACACCTGTATTCATCCAAAAAAGAAGGGGCCCTGGTGGCCCCTTTTTGCTGTTCTGTTGTGGTGATTCCTGGCCTAGTTGGCCGTCACCAGCGTCCACCAGATCTTGCCATTGGATTCCTGAAACCAGGAAAAGCCCATCTGGGTTGCCTTGGGGTCCAAAATGACCGCGCGGGTGCTTGCCTCTTCCATCCAGGCGGTGAGCGTCTGAAGCTCATTTTCATAGGTTTCAGAGATGTTTTCACCCAGAACTGAGCCAGTATATCCGGTCCGCGCAACCCGGTCCAATGGGGAGGACCCATCGGAGCCAAAGTGCCAGGGTCGGTTTTGCACCGACATGTCACGAGAATGGGTTGCAGCAGCAGCATTGAGCTGCGCGTTAAGCTGTATCGCTGGTGCGGCCGCAGCCTGGCGTAGCGCATTGACCGAATCCAGCATCCGCAGCTGAACCTTGTCGGCGTTTCGGATGCGGTAAGCCTTGCCGCCGCTTCCGTTTTCAGTCGTCGGCGTGCAGGCCGCTGCCAGCGCCAGAGTGGCGGCCATCAGAAATAAAAATACACGCTTCATCACAAGTCTCGCTCTATCATTCGTCCAAGCACTTAGCCTATCAAGCAGTCGCTGCGCAAACAGGCCTGCACCAATCTGCCCAGATATTTCATGGTTTGATTTGCGACTGCGGCTTTCAGGCCATACTATGGTGGGCAGCCTGGATTATAATGAGCAGGAAATTTCAGATGACACGATCCTTTTTCAACGGCGGTTCCCGTCGGCAGTTCCTTGCTGGAACTGCAGCCATGGTAGCCTCACCTGCCTTGTCCCAAGTGGCGCCAGAACCTGAGGAAGAACAAGCCTTTGACCCCTTGCGCCCGCCGCCCGAACCAGAACCGCCGGTAAAGCGAAATATCTCTGCTTTTCGGGCAAAACGCTGGCAGCCGTACTTTGATCATCTGCGCAAGGGAGCGATTCTTGTGGATATCGACAGCCGCGCTCTGCACTACTGGTCTGAAGATGGGAATAACTACAGACTTTTCCCCTCATCTGTGCCGCTGTCAAACGATCTGACCCGTCGGGGGCGAACGTCAATCACCCGTAAAGTAGACGGGCCCGGCTGGGCGCCGACACCGAATATGCGTAAGCGCAATCCGGAATGGCCCGCCTACATTCCCCCCGGCCCTGATAACCCATTGGGAACACATGCTTTATATCTGGGCTGGAAGTACTATCGGATCCACGGAACCCACGATACGCGCAAGATTGGCCGCAGATCTTCCAATGGCTGTATCGGGCTCTATAACGAGCATATCGCCGAGCTGTTTGAGATGGCGAAAGTGGGTACGCAAGTGTTGCTTATTTGACGACATGCAGCGTTTCGAAAGCTGGAAAACACCAACAAGCAATTGCAATCTTGGGGCTTTACTGGTTAGAAAAAATCACGAGGTAAGTCTTGGGTGCGTAGGCCATTTTTGGGTCTGCGCTAATTCTGGAGGTTAACATGAACAAACTTGTACTCGCAGCCGCACTGACCGCCGCTGCATCCACCGCTTCTGCTGGCAACCTGGCTGAGCCAATCGTTGAGCCCGTAGTAATCGAAGAAGCTGCAACCAGCTCTTCCAGCGGCATCCTGCTGCCACTGCTGCTGCTCGTCCTGGTTGGCGCTGCTGTTGCAAGCAGCTAATTGCTGTGCATACGACTTTAAAAAGGCGGTGATTTATCACCGCCTTTTTTATTGTGCGCTTGCTGTCTAGGAGCGCTGAGGCTGCCCGTGCTGAGCAGCACGGAAACAGCCCCAAGTCCGGTTTCTAGGACTGCGCGACCTCGGACAAAATGCTGTCCAAAGCGGCCAGAATCATCTCGACCCCTTCACTATCAATGGTCAAAGGCGGGCGGATTTTGAGGATGTTGTCCTTTGGCCCTTCGCTGCCGATCAGAATACGATGGTCCCGCATGCGGTTTTTCACATAGGAACAGATCTGCGTCGCCTCAGACCCATCCTCGGTGATCAGCTCTACCCCCAGAAACAGCCCCATGCCGCGCACATCACCAATGCTGGCGTGTTTGTCCTGCAATGCCGTGAGGCCCGTGATCAGTTCTGCGCCCATCAGGCGGGCGTTCTGCTGCAGGGCTTCGTCATCCACGATATCCAGAACCTCTTTGCCCATGCGACAGGACAGTGTTGAGCCGCCAAAGGTCGAAAAGAACTCAGGCCCCTTGGCAAAGCTGTCGGCGATGGCGCGGGTGGTGACCAGCACGCCAATGGGATGGCCATTGCCAATGGGTTTGCCCATGACCACGATATCAGGGCTGGCGCCCTGGTGTTCAAAGCCAAAATAATACTCTCCCAGACGGCCCAATCCGGTCTGAACCTCATCAGCGATACAAATGCCCCCCGCGGCGCGGATCTTGTCGTAGACCGCAGGCAGGTAGCCCTTGGGCGGGATGATCTGGCCCCCAACCGAGGGAAAGGTCTCAGCGATGAAACCGGCAATCCCCTGGCCGCGCTGTTGCAACGCGGCAATGGCGGGATCGACCAGATCGGCAAACTTCTGCGCCCGTTCAGGATCGTCGCGGCGATAGCTGCCACGATAGTCATCCGCAACTTCGACAAGCTCGACCCAATCGGATTTGCCAATGCCGCCCTTGGCGTTGAATTTATAGGCAGAGACGTCAATCGCCCCGGTGGTGTTGCCGTGATAGCCGTGATCTGGCGTCACCATGCCTTTGGTACCAGTATGGGCGCGGGCCAATCGCAGAGCCAGCTCGTTGGCTTCACTGCCGGAATTGACAAAAAAGCACACCTCCAAATGGTCCGGAAGCTTGGACAGGATCTTATCGGCAAAGGCGGTTTGCGCCGGGTGCAGGTAGCGGGTGTTGGAGTTCATCCGTTTCAGCTGGTCCGCCGCTATGGCCTGAATGCGGGGATGGGCGTGGCCGACGTGGGGCACGTTGTTATAGGCGTCCAGGTAGGGGCGCCCCCATTCATCAAAAAGATGGTGTTTCCAGCCGCGCACCAGCATCACCGGATCAGCATAGGTGAGGCTGAGATTGCCGCCAAAATGATCCTTGCGATCCTGTTGGATCGCCTCCTTGCTGGTGGGCTCATAGCGACACTTGTCATCTGGCAGGTTCAGCAGCGCCGCCGGATTGGGGCAGACGGCCCGCCACAGATACATCTCGTCCGGGTCACCAACGCCGGGCCAGTCGGCCTCGATCCCTTGGGTGGTCAGCGCCAGCTGGAAATGCACATGTGGCGCCCAGCCGCCATTCATGCTGGCATCGCCCAGGCGGCAGAACGCGGCGCCTTGCTCGATTTGGTCGCCAACCTTGAGCCGGGAGCAGCATTCGGGGTTTAGATGGCCGTAAAGCGTGTAAAACGGATCTCCCGCCGGGGTCACATGGCGCAGAATGATCACCCCGCCATAATCAAGATGCCCAGTGCGGTTTTCCACCACAAAGACTTCGCCCGCCAGGGGCGCAAACATAGGCGTGCCAGCCGGGGCAAAGGCGTCCACTGCCAGATGTACGGTGCGCCGGTTGCTGGCCTTGTAGGGCCCTTTGCGAAAGGCGGGTTCGGCGTAGATCAGCCGTGGCTCGTGGTAATACCCCAGCCAGATCTTGCCGCCATCTTCGAATTCTTCCCCAACCCGCGCGGCCTCGGCCAGGGGCATGTGGAATGGGTTCTGCGGCCAGGTGGAGTTTTCTACCGAGAGCGAGCCCATGGGGGCATCAGACAGGTCTTCGCCCATGAGGTTGGCAAAATTCCCCCGCTCAGACTCGATCCATTGCATGACACGATCGGCACCATCCACGACTGGCATGTCACAGGCGGCCCGCAGCCGCGCCGACAGTAATCCGGGGTGGATATCCACTCCTTCGAGAAAGCGCCAGGCGGGGGCCTGGGAAATGGTCACATAGGGGTCATCGGGGTTTTCCGCCGACATTAGGGTCGAATTCACCACGCTGACTGCCAGTCGCATTCGCAGCAACGGATAGACCAGATCAACCTCCTGCGGGCTCAGCGGATAGGCGCTGTGATAACCTGCCACCAATGCCGCCAGCGCCGCCTCGGGATCGGTATGATCCAGCACGATATAGGCGGCGGCAATTGCCAGGTCACAGACACGCGGCGCGGCGCATATATCGCCCAGATCAATCAGGCCCGAAACCCGGCGTGGCTCGGTCAGCTCTCCCGTGACCATGATGTTGTAATCATTGGCATCATTGTGGATGGCCTGCTTGGGGAGGGTCGCCAAAACAGGCTCTAACTTGGCGAAATCAGTGTCGATTTCCCGAATAAGGCTCTGTCTGGCGGGCTCCGCAATAGAGTCGATTTCAGAGCCTACCCAGCCGGCGCGCATCAGGTCCCATTTGAAATCGCGTTGCAATCCGGGGTGCTGGAAATCGGCCAGAGCCTTGCCCGCGCCGCCCAGCACCGCGCCGACCTCATGGATCAGCGACAGGGTTTTGGGGGCGGTATTGGCGTAGCATTTGCCGGGCAGGCATTCGAGCACCCAGCACAACCGCGCAGCGCCCTCTGCGTCCGGTAGAGACAGCATGGCAGCACCGTCAGCGGCAGGGATCACCCGTGGGCAGGGCAGATCCGGGTTGCGGGTGGCGATATGTTGAAAGGCCTGCACCTGCATCTCGACCAGCCAGGCCTCGCAGCCGGGGCGCATGGCCTTGAGGATATAGCCGGTGCCCTCTGTGTCTGTAGCCATGAAGTTGAGATCATATTCGCCGTCCAAGCGGCGCAGATCTGCGGTGATGCCCCAATGGGAATTCAGGGCATCAGCCCAGTGCTGTAGGTTCATTATAATCGTCTCCCCGTCTGCCGAAAACTGGCAGTCCAATATTGGATCCTATTTGGACCAGGGAGGGGAGATTAGTCCAGCCAACCTTTGAGATTATTCTCGATGACGCCGGCAAGCACCGCGATATGGTCGTCGTCGTCGTTGAGGCAGGGGATATAGAGGAAGTCCTCGCCGCCGGCCTCTTCAAAGCTCTCTTTGATCTCTTCGTTGATTTCTTCCAGGGTCTCGATGCAGTCGGCGGAAAAGGCCGGGGCCATTACCGCGATGTTTTTCTTGCCTTCTTTGGCCAGGGTGGCGACGTGATCAACGGTGTAGGGTTTCAGCCATTCCTCTGGGCCAAAGACCGATTGAAACGTGGTGGTGATCTGCGTGTCGTCCCATCCGAGCCGCTCGCGCAGCAGTCGCGTGGTTTTCTGACACTGACAGTGGTAGGGATCCCCCTGCATCAGATAGCGTTTTGGCATGCCATGGTAGGAGACCACTAGAATGTCTGGACGTTTGTCGGCCTTACCATAGGCCTCTTCCACCGAGCGGGCCAGGGCTTCGATATAGGAGGGTTGGTCAAAATAGGGTTGAATCGTGCGCGCAGCCGGTTGCCAGGTTTCCTCCATCAGGGCGCGAAAGAACTGGTCATTGGCAGTGCCGGATGTGGCACCAGCATAATGCGGGTAGAGCGGCACAAACAGGATCTTTTGGCATCCGGCCTCAACCATGGCGCGGACTTTGGATTTCGTCGACGGGTTGCCATAGCGCATGCAGTAATCGACCATGACCTGATCGCCATACCGCTGGGACATCACCTCAGCCATCTTGGCTGTCTGGTCTTTGGTGATGGTCATTAGCGGGCTTTCGCCCTTGTCGTGATTCCAGATCGATTTATAAGCCGCGCCCGAGGAAAATGGCCGTTTGGTCAGGATGATCAATTGCAACAGCGGCTGCCATTTCCAGGATGGGTAGTCGATCACCCGCTTGTCCGATAGGAATTCGCCCAGATAGCGGCGCATCGGCCAATAGCTGTAATCATCCGGAGTGCCGAGGTTTGCCAGCAGGATGCCGACCTTTTCGCCTTTGATCTTTGGATGATCTGCTGGCGCGTGGGCGGGGCAGGTGGCGGGAGCGGAAGAATCCAACATAGGGGCGGTGGTCCTGTATTTGCGGCAAAGCGTTGCTTGTGGAAACCATGGCGTGGGTCACACTTTGCCATAATCTATGACGTTACGGTGCCAAAGGCCAATTGGATCATATTGGCGCAGTGATTTGTTTTTCTTATTGGCGCGGTTGCGGGCCTATTTGGGCAATTTTGTCTCTGGCACTTTCAGCGCCTCCGACAGGCGCATCTTGGCAGAGCCGGGGCGCAGGGGTTTCTGCTGGGTCTCAGACGGCGACCAGCCGGTGAGGCAGACCAGCTCGAATGTGGCGGGCAGCTTGCCGTTGTCCAGGGCGAAATGCTCCCGGTAGATCGCCTCGGTCTGGGCAAACAGAGCGCGGGGGCTGGGGTGTTTCAGGCGCTGGTTCAAGGCATTGGCCTCACCCATGGCGCGCAGCTCTTGCATCAGGTGCAGGCTGTCACGGTATTGCGCTGTCAGGGGAACGACATCTGCAACCGGCAAGGAAAATCCGGCCCGTTGCAGCAGGCCGCCGAGATCGCGAACCTCCCCCATGGGGACAATACGCGGCGACAGCCCGCCGGTCACACGGGTTTCAGCCTCGGCCAGGGCGCTACGCAGTTCGTGTAGGGTGCGCCCACCCAGCATCACAGCCAGCAGCAGCCCATCCTCGGCAAGGGCACGCCGACATTGAATCAGCTGCCCAACCGGATCATTGGCCCAATGCAGGCCCATCGCGTGAATCACCAGATCATGGGCGCCAGGAGTGAGGTCCAGCACCTCCTCATCGGGCACAATCCGGGCCTCTGGGAAGCTATTTCGCCAAATATTAGCAAAAGGTGAAACAATCGCAGGTTTCGTAAAGGTCCTGTTAACCAATGTTAAGCGATCTTCAACCTCATCCCGTGCCAGGTCGTGAAGGAACAATGCCTCAGGCTGGTGGCGGGTGCGATGGATTGCCAATGCTTGGCGGTCAAACAGCTCTGGCTGTGATTTGGGTGCTTGCGTCATGGGGGCTATTTAGATGTTGCGCGCGCAGTTTCAAACCGCTGTTTCGCTTGTTTATCCCCCAAAATGTCTGGGCTGTGATGAATTGGTTGAGCAGGACTTTGGCCTGTGTGGCACCTGTTGGGGGGAGGCTCACTTCATTAGTGGCACGGTCTGCGAAGGCTGCGGTGTACCATTGCCGGGTGATGAGGACGGGCACCGCCTAGACTGCGATGAATGTATGTCGATGGCCCGCCCCTGGAGCCAGGGCCGGGCGGCGATGCTGTATAAGGATAAGGCCCGCAATCTGGTAATGGCCTTGAAACATGGCGATCGCACCGATCTTGCGGCGCCAGCCGCGAGCTGGATCGAACGGGCCGCGGCGCCGCTGCTGCGGGACAATCCTTTGGTGTGTCCGGTGCCGCTGCATTGGTCGCGGCTGTTGAAACGGCGGTATAATCAGTCTGCCCTTTTGGCTGAACACCTGTCGCGCCAGGCGCGGCTGGACCATTGGCCGGATATGTTAAAGCGGGTAAAAGTGACCCCCAGCCTGGAGGGCAAAACCCGGGCGCAGCGGTTTTCGGCGCTGAACCAGGCCATTGTGGCGCACCCTCGGCATCGCACCTTGATGCAGGGGCGGGTGGTTTTACTGGTGGACGATGTGATGACCTCGGGTGCGACCCTGACGGCCTGCGCCGATGCCTGCCGTGCTGCCGGGGCAGCCGATGTGCGGGTTGCGGTGCTGGCGCGGGTCACACGGGCGTGATCCGGGCGTGCTGTGACTGGCAATGATTGCAATGCGGGCCCATATGGCTCAGAACCGAGACAACCTGACAAATGGAGACCCGCATGAAATCGGTCGAAATCTACACCTCGCCACTTTGTGGTTTTTGCCACGCGGCCAAACGCCTGCTGAACCAGAAAGGCGTGGAATTTTCCGAGGTCAACGTGTTGACCAACCCGAGCCGTAAGCAGGAGATGATCCAGCGCGCTAATGGCGGCTATACCGTGCCGCAGATCTTTATTGGCGATACCCATGTGGGCGGCTGTGATGAGCTCTATGCGCTGGAGCAAGCAGGCAAGCTGGATCCACTGCTCGCCGCCTGAATCTCAGATAATAGTACCGGAAGGGACCCCTGATGCGCGCCGCCCTGTTGCAGATCACATCGAGCGACTCTCCCAGTGAAAACCTTGACCTGCTTCAGCGCCTGATCGCTGAGGCGGTTGAAAACGGCGCCGGGTTTGTTCTCACTCCAGAGGTGAGCAATTGCGTTTCCCTAAGCCGGGCGCATCAGCAAGAGGTTCTGTGTCTTGAAGAAGACGACCCGACGCTTGCTGCCCTGTGTGCCAGTGCCGCTGACCATAACATCTGGCTGTCGCTGGGCTCATTTGGGGTCAAAACCCACGACGGGGATGGCCGCTTTGCCAATCGTCAGTTTTTGATCTCGCCACAGGGGGAGATCACCGCGCGCTATGACAAGATCCATATGTTTGATGTCGAGGTCACCCCGGAAGAGACCTTTCGGGAATCTGATGGCTATCGGCCAGGCAACCGCGCTGTTGTGGCCAAGACCCCTTTTGGTACTTTGGGGCTGACCATCTGTTATGATCTGCGCTTTCCACATCTGCATCGGGCCCTGGCCCAGGCAGGAGCTGAAATTCTAATCGCCCCGGCGGCCTTTTCGCCGGTTACAGGTGCGGCCCATTGGCACGCATTGTTGCAGGCCCGCGCGATTGAGACAGGGTGTTACGTGCTGGCCGCTGCGCAGACGGGGACCCATAAAACCAGCAGGGGCGCGGTGCGAAAAACCTACGGTCATTCCTTAGTGGTTGCCCCCTGGGGTGAAATTCTGTCGGACGCGGGCAGGGCTGCGGGGATAAGTTACGTTGATCTTGATATGGGAAAAGTGGCAGAAGCACGCAGGCGTGTCCCTGCGCTGACCCATGATCGAGAGTTTAACGGACCCTGATGGAAGAATCCCATTCTCTGGCGGTCTCGCTGTTTAGCGAGATCTTGATGGCGGACCAGCTGGCGCGCTCGCGTCTTAGCAAAGCCTTACCCAAGGGAATGGAACTGTCGCATTTCTCTGTTCTCAATCACCTGACTCGCACAGGGGTCGAACGCTCTCCGGCGCAATTGGCCAAGGCCTTTCACGTCACGCGCGGCGCCATGACCAATACGCTGAACAAGCTGGAAGTGGCGGGCTATATCCATATCCGCCCGGATTGGGACGATGCCCGGCGCAAGATGGTGGCGATCAGCCCGGCGGGTCGCCAGGCCCGTGACGCAGCCCTGGCCAGCATTGTGCCGCTGATTTCCGAGGTGGTGAATGATCTTGGTGGCGACCGTGTCCGCGCGACGCTGCCGATTCTGCGTGAGCTGCGGGCAAAACTGGAATCCACAGCCTAATTCTTTTCCGACAATTTGGACTGCAAATTGAAAAAGGGATGCCAGTGCCAAACTATGTCAGTTTGGGTCAGGCATCCCTTTGTGTCCAACTGAACCCACTGTCGAGATGTGAGTGGTGGCAGAACCAAAGCAATAATGCGCTTTGGCATATGGGTTCAACTGGGCGCTTCGGTCTGGTGGCCATATGCTGGCCAGACTGAGCGCTGTGACACGGACTTTGAAACGGGCCATAAAAGAACAAGCCCTAAAAGGTAAGTCATAATTACCTTATTTGTTTTGAGCCGATTTCCAAAGGTGGCAAAAGATTACGACCCACCTATCCAAAAGGATAGGTGGGTCGCATCATCAAGGTGTCCCAGGGTAGAGGTTCTGCGCCTTAGCGCTCTTTTATGCTGGCGGTAACATAGTTGACCGACAGGTCCCGGTCCGAGATCGACCATTTCCAGCTTATCGGATTAAACACAAATCCCTTGCGGTCTACCGGCGTCAGCCCGGCCTTTTGCAGCAGCTCCACCAGCTCGTCCGGGGTGATGAATTTATGCCATTCATGGGTGCCACGCGGCAGCCAACGCATCACCACCTCAGCGCCAAAAATGGCCATGGCATAGCTTTTGGGATTGCGGTTGATGGTTGAACAGATCTCCAACCCGCCGGGTTGCAGCAGCTGACGGGTGGCGGTGAGATAGCTCAGGGGGTCTGCCACATGCTCGACCACCTCCATGTTCAAAACCACATCAAACTGTTCCCCTGCGGCGGCCATGTCTTCAGCGGTGGTATGGCGATAGTCGATGGTGAGGCCGGTCTGTTCCGCATGCAGTCGCGCCACAGGCAGGTTGCCCGCTGCCGCATCGGCGCCGGTGACCTCGGCGCCAAGACGCGCCATGGGTTCACACAGCAGGCCGCCGCCGCAGCCAATATCCAGCAGGCGCAGCCCTTTGAACGGTTCTGGCTGAGTCAGATCGCGGTCAAATTCTCCGGCAATCTGGCTGGTAATATAGTCCAGACGGCAGGGGTTCAGCATGTGCAACGGCTTGAATTTGCCATTGGGATCCCACCATTCGGCTGCCATCGCCTCAAACTTTGCGATTTCTGCCGGGTCGACCGTGGATTGAGGCGCTTGCATTCCTGTCTCCGTATGTTCTTTTGTACGCTATGATGTCATCTAGGTCAGTAATGGACAAATTCTCGGATCAAAAGCGCGCAGTGCATTATCTTTATCCTCCGGTTGATACTTTTGACCAGCGGATGCTGGAGGTAGGACAGGGCCACAAAGTATATGTGGAGCAATCGGGGAACCCGCGGGGGATCCCGGTGGTGGTCTGTCATGGTGGCCCTGGTGGCGGCAGCAGCCCGGCGATGCGGCGCTATTTTGATCCCATGGTCTACCGGATTATCCTGTTCGATCAGCGCGGCTGTGGACGGTCGCAGCCCCATGCCTCCTGCGAGGATAACACCACCTGGCATTTGGTTTCCGACATGGAGGAGATCCGCAGGCAGCTGCAGATTGAGACCTGGCTGGTCTTTGGCGGCAGCTGGGGCGCCACCTTGTCGCTGATCTATGCGCAAACCCACCCTGAGCGGGTGATGCAGATCATACTGCGCGGGGTGTTTTTGATGACCGCCGCCGAGCTGGACTGGTTTTACGGTGGCGGCGCTGGGCGGTTTTGGCCAGAGCCCTGGGCTAAATTTGTCGCCCCTATCCCCGAGGCTGAGCGCGGCGATTTGATCGCGGCCTATAACAAACGGCTGTTTTCAGGCAACCGCAGCGAAGAGGTCCGGCTTGGCCGCAGCTGGTCGGCCTGGGAAAATGCGCTGGCGTCGATCCATTCCAACGGCACCTCGATTGAGGGCCCCGGCGACTATGCCCGTGCCTTTGCCCGACTGGAGAATCATTATTTCACCCATCGCGGTTTTCTCGATTTTGATGGGCAAATTCTGGCCAATATGGGCCGGATCTCGCATATTCCGGGCACCATTGTGCAGGGGCGCTATGATATGATCTGCCCGCCTGTGTCGGCCTGGAAGCTGAATGAGCTGTGGCCAAATGCGGAATTGATCATGGTGCGCAATGCAGGGCATGCTTTGTCAGAGCCGGGAATCAGCGCAGAGCTGGTGCTGGCCATGGACCGCATTGCCGAGGAACTGCTGCCTTGACCCGTATCGACCGCCGCGCCCTTTTTACCTCTGGTGCCGCTGCCGCTTTGCTGGCGGCCACTGGAACCTCGCTTGCGGCCTCACCGCGGGCAGGCGGCGCACTGCGTCTAGCCTTGCCACGGGAAAGCGGCCTGCTGGATCTGGTGGCCCGTGGGGCGGTGCTGGATTGTCTGACCGAGATTGCCCCGGATGGGCTGCTGCGGGCGGAACTGGCCTCCGCCTGGGAAAGCCGTGACGCCGCACAGGTCTGGCGGTTTGATCTGCGCCAGGATGTGTCGTTTCACGATGGCACGCCGCTGCAGGCTGCAGATGTTGTGGCTTCGCTGCAGGGGCGTTCTGTCGCGGGGGCTGACCAGATGGTTGACCAGATGTCAGTGACCGCGCTGGATCTGTACCGGGTTGAAATTCAACTGGCCCAGCCCAATCCGCATCTGCCCTATCTGTTGGCAGGCCCGGACCATGTGATCGCGCCACAGGGGGCGGTCGATGTGCCCCTGGCACAATTGGTGGGCAGCGGCTGTTACCAGGTTGAACGCGCCCAGGACGGGCGGCATTTTCGCGCCACCAAGGTGGTGGGACACTATAAAGACGGTCAGGCCGGCTGGGTTGATAGCCTTGAGGTGATTGTCATTCCCGATGCCGCTGTCCGGGCTGAGGCCCTGCGCGATGGCTTTGTCGATGTGGCAGCCCTGCCGCAGCCAGCCGAATTGTTGAAATGCGGTGGCTTTCTTTATCACCCCTCGGCTGAGGACATGGCCCTGGCGACCCGATCAGATGTGGGCATTCCCCGCGTGGTGGGGCAGCAATCCGCGCTGGACGATGGCCGTATCGCCGAACGCTGGTGGCGGCTGTGACCTGAGCTGCCGTTGCGCTTGGCAGGGCCGCTGACAGAGGCCGGGTTTTGGGCCGACCCGCTGCAACCCTGGCCTTGGCAACAGAAGGCTTGCAGATTCGTAACAAGGGGCGTATATGGCTTTTCAACAGCGGCGTGTTGAGCTCTGGTTCAAGACACCTCCGGATTAGTTCAACGGGCCGCGCGCCCGTTTTTTTGTGTCCTTCGGGATGCTGAATCCACCGCCCAACCTGATTGTGGCCAACCCGATTGTGGGAAGCTTAATGACCAACGACCTGATTGCCAAAGCCGCGATTGACCGCCGCCTGGCCGAAATCCTTGTCCCTGTGATCGAGGATCTCGGCTATGAACTGGTGCGCATTCGCCTGATGTCCGGCAAAACCACGACGCTGCAAATCATGGCTGACAAGCCTGAAGGCGGCATCGAGGTGGATGACTGTGCTATCGTTTCCAGCGCGGTGAGCGCCACGCTGGATGTTGAGGATCCGATCCTTGATACCTATACGCTGGAGGTCTCCAGCCCTGGCATCGATCGGCCGCTGACCCGGCTGAAAGACTTTGATATGTTTGAAGGCTACGAGGCCAAGCTGGAAACCGACGAGCTGGTTGGTGGGCGCCGTCGCTTTAAGGGTGAACTGGCGGGCACCGAAGGAGATGAGGTCCTGATCAACATCGAAGATCAGGGCAAGACTGTTACCATTGGTCTGAAATTTGATTGGCTCTCGGATGCCAAACTGGTTCTGACCGATGATCTGATCACGGAAATGCTGCGTCAGCGCAAAGCTGCCGGCACATTAAACGAAGACGCATTCGACGAGATCGAGGCCGAAGGGTCCGAAGAGGAGAACAAGTAATGGCTATCACCTCTGCAAACCAGCTAGAGCTGTTGCAAACTGCCGAAGCTGTGGCACGCGAAAAGATGATCGACCCCGGTCTGGTGGTTGACGCGATGGAAGAGAGCCTCGCCCGTGCCGCCAAGAGCCGCTACGGCAGCGAGATGGATATCCGCGTGTCGATCGACCGCAAGACCGGCAAGGCGACCTTTACCCGTGTGCGCTCGGTTGTTGAGGATGAGGCGCTGGAAAACTACCAGGCAGAATTCACCGTCGAGCAGGCCAAACAGTATATGGAAGATCCCAAAGTCGGGGATACCTTCGTAGAAGAAGTTCCCCCAGTGGAAATGGGCCGCATCGCGGCGCAATCGGCCAAGCAGGTTATTCTGCAGCGGGTGCGCGAAGCAGAGCGGGACCGCCAGTTCGAAGAATTCCAGGATCGCGCCGGCACCATTATCAATGCGCTGGTCAAACGCGAAGAATACGGCAATGTCATCGTCGATGTGGGCGCGGGCGAAGGCATCCTGCGTCGCAACGAGAAAATTGGCCGCGAGAGCTATCGCCCCAATGACCGTATCCGCTGCTACATCAAGGACGTGCGCCGCGAGCCCCGTGGCCCGCAGATCTTCCTGAGCCGGACCGCGCCAGAATTCATGGCCGAATTGTTCAAGATGGAAGTTCCGGAAATCTATGACGGCATTATCCAGATCAAAGCTGTAGCCCGGGATCCCGGTTCGCGCGCAAAAATCGCTGTGATCTCCAACGATGGTTCGATTGATCCGGTTGGTGCCTGTGTGGGTATGCGCGGCAGCCGGGTTCAGGCTGTTGTCAACGAACTGCAGGGTGAGAAGATCGACATCATTCCATGGAATGATGATCAACCCACCTTCCTGGTGAACGCGCTGCAGCCTGCCGAGGTCTCCAAGGTTGTTCTGGACGAAGAAGCCGGCAAGATCGAAGTTGTGGTGCCCGAAGAGCAGCTGAGCCTGGCGATTGGTCGCCGGGGTCAGAACGTGCGTCTGGCTTCGCAGCTGACCGGGCTTGATATCGACATCATGACCGAAGAAGAAGAATCGGCCCGCCGCCAGAAGGAATTCGAAGCGCGCACTGGCCTGTTCATGGAAACGCTGGATCTGGACGAATTCTTTGCTCAGCTGCTGGTCTCCGAAGGGTTCACCAACCTGGAAGAAGTTGCCTATGTTGAGCTCGACGAGCTGACGGTTATTGACGGTGTTGACGAAGGCACTGCCGAGGAATTGCAGGCCCGTGCCCGCGACTACTTGGAAGCCAAGGCAAAAGCAGCAATTGATGCGGCCCGCGCGCTGGGCGCCGAGGACAGCCTGATCCAGTTTGATGGCCTGACCCCGGTCATGATCGAAGCCCTGGCCAAGGACGACATCAAGACGCTGGAAGATTTTGCCACCTGTGCCGATTGGGAACTTGCCGGTGGCTGGACCAACGACAACGGTGAGCGGATCAAGGATGACGGCATTCTGGAGCCCTTTGGCATGAGCCTGGAAGAGGCACAGGACCTGGTTATGACCGCGCGTGTCATGCTGGGCTGGGTGGATCCTGATGATCTGATCGGTGCCGAGGATGGTGCAGAAGATCTCGTCGAAGGTGACGAAGAGGAAGCCGAGGCGTAAGCCTCGGGTTTCCGGATAGGAGAGAGACAGCATGGGTCGCGCAGGCGCCAGTAAAAATCACGACGATGGTCCGGAACGCAAATGTATTGCGACCGGTGAGACTCAGCCAAAGCAGGGTCTGATTCGGTTTGTGATGGGGCCTGAGTCTCAGGTGGTGCCCGATGTCTTTGGCAAGCTGCCGGGACGTGGGGTTTATGTGACAGCCAGTCGCGAAGCGCTGGATCTGGCGGTAAAGAAGAAACTCTTTGCCCGTGGATTCAAGGCTCCGGTGACGCTGCCGGATAGTCTGGCAGATGAGGTGGAGCGCCAGACGCTACGCCGGTTGGTTGATCTGCTGAGCCTGGCGCGTAAATCTGGCCAGGCTGTTGGTGGATATGAAAAAGTCAAGGATTGGCTAGGTAAAGAGCATGCCACAGTTCTGATTCAGGCAAGTGATGGATCAGGGCGCGGCAAATCGAAATTGAGTACCCCGCATCGGGGAAGTTTCATTGGATGTCTCACTGCGGATGAGCTGGGGATGGCATTTGGGCGTCAAACTATGATACATGCGGCGCTCGCCTCTGGTGGACTCAGCAAACGTGTTGTAGACGAGGCGCAACGGTTGCAGGGTTTGCGTGAAATGGTGGGCGGCAGCGGCCGCACAGAAGGATAAAGAGCTTTATGAGCGATAGTGACGGCAAAAAGACCTTGGGTCTGCGTGGCGGCGGTTCCCGGCCTGGGAATGTAAAACAGAGCTTTAGCCACGGGCGGACCAAGAATGTCGTGGTGGAAACCAAACGCAAACGCGTTGTGGTGCCCAAGCCGGGTGGCAACAAGGGCGGCAATGCCGCGCCTGCAACCGACGGTTCGCGTCGGCCTGCCGGGATTACCGATGCAGAGATGAGCCGCCGCCTGAAGGCGTTGCAGGCTGCAAAGGCCCGCGAAGTTGAAGACGCGGCCAAGCGCGAAGCGGAAGAAAAAGCCCGCGAAGAAGAGCGCGCCCGTCGCCGTGCCGAGGCTGAGGCCAAGGAACGGGAACAGCGCGAAGCGGAAGAAAAGGCCCGTCAAAAGGCCGAAGAAGAAGAGCGCAAAAAGCGCGAGGCCGCAGAAGCTGCAAAACGCTCTGCCGAGCCCGCAGCCAAGGCCGCAGCCCCTGCGGCTGGGGCTGGCGCCGCCGCGCCACGCAACAACCCTGCCTCAAAGCCAGCGCCTGCGCAGACACCGCGCAAATCTGATCGTGAACGTGAAGAGCGTGGCCGCAGCGCCAAGGCGCGCACTGGCGACGACAACCGTCGTTCCGGCAAGCTGACACTGGGTCAGGCCACAGGGGGTGCGGGCAACCGTCACCGGTCCATGGCCTCGATGAAGCGTAAGCAAGAGCGCGCCCGTCAAAAAGCGATGGGTGGCACGGTCGAGCGCGAAAAGGTTCTGCGCGAAGTGCAGCTGCCCGAGGCGATCCTGGTTTCTGAGTTGGCAAACCGGATGTCAGAACGTGTTGGTGCGGTTGTGAAATCGCTGATGCAGATGGGTATGATGGTCACACAGAACCAGACCATCGACGCCGATACAGCGGAATTGATCATCGAAGAATTCGGCCACAAGGTTGTCCGCGTTTCGGCGTCTGACGTCGAAGATGTGATCAACGAAGTGAAAGATAAAGAAGAAGACCTGAAATCGCGTCCTCCTGTGATCACCATCATGGGTCACGTTGACCACGGTAAAACCTCGATCCTAGACGCCATCCGCAACGCCCGCGTTGTGGCCGGTGAGGCCGGTGGCATCACCCAGCACATCGGTGCCTATCAGGTCACTACCGAAAGCGGCACCGTGCTGAGCTTCCTTGATACGCCGGGTCACGCTGCCTTTACCTCGATGCGGTCGCGCGGTGCGCAGGTTACGGATATCGTGGTTCTGGTTGTGGCTGCAGATGACGCGGTGATGCCGCAGACCATCGAAGCGATTGCGCATGCCAAGGCAGCCGAAGTGCCGATGATTGTTGCGATCAACAAATGTGACAAGCCCGCTGCAGATCCGATGAAGGTGCGCACAGACTTGTTGCAGCACGAAGTCATCGTTGAAGCCATGTCCGGTGATGTTCAGGACGTTGAGGTGTCTGCCCATACGGGACAGGGCCTGGATCAACTGCTGGAAGCCATCGCGCTGCAGTCCGAAATTCTGGAACTGAAAGCCAACCCCGATCGTGCCGCCCAGGGTGCCGTGATCGAGGCTCAGCTGGACGTGGGCCGCGGCCCCGTCGCCACTGTTCTGGTTCAGAACGGTACTCTGCGCCAGGGTGATATCTTTGTTGTGGGTGAGCAATACGGTAAGGTCCGTGCTCTGATCAACGACAAGGGTGAGCGGGTGCAGGAAGCCGGTCCTTCGGTTCCTGTCGAGGTTCTGGGTCTCAATGGGACACCCGAAGCGGGTGACGTGTTGAACGTGACCGACACCGAGGCACAGGCCCGTGAGATCGCTGAATACCGCGCCCAGGCTGCCAAGGACCAGCGCGCTGCTGCTGGTGCTGCGACAACCCTGGAACAGTTGATGCAGAAGGCCAAGGACGACGAAACCGTCTCTGAGCTGCCCATTCTGGTCAAAGCTGACGTGCAGGGCTCTGCCGAAGCCATCGTTCAGGCGATGGACAAGATCGGCAACGAGGAAGTTCGCGTACGGGTTCTGCACTCTGGCGTTGGCGCCATCACCGAGACAGATATCGCCCTGGCCGAAGCCTCCGGCGCCCCTGTCATGGGCTTTAACGTTCGGGCCAATACCTCGGCGCGGAACACGGCCAACCAAAAAGGCGTTGAGATCCGCTATTATTCGGTGATCTACGATCTGGTCGACGACGTGAAAAAGGCCGCTTCTGGTCTGCTCAGCGCCGAGATCAAAGAGACCTTTATTGGTTACGCGCAGATCAAGGATGTCTTTAAGGTCTCCAACGTTGGCAAGGTCGCCGGCTGTCTGGTTACCGAAGGCGTTGCCCGCCGGTCTGCTGGTGTGCGTCTGCTGCGTGACAACGTGGTTATCCACGAAGGCACCCTGAAGACCCTGAAGCGTTTCAAGGACGAGGTTGCCGAAGTGCAGTCTGGTCAGGAATGCGGCATGGCCTTTGAAAACTACGAAGATATCCGCGCTGATGACGTTATTGAGATCTTTGAGCGTCAAGAAGTTGAGCGTAACCTCGACTAATCGCTTTGATTGATCCCTGATCAGTTAAGACACAGAAAGCCCTGGCAGTTCAGCCGGGGCTTTTTCTTTTGCAGACTGGTTTTTGTCTGCCTGCGTTTTTGTGGATGTCGGTGCGCCCGTGCAACCAGGTCAAAACGCAGATGGGGCAGCCAATGGCTGCCCCGGTTCTGTGAGTGAGTGGTGGTCTTTCGAGAGCAGCGCGATAAGTTGTGATCCTTGAGGATCTTATAGCTGCACTGCACGATAGGTACTGCCTGTATGAACCTGCCGAGGATCTCTTGTTGGCGTCCTGGGGAGAACATAGAGCCGTTTGAGATCCTCTGGTCGTCTGTGTTGACCTTGAATAAACGCTATTTTGAGTGGGTTTGTTAATGTTCTGCCCAATTTCTGACAAAATAGTTAACAAAAGGTTTCCGGTGATTCGCGGTGCGAATCATTTCTAGAAAATTTCAGGCATTTGACGGTTATTTTCTGATCGCTTGGCATGAAGGCCCACATGATTGCTCTGTTTAGTGCAAAACAGGCTGCATGGAGCGCATAAACAGGGCCGCACGCGATGATGCAGAGGCCCTGTTTGCTTTGCGTTCTAGCGCCAGTTTACAGCCAGTCGCGCAAAATGGGGATCAGCGGGATGTCTGCGGCAGGCATGGGGTAGCTGCGCAAATCCTGCGGACGGACCCATTTGAGGGTTTGCCCCTCGCGGGCCTGAGGAATGCCCTCCCATTTGCGACAGGCAAACAGCGGCATCAGCAGGTGAAAGGTCTCATAGCTGTGGCTGGCAAAGGTCAGCGGCGCCAGGCAGGAAGACCAGGTGTCGATGCCCAGTTCCTCCTGCAATTCGCGTATCAGGGCTGCTTCGGGTGTTTCGCCGGTTTCGATCTTACCGCCGGGAAACTCCCACAGACCGGCCATGGATTTGCCTTCAGGGCGCTGCGCAAGCAGCACCCGCCCTTCAATATCAATCAGCGCGACAGCGGACACCAGAACGGTTTTCATGATCGGTAATCCGCATTGATGGTGATGTATTGATGGGTCAAATCGCAGGTCCAGACAGTGCAGGTTCCATCCCCCAGGCCCAGGTCCACCTTGATGGTGATCTCATCGCGGGTCATCTGGGCAGCGCCGTCTTCTTCGCGGTAATTTGGGGAAACCCAGCCCTTTTCGGCCACCAGAACATCACCAAAGGAGATCGACAGCAGGTCTCTGTCAGCTTCGGCCCCGGATTTGCCAATAGCCATCACCACCCGACCCCAATTGGGATCTTCGCCGGCAATTGCGGTTTTCACCAGCGGTGAGTTGGCAATGGAGAGCCCATGGGTCTTTGCTTCAGCATCCGACACCGCACCGGTGATCTGGATCTCGACAAATTTCGTCGCGCCTTCGCCGTCGCGGACCACCTGGTGCGACAGGTCCAGCATCACGGCTTCCAGCGCCTGGGAAAATTCAGCACTGTCAGAGACATCAACCCCGGAAGCACCGGTAGCACAGAGCATCAGACTGTCCGAGGTGGAGGTGTCACTGTCCACAGTGATGCAGTTGAAACTGCGGTCACAAAGACGGCTGAGCTCGGCCTGTAGGGCGGCTTGCGGCAGTTGTGCATCGGTGAAGATATAAACCAGAATGGTGGCCATATCCGGTGCGATCATACCGGAGCCTTTGGCGATACCGGCAATCGATACGGTTTCACCACCAATGGTCACCTCGGCCGAGGCCCCCTTTGCAAAGGTGTCGGTGGTCATGATCGCCTCTGCAGCGGCTTCCAGCGCCGTCGCGTCCAGGCCATCGTTCAGATCTTTGATCTGGGCGATGATGCGGTCATGGGGCAGGGGCTCGCCAATGACACCGGTGGAGGCGGTAAAGATACGCGCCTCGGGCAGGCCGGTGATGTCAGCCACTGCGGCACAGATTTCTGCCACCGAGGTTTGGCCGTAATGGCCGGTAAAGGCGTTGGAATTGCCAGAATTTACCAGAATGGCAGCTCCGGCAGAACTGTCACCGCCAAGTTTTGCCTGACAATCGCGTACCGGCGCCGAACGGGTTTTGGAGCGGGTGAACGTGCCGGCAACCGTGGTGCCGGGATCCATCACCGCCAGCATCACATCGTTGCGGCCCTGGTATTTCACCCCGGCGGCCCCGGCGCAAAGACGCAAGCCTTTGATCACGGGCAGTTGCGGAAAGGAGGAGGGCGCCAAAGGCGAACGGGGGAGGCTATCGCCCATAATTAGTTCCTTACCAGGCTCAGATCGCGCAAAATCGCGGGGTCGAGATCGTCAATTTCAGGACGTTCTATGATTGCTGCAGCGGTCAGGTCGCTGACGCGGGCCTCGACAGCGGCACTCTGCAGTTCTTGTTGAAGCGCTTCGCGGACCTCTTCAAAGGCGGGGGCAGCGGTCTTGCGCCGCTCTTTGAGCAGGATCAGGTGCCAGCCAAACTGGGTCTCTACGGGATCAGAGATTTCCCCGGCCCGCAGCTCCAGCACGGCCTGTTCGAATTCGGGCACCATGCGTCCCTTGGTAAACCAGCCCAGATCGCCGCCATTGGGGCCAGAGGGTCCGGTCGAGCGTTCTTTTGCCATGATCGAAAAATCGGCTCCGGTATCCAGCTCGGATTTGATCTCTAGCGCGTCTTCCTGGGTTTCAACCAGAATATGCGCGGCGTTGAATTCGTCACCGCCGTCGCCATCCGAGTATCTATCCTCATAGGCCTGACGCAGAGCCTCTTCATTGCTCGCGGAGTTCATCACGGTTTCGATGACATTGGCGGCAAGCAGGGCGCGTTGTTCGTTCTCAACCGCCAGCTGTACATAATGGGGCACACCGCCGTGCAGCTCCTGCTTTAGCGCGGTTTGCTGCACCAGCTGATCAAGGATGGCATTGTACAGCACATCATCCGGCAATTGCTTGTACTGCTCTGGCAGACTGTCGCGGGCCATGATCATGTGACCCAGCGTGATCTCTTCGCCGTTGACGGTTGCAATCACGGTATTGGCATGTGGCGCGGCCAATGCAGGCAGGGGCAGGGCCATAAATAGAGCCACTGCTGTACCTTGCAAAAAAGTGAGACCTTTACGCATTGAATTCTTCCTATTCCCGGGCCGCAAAGGGGCGCGGCGTTGACACTTATTTTCCTGCCCCTTACATCCCAAAAGAGGCCCGGGGCCGGACCGTCGTTTCCACTATTGTTTATGGGTTGCGACCACGACGGGCAAGCCTGCCTGACATCAGGGCCACCAAGAGGATCGTTGGAGAACACATGCTGGGTATCGGAACACTCGCCAAAAAGGTTTTCGGGACACCGAATGACCGTAAAATCAAGGCGACACGGCCATTGGTTGCTCAAATCAATGCGCTGGAAGACACGTTCGAGAAACTCAGCGACGAGGGTCTCAAAGACAAAACCGTTGAGCTGCGCAAGCGGGCTCTGGAGGGCGAGTCACTGGATGCGCTGTTGCCAGAAGCCTTTGCCAATGCACGCGAAGGTGCACGCCGGGCCCTGGGCTTGCGGGCCTTTGATACCCAGCTGATGGGCGGTATTTTCCTGCATCAGGGGAACATCTCCGAGATGAAGACCGGCGAGGGGAAAACCCTTGTGGCGACCCTCCCGGCCTATCTGAATGCGCTGACCGGACGTGGCGTGCATGTGGTGACGGTGAACGAATACCTGGCCAAACGTGACTCCGAATGGATGAGCAAGGTCTTTGATGCGCTTGGCATGACAACAGGTGTGATCTGGTCGGGGCAGCCTGATGAAGAAAAGATGGCGGCCTATGGTTGCGATGTCACCTATGCCACCAATAACGAACTTGGCTTTGACTATCTGCGCGACAACATGAAGCCCAGCCTGGATCAAGTTTTCCAAAAGCAGCACAACTTTGCCATCGTGGATGAGGTCGATTCGATCCTGATCGACGAAGCGCGGACACCGCTGATTATCTCTGGCCCGGCAGAAGATCGTTCCGAGCTCTATATTACCATCGACAAGATGATCCCTCTTTTGTCGGAAGAACACTACGAAATTGATGAAAAAACCCGTGGTGTAACCTTCACCGAAGAGGGCAATGATTTTCTGGAACAGACCCTGCGCGAGCACGGCCTGCTGGAGGCAGAGGCCTCATTGTATGACCCTGAAAGCACCACTGTGGTGCACCATGTGAATTCGGCTCTGCGGGCACATAAGCTGTTCCAGCGGGACAAGGATTACATCGTGCGCGATGGCGAGGTGGTGCTGATTGATGAATTCACCGGACGGATGATGGCGGGGCGCCGTCTCTCTGAGGGGCTGCATCAGGCGATCGAGGCCAAGGAGGAGGTCAATATCCAGCCGGAGAACACCACGCTGGCCTCTGTCACCTTCCAGAACTACTTCCGCCTTTATGACAAGCTGTCCGGCATGACCGGCACGGCCCTGACCGAAGCCGAGGAATTTGCCGAAATCTATGGCCTGGGCGTGGTTGAAGTGCCGACAAACAAACCCATCGCACGGGTTGACGAGGACGATCGGGTCTACCGAACGGCGGCTGAAAAGTTCCAGGCCATGGTGGATGAGGCCAAGACCGCCCATGCCAAAGGCCAGCCGGTGTTGTTGGGGACCACCTCAATCGAGAAATCCGAACTGCTGAGCATGATGCTGCAGAAAGAGGGCATCAAACATAACGTGCTGAACGCCCGTCACCACGAGCAGGAAGCCCAGATCGTTGCGGATGCGGGTCGGCTCAACGCGGTAACCATTGCCACCAATATGGCGGGCCGGGGGACTGATATTCAGCTGGGCGGCAATGTCGATATGATCGTGATGGCAGCGCTTGAGGCCAACCCGGATGCGGATCCTGTCGCTCTGCGGGCTGAGGAAGAAGCCAAGCACGCCGAAGAAAAGAAAAAGGTTCTGGAGGCGGGCGGCCTTTGTGTGATGGCCTCTGAACGTCACGAAAGCCGCCGGATCGACAATCAGCTGCGCGGCCGTTCTGGTCGCCAGGGGGATCCGGGGCGCACCTGTTTCTATCTCAGTCTCGAAGACGATCTGATGCGGATCTTTGGCTCTGAGCGGCTGGATAAGGTTCTGTCGAGCCTTGGCATGAAGGAAGGTGAAGCGATCATTCACCCCTGGGTGAACAAATCGCTGGAACGCGCCCAGGCCAAGGTCGAGGGTCGTAACTTTGACATGCGTAAGAACGTGCTCAAATTTGACGATGTGATGAATGACCAGCGTAAGGTGATCTTTGGTCAGCGTCGTGAAATCATGGCAGCCGAAGACCTGTCTGAAATCGTCGGCGATATGCGCCATGAAGTGATCGAAGAGTTGATCGACACCTATATGCCGCCCAAAACCTATGCTGAGCAGTGGGACATTGAGGGCCTGCATGCCGCTGTTTTGGAAAAGCTGAGCATGGATGCGCCGGTAGCTGACTGGGCCGCCGAAGAGGGCGTCGACGATGAGCAAATGTCGGAACGCCTGGCCGAAGCCGCTGACCAGATGATGCAGGAAAAGACCACAGCCTTTGGTCCGGAAAGCATGCGCAACATCGAAAAACAGGTGCTGCTGCAGACCATTGATGCCAAATGGCGTGAACATCTGTTGACGCTGGAACATTTGCGCTCGGTCGTGAGCTTCCGCGGCTATGCGCAGCGTGATCCGCTGAACGAGTATAAAAACGAGAGCTTCCAGCTGTTTGAAACCATGCTCGATTCGCTGCGCGAAGATGTGACCCAGCAGCTGAGCCGGGTGCGTCCAATGACCGATGAAGAGCAGCAGAAGATGTTGGCTGAAATGGCCGCACGTCAGGCTGCCATGCAGCAAATGGCGTTGGGTGGGGCTGCTGCAACACCAGAAACCAACCCAGAGGATGCGGCGCCCGGATTTGTTGAGGATGACCCGTCGACCTGGGGCAACCCGTCGCGCAATGACAAATGTCCCTGCGGATCGGGTAAAAAGTTCAAACATTGCCACGGACGCCTGACCTGACCCTGGGCCCGGTGGGATACATCATAAACTAATCATAAATAGCCCCGGCCTTTGGTCGGGGTTAATTCTTTTTGGCTAGCTCTAATCCCGAGTTCACCAAAACGGCGTGGCAGATCGCTGCGCCCTATTTGGTCAAACTGAGGATAAATGCCCAAATCATATCAACGGGTGGCCATAAACCGGCCTCCTTTTGCGGGTCAGATCTAAAGGCCCGAATTAGGTTTATTGATCGGGCGTTGGAGAGTTGAAATGCTGAACAAACGCATACTTCTGATCAGCGCGGCCACGGCGGCCTGTGCCTTGGGGATTGGCTTCTTTATGCAGCCTTCCACCGTTGCGCCTGCGGGTTCGGGCGGCGATTCTGATCTGGCTGGACAGCAGTTGCCGCAGGAACCAGCGTTGGCCAAACCGATTTCCATCGAAAAAATTACCCTGACGTCTGCGAACCCTGATCTTGCGGATGCAGATGAAACCACCGCTTCGGAACAACCGACAGGGGGCCGTCAGTTGCGGGTTGCAGCCTGCGGTGTGACAGCAGGTGCTACCGCTCTTCCTGGCGCCTTGGTGGCGCTGAAAATCGCCGCGCCTTGCCGGGGTAATGAACGGATTACCCTGCACCATCAGGGCATGATGGTCACAGAAACACTTGGACCGGACGGGTTGTTGGATCTGGTGATCCCAGCGCTGTCCAGAACGGCCACCTTTATTATTGAGCCTGCCAGTCTTGCGACGGATGCAGACCCGGCGCCTTTGGGTGCGGTAGTGCAGGTGGCGGTGCCGGATATGGCAGAGGTCGACCGGGTTATGGTGCAATGGAGCGGCAACAGCGGCTTCGAAATACATGCCCGCGAGTTCGGGGCGCAATACGGCGAAAACGGTCATGTCTGGCATGGGGCTGATCCCAATCAGGCCTCCGCTGGCAAGATGGTTCAGCTAGGCGATGCCGCTCAACTGGTGCCGCGTCTGGCAGAGATTTATAGCTTTCAAAGAGATACGGGCGCGCCCGCCGCACAAGCGGGTGTCATCGAAATCAGTATCGAGGCAGAGATCACCGAAATAAATTGTGGCCGCGAAATCGCAGCGCAGAGCCTGCGGGTTGTCGCCGGACGGGTTCAAACGCGGGATCTGGTTCTCAACATGCCAGATTGCACGGCGACTGGTGACTTTCTGGTGTTGAATAATCTGGTAGAAAACCTGAAAATCGCTGCAAGATAATCTGCAGCTAATTCAGGACTTCACATGGTCAATTTTCGTGCGGCGGTTTGCGCCGCACTTCTCCTTTTTGTCACTGCGCACAGTGGACGGGCGCAGGATGTCACCCTGTCGTCCCCCGATGGCGTGGTTGAGATCAGCGGCAATCTTTTGGGATTCGATGGAGAATTCTATCGGGTCGAGACCAAGTTTGGAGAGTTGACGCTTGATGGATCAGGGGTCAGTTGCGAAGGGCCAGGCTGTCCCAGCCTGTCGGATTTTGTCGCCGAGGTTACCCTGTCCGGTTCGGCGCAGATGGCAGAGGTTCTTTTGCCGGCCTTGATCGAAGGTTTTGCCCTGCGCAATGGCTATAAAACCCAACGCGAATCCCTGCCTGACGGCAATTTCGAATATCTTCTGGTCCAGCGTGAGGGGCGTCCTGTGGCGCGGTTTTCCTTTCTGGTCAGCACCACCGATGTGGGTTTTGCCGATTTGATCGCACAGCAGGCCGATATCGTGATGGCCCTGCGTGAAATGCGCCCCACGGAACAAACACTGGCCCGTGCCGCTGGGCTGGGGGATATGACGGTGGCTCAACGCAGCCGGATTGTGGCGCTGGATGCCATGGTACCGGTGGTCTCGCCCGAGAACCCGGTCACGCGGATATCGATCCCGGATCTGGCGGCAGTGTTTTCCGGCGCAATCACCAATTGGCAGACGCTGGGTGGACCGGATGCGCCGATTTCCGTGCATATGCCCCTGGCGAACTCTGGATTGACCCAGGGCTTTGCAGATCGGGTTTTGGCCGCGTCAGGGGTGCAGCTGACGCAGGATCTGCGATATCACGAGCGCGGCGCGGCCCTGGTGCGGAGGGTTGCGACCGATCCCTTTGCAATTGGCATCAGCAGTTTTTCCAACGTCGGCTCTACCCGGATGTTGACCCTGACAGGGGGCTGCGGGTTTTCGCTTCGGGCCAATCGGCGTGGGATCAAAACCGAAGACTACCCGCTGACGGCGCCGATGTTTTTATATCTGCCGCAACGCCGTCTGGCCAAGGTCGCGCGGGACTTTCTTGCCTATGTGCGCGGCCCAGGGGCACAGATCGTGATCAGACGGGCCGGATTTGTCGATCAGGCGCCTGAGCATATTTCGATGAACGCCCAAGGGGATCGGTTAAGCAATGCGATTTTGGCGGCCGGACCCGAGGTGGAACTGGCAGAATTGCAACGACTGGTGCGCAGATTGACCGGGTTTCGCCGTCTGACCACCTCTTTTCGCTTTGAGGCAGGGTCCGCCCGCCCGGATGCGCAGTCTCGCAGCAACGTGGAACAATTGGCCCGGGCGCTGGAAACCGGGCTTTACGACGGTAAGGTGCTTAATTTTGTAGGGTTCTCGGATGGGGACGGGGCGGCGGCCGGCAACCGGAGTATTGCGTTAAAGCGGGCGGAGAGTGTGCGTGATGCGGTGCTGGCCACGGCGGAGCCAGGCAGCGTCGCGCGGGTGTCGGTGCAGGTGGATGCCTTTGGTGAGGCGCTGCCCATGGCCTGCGATGACAGTGGCTGGGGCCGCCAGGTCAACCGCCGGGTCGAGGTCTGGGTGCAGTAAGCCGAGGCTCGCTTGCCCAGTCCTCAGGCCGCTGTGTTGCGCCGTCAAAGGGGGGCTCCCGCAGCTTTTGGCCTCTCATCACAGATGAGACAAAGCGCTTTGGGCCCGGCGCCGCTGACGCGGCGCAGTTGGCGCCCCTGGCCACCGTGGCGGTTACAACAACAGACCTTCTGCACGGAAACTGAGTTCAGCATTACTGCCAATGATCAGATGGTCATGCAGGGTGATCCCCAGCGGAGTGAGCGCCTGATTGATTCGCTCGGTCATGTCGATGTCACTGGCAGAGGGCGTCGGATCGCCAGAAGGATGGTTGTGCACTAAAATGAGCGCGCTGGCGTTCAGGTCCAGCGCCCGCTTGGCCACCTCACGGGGGTAGACCGGCACATGATCAACGGTGCCGCGGGCCTGTTCCTCATCCGCGATCAGACAGTTTTTGCGATCCAGAAACAGCACTCGGAAATGTTCCGTACTGCGGTGAGCCATAGCGGTGTGGCAATAGTCCAGCAAAGCGTCCCAGCTGGAAATCACCTGCCGCTGCATCACCCGGGCGCGGACCATACGCTGAGCGGCGGCCTCCAGCACCTTGAGGTCAGTGATCAGCGCCTCGCCGACACCTTTGACCTGGGCCAGCCGTTCCGGCCGGGCGCTGACAACGCGGGCAAAGTCGCCAAACTGTTTCAGCAGCTGATGCGCCAGCGGTTTCACATCCTGGCGCGGCAGGGCGCGAAACAGAACCAGCTCCAGCAGCTCATAGTCCGGCATCGCTGCAGCCCCGCCTTCGCGGAACCGTTGCCGCAGGCGTATGCGGTGGTCCTTGATGTAAGAGGGCAGGCGCCCGGCCGTTAGTGGCGCTGGAGCCGGGGCCTCCTGCGTCGTCAGAGCCTCGTTTGCGAACAGCGGCAGGGTGCCAGTGCTGCCTGCCTTGCCATGTGCCATCTGGAGCCCTCTGCTGCTGGTCTGGAGCGGGGGCAAGGCTAGGCGGTGAGAGGCAGGCCGCAAAAGAAAAGCGCCCCCAAAGGAGCGCTTTTAATGGTGATGTTTTGGTTTTGAGGGGGTGAGCGAGGCTCACATCACCCTTTCATACCGTCCCAGAAGCCCTTGACCGAGGAAAAGAAGCTGCGGGATTCGGGGTTGGTGGTGTCTTCCGACAGGTCCTCGAATTCGCGCAGGATTTCCTTTTGGCGAGCGGTCAGGCTGACGGGTGTTTCCACCGCCAGTTCGATGAACATGTCGCCAACGCCGCCGCCACGCAGGGCGGGCATGCCCTTGCTGCGCAGACGCATCTGGCGGCCAGACTGGCTGCCCTCGGGGATCTGCACGCGGCCCCGGCCACCGTCGATGGTGGGCACCTCGATGGCGCCCCCAAGCGCGGCCTTGGCCATGGAGACGGGCACCCGGCAATAGAGATTGTTGCCGTCGCGCTCGAACAGATCATGGGCGGAGACCTCGACAAAGATGTAGAGATCACCCGGAGGACCACCACGCAGGCCAGCTTCGCCTTCGCCAGCCAGGCGAATGCGGGTGCCGGTTTCCACGCCTGCGGGGATGTTCACCGACAGAGAGCGGTCCTTTTCGATCCGGCCATGACCGTGGCAGGTTTTACACGGGTTCTTGATGATCTGGCCCAGACCGGAACAGGTCGGGCAGCTGCGTTCCACGGTAAAGAAGCCCTGTTGCGCGCGCACCTTGCCCATACCGGAACAGGTAGGGCAGGTGGTGGGCTCTACGCCACCTTCAGCACCGGAGCCGTCACAAGAGGTACAAGAGACCGACGTGGGCACCTTGATGGTCTTGTGCAGCCCAGAGAAGGCCTCTTCCAGAGAGACGCGCAGGTTATAGCGCAGATCAGCCCCACGAGAGGCGCGCTGACGCCCACCGCCGGCCTGACCACGGCCGCCCATGAAGTCCCCAAACAGATCGTCAAAGACATCGGAGAAGGCCGAGGAGAAGTCCCCGTTGCCGCCACCGGGACCGCCGGGTCCACGACCGCCGCCGCTGCCCATGCCGTTTTCAAAGGCAGCATGACCAAAGCGGTCATATGCGGCCTTCTTCTCGGCGTTTTTCAGGACGTCATAGGCCTCGTTGGCCTCTTTGAACTGTGCTTCTGCATCCGGGTTATCGCTGTTGCTGTCCGGGTGCAGCTCTTTGGCCTTCTTGCGAAAGCCTTTTTTGATTTCATCAGCGCTGGCGCCTTTGGCCACACCGAGAATATCGTAATAATCGCGTTTCGACATCGGTTTACCCCTGCTGCCTCAACGACAACGAGCCGGTCCGTGGTCGGACCGGCCCGTTGCGGCCAAGTAGTTCAGACCTTAGCGCTTGTCGCCGTCCAGATCTTCGAATTCGGCGTCGACAATGTCGTCATCACCAGGAGCGGCACTGTCGTCAGCGGCAGAAGGCTCGTCGCCCGCGTCTTCCTGAGCAGCCTTGTAGATGGCTTCACCCAGACGCATGGAGGCCTCAGTGACGTTCTGGATGCCTGCCTTGATCTTTTCGGCGCTGGCGTCGTCCCCTTCCAGATCATCCCGCAGCGCGGCCAGAGCCAGCTCGATGGCTTCGACAGTGGAGGGATCCACCTTGTCGCCATGCTCTTCGACGTGCTTTTCGGTCGAGTGGATCAGGCTTTCGGCCTGGTTCCGCGCTTCGATCAGCTCGCGACGCTCTTTGTCCGCCTCGGCGTTGTCTTCCGCGTCCTTGACCATCTGGTCGATGTCGGCGTCGGACAGACCACCAGAAGCCTGGATGGTGATAACCTGCTCTTTGCCGGTGCCTTTGTCTTTGGCCGAAACCGAAACGATGCCGTTGGCGTCGATGTCAAAGGTCACTTCGATCTGTGGCAGGCCACGGGGCGCTGGTGGGATCTCTTCGAGATTGAATTGACCCAGCATTTTGTTGTCCGCCGCCATTTCGCGCTCACCCTGGAAAACCCGGATGGTCACAGCCGACTGGTTGTCTTCGGCGGTCGAGAAGACCTGAGACTTTTTGGTCGGGATGGTGGTGTTGCGGTCGATCAGGCGGGTGAAAACACCGCCCAGGGTTTCGATACCCAGCGACAGAGGCGTCACGTCGAGCAGAACAACGTCTTTGACATCGCCCTGCAGAACGCCGGCCTGAATGGCGGCACCCATGGCAACCACTTCGTCAGGGTTCACACCCTTGTGGGGCTCTTTGCCAAAGAATTTGGTGACCTCTTCGATCACTTTTGGCATCCGGGTCATACCACCAACCAGAACAACCTCGTCGATGTCAGAGGCCGACAGGCCAGCGTCTTTCAGAGCGGCAGCGCAGGGTTTCATCGAGGCTTTGATCAGGTCGTTGACCAGCGATTCCAGCTTGGCACGGGTCAGTTTCATGACCATGTGCAGCGGCTGACCCGAGGAGGGATCCATTGAGATGAACGGCTGGTTGATTTCTGTCTGGCTGGAAGACGACAGTTCGATCTTGGCTTTTTCAGCGGCTTCTTTCAGACGCTGCAGGGCCATTTTGTCTTTGGTCAGATCAACGCCGTGTTCTTTTTTGAACTCACCCGCCAGGTAGTTGACGATGCGCATGTCAAAGTCTTCACCGCCGAGGAAGGTGTCGCCGTTGGTCGATTTCACTTCGAACAAGCCGTCGTCGATTTCCAGGATGGTCACGTCGAAGGTACCACCACCAAGGTCATAAACCGCGATGGTCTGGGTTTCTTCCTTGTCGAGACCATAGGCCAGCGCGGCGGCTGTTGGCTCGTTGATGATGCGCAGCACTTCGAGGCCAGCAATTTTGCCGGCGTCTTTGGTGGCCTGACGCTGGGCGTCGTTGAAATAGGCAGGAACCGTGATCACTGCCTGGGTTACGTCTTCGCCCAGGTAGGATTCTGCGGTTTCTTTCATCTTGCCGAGGATGAAGGCGGAGATCTGCGAAGGAGAGTATTTCTCATCCTTGGCTTTTACCCATGCATCGCCATTGCCACCGCTGATCAATTCAAACGGCAGGTTCTTTTTGTCTTTTGCGAGGTCTGCATCGTCAAACCGGCGGCCGATCAGGCGCTTGACGCCAAAGACGGTGTTGTCCGGGTTGGTGACGGCCTGGCGTTTGGCGGCCTGACCAACCAGACGCTCGTCGTCGGTGAAGGCGACGATCGATGGTGTGGTGCGTGCGCCTTCGGCGTTTTCAATAACGCGCGGCTGCGAGCCATCCATGATAGCAATACAAGAGTTGGTGGTTCCGAGGTCAATCCCGATAACTTTGCTCATTTTGATCCCTTTACTTACTAAGGCGATTACCCGCGGCCTGAACCCGTTGTGGCATCCAGGCCCCGATTTTGTTGCAGCGGGGTCTGCACCTCACTGCGTCACGGCGTATATAGGGAGCAGAAATTGACCCTGCAAGCGCCAGAACGCACCGAGAAATGCGATTCAGTGCGCTTTTTTGCATGTGATGTAGTTAAGAATGGAATAATCGGCATGAGCTTGTTGCGATTGCGTGGGTTTGAAATCCACAAGGGCTATCTGGATCTCGCCTCTCAGCGCGCCCTGATTGAGGTCCTGCGCCCGATTTTACGGACTGCCCCGCTGTTCTCTCCTACCGCGCCGGGGGGAAGAAAATTGTCGGTGCGTATGACATCGGCAGGAAAATTCGGCTGGATTGCAGATGAGACCGGCTATCGCTACGTCGAAAATCACCCCAAGGGCATGGGCTGGCCTGCGATCCCTGACAGGCTGCTGGAGCTTTGGCATGGGGTTACGGGTTTGCAGCGGCAACCGGAGTCCTGTCTGCTGAATTATTTTGGCCCGGATGCCAAGATGGGGCTGCACCAGGACAAGGATGAGGCGGATTTTTCTTTTCCCGTGGTGTCGGTCAGCCTGGGGGACGATGGGCTGTTTCGGATGGGTGACACCCGGCGCGGCGGCAAAACGGATAGTATCTGGCTCAATTCTGGCGATGTGGTGGTGATGGGTGGCGCGGCGCGGCTTGCCTATCACGGGGTGGACCGGATCCGGTTCCAATCATCGCGACTGCTGCCCAAGGGCGGGCGCATAAACCTGACCCTGCGGGTGGTAACCTAGTTAGAACTTAGCGAGCAACAGCCCGAGTACTGGGTCCATTCACCATTCTGGTTGATCAAGAAATCGGCCGTCAGGCCAAACACCCTGTCCGACATCCCGTCTGAACAGACCTGACGTGAGATTACGTAGTGACCGGAAAGCGACTGCCCAGTGAAGCTGCCGCTTTCGCGCATTTGATTGTTGCGCGAGCGACGCTCGATCAGCGGAACCGTCTCTTTTGGACCTCCGAGCAGCGAAAAGGTCAGCGTTCGGCCTTGATATTGCGAGAGGGCACGGGCTGACCAGAACGGTTCGGTGCCAAAACAGCTGGGGCCGTGATTGTTTGGTTGTGAAGCGGTGAGAAAACGCATGGAGACCCAGCCTGAGGTTTCACCAACATTCACCAGCCCCCAGTTTCCGGTCTCATCTTGGGTTATGACCTCGATTTGATCTTCAGCGGGAGCGAAGAAGCCAATGATCTGCGATTTTGCGGATGCAGTTGAGCGTATGTTCAAAACGTCATTCTCAGACACATCGACGACGTGAAACAGCGCCGGGAGATCTTGCGCTGCGACGGGAAAAGTCAGGCAGGTCAATCCAAAGAGGACGGCAGCCAGACTTTGCCTCATCGCCGCGCGCTCCAGCTGATCGAGACATGCCGACGGGTATAGAACTCTCCCATCAGGCCAACCACCACCAGGATCAGCGCCACCCAGGCGGCGTATTCCCAGTTGCTGTAATGGGGGTTGTAGTTGATAAAAACAAAGCCCCGCGCCTGATCAATACAGTGAAACAGCGGGTTCCAGTCAAACATCGCCAACATGAAACTGGGCAGGGTATTGGCCAGGAACATCTTGCCCGAAGCGATCATATTGGCACGTTGATAGATGGTGGTCATGATGCCCACTACGCCAGGCGCCCAGGGTTTCAGTACCAGAAACACCAGGCCAACAGAGGCCCCGGTGACCCAGGACAGCAGGATCATGCCGTAGGCCTGAATGGGCTGTTCGATCTCCAGCGGGGTAAAGGCCACATGGTAGACAAACAGGATCAGAAACAGCGACACCGTCTGGATGTAAAGCGAGCCAAGCGCTGCCGAGAGAATCGCCACCATTGTATTCATTGGCGCGTGTTGCATCATCGGGCTGGCAGGGCCTTCGGCGCCGGCAACGGCACCAACGGTTTTGGTATGGGTCAGGAACAGAAAGATACCCGACATCACATAGAGCAGGAAGTCGCCCCGAATAGCAGACCCGCGCATCCCCAGCACCGAGAACATAAAGTAGAAGACAGCGACAAACATCACCGCCTGCATAATATTCATTCCCAAAGCGATGAGCGCATTATTGTGTTTTGAACGGACACTGCGCACGACAGAATGAAACACCACCTCAAAGAGTGAGATGGCGCTGAAAATTCCTGTCGTCTTTGGACGGATCTGAAACATTTTGCCTGCGATCTGTATGGGGGCCAAAAGAGCTGACCGATATTCCAAGGGACTTCTTGATGATCCACCTGCGAGTCAGCATAAGGGGGCGGAGGCAAATTTTCAATTAACCCTTTCGAGCAAGGAGCGCTTGTGTGACCTACGAAGAGCTTATCCCAGTGATCCGCCGCCTGGCGATCGAGGCCGGCAACAAGATCATGGAAATCTACAACTCCGATGAGTTCGAGGTGAAGGTAAAGTCTGACGACAGCCCGGTAACGGCTGCGGATGAGGCTGCGGATGCTCTGATCTCGGCGGGGCTGCGCAGTGCATTCCCCGATGTGATGCTGGTCACCGAAGAGCAATCCGAATCGCACAAGGCACGCGGTGATACTTTCCTGATCGTGGATCCCCTGGACGGAACCAAGGAATTCATCCACCGGCGCGGCGATTTCACCGTGAATATCGCTCTGGTCGAAAAGGGCATGCCCACCCGCGGTGTGGTCTATGCCCCGGCCAAGAACCGCATGTTCTTTACTCTGGCGGATGGGTCCGCTGTGGAAGAAACCGGCGCCTTTGATCCGGCCGTGATGGGCGAGACGCGCCCCATCCGGGTTGCCAAAAGTGACAATGCCGCGTTGATGGTTGTGGCCTCCAAATCACACCGCGACCAAGCGACCGAGGACTACATCAATAAATACGCCGTCAAGGACAGCAAAAGCGCAGGTTCTTCGTTGAAATTCTGTCTGGTGGCCACCGGCGAGGCGGATATCTACCCCCGCGTTGGTCGCACTATGGAATGGGACACCGCAGCCGGCCATGCGGTGCTGTCTGGGGCCGGTGGCAAAGTGGTCCGCTTTGACGATCATTCGCCGCTGCTCTATGGCAAGGAAGACTATGCCAACCCCTTCTTTATTGCCCATGCACCTGATGTTGAGTTGAAAGAAGCCTGATGTCTGTACTGATCGTTATTCCCGCCCGCTATGCCTCCAGCCGTTACCCCGGCAAACCGCTTGTCGAGCTGACCGGCGCCAATGGAGATAAGCTCACCTTGATTGAACGCTCCTGGCGCGCGGCCTGCGCCGTGCAGGGGGTTGATCGGGTGGTTGTGGCGACTGATGATGATCGCATTCAGACCGCAGCCCGGGGGTTTGGCGCCGAAGTTGTGATGACCTCGCAGAGCTGTGCCAACGGCACCGAACGCTGCGCCGAGGCCCATGCGGCGCTGGGTGGTGGCTATGAGGTGGTGGTGAACCTGCAAGGGGACGCGCCTTTGACGCCCCATTGGTTCATCGAAGATCTGGTGGCGGGGCTGCGTGCCGCCCCCGACATGGGGCTGGCAACACCGGTGCTGCAATGCGATGGGGAGACGCTCAACAGTCTGCTGGCCGATCGCGCAGCGGGGCGCGTTGGCGGCACCACAGCGGTTTTTGGCCGCGATCACAGCGGGCTCTATTTCTCCAAAGAGGTTATCCCCTTCTGCGCCGAGCACTTTGAGGGCGCGGCGCCGACGCCAGTTTATCATCATGTTGGGGTGTATGCTTATCGGCCTGATGCGCTGGCTGACTACCCGAGCTGGCCAGTTGGTCCGCTGGAGCAGCTAGAGGGTTTAGAGCAATTGCGGTTTCTGGAAAACAACCGCAAGATACTTTGCGTTCAGGTGGAGGCGCGTGGCCGGGAATTCTGGGAGCTGAACAACCCCGAAGATGTGGCGCGTATTGAGGCAATGATGGTAAAAATGGGCAAAAATTAAGCAAAATTCCCCTATTAGGCGCAGTCGCTATTCTGCAAATCTAAAGTACAGAGTTGAGCTGGGTCATGAAATTTGCCCAATTTGTGGTTAAAGTAATCTGCGGGGGCGTCGCTAGGTGACGCCGTCGGGGCAGCTGAGCCCATGCAGGCCCCCAAAAGAGGGGACGGACAAACGAGCAAGAAATCCAGGTAACAGCCTTCATGCAAAGCGCGTTAGCCTTGGACGTAGATGAGTGAGAAATTTGATGCGCAAAAAAGTAACAAAAGCGATATTCCCGGTTGCGGGTCTTGGCACCCGGTTCCTGCCCGCCACCAAATCGGTGCCCAAGGAAATCATGACCCTGGTGGATCGCCCCCTGGTGCAATACGCCATCGACGAGGCCCGCGCGGCGGGCATCAAGGAATTCATCTTTGTCACCTCCCGTGGCAAGGGCGCCCTGGAGGATTACTTTGATCACGCCCCGGTGCTGGAACAGGAGCTGCGCAAAAAGGGCAAGGATGATCTGCTGGAGATCCTCAAGAACACCTGCATGGACAGCGGCGCCATCGCCTATATCCGCCAGCACAAGGCCCTGGGGCTGGGCCATGCGGTCTGGTGCGCCCGCCGTCTGATCGCCAATGAACCCTTCGCGGTGATCCTGCCCGATGATGTCATTGCCGCGGAAAAACCCTGCCTGCAACAGATGGTTGAAGCCTATGCAGAAACCGGTGGCAATATGGTCGCCACCATGGAGGTTTCCCCCGCGCAGACCGCCTCTTATGGGGTTCTGGATCCCTGCGACGGGGCCGAGACCTCTGGCGCGGTGGTTGCCGCCCGGGGCATGGTGGAAAAGCCCAAACCGGCTGAGGCGCCCTCGAACCTGGCGGTGATCGGCCGCTATATTCTGTCGCCTTCGGTGCTGCGCAATCTCAACAAGATGAAATCGGGCGCCGGTGGCGAGATCCAGCTCACCGATGCCATCGCCGAGGATATTGCCGCCCAGGTGCCGACCCATGGCTTCCGCTTTGAGGGCGAACGCTTTGACTGCGGCTCCAAGGCGGGGTTCCTGCAGGCGACGGTCTCCTTTGCCCTGTCGCGCCCCGAGCTGCGCGAGGATCTGATGCAGCACCTCCACAAGATCACCCAGATGGACCAGGCCGCCGAGTAAATCGACCATGGCCCTGCCGCACGGGTGGGGCCGCTGAAGTTTGGGACCTTTGAAAAGGCAATACTGACGTGAAGACTGTTCTTGTGACCGGCGGTGCCGGATATATCGGATCACACGCCTGCAAGGCGCTCAGGGCGGCGGGCTATAGCCCTGTGACCTTTGATAATCTGGTGACAGGCTGGAAGGATGCGGTGAAATTTGGCCCCTTTGAACAGGGGGATTTGCAGGATCGTGCCCGGCTGGATGAGGTCTTTGCCAAGTATAAGCCAGTGGCGGTTATGCACTTTGCGGCGCTGAGCCAGGTCGGCGAAGCGATGAGCGAACCGGGGCGTTATTGGGCCAACAATACCGGCGGGTCGCTTAACTTGATTGAGGCCGCCGTGGCGGCGGGATGTCTGGACTTTGTGTTTTCCTCCACCTGCGCCACCTATGGAGAGCATGACAACGTGGTGCTCGACGAAAATACCCCACAGTTGCCGCTGAACGCCTATGGCGCCTCCAAGCGCGCGGTTGAGGATATTCTCAAGGATTTTGGCGCCTCTGACGGGCTGCGCTCGGTGATTTTCCGCTATTTCAACGTGGCAGGCGCGGACCCAGAAGCCGAAGTGGGCGAGTTCCACCGCCCCGAAACCCATCTGGTGCCACTGGTGCTGGATGCCATTGATGGCAAACGCGATGCCCTGACCATTTTCGGCATCGATTACGACACCCCCGATGGCACCTGCATTCGCGATTATGTGCATGTTTGCGATCTGGTGGATGCGCATGTGCTGGGTCTCAAATGGCTGGAGGCTGAAAAGGGATCGCAGATCTTCAATCTGGGCACGGGGTCCGGGTTTTCGGTGCGTGAGGTCATGGACAAGGCCGAGGCCGTGACGGGCCGCGCAGTGTCCTGCAACGAAGGTCCGCGCCGGGCCGGAGATTGCACCAAACTGGTATCGGGTTCGACCCGTGCCATCACCGATCTGGGGTGGGAGCCGCGCCGTTCTCGTCTGGAGGTGATGATCGAGGATGCCTGGAAATGGCACCAGATGGGCCATTACGAGGCCTGAGATGACAGGCGGGCGCAGCCATACTCTGACCTCTGGGCAGAGCTGGGTCGCGCGCTATCGGTTGCGTCTCAAGCGGCGGCGCCTGTTGTGGCGCTGCCTGCGTGCCCGCCAGCACCTGACGCGGCTGGTCGACCGGACTGCCGAGATTTCCCCCGGTGATATCCTGGGCATTGCGGTGTTGCGCAACGAGATGGCGCGGCTGCCCTATTTCCTGCAACACTACCGGGATCTGGGGGTCTCTCAGTTTCTGATCGTCGACAATGAGAGCACGGACGACAGCGCCGCCTATCTGCAGGAGCAGCCGGATGTGTCCCTGTGGCAAACCGGAGCCAGTTACCGCGACAGCCGCTTTGGTGTTGATTGGGCTGGATGGCTGTTGATGCGCTATGGCCATGGTCATTGGTGCCTGACGGTGGATGCCGATGAAATCTTGACATACCCCCATGCCGATCAGCGCAGTCTGGCGGATCTCACCCGGTGGCTGGACCAGCGGGGTGCAAAGGCCTTTGGCGCCATGATGCTGGACATGTATCCCAAAGGCCCTATCGGAGATACCTGTTATCAGCCGGGCGCCGATCCCTTTGCCGTGCTCGATTGGTTCGATGGCGAGGGCTACACCTGGGAGTATCAGCCGCGCTATCGCAATATTTCGATCCGCGGAGGGGTGCGCAAGCGGCTGTTCTTTGCCCGCGAGCCAGAGCACGCCCCGCATTTGCACAAGGTGCCCCTGGTGCGCTGGGATCGCCGGTTTGCCTATGTCAGCTCCACCCATATCGCCCTGCCGCCGGTGTTGAACCAGGTCTTTGATGCGCGCGGCGACTTGCCCACGGGGGTCTTGCTGCACAACAAGTTCCTGGAAGAGGTGCTGGAAAAATCGGCGGAAGAAAAGCAGCGCCGCCAGCATTTTACCCATGTGGAGCGCTATGACAGTTATTACGACAGTTTGATCGCCAATCCGGATCTCTGGTCTCCGCAGTCCCTACAGTATCAGGACTGGCGGCAGCTGGAGAATCTCGGGTTGATGACACGGGGGGCCTGGGCCTAGCCTGCGCTCATTCAAGGCGGGTTTTCCGGCTATCTATTGGGGAGTGAAGACAGGTTTTGCGGCGGGCAGATTGGCAGGGTTCTTGGGAAACAATCTGTTTACCTCGCTTGTGGCAATCCGTATTGTTCCTGAAGTAGAAACAATATTCATGTCGCCTTTCCTCATCGAAACATCATATTAGGGGCTGGAAAGCTATAGTAACCGGGTATCGGCAGCCGGTATTGGTATCGTAAGGGCAGGCTTTTGAAGATTTGGCAGTCATATTGTATGCGGGTTAGGCGAAAGCGGCGGCTGATCCGTGCTGTGCGCAAATCCAGCGAGCTGCGGTCTGTTCAGGACAATACCGCCCGCATCCGGCCCAGCGACATCCTGTTGGTCTCGACCATGCGCAACGAACAGATCCGGCTGCCCTATTTCCTCGATTATTACCGCAAGCTGGGGATCGATCACTTTCTTTTTGTCGACAACGGGTCCGAGGATGGCACCGCTGACTACCTCAAGGGGATGACGGATGTGTCACTGTGGCAGACCAGGGCCAGCTATCGGCGGGCGCATTTTGGGGTCGACTGGATGAACTACCTCAAGCGCAGATACGCCCACGGGCATTGGGTGCTGGTGGTCGATCCGGATGAGCTGTTCATCTATCCGTTCTGCGACACCCGCCCCATTCAGGCCCTCACGGATTGGTTGGACAATTCGGCAATCCGCAGCTTTTCAGCGATGCTGATTGATACCTATCCCAAGGGACGTTTGGGCGATGTGCCCTATCAGGCCGGTCAAAACCCGCTGGAGATCGCCAATTGGTTCGACAGTGGTAATTACACCATCAGCAAGAACCTGATGTATGGCAATCTCTGGATCCAGGGCGGGCCGCGGGCGCGGGTGTTTTTTGCGGATGAGCCGAAACGGGCGCCGGCGCTGAACAAGACGCCGCTGGTGAAATGGGATCGCCGCTATGCCTATGTCAGCTCAACCCATTCCTTGCTGCCGCGCGGGTTGAACCAAGTCTATGAAACAGACGGCGGTGAAAAGGCCAGTGGCGCGCTGCTGCATACCAAGTTTCTAGATACCCTGGGGGCCAAGGCGGCAGAGGAGCTGGCACGCAGCGAGCATTACGCCAATTCGCGCGAATACAAGGCCTATGCCGAAGGTCTGGAGCAGCAGCCCGAGCTTTGGTGCAAATGGAGCGAGAAATATATCAACTGGCGCCAGCTGGAGATCCTGGGGTTGATGTCCAAAGGGAACTGGGCATGAGCGCCGTTGGCATTGTCATGCTGGTGCATACCGCACTGGACCGTGCTGCTCAGGTGGCGCGCCATTGGACGGCCAGCGGCTGCCCGGTGGTGTTGCATGTGGACAGGAATGTTGATGGGGTCGTCTTTCGCAAATTCCGCCAAAGCCTGGCGCAGGATCCGCTGATCAATTTTTGCAAAAGGCATCGTTGCGAATGGGGCACCTGGGGCATTGTTGCCGCGTCGCAATCGGCCTCGGCGCTGATGCTGAAAGAGTTTCCAGCGGTGCGTCATGTCTATCTGTCCTCCGGATCCTGCCTGCCGCTGCGCCCGGTTGAGGAGCTGGTAGACTATCTTGCCGCCCGTCCGCGTACCGATTTTATCGAAAGCGCCACCACGGCGGATGTGCCCTGGATCGTTGGCGGGTTGGATTTTGAACGCTTTACCCTGCGCTTTCCCTTCTCCTGGAAAAAACACCGCTATCTGTTTGATCGCTATGTGGATCTGCAACGACGCCTTGGTATGCGCCGTCGCATTCCGGCGGGGCTGGTGCCGCATATGGGCAGCCAATGGTGGTGCCTGACGCGTCAAACCCTGTCAGCCATCCTGGAGGACCCCGAGCGGCCAACCTATGACGCCTATTTTCAAAAAGTCTGGATCCCGGACGAGAGCTATTATCAGACTTTGGCGCGGCAATACTCCACCAATATCGAAAGCCGCTCGCTGACGTTGTCAAAGTTCGATTTTCAGGGCAAGCCGCATATCTTTTATGATGACCATTTGCAGCTGTTGCGACGCTCGGATTGTTTTGTTGCGCGCAAAATCTGGCCAAAAGCGGACCGGCTGTATCAGACATTTCTAACCGATAGCGCCGGGGCGATGAAAAAAACCGAACCCAACCCCGGAAAAATCGACCGCATTTTTGCCAAGGCGGTGGAGCGGCGGACCCGTGGCCGTCCGGGGCTGAATATGCAAAGCCGCTTTCCCGGGCGCTGGTCGGTCAATAGCGTCACCTCAAATCCCTATTCGGTGTTTCAGGGCTTTTCAGAGCTGTTTGAAGATTTTGAGAGCTGGTTGTCGCGGATCACCGGGGCAAGGGTGCATGGCCATCTCTTTGCCCCAGAGCGGGCCGAGCTGGCCGGGGGGGGCGCGATGATCAATGGCGCTTTGACCGACAATGCCAAAACCCGCGACTACAACGTGCAGAGCTTTTTGACCAATCTGATCTGGAACACCCGTGGCGAGCGTCAGTGTTTTCAGTTTGGTCCTGGGGACAACCAGAAGATCTGCAAGGTGCTGGCGCGCGATCCAAATGCGCAGATCTCGGTCATTAGCGGCGCCTGGGCGATTCCACTGTTCCGCTCGAATCAGAATTTTACCGATCTGCGCCGCGAGGCGGCCCGGCTGCAGCAGCTTGAGGCCAAATATCTGAACCTGTTGCGCGATCAGCAAACCAAGGCACGGGTGCGGATCTGGACGATGGCCGAATTCATCGAGGCGCCGATGGAGCCATTGCAAACCATTCTTGATGAACTGGGCCCGCAGTTACCCCGGCATTTGAGCGAGGCCCCGACGATGGTCAACCTTGATGGTTTTGGTCAGTTCCTGCAAAATCTAAAGAACCAGGGGATGCACCCCTATCTGATGGGGGATTTCTCGGTGGAGCAAGGGCCGGTAAACATGCCAAAACCTCCCAGAAAACCCTATCTGGTGCGTAAATAGAATATGACAGCTTCTTTTGACTATTTCATTGTCTTTGCCGAAATGCGGACGGGGTCCAATTTTCTGGAAGCCAATCTCAACGCCTTTGATGGGGTAACCTGCCATGGCGAGGCGTTTAACCCACATTTCATTGGCTATCCCAACAAGGACAATATTCTGGGGATCACTCAGGACATGCGCGAAGACAACCCCGGCTGTCTGATCTCTCAGATCAAGTCCGAAGCGGGGGTATTGGGGGGGGGCGCTACTTTCACGACCATGATCCACGGGTTTTGGATTTGGCGCTGGAGGATCCGTGCTGCGCCAAGGTAATCCTGACCCGAAATCCGTTGGACAGCTATGTCTCCTGGAAGATTGCCAAGGCCACGGGCCAGTGGAAACTGACCAATGTGAAACGTCGCAAAGAGGCCTTGGCGCAGTTTGATGGTGTTGAATTTGCTCAACATGTAGAGGCGTTGCAGGACTTTCAGATCACCCTGCTGAACCGGCTGCAGAAATCCGGACAGACGGGCTTTTACGTGGCCTATGAGGATCTTCAGAACCTCGAGGTGATGAACGGCCTGGCGCGCTGGCTGGGCGTAGACTCCCAGCTTGAGGCTTTGGATGATAGTCTGAAACGGCAAAATCCGGCGCCGGTTGTGTCAAAGGTGGAGAACCCAGGCGTGATGGCAGAGGCGCTGGCGGAGATGGACCGTTTCAACCTGAGCCGCACCCCCAATTTTGAACCCCGCAGGGGGCTGTCGGTGCCGGGCTATGTGGCTGGGGTGGTGACACCGCTGCTGTATCTGCCCATCAGGGGCGGACCTGAGACGGAAGTGACGGTCTGGATGGCGGGGCTCGACAATGTGACGCCCGAGGGTTTGATCCAAAAAATGAACCAGAAACAGCTGCGCCAGTGGAAGCGGGGAAACCCGGGGTTTCGCAGCTTTACCGTCTTGCGGCATCCGGCAGCGCGGGTGCATTCCGTGTTCTGTCGCAGAATTTTGCAAAAAGGCGGCAGCAGCTATGGCAGCATTCGCGAGACACTGAGACGGCAGTTTAAGCTGCCGCTGCCCAAGGATGGCCCGGATGACAGCTATAGCAAGGCAGATCACTATGCGGCTTTCTCTCAGTTTCTGACCTTTTTGCAGGCCAATCTGGCGGGACAAACCTCGGTGCGGGTGGATGCGGAATGGGCCAGCCAATCGCTGGCCCTGTCCGGACTGGCAGAGCTGGGCGCGCCAGATCTGGTGTTGCGCGAGGAAGAGTTGGCCGAGGCCTTGCCTGCTCTGGCGCAGAAACTGGGCCGCACAACACCGGGTCAGCCGACGCCTGCGCCTGAGGATCACCCCTATCGCCTGGGGGATATCTGGGATGCGGCGCTGGAGAAACAGGTGTCTTCTCTGTATCAACGTGACTATGTGATGTTTGGTTTTGCTCCGTGGCGCGCGCCCTAGGGTCTGCTCCAAATCAAAGGCGAATGTCTCTCTGTTCAAATATGCAGGATCTGTCCTTTTGGGTGACGCAGCCTCTGGGTGAGAAAACTCTACAGGTGTGGCGCTGGCAAAGGGGGGCTCCCGCGCCCGTTGGTGTTTTGTAGGGTAAAACACCAAAACGGCCTTGGGCGTGGCGCCGCCTTGGGGCGGCGCTGTACCGTGTACCAGCGGAGGATAGGTGACATGATTGGTGGTGGTCTGACAGGGCATGCAGAGAGGGGTGCGCAGATCGCCCCAGGTCCCATGCGCTGGCTGCCTGACCAGGCGGTGGCCCTAGGCGACGCGTGCAACCTCCATCGGAGGTGGCACGCCGGGCCCAACGGGAAGAGATCTTTGAAAAAGATCTCCTGACGGGCGGGAGCGTTTGGGGCGGGTCAAATCGCTGACGCTCAATATCCGAGAGGTTTTGGAAAAAAAACGCCGGACTGCCGTGACCTTAGGCGGCCTGTACCGATTGTGCCTCAGTCAGGATGGTAAACAGCGTTGCCGGGTCGGGATTGGCGCGCAGTTTGGTGCAAAAGCTTTGCTCCCGCAGGGTGCGTGACACCAGGGCCAGGGCCTTCAGATGCTCTACCCCGGCGTCTTCGGGGGCAAAGAGAGAAAAGGCAATATCCACCGGTTGGCGATCAACGGAATCAAAATCCAGGGGTTTTTCCAGAATCAAAAACACACCGCGCACCGTATCAAGGCCGTTGAGCCGAGCATGGGGCAGGGCGACGCCGTGACCAACCCCTGTGGGGCCAAGGCTCTCCCGGTCTAAGAGAGCCTCAACCGTTGACTGGGCGGACAGCCCATAGGCGGACTGCGCCACCTCGGCGACCTCCTGAAACAGGCGTTTCTTGCTGGATACGGCTCCAATAACCCGGACTGCGCCCGGCTTAAGGATGCTTGAAATCTGCATAGTCACCTGCTCCGTTCAGATGCCGTGGTTCGGCTTTGTTACAGCCTATGCCGTGGGGTCGATCCAACCAATGTTGCCATCTTCCCGGCGATATACCACGTTCACCCCGTTTTTGCTTTCATTGCGGAACACCAGCACCGGGGCGCCTGCAAGCTCCATTTGCATCACGGCTTCACCAACAGAGAGGGATTGAATCCTAGTCTCCATCTCGGCAACGATGATTGGCTGCAGCGTTTCAGGTTCGGCTACGGTTTCCGCGTTATCAGAGGCGAGGATATACGAGCTGCCGCCGAGAATTTCAACCGGTTCGCTGCGATCGCGATGGTGATCTTTCAATCGGCGCTTGTAGCGGCGCAGCTGTTTTTCCATCTTTTCGCAGCAGGCCTCAAAAGCTGAATAAATTTCAGTGGCATGCGCCTTTGCCTGCGCGGTCAGCCCGGTTGAAAGGTGGATAGTGGCTTCGCAAACATATTCATGTGCAGACTTGGAAAAGACGACATTTGCGTCTGTTGGGCGTTCTGCATATTTCGAGACGACAGTCCCCAGCTCGGTCTGAACATGGGTCTGCAGGGCTTCGCCAATGTCGATCTGTTTACCGGTGATTTTGTAACGCATGTGATCTCCTTCACAAATTTCCACCCAAAACACCCTCCGGGCCGGGCCCGCAGGGGTGTCGTCAGTTCTGGGTCGGGGGATTAGGCTGGGCACAGGATTGCAACCCTCCGGGTCTTGTTGCCAAGACCACGCGTCGGACTACCTCATACTGCACTTTTGCCATGTCTCAATTCGATGATAATCTGGGCAGAGAGTCAATGGAGTTGCGGCAAATTGATGGTCGCTAACCCCATTGCTTGGCAAAAAATGGCTGGCGAAAAAACTCAGGATTTGAGGCAAGTTTTTGCAGCCAGCTCAATGAAACCAGTGACTGCCAAATAGTTAAGATATGCGGAAATTGTCACCCAGATAGACGCGGCGCACGTTCTCATTCTCGACAACTTCGGCAGGGCTGCCGGACATCAGAACCTGACCGTCATGCAGGATATAGGCGCGGTCCACGATTTCGAGTGTCTCGCGCACATTGTGGTCGGTGATCAAAACACCAATTCCGCGTTTTTTCAGATCCGCAACCAGATGGCGGATATCGCCAACCGAAATAGGGTCCACACCGGCAAAGGGTTCATCCAGTAACAGGTATTTTGGATCGGCCGCCAGACAGCGGGCGATTTCAACCCGGCGACGTTCGCCGCCCGACAGCGCCAATGCAGGCGCACGGCGCAGGTGCTCGATAGAAAAGTCCGACAGCAGCTCTTCTAGGCGTTCGCGGCGGCGGTGGCTGTGTTTTACCGCAATGTCCAGCACCGCCATGATGTTGTCTTCGACTGAAAGGCCGCGAAAGATCGACATCTCCTGCGGCAGATAGCCAATGCCCAGCCGGGCGCGTCGATACATCGGCAGTGAGGTGACATTTTGCCCGTCAATGGTGACGGTGCCGGCCTCTGGGAAAATCAGCCCGGCAATGGCGTAAAAGCTGGTGGTTTTACCAGACCCGTTTGGCCCCAGCAGCGCCACCACCTCACCGCGATCCAAGGAGATCGAGACGTCGCGGATGACGACTTTCTTGCTGTAGCTTTTGCGTATCTTTTCGATATGCAGACCCGAAGAGCCTTCGGTCAGTGTGAGATCAGGAGCTGGGGACATCAGTTGTTTTCGCTCGTACCTGAGCTTGGGTTCAGGATGGTTTTGACCCGCCCGGACATGCTGGCGGTCCCGGTGGTGAGATTGACCACCATCCGCTGTGACGCCAGAGTGCCCGCGCTTTGGTTCAGCAGGACATTTCCGCTCATGACGATGGTGCCTGAGTCGATGGTGTATTCTGCCCGCTGGGCTTCGGCGGCATCCGGGCCGCTCACCAAGATGACGTTTCCGGTGGCTTCGAGCCGTTCGATGGCGCGCTTGCCATCGGCGTCGGTTTTGTAAATCACCAGCACCCGATCGCCCGCCAGCCGCATTACCCCCTGCACAATCAACACGCTGCCGGTGAATTCGGCCGAGCCATCAGCCTGGTTGACGGCCAGGTTATCGGAGGTGACCTCAACCGGTAATGAAGGGTCTGCCTTGACCGCACCAAAGGCCACATTCTGCGCGGTTGCGGGCAGGGTAAACCACAGCGTGGAGATCAGGACAATGAAGAGGGCACGCAAATGAGTCACAATTTATCTTTCCAATTTTTGAGGAGCGTACACCAGCTTGACGCTATTGGTGAAGAGCAGATGCACCGGGCCACCGACAGTTTCTGAACTGATCTCCATATGTCCGGCGGTTAAATCTCCCAAATCCCCGGTGGCCCGAATGGCACCGGGGCTTTCGGCGTGCACCTTGCTCAGCTGGGTTTTCAACACCTCTGTTTCAACCACCATACCGTCGGTTGTGGTGATTTCGACATTGCCGACAAAGCGCGCGAGATCCTGATCGGGGTGCACAGTGCCACGATCCGAGGTCAGGGTGATTTGCCCGCCCGCGACCATGCGGATTTCCGCCCTGAGCGCATTGGCAATCACTGGCTGATCCGCGCTGGCGCTGGCCATTTCAGCGGTCACCCAGATTTCATCCCCTTGGGCCGTTGAGCCGGAAAAAAACGGAGCGGTGACCTGTTGGCCGCGCAGGCGCTCTTCTATTTCCCGGTCGGCAAAGGGAATAACCGCCTCGGTGTCAGATCCGGGCGAGATGAGAAACAGGGTCGACAACAAGGCAAGGGCTGCCAGCGGCAGAAACACCTTGAGATAGCTTACCATGCGGGAATACTGATCCATGACCGGGGTGCCTGCTCCTATCCGAGACCAGCGCGCAGACAGTCATGGATGTGCAACAGCCCCTCGGCGCGGTGTCCCTTGGCTGGATCCACCACAAACAGGCAGGTGATTTTGCGCTGGTTCATGATGGCCACGGCCTCCGCCGCAAGGGCCTCCGGCGCAATGGTTGTTGGATCTTTGGTCATAACAGCGTCGGCCTGTTTTTGCAGCAGTCCGTCCATATGGCGCCGCAGGTCACCGTCGGTGATAATGCCCAGCAGATTGCCCTCCGCATCGGTCACGCCAGAAACGCCAAATCCCTTTTGGCTGATCTCGATCAGGGCGTCTGACATTGGCGTCGCAGCGGCCACAACTGGCAGGGCGTCACCGCCGTGCATCAGGTCGGAGACCTTGCTGAGCTGGGCGCCAAGTTTGCCGCCGGGGTGGAAGTCGCGAAAATTCTCGGGGCGAAAATCGCGGTGTTTCATAATGGCAATGGCCAGGGCGTCGCCCATGGCCAGGGTCAATGTGGTCGAATTCGATGGCACAATTCCATAACCACAGGCCTCGCCCATGGCGGGGATCTGCAGCTGCACATCGGCTTGGGTCATCAGGGTGCTGTCGGGTTTGCTGGAGAGGCCAATCAGCGGAATATCGAACCGGCGGGTAAAGGCCAGCAGGTTTGCCAGTTCCGGCGCTTCGCCGGAGTTGGAGATCGCGATCACCACATCGCCCTTGGACAACATGCCCAGGTCGCCATGGCTGGCCTCGGCGGGATGAACAAAATAGGCAGGGGTGCCGGTGCTGGCCAAGGTGGCCGCAATCTTGCGTCCGATATGGCCGGATTTGCCAATGCCGCTGATGATGATACGCCCGGTTGCCGCCAGAACCAGATTGGCGGCTTCGACAAAGCGCTCATCAAAGCTATCGGCCAGGGCCTGCAGGGCGCGGGCCTCGTCTGTGGCCACCTGACGGGCGGTGGCGAGGAGTTTTTCAGAAGCGGTCATGAGTGCGCAAAAATATCCGTTTCGGGCCAACCGGCCAGGTCAAGTTTGGCACGCATCGGCAAAAAGTCAAAACAAGCCTGGGCCATTTCCATGCGTCCTTCGCGTTCCAGCCTCTTGTTCAGGGCTTCGCGCAGGCGATGCAGGTACAACACATCCGAGGCCGCGTAGTCCAACTGCGCATCCGACAACACCTTTGCGCCCCAGTCACTCATCTGTTGTTGCTTGGAGATATCCACACCGATCAGCTCATGGGTCAGGTTCTTCAACCCATGGCGATCCGTATAAGTGCGCACCAGGCGGCTTGCGATCTTGGTGCAATAGACCGGCGTGGTAAGGGCGCCAAAGGCATGATACATGGCGGCAATGTCAAAGCGGCCAAAGTGGAACAGCTTGAGCGTGTCTGGGTCTTCCAGCATGGCGCATAGATTGGGCGCCTCGGTTTGCCCTTTGGCAACCTGCACAATATGGGCATTGCCATCGCCGTCTGACAATTGAATGACGCAGAGCCGATCTCGATGGGGGTTCAACCCCATGGTTTCGCAGTCAATCGCCACCACCGGGCCGAGTTGTAGATCATCGGGTAGGTCGTTTTGATACAGGTGGTTGGCCAATGCAGAAATCCTTTGCCGGTAGCGGACCCGTGGCGGGTCTCATCCTGGTCGCAGTCTGGGTCGTCGTTTGGGTCAGTCTTTGACGCGATGCGCCGATGAATTCGAAATAAGGGCAATACGGCGCGAACTCAACTCCCAGGCTGCCGTTACCCCCTGTTGGAGCGTGCATTTTTGCGGCGCTACCGGCTCCTCCCCATTCAGGTCTAATATAAGGTCGGCGGAAACGGACATACCCCAGGGGCGAGCACGCCCGCAGCCTGATTCTAAGGGCCTGGCCTGAAGGGGAGGTTAAGCCGATACAGGCAGGCCGTTCGGCGTGATGAGTTTGGGGGCGATTTACCTTGCGCGCCTCCCTGCCGGAGCAGGGGCGGAGGTTTTCCTGAAAGGGAGAAAAGCGTGGTGCAGTTGAGCGGACAAAGCTAGGACCGTCGAAGCTCTCATCGTTCTTTCAGAACGATTGCCGCCTAGCACATCTCTCTGATGGAAATTGTCAATTTTCTGCGAAAAGAAACTTTGGTGCCCAGGAGAGGACTCGAACCTCCACATCGTTGCCAATACTAGCACCTGAAGCTAGCGCGTCTACCAATTCCGCCACCTGGGCAGGTGTCGTGAGGGGCGTATAGGCTGCAGCGTCGGGGGCGTCAAACGGATTTTTGACATTTTTGCAAAAACTCTGTCTCGGCCTGAATGTCCCACATCTGTGCACTGGTCCGGTCAGGGGATCAGAACGCTTCGCCTGCAGGTTCGGAGGCTGCAAAGAAGCTCATTCTTTTGGCGACAAATCTTAGAAATTGTGTCCAGGCTTCTTCGGTTTCCTGGCTCCACTCGGACCCCAGGATCGCGGCAAGCGTGCTGGTGAAGCTGGAAATGAATTGGCCAAAATGCGCATCGGAAATTTCCATTTTGCGATGCATATTACCCAGCTTCATGAGAATACCATCCAGTCTCTCGGTGCTCTCCAGAGCTTCGGCCAGATGGGTCAGGGAAGCGAGTATCTTTGCCTCAAGCCGTGCAGTGTCGGTTGGGAAAATGGCGCGGGCCTCGGGGCAAACCTCAAAGAAGCGCTGATAAAAAGCAGGGATGAAAGTGTCGAGGTCCATTCGATCACTTTCAAGGCTGCGAAGCACCAGGGTTTTGCAGGCGTTGGCTTCCATCGGAGTCGTCCTCGGCTATCGTAAATAGGTATTTTAATTATATGTTTAAGTCTGTTGCGCGGTATTTTGCTGAACTTATTACTAGTTTGGAATGTGTGACAGAGGAAACTGGATCTCAGGGCATTTTTGTTAACGTCAAATGCAGTTTCTGGCCCCATTGTGCCTGTGGCTTCGCGTTTTGCGCCTTGTTTGAAAAGCGCAGGAACGGTAGATCGGAGCCATAGCTATTTGCAGGAGCCAAGAGATGTCCAAACTGGTCACGATTTATGGCGGGTCTGGTTTTGTCGGCCGCTATATCGCGCGCCGCATGGCAAAAGAGGGCTGGCGGGTACGGGTTGCCGTACGCAGGCCCAATGAAGCCATGCATGTCAAACCCTATGGCGTGCCGGGCCAGGTTGAGCCGGTTCTGTGTAACATCCGCGACGATGCCTCTGTGGCTGCGGCGATGCAGGGGGCGGATGCAGTGGTAAACTGCGTTGGTGTTCTCAATGCCCATGGCAAAAACAGCTTTGAAGCGGTGCAGGTTGACGGTGCTGCGCGGGTGGCGCGGATCGCCCATGACCAAGACATTGGTCAGCTGGTGCATGTCTCGGCGCTGGGGGCGGATGCCGAAGGCGACAGCGACTATGCCCGCACCAAGGCACAGGGCGAAGAGGCTGTCCGCAGCCACTTCCCCAATTCAGTGATCCTGCGCCCTTCGGTTATCTTTGGCACCGAAGATGAATTTTTCAATCGCTTTGCAGGCATGGCTAGCCTGTCGCCGATCCTGCCGATTGCCAAGGGCAAGACCCTGTTCCAGCCGGTCTATGTCGACGATGTAGCCCGTGCCGCAGTCAAGGGGATCCTGGGGGAGGCCGCACCCGGAACCTATGAATTGGGCGGCCCAGAGGTAAAGAGCTTTGCCGCGCTGATGCGTCAGATGTGTGATGTGATCCTGCGGCGTCGTGTGATTGTCTCGCTGCCGGGTTTTGCGGTCTGGCCGCTGGCCTTTGGCTTTGACATGCTGCAGGCGATTAGCCTGCAACTGATCGAAAACAAAGTGCTGAGCCGGGATCAGCTGAAATCCCTGGGCACCGACAATGTGGTTTCCGAAGGCGCCAAGGGCTTTGCCGATCTGGGGATCACGCCAGAGCGGATGGGGCCGATCCTGCCCAGCTATCTGTGGAAGTTCCGTCCCTCGGGCCAGTATGATGAGATGACCGCCTCGGCGCGCAACCTAAAGGGCGATGCCTGATCTTGAACGGCTGATGCCAAAACCATCGGTAGCGGAATGACTAAAGGGCGCGGAGAAATCCAGCGCCCTTTTACGTTTGCCATGTGCCCTTGAAGAGGGGCCAGCCTCTAGGCTCCGTAGGCATAGCCGAGCAGCACCAGGCCCAGAATCACCCGGTAGATGACATAGGGGGTAAAGCTGACCGAGCGCAGCAGCCGCATCATCAGGCTCAGTGCTGCCAGCGCCGAGAGCATCGCCAGAAGGGCAGCAATGCCCGCGTCGCGGATCAGCGCCATATTGGCCTCTAATGCCACTTCTGTGCCCAGCAGCACGCCCGAGGCGATAATGGTGGGAATTGACATCAGCATGGCGATGCGGGCGCCATCTTCACGTGTGTAGCCCAGCTGACGCGCACCGGTGATGGTTATACCAGAGCGCGAGGTGCCGGGGATGAGCGCGATCATCTGCCAAAGCCCCATGATCAGCGCATCCCGTATTCCCCAGTCACTGGCGATCTTTTGCTCGGGGCCTTTTTGATCGGCGATATACAGCACGATGCCAAAGACCAGCATGGTCCAGCCAATCACCGCTGGTGAACGCAGCGCGTCGCTGAGGCCGGAAAAATGCAGGAAGGCGCCAAACAGCACGGTGGGGATGGTTGCAATGATCAATCCCAGAGCCAGCCGGGCCCCTTCGGTATCGGCGCGCCCGCAGGCAAGGCGGGGCAGTCCAACCAGTCCCATGCGCACATCGCGCCAGAAAAAGATCACCACCGCCGCCAGAGTGCCGAGATGGACGGCGACATCTATCACCTGGCCCTGATCTGAATAGCCGGTCAATCCAGGCAGGAGAATCAGGTGGCCGGAGGAGGAAACCGGGAGAAATTCGGTAATCCCCTGGATCAGCGCGACAAGTACAAGCTGTAAAAACGGCATAAAATAAAGTCCTGGACTGAGGCGCCCTGGCTGAGTCGGGGCAGGGCCGGGGTAACCTGTCTCTGTATAAATCTTGCTGTTGGATAGGGAAGGGAGCTTTTGGGTCCGAAGCGGACCTAAAATTGCTGTACATTCCGGCGAGAAGCAGTATCAGGGGTGGAAGCTGGTCATTTTAGGTCAGCATTGTTGACCAAAATACCGCAGCGCTCTTAGTCGGGCCTGTCGCAGCCAGCTAAACTAGGGAGTTCGCCCATGGCCAAGCAACCGATGCTCAAATTCGTGAAGATTGATCGCGATATGCCGCAAAAGCGTGCCGCTGACACCCGTCGCGAAGACTTTGACGAGATCTATTCGGAGTACGCTGCGGCCAAGGCAGAAGAACAGGCCAGTCGCTGCAGCCAGTGTGGTGTGCCCTATTGTCAGTCCCATTGCCCGTTGCACAACAATATTCCTGACTGGCTGCGTCTGACCGCCACTGGCCGCCTGAAAGAGGCGTATCAGACCTCCCAGGCCACCAATACCTTCCCCGAGATCTGCGGTCGCATCTGCCCGCAGGACCGGCTGTGCGAAGGCAACTGTGTGATTGAACAATCCGGCCACGGCACCGTCACCATTGGCGCTGTTGAGAAATACATCACCGATACCGCCTGGGACAAAGGCTGGGTCAAAGCCAACGCCCCAGCACAAGAGCGCAGTGAAAGCGTTGGCATCATCGGTGCCGGCCCTGGTGGTCTGGCGGCAGCGGATATGCTGCGCAAGGCTGGCATCCAGGTGACGGTCTATGATCGCTACGACCGCGCGGGTGGCTTGCTCACCTATGGTATTCCCGGCTTCAAGCTGGAAAAAGACGTGGTGATGCGCCGCAACCAGCTGCTGGCGGATGGCGGCGTCACCTTTGTGATGAACTGCAACATCGGCACCGACATCACCTTTGACGAGATCCGCGCCAAACATGACGCCGTGATCATCGCCACAGGCGTGTACAAATCCCGCGATCTGGAAATGCCCGGCTCGGGGGCCACAGGCATCGTCAAAGCGATTGATTTCCTGACCGCAGCCAACCGGGCCTCGAACTTTGGCGATACCGTTGCAGAGTTTGAAAACGGCACCCTGAACGCCGCAGGCAAAAAGGTTGTGGTCATTGGCGGTGGTGACACCGCGATGGACTGCCTGCGGACCTCAATCCGTCAGGGCGCGACCTCGGTCAAGTGTCTGTACCGTCGTGACCGCGCCAATATGCCCGGTTCGCAGCGTGAAACCCAGAACGCCGAAGAAGAAGGCGTACAATTTGAATGGCTGACCGCGCCCAAGGGCTTTACCGATGACAGTGGCAAGGTTGCCGGTGTCATGGTGCAAAAGATGCGCCTGGGTCAGCCCGATGCAACGGGCCGTCAGGCTCCTGAAGTGATCGAGGGCGCGGACTACGTCGAAGAGGCCGATCTGGTGATCAAGGCACTGGGCTTTGAACCCGAAGACCTGCCGACGCTCTGGGGGCAACCCGACCTGCCGGTGACCCGTTGGGGCACCGTCAAGGCCGCGTTCCGCACCGGAGCCACTGATCTGGACGGCGTCTATGCCATTGGTGACATCGTGCGCGGTGCCTCGCTGGTGGTCTGGGCCATCAAGGACGGTCGCGACTGCGCTGATGCTTTGGTTGAGCGTTTCAACAGTGCTGCTGCACAGGTTGCGGCCGAGTAACCTGGAAAAGCCACCGCAAGGGAGCCATGGGTCATGAGTGAATTGAAGGGCAATTGCATGTGCGGCGCCGTCACTGTCTCGATGACACCGGCGCAAAATACCTTGCGTGCCTGTCACTGCGACATGTGCCGCCGCTGGACCAGTTCGGCTCTGATGACCATCCCGGCGGCCTCTGGCTATGCTGCTTTGGGGCCGGTAAAGACCTTTGTCTCATCAGACTGGGCAGAGCGCGCATTTTGTTCTGAGTGCGGTTCGATGCTTTGGTATCGGATGACGGTCCCCGGTGAGCTCCACGGCCAAACCAATATGGCGGCTGGCCTCTTTGACAATGCAGGCGGGACCACGCTCGACCTGGAGTTTTTTATCGACAAGAAACCCGAAGGCTACGCCTTTGCTGGAAATCAACGGCAAATGACCGAAGCAGATGTAATGGAAGCCTTTCGGGCGGCAGCAGAACAAGAAGGGGATAGCTAGGTCACTGTGATCTTTGCTGACTGACTATGAAAATCGGGATCCGCAAATCACTCCGTCAGGCAATGTTTCGCCTGAAGTCACGCAGCCTCTGTGATGAGGCTGGGGCGGATATTCGCGCGCTTGCGGGCCGCGAAGACGGTGTAGAAAGCGGTGGGATTGTGGTTTTCACCAGCTATCACGCCAATGCGGCGAAGCGGGGCCTGCTGGAATTTGCAGCCAGTGCTTCAAACCAGGGCGCGCGCCATTGTATATTTGTGACTGACCGTCGCCAGGGGTGGTTTCAGGGGCGCGATTTCTCATCTGCGGTTCTACAGGCGATTTCTGAGTATGTCGCGCGCCACCGGCTGACACGGTTGATGACAGTCGGCGTTTCCATGGGCGGCTATGGTGCAATGTCCTATGCGGCCGAGATCGGAGCCGATTGTGCCCTGGCCTTTGCGCCGCAGTATTGCCCGCGCCCGGAAACCTTTCCCACCGATCTCCGCTGGGCTGAGGCCCGTGCACGGATCCCCGAGTTTTCCCGCCCCTCACTGAATGAGACCATGGGGTCTCAGATACAGTATACCCTGTTGCATGGCCGCTGGAATGCAGAGGATAGCCTGCACTGGCAGGCCTTTGCTCAGGGGGCCAAAATTGACCATTTCCTGGCCGATCGTAGCAGCCATGATGTCATCGATCCTCTACGAGAGGCGGGTGTGTTGTATCCGATTGTCGATGCAGCCTGGATGAATGATCGAACGAGAATGCGCAGTCTGATGCAGAAAATCAGCGCCCTACCACGAAGGCTGGGAGAGCGCGCTGAAGACCTTAACAACAATCGGGCAACACATGCCCAGCTTGCGACAAGCTATGCCACTAATTGATCGGAGAACCTCATGACCAAATTTGATGCTGACTGGGTCCGCGCCGAGGAAACCAAGCGCAAGTGGATGGCCGACAATGGTCTTTATACTGAGGAAGAAGAACATTCCTCCTGTGGTGTGGGTCTGGTGGTTGCCGTTGATGGCAAGGCCAGCCGCAGCGTGGTTGAAGCCGGTATTGATGCGCTGAAGGCGATCTGGCACCGTGGCGCCGTTGATGCCGATGGTAAAACCGGCGATGGCGCTGGGATCCACGTGCAGATCCCGGCTCCCTTCTTTTATGATCAAATCAGACGTACCGGTCATGAGCCCCGCGAAGATCAGCTGATGGCGGTTGGTCAGGTCTTTCTGCCACGCACAAATTTTGGTGCCCAGGAAACCTGCCGGACCATCGTTGAAACCGAAGTGCTGCGTATGGGCTATTACATCTATGGCTGGCGTCATGTGCCCGTTGATGTGACCTGCCTGGGCGAAAAAGCTAACGCCACCCGCCCCGAGATCGAACAGATTCTGATCTCGAACTCCAAGGGGGTGGACGAGGATACATTCGAGCGCGAGCTTTATGTGATCCGTCGCCGCATCGAAAAGGCCGCCGCCGCAGCAGGCATTGGCGAGCTTTATCTGGCGTCGCTGTCTTGCCGCTCGATCATCTACAAAGGCATGATGCTGGCTGAACAGGTTGCGGTCTTCTACCCCGACCTGATGGATGAGCGTTTCGAGAGCTCCTTTGCGATTTATCACCAGCGCTATTCTACCAATACCTTCCCGCAGTGGTGGTTGGCGCAGCCGTTCCGCATGCTGGCCCATAACGGCGAAATCAACACCCTGAAGGGCAACGTCAACTGGATGAAGAGCCATGAAATCCGCATGGCCAGCGCCACCTTTGGCGACCACGCCGAAGACATTAAACCGATCATCGCAGGCGGTGCTTCTGATTCGGCGGCTTTGGACGGCGTGTTCGAGGTTCTGGTGCGCGCCGGTCGTTCTGCGCCGATGGCCAAAACCATGCTGGTGCCCGAAAGCTGGTCAAAACAGGCGGTCGAGCTGCCACAGGCCTGGCGCGACATGTATTCCTACTGCAACTCGGTGATGGAGCCCTGGGATGGCCCTGCTGCCCTGGCGATGACCGATGGTCGCTGGGTCTGCGCTGGCCTGGACCGGAACGGTCTGCGCCCAATGCGCTATGTGGTGACCGGCGACGGCCTGCTGATTGCCGGTTCCGAGGCGGGCATGGTGCCAATCGACGAAGCATCGGTGGTGGAAAAAGGCGCGCTTGGCCCCGGCCAGATGCTGGCTGTGGATATGAAAAAGGGCAAGCTCTACCACGATACCGCGATCAAGAATAAACTCTCTGCGGCGCTGCCCTTTGGTGACTGGGTAAGCAAGATCAACGATGTGGATTCCACCCTTGCCACTGTGACCGAGGCGCCGATCTTTAGCGGGGATGAACTGCGTCGCCGTCAGGTGGCCGCGGGCTATACCATCGAAGAGCTGGAGCAGATCCTGTCTCCGATGGCCGAAGATGGCAAAGAGACCTTGGCCTCGATGGGGGATGACACGCCCTCGGCTGTGCTGTCCAAACAGTACCGTCCACTGTCGCATTTCTTCCGCCAGAACTTTAGCCAGGTGACCAACCCGCCCATCGACAGCTTGCGGGAATTCCGGGTGATGTCGTTGAAGACCCGCTTTGGCAATCTCAAGAACGTGCTGGATGAAGACAGCAGCCAGACCGAAATTGTGGTGCTGGAAAGCCCCTTTGTCGGCAATGCCCAATGGGACAAGCTGGCTGATCAGTTCAACGCGCCCCTGGTCGAGATCGACTGCTCCTTTGACCCCGCCGAAGGATCGCTGAGCAAGGCCCTGGACCGTATCCGCGCCGAGGCCGAAGACGCGGTGCGCTCGGGGGCTGGTCACCTGGTGCTGACCGATCAGTTCTCGGATGCAACCCGTGTAGCGATGCCGATGATCCTGGCAACCTCTGCGGTGCATTCGCATCTGACCCGCAAGGGGCTGCGGACTTTCTGCTCGCTCAATGTGCGGGCGGCGGAATGTGTCGATCCCCATTACTTTGCTGTGCTCATTGGCTGTGGCGCCACCGTGGTGAATGCCTATCTGGCCGAGGATTCGCTGGCGGATCGCATCGAGCGCGGATTGCTGGATGGTACTCTGACTGAAAACGTGGCGCGCTACCGCGATGCCATCGACCAGGGTCTGCTCAAGATCATGGCGAAGATGGGTATCTCGGTGATCTCCTCCTATCGCGGTGGTCTGAACTTTGAGGCCGTTGGCCTGTCCCGTGCTATGTGCGCTGAGTTCTTCCCTGGTATGACCAGCCGGATTTCCGGCATCGGTGTCAGCGGGATTCAGGTCAAGGCTGAGGAGATTCATGCCAATGGCTGGAAGGGTGCAGAAAACATCCTGCCCATCGGTGGGTTCTACAAGGCCCGCAAGTCGAGCGAGACACATGCCTGGGAAGCAAGCTCGATGCATATGCTGCAAATGGCCTGCAACCGTGCCTCGTTTGAGATGTGGAAGCAGTATTCAGCAAAGATGCAAAGCAACCCGCCGATCCATCTGCGTGATCTCTTGGACATCAAGCCCATGGGCAAAGCCGTGCCGATTGAAGAGGTGGAGAGCATCACCTCGATCCGCAAACGGTTTGTCACGCCGGGCATGTCCTTGGGCGCCCTGTCGCCTGAGGCCCACAAGACCCTGAATGTTGCGATGAACCGCATCGGCGCCAAGTCCGATTCGGGTGAGGGCGGCGAAGATCCGGCGCATTTTGTACCGGAGCCCAATGGTGACAACCCGTCTGCCAAGATCAAACAGGTGGCCTCGGGGCGCTTTGGCGTCACCGCTGAATATCTGAACCAGTGCGAAGAGCTGGAGATCAAGGTGGCCCAGGGGGCCAAGCCCGGTGAGGGTGGCCAGTTGCCGGGGATGAAGGTCACCGATCTGATTGCCCGTCTGCGCCACTCGACCAAGGGTGTGACCCTGATCTCACCACCGCCGCACCACGATATCTATTCGATCGAGGATCTGGCGCAGCTGATTTACGATCTGAAACAGATCAACCCGCGCTGCAAGGTGACCGTGAAACTGGTGGCCTCTTCCGGGGTTGGCACCATCGCGGCTGGCGTGGCCAAGGCCAAGGCCGACATCATCCTGATCTCGGGCCACAATGGCGGTACCGGGGCCTCGCCTGCGACCTCGATCAAATACGCGGGTCTGCCCTGGGAAATGGGCCTCACCGAGGCGCATCAGGTGCTGGCGATGAACAACCTGCGTGAACGCGTCACCCTGCGGACCGATGGTGGCCTGCGCACCGGGCGCGACATCGTTATGGCGGCGATGCTGGGCGCCGAGGAATACGGCATTGGCACCGCGGCGCTGATTGCCATGGGCTGCATCATGGTGCGTCAGTGCCAATCCAACACCTGTCCTGTGGGTGTCTGTACCCAGGACGAAGCACTGCGGGGCAAGTTCACCGGCAATGCGGATAAGGTTGTCAATCTGATCACCTTCTATGCGCAGGAGGTGCGGGAAATTCTCGCCTCTATCGGCGCGCGCAGTTTGGATGACATCATCGGTCGTGCGGATCTGCTGGCGCAGGTGTCGCGTGGCTCGGCCCACCTCGATGACCTCGACCTGAACCCGCTGCTGATCACTGTCGATGGCGCGGCTGATATCGTCTACAATCGCGATAAGGAGCGCAACGCGGTGCCGGATACTCTGGACAGCGAAATTGTCCGCGATGCGGCGCGTTTCTTGCAGGATGGCGAAAAGATGCAGCTGTCCTATGCGGTGCAGAACACCCATCGTTCCGTGGGCACCCGCACCTCGAGCCATATCGTGCGCAACTTTGGCATGCGCAATGCCTTCCAGCCGGATCACCTGACGGTGAAACTGCAGGGCTCTGCCGGGCAGTCGCTGGGGGCCTTTGCGGCACCGGGGCTGAAGCTTGAAGTCTCTGGTGATGCAAACGACTATGTCGGCAAAGGCCTGTCAGGGGGGACCATTGTGGTGCGCCCGCCGATGTCCTCGCCGCTGACGGCCAGCGAGAATACCATTGTCGGCAATACCGTTCTTTATGGTGCCACCGATGGGTATCTCTTTGCGGCGGGTCGTGCCGGTGAACGCTTTGGGGTGCGCAACTCCGGTGCGTCGGTGGTGATCGAGGGCTGTGGCGCTTGCGGCTGTGAATACATGACCGGTGGTGTCGCAGTGATTTTGGGCTCGATCGGCGCCAACTTTGGCGCTGGTATGACCGGTGGCATGGCCTATCTCTATGATCCAGAAGGCAAGGCGCAGACCATGATGAATATGGAAGGTCTGGTAACCTGTGCGGTGACTGTGGCGCATTGGGAGAGCCAGCTGAAAACGCTGATCGAGCGGCATCTGGAAGAGACCGGAAGCGGCAAGGCAGCAGAGATCCTGCAGAATTGGGATCTGGAGAAGAGCAACTTCCTGCAGGTCTGCCCAACCGAGATGCTGGACAAGCTGGCGCATCCTTTGAGCCTGGAACAATCAGCGGTTCCGGCTGAATAAGCCCAGACAGATCTGCTGTTACAAAATTGTCCCGCAAGCTGGTCGCTTGCGGGGCTTTTTGTTTTTGGGCTGCGCTTCCTCGCGGCGGAGCCCACAAGAACGCGCCGCGATTCTTGGTTGGTTTTGGGGGCTTGGCTATCTTATAGAGAGACATGGCAAAGGCAGCGAAAAAGACCAAAAAGAACAAATCAGGCCGATCCTGGATCAAAGCCCGTTTGGCGCAGCCTCTGCGCTGGTTTCGGCGGTGGATCCTGCGGGGGGTGTTTGCATTTGCCCTAGGGGCGGTGCTTTTGGTCACGCTGTTTTCTGTGGTGAACCCACCAACCACCCATACAATCTGGAGCGAAAAGCGCCGTCTTGGCGATGTCGACCAGGAATGGGTGCCCCTGGAGGACATGGCTCCGGTTTTGGCGCGGTCGGTTGTGGCGGCGGAAGATGCGCGGTTTTGTCAGCACTGGGGCATTGATGTGCGGGCGATTCGCGCAGCCCTTGCCGAGGGCGGCCAGCGTGGCGGCTCTACCCTGTCGCAGCAGGTGGTGAAAAACGTCTTTCTATGGCAGGGGCGCAGTTGGGGGCGTAAGGCGCTGGAAACCCTGCTGACACCCGTGGTGGAAGCGATCTGGAGCAAGCGGCGCATTCTGGAAGTCTATTTGAATGTGGCGGAGATGGATGAAGGCATTTTTGGTGCGGAGGCGGCGGCGCGGCACTATTTTGGAGTTGGTCCAGATGAATTGAACGCGCGTCAGGCGGCATTGATCGCAGCAGTTTTGCCAAACCCAAAACAACGTTCTGCGGCGCGGCCGAGCCAGAATCTCAAACGGCGGGCCGCAAAAATTCGAGATGGAGCGGCCACCATCCGCGCAGATGGGCGTGCGGGCTGTTTCGAGCATTGAAGTTTTGCCGCGCACAGGGCATTGCTGGATCAGTCCCTCGCAGTCCGACCCGGAGTTCCAAAAGACCATATGGCACGTCTCTATCATGTCCCGCTTTCCCCGTTTTGTCGGAAAATCCGTCTATCCCTGGCGGAGAAGAAGATCGAAGTAGAGTTGGTTGAAGAGCGGTACTGGGAAGCAGACCCGGACTTTTTGCGCCGCAACCCGGCGGGCAAGGTGCCGGTTATCCGTCTGGATGGCAAAATGATGTCTGAGAGTGCTGCCATCTGCGAGTATCTGGAAGAAACGCGGCCGACACCTTCTCTGATGCCCAGTGACCCGGATGGCCGTTATGAGGTGCGCCGCATTGTCAGCTGGTTTGACGACAAATTTCATTCGGAAGTGACCTCCAAGCTGCTCTATGAGCGGGTCAACAAGAAGGTCACCGGTGAAGGCTACCCCGACAGCAAGAACGTCAAGGCCGGGGCCAAGGCGATCAAATACCATCTCGACTATATGACCTGGCTGTTGGACCATCGGCGCTGGCTGGCAGGGGATCAGATGAGCCTGGCAGATTTTGCCGCTGCGGCGCATTTGTCGTCATTGGACTATATCTCGGATGTGGATTGGAACCGCTCGGCTGTGGTCAAGGACTGGTATGCCAAGATCAAATCGCGTCCGGCTTTTCGGTCCATTCTGGCGGATCAGATTTCGGGCTTTCGTCCGCCCGCCCATTACGCCGATCTCGATTTCTGAGAGACTGGCGTTTTGCTGCAACGGCTGGCACAGTAAGGGGGCTGTCTGCCCTCTTTTGCCTGTTGGCGTAGGCAATTCACCCCCGAGGATATTATTGGCCAAATGAAACACGGTGCTGATCTGAAGGCGCGATTGGTGGCGCAGGCCCTTGCTGAAGGGTTTGTCGCCTGCAAGATCTGTCGCCCCTGGGATGTGCCACTGGTGCCAGATCGGCTGCAGCAGTTTCTCGACAAGGGCTATCATGGGCAGATGGGTTGGATGGCAGAGCGCAGCCATTGGCGCGGCGATCCAAGTGTGCTGTGGCCGGAGGCGCGTTCCGTTATCATGCTGGCGGAAAGCTACACCCCGGAAGAAGACCCGATGGCGGTTGTGGGCTGTGCCGACCGGGGGGCGGTTTCGGTTTATGCCCGCAACAAGGACTATCATGATCTGGTCAAGAAGCGGCTGAAGCGTTTGGCGCGTTGGCTGATAGAAGAGGCCAAGGCCCAGGATGAGGCGGCACAGGTTAAGGTTTTTGTTGATACGGCTCCGGTGCCGGAAAAGCCTTTGGGGCAGGCGGCGGGGCTTGGGTGGCAGGGCAAGCATACTAACCTGGTGAGCCGAGACTGGGGAAATTGGGCTTTTTTAGGCTCTGTTTTTACCACGCTGGATCTGCCAGCAGATCCAGCTGAAGTGGACCGCTGCGGATCCTGCACCTCTTGTTTGACGGCCTGTCCGACAGAGGCCTTTACCGCGCCCTATCAGATGGATGCGCGGCGGTGCATTTCTTATCTGACGATTGAGCACAAAGGTCCAATTGACGAGGAGTTGCGCAGTAAGCTGGGCAATCGGATCTACGGCTGTGATGACTGTCTGTCGGCCTGCCCCTGGAATAAATTTGCCGTTGCCGCCAGTGATCTGCGCTATGCCGCCAGGGCCGAGCTGGAGGCGCCAAAGCTGGCAGAGCTGGCGGTATTGGATGATGCAGGGTTTCGGACATTTTTTGCCGGTTCACCGATCAAACGGGTGGGGCGAGACCGGTTTGTGCGCAATGTGCTGTATGCCATTGGCAATTCTGATCTGCCGGCCCTGCGCAGCGTGGCAGAGGGGTTGACCCAGGATCCGGATTCAACGGTGGCCGATGCGGCACGATGGGCGGTTCAGCGGCTGTCATGACGCAAACAGGATGGACCTGTCTCAAATAGGCGTTAGACCAGTTGAGCGAACGGCTTGGAGACGATTGAAATGACGGTGCTTCTGGGGGTGGATACAGGCGGAACCTACACGGATGCGGTTTTGATCCGTGACGAGAAAGAGGTGATTGCCAGCGCCAAATCACTGACCACGCGAGCGGATCTTGCCATCGGGGTTGGTGGCGCCATTCGGGCGGTTCTCGAGCAATCCGGCTGTGCGGCCGCAGAGGTGTCGATGACGGCGCTGTCGACCACGCTGGCAACCAATGCTCTGGTCGAAGGCCAGGGTGGCCGGGTGGCGTTGATCTATGTTGGATTTAGCGGGGCCGACCTGGATCGCCACGGGCTGCGGGATGCCTTGAAGGGCGATCCCGCATTGATTCTTGCCGGGGGGCATAATCATGCCGGGGCCGAGGCATGCGCCCTGGATGTAGATGCACTGCGCGCCTTTTTAGAGACAGATTCGGCGGGGGTTTCCGGCTTCGCCGTGGCCTCTGTATTTGCCACCCGGAACCCGGCGCATGAGCTGGAGGTGGCGCGTATCATCGCAGAGATGACCCAGGCGCCGGTTACCTGCTCGCACCAGCTGTCGGCAAAGCTGAACGGCCCCAAACGGGCGGTGACTGCGGTGCTGAATGCGCGGCTTATTGGGATGATCGACCGGCTGATTGGCCGGGCGCAGGATGTGCTGGTGGAGCTTGGGGTGACGGCTCCGATGATGGTGGTGCGCGGCGATGGCGCCCTGATGTCGGCGGCGCAGGCCCGCGAACGTCCGATCGAGACTATTCTCAGCGGGCCTGCGGCCTCAATCGTCGGGGCGCGCTGGATGACCGGGGTGGAGAATGCCCTGGTCAGCGATATCGGTGGCACCACCACGGATGTGGCCCTGATCCGCGACGGCAAGCCTGCGATTGATCCGGCGGGTGCGCGGGTGGGTGATTTTCGCACCATGGTCGAGGCAGTGGCCATGCGCACCACCGGTCTGGGCGGTGACAGCCAGGTGCACCTGCAGTCTAGCGGGCTGCAAGGTGGGGTGACGCTGGGCCCGCGCCGGGTGGTGCCGGTGTCTTTGATCGCGGCAGAGGCCCCTGAGGTGGTGCATGCGGCGCTGGACAAGCAACTCAATGCGCCAGTGGTAGGGGAATATGACGGCCGATTTGTGCGTGCCGTGATTGGCCTGCCCGCTGTCGGTCTGGGGGAGCGCGAACAGGCCCTTTTGGGGCGCATTGGCACCCAAGTGCACCCTTTGGGCGTTATTCTGCGGACCCGGATGGAACAGGGCGCGTTAAGCCGCCTGCTGGATCGCGGTTTGGTGCAGGTCGCGGGCGTGACTCCATCGGATGCCAGCCATATTTTGGGCTGGGTTCAGGCCTGGGATGCCGAGGCCGCTGAAAAGGCCCTTACCCTGTTCGCCCGGCGGCGGGTTGGCAGTGGAGAGGGGCTGGCGCCGGATGCAGAAACCCTGGCGCGGATGATTGTGGATCAGCTCACGGAACAGACCTCTTTGACCCTGTTAGAGTCGGCTTTTGCCGAGGAGGCTGCGGATTTTCCTTTGCCGCCCGCGGATCTGGCGCGGCATGTTCTCACCCAGCGGGGGCTGGCCTCGCATCGTGGCATCCTGTCGTTGGACCTGGCGGTGAATTTTGATGTGGTAGGGCTGGGGGCCTCGGCGCCGTGCTATTACCCGGCGGTTGGAGAGCGGCTGAAATGCCGAATGCTGTTGCCGGAACACGCAGGGGTGGCCAATGCCATTGGTGCTGTGGTGGGCCGTATCACCATGCGACGCAGTGGCAGCGTAACCGCGCCGGCTGAGGGCAAGTTTCGGGTTCATCTGGACAGCGCGCCGCAGGATTTTTCAGCCTCACAGGAGGCCCTGCAGGTGCTGGAGCAGGCCCTGGGGGATCAGGCCCGCGCCGCTGCCGAAGCGGCGGGGGCGGAGGATATCCATATCCATGTCACCCGCGATATCCGCATGGCTGAGGTCGAGGCGCGTGAGGTCTTTGTCGAGGCGATGCTGACGGTTGAGGCCAGCGGCCGCCCCCGTGTGGCCAAGGGTTAGGCAGGGGAGAAACCAAAAGACCCGCCTCATAATGGCGCGGGTCTTGGTTCAATTTTGGCTCTAACTTGGGTTATTGTGCTGCTGCGCTGCGTTTGGGCAGCACCCAGTCGGGGCGGGCAAAATGGCAGGTGTAGCCATCCGGGCGGCGTTCCAGATAGTCCTGGTGCTCGGGCTCTGCCTCCCAAAAGTCGCTGACGGCTTCGACTTCGGTCACCACCTTGCCGGGCCAAAGCCCGCAGGCTTCGACATCGGCGATGGTGTCCAGCGCCACGGCTTTTTGCGCCTCATCGACATAATAAATTGCCGAGCGATAGCTTAGCCCGAGATCATTGCCCTGGCGGTTTTGCGTGGTGGGGTCATGGATCTGAAAGAAGAACTCCAGCAGCTCGCGGTAGGAGGTCTGGCTGGGATCAAACAGGATCTCGATGCCTTCGGCATGGGTGCCGTGGTTTTTATAGGTGGCATTGGCCACATCGCCGCCAGTGTAGCCGACACGGGTTTTCAGCACACCTTTGCGCTTGCGGATCAGATCCTGCATGCCCCAGAAACAGCCCCCAGCGAGTACAGCGCGTTCGCTCATGCTTTTACCTCCACTTGATTGATGTAGTCTGCATAGCCTTCGGCCTCCATTTCAGCCAGTGGAATAAACCGTAACGAGGCAGAGTTGATGCAGTAGCGCAGGCCACCATGTTCGACTGGCCCGTCGGGGAAGACATGGCCCAGGTGACTGTCGCCATGGGTGGAGCGCACTTCGGTGCGGATCATGCCAAGGGTCCGGTCTTCCAGCTCGCTGACATAGGCGGGTTCGATTGGTTTGGTAAAGCTGGGCCAGCCGCAGCCGGACTCGTATTTGTCCCCGGATGCAAACAGCGGCTCGCCCGAGACGATATCGACATAGATACCAACCTCTTTGTTGGCGAGCAGCTTGCCGGTGCCGGGGCGTTCGGTGCCCGCGTTCTGGGTAACGTAGAATTCCTCTTCCGAGAGGGCGGCGATGGCGGTGGGGTCTTTGGTATATTTGGTCATGCAGGTCTCCGACTTGTTGCGGTCTTGTGCCTAGGGCCGCTCTGTTCGCTATTGTGGCAAAGATGGGGTGTCGCAGGCAAAATGCAAAGAGCATTTCACCCGGCTCGCGGCTCTGTGTGCGGGAAACTGCGGGTTATTTGGGTGCGGCCTGCCGGGACAGCTGCACGGCTAGAATGCCTAAGGTCACCACCGCGACACCGATCAGATCAAGCAGGCCCAGGTGCTCCCCCAGCAGCAGACTGGCAACCGCGACGCCAAAAACCGGGTTGAGAAAGTGAAAGGTGGCGGCGCGAATGGCGCCAATCCGGTTGAGCAACAGCACCCAGATAAAGGTCGCCATTAGCCCCGGAACAACGGTGGTATAGGCAAAGGCCAGCCCCAACCGGAGGGTCGGGTGTACAAAGATATCTTCGCTAAGCGGGGCGGCGACAAACAGAATGGCGGATCCAATCAACATCTGCAGGCCGACAACCATCATGAAGTTGCCGCCAGAGGTGGCGCCGCGCAGGGCCAGGGTGGCTACGGTCAAGGCCGCGACCCCGACAAAGCAGAGGATAAGGCCAAAGAGATCAACCCCGGCATTGATCCGGGTGCCCATGATCAGCGCCACACCGGCCACCCCCGCCATCAGGCCAAGAAGGCCCAGTGGTCTGATCCGGTCGCCAAAGATCAGCCAAGAGGCCAGCGCCACACAGAGCGGCATGGTGGAGGCGATAATGGCCGCGAGGGAGGCTTCGATCCACTGCATGGCGACAAAGTTCAGCCCCAAATACAGCGCATTCTGGCAGAGACCAAAGATCATGGTGGCCCGCCACTGGCTGCGGGTCAGCCGCCAGGTCTGTCCCAGAGCCAGGGCAATACCGACGCCGATCAATCCTGAAATCAAAAACCGCACCGCCAGCGAAAACAGCGGCGAGGCATCCATCACAATGATCCGGGCAGAGGTGAAAGCCGAAGACCACATGAGGGCAAAGGTGAGCCCCATGGCAACTGCGCGTAGATCCATAACGATGTCTCCAGAGGGCTGGTGGTGTCTTCAGGTCTTTAGCAAGGCAAGTACCTACTGGGAATGCCCATTCGATGTGCGCTCACGCGATTGGCATCCGGGTCCAGTCCGCGCATGACGGGGAGGAGTGAAAAAGCCAGACATGCGATGGGCAGGCATGAAAAAAGGGCCGCCAAAGGCGACCCGATCTCGATAGCAGTAATCCGGAAATTCCTGGATTAGGCTTCGCCGTTGACGCTGTCTTTCAGGGCTTTGGCAATGGTCATTTTCACAACCTTGTCCGCTTCCTTCATGAACTTTTCGCCTGTGGCAGGGTTGCGCACTTCGCGCTCGGGGCGCTCGCGGCAATAGATTTTGCCGACGCCAGGCAGAGTGACGGCTCCGCCTTCGGAAACTTCGCGCGTGATCAAGGCACAGACGGCTTCAAGAGCAACGCCTGCGGTCTTTTTATCTTCGCCCATTTCCTCAGCCAGAGCGGCAACAAGCTGGGTTTTTGTCATCGGTTTGGACATTCTCAGATCTCCTTAAAACTGCCCGAACTGTGGGGCCTCATCGCGCAACATTATCGTTATGTTGTGTAGGAACACAACGCGTTGTGGAACAAAAGACTATAGAAACCAGCGGTTTTTTGCAGAAAACAGTGGAAAACTCGGCCTAAAGGAAGGCGGTTTCGTCAAAGGAGCGCAGTTTTCGGCTGTGCAACCGTTCCAGCGGCATCGATCTGAGCTGTTCCATCGCCTTTATGCCGATCTGCAAATGACGCGCAACCTGTGTTTGATAAAAGTCAGAGGCCATGCCTGGCAGCTTCAGCTCTCCATGCAGTGGTTTGTCGGACACACAGAGCAGGGTGCCGTAGGGGACGCGAAAGCGATAGCCATTGGCGGCGATGGTGGCGCTTTCCATATCCAGGGCGATGGCGCGGGACTGGCTGAGCCGCTGCACCGGGCCGGATTGGTCGCGCAATTCCCAATTACGGTTGTCGATGGTGGCGACGGTGCCGGTGCGCATGATCCGCTTCAGGTCATAGCCCTCAAATTTGGTGACTTCGGCCACGGCCTGTTCCAAAGCGATCTGGATTTCTGCCAGGGCTGGAATCGGCGTCCAGACTGGCAGGTCATCGTCCAGCACGTGATCTTCGCGCAGGTAAGCATGGGCCAGCACAAAATCCCCCAGCGCCTGGGTATTGCGCAGGCCGGCACAGTGGCCAACCATCATCCAGGCATGTGGGCGCAGCACCGCTATATGGTCGGTGGCTGTTTTGGCGTTTGACGGCCCGACACCGATATTGACCAGGGTGATGCCTTTGCCGTCAGCGCGCTTCAGATGATAGGTCGGCATTTGCGGCAGCTTGGCGATGGCAGGGATCTCTGCCTCTGGGGCGGTGATCTCGTGGTTTCCGGTGCTGACAAAGCTGGTGTAGCCGGAGGTCGGGTCCGCCAGCTGAGCGCGGGCGTAGGCTTCGAACTCGGCCACATAGAACTGATAGTTGGTAAACAGCACGTGGTTTTGGAAATGCTCAGGTGCGGTGGCGGTGTAATGAGACAGCCGCGCCAATGAGTAGTCTATGCGTTGCGCGGTGAACAGCGACAGTGGGCCGATGCCGTCTTCGGGTTGGTAGGTGCCATTGACGATATCGTCATTGGTGGTGGCCAGATCCGGGACATCAAAGATATCGCGCAGGGTAAAACCGGCAGCGCCGTCCTGCGGTACGGTAAGATCAGGTCGGGAACCAACGGCAAAATGCACCGGGATTGCGGTGGTTGAGGCGCCAATGGTGACGGGTTGACCGTGGTTTTTGATCAGCAGGGCGATTTGCTGGGTCAGATAGTGGCGAAACAGATCCGGCCGCGTCACCGTGGTGGCATAGGTGCCCGGCGCCGAAACATGACCAAAGCTGAGGCGGCTGTCCACCTGGGCAAAGCTGGAGGTGGTAAAGCGGATCTCGGGATAAAAGGCGCGAATACGCTGGGTGCCTTTTGTCCCTGTCGCCATACTGGCGATGAACTCATCACATAAGAATGTGGTGGCCTGAGCATAAAGCTCTTCCAGCCGGGCCACGGCGGCGCTGGCGTCGGAAAAGCTCTCGGGGGCGGGGGCCTGGGGCTGTTTGATCTGGGTGATCGGTGTTGCTGGCGTCATGTGAGCGGCTCAATCACGGGGATCATTTCAAAGGTGCGCACGTCCACCAGCCCAAGGTCCGAGATCCTGAGTTCAGGGATCACCACCAGAGCCAGCAAGGAGTGCTGCATATAGGCGTTGTTGAGCGAGCAGCCGCAGGCCTCCATCGCTTCGCCCAGTTTTTGCGCCTTGGCGGCAACCTCGGTGGCGGGGCTGTCGGACATCAGCCCTGCAATGGGCAGCTCGACCAGGGCCAGCTCTGCGCCATCGCGGAAGATGGTGACACCGCCGCCGACCTCGGCCAGGCGATTGGCGGCCAGCGCCATCTGGTCCCGGTCGGTGCCTACTACAATCATGTGGTGGCTGTCATGGGCCACGGTGGAGGCCATGGCCATTTTGCCCTGATAGCCAAAGCCCGAAACAAAGGCATTGGTGACGCCGCCAGTGGCCTGATGGCGCTCTACCAATGCGATCTGGCAGGTCTCGCCCTCGGCGGCCATGGTGGCCTCTACCAGCCCGTCATGCACCGGCAGCTCGGCCTTCAGCGCCTTGGTTGGGGCCTGGTTTTCCACCATGCCAATGACATTGGCGGTGACCGCATTGGCACCCTCGGGGGCCTGGATTTCAAAATCTTTTGCCGTCAGAACATGGCCCAGATGGATGGTGCCACGGGCGCTGTCAGGCCAGTCAAGATGCGGACAATCCACCGTAATAGAGCCTGATTCAGCAACGATCTGCCCGCGTGCTATGACCAGCTCGATCGGCAGCTCGGTCAGATCCGAGGTGAGGATCACATCGGCGCGCCGTCCCGGCGTGATCGAGCCGATATCGCGCTCCAGCCCAAAATGAGTGGCGGTGTTGATCGTTGCCATCTGCAGCGCGATCAGCGGATCACAGCCGCAGGCAATGGCATGGCGCACCACCCGGTTCATGTGGCCGTCATTCACCAGCGTGCCAGAGTGGCAATCATCGGTGCAGAGGATAAAGTTGCGTGGATCCAGGCCTTTTTCGGTGATGGCGGTGATCTGCGCCTCAACGTCGTACCAGGCAGAGCCCAGCCGCACCATAGCGCGCATACCCTGGCGCATTCGGGCGATGGCGTCTGCTTCGCAGGTGCCCTCGTGGTCATCCGCCGGGCCACCGGCGACATAGGCGGCAAAGTCCCGTCCCAGATCCGGCGAGGCATAATGCCCGCCAACGGTTTTGCCTGCCCGCTGGGTGGCGGCGATTTCGGCCAGCATCTTGGGGTCGGCATTGGCCACACCGGGGAAGTTCATCATCTCGCCAAGGCCGACAATACCGGGCCAGTGCATGGCTTCGGCGACGTCTTCGGCAGTGATTTCAAACCCGGTGGTTTCCAGCCCCGGCGCCGAGGGCGCACAGGAGGGCATCTGGGTGAAGATATTGACGGGCTGTAGCAGCGCCTCGTCATGCATCAGCCGCACGCCCTCAAGCCCCAGAACATTGGCGATCTCATGGGGGTCGGTGAACATCGAGGTGGTGCCATGGGGGATTACCGCGCGGGCAAATTCCGCCGGGGTCAACATGCCGGATTCGATATGCATATGGGCATCACAAAGGCCGGGAATCATATAGCGTCCCTGTGCTTCGATCACCTGGGTATCCGGCCCGGTGCAATAGCTGGCATCGGGGCCAACATAGGCGATACGACCGGATTTGATGGCAATGTCGTGATTGTCCAGCACCTCGCGGGTGTGGACATTGACCCATTTGCCCTGACGAATGACCGTATCGGCAGGCGCGCGGCCTGCGGCGACATGGATCAGGTCTGGGGCGATATCGGGCCAGCTGGGGAATGCTTTATCTGTCATGTGCCAATTGTTCTGATTGCGCGCGTAAGTGCAAGCCCTGGGATCTGTGCTTGGCCTAGAAACACCTATAGGCAGGACAAGAGGATGTTTTGTGACAGCTCTCCCGGATGAGATCGCAGGGCGGGTGCTAATTGTCTGGGTGGGCTTGGGGTGTGCGCTTGAACGCCTTTGGCCAGGCCTTACCGCCGCAGTGGTCCTGCGCCATCTCGGCCCGCAGCCAGTTGGCAAAAGCCTGGGCGCCCGGGGCGTGTTCTGCCTGGGGGGAGAGCAGGAGATAGTAGGCCTCTGGCACCGGGGCACGGTGGTCAAACGGGGCAATCAGCTGCCCCTGCCGGATCAGGTCGCTGACCAGGATGTCATGGGCCAGCCCCAGGCCGGCCCCCGCAGCCACAGCGGGCAGGCAGGCCATATAGGTGGTGGCATAGCTCACTGGTGGGTTGGGCCAGGGCAGGCCCTGATCCTCGGCCCAGGCGGGGAAATTGGCCATCAGATTGGAACAGTCAAACAGCCGGTGCTGATGCAGCTCTGTCAGGGTCACCGCATAGTCCGGGGCGCAGACCGGATAGTAATGATCGCGGTGCAACAGCTCACCCCGCACCGTATCCGCCAGCCCCAGCGAAAAGCGGATCTCGACATCGGCGCCTTCGGCCATGTCGCGGGGTTCCCAGATTTCGGTAGAGATGTTCAGCAAAACATCCGGGTGCGCATCGTAAAACCTGCCCAGTCGGGGCGACAGCCATTGCACCGCAAAGGACATATTGCACTGCACCTGCACCACATTCTTTTGTGAACCGGAAATGGCGCGGGTGCCATTGGTCAGGGTGCGAAAGGCCTCGCGCACCACTGGCAGATAGGTGGTTCCGGTTGGGGTCAGCTCCAGGGCGCGGGGGCGACGATGAAACAGGGTTTTGCCCAGATGTGACTCCAGCCCCTTGATCTGCTGACTGACCGCGCTTTGGGTCATGTTCAGATCATTGGCGGCGCCGGTAAAGGACAGATGCCGGGCTGCGGCCTCGAAGGTCCGTAGCCAGCCAAGGGGAGGCAGAGAGGATTTCATTGCATAAGTTTGGCATAAGCTGAGCTAATGGCAAGGTGCCATTTTTTTCGCTGGTCAAACAGACCTCTGCGGCACAGGTTCTGGGCAATCAGAAATTGTTTCAGGAGCATCAAAATGAGCGTTGCAGAATTGCGCCCCAATATGGACCATTGGCAGGAACGCGTGGACATGGCGGCAAGCTTTCGCTGGGTGGAGCGGCTTAATATGCACGAAGGTGTCGCCAATCATTTCAGCCTGGCGGTGAACGCAGACGGCAGCCAGTTTTTGATGAATGCCAATCAGATGCATTTTGCCCGGATTACCGCATCAAACCTATTGCTGCTGGACGCCAATGACCCCGAAACCATGACCAAACCCGGTGCGCCGGATCCCACCGCCTGGGGGCTGCATGGCTCGATCCATCGCCTCTGTCCGCAGGCGCGTTGCGTGATGCATGTGCATTCGATTTTTGCCACGGTTCTGGCCTCTTTGGCCGATAGCAGCCTGCCGCCGATTGATCAAAACACCGCCACCTTTTTCAACCGCTATGTCATCGACGATGGTTATGGCGGTTTGGCCTTTGAGGACGAAGGCGCGCGTTGTGCGGCGATGCTGACCGACCCCAAACAGAAGGTGATGATCATGGGCAACCACGGGGTGCTGGTGATCGGCTCTGACCCGGCGGATACCCTTAATAGGCTCTATTATTTTGAACGCGCCGCCGAGACCTATATTCGGGCCTTGCAGACCGGGCAGCCCCTGCGCCTGTTGTCGGATGAGATCGCCGAGAAAACCGCGCGCGAGCTGGAGGACTACCCCTCCCAGGCCGAGGCACACCTGCGCGAGATCAAACTGATCCTGGATGGTGAAGGCTCGACCTACGCCAGCTAGAGCCGGTTCGTCAGGCTACTGGTCTTGCCGCTGGTAAGGTCTCTGGCCAGGCTACCGGATTGTGTCACCCCGTGCTGTTGCGCATCTGGCGCGGGGGGACACCAAATTCGGCGCGATAGGCGCGGGTCATGGCACTGGGGTCTTCATAGCCGCTGCGCAGGGCGATCTCTGCGATGGACAAATCAGTCTCTAATACAAGCTTTCGGGCCTGTATGAGGCGCAGATGTCGGTAGATCGCCTGCGGGGTTGCCCCCAGTTGTGCCTTCATGCGCTGTTCCAGATCTTTGCGGTTGCGGCCAATCTGGCGGGCGATTTCCATCACCGAAAGCGGAGCCTCGATATTGGCCTGCATCAGCGCTAGGGCCCTGGCGACAGAGCGGTTGCGCGCAGAGCCTATGGCGAGAGGGGCAGGCTCTGCCTCGGTGACTTCGGGGCTCATGAACAGGGCGGCGACCTCCAGCCGCAGGGCCTGCCCATGGGCCTGACCGATAAGATCCATCATCAGGTCAAAGGCCGCCAAGGCCCCGGTACAGGTGATGCGATTGCCGTCCTGCACATGGCGTAGGCGCTGGGCATCGATCTGGGGGAAATCCTCGGCAAAGCCTGCCAGTTCCTCCCAGTGAATGGTGGCGCGGCGTCCATCAAGCAGGCCGGCTGCGGCCAAAAGCCAGGCCCCGGCATCAAAGCCTGCCATCACCTCGTAGCGACCTGCAGCCGCGCGCAAAGACTTTTTCGCGGCCTCTGTTGCCAGCGGGCGATAGCGATACGAGGGCATGGCAATCAACATGTCGCCGCGACACTTGGCCAGCTGGTCATGGGGGTTCACCTCCATCCCGGCAGAGGAGGTGACAGGCGTCCCCTCCAGGGTGAGAAACCGCCAGGCATAGATCTGCCGCCCCGCCAATGTATTTGCCGCGCGCAAAGGTTCGACCGTATTGGCAAGGCAATGACCGGAAAAATCATCAAACAACAGCAGATCGACCTGCTGCGCTGCGGCGTCTTCTTTTACCCAACTCTGCATGATTTTTTCCACCTCTGCATGAAGTAACCCTAGCTCGGCGCTAGACTGTTGGGCAAGTCAAAGAGAAGGATGCGCGCGATGCAGTTTGGCATGACAGAAGAGCAGGCAATGATCGTCGAGACGACTCGTGCCTTTGTGGAGAACGAGCTTTACCCTCACGAGCAGGAAGTCGAACGCTCTGGGCATCTGGACATGGATGTGATCAAGGACATCCAGGCAAAGGCGATGGCGGCGGGGCTTTATGCCGCAAATATGCCCGAAGAGGTGGGCGGCGCCGGGCTCGATACGCTCAGCTGGCTGATGTATGAAAAGGAGCTGGGCCGCGCCAACTATGCGCTGCACTGGACCGGGGTCGCGCGCCCGTCAAATATTCTACTGGCCGGCACCGAAGAGCAGAAAGAGAAATACCTGTTCCCCTGCATGAAGGGCGAAAAATGGGATTGTCTGGCCATGACGGAGCCAGACGCGGGCTCTGACCTGCGCGGCATGAAGGCCACGGCGCGCAAAGATGGCGATGACTGGATCCTGAACGGCACCAAACATTTTATCAGCCACGCCGATATCGCGGATTTTGCCATCTGCTTTATGGCGACGGGTGTCGAAGACACCCCGCGCGGGCCAAAGAAAAAGATCACCGCCTTCTTTGTCGACAAGGGCACACCGGGATTTGCGGTGCGCAATGGCTACGGCAATGTTTCGCACCGGGGCTATACCAATGCTGTGTTGGAGTTTGACGACTGTCGCCTGCCATCCTCGGCCATCCTGGGCGAGGTCGACAAGGGCTTTGACGTGGCCAACACCTGGCTGGGGGCGACCCGTTTGCAGGTGGCGGCAACCTGCCTGGGTCGCGCTGATCGCGCCTTGCAGCACTCGGTTGAATATGCCGCTGAACGCAAACAATTTGGCCAGCAGATCGGCAAATTTCAGGGGGTCTCCTTTAAGTTGGCCGATATGGCGCTGGAGCTGAAGGCAGCAAATTTGCTGACCTGGGAGGCCGGTTGGAAATTTGATCAGGGCACTGTCACCGAGTCTGACATGTCGATGGCCAAGCTGAAAGCGACCGAAATGCTGGCCATGGTTGCGGATGAGGCAATCCAGATCCATGGCGGCATGGGCCTGATGGATGAGCTGCCGCTGGAACGCATTTGGCGCGATGCCCGAGTTGAGCGCATTTGGGAGGGGACGAGCGAGATCCAACGGCATATTATCAGCCGTGAAATGTTACGCGCCCACGGAGCCTGATGAACCATGCCAACGACCTCTCCTTTGAAGCCCAAGATCACCATCACCTATTGTATCGGCTGCAACTGGATGCTGCGCGCCGCCTGGATGGCGCAGGAACTCCTGTCGACCTTTCAGGATCAATTGGCAGCGGTGACCCTGGTGCCGGGGGAGGTAGGAGGCATCTTTGAGATCTCGCTCAATGAAGAGCTGATCTGGGAGCGTAAGCGCGACGGCGGATTTCCCGATGTGAAAGAGCTGAAGACCCGCGTACGCGACCGGATCAACCCGCAACAGGACCTTGGCCATCTGGACCGGGCCACAAGGGATGAATAAATCAAAATGAACTCTCTAAACAGGCTGTTTAGGCCCAAAACCATCGCCGTTGTGGGCGGTGGAGCCTGGTGCCGTCTGGTGATTGAACAGTGTCAGAAGATGGGGTTCGACGGCGAGATCTGGCCGGTTCACCCCAAGGCAGAAGAGCTGGCAGGCCTGCCGGTCTATCGGGATGTCGCCAGTCTGCCGCAGGCGCCGGATGCCACCTTTGTCGGGGTGAACCGCTTTGCCACAATCGAGGTGGTGCGGGATCTGGCGGCACGCGATGCGGGCGGTGCGGTGTGCTTTGCCTCGGGCTTCCTGGAGGCCCAGGCCGAGGATGCTGAGGGCGCAGATCTTCAGGCGCAGCTGTTGCAAGCGGCAGGTGAGATGCCTTTCCTCGGGCCCAATTGCTATGGCTTTATCAATTACCTGGATGGTGCCCTATTGTGGCCGGACCAACACGGTGGTGCGCGGGTAGAGAGGGGCGTAGCTCTGATCACCCAAAGCTCCAACATTGCCATCAATCTGACCATGCAGACCCGGGGCTTGCCCATCGCTTATGTGGTGGCGGCGGGCAATCAGGCGCAGTCCGGCATTGCCGCCATCGGCGAGGCATTGCTGGACGATGATCGGGTCACCGCGCTGGGCCTGCATATCGAAGGCTTTGGCGATCTGCGCGCCTTTGAGGCACTGGCGGCCAAGGCACGCGCCTTGGGCAAGCCAATTATCGCGCTGAAGGTGGGCAAATCCGTTGAGGCACAGGCGGCGACCATTTCGCATACGGCCTCACTTGCGGGCGGTGATGCGGGGGCTCAGGCTTTGCTTTCGCGTCTGGGGATTGCGCGGCTTGACGATCTGCCAGCGTTTCTGGAAACGCTGAAACTGCTGCATGTGACAGGGCCATTGGCCAACAACCGGTTGGCATCAATCAGCTGTTCGGGGGGCGAGGCAAGCCTTGCTGCCGATACCGCGTATGATCTTCCGGTGGTGTTTCCGCCTTTGAATGACACCCAGACAGCCGACCTGCGTGCGGCCCTGGGGCCGATGGTGGCGCTGGCCAATCCGCTGGACTACCACACCTATATCTGGCGCGACACGCCGGCGATGACGCGGGCCTGGTCTGCGATGATGGATCCCTCCCTGGCGATGACCCTGCTGATCGTTGATTTTCCGCGCCCCGATCGATGCTCTGCCAGTGACTGGGACTGTGCCATTGAGGCCGCCATCGGCGCGCGTCAGGCCACAGGGGCAAATGTTGCGCTGGTGGCCACCCTGCCGGAACTGCTGCCCGAGACGGTTTCCAACCAGCTGATGGCAGCTGGCGTGGTGCCCTTTTGTGGGCTGCGCGAGGCCCTGGTGGCCTGTGCGGCCTCTGCTGCGCCAGAACCAGAGATCGCAGAGCCCGTGTTACTGCCAACCACAGTGGTAGAGCCTAGTCTGGTCTCTGAGGCGGAAGCCAAGTTTCGCTTGGCGCAGTATGGCCTGCGGGTTCCCAAATCCATCCGCGCCAAATCTCCCGGCATGGCGCGGGCGGCAGCGGCGGATATTGGCTATCCGGTGGTGCTGAAAGGCGAAGGGGTTGCCCATAAAACCGAAGCCGGGGCGGTGGTGCTGGGGCTAAACTCCGGCGGCGACGTCAGCGCGGCGGCAGCTGCGATGCCGACAGAGCGGTTCTTGGTTGAGGAAATGGTTGGCGGCACCGTGGCAGAACTGCTGATCGGGGTGGTGAAAGACCCGGCGCATGGCTTTGTTCTGACACTGGCGGCGGGCGGCACTTTGACTGAGATCCTGCAAGACAGGTGCTCGCTTTTGCTGCCCGCCAGTGATGCGGCAATTGATGCGGCCCTGGATGGCTTGAAAATCGCAAAACTACTGGCAGGTTATCGCGGCAAACCAGCCGTGGATCGCGGCGCCATTTTGCGCGCGGTGCGATCGGTGCAGGACTATGTGCTGGCCGAGGCCGAAGGTCTGGAAGAAATTGAAATCAACCCGCTGCTGTGTACGCCCGAGGATGCGGTGGCGGCAGATGCGCTGATGCGACGAAAGGATATGATGAGATGAGTGGACAGGACATGACGGATGGACCGGTAAAAACCCGGCGCGACGGCGCCATTCTGGAGGTCACGTTGGACCGGCCCAAGGCCAATGCCATCGATTTGGCCACCAGCAAGGTGATGGGAGAGGTGTTTCGCGATTTTCGCGATGACCCGGATTTGCGGGTGGCGATTCTGACGGGTGGCGGCGACAAGTTCTTTTGCCCCGGCTGGGACCTAAAGGCGGCGGCTGATGGTGATGCGGTCGATGGCGATTATGGTGTCGGCGGTTTTGGCGGCTTGCAAGAATTGCGCGACATGAACAAGCCAGTGATTGCTGCGGTGAACGGCATCGCCTGTGGCGGTGGGTTGGAACTGGCTATTTCGGCCGATATGATCCTGGCCGCAGATCACGCAACATTTGCCCTGCCCGAAATCCGCTCAGGCACCGTGGCCGATGCGGCGTCGATCAAGCTGCCCAAACGTATTCCCTATCATATTGCCATGGAGCTTTTGCTCACCGGGCGCTGGTTTGACGCCGAAGAAGCCAACCGCTGGGGGCTGGTGAACGAGATTGTGCCCGGCGACCAGTTGATGGATCGCGCCTGGGAGCTGGCGCGCTTGCTCGCCTCGGGGCCGCCGCTGGTCTATGCGGCGATCAAAGAGGTGGTGCGCGACGCGGAAGATTGCAAATTCCAGGATGCGATGAACCATATCACCCAGCGCCAGTTGCGCGCGGTGGATGTGCTTTATTCCAGTGAGGATCAGCTGGAAGGTGCCCGTGCCTTCGCCGAGAAACGCGACCCGGTCTGGAAAGGCCGCTAAGTAACAGCGCTAAGAAGAGGCAGGGGGGGAGCTCCCGCCCCTGCCGCAGCAGTCAAAGACTGCCGCTTTAGGGTTGACCCTATTCGGAGTGTGCAGGCCGCGCGCGCTACCGACCGGGCGCATACCCCATACATGTTGAAACGGGCCCGCTGGAGAGAGCAGGCCCGCTGACGCATTTGGAATTTTCAGTCAGTTCCTAGACGTCCTGGCGCGAGATTTCCACGATCAATACATCATAGACGCCCTTGCCCAACTCCCGTTGCGCGGCCTCCCGTAGGGCGGTGCGCAGCGGGTTGAGAACATCTGAGCGGGTAAAGGCACCACGAAAGCCGCCCATATTGGCATGATCAAACAGCACCTGCAGGAAGGCATCGCGCAGCTTGGGCTCATAGAGGTGGACCTTGTCACTCATGCCGGTTTTGACCTCAAGGCTGAGCGCGATGACCACAAGCGAGGACAGGTTTTCGCGCTCCACCACCGGGATAACAAACTGGTTGTCGATCTTGATGTATTCCCGGTTTGGATCCGGCCCCAGCCCATCTTCGCCAGCCTCTTGGGCGTGCTCAGCCTCTTCGCCATCAGCGTGATCGATGTCATCGCCCATGTCGCCTGCGGCCTGTTCCGCCTTGGGCTCTGGGGAGGGGGCCAGCATGATACCGGCCCCAATCCCAGCAGCAGTGCCGACAATCAGCAATATGACAGGAAGTAATTTAGCGATCATGTGTCACCTCAGAATGGTAGGATCGCGTCCAGCACTTGCTGGCCGTATCGCGGTTGTTGCACATCGGTGATCTGACCACGGCCACCATATGAGATCCGCGCCGAGGCGATTTTGTCATAGGTGATCTGGTTCTGACGGCTGATATCTTGGGGACGCACATAGCCCGAGACCAAAAGCTCACGCAGTTCGAAGTTGACCCGAACCTCCTGTTTGCCACTGATGGCTAGCACCCCATTGGGCAGCACATCAACCACGGTTGCAGCAACGCGCATTTCCAGCTTTTCGTTGCGCTTTACCGATCCGTTGCCCTTGGAGCTGCTGGCCCCGGTCAGATCAACGGCGTTTGCCATCGAGGCACCATCGGGAAGTTTGCCATCAATGCGCTGTGGCAGGCCAAAGAGTTGCGGAACCCCCATGCTTTCTGCGCTTGAGCGCGAGCGGCTGGTGCCGTTGGAAATTTCGGCCTCTTCGTCGAATTCAATGACAACAGTCAGGATGTCGCCGCGGTTCACGGCACGACGATCCCCCAACAGCGAGTTTTGCGAGCCGCTCCACAAAGAAGCCCCATCCACCGCGCGCCGGTTCTGAACCTCTGTCGGCAGCCCCTGCCACAGCATGGCAACATGTTCCGGCGACTCGGTGGTTTCGGACAGGGTTGGTGGTTTGCCAAGATGATCCATGCGGCCACAGGCCCCCAGCAAGACCAGACCAGTCAGCGCAAGTTTGGTGGCAATTGATTTCGTGTTCATTATTTTACCTCTACTGACCCGTCTGCGTTTACACGCCCGGTCACGGTGCTCCGTGATGCCAAATTCATAACCTTGATCCATTCCCCTTCGGATCCTCGTCCCAGGGCGCGGCCCTCTGCCATGATGGTCAGCCCATTGCGGCGAAAGGCGAGTGTGACAAGGTCGTTTCGGTCGACGATGGCGGGTGGGCCGATATCGCTGGGCCGCATGGGGCGACCAGGATAAAGCGGCACACGTGCTTCCATTCCCACCACTTCGTTTGCATCTGACAATGCCCCAGCCACATTGACCGGTTTGAAGGTCAGATCGGTGGCAAGGATGATCTCTTTGGCCCGAATGGTCCGTAGGGGCACCAGAATTTCCGCCCAGGCGGTCTGAGCTGTCAGGGCGATGAGAAGGGCGAGAATGTGTTTCATTAGCGGATCTGTGTCGTCGCAGACATCATCTGATCGACTGCAGAGATGACTTTAGAGTTCATTTCATAGCCACGCTGTGCCTCGATCAACTCGGTGACTTCGCGGACTGAATCGACAGAGCTGCCTTCGAGATAGCCCTGGCGGAAGGTGCCAAGTCCGTTTTCGCCGGCGGTTGATACATTTGGAGCGCCCGAGGCCTCGGTTTCGGAAAAGAGATTGCTGCCAATGGCTTCCAGACCCTTGGGGTTGGTAAAGCTGGTAAGGTTGAACTGGCCCAGAAGCTGGCCTTCGGCGGTTTCTTCAAAATAGGCGTAGATTTCGCCGGAGCCATTGATCGAGATGCTGATTGCGTCGTCAGGAACGGTCACATCCGGGGCTACCGTATAGCCGTCAGAGGTGACAATCAGCCCCTCGGCCGAGCGTTTCAGCGAGCCATCGCGGGTATAGCCGCTTTGACCCGACGGCAGGGTGACTTCCAGGTAGCCCTTACCCTCGATGGCAACATCCAGGTCATTGCCTGTCTGCTCCGGGGCACCCTGTTGCAGATGCACGGAAATGGCGGCGGGACGAACACCCAGACCCACCTGAACACCGGTGGGCAGGATGGTCCCATCAGAGGCATTCACGGTGCCGGCACGGGTGACCTGCTGGTAGTGCAGATCGGCAAATTCGGCGCGGCGTGGATTGTAGGCCGTGGTGTTCATGTTGGCCAAGTTGTTCGCGATGGTTTCAACACGCAGCTGCTGCGCGCTCATACCTGTTGCGGCGATTTTTAGGGCACGCATGGGTGGTCTCCTATGACTTGATCAGTTTTTCAATGGCGTTGCGGATGCGCTGGTCTTCTGTTTCCAGAAAACTTTGGCCCATTTCATAGGCGCGCTGGATTTCAATCATTCGGGTCACCTGGGTGATGGCATTGACGTTGGATCCCTCCAGAAATCCCTGCACCACTTTGGCGGTTTCGGACTCTACAATTTCGCCCTCGGCGCGGAACATCACGCCATCCTCGCGCATCAAGGTGGTCTCTTCGTCTGGCTGGAACAGGCCAATCTGACCGACGGTATTGCCATCGGCGGTAATGGTGCCATCGGCCCCGACGTGAATGGATTCAGCCGTGCCCGGAATAAAGACCGGCGCGCGGCCTGCATCCAGAACCTTGTAGCCGTCCATAGTCACCAGATCGCCGGCCGCATTGGGAGAAAAAGCGCCAGAGCGGGTCAGCCGTTCCCCAAGCGGGGTTTCGATCATGAAATAGGCGTCGCCCTCAATTGCAAAATCAAAGGAGCCCCCGGTCTGGGTCAGCTGGCCCTGTTCCATGGAGGTGTTGAAAATATTCGCCCGTGCCATCGATAGGGATTGCTGGCCCGGAGAGGATTGGACAAATTCGGAAAAAATCAGCCCTTCAGAGCGGTAGCCCGTGGTGGCAGCGTTTGCGATGTTATTCGCCACCACACGCATTTCGCGCATCAAACCGGTCTGCCGGGAGAGGGTTGCGTAGCCTACGTTTCCCATCAAGAAACTCCTGCGATCAAAGGAATGATATGGCCGTTAAAAAAGGCCACGAGTGTTTGAGTCATGAACCCCATGGACATCCAGAACACGACGACAATCGCCGCTAGTTTGGGGACAAAGGTGAGGGTCATTTCCTGTACGGATGTCAGAGCCTGAAACAGGCCAATGGCGAGACCGACGACCAGGGCCACCGCCAGGATTGGCGATGACATGGTGACCCCGGCCCAAAGAGCCTGTCGTAGGGTGTCGTAGAATTGGCCTTCGCTCATCATTGGCTTAGACCGGCATCCGCAGGATTTCTTGATAAGCTTCGACCACCTTGTTGCGCACGGTCACTGCGGTCTCAACCGCCAGCTCGGTCTGGGCCAGAGCCTGAACCAGCGCGTGGGGATCACCACCGCCAGTCATTGACTGAACGGCGGTCAGTTCACCAACCTGCATGGTGTTGGCAAAATTGGCAAAGCTTGAGCGCAGCTGATCGGTGGGGCTGGGGCCAGCAAATTCCGGGTCCGCTTTGGTGGCGGGACGGGCGGCAGCATAGCCACCGGCGGCGGCAGTGATAGAGCGAATATCCATTCTGGATCTCCTCGGGTGTTAGATTATTTTCTCAGAAGGTCCATCAGCGAAGCTGACATTCCACGGGTTTGTTCGAACATTTTCAGGTTTGCGTCATAGCTGCGTTGCGCCTCGCGGGCGTCGGCGATCTCGATCATCAGATCTACGTTTGATCCCTCGTAGTGACCGCTTTCATCCGCCAGGGGATGCGAAGGGTCATAGACATTTTCCAGGTCACTGCGATCGAGGACGACGCGACCAGTCTTGACCCGTTCCACATCGTTCTCCAGGTCGCGCGCTGCCTCAAACGGCACGCTCTTGCGGCGATACCCAGGGGTGTCGGCGTTGGAGATGTTTTCAGAGACGTGACGCAGCCGGGTCGCCTGTGCTTTCAGGCCGCTGGCGGTCACACTCAGGGAATTGGAAAATTCACTCATGGCTCATGTTCCCCTTTAGCGCCCCAGACTGGTGCGCAGAATGTTCATTGATGATTTATAGATGGCAAGCGCCCGGCTGTGCTGGCGCTTGACCTCAACCCCATTAAGGATTTCGGTCTCGAGTGAGACGGAGTTGTCGTTGGGGTCGGCGCCGTTGGGCGACGTGGTCACGGCCCAATTCATGTTGGAGCCGTTGATACCATTCAGATGCGAGCCGCGTGAGGCCACCATGTCGCCCGGGCGCGGCCCGGCGGCATAGACCTCTTTAAAAGGTTTGATATCCTTGGCGTGATATCCAGGCGTATCCGCATTGGCGATGTTTTCCGCCACCAGCGCCTGACGCTTACCTGCGTGGCTGGCCATCGAATATGCAATTTTAAAAACGTTCAGTTCGGTGAACACCGGGGCTTCTCCCTCGATCAATTTCAATCAAGGCTTAACCCTGATTCCTTTAGAAATTGTTTCAGGAACTAGTTGGAGGCCTCAGGCCATGATTCCAGAGCTGAAAGCTTTGACCGAACAAATCGCCAGTAAGAAATTGGCAACTTCCATGGGGCGCGTCAGCGGAATTTCCGGGGGAGAAATCGAAATTTCCGGCCTGGAACGCGAAGCGCGAATCGGCGATCGCCTGGTGCTTGTGCGCGGGCCGGGTGATGAATTGCACGGCGAAGTCCTGAAGATTAGTGATAATAAAATCAGTATGTTACCTGACCGTTCGCCAGATCGTGTGGCGATGAATGATCGGGTGATGCTGCGCCCGGCGCCAGCATTTGCCCCGGGTGATAACTGGATCGGCCGGGTGATTGATCCCTTTGGCGAACCCCTGGATGGCAGGCCTATGCTGCGCGGAGAACAGGCGCGGGATCTGATGGCGCCGCCTCCAAAAGCGGCAGGACGGCGTCATATGGGGGCGCGTTTGGAGACCGGGCTGTCGGTGTTCAATACGATTCTCCCCATCGTACAGGGCCAGCGTATTGGTCTTTTTGCGGGCTCGGGTGTTGGTAAATCGACTTTGCTCGCAAAAATGGCGCAATTTATGCAGGCCGATGTCGTGGTCATGGCACTGATTGGTGAACGTGGACGCGAAGTGAATCACTTTGTCGAAGAGGTTCTGGGGCCAGAAGGCATGAAACGTGCGGTTGTTGTGGCTGCCACCTCTGATCAGTCGGCGCTGGTGCGCCGTCGCAGTGCCTGGGCTGCTATGACCGTCGCTGAACATTTCCGCGATCAGGGTAAAAACGTTCTGTTCATGGCCGACTCGGTGACGCGTTTTGCCGAGGCCCACCGGGAGATTTCCGCGGCTTCGGGCGAGGCCCCATCGTTGCGCGGCTACCCGCCCTCTGTGACGCCTTTGATCACTGGGCTCTGCGAACGGGCTGGACCTGGCGCTAATGGCCAGGGTGACATCACGGCGGTGTTCAGCGTTCTGGTGGCGGGCTCTGACATGGATGAACCCATCGCGGATATCCTGCGTGGTGTTCTGGACGGGCATATCGTGCTCAACCGGGAGATCGCCGAGCGCGGACGGTTCCCGGCGGTTGATGTCTCGCGCTCGGTCTCGCGGAGTTTGCCAGCGGCGGCAACAGAAGAAGAGAACGCTGCCATTCTGGAGGTCCGCAAATTCCTGGGATCTTATGAGCAATCCGAAGTGATGATCCGCGCAGGCCTGTATTCCGAAGGCAATGATGCAGTTTTGGATCAGGCGGTGAAGATCTGGCCGGAACTGGATGCCTTTTTTGGCAAAGAAGATCCTAGCGGGATTTCCAACAGCTTTAACCGCCTGCAGCTGATGCTGCGCCGCGCCACCAGAGGCCGCTAGGGGCACATCTCTAGAGGGGGGCTGATGTCGAAGGGCAAGAAGTTGAACAGCTTTTTGCCCTTTATGCGGGCGCAAAGCCCTGCATTATTGAGCGTCATGTCGGCCAAAACGGGCTGAAAACAGAAAGAAATGGCGGAAAAAGAAAAAAGGGCGTGTTCCAGTCTACCTGGATCGCCCTCAATTCAGTTTGACCTATCGGTTTCGGAGGCTTTGCTCAGGCTTTGCTCAGGCTTGCAGGAGCGAAAGCGCCAGGGCTCCAGAGGATATAGAGCCTGAGTAGGCGTTCAGTTCGGTCCGTGCCAGATAGGTATTGACCAGTTTTTCCAACTGTTCTGGATCCGAAAACATGGTGAGATCGTCAGACCCAAACCGTTTTTTTGCAGCGTCCTGCATGATGCCGACTTGCTGATCGATATCAAGCAGCGCCAGATCACTTGGCAATCCAAGTGCGGTCTGCATCATGGTTTGAAGCTGCGGCTGACCAATGATGTTGAGCCATTGTCCGGTGATTGACAGTTCTTCACCTTCGTCATCGAAGGTGACAAGATCCACCAGTTCCCGTTCAGCATACAGAGAGATCTGCATGGAAACGTCCTGCTGCCCAACCGCGTCTTCAAAAGACTGCACAACATTTTTGTCGGCGATTTCCTGCATTTTATAGGTCAGGCCGGTCACGGGAGCGAGGCCGGGGCCAAACTTGAATGCATTTGTGAAGTCGATCCAGCGGTCGTCGCCCAGCTTGTTGGCCAAGGCATCATCCGCTTCGCTCCCATCTTCGAGCACTTTCTGAATCATCGCCTTTGAATTGATCTCACTGGCGAGACCAAATGCATTCAAGGCGACTTCCAGCAGGCGATAGTCAGAAACCAAATCCTCTGCGGTTTTGACCTTTTTGATGTTTTCCATGAAGTACTCGTTGTCGCGCTCCAGGATTGGATCCTTGTTGAAGTGCTCAAACTGGCGGTCGTAGGTAGACTGCAAAAAGGCCCAACCAGTCAATCCGGTCGAAGGGATGGTGGGTGCAAAGCTCATGACGGACGGATCGCCATCAAGCGTTCTTCCCGTGGCAGCAGAGTGCGCAGGGACTTCAGACACCTGTAATGATTGTCTTCCAACAGGGCTTCTGTTGCTTCGGCCAGGGCCGAGCGGCTATCGGCGTCGACAAAAACCTGGCTCAGCTCTTCGATCCGACGCAGCATAGGCAGACGATCTTCTTCTGGGTCACTGTCGCCGGTCAGAACCAGCTGCGCTGCATAGCACACGCGGCGGACAGGTGTATTGGCGTTTTCGGGATGGATGGCATCCCGTAGGCGCAGGATATTGGCATCCGGGGTAACGATAGACAGACGGCTCCGTCGGTCACCATTTTCGATGACAGCACCATTTACCAAAACCCGCTCTTTAGGGGCAAGTTTAAGAACAAGTCCACTCATATTTAGGTTGCTCCGCTACGGAGGCCGCGCAGGACGGCCATGTTGACTTCAATCAGCGCTCTCACATTCGCTTTACGCGATAGGACCTTGCTGGTGTGTTGGCGGGTGAACTCGGCTAGGTAAAACAGATTCTCTTTAACATCTTGCGGCAATTGGTTCTCTTTTGCAGCAAGATCAACTTCGAAGATGGTCCACATCTTGCGATTTTTATGCAGTGCCTCGGCTAATACAGCAAAGCCTTCGGCGCCCTTTTTCGTGCTAGCGGTCTTGTGGGCGGCAAGTAGGTTTTGGGTCGCACGAGCAACGATATCATACTCATAGTCTGTGGTTGTCTTGGTCGAGGCATTCGCCGCGGTATAGGCACTCTTCGCTTTCAGAAGTGCGTTCACGTGTTTTCCTAACGTATTATTTCTTCAGATTCTCTGAGAAGGGACCCAGGGCGTGAAAGACACGCCCTGGGTTAGGTCTTTTAACGGAACAGCTGCTGCAGAGTTTCCGGAGCCGAGTTGGCAATGGACAGCGCCTGAACACCAAGCTGCTGCTGTGTCTGCAGAGCTTTCAGTCGGGCGGATGCTTCTTCCATGTTGGTGTCAACAAGCGAACCAATGCCGGACTTCATGGCGTCGGTCACTTTGGTGACAAACTCGTTCTGACGCTCGATACGTGCAGCCGAGGCACCCAGAGCCGCAGCGCCATCAACGGCAGCCTGGATCAGGGCTTCGATGTCGTCAATCGAGGCTTCAGCAGTTGTTGAATCAGTCATGCTAACGGTGGTCAGGTCGAGATTGGCTTCAAAATCAACCGACGCAACGGTGATGTTGGAGGCAGTCACAGCACCAGATGCATCACGGTCCAGCGAAGACAGAACAGTGATACCAGCGTTGCCTGCGGTGTTCAGCAGGTTGGCGCCGTTGAACTGAGACGCACCGATTACCGAAGTAATCTGGTTTTTCAGCTCATTTACGTCAGCTTCGAGTTTGGTGTGATCAACGTTTTCACCAGTCCCGGCAACAACTTTTTCCTTCATCTCTTTCAGAAGTTCGGTGATCTGCTCGGCGCCCGCAGTTGCAACAGCAACAGTGGATTCACCCAGCGACAGCGAGTCGGATACGGCTTCAAAACCTGCAACGTCCGATTCCATAACTTTGGAAATCGCCCAGATAGCGGAGTTATCTTTGGCGGCGCCGACTTCTTTACCAGTAGAGATCTGGTTCTGAGTATCTGTCAGGTCGTTGTTGATGGAGGACAACGTCTGCAGAGCAACCATTGCGCCATTGTTTGTCAGAATGCTGGTCATAGCTTTATTCCTTTAGCGAGTGAGACACTTTGGTCTCAGTAGTTTTCCCTGCCCCGAAGGGCGTTTTGGCGTCTTTCTGACAATGCGTTCAGCCTGCCGGCTTTCGCGCCACCTCAGTCGTGAGATGCAAGGAGACATTGCCGCGAAAGGTGCTAAGGGAGTGCTAATGCCGAAATCTACAATTCGTAGAATTTTACTAAACCCTGGCGCGACTTAGCTCGCCTGGCTTAGCTGCGCTTCTCCAGACGTTGACCCGTTATGGTGCCATAGCTTTCCTTGCGCCCGGCGCGGTCATATACATCAAGTCCCTTTTTGACCCGGCGCAGCTCAGCCATACGTGTAGCGACACTGCGGATGCCTTCCATGGCACTGTTGAGCAGCTCCTGGTTTCGCGAAACCTTTGTCTGCACCTGCGCGAGGTCCGCGCGTTCGAGTGTGCCGATCTCATTGAGCTGCGCGATGATTGTTTCTTTGCGGGTCAACAGTTCCTGGATCTGGTTCAGCTCACCGCGCACCAGGGCGCTGCGTTCCTGGTCCAGAATTTCGTCCAGCTCATCAATAAGGCTCTGAGGAGTCTGGTGGGTCAGTTGTGCGTTTAGATCAGTCATTCGAGGAATCCTTCATTGCGTGATACAGCGATTCGGCGAGGCCAATGCCGCCGGCTTCGGTAATTTGTTCGGCCTGGGCGCGGATCAGAAAGCTGCTGAACTGATCTTCGCCCTCGCCGCCACCGCCAAGTCCTTCGCGGCTTTTTCCAAGCCCGGCAGATTTCAGCATTTCTGTAAGAAAAGAAGCTTCTAGCTGTTTTGCAGCATCGCGAATCGCAGCGTCCTGTGATGCCGCCTGAAGCTTGGGCGGCGGTGGGGGCGCCGGATGAACTGTTGTTAGATTGGGCATTCTGCACCTCGTCTCTAGGTTTAATTCAGATTTGCTTGATTTTTTAGAGACTGCCCCAAGAGCGGTTAAAATTACCGTAACTCCTTTGGCCTAAAGCTGGGGATATCGAGATAGAACGTCTGGAATCCTAATGCTTACAAATCTACTCTTTGGTCAGGTGCGCTCAGGCGCTGCAGACCCAATTGGCGCCAAGGCGGCGGAAGGCCCGCAGCGGCAGCAAGCACATCGCAGCTTTTCCGACCACCTGGATGATCGTGCCAGACAGCAAGAGGCGAGATCAGCGGCGGAAAGAGACCGCTCGGTTCGGGCGGAGAAGGCAGAAGAGCAGCGGGAAGCAAAAGAGCGATCCAAAGCAGTTGATCAAAACGGCTCCAATGCCGGTAAATCAACTGCAGCTGAGAGCGCGGATGCACCTGACCCCAAAGATGGGGTGAAAACCGCCGAAACCGCTGTAGATTCGGACGCGATCGAAGACAATATTCCCCAGCAAACTGAAGAAGCCACCGAAGGCGCTGCCGCAGAGGGCTCTGAGGCTGATGCAACAGACGGTGACACTGAATCTGACACTGCAATGGTGGCTGTTGAAACAGAGAGCGCGGCGCAGGGGGCAGAGGTGCCGCCTATGGGCCTGCGCCAAGACGCTGACCTGAAACCAACCACTGCAACTGCCTCAGCAGATCCTGAGACGGCTGGAAAGACCGGCAAGACGGCACCTGTTGCCAATGCTACGGCTGCTATCGCGGGTGGTGAAGGCGATGAGGTCAGCGCGCAGGTGACACTGGCAGAGGCCGATCCCGAATCGATGACTAAGGCTGTTGAGGGCGAGGCGGCAAATGCGACCCGCACGTCGTCTGCTCAACCAGCCGCCGCCGGCCTGGCTGTTGCGGCGACAGCACAGACATCGACTGCCGCCCAGCAAAGCTCCACGCAGGCGGTGGCAGCACAGACCCAAAGCCCGGCCGATGCTGTGGACGCGGGGCTGGCCGCAAAACCGGACCAGGCGCAGAGTGATACGCCAGAGGTCGCATCCACAGTACTGGCTGGTGCCCGGTCTCAGGATGGTGCTCTGCGCCCAGGCGATTCGCGTACCACCACCGGCAAATCGACACCTATGCCACAAACCGCCGGGGCGAATGAGGCCAAGGCGGCACAGGTGGATGAGCCCGCGGCAGAGGCCAAAGCCGAGACTTCGCAGCGGGAAACAACTGGAAAATCCGCGAGCTCCGGTGAGGTTTTGGCAGCCGTTGCGGGGCAAACCCGCACCGCAGCTCCCACTGAACCGGGCCGCCGCGCAGAAGGCCGCGCACGCGAATCACGTGAAGCGCAGGCCGTGGTTTCCGGAAATGCGAGTGCCACTCCAGCCACCAAACCGACAGCCGCAGCTGTGCAGATCAGCGCTGTTCAACAGGCCTTTACGGCCCAGATGCTTGCCGGGGATGCCGCAGCTAAGGGCGGGCAGAGTGCCGATTCGCCACTGCTGAGCTTTGAAACTCCGTCGAATTTGCCGGGCCTGTCACAGCTATTGACCGAAGCCGTTTTTCAGCCCGGAACTGTGCATCGACCTGAAACCCCACGCCTGGTTGCGGCGCAGCTGGCCCAGGCTTTTGTTGCCAAGGGGGAGCGCAACGTTGATGTGGCGCTGAACCCAGAGGAACTGGGGCGGGTCAAGATGCGGGTCTCCACCAGTGAAACCGGCATTACCGTGGTCATCCAGACCGAGCGCGCGGAAACTGGCGACCTGATGCGCCGCCATATCAACGAGCTGGCGGATGAGTTCCGAAAAATGGGTTTTGAAACGGTTTCCTTCGAATTCAACGGTGGTGGCGCCTCGGGCGGTCACACCAGTAGCGAAGGCGATAGCAAATCCGGACCGGGCGGATCCGGAACAACTGAAATGGACGACCTGTCTGCAACTGAGCTTGCAGAAAAACAGGTACAACATCTCCGGCTGGGAAATGCCGGCGTGGACATGAGGGTCTAACTGATGACAACCGAAGTTTCCGGCAACAACTATAACACCGCAACAACAAACAGTTCCGCCGCTGGTAGCGGTACCAACCTGACATCTGATTTTGACACCTTCATCAAGCTGTTGACGGCGCAGGCCAAATATCAGGATCCGACAGAGCCGATGGACAACACGGAATACGCCTCACAGCTTGCGGAATTCTCGATGGTTGAACAGCAGGTTCTGACCAATGACAACCTTGGCTCGGCGCTGGAGCAGTTGGGACTGGGCAATATGGCGGCGCTGACCGGCTGGGTTGGCATGCAAGTGCGCGCAGCCACGGCGGCGAGTTTTGATGGCGTCAACCCGGTCAATGTGTCGCCCAACCCCGCGGCCGCAGCGGATGAGGTCACGCTGGTGGTGCGAAATGCCGATGGTGACGAGGTCAACCGCATTGAGCTGCCGGTGAGCGCGGAGCCCTATGATTGGGATGGAACCGATTTCAGCGGTGATATGGCCCCGGCCGGGGACTATACCTTTATCGTTGAGAGCTCGGTAGATGGTGAGGTTGTCCTGTCAGAGATGGCGGAAGTTTACACCACCGTTCAGGAAACCCAACTTGCAGGCAGTGACGTGGTCTTGATCAACGAGACCGGGTTTGCGATTCTGGCGACCTCTGTGACCGCGTTGCGGGATCCAAGCGCAGAAACACCTGCGCCAGAAGAGGCTTGATTCAGAGGGCGTCGCGAGGTCTAGAGAGGGTGCCCTGCGGTTAAACGGGGCACCGACCGGAGTATGATGCCCTGCAAGGCCTGGATATAGATTTTGACCAGCGGTTTTTTCAATCGCTCACGGCGCAGGGGCTAGATGTCGCTGCGCCCTTGCCGTTGCAGGGGGGGCGCTCTAACCGGGTCTGGCGCTGTGGCGACAGGGTGGTAAAGCTCTATCAGCGTCAGCATGACAATCCGCTGTTTGCCAATGATCCCGCTCGGGAAGTCGCCGCGCTTGTGGCTCTTGCCGGGACTGGCATGGTGCCTGTCCTGTTGGGGGAGGGGCGCTTTGAAGGCCATGACTGGCTGATTTATGGTCATATCACCGGAGCGCCCTGGCAGCGCGACAGCGGCCATGTTGCCCAGCTTTTGGGTCGGTTGCATGACCAACCCGAATTCAGCGGCTTGCCGCGCGGCGTCAATGGCAGCGCCGCGCTGGAGGCGCAGGGGGATGTGATTCTCAACCGGTGCACCGCAGACCCCGATCGTGTGGCAGAGCTGCGGGCACTGCGCCCCATCGGTCAGGTGCCACCTTTGCCGCTGCTGTCGCTGATCCACGGGGATCCGGTGCCGGGAAACCTATTGGCGCATGATGGCACGCTGACCCTGATCGACTGGCAATGCCCGCAAATGGGCGACCCAAGCGAGGATCTGGCGCTGTTTTTGTCACCAGCCATGCAGGTGCTGTACCGGGGCGCTGCGCTGTCACCGGCTGAAGAGGAGGCCTTTCTTGCGGCCTATCCTGATACCGGGGTCGTGGGGCGCTACCTGTCGTTAAAGCCTTGGTTTCACTGGCGTATGGCGGCGTATTGCCTGTGGCGATGCGCGGATGGAAATCCGGTGGACCAGCACGCGTTTGAGCTGGAACGGGCAGCCATGGATCAATCCTGCATTCCCAACAGAGCATAGGCTGGTGGCATGACGATGCGGCGGGCGCGGCCAAAGGGAAACCGGGCCATGCCCTGCATCACCGGCGAATAGGGCAGATCAGGCGCGCGGCCCTGTAACAGATCCGCCAGCAACCGGCCGGCATAGCTGCCCATGGCGACGCCATTGCCGTGATAGCACAGCCCCGCAAACATCCCCGGATTATCGGGAACCGGCCCAACAAAGGGCACAAGGTTGCGCGACATGCAGACCATCCCGGACCAGAAATGGGTGCCTTCTACGCCACGCCAGGCCGGAAACATGGTCTCAAAATGCTTGCGCAGAAGTCGGCGAATAGAGGCCTCTGCACGGGGCGAGGCAAACAGCCCGCCGCGCATACCAAACAGGAACCTACGGTCCGGCATCAGGCGGAAATAGTGCAGCAGGTTGCGGGTGTCATAGGCCATCTGATCGCTGAACCAGCCCTGTGCCTGCAACTCGTTATCCGTCAAAGGGCGGGTGACCATGACGCTTGATTGCGCGGGCAGATACCGACCTGACAGCCACTTTGGCAGACCGTCCCATGAGTAGCCATTGGTGGCAATGATCACTTGTTGGGCGCGAACCTGCCCACCAGGGGTGGTTAGGAGATGCCCGTCGGACGCGGCGGTCAGGTGGGTTACGGGGCTGTTTTGGAAAAGACTGGCACCTGCGTTTTCAGCGGCGCGGGCAATGCCAAACAGATACTTGCGCGGGTTGAGGCCAAACCCAACAGGTGCTGTCAGGGCGCCAAAGAAGGTTCCGTTCAGACCCTGATCTGCGAGCGCGTCTTGTTCCAGAAGATGCGCGGTGCCGCCCGCCGCGGTGATTTCCTCGGCTTCGCGACGCAGGGCGGCCATGGCGCGCGGGCTGTGCGCCATCCGGGTTTCCCCCTTGGAATGGGTGTCTGCGGCGATCCCGTGGCGATCCAGCAGGCCGCGTACCAGATCAATGGCGGCCAGCTCTCCCTCCATATAGGTTCTGGTGGCTTCATCGCCGAACTTGCGCTGCATGGCGCTGCCCGACAGCATGGTACCGCCCAGGCAACAAAAGCCGCCGTTGCGCCCGGAGGCGCCCCAGCCGGGGGTTTCCGCCTCCAGAACCGCAACGCGGGCACCGCTTTCTGCCAGATGCAGCGCAGCTGACATTCCGGTAAAGCCACCACCGATGACTGCAACGTCAACCTGCATCTCTCCGGCCTGCAGAGGCCAGAGAGGGGCGGCTATGGTCTCATCCCACCAGCAATTTTCGCGGGGGCCGGGACCATAGGCATAGGCGGAAAAGATCCGCCGCATCAGCTGCGCTCCGCGGCATTTTCATCGCGCTTTTGCCGTACGATCTGGCGTTTGTTCACCAGCGAGGCGGTAAGGACGCCGATGGTGACAATCGCGATCATCAGGGTCGAAAGCGCATTGATTTCAGGAGACACACCAAGGCGCACCGCCGAGTAGATCTTGATCGGCAGGGTTGTGGCCGCAGGTCCCGAGGTGAAGGAGGCGATAACCAGATCGTCCAGCGACAGGGTAAAGGCCAGAAGCCAGCCCGACACCACCGCAGGCGCGATAATTGGCAGGGTGACCAGGCGAAAGGCCTCGGCGGGGGAACAGCCCAGATCCAGCGCGGCCTCTTCCAGCGACCTGTCAAAGGTCACCAGCCGTGAAGAGACCACCACCGAAACATAGCACATGGAAAACGTCGTATGGGCCAGCACGATGGTCAGCACACCGCGATCCAACCCGATGCCGATGAACAGCAAAAGCAGCGATAGGCCGGTGATGACTTCGGGCATCACCAGGGGTGCGTAGATCATCCCTGAAAACAGGGTACGCCCCATAAACCGTCCGCCACGCACCAGAACATAGGCGGCCATGGTGCCCAGAACCGTTGCAATTGTTGACGAGACCACCGCGACTTTGATCGTCACCCATGCGGCGTTGAGAAAGGCCTCGTTCTGCATCAACTCGCCGTACCATTTGGTCGAGAACCCCGCCCAGACGGTGACCAGTTTGCTTTCGTTGAAACTGTAGATCACCAGAATCAGCATCGGCACATAGAGGAAGGCAAAGCCAAGCGTCAGCGAGACGGTATTGAACCAGCTCATGCGTTTCATTGTTCGGCCTCCTGCTGTTTTTGCTGATTGCGCTGGAACAGCACGATGGGAATGATCAAGAGCAGCAACAGCACAACTGCCACTGCAGATGCCACGGGCCAGTCGCGGTTGGAGAAGAACTCTTCCCACAGGACCTTACCGATCATCAGCGTGTCAGATCCGCCCAGCAGCGATGGAATGACGAATTCGCCCAGCACCGGGATGAAGACCAGAAAACAGCCGGCGATGATGCCGTTTTTCGACAGCGGAATGGTCACCAACCAAAAGGCCGACAAGCGCGAGCAGCCCAGATCCTCGGCGGCTTCAATCAGCGATTCGTCCAGCCGTTCAAGGGCGGCATAGATTGGCAGGATCATAAAGGGCAGATAGGTGTAAACGATACCGATATAGACGGCGGTATTGGTGTTGAGGATGGTGAGCGGTTCGGAAATCACCCCGGTCCACAGCAAGAACTGATTGAGAAAGCCTTCGTTCGACAGGATACCCATCCAAGCATAAACCCGGATCAGGAAGCTGGTCCAGAACGGCAGAATCACCAACATCATCAGGGTTGCACGCCATTCTTCGGGCGCGCGGGCCATGGCATAGGCCATCGGATAGCCAACCAAGAGCGTCAGCGTGGTCGAGATCAGGGCGATCTTCAGCGAGCTGAGATAGGCTTTCCAATACAGATCATCCTGGGTCAACCAGGCGAAGTTTTCAAAATCCAGCTCTGACAGGAAGGCCCAGATACCGGTCGCCCAGTCAAAATGCGGCGTATAGGGCGGACGCGCCAGGGCCACATCGGAAAGCGAGATCTTAAACACGATGACAAAGGGCACCAAAAACAGCGCCAAGAGCCAGAGATACGGGACAGCGATCAGGGTAAAGCGGCGCATTATTCAGCCAACAGAACGCCTGCCGTGGCGGTCCAGGACAGCCAGACAGTGTCTTCCCAAGTGAAAGCACGACGTGAAATGCGGCGGGTGTTGGCGCTTTGCGCCTTGATCACCGCGCCAGAGGGCAGTTCGACATGATAGGTGGAGATATTGCCGAGATACGCGATATCGAGGATCTTTCCCTCCACCGCATTATCGACATCAGTGGGTTTGTCAGAAGTAATGGTGACTTTCTCTGGGCGTATCGCCAGATGACAGGGCTGACCGTCGGAGAAAGGGTTTGGCGATTTGACATTCAGGGGCGCTTGCCCGTCCTTCCAGGCAATTGAATAGCTGTCTTCGCCATTTGGGGTGGCGGTCCCGCCGATGATGTTCACCTCGCCGATGAAATCAGCAACATAGACCGAATTGGGCGTTTCATAGATACGGTCCGGGGTCGCGACCTGGATGATCCTGCCGTTGTCCATTACCGCGACGCGGCTGGCGACGGTCATCGCCTCTTCCTGGTCATGGGTCACAATGACAAAGGTGGTGCCGGTCTTTTCCTGAATGTCCATCAGCTCAAACTGGGTGTCCTGACGCAGCTTTTTGTCTAGCGCACCCAGGGGTTCATCCAGCAGCAGAAGCTTGGGCTTTTTGGCAAGTGAGCGTGCCAGAGCAACCCGCTGACGCTGACCGCCCGATATTTGGTGCGGCTTGCGGCTGGCAAATTTCTCCAGCCGGGTCAGGCGCAGCATTTCGTCCACTCGGTTGCTGATCTCGGGCTTGGCCATGCCTTCGCGCTTCAGGCCAAAGGCGATGTTTTCCCAGATGCTCAGATGCGGGAACAGCGCGTAGGACTGGAACATCATATTGGTGGCGCGCTTGTTCGGAGGCACCGGCGCCATGTCTTGACCGGCCAGAAAGATCTTTCCCTCAGAGGGGGTTTCAAACCCGGCAAGCATCCGCATCATGGTGGTCTTGCCGCAGCCCGATGGGCCCAAAAGCGCAAAGAACTCTTTCTCATAGATGCCGATGGTCAGGTCGTCGATCGCCGTGAAATCACCAAATCGTTTTGTGACGTTCTGAAACTGGATCAAAGGCTTGGCCTCTGGATCGTTCCAGGGTTCGAATACAGGAATGGTCAAGCTGCGTCCCCCGCAATTTCTGAAAACGCGGGCTGCAAGCTGCGCAATCAGAGGTTTGTCGCAATTAGGCAAAGGCAGGGCGCGCTGGGCGCCCTGCCGGATCAAGCGTCTGAGATCAGGTGCCTGATTTGATTTTGGTCCACATGCGGGTCACCACACGCTGTACCTTGGGGGCATAGGGGGTGGTGGTGAAGAGATTGGCCAGTGTATCCGCATCGGGGTAGATCGCCGGATCGCCGATCACGTCTTCGGCCAGGAACTCTTGCGAGGCCATGTTGCCGTTGGCGTAATACACATAGTTCGATGCGGCCGCCATATTCTGCGGATCCATGATGAAGTTCAGGAAGGCATGTGCCGCATCCGGGTTTGGTGCATCAACTGGGATGGCCATCTGGTCAAACCACATCTGCGCGCCCTCGACGGCTGCATGATAGGCGATTTCGACGCCATTGTCGGCCTCAGCAGCGCGGTCGCGGGCCTGCAGCACGTCCCCGGACCAGCCAACAGCAACGCAGATATCGCCGTTCGCCAGACCATTGATATACTCGGACGAGTGGAATTTCTGGATATAGGGGCGAATGCCCATGAAGACGGCTTCGGCCTTGGCCAGCACCTCGGGGTCATGGCTGTTGGGGTCTTCGCCGATGTATTTCAGCGCGGCCGGGATCATTTCAGCAGGCGCATCCAGGAAGTGCACGCCGCATTCGCTCAGCTTTTCCATATTGGCGGGGTTAAAGACCAGCTCAAGCGAGTTGATCGGCGCATCCTCGCCCAGCAGTTCTTTGACTTTGCCGATGTTTACGCCGATGCCGGTGGTGCCCCACATGTAGTTGATGGAATAGGCATTGTCCGGGTCATATTGTTCGGTGCGGGTTTCCACGACATCCCACATGTTCTTGTGGTTGGGCAGTTTGGACATGTCCAGCTTTTGGAAAGACCCGGCGATAATCTGACGCTGCAGGAATGTGCCACTGGGCACCACAACGTCATACCCAGATCCACCGGCCAGCATTTTGGTTTCCAGCAGTTCATTGCTGTCAAAGACATCGTAGATCAGTTCGATACCGGTTTCAGTCTCGAACTTTTCCAGCAGTGCTTCATCAATATAGTCGGACCAGTTGTAGACGCGTACTTCGTCTGCCATGGCGACCGAGCCGAGCAAGGCGACGGCGGTGGTGGTTGTGAGCATTTTGAGTGTCATGGAAATCTCCCTGTGGGTACCGGTGTGAGCCCGGCTGAACTAGATTTGATCAAGTTTTACCTCATTCGGCAATACTGTTTATGTTTCCACCGGGCAGAACTTCGTGCAAGCTGCTCAAAATTTAGGAGGATAATCGCAAGTGTCGGTGACCAAATTAGCATCTCACGCAGACCAGGCCGCCCCGGATGATAGGCCAAAACTGCCCGCCCATGAGACCGTCTATCAAAAGATGCGCGCGCAAATTCTCTTTGGCGAGCTGGCCCCCGGGCAGGCGGTCACCATCCAGGGGCTGACCGAGTCATTGGGGGCGGGCATGACCCCGGTACGTGAGGCCATTCGGCGGTTGATTTCCGATGGGGCTTTGATGTTTCAGGGCAACCGCCGGGTCTCGGTTCCCTTGCTGCGGTCCGAGGATATAGACGAGCTGATTTTCGTAAGAAAAACAATAGAGTCAGAGCTTGCACGCCGGGCTGCTCTGCGCATATCTGCCGATCAGATCGCCCGTTTAGAAGCCATTGATACCGCCCTGGATCAGGCGATTTCTGCGGGGGATGTCACCGGCTATTTGGTGCAGAACTACAGCTTCCACTCCGAACTCTATGCCTGTGCCGACGCGCCGATCATGTCGGATTTGGCAGACCGGCTGTGGCTGCGCTTTGGTCCTTCGCTGCGGGTGGTCTGCGGTCGCTTTGGCACCCAGAGTTTCCCGGACCGCCATAAGGACATCATCGAGGCCATGCGTCAGGGGGAGGCAGAAAAAGTGGCGCTGGCGATGGAAAAAGACGTCGAACAGGGCATGGAACAAGTGAGTCAGGGGCTGGTCAGCGCCAACTGATTCGATTGACAAGGTGAAATTTGATCATATTATAGGGCTAATCTCTCATTGACGGAGTCTGCCTGATGAACGCGATCACCAATCACATGCCCACGGCCGAATTGCAGGCTTTGGATGCTGCCCACCATATGCACCCCTTTACCGCAAACGGCGAATTGGCCGAAAAGGGCAGCCGCATCATTACCCGTGCGACGGGTGTTACCCTGACGGATAGTGAGGGAAATGAGATCCTAGACGCCATGGCGGGCCTGTGGTGTGTCAACATTGGCTATGGCCGCGATGAGCTGGCCGATGTGGCTGCGCGCCAGATGCGGGAACTGCCCTATTACAACACCTTTTTCCAAACCACCCATGTGCCGGTGATTGCACTGGCCGCCAAAATTGCTGAGCTGGCACCAGGTGATTTGAACCACGTGTTTTTTGCGGGTTCAGGATCTGAGGCAAACGACACCAATATCCGTATGGTGCGGCACTATTGGGCGCTGAAGGGTAAGCCAACAAAATCGGTTATTATCAGTCGCCATAATGCCTATCACGGCTCTTCTGTGGGCAGTGGCTCGCTGGGCGGTATGAGCGGGATGCACGCGCAGGGCGGGCTGCCGATCCCGGATATTCACCACATCAACCAGCCCCATTGGTGGGCCGAAGGTGGCGACACCTCCGAGGATGATTTTGGTTTGGCACGAGCGCAGGAGCTGGAAGCCGCGATTCTGGAACTGGGCGAAGATCGGGTTGCCGCCTTTATCGCTGAACCTGTCCAGGGCGCTGGCGGTGTTATCGTGCCGCCTGCCACCTATTGGCCTGAGATCCAGCGCATCTGCGACAAATATGAAATCCTGCTGATCGCGGATGAGGTGATCTGTGGGTTTGGTCGCACCGGCAATTGGTTTGGCTCGCAAACCATGGGAATTCGTCCGGATATCATGACCATCGCCAAGGGGTTGTCGTCTGGCTACGCGCCCATCGGCGGCTCAATTGTCAGCGATGAAGTTGCAGCGGTCATTGGCTCGGATGAGTTTAACCATGGCTATACCTATTCCGGCCATCCCGTGGCCTCGGCTGTGGCGCTGGAAAACCTGCGTATTCTCGAAGAAGAGAATGTCGTTGGTCATGTTCAGGATGTTGCGGCGCCCTATCTGAAAGAGAAATGGGAAGCGCTGGCAGATCACCCGCTGGTGGGCGAAGCCAAGATTGTCGGCATGATGGGGTCGATTGCGCTGGTTCCGAACAAAGACAGCCGGGCGGGCTTTGCGACCGAGGCGGGAACTGTTGGGTTTATCTGCCGCGAGCGCTGCTTTGCCAATAACCTCGTTATGCGGCATGTGGGCGATCGGATGATTATTTCGCCACCACTGGTGATCACCCCTGAGGAGATTGATGTCCTGATCGCGCGGGCGCGGAGCTCGCTGGATGAGTGTTATGCAATCCTGCAGGAAAAGGATCTGCTGCACAGCGCCTGACCCTGCGCGGCAAAGAACAGCCTGGCCAAAGCACCCCAGGCCTTGCACCCCATCAGGTGCGAGGCCTTTTTGTTTATGGTGAACAAGAGTTCCTCAATGTTAGCGGAAACTGCACAAATCTGTCGCAAATCTGTCGCTGGGGGTCGCTGCGAGTCCAAAGTGTCTATCGTTGCGGCCTAAGCTGGTCTGATAATTATTAATGGATGATGCGGTTGCATCCCCCGGCAAGGGTATGCTTACATCACGTCAGAAGCGCAGAACCAATCTGCCGATTATAAAAAAACGGGGAGCCTGCTTTGGCTGATGCGTCTAATACTGACGCGTTCGTAGAATTCGAACGCGTGCAAAAGAGCTACGATGGTGAAAATCTTGTCGTAAAAGACCTGAACCTCATTATGCCCAGAGGTGAGTTCCTCACCATGTTGGGCCCCTCGGGTTCCGGTAAAACCACCTGCTTGATGATGTTGGCTGGATTTGAGACGGCAACCCACGGCGATATTCGCCTTGGTGGCACCTCGATCAACAACATCCCGCCGCATAAACGTGGCATCGGCATGGTGTTTCAGAATTATGCCCTGTTCCCGCACATGACCATTGCCGAAAACCTCTCCTTCCCGCTGGAAGTCCGCAAGATGGGCAAATCCGAGCGTGAGGAAAAGGTAAAGCGCGCGCTGGATATGGTGGAAATGGGCAGCTTTGGTGGCCGTCGTCCTTCGCAGCTTTCTGGTGGACAGCAGCAGCGTATCGCCCTGGCGCGGGCGCTGGTGTTTGAACCCGAGCTGGTTTTGATGGATGAACCGCTTGGCGCGCTGGACAAACAGCTGCGGGAAAAGATGCAGTTTGAAATCACCCACCTGGCGCACCGCCTGGGCATTACTGTGGTCTATGTGACCCATGACCAGACCGAAGCCCTGACGATGTCGGACCGGGTTGCGGTGTTTGAAGATGGCCGCATTCAGCAGCTGGCGCCGCCAGACAAGCTGTATGAAGAACCGCAAAACAGCTTTGTTGCGCAGTTCATCGGCGAAAACAACACGCTCGAAGGCACCGTCAAAGAGATCAACAACGGTGTCGCGCTGGTGCAGCTGGACGGTGGTGAGCTGATCGACTGTCGGCCCGTCAACGTCAGCAAGCCGGGCGAGCGGACGCGTGTTTCGATTCGCCCAGAGCGCGTTGAATACAACAAGGATCGTCTTGCCGAAGGGGTCCATACCCTGAAGGCAGAAGTGCTTGAATTCATCTACATGGGTGACATCTTTCGCACCCGCCTGCGCGTTGCAGGCAACGATGAATTTGTCATCAAGACACGGAATGCGCCTGATCAGGTCCGTCTTAAACCCGGTCAGCAGATCGAAATTGGCTGGTTGCCCGACGACTGCCACGCCTTGGACGCCTGATCCATACCGTACACAAGCACAACTCCCGGCGAGTATGACCGGGAGGGTAAATATTAACGAACGAAATTCAACAAGGAGTGACTTCTCATGAAGATGACAAAACTGTCAGCATTGGCTATGACCACGGCGCTGATCGCGCCGGCGGCCTTTGCCGAAGACATGGCAAACGAACTGACCCTGGTATCCTGGGGCGGTGCCTATCAGGACAGCCAGAACAAAGCCTATGTTGAGCCCTACCTGGCGGCAAATGATGGCGTTAGCGCCGTCTGGGACGAAAGCTCGGCTGAAGCGGTTGCCAAGCTGCGCGCCATGAACGAAGCCGGCAATGTGACCTGGGATCTGGTCGACGTTGTTGCGTCTGACGCCATGCGCCTGTGTGACGAAGGTCTCGCTGCAGAGCTGGACCACGACGCAGATCTGGCCGCCGCCCCCGATGGCACACCTGCCTCGGAAGACTTTGGCGACCTGCTGGTTTCTGACTGCTTTGTGCCTCAGATCGTTTATTCGACCACCTTTGGCTACCGCACCGACCTGGTTGGCGCCGAGGCACCTACCTCTGTTTGCGACATCTTTGACCTGGCGAAATTCCCAGGCAAACGCTCGCTGCAGAAGCGCCCAATCGACAACATGGAATGGGCTTTGTACTGCGACGGCGTTGCCAAGGACGACATCTATGACGTTCTGGGCACCGACGAAGGTGTAACACAGGCCCTGGCCAAGCTCGACACCATCAAGGACAGCGTTGTCTGGTGGTCTGCTGGTGCGGAAACACCACAGCTGTTGGCCGATGGCGAAGTGATCATGGGCTCGACCTACAACGGTCGTCTGTTCTCGGCGATTGCCGAGCAGGATCAGCCAATTGGTATGCTCTGGGACATGCAGTCCTTTGACCTGGACGGCTGGATCGTTCCCGCCGGTCTGCCAGCGGACCGCAAAGCCCGCGCAATGGACTTCCTGAAGTTCGCCACCGACACTCAGCGTCTTGCTGATCAGGCGGCGTATATCTCTTACGGTCCTGCACGTGCCTCCTCGGCACCGCTGGTTGGTAAGCACGCAGTGCTGGGCATCGAAATGGCGCCTCACATGCCAACAGATCCTGCCAACTCTGGCAATGTGCACACCTATGACTATGAGTGGTGGGCAGACAACCGTGATGATCTGGACGCAAAATTCCAGGCCTGGTTGCTCCAATAATCTGACCTCGTTGTGATAACGGGAAAGGGCCCGGCATTGTCTGGGCCCTTTCTCCACCAATCAAAAAAGACCCGACGGGGACCCCCACCATGAGTGACACCACCCAAAATGGCCCTGTGCTGGCCGCTGATGGCACGCCGCTAAAGCGTAGCCTCGCGAAGGCACTGCGGCTGCAGAAGCTCAGGGCTTTGATGCTGATTGCACCGCTGCTCCTGTTTATCCTTGTGACCTTCATCCTGCCTGTTGGCGATATGCTGTACCGTTCGGTAGACAACCGAATCGTTCAGGAAATCCTGCCCAAAACGGTGACAGCGCTCGAATCCTGGGATCCCGCCTCATCGGAATTGCCAGACGAAGCGGTTTTTGCCGCGCTGGCGGTGGATCTAAAGGCCGCGGCAGAGATCAAGGTGCACACAAAAGTGGCAAAGCGCCTGAACTACGAGAACCCAGGCCTGTCCTCGGTGTTTCGTAAATCCGGCCGCAAGATCAGAAAATGGGATGTCGAAAACGAAGGCCCCTACAAGGAGCGCCTGATCGAGCTCAACGATGGCTGGGCTGATATCGAGCTGTGGCGCACCATCAAGACATATTCCGGGACCCACACCGTGGGGTATTTCCTCAATGCGGTAGACATGAAACTGGGCGCTGATGGTGCCGAGATCCGTCCCGAGACAGAACGCATTTACAACACCATGTTGATCCGAACCATGCGGATGTCGCTGATCATCACCTTCAGCTGCATTATGCTGGGCTATCCGGTTGCTTGGCTGCTGGCCAATATCACCACCCGCAATGCCAACATGTTGCTGATCCTGGTGCTGCTGCCATTCTGGACCTCGCTGCTGGTGCGGACATCATCCTGGAAAATCCTGCTGCAACAGCAAGGCGTCATCAATGACGTGCTGGTCTGGATAGGGCTGGTTGGTGATGACAATCGACTTGTGTTGATCAACAACGAACTGGGCACCATAATCGCGATGACCCATATCCTGCTGCCCTTTATGATCCTGCCGATGTATTCGGTGATGCAGACAATCCAGCCAACCTATCTGCGGGCGGCCAAATCGCTGGGCGCCACCAACTGGACAGCCTTCTGGCGGGTTTATTTCCCTCAGTCCATTCCGGGCATTGGCGCGGGGTCGATCCTCGTCTTCATCCTGGCGGTTGGCTACTACATCACGCCTGCCCTGGTGGGTGGTACCAAAGGGACCTTCATCTCCAACCTGATTGCCTATCATATCTCGACATCGGGCAACTGGGGTCTGGGCGCGGCACTGGGCGCGATCCTTCTGGCGGTGGTGCTGCTGCTGTACTGGGTCTATGACAAGATTGTCGGCATCGACAACGTGAAGCTGGGGTAACCGACAATGAGTGCACTTCCTCCATATGCGACCACTGGCCAACGGGCCTGGTACTATTCCTTCCGGGTAATCTGCGGGCTTATCTTCTTCTTTCTGATTGCTCCGATCGTGGTGATCATCCCGCTGAGCTTTAACGCGCAGGACTTCTTTACCTTCACGCCGGAAATGCTGCGGCTGGATCCTGAAGGGTTTTCGCTGAAACACTATCGCGATTTCTTTGGCAACGATTCTTGGCAAAGCGCGATGTGGAACTCGCTGAAGATTGCCCCCATGGCTACGCTTGTCTCTGTGACTTTCGGAACCTTGGCGGCGATCGGCCTCAGCCAACCCCATGTGCCGTTCCGTCGGGCCATCATGGCGATTCTGATTTCGCCAATGATCGTACCGCTGATCATTTCTGCTGCGGGCATGTATTTCTTCTACAGCCGTATTGGCCTGCAGGGGACATATCTCGGGGTGGTTTTGGCCCACGCGGCCTTGGGTATTCCCTTTGTGATCATCACCGTGACGGCAACGCTGGTGGGTTTTGACCGCTCGCTGACCCGAGCGGCGGCAAATATGGGTGCGGATCCGGTGACCACCTTCTTCCGCATTCAGATGCCTTTGATCTTGCCTGGTGTGATCTCTGGCGGCCTGTTTGCCTTCATCACCTCATTTGACGAGGTTGTGGTGGTTCTCTTTGTCGGCTCGGCTGGTCAGAAAACCCTGCCCTGGCAGATGTTCATCGGCCTGCGTGAGCAGATCTCCCCCACCATTCTGGCGGTGGCGACGATCCTGGTCGCGATCTCTATCGTGTTGCTTGCAACCGTGGAAATGCTGCGGCGACGTTCGGAACGTCTGCGGGGCATGAGCCCAAGCTAAACGCGGCAATTAAAACAATAGTATTAAGGAGGCCCCAGCGATCTTGGGCCTCCTTTTTTATTGGGGTTTCGTGACTTGGGCCAAAGCGCCTATGCTGATCAAACAGATCCAAAACGCGAACTGAGATGATGAAATACCCTTTTTCAAGCCCAGAAATCGAAGCGGCATATCGCCTGCCGGACGAGACCGCCCGTGAGGGGCTCTTGCTGTTGCGCGACATGATTTTTGACATCGCTCGGGCTCGGCCAGAGATTGGGCAGATCGAAGAAACGCTGCGCTGGGGCCAACCGGCCTATCTGACACCGCAGACCAAGGCCGGAACAACACTCCGCCTGGGCGTGCCAAAATCCGCAGGGTTTGCCCTGTTTGTGCATTGCCAAAGCCGCCTGATACCCGAGTATCTGACAGCCTATCCGATGTGGGATCGGGTGGATGGAACCCGCGCAGTTCTGTTTGATCAGGTCACAGAGATAGATCCGCTGCGCCATGGTTGGCTGATCGAACAGGCCCTGACCTATCGGCTGCGCAAAAAGACGGCAGCAAAATAGCACGTCCCAAGGTCAGCGGCCCAGGGTCAGCGGCGTTTGCGGTCTACCTTGCGTTTGACCTTTGCCGCCTTGTGTTTGGACCTGCTGCTTTTGCGTTTTGCGGTATGTCCTGCGGGGCTGCGTCGACGACCGCCGCCCTTTCCGCCCCCGCCAGCATAGCCGCCTCTGGGCAGGGCTTCCTCTTCGATTGACAACAGTTCCAGCTCCAGCCCGCCAGTGACTGGCGCCGCCTGTGTCAGGCGAACGGTGACGCGCTGGCCAATCGAGATGGTGAACCCGGTATCGGCCCCCATCAAGGTGCCGGCCTCGGCGTCAAAGTGGAAAAACTCCCGCCCAATGGTGCGCACCGGCACCAGGCCATCGGCGCCGGTCTCATCCATTTTCACAAAAGCACCAAAGCGGGCGATGCCGCTGATCCGGCCGGTGAACTCACTGCCCACCCGTTCCGACAGATAAGCCGCCAGGTAGCGGTCGGTGGTGTCGCGTTCCGCGATCATCGAGCGGCGTTCGGTTTCGGAAATATGAGTGGCGGTTTCTTCCAGGCGGTCGATCTCTGCCGGTTGCAGGCCATCGTCTCCCCAGCCATGGGCGGAGATCAGCGAGCGATGCACAATCAGGTCAGCGTAGCGCCGAATGGGCGAGGTGAAATGCGCGTAGTTGCGCAGGGCCAGGCCAAAATGGCCAAAGTTTTCAGGTGTGTAATAGGCTTGCTGCATCGACCGAAGGGTCGAGATATTGATCAGCTCGGCGTCATCGGTGCCCGCTGCGCCATTGAGCAAGGCATTCAGGTGCTTGGTCTGCAAGACCTGGCCCTTGGCCAGCGGAAAGCCAGCAGCCATGGCCGTTTCCCGCAGGGACTCCAGCTTTTCTGGGGCCGGTTCTTCGTGCACCCGGAACAGCAGTGGCGAACGCTTTTTGATCAGGGTCTCGGCGGCGGCCACATTTGCGAGGATCATGAATTCCTCAATCAGCTTATGCGCGTCCAACCGGTCACGAAAGGCCACCGAGGTGACCTGACCGTTGTCGTTCAGCACAATTTTGCGTTCCGGTAGGTCCAGATCCAGCGGCTCGCGCCGGGCACGGGCCTTTTTCAGCGCTGTGTAGGCGGCATAAAGCGGTTTGATCACCGGGTCCAAAAAGCGCTCGGTGCGCTCCGTCACCTGGCCATCCATGGCGTCCTGGACCTCTGCGTAATGCAGCGAGGCAGCAGACCGCATCAGCCCGCGCACAAAACGGTGCGAAATCTTGTTGCCCTCGGCGTCGATTTGCATGCGCACTGCCAGACAGGGGCGCGGTACGCCCTCGTGCAGCGAGCACAGATCGCCAGACAGCCGGTCAGGCAGCATCGGCACCACGCGGTCCGGGAAATACGAGGAATTGCCGCGCTTGCGCGCCTCGCGGTCCAGCTCGCCGCCGGTTTTGACATAGGCGGCAACATCGGCGATGGCGACCCAGATGATATGGCCACCGGGGTTCTGAGGATCGGTATCCGCTTCGGCGTAGCAGGCGTCATCGTGGTCGCGGGCATCGGCCGGGTCGATGGTGATCAGCGGCATGTCACGCAGATCTTCGCGCCCCGATAGCCCCATGGGTTTGGCAGCATCTGCCTCGGCCACCACCGCATTGGGGAAATCATCGGGAATACCATGCTGGTGAATGGCAATCAGCGACACCGCCTTGGGGGCAGAGGGATCGCCCAGCCGGTTGATCACGCGGGCGCGGGGCAGGCCCATGCGGCCCTTGGGGCCAGCCTGCTCGGCCTCGACCAATTCGCCATCACGGGCGCCCTGCATGGCGTCCTCAAGCACGATCCATTCATTGGAGGAGGACTTTTCAATCGGCACAATGCGGCCGCCCTCGGCGCCCTTGCGGAAGATGCCGATAACCCGTTTCGGGTTCACGCCAATGCGGCGGATGATGCGGGCCTCGTAGTGATGATCGGATCCATCCACCTTGCTCAACCGGGCCAGAATGCGGTCACCCTGTCCCAGGGCAGGGCCTGCGGGGGTGGTTACCACCAGCACGATCGGTTCGACCCCTTCGCCGTGCCACTCCAGCGGCTGGGCATAAAGATCGCCATTCTCGTCCGGCGCCTTGACCAGCAGCACCGTCACCGGGGGCAATTGCTCGGGGTCGCGATAGGTTTTGTTGCGTTTTTGCAAATGCCCTTCGGCCTCCAGCTCCTTCAGCAGGCGCTTGAGATCAATCCGGTCGGCGCCCTTGATGCCAAAAGCCTTGGCAATGTCGCGTTTCGATGTCTGGGTCGGGTGGGCGCTGATCCAATCGAGGATCTCGGCCTTGGAGGGAATACGGGTCATATACCCCGCCTAGCATGGCTGGGAGGAGAGGTCATGGGCAAAAGCGCTGCGTCAGATGCAACTCTGCTATCGGTGGTCGGGCAGATCCGCCGCAGTGTCGACATCCCTAAGCTGATCAGTGAGCGCAATGCGATAGCCGGGCAGGCTGCGCAAGCTGTCCGCCAGCGCCTGTTCGCTGGACCAGCGCACATTGCGAAACAGGCTGCGGGGCAGGCGTTTGGGGTGTTTGGTCCCGACCAGCCAATAGCCGCCATCCAGTGCGGGGCCAAAGACTGCGTCATGCCCCCCAAGCGCGGCAAAGGCGCGGGCAATATGGGCGCGGGTCACGCCGGGGATATCGGCGCCAATCAGGCAGACCGGTCCGGGGCCAAATTTGCGCAGCATTGCCCCCATGCGCTGTCCCAGATCCCCCCGCCCCTGCGGCTGACGGGCCAAATCGCCAGGCCAGACGCGCGAGGTGACGGCCAGATCTGGCGCAACGGCCAGAACGAGCTCCCAGCGGGGATCTCGCAAGCGGCGGATCAGCCGGGCAGATTGATGGCGAAACCACCAGGTGGCGGCGATTTTGCCAATGTCACGCCCAAGCCGGGTTTTGACCCGGCCGGGGCGTGGCTCTTTCACCATGATGATCAGAACCGGCCTCACGCCAGCTCCAACACCATATCGCGGTGATCAATGCCAGCATCATCATAGATGGGTCCAAAGGCCTGAAAGCCGAGCTTGGTGTAGAACCCCAGCGCGTGGATCTGGGCGCCGAGTTTGACGCGGGCGATGCCGGGTGTCTTTTGCGCAATTTCGATGGCTGCGCGGATAATATCCGCCCCGAGGCCAGTGCCACGAGCGCTTTGCAGCACACAGACCCGACCGACCTTTGCCACATCGCCCTGAAACAGGATGCGCGCGGTGCCAACCGGGGTGCTGCCGTCCTGTGCCAACAGATGGGTTGCGACTGCGTCAAACGCGTCCTGTTCTTCCGCGACTGGCACGCCTTGTTCTTTGACAAAAACGGTGTGGCGCAGGGCAAGGCAGGTGGCAAAATCCCGGGTCTCGGCGATTGTGATGCTCATGCAAAATAGTCTTTCAGGATGCGGGCATAGATGGATTTCAGCTGGGTGATCTGTTCAACCGGCACACATTCATCAACCTGATGCATCGTCTTTCCGACCAGGCCAAACTCAACCACCGGGCAGTGATGTTTGACAAAGCGCGCATCCGAGGTGCCGCCGGTGGTCGACAGCTCGGGTTTGATCCCCGTCTCGGCCTCCACGGCACCTGCAACCAGATCCGACAGAGCACCGGGCGGGGTGAGAAAGCTCTCACCGGAGATTTTTATCTTCATCTCGATTGCGACGCCAAATTCTGCCGTGACCCGGTCCACCTCGCTCTGCAACCAGCTGCTGAGACTGGCGCCACTGTGGCTGTCGTTGAAGCGGATGTTCACCGTTGCGCGGCTTTGGGCCGGGATCACATTGGTCGCAGGGTTGCCGGTGTCGATGGTCACAACCGCCAGGGTCGAGGCATCAAAATGATCGGTGCCCTGGTCCAATTGGTGGCTGGCCAGGCGGTCCATCAGCCGCGCCATGGCATTGAGCGGATTATTGGCACGGTGGGGATAGGCGGAGTGCCCCTGCTTGCCGGTCACGGTGAACCAGGCGGACATCGAACCGCGGCGGCCGACCTTGATCATCTCGCCCATGGTTGTGGGGCAGGTGGGTTCACCAACCAGACAGACATCCATCTTTTCCCCGGTTGCCGCCATATGGTCGAGCAAGGCAGTGGTGCCGTCGATGGCATCGCCTTCCTCATCGCCGGTGATGGTCAGGATCACCGCGCCGTCGGGTGGGGTGTCGGTGACAAAATCAATGGCGGCGGCGGCAAAGGCCGCAACGCCAGATTTCATGTCGGTTGCGCCCCGGCCATACATCACCCCGTCTTTTATCTCAGCGCCAAAGGGTGGCATGGTCCAGGCGGCCTCATCCCCCAGGGGCACTACATCGGTATGGCCATTAAAGCCAAAGCTGCGCCCATGGCCCTTGTCCCCCCAGCGGGCAAAGAGGTTGGAAATGCCACCGCGATCCACCCTTGTGCAGGTAAACCCAGCTTGCGACAGCAGCTCTTGCAACATCTGCAGCGCGCCACCTTCTACAGGGGTTACAGAGGGGCAGCGGATCAAATCCGCAGTCAGACGAACCGGGTCGATGGGGGCCATGTGGGTGCTCCTGTGCGGCGTGCGGGGGCACGCCCAAAATAAGGTTTTTAGTGATTTAACGCGCTTTTGGAGCCCGTGCAAACAGAGCCAGATCACGCTGTAAGGCGCAGCCCAATGCCGTCGCGGACTGTCTGGGGCCTTGTGGCGCAAAAGCTGCGCCCTGATCTTGGGGAAACTTACTAGGGCCCGTGGACATTCAGGATTCCCAACCGGTCTGAATTCTGATTCAAGCTTCCAAAATGGAGGTTTGAATGAACGAAGAGCGGTTTGTGTTGACAGATGACGTCTGGCTTCGCCTCGCGCCGCACTTGCCTGGCAAGGAGGGCGATGCGGGTGTGACGGGCAAGGATAATCGTCTGTTTCTCGAAGCCGTGCTATGGCGTGTGCGGACAGGGTTGCCGTGGCGTGACCTGCCTGCTTATTTCGGCAACTGGAACAGCGTGTTCCGACGGTTTCGCAGATGGGCTGAGGGCGGCGTATTCGAGCGAATTTTCAAGGAAATCAGTGGGGATCCAGATTTCGAATACGCAATGATCGACGGCACGATTGTTCAGGCTCACCAGAAGGCGAGCGGCGCAAGGGGGGACTCAAAATCAAGCCATCGGGCGGTCGCGTGGCGGATTGACCACCAAGATCGTTGCTTTGGTCGACGCCCTAGGAAACCTGGCTGACTTCGTACTCCTGCCTGGTCAGGCTCACGACATGAAGGGCGTCGAACCGCTCATCGATGGCGTGGCCTTTGATGCTCTCTTGGCCGACAAGGCATTTGATGCCGATTGGCTGCTCACAGAACTCGATGCGCGCGGTGCCACCGCCATCATCCCACCGAAAGCGAACCGCAAGTTCCTGCGCGATTACGATAAACACGCCTACAAATGGCGGCACTTGATCGAGAATTTCTTCGCAAAGATCAAGGAATTCAGAGCCATAGCGACCCGGTACGAGAAAACAGCGTCCAGCTATGCTGCCAACTGGCATCTCGCAGCTGTCATCATCGCTTCAAGATGAATGTCCACGGGCCCTAGCTGACACCCCGTAAAAATGCGTGGTAAAGAACAGATAATAAAAAAGACCAGAGGCAGGTCACCAGCGAGCGGAACCACAAAAATGTGGATTTTGCCAATATATAAAGGGCCAAAAAGGTCCAGGCAGCGCAGCGGATCTTTCGCTGTGGCGTGACGGGTGAATTGTCTCTCCAATTGAGGATTGGAGCAAGGCAAATGGCGACAGCATCAGAGCTGGGATACGATACAGGTGCGTCTGCGACCGAGATGGCCGAAACGATTTTTGGCGACGGTGTCACCGTGGTCAGTGCTGATTACAGCGGCGACAGCCGATCATCGGCGATCTATTCAAACGGGGACGCCCTGGCCCCCGGCGCCACCCCCGGGGATAGCGGCGTGATCCTGTCAACGGGACGGGCCAGCAGCTACACCAACTCTAGCGGTGATCCCAACCGGGCGACGGACACCTCGCGCAATACCAGTGGCGAAAACAACAACTCGGATTTCAATGCTGCGGCCGGTGCCAGAACCTATGACGCCTCCTACCTGGATGTGAGCTTTATTCCCGACGCTTCGGTCATGACCGTGGAGTTTGTGTTTTCCTCCGAAGAGTTCCCGGAATATCAGGGCTCGATCTATCAGGATGTGGTGGCTGTGTGGGTCAATGGCTCGGTGGTCGAAATGGACGTCGGCGGTGGCGCCGCAAATCCGGGCAATGTCAGTGCTTCGATCAATGAAAATCTCTACCTTGATAACACCGGTGATGACTTCAACACCGAGATGGACGGCCTGACCATCACCATGACGTTGACCATGTATGTCAATCCCGGCGAGGTAAATGACATCCGCTTCGGCATCGCGGATGTGGGAGACAGCAGCTACGATAGTAATCTGTTGATCGCAGCTGACTCGGTGCAGACCGATCTGGTGGCGCTGACCGATGAGGTCCATGTGGCAGCGGATGGCAGCAAGGTTGTCGATGTGCTGGCCAATGACGTCAGCCCCTCGGGCGGGGTGTTGACGGTCACCCATGTCAACGGGGTGGAGGTCTCCGCTGGGTCTGTGGTGACGCTGCCGACGGGGCAACAGGTCGAGGTGAATGCAGATGGCACCCTGACGCTGCACGGTGACGGGGATATTGAGGATTTCAACTTTACTTATACCGCCAGCAATGGGGACAACAGCGATACCGGCTTTGTAAAAGCCAGCTCGATTCCGTGCTTTGTGGCCGGGACGTTGATCCGCACCCCGGAGGGGGACGTGCCGGTCGAGACCCTGCAGCCCGGCGATCTGGTGACAACCAGAGACCAGGGGCCGCAACCGTTGCGTTGGATCGGATCCCGCAGTGTCCGCGCTGAGGGCGAGTTTGCGCCGATCCTCATCCGTGCGGGCAGCTTTGGCACCCACCGCGACCTGATGGTTTCGCCGCAACACCGCATTTTGCTGCGTGACGCCTATGCAGAGCTGTTGTTCGGTGAGGGCGAGGTGCTGGTTGCAGCCAAGGATCTGCTGAATGGCAGCAGTATTTCCCGCCAGTTTGGCGGTGACGTCACCTATGTGCATCTGTTGTTTGACCAGCATCAGGTGATCTATTCCGAAGGGCTGACAACCGAAAGCTTTTTACCCGGCCCGCAAACGGCTGAGCTGTTTGAACAGCCGGTCTTGCAAGAGATCTATGCGCTGTTCCCCGAACTCGACCCGGAAACCGGCTTTGGCTATGGCGCGTCTGCCCGGCCTGGGTTGAAGGAATTTGAGGGCAGGCTGCTTGCGGCAGTGCAGGCCGCCTGATCTGATGTGCTGGCTGGGCATCATCGATTTTGCGCGAGGGTGTTCGGACCTGTCCGGGCTGGTTCAGGCCCTGCGGGCTGAGGGTGGTGGCGACGCCTTGATGCTGCGCGGCACCCTGGTGGTTGAAATGTCGATCCCAGACAGTCCCCGACTTGAGCCCCTGTTGCAATTTTCCCAGGATGGCGACTGGCCGATCTCCCTGGGGATCCAGGCAGTGCCGGGCGGCGGCGTCAGCCTGATCTTGCAGCAGAGTGGCCGTCTCTCCCATGCGACGCTCAATCCCAGCGGGGCAGGGCACACCGGACAGGTCAGGCTGACCTATGCCTGGGACAGTCTGGCAGGCTACGCGCGCCTCGCCCTGGAATGCGCCGACAGTGATCGGGTACAGATCGCCCTGCTGCCGCCGCCATGCCCCTGGCGCTATCAGGATCTTAAAACTCTGGTCTCCCCGGGACCGTTGCGCTTTACCTCGGCGGCGCTGACCTATTTGGCAGTGTCCAACGCGCTGGAGCCCGTAGGACCGATGCCAGGTCTTGCTCCAGAGACGCCGGTGGCGACACCGCAGGGGTATCGCGCGGTTGACACCCTGCAGCGTGGCGATCTGGTCCTCAGCGAGTCCGGTGACAGCCTGCCGGTTTTGCATGTCTTGCACCGCGAAGTGCCAGCCATGGGGATTTTTCGCCCGGTTGTCCTGCGGGCGCCTTTCTTTGGATTGCAGCAGGCGATTCAGGTTTCGGCCTCGCAGCGGCTGGTGCTGAGCGGCAGTGAGGTGGAATATCTGTTTGGACGGCCCGCAGTTCTGGTACCGACGCGCCATTTAATGGGGACATCGGTGGCAACAGCTGTGGCAGTACCGGATCACCCCAGGGGCAAGGGGATGACCATCCGTTATACGCAGCTGATCTTGCCGGATCACGCGCCGTTGCTGGCTGCGGGCGCGGTTCTTGATAGCCTGTACCTGGGCAGCCTGCGGCGTGATGCAACGCGTCTCAAAGCCAGCCAGTTGGCAGCAGTGGATCGCACCACGCTGCCGGAACATGGCCCCCCCAGGTATCCGGTGCTGGGTGCTTTTGATGCTGCGGTTCTTACAGAACAACGGGTGGCCTGAGGGGTTCAAGCTTGCTTGAACCTGTTGAACCACCTAAGACCTATTCAAAAAGTGACGTATCCTGTTCTGAGGTATTGATTTGCGCGCTCTTCGCTTTATCCCCCCGTTTCTGCTCCTTCTTTGGGGAAATGCGCTGGCGGCGCAGGTGGTCGATGTCAATACGGTGACCCGTCCGCCCTTTTCAATGATTGAAAACGGGCGTGAGACCGGCTTTACCATCGAGCTACTGCAGGAAATTGCCCACCGTCAGGGCTGGGACCTTGCCATTCACCGCAAGGACACCTTTGCCGAGATGCTGGCGGGGGTTCGCGACGCAGAGGTGGATCTGGCTGCGGCAAATATCTCGATTACCTCGGCCCGTGAAGCAGAAATGGATTTCAGTCAGCCGGTGTTTGAAAGCGGGCTACAGATTCTGGTGCAGGCTGCGGACGTGCGGGAACCATCGTTGATGAAGGCGCTGCTGTCCTGGGATCTGGCCCTGGCGATCGGGCTGGCGTTTTTGCTGTTGCTGGTTGGCGGCATGTTCATGTGGGCCCTGGAGCGTCGTGCCCAACCCTATTTTGACCGTCCCCTGAAAGAAGCCTGGTTTCCGTCTTTTTGGTGGGCGCTCAATCTGGTGGTAAACGGCGGCTTTGAAGAACGGGTGCCGCGCACTGCGATTGGGCGGATGTTTGGCGTGATGCTGGTGCTGTCTTCCCTGTTTATCGTGTCGATCTTCGTTGCCAAAATCACTGCGGTGATGACGGTCGACGCCATCAGCGGTTCGATCTCCTCTGTGAATGACCTTTACGGCAAACGCACCGGCACTATTGAGGGGTCCACCGCCGCTGGTTTCTTGCAGCGCCGTGACATCGACTATCAGGGCTTTGAAACCCTGGATGAGATGCTGGCGGCCTTTGAGGCAGGGGATATTCGCGTCGTGGTTTTTGATGCACCGGTTCTGAACTTTTATGTGCAGCATGGCGGCAGCGAATATGGCCGCACCATCGGAACAGTCTTCCTGCGTGAATACTACGGTTTTGTTTTCCCGCAGGGATCTGAACTGACCGAGCAGGCCAACCGGAGCCTGTTGGAAATGCAGGAAGATGGCAGCTATGAGGCGCTGTATCGCAGCTGGTTTGGTCGATTGAACTAACGGTATCCCCGGCCAGAGCCTATCTCTGGCCTTTTCCCTTTGCGTAGCCGCTAGTGAAAAACGGGTTCTTCGCCCTCAAAGAAGGGGGTCATCTGGGCCACGATCACGGCGTTTTCTTCCAACGCACGTTGCATCAGCGCATGTTCTTCCTCACCAATCTCGTGGCCTTCTTCCTGACGTTCGGCAAGGGTGCCATAGCCGGTGACATCCAGCGGTGCAGTGTCGACCTGTTTCAGGATGGCGACTGTCTCGCGGACGGCCTCTGCCTCATCGACGCCAGAGGCATAGATCATCAGGGCTGCCCCGGTTGCGCCTTCGGGCAGACCATCGCCTTCTTTGCGACCGATCTGAACCAGGAGCGTATAGACCTGTTGGCGGGATATCTTCTTTTTTTCCATATCGTCGCCATAGCCCTGTCGGCGCCTTGGGGTCAATCGAATTCAGATTGTTCAGGCTTGCGGCAGGCCTGCAAAGGTTTCACACCTATAAAATCCGTGGTCAGCTACAGGAGGTCCCATGCGGTTTTCGCTTTCACAGATTTCGCCCCAGGTTTGGAAAAACGGTGGTGGCTCTACGCGGGAACTGGCCCGCGAAGACACCGCCAAGGGGCACATGGTCTGGCGCGCCAGCCTGGCGCGGATCGACCGGGACGGGGCGTTTTCTAATTTCCCCGGCCTGTCGCGTATTCATTGTATCGTTTCAGGCGCCGGGTTGCAGCTGTCCAACGCCGATGTGCAGCTTGTGGCGGACCCCCTAAAGCCGCTGCATTTTGACGGCGGGCTGGATCTCACCGCGCGGTTGAGGCAGGGCGCTTGCGAGGCCTTTAACCTGATCTATGACCCAGACCGTATGAGCGCCGAGATGAAAATCTGCGACGCGGGCCGACACCACTTTGACGATGGAACCCAACTGATTTTTGTTCTGGAGGGATCCCTGCGGCTGGAGACTTCTGCGGGTGTTGAGCAGCTCAGCAGCGGCGAGGGATGGCAGGGTGTCGCTGCTGGATTCGTGGATATTGCGCAGGATGGTAGGGCGATGCTGCTGCGCTTGGGGCACCTTTAGACAGGTCTGTAGGTAGTCACAAATGTCCGACTAAAAATAGCCGCTAAAAACAAAATGCGCGCCCCCTTGGGATCAAGGAGACGCGCAGCATGGAACCTCAGCGCGGCGGGATCAGTCGCGCAGCAATTCGTTAATACCGGTTTTTGAGCGGGTCTGCGCATCGACGCGCTTGACGATCACCGCACAATACAGGCTGACGTTGTTCTTTGATGGCATCGAGCCAGAGACAACCACCGAATAGGGCGGCACTTCGCCATACATCACTTCGCCGGTTTCGCGGTCGACGATCTTGGTCGACTTGCCGATATAGACGCCCATGCCCAGGACCGAGCCTTCGCGCACGATGCAGCCTTCGACCACCTCGGAACGGGCGCCGATAAAGCAGTTGTCCTCGATGATGGTGGGGCCGGCCTGCATGGGTTCCAGCACGCCGCCAATGCCAACGCCGCCCGACAGGTGTACGTTTTTACCGATCTGGGCGCAGGAGCCAACGGTGGCCCAGGTGTCAACCATGGTGCCTTCGTCCACATAGGCGCCGAGGTTCACAAACGAGGGCATCAGTACCACGCCGGGGGCGACATAGGCGCTTTTGCGCACGATGCAGTTGGGAACGGCGCGGAAACCGGCCTCTTTCCACTCGGCATCGCCCCAGCCCATGAATTTGCTGTCGACCTTGTCCCACCAGCTGGAGCCCTGCGGACCCCCGGACTGCATTTCCATATCCTTGATACGGAAGCCCAGCAGTACGGCCTTTTTGGCCCACTGGTTGACGTGCCAGTCGCCGCTGTCCAGTTTTTCGGCAACCCGCAGCGACCCGGAGTCCAGCGCCTGCAATGTGGCCTCGATGGCTTCGCGCTGCTCACCTTTGGTGGCGGGCGTGATGCTGTCACGGGCCTCCCAGGCGGCTTCGATCGCGGTTTCCAGCTGAGCGTTGGACATTGGGGGTACTCCGGCATGTGTGTAAAATTAGGATTCGCAGCTTTCTAACGGCAATCTGCGCGCAGGTCATGCCCGGATTACGGCCAAAATGACGCCCTACCCGGCGTTTTGACCTCTTTAGCGTACCCGGCGCAGGTGGCGGCGCAGGATTTCGCAGGCGGCAGGGGCATCCTGGCGCTGCATCGCCTGCACAATGGCGGCGTGATCCTGATCTATGCGGGGGCGCCACTGGTGCCGCCAATTGGCAAACAGATGCCGCGCCGAGGCAATGTGCAGATCATCAATCGAGGCCAGCAACCGGGGCATCTGACAGGGGGCCAGTATGATGCGGTGGAAAGCCCGGTTGCAGCGCTCCCAGGTGGCCATGTCCTCTGCTTCGTCGCAGGCAAGGCGGGCCGCCTCTGCGGCATCCAGATCCGCCTTGGTGATCCGGGCAAACCCATGGGTGAGCGCCAGGACCTCCAGAGCAACCCGCATTTCGATCACTTCGCGGATCTCACTGGGGTTCAACGCGCTGACACGGGTGCCACGTCGGGGTTCGGAAATCGCCAGCCCGTGGGCTTCGAGCCGCAACAGTGCCTCGCGCACCGGCACGTGGCTGGTGTCAAATTCGCGGGCAATATGGTCCTGTCGCAGTTTTTCCCCTGCCTTCAGCGCGCCGGTAACGATCTGTTCGCTCAGGGCCTGATAGATTGTATCTGCGATTGTTGCACTCATGACAGGTCGATAGGGCGGCTGCGATGTTGGTGCAAGGCTCAGGCCAGCGGATCCGGGGCAATATTGCCGCCACAGAGCAACACCGCCACTCTTTCGCCCGCGGCGGGCTGATAGGCGCCCGAAATCAGCGCTGCCAGGGCGGTGGCGCCGGCGGGTTCGACCAGCAGCCGGCGCTCGCGCCACAGGGCGGTCTGCGCCGCGGTGATAGCCGTATCCGTGACGGTGAGCGAGGTCAGATGCCCGGTCTGGCGCTGCTGCTGTGCCAGATCAAAACAGATCGAACCGATCCGCCGCGCCCCCAGGGCATTTGCGGCGATGCCGGAAACCTCAACATCCACTGGCGCCCCAGCCGCCAGGGCCGCATGCAGGGCGCAGGAGGTTTCGGGCTCTACCGCGATGATCTTTTTGGCGCCCTGGAACCAGGCCATGGCACCGGCGATCAATCCACCGCCGCCAACTGCGATGATTACCGTATCAGCCGCCAGACCCTGGTCCTGCCATTCGGCAAAACAGGTGCCCTGACCGGCGACGGTGCCGGGGGCATCATAGGCATGCACCTGTCCGGCGCCGGTGTCCTGCTCATAGGCCTGGGCCTGTTCCAGCGCATTGGCATAGGCGCCAGAGACCACCTGCAGATCAGCGCCAGTGTTGCGGATCAGGGCGATCTTGGCGGGGCCTGCCATTTCCGGCACATAGATCCGCGCCTTGTGGCCAAGCTGATGGGCGGCATAGCCGACGGCGGCACCGTGATTGCCCCCGGATGCGGCGACCAGGCCTGCGGCTGGCACATCCTGGCTCAGCAATGTGTTAAAGGCACCGCGCGCCTTGAAACTGCCGGTGTGCTGCATGTGCTCCAGCTTCATCTCAATGGGATAGCCCAGGCCAAACCCCAGCGTCTGCATTACCGGTGTGATCTGAATATGGCCTGCGATGCGGCCAGCGGCGGCTTTGATTTCGGTGGTCCAGTCCATGTGCAGTCTCCCCTGGCTGTGCGGGCCAGACCTTAGCGATTGTCGAAGGTGATACAAGCCTTTGCAGCGGGCTACCAATTCTGTTCAAACTGCGACCAGCGGGGCTGGTGCCTGTCACCCCAGGGAGGCTAAGCTGAACCGCAATAGTTCAAATAGGATTGCCTGATACACCATGAGTGATGATCGCCATAGCCGCTTCCCGGATGCCCATTCAGACCGAGATCGCGCCGAACATGTAGAACTGACACCGCAGTCCGCCTCGCGGGCCTATAGTTTGGCCTTTGCGGATGAAGAGTTCCTGTGCCGCGAGGAGCTGCGCCCGGTCCGCCTTCAGTTGGAACTGCTCAAAGCGCAGCTGATGCTGGACGAACAGGGCATTGACAGCACTATCGTCATGTTTGGCGGCGCCCGTATTCCCAGCCCGGCCAACAAGGAAAGCGCCGGGACACAGACGTTGGCGGATCTGTCTCATTTCTACGATGAGGCGCGCGATTTTGCGCGCATGATGACCGAGAGCTCGATGAAGACCGGCGGGCGCAAGAATGTGATCGTCACGGGCGGCGGCCCTGGTGTGATGGAAGCGGGCAATCGCGGTGCGCAGGATGCGGGGGGGAAATCGGTGGGCCTGTCCATCGTGCTGCCACACGAGCAGGCGCCCAATGGCTATGTCACCCCTGAGCTGAGCTTCAACTTTCACTATTTTGCCATCCGCAAGATGCATTTCCTGATGCGGGCGTCGGCGATCACCGTGTTTCCGGGTGGCTTTGGCACCCTGGATGAGCTGTTTGAGAGCCTGACCCTGATTCAGACGGGCCGGATGGAGCGGGTGCCGTTTATTCTGTTTGGTCGGGCCTTTTGGGAGAAGATCATAAACTGGGATGCGCTGGCGGATGCCGGCACGATTTCTGAGCAGGATCTTGAGCTGTTTAAATTTGTCGAAACCGCCGAAGAGGCGGCCGAGATCATTCATAACTGGTCGCCCGAACCCGCCCGCGACAGCCTGCCTGGTCGCGAGCGTTAGGGTCCAATCATGGCCGGTGTTTCCCTCGATCGGAGGGAGGCGCCGGACTAGGCGAATTCTGCTGGCAGAACGCCAATTTCGATGCCCTTGGGCAGGCTGGTCACGATCCGGGCGCCATCGACATCTTTGATCGCATAGCCATAGCCGCGCAGGCGGAACTGCCATTCGCGGGGGCTCAGCGCTTTTTCGCGCTCTTCGCGGATCAGGTCGAGCACATAGGGCTCAAGATTGCTGTTCGCGGCCTGCGGTACCTGTGTTTCCAGTTTCATGCTCAGTCCTCATGGATTCTTTTGATTGTTCCTGAGGGTGAAACTGTCGGTCGGCTGTGGCCGGAATATATCCGGTTTGAGGAAAGAATGTGGCAGGGCGGCAGTGTCGCCGGAAGGCCACATAAAAACGCCTCGGGCCATGAGATCCCGAGACGTCAGTGTATCAGGACTGCGCGGGGCAGACTTGGCGTTTAGGACTTTACCCCCGCCTCTGCCTCGATCTGCTTACGGCTTTTGCGGGCGCGTTCGGTTGCGGATTTCAGCTGACCACAGGCGGCCATGATGTCTTCGCCGCGGGGTTTGCGGATCGGCGAGGCATAGCCGGCATCGTGGATGATATCGGAAAAGGCGTGAATGCGGTTGCCAGAGGAGCGTTTGTAGGGCGCGCCGGGCCATTCATTAAACGGAATGAGATTGATCTTGGCCGGAATGCCTTCGATCAGCTTGACCAGACGGTGGGCGTCTTCCTTGCTGTCGTTTACATGATCCAGCATCACATATTCAAAAGTGATGCGTTCGGAATTTGCCAGCCGGGGATAGGCGCGCAGGGCCTCCAGCAGAGTCTCGATGTTCCAGCGTTTGTTGATCGGCACCAGCTTGTCGCGGACCTCATCCGTCGTCGCGTGGAACGACACCGCCAGCAGGCAGCCGATTTCCTCCGCCGTGCGGGCGATTTCCGGCACCACGCCTGATGTCGACAGGGTGATGCGGCGACGGCTGAGCTGGATGCCTTCGGGATCCATGGCGATCTTCATCGCGTCGCGAACATTGTCAAAGTTATACAAAGGCTCGCCCATGCCCATCAGCACGATGTTTGACAGCAGGCGGGCCTCTTCGGTGTTGCGGGTGCCGGGCACGGGCCATTCGTCCAGATCGTCGCGCGCCATCATCACCTGACCGATGATTTCGGCGGCTGTCAGGTTGCGCACCAGTTTCTGGGTGCCAGTGTGACAAAAGGAGCAGGTCAGGGTGCAGCCCACCTGGCTGGAAATGCACAGGGTGCCGCGATCGGTTTCGGGGATATAGACCACCTCAACCTCGTGGCCGCCGGCAATGCGCACCAGATATTTGCGGGTACCATCTTCAGAGACCTGTTTGCTGACCACCTCGGGGATGGCGATCTCAAACCCATCTTCCAGCTGGGCGCGCAGAGCCTTGGAGAGATTGGTCATCTCGGCAAAGTCGCGTTTGCCCCACTGGTAGATCCACTGCCAGATCTGGCCGACTCGCATTTTTGCCTGCTTTTCAGGGATGCCAATATCAATCAGCGCCTGGCGCATTTTCTCGCGGGTCATGCCGACGAGATTGGTCTTGCCGCCCTCGGGCAGCTTGCGGGGCAGGGTCAGAACGTCTTGGGTGATCGGCGCGTTGGCGGTCATGGCAGCGTGACTCTAAATCAGGAGGGTGGATGCGGCTCTATATAGGTATTTGTTCAAAGATCAAAAGGAATCCGATGTCGGTTTCGGCACTGGGGCAAAGCTGCAGGCGGCAAAAAGGCCGCCCAGCGGGTGCGGGGCGGCCTGATCTCAGCGCTAAATTTGATGTTTCAGGCCTTATTCTGTGGCCGGTTCCCAGGCAAAGACCTGAAACGGCGCGTCCACTGGGGTGTCAAACAGCGAGTTGGTGAAATTCGACAGGATTTTCTGGGCATAGATCACCAGGAGGTCCATCATCGCCTTGTTGTCGTATCCGGCCTTGATGAAACGCGAGGTTGCGGCCTCGCTCGGGTGGCCATGTGTTTCACGGATGGCCAGCGCAAAGCTGCGCAAGGCTTCCAGTCGGTCGCTTGGCAGCGGGGTTTCATCGCGCAATGCATCAATGATTGCAGTGTCGATTTTCTCGGCCTGCGCGATCATCGTATGGGCTGGCACGCAGTAATGACACTGGTTGGCAACATTGATTGTCAGCCAGACGACTGTGCGTTCTTCCGGGCTGAAGCCGGAGGCCTCTGCCAGTCGGTGGAGCTGAAAATACCCTTCCAGCAGGGAGGGGCTTTCGGCCATGACGGCATAGAGGTTTGGAACCATGCCATAGGTCTTGATGGCCTCTTCCAGCCGGGGTTTTGCGGCCTCTGGGGCGGTTTCAAGGGTATGGAGTGTGGCGGTGACCATGTCGTTAGTCCTTTTGATTGGGTTTGCGATAGCTAGGGGCGCAGGCAAAAAAGGATAACTGGCAGTAATCAACAAAGGTATGTGCAGCATAGAACCAACTTCCCGAATATGTGTTTTGGCGTGAAGGTTCTGTGGGTTAGCGTGATCTAATCGGCGCACGACAAGGTTTCCCCAGAGCGGGCGCAGCGCGCCTTGGGGCGCACTGGGTTTGGTTGGTTGTGGGGGTACGGGGGGAGCGAAAGCATAGAAAAAGCCCGGTCAAAGGACCGGGCTAAAACGGAAAAGATAGATCTTTAAAGATGTGCAGCGGTTAGCTGCCGCAGCGCTTTTCGGCGTCTTCAATGGCTGCGGTAAACCCAAGCAGCGAGAAGGTGTCCTTGGTCTGGGTGCCCCGCGCCGAGCGCGCCGTCAGCACCGCACCAGCGCCACGTTTCATGGCGGTGATGATCTTGGCATCATCCGCTGCCGTCGCAGGCCAGGCCCATTCGCCCTCGGTGAAAAGTTCAAACTCGCTGTCGCCAATTGTCATGTTGACCGTCGATCCTGGCGCAAAGGGGTAGCCGCCGGTAAAGGTCACCTGACCATTGCCGCCATTGTCGGGGCGGAAAAAGACAAAGAGCTGAATTTCACTGCGGCGCACGGCGACCACGCGGCCATCGCGGGTATTGACGGTTTCTTTGGGGGCAGACACGCCCCAGCATTCTTTTGGGCTGTCACCCTGAAAGACGCTCCAATCCACATTGGCACCGACGCGATTGTCGGTGGTGGTTTGCTGCGCGGTTGCAGTTGTGGCCATAGCGGCCAGACACAGGCCCGCGATCACACGGGCGAGTTTCGATGCCATTTGTCCCGACTCCAAGACTGTCTCTACCTCAATTTCTGTGAGAGCGAGCAGCGTTTAGACCGCCGTCTCTACCAGATGCTCTCGCTTGCCATACACAAGCACACTAACGTAACAAGCGCTACGGGCGAAAGTGCGTTTGGCAGGAATTCGCCAAGAAAAGAGGCTGAAACGATGACAAAACCAGTTCCAATGGCAGAAGTTTGGCGCGGATCCCTACTGGAGAGCCTGCATCTGGGCCATGCGGTGATCTGCGATGACAGCGGTCAGATTGTGCGCAGTTGGGGCGATGCGGATGCGGTGATCTACCCGCGCAGCTCGGCCAAGATGATCCAGGCGCTGCCGCTGGTTACCTCTGGGGCGGCCGCCAAATATGGGCTCAGCTCAGAACAGTTGGCACTATCCTGTGCCTCCCATAATGGCGCCCATATCCATACCGACCGGGTGAATTCCTGGTTGGCGCAGCTGGGGCTGGGCGATGATGATTTCCGCTGCGGGCCGCAAGAGCCGGATGATATCCCGGCCCGCAACGCGTTGATCAAGACCGACACCAGCCCCTGCCAGGTGCATAACAACTGTTCCGGTAAACACGCCGGGTTTTTGACCCTGAATCAGCATCTGGGGGCCGGACCGGACTATGTCGAGATCGACCATCCTGTGCAGCAGGCCTGCCTCACGGCTTTTGAAGAGGTGACGGGCATGGCGAGCCCCACCTATGGTATTGACGGCTGCTCGGCGCCAAATTTTGCCACCACGGTGCATGGCCTGGCGCGGGCGATGTCCTGGTTTGCCTCGGCTGCGGATCGCTCTGATCGGGCGTCGGATGCGGCGGCGCAGCTGGTTTCGGCGATGGCGACCCATCCGGATCTGGTGGCGGGAGAAACCCGCGCCTGCACCAACCTGATGCGGGCCATGGGCGGCAAGGTTGCGGTGAAAACCGGAGCCGAAGCGGTGTTTGTTGCCATCATTCCCGAAAAGAAACTGGGCGTTGCGGTGAAGATCACCGATGGCGCCACCCGCGCCAGCGAATGTGTCATTGCCTCCATCCTGGTGGGGCTGGGAGTGTTGGAGGCGGACCACCCGGAAACCCGGAAATATGTCAATGCGCCCCTGTTGAACCGGCGCGGCATTCATTGTGGCTCGGTGCGCCCCAGCGCCGAGATGCTGTTCTAGCCTGAGCCAGCTGCCAGGGGTATAAAAATAAAGGGGGGGGGGGCTCCCGCCCGTCGGCGTTTCGGGGCCGAAACCCCTCCCGTTGGGCCCGGCGCCGCGCTGTCGCGCGGCGCGGCAGCGCCTAGAACCGGGGGCGCGGCGTTGGGGTTAGAGCATGTCCCAGATCAGTTTGATCGCCAAGGCAACCGAGGTAAGCACCAGCAGGGGTTTGATCAGGCCCGCGCCTTTGGTCTGGGCCAGAGTGGCGCCAGCCTGTGCACCGGCAATCTGCGCAACGCCCATGCACAACCCGGTGATCCACCAGGGCGTTGCCACCAGGGCAAAGGCGCAAAGCGCCCCGGCATTTGAGGCCAGGTTCAGCAGTTTGGTATGGGCAGTTGCCTTGAGGATACCGTAGCCCGCAAGCGAGACAAAGGCGAGCATATAGAAGCTGCCAGCCCCCGGTCCCAGCAGCCCGTCATAGGCCCCACAGAGCGGCACCATGGTCAGGGCAAAGGTCGCGGGTCCAAGGCGGCGGGCACGATCCTGATCGCCAAGCCCCTTTTTGAAGGCAAAAAACAGAGCAATGCCGATCAGCAAAACCGGCAGGATCATCCGGATCCAACCGGTGGGCAAGATGGTGATCAACAGGGCGCCAAGGATGGAAGCCACAAAGGCAATCAGCGCTGACCCTGCCTGATCCCGCAGTTTCACATGGCCGCCTTTGGCATAGGCGCGAGCGGCCGTGGCGGCGCCAAATAGGCCCTGGATCTTGTTGGTGGCCAGCGCCGTGACCGGATTGGCGCCGGCCAGCAGCAGCACAGGTACGGTGATCAAGCCACCGCCCCCCGCAACCGCGTCGATAAACCCGGCAACAAATCCCGCTGCCATCAGCAACAGCAGGGTCTCAATACCCACTTCCAGCATCTGGGATTATCCTTTGAAATCGGCGCGGGCATAGCCCTGAATGTACAACAGTGCGGTCAGATCACCATGGTTGATGCGGATCTCACACTGGGCCGCGACCGAAGGTTTCGCGTGCAGCGCCACGCCGGACCCGGCGCGCAGCAACATGCCCAGATCATTGGCGCCGTCGCCCACAGCAATCACATCCGCCTCGCTGATCGAAAGCTTTGTGGTGATCTGCTCGAGCGCTTCCACTTTTGCTTCGCGACCGAGGATTGGCAGGCCTGGCTTGCCGGTGAGTTTTCCATCCGCCACCAGCAATGTGTTGGCGCGGTTCTCATCAAAGCCGAGCTCAGCCGCGATGCGGGTGGTAAAGGCGGTAAAACCACCAGAGACCAGGGCGGCATAGGCGCCTTCGGCCTTCATCGTGGCCAGCAAGGCCGGACCACCGGGCATCAGGGTGATGCGGGTGTCCAGAACCTGGCCTATCACCGCTTCGGGCAGGTCATTTAGCAAAGCGACCCGTTCCGTCAGGGCGCCATCAAAATCCAGCTCTCCGTTCATGGCGCGGGCGGTGATGTCTTTTACACGGGCGCCAACGCCGGCCTCTTCGGCCAGCTCGTCGATGCATTCCTGCTCGATCATGGTCGAATCCATGTCGGCCAGCAGCATCTTTTTGCGCCGGTTGGCGGCGGGCTGCACAACCAGATCCACGCCAAGCGCCTGCAGGTCTTCCCAGACTTTCCATTGATTGTCTGGCCGGGCTTCAAGCGGGAATTCTGCTGCGATTTCAGGGGCAAGCCAGATGGCTTCGCCGCCGCCCCAGGCATTGCGCAGGGAGTCGACCAGGGCCGGGTCCAGGCAGGGTGTGGCAGGGTTGCAAAGCAGCGTGGCAATATACATGAGACAGTTCCATCTGGCGCGTGGGTCGCGCTCTCATAGCCTCCGGAGCCGTTGGGAACCAGCCCCCAAACTTTTCACCCGGCGGGATTGCGGTCAGAGCTCACCCTTTTCGGACATCATCACAGCGATCCAGCGGGAATGGGGTATTTCCGCCAAGATGATCATCACCATGGCAGTGAGGGGAACCGCTAGAATGGCCCCGGTCATGCCCCAGAGGGCGCTCCAGATGGCCAGGGCCAGCAACACGGTAAACGGGCTGAGGTTGACAGAGCGGCCAAGGAGCCTTGGTTCGAAATAGTAGGCGACCAGAATTTGCGGGACCATCAGCAGCACCAGCGACAGGCCCGCATGTGCAAAAGAGGTGAACTGGATCAGGCTCATGGTGACGGGAAAGACCACAGCAATGACAGAGCCAATATAGGGAATGTAGTTCAGCAGGCCGATGATGATGGCCCAGAATGCCGGATGGGCAATGCCCAGCAGTTTCAGCAGGGCAAAGGACACCAGCGCAAGCACGACGTTGACCAGAGTCTTTGCCGCCAGATAGCTGCCGATCTTTTCGTTGATCTTGCGGACCAGCTCCATTGTATGTTCAGACTGCGCATGATCGCTCAGCGCTCGGCGGGTTTTGTCGGGGAGACTGTCCAGCTCTGCCAGGATGAAGATGGCGTACAGGGCCGCCGCAATGATGAGCGAGCCGCCATTGCTGATGGTGGCCAAGGCCGCCGGCATCAACGTGGTGGCATCGACCATATCCAGCAGATGTTCCCCCAGATTGCCCCAATTAGGTTCCTGTTTGATACCGACAGCGGTCAGGAACTTGCTTTGCAGAGCGTCAAAATTTGCGGCGTATTGCGGCAGCGCCGCCGATAGTGAGGTGGCACTGGCAGTGATAAAGGAGGTCAGGATCAAAAAGCCCAGCGTGATGAGCACCAGAGCCAGCAAACGGCGTAACCGGCGGGGCAGTCGCCCAATCAGCGGCACCGGCACCAGGGCATCGGCAGCGGTGGTGAGGATATAGACCGCAATGATGCCGACCAGAACCGGTAGCAGGATTTCCTGACCCGCGACCAGCAGCCATCCCACCATTAGGATCAGGGCAAGGGAATAGGTCACCAGCGCAAGTCTGCTTGTCATTGAATACCTCGAATCATCAGGTCTCGTCGGGGCCTGAAATAAGAAAAACCATAGGCATCTGCCTTGGGAATACCACCAAACCCGGCAAGACTTTGGTAGGGAAGTTTCCTAAAGGCGTCAAAGCCTGTCGCAAAATTCCACCAAAGCGGCGTTTGCTGGCAATTTTTATGGTTGCACCTCAGATCACTGCGCCCTAGCTCTGGCGGCGGGACACCCTTCCCCAACGAAGGGCAGATATCTGTAAGGATAGCATCTATGGCTACTCAGCAACCGGCGACGCGGCCGGGTAATCCGCGTTTTTCTTCTGGCCCCTGCGCCAAACCCCCTACATTTGAATTGTCCAAACTGGCCGACGCCCCTCTGGGTCGCAGCCATCGCGCCAGCGTCGGCAAGGCCAAGCTGAAGGATGCCATCGAGGGCACCCGCGAAGTTCTGGGCATCCCCGCAGATTATCGTATTGGTATTGTTCCCGCGTCTGACACAGGCGCGGTAGAGATGGCCCTGTGGTCGCTTTTGGGCGAACGCAAGGTGGAGATGCTGGCCTGGGAAAGCTTTGGCTCGGGCTGGGTCACCGATGTGGTGAAGCAGCTGAAAATCGACGCCGAAGTGAAAACCGCCGACTATGGCCAGATTGTCGATCTTGCCTCGGTGGATTGCACCAACGATGTGGTCTTTACCTGGAACGGCACCACCGCCGGTGTGCGGGTTCCCAACGCCGACTGGATTGCCGATGACCGCGCTGGTCTGACCATCTGCGACGCCACCAGCGCCGCCTTTGCGATGGATCTGCCCTGGGACAAGCTGGATGTGACCACCTTCTCCTGGCAAAAAGTTCTGGGCGGCGAAGCGGCCCATGGTGTGATCGTGCTGTCGCCCCGCGCTGTGGAACGGCTGGAAAGCTATACCCCGGCCTGGCCCCTGCCCAAGATCTTCCGCATGACCAAAGGCGGCAAGCTGATTGAGGGTATCTTTACCGGTGCCACCATCAACACCCCGTCGATGCTGGCGGTTGAGGACTATCTGTTCGCGCTGGATTGGGCGCGTTCGGTTGGCGGTCTGAAGGGCCTCATCGCCCGTGCTGACGCCAATGCGCAGGCGGTGTTTGATTTCTGTGACGCCAACGGCTGGATCGCCAATCTGGCCGAGGATGATGCGACACGCTCCAATACCTCGGTCTGCCTGAAGTTCACCGATGACCGCATTCAGGATGGTGCTGCCTTTGCCAAGGCCGTGGCCAAACGTCTGGAAGCGGAAAACATCGCGTTGGACATTGGTGCCTACCGCGACGCGCCTGCGGGTCTGCGGATCTGGTGTGGTGGCACGGTGGAAACCGCTGACATCCAGGCCATGTTGCCCTGGCTCGCCTGGGCCTTTGAGGCCGAGATCGCCGCACAAGGCTAAATCTCAGGACTGATCTTGTCGCCCGGCGGACACGCCGGGCAGCGCCCGACGCTCCCCTAAGCCAAATCCCCATTCAGGCCGCATTCGGCCCCCGATATTCAAAGGACCGCACCAACATGGCTCCCAAGGTACTCATCTCCGACAAACTCTCTGAAGCCGCCGTACAGATCTTTCGCGATCGCGGCATCGACGTGGATTTCCAGCCTGACCTGGGCAAAGACAAAGACAAGCTCGCCGAAGTCATTGGCCAGTATGATGGTCTGGCGATCCGCTCGGCGACCAAGGTGACGGACAAGATCCTCGCCAATGCCACAAACCTCAAGGTCATCGCCCGCGCCGGCATCGGCACCGACAACATCGACAAGGAGGCCGCGTCGAAAAAAGGTGTGATCGTGATGAACACGCCCTTTGGCAACATGATCACCACCGCAGAACACGCGATTGCGATGATGTTTGCCGTGGCGCGTCAGATCCCCGAGGCCTCCACCTCGACCCATGCCGGCAAATGGGAAAAGTCCAAATTCATGGGCACTGAGCTGACCAATAAGACCCTGGGCGTTATCGGTGCCGGCAACATTGGTGGCATCGTGTGCGATCGCGCCCGTGGCCTCAAGATGAAGGTCGTGGCCTATGATCCCTTCCTGGGGCAGGAAAAGGCCGACAAGATGGGCGTCGAAAAGGTCGAGCTGGACGAGCTGCTCGCCCGCGCCGATTTCATCACCCTGCACGTGCCCTTTACCGATGCCACAGCCAATATCCTGAGCCGCGAAAACCTGGCCAAGACCAAAAAAGGCGTGCGCATCATCAACTGCGCCCGTGGTGGTCTGGTGGACGAAGAGGCCCTGGCCGAAGCCCTGAAATCGGGCCATGTCGCTGGTGCCGCCTTTGACGTGTTCTCGCAAGAACCCGCCAAGGAAAACGCCCTGTTCAACCTGCCCAACGTGGTCTGCACGCCGCATCTGGGCGCGGCAACAACCGAGGCGCAGGAAAACGTCGCCCTGCAGGTGGCAGAGCAGATGTCCAACTACCTGCTGACCGGCGCCGTTGAAAACGCGCTCAACATGCCAAGCGTCACCGCCGAAGAAGCCAAGGTCATGGGGCCCTGGATCAAACTGGCCGAGCACCTGGGCGCCTTTGTGGGTCAGATGACCGATGAGCCGATCAAGGCGATCAACATTCTTTATGATGGTGTCGCCGCCGAGATGAACCTGGACGCGCTGAACTGCGCGGTTGTGGCGGGCATCATGAAAAAGGTGAACCCGGATGTGAACATGGTCTCCGCCCCGGTGGTGGCCAAGGAACGTGGCATCCAGATCTCGACCACCAATCAGGACAAAACCGGCGCCTTTGATGGTTATATCAAGGTGACAGCCGTCACGGATAAGCGCGAACGCTCGGTTGCGGGCACCGTGTTCTCCGATGGCAAACCCCGGTTTATCCAGATCAAAGGCATCAACATCGACGCCGAGGTGGGCGCGCATATGCTCTACACCACCAACAACGACGTGCCGGGCATCATTGGTGCGCTGGGCCAGACCATGGGGGAGCACGGCGTCAACATCGCCAACTTTACCCTGGGCCGGTCTGAGGCCGGTGGCGAAGCCATCGCGCTGCTTTATGTCGACGACATCGTCCCCGCCGACGCCCGCGCCAAGCTGGCCGAAAGCGATCTGTTCAACCAGATCAAACCCCTGCAGTTCGACGTCGCCTGATCTGGGCGAACGCCGACAAAAGAAAGCCGCCGGAGGAAACCCCGGCGGCTTTTTCATGCCTGCCCCTATTCCCGCCGAATAACCCCAGCAATCGCCGCCGCGCCCAAGGCGGTGACGATCCAGCCAAACACAGTGAAAAGCCAGCGCATCCACCACAGGGTCCACCCCCATGGCCCCCGCGTGGTAGAGGGCGCCCAGGCGGCCTCTTGCCCGATGTTGACGATGGGGACGACGACATCGAACCCGTATGCGAGCCAATAGAACGTCTCGTAGTCGCGTCCTTTTTCAGTCTCAGCAGTCCAAGTTTGCGCTGGGTTTCGTACCGTCTTATCCTCCGCCAAATTTTGCCACGCGGTGGTGGACAAAATGACATCAGAATTCGGCGCAAAATCCCCGTGCCGCCAGGCTATGTGTGACAGACCGGCTGCAAGGAGAACCAACACAGTTAGTGCTCCTAGGCTCCTAAAAGGCTGGTAGCCATAGCCAACCAACCAATGTAACCCATAGCTTTTGGCCTTTAGCCACCAGATGCGCAGCTTGTCCTTGGCATTGAACCACTGCAAATCCTGCCGGAATCCCGCCAGCGCCAGTTCCAATTGCGCGTCCGATGGCCGATTGGGGTGATCCTTGGCGGCATCAAGGTAAATACGCTGGAAGCGATCAAATAGCTGTTTACGTTGATCACTTGCTTTGGTCTCAACATAGACATCCTTGTTTTCTTGGTTTGGGGATTTCAAAAATCGCCTCAGTGCCCAGCGTTCTGCACGCCGTTTTTCTATCTCATGCCATTCACTGCCCCGGTGTCGAACTTCGCCTTCCACCAGCACTGTGCGCGCGTCACGATCATGCCCCATGTCGCGCAGCACCTTGGCCAGTTGCGTGTAGGGCTGTGGCGAAAACTCACCGTTCATCTCGTGGCCCTTGCCCAGCCATTCTAACCGTTTTGCTGTGTCACCGGGATTGATGATATGGGTATAGGTCAGGCCAATAAGGGAGAGGTCTGTGACCCTCTCCCAGCTTTCAGGGTCATCGACCAGGGTGTCAAAATGTGCACCAGACAAGTCGATTTCACCGGATATTTCCGTGACATCTCTCCAGAAAAAATGCGCAGCCTGCGTGCCTACCAGCAGCCTGCGTGCCTACTAGCTGAAGGGCTGCACCCTTTTCTGCATGAAACCGTCCTCTCACACAGGTGAGCTGTCCAGTGATTTTTGCGCCGACAAGGTCCACGCGGCCCTTGGCCGAGAAGCCTTTGTTGAGGAAGACACTGCCCATGATCTGCGCATGTTGTGCGTTGAGGGCGTCGCCCTCGGTCACCTCTATCTGCCCTCCGGTGCAGTTGAGCTGCCCGCCGATTTTTGCGCCGCCAAGATCAACGCAGCCCTTGGCCGAAAATCCCTTGCGTAGAAAGACACTGCCAACAATCACAGCCCCCTGGGCGCTTAATCCCTGTTGCAGGGCGCTGCCATGCAGGCTCAGCGTGTTGAAATGGCAGTAGTAGGCGTAGATCTTTTGTTCAAAATGGCAGTGGACTAAATTGGTGGTGCCTTTTGCCTGGGCATAATCAAGGTCCAGAACCTCCGGCACATAGGCCCCCGCCAGCTGCACGCCCAGATCATGCACCACGCAGCCGTCACCGCCGCCGGTGATCAGGTAGCGCAGCAGGTCGGCGTGGACGGTATGGGCATCGCTGGGGGCTGTGGGCAAGGTGCCGTCACCTAATTTGCAGCCCTTGCCAGTCAGGCAGCCATCAATCAATTTCTCCTCTGCCGAGGTCAGCTCACCAGCCGCATACGCCGCCTTAATATCCGCATATGTCTGAATGTTGCGCATGAAATCTCCTTAACCAATGGGTGCAAGCCTAGGATCTGCATCGCGGCGAGGCAAGCGCGCCTCTGTGGGGGGCTGCTTTGGCACTGTCGCAGCTCTGCCCTTGTGATGCGCGGCGGCTTGGGTCATCAATTGCGCAACTGACCCAAGGAGATGCCCCATGACACAACCGATCTACGCCATTGGTGATATTCACGGCCAGCTGGAGATGCTGGAACAGGCGCTGGCGCGGATCGAGGCGGATGGCGGGCCGGAGGCGCGGGTGGTTTTCCTGGGCGATTATGTTGATCGCGGGCCGGACTCGCGCGGGGTGATCGAGCTGTTGTCGCAGGGGCTGGCGGCGGGGCGCAACTGGGTCTGCCTGCTGGGCAATCACGACCGGATGTTTTCCATGTTCATGGAGGATTATCCGCGCAATGACGACCGGCTGTTGGTGGGCTACCACTGGCTGCATGATCGCATCGGCGGGGTCGAGACGCTGCAGTCCTATGGGGTCGAGGTGCCGGAACGCACCCGAATTTATGACGTCCATAGCGCTGCGCGACAGGCGGTGCCGGATCACCACCGCGCCTTTCTGACCGGGCTGGTGGATTACCACCAAGAAGGCGATCTGTTGTGCGTTCATGCGGGTATTCGCCCCGGTGTGACGCTGGAAGATCAGATCCAGAATGACAAGATCTGGATTCGAGATGAATTCTTGGAATATCAAGGCGCCCATCCCTGGCTGGTGGTGCATGGGCATACGCAGATCCCTGTAGCCGAGCATCGTGGCAACCGGGTCAACCTTGATTCCGGCGCCGGCTTTGGTCGCCCGCTGACGGCCGCCGTGTTTGAAGGGCGGGACTGCTGGGTGCTGGATGCAGAAGGGCGCAGTCCCTTGTTGGCCCCCTAAAAGCGCCCGCAGATCTGGGAAAAAGACAATTGTGCGTAATTTGCACATTTTCAATAAAGGAATTCGGTGTAAGCTGACAATGTGATCGGCGGTTCGGTAATGAGTTCCCTTTGGGCGTAAAGCCCGCGTTGTCTGTGTTGCCGTCGATTACCCGTTTTGCCTGGCTCAGGGCTGATTGATCTGGTTCCAGTCCAGGACCACCTTGCCGCTATCTCCCGATTTCATCGCAGCGAATCCCTTGGCAAACTCATCGACACCAAACCGATGGGTGATGACGGCGCTCACATCCAATCCGTTTTGCAACATGGCGATCATCTTGTACCAGGTTTCAAAGATCTCGCGGCCATAGACACCCTTCAGCGTCAGCGCCTTGAACACGATGCGGCTCCAGTCGACGGGAGATTTGCCCGGCGGGATGCCAAGCAGGGCGATGCGCCCGCCCATCACCAGGGCTTCGACCATCTGATCCAGCGCCGCCTGGTTGCCCGACATCTCTAGCCCCACATCAAATCCCTGGCGCATACCAAGTTCGGCAATGACATCCTGCAGATCTTCGTGGGCCACATTGACCGGGCGCACATTGGCCACTTTGGCGGCCAGTTCCAGCCGTCCGGGGTTCACATCGGTGATGGCCACATGGCGGGCGCCAGCGTGGCGGGCCACAGCAGCGGCCATGATGCCAATGGGGCCGGCGCCGGTGATCAGCACGTCTTCGCCCACCAGATCAAAGCTGAGCGCCGTATGCACCGCATTGCCCAATGGATCGAGAATCGCGCCGATGTCATCCGAAATGTCATCGGGCAGCGGCACAACATTAAAGGCCGGCAGCGCCAGATACTGGGCAAAGGCGCCCTGTTCGTTGACGCCGATACCACGGGTTTCGGGATCCAGATGGAACTTGCCGGCGCGGCTTTGCCGGGAATGATGGCCAATCAAATGCCCCTCGCCCGAGCAGCGCTGGCCAATCGCCAGATCGGTGACATTGCGTCCCAGCTCGACGATTTCACCGGCAAATTCATGCCCGGTGATCAGCGGCACGGGCACCGTCTTTTGCGCCCAGGCGTCCCAGTTCCAGATATGCACATCGGTGCCACAGATGCCGGTTTTGTTGATCTTGATCAGCACCTCATCCGGGCCAATCTCTGGCACCGGTGCCTGCACCATCCACAGGCCTTCTTTGGGATGGGATTTTTCCAGCGCTTTCATGGTGTTTGGACGGGTCATTGCAGGGTCCCCAAGTCTTTGCCCACCTTGCCAAAGGCCGTCAGCGCGCGGGTGAGTTCATCCCGTGTCAGGGTGGCGTTCATCTGGGTGCGAATACGCGCCTGGCCACGGGGCACCACGGGAAAGAAAAACCCGGAGACATAGACACCCTCGTCAAACAGGGCTGCCGCCATGTCCTGTGCCAGCTGCGCCTCGCCCAGCATCACCGGCACGATGGGGTGTTCACCGGGCAAGAGGTCAAACCCCAGATCGGTGAGGCCTTGGCGCCAGAAGCGGGTGTTTTCAAACAGCTGCGCGCGCAGATCGGCGCCTTTTTCAACCAGCGAGATGGCTTCCAGCCCGGCAGCAACGATAGAAGGCGGCAGCGAATTGGAGAACAAATAGGGCCGCGCCCGCTGCCGCAGCAGGTCGATCACTGGCTGCGGCCCGGCGATATAACCGCCAATGGCCCCTCCCAATGCTTTGCCCAAAGTCCCGGTGACGATGTCCACATCGACGCCAAAGTGATCCGGTGTGCCAGCGCCCTTTGGCCCCATGAACCCGGTAGCGTGGCAGTCATCCACCATCACCACGGCGTCATATTTATCCGCCAGGGCGCGGATTTCCGGCAGCTTGGCCAGATAACCATCCATCGAGAACACCCCGTCGGTGGCGATCATGATATGGCGGGCTCCATCCGCGCGGGCCTGTTTCAGCCAGGCCTCCAGATCATTCATATCACTGTTGAGGTAGCGATAGCGCTTGGCCTTGCACAGGCGCACCCCGTCGATGATCGAGGCATGGTTCAGGCTGTCCGAGATAATGGCATCCTCTGGTCCCAACAGCGGCTCGAACAGCCCGCCATTGGCGTCAAAACAGGCGGCAAACAGAATGGCGTCATCCTTGTTCAGGAACTTTGCCAGGCGTTGCTCCAGCTCCCGGTGGATGTCTTGCGTGCCGCAGATGAACCGGACCGAGGCCATGCCGAAGCCCTTGCCCTCCATCACGCCGCGCGCGGCTTTGATCAGATCAGGGTGATCTGCGAGACCGAGGTAGTTATTGGCGCAGAGGTTGATGACCTCCTTGTCCCCCACCGTGATCTCGCCCCCCTGTGGGGAGGTGATCATTCGTTCCCGCTTGTAGAGGCCATCGGCCTCAATCTGGGTGAGCGTCTCAGAGATGTCGTTCAGAAATGCAGTGCTCATAGCGGGAAACTCCTTATCCGTGGAATCGTATCTACCATAGCGGAAAAGATTCCCAAATAGAAGATTTCACTATCCCGGAAAAAAATCCGCAAAGATGGATTTTTATGCAAAGGATCCTGCCTGACTCTGGGTGGGCGTGAAACTACAAATCAAAGGTCGTGCTAGGCGGCACCTCCAGGCGGCGCCCGGCCTGCTTTCGGAGGGCGCGCTTGTTCAAATTGTTAGAGGGGTGCCAAATACTGCGCTGCTCATAATTCGACAAAAGAGAAAGCAGAAGAATACGAAGACAATCGCCAGGTTGAGCCTCCTGCTTCAACAAGCGCTAAATCACTCTTGCTGAACTCGGCTTCGATATTAAGCTAGAGCAGGTCACTCATGCGTTCTTCACAATCAGAAAAACCCGTGCTGCCCCATTGGGTGCGGTGATCGCATGGCCCACGTCGGCAGCGTAGCGGGCGGTGTCGCCAGCCTGTAGGCTATCCTTGGCACTGCCGGATGTGACCTCGATCTCGCCGTCCAGAACCGTCAGCTGTTCCATCGCGCCGCGGGTATGGGGCTGGCTGGTCAGGGCGCCGCCTTTGTCGAACCGAATGTCATAGACCTCATGCCCGCCGGCTTCTTCCGGCGGCGACAGGATGCGGATGCGGCAACCTTCGCCGATGTTTTCGATCTTGGGTACATCAACGGCGCGCAAAACCTCGATGTGGTCCTGCTGGTCGCCGGATTCCAACAGGCCGGCAAAATCCACCTGCAGCGCCCGGGTGAGGTTCCACAGCGTCGCAATGGTGGGGGAGCTTTCGCCGCGTTCGATCTGGCTGACCATCGAGCGGCTGACACCCGAGAGATTAGCCACGGCTTCTAGGCTGAGCCCCTGGGCGCGGCGGGCCTCTTTCAGGCGGGAGGGCAGCAGGGTCAGGATATCGTCTGGGTTTTCCGTCATAACAGATGTCCTGCGGGTCCTGAGGCAATTTGTCAATGACGGGACGTTCAGCTGTGCACTAGGCCCGTCAGGGGCAGACAGCGCATGCTGCATCTGCATAATACGCGCAACTGACTCGTGAGGAGAGAGATCATGACTGATATCGTCATTCTGGATGGTGCCCGCACCGCAATTGGTACCTTTGGTGGCGCGCTTGCCAATACCGCGCCTATTGATCTGGCGACAGTGGCTTCAAAGGCCGCAATGGAGCGCTCTGGCGTTGACCCGGAACAGATCGGCCATGTGGTATTTGGTCATGTGATCAACACCGAGCCGCGGGATATGTACCTGTCGCGGGTGGCGGCGATGCAGGCGGGCGTGCCCCATGGCACGCCAGCGATGAACGTGAATCGGCTCTGTGGTTCGGGGGCACAGGCGCTGGTTTCGGGTATTCAGTCGCTGATGCTGGGGGATGCAGATTACGCCCTGGCTGGTGGTGCGGAAAACATGTCGCGCAGCCCCTTTATCATGCAGCAGCAGCGTTGGGGCGCCAAGATGGGCGATGTGAAATCGCTGGATATGATGCTGGGGGCGCTGAACTGTCCCTTTGGCACCGGCCACATGGGGGTAACCGCAGAGAATGTCGCGGATGAGCACGATATTACCCGCGAACAAATGGACGAATTTGCCCTCGCCAGCCAGACCCGTGCGGCGGCAGCGATTGAGGCTGGCTATTTCAAAAGCCAGATCGTGCCTGTCGAGGTTAAGGTAAAGCGCGACATGGTGCCTTTTGAAGTGGATGAGCACCCCAAAGGCAGCACGATGGAAGCGCTGGCCGGGCTGCGGGCGGTGTTCCAGAAGGACGGTCGCGTCACTGCGGGCAACGCCAGCGGCATCAATGATGGCGCGGCCGCCCTTGTGATGGCGCGGGCAGAGGCGGCCGAAAAGGCAGGCCTGAAGCCCAAGGCGCGGGTTCTGGGCTATGCCCATGCGGGGGTACGGCCCGAGGTGATGGGCATTGGCCCGGTGCCGGCGGTGCAAAACCTGCTGGCCAAAACCGGCCTGAAGGCCTCTGATTTTGACGTTATTGAAAGCAATGAGGCCTTTGCCTCGCAGGCGCTGGCGGTGAACAAGGAGCTGGGCCTGGATCCGGCGAAGGTGAACCCCAATGGCGGTGCCATTGCCCTGGGTCACCCGGTTGGGGCCACAGGCGCGTTGATCACCGTGAAGGCGCTTTATGAGCTGGAACGGATTGGTGGATCCAAAGCGCTGATCACCATGTGTATTGGCGGCGGTCAGGGAATTGCCCTGGCGATTGAACGTCTGTGACATTGAGACGGGGTAGGGGGGCTTTGCCCCTCTGGCCCTTTGGGCCATTCACCCCAAGGTATTTTGGCTAAGATGAAAGGGGCGCCGCCGTGCTTGCGGCGCCCGTTCTTGTTCAGCTCAGAAACTGACTGATGAGGAGCGTCAGCAAGATCCCAGCGGTCGCGCCAGCTGCAGTGGGGATCTGCCAGGTGCGGTTCTTTTTATCGCCACTGGGCTGTTGGGATTGGGCGATCAGCGCCTGTTCCATCAGGGCGGGCAGGCGCGGGCCAAAGCGGGCCATGACCTTGGCGGTTTTCATCAGATCCGAGGCAATGGCGCGGGGGCCGATGCTTTTCTTGATGTAATCCTCGACCACGGGCTGGGCCACTTCCCAGATGTTGATCCTGGGATCCAGCGAGCGGGCGACGCCTTCGACCACCACCATGGTGCGTTGCAGCAGGATCAGCTCGGTCCGGGTTTCCATGCCGAACCGTTCGGTGACCTCGAACAGGTAGTTCAGCAGGTTGCCCATGGAGATCTGGCTGGCATCCATGCCAAATATCGGCTCGCCGACGGCGCGAATGGCGCGGGCGAATTCATCGACATCGCGATCTGCGGGCACATAGCCGGCCTCGAAATGTACCTCGGCGACGCGTTTGTAATCACGTTTGATAAAGCCAAAGAGGATCTCTGCGTAGACCCGGCGGGTGTATTCGTCGATATGGCCCATGATGCCAAAGTCATAGGCAATGATATTGCCATTGGCGGCGACCTTGAGGTTGCCCTGGTGCATGTCGGCGTGAAAATAGCCGTCGCGCAGGGCGTGGCGCAGGAACAGCGACAACACCCGTTCCCCGAGCGCATGGCGATCATGGCCCGCAGCGTCCAGGGCGGCATTGTCGCCCAAAGCCACCCCATCGGCCCAGTCCAGGGTCATCACCCGGCGGGCTGACGCCTCCCAACGGATACGGGGCAGTTGGAAGCCTTCGTCGGCGCTGGTGTTGGCGGCAAATTCGGATGCGGCTGAGCTTTCAAGCCGCAGGTCCAGCTCACCCTGTACTACCCCGTCAAAATGCTCGATCACATCCATCGGGCGCAGTCGGCGGGCGCCGGGGGCAAAGAGGTCAACAATGCGGGCGGCAAAGTAGAAGGCATCGACGTCTTTGTTGAAGGCGCGTTCAATGCCGGGGCGCAGGACTTTGACCGCGACGTCTTCGCCTGTTTCGGTCAGCCGGGCGCGATGCACCTGCGCGATAGAGGCGGCGGCAATTGGCTCGCTGAATTCGGAAAACACTTCGGCCAGAGGGCGGCCAAGCGCGCGCTCAACCTCGGCCATGGCTGCCGCGCGGGGAAAGGGTGGCAGCTGGTCCTGCAACACCCGCAATTGCTGGGCCATATCTTCGCCGACCACATCCGGGCGGGTTGAGAGCACCTGACCGAATTTGATATAGGCGGGCCCCAGCGCTGTCAGGGCGCGTGTTGCCGGGGGCATGTTTGGATCGCCCTTGTAGCCAAGCCACTGAAAGGGCCAGCCCAGGGTGTAGGCCAGGGCGCGCAGGGGGGCGGGCGCGTCAAAGGCGTCCAGCACCACGTCCATGGCGCCAGTGCGCACCATGGTGGCGCCGGTGCGGATCAGGCGGATGATATTATGAGGGCCGCGCATGGTTCAGATTTTCCAGCCGGAATGCAGCGCCGCGATTCCCAGCGACAGGTTGCGGTATTTGGCATTGGCAAAGCCTGCGGTTTTCACCATCTGCAGGAAGGTCTCCTGATCCGGGAAATTGCGGATCGATTCCACCAGATACTGATAGCTGTCGTAGTCATCTGCGATGAGCTTACCCATGCGGGGTATGACGTTGAAACTATAGAGATCATAGAGTTTCTGCATGCCGTCGTTGGGCAGCTGGCTGAACTCCAGCACCATCAGGCGGCCGCCGGGTTTCAGCACCCGGTAGGCTTCATTCAGGGCTTCCTGCGGGCGGGTGACGTTTCGGATGCCAAAGGAGATGGTGTAGACGTCGAATTTATTGTCCTTAAACGGCAGGGCCATGGCGTCGCCGGTGACCCAATCGAGGCTCTCGGCCATCTGTTCGGCCTCGGCGCGTTTGCGGCCTTCTTCCAGCATGGGCGCGGTGAGATCCAGCACGGTGGAATGGCCGTGGCCGGCGCGCTTCAGGAAGCGAAAGGAGATATCACCCGTACCACCGGCCACATCCAGCAGGCGCTGGCCCGGGCGCGGCGCCAGCCAATCCATCATCGCGTCTTTCCAGATCCGATGAATCCCGAGGCTCATCACGTCATTCATGATGTCATATTTGGAGGCCACGGAATTGAAGACGCCCTGAACCCGGCCCGCCTTTTCATGCTCGGGGACGGTTTCAAAGCCAAAATGAGTGGTGCTGTCTGATCTGTCTGCCATGGGGACTTGCCTCTGCCGATACCGCCCCCTCTTATAGAGACCAAGGCCGGGAAGACAATTGGGCGAATATGCAGCAGGGGGCGGGGATGAAGAGATTAGCCAATGCGGCGACTGGCCTGGATCTTTCATTCATTTGGGCCACGGCTTTGGTTTCTTTGCGCTGTCATGGATGGTTGGATGCGGTGTCTGAACTGATCTTTGTGCTGCTGGCTGCTGTGCCGGTGATATTTTCGGTTTCAAAGCAGCGCTATAAGAGGTTCGGCGTTGCCAGAATTTCCAAATATTGCGAAGGCTATGGAGAGATTATGGAACTTGCCGAAAGTAAGCTGAACAATGCCTGAACTGCCCGAAGTTGAAACCGTGATGCGGGGATTGCAGCCCTCGATGGAGGGCGCGGTGATTGCGCAGGCGCAGGTGAATCGGCCTGATCTGCGCTGGCCCTTTCCGGAGCGGATGGCAGAGCGGCTGACGGGGGCGCGGGTTGTGGCGCTGCGGCGGCGGTCCAAATACATCCTGGCGGAACTGGACCGGGGTGAGACCCTGCTGGTGCATTTGGGTATGTCGGGGCGGATGACGGTGTCGGGTGATCCCTTGGGGCAGTTTGTGCATGATCACCCGCAGGCGGCCAAACATGACCATGTGGTCTTTGATATGGAAAACGGCGCGCGGGTGACATTCAATGATCCGCGCCGCTTTGGCGCTATGGATCTGATCGACACAGCTGGCCTGGCTGAGCACAAGCTGCTGCGGGTGCTGGGGCCAGAGCCGCTAGGCAATGATTTTCACGAAGATCACCTGATCGCCGCCTTCAAAGGTAAGAACACGCCGGTGAAATCGGCACTGCTGGATCAGGGAATCATCGCGGGTCTGGGCAATATCTACGTCTGTGAGGCGCTTTTTCGTGCTCAAATTTCACCCAAACGCAAAGCGGGGCAACTCGCCGCAGCCCGTGTTGCGGCGCTGGTCCCGATCATCCGGCAGGTGCTGGAGGAGGCCATCATAGCCGGGGGGTCTTCGCTAAAAGATTTCCGCCAAGCCAATGGGGAGCTTGGATATTTTCAGCACAGCTTTGATGTCTATGGTCGCGAGGCAGAGCCCTGCAAACGGCAGGGGTGTGGCGGGACTATTGCCAGAATCACCCAGTCGGGGCGATCCTCTTTCTACTGTGGCAAGTGTCAAAGATAGCTTGAATGCGATGTTTGTCGTGGTAATGACTCGGTTCTGAACGGAACAACGAAAGCAATAATTATGGCCTATGAGACGATCAACGTCGATGTGCAGGACCACGTTTGTCTAATCAAACTGCATCGCCCCGAGGCGTTGAACGCACTCAATGCAGCGCTCGTGAGCGAGCTTTGCACTGCTTTGGAAGAAGCCGACGCCAGCGACAAGGTGCGCTGCATTGTGCTGACCGGATCGGAAAAGGCATTTGCCGCCGGTGCTGACATCAAAGAGATGTCGGAGATGAGCTTTACCGATGTCTATACCAACAACCTGTTTGCGCAGGTGAATGATCGCATCGTGGCGATTCGCAAACCCATCATCGCAGCCGTTGCAGGCTATGCGCTGGGCGGTGGCTGCGAGCTGGCGATGCTGTGCGATTTTGTCATTGCGGCGGAAACCGCAAAGTTTGGCCAGCCAGAGATCAACCTTGGCGTTGTAGCCGGCATTGGCGGCACCCAGCGTCTGACGCGGTTTGTTGGCAAATCCAAATCCATGGACATGAATCTCACCGGTCGTTTCATGGGCGCCGAAGAAGCCGAGCGCGCCGGTCTGGTGTCGCGGGTGGTGCCTGCCAAAAAGCTGATCGAAGAGGCCATGGGCGCGGCACATAAGATTGCCGAAAAATCCCTGCTCACCGCGATGGCAGTCAAGGAAACGGTCAATCGCAGCTATGAGATGCCGCTGAGCGAAGGCATGTTGTTTGAACGCCGGGTGTTCCACTCGATGTTTGCAACCGAAGACCAGAAAGAGGGCATGGCGGCCTTTTTGGAAAAACGCGAAGCCCAGTTCCGCGATAAGTAACCGGTTGGGGCCAGTCCTCCTGGTCTGCTCCCAAGGTCGGGGTGGTTCTTTGGGATTGGCCCCGGCAGTTTTGCGGTGGTTTGGCTGCCCCCGTGATGCGTTCACATAGGTATTTGGCAATGTGCTTGCATATTGCAGCCCATCCCATTAAAGACCGCAGCCATACATGCGCGTGCAGCCCGCTTGGCTAGAATCACTCCGAGATCCGATCCGGGTTTGGCTGGCCTGCGCCGACATAATAAACACGAACCCGAAGATAAGGTCACAGAGACATGGCAAATACCCCCCAAGCAAAAAAACGCGCACGTCAGAACGAAAAGCGTTTTGCAGTAAACAAAGCCCGCCGTTCGCGCATCCGCACATTCCTGCGTAAAGTTGAAGAAGCTATCGAAGCTGGCAACAAAGAAGATGCAGCCGCCGCTCTGCGTCTGGCCGCTCCTGAGCTGATGCGTGGCGTGACCAAAGGCGTCTACCACAAGAACACCGCTTCGCGGAAAGTGTCCCGCCTGACCGCACGGGTCAAAGCGCTGGGTTGATTCCCAACCGGGAATTTCCTGCAAGCCGGAAAATGAAAAAAATGAAGGCGTCGCATTTTTGCGGCGCCTTTTGATTTTCTCCTTATCCCACGGAGACCTTCTGCAGCTGCGAGAGATTCTTTGTCAGCAAAGCATGAGTCAACATCATAGTTTCATTGCCGCTGCCCCCCGCAAATTGCTACCACATATACAGCGATTCACTCGCTGGGGGACAGGCTGCTCACGGTAATCTTGACGGGCATCAAGGTTACTAGAAGGCGTAGAAGTTCACGGGAGGCCAGTTTGGCTTCTTAATGATTCTACGCCCTGCTGTATTGGATTTTCAATCAGCAGCCTTGTCTCACTTGTGTGCAGAAACGGTTTATAGTTTCGGGATCAGGGCCGCTGTGTGTTTGTGGCTTTTGTTGAACAATCCGTTGCCCCACAGGGGGAGTGTGGTCAGGAAACCCCTGTCCGCAGGCGCAGAAGTTATGGGTGAAACGCAGCTCTGAAATGGGCGAAAAAGAATGATAGGCGAAAGATAAACAGGCCGCTGCTTGTTTTTGGGGATGCATGAGGCGCAGCAC